>CAVWGT010000001.1:0-39008 GCA_963754585.1 uncultured Chitinophagaceae bacterium
TACGGAAGAAATACCTGCTGTATCTGTGATTAGTAGATTTGTCATCTCCGCAAAATTCAGATGTCCTCTCTTCCTTTGTCGCAATTACCATTGTAACCAGGATACTCCTGAGTAGATATCCCAATGAAAGTACACCAGGTCTTTTCTGAAAGCCTGCAGCAACGAAGATTTTTGAAAACCAAAGCCCTCTATTTCGATCATGGCCCATCCGGCAGTCTTTCACTTTTGTTTGACCACTTTTCAAGCATCTGCATTAATTCATCCAGCTTAACTGGCTTACTCAGATAGTCATCCATGCCAGCTGCCAAACAGCGCGCTTGATCTTCTGGCATGGCATTAGCGGTCATGGCGATAATATAGGGCTGAGCCGGATTGACTTTTTTGATTATTTTAGTGGCTTCAAGCCCGTCCATAAAGGGCATTTGTACATCCATCAGTATTATGTCATACGGTCTTTGAGCTGTCTGCGCTGCGGCTTTCACTCCGTCTGTGACCAGTTCAGCTTTATAGCCAAGTTTACTGAGTGTGTTCAAAATTACAATTTGATTCACTTTATTGTCTTCTGCGACAAGTATGCGAAGCGGATTCTGCTGTGAGAACTCAGAGTAAAGGATCCGGTTTGATGGCTCAACTGGCCTTAAAGACATTAAATTCGCAGGGTGGCTGCTGGTGATGTACCCGCTGACGTTACTGAAAAAAATCTTTTTATTGATAGGTTTTTTCAAAATAGTAAAAAACATTTCTCTGTCTTCGCTGGGCAGCTCACTGCCCAGGGGACTTAAAAGCATTACAGCAAGCGCAGGGTAGGTAAGGCGTATCTGTCTTGTGAGCTGAATACCGTCCATGCCAGGCATATACAGGTCTGTAATGACGATCTTTATGTCTTTTTCGTGTGCCAAAATATCAAGTGCCTGGGCACCGCTTTCAGAAAGGAATGGAATTCAGCACCCCACGCTTTCAACTGGTCTGCAATCAGCTCGCGGCTGCTTCGGTTATCATCAGCGACCAATACACTGATTTTTCCTAGATCATGCTCGTAAGGCGGAGCCTCCTAATTTGACCCCACTTCAACCTTTAAGACGACTGAAAAATAAAAAGTGCTCCCCTTCCCCTGCTGGCTGCTCACAGCAATTTCCCCCTCCATCAGCTTTACCAGTTTCTGGGAAATGGCAAGACCAAGGCCAGTGCCACCGTATTGGCGGCTCGTGGAAGAATCTGCCTGAGAAAATGCTCTGAACAACCTTTCGCTCTGCTCATCGGAAATCCCAATTCCGCTGTCCTGTACTTCAAAGTGCAAGCGGACTCTGTTATTGTCCAAGCGCTTATGCATACTGACCTTTAATATGATTTCTCCCTGTTTTGTGAACTTTACTGCATTTCCTATCAGATTGATCAGAATCTGGCCAATCCTGAGACTATCGCCAGCCAGTTGCTCGGGAACATCATCGTCAATCTGGTAAAGCAGTTCAAGATGAAGTTCTGCTACCTTTGGTACAAAAATGTCCATACCATCTCGACACAGTTCCTCAGATTAAATACTGTTTCTTCCAGCTCCATATTTCCCGACTCTATCTTAGAGAAGTCAAGGATGTCATTGATGACTGTGAGTAAAATATTGCCGCTGGACTGGATACTGCGGGTATAACTGAGCTGTTCTTCATTTAGCTCCGTTTCGGCCAACAACGAAGCCATACCGATCACACCATTCATAGGCGTCCTGATTTCATGGCTCATAACGGCCAGGAAGGAGCTTTTTGCACGGCTGGCAAGCTCTGCCTGCTGTTTGGCCTTTTTCTCTTCTTCAATGGCGACCTCTGCAATACGATTGGCCTTTCTTTCCTGTTGAATAGCCACCTGAAGCTCTTTTGTCCGCTCTTTGACACTACTTATGAGAATTTGCTTTTGTTTACGGCCCTGATAGGTGCGTACCCTGTAAAATAAAGTTAAGAGGCAGATAAGCGCTAAAAATACAATGAGTTTAAACCACCAGGTAAGCCAAAATGGAGGCGTAATTGTGATGTCTAAAACCGCATCGGTCTTGCTCCATACCCCATCGTTGTTCGCCCCCTTCATCCTAAAAAGGTAACTACCCGCATCCAGATTCGTATAGGTCGCACTTCGTTTGGTTTTGACATAATTCCAGTCCGGATCAAATCCCTCAAGCTTATAGGCGTACTCATTTTTTAGGGGTATGGTAAAGCCAAGTGCAGCAAATTCAAGAGTGATTACCGACTGTTTGTAAGAAAGTGTGATCTGTTTAGTCTCACTGATGTCTTTTTGAAGCACCGAGGATTTATCGCCAACAGAAACGGTCTTGTTAAAAATCAGCAGACCCGTAAGATAAATGGGTGGAATAAAATCATTATACTTCAAGCTATCTGGATGAAAGGTACTAAAACCTCTCACCCCCCCAAAAAACATTTGCCCGCTTTTGGTTACAAAACAAGAGTTGTCTCTAAACTCGTTACCCTGAAGTCCATCCGCTACGCCAAAGTTACTGAATGTCTTGGTCTTAAAGATTGAACAGCGAAATCCCCTTGTTTGTACTTAACCATAAATTCTTATGACCATCCTGCAAAATTGCAAAAACCACGTTACTGGCCAAGCCATCCTTTTCAGTGTAGGCCTTGAAGGTTTGCTTTCCGGTATTAAAATAATTGAGGCCGCCCCCGACTGTTCCTATCCATAAATTTCCATCCTGAGCCGTCGAATGCTTGTATTTGTTATGCGATAGCGATAACATACTTGTGATCCTGCCGGTAGCGCCGGAAATACTTTCCACTTTTGTCGAGTTTATTAAGTCCATTGTAAGTACCAACCCAGATCTGGTCTCTACTGTCCTGAAAAACAGTTGTGACAATGTCTGAGCTTATACTGGTGCTGTCGCCAGGGCTATACCGGTAATGTTTATACTTTTTAGTTGCGATGTTATAACAATTCAATCCACCTCCCCAAGTCCGTATCCAGATATTGCCCTGACGGTCTTTAAAAAGATTGTTAACATCTGCAATCGAAAGACTGTTTGGCTCGCTGGTATCTGGCAGATCGTGTTCAGCCCTGCCAGTTTGGATATTAAAAAAATCAAAGCCGCCCTCATGAAATCCCAGTGCAAGGATGTTTTTAGAAACCTGTATGATAGAGATCACATGATCGTTGCTGATCGAATTCACATTAGCAGGATCATGCCTATAATTTGAAGGTATTTTTATCATTGTCAAACACATTTAGTCCGCCCCCATCTGTGCCAAGCCAAATCTTGTTACCCAAACTATCTCCGCATATGGCCAGCACCACATCGTTGGCTAAGCTGCCCGGATTTCCGGGGATGTGGCTAAATGAGCGGAACTTCTCTTTGAACTTGGGCAAAAAATCAACCCCGGCGGCATAAGTGCCGATCCAAAGATTTCCTGCATCATCCTGATAGATCGAATAAACTGAATTGTTTCCTAATGTAAAGGGTTCATTAGGGCTGTTGGCATAGGTAAAAAACTGGCCTGCATGCGGGTTGTAAACACTGATTCCACCATTTTCAGTCCCTATCCATAAATTGCCATCGCCGGTTTGGGAAATGCTAAGAATATCATTGTGAGCCAGGGAGTTTTTCTGAGCCGGGTCATGAAGAAAGTTGCGAGACGAATGATCTTTGGGTCTGTAAACGAAAATGCCAGCGCCTTTGGTTCCAACCCATAAATTGCCGTCGGTATCCTTACACAAAGCCGACTGGAGCGCCCCCGCCTCAGTTTCAGATTTTAAATCAATACGGCGAGAGGTATAGGTTCCTTTGGTTAGCATGACTTGATAAAGACCGTTCTCCGTTCCAAGCCATAGTGAACCGTCGTGGTTTTTATATTCGGTAGACCGCGTTTGTGATTGGGGCGGCATTATTCGAGCAGCGCCTTTGTACCAGCGAAATGATTTCCCGGCACGGTCAAAAAGAAAAAGCCCCTGCTGCGTACCGAGCCAAATTCTATGTTTGCTGTCCTCAAAAATATCAAAAATATCCTGGGTCAGATAATGTTTGAAACTGTTTTCGTTTCTCTCAAACCTGTCAAGCCCCTCGGATGTGGCAATCCAAAGATCACCTTGCTGATCCTCGAGTAAATCCTGTATATAACTATCTGCAATGCTGTTTTTTTCGTAAGAATCATGCTTATAGGCTGTAAAGTTGTACCCATAATCTTATTTGAGCCCGTCTCAGGTTCCAAAAACCACATAAAACCTTTTTTGTCTTTGAGGAATTGTGGCAGTGACATGGCTTTGAGAAAGGCCCTCATTGGTAGTAAGATGATGAAATCTCAGTCCTTAGAGCGTGAACCAGGCTCAGCCAAGACGCAAAAAAAACGGTTAAACCAATAGTGTGTTTCATTTACCTGAGAATGAAGCGTTAAGAAACGATATAAGACATTGCCCGATTAATGTTTGTTGAGTTGAAATAAAAACCTGCCCGCAATAATAATTGCTACGATGTTACTTTCTAAAATTAATTGTACAAACAAAGCAAATTTATCTATGGATCAAGGTCAACCAACTTTGATATTATTTTTGTAAAATTTCAAGTTATAATATGGGGATTTTTCTTTTCACTTGTCTGTAAGGTGATATACTGTCGGATCATTTAAATGCAGTTCTACAGGACGTAATTTTTATTTCATAAAACAGGCGTCGGTAAGGGTTGTTTGGTGCGATAGCTCATTGAATGTCTTACTCAAACAAAGTCTATGAAAAAATCAATCCGAATCATGGCCCTGTTGATTGCATTGACAGGTGCCTTACATTTGATCGCCAGTGCACAAACCTATAACTGGAAGTCTGTTAAGATGGGCGGTGGCGGTAATGTGACCAGCATCAAGGCACATCCCAAGGTGCCCAATCTTTATTTCATTACTACCGATGTAGGTACGCCTTACCGCTGGAATCATGCAGCCCAAAAATGGGAAGACCTGATGTGGTCTGGCAAAATACCCACCACCTACTGGAACTGGGAAGCTGCAGCCAAATGCGGCGATCTTGCCTTTGATCCAAGCGACGTAACAGGAAACATTCTTTATGCTACCCATCAGACAGGCAAAGGCACTGTGCCCGGCGGCGGAACCGGGATAGGAACGGTTTTGAAGTCGGTGGACCGGGGTAACACCTGGACAGACTGCCAGCTGCCAATAACCGTACTGCCCAACAGCGACCAGACCTTTTCTGATCGTCTGGTAGTTGATCCAAACAATAGTAATGTAGTGTATGTAACAACCCGCGCAAACGGTACCTATAAAAGTACAGAAGCAGGAGCGGTAGGATCATGGACGAAGGTTAATACTTCTATAGCTGACGGCATTGCCGGCAGGTTTATCTTTTTTGACAAAAGCGGTGGTGTACTCAATGGGGTGACCAAAAACATTTTTTTCGGAAGCAGCGATGGCGTCTACCGCAGTACCGATGGAGGCGCTACATTTGCATTAATGCCCGGCAGCCCTGTACGACCACGCAGAGCAAGCATCAGTAATGACGGCACATTTTATGTGACGCAAACACTTCGCGACTGGAATGTAAAAGAAGAAGGTACGCTGCTTCACAAATGGAACGGAAACAGTTGGGTTAACATTACGCCGGTTGCCGGAAAGGAATTCAGCGGAGTAGGGGTTAATCCTGCAAACAGTAATGAGATTATCGTTACAACCTCAGGCTCATGGAACCACGACGTAGCCTACCGCAGCACGACGGGTGGCAACGCGGGAAGCTGGTCATCCATGGTGCCGGCCACGCGCGATGCAACCGAGGCGCCCCATTCCGGAGGAGATGGAGCCGATGGAAATATCGGTCACAATGTCAATGGTTTTGCCTGGGATCCTTTTAATGCAGGACAGGTCTGGTTTTCAGATATGCTTGACGTCGGACAAACAACCAACGTGTGGGCAAGCCGCGTAACATGGAAATTGCGCAACAACGGACTGGAAGAAATTGTAGTGGCCGGACCCTTGGTGGCACCACCTTCTGGCCCGAATTATCTGGTTTCAACTACGGGAGATGTAGGCGGTTTTGATCATAAATCTTTGGATACACCACCAGCAAAAGGAATATCCAAGTTCATTCATTACCAATACCGGCTGTAATACTTCAGGCGGTGCGATTCAGTACAATGATCCTAATTTTATAGCACGCGTAGGCAGTGACGGATGGAATGGAAGTGCTATCGGAGGTTATTCAACCAACGGCGGTACGTCTTACACCAAATTTGCTTCACTACCCGGAGCAAGAGGAAGAATTGCTGTTTCTGCAACAAGCAGGAAAATGGTTTGGATCACTCAGGGTGGCCTGACTTATCATTCCGACAACCTGGGTACCAGCTGGACGGCATGTAACGGCGTTCCCAATGCAGTTTTAAAGCCAGGCAGCATTTATGATATATGGGCAGGCATGCAGCCATTGGCTGCTGATAAAGTGAATGGTAATATTTTTTACATTTATACCGCAGGCAAGGTTTATGTCAGCACCGATGGCGGTGCAAATTTTGCTCCTACGGCAGCTTCCAATTTACCCGATGTGGGAAATGTAGCCCAAATGAATATAGAGACTACGCCCGGTGTTGAAGGGGATATCTGGATAGCAGTCTTGCATAATAATCCCGAAGTGGCAGGGCTTTATCATTCAACAGATAGGGCTCAGACGTTTACCAAAGTAAATCCTACGGTGATTACCAAACCTAAATGGGTTGCTGTCGGAAAAGCAGATACAACGGCATCTTCCAACCCGGTAATCTACGTGAGTTCGGAAGGAACTGCCATCAATGGTGTTTCTTACGGTGTTTTTCGCTCGGATGACAATGGTGTTACCTGGACAACGATTGCCAATCCGGTTCCGGCCATCGTAAGCAACATGGCTGCCGATTTGCATGGCCGTGTATATCTTGGTCTTGGCGGAAATGGAATCTTTGTCGGCGAACCTTCCGGCGGACCGGTTGTGTCTGTGGCAGCAAGCCCGGCCGTGGATTCTGTTATAGTTGGCTTTACCAAACAGCTCAAAGCCACACTCACGCCTGCCTATCCGACCAACAATACAGTTAGCTGGAGCTCATCTGACAACAATATTGCTACTGTAAGTTCTTCAGGACTTGTTACCGGCGTTGCTGCAGGTGTTGCCACAATTACGGTAACAACTCAGGATGGAGCAAAAACGGCTCAAAGCAGTATCAAAGTTACGCCCATTGTCGGTGTTACAAGTGTGACGCTCGATCCGGAGATTATAATGGGATTGGGTACGAGTAAAAACCTGACGGCAACAGTGCTGCCAGCCAGTGCCATCAATAAAAATGTGAGCTGGACTTCGTCAGACTCCACGATTGCAAAGGTTAATTCAAGCGGACTGGTTTCCGGGCTTAATTTGGGCACAGTAACCATCACAGTTACCACAGCTGACGGAGGAAAAACAGCTACTACTTTGCTGACAGTCAGTACAAATATTCGGGCAAATAATTGCGGCGGTCCTACGATAAACAATTTCGTAGCTGACACGCCGCAGTCTGCCTCCATGTGGACGTCGGGTACACAAACTGCACCCAATATGACAGGTCTTGTCAATCCGGCACCGGTGAATGTTTATAAGACACAGCGAAATAGTGGTACGACATTGCAGTACAGTTATGGAAACCTGATTCCAAATGCTGTCTATAAGGTCCGGCTTCATTTTTCTGAAATCATTGAAACGATCACTTCCGGAAAACGGAAATTCAATGTGACCGGTAATTCTGTGGCCGATACGCTGCTTAAAAACTTTGATATCTTTGCGCAGGCTGGCGGCAGACACAAACCGGTCATCAAGGAATTTAATATCAAATCATCAGCTACCGGTTTGATCATCCTGGTCTTCAGACCGATAGCCAACTTTGATTATCCTGCCATCAGTGCAATCGAAATTGGGCTTACACCACTTACTTCTGTTACAGTAAGCCCCACTGCTGCCTCTGTCGGTGTGGGCGATACGACAAGCTTGTCCGCTTCGGTACTTCCTGCGAATGCCACCAATCAAAAGGTCGTGTGGAGCTCATCGGACCCATCCATTGTAAATGTTGACGCCAACGGACTTGTCAGGGGAATATCTGCGGGTGTAGCGATCATTACGGCAACCACTAATGAAGGCAAAAAAACAGCCTCATCCACAGTAACTGCTGGCAATGTTGCAGTAAACGGAATTACAATCACACCCGCCACCGCTGCTGTTGGCGTGAATAATTCAACAACCCTATCAGCAACCATACAGCCTGCAAATGCGACAAATAAAACGGTGATCTGGTCAACGCTCCGATGCCGGTATCGCATCGGTTAATCAAAATGGTGTAGTGACCGGTGTATCCGCCGGAACAGCAACCGTTACGGCTACGACCCAGGATGGTGCGAAAACGGCGAGCAGCACGATCACAGCTTCCAACATTCTGCTGACATCAGTAGTTGTTAATAAACCAAGCGCAACGGTAGGTGTAGGTGATACGACTTCGATCAAAGCGGCGGTTGCACCTGCAAACGCAAGCAACAAAACGGTGCTTTGGAGCTCATCGGATCCCTCTGTTGCATCGGTGAACAATAACGGAATGGTGACCGCTGTAGCCGTCGGCACTGCTACGATCACTGCCACTGCCCAGGATGCAGGCGGTGTTTCATCCGCTTCTTCTGTCACGGTAGTGGGTGCAGGATCATGTGGAATTATGACAAACAATGGCTTTGAAAGTGGTTTTGTAAACTGGACCAGAAACCCGAATGCGGCAGCAGCAAAAATTGGTACATCTGCCCAGAGCGGACTGAAAAGTGCTGTGATTACTGCTGACCAGGGCGCTATTAACTATGGTAAAACAATCAATGTAACAGCAGGTTCGGAAATCAGTTTTGAGGTTTGGGCCAAAGCGGAAGGAACGCCTAATCCTTCCAACGCTTCACAATTGATATTTCCCTGGTGGGCTGGAATTGGTTTGGACTTTTATGACGCTCAGGGAGTAAAGATAGAAAATGCAAAAATAGAGTTACAGGTTCATTCTTCTTCCCCAGCCGCAAATGCGACGGTATATTCCAAATACACCGGAACCCGGACTGTACCTGCAAACGCTGTCAGGATTGGCATCTGGGCATCAAAAGCCGGTCCGTCCGGTCAGCTTGTGTTGGATGATTTCTGTCTGACGATTACTGCTCCGGCACTTTTAGCACAGACAGGTTTCTTTGGACAGTCATGATTTCAAAAACCGTTGGCGATGCGGACTTTGATCCGAATGCGCTGGCTACTTCTGGTTTGCCGGTGAGTTACGCAAGTTCAGATACCTCAGTAGCTGCTATCGTAAATGGAAAGGTACATATTCTTGCGCCAGGAACAACTAAAATTACCGCTTCTCAAAATGGCAATGCACTTACAGTGCTGCGCCCTCATTGAGTCGTACACTCGTGGTGTCATCCGGATTGAAGGTGCTTTATAAAGACGGCGACAATGGTCAGATCGGATAATAATAATATCAAACCCTACCTGACCATTGCGAATGAAAGTGCGGTTGCCATTCCTTACAGCGAGCTTACGGCACGCTACTGGGTTACTACTGAAAATTATGCCGGTATAAACAAGTGGATCGATTATGCAGAGCTTGGAAACAACAAGGTTTCGCTAACTTATGTCGAGCTTGAAAAGCCGCGCCAGGGTGCTTTGGGTTATTTGGAATACCAGTTTAATACATCAGCGGGTAATTTGAACGCGGGAGCAAATTCGGGAGAGATCCAGTCACGTTTTGCAAATACCAACTGGGAAAATCTTTCGGAAACGGATGACCATTCATTTAAAAATAATTCTTCCTACGCTGTAAATGACCATATCACACTGTACCGTAATGGAAAGCTATGGTGGGGTACGGAACCTGATACCGCTGCGGCAGTTTTGGATCTTGCCGTTTATTCGGAAAATAAGAATAGCAATACTGCGTCAACTTCTCTTAGTACCTGGCTAAAAGTTGAAAACAAAGGAAATGTCCCGGTGGATTATGCTGATCTGTCGGTTCGTTACTGGTTCACAGCAGAAGGCACAGCGGGTCTTAACTATTGGATTGACTTCGCAAAACTGGCTGCCGGCAACATTTCAGGACAGTTTTCAACCAACCAGCAGAAAGTAAATGCCGATCGTTATTTTGAACTGAAAGCATCGCCTTCGCTTGGGAAACTATATCCGTTGAGCAGCACAGGCAATATTCAGTACAGAATTGGAAAGACGGATTGGTCTGCGTTTGATGAAACCAATGACTTTTCATTTAAAACAGCCGGTTCATTTACTGAGAATAACAAGATCACGGTTTACTACAAAGGGCAGCTTGTTTATGGCCAGGAACCTTCCGCACAGACAAACGCAAGACTTGGCGTGCCAGACAGTGAAGCAGCTTCTGATAAACTTAATGTTACAGTGCTTGGAAATCCGGTGATTGGCGATAAGGCAAACATTATGATCAGCGGAGCCAATACTTCCTCTGTCAATATTTTGGTAGCGGATCTGAACGGACATGTCCTGTTTGAGAAACAGGTTGAAAAACCGCAGGTAAACGAGCAGCACGCTTTGCCTTTGGGTAAAAATGCCGGTCTATATCTGATTAAAGTTAGTACGCTAAAAGAATCAGTTTCGCTAAAAGTTGTTAAGCCTTAACTGTTTACATTTTTAGTTTTACTGTTGATTGATGTCCGGATCTGCGCAAGTGGATCCGGACTTTTTTTATCTACCTGTAAAACAGTAGCAGATCCGCTTTTCAAATAATTGAATTATTTATTGAAAAAAAAATATTATTTATAGTATGGGGATGGTGTAGCTTGTCTTGTCTATATGATTGAACTTGAAATCCGTCTACGATTAATTAAATGGTATGGCAATTACTTCTATAAAAAAATTAGGGCCCGAATCAGCCGCAAGACAGATCCCGGATCTGACTGTGCCGGGTAGTGAACCTGTGATACTCCACGATGAATACCTGATCCGTGAAATGTTCAGCCAAAATCCCCAAAAGGGTTGTGAGCTTTTATTTCGAAGATATTACACCAATTTGTGCAACCACGCCATTCGGTTTGTGCATTCCGATGAAGTAGCAGAAGATATTGTTTCCGAGGTTTTTGCTTCCTTTTGGCAAAGCCGCACTTTTGAAATAATTACGACCTCCTACCGCGCCTATCTTTACAAAGCAGTACAGGAACCGTTCTTATAACTATCTGAAATGGGATATGAACCGGACCTCTCCGCTCGATACGGCGGTCACACCTTTTGCAGCTCAGGCTCCAAATCCCTGCGATGCTTTGCTGTACAGCGAGCTGCATCAGCAGGTGGAGCGAATCGTGCAGGAAATGCCGCCTCAATGCCGAAGGGCCTATCTGCTCAAACGCGTGGAAGGAAAAACACTGGAAGAGATCGCCACGGAACTGCAAATTACGCCTAAATCCGTTGAGGCGCTGATCACGCGCGCAATTGCAAGGCTTCGCCACGGACTAAAAGACAGCTGGTTTATATACCTGGCCTTGCTGCTTTCAATAAAAGTATAAATCCCGCATGGGGTTAACTGTACCGGACTTGTCTGTTCAGTACAAGGCTCACACGAACATCCCCTGACTGGGAAAAGGGTTTTGCAGTTGCTCTGAAATTATCCAAGCAGTCCTGACCGGACTGAAAAAGCTAAAATCTATAAGATGAAAGAATCACTCTCAAAAGATGTCCTGTTCGATTTTTTTGACGGAAGGACTACATCCATTCAGCGCAAGCTCGTCGAGGACTGGCTTGCTGATCCGCAGAATGAAGAACTGTATTATCAGTATCTGGATGAATGGGAAACCCGTCACCCGCAATTTTCACCAAAGATAGAAGCGGCCCTGTCTTCCTACATTTCGCTGATTAATAATGAGCAGGTTGAAAAGGAAGCTTCCGTGCCACAGCCGGATAAAATGCATACCCGTTTTATCAAAACAGTATGGCTTTGGAGCGCAGTGGCAGCTTGTTTGCTATGCGTTTCTGGTTTTGTATTTCAGAAAAGAGCTTTTATATAAATCACTCATTTCAGAAAATGGCCGTACCGCTTCTTATCAGCTTTCTGACGGAACAAGCGTGGTGCTTAATGCCAATTCAATTTTACGGGTACCCAGACTGGGTTTTGGCTCAGGCAACCGTGAAGTGATCCTGGAAGGTGAAGCCGAATTTAAGGTTGTGCATACAAAAACTGACAGCCGTTTCATCGTCAGAATGGACAAAGATTACCTGATTGAAGTACTGGGAACCGAGTTTGTGGCTTTTTCACGCGAGCGGGCAACCAAGGTTTTTTTGACAAAGGGAAAAGTAAAACTAAGCCTTCCTAAGGGCAAGCAGCTCTATATGAAGCCGGGAAATTTGTTTTCCTCAGAAAAAAACGGCGTTTCGACATTAACATCTCCGACCGCTCCGGCTCAGTTTGTAGCTTTCAAAAAAGACATGTTTTATTTCGACAATACGCTTCTTTCGGAGGCAGTCGAACAAATGAATGACCGCTTCAAGGTGAATGTACGTATCCTGGACCCCGTTCTCGGCAAACGTCGTATCGGCGGCGTGTACAAAGCGCGACAGGCTGACGATTTGCTGGCCATATTATCAGAGCTGCTTCATCTGGAAGTAGTGAAACACAATGAATTTATAGAATTGAGAACATCCGTAACTAATTTAAATCATGAGTAGCAGATTTCTACAAAAAACCCGCATCGTGCTGACCATGTTATCTGTTCAGCAGCTTTGCACGGCGCAGGGATATTTCCTTTGCAAGTCAGCAGGTACCTGCCCGCACACAGCATACGGAAAGCCATCGCAGCGCAAAAAACCTGAAAGATTTATTGATAGATCTGGGCAAGCAGCATCAGGTAAGTATACTGTTTGAAGAGGAAACGGTAAAAAATATTCTGATCACCGGAGCCGAATACCATCAGGACGGAAACAAGCTGGAAAAACAGTTGACCGATCTGCTTAAACCTTTCAATCTCCGTTTTAAAAAAGCGGGAAAGGAAGCCTACGTAATCGTGTCACGCTTTGAAAAAAAATCCGCTGAATCCGCAGTTGCTACCATTGAAAGTGCGACCATTTCAGCAGTTTCATCTTCCGAAACTTTTAACAAACCCGAATTAACTATTTCAAAAAATACGAAATCAGCTCCGGTAGACATAACCGTCCGAGGTAAGGTAACGGATGAAAAAGGAGACGGATTACCCGGTGTGAGTGTGGTAATAAAAGGTTCGCAGCGCGGGGTGACGACGGATATATCCGGAAAGTATGAAATAGCCAGCGCAAGCCCGGATGTCGTTTTGATTTTTTCTTTCGTAGGTTATCTGCCTAAGGAAGAGATTGTCGGAAATCGTTCTGTCGTTGATGTTTCGTTATCGGTGGATACAAAAGCGTTGGAAGAAGTGGTTGTGATTGGCTATGGAACGGCAAAAAAGAAAGATTTGACCGGCGCAGTTTCGGTTGTCGGACGCAAGGAATTCGGCGATGTATCAGCCACATCTGCACAACAGCTTTTGCAGGGAAAAATAGCTGGTGTTCAAATCGTAAACACAGGCGGACTGCCAGGATCGAATGCCAAAATCATCATCCGCGGCGTAGGTTCACTGACCAATTCAGATCCTTTGTATGTGATCGACGGGATTCAGGGTGGCGACATTAATTCTGTGAGTCCTTATGATATTCAGGATATTACAGTTTTGAAAGATGCAGCATCGGTGGCCATTTACGGAGCATCGGCCGCCAACGGCGTTGTTTTGATCACAACAAAAAAAGGAAAAGCGGGTACACCGAAAGTGACTTACAACGGTTATGTCGGTGTAGCACAAGCCTGGAAAAAACTGGATATGCTTGATGCAGCGCAGTATGTTCAGCTGGTGAAAGACATTGATGCAGCGCAGGGAAATAAAGTACCTGATAAACTCAATACGCCTGATGTACTGGTGACCAGAACAGACTGGCAAAAAGAAATTTTCCGTAATGGAAAAATTACTGAACATCATTTAAATGTTACGGGCGGCAGTGAGAAGGCAACCTATAATTTCTCAGCCGGATACACCAATCAGGAAGGAATCATGAAAGATTACGGGTATCAGCGGATCAATTTGCGCACGCAGCTGGAAGAGCAGATCGGCAAGGAAAGTCAGACTGGGACAAACCATCAATTTCAAATACAACAGAACGACAGGAAATGCGGCCAGTTTTGTGGAAGCGCTCCGCATGCCGCCTTATGCACCAACGATGGACCCGACCAATCTGGGTGGATATAGCAGGGTGACTACGATTTTAGATCAAAATGATGCGCTGAATCCTTTGCCGGGAATTTATCTGACAGAGAAACTTTCCAGAGGCGTTTCCAGTCTGTTTCAGCTTTGGGGAGAAGTGGATATTTTAAGCGGCCTTAAATTCAGGTCTCAGGCCAATATCGGTATTTCCAACAGCAACAGCTACAATTATACAGGGGAATATCTGAATGGAAACCTTAAAACGGACCGAAAAATTGATGAGAGTTATTCTTTCTCGGTTTCGCCGATCATTGAAAATATTCTGACATATTCGCAAAACAATCGGTCGCCATGATTTTTCGGTAATGGCTGGTAATACCTTCAACGAAGGCAACAGAAGCCGCAGCGTTAATCTGACAGGATCAGGATTTACAAATGATCTGATCAAACAGATCGGCGTGTCCAAATCCAACAGCATCACAGGAGCAGGCTCATCGATTTATGCTTCACGTTCTTATTTTGGACGGATTACTTATGCTTTTCATAACAGATATTTGATCAATGCTTCGCTGCGCCAGGATATTAACCCGGCTTTTGGAAAAGCGAACAGAAAGGGCAATTTTCCATCGGTAGGCGCTGGCCTGGAAGAGTTGCCAATGAGGAATTCATGAAAAATGTTTCCTTTATTTCTGATCTTAAAATCAGAGGCAGCTGGGGCATCACCGGAAATGCAAACATCGGACTTTTTCTGACCGACCCGACTGTTTACCGCGGTTATGGAAACAACAACATCGTATATTCTTTCGGAGAAACCAAGGCATTTCAGCAAGGCGCTACCGTTACCAGGGTTCCAAATCCTTTCCTGAAATGGGAAGAAACAACCCAGACCGATTTCGGACTTGATTTTGGACTGCTTCAGAAACAGACTCCAGGTCAGTCTGGACTTTTACAAACGCAACAGTAAAGATCTGCTGCTGGACGTGAAACTGCCGGTATCCACAGGACTCGGAGATGTTTACAACGATGCTAGCATGGTACAAAATGCTGCCAATGCGATCAACAAGGGTTTTGAAGTGGCACTTTCTTACGCCGGACAGATCGGGAGATTTTAGTTACAGCTTATCGGCCAACACTGGTTACAACAAAAATAACGTGGTCTCACTCGGCAATGGCGGCCCTATTGTCAGCGGCAGCACAAACGGCGGAATCAACATAACCAAGACAGATGTGGGCGCAGCCATTGGTTCTTTCTATGGGTTTCAGATTGAAAAGGTGGTTCCCAGTGCCGCTGACGTTGCCAAATACAATGAACAGGCCATCGCCAAAGGTTTTAAAACGTATCAGGATGGGCTGAAAGCCGGAGATATCGTTTACAAAGATTTAAATGGCGACGGGCAGATAACCGATTTGGATCAGGCATTTTTAGGCTCCGCCATTCCTGTGTGGACTTATGGCGGCTCTGTGAATTTAGCCTACAAAGCCTGGGATCTTTCGATGGGACTGGCCGGCATCGGAGACGTGAAAGTGTACAATGCGCTGCGCTACTGGACAGAAGGCACAACCCGCCCTTTCAATTCTTCCACAGCGGTTTTAAACGCCTGGAAAAATGACGGCGATATAACCGACATGCCAAGATCCGGACAAAATACGCCGTCTAACCTGCGGGCGTCCGACCGCTTTCTGGAAAATGGTTCTTTTATGCGTCTTCGTAACCTGACAGTTGGATTCTCACTGCCCAAGACGGTGTTAAATTCAGCAGCGGGCAGAGTATTTTCAAGTTTCCGGATTTATGCTACGGCAATGAACCTTCTGACACTGACCAATTACAAAGGATATGACCCCGAAGTAAGCGCCAGTGTGAACGATGCCAAATCCTTTATTTTCACAAAGGGAGTCGATACAGGGCAGTATCCTCAGCCACGGACCTTTCTGCTTGGCGTTCAGGTTGGGTTTTAATTCTTTCTATTCCACTTCATTTTTATGATAATGAAAAAGCAAATACTTACGCTGGGAATCGTTGGCCTGTCTGGTTACCGCTGGCTGCGACAACTCACTGGACAGTGTCAAAAACCAGACCAGCTACAATGATGATACCTACTTCACCACACCGGCAACGATTTCAGAAGCCCTGACAGCAGCCTACGGACTTATGCTCTATAAGGGACTTTATTCAAGGGATTTCTACTACCTAATGGATCTTACCGGCAATGAAGCTGAGGCTGATGCGCCGCTTTTAGGAGACGTTTTACAACTGCATGATTACAGTTATGCAGCCAACCATGCCCAGATCAATGACCTTTGGTCTACGGCTTATAAATTAACGTTCCGCTCGAACCTGGTGATTGATAAAGCTGCCAAAGTAATTGCTGCCTCTGATGCGGAGAAAGCCAAACTCACCCAATATGTTTCAGAAGCATATTTTCTTAAAGCTTATGCTGAATTTCTTTTGGTAACCCTTTGGGGCCGTGTGCCTATCCGCAAAGACTATGAAGAGAACAGCGAATTTTATCTTTCAAGATCCAGCGTCGAAGATAACTGGAAGCAGATTGAATCCGATCTTGCAAACGCCATAAATGGCCTTCCGGTGAGCTATGCTGCGGTGATCTGGGACGGGTGACAAAAGGAGCGGCCGTTGCACTGCTGGGCAAATCTTATTTATTTCAGAAAAAATATCCGCAGGCGGCCGCGCAGTTCGAACTGCTAACCAAAGCGCCTTACACCTACGGGCTGGTACAAAATCTGGACGAGCTTTTCACAAAATCTCCTGTAAAAAATGCAGAAACGGTTTTTGATATACCACACAAAGCCTGGGGCGGCTGGGCCGAGGGAAGCCCTTACTATATGTTCGGTTCCCAGGAGGGTTCAGGCAGTGGCAAAAACACATTGACAGGCCGCGCCATGGAGTATGGCTGGAATGACTGGCGGAATGTGTTTATATCGGATGCGGCCGTAAAGGCATTTACTTATACGGATGAATCAGGACAAGAATATGTTGACCCAAGAGCCAAAAATACTTTTTACGGAGATAAAGCAAGTGGAGGCGATGTTACCTATTGTGACAATTGTACCGGTGGCGCAAAACCCTATCCTTACGCAGAAAACGGAAATGGATTCCGCTGGAGAAAATATGAGCCGTACGAATACAAAGAGAAAGGAGAACTTCCCCAGTCCGATATTAATTCTCAGGTTATCCGCTATGCCGATGTGTTGCTGATGCTGGCAGAAGCCCAGATCAATTCGGGCAAGATCGACAGATGCCTTACCGCTGATCAATCAAGGTCCGTACTGCGTTCCGGCGCTTTTGCTTACACATCGCTGGGTAGCAAAGAAGAAGCAATGAAAAAGATCACTGCTCGAGCGCCAGCTTGAACTGCCGGGAGAGCAGGTCCGCTGGTTTGACCTGATTCGTTGGGGAATTGCAAAACAGACACTGAATGCTGAAAAGAAAGCAAAGTATCCCGCATCAAGCCAGTCCTTTTTTCAGGATAAACACGTCTTATTTCCAATACCTTTATCGGAGAAAAACACCAATCCGCTTGTGGCGAAAGATATTACAGATGACTGGAATTAATTGATTTGATTAATCGATTCACAATTTAACCCGCTGGCTGCCACCAGCGGGTCTCCTTATTTTTTATGCACGATTCGCAGTGGGGGTGATTTGGAATTTCAATCTTTTAGAAACAGCTCGAAGATGTCGTTCACAACAGTTTTAATCATTTCGAAGCTGATTTTCAGAGCTGTTCTAAACATTCCCGTAAAAACCACCAAATACTATCACCGACGAATATTCAACTAAAAAAACAGGTTCAGTAATAATCAATAAATATTGAAAACATTGGTTGCATCATACCATTTACTTCATTCAAATGGCCTTAATTATGCTGTGATGAGCGGACGATTTTTTCCCATTTTCTCTTAAACCGATGTCTTTCCAAAGGTGAACAGCTACATCAAAAAGATCAATTTTGACATCGGTGACCGGGTAAAAACCGGTCAGATACTAGCTGAACTGGAAGCGCCCGAGCTTAGCGCACAGCTTGCTGAGGCGTATTCAAAAGTAAGATCTTCCGAGGCCCAGCTCACAGCGAGTAGATCCGTTTACAGAAGGCTACTTCAGGCAGCCGCCACGCGAGGTGCTGTTTCACCCAATGACATGGACATCGCGCGCTCTAAAATCACCGCCGATAGCCTGTCGCTGCTGGGGTCAAGCGCCGTGTATGCATCCGTACAGCAAATGAACAGTTACTTAAAGATCAGGGCTCCCTTCGATGGCATCATAGCCGACAGAAAACTTTCGCCTGGTGCTTTTGTTGGCCCTGGCGATAAAAGTGCCATGCCAATTTTCCGTATTAAACAGCAAAACATCCTGCGTTTGCAGCTTTCAGTTCCTGAGCGCTTTATGGATGCTGTGCGCCAGGATCAACCGGTGAGTTTTTCGGTGGTGAGCTTGCCCGGAGAAATTTTTAAAGGAAAAATTAACAGAATCTCTCATAGTGTCGACCGTCAGACGCGCTCTGAACTAATCGAAATTCAGATCCCCAACCATACCGGGCGGTTAGCCTCAGGCATGTATGCCCAGGTGACACTACCTGTGGGCAGAGGCCATGCCTCACTGATCGTTCCGAGCTCTTCGGTTGCGACTACCATGGAAAAATGCTTTGTGGTGAAAGTAGAGGATGGAAAGGCCAAATGGGTCAACGTAAGAAAGGGAATGGAAGCTGATGGAAAAACTGAAATTTTTGGCGGGGTTAAAAAAGGAGATATTGTGCTGAAAACAGCGAATGACGAGCTTCAACAAGGGCAACCCGTAAAGGTATCTCAAGCGACATTTTAAGTTTTTTGCAATCAGGCGCGGTTTTGATAAATAAGTGTAAAATCCAGGGTGGCGTAAGCCGGCCTGGATTTTACATTGTAATACAGTCAAAGACCTAACTACCGTAATTGAAATATATGTATGGAAGAACAAGAAAAATTAAAATCCAAAGGCAGTGCCGGAGATCACCTGGCTAATGAAAGAACTTTTCTTGCCTGGATCCGCACCAGTATTGGCATCATGGGATTTGGCTTTGTTGTCGTTAAATTCTCCTTATTTGTGCGGCAGATTACAGCCGTTCTAGGAAACAAGAATGTGATACCTTCGGCAGGGTATTCGCCCACTATTGGCATTGTACTTGTCGGTCTTGGCGCATTTATCACGCTTTTTTCTTATACGAGATACATTAATACAAAGAACCAACTCGAAGCTTATAATCAACCTCCTGGATCAGGTGCAGGGTTTTTCATAAGGAATCTACTGGCAGCAGATCTGCATCTGATTCAACAATGGCTTCTATACAGTGTCACTATTCATCCAAATTGCTCCATTAATTGAATATATAATTTTAATCCGGAAACGAAACGGAAATTTTTCTAGAAGCCATTACAGAGAACCAAGGAAGATGATATGCAATTTGATAGAAACAAATAAACAGACTTCGGCTTCTTCACTTACCTCATCTACTGATTAGACCGGTGCTCATACTTCAAGGTAACTCTAAGAAAATGACAATCAACTTATTAAAATTTATATAATATCATCAGAAGTTATTTTCGCATTGAATAAGTTTCTAAAAATTTTGAATTTTTTTTAGCTTTAATTGAATACTTTTACTTTTCAATTAAAAAATTTCCCTTTTTTGTTATTCTTATCAATAGCACTTACAATTAAATTATGACTAAAAAATTACTTCAACATGCTGCTTTATTAGGTTTTCTGATCTTTAAAAGCGGCTTTTCATTTTCTCAAACTTTGGCCGCTGGCGACATCGCATTTACCGGTCTGAATGAAACTGCCAGCACAGTAAATGGAACGGCCAGTAACCGTGACTTTAGCTTTATCCTTTTAAAAAATATTACATCAGGAACAATAATCTATTTTACAGATTTTGGATGGCGGAGTGACAGTCCAGCGTTTCAGACTGCCCTTCCCTGTCCTTCGCAGGTAGCTGGAAGTGGATCGGTATCAGACGGCGTAATCAAGTGGACAGCCACTAGCAATATGAACTATGGAACGCAGGTAGTGATTCGGTGCCAGTTTGCTCCGACTTGTAACTTAGGGACTGTTACAGGCTTTCAATCCACATACAACAGCACTCTGCCAAACGCCACGGTGCAGTATGTAACTATGTCTGTCGCAGGAGAATCCATTTTCGCTTATCAGGGCAGCTTAGCCAGTCCCACTTTGATAGCAGGAATGAATACTTCTCCCACTGGCTGGGCAGCAAGTTTATTAAATTGTGATTATACCCCTACTCCCTCTACGCTGCCATCAGCATTGAGCACAAACAACTTCGCCTTTACACTGACTCCAACATCAGGCACTCAAAATATGCAGCTAAAGCCGCTGTCTATACCAACAACCGCAAGCGAAGCACGCGCTCTGATCGCCACTAAAACGAATTGGAATATGTCTGCTGGTACAGCATTCGTTATGCCGGCGACAAACCCCTTACCGGTCCGTCTTGTTTCACTTAATGCACACACTGTTGAGGATGGAAATGTTTCATTAACCTGGAAGGTAGCCGATGCGGTAAATTTCAGTGGTTTTCAGCTCGAAAAAAGCCTCGATGCAAAAACTTTTTCTCTGCTCGCAGAAATTACCTATCAGAAAAGTGTAGAGAACTACGCCTATGTTGATGAAACCAAAATCAGTCATACAGGTCCTATGTATTACAGATTGAAAATGAAAGACATGGATGGTAGTTTCGCATTTAGCCAAATTTTGACTGTCCAGAAGAAGGCTAGTGATCCTGCTAAATTTTCAGCTTACCCTAATCCATTTGTTCAAAAAATCGAGCTACTGACTGAAGAAAATGAAAAAGAAAAAGTTCTGGTAACGCTTACAAACACTAACGGAGCGCAATTAATATCACGCTATGTTGCAGTAAAAAATAGTAAGCTTACACTTGAAATTGCTGAGCAACTTTCCCCGGGAATTTATATCTTATCGGTCCAAACGAGTATGGGGATGCAGAAAATAAAAATGGTAAAAGATATTTAACACTAACATGTCAAATATCTTAGGAGGGCATCTCAGATTAGTTGAGGTGCCCTTTTTTTCTTCTCCATTTTCTTGTAGTAAGATTCATTGGTTTTTGAGTTTAGTTAAAATCGCTTCAGGTTATTACGTATGAATACATAAGGAAAAGGCCTCTCCACGTGGCTCTTTTTCAAATTTTGCGCCATCTGACGCAATCATCCTTGCTGATGTCTACTTTTTGCTTAACGCAGTATTCGGGATCCAAAGCCACTTAAATAAAAAAAATGGAAGCCCAGGTCGGGTTGAATTAAAAGATGGTACAGAATGCGCGAGGGGTTTTGTACTATCTTTTAATTTAACCCACTATTGTATTAGTTACCTCCTAGTAGTTATTTTGTCTGCATGAAAATACATTGTGAATCTCATAAAAAAGCTGGTCAAGCTCTAAATTTCACGAAATTAATACATAACTGAGGCTATCCTGATAATTTTCTGTAAATAATAACTTTATGCGTCCGATAAAACCATATTTTAACAGATCTGCATAGTTCGTAATCTTGTTTCATAAAAAATGAGACAGTGAAAATGTGTGAGCTGTAAGATCAGTGGCAAATGAAAGGCATAAGTAAACTGGCTTTTTGCAATCGGAATGATATGGGATACCATAAATTCAGTTACCGAGGTAAAAATTCCGCCGCAAGAATGTCGTAGCTGCGACACCAACCAGTGGGTTCAGTGGGATACCGTGTTTCAACAACCAGAATTAAGTAAAACCCGCATGCCTAGCGGCCATTACTTTCCATCCCGTGCGCGTATAGCGCTGTTCGAATCTCTCGACGCATCCTTTAATTGTCACCACAAGATCCAGGGCTAATAGCTGATCAAGATTTTGCTGTGCAAGATATTATTGTTTTGAGTGAAATCATTGCCGGCTGTAACCAAAAGTCTGCAAAGGCATCCAGGCATCTGCATTACGATTTTTTCGTAACTTATGACCGTTTGGGTGGTACGCCATCGAGGCCACGCTTTTTTCGGATACTAATTTTCAGGTCGGCTTCAGCAATGTCAATCATATTGCTTAATGCAAGAATCATCAGATTCGCATCCTTTACCGCACGCTCTAATTCCTTGTTTCGCTGCTGAAGAGCATGAAGAAGGTCATGTTTTTGCTTCTCATCCACCTGTGGCAATGTAATAATTCCGCTTTCTACTTTCTTTCGATAAATAATCACAAAATTATTAACAACATAAATACTGGAAATATTAAAACATTCCATGACATTAGACGGATCTTCTCCTCCGAAAAGAATTCGAATAGCACCCTCTTCCTTTAATTCTTCGCTATACTCTCTGCTTTGAGGCAACGATTGAATATGACTATTCATTTTGATCGTTTTTTAATCCTAGCTGTAAACCTATATCAGTATAAGATACATTGGTCTATAATTCCTCAACAAGCAGTATATCCGTTTCGGCCAGAGCCCATAGTAAGTCAATAATTCCAAAGATTACGGCAGGTATGTTCCAACACGCCAGGCGGACAATATTCTTTTCGCATATAGCATTGTACCCGCTGTATCCATCGGTTGCAGGTACCCCTCGAAGTCCTTGAGCATATCGGTGGAATTTGCATCTTTCCTGGCGCGCTCAAATAAAAAAAAGTATTTTTGCCCAACGGGTCGTGATAGGTGCATATCCGACTCTATACTGCCTGTTCAGCAATTTAAGGTTGATGTGACGCCGACTATACATTTCTGAGATCTGTCCTATCATGGCTTATTGTCGACTTAGTCATATTTCCGCAAGATTGATATCTGACGTTGCTACATTTGTTTGGAGGCAGAAATAGGCAGATTTAATATTTCAACTAAATTTGACTATGAGGAAACGACGGGTGTTTGACGAATCTTTTAAAAGGATGGCAGTGGAATTGTCAGAGGCTAAGGGCTCGGTGAGTGCGGCAGCGGCTGAGCTCGGGCTTGATGCGGGGCGTATCAGTAAATGGCGCGCAAGTTTTAATAAGCCTGATTTTCGAGAAAAAGTTGAAGGTTTGACGGACGAGCAAAAACGGATCCGGCAACTGGAAAGAGAGCTTCGAGAGGTAAAACTTGAACATGAGATATTAAAAAAGGCGGTACGCATCTTTTCCAGGGGCGAACGGAACGGTTTCGATTTATAAAAGCTAATCAAGGAATTTATCCGGTGGCAAGGATGTGTAAGGTGTTCAATGAGAGCGTGAGCAGCTATTACCATTGGTTAAAGCAGCCAGTAGGTAAACGGCAGCAGGAACATCAAGAATTATCCCTTCATATTCGCGAAGTTTATGAAGAAAGCAAAGGATGCTACGGTAGCCCGCGCGTTACAGTGGAATTGCAAGCAAAAGGTTTCCGGGTATCGCGCCCACGGATAGCCAGAGTAATGAGAAAAATTGGTCTGAGAAGTATTGTCCGGAAGAAATACCGGATTCAAACTACTGATAGTAACCATGTTTATCAGGTGTCTGAAAATCATTTAAATAGAGATTTTTCAGCAAATGATCTTGGAGAAAAATGGGTGTCGGATCTGACATATATTAAGACCGGAGAGGGCTGGGTTTATCTTACAGCAATACTTGACCTCGCAAATCGTAAGGTGGTTGGTTGGGCGCTGAGTGAGACAATGAAAGCCGAAGATACCAGCGTAGCGGCTTTTAAAATGGCTTTAAAGTGCTATCCGATTAAAAAACCTTTGTTATTTCATTCGGACAGAGGGGTTCAATACGCGTGCAGCGAGTTTCGTAAGCAGTTGGCTGGCTTACCTATAACTCAGAGTATGAGCCGAAAAGGAGACTGTTGGGACAATTCACCTGCTGAAAGCTTTTTTAAAACGCTGAAAACAGAAATGGTTTATCATCAAGAATTTAAAAGTAAACAAGAGGCGAAACTGGCAATTTTTGAATTTATTGAGGTGTGGTATAATAGAAAAAGAAGGCACTCTTCACTAGGATATTTGAGCCCTCTGGCCTTTGAAGAAACGATATTAAACAAGAAAAAAGCTGCCTGATGGACTAAATCGAAGAAGTAAATCAAGCCCTATATTTAATTGGGGTGCCTCAAGCACATCAATTAAATATAGGTTCCAAGGGGTCTGGGGAATGGAAGATTCCCCAGGACGATGGAAAAAGATATTGCCTAGCAAATTCCTCCAACAAAAGGTTGCAATTCCAGTATCCGGATAAACAACTCCGGTGCAACCAGTCTGAATGGTTCATTTGCCAACACAAGACATGTCGATGGTTATGTTTCAAGAAAAATGAACGCAGCCGGAAATTATCTTTTTCCTGTCGGGGATGAAGGAAAATATAGACCTGTAACCTATACTCCGGTTGCATCATCATCATCCTATGTTTCGTTAGCTTATCTGAATGGTACTCCTCCACAGGGAACATCAAGTGTTGCTTCCGGGTTAGCTGCGGTCAGTGCGGTTGGCAGTTGGCAGGTTGCCGGTGCTGTCAACGGAGCTGTTTCTGTTTCTATCCCTGATATGTCTAGATTTGCGCTTTCTGGGGATTTACGTCTTATAGGATGGAACGGGGCAGAATGGATCGTTCTGGGAAATAGTGCCACAGGTAATAACGAAGGAAGTCTTCTGAGCGGAAATATATCGCCCGGTACGGCGATCACAGCACTAGGCGTTGGAAGTGTAAATGCAACTCTTCCGGTAACACTCGGAATGTTCAGTGCAAAGTTCGAAGCAAATACTGCACATCTATACTGGGATACATACAGTGAAAAGAATAATGAATACTTTCAAATTTTAAGAAGTAGCAATTCCAAAGATTGGCAACCTATTGGCCGCGTAAATGGAACTGGAACTAGCTCGGGGAAAAATTCTTATCAATTTACTGACAGTAAACCACTTGCAGGAATTTCCTATTACAGACTGCGCCAGTTCGACTTTGACGGAACGTCAATGTTGTCCTCAATTCGTTCTGTAAGAAACCCGAAGGAAACAGCTAAACAATTGCATGTATATCCCAATCCTACTTCTGGAAGGCTTACAATGGAGCTGCCTGCAACCGGTAAAATTGAAAAAGTTACCCTTTTGAATATGATTGGTAACCAGGTAAGTATCTCTTTAACGAAAAATGAAACTACTTACGAAATAGTAGGTCACAATATAGTCCCGGGCATTTACATACTTCAAGTGAAAAAGACGGACGGTTCGATTGAATCACAAAGAATCGTCTTCCAAAATTAAGGTAGCCCCTGAATTTACTTCAACTCTTATGTGGGCAGATAGAATGAGTTAATTTGCCTATTAACATAAAATGTAGATTCAATGTATAATTAGCCTGCATCTATGGGTTAAAAGAAAATAAAACCGTCACGGTCTTCGTGTACGGTTTTATTTTCTTTAGCCAGGCATTCTAATCATACGGCACTATTTCCTATTTGATCTAATTTATGGGTCTTGGCAACAGGTTCATCGTGCCAGAATGACAAATAAAACAGAAACTTCATTCTTCACACCGGACTGTTCTTGAAATATTTTCGAAGATGATTTGGTAGATGTAACGTGCCGAGAAAACCAACTAACATTTCTTTCAAGGGAAAACTTATTAATTCCCAGTAATTTAGTTCAAGCCTAATTTGCATGAGCTGATTCTGAAATTTCCCGTTTACAGCTCAGCTCTGTTGTCATGAAGTTGGTAAGCAGGGTAACCTTGGTTTAAAAAAATCTGCGAATGAGATTGTATTACTACCGGGAGTAAAGCAGGTATACGGCATAAAGAACGAAAGGAGCAATAACCAGATAAAAATCTGTGACAATGCCAGTCAGTGGCGGAAAAAAACTTAATAGAAATAAAAATATTAAATTAAAATAGTGAACACGTTCCAACCATAGATTGCCTTCACTAAGCCATTTGTAATGCAGGCACAAGTAAACTGAGACCGTAATAGCCAGTAAAAAGGAAAGTAAATTCATTTTAGTTCTTAATCACTTTGATAACATTCTTCTGTGTCCATTGAAAAAACGAAAAATAATTAGCGATACCATGGCAGCAGATGTTAGTGCAGAACACAGTGCTTGTTTGAAAATGCATTAACGCTGTGTTAAAAAATCGTTAACAAGTAGTTAGCACTCGGGCATGTTATTTCGTTAAAGATGAGCGTTCCCTCTGCTCGCTTGTAGAGATAGGTTGTCTTCTCGTTGCCTCTTTTTAACAGGGCCTGCCGACCTCCTCTTCAAAAAATGTACCTTCCGGGCAAAAGGTGCATTTTTTGAAGAGTTAAAAATTTAATCTTTGAGTAGAAAGTGTTAGCTCAGTTTTCCGTATACATTCATCGCCTTCAAAGGATCCGGCAGACCTGCTAATGCATAGCACAAGAATGAGCTTTTAATAAACGACAAGCTTCTTTGAAGCTAATAAAAGCCTCAGATCCCAAAGCCATGGGTGGATCAATATTTATCCCGAAAGACTGGCAATGAAGCATTATGTATTTTACTAGCAAATGAGGCGTATTGTGTATTTCCAAAGACATTTCCCCGGGAAATATTAATCCAAAATTGCGGTTCCATGTACTTAGCTAGTTTTTATTTTACCTCCTGGGACAAAATCGCCCGACGCCCATCGAACAAAGTTTTGGGCATGCTCTATATATATTTTCTTACTCAGAGGCTTCATGGTAGTGCGTTCTACCTCTTCTTTAAAGAGTAGAAACAAATCATTTATCTTTTCAAGATGTTGCATATCGGTTTTCATTGTAATAGGAGAGTGAAAGTTTAATTTATCGAAAATGTAAAGGTAACTTTTTCGAGAGTTAACCAAAAATATCTGTTCTCCGGATTTCCACTTACTTTGTTTCAAGAGCACGATTCGCAAAGACATTCAAATTACCCCAAAATATGTAGCCGCTGTATCAAACAGCTATACCGGAGAAATACATAGAATATTTTTAACTGTTTTATCTGAGTTACATTCAATAAGTTTCTTACTGTGATAATCCCTAACGCTGAATGTCTGTCACCCACCATTAGATAGCACCAAATATGAAAATTCTAAATGACATAGCCTTTAACACATAGCCTTATCATTAACTCACTTTTGGTTTGATCCTCCTTCAACAATTCATCAGACATCTTTTTAGTGTCTGCATTAGAGTTATTTGATTGACAGAGTTTCGGGACGACTGGCTGCACAGCCTACGAACCGTATTTATTAGTTCAGAAAGGACTGCTTTAAACACAAGGGGAATCTTGGCATCATTCAAAAGTGATAAAAAATAAATATTCCAAGATAGCACACAATGAGATATTTATAATTATTAATCAAATTAAAAGAATGCAAATGAGAACAAAACATCAATCAAGAATCAATTACACATAATTATAAAATAAATACTACAATAAATATAGAAAGATAACGAAATGATTCAAAACAGCTAATAATTGCATATTTCCGATGTAACTGATTTGCATTTATTAATACATAGGAATAATTTTGTCTTATTATTAGAATGTTTTTATCATGATTAGAAGAATTTTTACTACAAGTTTGCTTTCAGTTGCACTGAGTCAGTTGGCATTGGCGCAGGCGCCTGCTCTGACCAGTACGGTAAGTGGTGTAATCTGGCAAGATGATAGACCCGCCAACGGAATTAGGGCCGCATCAGAAAAGAAAGTTGCCGGAATTTTGGTCAAGCTGCTCGATGCTCAATCCCAGGCAGTTGTCGCAACCGCGCTCAGTGATGTGAACGGCCAGTACAGTTTGAAGGCAAACGCAGGAAACTACCAAATCGAGTTTGTTTATCCCGATGACGGTTTCATCCCTGCACCGCAGCGTGCCGGAAGCGATCAGACAGTTAACAGCGCCGCAGCAGATGACAATTTGACCGCAGAATTCTCGGTCGGCAACAACGAATCGGTTTCAAATTTTGGGCTCGGACTGGTGGCTAAGGAAAACACAGCAACTTACTGCACCAGCAAGGCAACACTGGTAACAGAATGGAGTGATCTATTGACACTTCCAAAATCTACGGTCACACCAGTGCCGCTTAATGTGAGGATTTTTGCAGCGGAATCGGTTTTTCACCCGACAATTGGTATCGAAAATACGGCAACTGCCAACGGATACTCGATTACGGCTGCCGGGAAGGTAACAATGACACTTCCGGTTGGCACTGCTTTAACAATGACCAGTGATGTAACATTAAAGGGTCAGTTAGCTGACTTTGATGGCACCAAGGATTATGACGGGGCCTCAGGCGATTCGTATTTCAACCAGGCTTCTTTTGACTCTAAAATCCGCTCAATACCAAATGGCTCGCAAATTACAGCCAATTTTGTGGGGGCAGAAAATGCAACATTCTCAATCGCTACGCTTGCCCAAAGTTCGGTGGCTGTGACCGGAAGCGGCAATCTTGAAACTTTTGTTCAAACGTATGTAAGTGCAGGAGCATGTGTCGTATATACCTATTCGCCAGGGGCATTGCCTGTTACGCTGACTTCGTTCTCAGCGGTGAAAGAGGAAAACATCGCACGCATTGAATGGGCAACGACCCTTGAGACCAATAGCGACCGGTTCGAAATACAAAGAAGCGCCAGCGGTAAAACGTGGGAAAAGATCGGAACGGTCAATGCTGCAAAGCAGAGTTCCGTGTTAGCGCACTACGCATTCAGCGATACTGCACCGCTTGCAGGACAGAATCTTTACAGACTTAAAATGATCGACCAGGATCAGACTTTTGCTTATAGCCGAATTGTGAGCCTTGATTTTAGAAACTTTTCATCACTTGCAATTTATCCAAATCCAGTTTCTGATAAAGTATTCATTGACTCTCCGGAAAATCAACCGCTCTCAGCGATTGAGGTGTTCGATCAGAACGGAAAGCAAAGGCTGCAGAGCTTGCCCGCAAATAAATATGTTGATGTGCGAAGCCTGGATAACGGATTTTATTTCGTTCGTATCGTCTACAAATCGGGTGTAGCAGAATCGCATAAGATTTTAATAGCGCACTAAATAGTCCTGTGACACGGTACACACATTGCGTTCGTATACCTACAGTGGGTGGATTAATCTGAAATTAACCTGCATGGTTGCTTTGGATGGAATGACCCTCCCTTATCCAAAGTTTATCAGGTAGGTGGTTTTCAACATTAAGTTAAACGGTGGTTGTATACCCTCCTCTTTATTTATGACATGACGGTTTTGAAGCGTCTTAAACAAGACTGCAAAAAAAAGAACAGATCTATAAATGTAGGCCCACAAAATCGTAATTTTTGGATTGACTTTGATTAATCTAAAACTCAATTGACTCTTAAATACCGACCCCTCCTCGATATACACCAACGTGTATATTTCTTTATTATGCTAAAAAAGATATTAGTTGTAGACGACCAGGCGGTGGTCCGGCTGGGACTTGAAATTTTGTTTAAAGATTCCTTTGGTTTGACGACTTTAGTTTCGCCCCAGAATTTTTACTCGGCGCTCAGCTACATTAAAAAAGACGAATATGACCTGGTGATTCTCGATATTATTATGCCCGGTGGCAGAAGCAGCAAAATGATAGACAGTCTTCGCCAGATACAGCCTGATGTGAAAATTCTGGTTTATACGGCTTTGGACGACAAATTATATGCTTCCCATTATATGCAGGCGGCGCAGATGCATTTGTATCGAAAACCGACAATGAACAACACCTCATTACGGAGATAAATACGATTCTGCGCCAAACTATGGCTTCTTCTTTGGGAAAAGAAGGCGCCATAGCGACTGATCTATTTTCGGTATATCTACCAGGGAGCACGAAGTTTTACATGAGCTGATCCAAGGGAAATCCATAAAAGAAATCGCTAAGACTCTCAGGTTGAGAGCCTCGACAATAAGCACTTACAAATCAAGGCTCTTTAAAAAGTTTGATGTCGAAAATGTCATAGGACTGCTAAACAAGGTCAATATTTACAAGGATCTTACCGACCGCAAGCGGTGAGCTGATCTGTTTGTGATTTGCAACCTTTTGTTGGAGGAATTTACTAGGCAATATCTTTTTCCATCGTCCTGGGGAATCTTCCATTCCCCAGACCCCTTGGAACCTATATTTAATTGATGTGCTTGAGGCACCCCAATTAAATATAGGGCTTGATTTACTTCTTCGATTTAGTCCATCAGGCAGCTTTTTTCTTGTTTAGTATCTTTTCTTCAAAGGCCAGAGGGCTCAAATATCCTAGTGAAGAGTGTCTTCTTTTTCTATTATACCACACCTCAATAAATTCAAAAATTGCCAGTTTCGCCTCTTGTTTACTTTTAAATTCTTGATGATAAACCATTTCTGTTTTCAGCGTTTTAAAAAAGCTTTCAGCAGGTGAATTGTCCCAACAGTCTCCTTTTCGGCTCATACTCTGAGTTATAGGTAAGCCAACCAACTGCTTACGAAACTCGCTGCACGCGTATTGAATTCCTCTGTCCGAATGAAATAACAAAGGTTTTTTAATCGGATAGCACTTTAAGGCCATTTTAAAAGCCGCTACGCTGGTATCTTCGGCTTTCATTGTCTCACTCAGCGCCCAACCGACCACCTTACGATTTGCAAGATCAAGTATTGCTGTAAGATAAATCCAGCCTTCTCCGGTCTTGATATACGTCAGATCCGATACCCATTTTTCTCCAAGACTTTTGCTGTAAAATCTCTATTCAGATGATTTTCAGACACCTGATAAATATGGTTACTATCAGTAGTTTGAATCCGATATTTCTTTCGGACAATACTTTTCAGACCAATTTTTCTCATCACTCTGGCTACCCGTGGGCGCGATACCCGGAAACCTTTTGCCTGCAATTCCGCTGTAACGCGTGGGCTACCGTAGCATCCTTTATTTTCTTCATAAACTTCGCGGATATGGAGGGATAATTCTTTGTGCTCTTGATGACGTTTGCCAACTGGCTCTTTTAGCCAATAATAATAGCTACTGACGCTCTCGCTGAGCACTTTACACATCTTTGCCACCGGATAGATTCCTTGATTCGCTTTTATAAATCGGAACCGTTCCGTTCGCCCCTGGAAAAGATGCGTACCGCCTTTTTTAAAATCTCATGTTCCAGTTTTACCTCACGTAGCTCTCTTTCTAACTGCCGGATCCGCTTTTGTTCCTCCGTCAAACCTTCAACTTTTTCTCGAAAATCAGGCTTATTAAAACTTGCGCGCCATTTACTGATACGCCCTGCATCAAGCCCGAGCTCAGCTGCTGCTGCACTCACCGAGCCTTTAGCTTCTGACAGTTCCACTGCCATCTTTTTGAAAGATTCGTCAAACACCCGTCGTTTTCTCATAGTCAAATTTAGTTGAAATATTAAATCTGCCTATTTCTGCCTCCAAACAAATGTAGCAACGTCAGTATTAGTTTACATCTACGCTGTCAAAATAATTAAATAAACCAACCTTTTAAGCAATGACAGATACAAGATATCAATGATGAACCACCACTGCGATGAAAAAATGACTAAACATCCTCTCAGGCTTTAAGACGATCTCTTGGTAACTCCTGTGCTAATAAAAATATTTTTATAAAAAATGTACACAGATCCATCTTGACTCACTTAGTGCTCTATCCAGGTATAAAAATGAGATATTACTTTACACTTTACGCTCATTTCTATACTGTTTTTCACTCATCCGGTTGTTTGAGAATTTTTTATAGATTTTACAACATTTTAAGTATTAAACTTCAAATCTTCATTTCTTGGATAAGTCAAACATTTTTGTTTATTCCGAGCTGTCTAAGCTCACATCAAATCTTAGCTCCGAGCCTTCTCTTGCCAAGCAGTCTCTAAAGTTACAGGCAGCCTATTTTAATATTATAATAGCAAATTATTTTTCTGACAGTCTGGCTTCCGAATGGGAAAGCATTATTTCGACGTTAAAACAAAAGGCGCCCCAAATTCAACGAAGACGGTGTTCTTGAAAAGAATGCCTTCCGAAATACTATCAATCAAATGTCAATTCAAGAGTGCCTGGATATGATCGACCGGATAAATTTGCTTTATAAGAAAGTGAAATTAGAATTACAATTCCCCAACTAAATGTAGAGTTTTAAGTTTTTTCTGGACTATACTAACTACCAGCAGCCTATGTACTCTGGATCCTTTTCATTTTCCTGAAATGCTTGAAGGATTTCATCCAACATCCCTTTTGTAGCACCATACAAAACAGCAGCATTTTTTCGGTATGAGCTCTGTTGAGTAAGCAAATTCATATTGTTCATCTCCAACTTGATCAGCAGGAATTAGCGGAATTACCATTTTTAAAAAGGGTAAATAAAAGTTTTTCTATAACCCCGCAAGAATAGTGACTATGCCACATGATTCTATAAATCCGATCATTTGCTGTGGCAATATATTTCTGTCTGGGCTACCGATTTCAGTTTCTGGTTTACAATAAAATTTATAATTCATTACCCATTAAAAAGGATTCAAGTAAAAATGATATATGATAAACTGTTAATTTATCCCATTGATTGCTTGATTTTACTCACCTGCTCTTGAAGATTCAGTAGAATCTTCATCATTTGATCATGATTCGCACCGGCGCTTGGAAGTGTTTTACTGTGAAAACTTCGATATTTCCAGATTTCAATTACATCTTCTGCCTCAACACGGTAAGGAGCATAAACCGGATTCAAAGAGCGCAACAGTAAACTTGAATCCTGACCAACTGTTACCTGCTTAAATACAAAATCCTGCTCCCCTTTTAAAATGACAATACAAAGCGTATCTGGTTTCAGACTTTTCCAGTCCTGAACATATTCTGTGATAATATCACTTTTCTCAGGAATTGGAAGCATACTATCCCCGACTGTCGGAAACATCCGGAATGTTCCGGACTTGGGAAGATTGGGCAGATTATACCGGGGAAGTTTGGACAGATACTCCGGATCACTGTAACCGCTTCTGTAACCAGCCTTCGCTTTGACAGGCACATACTCCACATTCTCTTTATTCTGCTCATTGACCGTAATGGCAAGAACCCTGATATTGCTACCGGTCATGTACACATCATTTCCCGCTTCGAGCTCGCGAAGTTTGAGCTCTGAGAGCTTAGCAAGGTTCACCCGCAGAAGACTATCCACACTGATTTTAAAAAAATCCGAGAAGCGAAGATAATCATCCGGCTGGGGCGCTTTGGTATGCCCGTTCTCTAAGGCATTGAGCTTTGAGCGCGTCAGAGACAGTTTTTCTGCCAGCGATTCCTGGTTCATTTTACGCCTCTCCCTGAGGAATTTGATGTTACTTCCGAAAAATATTTTTTGACTATTCATCTTTAGTTTGTTATCATTACAATCAGCACTTTGATACAAATCGTATCAAATGTAAATTAAATAATCAACTTATGAAACAGCCAGCCATCAAAAACGACATTTTTGAAACTCTGCAAAAACAGATTTTTTCTTTGCAGGGATTCTCTGCCCCTACCCAGGGTAAGCGGGTCAATTTTGGGCTGGGCACCGCTAGAGCAGGGTTTCCCTAACCAGGTTTTCCCTACCGGTGCTGTTCATGAGCTGATCAGTAGCTCCCCGCAGGACGCTGCGGCCACTACCGGTTTTATGGCCGCGCTCTTGGAAAACTGATGCAGGGCGGCGGCCTTTCGCTTTGGATCAGTCAGAAAAGAACGCTTTATCCACCGGCGCTTAAATTTTTTGGCATAGACCCTGACCGGGTTATTTTCATTGATGTAAAAAATGAGAAGGACCTTCTTTGGATGACCGAAGAAGCGCTTAAATGCCAGGCGCTCTGTGCAGTGATCGCAGAAATCAAGGATCTTGATCTGACCGCTTCCCGCCGTTTGCAGCTTGCCGTAGAGCACAGCCGGGTCACTGGGCTACTTCACCGCATAAATCCAAGAACGCTTGGGCAATACCGCCTGCGCAGCCCGGTGGAAAATCTCGCCGGTTGCAAGCGTGCTGGAAGAGGACATGCCGGGAATGGGTTTTTTCCGCTGGGATGTGCAGCTTTTGAAAGTCCGTAACGGCCAGACCGGCCAGTGGCAGATCCAGTGGACAGCCGGTTGTTTGAGCACTGTATCAATAGCAGTGCAAAAAGCTGCTGGATAAGGACCTTTTAAAAACAGGATGATATGGCAAGGCGATTTGTTTCAATCTGGTTTCGGCACCTTGTCACCGACCGCTGGGTGATCCGCCATGCAGCGCAGAAGGACACTGCTTTTGTGATGGCATGCCCCGAGCGCGGTAGAATGGTCATCAAAGCGGCCAGTGCAGAAGCTGAAAAACAGGGCATATTTGCCGGCATGGTGCTGGCTGATGCGCGCGCGGTGCTACCGGAACTTCAGGTTTTTGAGCACCGGGCTGATCTTGCAGAAAAACTTTTGAATGGTCTTGCCGAGTGGTGCGCTTCGCTACTCACCTGTGGTGGCAACGGATTTGCCCAGCGGACTGATCCTTGATATTACCGGCTGCGCGCATCTTTGGGGAAGTGAAAGGGCCTATTTGAAAGATATTACAAGCCGACTTCGCGGTTCTGGTTATAATGTCAGGGCCGCTGCGGCAGATACGGTTGGGACGGCCTGGGCGATCTGCCGCTACGGAAGGATCACGCCTGTGATTGAGCCACAGACCCAGAAGCAGGCATTGGCGGCTCTTCCACCAGCAGCGCTCAGATTGGAAGATGCCGTACTTGAACGCATGAGTAAACTTGGGTTTTATCAGATCGGAAGTTTTATTGACATGCCGCGCTCTGTGCTGCGACGCCGTTTCGGGCAACAGCTTTTAAACCGCATGGATCAGGCCCTTGGCGCTATGCAGGAAAATATTGTCCCGGTCGTGCCCATCGAGCCCTACCAGGAAAGACTGCCATGCCTGGAACCGATCACGGACCGCGCCCGGCATTGAGATAGCGCTCCGAACACTTCTGGAAGCACTTTGCGCCAGGCTTGCCAGCGAGGGCAAGGGAATTAGAAAAGCTGTTTTCAAAGGATTTAGAATGGATGGAGCGCTGCAATCCATCGAGATCGGCACCAACAGTGCTTCCTGTAATCTAGAGCATCTTTTTAAACTTTTTCAGCTTAAAATTACAAGCCTTCGTCCCGATCTGGGCTTTGAGCTTTTTATTTTGGAAGCACCTGTTACCGAAGAACTTGATGCCGTTCAAAAAACGCTGTGGAGCATTTCCGGCAGTGGCGATATGACCGAGATCGCAGAGCTTCTTGACCGGCTTACCGGCCGGGGCGGAATGGATATTGTGCACCGTTATCTGCCTGATGAGCACTACTGGCCGGAGCGCTCGATCAAAACGGCCGCCTCACTGACAGAGCAGCCAAGCTGCACCTGGCGGACAGACCGGCCACGGCCGGTCAGCCTTTTGCAGCGCCGGAGCTGATCCAGGTAGCAGCGCCGGTCCCGGATTATCCGCCGATGCTTTTCCGCTATAAAGGAGACGTTCACCATATTAAAAAGGCGGACGGGCCTGAGCGCATCGAGCAGGAATGGTGGATACAGGAAGGCCTTCACAGGGATTACTACTGCGTCGAAGATCAGCATGGCGCCCGGTTCTGGATCTTTCGGGCCGGTCATTATGGAGAGCATAATCCCGACTGGTTTATGCACGGATTTTTTTCATGATAAATTCAGACGTTATGAGCTACATTGAACTTCAGATCACCTCCAATTTCAGCTTTCTTCGCGGCGGCTCGCATCCTGAAGAGCTCGTCGAACAGGCCTTCGAGCTTGGCTACGACGCGATCGCGATCACCGATCACAACACGCTGGCAGGTATTGTACGGGCCCATGCGGCAGCGAAGCTTAAAGGGATCAGGCTCATCGTTGGCTGCCGGCTGAATCTTATCGACGGGCCGAGCCTTCTTGCCTACCCTACCTGCAAAGATGCCTACGCCCGGCTTTCAGGGCTTCTGTCCTGGGTAATCTTCGGACCGAGAAAGGAAAATGTGATCTTTATCAGGCGGATGTTTTTTCCAATGCAGAAGGGATGCTTTTCATCGCTGTTCCACCGGACCGTCTCAATGAATATTTTGATCTTGACCCATCTTTTGAAAAAAATCTACGAAGCTATAAGAAGAGCGCTGGGAATTCAGCTTATTTCTTGGCGCTAGCCGCTCCTACATGGGTGACGATTCAAAGATCCTTTACCGGCTCAGCAAATTAGCTGACCGGCTTGATATTCCGATGGCCGCTACCAATGATGTGTATTATCATCATCCGCACAGAAGGCAGCTGCAGGATGTAATGACCTGTATCCGGGAAAAATGTACGATCTATAATGCGGGATTCCGACTTCACCAGAATGCAGAGCGTCACCTGAAAACCAGTGAGGAGATGCAGCGGCTTTTTCGACAGTATCCGGATGCGATCCTTCGCGCACGCCAGATCGCTGAAGCCTGCCAGTTTTCGCTGGACTCTTTAAAATATGAGTATCCCGAAGAAATCACCAGTGAAGGCCGAAGCCCGTGGAGGAGCTGATCTTTCTTACCTGGAAGGGGGCAAAAGCATTTTATGGGGAGGCTCTGCCCGAAAAAATCGTTTCCTCGATTAAGCATGAAATGAAATTTATCAAGGAAATGGATTATGCTGCCTACTTTCTGACCGTGTACGATATTGTACGGTTTGCAAGGGAGCAGAACATTCTTTGTCAGGGACGCGGATCGGCAGCCAATTCCACGGTTTGTTTTTGCCTGGGCATCACCTCGGTGGATCCCACCAAATTCGATCTTCTTGTTTGAGCGGTTTATTTCTTCTGCCCGAAACGAGCCGCCGGATATTGATGTGGACTTTGAGCATGAACGGCGTGAAGAAGTGATGCAATACATTTATCAGTAAATATGGCCGTGACCGGGCGGCTATTGTGGCCACCGTCACCCAGCTGCATCAGAAAGGCGCAATCCGCGATGTGGCCAAAGCGATGGGCATGTCGGTCGATGCGATCAACCGGCTTTCAAGCTCGATCTGGGAGTTTACCGATGAGTGGTTTGAAGGAAAACGCATCAGCGAACAGGGCTTTAATCCCGATGATCCGCACCTGAGAAAAGTGCTGCATCTGACCGCGCAGTACATGGGCTTTCCAAGGCAGCTTGGCCAGCATACCGGCGGCTTTGTGATCACCCAGGGAAAGCTTTCGGATCTGTGCCCGATACTCAATGCACGAATGCAAGACCGCACCTGTATCGAATGGAACAAGGATGATATCGATGCGCTGGGTTTTCTGAAAATCGATGTGCTGGCGCTGGGCATGCTCACCTGCATCCGCAAAGCTTTTGATCTGGCCAAACAGCATTACGAGCTTAACCTGACCCTTGCCAATGTACCGCAGGACGATCCGGAGGTGTATGAGATGATCAGCCATGCGGATACCATCGGTGTTTTTCAGATCGAAAGCCGCGCGCAGCAGTCGATGCTGCCAAGGCTGCGCCCGAAGTGTTTTTACGATCTGGTGATTGAAGTAGCCATTGTTCGTCCCGGACCCATACAGGGCGATATGGTGCATCCCTACTTGCGCAGGCGAAATGGCGAAGAGCCGGTGGAATACCCTTCCAAAGAGCTGGAAGAAATTTTGGGAAGAACGCTGGGTGTGCCGCTTTTTCAGGAGCAGGCCATGAAGATCGCCATTGTAGCCGCAGGCTTTACGCCTGCCGAAGCCGATGAGCTGCGACGCAGCATGGCCACCTTTAAAGTCAAAGGGCTGGTAAAGCAATTTGAGAAAAAGCTGGTCGACGGCATGCTGAAAAAAGGGTATACGGAAGAATATGCCAGCGGGTGTTTAAACAGCTGGAAGGCTTTGGCAGCTATGGTTTTCCGGAAAGCCATGCGGCCAGCTTTGCGCTGCTGGTATATGTATCCAGCTGGATCAAATGTTATTATCCCGATGTTTTTGCAGCCGCGCTGCTCAACAGCATGCCCATGGGCTTTTATCAGCCTGCGCAGATTGTGATCGATGCCCGAAAGCATGGTGTGCAGGTCAGGCCGGTGGATGTTAATCATTCTTATTGGGACAATCTCCTGGAAGAAAAAGCCGGAAAATATCATGCGACTTCGGCTTGGTTTCCGGCAGGTAAAGGCCTTCGGGAAGAGAGATGTGGACACTCTTTCTGTGCCGGAAAAGCCGCTTATACAAGTATCCACGAAATGCGGGATGCCGGTGTATCGCAGGCTGCGCTCGAAAAACTGGCCGATGCAGACGCCTTCCGCTCGATGGGCATGGACCGACGGCAGGCACTGTGGGAAGTTTCTGCCCTGGCCGACAGACCCATGGGACTTTTCAGCGGACAGCATTCGCAAAGCGAGCAGGAACCCGAGGTGACGCTTCCCCAAATGAGCGCTTCCGAGCATGTGGTGCAGGATTATGCCTCCACTTCACTTTCTTTAAAAGCGCATCCGGTAAGTTTTGTACAGGGAAAAACTCGCAGCCAGCATGCAGTAGCGACCGGAATCTTCAGATATACCGGGACGGCATGATTATCAGGGTAGCCGGCCTGGTGCTGGTGCGGCAGCGACCAGGTACGGCCGGAGGTGTGTGCTTTATCACCATTGAGGATGAAACCGGTGTTGCCAACCTGGTGGTATTTCAAAACCTTTTTGAAAAGTACCGTAAAGAAATACTTCAGGGCCAGGCTTCTGATGGTGGAAGGCAAACTGCAAAGGGAAGGTGAAGTGACCCATGTGATCGTCAGGCGCTGCTTTGATATGTCTTACCTTTTAAGGGAAATGAACCAGACCCAGCAAGATCCGCCGGTGCAGACACTTTCCAGAGCTGATGAGAAAGACGAATA
>CAVWGT010000002.1:0-78072 GCA_963754585.1 uncultured Chitinophagaceae bacterium
TGATCACGAATCGCCGATTACGAAGATCCAGCTCCGAAGAAGTCCGCGTAACAATATTTTCAAATCCTTTTTTCGCCAATCCTCTGGCAATAGCCGACCCCACCATCCCGCGGTGCCCAGCAATATATATTTTTGATTCTTTTTCCATGAGTGTTAGCTTTTGGCAATTAGCATTTAGCGTTTAGTGCCGCTCCGAACTTTCCCATCCTGAACGTCAGTAACTTTCAACCGCGCGGCGGCCGCTTTAATTTTCAACTTTCAACTTTCAATTTTCAACTAAAAAAAATCTATCTCACCAACTCCGGACTATCCCGTTCAAGTCTCTCATAGATTTTTTTAACGTCTTGCGAGTTACTCTTATCCAAAACAAGAATAGCATCCGGTGTCTCCACAAGCATCAGATTACTCACACCCAAAAACTCAACATGTTTTGTTGATCCAACAACACAGTTGTTTTGTTTGAAATGGTGGACTTCTCCCTGATTTTCCCAGTGTTCCCAGATGGATTCAAAGGAACCCAGATCAGACCAGCCAAAGGTTGCTTCAACCACCTTTATTTTTTCAGAACGTTCCATAACCGCGTAGTCAATACTTACCGATGGAATCAACATGGTTTCTGTTTCCGGAAGAAAAGCATTGGTACGCGCTTCCCAGGTTTTCAGAGAAGTTTCATAAATTTCGGGTTCGAAGTTTTTCAATTCTTCCAGATAAATACCTGCCTGAAAGCAAAACATACCACTGTTCCAAAGGAAATTTCCCTGTTCCAGAAATAATTCTGCTGTACTTTGATCCGGTTTTTCGCGGAATGCGATTACTTCATTTCCTTTGTGTTCGATATAACCATACCCCGTTTCAGGTTTGGATGGTTTGATACCGAAAGTCACCAGATAACCTTGTTTTGCAAGTTGGATGGATTCCGCTATGGCTTGCGCATATGCATCTTCATTGGTAATGATGTGATCGGATGGTGTTACAAGAATTACATCATCGCTTTTTAGATCAAAAGCTGCGAAAGCAATGGCCGCTGCCGTGTTTCGTGGCGCTGCTTCTATCACTTCTGTGTAATGATGTACACCTGCACGTATCAGATCTGCCTGCGATAAAAGATAATTGTCTTTATTCCCTACCACCAGTGCATGATCAGCCAAATGTGCATTTCTTTCAGCCGTTAGCTGAAATAATGACTTCTCGCCAAACATGGGAATATATTGTTTGGGCATTGACTTTCTGGAAACCGGCCATAACCGGCTACCGACGCCACCTGATAGGATTACATGTACAACTGCCATATTTAATATTTATATCCGTTGAGTATTATTTATCAATCCTGAATTAAGCCGTCACTTTCGACGTAACAGATTCACGGCCTATGCTGTAATAAGTAAACAGGTTTTCACGCATTACTTCCAGCTCATACAGGTTTCGTCCGTCAAAAATTACTTTGTCCTTCATGAGTTTAGCCATTTTATCAAAATCCGGTGTGCGGAATTGCGGCCATTCGGTAAAGATCATTAAAGCATCTGCATCATCAAGCGCAGCATAAGCTGTATGGCAATAGGTTAGATCCGGCAAAAGGCGTTTTACATTGTCCATCGCCTCAGGATCATACACCGTAACATTTGCACCCGGCAGCCAATAATGCTTTTATATTTTCCAAAGCAGGTGCTTCACGTATATCATCTGTATAAGGCTTGAATGCCAATCCCCAGACTGCAATTGTTTTTCCTTTTAAATCACCATCGAAATGTTCAGTAACCAGAGGAAGAAGGCGTTTTTTCTGATCATCATTTACAGCCATTACGGATTTCAGTGTACGGAAATCATAACCATAATCATCAGAAGTTTTTGCCAATGCCTGTACATCTTTTGGGAAACAGCTTCCGCCATAACCAATACCGGCAAAAAGAAAACGTTTTCCAATTCTGCTATCCGTTCCGATTCCTCTGCGAATATCATCCACATTAGCACCAACCTTCTCGCAAAGATTCGCTATCTCGTTCATGAAGGTGATTTTCAGGGCAAGAAAGGAATTGGCTGCATATTTGGTCATTTCAGCAGAACGTTCGTCCATGAAAATAACCGGATTGCCCTGACGCACCAATGGAGCATAAAGTTTCTCCATTACCTTTTTCGCTTTTTCGGAAGTGGTTCCTACAACAACACGATCAGGTTTCATGAAATCTTCAACGGCAACACCTTCTCGAAGAAATTCAGGATTTGATACAACATCAAAATCAACTTTTGCATTCAGTCCAATGGCTGCACTTACTTTTTCAGCAGTTCCAACCGGAACAGTGCTTTTATCAATGATTACAGCATAACTTTCAAGGATTGGACCAAGATCATTGGCTACACCTAAAATGTATTTCAAATCTGCTGATCCATCTTCACCAGGAGGGGTAGGCAGAGCCAGAAATATTACTTCTGCATCCTTAATACCTTCTTTTAAATCTGTTGTAAAAGCCAGCCGACCTTCTGCGATATTTCTGTCAAAAAGTACATCAAGACCAGGTTCATAAATAGGAATTTCTCCTTTTTGCAAACGGGCAACTTTGTTGACATCGATATCAACACAGGTAACCTGATTACCTGTTTCTGCAAAACAAGTACCTGTGACAAGGCCAACATAGCCTGTACCAACAACTGCGATTTTCATATCAGAATCAGCAATTAAAATGAATAGAAAGGGAAGAATTTGATCCGGTTATTTAACAGATTAAATAACGGATTACAGATGCCAACATTCAGGTTGACTTAAAGAGGATATTAAATTTTTCATATAACGTTGAGTAAAATCTTGTTAAAGCATTCGGTAATCGATTTAATCTTCTAAGTACAAGATCCGACTACTGAATTTAATGCAATTTATTTATGTCTATCAAACATTTCATTAAATTCATGATTTAATACAAAAAATACTAGTTTCAGTATATTAAAGAGTTACTTATATTATTATAGTACTAAAAATCAAACGAAATACTTGACTATGCTATATAAGTATTGTACCAAACTTGATGGATTCTGATAAGCAAGTCTTTATCAAAATATCAAAGTAAATGGAGAGTATTTTTTGTACAAATTGATGAAATACTCTCCATTTTACTTCTAAGCTTTACCAACCAATTTTCTTAGACGGTAGCCAATTCCCTGAACTTTGTTTTCTTTATCGTCTCCATAGTAACCATAACCATATCCGCCATAACCATATCCATAACCGTAACCTGCACCATAATTAACACCGTTAAATATTACGGAAAGATTGGAGAAACGTTTTGCTCTTTGTAGTTCACCAATACGTTTTAAGTGATCCACCAATGTATAATTATAGCGAACTAGATATAACGTTGCATCTACATGTTCAGCAATAAGCGATGAATCTGTAACCAAGACCATAAGGCGGTGAATCAATCAGAATATAATCATATTCGTTGCGTAAGTTCTTTAAGTAATAATGGTAAACGGCCATTACTTAAAAGTTCAGATGGGTTAGGAGGAATAGGTCCACTCGTTAATACATCAAATTTTGGATGAACAATTGTTGTTTGAATAAAATCAGAAGGTTTTCCCTGACCAATTAAACAGTTGGAAACACCATATTGATTTGGAACCTGAAGTCTTTCATGTAAAGTTGGTTTACGTAAATCAAGTCCAATTAATAACACTCGTTTGTCTGAATAAGCTAAACTGGCAGCCAGATTAATACTTACAAAACTTTTTCCTTCACCACCAATGGAAGAAGTAAACATCAGCACTCGACAACTTCCATCTCCTAAATATTGTAGGTTTGTTCGTAAGAGCCCTGAATTGTTCAGCAACTGCACTTCGACTTGTCATTTTAATAATTGCATCTTCACCAGGTTCCCCTTTGGCAGTTTTCATTTGACCAATTTCACCCAAAATAGAGGCATGAGTAGCTTTTTCAATTTCTTCTCTGCTTTGAACAGTATTATTTAACAAGAAAAATTAGATTGATTAGCAAGAAATGGAATAGCTAATACCAGCTGCAACTGCACCAACCCAAATCAATGATCTTTTAGGTTTAATTGGGTTATAATGTAGAAATTGGAGCATCAATAAGCCGGCTATCAGTTACAGTTGAAGCATACATCAAAGCTGTTTCTTCTCTTTTTTGAAGCAGGTATAAATACAGATTTTCTTTAATAGTTTGTTGTCTTTTTATACCAACAAATTCTCTTTCTTTTTGAGGAATACTTCTAAGACCAGCTGAAAAACGAGTATTTATTCCTTGTAGATTTTGTTTCGTTACATCCATTCCCCTGCGTAAGATTTTGAACATTTTCACGAATTGCTTGTCGTGTTCCATCCAGTTGCGTATTAATGGTTTGTAACAAGAGGATTATTTGTAGTGGTTGTTCGTGCGTATCTTTCTCGTTGCAATTCCAGTTCATTGAATTTTGTTAACAAAGAAACTAGAACGGGATCATTAATCATATAGGTTGCAGGTGCAACTGCTCCATCACCAGCATTTTTTATGTAGTTATCAACACTTTCCAGAATACTGATTTGTGTATTTACCTCATTCAATTTGGCATCATTTTCTTTTATGTTTTCCAGAAAAAGCTGAGATTCAGCACTAATATCTGTAATTCCTTTTGTTGTTTTATAAGATTCAACATCTTTTTCAACATCTCCTAGTTCACCAGTAATCAAACCCAGACGAGTTTCAATAAATTTAAGTGTATTACTTGCTTCACTGTTTTTATCACTTAAAGAGGATTGTACATATACATCTAATAATTTATTTAGAACATCTTTGCCTCTTTGAACTGATACGTCTTCATAAGTAAGCTCAATAACTGTACTTTTTATGTTGGGTTGCTGTACAGTAAGTCTAGCAAGCATACCTTCTGCCAAGATTTTTAACATCACCAAAAATAACTTTGACATCTTCAATATTCGATGAGCTTTGCCTTTTGTAACAATAAATGCACCCCAGGCATTATTAAATCTTTGTCCAAAGGTATGCAGTTTTTCTTCATCATTAAATCTAAAATGTGTACTATCGACCAAATGAATCAACAAGTGGTTCTTTCAGACCATAGTTCAGTAATTACTTCTGGTTTAACAATAATAGGACTTTCGTTGTATAAGATTAACGGTTCTTAAACCATCTTTTGTAGTATAAGCAACATCAAGACTCAAATCTTTAACCACTTGCTCCATAAGTGTTTGTGATTTAAGAATTTCAACTTCATTTTCCACAAGTTTATTTCCACCAAATTGATTGCTTAATTCGGATAGCATATCACCTTGTGAACCACCCAGACCTTTTTTTTCATCTTTAATCAAAATGCTGGTTTTTGCACTATAGACAGGCTGCGTAATCTGAAGATAAAAGAAAGCGGCCGTTAAGTGTAAGAGCTATAAAAATTGGAAATAAATACCAATATCTCAAATATCGGCGAATGTAATCCTGCAAGCTGAAAATCCTGCTCTTCGTCTTCTAAAAAATCTTGTGACATTTTGTTGAGATTTCAGTCGTTAATAATTCTATAATAATGTTCCTAATTAACAGCTAAAATTATTTTGTAATATTGATAATCAAAATACCCAAGTGTACTAATACCACCAACAATTGTAGCAATTAAGTGGTACAGTCCTGATCCGGCTATCTGTATCCAGCATTTTGGATTTAACTGGTTCAACATAAATTACATCGTTTTTATGAAGATAGTAATATGGAGAATTAAAAATATCTCTTGCTGTCAGATCTATTCGTGCATATTCACGTTTTCCATTTTCTTCACGAATTATCATTACATTACTTCTGTTTCCATAAATCGTCAAATCTCCTGCCAGACTTAAAACTTCTGGAAGGGTAATTTTTTCATCAGGAATTACGTAAACAGCAGGTAAGTTTTACTTCTCCAAGAACTGAGATTTTGAAATTTAGATTTCTAACAATAACTGATGGTTCTTTAAGATAATTTAATAAGCGTAGACGAATCGTATCAGCAGCAACAGTAGTAGTCAATCCTTTAACTTTAACTTTTCCGATCATCGGAATTTCAATATATCCATCTAGATTTACCAAATATCCCAATGGCTGCAATCTTAGCTCCTGCTACCGGTAGCTGAATAATTCGTGCTTGCTGTCATTGCCGTATTGGCTACGTTAAACATTTCATTCGCTTCTGAATTTAAACTTCCAACTACAATTGATAATAAATCATTACTCTGAATCGTAGGAACATAACTTTGAGTAACTGCTTGTGAATGAATACCTCGAAGTATCCCCTTGAAAATATACAATCGACTTAGGCGAAACACAAGATGTTGCTCCTCCCCATATCACAAGATATAATAAAGCGATAAAAGCACTGTAACCGGATATTTTGGAAAAGGTATTCTTCATAAGTCGATGTAAAAATGTCTGTTTGTAAAAATTAAAATGTTGATGGTAAGTAGCTTAAAATGGCTTGTCAGGAAATTGGATTTGTCTTATTTAATTTTTCGTGCTTCTGTTTTATATTATTTGAGTTTCTGACGAAATCTTAGCAAAGTTATATAAAGTTATTTTCATTACTACTAAAACTGTCGAAAATTTCTAATGAAAATGTAGAATAAATTCTAGCATTTAAAATCAGGCACTTAAAAGTTTTTCGTTTTGAAAGTCGTACTTTGTTAGCCATGATGCTTTGTCACCTTTGGAGATTAAATCCAGATGCTGCATCCGGTGCGCGTCAGTGCCTAAAAAGGTGATGAGGTTGTGTCTTAAAAGCCAGTCTGCCATTTTATGTACATTGTCGCCATAGTAACCGCCAAGGGATAATATGTTGACCTGCAACTCGCAGCCCTGGTCACTTAATTTTTTAAAAACACTCGGGTCAGAATAGAAGTATGTGTAACGCTCCGGATGTGCCAGAACCGGTTGAAATCCTTTTTCGATGATTTTGAAAAGTGTTTCGGAGGTATTCATTAAAGGGGTGGAGTAGGGAAGTTCCACCAAAAGCCTGTTTCCCGGTAAAGTTAAAAGTCCGTGTCCGGTATTCAGGGTCTCAACAAAGTGTTCGTCGATGAAATATTCAGCGGCCGCGTTGATCTCAACGGTAAGTCCTGCGATGCGGCAGGCGCTGCGGACATCTTCCAGTCCGGATAAAATAACTTCGGGGGTGTTGCGGTAGCAATCCCACATCACATGGGGTGTGGTGTAGATTCTGGAATAGCCAAGATCCTGCAATTTTTGAACCATCGCCACGGATTCTTCGACGGTTTCTACGCCGTCGTCAATACCCGGGATAAGATGAGAATGGATATCCATTCCAATCCTTTCGAGGTTCACTTCTTTTTTCTTCTTATCGAATAACCAGTTGAGCATATATTTTATAAGTGCCCCAAAAATTTCCTTACCCCGGATGTACGCGGTGGGTAGTTACTTATTTCAGGAATATTGTGTATCTAAGGGTAGGGCAAATTTAATGTAAAAAACGGGACACTTCACAGAATATTGCTTGGAATATTTCAATTTTAATACAAAATTCATAATTATTTGATTTGTTTATCAAAATTCCATTTTTAAAATGGATTATATTTTTTTCTATACAACCCCGGCGAATAATTCTAGCAGCGTGTAGTTGAAATTTGATTAGGCCCAGCGCTGATTTTGATTGCCGGCTGTCGGCAAGCTGCCATCTGCGAAAGGTTTCAAATCCACAGTGTCTTAATTTTTGAAAACAGCTAAACAAAAAGGTTCCTATTCGACGACTATCACTGGTCGTTGAAACAAGAAAAATTAGATGTAATTTCCTGCAACAGCTCAGGGCAATCTCACGTAAGGATCAGTGTATGCTTTTTCAGGTTTTTGATCCTTTGATCCGGTTATGGGAAAAATTCTATTTTTGACGGGACTTATTTTCTGTTTGTCGCTCAGCGTGCAAGGACAAAAAGTAGATTGCGGCAACATTGGTTTTGAGGAAGGCTCTGCCAATGGCTGGATTTTAACCAACGGAACTGTCGAAAACGTTGGAACCTCAGTGGTTTACACCAATGAAACTGTTGGTATATACGCAAATGGTCATCTGGTTACAAAAGCATCTGATGGCAATGATCCCAAGATCACCGCAGAAGCAATCCCGATGGTCGCGCCCGGCAGTAATTATTCGCTTCGGATTGGCAATACGCTAATGGGAAGCCGTTTTGACAGAGCAAAAACTTCTTTTGTTGTGGGGCCTGATAACACGCTTTTTCAATACAAGTTTGCCATTTTATTAGAGAATCCGACAAACGATCACCAGCCTTATCAAAAACCAGGTTTTAATATCCGTATCTACGATGCGAGCGGAAATGATATCGCTTGCAGCAATTATGATATTCAGCTTGAAGCCAACAATACAGTTGATGGTTTTAAAACCCAGGGTGATATCCAGTACCGTAACTGGACGACCGGCGCGATGGATCTGAGAGATCATATCGGAGAGACGATCACGGTGGAAGTGACAGCGCACGGCTGCACGAAAAAGAAACATTTTGGTTATGCCTACTTTGATGCCCAGTGCACAAAATCAGAGGTGCAGACAGGCGGCAAACTGTCCGGATGAAGACGGTTATCTGACGCTGGTGGCACCCACGGGTTTTGGAAAATATACATGGAGTAACGGAGCGACGACTTCCGAGACAAAAGTAAAAGCAAATCTGGGAGATAAATATTCAGTGAAACTCGTGCCGGTGGGAAGCCTGGATGAATCCTGCGAGCTGCAAATGGATTATACGATCGAATTCAAACAAAGTGATACGACGATTGTCAAAACGATCTGTGATGGTGAAAGTGTAGCAGTGGGAGATACCACTTACCGGACCAGCGGAAATTTTACCCGGCACATTACCCGCAGCAACGTATGTGATAGTACCGTTAATCTGCAACTGACAGTAAATCCGGTTGCCAAATACAGTCAAAGTATTACGATTTGTGAGGGAGATAGTCTGGCGGTGGGCGATTCGCTTTACCGGGTATCAGGAACTTATGTCAATGTGCTAAGCACGAAACTGGGCTGCGACAGCACCGTGACGACTGAGCTGAAAGTAGATCAGTTGAATCTTGCCGCGATGCAGAATCTTTTTATTACCCAGGGAGATAGCGTGGAGCTTCATGCGGTGGTGGAGCCGGCAGGCAGTTATAATTACGTCTGGCAACCGCCGGCAAGTTTGCTATGTCCAACCTGCGCGGACACCTGGGCACAGCCGGCATCAACCACTCTTTATACCTTGAATGTTTCGGATGTAAATCAAGATTTGCAGCCGGGAGTGGCAAGGTAACTGTGCAGGTAAGGCCCTGCGGGATTTATCCGCCCACAGCTTTTTCGCCCAATCATGACGGGGAGAATGATGTGTTTTTTGTTTATGGAAACAGCTGCGTGAGCAAGGTCAAAAAAATGGTTATTTACAACCGCTGGGGTGAGGTGATCTATATGAAAGAAAATTTTGCTGCTTCTGAGCCTTCGAATGGTTGGGACGGAAACTACAAAGGACAACCTACGGAGCCGGGTGTTTACCCCTATAAAATCAAGGTGGAGTTTAAAAGCGGGGAACTGGTAGATTATAAAGGAACTGTGACGCTGATAAAGTAGGGGAGCAGGCCACCCGTCGTACGGCTTTTTCGCCGTCCGACGGGTTTAAAAAGTTGCAATTATCCAGAAAGCTTGAAGGAGCTTTATTTTTGTTGCTAAAAAAAGAAAATTTTCTCTGATATCTTTTGGTTGCAAGTTTTCCGGTTTGGTTGGAGATACACAAGTTTTTATTACCCGTCCGACGGCGGAAAAAACCGTAGGACGGTTGCCGCACTCGATCACCGCGGATCATTCTGATATTGATAATACTTTAATTAATGAGCTGAGGCGCGCTCATCTTTTCCCATCAGATCTGAAAAAACCTGACTATTTGCCCTAAGTTCCGCATAGGTTCCTTCCTCGATTAAACGGCCATCTTTTAGAATATAGATGTAATCAAACTTTGGAAGAAGATGCAGCCGGTGAAGCGCCGAAAGCACGGCTTTGTCTTTGAACTCAGCGAACATATTATCATAGATCAAAGCTTCTGTTTTCGGATCGACGCTGCTGGTGGGTTCATCAAGAAGTATGATATCGCTGCTTTTGGCAGCCAATACACCCCGCGCCAGTGCAAGTCTTTGTTTTTGTCCACCGGAAAGATTCACGCCTTTTTCCTGGATATTGGACTCTATTCCATTTGGCAGTTTTTCCAGCACGGAGCTGAACTGGGCTGTATCACAGACGCGGTTTATTTCAGCGGCCGGAAAAGGCAGGCCAAGGGTGATATTATAAGCGATCGTATTTTCAAAGATTTCAGGATCCTGCGGAAAAAGCGTAACCGTATCTGCCAGCATTTCAAGCGGCAGGTTTTCTGATCCGTCTACATATAGCTCTGCACCAATTTCTGCATCATATAAACCGCGTAGAAGCGCCAGAAGCGTACTTTTCCCGCTGCCACTTTCACCGATAAATGCAATGCGCTGACCGCGCTGGATGCGGATATTAAGCCCGTGAAGACTATGCGCTTTTTTCTCTGCTTCATAAACAGCCGAGTGCGAGAAATTAAGATTGCTGATCTGGATCTGATTCCAGTTTTCAGGCAAAGATCCGGGGATTTCACGGCTGTGGGAAGCTGTATAGGCCTCACCGATACTGCGGGCTGTTTGCACCTCGGTATTATAACGGATGATTTCAGTGTACTGCCAGGCGACATCCTGAAAAACGCTGGTAAACTGATTGACGTAGCCCAGTAGCGTTACAAGTCCGCCGACAAGAAAGATCGTGCCCGGAACATAATTCTGGTAGATATAACCCACTGTGATCACCACGTAAATAAGTCCAATGAAAAGACTGGCCACAAACCATTTCCATTCATTGATAATGACTGTTCTTAAAAAGGAAGGAAAGACCTCGGCGATTTTCATTTGCAGCGCTGCCTGCATGCGCTTTTCAAGCCGAAGGGTAATAACTGTTATAATATTGGAAAGACTATCAAAAAGTGTCGAGGAAACAATGTGCTCTTTCTCATTGGTCTCATCAAGCGCTTTAATAAAAGGCTTGTCAAATTTGAAAATCACCCAGACAGTAACGATCCCGATCAAAACGCCGATACTTCCATACAGCGGAGAAAAGTAGACAATGGCGGCAAAGGAAAAGACAAATTTGGAAAAGGCATGAAGAAACATAAACCCGTTCTGAAAGAAATCTTTCAGCGCTTCATAAGCTTTTCTGATCCGGTTGATCGTCGCTCCGCTGTGATGATCCTGATGCCAGCGGATCGGAAGATGCAGCGACTGATGGTAGAGTTCATCGAGAAAATTGCGGCTCAGATCAAAGGCCAGTTTTCTTTCCATCACACGCGCCGGGCCATGAAAAGCCCATTCCAAAAGATTCAGCCCGATGTAGGCGCCGGCATACCACCACACATTTTGCAAGCACCTCGGTGCCTTTTGTTTGCAGCGACTGCACAAACCAGCCGTACAAGATGGGCTGCAATGCCAGTACCAGGTTGGACATTATGAACATGCCGTAGACCAGCAGGTAGCGGTTTTTCTGCTGCCGGGCATAACGCCAGGCTGGTGGCTAGCAGCGATATATAAGGATTACGCATTCAGATTGTTATTTCAACCGCAAAGATAACGGGATTGTTTTTTCTAAGGAAGCGTCTGGTGCTGATCAAAACGCCGGGAATATTATTTCCTGTCAATAGGGAGTAGTTTCGGGTGAATTTTCTTCTTTTTAGAAATAAAAAACAACATTTAATCCAAGAACCGTATCAAGACCAATCTTATGAAGAAGACAGTAATTTTATTTTCGGCGCTTTTAGCCCTTACGGTTTTAATCAGTGCTGTTTCAGCTCCTAAACAAGACGGATGGATCTCAATTTTTGATGGCAAATCCCTGAAAGGATGGAAGGTCGGCAATAATGCAAGTTCTTTCTCGATCGAGGATGGTGCTATTAAGGTCAACGGGCCAGTTGGGCATTTGTTTTACGAAGGTCCTGTGAAAAACCATATGTTCAAAAACTTTGAATTTAAAGCACAGGTCATGACCAAACAGGGTTCAAATTCCGGGATTTATATTCATACCACTTATCAGGAAACAGGCTGGCCATCAAAAGGTTATGAAGTGCAGGTGAATAACTCACACACAGACTGGAAGCGGACGGGAAGTTTGTACAACATCGTGGACGTGAAAGAAACATATGTGAAAGATGATGAATGGTATACTGAATATGTCAAAGTAGAAGGCAAACACATTACCATCAAAATCAACGACAAAACCGTTGTAGACTACGAGGAAAACGACACCGACAAAAGATCAGCCGGTGAAAAAGACAGAATCCTGAGCAGCGGTACCTTCGCTTTGCAGGCGCACGATCCAAAAAGTACGGTATACTTCAAAGACATCATGGTAAAACCATTGACTGAGTAAAATATTTGAACGAGTGTTTAATACGGAGCTTGCGGGAAAATTTTGCAATTTTTCAGCAAGCTCCGTTTGTTGTAATAAGACGGAATTGATCAGATCAGGCTCTTAGATTATGACCATTAGCTTTATTTCGCCCATTCAGGTATGCGCCAATGCAGTCAGCACAATACTTGGCCATCACCTTTTAATGGTGTCAAAGTACCGGATATTTAATACTGCCGGTAGAAAGAGTCTCCAAAATCAAGTTGGATGAGATTGTTCTAAAAGCGGCCTGTAGATTTGGAACAGGTAGTGTGAAGGGGCAGATAAGAAAGACATGTAGCGTCGAAGAAGCTATTAGTCTGGTTTTGATAAGGAAACATTTAGAATGCTTGGTTCTGGAAAACCAGTTCCCAGACACTCTGAAAGCCATAACTTGCCACGGCGAAGAAATGAATTTATATAAAATATTTAACTCCCAAATTTTATTTTCTTTGTAATCTCCAACTGTGTTGATGGGATCTATGTTAGGGTTATGGAGCAAACACTTTAAACCTTAACAGCCCATTTAGTTAGATGATTTCTTTAAATCTAGCAAATGCAATATTCATCATTAGATGAAGTTGATGATGGCTGAATTTGAAGAGTTTATTCGTCTGTTTTAAGGTAAAATGTAAAATGATAAGCGTATTATACCGGCCAACATTATTTGCCATTGGATAATGAAGCTATTTCCGGTGTTCTCCATAGTCAATCAAAAATTTTGGAATCGAAGAAATCTTTAAGTGTAATATTTAATGCTTTACAAAATTTGTTGATGCTATATATTGATGCTCCTCTTCCAGCTTCCAACCTATGTAGTACTTGCTTTTCAGTAATGAGATTTTCCAGAGCGAAATGAGACTGCTTCTTGCCAGTAGATTCCCTTAATTCAGTCATCCGCATAGCAATTTGCTCTCTAAGATTTTGGTCTATTTCATTCAATTGCTATCACTCATCACTGCAAGTGAAGCTTAGCAATAATTAATTGATAAAAAGTCAACCATTTGGTTGACTTTTTATCTGACAATGTATTAGTTTTGAGGTATTAAGAAACACGAAACTTCAAAAAGAAATTAGAAGCATTCGTTTAGTGTCCCAATTAGAAAACTGGTAATTTTTTGGAACGGGACCAAGTTGAATCGCTCATGTCCTAGGCGTGAGTTCAGCTTGCTGTTCCAGGGTTCTACCAGTACCTCTAATGAAACAAGTTGAGTCTCACGCCTTTTTAGGTTCCACCGCCGCACCCTTTTGAGACCCAACTGTTTTTTGCCTTTTGTTTAACGCTGAATTATCAGCACAAACCAAATTGCGCGTATGATGTCGATTCTTGCCTTAGTGATCTGTCCGCCGGACTGAAAATTTGATTTTGATATTATTTTTAGCTGTATCTGTGTTTTTTTAACAGTTTGGCTACTATTGTTTTCACTGCCCTTTTGTGGTAGTCTGGAAGCGAATGGAATTCCTATGTTTTCACTCCAAAAAATTATCACTGCAATGAACTTACGTTTTTGCTTTCAGGGAAAATTATGGACTTTAATATCCTATGTCCTGTATCTGTCCCTTATGTTTTTATTGCTTCAATGCTGGAAACCTGTCCAGGCCCAGCAGTATCCGGCCGTGCGGATCGGGGAGAAAGTGCCTGATCTGACCATTCCCGGTGTGATCGGCGGTAAGAGCCCGTCTGTGAAACTTGCCGATTTCCGGGGAAAACTGTTAATCCTTGATTTTTGGGCCACCTGGTGCAGCCCGTGCGTGGCAATGATTCCGGTGATGGATTCGCTGCAAAACCGCTTTGCGGATAAAGTTCAGTTTCTTCCTGTAACTTATCAAAGCGCCTCGCAGGTGAATGGATTTATCAGCAGGTATGCCGCCCGAAAGGGCAAACGTATACAGCGTACGGAAGTGGTATCTGACAAAATTTTGTCTTCACTTTTTCCACACAATGCCTTTCCTCATTACATCTGGATCGATCAAAATGGTATTGTAAAAGCCATCACTGGCATGGACGAGATTACCGCGGAAAAAATCCAGGCATTTTTAGATAAGCCAAGTCTTGTCTTAAGCCGTAAAGAGGATGCTCCACGTATACCCTACACGGATAAAAAACCTTTCCTGGTTGCCGGAAATGGGGGAGATGGCAGCAATCTCATGTACCATTCCGTGCTGGCCTGCTACACTGACGGGCTTGCGAGCGCCTACTCCATCGGGAAAGCCGATAGCGTGCTGGGACGGAAGGTCACCGCATCGAATCTAGGGCTTCAAGGCATGTTCCAGCTCGCCTACGGAGAGGGAAAACGGTATTTCGGAAAGAACAGGACGGTTGTTGAAGTGGAAAACCCTTCTGAGCTTGATGTCTCTTTGACAGGAAACGCGCTTATTGACTGGTTCAAACAGGGCCACGGGTTTTGTTATGAAGTGATCGTACCCTTTGCTTTTAGGGAGCGGGCCTTTGATATTATGCGAAGGGATCTGACACAGTTCTTTCCAATGTATCAGGCCAGGGTTGAAAGCCGTTTGAAAAGATGCCTGGTGCTGGAAAGGACCTCTGCCAATGACAAGCTTGCGAGTAAAAAGGGAGCAGTAAAAACTACCTTCGATCAGGCCGGATGCAGCCTTCGCAATACCAGCATTAAATCACTTACCGGCATGCTGGCTGTGATCTATATGCAAGGATCGCCTATGCCAATCGTTGACCAGACCGGGTATAAGGGTGCTGTGGACCTTGATCTGGAAGCAGACCTTACAGACGTCGGCCAGCTAAACACCGCCCTTGCAAAATACGATCTGCGGTTTGTCGAGCGCGAGCAGCCCATTGAGCTATTGATCATAGGCAGCAGTGCTGCCCAAACCCACTGATTTACATATGAAAGATTTACTTATACTAATCTTGATCTTTTTTTAGCTGTGCCGGTTTCTGCCACGCGCAGTACTGTACACGGACGCGTGGTGTCTCAAAAAGACGGCACCGCACTGGTAGGCGCCTCTGTAAAGATTAAGAAATCCAGCTCAGGAACGCTTACGGATGTGGATGGTACTTTTTCACTTGCCGCGGAAGGAGCAAGTCCGGTACTTATCATATCATTTATCGGCTTTGTAACCCAGGAATTTGTAGTTTCTGACCAGCAGCCCGTTTTAATCTCCATGCAGGAAGATGCCAATCAACTCAGTGAACTGGTTGTTTCAACCGGTTATGAGCAGATTCCCGCAGAGCGCTCGACCGGCTCGTTTGCCCACGGTTGACCAAAAGCTTTTAAACCGCAGGGTGAGCACGGATATTTTAAGCCGTATGGAAGATCTGGTTCCGGGTCTTAGCTTCCGGAAAGGAAAAGGAACTTACACCAACGCCATATCGATACGTGGAAGAAGCACCATCAAAGGAAATACCCAGCCGCTGATCGTTGTAGATAATTTTCCTTTTGAAGGCGATATCAACAGCATCAATCCCAATGACATTGAAAATATTACGATCTTAAAGGATGCGGCGGCCGCTTCGATCTGGGGCGCTAGGGCAGGAAACGGTGTGATTGTCATCACCTCCAAAAAAGGGCGGGTCGCCAAGCCGTCCCTTAGTTTTAATTCCAATATCACATTCAGCGCTAAGCCCGATCTTTTCTACCGCTCGACGGATGAGCAGCTCCGAATTTATAGATGTCGAAAAGATGCTGTTTCAAAAAGGATATTATGCCAGCTCAGAAAATTCAGTGGCCAAAGCTCCCTCGACCCCAGCCGTGGAGCTTATGATTGCGGGCCGTGATGGTAAAATTACCCAGCAGCAGCTCTCTTCTGACCTGGCCGGTTTGTCCGCGCAAGACGTCAGAAATGATTTTTCAAAATATTTTTACAGGACAGCAGCAAACCAGCAGTATGCCCTCAATTTAAGCGGAGGTAGCCAGGCAAACCGCTATTTTTTCTCGGCGGGTTATGATAAGAATTTGGCTGCCGAAGTGCGTAACGGCTATGACAGGGTCACATTAAGCGCAAACAATACGTATCAAAACGAAAGCGGGCGGCTTGAATTCTCTACGGGTTTGTATTTCGCATCCGCAGATAACGGCCAATAATAACCCTGGCATAGCAGCCATCCGGTTTAATCCCTACACGGGTATTTATCCCTATGCGCGCCTTGCTGATGCCGGTGGCAATCCACTCAGCACGGTAAATACTTACAGGCAATCTTTTGTCGATGCGGCTCAGGACAATGGTCTTTTGGATTGGCATTACAGCCCTTTGCAGGAACTGAACGTATCTGACAACAAAACCAGTACAACCCACTACCGTGCGAATGCTGCCCTTAAATACAAACTAACCGGCGCACTGCGGGCTGAGCTTTATTTTCAGTATGCCAAAGACCAGTCCTCGGCCGTGAATCTGCAAAGTCAGGATAGTTTTTATACCCGCGATTTAATCAACAATTATACCCAGGTCTCAGCGGCAGGTGTTTTAACCCGAGCTGTTCCTTTGGGCGCTATCAAAGATTTGACAAGCGCATCGGCTGCCAACTGGAACCTTCGCGGGCAGCTGCACTACAATAAAACCTTTGGCACAAAACATGAGCTTTCAGCCCTTGCTGGCTACGAGGTCCGTGATAATCATACGCTGAGTGGCAGCTCCCGGCTATATGGATATAATCCGGATTATGCCACGGTGCAGCCGGTTGATTATATCACCAGTTTTCCGGCCTATTACTATCCAAGGCTTGTAAGAAAAATCCCTTTCCGGGATTCTGAATCTGATCTGACCGACCGGTTTGTCTCCCAATATGCCAATGGGGCCTATACCTATGCGCAGCAGTTGACGGTTTCAGCCAGTGCCCGTTTTGACCAGTCCAATTTGATCGGGACAAGCGACAAGGGAGTTCCACTTTGGTCTTTGGGCCTTGCATGGAACCTTCATCAGCAGGGGTTTTACCATTTTTCAGCGCTTCCATACCTGAAAGTCCGGGCGACTTACGGTTATAGTGGTAATGTCAATAAATCTGTCACCGCGCTGACAACAGCCTACGCGGGCGGGATTAACGCGGTCTCACAGCTGCCTTATTCAACGGTTGTAAATCCTCCTAATCCTGATCTTCGCTGGGAGCGTTCCCGGATGATCAACACCGGGATCGATTTTGAATCCAAGGGTAGTATCATTTCAGGAACGGTGGAATTTTACTGGAAAAAAGGGATGGATTTGATCGGGGTAACACCCTTTGCGCCTTCAACCGGGATCACCACCTTTACCGGAAATACAGCCGACACAAAAGGGAAGGGGCTTGATCTGACCCTGAACAGTAAAAATATACAGCGGCAGATCGCTTGGAATACCACCCTTCTGTTGAGCTATCAGACCGAGCGGGTCACCCACTATCCGGTGCAGGCTACTGCAACCAGTTATGTGCAGTCAGCAGATGGCATTGGTGTGGTGCCCCTTGAAGGAAAACCCGTTTTAGCGGTCTATGCCTACCGCTGGGCCGGGCTGGATCCTGCGACGGGGAACCCTTTGGGATACTTAAATGGTGACATCAGCACGGATTATCAGAAAATCATCCAGACTGCAACGCCACAGAATCTGGATTATAAAGGGCCTGCACTGCCTGTGGTATTCGGCGCACTTCGCAATACGGTAAGTTGGAAAGGCCTTTCGCTCTCTGCCAATGTATCCTTCCGGCTGGGTCACTATTTCCGCCGGGAATCCGTACGGTACGCTGATGTCCTTTCCGGCGCAGGCAGTCACGGTGACTACCGGCTGCGCTGGCAAAATCCGGGCGATGAAAAGCGTACACATGTTCCTTCCATGCCCGAATCCTCGAATGCGAACCGGGATAATTTCTATGCGTTCTCCTCGGCCCTGGTCGAAAAGGCAGACAATATTCGTCTGCAGGATGTTTCGCTCAGTTATGAGCTTAATAAGAACTCGGAGCCCATGGCTGCCTTTCAAGAAAGTCAATCTTTATTTGTATGCCAACAATTTGGGTATTCTATGGAAAGCCACCCAAACAGATCTGGATCCGGACTATTCCACCGTGGGTGTGACCACAGTAGTGACCACCTATCCGCCGCCGCGTTCGCTGGCAATTGGTCTAAAAATTGATATCTAAATAAAGCAGGAAACGATGAAAAACATTTTTTTTAAATTTACGGTGCTGACCATTTGCCTTTTTGCCCTGGCCGCATGCAGTGAGCAGTTTTTGGAAAAAAAGCCTGATAAGGCGCTTTTGGTGCCTTCCAGCCTGAACGATTATCAGGCACTTCTGGACAATATCAACGTTTTTAATAACGCGCCGGCACTGGGTCAAATCGCCGGGGATGATTTTTACATCTCAGACGCAGGATGGCAGGGGCTGAGCGTGCTGGAGCAAAATACCTACACCTGGCAGAAGGATGTTTACGGTGGCACGCTGATGATTTCGGACTGGAATGTGCCTTATCAACAGGTTTTTTATGCCAATGTGGTCTTGGATGGGCTGGCATCGCTCGATGTGAACCCGGGTGAGCAGGCCACTTACGAGACTCTGCACGCCAGTGCCCTTTTCTACCGGGCGCTCGCCCTGTACGGACTAACCCAGACGTTCACGCCAGGGTACGACCCCGCTTCGGCGGGGGCTACCCTGGGCATTCCGGTGCGTCTTCATGCAGATGTGGAAAAGCCTTCGCTTAATCTGAATCTGAGCAGTGCTATGAGCAGATTCTTTCAGATCTTACCGTCTCGGCAGCCAAGCTTCCGGCGCTGTCCGCAAACCGGAACCGGCCTTGTTCGGCATCAGCTTATGCGCTGATGGCGCGCGTGAACCTGGTGATGAGCCGCTATGATTCTGCGCTGGAAGCGGCAGACAAAAGCCTGGAGCTGAGCAGCAGTCTTCTTGATTACAATACGCTGGATTCATTAAAAGCGGTGCCTTTTCCGCTGGCGCTCCCCTCAGGCAAATCCGGAGGTGCTTTTTTACGACTGTCTTTTAAATTACAGTTATTTAAACAATGCGCTCACCCAGGTGGATACCGTGCTGGTAAAAAGCTACAAACCGGGGGATCTGAGAGCCAAACTGTTTTTTCAGAAGGGCGCCTCAGGAAACCTGAATTTTCGCGGGACCTATACCGGAAGCATTGGTGTGGGCACAAACAGCGGACTTTTCTGCGGACTGGCTACCGACGAAGTGTACCTGATTAAAGCAGAATGCCTGGCAAGGACCGGCCAGAAGGATAAGGCCCTGCAAGCTTTGAATACAGTACTGGAAAAGCGCTGGCAAAAACAGGCTTTTGTGCCGCTGACTGCTGCCGATGCCGACGCAGCATTGTCGGTAATTTTGCAGGAACGCCGAAAAGAGCTGGTTGGCAGGGGGCTGCGCTGGTCTGATTTAAAAAGGCTCAACCAGCAGCAGGGTTTCAGATTGGATCTAAAAAGAAAGGTGGCACAGAAGCAGTATGAGCTGCCAGCCAACGATGAGCGCTACCGCTTCCCCGTACCGGTTTCAGAATATGTTACGGCCCGTCAGGGAATATAAAAAAAAGCTGGCCGGGCAAAACGCCCGGCCAGCCTAAAGATTAACGGGCATAGGTGCCCAAGACCACACCTTGCGGTTCGCCGTCCACAAGCGCTGTTGCCGTACACTCATCGGTGCTCGCCGAACAGGTGTAAGTAGGACTGATAGGTTCCCAGGCCCCATTGATTTTACCAAATGCGGGATCTGCCACTTTGGGCGCTGAGGCTGTGGCAAAAGCAAAGCTGCTACCCAGTAAAAGGGCCGCTGCAAACAAGAAATCAACTTTTAACTTTTTCATCTTCATACTGTTTAAAATGTTAAAACTTAAATCAATCATGAACGCTTACTCTGTTTTCAGGTTTTCAGCGGCCCCTGGCAGCGGCAGGGCAACCGTCCGGGTTGTGCCTGCACTGTCTTATATTTTTTCTTACTTTGGTTTATGCAAAGAGGTTGGTAATCTGTGTGTTTGCCGGATAGCCAAAAGCGTCAGGCTCAGAAAAAAAAGATTGAAAAAAAAGTGCACAGGGAAATCCATAGATTTTAAAACGCCCCCGCAGCTGCAGGGAACCCTTTCAAAAACATTGAGCAGCACAAGTCCCATGTACCCCGTGAAAAAGCTCATCAGAAGCGCTGAGCCGTACAGGCCCCAAACCCGGCTGGATGGGACAAACAGCAAAATCACCACCAGCGTTTCTGAAAGCGGAATCAGCCAGAGCAGCCAGGGTACAGACCAGACCGGGATGGCCTGGTTAGCAAGCTCTCTTTCAAAAACTTTCAGATCAGCCCATTTCACTGCGGCCGTATACACAAAAAGAAGGATGAGTGCGGCCGTAATCAGCCGGGTAGCCATGCTGTTTTTCATATTCAGAAACGTTTTGGAAGGAAAGGGTAGCTATAATTTGTTTTCCATTAATTGTTATAAAGCTAGGATGAAAAAAAGCCATGTAACTTCCTGTATCGTAAGCGCATATCAAATAAATTTTTGTATGGACCCCTGTAATTTCCCTTTTTTCGAAACCCTTGGAGCAATTTTTTCTTTATGTGGGCATTCTTCGGATTTCACTCATTCGTCCCGGTGAAATTTCCAGATAGCTTGCGATGTCTTTTAAAAGAAGGCGCTGGGACGGGAAAATTTGCCGGAAATGCTCGTAGGCCAGGGCGGTAGGAAGCGAGCACAGAAATGATTTGAGCTCGCCATGATTTCGGTCATTGAGTATAATCTTGCTGGAAAGCTTGGGTGCTTCCCTAAAGGTATGGTACAGATAGATGAGGCTGCTGTCTGAAAGTGTGGTCAGGTAGCTGTCTTCTAAAAGCATGATGCTGTCCGTAGCTATTTTGTGACTGGGACCGCCGGCCAGAAGCATCACCTGATCCTCTTTCCAGAAGCGGGTGACATGTTCTTTTCCTTCCTGATCCTGATAATAGCCCTTGGCAAGACCACTTTTGATATACCAGATCATAGGTGTCTGGCCCTGGCGGCTAAGGATGTCCCCCTTTTTGTAGCGTTTTTGAATGAGCGCCTGATCAAGGGCAAGCCTGAAATCCTGGCTAAGCGGATAAAGTGCCGCGAAATGATCGGTGAGTTTTAAATTTTTCATAAAATTGATCCGTTTTGATGTCAGTATTCTTTAATCCAGTTGATCACCGATTCAAGCATTTTGATTACGGTTTGTTTGTCTTTCTCTTCAAAAGCATAGGATTTTGAGCGCATGCTTTCCCAGGAAATTTCAGCTTTCCTGGGCGTGGAAAGAAAGGGTACAATGCTTTCAAAAACCCTGCTCATCGAGCGCGCTTTTAGGATTCTGAGCGAGTCCAGCGCCCTGAGAAGCAGCCCGATCTGATCTACCGAGAGAAGGACCATGATTTTGAAGGATTCGGATGCAGGCCCAGCAGCCGCGAGATGTTCAAGCGGGATAGGGTCCGGCTGCGGTATATCTTTGAGATAGCCGATCTCCTGGGTAAACCAGTTGGATATGAACTTTCTTATATCCGAATGTGCCGGGCTTAGTTTGATACCTGGCTTTCGGTGCATCTGATTAAACTGCTTGTAATGCAAAAGAAGGTGGCGTATCTTTTCGTTCGGCTGCGTGATCGTATCGATTTTACCGGCCAGATACCGGGTATAATAGTCCAAAAATGGCCTGCTGTTAAAATTAAGATAAACCAAAAGTTCGAGCAGGGCATCGTTGATTTTCGGATGCTGCACGGTCAGTAGCGTTTGTTCTATTCCATAGAGTAGTTCTCTTTGATAAAACACGGTCCGGAAACTTACCGGCTGCAGCCAACTGCTTGTATCAATGCTTAAAGAATCCAGCAGAATAGCGACCAGATTGGGGTCCGCATTTTTGGATGTAAGCTGATGTTTTGCCTGGCTGATGCGGCTATGATGCTGCCGGGTAAATTCTGCAAGGTAGGTATGCGGTGCATGCTCGTCAAGGTCCAAGTAATCCCTGTGGCTGCTTTGAATAAAGCTCAAAAGCTCATAGACACACCCGGTGAGCTGTGCCAGCGCGTCTGCTGCCAGGGTGTTCAACGGATTGATCCGGGCTGTTGCCTGTGCTGCCTGGTCAAGCAGCAGCAGCAGGCTTTGATGGTGCTGTTTGATAAGAAGCTGTATTTTTCGTCTGCTGGAAAGTCTCAGACGCTGGCGGTTGCAAAAGCTGATGTAATTTTGTTTTTTCTCATGTATCTTCCCGGTGATCTTTTCGTACTGCGCTGTCGAGAGCGTACTTACTTCGGATTCACCGGATTCAAGGACAATGGTGATAATGAAATCCAGCCATTCCAGTGTATTTTGCTTTTCTATCATAAGAACGTCGAGTTAAAAAACTAAAAATTTTCAGTCCTAGAAGAGAAGGGAACTATCGCGGTTTGGGGTGCCGGTTGGCATTGACAAGCGAGCTGCTGCTGACATAGGTTTTAATGGAAAGCAGCTCGCAGGTGAGCTGCTTTCCTGCTGCCTTTAAGCAGCGTGCTTTACTTTGGCGTAATGAGCGTGCAGATCATGCCACTTGTGGTGACAGAATCAGAACCGGGCTTTTCTGATTTATTCTGCCAAATCCTGCTTTTAAAGTAATTCAGCGTTACTTCTTTGAAAACGAGTTTTTGATGCTTTTTCATGATCATCTTTTTGGTTTGTGAAAAATAGGACAACCCGCAAAAGAAGCATCACCGGATGAGGTGTAAAAATTTATGTGACCGCAGGGTTTTAGCTTGGTTTGAATGGCCAGGATACTGATTTGAATCGTGTTTTCTGCCACTGAAAATAGGGCTGAATGGCAAAGCAGCGCCAGTAAATAATCATCGGGCGAATTTTTTTTCAGCATTGCTACATGAAGTAGTGTTTTAGGCTTGGAATTAGTCGCCGTGTTGCATGTGCGCCGGAGAATTGGACCGCTTGGGATCAAAGAATCGATAACTTAAGTAATGCCGTAGCCGCTGGGGATAAACAAGTTTTAGCGGAATGATCCCGTCACAATCGTTTAACCCAGATGTTTCTCTGAAATAGCATCCTATCCAACAAGGATAAGATGCATCCTTAAAATTTGTGGATCTTGTTAAAAGCTTTACTGTTTGTTAGCCGCTTTTAGTTGCAAGGCAGCAAAGTACTAATGAATCAAAACAATAAGGATGCTGAAAAGTTACAGAAGTTTGGCAACTAAGAAGATTGGTCCGGGGCAAAAAGGACTATTGATTCCACCGGAGTGTTGAAAGATACGGTTGGTGTGTAAAGGTAGCATCGTAGATGATACTATCCTGCCTGAGGCTGAAATACAGATCAAGCTTGAATGTGACCATCTTGACAGTCGTTTGACAAAACGTCATCGGGCGAGCCTGTTTCCATCGTCCGAGTTGCAATTTTTTTTTACCCATGTACAGTACTTAATGGACTGATTATCAGTGCGAAAAAAACGTTTCAGCTTAGCACGTACGAACGGTTTTTTGGACTAAAAATTTCTGCAACTAAAAGCCTAATAACTTTCCAGTACTATAGGCAACAACTTTTTATTTTTTTGGCGGCTACATGGCCATTAGGGTAAGAACTTATCGGCTGAATGCTTTTTTATGCTGATGCTAATGGCCAATCCTGTGATTGCTTGATCCAATGATTCAGAATATAGCTTCTCACAGGTAAAAAAATGATGTTTTGGTTTCTTGTCAAAGATTTTGAAAAGAAATGAAGCATTTAATATTACCACTAATTACAGGTGTGAACCGCTGACCGGGATCAAACCCTAATTAGCATTTTAAGGTTAACTACTTTTTGCCAATTATTTATATTGATCGGTTCGAATACAGATGAAATGAGCTTTTCTAATGGTGGGGGTTAGAGGATACAGGATTATTTTGAACGTACAGCGTCTTTAATACTTTGTTTTAAACTGAGACTAAGGAGCTTTCAGGGGAACTGCAGGTGAAATCAGCGGCAAATCAAGCGTAATACTGAAATGCTTCTCGTTTTCAGTTGCAGTCAGGCTATATTGGCCCTGAGCACTGATTTCAAGACGCTTTTTGATGTTGTCCAGTCCGATGCCGGAATCTCTCTGGTTTTTGGGTTTGATAAAAACGGCGGGTTTATTGTTTGCGATTATAAAAAGGAGTCTGCCTGCTTTTACACGCAGCTCGACATCGATCCAGCAGTCTTCAAACGTTGAGTAAACCCCGTGTTTAAAAGCATTGTCTGCAAGGGTGAAAAGGACCAGCGTCGGCACAAGATGGTCGGGTGAAATCTTCCCTTTTTGCCGGACATTGACTTTCAGACGGTCGTTAAAACGCTTGGCTTCCAGGTCCATGAAATGTAGCAGTGCATGCCATTCGCTTTGAAGCGGAATCAGTTCCTGATCCGTCTTATAGAGTATAAAACGAAGCACGTCGCTAAGATTGATTAGATAGCCGGACGCCTTTTTGCTAACTTTCAGAAGGTCCGATAAAACAGAATTAAGTACATTGAAAACTAAGTGGGGTGCTGACTGCGTGCGCAGGATAACCAGTTCGTTTTTTAGTATGTCGGCTTCAAGCGCCCTTTGCTTGATTACAAGATCCCTTTTCTGAATCAGCTGCTGAACTCCATACTGGAACATTTTAAGACCCAGCGGAAGAAAAAGGATCTGCGTCTCAGTCACATCGTAAATCAGAAGCATTAGCCAGTCATCAGCCTGGTTTTGACCGGGCGGCCTTAGGTACATCGTTCCAAAGTGTAGGAAATTCTCCGAAAGGCTGCCGAGCCCGTATTGCTGATCCAAAACAAAATAGACCGATACAGTCGTAGTGTGCATCAATAGTACCATAAAAATACCACTGAGCACCATCAGGCTTCCCCCATAATACTTTTCTTTCAGATGGTTAAAGACGCCTGCCGACAGATAATATACCGGAATAAACCTTAGGTAATACAGTGCGTAGGCAATCACCCAGCTGGTTTCATAATGAATTTTTTCCTTTGAGCCTGCAAAGTATAAAAGATGAAACACCATAAATACCAGCCAGAAAACCGCGTGGTACTTCAAGCGTCGTCTCAGCGTCTTGGGCTGCAGAAGATAGCGAAGCGGGAAATGATTGACATGTTTATCCATAAAGCGGCCCTAGTTTTTTTAATACCTCGCTTCTTAAATACCGTGAAACCTTGGCCTTGTGCTTGCTTTTGTTCATGACCATTTCATTGCCAACCAACTTTTTTGCCAGCTGACCGTTGATGATATACGACCTGTGGGTTTTGATGAAAATGTGCGGTAGCTTCTCGATAAGTAGCGCAAGTGATATGCGGACCAGGTACGATCTTTCTTTGGTATATATTTCAACGTAGTTGCCTTGTCCTTTCACCATATAAAGGTGACGGTAGGCCACCGAAAGAATAATCTTGTCCACCCGGATCCACATGATTTTTTCTTCAAAAGCCGGGACCTGCCTTCGATGGGCAAGCATCTGATCCGGGCCGGGTATTTTTTATAAGGACTTGAAAAGGATGCTGCGAATCACCCAGAAAGCCTTGGTCAGGGTCTGTAAGATCCTGCTGGCGGATTTTGCCTGCTCTTAGCATCCGCACCTTGTGAACAGCTTTCAGAAATCTTTCCATCGAGAAAGGCTTCAAAAGAAAATCAGCCACATTGTGATCAAAGCCATCTATCGCAAACCGGGCGTGGGCCGTAGTCATAATCACTGACGCACTGATTTTTCCCGACAATACCAAGAAGCTCTAGACCAGAAATGTAAGGCATATCCACATCAAGAAAAATGATGTCAAAATCCCTGGCAGAGATCGCTTCCACGGCCCTGACTGCATTCATACAGCCTTCGGAAAATTCCAGGCCCGGAATCTTGCTGATATAAAATTTAATGGTTTGGTGTGCTGCGCTCTCATCATCCACAATGAGACACCGCAGCGGAGGTATAACCTGCTGTTTCATCCGAGTCAGAATTTAAATACAACAATTTTTTCTGCTGGGTTATTTTTAATTACTACGTAACGAAAGGAAGGAGATAATTGAATTTATGTGATATAATGGTTACATCCTACAACTTTTAGGAATATTTTTCAGCGGTTTTTATTTTTCGAAGTGAAGGCATAATATTTCTTTAGATAATGATAGACGGCCAGTTCCTGTTGCCGGTGACGGCAGTAAAACCAGCGGTTTAAAAATAGGTGCACCAGATCAGCTGCCACTTTGGCTTTCACATGCTCCTCTTGCAGTGCAGGGTGGAAACTTAGTCGTTCGAGCAGGGTGGACCGCTTGCTTAGAATCAAGCTAAGCCTTTGGATGTCGGCAGATTTTTCAGCGCCCATCAGTTGAATGATCTGCTGTTTTTGCGTCCGGTAGTTTTGATCCATTTGCCTTCGAAGCAGTCCGTTGGCATCCAGCTCGGCCGAAAACTGCCGGTGCATCGTCTGAATCAAACCGGTCCTGCCTTTCAGATCAAAGCCAAAATCAGTAAGCAGACGATCCGTGCCAAGCAGTGCTCCTTGCCAGCGGAACTGTTCGTTAGTTGCCATTTCTTTCAGACAATTTAGCACCGTGCAGCTGTCCAGGTGAAAGACGGATTCGATCTTGGCGTAGACCTGCTGCGGGAAACGTTCGAGTTCCCTTTGATAGCGGTCGGTTTGAACACGCTGAACCATACCACTTTCCAGCATAGGTTGCAAAAGCGTGTGCAGCTCCTTGATGATAAGTGACCAGAAATCATTTTTACTGCTGTAAAACCGCATGCGGATATGGGGTTCCGGATCCCGGTAACGGATAAAAAACCATTTGCTGATGATTCGGCGTTTTTTTAGCAAAACCAGAAACGGAAACAGCGTGCCGGTCAGCAAAGTATCACAAAGCCTTTCTGTGCAATAGATTTTTATATACAGCCAGCGGGTCCCTGAGGTGAAATTACGGGTCATTCCACCTTGTTTAGTGTAAGCTGGCACCTGTGCAATAGCTGCGGCGTTGTGAGAATTTTTAAAGGGAATCACAACTTCGTTTGCGAAATATTTGGCATCCTGCGAGATTAAGCCCTCTGAGGGCCTTTCCAGAGACTCTGTGATGCGAAGGCTGCCTTCTTTTTTTAGCATTTGAGCCAGAAGTGCCAGTGAGTGCTCGTTTTGGCTGTCTATCAGAAGCATCTGATCGCCTTTTCCGGCAGTGAAGAACCTTGGGGTATGAATCCTTTTTTGAACACCTTGCCACCAACTGCGTTTTCTTTTGTCAGACTCCATTTCCCGCTCTCTATTTAGCAGCCAGCTGGCTTTGCTGATGATGAGCTTGTCATACTGCACACGGGGCAGAAATGGGGCGTCTTTGTATTTTCTCCAGTCCCAGACCAGCGAAATTGAGTTCTGGCTGCCCAGATCGCAAAGAAAACGGTAAACGGGAAGGCCCATGCTAAAATTGTGTGCACTGCTCAGCACAGGCATGATCGGTTTTTTTAGCAAAGGGCTGCTCAGTATCAGGTTTTTTCCATCTGGACAGCTCAGGAAAAGATCGGCAGGGTCAATTCTTTTTTCGGGTATCTTGGTACTTTTTGTTAAATACGGGATCTCAAAGTCTCGAAGATCAGGTCTTTGGGCGATGTTACCGGCCTTCCCGTCTGGCAAATGGGCGATCTCTGCATAAATTACTCTTTCATCCTGCGCCTGTTCGCTTTGGATCATATCTGCAACATGCCGGGTGAGCACCGGATCCTGCGCACAGAACCTTGTCAGAAGGTTGGCTGCCGAGGGGCCGTAAAGTCCTTTAAGCTCAAAAAGAAAATCGCCTTGATCCAGCGCCTGCGGTGAGTGGGTATGAACACTGCCAAACACATAGAAGCTGGAAGGCAACTGCGGAATATCCGCATTTTCGTTGGCTTTTAGAAGCGCATCGGTAAGCGCTACCTGCTGGCTTCCCATGGGAGAGGCGGTCTGATAGAGCCCTTCGGCAAGATCATTTAGATGACCGTCCCTGGCCTTTTCGTCAGATTCACTCAGGTCAATACCTTTCAGCAGCGGCAGAGTACGCTGCGTGTTGGTGCTTAGTGTGCCGTATCCTATGCCATAATCGTAATCAAGCGCGCACAGCAGCGGAATGGACTGCTGGCCATAACGGGCGGCAAAACGGCGGGTAAAATCTTGCAGATCCTGACTGTCCGTCTGACTGGAGAGCATGCCGATACGGCTAAGCATAGCCCCGAGCTTGGAAAGGAACTTATGGCTGAATGTAGCAGTATTCGCCTGGAAACCAAGTGTTGTATGAATGGTATTTTCCAAAGGATGATCCGTTTTAATCAGGTGATTAAGCATTTTGTTGATCTGAGCCACCGGGGCGTTTTTATCAAGCTTTTTTTGGATTCGTCCTATCCTGCCTACCACCGCCTTTGTTCTCTTAAGTGTTTTGAGCGCTACTGAAAGGAGTGTAAGATAGTCCTGTCCGGTAATGTTGAGCTCGATACTGCTGACAAGAATCTGCGCTTTGATCAGCTCATTTACATATGCCTTAGCGCTTGCAGCACTTAATTTTTCATGCCTTAAAAGCGAAGTGAGTTGCAAAGGAGTGAGCCCTTTTTTCGCGCGGTCCAGTAACTTTCCAAGTGCCGGGTGAAATTCAGCCTGACTCAGTAGGGATATCGTTTGGTAAGAATCTGGCAGCCTTCTGATGTATCGGTAACTTTCCCCGACCCTGTACAGCGAGGAGCTTGGGTAAAAAAGAAGCTGGGATCGTAGATGGTCTTTTCCAAGAATATATTTCTGAATGGCGTGCTGCGCGCTGGTGTCCAGACGGCATCGTATGGCCAAAGGGTTTTGCACGCTGAAGTCAATTTGGGTGCGCGCCGCTGTTTCAAAAGTAAGGTAGCCTGCAAAAAGACCAAAAGGCGTGCATCTGCCGCAAGCGCGGATTAAATATTTGTAAAGGCTTATAAGAAGCTTTTCTTTTCCTTTTACCGGTTTTTGGTCCACAAGAGCCCGGGTCATCTCATAAAGCGTGCCTGAGGCGAGCTGGATGCCTTCTAACAAAACAGGATCAGAAAAGATTTTTTGCAGCTCTGGTTCAAATCTTGAAGGATCCTTGCTGGTAAGATTGTGAAAGGATATCAGAACGTTTCTAGGCAAAAGAGGGCGCCGAAGCACACCAAAGCCGTAAGGTTGCAGTTTCATAAAGACGCTTTTTTAAGTATATCATTGGCTGTAAAGTTGGTCAGGCGACTCTTTTTGTAAAAATTTATGTGACAGCAGGTTGCTAAGGAGATTTGAGTAGCTAAAAGCAGCATGCAAAGCGCTTTCGGATGACTTTGAAAGTTTGTTCTCATGGTTCTGATCCCACGACAGAACCGGGTGCTTAACCCTCACAACTTACCAATAGGCCGGTGTGTCCTTTGCATTAGCCGGCTTGAAGTAAAGGATGCATTTGAAGGTTGATCGTAATGAAGCTGATTCCGGCGCTGGATCGAATGTGCAGGGGCCCGGAATTGGCCGCTTAAACTTTCTTCGTTGGAGTACTTGTAGCGGCCGAAACTAACGGAGCAGCTCTTGCGCAATAAAGGTGTTAAAAGTAGCACGGATCTAGTATGCGCGGTGCTCTTAGTGGAGAATTCGGAGCCGCGGATCACCGCAATTCGCAAATCAAGGACATGTAGTTTCGGTAGAAATTGACCATGCAAAATGATTGATTTATATTTATTTAACTCGTGAGTAATAATAGTCTGTTGGCGGTCAATCTACCACGGAATCGCATGGTCAAGCCGTCCGAATTCTCCATTCAATGCCCTGATTTGGAAGTTATAGCACGACTGTGTCTTCACCTTCATCCCACACGCTGCTAGCTGCTTCAATATATGCTTTACCACGGTAGTAACGCTGGTGTCAATCCATCTGTCAATCCAAAGATGTATTTGACAGGTCATATTCTGGCAATACAGGCTCCTTTGTTGATCCTTCTTTATAGTTAACCTGTTTACCGAGCCGAAGCAGATTATGGAAAAACGGTAATTGGGATTCAAAGATTTTTGCGGTGATTGATCTATATGCATCAGCAGTAAGACTGTGTAAGGATTATCGTTGTTATCATTTAAGCTGCATTGCAGATCTGAAGCTTGCCCAGCTGAGGTGATCACCACCAGATCATAACGGTCCTTTTCTGTTTGCTCAACCGGAAAGTTTCCCAACGGGTGATAATGGGAGGGCCTGATTGTTTTCAAGTTTTTTCATGATTTCCTTTCTCAGATTTTTCTCATGATTAGGTTGACCTTCCAGTGTTATTCTATATTTGCGACTTGCTTGGATGCTGTCAGATAAGTCAGTTATCCTTCTCAGGCAGATGCTTAGTGTAGAAATCGCTTTCCGCTTTTCTTCCGGTTCTTCATTAGTGAGCACCTCAACTGGTTGATTCAGCTGTTGCACTGCTACACCGGCCATGATTTCTCTTCTTCCAACGGCGCTGGAAATAATGAGGAGGCATGAAGATAATCCTTTGTGCGATAACCCAGGTGTTGTGCGTCCGGTTCTAAGCAACCAAGAGATGAACGCCTACCAGAACAGATCGCAGATCTTTGCGGGATTTTGAAGACACTTACTTTTCATATTGCCCGGCACACGTTTGCTGCAACCGTGATACTGAGTAACAAAGTGCCGGTTGAAACAGTTTCTAAGATGCTCGCGCATCGATCTTTGATGCAGACGATGATTTATGCCAAAATTTTGGACGTGAAGATTAGAGAAGATATGAAGGTTTTGAAGTAAAAGTTGAAAGGGGATAATGCAACTCCCAAAAGACGAAACAAAAATTGCGACATTGTCGCAATTTTTGTTTCGTGCAAAAGCTTAGAATGATATTCTAATATGTAATGTAACCGAGAATTTGCTTGCCGTCATCAACCAGATAATCCAAGATGCTCAAAATACTCATTCTGCGAATTGAATAATAGTCATCTTACTGAGCACAGATGCTGGAATTACAAATTTATCCTCCGCAGCATTTTTAATGATCGGTTGCATAATCAAAGTTGAATTGCCAATGGCTTAATAATGGCGGGTTTGATTATAATTGTTACTGATTTATAGAAAACGACTGAGTGAAAATTAAATCACTTACTGACCATTGACTATTGGGGCTGATCCACAAATCCTGCCTTTAGTCGACGACTTTGGTTAATTCGGGTCAATATAAAATCAGCTTTCTGACCACCGTAGGGCCATCTGTGTTGACGTGGATTAGCACAACGCCGCTGGCGACTCCTGAGAGGTTTAAGGTTGCTTCTTTTGAAACCATCAGGACCCTGCCCGAAAGATCGTAGACAGTCACCTGCCCGATGGTGCTATTGGTCTGAATGTAAGCCCGGTGCGCAGCATCCGCCCACACAGTTACCGTTTGTTGAGGGTCTATAAATCTGACGGCCTGTATGCGGGAATGTTCGGTTCTGCCGTCAAAATCAATTTGCCGTAAACGATAGTAGTTGATGCCCGGCATTGGTGTCTCATCTTGAAAAGCATAATACTTGACCGTAGCCGTTGTGGCATTGCCGTCCACAAAACCAATGTCTTCCCAAGTAAAACCATTCGTGCTGCGCTCGATGTAAAATCCTGCATTATTTACTTCGGAAGCCGTACGCCAGTCTACTTTGATCACAGAGCCGACCGCTTTGGCATTGAACGAAATCAGGTTGACAGGCATTGGGTTGGCGTAACTGAGTTTCACAGCGTTGGACTCGTAAACGATGTTCCAGCCAGCGGGCATGCCCGTTACAGTGCTAAACGTACCGGCTATTGATGTGGCGTTGATGATCGTCATTTCGTCACCGGTTGTCGGTGTATAATTGAGGGTAAGAGCCAGCGTGCCACCCAGCGTGGCAGCTCCGGTAACGTCTATTCTGTCGTACTGGGTGCTACCAGCGCCATTGAGCTCTATATCCATGACGCTATTGCTGAAATCCTTGCTGCCGTTGAAAATTAGATCGCCCGGCGAATAACCGGGTGAGAGCACGCCTCCTGCATTCGTACACGAAGCTGCAATTACCTGGCCCGAACCTTTGAAAACGCCGTCAGTGTTGTTGTTAAAAACACCCGATCCCTGCTGTGTAAGCAGGTTGGCAATCGGAGTGACACCACCAATCGTTACTTTTCCGCCATTGTTAAGTGTGTTGTTTTCCAGAAAAATCCCTTCCTCCGCATGATCGACCCGGATATCTCCGCCCGTATTGTTGGAGAATGCAGTCTGGTTACGGATTCCGTAAGTTCCGGCACCGGCCACCGCGCCGATGGTAATCGTTGCCGCATTGGTAAAGGTCCCGTTGAAATTGCGCAGGGCAGCCAGCGTTGTACGGTCGATGCGGATATCGCCACCGGAATTGTTGACGAACTCGCTTGCATTGAAGATCCCGTGAACGCCCGAATTGGCATTCGCGCCAATGGTAATTGAGGCAGCATTCGTGAAGCTGCCTTTGAACTGATAAATGCCGGTGTCGCTTGTGCGGTCGATACGGATATCGCCACCAGTTTTGTTTACCAAAAACGACACGTTCAGGATACCATAAGTACCGGCATCAGCCACCGATCCGATCGTCAGAATGGCCTCATTCGTGAAGGTGCCGTTGAAAAGGCGTACTCCGGCGAGCGAAGTATGATCAATCCTTATATTCCCTCCCGCATTGTTATTGAAAATGGTTTCGTTGAAAATACCATGAAGACCTACATTCGCGTTCGCCCCAATTGTGATGTCGGCTGCGTTGGTGAACGTGCCTTTCAGCTGATAGATCCCTGTGTCGGTCGTACGGTCAATACGGATATGGCCACCGGGGTTATTATTAAAATCCATCTGGTTTGAAATTCCGTAGATACCGGCGTCTGCCACCGAGCCTATTGTAATTTCGGATTCGTTGACAAAAGTACCCCCAAGGTGCGCGATAGCAATGCTGCCGGAACGATCAATGAAAATTCTTCCTGCTGGGGCGTTGTAGAAATTGCCCGTTCCTCCGGTCTGAATCCCGTAGTTCCCTGCCGACGCCGAAGCCCCGATGGTAATGTCGGCTTTGTTGATAAAAGAGGATTTGGAAAAAATAGCCGCCTCAGTCGATTGATCGATCCTGATATTTCCGCCAGCATTATTGGTGAATTGGCCTTTCAGGTCGATCCCGTACTTTCCAACAGAAGCCAACGCTCCAATCGTGATTTTCGAGGCATTGATAAAAGTAGAGGCATTATCGATGGCTGTCATGTTTGTCCTGTCAATGCTGATCGAACCGCCTGTATTGTTGTTGAAGGTTGCCTGTACCCTCATTCCATAATCTCCGCCGGAGACTGCTTCACCGATGACGATCTTCCCCAAATTACTGAATGTGCCTCCCTGATGCCACAACCCGGTGGGAAGCCCCGACGCGAGCCCACCGACCCGGTCGATCCGGATCACAGCTCCATTGTTATTGGTAAACGAACCGCTCGCTATAAGCCCGAATCGCCCTACTGCATCCGAACCACCAATTGTGATTGTACCGTCATTGGTGGTAGTGCCGCTTGTTTCTAATCCCTGATTGCCGGTCCGGTCTATCGATATCGTTCCTGTGTTTACCAACGTTGCATTCGCATTACGCAAACCCGTTGTGCCCGGTTTCCCCACGGCACCGAGCGTGATGGTGCCGTTGTTTGTTAGGGTACTGGCTCCAATATTGATTCCAAGGTCGGTCACGCGGTCAATTTCCAAGGTCGCGCCAATGGCGTTGGTGAAAGTGCCCCGTGAATCCAGACCTATTTGGCCTGCCGCGGCCAGTGAACCGATGGTGATATTTGCTGCATTCGTGAAGGAATCTTTATCATTGTAAACGGCAGTTTTCGTGGTATTGTCAACCTGGATATCACCATCGGCGTTGTTATCAAATTCCCCAATGTTATAGATTCCGTACATCCCCGCACCCGCCATTGCCCCGATGATGATCACCGCAGCATTGGTGAAGGTCGCGTGTATAGACTTTATCTGGTCGAGATTGTTCACCAGGGCTTTGGTCGAAAAACGGTCGATACTAATCGTTCCGCCATTAATGTTGTTAAATACGGCATCGTTCCAGATCCCGTGAAGCCCGATGGCCGTATTACCTCCGATTGTGATGGACGCGTGATTGGTAAACGTACCGGATGCGTTGTAAAGGCCGGTATCTGAGGTATTGTCGATGAGGATCGTGGCCCCCGGCATATTATCGAATACGCCCTGATTGATGATCGCGTAACTCCCCACACCGCTGCTCGTACCCAAAATTAGCTGACCGTTATTGCTCACTGTACCTTTATTATTCAGCCCAGCCGTAAATTCGAAAGGTACTGCATACGTAGCTGATCCGTTGATTGTAAGTATTGCTCCTGCACTGATAGACAGAGAACTCTCCGATGCTACATGCACAGCATATGCAACCACGCTCTGGCCATTTCCGATGACCGGGTCGTTGGTCGACACATTTGGAATAATTGCTTTGGTTGAAATATCCGGCACGCCGTTTGACCAGTTTGCGGCATTGTTCCAGTTTGTATTGGCACTGCCCGTCCAGGTTGTTTGTGCGCATGCTGCAGGGATTGCTGCCATAAATATGGCCAGTAGCAGGGACACCCTTTGTAAAAATGTCCCGAGAAAAACGGACGATGCTTGTATCGTTCTTGTCATTGGGTATTTGGGTTTAATAGAAATTCACCAGCCGCGCGATATTACACACGGCTGATGTAGTAGCGTTTTTCCTTGTAAATCTTGTGAATTGAAGACCTTTATTTGCCTGGCTGCGGAACATAGCGCAGGTAGGGTTTCAGCGTTTTCCAGCCTTCCGGATATAGCTCCTTTGCTTCCGCGTCGGATACGGCGGGAACGATGATGACCTCGTCGCCATCCTGCCAGTTTACGGGCGTTGCAACCCTGTGCCGGGCTGTGAGTTGCATGGAATCCAGCACACGGAGTATTTCGTGAAAATTGCGCCCGGTGGTCATGGGATAAGTCAAGTTCAGTTTGATCTTTTTGTCGGGCCCGATGATGAATACCGAGCGTACAGTCTGATTCTTCAGCGCCGTCCGGCCTTCCGAAGTTCCGGGTTCCTCGGCGGGAAGCATATCGTACAACTTGGCAATGGCCAGTTCCGGATCACCGATCATCGGGTAATTCACTGCGTAGCCTTGTGTTTCCTCGATGTCGGTCTCCCATCTAAAGTGGCTTTCTACCGGGTCAACGCTCAGGCCGATCACCTTGCAATTGCGCTGCGCGAATTCAGGTGCGAGCCTGGCCATGTAACCCAGCTCGGTTGTACAAACAGGTGTAAAATCTTTGGGATGGGAAAAAAGGATGGCCCAGCCATCGCCGATCCATTCGTGGAACTGAATTGTTCCCTGGGTAGTGTCGGCTTGAAAATCGGGCGCGATGTCGTTTAATCTTAAACTCATGATTATTGAAGGTTAATTTGATTTATGACCTGTGTATGGGGTTGATAACTGTCAGAAAAGCGTGTATCGCCTTTTACAGGTCTCGCATTCGTAACATTCGGGTTTGAGGTTTCCCAATGAAACAATTTTCGCAATCCGGCCTAGCAGGCACATTTTGCCAGACACAACCAGGTTTCCGCCGCATATTGTGCAGCTAATTCCGAAGATGTTCCGGTTGATGATTATTTTGTCCAGATCCAGCAAGCCCATAACGCCGTCAAAAGTGGCTCGTAACGGGCATAAGGGCAAAAAAAAGGGACGAATGAGGCTGTGGTGGGATGAATGGGGGAAAGTTTGGGAAGACTTAGGCGTCTGCCTTAATGCCGAGGGCCTGTAAAAGTGTGTCGCGGTAGGATTTGCCGATGGGAAGTTTTATGGTTCGAAGGGAGAGTTCGTTGGGGGAAATATCTTCGATAAAATGGGTGTTGACCGAAAAACGACGATGGATTCGGATGAAACGACCAGGTTCCAGCTGTTCGATAAAATCGTTGATCGTAGACCGCACCATCACCTTTTTTTGAGATACAAGGTGTAGCAGCACATAGTTGGCTTCACTTTCCAGATACAGTAGTTCATCGAAAAAGATTTTTCTGAAAACATAACCGTCCTTTACAAACATAAAGTTTTTTGTGTAATAGGAAGCTGCCTTTTCGGGTTTAACGTCCGGTTGGCTACCCGTAAAATTGTGGAATGCGATTTCGATCGCGGCGTATAGTTCTTCTTTTGTAAACGGTTTCACGATGTATGCGTGAGGCTTCACTTTTTTCGCCCGATCAATGGTCTCGACGTCGCTGTTGGCTGTCAGGAAAATAAAGGGTAGCTTGTATCTTTCATTAATATGCTCCGCAATATCGAAACCATCCTTGCGACCGGCCAGCTGAATATCGAGTAACAGCAGATCGGGTTTTTCATGTTCAAGCATTTCGAGGGCTTCGGTATAGTTGATTGCCGGGCCGCAATGTGCATAACCCAGCTCGTCGAGCGTGCTCAGGATCGTCCGGGCAATGACAAGTTCGTCTTCAACAACTCCTATTTTCAAATCTGCCATAACGTTTAGTCTTCGTTTTTTCGCACCTCGCGATTGGTAAAATTAATGGTAAATGCGGCACCGTTCCGGAATTCGTACGTTACTTTGCCGCCAATCTGCCTGCTAAGGTCATTGACCAGTTGTAAGCCGAGCGTGGTTGCTTTTTTTAGGTCAAAATCGTCAGGAAGACCGGGCCCGCTGTCGGAATAGGTCAACTGGAACCTGCCTTCGGAGATCGTCCGGATCGCTACGGTTATGGCAGCTGCCGACGTTTCCCGAAATGCATATTTAAACGAATTCGATAGCAATTCATTTAAAATCAGCCCCAAGGGAACGGCGGAGTCAATATCCAGATTCAGATCCGGCACTTCCACGGCAAGCGACACTTTCTTTTCCTTTTGAAATACACTTTGTACCTGCCTGCAAAGATCATTGATAAACCGTTTCAAATCAATGCTGCCCAGATTCTCAAACTGGTAAAGGTTTTGGTGGATCAGCGCGATGCTCCTCACCCGGTTACGACCTTCCAGCAATGCCTCTCTGGCAACCTGGTCGGTTAGGTTTTTACCCTGCAGTTCTAACAAACCGGAAATCACCTGCAAGTTGTTTTTTACCCGGTGATGGATTTCCTTCATTAACACATCCTTTTCAAGCAGCAATGCAGTTTGCTGTGAAAGCGATTGCTTCAGCTGCATCGTTCGCTCGCTGATCGTTTCTTCCAGCCGTCTTTTATCCGACGCCAGCTGTTTGGTCCTCAAACGGATAAACAGGTAAATCAATATCCCCGATATCAAAACCAATGACAGCATAAACCACCATTGCAGGTACACCGGCTTTAAAACCTTCAACGGCATACTCAGTTCCCTGGTGTTCCATGCCCCTTCCTGGTTCTGCGCCTTGATCCTCAGCACAAAATCGCCATAGGGCAGGCCGCTGATCCGAACCGAGTTTTCGTTGATATAATTCCAGTTTTTATCAAGTCCTTCAATCAGATAGGCGTACCGGTGTCCATCCTCTTTGGTAAAATCCAGTAACTGGAAGTCCAGCGTAAAGAATTTATCATCGGGCTTTAACACAATGCGCGGGTTTCGTAGTAATTCAGCGGTCTTATTGACCAATTCGTTAGCAGAGCCTGCAAACTGATTGAAAGCGATCACCCGCAGTGGCACCTGAAGCCGGGCGGTATCTCCCCTGAAATCGCGCGGCTCGAAGCCGATCACACCATTCAGGCCACCAAAAAACAGCTTTCCGTCGGCAGATCTGAAAGAGGATGTCCGGTTAAATTCATTGTGGGAAATGCCATCGGCAGTGGTGTAGGTCTTTACCGAAAAGTCCTTCCGGTGAAAACGTATCAGTCCGTAATCAGAACTAATCCAGAGATTTTCAAATGCATCCGGCTCGATCCGGTACAGCACATCAGAGGGAAAACCAGCCGTGATATTAAACTGCCGCGAAACATTGGTTTTAGGATTCCAGTAATACAATCCTTCGCCATTGGTGGCGAGCCACCAGTTACCATCCTCATCTTGCCAGGCATCCAGAAGGCTCAGCCCGCTCAGAAAAGGCGATTGCAGCTTGATTATTGCCTGGCTGTTCTTAGTTGCGCGGCTATGTGTTACCAGCTTATACAAGCCATTCTCAGCCACGGCCCACACCACGCCCGCAGCATCGCGCAGAAAGCGGTAAACAAACCTGGCCGTGGGCCCGGAGACGGATGGAAGTGAGTCGAGCTTGTTGGTAGTAGTATTAAAGATCGAGAAACCATTGATTTTCCCAAGAAGCAAAAGACTGTCGTTTAAAGAATAAAGGGACCATATCTCGGATATTGTCCCGACATGCAAGTCGGTATAGCTGTTTTGTATTTCATCATAACGTGACAATCCAAATCCGCCAGTGTAAATCGTTCCATTGTGTCTGGCCAGCCCATAATTAATAAAGCCGTGTCTTACAAACCGGATATGTTCCCCTTTCTGGCGGAATGTATGCATCCAGACATTCGCAAGTACCTTCCCGTCTGCACCCGAATAAATCCCGCGTGCCTGGGCGTTGGGTTCAGCCGATTGCTGACTTGTGGAAAAATAGGTTTTGAACCGGTTCTTTTTAAGTGTCAGCTGCATGACGCCCGACGAAGTGCAAAGCCACAAATTACCCAGGTTATCGGGAAAAAGCTGGTAAATAAACAGATTTTCAAATCCTTTCAATTCAGACTTGCCGATTACCCGTAAAAAAGCGTGTTTGTTCCAAAGATAGAGTGCGTCCGTAGCGATGTAGAATGCAGCGGCACTTCCCCCGGTAGCCGCCCAAACCTGGAACCAATAACGGCCTTCAACCGGCCCCAGCCTGTATTTATTCAGATCCGCAACGCGAGTCAGGGTACCATTCTCCGTTAGTTTGCCGACGACAAAAGAATCCACATTCGTCCTCGTGTTATAGGTGATCAGCAGCTCGTTTTCTATCGGTCAATCCGATGGGTAAAGAACGCAGTGCATCCTTTTGACGGAAGGTGACCACCTTATTGCCGGTGACCACATATTGTGTGAGTTGATTGTTCAGTTTCAAATGGGCTTTGCCCTGGATGAAGGTGCAGACAGGACCAGTGGTACGATAATCCTGCTGCGAGTCCTTTCCTGCCCAGTCTTTCATCTCTAAAAGAAGTTTGAAACCTTTTTTGGAAGAATATCGCCAATACCGGAACGGGGATGCCGTCAGAAAACAGACCTCGCCGGTGCCGTCGTTGGCCACCCAATATACGTCACGTTCCTTAAAAGGCAGAGTTGGAAACGCAGCCGTAAGCGATTTAACCTGTTGCGTAGTAGCATCAATCACATCCACTTTCCCGACGGTCGTGAGCTGAAACCCCGCGCTGCCATACTGGATAAAAATGCGATTAACATCGTCTTTTGCCAGCTGCACCACTTTGTTCTCCTGAAGTTTGTTCCGTTGCCGTGTGAAAAGCTGGCAGTTGGTGCCGTCGTAGCGGTTCAACCCGTTGCGCGTGCCAAACCACAAAAAACCCAATGAATCCTGTACACCGCAAAAAACCTCATGCGAAGCAAAACCATTCTCAATGGAAAGCATACGCCGGTTGACTGTATATTCCAGACTGGGTTCGATAGAATCAACCTGGCCCAGCAAGTTTTGAGCGTTCAATAGGATAACCAGGAACCAGAGTTTGCGGAAGCAGGCAGTGGCTAGCTTCCTTAACCGACGATTTGCCAATGCCAATAGCTTTGAGATGAGTGAAGCAAGATAGTGGAATTTGCCTAACCTGTCAATATACATGTAACTTTTTGTACGCGATTTTACCTGGCAAGTAACTTGCCGCTAAGCTGTCGACAAAACGGAGACACGTCATTTATTTATCGTGTCCTGTCGAAAATTATCCCGTGGTTTGTCTGTACTCTACCGGTCTTCTGTGGAGAGAGTAATTTTATATCGAAATCAGTTAATAGAGGTCCATGTTAGTGGTAGATGATATCAAATTACGGTGCATCGCGGGTCGACACATTTAAAGTGTAATATAGATGATCTCAACAGTGCAGACGAGCATGCTGATTTCAGGAAAGGGCCACAGGAACGTTGAGCTTGCGCAGGTGATTCTTTGAACATGCTATGCGACGGGGTAGCTAATTCTTAATACGAGGGATGTCGAACCGATTGGTAAAAATAGTTTGTGTTTTAAGATTTTGATAATCAGATATATGATAGATTTTCTAGGCTGAATTTGTGTTAAAACTTGACCAAAGTTCTTTTGTGTCACGATAACAGAAGTCGAACCAAGAATTCGTTGGTAATTATCCAAAAACTAGTTTTTATAGTAATATGTTGAATTTTTTAGAAGCAAAAAGTCCCTCTGCTTTCGATGAGAGACTTTTGTACCAGGGACGGGAATCGAACCCGTACGCGCCTTACAGCCCACAGTATATTAAATCAAGCTATTGCATCCTGAATTTCCAAGGCCAGCTGCTCAATCGAATTTTGTTTGGTCAGCACTTTCTGGATCATCAGCCCGACTTTATCCTGTATTTCAAAACTGGGCCTTGAACCTGAAAGTATATAAATAGGCGTTCTGTCGATTCCCGGAATCTGGCGAAGCGCCTGGATGCATTCGATCGCATCCATATAGGGCATACTCCAGTCCATAAAAATGTAATCAGGAATGGTAATGACCTGCTTTTTTAAAAAGTCAATTGCATCCGGGCAGTTAAAGGCATAATCGCAGGTTGCATAAGGATCAGCAATCTGTAAGGCATCCGCGAAAATGATATGATCATCCTGATCATCATCGATAAGAAGAAAAGCACGATTTTTCATGTTTCGGGACTGGTTTAATTGGAGTATTTCTAAATACTGAAAATATCATTCCACATAAATTATTTTTGTACTTTTGGGTATAGATTTTAACAATGTAGAAGAATTTATACGATATGGATAATAACAAAACTGTTCATCTGGCTGACGATGATGAGGACGACAGACTGTTATTTAAGGAAGCACTTCAGGAGGCAGATCCTGATGTAAAAGTCGTCGAAGCGCAAAACGGCAAAGAGCTGATAGAAAACATAAAAAATTCGGATGATCTGGATGGGACCGTCATTGTAGTGGATATGAACATGCCCAAAATGAACGGGATTGAAACGATCAAAGCATTAAGAGACGATATTGAACTCTCAGATGTGCCCGCTGTGATGCTTTCAACATCCAATAATCCGGACCTGAAAAAGAAAGCCATTGAAGCAGGCGCGACAGCTTACTATACCAAGCCCAACTCTTTTTTTGCATTGATTGACATAGCAAAAAAAATATTCCTGAAATTTTTCCGATAACCCCAAACAGGGAAAAAAACGCCAGATTACAGCGAGGAAAACTTCTAAATCAAAAGGAAAAACTAGCTGACTCAGCAGAAATAACGGTTCGGCAAACCAAGGCTGCATTTATAAACACTACTTCTGCTCCTGCCCGCCTGAGACATGTCTGTACTGGGAAGGTGAGATGCCCTCTGATTTTTTAAACTGTCTTCCAAAATAATTAAGATCCGAAAACCCCAGCTGATAACAAACATCCGAGATCGTGGCTTTTGAATCTGTAAGAAGCGACTTGGCTTTTTTGATTTTCTCTTTCAAAATAAATTCGACCGGACTGATGCTGAATTCCCTTTTAAATGCCCGGTAAAAAGACGCCCGGCTCATGCAGGCTTTTTCGCTGAGCTCGTCGATCTGAATTTTCTCTCCGATATTGGCCTGGATATAATGCAGCACATAGGCCAGCGGACTGTCATGCTCCTGATAAATTCCCTGATCTGCGCAGTGAAGATGCTGGGTCTGGATAATATGCACGACCAGTTCCTGCAAGGTAAGATCAGCCAGAATGTCTTTTCCCAGCGCAGTTCCCGAGCAGATATGAATCAGTTTGTTGATGCTTTGGGCCAGATCCACATTGTTAAGGAAATGATACTGGTTGTGATGCAGCTGCCAGTACTGGTCCTGCCCGTGCCGGGGATACTGCTCATTGAGCCGGTCAACGATCTGCTGGATTTTGGTCTGATCCAGCGCCAGGGCAATGCATTGGGTCGGGTTAAGCTCGCTGGCTTCTGGAAAATCAATTTTCATTGTCACATGCGCAGGCACCAGCACGGTTTCACCCGGCAGATAATCAAAACCGGGCTGATCAAACAAATGCATCACCTTTTTACCTCTGAGCATGCTGGTCACAACAAAATCAGAAAAGCTCAGTGGTACCAGCATGAGGTTTGCTGGGTTTCAAACACATTCAGCTCGCAGTTTTCAAGTGTGAAGGCGCGTCTGTTTTCCACCAGCGTTTTCATTGATTTTTGAGAAGAAACAGCAATTTGGTTTAACTTGAATCCGGATGGCATAAGTAACTGGGATAAAGTATGAACTGGTTTTTGGTAATCAATTCTCAATTTTCAGCAATGGAACATTGGCTAACTGCTAAAATACTAACGTCTGAAAGTTCAATAAAGTTACCGGTTATTTTATTTTTTTTGAGAATATTATCCTATTATTTGAATCGATCGTGCCAATGTAAGAATCAAGTGAGTTGGTAAGTTTGCATACAGTTATTCACGAAACAAAACCTTGATAAGTCTATGGAAACCCTGGAAGTAGAAAATAAATCAGAAGTGAGTTCAACCCTTGCAAAAAGACCGGAGTTTAAGGCCCAATATGAAAATTATATCGGTGGCAGATTTGTGCGCCTGTAAAAGGAGAATATTTTGATAATATCTCCCCGATTGACGGGAAGGTATTTACCAAAGCAGCCCGTTCGGGAAAGAAGATGTAGAGCTGGCTTTGGATGCCGCCCATGAAGCTTTTAAGACCTGGAGTAAAACATCGGCCACGTACAGAAGCAATCTGATGCTTAAAATTGCGCAGGTGATCGAAGATAATCTGGAATATCTGGCAGTTGTTGAAGCGATCGACAACGGAAAAGCGATCCGCGAAACCCGAGCGGCCGATCTGCCGCTTTGTGTTGATCACTTCCGGTATTTTGCCGGCGTGATCCGCGCAGAAGAAGGCGGCATCTCAGAGCATGATGAAAATACGGTATCGATCGTTTTGCATGAGCCGCTTGGTGTTGTTGCCCAGATCATTCCCTGGAATTTTCCGCTTCTGATGGCAACCTGGAAAATTGCGCCTGCTCTGGCCTCGGGCTGCTGTGTGGTTGTAAAACCAGCAGAGCAGACGCCAACCTCGATCATGTGTCTGATGGAGCTGATCGGAGATATTCTGCCAGCCGGTGTTCTAAATATTGTGACAGGTTTTGGAACAGAAGCCGGAAAACCACTGGCATCCTCGCCTCGGGTATCCAAAGTATCCTTTACGGGCGAAACCACAACAGGCCGGCTGATTATGCAGTATGCATCTGAAAACCTGATTCCTGTGACGATGGAGCTGGGCGGCAAATCGCCGAATATTTTCTTTGCATCGGTTGCTGACCAGGATGATGCGTTTTTTGATAAAGCTGTTGAAGGTGCTGTAATGTTTGCTTTAAACCAGGGAGAAGTCTGCACTTGCCCATCCCGGATCCTTGTGCAGGAAAGTATTTACGATAAATTTATGAGCCGCGTTATTGAGCGCACCAAAGCGATCAGGATGGGTCATCCGCTGGATAGCCAATACCATGATGGGCGCTCAGGCCTCTAATGATCAGTATGAAAAAATCCTTTCGTATCTGAAAATTGGCAAGGAGGAAGGTGCCGAAGTGTTATGCGGGGGCGAAGCCCAGACGTTTGAAAACGGGATTTCGGGTGGTTACTACATTCAGCCGACCCTTTTTAAAGGCCATAACAAAATGCGCATTTTCCAGGAAGAAATCTTTGGACCTGTGGCCTGCGTGACTACCTTTAAAACTGTCGAAGAAGCCATTCAGATTGCCAATGATACGATGTATGGTCTGGGCGCCGGTGTCTGGACGCGCGATGCGCACGAGATTTATCAGGTGCCACGCGCCATTCAGGCTGGCCGTGTGTGGGTCAATAATTACCATGCTTACCCGGCGCATGCACCTTTTGGAGGTTACAAAAAATCAGGTTTTGGCCGTGAGAACCATAAAATGATGCTGGGCTATTACCGCCAGACAAAAAATATGCTTATCTCTTATGACCGTAATGCGCTGGGATTTTTCTGATCATAAAATTTGAGTTGTGGCTTATGCAGGAATAAAAACAGTTGATTCAGCATAGCCGCAACAAGTTTCTGTATTCATACAGTTAGAGTCATTTAAAAATCAACAAACATGAAAACGCCCCGTGTGCTTATTACCGCCGAAGCCATAAAAGTTGTCGATCAGCTAAAAGAGCGGTTTGGCGACTTGATGTTTCACCAAAGCGGCGGATGTTGTGACGGCTCTCAGCCGATGTGTTTTGAGAAAGGTGAATTTAAAACCGGGGAAAGTGATGTGCTGCTGGGAGAGATCGCAGGCTGTGATTTTTTTATGAGCCGCGATCAGTTTGAATACTGGCAGCATACCCAGCTGACCATCGGCGTGACGCCCGGAAGAGGATCAAGCTTTTCGCTGGAAATCCCGATGGGAATCCGTTTTATTACGCATTCAAGAATGTATACGGCTGCCGAAGAAGAGAATCTTGGAGCCGTCCGCAGCGGTGTTGCAGCAGCGTAAAAGTTAAAACGACTTCCCACTGCAATAAACCTATCAAGCCTGGCACAAGGATTTTAATCCCTGTGCCAGGCTTATTTTTTAGCTCTGCCGCCTTTTTTATTGACCAGAAGATGCGAAAGCGAGGGATCATTTAAAATCTGGCTCATTTTGTGATCGTAAATGTTTTGAATATCCTCTTTTATATTACGGTAGTTTTGAAGAATGATCGAGGAGTCTACCTGCCGCACCTTTGGGAAGCGGTCTGTATTGATCCGATTCATTTTTCAAAGCCTTATGATCATTCTGGATCTGACTGTGAAAGGCTTTAAGATCAATTTTTTCAAGCGGATCATCGGCTACAATACCGACAAATTCACCAGAGCTCAGCGTTGAGATCTTTGAGGCCGGAATGGCCAGTTCGAGCTGCTTGGATTTGCTCACCGAAGTATCCGACCGGTTAATTGATAGGCTCGATCGGTCCTGCATGATCTTACCAAAGCGCTCTGAGAGCTGTTTGGCCGTATCACCCGATACCTGCCCGCTGATAATGTTTCCGGCAATGTTCATAATCACATCGGCCTGTTCTCTTCCGTAATCCTTTTTGAGCTGAGAGAAATCCTGCACGGCAAGTGTGGTGGCCACCTGGCTGGAGCGCGCCGTAGCCATCAAAGTGTCAATGTTGCTTAGATAAATGGTGGGGAACTCGTCAAAGACCAGACTGCTTTTTAGTTTACCTTTCTGGTTGACAATTTTAATCAGCCGGTTTACATACAGGGAAAGTACTAGCGCCGTAGGTCATGATCTTCTGCGGATTATTGCCCATGCAAATGATTTTAGGCTCTTTGGGGTTATTCACATCGAGTTTGAAGTCATTTCCGGACAGCACATAATACAGATTCGGTGATGAAAGCCTGGCCAGCGCGATTTTCGCAGAGCCGATCTGGCCTTCAAGCTGCTCCATGGCATCGTTCAGATATGCTGTCATAAAAGGGTTAATTAGAACATCGATCTCTTTCTCTGTCATCAGAATCGAGAACAGACTATCATAATCCAGCTGCATCAGCTCCAAAACATGCGGAAGCGTACAGAAGGCGCCGTCCTGGAATTTTCTTAAAAACCAGATCACAGCCGTCATAAAGTTGATTGGTGATTCAACAAAAAAATCGCCCTGTTTTTTAATCCATTCCCGGTTCAGGCCCATCAGGATCGTGCGCGCTGATTCTGCCGCATCGGTAATATCGAGCATCGCTTCGGGGTCCAGCGGGTTACAGCGGTGCGAATAGCTTAAATCATCAAAGTCAATGTAATAAAATGCGGGCGCTACCTGGTAGCTGTCTTTATTTTTGAGCCAGTGGTTGTAGGCAATCCGCGTCAGATCAGGGTATTTAAAATCATAGATGAACATGGTGAAATTCTTGGCTAATGTGCTGGGTGATCACGTGGCGTATGACAAAATATGATTTTCCAGCGCCTGGTGAGCCAAGTACCAATAGACCACGGAACGGATTAATCACATTGATCCATCCTTGGTAGAATTTTCTTTTGAGCTGAAAGCGGGTGGGCAGATTAATGGAAAATTCATTTTCCAGCAGTTTCTGCTGCTGGGGGAAAGTCTCGTTTTCGCTATTGAAAATATCACTGCTGAGCTGATCGGATATGACCCTTGAAATCAGCGTTCCGCCGCTTAAGATCAAAATGTAGCCTAGCACAGTAAGGCTGATATAGGCTATTGTCAGGTAGCTGACAGAAAGTTTCCAATCCAGTAGCAGAACACTTACCCAGTATAAGCACATTCCTGCACCAGCCAGAATCAAGCCGTTTTTTACACTTAAATTTTCTCTTTTTTTACCCCTAATTCCAAGAAGCGATATCAAAAGAAAAGCCAGCGAGAAGATCTTTGCTCTATTAAAGCCATCAAAAAGATGTGTTTTGACAATATTGTCAAGAATCCGGTTGGTAAAAGGGCTGCTCAGTCCCAGCAGTTGAAAGGCTGCGTAGAACTGGTAGTAAAAGTGAAGAGCCAGAAGAAGAATGCTGATCAGCCTTGTCATATCGAGTATTCTTCCAAGGGCCTGCTGGTTTTCAGAGCTGTCCATAGGTATTTGGTTTAACGGGAAGTTTTTCTTTTTCTTTTTTTATAGGGTTTTCTTAGGGCCAAAGGGGCCTGATCAAATCCCCAGGCCGGCATGAACAGATCATGCAGTAAGGCGTCAGTTTTGTGACGCTGGGGAACAGAAGGGTCAAGGGCCTCTGGCCACTGGACATACGCGCTGGCAGCTGCGGCAGAATCTGTGGCCGGGCTCAGCGGCATGTTTGGAACCGGGGCCCTGGCTGCTAACTTACCGCAGCGCTTGTAAAGGCCTTTTAATTGGTATTTCTCCCCGAGCTTATCTGCATCAAAGGCGCAAAGGGTCCGGTTGTCAATGTAGACAAGCTTAGATTCTGTCTGGTTTCTTTGCCTTGTTACATGGATTTTAATGCCTTTGCTTTCAAGTACACCGGCCAGCTCATTCAAAGAGCTTACCTGCTGATCTAAAAGCGCCAGATCAAGCGTGTTGCTCAGCCGGCTAAGCTGCTTGGTCTGCTCTTGTCTGTGCCGATCAAAATGCCGGTAGAGCGCTTTAAGTGTGGCCTGCCCTTCAAGACTGCTGGCTTTAACCGCTTTGCAGGTAGCGCGGCCCCGGCTGTCAACCGTGCGGTAGACCAGGCCCCCCACTTTGAAAAGGTACGAATTCTGGCGGCCTTTGGATGCCTGCACGCCAAACTGTCTGAGCAGCGCATTGTACTCAGAAAAAGTACTGAATCGGTAGTCTTTCAGCACCTTTGCTAACGCTGTTTTCATAACATATAGCCGGCTTTTATTTTCTTTTAAAAAAGTGTTTTCCACGCCCTTAAGCTGACTTATTTTGCTAGGGGTGTTGGGATTTTTCAGCCCGAACTGGCTTTCAATGGCTCTTTGGGCCTTATGAAGCAGTGCCACCGTCATAAATTTGTCATGGATCCGGCTTCCATCTGCCCGGATCAGTGTTGATACCACATGGATATGCTTGTGAAGCGTATCGTGATGCTCGTACAGCAGGTAGGGCTGCCTATCAAAGCCAAATTCTTTTAGAAAGACAGCGGCGATCCTTTTTAAATCACGGGCAGAAAGCTGATCAGAACGGTCAAAATGCATCGAGAATGTCATCACATTCACCTTGCAGCGCTCGTTTAAAAGCATCCGCTCAGAAAGCCGTGCCAATTTTTGTTCGATGGTCAAAAGCTCCGGGTCTTGCAGATAAAAACCTGCATCCAGAAAGGTGGCGGTTTTATCCTGCACCTTCTTTTCATGGTAGAGCACCGTCCTTTCCAAAAATCTTGTTTTATTGATGATCCCAGTCATTTCCAGAAATGTTATGCAGATAGCCGCTAATGGTTTCAATCTGTTTGACAACGCGCCGGCGGTCAATCTCAAAGCTGATCATCCATTGCGCACTGCTAATGGAACCTGCCACCGCACTAAGCTTTTGTAAGGCGGTCTCAAAGTGATGGCTGACCGTTTTTAGTTCTTCTTTGAGCGCTGCAAGCTCCTCGGTCAGATCATCCAGCGAGGCGTTTCGGTACTTGTATGTCAGGGCAGCTGCAAGAATTTTGTTTCTGATAAATTCGCTCAGGTTCCTGGCTGTGGTCTGCTGCATTTCCGCCCTCAGGCGCTGCCATTCGCTTTCGCTCACCCAAAAATTGATCGGATACTTGTTATATTGGTTTGGTTTCATTCGCCTTTGCAATTAAGGGTTAAAGCAGTCATTTTTGGCGCCATCAGCCGCTTTACAGCTGGCAGCGTCTATTTTTAGAAGGTTTCTGAGAGCATTGGCACATTTTCAGCATCAAGCGCCCGGCAAAGGGTACTATCTTGAAAGCCCCTTGCGACGGGTCTGAGTTTCGTCCATTTTTTGTTCATGCTGTATAGCGGCTGCATCCTTGTTTTGGGCTGACTGCTGCTGGCTTTGGTGATTACTCACAGACGCTGACTGCGATGCGCTTTGATGGGACTGGCGCATGCGGTGATGATTATTGTCATATAAAATGATGGCTTTAAACTGGGGATTGGCCTCAATAAAAACTTTCTGACCCTCAGAGGGCCCCGACAGAGTCACCTGCTGACGGTTCCCTTTTTTAAGCGAGTCCAAAATCTTGATCCTTTCGTTTTGTATGCTGATTTCGTGAATTGGCAGCTTTTTTAAAGATTCGAATAGATCAAAACCGTAGTTGCGGCCGAACTGCAGAATTTTGAAGTTTCCGCTGGGCAGCGTATTTTTAAAATCCAGCTGCAGCCAGGCCTGGTAAAGTTTTCCCTGCTTAGTTGTCATGTCCTTATGCACCGAGCGTCCGTCAAGAAGGTTATAGGCCTCTTTCAAGGTAATATTAGAGCCTTCCCTTCCAATGTAAAAAGTCTGGGAAGGGCCTGTGCCCTGACCGTTTTTATTAAGAGACGCGTTGTAACTATTAAAAAAATACAGCTCACTTTGCATGGATCTGCTAAAGACCAGACTAGCGGTCAGCTCATCTTTTCCATACTGAGCCTTATGCGTAAGCACAAACCTGTTTTTTTGTTTTGCCAGATTCTCAATAAGCTGATCTGTCAGGTTTTCACCGAAGCCTGTGTATTTGAGCTGGGTTTGAAGGTAATCTAAGTTCCGTTGATTCATTGCAGCAGATAGTTAGCGTGAAAAGTTAAAAGGAGCCTGTTAAGTCAGCGGTTTTTAGGCGCAAACAAGGCCACAGGCCCAGCGCATGACGGAGTCGCATGCCTGTGACGATGCTGCGCTCCTGGGTAAGCTTTTTAATTTGACACTTTGGGCTGTTAGATTTTGACGCCGTTCTTTTTTGAATTTTGGCTGAGCTCCTGCTTTGGCGCCAGCGCGCGGATCTGCTCTTTGAGCGGCTTTTCGCCCAACGCCTCGCTGATACTGATCTTCTTGGCGTGCTCATCAAAGATGTTAACGGTCTTAAACTGAGGATTGGCCTCAATAAAAAGGTTGAGCACCTGGTTGCCGCGCGTGATGCTTACCGGCTGGCGCTCGCCCCTTTGAAGGCCGGCCAGCAAATTCTGTTTGTTTTCATGCGACAGATTCTGCTTTTGAAACAGCTTTTCAGTGGCCCTTTCCAGATCAAATCCATAATTATGCAAAAACTCCTTGATCTTGTGATTGCCGGTAGGGTCCTTGTCGGTGAAATCAAGTTGGACCCATTTCGCTTTTGGTGCTCCCGAAAGATCATAACTTTCCTTCATGACCGCTCTTCCGGCCAGAAGATTCTGGGCCTGTTCGGCCCTGATAGCATCTTTTGTATCGATGCTGAAAACCTGTGATACGATCTGGTTTGGATTCTTGGCATTCTGCAGCGAAGCCTGATACTGGTCAAACCGGTAGCTGCCGTCCTGCTGTTTGCTGAAGGAAAGCGTAAAATTCATTTTCTCGTTCTCATTGACATAGTGCGAAAGCGGAATTGAGAAATTTTTCTGCCCCTGGCTGATGTGCTGTGAAAGTTTATCTGAGACTTGTTCAAATCCATGCTTTTTGATCGCACCGGTCAGCTCGCTGAGATTATTGTCCTGTCTTTCATTGATCTGCTGCAAGATTTTCCGCTGCTCAAAAGGCTGCATGATAAAATGATACAGTTTGCGAAGCAGGCTCGGATAAAGCTGATCGTGCAATTCCATGCGCTGCCGGGCTAAAATTCTTAAAGTGATCTTTTCTTCTTCATTTGCGCTCTTTCCGTACTTGGCCTGCACGTGGTTGTAAAAGCTAAGTTTTTCCCTTAGAAAAGCCGGGTCTTTTAAAATAGAAGAAGAGAAGATTTTTTCAAAGCGCTCTTCGCGGGCCTTCCAGTCATTGAGCTCTATGGCCACTCTGTTAATGTTTGGATCCATGGCACTGCTTGTTTAAGATTTGTACTTAGGCTCAGATTCGTTTGCCGGTCCTTTTAGAAGGGCCGTCTTGCTCATCCGCTGCGACTTTCGGCTGCTGTTTTGCCGCCTGATTTTTTTCTGAGAGCTGCTGCGGGCTGCTTTCCTTTTCTGCCTGCCGTGGCCTGTCCAAAGTCAGACGCCGCTGATTTTGATCATAGGCAATGACCGCCTTAAACTGCGGTGCCGCCTGGATGAAAACTTTCTGATCACTCTCATTGTGCGATAGTGTTACGGCCTGGCGGTTCCCTCTGCCAAGCGATTCAAGAAGACGTATTTTGTCTTTTTCATCTGCAAGCTCCTGGATTGGAAGTTTTGAAAGCGATTTTTCAAGGTCAAAGCCGTAGTTTTCGCTGAACTGTTTAAATTTAAAATTTCCATTTGCAGCGGTTTCTTTGAAATCAAGCTGCAGCCAGGCGTTATAAAGATTGCCTTCTTTGTTAACAAGGTCTTTATTGATCGCTCTGCCATCGAGCAGGTTATATGCCTCTTTCTGCGTGATGTTTCCTGCCTGCTGGTTGATATAGAAGGTTTGTTTAACAGCTTCTTTTTGGTTGTCTTTTTTCAAAGATGCCAAGTAGCTGTGGAAAAAATACATGTCGCTTTGGCCGGATTTTTTAAAATGCAGCGATACGCTTAATTCATCCTTGCCATACTGCGTGCTGTGTACCAATCGAAATTCAGACTGCGTTTTTGCCAGGTTTTCTTTCAAGGCAGCTTCCAAATCCTGGCCAAAGCCAGTGAATTTTACCTGATCTTTCAGGTATTCAAAATTCTTCTCGTTCATGATCGTATTGGATTAACTGTTAACAATTGTGCTAATAGATTAAAGTATTGGTTTGGCCCTGATGACTGCTTTGTTTTGCACCAGCAGCTGCAGATGGCGTCCGCCACTGTTTTCCATCAGCTGTATCGTCAGTTGTTTTGCATCGGGGATGGTAAATTTTGAAAGGGCAAAAACAAATTCATGGGCCTGATGACCCTGAACCAGATTTGTATCATTCTGAACATACAAGGGGATAATCTCGGTCTGCTGTGTGGCGGCCCTTTTAACGCGCTTTTTATCACTGATAAAAAACCGCAGACTCTCAATCCGGTATGAAATATTCGAGCGGTTATCAAGCTTTAAGCGGCAGAAAATCACTTCATTTTTGATGTAAAGCCCGCTGAGCGAAAGCCTGGTCTTATAAGAAGTATCTTTAATCCTACCTAAAACATTTTCGTCCTTACCCGCTTGCAGCGCGGTATTTCGAAGGAACGCTTCACTGGGCCCGTTCTCCAGCGTGGCATCCGCCTTTTGAGAAGAAGCTGCAGTTTTGATCAGTTCGATATTTAGCTGCAAAGGATCATTCAGGTAATCGACCACAAATGAATACAGTTTTCCGTCCGAGGTGATAACAGTCAGGTTGGTCTGCTCAAAGTCTTTGAAAGCCGCTTTTACCTGCAAAATATTTTCAACGCCCCTGGCTTTCTGGGCGAGCACCGCCCGGCTTCCTTTGTCCACGCTTTTTACGGCGTAAGGGAAAATCAGATTAACGGTTTTGTTGTAGGTAATCTGCAGCGGCAATGGCTCTATGATAAAAAGCGCTGCATCCTGGGCGTTTGCTTGTGCACTGATCGCTGCAAGAAACACTGTGATTAAATTTGCAAATAGGCTGTTTTTCATGATCTTACTATTTTTATTTTTCGCGGGAGTTTGTTTCAGATTGGTTTTAAGTTGGCATCTTTCAGAAGGATCTGGTAGCCAGCCTTGATTGAAACCTGCACTAGTCTGGCTTTTTTCCCAAGCAAAGTTTTGGCCGCCTGAATACCGGCGCTTGCCGCCTGAGCGCCCAGGGATGGATCAATCGATCCCAAAGACAATCCTTGAACATCCTGGCTGATTGACTGCTTGGCAACGTTTCTTGAAATTGAGCCGGGAATGTAAATGCCTGGCTGTCCGTCCAGATCATATACGGAAAGCTTGACAGGAAATAGTGAGTTGTTCAGCCGGATAGAGGCAATATCAACCATCAGCCGCTCACCATTCACCGAAACAGTTCCATAAACAAAACTATCTTTGGGGATCAGTGTTTCTGCGATGTAAATATCACAGGTGAGTCTGAGCTTGATCGTTGAGCCGCTTACAAGGGTCTGCTCCTGATGCACCACTGCTTTGATAGCATTATCCGTACTGGCAATGGCAGTCTCATCAAGCGAGAAAAACCCGTTGGTTTGAAAGCTGATTGCAGAAAGCGGGCTATTTACTGTATCGGATACTGGCGCTCCAAAACCCGTTATAGGCGTCTTCTGCTGTGCGCCTGATACAGTATACGATGTGTCCTTTGCTCCTTCGTTTTGGATTCTACTGGCAACACGATCCGGGTGCTGAATATCGAGAATTTTTTCGAGCATGCTGTTTAATTGCTGCAGCTCTGGATCCTGTGGGTCCGCGCTACCTTTGTCTTCCAGGCTGGTCATTAGTGATTCCATCTTTTGAAGATCCTGATCGGCTGGTGTGAGAACAGCTTTATTTGGCTGCGTGGGATTTGCTGGCGGCTCATGGAATTTGGGTTCTGAGCTGCTGGCAAGGATAGAATCAAGCGTTTTTAGCTTACTGATGACATGTGTCTGTTGAGCACCTGCGTATGTTTTACCTTTGTAGAAGACAGGTTTGTGTTTTTTAAGGCCGCTTTGCGGCGCACCAAGTCCCTGCATGGCGGGTGTTGGTGCTGTTTGGTCCGACTGGGCTAGCTCTGAGCTTCGGTAGGGATCCTTTTTAAGCTGCTCGCGGATTTTAGCTGAATCATCTGTTGCCTTTTTATAGTAGGTAAGCTTACTATAATCAGATTCGTCTTTTAACTTTGGATCCGGAAGGCTTGTGTTCAAACCCTGGGGCTGCGCTTGAGCCACCTGATGTTTGTAGATAATTTTGATGCCAACGGCCCAGTAGGCCAGCGTAAGAAAAGGCAGAATCAATACAGGTAGAAAGGTGTAAAGCTTTCTGTTCTGTACAAATGAGGCGGACTGTGTTTTTGCTTCCATCGTTATTTTTGGTTTTGGTTGAACTGATCCAAACTGTCTTTTATCACAGCATTATCCAGGCTGTCCAAATACAGGCTAAGTTTATTTTTGGCCCGCAGTTGCTCTTTAATTCCGTAGGGATCAAATGGGAATATGTGCTGGGTCCGGATATTGGCCAGGGGCCTGTTAGAGGAAATTAACCCATCGCAAATCAGGTAAACCGAGTAGCCGGTGCTTACGCTGATGACTGTTATGCAGAGTGCTTTCAGCCAATGGTAGCCTAGTTTTTCGGCTCCTGCACTCATAAGATTGGCCCAACTGCGTTGCATGAAGATTAGCTTTTGGTAAATCTTTCTGGCCAGTCTATAGTCGGAGGTTTCTACGGGTTTTCTGGCGCGGTGCGCATTGAATCTGTAAAACATAGACGTTTTGGTTTTGGTGACTTAAAATGTTGATTTTGATCTTATCAGCGGTTTTGAACGCCGATATCTTTGTTTTCAACAGTGATCCATTTTTCGATTAGAAAGCCGTGCGGATTGTTTTCAGATCTTGAAACGGTGCGAAGTGAGCCTTGCGTAATAAGTCTTCGGGTGACAATACTCGTTGGCCGGATGATGCGCTGCTGGGCGCTGCATTGAAAGGTGAATGGATAGCTTTCGGTCCTTACTTTAATGCTGTCGATGATCAGCTGCTGGCTTATGTTCCCTGATATTATGCCGGTATAATAGCCTGATTCACGCAGGTCGTCATACTGCTTTTTAGCTGAACCATCGGCCAGATACAAAGCCCTGGCTAGGCTTGATTGGATGGCCTTGTCGTCGGGATCCAGTGTAAAAAAAAGCCTGTGAAAATTAGCGATGTGATCTTTGGCTTCTACCGGTATGTTTTCACTTCTGGGTGAGGCGTAAGCTTCCAGGATTTTTCCTGATTCCAGGATATAAACTCTGGACTGGGCGGCTTCTATACTTTTTAGACTTTTGAAAAGTGTGAAGCAGCACAAGACCCCTGAGCTGATAAGTGTCACAAATGTGAAGGTCCTGATATGCTTAAAAGCCGTGTCGATGTTTTTTGCTTTTTGAAACATGGCATATATTGATTAATAGACAGCTTGTCCGTTAAAAATTTTAGCTATTTGCCCGCAGCCTTCTCAGGCTTTTGCGGCAGTCTTCCAAAGCCGCCACCTGCCGGAAAAGCGTAGTTCCCCACACTCATGGCAGTATTGGCAAAAAGTGAGGTGACTTTTTGAAGCAGCGTATTTTGACCTCCTGCCTGAATGATGTAACCTGCGACCGAAGGGACCGAGAAGTAGCCAACAATGCCAATAATTAAAAAAATCAGGTAGGCCATATCGTGGGCATTAAAAAATGTATCTCCGTTTTCCTGCACCTGCCGGATGTCCAAGAGCGATCATTTTTTCCTGGATTTTTCCGATGATCGCCCCGAAAATATTGGCGACCGGAAGCCACAGGTAGATGTTGATATAGCGCGCAATCCAGGCAGTCAACGTGTGCTGAAACCCGTCAAAGACTGCAATGCCAAAAGCAATCGGACCGATCACAGCCAGCACGATCAGATGAAAAGTGCGGATCGTGTTGATGCAAAGCGCCGCTGATTCAAAAACCACTCTGAGCACCTCGCTAAGTGCGGCCTTGATCGAGTTTCTGAAATTGTAGCTCTGCTTGGCCATGTAAAATTTGATATCATTGGAAATCCCGTCGGTGAATCCTTCCGAGTAGCCATCCCCATAGGTATATTTCAGCCACTTTTCACGGGATCCTTTCTGATCATCACCCACATACATCTCCCAGAACTTAGAAGATTTGACTGCATCCTCCTTCTTTTTTAAAAGAAGCGCGATCGCTTTGTCTGAATCCTGTACCATGCCCGAGGTGCCGCGCACGGTAGGAGAGAGCACCGCATTTAAAAGTGCGATCACCGAAGGGAAAATAAAGATGGCAAAGCCCAGCACGAAAGGTCGGAAAAGCGGATAGAAATCAATGGGCTCAGCACTGGCAAGATGCCGCCAGACCCGCGATGCGATATAAAAGATCGCTGCAAAACCTGCAATGCCGCGCCCGACACTGATTAGCTTGGCGCACAGTGGCAGCATCTCCGAATACAGCGTATCAAGGACTCCGTTCAGCCCGCGGACCTGCTCTGAAAATCCCTGTGCCTGGCACAGACTGGGCAAAAAGGCAGCTGCGGCCACATAACATGTGACCTTTAAAAACCTTGTTTTCATTGCGTTTAACGATTAGGGTTGAAGCTCGTAGAGTTCTTGCAACATTTTTGTATCGGAAAGCTCGTTTTCTCTCTGCGCTGCCAGCACTGAGGCGCTTGCTGTTAAAATGCCGAAGAAATGAAAGCTGATCTGTCATCTCCTCGTAAAGCTGATCAATCGCCGAGAGCCTTTCATCATCTGAGGCTCTTAGCTTTTTAGCAGTCAGCAACCATGGTCAGCGCGTCCAGGTTTTTCAGACTGGCAGCTGCGAGCTTTTCATAAACTTTGCCGATGTACTCAAGCTCATCTTTTGAAAACTGGCCAGAAGAAGAAAACCGCTGCTGCGCCTGGCAGCTTCCTTAATGATCGCAAGCTGCGCCTGGACGATGTCTTTGACGCGGGCATAATTTTTAACGGCCGGGCTCACCTGCAAAAGCCCGTCCAGAAAAGCCTCGTGCAGCTTGAAGTTTCCTTCGGAAAGATCTTTGATGGTGCTGTATCCTTTAAAAAGGATCTCATAACCGGCTTTAAGTTCTTTTAGGATTTTTCGAAGCTGGTTAAGCTTTTCAATGTTGAGCACCAGTTGGGTTACTTCGGCGGTCTGCGCTTTGGCCTGTGGGGTAAATACGGCCAGAGCAAAAAAAATGATTAGTCTTTTTCATTGTGCCTTTAATTTATACCGTGAATGTTTTTTTCTGTACTGATCTGGTACTGCTCGCTTTTGATCTGGGCAGCCAGAAGCCTGGTTCTTTGATCGAAGTTTTTTACAAAGCTGTAATTGTCCTGCATCTGCTGAAAGCACAGCTCGATTCTTTCAATCCGCTCATCGTCAGTCATGGAAAGATTGCCATCTCGTATGACAAGAAATAGGTTTGATAATACCGATTGACAGTCATCATAGACAAGCTTTAAAACGCTTTTGATATATTCCATCTGAGCCGCGTTAAAAGAAAGCGAAAGCCCAGAGGGTAAATCCTTGCAGGTCTTGTTTATCCGGCCGTGAAGATCAGTGATCTGCTTGCAGCCGGCTGGATGATCCGATCTTTGGATTTACGATCAGAAGCGAATCGAAGCGGTTTTTATGAAGTTTGAATTCACCGCGCTTGATCTGACCAATAGTAGTAAGACCTTCCTTGGCGATTTTATAGCCTTTTTCGGTGAGCTCCAGATAAATTTTAAGCTGGGCGATCTGCTCGATCAGATACTCTTTCTGGGTTTTGTTCTGTGAAGCCATTCTTTGAGCTTCTGGCAAAAGGAAAGATTTGACAGAAGCAGGCAAGCGAAAACAAATAATAATCCTCTTTTTCATCACTTGCGTTATTTACTGAATTCCGTAAAGCTCTTTGACCACCTTGGCATCAAACTCGCTGTTTGCGCGCGAAAGGCTTAAAACCTTGTTTTCATGATTAAAACTGCTTAGCTCATCGTAGACTTTATCGACCTGGGTAGCTGACCGGCTCAATGATTTCAAGACGCTTTGCATCAGACATCTGGGTTGAAAACGATTTGACTACCAGGGTCAGAAGGTCTACGTTTTTAGAAGTTTCATCCAGCATCCCTTCGTAGACCTTTTGCATGTAATAAAGCTCGGCAGCTGTGAAGTGCTTATCCTTTTGAAACAGGTTCCAGGCTTTTTGATACTCGTCCAGGATCAGTACCTGTTTCTGGGCGATTTCTTTGACTCTGAAATAGTAGGCGATCACCGCTTTGACTTTTTTAAGCTCATCGTAATACTCCTTGTACAGATCCCGCTGCTTTTTGACCCAGTCGGTGATCTGATCCAGTTTTAATTTCGCCATCGTATTTTCCAGCTGCTTTCTGCGCATTCTGGAGTTTGATGACCGCATTTTGTCTTCTTTGAATCAGAAGATCAACAGCTTTGACCACCCGCTTGATCGCCTCTTTAATGATCTGCGCCCAGGGAATGGCCGCCTGGGCGCTGCCAGCCGGCGCGATGGTGGCAAAAGACACCATCACAATGAATAGGATTCTTTTTGACATGGTTGACAGGTTTTATTGACGGGCCGCTGAGCGCATTTCCTGAGCCAGCACCTGAATTCCTTTTTTAATGCTTCCGTATTTTTTAGCGTACGCATTTACCTTAACTTTCTCGGTCTGCTCTGTGGTGTAGGATAAATACTCCTCAGGGCTCACCTCGGTCCGGTAAACCTTGGAAAGCACTCCGCCCAGACTGATAAAGACTTCTTTATATTTTCGAAGCGGATCGTTGGCCTTATTGACCGAAAGCACCTGGGCTTTTTCTTTTTCTGTCAGCCCTAAAAGCTCCTGTATCTGGTCGAACTTGTTTTGGTATTTGGACTGATCTAAAAGAATCTTGCAGTCTGAATTGTTGATAATCGCCTGCTTGACAACAGGCGAGGAAATAATATCTTCGACTTCCTGGGTGACCACAATCGCCTCACCAAAGTACTTTCTGACGGTTTTAAAAATATATTTTATGTACTCAGCCATCCCTTCCTTGGCGATTGCTTTCCAGGCTTCTTCGATTAGAAGTACCTTTCTTGTTCCCTCCAGTTTTCTCATCTTGCTGATAAAAAGCTCCATGATGATGATGGTGACAATGGGAAAAAGTATTGGGTGCTCTTTGACATTATCGAGTTCAAAAACAATGAAGCGTTGGTGCAGAAGATCAAGGTTTTTTCGGGCATTGAGAAGATAGTCAAACTCGCCGCCGCGGTAATAGGGCATCAAAACGTAAAGGAAATTATGGATGTCAAAATCTTTTTCTTTGACATTATCATGCCTGGATGATGCGGGTAAAATCCGTTTTTAAAAACTCATAAAAACTGTTAAAGCAGGCAAAGATGTCAGGATTCTGATCCAGGTGCGAAAAGTAAAGTGTCAGAGCGTTCGATAGGGCCACATACTCGCTCCTGGTAAAGGTCTCATCGTCTTTTTTCCAAAGTGACAAAAGAAGCGTTTTTATACTTTCCTTTTTTTCAGTATCAAGCTGCTCGCCCTTTGGAAGATAAAACGGGTTGAACTCGATCGGGCTTTTTTCTTCGTAAGTAAAGTAGTAGCCACCGACCATATCACAAAGGCCCTTATAGCTATGACCAACATCGACCAGTACGATATGGGCGCCTGTTTCGTAGTAGCTTCTGACCATATGGTTGGTAAAAAAGCTTTTCCCAGAGCCCGAGGGCCCCAAAATAAATTTATTCCTGTTTGTGCAGATGCCCATCCGGATGGGCTCATCAGAGATATCCACGTGCATAGGACGGCCTGTCAGCCGGTCTCCAAGTCTGATGCCTACCGGGCTGAGTGAACTGCGGTAGCTGGATTCCAGATTCAGAAAACAGGCTGCCTGTTCTGTGAACGTATCAAAAGTCTCGTTCATCGGAAAATCGGCCTGATTGCCCGGCATCCCTGCCCAGTATATCTGTGGAGCGCCTGTGATTTCCTGCCTTGCGGTAGCATCCATCTGGGCAAGAGCCGATGTGGTCATATTTTTAATTTCTTTCAGCTCCGAAAGATCATCGCTCCATACCATCAGATTAAAATGGGCTTTGACCGGCATGCGCTGCTCTTTGATCGCCTCATTTAAAAATTCGTTGGTTGCATCCAGGGCCAGGTGGTTCTCGCGCGCATGCAGCGAAAGCGACTGCAGCCGAAGGCGCTTGCTTTCCAGCCGCTTTAAGGTTTTATCCGGATCCTCAATAAAAATAAACTGGTTGTAGATGTGGTTGCAGGATAGAAGCTGACCCAGACTGCTGGCAAATCCGGTGCTGAATTTGGTGCGGTCACTGGAATATTTCTCGTAGGGAATCGAGGCGCTGCAAACCCCGGGCAGATCCGCCGCATCAGCCAGGCTATATAGCTGGCAGTACTGATCACCGATCTTGATACCTTTTTCAAAGTGAATATCGCGCATCAGTTTGCAAGAGCTGTTTTCAGACAAATAAAGGTACTGCTCCAACAGGCCCTGTTTGCCCGCGATGCTTAAAAGCTCATGATCCTCTAGCGGACGCATCGTCACAAAACCCGAATCCTCCATGATCCTTTTAAACTGACCGGCGCTGCCTCGAAATTCCTGCAAAGTCTGCTCGTCTAATGTGTCCTTTGGAAAAAGGCTTGGCCGCAGAAGGTTGGAGAAAATCGAGCTGGAAGGTTTTCTGTCCGAGGGCTTTTTGGTGATAAAAACATAGCAGCGGTGATCCAGAAAAGGGCGCTCATTGAAAAAGCGCTCTGAGCTGTGGGTCAGAAAGGAGGTATCCTCTTTTGAGAAATCAGCCTTGTAGCTGCTTTTTGAAAAGTAATCCTGCTTGTGAAACACGCTTCCGACCGGCAGCATTTTCAGCGCCTTCACCCAGCTTTGGTGAAAGGCTTCATACTGCTGCTCAGAGAGCGTAAAAATCTCGGGCAGCTGCAGCTCAAACCCCAGGGTCACATCACCCTGCTTGGAAAGCAGGCATCCGCCGGATACTTCCATTATTGGCAATAAATCATCGAGTAGCTTTTCCATATTGTTGTTAGAAATAGGATTTTGAAAGTCTGTGCGTGCGGGTTTTGTTAACGGAATATTCTTCTGGAAAATGATCGGATTATTTTTGGCGTTTTTCTTTTGGCAAGGCTCTTGCTGAGCCCGTGCTCGCCGTATTGCGCATTCAGCTGATAAACTACGACTGTGATCAGAGCGCCAAGAGCCAATGTCAAAAGAAGCGTGATATAGTTATTGACCTTAAACATGTATAGAACCGCGTAAAAAAGAAGATCGATAAGTAGTCCCAGACCCATATAGCCAATGTACTGGGCCTTAAGACCTTTGAAAACAAGACTTTTGTTGATTCCCTTGTTAATAGGATATTGTTTGTTTGCCATGATTTGTTCTTGTAGTGGATTTTTGCAAGCTGTGGGCTGAAAAGTGCTGAGCGTACCGGGTGGTTGAACCGCTTTAACATCTTTTTCAAGCAGTTCACTGTTGAAATAAGTAACTGTTTTGCCAGCAGCAGCTGCTGTGAGCATAGCCTCGGATTTGACTGCTTCCCGGATGGCTGACAGTGTAGCGGGTTGTGTGATTAACACAGCTTTGAGAGGCTCGGCTGCTTTAATTGGCATATCAGTGGCAGTAGCCGGTACAATTTGAGCCTTTTTCTGATCGCTGATTATTTTTGCCTTAACTCTGGCCTGCCTGTTTTTTCTTTTTAAATAATGCCGAATAAAATTAGTTAACGTCACATAGATGCTGTGCTGCTCGGCTGAATGGGTGCTGAATTTTAGCAGCTTAAAAACAGGCTCACACGCGCTTAGAACATCCAGGACCTGATCTGCGAGCTCATCGATTTTAACCCATTTTAAAAAAGTTCTGGGAAATTCGCTGGCAATGACTGCGCATACATAGCCAAAACGTGATGGCCGAAGCTCCGATGTGATCAGCTCAAAGCTATGATCAATAATTTCCTCCCTTGAAACTCCACGGGCAATCATTTCTCTAATTTGGTCACAGGTCTTTTTGACCTTTTTTTTCAGGCTGCGCGGTTGGCAGTAAACCTGGGAGTCTTTGATTAGAATTTCAGCATTATCCAGGTGAAGATAGGGGTAATACCCCGCCGTAAGTAGCTCTTCCATAATGTTAAGGTTTAAAAAATCATTTTAAAGCAGTCCCAGAAAAGATTCAGCAGGTGTTTTGACCCTTCCTTAAATTTATTGCTTGTTACTGCCGGGTATTTCAGGTAATGTCTGCTTTATTCACTATTCACTTTTTAATTATTGGATTAAAACCGGTAAGGGGCCGCAGCCCCCCACCGGCTGTTTCCATAAAGTGGCTTCTTACTGCCAGCGGTGCATTTTTACGAGCTGCCTTGCATGAAGCTGATTAAATCAAGCTTTAATTTTTAGCAGCGCCGGTCTCGAAGATGCTTTTATGGATTTTTTTTCTGATCCAGATCGGCCTAATATTTAGACTCCGAAGAAAGATTGCAGAACTGTCGCGACCACAACCAGAAATATACAGCTGCCAAACCAGGCGGCAGCCACCTTGTTGGTGTCCTGATCACCGGCATTCCACTTTTGAAATACTTTTACTGCGCCTACAAGACCCAAAACCGCACCGATCGCATACATCAGGTTGGTCCCAGGCTCGAAATAGGATCTTACCTGGCTGTCTGCCTCAGAAATCCCGGCTGCGCCGTCCTGCGCTTTTGAAATGATTGCACTGAGCACAATGCTCGCTGTAAGCAGCCAGCGTCTGCTTTTAAACATACCCCTCATTCTCATCTCCTCTATCTGTTTAAGTTGAACATGCACTGCTGCTGTAAGTGATCCGGTAGGAGTCTTCCCGCCATGCGCGGGAAGCTTACCTACAGAAACTGCTCCATCAATCGACCTGATTCCACATCCTCAATCTGTCCTCACTATTCAGGTGGATGGAGCCGTATTTTGCCAGTTCCGCCTCAATCAGATCATTGACTGAAAGCTGGAACGGTGTGCCATATATGGCAGGATATTCTTTGAATGTCATCTGGCAAAGAAGAATGAATTCTTCTTTGCTGTACGCTTTGCTATGGGCTTCCTGGATTGCTTCTTTTAGATGAATTGATAATTCTTCTAATTGCTGCATCATCCCTTCATTTTCCCAGGGTTGCTCTGAGGGACTATCTTCGTATTGATCGGTATTGGCAATAATGTGTTCTGGTTGAAAACTGCCTGTTTCCTCTGAAATTTCAGCTTCGGGCCTCAAAGGCTGGAACTGAAAATCGGCCCCTTTGGCAGCAGGGCTTTTCGAGCGGGAAATTCTGGCTTTCAAATCATGGCGGTAGAAAATAAAACCGACCAGAAGATAATAGGCTGTAAGAAGCGGGGTAACAAATGATACATAGACTACCCACGGATTGGCTGTTAGCATAGGACATTTGGTTTACTTGATAACTAGAACTTGCGATGCGCTTAGACGCTGTGCCAGCATTAATTGGCCGCGGCTCGTTTTATTGATGTTACAAAGTAAATGCACGGAAAGGGTAGCAATAAAGTCCAACTTTTTTAGGACCCTTTTAGGACCTTTGAGGTTTTTTTGAGAGAAACACCGCCCGGATTCGGTCTTAGTACTTGAATTATATGGCTATTTCAGCCTGGAAAGGATGAAAGGTAGCAAAAAGGTACAACCTCTTTAGGACCCTTTTGCTACCTGTTTAATTTGTTGATAATAAGATTATTAGTTAATTTATTAACCAATAAAAGCCTTGACGAATGAATCGCCAGGGCTTCTTTTTTTGATTTTTTAATAGGAATTTCTAAACCAACTGAAGATTTCCTTCTTTAACCTGGTTTACAAAATCATCCGAAGGTTTAAAATGCGGAATTATATGGGCCGCAACAATTATGGTTGTATTTTTTGAGATATTGCTGGCCGTCTTTGCTGCTCTTTTTTTGTTTGTAAAACTTCCAAAGCCTCGGAAATAAATGTTTTCGTCCGCTCGCTCATCGAATCTTTTATCGTCACAAAAAGTGATTCGAGTGTTTTTTCCACATCTTCTTTTTGGATGCCGGTTTTTTCTACAATTCTTTGAATGGTGTCTGCTTTTGTCATAATCTGCTGCGTTTATTTGGCCCAAAGGTAATGCAGCCCGGTTTAGAATAGAAAATAACCACGGTAAAATTATCAGTTTTTCTTAGCGTTTGAGGCCATTTCTTCAATTGCTCTTTAAATCCTTTTGGTAAATATTTTTGCTGTTTGCATATCAATTGAAATTTGAACATGCGTATTGTAAGATTGCCCCGGGAAATAATCTTCAAGGGGCTTTTCTTTCGATATACAAAAAATACCAGCAATTACCTTCTTTCCGGATCCGGCTGACAGTACTGGTCAGGGTACTGAAAAATCAGTAGTTTTGCGGTAGCTTGTTTGTTAGGTTATTAGATTTAAAATCATCCTAGTGAGCTGTGGATCAGATACGAATATGCTTCCCGATACCAAAGTTCCGAAAAAAATAAACGATAGGGCGTGTCTGCCATATTGAGGTAAGGATCTAGGAACCGAAGGTGATGGTAAAACTTCTTTGCTGTTTAAACCACGCTGTTAATCTTCTTATACTGCGTGGGTGTCTGTCCGGAATGTCTTTGAAGGTACGGGAGAAATAAGAAGCAGACTTTCAAAGCCGGTTTCTGACGCTATTTCAGAGAGAGGGAAATCTGTGGTAATGATTAAATACTGCGCTCTTTCTATTCTTTTTTTCTGGATATATGCCAGGGGGCGCTCTCCCGTGTAACTGGTAAAAATTCTGGAAAAGTAATTGGAATTATAACTTGCGCGATCAGATAGATGTTCAACGGTGATGTTGCTTTGCAGATTTGTAAGAATGTAATTAACTGAGTCGAGGATCCTGGATGGGATTTTTTTTGTCTCTGATGATTTGAAGGAGTCGGATTTTATAAACCGCGCGATCATTTCCAGAATCAGGCCTTTTGTTTCAATGTAATCAGACAGAGGAATTAGGTTATTCCTTTTTTGAAAGCTTGTAAGTGTTGGCTGCTTTTCATATTCGCGGGGGTTATCGCTCCTTCTTAAATCCCTGCCCGGATTAAGATGAAGAATTTTTTTGAAGCGGATCATGTCTTCGGGAATGGATTCGATTTTGTGAATCTTTCTGTTAGAAGAAAACAAAGATGTACCGTCTGCGCTTTCTTCCAGGACATGAATATAAAACTGGCTGAGATATTTTGGGCAGTGGTGATTGCACAAAGTAAAGCTGGGTACCATATACAAATATCCTTTTTCCAAGACATGTGCACGATCGGCATCTCCAAGTGATCCATGACCATCATCAATCAGGTAAATCCGGTAAAATGGACTGATTACATTACGATAAATCCAATTTTTGTTCAATTGTACATAATCTGCATTTAACAGCGAAAATGTGGATTTAAAGTCATTATTGTCCATTGAAGCTTGCCCGGTCTGATAGAATATTTTTCAAAATTAACAAAAATAGTCCGATTTGTTAAAATGGATGACACTTTTGTACAATTGCTATAATTTATTACACTATACATTTGTCGTGCCTACTGTGTTCCATTACTTATGAAAGGATAAGCAGTAAAATTTCTAACAATTGCCAAAAGTAAATATGAAAAAGTTTTGTCTGGCACTGGATCTGAAAGACGATCATAAGCTTATTGAGCAGTACGACCAGCTTCATAAAACGGAAAATGCATGGCCGGAAGTAACCGAAAGTATAACCGTTAGCGGAATTATCAATATGGAGATTTACAGAACGGGCAACCGTTTATTTATGATCATGGAAACCGTAGATGATTTTGACTTTGACAGCAAAGCAAAATTGGATGCGACAAATCCGAAAGTGCAGCAGTGGGAAGAGCTGATGTGGAAATTTCAGCAGCCCTTAAAATGGGCATCACCCGGTGAGAAGTGGGTTTTAATGGATCAGATCTACAAAATTGTACCCTAATTTTATTTACACAATCAAAATTTTTTCATCCTATGGCTGATCGTAAAACCAGGCTGGCTGTTATTCTGATTACTTCCCTGTTTTTTCTTTGGGGATTTGCTTTGAACCTGAACCCGATACTGATCCCGCATCTTAAAAAAGCTTGTCAGCTAAGTGATTTCCAATCGGCTTTGATAGACTCTGCGTCTTACATTGCCTATTTTCTGATTGCGCTGCCAGCGGGTCTTTTTATGAAAAAGTTTGGTTATAAAGCAGGTATCACGCTGGGTTTGCTGCTGTTTGCACTGGGTACATTCTTGTTTTATCCTGCGGCAGAAATGCGCCATTTTGGCTTTTTCCTTCTTGCTTTGTTTATCATTGCCAGTGGCTTGACAATGCTGGAAACCGCAGCGAATCCTTATATTACTGTTTTGGGTGATGCAGATTCTGCTACTCAAAGACTCAATTTTGCGCAGTCATTCAACGGACTAGCCGCATTTCTGGCTCCACTGATGGGAGGTACATTTATACTTTCGGGAAAGAGTTTGTCACAGCGGCAGCAACTTTCCATGACGCCTTTGGAGCTGAATGCCTATCTGGATCTGGAAGCATCTTCAGTGCAGATACCATTTATTATTATTGGCATTGTAGTGCTGCTTGTAGCAGTTCTTATCTGGCGCACCAGTCTGCCGGAAATAAAAGAGCAGCAAGAAATTGAAGGCGTGGAGCCAGGTTCTGTTTGGCAGAGAAAAACCTGATGCTCGGGGTAGCGGCTCAGTTTTTTTATGTTGGCGCCCAGGTTTGTATCAGCAGTTTTTTTATCCGTTTTGCAGGCAGCGTTGCCGGTATTGAGGAAAAAACGGCGGCATATCTTTTGTCGGGCGCCTTTTTGAGCTTTATGATCGGCCGGTTTATAGGAACCTATCTGATGAGGTTTGTGGCACCGTCAGACTTCTGGCCGTCTACAGTCTGGTCAATATCGTTTTATTGATCGCAGCCGTATCCACTACCGGAATGGTTTCGGTCTATGCACTTGTTGGCGTTCAGTTTTTTATGTCCATTATGTTTCCGACCATATTTGCCCTAAGTATCCGGGGGCTGGGTGCAAAGACCAAAGTCGGTTCATCGCTGGTAATCATGTCCATCGTTGGCGGAGCGGTATTTCCGGTGATCATGGGGCAGGTTTCAGATGTATCTTCCATTCAAACCGCTTACATCGTACCAGCAGTTTGTTTTCTGGTTGTACTTTATTTTGCTATAAAAAATAACTCGATCAAAAACATCAAATTGGGCGCATCGCATTGATTTGCTGGTTTCTGAGAGGAACACATGCACATTCCTGATTCATTTCTTCTTACGTGCTAAATAAAAACTGACAAATATTTTCTTTTATGAATACACTTGTTTGCATCACACCGGGCGAATTTCAATACCGGGAAGACCCAAAACCAGACCTTAAATCCGGACACACGATTATCAAAATAAGGCGGATCGGAATATGCGGCACCGATCTTCATGCGTATGAAGGCACTCAGCCATTTTTTAATTACCCCCGGATTCTGGGCCACGAACTGGCCGGAGAGATCGTTCAGACAGATGGAGCGCCCGGATTCTCAGTGGGGGAGCCTGTCACCTTTATTCCCTATTTCAATTGTGGAAAATGTGTGGCCTGCCGCAATGGTAAGCCCAATTGCTGCACCAGTATTCAGGTTTTTGGTGTGCATATTGATGGCGGTATGTCCGAGTATGTATCGGTTCCGTCCTATTCGCTCGTGCATGGCAACGGGCTTAGTTTTGATGAACTTGCTTTGGTCGAGCCGCTCGCAATCGGCGCGCACGGAATAAGAAGAGCCGGAGTGACACCGAAGGATACCGTACTCGTTGTGGGGGCTGGCCCGATTGGTCTGGGCACAATGGAATTTGCAAGGATAGCGGGTGCGACCGTGATAGCACTGGACATTAATGATAGCAGATTGGCTTTTTGCCGTCAGAAGCTGGGCGTAGCACATACAATCAACGCACATACTGAAAATGTTATGGAAAAACTTATGGAGCTGACCGGCTCTGATATGCCAACAGTCATTGTAGATGCAACTGGGAATCTGAAAGCCATCAACACAGCATTTCAGTATCTGGCGCATGGCGGCACATATGTGCTGATCGGTCTTCAAAAAGGAGAGATCAGTTTTTCTCATCCCGAATTTCACAAACGGGAGGCAACGCTAATGAGCAGCCGCAATGCGACCAGAGAAGATTTTGAACACGTAACCAGTTGTATGAAGGCTGGCATGATAGATCCAACGACTTACATAACACACCGTGTTATTTTCGGGGATGTAAAAAAGGATTTTGAAAGCTGGCTTGACCCTTCCAAGGGGGTGATAAAGGCTATGGTGTCGATTGGATGAAAAAAATATAAAGTACAGCTTTAATTCCTATGCAAGTAAAAACCTCGCAAAATCAGAACCCTGGCACAATTCAGCTGCCTCCGATCGTTTTTGGTACCAGCTGCTTGGGTAATATTTACCGTGCAACCACTCATCAGCAGAAACAAGAAATCGTAGAAGCATGTATAAAAAATTCGCCGGGAAAGGTAGTTTTTGATAGCGCCGGTAAGTACGGGGCGGGTCTGGCTCTAAGAATCTTTGGGTAAGTCTCTTGATGCCTTAAATGTAGATCCTGAAAATGTGATCATCAGCAACAAACTGGGCTGGTATCAGGTTGCTCTTACTACACCAGAGCCTACCTTTGAGCCAGGGATATGGAAAGAGCTGACCCATGATGCTGTACAAAGGATTTCCTATGAGGGAATCCTGGAATGTTTCGATCAGGGAAACGATTTACTGGGCCCATACACATCTGAATTAGCCTCCGGTACATGATCCTGACGAATATTTGTCCAAAGCACAGAACATAGAAGAAGAAAATGATCTGTACTCGGATATTCTTGATTCCTACAAAGCACTGGCTGAACTGAAAGCTGCCGGTAAAATTTCAGGCATTGGTGTGGGTGCCAAACAGTGGCGCGTGATCGAAAGAATTTCAAAGGATGTAGCCCTGGACTGGGTGATGATCGCTAATAGTCTTACGCTTCATGACCATCCACGTGATTTAATGGGCTTTATTTCCAGCCTGCATAAAAAAGGCGTAACCGTTATTAATTCAGCAGTTTTTAACGGAGGATTTCTGGTTGGAAGTGATTATTACAATTACGGGCTGGTTGATAAAGATACTGCTGAGGGAAAAAGTCTTTATACATGGAGATCTGAATTTTGGAAGTTTTGTGAGCAGTTCGGTATTTCACCCGCGCACGCCTGCCTGAATTTTGGTTTTACAATTGCTGGTGTCAACAGTGTGGCAGTCAGTACAACGAACGCTGCCAAAGTAAAGCAGAACATAGACATGGTGACCACAGAGATTTCCGCTGATTTCTGGAATACTCTAAAAAAAGCGGGTCTTATAAGTGGCTTTGCTTTGTGATAAATCAAGTATAATCTATACAACCTGAAACATATGATCATTAAAATAAATTTTTATACAACAATACTATACTTATGTATGATCGGGATTTGTTTTGGGCAAGTGAAGGCGCCAAAACCCATGGGTCCAGCGCCAACGGAAAATCAGGTAAGATGGCAGGAAATGGAATATTACGCTTTCATCCATTTTTCTACCAATACGTTTACTGACCAGGAATGGGGTTATGGTGAAGCCGATGATGCAAAACTGTTCAATCCAACGAATCTGGACTGCGATCAGTGGGCAAGGGTTTGCAAAAATTCGGGTATGAAAGGAATTATCATTACAGCCAAGCACCACTCAGGGTTCTGCCTGTGGCCGACTGAAACCACGGAATATTCCATAAAGAACAGCCCCTGGAAAGACGGCAAAGGTGATATCATTGGTGATCTGGCAAAAGCATGCAGAAAATACGGGCTAAAGCTGGGCATCTACATCTCGCCATGGGATAGGAACAATCCGAGTTACGGGATTCTTGACCCGGACGGCAGTGCGCCTTATGTAAAAAATGTTTTTCGCAAACAAATTGAGGAATGCCTGACCAAGTACGGTGATGTTTTCGAAATTTGGTTTGATGGAGCCAACGGCGGCGATGGCTATTACGGCGGGGCACGAACCAGCCGGAAAATTGACCGGACTACTTATTACGACTGGGCAAACACCTATAAGATGATCCGGAAACTTCAGCCAAAAATCGTCATCTGGAACGACAACGGTGACCGGGCAGATCTTCGCTGGGTAGGAACCGAATCGGGTTATGTAGGTGAAACCAACTGGAGTCTTTTAAATGCCAAGGGTGATGTACCCCATCATATGTTAGCTCACGGTGTAGAAAACGGCGATTCCTGGGTACCTGGCGAGGTAAATACTTCCATACGCCCCGGATGGTTTTACCATGAATATGAAGATAGCCGCGTAAAGACGCTGCCGGAACTGCTTAAAGTTTATTACAGTTCATTCGGACGAAACGGAACCATGCTCCTTAATTTCCCTATCGATAAGACAGGCCGGATCCATCAGACAGATGAAAAGGCGGCGCTGGAGCTGGCTGGTGCAGTAAAAGAAGCATTTGCCGTAGATCTGGCCAAAAAAGCGAAGGCAAGCGCGTCAAATATTCGGGGCAAGTCCAAGGAATTTGGAGCGGACAAGGCATTAGATGGAGATAAAAATACTTACTGGGCCACAGACGATGGAGAGAAAACAGCTTCACTTACGATTGATTTTGGTGCTCCGAAAGCCTTTAACCGGTTCCTGGCTCAGGAATATATTCGGCTGGGGCAGCGGGTGAAATCCTTTACAATTGAAGCATTCATAAATGGCAAATGGCAGCAGCTGGATAAACAAACTACGATTGGTTATAAGCGAATACTGTCATTTCCAACCGTGACAGCTTCACAGCTGCGCTTTACGATCACTGATGCAAAAGCAAGCCCTGTCATTTCTAATGTCAGTGTCTACAATGCTCCGCAAATATTGGAAATCCCGCGTATCACCCGTGCTAAAACGGGAGCAATCACCATCAGTGCATCGGACAAAGAATCACAGATTTTCTATACGCTGGATGGAAGCGAGCCAACCAAAAAGTCAACCAGGTATGACAGGCCCATTGAAGAAGTAAATAAGGTGAACGTACGTGCGATCGCCCATGATCCAGCTTCCGGCAAAAACAGTCCTATAGGCGAGGAGGAATTTGACATATCCCGAAAAAAATGGAAGATCGTAGGTATTGACGACGACAAAGTGAACAACATTATTGACGGAAACAGTAATTCGGATTGGTTTCAACCCCAAAATAACAAATTGCCTGCCAGCATTGTAATTGACCTTGGCGAGCAGCAAAATCTAGCAGGTTTTAAATACCTTCCAAGCCAGAGCCGAAATGCCGGAATTATTACCAATTACCAGTTTTTGATTTCTTCTGACAACAAGCAATGGAGCGTAGCAGATGAAGGGGAGTTTTCTAATATTAAAAATAATCCACTATGGCAAATTAAAAAGTTCGCCCCCGTTAAAGCACGATATATCAAATTGGTAGGCATTCGTAACACACAGGAAAATGATGCAGTGGGGTACGCTGAAATTGACGTTCTGACACACTGATCTGAAATCTTCAATCTAATAAAGTGCCGTTTGGTTTGAGTTGAACTAACTTGCTCCAAGCGGCACATTATTTACAATAGATTTACAGAGCCTCCCTTCATGAAAACAGCTTCAAATCCCGTAGTCAAAATAGTTTGCAAACTCATAAATTACGAGCCTATATTCTTGCTGAAAGAAAGTCTTAGAACGTTAGCCGGTGAGCGCAGTTTTCGGATCCTGTACTGATAAACATAAAGATCTCTATTAGTTTGAGGGACTCCCAGTTCTTGGATAGTTAAAACTTGAAAATTGGGTCGGTATTTTCCTCTTTTTTCACCCGCATCACCATCTCATCATCAGGAGCCGTCCGCGGCTACGGTTAAGTTCCCCAATGAACAATGCGGCCTGAAACTATTATACTCTTGTCGCCAACTTTCAGTTTTTTCCTGTGCTTCTTCAAGTGATAAAAACCAATGTGCGTTTAAGCATTCATCCGCACGGCGGATTGCTTAGCTAAAAGCTGGTGATCATATAATCACCATTAAATCGCAGCTTGCGGTTACTAAAATATTTTATACAACGTTTTCTATAACTTGGATTATTTCGCCGGGTCCTTGTAGAACACATTGGAATGAAGGTTAATAACTTTTGTCCACTTGACGATTCGACAAAAGGGTCATCTTCCATTTATACCTTTTATGAAGATCATAATTGTTATGTTTTTAGGAATTATATATAAGCTACATAGGAATAATAACCTTGTTGTATAAGTTTTATTAAATACTTGCAACCTAAAATTCCTTAACCGACTGTAGTGGATGCAAATTTTTCAAAGTAAATTTTGAAACTAGTTAGATCTGACTTGGAAATCTTGTTCAGTTCGGACTGGGTAATATTCATTTTATATACCTTTCCAGGGTAAGATGTGGAGGTGAATTGAATACAAATGATTTGATCTTCGTCTTGATTCAAGACGTTTTCTTGGTATTTATTAATACCAAGAATATTGATTCCTGTCACCTGCAACAGCATCTGACGTATACCGGACAATTCAAAACCACTGTCATTCATTATTTCATTTTTTTGTTGAGTGATACGGTTAATTCTGCAAATTAGGTTTTTTTCTTAAAGTTTGGATCAGGAAATAGAAGCTAAAATTTAAAGGTGGATGACATGTTCAATATTTATATTGCAGGCTGAATAATTTATGTAATTAAATCGTATAAATTAAATTCCTGAACTGTTTCATCAGTCTGAATCAGCGCCGTCAGCTTTCCTGAGTTAAAGTTAAGTTCAATACTGACCTTCTCGATAGTTTGAATTTTGGCGTGTATTTTTAAATTGGACAGGATATTTGTCTGATAATATTTTAATATTTTATCCTTACCGTCCGGATCGCGGTAGATGTTCAAAAAAAGAAGATATTTAGGGCTTTCAATCAAATTAAGAATCTTATCCGTTTCGGCCCAAATTAATTATACGGCCTTCATTTGGATCCAACTTTTGTGCATGCATCCTGCGCTGGTTTTTCTGCGGATAGGGCGTGGCAATAAATCCCTTTTCCTATCCGTATCAGCGGCCACTGCAGACGCTGGACTACCAGGAAATGGGTATTTTGCCGGAGCAGGTCTTTTATCAGTGGAAGATTTAATAGCTCAAACGGGTTGTAGGGTACAGACATAAAATGGATTGTGTGCTCTGACTGGGTATATCTTGTTTTGGTTAGGTGAACCGACTTATTTGAAATTTCGGCCCGAAGGGAAAATCTCGGTCTGCACAGGTTTTCTACCTTGGGTTTTTCGGTTCACAGCCTGGGAAGCATATTCGTCTTTCTCATCAGCTCTGGAAAGTGTCTGCACCGGCGGGTCTTGCTGGGTCTGGTTCATTTCCCTTAAAAAGGTAAGACATATCAAAGCAGCGCCTGACGATCACATGCGTAACTTCACCCTCCTTTGCAGTTTGCCTTCGACCATCAGAAGCCTGGCCCTAAGAATCTCTTTTTCAGAAGGTTTCAAAAAGGTTTTGAAAAAACAACCAGATTGGCAAAACCGGTTTCATCTTCGATGGTGATGAAGCAGACCCCGTTGGCTGTGCCTGCCGTTGCCGTACGAGCACAAGGCCAGCGACCCGGATGATCATGCCGTCGCGGTATAATCTGAAAGATTTGCTGTGTCGCGCTGCATGCTGAGCAGATTTGAGTTTTTCTCTTACGAAAGCTTACCGGGTGCGCTTTTAAAGAAAGTGAAGTCGAGGCGTAATCCTGCACCACATGCTCGGAGCGGCTCATGTTTGGAAGCGTCACCTTGGGTTCAAATTCGCTTTGCTGACTTCTGTCCACTGAAAATTCCCATGGGTCTGTCACCGAGCGCGGAGGCCTCCCACATGGCTTTTCGTCTGTCCATGCCCATCGAGCGGAACGCGTCTGCGTCGGCCAGCTTTTCGAGCGTAGCCTGTGAGACGCCTTCGTCTCTGATTTGTGTATGCTTTTATAGGCTGTAGTTCGGCAGGAGAGGAGCGTCCAGATCTCATCTTCACGTAGGCCCTTGACCTGTCTGAAAACCAAGCCGAAGTCGCATGGTATTTGCCAGCTTTTTCTTCGAGGTGATTATCCCATTGTGAATAATTGATATCCACCGGCTTGATCTTCAACGCCATGTTTTTGTGCATCAATCACTAATCTGTGCCGGCTGGTAAAAACCCATGGGCATACTGTTAAGGATCGGCAGTTGCAAATATCATCGGGATAATAACATTTGATCCAGCTCGAAACATATACCAGTAATGCAAAACTTGCCGCATGGCTTTCGGGAAAACCATAGCTGCCAAAACCTTCCAAGTTGTTTGAAGACCCGGCGTGCAAACTCTTCCGTATACCCTTTGTTGGTCATGCCATTGATCAGCTTTGCTTCGAACTTGCTGACCATGCCCTTTGACCTTAAACGTGGCCATGCTTCGTCTCAACTCATCTGCTTCTGCAGGTGTAAATCCTGCGCCTACAATGGCAATTTTCATGGCCTGTTCCTGAAACAGTGGCACGCCAAGCGTTCGTTCCAGAATTTCTTCCGAGTTCTTTGGATGGATATTCAGGATCCTCTTCTCCATTTCTTCGTCGCAAATAAGGATGCACCATATCACCCTGTATCGGACCGGTCGAACGATCGCCACTTCAATCACCAGGTCATAGAACATTGGGGTTTTAACCTTGGCAACATCGATTGCTGCGCCCGGCTTTCTATCTGGAATACCCCAATCGTATCTGCGTGGCAGATCATTTCATACACATCCGGATCATCCTGTGGAATATTTGGCCAGTGTAAGCTCCAGTCATAATGTTGTTTTGCCAGATCAAAAGCCTTACGGATACAGGTAAGCATGCCCAGCGCCAGCACATCAATTTTCATAAAGCCCAGGGCGTCAATATCATCCTTATTCCATTCGATGCAGGTGCGATCTTCCATCCGCGCATTCAGGATCGGGCATAGGTCGGAAAGCTTGCCTTGCGTAATCACAAAACCACCTGTATGCTGACCAAGTTGTCTTGGAAAACCCATGAACTGTTGCGTCAGATCTCAGTACTTTTTCAGATGCGTGATCATCGGATTCATAGCCCTGTTCCTAATCTGTTTCCCTCAAACCATTCATCTGAAAATTCCCACATCGCATCAGAAAGCCGATTGATGGTATCAACCGATAATCCCATCGCTTTTGCCACATCCCGCATCGCGCCCTTTTGATGTTGTTGGGTAACCGTAGCTACTATCGCGGCCCTGTCGCGTCCATACTTTTCATAAATATACTGGATCACTTCCTCTCTTCGTTCATGCTCAAAATCTACATCAATGTCCGGCGGTTCATTTCTTGCATGAGGAAATGAACCGTTCAAAGAGCAGATCAAATTTGCTCGGATCTACCGAAGTGATGCCGAGACAATAACAAATCGTGGAGTTGGCTGCCGATCCTCTTCCCTGGCAAAGGATATTCTTGTTGCGGGCAAAACGTACAATATCATATACGGTCAGAAAATACGCCGCATAATTCATTTCCGCGCTATGAATTCGAGTTCATACGCAATACGTATCAGCTATTTTTTGTGGCAGAGGATCACCGAAAATGTTCGTTTGCTCCCTTCCAGGCCAAGATTTGAGTTCCTCCACGCGGCGTACGCCCTTCAGAAGTGATTTCCTCGGGGTAAACATATTTCAGGCATCCAGTGAGAACTGACACGCATCAGCGATTCTGTGTGGCTGCGTAGATGCTTCTGGATATTGCCGGAACAACCGTTCCATTTCGTCAATGGCCTTAAGAAAACGTTCCGCATTTTGATACAAGCGGAAACCCGCAGTATAGATCGTACACTTTTCACGGATACAAGTCAGCACATCCTGAAGCTGCCTGCGCTCAGCAATATGATAATGCACATCATTGGTGGCGACCAGTGGGATATCAAGCCGCTCTGATAATTTACTTAGCCGGTAAAGGATTTTGGAATCATCGCCCAGGTAGCTGCGGCTTGCCCCTAAAAATAGGCTGCTTCCCAGTGCTCTTCTATATTTTCGAAGGCTTAATTCAAAGGAAGGGTCAAGATCAAATTGCTCATCCAAACAATCTGGTGGCAGCGCGATAAAAAGTGTACCTTCTGCATAGGCAAACACGTCCGCCGCATACAGATCACATTTTCCTTTTTCGGTGCGAAGATTGCCAAGTGAAAGAAGACCCGAAAGCCTTGCGTAGGCGTCTTTGCCTGTGGGATAGGCAAGAAGACTTGGCCCGTCCAAAAGATTAAGCCGGCAGCCTACGATCAGCCTGATCTTTTTAAGCTTTGCTGCCGCATGCGCCCTTACAATACCTGCCAGTGTGTTGTGGTCGGTGATCGCGATGGCCTCATAGCCTAGCTCGAAAGCCTGCTCGACGAGCTCTTCTGGGTGCGAGCCGCCCCTTAGAAAACTGAAATTTGATGTGATTTGCAGCTCAATGTAGCTCATAACCTATTGATTTACTTATGAAAAAAAACCATGGATAAACCACTGCGGGTTATGCTTCTTGTAATGGCCGAGCCTAAAAATCCAGAAGCGGGCACCATGTTCATCTTCCACACAGTAATAGTCGCGGTGAAGTCCTTCCTGAATCCACCATTCCTGCTCGATGCGTTCGGGGCCGTCCGCTTTTTTAATGTTATGAACTTGACCTTTGTAACGGAAAAGCATCGGAGGGTAATCAGGGATTGGCGCTGCTACAACAATAAGTTCAGGCTGTGGCAAAAGGCTCACAGGTTAGGCCTGTCTGTGCGCCATGCGGTCTGCGGGTTTTCTGTAAGGAATAATGCTTTTTTAATTGAGCGCTCCGGCCAGTAGTGCTCATCAGGCAGGTAACGGTGCACAATATCCATTCCGCCCCGGCCCGTAAGCCGGTCTAAAAGCTCTGCGATCTCGGTCAGATCTCCGGTGCCCGAAATGCTCCAGAGCGATTTTTGTACTGCATCAAGTTCTTCTGTGACAGGCGCCTCTAATATAAAAAGCTCAAAGCCAAGGTCGGGCCGAAGCGTTGAGATTTTGAGCTGGAAGAGTTTAAAAAGGTGCTCAAGATTACAAGAGGCGCTATTGGTACCAATCTCGATTATCTGTATGCCGCCGTCCATTTTATAACCTTTGAAAATGGCTTTTCTTATCCCTTTGGATTCTTTGGAAAGCCGGGCGCAAAGTTCGTTCAAAAGGGTCCTGAAGCGCTATTTCTATACCGGGCGCGGTTCTGATCGGTTCCAGACATGGCAACCGCTCCTGGTAAGGCTCAACAGGGCTCACTGGCAAAATGTTTTCCTGCATATAACCCAAAGCCTGATCCATCCTATTTAAAAGCTGCTGGCCAAAACGGCGGCGAAGCACTGACCGTGGCATATCAATGAAGCTTCTGATCTGATAAAATCCAAGTTTATTCATCCGCTAAGCGTGGACTCTTCCAGTCTAAGCGCTGCGGGTGGGAGCTCAGCCAGTGCCTGCTTTTGGGTTCCGGGCTCGATCACAGGCGTGATTCTTCCATAGCGGCAATATCGCCCAGGCTGCTCCAATCGTATCAGCGGCAGCGGCCTGATCATAACCCGAGCCGCGTAGACGGCTTGTAATGTCTTTCAGATAAGCCCGTTCGCTTCCGAAAAGATGCGCACAGCCGGTTATATCAAGGATCAGTCCGCTGGGCATATCAGTAGCCACCACAGGCGAGTAGCGAAGACACCACTCAGCAAGACAGCTCAGAAGCTTTTCTGGAAGGCCGGGCCGGTCATCAAAAACCTGAAGATCAGGTATCACCGCGCGCGCATCGGCCAGCACCATGCCGGTAAGAAATGCCCAGTTTTTCAGCCTCAGCACTGGCCGCTTTGATCACCATTCTACCGCGCTCTGGGGAGGCTAGAACTCAAAGCTGCATCTTTCTGCTGAGGATTACGGATCACCCACCGGTTGGTGAGAAGATGACGAAACGAGATGGAAACATAGCGCCTTTGCATATCATCCCGTTTTTACGAAGGTCCTTATCCACAGCTTTTTGAACTTTGATTATCAGATGATCAAATCTTCCGGCTGTCCACTGGATCTGCCATTGTCCGCTTTCCCCGTTACGTACTTTCAAAAGCTGCACATCCCAGCGGAAAAAACCCACGCCAGGCATGTCCTGCTCCAGCTCACTGGCAACAGGAGTCACCTTCCATCTGGCTGCGCAAGCGGTGTTGCCAAGGGTCCTTGGATTCATCCGGTGCAGTAGCCCGGTTACCCGGCTTTTTTCAACGGCAAGGGAGACGCCGCGACGCTGTCAGGTCCATATCCCTGATATCTCTGCGATAACCGCGGAAAGCGCCTGGCATTTAAGCGCTTCCTCTGTCATCCAAAGAAGGTCCTTCTCATTTTTTACATCCACAAAAATCACCCTGTCGGGATCTATTCCAAAAAATTTCAGTGC
>CAVWGT010000003.1:0-15178 GCA_963754585.1 uncultured Chitinophagaceae bacterium
GATATAATGATTTAATGATCAACAGAATTTTCAAACTTACTTGAAACGCAGGGTATTTTTTTCCAATTGTTATCCGGTTTACCAGGTTCGAGATGTTTCAGATTGAGGATACCATGGTCATACCTGTCAAAATCATTGATGCGATCCGTTACATTATAGCAATCTGCATTAAAAATATCTTTTTGCGATTCTCTTTGAATAAGAAATCCAGCCAATAGTCTCATTTTTCCTACTGAGACGAACATTCTTACCCGAAATTTGACGATTTGTGTCCTAAGTTTCATTTCTTATCTCCCTTAATTTGCTAAATAAAATTACATTTTTTATTAATCAAATTATAGTTATGGTAAAATCCCAATCGCATTCAGCTGCGATAAATACTAGCGAAGCATCTAATCAAAATTCCCTCCGAAAACCTAATAAAGACATAACTACTAACCATTAATCATTCAAAAAAATGATGAGAAGACTACTTAGGCTTTTTAAAACGGCCGCTATATTGCTTTTTTTGAGCATGCTACATGACACCGTTTTTGCGCAGGCAAAAACGGCGACGGTTAAGCTCAACAAAGATGTTTCGTATCAGAAAATCACTGGTTTCGGCGGATTTGTCAATAGTCCTCAGTTTAGTTACAATCATATGACTGATGACGAAATCAGAAAAATGTGGGGACAAAATAGTGAAGCCGGCTACAACATCATGCGTATATACATCCCGATCGGGGAGGAAAACTGGCCGCAGGCACTTGGCACCGCTCAGCTTGCGCAGTCTCTGGGACTAAAAATATTTGCATCTCCATGGAGCATGCCCGCAGAATGGAAAACCTATAACACAACCGCCTCCCGTTATACGGATGAAACCGGTACTGTCAGACCGGTTTATCTGGCAGAGGATCATTATGCGGATTATGCCCAATATCTGGACAACTTTGTTACTTACCTCAAAACCAACGGTGTAGACCTCTACGCAATCTCACTGCAAAATGAGCCTGATTACCAGGTTGACTATGCCGGTTGTATCTGGACACCTGCGCAAATGGCCAAGTTTATCAAAGAACAGGGTGCCAAAATCAATTGTAAAGTTATTGCTCCCGAAAGCGTGGGAATTACCGATACTTACGCAAATGCTTTTTTGGATCCTGGCGGTTCTGGCCAATTTTGATATTTTCGGAGGTCATCAATATGGTGCGATCCAGTCAGGATTATTGAATGTACAGGCTCAGGGGAAGGAAGTATGGATGACAGAATTTCTGATCAACTGGAATGCCAGCGGATGGCCTCACGATAATTACAGCTGGCAAAGCGACGCATTTGATTTCGCAACAAAGATAAATGATGCCATGCTGGCCAACGTAAATGCCTGGGTACATTATGCCACCAAGCGTTATTACGGCATGATGGGTGACGGGCAGTTTGGTACGGTTGCAGGAGAAATTAACAAACGAGGAAATATTCTCTCCCACTACGCCAAATATGTCACCGGTGCAAAGCGTATTCAGAACACATGGAACGATAATACAGGCCAACTGAGCGGGTCATCCTACCTTTCGGAAGCTGGCGACAAAGTGTTTGTGATGGTGATCAATTCTTCGGCTAATTCCTACAATCTATCCGTGGATTTGCCATTTCTGTCTAACTCAGGGAAAGCGATTACAACCACCGAAACCACAAGTCTGGTAGAAAACAACATAACCTTTACAGGGGAAACAGCCCGTCCGGGTGTAACCATCGGCGCATCCAGCATCACTACGCTTGTATTTGATAAAAGCGGAGAGCGGGAAGTTTCTCAAATGGTCAGCCAGTTGATTAATTACGAAAAAGTAGAATCCCAGACTGTTACAAACCCAGCTTTTGGCACTGCCTATCAATTGAGCGGTAAAATCAGCTCGCATAAAGTTGACATGCCACTTCTTAGTGCCAATAAAGATGCCGGCAATGGATTTTTGCAACTTAATGGAAAATTTAACCGGTTGGTATTTCGTGTAGAAAGTCTGTCATCCAGTAATCTCTATACATCAAGTAATGCCACACTTTACTATGTCAACAAGGCGGGTGCAGTAGCGTCACATAATTATGGGACAATTAATTTTGCGAGAAGGGATAATTTTGACTGGGTTTTCGACATTTCAGAAGATGTGCTTCCAGATGGCATTACGGGTATTATTTCAATGTACAATAACAATTTCAGCTCCCTGCTTACCTTCAAATTCCAGGATGTTTATCTGGCAGTTGGGAATGAAAAAGGTTATAAATTTTCCGGAATTACAGTAATTCAGACAGCTATTTACTGGATTGTCTGAACGATCCTGGCTACACCTCTCTTGATTTTACCCAGGCTACTGGTATCAATCCACAAACTGACTGGCATGCTGCCGCAGCCAACAAGAACAGCGTATTTTACACACAAAGCGGCGTTTTGAATAATAAGACCAACGTTGTAAACGGAACAATTTCCGAAAAACTTGAACTCAGTGATATGGGCGGAGATTTCTACCCGCCGGTGGGTTTCACGGCCACAACTGCCACCTACCGCGCTACGCTAGATGGGATGAGAATGCTGGTTTTACCTTTTGAATCCAATATCCCAACAGGTGTAAAAGCCTATACGCTGGAATTCACAGACCCGAAAGTCATTGGTAAAATTATCACCACCTCTAAAATTCCTGCCAATACGCCTGTTTTGGTCAATGGTGTGGGAGCTTTCACATTTGAAGGAACAGGCGCTATTGCTTCTTCTGCAAATCTCAGACAGGCTTTGGCAAACGGAGCAATTGAAGCGAGTTCGGCCCGTAATATGCAGGTCGGGATAACGGGTGGCGTTTTTATTGCAGTTAAAACACCGATCAATGGCTATTATCTTACCAATAACAACGGAACTGTTACGTTCACGAGGGCAACCAGTGCGTCACAGCCGACGATCAATTCCTTTGGCGCATACCTTGCACCGGGACTGCCTACAACTGCAACAAGCCTTGAACTGACTTTGGACGAAAGTGCCCTACCCGTTCGTTTGGGAATGTTTAACGCAAAGTTTGTTGAAAATAGCGTACACCTGGATTGGACGACTTATTCTGAGCAAAACAACGCCGGCTTTGATATTGAGCGAAGCACTGATGCAAAACAGTTTGAGAAAATAGCCTTCATTGAGGGGAAGGTGAACAGCACATCCGAAAACCACTATACCGCAACTGATCCTCTCCCACGCGCGGGCATAAGTTATTACCGGTTAAAACAAAAAGACCTTGACGGAACCTACGCATACTCTCAGGTCAGATCTGTAAATAATACCTATACAAAACCGGTAGTTGTATATCCAAATCCGGTAAGCGATATACTCACAATTGATCTCAAAGGGAACAAAGTCGTCGGGAAGCTGACTATTCTGAACATACTTGGCCAGATCATTCACCAGACTGATGTTGGAGAAAAAGGACAGAATGTCATTGATGTTTCAGCGCTTAGCCCGGGAATGTATTTCTATCGCCTGGATAACTTCACCGGATCATTTGTAAGAAATTAAATATTTCTTCTTGATGTAGAAATTCAAAATTTCAGGCAGGCATTAACATAAAACTGGTGTGCCATTCTATTGTTCGGCGCACCAGTTTTTTTGTTTAGTATAAGGTTATAAATTCAACTCTGGCACTTTCGTCATTTTCTCTAAGATTGAATATAAGAAACAATTCTTAGCTATTTTTTTGACTTTTATTTATAAAACGATCCGGGAAAAATCGTGATGAGTATCCGAAACATGTTAATATCAGGAAAAGCCAGGATAGTCTATTTTGGTACTCTTTTGTTCTTTTCAGGTTTCCTGTTTAACAGGATAGGTGAAGGCAAAAGCAGGGTTTGGTATATCGCTATATTGCTGAATCTAATACTGCTGGTCAGCACTGCCCGCTGGATTAGGAAAAATGATGACTAATTAATTTTGCACACAATTTTAACCTATCAAAAGAAAAGCCCCGGGAAGACTTTTCCCGGGGCTAACATTATTAATTTCGATTGATATCCTAATAGCATAAAATCTACCAGAAATAAATGTATAAACCAATCAGCATAAACAAGATAACTACTGCTCCAAATACAAAACCCTTGTGCGCTCTGAACATGGTAGGATCAATGATAAGGCCTTTTTTCTCGTCAGGTAAAATATAACTCAGAATAAACATTCCGACGATACAAATCACAAAAACCCATCCCATTCTATCCAAAAATGGAACTTGCGTCCAGTCGGCAAACGGAAGCCAGTTGTTGTGCATCGCCAAAGCAACGATAAATCCACCGACAATTGCAAACAATGCTCCGGCGGAATTGCTGCGTTTCCAGAAAAATCCCATAATGAATGAAGCGAAAATCCCCGGCGACAGAAGTCCCGTCATTTGTTGTATAAATTGAAAACCTCCCGCTTTGTCTATGCCCATGTAAGGAGAAACCAGAATCGCTAAAATCATGGAGATCACAATCACGATCCGGCCGATGGTCACAAGCTGTGCTTCTGTTTTATTCTTACCAATGTATTTCTGGTAAATATCGAGGGTAAAAATCGTCGAATATCGAGTTGGCTTTACCCGCCAGCGACGCCACGATAGCGGCTGTCAGAGCGGCCATCGAGAGACCTTTCAGCCCATTGGGCAGGAAGGATAGAATGGCTGAATAGGCGTTATCGGCGAGGAGTTTACCGCCCGGAGCCATTTCGTTTTGCAGACTACCGTTCTTGTAAAGTACGTAAGCCGCAATACCCGGCAGCATCACGATCAGCGGCATGAAAATTTTCAGCAAGGCCGCAAAGAGAATACCCGTACGGGCCGTCTTCAAATCGGCACCGAGTGCGCGTTGGGTAATGTACTGGTTGCAACCCCAGTAGTTCAGGTTCACAATCCAGATACCGGCAAAGTACATGGCCAGGCCGGGCAAGGTCAGGTATTTGTTAATGTCGACCTGCGATGTATTGGGGCCTGGTTTTTCAAAAATCATGTGGAAGTGATCATCCGGGCTCGCCCATCATGGCCGAGAAGCCTGCCAGGAGATCGTTGCCCAGACCAAACTTCTGGCTTACCAGTGTCAGCGCGATGTAGGACGTTACCAGCCCACCAATGATGAGAACGGCCACCTGAATTACGTCGGTGTAGCCAATTACTTTCATGCCCGCCAGCGTAATGACAATGGCGAAGAGACTCAGGCCAATAACGATCGGGTGAAACGATTCCGCCCCAAACCAGGTGCTGATGGCCAGTGCGCCCAGAATAAAGGATAGACGTCAGGTTAACGAACACGTACAGAAACAGCCAGAAAATGGCCATGATCAGACTCACCGTTTCGTTATACCGCGTTTTCAGAAACTGCGGCATGGTATAGATGTGGTTTTTGAGGTAGATCGGCATGAACCAGACCGCCACAATAATCAGAGCGATAGCCGCAAACCATTCATATACCGCTACGGCACCCCAAAGGTGAAGCCATTCCCCGACATGCCAATGAACTGCTCCGCCGAAATGTTGGAGGCAATCATGGATGCTCCGATGGCCCACCAGGTTAACGACCCTTCGGCCAGAAAAAAATCTTTGGTGTCAAGCTTGGTCGTTTGTTTTCGTTTGTAAATCCAGTATCCGTAGGAGGAAACACCAATGAAGTACAGAAAGAAAATAATGTAATCCAGCGACTGTAACTGCTTCATTGATAGGTATTTTATTTTTTAATATTTATTTATTGATTTTAACTTTCCGATTAATAGCTACTTAAAGCACTAATATTTTTATGTTTTTAAACAAGACCTCATCGCCGTGTTCCTGAAGCAGGATGTTGCCTTGCGCAGCAGCACCAAAATCAGCGAATTCCCTATACTTGCTATAATTGACCAAAGCCTTCCACATCTGATTGTTTCGCTCATATTCCACGACTTTGACATTGTTCAGCCAGTGTTCCACATGGTTACCCTTCACAACGATCATCGCAGTATTGAACTGTTCCTTGTTAAATGGTTTGTCGGGTGAGGCTGTAATGAGGTCATACAAAGATCCCAACGTACGGTTTCCTGCGACGCCGCCTTTTGCATCCGGATGTTTCAGATCATCCAGAATCTGATATTCACATCCAATGCCGCCCCGGTTTACAAAATATTTGATACCGCTGTTTGCTCCATCCGTAATTTTGAAATCGACTTTTAGAATGAAGTTTTCGTATTTCTGGTCAGTTATAATATCTCCGCCTTTGCCGTCCTTTAAAACTTTCAGCACACCGCCATCCACCCACCATCCCTTTGTGGGGAAACTCTCTGACCTACCGCTTTTCCAGCCTTTTGTTGTCACCCCATCCCAAAGCAATTTCCACCCCTCCGACTTTTCTTTTCTGGATAGTTTATTGTCTGCCTCAACTTTTTCCTGAGCAGAAGCTTCCCAGACAAATAAAAAAGTAATGGCTAGTATGAAAAGATATTTCTTCATCGTGATTCCTAATGATTTTATTGAAATAACTATGGTATGAATGTATCGTTCGCCACGCACTATACGCAGCCCGGGTTTCTCAGTATAAGACTAACCGGTAAGCAGGCAAAGGTATGGCGCGTGCACAGTTTTAAGTGAGCACTTTTGTTCGAATGAAGGGTAAGAATGTCCGATCCAGGCCTATTTCATCAAATAGATACTGACGGACTTTTTGACTTCTTCCAAAGTCTGCTTAGGCGGTTCGAAACCTTTTGGAACTGGTTGTTTTGCAAAAGTTTGCAGATACAACACCCAGGCATCCCGCCACCAGATCGCCTCTCTGCGCTGGATTTTTAGCCGGTCAGCAACATCAGCATATACCTGCGGATCAAGATTTGGTTTGGCCAGATCCCACTGCTGCTGCATCCAGACTACCGAGTCGGCACCTGTATAAAAACGGGTACAAAGTTCTTCCCAAAGCGTTCGTCCGGTGCTCAGCTTTTTATCCCAGCGCACATGATGAAACCACAAAAGATAGGACAAAGGCGTTTTGTCAGGATTATTCCACTGCTGCTGCACCTGCGGGCGGTACTGAGCCAGCGCGTTGCTTCCGGAAGCAGTCCTGTCAAAGCCCAGTCCGGCGGAATCCGCACGGTGGTAATATACGGCCGTCCAGTCAGGCCGGGAGCCTTTGTTTTGCCAGGGTTCGGGCGCAAAGTGAACGCCCATCCAGGGGCGCGAAAGTCCGAGCGGCGTGTTGTAATCGACGTAAATTTCCCGGGACCGCAGCATTAATGCGACAATATTTTCCTGCGCTTTTTGATTTCGGGTTAAGGTCAGCGCGATCCATTCCCTGGCAATCTGTTCCGAAGTGAGCTGTATGGTCCCAGCTCAGTCTTCCGAATGCATACCAGTTGGCCTGCGCCAGCGGATGCCCCGTCCAGTTTCGGCTGTTTCCTGTGTTGGCCACACCCGCCATGAGCGTGCGTGAATAACCATGCAAAGCTTCCGTCCACAACCTTGGCCACGGTCGATCCTTTTCCATTTACATAGGTATCCGATTCCAGATTCTCTTTGAAAATCGGTGCTTCATAAACGGCGTGTGTGGCAAAACCAAGATATTCCTGCGTCAGTCTGAAATTCTACTCCCAACGGCGTTTTGGGCATATTACCAAACAGTGGAGAAAATGGTTCGCGTGGCTGAAAATCGATGGGCCCGTTTTTGACCTGCACAATTACTTTTGGATCAAATTTTCCATCCAGCGGCACAAATTCTTCATAAGCCGCTTTGAAACGGTCCGCATTTGGATCGGCTTTGTAGACAAAAGCGCGCCAGATCACAATGCCCTCGTAAGGCTTGAAAGCTTCGGCAAGCATGTTGGCACCATCGGCATGTGTCACGGCCATAATCCTGCGGACCGGGTTCTCCTTCCGAATTTGCTTTCACCAGAAAACCACCAAAATCCGGAATTTCTTTATAGATCTGAGCTACCTTTTCCTTCCACCAGGCGCGTACTTGCGGGTCGAGCGGATCGGAGGTTGTAAGTCCGCCCAGCGTTTTCGGTGCAGCAAAATACACGGACAGATAAGTTTTGATCCCATATTTTCGCATCACGTTCGCCACCGCCGCCACTTTCACAATGTACTCCTGCGACATGAACCGTGCGCTGGCATTGACATTGTTGAGCACCGTTCCATTGATTCCCAATGACGCATTGGCCCGGGCATAATCCGGTATAACGCGGATCAACACGCTCAGGCAGTTCATACCATTTCCAAAGCGACGAACCTGCATAACCGCGCTCAATCGTCCCGTCCGGATTATCCCAGTGATTCAGCATCCGGTAGTGCACTTTTGGGCTGCTTGTCAAGGCTTAAGCCCTTTGACCGGCAGCTGCATTTGCATGTGCCGCAGCAAGGCAAATGTTCCGTATAAAATACCATTTTCTGATTTGGAGCTGATCACAATGTTACCGTCTGAACAACTGAATCCGATAACCTTCTCCTGTTTTAGTATCGCATTGGCGTTCCAATCTCAAAACAATTCCACCGGATTTATTTCCGGCAGGATTGTTCAACGAAACAGTTTTACCTAAAAGCTTTTAAACCCTGTTTGCAGCTCCTAGGCGCACTTTGCAGGATTTCGCCTTTCCCAGACTGCTGCAATAAAAGCGAGTATTTTAAGTATTCAGCTTTGATAGCCGATCCGTAACAGGCTCATATTTCAGCCAAAGTCGGTAACCGTCATCCCCGTCAGAAGGATAAGGGATCGGCTGAAAAGATGGGAGGCTGATCAGGATATAGCTGAAAAGGAGGAGAACTATTCTGGTCATCATATTTTTTCCAATTTCTGATTTATACTTTTTCTTAAATTCAGGTATCAATACGTGGCCGCAAAGTCCAGCATTGGACAATATTATTTTTTCACTTTATCAATATGCTCTGCCACATTCAGCATCGTATCAACATAAATATCTTTTTCATTTTCTTTCAAATAGTGCAGTAACTGGCTGTGCGCCTGATTGGAAACATTCAGCGCATGTTCACCTCCAACACCATGAAAAAGAAAAACCAGCAATTTGCCGCTTTGCTGTGCCTGTTTGACGAGTTCGATCATTTTTTCTCCGGTTTCACCAGACATACCGTAACAGTCTATATCCATCAGATTTTGTTCGTCAAGTGCATGCATTTCATGTCTGACAGCCCTTGCCGCGACAAACTCATCGGAAAGCGTCTGGATAAATTCACCTTCCGCAACTTTTTTATGTCCGCAGGTGAATGCAAAAGTCCGTTTGTTTTGTCCGTCAATCGATTTCAAATAGGCATTGCACATCTTGATCTCATCCTGAATTCTTGCCAGACTGTATTTGCTCAGATCGTACTCCGGTTTCACCCAGCTCATGCCCGGCCCGGTCGCATCACAGGGATGATATAGGGTGTGATTTCCCAGTTCATGTCCGTTGGCGGCGGCAGCGCGCCAGTCTTTGATTCTGTTTCGTGCGGCATCCGATGAAGCGGTCAGATAAAAACTGCCTTTCAGACTCAGAGAATCCAGCGCCGGAATGACATTATCCAGATGCACATTCAGCGCATCATCATAGGTCAGCACAACAGCGCATTTTTTGCCTTTCCAGGGTTTTGATTTCATCCAGCATTTCTCCATCGGTTCGGAATGGAGAAGCGGGCAAACCTTCGGAATTATAAAAATTAATTCCTTCCGGATTGTCCTGCCAGCCGTAGCGAACATATTTTGGCGTTTTCACCAGTTCGCTCGACAGTTCTATCTGATCTTTTCCAATAATTCGCGCCTTTGCCCAGACGAACTTTTTATCATAATCCGCGATCGAAAACCAGCGCAATGGTTCCGAATCTTTCGAAGTAATACCCTTGGCTACATGGTCAAATGTCAGGATGATTTTATCTTTTTCGATGCTTTGTGATTTTAGCGTCGGCCCGGAATAAACCACATCCTTTTCGTTATAAGCCAGATTTCTGGCAGAAAGCGCCAGTCTTTTTCCAATGTCTTTTTTGTTCAAAGGATGAATATCATTCCATTCTCCCAGGTCCAGCGTTACGGTTACAGCCGTATTTTTCAATGTAAGTGCCTGGTTTTGCGCTTCCCTGAGCAAGGCCATATTACTTTCAGCCGGCGTATAATTTATGTCCTGAAAATTGGGCAGTTGCACGACCAGAAAAGGCAGATCCTCATTTTTCCAAAGTCTCCGCCAATCGTTGATCAAAGCGGGCATCAGCTGTTATACGGCTCCGGATTATCTACATTCGATTCTCCCTGATACCAGATAAAACCTTTGAGTTTCATAGGTCAAAACGGGTGCGATCATCGCATTGTATAATGCCGTCGGCTGATTTTGATGCACCAAAGGATTAGCTGAAACTTCCTCTATTTCTGCGGCTGATATACCTGTCCGACCTTGTATTGCCAGGTTCCTTTCAGATCGATCTGCTGATCATCAACCGTCATGAAATAAGGCTTATCCGGAACAAAACCACCTTTTCCAGCCTGATTGGTAACCCGGATGACAAATGTATTTTTACCCGCTTTCAGTAAACCGGCGGGAATTTCATAGCGGCGCGGCGGATATTGGTAAGTAGTATTTCCAATCTTTTTGCCATTGACATACATTTCATCCGCATCCACAATGCGTCCCATGATAAAGTTTCACAGGCTTGCCGACCCAGCTTTCAGGAACTTCGAATTCCCTGCGAAACCAGACGACACCATTCAGATCTTTCAGTCCCTGATCTTCCCAGTAACCCGGAATGTTAAAATTTCGCCATCCTTTTGGCTGGTAATCAGTGCTTTCCCAATGTTCAGTCTGACCCAAATCACGTTACCTGCGACTGACTTCTTCGCTATTTGCAAAGCTGCGGTTAACTGAATTGACATAAGCTGTGTCTTTGTTTTGGGTGATGATTTTTTGAATGTCAGCAAAATCCTTGTAACCGCCTTCACTGATCCAGGCTTCGATCGGCGTGCCTCCTACCGAGCTGTTGATGATGCCGATCGGAACCTTGTATTGGTCATAAAGATCTCTTGCAAAAAAATAGGTGACCGCTCCGAAGGTGAGCACATCTTTCGGATTGGCCGTTTTCCATTCACCCTTCGGAAAATCTTTCTTCGGACCATTCAGATCGGTAAGTGTTTGAACGAAAAAATTACGGATGTCCGGGTAATTGGCCGAGGCAATATCTTCCGGAAAACGTTCCTTCACGCGCTCCATATTGATGACCATATTGCTTTGTCCGCTGCAAAGCCACACATCGCCAAACGCAATATTTTTGATCCGGATCTGATTTTTCCCTTTTAAAACCATTTCAAAACCGGTTCCGGCAGGCTGTGCAGGCAGCTGAATTTTCCACTTCCCATCCAGAGGCGTTACGGTCTTGTAACTTTTGTTTTTCAATGTTACGGTGACCTTCTCTTTCGGAGAAGCCCAGCCCCAGATCGTGATAGGCTGATCGCGCTGCAATACCATATTATCCCCAATCAGCTTTGGCAAACGGATCTGTGCCGAAAGATCGCAGGAAAGAAAAAACAGCAGTATTACAAACTTAAAAACTTTCATTACAAGCCCGATAATTTAATCTGACAATTTAACAACCACGCAATTCACGAGAAATGACCATAACTGACAACCTGACTAAACCTGACGATCCCTAAAATCAATTCTGAAAATTAACCACCCCTTCAAATGCCTTTTTGGGTTTGTAATTTTGATCAAACAGCAGCGGGATAATCTTTCCGGTTGGGCACCGGGAAATTATCCAGCCAGGTCGTATTTATCCGATACATTCCAGAAGGTCACGCCGGTAATGGTGCCTTTGTGTTTTCGGAATAGTATCAAACAGCATTTTGTATTGCGCAGCTTGTTTCTCGGTCATTTCGGCGGTTAGCTCACCCGTATCAGTCGGCTTTTTGTCACGCCGTTCGTGCTCTTTGGGGTGAACCGAAACATCCAGTTCGGTAATCTGTACCGCCAGTCCCAGGCTTGCAAACTGCGTAATGGATTTTTCCAGTTCGGCCGCAGTAGGCTCGTAAATAGACCAGTGACCTTGCAAACCTACGCCGTCGACGGGTACCTTCTTTTCTTTCAGTTTTTTAAGCAAGCTGAAAGATCTTCTCTCTTTTTGCAGCGCTTTCGGTATTGTAATCATTGTAAAATAACTTGGCATTCGGGTCAGCGGCGTGGGCGTATTCAAATGCTTTTTCAATGTAATCCTCCCCGATGATCTCATAGAATTTGGACTCGGCGGTAAATGCTGGCACCCGTATCGGGCACGGCTTCATTGACCACATCCCAGGCGTATATTTTTCCTTTATAGCGGCCTACCACATCATTAATATGCTGTTTCAGCCGCGCCAGCAGCACTTCGCGGCTTACCTGTTTACCGGTCGAATCGGTAAAAAACCATTTGGGCGTCTGGTTATGCCAGCATAGTGTATGCCCGCGCACTTTCATGCCATTCTTTTGGGCAAATGCCACAATCGCGTCGGGATCCTGCCAGGCATAGCGGTTTGGTTCGGGGTGGATCGGCCCCATTTTCATGGCATTCTCCGGCGTAACGCTGTTGAATTGGCTGGTGATCAGACTCCGCATCCGGGCCGGTCAGGCCTCTTGGTGAAACCGCCACGCCGATTGGAAAATAGTCTTTATAGGCTTCTTTTAAAGTTTTTTGCGCCAAAATCATTTGCAGAGTGTCAGAACAGCACTGGAACATACACCCAACCACGACTAGCTACGATTCTGAATGTTTTTTTGATCAACTCATATTCTATACTAGATTGCATTGGTACAATGATCTGAAACGTATTTACTTAAACAGTAGCTGCGAAAACTCGAACAGATCGTGCCGCCATACCGGCCAGGTATGTCCGCCGCGGATATTCGCTGTATTTGTATTTAATGCCCAGTTCATCATATTTGGAAAGCATGATCTTGCAATTTTTGTAAGCAATATCTTCCTCTCCGCCCATCGAGATCCAGAAGTTTTTCAGGTTGCTATTGATCGTTGTCGCATTGGTTTTCACAAATTCATAATGCGGACCCGACAAGCGCTGGATTATTGGCAAACCAGCCCGAACTGAAAACACCCAGTGACGAGAACAGATCCGTGTTTTTCACACCGGCATACAATGTCTGTAATCCGCCCATCGAAAGTCCCGCCAGTGCCCGGTGCGCCGCATCGGCCTGCACCCGGAAATTGCTTTCCACAAAAGGGATCGCACCCAGTTTCAATTCATTTTCAAACAGTTTCAGAACATTCTCATTGAAACCGGCAATGCCGCCCGAGCACTGCCCATGTTCCCGTCCATCATCACGATCAGCATCGGCTTTGCTTTTCCTTCTGCGATCAGGTTATCCAGGATCAGGTCCGTTTTTCCCTGCGTGGCCCAGCCGCGCTGGTCTTCGCCGCCGCCGTGCAAGAAGGTACAGCACGGGATATTTTTCAGTGGACTGGTCGTAGCCCGGCGGCGTGTACACATACATTTCGCGCCAGGTGTTGCTGGCTTTGGACAAATAACTTTTTATCCTGATATCTCCATGCGGCACCTCGCGCATGCGCATAATAACCGCCTTCGCGGAAAGGAATTTCAATGCCGCTGGCCATGCGTCCCATGCCATAAAATGTTTCACTGGCCGGATCAGCCAGTGCCACGCCATCGATCAGAAGCGAATAGTAATGAAAACCTTCGCCGATGGAATCGGTCGTCACCGACCAGAATCCGGCGGTATCTTTTACCATATCATATTTTTTACCCAGATCAATCTGTACTTTCTGCGCCTCCGGTGCTTTTACCCGGAATACAACCCGGTTATCAGGCAAAATCTGCGGGTATTTCGCATGAGCGAATGTTGGTAGAAGCAGGTGTTCCCAGAATGGTATATTTGGTTAAAGAAGCGTACATCAACCGGTTTGAACAAAAACTGCGAGAACATATACAGGCCATTTTTCCAAACCTTAAAATCATGCACACCCGGCTCAATGTAATACACATGCGGCACATCGTTCTCAAACAGATAATCGTGCGTACGTTTGCTGAATGTGATCAGCCTGTCATTGTCACCGCAGGAAATAAAAAGCAGTTTCAGTTTCTTTTTTGCTTCCTCCGGATTGGGCATCAGCTCCTCAGGCTTTTTGGTATTGGGTGCAGATGAAAACCCTCCTACCCAGGCAAACTGATCCAGGTTACCCAGCCCAAAGTTCAGCGACTGGCCGCCGCCCATGGACAAGACCAGCAATGGCGCGGTGTTCGCGGTCGGTGAGTACCGGGTATTTCTTTTCAATGAATGGGATCAGATCCGTCAGCAGATCTTTTTCAAAAGTCGCAAATGCGGCTACCTTATCGGGCGCCATGATGTTGCCGGTCGCCGCGGTCATCTTTCATTGCGCGGCCATTGGGCATGACCACGATCATCGGCTCGATCTTCTTTTCGGCAAAAAGATTGTCCAGAATCAGCTGCGGGTTTCCGCCTTTGAGCCATTCTTTTTCATCCCCGCCAATGCCGTGCAGCAGGTACAGTACCGGATATTTTTTCTTTTTGTTAAAACCGGGAGGCGTGTAAACCAGCACTTTCCGGGTCGTTCCCACCGTTTTGGACTGGTATTGAACTGAGTCGATTTTTCCCGCTGCAATACCGGTCTGTAAGACATCATAACCTTTTGGCATTTCTTTCAGGATTTCCGCCAATTGCTTGTGAAGGCAAGCAGCATCAAGCCTAATACATTAGATATAAGCTCGTTTTCATGGTTTGAAAGGGTAATCGGTTTTATTTATTTAAGATCAAATTGACTGACAAATGCTATATTATTCTGATTGATTAATGGCCAGATGTAAGTAGTCAAAATCCGCATATCCGCCAACATTTTTAGTTGCATAGTTAAATAGTCCAAAACGATAACCCATAAAATGCGGAATGGTATAGGACATTCTCAATGGTTTGCCAATGGGCAGCCAGGATTTGCCGTCGAGGCTGTAAAAGAAGCGGGCTGTATCTTTCTTGTCTTTGAAATCACATTCAGCTTTTAAATAGACTTTATTATTCGCTAACGGTATACTTTCAATCTCCTCGGCCTTACCCGTTAGCGAGCGAACCATAACAATCGACGAGCTTTCGTTGCCCATTTTAACCCCAACAAAACCATAGTTTTTTTGTAACAACCCCAATCCCGCCATGTCTCCCTCCTTCATTTTTGAGATGTCAAGTAGAGTGGACGCCGAGGACTCCGGACCT
>CAVWGT010000004.1:0-27798 GCA_963754585.1 uncultured Chitinophagaceae bacterium
CGTCAAGTTTCAGGTTTTTGGCAATCTTTGGCTTTTTAAAATCAAATTCCAAAATAATCGTCCGCCGGCCCGACACGGCCAGGGTCATTCCAAGGTTTGTAGTCAGAAAACTTTTTCCCTCTCCGGATAATGAAGAGGTTAAAAGGCTTACACGGCCCCTTTCTTTAACCGAGTAAAAGTGCTGCATATTTGATTTGAGCGTTCGGAGCTGCTCGGTTACAATGCTGGAACGCCCAGTGCTAACTACAACTTTCGGACCAGCCTGATCAAGAATAATTTCAGACAAAATCGGCACAGTACACATGTCTTCAATGTCCTTACGTGTTGTGACTTTGTTGTTAAAAAGATCACGTGCGAAAATCAAACCCGCTGGCAGCAGCAGACCCAAAAAGCCGGCAAAGCCATAAACGAGTGATTTTTTATTGGATTTTTGGTAGGTAAAATCCACTTTCCTGTTATTGGTAAAGGTGGAATTGTAGCTAAGATCAGCCTGTTCGCGTTGCTGTAAAAGAAAAACATACAAGACTTTCTTTAATGCCCTGCTGACGTTTGATGTTCAGATATTCACGTTCCTGAGCCGGGATTTTTTTGATCGAGGCCGCAAAGCGTACGTTGTTGGCTTCAAGCTGATGACGCACATTTAAAAGTGATGTTTTAATACCTGATATATTGTCCTTGATCGCTGTTTTGATAGACTGGATCGGACGGTTAATCAGTTCGAAATCCGGATTTGATTCTGGCGTTGTTGCCAAAAGCTGATCTCTTTTTAGTTGAAGCTGGCTTAGCTGGCTGATCAGGTTTTCCAAAGATGGATTGGTGATTCCCACAGTCGGCGGTGGGTTGCCGCCATTGTTTGGAGATGCGATGTAGCGCTCGATACCTTCGACTACGTTTAACTTGACATTAACCTCATTGAGCTGATCATCATTTGTTTTTTGGTTTTGAAGAAAAAGCTCCGCCTCCGAGGAAACGTTGGTCAGTCCCTGGCTGCTTCGAAATCCTTCAAAATCTGTCTCGACCGCGCTTAGTTCACCTCTAAGCGAAGCCAGACGCGCATCAATAAAACTTACTGCTTTTTTTGCTGATTCCTGCTTTTGTTCAACCGAAACCTGGTTATAGGAATCCAGCAGCAGATTTAAAATATCTTTACCGCGTACCAGATTATCATCATCCAGGCTGATCTCGATCACTGAGCTTAGCTTACTGACAGCTTTTACCTCAATTAGATTACTATATCGAAGCACAGCCTCCTCGGGCACCTCTACCGAAATTTTAAGCGTGGTTCCGATGAAATCGTTCAGGTTGTAAAGCGGTTCCAGTTTCCATTTTCCCAACTGATTATTGAGCGTATCAGCAAAAGTAAGATTTCTGATCTCCCCGTTTTTTCTTCTGAGAATGTAATGGTCCTTATCTTTTATATTGACCTCAAAGGTCTCACCTTTTATAATATCAGATGGATTAAACGAGTTGAACCGGACCGGATTTTTGCCAAAAAGGTTGATATGTACATCCCTTTTTATTTCATCGTAGGTCACCCAAAGCTGGCGGTCCCAGACAATTTTTTCCATTAAACGGCGCGATTTGATCACCTGCATTTCGTTTTCAACCGCTTTGGTTTTGTCAAACGCATCCAGGCTTTTTTCGGATTCTGCGTCCGAAGTTTTCTTTTCGTTTTCAATCAAAAGCTTCGTTTTGATGCTGTACACATCATTAAAACGATTAGCATAAATCACTGCCAAAATCAGCGATATCGTCATAACCAGCAAAAACAGAGGCCAGTGATAAAGATAGGATCCGATAAAAGATCTAAGATTAGAGGCATTGTCCTCTTTTTTTGGCTTGGTATATTTTACAAAGGATTTGTTTAGCGTATTCATCGCATCCGTATTTAAAGTTTACCTGTATAAATTTGAAAGCACAATGGCAATGATAGAAAGACCGGAAAGGACCAGTGTGGCAGTGCGGTATCCTCGGTCGACCGTAGCGTATTTGGTGCGGTCGGGCTGCACGTAGATCTCATCATTATTTTTCAGATAATAATAAGGAGATTCAAAAATCTTTTTCGATGTCAGATCAATCGGTATGTAGCTTCTTTTTCCGTTCTCTTCCCGGATCAGCATGATGTTCCGCATGGCAGTAATATTAAGATCGCCGGCCAAACTTAGCGCTTGTGTAATTGTAGTGCGTTCATTTTGAAGCGTGTAAATATTAGGATGTAGCACATCGCCAAAAACAGAAACCTTGATATTTAAAAGACGGACATTGGTAACAGGATCTTTAAAATAGGTGAGAAGCATTTTGTTCAAGCTCTCTCTAAGCTGCGAGGTGGTCATACCTGCTGCCTTCACATTACCCAAAAGCGGCAAATGTATCTCGCCGTTCGCATCAACATGATAACCTGTTACCTGACTTTCCGGCGAATATCCATTTACATCTCCGTTGGCTCTGTTGAAAATATCCGAAGATTCGCTGTTTCGGCTACTGACATTGATTCTTAAAATGTCAGTAGGTTGTATGGTAAAAGGCACATAGTTATCAACGGTCTGCTCAATCGGCGCGCTTTTGTCCAAATCCTGAAAATAGGGAATATGCTTATAAGAGCCGCATGAGCTCAAAAAAGGAATCAATATTAAAAAGTATAACGTAGATTTGATATGCATCGTTTTTATTTTATCATGGTTTATGACAGAGGAATAATAGTGCGAGGCTGGACTCTTGGATTTAAGTGGCCAGATATTAAAGTGTTCTTAGCGCATAATCCAAAACTTCGGTTTTCACTTCGGCCTTAACTGCGTTGCGCGTGGTAATACCCAGAATACTTTTAAAATGCTGTTCGTATTGGTTTGTAATCTGCTCCCAACTGTAAATGCTGATGATTTTATCGGTGTTGTTCTCCACCATAGCAAAACATTCAGGATCAGTTTTGCTGACGGTTTTCAATTGCTGGCAGACCTGCTGGGCATTGGTAAAATAAAGCGCATCATCGCCCAGGATATGGCGGTTGAAGGCATTATCATTCGCCGAAATCAAACTCCTCGAAGCCATTGCCTCCAAAAGGGAAGGATTGGTGCCTCCAACGGTATGACCATGGAAATACAGATTTGCGTGGTAGCGAAGGTTGTTAAGCTTACTAATGTTGTAAATGCCGCCCAAAAACTCAATGTTTTGAAAGTCCTTATACTTTTCTTTTAGATACTCGCCAAATTTGGTGTTATGATTACCAATTACCAGAAAAGGCCTGTACTGATCGGCCATCACTACACCATCCAGAATTATTTCAATACTATTTTCAGGTTCAAGACGCGCAATCAGCAGGTCATAGTTATAAGGAGTTACGAAATAGTCGTCCAGGATCAGCTCGTCTGCGTTGGTAAACTTGTCTGCTCCGTAGGGAATGTAAGTAGAGTCTTTGTCATATTTTTCTTGGATATAGCTTTGAATGCCAATGGAATCACTAATTAAATAATCACTAAACCTTACGCCGCATTTCTCTGCGAACAGCAGAAATTTTCTGACTCTGGGGCTGAACTTGGTCCGCTTCCATTCCAGACCATCCATGTTGGTAGTCACCACGACGTTTTTAGGAAGCAGCGAGCCCCATACAGAGCTGCTGGTATAACCGAGCTGGAGAATAATATCGCAGTTTCTATGGCGAACATCCCGGATGCAGTTCAAATCATAAATAAACTGTCCCGCAGTGCCTAGCCGGAACTCAGGGTCATACATATGGACAAGCTGCACACCGTTCCATTCTGTTTTCTGATAAGGATGATTGTGTGAATTGTAGACAATAACCTGATGCCCTTTTTGGACCAGTCCTTTGGCAAGATATTCGGCACACTGCTCAAAACCACCATAGTGATTGGGAATTCCACGTGTTCCTAAAATAGCGATACGCATAAGATGAAGTGATTAAAAAGTATGAAACAACTAATTAATAGAGTAGGGATATGCCACAAATAATCGCTGCTGACCCCGGTTTAAATTTTAACTTATTGATAAGCAAATGCAGACAATTTTTTCTACATTACTGTCCCCTTCCGGAAAGCATAACTTGCATGGTCTTTATAATCAGCGTGATGTCATCCAGTATGCTGTATTCTTTCAGATACAACAAGTCATATTTAAGCCTTTCTACATTTTTTGTCACAGTATCGGCATAGCCCACCTGAATCTGCCCAATGGAGGTAATGCCCGGTTTAACCGTCAATAGGCGCTGGAAATCATGCGGTGCTTCTTTCATGAGCATATCAACGTCATATTTAAAAAGAGGCCTTGGGCCCACCACCGACATATCACCTTTAAGCACATTGATAAACTGGGGCAATTCATCAAGCCTGGACTTTCGAAGTATACGCCCGACGCTGGTAATGCGGGGGTCGCAGATCGCCCTGTGAGTGCTGGCCTAATTGATCGGCATTGACCACCATGCTTCGGAATTTATATATCTCAAACATTTTTCCCCATTGTCCGCAGCGCTGCTGACGGTAAAAAACAGGGCCAGGCGAACTGATTTTAATGATAACTATCAAAAGAAGAAACATCGGAAAACCCATAGTGATCACCATCAACGAGAAAATCAAATCCAACGCACGTTTTAAATTTTGCTCGTTTACATTCGAGAAAGGCCTGGTATTTACATGAATGATGGGCATCATATCATGGTATTCTATGGTGGCTTTATTGGTAATAAAACCTCTGAAATCTGGGACGAGGCGGATATGTGTTTTTTGTCTCTCACCAAGTTTGATTACATTTCGAATCTGTGTATCAGTCATTTCTGATAAGCAGCAGTAGATGTAATCAAGCTTTTGCTCGGCCATTAGCAACTCTAAAAACCTGATTTGATCTGAGTTTTCCTCAAAGCCATAGATACCGCAGAAGCGGTAACCAAGCTCTTTGCGATCACTGTAAAAATCCTTGATCATCGTAGCCAGATCGCCTTTTCCCAAAATGGCATAACGGCTTGAATTATAACCAGCTTCCCGGTAGATGTAGATGCTTGTGACGATTGCGGCACGGGTGAGAATGGCAATAGCCAAAAATATCCCATAGGTCATTACAAACTGTTTTCTTGAATACTCATCACCCTTTTGGTCCAGATAAAGCATACCCATAATGATGGCTGCATGAAGAAGCGCGGCCTTCAGAAGATTTTCAAGCTGGTTGCGAAAGTTAAATGATAACCTCGTGAAATGATAGCTTTTAAGCAGGTAGATAGCAAAGATCCATACAAGATTGGCTTCCAGAAGTAAAACCACATACTGGTTGTCGAATAAATTTTCCAGAGAATGAAACCTGATAAAATAGGCTGCCAGTAAAGGAAAAATTAAGCAATACGAGGTCTGTCCACAAATGCGCCTTAGTCAGAAGGCCAGGGTAGCGTTCTTCCATAAGTAATGAGCTTTTAACGATGACTTAATAACTGTACGTTTACTTTATTCGGTAATCAAAACCCTCATTAGAAAATCAGGTTACATAGTTAGAATCGGTCTGAAATACAGACTGTGCGCTCAACAGATACTCAAAGGAGATCTGTTTATTTTAGGTTTGAAAATGCGAGAGTTAGTTGGTTAATATCTGTCACAATTCTATATGAAAACTATCATAGTTGCAACAAAGAAAAAAATTAAAATTTTTTAATATGCTGATAAGTAAGTTAGTTACGTTTACTAATTATTGTTATAGTTATATAGGTTCTTTTTTTTATATTAATTTAATTTTGCTGAAATAAGAAAAAAACAGCTCTAAGTCACAACTTTTCGTTGTAATGCTCGTTAGTTATATACATAGGTTTGATAGTCAGTGCTTTGTAAAAGGAATAGTCATCTGAATAATAGTGTAGAATGCTAACCGTTAATTATATACGTTTAAATATTTTTCATTTTGCTTTGACTTGTATTTTGTAAAGTAATTTCTTCCTTTTTGAAGCCTATGTAGTATTTGTTTACAAATCGAAAATATTACGCTGAAAGCTATCTTTTGACGAAATTTTCAGAATAAAATATTTTTTTTAGAAATTTGACGTGATATTTTATTCTAACTATTGTCAATATACGTACAAAGGAGATTTGTAAATTTTACAAATATTAGTTGCTGATCTTTCTTAAATTTTTTCTATAACAACTGCGAACTTATTTGATAATTGCCCGCTATATTTTTGTTGTAGCGCTACCGAAGGTGGTTGTCTATATGGTCAGTGTTCTATCATAGTGAACATATATGATCCAAAGGTTAAAATTTGAATTTTCCTAACCATGAATGACTATATAGGAACAAAGAGAATTAAGCTTTTATTGATCTGATTTTAGTAAATCTTACTAGCTAACCAGAAAAAAAGAACTATGCTTACAGCTGCAACTGTATCAAAGTATTGATTTGTCCTGGAAAAAGGTTGCTAAAACCACCCGTTATAGTGCCATTTTACCGCTGGCAAACCTTTCGAAATCGAATAAGAAAGATTATGTATAGGCTGGTAATTTCTTTGGGTATAGCTTTCATAGTTTTTTTCTTGGGCCTGAATTGCTTGCAGCGGGAAAATTTTAAAAAGTCACAGTAATAAATGCAGCGTTTATGCAGGTTTGGGCAAAGTGCCTGCCGAAGTAATTATTTTTAGCTCCGGCAGATTTGCATAAAACAACAAGCGGAAAAAATTTGTATCAACAGCCGTAGCAAGTGAATTTAATTAGTAAATTTAGATCTTCTCAGGGCTTGCTATCAGGGTTTGCGAGAAAATATCGCCGGAAGTTTATAAACAAATGCTTAAAATAATGAAATACCTCATCTTTTTCTTTCTGGTAAATTACATTGTTAGTGCGCATGCCCAGCAAGGATATCCCACACCTCCCACAGAAGCCAACCGCTTATTTTACATTCAACACAGTGACAATCATAATACATTTGTCTATAACGCAAATCTTAAAAATGGAATCATTCAGGCCGATGATCCTTTGGAAATATACAGGATTGCCTACACTGAGGGTGGTAAAAAAATGCCTTTAAATCCCTTTCAAAAAGCTTTGGCCTTTGGTATGGACATCATATCTGTATCGGGTAATTTGTATGAGATGGAGCTGGTAGCCTCAAAAAAAGTCCGGTTTTATATGATGCTTGACAAGGCAGGCAAACCGAAAGTTTATACCACTATCAATAACAAAAAGATGTACCTCGACAGGATTTTTCTAAAATTAAAAGAGGGCACCTCAGGTATGGGTATCAACTTGGATTATGCACTATTCTTTGGTCAGGATTTTGTGACGGGGCAAAATGTAACTGAAAAAATGGCGGATTGGTAATCTTATAGATGTGACCAAATGCAGATACAGAGCATTATTTATAGCGGCGGGAAATATCCGAAAGGGCCAGTAAGGATCTTGCAAAATCTACGTATATACCAGGGACGGTCCTTTCCCAATGCTGAAAAAAGATTGCCGGGATTGAAGTATTCAGGCGTTTGACTACTTGATTACTAATTCTTGTTTCCTATATTTGAATTAACCGTCACCTGGAAGCTATCATATGAGAATAATACTACATCTTTTTATCGCATGTCTTCTGGCAGGCTCACTAAGCGCTCAAACTAAAACAACAATCATCAAAGCCGGCAGGTTGATCGATACCGAAAACGGTAAGGTGCTCCTTAATCAGCTTATATTAATTGAAAACGATACCATTAAAGCAGTTGGGTCAAATATTAAAATACCCGCTGATTCCAAAATTATCGATTTGTCAAAAGCCACCGTTCTTCCCGGACTGATCGATTGTCATACACATATTACTGCTCAGCCCAGCGGTGATTACTACGGCGATATTTTCCGAAAAACCCCAATGGATTATGCGGTTACCGCTCATATTTATGCGAAAAAAACGTTGGAAGCAGGTTTTACAACTTGCCGGGATGTTGGCGCAGCCGCTTTTATTGATGTGTCACTACGCAATGCAATCAACAAAGCAGAGATCGTTGGCCCGCGCTTGCTGGTCGCCACTTTGTTTATTGGTTCTACCGGAAGCCACGGAGATTTGAATGGTTTTTCTCCTTTTATCAATTTTCAACTTCCCAAAGAAATGATGGGTGTGGCAGATGGCGTGGACGCCTTGCGAAAACAAGTCCGGTATAATATCAAGTACGGAGCGGATCTGATCAAATTTGGTGCCGGAGCAGGCGTGTTGAGTGAAGAAGAAAGTGTAGGCGCACCACAATTTACGCAGGAAGAAATGGATGCGATTGTAAGCGAAGCAAAACTCTGGGGCAGAAAAGCATGCGCGCACGCTCATGGAAACGAAGCGATTAAAATGGCGGTGAAAGCGGGCGTAGCATCCATCGAACACGGTAGCTTTCTGGATGATGAGGCGATTAAACTAATGAAAGATCATGGTACATATCTGGTTGGAGATATCTACAATGATGAGTACATTATGAGCGAATATTTAAAACTGGGCTATCCGCAAAAGATACTGGACAAGGAAAAGCTGGTAGGACAAACCCAGCGTGAGAGTTTTGCCAAAGCTGTAAAAGCAGGTGTGAAAATTGCTTATGGAACAGATTCAGGCGTATATCCGCATGGCTGGAATGGCAAGCAGTTCAAATGGATGGTGCGCAATGGCCTTTCGCCGATGCAGGCGATTCAGTCAGCCACCATCAATGCGTCCGATTTACTCGGTTGGAAACAAAAAGTAGGATCGATCGCAGCCAATAAATGGGCTGATATTATTGCAGTCTCCGGCAACCCGCTTGATGATGTGACCGTTTTGGAAAATGTTGAGTTTGTAATGAAGGGCGGCGTTGTTTATAAGGATACAATTAAAAAATAAAAAGTGGCACGCTTAACCCTTTGTCTCTAAGTATTTTCAATTACAAAAGCCTTTAATTCAGCCATCTTACCGCCGCGAAACCGCCAGACGTCGCAGTAGGAGTAATCGAGCATTTTTCCATCGTTATCCTTCATACTGATTTTACCAATTGCGGTGACAAACTCACCTTCTGCGACCAGGGTTTCTACCTCAAACTTTGGCGGTTCCAGGTATGCGGCTGCCATATACTGACGGACGGCTTCTTTGCCTTTCAGAGTTTGTTCTCCTACGAATGTCCATACTGTATCCTCTGTGCAGCATGATAAAAAACCTTCATTATCGCCCTGGCTGACGGCTTTATTTGCTCTTTGCAGTATCTCTTTGTTCGTCATATTGATCTCTTAATTAGTGGTTAAGCAGGAACGTCCGATCGGTGAGAACTTATATACCAGTGATTGTGGAACTGCTTGAAATTAATAGAAATTATATCAAAATAGTATTGAAATACAGAGAAATTACCATATCGGTTTTGTATGCAAACATAACAAAAAGTCATGAATCACGGTCTGATAGACCTAAAACGATAAAAGTACATTGAGCTACTGTGAGGTAAATTTGTAAATTTGTACTAATGACAAAGCAGCATATTAATTCCTAAATCACTGCAACTTTAAATAGTATGACAAAAAATAAATTAAAAATCCAGTCAGGACAGCAGCTTCATTTCCATATAATGAAATTATGGAATTGAACCCGCTTCTAAGCCGGCGGGAAATGCTGGAAATAACCGCAGTGGCCGGTTTATCGGTTTTAACAGGCATTGCTCATGGCGCTATTACGGAAGATACTGGAAAACGGCCACGTATCGCCTGTCTTGTGAGCTATTGGGGCGCTACAAGATCTCATGCCGACTGGATCATTACAAAACTTTTGGATGGTTACTGGTGGCAAGGCGCCCATACTGCTTCGCGTGTGGATGTTGTTTCAGTTTACATCCATCAGCTCCCGGAAAGTTTGCTGGGACAGAAAATATGCAAATCAAAAGGCATTCCAATATTTAAAACGGTAGGGGAAGCCGTTACGCTTGGCGGGAAGGAACTTGCCGTGGATGGCGTTGTGATCGTGGCAGAACATGGGGAATATCCGACTAATCTCAAAGGCCAGTGGCTTTTGCCTCGTTGGTGGATCTACCAGCAGGTGATCAAGGTTTTTGAGCAAAGCAAGCGCTCGGTGCCGGTTTTTAACGATAAACATCTTTCTTACAGTTGGGACGAAGCCAAGTGGATGTTTGACAAATCCCGGGAGCTGAATTTTCCATTGACCGGAGGATCTTCCATCCCGACATATTTCCGGAAGCCTGAGATAGAACTCGATATTGATACGCCTATCAAAAGATCGGTCGTGGTAGGAGGCACCGCTGATGAAGGAGCTCTTTTCCATTGTGTCGACGTGCTGCAGGCTTTTGTGGAACGCCGCAAGGGAGGAGAGACGGGTGTCAAATCGGTACAGTGCATCCGCGGGCCTGAAACCTGGAAATGGACAGAGCGTAATTCCTGGGCCGGCAAACTGCTTGAATCGGTGAGGACAAATTTTAATTTGAAAGCAGGACATTTTCAGGAAATAGCACAGCCAAACGTCTGTATTGTGGAATATAATGATGGAACAAAAGCGGCGATATATTCTGGCAAGGATGTGGGCTGGACCTACGCCGGCGAAATCGAAGGACGTAAAGAGCCGGTTATTATTTCGATGCTGGGCTGGCCTGGACCGTTCCAACAGTATCATGCATCCAATTCCCAGCCCCACTGGATTACCGAGATGATGGTGAGCGGAAAGGAGCCATTCAATGCAGAGCGGCTTCTTTTGTCAACCGGAATTGTGGCTTATAATATGGAATCAAACTGGGAAAATGGACAATATTCGGCCGTTGGACGCCGCATCGAGACACCGTTTATGAACATGAAATACCGCTCTACCCGTGGACCGCAGTTTAGCAAGGGTGAACGGCCGCCGAATACACCCTACATCAGAGGTTTTGATCAGTAAGTTTTTACGGAAAATAAGCAAGGATCAGTGCGTAGTGAGCACTGATCAGATCACCGGAAATTCCGGTGTACCAATTAGAAGTTAACTTATAATAATGAAACGCAGAGACGTTATAAAAAGCTTGACACTCTTGCCGGTAGCCGGAAGTGTTTTTCCTATACAATCCCTTCTATCTGCTCCTGTTGTCAGAAATAAACCGGTATTGTCTGCTCCGGATAAGCCGATGCCCGAGCTGCACCGCAAAGCATTTGTGATGGATGGACATACGCATGTAATGACCCGGGAACTGTTGATGAAAACTGATATCGGGCAGCGTTATGCTGATGGAACTGTTGATCTGCCAAGGGCGAAAGAAGGTGGGGTGGATGCCATGTTTTTTTCTGTTTATACTCCTGAAAATTATTATCCCGGAAGGTTCGAGACAAAAAATACCTTTCGAGTGGTAAACCTTGCGTTGGATCAGATCAAAAAAAATAATGCGGTGATCGAGCTGGCACTGACGGCTTCGGATATTGAACGGATCAACAAAAAAGGTAAAATGGCAGCTTTCCTGGACCTGGAAGGTGGTTACGACCTTTATGGAGATCTTGATCTTTTGCGTGCGCTGCACAAGCTTGGCCTGCGCTCAATGCAATTGACTGCTCATAGTACTACAAATGCTTTTATTGATGCCTGTAATGATGTTCATACCTGGGGCGGTATCAATGATCACGGAAGAGCGGTTATCAAGGAAATGAACGATCTTGGTATGGTGATCAATGTGGCTCACGCTTCAAATGACGCCATTATTCAATCGGTAGCTGCCAGTCGGCATCCGGTCATTTACAGTCACGGAGGCTTTTATAAAATCGTGGATCATCCCCGCTGCATTACTGACGAAGCTGCCAAAGCCATTGCCGCAAAAGGAGGCGTGATCGGCGTGCATTTCGGAAGCCTTTTCAATAATCCCAAATACTGGGCATGGCAGAAACCGAACAATCCACTCAGGCAGCAGCCCGATCCTCAGCCAGAAACTCCACGGATCCTCAACTCCCGGGTTACAGAACAAACCATTGAGGATGTAGACAAGGAATTTGCCCGTGAGCTTCCGTTTACTTTCAAAGGAACGATTCCTGACGAGTATTGGATGCATGTGGATCAGCTGGCTAAAGTGATCGACTATGGCGTAAATTTAGTTGGCGAGGATCATATGGCGCTGGGTTCTGATTTAGACGGTGGCCCGGAATTGCCGCACGAAATTAAAGACATCAGCGATTATCCGCAGATGACCATCGCGATGCAAAAGCTTGGTTACAGCGATAAGCGCATTAAAAAGATTCTTGGCTTAAACTGGCTCCGTGTGATTCGCCAGGTAACCGAGGGTAAATAATGGAGCGGTAAAAAATGCTGTTTAACTAATGAATTAAAGTATTGGAAGTTATCCGGCTGTCAGAAAACTGTAACGAGGATCAAACGGTTTTCTGGCAGCGATAAAGTACGTTAATTATATTACTTTATAAGCAAAAGCATGGGTTCAATATTGAAAAAAGGAATTTATACCAATCAAATTATCGATAAAAATCTTATTCATCAATCGTTAAATTTTCCAAACTACCCATGTTTCGGCATTGGGAGCAAAATCCCAAGGTGAACAGAGGCTCCTCTGTTAAAAATTTTAATACCATCAGTGTATATTTTGCGAAGCCCTAAATGGTAGCGGGCTTCGGTAAAGATTTTGAACGCATGGAAAGGGTAGGCAATGCCCGCACCGCCGGTAAATCCATAATCGAAGTTATTAAGGTTGGGACCCAGATTTGTCTTACCAGAATCATCCATGGATTTTACTCCGCCATAATAAATTTTGTCAGTATAGGAAAACTTTGCCGCTCCTAGCTGCAAGCGCACTTCTGGCCCAAGCGAAAGTATACCCTCTAATCTGCCGATTTTAGGTTTGTATTGAAGTAAAATGGGCAGTTCAATATAGTTCAGATGTATTTTACCAACAGATTCACTTCTTAGGACTATGCCATTCAACAAACCTTCCCCGGATATATCGTACCTGGCACCCCGCTGAGAGAATCCTGGTTCAAGCTGGATACTAAAAGAGCGATTCAGCTGTCTGTTCAAAAGAACAGCAAAATTCGCGCTGGTCTTTGACTTAAAAGGAACTACTGCTTCCGGTTTTAAATTAGCGAAATTAATACCTGCCCGAAGACCTACATGCAGCTGGGCATAAGAATCTGTATAGAAAAATAAAATCAGGAAGATAAAAGGTAAGAATGCATATAAATACTTTTTCATAAACTGGTCATTAAGATAAGTATGTAACCGTATAGCAACGTACGAAGGTACGCAATTGACAGCAGGTATAATTACAAATTTTCAAGAAATAATCAAAAAAATACTAGATTGTTGTTTTATCAGTTTACACAGACGGGAAATCATTATTTTCCTTCTGTGAATTAAAAAATTTAAGCTTTTTCATGACCAGACATTTTACTTACTTATGATGAATATTATCAAAGATACTTTTAGAACTGTGGCTGTTGTCACGGTGTTCTGCGTGATGGTTTTCTGCGGCCAGTCGGCTAATAAAAAGGAAACTGAATCCAGTTATGACAAACAGTGGTGGAAAGAAGCTGTTGTCTATCAGCTGTATCCGAGAAGTTTTAAAGACAGTGACGGGGATGGGATCGGTGATTTAAAAGGAATTATTTCAAAACTGGATTACGTCAAAAGCCTGGGTGTGGATGTTATTTGGCTCAATCCGATTTATAGTTCGCCCAATGATGATAATGGATATGACATCAGTGATTACCGTAACATCATGAAGGATTTTGGCACCATGCAGGACTTCGATGAACTGCTCAAAGAAATGCATAAACGCAAGCTGAAACTGGTAATGGATATGGTATTGAACCATAGCAGCGACGAGCATGAATGGTTTAAACAAAGCCGCTCGTCACGCAGCAATCCGTATCGGAATTACTACCATTGGTGGAATGCTGAAAAAGGCAAACCAACGCCCAGATACAGCATGTTTGATGTGAATCATGATGCCTGGAAATATGATTCGATAACCAATGCGTATTACCTGCATTATTTTTCAGGCAAACAGCCTGATTTAAACTGGGAAAATCCGGCCTTACGAAAAGAGGTGTATGATATCATGAAATTTTGGGCGAAAAAAGGAATCGACGGGTTCAGGCTTGATGCATTCCAGTTTGCCGCGAAGGATACTACTTTCCCGGTTTTTCCACCTGGCTACGAAAAGCAGTTGACAAAATATTATGCCATGGGCCCGCATATACATGATTATCTTAAAGAAATGAATGCAGAAGTATTCAGTAAATATCCGGTCATGACCGTGGCGGAAGGTGCCGGGAATTCGTTTGAAGATGCGCATAATCTGGTAGACGCCGACCGGAAAGAGCTGAATATGGCATATGCTTTTGAAGGTGTGGACATTGCCAGACTTGGTGGGTATAGTTTAGCACATTTCAAAGAAGTGTTTACGCGCTGGGATAGCGCTTTTGCGCAGAAAGGGTGGTTATCGGTTTTTCTTTCCAACCACGACCAGGCCAGAATGGTAAGCCGTTTTGGTAATGATACACCTGAATTCAGGGATTATTCTTCAAAAATGCTGACGACATTTATTATGACCATGCGCGGCACGCCATACTATTACAATGGCGATGAGCTTGGTATGACTAATGCCGGTTTTAATAAAATAGAAGATTACCGCGATATGCCCGTACTAAACGAATTCAAATATCAGAAATCCATTGGCGGTGATATTGAAAAATTTATGGAGCGCACCCGGTTCGAAAGCCGTGATAATGGCCGGACACCTTTTCAGTGGGACAACTCTAAAAATGCAGGTTTTTCAACAGGAACACCTTGGCTGAAAGTAAATTCTAATTACAAAACAATCAACCAGGCCGCGCAGGAAAATGATCCTGGCAGTACCTTAAACTATTTTAGAGAAATAGTGAAAATCCGCAAGGAAAATCCAGTGCTGGTGTATGGAAAATATACTTTGCTGGACAAAAATAATCCAGCCGTATATGCGTACACCAGGGAATTGAATGGTGTGAAGTTTCTGATCTTACTGAATTTTACGAATAAATTGGTAAGTGTAAAAACCGACCTGGATCTAGCGAAAGCAAAGTTGCTTTTAGGGAATTATTCCGGTAGCGGTCAGCCCGAGAAGCTGCGGGGATATGAGGCGAAGGTTTTCAGGTTGTAGTAATAAAAATTTAAATCTTTGTGTACTTATCAAGTATAATATAAATCCCTAAGAATCGCCGTGAAGGAAAGTATTAAATGGATATCAGCTTACTAAACACGCAGTCGCATTTACCAGTTGTCGGGATTGATCTGAGTGGTTCGGAGAAAAAACCTTCTGGTTTCTGCGTATTAAAAGATGGTCATGCCATCACCCAAAGAGTTAAAAGTGACCAGGAAATATTAGCGCTGATCAGTGGAATTAAACCGGTCCCTGGTATCATTGGATTCTCCATTATCACTTCCTGCCGGCAGACTAACACCATTTGATGATGATCCGGGACGAAAACTGTTTGGGATAAACCGGTCATGTGAAAGATTGCTCTTGGCCAGAGGAATCAGGTCCTATCCGCCATTGATTCAAAGCATGCAAAAGCTCACGCAGAGGGGAATAAAACTTGCCGGTATTTTGCGGTCTTTAGGTTATGTCGTTATTGAGGGCTATCCCGGAGGAGCGCAGGATATTCTGGGGATACCACGCAAAAGCAAAGGACTTGACCTTTTGATCAATGGCTTAAACTTGTTTGGTATTTCTGGTGAATACATTGTGAGCAGGGTCAGCCATGATGAGCTCGATGCGATAACCTGCGCTTTGGTGGGACTTTTCTTTTTGGAGGGAAAATATGAAGCGCTGGGAAATGAGCAGGAAGGATATTTGATTATCCCAAAAATATAGGCTACCCTTTTTAAGGTAGCCTATATTATGTTGATTAACATTTAGCCTGAATTTATACCATATCAGACCCCGGGAATATTATTCATTGTATACCAGGCCTCTGTCGCCCAGAGGCTATTTCCATTTTGACTGGTAATGGTTTTTCTGTTTAAATGGATATAAACGACATGTTTGCTTTTCATCCCGGCCAGTTGTAATGATACCTTTTTTCGGTCGGCAGATACTTTAACAGCTTTTACAGAAAGATTTTCGTTGTCCAGTTTCGGTCCGCCGTAATCACCGGTCGGCTTAAAGTACCACTGGCGAATTTCATAGTCGGAAGCTAGCTGCGCCAACACCTTCTTTCAATGGTTCGGTAAATTCTATTTCCACGCCATCGGATTTTGCCCTTACTGCCAGCATTTCAAAGGCAGTTTTATTGTTGTAGGTTAATTTTTGAAGTCCGTAACCCAGTTTGCCGCTATGTCCCCAGTTGCCGGTTGAGCCCACGCCGCCAATATAAAGTGATCCGTCCGGGCTCCATACCAACCGGTTAACACCAGCTTCCAGTCCTTGTGTAAACTGGAATACGGCTCCCTGGTATGCACCATTTACTTTTTCAGCAAAAACTCGTTTAAGTCCTCCGTGAGTCACATCACCGTGTATCATCTGATTCTGGTAAGGGCCGACATTTAGTTTTGCAGGCTGACTTGGTGAATTACCAATCTCATCCTGGGTAAGCCAGACAACCGGAAGTGTTTCTTTTTTGTTAGCCGTTCCTTCAAAATCTACCGAGCGTGATCCGTACCATGCACCTTCCTGTAAATGAACGATCTTATTCGCAGGAAGCCAGTCGCCCTGGTTATCAGCAATAAATATTTCATTATCTACGCCCAGACCGATCCCGTTTGGTGTGCGAAGCCCGGAAGCGACAAATGTAAAGGAGCCATCTTTTTTTGAAATTTTCACCACTTTTCCGCGGTCCGGAATCTGTGGTTTAGTGCTGGCTCCGCCCGGGTTAATCGCCGTAGCAAGCGTTCCATAAAAATAACCGTCTTTATAAACCAGCCCAAAAGCAAATTCGTGAAAATTAGCTGAAACTTTCCAGCCGTTGCAGATCGTCTGATATTGATCGATAATCTCATCCTTATTCAGATCTACCAGCTTTGTCAGCTCCTGTTTTTGCATGATATAAATTTCATCGTCAACCACCTTTAAACCCAAAGGTTCAGCCAGTCCGTAAGCAATGCGTTTTACCTGAATCTCATTAGGTGTATTGGCTCTACGGCCATCAACGATATATACAGATCCTAATGAATCCCAGGTGCTTACTACCATTCTTCCATCAGAAAGAAAATCCATTCCACCTACTCTTGGCTGAAAATTTTCGGGCCGTGCCTGGGCTAATGTAAAGCTTGGATGTACCGATAAAAGTGGTGATTTATCTCCCGGGAACATCATCTTTTTTTACCTCAATCGACGTTTGTCCGGTTCTTTTAATGTCGGCACCTTTGTAGGTGAAAACGGCTGGTGGCACCACTACAAATTCTTTGCTGCCATAAGGCCTCCATTGCAAAGAAACCCCTTTGCCATACGAACCCTGATAATATTCCACTTTGAAGAGATGTTTTCCGGCTTTTAAAATAATTTCTCCGTCAGTCGGTTGCAGCGGGTGATTCACACCATTGTCGATGACAAGTTCATTATCAATAAAAAGCTTTCCGCCATCATCACAAACCAGACGGAAATCGATATTTGTAGTCTTTTTTATATTGATATAGCCACTGGCAAAAATGGCAAAATTGTCTTTGAGGTCTCCAAAATCTTTGTCGTCCAGATGCAGCGCATTAATCGACTCCGGATTTTACTGGCAGCATTTCATCATTGATTTCCGGTACGCTGCTAAGGCCGCCTGAGAACTGGTAAATATTGACTGCAATCCCGGGTTTTTCCACTGCCTTGGCAGTTTGAGAAGATTTAGCGGTGTTTAGTATCACCGGATAAGCAGGTTTTGGCATTAATTTGTAGGCAGCCTGCGCTCTTTCTTTTTCTGCATCCAGATCCAGTGATGTAAGAAACCATCGTTTCGGCATCCTCTTTTTTCAGATCCGGATGAGGCGACATCGCAATTTGTCCCCAGTTACCCGCGCCGCCGGCAATCACTTTGGCAACAAGTGTATTCTTGTTTTTGTCATTATTTTCATACCGTTCTGCAATGGCTTTGTAAGCAGGTCCAACGGTTTTGACGTCCTGATTGTGGCAGGTATTACAGTCACTTTGGGCAAATAAGCCAGCCACCATTTCTGATCTGCCTAGCTTCTGCTGTGGTGTTTTAACTGGTTCCGGTTTTTTAGAAAAATTAACTGAAAACGTTGTTTTACCTTTGTTGTTTAATACCAAAGCACCGTCAACCGCTGTATAAGACTGATTTTCAACTTTACTTTCCTTCTGATCTTTTACCAGAAAATTTGCCGTCCGTTTGGTAATCTGTTGCAGCAGAAAGTGAGTTCAGGTGCATATTTAAGGATAAAGTCACACCAGCAGGAACATTGGAAACATCAAAGATCCGCTGAAAACCCGCTTTGCCGTCTGCGGCGTCAAAAAATTCAGGTTTTTCCTCGATCGTAATTTTTTTGTCCAGATAGCCAAGCTCATACTTTATATGATATCTGGTTATCCAGAATTGTATGCCCTTTGTAGCTGATTTCTGGTGTAATTTCCTTACCATCAGCCTGGATGCGCCATGGATTATCGTCAGGTTCTTCCATATAAGTTGTTCCAATGGAAATAGGCTGTGGCCCGTGAGAAGAGGTGTAAACCGGGCCGCCAAATTCTATCTTTCCAATCCAGGCTTTATACAAAGACGCCGTTTTCGTATTATAAGCAATCCAGAGTTTATCATTTAGCGCTATGCTCAGAATCCTTGGCCTGGAATCCAGCACCGAGCGTAATGCCCATGCTTTTCTGGGTCTTTCGATTTTAGATAACGACTTTTTTAATACCGGTTTGCGGTCAATAAAAGTATTGGCCGAACCAAGTACCGCAAAAAGAATTGCGGTACTCAGAACAGCCGAAAGTTTTAAAAATTTCATTGTAACTGTTTGATTAATAATCTTAATAACCTGGGTTTTGCTTCAATTGGGGTGAAGAATTCAGTACATTTTGTCCAATCGGCAAAATCTCGGTATGGTTGTCAGCCTCCGGATTTTTATCCCACCAGGTGCCGGTAGTGAATACGCCCCAACGTATCAGATCGGTTCTTCTTCTGCCTTCGGCCAAAAATTCACGGCCCCATTCATCAAGCATTTCCTGATCAGTAAGCTGGCTTCCGTCGACTTTATAAAGACTTGGAGAATTGGCCGGGTAATTGCGTGCACGGACTGTGTTAAGCAGAACTGCCGCTGCGGCTTTATTTCCAGCCCTGTATTTACATTCAGCCAGTGCGTAATAAATCTCGGCGTAACGAACTTCTGCATAAGCAGATGAAATTTTGTTCATATCGTCGCTTGGGTAATAAGGGTATTTGACAGGATAAAGACCTGAATTATTATCGCCGTTATTCATGTTGGAAACCTTGTCAGCGATTTTTGTTCCCGGTTTGGCATCAAGGAATTTACCAACCTGGTCGCGCAGGAATAGGGGATATGGGCCTTTAAATCCTTTTACTGTATCCGCTTTTCCAGATGAATTGGTATAGGGCAAATAGCCATACAAAAACATGCCTTCCCTTTTGCTGTTGCCCAGGTTTTTGTATTTTTTCAAACGGACATCGTCCTTGTATTTTTGGAATTTGACAAAAGGTTTGCCCAGTGCAAAACTGTATTCAACACTATCCACATCACGGCCTGGCTGCATTGCATATTTCGGGTTGGCGTTTCCAAAATCAGTAAAGCCGAAATAACTTGGCGCCAAATTAGGAAGCATCCAGAAATACATTCCGCCGTCATATTGCCAGTGGGTCAGTCCAAAGCTTCCCGGAAAGCCAAAAATCGTTTCTTTTGAAGTTGGATTGGTATAATCAAAAGGCGCATCCCAACGACTTTCAAGTGCATAAGTGCCATATTTTCCATCGATAATGTCCTGAGCAACCACTGCGCAGTCTGCAAAACGGTCCGTTCCGGTATATACTTTTGCATTCAGATAAAGTCGGACCAGCAAGGAAGCCGCACCGCCCTGTGTCCAGCGTCCTACGACATTATCCGCCAATGTTGTATTGGTAGAAAGTTTTGGAAGCGCTTCTTTCAATTCCTTCTCGATGAAGTCAAATGCTTCCTGCGGTGGAACCTGCGGACCGCCCTCTGTTTGTCCTTTTACTTTTGTAACGATGACGATGTTTCTGTAAAAATCCAGCACACGGATATTCAGCCACGCCCTGAGTACTTTTAGTTCCGCAATCATTCCATCAAGCTCCTGCCGGGTCATCTCAAATTTTGTAGGATCGGTGATTCCTTCCAGGTCTTCAAGCGAATTGGTCGCCAGTGTTACTCCTCCATATAATGCATTCCACGGATCACTGGTATAGCCGTCATTTGGCGTCCAGGTATGGTAATGAACGCGCTGAAACTGCCCGCCGTCAAACCAGTCGCCCTGGCGGTTTATTGTCATCATTTCATCAGAACTATTTTCCTGAAGCATGAATGTGCTGCCACCCTGAATGCTCCAATAGCTGTGCTCAAATGCTCTTAGAAAATCGCGTGTGACATCCTCACGCGTCTGAAGAAAGTTGCCCGAGGTGATCCGGTCATATAGTACTTCGTCAAGGTTCGTGCAGCCGGCTGTCACCGAAAGCAGTGCGCAGGCAGCTATTCTATATATGTATTTTGAAATCTGAATCTTTTTCATGTTTGGCAAATAATATTTCAGAAGATTAAAAAGTAAGCTGCAAACCAACCAGCAGCTGTGTGGTAGAAGGGTAGTACGACAGCGAGTTGTTAACGCCCGGATAAAGTCCGTTCACCTGCACAAGATCAGGATCGCCGCCAGTGTATTTTGTAAATGTGGCCAGGTTTTTGCTGGTTGCATAAACGCGTACAGACTGTATGAATTTGGTTTTCAGCGGCTGTGTGTAGCTCAGCGTTACATTATCAATTTTTACAAACCCACCCGGTTCCAAAAAATAATCCGACAGCGATGAATAGGTTGAGGCGCTGGTCAGCTTGGAATATTTACCACCGTCATAAGCCGAAGTCAGCACATTTGCATTTTCCTGAGTAGCCGGAGTTCCCAGGTAAAAAGCATAAGTATTGAAAAGTTTATAGCCAAAAGCGCCGCGCAGCATCACGCTCAGATCCCAGTTTTTATATTTGAAACTATTGGAAAATCCCATAGTGAACTTGGGAAGACCATTGCCCACAAATTGCTTGTCATCGTTGCTGGCCTGGTTTGCAGGAATGATATCATTATTTTTATTGTAAACCAGAAGCGCTCCGTCGTCATTAACACCAGCCGATTTAAGCGCATAAAAACTACCGATCCGTGTGTTTTCCTGTAACCGCTGAATGTTTCCAGGGCTTCCAGGCGCAGGCATACCTACGACATCAATATAGGTTTGTCCTTTGAAAAGATTGTTTGAAAACGACACAAATTTGTTGCTGTTGTAAGCGCCTGTCAAACTGAGATTATAACTAAAATTACCTTTACTGACCACAGCGGCACTGATCTGTAATTCCAGCCCCGTATTCTTCATCGTTCCAACATTGGCAAAAGTTGAGCCCTGGATATTGGGCGGATTTGCAACATTGTAAGAACCAAGTAAATCCTTATTGGTACGCACGTAATAGTTTAAACTACCCGTTATTTTACTGTTCAACAATTCAAAGTCCAGTCCGGCATTGAAGTTAATGGCCTTCTCCCAGCGAAGGTCATAATTGGTGTTCTGGCTTGGCCCCCAAACCTGGTAGGAAATACCGTTGTACTGGTAGTAGCCATAGCCTCCGTAAGTATCCAACGACAAGTAATTTCCAAAATCCTGATTCCCTGTTTCACCATAATCTGCACGCAGTTTCAGCTCATTTAGCCAGGAAACATTTTTAAGGAATTTCTCCTGGGTGATACGCCAGGCGGCCGATGCAGCCGGGAAATATCCCCATTTATTAGCATAGCCAAATTTGGAAGAACCTTCCTTGCGAAGACTGGCGGAAAAGTAATATTTCTGATCAAAATCGTAGTTCAAACGTCCGAAGAAAGCGATTAGTTTTGAGCTGTTTTTATATGATCCCACATTGTTAATTCCTTTTTCAAGATTCCATAATCCCGTTCCAAGACTGTTGTAGGTCAGCACATTAGATGGGAAGTTTTCGTTGGATGCACTGAAACCTGAGGAAGTAAAGAGCTGGTAGGAATACCCTCCAAGCAACTTAAATGAGTGCTTGTTCAGATCCAGGTAATAATTGCCCAGCCATTCCAGACTTTTCTGGTCATTTTCATCCAGCGACTGAGACGCGGTGTTCCGTTTGGTTCCGTTAATAACCGGGGTGATGGTTGATGGAGTAAAATTCAAATTCCGGAACGATGAGGTAACTTCCCCGAAAGTGACAATTGTATTCAGGTTTTTCAAAATATTCATTTTTGCCGAGCCATTGAAATCCAGATATTTTAGCTCCTGGTCCTGAAGAATACTTTTTGCGGTTTCAACCGGGTTATTAGCAAAAAATCCGGAAGTGATGTAGTTGTATTTTCCCGCTGCGTCCTTTACTGAAAGCGTCGGATTTAATGTTAATGCATAATTAAATCCGCTATAATCTGCGCCGCTTGTTTTTGCATAACGCGGAGCTGCACTGAAAGTAAGTGCAAACATATCGTTTGCTGTTGTATGATTAATGTTCACCCTTCCACCATATTCTTTTTTCGAGGAGCGAAGATCGATTCCGTTTGCATTGCGGTAATCGACTGAGGTAAAGTAGTTTGTCTTTCCGTTGCCTCCCGAAAATTGCAGTGTATGCTTTTGTGAAAATGACGGCTGGCGGCTTACTTCTTTCATCCAGTTGGTATTACCTCCAAAATCAACACCGCGTTTATTTGCAAGAAACTGGTCCTTTGAAAGAACCGATAACTGATTGGCCAGATAATCAAAAGTCGTGTAACCGTCGTAAAATAGTTTTGAATCGGCAGAGCCTTTCTTGGTTGTAATGACAATAACCCCGTTGCTTCCACGTGTACCATAGATAGCCGACGCAGCACCACCTTTCAATACGTCAATGGATTCGATTTCATTTTGGTTAATGTTGTCAATATTTCCTCCCGGGATACCGTTTACAACAAACAAGGGCCCAAGACCTGCGCTGCGCGAAGAAACACCTCTTAGCTGAATGCTTGGGGAAGAATTAGGATCAGCTCCTGCTGTGTTGGTGATCGAAAGACCGGCTACTTTACCCTGGATCGCCATAAGCGGGTTATTGCTTCCTACGCGCAAAAGATCCTTTGAGGATAAGTGGGTGATCGCACTTGAAACTTCTTTTTTATTCATAGATCCATAACCGATCACAACGACTTCATTGAGCGTTTTCTGATCTTCAAGCAGTGTGATCTCGACAATGGATTTACTGCTCACATCTACATCCTGGGTTACATAACCCAGATGTGAGACCGTCAGTATTTTTGTTCCGGCAGCAATTTGAAGTTCGAAGCGTCCGTCCGCTCCGGTTGTTGTTCCATTTGTTGTGCCTTTGACTACCACCGAAACACCTGGCAGAACACCTTGTTTGTCAGAGATTTTACCAGAGACCGAGGTGGTCGTCTGGGCCAGGGAAACGGCAAGCATGCCTGGCAAAATGCTCATTATCAATGCAAGCATCACTTTTTCGGACCATCGGGCCATCCTTGTCCTTTGGTTACTTTTTGTCAGTTTGTACAAATTATTTTCCATTAAAATTGTTGTTTAAACAGAGCGTCCATTCTACGTTCTTGTTACTATCTGATTAAATTTTTGGATTTATTTAACGTGATGCGAAGTTCTGTGTTTAGTCATTAACAGAATGATCTGTCTGTCTCAATTTCAGATCAAATCGTCTCAACCTTAATTTTTATTAATACCGATCATTTTTCAGGGATATATTTGTACCCAATAAAGGAATTAGCGTTTACCATAGACCGGATTGTTTTCGGATAAGCATGTGAAAGAAATATTTACCATCATTTTTTGCTTCCTTTTTTACCTGACCGTTTCCGGCCAAAACGAGCCTTATTATTTTAAAAATTATAAGGTTTCTGACGGCTTGTCGGGTAACACAACCGGCGATATTATTCAGGATAAAAAAGGTTTTATCTGGGTGGCTGGCAGAAACGGACTGAACCGGTTTGATGGAAATTCCTTTAAGATTTTCAGAAACAAGCGGGGCGATTCTACAAGCCTGGGCAGTAATTCGATCTTTTCATTATATGAGGATTCAGATGAAAAAATCTGGGTAGGAACACATAAGGGCATTTTTATTTATCATCCCCGGACTGAAAGTTTCACTGCTTTCAAAGGAATTCCGGCTGGTGAAGTAAGGCGGATTCTTGGCGACCAAAATGATAACATCTGGCTTATTTCAAATAACAGATTATTTAAATACAACAGAAAAACCCGGAAGATAAAAGATTTTAGTAGTGAGTCCAGCCGTATTGTCTCGCTTAATATTTCCGGGCAGGGTGCTGTCTGGATTTCTACTGGTGAAGGATCAGTGAAGCTATATGATCAGGTAAAAGGGCTTTTCAAACCATACGATATTGCACGCATCGGTCCAAAGAATGATTCCTACTACAATATGATCGTGCACGCCGTTGGTGATTCGGCGCTGATGATCGGTACAATGAAACGTTTGCTGTTATTCAATTTTCAGAAACATACTTTTCTGGATTTATCACAACAGGTACATTTAGACGGTTACATTCACTTGCACTGCGTTTTTAAAAACAATGAGCATGAATATTGGCTCGGCACTGAGTCTGGGTTGTATTTGCTGAATCTTGCATCCGGAAAGGTAAATCACATTGTCAGGCAAAGCTATAATGCTTACTCGATTACAGATAACATTATCAATGACATATTCAAGGACAGGGAAGGTGGAATTTGGATAAGCACCCAGTTTGGCGGCGTGAATTATTACTCCTCCGAGTTCAACCGGTTTAAAAAGTATTTTCCCCAGCCCGGCAAATAGCATCAGCGGAAATCTTATTCATGAAATTGCAAAGGATCAATACGGCAAGCTTTGGATTGGTACCGAGGACGCAGGTCTTAATCAGCTGGATACCAAGACGGGCATTTTTAAATCTTTTTTACCTGATGGCAAAAAAGGCAGCATCGCCTACCATAACTTGCACGGCCTGATAGCAGATGGAGATAAATTGTGGATCGGAACCTACGAGCATGGTCTGGATGTGATGGATTTGAAAACCAACAAAATAGTGCGCCATTATTCAACGGATCTGCCTAACACGTTTGGAAGCAATTTCATTGTCACGCTATACAAAACCAGAGCATCGGAAATTCTGGTCGGAACCTGGTCAGGACTGTTTAAGTACAACAGAAGTACGGACGATTTTACACAGTTAAAATTTTTTGATACCCAGGTCCAAAGCATTCATGAAGACAAAAACGGCACGCTTTGGGTTGCCAGTTACGGTAAGGGTGTTTATTATATTAATCCCAAAACCAGCGAAAAGGGAAGGATTCAATATGAAGCGGGCAAAGCCAATGGACTGCCGGATAACTATATCAACGGACTTTATCAAAGCAAAAACGGAGATCTTTGGTTTTGCACTGAACATGGCTTGTCACGCTATAATCCTGTAAACCGTAAATTTCAAAATTACCATAGTGAAGATGGGCTTCCTGATAATCAGGTGTTCCGTATTGTGGAAGATGATCTGGGCAATTTCTGGATTTCCACATCAAGAGGTTTGTCCATGCTGGATTTAAAAACCGGAAAATTTACCAATTATAACGAAGCCAACGGACTTCCCAGCGAGCAGTTTAATTATAATTCCGCCTATAAAAATGACGACGGAACCTTGTTTTTTGGCACAGTGGCCGGAATGATCAGTTTTAAGCCTACCTCGTTTGTTAAAAATACATTTGTTCCTCCTGTATACATTACCGGAATCCAGGTCAATAATCAGGATGTTAAAATTGGTGGCAAAAACTCGCCGTTAATACATTCACCGGTTTATACCAGGGAAATAAAATTGCCATATACCAGTGCAAATCTGAGTTTCGATGTCGCCGCGCTAAGTTATATTATCCCGCAGATGAATAGTTATATTTATCAGATGGAGGGGCTCGATAAGCAGTGGGTTAAATTGACTAATCACAGAAAAATATACTTTTCCAAATTACCGCCGGGTCATTATACATTTAAAATAAAGGGTTCGAACAATGATCAGGTTTGGAACCGCCACGAAACAAGATTAAGTATTGATATATTGCCTCCCTGGTGGGCAACGCTCTGGGCATATTTACTTTATGGAACACTTGTCGTAGCGATTGCAGTCACAGTATTTCGCTATTATCATCTGGCAATGGGCGAAAAAAACAAGCGTGAAATTGAAACCATTGAAATTGGTAAGGAACGCGAAATATATAATGCCAAAATTGATTTTTTTACTAATGTTGCACACGAAATACAGTACGCCGCTGACGTTAATTAAAATGCCGCTGGATAAATTGCTTGCTCATAAAAACCCGGATGCGGAAACTTTTGAAAGTCTTACAATGATAAATAAAAATACCAACCGGTTAATTGATCTGACCAATCAGCTGCTCGACTTCCGAAAAGCGGAGGCAAATAATTTTAGTTTGAATTTTACAAAAACGGATATTAACGAACTGTTGAGCGATGTTTTTGCAACATTCAGGCCAGCAGCGGAACAAAAGAACATTGACCTATAAAATTGAGCTTCCCAGAATTGCCCTTCAAGCGTATGTGGACATTGAAGCCTGTAAAAAAATTATCACAAATCTGATCAACAATGCGGTTAAATATGCCGATAGTTTGTCAAAGTCAGGCTTTTGCCTTTTAACAGCGACGATCTGCTGTTTCATATTGAATTCAGCAACGATGGTCCGGTGATTGGAGCACGAGAACAGCGACAAGATTTTTGAGCCTTTTTACCGGCTGGAGGCAAATCAAAAACAGGAAGGGACGGGCATTGGACTTCCGCTTGCACGATCTCTTGACGGAGCTGCACAAAGGAAAACTGGAACTGAAAGGGCAGTGATATGGCATCAAAATACTTTTCTTCTTTCGCTTCCGATTCATCAGGATTATGAGATGGATTTGAAAGGAGAAAACGGATAATAATCCCGAGAATTATTTTTTAGATCCGAGACAATGGAAGAGGCTTTGGATCCTGCCAAGCCGGTGATTATGAGTTGTGGAAGACAATGTCGAGATTCTGACGTATTTGAGCAGAGAACTAAGTTCGTCTTACAATATTTTCCGGGCAACGGACGGTCAGCAGGCAGTCGATGTTCATGCAGCGTGAAAATATTCAGCTGGTGATCAGTGATATCATGATGCCGGTCATGGACGGGATTGAACTTTGCAGAAAAATGAAAAATGATGTGCAGTTCAGTCATATTCCGATCATTCTACTGACTGCAAAAAATTCGATCAATTCAAAGATTGAAGGACTGGAAGTAGGAGCTGATGCGTATATTGAAAAACCATTTTCGCTGGATCATCTGGTTGCCCAGATCACTAATCTGATCAATAACCGGAACATTATCAAGGAATATTTCGCACGTTCGCCGCTGACACATATCAAGGGCATAGCCTTTTCCAAAGCAGATAAGGAATTTCTGGAACAGCTCAATGCAATTATCACTTCACAAATTGCAGACAGCAATCTGGATGTGGATCTGCTTTCTTCGCTCATGAATATGAGCAGGCCTACCTTATACCGGAAAATTAAGGGAATTTCGGATATGACCCCAAATGAACTTATCAATTTGTCGCGCCTGAAACGAGCCGCTGAACTGCTTGCAGAAAACAAATATAAAATCAACGAGGTGGCGGATATGGTCGGATATAGTATCCCGACCAATTTTTCAAGAGATTTCC
>CAVWGT010000005.1:0-8265 GCA_963754585.1 uncultured Chitinophagaceae bacterium
CTACAAGAATAAATAACTATCTGTTTAGATTTAGAACTTAACAAAATAGTTCACTGATACAAGTCAGCTTAAGTTTTGCCGATAAAATGGAAGAAAGCATAACCCAAAGTCTGCAACAGTCAGAGGCATTAAGGCAAAGTATTTTAAAAAAGGCATTCGAGGAGAGGTGGCTTTAAATGTATAGAAATTAAAATTTCTTATAATGAAAATAGGTGTTTACATATCTGGTCTAAGTCAGTCCTATCAGGAAGAATCAATTGAAAAATATGCTACCCGGTTTATGAATGAGTACAGGTATAACCATACTGCGGTAAACTTCAGTACCAAAACTGAAAAAATTACCTATGGTGATAACGAGAGTACAGTGGTAAGTATTATAAAAGAAGGGCATGACACTGCAGAAATTATTTATAAATTTTACGAGTTTAAATACAAAAACATCCTAATCGGAAAGTTTGATTCTCTTAATATTTTGATCAAAAATCTTGTACTTTTCTGGCTGGTTATAAAAAAAATTCCAAGGCTGATTTTAAGGACATTTAGACCAGGAGGGTATAGCCACCCGGGGCAAACCATTTACCTGTTTTTTATTTTTTTTATTATTGCTACTTCAATTGTTTTTATTTTGCCAGTTGCTTTAGGAGTTATTGTTAATTTTTTAGGCACGGAATCTTATTCAAATTTTGCGAATACCGTAAAAGAATATTTACCCTTTACCAAGGGCTGGGGAATTAGCCGGGAGTGGTTATCAAATGTTTCTGAAATATTTTTATCAATCACGGCCCTTTTACTTATTATTGTACCTACTGCAAAAGTTATCATTACGGCGCTTGCCACTGAATTTGTATCAGCAAATAATTATCTGGAAGTGGGCGCACAAAGCCAGCGTATTCACGGCAACCTCGAGCTGCTGATTGAACACATTGCAGAAAATGAACCAAATACAAAAATTCAATATCATAGTTACAGTTTTGGAAGCCTGGTTATTTTAGATATGATTTTTCCATTCGGTACAGTTCCTTCTAAAAACGTTCTGCAGCTTTCGGAAACACTTATAACAATTGGCACCCCGGTAGAATTTGTAAAAGCCTATTACAAAGGATATTTTAACGACAGGAATAAATTACTGGATGCAAAAATTACCTGGCTAAATGTTTATTCTATAGCTGATGCGCTGGGAACAAATTTTAGAAAAGACGGTAAAAAAGGGGATGCGGAATTTGGACTTGAAATGAACTCTATGAAACCTGTTAACATAAATTATGAAATTAGTAGTATTAGCAGTAATGGAATTTTGGATGCTATAATGCTAGGCGGCATTAAATCTCACAGTATTTACTGGGATGAAACACCAGAGGGATTAAGTTGTTTGCGTCTTATTTACAATGAAATGAGCCGGCGAAAACTTATATAAATTGAACACATTTAAATTGGTTCCCGAAGTGTGATTTATCAAAGGATAAATATTTAGCCGATTTAGACAATCTGCCTGGCCCGGAATAACTAGGGTTAGATATTGTGGAGAATTTACGGTCGGGATTGGAGAGTTTCAGGGCGATATTAACTCTTCACAGATTAAATCTTAAGGCTTATGGAATGGAAAACTAAAAATGGAATTGTAGAGGATCAAAATGGAATGATTGTTTGCGTAATATCAGAGAACGCAAATTCATGTCATGCTGCTATCATAAAAAATGAAGTTAAAATGTTTAATGCCATACTGGATTATTGCCAAAGCGTTGAAATACTAGGTACCCAGAAACCCAAAAAAGCATTATGATAGAGCAACGCCCTTGCGGGAGATGTTGCTGAGAAAGGTGAAGTGATTCTGGTGAGATGATTTTAAAATATTTGGAAAGTGCAGATTTAATTGATGAACATATAATCGAAGCGTTCCAAAGACTTAATTAATAACAAGTAACTTATGAATCAATCTGTGTACCTCGAAGTCTCCTTCCTCTACTCCCCCATAATCAATTTTGCCCTCCAGCAAAATCATGTACCCGTTGTACGCAACCTCGGAATTAAAAATATCAGTAGGGCTGATATCAGCAATGTAGGTATTGAAATTACTTGCAACCCGGAATTTGCCATTCCCTGGGCGAAGCGGATTGATGTATTGCCGATGGATGAGCTGGTGGAGATTGGTGCTATCGATATAAAATCATTGACCAAATACCTTGCAGAACTTTCAGAAAGACTCGTTGGTGATTTTACATTGGTCATTAGAGTCGGCGAATGAGGTTCTGTTTAATGAGGATTATAGTATCTATATTCTTGCTTACGATCAGTGGGACGGCATTAGTGTACTGCCGGAGATGTTGGCTGCGTTTGTAACGCCCAATCATCCGGAGATCGCGAAAGTGATGGGCACTCGGGCCTCGGCATCTTGCAGAGATGGACCGGCAGGCCATCCTTTGATGCATACCAAAGTCTAACCCTGACAGGGTGAAGAAAGCAAATGGCTGCTATTTACGAAGCCATTGCTGAACTGAACCTGGTGTATTGCACCGTACCGGCAAGCTTTGAAGAGAGTGGTCAGCGGGTACGCATGTGCGATACCATTTTCTATCAGCGTATGGCCAACTGCCTGGATATTTCCTTATTGTATGCAAGTTGCCTTGAAGCGGTGGGATTCACCCCATAATAATCATAGTAAAGGGTCATGCATTTGTAGGCGGCTGGCTGATGGATGAATCTTTCCCGGATAGCTGTGAATGACGATGTGTCCCTGCTTACAAAAGAACTGCCGATGGTATTGATGAGATCGTAATGGTAGAAGGAACTTGTCATGAATGCCGGTAACAACGTCGGGTTTTGACGAGGCAGTGCAGTCAGCCAGTACAAGTTGTTGAAGGAAGATGAGTTCATTCTTTTTGTAGATATACGCCGGGCAAGGTACGGCGGCATCAGGCCACTGCCGTTGCGTATACAAACCATCAACGGAATTGAAATAGTTGAACAAAATATAACTGAAAGAAATACTGACATACCAGAAGCGATTGTACCCACGCAGAAGCTGACGGATGTAGACCGTATTGAGGTGACAAAAAAGAAACTCTGGGAGCGAAAACTACTCGACCTCACCCTTCGTAATAACTTACTTAGCCTTCGCATTACCCGGAGTACCATTCAACTTATTTTTACTAAACTGCATCAACTGGAAGACGAGTTAGCGCTGGGTTCCGAATTTCAAATATTAGGTAAACCAACTGACTGGGATAATCCGCTCAGGAATGCAGGTGTCTATCAGTCCATCAATAAGGCTGATCCTATTACAGATTTACTCGAGCATGAATTCAAACAGAAACGACTGCGTTCCTACCTTTCGGAAAATGAGCTAAATATCAGCCTGACACAATTATATCGCTCCTCCCGTATGTCCCTGGAAGAGAATGGTGCAAATACTTTATTCATTTCCCTCGGCATGCTCAAATGGTTTGAAACTGCGGAAAGTGAAAGACCAAGATATGCGCCGCTCTTACTGATGCCTGTGGAGATTGTTCGTAAATCTGCGCAAAGAGGATATGTGATCAGGACAAGGGAAGAAGAAACGATGATGAATATTACGCTGCTGGAAATGCTTCGGCAGGATTTTGGAATTAATATTGGGGGCCTCGAAAACTTACCAAAAGATGAAAGTGGTGTAGACCTGAAATTGGTATTCACTATCATTCGCCAGGCCATCATGAATAAAAAAGGATGGGATGTAGAAGATCAGGTTTTCGTGGGCACTTTTTCTTTCAGCAAATTTATTATGTGGAATGATATTTATACCAACTCAGATAAATTATCGGAGAATAAAATTGTAGCAAGTTTAATATCAGGTAAAATAGAATGGGAGCTCCCGGAAAACGCTGCTGCAGGTAATTTTGATGAAGTACACCATCCCGCAAAACTAGTACTGCCTATCAGTGCAGACTCCTCGCAATTGGAAGCCGTGTCGAATTCTATGGCAGATAGAAGTTTTGTGCTACATGGTCCTCCGGGTACGGGAAAGTCGCAAACCATTACAAACATTATTGCCAATGCATTGTACAACGGTAAAAAAGTTTTGTTTGTGGCAGAAAAGATGGCTGCATTGTCTGTAGTAAAAGATCGGTGGGAAAAAATAGGACTGGGTGCATTCTGCCTGGAATTACACTCAACAAATCAAAGAAGTCGGCGGTACTGGAACAGTTGAAAAGAACCACCACTATAACACGTACTGTACCACCTGAAAATTTTGAAGCTGAGGCGGACAGGTTATTTCATTTGCGTACCGATTTAAATGGTTATGTTAATGCATTACATAAAAAATACTCTTTTGGCTTTTCTTTATTTGAGTGCTTTTCTGTTGATGCGGCACTAAAAATTATTGACACTGAAATAAGATTTTCTAACGAAACGATAGAAAATCTTACCACCAACGACGTTTCTATCTGGAACGATATTGCAGGTGAATTGCAGGCAGCTGGTTCGTTGCTTCCACAACCGTATAATCATCCGCTGGTGCCGGTTGATATAAGATCGTATAGCCAACAGCTCAAAGCCGATAGCCGGGATTTGCTGCATAAATTTATAACTGAGGTAGGGGAACTCCGGGCTTATACCAATGCAGTAAGTTCTAAATTGCATATTGGTGCTTCCATTACCAGCAGCGATCAACTGGAAGCGCTAAACACCCTCTCCCGGTTGTTGCTAACCTTGCCAAATACGGCGCCAGAATTATTTGCAATCGACAATCCGGAGCAATCCTTAAACAAAATGATGACCACCTGCGAACATGGTTTACAAAGGGACGCATTAAGGAGGGAGTTACTGGCGGAATATCAGCCTTCCATACTTGCATTAGATGCTGAGCAAACGTTACAGGATTGGAACACAGCTTCGCATACCTGGTTTTTGCCCAAATATTTTAAGCAATCAGCTATTAAGAAAATGCTGAAGAAACAAGCAAGGAGCAAGCCTTCTGATCCGGATTTTGTAACGCCGCTTTTAAACAAAATAGTTGCCTATCATATGGAGCAGGCTATTGTTGATAAGCAGTCTGATTTCTTAATGCCACTGCTTGGTTTTATGTGGTTGGGTGGCGATTGTGATTGGACACAATTATCGCTGATTTCAAAAACGATTATCCAGTTAAACCGGGAGATCTTACTCATAACAGGCAGTACAATAAAAGCCAAAGAGTGGCGCAAACGCATCTCTGCTGAATTGAGTGAGGGCGCTTCAAATTTTCATACTCTACATGGACAAAATATAAAATATTTTACTGAATCCTGGTTAGCGGTTGATGCCAAGAAAGCCAGGTTGAAAGAAACATTGGGAATTGCATTTTTAGATTTGAAACATGTTTCAGAAAATTACTTTGATCACCTCGAAACCATTTCCAGCCAGGTTTATGATTCAATAAATCAGCTCAAAGACTGGATAAGCTGGCTGGCAGCAAAAGACAAAGCATTGGAGGCTGGATTAGCACCAGTGGTTTCTGAATACGAGACCGGCAAAATTAAAAGCGCAGATGTAGTACTCGCTTTTAAAAAAGGATTATACCGATCAAGCGCCAATTTTATTATTGAAAAAGAACCGGTCCTTGCTTTATTTAACGGAAAACTTTTTGAAGAGAAGATTGACCGTTTCCGGCAGATGAGCCACTATTTCGAGCAGCTTACCAAACAGGAGTTGTATGCTAAACTTGCTGCCAGGATACCAGACTTTACTAGGGAGGGATCGCAAACATCAGAAATAAGCATTTTACAAAAAACAATAGGTAATAAAGGAAGGAGCATGCCCATCAGAAAATTATTTGATGCCATTCCCAACCTGCTGCCAAGAATCACGCCGTGCATGCTTATGAGTCCAATCTCTGTCGCACAATATTTTGATGCTGGTGGACCAAAGTTTGACCTGGTTGTTTTTGATGAGGCCTCCCAGATGCCGACCTGCGAAGCCGTTGGTGCTATAGCACGTGCAAATAATATGATTATTGTAGGTGACCCAAAGCAAATGCCACCTACCAGTTTCTTCTCATCCAACAGTGTAGATGAGGATAATATGGACAAGGAAGATTTGGAAAGTATCCTGGATGATTGCCTTGCTTTATCTATTCCTTCCCGCAATCTATTATGGCATTACAGAAGCAAGCATGAGAGTCTGATTGCATTTAGCAATTCCAAATATTATGAGAATAAGCTGCTCACTTTTCCATCGCCAGACGACATTGCCACAAAGGTTACCTGTGTGCCAGTAGAAGGCTATTACGATAGAGGGAAGACCCGGCAAAACAGTTTTGAGGCAAAAGCTGTGATAGAAGAAATCAAGCGACGTTTGTCTGATCCGTTGCTGAGTAAAAGGAGTATAGGCGTAGTAACTTTTAGTTCTGTGCAGCAGACGCTGATTCAAAACTTATTTGATGAATTATTGAGATCGAATCCTCACCTGGAATCAATTGCGTTAGACAACCCTGAACCCATTTTTATAAAGAATTTAGAAAACGTGCAGGGTGATGAAAGAGATGTGATCCTGTTTTCGGTTGGTTATGGCCCGGATAAAGAGGGCAAAGTGAATCTGAACTTTGGACCTTTGAATCGTGAGGGAGGATGGCGTAGGTTGAACGTGGCTGTTTCTAGAGCACGTTATGAAATGAAAGTTTTTTCTACACTAAGATCTGAACAAATAGATATTACCAGGACTGCTTCTGAAGGGGTAGCAAGTATCAAAGCATTTTTAGAGTATGCAGAAAAAGGTCGGGTAACGTTGGGAATGAGGAAAGACACAGCAGAAGCAAATGATTCCGGATTTGAACATTCCCTCGCAGAAGAAATTAGAAAACATGGCTACGAAGTACATACTAACGTTGGCTGTTCTGGTTATCGGATAGACGTTGGTATTGTAAACAAAGAAAAACCTACCGAGTATATCCTGGGTGTTTTATGCGATGGAGCGACTTATCACGCTGCTAAAACAGCAAAAGACAGGGAGATTATCCAACACGAGGTGTTAGGCCTGTTAGGCTGGACGCTTCATAAAGTATGGTCAACAGATTGGTGGGAAAATAGGGAACGGGTTTTATCCGGAATAATGTATAGCATACAACTTGCAGTTGAGGCCGGCGTTGAAAACGCTGCTGAGATTTTCCAAATTGAGCAAGAATCAGTTTACCATCCAGATCAAAAGATGGTATACAATAACAACGCTGGGTCAGCAGAATTGAAAATACAAAGGGAAGTTTCTACCGCTAAAGTTTACGAACCCTGCGATTTAGGAAATGTGTATACCAATTCTTCCGACGACTTCTTGCAGTACCACAATATGCAGAAAGTCATAGCACAGATTCACGCCGTAGTGGAAGCAGAGGCCCCAATTACAAGGAACCTATTAGCCAGGCGTATTTTGGGAGCATGGGGCATAAACAAATTGGGAACTCGGATCAATGCTCACTTTGAAACCATACTTGCACAATCTTCTTTAAAACAAACCACCAGCAACGATACAGTTGTATTCTGGAACCAAACAGAAAGTCCGGGCTCGTACACTGCCTATCGGGTAGCTACTGCTGATGGTAAAAAAAGAGATGCAGATGATTTGCCGCCTGAAGAGATTGCCAATGCAATCAGGGAAATTTTGCAGCATCAGATTAGTTTGGCAAAGGATGAACTTATTAGAGAAGCTTCCAAATTATTTGGCTTTGCCCGTTCTGGAAGTAATGTGGAAGCAGCTATGCGTAAGGGGATTTATGTTGCATTAGAAGGAGGTATTGCGAAAGATGTTGACAACAGAATCGTGTATGATGGCAATTAAAGTATCTTCTTTGCCGACGTAGCAAAATTGACCTAGCCCCCTCAGGCTTAAACAACAAAGAGCGTTATAATGGTGAAGGTTTTAAATCATTTGAAATTTGATCTCAGAAATAAAATAAACTGCGATTAAAAACTCTATGAAAAACACCTATATCAAAATATTACTATTTCCAAAAAGCCCGGTGATACAAGCTGGTATTTAGTATCTTCATCATCACGCTTATTATCTTAAACGTACTGGCCATTGTACTTGCATCGGTAGACCTATTATACGTCACTACCAGGTTTTATTAGACTACTTTGAAATTTTCTCCGTCTTTGTATTTACGGCGGAAATTTTACACAAAGTTGTGGACGGCCAACATAAATCCCAAATACAAGACACTATTTACAGGGAATTTAAAATTTGCATTGGCTCCTTTGGCCCTTGTTGACATGCTTGATATTGTAGAGAATGTAGAAGCAAGCCTGCAGAGTTTCAGGG
>CAVWGT010000006.1:0-4156129 GCA_963754585.1 uncultured Chitinophagaceae bacterium
GAACGTCAAGCCCATTAAAGATACAAAGTTGAGAACATATTCTAAAGATCATCTGTGATCTGAAAGTTGGAACAGAAGATGATTAACGATATGAAGTCCAGGATATGTTCGGCAGTACGCATAGCAGAAAACCGGTTGTTAGGTGTTGAGTATTTTTTTTGCTTTTTTCGTAAAGAAAAAAGCTACGCCAGTACACTTTCAGAAACCACTCCTGCACATAGTATCAAGATATTTTTATCAAGGTCTATTTGCAAAAAAAATATTGCACCTAACGTGCAGGGCTTGGCGAAGTGGCGGTATTCTGTGATTCGGTCAGTCCGGCTTACTGTTGCTCATTAAAGATATGAAGTTGATATTATATTCAAACGTTCATCTGAGTTACGGAAAGCTGGAACGGAAGCTCATCGGTGTTAATGCATTTGAAACACTGGATCCTGAAGCCGCCATTTTGCCAAACCCGTTGTTATCGGCTGTAGTTCAGTCCATCGGAGTTGCTAGAGCTGGGTGTGGCCGTGCATGTACTGAAGCTAAATCAGGGATATGATCTGGTTAAATGAATCTTCGATACCTGTTGATAGACCGGAGTTACTAAAGCTGGGCGTGGCTGTGCATGCACTGAAGCTTAATCAAGGCATTTTTGCGATTGAAGTGAACTTGATTTTGGAAAGATCTATTCAGCACTATACAATTGCCGATAACGGGCAGGGCTTTGTGCAGGTGTGGAACTAGCATTCCGTCCGCCCGGAACCGCTGCTCGGCTTTTTGATAAAGTTAAATAGTTAGTACCAAAGCTGGGCTTTATTCGTCAAGCCCCGAACTGAAGTACAGAAAAGTTACTGCTGCTCATTGTTATTCCGTCAAGCCACACTTGCACAAAACCCAATGTTAGCGGTTCGTTGTTCTCTGTTCCAATATTAGGAGTTTCCATACCGTAAGGTTACTACACCCGATTTATATTGATTTGTTACAACTAGCTTTAAGCTGTTAGATTTATTTAGACTGAATGTTTCAAAAAGATGTTTCCCTTGTCCGGCAATAATTGGTTGAACAGAAAAGTAGTAATCGTCAATTAATTTGAGTTCCGAAAGTTTTGAAATAATACTTGGACTTCCCAAAATCACTATGCTCTTACTGCTATCCTGTTTAAGTTTAGAAATGCTTTTCTCACTTAGGTCTTGGATAATAGTTGTGTGTCTCCACTCTGTGTTTTCCAATGTCTTTGAAACGACTACCTTTTGAATATTGTCAATAAGATTAGCAAAGTCAAACATTGCTTTAGGTAGGGAAGTGTCCTTTGCCGCTAGAGGCCAATAGCTCTCAAATAATTGGAACGTTACTCGTCCTAATAAAACTTTGTCCGCTGCGGCGAGAAGGTCGTTTATAAACTCATGATGTTCTTCGTCAGCGACAACGTCTTCATGTCCGCAGAAACCGTCTATTGTAATATTAATTGATGAAATTAGTTTGCTCATGTTACATCGTCATTTCTTGGTGAGTGCGCTATAATGACCGCTAACGGACACGGCTTGGCGATGTGACGGTATTTGAAAAACGTCAAGCCCGGAACCGCTGTTGATTAGAATTACTAATGATGAAGATAACAACTAAAGCTCAATAGTAAAAGTCAAGCCCGGACTGCAGATGATAGTGAACAAAAAGATGAGGATATATTCGTCGCCCCGCCATATTGCCAAACCGCCTGTTGTACGCAGGTTAACTTGTTATTTTCTTATATGCCCTTCCAATATGTTTAATGTCCCCGACAAAAAGTATAATTACAGAAGATGCAGCAAGTGTCATTATTGTTATTAACAAAAACCCTGGAATATTAATTGTTCCATTTGGAGAGTCCAGAATCTGTATTTGTCCAACATTTAAGTAAGGCCCAAATAGGAATTACATATAAAAATATAAACGTCGAATACTTGAAAACAAGATAAACCAGTTTTGCAAATCTGCGTCTTCCTTTACTTGGCTTTGGTTCTCCAAAAAACTGATTTTTCCCTAAAATAAATTGTGCAATAGGAGCTACCTTGCTATATGTCGGAGTTGAAATACTGTCAAAGTAATCTTGCATATGTACCTTTCCAATAAAGAGTTCAGTGTCACTCAAGTCATTAATTGCTTTCTGAATTAACATTCGAGTTCTAATTGTCTGTGTCATTGCTGACGAAAAAGCAATTATTACGACAGAGATTGAGTATTATACTAATTGAATAAAAAAATAAAATCTTTCGCATAAACTTTGCCTAATGTGAATGGAAGTTCTATCAGGTTGTCAACACCTAGCCGACCTACAAAGTCCGATTGTGGATGCAATTATTAGAAACAACCCAAAATTTGTTTGTCGTTGAGGATTGTGTGGAGTATCCCTCCGTTAGTCTTGTAATTAATTTCTTGTTTGTCTGTCATTTTAATAAACTGTCACTCTGCAGAACTCGCGCACAACGGCCACAGCTTTGCGTTCGGCAGGGCATTTGGAAAACGTCCAGCCCGGAACTGCAGCCGACCGAAGTTACAAAAGTTGAAAATATATTTTGTTGCTCATCCGTGTTCGGTCAGCTGGATATGTAGCTGATTGTAGCACTGAAGATGAGGATTTATTCGTCGACCCCTGCTGACGCAAAACCGCCTGTTGTACGCCGCCTTTTTTTGTCCGACGTTTTAAGTATATGAACGAAAGCAAAGAAATTAATATAAAGCCGGCTAACCCATAATAAATGATGTTGTTGTTTTTGCTTGGTCTTTTCCTGTGAATGTAGTACTCACCATCCCAGGAATCTATTTCTGCTATAATATTCTTTATTGTGTTAGAAGAATAGATACAGCCGCTGCAAGTATTGACTATCCCTTCTTTTGTCGCACTAGCGTTATTAATTTATTTTCTTCAAGAGTTGGGGAATAGCCACCCTTTGTCAAGACCTTTAACCCTTTTATTGCATAAAGCTGTTTTTCAGTATTGGCAGATTTGAGCCAAACTAAAATTGACTTCGTATCCTTTTTTTGTAAGTAAGTGTCTAATATTTCTTGATACTCTGTCGGAGTTCCTGCTATCCCACAACCGCCGCCATAAACTATTGTCTGAAAAAGGTCGCTTTTTATTATGTCAGCGTTATAGGTTTCTCGAAAAGTGTTTTCAAATTCAGAATATCTATTTACTGAGTCAAAGGAATCAATCGTGGAATAATATGACTCCCAATTGTCCTCGTCAATCTTATTGAATTTTTTAAGCTGAAACGTGTAATAAAATATTTTTTTACCGTCAGTGAGTAAATTGATATGATAAGTATAAATTCTGTTTCCTCCAGTCCCATCGTTAGCTGGTGCGTTTTCTTCTATTTCAACAACGCCTTCTTTGTAGCCAGGTAGAACCTCTCTTAATGTTTCCCATCTGGCTGTAACATTACTTTTTGGCGGATTTGAATAACCGGAGTCAATATATGGTTTGAATGACTGAAAGTCTTTGTCCGTAAGCAATCTCTTGATGTCAGTCATGGTTTGCCCATGGCTAGTGAAGCGTCAAAAAAATTGCTATTAGAATAGTAGAGATTCTCATTTTAAGGTGACGTACAACGGGCGGGGCTTGGCGAAGTGGGGGAATCAGTTGTTCCGTCCGCCCCGGCAAACCGAAGCCCAATTTATAATTAAATGTTGAAGTTATGAACAAATGCTAAATAGAATTCGTCCGCCCGATATGAAGCACAGCAGAGTTACAACTGCTGAAACACGGTATCCGTCCGCCCCCATTTCGCCAAACCCGATGTAATGTGCTGGCCGATCATTCTACCGTCCAACGCTTAATTAATAACTGGCCGCTGGGCTGTATTTGTTTTTTGTGCGGCGGAGCCTTTTAAAACTTATTTTTCACGAACTCATTTATTATATTGTGCAGCTAAACAATTAATGACATGAGCGATAACACGATTAAAACAATGTTTTACGTAATTATATCTATCCTAACGATATATCCTATTATCGAACTGCTATTTAAAAAGCACAAATGGTATGTCCGAACATTAATTGGTGTCTTTATAATATTTTTTTGGGTCATAGCCGTTAAATACAAAAATATTACAGATAAAGAAACGAGCGATGCCATAATTAAGGCTGATTCTTTAGGTACTGAATCTAAACGGCTAACTAATGAACTTAAATTGAAAACAGATAGTACCAATCATTATTTAGAAGCTTTAAAAGATAGCATTAAGTCAATGAATGTTACAGAAGATAAGAGAAAGACTTTTAATAATTACATTGATAAAATTGAAACATTAAACCAATATTAGTTCTTTGTAATTCCTTTAACACCTTCTATTTCTGTTTGTACAACCCCTTTGCTAAAAACTATTAAACGGACAGCAGCATTAGGGAACAATTGGTCAACTGTAATTCTAAAATTATTTTTGTTGCCAACGAAGCCCCATAGATGGCCCATAATAACGCCGTCAAATGTTGAATAAGCAGTATCACAAGGTTTATCAAAGTGAAAATCCATTTTAACACCAAATGTTGGTACGCCTTCTGGGTTTTTGAACAAAAACTCGGTACGATATATACCTGATGAATCTTTTGTTTGTAATGTCTGTGTAAGGAAAAGTTTTGATTCTAATTTTTGGTTTATAATTAGTTTGCCAATCGTAGTTTTATTGTTACTGCCATAAATATTTAGCGTCTTGACTTGATTTATATTATTTACTTTAGGTTGTTGTCCAAAAGAAGTTAAAAAGGTAAACACTAAACAGGTAGTTAAAATAAATTTCATAACGAAATGTTGTCTTTAGAAGGGTTGGGAAAAAAACAAATACAGTGAACCGTCTGCCGATAAAAGCTGTCAGCCGGCTTGCACATTACGGGCGGGGCTTTGTGCTGGGCTGGACGTTTTAACGTCCAGCCCGGAACTGCCGCCCAATAAAATTACCGAAGTTGAAGGTAACAACAAAAGCTCAATAGTGTTCCGTCCAGCCCCGAACTGAAGTTGAGAGATTTGCTGCAGCCTGGGCAGGACAACGTCCTGCCAGCCTTGCACAAAACCCGATGTTGTATGCAGCCCTTGTTACTGCTGCAATTTAGTTTTTGGTTTTTTTGAAACGAGTTTGAGTGAATTAATATAATCCGTGTCAAATTCAATTGTTCTTATGTCATTAGGTCTAAACACCATTTGTTTTGTCCAAAGTCCTTTGGGATTTAAATAGTCAATTGTCAATTTTCCTTTTGTCAACGATTTTAGTTTCCCTAAATAACAAGCTTTTTCTGTTTTCAAGTCAAACTGAAATATTCCATATTTTTTAGTCAAGCTTGACAATATAGTTTCGAGGTCTGTCAAAGGGAAAGTTGAAACGTTTGGCAAATGTTCCTTCTTAAGCATAATAACTTTCTCTTTGAATTTTTCATTTGCGTCTCGACGGAAACCTTCAATGTTTTTGTGTCGCAAAATAATATAGCCGTCAATTACAAAGTCAACTGGATTATATTTCAATAAAGTCCATTCCTCATTGTAGTCAATGACAAAGCCAAATATTGGTGTCGGTCTGTCACTGTACTTAATTGAAACAAGTTGTCCAATATATTTTTTCTTATTCATTTCAAATTCGCAGAGAGTGTCCAATAGGGTTGCATACAACGGGCAGGGCTTTGTGCAGGTGTGGAAATAGCATTCCGTCCGCCCGGGACCGCTGCCCGGCTTTTTGATAAAGTTAAATAGTTAGTACCAAAGCTGGGCTTTATTCGTCAAGCCCCGAACTGAAGTACAGAAATGTTACTGCTGCTCATTGTTATTCCGTCAAGCCACACTTGCACAAAACCCAATGTTAGCCGCATTTTGGTTTTTTTAAAGGTATTCATTTCACCTTTTTTGCACGCCAAACTTCTAAACTCTCATTGTATAAAACGGCATAAGTAATTTGACCTTTCTCATTTCTAAGAAAAGATATACGTAATTCGACATTGGTTTCGGGACTGAACCAAACAAATTCATTTGCTGTTTTGGGAATTAACTCCTTTTGCCTTAAACCAGCTAAATGCCCAATTAAATTGCCCTTTTCTTCGCTGACAATAAATATTTTATTTTCATTTATCTGATACTGTCCAATATATCCTTTAAGTGTATCAGCGGAAACAGAAACAGGTTTTGGACGGGTAGATAATTTGGTTGAATGTACAGAAACCCATTGCCATCGATTATCTTTTTTCACTAGCACATCTGTAGCTCTAAAATTTGTCTCTATGCCATCACTATTGCGACTTACAGATCTGGTAAGCCACACCGCAGTATGATCTCCATAAATGAACAATTCCTCGTCAAGAAATTCAATTAATGGTTGCCGCCCGGCTTGCGTCACTGTTCTGTCTATAAATTCTTTCTTTTTTGTAAGAACACCGGTTGAATGAACGAAATAAAAGCTGTCGGCGATCAACTTTTCAAGGGTGGAACGGTCACCATGTTTTTGTGCATCAAAAAAAGTACGCCGTAATTGTATAAGTTCATTTCTATCAGTCCCTTCGGAACTTATAAGCAAATCACTTTTTTGTCCAATAACTAAATTATGGATAACAGTCAAAAAAAGAAGGCAATAGATTACTCTTTTCATGGAAGCTGTTTTTGTCAATTGCGGCTAACGGGCAGGTATTGCTGCAGGTGGGATATTTTATAACGTCCAGCCCGGAACCGCTGCCCAATTGAAAATATAAAGTTGAAGTTAACAACAAAAAGCCAAATAGATATTCGTCTGCCCGAACAAAAGTACAGCGATGCAAACAGCCGAAGTTTCAACGTCCAGCCCCACTTGCAGCAATACCAATGTTAGCGGTATACCCATTTTCCGTTATGTCAGGAAACGCTTTTCTAAAGTGTTAAGCGTATAGACTGACTTAATAAATATTTCTTTTGCAACTTCTAAATAATTGTCATCCTTAATTTGGAAAAAGTCAATTGCTTTTTTGCAATCTTTATTAGTGTTGCTAAAGCTGTGTGAAAGTAATCCAGAACGTAAGTCCCAAAGCTTTCTTAAAAAAGTAATCAAGTCAGGTATCTCCATATCATGGCTTGATAAAAACTTTTCAAGTTTAGTTATGCCTCTGTCGTTTTTGTCGAGGATTATGTGTTTTGCAAATTCTGCTTCATTTAATCTGTCAATAGTGAGTTTAACGATAGTTAAAATTTGTTCGCAAAATGATTTTATATTATTTGACGTAGGTATATGTAAGGCTGTAAACAAATATTCATCTTGCTTGGATAAAGGCTTATAAAATTTCCACCCAAACTTTTTATGCCATTTTTCATTAAACTCGTTGTATTTATACTTAAAAAAAAGGTCTGGAGTTTCAGGATGTTGAGCCCAATTTCCTTCAATCATTGTTTTATAGTAACTACTACTCATTCCTTTTTGAGGGACAATATTATATTGCTTCCAATGTAATTGTTCCTTATATGGAATCATTCCCAACTCAATCAAAAATACAGGAACATAATTCTCAACATTATTGTCAATTTTCAGAATGAAAAATTTTGATTTTACGTGGAATCCATCAACCTCATATTTATTAGGGTCGTTGTAATATTTATTTAGAACTTCCTTTTTAAAGTACGTAAGGATAAAATGTTTGCCGTCTTCTTTTTTACAACTTTGTAGAATTTCATTGCCATTGCCATCATCGTATCCTGTAATAAATTCAGCATAACGGTATTTTTGGTAGTCAAAGTGGTAAGACTTTGATTTATTCTTATCGGGTGATATTATAACTTTTCCATGAATCCAACTTTGGTTTTTACCAGCTTCTACAAAGTCTAATGGTCTGATGTAATGATTATAGAAATGGTTGTCTGATTGAAAGTCACTATCTATGAGTTGAATATTTAACTCTGAAAGATTGTTCTTTGCCAACCGCATAAAATCGAAGCATATAGAAAAATACATCTTCCTAATTGATATGTATTCTTTTAAGTACTTAAGTTTTATTTTTATCTTTTTAGGTTCAATCACTATTACTTCATCAAGGTCTCCTGCGTCGTCAATGTAGTAAAATACTCGATTTTGTTTCGTAGTAACCTTTTCATAAAGCTTAAAATACAAAACAAATTCCTCTGAAATATCCACATAAGCGTCATGACCATCACTAAAATTAAAATGTTTTGAAAAGATAAAAGGCTCTATCCCTTTATCAGAATAAGTTTGATAAGTTGTTACGGATTTCCCATTTTTATACGTTTCCCAAATTGAAGGTTTTCCTTCACTTCCATTTTGGATAACCCAATCCCTGTCAAGCTTATATGCTTTTATTCTCTTACTATCAACAAGGCAGCAGTAGATTAGGGTTTGGTCGTCATTGTCTGGATGAAAACTTTCATAGACTGTTACCCACCCATCTTTAATAAAAGAAGATTCTATGAGTTTAACTTTGTCTGCCAGTAGAAAGGTGTCTTTGTCCATGAGTAAAATCTGTACCTAAATATTTTCACTTCAATTATTTGGGTGTGTCCAATTGGGTTACCGCTAACGTTCAGGGCTTGCCGCAGGGCTGGTATCAGGGAACGTCAGACCGGTGCAAATGCCGATTTATATTTTGAAAGTTGAAGGTAAGGACAAAAAGCCAAATAGGATTACGTCCGCCGAAGCTGATGATGATAGTAGCACAAATGTTGAGAAATACTACGTCCGCCAGCCTTGCGGCAAACCCCATGTTGGCAGCATGTACCACGTCTGTAAGAACCCTTATACTTGTCTTGTGTAAAACAAGACTATTGGCGTTTTATAAATGTCAGAAGCCGAAGTAAAACAAAAAGTCCAACTCTTTATACGAGAATTGGACGGGTTAAATAAGTCGCAAGTAGAATTGATTTTGGGTTGTGTGCAAGACGAGATAAACGAACTGAGAGAGGTTGCCCCATTAAAGACTTTAGATTTTACCATTAGTTCTTAACCATTCTATATGCTTTTCAATTTTAAGAAAATTGTCTTTAGCTGCTGCTACACTGGAATAACCTTCCGAAGAAGCAGCTACTTTGTCGCTGGACATGAATAAAGTCCAACGATACCTTTGAGATGGATTACTTTCTCCGTGGTCATAAAATACAACCTTTGGTTGTTTGTTTACATAAGGATCTGTTACTGTTGCCATAAAATATATGTTTAATTGTAAAAATGCCTAAAGTTGAAATAGATGAAAAGTATTATCGTGAATTGAAGATGATGGCTTCGATAGGCTGTCAGTTTTGTGGTTTTTTTCTTGGTCTGTTGATTTGCTTGTGTTTCCTTTGGGGGTTAGGTATCCTCCCAACCATCCTAAAGCTATTCCTAAAACAAATGCAACTACCGAACTAATTGATACCTCTATCATTTTAGTTAAAATCCAATGTTCTTCTTTCCATTTTTTACTTTTTTCTATTCGTGCATCTTGCTCTGAACTTAACCTTCTTGCGCCTTGTTTTATTAGTAATTCAGAGAGTATGTCGTTTTGAGGGTTTATAATAACTCGTGCTATATCATTTTGGTTTGGCTTTTGAATTATATGTTTACGTGATTTTAACCATTCCCAATGTTCTTTAAATTTTAGTGGTTCATAAAACACTAAATTATTATCCCATGCCCTTTGAATGTCGCCCGGATATTCCTCTCCTGCTTTTAAAGCAGATAATATGTCTATCAACATATTTTCGTCCATCATAATTTTACAAATTAATTATCTGTCCAACCAAAAAGCTACTACAACCAAAGACAAGCCACTATGTCCACCCAAACCTACAACACCCCTGAAAATATTTTAAACCTAATTGAGTGTCCTACCCCATGAATAAAAACGTAATGGATGATAGGTATTGATGCCAACGGAACGGCTTTCTGCTGTGCGGTCTGTGATTCGAAATGCCGGAACGTCAAGCCCAATAAAGATACAAAGTTGAGAACATATTCTAAAGATCATCTGTGATCTGAAAGTTGGAACAGAAGATGATTAACGATATGAAGTCCAGGATATGTTCGGCAGTACGCATAGCAGAAAACCGGATGTTAGGTGTTGAGTATTTTTTTTGCTTTTTTCGTAAGAAAAAAAGCTACGCCAGTACACTTTCAGAAACCACTCCTGCACATGGTATTAAGATATTTTTATCAAGGGCTATTTGCAAAAAAAATATTGCACCTAACGGAACGGCTTTCTGCTGTGCGGTCTGTGATTCGAAATGCCGGAACGTCAAGCCCATTAAAGATACAAAGTTGAGAACATATTCTAAAGATCATCTGTGATCTGAAAGTTGGAACAGAAGATGATTAACGATATGAAGTCCAGGATATGTTCGGCAGTACGCATAGCAGAAAACCGGATGTTAGGTGCCAGGTATTTTTTTTGCTTTTTTCGTAAGAAAAAAAGCTACGCCAGTACACTTTCAGAAACCACTCCTGCACTTGTATCAAAATATTTTTACGAGGATCTTAACGCAAAAAAAATATTGCACCTAACGTGCAGGGCTTGGCGAAGTGGCGGTATTCCTTGATTCGGTCAGCCCGGCTTACTGTTGCTCATTAAAGATATGAAGTTGATATTATATTCAAACGTTCGTCTGAGTTACGGAAAGCTGGAACGGAAGCTCATCGGTGTTAATGCATTTGAAACACTGGATCCTGAAGCCGCCATTTTGCCAAACCCGTTGTTATCGGCTGTAGTTCAGTCCATCGGAGTTGCTAGAGCTGGGTGTGGCTGTGCATGTACTGAAGCTAAATCAGGGATATGATCTGGTTAAAAGAATCTTCGATACCTGTTGATAGACCGGAGTTACTAAAGCTGGGCGTGGCTGTGCATGCACTGAAGCTTAATCAAGGCATTTTTGCGATTGAAGTGAACTTGGTTTGGGAGAGACCTATTCAGCACTATACAATTGCCGATAACGTTGACGGCTTGCTGCTGTGCTGGAATTCATTGAATGTCCAGCCCGGAACCGCAGCCGATTTGAAAAACTGAAGTTGAAGTTATGAACTAAAAGTTGAAAATTGAACGTCGAGCCCGGACTGAAGATGATAGCGATTTGCAGCCGATTGTTACCACGTCCGCCAGCATAGCAGCAAACCGAATGTTGGGCGAAGTTTATCCTAATTGTCTGGTAAAATTAAGTCGCCATATTGGTCATAGGCTAAAATTTCCGAGCTCTCATTCACAAAGACAATTTCTTTTTCACTATTACAGCTTGTTGTCCATGTGGTTGAAAAGTCATACCAGTGTAAGTTATCATTGTCTATAGTATCACAGTAGTCTAAAATTTTGTAAGTATAATTATTATTTTCTGTATCAATAATTTCAATAAACTCCACCGATGTGAGTCCTAGGAATTCAGATTCAATAACAAATGGCTTAATAGCAAAATTGTCAGCTGAACCATCGAGTTTAATTGTCGGATAAATTAATCCTTGAAAGGGATTTTGAAGATAAAGTTTAGCAATAGCTTGCGTTTTTCTATACTCTTTCTCTTGAGTCCTTTCAATTTTTTTACAAAACGTTTCAATAACGAAATCAAATAAATATTGTGTTTGTAGTTTCAGATTGTCAACGTTAGCTTTAAGGTGTTCTAATTTTTCTTCATTGAAATCTTTTATTAAGCCAAACCTTGAAATGTTTGGTAACATGAAACTTAAATTATTCACCATAATGGGCTTTTGGACAACCCATGCCGAAAGGGCAATTTTATCACCAGGCTTTAAATCTAATTCATAAAAAACGGCTTCTTTAGCGGAACAGCAGTAAAATATTGATTCACCTTTTTTATTTGCCCTATTTTGTCTAGCTAACGATAATGGAGGATAACTTAACTGCGATTTGAGTTCAGGTTTGTTGTTATACTTAACACCTCTGAATAAACAAATATTTGGAGATAAATCGAAAGCATAAGTCACAGCACCAACCCCAAGTTCACTGAATAAAACTTCAAGTTCAGTGTCTGATAAATTTAGGAACTCCTTGTCAAAAGTGTCAAGTTTGTGTCTAAACTCTTCGAGTGGTAATTGCTTTATTGAGTCCCAAAATGACATTTAAAATAATTGAGGGTTTGAAATTTCGCCCAACGGGCAGGGCTTTGTGCAGGTGTGGAAACAGCATTCCGTCCGCCCGGAACCGCTGCCTGGCTTTTTGATAAAGTTAAATAGTTAGTACCAAAGCTGGGCTTTATTCGTCAAGCCCCGAACTGAAGTACAGAAAAGTTACTGTTGCTCATTGTTATTCCGTCAAGCCACACTTGCACAAAACCCAATGTTAGCGGTTCGTTGTTTCGTGAATAGATTTGTCTCTCACATAGCGTTAATAAGCGGCTCTAATTCGTCAGAAATACTGTTACTTTTTTCTTTGAGAATTTCATATTCCTTAAAAGCATTCTCCTTGTCACCAATGTCAATATATATTTTGCAAATAGAATACCGGGCTTTTATGTATTCGGGGTTTAAACTTATTGCATCATTAAAAGCTGCAATTGCTTTTTGATTTTCTCCAATGTCACTGTAAACTGTTCCAAGATTGAAATAAGTTGATGAGACTTTTGGGTTTAATTTTATCGCTTGTTCATAAGCTTCGATTTCATTGTCTTGTTGGCCTGTTTTTCCATATGCAAGTCCAAGATTGAAATAAGCTTCGGCTGATGGCTTTTTGGATATTTCTTGTTTAAATGCCTCAATTGCTTTGTCATAGTCACCAGCTACGTAATATTTACGTCCTTCGTTGCTTATACCGATATACCAAAATGCAAAATATAGTGAAGAAAAAATCCATAATAACCTCAGCGGAGTTGTCATGCTCAAAAGTCCCAGTATAAATGAAGCCGGTAGCATCCACAAAAGATGAAAGGGTGAAAGGGGAACTAAAAAAACTAAAACAATAGAAACTGTCATTAGGAAACCTTGAAGCTCCATACCTTTTTCTCTTGCTTGTTCATTTTTAGTTTTTTCCCTAACTCTCAAACACCATATTAAGGTGAATAAAATGCTAAGTCCTATAATGATGTATCCGAAAATATTCATAAATGTGAAAAATAATTAGTAAAACATATTCAAGAAGCTTTCGACTTCTACGTAACTTTTAAACTCTCGGTATCTTCTCTCACGGGCAATAAGAGAACTAAAATTTACAAAAAAATGCTTTTCGTATTCCTCTTCATTTTTTACTTTAAGCATTACAAATTTAAGTATATGCTTGAGGCAATCATTTAATAAATTTAGGTCTGGGCTATTTATTCTTTCAAAATATTTATTAGTTCGTAAATACATTGTGGCAGTAAAAATGAGCATTTCAAGCTTACTGGTTCTTCCTTCTTCTATCTCAATATTGAGTAATGTTGAAAGTAAGTCAAAGAAAGTAGTTACATAAGGTAAATTGGACGTTGCTATTTTGTCAAATTCGTCTGAAATATTAACCCATTTGTATCTTGTCGTGAGAATATATTTAACAATGGTTTCCTCGGCTTTGTTTGGGGAAATCTCTTTGTGAGAAATATATTGGTTGGCTGCCCATTCTGCAATTTCCAAATTTGTCATGTAAATTATTTAGGGTTCAATACAATGACCGCTAACGGGCAGGGCTTTGTGCAGGTGTGGAATTAGCATTCCGTCCGCCCGGAACCGCTGCCTGGCTTTTTGATAAAGTTAAATAGTTAGTACCAAAGCCGGGCTTTATTCGTCAAGCCCCGAACTGAAGTACAGAAATGTTACTGCTGCTGATTGTTAATCCGTCAAGCCACACTTGCACAAAACCCAATGTTGGCTGCAGCCTGATATTAGTATTCGTCAAACTAAAGAAAAAGTCTTTTTGATAGATTTGCCGTATTCTGGATTAATTTTCAGGAAATCAATCATTGCATCTACAGCTTTTATTTTTAGCTCCTCTCTGTTCCTTCCCACTTGATCAGACACACCTTGTGAAGTGACAAACGCTACTTTGTAATAACAGTTTGGATCGAGGTGTTTGTTATCGTAATAGATTTCTTGAATTCGGCATCCTTTGGGGTTTTCAATTCTTATATTCATTCGCAAACCTACACACCTTTTTACATAGCCTCCCATTTGCCTCATCGGTTCAGCAGAGAATGTGCGTTCCAGATTTTCCTCCAGCATCCCAATAATTTCCTGCCCGGATAATTCAACTGTACTTACTGGTGGGTTCATTGGTATTATATTATACAAATCAAATTCAGTGATTTCTCCTGCATTTATCGGAACACCGTAACGCCATCCATTTGAAAAAGCTATCCCACATTTACTCACATGTGCTACAGCAGATAATAACAAGTCATCCATTGAGGAATTAAGTGTATTATAGCGATGCAAAATTTTATCTGTTGTCCCGACAATATTTTCTTTTAACTTCCGGTATGGCTTCACTGCTTGACTTATTAGCTCCTGTACTTCAGTGTCTGGTGTGATGGTCTTGTCTACCTTTATTAATTTGTAAGTATGTGATTTAATGTCTTTGTTTTCAATTTCCAACTGAAGGTGTCCCAAAAATGAGCCATGGCATCCACACTGAATTACTATTGTTTTATTAACAAGAATGCTCTCGTATAGCCTGTTGTGCGTATGAGCACTCAAACAAATATCTATGCCCGCTATTTTTTCCAGCATACTCACATCTTGGGGAAATCCATTATGAGAAAGTAGTACAACCAAGTCCGTTCCTTCATCTTTAAGTTTTCTTACATAGTAGGACAACTCTTCAATCCCATCGGTGATTTTTAACCCCTCACTAAAATGTTTTGGCATTGTTCTACCTATAATGTTACTGCAAATACCAATTACACCTATAGTCAACGCACCAACTTGAAGGGGAATGTATGGAGTAAGAAAAAGACTTCCATCTTCATGATATACGTTAATTCCCAACATAGGATAATTCAACTGAGACAACAGCTCCTTCAATTGCTTTGGACCGTATCCAAAATCCCAGTGTCCCACCATTGCATTAAAGGAAATTTTATTTAGGATGGGAATTAAAGACTGCCCTTTCGTATCAACTACCGGAAACGTACCATGAAAAGTATCTCCACCATCAAAAAGTAGGGTATCCAAGTTATTTTTTCTGACTTCATTAATTAAAGTTGCAAGCCTTGCATAACCACCGACAGTCTCCAAATATTCCCCACTATTATTATAAAAAAGGTCGTTGTGAAGTTCCAAATAGCCATGTACATCGTTCACATAAAGGATATCTAATTTCATTTTGTTATATTTCGAATTTAGTAAACCGGCGAACAGGTTGCAGCCAACGGAACGGCTTTCTGCTGTGCGGTCTGTGATTCGAAATGCCGGAACGTCAAGCCCAATAAAGATACAAAGTTGAGAACATATTCTAAAGATCATCTGTGATCTGAAAGTTGGAACAGAAGATGATTAACGATATGAAGTCCAGGATATGTTCGGCAGTACGCATAGCAGAAAACCGGATGTTAGGTGTTGAGTATTTTTTTTGCTTTTTTCGTAAGAAAAAAAGCTACGCCAGTACACTTTCAGAAACCACTCCTGCACATGGTATTAAGATATTTTTATCAAGGGCTATTTGCAAAAAAAATATTGCACCTAACGTGCAGGGCTTTGCGCAGGCCGATCAATTAAAACGACCCCGCGGCCGAACGAAAACTAAGATACATCTTTATTTGTAGCGAGGCCAGCACGGAGTAGGCTTGCGCAAAACCCGGTGTTGGTAGCTGTGCTTTTTAGGCGGACATTTCAGGACCAGGTGCCGACCGGAGTTGCTGTCGCTGGGCTGTGGCCGTGCATGTTCTGTCGTTGATCAGGGATATGAGAAATAATGTAATTGGAAACTTTTCATGCCAATTGCCCGACCGGAGTTACAACAGCTGGGTGTGGCCGTGCATATTTTGTCGATCAATCAGGACAGAACACTACGCCTTTGCTAAAAAGCATTGCTACCAACGTGCAGGGCTTTGCGCAGGCCGATCAATCAAAACGACCCCGCGGCCGAGCGAAAACTAAGATACATCTTTATTTGTAGCGAGGCCAGCACGGAGTAGGCTTGCGCAAAACCCGGTGTTGGTAGCTGTGCTTTTTAGGCGGACATTTCGGGACCAGGTGCCGACCGGAGTTGCTGTCGCTGGGCTGTGGCCGTGCATGTACTGTCGTTGATCAGGGATATGAGAAATAATGTAACTGGAAACTTTTCATGCCAATTGCCCGACCGGAGTTACTACAGCTGGGTGTGGCCGTGCATATTTTGTCGATCAATCAAGGCAGAACACTACGCCTTTGCTAAAAAGCATTGCTACCAACGTGCAGGGCTTTGCGCAGGCCGATCAATCAAAACGACCCCGCGGCCGAGCGAAAACTAAGATACATCTTTATTTGTAGCGAGGCCAGCACGGAGTAGGCTTGCGCAAAACTCGGTGTTGGTAGCTGTGCTTTTTAGGCGGACATTTCAGGACCAGGTGCCGACCGGAGTTGCTGTCGCTGGACTGTGGCCGTGCATGTTCTGTCGTTGATCAGGGATATGAGAAATAATGTAATTGGAAACTTTTCATGCCAATTGCCCGACCGGAGTTACTACAGGTGGGTGTGGCCGTGCATATTTTTCGATCAATCAGGGCAGAACACTACGCCTTTGCTAAAAAGCATTGCTACCAACGTGCAGGGCTTGGCGAAGTGGCGGTATTCTGTGATTCGGTCAGCCCGGCTTACTGTTGCTCATTAAAGATATGAAGTTGATATTATATTCAAACGCTCATCTGAGTTACGGAAAGCTGGAACGGAAGCTCATCGGTGTTAATGCATTTGAAACACTGGATCCTGAAGCCGCCATTTTGCCAAACCCGTTGTTATCGGCTGTAGTTCAGTCCATCGGAGTTGCTAAAGCTGGGTGTGGCTGTGCATGTACTGAAGCTAAATCAGGGATATGATCTGGTTAAAAGAATCTTCGATACCTGTTGATAGACCGGAGTTACTAAAGCTGGGTGTGGCTGTGCATGCACTGAAGCTTAATCAGGGCATTTTTGCGATTGAAGTGAACTTGATTTTGGAAAGACCTATTCAGCACTATACAATTGCCGATAACGTTGACGGCTTGCTGCTGTGCTGGAATTCATTGCTCGTCCAGCCCCGAACCGCAGCCGATTTGAAAAACTGAAGTTGAAGTTATGAACTAAAGCTGAAAATTGAACGTCGAGCCCGAACTGAAGCTGATAGCGATTTGCAGCCGATTGTTACTACGTCCGCCAGCATAGCAGCAAACCGAATGTTGTAGGTAGTTTTTTTTTCTGTCACCCAAATGTTGCCTTAAATTTCGAAAAGACCTGCGAAAATAATTACGGCAGCTAAAAATAGATTTATCATAACATCATACCAATCAATTTCCCGATTTGCAATGTCGTGTTGCCAATTAAATTGTCTAAAAGTGTTTATTATAAAATTCCCTGTCCGTTTCTTAACTATATAGTTTAATGGCCAATAGCAAAGTAAAAATAATGGCAAAGCTTTTAATGCAGTTGTCGAGCCTTTTGATATCAACTTATTTATTCCTCTGTCTACAAAATCGGGTGAACGTCGAACAGTTAAACTTGGATTATCTTTTGTCAAAAAATAAGCGATAAGAAATAGCACTGCAATTGTCACCCAAATTTTAAAGATGTCTGGTTTGTCAAGGTCAACTAAAGTGTCCTGCGTTAGTAATAACATTGGTACACCCACACCGTAAAAGAAAATTACCAAATTAAGTGTCTCCCAACTTAAAAAGTTTATGTGATAAGCCAATAAAATAAAAAGTCCTGTCAAAACCGTGATTGAAAGGAAAACTTTTTGTCTTAAAGGAAGGTTTGATATCGGGGGCATAAAATTACCTACAACGGAACGGCTTTCTGCTGTGCGGTCTGTGATTCGAAATGCCGGAACGTCAAGCCCATTAAAGATACAAAGTTGAGAACATATTCTAAAGATCATCTGTGATCTGAAAGTTGGAACTGAAAGATGATTAACGATATGAAGTCCAGGATATGTTCGGCAGTACGCATAGCAGAAAACCGGATGTTAGGTGCCGGGTATTTTTTTTGCTTTTTTCGTAAGAAAAAAAGCTACGCCAGTACACTTTTAGAAACCCATCCAGCAATTGTATTAAGATATTTTCACCAGGAACTTTATGCAAAAAAAATATTGCACCTAACGGTCGGCATTTGTGCTGTTGGGGACTTCATCTATTCGTCGCCCCCGGCGACGGCTGCCGAACGAAGAACTAAAGTAGAAAATATATTCTGTTGCTCAATAGTAAATGTTAAGCCCGGACAAAAAGCTGAATAGCGAACCGAACGATGAAAGACGCTATTCGTTAGCCCCAATAGAACAAATGCTTTTGTTGTAGGCAGCCTTTCTTCTCTAATACAGTTCAAAGTCATGTCGGTAATTGGACTATTCTTCTTCTTGTTTGTTTTGGTAGTCTATATTATTTCTTTTGCAATAACCCTCTATGTCGGAATGAAGCAAGACATCTCCTCTTGCAGGTGTCACAACAAAAATCCGTAATGGAGTATTAGGAGGAAGAAGACCCAATGCCTTTCGTACAGATTCTTTGTGTGATAAAACGTGATGAATTGAACGAATAATTGAAACGACTGGCGCAAAATTGTTAGCAGTTTGAAAAAAGGGCTTAAACAATTCTTGGTCTACCGGTCCGATAAATGTGTAATCGTTTTCTAATAAATACGGCTGGAATTTTTCCTCGTCAACAATTAGGTCTTGTAACATAGAAGTAAAGTTTATTTACAATATTTAGTAATAAAATAATTCAAGTCACTAGAAAAGCTAATGGTTGATAAATATCGCTTATAAGTTAAGCAAGCCTCTTGGTCGTTCTCCAAATAAATTGCGGCGGCTAAATATCTATCACCAAAAACTTCTAATAACTTGGGCTCTTTTAATGTGTATGAAAATATGACTCCTTTTAGGGAAATTTCTTTAGCAGCTTGAATATTCTTTGTTTTTAAAAAAGCAAACGAAAGCGAATTTAATGTCTTAGCCCAGAATAAAGTAGCGAAATATTTTTTATTTAAATTTTGTGGAGATTCATCTATGCTATACGTGTAAATAAACTTAGCCACCTTTTCCAGATTAGAAATTGCTTCAGAATAATCTTCGCCAGAAAAATTGTAAACCCCTTTTAAAAAATGATAAAAAATTTGCCAATATTCTTCCTCGCTGTCTCTTAAAAATAATATAAAAGTATTACTTATCGTTCCAATTTCATTAGGTTTGAGAATTAGCTTTGATGTAATGGCAGGTAATAAAAAATCGGCTACGATATCATTATATTTCCTTTTATAATACAATAATGTTTCAAAGGAATTGTTCCAACTGTTTTTGTCAATTAGCACTGAAATTTTTGTGAAAAGTAAACCGGCTGTTAATCTTTCATCGTCATACTGAATTAGTAATTCGTTTCCATAATCTCTATTTGAAGCTAAGTATTTGTTTAGTTGCTTTAACAGTTCATCATTATCAATAATTATCTTTTCCAAGTCCTTAATCTCGTAGAGTGGAGTAATTTTAGCAATAAGTTCTTGTGTTAGAAGTTTTTTATTAATTAGGGTTTCCAAGATTTGTTTGAATGAAATGGCAAAATTTAAATTTTGTCCTTCGCTGATGTGAGAAACAATTACTCCGATTGGGTTCCCTTTTGTGTCTGCAAGTAAACCGCCGCTACTGCCTGGAGATATTGGTGCGGTTATTTGAATAAGGTTGGTTTCATCTTTCTTTCGAAACGCAGAAATAATACCTGTTGATAAGGTATTGAGCAGTCCTTTTGGAGAAGAAACTGTGATTACATTTGTCCCCAATTGAGGGGTGGTTGAAAGTGTTTGTTTAGCCCAATTTTTTGTGAGAAGTCCATCAAATAAGTCAGTTGTCGAAAATGAAAAATAGGAAATATCAATATTGTGGAAAGTTGCCTTTATACCTTGAACAATATATTTTTTGTCGTTTGAAAACTGTAATACAGCACTGTCAATGTTATCTAAAACATGTTCGTTTGTCAAACAATCATAATTGTTGCTTTGGCTTTTGAATAATATAAAGCCAGAACCAGTCTTTGTTAGTTTACCATCTTTATACCCTTCAATTTTGAAGCAGTTATTTATTGCCTTTGTATAAACGTCGGTTTGGCAGTACGAGTCCTTCGTGGAAAGAAGGGAGCAAAAAATTAAAACAGCTATTTTGGTCATGGTAGAAGTTATGGACTTAGGTTTAAGGTTGCCTACAACGGGCGGGGCTTGCCGAAGTACGGGAAATAGTATTCCGTCCGACCACAACCGCTGCCCAATTGAAAATACAAAGTTGAAGTTAACAACAAAAAGCCAAATAGTTATTCGTCCAGCCCCGATATGAAGCACAGTAGAATTACCGCTGCTGAAGATAACCTTGTCAAGCCCGTATTTTGGCAAACCCGATGTTGTGCGTTCGTTGTTTTCTTCCGCACTATTCAATTTTCAATACTCTTATACCTCCCAAATAATTTAATTCGCCTTTACAGGACAGCCAATAGCTTTGGTGAAATCAGGATTTGGCTTTTTTCCGTTTTCCAATGATTTAATGGCATTTTCAACGTATTTCACTTTTACGTCTTGAGAGGATTTGGCATTGTCATCAATAGTACCAATGTATTGAACCTTTAGTTCTTTATCTAATAAAAAGACATGAGGAGTTCTTAATGCACCATATTGCGGAAATATTTTTTGTCCTTTATCCTCTAAATATACAAATGGAAACTTCTTTTCTTTAGCTCTTTTCTGCATTGCTTCAAAGCTTTCCTTTTCATTATTTTCGCTAACATTAGGATTGATGGCAATTACAGAATAGCCTTTAGGTGCATATTCATTGTGTAATGCAATTAAACGGTCTTCGTACATTTTGGCGAACGGACATTCATTACAAGTGAAAACAACTATATATCCTTTTGCGCCTTTAATGTCGGACAATGAAAAGCTGTTGCCATCAACATTTTTAAGTTTAAAATCGGTAGCTACTTCTCCAATTTTGAAACCTTTCATTTCTTTTAAAGATTCAGTTTGTTCAGGATTATGTCCACCACCGGGAGGTGGTCCATTTTGTCCATTATTTGGAGGTGGCCCTTGTCTATCCTGAGCATTGCCGATAACAGTTATAAATAAACTGCTTAATAAAAGAATTGTTGTAAAAAATACTTTGCTTTTTTTCATTACTATTTGTTTTTTATTGTTTTATTTATTTCATTTTCAAGGTCTTTAATATCTTTAAAATCCCGTTCGTGGAACGAGCGGGATTTATTATTAAATATGATAGTAAACGGTATTGCGCCTGACCAGTTTGGGTCAATTTTGTCAATCCAGGAATTAGCATCAGGGTCATCCAATAATATTACTTTTGATGTAATTCCTTTTTCCTTTAAAAACGGTTTTAGTTTGGTTTCTATGTCTTCCGTAAAATCAAGGCTAACCAATAGAATCTCAACATTTGGATTGTTTTTTTTATATTCTTGAATTATAGGTAATTCTTTAACACAGGGGGCACACCACATAGCCCAAAAATTAACAATATAGATTTTATCGGAACTTGTGTATAACAGCGGTTCTAAAGAAGTAAAATTGTAAACAGGGATATCGTCATTGTTTGAAAATTGAGACTCCTGCTCTATAATATTATTTTTCTGAGCCAACCCATAACTTATAGGAAGAAAGAAAATTATAATTAGCAGGATACCTATTCGCATTTTAATGATTGCTTTTTATTTATTTGTATGGGCTTTCTAAAATTAGAAAGGTTTTATAGTTAGACGATTTATTTATTAAAAACCTTCGGTTGAAATGAAATATTTCGTGAATGTTTATTTGTAGTATCGCTTTACAATGAAACATAACGAATGGTTAAATTTTGCTAAAAGCAACAGGATATAACCACGAAGTGAAGACGCTTTGAGGAATGGGCAACAGTATTTACTTTACAGTATATCTAACAATTACCTCATTATCCAATATTACATTGGTTGACCAAATAAACCTGGCATCATTAGCACTGTTATCAAAAATATCTATAAAGTTTGTATACGCTGGTTTATTATCAACACCTATTACATCATTTGTAAACTCCGTTGCGTTAGGCCATGCACTGTCATCAAAACCTTTGGTTTGCCAAGCTGAGGGTACCTTCCAATGCAAAGCATAATATAAACTACCATCATCTGAATCATCGGTATTGCAATTTGCAGACAGTCTTAAGGAGCCTTTTTCTGAAGCGCAGGAAAGGTCTTTTAGGGGTGCTGTATAAAATGTTTGTGCTTTCCAATTTGAATTGGTCGTTGCAATTATTTTACCTTTGGCATCTTTGAACACGGCAACCATTCCGCCATCTCCTGGATGAAACGCTTTTCCTCTGTTACTCTCAGAACCTAAGCCACTATTTTCCTCCCAATCTACCAGCTTCATGGCAATTGTAAAAGGTCTGTGCACCTTAAAACGAACGATATTAGAATTGAATTCTGTAAATGGCACATTGTCTTTTCCTACCGGAATTCCATTGATGTACATTTCAAAATAGTTATCGGCAAATACAAAAGCTGTAATGATTTCTCCATCAGCATCAACTGTAACTATGTCAGTTCCGTCCAAAGCTTTTAATGCTTCATCAGCAGACTTAAATTCCACTTTAGTGCATGGATTATATAAATCGGATGCAAATGGAAAATTAGTATTCGTAAAATTAACTAACGCAGGAACAGTCCAAACACTACCATCTAAGGCTGTAGATTCGCCAATAGGTGCTTTACGACCCCGATCGCACTCAAAAATATTTTTGGTTATTACTTTAGCAGCCCCCTGAGATACACTTGCAGTTCCTTTATAGTTTTCAGTATTCGTTTGAACTGCCTTTGTTCCATTATTGCATGCAGCAAGAGAAAAAAAGGTAAAAGTAAGTACCGGAATTATTTTTTGTATATATTTCATATTGTAAATTATTTAGTATCTGTAAAGGTTAAAGTTGTTCTGTCAATAATTTTTGTTGTAGCAATAGCATTCATAAACACATTGTAATAAACATCTAAAGAATTGTGTTTAGGCAAAGAAGCAGGTGTTTCGGATAAGGCATACAGCGCAATAATATATTCGTGTTTACCTTTACCATGTGAACAGGGAGAAGTATAAGATATAGCATTACCATCTTTATTAGCTCCCATATACCAGGTTCCGGTATTAGCCATTTTGTATGGAATCTCCCTGATTTCCGGATTAATATTCCATAGCAATAAGTATGAATTAATTTCGGTTTTGTCTTCTTTTTTTGGATAATGATACATGACTATTGCCAGGGATTTAGTACCCTCCGGTACGTTTTGCCAGGATAATGGTATTGAATTTTCTACACCATTTATCTTCTCTTCACATTTATAAGCATCCAGTAAAACACCATTCTCTATTGCACTACTGGATAGTGTAAAATCTGGATGTATCGTCTTAAAATCATCATGATTTACTTTGGTTGCTTCTGTTCTGCTATTAGAACAGGAAAAAATACAGGTAACCAAAAGTGGAAATAGAAGTTTTATTATGCTCATTGTTTTCTTGGTTTGTATTTTTCAACAGTTGAAGTGCCATCAGGATTAATAAATTCGTAGGTATAATTATCAGCACTATCCCAGTTGTAATTGATGATATAGTTTTTTAAGTTTAACTGGTAGGTTAATGAATACGACTGATTATTCAACTTTTTAAAACCAGTAATTTCAGCACCTCTTAAAGGTCTTAAAGCAGGTCTTAGCTCATGAGTTCTTGGTTGCGGTGTAACCTGGTTTTCCGGAGCATTTGAGTTGGGGTCTAATTTTACTTCGCCCCTCATGCCGGCAATAAAATATGGATATGTTTTAATGGTGTGGTATTCATAAGAACCATCTGCGTTTATTTTGCCCAGATATTCATCCAGTTTGTCTGTTGTTGCTCCATAAACAGGAAAGCCATCAACCGCATAAGCAACAGGATTTCCGGCGCCAACCCGTTCCTGTAAATGCAATGGCGGCAAATGATAATGATAGTCATCTGCACGACCGCAATGCCCGCCCCATTTATCTAATTCACCTATGGCGTTAGCATCTTCACCCCGATTATTCAGCGGATTAAAAATAGGAATTCCATTTACAGCAACTGCAATGGCACCTTTCAATAAATTAGTTTTTGTAGATAGTGGCTGCGCTGCCATTTTTGGGTGAAGTGGTATTGCCCAACTATTAGTACCCGTGTAATTTTGATTAATAGGAACCTGTTGTTGCCAGTTTGTTATGCCTGTCATCATCTCATGATCCGGCAATCCATTGGATGAAACATACAGGTAATTTTCATCAGAACTTGTTTTTACTCCGTCAAATTTTTCGAAAAAAGATTGCATCAAGGTAATATTATTTTTCGGAACGTCAACAGTAGTTGTTTTGGCGGTTTTGGTATTATTGCACGAAACGAATAAAATTAATCCAGCACCAAGAAGGCCATAAGTTAAATGAACTATTTCTTTTTGTTTTATCAATTTAAAAGCAGAGAAAAATAGAAGAAAACCACCTAAAAGGATGAGTCCCATTTTTAAATATGAAAATGATTGGGAATCGATCTCTGTAGATTGTTTGCTATTTAATGATTGAATTAATTCGCTTCTGGTCGATATATACTTTTGGTCTTCGTTAGAAAAGTCTGAAATTAGATATGCTTTAATAGTATGGTTACTGTCCATAAGCCAAACATGGCCATTTTCACTTTTAATAAAATCTGCCTTAATAGATTGAGTTTTAGAATCAAACTTCCACTCTTTGAGTGGCGTCCCATGACCTCCTTCGTGTGCTGATATATTTAATGATGCTGAAACCAGAATAATGGCTAATATGATATTTTTCACGATGCTTAATATTTATTGGTATAGTTGGCTAACAGTGTTATATGTTATACGATTTTTGTATAAAAACCCTTCGGTTGAAATGAAATATTTACTTGAATGTAAATTTATGGAGTCGCTTTACAATGACGCACAACGTGCAGGGCTTTGCGCAGGCCGATCAATCAAAACGACCCCGCGGCCGAGCGAAAACTAAGATACATCTTTATTTGTAGCGAGGCCAGCACGGAGTAGGCTTGCGCAAAACTCGGTGTTGGTAGCTGTGCTTTTTAGGCGGACATTTCAGGACCAGGTGCCGACCGGAGTTGCTGTCGCTGGACTGTGGCCGTGCATGTTCTGTCGTTGATCAGGGATATGAGAAATAATGTAATTGGAAACTTTTCATGCCAATTGCCCGACCGGAGTTACTACAGGTGGGTGTGGCCGTGCATATTTTTCGATCAATCAGGGCAGAACACTACGCCTTTGCTAAAAAGCATTGCTACCAACGGGCAGGGCTTTGTGCAGGTGTGGAATTAGCATTCCGTCCGCCCGGAACCGCTGCCTGGCTTTTTGATAAAGTTAAATAGTTAGTACCAAAGCTGGGCTTTATTCGTCAAGCCCCGAACTGAAGTACAGAAATGTTACTGCTGCTCATTGTTATTCCGTCAAGCCACACTTGCACAAAACCCAATGTTAGCCGCATTTTGGTTTTTTTAAAGGTATTCATTTCACCTTTTTTGCACGCCAAACTTCTAAACTCTCATTGTATAAAACGGCATAAGTAATTTGACCTTTCTCATTTCTAAGAAAAGATATACGTAATTCGACATTGGTTTCGGGACTGAACCAAACAAATTCATTTGCTGTTTTGGGAATTAACTCCTTTTGCCTTAAACCAGCTAAATGCCCAATTAAATTGCCCTTTTCTTCGCTGACAATAAATATTTTATTTTCATTTATCTGATACTGTCCAATATATCCTTTAAGTGTATCAGCGGAAACAGAAACAGGTTTTGGACGGGTAGATAATTTGGTTGAATGTACAGAAACCCATTGCCATCGATTATCTTTTTTCACTAGCACATCTGTAGCTCTAAAATTAGTCTCTATGCCATCACTATTGCGACTTACAGATCTGGTCAGCCACACCGCAGTATGATCTCCATAAATGAACAATTCCTCGTCAAGAAATTCAATTAATGGTTGCAGCCCGGCTTGCGTCACTGTTCTGTCTATAAATTCTTTCTTTTTTGTAAGAACACCTGTTGAATGAACGAAATAAAAGCTGTCGGCGATCAACTTTTCAAGGGTGGAACGGTCACCATGTTTTTGTGCATCAAAAAAAGTACGCCGTAATTGTATAAGTTCATTTCTATCAGTCCCTTCGGAACTTATAAGCAAATCACTTTTTTGTCCAATAACTAAATTATGGATAACCGTCAAAAAAAGAAGGCAATAGATTACTCTTTTCATGGAAGCTGTTTTTGTCAATTGCGGCTAACGTCAAGGGCTTTCTGCTGTGCTGGTATTCAGGGAACGTCCAGCCCAGAACTGAAGCCGATTGAAAAACTGAAGTTGAAGTTATATTCTTTTGTTGAGATTTATTCGTTCAGCCCGAACCACAGCTGATAGATGCAAAAAGATGAGGATATATTCGTCTGCCAGCATAGCAGAAAACCCCATGTTAGCGGTTCGTGCTTGTTAATCCTCATGACATTCCCTTTGTTGCATCAGCAAAAAGTTCAAGAGTTTTTGCTGACGGATAAGTTGAAAGTGATGCAATCTTATTTGCAAGTTCAATCGGCAATAATGCACCTTCAAATTTGTTGCTCAGAATTTTCGGTAAGGTTGCAATAATGTTTTTAAAGTTTATTAAATTAATTTGAGAAGGCGCTGTTACAAATTCTCCTTTCTGTCCAGTTGGAACATTGATTACCATTTTGTGATAGTCGTTCATCTTCACAAATAATTTTGCTCCGTAATTTGTGTCTGCTCCGTAAACTGCTGTCGTGTTGTTGTGTTTGATTTGGTCCTGAATGTATTTGTTGTCAGGAATGAAGCAACAACCAACTGGTGCTGCGTTTCCAATAAGTTGCAAGTGGTCAAAGAACTGCCCTGATTTTTCTTGTCCAATCATAGCAACATGAATTCCTTTTGACTTTGCAAATTCAAAAAACCTTCTGATAGGAGCAGAGAGTTTCGCAAGTGTTGCACGCAATGAAAGCGGACCATCTTTTACAAACAAACAGTTTTTTAGAACTTCTTTTTTTGTTTCCCAAAAGAATCTGATTGGAGTAAAAATCATAAGCGTTTCACTTACTCCCATGTAATCTGATGCCACTTGGTTTGGTGCATAATCATCAGTCATGCTTTGATGTAATCCAAACATATCAGTAATAAATATTTCTCCGTTACACTCTGGACACTTTCCTTTTTCCTCATTGAGTGGAAGTGTTGCAACATTTTTTTCGCAATGGGGGCAACCAAATTTTTCAAGTTCTGTTTTCGGAATGTCAAGCCACTTTTCAAAAGCAATCCATTTTAATGTTTCCATCATTGCTCCTTCAAGTGAATCGTTAAGCCCTTTGTCTTTTACTGATTCAAACAAAACTTCTCTGATAGCATCAAAATTTGTTTTTCCTTCTATGTAAACATTCCGTAATGGAAATGCAGTTGAATGATACAACGCTGATTCTTTCATCAGGTCACGCAATGCAAAAGGGTTTGGTGTGTCTTTGTCTATTTTTGAAATTGCATATTGGTCAACTCTTAATAAAGCTGACTTCACGAATGCAATTGCTTTGAATGGTGGATTTGGATTTTCAATTATTTGAAGAGAGCCATCGGTTGAAAAAATAATTTTTAATTCAGTTCCATCTGCTGGTAATGGCTCCCACTTTGATATACTTCCTGTGTGTTCAACAAATTCAGGGTCGCTGAAACTCTTACAAAGTTTTTGAACAAGTTCACTTTGTATAACTTCTAAATGCCCCAACTTGCTGGCTCTTTCAGGTGGCAGCCGATTTCCTTTTTGATATGGCATTACATGTTAATGTTTGGTGGAGTAAATCTTCTTGCTTGCATGGGAACAACAAACCTGTGTGAACGGGTAAGCATACGCATATAGCCAGGTGTCTTTGCTTGAAGAATATCATTCTTAATACTGTCGTAAGCAATATTCACTCTTGCAAGTTTGTTTGTGTCGTCTTGTGAAGCTAAGTGAGCAATGAAAAAGTTTTCTGTTTGCGCAAGCAAATCTGAATTTACTGTTGAGGGTGATTGTGTAGAATAAACCATTCCGATATGATACTTCGCACCCTCTTTTGCAAAACGTCTGTAAATTCTTGTTTCATCACTGTTGTCATTAAACCCAAAGAGGTTGTGAGCCTCTTCAAAGTATAACTGCACAAAATGATTTCCTAAACTATTAGTTGTAAACTTGTTTGTCTGATGATAAAAAACTGCCTCTGATAATTGCCTTGCAAAATATGTCATGAGAATTTCGTCTGCGTTACCTAAGTCAAGAATTACAGTTAGTCCTTCATCAAGTTGTCTCAAAATATTTGTTGTGTAATCTCCAGCTGTTTCATCATGGTAAGGTCGGTATCTTACAATAATTCCAAAGCCACTTCTTCCTGTGTTCGGTTCTAAGAATTCAAGAATAGCGCTGTCATCTTGGTCAAATAATGGGTTGCCGCTTCCTGTAATTAAGTTCGTGTCATTAGGATTATTTTTTTTGAATCTCCAAATTATTGAAAGCTCTCTTGTAAAAGTATCTAAAGAATTCGGTCTGGCTGGAACAGCCACTTGTGCAAACTGATAAGCTGCTTGCCTCAACTCTTCTCTGAATCCGTGGTCAAAACCATTTACTTCTCTTGCTGCTGGAATTGATTGTCTTAATTCTGCCTCGTTACAAGTGAAATTTGCTTTATTGAGTAATGCAAAATAAAATTGAAGTTTTCTGATTGCTCTTTTCTTGTCATTAAAACGATTCTGTGGAAGTGAATTGATTAATGCAATTTCAGGAAGTTCGACACTTAAAAAAGCATCAACATAATCAGAGCCACTTCTGCCTGACTGCCGAATCAAACTATTTAAAACATTTTTTGAAGAAGCAGGATTTGCATAGAAGTTTAATTTCAATGGTTCTGATGGAGTGTTTTCCTTTGGAGCTAAAGCATAAACAATACACCTGTCAGGATAACCACCACGAATGGAAAGATTATCGTCTTGCGGATTGTCATTTGCATACTCTCCGTTAATATCAAAAATAAGTTGTCCAACATTTCTTGTTGTCGCTGTGGTTTCAAGTAAACTTTGAACAATCAGTTTTACAACATTGCTTTTTCCCAATCTTGTTTTTCCAAACATTGCTGTTCTACAACCTTTGAAATCATTTGTTGAAAGAAATATTTCAACATCAGGCATTGTCTTATTTGGCAATGGCAATCTACATTCAGTCAAGCGAAGTTTGCCAATGGAAAATCTGTTTTCAATTGGGACTGTCGCATTACTAACCAAATAAAGCAAAGCATCATCGGGAGAAAATATTTTGTATTTGTGAGCACTCACATAATTATTTAAGTCGCCTGAAAATTCAATCGTGTCTGCTTGTGTTGGATGTGGGTAGAACATTCCAAGTACTTGTGTTTTCAATGCTCCCCACTGTAATTCGCTTTGAGTGAAAATGTCTAATTCAGGCATTGACTTTTTTTGTAGTTCAAAATAAGTTTGTTGAACTTCTTTTGAAAGTGGCGTTGGTGCTGAATCTAAAACACGAAGCAAAGTAAAATGTGGTGGTATGCTTATTCCGCTTTGTTCAAACGAATCAGGAACCATAATCAGCAATGAGTTTCTCGGTATGCCTCCTACATTTACTTTGAAAGGGTCGCAAGTGATTATTGTAATTTCATTGTAGCTAATATCCAAAACATATCCAACAAATCTGCTTTCGTTGTAACGCTTTGCTGTTTCAATTCCTTCTTCGGTGGTTAAGAAATCTGATAAAACCCGCAATGGGTGATTCTGATTCGCCGCATCGTCTAAAAATTTTCTCATGCTTAATAGTTTGTAATTAAAACTTCGTTTGAATTTTTGGTTTGGATTCCCGGTCTGTCACCTGTGCCGAAAGGAATTCTTTTAATCTTGAAACCTTTATATAATTTTAAAATTTCTTTGTGAGAAGAATTTGTCATTGCCCAACGAATATTTTTTGATTTGGGTAAACTCTTTAGAGTTTCAGCCAAACGAACTTGTTCGTTGAATAGAAATTTTCCGTTGCAGTAATGCAACTCATGCAAATCTTTTTCTCCTGGTTTATATGGTGGGTCAAGAAAAATAAAATCATTTTTTGACGCACTCAAAATCACATTTTCAAAATCGTTGCTATGAATTTCTGCTTTACGAAAAATCTTTGAGAGTTCAATAATGCTTTCGTGTGTAATTACCCAACGCCTTTCTTCGCCTCCGTAACCAACATTAAAATTTCCGTTGTTGTTGTGTCGCCACATTCCTTTAAAGCAAGTTCTGTTTAAGTAAAGTGTTCTTGCTGCTCTGAAGTAAAGTGGTTTTCCTTCAGTGCTTTTGTCTCTGACTTTGTAGTAAGAGGATTTACCTGACGGAAACGATTCAAAGGTCTCCCAAACTTTGTGAGGATAAAGTTTGATTCCTTTGTACAGTATAATGAGTTCGGAATTCAAATCTGAAATCAAAGCGTTGTCAGGATTCATGTGAAAGAAAATTGAACCGCCTCCAACGAAAGGTTCAATGTAAGTTCCTTTGATGTCTTTGCCCTCTGGTAAGTGATTTACCAAATAAGAAAGAAGTTTAGATTTGCCTCCCGGATATCTTAAAAATTTCATATTAGTTATTAGGTTTCAAATATAATCTACATTTATCCATCCAGTATTTCCAAATTATCACCATAGCCATAGTGTCCAATTCGCAATATTGGAGTAGTAGTTGTTTAAGATTTTTACGTCTTTCTTTATTATCTGCATCTGCTCCGAACATTAAAACTTGATATGCTCTCATAGCACCTGTTCCATCTTTAACAACTTCTTCTTTTTCCAATTCTCCAATTACAGGAGCAAGTGAGTCATAAGGATTTAAACTTGAAGAAGAATCAGAAATATATTTTTTGAAACAAGGAATAGAATGTAAATAAGGATTGTTATTCCATATTGCTGGAAGAACTTTTTTGATAGAAGTTTTTCCTTTCATGTCGGGATGAAAATAGTATTGAAGTGTTAAGTCATTCAAATCTACAAACCTTCCTTCTCTGCCTTGCTTACTGTCCTTTGTAATATTAGTTAACCAATCCTTTAATGATTTGTTAGAGTAACCATAAACTTCCATTTGCTCCAAAATATTTCGTAAGATAGTATTCTCAAAAGGTGTCCACATCAAAGGAGTGCCTGCTGTGCCGATTTGTTTCATTAATGATTCTGCAAAACGGAAATTTGGAAACTCATAATCGCTGTTCAAATATTCTGAATGAATAGGTTCGCTGTCAGGAGTTGCAATTGTATGGCAACTCCATTGGAAAGCAACTAATTCATAGGGTCTCATTCCTCTGTGATGGGGAATAGCACCTAAGTATGTTTCAAAGTCAATGAAGTGCAATGGATATTTTAAACCTTTCAATGCATTCTCTAAGTCAGGACTAATCCATTCTTTTTTTGCTTTTGTATTTTCAAATTGCAAAAGTTGTCGCTGTCCCCTTGAACCTAATTTTCCTTTGCTGTCTTTAAATCTTTCAGGGTCTAAATCCCAAAACGATACTTTCTTTTTGCCGATAAGTTCGTCCAAATACCAACCTGACTTGTAATGACCGATAGCACCACCGTAGTACAAATCAAAAATGTGAGGGTCAATATCAGTTAATTCTTGCCAACATTCTCTGTAGCCGTTTTTTGTTTCTTCCATTCCAAGATTAAACTCACACCCCTTACAATTTTTATTGAGAGTAAAATGCTCTGGCTTAATTCCGTTTTGAAGAATGTCAAGAAAAAGGTTTGAACGATTTTGAATTAATTCCATCATGTCATTTACTTCTTCGTCAAGTGGAACTAAAGTCAAAAGATTGTCCGCATTCAGTTGTTCAATATATTTAATTCTATTAGGGTCGTTTTCATATTTGAATTCAATAAGTGGTTTTTTAAACCGAATTATATTTTGAGCAGGTAATTCTTCCATTTCAAATATTTCTTCAACCATTGTATTAACCTTAAACCAGCCTGCAAGCCCTTCTATGTTTGTTCGTTTTGTTTTGTCAGGGAGCAATAAAAAAGAATGAATTTCAAAATTGGGATAAGCTTCTTTTATTACCAAAGTTTGATATGTGACATCTTCAATATTTTCTTTTTGCTTTTTCTTTGAATTGTATTCGTCATCCTCACTATCATGAGATTTTGATTTTACTTCAATAATATTCAGAACATTCTTTTTCTTTTCAAGAATATCCGTTCTTACAATTTTCCCGTTTGAAGAAAAAATTGCTTCAAAGAGGATAATGTTCTCGTTTTCCTGAATTAGTTTTTTAGTTTCTTCAATTACTTCATCAAGTGATTTGCCTTTTACTTCAACACCATCAGGAAAAGTTAATTGTGCATACTTTGCAACGATGTGTCCTCCTTGTGCAAGCATTTCCAAATACTCGTTTGAATCATTCATTGTTTCAAATGATTCCTTTTTGTAAACTAACTTTTTACTGCAATTTGAAGCAATTTTGAAATCAGATTTTGATAACATTGCGCAAAATTAATTTAGTAGAAATTTAAAGAATTCCAAGTTTTTTCATTTGCCAAAAGCATTTTGCTGTTGCGTTGATGTCAACTGCGGCATTGTGAGCTTCCTCAAACCCTGTCCCAAAAAGTTTGTAATGAAGCTCTGAAAGTTTTGGCCACTTGTAGCCGTATGGCCCATCAAGTTTACAGTAGTTGGTTGATTTTTCCATAGTACAAATTCTATTCTTTGACGCAATGCTATTAGTCATATTGTTTCTTAGAAACTCTGCGCCAACGATTTTTTCATCAAAGCTCATATTGTGAGCTACTAAATAACTTGTTTGAGTAATTAAATTTTGAAAGTCATTTAATACACCTTGTAGTGCTATGCCTTCACTCATTGCTCGGTCATTTGAAATACCGTGTATTCTTGAAGCATCTGAAGGAATTGTAAAACCGTCGGGCTTTATTATAAAATTATTTCCGCCAATTTTGTTGCCATCCTTGTCATAGTATAGCCACGCAAGTTGAACAAGTCTTGGCCAATTGTTTAGGTCGTTTACAGGTGCTTTCCAGTTTCGTGGTAGTCCTGTTGTTTCGGTATCAAAAAATAAATACATAGTTTAATGTTTTAAGTGATTAATGGTTTACGAAAAGTCAAATATCTAAACCTACTATAACTTTCTAATAGATGCTGGCCAAACTAGTTATATGCTTTTACTTGATAGCCAAAAAATCGCAGCCCGCAATTTGAGTTCTTATTTATTAGTGGATACTTCTCTGGACTTGTAAAGCCAAGAAATTTCATTCATGGATGATGTCCCAAAGCTTTTAATTCCGTTGCAGAAGTCCATTCGTGCGGCAAGTTGTCCGTTACCATTTACAAGTTCACTTAATGCTTCTCGAATTTCTCGAACGGAGTTGTTGTTTAGGATTTTAGTTCGGTTAATAGGATATGAGTTCAAACTGTTTAAGCAATGGAATGCTTCTTCCAATTCACTTTTTTTAAGTGTCAAAACTTTGCGTGGTGAAAGCAATCGTTTCAGTTTTCTTGAACTGTTTAACCGCCACTCAATATCATCTCCAAATTCATCTCTTCTGGCTTTATTCCACTCTTTGTAATTTGCTGCCCACTTTCTTATTTCATTCATTTGATGGTCTTGAGATAAGTTCCTTGGTTTTGTTTTTCCATATCTGAATGAAGGAGTTCTTGGTGCTTCGTGATACAAGTAATTGAACAAACCGTCAATTTCAAAATACAAGGGTTCTCTTCTCCAAATTCTTTGTACCGAAGAATATTTTTTAGCAAAGTCCTCGTAGTCGGAAACAAGTCGGTCATAGTTGAGAAACCGCTTTGCAAGATTTCTAACAAATGAGCCAGGGTCATTCGGTAAATCAAAAATTGTCGGTAATAAAATTCCTCGTTCCTCTTTTGAGTTTCGTTTAGTTGAAAATATTTTGTTGAGTTGGTCAGGTTTTACATTGGCTGATAGCTTCCACCAATCATTGAAGGTTTCAATTACTTGTTTTGTCTCATTTGAATTGCAAAGAACTCCGATTTCATGTCGCTTAGAAAATGCAGTATTTGTCAAGTTTGCAGAAGTAACCAAACAAGAGTCGTCAACGATATAAATTTTTGCGTGGAGTCCAGCCAAAGATTTTACTTGTCCTCTTTCGTGAAAGAGTTTAAGCGTTTCAGTGTCTATGCAAGAAAGGTCTGAAGTGTCGGTTAGTAACTTGACATTTACAGAAGGGCTGTCAAACCACTCCTTTCCTAAAATTTTTCTTATTGATGTCGGGCTCCCTATGTACGGGACAGCAATCCAAAGTCGTTTTGAAACGCTATCTGAAAGTTTCCTTAACTCTCTAACTAATTGTTGTCCGTATAGTAGTTTCATTTTTTAGCTGTTCGATTCTAGAATTCGATTTCGGGTATGAAGAGTCGCAATAGCATGACCGCTAACGTCGGCGGCTTGCTGCTGTGCTGGTATTCTGTGATCCGGACAGCCCGGACAAAAGCCGCTTGAAAAACTGAAGTACAAGTTAACAACTAAAGCTGGGATTTATTCGGTCAGCCCGAAAAAAAGTTGATAGCGATAAAAAGATGAGGATATATTTTCAAGCCAGCATAGCAGCAAACCGAATGTTACCGGATTTCGTAGTCATCCGTGTTACGGAAAGAAGGGAACTGAAGTTGAGTAAAGTACTAAAGATGAGAATATATTCAACTGCTCAATAGAATTACGGAAAGCTGGAACGGTAGTTCATCCGTGTTGCCGAAGTTGAGATGCTGATGATTCAGAGTCGTTGATGATAGCAAAAATCATTACCAGTAAAAAAATTAGCAGAGAAGAAGAAATTCTGAAACGATTTCCGGTAACGTGCAGGGCTTTGCGCAGGCCGATCAATCAAAACGACCCCGCGGCCGAGCGAAAACTAAGATACATCTTTATTTGTAGCGAGGCCAGCACGGAGTAGGCTTGCGCAAAACCCGGTGTTGGTAGCTGTGCTTTTTAGGCGGACATTTCAGGACCAGGTGCCGACCGGAGTTGCTGTCGCTGGGCTGTGGCCGTGCATGTTCTGTCGTTGATCAGGGATATGAGAAATAATGTAATTGGAAACTTTTCATGCCAATTGCCCGACCGGAGTTACTACAGCTGGGTGTGGCCGTGCATATTTTGTCGATCAATCAGGGCAGAACACTACGCCTTTGCTAAAAAGCATTGCTACCAACGTGCAGGGCTTTGCGCAGGCCGATCAATCAAAACGACCCCGCGGCCGAGCGAAAACTAAGATACATCTTTATTTGTAGCGAGGCCAGCACGGAGTAGGCTTGCGCAAAACCCGGTGTTGGTAGCTGTGCTTTTTAGGCGGACATTTCAGGACCAGGTGCCGACCGGAGTTGCTGTCGCTGGGCTGTGGCCGTGCATGTTCTGTCGTTGATCAGGGATATGAGAAATAATGTAATTGGAAACTTTTCATGCCAATTGCCCGACCGGAGTTACTACAGCTGGGTGTGGCCGTGCATATTTTGTCGATCAATCAGGGCAGAACACTACGCCTTTGCTAAAAAGCATTGCTACCAACGGCCACAGCTTTGCGTTCGGCAGGGCATTTGGAAAACGTTCAGCCCGGAACTGCAGCCGATCGAAGATACAAAAGTTGAAAATATATTCTGTTGCTCATCTGTGTTCGGTCAGCCGGATATGTAGCTGATTGTAGCACTAAGATGAGGATTTATTCGTCGCCCCCTGCTGACGCAAAACTGCCTGTTGTACGCCGCCTTTTTTTGTCCGACGTTTTAAGTATATGAATGAAAGCAAAGAAATTAATATAAAGCCTGCTAACCCATAATAAATGATGTTATTTTTTTTGCTTGGTCTTTTCCTGTGAATGTAGTACTCACCATCCCACGAATCTATTTCTGCTATAATATTTTTTATTGAGTCAGAAGAATAGATACAGCCGCTGCAAGTATTGACTATCCCTTCTTTTTGTCGCACTAGCGTTATTAATTTACTTTCTTCAAGAGTTGGGGAATAGCCACCCTTTGTCAAGACCTTTAACCCTTTTATTGCATATAGCTGTTTTTCAGTATTGGCAGATTTGAGCCAAACTAAAATTGATTTTGTATCCTTCTTTTGTAAGTAGGTGTCTAATATTTCTTGATACTCTGTCGGTGTTCCAGCTATCCCACAACCGCCGCCATAAACTATCGTCTGGAAAAGGTCGCTTTTTATTATGTAAGCGTTATAGGTTTGTCGAAAAGTGTTTTCAAATTCAGCATATTTATTAACTGCGTTGAAGGAATCAATTGTGGAATAATATGGCTCCCAATTGTCCTCGTCAACCTTATTGTATTTTTTCAGTTGAAAGGTGTAATAAAATATCTCTTTACCATCAGTCAGCAAATTGATATGATAAGTATAAATTCTGTTTCCTCCAGTTCCATCGTTAGCTGGTGTGTTTTCTTCTATTTCAACAACGCCTTCTTTGTAGCCAGGTAGAATCTCTCTTAATGTTTCCCATCTGGCTGTCACATTACTTTTTGGCGGATTTGAATAGCCCGAGTCAATATATGGTTTGAATGATTGAAAGTTTCTGTCCTTAAGCAATCTCTTGATGTCAGACATGGTTTGCCCATGACAGTGAAGTGTCAAAATAATTGCTATTAAAATTGTAGAGACTCTCATTTTAAGGTGGCGTACAACGGAACGGCTTTCTGCTGTGCGGTCTGTGATTCGAAATGCCGGAACGTCAAGCCCATTAAAGATACAAAGTTGAGAACATATTCTAAAGATCATCTGTGATCTGAAAGTTGGAACAGAAGATGATTAACGATATGAAGTCCAGGATATGTTCGGCAGTACGCATAGCAGAAAACCGGTTGTTAGGTGTTGAGTATTTTTTTTGCTTTTTTCGTAAGAAAAAAAGCTACGCCAGTACACTTTCAGAAACCACTCCTGCACTTGTATCAAAATATTTTTACGAGGATCTTAACGCAAAAAAAATATTGCACCTAACGGAACGGCTTTCTGCTGTGCGGTCTGTGATTCGAAATGCCGGAACGTCAAGCCCATTAAAGATACAAAGTTGAGAACATATTCTAAAGATCATCTGTGATCTGAAAGTTGGAACAGAAGATGATTAACGATATGAAGTCCAGGATATGTTCGGCAGTACGCATAGCAGAAAACCGGATGTTAGGTGCCAGGTATTTTTTTTGCTTTTTTCGTAAGAAAAAAAGCTACGCCAGTACACTTTCAGAAACCACTCCTGCACTTGTATCAAAATATTTTTACGAGGATCTTAACGCAAAAAAAATATTGCACCTAACGAGCAGGGCTTTATGCAGGTTGGGAATTAGTATTCCGTCTGCCGATAACCGCTGCTGATTGAAAATATGTTGATGAAGTTAAGTACAAAAGCTGATAGATATTCGTCTGCTGGAACTGAAGCTGGGATTTGCAAATAGCTGATGTTACAAGGTCAAGCCCAACTTGCATAAAACCCAATGTTAGCGGTAGTTTTAGTTGAACATGAAATATTTGCTGAAATTAATTTCTGTCACTGGTTCGCCATTTTCAAAAAGTTCAACGTTATCTTTTTCTAAAGAGTACAATACTTTTATTTTTCCTTTGCTATAATCAATTCCAAAATTTTCTTTGTCAAACCATTTGGTGTGTCGAGCCAGTATGTAAATGCAGTCGTACCACCATTGATTTTTTTTGTCAAACAATTTTCTTTTAATTGATGAACTACCAGTTTGGATATTTATGTAAACAGAAGTAAGTGTCTCTGTTTTTTCAATAACCAGATTGGCTACCTTCTTTTTGTCTCTTGATTGTTTGGTTTGGCAGTTGATTTTAAATACAAAGTCACTTTCTAAAACGTTTTTGTAAGCATTTTCAAAAACAGTTTTGTCCCAACCATATTCTTCACTTAAGGGAAGTGTCGCACTTTGTATAAGGTCAAGAGTATATTTTAGTTTACCCCTTTTATCAAAGTTTAAATATGTATCAAGACTAAAAAATGGGGCTATAGCTACGATGGAGCCAGTCTTCCACGTTCTATTCCAAATTTCATGAAAAGCTGGTTGAATTGTTATTCGACTTGTCTTAGGTGGCTTGTAACCATACATGTTTTGAACATACAAATCACTAACAAAATTCTGTAGTGAAACTTGTTCAATATATTCAGGTGTCCCAACAGTTCCAGCTGTCTGAGTATATAATGTTATGTCTGTAAAAGGGAAGCCCATAAAAATTACCGCTAACGTGCAGGGCTTGGCGAAGTGGCGGTATTCCTTGATTCGGTCAGCCCGGCTTACTGTTGCTCATTAAAGATATGAAGTTGATATTATATTCAAACGTTCGTCTGAGTTACGGAAAGCTGGAACGGAAGCTCATCGGTGTTAATGCATTTGAAACACTGGATCCTGAAGCCGCCATTTTGCCAAACCCGTTGTTATCGGCTGTAGTTCAGTCCATCGGAGTTGCTAGAGCTGGGTGTGGCCGTGCATGTACTGAAGCTAAATCAGGGATATGATCTGGTTAAAAGAATCTTCGATACCTGTTGATAGACCGGAGTTACTAAAGCTGGGCGTGGCTGTGCATGCACTGAAGCTTAATCAAGGCATTTTTGCGATTGAAGTGAACTTGGTTTGGGAGAGACCTATTCAGCACTATACAATTGCCGATAACGGAACGGCTTTCTGCTGTGCGGTCTGTGATTCGAAATGCCGGAACGTCAAGCCCATTAAAGATACAAAGTTGAGAACATATTCTAAAGATCATCTGTGATCTGAAAGTTGGAACAGAAGATGATTAACGATATGAAGTCCAGGATATGTTCGGCAGTACGCATAGCAGAAAACCGGTTGTTAGGTGTTGAGTATTTTTTTTGCTTTTTTCGTAAGAAAAAAAGCTACGCCAGTACACTTTTAGAAACCCATCCAGCAATCGTATTAAGATATTTTCACCAGGAACTTTATGCAAAAAAAATATTGCACCTAACGTCCGGGCTTGGCGACGTGGCGATATTCCGTGTTACGTAAGCCGGGACTGGTGCTGATCAAAGATATGAAGATGAAAATATATTCTATAGCTGGGCTTTATTCGTCAGATTGATATGTCGCTGAGCAATGTTATATCGATGAGGATATATTCGTAAAGCCGCCATGACGCCAAACCCCTTGTTAGCGGTTCGTGCTTTTTTAACCGGAAAATGTCTGTAAATATTCATAGTTATGATTATACAAGTTGCATTCAATGCCTTTTTCTTCAAAAATATTTTCAGCAAAATCAATGGCATCTTTTTTTGAGTCAAAAGACATATATGCATCGCCCCAACCAATACGTCTTTTCATAGTTTCCACGCAAAGAACGATTCCTGTGTCATGCTCGCAAAAAGATAATGCGAATTGATTTATGAATAGCTTTGGTTTTGGAATATTATTCTTTGGGGATAAAAAAACTATGTAATTAACCGCTTCAGCGATCTGCTTAGCGGAATTTAGAAAGTTACAATTGTATTTTTTTAATTTGCCGTCATAATCGATTACTATTAAGCCACTTTCGGTATAAATTTTAATAATGTTTGGAGAATCGGGAATTGAAATATCGATTGTCGAAGTTTTGAAGTCTGAGGCAATGTTTGAATTAATGAACCTAGAGGGAATTAGTTTCAAAAAGAAGTCCAATTTAGAAAGAAACCTTTCAGTAGGATTCATTCACTATCTTTTTTAAGGTTTGTCTAAGCATGACCGCTAACGGGCAGGGCTTTGTGCAGGTGTGGAATTAGCATTCCGTCCGCCCGGAACCGCTGCCTGGCTTTTTGATAAAGTTAAATAGTTAGTACCAAAGCTCGGCTTTATTCGTCAAGCCCCGAACTGAAGTACAGAATAGTTACCGCTGCTCATTGTTATTCCGTCAAGCCACACTTGCACAAAACCCAATGTTGGCTGCAGGGCTATCATTTGCCACCAATTTGTTTTTTTAAGTCGCCCTTAATGACATAAATAAGTTTGTCAAAGGCATCTTTTTTTAAACCATTGTTTACTATCATTTGATTAACTTGATAGTCATCATAATACTCGTTTCGTCTGTAATTTATTAAGTCTAACTTGCCAACTTGGTATTCCGAAAAATGCTTTATTAATTCAGTTAGTTCTTTGTAATGTTCTTCTTCAATAAATAAAGAAGCTCTTTCTATGTCTGTTTTTGTAATCTTTAATTGTTTAGAAAAACGTTCAAGTCTTAATGGGTCTGCTTGTTGCCAAAGGTCGTCTGCCAAAAGTTTTAAGTCATACAAACTTGCCCACAATTTGCTATAGTGTTCAAACTGCTTATCTGAATATCTAATAGTCGTCTGTTTTAAAATGTCAAGCTGTGTTTGATACTCATTAATTTCATTTTGAAATTTTGCTTTTAATTTTTCTTCGTATCGTTTTGCTAAAAATTGTCCGAAATAATTTGATAGTCCTAATACAATGGCACCGCCACCGCCTAATGCTGCAATTATTCCTAAAACAATTTTAATGATTTCTGTTGCTGTCATTTTAGCGGCTATGGTTTTAAATACTTGTTTAAGAGAACTTTCTTTTGACGTTTTGTGAGATTTCCATTTTTTGTTTCCTCTTTGACACCTTCCCATTCAAGTTTCAAAAGGTCTTGTGTCAATTCAATTAATTCATTTATTTCCTTTTCAAGTTCGTTTATTTTTTTCGGGTCAGTCAAATTTGGGATAATGTCAATCTTCTGGATGATATTCTTATCAAATTCGTCGTTACGATTAAGTTGAAGTTTGATTAAGAAACGAAGACGGTCAATTTTTTCAATGACTTGTGTCTTTTCTGTATCAGTTAGTTGCGTCAAAGAAAAGTGATGTGTCAACCCACAAAATTCTGCTATACTATTTCTTATTGTGTCAATCCATTTCGTTCTTGAAGCTGTAACTGAATTAATAAAAATTGTTTTTTTAGAATTTCTAACTCCGATAATTAAACCTGCAAGTCCAACAACAAATGTCAAGAATATTCCTCCAATCGTTATTATGTCTTTAAGGTCATATGTCATAGTAATCTGTTGAGAATTTCAGGGTGTGTCCGTGCCTTGCAGCCAACGTGCAGGGCTTGGCGAAGTGGCGGTATTCTGTGATTCGGTCAGCCCGGCTTACTGTTGCTCATTAAAGATATGAAGTTGATATTATATTCAAACGTTCATCTGAGTTACGGAAAGCTGGAACGGAAGCTCATCGGTGTTAATGCATTTGAAACACTGGATCCTTAAGCCGCCATTTTGCCAAACCCGTTGTTATCGGCTGTAGTTCAGTCCATCGGAGTTGCTAGAGCTGGGTGTGGCTGTGCATGTACTAAAGCTAAATCAGGGATATGATCTGGTTAAAAGAATCTTCGATACCTGTTGATAGACCGGAGTTACTAAAGCTGGGCGTGGCTGTGCATGCACTGAAGCTTAATCAAGGCATTTTGCGATTGAAGTGAACTTGATTTTGGAAAGACCTATTCAGCACTATACAATTGCCGATAACGTGCAGGGCTTTGCGCAGGCCGATCAATCAAAACGACCCCGCGGCCGAGCGAAAACTAAGATACATCTTTATTTGTAGCGAGGCCAGCACGGAGTAGGCTTGCGCAAAACCCAGTGTTGGTAGCTGTGCTTTTTAGGCGGACATTTCAGGACCAGGTGCCGACCGGAGTTGCTGTCGCTGGGCTGTGGCCGTGCATGTTCTGTCGTTGATCAGGGATATGAGAAATAATGTAATTGAAAACCTTTCATGCCATTTGCCGACCGGAGTTGCTGTCGCCGGGCTGTGGCCGTGCATGTTTTGTCGATCAATCAGGGCAGAACACTACGCCTTTGCTAAAAAGCATTGATACCAACGGGCAGGGCTTGGCGATGTGGCGGCATTCCGTGTTCCGGCGGCCCGATCCGCTGTTGAGTAAAGTTAATAAAGATGAGAATATGTTCTATCCCAGGTCTTTATTCGGTAGCCGGATATGCAGTTGAGTAGCGAACGGGACGATCAGAATTTATTCGTCGCCCCGCCATATAGCCAAACCCAATGTTGTGTGTTCGTGCCTGATGACCTCTATTTTGAAACCGATAATTGAAGGTGAGCTCCGAATCCCTGGTTTATAATGCGCATAAGTGTGGAGAGCCTAATATCACTGGCATCATTCTCTATTCTGGAAATATAAGTTTTAGTTGTACCACATTTATCGGCAAGTTGTTGTTGTGTCATGTTGTTTACTTCACGAAGTTCCTGAAGCATTACTCCTAGTTTAAATGCCTCAAAGCCCTGCTCGTATTTTTCACGACGCTTTGTCCCGCGTTTACCGTATTCACGGTCAAGGTGGGCTTGAAATGTCAAAATGTTATTTTTCTTTGTCTTCATAATACTGTTTTTTAAGTTTTATAGCCCTTTCTATCTCATTGGGAGGAGTCTTTTGTGTCTTCTTTTGGAAGCCACTTAAGAGTACTACCAATTTTCCTTTGTCAAAGAAGCAGAAAATTCGAAAAATATTGTTACCAGAACTGACCCGAATTTCGTAAAGATCTGTTCCAGTTAAGTGCTTTAAATACTTTTCCGGAATAATGTTCAGCACTTCAATAAGGCCAATTGTCCAGTCAATTCGTTCTCTAACCTTTTGTGTTTGCCTGTTGTAGAATTCAGCAAAAAAGGTTCCATAAATTATAACCTGTCGAACCTTGGCCATGATAGCAAAGTTACCTAATTAGGTAACATGTTCCAAATCTAAAATTTAGGAAAATAAAGTGTTTCAATGGCATGACACACAACGGAACGGCTTTCTGCTGTGCGATCTGTGATTCGAAATGCCGGAACGTCAAGCCCATTAAAGATACAAAGTTGAGAACATATTCTAAAGATCATCTGTGATCTGAAAGTTGGAACAGAAGATGATTAACGATATGAAGTCCAGGATATGTTCGGCAGTACGCATAGCAGAAAACCGGTTGTTAGGTGTTGAGTATTTTTTTTGCTTTTTTCGTAAGAAAAAAAGCTACGCCAGTACACTTTCAGAAACCACTCCTGCACATGGTATTAAGATATTTTTATCAAGGTCTATTTGCAAAAAAAATATTGCACCTAACGTGCAGGGCTTGGCGAAGTGGCGGTATTCTGTGATTCGGTCAGCCCGGCTTACTGTTGCTCATTAAAGATATGAAGTTGATATTATATTCAAACGTTCATCTGAGTTACGGAAAGCTGGAACGGAAGCTCATCGGTGTTAATGCATTTGAAACACTGGATCCTGAAGCCGCCATTTTGCCAAACCCGTTGTTATCGGCTGTAGTTCAGTCCATCGGAGTTGCTAGAGCTGGGTGTGGCCGTGCATGTACTGAAGCTAAATCAGGGATATGATCTGGTTAAAAGAATCTTCGATACCTGTTGATAGACCGGAGTTACTAAGGCTGGGCGTGGCTGTGCATGCACTGAAGCTTAATCAAGGCATTTTGCGATTGAAGTGAACTTGATTTTGGAAAGATCTATTCATCACTATACAATTGCCGATAACGTGCAGGGCTTTGCGCAGGCCGATCAATCAAAACGACCCCGCGGCCGAGCGAAAACTAAGATACATCTTTATTTGTAGCGAGGCCAGCACGGAGTAGGCTTGCGCAAAACCCGGTGTTGGTAGCTGTGCTTTTTAGGCGGACATTTCAGGACCAGGTGCCGACCGGAGATCCAGTCGCCTGGCTGTGGCCGTGCATGTTCTGTCGTTGATCAGGGATATGAGAAATAATGTAACTGGAAACTTTTCATGCCAATTGCCCGACCGGAGTTACTACAGCTGGGTGTGGCCGTGCATATTTTGTCGATCAATCAGGGCAGAACACTACGCCTTTGCTAAAAAGCATTGCTACCAACGGTAGGGCTTTGCGCTGGCCGATCAATCCAAACGACCCAGCGGCCGAGCGATACTAAGATACAAATTTATTTTAGCGAGGCCAGCACGCAGAGGCTAGCGCAAAACCCGCTGTTATCGGCAGTTGAACGGGAGATCGGTTCAAAGAAATGTCTGAGTCGCTAAACGACCACTTATATCTGTGTTACGGACAGCCTGGAACTGAGGCTCATCCGTGTTCCTGACGATCAGTTTATATTCTGAGAATGATCCGTGTTCCGGAAGCCGGAACTGTAGCTCATCCGTGTTACCACAGTTGATGTTTTGTTCTGACTTACGACCGGAACTCCAGATCTAAGGATTTATAATTTCGGTAATGATAATTCGATGAGAGGATAATTACAAAAGCAATTGCCGATAACGAACAGGTATTGCTGCAGGTGGGATATTTGAAAATCGTCCCGCCCGGAACTGCTGCTCGGTTTTATTTTGAATTTGAAGTTAAGAACTAAATGCCTGGCTTTATTCGTCGAGCCGAAACTTCTGCTGATAGCGAACTGAAGTCGATTGCTCCAACGTCGTGCCCCACTTGCAGCAATACCCCTGTTGTAAGCCGTTTTTCTCCCTTCGCTATAAGTCCTGCTTGTATAGATTAGCGAGGTTTGTCAGCTTATGGTTCAACAGTTTTTCGGCTTGAACTTTCGCCATGTCCCGTTGTGAACTTGTAAGTTGTTGCTCTAACTTTTTGATGGCTTCAATATTGTCCTGCTGTACCAAGATGGAAAAGTCACGTTTGCTCTCGTTGTAAATCAAAAACCACATGTAGCTTTTCACAAGGTCTTTCGGTGCATTTTGTCCGTCACGGTACATTGTCGCAAGGTTTGCTCTTGCAGACGTTATTTGTCCGCTGATATTTAAGTCTTTTGGTGTGTCAAGCAATGCAACTCGTGTCGCCCAAGTTAACACACTGTCAATGCTTTTAGCAGTACCACGCCCTTCCATGTAACAGCTTATAACATTGTACATACACTCAACGTCGTTTTGCTCTGCACACTTAACCGACCAATAAAACGCTTTTTGGTCGTCCTGTGTCAAACCACGACCGGTAGCATAACTGTAAGCAACTTTGAATTGAGCGTCCTTATTTCCTTGTGTTGCAGCTTTCATGAACCAAAGGTTAGCTAAACTGTCACTTTTGGGTAATTCAAGACCTTGTTGGTAGCTAACGCCTAAATTATATTGAGCTTCCGCGCTTCCTTTTTCAGCAGCTTGTCGAATTAGAGGAACTGCTTTTTTCAAGTCTTGCTTGTCAAGAAATGTCTTTGATTGTTGGTTCAATTCTTCTGCGGTCTGTCCAAAAGAAAGTGTCGCAACAAAGGCAAATAAAAAAGTTATAGAGAGTTTGTGCATAAAGTGAAAATGGCTTACAACGAGCAGGGCTTTGTGCAGGTGTGGAATTCATTGAACGTCCAGCCCGGAACCGCTGCCTGGCTTTTTGATAAAGTTAAATAGTTAGTACCAAAGCTGAGCTTTATTCGTCATGCCCCGAACTGAAGTACAGAAAAATTAATGCTGCTCATTGTTATTCCGTCAAGCCACACTTGCACAAAACCCAATGTTGCCTGCAGGCGTTCTACTCGGTCGACATTCCCCAATTTTCAAACCGTGTCCCTTTGAGAAAATAGCTGTAAGAAAAAATATAGTCATTAATTTCTTTTTTCTTTAAGAGATAAGTCTTGGTGTCAATTTCATTATTTTCTCTGGATTTGATCAACTGCGCTAGCTCTTGATTTTTTAGATGTCTCTTTTTTACATTTTCATAATGCTCTAATTCTTTCTCTCTTTCTTCTATTATATCTTCTCGGTTGCGAATTGGGTTTTCTTGGTTAGTTATCCTGTCAAGACAATATCCATTGCGTCTACTGTAAGAAATCGTCTGTCCAAATTCAAAAAATGGGTCTTGTCTAATAAATTGCTCAAAGCCGTCACAAGTAAATTGAAAGTCGCCTTGTCGAGTTATAATTGTCCATTGATTTTCATTTTCATTAGTGGCTTTTTCTATGTCCTCAATTTCAAATGCGTCTTCAAAACCTGTCGAAAATTCTAGTGTCAAGTTTTTAATATTTTTGAAAACCAATGTCGCAGGTGCAACCCAAAATGTAAAAGGTAGCCCTTCAAGGTCTGGTTTATTCCATTGCAGAATGTAGTCAATGTCTAATTCCAAATCTTCTGTCAAACGCACCTTATAAATATTGCTGTCGTGCCAACCCATATTTGCAAAGTCTTGGTCTGTCCAAATATTTTTCTCTAATTCGTATGTCATTGTTAAAAGTGTAGGGTGTTGTTGTACGCTTGCAGGCAACGTGCAGGGCTTTGCGCAGGCCGATCAATCAAAACGACCCCGCGGCCGAGCGAAAACTAAGATACATCTTTATTTGTAGCGAGGCCAGCACGGAGTAGGCTTGCGCAAAACCCGGTGTTGGTAGCTGTGCTTTTTAGGCGGACATTTCAGGACCAGGTGCCGACCGGAGATCCAGTCGCCTGGCTGTGGCCGTGCATGTTCTGTCGTTGATCAGGGATATGAGAAATAATGTAACTGGAAACTTTTCATGCCAATTGCCCGACCGGAGTTACTACAGCTGGGTGTGGCCGTGCATATTTTGTCGATCAATCAGGGCAGAACACTACGCCTTTGCTAAAAAGCATTGCTACCAACGTGCAGGGCTTGGCGAAGTGGCGGTATTCTGTGATTCGGTCAGCCCGGCTTACTGTTGCTCATTAAAGATATGAAGTTGATATTATATTCAAACGTTCATCTGAGTTACGGAAAGCTGGAACGGAAGCTCATCGGTGTTAATGCATTTGAAACACTGGATCCTGAAGCCGCCATTTTGCCAAACCCGTTGTTATCGGCTGTAGTTCAGTCCATCGGAGTTGCTAGAGCTGGGTGTGGCCGTGCATGTACTGAAGCTAAATCAGGGATATGATCTGGTTAAAAGAATCTTCGATACCTGTTGATAGACCGGAGTTACTAAAGCTGGGCGTGGCTGTGCATGCACTGAAGCTTAATCAAGGCATTTTTGCGATTGAAGTGAACTTGATTTTGGAAAGATCTATTCAGCACTATACAATTGCCGATAACGTGCAGGGCTTTGCGCAGGCCGATCAATCAAAACGACCCCGCGGCCGAGCGAAAACTAAGATACATCTTTATTTGTAGCGAGGCCAGCACGGAGTAGGCTTGCGCAAAACCCGGTGTTGGTAGCTGTGCTTTTTAGGCGGACATTTCGGGACCAGGTGCCGACCGGAGTTGCTGTCGCTGGGCTGTGGCCGTGCATGTTCTGTCGTTGATCAGGGATATGAGAAATAATGTAACTGGAAACTTTTCATGCCAATTGCCCGACCGGAGTTACTACAGCTGGGTGTGGCCGTGCATATTTTGTCGATCAATCAGGGTAGAACACTACGCCTTTGCTAAAAAGCATTGCTACCAACGGAACGGCTTTCTGCTGTGCGGTCTGTGATTCGAAATGCCGGAACGTCAAGCCCATTAAAGATACAAAGTTGAGAACATATTCTAAAGATCATCTGTGATCTGAAAGTTGGAACAGAAGATGATTAACGATATGAAGTCCAGGATATGTTCGGCAGTACGCATAGCAGAAAACCGGATGTTAGGTGTTGGGTATTTTTTTTGCTTTTTTCGTAAGAAAAAAAGCTACGCCAGTACACTTTCAGAAACCACTCCTGCACATGGTATTAAGATATTTTTATCAAGGTCTATTTGCAAAAAAAATATTGCACCTAACGGAACGGCTTTCTGCTGTGCGGTCTGTGATTCGAAATGCCGGAACGTCAAGCCCATTAAAGATACAAAGTTGAGAACATATTCTAAAGATCATCTGTGATCTGAAAGTTGGAACAGAAGATGATTAACGATATGAAGTCCAGGATATGTTCGGCAGTACGCATAGCAGAAAACCGGTTGTTAGGTGTTGAGTATTTTTTTTGCTTTTTTCGTAAGAAAAAAAGCTACGCCAGTACACTTTCAGAAACCACTCCTGCACATGGTATTAAGATATTTTTATCAAGGTCTATTTGCAAAAAAAATATTGCACCTAACGTGCAGGGCTTTGCGCAGGCCGATCAATCAAAACGACCCCGCGGCCGAGCGAAAACTAAGATACATCTTTATTTGTAGCGAGGCCAGCACGGAGCAGGCTTGCGCAAAACCCGGTGTTGGTAGCTGTGCTTTTTAGGCGGACATTTCGGGACCAGGTGCCGACCGGAGTTGCTGTCGCTGGGCTGTGGCCGTGCATGTTCTGTCGTTGATCAGGGATATGAGAAATAATGTAACTGGAAACTTTTCATGTTAATTGCCCGACCGGAGTTACTACAGCTGGGTGTGGCCGTGCATGTTTTGTCGATCAATCAGGGCAGAACACTACGCCTTTGCTAAAAAGCATTGCTACCAACGTGCAGGGCTTGGCGAAGTGGCGGTATTCCTTGATTCGGTCAGCCCGGCTTACTGTTGCTCATTAAAGATATGAAGTTGATATTATATTCAAACGTTCATCTGAGTTACGGAAAGCTGGAACGGAAGCTCATCGGTGTTAATGCATTTGAAACACTGGATCCTGAAGCCGCCATTTTGCCAAACCCGTTGTTATCGGCTGTAGTTCAGTCCATCGGAGTTGCTAAAGCTGGGTGTGGCCGTGCATGTACTGAAGCTAAATCAGGGATATGATCTGGTTAAAAGAATCTTCGATACCTGTTGATAGACCGGAGTTACTAAAGCTGGGCGTGGCTGTGCATGCACTGAAGCTTAATCAAGGCATTTTTGCGATTGAAGTGAACTTGATTTTGGAAAGATCTATTCAGCACTATACAATTGCCGATAACGTTCAGGGCTTTGCGCAGGCCGATCAATCAAAACCACCCCGCGGCCGAGCGAAAACTAAGATACATCTTTATTTGTAGCGAGGCCAGCACGGAGTAGGCTTGCGCAAAACCCGGTGTTGGTAGCTGTGCTTTTTAGGCGGACATTTCGGGACCAGGTGCCCACCGGAGTTGCTGTCGCTGGGCTGTGGCCGTGCATGTTCTGTCGTTGATCAGGGATATGAGAAATAATGTAATTGGAAACTTTTCATGCCAATTGCCCGACCGGAGTTACTACAGCTGGGTGTGGCCGTGCATATTTTGTCGATCAATCAGGGCAGAACACTACGCCTTTGCTAAAAAGCATTGCTACCAACGTGCAGGGCTTTGCGCAGGCCGATCAATCAAAACGACCCCGCGGCCGAGCGAAAACTAAGATACATCTTTATTTGTAGCGAGGCCAGCACGGAGTAGGCTTGCGCAAAACCCGGTGTTGGTAGCTGTGCTTTTTAGGCGGACATTTCAGGACCAGGTGCCGACCGGAGTTGCTGTCGCTGGGCTGTGGCCGTGCATGTTCTGTCGTTGATCAGGGATATGAGAAATAATGTAACTGGAAACTTTTCATGCCAATTGCCCGACCGGAGTTACTACAGCTGGGTGTGGCCGTGCATGTTTTGTCGATCAATCAGGGCAGAACACTACGCCTTTGCTAAAAAGCATTGCTACCAACGGAACGGCTTTCTGCTGTGCGGTCTGTGATTCGAAATGCCGGAACGTCAAGCCCATTAAAGATACAAAGTTGAGAACATATTCTAAAGATCATCTTTGATCTGAAAGTTGGAACAGAAGATGATTAACGATATGAAGTCCAGGATATGTTCGGCAGTACGCATAGCAGAAAACCGGTTGTTAGGTGTTGAGTATTTTTTTTGCTTTTTTCGTAAGAAAAAAAGCTACGCCAGTACACTTTCAGAAACCACTCCTGCACATAGTATCAAGATATTTTTATCAAGGTCTATTTGCAAAAAAAATATTGCACCTAACGTTGACGGCTTGCTTGCTGTGCTGGAATTCATTGATTGTCCAGCCCGGAACCACAGCCGGTTTGAAAAACTGAAGTTGAAGTTATGAACTAAAGCTGAAAATTGAACGTCGGGCCCGAACTGAAGCTGATAGAGATTTGCAGCCGATTGTTACTACGTCCGCCAGCATAGCAGCAAACCGAATGTTGTACGCTTGTGCTTTTCTGTCAATAAAAATTATTTAAACCTAACAAAATCTTCTGGATGCTGTCTTGCATAGCTTTCTATTTGCTTCATCATTTTTTTATTTAACGAGTAATAACTATTGTCATAGCTGTCAAATTTATAAGGCTTTTCATAAAGAGGTTCCCAGTCGCTTTTTTGTTTGTAAGAGTCAACTTCCTTTTGATGTGACATATATTCATAGTCTGACTTTGAAACTAATGAATACATCGCTGTGTCACCAATTAATTTTAACCCGTCCTTAATATAGGGAATGTATTCTCTATAGCCGTTTAAATAAAATTGTACAAATCCTCCGTTTGTGACTTGCTCGTCCAAATACCAAATAAAGTACAATGCTTTTTGTCCTGGCGAAAATCGCTTAGAGAGTTCTTTGTTATCGTCCCTGCTTTTAGCAAGGTTAATGGGTTCTAAAAGTGCCCAACAAAATTCAGAACCGTGTAATGTGTCAAATTTAGCTTTGTCAAATAGTGGCTGTAAATGACTTAAGGTGTCAATCGTTTTAGATTGTTCAACGACTTCAGTGTCGCTTTCTGTTGATTTAGATTTTGTCTGTCCGCAACCAAATAGAGTGGCTATAATGAGCAGTGTTAGAAGTTGTTTCATTTTAAACGGAATTGTCCTATAGCATAGCGTACAACGTTGGGGCTTTGCGCAGGCCGATCAATCAAAACGACCCAGCGGCCGAGCGATACTAAGATACAGCTTTATTTTAGCGAGGCCAGCACGCAGAGGCTTGCGCAAAACCCAGTGTTAGCAGCAAAGGTTATCAAGTACCAACCATTTTTTCCTTCCATGTTTTATATAAGGATAGAAGTAGTTCAGTAAAATCATCATTTGCCCCATTGTGAAAAAAAGTAGTCGTTTTGCCGGATTTAAAACGAAATTTTAAGTTATAATATTTTGGATCTATCCCTTTCCATATTTCTTCAATGTCAGCCCATTTAAAAAAGTAATCTGGAGTCTTTGCCATGAAAAATCTTCTCTCCCATACAATAGAAACACCGCCTTCTGTTAAAGTCCAAACAGTGATGCCAGTCACAAATTTCCTCCACAGAAATATTGCTAGAATAAAGACCCCAATTATAAAAGGTATCTTTACAGGTTTTAGATTTACCGTAAAACCCAGTATAAGTACGGTAATTATTAACGAAAAAATTAGTAATGCAATATTTGTTTGTGAAACTAATTTAATTCTGTATGGTTTCAACACTACGCCTTTGCTAAAAAGCACCAACGTTGTCGTTGATCAGGGATATGAGAAATAATGTAACTGGAAACTTTTCATGTTAATGAACACTACGCCTTTGAAACATTGCTACCAACGGAACGGCTTTCTGCTGTGCGGTCTGTGATTCGAAATGCCGGAACGTCAAGCCCATTAAAGATACAAAGTTGAGAACATATTCTAAAGATCATCTGTGATCTGAAAGTTGGAACAGAAGATGATTAACGATATGAAGTCCAGGATATGTTCGGCAGTACGCATAGCAGAAAACCGGTTGTTAGGTGTTGAGTATTTTTTTTGCTTTTTTCGTAAGAAAAAAAGCTACGCCAGTACACTTTCAGAAACCACTCCTGCACATGGTACTAAGATATTTTTATCAAGGTCTATTTGCAAAAAAAATATTGCACCTAACGGAACGGCTTTCTGCTGTGCGGTCTGTGATTCGAAATGCCGGAACGTCAAGCCCATTAAAGATACAAAGTTGAGAACATATTCTAAAGATCATCTGTGATCTGAAAGTTGGAACAGAAGATGATTAACGATATGAAGTCCAGGATATGTTCGGCAGTACGCATAGCAGAAAACCGGATGTTAGGTGTTGAGTATTTTTTTTGCTTTTTTCGTAAGAAAAAAAGCTACGCCAGTACACTTTCAGAAACCACTCCTGCACATGGTATTAGGATATTTTTATCAAGGTCTATTTGCAAAAAAAATATTGCACCTAACGGTAGGGCTTTGCGCTGGCCGATCAATCCAAACGACCCAGCGGCCGAGCGATACTAAGATACAAATTTATTTTAGCGAGGCCAGCACGCAGAGGCTAGCGCAAAACCCGCTGTTATCGGCAGTTGAACGGGAGATCGGTTCAAAGAAATGTCTGAGTCGCTAAACGACCACTTATATCTGTGTTACGGACAGCCTGGAACTGAGGCTCATCCGTGTTCCTGACGATCAGTTTATATTCTGAGAATGATCCGTGTTCCGGAAGCCGGAACTGTAGCTCATCCGTGTTACCACAGTTGATGTTTTGTTCTGACTTACGACCGGAACTCCAGATCTAAGGATTTATAATTTCGGTAATGATAATTCGATGAGAGGATAATTACAAAAGCAATTGCCGATAACGTGTGTATTAGCGAATGTACGATTATTGATTTTTTTATGGCTTGAATATTGTTGTCCTGATTTCCAGGTTGTTATAGTAGTTATAAAAGATTGTGGCTTCTAATTGTGTGTTTCGCAAATACAACTGCCCCCAAGTAGACGATCAGATAAAATCCTTGATATCTTCTATAGGACTTAGAATGTTTACCAAGTCTTTATTGGTTACATGCAGATACCGAAGTGTGGTTTTTAAGTCATTATGTCCAAGTAATTTTTGAATAAAAACTACATCGGTACCTTTTTCAAGTAAATGAGTGGCAAAACTATGGCGGAGCATATGCATACTCCCAGGTCTGTTAATACCTGCCTTGCTTTTAGCAGTTTCTATTATCATCTGCAAACTTCTGCTGCTATATGCTTTTCCCTTTTGTTGTCCTTCAAATAAGTATTTTTCGGGTCTATGTTTTAAAATGTATTCCCGTATCATCACCAACATTATCGGACTCAGACTTACTATCCTGTCTTTTTTACCCTTCCCCCTGCGAATTAACAGAAGTCGCCTGTCTTCATCCAGGTCCTTTATCGCCAACCCCGTTATCTCACTAACCCGCAATCCACAGGCATAGCCCAGCATGATCATGGTCTTATGTTTTAAATTGTCAATGGCTTTCAGCAATCGAATCATTTCGGCTTTGCTCAGCACTTTGGGAAGCTGGAACGGTTTTTTGGGCCGCGGAATATCCCAAAATAATTTTTCCCTTTTCAATACCTGTTCATAATAAAACTTTAGCCCATTCATTCGGCTATGCAGTGTGTTTTCAGCTAAGCCCTGCTTATCAGCGCAGTACTGTAAATAATCTTTTATTCTTTGCGTAGTAAAACTGTCTGCGGCGTGATGCCGTATCGTTCTTAGAAAAACAGCAACTTCATTAAGATACGTTTTTATAGTGGAGGGACTATACGACTTTAGTATGAGCACTTGCCTCATAGCCGTGAGGATATGCGTATTGACAGGATGAATTTCAGTATGGTGCACAGAGTAAGGCGGTTCAATTCCCTGGTTCTGAACAGGTGCTGCAACTGTTATTTTCCTTTGAACTACTACCTGTACATTTAAAGTAGATTTTTTAACAGAATTCATTTTCTTCTTCGCGGCCAGGTAATTATGTAGCTCCACCTTCTCTATCTGCGCTTTTCCTTTCAGCGCCACAAATAGTTTATTAAAATTCTCTTTGCTTAAAAACACATACCAGCACTTATCGAGCTGGCTCCACCTGGCTGCCGCTCCCTTACGAATGGCTCCATTTAGCGCAGTATCATGTTCAAAATAAATACCAATGCACTCCTGTCCCTGGTGATGCAACGGTTTTAATGTAACGATTTTCACAAACCCAATTTACAGTTTCCCACATCTAAACAAAAAAGCATCCACCAACTGGCGGATGCCCTATATAACTGTTAATTTGGTCGCGACTAAATTTTAAAACCTACCGTCAGCAATGCATTGCCACCCGTTTGTTTGATGCTGGCGCCGGAAAAATTTGAGTTTTGTAGACGATACGCAAAATGCACATCCTTGCCCATCGTATGCACATAGGTAAGATCAACGAACATACCTTTGTTGCGATAGCCAAGTCCACCGCTTACTGAGAAACGACTTCCTTTTTCTGCACGACCCAGGTCCTGGTACGGATTACCATAATAAGCAAAACCCAATCTCGCCATCACCGTTGTGAATTTCAATTCACCACCCGCTTTGAAATTGAAAGCTGCTTTATAAGCATTGTCAATAGCCGCATTCAATGATTTTAAATAGTCCTTGGTAGACTGAGTATTATCACTTTCGGAGTCCGGAGAAAAAGAAGAGGCTTTATAATTCACGTATTCAATATCAGCCGTTAAAAATCCTTTTTGCTTTCTTACGTCTTCGATCTCCCGCAACACATAGGAGGCACTGGCCAAAATCCGGTAAGGGCTCCTCATCCAGTATTTGAATTCAGCATCAGCTCCATTGGTAAACAAACCAGACGCCTGGGTCATCGATCCCTGGTAATTTTCTGTATGGGTGGTTACAGAGGCATTGTAGGCATCGGTCATCATATAAAAAGAAGGACTATGTACGGCCAGTCCCAGTCTTACATATTCCACCGGTTTGAAAATAAGACCCAATTTCAGGTTGATACCGGTACCACGGGTGGTAAGATTCTCCGTAATGGAAGCGAAATCAAATTTGTTGGCTGCATTGGCTGACCCATCTGCTTCGGTAAAAGTGGATTGCTTTTCATAACTAAGAAAAGGTATGCCAACCGTTCCGCCAAAATAAAATTTATCATTACGGTTCGCGGCAAAAGCGATCGCCAACTCACTGATCCCTCCTTTATTCATAACCGTTTGCTCCTGTAACAGGTCGCCAATCGTGGCCCTTGACTGGAACTGGAAATTCCCGGTAGTACCACCGGCTATCGTATCAATCCAAAACGTATTAAAGGCGAGGCTGGTACCAAAAGGAAAATTCTGGGCAACAGCATTGGCATCCTTGACATTGTTGTTCTGTATCTCTTCCAGGAATTTCTGGGAATAAGAACTCTGGGTGTTGGCACCACGATATAATAAATTGTTTCCAAAACTTGCGGTCCTGTTCAACGCAATAGCAACGGCTACACCTGATTTACCATTTTTGCGATCATTTGTCCCCGTACCCAGCACTACACCTGTTGTACCGAATGAAAAACTGCTTTTCTTATCTTTTTCACTCCGGCCAAAATAGGTGGCGTTGTTATTGACAAAATTATAACCGGGTGTGAGTACAAAATCCCCGGTCTTATAAAAGCCAAGCCCCGCAGGATTTACAAACGTAGCGGAAAGGTCACCACCTAACGAAGCCATCGCGCCACCAACGGCTTGCTGCCTGGCAGTTCCACTAGGGGCGGTCCAGGAATAACGTAAGGCATCAGCCGGTTCCTGTGCCAGCAAGGAAAGGGATGACACAATAAGGGTCAGTATGAAAAATATCTTTCTCATGATATAATTGTTGTTAAGTAAAGAATGACAGTCCAGAAAATAGCTGAACAATCTCATACGGTATAGCCTCCCTTTAGGGGAGGTTGGAGGGGCTAAAATTTTCTTACAGGCGCAGGTGTGCTGCTGCCGGATGATGAACCCGAACTGCTACTGGAAGAAGAATTGGTGTTAGTTGAATTCGAACTGTTATTGGAGGAATTATTGCTGCTTTTGAAAATATCCCTCAATATGTTACCTGAATTACTGTTATTGTTCGAATTATTGTTTCTCGGAGCAACGTAAATATTGTTGTTGTTATAACTATTATACGAACTGTTGTTGGAGCCCTTGGGATTAATGGTCATGTTACTGTTCAGGAGGGCATTGTTATTATAAGAATTCAGGTTAAAAGTTCGGGGTGCCGTATACGTTGCCGTTGCTTTCGGGCTGAGGATCACATGGCTCTGGTAATAGGGGTTGTAATAATTGTTCCAGTAAGAAGTAGGGGTCCATGGATTACCAAGACAATAGCAGTTGAAGGTACTGTAATTATAACGGCTGCTGTAGTAATAAGGATCATCAATTTCAGACCAGCGGTCACGGCTTCTCACCTTCATGCGCAGGTACTGATCTTCGTAATATTCATCATTATTGTCACGGTATTGGCGGTTGTTTTCTTTTTTATCAAACTGTACATATTCTTCCTGCGGACGAACAGGAGAAAAATAAACATCATCAGGAGTTTGGCCGGTTTTGTAGGAAGTGGTGCAACTGCTAAGAAAGGCTACAATTAATGCCAGGAGTAAAATTTGTGATTTCATGGCAAATGATTTACGGGTTTAAAATTGAAGTTACTACTTTTGTGCGACTTAATTTGAACACAGAATCGCATTGGATTCCTACCGCAAATATTTGACCAATCAACCAGGATATTGCGCAGTTGCCTGTTAAATTAAATCCAAAGGTTGCTGGTTACTGGTTGCTGGTTGCTTGGATCTGGTTATCTCAAATCCGAAGGTCGTTTTTACTTCGAATAGTTTTTCAATTAAAGAAATGAGTTATAAGAGTCTTGAGATATGGCAGCTGGCAGATGAACTGGTGGTTGAAATTGATGATATGACACTCACCAAACTACCGAAATTTGACATGTATGAAGAAGGGAGCCAGATCAGAAGATCCTGCAAATCCGTTAAGTCAACGATTGTAGAAGGGTATGGGAGGAAACGCTATAAAGCGGAGTTTATTACGTTCCTTGTGTATACTCTTGCTAAATGACGAAACGACTGACCACCTTGAAACACTTTTTAAAACAAAATCACTTCAGGATGAAGTTTTGTATAATTATCTTCACGCGAAATTAGAGATAGCAGGAAAAAAAATAAACCTATTTATTAAAGGAGTTGATGGTACCGATTGGAACAAACTTACCTGTTAAGCACCCTCCGATAGGCCAGGAAAATTTAGAGTTTGGGAAACCAGTAGCCAGCAACCAGAAACAACCAGCGACCAGCAACTAGAAACCAGTAACAACCAAATGAGTAAAGAGATCACATCGCGAGAGAAAGACTATTCACAATGGTATAATGACCTTGTCTTAAAAGGGGAGCTTGCCGATTATTCGGCCGTCAAGGGTTGTATGGTGATCAAACCATACGGGTTTGCCCTTTGGGAAAATATGCGGGATGCTCTGGACAAAATGTTCAAGGATACCGGTCATGTGAATGCCTATTTCCCGTTGTTCATCCCTAAAAGTTTTTTAAGTAAGGAAGCCGCCCATGTGGAGGGATTTGCAAAAGAATGTGCAGTCGTCACGCATTACCGCCTGAAAAATGATCCCAACGGCGGTGGTATTATTGTGGACCCCGATGCCAAACTGGAGGAAGAACTGATCGTCCGCCCCACCAGCGAAACGATCATCTGGAATACTTATAAAGATTGGATACAGTCTTACCGTGATCTTCCTTTACTGATCAACCAGTGGGCCAATGTAGTGCGCTGGGAAATGCGCACCCGATTATTTCTGCGTACCACGGAATTTTTATGGCAGGAAGGACATACCGCCCATGCCACAGCGCAGGAAGCAGTGGAAGAAACAGAGAAAATGCTGGAAGTATATGCCACTTTTGCCGAAGAGTTCATGGCCATACCGGTGATACGGGGGGTAAAGACAGCCAATGAACGGTTTGCCGGCGCCGTGGATACCTATTGCATAGAAGCATTGATGCAGGATGGCAAAGCACTACAGGCCGGCACTTCGCATTTCCTGGGGCAGAATTTTGCCAAAGCATTTGATGTAAAGTTTTCTAATAAGGAAAATCAACTGGATTATGTATGGGCCACCAGTTGGGGAGTGAGTACAAGATTAGTGGGAGCATTGGTAATGGCACACAGCGATGATCAGGGATTGATATTACCACCCAGGATCGCACCACAGCAGGTTGTTATTGTTCCGATCTATAAAGGCGAGGAACAAAAAGCATTGATCGATGCCAAAGCAAAAGAAATAATGACGGGGCTTAAAAATCTCGGTGTCAGAGTGAAGTATGATGATAATGATAATAATCGCCCGGGTTGGAAATTTGCCGAATACGAAATGAAAGGGGTGCCGGTAAGGCTGGCACTGGGCGCAAGGGACCTGGAGAAAAATGTAGTAGAAGTAGCCCGCCGGGATACAAAAGAAAAAAGAGTGGTGAGCCTCGATGGCCTGGCGGAATATGTGGAAGGCTTGCTGAAGGAGATACAAAATTTTATGTTTGAGAAAGCAAAAGCCTATCGCGATGAGCATATCACGCCAGCGGATAGCTGGGAAGAATTTGAAAAACTGCTCGATGAAAAAGGGGGATTTATTGCAGCCCACTGGGATGGTACCCCGGAAACGGAGAATGCTATCAAAGACAAATCAAAAGCTACCATCCGTTGTGTGCCATTAAATAATGTGCAAGAAGAGGGAAAGTGCATCTTAACAGGTCAGCCATCAACACAGCGGGTATTATTTGCAAGAGCGTACTGATGAATAAGAGTTACCAACTTTTAAAAGTTAGGAAGGGTATCAGTTTGGAATTTGAAAATGCAAGCACACGGATAAGATGGGTTTGACGCCCGCCTGACCGGACGGGCAGAGATAAACACGGATAACATTGCTCCGCAAATGAAGGATTTTCTAATTTACGTGGGAGCTGATCCCTAATTCTGTTTACAGAATTGAAATCCGTGATCATCCGTAACTTCTGTTTGATCCGTGTTCCTGTATTATTTGTTCCCAATTTCAAACTGGTACAGGAGCAAAGTTGGCAACCCAGTGTAAACCCCGTACATTTAATATATCAACTAAAACCACTTTTATGGATCAAAATCAAAACACTTCCTTATTCCAGTTAAACCTCGATGCACAGAACAGCTATACACTCCGGAGCGCCGCTTCCTGGGCTAAAGTACTGGGCGTAGTGAGTCTTATTATTGCGGGCCTTTGCGTTATCATGGGTGTAATGATGCAGCAGATTCTGTCACAGAACTCGGGGTCTTTTCGGAATGAAACGGGCCTGAGTGCAAGTACATTTGGGAATGCCGGTTTGATCGTGTATGTGATATTAGCACTAGTATATATTGTCAGTGGCATGTTTTCGCTAAACGCCGGAAACAAGATCAACCTTGGATTAAAAGCCAATGACCAGGCATCACTAAACGCCGGTTTTGCAGCAACCAGGAATTTCTTTGCTTTCTGGGCCATTCTGACGATAATTTTTCTTTTATCGATACTGATAGGTTTGCTCGGTGCCATGTAGTAGTATACTAGATCAACAATATGATGTCCCGTCCCGATGGCGGGACATTTCATTTAGTGGAGAGGTAATTGTAATCTTTCAGTAATACATCCAACAAATCAAAAGGCCCCAGGGCGGAGTCGATCTTAAGATGTGATTTTATTTTATGACAGGCTGCTTCAGCCATAGCATAATCTCCTTTTCTACGGGCTGTCTCCAAAATGCTTTTAATAGCATTGATGTCTTTATCGCTTAACTGCATTATTTGTGGATAGGAAGGCACATAATTGTCTGCCACAGCGATAAACACAGTATCCTCGATATCACTTTTGGTATTGATACGGATAAGAATTGTTTTGGCCAGGATATCGCCGATCCGCTGCCCTTTACGGGAGGACACCACCAACACAATATCAGTAATAAGAAATGCCAGTGCTGCCATAACAATAAATGTAGTTTCCAGGTTCCGACCAAGGTCCGGATTGCTGAGAAGGAGAACAAAAAGCAGCGCAATCCAAAGATCGGAGACACGTAACAACCAGCGGATAAGAAACTGGCTGATTCCGGGACGTCCCCCGATTTCGTTGACCACCCGGATACCCATAATTTTCTTGCCAATACTCTGGCCATTCATCGTAATCTCCATCACCACATGATAAAGCAGGATGGGTAAAAAAAGTAATAACTGTACCGCATGCAGGTCGTATCCTGCGTCGGTGCCATAGCCACTGTTTTGCCGAATATGCTCATAAATTACCAGCGCTATCCGGAGATAGAAATATTCGATAAGTACATCAATAAGGAGCGAGATCAGTCTTCGGTAAAATTCGGGGATCTCAAATTCTACATCTATATTAAAGTTGGTAGGTACTTTTATTACGGACATCGCCAGGGTTCTTGTTTAGCGGTTCAAATTAATTATTCTTTGAATCAGAAATCTTGGTCTTTAAAAGCAATACACCATCAAACTTTTACTTTTTTGTCTTCATGCAAAAAAGTAAAAAAAAATCAAGGCTGCGAAAAAATGACCACAATTACTTCGCAAACCTAAACCCGGCGAACTCGCCGTTGGTTTTTTTTACTTCAAATATACAGCCGGCCCGGACAACGCCGGCTTTTTAACCGTTTGCTACGTAATTTTCTTAATGTCATTTTTTCGGGCCACCGACTGATACAACCGGGGCTTAGTGTTAATGGGTCATATTTTACCAGGCGTTCACAAAATTTTCTGGTTTATAAGGAAACCAGGACGGTATTGTACACGCTAAATGCAGTATTTTACAAGCTCAATAACCCATTTTTTGAGAGAGGCACTCTTCATAAAAAAAAATAAAGACCGCTGGTTGAAAAACCAGGACACACCATCAGAAGATCCTGATGAAATGGCCGCAGATTTTACCCAGTTGGTGGATGACCTGGCCTACGCCAAAACATTTTACCCGGCAGGAAAAGTTACGGGTTATATCAATGCACAGGCCTCAAAGATCTACCTGGATATTTATAAGAACAGGAAGGAAGAATCCAACAGGTTGGTTACTTTTTGGAAATATGACCTGCCACTGACCATCCGTAAGCACCATGGCGTTGTGTTGTTCTCTTTTATCTTCTTTCTTATTTTTTTTGTTGTTGGCTATTTTGTTTCAGCGAAAGATGAAGGGATTGCCCGGAGTATTTTCAGCGATACGTATGTGGATCATACCCAGGATAATATTGCTAAAGGCAACCCCTTTGGTATCTACGAGCACGGCAATGCTTTTTTGAGTTGGATAAGCCTGATGATACACAATATCAGGGTTTCCTTCCTGATGTTTGTCTCGGGTATTTTTTGCGGCGTTCCGAGTTTATATATGTCCATACAAAATGCTGTAATGTTGGGAACATTCGACCAGTTCTTTGCGGCAAGGGGTTTCGGCATCGATTTCTGGCTCGTTGTTTTTGTCCATGGTACACTGGAAATAACCGGGATCATACTCGCCTGTGCTGCCGGGCTTGTGCTGGGTAAAAGTTTTTTATTTCCCGGAACCATCCGGAGGATTGATGCCTTTAAACAGGGTGCCAAAGACGGGGTAAAAATAATGATCGGCCTGCTGCCTGTTTTTGCACTGGCCGCTTTTTTTGAAGGTTTTATCACCAGGTTATATAACGATATATCTATTCTCACTACCGTCATATTTGGCTTGTCAGTATTGTTTGTTATATGGTATTTCATTATTTATCCCATCCGGCTGGCCAGGAAATTATCACTACAATTAAACGAGGAGGAAGTGTAAGTGCTCACGACATCTGAAAAAACTGGTATTTTTTACTTTTTCTGCAAAGCAATTTGTATGGGTGGCTTCTTGTTGTTTTTTACCTTACCCGCTCCTGCACAAACTGTTCCTCCCCAGCAGGAAGAAGAGAAAGGAATTGATTCCACCGCGATTGCGGACCCGGAAGAAGAATTGAAGGAAGAGGAAGGCAACCCAGCTACCGGGTTTATAAGAAGATCCGATACCTTGACCATAGCACTCCGTCAAATTCCGGGCGATGAGGTAAAGAAGTTAAAGGAGGATAAAGCTTTTTGGTACGCGAATGCTGACTTAAAGAACAAAAAATCCAGGGAACAGCTTGCCAAAGAAAAAGAACACGGTAAAAAAGGAACCAAAGAAGCAGGTGATCAAACCAATTATGTCCCACTGGGGCAGCGCACCTGGGTGCAAACACTTTTATGGATCATCATTATCGGCGGATTTGCAGCTTTTGTAATTGTCTACCTGGCCGGTAGTAATATAGGATTATTCAGAAAGAAAAATGTGCGTACAAAACAAGGTGAAGAAGATATCATTACCGAAAATATTTTCGCTATCAATTACCAGAAAGAAATCGATAAAGCAGTCGCACAGGCCAATTACCGGCTGGCAGTACGACTGATGTTCCTGCGCTTACTGAAGAATATGGCCGAGAAAAATATTATCCGGTACAAACAGGATAAGACCAATCTTGATTATTTACAGGAATTGTCTTCCTCCCGTTATTACAGAAATTTTTTTCGCATTACCCGCAATTACGAGTACAGCTGGTATGGTCAATTCGCGGTGACGGAGAATGCCTATACCATTATCAGGAATGAATTTGACCAATTTGACAAAGAGTTGAAATAACCAGTGAAAAAATATTTACCATATATTCTCGCGGTATTGCTGGGTGGATCGATCCTCTCTCTTTTTTTGACAGGCAATAACAAAAAAGAAAGGAAACTTAATGAACGGATCACCCTCCGTAAGCAGGACAAGATCCCTTATGGTACGTATGTGGCGTATAAAGGATTAGATCGTATTTTTCCGAAAGCTACTATTTACCATAACCGGCATGAACCGGGTTTCTGGGATTCTCTTTCCAGTCATGAACCAGGCCAGGCATTGATCATCATAACCAGTACGTTTAATGCTGACGAGACTGAAATGGAAAAACTGATCTCCTTTATTGAAAAAGGAAATGATGTATTTGTAAGCGCCCGGACAATTTCCTACGCGGCGGCTGAAAAGATGCAGTGCCAGGTTAAAAGCGTTGCTATTTCTTCCTATCCCGGAATAGAGGATGAAGAGACCGACAGTTTACACGTGCTGCTGACGGATCCCCCTTTTCCGGCAAAAACAAGTTATACCTACCCGGGAAAAAGAATGGATGCAAATTTTTTCGAAATGGATGAAACCATTACTGAAATTTTAGGTGAGGATGAACAAGGGCGGCCCAACTTTATCCGTTTGCGTGCAGGCAAAGGAAATTTGTTTATGCACCTGGCACCCCTGGCATTTACCAATTACTTTTTATTACATAAGAACAATATCGGGTATTATGAAAAAGCTTTATCAGTGATCAACCCGGGTGTAAACAAAGTAATGTGGGATGAGTATTACCTCCATAAAAAAAACCTGGATGACACAGGTGATGATAAGAAAAGTTGGTTTAGTGTGTTGTCCCGTTACCCGGCATTAAAAGCGGCACTGTTAACAGCGATGTTTACCTTATTGGTGTATGTGCTACTGGAAATGAGAAGAAAACAGCGGTATATTCCCAGGATAAGGAAACCCGCCAATGATTCACTGGATTTTGTAAAAACAATTGGCCGTTTATATTTTGATAAAGGCGATCATAAAAACCTGTCACGTAAAATGTCAGCTTATTTTCTTGAGCATGTCCGTACTACCTATAAATTGCCGACGGGGAGGTTGGATGAAAACTTTATAAGAAACCTGCAACATAAATCGGGTGTCGCTGAATCGGGGATTCGGGGGATTATTTCTTTTATTAAGTACCTCGATGATACCCCGGCTATTGATCAGAAACAGTTAATAAATTTTCATAAAGAATTGGAATCATTTTATCAACGAGCATAGCTTCACCGTTCCCCCTCTCCACCAGGAGTTCCTGAGCGGAGCGAAAGGAAGGAGCGTAGCCCCGGGGGTGAGGCTCATAAACAAAAAGTATGGAAGAACAAATTTTTCAGCAACGTACCGATCTTACGGCATTGAATGAAGCAGTAGCATCTATCCGGAACGAGATCAAGAAGATCATTGTGGGCCAGGAGGAAATGGTAACACTCATCATGGCCGGACTACTGGCAGATGGTCATGTATTGATAGAAGGTGTTCCCGGCGTTGCCAAGACGCTGACCGCAAAACTGGTAGCTAAAAGTGTGAACGCAGGATTTTCCCGCATTCAATTTACTCCTGACCTTATGCCTTCTGATGTATTGGGTACTCCTGTGTTTAATCCCAGGGAAGCAAATTTTGAATTTAAAAAAGGCCCGGTTTTCAGCAATATTATACTGGTAGATGAAATCAACCGGGCACCGGCAAAAACGCAGTCAGCTTTGCTGGAGATCATGGAAGAAAGACAGGCAACCGTGGATGGAAAGACGTATCCTATGGCGCAACCATTTATGGTACTGGCCACCCAAAACCCCGTAGAACAGGAGGGAACCTATCGTCTTCCGGAAGCTCAGCTTGACCGGTTTCTTTTTAAGATTATCGTTCCTTATCCAACGGAAGGCGAAGAAATGATGATCCTGACACAGTTCAACACGATGGGCAATACAAAAGCACTGGATATGATTACCCCCGTGTTGGGTGCTCAGCAGGTCGCTACCTTACGGCAGCAAATCAAATCGCAATTGATCGAAGAGAAACTTTTACAGTTTATTGCTAAACTGGTTCACCAGACCAGGAGTCATAAATCTATTTACCTGGGGGCATCACCAAGGGCATCACTGGGAATTATGAATGCCTCCAAAGCCATCGCAGCTATGCAGGGGCGGGATTTTGTAACGCCCGAAGACATTTTAGCGGTAGTACCACCGGTGCTGCGTCACCGAATCATACTATCACCAGATAAAGAAATGGAAGGGATCACAGAAGATGATGTAATAAAACAAATAATACAGGGGATGGATGTACCAAGGTAGAACGGAGAACAGAAATAGATTCAGAAACAAGTTATGAATATTCAATAATCATATTTCCATCAACTCAAAGAATCCTTACTATGGCGGAAAGGGTTTATGACCTAGAAGACAGGCTGGTTAAGTTTGCATCCAGGATTCAATCGACATTTTTAGTTGAAGCAGTTGCCCAACTCCAGGAGCAAGCAATTCTATAACCGATCAGTTAGTGCGCTGTGGGCTTGCACCTGCATTACAGTATGGCGAGGCGCAAGGGGCAGAAGAATCTAACGATGATATTGTTCACAAAATGAAGATCTACACTAAAAGAATTAAAGGAAACCAAGGGTTTGTTTCAAGCCGATTGTTCATATAACAGGAAATGATAAAACCTGTGATCAGGTTGAATAGAATGTGAAAAAAGAATGCGAAGAACTAATTAAAATTGTTTTTACGAGCATTGGAAACAGCCAAAAAGAATAATAGGAAAAATTAGGACTGACTTGGGTATTGTATATTTCATATTGAACATTGTGGATTAATTCATCTTAAATTATTGGTTTGATTAAATCATTTTATCTAAACAACATCGTCTACTACATCGCCGGCTCGGCAGCCGTGGTCTTCGTGGCGAGTTATTTTCAGCCTGCCATGTTTCGTATAGGTGGGTTGATCTTACTGTTGCTTGGAATGGCCGTCGTGATCGATACTATCTTGGTGTATAGTAAGAAGAAGGGGATCGATGCGGAAAGAATAGTAGCAGATCGCTTTAGTATCGGTGATCCCAATAAAGTGTTGATCCGGATCGTGAACCAGTACGGGTTTCCCGTTCGCACCAGTATTATTGATGAGTTGCCTGTTCAATTCCAGGAAAGAAAATGGATAAGAAAAGCAACCGTTCCCGCGCATTCAGCTTATGAATTGGAATACAACCTGCAACCAGAGACAAGAGGTGAATATGTTTTTGATGATATCAATGTGTTTACACACGGACCCCTGCAATTGGTAAAACGGAGATATGTTTTTCCGGCCAATTGGGTAGTGAAAGTATATCCGTCTTACGTACAGATGCGACGTTACCAACTTTTGGCAGTAAGTAACCGCTTGCAGGAAGCGGGAGTCAAGAAGATCAGGAGGATCGGTCATAGTATGGAGTTCGAACAAATAAAAGAATATGTGCGGGGAGATGACTATCGCACCATCAACTGGAAAGCAACGGCCCGCAAAGATGGGTTAATGGTGAATACCTATACGGATGAAAGAAGCCAGCAGGTCTATTGTCTTATTAACAAAGGGCGGGTGATGAAAATGCCTTTTGCGGGTATGACCTTACTGGATCATGCTATCAATGCCGCATTGGTGTTATCCAATGTGGCCCTGGTGAGACAAGATAAAGCCGGTCTTATCACATTTGAAAAAAACATCGATACTTTTTTAACCGCTGATAAAAAGCCGACACAGATGAACCTGGTGCTGGAGACCCTATACCGGCAAAAAACGGATTTCCTGGAACCAGATTTTGAAAAGCTTTTTTCTGTTATCCGTAACCGTATCACTAACCGCAGCCTGCTGGTATTGTTTACCAACTTTGAATCGCTGGAAAGTCTGCAACGGGAAATGGCGGCATTAAAAAGAATAGCGCATTACCATTTGCTGCTCATCGTTTTTTTTCAAAATACAGAATTAAAAGCGCTCGTGGAAGGTAATGCTAGCTCTCTGGAAGATATCTATATTAAAACTATCGCAGAAAAATTTGCTTACGAAAAAAGACAAATGGTCAAAGAATTACACAAGAATGGGATTCCTTCTATTCTCACTACCCCTGAAAATCTAACTGTCAATACGATCAACAAGTACCTTGAATTAAAAACGAGAATGTCTATCTAGTAACAAGGAACAAGGAACAAGCTTTACATTTGCGCCAATGATTTACACAAAAGAAAACTTCGAACAAGGCCAGGTGCTGCTGATCAAAAAGCCACTTAACTGGACCTCCTTTGATGTCGTACAAAAACTTCGAAATATCATCCGCGTAAAGAAAATAGGGCATGCAGGAACTTTAGATCCCCTGGCCACAGGTCTCCTTATCATCTGCACGGGCAAATTCACCAAGAGAATAAATGAATACATGGCCCGGGAGAAAGAGTATACGGGAACTATTACGCTGGGTGCCACCACACCCACTTATGACCTGGAAAGTGAACCAGTTAATTTTAAGCCCGTGGATCATATTAGCGAACCCATGATAAAAGCGGCGACTTTCCCATTCACCGGTGACATTCAACAGGTACCACCCGCCCATTCGGCTATAAAGGTCGGGGGAAAAAGGGTCTATGAATTGGCGCGGCAGGGCAAGGAAGTAAAACTAGAACCCAGGAATGTAACGATCAAAGAATTTGAAGTTGTAAAATTTGAAATACCACTTGTGCATTTCCGGGTCGTGTGTACAACGGGAACCTATATACGTAGTTTAGCCAATGATTTTGGTGAGGCATTAGGTTGTGGGGCTTATCTCAGCAGCCTGTGCCGGACACGGATAGGGGAGTTTACACTGGCGGATGCGCTCACCCTGGATATCATACAGGAAAAGATGAATGAGCCATTATAATATAAAAGGATAGCTGATACCTAACTGAAACTGGTCGCCTTTAAAGAAGCTGTACCCAAACCATTTGTTCTGCAGATTCCTATTGGCAGGAGAAGGGTTGGGGTCCTTTGCCTTATAAGAATAGTCCAGGCGAATAACAAAGAAACTAAAATCAACCCGTAAGCCTGTACCAATCCCTACCGCCAGGTCCTTACCCAGCCTGCTAAAACTGAAAACTTCTTCCGGTGCTGATGGGTCGGCGGCTTTTTTCAGAAACCAAATATTTCCAATATCAGTAAACAAGGCGCCATTAAACTTTATCCCGGAAAAAACAAAGGCGGGGAACCGGAACTCAATATTTGTCTCCAATTGCACATCACCATATCGTTCGGGAGTACTTCCTGTACCGGAAAATTCTTTAATAGCAGAGCCCCTTCCTAATTTTCTTAATCCCCATGCCCGCATACTATTGGGCCCGCCTGCAAAATACTGTTTGAAAAAAGGCAGGTTATTTCTTTTGGCAGGATTGACGGTAGAGTTGAATTCATATCCTACGCCCGAGAATAAACGAAGCACCAGTGCTGTTTTTCTAAGATTTATTTTCCTGATTAGCTCTACATCCACTTTAATAAAACGATATAGATTGGAGTCAAAAAAATCATTTCTTATAAGGCCAGTGAACAAACCTGACAGTTCTGCATTCGTCCTGAATATTTTTTGAACATTGTTTTTATTATTATTAACTGTCATTCCCGCAATAATGGAAGAAATAAGCCCATCGGTAAAAATATTCTTCAGGGATGGATTGCCGGCAAAAAGATCCAGCAGTTTTTGCCTTGGTTTTAAGTAAGAATATTCAATATTTGGCAACCGTATTGAAAATAATGTATTGGAAGATTGTAGCTCATAACCCCAGGATCCATTCAGGGTCGTCAAATTAAAAAGATCTTTTCGCTCCGTGTTGCCGGCATTAAAAGCAAAACTCGTTCTTACATTTTCCCTGAAACGAGCCGGTATCCAGGTAAACTTCGGGATCAATCTTGGAAAATAAATAGTGTGGCTTACAACAAACTGCTGTGTTTGTATAAAGCTGCTATCACTGATCTCAATACCATAGCGGATACTGGTGGCAGAGAGGTTAGCCGCCCGCGCAAAATTGCGGTTCTGTAAACCTACGTTCACACCGACACCAAACAGGTTGCCTGAAACGGCGCTCTGGTTACGACTACCTTCCAGGTTAGCCGTAAAAGAATATTTTTTTGCCGGGCTCAGCCGGATCAGAAAATCGACAGTATCCTGTCCCTGCAGGCTATCCAGCCGAAGGGGGCTCTTCCGGGTAGAGGGCTCAATAGACACCAGGCGCCAGGCCCCGAGCGCATTAAAGCGGTTAATAGTCTTGATATATTGATTTTGACTATACAGATCGCCGCGATGGAAATATATATTCTCCGGGAATATCTTTGGCCGGAACAATTTCTGGTAGTAGACCACTTTTACATCATCCACGATTTCTTCTTTTCGGGTATGACTGAGTGAATCCGGGCCGAAGTCCGGATATACCGTCACATTACCAATGAAATATTTTATCAGCTTGGTACTGTCATAACCAGGCTTCAGTCTTATTTCAAGATTTGCGGTGGGGTTCTCACGTCGCTCTTTCAGCTTTTGCAGTATTTCTAATTGTTCAATCGGATCAAAAGTTGGGCGAAGCAACGAAACATCAAGGGTATCCCAAAGCCCAATCAGCACGTCCCGGCTAAACCGGAGATAACCGCTATCGCGGTACAGGTCGACCAGCCGGTCCAATTCTGCTGATATCGTAGCTTTTGCAAAAGGTTCTCCTTTTTTTACAAGCGCATCTTTTTGATTAGCCAGTGCAATGGCTTGCAACTCCTGCTGCCTGATATTATAATTGAATGAATCGATCCTGACTACTTTACCGGGCTTTACGTCGAAAGTAACCGTGGTTTGATACTGGTCTCCTTTCACCTTGTTTACAACTGTATCGTAGGTAATTGTGTCCCTGAAATAGCCCATAGAGCGAAGTGACGCTTTCATATAATCCACCGATTTCTCGGCGTTCACCGTGTCATAGACGGGTGGATTTTTCATGACACTCCATAAAACCTTGGATACAGATCTTGCCCGCAGGCTGTCATCTAATTGCCCTTTCAACCGGGAAGCGATAAGGTCAGCGGTGTCGCTTGCTATATTGCCTGTAATGTTGATATTTGTTTTGTAAACAAAAGGCTGGTTGGGCGGATAATTTTTTACAATGGTACAGGAAGCTGCCACTAACAAGCATGATCCGGCAATAATAACATTGCGGAAAGTGGAATAAGAAAAAGGAGGGCCTGATAGCATATTATAAATAGACACCAATGCTTGGTAAAAAGAAAATCAAATATATTCAAAGTTTAGGCCAGAAAAAATTCCGCCAGGAGGAAGGATTGTTTATAGCGGAAGGACCAAAGATAGTTCAAGAATTGCTGGAAGCCGATGTCACCGCTGTCAAGGAACTGTATGCCCTGCAGGAATGGATACATGATAATAAAGAGTTGATTGGTAAGAATCAGGTTATAGAGATTACTGAAATAGAATTGGAGAAGATCTCACAATTAGCCACACCCAACAAAGTGGTGGCACTAGTGCTGCACTATGAAAAACAGCCAATCTTTACAGTAACAGACCAGGTCACCATCGTATTGGATAATATACAAGATCCGGGCAACCTGGGTACGCTCATTCGCCTGGCAGACTGGTTTGGAGTGAGCCAACTCATTTGTAGTCCTGATTCAGCTGATTTGTATAATCCCAAAGTGGTGCAATCAACCATGGGAAGTATTGCCCGTGTAAATGTTCAGTATATCGAACTGGAACCCTGGCTTAAATCATTGCAAAATATCAATATTTATGCAGCCAGTCTCGACGGTGAAGATGTAAGCACCATGAAAAAAATAGATGAAGGAATTATTATTATTGGCAATGAGTCAAAAGGGATCAGCCCCGGGCTGATGGATCTTTGCCATAAAAAGATCACCATTCCTAAAAAGGGGAAGGCTGAATCATTGAACGCGGCGGTTGCTGCAGGAATAATACTGTCTCATGTTTATTAATTTCTTCCAGTTGCTGGTATTTTCTAGCTGGTTCTTTAGTCATAAGAGTATATTTATTTTTGGGAGTCTCCGAAACCAGCAATCCCGACCTATCGGCTTATCCGGGCGGGCAGTAACCAATTCACCTGAACTGTATCGCTCTCACCGGTTGTATTTTCCTGACCAGCAGGGAAGGGATCATTAGCACCAAAAAACAAACGATCCAGGTGCCGGCACAAATAGCGGCCACTTGCCACCATACTATTTTTACCGCAGCTTTACTCAGGAAATAGGCTTCTTCTTTCAACCTGATAAAACCTGTAGCTTCCTGCAACCAGAGAAGACCCAGGCCCAGACCAGCACCAATCACAATGCCCGTGAGGGTGATAAGTGTTGAATGACGGAGAAATATTTTTTGCACGGTCCAATCGGTAGCACCCAATGATTTTAGCACACCAATCATCCTTACTCTTTCCAACACCAAAATGATCAGGCAAGTGATCAGGTTAATAACAGCCACGATGATCATAAACCCGATCAATACATTCCGGGTCACATCCTGCATATTCAGCCAGTCAAAAATATTAGGGGAAATATTTTTTACACTCACAGCATTCCATGTCAAAGGGAACTCTTCCATTTCATAAATAGCATCGGCTTTTTTGGCAATAGCATGATAGTCTTTCAGGAAGATCTCGTAACCACCCACTTCATCATCCTGCCAGTCATTGAGCCGCCGGATCAATTTAATATCGCCAATGGCAAAAGTTTTGTCATACTCCTCGATACCTGTTTTATAGATACCCGTTACCGTTAGTTTATCCGGCCGGATACGGCCATCTGGTCGAATGAAATAGATAAGGATCCGGTCCTCCACAGCAAGATGTAGTTGTGCGGCGGTAAAGGAAGAGATCATAATCTCCCGGCTATAACTGCTATCATTGAACCGGATAGCTCTTCCTTCCTTAATAAATTCCCCAAAATGATTAAAATCATACGTATCATCAAGTCCTTTTAATAACACCCCTTCTATTTCATCTTTCGTTTTCAGGATGGCATATTTAGTAGCAAAAGGATGGATGCTTGCTACATCCGGGTCCTGTTGAATACTCGCCGCCAATGAATCATTCTTGATGATCGGGCTTTCTTCCGAAATAATGGCTTTTTCTGCTTGTTTTTCCTGAATACGGATATGGCCCCAAAAGCTGAATACTTTTTGACTTACTTTTTCCTGGAAGCCATTAGCCAGTGATAGGGTAACGATCATTACCATCACACTGATTGCCGTAGCAACAGTCGACAGCCGGATAATGAACCTGGAAAAGGATTTTGGCCCGCCTTTTCGGCCGGATCGGTTAAATGCGATGCGGTTTGCTATAAAGGCTGCAACCTTCAAAATGAATAGTTTGTCTGTATCTCCAAAGAGTTCTCCGTTTAGCGGACAAAAATAAGCCGCTGGTAAAGATTTCACCTCTTTTTTGACTGATTTTCGCAATATTGTGATCTAATTACAGTTTATATCCAGGATGAAAAAAATTCTCTCCCTGTTTGTTATCATATCTTTTTCTGCCGCACAAGGCCAGATACCCGATCATATTTATAAATCCAGTATTCATTCAGTTAAACTGCACAAACACGGGGATATCTACAGTTACCCGTTTATCACACTTAATTCGAATGAACAATTGGAACTTCATTTTGATGATATGGACGCGGATACCAAGTATTATTATTATAGTTTCCAGCTATGTAATGCCGACTGGACACCTGCCAATGTTCAGACATTTGATTATATCCGCGGGTTCCAGAGCAACCGGATCACCAATTACCGGTCCTCTTCAATCGTTCAAACTAAGTACACGCACTACCAGGCCATAATTCCGGAACGTAATTCGGCCCCAACCAAAGCGGGAAATTACCTTCTTAAGGTATTTTTAAACGATGACGCTTCGAAATTGATCTTTACCAAACGTTTCCTTGTAGTGAATACAAAGGCTTCAGTATCAGCACTCGTCACTCAACCCTTTAATGGCAGTCTTTTCCGTACGCATCAGCGGGTACAGGTTTCGGTCAATACACAGGGAGCACAAATCAATGCTTTTTCACCACAGGACCTGAAAGTGGTGGTAGTACAAAATAATATCTGGTCTACGGCATCGGTAATAGACCGGCCCACCATTTTTAGGGGTAATTATTTTGAATACAGCGATGAGGAAAATACCACGTTCGCTGCCGGGAAAGAATGGCGTTGGATCGATCTGCGAAGCCTGCGACTAATGAGTGAGCGAATGGTTAAGTTGATCGATTCTGATACCAGTGAGCGGGTGGATGTATTTGTAAAACCCGATGGAGAACGGGCGCAGCAATTGTACACGTATTATCGTGACTATAACGGCATTTATACTATTGAAAACCGGGACAATGCCAATCCCTACTGGCAGAGTGATTATGCGTGGATACATTTTACATTCGTCCCCCCGGCGAATAGAGCATATGAAGGCAAAAGTGTATATGTGTTTGGTGAGCTGACCAATTACGAACAGAATGATGCGTCCCGTATGCTTTTTAATGAAGAAAAGGGTATTTATGAAAAAGCATTGTATTTGAAACAAGGCTATTACAACTACTCTTACGTAACACTCACCGATAAAAAAGAAGCCGGTGTTCAACCATCCGTGGAAAACACTGAAGGAAATTATTGGGGAACGGAGAATGGTTATATGATCATGGTGTATTTCCGTCCCTTTGGTGCAAGAGCAGATGAACTGATCGGATTTACCAGAGTGAATTCTTCGTTTCTGAGATAATACCGCCCCCAGCCCCCGCGAATAGTATGACAGTTTTAGTGTTCTCATTCCTCCAAAGGGGAGGAATAGAGAATTCATCTTGTGTGAGAGAAGCTACGGCAAGTATTGTAAATAATTTTTCCTATTTTCCTAAAAGGGAAGCCGGTACCGGCTTGCAAAATGTCTTTTAATAAAAGTTCATTATTCCACTTTTTTCTTGACAAAAAAGTAGATCAAAAAGTCAAGCTGGTTAGATGCGCAAGGATTACTCTACTTGGAATTTTCCGCTGACTAACCAGCAATGCCGAATTCACTCTCCGGGGAAATAATGTAAAGACTCCGCTGCCTGCCAAAGGTAGATGCTAAGGCGCTCGATTTTTCGCCAGGATGATTCCATTCCAATTTCGTTTCCGGGATGTCGAAAAATATGCGCAGGGAAAGTCTTGTTGTGCTGGACTCTATTCTAGCGATTCCGGCCAGCGATCTGCCTTACGCAGTTTTAAAAACAGGGTTTTCAAGCGCCTTTTTTTCGGCATAATTAAGATCCTAATGTGAGCGAAAATTCTCCTGCGAAAAAGCAAGCGCTGCTATGAGCCTCCGGTAACACGCTGAGGAGTTTTGCATTAAAGCCCTAGCATCGTCCGGTTTTCCCCGCGGTGGTTCGTTTGAAGGGATTCATGATAACGGAGTCTATGTTTCGAACTGCCTTGGCTTTTTTGTTACTTTTTTTGCCAAGAAAAAAAGTAAGTAAGTAAGACAAGATTCTATGGCGTTCGATTTTTCGCCAGGATGATACCCTCTCAATTTAATATACTGGATGTCGAAAATATGCGCAGAGAAAGTCCTTTAATTTTAGACTCTATTCTAGTGATGCCGGTCACCAAAATGTCTTACGCAGTTCGCTAATATTCCTGTTGTAAACATTTTGTAAAAGTGCCCCAACTTTAGACTTCAAACTACGAACGGCAAACTTCAATTCCCTTATCTTTGCGCTGGCAGGTCTTACACGACCAGCTCCTGCTGAATCCTCCCAGGGCCGGAAGGCAGCAAGAGTAGGTGGTTGAGCGGTGCGATGTAATAAGCCTGCCATTTTTTTACCCCCTGTCCCCCTAAAGGGGAGACTTAGGTCTAAGCTTCATTATTAATTGATAAGTTCTTTAAAGCAGGTAGGTGATTTTATATGTGACCAGCATTTGTTTTTCATGGCATCTTCGTTGCGTCGCACTCTTCAGCTTCCTGTTCTGTACTGATCAACATTATTTTGAAAGAGTATTTTTTGAAATTATTATTTAACCAACTTTAAAGTGTTTTAAACTTTAGGGTTCTAAAAGTCCCTTTAGGGATTTAGGGTATGAAATTTTTTATCGACACAGCCAATCTTGCGCAAATTAAAGAGGCCAATGAGCTCGGTATCCTGGATGGTGTTACTACCAATCCTTCATTGATGTCCAAAGAGGGCATTAAAGGGCAACAGGCCGTGATGGATCATTATAAAACGATCTGTGAAATGGTGGATGGTGATATCAGCGCTGAAGTGATCAGTACCGAGTTTAATGCTATCGTGGAAGAAGGAAAAAAACTAGCCGCGATCCACCCGAATATTGTCGTCAAAGTGCCGATGATCAAGGATGGTGTGAAAGCGATTAAGTGGTTTACGGATAATGGGATTCGAACCAATTGTACCCTGGTATTTTCTGCTGGCCAGGCTATCCTCGCCGCAAAAGCAGGAGCTGCTTATGTATCGCCCTTTATCGGCAGGATTGACGACAGTAACTGGGATGGAGTGGAATTAATTGCGCAGATCTCGCATATTTATTCGTTGCAGGGATATAAAACGGAGATTTTGGCCGCTTCTATTCGCAGTGCCTTACATATTGTAAAATGTGCAGAAGCTGGTGCCGACGTTTGCACCTGCCCGCTGGATTCTATTTTAGGCCTGCTGAAACACCCGCTGACAGATATAGGTTTGGCCAAATTTTTGGAAGACGCCAGGAAGACGATGTAGCTATAAAATTATGCCGGGAAGACGTGAAGCTTTGATTGAATTTCTCACCGCCTCAGGTTCTTGTCGCGGAAAAACATCGGGATTACAATTTACCCGCGATTTTTGTTTTTCTTTTGAGGGACTTCTTTCATTATCTCTTCCTTAGTAGGAAGATCACCATCCGGTTTTGTCTTGATCCAGATCGTTTTTTCTTTCCAGATGGCAGGATTACTTTTCAATACAACTTTAACAGTGACTTTCGCGGGTTTAAAATCTTCCGGTATGATCAATTGGTTGCCGTCAAAACTGGCTGATGAACAGGAGAATTCGATCTCTTTACTGCTTAAAGGCTGCCAGCGGCCATTGGATAATTTACCATCCACGTTTATATAATTGTGCTGCCCTTTTTTCAGGCTGTCTGTATATAAGTGGAAATAGATACTGTCCACTTTTTGAGCAAAAAGGGGAGAAGCGGCTAAAAGGATAATAAATAGAGATAATACTTTTTTCATAATAGACTTTACAAATGTCGCAAATTTGGTGCTAAAGGTTGGCTGGTCGCCAATTGTTAACAGGACTTTTTTATACGGGGCATCATATTTTATTTTTCCGAAAAAAGTTAAAATAAACAGAGAGAACGATCACGGCAAGAAAAGTGAAAAGCGTCACATTATTTACAAGTGAAGTAGCAATGTCCTTCGCTGCTATTTTTTCAGCATAATATTCTATAAATGAATCGGGCAGCCCTGTCTCGCCTAATTGCTCTTTTACTTTCCATTGCCAGTCCGTAACAGGACAATACCCCCAACCATACCAGATACCGAGGATAAACCAGCAACCAGCTGTAATAGCTACCCCAATCAAATGGGCTTTTCTTGTTGTAGGCCAGATCCAACCCAGCAAATTAAATCCGACAATAAAAAAATGAAGAAGTGTATAAAATATATCCAAAAATATTAACATGAGAGAAAGGTACAAAAATCAAGATGGAATGTTTCTTGTCCATTTCTATTGTACACTTGCCTTAATGACAGGAACTGATTTTACAATGATTGTAGTTATTTCTACCTGATTGCCTGGTTTCTGTTTTACCATGGGATCAGCATAAAACATTTACATTAATATTTTAACATAAGCTGAAGGAGATTTTTTTGTGCCTGGAACATGAATATACAGGTATCTATTTCAGTTCAGGTAGTCAGGAAACAGATCCCGGGCCAATCTTTCATCCACTGGGCAGTTCACTGTACCAGCCCTGGGAAAGGGTTTAAAAATGGGGGGCCTTGACAGGTTTTGACTTAAGGTCAACGATCCCCAATTTACATGCGATATTTACCTACATTACAGCGATATTTCCCAGGATGAGCCAGAGAAAAAAAATATCGCTTTCGCTGATGGCGACATTTTATGTGATAGCCGGGGCTAATCATTTGGTGAACCCCTTGTTTTATCGTGGTATAATGCCCTCCTGGGTATATTGGCCCTCCGGGCTGATCTTTGTTAGCGGCCTTGCTGAAATAGCGTTAGGAATATTATTACTCCCTCATCAAACACGTAAATACGCTGCATGGGGTATTATTGTTTTGTTAGTGTTGGTGTTTCCAGCAAATGTGCAAATGATGCTGAACTACCGGCAACAGGAAAATCCATACCTATGGCTAGCAGTGCTGAGGCTGCCGCTGCAGATACTGCTTATAGCATGGGCCTACTCGTTTGCAAAAAATAACGAAAAATAAAAACGGGTAGTTACTTCTTTTTCAGGTGCAGCAAGATTGTTTTTTCTCTTGCCTCGAGGTCGCAACTCGCTTTTCCGGAAGTATTGTCGCTGATGATATAGATAGTACCACCGTGGTCTACCGTGATACCCTCCAGGTTCATACTATAGTCCTGGTCTTTATATTGGTTGGAGATCTCAGAGAATTTCTCTACCGCAACATTTTTCAACGTCTCTGCCTGCAGCTCACCTTTTTTGCTGACAGTAATAGCTTCAATGAATTGCCGGCGGAGTTTCCCTTTGGAGTATGATTTAAGGCAGAGCAGGCGGTCATTTTCTTTATCATAACAAATATCGGAATATCTCCATTGCGAGTTTTCCAATGGCAGTTCTGTTGTCGATTCGTATTTCAGGCTGAAACTGTTGTCATCAGTTCCCGGCTCAATAGTGTACGTGTAGATCTGTGATTTTGTCATATCCTCGTTTCTTTCCCTCAACAAATAAAATTTGTTGTCTCTTTCATTCGCAGCAATTCCTTCCATTCCGTCACCGTTTTTTGTTTTATCGGGCAGGGGTAGTGAAGTTTCTATGGGTTTAATAGCCCCGGTAGCGATCGTTACCTCGTACACAGCTGCCACGTTTTCGGATACCAGGTACAGTTTGTCCCGATAGGAAGTCATTCCCTCCATTTCATAATTTTGAGGTACTTGCAGGGTAATCGTTTTGCTGATTACCTTTTTCACAGGGTCAAAAACAAAAATAGAAGGACAGCGCTCAGAAGCAAAATAAAGCTGGCCGTTGTAAAATTTCATACCGGATATACATACCTGCTTATTCATATCATCAGGTAAATTGACATTGTCAATTGTATAGGCTTCGGCCAGGGAGGGCTGTGTAATTATCGCTGTAAAGCCAAATAGGCTCATTATTAAACTGAATATCCGCATGTAGCAAGTTTTATGAGATGGGTGCAAGAAATTGTTATCTGTAAATTTAGACGGAAATTAAGGAAAATAATGGCGGGGATCCTATGAAAGTAAAATTCTGGGGCGGTAGACAAAAAATTGCATGATTTTCACCGCAGCACCCGAAGTTACCTATTTATGCTGTTTGCCTGATAGCTTGGTCGTAAATGAGGTGGTTTTGTATTCGATGATAAGTACGCCTAACTTTTTGTCATAGCCCATAATCGGAGCTGACATGACAAGAAGACTATCCCCCGTGTTTTTAATTTTTATAGCATTGGCATTAAGTAGGGTTGAATCATATGATAAACTCGCGTTTTTACCTTCTAATTTTTTGTTTGTTGAGAGAATAATTTTCCCGCTGGGATCAGTTACCTGAACGATTTGAAAGTTTTTCTCTTTCACAATATCTTTCACGTAGATATTTACTTGTTCAAGATTGCCACGTAACATTTCTGAGCGAATGCTCCATATCAGCGGCTTTGAAAGCACAATCAGCATTTCATTATTGCTTTGAACCAATTGCTCCGATGCCATTTTTTTTACTTTTCGGAGTTGTTTGTTGTTTTGCAATTCTTGCCAGAAGTAAACTACTATTATAGCAAGCAAGCCAATGATAGCAGTCGTCAAAACCGGGTTATTTTTGACAAAGCGGGCAAACTTTTTTTTCTCAGTCTTCGGAGAAGAAAGGCTTTGTTGTAGGTTTATTTCCGTATTTTCCATTGTTACGTTTTGAATTGGCCTGTTAAAGCAGTCCCAACTGCTTAATTAGTACTAAGTACCGTCAAAGAACCCGGAAATTGTACATTTCCATTGTCCTCTGCTGTGATAAAAAATCTTGTTGGGTTAAAAGAAGTTACCGTTTTTAACGAGCCTTTCAAGGTTTTTGACAGCAAACCACCGGAGCTTTTTAGCTGACCCATATTTTTAGTTCCGTTACTTTCCGTCACCATCCAGACAACGTAGGTATTTTGCGGAGGTGATAGTTTAGAAGGTGAGGCCAAGTGAGTTACATTTACCTGGATGGTTTGATTTTTATTTTTGTCACTTTTTATTTTTACAGAACCCGTTGCAGCCGGCACGATGCTGGAACTGGAGAAGGTCATTTTTTTTGCACAGGAAGTAAGCGCCAGTATCAGGGCAAGTGCTAACACGGGAGATAATGTTTTTGAAAGTACGGGTAAATTTTTCATGTTATTAATTTTCAGAGTTAGTGATAGAGTTCAGGAATAAAATTGTTTTTTGCAAAGGGCTACTACCCCTAAAGAATTGATTGACGCTTGGTTTTTGTACAGGATAAACTGGTTATGAAAACATTTTCCTTTTCATTTTTTGATGATGATAAATGATCATTGACTGTAAAGGTACCCGAATAGAGAAAAATTAGAATTACACAATTATTGGGCGAAGTTATATTATTCACACATTGGTAGAAGTGTTGGTCTTTTAATATAACCAGCGGAAATACGACCTGTTGGGGCCCGCAACAATGCTTGCAGCTTGCACCGTAGTGGCATTTTGAGAAACGCAAGAAGGTGGATAGTTGCTGGTGAATGTATTTTAAAAAGTTCATTTCCCTTGCTTGTAACTGCATTAATAGCAAACTTAAGTGTAGAGTATACTCATTTATCCGCTATACTGACAAAGCCTGTTTGTAAGGCTGTCAATTTAATAACTATGCTTGCCAGTTGTCCAACCCTGTTTTTTTAAATATTTTTCTCCAGACTCGACCGCCCCTTCTTCCATCTCCGTTCCCATTGAATCATTCCACCTGTTCAAAAAGCCAAAAAGTGCAATTACGCCAAGGATTTCGACAATGTCTCCTTCACTCCAATAAGATCGAAGATTTTCAGCCATTTCATCGTCTACCGCATTTGGAACAGTGGAGCTGGCTACAGCAAATGCCAGGGCCGCTCTTTCCGCTTCTGTAAAGGCAGGGTGGGTCTTAAAGTCCCAAATGTTTTCCATCTTTTCTGTTTCAGCCCCGTATCTCTCTGCGGCTCTTATCGTATGGGCCTGGCAGTAACGGCAGCCAGCCGTATTACTGCTTATATACCCTATCAGTCGCTTGAGTGCGCTGCTAACCTTACCTTCATTCGTCATAACAGCCTTATTAAGTTCAATAAAGGCTTTTGCCAAATGAGGCCGGTGATACATGGTTTTTACGCTATTTGGACAAAATCCCAGCGTCTCATTAAAGAATCGGATAAGGTCAAGAAATTCTTCGTCTGTATTCCCGGAGGGAATTACTAAAGGTCTGTTCATTTACTATTTTTTAATAAAAGCATAAGGGCTTCGTATAAGGAACCAGCTATCGTTTAAAAGCGTACAGTTTGGGTGGCCGCCGAATAAAATTGACATACGGAAGGTAGCAACTAAAGTTTAATGGTAGAAGGCCGCACCGGAGTACTTATTGTTATTACCTTCCTTCATTTAGTAAAGCGTACCGGGTTTTTCAAGCAGTCTTGCCTTTGGATTTATAGCCTGGCTTATAAAATGCTGGCTAAACTCGCCGTTTACTAATTCTTTCTAGTTACGCTTCCCCGGAGGTAGGAAATCAATAGTCGATAAAATACAGCAGGTTGGTCTTCCCACATGATATGGCCACACTTTTCAATTACTTTCATAATGCTGTTTTTGAGACATTCTTTTTGCAGAAAAAAAGTAGACTCGCCCTGGTCATCCTGCCGCCCATACAGGATCAAGGCTGGAATACTAAGTTTTTTTAAAGCAGTTGTTATATCCCATTTTGTTGTCAACACTTCTTTGTCAATATAAGGAATTGGTTGAAAATTAAATCCGGAAAAAAGTTCATCAAAGTTTTTTAAAGCTGTTGAGCGTTCATAATGCATAGCCCGAACATGCATTGCGATAAATTTTTTAAAAGCCACCACTTCTTTTGCCAGCGTATCCATTCTTTTCAGTGAATCTAATGCTGCGTCTGTTGTTTGAGAAAACACTTTAAATAGCAGGTTCATGGAATCCAATTCTGCAGCGGAACGGCGAACATACTGATTATCAAATAATACATTCCAAAGCTTGTAAGAAGGCGGTGCTGAACATAACAGAACAAGGTTGGAAGTATACTGCGGGTAATTGGCTGCATAATTCATAGCAAGTAATCCGCCCCAGGAAATTCCCAACAATGTTATTTTTTTATCACCTCGTTTCCTTCGCAATAACTCTATATCCTGCAGGTAGCTTTTAATATTGATCGTTTGTTCATTAATAGGAATATTCCGCGATTTCCCGGATCCACGTTGATGAAGTAGAACACAGGTATAGATTGTCTGCAAACTATCCATTATCTGGTAAGAAGGATGTTCGGGCGGTGCACCCGGTCCACCAGTCAGTATGTATAGAGCCGGCCCTCGTCCTTTCTCTTCATAAAAAAGTTGAATACTGCCATTCCAGAAACTCTTGCCTGTCTGTCCATAGCAGCAATTGATAGTAAACAATAAGATGATCCCTATTTTTCTCATAACAAGATGCGTTTACCCAGGAATGTCAGCTGAGATCGGTGCTTGCTTATCGAGAAGGGTAGTCAACGGTTATTCCGCACCGAGATTGTCCCTGACCAGTCAGCAAAGCAGTGCCGCTAGATAAAGTTCCTTAAGCTAATATTGGTAAAATAGCCGAAAACAGGTCTAAAATCCTTTCTTCTCTTCCTTTCCTTTCTTATCAGGATTCTTCACATATTTTTCCAGCCAGGCAAATTGCTCATTCAGCATATGAAGGAGATTTTCCCTTCCCTGGTAGCCGTGGCTTTCAAAGGGCAGGCTCACATATTTTACAGTGCCGCCATGTCCTTTAATAGCGCTGAACATCCTTTCGCTTTGCATGGGAAAAGTGCCGGTGTTGTTATCCATTTCTCCATGCACCAACAGGATCGGAGTTTTTATTTTATCGGCATTGCTGAAGGGACTCATCGCATTATAGAGATCAGGCGCTTGCCAGAACGTACGATCCTCATTTTGAAAACCAAAAGGAGTCAATGAGCGATTATAGGCGCCGCTCCTGGCAATACCAGCTTTAAATAGTTTAGTGTGAGCCAGCAGGTTCGCGGTCATGAATGCGCCATAACTATGTCCCCCAACCGCCACACGGTTTTTGTCGCCCACACCCAATGAATCCAATACGTTGATGGCCGCTTCGGCATTCATGGTGAGTTGTTCGATAAAGTTATCGTTTGGTTTTTTGTCTTTGCCCGTAGCTACGATGGGCATTTCGGCATTATTCAATACTGCATAGCCCTGTGTAACATAGAAGATAGCGCTGCCCCAGTTGAGTAAGGTGAACCGATGTTCACTACCTCGTATCTGTGCGGCATCTGCAGCCGAATTGAATTCAGCAGGATAGGCCCAGATAAATACGGGCAGTTTGCCATCCCTGGCTTTGTTATATCCTTTTGGAAGATACAGGTCGCCGGTCAGATCAACACCGTCAGCTCTTTTGTATTTTATTTTTTCTTTTGTCACCCCTTCCAGTTGCGGATAAGGGTTGACGAAATGCGTGATCTGCTTGTCGGCTATTTTTGTTCTTCCACTGGATCCTGCGGATAAATTTTTGATCCAGTAATTAGGAACTATTTTTTCATTTTCTCTCCGGGTCAATACTTCTAATTTGTCGGGGTTCAATACCCGTACGATATTTTCAAAATAACCTTCACTGCTCCGCCAAAGGATCTCAGCTTTTTTCGTGTTGAGATCAAACGTGGCCAGGAAAGGGAGGTCGCCTTTTGGTGAACTACCAGTAGGGTTGTTCATCAGGAGTTTGGTGCCGTTATCAATCAGCTTGATGACATCACGATCCCATTGATTTTTTTCCGTTACAGGATTACCCGGGTTGGAATAAGCATCCGTTGTGTTTCTTTCCATCAATTTTGACATCTCACCAGTAGAGGGATTAAATCGGTTGGTTTGCGTTTGCTGTTTCCCGGACAATCCTTCGAAGACCAGTGCAAAGGTGGGGTTGCTCCAGGCAATGCCACGATACCGCATTTTTGTTTTTAATAACTGCTTGGGTACGGTATTAAAGGGAGCAGCTAGCGCATATACTGCATCGTGATAATCAACATTCTTTTTAATAAGCCCGCTATCCAGTGCCATACACCAGATCACCGTAGCCGGTTCATCATCTCTCCAGTCAAAACTGCGGGGTACCATCTGCACATTATCATTGCCACCCGGTGCTGTTTCAGACGAGGGAAGATCGGCTAAGTGTTTTACAACTTTCCCATTCATATCCGTGATCACTACTGTGGAAGGAAAACCACCTGCCGGCACGGTATAAGAAAATGGTTTCTTGAGGGTGCGGATAATCATATATTTTTTATCGGGAGAAACATTAGTGCTGTTATAAATAGCTGGCGTGCCGATCTTGCTTTCACTACCATTTGTATTTTTCACCAACTGTGTTGTGGCGTAAAATTCATATAACTCTTCGTCGTAAGGATTTTTTATCAGGTCCTGGAAGGTAGGACGGGGAGAGGCCTTTCCATAATTTTCCTGGGTGGTTGGGCCTTTTGGTGTTGCGGGCCTGGCAGGAGCAGCCGTAGCGGGTTTTATAGCTGTGCGGTATACCAAGGTAGTGGCATCGTACCATTGATAACCACCAGTTATGACATTTAATGCTGTTTTATTTACTTTCATTGCTTTTTGTGTACCCACATCGATTACATACAGGTCAACCCGGTTGGAAGTGGTATTGGTAAAAGCGATTTTTTTATCGTCAGGGCTCCAGGAAATACTCCCGGCAAATAAAGGAGAAGGCAGACCCGCGATCTTCAGATCTTTACCGGAAGCAATGTTTCTCAATACAAGGTTATTGATAAAATTTTGACGGCTGGGTGCAAAATTGGCAGGATTGATACGAAGACCGGCGATCTTTAATTCGGGTCTTGCCAGTTCTTCCACCGATGGGTAGCTATTAGCCTCGCTAAACAACATCCATTCACCTTTTTCATCCACACTTACACCTGGTGTTGGTTTTGCCAGCAACATATCGGATATATCCTTAGGCGGTGTTTTGTAACCACCATCATCCATCAGCTGTGGCTGGGCGGGTTGTGCCCAAGTACTGAAACCGGCAAAAAGGAAAAGGACTAAAAAAATCTGGGTAAAACGTTTGGTTAGCATGGTCAAAAATTTAGTTGTTCAAGTTAAGCAAGTAATGGCTACCGGAAAAGCCGCTGGTGTAAAAACAGTTTGGACGTCAAACCAGGGCTTTTATTGCGTTCAGGAGGGGAATACCGAATGATCCTTAAGAACAGTGGAGGTGCAGGATAGAATTTTGTAGATGATAAAGCAGTTTCTTAGTACAATTTTCCGTCTTTCATCACCATTTTTATTTTCCTGATCTTCTTAATATCAGTTGAAGGATCGCCTTCTACCGCGACCAAATCAGCCAGCAATCCTTTTTCAATTCGACCGATCGTTGCAGCATAACCAAAGACATCTGCATTGATGGAGGTGGCTGATCGTAAAACATCCAATGGCCGCATTCCATATTCTACCATCAATTCCATTTCTCTTGCATTGTCACCATGAGTATATACGCCCACGTCGCCTCCCATGCAGATCGTAACACCCGCCTGTAAAGCCAGTTGAAAAGTTCTTTTCTTATTGGTAATACGGGTCGGCTCCGGATCGGTACCCTTTTTCCAATCCTTGTATTGCTCAATGGCTTCACCTGCAGCCAGGGTAGGACAAAGCGCCACATTTTTTTCTTTCATCAGTTGAAAGACTTCTTCGGTTCCGTTATCACCATGCTCAATGGTAGACACCCCTGTATTTATTGCTCTTTTCATTCCTTCGGGAGTAGTGGCATGTGCGGCAACTTTTCTGCCGCTGCTGTTGGTATTACCAACAATCCATCCTAATTCAAGTTCGCTGAAGGTTGGTTGTGTCTCACCGTGAGGTCCATACCTGTAATCAGCATAGACCTTGATCAGATCGGCACCATGACCAATTTGTGATCTGATCGCTTTACTCAGTTCTTCCAGCCCGGCCACCTCCTCGGCTCCCTGTGGCAGGTCGATATCGGGGTTATTACTTTTTGGTCCATAGGAACCCTTTGCAACGATAGCCCTTGTCGCGATGATCATTCTTGGGCCGGGGATCACCCCTTTCTCAATAGATCGTTTTAATCCCACGTCATCAAACATGGCCCCTTCCGTGCCCAGATCCCTTACCGTAGTAAATCCTGCCAGTAGGGTTGCTTTAGCATGATTCACCGCCCTGGCAGTTCGCTCGGCCCTTGATTCTTTCACTACCTGGTCATCCCAGCTTGTCTCGTTATAGGGATGGAGAAACAAATGGGAATGTCCTTCTATCAAACCGGGTAATAATGTGTTGCCTTTTAATTCGATAATCTCTGTTCCGGCAGGTAGTTTAAATGTCATGGCCCCGGCTTGCTCGATCTTGTTGTTCTTTACCAATACTACCCAACCTGTCTGCAGGGAGGAGCCGTCAAAAACCCTGTCCGGTTTTAATAAAGTGTATTTATCTGCTGTTTGTGCATGAGAAAGTACGGCAGCAGCAAGCAAAGCAAAACATAACAGTTTTCTCATAGCATTTTATTAATGTTGGAAAAGTACATCCTGTAGTTCAGGTTTCTTTTTAAATACTGAATTAGCAAAAGGACATAGTGGAATGATCTTGATAGCATTGGCTCTTGCAAATTCAACGGCGGCAGCCACCAACTGGTAACCGATATTTTTACCACGGAGTTTATCAGCGACTTCTGTGTGTTGAATGATCATTTGGCGGGGCAGGGGCAGGGTGTAAGTCATTTCGGCCAGGTAATTATTTTCTTCCCCAATCACAAATGAACCTTTGTTATTATTTTGTTGGTGCCGTATCAACATGGATCAATATTAAGGATTGAGCTTTCTAAAATAACTATACGTGAAAAGAGGATTTAATTTATTATAAAAAGCAATAAACACATCTACTTTCTTTTTGATCCTTGGATACTTATCTACAATCTCCCAGAAATTTTCTGAAGGACTAAAAATATTCTGTGCAATTGTATTGAGATCGTTTTCCATTCCGGATAAGGCGTACTGGGTAAGAAAACCTTTTTCACACAGCAGTGTATCAAGCGCCTGGGAAGATTGATTGTTCCGAATAGCGCCCACTCCATTTTCCGGGTCGTTATAATCAAATTGGGCCATATTAGCAGATCGCCAGGCGACTTCATCTAGAAAGTCAGGATGGTTCCTGAAAAGAATGCTGGAAAATTCATGATGAAAAGTTTGTTCCAGGTAAAGATTGGTATAACCTGCTGCTATCCCGTCATCGGTGAGGTAAAGTGCATCATTCGAATTCGTGCCGCCATAGCCTACGTTGTAAAACTTCATGGCTTTAAGAAAATAAACAATTTTTAATTCCTTTTTAAGCAATGATGCCGGGTATTTTCCTAGGGCTGTGACCATTACTTTTTTGCATCGCTGGGTCTCTGCTTCATCGATCTTTTCACCCCAGGCACTGATGGGGGCCGGTTGCCAGGATTCAGGAAAGATGATTGGTGAATACCTGAAACTGACGAGGACACCGCGAATGGTAGTATCCACAGGGGCGGCCCGCGAAAATGAAGGGAAGCTGGAAAACCAAAGGGCAAGGGTAGCAAGTAGCTTCATAGTATACAATTTCGTATTTACGATACAAAGAATTCAGTAAATCTAAAAAGAATTGGTGAATCTTAGTTTTTGCCGTTATATTTGCTGTGTAATGAAGCAATACATTAACAAAATATGGTGGTGGCATACAACTCAAAGGGGTCTGTAATGTCATAACTGTATTAACTCATTTATATTCAGGCCCCGACAATGTTCGGGGCTTTTTCTTTTTCAGCCATACGTTGGCGAAGACCGGGTTCACGAAATTAAGATTTGATCATTTATGAAGAAGATAGCAATAGAAACTACCACTAAAAGAATGCTGGCCGATGTATTTACGCCGGTGGGCATCTACCTGCGATTACGGGACAAGTTTCGGGACACCATTTTATTGGAGAGTACCGATCATCATTCGTCGGATAATAGTTATTCATTTATTTGTATCAATGCAATAGGGGGGATGGAGATCAGTTCTTCTGAAAGCGTTGAGTTCAAGTTGCCCGGGCAAAAACCTGAAAAAGTTTTTTTGAAAAATACGAATGAGGTTCCGCAATTGCTCTGGCATTTCATGCAAAAGTTTGACATCCAAAAAAGCGAAACAAAGGAAGCCAAATTTGCGCAGGGATTGTTTGGGTATACAACCTATGACGCAGTTCAGTTCTTCGATACGGTACGACTCCTGCCTCCCGACTCTCCGCAGGACGCAGTGCGCCGACTCCCGACTTGTATTCCCTTAATGCGTTACCGGCTTTACCAGTATGTGATTGCCATCAATCATTTTAAGGATGAATTATTTATCTGCGAGAATAAGATTAGCGGGGTAGAGGGTGATGTTGCCGTGATCGAATCCCTGATAAGAAGTAAGGATGTGCCCGTGTATCCTTTTAGTTCAAAGGGTGAAGAAAGTTCCAACATGACCGATGATGAATACATCGAGATGGTGAAAAAAGGAATTGCGAGTTGTTTCCGGGGAGATGTTTTCCAGATCGTACTGAGCAGGAAGTTTCAGCAAAAGTTTACCGGCGATGAGTTTAATGTATACAGGGCTTTGCGGAGTGTTAATCCGTCGCCCTATTTATTTTTCTTTGATTATGGTGATTATAAACTGATGGGCTCATCACCAGAAGCACAATTGGTGATCAGGAATGGGAAAGCAATTGTTCATCCTATTGCGGGAACTTTTAAAAGAACAGGTGATGAAGAGGAGGATAAGCTGGCAACCGAACGGTTATTAAAAGATGCTAAAGAAAATGCCGAACATGTGATGCTGGTGGACCTGGCAAGAAATGACCTGAGTCGGGTTTGCGATGAAGTGGAAGTAGCTTCATTACCGGCAGGTGCATTATTATTCGCATGTTATTCACCTGGTAAGCGAAGTCACCGGTAAGGTGAGGGAAAATAGCAACCCATTTGAATTGATGGCCAAAACATTTCCGGCCGGAACCTTAAGCGGGGCGCCGAAATTCAAGGCCATGGAGCTGATCAATACCAATGAGCCAACAACAAGAAGTTATTATGGAGGTGCCATAGGTTTTATGGGTTTTGATGGTAGCTGCAATCATGCCATTATGATCAGAACATTCCTGAGTCAAAACAATACCCTGACGTACCAGGCGGGGGCCGGAATAGTGGCGGCCAGTGATCCGCGGAGTGAGTTACTGGAAGTGAATAATAAACTGGGAGCGTTAAAAAAGGCGATTGAATTAGCGGCCTCCTAAACCCCTCCACAGGAGGGACTTCGGCTTACTATAACAAATAAATTCATTACAAAACCAAAAAGAAGAATGTCTGGGAATAATAAAGAGTTTACTAATAGCGGAGTCGCTAAGCCTCCCTTGCGGCGAGGTTTGGAAGGGCCGAAGATTTTAGTATTTGATAATTACGATTCTTTTACTTATAACCTGGTGCATCTTGTTGAAAAGATAATGCATGAAAAAGTGGATGTGTATCGTAATGACCAGCTAGCATTGGAAAAAGTGAAAGAGTATGATAAGATCATTTTATCACCAGGTCCGGGTATCCCGCAGGAGGCCGGACTCTTGTTGCCCTTAATAAAAGAGTATGCCTCGTCAAAATCAATGTTGGGAGTTTGCCTGGGGCACCAGGCGATTGGTGAGGCTTTTGGTGGTACTTTGACAAATTTAGCTACGGTGTATCATGGTGTTGCTACGGAGATCGAGGTCGGGAGCCAGGAGTCAGTAGCAAGGAGTCCCTTATTTCAGGGATTGCCTGACAGGATTGAAGTAGGTCGCTATCATTCATGGATAGTTAGTGATGAAGATTTTCCGGATGAATTGGAAGTAACGGCAAGGGATGATAATAATTATATCATGGCATTGCAGCATAAAAAATATGATGTACAGGGGGTGCAGTTTCACCCGGAGAGTATATTAACACCGTTGGGAGAGAAGATTTTGAGAAACTGGTTGAAGAATTAATCGGGTAGTAAGCTTAGTGAATTTGCGCCTCTGTGTCTCCGTGTTTCGAAACTTTTATTTTGACCACCAAGACACAAAGTGACGGAGACACGGAGGAAAAAAGAAATTATGAAGAAGATCCTACAGTATTTATTCGAACACAAAACACTGACGAGACAATCGGCCAAAGAAGTATTGATCAACATCGGTAAAAGCATCTACAATGAGCATGAAGTAACGGCTTTTATGACGGTGTACCTCATGCGCAGTATTACCATTGAGGAATTACAGGGCTTCCGGGATGCTTTACTGGAGTTATCGGTAAAAGCGGATTTAAGCCATTATACAACTATTGATATTGTTGGGACGGGTGGTGATGGAAAAAATACGTTTAATATTTCCACACTAGCCTGCTTTATTGTAGCCGGTACCGGGCAAAAAGTTGCCAAGCATGGCAATTACGGTGCTTCTTCCATCAGTGGAGCCAGTAACGTGATGGAACAGCTGGGTTATACATTCAGTAGCGACAATGATAAGCTAAAAAAAGAGATCGAAACTACTAATATTTGTTTCCTGCATGCCCCCTTATTTCACCCGGCATTAAAAACAGTAGGCCCGATCAGGAAGAACCTGGCCATGCGGACCTTTTTTAACATGCTGGGGCCGATGGCCAATCCTGCCAACCCGACATTTCAATTGGTAGGGGTGTATAGTTTAGAAATGGCAAGAATCTATAATTACCTGTTGCAGCTAACCGAAAAAGAATTTACTATAATTCACAGCCTGGATGGTTATGATGAGATATCACTGACCAATGATACCAAAGTAATCACTAGTAAAGGGGAAAGGATAATGACCCCTGAGCAACTTGGCAAGCGGATGGTGTCGCCGCAGGATATCAACGGGGGCAATAGTGTGCAAGAAGCAGCAAAGATCTTTACTACGATCTTGAAAGGAGAGGGGACCTGGGCACAAAATGCTGTAGTGCTGGCCAATGCGGCAATGGCATTACATTGCACTGGCAATTATACAACCTATGATGATGCCTATAATGCCGCAGTGGAAAGCCTGGAGAGTGGAAAGGCGAACGAGTGTTTGACCAAATTGGTAGCATTGCAATGAGTTTTGCCTCAGATTTGTGTCACGACCCTGACAAGCGGTGAATTCATGACTAACAGTAATTAATAATGGAAGACATACTGGAAACAATAATTGCAGCGAAAAAAAAGGACCTTGAAAAATTCAAACCCATGAGCAGTATCGAACGGTTCAAACGGGATGGATTTTTTTGGCAAGTAAGCAACCGCTCGTTGGTGCAGAGTTTATTACTGCCGGGGAGCACCGGTATTATTGCGGAGTTTAAAAGAAAAAGCCCCAGTAAGGGTTGGTTCAAAACAAAAGAGCTGGAAGTGGAGCCGGTTGTGGTCTCTTACAATAAATTTGCAGCCGGCATATCGGTATTGACAGATGATACCTTCTTTGGCGGCGACCTGGATGACCTGATACAAACAAAAGTGGTGAGTGATATACCAGTGTTGCGCAAAGATTTTATTATTGATAAATGGCAGATAGCAGAGGCAAAAGCCTTTGGTGCGGATGTGATTTTGTTGATCGCGGCTTGCCTTACCGTGAGCGAAGTGAAAGAACTGGCGAACTATGCAAAGGACATTGGGCTGGAAGTGTTGCTGGAGATCCATAATGAAGAAGAGCTGGAACATATTTGCGAGCAGGTGGATATGGTTGGCGTGAATAACCGTAATTTAAAAACCTTTGAAGTAAGTATCGATAATTCTCTAAGGCTTATCACCAAGATACCAGTTGACAAACCTGCCATTGCAGAAAGTGGTATTACTGATGTGGAAACAATAAAAAAATTAAGAAAGGCCGGTTTCAAAGGTTTCCTGATCGGTGAAACTTTTATGAGAGAAGAAGATCCGGGGAAGGCCTTTGAAGAATTTGTAGTTGGACTGAAGATCTTGTAAGACAAGCCACAGCTTACACGGATTAACACAGATCTTTTCGTGTTATTTCGTAAGATTACGTGGCACCAAAAAAATATTGACTTAACCGAGAATAAATAAAAACAGCAGGATACATAGGCTTTAGGGAATTTAATCGGTGGAAATCTGTGTAATCTTTGGCTAACAAAAAAAATAATCATGAATATTAAAGTGTGTGGCATCACAGAAATGAAACAACTGCAGCAGTTAGATGGCTTGGAAATTGATTTTGCGGGATTTATATTTTATAAGGACTCCCCCCGGTACATTGGCGAGAAGATAGCAAAGAAGGAAATAAAGAATGCTGATTTTGATTTGAAGAAAGTAGGCGTATTTGTCAACCCGGAGATGATTGATGTATTGGATGCAATTGATGACTACGGCCTGGATGCCGTACAGTTACATGGCGACGAAAGCCCGGAAATGTGTGAGGACCTGAGCAGTGAAGTGGAAGTGATAAAAGTATTTCGTATCAAAGACAATAAAGCGGATATAGATGCGATGGTGGCCGATTATGATGCAGTATGTGATTATTACTTATTTGACAAAGCAACAGATTATAGTATTGGTGGCACTGGTCAGCAATTCGACTGGAATATTCTCACGAAAGCAAAGATAGAAAAGCCATTCTTTTTAAGTGGGGGTATCGGGATAGCCGATGCTCCACGAATCAATGCTTTTACACATCCCGATTTTTTTGGAGTGGATATCAACAGCCAGTTTGAAAAAAGCCCGGGAGTGAAAGATATGGGGGCTGTTTTACAGTTTAAACAGGCGTTGAAGAAATAAGGCTAAAAGTTTAAATCAGTAAAAATAGAAAAAGAATGAGAAAATCAAAGTAAATGGCAGCTTCACAAACATACACTTCACCAAACTCACACGGTTACTATGGCCCATTTGGCGGCGCCTATATTCCTGAAATGCTGCACCGCAATGTGGAAGACCTGCGGACTAAATATTTAGAGATTATTTATGAGGAGAATTTTCAAAAGGAATTTCACCAACTGCTGAAAGATTATGTAGGCAGACCAACCCCTTTATATTTTGCGGCACGGTTAAGTGAACAGTTCAATACCACTATTTATTTGAAGCGGGAAGATCTCTGTCATACCGGTGCACATAAAATAAACAATACGATTGGCCAGATTTTGTTGGCAGAACGACTGGGTAAGAAAAGAGTTATTGCCGAGACAGGTGCCGGTCAGCATGGTGTAGCGACGGCTACGGTCTGTGCTTTAAGAGGTGTGGACTGCATAGTGTACATGGGTGAAAAAGATATTGAACGGCAGGCGCCCAATGTAGCAAGGATGAAAATGTTAGGTGCCACGGTGATACCAGCAACAAGCGGCAGCAAAACATTAAAAGATGCCACCAATGAAGCGATCCGCGACTGGATAAATAATCCGAATGATACACATTATATTATTGGCAGTGTAGTTGGACCGCATCCTTACCCCGATATGGTGGCACGATTCCAGAGTGTGATCAGCGAAGAAATACGCCAACAATTGCTGGAAAAAACCGGGAACGAATTGCCAACCCATGTACTGGCCTGCGTAGGTGGTGGCAGCAATGCAGCGGGGGCTTTTTATCATTTCCTGGATGACTCGTCTGTACAATTGATCGCCGTGGAGGCTGCTGGCTGCGGACTTACCAGTGGCAGGAGCGCTGCCACTACGCAATTGGGCAAGCCCGGTATTTTGCATGGCAGTAAAAGTTTACTGATGCAAACGGATGATGGACAAGTGGTGGAACCACATAGCATCTCGGCAGGTCTTGATTACCCGGGTATCGGGCCATTGCATGCCCATTTATTTGAAAGTGGCAGGGCAACATTTTTAAGTGCAACAGATGAGGAGGCTCTGGCGGCCGCGTTTGAATTAGCTAAACTGGAAGGGATCATCCCGGCACTGGAGACTGCACATGCTTTGGCAGCACTGAAGCACCTCGGCCCCAACCCCTTTTCTGTCGGAGAAAGGGACAAGAATCCCTTCTTTAAAAAAGAAGATGTGGTAGTGATTTGTTTGAGTGGGAGAGGAGATAAAGATTTGGCGACGTATATGAAAGCTATGTCGCCCCTCTAAATCTCCTCTAAAGGGGAGACTTAAGACTCCGATTTTAGAGATCTCATTACTGAATTAGTAAATCTAATTGTTTAAAGTATGTTTTACGGCGCAGTAAAACCAATTTTTGCGAGAGCGGAGGAGTTGCGAAAGAATCCCACGGCTGCCGAAAAGCTGTTGTGGCTCCAATTAAAAAAAAACCAATTAGGGGTAAGATTTAAAAGACAACATCCCATATGGATGTACATAGCAGATTTTTATTGTCATGAATTGAAACTAGTAATTGAAGTTGATGGTTCTATTCATAATGTGAAGGAGATCATGGAATACGACATTTTAAGAGAAGAAGATATTTCCTCATTTGGGATAAAGGTAATCAGGTTTAGAAATAGTGAAATAAGGACGGGTATTACAACTGTCATAGAGCGAATCAACGGCATAATAATCGAATTAAAAAATAATGGAGCCAATAAGGAAAAGTAGGATTAGCGGGGTCTTCGAAAGTCTCCCCTTTAGGGAAGATTTGGAGGGGCAAAAAAGAGGAATTCTCAACATCTACTGCACCGCAGGTTATCCCCATTTTCATTCAACACTGGAGATAGTGAAAGCCCTACAGGAGCACGGTGCTGATATTATCGAGCTGGGTATGCCCTATAGCGATCCGTTGGCTGATGGCCCGGTCATCCAGCATAGTGGTAGCATCGCCCTGGCAAACGGAATGACGATCGCTAAACTTTTTGAGCAATTGAGGGATTTCAGAAAAGATGTTTCCATCCCAGTGATCTTAATGGGCTATATGAATCCCGTTCTTCAATATGGGTTTGAAAAATTTTGTGCTGCGGCGTCGGGGGTTGGTATTGACGGATTGATCATTCCCGATCTGCCGGCATACGAGTTCGAAATGGAATATGGGCCCATCATTAAGAAGTACGGACTCGATTTTATTTTCCTGGTGACTCCTGAAACATCCGAGGAAAGGATAAGAACATTGGACAATCTGAGTACCGGGTTTCTTTATGCCGTATCATCTTCTTCTACGACGGGTAATAATACGAAAACAACTGATACCGAAGGATACCTGCAGAAACTCCAGGACCTCGCACTTAAAAACCCAATTCTAGTTGGTTTTGGTATCAGTAATAGGCAATCTTTTGATACTGTTTGTCAACGGGCTGCCGGAGCCATTATTGGCAGCGCCTTTATTAAAACATTGGAAAATAGCACAGATTTGTATGCAACTACCAAATCGTTCCTTGCATCGATTTTACCCGCGGAACCCCCAGGAGGGAAGAAAGGTTAAATTTTACAGAAGGTTCGGGATGGAGCCAGGGAAGGTTTTTACTATCCGCCTCATTCTATAAATTTGCAACTTATTGAGTCCGGACACACTTTTCATGAAATAACCGATCATTATGAAGAAATTATTGCTTATTCTTTTGATTTGTCCCTTGATCACATTGGCACAAACGACCAAAGGATTTATTATCGAGGGTAAACTGGATGGCTTTCCCGATGGAACAGATATACGTTTGTTCAAAAACGGAGATAATGTTGAAATGACAGCAACCAAATTACAGAATGGAAAGTTTACGCTCAAAGGCAGCGTTGCCGAACCTGTTCTTTGTTTCATATTTATTGGCCAGGACAACAGTATAAAACCGGCGGAATTGTATGTGGAAAATACTGTTATCTCAGTTAAGGGTAAAAAAACCCAACCGGAAATATTTGAAGTAGAAGGCTCCGCCTCACACAAGGACTTTGAGGCTTTTATCAAGGCATTTTTGCCGTTGGCGAAACAATTACAATCACTGGCCAGTACTATTAATACGACCGTTCCTGGTCCCGAGCGGGATAAATTGATGACACTCTATACCAGTACCCAGGAAAGTGTCCAGACAACTCTTGATAAATTTGTAAAAGATAAATCCAGGTCAATTGTTGTTCCCTTTGTGCTAAATGCAACTTACTCCTTCAATGAAGATGTAGTGATGCTGGAGAACAGGTTCAAATCTCTGGATGAGAAAGTAAAGAAATCACAGGCGGGTAGCCAGCTGGAATTATTTATTGCGGAAAGTAAAATTGGAGCTATTGGCACCGATGCAATGGATTTTTCTCAACCAGATACCACAGGCGCACCTGTTTCACTTTCTTCTTTTCGTGGTAAATATGTATTGGTTGATTTTTGGGCCAGTTGGTGTGGGCCCTGTAGGACTGAAAATCCGAATGTTGTTGAAAGCTATAAAAAATTCAATAAGAAAAACTTCACGATCCTGGGTGTGTCATTGGACAGGCCAGGACAAAAAGACAAATGGTTAAATGCTATACATGAGGACAATCTAACCTGGACACATGTCAGTGACTTGCAATTCTGGAGTAATGCAGCGGCCCAGCTTTACAAAGTGAAAGGCATTCCACAGAATTTTTTAGTGGACCCTAAAGGAAAAATCGTTGCGAAAAACCTACGCGGACCCGCTTTAAACGCTAAGCTTTGTGAATTATTGGGATGTGAAGGAATGTAATGTAAAGCAACTAAATTGATCTCAGCCAGGCAGCCCCATTAACCTGCTGATATCTTTCCAATTCTTGTCGCGCTGCGTACTGTAAGCTTCCAATTTTGATTGGTTCCTTTTTTTTACATATTCCTGCATCAGTTGTGCCTGTTTATCAAGCCCCTTCAGGACAGCGATGGCTGCAGCAGCATACTCTTTTTCAAACTGGCCCTGCAGTGACTGTTCTTGGCTGAGATTTTCCAATACTATCACAAGGTTGCCGGCTAGCTTTCTTTGAGCGGCCAAGAGGTCATTCGTGGTCGTTACATCATACACATCCTGGCCATAGCCATCTGCAATACTCCCGATCAGCCCATAGGTATTGTAAAGCAGGGCGGAAGAAAAACTGCCGATTGCGGCTACCAGTTTGAGCTCCCTTTCCTCACAGGATTGTGAAAAACTTTGGAAGGAACCAATAAGAAGGAGCAGAATCGGGATGATCTTTTTCATAGCAATGATTTTGTGCTCAAAAAAATATCAAAATATAGTCATTTACGCGTTATAAATAGAACAGTTGTCCGTGTATAAAACAGCTCTGCAACAAAAAACCATTCGATTATCAACGGATGGTTAATTTTATTTTGTACCGGGTTAATTCACATCTTTGCCCTCTTTTAATTTATCGATCATGATCTGTACACCGGCTTTTTGCTGGGTAGGAGAAAGGGGTAGGGCCAGTTCGGCATATCCCAAAGCATTCTTATAGTCGGCCATCGCCGAATAGCCGCGCATCATCCCGATCAGCGTGGTAAATTGATTGGGATATTTATCATGGTTGGTTTTGAAGACCTCAAAGGCCTGTTTATTTAATTTCATTCCCAACAATTGCCGGGCATACTGATGCACCTCATTCATGTTTCCAAGTGGAAGGGCCTTTTGCATCGTGGCGGCCGCTTCCACATTTTTCCCCAGCTTCTGAAATAACTGCGCCCGGGTGGTCCAGGCCTGGAAACTTTTAGCGCCGCCAAAGCCTGTACCAGTAGCAGAATCGGACCATAGCAATGCCTCTGCAAGATTGGTATCATGCTGAAGACACCATTGGGCGGCCTGGTCCCAGCTTTGCCAAATAAATCCTTTTTCAGCTCTCAATTCTTTACGGAAAGAGGCCAGTTGTTCCTTCGTATAATCCACTTCGATGGTAAAGGGTATCGACAATTTTTCCCATTGCAAAGCAACGGTGGCGGTATTCTCTGTTCCGGTAATGAATTCATATTTCATCCATTCCACACTTTTTTGTAATGCATGTGGTTTGACCTTTACCCGCAATGCGTCTTCGCCCTGCTCGTAAAAATAGCTGCCCCAGGATGAATTGTTTTTAGAGAATATCAGGATACATTCATTCTGACCGTAAGCGACAAAAAAACCATATTTGCCGGCAGCTAACGGCTGTCCTTCAATTTTTACATCGGTGGAAAATTTAAATGTCGTGTTTTCATTAGCACCTGCTCTCCACGGAGCTGCTTTGGAAGTGCCAAATTGCTGATCAATAAACCCGGCATGCACTAATTGCCCCCATATCTTTCCTTCACGACCTTTTACAGCGGGGCGATCATAAGAAATAGTCACATCGGTCAGCCCTATTCGCTCACTTACCATCGCCTTTTTATTACCGCCACTTGGCGACACGGTCAAAGGTATCTGTGCAAAAGAGCCAGCAACAGTTCCAAACAACACCAGGCATAAGATCATTTTTTTCATAACCGGTAGTTTAGTAAAGCCAAGCTACCGAAGAAATGAAAGTAAGCCCGTTGATTGTTACCAGTGAGGAATGCACCGGATGGATTGCTATTAGCAGGGATATGAGGCATTTTAAACAGTCAGGTACGGGGAATAAATTAATGATGTAATTTAGAAGGGGAATTAAAACCACCTCATCCTAAAAGCAGTGTTATGAAAATTCTTATTACCCTCATGCTTGTATTGCTGTCCCTTCAGTCTCCGGGCCAGCTACTGAAAAAAATAAAAGATAAAGCAGTTAGTAAAGGCAAAAGTGAAGTGGCCGATGCAAAGTATGATGCCAAAATGAAAGCCCGCAATAGTGTAAAGAATGAATTGGAGGGTATTAAATCTGGGTTTGATTCCACCGACATTGACTATGCTGTTTTGCTCAGCGATAACTCCGGTCTTTTTGGAGGACAGGGGAAAGGTGAATTTGGAGCCAAATTTTTGAAACTCGGCGGCATTGCTCATTCATTGTATAGGGATGTTGATATTGATGATGATGAAACAGCCACTATTAACTTGCAGATGGGCCAATCGGCCTATGCTATGGGCAAATATGTATTTGCCGAGAAAAGATTGCGATCGGCACAGTTCTTTTTTGAAAAAGCTAACCAAACCAGCGAACTCGCTTATATGAAAACGATAGCCAGCGAGGGTTTACTGTATGCCACTACAGGTCGTTTTGCCCATGCAGAAAAGTTTACAGCGAAAGCATTGGAGCTTCGTGAATCAGTATTAGGTAAAACCCATATGGCAGTAGCTGCCTCCCTGAATAATTATGCAGTGTTGCATTACAACCTGGGTAATTACAATGAATCAGAGAAAGAATTTGTAGCTGCCCTTGATGTGATTAAAGCCAACAAACAGCAAGGGGCTATTCCATATGCCCTGGTGCTGAATAATCAGGCGATGTTGTTTCAATCAATGGGACGCTATGATGCAGCCGTGAAATTGATGCAGGACGCGTTGGAAATTGCTACCAAAGCCGAAGGAAGCAAGCCGAAACATTTGTTGAAGTTTTTTTCGAACCTGGCATTGCTATACCAGCAAATGGAAAAGTACACCGAAGCCGAAAAAATTTACGAGGGCCTGGAGAAACGTTTACAAAAAGGAAAACCAGAGTTTGCCAATATGCTGAATAATGTGGCTATCCTGGCTATGCTCATGAAAAAAGAAGACAGGGTGGAAGACATGTTGAAGCAGTCCGCTGAAATCTATAAGTCCAGCCTCGGTGAGAACGGACCCGCTTATGCTAAGGTGATCAGTGATCTCGGTAATTTCTATCGGTATAAAGGCAGGTATGCCGACGCAGAACCGCTGTTGCAAAAAGTATTGGATATACGGGAGCAGGTTTTTGGTGATGCACATCCGTTGTATGTACAGTCAAAAGAAGATTTGGCCATCCTTTTCTGGAAAAAGAAGGACCTAGCCAAAGCATATCCCCTGTATCATGAAGCCATGGAGAAAACACTGGACTTTGTCAACCGTTATTTTCCCCCGATGAGTGAATCGGAAAAAACAAAATACTGGGATATTTTATCGCCAAGGTTCCAGCGGTTTTACAATTTTGCTGTAGAAGCCAGTTCCACGAATAAGGATATTATTCCTGCGTTGTTTGAATACCGTGCCGCCACAAAAGGCCTGTTGCTTAACTCTACCCGGAAGATAAGTGAGGGGATATTGAACAGCGGCAACCAGCAGTTAGTGGATGATTATATTAAGTGGATAGATCAAAAGGAATTACTAACAGGTTTCTATGCCTATTCAAAAGAAGAATTGAAAGAGCAAAGCGTGAACCTCGACTCCATGGAGGCGGAGGTGAACAGGATGGAAAAAAAGCTATCAGAAAATTCAAAGGAGTTTGCCAATTTTTATTTTACAGGTAAAACTAAAGTTGCTGAAATACAAAAAGTATTGAAGCCAGATGAGGCTTTGATAGAGATCATCCGGGTCAGGAATTTTGACCAGGTGTTTACGGACGAGGCTCGTTACCTGGGCCTGGTGATCACCAAAGCTAATCCACAGCCAAAGATCATATTGCTCGAGAACGGCAATGAGCTAGAAAATAAATATTCAAAAGGGTACAAGCTGTCGATAAAAAATAAATTAAATGATGAGCAATCCTATGCACAGTACTGGACGCCGTTTGAACCGGAGATGAAAGGCAAGAAAAAAATATTTGTTTCATTGGACGGGATATACAACCAGGTAAATCTTTATACATTGAAAAAGGCCGGTGGTGATTATCTGATCAACCAAATTGATATTATCCTGGTGGGTAACCCCCGTGATCTCGTTATCAATAATGATAAAGGAAAATCAACAGCCGCTAAAAAAGCCACACTTATTGGCTTTCCCGATTATGGCGCAGGAGTATTGGTGCAATTACCGGGAACTAAAGTGGAAGTGGACGGTATCAATAAAGTGCTTAAATCATCAGGGTACCAGGTAGCGGAATGGACACAGCGGGAGGCCACCGAAACCAACCTGAAACTGGCGAAGAAAGTATCCATCCTGCATATTGCGACGCACGGTTATTTTTTAAAGGATGTGGAAAAAACGAGCTGGCCGATAGGCGTGCATGTTGACAATGCAAGGGATAATGTGTTGCTTCGTTCGGGGCTGATGTTGACCGGCGCTTCGGAGGCGGGTAAGCTGACATCGGGATTAGACAGCAGTAATAATGGTATTATGACATCGTACGAAGCCATGAATCTTGATCTGAAAGGTACCAACCTGGTAGTACTCAGCGCCTGTGAAACTGGCTTAGGCGAAATAAAAGCAGGTGAAGGGGTGTATGGTTTACAAAGAGCCTTCTTAGTTGCCGGTGCCGAAGCAATTATTATGAGCCTTTGGAAAGTGGATGATGCGGCCACCCAACAGCTCATGAATAGTTTCTATGCCAACTGGATAAAATCAGGGGATAAACAAAAGGCTTTTAAGCAGGCCCAGTTGCAATTAATGACAAAATCAAAAGAGCCTTTTTATTGGGGGGCTTTTGTGATGATGGAAAATTAGGGAAAGCCGGGAGTCGGTAGACATGACAAGAGGCTTGAGCTGTTTGTAGAACTTGTATGGAACTAGCAACAATAGCGGGGGAATATTATTTGCAAGGGCAAATGGAGATGGCATCGGGATTTTTATTACAACCTGATGGCGGGTTTCAATTTTTTTTAAGCTATGGGGCATTGGACAGGCAGGGTAGGGGGCAGTGGGAGATAAAAAATAACGAGATAATCTTGAACAGCGAGCCCAGGCCTCCCTATGATTTTGCCCTCCTGAAAAGCAGTGTTGAACCTAATGACTTTACTACTTTTAAGATCGAGATGCCAGATCCTTCGCTGGTCCGCTATGTTTTTTGCAGTTTACAAAATGGAACTGAGGGAAGTTGGACTCAAATGGAGCCAGAGGGCATATCATTTCCAAAACAGCCTGTCGATTCTGTCTCCTTACTATTCCAGTTTTGCTCGGAGCGATTTTCCACGATCCCTGTCAGTAACCCTGAACATAATGCGTTCGTATTCCGGTCTGAGCCCACTTTATTGGACGTATGCTTAAAAAACTTTTCCCTGCAGGTCCTGGCTGGAGAATTATCCGGTGGTCACCCATTAATGGAAGGGGATAAATTCCGGTATGAGAAGCTATGATCATTTGTTCGTTACTTTTCTAGTTAGGTGTTTCGAGCTACGGCAGGCGGCGTTCACAAAATCAAATAATGTCACGCTGATGCTCAACTTTTAAAAAGGGTTAGCAAGATGTTGCTTGCCCAACAGGAATTATAACCCTACGCCTGAATTAGCTTTTATAGCAACTGCCGCTTGTACAACTGCACCGCATTCTCAAATCCCAGGTATAATGCGTCGCAGATCAATGCATGGCCAATACTTACTTCATCCAGCCAGGGTATATTTTGTTTCAGGTATTTTAAATTCTGCAAATCAAGATCATGACCGGCATTGATACCTAATCCTAATTCTTTTGCTTTAACGGCAGCATCAACATAGGGTTTCACTCCCGACTCCCGGTTCCCGGTTCCAAACTCTTTTGCAAAACTTTCAGTATACAACTCGATCCTGTCAGTTCCAGTCGCAGCAGCTCCTTCTACCATCCGCAGATCCGGGTCAACAAAAATACTCACACGAATTCCTGCTTTTTTAAAGACTGAAATAATATCCCGGAGATAGGCCTTATGATTGATCGTATCCCATCCATGGTCAGAAGTTAGCTGTCCCAAAACATCCGGCACCAGGGTTACCTGTTCAGGTTTTGTTTCCAGCGCCAGGTCCATAAATTTTTGCTCGGTACAATTACCTTCAATATTAAATTCGGTAGTGATTATTTTTTTAATCTGTCTTACATCATCATACCGGATGTGCCGTTCGTCGGGTCGGGGGTGTACCGTCACTCCATCGGCACCAAATTGTTGCACATCAATAGCAGCTTTTACAACATCCGGGTTATTACCGCCCCTGGCGTTGCGGAGCGTTGCAATTTTGTTGATATTGACAGATAGTTTTGTCATCCCGCAAAAGTACTATTCCCCCGGTAGTATATGATCGGGTTGTCATGAGTTTTGGATAACTACTTTCCCAGCGTTGTGCTTTAACAATCCGAAGGAATATTATTTTTATCTTTAAGGTGGAAATATCACTGGCAATGAAAAGTTATTTTGGCTCCTTTTATGCTTCTCCGGGTGCAGACCCGAGAGAATCCACCGTACTAGTATTTGATAAAAGCCTGAGTATCGGCTTCCGCAATCCCGATGGGAGCAATGCGATGGTGAACTGGTTGCTCGGGGACGTGGAGGCTTCCTTTGATTTTTCCTCCCAGCAAACAATACTCAGGCATACCCGCCAACCTGGTGGTGAATTGTTGATCAAAGGAAATGACGCTTCCCATTTTGTACATGAAATGCAGGCTGAGAAGCAAAAAGCATGGCATAAAAAAAGCAGCGGTAAAGAGTGGATACGAAACAGCCTTCTTTTTCTTGGAATACTCGGCTTGCTTTTTTTGCTCTACCTGTTAGTGGTACCCTGGCTATCACAAAAACTGGCTTCTAATGTTTCTGTAAACACAGAGAAACAGTTAGGAGATGCTGTGTATGATGCTTTGGGCTTACCGGTGCAGGAAGACTCTTCGAAAACTATTATCCTGAACGAGTTTTTTACAGCCATGAATGTTCCGACTGCTTATAATATCAGGGTATCGGTAGTAAATGATCATATCGTGAATGCGTTTGCGTTGCCGGGAGGCCGAATTGTAGTGTATAGTGCCCTGCTAAATCAGATCACCTCTTATGCTGAACTGGCGGCATTGCTGAGCCACGAGTTTGCGCATGTCAATAGTAAGCATTCTACTAAATCAATATTCCGGAGGTTGGGGTCAAAAGTCTTTCTTGGCCTGCTCTTTGGAAAATTTGGCGCTGTAACCTCTGTAGTGGTTGATCACGCTGACAATCTGAGATCACTAAAGTACTCCCGGCACCTTGAAAAGGAAGCTGATATGGAGGGATTGGCAATACTGACCAAAAGACAGATAGACCCTACGGGATTTAAAGAGCTTTTTAACCATTTAAAAGGAGCGGGGCCATCAAATAAATTACCTGAATTTTTAGCTAGTCATCCCCATGTTGAAAAGCGTATCGCCTATATCCGCGAAGCATCCAAAGATGCCCTTGTAAAGGAGGATACACAACTAAAAGCTATATTTGAAAAATTAAAATAAAATCAATGTTAATCACCACTACCACATCTGTTGAAGGAAGACCCGTACAGGAATACCTGGGCGTAATTAATGCACAAAGCATCATCGGTGCTAATATTTTCAAAGATATTTTTGCAGGTCTGAGAGATGTATTTGGAGGCAGGAGCAAAACCTACGAAAAAGTACTGGAGCAGGCAAAAGAAGATGCCTTGCGGGAATTATCAGAGAAAGCACAGGCCCTGGGAGCCAATGCGATCCTGGGTGTAGACCTGGATTTTGAAACGATCGGTGGTGGCGGTAGTATGTTGATGGTGATCGCCACCGGCACCGCGGTCCGTATATAATCCAGTAATAAACTCTAGTCCCTATGAAAAAGTTCATATTAGCTATTTTGGTGCTGACAATTGGTCAGGTTGTAAAAGCGCAGCCAGTTCCTCCAACTGCTGATGATATACTGAAGGAAGCCTGCCTGCAGGCGGCAAAAGAAAACAAAAACGTATTTGTATTGTTTCAGGCTTCCTGGTGCGTCTGGTGCCATCGGATGGATAAAAGCATGAATGATGAATCCTGCAAACAATTCTTTGATGATAATTTTGTTATCCGTCACCTGGTGGTAAATGAAGCGGGTGACAAGAGGAACCTGGAGCATCCGGGCGGCAATGATTTAAAAACAAAGTATAATGGTGCCGGGCAGGGTATACCCTACTGGCTGATAGTTGACAAAAATGGAAAGCTGTTATTCGATTCCAAAATCAGGAAGGAAGGAGATGGTCCCGAAAAGGGTGAAAATAGCGGATGCCCGGCTACTGTAAACGAAGTTAATTATTTTATTGACGTACTGAAAAAAACAACAACGCTGAATAAAGAGCAGCTTGAAATTATCCGCAAACGTTTCAGGGAAAATGAAAAGTAAATATGGTAACAGGTCACCAGTTCACGAGTTCATCTTCCAACACGTCGTTTAGTATCTTTTCGCTATGTAGTATCCATGCTGGTAACTGATCAGAAATGATTTTCCATCCATCTTCTTTTTTTTGCATGTTGAAATAGAGCCTATCACTTAGTCCATGACAAACATTGACACTGAATACTTTTTCAGCCGTATCTCTTAATTTCCTGAAATTAAACTCGCGGAGCTGACCATCTATCTTCACTAGCCTGGTAAACTGCACCATTTTCACAAATTGCATAAATTGTATTTATAGGGTATAGGCATCAAATGTAATGCTACATCTTCTTTTCCTGACATAATGAGGAGGTATTTATCAAATTGGTTGTCAATAATAGCGCCAAATGGTCGAAATGCCATAAAAATGGAAGGAAACACAACTAATCACCAATAACGGTTGTAAAACATAAAAGTGCAACCCCGCGGCTGGCTTTAACACTCTTGTTCCGAGAACGAAGACATTAATTATTTATTTTAGCTGTTAACTATACATCATGAAAAACATTGTCATCCTATTACTCTTGTCACCCATTTTTGCTGCAGCCCAGGATTCGGTAGTCCTAAGCGACAATCGACAGATCCCCTGTAAATTGATCAAAGAAACTGACCCTTACACGAAACAGACCAGACTTTCTACCGGCTTTATAGCCTTGAAAGGGGGCTCGATAACCATTGATGCAGACAGCAAGGAAATCGATGTGCTTTTTTCTATTGAAGGGGTAGACAAATGTTTTGACAATACCTCCATGTCCGCCATTTTTTTTGAAGGCGTCAAAACAAAAATGAGCTCCCGCAACGGGGGAACCATGAATTGCGAAGGACTTTTTCATTTTGTTTTCAAGAATACAGCGCTCACCACTTCTGTACTCCAGAAAATGATGACACAAAAGATCAACCATATTGTTTTTACAGGGAATAACAAAAAGGAATCTATTATCAGTATCAAACCGGAGCAGCAGGAGATGCTGATGGCAGTAGTAACTTGCTTGGTTATTGAAGCAAAAACGCTGATAAAATAACTATTATTTTTTCTTGCCCTGTTCAATTGGAGTTTGACATAACTAAAAACCCGTTTCAAAATTGAAACGGGTTTTTAATTATGTTTGGTACACTATTAATACCTGTATTGTTCAGTCTTAAACGGTCCTTCTTTAGGGATCCCTAAGTATTCAGCTTGTGCATCAGTCAGCTCATCCAGCTCCACGCCAATTTTAGCGAGGTGAAGACGGGCCACTTTCTCATCCAGGTGCTTGGGCAACACATAAACTTTATTCTCGTAATTTTTATGATTTAACCACAATTCAATTTGCGCTAAGGTTTGGTTACTAAAAGAATTGCTCATCACAAATGACGGGTGGCCGGTAGCACAGCCCAAATTCACCAGGCGACCTTCCGCCAGGATGATCACATCATGTCCCTCAACGTTATAGATATCCACCTGCGGTTTGATCGTATCTTTTGTATGACCATAGTTTGTATTCAACCAGGCTATATCAATCTCAATATCAAAGTGGCCGATATTACAAACGATCACTTTATCCTTCATCAGTTTGAAGTGGTCACCCCGGATCAGGTCGCGGCAGCCGGAAGCGGTAACTACAATGTCAGCTTCTTTTACTGCATCGATCATTTTCTTAACCTCGTAACCGTCCATTGCAGCCTGTAAAGCACAAATAGGGTCTATTTCAGTAACAATAACACGGCAACCTGCCCCGGATAGGGAGGCGGCAGAGCCCTTACCAACATCACCATATCCACCTACTACGGCTACTTTACCGGCGAGCATGACATCGGTAGCCCGGCGTATTGAATCTACCAGTGACTCCTTGCAACCGTATTTATTATCAAATTTTGATTTGGTTACAGAGTCGTTTACATTGATTGCCGGCATTGGTAATGTACCTTTTGCTACCCTTTCATACAAACGGTGAACACCAGTTGTCGTTTCTTCAGAAATACCTCTTACATGCTGGATCAGTTCAGGATAAGTATCCAACACCATATTAGTAAGATCACCTCCATCATCCAGGATCATATTCAATGGTTTTTCGATACCACCAAAGAATAAGGTTTGTTCAATACACCAGTCTGCTTCCTGCTGTGTTTGTCCTTTCCATGCAAAAACGCCAATACCGGCTGCAGCGATAGCAGCAGCAGCATGATCCTGCGTAGAGAAAATATTACAAGAGCTCCATTTTACTTCCGCACCTAGTGCCGTCAATGTCTCGATCAGCACGGCCGTCTGAATGGTCATGTGTAAACAACCGGCAACTCTTGCACCTTTTAGTGGCTGAGAAGGACCGTATTCTTTACGGATAGACATTAAACCCGGCATTTCGGCCTCCGCTAATCTTATTTCTTTACGTCCCCATTCGGCAAGGGAAATATCAGCCACCTTATAGGCAAGGCTGAAATCAATAGATGTTTTTGAAAGTGTTGACATTATTTATTTTTTTAGAACACAAAAATACAATTATAGAATATTATTCTAAAGAATATTCTTAATTTGGTGGAATATTCTGTTATTTCATTTTTATAAGATAAAAACACTTTTTTGTTATGCCAAATCCAGCTAAAACAGAAAAAACAGCTAGGGACACTATTGTACTGGATGCAAAAGACCTGGCGATACTCAACCTGTTGCAGCAAAATGCCAGGATGACGGTCAAAGAAATTGCCGATACGATACACCTTAGTGCTACCCCGGTGCATGAACGTATCAAAAGAATGGAAGCAACCGGGGTGATCAAACAATATGCAACATTAGTAGATCATACCAAGGTGAAGAAAAGTTTGATTGCCATTTGTTATGTTTCATTGAAAGAGCACAATAAAACAGCAGGTACAAAATTTGTGAAAGCCATCCAGGCAATGCCGGATGTGGTTGAGTGTTATACTATTTCCGGCGAATTTGATTTTATGCTCAAAGTGATGTGTGAAGACATGAATGCATACCATGATTTTCATGTCAATAAGCTGAGCCAGATCGAGAATATGGGACATGTGCAAAGTGTATTTGTTATGGGGATCATTAAACAAACCCACCAGTTAGTAGTTGGATAGTGGCATCGTTATTGCCTGTTTATATATAAATAGGAATAACTTCACTGTACATAAACCCCAAAAAGATGTTTTCATACGACACGGTAACAGAAGCCGTAAACGGGTTGAAGAGCAGAGGATTTGAACTTGATTTCAACCTGCAAGAAAATTGTATAGTTTGCGATAGTGGCCAGTTTGATCCCGCTGACTTTGAAATCGTAGAAGTATATAGGTTTGAAGGAAATTCAGATCCCTCAGACGAGGCGGTAGTTTATGGCATCGAGTCAAAAAATGGCACGAAAGGTGTATTAGTGAACGGGTATGGTATCTCGGCCGACACGATGAGTTCGGAGCTGGCAAAGAAATTAAGCCTTCATCGAAACTGAAATTGCATTGCAATTACTGATAAATAAAAATACAATGAGATCAATTAGTAAAACCTGCTTGCTGGCGGCCTTCTTATACGCACCTCTTACTATGTTGGCGCAGGGCGATTCTATCCGTTTAGCATGCCCGTTTGAACATGGTTCAGGAAAAGAACCTAAAGAGGCCTATGTATGGGAGCCCAAAGACCAAAAGATAATCATGACCAGCATGGTGGATTCTATTGTGCTAAGCAGCATTACGGGCACGGTGAGCAATGTTAATACCGCTGAAAACGGCCTGTATGAGATAGTTGTTCACAACAAAAATTACTACTTCTGGTATTATGGTGTAGCCAAACCCTTAGTAAAGAAGGGACAACAAGTAACTGCACGGCAGGCTATCGCCACCTATAAATTAGGAACCGAACTGGAATTCAGGATGTTTAAATTTGAAACACCGATGGATCCAAGAAATTACCTGGAATGTAAGGTCCCGAAGGCGACAGACTAGCTGACCGGACCAGGTCAATAAGTGTGGAAAAGGAAAAGCCTGGAACGGATTTGATAATCATGTAGTCAGACTTTTTTCTCCATTACATAGTCATTCATAAAATAGCCATTACCGATATCAATGTCTTCCTCCCGTATGACTACAAAACCAAGTTTCTCGTAAAAGGCTCTTGCATTATTATCCCTGTTAACATTCAACTGAAGGGCTTTGCCGCCTTTGCGGACAATGGCTTTTACTATCTCTCCAATCACAAATTTCCCGGTTCCCTTACCCTGGTTTTGAGGCATCACATATATCTTGTGCAATTTGTAGATTCCGTGTTCCAATAAATTAAAGGAAGCAAACCCAATCGGGTCTTTTTCGTCATTCACAATAATAAATTCGTGTTTTTGTTTCATTTGATTCAGCAGAGCGTCTTCACTATACATCAGCTTTAGCATATAATCAATCTGGGCAGCGGACAAAATGGAGGCATAGGTTTGTGGCCAGATTTTATAAGTCAGTTCCCGTATTAGGGGTATGTCTTTTTCAATCGCACGGCGTAGGTTGAGACTGGCGGTAGGCATATAGGTGCGTTGTGATAATAGCCTGTGTTTATGGATTAGCTTCCAGCTAAGCCGGAGCGCCACAATAAAGGAGATCACGGCAGCAACAAATAATAATATATCAGAAGTGTAATCTTCCATTTCGTCCGTTTGTTGCCAGAATAATAACACATCAAAAACCCCATGAAAAAGAACAGCCCAACCCAGTCCCAGTGCCATCAGCAATGTTCGCCGCGAAGGATTGAATTTGGCTCTGCCAACATGGTAGCCCATTACTACAGCAAATGTGGCATGAGCTGGTACCGAAAGAAATGTCCGGAGAAGAGCCACTTCATAACCAAGACCAACTTCCGCATACTTTGTTACATAAAAAATATTTTCCAGCGTAGCAAATCCCATGCTGACCATTACGGCATAGACAATACCGTCCAGTGGTTCATCAAAGCTCTTCTGACGATATGCATACAGGCGAAGTGCAGCAAACTTGCAGGCTTCTTCGGTGAGGGCTACCACTAAAAAAGCCCGGAAGGCCATGCCCTGGATACTACTACTGAAATTATCATAGAAAAAACGCTCAATAAAAAAAGCCGGGATTACACTTACAACCCCGAAGAAGAAGCTAACGATCATATTCAGCTTGGGTTCCCGGTTGTAAGCATCCCGGTGAAAGATGAAAAGACAGATCGCTAAACCTGGTGCGATAGCAAGCGCAATATAATCCATGAAAAAATCGGTTTTACCGGGAAAGATAAAAAAGAACAAGTATAAAAAAATGGAAAATTGTTGGTAGGGCGCATTATACTACACCGGCATTAAGCGGATTTCTTAAGCAAGATCGGGGAGCAGCCATAAGATAAAATAAAGCCAGCCTTTGTCAACCTCACCCTCCACAATTACTTGGGATGCCAGGGAAAAAGAAACGTTTATTCCTTGTAACGTGGTTACAGATCAATACAACATTTATAAAGCCGGGAGCCGGAATGGAAACAAGGGCAACGCATTAGTTCTCCTTTTTCCCAAATATTCTTTTGAGAAGTCCTTTCTTTTTCTTTTGACTTTCCGTTGGTGAACCTATTGGGGTGCCACTATCATCTTCTTTTTTGACCGGTGATTTGCTTATCGAATCTTTTTTTGTTGATTCCTTGTTATCATCTTTGACTGGCGTTGATTCAGGTCCAATATATTCAACATTACTGTTTTCATAATCTTCTTGGGTGCCTACACCCTGGTCTTCTCCTTCCGCACCAGGATTAGGATCTGAATCACTGATAAGTATATCAGCGCTATTGATCTCATTTTCGAGCTCTGCCGGTTTTACAAAACGGGCATCTTTTTCGATACCAAGTTTCTTATCAGCCAATACTTTCTTGAAAAAATATTCAACGATCGGCCGTGCAATCCGGGACCCATCACCCTGGTTCCGCATAAAAGTATATTCAAAACCTACCCAGGAGCCCGCCAATAACTGCGGAGTGTAACCTAAAAACCAGGCATCAGCATTATCATCTGTTGTACCTGTTTTACCTCCCATTTCCTGTGCTCCTACGCGGGCTCTCATACCCCTGGCGGTTCCTTTATCAACAGGACCCTGCATCATTTTTGCCATGACATAGGCTGTCACTTCACTTACCACTTCTTTACGGTTGATGCTAAAATCAAATCTTTTAATGATATTTCCGTTCCTGTCTTCTATCCGGCTAATACTGTAAGGTTTTGTAGAGAATCCCCGGCCGGCAAATATGGTGTAACCCCAAAGCATTTCATATAAGGAAAGATCACAAGTACCTAATGCAATAGAAGGGTAGGGTTTTACCGGCGTAGGAATATTGATCCGGCTAAGAAAGTCTGCAAACTGGCTCGGACCGACCTGTTTCATAAGATAGGCTGCCACACAGTTTTTCGAAAAGGCTAACCCGTTTGCCATAGACATGCTTCCACCTCCACCTTTTCTGCCGGCCGGTACCCAACCACTGCCGGGAAAAAATTGAGGAACATTGTCACATTCGGTTTCAGGTGTAAAACCTCTTTCTTCCATGGCCTGTGTATAAAGAAATGGTTTAATGGCGGAACCGACCTGTCTTTTAGTTTTCAGGCTGATATGGTCATTCTTGTAAGTTTTATGATCAATCCCACCTACCCATGCCCTTATCTCACCCGTTACAGGGTCCATAGCCATAAAACCCGCTTGTTCCATCTGCAGGGAATATTTGATAGAGTCGATCGGCGTCAAGACGGTGTCTTTCTCACGCTTTGAATTCCACGTAAATACTTTCATCGGAACTTTTACATCAAAGCTTGCCCTGATCTCTTTGTCACTCAGGCCATCCTCTTCCAGGTTTTTCCATCGATCGGATTCTTTGACTGCTTTTTCAATGATATTATCATGGCCTTTCCAGACAGAACCGGTCTTAAAATCATTTCGTTGATTGATTCCTTTTTGAAGAACTGTCATGTGCTGGGCAAGCCCTTCTTCAGCATATTGCTGCATTTGTGGGTTGATGGTTGTATATATCTTAAGTCCATCATCATAGATATTATAAAGCTTACCATTTGATTTCCGGATGTCTTTCAGCGCTTCTTTTATTTCCCCTTTCAGCACTTCCCGGAAATAAGGTGCATACCCGGTGTTTTCATCTAATTTCTTGTACCGCAATGCGATCGGCTTTACTTTTAGCCTTGTTTCCTCAGCAGCAGTTATTTTTCCATTGATCATCATCTGGTGAAGCACCACATTCCGCCTGTCCCTGGCCTGAACCGGGTTACGGCGGGGGTTATACGTATTGTTGGCTTTCAACATACCTACCAGTACCGCTGCTTCTTCCACGTTGAGCCGGTCAGGTTCTTTTTGAAAAAAAGTACGGGCTGCATTACGGAGGCCATATACATTATCACCAAATGGAACAACATTCAGGTAAAGGGTGATGATCTCTTGTTTGGTGAAATTCTTCTCCAGTCTTACTGCAATAATCCATTCTTTTAATTTCTGGATTACCCTGATCGCTTTGTTCGAAGCTCTTTCATTGAAAAGATTCAGTGCTAGCTGCTGGGTGATCGTACTACCGCCACCTTGTCTTCCCAGTGTAACAATAGCCCGCATCGTGGATTTAAAATCAATCCCACTATGTTTATAAAATCGTTCATCTTCAGTAGCCACCAGGGCATCTATGACATGTTTTGAAATATCCCTGTACTTCACATTGCTGCGATTCCCTCTTTCGGAATAATATTTACCCATCAAAGTACCATCCTCAGCATAGACTTCTGAAGCCTGCAGGATGGAAGGATTTTCCAGTTCAGCCAAAGAAGGCATTTTACCAAATACACCAAAACTGGCAAGAATCAACAATATGACAAAGGCTATAAAACCACCGGCAAAAATGCGCCAGAAAATACGGACTGCTTTTTTCATATCAGAAATATAGTTGTGATAATTGCAAAGACGGGTAAGGAGTAAATTTCCATACCGAAATTAAGAAAATCCGCGGCGGTTAGTGGAGATAAGACATTAATTTTTTGTCAAAGTGAAATCAACTCACGCTTGGCCAGTCTATATATCGCTGTGAGAACAGAATTTACAACTATGTATAATGTCAACGTATCCAGCTTAGCAACTGAGTGCCGAAACCTATCGGATGGAAAGAGCGGGATGAATAAGATCAGAATTTACCCGGGAAATGCTGGTTAAGAAACGCTCTATACAAATCAATATTTTTATTGGCTTTCAACAGATCCAGGTTGGAATCAGCTACGATCATAAAACTATATTTACCCCCTTTCAACCACGGAAGGATCTCCGTTGCCGTTTTCGGACTGGTGCTTTCAATATAACTTATGGCATCCTGTGCATCTTTAAAAGGCCACATAAGAACTAAACGATTCTCTGCATCCACATCATAAAGGTCAGCCGTCATTGTTTTATTATAGAAAGTTTCTTTATTATAACGTGCCAGCGCATTTTTGGCTTCATTACAAAAAACAGGATCCACTTTGTTAAGTAACATTGCCACAAAATAAGGCTCATTCGCATTGAACTTATAAGGCACGTTGATAGTCACAGGCGGTTTACTTGTCAACGTATCCTTAACTGGTATGATGGGGTTTGTAGTGGTAACAACCGGCTGTGTTTTTACCGAATCGGGTAGGGGCTGTGTAAAAACAACCGTGTTATTGACAGGTGGCACTTCTTCATTACGGGTAACGACAAGATTTCTCAATTCTTCCTCAATGACCGTTCTTCTGCTCAGTGCATTGATGATATTGCCCGCTTTCACTGCCAGTGGCGAATTGGGGAATTGGCTAATGATAGAAGACAATACTTTTTTTGCTTCATCATCGTTTCTTTGCCTGATATAGTAAACTGCCTCAATATACAAAAGCTGAGGTGACCAGTAATTTTTTCCATACAGGCTGTCGGCAAGTTTTTTTTCTTCAATAGCCTGGTCGAAACTTCCTTCTATAAACAAGTCATAGATCTTTTCATAGGTCTTGGTTGCATCAATATTGACGGGTGATGCAGGGTTCTTACCCGTAGTGACAATAGCGGAGAAATTACTGCCCGGGTATTTCTCACCCATCATTTTTTTTATGGCGGCTGCTTTTGCTGATTCACCCTTTTTATCATAACAATAATAAAGATTAAACAAGACCTCATCCATTTTTTCAAACCCGGGAAACCGGCTGCGAAGCTGTTCAAATGATTTAATTCCTGCATCGCAGTCCTCCACTTCCTGTACCAATACTTTCCCCAAAGCAAACAACGCTGTTTGTAATGAATCGTTAGATTTCTTCAATTGCTCCTCGGTGACAGGTAGGTTGGCGTATAAGTCTTCATAACTTAAATTTCCGGCTGGCTGAATATTGATTCCTTGTGTGTTTGATTGATTGCCAGGCTGGTTCTTCACAATGGCATTGAGTGAGGAACTGCGTCGCCAGTTATCAACATTAGGACGGACACCCCACTTAGCTTTAAATTCATTTTGACCCCGTGTACGGGAAGCCGTATTATAAAAATACCATTCACCTTTTGTCTCACCGGTGGGAAAAAGAGTAGGTGCTGCAAAAGATGGCCCTGCAGCAACATTTTCCTCTTTCAAGCCCTGGGCTTTACGAAGGTTTTTTACCAATTTCTTGACGAAATCTTTACGATCTTCTTCTGGCATAGCAGCAATCCGCTGGAGACTATCTTGTCGTTCGATGATCAAGAGGTTAGAAGCCAGGTTGCCCAGCATTAGTTTTCTCTGTTTGATGGCGTCAACATCTTTCAATGTTGGATCATCCAGGCGAATACTGTCATAAAAATTAAATGCCTGGTGGTACTGTTGCTTCGCATACGATAATTCAGCCAGTTGCAGAAAGGCCTTATTGCGCTGGGAAGGGCTGTTGCTGGAAAACTGGGTACTCTTTTTCAGCAATTTTACAGCTTCATCAACATTGTTTCCTTCTAGTTGCATTTGGGCAGCCATATAATAAATAATGTCCTGGTACTCTTCATATTTATCCCTTTTAGCCATCTTCAGCAATTCTGCTACATTTTTTTCAATGGTGCTTTCTCCCCTGTCTTTATTTACACGCACAGCAAACAGTCGTGCATAAATGTCCAGGATCGGATTCGTAGTATGACCGCTGACTTTTACATAATATCTCTCCGCATCTTTGCTATTACCTGTCAATTCATACAATTGGGCGATAAGATATTCCCAGCGGGCTCTTTCCTGCAGGTTGGTAGCATTGCCTAAGGCAGGTACCAGGTGTGCAACTGCGCTATCCCACATATTCTGTTTGTAAAACCAGAACGCCTGAACTTCATGAAGGTCATTTTGCAAACGTTTGGGAAAATTAGGATCGTTTCTAAGCGTCTCCATCAGGCTCGCGGCCTCTGCAAACTCATCCTGAACCAGAAAATTTCTGATCTGCCAGATAAAGGCATCATTTCGGCTCGGAGGTTCAGCAAAAATTTTACGGGGTAATCCTTTCTTTTCCCTTGTTGCTATACTTTGGGCGGAGTTACCATCCCGGCTGCTTCCTATAGCTAAATAATAACCATCCTTTTCTTTGGGTGCAAAAGCATAGTTAATAAACTGGAACATAAGATAAGCTGAATCAAATTTCTTTTGCAGGTAATAAGATGCTCCCCAAAGCAGGTATAGGTTGTCAATCCAGTCGTTTCGCAGGTCATGCAAGGCAATGCCGGTCGATGATTTATACGTAATTGAATCTAATTGGATGGAATCCCTCGCGGTAGCGTCAAGGGTATAGTTATAAAAAGGAAGCAATTTAGAATAATCATCTACGAAGGCCATTTTGGCTCTTTCCAGTACCTCGTTTAGTTTATTATTTGCATTAAAATAATAGTTATAGTGAGTTACTGTATTCTGAATGAGGCGTTTAGGTAAAGTAAACTTCTTTTCCTCTGATCGTTCGGACCGTAACACCCTGTCATCGTACTCTTTAGGTTTCTTTAAATCGAAAGAGATACCCATCTGGCTAAAAGCAGGGATAGTTACCTGGCACAGGGTAAGGAAAATAACGGTAGTAAAAGTATATCGGTTGAGTCGCATTTTTCGGGCGCAATCTAAAAGCTTATTAACTGAATTTCAAATATTTTAGTATAAAACTATGCCATTTTTTTGAGGGTAATTTGATAAACGGAAAACAGCCAAAACCAGCTCCATTCCTTACCTTTAACTTTCTAAAACTGCGTGATGGTGAAATTAGATACCGGCAGCACCCTAAAGCGGCTTCGAAACCGGTACCGGCTTGTGGTGATGAATGATGACACTTACGAGGAAGTGGTGACATTTAAATTGTCCCGTTTAAGCGTTTACATTATGCTGAGTACCATATTTGTTTTGCTGGTCGGCTTAACGGTGGCCCTTATTGTCTTTACTCCCTTGAAATATTATATTCCCGGCGCTACTACAGATTATAAATCGGCGACAGAAATGCGGCAATTAAAATATGAAGTTGATGAAGCTGACAGGGAATTGAAATTACTGGAACAGTATAACAATGGAATTAAAAAAGGACCTTTGAGGGGAATCAATAGCATTGTGTTAGATACCACCAGGATCAATGTACCCAAAGTGGAAGCTTCTGACGATTAATAATAGAAAGCCTATGTTCAATAGTACCAAAAACAAACCCGAGATGCAAACCGAAAAAACAAATGGTGGCGGCGCTACCCTTATTGCTGCCGGTACTACCCTAAAAGGGGATATCAGCAGTAACACTGATCTGCGGATAGATGGAACCGTTATTGGCAACATTAATTGTTCTGCAAAAGTAATCATTGGCAACAGTGGTGTGATCGAAGGTGATATTACCAGCAGTCAGGCAGATATTGTTGGAAAAGTTTCCGGCAATATCCGTTCAAAGGACTTGCTGCAGTTGCGGGGTGAATGTCTGGTAACAGGTAACCTGTATGCAGGTAAACTCCAGATAGAACCTACTGCCACTTTTAATGGCCAGTGTCATATGGGCGCTAACATTGTTGAGATGAGCACTAATGAACAACAAGCCGCTGTCAAATAGCTCCGGTAAGGAGCCGATGAGCAACAAGCGTTTTCTACTACGTTATGCGAGCCTCGGTACGCAATTGTTAGTGGCCATTGGGGTGGCTGTTTTTATAGGTCTAAAAGCAGATAATTGGTTGAACACATCTCCATTGCTGGCTTGTGTATTACCTTTGCTCACCCTGTGCGGGATCTTTTATAAAGTTTACCGGGAAACAAGCAGGCCAAAGAAAGATGGTACTTAAATTAATCGCGAAGCAGTCGTTCAGCATTTTTTGGGCAATCAGCTTTCTGGTGATCTTATTGCTTGACCGCAAAGCAGTATTTGAAAATGCGGGGATCGATGGCACCGTTGTATTGGGTGGTAATATGATCATTTTTATCGCCACGACCCTGTCTTTTGTAGTTTCCGCCCGCTCTTTACGGTCAACCAGTCCCAGTGCACCCGTTCGTTCACTCTACGGCAGTTTTATGATTAAGTTCTTTATCATCATCATCGCGGCTTTTATTTATATCATGATGGCAAAGAAAGAAGTGAACAAACCTGCCCTGATGATCTGCGCCGGTTTATACCTTGTTTATTCAACTCTTGAAGTGTTTGCCGTGCAAAAACTGCTGAAGCAAAAAAAGAATGCCTAAAAAGGAAGTTCCCCTTAATCACCTCCAGCTTTACTTACCAGCGGGTACCAGTGAAGCTGTTACAACTTACCTTCAACAATACAAAGTGCATCTAACCATTGCGGCCGAACGAAAAAGTATTTTGGGAGATTACCGTCACCGGACTCAACATAGTAATCATCGCATCAGTGTAAATGGTAACTTGAACCGGTATTCTTTTCTCATTACCTTATTACATGAATTGGCGCACCTCCTTACTTTCGAAGAACATGCCAATAAAGTATTGGCGCATGGTAAAGAGTGGAAATTGATCTTTGGGAGGCTACTGCAGCAATTTCTTCAGTCAGGACCCGGTAAGGATCCTGTTTTCCCGGCAGCAATAGAAAAAGAATTGTTACAGTCTCTAAAAAATCCTGCAGCCAGCAGTTGTGCGGAAGAGGGGTTATTACGCGTTTTAAGAAAATATGATAATAAAGAAAACCGTAATCGGTTGGTAGAAGAATTGCAACCCAATGCCTTGTTCCGGTTAAAAGATGGAAGAGTTTTTCAAAAAGGGGGGAAGCAACGAAAGCGATTTAAATGTAAAGAAGTAAAAACTGGAAAATTATATTTATTCAGCCCGGTATATGAAATAGAGTTAGTTAGCGAAGAGTCTTGATTCCTGCCGCCCGGTAGGAATTAAAAATATTGACTCCAAGCTTCCGACTAATAGCTACAGGTTCTTTAACATCCACAAGCTGCACCCGGTATGACCACTATTGCCCATGGGTCCTTTTAAGTATTCAAACCCAAATTTTGCATAGATATGCAGGGCTTGTTTCAATTCCGGCATGGTCTCGAGGTATACTTTCTGGTAGCCCGCTTGCGCCGCGAACTCCAGGCATTTTTCGATAAGCGTTCTTCCCAGGCCCCTGCCACGGGCTTCGGGTAACAAATACATTTTTACCAGTTCACAGGTATCATCAGCCAACCCATCGGTAGGAAAAATTCCACCACCACCGATTATACGTCCATCCAGCAATGCCACAAAATAGGTGGATCCTTCTTTCTTGAAAACCTCGGATAAGGTATCTGTGCTGGCATCATAATAAACTGTATTGGGATGATTGGCGCCAAATTCGGCCAGCGTATTTTTTATGATAGTGGAGAGAAAAGGATTATCGCCTGGCTCGATCGTTCGAATGTGGACATTATTCATCAGGCAAATCTAGTAAAACAGGAAAAACAACTACATACAAAAATTTTCAAACTTTCCGCCCGCGAATAAACGGGGCAAGGAAGGTAACCATCGATATGAAACCCTAACTGCCAGTCGCACAACGCTTCCAACTTCATTGAATTATAATCAATTATAAATTAAGTTGATGATAGTGATTGTTCAATAATGCGTATAGTATTTGATCGAAAACTATTATAACTTTATAGAGAGGATTTTACCCATAGCCTGGATCTTATCAAACCTGGAGATTTTCTTAGCCAGAGATTCATTTCAAACGAGATCTTTCTACTCATACCTAAAACACATCAACTATGAAAAGATTAATTCTCTTATCAGCAGGTGTGGTCATCTCTTTACTCACCCTGCTCAGCTTTGTGAGAAACCATCCCAAACAAACAGACATTCCTAAAAATCCCGGCGACATTGTTGAATGCTCCCCGCTTGCGGCGGCTTTTACAACCGCTGTGAGCTTTACGCCGCCGGCTAGCCCATCTGCTGTGTTGACCAGGAAAAATATCTATTCATTGTCAGCGACGGAGATCAGTTCTCTCAAAACAGGCATCACGGCCATGAAAGCTCTTCCGATCACCAACCCTACCAGTTGGCTTTACCAGGCAGCGATACATGGTACGTATACAACCCCGGTCAAACCTTCCTGGAATACCTGTCATATGTCAGGGGCAAGCTTTTTTTTCCTGGCTTGGCACCGAATGTATTGTTATTTTTTCGAAAGGATATTACGGGCAAAATCCGGGGATCCGAATCTGACACTTCCTTATTGGGACTACCAGACCAATGCAGCATTGCATCCCGATTACCGTAACAACACGCCTGGCAACCCGTTATACGATGGATCAAGAAATGCTTCGATGAATGGAGGTGGTACTTTACCGGCCTCTATCAGCACCTCTATCAATAACGCATTAAATGAGCTTCTTTATTATGATTTCCAAAGCGATGTAAATGGACCGCATGGTTCCGTTCATATTTCTATGGGTGGAAATATGGTGGATGTAAAAACAGCTGGCCAGGACCCGGTGTTTTGGCTACACCATTGTAATATCGACCGGCTATGGGAAGTATGGCTGGATAAATGTAATGACAGGGCCAACCCAGGCGATGCACCCTGGCTAACCAAAAGCTATACTTTTTTTGATGAGACAGGTACTGCAGTGAGTATGACCGGCAACCAGATCGTCAATACAGCAACCCAATTGAATTACAGGTATGAGACAAAAAACTGTTTGAAGATCTTTCCGTGGAAATATTTGTTGTATAAGCGCTACCCCCTGATCAAATGGCCTATCCCGGTGCTTATCAATAAGCAATTGTTAAAAAGATCCTTCCGCGAGGCAAAGCCCGAAATGGTTGATAACTTTATAAACCAAAGGAAAAAAACAAAGTTTGACTTTGCACGGCAGGGATCTCCCGATAAGATGATCATTGAAATAGAGAGTATAAAAGTGGATAAGCTTCCACAAGGTGTGGTAGAAGTTTATTTAAATCTTCCCGCCAATGAAAAACCAGATCCAAAAAGTAAATCATTTGTTGGGTTGCTTGATCTTTTTTCTGTATCGCATGCCAATTCGCCTAAAAGAATGATGGCACACCAAACAAAGCTTGAGTTAAATGCCAGCCGTGCTGCACATATGCTGGGGTTGAGTATTGCAGATCTTAAAACTGCCGAGCTGAGCTTTTATGTCAGGGGTAACAATCTGAATGGAAGAGAAATGGCAACAGAGGCAAATTTGCAGGTAGGAGGGATCACCCTCGCAATTGAGATGGTGGAGAAATAAAGAAAGAATGATGGTTACAGGAAATGTGTTTTTTGGTTTGGTGCTGGGAACAATGACCGGTCTGTTTGGATTTTCCTGTAAAGGTGCTGAACAAAACTCTAGCTCCGTAATTGATACAAGTATACTGGCGCGGAGTGATCAACCATTTACGATCGAAACTAACAAAACTTTTTACCAGTTGAAACTGATTTCAGCCGGTAAAAAGTTTTCAGGGAATAAAAAACTTACCATGCTGTTGGATGCTCCTTCGGTGCTAAAAAATCCGGATGGAGTGTACGAACTGTATGTGTCCGGCGAAACAAATGATGTGAAAACACTTTCCCCGTCTCACCCGGCATTTGTTACTGTGTTGGATCTTTATACACTTACTGTTAGTGATCCTCCCAATTATTTTGCCGTCGATTTAACCAAGAAAGCAATTGAATGGGCGAAAGATGGACAACCATTGCCATTATTAAATGTCACGATACTTTTCCGGGGAAACGGTTTACCCGGAAAAATTGAGTCAACACAGACAGGACAAATGGCTGTGAAAGGAATAAGAATTGTGCAGGATAAGTGATAAACTTAGGCTACTGCTTTCTTTACCAGTTCCGCCGCCTCGCTCAACAAAATAGCAGACTGCACTTTCAAGCCGCTTTCATCGATCAGTTTTTTTGCTTCTACGGCATTGGTCCCCTGTAAGCGAACGATAATCGGGATAGTGATGTTACCTAATTTTTGGTAGGCATCAATAACACCCTGCGCCACGCGGTCGCACCGGACAATACCACCGAAAATATTGATCAGGATAGCTTTTACATTAGGGTCCTTCAGAATGATCTTAAAACCTGCTTCTACCGTTTGTGCATTGGCTGATCCCCCTACATCCAAAAAATTGGCTGGTTCTCCGCCACTTAATTTGATCATATCCATTGTTGCCATGGCCAGCCCTGCACCATTTACCATGCATCCCACATTACCATCCAGTTTTACAAAATTAAGGTTGTGTTTACCCGCCTCCACTTCTGTTGGATCTTCTTCGGTTGTATCTCGCAGTGAGGCAAGATCTGCATGACGCATCAGGGAGTTTTCATCAAGACCCATCTTACAATCAACGGCAATGATTTTGTTATCCGATGCTTTGAACAGCGGATTGATCTCGAGCATCGAGCAGTCCAATCCCGTATAGGCATTATACAAATTGGTAACAAATTTTGTACAGTTTTTAAAGGCTTCACCACTCAATCCTAAATTGAAAGCTATCTTCCTGGCCTGGAATCCCTGCAGTCCGCCGGAAGGATGCACCCATTCTTTAAATATTTTTTCAGGGGTAGCATGTGCTACATCTTCAATATTCATTCCTCCTTCCGTACTGTACATGATCACATTCTGTCCTTTGCTGCGGTCTAACAGTATAGAAAGATAAAACTCTTTTCTTTCGCTGGGGCCGTCATAATACATATCGGCGGCTACAAATATTTTATTCACCACTTTACCAACGGGTCCCGTCTGTATCGTTACTAGAGTACCTCCCAGGATCTTGCCGGCAAAGTCCTGAATATCTTCCAGCGATTTTGCCACTTTCACACCATTAATTCCATTTTCTTTCACCGTTCCTTTCCCCCGACCACCTGCATGTATCTGCGCTTTTACGATGGCAAATTTGCTCCCGGTCTGTGTTTTTATCTGGCGGTAAGCATCTTCGGCTTCCTGTACAGTGGTACAGGCAAAACCTTCCTGTACGGGAACATTATATTTTTTTAATAATTCCTTGGCTTGGTATTCATGAAGATTCATTTTGAAATAAGTTTTGGCGAAGATATTGATTAGTTTGACGTTTATATATTGCCCCCGGAAAGGGAAAAAAACAACAGCGGCCATTATTTTTCTCGCGCGAATAGATATAACTTTAGTTATCCTTCACCATTAAACTTATTATCATGAAAAATTCGCTCCAACGGGCAATTCTGTTGCTACCGCTTTTTTGTTGCACCTTCCGTGCTGCTGCACAAGATGCAAGAACAACCAACTCCTCTGTCCTTTTATACCAGCCCGTTAAAAAGGGGCAGGTAGTTCCAGAGGATAATGCCACACTGGAAAAAACAATTCCTTCTGTCAAAGCCCTTAGTGACCCAAAAAGAGGGGGGGTTCGGGTTGGTGTAAGCAGCACGGTAAAACCTGTTTTGCTGGCAGAAGAACAGAGGATTTTTGTAGATAATCGTGCTGTATTAAGCACGGCGGTGTTAGGGACAATAAATATCAACCCCTCTGCGAATGCAGCTTATTGCACTACACCGGCAGTACGACAAGGCTGTTGCAACTACTGGATCAGGGATATGGTCGCCAACAAAGATTTGTTGTATGGGCCGCCCGATGAAGTTTTTGCCAATGAAACTGATGCCCGTAACTATTACCTGTCATTAAAACCCCGTACACCTTTCTATCTTCCTTATCATGAATCAACAGTAAGACCAGGTGGCGGCTGGTACTATTCTAACGGGAACGGACACGGTTCTGTTGACTACGGTAAAGAAGGTAGTGCCTACGGCCCTGGTATTGATCCAACTTTTGATGTATTGGCTGCATCCAATGGCAAAGTTATATCAAAAGGATGGGTGGATCTCTTTGGTAATTACCTGATCCTCGAACATATAGCACCTAATGGAACTATTTACCGGACAGGATATTTTCACCTTCGCGACGGGTTTGATCATGACCTGCAAAAAGCAAAGAATACTGATGTGACATCAGGTGATCCCACATCAAGGGATAGCCTGTATGTGCTGTATGCGAATAAACCCAATCCTAGCAAATTGCAATGGGGTACCAATGCTCAAAAAATTAAAGTGAATGTAGGAGATAATGTATATGCAGGTCAGCACATAGCTTATGCCGGTAACACTGGATTTGGCGGTGCCGGTTGGGGATTGAATACGAATGGTGATCCTACGAATGCCAATACAGCCAACAATCATTTACACTATATGTTGTGGATCAAAAGCCCGGCAACAAGCGGCAATCAATCCTGGCTTGAAATCGATCCTTATGGTGTATTTGCCATTTTAACCGACGACAACAGGGATTGTCTGCAACCTGGTGTGAATAAGGGATTCAAACGTTTTTTTGCTCCGCACTATCCTTCTTTCCACAATGTTCCGCTTGAATTTGTGGCGGGCGAGTTTGGTTATTTTCCCGGTACCGGTATGGGATTGCAAACCCTTAGTGTACATAAAATGGGAAATAATTATTATGCCTCTGGTTCCTTTCAATATGGTCTTCCCTCACAATGGTATTGCCGTATTAATATGAACAGCCAGCAGTACCAGCAATATTTCAATGAGTATTCAGCTAAAGGGTATACACCAAGACAGATATCTGTTTGTAAAGACAATGGTGGCAATCCTTTGTTTACTGTCATCTGGAGAAAATTGCAGGCTAATGAAGGCACAATTTCTTATCATAACCTCGATGATGCTGGCTGGAATGCTGCCTGGAAAAAACATGTAGACATGGAAAAGAAAAGTTGTACAGAACATGTAAGATATCAGGTGAATGGAAAAGTGCTGCACGCAGCTGTGTTCAGCACTGTCAACCAGGGTTTTTATGTATTTCATAGCATGGCGGTGATTGATTTTCAGAGAAAATTTGATGAAATGAGCAAGGCAGGTTTTATGCCTACTAATATTCAGGCTGAAGAAATAGGAGGTAAGACAACCTTTTCTGGAGTTTGGGAACCCGCTAAGGGAAAGCCTTATATAGCACTGGCCGAACTTTCAGCACCGGCCTATCAAAATAAGTTTAACGAATTGTCTGCACAAGGTTACCAACTGGAAAGAGTAATGGGCTACAGCAATTCCACAAAATTTGTTGCTATCTGGACCAAATAAACATGAAAAAACCCGGAAACGAAATATCATTGATTATAACTGCTGCATTTATTGCGGCAGTTATTTTTTCCTGTAATACTGGGAAAATAATTTTAAAGAAAAAACAGGACTCCTCTTTTTTTTCGGGGAGTGAATTTTATCGAAAGGCAGCTGCCATGAAATGGGCGGCAAGGGATTCATTTGCGGTACAGCAAATACTGGCAGGTAATCTTCCTTCTTTTTTGAAAAAGTTTGTAGCCATCAATGTTTCAATGATTGATTTATCAACCGGAAAGACACTCAAAGCTACCTACTATGTCTCTCCTGATTATTTAAGTGTGGGTAATGATAATGATTGGGCCAGGATAAATATCACACCCCACGCGGCACAACGTATCGCCGACAGCTTTCATTGTTTTTTTCCTACAAGAAAAATGGTGGACGATATTTATAAGGCTGCCAGATTGAAATTAGAGCCGGTGCCGATGTATGCTTTTCGTGACAGTACACCAACCATGTGGCATCATCATCTTATCGTGGAAGGACAAAGGAAGGGACGAAAAGGTTTGATCGCAGGAATACAGAAGGATGTAGTGCTCAGTGGAAGAATTTCAAGAGATAGCCGGCCAGACAGGGTAGCAATTTATGGCTGGCACAAGACGGATGGCAAGCCTATACAAACCTTGTACACAGGTCATGTCAGTAGCTGGGTAGACTACAGTCAAGGTATCCGCCTGGTCTACCGGAATATTAAAGTGGAAGGAAAATGGATGGATTATATTGATGTGTTGAAGGATCCCCGGTTGCAAAAGCTTTTATGCGATGAGGAGTTTTGTGATTTCTATCGTTATTGACGATGCTAGGTGCATAGGGTATGCCTCTTAGTAAAATTTATGTACGTTTGCAGCTTGTGTCCTGTTGTCAAACACCGGAGCAATTCAATTAATTATTTATGGGAAAAAAGGCGCTCAAACAATTTAACGAAACTATAAAATTCCTGAAGAAGCAATACAAGGAAACACCTACGGTCGGTATCGTCCTGGGGAGTGGACTAGGTAATTTTACCGATGAGATTACTATTGAGAAAGAAGTACCCTATCACGAGATCCCTCATTTTCCGGTATCAACGGTGGAAGGTCATAAAGGAAAACTCATTTTTGGAAAATTAAGCGGTAAAACAGTGGTGGCCATGGCAGGTCGTTTCCATTTTTATGAAGGTTACAAGCCCCGCGATATTGTTTTTCCTATCCGCATCATGAAACTTTTAGGCGTTGAGACATTATTGCTGTCCAATGCTGCGGGGGGAGTTAATCCATCGTTTAAAGTGGGTGATATTATGATCATCAAGGATCATATCAGCCAGTTTACTCCTAACCCGTTAATTGGAAAAAATATTGCAGAGTTTGGTCCCCGTTTCCCGGATATGAGTGAGCCCTATAAAAAGCACCTGGTCGAAAAAGCAAAAGCCATTGCACTGGCCCACGATTTTGAAGTGAAAGAGGGGGTGTACCTGGCGGTAACCGGGCCAACATTTGAAACAAGAGCCGAGTATAATTTTATTCATATCCTGGGGGCCGATGTGGTGGGTATGAGTACCGTACAGGAAAGTATTGTTGCCAATCACGCCGGTATGCAGGTATTCGCTATGAGCGTGGTCACAGATGTTGGAATCCGGGAAGAAGAGAATATCATTACCCATGAAGAAGTACTGGAAGCAGCCAAACAGGCTGAACCAAGGTTAGCTACTATCTTTAAGGAACTGGTGGCTGCTATCTAATACTATTTGTAGTTTACAGCGATCGAATAGCTGGACCACTATAGCTACATGATCGGTATAATTAACAATTTTTAAAACTGAATCTTACCTTTGCCAGGCTAATTTGCAAAGGTTTTTTATTTGATAATATTATTAGCCTGTTAACCAACAAGTTTACATACCTGCTTTTTGTTTTGATCTGTACATTTCCTGTATCCGTTTTTTCACAGGGCGGTATTGGGCGGGTTAAGGACAGGTTGTCCCAAATTGGCGGCAATATAAAGGGAGGTTCGGGTGGTAATGACAGCCTGGCTCGCAGGAACAAGCTTGAAGATTCACTCACAATAAGTTTCCGCTACCTCGATTCCACCCGAAACTATAAGTTGGATTCTTCTGTCGGTGATTTTAACCGGCGCTTCGTAATACCTGCCACACATATTTATTTAGGAAATAATGGGAATGCCACCCGGTCACTTTTATTTTCTCCGAATTTGATTGCCGGTTTTGATCCTGGTTTTCACGCTTTTGATGTATATATGTACAAGCTGGACAAAGCAAGGTTTTTTAATACCACAAGACCTTATTCAGAAATCAATTACATGTTGGCCAGCCGGTCGGAGCAGGTGATTGAATTAATCCATACGCAAAACCTAAAACCCAACTGGAATGCGGCATTTCAGTACCGGTTGATCAATTCTCCCGGATACTTCAAAAACCAAAAAACCAATCATAATAATTACTTGCTTACTTCCTGGTTCCAGTCTGTAAACAAACGTTACAATAATTATGTAGCAATCGTGGGTAACAAAATGCAGTCTGCTGAGAATGGCGGTTTACAGGATACGGCAGATTTTCTAAATAATCCTGATTTTAAGGACCGGTTCAGTATTTATACAAAATTGGGCACTGATGATCCGTTTTCGACCAATTTTTTTACGACAAAGATCAATATCGGGAACAAGTATAATGAGTTTACGGCACTGTTACGGCAACAATATGATTTTGGCAGAAAAGATTCTATTGTTACAGACTCAACGGTGACTCCTCTTTTTTATCCGCGACTTCGGTTCGAACATACTCTTCAGCTTGATCAATATTCTTATACCTACCAGGATTTTACCGGTGATTCAATATATTATAAAAGATATTATGATACGAGCCTGCGTCGTCGTCTTGATACATTTATTGTAAAAGACAGCTGGAAGATGATCGCTAATGATTTTTCTATCTACCAGTTCCCGGATGCCAAGAACCAGCAGCAATTTATTAAGCTGGGTATATTATTACAAAGTATAGCCGGGGAATTTGCTTCGGGAAGAAAGAATTTTGTCAATACAATTGGACATGCTGAGTACCGGAATAAGACCCGCAACCTGCAATGGGATATCGAAGCCAATGGAAAATTATATTTTACCGGGTTGAATAAAGGCGATTACCAGGCGCATGTCAGTCTCCAGCGATTATTGGGCAAAAAGATCGGAACCTTGCAAGTAGGGTTTGAAAATACCAGCCGAACACCGTCTTTTATTTTTGACAGCCGCAGCAGTTTCTATTTTCTAAAAACAGTTAAGGATTTTAAAAAGGAAAACAATACTCATCTTTTTGCTTCCTACTTTTTACCCTTGTTTAAATTGAGACTAACTGGTCACTATTACCTTTCGACCAATTACACTTATGTCAGCAATTATTATGAGTTGCAACAGGAATCAGCTTTATTTAATGTATTGCAAATTGCGGTGGAAAAAACTGTTAAATTGGGAAAGCGATGGAACTGGCATACTGAAATTTATTTCCAGAAAGCAGTAGGAACGGCACCGGTACATATTCCTGTTATTTATACCCGAAACAGGATTGGTTACGAAGGGAACCTGGGTTTTAAGAACCTGGATATTGCCATGGGAATAGAATCTCGTTACCGGAGCTCCTATAAGGCTGATGGTTATTCTCCCGTACTGGGGCGCTTTTATTTTCAGGATAGTATCGTTATCAAGAATCCTCTCCCGGATATTGCAGCCTATGTGCATTTTCGTATCAGGCCCTTCAAAACATTTTTCAGGATTGAAAACCTGAATACGGCAAGGAAGATGGAAAATGGGGGTTTTGGGTTTACCAATAATAACCTGGTTGCACCAGGTTATGCATTGCCTGGGCTCCAGATTAGGCTAGGGGTGTATTGGAGTTTTGTTAATTGATTCTCAAATATTTACCGCTGATAAAAATCGGGTTGTGAAACGGGGTATTGCTATTATCTTTGCAGGGACATGATGAAGAAGGTAATTGTTTTGTTATCGTTTCTTTGCTACTTCGCCGTTACGAGCGGGGTGGTTATCAATTTTCATTATTGTATGAAGAGATTGGCATCTGTTCATCTCTTTGAAACTTCAGCAAAAGAGTGCGGAAGATGTGGCATGGACATCCATGAGTATGAGGCCACTGGTTGCTGCAGGGATGAAGTAAAAGTGGTGAAACTGGAACAGGACCAGAACAAGCTACCGGTTGTTACCTTTAATATTCCTGCACTTGAATTAGTATCGATCACCCCCTCCGTATTTATCGCAGCTTTATTTGAAAATAATAGCCAACCACGCCATTTCCACAATCATTCCCCGCCTTTATTATCCGAGCAGGATACTTACCTGCAGAATAGTGTTTTCAGAATTTAGGATCAAACCGGTTATTTCGACTGTTCCTGCTATGCCAGGGATTGCCGATTATTGTTATATTGTATAATAACCATTTTTTTGAATTTTAAATTTTAGAATGATGAAAACATTAAAAATATTTTCCATTGTTGCCTTGTCATTAGCTTTAACAACTGTTGCTACGGCCCAGACAAAATCCGAAACTTTTAAGGTGTCCGGTAACTGCGGTATGTGCAAATCAAAAATTGAAAAAGCCGCTAAAGAAGCAGGAGCGAATTCGGCCACGTGGAATGTTGAAACCAAGGAACTCACAGTCACCTACAAGAACAGTTCTACTAATACGGCCAAAATACAGAAAAAGATAGCCACGGTGGGTTATGATAATGCGGGAGCTAAAGCAACTACTGAGGCCTACGATAAACTCCATGGTTGTTGCAAGTATGACAGGACTGCTGGTGAAAAACTCGCCTCCTGCTGCAGTGATGGGGCTAGTTGCGATCACCATGAGGCAGACCATAAGTCGGCGAAACCGGATTGCTGCAAAGATGGTAAATGCACCAAGGAAGGACACAACGGTAAAGACTGTTGCAAGAAATCAAAGTAATAATAACACGGAAAATTTTTGATATGAAAAAGCTATTATTGCTATTGATCATAGCCCTTTCGGCCGTGACATCAAAGGCCCAGTTTACGAAAGCAAACTTACAGGCGACAGGTCTTACCTGCGCTATGTGTAGTAATGCCATCAATAAGGCATTGCAGAAGGTTCCTTTTGTTGCATCCATCAGGTCGGATATAAAGAATTCTGCTTTCAGCATCACGTTCAAGACGGGGGAAGTGGTACATATTGATGCCTTAAAAGAAGCGGTGGAAGATGCGGGATTCTCGATAGGAAGCTTGAAACTGACAGGGCATTTCAGTGAATTGAAAATTGAAAAAGATCAGCATAAAAAGATCGGCAATGACAATTTTCATTTTCTGAATGGGAGCAGCCAGGTACTCAGTGGGGAGCAGACCATTACGGTGGTAGATAAGAATTTTGTAACGGAAAAACAATTTAGAAAATATAGTTCCGCTACCAAAATGAGCTGCCTGCAATCGGGTAAGGCCGCCTCCTGTTGTGTAAAAGATGGCATCGCTGTAGATGAAAGGGTCTACCATGTTACTATTTAAATAACTACAGGCTTCTTCTCAACCCCGGTTGGGAAGAAGCCTTTTACATTTGAAAGGATGACGAACCCAAAAATAATTTTCACTTTTTTTATTGCCGTATTTTTTTTTAAAACCACTCATGCACAACCCCGGCAAGGTCAGCTGGCTGCAGAAATTGCCTTGCTTTCCACTACTGGCGACACCCTTCGTCTTTCTTCGTTAAAAGGGAAAGTGGTATTGCTTGATTTCTGGGCATCCTGGTGCGGGCCCTGCCGGATTGCTAACAAGGGGTTGGCAAAGCTTTATCCCAAATTCAAAGACAAGGGATTCGAGATCTTTGCGGTGTCTCTTGATTCCGACAAAGGCAACTGGAGAAATGCCATCAAAATAGATAAGGTTAGTTGGATGCAAGTGATCGATCCGGGTGGTTGGAATGCACCTACTGCTTCTACTTGGGGAATAATGGCACTGCCTACTTCTTACCTGATCGACCGGGAGGGTAGGTTGATAGCCATGGATTTGCATGGAAAGGAGCTAGAGAAGGCATTGAAGGAACTCATTGACAAATGAATTAAGGTGCGGGTATGAAAAAACTATTTCTTTTCATCATCATTTTTAGTGCCGCAAACTTGAATGGCCAGGAGTTGTATGTATTTTCCGAGCCGGCTTCCAATATGCCGGCGCATTCCATCAGTGTAAAGCTCACTGATCATTTTGTCACCAGTGACAAGATGTACAACCGTTTCTCACACCGTTTCATGCCGCAGGTGATGTTTGGGGTTAGTAAAAAACTGATGATTCATATCGGCGGAACAGTCGCAAATATGCACACACCCGATTTCCGGTATGAATCCGTTAGCTTATATGCTAAATACCGTTTTCTTTCCAAAGATGATATTCATAAACATTTCAGGATGGCCGTCTTTGCCGACGCTTCCGCCACCAAAGCACCCTTTCATTACGATGAGATCACCCTCATGGGAGATAAAAGCGGTATTGAAGCAGGATTTATAGCTACGCAACTTTGGAATAAACTGGCTTTGTCGGCAACTATGAGTCATACCCAGGTGTTGGATAAATCAAGAAATGACAAAGTGATCTATGTACCATCCCGGAACTACCAGGCCATGAATTATTCTTTGTCCGGTGGTTATTTATTATTCCCAAGGGAGTATACCGATTACAAGCAAATGAACCTGAACCTGTATACTGAAGTACTGGCACAGCAAACATTGGATGAGCCTACACATTATATTGATATTGCACCCGCCCTTCAATTTATCTTCAACAGTAATTTTAAATTGAATATCGGGTACCGTTTCCAGGTGAGTGGAAATATGACCCGTATGTCTACCAATAGCTGGCAGCTAAGCATCGAGAGGACATTTCTCAATGCATTACGGAAGGACTAGTAAAGAAAGAATATCTATAATAAGCGTTGTTAGAATTTCGCTCCGACTGATATAAAGAAAGTTCTTCCATCTGCCGGTAACGCACCCGGTCCGGGGTAGCCCCCTGCACGACGGGTAAAGTATCGTTCATCAAGTAGATTATTTAGGCCAGCTTTTATATTCAGGTTTTTACTATACTTATAAGTAACTGTCAAATCAGTTACGGTGTAGGATGGTATTAATCCTGTATTCCCATTGGCAGAAGGGATGACAGTATTATTTGCATCACTGAATGTTTCCCCGACAGCACTTACCTGGGTGGTTAATAAAAATTCTTTGTACCCTGCAGAAACGCCGGCACGGAAAATATGAGCAGGCGCATTTTCTACTTTCTTACCTTTTGTGGCTGCATCTTTATGGTCGCCGCTGTACCTGGCATCTGTGTAACCATAAGAACCAAAAATAATAATGTCTGCATATTTGCTTTTTGTAAATGCCCTTATAGGGTTAAACTCAATGTATCCTTCAAAACCTTTGCTTAAGCTCGCTCCCACATTTGTAATTAACCGGTATGTAGTCCCGGTGGGTGTGATAGTACCTACACGGTTATTGTATTGCAGGAAGAAGCCGGATACATCGAACTGTAAAAAGTTTTTCACTTTGCCACGATAACCCAGGTCCATATTATACCCCTTCGCATCTTTCAAATCCGGGTCAACCACATCGGTGGTAGGTGGGGCCTGTAGATTGGCAAATTGAATGGGGCGATAAGCTTGTGAAATATTTCCATACAGTTCTGTCGCTTTTGTAACATGGTATTCTGCTCCCACCCCGGCCAATAGGAAACTGCGGTTGCGGGTGATGTTTTGTAAGATTATTGCTGCACCGCTGGAAGTATAGCCATTTCGTCCTGAAGAGGAGCCTTCCAACCACTCATACCGTACACCGGGAATAATCAAAAGCTTGTCACTCAAACGGAAGATATTTTCTGCGAATGCGGCGATGTTTTTAGAGTCAAATTTGATATCCCTGGGATAGTTTCCAATAACAGTGATATCATACTCCGTACCCGTGGTGCCTTTACCATCGGCTTGCCGTTTTGTAGTACCTGTATATAAACGGAACCCGCCTGAGAAAGTATTATTCATTCTGCCCAGATGATAATCGGCTATGATCCGGCTTTCTAAACCGTAATTCCTGTATTGATCAAGGTTTATCACCCTGTTATTATAACTAAGTGTTGCCGGTGTAATACTATCCTTTACCGTGATAGATTGTAAAAAACCTACGCTGTTCCTGTTGCCAATCGTGCCAAACAATTTTGTATTCCAGCGGGTCTTTTCATTGATTTGATAATTGGCGACTAAAGCCGGCGTTGTCCATTTAATATCAAACCAGTTGCGGCTCCGAAAACTTTGCTGTGTATTTTCTTCGATCTGGGTATCCGGCAAACCACCCGGTTGCTGGCTGCGGATATGTGAATGCATGACTTCAGCAGTCAGTGAAAGTTTAGGAGTAAAAAAATAAGTTACTGTACCAAAACCAGCATTTGTAAAATACCGGCTGTTCCGTCTCCAACCATTGCCATTACGGTGATCAAAGAAAGAATAATAGTGCAACTTCTCCGTTTTACCACCCATAGCGTTATAGCTATTGAATAACGATTTGCTACCAATGGTTTGCTGTGTTTCAAACTGAAATTTTTTATTGATCTCACCACCATTACGTAAAATATAATTTACCAGTCCGCCGAACTGTGGACCATATTGCAGCGAGCCCTGGCCTTTTACAATCTCTATTCGTTGCACCGCCTGCAATTGAGGATTATAATAGGCTTCGGGATAGCCAAAGGGATCTGCTGCAATATCGTAGCCATTTTGACGCACATTAAATTCCCAACTGCGGTTAGGACTTAATCCACGGGCGGCGATACCAATCTGAATTCCACTCGGGTCACTTTCCCAGATATGAATGCCCGGTACTTTGGCCAGCACCTGTCGCATGGTATTGGTTACCACATTTCCCTGTACATTATCTAAAACAATTAATGCATTTTTTTTACCGGCATATATATTGGTGCCAACTACTTCCGGCATCTGCTGATAGTCGCTTTTACTATTTCTGCCTACTACTGTTACATCTGGTAAATACTTTATATGGTTTGTATCGGGCGGTGGGACTCTTCCTGTCGTCTGAGCCTTTATTCCATTAAAAGCTGACAATGCCATGACAACTACTAGACACTTTCTTTTCATAAGCCGTCTTTTGGCCGCAAGTTGGTGTAAAGCAAATAGTACCAATTATATAATCAGGAAAACGGTTTACGAGCTTGGGAAACATTGATGTACCGATGTGTCATAATTGGGTAAGCCTAGCTTTAAACTTTTTCAAAAAGGATCCCGTTAAATACTCCTACAAGCATTGTCTGGTCCGGAAAAGAGATCTTTTACGGCGGGGCGGAAAGTTTCAAAACTGGTGGTTTCGAGTCAGGAAGGCAATCTTTTGATTGCCGTATCCAAATAATTATTATATTTGACTAAACTAATTTTTAGACAAGACTAAAAATTTATTTATACAAGACGAAATGAAACTTTCTATACTTACCCTATTTTTTTTGCTAGCGGTGGTTTCTGTTTTTTCTCAACGGATCATCCATGGAGAAATAGTAAACGGAACGACTGGAGAACCCGTGGCGGGAGCTTCTATTTCATTACAGGATTCTTCCCATTCCGTAGTATGCGATGAAAAGGGGAAGTTTGCCCTGCAGCTTACATCTTCCAGTTCATTGCTGGTCACGGCTGTCGGATACAAGCCCCGATCAATCATTCCGGGTACTAAAGAGCACATCATTATCCTTCTTACCTCCAATCAATTGGAGCTGGATGCTGTAGTGGTTACCGGCACCATGAAACCGGTTAGGAAACTGGAAAGCCCTGTGGCGGTGGAAGTATACACGCCGCAATTTTTTAAAAAGAATCCAAGCCCCAGTATATTTGAAGCGCTGCAGAATGTAAATGGTGTTCGGCCACAGCTCAATTGCAGTGTGTGCAATACAGGTGATATTCATATTAATGGCCTGGAAGGACCGTATACGATGATCACTATTGATGGAATGCCTATTGTGAGTAGTCTGGCATCTGTTTATGGTTTGTTTGGAATTCCCACACAGTTAATTGACAGGATCGAAATAGTAAAAGGGCCTGCCTCCGGTTTATATGGTTCAGAAGCCATCGGGGGGTTGATCAATATTATTACTAAATCTCCTGATAAAGCTCCGGTTTTTTCTGCGAATGTTATGACGACAAACTGGTTGGAACATAACCTCGATGTGGGTACGAAGTTTAATATCGGTAAAAAAGCATCCTCCCTGCTGGGTATAAATTATTTTAACTACCTGCATCCACTGGATAAGAATAATGATCAGTTTACCGATGTCACTCTTCAACACCGGATTTCAGTTTTTAATAAATTGGGTTTTGCCCGGAAGAATAAAAGGGTCGCTACGCTGGCGGGCCGGTATTTTTATGAAAACAGGTGGGGTGGTGATATGCGGTGGAATAAAAGTTTCAGGGGATCCGATAGTATTTATGGCGAGAGCATTTCCACCAACCGATGGGAATTGATCGGTAATTATCAATTGCCCGTAAAAGAAAAAATGTTCTTCTCGTTCTCTGCAACAGGACACAACCAGGATTCCTATTACGGGACCGTCCCGTATATGGGGACACAACGTATTGCTTTCGGTCAATTAATCTGGGATAAGCAAGCCGGTGTTGCGCATAGCCTGTTGATGGGGTCTGCTCTCCGCTATAACTTTTATGATGATAACTCCACGGCTACTTTGGATACCCTGAATGGAAATAGTAAGCCCGAAAGGTCTGTGATACCTGGTCTTTTTGTACAGGATGAATGGAAATTAAACCAAAGTCATTTACTCTTATTAGGTCTTCGGTATGATCACCACCCGGTTCATAAAGGTATTATTACCCCACGTATAGCATGGAAATGGGCATTGCAAAGCAATGAAGTACTCCGGCTTAATGCCGGAACAGGTTTCCGTGTAGTTAGTTTGTTTACGGAAGAACATGCAGCTTTGACGGGTGCAAGAGTCGTTGACATTAAAGAATCGCTGAAACCTGAGCGAAGCTTTAATGTGAACCTGAATTATACAAAGTATTATAAATGGAATGGAACTTCACTTAATATTGATGCCTCTGCCTGGTATTCACATTTCACTAACCAGATCATTCCTGATTACGATACGGATCCTAATAAAATTATTTATAAAAACCTGCAGGGATATGCTGCCTCGAAGGGTGTAACGCTGAACCTGGAATTTAATTTTGGAAATCATTTTAAAAGTTTGTTGGGGGTAACCGTACAAGATGTAGCGAAAGTAGAGAAGGATGCGCACGGCAAGAAATCAAGTCGCCAGCCCGTTCTCACAGAAAAATGGAGTAGTACCTGGGCGGTAACCTATATTTTTCCAGCTGCAGGGATTACTATTGACTATACGGGCAATATGTACGGTCCCATGCGTTTGCCGCTGTTATCGTCCACAGACCCCCGACCTGCATTTTCCCCGGTTTGGAGTATCCAGAATATCCAGGTTACCAAATTGCTCAACAGGAAGCTGGAATTATTTGGGGGAATAAAAAATTTGCTAAACTGGACACCTGCTAAGAATACACCCTTTATCATTGCGCGTACGCATGATCCATTTGATAAAAAAGTGCTGTATGATGCAAATGGTCAAATTAAGGCAACGCCTGAAAATCCTTATGCACTTAGCTTTGATCCGACCTATGTTTATGCACCTAACCAGGGCATACGTTTTTTCGCAGGGGCAAGGTATACAATTAAAAAATAAGGTCGGTATGCCGTTCTTTTGCCTGTAACCTTTCAAAGTATTTTAAATAGTATTCCCGCGAATCCTCCAGGTTTGAACCCGGAAGGTTAAAATGTAATTACCGGATAATTAAATAAATGTGGTACGTAATATGTATTCTAATGTTATAATATTCAATTACATTACTTTTAAAACAAAATTTTATGCAATGGAGAGGCCGCAGAACCAGTTCAAACGTAGATGACCGGAGAGGGATATCTGGTGGAGGTATTGCCGCCGGAGGTGGGATCGTAAGTCTGATCGTCTACCTGCTTTATACTTTCCTGGGTGGAGGTAATGCCGATCCTTCGCAGATACCCCAATTTAGTGACCCCACAACCCAGTCAGCTCCTCTATCAGCCGAAGAGAAAGCGGCGGATGACGAAAGAGCAGAATTTGTAAAAGTAGTATTGGCCGAAACTGAGGATGTTTGGAATAAAATATTTGCAGAACAAGGCAGCCAGTACCGGGAACCTACTTTAGTATTGTTCCGGGGTGCGGTTGCCTCAGCTTGTGGAAATGCCAGTTCTGCCTCAGGACCTTTTTATTGTCCTGGTGACGACAAGCTATATATTGACCTTTCTTTTTACCAGGACCTGCAGGACCGGTTCAATGCCCCCGGTGATTTTGCCATGGCCTATGTAGTGGCGCATGAAGTCGGTCATCATATTCAAAACCTAAATGGAACAGCAGAAAAAGTAAGCCGGCTCCGACGCGAATTAAGTGAAACAGAATTTAACCGTTATTCTGTGATGATGGAATTACAAGCAGATTTTCTTTCAGGCGTGTGGGCCCATCATGCTCAAAAAATGAAGAATATACTGGACCCCGGCGATATTGAGGAAGCCTTGAATGCTGCCAATGCTATTGGAGATGACAGGCTGCAAAAACAAGCTACCGGCCAGGTTGTACCGGATGGTTTTACACACGGTACATCTGCACAACGGATGTATTGGTTTAAGAAAGGTTACCAGACAGGAGATATCAGGCAGGGAGATACGTTTAATGATCCTTCCTTACGCTAATGAATAGGGTAGGGTCATCTATTTTCCTCTTCTTCTGCCCAATAATATTTTTAGCACTTGTTGATTGGAATTTTCTGTCAGGCCAAACAAAAAGCCCCCGTTGATCTCCCACATCGGGTGTATATACAAGTCTATGACGGGACCGATCAGGTGTTCCTGCAGATTTCCGGGCAATATCTTTTTAAAAGTTCCCAATCCGCCATAATATTCAAATCCTATCCCAACTTTTTGACTGATGGTATATACCGTTTTGAATTGCGGGGAGATACCAACACCTTTATCAGCACCCGTGAGCACAAAATCTATATTGGGGTTAAAAGCAAAATACCAGTTATCAATTGTTTTGTCAATGATAGGGCGAAGCTCGCCTTGCCAGGAAAAATCAGTACTATCATCTGGTCTGAAGAAACCAAATTCCAGGGAAAGACTGGCACCCAACTTCCATTTCCAAGATTCAGGCACTGTTACCCGGGGTCTTATTTGATTACCTAAATATTGAAATCCACCTCCGTTCGGGGCAAAGCCCATGAAAGTATAAAAGCCAATCTCAAAATTTTTATCAAACCCGTGGGTGATCTCGATTGTTTCATTGATCCAATGGGCAGCATCCGGGTTAGGTAAGAGTTTGCTTCCTTTAAATGTATAGTTGCTATGCAGTTCAAAGATGGTCCATTTGTGCTGAATGGTGGGTGAGGCATATACTTGTATTTCATTATCTGCTTGTCCTTTCGCCCCGCTCTGTACCAGCAGGAGGGAAAAAAATATGAACAGGTACCTCATGTATATTGTTTAATATATAAATTAGTTATTTCCAGTTGGCCGGCAGACTTGTATTTTTATAATCTTCCCTGGGCGGGCTAAAAACGTCAATAACTTTGCATGCTGTTTTTGCAATTGCTGAATGAGGCGTATTGGATGAAATAACAAAATACATTCCTGCAGTCAACAGGCAGGAATGACCCCCGATCATCATATCCAATTCACCTTCGATAAGGTACGTGATCTGTTCCTGCATGTGCTGGTGCAGGGGTACACTGCTACCAGATTCAAGCTCTACATATCCAAAACTCATGCTATTCCCGTGCGCATAATATCCGGTGATACCGGCTCCCAGGTCTTTTGGGGTGATATTTTTAATCAGGTCCATAATAATTTCAAGTTTTAAAAATGAGTAAAGTAGTACTCAGCGTCCCGGCGTCTCTGCGGTTATTTCTCGAAATAGCAGAAATTTCCTCCCACCCATTCTTTATCCTTGTTATACCGCACCCCGATCATTTTTCCTTTACTTAACCTGCCAAGGTTGTTAACAGCTATAGGTCTTGTGGCTCCATCTTTCCAGAAATAAAACATGCGGATTTCGGCTTTGGCAGGCACATCCGGAGTCGGGATCACGTCGGCATATTTTACTTTACGTTGCAGTATCCAGTTTTCCGGATCTTTTATTTTGTCGATGTCAGCCGGTGTTACATCGATGACCACACCTTGTCCTGCAAAGGAGAATAATGGTTTTATTACATAATTTTCCAGGTCAGTGGGGATCTGTTTTACTTCATGTAAATAAAAAGTAGCTGGTACATAGGGATGACGTATCAAGGGTAGTGTAAATTTACTGATACGATAGAACCAGTTTGGATGTGGTGCCCATTCTACGTCCAACTCTTCAAACAAAAGTTTCCCCTTTTCCTGTACCTCAGGGGCCTGTTGTTGTAGGTCATCAAAAATGATACGGTTATAGATCCTTTTAACCTCTGTTTTTTTTCCTTCATTCATATAATACAGCCTCTTTCCTTCTTTTATCAATTCTGTCAGGCAGACCATTTTGATACCAACATAATCTTCGGTACAATAAAAATCGATCCTTGTTTTTTGCTGACGGGGAAAAATCTCCAGCAAGATCACATGCTCCGGGTCGTTTTTCCCGATAATAATTTCTTTCAGTAGCTGTATATAGGTTTCTCTTGTGTAACCATTCAGGTAACAATCAAAATTTTCCGGGACGTGAAAATGACGCCTGAAAACATCATCCAATAGAACTTCATAAGCAAACAAAGTGGGGAAGCCCTGCATTTCTATCAATTGTGGTTCATATTCGCCGGCTTCATTGATGCAAATACCAAAGTCAAAAGCAATAAATTGGGTGTGATCATTTTCTCCGTGTACCTGCATGTCCCTTGGAATTGCCTTCATCGTAAGATCCTTGAATTTCGGGTCAACGATGATGTCAACAATGCTTTCACAAGCTTCTAGTATTTTTTGCGTAAACTCTTTGGGAATGAAAATAGGTGTTTCGGCCACCCGGAAATCCAGTTGGCCTGGATGGGCCGCATGCAATTCTTTTAGAAATCCTTCATATTTTTCAACACTGAAATTTTCATTGTAAAACTTTCGAATAGAGGGTATCATATTTCCCGGGTTTAATTAATCATGCCTGCTAAAATTAAGACATTGTTTACTACTATTGAAGGGCAGTAAATTCAAAAGTCAGCTAACAGCTGACCTTTGAATAATAGCGTTATCATTATTTTCAGCTATTAATTTGTTTTAATAACTCGCACTGGAGTTTTGATTGGCCCGATAATTTTAGGAGCTTTTTTAGCAATCACCCAGGAAGCTCTGCGGCCGACATTATTGGAGCCATAGTCGATCCAGCCATACCCATTCTCACCCCAATCCGTACCCCATGAATTTTTGATGAGCCAGGCATTCCTATCATCATCCCAGCCAACGATTACGATGGCATGGTTGGAGGAGGGATTGGCGTAATTGCTGGCTGTTTGATAAAACACACCATTCGTATAATCCTGGAGGGCTGCTGTAGAAACCAAACTGGCTGCGATCGGTCCATATTTGCACAAAGCCGCTTTGATCGAAGCTACAGAGGCAATTTTTGTTACATCACCCGAGGGATCAACCACACCCCAATCGGTGGCATAATAGCTTGTTGATGGTGCGGCACCGGGGCAGGATCCAACAACACCAGCATCAGGCATAGTGTCGTCTTTTTCTACATTTTTATTATTGTCGACCATCCATTCGAACACTTTATAGGCAAGACCGCCCTCGGGTCCGCAATTGCCGCCACCGGAGCAATTAACTACATGTTGTTCAGAAGTATTGAGACTATTGGCTAATGAAGTTCCATTTACACGCAGGTAGCTTCCTTCAAAAGCCCCTAGCGCGGAATAGGACCAACAGTTACCACATTGCTGATTCCGTACAGGAGTAACATAACTCTGGGTTCGGGCATCATAAGCTTTCCTGGAAGCAAAACAAGCGACCAGGAACACTTTAATTATTTCAACAGCCTGAGGCGAAAGTTGCCGGCTGCTCACCATGTTTTTAACCCGTGTTACTTCCGCAGGGGTAGGTTCTTTTTCACCCGTTATTTGTGCCAGTGTTTTATTACTTACACTTGTAAAACCGACATTATATCTGCGCTGGTCTTTACTAATTAAGGCACGTTGTGCTGCAATCCGGTTTTTGACAGCAGCTGGGGCATTTATCTCCCGCAGTTTGTATTTGGTAGGCAATTCCGGTTGTGCGAAGGTTTGCGCACTGATAGTAATTGCAGCAATCAGTAACAGGGGGTAAGTTTTGATACTTTTCATAACATGTATGGTTGTGGTTAAAAAATAATTATAGAATAGTAATGGTGTAGTTCTTCTGTTTATCCGGCGGATCTTCTTTTTTCCAGGGCCGTATATGGATTAACCGCAAGGGGGTATTCCCTTTTTTTATTCCGGTGAAACGGAATACCTGGGTTTCTGGATTCCCATCTACATCCTGTGTGGATGTGGTGTAGGTGGTATCCAATCTTAAGAATTGCAGGTAACCCGAATCAGGTAAAACCCACCGGAAACCAGTTCCCATGGCTACACCTGCCTTTATTTCAAAGCTTTCATTCAGCTTTACCGAAATAGTATCATTGCCAGATTGACCCTGGTTGGTAGCACCACAAGCGGCAAAAAAGAAAAGAAAGGGCAATAATTTCATCTCACTGAGTTTTACTTGCTATTAATCGGAATACCTTAAGTAAAATAATCTCTGTGTTGATGGAGGAGGATGGTCCGAAAACAAATCTATCGTAAGATAGTATTATTCCCTCAACAAAAAAATAGCGGAAGAATAATCTTTTATTTGAAGTATAGAGACTGGAAAAGTTTTGATGGACGGGTGCAATTGTTATACTTCGACTGCATGGAGTTGCTCAATCGACTGGTCAAGAAAATTGGGAAGAATATGAGAATACGTCCACATGATCTTGTCTGGATCATCTAAATGGAGGAGCATACTCCATAGCTTATCTTCACCATGGCTTTCAATCACCGTTTTCTTTTTCTCTTCTGTTTGCAGGTACAGGCTCATACCCGGAGCATCCGCTTCAGGATGAAATTGTGTGCCGATCATGTACTCATTAAAACGGATACCCATGATCGCTCTTTCATAAGGAATATGGGGTCTGCTTTTTTCAATACAAAGAATAGCTGCACCCATCTCATCCAGCTGGTTATGGTTGGGTTGTACAACCTGGAAATCCCGGCTATCAACTGCATAAAATGGATCACGGAGACCATCAAATACCGGTTCATTTTTTCCCGCTTCGAGCATGTGCACAGGAAAAACGCCAAAAGCTGTTGATTTTCGTTTAGACACCAAACCAACATTGAAATAGCGGCTGGCTAACTGGAAGGAGTGGCAAATAAAAAAAACGTACTTCTTTTGCTGGTTAGAAGGATTTTTATTCCAGCGTTCTATGTTGTCAAGCCACCGGCACCAGGCAATATCCCAGTCTTCAAAACGGCTTATAAGCGGGTCGCCCGGACCGCCACTGGAAATATAGATATCATAAGTAGTACCAGGGAGTTCATTGTTGAGTCGTACATCGAATTCATCCACCACGACAGTAAGATCATTGAATTCGCCCCACTCTTTTAGGATGGTGCGTATACAACGCATACCCTGGTTGGCCTTACCTTCATAAAGATCAAGGATCGCTATTTTTACAGTCCTTTTTTCAGTCCAACTCATTTACAAAAATATGATTTTTTAATTTATTGTTTAAACAGGGGTTGTGAGGGTTCTCCACAAATGTGGATTAATACATGACGTCAGGGGCAGGGAGCAGCAGCGTTTAGGTTAATTTATGCGGTCAACTCTAGTACTACTATCATCGCCTGTTGCGTCGCACACTTCGGGGTTCTGTCCGCTACTCAATTTTTAACCTTGTCCATAGATAAAATGGGTTTCACATAGCCAATCTATGTAAGTATTTCTATATATCTATCTTTTATATGTGGTGAAAATTAGAATGCTTTATTTTTTTTCAAAAACTTTTTCTCCACCCAAGAAGGTCTTCAGCACTTTTATCTCTAATAATTTTTCAGGCACTTCTTTCATAATATCTGAATCGAGGATAATAAAGTCCGCATACTTTCCGGGTTCCAGGCTTCCTTTTTCTTTTTCTTCAAAATTGGCTTTGGCGGCCCAGATGGTCATACCCCGCAATGTTTCTTCACGGCTCAGTGCATTTTCTGTTTGGTACCCATCAGCAGGCCACCCTTTAGCATCTTTTCTTGCCACAGCCGCAAAAAAGGTTTTGAATGTAGAAATATCTTCCACGGGAAAATCAGTTCCCAGCGGTAGCCACCCATTTTGCTGCAATAACTGTTTATAAGCATAAGCTCCTTTCACTCTTTCAGCACCGAGGCGGTCACCAGCCCAATACATATCTGATGTGGCATGCGTAGGTTGAACAGAAGGAATAATTGAATGCGCTCCAAAAAGGTTAAAATCATTTTGATTTACAACCTGGGCGTGTTCAATTCTCCAGCGCAGGTCATTTTTCCCCTTCAAATATTTTGCGTAGATGGAGAGCATGGTTCTGTTACCACTGTCACCAATGGCATGGGTGCACATCTGCCAGCCTTTTTGCGAGATCCAGTTGGCTACGGAATCAAAATGTTCGGGCTTACTCAGCAAAAATCCGGAATGCCCCGCTTTGTCACTATATGGTTCCAGCAAACAGGCCCCTCTCGAACCTAATGCTCCATCACCATACACTTTAAAACTTCTCAGGTTCAGACGGTCGGTTTTGATCATTCCATTCTTTTCTGCATAGTCATAGTTTGATTTATCATCACTTAGCATAACATATAGCCTCATGTTCAGATCGCCCTTATCCTGTAAAGCTTTTATACGATCAACCGAAGCAGCACTTACTCCACAGTCAGTAATTGTGGTCAGCCCAACGGCAAAACAGTTCTTTTCTGCAGCCTGCAATGCTTTTTTGAATTGTTCTTCAGTTGCCTCTGGAACTTTATCAGCAACACGGTCAATAGCATTATCTATCAATAGCCCGGTAAGGGTACCTTCATGATCCTCTATTTCTCCACCAGTCAGTGTGTCACCAGGTTCTATACCAGCCAGGTCTAATGCCTTTTGATTGGCAATCGCCGCATGCCCATCTACTCTTCTTAATAGCACTGGCCGGTCAGGAAATAGTGTATTTAATTCTGCATTGGTGGGAAATTCTTTTACTGTCCAATCATTCTGGTCCCAGCCACGCCCAGTGATCCAGCTTTCTGGATTTTCTGCAGCAAAAGTTTTTACTTTTTCAATCACTTCCTCCCAGCTATTGGTGCCTTTAAGATCCACCCGCTGTAAGCTCAACCCATAGCCTACAAAATGTGCATGCGCATCAATAAAACCCGGATAAATGAATTTACCTCCGGCGTCAAATTTTTCTGTGGCTTCATATTCCTTTTCCAGGTCAGCAGTGGTACCCACAGCTAAGATCTTTCCATTTTGAATGGCCATGGCTTCCGCTGTTGAAAACGAAGAGTCAACCGTGTAGATAGTAGCGTTATAAACCAACAGGTCTGCTTTTTTCTTTTGAGAGCAGGAGACCATCAATAAAGACAGGGTGATTGCAAAAGAAAATTGCTTTATCATACTATTTGACGATTTAAAGGATTGTTTACTTAATTTAAAAACTTTCCCGGGTGTTTTTTATGATGCTCCGTTTTATCCTGGTAAGCTTTTGCGGCCGCTAAGATAGTAGCTTCATCGTATAAATTGCCGATCAATGTGATGCTGAGCGGAGATCCATTCTGGCTAAAGCCGATGGGCATACAAACAACAGGATGACCGGTGAGATTGGTTATTGCCAATTGCCGGCCTGAGAAGCTGGGTACGATGAGAACATCATAGTTTTTCATAAAATCATTCATGCTCTTACATACATTATAACGATAACGGTTGGCATTGATATATTCAACAGCTGGAATTGTCCTGGCTGCACGGAAACTATTGGGCCAAAAATTTTTATCCTGCCTTTCTACCAGGTCATCGCGGTTGGTTCTTGTCAATTCATCAAAGGCGGCAGCACTTTCCGCATTGAGTATGATACTGATAAGATTGGTGGGATACATCGCTGAATCAGGAAAATGAACGGCTTTTATATCGGCACCGAGAGAACGGTAGGCTTCCAATACTTTCCTTTCAGGTGCTTCTGCATTCAATGGCTTGAAAAAATTTTCTGCATAAGCAACCCTGAGTTTTGTCCAGTCTGTTTTACCGGTGTAACTAAATGTATGACGGATTGCGGAAGGGTCGTTCCCATCCGTGCCATGTATAAATGCATACACAATGGCAGCATCTTCGGCGCTCCGGCAGATAGGTCCTGGTTTATCAAGACTCCAGCAAAGCACCATGGCACCAAAGCGGCTCACTGTTCCAAACGTAGGTCGAAGACCGGTTGCTCCACAACGTGCAGAGGGGGAAACGATCGAACCCAGTGTCTCCGTGCCGATAGTAAAGGGTAACAATCCGGCAACAACGGCCGCTGCAGAACCAGCAGACGAACCGCTGGAACCCTGTCTCAAATTCCACGGATTTTTTGTTTCGCCACCAAACCATTTGTTGTTATTAGCCAAAGCTCCCATTGAAAGTTTGGCACACAAAACAGCTCCTGCATTTTTCAATTGTTTATAAACATAAGAGTCCACATCCAACACCTGGTCTTTATAAGGTGTGCTGCCCCAGGTGGTTTTATATCCTTTGACTGCAAACAGGTCCTTTAGTCCATAAGGAATACCATGCAGCGGACCCCGGTAGATGCCGGATTGTAGTTCAACATCTGCCTGCTTTGCCTGTTGTAATGCCAACTCTTCTGTCAACGTGACCACGCATTCTAATGTATCTCCCCATTTTTTCAATCGGTCAATAAAAAATTTAGTGAGATCAACAGAGCTTATTTTTTTCCTGACAATAAGCGATGCTAATTGCGGAATAGAATAAAAAGCAAGATCATTGAACGTAGCCGGTAATTCCACTTGCTGAGGAATATCCCAATAAATTTTTTCTTTCCTCGTAGATATTTTCATACCCGGTGGCGCCGGATTAAAAGCAAAGGGATAGGGTAGTTCATTGGCCGGTAAGGTTTTGTGCATGGATCGGTACAGGAGCAGGTAATTGTTTAGATTGCCGATCATAGAATCCACCTCGGCTTCTGTAAAATCAAGATCAAACCATTTTGCTGTAGTACGAATCTGGTGGAGCGTATCGGATTTAGATTGGGCCTGCCCAGTAACTAGGACCACGCAAAGAAAAAAAATGAGTAATGATCGCATACCGGAAAGTTTTGGAGATGCTGAAATTAAGGAATTTCTTTACCTTTTACATAAAATCAACTATAATGAAAAGTCTTGTTTTTCCCGTACTACTAACTCTGTTTGTTGCGTGCAGGCAGCCCGACACAAAACCGCTTGCCGCAAAGCATATGCATGTAGATGAATATTTTAATTACAACGACAGTGGTGTTCAAACAGGAGGTGTCAGAATGATACCCATCAAAACGCCAGCCGGAGATTTTAAGGTATGGACCAAACGTTTTGGCAACAATCCCCGAATCAAAATTCTGTTGTTGCATGGAGGTCCAGCGATGACGCATGAATACATGGAATGCTTTGAAAGTTTTTTTCCAAAAGAAGGGTTTGAATTTTATGAGTATGACCAGTTGGGTTCGTATTACAGCGATCAACCCAAAGACAGCAGTCTCTGGACCGTTGAACGTTTTGTTGAGGAAGTGGAACAGGTTCGAAAGGCGATCGGAGCTGATTCAACAAACTTTTATTTGCTCGGTAATTCATGGGGAGGGATTTTGGGTATGGAGTACGCCTTGAAGTACCAGCAAAATATGAAAGCATTGATCGTGGCCAACATGGTTGCGAGCATACCCGAATATTCCAAATATGCAAATGAAGTGCTGGCACCACAGCTGGATCCCAAAGTTTTGGCCGAGGTCAAAGAGCTAGAATCAAAGGGTCAATATGATAACCCGCGTTATATGGAATTACTGATCCCCAATTTTTATCACCAGCATATGTGCAGGCTCGATGAATGGCCAGACGGGGTTAATCGGACCATGAAGCATGTGAACTATGAAATTTATCTCATGATGCAGGGACCTTCAGAATTCGGGGCTTCTGGAAGATTAGTGAACTGGGATATCCGGGACCGGTTAAAAGAAATAGCAGTTCCAACCTTAATGGTCGGCGCAAAACATGATACAATGGACCCCAAAGCCATGGAAGCACAAAGTAAACTGGTTCAAAAAGGACGTTACTTGTATTGCCCGAATGGCAGCCACCTGGCTATGTGGGATGATCAGCAGGTGTTTATGAACGGCGTAATTAATTTTATAAAAGAAGTGGATGAAGGAAAACTTTAAGCTATCGCTTTCATCTTCCGTCACCTAAAGCCAACTAACATTACATTACTGAATGTTTCAATGGCCATGCTATTTATGGCCCCACTTCTTATCGCGTGTAGTGGAAAGGACAAAAACGAGGGAGAAACAAAGACAGAAACTATCCACACTCAATCAAGCTCTGGCGGGGAAAATTAGACGGCCCTGAAAGGTAAAGGGCCGTGTATAGTCTAGATAGTATAAATATCGGAACGGGGATGAATGTAAAGGGGTAATCTATCTTTTGGAAAAAGTGGCTTTCCTGACCCGGCAGCACTCTTATAACCGGCAGCACTCTTATAACCAGCAGTACATTCAGCTCAGTCTTTTTTCAACAGGATCATTATTATTCTTGGAATTTCACTCCGCTTATCATCATCAAAATATTCATTGATCCCGAAAAGGGATAGCCCATTATTTTTAGCGGCCAGGATAAAATCAGAAATATGGTGAGTGAAAGATTCCACCAGCTGTACCCTGTTATCCGTTTCGAATCTTGCTTTGCTCCCTGTGTATTGTTTAAACGGATGCAACTCACCGATATACACAAGTCCTCCCGGGTTTAGTGATTGGGCTGCTTGTTCGAATATGTGGTCAAGTGTATTGATATGTTCAAGTACGAGGCTAAAGGTGATAAGATCAAATAATTTATCCTTGAACGTCCAGTCCCTTGTGATATCGGCCTGTACAAATTGAACCCTGTCACCCTTGATTTTTGCCTTTGCTTTCGCCAGCATGGCTTCCGAAAAATCAATAGCGGTCACCTGTTTTGCTTTCTTTATCAGCCAGGCAGTATTCTTGCCGGTGCCGCAACCTATTTCAAGACAGCTTTCAAAAGGAATTGTAGACAAAACGGTACGCAATGATTTCCCTTCAAGATCTCTTGTTTTGTTTGTGTCGCTGTCATATTGAGATGCCCAATTATTATATGCCTGTTGTGTGTTCATGATGCCGTGATTAAAAGGTTCTATTTATTTAAACTTCCGGAAATGATCGTGACTCAATCTTCCAATATTGATCATAATTTAAAATTAAGTCATCCCGGAATTGTTACCTATACTTTTACAAAAGTAAAACCAATTTTCTCCAACATTCATCTCAATAGATTATTCTTTTAAATACGTTATAATAAAAAAGGCCGTCAAATGTAGACAGCCTTTTTTAATCCATACGGTCATAGTTATTGCTTCATATACTGTTGAGAGTTGACCGTTTCATTTTTTTTATTCATGACCCGCATCCTGTAATTGCCATTACCAATACTTCCTGTGTGCAAGATTATTTTGTTCATCCCTTGTTGTACTGGCTCTATCTGCCGATGAATAACCTGGCCTAACAAATTGATCAATTCAATTTTAAAATATTCCTTCTCTGGAGCTGAAACCATCAAATAGACGTCTGCAGTTCCCGGGTTTGGATAGAGCATTCCAAATTCCCATTTATTTGATACTTCTTCACTCGTTGATGCCCTGTTTGTTGTATGTAATCCAGGTAGTGAAACTGTTACACCCAAAGCATAAGAGCCATTTGGTTTGTCATTAAAAGTAATGGAATAATAGCCGCCAACACCTGGAATAGGCGTATAAACTGCCGCATATTTTTCTGTGTTTTTCGAACTGGCTGCTGTATATGCTGCTGCATTTACAAGGTAAATACTAAACTCTGTTCGGCTATATCCACTGGCTAATTCAAGACCTGACAATTGGTCTTCGGTATAGTACATGGTAACCGTGTTAGAGCCTTTGTAAATCGAAGCGGGTTCAATTCGAACGATTTTATCAGAAACTTTGTGCAGTCCATTGTTGCCCTGGTAAAGATTGAAAGCACCATGGCCGGTTTTTTCAACAAACAAATTGGTGCAGCCATAATCTTTGACCGAATTATTTTTCACCTTCCCTAAAATTTCTCCATCTTGAATGCTGTAGAAATATACTTCCTGTCCTCCATTTAAATTTTCTCTTCCATTGTGATTCAGGTCACTTTCTATTTTTCTTAATGTACCTTTTAGAATAAGATTGTCAATGCTTACACTGGCAGGACCGCCGGCGTTTGTGTCATTGAACCAGCGGAATGCAATGTAAAACTGCTTGTTGGCCAATGAAAGCGGAAGCCGGGCAGTAAATGTTCCGCTTTCAGGAGTTGGAGAAGCAAACTGGTGGAACTCACCTGAGTTTAGTTCAACAAAGTTTATACCATCCAAAGAATAAGCAACCGCCATATAATCAAATACCGGTAAATTTTCAATCTCTGTAGAACCGCTTGTAAAGTCTACTTCACCCTGGACGGTGTAGTCAAATTTGATGGTTAGCACACTCAATCCTCTTGCATCAAGTAATGATGAATGAATAAGCGTTTGGCTGGGACTAAGATTGTTATAAGTACTACCCGGGTAAACAACATTCGTGACACCATCTTTGCCTGTAATGGCTAATTGGTTGCCAAAAACACCCCATTGATTTTTACCTGTTGCGGCAGGATCTCCATTGCTTTCGGCTATTTCCAGTTTTTTGGTCCAGCCCTGTGGACCATCAAAGCCGTCTGCCCCTGTAAAGCTTTCATCCAGTAATAATTTATCCGTTAATCCAATAACAGGTACCACATCATCATCAGTTATCGTTACGGTATATGTATTATTGACTGGGTTGGTTCCTGCATTAGAGACAACAATTCCTAATATAATGGTTTCATCATTTTCTACAACAGCATCATTTTTAACAACTACGTTCACATTTTGTTTACTGTTAGTACCGGTGGTATTGCTTAACGAAGTAGTGGACAGTACATAATCTTTACCTGCAGTTGCTGTTCCACTGGCTGTTATCGCAGCGGTAGAATTAGCAGGCAACAATACAGGAATGGTTACAGTTTTTGCCGAAGCACAGCCTGTTGGTGTGCTGGCTTCGTTCACAGCTGCCCCGGGTTGGAAGATAAACCCATATTTAGAAATGCAGCCTTGTACGAATTGTGTATCTACCCCTACGGCATACCATGCATTAGTTACTGATTCGACCAATCCGCTACAATAATCACCGCTTATAAATGCCGCAACCTGTATGGATATAGCTCTTGCCTCGGCAAAAGTGGCAGAAGAACTAAGCATCGTTTCCATCAGAAAGGTAACCTGTTCAGCAGCATCGAACCCTACACCATTAACTTTATATGAGTTGCCCTTATCATTAATCTCATCATCGGAATCTGCAAAATAATATTGATTGGCAGTCATACCAGCCGGCCGTGTACCAGTTTTTGATCCGGCAGTAAGCAAAAAGAACCACTTGTTCAATACACCACTGTTGGAATGCACCCCACATTGATCATTAACCAGGTTGGGTGTACAAATTGGATTTTTCCAATATTGCCCGCCATAGGTATCAGGGTCACTTAATGTTTTAGGATTATCCATCCTGCGCAAAGGGGCGTTATAGCTGGCTCCAATCTGCTCACCAACGTAAAACGGGCGATATATAGTGGATGGAACTGTACTCCCGGAACGAACCATCGCATAATGTTCAATACAAGCGGCCCAAATATCACTTAATGCTTCATTCATAGCGCCCGATTCTCCCTGGTATATAAGATCTGAAGTAGTAGAACATACTCCGTGGCCGATTTCATGTGCGCATACATCCAGGGATGTTAAGGCCTTAAAACCCAATGCAGCCGGACCTGAACCATCACCATAAGTCATGGAAGAGCCATCCCAAAAAGCATTGTCGTAGGCGGGACCATAATGAATAAAGCTTTTAATTTTTGCATTATTTCCATCATAGCTTGAACGGTTGTGCTTTGTAAGCCAATAATCGAATACCACTTCAGCCCCCCAATGTGCGTCGAAGGCGATATCATCATTCTCGGCTTCCAAGGCGCCATCATTGCCTGGTGACCGGTGATGTTCAACATTCGTCCAGTTATTATCTACATCAGTAAAAGATTTGCCCTGCGAATAAATAAGTCCAATACTGTAAGGCAAACCGCCAACATTATTCAAGTCATAAGTTTCTATGCCGCCACCCCTTGTATCATCAATCAATACATTGGTCGATGCTCCGGGTATATAAGTGGGCTCCGTTGCGGGATGGCTGCTTACGAGAGGCAGCCCTGAGTTAGGATCATTCCCACTTACTTGTTTAGTTTTAATAACCTGTATACCCGCATACCTTGTCTGCACAGTAGCATTGGTAGAGGTAGGAGGAGTATTCTCTTCGCCGACGTGTTTTATAATTTTATCAACCAATAAAGTTTTTCCGTCAATTGCATCAATATATATCCATGCACGGCTAATGGGTTCAGCTGCATAAATATTAAACTTATAAGCCAATCTCATTTCAACCACCCCTGGTTTCGTAAAATTCTTGACAATTACTAATTCTCCTGATGGAAGGTAGTTTGCCAGTTCTTTTTCCAGGGCGGCTAATACGGCTCTATTGCCTTTATTTTTTTGAATTTCTTCCTGCAATTCTTCCCATGCATATCTTTTTGCGCCCACTACTGCTTTTGCTTTTAGTAAAGCCGCACTTTCAGATAAAGAAGGCTGAACGGAAAGAGTAACCGGTACATCGAACCAGGCACCATTGAAAAAGCGTACTGTTCCACTTTTGCTCATAGCCCTGAAATTGGCATGTTCTACTTTTATGCCTTTGTAATATTGATTAAATTCTTCAACCTCTATATTTGATTTGAGTTTAATTTGTTTTGCAGAAGTTAGGTTATCAATCCCGGGGCGAACATTTAAGAAAGTTGCCAGGGAAAGAGATGCCTGCTCTTTATTGAAAACTTGATTTTCTTTTAATACAATGAAAGACGGGGTTTGCCTCTCTTCATTAATTTCAACGGACTTTACTGTTGGATCAGCAAGAATTTTTGTTCTCGCTTCAGCCAGTTGTTGTGGTGTTTTTTGTGAGTAGGAGAAGGTAAACGATAATGCAAAGGTTAATAGCAAGCATAGCTTGCGGTAGCGTTGAATGTGTCTCATAAGCTTAATTTTATTATGGTTGGTAATTAATCTTATTGTAAAGCGCTTCTAATAGGCATTTTAAATACAAAAATCATGCAAATCATTAAAAAATTGTTAATTTTTTTCAAATTTTTACATTCAAAATGAACACCTTATGATGAGTCGACTTGTTTCAAACCTTTTATATATAAATTGATTGTGATTATATCCCCTAACGTCAATCCCTGTCCGGACTAAAAAAACTCAGGGGAGAGGGTGGAGAAAGGTTAAATTGACGGAAATACTTGCAAGAATATGGGCGGGTGCAATTGATCATCGCTTTGATTGTAAGGACTACTATTCCCTATAAATAATAATCATTGTTGAATAGCAAAATACTACTACTTCGTTATCCCGTTACCACCTATGCCTGTTTTCAAAATCACTTCTTCCACCCTCTTTCAGTTTTTATCGTTCATCGGGCGTGGCGGGGTTAATTGGTGTACAAGGTATATTTTTAGTGGTACGTAGTAGTTGCAACCAATAGTCAGTTCAAAGAAGTATGAAGAAATTATTACCCAATTTGTGTCTAATCATATAAGGTTGAATTCTTACTTACATCTAAAGAAAGTGGTGGTTCTTCGGAAAACGCTGAATATTACTGTTAGAGCTGGGGGTTTTAACTCTATTCGGTAAAAAGAGACCTTTAGATTCTTTTTCCACAACTATGGCATCCCTGTTGCAGGTGAATGATGGAATTAATTTTTTTATTTGTTTATATAGATATAATGATGAAAAAGAGAAACTATAACCTGATAAGCTTGCTATCCCTGGGGATTTTATTTTTGAGTTCATGTGCCAGAAACCCTGTTACAGGGAAGAAACAGGTAGTACTAATGTCTGAGAAGCAGGAAATTGCCATGGGAAAAGAAGCTGATCCCCAAATTATCGCCCAGTTTGGGCTATATGATGACAGTTCCCTTCAAAATTTTATCAATATAAAGGGCAGGGAAATGGCAGCAATTTCTCACCGGCCCCAACTCGAATATGGATTCCGGGTGTTGGATTCAGAAATCTTGAATGCCTTTGCGGTGCCCGGAGGATATGTCTACTTTACCCGCGGCATCATGGCTCATTTTAACAGCGAAGCAGATTTTGCCGGGGTTCTGGGTCACGAATTAGGGCATATTACTCATCGCCATGGCGTTGCCCAACAGCGAAATGCAATTTTAGGGCAGGTGGGTATCATCGCCGGGATAATAATAGCGCCACAATTGGCTCAATTCGCTGAAGCGGCGTCCACCGGGCTACAATTATTATTTTTAAAATATAGCAGGGATGCAGAGCGTGAAGCAGATGAGTTGGGAGTCGAATATTCTTCCAAAATTGGGTATGATGCACTGGAAATGGCAAAGTTTTTTAATACGCTCGAAAGAAAGTCAGCAGGTAATGAATCTGCTGAATTACCCGAATTCCTGTCCACCCATCCAAATCCAGGTGATCGCAATACTACTGTCGCAAGGTTGGCAGAAGAATGGAAACAAAAGCTAAATCTTACAAACCCCCAGGTTAACAGGACTGCGTACCTGAGGCGAATCGAAGGACTAATTTATGGTGAAGATCCAAAAGGCGGATATATGGACAACAATGTTTTTTATCATCCTGTTTTAAAATTCCAGTTCCCCACACCTGTAAATTGGAATTACCAGAATTCCCCCCAGCGGGTGCAGTATGCACCAAAAGATGGTAAAGCACTGATGTTCCTGGCGCTGGCTCCAGGCAGTAACCTGGAGCAAACTGCAAACACAGTGTTGCAGCAATATAAACTGAGACCGGTGGAATCAAGGAATATTATGGTAAATGGTTTATCAGCCATTTCTGTAATCGCTGACCAGCAGCAAGAACAGCAAGGCCAGCCCGTCTTAAGAACTCTGTCATACTTTATACAATATAATGACAACATTTACCACCTAATCGGCGTCGCCACCATCAATGATTTTAATAATTACGTCAATAGTTTTAGTATGACAATGCAGGGTTTCAGGCAACTGACCGACCTTGCCAGGATCAACAAAAAGCCGGAGCGTGTACGGCTAAAAACTGTGAAATCCGGTAGTACCTTGTCGCAGGTATTCCGTAGTTATAATGTTTCTGACAAACGTTATGAAGAATTTGCTGTCTTAAATGGATTGCAATTAACTGATAATGTGCCTGCCGGCACTTTAATTAAAATTATTGAAGAGTAACGGTCAAATTTATGGTTCGGTAAGTTCTCAGTCCAGGTACATATTGAATCGTAGTTTAATTGGAAGGCTGATTATACGGCACTAACATTTAAAAGTTTCTCCATTTCAAGCGCTCTTTTTTTTGAACAATATCAGCAGCGTTAACTTTGCTGCGCAGGATTGGTCAGGATCTGCGTACTGCTTCAATAATTCAGCACTGTCAATAAAACTATTCTGAATATCATGAAGAATAGGTATATGATGCCTGTTGATAGTATCTGGAGTTCTTCGCTTTCCCATCTTGCATTTAATGTGTTTTAACTTTAGTTGGTTGCGGCCCTTGCTTCCATGTCCTCAGCCGTTGGCCCATATATTGGTGGGTTTCTTACTTCCATCTGGCGCTAGTAGGTGCTTAACTGCCCACGATGATGAATGATATCGAACACAAGACTTTAAAATATATTACAGATCGGATAGGCAAATTGTTTAATTTTCATTGTCATGAAACTGCACAATTTTTTCACTCCATTTGTATCATCAACATTCTTTAATTTTTCTACGAGCAGCGTTGCATATTTTTTAAAATAGGCTGCACCCTCTTCGATGCTGTTAGTGGATTTTCCACTTTCCTCAGCTGCAATAAAAACTTTCTGTCGTCTTGCAAATTGCCTCGGCGTTGGGGAGCTCCAGGTTTGCACAAAAAATCTTTGTTTGTCATATGCCTGAATTGTTTGTGAATAATTTTTTTCTTGTCGCTTATTTATACCCCCGTCAAATATTGACTGTGTATAAACTTCGCTACGTCTGTCAGGCTCTTTGTATTTTCAAATACGGCAAGCTGTCGATCGGCGCCTGTACCATTTTCCAGCATTTTATTTACATAAGCTACCCGGTGGCGGCTGCCCAGGTGATCCAGCACCGGATCGAGGAAATCGAGCAGTTCATATATCAAGGCCCTTGTATTTACTTCTTCTTCTTTACCAAAATCGATCAGGTAGCCATCCACACCATAGCGGCTAGCCCGCCATTTGTTCTCATTCAGCAACGCCCTTGAGTATTGTATAAAGTTGAGGTTCTTGGAACGCAGCATATAAATCCTTGCACATATGGCCTGGAACAATGCAGCGATTGCGATGGTTTCATCTACCGTCATCGGTACATCACAAATACGGAACTCTACCGTATTAAAGAATGGATGCACCCGCAAATCCCACCAGATTTTTTTGGCGTTATCAATACAATTGGTTTTGATGAGCAATTTTACATAGTTATCATAGGCTTCAATACTGTCAAACGCATCAGGAATACCGGTGCGGGGGAATTTATCGAATACTTTGGTGCGGAAAGATTTATAGCCAGTCTTTCTTCCTTCCCAGAATGGAGAGTTAGTGCTGAGTGCAAACACATGCGGCAAAAAATAGCGGGTGCTATTGGCGACATGGTTGGCCAGTTCCCTGTTTTCCATTCCTACATGCACATGCAATCCAAAAATCAAATTACTCCTCGCAGCTTCCTGTAGTTCATTGACAATTTCGTTATAACGGATATGGTCTGTTATTAATTGGCTTTCCCAGTGACTAAAGGGATGTGTACCGGCGGCTCCCATAGCAAAGCCAAGCCCATCAGCAATACCGCCGATCGTTTTGCGCAATGTTGCTACATCCAGGTAGGCTTCATCGATGTCAGCACAGATATCGGTGCCTACTTCAACTACGGCTTGGTGCATCTCTGCCTTTACTTTGTCCTTGATCACTTTCTGCCCTTCCTGAACAATTTTCTGTTCATGACTTTTTAATTCAAATGTTTTGGGGTCAAGCACCATGTACTCTTCTTCTACGCCAAGGGTAAAACTTTTGTAGTTTAGATTCATAATGATTATTTACTAAATATTTTACATCAATTGTTACAACAGGGAACAGCCCGGCATTACCGGCTGCACCATCGTCCTTGCATTTTTAGATTCAAAACTGGTACGGTTTTTTAAGGGCACTTTTATTGTCTTTTAAAAGCCCGCTTACAACAGGGTGGTATCCTTACGTTTTTGCCCTGGTTGGGTGTAAGATTGCCTGCCAGAGCATAAAAAACCAGGTTCAGTTCTGTTATTTGTAAAACCGTTACGAGCAATTTCGGCATTCGTAACACAGTTATTTATACTAATGGACTCTTGTTAGCACTTCTTCTTACATATTCTCCCCAGGTCAGGTTGTCTTCTCCTTCTTTATTCTCCATGGCCTTTTCAATGGCGTAAGTAGCTGCTGTTTCCACCACCCATTCAAAATTTTCTTCACCAACACTTGTTTTTTCTGCATCCGGTGCGGGATTACAGAAGTCAATAGCGTAAGGCACCCCATCTCTTACTGCTAATTCAACCGTGTTGAAATCATAACCCAGGTATTTATTGATGCGCAGAACAATATCAGTCATCTGTTTCAATCTTTCTGCAGACGGGCTGAAATCGGCCACGTAGCGCAGGTGATGTGGGTTACGGGGCTCGTAGGACATGATGCGGACATATTTGCCCCCAATACAATAACAACGATAGTACTCAGTAAATATGATTTCTTCCTGCAACATCATCACTAGCTGGGCTGTTTCAGAATGTTTATTAAAAAAATCTTCGCTGCTGGTTAGTTTGTAAACGCTTTTCCAGCCTCCGCCTGCAAAGGGTTTCATGTAAGCTGGAAATCCAACATATTTGAAAATAGCTTCCCAGTCTAATGGGAAAGCAAGGTTGCTGAATGAATCATCGGAAGTATCAGGAGGCAGGTCTCGGGAAGGAAGAATAACTGTTTTGGGAACAGGAACATCCACTTTTGTCATCAGGCAATTATTGAAATACTTATCGTCAGCACTCCACCAGAAAGGATTGTTGATAACAGCAGTCCCGGTAACAGCTGCATTTTTTAACCAGGTACGGTAAAACGGTATGTCTTGCGAAATACGGTCAATGATCACTGTATAGCCACTATGTTCACCCTGCATAGCCTTGTCAATCCGAACCGGTTCAGCCGTGATACCAGGTACATTTTTACCGTTGACTCTTTCTACAAATGCTTCAGGAAATGAACGTTCTTTACCGTGGAGTATTCCGATTTTCTTCATAAACAAATTTTAATTGATGATTAAGTGTAAGCCGGCTCAGGATTACGATGCGAACGGCTTCATCAAATTTATCCTGAAGGCGCCAAATAAACAAATTAACCCCGGGGGATTGTAAGAGGAATGAAAAATATTCTTGGCACAGAGAAGAAGGAGAAAAGGAGTAAATGAGGGGAATAGTGTATATAATCTCATTTTCTCTTTTTTCTCCGGCCGACAAAATTAAAGCCGGGGTGAAGTGGTCGGATCATTATTAAGAAATCCTTATTTTTGAAGCCATGCAAGGGACGAATGTATCCGGGATCCTGGTTGAAAACACATCCATCGAATCCAAGTTTTTAGAAAGAGAAGTAAAGATCGACTTTTACCTGCCCCGACATGTAACCGATCCTTCACAAATGAGCCTTTTACTGATCAATGACGGACAGGATGTGGAAAAAATGGATCTAACTTCCATTCTCGAAAATCTATACTCCTCTGAGCAAGATGCTATCAATCCACTTCTTTGTGTGGCTATCCATTGCGGACCTGAGAGAAGAATGGAATACGGTGTAGCCGGTCGGCCAGATTACAAAGGAAGAGGAGCTATGGCCGGCTTATATACTTCTTTTGTCTTTGTGGAGTTATTACCCTTTTTGCGGAAAAGGTATGCTCTAACTTCATTTAAAGAAAAAGCTTTTGCTGGATTTTCCCTTGGGGGGTTAATGGCATTGGATATTGTATGGAATCACCCTGATGAGTTTAGTAAAGTGGGTGTTTTTTCAGGTTCATTATGGTGGAGGGATATTGATCAGACAGAAAAAGAGTACGACGATCATAAACATCGCATTATGCACCAGCACATAAAGGAGGGGCACTATCACCACTGGCTAAAATTCTTTTTCCAGTGCGGCAATATGGATGAAACACGAGATCGTAATCAAAATGGTATCATTGACTCTATTGACGATACAAAAGACTTGATCGAAGAATTGGTCAGAAAAGGGCACAACCGCGAAGAAGATATTCGCTATCTTGAACTCAAAGACGGTCATCATGATGTATTTACATGGGGCCGGGCAATGCCTGAATTTTTGAAATGGGGTTGGGGAAGAACTAGTCAGGAGTCAGGAGCCGGAAGTCGCTAGTCAGAAACTGAACGTCAGTAAAAAAAAAGTCCCGGTCATTGACCAGGACTTTATAGTATTAAGATGGTGTGTTTTAATTGAAAATATATCTTAAACCTAACTGAACTGAGTAGGTAGATGCGGTGGTTACATTATCCCTGAAAGTTCTGGTGATGATCTGATTCTGTGCAGTGGCTAATCTGAATGTTGGAACCACTGTGCCACCTGGCATCAATCCTGTAGCATTCTGAGGTATAAGGATTGAAGTAGCGTTGGTATTTTTTACTTTACCCCAGCCTGGGTTTAGCATATTTCCAAAATTGAATACATCTACTGTAAACTGTACAGTATTGCGGTTTTTACCTGCTTTTACAAAGATGTCCTGCATAAATTTCAGATCCAACTGGTTGCGCCAGGGTGCTTGGGCGCCATTGCGTTCAGCATATTGACCCCTGTGTTTACTGAGGTATTTATCCTGGTTAATATAATTTTCAAATAACTGGGCCTGTTGTGCAGCCGTGTAAACTATGCCATTGATAGCTGCTGTTGGTACAAAAGTTATCTCTGAGGGATTTCTTGCATCTTTAGGAATATAAATTAAGTCATTGCCGTTTACACCATCACGATTAAAGTCAGCACCATAGACATAAGAGAACCTGTAGTCGACAGAACCCTGATACAGTAATGATAAAGTGGTTGCAAAATGCTTAAAGTATTCTTTACGATATGAAATGGAACCGATCACCCTGTCAGGTACAACATAACTTGCATAAGACAAAGTTGGATTATTGAGAACCTGTACAGTTGGTGTGTTTTGGTAAGCACCCAAGGGTTGGTCGCCGCCACCATCGTGCAAGTTACCAGCCATCGATTTGGTATAAGCGATCGAAGCAAATAAACCCTTGCTAAATGGTTTCTCAATCTTGGCGGTAAACGAGAAGTAATAGCCTCTTTTTGCATTATCAATGATAACCGGAACAAAGGCTGTTGTTCCACCTACAGTAGGCCGACCGGCAGAATTAATCGTATTAAGGAATCTTGTGGGAACAGTAGAGCCGTATATAGGCCTGTTATCCGGGTAGCCGGCCACGTTCAGATTTTGAGGCGCTATATAGTTAGGACTTCTAAAAGTAGCGATGTTAAGATCCTTATTAAAGATTGCTTCCAGTGAAGCCACCAGTCCCGCGGGAAGTTTTGTATCCATGGCCAGGCTTGACTTCCATGATTGCGGGTTTTTAAAATTGGCCGCCATCGCCGTTACTGAAGCCGGAACAATCGTACCTGCTACAGGTACCGTTGTAGGTCTGTAAGTAAATGGATTGGGGCTAAACGGACCCGGAGGCGGAGCGCCGGTTAGACTACCCGTTGATGTATACATATTCCATGCCTGCGTAATCTGGATCATACCATTGTCGCCAGATTGGCTAACAATCCAAACAAAAGGAATTTTACCGGTGAAGATGCCGGTACCACCACGAATTTGTAAGGAGCGGTCACCATACAAGTCCCAGTTAAAACCAAGTCTTGGCGACCACATTAATCTTTTTTCTGGCAGGTTTCCGGTATTTACTTTTTCACCGCCTTCAAATTTCATATCAAGCACCAATGGGTGAGTGATGATTTGTGGTACACCTGGATAAGTTGGCAAGTCAATGCGCAACCCAACAGTTAACCTGAAAGTTTTACTTACAGCTATCTCATCCTGTGCATAGAAAGAGAATTGTCTGAATTTAAATGCAGAAAATGCAGGAGCAAAATTCTTGGAGAGAGAATACGTTAGCGCAAAATCCGTTGGCAATTTGCGTAACGCCGGATTGGGGTTTAATGCACTTTCAAAATCAGCCCAGGTAGCAAACCTGTAATAGCTCGTAGCAAATCGTTGGAAGCCATTGATGGTCTGGCTTTCGTCAAACTGTACGCCTGCGGTCCAGCTGTGCTTGTTTGTTTTCCAACTGATATTATCAACAAAAGAATACATTTTTACTTTACGAAGGTTGCCAAAGCTGAACGGTTCGTAGCCAAAAGAAGTGTAGGGAACACCCACACCAGAACCTGCCTGGGTAGCTACGCCACTTCCACTGCTCATGATATCCACAAAGGGAAATACCTGGCTATCTGATTCCCGGGAATCATTTTGGTACGTGTACGTTCCACGGAATGAATTGGAGATCCTTCCAAAATTAGAATTTAACTCCCCCGCAAAAGAGTAAAAATTGGCACCCTGGAAATAGTTTGCATTTTTAAACCAGAGAGCCGTTATATCTTGCCTTGTTCCAGTGGCACCTGCGGGAGTACCCGCACCGCCTACAGAAGTGCTGGGAGGATTTGGTTCTCCGCCTTCAACCTGGCTATACCGTAACGTGAGACGATGCTTTGAATTGACATTCCAGTCAATCCGGGCCATTATTTTTTTTCTTTCGATGTCAGGTGTATAATTATCATACGGACCTGTTATGTAATTATAATTATCTGCTAGGTATTGGCTGATATAATTTAAAGAGTCAGTCGAGGGTCTTACAATATTGGTTGAACTTCCATAAGGAGCAGCTGGCGTGGAAGCAAATCTTGTTTGTATCGTTTTAGGTTGTTTTTCCGTTTCATAATTCATAAAGAAAAACAATTTGTTCTTAATAATGGGGCCACCAATTCGCACACCAGTTTGCTTAAATTCTTCCGGGGGCCTTACAAAATATGTTTTATCAACCTGGCGTCCACGGAATCTTTCATTTCTGAAATAAGTATACACAGAACCGGAGAAAGTGTTAGTGCCGGAGCGGGTTACGGCATTGATCGCACTGCCAATAAATCCGGACTGGCGGATATCATACGGTGTGATGTTGACAGAAATTTCATCTATAGCATCTAAAGAAATTGGGGCACCGCCTGCTGGAAGGTTTCCACCGATCCCAAAGCTGTTATTAAAATCGGCTCCATCGATAGTAAAGTTGTTTTGACGGAAATTACCGCCGCCAATTGATGAGCCATTCGATTGAGGAGTAGCACGGGTCAGATCATTCAAACTTCTGCTAATGGTAGGTAATTGCGTGATCTGGCGAAGACCAATATTGGTAACGGCACCCGTTCTGTTTGCATTAAAAGTTCCACCTCTGCGGGCTGTTGCCACCACCACATTTTCTAACGTAGCATTTGTTTTCTTCAAGGCAGGAGTTAGGATAAACGATTCTGCCAATTGTAAATAAATATCCTGGAATTTTTCGGGATCAAAGCCAACAAAACTCACTTCGATAAGGTAAGGACCACCCACCCGCATATTAGCAATAAGGAACGTACCTCCACTGCGGGTCGTCGTGGCATATTTGGTGCCGGATGGCTGATGGGTAGCCACAATTGTTGCACCAACCAATGGTTCGTCAGTATTACCGGTAACTGAACCTGTAAGGGAAGAAGTCGTGATCTGGGCAAATAACAACGGACTGGCCATAAAGGCTAAAGCAAACAAAAAGAGGATTCTCTTAAGCATAAAGTTAGGTTTTCGGTTGCAAAGAAAGGGATTATTTCCCAATTAAATATAGGCAAATATTAACAAATTGAGTCTGTAAAATAATCCTTTATAATAGACAGCCTGTCTTCATTTTTCGCTGAGGTAGAAGAGCAAAATTTGCCTCCGGTTTCTTTGTTCTATTTTTGCAAAAATCATTCATCGATGTTCGATTCTATTGAAAGTGCTATACAGGATATTAAACGTGGAAAATTGGTTGTGGTTGCCGATGACGAAGACAGAGAAAATGAAGGCGACTTTGTTGCAGCAGCTGCCAGCATTACACCTGAGGTTATCAATTTTATGAGCAAACATGGGCGAGGTCTGATTTGTGTGGCTTTACCAGAAGAAAGATGCGATGAACTGGGTCTGGAATTGATGGTAAATAATAATACGGCCTTACATGAAACGGCCTTTACTGTTTCGGTTGATCTGCTGGGACACGGTTGCACCACCGGTATTTCTGCTCAGGATCGGGCCAATACGATCCAGGCCTTGATCAACCCGTTTACGAATCCATCCGACTTGGGAAGGCCGGGACATGTTTTTCCTTTGCGGGCAAAAAAAGGAGGTGTCTTGAGAAGAGCCGGACATACAGAAGCTGCGGTTGACCTGGCACGTTTGGCAGGATTGGAGCCCGCTGGAGTATTGGTTGAAATAATGAATGAAGATGGTTCCATGGCCCGGTTACTCCAACTGGTGGAGGTTGCCAGAAAATTCGACTTTAAGATCATTTCCATTAAAGACCTGATAGAATACCGGATTAAAAGCGATTCGTTGATCGAAGAAGTAGTGAGGGTGGATATGCCGACTAAAGAAGGGGATTTTCAGCTAGTCGCATTCAATGAAAAGAATTCTACCAATGAACATTTTGCCTTGCTGAAAGGATCATGGGAAAAAGATGAGCCCGTGCTGGTAAGAGTTCATTCGTCCTGTTTTACAGGAGATCTGCTGGGTTCACTGCGTTGCGATTGTGGCGAACAATTAAAAAAAGCAATGAAGATGGTGCAGGATGAAGGTAAAGGAGCTATCCTCTACATGAACCAGGAAGGAAGAGGCATTGGCTTACTGAATAAATTAAAAGCGTATCGTTTACAGGAGCAAGGAATGGATACCGTGGAAGCCAATTTACACCTGGGATTCCAGGTTGACCAACGTGATTATGGGCTCGGGGCGCAAATGCTCCGGCATCTTGGAATCACAAAACTGCGACTGATCACGAATAATCCCAAGAAAAGGGTGGGATTGATCGGTTATGGATTAGAAATTTTTGAAAACGTACCGATCGAAGTGCATCCCAATACCCACAATGAAAAATACCTGGAAACAAAAAGAGATAAGTTGGGACATGAAATACTGGACGCTGAATAATGTCCTGCACTTTATTCAGGTACTTCTTCTTTTTGTAGTTCTGGATCTATCATCTCTGACTGAGTTTCAACGACAACTTCCCGTTGTCTTTTTTTCTTTCTCCTGAAAATATCACCAATATGATCAAAGTCTTTGCGGTAGGAGAGACCCGCACCGGTTCTTGTTTGCCGGCCGGCACCGATAGCGCTGGATGTAAGATAGTCTACATTGTCACGCTGAAATAAGGTGACCCTGAAACTACCACTTGGGTTTATTAATATTTCAATCGTGAAGTTTTTTAGAAATCCTACTTGTTGTTGTACTGTTCCTGTCAATAACCCCTCCACGCTTCCCCCGGCCGTTACGATCACCCGGTTATTGAATAATGACCTGCCTAGTGAAGCATTCACGTTGCTGCCAAGACTGAAATTATTGTTGTCAATTACATTTCTGTTATAGATAGAACTGTTGAAATTGAAATTCCATTTCTGATTTTTAAAAATACTGGAGATCACCCTCCTGACCTGTTCATTGATCACATTAAAAAATATTCCTGATAAACTGTTGGTCGCCACTTCTTCAAAAGAAAAAGCAACCCCGCTTTCTACTGGTGCAAAGACGCCTAATACCACCAGGAAAGTAGCCTGCTTCTCCACTTCGTTCTCATTCTTCTGGATCTGTTGCATACTGAATGCAAGAGCAGGGTCGCCATTTACCACACTGGAAGCCGGGAATTCCAGGTCGAAATTAAATTTTGGCTGGAATAGCTTTTCAGTTAGTTTGGCCACCACGTACACATCACCTCTTCTGCTGGAAATATTCTGGTCGCTATTGATTACCGAATTGGCCAGTGGGGCATAACTTACATTCGTAGCGGTATACACAGCTGTCAGGTTGATGGTCGCATCCATTGGGTCACCGGACCATTCAATATAGTTGTTCAAGCCTTTTTTCAGTACAAATGGTTTTTTAAAAAAGGACTGGAAGGTAAAAAGGTATTCACCCTCATCTATATCAAAGCGGCCGAGGAGTGACAAGGGCTCTGATGTACCCGAACGTATTGTCAATGTGCCCGATCCCCTGCCTTTTATTTCATCACCTGTCAATTCATCCATTACCACTTTTACGGTCACAAATGGTGTAGCGGTTACTTTCACGTCGTAGATGATATTGGTCGCATTATTATTAAAATCACTGTCACTCATCTCCCGTCCGTACTTTCTTTCTACGAGAAAGTCAGCAATTCCTGATTCCCGGCCGGATGTGGAGGGTAGCGTGACCCAACTGCTGTCCTGATCGGAGGCTACGGCATCAATGGTCATGAACATTTGAGATTGTGGTCCAGCCAATGTTAATGATCCTGTTCCTTTCACACTCCCATAAAACTGGTCATTGTCTTTTTGAGTGGTGTTGATCAACTGCACCGGCCTGTTATTAATAGCACCCGTGGTTCTCGGTTTCTGTGTCGAAATATCCAGGTTATAAAACATATTATTGAACGACTCATGTTCTATTCCTCCGGTAATGTATATAGGGTTCCCTGTAATCGTATCTGTTAGAACAATTCCGTCCAGTTTGATCTCTGTTGGTTTGAGTTCAATATCTGTATCCTGTATTTTATAAAAACATTGTGTAAAATTTACTTTCAAACCTGCATCTTTCAATCTTCCTTTTCCAGTTACATTCAGGTTGTTAAATTCTCCATTAATATTTATATCACCGGTGAGGTATCCCTGCATGTCAGAAAAAAGTGTTCCGAGAAAACGGTCCAGGATATTTATCTGGAAATTTCTTGCTTTCAGTGCAATGAGATTATTTTTTCCGTTGAGGGGATCGCCCAGGAAAATACGGGCATTAAAGCCAAGATAATTTTCCTGGTTCAGGGTATTGCCATTAATGACCAGCGCTTTTGTTTTGTTGTCATAAGCCAACGTCGTTTTAATTTCTCCGAGTGAATCATTATCCAATCGTAAATATTTGGTGCTGATATCATCAGAGGATATTGATATGTTGCCGGTGGGATCTTCGACCATGATATTTCCTGATAGCAACCCTTCCAGCCTGTTCTTCGGCAGAAAGAAAGGAGCCAGGTCACCCAGGTTTAATTTGGTTAGTTCCACCTTCAGATCGTTCCAGTTTCCTATACTGGAAGGTTGTGTTCTGAGCACAACCTTTTGATCTCCTTCAGCTAGTACTAACTCACCACTGAATGGGTTATTTTTCCTGAATATTAGTGTCCCGCTTTCATCAATAGTCCACGTTTTACCGTTCACAGTAAAACTGGAAGGGTCAAATCCTATTTCTACCCCGTCATAATACGTCAGCACCACAGCATTCAAATTGGCTTTTTCTACTGCTTGACTGGTACCGGAGTTAATACTCACTTTAGAAACATCATTACTGGCATTGATATGAAATAAAGCCTGCGGTATGCTCAGGCTGTCATTGATCCTAATATTCCTTGTCTCACCCGAAACAACCAGGCTGTCGGCCGTTCCTTTTGCCAAAAGTGTGATGTCATCAAAATTGTATTGCTTAAATTTAAATTGAGGAATGGCGGCAGTAAAATTCAGTTCATTGTTCGCCAGGTTAAGATTCCCTTCAAAATGACTGTTATTGAAACCCCTAAAACTGGAATCAATCAGTTGAAGGTATTCGTCTGCATTGTAAGTGGTGATGTCAAATTTAAATTCCTGGTTTCCCGGATGCCTTTTAGGTGCTTTGACGTATGCCGGATAATATTTATTGAGAAAATAGGAGAATGCATAGGGGAGATTGGCCAGGCTGAACTCTCCTTCTACTTTGGCCTCAAATTCATTGGAGCGGGCCGATAATATTTTTACCCCTTCAATATACTGAGAAGAAACAATCAAAGAGTCAAAGGGTAGCCGATGTCCGCTTTTTGTTATTTCACCATCAGTGATCCTTGCATTGCCCAAAAAGTTATCAATATTGTCACCAATAAAATTAACATTCAGCTTCCCGGTAACACTGATACTATCTTTTGTCAGGTTAAGATTTTTTAAGTTGGCTTTGACCACCTCTGCAATGAGGTCGAACCGGGGCGTTGTCGCATTAAAGTCAATGATACCATTTAAAGTAAGATCGGCATTTTCATCCCGAATAGATGCAACGCCTTCAAATAGTTTTTTATCAAGCTTGCCCTTTACGATAATATTCTGGTACCGGTAGTTTTTATAATCAGCGAACCGTATGGTTCCGTCAATGATAGTATTGCGGCTTTTCTCACTAAACCCACTACCTTTTACTGAACCAGTGAGTGACACTACACCAATATTTTCATCTCCGAGAAATTCTCCCAGGCGGAAATTATCGGTGGCGATACTGCCTGAATAGATCGGATCCTGCCCGGCCGGCAATTTCATATTAATATCAGTTGTTAAGGTGCCGAGATTCGTTTGAATGGTTCCAAAAGTCACAAAATCACGGATAAAGCCGGTAAAACTTCCTTTGAAATTGAGGTATTGTATTTTTTTCAGATCGGGACTGCTAACCTGGCGCATCGCAGGTACGATTGTTACGGCGTCGCTATAAGTTGTTCTAAAATCATTGGCCTTAAAATCAATAAAGGTTTGATTAATGTTTGGCAGTCCCATCAGGGTAATATCTCCATTGAGGAAGGTACTGTTGCCAGCTTCTACGATCATATCCCTGCCGATAAGATTATCGACAGTTCCCCGTATTTTACCTTTCAGGCTTATTTTCTTTTTCCAGGTTTTCATGGTCGGTGCAAAAAAAGCAATATCATCGCTGTCCACATAAGAGTCATTAAATACTGCGGCCATTCGTACTTTATGAATAAAGTCACCCATATCACTTATGTCATTGTAGGACATAGAAAAATAATTCCGAAGAGAACTTCTGTTCGTGACAAGCTCCATATTATTGAAGGTCATTCCCGTGGGTGTTAATTTTACATCAGCGGTCAGGTTCTTTAATTCAAGTCCGCTTCTTTCTTTGGCTGTCAGTTTTAACCTGGAATAAACTGTATCTCCAACTAAACCTGCGTTACGGAGATCGCCATTGATCTCCGTAAATAAAATATGCTGCCCGTCAAAATAAGTAAAAGGTTGACGACTATCCTGTATGTCTGTTTTAAAAGTTCCATTGACGATCTTAAGGTCGGCAATTGTGAACTTCGTCTGTCCTGTATTCCAGGATAGAGCCGTTTTTATTTCTTCTAATGGAGTTTCATTTTTCTGCGGCAATGCGGGAAGAGAGGCAAGGGATGAGGCCGGTTTGAGTTTGGCATAGTTGTACAAGGCCACCAATGGGTCTACTAAAATAAGCGATTTGATCTCATAACTGTTGCCTGATAAGCTAAGATTGTCAGCATGCATATTCATTTGGCCCACCTGTATCGTCATATCCTGACCGAGCCAGGCATCATTTTTTATAAAGGTTACATTATTCAGATCTACCTGTTTCAGATTCAATTGAATACCTGCCTTTTTCTTTTTTGCGCCGGAAGAAGGAGAAGAAAAGTAATCGAGAATGAACTGCTGTTGCCAAACTGAATCAGTGCGTTGGAATTTTATTAATGCATTTTCCAGCCCGATATATTTTAGCTCAGCTTCTTTTTTTAGAAAGAACCAGTCTGTGATCCGCACTTTCATATCTCCGGCATATAGTAAGGTGTCTCCTTTACGATCTTCTATCAACACACCTTCCAGGTGCATTTTATTAAAAAGCGAAAAATCAACATGCTGGATGGAAATTTTGGTTTGTAAATCATGGGAAAGACGTTTGGTCACCTGGCGGGCTAACCAATTTTGCCCAAATGGAGTTTGAATAAAAATATACAAACTTACCACGAGCAAAAACAGGGATAAAAAAAACCACTTTAATATTTTTTTAAATCTCCTCAGTGTCAGCTATTTAAGTTGTAAAAGTAGGCATTCGTTCCTTTTAGACAAATTCAGTACCAAGTTGGGTTCTCTGAAATTGCCCGTCGGCAATAGGAAAAGGATGATTGGCAGCCTAAATCAGGTAAATCTAACCCGGGTAAGCCCGATAAATTCCTAATTTGCTCCAAATTTTAAACTCCCAAAGACCATCGTCATTTTCCTGGCATTTCTTCTTAACAAAGTTTTCGCTACGCCATCACCAAAAACCGGGGCATAAATGACCCAACAGATTTCCTGGAATCAAAATGAATGAGCTTCAACTGGCGATACAAGTGTTCCATAAAAAGTCAATAGTATAAAGAATTTCAAATCGGATCAACAATTGTTTGAAAAGTTAATGGAGGAAGAGAGTAACTATATGAACGGATTCTCGTTGGCGTTTAGCCAGCTGCTGTTAAAATATGCAGACAGTCCCATTGAATAAAAAAAGCTGCGAAGAGAATTTAAAAAGCGCTATTAAAAAAAATCGTAATAAGTGAAAGGATACTACAGGATGCTTTATTATCTGCCCTATATTCAAAAGAAGATTTAGCAGCGCTGTTTACTAGAAAATAATATCCCAGATTTTCTTCATGAAACTAGATAGGTGTGGCGCAAACCAGACAGGTAAGCAAAGCTTAGAATTTTTTTGCCGGATCTTTACTAATATCCCTGTCATTATCATCCTGAGATTTTTTTTTTGGTATCGAGAGATTATTCCAGTTCCTCCCTTTGATGATTTTGGCGATATGTATGATCTGTCCCACATGATAGGGATAGTGTGCCAGCTGCCGGTGGATGGCATCAACGACTGACAATGCTTCCTCGCGGATATGAACAGTTTTTTTTAAATCTTTTTTCTTCAGGGATTCTAGTGCCGTGAAAAGACAGGTCCATCCATTTTCCCAAAGCTCCAGCAATTGTTGTTTGCTGTGATCATGGATAACAAACTCATCATCGCGCTGGCGCCATTTTTTTTCGCCGTCTTCTGCCAGGAAATTGGTCCATCGACTCAGCATATTGCCCGACATATGCTGAATAATGATAGCAATACTATTTGTTTCCTCATTCGACTGGTAATGAAGATCAAATTCATTTAATTGCATGAATGATTTATCACCCAGGTCCTTATAATATTTTAACCGGCGTATCGCTGATGCCAGGAATTCTTTTCCAAATGAGGACATTGTATATCGTTTATTGTTTCTTGTTAGCGGTTTAAGTCGCTGCCAGATTTCTCATTTTACAAAATGCTGCTGGCTTAAATTCCGATAGCTCTTGGGACCGGTTTCTTAACGGTTTACTTTGTAATTTGTCAACGTCATTTTTTCGGTGCCACAAACCCTGCAATGTTGAGAGTATTACCCAAAAATTTTTGTTTTCCTGAATCCAGACTAACGACTATCTACCATCCTTCAGCCGAATCTTCTCCTCTTTTATCAGCAACCGCTTCAAACTTACCGTTGGCTAGTACTTTTATAACTTCTGTTCTTCCAATATTCTCTCTTTGCCGGAAAGTATAACCCATTTTCTGTAAGGCATCCCGGACAGGTTGCGGAAAATCTTTTTCAACCCGTAATGTATCCGGCATCCATTGATGATGAAATTTTGGTTTATTGACAGCATCCTCTGTACTCATATTAAATTCCAGGATGTTCACCAGTGTTTGAAAAACGGAAGTAGGAATGGTGGTGCCCCCGGGTGTTCCGGCAACAATATAAGGCTTACCATTTTTCAAAACCACCGTGGGTGACATGGCACTTAACATCCGTTTACCAGGAGCGATGGCATTTGCTTCGCCACCTAATGCTCCATACATGTTCGGAACACCTGGCTTGATACTAAAATCATCCATTTCATCATTGAGAAAGAATCCGGCCTTGCCGATCACAGTCCGGCTTCCAAAAGAATTATTAAGCGTGGTGGTCACGGCTACGGCATTGCCTTCATTATCAATCACACTCAGATGAGTTGTTTCTTCACTTTCATAAGCAGCCGCATTTCCTTCTTTTATTTCTTTGCTGTTACTGGCTTTAGCAGGATTGTAATCTTTCATCCGATCCTTTAAATATTTTTCACTGGTTAATATTTTAATGGGGACCTCATAAAAATCAGCATCGCCCATGTACGTGGCACGATCCGCAAAAGCCCTTCGCTCAGCTTCCGCCATCAGGTGTACGGCTTGCGGCGAATGAAAGCCCATGGCAGCGATATTTTTATTTTCGATCATCTTCATCATTTGATTTACCAGTAATCCACCGCTGCTGGGCATGGGCATGCCAATGATGGTATATCCTTTGTAGTCAAATACATGTGGTTGGCGCATTTTCGCCGTATACTTTTTAAGGTCATCATAACTAATAATACCATTTCCTCTTTGCATTTCCTCAACGATCAACCGCGCCGTTTCACCTTCGTAAAATCCGGCGGCTCCTTTATCACGAATCCTTTTTAATGTATTTGCAAGATCTGTTTGTACCAGGGTATCGCCTGCCTTCCAATTATCTTTTACAAACACCGGCATTACGGTATTGAATTTTTTTAAATCCTTTTGCAAACCATTGAGTGACCTGGCTTCTCTTTCGCTTATGCTAAACCCTTTTGCCGCCAGGTCAATGGCAGGCTGGATCAACGTTGAAAAAGGAAGCTTTGCAAATTTGAATGAAGTGAATAAACCCGCCACGGTGCCGGGTACTCCGCCTGATAAATGTCCGTCCTGGCTTTTATCTGTTCTGGGTGTCCCATCAGGGTCAAGATACATATCACGGTGAGCAGTACCCGGAGCTTTTTCCCTATAGTCTATCGAGATCAATTCGCCCTTGCTTAACCTGGCTACCAGGAAACCTCCGCCTCCTAGATTGCCGGCATTAGGATATACTACCGCCAGGGCCAATTGAGTGGCGATTGCAGCATCAATGGCGTTACCACCCATTTTTAAAATTTCAACTCCCACTTTACTGGCTAAGGGATGAGCAGAAACAACGGCACCATTCGTTGCTATTACTTTCTTTTGACCACTGTATTGATAAGGGTTGATGTTAAGCGGAATGCCAGTACTCTTTTTTGAAGAATTGCAGGCCAATAAAATGACAGTGACAAGAAATAGGAGGCTTTGTTTATTCGTGGCTATATTCATATCAGGCAGAAAGATAACTAAAATTGGAGTAAAATGATTTGTAACACACTGCAAAAAATTCTATATTCACTCACCCTATAAACTTACCCGGGTACACCGGTAATTTCAAAATTTATAAATCCAAAATTGAAAATTATGATTACCAGACAATTTGCTTATTTCCGCAGTTTGTTTTTTCTATTTTTATTGGTTATTAGTTCGGTTCATGCAGCGGCCCAAACAGCCACGATCACCGGAACGGTAAGAGATAGCCGCGGCCCGGTGGCGGGTGCTTCTGTTTTGCTTGATGGGATTAATAAGGGGACTACTACTAATGATGAGGGCAACTATTCCATCCAGGTAGCACCAGGTACCTACACGCTTATCATAAGTTATGTAGGCACTATAACCCAGCGCTTTCCGGTAACGCTTACTGCCAACAGCACTACCGTAAGACATGCAGATATGGTAGCTACCGGCGACCTCATGACAGTCACGGTGGGATCCCGTGCTTCAACGGTGAGAACAAGAACGCAAACACCTGTGCCCGTGGATGTGATACAAATTTCACAGGTGGTGAATGATATTGGCCAGGTGGAACTCAGTCAGATATTAAATTTTATTGCTCCGTCCTTTCAATCAGCCCGTCAAACTATTTCTGATGGTACGGACCATGTGGATCCAGCCCAACTGAGGGGATTGGGCACGGACCAGGTGCTGGTGCTGATCAATGGAAAACGTCGTCACCAATCAGCCCTGGTAAATGTAAATGGAACAGTAAACCGGGGATGGGTTGGTACTGACATGAGTGCTATCCCTGCTACAGCCATAGAAAGGATAGAAATATTGCGGGATGGGGCGGCTGCACAATATGGGTCAGATGCCATTGCCGGGGTAGTTAATATCATCCTGAAAAAAAGAACAGGGCTCTTCGAGGCAGGAGTAAGCTATGGAAAGTATATTACGGAGTATGACAAAAATTTTGCGTTATTCAAATTGCAGAATAAAACTGATGATCCATCCGTGAAAGTAAGAGATGGGGGAAGCCTCCAGGCTTCCGTAGGATATGGATTCAAGATAAATAAAGACGGCCATTTCAACATAACCGGGGAATACATCAAAAGGGATGCAACAAACCGCACGGGAACCTATACCGGCGCTGTATATCCTAACGTCAATGGAGTGAATAGAGATGACTCTATTATGGCAGCAAGAGGCTTAACAAGAAACTCCTTTGATATGTTTATAGGTAACTCTGAAATGAAAGGAGGAAACTTGTTTTATAATTTCGGATATCCAGTGGGCACAAAAACAGAATTGTATTCGTTTGGAGGATATGGTAAAAAAGAGGGCAGAGCGGCTGGGTTTTATCGCTATCCTAGTGGTATCCCTGGCGCTGCAAGAATTTATGCACCCCAGGTTTTTGCCATATATCCGAACGGGTTTTTACCTTTTATCAACTCCGATCTTTCCGATGCGGCTGCTACAGCAGGTGTACGTACAAAATTTGGACAATGGGCTGCAGACTTCAGTTATACCTATGGGAGGAGCAAATTCGATTTTACCATTGATAATTCGGCTAACTACTCTCAATTCTTTGTAGCAGGAAATAACCAGACCAGTTTTGATGCCGGAGGTTTGAAATTTTCGCAGAATGTTGTCAATGCTGATATATCAAGGAAGTTTGATGTCATGGCGGGACTAAATGTGGCTGCGGGAGCAGAATTCAGATTGGAAGATTTTGAGCTTAGGGCCGGTGAACAGGCATCGTTTAGAAATTTTGATCCTCCATCAGCTGCGGCGGCCGGTGCTCAAGTGTTTTCAGGCTTTATAACTTCCAACGATAATAATCGCAATGCAACATCTGTCTATCTTGATCTTGAACAGGATTTTACCGAAAAATTCCTGGTGACAGGTGCATTACGTTTTGAAAATTACAGCGACTTTGGATCTACCCTGAATTATAAATTGGCCAGCCGTTATAAATTTGGAGAGGCTTTTACAGTAAGAGGATCGGTCACATCCGGCTTCCGTGCGCCTTCCATGCAACAGCGCTTCTATGAAAGGACAAGTACATTGTTTGTCGGAAATCCCCTCGTGCCGATTCAAGCAGGTACATTTACCAATGGCAGTACCCCGGCGCAGATACTGGGTATTCCGACATTGACAGAAGAAACGAGTAAAAGTTATTCGGTAGGGTTTACCGCCAAACCATTCAGGGGACTGGAACTAACGGTGGATGCCTACCAGATCGATATTGATAATAGAATTGTGCTTACCAATAATTTTAATGGCGGCAGCAATCCTCAGTTGCAAGCCCAGTTAGATGCGGCAGGTGCCAGCACGGCTAATTTTTTTACCAATGCTATCAGTACAAAATCCCAGGGCCTGGAAACAGTACTATCTTATAGCACCAGGTTTGGCGGTAAGCATTCCCTCAGAGCTACCCTCGCTGCCATTTTTATCGATAATGAAGTAAAAAAAGGCGCCGATGGTAAACCCATCATCAAAGCATCCCCGGTCTTGCTCGCCAGCGGACAGTTGGGGAATTATTTCAACAGGGAAGATCAGAGCCGGATTGAAGTAGCAAATCCCAAAAGTAAATTAAGCCTGACAGTGAATTATAAGGTAAGCAAGTTCGGAGCCATGGTTCGTTTGGTAAACTTTGGTAAAGTGGAGTATCGTGATCCTTCCATCAACCCATCCAACCCAGGGGCTTTCCCTATGAACGCGTTTAACAATAATACAAGAGAAACCCTTGACCAGGTATTTGAATCAAAATTGGTAACTGATCTTTCGCTTTCTTACCAGATTAAAAAGGAATTTTCAGTAACAGTTGGCGCTAATAACCTGTTCGATGTTTACCAGGATCAGCACACGCATAGTGGCAATATGAGCTCAGGTCGTTTTATGTTTAGTCGGCGGGTGCAACAACACGGTTTTAACGGTGCTTACTATTTTGCCCGTTTAAAACTGGAACTCCCCACCAATAAATAAAATAATTTTTTTAGTTATTAGGCTGCCGTATTTTACACGGCAGCCTTTTTATAAGAACTTCTCAAAAGTCGTTAGCAAATAATTGCCGGGAAGAGGGTAAGCCGGAAGGATTGTTTTCAAAGACTATTTTCTTACCGTTTTCCATCCATTCCGGCAAAAGAATGATTTTGAGATGGCGTATTGTAATAAAATACAGGTTGGCCACACTGACCAATTTTACTCCTTCAAAAAAATGAAATCATGCACAAACGACTTTTCTTTTCTATTCTTTTTTTGACAGCTACATGGATTTCCTTTGGGCAATTAAAATCACCGGAAGAATTTCTTGGTTACCCGATCGGTAGCCGTTTTACACCCCACTGGAAGATCGTCAATTATTTCAATCATGTTGTTACCAATAGTCCTGCTACTGTGAAGTTGGATCAATACGGGCAAACCAATGAAGGGCGTCCCTTGTTGCTGGCTGTTATTTCGTCGTCTGACAATATTTCAAATCTTGAAAATATACGAACAAACAATCTCCGGCTGGCTAACCTTGGCCCTGATAAAATGGCTGCCAACGAAAATGCACCGGCACTGGTATGGCTAAGTTATAATGTACATGGCAATGAAACATCAAGTTCTGAAACTGCTATGATGACGCTCTGGGCATTGGTGGATCCTGCGAATGCCAAAACAAAAGAGTGGTTGAAAAACACAGTGGTTCTCCTCGACCCCTGTGTCAATCCCGATGGTAGAGACAGGTATGTGAATTGGTTCAATTCAATAGCTGGTAAAAATCCTGATCCTCAACGTATCGCAAGAGAGCATCGCGAACCCTGGCCCGGCGGAAGAACCAATCATTATAATTTTGACCTGAACCGTGACTGGGTATGGCAAACACAAGTAGAAAGCCGGCAACGGATGAACAGGTATAATCAATGGATGCCCCATGTGCATGTTGATTTTCATGAACAGGGAACGAATGCACCCTATTATTTTGCACCGGCAGCGCAGCCTTATCATGATGTGATCACTTCCTGGCAAAGAGATTTCCAGGTAACGATCGGTAAAAATCATGCAAAGTATTTCGATGCCAATGGATGGTTATATTTTACTAAAGAAGTTTTTGACCTGTACTATCCATCTTACGGTGATACCTACCCGGTTTATAACGGTGCTATTGGTATGACGTATGAACAGGGGGGAGGAGGAGCAGGTGGCGTAGCTATCATCAATGATGAGCAGGATACCCTCACCTTATATGACCGGGCGATCCATCATTACACCACCTCCTTGAGCACTATTGAAGTTTCCTCGTTGAACGCCGGCAAATTGGTGAAAGAGTTCAGGAAGTATTTTAATGAGGCGGTAACAACAGGTGTGGGAGAGTATAAGACGTATGTAATAAAGAATAATAGTAAAGACAGGGAACGTATTGAATCATTATTGGATCTGTTGAATAAAAATGGAATCCAATATGGCACTGGATCGGGGTCAGGCAAAGGCATTAGTTATACCACGAATAAGGAAGAAACGTTCAGCCTTAACAATGATATTGTGATAAGCGCCCTTCAACCGAGGTCGACCATGGTGAAAGTTCTGTTTGAGCCCCGGGGAAAGCTGGTTGATTCGGCAACCTACGATATAACAGCATGGTCATTACCTTATGCGTACGGGCTTGAAGCCTATGCCAGTCGTACTAATATTAACAGCAGTAGTCTGGCGGAAAAAAGCAAAGTGGTGAATGCGGAAACGGCCTATGGGTATATACTGCCTTGGAATGGTATTCAAACGGTAAAGACAACAGCCCAACTCCTGAAGAAAGGTATTCTATTGCGGTATGCCACGAACCCCTTTGAAGTGAACGGGAAAAAGTTTGACCGGGGCGCAATAATCATTTTAAAAACAGCTAATAAGTCCTTTGGTGACAAGCTGTGGGCGGAAGTAAGAAGGATCGCTGATAATAATAATACACAGTTGTATCCCGTATCTACCGGCTTTGTTGATAAAGGATATGATTTTGGTAGTAATAATGTTCGTCCCTTCAAGGCGCCGAAAGTTGTGTTGTTAACGGGGGAAGGTATTGGTTCGAATGCTGCAGGCGAAATATGGCATTTCTTTGAAGAGCAGATTGACTATCCTGTCACCCTTATCAATGCGGGTGATATAAGTCGCATAGACTGGAATACTATTGATGTATTGATCATGCCTGATGGAGCCTATCGTTTTTTGAATGACAAGGCCGCACTGGAAACTTTCAAAGCCTGGATCAACAGGGGCGGGAGGGTAGTGGCATTGGAAGGTGCAGTCACCGCACTGGCAAAAGTTGACCCGGTCAATACTCCCTTTAATATAAAGTTAAGAAAAACAGAGACAACTGATAAGAAAGAAGAAAAGATCACTTACGAGGTGTTGAAAAAGTTTGAAGACCGGGACAGGGATGCGATACCTTATACTACACCCGGCTCTATTTACAAAGTGGAGATGGATAATACACATCCATTGGGTTTTGGTTATCCCAACTATTATTACACGTTGAAGATGGATGATATGATCTATGAATTTATCAAGGAGGACGGATGGAATGTTGGCGTCATTAAAAAAGATGATCCTGTAGCCGGATTTGTAGGTGCCAAACTGAAGGATAAATTAAAAGATGCGCTGGTATTTGGTGTGCAGCAGATTGGGGCCGGATCGGTATGCTATATGACCGACAATGTGTTATTCCGGAATTTTTGGGAAAATGGAAAGCTGATGTTTTGTAATGCCATATTCCTGGTAGGGCTGTAGAAGATTTTAAAACATATTGGTATTACTTTTGAGAAATCTTATTTTTATTTAAATTTCAACACCATGCTTAAAAAATTAATTTTAATTGCCGTTATCTTTTCGGGGTTAGTTGCCTGTAAATCAAAGTCAGCTTTTAAGTTCAGCCAGGATATTGTAACGAAGGAAAGAAGCCTGTCGCCACATATTCAGGAGACCGAAAATAAAGTTGGAAGATTCCTGGGTGCCAATGAGTATGATAGTATCGTTGTTGCCGCAGAGAATATGGAGAAGATGGTTCAGGAAAAGATCGATGAGATCAACGACATGAAAGTACCTTCAGCGAAAAAAGCAGATGAGTTCAAGAGTGCAACGCTCCGTTATTTCAAGTATATAAAGAGTTTGTATACGGGCTACAAGGATTTAGGCAAGGCTGCAACAGAAGAAACAAGGCAGGAAGTGATAGCAGAACTGCAGAAATTGGTGGAAGAAAAGCCCGACGTCTTAAAAAATATGCAAAAAGCACAGGGAGAATTTGCTGAGGCCAATGGCTTCAAGGTAGAAAAACAATAATCATATGGGTAAAAACTCCCGGTAATCAGATTGCCGGGAGTTTTGTCGTTTATATACCTTACCGGTAGTTATCTTGCTATATTTTAACTGCATATTTATATGACCGGCTTCCCCCGCTTCGCAAATAGCCGTTATATTCGCTTACTAATTTTTCTAAATGAAGAAGTTATTGCTGTTATTATCAGGCACTTGCCTGCCGGCATTGATCGGCTGTTCTTTTGTTTTTTCCCAGGCACCACCCAACTGGACTTCTGCCGATATGTACCTCGCCATTCGCAAGTTAAATGTATTGGGCTCCGTTTTATATGTGGCAGCCCACCCCGATGATGAAAATACCAGGTTGATCGCTTATTTATCAAAGGACCGTTTATATCGAACCGGGTATTTGTCAATAACAAGAGGTGATGGTGGTCAAAACCTCATCGGTGATGAACAAGGAATAGAATTGGGACTGATAAGGACACAAGAGTTGCTGGCAGCCAGGCGCATAGACGGAGGTGAGCAATTCTTTACGAGAGCCTATGATTTTGGCTATTCAAAAACTCCTGAAGAGACATTTACAAAATGGGAAAAGGAAAAGATATTGAGTGATGTAGTGTGGGTGATTCGAAAATTTCAACCGGATGTTATTATAAATCGGTTTCCCACAACAGGTGAGGGTGGGCACGGCCATCACACCGCTTCGGGTATTTTAGCAAATGAAGCATTTGCAGCTGCGGCCGATCCCAACCGCTTTCCTGAGCAATTAAAACATGTATCAGTCTGGCAGGCTAAACGGGCAGTTTGGAATACATTCAATTTTGGTGGCAATAACACCACCAGAGAAGATCAGTATAAAGTAGATGTGGGAGGCTATAATCCTTTGTTGGGCAAGAGTTATGGTGAAATTGCTGCGGAAAGCCGGAGCCAGCATAAAAGCCAGGGCTTTGGCGTGCCCGCCGGAAGAGGGGAGGCCCTGGAATATTTCAAGGCCACTATGGGAGACCCGCCTGTAAATGACCTGATGGATGGGGTAGATCTCACCTGGAAAAGAGTGAAAGGGGGGGACGCTATTGCCAACATGGTGGAGGCGATTGCTGCTTCTTTTGATTTCCTCCATCCTGAAAAATCGGTGAAGGGCCTGGTGCAATTATATGTAGCACTGAAAAATATGCCCGGGGGATATTGGCGAAATAAAAAAATGGAGGAGACCAAGCAATTGATACAACAATGCAGCGGACTTTTTATTGATGCGACGACAGCGGCTCAGTTTGCCGTACAGACGGATTCGATCCGGATAAATTTCTCGTTCAACAATCGGTCAGGTGTACCAACAGTCCTGAAAAATGTAAAAATAGCTGCAGCCGAACTGGTAGATTCGTCATTCAATCAGCCCCTGGCAAAAAACAGGAACCTAAACTATTCCAAAACTTATTTTGTCCACCCCCTAACAAAACATGCCCAACCTTACTGGTTGGAAAAGAAAATGGCGGAGGGATATTATAATGTTGCGGATCCGGCATCTATTGGCCAACCCGATGTCGACCCCTCTTTTTTGCTGTTAGCCAATTTGAATATTGAAGGGCAGGACATTGAGTTTGCAAGACCTGTGAAGTACAAATTCACAGATCCTGTGAAAGGAGAATTATATCACCCGTTGGCTGTACTTCCCCCGGTTGAATTTGATTTTGTTAGTGAAAATAACTTATCGCTGAATGATAGCGTTGTGAATGTGCAGTTGCACTTTAAAACCAACACCAGGGACTCAACCTATTATGCAGTGGGTATTGCTCATTCCAATAAATGGATAGCAGCGTCCTCATCCGCTATTTCAGGGAAAAGTAGTTTTACCTATGGAACATTTCAGAACCCTTCAAATTATCATACCCTGGCATTGCGACCAGCCCAAAAAGGGTTAAATGGAAAAGAGATCATAACCACAGAGGTGAAAAAAGGAGGCCAATTTCAATATGCCGGAGAAAAAAAGACCATTTCCTACAATCATATCCCCAACATTACCTATTTCCGGGAGGCCCAGGCCAATCTGGTGCAGATAGATGTGAAAACCTATGGCAAAAAGATCGGCTACATCCCTGGGGCTGGGGATAAAGTTCCTGAAGCATTGGAACAAATGGGGTACGAGGTCAATCTGTTGACGGATAAAGAAATGACCAGGAACAGTCTTGATAAATTCGATGCCATCATAACCGGGGTGAGGGCGTATAACACGGTAGAATGGCTGAACAAACACTATGATAAGCTGATGAAGTACGTCAATGAAGGAGGTAACCTGATTGTACAATATAATACGAGCAATAATATCGGACCTGTTCGTTCAAGGATCGGTCCCTATAATTTTAATATTACCAGGACAAGGGTGACAGATGAAAATGCGCCGGTTACTTTATTACAGCCAGCACACCCGGTATTTAATTTTCCGAATAAGATCAGTTCCGATGATTTTGCCAATTGGATACAGGAAAGAAGTATTTATCATGGCAGCGATACTACCGGTAAGTTTGAGAAACTTATCGGTATGAGCGATCCTGGTGAAAAATCGGATGATGGCAGTTTGCTGGTTGCTAAATATGGCAAGGGTTGGTTTACATACACAGGCCTGGTATTTTTTCGTGAGTTGCCAGCTGGAGTACCCGGGGCTTACCGGTTGCTTGCTAATATCATTGCGTTGAACAAGAAAAAAGGATTTTAGAACGGAGCACAAAGAACACAAAGAATTACAAAGTACACATAGAGAAATGTATACAGCGTAGTGCTCTTCGTGCCTTAGTGTACTTCGTGTTCCCAAAAAAAAGTATGAGAGAAGAACGAAAACCAAGTATACGAAGAGGTGAGATGGCATTTATTTTTGCCATTGTAATCGGGCTGGTAGTGGGAGTGCTTATCAAAAAAGTCAGGATCGGAATTTTAATAGGATTGATACTTGGCATTGTGATCGTGCTGACAGGCTGGTTACGAACCACCCGCAAATAATTTTATGGAAACACCAGACAACGATAAGGCCCCCTTCTTCAAAAACTGGAATTACTGGTATGTACTGGTGATCAGCTTCCTTGTTGTGCTGATCATTCTTTTCACTTTCTTTACTAAAAAGTTTGCATGAACCAGGTTGATTGGATAGTACTGGTTGGAACCCTGCTGACCATTATTGCTTATGGCTTATATAAAAGCCGTACTTCCCGCAACCTCGACGGTTATTTTCTCAGCAACCGTAGTTTGCCTTGGGGACTTGTTTTGTTAAGCATCATGGGAACACAGGCCAGCGCCATCACTTTTCTTTCGGCGCCCGGCCAGGCCTATACCGATGGAATGCGGTTCGTACAATATTATTTTGGTATCCCGTTGGCCATGGTGGTCATTTGCATTTTTTTTGTTCCTATTTTTCGAAAACTAAAAGTTTATACCGCCTATGAATACCTCGAGAACCGGTTTGACAATAAAACCCGGACCCTCACCTCTTTTCTTTTTTTGCTGCAAAGAGGTTTGTCCACCGGTATCAGTGTATTTGCTCCTTCTATTATTCTTTCTTCCTTATTTGGCTGGAATATTTATTATACTAATATACTCATGGGTGGCCTGCTTATCATTTACACCATGAGTGGAGGCGCCAAGGCAGTGGCATATACACAGCAGTTGCAATTGCTTATCATCTTTATCGGGATGTTCCTGGCGGGCTATATGGTAGTAAACATGCTCCCCCAAAATGTGAGCTTTACTGATGCGCTGGATGTGAGTGGTAAATTGGGTAAATTAAATGTTATCACTACCGGGTTTGAAAACGGAAGATTCAACTGGAGCGATCAGTACAACCTCTTCAGTGGTTTGATAGGAGGGTTTTTCCTGGCACTTTCATATTTCGGTACGGATCAATCACAGGTGGGCCGTTATCTCACGGCCAAATCACTGAAAGAAAGCCGAATGGGGTTGCTGATGAATGGCCTGGTAAAAGTTCCCATGCAATTCCTGATACTGCTGATAGGGGCATTGGTGTTTACTTTTTACCAGTTCAACCAGGCCCCTATATTTTTTAATGAGGTACAGGTGAAAAAACTAGAGCGATCAGCTGTTTATAAAGATTCATTTAGTACGGCTCGACAACAGTATGATGCTATCACGTTGCAAAAACAACAAGCTGTTATTAATTATGTTAATGCGTCCGATTCCGGTAATAAGGAGTTGAAAGATCAGCACATAACAACACTGCGATCACTCCAAAGCGATGCCAGCAGTTTGCGTACAAAAGTAAAAGCCTGGGTCAACACAAAAGAAGTGGGCGGAGATGGAAATGATACCAATTATATTTTCCTTCGTTTTGTTGTGGACAACCTGCCGGTTGGTTTGGTCGGTTTGTTAATTGCCATTATCTTCCTGGCCTCCTGGGGCAGTATTGCGGCTGCCATAAATTCCCTGGCGTCTTGTACCATGGTAGATTTTCATAAACGATTTACTAAAAAGAAAGAAAGCGGGGAGGATGAGTATCAGTTATCAAAATGGTACACGCTGGCATGGGGCTTATTTTGTATCGTGGTAGCAATGTTTACCTATAATATTGGCAATAGCCTGATCGAAGCCGTGAATATACTGGGCTCGCTTTTTTATGGTGTTATACTGGGTGTATTTCTTGTCGCATTTTTCCTGAAGAAGATCAAAAATGGGAATGTTGTTTTCTGGGCAGCGGTGCTGGCAGAGTTGTTGGTATTGCTGATTTTTATTCTTACCAAATCAGGTGTTTTTAAAATGGGTTTCCTGTGGCTGAATCCAATTGGGGCATTTGGGGTCATCTTTTTCAGCCTGGCATTAAACAGCATGATGGGCAAAAAAAATAACCCCAACATAGCTGGGGTTATTGAAAATAGTAATGTCTAAAGCCCGCCTTTAAGAGTGGGTTCTTATTTATTCAATTCAGCGATCAACTTTTCATTCAGTTTCACATAGTCATCGTTCTTTTGCTCTGTAGCCAATGTCTTTGACTTTTCCGCTGAAGCTTTTGCCTCTTCTTTCTTTCCCAGTTTGGCAAGTGCATTTGCCCGCTGGTGATGGATCCAGAAAGCTTTAGGTTGTAACTCTACTGCCTTGTCTAACCAGGCAAGTGCCTGTTTCATGTCTTTTCCATTATCCATATAATACATAGCTGCGCCGAAATAAGGACGGTTATCTTTATTGAGCAGTTGGTCGATCTGTGCCATTACTTTAGCTTCTACATCTGTAGTGATTGGCAATGAAACAGCCGTTTTGTCCCACATGATCTGCAAGTCACTGCTATTGGATTTTACATTAGCAAACTGCATGGTAAATGATTCCATACTTTCCGGCATCTCCATTGTTTTCGCATCAACTCTTACCACATCCTGGTCTTGTTTGTAACCAGCCGGGCTGGTAACATCCAGTTGTTTAGTGATGATGACTGTCCAGCTCTTCTTTTCAGGAATGGTGAGCAAGCCATACTTACCAGCTTTCACTTTTACGCCACCAATAGTAACATCGTCAGCAAAAGTGAGGGTCGTGGCATTATTAGCCCCCGTCCGCCAAATTTTTCCAAAAGGAACCAGGTCTCCAAAGATCTTTCTTCCCTTCATCCCCGGGCGGGAATAGGAAAGCTCTATCGAAGAGAGTCCGAAATTCTGTTTGATGGTCTGTGTAGGACTGGGTTGTGGAGTGGTTAATGTTTGTGCATCAGCAACAAACAAACCGGCGAGCGCAATAGCAGTGATAATTATTTTTTTCATACTTGCATTTTTTTTGAATGGCAAAGGTAGGAAAAACATGGGGGAACAAAAATGGGGCGTAAACGCCCTGGGTAGCAGTGAAGAATTATCCTGGGGTGCCCAGCGGCATTGAGCGGCAGGAGGTTGCAGGACAGCTAAATCCGGTAGTTCCAGATCAGCTAACAATAGTTTTTTTTAGAAATAGATGGTCACTGTCGCCCGGCTTTGTTTAACCTTACGCTTCCATTTGGGACCGTCTTTAACCAGTCGGATAGCTTCTTTATCGCAGAGGGTGCAAAGGGATTTTTCCACTTTAATTTGGGAAGGTTTCCCGTTCTTATCCACTTCAAACGATATTTCTACAGTGCCGGAGTTGTTTGGTTTGGATGTAAAATCAGCCGGTTTATTCAGGTTATTTACCAGGTAGGTGTCATAGTTTTCCCATCCGTCTGCCGGTTCCGGTTCATCCAGCTTTGTATTGTCATTGCGTTGGCGGGCGGCTGCATTTGGCTTTTGTTGTGTAACCACTACTTCAGATACGCCCCTGCGGTCGTTCTGTAAGATCACCTGGTTATTGGGTACATCATTTCTCAACTGCACATTTGTATTTTCAAAACCTACTGATCTTACCTGCACTGTTAATACTGTATCAGGATGAGTCAGGTTGAAATTTCCTTTTGCATCCGTATACGTACCGGTATTATTGTCCTGGGCATTGGTTAGGTTAGCAAAGGGAATGCCCCGGTTGTCGGCATCCGTTACCCGTCCGCGAAAGGTGTTTGTGTTATTATAAAGCTGGCTATTATCTGCATGGCGGCTGGATACAACACCCTGGCTATTTTGTTGTGTCGACTGCTCCCTTGTTATAGCTTTATCAAAATCTTCCTTGTCCTTTAATTTATTTTTAGAGTCGGCTTCAGCTCTTGCGAGTTCTTTTTTCTCTGCATCTTTCTGCATTACCCTGTATTTTTCATTTCTCTCTACATAGCTTTTCGGAGGGGTTGAGACTGCTGGTAACTTTTCAATTGGTTTCATCACAATGGCATCGTCGGTAGTTGTTTTCGTTGGCACAACGATCGTTTCGCCGGGTGCATTTTTAACCTGGTTATTATCCACCGGTTTTGTTGCTGCACCTGTAGTTGTCGGAGTACTTTTATCAGGAACAGTAAAATCTTTAGAGTCACCAGTTATGTTTTCAGCAGCCCGCGTTGATTCACTAGTTGCAGGAATAGCCGAAGTAGCTTTTACGGTATCACCTATTTTTTTTTCTTCATTTTTTGCAGTTCCAGCCTGGGCTATCTCATTCGATTTTGTATTAAATCCCAGCTGATAGATCAGGAGACCGGCGCCGGCGATAAACACAACGATTGCTGCAATTCGGAGTAAACGGAAAGAATTCTTTCGGCCGGTATGTAACTGGATCACTTTTGCTCCTTCAACTTTTTCGGCTAATCTTTTTTTAAGCTCGGCTAAATCGTTACCGGCATTCACACCGGCAATGGCATACCCTTCCAATGCATCTGCCAGGAAGGGATCATCCAAAGCTGCTTTTTCCAGCCCATGCCTGTCTGCAGCAGAAAGCAAACCCTTATGATATTTTTCAATATCCGCTGCGGTAAATTTTTTTATGTTGTTATCGTCTGCCATCACGCTGTTCCACCAACCGGCGGAGAATATGTACGTTTTTTTTATACAAAAACCAATGCAAATTATTTCTTTGTTTCACCCCCATCTAAAGCAGTTAGATTCCCGACTCCGAACTCCCAACTCCTGGTTCCCGACTCCGCACTCCCAACTCTTCCTTCTCCATACAGATCTTCAAATTCCTTCTTCCATTCTGTATCAGGCTTCTTACCTGGTTCCATTCATGTCCGGTGATCTCCACTATTTCATTATAACATTTTCCTTCCAAATAAAAGAGTTTGATCACTTCCCGTTGTTCACCGGCCAAAACGCCAAGACAGTATTCCATTTTTTTGAAATTCTCCTCTTTTTCCAGCACACCATTCAGATGCACATTTTCCTCTGATTGCACAAATTCTGCCTTGAACTCCACGGTTTTCATATTCTTTGGTGTCCGTAATTGCATCAGGCAGTGATTCTTGGCCACCTGGTGCAACCAGCCCTTAAAGTTATCCACTTCGTGTTTTTTCAATTTTGATACCAATTCTTCAAATATCTGCATCACACCGTCTTTGGCGGTTTCCGGTTCTTTAAAATACTTGAGACAGACGCCATACACAAGGTCCATATATCGCTGATAGAGTTCACCCAATACGGCCATATCGCCTGAATCTTTGTACAGGGTTACCAGTTCTTTATCAGCCAGCGTGGTGTGTGCTATATTTTTAATAAATGTCACCGCAATAAAATTAGCGAATAAAATTGTATGCTTTCTTATGCAAATGCTAAAAACCTTGCATCCAAGTATGTAAATCATTTTTATAAATGTTTATTGATAAAGGGTACCCCGCTGGCTGCCAGGGCAGATGCAAAAGGTACCGATGAAGAAGGTTATCATTCAGCATTTGTAAGAATGGTGGAAGGTGCGCAAATGTTGGCAAAGGGAAAGCCTGCATCCAAAAGTACTGACCCTGGAAAAACAATGTCCGTGCTAAAAAAATAACCACAGGGCCGGGAGACGCTGCGTATTATTTACTATACGTCTCTTCATATCTGTGTTTCCATTCTCACCGGCTGTCCTACTTCTTTTATTCATCTTTTAAAACAAAATGTTATGAAATTTTTATTTGAGAAAAGAAATGTGCTGCTGTCAGTATCGGCACTGGCTGTAGCCGGTTTGTTGGCCACAACAACAATTAAAAATGACAACACCGAAAAGAAGGCAGTGAAATGTTGTAACAATCCCGACCTAAACCACGTTTGTATTATGAAAACCATCCTGGGTACAGATACCAGCCAGGAAGGAAAATTAATCAGCATATTCCGGACACCGGAAAAAGTTGAAGCATCCATTAAGAAAGGACTCGACTGGATGGGTAAGGCGCAGGCGCCAGATGGAGGCTGGGGTGCAGGTTCACACGCCCGGCAGGACATTCGTGATCCGCATGCCGTAACAAGTGATCCGGCTACCACGGCACTGGTGGCCATGTCGCTGTTAAGAACAGATAATACACTGGATCAAGGAACCTATTCAAAGAACCTGGAAAAAGCAACGAAGTTTTTATTGAAAATTACAGAGCAGTGCCCCGATAACCAGCCCTACCTTACCACGTTAACCAACACTCAACCACAATCCAAACTTGGCAGGAATATAGATGTGATTCTGACCGCACAGTTTTTTACCAACCTATTGCGCTATAACCTGGATAATGAAGCCTTGAAAAAAAGAATTGAAAAAGCATTGGATAAATGTGTAGCAAGGATCCAGCAGGGACAAGACAAAGATGGAAGTTGGAAAGATGGTGGCTGGGCGCCAGTACTACAATCTGCCTTGGCCAATAATGCTCTTGAAAGTGCTGATGAAGTGGGGCGGAAAGTAGATCAAACGGTAATGAACCGTAGCCGGCAATACCAGAATGGCAATTTTGATGTGAATACCAATTCTGCTGTAACCAGTAAAGCAGCAGGGGTAATGCTCTATGGTTTATCCAGCACTACCCGGGCCAGTGCCAAAGAATCAAAAAGAGCGCAAGACCTGGTCGATAAAGCAAAAAGTGAAGGAAAAATAAAAGACAACAAAGTAACTGAAGAAAATCTAAGAGCGGCAGGGGCAGAAACCATTGATGCCAAACAACTGGTTACGGCGTATTCCGTCAATAAAGCTTCACAGCAACAAGCACAGCGGCATGACGTGTTGCAAGGCTTTGGCAATAATGGCGGCGAAGAATTTATGAGTTTCCTGATGACGGGAGAGAGCCTGTTGATGCAGGGTGGCGACAGCTGGAAAAAATGGTATGATGCCACCACCGGTAAGCTCGTAAATATCCAGAACACCGATGGTAGCTGGAACGGTCACCACTGTATCACCAGCCCGGTCTTCTGTACGGCTACCTGTTTGTTGATACTATCCATCCATAACGATATGCAATTCTCGATGCAACAGCATCAGAAGAAAAATGGCTAATCATTTAACAGCCGGTTAGTGATACGGGGCTGGTTTCTACCAGCCGCGTTTATAACAGTAAGCAGATCGAAGGGCCAAAATGGTTTCACTTATTTATCCTTCCGGTTTATGAAAGACGTTCAATTCCTGCATCTGGTTAAATATCATCCAATCATTCTGATTATATGAGTAAGAAAATTAAACTCACCATCCCCAAACCCTGTTATGAGAACTGGGACGGCATGACACCCGTCGAAAAAGCCCGCCCGGATGACCCGTTCGGACGGGGCAAGTTTTGCGACTCTTGCCAAAAACAGGTTATTGATTTCAGTAACATGAGTGACCGGCAGGTGGCCGATTTTTTTAAGAAACCCTCTACAGGATCTGTTTGCGGGCGGTTTATGATCGACCAGCTGGACCGGGATATGGAAATACCTAAAAAAAGAATTCCATGGGTGAAATATTTTTTCCAGATCGTTATCCCGGCTTTCCTGGTGTCTATCAAAGTGTCAGCACAAACAACAAAGGGAAAAATAAAGGTAGCTACCGTAACCAGCGACACAACAAGAAGAGCTGATAACGAACAGACAATAGAAAGGATAGCCCGGCCGGTCGATCGGATTCCCCTTGCTGGCAATATTATAGTTGTTCCTTACCAACAATCAACAAAAGGAGAAATTAGCGTTGTAGCAGACACGGCTAATAAACCAAAGGCAGATACCACCTGCACAAGAGTGACCATGGGTTTAATAGTTATTCCCCCTGTAGAAGTTGATATTAGCCCCATAAAAGGCAGGATTATCAACGAGAGTGGAGAGCCACTGCCTTATGCCACGATCATGATCAAAGGAACAAAAATAGCGGTTGCATCAAATGCTAAGGGAGAGTTCAGTATTAAGCCTGCAACAAAAAATAGCGAGGTTGTTCTCGTTGGATCTTATGTTGGACGTGAGACAAAAGAATTGCTTTTTAAGAGAAACAACCAGGCCGGTTCCGTGGTGCTGCAATTGAAAAGTACATTTCCGTTATATCTCATCAGTTGTCCGCCTGTACAGCCTGTCAAAAATGAAGTAAAAGAAGTTAAGTTGATGCCTTCTGTGCTCAATAGTGTTCCGACATCCTTTAAGGTATTCCCGAATCCTGTTGAAGCAGGATCCCATCTTACCATTGAGTGGAAACAAATCGGGGAAGGATATTTTATCTTGCAACTATTGAACCAGGCCGGCCAATTGGCTCATCAGCGGGAAGTCTGGATAGATAATGAAGCAAGGATATTGCGTATACAGGTACCTGCTTTGGCAGCTGGGGGCTATTCACTGGTGCTGAGGAATAAGAAATCAGGAAAGAAATTTACGGAGAAGATCATCATTCAATAGTGGAAGCTATTCTACTTTTAGAAAAGTTCAGCTATAAAACTTTTTGTGATCACCGGTTGTGATGGATGTATTGGTACCATTTGAGGCACAATATCAATCACACATGGATTATTGCCTGACTTTGTTATAGCCTAACCTTTGAACCCCGGATGAAATTGTTCCAATGTTTTTCTTAAAAATTCCCGGTCAAGATGGGTATAGATCTCCGTGGTAGTAATGCTTGCATGTCCCAACATCTCCTGGATAGCCCTCAGGTCGGCGCCACCTTCTACGAGGTGCGTGGCAAAGGAGTGACGGAAAGTGTGCGGGGAAACAGTTTTTTTAATTCCTGCTTTCAGAGCCAGGTCTTTGATGATATAAAAGATCATCACTCTTGATAATTTAGATCCCCGGTTATTCAGGAAAAGGATATCCTCGTTTCCTTTTTTGATGGTGAGATGGACCCGGATATCATTTTTATAGATAGTAATATACTTGATAGCACTTCTGCCAATAGGTACCAGTCTTTCTTTATCACCTTTTCCTGTGACCCGGATAAAACCGATGTCGAGATACAATTGTGAAATTCTAAGACTTATCACTTCACTTACCCGCAGACCGCAACTGTACATCGTTTCCAGGATAGCTTTATTGCGGCCACCTTCCGGTTTGCTGAGGTCAATTTGTGCTATCATGCTTTCTATTTCTTCGAAACTAAGTGTATCCGGCAGCGACCTTTTTAGTTTAGGGGCTTCCAGCAGGGTGGTGGGATCAGTCGTCACAATATGTTCGAGTAAACAATATTTATAAAAAGCCCGTAACCCGGAAATGATCCTGGCCTGGGAACTGGCCATCATCCCTAATTCGGTGATGTTTTTGATAAACAGTTGGAGATCTTTTAAGGTAAGTTCACCGGGGTTTTTGAGTTGTTTTTGCTGTCGAACTGCTGGGCCCTGTGGGCCGAAGGGAGCCAGCATGAATTGTGTCAGCAATTCGATATCCCTCATATAGGCCTGGACAGAATTATCTGAAAGGGATTTTTCTAATTGTAAATATGCTTTGAATCCTTTTTTATAAGATTCCCACATGAAGAGTGTTGAAGTTTTTTAAGAAGAGGTCCAAATCTTTTTTAACCTTCAGCCAGTTATACCCTGCCCGATGCTTTTTATTCGAGTGTTATATTCTTTTGCAGTTCTTTCCAGTTCTCTTGGATCTTTACCTTTACCCAGATTCTTGAATTGGTGACGTTAACAGAATCTATGTATTCATGGATGGCATCGTAGTCGATGTCCAGCTTTTCACCAAAGGTCATCATCGCTTTCTTACCAGTGGCTATATCTTCAACATAAATATTACCCCTGTCTGTATAAGCCAACAGGTTGTCCGCGATGGAAAATTTTGGATCAATATTATTAATGCCGCTGGTTTTCATAACAAAACTCTGTTTTTTGTCATACGGCAATTTTATCTGGAAGCCACGTCCTGTAGCGCAGTCATTGAATAGTATGTAAACGAAGCCAGTGTCTTTAAAAACACAGCGGATAAAATCTTTATTGACGAATACAGAGGTATAATCAAATTTCGTTTTCCGGTTGGCGCCCATTCCGTTGTAGCTCCATATGATACTGTCGGCTTTGCAATCTTTTGCGGTGATATATACATAAGGCTTCAGCTTGTGTTCACCGATGAATTTTAGGGTGTCAGTCAGGCAGGCCGTATCACAGAGAGTTGGTGGAGTGCTGGAAGAAGATTTGCAGGAGCCAACTGAAAAACTAAGGATAACAGCCATGACAGGAACAACCAGTATTCTTCTCATAATTGTTGGTTTGATGTGATAACAAAAATAGCCATTGCAAAACTCTGATGGGAAAATTCTTTTACCTTCGGCGCATGTCTTTACTACAACCCATTAATCTTCGTTCATTCAAACAAAAAGCCCGCCAGGCAAAAAGAAGCATGCGGCGCTTTCTCACCAAACTGGAAAATGAATCGCCACGGGGGCTTGATACAAAAATAGCGGTATTGGAAAAAGAAGTGTGGCAGGAGACAGATTGTCTTTCTTGCGCCAACTGCTGTAAAACAATGACGCCGACTTTTACCAAACAGGATATGAAAAGAATATCGGCACATTTCAGCATGACGGTGGAAGAGTTTCAGACGAAATGGCTAAAAAGGGAAAGAGGCGGGGAAAGAGATTGGCTCAATAAAACAGAGCCATGTCAATTTCTGAACCTTGCGGATAATAAGTGTAGCATTTATGAAATTCGCCCTGCAGATTGCGCCGGATTCCCTCACCTATCGAAAAAATTCAGGGATTTTGTACATATCCATAAACAGAATGTAGAATATTGCCCGGCTACATTTAAGCTTGTAGAGAAAATGATGGCAGGAATGGGCCGGGATCCCGGGGCGAGGGCTCATTAAGCAGGAGGAATTTGGATTCAAAGAAAGATGTCTTCGATCAGAAAATACTCCGGTTCTTTATCACGGTGAAATGTGACGGAAAGGACATGGTATTGAATCCAGGGATGCCCCGGGTTTTGAAACAAGTATTCATCGGCGGCTCTTTGTAAGTGTTTAAATTTTTTCTTCGTAACGCTTTCTTCCGGGTAGCCATAGCGGGAATGATTTCTTGTCTTTACTTCTATAAAATATAAAAACTTTCCCTTGCTGGCTACAATGTCTATCTCATATTGCAAATAGCGCCAGTTGCAATGCCGTATCTCGTAACCTTTTTCTTTCAGCCACGTTACTGCCAATTCTTCGCCTTTCTTTCCCAGTTCATTATGCAAGGCCATGTATTATCTTTACTCCAAGTTAAAAAAGAAAAAAATATGCCCGGCATTTATCGTTTAAAAGGATTGGTCAAGCATTATGATTGGGGTGGCGTTTCCTTTATCCCTTCTTTATTGGAACTGGAGAATAAAGAGAACAGGCCTTTTGCAGAATACTGGATGGGAGTTCACCCGCTTGGCAATGCAAAAGTAGAAACGGGCACTGGACGGTGGGAGGAACTCCACAACCATTCAGGTAACCTTTCTTATCTTCTCAAAGTACTGGATGTAAAAGATATGTTGTCAATCCAGGTGCATCCATCAAGGGATATTGCGCAGGTAGAATTTGCCCGTGAAAATGCAGCAGGGATTGCGCCTGATTCTCCTCACCGAAATTATAAAGATGATAATCATAAACCCGAGTTGGTAGTGGCATTAAGTGATTTCTGGTTGCTTCATGGATTTAAACCCTCAGAGGAACTGAGTTATACCTTATTGAATGTGGTCGAATTAAGAGAATTGTTGCCAATTTTTAATGAGTCGGGATATAGCGGGTTGTACGAACATGTCATGCAACTGCCACAAGAGGATGTAAACCGGATATTGCAGCCGCTTATCGATAATATCGGAGTTATTTATGCCAATACCTCACCTGATAAGGATGACGAAGATTTTTGGACTGCGCGGGCTGCAAAAACCTTTTCAAAGGATGGGAATATTGACAGGGGTATTTTTTCTATTTACCTATTTAACCTGGTTCATCTTAAAAAAGGAGAAGGCATCTACCAGGCCCCTGGCTTGCCACATGCTTATCTCGAAGGGCAAAATGTGGAGATCATGGCAAGTTCTGATAATGTGCTAAGAGGCGGCCTTACCAATAAGCATGTTGATGTCAATGAATTGCTAAAGAATGTAATAGGCGAACCCACTTATCCTGTTATATTGAGTGGCGAACCAATCAGTAAAGCAGAGAAACTTTACAAGATCCCTGACCCAACAGATGCAGGGTTTCAACTGAGTGTTTTTGATATTAGCGAAGGTGAGTCCGTTAGTTTTTCAGCGACCGGTACAGATATTTTATTACTAACGGAGGGAGATGTGAAGCTGAGCTCGGGGAATACATCTTTCGTACTTAAAAGAGGGTACCCGTCAGCTTTGGTGTTTCCCGGTCAGTCTGTGCAGCTGGCAGGTATTCTGCCATCCACTGTTTTCAGGGCTTCCACACCTGTCCCCACAGGTGAATAAATAGACCCAACAATTGCTGCAATTCATTTATTTTTGCAACTAATTCAGCGAACAAATTAATTAAAAGTTATGAAGAGCAACGGAAGGTTAATAGTTTTTACATTGATCCTTGTAATGCTGGCGACTGCTTGTAAATATTTCTTTGGGCCCGATTTGGCATGGTCCGGTTTTTCTCCTGTTATTGCTATTGCTTTATTTGCAGGGTTTATCGTCAAACAAAAAGATATAGCTTTTATTTTACCCTTATTGGCATTATTCGTTAGTGATGTGGCCATGCAGCTTTTATACACGCAGGGACTTTTCCCCTATGCCGGTTTTTATGATGGGCAATGGAAGAACTATTTATTGCTTTTGTCCATTGCTTTGATTGGCTGGGCGGTGAGAGGCAGAAGTCACGGCCAGTTGGCTGCCGGAGCGATAGTGGCACCCACTGTTTTTTTCCTGGTATCTAATTTCCTGGTATGGCAGGCTACTACAGAAGTAGTATATGCAAGGTCTTTTGATGGGTTGATGGCTTGTTATATCGCAGGTCTTCCATTTTATAAAAATGCCCTGATAGCTACGCTTGTTTTTCTTCCGGGCATCCTCTTATTGTATAATTATATGACAAGAAAGAAGCCGGTATTGACATTGGCATAGGCCGATAAATAACAAAATAGTCGCCTCACCTGGTTAGGGGGGCTTTTTTATGCCAGTTCAAGTTGCGTAAACCAATAATTTTTATGTTGTACTTTATCCATTACCGCCACATTTATCCTATCAGTAAATAAGGGGCAATTTAAGACGAGTGTGTGATACTCACCATTCTCCCCACAGGGATCGACACCCTTTGCTTCGAGTTCGGCCACAAGGCCAGGAGTAAGTGTCCGGCCAATAAAGGCTTCACCCATCAGTGCATTACAACTGACGATGATCGCTTCAATATCGGATTTAAACATTTCAAACACCAGTTTCTTGCGATCGTGTTGCCAAAGCGGGAGTACGGCCGTGAGTTGTGCGGCGCTGCAAACCTTTTCCTCCCAGTCACGGTGAGCCTGCAGATCAATATCACCGAATATGGCATGGGTGAGATGGAAATTATGTTTTAATTGATGTAATGCTAGTGTGAAATGTTGCTCGTATTCCTGCCAGGAGCTACTGATCATACGGATAGGAAGTTCTGCGGATGCAGCTTGCTTTTTCAAGATCTCTTCGGGGATGCCATGTGAACGGGAGATCTTTCCTTCTTCATTTAATACATTCAATAAAACTTTGGGGGTATAGCCTTGTTCTATCGCCAGCATCAGGGCATAACAACTATCCTTACCACCGCTCCAGGAGCATAGTGCATTTCTCATTCTTTTTTTTAGTTAGTTTGAAACCCAGAGATACAAAGTCATAGAGAGTGTCACGGAGTTAAATTTACTCAGTGCCCTGGTGTATCCATGTCTTTGTGTTTCAAAATATTTCTTATGTTGCGGTTTTTTCATATCCTTCATCATGCAGTAACTTATGATGCTGACCATCAGCCGCTTCTGTTGCTAATACATCACAGCGGTTATTAAATGCATTATCTGCATGACCTCTTACCCATTTGAATTTGATTTGATGTTGGTGAGAAATTTCATAGAATTCTCTCCAGAGGTCGGGGTTCTTTTTTCCGCCTTTAAAATTTGTTTTGATCCAGTTTTTTAACCAGCCTTCTTCCCATGCTTTTACAACATACTGGCTGTCGGAATAAATGGTAACATGCATGCCTTCCTTTTTCAATGCTTTCAACCCGGCGATCACGGCCATTAATTCCATCCGGTTATTGGTGGTGAGTTTATATCCCTGTGAAAGTTCTTTCCGATGAGTACCACTCATTAATATCACGCCATATCCACCAGGCCCGGGATTCCCTCTTGCTGATCCATCAGTATATATTGTAACTGCTGTACTCATAATATATATAAGTGTTGCTTAATAGTTCACGGCATAATCTTTTGCAATGGGTTTACCACTCCATGCTTTCCGTTGTGTCCATTCAGTAAAAGGACCCGTCCAGAATTCATGGGTGGAAGGAAGGCCCAGCGGCAGGAATGCATAGGAAGTAAGGTACATACTGCCTGTGTTAGAATAGGAATCAGCTATAGCATTTTGCTGGTCACCCACCAGGCCTAGAGTGAGACAACCCTCTTTCGTAAAGGTGGAAGGGATGAACATTCGTTTCATCACGGCGGTTAAAGCACACCTAACCTGTGCCGGTGTTATTTCTTTTGGCAAAGCATTTTCCAGTGCCAGCTTTGCTAACGGTTGAAAAGCACCTACCCGGTAGGTCGATGACCTGCCAAAAACAGGATAGGTTCCTTCCGGGGAGATAAATCTTTCCTGGAAAGTCGCATAGCGTTGCATTCTTCTAAAGGCTGTGTCATATAAGTTCTTTTCTTTTCTTCCTTTTGCCACATTTACACGCAGTACTTCTGTCAGCATAGGCTGAATGACATACCCATTATAATGATCGAAATGAAATTTCTCTCCGTCGTTGTACCAGCCATCACCTGCATACCATTTATTGATGGTATCAATAGCAGTATCAATTCTGGGGGCATCTATTTCTTCGCCAATACTTAATAAAAAAGTTTCAATGATGGCAGCAAACAATAGCCAGTTATTCCTCGGTGGTAGAAGCTGGCGCAATTTCTTGAATTCGGTAATATAACGTTCTTGGGTAACCGTGTTTAACGGTTTCCATAGTGCATCCGGTGCAGCCAGGAAGGCTTGTGCAATAAATGCAGCATCCACTAATGGTTGCTTGGAAGCCGGCGTCCCCCAATATAAATAATCGGGGCTGCCGGGATTTACCGCATGAGCCAGGCTTTGTTGTGTCTGCCTCAGCAGTTGTTGCCTTGTTTTTCCTTCTTTGGTATCATCAGCCGGTAACGCGAGGAAAGGGGCCAACCCCGCTATCAGCCTTCCGAAAGCTTCCATATAAGCCACCTCTTTATTGCGCCCGTCCCAGGTTGGACTGTACGTTATCGGCATATTTTTTTTCAATTCACCTTTGCACATGTTAGAAAGCACTGGTGCTGCAATCTTGGCCAGGAGTTGAACCCAATATTCCCTGTCGTCTAAAGTTTTTTCTGGCTCGATAATAACAGTGTTTGCGGCAGCTATTTTTGTAGCGGGCAACATACCCAAAAAGCCGAGGCAAGAAGATAGTTGAATAAAATTTCTTCGCTTCATTAGGAAAGAGGTATTGAGTAGGTTGGTGACTATTACACCTGGAACACTCCTGTCTTTAATTCACCCATAGCTGCATTATGATTGGCTGCATGGATCCCTTCCGAGATCACTTTTCTTGTATCTGCCGGATCAATGATCGTATCCACCCATAATCTCGCCGCTGCATAATAAGGAGATGTTTGTTTTTCGTACCGTCCCTTTATATCATTCAGGAGTTTTTCTTCATTTTCCGGGGTTATCAATTTCCCTTTAGTTTTCAATGAAGCTACTTCGATCTGCAAAAGGGTCTTGGCTGCTGCATCACCACCCATCACGGCGATCCTGGCAGTTGGCCATGCATAAATAAAACGGGGATCATAGGCTTTGCCACACATGGCATAGTTACCAGCACCGTAAGAATTGCCAAGGATGATCGTAATTTTTGGCACTACTGAATTAGCCACCGCATTAACCATCTTGGCCCCGTCCTTAATGATACCTGCATGTTCACTACGGCTACCCACCATAAATCCTGTCACATCCTGCAAAAATAAAAGTGGTATTTTCTTTTGATTGCAATTCAAAATAAAACGGGCAGCCTTATCAGCACTGTCATTATAGATAACACCACCCATCTGCATTTCGCCTTTTTTACTCTTCACGATCTTCCGTTGATTGGCTACAATACCAACTGCCCACCCATCAACTCTCCCGTAGCCACAGACAATTGTCTTCCCATAATCCTCTTTAAACTGCTCAAATGCTGAATCATCCACAATACGTTCGATTACCTCCACTATATCATAAGGTTTTCCATCAAAAGGAAAGAGCCCGTACAACTCTTTTGGATCTTTTTTGGGTGCCAATGATTTTATCCTGTCAAAACCTGCTTTCGGTTTTCCCCCCAACATGGAAAACATTTTCTTGATATGGTCCATGCATTCCTGCTCGGTCTTAAATTTATAATCCGCAATCCCGGATATCTCTGTATGTGTCACCGCACCACCCAGGGTTTCATTATCGATATCTTCCCCGATCGCTGCTTTTACAAGATAAGGCCCCGCTAAATAAATAGAGCCATTGCCTTCCACCATCAGTGTTTCATCACTCATAATAGGTAAATAAGCACCGCCTGCTACACAAGGCCCCATCACAGCGGCTATTTGTGTAATACCCATACCGCTCATGACAGCATTGTTGCGAAAAATCCGGCCAAAATGTTCTTTATCAGGAAAAATCTCGTCTTGCATGGGTAAAAAAACACCGGCACTGTCCACCAGGTAGATAACGGGTAAATGATTTTCCATCGCAATTTCCTGCAAGCGTAAATTCTTTTTACCGGTGATAGGAAACCATGCTCCTGCTTTTACTGTTTGGTCGTTAGCTAAGATTACACACTGTCTCCCGCTTACATAACCAATACCGGCAACAGTACCGCCGGCCGGACAGCCACCCTGTTCGGCATACATTTCATAGCCAGCAAAAGCACCGATCTCAATAAAAGGTTTATCCTTATCAATTAAATAATCGATCCGTTCACGGGGTGTCAGTTTATTTTTCTCCCGCTGCCTTTCGATCGCTTTTTTGCCACCGCCTTCATATATCTTTTCCAATCGCTGGCGCATTTCACCCAATGACTGTTTCAGCGAATCTTCGTTGCGGTTGAATTCAAGGTTCATGTAATTACTTGGTTAAAAGGCAAAGATAAGGGAGGGTAGGTGAGTGTAAAAGGAAGAACGTTTTAGTTTAGACGTCCGTCCCGGCAATTTTTGCTATTACTCCTGTGAACGTAAATATATGGTTTTCATACAGGGAATTCCGTCAGGCATTTTAAACCAATCAAATCTTCAGTACCGGTAAGGGTCTGACCATCGGCAGATAAAATGATAAATGCCCCCGCCTTCATAGCGGCGGCCCCAAGGCTATTTCATTGTTGTTGGTAACGAGTAAAAATGCGCGGGCATTGAATTGATCCATTGCCCGCGCATTCAGTGCGCATCATTAATTTTTTTTTCTCATTGTCTTGCCTATATCTGCTGCAGACTGGCACAGGTTATCGGACAACGATGCTTCTCAGTTTATCGGTGGTTTCCATTTTTTCATACTTGATCGGAATTTCTTTAGAAAAGCCAGATTTTGTTAACCGTGCTGTTCCATTGATCCTGATCAGCACTTCTTTTTTATTTACAATATCACGGTTCTTAATAGCGCTGATATTGTCGAGCTTTAAGATAGCAGGGATCACAAATTCGGATCTTTTACCTACTGATACTTTATCTGCCAGTTCAAAGCGACCTACATACTCGTTATCCAAATAAACATCACCTCTTGCTGATGAAAGGGTAACATTGAAATTATTAGGGTTATAATAAACCAGGTCAGCACCGGCTTTAGTACTAAGCAAACCTACGTCCATCAACCGTACGTTTTGTACATCCCTGAATTCAGGATGCTGTACATCCTTATAGGCTTTGCAGGAAACCAGGAAAAGGCCAGAAAGGAGTAGGGTAGAAAATAAAGTTTTCATAATGAAGGGCTTTTATGAATAAATATGATGCCAGTCATTCTCTTTAAGTATCAGGCCAAATTTTGTTAAAAAGGTTTAAAGATCAAACGCAGGGCCTGGGAGTTGTTAAATAACATACCGTCAACCATCTTATATTCGCAGTAATTACATTGTATATGGCAACCAGTGAATGGTATCGTGTCAATAATATCGGTGGAATAGATTCCCCGGCTTTATTGGTTTACCCTGAAAGAGTAAAGCATAATATCCGCACTGCCATCAGCATGGTGGGTGATATTGATAGAATCCGGCCGCATATAAAAACGAACAAATCGCCGGATGCGGTCGCCCTGATGCAGGAAGCGGGCATCCATAAATTCAAATGTGCCACCATCAGCGAAGCTGAGATGCTGGGTATGGTGCTTGCCAAAGATGTATTATTAGCTTATCAGCCTACAGGACCAAAACTTCAACGATTTATTGATGTAGTAAAAAAATATCCGGGCACAACCTGGGCCTGTTTGACGGATAATAGGACGGTTGCTAAAGAACAAGCAACCGCTTTTGAAAAATCCGGGTTATCATTACAGGTATATATTGATATTAATGTAGGGATGAACAGGACAGGCATCGCACCGGGACCAGGAGTGATAGAACTAATGAAATATCTTTCTACTCTCTCTTCAGTAAAAAGTGTGGGGTTGCATGTTTACGATGGGCACATTCGTAATCCGGACTTTGCAATAAAAGAGCAGGAAGTAAAAAATTGCTATAAAGCCATTGAGCAGCTCCTAATTGATATTGAGGAAGCAGGATTAACTGCTCCCAGGCTTGTGGTAGGTGGATCTCCTTCCTTTTCAATACATGCGAAAAGAAAAAATGTGGAATGTAGTCCCGGTACATTTATTTATTGGGACAAAGGATATGCTGATAGTTGTCCTGAACAAGATTTTTTACCTGCCGCAGTATTGATCACCCGGGTTATTTCTTTCCCTTCTGAAGGATTAATGACCACTGACCTGGGACATAAATCAGTGGCTGCAGAAAATGATATCAGCAAGCGTATTTTTATTCTTCATGATCAATCATTAACAGCTTTCAACCAGAGTGAAGAGCATTTGGTGTTGAAAAATGAAGGACATCAAACGTATGCTTTGGGCGATGTTTTATATGGGCTGCCTTTTCATGTCTGCCCTACGGTTGCTTTATATGAAAGAGTGCTCACTATCGAAAATGGCGATAAATCAGGGGAGTGGTTGAATCTGGCAAGGGACAGGAAGATCAGTTTTTGACTACGGCCTGCACCTTCATAGAAGTTTGTCAGAGATAGTTTATCTTAAAGTCTCAATTAGTGTCTGGCTAAACGAAAAATTATGAAAAAAATACTTGTTCCAACCGACTTCTCTCCCAATGCGGCAAGGGCGATTGACTATGCCGTACGTATCGCTAAAATAAACCAGGCAACGGTCTATGTTATTCATATCTGTGATCATTTGTACCCGTTTAGTATGGAAAGCATGTCAAAGGAGGAGCACAATCAAAAGATTACAGACAGCGCATTTGAAAATCTCGAATTGATCAAGAAAAGTATTGAGGAAACAGAAAAAGTGACGGTGACTACCCAACTTTACAGTGGCACAGTTACTGACAGCATACCTATTGCTGCCCAGGAGCATCATGCTGACCTTATTATCATGGGAACCCTCGGCATCACCGGGATCAGGGACATCATATTTGGCACCAATACAGCAGAAGTGATCAACAACACAACTGTGCCTGTGCTTGCCATTCCGTTGGAGTATGACTGGAGCACTCCCTTCAAGCTGCTATTGGCTATCAACCGTTTTAATGAAGTGACTGATATCCTGGACCCCGCCTTTGATATAGCCAGGATATTTAATGCTGAAGTAAGGCTGGCTGTTTTTACTGATGAGGATGATTCGGAGGCCTATGAATTTGTAGTTGATGCAAGGGAGATAAAGTTTGCCGAGGAGAAACTAAGGAAAAAGCATCCTGGCCTGATGATCAACACGGAGCATTTATCCGGCCGTCATTTTGAAGAAACCATTAATGAATATATTGCAACCAATAAATTTGACATCCTGTCAATGACCACACATAAGAGAACGTTGCTGGGAAGTATTTTTAACCGGAGCCTTACCCGGAAAATGAGCTATCATTCAAAAGTGCCGATACTGTCGATACCGGTGAAACAGGTTTAGTTTCTTCTCCATGAATTTATTTACCGACAAAGCTGTTATAATCATTACTTGTCCCAAGCGACTTAGCCCCTGGCTGGAGCAGGAAGTAAAAGGGCTGGGATTTGCTCTGGAAGAAACATTTATAACCGGTGTGCGGCTCACCGGGACTATGAACGATTGTATAAAATTGAACCTGAACCTTCGTTGCGCCAGCCAGGTATTATACAGTCTTGAAAAATTTGAAGCCGACAATGCGGATGAGATCTATCGTCACCTTATTGATTATCCCTGGGAAAATATTTTACCCGACCGCGGCTATTTTTCCATCACCAGTAATGTAAGCAATCCCACTATCAATAACAGCATGTTCGCCAACCTTAGGGTGAAAGATGCTATCGTCGACAGGTTGCGGGAAAAAACAGGCACTCGTCCTATCACTGGTTCAGCACTGATCGGTGCCGTGATCAACTTATTCTGGAAAAATGAAAAAGCCGAGATATTTATCGATACGTCGGGTGATTCATTGGGCAGGCATGGGTATCGTAAGATTCCGGGGCAGGCTCCTATGCTCGAAGCCCTGGCCTCTGCTACCATCTACGCTACCCAATGGGACAGGAAGTCACCGTTTGTAAACCCCATGTGTGGTTCGGGAACAGTGGCTATTGAAGCAGCAATGATCGCTACCAACAGGCGACCGGGATTATTCCGCACTAATTATGCGTTTATGCATTTGCAAGGATATGATGAAGCTATTTATTTACAGGAAGATGCTTTATTGGAAGAGCAAATCATGGATGTTCCCGGTCTGCGCATTATTGCCACCGATTTTAGTGCGAGGGCGATTGAGAATGCCAGGAAGAATGCTATTGCCGCTGGTGTAGCGGGATTGATCGATTTTGCTGTTTGCGATTTTGCGGATACAGAAATACCTCCCAATCTGTCGGGAGTTTTCTTTGTCAACCCGGAGTATGGAGAACGGTTGGGAGAAATAAGCAAATTAGAAGAAACTTACAGTCGTATAGGTGATTTTATGAAGAAGAAATGTGGCGGTTATTTTGGATATGTGTTTACTGGTAACTTGGAGCTTGCTAAGAAAATAGGGTTGAAAGCCAAACGAAGGATAGAATTCTACACCAGCACTATTGATTGTCGCCTGCTGGAATACGAATTATACAGCGGCAGCCGTACTGTTAATAGAGATATTTATGAAGAGCAATAATTATAGAATAAATTAAGAGGAACATAACATACAAAACGCACCACCATGTACACGAGGACAGGAAAATAATTGTAGTGTTCGTCGTGAGGTTTTAGTGGTCTTTGTGGTCCGGAAAACCGAATAAATTACTTTATCATGGAAATTTCAGCGTTGCAAAAGATCGTAAAAGACAGGTATTTCAAAACAGATAATGACAGGGGTATCTACCATACAGCATTGTGGTTTCATGAAGAAGTGGGGGAGCTTTCTTCAGCCATTGCCAGCGGCGACAAACAGAATGCGAAAGAAGAATTTGCAGATGTGCTGATGTGGCTATTGACATTAGCTAATCTCATGGAAGTGGATATGGAGGAAGTTGTGTCGGCTTATTTAGGTGATCCGGGGAAGCTCCCTTCAAAATAGTGAATCAAGAGTTTATTAATTTGACAGGTTACAATTGATCAAATAGATTATTTGTCTGTGATGTGTACATTTATCGGCGCATTTTATTAAATAATAATTACTATGCCTACCTTACAGATTGAACATCCTGTACCAAATTTTGATGGGTGGAAAAAAGTATTTGACAGTGATCCCGTCGGGCGGCCGCAAGCTGGAGTGATCAGCTATAGGATATGCAGGAAAGTGGATGATCCAAATTATGTCATTATTGACCTGGAATTTTAAGAAACTAAGCCAGGCAGAAGCTTTTCTAGATGGACTTCGTAAATTATGGAACCGTGTGGAAGGTAAGGTGATCAATGATCCGCAGGCTCGAATCATCGAAGAAGTAGAGAGCAAAGTTTATTGATACGCTTAGTATCGTGCACAAAAATGAACACTGATCTTTCTTTTCGACTTAACAGGGAGACTGATCTTGTTGGTATCGTTCGTATCTCTCAAACGATATTCTTGGCACTGCCAGAGATAAGCCAGTCGATGCTCCTACTGACAAATAGCTCGAGACCTTTAAAAACATTAAAGCGGACCCAAACCAGGAGTTAGCAATTGTCGACATGAACAGTGAAATAGGATTCTAGTTGACATTTATTCAATACCTGGCTTACCTGGAAGTTTTAAGAGCTCAATGAGAAGCAGTCGGACCCTTTCAAGATGTGGGGGGCAAGGACCGGCATCAGAGTTAATAATGATGCTATAACAGGGCAGAGGAAAAAAGTTGTCATTTAACAAAGCTAACGTCGGGCAAACAAAGAACTGAAACAAACAGGTTCTACAATTTATGATGGTTTCTGGCGACCGATGAAGGAATGAAACGTAAACTCAGCCAGGACTGATTATAAGATATGGAATTCATCTACAGGTAATTTTCAATACCTGCTTTTCACTTAACTTGGTATTAAATTTTAGATATGAAACTATTTTTTGTTGTAGGGTTAACGATAATAGCCTCTATAGCCAATAGCCAGGAGCATAGCCACCTGGCAGGCCGCAAGATTATGTTCCCCGATATACCCGGGTACAAAACCTTGAAATGCGATCTACACCAGCACACGGTTTTTTCTGATGGCAGCGTATGGCCGGATATAAGGGTGATGGAGGCATTGATGGATGGATTGGATGCTATTTCATTGACCGAGCACCTGGAGTACCAACCTCATAAAGCGGATATTCCGCATCCTGATCGTAACCGCTCGTATGAACTTGCATTGGCCCAGGCAAAGGATCATAATCTCGTTATCATACGGGGTTCAGAGATTACCCGTAAGATGCCGCCTGGACATAGCAATGCAATTTTTATCGCTGATGCCAATAAGCTTTTGGTTAGTGATTCAATAGAAGTATTCCGCGAGGCAAAAAAGCAAGGTGCATTTATTTTCTGGAATCATCCCAACTGGGTATCGCAACGAAAAGATGGGATTGCAACGTTGACTGATGTTCACCGGCTGCTAATCAGGGAGAAACTACTAGATGGTATTGAGGTCGTGAATGACCAAACCTATTCTGAAGAAGCGTTGCAGATTGCCTTGGATAATAACCTGGCGATTATGGGTACCAGTGATATTCATAAACTGATCGACTGGGATTTTAAGGTGCCGGAGGGAGGGCACAGACCTGTTACCCTTGTCTTTGCTAGTGATAAAAAAGAGGAGAGCATCAGGGAGGCATTGTTTAAGAGGAGAACGGTAATTTATTATAAAGATCTGCTGATCGGCCGGGATGAGTTCCTTATTCCGTTGCTGCAAGAATCTATTGTGTTCAAAACTGCACATTATCCGGGTAAAACTGATGTACTATCAGTTGTTATCGAAAACAAAACCAACAGCCCGGTGACGTTGCAGAATAAGACTGGCTTTACCTTTCATAACTATTCTGACCTGGTGACACTACTACCGGGCGATAAGAATATATTGGAAATAAAAACAAAAGTGCGGTTAAAAGAAATGAATCTGTCGTTTGAAGTATTGAGTGCTGTGAATGCTCCCGGGAAACACCCGACGGTGAATTGGCCGGTTAAAACAGAATGATATGATTTGGCCATTGTTGGCGGGACGACTTGACTGGATACTATTTTTTCTTAAATATAAAATACCCACTGCAGGAGGAAGGATTAGACCACTACCCGCCTGCTGGCATAAGTGTAAAGCCGTGGCAGCCCTTACATCTGCCCGGATTTCACCATTCCGTCGATCTTGTAAATTGCAAAAAGAACAAACAAGAGTAGTATACTGCAGAAAATTAACACTCCCCAATATGCTCCTTTGGTATCAATGGCATATTTCGAAGGCTTGCCCGGTAGATAGACGATTTCCATGGTGTCGCCGATGTTGTATTTAAAAGGGGTCACAGTAGCTTTCGCCTTATATGGTTGGCCTGTTGCCCTGTCTTTATACTCGATCGTCAGAATGTCCATTGCTCCGCCCCGAACCATTCGTATGGTCCTGATGCTTTTAATTACACCATCGGTATACACACCGTTTTTTTTTATACCCGCGGCAACACGCATTCTCTGTATAGTAAGTACGATCGGGAATGCGGCCAATAGGATCAATGCGATATAGATTGCTGTCATATATTTTTTTCCGGACTCCAGGGATTTTGCAGGAACACAGCAAACTTACAAAGTATAGTTGATCATTACTTAAGTCCAACCGATTCGGTTACTCCTTTAAGCAGTGTTTTCCACGCAAAATGGAAGAAAGACCTATTGACATCCCTGTCGAGGTACACTTCCGCTTCACGGGGTGCTTCGTTTCTCCTGGGGTTTGAATTTTTAATGGCGATATTGGCAAAAAAGGATGTAACAGCTTTTTTGTCCAGTTCGCTGGCCCCACGATCTTTTTCCAGGGCGGCAACTTTGAGATCTTCATATAGCAATTTTATTTGGCCATTGGTGGTGAGGTCATCACCCTTTATATTGAATGCGGCTCCATTGATCTTGCCCTTTTCTATACTCGTCATCCCGGTTTTTTCTATCAACGGGTTTAACAAAATGGCATTCATAGCTCCCAAGGACCCATCCAGTTCGAAACGGCCTTTGGGATGTAACAAATAAAATCGCCCATTTATCTTAAAAGGGCATTTGTTAAGAAAACTAGAGTTCATTTTTATCGTCATCACGTTGTTAGCTGCAATTATTTTTTTATCGTTGGTAATGTTGCCGATTTGCGCATCTACATTATAATATTGGACTTTGCCCGCTTCACGACTGATATGGTGTTTTTCCTTGTATTCTATAAAACCATTTGTCACGATTATCTTCTTTACACCTAAAGTAATAGGAAGAGATTGTAGTAATTGGTGAGGGTAGGATCCCACCCTGTTCTTTGTATCCCGCGGAATCGCCAAGTCACGGTATATTTTCAAACTCATTCCCGGTAACAAGAGGTTGTCGGCCACAATTTTCTGTTGTACTAATTCCTGGAGATTTAAATTTTGAAATAGAATATTACTGGCTGAAAAATCAAAGCGGTCGGTTTGGGTAGGAACAGCTTTTACAAAAGCTTCCTCAGTCAAGCTGGGAACAACGCGGAAGGATTTGATCCAAAGCTGGCGTGATCCGGAGTTTAGGGAGAGATTACCAGCATGATACTTATATAATTTGTCATCAGAAGTCCAGGCTAATGTGTTGCTATTAATGCTGACTTCCTTAGCAAACAAGATCCGGGTTGGATCTGCATTGCCCGCACTGTCAACTTTTACATCAACCATCGTAACAAACACATCCTTCATCTGCATACCGGTTTTGTTTGCCCTGCGGTTAGTGGTTGTGACCTGGGCTCCACTTATAATAATGGTATCCGCCTGTATAAGGTCTAGTTTCCCAAGTATTTGCTTGTAAACAGATTTCGAGGGTATGTCGCCAGGGGACTCTTTGCCGGAACTAGCGTACAGGATATTGATTACCGGATTTTTTATTTCCAGTTTCCGGCCGACAATCTCTTTTTCAATTAATGCCCGGGGTGTCCTAACTCCTGATACGCTGATCTCGGGAATGTGGATGGTCAGGAGAAAGGAAGGTTCTTCACCTTGCTTTTTAAGGTCCATATAGCGGCTGCTATCATAAGAAAACTTCAAATTGGATATGGAAAGATACCCGGCGACCTCATCCAATGCAAGGCCATCATACTTTATATTGTAAAGACCGCTGCTTTTTTCTGCAACGGCAGTTTCCAGTTTATCTTTTATGATCTCTCTTTTGTGGGCATTCCAGTACCAGATGGCACCGGTGGCCGCAAAAGCTACGACGATAAGGATACCGAATAATAGCATACGTCCTTTCCATGTTCTGATGGGTTTGTTCCTGTTTACCTGGTTGCGCATAGACCTTACAAGACAATTAAGAGTCCAATTTTATAAGCTTTTAAATACCTGGACAGTCTGTAAATAAGGGGATTAAATTCTACATATTGGCACAAAGATCGGACGGGGTGAAAAAAAAGTTTCTAACTATAATGAAGTATCGTCATCTCAAAGTTCTTTCAAGGTCTATCGAGCGGTAATTCCTGCAAGAAAAATATTATTTGCGTTTTCAATTTTCTTTTTTCGGCTACTAATTGTCGGCGAATGGATAACAAAAGCTTTTTTTCTTTCCCGGCGAATTGGTTGATCTTTTCTGATTGTAGAAGTACCAGCGCATTGTGTATATCATTTACTAAGCCTAGCTTATCCTCGAGCCCTTTAACATGCTGTAGTTCGGCTTTGTTCCAGAACCTGAAGCCAAGTGGCTTTTTAATATCGATCCTGTAAAGTTTGATGATATATAATACATCTTTTAATTTCTTGCGGATATTATGCAATTCTTTGTCGTGATAGGTACCAGCTGCAATGATCCCGGCTATTATATCCAGCTTGTCCCTGAAGAAACGTTTGATCGTCTCGATGTTGTATTTATCCGGTAACTCTTCTTGCAACTTTCTTTCAGCTGCCGGAAAATTTTTATGCTGAAAAAAATCCTGCCTCTCTTTCTTTAGTTGTTGGTTGCCTTCCTTTAAAAGGGAGCTCATAGTAATGGTGATAGCGGTATTTTTTTTAACGGTCTCCCTGATACGTTGCTGATGAAGCTGCAGGTCTCGATACCGGCCACCTGACTTATGCATTTCTTTTAAAGAAGCGGGGATCTCCAGTTTGTCCGGGTCCTTAATTTCTAATTCCAGTAGCCGGAGAAAAGCTCTCACCTTTTTGATCTCGATGCGGAACGGCTTGATCGTTTCTGCACTCGTTTTTTTTTCAATGACGGTATAATACTTTTTGAGTCTCAAAAAGTAGGTATGGAGAATACGGGCAATGGTTTGCTTGTTCATTCCTTTTTGTCGGTTTACCTGATAAATCCCGGCAATTCATCAAACCGGGTTGCTTCTTCTTCCGTTAAAATAAGTTCCTTTACTGCAAATGCAACAGATTTTTCACAAGTGTATATTTCCCGGTTAAAGTTTACTACTGTAGAAAATTCTATTTCGCTGAGGTGTTTTCGAAGGTCATTCCGGTGTAGTTCGGCAAGCATTTCTCTATAACCTTCCTGGATCTTTTTATAGATACCAGTGATTTGGTTAAATTGATCGGGTTTAGTCCGTGCCGCTACCAACTCAATGATTGTCTCAAAAAACAGGGCTAATCTTTCTCCCGTTTGGAGAAAATAATTGTATTCCAGGTCCTTTGAAGATTTACTAAGTTGTTCAATATCAGGCCAGGCATCTTTTACATTCTTGGCAGCATACAGGGAGTTACGGGCAGCATCAATCAGCTGGTGCAGACGGGTGGTTGTTTCACGGTCATTAGCATGACCCTGCATACGGGACGCATACTTGTATATATCACCATGCAGGTGTTTAATATATTCATACTTTTCCATTAGTTTTTTAGAACTAAAATCACGGCTCAACGGGATGTTGTCAAACACCTCTATTTTTTTTTCAAAAGCTTCCAATGTAAAGTAGGCGACGGCATTAAGTAAATAGGATATTTCTTTTTCAAGGGCCACCAACCCCGAATCTATATCTGAGGTGTTTACTTTATGAATGAATTGTGTTTCTTTCTCATCCTTCACAAAACGGTTTTCAAGAAACTTGCCAAAAGGGCGGAGTAAGGGATAAAAAAGAATAATCCCACCAATGTTCAACAAGCTTTGAAAAAACACCAGCGCTATGAGATTATCGCTGATGCCGATAATATCGGTGATCAGCCGGTTCACCGGGAGCAGAAAAATAAACATGAGTAACACCGTGGTGAGGTTCATCAGTATATTGCCCAGCGCCACTCTTTTTTTAATGGCTGTTCCTTTGGCTGAGGCAAGGATCAGTTTAAGCGAAGACCCGATCTCGGCGCCTAATACGATTGCTGTAGCGGCGAACAAGTCAATAGCGTTGGCATATAATGCACTTAATACGATGGCTACAGTGGCTGAACTCGATTGAATGAGTGCGGTGATCAACAATCCGGTTAGCAGGAATACAATGGCAGGCTGTTCACTGACCATGCGCAGATCAATTTCTTTGATCACATCCTGCATACCCGTTTTAATAAAATTTAACCCCACAAAAAGAAAGGCAAAGCCAAATAGCAGCCGGCTCCATTGATGCAGCCGGCTCTCTTTATTGCTAAGCAACATTGCGAGTCCTGTCACGGCAGCCATGGGGTAGGCGATGATCTCAATATTGAACTTAAAGCCAAGTGTCGCCACCACCCAGCTGCCGATGGTAGTTCCCAGGTCCGCCCCCAGCATAACAGCCAGTGCATTTTCCATTTGAATAACCCCGGCTCCGACAAATGAAAGTACCATCAAATTCACCACGGAACTGCTTTGTAACACACCTGTAACGATCGCACCACCGCCTATGGCTTTTAGCTTATTGGACGTTTGTTTTTTCAGGAATAATTTAAAGGACCTGCCTGCAAGGTTTTTGACACCTTCTTCCAGGAAATTGGCCCCTAGCAGGAAAATGACAATGCCAGTCAGCATTTCCCAAATTTCATAAGAGTGACCCATCGTCAGCAAAGTTCTATGTACTGTTAAGAAATAAAAAACTCATGGTGGCAGGAGGTCAAAAAAAGCCTGCTTTTTGGTGCAGGCCTTCTTGTGCAACTCTGTTTCATGGATTACTGGTTGGTCATTACCTGCCCCCTGATCTCTCCGGCTGGATGTAGTACCGTATGCAGGTTGTAATACATTTTGCCAGAAAGCAAATGCGCTTCTGTTGAGTCTGCAAGTATGACGGAACCACTTGCCATGCCTGTTACACCATTCGTGGTCACCGTTAGTGGGTGGAGAACGCCTGCATTCACACCAGCCAGCGCGGGGCCATGAAAATGAGCATTGGTCACAACATTTGTTAAACCAGTCCAAAAAATGTTATAGATAAGAATATTGGTCCTGGTATTGTAAGAACCGTTTAAGGTAGCTGTTGCAGTCGTATTTACAACAGGGACCTCCTGGTTACCGGAGGCCGTACCACTCAACCTATAATTAGTGCCATTATCATTGTTGTCTTTATCGCAGGAGCTAAAGATACAAATGAAAGCTAACGCCATAGCCGGTAATAGGACCTTGAAAAGATTACTTGTTTTCATAAAAATTAATTTGAGGGTTACAAAAGACTATTCATGTAATTGGCTTTCAAAAATTCTACCAAGCACAGAAAATGTGGAAAAATCTACCGGAAAAATTAAACCAGAGAGATTTAATGGATGGGGGTGTAGTTTCGGATATGGGTTGGAGGAAATGAAGAGAACATTCTTTTAGCCAGGCAAGTTTTTACATTTGTCAGAGGGTAATCGTTCACTCGAAGACATTATAAAGAATCAGGTGTACTGTTTTCTGTCACCAAATTTTGTGACCAGCGACTATATCAAACCGGGGAGTTTATTACACAGGCGAGCTCCAAGACCCGTCCTTTTGACGGGAAGTTAATCAGCGCAGCAACAAACGATCATTCAACTGTAGCGCAGCATTTATTGGTACAGCAAATACTTTTTTCGCATCTGTTTGTATTCGCTTAAGCCGGGCTCCCAGCTGGCACGGATCTCATTTTCTGATATACCATCAATGATCTGTTGCCTGAACAATCCTGAACCGACCCTTAACTCGATTGGTCCCATTTGATTGCTTAGCTTTGAATTGAAAAATTGTTCTTTGTTGGGAGATGCTTTATATAGTTCTATTATCCATTGCAGGTTGATTTTCCTGCTTTTTCTTAAGAGTTCAACATCATAATTGCGAAGATCTAGCCCGTAGCAAACTTCATTCATGAACAAAGGGGTCTCTGCCATACCTTTAATACCGGTGGGTGTAAATGAAAAATTGTATTTACCTTTTAATGCCGGAGCTCCCAGGATAGTGAACGGAGAATAAGTACCCCGGCCATGGTTTACATAAACTCCTTCAAACATACATGTAGAAGGATATAACATGATCGATTGTTGTGTATTCAGATTGGGGGAAGGCTTTACCGGGAGAGTATACGGCTTATCATGGTCATAATTTTCTACCGGGATAATTTTTATTTTACATCTTACCTTATCCTTCAGCCATCCTTCACCATTTGCCATTTGTGCAAATTCTCCCACTGTTAATCCATGTGACATCGGTAGCGGGAACATCCCGATACCCGATTTGTATTTCATATCGAGCACCGGTCCATCAATCAGGTAACCATTGGGGTTAGGTCGATCTAATATCAATAATTCTTTTCCATTTTCATAACAAGCTTCCATTAGCCGCACTAGCGCATTGATATTAGTATAAAACCGGCACCCTACATCTTGCAGGTCATAGATCATGATGTCAACATCGGCAAGGTCTTCTTTACCAGGTTTGTTTTTTGGTCCATACAATGAAATAACAGGTATTCCGGTAATAGGGTCAGTTTCATCCGCGACTGATATGCCGGCGCTGGCATTACCGCGGAAACCGTGCTCGGGACCAAAAACTTTTACAATATTTACTCCCAGGGCTTTCAGGCTATCCACCAGATGAGTTTTGCCAATGATGCTGGTAAGATTGGCGAGCATGGCCACCCTTTTTCCTTTCAAGTAAGGCACATATTTTTCCGTTTGTTCTGCCCCGGTTTTAATGGGTGAATTATTATTAGTAACCGGGTTTGGTGAGGGAGGACAGGAAGGGGAATAAAAATTGAGACCTATTGCAAATAGAATGAAGCAAAATAATTTCATAATGTATTGATTTTAAGCCAATAAATATAGTGATTATAACAGTGAAAAATCAAGGCCCTCGTTGCTACTCGTACACCCCGTGGCGACAATTGTAATTTGCCAATGAGGGATCATCCGGTCTTACCCGATTAATTGTCTGCATTCTTAATAGCGGGTCTTCCGTCTTCTTTTCTTTTTTCATACGCCATCCTGAACCGTGAAAGATCAGGGGTGTATTTACGCTGCCTGTTCAATTCATACCGGTATATTGCTTGCCCCGTTTTATACAAAAAGGGCCAGCCAATCGTTTCGTAGTCATATTTATTGTCATTCAATACCCCATCACTGTTTACATAAATGGTTATTGCCAGCATAAACTCAACGTTGTTTTTAAAATCTGCTATATAGGACACGTCGGTAAGACAACCATATGCCCAGCCTACTTTATTGAATACCCTTATATAACCCGGCATTGAATGGCTGCTATTCCGGAAAAAAAATTTTACATAACTGTCATAGTATTCGCTGGTATCGTATTTTGGATAGTTGGTTTCGGAGGGATATTGTGATAAAAACCTGTACAGGAAATTATTATCTTCTTCAGTCAACCGGAACCGTTGTTTTTTCTTCACAGAAGCCGGGAATAAAACACTTTGCAGTAATTGCTGCATATTTTCCAGTGGCAAGTTATTCGCCGTAGTAAAATCAATAGGCTGTTGAATAAGGCTGTCGTCGGAATTGTAATGTGCATGTCCCATCTTATATACCTGGCTGAAGTCGAAGGAGTCCCGGTTATAAGCCATAGGCTGCAGGTGGAGCAGTGAACCGTCTTCCCTGATAAAACGAATGGGATTGCTATGCCTGTTTTCATCCGGCGTCATCCGCATAAACCGGCGGGTGATCCGTATATCCGGGTACCCCATGCCCTGGAGCCGTCGATTGATGGTTTCCTGCCCTACAAATTCATACATCCTGTTATACGCATCATTATCACTTATTAAAAATGCTTTGCGGATAAACTGGGCAATGGAAGGCAATTGATTCTCGGCGGTACTATCTTTCCACAATTTAGTTTGCCTTGACCAGCCACTGTCAAATTGCATCGAAGTGTATTTGTTGACTTCCGGCACTTTTATATCATTCAATTTCTCCAGTGCTAAAAAAGCCAGGGGCATTTTTACAACAGAGGCAGGATTAAAATAGCCCTGTAAACCTGCATGGCAGTAATAATTTGTAAAAGAAGGCTTATTGTTTTTATCCCGGTTGATTTGTGTGTAGATCACTTGGTAACGGAATACCTCAGGCTGCGCCAACACGGCACGGATCAAACTATCATCCCCCGCTAATAAAATATTTCTTACTAATTGATCATTTTTTAATTGCGCTAACGTCACAACAGGAGAACACAAAATAACAATGAAAAACAGCATATTTCGCATAGCCGGGAAATTAGTGATTCAGATTTGTCACAACGGAATAAATATTTTCTAGTAGAGGGTCAGTATTACTGATTTGTAAATAGAATGCCGGGGAAATCACCTCAATGAATTTACTACTTTTTTCACCATTTCTTTCACGGCACTATTTTCTATCCAGCGAACGACCATCACCAATTGATGTACCGGGTCTACGTAAATGAGGTTAGTACCATTTCCAACATGAACATAAGCCGACGCAGGGGCGGCCGGCAAGTATTTTTTTCCAGTATTGAGGAAAAAATTCATGTAACCATATCCCGTGTTTGCCGAAGTGGGTTGAAGCGACTGCTCGATCCATTGCCGGGAAATTAGTTGTTTCCCGTTCCAATTTCCTTTGTGCAGTGTCAGTAGCCCAAATCTTGCCATATCATAAGCGTTGATGAACACACCGCCACCCCAGTGGCCTCCGCCGCTAACACTTTCGATAGGACTATTCTTTATTATGACATGAGAATTATAGTAACCATGCCATTCCCATGAGGAAGACGCACCGATCGGGTTCATTATATTCCTATACATGATCTCGGGCAAGGAACGTTGCCAAACCCAGGTCGCCGCAAGCGCCAGCATATTTACTCTGACATCATTGTACTCAAATACAGAACCCGGTTCATGACGTACACGGTTGTGCCATTTGCTGCTATCCTTATCAGGCCTGTCCGCCCAATCGGGTTTGCCCCATAACTCGCCTTCCCAGTCACTAGTCTGGCGCAACATGGTTTCCCATGTAATCTTTTTATTATGTTCCGAAGAAAAAGGCTGTATGATAAGACGGTCAGCAGGGCGGTAGGTTTTGGGTCCAATAGTAAGCTCTGTGATGTAATCGGCTACCGGATCATTCACATTTCTTATCAGCTTCTGATCAACCGCTAGACCAACGACAGTAGAAAGAAAACTTTTTGTCACACTATGGGTCATATCTACTCGGGAAGGTTCACCCCATTCTGCTATGATATACCCTTTGTGAATGATAATACCGGTGGGTTCCCCGCGATCAGCAAAAAGACCAATGGCTTCACCAAAAGGCTCTTTGCCAAAAGAGTTCTCCTGGCTGGCCTTCATATCACGTGGATGCTTGCTTTCATTACTGATCGCAAAACGGATAGCTGCATTTAATTGGCCGGTGTCAAAGCCAGCTGATTTTGGTGAACGTTTTTCCCAGGTGCCGGAAGGAGGGAAATAAGTTTTTGCGGTATTTTTTTTTGGCTGACTGAATAAACCATTTAGCTGAATTAACAGGAAAAGAAAGAGCAGGGATTTTTTCATCCGATAAAGATAAGAAGGTAACTTTTCAGATGGTGATTAAAACAATGCTATAACAGTAGTGACGAGTAATGTTAGAGGTAGTGTTGATAATTATCTCCGATTGTTATCATTAAATTACCCCGCGATATGATTCTGCTTGCCAGTGCTTCTTTCGTAAAGATGTTAAATCGGTACGGTTGCACCGGCAATTGCAACGCAGATGTTGTGTCATTTACACGATTCCCGACATAATTGGATCCCAACTTCCGGAGAGTATTGAGTTATCGACCCATATTTAGGGATTGACCGCTGCTGTGGGCGTAAATAAGCATAGAGTCTAGCGAGGGTCAGCTTATTTTCCCACCAGGGTTTTAACTTCAGCAACCTGGAACGGAGGTGAAAAGATTTTTTGCGATCCCAAAACAGGGTGTGATAGCTGTTTTGGTAACGATTCGAGTGAAACGAGCTGATTCCGTTTGCCAATGTTATGTTACTGTAAACAGCCTACAACATTGAATTTCATTTAATTGTATAAGAAATATTCAGTAATTTGCAGGTAAGTACGATTTTTTTGGCATGCATTTTTCTCCCCTAAAGACAAATAAACCATTTTATATGCCCCAATCAGAAAAAACTGGAACAAAGAAAGCTACAGGAAAAACAGCGAAACAGATAATGAGGCGACATATCAAGGATTCGAAGGATGTCATTACAGATGAAGAATTTAAAAACCTGATAGTTGACGTAGAACAAACCAGCGATTCGGAGCATGAGCCGCTGAACTTACCCGAAGACCCCAGTCGTCCAAAAGATGAGGACAAAGATCCTAAGATAGTAACGCCCTGGGATGTCATAAACTAATGAACCAGGTACGAAATGACTATTTTACGGTTGTCATCGTTTGATAAATTAAAAAATTAGTTTTCTCCACCAGGAGGAAAGCGGTTGTAGTATATGTTAAACGGCCATAACTCTGCGTTGATTATCCTTTCAAATAATAGTGGTTGCAAATAGTCCGGGTTATGTAATCTCTTCCATCGGGAGTCCTCTTCAGCTGAGCGGTATTCTGTCTCCCCCTTTTTTGCCTTTGTACCAGCATTGATATAGGTCACAACTTCCGAAATGATTTTTAACAGGGGATAGGGAAATTAGTATTTTTACTCAGCGTATCTTTCAACCCAAAAATAAAATCAAAAAACATTTATCATGAAAAAAATGATCCTCGTTCCAGTCATTTTATTTAGCTGTTTGACAAGTTTCTCACAAGCAGACACTTCAAAAATAGAACAGTATTGTGCGGTAGTGGCTACGCCACGACTGTTAAGCAGCCGGGTCACCATTGATATTGATTATGGCGAGGGAAGAAGTATTTGGAAGGATAACCGCCTGAAAACGGAAGAAGGAAGAGTGAAAAAGTTTAATTCCGTAATTGATGCATTGAATTATATGGGAAATAACGGATGGCAATTGGTCAATGCATTCCCCATCAGCACTGGTAGTAACACGTTTGTCTATCATTATGTATTTAGAAAATTATTCCTGAAATCTGAGGCTATGGAGAGCAACTAACTTCATTAGAAACTTTTGTGTGGACTTATGGAATTTCGTACCTGGTTGATCTAATGAAATACCATGCGAATCTTACTAGCACTGTTGTTCCTGTTTATGGCTACGGCTTGTCGTCAGCAAAGTCATAAACAAAAGCCACTCCTTACCAACAACTCTATCATGCCTGCAGGGGATGTTCCCTTTTATTCTTCGATCGGGGCGATCAATACACCCGAAGGGTATAAAAGACAAGTTGCAGTGCCCGGCTCTTTTCATACCTGGTTAAGGGAGGTCCCTTTAAAACAAGATAAGACCGTGTATCTCTACAACGGGACAGTTAAGCCCAACCAGTCAGCTCAATTTGCAGTAATTGATATACCTGTTGGAAAAAAGGACCTCCAACAATGTGCTGATGCCGTAATGAAGCTACGGGCAGAATATTTATATGCTCAAAAGAGGTTTTCGGATATCGCTTTCATGGATTTTAATGAAAAATGGTACAGGTTGCCCGGTGCTATAACCAGGACTTCATTTGATAATTATCTTCAACTGGTATTTGGCTGGTGTGGTTCTGCCTCGCTGGAAAAGCAACTAAGAGTTGTGCCCGATTTCGGAAGTTTAAAAGCTGGGGATGTGTTGGTACAGGGTGGTTTTCCCGGTCATGCTATGCTGGTAGTGGATATCGCTACAAATGAGAAAGGGAATAAAATATATATGTTGGTGCAGGGTTATCAACCAGCACAGGATATACATGTTGTCATTAACCCGCTGAATGATAAACTAAGTCCCTGGTACGATTTAAATGACGGGGAAGAGATCATTACACCTGAATGGAAGTTTACCAGGAAGCAATTGCGATCCTGGTAACAAAATCCCTATGATAATATATAATAGTAGGAACACTGCTTCTATAATCAATTTATTATTTTAAAAAACGATAGGTCCATTTTACCAGGAATATATTCCTGGATTGATCAGCAAATGCATTGTCGAAAAGGCTGTTGAAGATCGGTGTATCCAGTTCACCAAATGCATCAGCTGTATTGCCCTGTGACCATACCAGGTATAGTTCGGAGCCCCGTTTGTATTCCCAGCGTACTACAAAGTTGGAACGAAACTGTACGAAATTAAAATCCGGCTTCCCAAAACTGTAATCGGTGGTGCCGTCATGGTTTTCGTCAACCTGGTAGGATCCATTACTGGCACTGAGTTCGTTAGTAGTGAAAATATGAAACCGGTCATTGAATTCTTTTGCCATCGGGCGTGCTACATAGGCAAAGTTGGTGTAAACAGGACGGGTAATATAGGGTTGACCATAATATTGCAAAGTAAGATCAGGCGTGATATTATAATTGATCCTGGCAACAAAACGAAGTGTTTTTTGGGTTACCTGCCCCACGATGGACCGAGTCAGGTTATTATAGGTAATATTTTGTACAAACTGGTCCTGCCTGCGCCAGTAATACGAATAGTTTCCGCTAAGGCTGATATTTAGCGCATCTAAGGGCTGAACGGTGAGGCCTACACTAAAATTTTTGCTTTTCACTGTATTTTCAAAACCAACAAAGCCGCTGGCATTTATATTGGTATATATTTTTTTACGGGTATCGCTGGTTACATAAAAATTCGGACCAAAGCCGATCGGCCGGCGCAATGAAGAAGCACCCCGTAAAGCATTGTTCGATATTTCAAAAGGGTTATAGGCAATACCCATACCTGTCTGCCAGTTATTTTTAAAAGTGGCATGTGCATTGAAATTCATAAAATCAAAAATGAACCTGCCACTACCATCCCATTTAGCCCAATGATTGATATTTAACCGGGCATTCCGGAAAATGGAGAATCCTTTTTGAAAATGCAAACCAGCCCAGGTAAAATGATTGATCTCATTGGCGGTAAGCATAAATCCTATATCATTTAGTTCAAGTTCAGGAGAACGATAGGTGACGCCGGTTTCGAATTTAAATACCTCTCCATGTTTTCCGGACTTACCGGCTGATTTCCCAAAACGAACTGTTCCGCCTGTTCCACTCAGTGAAGTGCGGTTAGGGTCCAGCGTTACCTCCTCCGCATCAGGGCGCTGGAAAAGATGTTCGAACGCGGTTTGTGTTCTGAGAATGGCTTCTTTACTGCCATTGATATGACTAAAAACAACATTTCCACGAATATACCAGGTTCGGTTTTTCCAAAAATGCAGGAAATCAATACCACCTGAATAGGCACTGCGATGCAATATATTATCAAGACCTTTCTCCCGGTTAACACCTGTTATTATACCACCGATAATGGTATTCCCAGCTTTAAAATCTTGTTGCAGCCTTGTCACAAAGAAATTGGTAAGTGGTTCTACCAGTTCCTTCCTTCTTTCACCGTTCTTGTCAATGATGGCCATTTCTCTTTGTGTCACACTTTCCAACAGGCCAATACTCAGTCCTTTTTTTGTTTTGCCACTGAATTTTGCTGCGCCAAGTATAGCGGTATTCTGTGGATACTTTGCATATTCACCTGGACCGGTATTGGCCTTACCATGGGGGGAACTTCCGATTCGGCGGGAATAAAATAAAAGATCGGCATCATAATCACCACCCAATTGAGACCCGGTCAATTGATAATTAAATATATTCCGGCTTTCGATGAAAAATGGTCGTTGTTCTGAAAAAAAATTCTGGAAACCGTCAATACGAACCTGGGAGGGATCAGCTTCAACCTGGCCAAAATCGGGATTGACAGTAAAGTCTAGTATGAGATCGTTGGTTACAGCAAATTTACCATCTACACCTGCTGTCAGTTTTGTATCAGTCCCTTTTGCAAAAGGATTACCGGCTTGCTTTTTATATCTATCAACCTGCGCTGTAACGTAGGGCGCTATTTCCATCTGCTTATAGGTGGGTATACCCTTTAATCCATGCAATTCACCAAAGCGGCTCACCCAGACACCCGAATTTTGCGGAATATATTGCCAGGTAGAACGTTCCTCCTTGCGGAACAGACGACGGAGGACCTGGAAGCCCCAGATCTTTTCCGGCTCGTTGCTGTATCGGAGCTGGCTTAATGGAATTTTAATTTCTGCTGTCCAGCCTTTATCATTCACATGGGTTTTTGAATACCAAATAGGATTCCAGCTGGGATCCCAGTTATTACCATCATTGGAAACAAATTCGTCACCCCGTACACCGGAAACAGAAATGGTGAAAGAAAAAGCAGTTCGCTTGTCATGATAACTATCAATATTTATTTCCACCCAATCGCCGGGAAAAAAATCTCTTCTTGCCATTCTTTTTACAATAGAATCTGGGGCCAGATCATGGCAGTTGTAACCAATGTAAAGGAATTTATCGTCGTATAATATTTTAAAATTTGTTGGTTGTGAAGGGGCTTTACCCTCATTGGGCTGGTATTGAATAAAATCTCCACCCCATGCTACCTGGTTCCAGGCTTCTTCGTTAGGAATACCATCTAACGTAATGGTCCCATTGAGACGTTGGGTTAAATATTTCTTTTTTTCAATAGTGGTATCTACGACGATATGAGCCCCCGCTGAGATAAAAAGAAAATTCAAAAAAATGATCAGGAGGTTGGTTTTATTCATGACTCAATGGTACGTTTTGTTCTGATAGACGCAAAACGGAAGTGTAACAACGGTAATTTTTATAATATATGCGGCTGCAGGGTGTTTTTGAATAAAGCTAGTTGCTCAATAATTTGAGCGATAATGCCGTTTCTTGATAAAGTCCCAATAAAATTAAGCCGCAGTTTTTTGGTATCCGGGAGAGTAAATGAAAGACAAATAACTGGCGGTAAAAACGTATTATCTTTAAGATGGAAGTAATGTTCACATGTTTTATCCGGTAACAGTACTACCGGTCTTTCAAACCGGCTTGCTGATTGTGATGATCTGTAAAACCAAAACTAATGAAGTATCGTTTTCTTTTTTTTATTGTTGTTATTCAAAACAGCCTGCTTTTTTCACAAGCCAAAAGCGAGCCCAGCACCTATGCTGTTGTAGTGGGTATTTCACAATATGAAAATAAAGGGATTGGCCGATTGGAGTATGCTCACAAAGACGCAGAAGTCTTTTTCCGATTACCTGAGATCTAAAGCAGGTGGCCTGGTACCTGAAGAAAATGTAAGGTTATTATTAAATGAGAAAGCTACTGTTGCTGCTATTTATGAAGCGTTAGACTGGTTATTGCAAAGCTGTCAAAAAGATGACCTGGTTTATTTTTATTTCTCGGGGCATGGAGATATGGAGAACAGCACGATCTACAAATTGGGTTTTTTACTTTCCTATAACACTCCGCGTACAAATTATATCAATAATGCGGTAAGGATTGAAGATCTGAATAATATCGCCAATACTTTGTCGACCAAAACGAATGCAAGAGTAATCTTGATCACGGATGCTTGTCACTCGGGAAAGCTGGCCGGAAATGAGAACCGTGGCAATTTTCTGGTAGGGGAGCAGTTGCGAACGGTGTTGAAAAATGAAATACGAATTACCTCATCCGGGCCGGATCAATTATCCAATGAAGATAAAGGCTGGGGCGGTGGAAGAGGTGTTTTTTCTTACTACCTGGTCAATGGATTAAAAGGACTGGCCGAGCATGACCAGGACGGGATCATTACGGTAAATGAAATAAGAGGATACCTTGATTCATCTTTTTCTGCTGATGCCTTGCTCGCACAGAAGGAACACAAGCAAAACCCTGTGATAAAAGGCGTGGGCCATTTCAAACTGGCCACCATAGATGCTGTTTCACTGGCATCATTACAAAAAGAGACCGCTTCGTCTGTTGCCCAGCCGGGTGGTAGTGAAGAATTAAAACCATTGCCCAAACAACCGCAGGCCTATTTTTTTGAGGCACTGGAAAAAATAAAACCGGAAGAGATCTTTGATTTTAAAAAACTCAATGACCTGCCAAAGGAAATGATACCGTTTGCATTTATAGAAATGTTACCTGTTTATTTAAAAGAAGAAATACGGCAGGAAAATTTACGGCTATTGGATCAATCACTAAAAGAAAATGAATATGCCCTGCAGCGGTTTAAGAACCAACTGGTGGTAATGCTGAGTGACAGGGGACAGGAGATCATTAACCTGTATTTGGATGGCGATGCGGCAGAATTAGAGCGTCGCCGGTATTACAATGTCAGGAGCAGCGGCTACGATGCATACCCCTTAATGTTTATGGTAGCATTAAAACTTACCTCACCAGATAATGTGTTATACCGTATCCTGGAAGTTAAACAGCACTATTTTGCAGGAGTGGCGACACGGCTGAAGTTGCCCACTGTCAAAAAACCCGATACATTAATAGCAAACGCCCTGGCAGAGCTAAAAAAAGCATTGGCACTGGAAGAGAATGCTGCTTATATACAAAATGAACTGGGCATTCTTTACCAGGCCAAAAAAGACTATGTACAGGCGGAACAATATTTTTTAAGGGCCACACAGATTGCACCAGCATGGGCTATACCCTGGTCAAACCTGGTAGGCTTATATGCCACGATAGAACAACACGAGAAAGGCATTGCTGCTTATGAAAAAGCAAAGGAATTCGGGCCAGATTTCCAAGGCACTTTTGTAAATGGTGGGCTGTTGTATGAAAAGCAAAATAACTTGTTGTGGGCAGAAGAATTATTCCGAAAAAGTATTGCATTAAATTCACGTCATTACCTTCCCTTTGAAAGATTGGGATATGTTTATATGTCCACTACCCAGTATGCACTGGCCGACTCTTTTTTCCATGAAGCGGATATCAGGAAGAAAGGATTCCATTTTATCAGCAATGATGTGTTTGGCATAGTGTCACCGGCAGTTCTTAGTGAAATGATGTATGGACCCTGCGATATCGATACTTTAAACATTGGCAAGAATGATGTGATGAGTTATTTTGTGTGGGGTGTCCAATCTGACACGGCAACTGCCGAGCGGGTATTTAAAAAACTGATAGCTATTGACCCAGCCAATCCTTTGGTTTTTCATTATCTCGGTAAATTATTATACCAGCAGCAGCGTTGGCAGGAAGCAGATATTATTTTTAACCTCGCTATTCGGCAGTGGCTTGATTCAACTGCCTTCAATCAGTATTGCGACTCCGTTAGTAAAAATTATCCATTGTCCGAATCAAGGAATTGTATAATTGACAGATTCAGGCAGGCTTACTATGAACTTATAGAAGACCATTATTTTTTGGGAGTGTTATATGAAAAATGGAATCATTTTTCAGAAGCAGAGGAACAATTTAGGAAAATAATCACCAAAGGTCCCGGAGCTATTGGGGGGTACTTTAAATTATGGACCCTGTTCGAGAATATTCAGCGATACAAGGATGCAGAAGAAGTGATTCAGGGTTTTAGTTACCACGACAAAGAACTGTCGGAAAATGAAATGAACGAGTTCTATAAACGGATGCTGAGCCGTCAGCCAGAATCAGGGGATTGGTATTACAAAGCAGGCGTATTTCTGTATCGGCTGGCTGCCAGTCGCCCAGACCAATACGAACAAGATAAAAAAGTCATTAAACCGGACACCGATGGAAAGGAATTTACCGGCAACGCCACGATGCCGGAAACGCCAACGCTCAGAAGCGAAACATTACCAGGTGTACAAGAGACATTTTATTATGCACCACACATTACAAGGCCCCGCAGCGATGGTATTGATTATTTATTGAAAGCCGACAGCTTGTTGGCAGCTGACGATGATGCTATTGCAGATGTCAACTATAAGATGGCAGATTTGTATGTTTGGATGGGTGTTCCGGAGAAGGCCTCAGCCCATTATCAAAAATCAGTTGACCGGCAACCTGGCAATGCCGGTACCCGGTTAAAGCTGGTAGACACTTATTCGAAAACTTATCAGTTTCAGACCGCTATGGTACAACTCGATTCCTTATGGAAGAGAAAGGAAATTAATTTCCCTAAGCAATTAATGTTAGCTACCTATTTAATTCATTCGGGTCGTTCGGCTGAGGCACAACCACTGTTGACCAGTGCAAGAAAAATTCACCCTTATAGAATATATGAAATTGATGACCTGCTCGGCAGAATGCATCTTCTTGCCAGCAGTCCCCGGTTGGCGCTTCCTTACTATAAAGAATACCTGATGAAGAATGAAAATGATCCATTGATTCTATACACCATTGCAACTGTTAATGCCCGGATAGGTAATCAGAAAGAAGCCTGGAAATGGTTGGAGCTATCAATAAACAAGGGATTTAATTATTCCTGGGTATTGCAGTTCGACCAGGCCTGGGCCGATTACAGGAAACTTGGTAAATGGAATGAATTGCAGCGACGTGTCAGACCCCAGGAATACCCGGGACAAGATAATTTCTGACCATTTGATGAACAGGTTCATTTCCCAAACACTATTTTATAGTAGGGATACTGGTGACAGATATTTTCCGGGATATATGGTTTGGCACAATAGGTATGCTGGGCCTTTTTAATAGTTTGTGTTTTAGCATCCTGCAGCACCTGGTCCCAGGTGACATTTCTCCGGAACAGGCTGAAATATTCTTCCATGGAGGTTTTAAAGTAATGAGAAAAGAATCCGCCAAAATTATTATTGCTGGATGCCCGCTGGCCATAGTCGGCTGCGGTGGCTAAGATCGACATCGGGTTTTTATTCAAAAAAAGCGCCTTGCAATTATTTTCGCTCCAGAGTAAACCGGCCCCCCGTGTCAGGCCCGGTGGGCCACCAATTGAATTGGTAGAAAGGATATCATCATTGCAGCAATCGCTCAGTACGAGGTTGAATCGGGCTCCTTTCTTTTTAATAGAAAGAAAGATATCTTCCATATTCATAGAGTTAATTAAAACATCCTGTTTGTTTTTATGATCTGTTTTGAGTTTAATATGGGGAAAGCGGCGATTTTCACCCGGCTTCCTGAATCCATGCCCCGAATAATAGAACACCACGATGTCATTGGCAGCTGGTTTTAATTTATTGATGGCATCCTGAACGTTCTTCTTGCTAAAATCTGCTCCGGATATAGCTTTCGTGAAGATTTTTATTCCCAGGAACTCTGCCAGTTCCGTAAAACTATCCATTGTTCGTTGCATATCCTTGCTGCATGAGGCCCCGATTTCTTTGTCCAAAGTGTCTGCCACCACCAGTAAATGCAGTTTGATATTTTTTTCGTTTGCATCCAATCCCCTGGTTACCGGTCTGTAAAAATTTTTATAAAAATCTTCATCCTCCATGAAAAAATTTGACATCAGTTCTTTTGACAGGTTCCTGGCTTCTATAAAGTTTTTTACAAGAAAGCTATCCTGCCTAGAACCGACCCGACTTTGCGAAGGCCAGATACCGGAAGGCTCAAAGAAACCAGTCAGGGAATCAAGTGTAAAAACTAAAACAGGAAGTTCATATTTTGTTTTGCTGGTACCATAGATCACCCTTGGTTTTGTTGTTTTGAAAACCTGTTTGCTGCTGTCGGGTGATCCCGATTTTCCGGCAATTGGGTACTCTTCGATATCCATTTCTACCAGCCTGTCTTCCTCGGTTCCGGACAACACATAACGTACCCTTAAAAAGCCGCTACCGTCATCGTATTTGATAAGGATCGAATGATAGGTCACCGGGTCATTGATAGTAGTAAGCTTGTATTGAAAATGATAAACCGATTGGGACAGCGCCGGCAGGCTGATGATCAATACCAGGGACAGGATAAGAATAAGTTTTGTTTTCATATCTTTTCTACTCATCTAAACTACTGCTAAAATTGATCATTTCTACTTTTTGCAAGATTTAGTGATGGGGCATGGTGAAAAATTTGTAGCCGCAGCGTCTCAAATGGTGCTGTACTTAATTTTACCTTAGGTGTCCGCGGTCATATTTTCATAGTGGGACACTGCTTGAAATGGCGGGAGCCCCTAAAGTTCCAAAAGAATTGCATTAAAATGAATTTGTACCTTACAATATGAAAAAGATACTATTTGCCACCCTATGCTATTTTATATTCTCTACTTGCCAATCCTTTGCCCAGGAAGCTGGTGAACCAGCGGGTGAAAAAAAGGGCTGGCCTTCGGTGGAGCGTTATGCCTTTCTTACGGAATGCATTGGAACCGCCAAAGTAAATATGAGTGCTGATGCAGCCCGGTTTTACTGCTGGTGCATGCAGGAAAAATTGGAAAAAAAGTATCCCCGTATTGAAGAGGCTTCTAAAATAACCGGCGAAGATATGCAGTCATTGGAATGGCAGCGTGAAATAAAAAATTGCGGAACAAGTGGCAACTGGACTTTAATCGATAGGTCAGATTTTCTAACAGATTGCATCCAGTCTGCAAAGGACGGATTAGGAACAGATAAAGCAACGATGTACTGTGAATGTATGTTATTCAAACTGGAGAAAGCCTATCCTGATCCTGTTGTTGCCAATAAATTGACAGGAGAAGACCTAAACTCACCCGCCTGGAAGAAGGTGATAAAGGGTTGTTTGGATTTTTAGAGATCTACCATCACCAGACCCGTTGTTTAGATATAGAGGTTTACCCAAATAAAAAACGGAACCGAAGTTCCGTTTTCCTGTGCCCGGGACTGGAATCGAACCAGCACATCCTTGCGAACGGCAGATTTTGAGTCTGCTGCGTCTACCAATTCCGCCACCCGGGCATTTCCGATCGTCTCATCACTCGAATTGGGCTGCAATATTAAGCCATTCCGGCTAATTGCTGGCGGATGCGGTCTAAATATTTTTTCTTATAATAGTATGCTTTTACCTGCAACAATTCTTTTTTGGTCGTAACACCCTCTTTATAATTTTCCACAATGTCTTTCACAGGTTCATATATTTCCGATTGGATGTTTTTTGTTAAGGTTACGAGCTTTGATACAAGTCCGGGATCGTCACCTGCATCCATAATTTGTTCATTGATCTCCAGTACTTCCATTAAAAAATCAGGAGGAAGTTGATACTTTTCCTCTTCTTCCAATAATTCTTTTTCCAGTAGCACATATTTAATAGTGGCATCTGGGTTTTGAAAAGTTTTCCAGGCTTTGTTTAGGATGGCCGATCGTTCCAAGGCGTCAGCCTGTTCTTCTTCAGTGCTGTTGGCAAAATAATCCGGGTGGTACTTTTTGCTGAGTTCAAAAAACTTTTTGGAAAGGGAAGCTGTATTTACTTTCAGTTGTACCGGTATATCAAATAATTCAAAATAATTCATGAGCAGGCTGAAGCTTTTACAATTACATTTGTGAATGGCCCTTCCACGCATTGGCAGGTTCAGGGCTAATGACAAAAATACCGTAATGATAAAGATCGGACTTATTAAAGAAGGAAAAACTCCAGCTGACAACAGGGTGTCGTTGATCCCCTCACAGTGTAAGTGGATACACAAAAATGCTCCACATATTAAGATAATTGCCCAATCATCTGAACATCGTTGTTTCTCTGACAAAGAGTATCAGTCAGCGGGGGTAGAAGTGACAGATGAGTTAAGTGATTGCGACATATTACTGGGAATAAAGGAAGTGCCGGCAGATGCGTTGATAGCCAACAAGACCTACTTATTTTTTTCGCACACCAAAAAAAAACAACCTCATAACCAGCATCTTCTCCGGGCCATTTTGGACAAAAATATCCGGCTGATCGATTATGAGTGTCTTGAACATGAAGATGGGCAACGGATTATCGGTTTCGGATTTTTCGCGGGTGTGGTGGGTGCCCATAATGGAATGATGGTCTATGGAAACCGTACCGGACTCTTTACATTAGACAGGGTGTATAAACAGCGGAGTTTCAGGGAGCTGATCCATATTTATTTTGGTCTCCGACTGCCCAATGTAAAGATTGCTGTCACTGGCTCGGGAAGAGTAGCGCATGGCATACTTGAGATAATGAACCTGATGGGTATCCATGAGGTGGAACCCGATGATTACCTGGAGAGACGATTTTCTTACCCGGTTTATACACAATTAAAAGGGTCGGACTTGTACAGGAATAAAACGACGGGTAAATATAACCGGATGGAGTTTCACCAGCACCCCGAGGAATACGAATGTAAGTTTCATCCGTATACTGCGGAGACAGATATTTTAATGAATGGAGTTTATTGGGAAAAGAATGTACCCCGTCTATTTGAAAAAAAGGATGTCCCGGCAGAGAATTTTATTATCCAAACTATTGCAGATATAACGGATGACGCCAACGGATCTGTTCCCATCAACGTGGGAGACCAAACTATTGAAGACCCGGTTTATGGAATTGATAAGACAAGCTTGGAGAAAACCGCCCCTTACTTGAAAAACTCCATTGATATAATGGCGGTGGGCAACTTGCCCAATGAATTGCCCCGGGATGCCAGCCGGTATTTTGGCGAACAACTGATTAAACATGTCCTGGAAGACCTGGTGGGTAATGGCTCGGAAATTATTACCAGGGCCACGATGACAAAAGATGGTCAGCTGACACCGCATTATCATTATTTACAGGAATACGCTGAAGGGAATTGAGTCAGGAGTCGGGAGGGCTTACAGATGAAGGTAATAATCTTTTAGCAAGTTTATAAAAGCTGGGGTATATTGACCTTCACTATCTTTTATGGATATCTGATCTTCTTGTATTTCGGTTACGCGGTTCGTTGCAACAGGTTTGAACTTTCCTTCAAGCATAATGCGGAAATAGTCATGATCGACCGATTGTTTTACGAACAGGAGCCGTTGAATGACAAGTCCATTCTCAAGAAACAAATTTTTGAACTCCTCCATTCTTTTGTAAGGTAATAACAGGAAAAAGCTTCCATCTATTTCCAAGTTATTTTTGACGATTGCCAAAAGTCCCGGCAACAGTAAGCCTTCATTGTGATGAGCAATATTCTTTTTGACATCATCGCCCTTTAACTCCTTCTCGTAAAAAGGAGGATTGCTGATGATCAGGTTATATTTATCACGGAATCTAAATTTTCCTGCATCAGCATGAATAATTTTTACCCGGTCAGCCCAGGGAGAAGCCGCAATATTCTCCGTTGCCTGGTCGGCGGCATCTTTTTCAATTTCAATGGCGTCAATAATAGCTTCATGTTGCTGCGCCAGCATGAGTGACAAAAGGCCGGTACCAGTTCCAATATCAAGAAGGCGCGGAACTGCCGGCTGCGACCTAATGACTCTTCCTGACCATGCCCCAAACAAACAGCTATCCGTAGTCACTTTCATGGCACACCGGTCCTGGTGGATGGTAAATTGTTTAAATTGAAAATAGGAGTTCGACATGCAGTGCCTATTGGCTTTTTTCCCAAGCTGCCCTGGCAGTAGATCCGACAGACAGATCAGCGAATTGACCGGCCAAAAATTTATAATAACCCGTAATAGCGATCATGGCTGCATTATCGGTACAATATGCAAAGTCAGGGATAAAAGTGTTCCAACCGTTTTTCTTCCCGGTTTCTTCAAAGGCTTTGCGTAAACCACTGTTTGCCGAAACACCACCCGCCAGGCAAACATCTGTAATGCCTGTTTCGATTGACGCTTTTTTTAGTTTGTTTAAAAGGATGGTCACAATTCGATGCTGGATCGATGCGCAAATATCCGGAAGATTGGTTTGAATGAATTGTTTTCTCTCTTCTTCAGAAGCTGTAAATTCTTCTTTGAACAAATTACTGGCACCTGCATTTTTGAGAAAATACAGGATCGAGGTTTTCAGCCCGCTAAAACTGAAATCAAGCCCTTCGATCTTGGGTTCCGGAAATTTGAATCGGTTTGGATCTCCCTGTTGCGCATATTTATCGATCAATGGCCCACCGGGATAAGGCAGGCCTAATAGCTTTGCCGATTTATCAAATGCCTCCCCGGCCGCATCATCAATTGTTTCACCGATCACTTTCATTTTTACGGGTGATTCGCACAAAACAATCTGTGTATGACCACCGCTCACCGTCAAACATAAAAATGGAAAATGGGGCTTTGGATCATCGATCAAATTAGCCAATACATGCGCCTGCATGTGATGCACGGCAATTAACGGCTTTTGCAAGGCCAGCGCTAATGATTTGGCAAATTGCCCGCCTACCAATAATGACCCGATCAATCCGGGTGAGTGGGTAAAAGCAATACAGTCCACCTCGGACAATTGACAATTGGCAGTGGTGAGTGCCACATTCACAACGGGAACAATATGCTGCATATGAGCCCGCGAGGCGAGTTCAGGAACTACCCCGCCATATTTTTCATGTACTGTTTGATTAGCAATGAAATTTGAAAAAATTTTACCATCACGGCAAACAGCGGCCGATGTTTCATCACAACTTGATTCAATGGCGAGAATAGTAACAGTCACTTCGATTATTTAAATGAGATGGCAAAGTTAAGAAGTCTTGAAAAGCCCTTTTAAGAGTCTGGGATTCTCTAATTACTTCGTATGGCGACCACCGGATCCATCTTGGCCGCTTGCAAAGCAGGTATAAAGCCCGCTAATACTCCCACAACAACACAAATAATGATGGCGAGCACCATATAACCCGTAGAAATAAATACAGGAAAATCTAATACTTTAGAAAGAATTTGAGTCAGCACAAACACCAACGTGAGACCGATCAACCCACCGATGATGCAAAGAAAGGCTGATTCTAAAAGAAACTCAGCCAATATCACCCTTCTTTTGGCGCCAATCGCTTTCTTTAAACCGATCTGGCTGGTTCGTTCCCTTACCGTCACAAACATAATATTGGCAACACCAAACATCCCAACGATCAGGGAGAGCAATGCAATCGCCCAACCTCCCATATTCAATCCTACAAATGCATCACTAATAGCATCACTGAAATCATTGATATCATTGAGCGAAAAATCATCTTCCTTAGTGGGGGTAAGTTTATGGATGGCTCGCATCGCACCAGTCAGATCATCTTTCAGTGCTTTACTGCTGATATTATCCTGCCCCTGCACCATAATCAGCGGGTCGGCCCTTAGTTCATTCATTACACTCCGGCCAAACTTGTAAGAGAATACAATACTCTGGTCAAAGTTCCAGCCCCCGATCATTTGTTTACCCTGTTTCTTTATCACACCAATTATGCGGAGTTTTTTTCCGCGCACTGTAATATCCTTACCGATAGCAACGTCGGGTTCACCAAATAGTTTTTCTGCTACTTCATGCCCAATTACCACTACATTGCTGCCCTGGTCAAACTCTGCATCAGATAAATAGCGGCCATCTTTCAGATCAATCGGTTGGATCTTATCAAAATCCTCGCTGATACCATAAATATTTATATTGGAAAGACTGTTATCCCTGTATTCCACATTATCTATTACCATCATGCGAAAAGCTACATACTTGCCACCCGGCGTTCTTTCCTTAATATGTTTTACTTCATCGTATTTTGGCATGGGTCTGTTCACATATCGCCACCAGGGATAATCGGAGCCGCCACCGGCAGTATAATCCCATTTGTCAACATAGATGGTATTGGTGCCCAGTGATTTTACTTCATTTTGAATATTTCTCTCCAGGCTGTTGACAACGGCCAGCACGCCAATGATGCAAAAAATACCGATCGTTATACCAAAAAGCGAAAGAAAAGTCCGGAGTTTGTTCTTCCACAATTCCTGCACAGCCATTTTAAAACTACTAGTGATGATCTCTATGGAGCGGCGAATCATACCACAAATCTACCGCAAGATAGGGGAGGGAAGAAATATTTTAACGGCCAGGTATTTGACAAACAACAGCCCATTTGTTTTTATCAGCCCCAGGCACCTACACGATAGTTCATTCCTGCAGTCCAAGAGAAGTAGGTAAGTTATCCAGGCTTTTTAAATTATTTTGCTGAACATATTCATATAGTCCGTCCGCCCCTTTTTTCTCTGCCCATTCAAAATGAATCTCTCTTTCTCCTTCATACTTAAATAATGGAACACCAAAGCCGCAGGAGGTTTGAACAAGGTCAATATCGGCAATAATTAATTGTCTGGTGCTGGGGTAAAGTGTAAAGTGGGACGAATAGGCTTCCCAATCAGTAGTACCAGGCAACACCGTATATCCTTTCCCATATAATCGCAGGATATTCGGTGCTCCTTCGTACGAGCAAAACATAATGGTGATACGGCCATTTTCGAGGGTGTGAGCAGATGTTTCGTTGCCACTGCTGATCAGGTCCATATAGCCAACCTTTTTTGCAGATAGTACACGGAAACAATCCAATCCCTTTGGAGAAAGATTTACCCGGCCATCGGCGCTTAATGGGGCCGTGCTAACAAAAAAAATATGCTGCTTTTCAATGAATTCCTGGTGCGCCGGTTTAATGGAGTCGTGAAGTTTGCCCATTTGTTTGATTTGAATGATAAAGTTAAGAAACCCGAACAGGATATCTTGGTATGATGAGCGTAACAATGCTTCGTTTTGCCAGGGTCTTTTTATCACTATTTTTTTACCGACGGGCAGCGACCCATTGATCCAGGTACTCAAATGGAAGCTATAGTTTGAAGAGTAAATTCAATGCTGGAATATATTCGCAAACCGGGACATCAATAAAGATCAATTGATCTTTTCTTTTGGAAGTTTCCATGTAGCAAAAATTGTTGCCAGTACTTAGTTGTGTTTTTTATTGCAATATTTTTAAATAGGCTTTCCACGGGCCAACAGCTGTTATATATTGTTTCGCCATTACCCGGGAGATCTGGGCAATATGATTAAGGTCGTGTACTACCCAGGCAGCAAGCAGCTGCGAGAGCGTCACACCCCCGAATGCAGGATGGATCCCTTCTTTCTCCAGGTCTTCGTTGTTAAGATGGAAGGAACGAAGCTGCTCCATATTTTTTTTGCGTAGCGATTGAAATTCATTCAGGAGCTGAGCCAATGATTTTCCATGACTCTCGGTGAATTGAGCAAAGCGGTCAAATGGTTCAAACGACTTGTCAGTATTATCAGAAAGAATAATGACTGCCCTTGGGATCCAGTCGGTTTTTTCTCCCCAAATCAGGTGACCAATAATATCATATACACTCCAGGTGTCCGGACCTTCGTTTTCGGTGGTCCAGTCACCAGAAATGTTTTCAAGCAATGTTTGCAGCACATCCGGGGTGCGTTCAAGGATCTCCGTTGATTTTTCTATGGTAGAATGCATGATTAATTGCTGTTGATTATCCAACCAGTCTGTTAGTTTTTTTTAACATAAGCCGCTACAGGTTAATTATTCTTATTTTTCAGGTTGGTTGATCTACTTTCTACTTCCGCAAATACCCTCAGGTAATTTTCTCCGGTGACTTTTTTCAACTCGGTGGATGTCCAGCCTCTTCTGGCCAATTCTGTTAATAATTTCGGATAGCAGGATACGTCTTCCATTCCTTCGATATAATAATCTATTCCATCATAGTCACCACCAATTCCGATATGATCAATGCCGATCAGGTTTCTCACATAATCAAAGTGATTAGCGATCTCGGAAATGGTAACAACTGGCCTTGGAAAATCATTTTCCCATTTTGTCATTATTTCGTTCAGTATCTTTTTATCACCGGGATATTTTTTTTTCGTGCTATAATAGACACTATCTCCCGCATACATCCAGTTTGCAAAAGCATTCGTGGTGTGTTCCGGAACCATGTTGAGCATGATCAGGCCATTGTTAGCTTTTAGTCGTAACAATATCTCATCCGCAACATTCCGGTTTACATCACAAAGCGCCCTTGCGTTCGAGTGACTGAATAATACCGGCGCTTTTGTTAAATCAAGTATATCACTCATAGCTTTGGCGGATATGTGTGACATGTCAATAATGATTCCAAGGCGGTTCATTTCCTGCACCATTTCTTTCCCTAAGGCCGAAATGCCATTGTGTCTGGGTGCATCATCACTACCATCTGCCAGCTCGCTGGTTTGATAGGTGAAAGTGACACAACGCAAACCCTGTTTATAAAAGAATCGTAGGTACGAGAGTTTATTTTCTAATCGGATAGAACCTTCCAACATAGGAAGAAGGGCAATCTTGCCTTCCTTTATAGCTTTGCGCATTTCAGTGGAAGTGCCCACTACTTTCAAGTCTTTACTATATTTCTGTTCCATCCTGTATAACAGGTCATAGGCATCCAAAAACGGTTGTAATGAATCGGCATAGACATTTAATTGTACACCACCCACACCCCCTTTTCTCCATCTTGGGATATCGGTTTCTCCTTTACTGATCGTGTCGAGCGGGTAATCAGTAAGATCCTGTGGACATTTCTCCAATTTCTTATACGAACAACCAAAATACCAGATGTACAGATCGTTGTGCCCGTCTATAATGGGAGAAGTTTTTAAAACCTGTTTGACAATTTTCTCTGCCTGAGCGGCAGACTTTACATAGACAGTGTTAGCCGTCTGCGCTTTTACTCCTCCAGCTCCAACAAGAGAGAGGGTTAATTGGAGGCATACGGCAGAGTAGATCTTCATGCTTTGAAGGTTATGTAATTTAGTTGCCAGTGAATAAAAATACGTGACCAAGTTACTATTTCAGGTTTACTGCGGCACTTGCCATATTTAATTGGCCAGTCTCGTTCCCTGCGAGGCAACCACTTTCCAGCGGCCCTCCCTTTTTATCCATACATCATAAAACCGGGTCCTTCGCTCAGTCAGCGCCTGTTTGTTCCTGCCATAGGAATGCACGACAAAACTAACTACAGCCGTTTTCTGATATAAGTTCACCCTTGCATTTTCAAAGGTAAAGGAATCAATGAAAATGGAATCTTTCAGTCGCATGCTGATATTATTATACATACCCAGTAAAGCCTCTTTTTTATTTTCCATGCCCTGTTCGGAGATTCCTGTAAAGGTGGAGTCCATTTGGGACGACAGGTATGCCGTATCTAATGCGAATTCCGCCTCTAGCCATTTTCTTTCGAGCGTCAATAATTGAGTTTTATCGTCGGTGCTATCTTTGTTTGAACGTTCATTTTTACAACTTGCAAGAAAGAATAGTAAGCCGTAAACTGGTAATAGCACAACATTTTTCATGAATCTTTTGTTTGGAGTGAAGGTAATATTCCGGTAGCAAATGGGTGATCCATCAAGTTTATTGGCCTGGGAAAAAGTTCAACTTTCCTTTTTCCTGGTTTGTAAACCAACCTGGGAATTTGCGGAGCATCCAGAAATTTCTAAACCTTTGGACTCTTTTGTTGTTGTTGAAAACCGGCATTCATGGTACGGGAACGGGGAGCGGGAAATCGTATCCAGGAATAGGAAACCTGATTAACTTCAACTTTTTTATGTTTACAATCTGGCAGTTTTTATTTGGATTTATAGTGATCGTTTTGATCATTCTTTTTGTGTTTCGGGTAAGTATGGTAAAAGAAGTGGTTTTGCTACCAGAAAATTACAAAGAGTTGCTCACAGACTATGTAAAATTTTACCGGCAACTGGATGAGGAAAGAAAAGAACAGTTTGAAAAAAGGATCGAACATTTCTTATCCGCGATAAGAATAACGGGAGTAAATGCTGAAGTGGAAGATCTTGACAAGTTACTGATCGCATCGGGTGCCATCATTCCTGTATTTGAGATTTCCGACTGGCAATATATCAACTTGCACGAAGTGTTGTTATACCCAGGAGCCTTCAATGTAGATTTTGACCAGCAAGGATCGGACCGCCCCGTGGCCGGTATGGTAGGTACTGGTGCTTTGCAGCACGTTATGATCATTACCAAATGGCAATTACGGCAGGGATTTATTAATGAACAGGATGCTCACAATACAGCCATTCATGAATTTGTCCATTTGATTGATAAAATGGATGGAACAATGGATGGCATTCCCGAGATCATTTTAGAGCGGAAATACAAAGATGAATGGAAAAATATGATGGATACCACAATAGGGAAAATGAAAAGCCAGGGTTCCGATATTAATATGTACGGCGCTACCAGCCCGGTTGAATTTTATGCGGTCATCTCAGAATATTTCTTTGAACAGCCCGAATTATTAAAGGCAAACCATCCCGATTTATATGAAATGGTGGAAAGGATATATAAAGCGGGGAAATAACTACACTTTTTCTGCCGTGATCAACAGTTCAGGTTCTTGTATACTGAATGAGACAGCTTTATCATCCTTCACCTTAAAAATGATCATTACGGAAGCAGCGCCTGCCGGTGAAAAAGTATTGTCACCTACTTTATTCAATTTTCGTGCAGAAATCCCTTTCCGGGCGATTTGTAAAAAGCCAAGCCGGTGAACGTCCACCACAAACAATTCGGCTACACCTTCTCCGAAACGGTATTCCCCCAGGTATTTCTTCTTTTCCTCTTCACCTAATTCAAGGCTTTTTGGCTTATTATCTGCATTGCCCAGGCCTTCCAGGTAGCTGATCATTTTGTTTACATTGGCCTTATCTGACTCAGAAATATCTTTAGCTGCAATCCGGTTCCTGGCATGTTGCAGCAAGGTAATTCCGTGCGGTCCTGTATGCGATTGAATACCCGGCACTGTTTCTACCATTTCCTCCACACTCTTCAACATGCCCAGCATAGCGAAAGTAAAAATATCGGGCCTGGCGCCATTACTCATCAAGTACTCTGCGATATCTCTGCGCCCAACATGAGAAGCGGCACCCAATGCCGTTTCAAAATCACCAAAACCCCAGTCCCAGGATGCTCCCGCCAGCTCAGGACGTTTTCCCACCAGCTCTTTCACTTTATCAAAATTTCCGTGTGCAGCACCCACGATACCACTTACCAGGTTGTCATTCATGCTTGGATAACGGTAAAAAATTGGGTCACCGTCAACAACACTGAATGTTTTACTGATATTAGTTTCCGCAGAGGAGTAACCAAATGCCGTGATACCGATCAGACTAAAAGCTGAACTTTTAATAAAGCGACGGCGTAGATAGAAGGTGTTGTTCATACAGGTTGTTTTAAACTGTAATCAATTTACCGAATTGAATCGCCTGGAAATAACAAGTTTCCGATAGCCGGTAGCATATTGTTATTGTTGGTAAATGTTTGCTTCAGTAGCGCAAAACAAGCTGATGGAAAACTGGGCGCTTCCATTTACTCCGCAGTTTTGCCTTTCACGGTTAAAAATTTAATAGCCGGAGCTATTAATAGCCGGACTATTAATTAAGAAGGTAGTTGATACCTGAACAATCTTTCGTTTAATGAAAAACTCTTACGGCCAGGACAATGATGACTAGACCAACAAACAGGGTCAGTTTGCCAAGGGATTCCATTTTTTTAAATTGAACGGCTATATCACCTTTTTTTGCCTTCTTACCTGCAGACCCGATCAAAATAAGTAATACAATGAGTACTGCGACCAATGATAATTTGGCAATTAGTAAAGGCATAGATGAAAGCACTTTCCAATAGGGAGTGATCATGTAAAAGCCGGAAATAAGCAAAAGGCCTATTCCGATATGTCCCATTTTCCCCAACACTAAGGAATGTAACCGGAACTTTATAGCTTCATCCGGCGGCATCTTCGCAATTGATGACCCTAAAAAAGCATGGGCAAATCCAGTTCCTACACCCATGGTAAGACCGATAAAATGGACGATCAGCATTATTTCCCTGATAGTCATAGCAATAGTTTTTAGCTATTAAATTTTTTTGTGGCAGGTTGGTAGGATGAATTAAACTGTTTTTTTGGGGGGCAGATCAAAAGCGATGGCTTCGTGTTCAAAATGCCCATTATGTGAACCATCACAGAATGGCTTATTTTGGGAGCGACCACAACGGCAAAATGAAACAATTTCTCTCCCTTGTAAATTATACACACCACCGTTTCGATCTACTACTTCAAAATCGCCTTCCACTTTTAATGATCCGTTATTATTAACGGTGATTTTCGTTTTTGACATAAGAGTTTTTTTAAAATTAGTTATAAATTGAAAATCTTAATAAAGAATAGTTTTAAGGTTGTGCTTTCTCCGGTTCAGGATGATGGCCGGGGATAAATATCGTAAATGAAAAAACCAGATTGGCCCAAACTGTTGTTTTACTTTTGGTTCGTTGTTCCTTTTCCTGTCGCTTTGATACTTCTTTTGTTGCCTGTGCCAATTCCTACGCCCAGTTTTCTGCTTTGCTACGTCGTGTTTCCGGGAGGATTTCTTCAGTTATTCCTGTATAGCACACTATCGCTGGCTGATCCTGCCTGGTATTGTAAATCATCGCACTCGTGGACTTTCTGAATTTCTTCCCTTTTCACAAGACTGCTCTTACTTTGTGAAAATAAAAAGGTAGTACTATTCAGGTTAAAGAACAGCCCGAAAAGGGTCAACTTTTTTTTTAATTTTCGCAGGGATGGCCATAATTAAATTCGTCTTCATCATGGACTTCGAAGTTTAGGTTACCATTATCATCGGCGCCTATCACTAACGTATGGAGATCTTTTACATTCACGGAAATGAAAGGCTTTGCTTTATGAATATTACCACTAACGTCCTCCCAGGTAAAACGTAGTGGAGTTCCGTCCAACTTGGTTATCTGAACATCATAGGTGGAATATTTGTCATTACTCGTTTTTACCCAAAAGTGTTTACCATTCTCAATAAAGTCTTCCGGCAGCAGGTCCTGGCTAAACGGGATAGTTGTGCCTGTCGGCCTGATCTTTAATTCATAAAATGTTTCATGACTCTGGTTGTCGACAAAAAAACAATAATATTGAGCATTAGCACTATTAACAGCTACTGACAGCACCAGGATGGTTGCCAGCGTAAAAAACTTCTTTCTCATAAATGGTGGTGTTTTATAAAGTTAAAATTTCATCTTCATTCCGGCAGTGATTAGTCTTTTGATGCAGGTATGAGGATAAATATACCTGCATTTGTTAAGATTGCAAAAACTACTCTTCGATAGTGCACTGCCCAGGTAGCAAGTAGCAGAAGAATAGCTAAATTTGTCTTGCAAGTGAATCTATTTTTATATGACTTTCTTTCTCTATTTATATTTGGCCCTGGTTACAACTGGGATACTTCAACCGGCACCGGTACAGGAAAGAACGGAAAAAGAAATGGTGTATGAATTATTCCGGCTGAGAAATGAACACAAGGCTGATTCGGCTGAACAATATTATGCAGATATTGTACAGGTGTATATGAAACACTTCCGGAATGTCTCCAGGCAAACCATTACAAAGAGTGATAAAGCTTTTTTCAAAGCCCATCCAAAATATAAGTTTGAGATAACAGAACCGGTGCAGGTTACGATCGTAGCTGGAGTTACCAAAGCCACCATTATCGGAAAAGAGTACCTTGACGGTAAAGATATCATTCATGAAAAGATTGAACTACGATTTGACCGGAATAAAAAGATAATTTATTTCAGAGCAGTTATTTTGAAGAAATGAAGGGAATACTAAAACGTGCCCACATCATCCTATCATTTTCGTCACCTTATATACTTTTACTTTTTTGTCCTACTAATCCATTCACCAACCTGCTGGCTTTTGAAAAATAACCCAATCGCCTGATCACCCCGACTTGGCGAAACCATTCCCAATATCTTTTTGGTTACTCATCTTTTATTTTCCCGTTGGCCCAGATGCTGCCATCCGCCTATTATATTACAAATAATTTTGCTGGCCTACCTACTGGATTATATGCAATGTTTTGATTGATGGGTTAGATAGAAAAAAAGATAATATTCAGGTTGCGGAATTGAGCAAGGGTGGCGGCTGTATGTACGAGCATATAGGGCCTGTTTAAAATAGTTCCTACTATCTATTGAAATATTCAATATTTTCCCTTTAAAATAATTTGCTTATGAGACCTTATAAACGGTTATTGAAAATGCTTAGGGTTATGTTGGTTGCCAGTCTCCTGCCTGGCGTACAATTATCGGCACAACCTGCCTCTAATAGCCTTTACACACAAACCAGCGAGATGGCGGACGGGTTGATACAGTATGATGCTGACAAGCTCAGCATTATGCGTTTTTATGCTACCACACCATCACAGGGTGGGGGTGGAGGGGGGTTCGGTCAACAGGGTAATACTTATAATTCACCGGAACGAAGAAAACGCCTGCTCCAACTGATTGACGAATACAAAAGCATGTTGAAAAAATTGCCATTTGAGAAATGGAATATCAATGGTAAGGTAGATTATGTTCTTTTTAAAAGAAACCTAGAAAGTGAACAGTATCAATTACTGGAGGAACAAAAAACATACGACCAGGTAGCGAACTACTTGCCCTTCTCCGATAAGTTGTATGCGCTGCAGGTGCCACGGCGCCGTGGTATTGCTGTAAACGGTGAGGATGTCGCCAAAGAATTAAATGATATCAATAAAAATATAATGAATGCTATCGGGAGCTTAAAAAAGTCTGATAGTTTAGAATCAAAGGCGGCTAATCTCGCTTCAGAGGCGGCCAAAGGATTACAGGGAATGATGAAAGATTATTTTAATTTTTACAATGGATACGATCCTTTATTTAGCTGGTGGGTCCCAAAAACTTATAGTGAAACAGATAGTTTGTTGAATGTATTTTCAGCAGCCATAAAAAAGAAAGGAAAGGTAAACACGCTGCAAAAAGATGACGGCAGCGGTATTATCGGCAACCCGATCGGCAGTGCAGAGTTGGTTCGCCAGTTGAAACTGGAATGGATCGCTTATGGTCCTGAGGACCTGGTAGAAATTGCCAATAAAGAGTTTGCCTGGTGCGATGCTGAATTGTTAAAGGCAACAAAGGAAATGGGATTTGGTGATAATTGGAAGCAAGCCCTGGAGAAAGTAAAGAAAACCTATGTGCCCCCGGGCAAACAACCGGAAGCCATGTATGATCTGTATAAGCAATCAGTTGATTTCTTAAAGAAAAATGATCTCCTGACATTACCGCCATTATCCGAAGAAGGGTGGGGTATGTATATGATGGCACCGGAACGCCAGCGGGTGAGCCCGTTTTTTTTAGGGGGTCAGTCACTGATCATTTCTTACCCCACCAACACGATGACATTTGAAGAAAAAATGATGAGTATGCGGGGTAACAATCCTAATTTTTCGCGGGCCACGATTCATCATGAGTTATTAGCGGGCCATCACTTGCAGGGTTATATGAACAACCGCCATAAAGTGTACCGCAATTTTGATACCCCATTCTGGACAGAAGGAAATGCATTATACTGGGAATTACTACTATGGGATATGAAATTTCCCCGTACCCCGGAAGAAAGAGTAGGTATGTTATTCTGGAGAATGCACCGCTGCGCCAGGATCATATTCTCTCTCAATTATCACCTGGGGAAATGGACGCCACAACAATGTATTGATTTCTTGGTAGATAGGGTAGGTCATGAAAGAGCCAATGCAGAAGGGGAGGTTCGGCGCTCTTTTACGGGTGCTTATGGGCCCCTGTACCAGATCGCTTATATGATCGGTGGTTTGCAGTTCATGGCATTAAAAAGAGAATTGGTGGACACCAAAAAAATGAGCTACAAGCAATACCATGATGCCATTTTGAAGGAGAACAATATGCCGGTAGAAATGCTGCGGGCTATATTGACCAATCAGAATATTGACAGGGACTATAAACCGGGCTGGAAATTTTATAATAAATTGGGTTTTTGAAAGGGTAGGTGGAACAAAGATCAGCGACAGCGAGAGTCTAATCAGGTTTATCGGGGGAAATAGCGATAGATTTCTTTCCGCTGTAAGATTCGTACTAATTCTGCGGTTTTGTTTTCGAAATAAAAACCAACCCGGTATTGTCCCATTCTTACCCGGTAGGATAGTTTTTTGCAATTATCCAGTTGAGAAGGTTGGTGACTTTTTCTATTTCATTAATAATAACAGCCAGTTGACGTTAATAGGCGCCTGGTAATTTGTCCGCATCTTTAGTAAACGATTTGCGGATATCAATATTCATTTAGCTGATTTTAATTTACGAAGAAAGGCAGCTTTTTCAGTAGTGGTGAGGAGTTTTGTTTTTTTTCCTTTTTCCATCGCTTTTAAAATGGCTGCATCTTCTTTTTCTTCGGTATAAAAACCAATAGAAAGCCCTTTGAGTATTGTTTCCAATACTTTTTCTTCTCTCTTATATTTTGGGTTTACGATATAAGTCATGCTTAAAATTAATCATTTTTCCCAAACTAATTCATTCTCCGCTTACAGCTATTTCCTCTTGATACCTTTTGACAGTAATACTTTTTCAATCCCTGCAATTCCTCCTGAAAAAGGACTCCCTTTCACGATACTTAAGTAGCCGCGATCCCAGCGTAGCAGTAGCTCAGGGGAGCTGGAACTGATTTGCATTTTACGTTCAATCCATACCAGGTGAAGTGGGGAGAGGATATTTCGCTGAACATCAAGCAGCTTATTGTTTTCAAAATCAAAGACGCAGATTATTTTTAAATCACGGGGAGAAATAGCTTTTATCTTTTTATGATAGATCCATACCCTCCAAAGAAGAATGGTAAAAACCAAGCCAACGCCAATAAGGGTGGTTCCGATTTTTGACGACCTGGCCTGGCTTTCAAATACAACGAATTGCAACACGCCATTGGTCAATAAAATAAATGCAAGCAGACCCGTAATAAAAAGAAAGACAGTCGTCCAGGTTGCAGGTCTTTTGCTGATGTATAATTTATTGCCGTCTTCATAGACGACGGTGCCTGAAGATTCTGCCAGTTTTGTCATTCGAGCATACTAGTTTGTTTTTAGATATACCAATTATCAGTTGGCTTCACATACAAACGGAATGTGGTATCGTCAACTTTTTCAACGGGCCATTCCGTCAGTCGCTCTAAGGAAATTCTACCATCAATTATTTCCCAGGTACGGGGGTTTTTGCCGGATTTTAATTCGTAGATACCATTTGGCTTTAGCTTTAGTCATAACATAGGGGCCATGGTGTTTTCGGCCGTCCATACTTTATTTTTAAGCCATTCCTGTAATGCAATATCCCCTGCTGAATGAGCCTCTTTCCCTTTTTAAATCATCTTTGGTTCAGATTTTTCTTGATTGCTATTACAACTGTATATGATAAACAGGCTACAAAAAATTATACAGGCTTTTCTCATGAATTTATTGCGATGTTAAAAAATGATTGTTGATTGGGGGTGATAGATAGCATCAACTGCTTGTAAGATAATCGAATATTTTTAAGCCGTGACAATATTTTTCGGCCCAGGAAGTCTCCTGGTAAATGGCATAGATGATCGTTTTGGCTTTCGTATTCGCTACAACAAGTTAGATTGGGCTCTCGATTAATCGCGTACTCCCATTGACCTGCAATATGTTTCCCCGATCATGCCGTACCTTTGCCGCCCTTGAACAAACTATTATAAACAATTGAATACCCCTTAGGGGGACGGGGCATGAAATATCACAACGAAATAGAACGACGAAAGACATTTGCGATCATCTCTCACCCGGATGCGGGGAAAACGACACTCACGGAAAAGTTCCTGCTGTTTGGCGGCGCTATACAGGTGGCGGGTGCCGTAAAAAGCAATAAGATCAAAAAATTTGCTACCAGTGACTTTATGGAGATCGAAAGACAAAGAGGTATCTCTGTGGCGACATCAGTTATGAGTTTTGAATACAACAAGGTCCTGATCAACCTGCTGGATACACCCGGTCACAAAGATTTTGCGGAAGATACCTATAGAACATTAACAGCAGTGGATAGTGTGATCCTGGTAGTGGACAGTGTGAATGGGGTAGAGGAACAGACCCGACGACTGATGGAAGTCTGCCGGATGCGGGATACACCGGTGATTGTCTTCATCAATAAAATGGATCGGGATGGTAAGAATCGGTTTGACCTGCTGGAAGAAATAGAAAAAGAATTATCCATCCACCTGCACCCGATGACATGGCCCATCAACAGCGGCAAAGAATTCAAAGGCGTGTATAACCTTCATGATAAGAATTTATTATTGTTTACCGCTGGTACCAAAGCAGCCGATGAAAATGTGGTAGCAGTTTCAGATCTAAGTGAGGTAGTGGTCGATACTAAACTGGGAGAGAATGATGCCAACCAGTTACGGGAGGATGTGGAACTGGTGGATGGTGTGCATGGCGAATTAAAAGTAGACGATTACCTGGCCGGTAAAGTGGCGCCTGTTTTCTTTGGCAGCGCCATCAACAATTTTGGTGTAAAAGAAATGCTGGATACTTTTATCCGCATTGCGCCAACTCCCCGCAGCCGGGAGACCACGGTCCGCCCCGTGGATGTGGAAGAAGATAAAATGAGCGGCTTTGTTTTTAAGATTCATGCCAACCTTGATCCCAAACACCGGGACCGGATCGCATTTCTTCCGGGTTTGTTCGGGTAAGTTTGAGCGCAACAAATATTTTCATCATGTCCGCCTCGATAAAGATGTACGTTTCAGCAATCCTTATTCTTTTATGGCAAGAGATAAAAGCATTATCGAAGATGCCTATGCCGGTGATGTGGTGGGTTTGTTTGATACCGGTAATTTCAAGATCGGTGATACACTAACAGAAGGAGAGGATTTCTTTTTCACCGGTATCCCTTCTTTCTCTCCTGAGATATTTAAAGAAGTGCAGAACAAGGACCCGATGAAGACAAAACAATTGGAGAAAGGATTGTTACAGTTGACAGACGAAGGTGTGGCGCAGTTGTTTACCCAGTTTGGTGGTAACAAGAAGATCATTGGTTGTGTAGGTGAACTACAGTTTGAAGTGATACAGTATCGTTTGCTGCATGAGTATGGTGCATCAGTGGTGTTTAATAATCTTCCTTACTACAAAGCCTGCTGGCTGACGAGTAAGGATGCCACAAAGCTGTTGGAGTTTTCAAGGTTTAAGCAGGCCAATATTGCTGCAGATAAGGATGGGCATATGGTGTACCTGGCGCAAAGTGAGTGGTTTTTGAATACGGAGAGGAATAATAACCCGGAGATTGAATTTCACTTTACGAGTGAGATCCACAAATAACGCCCCCTAATCCCCCGCAAGGGGACTTTGGAACCCGTGATTGTAAGACTTTTTACTGTTTGTAAAAGTTGAAGGCAGGGAGACTAATACAGTCTTAGCCACGAAAACCTCGACAAGCTCAGTACACGAATGGCACGAATTAATACAATTGAATACAAATTATTTGCCTGCGGCAAAGAATACGGTTGGCCACAGATTAACATGGATTGACACAGATTATTTCTGCTACGCAAAAATGTAGGAAGGATAGAATCTAATTACAATAAACGACCAAGAACCCTCCTGCGGAGGGCAGGGAGGCTTTGTATGACTATTTTCGAAACAGCACGCTTACGTGTCCGGCATTTCACCAATGCCGACCATGATAATTATTTTGCTTTGCAAGGTAATCCTGAAGTAATGCAATATATACGTCCGGCAAGAACAAGAGAAGAGAGTGATAGTTTTTTAGATGAAAAGATCCTCACTACACCAACCGATGATTTCAAAGGATATTGGGCGGTCGAAGAGAAGGAGACTGGCTTGTTTGTCGGAAGTTTTGTTATTATCCCGATACCGGATGATATAGAAAAAACACAGCTTGGTTATTCATTCCTACCTGAACATTGGGGTAAAGGTTATGCAACGGAAGTAGCCAAAGGAGGAGTGAATTATTTTTATAACCGCACCCCATTGCAGGAGATACACGGAGTAACAGAGATTCCCAATATTGCTTCGCAGAAAGTATTATTAAAGGCAGGTTTTACATCTCTCACAACAAAGATGGAAGGGGAGAAGGAGTTACTGGTATTTATTCTAAGACGTAAAAAATAATGTCAGCCAGACCAACCCGGGCTAATACCATATTGGAAGTTAGTAAAAAGAGCAACGGAAGTTTGTACATTAGGTGCTAAAATGCCCCGGCTTATTTCATCGCAGAGACCCCGGTATAGTTATGCGGGGTAATCTTTTTAAGCTCTTTTTTAAGACTTTCTGCCACTTTCAGCTTATCTATAAAATTGTGAATGGCTTTTTTATCAATCTGCTGGTTGTTCCGGGTCAGGTCTTTCAGAGCTTCGTAGGGGTTAGGAAAATTTTCTCTTCTTAAAACGGTTTGAATGGCTTCCGCTACTACGGCCCAGTTACTTTCAAGATCATCATACAGTTGCTGGTCATTGATGATCAGCTTACCCAAACCTTTTTCGATCGACCTCAAGGCGATCAATGTATGAGCAATGGGCACCCCGATATTTCTTAATGCCGTTGAGTCGGTGAGGTCTCTTTGCAATCTTGATACAGGCAATTTGGAAGACAGGTATGCTAAGATGGCATTGGCCATTCCCAGGTTACCTTCCGCATTTTCAAAATCGATCGGGTTTACTTTATGCGGCATCGCTGATGAGCCCACTTCGCCTTTTTTTGTTTTTTGCTTGAAATACTCCATCGAGACATAGCTCCAGATGTCACGGCTAAAATCAATAAGAATAGTATTGATCCTTTTTATACAGTCAAAATGAGCAGCGAGATTATCATAGTGCTCGATTTGTGTAGTGAATTGCTGGCGGTTCAAGCCAAGCCGGGCTACAAATTCATCGGCTAATTTTGCCCAATCTATTTTTGGAAAAGCTATGTGATGCGCATTGAAGTTGCCCGTTGCTCCGCCAAATTTCCCTGTAAATGGAATGCCAATAAATTGTTCGATCTGGTTTTCGATTCTTTCAGCGAATACCATTATTTCCTTTCCTAACCGGGTAGGGCTGGCCGGTTGCCCGTGTGTATGTGCCAGCATAGGAATATCTTTCCATTCTTGTGCCAGTAGTTTGAGTTGAGTATTCAGGTTTAATAAAGCGGGTAAGTACTCATATTCGATAGCATGTTTCCAGGACAGCGGTATGGCTGTATTATTGATATCCTGGGAAGTAAGTCCAAAATGAACCCACTCTTTGACATCTTTACCACCTGTTTTTTCTAGTTCATTTTTTAAGAAGTATTCCACCGCTTTTACGTCATGGTTGGTGGTAAATTCGATCTGTTTGATCTCCTGTGCATCCTCAGGCCCAAACCCCTCTTTCAATTTTTGGAGGTGTTTGACAGTTTTCCCAGGTAGTTTGAAAAATTTTTTTCCTTCGAGGAATAGCAGGTACTCGATTTCCACCAGCACCCTGTATTTGATCAGTGCATACTCGGAAAAATATTCATCAAGATGCTGAACTTGTTTACGATAGCGGCCATCAACAGGAGAAATAGAAGTAAGTGCATTCAGTTCCATGAAAAGTTTATTATTTTTAGTTTATAGTTCTTGGTGCTAATACTTGATTTATGACAAAGCTTGTAAGACTCTATAAACTTGTTGTGGTTATATTTGCTGCAAAGATAACAAACACAAATTGTAGTAATGAGTGATAAAAACTCTCCGCCATCCGGCGGATTGGAAGGTAAGAAGATTAAAGTAGGAGTAGTCAATTACCTGAACACTAAACCGCTTATCTATGGCCTGCAAAGACCACCCATCAATGACCAGATTGAATTGGTGGGAGATTACCCGGCAAGACTGGCGGAGATGCTGATCAATAACGAGATCGATGTAGGACTGGTTCCGGTTGCCGTTCTTCCCCAGCTTCCCGAATATCATATTGTGGGGGATTATTGTATCGGAACAGAAGGAGAGATCGCTTCAGTTGCCTTATTCAGTGAAGTGCCGATGAACGAGATAAAAAAAGTGTACCTGGATTACCAAAGCCGCACATCTGTTGCATTATTGATATACCTGATGAGAGAATATTGGTGCATCAACCCGGAAATAGTGGAAGCAACAAATGAAAATTACCGTAAAGAAATAATAGGAACAACCGCTGGCCTGGTCATTGGCGACAGGGCATTTGAACAACGAAGGATCTCTACTTTTATTTATGACCTGGGCAGCGAATGGCGGTCCATTACTGGATTACCCTTTGTATTTGCAACATGGGTCAGTACGAAGCAACTGCCAGACAATTTTATCCAGCTTTTTACAGCAGCTAATGCTTTGGGATTACAGCAGATTGATAAGATCGTGGCTGAAAACCCTTTTGAATTGTATGACTTAGAAAAATATTACACATTTCATCTCAGTTATGAACTAGATGACAGAAAGAAAAAAGGGATGTCACATTTCCTGCAGGTTATACATAACCCTTAGATAGCTTTTTGCAGCATTTCTCAACCGGATTTCTTTTTATTTACAGAAATCTAAATCAAGTAAATTTGCGCCTTATTAATACCTGACACTCATGAAAGTAGTAATATTTGCCGGGGGGCTTGGCACCCGTATATCGGAAGAAACGGACGCACGGCCGAAACCCATGGTAGAAATTGGAGGCAAGCCGATACTTTGGCATATCATGAAGATTTACAGCCAGTATGGATTCAACGATTTTATTATTTGCCTTGGTTATAAGGGGTATGTTATCAAAGAATATTTCATGCATTATTTTTTACATAATTCAGATATAACTATCGAGTTAGGTAATAATAAAGTTGAGATTCATGGAACCAATACAGAATCATTTAAAGTGACACTGGTTGATACAGGGCAACAAACAAAAACAGCCGGGAGATTACAACAAGTAAAAAAATATGTGGATAATGAGGATTTTATGCTGACCTATGGTGACGGGGTTAGCGATGTAAATATGGAAGCCCTGCTGGAGTTTCATAAATCACATAACAAGATCGCAACAGTGACCGCTGTTCAGATGGATGCAAGGTTTGGAGGAATGGATCTTGCCAGTAATGGTGATGTTGTTTCATTCAGGGAAAAAGCAAAAGACGAGAGTAAATGGATCAATGGTGGTTTTTTTGTTTTAAGGCCTGAAGTGTTTAATTACCTCGAAGGCGATATGACTGGTATGATGTGGGAGGATGAGCCATTGGAACATTTGACCAATGACAATCAGCTGGCTGCATACAGGCACAAAGGATTCTGGAAACCACTGGATGCGTTACGTGACAAAATTGAACTGGAAGCTCTTTGGAAAGCTAACCAGGCTAAATGGAAGATCTGGTAATGCAGCATCAACAACTTTCATATTACAACAACAAAAAAGTATTTATAACCGGGCATACCGGTTTTAAAGGTTCATGGCTGATGGCTTGTTTAAGCCAGGCAGGAGCGAAGGTAAAAGGATATGCATTGGTACCTGAGTACGATGGTCTGTTTAACCTGCTTGCACCTCTTCAGATCGCTGAAAGTATAATTGCCGATATAAGAGATAAAAGAAGACTTCAACAGGAGATCGATTCTTTCAAACCCGATTTTTTATTCCACCTTGCTGCACAACCATTGGTTAGACGCTCTTATGAAATTCCTGCTGAAACATTTGAAATAAATGTAACAGGCACAGCTAATCTCCTGGAGGCGGCTTATCATCTTCCATCAAAATGCACAATAATTGTAGTTACAACTGATAAGGTGTATGAGAACAAGGAGCAGGACATATTATATAAGGAAGACGATTCACTGGGAGGATACGATCCCTACAGTTCCAGTAAAGCCTGCACAGAACTGGTGGTTAGCTCATTTCGTAATTCTTTTTTTAACCCGGGCAAGTACGGGCAACATCATAAAGCTATCGCCAGTGCAAGGGCAGGTAATGTAATTGGCGGAGGCGATTGGAGCAATGACAGGATCATACCCGATATTGTGCGTTCCTTACAAAACAAAAAGGAGATCAATGTCCGTAATCCTTTAGCAGTCCGACCATGGCAGCATGTATTGGAACCTCTAAGTGGCTATTTACAGTTAGGTATTTTGTTGGATTCTCAACCATTGGCCTACTCAAAGGCATATAATTTTGGTCCTTCTCCGGAAGATCATCTTAGCGTGAAGCAATTGGTGGAACAGGCAATTGCAATCTGGGGAAGTGGAAATTGGTCCGATCATTCTGACCCAACGCAACCCCATGAAGCAGGATTATTGAAATTGGATATAAGCCGTGCAAAAAATGAGCTTAAATGGATTCCTAAACTCTCGGCGATTGAGGCCATTCAGTGGACCATTGATTGGTATAAAAAGCCGGTCGATCAACTGGCAGATCATTCATTTGAGCAAATCAAAGATTATTTTGCATTATGACCTTTAATTTAACTCCATTAGAAGGAAGTTACCTGATAGACCTGGAGCCATTTGCTGATGAAAGAGGGTGGTTTGCCCGTTATTATTGCAGGAATGAATTCAGTGAAATAGGTCATACCAAAGAATGGGTGCAGATGAATCATTCAGTAAGTTATAAGAAGGGAACTATCAGGGGTATGCATTTCCAGGTGCAGCCCTACAGGGAAATTAAAATGGTAAGATGTGTTGGGGGGTCTGTATTTGATGTGATCATAGATATCCGTCAGGATTCTCCTACTTTTTTGCAATGGTTTGGAACAGAGTTATCAGCGGTTAATAAAAGGATGTTATATATACCTGAAGGATTTGCGCACGGATTTCAATGCCTGGATGATAATTGTGAATTGTTATATCATCATTCTGAATTTTATCAATCCGGGGCAGAAGCCGGAATAAAGTATGATGACCCGGTGATCGGTATTCAATGGCCTTTGCCTGTATCGGTACTCTCAGAGAAGGATGGTAATCATCCTTCTCTTACTAAGGATTTTAAAGGAGTTTAATTTATGCAATGTAGATTTTGTAACACAGAGCTCGAACATATATTTATTGACCTGGTCAATTCACCAGCCTCCAATTCTTTTTTAACAAAGGAACAATTGAATGAACCGGAGGTGTTTTATCCATTGAAAGTTTATACCTGTCACAATTGTTTCCTGGTGCAGGTGGATGAATACAAAAAATCTGATGCTATTTTCGACAGCAACTACGCTTACTTTTCATCCTATTCTTCCAGTTGGCTTCAGCATGCCAAGAAGTATACTGACTTAATGATCGAAAGGTTTGGCTATAATGAAAACTCGCAGGTAATTGAAATTGCATCAAACGATGGATACCTGTTGCAGTACTTCAAAGAGAGAAATATACCTGTTATGGGTATTGAGCCAACGGAGAATACGGCCAGGGTGGCCATGGAAAAAGGAATAAAAACTATCGTGGAGTTTTTTGGGGTAGAACTGGCAGACAGGTTAGCCAATCATTGGGAAGTAAAAGCAGATCTGCTGTTGGGTAATAACGTGCTGGCGCATGTTCCGGATATTATTGATTTTGTCAACGGGATGAAGATCATTCTTGCTGATACCGGTGTTATTACCATGGAATTCCCCCATCTGGTTCAATTGATCGACAACAACCAGTTTGATACCATCTACCACGAACATTTTTCTTACCTGTCCTTTCATACAGTGAAGAACATTTTTCAAGCGATGGAATTGGAGATCTTCGATGTGGATGAATTATCAACACATGGAGGCTCCCTTCGGATTTATGCAAAACACAAGGAGGATACCAGCAAGCTTGTTACACCGAATGTAAAAGCTTTGGTGGATAAGGAAACAGCAAAAGGGGTAACCAGCTTGGCTTACTATGATAATTTTCAGCAAAAAGCATTGCAGGTTAAATTGGCAATGACTTCATTCCTCGTAGAGCAGAAAAGAGCAGGCAAAAAAGTCGCCGCTTACGGAGCTGCTGCGAAAGGAAATACGCTTTTGAATTATTGTGGAATAAAAAATGACCTGGTCGATTTTGTGGTAGATGCAAATCCCAATAAACAGGGCAAATGGTTACCAGCCAGTCATGTTCCTGTGGTGAATGAGGAGCAATTGAAAACAAACAAACCCGATTATGTGATCATTCTGCCCTGGAACCTGAAAGATGAGATCACAGTACAACTTTCTTATATCCGGGAATGGGGGGGGAAATTTGTGATCCCTGTTCCTGACTTACAGGTCATATAATAATCTTAGTCTAATGAAGGTATTGGTTACCGGTGCAACTGGATTTATCGGCAATTATGTGGTGGAAGAACTTTTCGGGCATGATTGCACTGTCATTGCTTCTTCTTCCAATATAGAAAAAGCATTACAGGCAAACTGGTTTGATAAAGTAACTTATATTCCTTTTAACCTGGAAAGTTTTGATGATACCATTGATTATTACAATTTATTTGACAGACCCGACATCCTTATTCATCTTGCCTGGGAAGGATTGCCGAATTACAAGTCTTTATTTCATGAAGAAGTAAACCTTCCACGACATCTTTCTTTTTTAACTAATCTCACCAGGAACGGGTTAACTGATCTTACCGTAACAGGCACCTGTTTTGAATATGGTATGCAGGAGGGAAGTTTGAAGGAAAACATGCCGTCATTGCCTGCCAATCCATACGGGAGAGCTAAGAATTCACTCCGATTACAACTTGAAGAATTACAAAAAGAATATTCCTTTTCATTCAAGTGGGCCAGGCTCTTTTATATGTATGGAAAAGGGCAACATCCTAATTCCTTACTTTCGCAACTTGATAAAGCCCTCGCAGCTGGTGACGAAGTGTTTAATATGAGCGGGGGAGAGCAGGTAAGAGATTTTTTGCCGGTTGAAAAAGTGGCTGCCAATATTGTTAAGATGGCGCTGCAAAAAAAAGTAACGGGCATCATTAATTGTTGTAGCGGCCAGCCGGTAACTGTCAGTAATTTTGTTGAAGCGTACCTGACCAATAATAGTAAACAGATTAAACTAAACGCCGGGTTTTATCCATACCCGGATTACGAACCAATGAGTTTCTGGGGAGATGATACAAAATTGAGAACAATAGGTTCCTAAAAGCGAATGATATATTTATGACCGGAAAAAAAGATCAGTTGAAAAGTGAAGACTTTGGTTTCAGGGAACTATTTATTCAACAAAAGGTACCCTTGTTTCAGAATAAGATCTTTTTAAATCCAGACGAGGCCCGGAAATCCCCATCCGGAGAGGTAAAACTGGTGCAGTCATTGCGCACCGGCTTTATCTTTAACCAGGCTTTTGATGAAAGCCTGATGAACTATGATGTGAATTACCATAACGAGCAGACTAATTCTGCTTTTTATAAAAAGCACCAGGACAATGTATTTGACCTGATAAAGAATTTTGGTGTTAAAGATAAAAGAGTTGTTGAAATAGGTTGCGGGAAAGGGCATTTTTTCAACCTGATGCAGGATGATAAGATCAATTGCACCGGCTTTGATCCTGCCTACGAAGGAAATAACCCTGCTATTATAAAAGATTATTTTTCAGGAAAGTATAATCTTGAAGCCGACCTGATCATACTAAGGCATATCCTCGAGCATATCGGGAACCCACATAGTTTTTTACAGGAGATTGCGAAAGCAAATAATTACAAGGGACATGTTTTTATTGAGGTTCCGGCCTTTGACTGGATCGTTGAGAAAAAGGCTTTTTGGGATATTTTTTATGAGCATTGCAATTATTTTACTGAAAATACCCTGGCTGTTATGTTCCGCAATGCTGTAACCGGCAAGTTTTTTGGCGATCAATATATTTATTGCTATGCAAAGTTGGAGGATCTGTATGAAACAATACCTCAACAGAATGTGGAACCACTGAAAGATCTGAGTTTTGCTGCGAAAATGATTGAGTGGTCAGATTTTGTTATAGAGAACAGAAACATTATTATTTGGGGTGCGGGAGCAAAAGGATCAACATTTGTGAATCTTGTTGATCCCGGCAAAAAAAATGTAAACGCGGTGATTGATATTAACTCGGAAAAACAAAACAAATTTATTGCATTGTCAGGGCACCCGATCTATGCACCGGGTAAACTGCCAGAACTTGACTGCAACTACATTATTGTTATGAATGAAAATTACCTGGGTGAGATAAAGCAACAAATTGCGGACATGAATTTACATCACAGTATTATAAGCTTATAGTTATGAACGAGATTGAAAAATTCCAAAAAGAAGTAGCGGATAACATAACGAAACAGGGTGAGAATGACCGCTTAAAAAAAGCAGCGGCCGGGTTTATGGCATCATCGATCGAGTCAAGATATTCTTATAATTTCTCGTGGATGGGAAGGCCAATTATCCAGTACCCGCAGGATATGATCGCCATGCAGGAGATCATCTGGGAAGTCAAGCCCGACCTCATCATTGAAACCGGTATTGCACATGGAGGTTCCCTGGTCTATTATGCTTCATTGCTGGAACTGATTGGGAAAGGTGAAATACTCGGAATTGATATTGATATCAGGGAGCATAACCGGAAGGCGATCGAAGCCCACCCAATGTCCGGCCGCATTTACATGATCCAGGGCTCATCTGTTAGTGAGGATTCACTTTCCGCAGTTAAAAAATATACAGAAGGCAGGGAGAGAATAATGGTTTGTCTTGATTCCAATCACACCCATGAGCATGTATTGCAGGAACTTGAATTGTATGCTCCTTTTGTAAGCATTGGCAGTTATCTTGTTGTGTTTGATACGATCGTAGAAGACCTTCCAGCCAATCTTTACATTGACCGGGCCTGGGATATTGGTAACAATCCAAAAACCGCTGTCAGGGAATTTTTGAATAATAATTCTGATTTTGCTATTGATACAAAGGTTGATAATAAATTATTGATCAGCGTTGCACCCGGCGGGTATTTAAAACGGATGAAATAAAAGGCCAAGCCAAATTTATGAGCACAGAACACCCGAAGTTTAGCTTTTGCATGACAACTTTTAAAAGGCCGGAGCTGTTACAATCAACGTTGCGTTCAATACTTGCTCAAACTGTAGGGGATTTTGAAGTGATCATATCAGACAATGATCCGGAAGGCAGTGCACAGGTTGCAGTTGAATCATTACAGGATGAAAGGTTGAAGTACTTTCACAATTCTCTTAACCTAGGTATGATCAAAAGCTTCAACAAGAGCATTGAGAAGGCAACAGGTTCTTTTGTTGTAATGATCACCGATGATGATCCTGTTTACCCTGACATGTTAAAGACATTGGACGATCTTCAAAAGGAATACCCCGGCTATGGTATATACCTTGGAGGTTGTGATTGGTTTTGTACCAGTCATGAACTTGGAAAGTTGTACAATTTAAAAGTTGGAACTAATTCATGTCTTTCTAATACCCATGACATCAATCACAAACAGGCTTATACACCCAATGAATTTCTACAACAACTCTTTAGTTTTGGCGTATTCCCGCATTATCTATGGTCAACAGCCATTGTAAAAAGGGAGATACTTATAAAAATAGGCGGTGTGCCCGATTATGGGACCCCTTTTCTTGGAGATTATGCCTTTCTAAGTGCAGTCAGTGCAGATTCAGGATGTGTTATCCTCAACAGATCTTTGGGTTGTCAAACTCTTCACCAGGGAAATTTTGGACGTAATCAAAATGAGCAGATCATCACAGTTGCAGAAAATTTTCCTATTTATATTGAACAAAAAGCATCTCATCTTAGCGAATGGCCGGATATAAAAAAACGCATGTTGAAGTTCACAGCTTTATGGGTAGTATCTCATATGAGTTTCCTGCATCATCATTATAAGAAAACCCATGATAGTGACAATAGCCTGAAAGAGGCGGAAAAATCAGTTTTTAAGATCGGGTCTGTCAGAAAATATAAGACCAAGTATTATATAAAGAAGAATTTCCCGGGTTTGCATGACATACTTGTAAAATTGAAAAAGAGAGTTTCAGGATAGTAACCCAGGTATTACAGACAGTGGCTAAATTCAGTATCATATTACCCGTACGCAACGGAAATAATTATGTAAAAGAATGTATCGGAAGCATTCTTTCGCAGACCAATACCGATTTTGATCTGCTGGTTCTTGATAACCAGAGCACAGATGGCACGCTGGAATGGGTTCGATCAATTGAAGATGCCCGGGTTAAAATATTTCCAGCTGATAAACCTCTGTCAATTGAGCAAAACTGGGGTAGGATCATTTCTATTCCGAAAAATGAGTTTATCACACTTCTCGGTCATGATGATATTTTGAATAAGGAATATTTAGCGACAATGGATCAGTTGATCTCAAAATACCCGGACGCCAGTCTCTATCAAACTCATTTTACTTATATCAATGCTAAAGGGGAAAAGATCAGGAGTTGCAAAGAAATGGCTGAAAAGGAATCAGCTGAAAGTTTTCTTGAAAAGTTCCTCAAAAAGGAAATTGATGTAATGGGAACTGGTTTTATGATGCGATCAAAAGATTATGATGCTGTTGGAGGGATACCTTTTTATCCCAATCTTTTGTTTGCTGATTTTGAATTGTGGATTAATCTTGCTAAAAAAAGCTACAAAGCAACATCCTCCAAAGAGTGTTTTTCTTTCCGCCTTCATCAAAGTACAACCACCAAATCTCCAGACACGAAGTTTCACCAGGCTTTTGAAAAGTTTATTAATTTCCTGGCTGATCTGATAAATGAAAATGAAAAATTCAAAAAAGCAATCAGTATTAATGCCGCGGCTTTCCTGGCATTCTATTGCCGTGGACTTTCCCACCGGCTGTTAAGAACGCCCAGGGCTATGCGAAATGATCTGTCTGTAAAGCAGTTTATTGAAAAATGCAAGGGTTACGCGGAAATGCTTGGCATTGGTGGGGCATTTCATCCTGACCGTGCTTTTAGTATACGGCTGGCCAGGTTATTTGATTCGAACGCATTCTGGAGAGGCGTGTTTTTAACATTTAAAAAAGTGTATGGAAAACATATACTGAAATAAACAACATCAACCTGTATATCTTTCTTTCAGCTTTTTTAGGCGGACTTATATTTCTATTTTTGATTTAATCCAAATCTGATAAGATTTGAATGCTCCAATGAGTAAAGTATCCATCATCATTGTTAATTATAATACTTTCAAACTTACCAGTGAATGTATACGGTCTGTTGTGATACAAACCAGCGGGCTACAGTACGAGATCATACTGGTGGATAATGCCTCTACAGAATGTGATGCTAATGACTTTCTTAGAGAGTTCCCTCAAATAAAGCTTATCAAAAGCCCTGTCAACGGTGGTTTTGCGTATGGCAACAACCTGGGTAGTCAACAAGCTTCCGGAGAATACCTGTTGTTGTTGAACAGCGACACCATTTTGCAGGAAGATTCTATCAGTCATTGCGTTGAATTTATGCAACAACATCATGAATGGGGTGTGCTGGGTTGCCGGATGATCTACCCCAACCGCAAGATACAATACACGGCCCGGCGGTTCAGAAGCATAAGCTGGGAGCTACTTGATTTGTTCAGATTTATTCCCTGGCTGATGGCATATAGTTGGAGGTCGAAAAGAATGCTTGGAAAATATTTCCGGCACGATGAAAATATAGCGTGTGATTGGGTAAACGGGGCTTTTCTACTTTTTACAAAAAAGATACTGGACCAACTACCGGGAGCAAAACTGGATGAACGTTTTTTTATGTATGGTGAAGACCAGTTATGGTGTGAACAAGTTAAAAACCTGGGATATAAAATTATTTTCTTTGCTGGAACGACGATCATTCATGTCAGTAGCGGCAGTACTGATCTATCCAAACAGTTGAGATTGCGTAGAACGATGATGAAACATGAATTGGAGATCATGCGGCAGCGCAAGGGCAAGGGTCTTTATTATTTTTTATTTAAAATGTTATTTGTAAGCAAGGAAATGACCAGGAACCTGGTCAAGTCAGTTATTTTCCGGCTGACTGGCCGACAGCTTCGTTGAAGCCGCCATGATATTCTTGATTATGTTTTCCCAGTTATAGTAGTGGTAATACTCCGGGAGAGTGGGGGTAGATCCATCAGCATGGCTAACCACCGCCCTGGCAAAACCTTTCCAGTCATCGTCTGGCACAGTAATAAGTTTATTGCCGCAAACATTTTGAAGAATACCGGCAGCCCCAGTTTCCGTTGCAATAACAGTTGCACCGAAAGCAATTGCTTCCACCATTTTTGTTTTAACCCCACCACCGGTTTGCACCGGGTTTAAAAATACATCGGTGGCCTTGAGATAGGTATCCATGTCATCCACAAAACCCGCATACATAATATTCTTATCACGATAGCCGGTTAGTGAATTCATTTCTTCCGGCAAGCCTTTGCCACAGATAATTATTTTGTAGGTAAAACTGGGTTCTGCAATTAGTAAAGGATTGATTTTGTCCAAAATGATGGTAAGCGCATCGATATTGGGTTTGTAATTCAGTAAACCATTAAACAATACTATTTTTTCACCGGGCTTGATGCCGTGTTTTTTTGCAATAACTTGTTGGCAATGGGCCCTGTCATCCGGCATTTTTTTTATCTCTACGCCAAACGGAACATCAATACATTTTTCCACGGGGATCTTCCAAATTTCAGTGGCAAATAGCCTGTCTTCCGGGGTAATAAAAAAAATCGAATCCGCTTTTTGAAAAGCTCTTTTCTCATATTTTTTTAAAACCGGCCACCACCATCTCCCGGTCGAGCGAAACCGCTGGTACTCGATATTATGTGTATGTATAACCACTCTGCTGCCGGTTCTTTTCTTAACAGCCAATGCCAGCCAGGCGAAGTAAGGGTGTTCACAAATGATGGTATCAAACCCTTCTTTTTTTGTGAGAGCAGTAATTTTATTGACCAGGCTACGGTCCATATACCTGGAAAAGGATGTCTTTAAAAGAGGGATCGTTTTATATGAACTTGCCAATGAAAAATCATTGCCAGGTACTGAGATCACCGTCAGGTCAATGGTTGCACCCAGGTGTTCAAAGAATTGTGCGATAAATTTTTGCCCACCTGAAAAATACGGCAGGTAAGCGTATGGGGCTATCGCCAGTACTTTTTTCATCCGGCATCTTTTCCAAATGGCTTACCCGCAAGATTTTTCCTGGATTGCAGGGTTTTCCTGAAATGCATGAATATACCACCCACAAAAACAAGCAGGATGATGATCGATGTTATAAACATGATGGAAGTACCATTCTTTACCGATTCAGGTTCGAAAACAAATTTTATGGCATGCTTGCCGGCAGGTATTGATAAGCCACGAAGAATATAGTTCACATTGCAATAATCTGTTTTCTTTCCATCTATATAGGCATTCCATCCCAGCGGGTAATATATTTCACTAAAAACACCAAACTGCGGCCCATTACAATTGGCTTCATATTCCATCACATCATTATCAAATTTTACCATCCTGATCGAAGAAGCAGAATCCCACTGCGGCTGCACAACATTTTTGCTGAATGACTTATCCACTATAGCGGTGTCTTTTAAATTGGTATTGCCCAATGCCTGGATGGCTTCCACCCGGTTCTCCACGATCTTAACATTCTTCACCAGCCAGCAGGGGCCAAAAGCATCGGGATTAGGAATCAAACCAGGCTGACCACTTTGCGGGTCCTGCACCACGATGTATTTTGTATTTAGCATATTCAATACACCGGGATCCGGCCGGCCCGATAAGTATCTTTCAATGATATCCTGGTAGATCCTGAGTTTTGCGGGGTGATAACCACCCACCGATTTATGGTAATAGGAGGTGCGTGATTCATTGTAGGTATCGGCAGCCATATTAAATACCCGGAAATTGGGATCCTTATCTTGTAGTAGCTGCTGGTCTATCGCAGTGGGTGCAAAATTATTGCTGACAAAATCATCAGCCGGTACATAGCTCTCTTCTCCAAGATATTGTTTGCTCACCATCGTTAATTCGAGTGTGCTGATCACCAGCAAAACAATAGCAGCGACGATAGGTTTTATCCAATTTCGCAGGTAGGAGTAAAGTGTTCCCAGTAAAAGGAGTGCAAATGCAGCTGCTCTTAACAACTGCCCGCCAAACATGGCCTTTCGGTCTTCTTTCATGCCCGCAATGGCTGTCCTGATCATTTCATCATCGGCACCCATACTTTTTAAACGATAAGCAGTAGAAGGATCACCTCTGTAGAGGATATAATCCATCATAACATACATTATCGCCAGTAGAGCAAACAAACCACCAGCTGTATATAAAATCTTTTTAAAGTCAAGTTTGAGTAGTTCTTTACTTTTTTCAGCAAACAGTAATTTTTGTAATGCCATCATGGCCACCACAGCAATGGTAAACTGGGGGATCACTTGTGCCATGGAAGGTGCCCTGAATTTATTGTACATGGGCAGGGTTTCAAACAGGAATACATTAAAACCAGCAAAATTCTTTCCCCATGACATGAGTATACCAAGTAATGTTGCTGCTAGTAAACCCCATCGTAGCGGAGTTTTGAGAATTACAAAACCAATCAGACCGAGAACAAAAATAATAACGCCGACATATGCAGGTCCTGCAGTGTAGGGTAACGCTCCCCAGTATTTCGGCAAGCTTCCGCGCCACTTGTTGGGCGGTTCCTTCGGGGACACCTTTCGAAACTAATTTTCTAATCAACATTTGAATTTTCACTTAAAGGTTGACCGCTGCCGCCACCAAATGCATTGGGCATCATCAAAGTAAAGGTTTCCGCTTTCCCCAAACTGTAAACAAAAGCATAGGCTGTATCCAAGCCTTTTGTATTGGCAGTTTTGACACTCTCACCTTCAATGGAAATATCTTTTCCACCCCGCATCGTATATTTCACATATTCTGAAGAAGTTTTCAGTGTCAAAGCATTCCCTGCCATACCGATTAATGGCAGAAACAATCGTGATGGCTGCGGCGATACCAATATGTTTCCATTGTTTTTGTTTTATCCAGGTATACAGGTAAGGAATGGTTATAGCAAGCTGCAATTAAGAAAGCATAGTAACTTATCTGCAAGTGGTTGACCCCGATCTGCTGGTAAGTGGCATAGGTGGTGAGAGCAAGACCCAGCCAATATTTTTTCTCATAAGTGCAGATAAGACCCGCAATCAATAAAGGTAAAAAAGCGGTAGCCAGCATTTGTGTATCATGGCCGGCATTTATAACAACCGGGTTATAGGTAGAAAATGCATAGGCAAGTCCACCCAATATGGCTACAATGGGTCTTATTCTTAATGCACAGGCAAAGGACATAAAAACAAATACAGGCTAAAAAGAAAAAATTAATGGGTTTCGGCAGCCCAAGCGAAAATATAGCCTGCAGGTTGGGTAAAACAGTTTTTCCCTGCATGGCCACCTGGTAATTGGGCATACCGCTAAAAAGATTCGGGTTCCACAAGGGAAAATGCCCCTTGATCTCTTTATATTCAAAAGAATTTTGAGCCATTCCCTTCCAGCCGATATGTATCATGCTGGTTCAGTACGTTGCCATCCAGCACCGGTTTGCAAAAAATGACAGCCACAGCCAGGAAAACAACAACAGCGATCAAGTGAGGAAGAATTTTATTCAGCAGGGGATTTTTCATGTGTTTATTTTTATCGAATAGTGTTGTCACGCAAAGGCCGTTTCAATGCTACCCGGCTTTACGTTAACCGGGGCAAAAAATTTATGTGTCATTTCAATACGCAACATTATCAGGCTGACAAAATAATGCTATTTTAGACTAAAATCCCGATGCGCTGGCTTTTATTTTTGTCAAGATTGGCCTTTATCTGCGGCATTTTTTTCATATTGTCTATGTCATTGCTGGTAAAGGATTGGTTGAAGGAGGAAGCCATTATTTCCACCATTATAACGATTGGTTATTTTTTGGGAATGATCATCGTGCCGGTAACCGTTATTTGTTATTTTATTGTGCTGTTCGCAAAAGGAAAATTGAGAGGCTATGTACCACTATGGCTGATCGTAGCCAACCTGCTGTTCTTACTATTATTAGTTTATTTTATTTTTTACCTGAATGATCCTTACTATCATCAAAAATAAACCGACCCGGTTATTTATTATCCTGGCCGGCATTTTTATTACGAATGCGCTGATCGCAGAATTTATCGGTGTAAAGATATTTTCGCTGGAATCAACACTTGGCCTGAACCCTGCTGCTATACAGCTGTTTGGCGGCACATACTCCTTTAACCTCACCTGCGGGGTGCTTTTATGGCCAGTAGTATTTGTCATGACCGATATTATCAATGAGTATTACGGTAAAAAAGGAGTGCGGTTTTTAAGCTGGTTGACCATTTGTTTGATCGCTTTTGGTTTCCTGGTAGTGTTTGGCGCCATCCAAACAGCGCCCAACGGATGGTGGATCACCAGTAAAAAGGAAATGGGGATAGATAACATGAGTACTGCCTTTAATGGAATATATGGCCAGGGATTGGGAATTGTGATTGCATCCATGACAGCTTTCCTGGTGGCCCAGCTGATCGATGTATTTATATTCCATAAAATAAAAAAAGCTACGGGAGAAAAAAAGATATGGCTCAGGGCGACAGGTTCAACTCTCATTTCGCAATTGATCGACAGCTTCGTTGTTTTACTGATTGCATTTTATTTTTATCCCTTGCTGATAAAGGGTCAAGGTGAGCCCTGGCCTTTTGACCAGCTACTGGCTATCTGTCTTGTCAATTATATGTACAAATTCGTCGTGGCGATATTGCTCACGCCGGTTATTTATCTTGTTCACCATCGTATTGAAAGATATCTTGGAAAGGATATGGCAAAAGAAATGAAGCAGGCCGCGATGGCGCAATAATCCGTTAATAGTTATGATGACATTACAGCAAATATTTGAATCCCATAATGGGCGGTTGATTCACAAATGGAATCACTACTTTGACGTGTATGACAGGTATTTTTCAAAATACCGCGACACCCCGGTTAATATATTGGAAATAGGAATTTCACACGGGGGATCGCTGCAGATGTGGCGGAAGTATTTTGGCGAAAAGGCTACTATTTTTGCCCTGGACATTAACCCCGAGTGCAAACAATTTGAAGAGGAAAGAACAAGGGTTTTTATTGGCTCCCAGGAAGACCCCGCTTTTTTGTCCCAATTAAAAAACGAGCTCCCGGTACTGGATATCCTGATCGACGATGGCGGGCATACAATGAATCAGCAGATTGTTACCTTCAATCATTTGTTTTCTACCGTTAAGAATGGTGGTATTTACCTGGTGGAAGATACCCATACATCCTACTGGAATGAATTTCACGGAGGCTATAAAAAGAAAGGTAGTTTTATCGAGTTTGCAAAAAATATGGTGGATCAAATGCATGCCTGGCATATCAATGATGATAGCATAGTACCTGTCAGTGACATAACTGCGAACATCACCAGTATCTCTTTTTATGACAGCATCGTGGTATTTGAAAAGAAAGGCAGGCCAGAACCGTCTCATTCTATGCGGGGCAATGCAACCATCACATCATATAGCGATCCCACATTGAAGAAAGAGACTTTGTTGCAGCGGGTCAGGAAGAAATTGTTTCCTGCTAAAGATAACAGCTATACAAGACAGCTTAAATAGTGAGGGTTTTCAGATAGCCTGCTACGATCTTGTCGATGGGCAGGGTCATGGTTTCTGATGTGAAATCGTCCCAATCGATAAAACGGAACGTTTCGGTTTCCCCGGTGTCTTCATACATTTTCATTTGCTGCTCATCAAAATCAAAAATTTTATCTCTCAATAGGACGTTGATTGTTCCCTTTGGTTTTACAAAATAATAAATGGAGACGATCTGGTGTTCAGGATTAAAGGCCGATTGTTGGTAATAATCAGTAGTATAAATATGATCGCCAATCTCGACATCCAGGTTCATTTCCTCCATAAACTCCCTGCGCAGTCCATCCCGGGTGCCTTCACCCAATTCTAAACCACCCCCGGGAAACTTGGTGATATAACTTCCCCTCACTAATTCATCACTCAGCAATACCTGTTTCTTTTCATTGATAAGGATACCGTAAACTCTCAGGTTGAACATGGACGTTAGAATATTTTCTTCCGGAAGAAATACCAGCCAATAATAAGGGCAATACCGAGAGATAGAAAGGCCACAATATAAAAGGCATACTTGGAATGTTCAAAGCCACTGGGCACATTCATTCCAAATAAGCTGGCAATCAAAACAGGGAAAGTAAGAACGATGGTAATGACCGCCAATCGTTTCAATACCTGGTTTTGGTTATTGGCAATAATACTTGCAAATGCATCGAGGGTACTGCTCAGGATATTGGTGTAAATATTAGCCATCTCGAGGCCCTGTGAATTATCAACAATTAGGTCATTCAGCAATTCATTTTCTTCTTCGGTAAGGCCCAGGAAATTCGTTCTCTCTATTTTCATCATCAGCATTTCGTTGGACCGGAGCGCTGTGACCAGGTAAACCAGGCTCTTTTGGATACGCATTAGTTCCAGTAAGTGTTCATTCTTGCTGGCAACATATAATTTTTGTTCAAACGTATTCCTCCGCTGGTTGATCTCTTTCAGATGCTCCATAAAATTCTGAACGATCTTTTCAAAGATCTTCAGCACCATCATATTCCTTTTATCGGGATGCCGGTTCTGGAACGTATTCAGGAATTTTTTAATGGCGGTATTTTCAAATGAATTGACGGTGACCACCTGGTTATGGGTAAGAATGATGCAGATGGGAATAGTGATATAGTAGGCATCACTCTCATTAAAAGAATTATTTTCCGTTGGAGTTTTGATGACGATCAGTTTCACATTGTCCTCTTCCTCGAAACGGCTTCTTTCGTCAATATCCAGTGAGTCGGTTAAGAAGTCAATGGGGATATCCAGCGAGGAAGATAGTTCAGAGAATTCTTCCTGCTTCAGCGGCGGCAATACATTTATCCAGGCGCCGTTCTCCGGCTTATCGATGGCTACCGTTTGCTGGTTGATAATTTTGAAATATTGTATCATAGACTGTTGTAAAGGTACGCCTGCCTGAATTCATTGCTTTTCAAATATAATTTAACAACAAAAAAGGTCATCCTTCAATTGGATGACCTAAGAGGTCCCGAGCGGATTCGAACCGCTGTAGCAGCTTTTGCAGAGCTGAGCCTAGCCACTCGGCCACAGGACCATTATTTTCAATTTCAGATTTAAGGGTTTAGATTTGTCCACAAGTACTCCTTTGGATAACCTGAAAGGGGGCAAATATACAGATTTTACCCAATTATTTTCACTGAAAAATAGGCTATGAGTCGTATTGCAGAATCAGAGTTGATCATTAATCCGCGGGGGGCCATTTACCATCTTGACCTTCGGCCGGATGAAATAGCGGGAACCGTCATAACCGTTGGTGATCCAGACCGGGTAAACGAAGTGAGTAAACATTTTGATTCGATTGAAGTAAAAAGACAGCACCGCGAATTTATTTCTCATACAGGATATGTAGGTAATAAAAGATTGACCGTTTTGTCATCCGGTATCGGTCCGGACAATATTGATATCGTATTAAATGAAGTGGATGCCCTGGTCAATATCGATTTTGAAACAAGAGAAATAAAAAAAGAATTGCGTGCGGTTAACATTGTCCGGATTGGTACTTCCGGATCGTTACAAACTGATATTCCAGTTGACAGTTATGTTGCTTCCACCCATGGTCTTGGCGTAGACAACCTGCTCAATTTCTATCGTCATGAACACAATGATGAGGAACAGCAGCTGCTTCAATCATTTGTAACACATACACAAATACAAAGCCAGACCGGTATTCCATATATCAGCAGTGGCGCTGCCTCCTTGATCAAACATTTTGTAAAGGATTTTCACCAGGGAATCACTGTAACCTGCCCGGGTTTTTATGGACCGCAGGGAAGAATATTAAGATTAGGGATCAGGAACCCGGAGTTAATTAACCGGCTTACTGATTTTCGTTTTGGGCAGCATCGTATCACTAATTTCGAGATGGAAACTTCTGCCATCTATGGTTTGGGCAGACTGCTGGGGCATAATTGTCTTGCCGTCAACGCTATTGTTGCCAACCGCGTAAAAAAGGAATTTTCAAAAGATGGAAAAGCGGCAGTGGAGAAGTTAATACAAAAATTTTTACAAATCTTTTCAGAAAACATTTAATGATACTACATTTTCATAAATACCAGGGAACCGGCAATGATTTTATTCTTGCGGATAATAGGACCAATGAGTATACCTCACTGACTTCACAACAGATAAAGAAACTCTGCGACAGGAGATTTGGTATTGGTGCCGATGGTTTGATGTTACTAAATGAGAAATCCGGATTTGATTTTGAGATGAAATACTATAATGCCGATGGCAAAGAGGGAAGCATGTGTGGAAACGGTGGACGTTGTATGGCAAAGTTTGCCTGGCATCTTGGTATACGCAAGGAAATGTATCGGTTTCTCGCTGCTGATGGTGTACACGAAGCAGAAATAGACATGGATGGCATCATTTCCCTGAAAATGAAAGATGTAAAGACGATCAGGAAGTTTCACGGTGATTTTATCGTTGATACCGGATCACCACACTATGTAAAAATGGTAAACCATGTTATGGAAATGGATATTTTTAAAAAAGGAAGCGAGATCAGGCATAGCAAAGAGTTTGAAGAAGAAGGAATCAATGTGAATTTTGTGGAACAATCAGATGATGTAGACAGAATAATCGTAAGAACCTATGAACGAGGAGTAGAAGATGAAACATTTTCCTGCGGCACCGGGGTAACCGCTGCCGCTCTGGTCTGTTATCATAATGAGAATGGGTACAATGATGTAGAGGTAAAAACATTGGGCGGCTCCCTCACCGTAGAGTTCGACCGTGTAGATGACGACAGCTATGAAAATATCTGGCTATGCGGGCCCGCCGAAAAAGTATATGAAGGAACGGTGGAGATTGGCTAGACCCCCTGGCCAATTGCAGGAAGCGCTGGTCAGGGGAGAGTGGAGTTCATTCAATAGTGAGTAGTGTGTATGTTAAACCAGTCTGCCAACTTAGCCAGGTCGACATTGCCCCCGCTAAAAATGATTCCCACTTTTTTTCCCTGCACTCTTTCTTTGTGTTTTAGCACCGCCGCTAAAGGAACTACCGCACTGGGCTCAATAATTATTTTCATCCGTTCAAACACTAATTGCAGCGCCCTAATAATTTCATCATCAGAAACGGTATAGATAGCTCTCACTAATTGTTTGATAATAGGAAATGTTTTATCACCCAGTTTTGTTAGCAGCCCGTCTGCTATCGTATTGATATAAGGAGCTGTTTCAATCGTATCACTTTTTATCGAAAGGACGGCATCAGCAGCGCCTTCCGGTTCACCGGCATAAACAAGGGTGGAGGGTGAGAAATAATGAGCACTCAATAAAGTGCCGCTCAATAACCCACCACCTCCCACAGGAACAAAAATATAATCAAGGCCTGGTATCTCTTCTATCAGCTCTTTAGCTGAAGTGGCCTGGCCGGTGATCACCCGGTCATCATTATAAGGATGAACAAACTCGGCGCCGGTTTTGTCAACAATTTGTTGCAACGCATTTTCCCTGGCTAGTTGCGTGGGTTTACAAAAAGTTATATGGGCGCCATATCCTTTTACCGCTTCCACTTTTACCCGGGGAGAAGTATCCGGCATTACGATAAACGCTTTTGTTCCCAGCTGCCTGGCGGCATAAGCAATAGCCTGGGCGTGATTACCTGAAGAATGCGTGGCGATCCCATTCCCAAGTTTATCTTTTGGCAGCGACAAAACAGCATTCATCGCACCACGGATCTTAAAAGCGCCGATCTTTTGAAAATTTTCACACTTAAAAAAAAGTTGTGTACCCGACAATTCATCGAGGGTTGCTGAGGTAAGAACCGGAACCCGGTGAATAAAAGGTTTTATCCTTTCATGCGCTGCTTCTATCTGTTTTCTGGTGATATTCATTGCATATGTCCGGGCAGTGTAGCGATACAGTCAATTTCAATTCCGCATCCACGGTTGAGCAGGTTGCAGGGTACAACGATGCGGGCAGGACGATGATCCCCCATAATGGCAGCAAATGTCTCATTGAATTTGGTCCAGTTGGCAATATCGGCAATGAATACACTGACTTTGATAATATGTTTTAAACCGCTGCCGCTGGCTTTCAGAATCGTTTCAATATTTTGCATGCACAGCGTTGTTTGCTCTTCGATAGTACCCAATTGTGCTTCTCCATTGGCATCAAGGGGCAATTGCCCACTCACATATACGATCCCGTTATGTACGATACCGGGAGCATAGTGGCCCTTTGGCTTTTGCATTTCTGCAGGGTAAATTGGTTTTATTTCCATAAAAATTAATTTATTGATGTCCATTTGATGCAAACAGGTTTTCCAACCGCGATCCTTTTACCCGTATCGGTTAATAAACCCGTTTCTATATTGCGGCTAAAAATAACTATTTCATCACTGTTCTGATTTTCACACAGTAAAAATTTGCCTGAGGGGTCCAGGCTGAAGTTACGTGGCGCTTTTCCAAGAGTGGGTTGATGACCGATCCATGTTAATTTTCCATTTTTACTATCAATACGATAGATAACAATCGTATTGGCTTCACCCCTGTTAGAGGCATACAGGAATTGTCCATCCGGTGAAACATGAATGTCTGCACTGCCTGCAAAGCTGGCATCGCCGGCCGGCATTGTACTAATGCGTTGTTTTGTTTTCAATGTCCCTTTTTTGTGTTCATATACACTTACGGTACCACTCAACTCTTCAATAACATAAGCGAATTTATGGGAAGGATGGAAATTAAAAAGCCTGGGACCCGAGCCGGCTGCCGATTGTGAAAAAGGTTGTTTCCCGGTACTGAGTTTTCCCGTAGCAGCATCAAATGAATAGATCATCACTTTATCAATACCCAGGTCGGTTACAAATAAATACTTGTTGTCCGGAGAAATAATTGCCCCATGTGTATGCGGTCCTTTTTGACGTTGCGGATCTTTGCCTGCACCTGTATGCTGGATGGTAGTTGCAGTCCCAAGACTTCCGTCTGTATTGACCGGCAGAACCGACAAACTTCCACTGCTGTAATTGGAGGCAAACAACCATTTCCCTGTTTTGTCCAGTTCTACATGACAGGGATGGTCGCCGCCGGAAAGTTGTTTGTTCAATGGCGTTAACGTTCCGTTTTGTTTATTAAATGTGAAAGACACAATCTCTCCTCCCTTACCATTCTGTGCCGCTGTTTCATGAACCGCATATACAAATTTCCCGTTGAAAGAAATGGTAAGGAAAGATGGATTCGGAGTTTTGACATGGCTAATTGCTTTCACCGAACCATCCATACTGTTGAATTGGTAAACATAAATTCCTTCGCTCTTTGGTGAATCATAGGTGCCTACGAGCATATAGTATTCTGAAGATCCACGCTGTGTTTTGGCAGACAAGCAAACCAGGGTCAGCAGGATGGAAAATATTAGTTTCATGCCGGAGATTTATAAGTGAATATCCTTCATTCAAATGATTTTAACAAAATTGCTAACAACCATAACAGGGTCTGGCACAATCTTGTTATTGTTAGTTTGACCAACGAAAATTTGAAGCAATATAAAAACAAAGTCATGAAAAGAATATTTACGTTATCAGCTGTTGTAATAGCAATCACCCTTTTTGTCAGTAGTTGCACAAGGGCAGATCATTATCCCAATAACAATGAGAACTATTGGTTGTCAAAGGAGCAGGGTGAAGTGGTCTATAGTGACACCTACTGCAGTTATTTTGTTGTCGAAACTTATAATGGCTATACCCTGGTCAGATCCTATGGCAGCTATAAACCGTATGAAGGAAGTATTGTTTATGGCAATTTCAGTGCCCCCGGTACCAGGGATATGTTTAATTATTCAAGCGGGGTAGTGTTCACCGGTACAGTAACCGATTATTGGCTCAGCTATATCGAAGCGCAGGATGCGTTGGATTACTACTGTCCCTATGGTAAAGGAGAAGGTGTCAAAAGAGAATTTAAGAAGTCAACCATATTTAAAAAATAATAGACAAGTTCATTCGTAAACTGCCCTGTCTTTGGTAATGAGTCGGGGCAGTTTTTTTGGCTAGCGCGGTGAATTGGAAAAACCGCCACGCCGTGATTGTTGGGATCTCTGTATAAACCACTGTCTTTTATTTATCAAAGACTTTTTACATAATCAGGCAATGTAGTTTGAGGCTGTCCCAGGTCTTTCCAGGAATTTTCATCCTCAAATTTTTCAGGATATCTATTTTAATGCTTCATAAATCCGGGTGGCATAATCAATTTTTTTTAAATCCAGCGGATGGGTGAATAGTGCTGCTACTCCTGTCAGACCTTGCCCCTTGCAAAAACAAGATCATGGGTAATAAATACGTTTTAACTTCTTAATGCTACTCAATCAGGATTAAGAAGAAAGTTTATCTAAGGAACTGGTGATGCGGGAATACGTCACCTCATCGCTGAGCTTTTCGGAAATGAAAGCTGAGCCGATCACTTTTTCATACAATTCAATATAACGGTTTGATATTGTTTCCACCCATTCATCACTCATCGCTGGAACGGTTTGCCCTTCCTTACCCATAAAATGATTAGCGATCAGCCATTCCCTGACAAATTCCTTACTCAATTGTTTTTGTCTTTCACCAGTGGCCTGTCTTTTTTCATAGCCATCTGCATAAAAATACCGTGAGCTATCGGGAGTATGAATTTCATCCATGAGGTAAATAGTATCATCAATTTTTCCAAACTCATATTTCGTATCTACCAAAATCAATCCTTGCCTGGCTGCAATTTCTTTGCCCCGTTCAAAAAGCTGTAAAGCAAAGTCACTAAGTATCTTCCATTCCTCGGCAGTTGACAGTCCAGTAGCAATTATCTCTTCGGCAGAGATATCTTCATCATGTCCCTCGGCTGCTTTGGTGCTGGGTGTAATGATGGGTGAGGGGAAGAAATCATTTTCTTTCATGCCATCCGGCATGGCTGCTCCACATAAAATTCTTTTGCCCGTTGAATAAGTTCTCCAGGCATGCCCGGTCAGGTTCCCTCTAACAACCATTTCAATTTTAAATGGCTTGCATTTTTTGCCAATTGAAACATTTGGTGCAGGTACTTCTACCAGCCAGTTTGGACATATATCCCGGGTGCCTTGTAGCATATAGGCAGCGATCTGGTTTAGTACCTGGCCTTTAAAAGGTATAAGACGGGGTAGGATCACATCAAAGGCAGAAATCCTGTCGGAAGCGATCATCACCAGCCGATTGTCACCTATATAATAGACATCCCTAACCTTTCCCCGGTAATAATCAGTCTGGCTTGGAAAAGAAAAATCACTCATTTTTCGAAAGTATGAAGGGGATAAAAATAACCCGGTATTTGATCGCTGAAGATTTCAACATTTTATCCCTTCCCGACCCGGTAACTTCTATTGTTGCCACGGTTCCCCGACAACTTCATTCAAGGGAGTTTAGCATACCGGCCATGCATTGTAGAGGTATCAAATTGACATTGATTGATGCGTATAAAATAACAGGTGGAACGGGCTTTCCCTTTAAAAATTAAATTTTCAGATAAACTTTACAATGCTTACTTTTCCATCATATTCTTTCGAAGGAGTTCCTTCGGAACAAAACTAAAACTTCCCTTTATGAGAAAAAGCTACCGCTATCTAGCTGTCTGGCTGATGGCTGTTTTATGTTCGATTGCTGCTACTTCCCAATCAGTTACTATTACCGGAAATGTCCGCGACGCGTCTAACAAAGAAGGTGTTGTGGCTGTTACGGTTGGAGTAAAAGGTACTAACCTGGGAACTTTTACTAATCCAAATGGCGACTTTAGCATATCTGTTCCAAAACTGCCTGTTGTACTCGTGTTCTCTTCTACTGGTTTTGATGCCCAGGAACTAACTGTTTCTACTGCCAATCAATCTATCAGTGTAGACCTGAAAGTTAATACCGTGATGGGGCAGGAAGTAGTAGTGGCAGCTAACCGTGTACCGACGAAAATATTAGAGTCACCGGTTACTATAGAAAGGCTAAGCAGTTCAGCATTAAAAAATGCTGCTGCTCCTAACGCTTATGAAGCGCTGGCCAATTTGAAAGGGGTGGATATGCATACGGCGAGTTTGACTTTCAGAACAGTTACTACCCGGGGCTTTGTGAGCAGTGGTAATACACGTTTGATACAATTGATCGATGGTATGGATAACCAGGCGCCAGGACTTAACTTTCCTGTCGGTGCTATTATTGGTTTGACAGATCTTGATATTGATAATATTGAAGTGCTATCCGGCGCCTCATCTGCTCTTTATGGTTCCGGAGGATTGAATGGAACCGTTTTGATCAACAGCAAAAGCCCCTTCAAGTACACGGGTTTAAGTTATAATATTAAACAAGGGATGATGCATGTGGACAGCCGCCAGCGCAGTACCTCTCCTTATTACAACTGGTCGTTCCGTTGGGCACAATCTTACCAGAATAAACTTGCTATAAAGCTGGCTGCAGAACTAATAAAAGGGGAAGACTGGCAGGCAGATGACTACAGAAATAAAAGATTGGATCAAACCGGTTTGTTTGCAGTCGCCGACGGCAACCGTGAGAATACTCCCGATTTTAACGGTATCAATATTTATGGTGATGAGACAAGTGTGAATATTGCTGCTTTGTCACAGGTATTACAGGCAACCGTCAACGGTGGAGTATTACAAGCAAGCGGCGGCGCGGTGAATTTGAATAACTCTGCTAATAGTTATTTTACTGCGATCGGCAATCCGGCTTATCCAACCAACGCACAATTAGCCACTTTTGTGGGTATGTTTCCGGCTTCATTGCAACCAGCTGTACAGCTATATCTTCCATTCTTCGTTGGCAACAGGAATAATTATTTTGGTATGACGACCGCCGATAGGATAAAAAATAATGTTACAAGAACTGGTTATGAAGAAAAGCATCTTGTTGACTACGGTAACCTCAATGTAAAGTTGGTAGGCGGCCTTCATTATAAGATTACCAATAACCTGGAAGCTTCTTTGAACACATATATTGGAGCCGGTACAACAGTATATACCGGTTCTGACCGCTATTCTCTTCGCAACTTGAAAATGGCCCAGCATAAACTGGAATTACGATCTAAATCATGGTTTGTACGGGCTTATACAACACAGGAAAACGCAGGCGAATCATATAACGCTTCAGCTGCCGGTGCTTTTGTCAATGAAGCATGGAAACCAACAGCACCTCCTGCCGCGTTAGGTTTGGCAGGTATATCTTCGTCCTGGATCGGCAACTATATTTTGACTTATTCTGAAGGAAGACGTTTGAATGGTGCAGGTGTCAGCGATTTTACTTTGCATAACAGTGCCCGTGCCTCTTCTGACATCGGTCGGTTGTTACCAGGTACACCGGCCTATGATGCCACCTTAAAAAAAGTAAGAACTACGCCAATCAAGAATGGTGGCGCATTATTCCTTGATAAAACTGACCTGTGGGCTGGAGAAGGGCAAGTCAATGTGTCGGAAGCAAGTGGGTTCTCGGATATCGTTGAAATTATCGCTGGCGTTCAGTGGAAACAATACATTTTAAATTCACAGGGGACTTTGTTTGCAGATAATACTGACACCCTGATTGGATATGCGAAAATTCCTAACCGCGGTAATATTAAAGTAAGTGAAACAGGGGGATATGTTCAGTTGCGTAAAAAATTACTGGAAGAAGTATTGACACTAAGCGGGTCTGTACGGTTTGATAAACAAACTAATTTTGACGGCAACTTCACACCCCGTCTTACTGCACTGGTGAGGGTGGCGAAAGATAATAATGTAAGGGTGTCATATCAGACAGCCTACCGTTTCCCAACCATGCAGAATCAATACATTGCTCTTTCTACCGGAACTGCCGTATTGATCGGGTGCCTTCCTGAGTTCCAGGCTTATTATAAATTGAATACGGTACCCTTCCAGGGCTATACCGCAGCCAGCGTATTGGCGGCAAGGAATGGCGGGGGAACTGCAGCGCTGGTTCCTGCTGTTTATAAAGAAGTGAGACCTGAATCAGTAAGTTCTTTTGAATTGGGTTATAAAGGTATTTTAGCGAGTAAGCTAATGGTGGATGCTTATTTCTATTACAGCCGCTATCAGGATTTCCTGGCAACCACTATTGTGGGCCAGGCAAGAACGGGAGTGCCCACTGACCTGCTTTCTCCATTCACTACTACTAATCTATCCTACGTACAAAATGCTCCTGAGAAGGTAAAAGCTGTTGGTTGGGGTATTGGAGTTGATTACAATGCATTTAAAAATTATTATTTTTCAGGTAATGTATTCTCTGACGAATTAAGAGATGCGCCTGCGGGCCTGGTTACATTTTTTAATGCTCCGAAGTACCGGGTCAATATGGGCTTTAGGAATGATAATGTTTATCGCAACATCGGTTTTAACCTGATCGTAAAATGGCAGGATGTTAATTATTACGAAGGAACTTTTGTAAAAGGAACGTTGCCTAGTTTCAGCACCGTGGATGCACAGGTAAGCTATCGTCCGGCTGGTACAAAAAGTGTTTTCCGGTTGGGTGGAACTAATTGGGGTAACAATTATAATCGAACTGGTTTTGGCAGTCCTGCTGTTGGTGGATTATACTACATCAGTTACGGTTACAATATTAATTAAGAGAAAATTTGGGTTACAAGTATAAAGGTCCCGTTTCGCCCCAGGCGAAACGGGACCTTGTTTTTATAGAGGATACCGAATCATACAATGAGAATTTCATTTACCCAACTAAGCCAGCGCAAATAAAAACCGCCTCGTTTTGGAGCGAGACGGCTTTTGTTGCAGGAGTTAACTGCTTTAACCGAATAAACCACCTTTTTTTAGACTTCTTACACCTTCGCCGATTTTGAAGCCATTATGATAAATTTCAATTCTATAGTTTCCTGTTTGAAAATCGTCCTGGCGGAGCGGGAACTGGATTGCTTTACGCTGACCTTGCACATATTCCACGGGTATTTTAGCTGTGAAACTTTTATCACCATCCATACGGGTGTTCAATACACTACCGTCTGATATTACTTTTCCGTCAGGTGCTGTTACAATCAGGTACATATCTGCAGGTCCTGATAGCGCAACACGGTTCTCAACATCAAACGACACCACCAGCTTGTCTACTTTCTTAGAAGTAGTTGTACTTTTTTCCTTACCACTTTTCTTTTCGTTGACCGGAGTAACCTGGATATTAGAGGCGCTGAAGGTAGAAGCGACATCTACTGTTTTTGCCAGCTCTTCTTTTTCAGCGGCTGCTGTAGCAAGGTTAGTTTCCAGGTCAGTTTTTTCCTGCTTCAAAGTTACGTTGGCCGTATTCAATTCCTGGTTTTCACCAGTTAACCTTGTTACTTCTTCTTCCAAACCAGAGATCTTAGAGTTCAATTCTGCGATCATTGTTCTTGCTTTAGCCAACTGAGCCTGGCTGGCATTTTTGTCATTCAGGATCTTACGGATCTCCGCTTTTTTGTTATCAATATCTTTCTGGAGACTTGTTTTTTCACCCTGTAAATTATTATTGGCACCGGTGATAGAGTCAAGTCTTGCCAACGACGCATTGAAATTGGCTTGCAACTCACTTTTTTCATCCGTTACCTTAGTAATAGAAGCTTGTTGTTCAGTAATTGTTTTTTCGGCTTTATTTTTATCATACAGTACATAGCCCCATGTGCCCAGGAGGCCGGCTGCAAGCAGACCGATCACCAGGTTTTTTGAATTTTTACTTTTTGTTGGTTGACCCTGGGGCGTACCAGCTGATGGAGTTGCCGATGGATAATTAGTGTTTGTCATACAAAAGATTTTGAGATTTGACGTTAATTTAAAAATGAAGGGTGGAATTTCGAAGGCCTGAAGGTAATTTACTGGTTGCATCCTGTTAGGCTACATCGTGTTAAAATAACTCCATCCGGCACACCAAACAAGAAAAACCGTGCCAAAAAGAGATTGTTCCTTTTTAACGGTGGCGATTTTTTTAAACGGCACCGTAGGTGAAAGCCTGTAACTTAGCATTTTATGAGTGTTGAAAAAATAATCACTGACTGGAAAAAGAAGAACTTTAAACCTTTGTATTGGCTCGAAGGAGAGGAGGAATATTTTATTAATAAGGCAGTTGACTATGCTGAAAATCATATTTTAAGTGCTGCTGAATCTTCTTTTAACCTCTCGGTATTCTATGGCAAAGATGCGAATTGGGCTGATGTCGTGAATGCCTGCAGCCGCTATCCCATGTTCGCAGAACGACAGGTGGTACTGTTGAAAGAGGCTCAGCAGATGAGAGAAGTTGAAAGGTTAGAATCCTATATTGAGAATCCCTTGGCATCAACGGTATTTGTTGTCTCCTACAAAGAAAAGAAACTCGATGCACGAAAAAAGTTTTCCAAATTAGTAAAAGAAAAAGGTGTCCTGCTTACTACCAAAAAAATGTACGACAGGGAATTGCCGGGATGGACGGAAGAGCTGATACATTCAAAAGGATTAACGATCACACAGAAAGGTCTGTCACTGCTCGTTGATCATATCGGGAATGACTTGGTGAGGATCGAGAATGAAATTAATAAACTTTCCGTCAACCTGGGTAAGCGAACCGGTATTACGGAAGATGATATTGAACTATACATAGGTGTAAGCAAGGATTATAATGTTTTTGAACTCCAATCAGCATTGGCTGCAAAGGATCTCGCAAGGTGTATACGCATCATTCAATATTTTGAGGCCAATCCAAAAGCCGGACCTATCCAGCTTATATTACCCTCACTTTACAATTTTTTCAGTAAGGTATTTATGATATTTGGTGCCGGAACAAGCGATGAAAAAGCAATAGCCGGTGTGATTGGGGTCAGCCCCTATTTTATAAAGGATTACATGCAGGCTGCTAAATTGTATACGTATCCCGGTGTGGAGAAAACACTATTATTACTGCACCATTATAACCTAAAAAGTGTAGGCGTAGGAAGCTTTAATACGGAGGACGGTTCGCTGTTGAAAGAAATGGTGGTGAAAATAATAACCTGAACTTTATGATGATGCTAACTATGGGAAAGTAGTAAAATGCATTTCTTTGTGCCCTGGTACAATTTTAATAAGAATAATGAAGCTTTTATACAAGCAACACATTACAATGAGGAAATTTATTTTATCCCTTCTTACCGGTTGCATGATGTTACTGGCAGGATGCCTGGAGACAAGCCAGGAGATCACCCTGTATGCAGACGGTAGTGGTCTTATCAGTAATACCAATGACTTTAGTGCTATAATGGGAATTGCTAAGCAAATGGGTGGAACCGGCGAGATAGAGAAAATGGCCGGAGGATCTATTGATTCTACTATATCCATGAAGGATGGCGCGGATAGTATTCCTAATCTGTTGCCGGAGGAAAGAGACATGGTAAGAAAGGGTACGTTAAAGATTAAAATGGACTTGAAAGAGGACAAATTTCTAACCAATCTTAGTTTTCCGTTTTCATCTCCTTCACAAATTGATGGGATTAATAAATTGTCGGCAAAACTGATGACGGAGGCACTGAAAGATAAGATGGGTGAAGAAACCCCCATTGCATCTAATGAGCTAAAGGAAAGCAGTTCTTTTGATGACTATTATACCCTGGATTTCTCACATGGTGAACTGACAAAGAAAGTTAATAAGGCAAAGTATGCGGACCTGAGTGGTGATGAATACCTGAAAAGTTTAAAGGACGCTGCATCAAATGGAATGGCCATGAAAGCTACCTATATTATTAACCTTCCCCGTCCTGCCACCAAAGCAGAAGGCAAAAATGTCAAATTATCGGGTGATAAAAAGAAAGTAACAATCAGCGCAGATATTGAAGATTTCTATGAAGATCCGGCTGCATTCGAGTTTAAGATAAAATACTAGGCGGTTAAAGAAATAGTTTTGGATAATAGCAAACAGCCGTTACTCTTTTTTATTACAGCACTTGCAGGCTGTCAATTTTGTCCTGGTCAATTTGTTTTACCAATGCCTCCAACCCGTCAAATTTAATCTCCTGCCGGAGGTATTTTTTTACAAAAACTTTTAATGACTGGTCATAGATCTCCTGGTCAAAATCAAAAATATTTACTTCAATTACTCTTTTTTTTCCATCGACAGTTGGGCGGAATCCGATGCTCATCATGGCTTTCAGCCGTTCCGAAAATCCTTCTGGTTGGGCGTATACCGCATATATGCCATTGCCCGGAATAATTTTTTCCTCATCGGTCATTTTGAGGTTGGCCGTAGGATAACCCAGTTTCCTGCCCAATTTATCACCATGAACAACCCGTCCAGAAAAGAAAAATTCATAACCGAGTAATTTATCTGCCGTGGCAATATCGTTGTGTAATATTGCTTCTCGTATATTGGTGGAACTGATGGAAATATTTTCAAGGATATGTTTTGGGATCTCTTTCAACTTATAATTATAGGTAGTTGTATGTTTTTCCAGCAACCGGTAGTCACCTTGCCGGTCACGGCCAAAGCGATGATCATAACCTATAATAATGGTATGCGGATGAAACTTATCGATCAGGAAATTTTTTATATACTCTTCCGCAGTTTGATTGGCAAAAACGTCTGTAAAGGGTACTACTACTACATGATGAATACCCATCTGTCTTAATAATCCAATTCTTTCTTCTAGCGTATTGATAAGCCGGATCCCCAGTATAGTGGACGAGACTACTTTGCGCGGGTGGGGATGAAAGGTGATAATGACCGTTTCGCCGTCAATAGTTCTTGCTTCAGCTATTAACTTATCGAGCACCTGGCGGTGGCCCATGTGAACACCGTCAAAGGTGCCGATCGTGACAACTGCATTGCGGAAAGCTGGTAGCTTGTCAATATCGTAATGAACTTGCATATACTGCTGCGAAGATAAACCCCCAACTCCTAATGGAGGGTAAGAAATTAAGTAGGGCTTCAACATTCATCACTTAATTTTACGGGGTTAATCAAAAAAATGAGATAGCCCATTCAAACCAAATCGCTACATGAGAAAGCATTTTCAATATTCTTCCAGGGGAGACGGGGGACTTTATTCCAAACGTGGTGTATCAGCTCAGAAAGAAGATGTACATACCGCCACAAAAAACCTTGACCAGGGGCTCTACCCGAGGGCATTCTGCAAAATTTACCGGGATGTTTTGTGCGGCGATGATAATTGGGTGAATGTGATGCATGCGGACGGAGCGGGTACCAAAAGCATTTTGGCTTACTTGTACTGGAAGGAAACCGGGGATGTATCAGTATGGAAAGGAATCGCACAGGACGCTGTTGTTATGAATCTTGACGATTTGCTTTGTGTGGGCATCTATGACAATCTTCTTTTTTCTTCCACTATTGATCGGAACAAAAATCAAATCCCGGCCGAAGTCTTAGAAGCCATCATTACCGGAACCCAGGAGTTTTTTGATTCGATGAAGCATTTTGGCGTGAACATTACTTATATGGGTGGAGAAACAGCTGATGTGGGGGATGTGGTAAGAACCATTGCTGTGAATGGAACAATGACGGCAAGATGGCCGAAATCAAAACTTATCACAAATGAGAAAATCCAAGCCGGTGATGTAATCGTAGGATTAGCCGGTTTTGGCCAGGCCAATTACGAGCACGACTACAACAGTGGTATAGCCAGCAATGGCCTGACCTCTGCAAGGCATGATATCTTGCATAAAACTTATGGGACAAGGTTTCCTGAGAGCTATGACACTTCATTAGACGACCAGGTGGTGTATATCGGCCCACACAAAATGACCGATGAAATAGCAGTACCCAGTAACCAGTCCACAGGACCCGGCGGGCACCTAGTAACCAGTAGCATCGGGCAATTGCTGTTAAGCCCAACAAGAACTTTCGCACCTGTAATGAAAGTGCTGCTGGAGGAGCATTTTGATGCCATTCTTGGGTTGATCCATTGCAGTGGCGGAGGGCAAACCAAATGCCTCAAATATGTCCCCGATAATGTCCGCATTTTAAAAGACAATTTATTTGCACCTCCCGCGATCTTTACACTAATACAGGAAGCCAGTCAATCAAACGACAAAGAAATGTACCAGGTATTTAATATGGGTACGAGGTTAGAGATCTATACCCATGAAAAAGACGCTGACAAAATTATCGCCGTCTCCAAAAATTTTGGTGTGGATGCAAAGATTATTGGCAGAGTGGAAAATAGTGCGAGAAAAGAGCTGGTGATTGTAACGAAAAACGGGCAGCTTCGATATTGATTGGGGAGCAAGCTTAAAAGTGATAAAATTGAGGCGTTGATTTAAAAATTTTTTCTCAGTTCTTACTTAACTAAAATAGCCTCGATAGATTTTGCCAAATGAGCCAGCTACTATGCGCTTCAGGAGTACTAATGAGTACCACTGCAGCTCCCGGGCAGGTGGAAGCCAGGACTGTCAATGTTTGCTAAACAAAAGAAGAATCAGTTGCTGACTGCGTAAAATAAACAGTTGCCTGCTATACAATCCGACCCTCCCCTATAATCGTGGCAGGGCAAAAAAACTGAAAATTTGGCTTTTCGGCATTGCAAAAATTTCAGTTTTTCTGAAAATATTTCAGGACAAAAGACTAAAACTTTCGGTGGCATTTATTTTGTTTCTTCTTTTGCATAATTCATTTTTTAACCAAATTAAAAAGGAGGTAATTATGACAATCGTAAAAAGAAACGGCAATCTACAAAACCGCTTCCCCACACTTTTTGATGATTTCTTGAACCGTGACTTTTTTAATTGGGGATTGTCAAATTTTTCAGACACTAACACGACAATCCCTGCGGTTAACATCAAAGAAACTCCGGACAATTATGAAGTGGAAGTGGCAGCACCAGGAATGACAAAAAAAGATTTCAAAGTGGTGCTTGAAGGTAACAATCTTACTATCAGTTCAGAAAAGGCTACACAAAAGGAGCAGAATGAAGATGTGAGGTACACCAGCCGTGAGTTTAGCTACCAATCGTTTTCAAGGACTTTTACTCTGCAAAAAGATGTGGTAGACACTGAAAATATTCAGGCAAAATATGAAGACGGTGTATTACATCTTTTAATTCCTAAAATGGAGCATGTAAAACAAAAACAGCCTAAGCTGATTGAGATTTTGTAAGGTGATGAATTGCTGTCATAAAAAAGTTGCTTTTTGTTAAAAAAGCAACTTTTGTAATTTAATCCCATTATGTAAATTGGCTATTTTATGGAAACACAATTTTATATAACGATAACATTAAAGACACATAAGGGGCTTGAAAGCTTTGCAAAATTTGTTATAGGAAACAATCGCCATCGGGCTTTAGATATATTCAAGCAATTAAAAGGTTCCCATAATGTAAGCGAAAAAAATATTCTTTATTTTGATTTTATGGAAATCGAAAAAGGGTTACCTGTAAATCTTGATTTTATCACTTGTACACTAAATCAATTGGCTGAAAATTGCCGCATCATTACAAAGGAACTATTTTTATCGGAAAATTTTGAAAGCATCTAACCAGTTATGATGGCTTACGCAACATAATATGCCAAGGTGCTCGACAATGTACAGCAGGCAATAAAGGGCTCGCAGCAAACTGGGCAGGACAAACTTTCGTCAGCAGCAGTCCCCTACCAATCTTTTGTTTTGGGGCCTGACCATTTTATAACCCGCTGCAGCATTTTGCTACGCTCTTAGTGCCGCAGCTTCATTGCGGTTTATTAAAATTTTGTTTCTTTAGGTAAATCGTCATGGGGGCAGACTCAGCATCAAATGCCCAGTCTGCTTCAAGCCCCAGACGGAATATCCAGGAAAGGGATCATAATGCTGAGCACCGTTGCAGCCAGCAAATAGAAACGGTTGTATCGGTGAAATCTTTTATTGCGAAGCGCAAAATGATAATACCGGTACAAAATGCCGGAGGTGACAATTACCTGTAAAAGGTAAAAGAGCAGTGCATTCATTTTTGCAGGTTTTGTTGTTTTTTAATTTGTTTCAGCAGGCTTTCAAGCTCCTCCACCGAAATATTATTTTCCTTCACCAGGTAGGACACAACGTTACTAAATGAACCTTCAAAATAATTTTTTGCCAGTTGCCTGATGCTTTTGCCGGAATATTCCTGTTTTGAAATAAGTGCCGAATAACGATGTTGCCGGCCCAATACCTCAGCTGCTACAAATTCTTTTTCAATCAAAATTTTCAGCAATGTAGCCACGGTGTTCTGATGTGGTTTTGGGTTGGGCATTGTTTCCACTATCTCCCGCAGGAAAGCACGGTCGAGTTTCCATACAACCTGCATCACCTGCTCCTCTGCTTTTGTCAATGGTTTCATCGCGAACAATTATTAAACCGAAACTAAAACTATTTTTTTAGTTAAACAACTAAGTTTTTAGTTAAAGGTAGATTTTTATGAATTTGTACTCATTCTTTCCTTTATTTTGCAGCAAACGAACCCGAATGACAGAGCTGATTATAGAAATGCACCATGCCAATATCTACCAGGGCAACAATCTTATCTTACAGGATATACATTTGACGGTAAATAAAGGAGAGTTTGTCTATTTGGTTGGAAAGACCGGCACCGGCAAGTCAACCCTGCTAAAGACATTATATGGAGAATTGCCGCTGACAGAAGGAGAGGGGACAGTAGCAGGTTATAATCTCCGGGAATTGAATTGGAAAAAAGTCCCTTATCTCCGTCGTAACCTGGGGGTAGTGTTCCAGGACTTTCAATTATTAACCGACCGCAATGTAAATAATAACCTGAAATTTGTCTTGCGGGCCACGGGCTGGACCGATGAAAAACTCATGGATGAAAAGATCAAGGATGTGCTTGATAAAGTTGGATTAAGGGCCAAGGGATTTAAAATGCCTTTTGAACTAAGTGGCGGGGAGCAGCAAAGAATAGATGTAGCAAGGGCCTTACTAAATTCGCCCAAACTGATATTAGCAGATGAACCAACAGGAAACCTCGACCCGGAAACTTCAGATGAGATCATGGGATTACTTTTCCAGATATCAAAAGATTATAATACTGCAGTGGTGATGGCTTCACATGATTATATCGTCGTTCAGAAGTTTCCTGCACGAATGATCAGGACAGAAAGGGGCAGGGTGATTGACAATGCTTCCATTAGTTTTGAATAACACGGTGGGATTATCAATACTTATACCGGTTTTTAATGTTAATGTTACTTCATTGGTCCGGACGTTGGCCGGCCAACTTTTAAAAACTGGGCAGGAAGGAGAGATCATATTGGTGGATGATGGTTCTTCTGATCCGGTTGTTTCCGTCAATCAGTTTTTACAAACTATCACGGGTGTTTCATTTCACCAGCTTGAAAAAAATGAAGGAAGAATGGCTGCCCGCCAAAAACTTGCTGAATGGGCTCGCTTTGATCACCTGCTTTTCCTGGATTGTGATAGCGATATCATAAAAGATGATTTTCTTGCCAATTATTTTGAACTGGTTAATAAGGATACGCCCCTGGCTACCGGCGGCAGGGTGTACACCGCCGAGCCTCCTTCAGCATGTGAGCTGATGCTGCACTGGAAATACGGTACAAACAGAGAAAGCAGGAAGAAAAATAAGATTTCCGGCAAAGGGGCAGCTTTCATGTCAAATAATTTTTTGATCAGAACAGCATTATTTAAACAATTGAGTAATTCCATACTCCTGACAGGCTATGGACATGAAGATAGCTGGTGGGGCATCCGGTTTGAACAATTAGGTATTCCTTGTATACATATCGATAACCCGGTACTTCATGGGGCACTTGAAAAAGCTGACGCCTTTCTCATAAAATCTGAAAATGCAGTAGCCAATCTCTTATTGCTCGAAGGAAAAATTGGTAAGGAACTATTGAGCAGGCATGTTAAAATTTTCCGGTGGTATTGCAGGCTGAAGGCTTGGGGTTTGGCAGGTCTTTATCTTTTTATTGAGAAACCGTTTCACAACTATTTCAGGAAAAATTTGCTTTCCTGTAAACCAAACCTGGTTTTTTTTGATGGTTACCGGCTGGCGGTGCTGACCAGGTTGTCCAGGTCAGCTGTATAGCCAGTTGATCAATTTCTTTTCAGGTTGCTCTTTATCCCGGTACTTGAATATTTTTTTTCTTAGTTCGATCTCTTCCTCTTCGAATGGGCGGTGGTATAGTTGCAAAATGATTGATTTGAAAGCGTTCGCATTTTTGCCAATATAACAACCCTTTTCCAACGCTGTCCCCATGACAGCGTTATCGTTTACAACGCAATGTCTTCCACTAAACATGGCGTGAACCAATTTCAGCTCAGGGCGTTTATTGCTGAAAGAAGGAAGTACATGGATCTGTGCTTTCTCAATCAGGTCTTCCAATTCAGCGGGTGAAGGGTCGGTGATCAGGCAACTATGAGCATAAAATTCCGCTAGCTTCCGGATCTGTTTTCCAGGATTTTTACCTGCAATGATCAGTGGCGTGCTGATATCATTAAAGACCTTTGACAAAAGCCATAGGGCGGCTCTTTCGTTACAAGGGTCAGAAAGATCACCATGATAAAGACAGAAATTCCCAATGCCAGTTTTGCTCGTTACCGTCCGAAAGGGGAAGAATACAGGCAGGTAGTCAACATAAGCTAACTGATGATCCTCGCGAAATGAAGCAGCGTTCTCCTGGGTGGAGAAAGCATAAAGACAATTTCCCGGCAGTGAATCCTCGTATGTTTTTATGTCCCGGCTACGACGTTTTAAACTGATCTTTTGAAAAAATAACCCTGAAGATTTTGCCAGATGATCACAATACCGGCATTCATCATTATACATCCGCACCACAACTTTCCTGTTTGACGTAGCAACCTGTCTTATGATGCCGGTACACTCGATGCCTTCAAACAATACCGGGTAATTATCTTGACTTATTGCCATTGCCATTGTATCGCCACCTGTACAGGGAGGACCCGGCAGATCTTTTCTTTGTATTTCCGACTGGTAAGGATGAACAGACTCACAGTATTTGTTTAATTCCGTTGGATGGCAATTGGTAAGAGAGCAGAAATAATGCAGGTGGATTTTTATTCCCTGGTTATGCAGGGCTTCTAGTGTATAAAAGGTATCGATGGCAACGCTATTATCAACCGGCCAGGGTACGCCAGTGCAAATAATATGTAAATGACGACTCAATGTTCAAAAACTGATTGATAGAATTGTAGTAATCTTTTTTCCTCTTCCTGCCAATTCAATACAAGTCTTGCTTCCAGGCAATTTTCTTTCAGCTTATGATATAGAACATCATTCACCAGCAAATTGTTTATAGAATTGGCAATTGTTTTTGAAGAAATATCTTCCAGTAGCATAGCCACTTCAAACTGGCTGTTTATTTTCTGGTATTCCGGATAATTTACCGTTACCTGTGGAAGGCCGGCATGTATATAGTCAAACAACTTGTTGGGCAGTGCCAGCCATTGATTCAAACCTTCTTTCTCCGGTACGGCCACCCCCAGGTAAGCTTTTTGCGAGAACTCGCTCAGTTGACCAGGTGGCAGCATGCCAGTCAGTTTCACCTTTTGTTCTAACTGATGATCGCTGATGAGTTTTTTCAATTGCGTCATAAAATTTCCATCACCACAAATAACCAATTGACAGTTGATCCACTGCATCGCCGGAATAAGGTATTCTAAACCTCTTGCTTCATTAACTGCCCCCTGGTATAGTATGAATTTTTCGGTTGTCGAAGGGCGGTTCAATGGTTGCAACACCGGAAGGTTGCGAATGGTCTTATAGTTTACATGATAGCGGCGATTGAATTCGTCAGCGATACTTTCACTTACAGTATAGCCCCATTTGAATTGTGGCACTGCTTTCCTTTCGATCCTCATCCATGTTTTATGAACAGATGGGCGGGTTCTTACTTCTTTTAGTTCCGTAAATAATTCATGTGCATCATAGATGCGGGTGATTCTTTTCCATCGGGATATATAAAGACAGGGTAGGATGGTGTCAAGGTCAATGGCACAAATAGCATCCATTTTTTTAAATAATAAATAGAAGAATAGCCGGGTATTATATTCGGCATAAAACCATTTTTTTTTGTTGAACCAGCAACGGATCCTCTCCTGCGTATATTTTCTTTCTGCAAGTGGGAGAGAAGAGGATAATTTTCTGCCCACCAACGTAACCGCATAGCCATTTTCAGCCAGTGAGGTACAAATACGGTGCATTCGCTGATCAAAGGTTAGGTCGTTAGTGACAGTAAAATAAATTCTTTTCAAAAAAAGTGTGTTTAAAATGGAAAAGGTTTTGCAAATATGCAAAACCTTTAACTATTGTACTTTTAAACTTTGTTTTTATTGACCTAATCCTCCCATTTCAACTCCTGCACCTGGATCGTTTTGCTGCCGGTTATTCTTTCTTTTAAACAAGGAAGCATCAAACTTTCCAAATCGCCAGCTAAAGTTCAACCGTACTACCTGAGCATCTCTTCTGCGAACAACATCCTGGATAAATCCCGGGGCTTCTGAATGGACGTCAGAGATCCTTGTCCGTAAGAAATCACTGATATTTAATGAAAGCGATGCCCTGTCCTCTTTAAGGAAGGAGTAACGAACAGCGGCATCAAAATAATAAACTGGTTTCACATATCCCTGGGCTGAAGTTGCCTGGCCAAAGCCCATACCGCCACCCCTGCCACCGCCAGTATTGCCACTACCACCCGGAGGAAGTACAGTTTTAGATTGATAGCTACCTGACAATTGGAAATTGACTTTTTTAGATACTTTAAAAGTATTATTGAATTTACCGAACCAACTTAGAAATTGATCCTGTTTTGGAACAGCAGGATTATCAATAGATATCTTTGAAGTAAACAAATTGAAGTTAGTTGTCAATTCCCACCATTTGGTCAGGCTATTTCTCATTGTCAATTCAAGACCGGTTACATAACTGGCATTGGCATTGATATAAGTACTTACCAGCTGCTCTTTCGTAGTACCGGGTATGGTTCTTACTTCCTGGTACCGGGAGATCAGGTCTGTCGTGTTCTTATAGTAAATAGATGCCAGGAAATTATCCTTGGTTTTGAATGTCTTCTGGTAAGACAATTCGAGAGAATTAGTAAACTCCGGTTGCAGACCCGGGTTTCCGACACTTGGATTTAAAATGTCGGAAGAATCAATAAACGGTATAAGTTGCCAGAAGTTTGGCCGATTGATCCTTCTTGAATAGTTCAATTGTATCTCCTGGTCGCCTTTCAATTTCTGGTTCAGAAACACACTGGGGAAAAGGCTTATGGGGTAATCGATATTGAACTTCTCGTTTGTGGTTTTAAGGTCTCCTTTATAGTTTGAGCTTTCAGCCCGTAAACCTAACTGGTAACCAAAATCTTTGATCCTGTTGCTGAATGTTGCATAAGCAGCCAATACCCTGTCTTTACTTTTATAGTCGTTAAAAGATGTAGGAGTGGGGATCACCTGGCCGGTTGACTGATCAACATTATAATATCCATTGGTACTTACGTTGTCATTAAACTCACCCCTGATCCCTAATTCCATTTTTGAATTGTCATTGATTGGATTAACAAAATCACTTTGGAATGTGACGTTATTACCTGTACCATCGCCGATCTGTCTTTGAATTTGTGTTTGTTTTACGGTAATAAGATCAGGATTAAATATTTGTGTTGTGATTAAATTGTTGCTGGGTCCTTTTCTTTTTCTGAAATTTATATCCGCGGTCAATTCTCTGCCTGCTTTGGGAAAATTATGTTTAAAACTAACAGAGCCACCAGAGTTATTGAATTCACGATAGGAATTTGTAATTCTTTTCGTGAGAGAATCGTATTGCGGAGTCGATAAAATTTTTGTATAAGTATCATTACTCGAAAAAGGCTTGAATTTTCCGGATGCTATATTGAAATTCCCTGACAACGTGGTTCGGTTTGATATAAAATAATCAAGTCCTGCCCGGGCAAAAGTAAAGCTGCCATCAAAGTCGGTTATATCTTCCTGGTGTTGGGAATAATTGGGATTGGAGATTGTTGAAAGTCGATCGGTAGTGCCAGTACTTTTGGATTTGCGCTGGTTAAAATTTACGCTTGCAAAAGCGTTGATCTTATTTTGCCTGATATTAATGTCACTACCTAGTCCAATTCGTCCGCGGCTATCAAGGTTTGCCCGTATATTACCATTATAACCAACTTTTCGGTTTTTCTTCAGAATGATATTTAAAATTCCCGCTGTACCGCCTGAAGCATCAAATTTTGCTGATGGGTTTGTTATTATTTCAACACTTTCAATGGCATCAGCAGGAATCTGATCTAATTCCATGGTCGTGGGCCTTCCGTCAACAAATATTTGTGGTGAGTTATTACGAAGTGAAACATTGCCGTCAATATCTACATTCAAGGAGGGTACATTTCTCATGATATCCACTGCCGTACCTCCAGCTGAAACAATATTTTTATCAACGTTGAAAACTTTTCGGTCAATTCCCAATCTTAAACCTGGATTAGACGCAGTCACCGTTACATTAGCTAGCACGGTTTCTTCAAAATCGATTTTTATATTACCCAGGTCTTTATCCAATGCTCCCATCAGGGCACTCATATCACCATTACTTCCACCCATTTTTATGTCAAAAGAAACCGGTTGGTCAATAGATTTATAACCCACCACCGTGATCTTTAGTTTGGATTGACCCATGACAGCCACATTTTCAAGGCTGAATTCACCATTGGCCTTGGTAAACATTCCGGCTACTACCACTTCCTGCCTTTTTTTGGTAACCGTATCCATTTTTTGCTGAAGTAATTGAACGGAAGCATATTCGATGGGTTTACCTGATTTTGACTCAACTACCTTTCCATAAAAACGGCCGGTTGGCAGCTGTCCACCACCGGGTCTGCCAGGCTGCGAAAATGCTATAAAGGACACTAAAACAAGGGATAACGCGAAAATGGACTTACTCATGTAGTTGGAATTTAATGTTTAGACGGGCAAAGGTGTCCGAACTTGCTGACAGAACGGTGACAACTTGATGAATGGCATAAAGACAATTTCAATTGGAAAAAGTTCAGTGCAGGATTAGCCTAGCAAATAGATAATTAAAACTTGTATAAAGCCGATCAGTAAGCCGATGATGGCTCCGCCTATGCCCGCAAACTTCAGGTCCCGGGAGGTTAGCTGATAGAATTTTTTTTCTAATTTATCAGTCGAAAGGTGCATTACCTTCTCAATAACTATTTGTCTGAAATCGATGCTATCCTTCATATTGGCAGCATATTGTGCCATTACCACCGGAAATAAGGTTTCTATTTCCTTCATAAAAGCCTCCTTGAGTTTGCTAATCGTCTTATCACCGATGAACATCGAGATCATGGGCATTTCTTTGCCAAGCCTGTTGCGTAGGAAATCATCTATATGATTTTCTATCATTGGCATTATCTTTTTCAGGTTTTCGGGGTCGTTAATTTTTTGACCAATCGTATCCAAATTTAGAAACACCGTGCTGGCATACTGTCCTAGTTTTTCAGCGATCTCTGCTTTACGATGAGGAAAAATTCCCTGGTAGCTGGCACCGAATATTTTCTTGGATTGTCGGGGATAGAATAACAGTTTAATCAACAACTGGGTGGTGATCCATCCGATGGAAGCGGCAGTAAGCGGGACAAGAATTAATAACCAATAATTCATTTTCTGTGTAAAGAGTTGCAAAGAAAACGAAAGCAACTACGTATTCAAAATCTGGTTTGGTATGCGACCTGAATTTCTATATTTTTGTTGTCAACAAACGGTAGCCATAGCTCAGTTGGTTAGAGCATCAGATTGTGGTTCTGAGGGTCGTGGGTTCGAGCCCCATTGGTTACCCGCTTAACTCCATCTCGTCACTGACAAGATGGAGTTTTTCATTTTAAGCGATTGTTAAATGTCTGAAATTTTTTGCCCGAAGCTATTCCACCATTCATCAAAAACCCTTGTTAAAAGCCGTGAAAGCTGGAAAAAGCAGTGTTTTTGCGTTATTTTTGGATTATGTCCAATACAATTAAATACCTTTTGAATATGAAAAGACTTCCAATTGTGATTTTGATGGTTGTGGCAGGTTCATTTCTTGCCTTTAAGACGATGGGAACCGGTACGAATGCTACTTCCACCCCTCCTTCAAAGTATGAGCAGATATTGAAATTGGTCGGCGAAATGCTGTCGCAGGCCCACTATAGCCCGCAGGACATTAATGATGCTTTTTCAAAAAAGATCTTCAAAAAATTCATAGGGGATCTTGACAGGGAGAAGAACATCTTGTTGCAAAGCGACATGAATACCTTGAAAAAATTTGAAACAAAGATCGATGAAGAAATCAAAGGTGCACCCGTTGAATTTTTCCTGGCTGCCGGTAAAATTTTTACTGCAAGAATGGAGGATGCTGCCGTAATGTACCAGCAAGCCCTGGCCCAACCCTTTGAATTTTCAGCCGATGAAGAAGTGAACCTCGATTCGGACAAATTGAATCCTCCCGCTTCTGATATTGAAAAGAGAGACCGATGGAGAAAGAAATTAAAATTCATGACACTGGAACGCTATGTCGACTTGCTGGATACCCGTGAAAAAAATAAGGGCAAGGAAGGGTTTGTAGTAAGGACAGATATCGAACTGGAAAAAGAAGCCAGGGATAAAGTAAAGAAAATATTAGATAGAACTTTTGACCGCTACCGCTTCAAGTTCAGTGACGATGATAAATTTAACCTTTTTGTCAATGCCATCACTACCACGATGGATCCGCATACGGAGTTTTTTCCACCCGTGGATAAAAGATATTTTGATGAAGAGATGAGTGGAAGTTTCTTTGGTATTGGAGCTTCCCTACAGTATGATGACGGCAATATCAAGGTCAGCAGCGTATTATCTGGAAGCCCCGCCTTTAAATCCGGTGAAATACAACCCGGCGATATCATAATGAAAGTGGCACAGGGTAAAGAGGAGCCAGTTGACCTCACTGGTTATGTGGTAACAGATGCGGTGAAAGTGATACGCGGTAAAGAAGGATCCGAGGTAAGGCTCACTATAAAAAAGCCGGATGGTTCCCTTAAACTGGTTACATTGATTCGTCAGAAAATTGTACAGGATGAGAGTTTTGCCCGCAGTGCGATTGTAAAAAACGGGAGTTCAAAGATCGGGTATATTTACCTGCCTGAGTTTTATGCAGATTTCGACCGTCCTAATGGTCCCCGTAGTTATATTGATGTGGCTAAAGAAGTCACTAAATTAAAAGAGGAAAAAGTAGATGGTATTGTAATTGATCTCCGTAATAATGGCGGAGGATCCCTGTATGATGTGGTGCAGATGGCTGGTTTGTTTATTGATGAGGGACCCATTGTGCAGGTAAAAGACAGGGAGAATAAGGCCAGTGTGCTGAAAGATAAAGACAAGAATGTGCTCTACACAGGTCCTCTTGCAGTAATGGTTAATGAATTCAGCGCTTCTGCATCAGAGATCTTTGCAGCGGCGATTCAGGATTATAACCGTGGCGTTATAATCGGCAGTACATCCACGTATGGAAAAGGAACCGTACAGCGTAATATTGGCCTGGATGAAAATGGATTCTCCTTATCGAACTCTGACCTGGGAACGGTAAAATTGACTTTACAGAAGTTTTACCGTATCAATGGCGGATCCACCCAGTTAAAAGGAGTTTATTCTGATATCGTTTTGCCTGATAATCTTGAGAATCTTAAAGTAAGAGAAAAAGATGATCCGGATGCCTTACCCTGGGATGAGATCAATAAGGCGACTTATTCAAACTGGAGTTCGGGTTATGACCTGAAGACAATTCAGCAATTGGCCCGCCAGCGCGTGGAAAACGATTCTGCATTTAATCTTATTAAGGAGAGCTCAGACTGGTTATCAAAACAGAATGACAAACAATATTCCTTACAGATCGATAAATACCGCAAAGAGCAAAAAGCCATCCGTGCCACCGTTAAACAGCTTGAAACAATTATGAAGCTGAAAAGTGCACAGGACGTATCGGCTTTACCCAAAGAAGTTAACCGCTGGGAAACAGATAAAGGCAAACAAGACCGATTCAATCAATGGATCAAAGGACTATCGGAAGACATTTATCTTGACCAGGCCGTTAAAGTGGTCAATGATATGATTGGCCAGCAGAACGTGGCAAAAGCAAAGATTGCAGAAGAAGGTATCAAGAAGGGCTTTTAAAGCGCTGGTAAGCATTCAAAATAATAGACATTCTTATTTCGCCCCTGCTAAATCAGGGGCTATTTTTTATGGTACAACGACTACCAAATGATAAGCTATGGAGGGTCTTTCCATGGCAAGGAGATGCCAAGCAGGCTTAGTTTGGGACAAGATTTCAGGGAGTAGTAGTGGTAGCGTTGAGGTATCTTTCCTCTATCACCTTTACATGATGGTTGATATGGCCTACGATCACAAAGCCAATACCCAGCACATAAACTGGTTTGCCGGAAGCGACACCGGCACTTTCTAACTGTTCATTATCGAAAGATGCAAAAAGGAACTCAGTTGAACGCCGAACTGATTTAAATTCTTCTACCAATTCATTCCAATCCCTGCTGTCTGCCTTTGCATTGGCGGCATATTCATTTTCATCAAAGCCGGGCAAGGGGGTAGCATCTTTACGGGCAAAACAAAGGCTGCGATAAGCAAATACCCTTTCCCCATCTATGATATGCTGGAGCATTTCCTTAATGGTCCATTTATCAGCAGCATAGCGATAATCCCTTTTATTAACCGGGAGTGTTTCTAAAAATCGGGTAAATGAAGCCGTTTGATTTCTTATCGCCTCATGCAGGTCAGATTCTTCTACTGCGTTGACGTAACGATGGTACCATTCTGGTACACGGCTGAGTTCAGGACGGGCCATACAGGTTGATTAATAATGATGAATAAACATTTCAGCTAAATGTCTTTATCATAAGGTCAGCAGAACTTCCGTCTTACATAAGCATCATTGACAGCCCTGTTTCGACCTTATTGTTTTTTCGCCGGGGTACTGTTCAGTGGGGCACCAACGGCAATTTCACAACGGTGGCCTGGTTGTCCGTGTGCGGGGTTCATGCCAGGGGCAACAGGTTGCGCAGGTGCCGGCGTAGTGGTAACGGTCGGGGACGGAAGTGATGATACTGTCGGTGTTGAAATGACAGGAGCTGGCGTAATGGTAGGTGCAGATGTTGTAATCGTCGGTGGTGTTGTTACCGTTGTTGGCTTACTGTTGAGAGGTGCACCTACTGCAATTTCGCAACGGTGTCCGGGTTGTCCATGCTCAGGATTCAGTCCGGCTCCGGTTGCAGCGGTTTTCGTTGGAACTGCATTAGTCTGTGGAGCCACGGTGGCAGTTGTTATAGGTTGAATGCTATCACCGGGAGGAATGGCCTGCGGCAATGCATTTACATTAATGGGTGGGGTGGCAGAAGAGGTTTCAGCCTGCGCTTCTGGTTTTTGACCGCAACTTATTGCGAGCAACACTGTAAAAATGGGCGCAAAAAATATTAGTTGTTTCATCTTATTCATTTATCAGTTTTAAAGGAAGGAGTGCAAGATACTTAAGATTGTTGACAGCCAGAATAAATTGAACGAGAATGGGAGATTTTTTTATATACGGTCTGCAAGGTATGAGGCTCTCAGTTTAAAGATTTTACGTCGGTTATATGAAACAAAACCCCGGTTTTGCCAGGGTTTTGCCAAAGTATTTGAATGGATAGCTTACCCGCTCACTTTTGGTTTTACAGTAGATTTAACTGGTTTGGCTGGTGCCAGTTTTCTTTCACCCTTGATCGTTGATGCTAATTTAATGGCTTCGTAGGCATTCACTAGTCCACCTGAACGGCTAAGGTCGCTAAGCGGAACCATTTCATCTGTACCCGGGTCTTTTACCTTATCGGCAGGTGCCAGTGCTGATTTTTCAATTACCATTTTGACTTGTTCTGCACTAAGGGCGGGATAATAACCCAGCAGGAAGGCTGCCAATCCCGCTACCACCGGGGAAGCCATGCTGGTTCCCTGTAAATTTTGATAGGTGTTACCACCAGGAACGGTAGAATAAATTTTGACCCCGGGTGCAAAAACATCCACCTCTTTTTTACCGTAGTTGGAAAAATTGGCAGTAAGTCCTCCAATTTTAGGATCGCCGCTGGCGCCTACCGTGATCCAGTTGCCTGGTCGGTTACCATCGAGGGAAACCGGTGATGGATAATTGAAAGTGGTATCAATATTTCTTGAATCATTACCAGCAGCATGTATTAATAATACTCCCTTGCTTTCTGCATACTTTACCGCCTCATCCACCCATTTTTTTTCAGGAGAGAAACTTTTACCAAAGCTCATGTTGACAACCTGGGCCCCATTGTCTACCGCATAGCGTATGGCCAACGCAATATCTTTATCGTGCTCGTCACCGTCGGGTACGGCACGAAGCATCATTATTTTCACGTTGTCAGCTACCCCATCCATTCCCTTACCATTTCCCCTGGAGGCGGCAATAATGCCAGCAACATGGGTGCCATGTAAAGCCGATTTGTTACTGGCCATTACATCGGGATTACCATAAAACTTATCATTGAAATCACTATAGTTATCTTTTACAATATCGGACCGGTAAGCTTTAGGGGAAATTTCAGAAGCTACCATTTTATTGAGTTCACCTTCCAGTTCATCAAGTATCTGGTGATTACTTATTTCATTATTATCATTGGCTTTGCAGATACGCAGCAAAATCTCTTTCACATTCACCGCCGAGCTGTTCGTGGTGGTATAATCTGCCAGGTCCTTACAACTATATTCGTCCTTATTTAATTCTTTGCGGATCACAGAATCACCGGTCTTCATGGTTTTTGACATCCGCCTTAATTGTAATACTTCAAGAGGATTTACATCCCCAACTATTTCTTTTTGAGCCCTTTTCCACATGGCATACTCAAACTGCTCATCTTTGGTAAGACTGCTTACAGGCAGGTCCTTTATACCGTATTTGGCCTTGAACTTATGGTATACCCTTGCCGCTTCGTAAGAATCCTGTTCCACGTTTCTTCCATCACGTCCCCCGAGGAAATTCCAGCCATAGACATCATCTACATAACCATTTTTATCGTCATCGATACCATTACCGGGTATTTCTTTCGAATTTTTCCAGAGAACGGCTTTTAGGTCTTCATGCGTGGTGTCAATGCCGGAATCTATTACAGCTACAATTACGGTATTGCTTTTCAATTTTTTTGTTTTCACAAAATTATAAGCCTTGTCTACGCTCAGTCCATAGAAACCGGAACTTGCTTTATCCATCATATGCCAGCCTTTTGGCACATCTTCTTTTTGAGCCGATAACAGGAGGGAGGACAAACCAAAAATTGCAAGGAAGGAGGTACGTTTTGCGGAAATATTCATTTGATAAGTTTTATAAATACAAAATTGGCATAAGCGTAAAAATACTGATTACCATTCATCAGATTATTATTATTTTTTTATAAACGGTCTGATGTTATCGGTCTCATAAATTGTTCATGTTTTAAAATGATAATGAACAATTTATTAGAACTTATTTCATATATTTTACACAAATAAAGGTCCTTTTACAAGGGATTTTTATGAATTTTTTGACGGATGGTCAAGGTAATTGGTTGCCTCAGTATGTTACTAACTGTTTTTTTGTGATTTATTATACATCAAATTGAATTCCTTGGGCTAGCGGCAGGGATTTGCTGTAATTAATAGTATTGGTTTGACGACGCATATATACTTTCCAGGCATCGCTGCCGCTTTCACGTCCACCCCCGGTTTCTTTTTCACCCCCAAAAGCGCCGCCAATTTCCGCCCCGCTGGTCCCGATATTTACATTGGCTATCCCACAATCGCTGCCAGTATGCGAGAGAAATTGTTCTGCTTCTCTCAAATTCAATGTCATAATGGAAGAAGACAAGCCCTGCGGCACTTCATTTTGTTTGGCTATGGCTTCTTCAATAGTGGAATACCTGATCAGGTATAAAATAGGAGCAAAGGTTTCCTGCTGCACAATGCCGAAATTATTTTCAACTTCGGCAATGCAGGGCTTTACATAACAACCACTTTCATAACCGGGCCCTTCCAGCGTGCCCCCTTCTACTACAAATAATCCACCCTCTTCTTTGCACTGTGCAATAGATTTCAGGTATTGATTTACGGCCGCTTTATCGATCAACGGGCCCATATGAATGTTGCGATCCAAGGGATCCCCGATACGAAGTTGACTATAAGCAGCTGCTAATTTATTTTTCACCTTGTCATAAATGTCTTCGTGGATGATCAGCCTCCGGGTGGAAGTACAACGTTGACCTGCTGTTCCAACAGCTCCAAACAAAGATCCCAGCACTGCAATATCAAGGTCAGCATCTTTAGAAATAATAATGGCATTGTTGCCGCCTAATTCGAGGAGGGCTCTCCCTAATCTGGCCCCAACAGCAGCCCCAACAGCTTTACCCATCCGGGTAGAGCCGGTGGCTGATACTAATGAAATTCTTTTGTCTGCCGCCATCCATTCACCCACCTCACGTCCCCCAGCAATTAATCCGGATACACCTTCTGGGACATCATTTTTCGTAAATACTTCTGCAATGATGTTTTGACAGGCGATGGCACACAGGGGAGTTTTTTCCGAAGGCTTCCATACACAGACATTACCACATACCCACCCGAGCATCGTGTTCCAGCTCCAGACCGCGACAGGAAAATTGAAAGCCGATATGATACCCACAATTCCCAGCGGGTGATATTGTTCATACATCCTGTGACCCGGACGTTCACTGTGCATTGTCAGCCCATGCAATTGCCGCGAGAGGCCGACTGCAAAATCACAGATGTCGATCATTTCCTGCACTTCACCATATCCCTCCTGTAAACTTTTGCCCATTTCATAAGAAACAAGTTTGCCCAATGGTTCCTTATATTTTCTTAATGCTTCGCCAACCTGTCTTACAATTTCACCCCGTTTCGGTGCGGGCATCAATCGCCAGGTGTAAAAAGCCTCAGCGGCTTTTTTGATAACAGTTTCATAGCTTGATTTATCAGCCGTGGTTAAGGATCCTATTTTTTTACCATCAACAGGGGAGAAGGAGTCAATCGTTTCACCTGCTGACTGTATCCATTTGGTACCCGTGCTGACACCACTATTGGTCGATGCTATACCCAGAGTTTTTAAAAATTCCATTTTTTGCAATTAAGCTGCGAAGATACAATTGCAATCAGAAATGAGGGGTAACTCCAACTACAATTCCGGGATAAAAAACGCGATAGGGAGCTTTTTCATCGATCTGTGAACATTTTAACAAGCGGAAAGTTTAAGGAAGAGAGATGATCCTGTCCGTATCAATATTGTTCGCTTTCATTCGGGAAATTTTTTGCTTTTACATCGTTGATGTATTGCTGAACAGCCGAAGTAGCTTGTTGGGATATATTCAGGTATTGTCGAAGAAACCGTGGTTTAAACTCAGTGTTAATGCCAAGCATATCGTGCATTACCAGCACCTGCCCATCACAATACCCACCGGCACCAATGCCAATCGTAGGAATGGATAAACTCTCAGCTACTTCTTTAGCTAGAGAAGCCGGAATTTTTTCTAATACGATGCCAAAACAACCGGCTTCTTCCAACAGTAGAGCATCCTTCCTCAGTTTGCTGGCTTCCTCTTCTTCTTTGGCCCTGACGGTGTAAGTGCCGAATTTATAAATTGATTGCGGGGTTAATCCCAAATGTCCCATTACCGGGATACCGGCGGAAACAATTTTTTTGATACTGTCCAGCGCTTCTTCACCTCCTTCCAGCTTTACTGCATGCCCGCCTGTTTCTTTCATAATGCGGATGGCTGAGGCCAGTGCTATATCTGAGTTGGACTGGTAGGACCCGAATGGCATATCCACCACCACCAGGCAGCGGTCAACGCCCCGGATCACGGAAGAAGCATGATAGATCATCTGGTCTAGGGTAATGGGCAAAGTGGTTTCGTGCCCGGCCATAACATTAGAGGCCGAATCTCCAACGAGGATCACATCAATGCCCGCGCCGTCGATTATTTTGGCAAAGCAAAAATCATACGCCGTGAGCATGGTGATCTTTTCACCGGCGGCTTTCATTTTTTGCAAGGTGTTCGTGGTAACTTTTTTGATCTCTTTGTTTACTGACATGCTGGATGTTAAAATTTTGGAATTGGGAAATTGGGAAATTTGTTTTGAGCTACTTGCTCTTATTTTGTTTCGCGGTCTTGCTTGCTGCAGTAAAAATAGCTGTTAGTTCCCTTGCTTCTTTTAGAATTGGCTCGACCTCTTCAGCTGTTGCGTTTTTTGTATCTGGAATAATATCCAGCCAAAAAGTTGATTCGTCAGCTTCTTCTTCGACTAACCCAATCTTTGCGACAAACTCAGCATGAGATCTGCCCCTCCAAGCAGCCCCATAATTTGCTGCAACGGACGAGGTGCTTCTGCCAAGTTGATTACCAATAATGTTGCCGCTTCTTCTGTTTGGTAGCTTATCTGTAAAATTCAGAACATCCACAGCAAATCTTCTTGTGCGGATTTTTAATTCTTTCTCCGTCATACTGTAAAGTTTAGCATGAAGTTCAGGTAATTTCCCAATTTCCCAATTTCCCATTCTCACTTTTTACAATCCCATAATCAACTCTCCGCCTCTTTCAACTTCACCTCTTCATACAGGTTGTGGATCAGCCCATCAGCCAGGCCGATCTTCGGAACAAAGATCTCTTCTGCAGCAGCCCAGCGCATTACATTGATGTAAATCAGCAGGGCAGGAACGATCACGTCAGCGCGGTCCTCTCTCAGTTTATGCAAACTGATACGTTGAGCCAATGACAAATTGCTGAATTCCTTATAATAATCTCTGAGCAGATCTAGGGTCAACGGCTTTCCTTCTTTTCGCTTTGACAGAGAGAATATTTTGTTGATGTTGCCACCGGAGCCTATAGCAGTTACATGGTGGAAACCTTTTGTCTTGCTGCTGATGAATTCTTTTAATTCGTCCCAGGCAGCTTCTGATACCTGGTTCTTCAGCAAACGGATAGTACCGATATTAAAAGATTCCTTGAAGATCAGTTTACCATCGCTGAAAAAAGTGATATCGGTGCTCCCACCACCTACATCCACATATAAATATGATTCTTCTGACGTCATATTTTCAGCAATATGATTTTCATAGATAAAGGAAGCTTCCTCCTGCCCGGTGATCACCTCTATTTGAATGCCGGTTTCTGCTTTTACTTTTTTAATGATCTCTTTTGCATTGGCGGCATCACGCATGGCAGAAGTGGCACAAGCTCTCAGGTGCTTCACTTCGTATACATCCAATAGTAATTTGTACGACTTGATTGTCTTGATGATCTTTTCCACTTTGGCGGGGGATATCTCACCTTTATCAAATACATCAAAGCCCAGGCGCAAGGGTACCCGTACCAACACCGCCTTAATAAAATCCGGAACACCTTGCGGTCCGGCAATTACATCAGTAATCAATAGTCTTGCTGCGTTACTTCCGATGTCAATGGCTGCCAGTCTCACGGTTTATCTGAGTTTTTTTGTACAGGTAGTTATAGGTTTCTACCTGGGATCGGATCTTCTTTTTGGTGGTTCGTACATACTCGTTGCTCAATTCATTATCCAGCCATCTCGCTTTCACATTATCCTGCAATTGTATGTCCAGTATATCTTTCAGCTCCTGTTTTAATTCTTCATGCCATATAGGACAGGTGGCTTCTACACGGTGTTCCAGGTTTCGTCTCATCCAGTCAGCCGAAGATATATAAACTTTCTCTTTGCCCCTGTTATGAAATACCCACACCCTTGCATGTTCCAGGTATTCATCTACGATACTGATAGCACGGACAGGGATCTCGTATTTTTTACTCTCCGTCAGCATACAGAATACACCCCGGATTATTAATTTTATCTGTACGCCGGCACGGGCAGCATCATATAATTTCTGGATCATCTCTTCATCACTCAGCGAATTCATTTTTAGCGTGATGGCGGCCGGTTTGTTTTTTCTCGCCTGTTTAATTTCTTCATCGATCAGTTTCAGCATTTCCTTTTTCACAAATAAGGGGCTGGGAATAATGACCCGGCAGTCACGCAGAAAATTCATTCCTGTTTTGGGTTGTTCCAGGAAGTTAAAGATGCGGTTGACGTCCGTCATTATCTTTTGGTTGGAAGTAAGAAGGCAGTGATCGCAATACACTTTCGAGGTTCCTTCATTCAGGTTACCCGTACTAACAAAACCATATAAGAGAATATTGTTGTCTTTTGTTCTTTTTTTGATCACACAGACTTTCGAATGAACTTTCATGTTGGGTATTTCGATCAGTACTTTGGCACCTTCTTCTTCCAACCTGTTTTTCCATTCAATATTCGCTTCCTCTTCAAACCGGGCCCGTAATTCCAGCATCACGGTCACTTCTTTGCCATTACGAACGGCATTGATCAGCGCATTGATGATCTTTGATTGTTGCGCCAGCCGGTAGCAGGTGATCTTGATGGAAGTTACTTCTGGATCAAAGGCAGCTTCCCGTATCAAATCGATCAGGGGCAGGAAAGAATGGTAGGGGAAATGGAGCATCACATCTTTTTCCATTATTACATCGGTGACACGGCGCACCGTCAGCAGCGGATGATCAAACGGTTTTTTCCGATGCCGTCTTTCTTTGAATACCGATTCAGGAAAATCCATAAAGTGCCGGAAATTGTGAATTCGGCCACCCGGTATCAGGTTATCTCTTTTCGTAAGATTTAATCGCCGGATAAGGTATTCCAACAAACCCGGGTCCATTTCACGGTCATAAACAAAACGAACCGGTTTGCCTTTTCTGCGGTTCTTGATCCCTTTTTCTAATTTCTGAATGATATTGGTGGAGATATCCTGGTCAATATCAATCTCTGCATCTCTGGTTACTTTAAAAATATGAGCATGGTACTGGTCGTATCCGAAATAGGAAAAAATATCGGGTAAGTTGAAGCGGATAACGTCTTCCAGTAGAATAATATGACTTTCCTCCGGTTTGGAAGGGAGGATGGTGAATCGTCCTAAGGCCCTGCTAGGTATTTCTATCAGGGCATATTTCTTTTTTAAAGCCGTCTCTTTCTTCCACATCACTACCGCCAGGTAAATGGATTTATCCCGGAGCATGGGGAAGTCTGGAATGTTTTCGATCATGAGCGGAATTACATCCGAACTTACATCTTCTTCGAAATAATTGCGGACGAAATGCTGTTGTTCAGGATTCAATTCTTTTTCGGTCCGTAAAAATATTTTTTGTTCATTCAGTTCTTTTGAAACTTCTTCCCAGATCCGGTTGAATTCACCCTGCTGGTTTAAGACAGTCATTTGAATTTCGTCGATGATCTGTTGGGGGTCATTTTCCAGGTGCATATTGGCCTTATTCCCAAATTGGATCATTCTCCGGAGTGTGGCTACCCGTACCCGGAAGAATTCATCCATATTATTGGAAAAAATACCAAGGAACCTGATCCTTTCCCGGAGAGGGACGGTTTGATCGGCAGCTTCCTGTAGCACTCTTGCATTAAAAGACAGCCAACTGATATCTCTTGCGATCGTTTTTCTTTTATCGTGGTGGGCCATGTAGTAAAATTAATGAACAGAGATAAAGAATGCTAGTAAGTTTTTCAAAAATGATTACTATTTTTTATATGAATCAGTTGTACTTTAGTTGTATATGATAGAACAACTGATCGAAAAGATGAACAGCCTTTCTCCAATGAGTGATGAAATAGCAGAAAGGGTCAGATCTTATGCGAAGGTAACAATCTATCGTGCCGGTGACTTCATTTTAAAAGAAGGTCAGACTTGTAGTAAAGCCTGCCTGGTGGTAGAAGGACTGACCAGGTCTTTTTACCTGCATGAAGGGTTGGAGATTACCTCCCGTTTTATGGAAGAAGGTTTCATCGTCACCTCCTGGCCAAGTTACTACACCCAAAAACCGGGAAACGAATATATTCAAGCCCTGGAGGACACGACGCTGGGCTGTCTTCATTACTCCGATATTCAGCAACTGTATACCGACTACCCTGAATTTAATATCATCGGCAGGCGCCAGGTGGAATATGCATTTTTTCTTTCCGAACAGCGGACACTGTTACTGCGTAAACATACGGCCGAAGAGAAGTATAAATTCTTTTTGGAGAACCATCCTACATTAATGCAGCGGGTACCACTAAAGTATATTGCCACCTACCTCGGCATGAATGAAGAGACCCTGAGCAGGGTGCGCACAAAATTTCATAAGAAGAACTCCTGACGAATTCTTTTGCCCGGTTTAGGATAGAACTCATCTCAACAATAAAAATTGAAACCAAAGCGGGAAGGATTGATTTTCGAATTCATTTTACTTACTGTCTTATCGCCTTCCTCACCGAGTCCTGTGGACCGGCGATAGTCATTTATGAGGTCTGGTTGATTTGATAAGACTTCCGGAAAGCTTCATCTCTTGACTTTTGTCAATGTTACTTTCTTTTTTCTTGCTAAACTTTATGGTGTTATTGAGAATTCGCAAGGATCTTTTTTAAATCATCAAAAAACAATTTATGAAAAAGTATTTTTTACTGCTGACACTTATTGCCTCTTTTTTATTTGCAACTGCCCAGGATAAGATCTATCGCCAAAATGGAAAAATTATTGAAGCAAAAGTAATTGAGGTGGGTACCGGTGAAATAAGATACAGGGATTATAAAAATCAGGAAGGTTTACTGTTTGTACTGGAAACTGACCGGATCAGGAAGATAGTTTTTGATAACGGTACAGAAAAACTGTTCATGGACGATCTGAAAGATATGGAACGGTATGCAGGGCAAAAAACAAAAGCGATAAAAATAAATTTCCTTTCCATGCTCTATGGATACACCGAGATCGGGTTGGAAAAAAATACTGGTTATGGAAAAGGTTTCGAGGTTTCATTGGGCATTATTGGGGCCGGTAAGTCGGGTGTTCTGAATTATGATTTTTACAATAGCCAGTTAGGAGAAGTAAAAAGAAGCCCGTCCGGTTTTTTTGTTTCAGGTGGTTTTAAATTCGGAAAACTTCCTGATTTTATCCTATTTGGAAAATCAAAAGCTACGCACCTGCTTCAGGGCACTTATGCGAAGCCCATTTTATACCTCGGGACATATAAAGAAAATCAAATAGTACTTAAGACTAACAATACTTTTGAGGTAGACAAGCAGCAGGTAAATTTTGGAGCGGTGCAGATAGAAGTGGGCAGGCAGTGGGTTTTAGGAGATAAATTGCTGCTCGATATATACCAGGGTCTTGGATATGGGTTTGATAATAAAAAAGATGGTAATAACTATTATAACGAGCCTTATGCCAATTCAGCTGCTTTTAATTATGTGAATGCCCGACTCGGTAAAAGCCCGGGGTTGTCTTATACTTTTGGGATAAAGTTGGGATGGTTATTTTAATAATATCGCCTATTAATCCGTACCCCTGAAAGAAGTTAAAGAAATACTTGCAAGAAAGCAGAGCTGGTTTATTTCGATCTCTCAATAATCCCTGTTGTAGAAAACCCATCCAATATCGGGTTAATAACCACCCGACCACCATTGGCTATTACTTCTTTGGCCCCGGCAATTTGTTCCACCGTATAATCACCACCTTTTACCAAGACATCAGGCAGGATGGCTTTGATCAGTTCAAGTGGTGTGTCCTCTTCAAATAAGACCACTGCATCTGTCATTACTAAAGAAGCAAGTACCAATGCTCTTGAGCCTTGGTTATTGACAGGGCGGCTATCACCTTTTAGTCTTTTTACCGATTCATCTGCGTTTAATCCTACAATTAAATAATCGGCTTCCCGGCCTGCCTGCGAAAGAGAAAATATATGTCCCTGGTGAAGAATATCAAATACACCATTAGTAAACGCAATTTTCTTATGGTACACTCTCCATTGGTTCACTTGTTGAACCAATTGTGGGAGGGTAAAAATTTTGGCTGGTATAAGATCAGATCTTTTCACGCAGTCTTCGTTTATTATAGTAAGGAATTGCTACAAAGCTAATCAAACCCCCGACAAGAATAACGGCTGTTTGAGCCAACCATAATATCCAGCCAAAAGCGAGCGCAATTCCTTCGTTCAACCCATATACCTGCATTGTCTTTTGCAAAAGCCAGGCATAAGCACCAATACCACCCGGTGTAGCGATCATACCAATGCTCCCGGCTGATAAAACAGTAAAAGCTTCGTTGATGCCATAATGCTGTGTTTCCTGCAATGCCCTAAAACCAATATACCCGCCGGCAAGGTATAAGGTCCACATACTAACCGTCAGGAAAATAAAGAGCCATCTTTTTTTCAAATGTTGGATAGCGCTGATGCCCTGCCAAATACTTTGGCCAATCTTTTTAAACAGCAAGCCAAGATCTTTTAAATTCTTTTTGTTCTTGATCATCCACAGGGCCAATACTATAAAAATGATCCCACCAATGATAAGGAAGACTAATTGCGAAGAAATGGTTTTATGCCCGGGCTCTTTTTTGGAGTTGAAGATAGTATCGATCAACTGCGAATAGATATCCGGTTGGATAGCCAGTGTGATGCCAAATATCAATAACAACGTAAGAGCGTCTATCAAGCGTTCCAGAATAATAGTGCCAATCAGTTTATCCGCCGGCACTTTTTCATACCGGGCCAATACAGTACATTTTAAAACTTCACCTAACCGTGGAATGGCCTGGTTGGCCAGGTAGCCGATCATCACCGCAAAAAAAGTATTGGTGGTGGAGGGCTTATAACCTAAGGGTTCTATCAATAATTTCCAGCGGATGGCTCTTACCAGGTGACTTAGTAATAGAATGCCAAAGACCGGTATGATCAACCAGTATCTCGCTGTTTGCAAGGATGCTTTTATCTGGGATCTGTCTTCACTGGTCAGGTCCTTTATTGACCACCAGACAAGGAAAATGCCCAGTCCCAAAAAAAACGTGTATTGCAGTATGGTGCGGAAGCGTTTGTTCATGAATTCCGAAAATATGCAAAGAAGTCAAATAGGTCAAATGAGTCACGAAAGCCGGGTGAATTCTTCAGTGAAGCAACATATTGTCGATCAATCTTACCTCATGTAAGAAAGCGGCAATTAAGGCTACCAATTTTTGTTTTCCGTCCCAATGATCAACTAATGAAAGAGTAGCTGCATCAGCAATTTCAACATAATCAACTTTGAATCCTGCTTTTTCGAGTAAGTCCCGGGCTTTTTGTTTTGTTGCAGACAAGTCGCCTGGCTGAATATTTTCTTTGATAAACTGCAGACTTCGGTAAATCGTTGGCGCCTTTTCTCGTTCATCTCCTTGCAATCGCATATTCCGGCTGCTCATGGCCAATCCATCAGTTTCCCGTTGAGTAGGGCAGATGATTACCTGTAATTTTCGGTGCTTTTTTATTGATTCAACAAGTTTTGTGATCACCATACATTGCTGGTAGTCTTTCTGGCCGATATATAAATTATCCGGTTGCACAATCTCCAGTAGTCTGTGCATGACCATACTAACACCCTGGAAATGACCGGGACGAAATTTTCCTTCCAGCACCGTTTCCAGATAGCCCAATTCATAATGAAGGCTGGTCTTTACGCCTTCCGGGTATATTTCTCTTACACCCGGGAGAAATAATATATCACAACCTGCATCTAGCAGCAGGGAAATATCCTTTTCCAGCGTGAGAGGGTATTTTTCAAAGTCTTTTGGATCATTGAATTGGGTGGGGTTCACAAATAGACTGCAAACAACGGTCGAATCCTTCTTTTTTGCCGACAATATTAAAGAAATATGACCGGCATGCAAAGCTCCCATGGTGGGCACAAAGCCAATGGTAGCGTCTTTTTTTTGTTGAGCCTCATGCCATTTGTGAAGGTCGGCTGCTTTTTTTAGTAAGATCATATTTATAAGCGTTTATAGGTGCGATTCATAACAGGCGCGCCAATTCGGTGTAAAATAACTACCTTTGCCCGCCTTTACCAAAGGCTAAACTAAACGGGATGCCCATGTCAGCAAAGAAAAGAATTCTATTTATAGCCAATGAGATGTCACCCTACCTGGAGCTGACGGAATTTTCAGAGATAGCAAACAAACTGGCGATCAAAGCCAATGACAATAATTTTGAGGTTCGCTGTATCATGCCGCGGTTTGGCATAATCAACGAACGCCGCCATCGGTTGCATGAAGTAGTGAGGCTGTCTGGTATCAATGTTTCCGTGGATAATGAGGATATGCCGCTCCAGATCAAGGTAGCTTCTTTACCCAGCGCAAGATTACAGGTATACTTCCTCGAGAACGAGGACCTGTTCAAAAGAAAATATGTTTTTCATGACGAACAGGAAAAATGGTATGATGATAACGGTCTCCGCACTATTTTTTATTGCAAAGGAGCATTGGAAACGGTAAAAAAATTTGGCTGGCCTCCTGATATTATTCATTGCAGCGGCTGGATGACCGGTCTTATTCCTGCCTATTTAAAAACAGTATACAAGAAAGAGCCCGTCTTTGCACATAGCAAAATTGTTTACACCGTTGGTCAAAATACATTCAAGGAAAAACTGGGAAGTGATTTTGTAAAGAAAGCATTGATACATGCATCTCTCAAGGAGAAGGACCTCGAGCTATATAAAGATGCCAATAACACGGCAATGTTCCGGGGTGGTGCAAGCTTTGCAGATGCCATCACGTTTGGCGCAGAAAAGATAGAAAAAAAATTAGTGGAAGAGTTCTCTAAAGTGCGGGGAAAGAAGACATTACTGTACAATCCAGAAGGAGATTTAACAGACTATTTACAACTGTATGGCGACCTTGCAGGCAAATAAATCTTACCCCGTCCTCACCCATGCCAGCGCCATATATGGAGAGGAAATGGAGAGGGATTCACTAACAAGCTTATAAATTTACTTTGTGAAGAATAGACATCCCGTTTTATCATTTGTAGCAATCGTTACTACGGTTGCTATCCTTTTTTCTGCCTGCCGAAAGATTAATGAATCAACTGATTTAGGTGGGGGGCTAATCCCGCCAGTAGATAATATCAATACTTTCGATACAACGCTTACCGTTCAGGCCTTTAATGACACATTTGGGTTGGCTACCGATTCGCAATACCTGGCAAAGAATGAAGAATTTTTTCTTGGCAAAATTATTGGCGATCCTTTTTTTGGCGACACAGATGCCCGCTTGTTTTTTGAATTAAAGCCACCAATTTTCAAATATCATTTTTTGAACCATCCTGATAGCCTGTATATAGACTCGGTGGTATTGGTACTTAATTACGTGGAGACCTATGGTGATACCAATACGGCACAGACAGTGAATGTATATGAACTGGATCAAATCAATAATTTCAGGAGTGATACTGCTTATCTAATCCGGAAAAGCACGCTGACTTATTCAAACCTGTTAGGTTCAAAAACATTTCTGCCAAGCTCCCTGAATGATACTGTAAAAGCATACCAGGACACCACTGCAAACCAATTAAGGATCCGGTTAAATGATGCTTTCGGAACCCGGCTGCTTAAATATGACTCGTCCGGTAATGGTGCTTATGGCGGTGATTCCTTATTCCGTACAAGATTTAAAGGGTTTGCGCTACAGTCGATGACTTCGGGAAAAGCAGTCATGGGTTTTGATCTTACAGGCGACACAAAACTCGCCATTTACTATCGTTATAATAAAGGAGGTCCTATGAAATTTGATACCACTGTTGCCTATTTTGTTTTCAGTGGTAATGCAGCAGCAGCCAACTTTATCAAAAGGGATTACAGCAATACGCCATTATTGGCGTCACTGAATAATGGTCCGGCACCAGATCCCATCATCTATATACAAGGGTCACCTGGCACATTTGCCAATATAAAAATCCCGTCATTGGTGGGCTTACCCAACAGGGTCATCCACCGGGCTGAATTGATAGTAGAGCAGTTGTATCATAGCAGCGACACCATTTTCCGGTCGCCGGAATTTCTTTACCTGGATGCGGCAGATCCTACGATTACTTCTCCTTATAAATTCAGGACCATACCATTTGACCTTGGCTTTACATCATCCGGCACATTGAACCTTGGCGCATTGGGTGTAGTGCCCGTCAACGCTAAGGATGACCTGGGAAACCCGATCCGGACTTGGCGATTTAATATTTCCCGGTATGTGCAGCACGTATTAACGGGTACACAGAAATTATATGATTTGCGGTTATCTGCTCCCTTTACACTCAATGAAAAGTTCGGGATACCACCGGGAGAAGATATAACTACGGGTGTGGCTGTGAATCCAACTATTGTAAAAGGCCGGATAAGGTTAGTAGGTAATACCGGTCCGTTGGACACCAATCCTCATCGCATCAGGCTGAGACTGGTGTATTCAAAACTTTGACAGGGAAGATAGTTATCAAGATATGTTCAAAAGCCCGCTGCTTCCTGCAGAAGGGCTTTTTTCATTGTGCTTACAGCCCTATCTTTGCACCTCAAAATTTTTAATACATGCCGTATTTATTTACATCGGAGTCTGTTAGTGAAGGACATCCCGATAAAGTTGCTGACCAGATCTCTGATGCTTTGATCGATAATTTTCTTGCTTTTGATCCACAATCAAAAGTAGCTTGCGAAACATTGGTCACAACAGGCCAGGTTGTTTTGGCAGGTGAAGTAAAATCGAAAGCTTACCTGGATGTCCAGGAAATTGCCCGCAGTGTTATCCGCAAGATAGGATATACCAAAAGCGAATATATGTTTGAAGCAAGCAGCTGTGGTGTATTATCTGCTATTCACGAACAGTCGTCTGATATTAACCAGGGAGTCGACCGGAAGAAAAAGGAAGAACAAGGCGCCGGTGACCAGGGTATGATGTTTGGCTATGCTACAAATGAAACGGAACAGTTAATGCCACTCGCATTGGATCTTGCTCATAACCTGCTGATTGAATTAGCGGCCATTCGCAGAGAAAAGAATTCGAAAATGCCTTACCTGCGTCCGGATGCTAAGAGCCAGGTAACATTGGAGTATGATGATAACAATCAGCCTTCCCGTATCGACGCTATTGTTATTTCAACCCAGCATGACGATTTTGATGGTGAAGCAAAAATGCTTGCGAAAATTAAAAGCGATGTTATCAATATTCTAATTCCAAGAATAAAAGCAAAATATAAAAAATACGCCAAGCTGTTCAACAGCGACATTAAATACCACGTCAATCCGACCGGTAAATTTGTGATCGGTGGGCCCCATGGAGATACTGGATTAACTGGCCGCAAGATCATCGTCGATACCTACGGTGGTAAAGGAGCACATGGTGGTGGTGCTTTTAGTGGCAAAGACCCTTCTAAAGTTGACCGTTCTGCTGCTTATGCTACAAGACATATTGCTAAAAACCTGGTAGCGGCTGGTGTAGCTGACCAAGTCTTGGTACAGGTTTCTTATGCTATTGGAGTGGCACAGCCAACAAGTATCAATGTAGAAACTTATGGTACTGCTAAAGTAGGCTTGAACGATGGTCAAATAGCCAAGTTAGTGGAAAGCATCTTCGATATGCGTCCTTATTTTATTGAACAACGTCTGAAATTGCGCAATCCGATTTACAGTGAAACAGCTGCTTACGGGCATATGGGTCGCAAACCAGAACTGGTAGAAAAAACATTTACTTCTCCTGATGGAAAGAAAGTAACAAAGAAAGTCGAATTGTTTACCTGGGAGAAACTGGACTACGTGGCGAAAGTGAAAAAAGCATTTGGGATAAAGTAAACAAAGGCACCAGGGTCAACGCACAAAGTTCAAGGCACAAGAGGATCTCCACTTGTGCTTTGTCTTTTATTGCTTGTACCTTGTATCTTATATTATACATTTGGAAAGTGAAAGATTTCAGACACCAGCAAAGACCAAAGAAAAGTTCTCTTGTGATTGGCCGCCAGGCAGTGATCGAAGCATTGCGCTTCGGACAACCATTAGACAGAATTTATCTTGATGGGAAGGCGCTCGGACCGGATATCATTGAAATAAAACGACTTGCTTCGCAGAATGGGGTACCTGTCAATTATGTGCCGGTTGCTAAATTAAACGGTTTCAATATCATCGGTCACGAGGGATGTGTGGCGCAACTAGCAAAAGTGCAGTATCAGGATTTGCAGGATGTGATCTCCCTGGTAATTGAGAATGGTGAAGTGCCATTGTTTCTTATGCTGGATGGTATCACCGATATCAGGAATATAGGCGGTATAGCCCGAACCGCTTTTTGCACGGGGGTGCATGCCATCATCATCCCTGACAAAGGGGTAGGGGCTTTGAATGAGGATGCGATATTAACTTCTGCCGGGGCCTTGGAGAAGATGGCTGTTTGTCGGGTCAACAGCCTGATGAAGGCGGTGGATGAGCTCCACCTGAACGGCATCAAAGTCTTTGCAAGCGAAATGACGGCTGCTACAAGCATCGCTAACGCAAATTTCAATGAACCCTGTGCCATTGTAATAGGGAGTGAAGAAAAAGGAATTTATCCAGCACTGATGAAGATATGCGATGAAAAAATAAAAATTCCGATGAAAGGTGATTTTGAATCACTCAATGTCTCTGTTGCCACTGGTATTATACTGTACGAGGTAATGAAACAAAGGATGAATTAGCCAGTAGCCGCTTTGTCAACCTTCGTAAATTGCTTTTTCCTTTTCTTTTTTTATTACCCGTCTTGTTTACCCTAACCAAGGCCATCCCTGTTCCGAGAATCGTACAACATGCTGAATTCTTCCTTTATTTTGCAGGTAGGATGATAAATAGCACAAGTGACCTGGGGCCCTCAGTGAGCGTAACGACGGGAATGAAACTGATCGAATGCCCTCGTGATGCCATGCAAGGCTGGAAAGCAGTTATTCCCACTAAAAAAAAGATCGCCTACATCAATTCATTATTGAAAGTTGGATTTGATACCATTGACTTTGGGAGTTTTGTTTCGCCAAAAGCTATACCACAGATGGCAGATACCACAGAGGTAGTCAGGAGTCTAGAGTTGGGAGTCGGGAGCACCAAACTGCTAGCCATAGTAGCAAATAGAAGAGGCGCAGAAGAAGCCAGTGTGTTTGATCAAATAACTTACCTCGGATTTCCTTTTTCTGTTTCAGAAACTTTCCAGCTACGCAATACGAATTCAACCATTGAGGAATCGCTTGGCAGAGTAGAGGATATACAAAATCTTTGTATAAAGACCGGGAAAAAATTAGTGGTTTATATTTCTATGGGTTTTGGAAACCCCTACGACGACCGGTATTCCGAAGAAATTGTTTTTGAATGGGTGAACAGGCTGGTGGCCATGGATATTAGTATTATCTCCCTGGCCGATACGGTGGGAGTGGCTACTGCTGAACAGGTATATGACATGACCGAATACCTGGTGGATTCACTACCCGGCACAGAAATTGGCGTACACCTGCATTCTACTCCTCAAAACTGGCAAGAAAAATTGGAGGCAGCCGTCAGGGCCGGGTGCAAACGATTTGACGGGGCCTTAAAAGGGATTGGCGGCTGTCCCATGGCGGATGATGAACTGGTGGGAAATATGAATAGTGAACTGATGATAGCTTATTTCGAGGAAAATAACCTGTTAGACGGTTTGAATAAAGAAGCATTGTCTGAAAGCTTAAGAATGGCTGGCGAAATTTTCCTCAACCCCAACCCTTCGCCATAAAATGGAGAAGGGGCAGAAGAACCCTAAAGCATGAAGTGTATTATGGATATGATGCTGAATATTGAACTGAAGAAACTTGCTCCACTCATCTCTTACCGGGACAAGATCATGCTGACCGGTTCCTGTTTTACTGAACATATTGGCAATGCACTTGGCGATTTGAAATTTTCAATTCTTCAAAACCCCAATGGAATTCTATTTGGACCGGATGCGGTTTGCAAAAGCCTGGCTTCCTATATTAAGAATGAAAAATTTAGTGCTGCCGACCTGTTTCAACTAAATGAAGTTTGGAACAGTTGGGCACATCATAGCCGTTTTTCGCATATTAATGCGGCGGAAGCGGTTCGTATCATTAATGGATCACAACAAATAGCACATGATTTTCTGAAACAAGCGGATTGGCTGGTCATCACACTAGGATCTTCTTTTTCTTACCGGCTGAGTAAAGAGGCTGACAAAGCAAACCATCAAACAGGTGATGGAGTGGCTAATTGCCACCGGGCACCGGCCCAGTGGTTCGATAAAGAATTGCTGGAAATAGAGACCATAGTCCTGATGCTCGAGAAATGCCTGGTGGAACTGGCCACCTTTAACCCGGGTTTAAAGGTAATTTTTACGGTTAGCCCTGTCCGTCATATCCGGGATGGGGTTATAGAAAACAACCGGAGCAAAGCAAGGCTGCTGGAAGCCGTTCACCATATTGTTGGACTATTTGAAACAGCCAGTTATTTCCCCGCCTATGAATTGGTAATCGATGTGTTAAGAGATTATCGGTTTTATGATATTGACCTGGTACATCCCAACTATCCTGCCACTGATTTTGTGCTGAATAAATTTGTAGACACTTGTATGGAAGAAGAAACCAGGCAACTGATGCAGGAAGTAAAAAATATTGTTATTGCCAGGAAGCATAAAGCTTTTCAACCAGAGACGAAAGCCCATCAGCAGTTTTTGATCACCTATTTTGAAAAGACGAAGGCTTTGCAGGAAAAAAATCCTTTTTTAAATTTAAAAGAGGAGTTGGTTTATTTTTCTCAAACCTGATTAAAGGTGGACCATCACCATACTACTCCGTTACTTTATAAGTTGTTTTATGATGATAGGTTTGCCCGGGTCTTAAAATGGTGTTGGGGAAGTGGGGGATATTAATAGCATTCGGGTGTTGATGCGTTTCTAAACAAAAACCAGAAAGGGGTCCGTACCCATTCCCATTCTTTCCTTTTACCATCGGTATCCATTTGCCGGAATAGAAATGTACAATGGGCTCGGTGGAATAAACTTGTACCTGAAGACCAGATTGCTCCGACCTTGCTTCAGCTACTAAAGAGCTTTCCTTTTTATGGGCAATAAAACTTTTGTCAAACTCATCAATTCTCTTTAGCCCATCACCGATACGGGTAAACTCCCTCAGATCAAAAGCAGTGTCTTCAACAGGAAGTATGTTGCCGGTAGCAACTAAATTATCATCCTGTTCCAATACCGATGATCCATAAATTTTTATCTCATGATCTTCGATAGTCCCTTCCCCGTTATTTAAATTAAAATAACCATGGTGTGTTAGATTTACTATTGTAGCGTGGTCAGTGTTTGCGTGATACTCATAACTTAATTCATTGTCGTCATTCAATTCAAAACGAATCATCACTTCCAGGTTTCCTGGAAATCCTTGTTCTCCGGCGGCACTTCTATATTTTAGTTCCAGCCAGGATTCGGGTGTTTTTCCCTGGGCAACAAATTCCCAGACCCTCCTGTCAAAGCCTCCTTCACCACCATGCAACTGGTCATTACCCCTGTTCTTAGTAAGGCAGTATCGTTTGCCATCCAATTCAAATTCCGCATCTTTTATCCTGTTAGCCGTACGACCGACAGCCGCTCCAAACCACGGGTAATGTTCTAGGTAAGCAGCGGCGAGATAATCTTTTACATCATCAAAACCTAAAACGATGTCATTGACATTACCCCTACTATCTTTTATCTTAAAGGAAGTGATAATAGCCCCGTAATTGGTGATGCTAACCTCCGTTTCCCTTGCATTCCGCAAAGTGAACAAACAAATATCTTCTCCAGTAGTGTGTGTAAAGCAAAAATTGGCGGCCTTATTCATTATGTCTGAAATTATAATGTTTGCACACAAGTTCCTTCAACTTTTTGTAGTGATCAGTGTATCCTGTCACCACGGACTTCGATAGTTTGAATTATTTCAGCTTCATGTTCCAGCCATTGTTTCCAGCGATTGCGAACCTTCTGTTTGCCAAGATAGGACTCCGCCAATTCTATGAACAAGGTATAGTGACCGGCTTCACTCTCCATAAAACGACGGTAGAATTTTTGCATATATTCATCATTCAATCCTTCGCTGAGTCTTTTGAATCGTTCACAACTGCGGGCTTCTATCAATGCCATCGTTAAAAGTTGGTCAAGAAAGCGGTCTTCAATATCTCCGCCCTTCCGTTGAAATTCGATCAACGCATTGACGTAAACATCTTTCCGTTGCTTGCCCAATTTGAGGTTTCTTTTTTGTAACTCTGCGAATACCAACCTGAAATGTCCCCATTCCTCGGTCACGATGGGGGATAATGCCTCCACTAATTTTTCCCGCTCGCTATAACGCTGGATCAGGGATATACAGGTAGTGGCAGCTTTTTGTTCACAATAAGCATGATCGGTAAGGATCTCTGCCAGTGATTTTTCGGCTAAATTTACCCAGCGGGGATCGGTGGGAAGCTGCAGACCAAGGATATTTTTTGTGTCCTGGGAAATTTCCATATGACAAAATTATAACTATGCGCTGAAAACCAGTCAAATGCCCTGCGATTAGCTTAAAAAAAGCTTGGGTAGCCCTTTGCTATTAGCCTGATTCACCTTACCTTTGCCGCCTTAATAAAAGATGAAAAAATAGGATGCCCCCGAAGGGATTCCTTTGGGAAAAATTTAAAAATTAAAAGATGCCATTAACAAAAGAAAAAAAAGCCTCAGTTTTGTCAACTTATGCCGGTTCAGCTACCGACACCGGTTCTATTGAAGGTCAAATCGCCCTGCTGACTGAAAGGATCAGCCAGATAAGCGGCCACTTACAGGAAAACAAAAAAGATTTCTCTACTCACCGCGGACTCATGCAATTAGTTGGTAAACGTAAACGTTTATTGAACTATTTGCAGAAGCATAACCTGACTGGTTATCGCCAGTTGATTGAGAAGCTCGGAATCAGAAAATAAACCCTGCTCCGCATGATGGCGGACTTTTGGGGAGTGCGTTTAATTCTGACGTTTCATTACAACAACGAAACTCAAGATTTTATAGAAGCTATTCCCAATGTCTCCCGGATGTTGGGAATAACTGTTTTTAGACTATCACGGTATATCGACCGCCAAACCATGAATGGTTGGGAGTTAAGATATACAAATAAGGATGGTTTCAGAAAAAACAGCAGGTGCCATAAAAATTTATCTTCAAAAAGTTTGAGTGATTAATAAAATAAACCTCAGACACAAAAAAAATGACATGCTTTCACAACCCTTACAATCAAAATTTACGATAAGTGATGGCCGCGAGGTAATCATTGAGACCGGCCGTTTGGCCCGCCAGGCTGATGGTTCAGTAACCGTTCGCCAGGGCAATTGTATCATCTTGGCAACAGTGGTTGCTAACAAAGAACCAAAAGAAGGACAGAGTTTTTTCCCGTTGTCAGTTGACTACCAGGAAAAATTTGCTTCTGCAGGTCGTATCCCCGGCTCTTTTTTCAAAAGAGAAGCCCGTTTAAATGATTATGAAATTCTTACTTCCCGGTTGATAGACAGGGCGCTGCGTCCGCTGTTTCCGGAAGATTATTTATGCGAAGTACAGGTGCTGGTTACACTGATCAGCAGTGATCCTGAAGTAATGCCTGATGCACTGGCTTGCCTGGCTGCTTCTGCTGCACTGGCAGTTTCAGATATTCCTATCCAGGAAATTATTTCTGAAGTACGGGTTGCCCGTATCGACGGAAACTATGTCGTGAATCCTTTCCGTAGTGAACTGGCGAAAGCTGATTTTGAATTTATCATTGCTGCTACCGATAAGAATATTATGATGGTGGAAGGTGAAGCCAAAGAATGCCAGGAAGAAGACCTGATCAAAGCGATTGAAGTGGCCCATGAAGCCATCCGTATCCAGGTAAAAGCCCAGGAAGAATTGCGCTCATTGAAAGGCGTTACGGGTAAAAGAGAATATGCCAAACCGCTGCACAATGAAGATCTGCGGGAGAAAGTAAATGCTTTTGCAAAAACAAAATTATACGATGTTGCAAAAGGTGCGTTGGCAAAGCATGACCGCTCAGATAAATTTGCCGCGATCCAGGAAGAACTGATGGACTACCTGAAAAAAGAATTAATAAAAGAAGAAGATGGAAGCCTGCCGGATGACGTAAAAAAATGGGCTAAAACTTATTATGCCGATTTGCAGTATGATGTAGTTAGGGATATGATCCTAAATGACAAGGTTCGCTTGGATGGTCGCAAACTGGATGAAGTTCGTCCACTGAATATGGAAGTAGATGTATTGCCTTCACCACATGGTGCAGCATTGTTTACAAGAGGTGAAACCCAGTCACTTACAACTGTTACCTTAGGTACACCTTTGGATTCGACTTTGATCGAAAGTGCCGCTGTTTCAGAGTATTCCAAATTCTTTTTACATTATAATTTCCCTCCTTTTTCAACCGGCGAGGTAAAAATGATGCGAGGTGTTGGCCGCCGCGAAGTGGGTCATGGTAACCTGGCCATGCGTTCATTAAAGAAAATGATGCCGGGCGGTGATTTTCCTTATACAGTTCGGGTGGTGAGTGATATCCTCGAGTCGAATGGTTCATCCTCTATGGCTACAGTTTGTGCCGGTTCTCTGGCATTGATGGATGCGGGTGTAGCTATTCCAAAACACGTATCTGGTGTAGCGATGGGCTTGATCAGTAAAGACGGACAATTTGCAGTATTGACAGATATTTTAGGTGATGAAGATCACCTGGGTGATATGGACTTTAAAGTCACCGGAACCCGTGATGGTATCTGTGGTGTGCAGATGGATATAAAAGTTGACGGGCTTAGTATGGATATTATGCGGAAAGCATTAGCACAGGCTAAAGATGGCCGTTTGCATATCCTTGATGCGATGTATGAGACGATCGCAGAAGCCAGAACTGAGGTGAAGCCACATGCTCCGCGAATGGTGAAATTGTTTATTGATAAAGAATTTATCGGCGCCGTGATCGGGCCAGGTGGTAAGGTAATCCAGGAAATTCAGAGAGAAACCGGCACCACCATCAACTTGGAAGAGAAAAACAATATGGGTGAGATCAGCATATTTGGTACCCAAAAAGAAGGTGTTGATAAAGCGGTGACATGGATCAAAGGAATTACAGCTGTGCCCTCTGTTGGGGATGTATATGAGGCAGTAGTCAAATCGATCATGCCTTTTGGAGCATTTGTTGAATTCATGCCTGGGAAACAGGGATTGGTACACATCAGTGAAGTAAGCTGGAAACGCCTGGAGACACTTGAGGGCCTGGTACATGAAGGTGATGTGATGAAAGTAAAATTGATCGGTACAGACCCTAAATCCGGCAAGTTCAAATTGTCACGAAAAATCCTGATGCCAAAGCCTGATGGGCCGGGGCAAGGTCAGCCAAGACAAGAACAAACACCGCCACAAGGCAATAACTAACTTTTAAAACCCCGGTCGATCGGGGTTTTTTTTTGATCGGTGGCTACGCATTTAGCTCAAACAGGCTACTGGGGGAATTTTTCTCAACGATCTGTATCCGGCAAAATTATTGTTGATGAAGGGTGGCGGATAGGATAGTAACGGTAGTTTATTTTGACATTAAATTAATGTTACCTCTTTAGTTTTTTACTTATTTTTGACCTCCCCAAACGGGGTTCTATGAACGAATTATTATTAATTGTTCTGGCTTATCTGATTGGCAGCATTCCCACTTCCGTATGGGTTAGTCAGCATTTCTTTGATATAGATATCAGGGATTATGGCAGTGGTAATGCGGGAGCAACAAACACCTACCGGGTATTGGGCCCCAGGTGGGGTACTCTGGTGATGATAGTGGATATGCTGAAAGGGATCATTGCTGTTAAACTAGCTTTACTCCTCCCGGCTTATGCTGACAGCGAAGTAAATCTTCAGAATCTTCAAACAGGGCTGGGTCTTGCCGCCGTGATCGGTCATATTTTTCCTATATGGGCAGATTTTCGGGGTGGAAAGGGAGTGGCTACATTATTTGGTCTCGTATTGGGGATTTCACCATGGACAGCCCTTGGGTGTGTGGGGATTTTCGTCCTCGTTCTGTATCTCACAAGGTTTGTATCCTTAAGTTCGATATTGGCAAGTATTGCTTTTCCTATCTTTATTCTCGTCATCTTTAATGTTGAAAATCCAGCTTACCGCATTTTTGCAATAGCCATTGCTATGATGGTACTGTTAACACACCAGAAGAACATTGGCCGTTTGTTAAAAGGCAACGAGAGCAAAGTACCTATTCTTAAAAATCGTGATCGCCGCCGCCAACGTCGTCGTAATGCTTCAGGTAATCATCCTGCATAAGTAGCTATTTTAAACTTATAGGCCGAAATGCGATTTCCTTATACCAAATTGGTATAATGATTGGATGTTTACAATAAAATCTTCAACAATGATCCAGAAAATAGTCTCTTTTTTTATAATAACTTCCTTCTTGGTCGCTTGCTCTACGAATCCGCTATCTAATAAGAGTCAGTTGACACTGTTGCCGGAATCAGAATTGCAATCGATGGCCAAACAGGAATACCAGCAATTTCTTTCTTCTAATAAAGTTGTCCGATCCAGCAACAACAGAGATGCTGAAATGGTCCGTCGTGTAGGTCAGCGGATCACTCGCGCTGTGGAAGCGCATTATACGGAAATAGGCAAAGCCGACGCGTTAAGGGGATTCAACTGGGAATATAACCTGGTGGATGATAAAGCTGCCAATGCATGGTGTATGCCCGGCGGTAAGATTGTTGTCTATACAGGTATTCTTCCCATCACACAAAACGAAGCTGCCCTGGCAGCAGTGATGGGTCATGAGGTATCACATGCTTTATTACAGCACGGTAACCAACGGATGAGCCAGGGTTTATTGCAACAATTAGGCGGTGTGGCATTAGCCGTTGCTGTAGCTAATAAACCTGCAGAAACCCAAAATCTGTTTTTGGGTGCCTATGGAGCTGGAACGCAATTGGGAGTTTTACTGCCTTTTTCCCGCAGTCATGAGTTGGAGGCTGATCGGTACGGTCTCATTTTTACTGCCCGCGCCGGTTATAATCCCCAGGAAGCGATTGGGCTTTGGGAAAGAATGGAAAAAGCCAGTAATGGCCAGAAACCGCCAGAATTCCTTAGTACGCACCCTACAGAAGGTCGGCGGATAAACCAACTAAAAAAATACATGCCGGAGGCCTTACAATACTATAAACCAATGGGTAATTGATTTTATTCGTAAAACCCGTTCAGAATACCTGCTGAACGGGTTTTTTATTGCCTGAAAGCTTTCTCAACCGGGTTTTTTATCATACCTTTGCCGTTCCCTGCTTTGAGAACTCTGCTAGAATAGTCCCAAAAACCGGGATTACCTGGCGGAAACCTTTAAAATAGCTTCTAGGTATGTCACAAACTGTTTTTGAAAAGTTACAACTGGCAGACGAAAAGAATCTTTTAATTCAGGGTTTGCCCTCATCCATCGAGAAACAATTCAACAAACTGTCCTTCGCCAAAAACATGACTCCGTTGCTGAGAAGCCGGAAAATCGATTTTGCGTTGGTGTTCGCTGTCAGCGAAAATCAGTTGAATGGTATTCTCAAAGATGTTATGCCTTCTCTGAAAGACGGGTCAAAATTCTGGGTAGCTTACCCTAAAACCACCTCTAAGATCGTTACCGACCTAAACCGTGACCGCAGCTGGAACAGGCTCACTAACGATGGCTATGAAAGCATCGAAAGGATAGAGCTTGATTATGTTTGGAGTGCTATGCGTTTCGTAAAAGGTGAGGAACATGCAAGAGATGGAGAGGTGGCCCTGAGCCGCAAACGGGAAGCGGTGTCGATGGCGGAATAAAAACCAGTTATAAAAAATGCATTTAGGTTTGTTGTGAAAGCAACAAACCTTTTTTTGTGTTGGTTAACATCGGGCCTTTACGATCCAATCTTTAATTTATACCTTCCAGTATGTCTTATCTAAATGTTGAGATCAAAGCAAAATGCCTGGATAGCTCGTTCGTTCGTAATTGTTTGTTGGCAAAAGAAGCGAACTTTATAGGACTGGATGAGCAAACAGACACTTATTTTAAAGTACCCAACGGAAGATTAAAACTACGGGAAGGTACTATTGAAAATAATCTTATCTATTATGAAAGAACAGACCAGGCCGGTCCCAAAAACTCACACTTCGATCTTTTAATAGTAGAAGATGCTAGTCGGCTAAAAGAAATGCTCGCCAATTCAATTGGCATTAAAATAGTGGTAAAGAAAAGCAGGGAGATCTGGTACATTAAGAATGTCAAATTTCATATTGATGAAGTACCCGGGCTGGGCTCATTTGTTGAAATAGAAGCGGGAAATATATTGGCTGATCTGTCTCAGGCCCAGCTAAAAGCACAGTGTGATTTTTATAAGGCAGAGTTGGGAATCCGGGACGATGATTTACTGGACGCCTCGTATAGTGATATGTTGTTGGCGACAATTACCTGAGTATGACAGCTCCCATTTTTTTCGTGAGTTCCATTTCCATTTTCTTCAAGTGTTCATGGGTTTGATGAAGTATATTGTATTCTTCCGGCGTATGCTGTTTTTCAAAATCAAGTTGATTCTCCAGTAGCATCCTTTTGATCTTGCGAAGCTTCAGGTAATTAACCGCGGATTCTACCGCTTCATTTGTTTTGTCTTCATCCATCTTAAGATATTTCATCAGGGCTTCTTCATTGTCTGGAGCCAGTGTTTTGATGAAATCTTCATAGCTCTGCTCAAACAAATTTTTCTGATACCCGCTTGCCTGGCTGAATTCCGTTCTCCAGTGTTCACTTTCTTCGTATGGAAAATTGAGCAGTGAAACGGCAAGCGTACTTAGATTCGTATCGGCATGATAAATAAAATAGTTTCGGTTAACTGTTTCGGGACTGTTTTGCAAGAGCTCTTTAAATAAAGCGATCAGCCGGCTAACATCCCTGTTATCGATCAGGCTTTCATCCACCATTTCTTCAAAAATATGTTCGGCAACCAGTTTGGTATCATCCCATTTCTGGATACCGTATTCTAACAATATCCTGGCTACTTCCCGTTCCTGCAATTCATCTTTAAATAAAAGGTTGAAAGTGGCATCGTCATAATTAGTGTCTGCTGCCTGTTTGGCGTTCTCTTCGAATTGTTTTGCTCCTTCGAAGGGTTGCTTCCGTTCCAGGGAGGTGATCCTGTCACGGATAAATTTGTTTACCAGGGCATGTAAACCGCTTTCATCAATCTTTAAAATCTCAGAGCATTGCTTGATATAATCCTGCTGTTTGGTAAAGTCTTCCGCCTTATTGATCTTCGAAATGGTTTCTGCCATCCGGTTCACCACCTCAGACTTTTTCATGGAATCATTACCAGCGTCTTTCAGCGCAATTTCCAGCTGGAAAAGGATAAAATCTTTTTTATTCTTCTGAACAAAATCTTTGAAAGCGGAGGACCCTACTTTATTGACATAACTATCGGGGTCTTCCTTATCTGGGATCAGCACCAACTTCACATTTAACCCTTCTTCCAACGCCAGGTCGAGTCCGCGCAAAGCTGCTTTGATGCCTGCAGCATCCCCATCATAAATGATAGTGAGGTTATTGGTGTATTTCCGTACCAGGCGAAGCTGGTCGGGTGTGAGCGATGTGCCGCCCGATGCCACTACATTTTCGATACCGGCCTGGTGAAGAGATACAACATCGGTATAGCCTTCTACCAGCAAGCATTCATCAGCTTTGTCAATAGCTTGCCTCGCAAACCAGGAGCCGTAAAGGATCTTGCTCTTTATATAAATCTCATTCTCTGGGGTATTGATATACTTGGGCGCCTTATCATTGCTCTTTAATATCCGGGCACCAAAACCCAATACTTTGCCGCTATGATTATGAACGGGAAAGATCACCCTGCCACGATAATTATCCACTAACTGGTCGCCTGCTTGCCCGCCAGGCATGCTGCGACTGGCTACCAAGCCTGATTTTATTAGTAATTCAGGTGTGTATTGTTTTGTGAGGGCCTCTTTGGTAAAAGAGTCCCTTTGTTCGGGGGAGTAACCCAGTTGAAACTTTTTAATCACATCTTCCCGGAACCCCCTTTCCTTTAAATAACTTAAGCCGATATCCTGTCCTTCTTCAGTTTCAAAAAGGGCATGCGAAAAAAATTGTTGAGCAAAACTATTGATGATATAAAGACTTTCCGCTGCCTGCACCTGCTGCCGCTGTTCATCATTCTGAAATGTTTCTTCTATCTCAATCCCGTATTTAGCAGCCAGCCACTTCAGTGCTTCCACATAGCTATACTTTTCATGCTCCATGATAAAGCTGATCGTATTGCCGCTTTTGCCACAGCCGAAACATTTATATAATTCTTTGCTGGAGGAAACCGTAAAGGAAGGCGTCTTTTCGTTATGAAAAGGACAGAGACCAATATAATTAGTACCTCTTTTTTTCAACTTAACAAAACCCCCGATTACATCTATAATGTCAAGCCGGCCAAGTATCTGCTGTATGGTATTTGGGGAGATCACTGTTCACTTTTTCTTGACTGCGAATATAAGTTATCAATGGCGACGAAGGATCTGGACATTTATAGTCAGCTTGGTTCATCCAGGACCTGCGGATGCCGGGGTTAATAAGGGAGATCCGCCGGTCGTTGCTCATTTTTACAGGATTATGACCACTTGATTTTTTGGAGTATTATATAGCAACCCTGTTGAAATTCAGGAAAATAGCACGCTGGGGCAATTTTAGCCCGGTCGGTTCTGGCAACAGAAAGGTGAAAATTGATTTGCACATCGCACAATAAAGGCTGTTGAAAAAATCAGGGTAGCAATGTTTGTTTTTCCCAAAAACTGTCTTAATTTACTTCTGACCATTTGGAATCTGTTAACATTCCCGCATCCAGGGAAAAAATAGAGTTCTTTATTTTTTAACCAGGCTTGTCAGCAGGATTATTAAACATAGTTGACCAGCTTTAAATTTTAAATCCCATGGTTCAGGTAGACATCTCACAGCTCTCCGGAGAGTGCAACACCTGGAGAGAAAAACTTCGTAACTATCGTGAAGAATTCACAGGTAACGAAACTAAACTCCGCCAGGTCGCAGGTAAACCACTCTCCAAGGAACAACTAAAGGACGTTGAACATCTCCACAACCAGTTTCACATCCAACTAATCAACATTCATGACCTGAAGCAATCCATCAAAGTCCACGACCGCAAAATGAACTTTGAGAAACTGGCTTTTAATGGTTCTGTTAATGAAGACAGCCTGGCTCAACATGAAAGTTTATTTGAAGAGCACCAGTCCCTGGAACAAACCTTACAGGAATTGCGTAATGAATTCAATGATTTTTTAAAACGAACACAGTAGATAATTTGAATAGTTTAGTGTTTTCAGAAGTTTATAAAAAAGGGCAACTATACTAACATCTGGAATCTTTGAACTTGTCAAACTTGTGAACTTGCCTGTTCACCCAACCCCCGTCGCTCTGATAAAACTACCAAGAGGAGCTAATTATTAAACTTCTAAACATCTTGCTATGCCTGAATTTGATACCTCACACGTAAAAAATATTGTCTTGCTCGGCCATGCTGGTGCTGGTAAGACAACCTTAGCGGAATGCATGTTATTTGAAGCTGGAATAATAAACCGCCGCGGCAGCATAGCCGAACGAAACACCACTGGAGATTACCACGAACTGGAACAGGAACGTGGTAATTCTATTTTTAGCAAGCTTCTGCATACCAAATGGCGTGGTTATAAGATTAACATACTGGATACGCCCGGCTATGATGATTTTACTGGGGAAGTGATTTCAGCCTTAAAAGTGGCAGATACGGGTATTATGCTCATTAATGCAGTGATGGGCGTTGAAGTAGGTACTGATGTGATCTGGGATTATACAGAGAAATTTAAAACCCCGATGATATTTGCCGTGAACAAACTGGACGATGACAATGCAGATTTTGATAAAACTGTCAGGGAAGCCAAATCCCATTTTGGAAATAATGTAGTGGTTGTACAGTATCCCCGCCAGGTGGGGGCCGGGTTCCATGAAATCATTGATGTATTGCGAATGATCATGTACAAGTTTAAAGATGGTGGCGGTAAACCTGAAAAAGTGCCGATACCAGATGATGAAAAAGAAAAGGCCGATAAGTTGCATAAAGAACTGATCGAAGCTATAGCAAGCAATGATGAAAGTCTGATGGAAACCTATTTTGACAAAGGTGAATTGATGGAGGATGAAATGAAAATGGGGATGAAAAAGGCAATGATTAACCATGATCTGTTCCCGCTGTTTTGTTTATCCGCTGAAAGGAATATGGGTAGCGGCCGGTTGATGGGATTTATTGACAATGTTTGTCCCAGTGCCAATGAAATGCCGGCCCAAACGACGATAAGCGGTGATAAACTCACTTGTGACGCTAATGGGCCGGCTTGCATTTTTATCTATAAAACCATTTCTGAGCCACATGTTGGTGAGTTGTCTTTTTTCAAGGTTTATTCCGGCACTGTAAAAGTCGGAATGGAACTAGAAAATGAAAGCACCGGGGTAACGGAGAAGATAAACCAGCTGTTTCTTGTTGAAGGAAATAAAAGAACTACAACGCATGAATTGGTGGCCGGAGATATCGGCGCAACATTGAAGTTAAAGAATACGCATGTGAATAATACCTTGCACGCCAGGGGTAAAAATTATGAGCTTCCACCTATTGAATTTCCTTCTCATAATATGACTGTGGCGATTGAACTTCAAAAAAAAGGAGAGGAAGAGAAATTATCGCAGGCGCTGCACCAGTTAAGGGAAGAGGATCCCACGTTGCTGGTTGAAGTTTCTCCCGAGTTGAAACAGACGTTGATACATTGCCAGGGAGACATGCACCTGGCAGTTGCCAAATGGAAAATTGAACGCCAGCATAAATTGGAAGTGAAATTTTTAAAACCAAAAATAGCTTACCGGGAAACTATCCGCAAAATGGCGGATGCCAATTACCGGCATAAAAAACAAAGTGGTGGTTCTGGACAGTTTGGTGAAGTGTATATGAGGATAGAACCCTGGTATGAAGGCATGCCGGAGCCCTCAGATCTGAATGTGAGGGGCCGCGACACACATGAATTGGACTGGGGGGGTAAATTAGTTTTTTACAATTGTATTGTAGGAGGCGCTATCGAAGCCAGGTTTCTGCCTTCCGTATTAAAAGGCGTCATGGAGAAAATGCACAATGGCCCGCTGACCGGTTCGTATGCCCGGGATATAAGGGTTTGTGTGTATGACGGTAAAATGCACCCGGTGGACAGCAACGATATCTCTTTTAAGATCGCTGGTTTGCAGGCATTCCGGCAGGCATTCCAACAGGCTGATCCACAGATCCTGGAACCTATATACCATGTGGAAGTATTGTGTCCAGATGATTTAACAGGGGCCGTAATGGGAGATTTGCAAAGTCGGCGTGCCATTGTAGAGGGAATAGACAGCGAAGCACATTTCCAGAAAATAATTGCCAAAGTTCCGCTAGCTGAGATGGATGGCTATTCATCGTCTCTTCGTTCCATCACACAAGGAAGGGCCAAATTTAAAATGAGTTTCCAGGCCTATGAAGCCGTGCCATTTGAGTTGCAACGCAAATTGATCGATGATTACAGCAAGACAACAAAGGAAGAATTTGCATAATAAAGACCTGCACAAGCAGGCAGGACCAACTGCACCACAAAAAGAGGCTGTCTCAAAAAATGACGACATTTGAGACGGCCTCTTAATTCTTTGACCCCAAGTTTTATTAGTTTTAGCTTACTGGCATTAAGGAATCGCTGGTATGACGGAATGGCGGAAAGGATTGTAAATCAAAAACTTTTTTTTACCGTCTTATCGTCTTCCCGGCAAAAAATAAAATCAAGAATCAGTGGATAAACTTCCAGACGTTTCAGATCCTTTATGGTTTCTTGTTACAGCCATCGTAGTATATGCGATAGTTGTAGCCCGCTATTTTCTGCTATCCGGTGTATTCTACATTATTTTTTATGTCTGGCAACGTAACAAATGGAAGGGTCGTAAAATAAACCAGAGAGATTACAACCCCGGACAGTTTAAAAAAGAAATAACCCGGAGTAATATAACTGCCTTATTATTTGGAATTTCAGGAGCTGTATTATTGTTACTCTGGCAGAAAGGATATACCAAACTTTATGTGAATGTGAATGACTATCCTTTGTGGTGGCTGCCGGTTAGTTTAGTTGCTGCAATGATGCTACAAGAAACTTATTATTACTGGCTGCACCGGTGGATGCATTTGCCAAAAATTTTCAGGATTGTTCACAAATGGCATCACGACAGCCATATCGCTTCACCATGGACAGCTTTTTCTTTTCACCCGCTGGAAGGGTTCATTCAGGCTATCTTTCTTCCCCTGGTACTACTTTTTCTTCCTATGAATTTATATGTATTGGTAATAATGCTTACCATTATGTCGGTCAGTAGTGTAATCAATCACCTGGATATTGAAATATACCCAAAATGGTTTGCTAAAAATTTATTGGGCAGATCAGTGATAGGGGCAACCCACCATTCTCTTCATCATAAGCAATACAAATACAATTTTGGGTTGTATTTCACCTGGTGGGATAAGATCTCAAAAACGGAAAGTCCGGTCTATGATGAACTTTTTGATGAAAAGACAGAGGAGTAGCATCTATTTTTCCTTCTGAATTTCATCATTATTAGTTTCTGTATATGGCTATTGATGAAGCTTTATCGTTCCACCCTGAGAATGAGAACCCACTTTTCGTTTCCGTAACCGTATAAGTTTTCCCTCTGAAATTTTCAAACTCATATAGCACCACCCTGTACCCTGGTGGGAGATACAATGAACTCAGGTTGTCGTTAATAAAACCGGCTTGCTCCATTGTAGAATAGGTGCCCGGTAATACGGAAGCAGATAAGCCTTTATAATTGGCATCTGTGTATAAAATGACCTTGTTATCGGTGGGTTGCTGATGTTGGGGATATTGAGGATTCTGCGGATACTGCGGCCCGCCATAGCCGCTCCTTTCTTCAATTACCAATGAGCCGATCTTATCGTTCAATATCGCTGGCAAACAGAAAGTGTTTTCTGACAGGATATAGGAGGTCCCGTTCAGGTATGTATTGTTGATAAATACTTTTGCTTTGAGATTGGATGGGATCTCAATGGAAGAAATCTCATATCTCAGCAACCCCAGTTTATCTCCCTGGTAATACCCAGGACTGAGCCGCAAACTATTGCCCAGGTAGTGGCAGTCAGTATATATCGTTGCATACGATGAACTATTCCCAGTCGGATTATAGGAGGGTGCTGTGCCAGCTTTATGTTCAACAACCACTGACCTGATCTTATCGTTATAAGAACTGCTGAGACAAGATTGATTGTCGTCAAAAGTCGTCGAAAAACCGGAAGCATTGTCACTGCTGGTGTACACTCTTACGCGGAGGTTGCCATAGACAGAAAAAGAGGAGATATTTAATTTCAAGATTCCTAATTTACTTCCGGAATAAGTGCCCGGGCGAAGACTTCTGGAATATCCTTTTGAATAACAATCATTATAAAAGGTCACATAATCATCGTTGTTGTTGCCATATTGATTATTGTTGTTGTAACCAGATTGATTACCATAGATGCTTTCAACCACCATGGAAGACGCATTGTCATTCCACCCGCCTTCGAGGCAGGCAACACTTTTGGTAAAAGTTTCTGACCGCCCCTTAAAATCATCATGCTCATAAAGAGTTACCCGCATGCCGTTGGGTATTTGCATGGAAGAAAGTTTATCATTACCAACCTGCATTGAATAGCCTTTATAAGAGCCGGGAACCAGGTAATAACTTTTACCGGTATAGTTACATTTGTCAAATAACGCCACATTATTCTGCGCGAATAAAGTCGTATACAGGAAAAGGAATAGGGAAAAAACTGTGATTTTCTTAAACATTGTAGTAGGTTTAATGGTTGCAATCTGGTAAGAAAGTTAAGAAACTTTTCGGGTACCAGGAATTTTGATCCGCAATTTCAGATGATAAAGCAGGCTGCGCCAGTTATTGCTGACTTTTTCCATATCACAAATAAGATCCTGCCGGGAATAATCAGCAGGGGAGAATATATTGTTTGTCAATTTTTCCTTGCTTTCCAATTGATCCAAACAAACAAAACACCTGCTGCAAAGGGCGAGGGAGAATAGGTGTAAATATCTTTTAGTATTACGGGAATTGTATTCCAACTGGCTGATGCTGTCAAAACTTTCTTTCATTACTTTCCTAAAAATAGAACGAACCCTGTCAATTTTTTTGGTGGTAGTCAAAAGCGTATGAATATTTCCGTTACGATCTTTATAAATATCAAATATATCATTACCCAGTTGCATCATTCCACCCATCTTAAAAATTGCTTCTTCCTCACCCGGTTGGAAGGGATGCTCCATAGCAGCCCTGTAAAAAAGCACTGAAACTGCGCCTTTATCCAGGGTAATGCGGAGAATTTCATCTTCTGATAAACCCGGCTTAGCCTGTTTCATGCTTTCAATTTGCGCATCGTATACTTTCCGGAAATAATGCAGTACTAATTGTGGATCATGTGCGTGGAGCAATGCTTTCCTGTAGCAATCGAGGAAAAGCTTTTCACTGGAATTCTGTCCACTCAGGGAATCGGGCCTCTCGAGCAGGTCTTTGATCTTTTCACTCTCCAGGTCATGTTTGTCAAAAAAATCGTCAAACAAACCGGTGATGGCGCCAAGATAAGTAAGAGCCAGCCGCTCTTTTCGGGTCATTTTTTTTCCACGAAGGGCTGCAAATGATTCGCCAATAATAGCCGGTACCGCCAACCCGTAGTAGCCAGTAATTTTTTTGAAGTCGCTGGCTTCTAGAGTACCATCATTGGTCTTTTCAGCCTCCTGGAGAAGGGGTAGTATATTTTCCTGCAGGAATAATCGTTGTGTATTCCGGCTCTTTAGTAACGCCGAAGCCGTACCCGGAACTGAGATGATATTTCCAACTAGGATAGTGGCTGCCATGCTCGCTGGATTTAAATACACTCCTTCAACTCCTTTTCTGTATAGGCTACCTTATATTGTGTAAGAACATCTTCAGGTACACCTGCCCATTGGTTGGCCACATTACCTTGATAATTGATATCCTTTACTCCGATAGCAGAAGTATAAAAGCCTGTGGCAGTCAAGTTTCTCATCAAGCTGAAGAATGAAGCGCCGGGTTTTAGTTCGGGTTTATCTTTAACCCTGTCAGGATAAGCGATCAGGTCAACCATTTCGATCTGTTGGTTGTTACCGGATTCAATAAAGGGTTTATTATAACGTTTCAGGCATTGCATATCCAGCCAGCGTAAACCTCCTCTCATCGGCAGCTGGTGATTGGGCATATCCTTTACAATAAATTCAATGAACTCCGGCACTTTGGCATCACTTGCACTCCCGCTCACCTCATCTTTGGGTATAATTATATCGGCTAGTAACGTGATCGTTGCCATTTCGTGTTCGGTAAAGAATTTTTCTTGGGCCAGCAACTCTTTTTCATATTTCAATTCATCGGGGCTGCGGTCAAGGGAGAATGTTGGTTCCTCCGTTTTAGCGGCTTCAGTTTTTTTGTCATCGGTCTTACACCCTGCAACAACCGCGGGAGCTGCAATAGCACCTGTTACAATAAGTTTTAACGATTTGCGTCGGTCCATATAAAAGCCCTCCAAACCTCTCTGCCAATTGGCAGAAGGCTTTAGTTTATAATAGTTTGAAATTTTGTTTCAATGGAATGTCTTTTTTTTATAGACTCTTCAAAGACCCCTGCAGTGGGATTCAGGAGCCTTACAAATTCTGCTTTCTCATTTCATCAACGATAAAATCACTGGCCCTCATACTCAATGCCAGGATGGTCCAGGTAATATTCTTATCGGCCTGCGAAACAAATTGGCCCCCATCTACACAGAATAGGTTCTTACAATCATGTGCCTGGCTCCATTTGTTAAGGGCTGACTTTTTCGCATCATTGCCCATTCTCACCGTTCCCCCTTCATGAATGATTTCACCAGGCTTTGCCAATCCCCATTGATTTTTTTCATTGTCATCACCACCCCAGGTAATAACAGCGCCCATATTATGCATCACTTCTTTAAAAGTTTCCTTCATGTGTTTGGCCTGGTTTATTTCATGATCTGACCATTTTACATTGAACTTTAAGACGGGGATACCAAATTTATCAACCATAGTCGGATCGATCGAACAAGTATTACTTTCTAGCGGGATAGCCTCACCACGCCCGGCCATACCAACACCACAGCCATAGAAGTAACGATAATCTTCTTTTAAGGAAGCACCGTAACCGCCGCCTTCTTTTTGTTTTCCTTTTACAACATATTTTCCATTCAGGTTTTCAATTCCCCAACTAAAGCCATAAGAAGGCTGGCTCATCCCACCCCAATATTCAATATGGTATCCTCTTGGGAAATCTAATTTTTTATTATCTAGCCACCACGGCGAGTAAATATGTAAACCGCCCACACCATCTTCATTGTATCTTTTCCTGTCAAACAATTGTGGCAGAATACCGCCTAATGCAGCACCGGTAGAATCGTGCAAATATTTTCCGACTACGTCACTGTTGTTTGCCAGCCCGTTAGGATGGCGCTGTGATTTTGAATTGAGCAATAGTCTTGCACTTTCACAGGCACTGGCAGCCAAAATAACTACCCGGCTTTCCACCTGGTATTCCATCATATCATCTTTGTTGACATAAGAAACACCAGTAGCTAAGCCCTCATTGTTTGTCAGCACCTCTCTTGCCATGGCATTTGCTACAATATCAACATTTCCTGTCTTCATAGCAGGCTGTATCAATACATTGGTAGATGAAAAGTCAGCTTTCGCCATACTGCAGTTACGGTTACACTGTCCGCAAAAGAAACAAACACCTCTTTCCTCGTTCAATTTTTCTGTCAAAATAGAAAGCCTTGAGGGAATAACTTTCACACCGGCTTGCAGGGCGGCATTCTTGATAAACAATTCATGCAACCGTGGTTTGGGAGGTTTCAAAAAAAAACCATCGGGGTCATTTTCAAGACCTTCATTAGTGCCAAATACACCGATTAGTTTATCTACCCTGTCATAATACGGTTTAATATCCTCATAACCGATTGGCCAGTCTTCACCCAATCCATCTATACTTCTTCTTTTGAAATCTTTGGGCCCAAAACGAAGCGAGATCCTTCCCCAGTGATTGGTTCGACCGCCAAGCATTCTTGCCCGCCACCAGGCCCAGTCGGTTCCGGATTCTTTGGTAAATGGTTCACCTTCCAGCGACCAGCCTCCATAACAGGCATCAAAATCACCAAAGGGCCGCAATTTTGTACTGGCACCCCGACGCGGACTTTCCCAGGGATTTTTTAGTTGCGTAACGTTTTTTTGAGGATCATACATATATCCTGCTTCGATGATACAAACTTTCAACCCGGCATTAGCAAGTGTATAGGCCGCCATGCCACCACCTGCACCAGAGCCAATTATTACCGCGTCGTATTTTTTTGGTTGTTTTTTTACCTGGAGCTCTCCCATAAAGCAAGTACGTTTTTTTGTAAGAATGAATCAACAATTTACAGCAAACATTGACATATGCCAAAACAGGAAAGGAAATCAGGTAAAAAACTATTCAATCCATTTGCCGTCTGCACATTCTTATTTTCACTTTCAAATAGCAGTATCTTTATAGCAAAATTTATTTCTTAATGAGGAACGTTGTTATGCTGCTGGTTTTTATGGCTCAATCAATTTTAGCAAAAGCTCAGAAAACTGACCCGATAGGTATCGCGTTTAGCAAGTATCCAGTTTATACCGGCAATGATCTGGGTCTTACCTATTCTGTAAAAAGATCTGCATTTCGGATATGGTCGCCGACTGCCGAACAGGTAGAGTTAGTGCTATATAAAGAAGGTGCCGGCGACAGTTCTATCGGCAGGTTTCCCATGCAAAAAAGCAGCAATGGCACCTGGACCCTTTCAATGGCAGGGAATAAAAAAGGTTTGTTTTATTCGTTCCGGGTGATGATCAATAAACAATGGCAAAACGAAGTGACCGATCCCTACGCAAGAGCTGTGGGTGTAAATGGTAAAAGAGCCATGGTAGTGGATCTGCAGGAAACCGATCCTTCGGATTGGGCGATAGATAAAAGCCCCCCTTTTATAAGCCCAACTGATGCGGTTATTTATGAACTGCACGTAAGAGATGCCAGCATTTCTCCCAGTTCAGGAATTAAGAACAAAGGAAAATTTTTAGGCCTTACCGAGAAGGGAACAAAAAATGCAGCCGGGTTATCAACCGGACTTGATCATATCAAAGAGTTAGGCGTCACGCATGTTCATTTACTTCCTTTGTATGATTTTTATTCTCTTGATGAAACAAAACCGGATGCAAAATACAATTGGGGATATGACCCGCTGAATTACAATGTACCGGAAGGTTCCTATTCGACCAATCCCTACGATGGACTAACCAGGATCAGGGAATTCAAACAAGTGGTAAAGACATTTCATGACAATGGACTGCGGGTTGTTATGGATGTAGTGTATAACCATACGGCCCTGACAGAAACTTCAAATTTCAATCAGTTGGTACCAGGATATTATTACAGGCAAACAGCTGATGGGAAATTTTCCAATGCTACCGCCTGCGGGAATGAAACGGCCAGCGAAAGACCGATGTTCCGGAAATTTATGCTGGAGTCCATGAAATATTGGGTGCAGGAATACCATATCGATGGTTTCCGTGTAGATCTTATGGGGGTACATGATATAGAAACAATGAATCTTATTTCAAAAGAGCTACATAAAATAAAACCTGACATATTATTGTATGGCGAAGGGTGGACGGCGGGTTCATCACCTTTACCTGATTCCCTCAGGGCAGTAAAAGCAAATGCTAGAAAGCTTGATCGTATTGCTGTTTTTAGTGATGATATCAGGGATGGCATAAAAGGCCATGTATTTACGCATGAAGAAAAAGGCTTTGCCAGCGGTAAGCCAGGACTGGAAGAAAGTATTAAATTCGGTATCGTCGCTTCCCTTCAACACCCGCAGGTGGATTACAGCAAAGTAAACTACTCCAAAGCTCCCTACGCTGCACAACCTTTTCAGACGGTTACTTATGCAGAGTGTCACGACAACCATGTTTTATGGGATAAACTGGCCATTTCAGCAAAAAATGTGTCAGTAGAGGACAGGTTAAATATGTATAAGCTGGCACTATCCATCGTTCTGACATCACAGGGAATTTCATTTCTTCATGCGGGAACAGAATTCTTGCGAAGCAAGAAGGGGGTGGAGAATTCTTTTGAATCACCCGATAGTATTAATGCTATTAACTGGGATCTAAAGACAAGGAATAAAGAAGTGTTTGAATTTGTGAAAGCATTGATCAGGCTCAGGAAAGAACATCCTGCTTTCCGGATGACAAGAGCAAAAGATATTGCAACAGGTATCCGTTTCATGAACAATTTGCCGGCTGGCGTAGTGGGATATACCATTAATAGTGCCCTGGTGAATGATGACTGGAAAAAGATAATGATAATTTTTAATGGTAGTGGACAATCCCAAAAAATTGAATGGCCAAAAGAGCAATGGGATTTTTTTGATGCCCATAATGTAAAATACCAGGTATCCCTCCCTGCAACAGACGGTACCACCATGGCATCCTATAGCTGTATTATCGGATACCAATGAATAAAAGCAATATTATGGAAATTAGTACGCCTGTTTTTGATGGGAACATTACAATGCAAAACCGATACTTATGCCGCCCCACCGATGGTCTTTTCCCTTACGGAATTCCCTCGTCAGAAAAGATTGCGTATAATTAATAAAGAGATTCTTCAAATTTACAACAAGACCGGCATCTGCCTGGAAGGTTATTCTTGTTATATCGCCTGGAGCAATGACATAAGGACTTTTGCGGTTGAATAGCCCTCCCTGCAGGGTAGCATCATACCCGATAAGATGCACCCGGCCTTGTCCGTATAAATAATACGTTGTTTTCTTTTTTTGAGTCTTTTGGTAGGGATCATTAAAATGACCGGTCATAAAATTAATGCCGGCTCCCAACCTGTTGTGCAACGTTCCGGCTCTAAATTCAGCTGCTCCATTTAGATGGAAACCGGCTGCGGCGAGCAAATTCTTTTCAATAGTCAACTGGTAGTTGAGTATGAAATCATTGCTGACCTGGTGTTGCCAGCCCTTTGGAATAATATTGCCCGTCCATCGATGAATGTTTGTTTGGATCTCTTTACCCAACGCCGCCGGGCCAATTATACCTGTGCTGATAGCAGATGAAAGCCGTAGCTTATTTGAACTGCTGGTGGAAACAGCAAACATTTTTAAGGAAATGCTTCCCTCAAACGGCCTGTCGCCATATCGAATATCGTTAGTTTTGATGCTGGTAGGAGTATAGCCAAACAAATTAAAACTGATGCCGTATTGCGGGTCGCTTTTCGTTGTTTTGAGTAAAATTTTGGCAACCCGAAATTTCTTCAACGAAGGGTGTACATATTCCAGGGTTATTCCCTGTGTATAGTAGTAATCAGTTTTCGTAAAAAAATCGTTGTCATAGTGAAACCGGAAATAACTCTTTTGATTAATATTCCGGAACGTGGATGTATGGTCGATCAGTTGTGCGGGAATATCCAGGGATCTCAGGATCGTCCCTGTCAACAACATTATTTTTGTTGAGGGTAGTGGCACAGGGAATATACGAATGCTGACCAACAACAGATTGATTTGCCAGGATTTTAATGGTGTTATATTACAATATTTGCATAATTGTTGTGTTGCCCGGCAAATGGACTTTCAGGAGTAGGAGCAGCGTAAGACATCGTTCTGGAGTAGTTACGTATCATTTCTCCCATTACCGTATTGAACTCTCAGGGAAAAACTCCAACTTTAATTAAAATTTTTTTAGTATGAAAAGGTATTGTATAAGTGTTCTTGTTCTACTGCTTCTCGTCTCCCATATTTCTGCACAGGTTACTGCAAAACCGTTAAGAAATGTTGCCACGCTGGATATGCCCGGTGAATTGGGCAAGAACGGAGCTTGCGTCGCCTGGCATCCAGGGTTAAAGAAATTTTATGTTTCTTTTGCAGGAAATGCAGCATTCCCCTTTGCCGTTTTTAATGCAACGGGAATGCGATTGTCCCCCGCTGAACTGGAAGCCATGGCGGATGTGCGGGGTATCTGGTATAATACGGTATCTAAGAAGATAGAAGCGAATGGATTCAGTAAAGATGGATGGGTACGGTATATATTGGGAGCAACAGGTATACCGGAAAACGTGGAACAAATACAGGAAGGGCAGGTGCAGCCGGAAGAGAATAGCGTTGGTGTGTTTGATGCCGTTAAAAAAAATATTTGTTTTCTAAGTGATGGTCGTATCGTTTTTTATTCACTGCAAGGAAAAGCGACAGGGGAAGAAATAGTAATTAAAAACCTGAATAAAACTGAATTAGCGGAAGGAGAGCTGGAAGATGTATCCGCCCCTACTGACAAATATAATACTACCGCATTATGTTATACCGGCATTACAAATGCTGAATTTGCCATCTTGAATTATGGTGACCTGCAGATTGAGCTTTATAACCGTAAAGGTGTTTTGACAAGGGCATTTAAGTTACCGGAAGGTGTTGCGGTGTATAGCAATTTTAACTTTGCCTATGCTAACAGCACCTGGTGGTTATTTGATAAAGAGGAGAGGAAATGGTTTGGATTCAAGTAATCCAGCCAGAATAAAGGAAAGAAATTGTGGTGAAAACCTTTGTGAGTGACTGGTAACGAAAAGCCGTTTTAAATGGGAGCTTTATTATTTTAATAACGGTTCCGATCCCGGTTAAATCCGCCGCCGCCATTATTTTTATTGTATCCGCCACTATTACTGCCTCCACCTCCACGGTAACCACTACCACCTGAACCACCCTGGCGGTCTTCAGCCTGTTTTACTACCAATGGTTTTTTACCAAGTGAAATATCATTAAGATGTTCAATTGCTTCTTTTGCTTCGGCATCAACAGGCATTTCTACAAAACCAAATCCCCGACTTTTGCCCGTTTCCCTATCCATGGAAACTTTGGCAGAATTAATAGTGCCAAATTTTTCAAATATTTCCTCCAGTTCAGCATCATCGAGATCATAGGGCAAGCCAGCAACGAAAAGTGTCATACGATAGGTTTTTGCAAATGTACATAACTTATACCGGTTGTATAAAATGTATCCATAAACTTGCAAAGACAAATTTTATTGTGATTTGGGGTTATTTTATTTGGTAGCTGCCTCTTTATCGAAATAGCGCCCAGTAAAAAACCCTGCAATGCCGCCGGCAACAGCTCCCGCAGCAATCCAGATTGCAACTCCATCCGTTGCAAAATAGCCAATAGCAATCCCAAGTATGCCACCAATGATCGCAAAGGTGCTAGTCACTTTTCCTTTTTTTGATGCGGACGAAGTACCCTCACGGCTATGCTGGTATTGCCGTAAATGCTCTTTGTGCTTCTTCCGGTGGTGTGATCTGGCCATTTTTGTTTTGAAATTACTGAATCGTACCAGAAAAACTAAACTCCGGGCAGAAAATTATTTCACTTTTGTATAGTGAAAAGGAATCGTGTCCTTGCCCCCTTTGCTGTTAGGACCGACAATATAAGCAACCAGGGTGTGCGCATCAGTTATCGTATAATTGATATCAGTAGGAAAATCGTGAAAAGGGTTGCTGAACTGAACAGTTTTTTCGTTTAATAGGGTAGTAGTGAATTTTACCGCTTTTCCATTATTTTGTCCGGCTACCGTGTTTTCAAAAACCCATTGATCCAATTCGCGATAGACTCTGGCCTGCTCATTCCAGGTTGTATCAGTTCCTTTAATACTAAAGGCTGAGGAACGATAAGTGCCATCTTCATTTTTTGACCAACGTTCAAAACTATTTCCATTCCGGCGTTGCCAGGTGCCTGCCAAGTGCTCAAATACTAATTGTTTTACAACTGGCATAGTTACAACGGGAAGTTTGCTCGGAGTGGTTGTTGAATTGTTGCAGGCGAACAAACAGATCGTTGTAAGAAGGATGATAGTTAATTTCATACTACTTTATTAGTCGGCGCAAATTAGTTACTTGAACAAAAGGAAAATTGTAAAAATGCGACAAGTTATTCTGCCGAGGCAAAGAGTGCTGCCAGTTTCATGTTTTCAGCGAAAAATGACTTGGGACTTATGCGGGTAAATTCTTTAAAATCTTTGATAAAATGTGCCTGATCATAGTAACCATTTTCATAGGCCAATGATGTAAGGCTGGTAAAATGCTTTTGTTCCAGCATCTTGATGGTGGTCTGTAAACGAACAACTCTTGCCAGCTGTTTGGGGCTCAAGCCGATCAAGGAAGCAAATTTTCTTTCCATGTTCCGGCGGTTGATACTCATCATTTCTGCCAGTTCTGTCAGCGGTACTTGTCCCTGTGAGCGCATTATAATATCTACACAATTCTTAATGATCACGTCGATGGTATTGGGTTCTCTCCACCTCGACACCAGGAATGTTTCAATATGTTTGATGCGAGCCAGTGTGGTTGTTGCTGTTATTATTTTTTTCTCCAGTTCTTCTCCTTTATCTCCAAAAACCTCGGCTATGCTTACCGCCCTATTCTCGAGAACCGCGACGGGTATTTCCAAAAATGGTGTTAAGCCATCTGGTAGGAACCGGGCAGCTATAATTCCGCTTATCCCGGTTGGTGCTATTTCAATATAACTTTTTATTTGTCCAAAAACAAAGCTCCTTGGTTGCAACAATGATTCACCATTTTCAAAATATTGTCGAAAGGGATCGCCATAATGAAAGATCATTTCCATACAACCATCCGGCACTACCCGTTGTTTAACCGGTGGGTCCCTGCGATCCTCTTCCAGGGTCCAGAAACATTTTACCAGGGACTGGAGTTCCGGAGCAGGAGTGTACACCTGGTAATTCATGACAGCGTTTTATCATAAAAATAGAGTAATCCTCCCAAAAAAAACAGGGTCTTACCCGGTAAGACCCTGTTTGCCTCGCATCCAAAACCATGCTTTAGTATCGTCCTTCTTTTTTGTCTTTTGAACGGCCGATACCATATCCTGTACCACCGCCTAATATTCCCCCAATAATTCCTCCTTTTACACGATCCCTTTTATTAATAACGACCCCCAATACTGCACCTGTTACGCCACCAATTACTGAATATTTGGCGGCTTTGCTCCAGCCTTTCTTCGTTGTCGTTTTCGCATTTTGTGTTGAAGATGACGTCATCGAACCGCTATTCGAAGTAGAACGTCTTGGAGCAGCCACATTTTTTCTATAGACTGTAGCAGCGATAGGTTGCTCTTGTTGCAATCTCCATTGTTGAAACATAGCTTGTTCTTGCTGTGTTTTCCATGCCTGAAACTGCTGGTATTGGGCGAGACCTGCCGTATCCTGGTTGGAAATTGGCAACGTTGCAGGACTATTTTTACAAGCTACCATTACTACAGCTAATGCTGCAGTGATCGCAATAATTGAGAATAATTTTTTCATAACTGTAGATTTTAAGTGAGTAAATAGCTATCACATCACCAGTAATTCAGAAAAGATGCCAGATAAAACTGTGTTGTTAAAAGATCGGGAGATGATAATTTAATCAGCTTATTGTTAGCGCCTTAGCACACTTGTTTTTTAACATCCTGATTGACCTGAGAATCGCATGATGTTATTGATAAACATTTTCTTAAAAGATGGTTATGAAAATTTTGTGATAGAAAAAGATGCGCAGTTATCAGGGTTGCTACTATACATTATTCTAACCCGATTTTTTTCAGCATAGCAGAGAAACGTGGATCGGAGTGAAGCGGGTCAAATTTAGGATCAATTTTCAGGCTGCATAGTGATTCTTCGTGGTTGGCGTAGCTTTTTTCAAGCCAGGTAAATGCGGTTTCATACTCGCCTAACGCAGTATAAATATGTGCTATGCCCCGGTGGTCGTTCCCGGTTAATGTATAAGCGGATTCTGCATCCGCCAGTATTTTTCTTGCGTCATCTTTTCGTCCCGCCGCAGCATATATCTGTGCTAAGGAAATCCTTGTTTTGATTTCATTACCCGTACCTTTTCCCCAAATCATGTTCTCTTTGATCGCTTCATCAAACAATCCTTTGCCCTGGTAAGCGAGGGAGAGTAGACGATGAGCCGGATTAAAAGTCGGATCCACTTCCAGGGTCATTTCTGCCATCTCAATGGCTTTATCATATTGGCGGGTATAATAAAAGTGCATTCCCTTGTCTTTAAGAATTCCCTGTGAAACCGGGTCTTGTTCAATAGCCAGTGAGATCTCCCGGAACGCTTCTTCAGTTCTTCCTGTGTACAATAAAAGACCGGCGTACCAGTGATGAGCCGTTGCATAATTTGGATTTAGTTTAATTCCCAATTTGAATTCTTTTTCAGCATTTTCCCAATCCCATTCATTCAGCATGATGGAAATAGCCAGTGAGATATGCGCTTCTCCCAAAAGGCTGTCAAGTTTTAATGCTTTGTTGATCGCTTCCATCTGGTTGGATAAGAATTCTTTGCGTGAAATATTTGTATATTCACCTATCATGCTGTAAGTATCTGCCAAGCCGGTCCAGGCCAATGCATAATCTGGATCTTTTTCGATAGCTTTTTCAAAATAGCGCCCTGCCATCTTCAATCCTTCTGCATTTCTTTTATTCCAGAAAAAACGACCTTGCAGGTAAAGCTGGTAAGCTTCTGTGTTGTCAGTGTAACGTTTATGCAATGATTCTTTTTCTTCTCCGGAAAGATGTAACCTTAATGCATCGGCTATTTTTACTGATACTTTTTCCTGGATATCAAAAATATCATCCATTGTTCCATTGTAGCTTTCCGACCATATATGTAAATCCCGGGTAGCATCTATAAATTGGGCCGTGATCCGGAGATTGTTTCCATGTTTCCTGACGCTTCCTTCCAAAAAATACCTGGCCCCGGTTTCTCTCCCGATGGTTTTCACATCCTTTTTGGTGCCTTTGTAAAGCATGGATGTGGTGCGGGATATAACTCGTATATCCTTAATCTTTGACAGACCTGAAATAATTTCCTCGGTCAAACCATCACTGAAATATTCCTGTTCGGGATCATTGCTCATATTCACCATTGGCAATACCAGGAGACAACCCGCCTTTCCTTTTTCACCTTTCCCTACAAGACTGGTATCACCCGGGGTGATGATACCTGGATTGCTGATGGCAAAAATTTCGACCTGTTCTTTTACATTCTTTAATGCATACATACCCAGGGAAATAGCTGGAAGGTCCTTCTGGTTTTTTATATCATCATATACTTTACCGGAGATAAAGATGCTGCCAGGTAGTGCAAAGGATTCGATCCGGGAGGCAATATTAACTCCATCGCCATACATATTATTTCCATCTATTACTACGTCACCGGTGTGAATCCCGATGCGCAACGGAACATGAGGAATAGTTTGCATATCCAATTGCAATGAAAGGGCAGCCTTCACTGCCTCGATGGTGCTGGTAAAACTGCAAAGGGCCCCATCTCCCCGGAACTCCAGGATGCGACCATAGTGGGAGCTTACTTCAAATTCGAGTTTTTTTTGCAATTTATTCCGGAGCTGGAGGGCCAGGAACTCATCTTCCTGCATCATAGCCGTGTAACCCGCGATATCGGCAAACATAATAGCAGCAAGTTGACGGGATGAAGACATAGTAAGTCCCGATACATAACGGGAAGATTGAAGTTAATAAAAAACATGGAGCCGGTTCAGTGTTTCAATCTACTTAAATGATAAAATGTACTGAATAGGGGCGTTATTATCTTTCAACAAGTTGCTTCTCGTATAATGGAGCTGGTACCTTTTTTGTGGACTATGTTACCCAAATAATTTACTTTCTCTGCCGTCCATGCGAAAATACCGCTGCCTTGCTCCATACCATTGATGTTCCCATCCCAACCCTTACCGGCATCAGTTGTTGTAAAGACCAGTTAGCCATACCTGTTATAGAGTAGCCGGGGCTATGGACGGAGGTGAAAGCAAGGCAAGCTCATTATTGGCATTGCTCCTGCCACCGGCGATTATAATAAAGGCTCCCACAATCAAAACCATAGAATTTTCCAGTTCTCCCCGAAATTAGCATTGGGCGTAGTTATATAATTATCGTACACGCCAGCCGTACTTAGCTTGACTGCACTGAATCCCGCACCGGCAAGACCTTGTCCCAGGTAGACTTTACCGGTCGTTTTCTCTACCACCCAGCCGCCATAAGAACCGCCAAAATTCCAATTGGGAGAAGTGAGCGTTCCGCTAAAGGTCCACAGTAACAAGCCTGCGGCGTCAAATTTCGCCAACTTATGAATAGTACCATTTCCGCCACCGGTTACATAAATATTGCCGGCATAGTCAAAGTCAATATCCCTGGCATGAGCAGGATTTGTACGGGCCCATGTGTTCGTATTGCAATATTAGTTTCTTTTAAATCCTGTAGCTTAGCTCTATACGATTAATTATAGAAGATCAACCCATGGACATTGCTGCTATTCATCAAGCCAAGAAACGCATTCAACCCTATATCAAACGAACTCCACTTGAATATAGCCAAACTTTAAGCCGGTATTTGGGGACAAATGTTTGGGTAAAGTTGGAGCTCTTTCAAAAAACTGGCTCCTTTAAAGTGAGAGGTGCATTTAACAAACTGCTTAGTTTATCCACAGAAGAAAGAAGACGGGGAATTATTGCCATTAGTGGAGGCAACCATGCACAAGCTGTTGCCTATGCTTCCAGGGCACTCGATGTTGATGCCATTATTCTCATGCCTGGATCGACACCGCGCAACTATCTTGATGCCACCCAAAGCTATGGCGCAACAATCGACTTGCAACCAACGATCAGTGCTGCTTTTACTAAAATAAAAAGTTATGAAGATCAAGGAAGAATTTTTATTCATCCCTTTGATGACCCTTTGGTGATGGCGGGACAGGGGACGGTGGGGCTGGAGATCATAGAAGAATTGCCCGAAGCCTCTGATGTCATTGTTAGTATTGGCGGAGGCGGTTTTGGAGGCGGGGTTTCAACTGCTATTAAAGCGATCAAACCCGCAGTTAGGATCTGGGGTGTAGAAACACTCGGGGCTGATTGTATGTCACAAGCCATTAAAGCCGGGCACCCGGTTGAGTTGGCTGCTATTACTTCTATTGCTAAAACATTGGGCGCACCGTCTGTCTCGTCGCGTACGTTAGCATTGGCACAAAAAAATCTTGAGGATGTCATTGTTGTTCCGGATAAAGAAGCGGTACAAGCATTACAATTTATTTTAGAACGATTAAAAGTTCTAACGGAGCCGGCAGCTTCCTGTACGCTGGCTGCGGCTTTACGATTAAAAGATCAATTCAATAACAAAAACAACCTGGTGTTGATCTTCTGTGGAGGAAATCTTTCGTTGGGGGATCTTTGTAAATATAGTAGCCTGGCCTAATACACCATACTAAAAACGAAAAGATCGTCAGCTTTTGCAGGCTTTCGATCTTTTCGTTGGTTGATTATTTAGAACCAGTCATGAGTTGGCCATTTTTTGATACCATTCACGACGTCCCACATCATGCCATCTGCTTCGCCCTGCCATTTCGTATTCATGACGAAAGCCCAGCTCATACCGTTGCCGGTTCTGACAATTATGGCGCCACCGCCGGGAAATGATCCGTTATGAAAATAGTTGTTCCCGTTCACCTGCCACCCCTTTGCGTAACCACTCGATACGGCAGAGGGAGTTACCATGGTTGTAAAATTTGTTGAGTTGAGTATATCAGGTTTTGTTGCGAACCCATCGGCTCTAACTACAAGTCGCATCAGGTCGACGGAAGAAGCGATCCATCCGCCATGCGCATCCATACGTTTTACTTTCATACTATAAGGGTCATCTTCATAGTATATCGATTCATTATACCGTCTTCCTTCTTTTGAATCCGCGGCAATATGCATATTGTTGATGCCACTGGGCTTTAACACACTGTTCTTTATATAGTTTTCATAAGTTTGACCTGACTCTTTTTCAATCACTCTGCCCAACACACAATAGCCAAAATTGGAATAGTCGGATTCACTTCCTGGTTTTTTACCTGGATTTCTTTCATCGAGAATCCATCCAATGAGCTGACTGTGATTGTAGGTTAATTGCTGAAACATGGGATCGCCTGCACTACCGTCACTTTTATTATTCCATTGATCGCCGCCGGCAGTGTGTTCCAATAAATGTTGAACAGTAATCTCTTTTTCCCATGTTCCATATTCTTTCGTTCCGTAAGTAGTTCCCAATAAAGCGCCGCTACCAAATACTTTATCACCAATCCTGAATTTATTATCCTGTATCAATTTCATCACTGCAATAGAAGTGATAGGTTTCGAAACGCTGGCTACTCTAAACATCGTATTGGGGCCCGGTACCTCACCGGTTGATTTATCCATCACTCCATAACCTTTTGCAAAAAGTAATTTCCCATCTTTCACTAAAGCTATACTGGTGCCTGGCACATTGAACTTGTTCATAAAAGCCAAAACAGTTTTGTCAATATGCTCAAGGTCCTGGTTACTCCAAGCACCGCTGTTTTCCCAAATGGCAGCATAGGTTGCTTTTCCTCCTATCGCATACCCACTTACGTGAGCGAGTCGGTAACCGGTGTAATTGTGGTTGTCAAATTCATTTTGATAACCCATATGTGTCATGCGATGTCTTGCTGACCAGCCAGGCCCACTTTTCTTTTCCCATATCGCCGCATAATAATCCGTGTTGCCAACATTATAGCCACTTACCATTTTCAAACGATAGCCATCATTAAGGTAGGCCGTGAATTTTGCCTGGTAGTCGGCGCTGTTCATACCATGATGAGTAGGCATACTCGCATTTGTTTTTTCCCAAATGGCGGCATAGTAAGCAGTGTTACCAATGCCATACCCACTGACCCATACCGGCTGGTAGCCTAGTTTCTTATATTCATCATATTTCTTTTGATAGTCTGCGCCTGTCATCCCATGATGGGCGCCAATATCCCCGCCTGTTTTTTCCCAAATGGCCGCATAGTAGGCAGTATTGCCAATAGCATATCCATCCACCAGGACTAATTTATAGCCCTGCCTTTTGTAAGTATTGAATTTATTTTGATAATCTGCGGCTGTCATCACATGGTGTGTAGTCATAGCAGGGCCAGTTTTTTTCTCCCAGATCGCAGCAAAATTGGCCGTATTACCCACCGCATACCCATCTACCTGTACCAGTCGGTAACCCTGGTTTTTGTAATTGTCGAACTTGTTTTGATATTCGGCACTTGTCATGCCATGATGAGTTACGAAAGCTTGTGAAAATACAGCGCTGCCAACAATCAGCAGGAAGGCAGTTGAAAAAAGGTATTTAGGGATTCGTTTCATGTTATATGGTTTAAGGTGAACAATGAATCATTATTTTATTAAAACACAGCAAAGTATAGATGATCCCATCCCTCCAGTATGACCGACAAACTATATTCGTTAGTTGAGTGGTACTCTTTACCGTGGTAGTTGAAAATGTAGCTTGATTCGTTGCATGATACTGGAAACTATTAAAAGCTTCGTGCAGGTTTGATTATCCTAAGTTATTACTTTTTTTTCCTGGTGACAATTATTTGCAGGTTACTGTTTTTATAAGTTGTGAATCAAGAAACTATGTACCCCTGGACATTGCAGGTACAAGTAACCTATTAGTCATACAGGTCCCCAAAATTAGGCTATGGGATACTTATTAAACAGGGGGGGTGTGAATTATGCTCCCGGTTTTTTGTCGGCCACTTATTCCTGCTTCCGAATTTTTATAGAATGATCGAACAGGAATTTCTCCGATGTGATGAATTCAGCACCTGTATTTCTATGGAAGGTTAGCCCTGTCACATTTCGTATCTTTGCATTTCAATTCGAAAAATCATATGAAAGAAGTATATATAATTTCTGCTGTCAGAACGCCAATGGGAAGTTTCGGGGGAAGTCTGAAGAGTTTATCAGCAACGCAATTAGGGGCAACAGCTATTAGCGGCGCTATTGCCAAAGCCGGTATAAAACTAGACCAGGTACAGGATGTGCTGATGGGTTGTGTATTACAGGCTAACCTGGGCCAGGCTCCTGCGAGGCAGGCCGCTAAATTAGCTGGTCTTCCTAATGAAGTAAACTGCACAACTGTCAACAAAGTTTGTGCCAGCGGTATGAAAGCAATTTCGCAGGCAGCCCAAAGTATTATGTTGGGCGACGCAGACATTGTTGTAGCCGGCGGTATGGAGAGCATGAGTAATGTTCCTTATTATAGTCCCTTATTGCGCTGGGGCAACAAATACGGTGATGTACAATTAGTAGATGGTCTGGCAAAAGATGGACTGACCGATGTCTATGACGGAAAGGCAATGGGTAATGCTGCAGAACTATGTGCAAGCACTTGTGGTGTGACCCGGGAGGAACAAGATGCTTTTGCCGTGGAAAGTTATAGACGAAGCCAGGCAGCTATAGCAGCCGGGAAATTTGATAATGAAATTGTACCAGTTGAAATACCGCAGCGTAAAGGTGACCCGATTGTTTTTGCAAAGGATGAAGAACCTTTTAATGTAAAATTTGATAAGATACCGTCACTTAACCCAGCCTTTATAAAAGACGGAACAGTAACAGCCGCCAATGCTTCTACGATGAATGATGGTGCAGCCGCATTGGTCTTGATGAGTAAAGAAAAAGCGGAAGAGCTGGGAGTAAAACCTGTCGCAAAAATTCTTTCTTATGCCGATGCAGAACAGGCTCCGGAATGGTTTACTACTACTCCGTCTATTGCTGTGCCCAAAGCAGTTGCCAAAGCCGGTTTGACAATGAGTGATATTCAATTTTTTGAACTGAATGAAGCTTTTAGCGTAGTGGGAATTGTGAACAGTGAAAAAATGAAATTGTATCCAACACAAGTAAATGTGAATGGGGGAGCCGTGGCAATGGGGCATCCACTGGGAGCAAGCGGTGCCAGGATCATAGTTACATTGATAAATGTGCTGAAACAAAATAATGCAAAATATGGTGCTGCCGGTATCTGTAATGGTGGTGGTGGTGCCTCAGCAATGGTTATCCAAAATCTGGAGTAGTCTACTTTCCTGGAGGGGTGCAATGGCGGTGGCAGCGCTTCAGCTATGGTTTTAGAGAAAATGCAGACTTTGATTAAGTACTAAATCTCATTTTTATGAAATATTGTTTGCTTGCAAGCATCGCATTATTTGCAATGGCAGATTTTTACAATGTTCCGACAACTCTTTCTTTAAACGGTGCATGGGTTAAGGGGACAGGCTCGACCGATGAAATATTGATCATACAGGATGGGTATCTATCATTTACCGTTTTTGATAAAACAAAAAAAAATTTCACACTCACTCGTGGTGGCTCCATTAAAAAAGATCATAACAGCATTACATTAAAAACTGAATTTAATTCTGCCTCGAAAGAAAAGGCAGGAGAAACTGTCTTATACAGTTATCGTTTTGATAAAGAAGAGCTTGTGCTTTCTTACAATGGAATAGAAGAAAAATGGACCCGGATAGACGATAATACCAACGCACTTGCAGGTACCTGGAGAATCTCAGCGAGAATGCAGGGAGATAAATTGAATCCTGTTAATCCCGGTGCACGTAAAACTTTGAAGATACTTTCCGGCACCCGCTTTCAATGGGTCGCGATTAATACCGATACGAAAGAATTCTTTGGAACGGGCGGCGGTATTTATACATTTAAGGATGGGAAATACACAGAAAATATCGAATTCTTTTCGAGAGACAGCAGCCGCGTAGGGGCTTCCTTAACCTTTGATGGCAGTGTTGATAATAATGTATGGATACATAAAGGAATGAGCTCAAGGGGAGAGCCTCTCTACGAAGAGTGGACAAAAATCTGGCAGTTTAACTAACTTAAGAGTTGACTTCACTGGGACTGATACCAAATTCATCCTTGAAGCATTTGGAGAAATAGGTATGACTGTTAAAGCCGACTTTGAATGCCACTTCTGATGGTGTCGCAGCTTTTTTTAATAGCAATTCTTTTGCTCTCAGCAATCTTGTTTGCCGGATAAGATCACTTGGTGATTTATCAATTAAGGCAATTAATTTTCTGTGCAGTTGGCTTCGGCTCATCGCTACGTCTTTGGCCAGCTTTTCAACACTGAATTCCTCCTCCTCCAAATTTTTTTCTATGGACCGCATCACGTTATTTAAAAATATTTCATCAATACTTTTTGCTGCTACTTCTGATGGCCGGAGCTGAATGTTCCCGGCAAATTTTTTCCGAAGTAATTTCCGTTGCTCGATCAGGTTCTGAATACGGACCAGCAATTCTTTTGCATCAAAGGGTTTGGTAATATAGTCATCGGCGCCCGTTTCCAACCCTTCGATCTTATGTAACTGGCCTGCTTTGGCAGTGAGAAGAATAACAGGAATGTGAGAAGTTTTTTCGTCTTTTTTTATTTGTGCTGTCATCATAAAGCCATCCATTCCTGGCATCATAACATCACTGATGATGAGATCAGGTACCTGCTCCAGGGCCGTTTGCAACCCGTCTTTTCCATTATCCGCTTCCAGCAACTGATATTTTGCTTGTAATGAGTCTTTGATAAATTGTCGTAACTCTTCATTGTCTTCTACAATCAATAGTAAGGGGAGTGGGGACAATCCGGCACTATTTGTTGTTTGAAGGATTTCACCCTTAGGAAAGGGTCGCATGGTTAATATCTCCTTTGCTTCCTCGCGAATTAATAACTCTTCTGCGCGGAACGAATCCTTATCTACTGGCAAACTGATTTTGAAACGGCTCCCTTTCCCAGGTTCGCTGCTAACGCTGATCTGTCCTCGATAGAGTTGTGTCAGTTCTTTTACTAACGCCAAACCTATACCGCTTCCTTTATCATCAATTCCTTCTACCTGGTAGAAGCGATCAAATACTTTATCCAGTTCTTTTTTACCGATACCGGGGCCTGAGTCTTCAATGGAAAAACGCAGGCGCTTATCATCTACTTCTATGTTAACAGAGACAGTTCCTTTTTCCGGGGTAAATTTAAAAGCATTGAACAACAGGTTAGTTAATATCTTTTCTATCTTATCCCTGTCAAAGTAACTAATGATGGTGGTATCGGGGTAATGCACATGATAATGGATCTGTTTTCGTTCCGCCATTGATTCAAATGAATTACTCAGGGCCTTTAGTACCTGGATCAGGTCGCCTTTTACAACCTGTAACTGCATTTTACCGGAATCGAGTTTCGAAAGATCAAGCAATTGGTTTACCAGTTCCAGCAGCCGGTCTGTATTACGCCGCATTGTCTTTAATTGTCGGCCAGGGACTTCGACCAAAGCATTACCGTCTTTGTGCTGATTCGATTCCTCAATTTGATGTAACGGGCCTTGTATCAATGTAAGCGGTGTCCGGAACTCGTGGGAAATATTGGCAAAGAACTTTGATTTAATCTCATCCATTTCTTGAATGCGTTCGGCTTCCGCCCTGGCTTTTTCATTTAACCGGATTTTATAAGCAAGACCAGCTCCATATATTAACAATTGACCTAGCTGACCGATAGGCCATGGATTGAAAGGAAGCGTCAGCATAGATTCGTTCATAAAACCGAGAAAAGTAAAAGCAAATAACCACAATCCGCCTGCCACATAAAACCTCGCCAGCTTATTATTGAAAAAGGCAAACCGGATAATAAAACCAAGTATGATCGGAATACTGAGATAAAAGATCCACGGATTTAAAAAGTAGCGATGCGTGATCCCCATCACCACTGATTCGAGCAAAACTGTGGCAGCCAAAACACGAAGGAACCATTTGAGCATAATATGCGTTCGTCTTGATAAAGAAGAAAGATTCATAAAAGCATCACCAAACCACAGAAAAAATATAAAACTACCGGAGCCTAGCAAAGTAAAAAAGGGTAGTGCCCAATGTGGGTGTTCGGGAATATACCAGTCAATGAATGGTATGGCAGGATGCAGAATAAGATAATGTTGGGATAGTAGCAGGGTATATATTGCAAAAAACAGGTACGCCCTTTCCTTTACAAAAAAATAAAAGAAGAAGGAGAGCAGAGAAAAGGTGATGGCGATCACGCTCAGGATCCAAAAAAAAAGGCCGAAAGAAGCAGAAGTTCTCCCCAGTAAAGGGTTGCGCAGTTGTGGGATTGCTATTTTTGATCCCGTTCCGCCAAACTCGTCATAGATTTTTATATAGATGGTTCTTATTTCACCCGCCCGGGCCGAGAATAATACCCTGCTGATCCCTGCGATTTGTTTTATAGATTTTTGAGAGCGGGGAACAAAAGCTCCGGTACGTAAGTGATGGAAGATCTTTTTATTGTCACCAGTAGAAAATATATCAGCATAATGACTTTGCACAGGTTGACCCGCACTGTCACAAAGCGTCAGCCACCAGCCGTCAAAATGATTTGTTGGCTTTATGGAGAAGCGGAGCCAGTAGGTTACATAGGGCCTGGCAGATTCATCGGCAGCAACAAGCGGGCGGAAATATTTATCCCTTTCGCCGGAAACAATTTGTGCGGCGTTAATGTGATTGGTAGTATCGATCATAACCGCTGTATAGGCCGCAAGGTCATGCAGTTGGATTCGGGGGTCAGCGGCATATACAGAATCTACAGGGGACTGGGATAAACCCGAGCTGTAAACAGTTATAAAGAGACCAAAGAGGATATGTTTGAGGAGACGCATTGTGAATTAAGATATGAAAACTTTAAGACCACCCGGTATTTTTTACCAGGTGGTTTGAATGGGTTATCTATTCTTTGGTGTAGATCCAGGAAACTGTGTTAGATGAATGAAATCGTAATTTCCAGCAAATTATGCTCTCCATCACTTTTTATACCAGCTCGCAAACATTGTCTTGGGTGAAAGGGGAGTGGGAGCCGCGTTAGCCGGATCGAAGGAAACTTCGATGTCACAGTTGTGGAAGGAGATAATTTTCCAGTCATTCCCTTTTTTCTCTGCCATCATACTAATCACCACACCCGGGTTCTCCGGTATCGCTGTACCTTGTTCATAGGTAGCGCCTAGGACATACACCAGCGCGAGATCAGGACGGACAAAAGTGATCTTATCCGGTTTAAGCGCAAGGTCAGTTGTTTTGTAAATAGAGTTAAAGATGCCCTGATGGCTATTTGCATTCATTTCCGGCGTAATGGAAGATAAATACATGCCATTTACGACAATGTAATTATGCGGGTTGGCAAAACTGGACGCAAAGATTTTCCCGTTTTTTTCATTCCACCCATTTTGCATTGTGGTTACAATAGTACGGATAGCTTCTTCGTCGTTGTTGGCGGGTTGAGCATTGGCAGACATGGTGATTGCAACCAGTGTGGACATAAAAATTGTCTTTTTCATACGTGAGTTGTTTATTGTTGAATAATTGTTGACGTAATTCCATCCGGTCGGCGGGGTTGCTATCAAGACACGAAAACGATCAGCAACAGGTCCCGTTGTTTGTGGGTATGCGGTAAGACGGGCGGTTGCCGTTGTCAGCAACATGAACAGCAGAATTTTCATAATTTTTTGTGGGATGATCAATTAATGTTTGCCAACACAGAAAAAAACTGATCGGCTTGCCGGGATGAGACCCGTAAGATCGGTTCAATAACCTGGTACAAACTATACAGTAGTGCAATACCTGCCGCAGTGATCAAAATAATTGCAGCGAAATAAAGCAGTAATCGCAACTGGTGTAGTACTCGATTAGATCTGGTGGGGTGCATATTGATTTTTTTTCTGTGATTGTGATGAAGCAAAGATGGGGTCAGGAACATGCCAGGTGTTAGCGATCAGGTAGACAAGACTGCTAATCAGGTCGCATTTTGTAAAACCTTGTACGTCAGCCGTTCAGCAAGAGGGTCACGACATCATTATCAGGGAATGCGACAAGCTTTCCTTAATAAAAAGAGGGGAATTGTTGTTAGATCAAAACAAAGCCATGATATCAGGGGCCAGGAACCAGGCAAGTATTTTCGACATCACTATTTTCCAACCATTTGATGCCGGGTTTATTCTTATCATTAAAACTATGATCGGCATTTTCCAGTCTCTCGAAAGAAATGTCCTTGTTTTTGGATAGAAGAAGTGTGCATACAATTGATCGGCAGATGCCGGATCAAGATTCTCATCTTCGAGGGCCTGGCCAATAAAGATCCGGGCATTGCAATCTTCCAACTGAGCCAAACAGGACGTCTTCATAAAGCTTGACCACCGGAGATAGCTAAAGCCAAAAAAGAATTTCTTTGTATAGCGAATATATTAACCAATAAATAGTTTTGGTAGTTTGCAGGTATGCTTACAATTCGATTAGCAACCAATCATGATGCCGCGCTTATCGCTGATATGAGCCGCCAGACTTTTTATGAGACATTTGCTGCACAAAACAAAAAAGAAAATATTGACAAATTCATGAGTGAATCTTTCGCCAGGGAAACATTAATAAAAGAAGTTGGTTCACCGGGAAATATTTTTCTGCTGGCTTATGACGGAGATCAGCCTGCGGGGTATGTACGTATGCGGGAGAATATTGATGATCCTCCCGGTACCGTTGAAATTGCCCGGATATATGCTACTGCCTCGATGATAGGCAAACGGGTTGGTGCTGCACTTATTCAACGGTGTATAGAAGTGGCGGTAGAAATGGGTAAAAAAGAGATATGGCTGGGTGTTTGGGAGCATAATCTGCGTGCCATTGATTTTTATTCCCGGTGGGGGTTTGAAAAATTTGGCACCCATGTTTTTATGCTGGGTGATGATCCTCAAACGGATTGGTTGATGAAGAAAGCGCTATAACTATCAGCAAATAAGTTTAAATTTACATACTTTATATGTCAAGCATTAACCGTTACAAACAGCTGCTGGCCGCAGCAATACTTGTACCTGCCTTTTCTTTTTCACAGAAAAAAAATGTGGCTGTCCGTTTCGTTCAGGACCAATCGACCTTTCTGAATAACTTTGAAACCAATATACTGCTTAAAAAAAGGGCATTTAAGATCCAGGTGTTATTCGAGAATGTCAGGGAAGTATATGTTTTTGCGAGTATTGGGGATTCGATCTATCGCTTTTCAGAAACGGATTCTATTTATAATTTCAGGTATCTGCCACTGCTAGAACTTAAGGAGGACCGGTACAATTCGGAAAAGGAATTGAATATAAGTGAAACGGGATGGTCCAATTGGTTTTATGATGCTAACGCTGAATGGCATCCATTTAGCTGGAAAGTTACCCGCCTTGACAATGACCAGGTTGTCTGCACAAAAATGATCAAACAGTTTTATAAGGTGGGGGCTGAAAAACAGATGCGGTTAAAAGATATCAGGGAGCCTTTATACATGTTTTTCATTGCTGTTTCAGAATATGACAGTACGGGAGTTCCTGTGAAAGAACTAATGCGCCGGAAAGTAAAAATTGAGTGGACGGATGATGACGATGATTAGACCCCACTAGCCAGGTCACTTCCGCTTCGTTTATCTTGGCAATCTCTCCATGAAATCGTGGTTTATCAACAATATTTGGCTGCAAAGTTTTAATTTGCTGAAGCTATGAATGTATCGAACCGCTTTACAGGGGTATTGCTGTTATTCTTGCTGGTGCCGGTGTTGGCGTATTCGCAGAAGAGGCAGGCCGTCATAAGAATAGGGCAGGAGGAAACAGTGCTGCTCGAATCATTCGAAAGCAGCATTGTGCTTAAGAAAAAAACTTTTAAAATCCAGGTATTACTGGAGAATATAGCGGGTGTTTATGTATTTGCTGCTTTTACGGATTCTATTTGCTGCCAGTTGACCGAGCTTGACTCGATTGCTGGCTTCGCCGACTTGCCCGAAAGGACCATGAGAGAAGCCGAGTTCAATAAGGATAAAGAACTACTGGTAAATGATGATAATAGTTGCGCATATTGGTTTTACGACAAAGAAACAAGCTGGTATGGATTTAATAAGAAAGTGATCCAACTGGATAGTGGCAAAGTGGTGGCTATAAAAACAGTAAAACAGCTGTTTTATGTGCCCACACAACGGGAAATAAAATTGAAGGATGTAAACACTCCGCTGTTTCTTTTTTTTGTTGGGGTCAGCGAGTTTGACAAGGCCGGAAGGCCCATAAAAGAGTTGATGCGCCGGAAAGTAAAAATAGAATGGATAAATGACGACTGAGATAATTAATATCAGGCTACTCGTCAATACCAGGCTACAAAATCAACTACTTCGGGGAAAAGATCTTGCGGAACTGCCATGTATTGAAAAGGCCTACCTGCTTATTGAAGATGGAATAATAGCCGAATACGGGGAAATGGAAAAGCGGAACAGCCCCCCTGTTCCGGAGGAAAATATAATTGATGCATCGGGGCAATTTGTTCTTCCCTGCTGGTGTGATTCCCACACTCATTTGGTTTACGCGGCTAGCCGCGAAGATGAGTTTATCGACAAAATAAACGGGATGAGCTATGCGGAAATCGCTTCAAAGGGCGGAGGTATATTGAACTCAGCGAGGAAAATTGCGGCAGCATCGGAATTAGAATTGATACGATCGGCCTGGGGCAGGTTACAAGAGATCATTTCAATGGGAACCGGTGCCGTCGAAATAAAAAGTGGTTATGGTTTATCGGTAGAAGGAGAATTAAAAATGTTACGAGTTATTAAAAAATTGAAGGAAACCTCACCAATTCCTATACGGGCAAGTTTTCTTGGAGCCCATACTTACCCTTCCGAATTCAGGGAGAACCACCAGGGCTACATTGACCTAATTATTAATGAGATGCTGCCCGTGATAGCCGGCGAGCAACTGGCGGATTATATAGATGTATTCTGCGAGACTGGTTTTTTTTCACCAGAAGAAACGGAAACGATCTGCCGGGCCGGGATGAGGTATGGATTGAAACCAAAAATTCATGCGAACCAATTGAGTTTGTCCGGAGGCACAGAGACAGGCGTGAAGTTGGGAGCTGTTTCAGTTGATCACTTAGAAACATTGGATGATAAAGCGATCAAAGAATTGGCCAACTCGTCAACCATCGGAACCTTACTTCCTACCGCGGCTTTTTTTCTGCGAATGCCCTTTCAGCCCGCCCGCAAATTGATCGAGGCTGGTTGTGCTGTTGCACTGGCATCAGATTTTAATCCCGGTTCTTCTCCGTCCGGTAATATGAACCTTGTCGTTGCCCTGAGCTGTATCTCCATGAAAATGTTGCCGGGAGAAGCTATCAATGCTGCTACTATCAATGGGGCTTATGCTATGGAACTACAAGAAGAAACAGGGAGTATTATGGTTGGTAAAAAGGCGAACCTAATCTTTACCAAACCTATTCCGTCGCTGGCCTACCTGCCTTACGCTTTTGGCTCCAACAATATTGATAAAGTAATGATAAACGGTGAGTTTCAATAGATACTACAACATGAAATATTTTTTGTTGGCCATCATTAATGCAGGTATTGTAGCAACTTCTTACTCGCAGGAAAGTACTCCTGGTTGCGGCTTTATTAAAACCGGCCATTTTGTTTACCTGGATTCGGCGTCAAATACTACCTGGACAATAAAAAGAACGTCCAGTCACCAAACAGAGGAGAATCAAAAAACTGGTGTAATAGTAAAACACAGGATCAAATGGATATCGGCGTGTGAGTATAAGCTAACGCAGACCTGGGCCAACAGTAAAGAATTACGTAAAGCAAACTATAGCAGGGGAATTTACAGGATCACTTCCATTTCTGGCAACACCTATTATTACAACTGTACTTGTAATGATGGGAAAATGGCAATAGGATCGGTGGTCAAGATCAAGTCGTAATAGCCTAAACAGTTACCCATATGACTTTGCAATAACAGTAAGCTATTTTCTATCCAAACGGCAGGTTGTATTTTCGGCTTTTATAATTCGATGACAAAGCAAAATACCTCATCCCATTGATATACCCTTAAACAATTAATACCGGTTGCATTTGCTATGCAATCGCAAGTTATTTCGGGCCACAAAAGCAATATCTTAGCACTCAAATTTGAATGGCATGCAACCAATCATTGAATGTGTTCCCAACTTCAGCGAAGGAAATGACCTGGGTATTATCAGGCAGATCACGGATCAAATTGAAACGGTGGACGGCGTTCGGTTGTTGAATGTAGACCCGGGCAAAGCCACGAACAGGACCGTGGTGACTTTGGTGGGTAGCCCGGAAGCTGTGGTGGAAGCAGCTTTTCTTGCCATAAAAAAAGCCGGCGAACTGATCGATATGAGCAAACACAAGGGTGAACACCCGAGAATGGGAGCTACTGATGTTTGTCCACTGATCCCGATCAGCAATATTTCAATGGAGGAAACAGCGCACTATGCCAGGCAGCTCGCTGAGAAAGTAGGGAAGGAGTTACAACTACCGGTGTATTTGTATGAAGCTGCTCAACCCGATAAAAACAGGAACAATTTGTCGGTAATCAGGGCTGGGGAGTATGAAGGATTTTTTAAAAAAATAAAAGAACCGGAATGGAAACCTGATTTTGGTCCGGCCGTCTTTGATGCAAAACGTGGCGGCACTGTTATCGGCGCCAGGGATTTTTTAGTAGCCTATAATATTAATCTTAACACTACTTCTACCAGGAGGGCCAATGCTATTGCTTTTGATGTACGGGAAGCCGGAAGAGTTAAAAGAGAAAATGGTAAGATTGTGAAGGATGAAAATGGAAAGCCTGTTGCGGTACCCGGCACTTTAAAATCTGTAAAAGCCATCGGCTGGTATATAGAAGAGTACGGCATTGCCCAGCTATCTATGAACCTAACTAATATTAACATTACTCCTGTTCATATTGCGTTTGATGAGGTTTGCAAAAAAGCTGATGCAAGAGGAATACGCGTAACCGGTAGTGAGCTAGTGGGTCTTGTTCCGTTGCAGGCAATGCTAGATGCTGGTAAATATTTTCTTCGCAAACAACATCGCTCTACCGGTGTGTCAGAAAAAGAACTGATCAAGATCGCGGTGAAGTCGATGGGATTGGATGAACTGGGTCCTTTCAAGCCGGAAGAAAGGATCATTGAATATATGCTGCGCAGTGAAGCAGACAATAAACTGGTGAGCCGGACCCTGGCGGATTTTGCCGATGAAACAGCCAGTGAAAGCCCGGCGCCGGGTGGTGGTTCAATTGCAGCTTATGTGGGTGCGTTGGGCGTTTCCCTGGCTACAATGGTCGCTAATCTTTCATCGCACAAAAAAGGATGGGACGAACGGGTGGAAGAATTCAGTAATTGGGCGGATATCGGAGAAAAATATAAAAATGAATTGCTGCGGCTGGTGGATGCTGATACAAAAGCCTTTAACCAGATTATGGCGGCATTTGGTTTACCAGGTTCAACAGATGAAGAAAAAGACATCCGCTCTAAAGCGATACAGGAAGCCACCAAAAAGGCTATTGAGATCCCTTTCCGGGTCATGCAGATTTCGCATGATAGTATGGAAGTGATAAAAGCCATGGCAGAAATTGGTAACCCAAATTCCGTTTCCGATGCCGGGGTCGGAGCTTTATGCGCAAGAAGCGCTGTGATAGGGGCTTTTATGAATGTAAGAATTAACGCCGCTGGATACAGCGACAAGAGCTTTATAATGGAACTAATGACCCAAGGGAAAGAGATCGAAAGCAAAACAATAGCTTTAGAGGCCGAAATTCTCAAAATTGTGAATGAAAAAATTGGGGTCTAAAGGAGTTCGGGGAGATTGCATTGGGTGTTTTTATAATCCTTTTGCTTCCCTGAACCTCAGCGGTAAAAAATCAATAGCTTTAGCAATTAAAATCTTAAAAATTGCAGATGACTAAATCGGAAATTAAGGCCTCTCAAAAAGAGTCCAACTTGAACGATATGCAACACCTGAAAGTATATTCCAGGCAGGATGTATTATCATTGACAAGACTTCGTCGCTTCGAAACCAAACTAGGCGAAAGGTTACAGACCGTTCAGCATGCTGACGACGTTGAACGATCGATCGCTGCTTCCTCTGCAAAATATGTGATGTTCGGGATCCCGGAAGACCTGGGAGCCAAGGGTAACTTTGGCATTGGTGGCGCAGATACTTTATGGGTTCCCTTCCTGCAAAATTTTTTGAATATACAAAGCAATGATTTTTTTGACGGGGGAGAAGTACTGCTGGTTGGTCATTTTGATTTTGGTGATATACAATACCTGATCGACACAACCGCAAAAAGTGAAGATGAAAAAATGGAGGCTTACCGGCATGCCCTGAACAGAGTGGATGATGAAGTGGAACACCTGGCAAAAATTATCACGCAATCAAAGAAAATACCTGTTGTCATCGGGGGAGGGCATAACAATTCTTATCCCCTGATAAAAGGATCTGCCAAAGGTTGGTATAAGGCAGGTCTACTTCAATTGGCACAGATCAACTGCATCAATTTGGATGCTCATGCGGACTATCGACCCATGGAGGGACGTCACAGCGGCAATGCATTCCGGTATGCAGAAGAAGATGGCTACCTGCAGAAATATTGTGTGATAGGTCTTCATGAAAATTACCTTCCACAGAATGTATGGATTGATATGGTCAACAACCCCTTTATTGACTGTATAACTTTTGAAGACATCTTTGTTCACGAGAAGAGAACTTTTATGCAGGCTGTTTCTCACGCTACTGGATTCACAGAAGATACACTCACCGGTATCGATCTCGACCTGGATGCAATACAAAATACACTCAGCAGTGCCATGACTCCCGTCGGTATTTCACCGGTCCATGCCAGACAATATATTTCCTTTGCTGCGGCTGACACCAAGCCTGCTTACCTGCATATTTGCGAGGGAGCCACCCGCCTGAGTGACGGGAGAACAGACGCTACCAGTGGTAAACTAATAAGCTATCTCGTTAGCGATTTCATAAAAGGACAAATGATCGATAAATGAACCAGATCGTAAATCAAGGCAGCAGGATCGAGGTATTTGTTACGGCGTTGTAAATGATTGCGCCTGTTCCGGGAATGGAGTGATGCTATTTATTTTTCATAGTTTTAAAGTAGCAGCAATCGTTCTCGTCAGAATACCGGTCCATATAGTTTTATATCGGACTTGTCGAATGCTTTCCGGAACCTGGCCAGCATTTTTGCTGCCTCCTTAGGTTTCTTTTCAAGTGTCAATACCTGCCACAATCCAAATAAAGCCCAGCCATTTTCATTATTATTCGACAGGTCTTTTTGCAGCACCATTTTTGCATCAGCAGTTCTTCCGGCTTTGATATAAGCATTGGCCAGGTAATGGGTGGGGTTAAGCAACCAGTCTCTTGGTTCGTTGTACACCATGTATTCTTCCGTGTCAACAGCTATCCGGAACAGGTCAATGGCGTGGTCATAGTTTTTTTCTTTTAATGCAAGGGTTCCCTCCAACAAGCTTTTTGCCACTTTTGCGCCTTCTATCGCGGCAGAAAAGGGAGAAAGAGGTAAATGCAGGCTGCTGTCTTTCATCAATTCTTGTATTCGTGACAATTCATGTTTTGCCTCCGATAGCCTCGAATGATTGGCCAGCGCCATGCCCCTTCCGAAATGATACAACAAGTTACCATATACTTGTTCCGCAGGAGGTTGCTTATAAAGCAATAAGTCGCTCCATTTACCAAACCGGACATCTGCCAAAATGGAAGTGAGATGAACATATTGAATATAATTGCCCAACGCTCCCGGTATAGTAAGGTAATCTGTTGGAATGCTGTTGGCCGTTTCTCTTGCAGAGCGGGATGAATATCCCGAACGTCCTGCCAGCATTGCGTGATTGGTCTGCATATGCAGGTTGTGAATGATATAGAGAAATGCATTTTCGGTCACCGGTTCAAACAAAGAAATCGTTTTTTTATAGCTCTTTACTGCAGATTCATTTACAGCAACACCCTGTGTGTAATGACCCGTTCTCAGGTAAATATGGGAAGGCATATGAACGGTATGTGAAAGACCGGGAGTCAATTTTCCCAGCCTGTCAGCGCTTGGGATTGCTTTGGCAGCATAGGGCGAGGGTTCCATTACATGGATATAATAGTGATTGGCACCCGGATGATTCGGCGTCGTTACCAATAATTTTTCCAGCACAGTTCTTATAAGCGGTGTCCATGGTTTGGGTGTACCATCTGGTTTCCAAAGATCCCAGGGATGCTGCAACATAAGGGCGTCTGCATACAAAGCCGCCACATCCGGGTCGGTCGGAAACATACTGTATATCGCGCTCATTTCATTAACATAGTCCTGATTAAGTTTTTCACGGCTTATTGTTGAGTCAGCGGAGTACCGGATTAGCTGTGCTCCGATCAATCGCTTCTCTTTGATAGGAGCAACTTGCGATATATCCCATGCTTTTTGCGATGCTTGTAGCGCTTCAGGAGAGGCAGCGTATCCCAGGTCATTAATATTAGGACCATAGGCCAATGCTTGTGCCCAATGAAGCATAGCGCAACCAGGATCGAACTTTGCGGCTTTTTTAAAAGAAGCCATCGCTTCTATGATGTGAAAGCTATAATACATATTGATACCCTGGTTGAAATAGAACTGCGCACTGTCATTCGTGGTACTGATTTTCCATTTGTAATTACCGGCTCCGGGAATAGGGGGAATGTCCGATTGGTCCAATACTTCCCGGAGCATTTCCCAATCAGGACTGCAGGAAATGATATTTTTCATTGTATACGCTGTGATTTTCTCAGACTTCGTTGCCGAAGAACCAGTTTGCCGGAAAGCAAACAGGATGACAGCCATCGCAAAAGCTGACATCACAAACAGTATTTTTTGTTTCATAATACCTTATTGGATAGAAAAGATAAGAAATTTCCGCGGGTAAAAAGTCAGGGAGAAGACATACAGGAAGCCCGTTTATATTAACTACTTTTATAGTGCCTCCGCCCATTTACCAGCGTAGCCGCCAGTATGAAAAGGATGCTTATCCTCCTGATGTTTTTTGTACTTACCAGGGCAGATGCTCAAAATGAGTTTGCTGCAACAGCTTTCTATAATGAGTTCAAAAAAATTGTTGAGGATGCACAAAATGGGTTTGCCAACGCCAAAGGGGAAAAAAGAAAAAGCGAATATCCGGAACTGTCGGTGGAATATAAGACCAAGCTGATGTTACCACTCGCTGATTCAGGGAAGCTGGTGATACCAAACAACGGATACCCTTATGTGGTATACTATTTTGAACCGGATAAAGTTAGACTGAAAATCGATCAGCGCGGGGTCAACTTGCGAGAGGCCGTTGTTACCGCCTTTAATAAACCGTTGTATGCCAGAACGGAAACTATCCTTATTAATAATTATCCGTTGACCAATACCTTGTATTTTTTAAAACCGGGGGAGAGCCGCTCGGGCGCAGCTGTGTTCCGGCAATCTATTTACTTTCATAATGGCAGATATTATCTTTCCTTCGAAATAAGGGGAAAAAAAGAATGAACGCCAAAATAGAAAGAGGATGTCTGCCTGAAAGTATCAGTTGATAATCACGCAGTTTGCGCCGCTCGAATTATCCTCGCATTTACGAGTAACGACTTTTGGGACAGCCTCTTTCTTTACGAGCTCATTTTATAATTCGGGAGAAAGGTACTGGGCATAAGAGTAACCTTCTTCACCATCAACTGTACGCACCAGCCACCATTGCTCGTTCGATTTATTGATCAGGGTAATTATCTCTCCGTGAGCGGCCTTACCAACAATGGGCTGGTCAGTTCCGGGTCCCTTGCGGATATTAAGATTGCTGGATTTGGTAACAACTTTTACCTGGCTTCCTTCCACAGCTTTTGTATTGACATTCAGGATCAGGTCAGCACCTGAAAAGTTCGGGTCAATTTTTCCATAAATATCCCACAATCTATCTTTAATGGCTCCTGACGGGGCGTCACCGTCGATATATAAAACTCCGTCTTGTTCTCTAACTTGCAAATTGCGTACCCCGGCTGATTGAGCTGTGTCAGTTAACTCTTTATATTTATTTAAAAGTGCCATAATTTTGATCCTCCATTTTTAGTTGACAGTTAATTTGTTTTCTATTTTTTTGGGCCTTGTTGCATTTATCTTTTGCATCAGTTTGGGTAGGTCCGACTTATTAATATTGCCTGTAAGGGTCACTACTCCATCATTTACTTGTGCCATAACACCGGAATTATCTTTGATAGCATCCTGGACCGCTTTTGCCAGCGGATCATCAGCCGTTATAACTGGCACTTCCACAACCGGCGCAATAGTAGTGTTATTCACAACCGATTTGACGCCCTTAATATCTTTGATGGCAGGTTCAATACTGGCCTGTGCAGCTGCATTTATTACCTCGCCACTAATAGTGGCTACCCCGTCTTTGACATCCACCATCAATCCATTCGTAGATGATACGGTAACGAGTTTGGTTTCTACAGATTGTTTAACATCAGCATCTTTTACTTTGTTTTTGCATGAAGGAACAAGGAGTATAAGTGCTGCAATGCCTAATGCTGCTAGTAATTTTTTCATCATTCTAATTTTTAGATTATAAATAGTGATTTACTACCCTGGATGTACAAAACAGGTGGCAGACAATGCTGCCTGTTACTTGCAGGCATAAACAATGCCACAAGAAACTAAGTACACCGATGTTGCAAATAAACTTGCATAATTGCAACTGTGTTCATGAATGATCATAAGAAATACTTCATAATTGACTTGGCAGACTATAAATTTCGTCGATGTACAGGGAAGTGTGGAATTTATTACCGATTGATTGGCCGGTTTGGAGTTGGTTGATAGGTCTTTAACCCGTATTATTTTTGTTCAAGCTCCAGTATCTTTTCAAATAATATTTCATATTCCGTGTTCAGCTGTGCCAGCTCGGCACCTGCTTTTTTATAAGCAGCTTCAGCCTGCAGGAATTTTGATTTATCCGAATAAGTGGCAGGGTCAGTTAATGACGTTTCTAACGCTACTTTTTGTTTACTCATCATGGCGATCCTTTCTTCTAATTGCTGGAATTGTCGCTGTATCTTTTGTAATTCTTTCTTCGTGTCTTTGTCAATGGCAGTCGCCGATCCTTTATGAATGGGTAAAGCAGTTTTTGTTACTTGTTCCTTGTTCCTTGTACCTGGTACCTTGTGCCCTGTTCCTTGTTCATGGTCCTTTGCTCCTTGTCCCTTCTCTTTTGTGCCTTGAACCTTATCCCTTGTTCCTTTTTTGCTATCTGCTTCCTGTTTGGCCATCCTTTCCTTCCACGCGACCCATTCTTCATAACCCCCTTTAAATTCTTTTATCTCATGATCTATTATCTCCCATATTTTATTGGCTGTTTTTGAAACAAAATAACGATCATGGCTGACGAGGATAATACTACCTTCATATTTATCCAACGCCTCGATCAGCAGATCACAACTATGCATATCCAGGTGGTTGGTCGGTTCATCCAGCATCAGGAAATTGGCTTTGCTTACAATCACTTTAGCCAGGGCCACTCTCGCTTTTTCACCCCCACTGAGTATTTTAATTTTCTTATCAGCATCATCGCCACTAAATAAAAAGCAACCAAGCAGCGCACGCAATTCAAGATCCGTCATCTGGCTGCCACATTCTTTCATTTCATCAAGAATGGTATTATTAACATTTAATGCTTCCAGCTGGTGCTGCGCATAAAAGCTTTCTTCCACATTATGCCCCCATTTTCTTTCGCCCTGGCTGAAGTTTTCTACTCCTGCAATAATTCTAAGCAGGGTAGATTTACCTTTTCCATTGGCTCCGATCAATGCGATTTTGTCCCCCCTGTCAATTTCGACGGATGAATTTTCAAAAATGACATTATTATCAAATGCTTTTGAAACATGGTCTAGTTCGACCAGTACCCGACCCGGTGTCTTATCTACCCGGAAATTGATCCGCATATTGGGTCGGACCAGCTCTGAATCTTCAATACGTTCGAGTTTATCCAATTTCTTGATAATGCTTTGTGCCATGGCAGCTTTGCTGGCTTTGGCCCTGAAGCGCTCCACCAATCGTTCATTCTGACGAATATAATCCTGCTGGTTTTCATAAGCCTTCTGCTGCATTTCTATGCGGATAGCTTTTTCTTTTTCGTAGTAGTCATAATTGCCATTATAAATATGCAACTGTTGCTGGTACACTTCTACGATTTTGGTCACCATCCGGTTTAGAAAGTATTTGTCATGGCTCACGATGACCACTGAGCCCTGGTAATGGATCAGGTATTTTTCCAGCCACTCTATCGAAGGAAGGTCAAGGTGATTGGTTGGCTCATCCAATAACAGCAGGTCTGGTTGTTGAAGAATCATTTTTGCCAGCAACACCCTCATTCTCCATCCACCACTGAATTCCCGGTAAGGTCTTTGCAGATCTGAGTTGGAGAATCCAAGCCCCTGCAAAACTTCTTCTGTTTTATGATGGATGGAATATCCACCCAACGTTTCTAATTCGTGCAGTTTATCGCTGTAATCATGTAATGTTTTTTCATCACCTGTTTTTTCCAGTTCTTGTCCCAGCATTTCAATTTCTTTCTCCAACAGCAACACTTTTTCAAATGCGCCCAGTGCAACCTGTACAATGGAATCGTTGGTATCAAAGCTCAGCAAGTCCTGGTGCAAGTAGCCGATAGAAGTGCTGCGGCTCCTTTCTACCGTTCCCTTGGATGGCTGGTATTCTCCTACCAGTAATTTCAGCAAAGTGGATTTCCCTGTCCCATTATAGCCTATCAGGCCTATTCGTTCATTGGGTTGAATATGCCAGGTGGCATCTTCTACCAGTACCCTGGCGCCAAATTCAAAAGTAACATTTTGTAGTCCTGCGAGCATAATTGTTCAAATGAGTAAAATAAGATCAGGTGAGATCAATCACCCGTAAGTATCATTTTTTTCAAACAGGCTGCAAAAATAAAGTATTAAGGCTTGCGAATGTCAGCGATTGCATCAAGGCAAGATCTTTTACCGATATCTTGGGAAGTAGGGGCTGAAAAACGGAGTATCAAGTTGTCAGTGTTTTCTTTTTTCCTGTTTACCCGGGCTAAAAGTCTACCGAATTTTTGGGGATTGCAATAATAAAGGATAGCTAGTTTTACCTGTCGATGCCGCCACTTATACAATATCCTTTCACCGATCTTTTCAGGCAACCCGCCTGTAAAATGGTTTAACAATCTAAAATGACTGTTTTGTGCTGATAAAGTATCCAAAAAAGAACGGTATACTTTTCCGACGGATCGTTGAGAGGCCAGGAAATTTATTTTTTGATGCCTTATTTCTATTTCAGAAAAAATATCAACTAAAGCCCGCCACATATCCGCATTGATATGGGCATTTACCCCTATAAGGATAAATTGCCAGGTTTGCAGGCCTGGGTGGGAATAATAAAATTTCCAGGGTGAGCTGGGAGAGATATTTCCGTTTTGACTGGCGATACAAGGATTCAAAAAGTAATCGACATAATGGACAGAAAAAGTGCTAATGAACCGGGTACTGGCGCTGTCCCAGTCCCGGATTTGTGACGATATATATTTCAAGGTCGCTTCATATACCCTGCAAAAATGCCGGGCTATCCCAGGGCTTTGGGCAATGGAATCGATCTTCTCTAGTGCGTTTTTGTAAGCAGTGGTTGGAGTAAAGTATGAGGGTTGTTGGCTGCCATTTCCTGGAGAGTTGTAAGCAGTACTTGTTTCAACCTGAGCCAAGCATGCCTGGCTGAGCAGCAACTGAAAAGTAATCCATAACACTAATGATAAAAAAATTTTGAAAAAAGGGGTTAGCATAATAACTTATTTATTTCCTCATTTTTTCAAAAACAGCAGCTTTTGTTTCTGTCGGGACCGACAATAGGTTATAACGGAGCTGGTAGGCCATTGAAAAACCAATTTTACCAAGCAGTTGTTTGCGAATTCCTGGCAGATGAACACAGGTGTCAATAGCATAACTCCTGATAGCTTCTTGCGACAAATGGGGCATTCTTATTTTTATCCTATCATAAAACTGCTCCAAAAATCCGCTATTGCGGGTGGTCAAATCTTTATCATCCCTTTCGGTAAAAAGCAAATATTGGTTTTTAAATAAAAGATAGTGCATGATCTTTTGTTGTTCCCAGTTCATGGTTTTAATCTTATCGGCAGCCAGGCGGAGGCAATGCTCCATAGTACAAGGCATGTACAAAGACAGTAAAACAGGATTTTGTTTTTGCTGATTTATCTTATGCTTGTGAAGGATAAACCATTCCCACTCTACAGGAAAATAATATGATGCTATACTCAGAAAGAGGTTATCCTGTATTCCAGCATCAATGGCAGCATCGTGGATATCATCGTATATCTGTATCACTCTCATAATATCTACCCACCCTCTTGATTGGACACTCAACATCGCTTCTTCTTTGCCAGTCAAAATACACCGGAGCTCCAGCAACTTTATCTGCATGTAAGCCGTTTTCAACTCATGAAAATTCTGAACCGAAGGAGGTGATACGATCTTGCCGGTTTCCGGGCAACTGTTTACATCATGCAGGAAACTGTCGAAACAGGTATTGCAGGCATCAGCAATTTTATCAGCCGTTTTTTCTGCGATTGTGAAAGCCAATTTGCCCAGCTGCTTATTAATTAACTGCAGAAAGGATCCTAACAAGTCATAGAACTGTTGGTAGTTGATCTGGTATTTGGCATTTACCTGTTTCCAAATACCAGGGTGTAGTAAACGCTTTAGATTAAAACGGTATTGCAGTAATACTTTATTGGATGCTATCTTCTTCTTCAGGTAAAATCTGTCAGGATCATTTTTTATAAATTGCCGGATAACAGGTTTACCCGCCACTCCTGCTATACCATCAATAAATTCATCCCCAAAAAAAAGTGCCAGCGTAGTGATATCGGCCAGGTCGGTGGCTGGCGAATGGAAAGGATTAGCACGGAGAAATAACCTGTTATACGCAAATGAACCCTTCTGAATCGTTCTCCAAAGATCAGAAAAACCTGGGATTGCATTGCAGGACTTCAAGAGGGCCAGTTGGTCCAACCTGCGCTGTCGGAGTGCAAAAAGTGGCCACCCTATGATATGCAGAGTGCGGAATGAAAAGAGGTGCATGCATTCGGAAGCCCAGGAAAATTTTACATCATGGGCATAATGCTGCAATGTGGGATAAGCCGGGGCAATAAGAACCGGGCTATTTTGTGGCAGAGGTGGCATCGCTTTCTCCCCAAAAATTAGTACATACCGTTGAAATAAACAAAAAATCATCAACCCTTTTTAGAGAGATTGCAAGACCTGGTGATACAAAAAACAGGGCCTACTTTCGAAGGCCCTGCTAGTTTCAAACATGAAACTGATAAAAAAGCGAATTGGACATTATTGGACGACGATCTTATTGGTCACATTTACTTTGTTCAATTCACTGCTTACTTTCACCAGGTACGTTCCCCTAACAGACAATTCAGGGAACCTAAATTCTTCTATTTGTGATTCGCTGCTGATATTGACTTCTTTCGAGCCGATCAATTTGCCTGAGATATCCAATAACTGCACCTGGTATCTTCCAGCAGGTTGATCCGAGAAAGACAATCTCACATATCCGTTCGTAACAGGGTTTGGATAGACGGCTATACCATTTCTTACAAAGGCTTCCTCCTGTTGCTGCACTGTTTTTGCGGTAACTCCTGTTTCTGCTGGTTTTACTTCTTCTTTTGGTTCTTCCGGCAAATCTTTTTTATCTTTCTTTTTCTTATCGAAAGCAAGATTGCCATTGGCAAGATCAGATGCATTGAATACATTGCCGCTTGAAGAAACTTTTTCTGCCTGCAACGTTGTTAAGTCAAAACGGAAATAACCAACTGTTGATTCAGAACTGGCAATAATTACTTTACTTCCTTCTTCCACCATGGCCCCATTGGTACTGAAACCCTGTGGCAAGCCTTTTATAGCGCCTTTGTAGGTAGCTACTTTGCTTTCAATATTGATGAGGAAGACATTGCGGTTGGCAGTGATAAGGTATAAATTTTTAGATGCGTCAGCAATTATATCGCCACCATATCCACCGGAACTATGAATCGACCTTGTATTGGCTGGATCATTGGTCAAGGCACCCAGGTCAGTAATAGTTGGTTTTTTACCGGTAGTGAAACGGATCAGGTGCTTACCATCATTAGTTAAGGCATATCCATTTCCATCGGAAGCAATCACCATTCTTGTGATCTGGTTCGCTACATCACCACCATATTTTACCACACCAAAGTCTTCATCCTCGAAATAATAGATCTTGCCTGATTTTAAGTCTATATAACGAAGCTGGTTAATGCTCATAGGGGTATAATATAACCTGTCATGCTTCTTGTCATAGGCCAGCGCTGCTGAATTGGTAGAGAAAGGTTTGTCAATGGCGGCACTTTGTCTGAAAAAGACAACTTTATTGTAGGTATGCGTATTACTATTATTTGCTTTATCAAGTACCTGGTCAAGATTGACCACCTTTCTTTCGGGACTTGTGGTTCTTGTGAAGGTTGCAGTAGAAGTTTTGCCGTTGGCCTGGTCTTTTTTAACCACAGCTTTCCCCGTCCTTGCATTGAGCGGCTCGGCTTCCTGCTTGCTATTGTATATGGTTTTTACATCCTCCCCGGTTGTAATATCAACGAGGCGTACTTCCTTCCAGCTCCTGCCACCTTTTTCAGCAGCAGTAATAGCAAAGCCCGTAGTTGATTTTGATGATTTCCCGGATTTTTGAGCATGTAAGGTTGTAATGAGTGCAGTCATTACAAAGAGGAGTAGAATTCTTTGTTTCATGGTTTTAAAGTTTTGTTGCAGTAAACTACGATAAATTTCGTTGATTGACAAAATTTAATGATGAAAAGCTGTTTTTTTGATTTGAGTGGAGAAATAACAAGGTTTTTGCCGGAGTAAGGGGTTTATAAGGGAAATAATTTTAAATTTATTGGTCCTAAGAGCCTTTGAAATCGTTATTACCATCAAACCCAGATACATGAAAGCAGTGAAAAAGCCCTTTCTTTTTGTTGCCGTACTACTTGTAAGCCTCCAAAGCTATTCCCTCACCATCTATGAGATAAGCTATGAATTTAAAAACCTGACGGAATTTCCCAAATACACCGCTATGCTGGTGCGGTATGGTAATGGTACCGGCTTTATGCGGGTCCGTTATTCCAATAAGACGAATTCTGAAACTTACGTGGTGGACATGCAGTTCAATGAAGTGGAAGGTCGTTCCAAAATAGACGGGTTGCCGCAACTAACACTCCAGTTTAAAGGAGAGAATCCAAAATATATTATGAATGGCACGAAGGAAAAACAGGAAGCCTATAACCCTGATGTATTATGGTTTAAAAAACAGGCGAGCGACAAAAACTTTAAACCGTGGGGCGTTACTTCAGTTAACACAGATGGAACTTTTGAGTATGGCAAAATTCTTTCTGTGAAAGTGATGAATACGGAAGACCTGACAAAGACATTTGTAAAAAACTATTTTTTAGAGTCGGAATCTTTTTATACGAACTTGTTTAAGCCAGCACAAAAGGAGGAGGTAGTCATAAAACCAAAAGAAACAAACTCTAATCCAACTCCTGCCAACACCACTCCGACAAAACTCCATTTTATTTTAGTTGCCAATACAAATGATCCCCGTATTGGATATAGTGTGCAGAAAGATGTGGTCAACATCACCAGCCAGATAAAAGATGTGGCAACCTTCCTTGGCCTGCCGCTCAACTATGTAGAAATAAGTGGAGCCAAATTCGGTAAAGCAAATGTGGAGAATGCAGTTAATAATCTTAAACCAGGAACAAATGACATTGTAATTTTTTATTACTCCGGTCATGGGTACAGCAATGATAAAAGTGCCACTGAACAATACCCTCAGTTTGACCTGCGCCAGAGCCGGTTTGATGACATACTGGTGGCCACTCTTAATGCCTCAGATGTGTTTAATAAGATAAAAGCAAAAAATGCCCGATTGAATTTGGTGATTACAGATTGTTGTAATTCCAGCCTCGGTCTGCTGAAACCCGAAGGCAAGAATTTTGCCTTAACCACGAAGTCGCTGATGAGCTGGGAAAAATCATATTGTTATGACCTGTTTATGAAATCAAAAGGTTCAATTATAGCTACTGCCGCCAAGAAAGGCCAGTATGCGTACGGTAATACAGATGTCGGCGGTTATTTCACTTCCAACATTATTACGTCGATGGAGAAATACCTTAGTAAGTTTCAAACGTCCACACCAACCTGGCAGGAGATCATTGCTGAGGCCCAGACCACTACCGTAAGTCTTAGCCTGACTAATTTATGTACAGCTAATACTACCTGCCGCCAGGACCCGGTGTATGTTGTAAGCGTCAATAAATAAAATAACCGGTCACAGCTCTATGCGACCGGCTATTAGAGTAATCACATAGCTACTTACTTGTTGAATCTTTGACCGGGGGCGGAGGAGTTTTATCGCCCATTGGCTCCTGTCCCCCCATCATTTTCATCATATCGTTTACATCCATAAAGCTCCAATGTTCCACGACCTTACCATCCTTATATCTTGATACTTCCACGGAATTGCCGCTATGTATATCTCCTGTTTTCATTCCCATCTCAGGAATATCCACTTTGGCAGTAGCGCTCCCGTATACCCAACTCATTACGTATTCATCGTCGGCCAGGACTTTTTTTATTTCATTTTTCATATTCGTCATCATCTGGCTCATCTTTTCAAAATAGGCCTTAAGGCTGTCAAGGCCAACCATATCACCTTTTGGGCCAGCATGATCAACAACGTCCTGCGAGATATAGTCTCCAACCTTGCTCCAATCGCCCGTTTCAAACATTTTCAAAATGATGTTATTTGTTTCGAGGTTTTTTTTTGCCGTCTCTGACATTCCACTGCTTTCTTTTTTAGAGCTGCAGGACATAAACATAATACTGCTCCCCAAAGAAAACATAATAAGTAACTTTTTCATGTTGATTATATTTTAAGTTTTAAAACGAAAGCAACAATAGCTAATTTGATCGCACAACCAGGATCTACTTTTCACAAGAGAAGCTATTTTGGAAAGGGAGACTAAGTTATAAAAGTTTATTATATAGTAAATACAGCACCTTTTCTTTTATTAAAATGGGTACCTGCAACCGATATCCGTGGTAGTAGCTTCTTTTGTTTACAATGCCGCGATACGGGATGAAAATTCCAAGAAAAAATTGCCAAAGGCGGTGCCGACCAGAAATTCTAACGGCTGTGGGAGTAATAACTATTGGATTGTTGCCGTCTTTACCGGGTTTTCGTAGATAAATCTTACCATGGCATTTTTTTGTTCATCGGAAGTAAGATATAGTTGATATCGTTTATCACCGGCATTGATGACCATTAGGGCTGTATTAGGCGGGATCGTACCTAGATTTTCACCTACCATGATCACCTCCTGTTCCAACCTTTTGGTATCGATTCTGACGGTGATGGATATAGGTTTTCCAGAAAGGTGTTTATTGGAAACTGTCGGCATATTATTTACATACACCGAGATAGTGTCACCATCGATCTGGCCATTATCGTAAAAATCAATCTTAATATTTCCCGTATCTACCCTGATCTCTTTTACTAACTCGGCTTTTCTTTTTGTCAGCGCCGGCGGTAATTTAGGTTCTTCTTTGAAAGTAGGTTTATCAAATCTAATGAGTACAATCGTGCCAGGGTCACAGGGCGTTTTACCATCTGTTGCTTTTCCGCTGGCGGTGCTCCATTGACCACGGATCTGTTCCTCCGGCCCGCTGCCCTTGTGATAGGTGAGTGCATAGGATTTGATACAGGGAACACAATCTTCGTTTAGCTTGAAAGTGATAATTCCAATTTCCTGGATGAAAATACTATTGCTATCCTTTTTATAGACGCCTTCAAAATTTTCTTTGACATAATTGAGTGAGTCAGAGAAATGGTACACCGTTCCGACGATCCGGGTACCAGCTACTTGCATTTGCATCTCTATATTATAAACGGGAAAACAACCCCCAGGTGCCATCACCAGGCGGCCTTTCCATATACCATTGATATCCTGCGCTCCCGCCAGAACAGAGATAAATAAAAAAACTAGTAAGGTAACTTGTCGTTGCATTCTTTTGGAAAAATAAAGGAAAATGCGGAAGTGTAGTTAAAATATTACAGAAACGGCAGATACCGGTTACCAGGCATAGGCAAACGGCTGCCTCAATATTATTTCAATATCCTGCAAACCGGATAGTCGATTACTTATTCTTGTTTTTGGTATTTGAACCGTACCACAGCATTTTTCTGTTCTGTTGACGTAATTCGCACATCAAAACGTTGCTCGCCTGATTCAACTATCATCAATGATGTATTAGGTGGAATACGGCCGAGGTTTTCAGCTACCATGGTCAGCGCATGGTCTGAGTTATCATCATCGAGTGTGAATTTGATCGTTAGGGGTGCTGCAGTGAGACGTTTGGAGGATAACATCAACTTATTATCAAGATATACGGAAATGGTATCATCATCAATTTCACCATTGTCATAAAGTTTTATTGTTACTTCCCGGTTAAATACTGTTAAGGTCTTCAACACTTCATTGGCACGTTCCTTTAATACAGCGGGCTTAGGTAGTAGCGTTACCGGATTTGTTTTTACAACCGGAGCAGTAGTTTTTGTTATTACGGTATCCGTTTTGGGTTTGGTTACCGGCGGAAGATTCGTTTTTACAATAGGTGTGGTGACCGGCGGTTTATTAACAATAACCGGCTTCTTTTCCGGAACCACAGTGGGTTTAGTTTTTGCGGTCTCTTTTTTTACAGGCCCCTTATTAACAATGACGGGGGTATTTTTAGTTTTGTCCCGTAAAAAAGGTTCAATATAAAAATCGGAGGTGGTGACTTTCCGGAGGTAAACTCTGCCGCCGCCACAATCTCCCCAGCTATAAGGATTTGGACTGCCTTTTACTTCCGGCTTGCCTAAAAAAGTCCCTTCGAGAAACTCTTCTTTCCCGGATTTGGCATACAATAGATCGTAGTTCATGATACAGGCACCACCACCATCCATGTTCTTTAATTCAACCGTTTTTATCTCCCTTATTTTGAGGTTTTTTGTACTCTTGTTAAAGCTACCCGTCATGGTTGCTTTACCATAAAATCTTACATCCAGGTAAGAATAGGAAACACCTGATGAAAAAGTGGAGGATGGTACATTAACCTGAAATTCCAATTTGTACTTTTCTCCCCTGTCTGTAATAAAATAACCTCTCCAGATGCCTGTAAGGTTTTGCGCTTGGGAGCTAAGGTGGGTAATCGGCGCCAGTAGCAAAAGTATAAGTAGGGGTTTGTAGAATTTCCGCAACATAACAGGATCAAAACTAACGAATAAGTTCGTATCGATTTGATGGAACTCCGGCAATAGTTTGTTAATTTTGCCCACTTTAAATTTTACAGGAGTCAAATAATTTATGATCAAGATCACACTACCGGATGGGGCGGAAAGGCAATACGAAAAAGGCACTTCAGCATTGGATATTGCAAAATCAATTTCAGAAGGACTGGCCAGGAAAGTATTGGCAGCCAGTATTAACGGCGAGGTTTGGGATGCAACACGACCCATTCAAGACGATGCTACCTTGAAGCTGCTTACCTGGAATGATACCGATGGGAAAAACACTTTCTGGCATTCTTCTGCTCACCTGATGGCGGAAGCAGTAGAGCAGACCTTTCCCGGTGTTAAGTTCTGGGTAGGACCTCCTGTGGAAAATGGATTTTATTATGATATGGATCTGGGCGACAAGAAAATGAACGAAGAGGATCTTGTAGCACTGGAGAAAAAGATGAATGAACTGGCAAAAAAGAACAGCAGCTACCTGAGAAAAGAGATGCCAAAGGAGGAAGCCGTAAAATATTTTACGGAGAAAGGGGATGAATATAAACTCGATCTTTTGAGTAACCTGACTGACGGGGAGATAACTTTCTATACACAGGGAAATTTTACTGACCTCTGTCGTGGTCCCCATATTCCCAATACATCTTTTATAAAAGCCATAAAACTGACCAGTATTGCCGGTGCCTATTGGAAAGGCAATGAAAAAAATAAAATGCTGACCCGGGTGTATGGAGTTACGTTTCCTTCGCAAAAAGAATTGGATGAATACCTGCTAATGCTGGAAGAAGCCAAAAAGCGGGATCACCGGAAATTGGGAAAAGAACTGAGCATTTTTACCATGGACGATGATGTGGGACCAGGGTTGCCTTTATGGATGCCCAATGGTACCATTATTATTGAAGAATTGGAAAAGCTGGCAAAAGAAACCGAACTCGCAGCTGGGTATAAAAGAGTGGTGACGCCGCATATTGCAAAAGAGAGCATGTACATCACCAGCGGTCACCTGCCATATTACCAGGATAGCATGTTTCCCCCGATGGAACTGGATGGTACAAAGTATTACCTGAAGGCGATGAACTGTCCGCATCACCACAAGATTTTCGGCGCTGAACCCAAAAGTTACAAAGACCTGCCTTATCGACTTGCGGAATATGGAACTTGCTATCGTTATGAACAAAGCGGCGAGTTATTTGGCTTAATGAGGGTTCGTTGCCTGCACATGAATGATGCCCATATTTATTGCACCAAAGAACAATTCTATGAAGAGTTCAAGGCCGTAAATGAAATGTATCTCAAATATTTCAAAATATTTGGGATTGACAAATACGTGATGCGGCTGTCACTGCACGATCCCAAAAAATTGGGACAGAAATACGTAGATGAGCCGGAGCTGTGGTTAGAGACAGAAGAATTGGTGCGCGATGTATTGATTAAAACCAATACACCGTATGTAGAGGTACAGGATGAAGCCGCTTTTTACGGGCCAAAAATTGATGTACAGATTTGGAGCATTATTGGACGTGAATTTACATTGGCCACCAACCAGGTTGATTTTGCTCAGGGTCGTCGTTTCAAACTTGAATTTACCAATCATGATAACAAACCCGAGACGCCATTAATAATACACCGGGCGCCCTTGGGTACCCATGAACGGTTCATCGGTTTCCTGTTGGAACATTATGCCGGCAAATTCCCTTTATGGCTGGCGCCGGTACAGGTAAAAGTGCTGCCGATCAGTGATAAGTTCCTGGATTATGCCAGGAGTGTTTCAGATCAACTAAAAAAATCAGATATTCGTAGTGAAGTCGATGACCGGCATGAAAAGATCGGAAAGAAGATTCGGGATACAGAACTGATGAGAGTACCCTATATGCTGGTGGTAGGAGAGAAAGAGATGAATGAGAATAAAGTGGCCGTAAGAAGACAGGGGAAAGGTGATCTCGGTGTAAAAATGGTGGAACAGTTTTTGAATGAAGCCATGCTGGAAATAAAAGAAAGAAGAGAAGAATAAAATATGTTCAATCGCGTGAGCTTAATTGAAAATTGAGTAGCTTTAATTGGTACCTCAAACCCCTGTAATGAGGTTTTAATCATAAAATATATACTCCTTCAGGGTGGGAGTTAACTAAAAAAAGTAAATGGCAGTACCACAAAAACCCGGAGGCGGGTTCAGCAGACCACCTGGCGGAGGCTTCAAACCAGGCGGTGGCGGATTTAACAAAGGCGGATTCAGGGGCAGGTTTGCTCCCCGTAAAGAAGCAGAACATCGTATCAATCATCATATCAGAGTGCCACAGGTTCGTTTGGTTGGTGATAATGTGGAAGTTGGTATCTATGATACCCCGGTAGCTTTAAAAATGGCGCAGGACCAGGCCCTTGACCTGGTAGAAATTTCTCCAACAGTTGATCCCCCGGTCTGTAAGATCATCGACTATAACAAATTCCTCTACGATCAAAAAAAGAAAGCAAAAGAGATGAAGGCCAAGAGCAAGGTCTCTGAAGTAAAAGAGATCCGCTTTACGCCCAATACCGATGACCATGATTTTGATTTCAAAGCCAAACATGCTATCGGTTTTTTGAAAGACGGAAACAAAGTGAAAGCCTATGTCCAGTTCAAAGGAAGGGCTATCCAGTTCCAGGACAGGGGCCAGTTATTGTTGCTGAAGTTTGCAGAGCGGCTGGCAGAAGTAGGTATATTAGAGAATATGCCGAAGATGGAAGGAAGAAGAATGTTAGCTATGTTTGCCCCGAAGGGAAAGAAGAAAGGATAATTCATAACTCATTATTAATAGCAAAACCATCTTGTCTCAGGGTGGTTTTTTTTACGGTCGAATTACGAACAGCTATATCCTCCCTACATTTTGCCTTACTGTAACAGAAAAAAGATATATAATGATGTAACCATATTCACCACATGGTCTTTTATATATACAACATAACTATGATCTAATAAAATACTACGTATCAAGACGTGGTAAAAGGGCAGGCATTGAATAATTTTTTCATGTTTGTATTACTGGCAGCCTTCTCGTCCGCCTGTTTCGGCCGTTGGTACAAAATACCGTTATATAACATATTCTAACGCGGTGCTTTCCGTATCTTGAGCAACTTTTTAATAAAAACGATATACTAATGCAAGCTTCATTTAAACGTTTCTTTTTCTTGATAGTAACTATTAGTGCTTCTGCTATAGTGCTGGCACAACCTACCACCGGAACAAGGCCGGATTCAACTCGCAGAACTACGCCAGCTGCCACGGGCCCAAAGCCTTACCGGGAAATCATTACTGCCAAGGCTATTTCTGATGCAGGCCTATTCTGGGTACATAAAGTAGAGGATAAATTTTTTGTCGAGATTCCGGATTCCGTATTATACCGTGATATTCTGGTGGTCAACCGTATTTCAAGGGCCTCGGCCGGCATGAGGAGTGGTGGCTTTTTTGGTTATGGTGGTGATCAGATTGGACAAAGTGTGATACGTTTTGAGAAAGGTCCCAACAATAGACTATTCCTTCGTAATATTTCCTTTGCTGAGTATGCCAAGGATTCGACATCACCCATGTTTACGGCTGTACTTAATTCCAATATACAGCCTATTGCGGCTTCCTTTGATATAAAAGCATTGGGTAAAGATTCAACCGGGGTAGTCATTGACATCACCGACTATATAAGTGGTGATAATGATGTCTTGCATTTTAGCAGCAATCTGAAAAGTAGTTTGAGACTGGCGGCTTTACAGGCGGATAAATCATATGTGGTCAGTGTAAAATCTTATCCTATTAATGTCGAAATAAAAGCTGTTAAAACATACGCAAGGTCTGCAGCACCTTCTTCTGTCCCTGGTTTGGGGGGCACTTCAGGAGGCAATATGACCATGGAATTGAACAGTTCATTAGTGCTACTTCCAAAAATACCCATGCAGTCCAGGCATTTTGATCCGAGGGTTGGGTATTTTGCCGTTGGGTATACTGATTTTGATGCAAACCCACAGGGCGTAAAAAGAGTGGCTGTTGTAAAACGTTGGAGACTTGAACCAAAGGAAGGTGATGAAGAAAAATACAAAAGAGGGGAGTTGGTGGAGCCCAAAAAACCGATCATATTTTATATTGATCCAGCGACTCCTAAGAAATGGGTGCCCTACTTGATACAGGGCGTTAATGACTGGCAGGTAGCCTTTGAACAGGCTGGATTTAAAAATGCAATCATGGCTAAAGCAGCTCCCACCAAAGCAGAGGATAGTACCTGGAGCCTGGACGATGCCCGTAATTCAGCCATTGTTTACAAGCCATCCGATATTGCCAATGCAAGCGGTCCCAGTATCTCCGATCCGCGCAGCGGTGAGATCATGGAAAGCCATATCAACTGGTATCATAATGTAATGGAGTTGATTCACAACTGGTATTTTATTCAAACTGCATCGGTGGATCCCAGGGCAAGAAAAATGATTTATGATGATGAACTGATGGGGCAACTGATACGATTTGTTTCATCGCATGAAGTAGGGCATACATTGGGTCTCCGGCACAACTACGGTTCCAGTTCAACAGTGCCGGTGGAAAATCTCCGTAATAAGGCATGGGTGGAAGCGAATGGACATACACCGTCTATAATGGATTATGCCCGGTTTAACTATGTAGCACAGCCGGAAGATAATATCGGTGAACGCGGTCTCTTCCCGCGGATCGGTGACTATGATAAATGGGCCATCGAATGGGGATATAAATTATTTCCACAATATAAAGATGCTGCAGCCGAAAAAGGCCACTTGAATAAATGGGTAATGGATAAACTAACGGATAATCGCCTTTGGTTCGGAACAGAAACTAATCCAGATGATCCCCGTTCACAACGGGAGCAGGTAGGCGATGACGCCGTAAAAGGAAGTATGTATGGCATAAAAAATCTTCAGCGTATTGTTCCCAACCTGCTGCAATGGACGAAAGTGGAGAATGAGGATTTTAGCAACCTGAATGCGATGTATAACCAGTCGATCAGCCAGCTTAGGTTTTATTTGGGTCATGTGGCAAAATATGTTGGTGGTATTACGGAAACTCCTAAAATGGTAGAGGAAAAGGGCGCGGTTTATGAAATTATTCCAGAGGCAAAGCAGCGGGAAGCCGTTGATTTCTTAAACAAGCAATTGTTTACGACCCCATCATGGCTTATTAACCAGGAAATCTTTAGCCGGACAGGTGCAAGCGGGTTGACTGTTATTGGTAATCTACAGGATAATATATTGAGTGGACTACTTACTAGCAGAACGCTAAACAAATTATCTGATGCCGAAGCTGTTATGGGTAACAGCGCTTACCAGATCATTGAGCTATTAAGTGATCTGAAAAAAGGGGTCTGGAGTGAGCTGGCCGCAAAAAAAACCATAGATATATACAGGAGAAATCTTCAGAAATCCTATGTTACCATATTGACTAACCTTCTTTCACCTCCGTTATCTTCCCCTGGTATTTCAATACCAGGATTAACGGTTTCAACATCATCCATGGAAAAGTCAGATATTAAAAGCGTGGTTAGAGCTCACCTGTCAGCACTGAGAACTGAAATAACCTTTGCTTCGGTAGGTATCGCAGATCAAATGAGCAAATTTCACCTCCAGGATGTGGCAAAACGGATAGATAATGCGCTGAATCCTAAAGATTAAGAAGAAATAAACTCATTAACTCATTAAGGAAGGTTCCATGCTGAATCTTCCTTTTTTCTTTTTGCAAACTTTGCCAGGAGGCCTCCTTACCTTATCTTTGCACTCCGTTTGTAAAAACGGTAGTTCTTTCCACCATGATAGTTTCGGCTATCATACTATTTCCTGAAGAGGTTCGACAAAGGTCCCCCTGTGGGGAATGCCTCAAAGGTGTACAATTAATACTGGGTAACATGCCTAAAGTAAAAACTAATTCCAGTGCCAAAAAACGCTTCAAAGTGACCGGCACAGGAAAGATCATGCATCAAAAAGCTTTCAAACGTCACATCCTGACGAAGAAATCCAAGAAACGTAAACGTAACATGCGGAAAGACGGAATAGTTGCCGATTCACATCTGCATTTTGTAAAACGCTTATTAAGGCTCAAGTAATAAGGCACAAGCCTTAAAGCACGACTTGTTCCTTGACTTCTTGTACCTTGTTCTTTTTGATTAACAAACTCTATAATTTTTAAACTCTTAATAATATGCCTCGTTCAAAAAATGCAGTGGCTTCCAAAGCCCGCCGCAAAAAAATATTAAAACAAGCCAAAGGTTTCTATGGCAAACGTAAAAATGTATTAACGGTTGCCAAGAACGTAGTCGAAAAAGGGATGACCTACATGTTCGTAGGTCGTAAACTAAAAAAGAGAGAATACCGGGCACTATGGATTGCCCGTATCAATGCCGCTGTTCGTGCAGAAGGTATGACCTATTCACAGTTTATCAATAAACTGCAGAACAAAAGGTATTGAGCTGGACAGGAAAGTACTGGCTGACCTCGCCATGAACAACCCGGAAACTTTTAAGAGCCTGGTTGATTCAGTAAAGTAAACATCACCCCAGGTGATTTTCCTTATTAAATGGAAAATATACTTAAAAACCCTTCTCCACATGGAGAGGGTTTTTTGTTGAATGCTATTCTTTAAATGAGGTAATGATGCAAGAGGAAGGTTATTGCCCGAAACTTTTTTTGATCTGTTCGGAGGCGCATTTACTTAAAACTGCATTGAACTCATCTGCCTGTTTCCTATCGTCTTTAACTTTCTGCCACGCTTCCCCTTGTTTCTTCATGCAATCAGCCTGGGCTGCGGAGCGGCTGGGGTCTGAAGTGGGCAGATCATTAGCCTTTTTCGAGCAATCGCAGATTTCTTGGGCTATTTCCTGGCCAGATTTGGTTTTGCCACAGGCCTCCAGCAGAAATAAAAATGCAATAAATGGAATAACTTTTTTCATGGTAGCGTGTTTTTGCTCTTTGTTTGTACCTGCTTTAAAATCAATTTAGTCGCCCGTCTGAATTCTTTTCAATGAAGATTTATCCCAATAAAGTACAAAAGAAGCGCTTTCAAAATATTCCACATTGATGCCATCACTTTTCATCTTTACTTTTTTTGTCTTTTCTCCATCCATCCCATCGATTTCTGATTTAGGAACATTGGAAATCGCAGCATCATTCGATATGTCTTCTTTCCAAAAAATAATATTATCTGTTCCTAATATAATAGCGATCTGAAAATTCCTTTTTAAACTGTCTGTTACAATAGCTGCTATGTCTGCTTTTCCGTCCGCATTGTAATCGCCTTTGGCGATATAAGGATAATTGGCATTTTCCTTTCTTCTCGGGATAATAAAATAATCAAAAGCATCTTTCATCCACCTGGCATCTTTATCGTTCATTACCCGCCATTTGTTTCCATACAAGGCGCTAAGACTTGCATTAACCATTCCTTCGTCAGGAGTGGCGTAAGCTGGCGGGCTTTCACTTACTACTTGTTGGTTTGTATCAGCGGGGATTTTCGTTTTGTTGTCAGAAGAAGAATTTTGCCCGCAAGACAGTAAAATTGCTGCCGCCATAAAAATGAAAGGTCGCATGGTTATGGTTTTGAAACAGGAAGATAATATTTTTTATCCCATAATTTCTGCAATCGTATACATTTGTGCCTGCTATTATATTTACTGGCCCAACCCATTTACCCATCATGACAAATTCTTACCACGACCTCGTAAAACAAACTTTTAATTTTCCGCAGGAAGGCATCGAAGTGGATGAAGGCAATTTATACTTCAATGGACTTGACCTGAATGCCCTGATCGCGAAGTATGGCACGCCCATGAAACTGACTTACCTGCCCAAGATCGGCATGCAGATAAGAAAAGCTAAACAGATGTTTGCTGCAGCTTTTAAGAAGCATAAATACGAAGGGAAATATTATTATTGTTACTGTACCAAAAGCTCCCACTTCAGCTTCGTGGTAGAGGAAGCGTTGAAGAGCGAGATCCACCTGGAGACCTCTTATGCTTATGATATTGAGATCATTAAAAAACTGTATACAAAAAAGAAGATCACCAAAGACATTCATATTATTTGCAACGGGTATAAACAAAAAGGGTATACCCGCCGCATAGCCAACTTGCTGAACACCGGATTCACCAATGTTATACCCATATTGGACAATAAGGAGGAACTGAAAGAATATGCCGCCTCTGTAAAGGTTCCTTTTAAATTGGGTATCCGGGTAGCTGCTGAAGAGGAACCTAATTTTCCTTTCTATACATCAAGGCTTGGTTTCCGCGCCAAAGACATATTGGAGTTTTATGTCGACAGGATTGAAGGTTATGAAAGCAAGTTCCAGTTAAAAATGCTCCATATCTTCCTGAACAAAGGAATCAAGGATGATATTTATTATTGGAGTGAATTGAACAAGGTTATCAACTTGTATTGCCAGTTAAAAAAGATCTGTCCGGAATTGGATTCCATTAATATCGGTGGCGGTTTTCCGATCAAACATTCATTGGGCTTTGAATACGACTATCAGTTCATGATCAATGAGATCGTGCGCAATATCAAAACAGCCTGTAAAAAAGCCAAAGTGCCGATGCCTCATATTTTTACTGAATTTGGAAGCTATACGGTAGGGGAGAGTATGGCACATATTTTTAGTGTCATAGCTGAGAAAGTACAGAATGACAGGGAAACCTGGTACATGATCGATTCTTCATTCATAACCACCTTGCCCGACACCTGGGGGATCGGCGAAAAATTCCTGATGTTACCGGTGAATAAATGGGAAGAGGATTACCAGCGGGTGGTGCTGGGAGGTATTACCTGTGACAGCCATGACTATTATGACTCAGAGGAACATATTAATGAAGTTTTTCTGCCGAAAATGAACGGGAACAAGGATCCTTTATATGTTGGTTTTTTTCATACCGGCGCTTACCAGGATCAGATTAGCGGGTACGGTGGCATCAAACACTGCCTGATCCCATCTCCCAAGCATGTTATCGTTGGTCATGACAGGCATGGTAAACTGGTGGATTGGATTTATGCCAAACAACAGACCGCACAAAGTATGCTGAAAATACTGGGCTATAAGTAATTTATGTTACACTTAGGGGATGACGGCATTAAAAAGCCCTTTTGTAGAAGGTCTTGGATTTGCCGTTGGTCGCTTTACCGACGCCGGTTATTTTGCTGGCTTCTACTATACCTTTTCCATTCATTATATTCCCACTGGCTGAAACTAACCCTGTTCAGGTAAGATTTGTCAAGGAAAAACCTATTATCATTTCCTTTCCAATACAGAAATCCTTGCGGGCTGCGATGAAAATATCTTCCATCCGGGTATTTGTTCATAGTAAAACCAGGTCTCGGGCTGATAATAAGGGATACTGACCCCATAGCGACCGGGTTATGATAACGGGGTGGGGGGGCCGGTGTATTCCGGACTGTTCTGTCCTCTTTTTCTTTTGTTGCCCAAACCCGGCTGGGTTTACAACTGGTAATGGCGGCCGCGACCAAAATAATAGATACGGTTAGCAAGAGTGGCGTTCTTTTCATAGTGTGCTATTTAGGGTTTAGGAAATAGTTGACGGATTCGCCTATTGCAGGCGGTGCTTCATTGATCAGGTTCTCTTGTTTTTTTGGTTCTTACTTCACCGGGGTTCACATGACGGGCCACAGGTTCCGTTTCTTCCGGTAAAGGCTTTGTCTGATCAGGTACTGTTGCTCTTGGCTGTGTAGTAGTGGTGGTTTTAGCGGCTACCGGTGAGGCGGGAAATACTTTTGAGAGTTTATCAAGGGCGATGGTTTTACTCACGGTATCTCTTCCCATTATGATATCGGTTGTTACCCAATTTTCTTTTTCAACTTCCGTACCATCAAAATCAAGGAAACGGAAAGCCAGCGCCTGGGTATCTTTGGTTACAGGTATTCGGGGAGCAAACAGTTTACTGCTGTAGTCTTTACTGGCGGCACAACTGGAAACGATTGCCACTATCCACATCAAAAGAACCGCTTGTACTATTCTTCCGGTCTGCATAGTTGGAGATTTTATTTTTAGAGGTAAAAAATAATAACGTATCTATGTTTCAATTCATTTGCCACAAACTCATAAAATCGATAAGCATGAAGTACTTTTTCATAGTCTTAACACAACTGATCGGTATAATAGCTATCAATGCTCAAACCGCGGAAGATTCAGTGAAGACAGTTATCAACAGGATGTTCACCGCCATGAAGAATGCGGACCCTGTAATGCTGAAAAGCAGTTTTGCTGATAGCATGGTATTACAAACTATTTCCCGCAACAAGGAGGGTAAAGTGACGGTTAAAACTGAAGACCCTGCGGGCTTTATCGACTTTACCGGGAAAGAAACACCGGGGAATCTCGATGAAAGAATATCATTTGATATTATAAAAATAGATGGACCCTTAGCTCTCGCCTGGACCCCCTATAGTTTTTATTATAAAGGCCAGTTTAGCCATTGCGGTGTCAACTCTTTCCAATTGGTACGATTCAACAGTGAATGGAAAATACAGTACTTGATCGATACCAGGAGAAAACAGGAATGTCTTGAGTAGTGAAGGGACTGCGATGATTGGTTTTTTTTGTGGTAGGGTTTAAAGATGCTTAAAAAGAAACCCCCCGTGGAAACGGGGGGTGTAAACCAAAACCAACTGCTTATGAGAAACTTTAAAAATATTTTTATTTAATAATAATTTCTGTCGCTGATGCTTTGACTACTTCTTTCTTAGGAAGGTTTAATAGCAACACTCCATTGATGTAGGAGGCGTCAATTTTCGTTGCATCAATTTTTTCATCTAATGTGAAAGATCTCTTAAAAGAACTGTAGCTGTACTCCCTGCGAATCTGTTTTTCCGGTGAGCCATTGGGGCCCTGATCTTGTTTACTTTCGGTTTTGCTTTCAGCGGAGATAGTCAACAATTCCTGGTCAAGGGTTATTTTAAAATCTGCTTTTTCAAATCCCGGAGCTACTATTTCCAGCAAATAATGCCCATCTGTTTCTTTGACGTTGGCCGGAATAAAACCCTTTCGCTCACTTTTGTTAAATTCATTTTTAAATAGTACCGGTAGTTCAGAAAGAAGATCATCAACCAGGTTGTTGAAAGTTCCTTCGAACGGCTTCCTGTTAAATTTTACGTTTGTCATGGTTATTTAGTTTTATTTGTTTGACGATTTATGATTGGATTCTCAAACAGTATACCACAGCGTTTTTGAAGCTTTTGTGCTGTCAGTTTGGGCGTAAACCCTATAATGTGAAAGACATTATTTCCGAAAAGAGGAATTTTTGCTGTCATAATTTCTTAGGACCGGTAACTGTCACGACTCAGTAAACTTTTTGGTTACTTTTGTGTTTCATTAAAAAAACAGACACATGTATCCTGAAGAAATAGTAATACCGATGAAAGAGGAGCTGACCGAAAATGGTTTTACAGAACTTCTTTCGTCAGCGGAAGTAGAATCTCAATTGACGAAAGAAGGAACCACGCTGGTCATGATCAATTCAGTTTGTGGTTGCTCAGCGGGTACTGCCCGTCCTGGCGTTTTATTGGCTGTTGCCAATGCTACCCAAAAACCAGACTTATCTGACCACCAGTTTTGCAGGCTTTGATATAGAAGCAGTCAAAACATTGCGTCAGCACCTGATGCCTTATCCACCTTCTTCACCTGCGATTGCCTTATTCAAAAATGGCCAGTTGGTGCATTTTATCGAACGCCACCAGATAGAAGGAAGGTCAGCACAAATGATCGCTCAAAACCTGATGGGTGCTTTTGATCAACATTGTAACTAGATTCAGGAGTCATTAGTCGGGAGTCAGAGGCTTCTAATCATGTAGTATGCTTTTCTTATTGTAAGGGTCTGAGATAATTATGCAAGGGTAAGAATATTTTATTTATCATGCTGGTTCCCTACGAATGCTGAACTGACTCCCGACTTTCTTAGTATATTCGCTGCCTAACCAACCAACTATTCATGTATCCCAACCTATATTATGCCTTTAAAGACCTTTTTGGCGTAGAATGGAACTTTCTTCGGTTTGTAAATTCCTTTGGTTTTTTTGTTGCTATTTCTTTTATTATTTCTGCTATTGTCTTAGCCAGTGAATTGAGGCGTAAAAGCAAGCAAGGCTTATTTCAACCTACCGAAATGCAGGTAATGGTTGGTCAGCCCGCCACGCTGTTGATCTGACCCTAAATTTTCTACTTGGGATTTTTATTGGGTTACAAAATAGTGGCCCTATTTATCATGGATAGCTCCGCTACGGAAGATCCACAGGCATTTATTTTTTCCACATTGGGAAGCTGGCCTGCGGGTATCGTACTGGGCTTATTATTTGCCGGGCTTAAATGGTGGGATAAAAACAAACAGAAACTGGCCAAGCCTGAAAAAAGAACCATCAGGATCTGGCCGCACGACAGGGTAGGCGAGATCACCATTATTGCCCTGATATTTGGATTATTAGGCGCCAAACTGTTTGACATTTTCGAAAACTGGAGTGATTTTCTTAAACATCCTTCGGACTATATTTTTTCCGCCAAAGGACTTACTTTTTACGGAGGTCTGATTTGTGCAGGCATTGCGATTGTGGTGGTATGCAAAAAAACATAAGATCGGATTCTGGCATCTCAATGATGCCCTGGCTCCAACTATGATGCTGGCTTATTCTCTTGGTCGAATTGGTTGCCAGGTATCAGGTGATGGCGACTGGGGAATTGAAAATACCAATCCAAAGCCATTCAATTGGCTGCCGGACTGGATGTGGTCTTATACCTATCCGCATAATGTGAATGAAGTAGGGGTAAAAATACCAGGTTGTACCGATACCAAATTTTGCAATGAACTACCAGTTGGCGTGTATCCCACTCCTTTTTACGAAATAATCGTTTGTTTCCTACTTTTCCTCGTTATCTGGTCATTCAGAAAGAAGTTTACAATTCCGGGTACCCTTTTTGGGTTTTATCTTATGCTTAATGGGTTGGAGCGGTTTTTTATCGAAAAAATCAGGGTGAATACCCGTCTTAACATTTTTGGATTTCAACCAACACAGGCAGAAGTGATTTCCACTGTTCTTTTCCTTTCAGGGTTGGTGATATGGATAGTGCTGGCCAGGAAGGCAAAGAGACAGAAAGCTGATCCGGCGAAGCCCCAAACTTGACAGGAATGCAAAGTTTTTTCATCAAATTAAATTAGCTGCAAATGCTTACTGGTCCTGCTTTTCAGGCATAATTAACATATGAAGCCATTTTCCCCGGTTGTTTGTGGGTAATTTTCACGTCTAAATCGTTATGAGATACGGGCATTAATGTCTATTTTTGCAGACGGTCCCGGACGGTAAAATTCACACTCTGTATTAACTATCCATTTGCAACATTCTGCAAACAAAGACTGTCTATTATTCGTTGATATTTAAAATTATTTAAGTTATGAGGCAGCTCAAAATTGCTACCCAGATCACCAACCGGGATTCGCAGGCAGTTGAGAAATATTTGCAGGAAATTTCCAAAATTTCGATGATCACTCCGGAGGAGGAGACCACTCTTGCTCAGCGGATCAAAATGTTTAACAGAAACCCGGTAGATCTCAACGAGCTTTGGACAAATTGGTACAGGCCAACCTTCGTTTCGTGGTATCTGTAGCAAAGCAATACCAGCACCAGGGCTTTCTCTCAGTGACCTGATTAACGAGGGTAACCTCGGCTTAATCAAAGCGGCACAACGCTTTGATGAAACCAAAGGTTTTAAATTCATTTCTTACGCTGTATGGTGGATTCGCCAGTCAATACTGCAGGCTTTGGCAGAGCAGGGCAGATTGGTTCGCTTGCCTCAAAATAAAATTGGTACCTACAATAAAGCCAATAAAGCTTACATGGCTTTTGAACAGGAACATGAGAGAGAACCATCAACAGAAGAATTAGCTGAATTGCTGGAGATGAGTGAAACAGAGATCAACAATATTTTCCAGAGCAATACCCGTCATACTTCACTTGGATGCACCTGTGCATGAAGCGGAAGATGTAGCCATGGGTGACCTGCTGGAAGGTGGTGATGATACTGATGATGATGTGATGAAGGATTCATTGAGAAATGAGATCCGCCGGGTATTGAAATCATTGTCATCCACGAGAAGCAGAAATCGTAAATGCTTATTTTGGACTTGATGGCGAAAATGGTGTTACTATCGAACAGATTGGTCAGAAATACGATCTTACCAAAGAACGTATCCGCCAGATCAAAGAAAGAGCGATCAAACGTTTACAAAAAGCCCGTTACAGCAGTGCTTTAAAAGCCTATTTGGGTTAAAAAATTTTTAATCGGTGGGTTATTATAACAGCTCCGGTCAACTTGTTGGTCGGAGCTGTCTTTTTTTACAAAACTTATTTCGTGCTGACGGGTTAATTTTGCCGCATTCAAATCATAGGATTGTTTTGGGTGATAACAGTTCTACCAACATTAATTAAATTTATGGAGACAATTGAAAGAATACAATGTTTGATCATAGGCTCTGGTCCAGCCGGGTATACCGCAGCTATTTACGCAGCCCGGGCCAATCTCAAACCGGTTTTATACCAGGGTATTCAACCCGGTGGACAACTGACTATTACAACAGAAGTGGAAAATTACCCGGGTTATGCCGACGGTGTTCAGGGGCCTGAGATGATGATCCATTTTGAGAAACAAGCCACAAGAATGGGTGCTGATATCCGGTTTGGTCTTGCTACCAAGGTTGATTTATTAGCCGCAACCTTTTAAAGTACAGATTGACGAAGAAAAATGGATCGAGGCAGATGCGTTGATCATTGCCACCGGGGCTTCTGCAAAATGGCTTGGTCTGGAAAGTGAACAACGATTGAATGGATATGGTGTAAGCGCCTGTGCCGTATGTGATGGTTTCTTCTTTAAAGGAAAAGAAGCCGTGATTGTAGGGGCCGGTGATACGGCTGCCGAAGAAGCCTTGTACCTTTCTAAAATATGTTCCCAGGTTCATATGATCATCCGAAAAGGAGAAATGAGGGCTAGCAAAGTGATGCAGGATAGAGTATTTAATACACCAAATATTAAAATTTACTGGCATAGTGAGACGGATGAAGTGCTGGGAGATAAAAAAGTGGAAGGAGTCAGGATAAGAAATAACCAGACTGGCGAAAAGCAGGAGATTCCGGTCAGTGCATTTTTTGTAGCAATAGGACATCAACCCAACTCAGATATTTTCAAAGGCTGGTTGGATATGGATGAAACCGGATATATCATAACGACACCAGGTACTTCCAAAACAAATATAGAGGGCGTATTTGCTTCGGGTGATGTTCAGGATAAGATTTATCGCCAGGCCGTAACGGCCGCCGGTACTGGTTGCATGGCTGCCCTGGATGCGGAACGATACTTAAGTGCCAAGGGAATTCACTAACAACCATTCACGTTAACTATGTCGGGAAAGATTACCCTTGAATTAAAGAACCTTCATTTTTTTGCCTACCATGGCTTGTATACAGAAGAGCGGAAGACAGGCAATGAATTTGAAGTAAACCTTGCAGTTGGCTTTACACCTGCTGGTGGTACCATTACCGGCCTTGAAGAAACGGTTAATTACGCCACCTTATATAGCTTATTGAAAACCGAAATGCAAAATCCCCGGGATCTTCTTGAAACCTTTGTCATGGAGATGACTGAAATTATTCATGCCTCATTTCCCCAGATCAGGAAAGTAGAAATTTCGATCATGAAACTCCAGGCACCGATCTCAAAATTTACCGGTAATGTTGGTGTGAGATATAGTAAAGAGTATTGATCAAAAGATCTGTAAGTATTTCGGGCGCTGAATTTTCTATAACTTAATAAATTCCACTCTACGGTTATCCGCTTTCCCCAATGGTGTTGTATTAGGTGATGCAGGTTCTGATTCACCTTTACCGTCTGTTTCCATACGCATCGCATCAACCCCAAAGTCCTTGCTCAGTGTATTTTTAACCGACGCCGCTCTTTTTTTCGATAAAGAAAGGTTTGCATTATCATCACCATCACTATCTGTATGGCCAACGATCTTCACTTTTACAGTGGGGTTATCTTTTAATACCTGTGCGATCTCTTTCAGAGTGCCGTATGATTCCGCTTTTAGTTTATCAGAATTGACATCAAATAGTATTCCCCGGGTAACCAGTTTGCCTTCTGTGATCAGTTTATTGCGCATATCAGGAGCACCGATAGCAATCCGAAGGTTGGAAATTAAGATATCTCTCTTCCCTTCACCATAAATACCCGTAAAAAAGCTGATCGCATTGACGGTTCCCCCTGAGGGCATGAGCTGTGGAAGGTCATATACTTTGTTTTCACCAATATACAATCGCACTCTTTGTTTTTGAACCCAGGCGGAAAACCGGATCACTTTTCCATTTTTCTCACCCAATACATTTTGGTCGCGGGCATTTTCAAATCCAAGGGTGCCATTGTCCCAACTGTAAGCGCCAACTCCCTGTCCACCCGCTTGAAGTCGTACCCCTGTAGCACCTTCAGCCTCCATAGCTTTTGCATCAGCGGCAGAAAAAATATCGAGGGATAGTAACATAGTTGAGCCATGCATGTCTTCTTCAGCCGTAAAGATCACATCGAATTCTATAGTGTAGTTGTCAGGAAATTTTTTTCCATTTAATACTGGCCTATAGCGAATCTCGCTGGAGGTCTTCAACCATTTGCCTCCGAAATTATTAAGCGTCACAATTTCACCTGAACCATTTGTATTCCAGCTGGCAGGAAAATCGCCAACCGTGGCCTGGGAAAAATCGTCGAAAAAGATCACTTGCTCACCGGGTACGAAATCAAATTTTGAATAGCTCGAAAAACTAGTTGCTGAAGTATCCTGCCCGTAAGACACACAGGAAATGGCAAGAATCAGTAATAGAAAGTAATGTTTCATTACAGTGGTTTTTATTAATAAAATTGGCCCATGTATGAGCCGGACTGGCAATTGGAAGGATGGGTTGCAAGGTATCGCAAATAATCAATACCCAGGGGGCCTCCTATAGTATTTTTTATCGTGGATCCTGCCTTAATTTACAAAGTGCCACAGAAGCTCAGACAAAAAAAATTGCGAAGTGTCGACTTCGCAATTTTTAAAATAATATTCCGGAAGTTTAGAGAATCAACGTGCCTTCCCGAAAACCATTTGGTTTTTGAATTACTTTTACGATCACTTTTTTCTTCGCAGCAAGAGCCTGCTCCAATTTTGTCCGGATGGCTTCGTACATAGCCACAGGATAATAAATATGCAATGTATTCTCGGTATAGGTAGCAGCCTGTTGGACGTTTTCTGTTGGCGTATAGAAGTTCAACTGGAAAGTAGTGTTACCCGCTTTATTCGGCACAAGTGATACAATGATCTGCTGTGAGTGTTTATAGCTGTTGGTTGTTCCATCGGCAATATTGGAAGTAGTGAAAGTGGTACCGCCCACACTATGAATTTCAAATTGGTCGATTTTATCTTGTGCCGGGTTATTATACACTTTAAAGGCCCGGACCCCGCTTTTGGAAGCCGAAGCCGGATCCATTTCAGACGGCTGGGCATTGGCAGCTGTTGTGCTTACTAACACAATTACCAAAGCGTAGAAAAAATACTTCTTCATAACTTTTTCATTTATTAAACATTGTAGACGATCAGATCAATTTAAGCTGATAAAGGTAAATAAAAAATGAGTAGCCCCAGATTCGTTAAATCACTTTATTTTTCCATTTGCCACTTTTGATGTAAAAGAAAGAGAGAGTAAAAAGCATACCCCAGTATAACAATTCGGAAGCCCAGGCCCAAATAAGTCCCCCGTTAAAAACTTTCATAGTAAGAAATATGTATAGCGTATAGAAAATAATGGCGATGATCTCTATGATCAGGTTAACTTTTGTGTTGGCAGTTCCGGTTACCGCATTCAGCCACACTGCAGCAAATGACATGATCAATATGCCAAATGTAACCATGCGGATAACAGGTATTGCATCATTGACGAAACTCCGTTCGCGGCCATAGACACTTAGGAACAAATGAGGAAAAACGTTGATGAGCAGGCAAAGCAGGAAAGAAAAACTAAAGCTAAGCCAGCTTATTTTTTTGATCAGAAAAATGACCTGTTCTTTTTTTCCTTGCCCAATTATATTACTGACCATTGCGTTGCTCGTACTGGCAAAAGCCCATACAAATATCCCAAACAAACCAAAGATATTCCTCATGGTATTACTAATAGCCAGCGGTCTTTCACCAAGATGCTCGATAAAAATATATAAAAGCAACCAGGCCAATATGCTGAGCAACCACTGTGCCACCAGTGGTGATGATTGCTTGAAAATCAGACCGGCGACGGGTCTGTCAAACCTCCAATACTGGAATAGAGAAAACCGGTGATTAAGTTTTTTATAAAAAATGATAGCCAATACCACAAGCATACCTGCCACTTCTGATAGCACAGAAGCCCAGGCCGCCCCATTGAATCCCAATGCCGGTAAACCAAAATGACCAAAAATCAGCGCATAATCCAGCAGGATATTAAGAAGAGCCTGGGTCCAGAAGCCATACTTCATGAAACGGCTGTTATTGGTGCCTACCAATAAGGCATTACACATTTGAAACAGGTATAAGAACGGAATTCCCCATACCCGGATCTTCAGGAATTCTGTGGCCTGGTTGTGTACGGTTGCTGAATGAAGGCTGAATGAAAGAAAATAAGGGGCAAAAAGATAGGTAAGCAGGATGCCCGCTACTGCAAATAGTATAGAGATCCATAAGCCCTGTGCAAATAATTTACCTATCTCGGTAGGGCGATTTTCGCCTGCCCGCCGGGATAATAATCCCTGCAGACCACTGTTCAGCCCATTTCCTACTAATGCGAAGATGAGATAGAAGACGCCGGTAATACCGGCTGTGCCCAATTCTGATTCTCCCAGCCTGCCAAGAAAAATATTATTGACCACAAAATTTATTTGCGGTACCAGCATGGCCAAACTTATCGGCAACGCGATTTTCAGGATCTGTCGGTTGCTGATTTCTACTTGCAGATCAGTATGTGGGGTAAGTGTGGCCATTTAATTTGGGCCGACCAAACATATCGTTGAAATAATCCTAACCAGATCGTTGGGTTCGGGCGGGCAAACCTACGATATTTAAATTTTTGTCTATTATTGCACGCCGGTAAAACAAGTAGTTGAAAAAAATATTTCATATAGATAATGGTGGTAGTGATAACAGTTTGCAGGTGTTGTCAATAAGGATAGGAGCGAAGCATGGTAGCTTTGCCATAACCGGTAAAGATGGCGATCAGCTGCATGAATTGGCGTATTGCACTACCGGTCTGTGGGACAGAAAGCAACTGGCAGAATTCCTTGACCCCGTATTGCAAAGCTCATTTCTGCAAGTATTGGTCAGTTATGATTTTCCTCACAGCGTATTAATATCATCAAAGGAGTACCAGGGGGAGAATGCAGGATTGTTATTAAGGGTGATGGGCAACAAATTTGACAACTCCGGCATTGTTGCAGACTTGATCGCGGAATGGCAATTGTACAATATGTACTCACTTCCGGAAGAAATCCGGGAGTGGATGCACAAAAAAATTCCAGCGGCGAGTTGCCGGCACCAATATTCATTAGGGATAAAGAGTATCACCACTGCGGATATAATGGGTTGCCTTGCGGTTGACTTTCGCACGGATGAGCTGACAGTCATTGTATCCAAAGGCAATAAACTTTTGTTGGCTCAAACCTTTGGGTTCACCAGCCCTGGCGACGTATTGTATTATCTTTTAAAAACCTGCCAGCTGTTTTCTTTGTCCCAGGCGGAGGTGCAATTGCGTCTTTCAGGATTAATAGACAAACAATCCGCGTTGTATACCGGATTATGCCAGTATTTTATCAATTTGCATTTTAGGGAAGCCAACTGGGAACTGAGCAATGAATATCCTCCACATTTTTTTACTTCTCTTAATGACCTGGCAAAATGCGCATCATAGGAGGTGAACATGGCGGAAGAAAATTTAATCCGCCCAACAAGATGCCTTATACAAGGCCTACTACAGACATGGCCAAGGAAGGACTGTTTAATGTTCTCCAGCATAGTCTTGATTGGGAAGGGATGAAAACGCTGGACCTGTTTGGAGGTACCGGGAGCATCAGCTATGAACTGGCATCAAGAGGTGTTTCTGATCTCACTATTGTGGAGAAGGACAACACTATGTTCGAATTTATTAAGAAAACGTCGTTAGCATTACGGATAACCAATTTGAAAGTGATAAAAATGGATGTTTTCAGATTTATCAATCAATGTACAGATCAGTTTGATTTTATTTTTGCAGGCCCGCCCTATGCCTTGACCTCCATTGATGAATTGCCAGTATTAATTTTTGAAAAACGATTGTTGAAGAAGAATGGTTGGTTTGTTTTGGAGCATACTCCCAGGAATAATTATAAAACCTTTCCTTTCTATACAACTGAAAGGAATTATGGCACCACCGTGTTCACTACTTTTATTGAGCAAAGGGAAGTGGGATAATACACGAATTCTATTTTTTTGGTCGATTTTTGACTGTCTTTTGATTTAACCGTCACGGAGCGATTTTGGCGTACCTTTGGACCTTTGCATATGCCGCATACAGTTTATGTTTTCTAATTTCTTTCTCAGATCATTCCGGATACTTTTATTGCCATTTGCTCTGCTCTATTGGCTGGGAATCAGTATTCGCAACTGGCTTTACAATTGGAGAATTTTAAAATCTTACAGTTATGGCCTGCCACTAATTGGCGTAGGCAATCTTTCGGTAGGGGGTACCGGCAAATCACCTATGGTGGAATACCTCGTGGCGAATTTGAAAGACAAATTCAACTTGGCTACATTGAGCCGGGGATATAAACGAAAAACGAGGGGCTATGCCCTGGCCAGTGCCACCACAACGGCATTGGAAATTGGAGATGAACCGATGCAGTTTCATCTAAAGTTCCCTGATGTTCCCGTGGCAGTGGGTGAACAACGTATGGAGGCCATTGGCCAGTTATTGTACGACAGGCCGGGAACACAGGCCATCATTTTAGATGATGCTTTCCAGCACCGGGCTATTAAAGCGGGATTGAATATTCTGTTGACCGAGTACAATAATTTATTCACCAATGATTTTTATTTGCCCACCGGGGATTTGCGGGATCTGAAGAGTAGCTACAAAAGGGCAGAAATTATTATTGTTACGAAATGTAAGCCGGATATTAGCGACGCAGAAAAGGAAAAAATAACCAGGGAAATTAACCTCTTACCTGCACAGCATATTTTTTTTACAGCTCTTCAGTACGGTCAATTGTATCATATCACTAGCAGGAAGGCAATAATCCTTGATTCAAAAACAGAAGTTTTATTGGTGGTAGGGATTGCCAACCCAAAACCTTTAAAAAAAATGCTGGAAAATCACAGTAACATTTATCATATGCTGCACTTTCCGGATCATCATGTTTTTTCAATTGATGACCTGAATGATATTAAAAAAAGATTCCAGCAAATCGAAACGCCAGATAAAATTATTCTGACAACCGAAAAGGATGCAGTTAGGCTTTTAAAATTCAATGACGAAATCGATGAACTGCCGCTGTATATTATACCTGTCCGCCACCACTTTCTATTTGAAAGTGAAACCCAGTTTACTAATCTGGTGACGGACTTTATTCAAAATTTTTCAGGTAAACCTTTGTCGAGAGGCCAACAACAACTATAAAAAATTAAAATGGGAAGAAAAAATTCAAAAAAGCAAACCAGGCAAAAAAACGGGAAGAAAGATAAGCAAAGATCAGGACCGTCCGCCGGCAAAGTGTTGAAAGGGGTGCTGGACATAACACGTTCAGGGATGGGCTTTGTTACCCTTGAAGGCGTGGACACAGACGTGATGATACGCCCCGGCGATTTCAACACTGCTCTCCATGGAGACAGTGTAAGCGTGGCCATTAAGGAAATAAAAAGCGGCCGCCGGATGCAGGGGGTAGTAAAGGAGGTGCTGCAACGCAAGCGAACAGAATTCATCGGTCACCTGCAAATGAATAAAGGGTTTGCGTTTTTTGTGGCTGATATGGACAAGCCGATGCCTGACATTTTTATCCCCTTGCCCAATATTAATAATGCAACAGATCATGACAGGGTAGTAGTTCGTTTACTCCAATGGGAGAATGATGGTAAGCGGCCGGTGGGTGAGGTGGTAACGGTGCTGGATGCCGGGAACAGTAATGATGCCGCCATGAAAGAGATCCTGCTGGAAGCAGGTTTCCCGCTTGAATTCCCCGATGAGGCGCTGGAAGTGGCCGCCAGGATCCCGGACGCTATTTCTGCTGACGAGATAAAGAAAAGAAATGATGTAAGAGGTATACTTACTATCACGATTGACCCGATCGATGCAAAGGATTTTGATGATGCTATTTCCTTTCGCCAGCTAAAAAATGGGAATTACGAAATTGGAGTTCATATTGCAGATGTCAGCCATTACGTGGAACCGGGCACGGCCTTAGACAACGAAGCCTACCAGAGGGCTACTTCTGTTTACCTGCCTGACAGGGTAAACCCGATGCTTCCCGAGCACATCTCCAATTTTCTTTGCTCGTTGAGACCAAAAGAGGATAAACTCACCTTCTCCGCTATTTTCCAGATCACACCTAAGGCCGAAGTGAAACAATACTGGTTAGGAAAGACAATTATACATTCTGATCATCGCTTTACATACGAAGAGGTGCAAGCTATTATCGAAGAAAAAACCGGTTTATATTCAGAAGAGATCCTTGTATTAAATGACCTGGCCCAAAAATTCCGAAAGAAGCGATTTAATAATGGAGCCATTAATTTCTCTTCCACGGAGGTACGGTTTAAACTGGATGAGAAGGGCGACCCGATTGGGATCATTATTAAAGAGAGCAAGGAAGCTCACCAATTGATCGAAGAGTTGATGTTGCTCGCAAACAGGACCGTAGCTGAAAATATTTCCAAGATCAAGATCAATAATAAACCCCTGCCATTCCCCTATCGTACACATGATGACCCAGATGAAAAAAAACTGCTTCCCTTTGCGGCCTTTGCCAAAAAATTTGGACATAAGTTCGACACAAGTTCACCCGATACCATCGCGGCCTCATTCAATCAACTATTAAAAGATGTTCATGGTCAACCAGAACAGCATGTCCTGGAACAATTAGGCATCCGCACGATGGCAAAAGCAAAATATACGACCGAAAACGTTGGGCATTATGGTTTAGGATTTGAACATTACTGTCATTTTACTTCCCCTATTCGACGCTATCCTGACGTACAAGTGCACCGGATATTGGAAGATGTGCTGAAAAATAAAGTTCAACCGGATAAAAAGCTGGAAGAAAAATGTAAGCACACCAGTGAAAGAGAAAGAGCAGCCATGGAAGCAGAACGGGCTTCGAATAAATACAAGCAGGTGCAGTACATGAAAAATTATTTGGGAGAGGAATTTGACGGAGTAATAAGTGGGGTGGCCAGTTTCGGTTTTTGGGCGGAAACGGTAGATCATAAATGTGAAGGATTAGTAAGTGTAAATAGCCTGCTGGAATATGATGAGTTCCGGCATGTAGAATCTGATTATTGCCTGGTAGGTCAGCGAAGTGGTAAGAAATTCAGAATGGGAGATAAAGTAACAATAAAAGTTGTGGCTGCAAATCTTTCCAAGCGGCAGTTAGATTATGAATGGGTGGTGGCAAGGGAGTTGGCGGTGGAGAAAAGAAGCAGCGAAAAGAGTAAAAAGAGAAAATAGGAGCACACAGAGTGCGCGGGGTACGCATAGAATATTATATTTATCTTATGGAAATAAACCAGGTAACCTCTAGCATTATGGAAGAGGCAATATACATCCATAAAGAGCTGGGACCTGTTTACTCGAATCGGTTTATGAAGAAATACTATAGTATCATTTTGTAAAAAGAGGATTTGCTGTAAGTAGGCAGCAGGATATCCCGGTTATATTTGATAATGTAAGAATCGAATTGAGTTGCAGAGCCGTTTTGATTGTCAGGTCTAAAGTAATCGTAGAAATAAAATCAATGGATAAAGTTGCTCCGGTTCATTATAAAAGGCTGGTTACCTATTTAAACTTACACAATTAAAAGTTGCCTTAATGATTAATTTTAAAAGGTCTTATTGAAAAATGGATTACAAAGAATGGTGAATAATTATTCAACTCAGCGAACGCTGCGCCCTCTGCCTGAAACTCTTTATTATGCAATCATTTGAACTCCTTTCTCAGAAATTCTCTTTGTACTTTGACAAACGGCATTTTCCGGCTGAACCAGCGTCGTTATACGATCCTAACGAGTATTTTCTCAAAATGGGGGGTAAGCGGATCCGCCCGGTGCTTTGCCTGATGGGGAATGAATTGTTTGATGGAGTAAGGGAGGATGCATGGCATGTTGCTACCGCGATTGAACTGTTTCACAACTTCACACTGATACATGATGATATCATGGATAAAGCACCACTTCGTCGTGGTATGGAAACCGTGCATACAAAATATGGTGAAAGCACCGCCTTATTGGCAGGCGACGTCATGCTGGTAACAGCTTATGAAGAACTAAATAAGATAAGCATTGATTACCTGCAATCTATTCTTGCTCTTTTCAACCGTACGGCCAAAGAAGTTTGTGAAGGGCAGCAAATGGACATGGATTTTGAGAAAAAGGAAATGGTAAACCAGGTTGAATACTTGAGGATGATCGAATTGAAAACGTCGGTAGCATTGGCAGCAAGTTTGCAAACAGGAGCCATTCTTGGAGGGGCAGGAGAGAGGAACCGGCAACTTTTGTATGAGTTTGGAAAAAAACTTGGCATTGCCTTCCAGGTACAGGATGATTATCTGGACGCATTTGGGGATCCTAAAAAATTTGGAAAGCAGGTAGGTGGTGATATTTTATCCAACAAGAAAACATTTTTATTATTACATGCGTTTGAAACAGCTTCTGCTACACAACAACAAGAACTGAAAGAATTATTGGCAGGTAATGCGGCGGACAAAATAGATAAAGTGGTACAAATATTCCGCGATTGCCAGGTGGATGAATGGGCGCTTCAATTGAAAAATAAATACCTTGATGAAGCTCTAACCCACTTGGAAGATATTGCTGTCTTATCCAAACGCAAACAACCACTGAAGGAGCTGGCCCATCTCCTTGTTAAAAGAGAGCATTAATCAAAAGTACATAGAGTAGAAAATAGAGGAGAATTATTGTGTAAACCGAAAGAGTATTTTTTTCGACTCTTTTTCCCCTTTTTGCTCTTAGCTTATTTTTGTCTATTTTGACGTATCAAAACCAACTGCTATGGCAAATCAACTTTTTCGTAAGAAATCTATTACAACTATTCTCAGGGACGCCGAAGCTGGTATTAGTGACGGGCATGGAATGGGATTAAAAAGAGTGCTCGGTGTCAGGGATCTTACTTTTTTCGGAGTTGCAGCCATTATAGGTGCGGGAATATTCAGTTCAATTGGAAAGGCAGCCGCTGATGGTGGACCTGGCGTCGTTTTATTGTATGGTTTTACTGCGATAGCTTGTGGATTTGCAGCCTTGTGTTATGCGCAGTTTGCATCAACAGTACCTGTTTCAGGAAGTGCTTATACTTATTCATATGTAGCCTTCGGAGAGATTTTTGCATGGATCATCGGATGGGACCTGTTGTTGGAATATGCGATTGGAAATATTTATGTCGCCGGATCATGGAGCGATTATTTCACCAATCTTATGGACAAGATCGGGTGGCATATACCTGATTGGCTTACGATGGACTATGTCAGTGCGAAAACTAACGCATTTGCCGGAAGCGCTGCAGCCTGGGCTGATGCGCCACAGATCGCGGGATTAAGAATTATTATGGATTTGCCTGCTTTTCTCATTGTGGTTCTGATCACCTATATCGTATTTATAGGAATTCGGGAATCACGTTCCATTAGCAATATAATGGTGATTGTAAAACTTGCTGTGATATTCCTCGTTATTGTTTTAGGTGCATTCTATGTTAATCCTGATAACTGGTCACCCTTTACGCCTACCGGGATGGAGGGAATATTGAAAGGCGTGTCCGCCGTCTTTTTTGCTTATATCGGATTTGATGCGATCTCTACAACAGCAGAGGAATGTAAGGATCCTCAACGGGACTTGCCCCGGGGAATGATGTATGCGTTGGGAATTTGCACAGTCGTATATATTCTTGTGGCCCTGGTTCTTACAGGAATGGTGAAGTATTCCAGTTTAAATGTTGGTGATCCATTGGCCATGGTCTTTGATGCGCAAGGATTAAAGTTCGTTTCTGGTATCATTGCCGTAAGTGCGATCGTTGCTACAGCAAGTGTGTTACTTGTTTTCCAGATGGGACAACCCAGGATATGGATGAGTATGAGCAGGGACGGATTATTGCCAAAAGTGTTTTCAAAGATCCATCCCCGGTTTGGGACCCCTTCTTTTTCTACAATACTGACCGGGGTTATAGTAGGTATACCAGCCTTGTTTCTCAATATGAATTTCGTGCTTTCTATGACAAGTATTGGGACATTGTTTGCATTTGTATTGGTATGTGGTGGCATATTAGTGCTTCAGAACAGGAAAGTACAACCGGAAAGCAAATTCAAAGTACCTTTCGTAAACTCTCAGTTCATTTTTCCAGCGATGCTTGTAGGAGCCATTGTATTGATAGTAACGAATGTACCAGGCTATTTTACAAATGATATTTGGACGAAGGCAACCTGGCCAATGGCACTTTTTTGGGTATTCTCATTTGCAATTGCCGGGATGACATTAGTGAAAAAGTTTTCTTTGATTCCAGTATTGGGTGTTATCAGTTGCCTTTACCTGATGGCGCAAGAAACACATACGGTTTGGATGCGATTCCTGATTTGGCTGGTGGTTGGGCTGTTCATCTATTTCCTGTATAGTTATTCACACAGTAAACTGGCTAAAAGCAAAGAATAGGTTTTTAAAAGGTCGTAAGTTTTAATCGTCGTACATTTTTACTTAAAGTAACTTTGTGCGACTTTTTATTTACTGAATCTTAAATACCCCGTTACGGGTTAGGAGAATCATGAAATACCAGATAGGTGATATTGTGTTGATCCTGCATTCCAATGAAGAAGGACAAATAGTTGACATCATCAATGATAAAATGCTGATGGTGGATGTAAAGGGGGTTAGCTTTCCTGTTTACAAAGACCAGGTTGATTTCCCTTATTTCAAAAGATTTACCCAAAAGAAAATTTTCCCGGTGAAAAAGGAAAAACAATTCGTGGATGACCTTAGAAAGGAAAAGCCGTCGAATGAAAAGAGAGTGTCAGACGGTGTTTGGGTTACCTTTTTGCCGGTGATGGATACAGATGAGTTTGGCGACGTGGTAGTTGAAGAACTAAAAATTCATCTGATCAACAGAACGGAGACAGCCTACAACTTTGTTTACAAGCTACATTTTTTTGGGAGACCGGATTTTGAATTAAAGAATACGATACAACCATTCGAAGATTTTTACCTGCATGATGTGGAGTTTTCGGATATGAATGACAGCCCGTCTTTTGAATTTGATTTTACTTTACTCCAGCCGGTAAAACACAAAGCGGAGCATTATGAAACATCTGTAAAACTGAAACCTAAACAGCTCTTTGCAAAAATTGAAGAACTAAAACAAAAAAACCAGGCCACTTTTTCCCAATTGCTGTTTGAAAATTACCCGGATCAGCTGATCGACGACTGGGTAGAGATGGGCAGGCTTGCGGCCAGGGGCTACAAAATATATGATGCGTCTAAAGCCCGCCAGCACCTGGAACCAGCCCGCAGTATGATCGACCTGCATATCGAAAAACTGACAGATGACTGGAAGCATCTCAGTAATTATGAGATACTCAGCAAGCAATTAAAAACATTTGAGAAATATTATAACCTGGCTATCGTTCATCATCAACCCTCATTGATCGTTATACATGGAGTGGGAGAGGGAGTTTTGCGGGATGAGATACATGATAAACTCCGGTTGAAGAAAGAGGTTAAATCTTTTGTGAACCAGTATCACCCGGCTTACGGATACGGAGCTACTGAAATATTCTTTCAATACTGATTTTACTGTTTATTTTTGCAGTTGCTACAAGCCAGGCTATCGATCCAGCGTCCTGAGTTAATCGAAGGACCAGCTGGGTAGGAAAGTCCGGACAGCACAGAGCAATGCACCGGTGAAGAGCCGGCTGCTTTGAGTGATCAAAGTAAGAGATAGTGCCACAGAAAATGACTGCCTTCTCCTTCTCCACCTGTGGAGAGGGTTGGGGTGAGGGTGAAAATGTGAGGTAAGAGCTCACGGCTTTTGATGGTAACATCATGGGCGGGTAAACCTTGCATGCTGAAATGCCACATATAGTATCGTTGAGGACGGCTCGTCCGAGTTCCGCTGAAACGCGGGCCCGATACAGGGTAGGCAGCTTGAGTCCTGTGGGTAACTGCAGGAACAGATAAATGATAGCCCACGACAGAATCCGGCTTACCGGCTTGTAGCTTTTTTTACCCCCAAACTCCGTAAGGGTGCTTAACGAACTAAACGTTGGTAATTCATAAATTTTTTATGAATTTGCTATCGTAACTTCTTTCAACCTTTTTCTTTAAAGAGTTTCGAAACCTTTAGGAATTAATAAACCTAAACTCCCCTTTAGGGGACAGAGGTTGTATTTCCAATATATCCTCCCAGTTCCATCAGCCAGGCAATTCCCAAATGAACAAGTAAGCCACCCAGGATCGATCGTGTATGATAAACGACCACTCCTAGTAGTATCCCACCAAAATAGGAACTGATGCATTCACCTAATGGTTTTCCAAAATGAATGGCACAATAAAAACACGCCATGGGCAAAATAGCATCCTTGCCGGCCCATTTCATAAATGCCAGTATTAAAAAACCCCGGAAGAAAAGTTCTATGGTGATAAAGTCAGAGCCATACGAAAGCTCAAATAATAATTTATGCCACCAACGCAAGCCAGCTTCATCGCGGACGGCTGCCATCGCTTTTAGTTTGGGGTATACAGCCAGGAAGTCTGGTTGGGTAGATGCAGCAGCTATTAACGGAAGCATGATCAACAACATCAGCCAATAAGGCTTCCAGTTTATACCATTTGTCTTCACACCATAAAAAGGTTGGTCCCTATCAAAAATTTTCCAAAGTACAAAAAGAATAGCGCCTGTGATAAGGGCAAGCAATGGCCAATGGAGTACATGATCCCAGTAAATATTCCAGTTCGGGTTGTCTGAAAAATAAAGCGGGATATCAAGCGCAGTTTTCAACGAGAAAATAGCAGGCGCCAGCAACACGAGGAAAAAAAATACGGGCTGACGGTTGTATTTTCTTCGTGCAAGTAAACCATAAAGGAGCCACGGTAACGCAAATGCAACAAGAAATATTGTATACCGGCAAAAAAAATTGTAAACAAAAGAACGCTGACGGCTGATAGCACTATCGATTAGAAAATAATAGTTTAAAAATATAAGAATAGCGGTAATCATTGATACACCTGACAGTATTCTTTTGTCAATTTCAAAAAAATATTGCTTTATGTTACTGATGATCTCCTTCATTTAAAGGGGAAAATAAAATATTTTACTGGTCTTTAAACTTTCTTGCACTATACAGTTCAAAACTTGCGTTAATAATTTCAAAATCCTAAAAGTGTAGCCATGAAAATTTTATCAATCAACGGGGTCAGCATTGCAGCTATTACATTACTATTGTTCACCTTTATTTTTACAGCATGTCAGAAAGAGAGCGGTTTGAGTGATTCGGTTTTAGAGGAAGAAGCCGCTGCATTATCTGATGAAAGTTCACAAGCCGAAGCTAGTTTTGATGATGCAGATGATATTGCCCTTATTGCTGCCGATGAGGAAGGCAATGCAGGTGGTTTTGGAGTAGAGGGTAAATCAGCCACGCAGGGGCGATTATTCCTGCCTAATTTTTTTGAATTGCGGGTTAGAATTGGTGATTGCGCCACGATTACCGTCACCCCTCATGACAGCACTTATCCAAAAACAGTGACGATAGATTTTGGCGACAGTTGTCGTGGACGTGATGGCAAAGTAAGAAGTGGTAAGTTAGTACTGCATTTTACAGGCCCCATCCGCAGACCCGGTTCTGTGATTACGCTCACCTTTGTACGGTATCATGTAAACCGTGTGCATATCGAAGGCACTAAAGTTTTTAAAAACCTGTCTGAACCTCCTGTTCACAAATGGAACATTGTAGTACTAGATGGTAAAGTAACCTTCCCCAATGGAAGAGGATATGCTTATGAAGGCAGCAAAACAGTGACCCAAATAGCCGGTATGCTGACAGGCATAGTATTGGACGACGTGTACCGGATCACCGGGCGGTCTAAAACAATTTTCAACAATGGCAAAACAGTGAACATTACTACCGAAGATCCATTGATCAAAAAAGTAATCTGTCCCTGGATCAACGAAGGTACCCTGAAAATTAAGATTGTCGACAGGGAACTCAAATTGGATTTTGGATTTCCCAATAATGGTAACTGCGACAATAAAGCAGTATTGACCTGGAACAACGGAAACAGCCAGCGGGTTATAGTATTGCCCTAAGATTTTTCCTAAATAGGAACCCGTTATTCGGTCCCCCAGTCCCGTCTTTTTAAAAGGAGACGGGACTTTTAATTTCTGCGCTAGGTTAACCAACCTGACCGGGTCGCAGGTCGCTCCAGTAGGCTTTACCATTTATTTTCGATTTGAAAACTTCCTTTTGATCCAAATAAGTGAGTCTGCCTGGTGGTAAAAAAAATCCCGGAGCTGTGGGCACCGGGTAATAAAACAAAATTGATTGTACTTTAATTGAAGATGGTACTGAAAAAATCTTTCATGTCCTTCCAGGATGCGGAATCGGCCGCTGCATTATATTTAATCGGTATGTTGAACTTCTCTCCCAAGGCTGTCGCGCCAGGATTGGTAAAAGCATGGGAGGCACCTGCATAAGATTTGAATATATAGTTAGCTCCGATAGAATCCATTTGTTTTTTGAAAATGTCAACTTCTGCCTGCGGTACAAAGGAATCATCTGCACCATGGCAAACTAATATTTGTGCTTTTAGGAGATCCTTGTCTGCTGGAACCACATTCAGGTTACCATGAAAACTGACAACACCTTTCAAGTCTTCACCCAATTTGGCCATAGCCAGGGCAATAGCACCCCCGAAACAATACCCAATAGCTGCCACGTTATCGCCATCGGTCTGTGGATACTCCTTTAAAACTTTTAAAGCTGCTTCAAATCTTTCTTTGGCTAATTGTGGGTTTTGATAAAATGGCATCGCAAGTTTGCCAGCTGCCTCCGGGTTATCACCTTTTTGATCATTTCCATACATGTCCAAAGCCATTGCGATATAACCAAGTTTCGCCAGTTCCCGGGCCCTCATTTTGGGATAGTCATTTAACCCCCACCATTCATGCACTACCAGCACGGCAGGGCGTTTGCCTTCTATATTTTCATCATACACAATATACCCTTTCAATAACAGGCTGTCTTTGTCACCTACGGGTGTATAGGTTACATCTGTTTCTTTAAGTTTTGGTTCTTTCATGTCAGCCTCCTTTTTTTTATCCCCGCTTTGGCAGGAGGTAAATAATGCAACAGAGACAAGCATAAGCAAAAAGAAAGTTTGCAGTTTCATTATCGGGAGTTTTAGTGTTCAAAAACAGGTGCCATTAAAGGTCAGGAAAAAATATCGTCGTACAAAAGAAAAACATTTCCCCGGCGGAATATAGCCTGTTAAAGTGCTTGATAACAGCTTCTTACTTTTATACCTGACCTTGCGTGGTAGAACAAAAGAGTCGCAAAAGATCAATACCGTCGTTTAAAAGTTTTTATCGCTGGGATTTCACATCCACTACTTCAATTTCAAAAACCAGTATACTGTTCGGAGGAATTTTAGCTGATCTTGTCCTGATAGAATAAGCCAGATCTGAAGGGATAACTAACTTTATTTTTCCACCCACTTTGCAAAGCGGGACACCGATCTGCCAGCCTCTTATTAAACGCCATAATGGAAATGTAGCAGGATTGTCCCGGGTCTGGTCGAATACGGAATCATTGGCAAAGAGATATCCTTTGTAATAAGCGACAACGGTATCATTGACCGAAACGAGCCTGCCTGTTCCCTCTTTCATTATTTTATAATATACTTTTTCAACATTATCTCTTACATCGGTTTTGCGGGAAGCAATGGCGTCTTCAATTTTTTTTATATCGATTTGTCTTTGCTGCACACTATCAATATGACCGAATAAATTGATCGAAGGATTGGGAGCTGTTTCTTGCTTCATATTTCTCCACGAGCCATTTTGACGCTGACACCATACCTGACCAATAGAGAAGAACATGCTTTGTTTTTTGGGCCTATAAGATGTAATGGCAGGCTGCTGAATAGTATTCCAACTGCCTTCCATTTTGCAACTTCCAATGAACTTCCATTTGTTTTCCCTTGGTAAAAAAACATAGCCGCTGTAAATTGACAAATTGCTGGCTGAGTCGGTTGCCTGGGATATAAGTAGTTTATATGTTTCGTTGGTTTTCCAGTTGTATTTAAAAGTTACGCCCCAATCTTTCACATCAAATCCTGTGTTTATGCCCCTGTTGATATTATTTAAATTAGCCTTAGTATAAAAGCAGAACCGACTTCCACGTCGACCTGACAGTAGCATTAGGCTTACAGCATCTGTTTTAATTCCCAGGCGGAAGTCCTTCTTTTCATTATAAGATTGAACATTTACTTCCGCCATAAACTGAACCGCTTTTACACTATCGGGTAGGTTGTAGTTTATAGTTGAATCTTTATCCATTGCATGTATTGGCAATGACGAAAAAACAAATACAATAAAATAGAAGAGATTCTTCATTCGACGATTATTTTCGCTACATCTTCAAAGTATAAAATGAGTACTATTATTTTCCCAGGGGTATGGGTTCCAGCACCGTTTTTTCCCAGGCACTATATTTTTTCTTTAATTTTTCAAAAATCGCTTTCTCCTTTTCTTTCAGATCATTTTTTTCACCGGGGTCTTTTGAAAGACTAAAAAGATATTCTCCATTTTCATCTTTCAGATATTTCCAGCTACCCTCCCGGACCGCTTTTTGCTGATTTCGCTGAAACACTCTCCAGAAAAATGTCCTGGCAGTCAATTTCTTCCCATCCTGGCAAACCGGCATCAGGTTGATCCCATCCAAAGGAAATTTCGGATCAGGTTTTGCCTTGGCCAGCGCAAGAATGGTCGCTGTCCAATCCATCGTAATAGCAGCCTGTTGAGTAACAGAGCCAGCAGGAATTTTTCCCGGCCAGCGTATAAAAGCAGGCACCCTGATTCCACCTTCCCACAATTGTGGTTTTCCCCGTTGATAGATACCCATATCTGAAAAGCGATCACCGCCATTATCGCTGGTAAAGATGACAACTGTATTGCCTGACAGGTTTGTTTCATCCAATGTTTTCATGATGGTTCCCACTGCATCATCCATACTCTTCATCATGGCGGCATATATTTCAGGAGACCCCCCTTTTTTCCATTCCGGATCACCTAAGGGATAAACTTTATCACCCGGGCCCTGCCAGGGCCAGTGCGGCGCACTAAACATCAGCGCTATAAAAAATGGTTGGTTATGTGGGCGATTGATGATGTCAACAGTCCTTTCCATTAACAGATCGGTTAGGTAGCCATCTTTTTTAGCTGGTTTATCGTTTTCAAACAGGTCATTATTCCCAAATGGGTCAGTATGTGAGATATAATCTATGCCACCTCCATTAAAACCAAAAAATTCATCAAATCCATTTTTCATCGGACTCATAGCAGGGGAGAAGCCCAGGTGCCATTTGCCAACCAAATAGGTTTGATAGCCACTTTTCTTAAGTAAGCTGGCAAGCGACGGATGTTTGGGGGATAGACCTACAAGACTGTCTTTGGTAACCCAATCAATTGGTTCCAGCAAACCAACTGGTGTTCGGGCAGGATAGCGACCGGTCATGAATGACGTGCGGGTAGGTGTACACAAAGGGCCTCCGGAATAGGCATTCATGAACTTAACACCCTGAGCCGCCAGTTTATCAAGGTGAGGGGTCTCGTAATCTTTGCGGCCATAACAACTTAGATCGGCATAACCCAAGTCGTCCGTCATAATATAAATGATATGGGGTCTGTTTTGCCCGTTTGCTATGTTGGCAGCTAATAAAATGGAAAACAGAATATTTTTTTTAAGCATATCAAATCATTTCAGTCAATAAATCTACAATATGAGACGGAATTAGAATAAAAATCTGCCTTGTAGTTCCGGCCATGTATGCCATCGTTTTCTTCCGGCTCGCAACGGTATTCAAAAAATTGTAATGTGTAAATTATATAATAACGGTCATAAATCATGTAATAATTGTCTTTAATAGCAAAATAGGTTTTATCGAAAGTAAAATTTTAATAAATGCCTGGCTAAACAAAAAGTCCTTTAAACGGCAGTAAAGCGTACCTTACAGGTCAACATCGTAGTTCTTTATTACCCCCAGTTCTTTTAATGTTAATAATACTTGTGTTCTTTTTGTGTCATTGGTACCTGGCGATCTTTTCACAAACATTTCTCCAACACCGTTACGCATCTCATGCTGCCTTCAGCATGAGCAAATTTTGGGAACGTTTTTTTTACATACTGGCTTATATTGGCCAGGGTTCATCTTACGTAAGTCCGAGGGTTTATGCCATCATGCACCGCATGCATCATGCCTACACTGATACGGCTAAAGACCCCCATTCTCCTCTTTTTGATAAAAATGTATTTGCCATGATGTGGCGCACCCGGGTGTTTACGTCCGGTGTATTCAATGGTAAAATAGAGATCGAAGAACGGTTTCTGAAAAACCTTCCCGATTGGCCTGCCTTTGACCGGTTTGCCCACAACTGGATGTCGCGGGTAGGATGGATCGTTGTTTACATCACCTTCTATATCATTTTTGCTCCGTCGGGTTGGTGGTACCTACTGATTCCTATTCACATGGTGATGCTGCCATTACACGGTGCAGTGATCAATTGGTTTGCTCATAAGTATGGCACCATTAATTTTAAATTGAAGAATACTTCCAGGAATCTATACCCCATGGATATATTATTAATGGGCGAAGCCTATCATAACAATCATCATAAAACACCGTCAGCGACCAACTTTGGCAAACGCTGGTACGAACTGGATCCTACCTATCCCATCATTCTTTTCCTGAACTGGATCCGGGTGATCAGGATCAACAAAATAAATTTGCACAGTAATGTGGTCCTGGAGCCGAATTATGAGCCAGCTTTACGTACATCTGTTATGATCCAAAGTACTACAAAGCTCAATACTGCCGCAAAGAAGCACCAAACCGATATCACAAACCCGCTATAGAAGACAACTGCGAATAGATAGGAGCCTAAAAAAACAATTCCCATCCACCTCATTTTTTTAATGCTGGAAATAAATGGTGTGACAATCGTTGCTATGATATAAAGCACACTAAAGGCTATGATTAAATTTTTTATCAGCACGGGGATCGCAAATTCATAGTGAAGATGATGCCGAAGCGACGAAGTTGATGAGCCGGGGCAATCGAGGCAGAAGGGAGTGATCACTTCAACCGGGTAAGCAAAAAGAACAACAACTACACTAGCAGCGACAAATGCACCAATCCAAACAAAAAGGTTCATTGTTTTTTTTCGCTTGGAGTCTGTCTCTAACAACCAGATGCTGAAAGGGATCCAGAATGGCCACACGGCCATGGCAAATACAAGGAATACATAAGTAAGCGGCGATTGCCAGGACGCAATTGCCTCGTCTTTAAGGGATAACCAGAGTAACCCTTCTATTAACTGTTGAACCGCAAAAATAAGTGGAATAAAAGCGAATATCCGTTGTGGTTTGGTCCTGGCTTTTGCTACCGCAATAACGCCAATCGTACACAGCACAGCACTGGCTCCGAAACTTGCGGTAGCTGAAAAACACATAGGTCGTTTAGGTTGAAGCCTGAAGGTAGGCTATGTTTTTCGAACCCATGCAACACGCTAATTCAACGAGGTTGATTACTTTCGGATAAATTTTTGGATACAAAAAGTTTCCGCCGCTATTTTATCGGCAACACAGGTAAGGCAGCTATTGGAGGAACTTTGATAGTTGCAGCCAGTAACCAACACGAGCAAGAAATGAAAAATGTTTTTATACATCATGTATATTTCTGGTTGGCGAAAGCCGGAAATGCAAAGGACACTGCTAAATTAGTTGATGGCCTGATAAAGTTATCGGCTGTAAAGACTATCCGGCAATATCATATTGGTAAGCCCGCCAGCACCAGCCGCGAAGTAATTGACGGTTCCTATGCTGTTTCCTGGTTGGTACTCTTCGATAATAAAACAGACCAGGATCATTATCAAAATGACCCCATTCATTTGAAGTTTGTTGAAGAATGTTCGCCATTGTGGCGAAACGTGGTGGTGTATGATTCGGTGGATATGTAAAACAATAAACCTGTCATACCGGGGCCCGAAGCAAAACTTCACTTACCTTTGCGCCTATGACAATCGAAAAATTGAATGATATGCGGTCCCGCATTGCCGGGGTAAGGAGGTTTCTTTGACGTCGAAAACCGACGATATAAAATTGAAGAAGACAAGCAGCTTTCATTAAGTCCCGGTTTCTGGGATGACAACAAAAGGGCTACCGAAATTCTAAAGAACATCAAGTTGAATGAGTATTGGGTGAAACTCTATGAGACGGCCGAATCGTCCGTAGAAGATTTTGCTGTTTTATTTGAATTCTGGAAAGGGGGAGATGCCACCGAAGAGGAGACAAAACAATCCTACGACAGGGCTATTTCCCTGATCGATGAAGCCGAGTTTAAGGCCACACTGAATGAGCCTGAAGACGAATTGCCTGCCGTGCTGCAGATCAACAGTGGCGCTGGTGGTACCGAAAGCCAGGACTGGGCTGAGATGCTGGCCCGCATGTACCGTATGTATGGTGAGAAGCAGGGCTGGAAAGTGTCGGAACTGGATTGGCAATGGGGTGACGGGGCCGGGATAAAAACAGCTACCTTACAATTTGATGGTCCTTTCGCTTTTGGCTTTTTAAAGGCAGAGAGCGGGGTTCACCGGCTGGTACGCATTTCTCCCTTTGACAGTAATGCCAGAAGACATACTTCATTTGTGAGTGTGTATGCCTATCCACTGGTGGATGATACGATCAACATTGAAGTAAATCCTGCGGATGTAAAAATGGAAACTTCGAGAAGTGGTGGTGCTGGCGGACAGAATGTAAACAAAGTGGAAACGAAAGTGCAGCTAACGCATATACCGACTGGCATTGTAGTGGTATGCCAGCAGGACAGGAGTCAGTTGGGTAACCGGGAATTGGCGATGCAAATGCTGAAAAGCCGTTTGTATGAACTGGAACTACAAAAAAGAAATGCGCTGAAAGATGCCACCAATGCCAAGAAGAAAAAGATAGAGTGGGGCAGCCAGATCCGGAGTTATGTTTTTCATCCTTATAAAATGATCAAGGATCACCGTACCGACTTTGAGGTTGGAAATATACAGCCGGTGATGGATGGGGAGTTGGATGGATTTATTAAAGCATACCTGATGTCTGAGAAAGAAAGTCAAAGTTAATTTTTGACCGCAAGACGTAAAGACTCCTTTGCCTTCATTGTATTAAACTTTGCGACCTTTGCGAGAAAATATTTTATTGTATAAACTTAGAGTATGAGTATTGGAACTTTTTCTTACCCGATGCCGGTGAACGAACCGGTACTTTCTTATGCCTCAAACAGTCCTGAAAAGAAAAGATTAAAGGAAGTACTGGCTGAGTTAAAAAATACGGAGATCGATGTACCCATGTACATCGGCAGCAAAGAAGTCAGAACCGGTAAAAAGGTCGCGATGCGTCCGCCGCATGAAACAAAACATATCCTAGGTTATTTTCATGCAGGAGAAGAGAAGCATGTCATACAGGCTATTGAAGCAGCCTTGGCTGCCAAAGAAAGTTGGGCCAATACAAGTTGGGAGAACAGGGCGGGCATTTTTTTAAAAGCTGCTGACCTGATGGCGACAAAATATCGTCCCTATATGAATGGCACGACTATGCTGGGGCAAAGCAAGAATGTTTACCAGGCAGAAATTGACGCCGCCTGTGAGTTGATCGATTTCTTACGCTTCAATGTTCATTTTCTTTCCGAGATATATAAACAACAGCCGATCAGTAGTGCGGGTATGCATAACCGTATGGAGTATCGCCCGCTGGAAGGATTTGTGCTGGCAATAACCCCCTTCAATTTTACAGCCATTGGTGGTAACCTTCCTACGTCTGCAGCACTTTGTGGCAATGTGGTAGTATGGAAACCCGCCAATACCCAGGTATACGCAGCACAAATGACAATGCGGATTCTAAAAGAAGCCGGTTTGCCGGATGGTGTGATCAATTTGATCTATGTGGATGGGCCGACAATAGGAAGAATTTGTTTTAATCATAAAGATTTTGCCGGGGTACACTTTACAGGTTCCACTGGTGTATTCAATACAATGTGGGAAACGATCGGAAAGAACATGGCCCACTATAAATCTTATCCCAGGATAGTGGGAGAAACGGGTGGCAAGGATTTTGTCATCGCACATAAAACGGCTGACCCGGATGTGGTAGTAACAGCTTTATTACGGGGTGCGTTTGAATTCCAGGGACAAAAATGTTCCGCTGCATCAAGAGCGTATATTCCCTCCAATATTGCCGAAGAAGTAAAAAAGAAATTGATCGCCGGTGTTAAGAGTTTTACAATGGGAACCGTAGAAGATTTTTCCAATTTCATCAATGCGGTCATAGATGAAAAGAGTTTCAATAATATCAAACGCTATATTGACAACGCGAAAAAAGATCCTAAAGCAGAGATATGGGTGGGTGGAAAATGTGACAGCAAAGAGGGTTGGTTTGTGCAACCCACTATCATAGAAGCAAAGAACCCCAACTATGTGACGATGTGTGAAGAGATTTTTGGACCGGTATTGACGGTCTATATTTATCCAGCTAATGGTTTTGAAAAAGCGCTGGAGCTTGTTGACAATACTTCACCTTACGCCTTAACCGGCGCAGTTATAGCAAAGGACAGGGACGCCGTTGAACTGGCAACCAGGAAACTTCGGAATGCGGCCGGAAATTTTTATATCAATGACAAGCCGACTGGTGCCGTGGTAGGGCAGCAACCATTTGGTGGCGCCAGGGGAAGCGGAACCAATGATAAAGCAGGATCTATTTTAAATCTGTACAGATGGTTGAGTGCCCGGACCATTAAGGAAACCTTTAATCCTCCAACGGATTATAAATATCCATTTATGCAGGAAAAGTAAATTGAACAATTGCGCCATCTTGCAGTAGCCGGCTCCAGGTCGGAAAATGCACAGGAACTTATCCTGGTTGTCATATCCAAAGTCATAGTGCTGGCGCTTTTAAAACCTGTTAAGCACGACTTTGGCATGATTTTGCTTAGTTTGGGAATGTGAGTGTGGGAAAGTGTGGATGGACTAAACTAAAACCTTTATCATGAAAAAGCTATTGGGAGCTATCTCCTTATTCGTTATGTCTCACACCCTTGTCCAGGCACAACACACAAATTTCGGAATTAAAGGAGGTTATAATTCTGCCAGCATCGAAGTTGACAACGGTACCGATTATGATGCAATAAGCGGCCTCCATATTGGCGGTTTGGCTCATATCCATGTCTCCCCGCATTTTGCGGTGCAACCCGAGCTGGTTTACAGTGGACAGGGTGGAGAGCGACCAAATCAAAAATTAAAGCTGGGATATATTAATCTACCAGTTCTGGGTCAATATATGGCCGGTGGTGGGTTCAGGTTGCAGACCGGTCCACAGTTAGGGTTCCTGGTATCGGCTGAGCAAAAGATCGGTGATATCGAAGTAGATGTGGATGACGCTTATGACAGCATAGATTTTTCCTGGGTTTTTGGAGCCGGATATCTTTTTTCATCGGGACTAGGGATCGATCTGCGGTATAACCTGGGGTTGAGTGACATTAGCGATGGTGGAAATATTGACGCGATGAACAGGGTAGTGCAGCTGGGATTATTCTACCAATTTAAAAATAATAGTGGCAAGCGCAAGTAGCAAATTTTAATCCTTTCCTTTTTAGTAAGCCCTTCTCCGGAAGGGCTTTTACTTTACCTTTCCAAATCTTGCAAGTTATACTTCCTGCCTAAAGTTTGATTCTCATTTGATAACTTCACTTCAAAATACCAGGAATGCAGGTGCTACTTTCCCGCGGGGAATTAAATAAAACGATCAATGATCTGGCTATACTATTACAAAGAGACCATCAGGACTTAAACGATGTGGTTTTTGTAGGAATACAGCAAGGTGGAGCAGTCCTTGGTGCCAGTATTGTGGCGGCCATACAAAAGTTAGATCCGGTGAGAGATATTCAATATGGCCAATTGGACATAACTTTTTACAGGGATGATATCCGAAAAGAGATCCTGGCACCTGACAGGATGAACCTGCCTTTTGGTATTGAAAATAAAAAAGTCATACTAATTGACGATGTACTTTTTACAGGTCGCACTATCAAAGCCGCATTAGACGTATTGTTGGATTATGGCCGTCCCGCCAAAGTGGAATTGTGTGTGCTGATCGACAGGAAAGAGCACCGGCAATTTCCTATCCAGGCAGATTATGTGGGCAAAACGATCAAAACTAACAAGACGGACAAAGTGAAACTGGTAAATAATGAAGTTGTGTTAATAGACGTATAGTTTTATTAGCCGGAAAGACTGGAAGAGGAATAGTCTGGTGTGTAAATAGCATATTTTCTTACTTATCCACTTCCTTCCCGGCAAAATTTCGATTCATGCCTAAAAACCTATAATTTCGCTCTTTAATGCAACTATCCTCACGACACTTGCTGGGCATTAAAGATCTCACCAAAGAAGATATTTCACTTATTCTTGCTACAGCAGAACAATTCAAAGAAGTTTTACAACGACCTGTCAAGAAAGTACCCTCGTTACGAGATGTAACGATTGTGAATCTTTTTTATGAAAATTCTACCCGTACCAGGTTCTCTTTTGAGCTAGCCGAAAAAAGATTAAGTGCCGATACGATCAATTTTGCTTCTTCTACCTCTTCTGCAGCAAAGGGAGAGACACTTCTCGATACCGTCAATAATATTCTTTCGATGAAAGTGGATATGGTCGTTATGCGGCATAGTGCCAGCGGCGCCCCGCATTTTTTAGCGCAACATATTCCTGCGGCTATCATCAACGCCGGTGATGGTATCAATGAACACCCGACACAGGGATTGCTGGATGCTTTTTCTATTAAGGAAAAAACAGGGGCATTGGCGGGAAGGAAAGTTGCGATCATTGGCGACATCATGCATAGCCGGGTGGCGCAGAGCAATATTTATTTACTGAAAAAGATGGGAGCAGAGGTAACTGTGTGCGGTCCACCAACATTAATTCCAAAATACATCAGCGAAGCATTGGGAGTACATGTTAATTATAACCTGAAAGAAACACTGGAGTGGTGTGATGTGGCAAATGTATTGCGTATCCAGTTGGAAAGACAGAACCAGGTCTTGTTCTCGTCACTCAGGGAATACAGCCTGGCGTATGGAATCAACAAGCGCCTCCTTGACAGCCTGCATAAAGAAATAGTGATCATGCACCCGGGTCCTATCAATCGGGGAGTAGAGCTGGACAGTGATGTGGCTGACGCTAAACAATCCATTATCTTGCAGCAGGTGGAAAATGGTGTGGCTGTGAGAATGGCAGTGCTTTATTTGTTAAGCCCCCAAACGCCTTAAGACCATATGCCCAGAATCTGTCTTTTCCCCGGCACTTTTGATCCCGTTACATTGGGTCATGTTGATATCATCAACAGGGCAATACCGCTATTTGATAAGATCGTAGTGGGTATTGGGTTAAATACATCGAAAGCTCCTATGTTTTCTCCGGAACAGCGATTGGAATGGATAAAAGAAATTTATGCGGATGAAGAAAGGGTGGAAAGCGCTATTTACGAAGGACTCACCATAAATTTCTGTAAGATCATCGGGGCACGTTTTATTCTTCGGGGTATCCGCTACGTCAGCGATTTTGAGTATGAAAAAACGATCGCAGATGCCAATCGCACATTGGACAGGAGTATCGAAACTGTTTTTCTAACCGGTGAACCTAAATATACTTCGGTTGCTTCGACCATTGTCCGGGATATCATACGGAATGGTGGAAATGCAGACCCATTCTTGCCGCCAGTTGTTTCCAAATCATTTCAACATTAAAAAACACTGATGGCAATCTGGTTTAATAAAGATCTGTCTATTGAACATTTCGCGCAAATTGGCAAGGGCACCATGGGTGAATACCTTGGCATTGAATTTACAGAAATCGGCAAAAATTTCCTGAAGGCCAGGATGCCGGTTGATCATCGCACAAGGCAACCTTATGGTCTGTTGCATGGTGGCGCTTCCTGTACACTGGCTGAAACGATCGGGAGTGTAGCCTCCGCGATGGTAATTGACACGGCCAGGTTTCAATGTGTGGGACTGGAAATAAATGCTAATCATATTCATAGCGCAACGGAAGGTTTTGTAACTGGTGTGGCTACTCCTTTACACCTCGGCAAGTCTACACATGTATGGGATATTAAAATTTATAATGAAAACGAAAAGATGGTTTGTGTAAGCCGGTTAACGGTGGCAATCATACAGAAAAGAGATTTTGTAACACCGCGATCACTATAAGGATTACTCTTATTTGTTAAACTCTTTGATCACATCAATCACGGAAGGAAAACACAGGGGAAAAAGTTCAACTGCTTCCTGGCTACTAACCCATTTTATTTCCAGGATATCTTCGTCGGTTTGCGGAACTAATTTTTGTTTCCCGCTTACTTTCATGTTGTACCAGTGAGAGTCCTTGATGATGAATTTGGTTCCTTCATGATAAGTATGATAAGTAATGGTAAGCGGTGAAATTATTTTTACTTGCTGCAGCCCTGTTTCTTCTTCAACTTCCCTCACCGCGCAATCTTCCAGCGTCTCACCCTTATCCAGCTTGCCTTTTGGCAGATCCCAGCTTCCACGACGGAATATCATCAGCAATTGTTTTTTTTCATTTTGAACCAGTCCACCGGCAGCGGTAACCCTGGTAAATTTTTTAAAGAAGGCTTTTTTTAAAGCTCCAAGATCGGGGTGAAAAAAAACACCTGCATGTACTTTTTCCAGCGCCATTTCGTGGATCATAGACTTTACTGTATGGCTATTCAGCTCATCGATGAAGATGGCATCGTCATGGTGAATATAAGGTTGAATGATCTCATCTACTGCATCGCAGAGAAAAAGGGGTTTGTCGTTAAAATAGATTTTGAGATACATTCTGATGAAAATAAGATTAATTATTTTGAACCACATAGGTACATAGGCTGACACATAGGTATTAAGAATCTAAATCTATGTGTTTTCCTTATGTGGACTAGGTTCTATGTGGTTTAAAATTTAGTATATAATCTAATTTGGTTCCTTTCAAATTGTCACATTATCAAATTAGCTTTGCGTCCATGACAGATGCTAAGGCTGTAGCCGAAAAACTCCTTCAAGTTAACGCCATAAAATTAAATCCCGGGCAACCTTTCACCTGGGCCAGCGGGTGGAAAAGCCCTATTTATTGCGACAACCGTAAAGTGCTTTCTTTCCCTTTTACCCGCGATTTCATTAAATCAGAAATGTGCAATATCATTTTTGAAAAATTTCCCGATGCGGAACTACTGGCGGGAGTGGCTACTGCCGGTATAGCCTGGGGAGCCATGGCAGCGGATCAGTTAAAACTTCCCTATGTCTATGTCCGTCCCAAACCTAAAGAGCATGGACTCAGTAACCAGGTGGAAGGGTATTATGAGACCGGACAAAAGGTAGTGGTGATTGAAGATCTTGTTTCCACCGGCAAAAGCAGTATGCAGGTCGTTAATGTTCTTAAAGAACAGGGGCTGGAGGTAATTGGTATGGTTTCGATCTTCACGTATGGGTTCCCGGTTGCAACCGATGCATTCAACAAGGCATCTTTGAATTACTATTCTTTGACGGACTATCAGACTTTAATTGGCACGGCCATACAAAAAGGGATCATTTCTGCTGATCAGCAGGATATTTTGTTAAAATGGAAAGAGGACCCGGCCAACTGGAATGCAGTTCCGTAATTTTGAACCAGAATAGATAAGTAATGATGAAAAAATTTCTTTTCGCTTCTTTTATTACACTGGGCTTTGCATTGCCAGGTCTCTCACAAACAAAGCCTTTGGTAACCGCGACTATCAAAACACCGAACGCCCTTTGTGAAAAATGTAAAGACAGGATTGAAACGTACCTCGACCGCTACGATGGTGTGCAGGATATAACTGTCAACTTCAAAAAAGGTGAAACCAAGGTCAAATATTTGACCGATCGTACAGATATTGAACAAATAAAAGCCGCTATTGCAAACGCAGGCTATGATGCCGACGATGTGTTAGCGGAAGAAGGTGCTTACAACAGGTTACCCAAGACTTGTAAAAAATTTGAAGATGGGGGAGGACACCCTAAACCAAAAGTCCTACCACCTCCACCAGTACAGCAGTAACTTTAGTTTGTTCTTTGTGCCATGACCTTGTTCCTTGGACCTTGTGCCTATTATCTTGTACCTTGTGCCCTGTTCATAATTCCTTGTTTCCTTCCATCTTTGCGCCTTTGCGTGAGACTATTTCATTAATTGCTGCAAATTCTGCTTCCCTTCGTAGCGGATCGGGTAATTGATATAAACCAGCCCTTTCCCCACCCGTGCTTCGCCTTCTACTTTTATCGTCACTTCTTTAGCCAAAAATGTCAATAGCGAGTTCTTAAAAACCCTTGCCATATCCACCTGCAATTTCACCGGCAGGCGGAATTCTCCTTTTGCCGGAATTTGGATCGTTGTGTCCATAATGAAATGCCCCAGGTAGCTATTTTCTATCCAGGCATCGCCTTCAGCTTTCCGGAGCTTTAATCGGAATTTATTGGGGTTAAAATAATTCAAATGGAGACTGAGTGTTGATTCACTCAATCCCAATTTGCTGACCCGGACATTTGCTATGCTTCTGAAATCAGGTTCTGTCAAGTCACCGCAAGACAATAAAAACAGGACAGAAAAAAAGCAAAAAAAGTAGGAGACCAGGCGGGTTATCATTATTAAATCTTGTAGCTGCAAAATAGGGGAAAGCCTGTCTAATTAGAACTATTAACCTCCCCGAGCTTCCATTTATCTACTAATTTATTTAGTTTTTTATCTGCAAATGGATGGCAAAATTCTAACTAAATTTGTAAGCTATAATTTTAGTTGTATTAATCTACTAATCATAGCTGTATGAATGATATTGAAAGTTAAATATTTAAATACCTGACCAAAAAAATACATAAATTTACTGTACATTACTAACAGTAAACAAGAATAAGATTACAAAACTTAATAGTTGAAACTCAGATAATAAAGGCGGGTACTTTTCGTTTTGCATGAATTACTGTGACGCATAGCAAATACAATAGATGGAACAGTCAATAAAACTGGGATTGCCGAGCTAATTCAAATTTTGGAAGAAGTAAAGAGTTGATTGTTTCGGGTTTGACATGCATATAAGCCGTTGAGCATCGTAGGTATGGACATTGGTCTTCCTTTCAACTTTTTATTCAGATAACAGCAGAATGCTTACCATTTGCCATTTGTTTTTGCTAAATTCGTCACCTCTTTCTTCACCTACAGGACATTGGATTAAATGAGAATACTTTACTTACTGATTATCCTTACTCTAACCTTATTTTCCGGAACGTCCTTAGCCCAAGATTTTTCCAATAAAGGCAAGGATTTTTACCTATGCTTTCCACAACATGTGCCCAGTAGTAACAATGCGACCTTGAGTATTTTTATTACTTCGGATAAGGCTAGTTCAGGAACGATTACTATGCCTAATGGAGCTTTTTCTGGAACCTTTAATATTCCTGCAAATGGTATACAACAAGTCCAAATAGCGTGGAGTACTAATATTCATATAAGTAATGCAGAATCCAGCAACGGTGTAACCAACCAGATCTTAAAAAAATCGATAAGGATAAAAGTGGATGCAGGAAAACCTGCTGTAGTTGCTTATGCACAGCAGTGGGCTGGAGCCAGGACTGCAGCTACATTGTTATTACCAGTTAATGTGTTGGGTAAGAAGTATCATGCAGTAAGTTTTACACAGTCAGGTAGTTCTCCAAACATATCCCGATCACAGTTTCAAGTAATTGCCACTAAGGATAATACGGTTGTAACCATAACTCCCCGGAAAAATGGCCAGGTAGGTACTCCTTTTACGGTCACTTTTCCCCTCGCCGGCGATATGATTCAATACCAGTCTGCCGATGGCAATGCTGCAGTCCAGGATCTGACCGGTACCTATATTGAATCAGTTGCATCGGGCAGCGGGGGTTGTTTACCAATTGCGGTGTTCTCCGGAAGTTCAAATGTTACGATTGGTACTTCGACTTGCACCGGAAGTTCTTCGGATCCGTTATGGCAACAATTATATCCGGTTAGTACCTGGGGAAAGAATTTTGGATTTGTGCCTTTCCTGGATTATCCAAATGGTAATCCTTATAGGGTAATGGCGTCTGAGGACAATACCAAAGTAACATTTGATGGAGCCCAGGTTGCTACCTTAAATGCAGGAGAAATATATCCTTCAGCTTTTACTCCAAACCCTGTTACACTAACAGCGCCAACCAGTATATCTGCGGATAGGCCGATCTGCGTAACACAATATGCACAAGCAGATATTTGTAGCGGTCAGCCCGGCCCTGCTTCCGGCAGGGTGGGAGATCCTGACATGGTCATCTTAAATCCGATCGAACAGAACATTAGGGATATAACGATTTTTTCATCTTCTCAACAAGTCATCACCCGCCAGTATATTAATATTTTATTAAAGACAATTGCTACTGGAAGTTTTACTATAAATGGCGCTGTTCCAGGCACGGCCTGGCAACCCTTTCCTACTTTGCCCGGCTATTCATTTTTACGTCACCAGTTACCCGGTGCGGGTTCTTACCGGTTGACAGCGGACAGCGGATTTAATGCAGTTTGCTACGGTTGGGGCAATGTGGAGTCTTATGCTTATTCCGCCGGAACAAATGTAAAAGACCTTTACCAGCAAATAGGCGTTCAAAGCCAGTATGGTATCGAACCCACACCTTCAGTTTGTAAAGGATCACAATTCAAGTTTAAGGTGTCGCTGCCCTATTGTGCGGATTCAATAAAATGGGACCTTAGTTTTTTGCCGGGGCCACCGGTTCAACCAGCCACGGTTCTTTACAATAGTTGTTCTGTTGGTGCTGGTGGGCCCGATTCGACGACGGTAGTAAATGGAATAACTTTATACTGGTATTCACTACCTACCAACTATACGTTCAATGTAGTGGGTTCTTTTCCCGTTAGCATTACTACTTATTCGCCAAATACTGCTGGCTGCGGAGGTGAACAGGATATTGATTTTGAATTAACCGTCTACGATGGTCCTGCCCCAGATTTTACATTTGTCAATGGTGGGTGTGTGGCAGAACCGGTACAATTTACCGACGTTACAACAACGCCCAGGCCCAGTTACTTGTGGAACTGGGATTTTGGTGATCCCGGAAGTGGTGCTTCCAATACATCCACTCTACAAAACCCCAGTCACACTTTCTCTGCCCCGGGAACTTATACCGTTTCGTTCTATACTATTACAACCCCGGGTTGTATAAGCAATACAATCACCAAAGAAGTGGTGGTGAAACCACTGCCTTCCGGAAGTGTAAGTGGTACGGCAACTGTTTGTTTGAATACCAGTCCGGGCCCCGATATTACCTTTACGGGTATAGATGGCACCCTGCCTTATACTTTCACTTACAATATTAATGGTGGGGCCAGCCAAACTATTCAGACTACCGGTACCAATACCTCGGTGACCTTACAAGCGCCCACCAGTGTAGCAGGTGTATTCAGGTATAACCTTGTAAAAGTTACTAATACTGGTTCCACACTTTGCACCCAGAATGTCACCAATGTATTTGCAGAAATAACAGTGACATCAAATCCGATAGTAAATTTAACATCACCCGCACCTACAGCAAACCAAACAGTTTGTGAAGGTGCAGCCATCACCGACATCACTTATTCGATTACAGGCGCTACCGGCGGAACTGTTACCGGGCTTCCCACTGGTGTTAACGGTGTGTACAGCGGGGGAATAGTTACGATCAGCGGTACACCGGCAGCCGGCACGGCTGGTACTTATAATTATTCTGTAGCTGCGACCGGCGGATGTTCAGCTATGGCTGTTACCGGGACCATTACGGTAAACCCTTCGCATACACTAACCCTGACTTCAGCGCCATCTACGACCAACCAGACCGTTTGTATCAATATAGCAATAGTTCCCATCACCTATACGATAGGCGGCGGCGGCACCAATGTAACTGTTGCAGGCTTACCCGCTGGTATTACAGCTTCGGTCTCGGGAAATACAGTAACAATAACCGGAGCACCTACGACGGCACTCGGGTCACCATTTAATTATACTGTCACGACAAGTGGAAATGGTTGTGCAATTGCAACACTAACTGGAACAATAACCGTAACCGTTCCTCAAACGCTTACGTTGAGTTCAGCACCATCTACCACCAACCAGACCGTATGCTTGAACGTTACAATAACTCCAATTACGTATACGCTCGGAGGAGGTGCTTCAGGTGCCAGTGTTACAGGTTTACCTGCAGGTGTTACGGGTTCATTAACCGGTTCAGTCTTCACTATCAGTGGAACACCAACAACAGCCGTTGGTTCTCCATTTAATTATTCAATAACAACAACAGGTAGTAGTTGTATTGGCGCTCCAGCAAATGGTATGATCACGGTAAACCCAGATCATACCCTTACGTTAAGTTCTGCGCCTGCCACACCTATCCAAACGGTATGCATCAATACGACCATTGTTTCAATAGCTTACAATTTGGGTGGCAGCGCTACGGGTGCTAATGTAGTAGGCTTACCACCCGGTGTAACAAGTTCAGTAGCGGGTACCACATTGACAATTAGCGGCTCGCCAACAACAGTAACAGGTTCACCATTCAGTTATTCGATAACCACTACTGGCAATAGCTGCCAAACTGCTTCTGCTGCCGGTACAATTACAGTTAACCCGGCTGAGACAATAACCCTGAGTTCAGCCGGCTCAACTACCAACCAAACGGTATGCATGAATACATCCATAACTTCCATTACCTATACATTGGGAGGTGGTGCTACCGGGGCATCAGTAACGGGCTTGCCGGCTGGCGTAACCAGTTCAGTAACCGGAACCACCTTGACGATCAGTGGCACACCGACTACTGCTGTTGGTTCACCATTCAATTATTCAATAACTACAACTGGCAATGGTTGCTCACCAGTATCAGCAAACGGAATGATAACAGTCAATCCCAATCATCTTGTTACCCTGACATCAGCAGGCGCTTCTAATAACCAGTCGGTATGTATCAATATTGCAATCGTTACTATTACCTATGATTTAGGAGGTGGCGCCACCGCGGCAACCGTGACGGGTTTACCTCCCGGTGTAACCAGTTCAGTTTCCGGAACGACCATAACGATCAGCGGTACACCAACTACAGTAACAGGATCTCCGTTCAATTATTCAATAACCACCACAGGTAATAACTGTACAATCGCGACGGCTACCGGAACTATAGCGGTAAATGCTGGCCAGACTGTGATCTTAAGTTCAGGGGCATCTACGAATAACCAGTCTGTATGTATGAATACAGCCATAACGCCAATCACCTATTCATTGGGTGGTAGCGCCAGTGGTGCAACCGTAACGGGTCTGCCGGGGGGTGTAACAAGTTCGGTAACAGGAACAACATTAACGATCAGTGGAACACCGACGACCATGACTGGATCTCCCTTTAGCTATTCGATAACGACCACGGGCACGAACTGTCAACCGGCAACGACCAACGGCACGATAACGGTAACACCTGTTCATGCTATTACGCTGAGTTCGCCAGTGTCAACGGCTAACCAGTCTGTTTGTATGAATGCACCGATCACGTCAATTATCTATTCATTAAGTGGAGGAGCGACTGGGGCAACCGTAACAGGTCTACCAGCTGGTGTCACCGGTTCAGTAACCGGAACAACGTTAACGATCAGCGGTACACCCACAACAGGTGCAGGCTCTCCCTTCAATTATTCAATAACCACGACCGGTAATACCTGTTTAACTGCTAGTCTTACAGGAACTATTGCAGTTTCCGAGATCCCGAGCGCTGATTTTAATTTTGCTGTGCCGGGTTGTGCAACAAGAACAGTAACATTTACGGATATATCAGTATCAAACACCGGAGTTGTAAATAGCTGGCAATGGAACTTTAATGATCCTTCAAGTGGAGCTGCCAATACATCAGCTTTGCAGAATCCGACGCATGTATTTGCCACGGCTGGTGTGTATAATGTCACACTCAGCGTAATAAATGATAATGGATGTGCCAGTACTGTATTTACAAAACCCGTCACTATCAATGCAAGACCGGTGGCAGCATTTACTCCACCTGTCATCTGTGTCGCGGACGTTGTTGCACCATTTACCGATGCCAGCACGATTTCATCCGGTACCATCGTGGCATGGGAATGGAACTTTGGAGATCCTAATGCTACGGGCTCTAATCCAAATACCTCTACGTTGCAGAATCCCAACCACTTTTATACCGTTGCTGGTATTTATACAGTTCAGCAGGTGGCGATAAGTAATAGTGGATGCAGGGATACCACCACCCGAACCTTTACAGTGAATGGAATCCCCGTGGCAGGGTTTACTGTTCAAAATTCAACTTCATTATGCAGCAACCAGGACGTAACTATCACTGATGGATCATCGGTGAACTTTGGGAGCCTTATCCAAATCGAGATCTTCTGGGATTATGCCAACAACCCAACTATCAAGACTGTCGATAACACGCCGACCGCCGGAGAAGTGTATACACATACCTATCCTGAGTTTGGGTCACCACTCAGCAGAACATACGACATTCGCTATATAGCTTATTCCGGGACCAATTGTATTAATACATTTACAAGGACCATAACGGTACTGGCCACACCGACATTGCAATTTGATGCAGTTTTACCGATATGTTCTGATGTTCCTTCCTTCCAGATCACACAGGCCAGGCTATTGAATACGCTGCCGGGTGCAGGAGTATTTAGTGGAACAGGTGTGAGCCCAACCGGCCTTTTTAATCCCGCAACTGCCGGAGGCGGCCTGCATACAATACGGTATACTTATACGGGTGCTAATGGCTGTACGAATTACAAGGAACAAGTCATTGAAGTGTATCCAACACCTGTAGTAAGTGCCGGTCCCGATAAAGTAGTGCTGGAGGGCGGTGTTGTGGCATTAACCCCAACCGTTACTGTCAATGCACCGATTACGTATGCCTGGACACCTTCAACCGGTTTAAATAACCCTGCTGCAGCTTCACCGCTAGCATCACCCCCGGTTGATATCACTTATACGTTAATGGTCACGACAGATAAAGGATGCAGCGCTTCTGACCAGGTATTTGTCAAACTATTGAAAAAGCCGGCCATTCCCAACATATTCAGTCCAAATGGCGACGGGATACATGACAAATGGGATATAGCTTTCCTGGAGAGTTACCCGGGTTGCACGATCGATATATTTAACCGGTATGGTCAGTTGGTTTATCATTCTGTGGGTTATATTACTCCATGGGACGGTAAAGTGAATGGCAAAGATGTTCCCGTTGGAACTTATTATTATATTGTTGATCCTAAGAATGGCAGGGAAAAAATGTCCGGCTATTTGGATATAATCAGGTAAGCCATGATAAAAAAAATTTTGACAAGTGCATTGGGTATATGTGTCGTTCTGATCACAATGGCACAACAGCGTCCTCATTATACTCAGTACATACTTAACCAGTATGTAATTAACCCGGGGATCACGGGAATTGAGAATTACACAGATTTGAAACTCAGTATAAGAAACCAGTGGGTGGGATTGAATGGCGCACCTAAATCAGTTTATTTAACGGTGCATAGCCCGATCGGGAAAAATGATTACCGGACTTCTTCGACGTCGTACCGGGTTCCCGGGGAGAATCCTAGGGGCCGCGCTTATTGGGAAACTTACACGGCGGCTGAGCCACATCATGGAATTGGCGCCACCATTATCAGCGACAAAACTGGAAGCTTTAATTTTTTCTCTGCTAGTGCCACGTATGCTTATCATCTTGGCTTGAGTCCCACTACTAATCTATCCGGTGGTTTTTCTGCTGGTATCACCAAGGTAAGTATAGACAGGAGTAAGAATGATTTTAGTGGTAGTGGTGATCCCAGTGATCCGGCTACAGGTTCTGCGTTGACAGGAGAATTGAGCAAAATGAAACCCAATATAGGAGTGGGGTTGTGGTTGTATTCCCGGGATTATTTTCTAGGGTTTGCAGCGCAACAGGTAATCCCTCAAAAATTGAATTTTGTAGATGATGCCGCTATACTTACAACAGGAAGATTTGTTCCGCATCTATTTTTTACCGCAGGCTATCGTTTCCTGATGACGGAAGATATTAATGCGGTTCCTTCTGTGATGGTAAAATATGTAAGCAGTAGTTCCAAAATGCAATTTCAGCCGGAGATCAATTTAAAACTCCAGTACCAGGATCAATTCTGGCTAGGCGGTAGTTATCGTTACCAGAATGGATATGCTGGCATGATCGGCTTGAATGTAGGTAATACATTCAATGTGGGTTATGCGTATGATTTTACAACTACCCAGATCAATACGGTGAGTCAAGGCACTCACGAAATTGTATTGGGATTTTTATTGGGTAACAAGTACAGTGAGGCCTGTCCCCGCTGTTATTAAGCTTGTTAAAAAGCCAGCAGAAGAGATTTTCATATCTCCACTGTTGGTATAGTTTGTCAATAGCAACCAGGTGTTGGCAAAGCTTTAAAAAATGGTTCTCACTTCATTAAACTGTTTTGATTCTATGTAGTCTGTAAAGTATCACCTAATCTTCCTGAGTTTTATCGAAGTATCGGGTTTGATTAGAACGCACACCTGGAAACCAGGGTACCCTACGAATTCAGCAGGCATTTACAGCTTTGTGAAATTTATTCCGTCTTAGCAGAAGGGAGTTGAAACCCGAAAACTATCGGGCGATACTTTAGCTTATATTCGGAACGTAGATGTTTTTGACAACTATTAGTACATTATTATATTGATCATTTGCAGAATAGCCGACTACTGAATGAGAAAATTTTTACTGTTCCTTATCTGCCCTGTTGTCTTCCTGGCTGGCGGGGGAATCCATGCCCAGGATTATTCAAACAAAGGGAAGGATTTTTGGGTCATATATACTGGTCATATTGATGGAACATCCTCAAGAATGGCTTTGTATATTACCTCTGATCAGAATGCATCCGGCACCTTGTCAGTAGGAGGAAGCACACTTAATTTTACTGTAACAGCCAACCAGGTAACGACCTTACGATTAACTAATACCTCCACACCTAATAATTCCCTGGCCTATAATGCACAGACTACCGGGATCGGAGCTAACCGGGGAATCCATATTGTTTCCGACAATGATATTGTGGTCTATGCCCATATATTAAATGCTGCCCGGTCCGGGTCAACATTGGTCTTACCCACTAAAGTATTGGGCAAAGAATATTATGTTTCATCATATGCAGCGAATTCCGGGTCTAATTCGCGGTCTCAGTTTGCAGTGGTGGCGACCACCGACAATACGACCATTGAGATAACTCCCAAACTGGCAGATGCTGGCAATACCTATCCTGCCAATGTTCCTTTCCAAATTACGTTGAACAGGGGAGATGTTTTTCAATATCAATCGGCTAATAGTACCGATTTGACTGGTTCCTTTGTCAAGTCGATAGCAGCGGCAGGATCTGCTTGTAAACCAATTGCCGTTTTTTCGGGCTCTACGTTTACCCCCATGGGTTGTGCTGCTGCTAATTCGGGGGATAATCTTTATCAGCAATTATTTCCCAGTGTCTCCTGGGGTCAATTTTATATAACGGCGCCGTTTATTCTGCGTGCCTATGATATTTTCCGGATCATGGTCAAAGACCCTACCACTATAGTGCAGGTAAATGGTGTGACACTTAACCCGGCGACATTGATCAATAGTACTTTTTACGAGATCAACACGATTGGTAATAATACCTCAAGGATCATTACAGCAGACAAACCCATCTGCGTATTACAGTATCTGATAACACAGGCCTGCGACGGGGTACAAAGTGATCCGGAAATGATCATCCTGAATTCAATAGAGCAAACGATTAAGGACATTACAGTACTGTCAGCAAGGAATGATCTTACTCCACCCGCCACTAATATTTCAAGTCATTATCTGAATATCATTGTACCCACTTCTGCTTTGGGAAGTTTGCTGATCGACGGAGCACCCTATACCTCCACGCCAGTTCCTATTGTAACAACAAGCTATTCTTATATCCGGGAGAATATAACGGCATCCACCCTGGTCAACCCAACACATAGGGTAACCTGTGACAGCGGGTTTCTTGCAACCGCGTACGGATACGGTAATGTTGAATCCTACGGCTATAATGCCGGAACAAATGTCAGGGACCTGTACCAGTTTGTGACTATTCATAACCAGTATGGTACAGTCAATTTTCCTGCTGGTTGTAAAAATTCGCCTTTCAATTTTTCGATGACTTTTCCATACCAACCAACACAAATACAATGGGTATTTGGACCATTGCTAAATGCGATGGGTATTGCAGATACTTTAATCGGTCCGGTTCCTGCACCGGTTTTTGATTCCAGCTGGGTAGTTAATGGCAAAACGTTGTATCGTTATAAATTACCTTCCTCCTATATCATCAATTTATCGGGTACTTACCCGATCAAAGTGCTGGCGCAGAATCCAACTCCCGATGGCTGTAGCGGTCAGCAGGAAATCAATTATGACCTGCAAGTCTTTGATCCGCCGTTGGCTGATTTTACTTTTACCACTAACGGTTGTGTTCCTACACCGGTAGATTTTCTTGATAATTCAAATACCGGAGGAAGGCCCGTTATTTCCCGGCACTGGAACTTTGGAGACGGGATTACAACGGGTATTAATAACCCAACTCATTTATATGCAGGACCCGGTGCTTATAATGTGAAGTATGCACTAATCACAGATATCGGGTGTTTGTCTGATACAGCACTACATGTTGTAACTATTGATAACCCACCTGTAGCCAGGTTTGGTGCTTCGTATCCAGATTGTGTAAATAAGGTGATTACCTTTAGCGATTCGTCAACAGTATCAGGAGGAGCAATCATTGTAAAATGGTATTGGGATTTTGGGGATGGGTCTCCGCTGGTAGTGGCCACTACTAATATCAATCAAACCCATACGTATACTGCCACCGGCACGTATAATGTTACTTTAAAAGTTGAAACTACAGCCGGTTGCCAAAGCCTTGTATTTACTTTACCTGTTACGATAAATACTAACCCGGTTGCTGATTTCAGCTTCCCAAATATTTGTTTACCAGTAGGGCTTGCTCAGTTTACTGATCTTTCCACCATTGGGGGTGGTTCAGCTATTACCGGCTGGCTGTGGGATTTTGGCGATGGATCACCCACTTCAGGACTTCAAAACCCTACGCACAATTATAGTGGTATGGGACCCTATACTGTTACTTTAATTGTAACGTCAAATAGTGGCTGCCAGGATACAAAGTCTCGTATTGTCAATACTATCTATGCTGAACCACAGGCTGCATTTACTTATCCTCCCGAAGTCTGCCTGGAAACCGTGGCGAATTTTATTGATAATAGCGTTGCCGCTGGTAGTTCCGTTACACAATGGGCCTGGAATTTTGGTGATGGTTCACCCGTATCAACCGTGCAAAACCCGTCACATGTTTATGCTGTTGCCGGAACTTATACAGTAACATTGAATGTTACTTCTGCTATTGGCTGCCAGACAGTAAATAATAATGCCACACATATTGTGGTTGTAAACCCGCTTCCCACTGTTAATTTCAATTATACAGCACCTACCTGCGAAACAGTAATTCTGAACTTCACCGATATGTCCGTGGCTAATGCAGGAACTATTAATAGCTGGACATGGAATTTTGGTGATGGATCACCTGTCTCTAATTTGCAAAACCCGACACATACGTTTGCCAATGCAGGTACTTATAATGTTACTTTGCAGGTTAATACCACCAAAGGTTGTCTGAGCACTGTATTTACACGCCAGGTAACTGTTAGTCCCAAACCGCTTCCAGGTTTTATATTGCCTGAGGTATGTTTAAGTGATGCATTTGCACAATTTACAGATACCTCTAGTGTTGCCTCCGGTTCAATAGTGGCATGGGCATGGAATTTTGGTGATCCGGCCAGCGGCCCCTTAAATACGTCCACTCTTCAACATCCCCAGCATCGCTATAACGCAATAGGTAATTATACCGTTACCCTTATTGTTACCAGTAACAATGGTTGTGTTTCGGTGATCGTGCAAACAATTACCGTTAATGGTGATATCCCTGCTGCTAATTTTAATGCGCTGAACCCGGCATCACTTTGTGCTAATGATTCTGTGGCTATACAAGATGCTTCAACAGTGAACTTCGGAAATATTACAAAAGTTGAGATCTATTGGGATAATATAGGGGCCCCAGCAGTAGTCCAGGTTGATGATTTTCCTTTTGCCGGGAAGGTCTACACCCATTTATACCCAAATTTCCAGTCGCCATTGACAAGGATATTTACTATTCGTTACAAGGCTTATTCCGGTGCCACTTGTGTGAACGAGAGAATAAAAACTATAACCGTTAATGCCGCACCCCTGGTTCAGTTTAATAGTATGCCAAATGTTTGCCTTGATGCAGCACCATTCCAGTTAACGCAGGCAAGCGAAACAGGCGGAGTGCCGGGCACAGCCATTTTTACAGGTACGGGGGTTTCACCCCTAGGGATATTTGACCCCGCGGCAGCTGGGCCGGGCACACATCAGATTACTTACACCTTTACTTCTACAGCCGGTGGCTGCGTGGACAGCCTGTCAAATACCATTATGGTATATGAACCGGCTATAGCTGATTTCACCTTTACCGGTCCATTCTGCGAAACAAAAGCAATAACTTTTACTGATAACTCCTCTGCACCAGTGGGTACATTGACCACCTGGACATGGGATTTTTCAGATGGTTCACCCGTGCTCATAAGAACAAGCGGCGCACCCTTTACGCATACATTCGCCAATTGGGGTGTGTACTGGGTGAAGCTAACAGTAACAACCAGCAATGGATGTGTGAGTGCACAGAAACTTTTTAATGTAACGGTGAACCCGCAACCCAAAGTTAACTTCAGCATTCCAGCGAGTGCTTGCCTGCCAGATGCCAGTGTAGCTTTTGTCAATCTGTCATCAATTGCAGATGGTACTCAGGCTTCTTTTACGTATGTATGGGATTTTGATGATCCACCGAGCGGTGCGGCAAACACCTCAGTACTGGCCAATCCATCGCATGTATATGCAAGTACGGGTCCATTCAATGTAAGACTCGAGGTTACCAGCGGGAATGGTTGCGTTCACGACACAACGATTGTTCTGAATACGATCCATCCGCAACCGATTGCATCATTTACGGTAGATAAAATTGATGTGTGTATCGGTGGTAGTTTTGTTTTCAATAATACCAGTGACCCGCTGGATGGCACAATCACCCAATACAATTGGTTACTGGGTGATGGCAATTCAAATAGTATCCCTGGGTTCACACATACTTACAATACGGTTGGCACGTACAATGTCAGCTTGTTTATATTTAATAGTCACGGCTGCCGAAGTACAACCGCGGTTAAAACTGTTTTTGTTAATCCGTATCCTTCTGTTAATGCAGGACCGGATAAATTTATGCTGGAAGGAGGACAGGTTATCCTGACGCCGGTAGTGACTTCCGGTATGCCGGTAAGCTATTTATGGGCACCACCAACTAATTTAAATAATCCAACGCTTGTTACGCCGGTAGCAACACCACCGGCTGATATTACGTATACTTTGACAGTAACTTCAGATAAGGGATGCAGTGCTGCTGACCAGGTATTTGTCAAAGTACTGAAGGCACCTGAAATTCCGAATATCTTTAGCCCTAACGGTGATGGAATACACGACAAATGGATAATAGCCTTCCTGGAAAGCTACCCTGGCTGCACAGTGGATATATTTAACAGGTATGGTCAACAGCTATATCATTCTGTTGGATATGCTGATCCCTGGGATGGGAAAATAAACGGCAGGGATGTTCCGGTAGGCACCTACTATTATATCGTTAACCCGAAGAACGGTAGAAAAATAATGTCAGGTTATGTTGATGTGATCCGTTAGCATATAGAAAAAGAAGGATAGACAATAAGGACTTTTGTAGCGGGTAGTGGCAATATGAATTACAGGAGGAAAGTAGACCAGGAGTTATAAATGAACGATTTTCCTGCTCCTCACTACCTTAAGCCTGCTCAGCGCTTTTTGCACTTCGGCCTTTTTTAACTCAAGCTGGTGCAGGCTAATATCGGTATCAGGGATGCCCTTTAGATCGTTTGTACAAAGTTCCTTACAGATGCCATCTAAATTGCGGATGGCCTTACTATACACTAGTTGAATACTATCAAGGCGAACCTGGTTAACAGCAACTGACAATTGGGAATTTATATTTTCCCAATCAATTTGATCATAAGCCTGCTTCAGTTTATTCTCCCACTTGTTCCAGTCAAACTTGTCCATCTCTTTTTGATAGGTGGCTTTCAGTTCTTCCTTTTCACGCTGGTTAAAGGCATCCGCAATATTTTTTTCTACCGTTTTCCACTGCACACTTTCCAGCACTTTCTTTGATGCTTTAATTGCGTTTTCTACTTCTTTTTCCTGATACTTCTTCAGATCAGGGTATTCCAGGGCGTCAAAACCTGCCTGGATAATGGCCGGGTTGGCAACAGCAGAAAAGACATACTGCGCAAAGCTGGAACTAGCTGGGGTAGTTGTAGCTGGCAGTTTGCCTTTCTTGGTGGCATTTACTATTTGTGAGGGTCGTTCGGCCGGTACCTCCACTAATTTCATACCAGGGTCCTTATCCTCAATAAAATTCAAGGGTGATGCAATATGTGCGAAGGATACAGCACGGCTGCCGTTCACTGGGTTACTTACCAACAAAATTGCATTCAGCGCAATGACGCAAAGCAATCCTGCCATCAGTCCCGCCAACTTATTAAAGGAAAGAAATTTTTTCCTCTGAAGTCCAAGTATCAGTTCTATGCGATGTAACAAGTCCTGCTTTTGGCCGGTAGCACCTAAGGCCATTAGCTTGTGCGCTGGATGTGATTTTTCGAGTGTGAGTAACGCTGTCGCATATTCATGCGAATCATATTGGAACTGCAAGACCATCTCATCACAACTCTTCTCTCTTTCAATTTCCACGATTTTCATAAACGCTTTTACAAACGGATTGAAGTAGAGAAGGGTATAGGTAAAATTAATGATAAGATTGACCAGGTAGTCGAATCGCCTTATATGGGAAAGTTCATGAAGCAACACAGCTTCCATTTGTTGTGGTGTCAGCTGGTTGATAGCTGCCAAAGGGACAAGGATGACCGGTTTCAGGAAACCGATTGTAACGGGCGAAGCAACAAATTCTGATACCCAGATCTGTACCTTTTTCCTGATACCCATCTGGATGGCTAATTTGTTCACAAACATTCTCCATTCCACATTCATCCTGCTAAGCCCATAATTACGGATAACCTGTACATATCGATAATTGCGTACAAAATGCAATAAAGGTAGTATCAATAATACGAGGTAAATAACAGATGCTAAAGGTAAAGTGCGTTGGAGCCAGTCATTTACCTGCTGGTTTCCTTCTACAGGTAGGAGGGCAGAAGAAAGAACTGAACTAGCGGGAGTACTTGTATAAGCTGAAATGAAAGTATAAATAAACCAAGCAAAGCCACCTACTAATAAGGAAGAAGCCAGTGAACTCTTAAAAGAGGTTCTTGCGTTTCGGAAAATTCCGGTAATGACCTGGTAAATTACCCATAACAAAGCCATTTGCCACAGGCTGTTGAGAACAGCCCATCCCAATGATTGCAGGAAGTTGGCCTGGCCGGTCATATTTACTTTTTAAGACTGTCGAGTAAAGCTTGAATTTTCTCCAATTCCTCACGGCTTGCTTTATGGCTTTCATCCCCCAGTGCCTGGATAACCAGTTGCGTAGGGGAGCCGCCAAACAAGTTGTCTATAATTTTGCTCAGTAAATGTTTTTGGGTTTTTTCCTTGTTCACTGCTGCCTGGTACACATGGGTCCGCATAGAATCATCTCTTTTCACGATACCTTTTTCATTCATTATCTGCATCAGCTTCAGGGTAGTGGTGTAGCCTACATCCTTTGTCTGGCCCAGTTCTTCATGTACTTCTCTTACTGTTGCAATGCCTTTATTCCAAAGGATTTGCAATATTTCCAATTCGCTTTCTGTAGGTTTTAGCATTTTTGGAGCTGACATGGTATTCAGATTTTAGACCGAATATACGACTATTTTCGTATGACCAACTACTGACAAACTTATTTTATTTTTTTTAACAATATTTAACCCATGTGACGAACGGCTAAAAAAAAGGTTATAGGGAATACTGGGCATGGCTTCCGAAAGATCGGTGCCTGTAATGATTAATCCGCGTCGGATCCTTGTTGACCAAAGTAGCAGGTAATCGTGAAGGTGTTGCATTTTCAAAACATAGCCGGCCGTTATATGATGAATGCCCACTATCATTATTCACAACATTAAGCGCAAATTATTGCTTGATCAATTGTCCCCTTATTTAACCCGCAGGATAGGTGGTAGAGTGAATATTTACATAGTAGAGGTTATTGTTAAGATCTGTTTCCTGGGCCGGGGTTAGTGCCACTGATGTATAATTAATTGGTGATGTAACCGGCGTCGCGAAACCGAAAACAACCGGACCGGCTATCCCTACTGCTCCTACATGTATATGGGAGACTGAAGCAGTCATACCCGTGAGATTAACCGTGACCGTGAAGATCTTGGTGTCTTTATTAAAAGTAAGTGTGGCGTTACCGGTAGCAGTAGAGGCATTAGGCGAACTTTCGTTGGCTCCATTTAAGGTTGCTTTAAAAATAACATTTGAATCAGGGATCGTATCGTCATTCTCACAAGAAAAAAGAACGGTGGCTACCATGAACAAAGCTGAAATGAATAATATGTTGCGCATAACCCTGGTTTAATAGTTAAAATTCTAGAATAGCAACTATCAGATCGTCGGGCCCGATTCTCAAGTTGCCCAACTGGGCAACTATCTTCCAGAAATTCCACCTATAGGTCAAAAAAGTAAGTCCCGCTGTAGAAACAGCAGGACTTAAAGTAATGGTTCTGATTAAGCTTTTAATATAGTATTATTGATAGTAAACAGTATGGCTCTTATGTACGGCAACTATTGGCTCTGATAGTTTGATCACTTTTCCAACCGGGGCCGCAGAAGCGGGCAGAGGGTTCTCAACTTTCTTTGCTGCAATCTGTGCAAGGGTAGGAGCGATAACTAAAGATACAATTGACATCAATTTGATAAGTATATTCATGGAGGGACCAGAAGTGTCTTTGAAAGGGTCGCCTACAGTATCACCTGTAACGGATGCCTTATGTGGTTCAGATTTTTTATAAAACATCTCCCCATTTATTTCTACACCTTTTTCAAAAGATTTCTTGGCATTGTCCCAGGCACCGCCGGCATTATTCTGGAACATTCCCATTAAAACACCACACACCGTAGCACCGGCAAGAAAACCACCGAGGGCTTCTGCACCAAGGCCGGGAGTAAAACCGATGATCAAGGGAGAAATAATAGCTATAGCCCCGGGCAACATCATTTTTTTAAGCGACGCTTTAGTTGAAATGGCCACGCATTTATCATATTCAGGTTTCCCAGTTCCTTCCATAATACCTGGAATAGTGCGAAACTGGCGGCGAACTTCTTCCACCATTGCCATTGCCGCTTCTCCCACTGCACGGATGGCCAACGAAGAGAAGATAAAAGGGATCATTCCTCCAACAAAAAGACAAGCCAATACATTAGCCTTGTAAATATCAATACCAGTAATACCAGCTACACCTACAAAAGCAGCGAATAAGGCTAGTGCCGTCAATGCAGCAGAAGCTATCGCAAAACCTTTTCCGGAAGCAGCTGTTGTATTTCCTACTGCATCCAGCACGTCGGTTTTTTCTCTCACTTCTTTGGGCAACTCACTCATTTCAGCAATGCCTCCAGCATTATCTGCAATAGGACCAAAAGCATCAATAGCCAATTGCATGGCAGTTGTGGCCATCATGCCTGCAGCTGCAATTGCCACACCATATAAACCTGCACATTCATAAGAACCCCAAATACCGCCAGCTAATACTAATATAGGTAAGAAGGTGGATTCCATTCCGATCGCCAGGCCCCCAATTACATTGGTAGCATGACCAGTTGAAGATTGACGGATGATCGAATTAACAGGACGTTTACCCATCGCCGTGTAGTACTCAGTGATGATACTCATCAATGTACCCACTGCTAATCCAACGGCTATAGCTCCGAGCACACCCCATTTGGTAAATATGACACCTCTTAGTTCCATGGCCTCTGGCATTAACCATAAAACTAATCCCCCGGCAGCAATGGCGGTAAGCACAATCGAACCCCAATTGCCCATATTCAATGCTTTCTGAACGGTATTGGTATTGATACCTGCCGATTCGCTGATGCGAACAAACAACGTACCAACGATAGAAAATAAAATACCAATGCCTGCTATCAGCATTGGCAGCACTACAGGTGCAAAACCACCCAATGTATCATCAGGACTTAGTACGGTGGTTTGCTGGCCTAAGACTATTGTTGCCAAAACAGTGGCTACATAGGAACCAAACAGGTCAGCACCCATACCGGCTACATCGCCAACATTATCGCCAACGTTGTCAGCAATTGTTGCTGGATTTCTTGGGTCATCTTCAGGAATACCTGCTTCTACTTTTCCAACCAGGTCAGCTCCGACATCGGCTGCTTTAGTATATATACCACCGCCAACCCGGGCGAACAAGGCAATTGATTCAGCCCCCAATGAAAAGCCGGTCAGTACCTCGATGGTCCTGAACATTTCTTCAGAATTGATAGGAGCATCGGGAGCAAAAATTTGTTTTAATACAATGTATAAACCTCCCAAACCCATTACAGCAAGACCCGCTACACCTACACCCATAACGGCGCCACCAGTAAAGGAGACATTCAATGCTTTTTTTAAGCTGGTGCGGGCTGCATGGGCAGTACGAACATTGGCTTTTGTTGCTGCTTTCATACCAATAAAACCAGCCAGGGCACTTAGTACTGCGCCGATCACAAAGGCAATAGCAATAGACCAGTGGGAATGTGGATTAGCTGTAGCCATCACCGCCAGCAGAATGCCAACAATCGCTACGAAGTAGCCCAATATTTTCCATTCAGCTTTCAAAAATGCCATGGCTCCTTCAGCAATATAATTACTGATCTCTTTCATCCGGTCGGTGCCGGCATCTTGTTTTGAAACCCAGTTGAATTTGACGAAAGTGTAAAGCAGACCAACCAGGCCCATCACGGGAACTAGATAAATCAATTTGTCCATAAGAGTTAATTCTTAATCAAGTTTTAATGAGAAACGGCTCTTTCACCGGGCGGCAAAGATAGGGGATGGAGGCGAATTTTTTTAGACCAATATGGCGTTGATTCTCAAAGGGGAATCTATAATTAACCAGCCGGTCACCGGTATTTTAAACACTAATTTGGCCTGGGGATAGAAAGATAAAAGACGCTATGAATTTCCTAATTAAAAATTCGTAGCGTCTTCTATCAATTGGAGTGGTTAAAATCAACTAAAATCCTTTCCTCTGGTCCATATCCGGCGTCTTCGGTCTGGTGAATCCTTGTTTTTTTACAAGATCTTTTATTTCCTTGATCGCTCTTTCCAACTGAGGATCCGTTCCTTTTGCCATAGCTCCCAGGTCTTCTGGCACCACGATATCAGGCTCTACTCCATGTCCTTCCTTAAACCAGGTTCCATCGGGGTTATACATACGGAATGTGGGTACCGTTACTGAGCCACCATCAGCTAGTGGAGGAACACCGCTGATACCGATCAACCCACCCCAGGTGCGCATCCCAACCAGGGGTCCTAATTTTTTTCTCCTGAAATAATCCGGGAAAGCATCTCCGCCTGAACCGCTCCATCCATTTGTAAGCATCACTTTCGGACCAAAATGCGCGTTGGGAGGCCATGGCCAGGTCTCACCGTCACGGATAGCCCAAAATGCAAGTGGATCCCGGTTTAGCATTTCTATAAAACGATCGGGTATCTGTCCGCCATCATTAAAACGTTCATCGATCACCAGGCCTTTTTTATGCCATTGAGCGCTGAATTGCCTGAACAATTCATTCTGACCATCTGCACCCGTACTTGGCACATAGATATATCCTAATTCTCCATTGCTGGCTTCATCCACTCTTTTCCTGTTCTTTTCTATCCAGGCCAGGTGTCTTAATCTATATTCATCAGACATGGTTTGAACAATTGCAGTTTTTGCCCCTGTCATGCTGGGAGTAGAATTATACGTGATCTCTACTGTTTTTCCTCCCAATCCCACAAACGCCGTGTAGGGTTCCATATCAGTTGTCAAGGGAATTCCATTCACGGCCAATATATAATCACCTTCTTTGATAGTAACACCGGCCTGGTCAAGTGCTGATTTCACTTCGATGTCCCAGGCTGCACCACGAATAATATTCTTGATCTTGTAATGACTGCCATCGGCCTGCCAGTCCACACCGAGATAGCCAACAGGTTTTGATTTACTCACTTCTGTATCGCCACCACCCTGGTAGGTATGAGAAGCATTTAACTCACCGATCATCTCACCAATAATGAAATTCGCTTCTTCACGGGTGGTGGCGCCTTCCATCATTTTCAGGTATTGGGCTTTCACCGCCTTCCAGTCCACTCCATGCATACCGGCATCGTAGAAATAATCCCTTTCGAAACGCCAGGCATCATTAAAGATCTGCTTCCATTCATCCATGGGGTTTACCAACGCCTGCATTTCTGCAATTCGTAAAAGTTTTTCAAATTTTTGATTTTCCTCAGGTTTAATAACTGCATAGGTTCCGGATTTGCTAACCAAAAGCTTGTTAGCATTCATCGAAACCAGGTAATTATCCGCTGCATCCAAAATTGTTTTTTCCTCCCTTTTCTCTATGTCATAGAATTTAATGGCACCGGTTCCACCTGGTGCCGACCCTGCATTAGGATATTTCATAAACAGGATTTTGCCTTTTACAGATCCTAATGCGTTATAATTTCCGGCCGGAACATTTACGAGGTCCATCCGTTTTTCAAACCCATCAAAATCTATTTCAACAGCCTTGCTTGCTGGTTTTTTCGCTGTTACGGTTGAATCTGCTTTTTTCTCCTCCTGCTGTTTCTCTTCAGGTTTTTTATCATCGGCGTCTTCTTTAACAGCTACTTCATCATTTTTGGGGGGTATTATTGAAGGTGTTGATTTTTTGAGAGGAATAGCGGCGATCTTGTCCATGTTGGCATAGATAAAATTGTTATCTACGTCGCCATAGGTGGGTGTAAATGAAGCGCTGGAAATTACATAAAGATATTTTCCTTCCGAATCAAATACAGGCCGGTAAATATTATAGAATCCGCTGGTTGCCTGGTTCAATTTTTTATTAGTATAATCAAATAGGAAGATGGCCCGATGTTGATTTTCCAAATCACGGTCAAAGGCCAGCCAGCGGCTATCAGGTGACCAGCTAACTACAAATCCTTCCAGGTTGCCATGAGTGAAACGTAATGCTTTATCAACGGGTGTGGTTTGATGGGTGGTGATATCATAGATCTGTATTCGCATTGCTTTATCAATGAATGCGATCTTTTTGCTATCAGGAGACCAGAAAGGACGATACCGATATCCTGCACCATAAGTGGTCAGTTTTTTTGGAGCAGCTCCTTCCTGGTCAGCATCCATTGTATATAATTCATACTCTCCTGATTCATCGCTCCAGTAAGCGATCCATTTTCCATCGGGTGACCAGGAGGGATAGCGTTCGGCAGACCCTGAGGTACGGGTAAGATTTTTTATAAATCCGTTTTCAGCGGGAACTGAAAATACATCACCCCTGGCCTGTATCAATACCCGGTTGCCATCAGGACTGATGGATAAATTCTGGATCAATTTATCGGCTGATTCAACTTTTGGTTTGAGCAAAGCCTTATCAGTTACCACCTCTACATCAATCGTCTTTTGTTTCCCACTCGCGATCGAATAGAGATATAATCTCCCACCAGCTTCAAAAACGATATCATCCGGTCCCATAGAAGGATAATGAACATCATCATTCTTAAAATTTGTTACTTGCGTGTATGCCTTAGTATTCATATCATATTTCCAAAGATTCATTCTCAACTCTGCACCACGGTCGGAAAGAAAATAAATATGATTGCCGTTCCACATCGGGAATTCCATTCCGGCATCCTGCTCATTAGCCAGGTTCTTAGATTCTCTTGTCGATAAATTAAATACCTGGATATCTGCTTTCCAGCCTCCCCGATATCGCTTCCAGTTGCGACCCACCTGGCTGCGGAAAACGAGTGCTATTTGTTTTCCATCCGGAGAATAGGACCCGAATTCAGCATACGCCAAAGGAAGTTTTTCTACTGGCCCTCCATGGGCAGGTACCGTATAGAATTGATTATACCTTGCTTTTTCGCTTTCCCGGCCAGAAGCAAACAAAACTTTTTTTCCATCCGGCACCCAATCCACCACACGGTCTGAATGGCCATGCGCAGTAAGGCGCACTGGTACTCCACCATTGACCGGAATTACATAAGCATCGTTGTTACCGTCATAGTTACCACTAAAGGCAATGTTTTGTCCGTCCGGTGAGAATTTCGGATAGGATTCGACCCCAGGTGGTGAACTTAATTTGGTGGCTTTGCCCCCGTCTTTAGGAATTATCCATAAATCATTCGCATAGGTAAAAACAATTTGCGTTTTAGACACATCCGGAAACCTGAATAGTCCTGCATCTATTTGTGCCGATGATTGCAGCCATGCTGAAAGGATCATAAAGCCGGTAGCGAAGATCTTCTTCATGAGTGTTAGTTTAAAGTTGACAAGAGTTATTCGATTGATATTGTGGAAGGACCATTGTCTTTCACCTCTGCTAAACTTAAGGTTTTTTCTTTTTCAAGAATGAAATAGTTGATGGGTGGAAGACCGGGACACAGCGGGGAGACTTGACCTTATTTACTGGTATACATTTCTACCTCCCGGAAAGCTGGACCCAAACAATTTATGATATCGCCTGCGATCATGGCTTCCGCTGAAAACGCTTTAGCTGCAATATCCCCAGCCAATCCATGGAGGTAAACGCCGAGAAGTGCAGTTTCAGTGGCATTATATCCCTGGGCGAGCAATCCTGTTAATAGTCCTGTCAATACATCACCACTACCGGCCGTAGCCATACCAGCATTGCCGGTTGAATTAAAATAGCCACGGCCTCCGGGTGTGGCTATAAATGTATAATGACCCTTTAAAACAATTATGCAATTCAATTCTTTTGCTTTTTGCAACGCCAATGATACCCGGTCAAATTCATTAGCAGTAGCTCCGAAGAGTCTTTCAAACTCTTTTGGATGTGGTGTAAGAATGGAAATTGCCGGGACGAGTTTGAAAAGCTCTTTTTCCTCCGATAAAATATTTAATGCATCAGCATCCAGCACAACTGGTTTGTGATAAGCCTCAAAAATTTCCGGCAGCAGCTTCTTTGTTACTGTTGCTGTGCTTATTCCCGGGCCAATACCAATAGCACTATATTTTAGCAGGTCATCGTCAACTTTTGTATTGAATGTAAAATCAAGATCAGTCATCACCATTGCTTCGGGAACCGAAGACTGCAAAATATCATAACCACATTTTGGAATATGACAGGTAAGAAGGCCGGTACCAGCTCGCATACAAGCGCTGGCAGATAAAACAGCGGCGCCTATCTTACCATAGCTACCTGCGATGATCATTGCATGACCAAAGTTGCCTTTATGAGAAAACTTTTTTCTTGCCTTATAAAAGGTACCAATAAAAGCGTCGTCTATAAATTCAAAATCGCTGATCCCATCCATTTGCCTGGTGTCAAGGGCAGGAGATGGGGAGAATCCTTCGTGTAGCACGCCATCCAGGATATGCACTTCACCGATCGCAGTCTCATTTTCTGCAAAAAGAAAAGCTAGTTTATAACATTGGAAGCTAAGTGTATGATCAGCCTGGATAGTGATAGCTCCTTTAGAGGAACGGTCTGCGAACAGTCCACTCGGAATATCAATGGCAACCACCCGGCGACCGGATTTATTAATATGCTCAACAAGCTTTGCTGTAACTCCTTCCAGGTTCCGATTTGTTCCTGAGCCCAATATAGCATCAATAACTACCTGGCCCTTTGGGAACGAATGAAAATGTTGTTCCGATTGTATAAAATGAATATCCGGTTGTGGAAGTTTGTGCAGCCGTGCCAAATTGTTTTGAAAATCTTCGGTGCCTTTATGACCAAATTCAAGAATATGGACCGTCACAGCATAGTTTTGCTCCATTAGCATTCTTGCTATCGCTAATCCATCTCCTCCATTGTTTCCTTTGCCACAAAAAATACCAAAAGAGCCAGCATCGGGATATTCCCGGAGCAGCCACTCCACGCACTTGGCCGCTGCCCTTTCCATGAGGTCAATAGAAGAAATGGGTTCTTGCTCAATGGTGTACTGATCCCAGCGCCGTATCTCATCTGTCGAAAATATTTTCATCCGGCCTTAAAGTTGGTAAACAATTTTGAAAAAAACTGACTTATCTTTTTGTTTTCGTGTTAACTTTTACACGGGTTGGTGGAGGTGTTTTTTTCTTTGAATCGCGAGCCTGTTGTTTTTTATTTGTATTCAGGGTATCGTTTTCTCCTTCTTCCGGGGTTTGACGTTGTTGGTAATCGCCAAAAATATCGTAGCATAAATGGGTAGCACCGTATATTACCCGGTTAAATTTGTTACCTAAAATGATAATAGTTGCTTTTTCATCTATCAACCTGGCAAAAGCCGCATTAAAGCCATGCCATTTGCCAAAATGGTACACGACTTTCTTGCCATTGGGTAATACTTGCAAGCGCCATCCCAATCCATAATTATGAACGCCCGGTTTTTCAAAACTATAGGGTGTAAAGGCTGCCTCCAGCGAAGACTGACCAATCAGCTGGTTGGTATATAAAGCCTGGTCAAATTTAAGCAGGTCCCCGGGAGTAGTATAAATGTTTTTATCGCCGTACGTTGCATCCAGGAAATCAAATTGCCAATAAATACCGTTATAGGTATAAGATGGAGCGGCCGTCAATGTGTCTTTAAGCGTAAATACATAAGTATTTTTCATTTGCAACGGTTCGAAAAATTTTTGTTGCATATACTGAGGGAATGCTTGTCCACTAAGTTTTTCAATGATCAGTGCCAGTAATAGGTAGTTGGTATTGGAATAATTGAACCGGGTCCCGGGTGTTCCGGTCAGGGTGGGTTTTTTTTCGAACATCATGTGTAAAACATCCTGGTTGGTGGCATATTGCCTGTTCCACTTTCCATCTGGTAGTATACCCCACTTGTTGTTACTCATAAAATAAAGATAATTGGGCAACCCGCTTCGGTGATTCAATAATTGCTTTACTGTAATTCCGGGATAAGGGAACCCGGGAAAAAACGTCGTTAATGAATCATCCAGTGAAAGTTTGCCTTCTTCCACCATCCTTAGGATGGCAACAGCCGTAAAGGGTTTACTGGAGGAAGCGATATGCAATGCTGTATTACTGTTGATGGAATCTTCTTTCTGGAGATCAATAAGTCCCCGGTACTTTTCATAAATGACGACTCCATGCCGGGCCACCAGGATGCCGCCATTAAATCCCGTATTCAGTAGAGTTGTATCAAAAAAATCGCTGAGACGCCGGTAGTACATTCGAAACTCTTGCTGGTCAAGTTTTTCAGGGGTGGGTGGATAATATTGAAGTGAGTCATCTTCGGGTATGTCATTGGGTGATGATGAATTACACCCAACAATTAAAAGAGTCCAGAGGAATAGTGCACTAATTGTTTTCAATAAAAGATATTTTTCAGTTGTTGCAAAAATAGAAGCCGTGTTAGCGGGGACTGCCGATAGTTTTCCCCAATTATCTGCTGAATGTTAATAGCCTGCAAGAGTTATACCATAGTAGCTATGAGTACATAGTATATTTGCACTATGGCAAAAGCAGTTAAAACCAGTTATCCTAAAGAAAAGATCAGGATACTTTTTCTGGAAAATATTAGTGATGTGGCAGTGAAGAATTTTCAGCTTTCGGGTTATGTGCAAGTGGATAAAATAGCAAAGGCACTTACAGAGAAACAACTTATTGAGGAAATAAAAGATGTACATATCCTGGGTATTCGTTCCAAAACACAGATCACCAAAAATATTCTTGAGGCCGCAAAAAAATTACAGTCCATTGGTTGTTTTTGTATTGGCGTTAACCAGGTAGATTTGAAAGCGGCTACGAAAAATGGAGTGGTGGTTTTCAATGCTCCTTATTCCAATACCAGGTCTGTAGCCGAATTGGTCATAGGAGCTGCAATTATGCTGATCAGGCGGATCCCTGATAAAAATAAAGCTGCACATGAGGGAGTATGGATGAAAGAAGCCAGGGGAAGTTATGAAGTAAGAGGCAAAACCCTGGGCATTATCGGGTATGGCAATATCGGCAGCCAGGTAAGTGTACTGGCCGAAGGATTGGGAATGAAAGTTATTTTTTATGATGTAGAAACTAAGTTGCCGCTCGGAAATGCGGAAGATGCAAAATCATTAAAGGAATTGCTGAGCAAGGCTGATATAGTAACGCTGCATGTTCCTGAAACTTCACAATCAAAAAACCTAATCAATAAAAACAATCTCAAATTTTTTAAAAAAGGCGCTATTCTTATCAACTACGCAAGGGGAGAAGTGGTTGACCTCGATGCCCTTCGAAAAGCAATACTGGATGAAGCTATTGGCGGGGCAGCCGTAGATGTGTTTCCACAAGAACCTGAAAAGAATGGGGACCGTTTTCGAACACCCTTGCAGGATTGCCCAAATGTTATTCTTACCCCGCATATTGGCGGTTCCACCGAAGAGGCTCAACAAAATATTGGAGAAGATGTTAGCGTAAAATTGTTTAATTACCTGGAGAAAGGCATCACTTTTGGATCACATACCGTGCCTGCCCTGGCCCTGCCACCCCAGGAAGGAAGTCATCGCATTTTGCATATACACAATAATGTTCCGGGTGTTTTGTCAGAAATAAATACACGGCTCTCCAAATACAAGATCAATATTCTTAGCCAATACCTGAAAACAAATGATGAGATCGGGTATGTAGTGCTCGATGTGGACAAACAACTCTCTGCGCAGGCATTGGAACTTTTGAAAGAAGTAAAGGCAACGATTAAGGTTCGGATGCTTTACTGAACCTACCCTTTTTTAGGCGGGCGTTTAATTTTATATTTTCAATAATTATTGAAAATTGTGTAAATTTGCAGGGAAAGAATTACATCATGAAAGTCGTTATAATTGGTGCAGGTTTTGGTGGACTCAGGTTAGCCCGCAAACTGAATAATAAAGCCGGTTTTGAAGTTATTTTGGTTGACCGCTTCAATTATCACCAGTTTCAGCCCTTATTTTACCAGGTAGCGACAGCTGGGCTTGACGCCAGTAATATCTCCTTTCCGTTGCGGAAAGTTTTTCAGAAAAGTAAAAATGTACGAATACGGCTAGCTGAATTGAAACAGGTGGTACCGCAACAAAACAGGATCATAACAGATGCTGAAGAGATCGTATATGATACCCTGGTGCTGGCAACTGGTGCGGACACGAATTTTTTCGGAAATGCCCAGATCGCAGGTCATGCCTTTCCTATGAAATCAACCGTAGAGGCACTACAACTTCGTTACCGGTTGCTGCAGAACTTTGAAAATGCCCTGACTATCGCCGATCCGGTCGCCCTTCAACGGTTGATGAATATTGTGGTTGTGGGTGGCGGCCCTACAGGAGTGGAAGTATCGGGTGCATTGGCGGAAATGAAAAAATATGTGCTGCCCAAGGATTATCCTGAACTGGATTTTTCCAAAATGAATATCTACCTGGTGGAAGGAACAGGCAAGACCTTATCTGCCATGTCAGAGAAATCAGCTAAACAGTCTCAGCGATACCTGGAGAGGCTGGGAGTAAAGGTGCTGACCAGTACAGTGGTGAAAGACTATGACGGTAAAAATATACTGCTAAATAATGGGGAGGAAATTGCGTCATCTATAGTGATCTGGGCGGCAGGTATTAAAGGTAATATTCCAGCGGGGATTGATAAGAGTTTGATAGCCAGGGGAAATCGTGTAAAGACTGATCGGCATTGTTTGGTATCCGGCTATAATAATATTTATGCTATTGGTGACCTTGCCTATATGGAATCACCAAAATTCCCTGATGGTCATCCGCAAGTGGCACCGGTTGCCATGCAACAGGCAGATCTGCTGGCCGGAAATTTAAAATTGATGGAAAGAAAATCGAACCCGGACCGGTATTATGAGTTCGAATATCGGGATAAGGGTTCTATGGCCACCGTGGGTCGGAATCTCGCAGTGGTGGATATTCCAAAACCCAAATTACATTTCGATGGTTTTATGGCCTGGATGATTTGGATGGGACTGCACCTGATGCTGATACTGGGAGTAAAGAACAGGTTTTTTGTGTTTAGTAACTGGTTATACAATTATATAACCTATGATCAGAACTTGCGGTTGATCTTTAAAGAATTTAATAAAGAGAAACTCGCCAGTCGTTGATTTTCTAATATCCAAAAGCATCACAGCAGCAACTACGCAGGAGTCAGGTTGCTATAAATTCTCGGATATTTTCCTTCCTCTTGAACGGAAAGCTGCCGTTTCCAGGTCCCAGCGATCTTCAATGGTTTTTAATTCCTTTTTAATTTCCGGGTATTGTTGCGAAAGATTTGCCAGGACTGTCAGTGAAAATGCCTTGACACCTGGCTTTTCGGGAATATCTATTGCTTATAGGATCCGGACTGTATGCCGTTTGACAGCCTTATGTAATCCCGGCTTCTCAATATAGGCGATTATTTTACCAGGGTGTTTTTTTACCAGTTGGGGGTGGGCTATTACAATCTCACCCAGGGACCAGGCAGCTTTTTGCACTATGCGATATTCACCATCCAGGAACAAATTACGAGTTCATTAAACTTCTCCTGGCTATTTCCGACCCCATTTATTAGCTTGACCGTATCTACATTAATTGGCGAATGATCGGCCTTCGTTTCAGCACCTCCACAGGAACTCAATATAAAAGCTGGTATAAAAATAAACAGAATAAAATATTTCATTTTGTGGGGTTTAAATAATCTGGCTATTCAGTATATAATATATATAATACCATTTTCATACCATTAGATATAATTACCCATTCTCATTAATACAGTAATGGAGCTTCGCTATAGTGACGAATAATGCGGCAGTTCTATGAAAATGATCTGTTTTTCCTATAATTTATATTATGTTAAATGTCTGAATGATAAGAAAAGCCACATCAAGTGGCTTCTCTACGATCAATCAATTATTTAATGGATTCCCAGCGATCATTCCATTTCTTCTCCTCTATTGCATATTTTGCCTGGTCGGCTGCTCTTCCTTTGGCCTGCACCTTTTTAAAGGCATATATGTCTGCCAGGTAACTGGCTACTTTTTTATATTGTGGTTTATCTTTGTTATCCAGGCTGGACTTTGCAGCAAAGATTACTGCCGCTTTTTCATAGGGATCCCTTGCCTTTTCTAACTCATCACCATACATTTTATCCAGCGCTTCTCTTTTGGCAAGATCTTCTTTTGATGCCATGGTGCCGGGTTTGGTGCGGGTTTTCATATCGGCCGAATGATTTTCCCTGGCCTGGTTGGCTGCCACTGCCTTGTTAATAAAATGGTCACCCAAATAGAGATAAGGTATCTCGTAGCCTGGCTTTGCATTGGCCGCATTCGTAAATGCCGTTACCATTTTCTTCTCTAATTCATCAGCATTGGCAGGTAGCGGGTCTCCTTCTTTTTTTGGATTAAGTGCTTCAAAAATTACCTCGCCCAATACTTCATTGGCCTTTATGTTCGATGGCTCAGTTGCTAATACTTCTTCTACCGCCTTTATTTTATCCTCCAGTTTTTCCGGCACACCAACGGCAAAATCAACTTTATCGTAAGCGAAATATTCGCTTTTAGGAAATAACTCCTTTCCCAACGCCTTATACTTTTCAAAACCAGCCATATTTTTTTTCTCAAAATTGTACCCAACCAAAACCCGGTATACACTCTCAAACCCTTCCCCTGTTACTTTATGATCGGCTAAACGGCTGTAATACCTAATGGCGTCTTCCTTATTGTTGCTGTTCTCAGCCGTTAAACCCGCCAGAATCAGCACATTGGTATCTAAGGAGGCCTGGAATAGTTTTTTATCTATGAGCAGGTCGGAATACTCTACAGCTTTTTTAAATTTTTGATAGGAGGTCTGCCATTTTTTTCCTGTATAATCATTGTATCCGGAAGTATAATAGTTTGAATAAATGTTGATCGGCCCATTCTTATAGATGAGGTCGCTCACCAAACCCATGGCAGGGTCCATTTCTTTATATTTTTTGAAGGCCAAATCTGCTTCGCCGGCCAACTGGTCCCCGGCCGGAGTTCCTTTGACCCCATCCTCCATGGATAAACCTGCATAAATAGCAGCTTTGAGAATATAAGCTTCTGCCTTACTGTTGAATTTTGCATTGCCCATTTCTTTATCCAGTTCCACTTTTGCTTCCTTGTATTTATTTAAAATCAATTGATTTTTAATTACGTCATATTTCTGGGCTTTTACCAAAAAAGCTGAGAAACTCATCGCCAATAGAAAAAGGATTCTTTTCATGTTTGATATAAATTGATTTACAAATTACTATTTATTCCGTAATGTCATTCAATGATGGGTTTTCTCCTGGTAGGGTTGCGTTATCACCCGGTTGTCCATCACCATTCCCGTTTTGCCCCTGGTCGTCCAGTTGGGTAATAGCGGCAATTTCATCCCCTTCATCCAGTTTTATCAGTTTTACCCCCTGTGTGGCCCTTCCCTGCTCACTGATACCACTTACCGGCATCCTGATGGTCACACCGCTTTTACAGGTGATCATAATATCCTCTGTTTGTGCTACATCTAACATGCCTACCAATGACCCTGTTTTATCTGTGACATTGATGGTTTTTACCCCTTTACCCCCGCGGTTGGTAAATCGGTATTCATCCACCGCAGTTCTTTTACCAAATCCCTTCTCACTTACCACCAGCACAGTTCTGGATGAATCGGTCTCTGGGTTTACACAAATCATGCCTACCACCTCGTCATAGGCATCATCTACTTCAATACCAGCCACACCAATAGCGCCCCGACCGGTAGCTCTTACTTTTTCTTCAGAGAAACGAATCGCCCGCCCACTTTTCACTGCCATCATTATTTCACTTTTGCCATCCGTCATTTTTGCTTCCAGCAATTCATCACCTTCCACAATGTTGATTGCATTGACACCTGTCTGCCGCGGGCGACTGAAATCCTGTAGTTCTGTTTTCTTAATAATTCCTTTTTTGGTGCAAAGGACAATATTATGTGATTTTACAAATTCTTCGTCTTTCAGATCTTTTACATCAATGATCGTTCTCACTTTATCATCAGGCGGCAATTGCACCAGGTTTTGGATAGCTCTGCCTTTACCGGTCTTCTCCCCTTCCGGGATCTCGTAAACGTTCATCCAGTACACCCTCCCTTTCTCTGTAAAGAAAAGCATAGTATGATGGGTAGAAGCCACAAAAAGATGTTCAATATAATCTTCCTCTCTTGTTTTGCCACCGATCACACCCCGCCCTCCTCTGCGTTGCGAACGGTATTCATCCGCCGGTGTTCGTTTTATATATCCAAGATGAGAAATCGTGATCACCACATCTTCTTCTTTGATCAGGTCTTTTATTTTTACTTCATCATCAAGATAAGTGATCTCTGTTTTTCGCTCGTCTCCGAATTTCTCTTTTATCTCCAGTAGTTCGGTTTTGATCAAATCAAATCTTGCATCCTTCATTGTTTAGTAACTCATTAAGACGGGCAATTAGTTTCATCAGTTCATCAAACTCTTCCTTGATCTTGTCTCTTTCCATCCCGGTTAGCCGCTGCAGGCGCAGTTCCAGAATAGCTTTGGCTTGTATCTCATCAAGGCCCCAGCCCGCATTGATCAGGTTATCTTTTGCAATATCCGGTGTGGCAGAGCTTCGTATCAGGGCAATCACCTCATCAAGATGATCAAGTGCGATCAGATAACCTTTCAGGATATGTGCTCTTTTCTCAGCCTCTCTTAATTCAAATTGCGTTCTTCTTACCACTACTTCGTGGCGAAACTCAACAAATTCGCTGATCAAGGTCTTTCAGGTTCAGTGTTCTTGGTCTTCCTTTTACGATCGCAACATTATTGATCCCATACGAGGTTTGCAGATCAGTAAGTTTATATAGCTGGTTGATGATTACATTGGCAATGGCATCCTTTTTCAAGTCCACCACTACCCTTGTACCTTCTTTATTATTTGATTCATTATTTACATTGGAAATTCCATCTATCACTTTTTCATTGACCAATTCTCCAATACGGTTAGTCAATGCATCCCGGTTTACCTGGTAAGGTACTTCCGTAATGATGATCTGTTCCCGGCCACTTGGCTTTTGCTTCAACAGTTAACTTACCTCTAACCACTACCCTACCACGGCCAAAATGCATCGCCGCTTTCACACCTTCCATTCCATAAATAACACCACCCGTCGGAAAGTCAGGAGCCTTTACATGCTGCATCAGTTCCTCAATAGTGATCTCCCTGTTATCAATATAGGCTACACATCCGTCAATCACTTCAGAAAGGTTATGTGGCATCATGTTGGTGGCCATACCCACCGCAATACCACTGGAACCATTTATCAATAATTGGGGAACTCGGGTAGGCAGTACAGATGGTTCTGTTTCCGAATCATCAAAATTCAACTGGAAATCAACGGTATCTTTTTCAATATCATCCAGCATATGTTCTGCCAGTCTTTCCAGTCTTGCTTCTGTGTACCGCATTGCTGCCGGTCCATCACCATCCTGGTTTCCAAAATTTCCCTGTCCGTCAACCATGGTATAGCGCATGCTCCATTCCTGCGCCATTCGAACCATGGCATCATACACTGATGTATCACCATGCGGGTGATATTTACCCAGCACTTCCCCGACAATACGGGCTGATTTTTTATACGGCCTGTTATAATGAAGACCGAGCTCATTCATCGCAAATAGTACCCGGCGATGAACGGGTTTTAACCCATCTCTTACATCAGGAAGGGCACGACCTACTATCACCGACATTGAATAATCAATGTAAGCGGTCTTCATTTGTTCTTCGATGTTGACGGGAATTATCCGGTTATTGTCATTTGTTTCCTGAGGCAATTCGTTCTCTTCCATCGTTGATTTTTCCTTCTTCTTTTAATTGAATTTTTCCCTCAGAACCCACCTCAAAAAGGTTGATTTCCATGGTCTGCAAATCTAACTTTTCCCGGACTGAAAACCTGATAAAAAAAAAGTTTTTTGCGCTATTTTTTTTCCACGCTGGTGCCTAGTTAACTTCCTGAATGACAATTGTATTTTAACCTATGGTTTATGGGTTTTTCGTGTTAATTTTCCGCCACTTTCAAACCCTGTTTATCATGAAAATGATCTTATTATTTGGCGCAGGTAAATCAGCGACGGTATTAATCGATTATTTATTAGAGAATGCTGGTGAAGAAGACTGGCATCTGATGGTGGTGGATGCTGACCTGGCGCTGGCTCAATCAAAAACAGCCGGGTCAAATAGAGCCACTGCTAATTCATTTGATATCAGGAACGAAGAGGAAAGGGCAAAACATATCCGAAACGCTGATATAGTGATTTCACTGCTTCCACCTTCTTTGCATAGTGAAGTGGCCAGGGATTGTGTTACGTATCATAAAAGTCTATTGACTGCCTCATATATAGATGATGATATCAGGAAATTACAGGGAGATATTGAAACAAAGGGGCTCCTTTTTCTCTGCGAAATGGGGCTCGATCCGGGTATTGATCATATGAGTGCTATGAAAATCATTGACGAGATCCATGGCAAAGGAGGAACGGTCACCTCGTTTCAATCTCATTGCGGGGGATTGGTGGCCCCGGAAAGTGATGACAATCCCTGGCATTATAAGATAAGTTGGAATCCCAGGAACATTATCATGGCAGGAAAGGCAGGTGCTCATTTCCGCGAGGATGGTCAAGAAAAAAGAATAGTCTATGAAAATCTGTTTATTGCCGACAGGCTGGTTGAAATTCCGGGAATTGGTTTACTGAGTTGGTATCCCAACCGTGATTCTCTAAGCTATACTCCGCTCTATGGTTTAGAGGATGTGCCAACGTTTATTCGTACTACGCTTCGTCATCCTGATTTTATGTACGGATGGAGAAATGTAATTGACTTGAAAATGGTGGATGAAACCCCGCTCTATGAAACTGATGGTAAATCATTACAGGAAGCATTTAAAGAACACCTCAATAAGAATGGTTTTGATGATTGGCTGAACCAGAAATTAACTGAGCGGTTTAGTGAAACCAAACGTATGATGGACGACCTGTTAAGATTGGCGGAAGCAGAAAACCAGGCCCAGGTTGAAGGGGGTGTATTACCGGGCTCTTTTATGACAGCGAACGGAAAGGGAGAACTCCAGGAAGTGGACATTGATGATATAAAAAACAAAGCAGCTGCTTACCTGGCAAATAGGTTGCATGAGGCTAAACTCACACTCAAACAACTTTTCTTTTTAGGATTAGACGATAAGGAAACAATTATGAATAAAGGTCTTTGCAGCCCTGCCGATATTTTGCAATTTGCTGTTGAAAAAAAATTGGCATTACAACCCGGAGACAAAGATATGGTGGTGATGTTGCACGAGATTGATTATAGAGTCGGTAGTCAGGAGTCGGGAGTCAGGAGTTCACTGGTAGTTAAAGGTGAAAATAACCTACGAACAGCGATGGCAAAAACCGTCGGATTGCCACTAGGCATTGCTGCCAAACATATTTTGAACGGAAGAATAAGATTGACGGGGTTGCAAATTCCCACGTCAAAAGAAATATATGTACCAGTACTGGCGGAATTGGAGAAATATGGAGTGCAATTCCAGGAAGAATGGAAATAATCCCTATTGTATTTCCATCTCTTTTGTTGAGAGTATCTTATAACTGACATCCCGCAACACAATTTTATACTTCCCTTTGCGGAGGTACAGGCAATAATACCCTTCGCGGTTGGTAATATAGGTCTGGTCGGCCGGCACCAATATATTGATCATGTCCGCATTATATTCATTTTCATAATAGGCCTGGACAAAGAATAACATTTTTTCGGTGGGCTGTACCAATGTTACTTTTCTCTCACCATTCAATGAAAGCCAGCTGGGTCGGTTGTGCTGGTAAGCAGCCGCAGGATGCATCACGATCACATCATAACCTTTTTCTTCCAGGGGATTAAAAGGCCGTTTATTCTGGTAAATAACAGATGAGGAGGTAATATTGAAACGGGCATTGAAATATTGGTAGAATATTCTGCCGTATTCAAAATCGCTTCCGTCAGTCATACCGGTCTGGTCAATGGTAAAAGGATCGATGCCGCTCATTTTTTTGAACCATCGGCCCATGGGTATATAGTTACCCATTTTTTCTTCATTGATATGTCCATAACCGGCGTGCACCAGAATTTTGGCAGCAGGATCTTTTTTTATGACTTCATAAATATTTGCAGCCTGCACTGAATCTCGTTGGGAAGGGCTATGCGCCAGTGCTGAAGTGTCCTCGTAGGAGATCAATTTAAAACCGAGTTGCAGGGCTTTCCTGACCAGTTCTCCCGCAACGGGTTCATAGGTATAGTAACCCGTAAATACATTTAATGAATCAAGGCTTTTATTAGAATAGTTGTTAAAAGCTTCCATCGCCAGGTAATGATAACCTTGTTTGTATAGTTCTTCCAGCAGGCTATAGGTAAAGGCCCGGTGTACTGGCTTGGCAGGTGCCTCGTTGATCATGATCACGCGGTAGTGAGGGGCATTGCTGATGATAGCGGCTTTTGCCGGCACATATTGTATATGCTGAAGCTTGCTGATCGTGTCTGCTATCAAACTAATGGCATCAGCTGTTAAACTATCAAATCTTTTTGTGTTGTATAGAGTTGCCATAGTATAGTCACCCGCAAATGAAAGCAGCTGACTTAAATTATCATAGAAGCGCTTCTCCCCCATCGACTTTTTGAATTTGTCTTCCCAGCCAATCGCCTGGTATAAAGGATACAAATAATGAATTTCTGCCCCCAGCCTGTTTGATAAATATTTTAAGGAAGAATCGTATTTGTTGGGGGTTTGAGTTTTTGTGTACTTGCGCACTTGTTCAAAAGGCAAATAGGGCTGGCCGTAGGAAGACAAAAAGGAGAAAACGATAAGTCCTGTAAGTAGATATCTTTTCATGTTAAAATGGGCAGCAATGATAAGTTCTATCCTGTTACCAAAAACCTAAAGTTGAAACTCAGGCTAGTAAGTTTATTAGTTCCCTTACTCCTTCCGTAGCAGGTTTTTCGATCAGTACCAGGTTTTTCATCGGGGAAGTGTACGGGATATTTTTATCAATAATATATTTTGGCGTTGCCTGTCCAGTATAATGGATGAGTCCTGCTGCCGGGTATACCACTAAGGAAGTTCCAACGACCACAAAAATATCTGCGGAATACACAATGGGAATGGCCTCTTCAATTTTTAATACGGGTTCTTCAAACCAAACAATATTGGGACGGAACTGTGCGCCGTCTTCAGCCAGGTCACCCCATTTTATATCTCCTCTAATTTCTTTGATCAGTGATTCATCATGCTCACTGCGCATTTTGAATATCTCTCCATGCAGGTGTAGGATGTTGGTGGAACCAGCTCTTTCATGCAGATCATCTATGTTTTGAGTGATAATAGTGACATCAAAATCATTTTCTAACTCAGCCAAACCATAGTGGGCATCATTGGGCTGCGCCTCCGCCACATTTTTTCGTCGTTGGTTATAGAAATCAAGAACTAATTGTGGATTTTTTCTCCATCCTCTTGGGGTGGCTACATCGGTCACTTCGTATCCTTCCCATAGCCCGTCACTATCGCGGAACGTTCTTAAGCCGCTTTCAGCACTGATGCCGGCGCCGGTAAGAACAACCAATTTTTTATTCGCCATGCTCAACTATAAAATAGAATTATTGTATCAGGCTTGTTTGGGTTTGATCACTTTCATTTTTCTAAAGATGATGATAAGAACAAAAGTTAGTAAAAATAAAGGCCAAACAGAAACCAAAACGACGAACAAGTCAACTATCCAACCCAATCCCTGATACCATTCACTACAAAGTAACCTTCTCTGAAAGTTAAATGATTTTTATGAACCGTCGATCACAGTCTGAAGACTCCCGACTATTGACGCACGACTCATTTCTCTCCCGCCAATTCCATCACCACTTTCCATTCTGCGTCTGTAACAGGCTGTACAGAGAGCCGGCCAATTCTTACCAGGGCCATACCGGCAAGCCGTTTATCTTTTTTGATGGTTTCCAGCGTAACTGGATTTTTTATTTTTTTATGCGCCGCCAGGTCAACAGCCACCCATTTGTCATCTCCCGTAGTTGGATCCTGGTAAGATTCATTTGTCACTTTGGCTATACCAACGATATCCGTGCCTTCATTGCTATGATAGAAGAAGACCTCATCTCCTTTCTTCATACCACGGAGGTGCAGGCGAGCCGCATAATTCCGGATCCCACTCCAGCAGGTTTGCTTTTCTTTTACCAAGTCTTCCCAACTGTAGGTGGAGGGTTCAGATTTTACTAACCAGTAAGCCATGAGATAAAAATTTAATGGATGCCGATCTTTCGGCTATATCTAAACTATGGGGATCAAAAATACAATGTTGCGGTTTAAAAAAACCTTGCTGCTTCTAAATCCAAAGGTTTTTGTGGAACGTATCTGATTCGTTCGCGTAGAAATTAAAATAAAACTCACTAAAACTTAAAAATCAGAAATCATGAAATCTTTAAAATCAACCGGGTTGATGCTTGTGGCCGTATTGGCGTTCAACCTGTCATTTGCTCAAATGGACGAAAAAACAGTGGAAGTAGGCGGGGCTGCTATGTATCCCTCAAAGAACATTGTTGAAAATGCCGTGAATTCAAAGGATCATACTACGCTGGTGGCCGCTGTAAAAGCTGCCGGACTGGTTGAAACCCTGATGAGTGCTGGTCCCTTTACTGTGTTTGCACCTACCAATACAGCTTTCGGTATGCTACCTGCGGGTACAGTTGAAGCCTTGGTCAAGCCTGAAAACAAAATGAAGCTGACCGCTATCCTTACCTATCATGTTGTCTCCGGAAAAATAGATGCCAAAGGTCTGAAAGCAATGATCAGTGATGGCAACGGTACAGCAGAATTATCAACAGTTGCTGGCGGCAAACTTTGGGTAATGAAAAAAGATGGTAAGCTTTGGTTAAAGGATGAGAACGGTGGTGTGGCTGAGATCACTATTAAAGATGTTTATCAAAGAAATGGCGTTATCCACGTGATAGATCATGTATTACTTCCGAAGTAATGCTTCTTGCAATTTACGGTGGATGGAATTTTTTTCCCTGTGAGATAAGTAGTTAACAAGAAAAGCCGGTAACTCCAAGTGCCGGCTTTCTTGTTTGTCATTGCCCTGACAATGCTTTTATCGTTAATTTCAAAACTTGCAGCCTGTTACGCCCGAACTTGTAAACAAACCAAGCAACTGATTAATTTTACATGCCGAAGAAACAAATAGTAAAAAAACATCCTTTGGCCATACGTTGGTTTCATTGGATCAACTTCCCGGTATTGGCTATTATGATATGGAGCGGGTTACTGATCTATTGGGCCAATGATGTTTATAAGATCGGGTTTGGGAGCACTACCCTTTTGAAATTTTTTCCCAATTCATTTTATGAGGCACTAAATATCCCTTATCGCCTTTCCGAGGGCATGGCTTATCATTTTGTTTTTATGTGGCTGTTCTTTTTAAATGGAATAGCCTACGTACTCTATACAGCTATTTCAGGTGAGTGGAGATTGCTAATGCCCACCCGGCATTCTTTTAAAGAGGCATGGCAGGTGTTACTGCATGATATTCATATCCGAAAAACTGCCCCCGTCACTATCGGAAAGTATAATGCGGCTCAGAGAATCGCTTATACGGCGATCATTGTTATGGGTATTGGTTCTATCCTTACCGGGCTGGCTATTTATAAGCCAGTCCAGTTAGAATGGCTTTGCTCGATATTTGGAGGCTATAAAATGGCCCGTATCATTCATTTTACCCTGACGATAGGGTATGTATTATTTTTTCTCCTTCATATTTTCCAGGTCATCCGGGCTGGCTGGAATAATTTCCGGGCGATGGTTACCGGCTTTGAAGTTCATAAAACAAAGGAGCAGCTGGAACCAGAACTACCGTTTACCATGACGGAGAAGCCAGCCGAGGAACCAATAAAATGATTTTATTATGGCAATTTTTTTCAAAACCCTGTTTACAAAGAATGCAAAGCTGAACAACGATCAGCTCATCATGAAAAAAACAGTCGTCTCTTTCTTTTTCTTTTTTGTGTTGGCAGGTGCTGCTTTTTGGGGCTGGACATCGCTCCGGAATCAACCTTCTGTTTCAGGAAAAACGAGTGCACCCATACGAACAATTTTGGATGCTAATGAAAAACTATTTGCCGGGATACTTTCGGATAAGCGCCTGGCCAAAGAGTACCCCCTGTCGAAAGCTGCTAATCCTGCCCGGGTTAATGGTGACCTGGGTTTGAAAACAACTTTTGATCCGGCTACCTGGGCAATGCAGGTAATTAAGAACAGTGGTGACACGCTAAAAATAGAATTAGAGGATATAAAAAGGCTTAAAAAGACGGACATCATTTTCAATTTTAAATGCATTGAAGGGTGGAGCGAGATCACGCATTGGGGCGGCGTGAAATTCTCTGAATTTATGAAAGCCTATGGCCTGGATAAGGAGTCGGATATGAAATACCTTGGGCTCAGCACACCCGATAAGGAATATTATGTGGGTATTGATATGCCCAGTGCCCTGCATCCGCAAACTTTGTTATGTTATGAATTAAATGGGCAGCCTTTGCCTATGAACCAGGGCTATCCCCTGCGCCTGATCATTCCCGTTAAGTATGGTGTAAAAAGCCTGAAACGGATCGGCTTTATGTATTTTGATAATAAAAGAACGCCGGACTATTGGGCGGATGTAAAGGGTTATGATTATTTTTCGGGATTGTGAAGCTGGTTACCATCCACTGTTCACTGGTTCTTCAAATTCGAAATGGTATGTGTACTTTGGAATAAAAGTAACGAGCAACTAGTACCCAGAAGCCAATACATCTGCCAAATGCATAGTTTCTAATTTATAGCCCTTCTGATTTATATATCCCTGCAAATGCATCAGGCAGGAATGATCAGTAGAGATGAGATAATCAGCACCGGTAGCCAATGCATTTTCAACTTTTTGTTCACCCATAGCGACGGAAATGGCTTCAAATTTCACCGCAAATGTTCCGCCGAAACCGCAGCAGGTTTCCACATCATTCAATTCGGTTAGTTGTAACCCTTTTACATGGGATAAAAGTTTTCTTGGCTCCTGTTTAATTTTACATTCCCGTAAACCGGCACAACTATCATGAAAGGTAGCTTTACCTTTCAATACGGCGCCCACATCTTCAATTTTCAAAATATCTATCATAAATTCTGAAAACTCAAAAGTTCGTTTTCCCAGGTCCTTCACATCATTGTGCACCGAGGAATTTTCAAACAATTTGCCGTAATAATTGCGGATAAAACCGACACAACTGGCACTTGGCGCCACGATATATTCTGAACCACTGAAATCTTTAAGGAATTTGGTGCAGACAGATTTGGCTTCATTCCAGAAACCAGCATTAAATGCAGGTTGCCCGCAACAGGTTTGTGAAGTATTATAACTTACTGTACACCCCGCCTTCTCCAGCACTTTTATCATATTAAAAGCAGTGTCGGGATATAATTGATCGACAAAACATGGTATGAAGAGTTGCACATTCATAAGGCCACTATATTTGTACGAGAAGGTTTTCGATTTGAATTTTTTGATGATTTCGAAAGTTCGTCATTTCCTATTTCCCTTCAACTTTTTTTGGGAGTTGGGATTCAAAGCGATCATCTTTAAAGCAGTGATGGCGGCTTCTTCTCCTTTATGACCGTGCTGGCCCCCAATTCTCTCCTGAGCCTGCTGTTCATTATCCACCGTCAATACACCAAAGATAGAGGGTACCGGTAGACTAAGATTTAATTGAACTATTCCATCAGTCACTGCTTTACAGATATAATCGAAATGAGGCGTGTCACCCTTTATGACACAACCTAGTGCAATAAAGGCATCGGGTTTTTTATGCTTTTCACTATTCTCCCAGTACGATTTAATCGCGAAGGGGATCTCAAAAGCCCCCGGAACAGTTAAGAGGATAATTTTTTTTACTGCATGTTTTTCCAGCATGGCAATGCAACCTCTTTCGAGCTGGTCAACGATTGCTTTATTCCATTCTGTTTTGACCAAAACAATACAGGCATTCTTTTTCAGAATGCCTGTATCTATCTCTTTTATTCCGCTGTTTTTAACGTCAGCCATATATTAGTCTACATTATAAATACCCAACTGGGCCAGGTAATTGTCCGCATCAAATGCCTGCTGGCTTCTTGGAAATTTTTCTTTTATCTCTTTGTACAAAGCGATAGCTTCTTTTTGATCTTTCATAACCCTGTCTGCCAGGAATGCTGCATATAAAAGATATTCGGCCGCATTACTCTGATCTTTCTCAAAATGACGCGCTGCTTTTTTATAGTAACTCAGGGCATCCGAATTTTTACCCAAATCAGCATAGGCATCAGCGATCAATTTGTAAGCTCTGGCCTGGACAGGTTTCGATTTGCTGCTGAATTTCTTCAGATATTTGACCGCCTTTTCATTATCATTGAGCTTGATGTAACAATTGCCGGCATAAAAGCTGGCGAGTTTAGCTGCATCAGTGCCGCCATACTTGCTAATGATCTTAAGGAAACCATCGTATTGTCCGTCGCCGTTCAGTGCCAGGTTAACAGAATCCATTCGGAAATACTCTTCAGCTTTGAACATGGCTTCAACAGCTTTTGATTCTTTGGGCTTTTTAAAGAAGTTTTGGTAGATATACCAGCCCCCCACACCCACTATGATGACTGTACAGGCAATCATAATTGGCTTGCTGTATTTTGTCCAAAAGTCTTTTGCTTTTGCAATCACCATTTCGTCATTCCGTGAATCCTGCACATTTTTCTTGTCTGCCATTTTTACTTGTTATTTCTGAGTTTTATAAAAATTTGATCGTTTACAATTTTCGCCAATATTGTCAGGGACTGGCGGCCAAAGATCTAGTCAACTATAAAAGGATAGTTTTGGTCAACATATACATCCTTAAGCACTTCATCGTCATTGGGCCAGGGACTTTCTTCTGCAAACTTTACTGATTCAATTACAATATCGTCAACTCGTTTATTGATCGCATCTATTTCCGTCTGTGTAGCAAATTTGCTATCCAATATCGTCTTAAGCACCATCTGGATAGGATCTTTGCCTTTATACTCTTCCACTTCTTCTTTTGTTCTGTATTTCTGCGGATCGCTGATAGAATGTCCCTTATAGCGGTAAGTCTTAATTTCAAGCAAGGTAGGTCCGCCTTTTTCCCGGGCTCTTTTTACAGCTCTCCCCACACCTTCGTGGACCGCCTCGGGACTCATACCATCAATCGTATCAGCAGGCATTTCGTATCCATCTGCCAATTTATATATATCAATAACGTTGGAGGTACGTTCTACTGAAGTACCCATCGCATAATTGTTATTCTCACAAATAAAAATAACCGGCAACTTCCATAGCATGGCCAGGTTAAATGTTTCATGGAGCATGCCCTGCCGCGCAGCGCCATCACCAAAATAACAAAGTACCACATTATCTGTCCCGCGGTACTTTTCAGCAAAAGCTAGTCCGGCGCCGGTCCCGATTTGTGCACCAACAATACCATGACCGCCGTAAAAATTTACATCTTTCCCAAAAAAATGCATACTTCCACCCTTTCCTTTTGCACAACCGGTTGCTTTGCCATACAATTCCGCCATACAGCTATTTACAGAAACCCCTTTGGCGATAGCCAATCCATGATCGCGATAAGCTGTGATGAACAGGTCTTCGGGACGTGTACTGGTCATACACCCTGCGGCAATGGCTTCCTGGCCAATATAGGCATGGAAAAAACCACGGATTTTGCCATCCATTTTATACTTTTCTTCTGCCATCAACTCAAACTGGCGGATTAGCTGCATCAATTCGTACCAGTACAGGTAAGTTTCTTTTGAAAATTTGGTAGCCACTGGCTAAAATTTTGAGTCGCAAAAATAAGGGAAAAAGGGTATATAAAGCCCAAGAATTCAAGGCACAAGGTATAAGACAGCACTGTTTAGAATACAGGGTATTATTTTTAGGAAAAACTGGCTGGGTTTGGATGACTATCAGGTTCTTGCGCCTACTGTCTTGTAACTTGTTCCGTGTATCTTGTGCCTTTAGATGCTTCGTCTTCAACACATATCGTTGGTTCAGTTCAAAAACTACAGCAACCGGTCTTTTGACTTTGCTGAACGAGTTATTGGTATTTGTGGCAAGAATGGGGTGGGAAAAACAAACCTGCTGGATGCCATACACTATTTGTGTTTTACTAAAAGTTATTTTACCCGGATGGATGGCAACAATGTGCAGCATGGCAACAACGGCTTCAGGCTCGAGGGGCATATTGTTCTGAATGATACTGCCGAAAAAGCAGTTTGCATCCTGAGGGAAACTGGTAAGAAGGAATTTTCGGTAAATAATGATCAATACGATAAATTTTCTCATCATATTGGGAGGTATCCCTGTGTTGTCATTGCACCGGATGACGCGGAACTAATAACCGGTGACAGTAAAGAAAGAAGAACGTTCCTGGATGCGATGCTTTGCCAGCTGGATGCGCAATACATGCAGCACCTGATCGTCTATAAAAAAGTACTGGACCAGCGAAACTACCTGTTGAAAACATTTGCTGCCAATGGCCACAGCAATTTTGATCTACTCGATGTACTGGATGAGCAACTCGTTAAGCCGGGAGAGTATGTTTTCAATAAACGAAAGGAATTTGTAGTTTCTTTTTTACCTCTTGCCAAACATTTGTACCAAGAGATCGCTAACCAACCCGAAGATGTGAACCTGTTTTATGAAAGTGAATTACTCCAGGTTTCATTGCATGAATTATTACGATTGAACCGCACCAGGGATTGTTTAGCCCTACGGACCAGTGCTGGTATTCACCGCGACGACCTGGATATTCGATTAAATAACCAGGCTTTTAAAAACATTGCCTCGCAGGGGCAAAGGAAAAGCTTACTATTTGCTTTAAAACTCGCCGAAATGCAGGTTTTAAGGGAAGAAAAAGGATTTGCCCCTCTCCTGCTCCTGGATGATGTATTTGAGAAACTGGATGAAGACCGGATAGTTAACCTGTTACAAAAAGTGTGCATCGAAAATGACGGCCAGGTCTTTATCACCGATACTAATGAAGAGCGCCTTACCCAACATTTGAAAGATCTCCCGGAAAGCTTTGGGCTTGTTGTTTTGTAAAAGCTCTGCCATTCCGGTTAGTTTGCCCCGGCATTACAATGCAGGTAAAAAAACTTTTATATAAAGCAACTATCATCTTTTCCCTATCATCTGTCATCTGTTTATCTTTGTTTTATGGGCGAGTATTCTATCAGCGAAGCGATGAAAAAATTCCTGGAAGGCAGCCGCATTAAAGGCGGGATTCAGGCTTTGCAAATAGAAGATGTATGGGAAGAGATCATGGGCAAAACCGTTGCCCGGTATACAGATAAACTGCAGATCATCGGCGACAAATTGATTATCACCACTCATGTCGCACCGTTGAAGAATGAACTGATCTACCAGAAAGAAAAGATAAAACAAAGAGTAAATGAGGCACTGGGACAGAAAATAGTGGGTGAAGTGGTCATTCAGTAGCTTTCAACTATCATTCCCGTTCTGATAGCATAGCTTCAAAAATCGCAGGATCATAGCTCGACGACCGGGTAATATTTTTGTATTAAACCTCCTTTTATGAAAAAAAATCTTTCCCCCTTACGTGGTCGTTTTTGTATTTTCTTTTTACTCTTAAGTTTTTATACGGTCGCCCAGCCCGCCAGCTGGCAACCCCGGGGCGTTGGTGGTGGTGGCAGCATGTTTTACCCCACGATTAACCCGGCCAACGACAATGAATTTTATATAACCTGTGATATGAGCCAGCTATTTCACAGTACCGATTACGGGCTTAATTATACACAAGTACCTTTTACCCGATTGCAGACAGGCAATCTCTCTACCTATGAGTTTACCAGTGATAATAATGTTGCCTATTGTATCGCCAACGATGGGAATATTAACTATGCCGTGAGGACCTTGGACGGAGGTAATAGCTGGAATCCTATTCCCGGTGATCCGCTACCTGGCGATGATGTATATGCTTTTAAAGCAGACTATAACAATCCCGGACGTGTGATCGTAGACTATTACAATGCGCTTTACTTTTCAAACAACTATGGTGTTACTTTTTCATTGATTAAAAATGCCGCCGATAACGGTGCGGGTATAACATTGGCAGGTGTTTTATTTGATGGCAATAATATATACATCGGAACCAACGAAGGCATTATATTTTCTTCTAACGGAGGCACTTCTTTTGCATTGCTCCCCACCCCAGGTATGCCTGCTAACCAACGGATCATTTCTTTTGCAGGTGCTAAAGCTGGTGGTGTCACCCGTTTCTTTTGTGTAACTGCCGATGTTGCCGATGTGTACAACGGTCTTCCACCGTGGGATTATTGGGGACTCGTAAAAGGCGTCTATTCTTTGGATGCAGGCACTAATATTTGGACGCCAAAGATGACAGGCATTAATATTGCCAATGATTTTGTGATGTATGTTGGTATGGCACGCAATGATATCAACACCGTTTACCTGGGCGGAAGCGATGAGGCCACCGGTGGAAATTGTGTGATGAAAACAACCAATGCTGGTACCAACTGGACCAAGGTTTTTTTAACCACCAACAACCAAAATATAGGGACAGGCTGGTCGGGTCATGGTGGTGACAGGGGTTGGGGTTATGGAGAAACTTGTTTTGGTATTACCGTTGCTCCCAATAATTCGAATAAGGTATTATTTGGCGACTATGGTTTTGTGCATAAAACAAGTAATGGTGGAACTAGCTGGCAGCAGTCTTATGTAAATATAAGTGATGAGCATCCGGCGGGCACACCAACGCCACCCAAACAATATTATCACAGTATTGGTCTGGAGAATACGACGGCATGGCAGCTCCATTGGCAGGATGCCAATAATTTGTTTGGCTGTTTTTCTGATATCAATGGCATCAGGAGTACCGATGCCGGAAATTCATGGAGTTTTGATTATACCGGGCACAATGTGAATACGATGTATCGCATTGCCAAACATATAACGGGTAACACCATGTTTGCGGCCACATCGGGTGTACACGATATGTATCAAAGTACAAGGTTGCAGGATAATATATTAGATGCCAATGATCCCGGCGGAAAAATAATTTACTCTACCAATAATGGCGCTGCCTGGCAATTGTTGCACCAATTTAATCATCCTGTATTTTGGTTAGCAACTGATCCCAATAACGCCAACCGGATGTATGCCAGTGTAATTCATTATGCAGGTGGTGCCGGGCAAGGTGGCATATGGAGAACAAATGATCTAAATAACCTGGGTGCTTCCACCTGGACAAAACTTCCTAACCCCCCCCGCACCGAAGGACACCCGGCCAGTATTTTCGTATTGAATGACGGAAAAGTAGTTTGTACCTATTCCGGCAGAAGAAATGGCGGTGGAACTTTTACTGCCAGCTCGGGAGTGTTTGTATATGATCCTGTTGTTAATACCTGGGCTGATAGGTCTCATGGTGATATGCACTATTGGACAAAAGATATTGTGATCGATCCAACTGATCCTGCTCAAAATACCTGGTGGGTTTGTGTATTCAGCGGCTGGGGTGGCCCGCCTAATGGTAAAGGAGGCCTTTTTAAATCCACTAACCGCGGAACCTCATGGACAAAACTCACAGGTTCATTGTTTGACAGGGTTACCTCTATCACGTTTAATCCTGCCATTACAAGCCAGGCATACCTAACGACAGAAACACAGGGACTTTGGATAAGCAACAACATGAATAGTGCTACCCCCACCTGGACGTTGGTGAACACTTATCCATTTCGACAGCCGGAAAGAGTTTTCTTCAATCCTTTTAATTTAAGTGAAGTGTGGGTTACGAGTTTTGGGAACGGATTAAAAGTGGGATTAATAAATGCCGTGTTGCCGGTAAAACTGATTTCATTTACTGGTACCCGAAATAATTTCCATACAAGACTGCAATGGGTTACTACCAATGAAACAGTGGGAGAAAAATTTGAAATAGAACGAAGCCTCGATGGTTCGCATTTTGGAAAAATTGGAACAATAGCCGCACAGGGCAATCAAACCAGTCATTATGAGTTTACGGACAATATCTCAGCCCCTGTTTTATATTATCGCCTAAGGATCATTTCTGCAAATGGAAATAGTACCTATAGTTCTGTTATCAGGTTTAAGAATACTGACAGGCCAGAAAATACGATCAGGCTGACGAAAAATCCAGTGACGGGGAATATTATTCCTCTCCAGGTAACAACACAGGTTGCTGATAAATTACAACTGATGGTTTCCGATATGTCAGGTAAACAAATACTGCTGCAAGAAATTTTGGTTGTACCCGGAACAAATCAATTGAGTATTTCATTACCACCCGGTACGACCAGGGGCCTGTATATGGTACAAGTGCGGGGTGATTTTATTAAAAGAAATTTACGAGTGGTGATAAACTAGTAAAAAAGGGTAACGATTATTCAGTCCTCACTCTCGGATCAACTACTCCATATAGTATATCCGCCAGGATATTTATGAGTATGAAGAAGGTAGCAGCTACCAGCACCGCTCCCATTACTACCGGGTAATCTAACTTTTCGAGGGCATCTACCGTTACTTTTCCAATGCCCTGCCAGCCAAAAATGTATTCAACGAAAAAAGCACCGGCCAGTAATTCAGCAAACCACCCGGTGATGGCGGTAATAACCGGGTTCAATGCATTGCGTAAGCCATGTTTCCAGATTACCCGTCTCTTACTCAGCCCTTTGGCATAAGCCGTACGGATATAGTCCTGGTCCAGTACATCCAGCATAGCACTCCTGGTAAGTTGCGTTATGATAGCCAACGGACGAATACCTAATGTTATGGCTGGTAATATGAGATTTTGCAACGTCAGTCTCCGGTTACCCTCATCATCAATGGCAAACCAGTTACCTGCTATATGAAGCCCTGTCCAGTCACTCAGCACAAATCCAAACACGTATACCATAATAATACCCATAAAGAAAGATGGTGCCGATATGCCGACAATACTGGAAAAGATCGCAGATGTATCTACCCAGGTATTTTGTTTTACCGCAGCCATTACACCCAGGGGGATGCCAATCAGGACAGCAATGACCATGGCGGCGATGGCCAGCATCAAAGTTCCCGGTAATGCTTGCATCAAAATATTCCAGACCGGTCGCTTGGTTTGATATGATTTTCGCAGGTAGGGAATCTTAAAGCCAAGTTTTTTGTCACCACCTATAAAAATGCCTTGCAGCTTCTTAGTAGCGATCTCCTCCTTGCTATGAAAACAAACAGGAGAAACATCATTCAGGTAGTATAGGAACTGCTGCAACTTCGGGATCTTTTCACCGTTTTCATTGATCAGGTATAATTCCCGGCGAATATTGGATTGTGTTGTTGAATCACTTGATTGCCCTGCTACGATCCTTGATGGGTCGCCAAATCCCTGGAACAGAAAAAAAACTAACACCACCACTCCTACCAGTACCAGCAGGCCATAAAGGATTTTCTTGGTGACATATTTTATCATTGTTACTGGTTACCTACCGACGGTGTATTCGGTATTGCTGTATCGGTGTGGACGGGCGGAATGATTACGGGTTGGGCAGCAAGTCCATTTAATAATGTACTAGCTGATTCAAAATTCTGCCGGCTCCATTTTCCCTGGATAGTTCCTTCCTTTAAAATAAATAAACAAGGATTAGTACGGGCAGCCGTTCTGATCGCAGTGTTATCACATTTTAATACCTGGATATTACTAAAGGAAGTTCCTGCTAGTTTTGTTAAGGCTTCTGTGGGTTGGGTGGTGACCAGGTAAGCCGGAATATTTTTTGATTTAGCTTCTGCATAGACTTTCCCGAAACTCTCTTCCCATTTGGAAACGGGAACGGAAAAATCTTCACAAAATAAAATAACGGCATAGGGTTGTTGCAGGATGACCTGGGTTGAATCTTCGTTGCTGACCCCAGACAGGTTAAACCCGGCAATCGGGGGCTGATTATTCTTACCCCTCCTGATCACTTTATCATAGCGTTTTATCAGTTTGTAGGTGGTGCCATCGAAATCAGCGGGGAACTTATCCGCAGTGAATTCTACTTGCTTTCCATCTTTTTCATAAATGAAAGTAATAACCGTGCTGTCGGGCACTGCATCGGCCGGTATTTTCATTTTTTCATTGATATTATTCCCTTTTTTATAGGGCAGGCAATCAACAAAAGGTAAATAAGTAAGCGCATACCATTGCATTCCAAAGCTGAGGACCGTGATACCCAACATGGTAATGGTAGTAGCTTTTTCCGGGAACAGTGGCGTGATAAGCTTTCTTTTCCAGAAAAGAAAACTGATAAGCACCAGCAGCAAAACGTCTTTAAGAAAAGATGTCTTGGGAGTGATCGGCAGACAATCACCAAAGCAGCCGCAGCTTCGGAATTTTCCCGATAGGTAAGCGTATCCTGTCAGGAACGTAAAAAAGATAATAAGCAGTAGTAATAACCAGCTGAATAGTTTTATACGCCAGCCCAGTAATAATGCAAACCCGGCAATAATTTCAAATGCATTCATCAGCACAGACATAAATAACGTCCATGAGTTGAACGATGTCATGCCCCAGAGTTCAAAAAACTCCTGCATTTTATAACTCAACCCCAGGGGATCATTGGCTTTTACCAGGCCGGAAAAAATAAACAGTATTCCTACTAAGATCCTGGCAATAACGACTGTTGTCTTCATATTACATAAGTATTAATGCAAACACTGCATAATTGATAATATCAGGATAATTGGCATCTATTCCTTCGCTCATGATCGTTTTACCATCATTATTGAGGATCTGGCGGATACGCTGCAACTTCATCAGGATCAGATCAACAAAACTTTCCTGGCTCATACTTCTCCAGGCTTCGCCATAGTCATGATTTTTATCCTGCATCAGGCTCCTGGCTTTATCAATATTTTTATCAAATAAATCGTCAACTTCTTCCAGGTCCATTTCTTCCGGTGCATTTTCTGGTAATTCCAGCTGTATCAGTCCTATTACCGCATAATTAATGATGCCTTTTAATTCTGTTGCAATTCCATCTGACACCTTTTGTTCGCCTTTCTCCTGAATCGTCCGGATCCGCTGGGCTTTGATGAATATCTGGTCAACAATGGAAATAGTGCGTAATACTCTCCAGGCCGTACCATAGTCCTTTGCCTTTTTCAAAAAAATTTCTTTGCAGGATGTTATTACCTTGTCGTACTGCTGATTGGTTGCTGTCATATGGGTTAAATGAGTCATATTGGGTCAAAAAAGTCAAATCCATCATCTCGTTAGTCAATATGACCTATATCATAGTGTGACTTATCTGACTTGCTTTACCTTCGCTTCAAAAATAACGAACAAAGACTAATGTTTACGCTCAATTGCAAAGGAAGGCTTTTGGTTGTGGATAAACCATTAGTAATGGGTATTATCAATGTAACGCCGGATTCGTTTTATAGTGGCAACAGGCATGATACGATTGACGGGGTATTGCGACAAGCCGAACAAATGCTTAAGGAAGGGGCATCCATTCTTGATATAGGCGGACAGAGCACAAGGCCGGGTAGTGAAAAAATCCATGCAGCAGATGAGATGAAACGGGTCGTAACAGCAATTGAAGCCGTTACTAATAATTTCCCGGCGGCATTTATTTCGGTCGACACTTATTATTCATCAGTTGCTGCTGAAGCTGTCAGCGCCGGTGCAGTTATTGTAAATGATATCAGTGCGGGAGCTATAGATACCGCAATGAAGGGAACGGTGGCTGCTTTGAAAGTCCCCTATGTCCTGATGCATATGCCGGGCACCCCACAAACAATGCATCAGCACCTTTTTTATGAGAATGTTACAAAGGAAGTGCTTGATTTCCTGATCGGAAAACTGGCTGAATTTCATAAAGCAGGTATTACAGATATCATTGCTGATCCAGGTTTTGGTTTTGGAAAAACGATTGCCCATAATTTTGATTTATTAAGGAATCTTCCTGTCTTCAAAATGTTGAATTGTCCGCTGCTGGTTGGTATTTCCCGCAAATCAACGATCTATAAAACACTTGGTATTTCGGTGGATGAGTCTTTAAATGGCACGACGGTCCTTCATACCATGGCATTAATGAACGGCGCCAATTTTTTAAGAGTGCATGATGTAAAACCGGCGGCCGAAGCAATAAAGCTATTTGAGGCATATCAACAGGATATAACGTAAAAAGGATCCCGTTGTAAACGGAACCCTTTTGGTTGGTAATTCTATCAAATCCTTTAAAACTATTATTGATTGGAAGGGGGTAATTCAACCTGAGGTTGTCCCATCATTTCCGGCCGGGCAGGTGCCTTATCTTTTACCTCAACGACTTCGATGTCAAATATCAAATGTTCGTAGGGTTTAATAAGTGGTGAATTCGGACTGCCGGCATACGCCAATACTGACGGGATATAAGCTTTAGCCTTCCCACCCATTCTCATCATTTTTACTGCCTCATCAAAGCCTTTTATCATAGCACCGGTACCTACGATGAAGGGATACGGTCCCACATGCTGGAAAGCAGAATCAGTATTACTGTCAAATTTCTTTCCTGACCAACTGACACCCGTATAGTTGACGGATACATATTTGCCTGAATCGATCAAGTTGCCGGTACCTGGTTCAATGGTCTCTACAAAGGCACCTGAAGGAGTTTTCTCGGCTTTAATATTTTTCTCAGCCAGGTAATTTTCAATTGTTTTGATTTCAGCTGCGAGCCATTTTTCGTTCTCTTGGTCGTAGTCGGCACGGGCTGCCGAGTCACTGGAAAAAATTCCTACTACTTTCAGGTAGTAAACAATTTTGTCACCTTTTTTGAATTGAGGAGGGATATTCTGGGGTGATCTTTTAATAAAAGTATCCATCATTTGTGTGGCTACTACGCTGTCTCCTACTCTCATCATCGTCCATAGTTCCGAGATATCATAAGGTTCTGCCGTGGGATTCACCTGCATATATACAGGGAGTGCCCCGGCTGTAGTAAAATGGATGCTGTCTTTTATTTTTCGTGTAAATTGAACTTTTATGAAATCGCCCGGTTTAATTTGCTGCGTGTCTTTTCCTTTAAATAACTGGTAAGGCATTCCTCCTTTAGTTTTTTTATAGCTGCCTTTACTGCAGCTAACCAGTAGTATCCCGGCAAAAAGAAACAATAAGAGATTTTTAATTGTGTTCATACTTTGATTTTATTTATTGTAATAGGTTTTCATTTTCTTTCAGGGCCTGTTTGAAATGCTGTACAGTTTTCTCAAGTGAATCGCTGCTTCTGCCGCCAGCAGCATTAAAGTGACCCCCGCCTTCAAAATATTTGCGGGCAAAGGTATTGCAATCAAAGTCACCTTTGCTGCGGAAGCTCCACTTTCGTTCTTCATCCCGGTCTATCACCAGCGCTACCAGTTTAATACCCTGGATTGATTGGGGAAAATTGACCAGCCCTTCGGTATCCCCGGTCTTGATATGATACTTCTGCAAATCACTCTTAGGTATCGCCATCAGCGCGGTGTTGTATTCATAATATACTTCCATCCTGTTTAACAGCACATGGCCAATAAACCGCAGCCTGTTTTCCAGGAAATTGTCAAAAAGATTTTCATGTACTAACCCATGTCCTAAACCTCTTGTTTTTAAATCTGCTACCAGGGTATGCACGCCTGCATGCGTGGAAGCAAATCGAAAAGAGCCGGTGTCTCCCACCACTCCGGCATAAATACATTCAGCTATTTCATTGGTGATCAAATCTGCATGACCCGATCCAACAATAAAATCGTACACCAGCTCGGAAGTAGAACTTTTAGATGTATCACTGGCGCCATAATCGAAAGCAGCAATATCAGGTTCCTGGTGATGATCGATCAATATTTTAGTACAGGTAAGTTGTTTCAGTTTTTCCGTCAGCGTTTTAGTACGTGAAAAGGTATTGAAGTCAAGACAAAAAAGCCAATCTGCTTTATTCATGATCGCTTCTGCCTTTGGTTTGTCTTTTTCATAGTCCATCACTTCTTTTACCCCGGGCATCCAGTTTACCCATCCAGCCCAGTTGGTAGGGGAAATGACCGTGACGGTATGCCCGAACTGTACCAGGAAGTGTTTCAAGGCAAGTGTTGATCCCATTGCATCGGCATCAGGTTTTTGATGCATGGTGATGATGACCTGCCTGGGTTGCTTCAATAAGGGGAATATTTCCTGTATGGGTTTCATTTGTAAACGGGTGCAAAAGTAGGGAAATCGGGCTAGAGTCTGGAGTTCGGGATCATGAGTCGTTAGTCGGGAGTCGGGAACCCATGCATGCACAGGATTGATTAGGCTCCGTTTAGGTCACATTCAAGAAATAATAGCCGCGCTGATATCACAGGCGCCAGTCCGGCTGAGAGACTACTGACTGCGAACTCCCGGCTAACGACTCATGACTTTCACCTACCTTTGCCGCCGAAAAAACAAATAATGTAACAATGAATAATCGAACATTTACAATGATTAAACCGGATGCCTTTAAAAATGGACATTCCGGTGCCATTCTAGACCGTATTTTACAGGAAGGATATAACATCAAGGCGCTGAAAATGACAAAACTAACACCTGAGAAGGCCGGTGAATTTTACGTCATACACAAAGAGAGGCCCTTCTTTAAGGACCTGGTGGCTTTTATGTGTGAGGGTCCTATTATTGCCGCTATTTTAGAGAAGCATAATGCCGTGGCTGATTTCAGAAAATTGATCGGTGCAACCGACCCTGCAAAAGCTGAAGAGGGTACTATCCGTAAGTTATATGCTGCTTCTGTTGGTGAAAATGCTGTACATGGCAGCGACAGTGATGAAAATGCAAAAATTGAAGGTGATTTTATGTTCTCCGTGCTGGAGCAATTCTGATTACAACATATCGACCTTTTATAACCGGCAACCAACAGGATGCCGGTTATTTTATTGTTCAAACCAAAAATGATGTTCGGTCAGATGTTTTACCATATCACCGTTTTTCAGAATGATATTGGCTTTTAATTTTAAATTAAATTTTCCCGTGCCTAATTTGATCTCCGAGTAAGGCATAAATAATTGCAAGTCATTATAAACTGCTTCCTGGAAGCCCGGCTTAAGGGTTTTATAAACGGCCAGCTGCCCGTTTTTACTTCGGTAGGTGGAATTAATACCTTCAATTTTTTCGCCATTCTTTTTTTCGAAATAAACAGCCACGTAGCAATCCACATCTTTCAGGTTCAATGCCGTAAATTTTACGTGAATTCGCATACCGTTTTTTCCATTTTCCGATACGTTATAATCAACCCATATTTTTTCAAAAATAGCATCGGCTTTCGTTGCCGATTCCACGTCAGCAGGACTGCCCGGTTTTGTATATTCAAAATCATAGTAGGTCAGCCATTTAATAATTCCCCCTTTCTTATAAATAAGTTTCGCGTCCATTGTCAGGTCGTAAATGCCTGGTTCCAGGTCAAGCTCGGAATAGGGCATAAAAAGTTGGAGGTCGCTGTAAACGGCCGGGTCATAAGCCGGTGTGATCAATTTGTAAACCGCCACATCGCCTTCTGAGCTCTGAAATTTTTTATTTTTATCTTTTAAGAAGCCCGCCATATCATCATTGTATTCAAAGTAGATGGCCACATAGGCTTCCATATTTTTCATAGCGTAAGCAGAAAAGGCGAGATGAATTCTCATTCCTTTCTCTGCACCTTCGGTTATGTTGTAATCTACCCATATCGAATCAAAAGTTGCACTAGGATCAACCGGGTTGATGCCTGGTGAGACAGGTGAACGGAGTATCCCGGGCATTCCAGCTGCCATGCCATTTATTGCCAGAGCTAATACCAATAAACCAATGATTTTTTTCATAGCAGGTCCAAGTTACAAAAAATCATCAGTATATGAAACAGGGAATATTTTTTTGCCCCCTATCAATCTCCGGGAAAAATCTTCTTTAATTAGTGGCCAAGTAAGGGAGGTTTATGACCCTTGTGGAAGTGGGTATACTTCCTTTGCGTGGCAGCCAGCACCGTGCTTTCTGCATTTTCTATTGGTAAGCAGGTCAGATCTCCGACACTTTGCTATTTTTCTTATTTTCAACCGGGGTTACTTTATAACCTTCTTTGCGGAGCAAATTGATAACACCTTTTTCTCCTGGGAGGTGGCCTGCTCCGACGGCTATCACGAGTGATTTGTCTTTTAATAATTTCTTCAGCTTTTCTACCCAGTTGATATTGCGATTGATCAGCAAGATATCCTGGTATTGCATCATCTCCTGGTCACTTTTGGAGATCATATCCCCCAGTTTTTTTAGATCCTGTTCTTTATACGCGTCCATCAGTGCTTTCATTTCTTTCTTGTCATCAAGTTCTTTATTATCTGCGGAGATGCTTTTTAGTAGTTCCCTGGCCTGTAACTTATAGGGGATACTGTCAAAAATGCTCATTTGATAAGCCATTGATTCAAGTCCCTCGATCCTTTTTTCATATTTTTTTGCTGCTTCCATTACCAATTGTTCCATCGCTACCTGCGCATCACAAACCATACTTGATTCCATCAATAAAGCAGAAGCAAGCAGTGGTTTATAAGTTTCGAGTACAGAGAATGGCAGCATGGAAACGTTGGATTCAAAATATTCTTTAATACGTTTATACTCTTGCGGGGTGAGCAAGTCGGCAAGTGTCGTATCATTCTTCATTTTCATTTTCATCATGGCCCCGACCATTTCAAAGAGATTGTCCATATCCAATTCCAGGTAAACCCGGTCGGCATTTTCAATCGCTTTAACCAGGTTATTGCTGAGGTAAGCATCTTCTTTGCATATCATATGAACCGTTCCGAACAGGTAGGAAGGTTTTTCAATTCCGTTGCCACTGATCTTCCATAGCAAGGTGTTATTCTCCTCATTGTTCTGAGCTAAACTGGTAATAGAAACAAGGGTTACCAATAATCCCGCACTTAATCGTTTCATCCATCAATTTTTTAGCAAATTATGAAAAGATAGTATCCTCTCTACCCTCTTCTCCATAAATGGAGAAAGTAAAATCAAGACACCGAAAATATTCAGTTGTTGCAGCAACTCCAGCAAACACCTGTCCAAATGAAAACAGTGTCTTTGTGTCAGTAAAAAACCTCATTCCAGTAACGGGAAAATCCGGTGCCCCATTTTATTTCCAGTTCTCCGGGAGAAATTGGCAGGTCTAATTCCTGCTTTACTGCCAGTCCCGGAAGATTGATACCTGCACCCAAAGCTGCAGAGATAGTTCCCTGTACCCGTGGATTGATCTCAAGGATTAAAAACTGGTTCGTTCTTGATTTTTTTACCTGTATCCCGATATTACCGTGCAGCTGAAGTTCTTTAATGATCCACCCGCAATAGGCAATGATGTCATCTTCTTTAATAAACTGTCCCTCCACCGTTATACCACTAATCATTCTTTTTCTCAAACGGGGAATTACTACAACAGCTTTGCCATGATCAGCAAGACAATCAACAGAATATTCTTCTCCGGGTAGCCACTCGCTGATCAATAGTTCAGGAAATTTGCCGGAAGAAAGAATTCGGACTGCATCCTCCATACGGAGATAAGTGGAAGTGGGTTTATGATTAAACAACCAATCCAATTCATTCATTTGATCGCTGATGATCCTGAAACCGCGGCTGCCGTTTGATACAGATGGTTTGAAACAAACTGGTTTCCCCGGGTATCCCAATTCTTCCACTGCCGTTTTAAACTGTTCCACCGTTTCAATTACAGAGAACGCCGGAATCGGTATTCCTCTCCACTGTAAGAACTCATATAACCTGCTTTTGTTATTGGCAATTTCGAGAGAAGCCGTAGGGGAAGCAAGGAGTTTTGCTCCTGCCAATTCAAATTCTCTGATGTGTTGGGATAAAGGGATCAGTTCTTTTGTTACCAGTGGCAGAATTACATGAATATTCTTTCTTCTGCATATAGAAAGGATACTTTCCGAAAAAGATGGATCAATCGCGTAAGGGATGGTCTCAAAATCGTTGTTCAAATACCTGCCTACGGCACCTGGATTGGCGTCGGCTACGGTGATATGAAAACTCTTTTCTCGTTGCAGGCATTTAATGATGCCTGCTGCACCGGGAGCTCCGCCACCCGTCATTAGAATATTTATTGTAGCACCACTCATGTTACGTCAATATTGGTTGTCACTAATTATTCCAGCATGGATTATTTTCCTCGGTTAATTGACAACCGCTTCCTCACCATACATCTGGTCTTTAAATTTAAGAGAAGGCGATGGAATAAACTTTCCTATGCCTAAACTGTCCCATTTTTTATCCACAGACAGTATGGTCTCATTATCTGCTACAATAATATTGGGCCAGTCTCTTTGAAAATCATCCAACTCCCTGGTTTTTCTTGTTCCGTCAAAACCCATGCAGGGTGTTGGTCGCTTATAGAGTATATGATCTCTTTTTGGATCGAGGTTGTTACAGAAACGCCATAATGCAACAGGCAGATCGTTGGCATCAACCGTATGTTCTACATATAGAATAATCTTCACGCCCATTGTTTCATCCAATGCGCAAATCTGTTGGTGTAATTCTTTAATATGTCCCCTCCTGTTCTTCTTTACCGAAATCAGTAAACAAGGAATTTGTTTTTTAGTTAATGATGCGTTGACAGCAGCTATCTCAGAAAACCTGTTTTTCAATTCGGCTTCTATTGCTCCAGACTCCTGGCTAACGCTTACAGACTCATGATTGTCCTCCTTTTCCTCATCAAACTTAAATGTTCCGTCTACACACATTTTTCCGCCGAAACCTAATTTACTACAGCTGTGATCTAACACATCCATTGGCCCAGTTGAAAAATAAATATCGGTGGCAGGATCGAGGTTTCTGAAAACATATTTCGCCAGCTTTTCATACTCCTGGATACTTACTCCTTCATCTGCCAGCACCAGTATCTTATTAAACATCATCTGCCCGGCTCCCCACATGGCATTCATCACTTTTTGTCCCTGCCCGGCATAATCTTTTTTGATCTTGGTAATAACAAGATTATGAAATACTCCTTCCACAGGCATATCCATATCCAGTATTTCTGGAACCATGGTCATCTTGATTGGTGCCAGAAAAATTCTTTCTGTTGCTTTGCCCAGCCAGGCATCTTCCTGTGGTGGAATACCAACAATCGTGGCAGGGTACACGGCGTCTTTCTTATGCGTTATTGCGGTTATGTGAAACCTTGGGTACCAGTCAGGAAGTGAATAGTAGCCAGTATGATCGCCAAAGGGTCCCTCCCAAATCAATTCATCACCCGGATCCACATAGCCTTCGATAATAAAGTCAGCATCTGAAGGCACTTCTACTCCCGGCTGAGAGATGCATTTTACCAGCTCTACTTTTTTCTTCCTTAAGAAACCCGCCAGCATGTACTCATCTACATTTTCCGGTAATGGCGCTGTAGCGGAATAAGCATAGACGGGATCGCCGCCCAGGGCCACAGCAAGGGGCATACGTTTATTTAATTTTTTATATTCAGCAAAATGTTTGGCTGATACTTTATGTTTATGCCAGTGCATTCCTGTTAATGTCGGCCCAAATACCTGCATACGATACATGCCTACATTCCGGGAATTTGTAGTGGGGTCTTTTGTATGTATGATTGGTAATGTAACGAAGGGTCCACCGTCTTTTGGCCAACAGGTGATAACGGGTAATCTAGTGATATCCGGTGTCTCCATCATTACTTCCTGGCATTTCCCTTTCCCATTTATTACTTTGGGCATCCAACTGGCAAACTGACTCAATTTGGGAAGCAATTTTAATTTGTCCAGGATACCATCTTTTGGTGCCGCCAGTAACTTGAAAAGATCTTCAATTTGTTTAGCTGTATCGTCAAGGTGATCTACACCCAACGCCATGCACATTCTCCTTTCACTCCCGTAGGCATTCATTAGTACCGGGAAATCATAACCGGTGTTTTCAAATAGCAGTGCCTTGCCTCCATTTCCTGATTTACTGACCCTGTCCGTAATCTCCGCCATTTCCAATTTCGGATTGACATAGCTCTTTACCCGAACAAGTTCACCTGTTTTTTCTAATGCGTCTATAAATGATTGCTGATTTTTCCAGGCCATGTCAGAAAATAAAAGTGGATCCTAAGAATCGCAAAGGTACAACACAACTATCGAGTGATTTTTTTATTAAAGCGGGAGATTTAATCAGTACACATTAACCGGACAGCCAGTCTGATTTCTGCGACGGGGTGATGCAGGTGATCCCAGCCGGTAATTAAGATGAACTCCGGTGAAATAATAATAATCATTTGTTTTAGGTCTACCACGCTGTTCACCTTTTGGGGGAAATGCTTGTATGCCACCAGGCACTTCATCTCCACGATACGAAAGATCAACAGCCAATGCCCCTTTTTCTGCGAATAACTCAGCCTGATCGGGATAATTGGTGCTCACATCATCAAAATAGTCTGTAAATAAAGTCCGTAGCCCGACTTCAAATCCAACTCGTAAATTATCGGTAACGACAAACTTAGCGCCAAAACCGAACGGTAGGGCTAATTGCGTCAATTTATAGGGTGCAGGATAACCAGGTATGCCTTGACCTTCGGTGCCTAAAGGTTTGAGGTAGGTTTTTATCCCCTCGTTATCGTAAGTATAAGGATTAAATTTGTACACCGCCACCCCCCCAAAAATATATGGGGAATAACGGCTTTGATATAAATTTAGCAAACAATATTCACCAATAAGATTGAATTCCAAAAGGCTCGTTTCAAAAGACAGGTTGCGCCCGGACAACCAATTTCTTTTTGTGCTATACCGGTCTGCACCACCGACAACTGCGTAGTTAATTCCTGTTCTCAAGGTGGCAAAATCAGATAAATCGTAATTAATAGTAATCCCAATCACACCGTTGGTTACCTTTCTAGGGTATATATTACTCGTAATATCACCGCTGTAGGCAGCCACACCACTAAACAAACCAACGTTAACCCGTTGTGACCTTGCTAGAAAACTGATAACAATGAAAAAAATAAGCAGATAGAAGTTTTTCATATTGTTTTGATTCAAAACCTATTCGCAAGTTTAAGTTTTGAAAGAATTTTTCTTTCTCTAAACTATGAAATAAACCAATAAGTGCAACGGGAATACAGTGTCACGCCATTTGAAAACAACCCGATCATTATTTGATCATTAGACACATTGCATTACTCATCCAGCTCAAATTCTTTGCAGGAAAAAATAATACCACTCAAATTCCAGAGAAATTTCACTTTGGTCCTCATGAAAAGGAGAAGACTGATTTTGTCAACTCATCCTGACCATAGACCAGCTCAGCGTGGTTTCACCGGATTGGATTTTTTGTATTCAACAGGCACTTATCGTCGGATTACTAACGCTTTATCACCTCAAATCGTATCCACTTATCACATATTTTTCAGCAGGTTGTTGATTTAGTTACTTTAGCAACTGTAAATCATACAACTATGCGTTTATTTTTTCCTGTACTGGCACTGGTTGCCCTCATACTTTCCACCAGTTCCTGCAAAGATAAAACTAAGACTGACATTTCCAAAAGTGATGCGCTGGCAGTGAATCTGGACACCACAGTTAGTCCGGGTGAAGATTTTTTCCAATATGCTAATGGTGGCTGGATTAGAAAAAATCCCATACCTGGTGAACAGTCGGCCTGGGGAATTGGCAACCTGGTTGTTGAAGAAAACCTGAAGCGCCTTCGTGAAATTTCAGAAAAAGCGGCGGCATCAAATGCATCTAAAGGAAGTGCAGAACAAAAAATAGGTGACTTCTGGGCAATGGCCATGGACAGCGCCAAAATTGAGGCCGATGGATTGAAACCTATTCAACCCTTTTTAGACAAGATAAGTGCGATCACTGATACAAAAAGTTTAGTGGCAACTGTAGCAGAGCTAAAAAAAGCCGGGTCTTCTACCCTATTCAGTGATTTCATTGCGCAGGACGATAAGAATAGCGAAGTGATGACCTACAAACTTTGGCAGGGAGGGATTGGCCTACCGGAAAGAGAGTACTATTTCAAAACAGATAGTGCTACGGTTGCTATCCGCGATGAATACCTGAAATACATCACCCTTGTTTTAAACATGGCGGGTGATGATGCGGCTGCAGCCACTGCAGCTGCAAAAAACATACTGGGACTGGAAACCAAACTAGCCCAGGCGAGTCGTAAACTGGCTGACCTGAGGGATTCCTATAAGAATTACAATAAGATGGCCATAACTGATCTTGGAAAAATGAATGCCTCGATTGACTGGAACAATTTTCTCCTTATCACAGGGATCAAGCATATTGATTCCGTCATAGTAGGTCAACCTGAATTCTTTGTGGCTTTGGAAAATGTTTTAAAGACAACACCTATAGCAGATTGGAAAAGTTACGTGAAGTTCAACCTGGTCACTGATTTCTCGGGGGCTCTCCCTGATAAGTTCGGTATCGCGACATTTAATTTTAACAAACTTTTCAGTGGGGCCAGAGAAAGAAAACCACGATGGAAAAGGGCCATTCAAAGTTCAGAGAATGTGATGGGAGAAATGATGGGCCAGCTATATGTAAAGGAATTTTTCGATGAAACCGCCAAGGAGCGCTATGAAGATTTGGTGGAAGCGATCCGCCAAGCTTTAAAAGACAGGATCAGCAAGCTCACCTGGATGAGTGATGTGACCAAACAAAAAGCTTACGCCAAGCTGGCCGCTATGAAAAAGAAAGTGGGTTATCCTGCCATATGGAAAGATTTCAGCTCTATGGAAATTGGTAAAGAAAGTTATGTCCAAAACCTGGTCAATGCCAATACCTGGTTACATTATTTCCAGGTAAATAAATTAGGCAAACCCGTGGATAGGGATGAATGGGAAATCTTCCCACAAACTTATAACGCCTATTATAATTCTTCCAATAATGAGATTGTATTGCCGGCAGGTATTTTTACTGTACCCGGCTATAGAGACGAAGAGCTGGATGACGCAACCGTGTACGGCTATGCCGGGGCTTCTACTATCGGTCATGAAATTATACATGGATTTGATGATGAGGGCCGACAGTATGATGACAAAGGAAATTTAGTGAGTTGGTGGACGCCCAAGGACGAGGACGAATTTAAGAAAAGAGCAGATGTAATGGTAAAGCAGTTTGATGAATTTGAACCTTTGCCGGGCTATCGTATCAATGGAAGGGCTACCCTTGGAGAGAATATTGCCGACCTGGGTGGTATATTATTGGGTATCGAAGCATTTAAGAAAACAGAACAGTATAAAGAAAATAAAATAGTGGGGGGACTTACTCCTATGCAGCGTTATTTTCTTGGTTATGCATTGGGCTGGCTAGGGCATATGCGGGAGGAACAGTTAAGAAATCGTCTCATGACCGATGTTCACTCACCTGGGAAATACAGGGTCAATGGTCCATTTGTGGATGTAGAAGAATTCTATACTACCTTCAACATTAAGCCAGGTGATAAAATGTACAGGGCGGATAGTTTAAGGGTTAGAATATGGTAATGCAATTTGCAATGCGCAATGTTCAATAATCAATGTTCAAGACCATCATCGGGAATTGTACATTAACTTTTATTTTGTAAACAATCCTTTGTATGTTATTCCGAGCCCAGGTTCATCAGAACAACTTACTTTCCCGAAATCAAAAGTAATCCCTGTAGCCAGGTCTTCTTCCAATAGCAAGGGACCATCCATATCTACCTGATCAATAAAAGGAAGCAGGTGAGCGATGGCTGCCGAACCAACAGTAGATTCATTCATACAGCCGATCATTACCTTCATGTCCAGTTCCCTGGCCTTATCGATCATTCTTCTGGCCGGAGTGATACCACCACATTTTGTCAGTTTGATATTAATACCATGAAAATGATGCAGACACTTTTCTACATCTTTCTCACCCACACATGATTCATCCGCATACAACGGTAAGGTGGATTCTTTGTATAATATTTTCATTCCCTCCCAGTCATCTTTGGCAAGGGGCTGTTCCACCAGCTCCACTTCCAATGCTTTTAATTGTGGGATCAGTTGCAAAGCTGTTTCAACATCCCAGGCGGCATTGGCATCAACTCTCAATGTAGCAGCTGTATTCTCCCGTAATGCTTTTACGATCGCTATATCATTCGCGGTCCCTACCTTTATCTTGTAGATCGGCCAAGGTTTTTCTTTCATCTTGGCCACCATTTTTTCAATACTATCGATGCCAATGGTATAATCACAAACAGGATTTTTGGAGGTATTCCCACCCCATACTTCATACAATTTCTTTCTTTTCATCTTACCATAGATATCCCAGGCAGCGATATCCAATGCGCAAACTAAAAAAGAATTACCTGGCATTAAATGGTGCAAGTAGTGCCAGTACCGTTCGGGATCCGTAAAGGCAAATTTTTCAATAAACGTTCTTTTCGCCTCGAGGTCTTCGATCATTTTTTCAACCGGTATATTGTAGTAGGCTATAGCCGGGGCTTCTCCATAGCCTTTGACGCCCAAATGGTCCAGCTCAACAATGAAGGTCGGTTGATGTGTTTTTGTTCCTTTGGAGATAGTGAACGGATGACGGAACTTGAGTTGATAGGTCCAGTAAGAAACTTTCAAAAGTGCAAATTTAAGGATGCAAAATAATGAATATCAAACAAGGAATTACGACGATATAAGTTTCCATTGAACTTCATCATTTTTAATCCTTGGTCAATTGCTTCCTACGCACTATGCCCTCCCGCTGTGTGCTACATATCCACCCAGCTCTTCATTGAAAGCCTTTTCTTTTATGAGGTCTTCGAGTGAGATATGCAGTCGGTACTGCCAGTAGTTTTTAGGATTGGCAGGATCATTTATTCTTTCCTCCTGCGGGTTTTCCCGGCGAAGCGTCTCACTCATTCCCAATATATCCTGCATCTGGAAGATGCTCCACATAGCGGGAGAATACAAATGTTGCATGATAACAGCCCGGTTGATCCAGGATTCACATTGTTGCGGTGCATCACCCCATTGTCCCAATATTTGGTTATAAAAGTTTTGCGTCCTCACCCTGTTTTCCTCCCACCAGCCACGAATAGTACTCATATCATGCGTAGAGGGTGTGATCACAGACATATAAGGTGCATCATTGGGATGAAAGAATTCCTTTTTAGGGTCTTTTGGCATTCGTTGAATTTCCAGGCTCAGCATGCCGAGTTGGTTCATCACATCAGGCACGCAATGCGGCACCATACCAAGATCTTCACCACAAACCAGCATATTGGTCGCACCCTTCAGGTGGGGTAGTTTGTTCATAGCTTCTTTATACCAAAAATCATCCTGTCGACGATAAAAATAATTGATGTATAGCGCAGTAAGTTTTTCCTGTACCTGAGGAACAAGATGTCTGAATGTAGCAGTTTTCTCCATCGAGATGCGGAAATGAAACTGTTCCCCCTGTGAATCATTTTCTTCCAACAATATGACATTCGAAATCAGGTCGAATAAACCGAGCTTTAGCTTTTCAATTTCTTCACGGGTGTTGCTTAATGCCAGACCTTCACCCGACGTAAAATATTCTTCTACCTGTTTTTGAGTTTCATATTCCATCTCCAGGTCATAGCCGCCAAAATCATTGGCGACCAGGAATTTTTCTTTTACCTGTTCCGCCAATTCACCAAATATTTCACTCACCACCTCATCCGTGATAAAGGGACGGCAATAACGCTGGTAATCGAACCAGATGCCATTTTCTCCAAACTCATTAATATGCACAGGAAGACAAGGCACAAACCTCCCCATGATGCCCTGAACCGCATTGACAGGTATACTCCAGATCCGAAAGAAACCAAGTATATGATCGATCCGGAAAGCATCAAAATAATTACTCATTTGTTCGAACCGTTGCTTCCACCACGCAAAACCATTTTCCTGCATGCGCTTCCAGTTATAAGTAGGGAAACCCCAGTTTTGACCCACCGCAGTAAAATCATCTGGCGGAGCACCAGCCTGCCAGCACATATTATACATTTCAGGTGATACCCATGCATCACAACTGTTCCTCGAAATACCGATAGGGATATCTCCTTTGAGCACAACTCCTTTTTTATGAGCATAATCAACAGCTTCTTTTAATTGTACATGAAGATGGTACTGGTTAAAATAATAAAAACCGATCTCGTCAAAAACGGTGGACTCGGGAGAGGTCAGTATTCCGATCTCTGTTTTATCATAGATGCCGTTTGTTTTCCACTCATCAAAATTGGAAGTTCCATATTTATCCCTGAAATAACAATAAGCACCAAATGATTCCAGCCAGGATCTGTTTGCTTTAAAAAATTTTTTATAATCATCTGATTCAAAGCACTCCTCCCCCATTACTTCATATAACTCTTTCAACATTGACATCTTATATTTCATCACTTCTTCATAGTCAACGACAGGCAGTTCATTCAGTTGAGTTTGCTTTGCTTTCAGCGAACTAATCTTTCCTGCATGTTCTTTACCTGCCAACTTGGGGAGGTTGATATACAAAGGATGCAAAGCAAAGGCAGAGATGGCTGAATAAGGATAAGAATCCATCCAGGTAAAGGTAGAAATGGTATTATTGATTGGGAGTAGCTGTATCAGTTTCAAACCGGTGGCTTTTGCCCAATCCACCAAAAGCCGGATATCTGCGAACTCTCCTACCCCGAAACTGTTTTTGCTTCGCAGACTAAAAACGGGAATAGCCACCCCTGCACCTTTCCAACTATTGTTGGGAAGATGAACAAACCCATCATGGAGGATGGTAAGTTTTTTCTTAGAGGCATCGCTATAAAGCAGCCGGTTGTTTCCTTCCTCATACCGCACAAACTTTTTCTCTTTGATATTATACACACCATATTTGTAGGCCAGGGGAAACCCAGGCACTGTTAAATCCAGTTTAGCTACCCACCAATCACCATCCGGTCCTAACAATACGGGCTTTAATTCCGACCATTCATCCAACCTTTCCCCGTTGCCAGTAAGGCAGACCACTTCATTTTTTCTCAGCAAGGGCGCTTTTACCTTAAATACATGTGTAAAATTCTTGTCCGACGTAATTCTGGATTTGGTGTGGTTTGATCGAAGGAGAACTTTATGAAAGGCATCAGAATAAAAAGCATTCTCATATTCTCCTGCGTGATTCCAGGTGTCAACCATTTGCACTTCGTATAGATCTTGTTTTGCAACTTCAATGGAGCGGTCATTGCCCCATTCATAAAGAAACTCCCCCTCCTCATTTTTCAACATGTATTTATAGGAAATACTTTTTTTCAGTTCTTTTTTCTTTATCTCGATGGCAGTGGACCAAAATTCTTCATTAAGATAATCCAGGGGCTTGGCCAGTGCAGGGTCATTGTTTCCCAGTTCATCGGTATCGCCACTGATCCATAAACTCTGGCCAAACCGGGTATGAAAACGGAGGTAAAACTGAAGCTTCATAGCAATCGTTGGTTCTATAAAAAAGGCAAATAGTTGTGTTTTTAGAACACAATGTTCACGAAAATAGAAAAAAGCAACTTAGGATTGCATTTTTATTTAAAATATGGGGGGAGAAATCTGATGCAACTGTATGAGTATTAATAATAAAAACTGGCGTGAGTAGCGTTTACCTGGTCTGGTGTTCTTTATTGAAACACCATTTTGCAAAAAGCGGGTAGAAGCTGATTTTTGGTAATATGGGTAGAATCCAGCACTAATCGGTCTCGGTATATATTATGCAAAATCAAAAAGCAGGCACTATCCAGTCTTCGCTTTTGGGTGTAGAAAGTTAACTCCTGCTCAGATCGATTTCATGTTGTTAATATGCCTGGTGTACCCGTTTATTACCTAGCCTTGCCCGATAGCTGGAGAAGATTAGGCAAGGCGCCACTATTATGAACTATCAATTTGATCTATACCGTTGCCGCATACCCGTTAATTGCCCCGAATAATTTGCTTACCCTTCGATGATGATCAGAAAACTGAAGGTGTACATTGCGAACCGGTTAAAAACTCTTTTTTTCATTTAGCCATGCCACCTTATTTTTGCACCACCTTCAGTAGAAAGTACTGGTCGTTAATATTTAAAGTTTTATAAGAATGGAACAAACAAGGAAATACAAGGGTCTATGGTGGTTACTATTCTTTGCTTCTACAGCAGGACTGATCATTGCCATCATTACGCATTGGGAGTGGCTAACTCTGATCCTCCCCTTTCAAACCACTGCTTTTGTAAAAGCGATGGACATTTTGTAAATAGTCAACCTGAACATATTTGTGAACTTCCCCGCCGGCGAGCGGGGTTGTTTATTTTACGGTCCCCCGGACCTGCAGGTACAGGGTAGGACCTAAAAAGCAATGCCGGTCCCTCCCTTATCGGGTGACCGGCATTTAGCTCAATTGGAAACGGATAAACTATTATTTTACTACCGAAAGCGACGGTTTGCAGTTTTAGTATTCCGACGTATATTCCACAGGTCAGCTGCGGTAAATAAGCGTCCCTTTACTTCCGGCATGTGAATGTCAGTTGCTAATGTTTCCTTTACTTCTCTAACCAGGTTATTTAAAACTTCTGGTTCCATCTGGACAATAGATGGCCTTTCATCAATTTTCATGATATTCATGGTTTAATAATTACACTATAATTTCCTGAGCAAAAAACCGGGAGAAAAACACTAAGAATCGTTAGAAGAAGTGTTGAATTCAGTCGTCCGTAGCAAGCATGCTAATATGCTCAGATTTGAGATGCAAATATACAACTATATTGTTTTTGCACCAAGAAAATATCCCTAAATAAAATGTTAACGATACCGGTAACAGGCAGAAGCTGTGGGCGTTATTTTGAGGATATAGAAAAGGAATCAAAAGCCTATTTAATAAGCAGTACCCTGCCTTTTTGCGTAATTCTGTTTCCAGTTAACCCTTCCATGACCAGGTAATAAATAAAAACATCACTTGTGAGGGCTATATTTTTAAATTTCCCGTCCCATCTATTTCCAATAGAATTTGTTTCAAAAACAATTCCTCCCCACCGATTAAAAATTTTTAAAGTAATAAGTCTGTTCTTATTCAGCAAGGGTACTCCAAAATAATCATTCAGGTTGTCGCCATTCGGAGTAAAAGCAGAAGGCATGAAAATGGGAAAATCACATTTTTCATGGATGGTGACACTGGCAGATTTTGTCCCACAACTATTTGTAACCTTTACCCCATATACACCGGGTGTATGTACCGTGAAAGTGTTAGATGGAGTAATATGCCCCATCCAGTTATAGGTATCATACCCCGCTGTTGCTTTTAGTTCAAAGGAGCCCGGGCCGCTTAAGCAGGTATCCTTACCAAGGCTCAGGGCAGTAAGGTTTTTCTCCACATTCACGCTATAATAACTGATACTATCGCAGCCTCCCGCAGTTTTATATACGACGGGATAAGTTCCCGCGTCTTTTACAATATTATTATCCGGTAAAGAATAGGCCGAGCCATCGCAGAGTTTTACCTGGCGGATGTTTACACTATCAACAAAGTCTTTGCAACATTCGACCCGCTCTTCACATTCTGTAGTTTGTGCAAGCGGGTACTCATCTTTTTTTATCAGGGGGTAACTATAATCAATAAAATAATTCTTGTAATTACCTAACGTATAAATTTTTTCTTCTGTAATGACGGAGTTCGTGCTACCCGGGCTTACCAACGTGGATTCGGAAAAAATACCGGCAGCAGTCTCAGCGCAATCAGATTTTCCATTTGCATCCGTCAGTACTAATTTGAATTGATGTGAATTACTATTGCTAAAAAATATTCCATACCCTCTCCTACTTACAGCAAAGCAATTGGGCGGAAACATATTATTATAGCCGCGGGTCCAGGTAACTATATCTTCATTTTTCACCAGGGAAATAACGGGCAATCCGTTAATCTTAAACAAATAATTCGTCTCAGCGGGTCCGATACCGGCCACAACATCAACCAGCTCACAAAGCTGGCCGGGCGAATAGAATGAGATCAGCTTTTGAGGCACGCCCCTATTATTCGTAATAACAGTAACCGGCTTTTTTTTTAAAAAAGGTTCTGCAGGTGTACTGAGATAAAGCGAGGTTGAAAACGCAAGTTGCCCGCTGGGAAGCTCATTGACGAATTCAATAGCAGGAATGAAATTTGGATCATTGGCTGGGAGGGAATAGGGATAATCCGACTCCCATTCCACCTGGCCTGTAGCATAGTTCAGCGAATAAAAATGAAGGCGGCCATCATTTATTTTAAAGACTGGTGAAGTTTTATCTGATTTATAGACAACATCGCCCACGACGATGTTCTTATTACTCAATTGGGAAATACCTCGTTTGAACTCTACTCCATTGCCACCTGCATCAAATGTGCCCGTGAACAGTTCTGTTGCCCATTTTAGTTGCCCGGAAGCTGAATACCGTATAACCCTGTTATAAGAATAAAGAGGAAAAAAAGTGGAGGGCCCTCTGTCGGTTGTCATATAGGCAATCACATCGCCGTCGGACGTTTTATAAATAGTATTGAAGCTGAGATTGCCAAAACCAGCAGCCGGGTAATAGGTTTTCGTCCATTCCACGATACCATATTTGCTGATTTTTGCCAGCAAGGCATATTGTAAAAATATATACCGTTCAGTTTGTCCTGCTACTATTATTCCACCATCTTCGGTGATAACAAAATCATGAAATTTTATTTTACTGAAATAGTAATCAAGGATAAAATCATAAAAATCGATTATGTAATAACTGGACCATAACGGTATACCGTTCTTTGAAAATTTAGCAATATGTCCAGCTTCATTGTAATCAATCATTGCACCGCTAACAAACATCTCATCTTCCGGTGTAAACGCAGCTTTCGAAAACGATTCAAAAGTCGTTCCCTGGTAGGCCAGGGATATATATTTACTTGGACAGTTCTGTGAATTAACTATGCTCACGGAAAACAAGAGGAGAAAAAGCGAAATTGATCTGACGAGTCGGACTTTCATGCCAGCAATAGTATATTATCTTCTAAATATACGTACTCCCGGCTATTTGTCAGCGGGCATATTTTCGATAAATGACCTACCTGTTAGTCCACCAGGTTCAAGAAAAGCGGTAGTCCCGATTTCCAGTCGCCATCTATGTATAACTCAAAAGAATAACGGCTGGCTGTGTCGAATTTTAGCTGATTGAAATTGACCACAATATTTACAGAAGCAAATTGTCCGTTGGGCGGTGCACCAATAGTGATATTACCTTCAATGGGTTGAATAATTTCTTTTCCACTTGTATCTACCAGCCTTAGTTTAAAATCATGTGGGCCAATTTCTTTAATGCCAAACCGAAGCCGGCAGGCAATAGTACAGGTAGGGTGTTGAACCGGAAACTGTTTGGCATTGATGCTGTCAAAAGTGCCTACGATAGTTAGTTTTGAATTAGTGTCTTGCGCAAAGTCGGCGAGGGTAAAAATTTCGATTTCCATAATTTGTATTGAATGTGAGAAAGTTGAGTAATTGCAAAAAAAGCACCAGTAACAGGTAACCTGCCAAATAAGCAGGCAAAACTAACATTATTTGTTCCAATACCTGCCAGTCTGTATAAAAGGACATGCCGCGATCCTGATAACTCAAAATAAAATATCTTTCCCGCCCCTATACCTATCGAATTTCTAATCAAACTATTTATCATGAAGCGTTTTCTTAGTGCTGTGTTGACCTGTATATATCTTGCTTCCTGTGTTCCTGGCGATAAAAAAAACGAACAAAAGAGGACAAGCAATTTTAAAGTCATTGCTTATTATTCCGGCAACCCAAGGCTCATTGATAGTTTCCCGGTTGAAAAACTGACACATATTATTTTCAGTTTCTGTCATTTGAAAGGAAACAGGTTGTCGGTAGATAATGCAAGGGATACATCAGTGATTGAAAAACTGGTATCGTTAAAAAAGAACAACCCGGATCTTAAAATACTTTTGTCGCTGGGTGGCTGGGGCGGATGTGAATTTTGTTCCCCTGTTTTTGCCACTGACAGCGGCAGGAAGGAATTTGCTTCTTCCGTAAAACAATTAGCCCATTATTTTAAAACGGATGGTATTGATCTTGACTGGGAGTACCCGGCTATTGAAGGGCTGCCCGGTCATGCTTTTGCTGCGACGGATAAGCCCAATTTCACGGCATTGATAAAAGCATTAAGAGATAGTTTGGGATCGGGGCAGGAAATTAGTTTTGCCGCAGGTGGGTTTGTGAAGTACCTCGAGGAGTCTATAGATTGGAAAGAAGTAATGCCGCTCGTCAATATGGTAAACCTGATGACATATGATCTAGTCGGTGGCTACAGCACAGTGACGGGGCACCACACCCCCCTCTACTCCACCCCCTTGGTGGTAGAATCTGCGGATCGTGCTATCCGTTATCTTGACTCGATTGGTGTTCCCAAAAATAAATTGGTGATCGGAGCTGCTTTTTATGCCCGCATCTGGGAAAATGTAGCAAGTAGTCGCCACGGTCTTTTCCAATCCGGACGGTTTAAGGATTTTATAGCTTACAACCAGTTTGAAAAGAGACTGAGTCCTGATAGCGGGTTTGTTTTTTATTTTGACAATGCCGCCAAAGCTTCTTATGCTTACCATGCCGCTAAAAAATTATTTGCCACCTTTGATGACAGCCTTTCTATTGCAGAAAAAACGAAATATGCACTTGCCAATGGCTTACATGGGATCATGTTTTGGGAACTGACACTTGATAAACACGAACAGGGTTTTGTAGACCTGATCGAGAGCACCGTAACTAACTACAAACAATAGATTTCAGTAGATCGCAAAAAATCAGATGAAGCATAAAGCCCCCACGATCTTCGCAGGGGCTTTACATAAAAATTATTCAATAAAAGTAATCTGCCGTCTTATTTCACTTCTTCGTAAGGTACATCCGTCACATTATCAGCATCTGCTGTTTGTCCACCGGATTCTCCGCCTGGTTGTCCTTCCGCACCAGGCTGACCACTGGCTCCTGCAGGTGGTGCCCCACTATCCTGTGTTGATTTGTACATATCCTCGCTGGCAGCGGTCCAAGCAGCATTCAATTCAGCCATTGCTGTATCAATAGCAGCCAGGTCCTGTACCTTATGTGCTTCCTTTAATTTCTCGGCCGCTTGTTCAATAGTTGCTTTCTTTTCTGCAGGTATCTTATCGCCGTATTCCTTTAATTGTTTTTCTGTTTGGAATACAAGGCTGTCTGCCTGGTTAAGTTTCTCTACTTTCTCCTTTTCGGCTTTATCGGTCGTTTCATTAGCTTTTGCTTCGGCCTTCATTTTTTCCACTTCTTCTTTGCTCAAACCAGATCCAGCTTCAATATGTATCTTTTGTTCTTTGCCGGTTCCCTTGTCTTTTGCTGTCACATGCAGGATTCCATTCGCATCTATATCAAATATCACCTCGACCTGGGGTACACCTCTTGGTGCAGGTGGAATTCCATCCAGGTTAAAAATACCCAGGCTCTTATTGTCTTTGGCCATACTCCTTTCCCCCTGCATCACATGTATCTGTACCCCAGGCTGGTTGTCACTTGCCGTTGAGAATACTTCTGATTTCTTGGTCGGGATAGTAGTATTGGAGGGTATCAAAGTGGTCATTACCCCACCCATGGTTTCAATACCCAGCGAAAGTGGCGTCACATCAAGCAATAACACATCTTTTACTTCACCGGTCAACACCGCACCTTGTATGGCTGCGCCAACGGCTACTACTTCATCGGGATTCACACCCCGATTTGGTTTCCTGCCAAAAAATTTTTCAACTATTTCCTGCACTTTGGGAATCCTTGTTGATCCACCCACCAATATCACTTCGTCAATAGAAGAGGCAGAAATACCGGCATCTTTTAATGCTGCTTCACAGGGTTTGAGGCAGCGGGCAAATAGATTATCCGCCAATTGCTCAAATTTGGCCCGGGTTAGTTTCTTCACCAGGTGCTTTGGCGCTCCGTCCAATGCGGTGATATAAGGAAGATTGATCTCTGTTTCTGAAGAAGAACTCAGTTCCACTTTTGCTTTTTCAGATGCTTCTTTTAAACGCTGTAAAGCCATCGGGTCTTTACGCAGATCAATAGCCTCATCTTTTTTAAATTCATCTGCCAACCAATCCATCACCACTTTATCAAAATCATCACCACCCAGATGGGTATCACCATTAGTGGATTTTACTTCAAATACCCCATCTCCCAATTCCAGTACAGATATATCGAACGTACCACCGCCAAGGTCAAATACCGCAATCTTCTGATCATGTTTGCCTTTATCCATACCATATGCGAGTGCAGCTGCCGTTGGCTCGTTCACGATACGGCGAACAGTCAAACCGGCGATCTCCCCGGCCTCTTTTGTTGCCTGGCGTTGTGCGTCATTGAAGTAGGCAGGTACGGTGATTACCGCTTCTGTCACTTCATGACCCAAATAGTCTTCAGCTGTTTTTTTCATTTTTTGAAGCACCATCGCAGAGATTTCCTGCGGTGTGTATAATCTGCCATCTATGTCAATCCTAACGGTATTATTGTCACCTTTTGCCACCTTGTAACCCCAATGACTGATCTCTTCGGTCACTTCATCAAACTGGCGACCCATAAAACGCTTTACGGATGTGATGGTATTATGTGGATTAGTAATAGCCTGGCGCTTGGCCGGGTCACCCACTTTTCGTTCACCATTCTTTAAAAAAGCCACCACTGACGGGGTTGTTCGGCGACCCTCATCGTTGGCAATTACCACTGGCTCATTACCTTCCATAACTGCAACGCAGCTATTAGTGGTTCCTAAGTCTATTCCTATGATCTTTCCCATATTGCTATTTTTATTTTTCAATCCTTGATTGTCAATGATTATGCCGTATGGCAGGAAGGTGCAAAATTGTCAGTCAATTTTTTAGCTAACTGGCTGCAGCGCCTTGAAAGAGCTGGAGTTGCGAGACTCCAATCCGGGTTTCGTTTCGTTACTCAATCTACTAAAATACAGAAGAGTGTGTATCAATTTGCCCGGATTGCAATCCCGTTATTTTAGATTTTGGGTGATTGTTTGGGCTGTGTCGCTGATCTTTTTAAGGATATTGGAAAGGGTGCTCATCATTTTGTTCATTCGGTCCATAGCCATTTGTAAACGGAGTGATTCCATCTCCCCCATTTCGCTCATGGAATCGAGGTCTCTTTTTACCTGGTCGATCAGTGCATCTAGATCGGCCTTTGGGAAGTTGGTCCCAACCCGGCTTTTTTGAAATTTTACCGAATCAATACTGGTGTACGCCAGGAAAGCCTTTGTCCTTTCACTGAGAAATTTTAGTGAATCTAATTGCAGCTTTGCTTTACCCTGCGCCGACTGAGCCCTGTTCAATTCATCACGCAGTTTAGCCTTCTGTTCTTTGATCGCTTTAGTTTTAGCCATTATCGCTTTCAGGTCTTCCTGTGCTGATTTGGCCGCCTGCATCAGCACCAGAAAAGCAAGTGCCTCGATATCGCTTCCGGACATTCTTCCCAGTTCTGCATAGCCCATAACTTTGATGGTTAGCTTATCGTCGGGCATTCTTGTCTCGTCCACTTCAACAGAAGTAAGCCGCACCCATTTCGAATGTTTTGCATTGATGGCTGGCATTACTGTATTGAAAAAATTGTCTGCCCCCTCGGGAAAGACCGGAATATCCTGGGCATTAGAAAAGGAGGATAAACCAAGGAGTGTGCATACCGTCAAAAAAATTGCTTTCATATTAAAGGTTTATGTCCTTAAAGGTCTGAATTTTTCGGGTATTTTTTTGAAAAAGCATGTTTGAATAGACAGGAAATGCGTGGAACAATTACATTCGTCAGCAAAATTATTGGTATGGCTACTTCTGTTGCTGATAAACTTAAGATAAAGGCAAAAAATACCCTGCTCACACTGAATGCACCTGTCGATTTTAAAAAAGGACTGCAGGGATTACCCACCGGTGTAAAAATAACAGCTACCGGTAAAGAGTATGAGCAGGTGCATTGGTTTGTAATGAGCCGTGCGCAACTAGAAAAGGAAATGAGTAAAGTAATGAAGCTGGTAAAGCAGGAGGTGATCATTTGGGTATATTTTCCAAAAGCAAGCTCAAAAATTCAAACTGATCTTACAAGAGATAAAGGATGGGATTGTTTATTGGCTGAAAGTGATAAACTAACCAGGATCGGTCTTATCTCTTTTGACGAAACCTGGAGTGTATTTGGTTTCCGTGCGAAGAAGGAGGCCGATAAAAAGAACGATGCCAAATCAAAACCCGAACGAGAGATCTTTACATGGGCCAACGCTGCGACCAAAGAAATAAAATTGCCCAGTGATCTTGCAAATGCACTTACCAAGAATAAAAAAGAGGCCGCTTTTTTCGAAGCACTTTCTTTTAGCAATAAGCGGGAGTACCTGGAATGGGTGGTTACCGCCAAAAGAGAACAAACAAGAGGTGAGCGAATAAGGGGAACTATAGAAAGATTAGGTAAGGGATGGAAGAATCCAAGAAATATATAAGATCAAAAAAGGCAAGCAAGTCAGATTTTGAAATAGCATTCAACACCCATCAGTCCGGGAAAATAATAGAGCCCTTTTTTCTATCTAGAATCAACCGGGGGAGCAGCGGCTTATTGCTAAACTTTGGCAGGGCTACTTATGAGGAACTGAAAGGCAATGGTGTTGAATTCAGATCCGAGCCTAGGGAGCAGTTCTATGGTGTTGAATGCATAGTTCCTGACGGATGTGATAACTTGTTTAGCATGACACAACCAAAGGAAATGCCTGCCCGGGGGCTGGCAATGACGAGGGCGGGGTTATGAGTTGGGAGTCGAGCATCAGGAGTCGATAGCCGGGTGACGCGAACCTTGAGGAATATCTTCACAATTCCTTTTCCTTTCTTTCTCTATTTTTATATGGTTTTAACCGGTAGTTCGGGTTATGCCGTCAAAACATTAAAAGAAAACATGAAAGGAAAAGGGATTTTTTTTTTATTGGGATTAGCATCTGTTCTTACGTCATACTCTCAAAAAATAAATCCGGCCAACCCGGACCTGGCGCCCGGTAATTTCAGGCTGGATTCTCTTCCTAATTCGGAGATCAATATTCCCATACAGGTCAATTTAAGGCCGGTATACACTATGGCGGAGAAAAATGTGGATACTGTTTTTACATCACCGAACTATCCTGATGGATGGGTACAGGAAGGATGTGGAACCCGGTTTAAATATATATTTCGGCGTAGCCCGCTGCAAATGAAAGTGACCGGGATGTCCATGAATCTTGGATTCACCGGGTATTATAAGATAACCGGTTCAACCAGGGTATGCGTTAATGGAACAGTTATTTCTCCCTGGACACCCCCTTGCAGCTGTGGATTTGGCAGTGAAGGTGAACGAAGAGTCAATGTGTCTTTCACTAATTCATTGAGTATTCAACCTGATTTCAAAGTAAAGTTGGACATAAAACGAAATAACCCACAACCCCTGGATAAGTGTGAAGTCTGTTTCTGGGGACAGGATATTACCAACCAGGTGTTAACAGGGCTGACAACCGAACTGGATGCAGCAAAAAAAGACCTTGATAAAAGTTATGGCACGGTGGACCTGAAACCCCGTTTTCAGCAGGTATGGAACCAACTTACTGCGGTGTACAATATTTATGGCCTGGGCTGGTTAAAGATCAATCCACAAAGAATACGTATCAATAACTTATTTGCCCTAAATGATTCATTGAACATCTACCTGGGTTTGTCAGCCCGTCCGGTTATTAGTATGGAAAAACCGCCGGAACAAAATTCAGTGATTCCCCCTATCGGCACTTTTAGCCGCAAACCCGGCTTCAGTATCTTCCTGGATGCGATACTCAGCTATGATTCGCTTAGCAATATTCTGAATGAGCAGATAAAAGGGAAAGAATTTGATTTTAAAAAAGGGTTTATCAAAAAGAAATTTATCATTGATGAATGTAAGATATATGGAGGGGGATTTGAGAAACTGATCATCAAGATCAACTTTTCAGGGACGAATAATGGTGTGGTGTACCTGGTCGGAAAACCGGTTTATAATAAAGAAAAACGTGTCATCGAAGTAGTTGATATCGACTTCGACATCAAATCCAGGAATGTGTTGCTCGGCTCGGCTGACTGGCTGTTTGATAAAAAAATTACGAAAGAGATCAGTAAAATTGCCCGCTTTGAACTCGGTGCATATGTTGATACAGCTAAAACAACCCTCAATAAGGAATTAAATAAAGAGTGGGCAAAAGGTATCCGGAGTTATGGCAATATCAAAGACATTTTCCTGGTAGGTATTTACCCGATGCAGCAGCACCTTGTCATCAGAAGTAATTGTTCCGGTGAGCTTTCGGTAAAAGTAGAATCCATCGATTTCACCCTGTGATCTCGTCTTCTATATTTCTTATTTTGAACGTAAAATTCCGCTGGGCCACATAACTAAACAAGACAATAATGGCGGTAGTAATGATTTGCGCAAAAGTGGGATAAATATGAAGTGTTTCTACGAATAAACGCAGTAATACATAATTAATCCCGAGATTAAAAACGTATAACATAAAATAGCGTACCAACTGCACCCGTCCCTTCATTTTGGAGTCACTGAAGACTACGTATTTCATCAGGAAAAAACCAAAAGGAAAACAAATACAGAATGAAAGGAAAAGGGCAGCGCTATGTGCTTCAAAAGTATAAAAACCAAGGTCGGCTGGTACTTCCCTGAAAATGAATTTGAAGCTGATATAAAAGATAACATAACCCAACGCCGTATTGATACCACCGGATGCGGCATAGCGGAATGTTTGCCGCCCCATCAGTTTTTTGAATGGCGGATAAAAAAAATCGATGATGGGCAGCACCAGGTCCCTTGCTGTATGGATATGTCGTCTCATGGATGGAGGCAAAGGTAAAAGAAAGAGAATCCCAAATCGAAAATTCCAAATTTAGGTAGTGTTTCAGCCGACTTAAAGATTGGTACCTACAAAATGAACCACATAGAATGGTAGGACACATAGATAAACACAAAGTATTGTTATGAGGAAGCCTATGTATCTCTGTGCCTATGTGGTTTAAAATGATACATTATTCGAGTTCTGGAAAAATGAGAGCCATTCGGACTCTTGATTTGGGGTTTGTTTATTAGGATTTAGCCAAAATCGTTTTGTAAGTTTGCCGGATATATTAAAGAGGATGAGTATTGTAACAGAGATAAAGCTATTTGTAGCGAGAGAATTAAAGAACCTATACGGATTAGATATTAAAGAATCTGAATTAACTATTAGTCCTACCAAGCCCGAGTTTGAGGGGGATTATACATTGGTGTTGTTTTCATTTGTAAAACAACTAAAGCAGGCACCGGAGCAATTAGGCAAGGAGATTGGTGACGCATTATTGAAAGCTAATCCCGAGCTCTTTGCCGGGTATAATGTTATTAAAGGTTTTCTGAACCTGGCTGTTGCGGATAATTATTGGATCAATTTTCTCCAAACAAATTATGCGGTTCCTCATTTTGGATCCCAACCCTCTACTGGAAAAACGGTAATGGTGGAGTACTCCTCTCCCAACACCAACAAACCATTACATCTGGGTCACCTGAGAAATAATTTTTTAGGATGGAGCGTTGCGCAACTTTTAAAGGAAAGCGGTTACGAGCTCATCAAGAGTTGTATCGTTAATGACCGGGGTATTCATATCTGCAAAAGCATGATCGCGTGGGAATTGTTTGCCAAGGGTGCCACGCCACAATCAACCAACACCAAAGGTGATCATTTTGTGGGTGAGTACTATGTAAAGTTTAATGATGAATATAAAAGGCAGGTGGAGGAATTAGTAGCGGGAGGTATGAAAAAAGATGTAGCGGAAAAGGAAGCTCCTATTATGAAGGGTACACAACAAATGCTGCTGGATTGGGAAACCGGGAAACCGGAAGTCATTGACCTGTGGAAGAAAATGAATGGCTGGGTGTATGAAGGATTTGATGTGACTTATAAGAGGATCGGAAGTGACTTCAATATCATGTACTATGAAAGTGATACCTACCTGTTGGGAAAAAAATCTGTCGAAGAAGGTTTGGCCAAAGGAGTTTTTTTCAAAAAAGAAGATGGTAGTGTATGGGCCGATCTTACTGATGAAGGGCTGGATGAAAAGTTAGTACTGCGAAAAGATGGTACTTCAGTGTACATGACACAGGATCTTGGCTTAGCTCAGCAGAAATACGAACAGTTCCATTATGACCAGAGTATTTATGTGATTGGCAATGAACAGGACTACCATATGAAAGCGTTAAAGCTAATCCTTAAAAAAATGGGTAAGCCCTATGCGAAAGGAGTGTATCATTTAAGTTATGGTATGGTGGAATTACCCAGCGGACGAATGAAAAGCCGGGAAGGAACCGTAGTGGATGCTGACGAAATGATTGAGGAGATGGTGAACGTTGCCAAACACAAGACCGAAGAACTGGGAAAGGTTAAAGATTTTGCCGACACTGAACTAAAAGAATTATATGATACGATCGCCCTCGGGGCTTTGAAATTCTTTTTATTACGGGTTGACCCAAAGAAAAAGATGCTCTTTAATCCGGAAGAGTCGATAGATTTTCATGGATTTACGGGGCCTTTTGTACAGTATACCCATGCCCGGATAAAGTCTATTCTTCGGAAGGCACAAGGCACAGGGGACAAGCAACAAGTTGGGCGCAGTTTATTAAAACTGGAAAAAGACCTTATTATCCTGCTGGAGCAATACCCAACTATTATTGAACAGGCCGTGACGGAACACAACCCATCGGTGATAGCTATCTATGTTTTTAACCTGGCTAAAATGTTTAATACCTTCTATACGGAGCATTCGGTCATGAATGCAGAAACAGAAGAGAAAAAACAATTACGGTTGCAGCTTTCTGAAATGACGGCGCATGTAATTGCTTCAGGAATGAATTTATTAGGAATAAGAGTGCCGGAGAGAATGTAAGCAGGTCTTACTAAATGCCTATCTCATTCTTCTGCGTTGTTTTTTGGCAAGACTAGGATCCGCGTCAATCGCTAGTTTACAGAGGGTCTTTCCTTTTTCAATATTTTCTCTACCACCTTTTTTTTGGTAAGCCATGCCTAACATATACATAGAAGAGGCATTTGAATTGTCTTTCTCCTGCATCTTTTCCCAGTATTCGATAGCCTGGTCATAATCGCCTTTACTGTTATAAGCCTCGGCCAACAGGTCCATGGCGTCTATATTACCCGGCTTATCTTTTAATAGTTCAGTTAAAGTACTTACAGCCTGGTCAAATTGACCCACGGTGATATACGCAAGGCCCAGGTTTTCTAAGTAATAACTATATCTTCTAAAACCTTTTTGACCCGCTTCTAAAATATATTTTAAGGCGTTCTCACCGTCATTCATCACATAACTTACCAATCCCATTTCATAGATCCAGATGTTTTGTTTGGGATCCAGCTCGATAGCTTTTTTGTAAGAAGCAAGAGAGAGTTTATAATTCATCACGTCCGAATAGGTATGAGCAAGGGTGTAGTGAACCAGTGCATTTTCAGGCTCTTCCTTAGCTGCCTGGTTGAGATGTTTAATAGCCTGCTCGTAATTTCCCAAATCATAATTCGCTCTGCCAACATAGTAAGAGAGCTTTTCTCCCGGGGTTTCTTTTGTAAGCATGTCAGCATAGACCAAAACTTCCTTAAACTGTTTCAATTGATGCGACAGAATCATTAATTGCCGATAGTTGGGAGCGGACCCTTCACCAAGCTGAACAAGTTTTTTAAACATCTCTCTTGCCTTGGTGTAACGGTGCAGGTCAAGATATGCAGACGCCAGTTCCGTGGTAATCGCTTTGCTGGCTGCATTATAGTTGGCTGCTTTCTCAAAATTTTTTAATGACTCTAACCGGCGTCCATTTTGTTTTTCCAATAAGCCTTTTTCAAGAAAATAAGCAGAGCTGTCCGGGTCCGTGTTAATGGCTGCAACAGCTGTTAGAGAATAGGTCAACGCTGTCGTCAGCAGGAGACTGATAAAAAGGCCCTTGTACACCATGGCGTTTGGATTTACGGTTACTAATCACGCTCAAACAGGTAGGTATTAGCTAATATCGTTCCAAAATAGCTTTATTTAAGTATAAGCCCTCCTAGCGGAGGTAAATTTACTGTCACTTTGTATCGGTTCTCATTTTTATCTACCAGTTCGCACCTGATGTCAGGATTAAAAACATTTCCAGTACCCCAATATATTTTTTTATCGCTATTGAATATTTCTTTTTTGTACGACTTCCCTTTTACATATATCTCCCAGTCATTACGAACAACAGGTGTCATGTTTAAAATAACCAACAGATCGTCTGCCTTCTTTTTTCCTTTTCTTTTAAAAACAATAACTGATTCAGCACGGTGGTTCAGATCCACCCACTCAAACCCATCCACACTAAACTGGTTTTGGTGCATGGCGGGTTCTGACTTTAGCAGATTATTTAATTCACTAATGCAGTCTTTTAATAACCGGTGACTATCAAATTCCAGGAGCTCCCATTGCAATTCTGATTTGTAATTCCATTCCTGTGTTTGTCCAAATTCATTTCCCATGAACAGCAGTTTGGCTCCGGGATGTGTCCACATATAGGTGTACAACAAACGGAGGTTGGCAAATTTCTGCCATTCATCCCCGGGCATTTTATAGATCATCGGGCTTTTGCCATGTACCACTTCATCATGGCTGAGGGGTAGCATAAAGTTTTCGTCATAGAAATACATCATGCTAAAAGAAAGTTTATCCTGCTGAAACTGTCGGAGCAACGGATCTGTTTTAAAATAATTCAGGGTATCATGCATCCAGCCCATCATCCATTTCATACCAAAGCCCAGCCCATCCTGCCAGGTGGGTTTGGAAACGCCCGGCCAGTCGGTGGCTTCTTCGGCGATTGTTTGCACATCCGGAAAATCACGGAAGATGGTTTCGTTCAGATCTTTGATAAAAGCAATGGCTTCTAGATTTCCATTACCCCCAAATTCATTGGGTTCCCACTCTCCTTCTTCTCTCGAGTAATTTAATTTCAGCATCGAGCTAACGGCATCCACCCGTATTCCATCAATATGAAACAAGTCGAACCAATACCTGGCACTGCTGATCAGGAATGATTTTACTTCTCCCCTTTTGTAATTAAAAATATAGCTGTTCCAATCGGGGTGAAATCCTTTGCGCATATCGGCATATTCGTAGGTATGGGTACCATCAAACATAAATAAGCCATGTGCATCATATGGAAAATGAGAAGGTACCCAGTCCAGTATCACACCAATTCCTTCCTGGTGAAAAGCATCGATCAGCCGCATTAATCCTTGCGGGTCGCCAAAACGAGAAGTAGCTGCAAAAAAACCGGTGCATTGATAACCCCAGCTTCCATCAAAAGGATGTTCCATCACCGGCATAAACTCTACATGGGTAAAGCCCATTTCTTTTACATACGGTACAAGTCGTTCCCGTATCTCGTCGTAGCTGTTATAAGTTTCTTCATCATGCTTATCCGGTCGCTGCCAGCTGGCCAGATGTACTTCGTATACACACCATGGCGCATCCAGTGCATTGTTCTTTTTTCGGTTCTTCATCCATGCTTCATCTTTCCATTCGTAAAACATATCCCAGGTGATGCTGGCCGTTTGGGGTCTTTTCTCCCAAAAATTGGCAAAGGGATCACCTTTATCGATCTTTCTTTTCGCATAGCCCAAAATGTGATACTTGTAAGCTTCCCCTAATTTAAAATGCGGAATAAAACCTTCCCAGATACCGCTTTTATCCCAGCGGGGATTTAATTCGTATTCATGATTTTTCCAGTCATTGAAATTTCCTTTCACTGAAACGGAAGTAGCATTAGGCGCCCATACACAGAAGTACATGCCCCACACTTCATTTACCTGGATGGAATGAGAACCGAATTTTTTATAAAGTTGGTAATTATTGCCATTCTGGTAATTGGTTACGTCCTCTTCTGTCAATAAGGAATAGTTCCAGACCGGTTTGGTGGTGTCAATAAAATTTAGATCTTCGTATTTTTTTAACAACGAAGGTGGTGTTGCTTTTACCGGCTCCGTTTCCACCGGGAGGTCTTCAACCGGAGGTTTTTTGGGAACAATAATTTTTCTTTTCTCAGGCATGAATTTTTAGCAGATGGTATCTTACCCAACTTACATCTTTTTGGCGGGAAATTAAAGTGGGATCAGGGCTATCTCAAAATCGTTTTGCCGGGAAGGCGGTACGACGGTAAGTAATATGAGTCTGAAATTCAAACTTTTTGCCTGGAAGGCGATAAGACGGTAAGAATTACTATTTTGGTCATGCCTGGTTGGAAGGAGCCTTAAATTTTTCAAACAGAATTTTTGAAAACTCAGATTGGCCATCTATATCTTCCTGTCGTAAACTGTATTATTTCGGTAAATTTCAAACTACCAGTAAAAGTTATAATTTTTGCCGAGGAACCGCTATTATCATTTCAACAACTCAAACACAAAACTTTCTTTAGACTCGATCTCCAGCCCGTTCAGCGGTTTTATCTTTCCCGCTACTACGTCTCTTACCTGGGTAAATCCTTTTGTCCTTTCGCTGTACTGCGACCAATCCGGTTTGGCATCCTTATCACCGGTATTACTGACCACCATTACCGTCTGTTTATTATCATAACGGAAATAGATATAGAGGCCATTTTTAGGAATAAACTGCATCATTTTTCCAGCCGTGATAGCCGAAGAATTTTTTCTAAAATTGGCCAGGGCACTCACATGCTCAAATGCTTCCTGTTGTTTATCGCTCCTGCCCTCTTTGGTAAAGCGGTTCTCCTTTGCCTTATCATCGGCCCAGCCACCCGGGAAATCTTCCCTGACCGTGGCGTCGGTATTCACTTTTTTATTTTTCATCAGCACTTCAGTTCCGTAATAGATCTGCGGTATGCCTCTTAAGGTCAGCAACCAGTTAAATCCCATTTTCATTTTCTTCCAGTCCTCATCCACAACCGAAAACACCCTATCCATATCATGGTTGTCGAAAAAAATGCAATTATTCATCGGGTTTTTATACAAGACATCCTGTGATAATGTAGTGTAGAGCTTATTCACTCCCGTTAACCAATCATTCTTTTCATTCATACCGCCTAGCATAGCAAAACATGTTTGGAAATCGAGCATACCCTTTGCATTGTGTTTAAAAGGGGTGATCATATTATTTTGCGTAAAATAGGCATTGGCTACTACGCTGTTCACCCAGGACTCTCCAAATATGGTCAGTTTGGGAAACTCTCTTTCCAGGGCCGTGTTGCAATTATTCATAAATTGTTCGTCGCAATATTTATATGTGTCCACTCTCCAGCCATCTATGCCAAACTCCTCAGTAGTCCAGATGGCATGCTGTATCAAAAAATTCGCAACAAATGGATTTCGCTGGTTCAGGTCAGGCAAGTGTGGTACAAACCAGCCATCCAGCATACTTTCTTTATCTTTTTGTGAAGCATAGGGATCATAAAACACTTCTTCGCGGTGATTGGGTCCCCTGTCCCCTTGCGAAGTATTAAGCCAGGTTTTCATGGGTGGGTCCAGGACAAACCAGTGATGATTGCCCACATGATTATACACTGCATCCTGTATCACTTTCATGCCTCTGGAATGGAGATTGTCGCAGAACTCCTTATACCCGTCATTTCCTCCAAAACGTTTGTCCACTTCATAATGGTCGGTGAACCAATAGCCATGATAACCCGCTACACTATTGCCCCATTCGCCCATCCGGGGCATATCGTTTTCAATTACCGGTGTAAGCCATAAAGTAGTAACACCCAGCTGGTTGAAATAGTCCAAATGATTCAATATGCCTTTAAAATCGCCTCCATGCCGGGAAAATTTATCTTTCCGGTCGCTGGTCTTGTCGCGATACACTTCCACGATATCATTCGATGGATCACCATTGGAAAAACGATCGGGCATCATCAGGTAAATAAAATCTTTAGCACTGACCCCTGTTATTCTTGTTTGACCATTCTCTTTGCTGCGGGTTTTTAATTCATACTCGACAATCTTATAAGACACTGCTTCCGGGGATTGCAGGTTATCGATTCGGAATTTTAATGTCCCTGGTTTTGCGTTGGCACTGATGCTGAGATCAATAAAAATATAATTGGGGTTTTCTGCTTTTGATTGTTTTACCAGTCTCACCCCCGGGTAAGCTAGCAAGGATATCTTTTCCTTGCCAACCCTGTCGCGGTGGATCATGAGCTGGAGATTAGGATTTTTCATGCCTGCCCACCAATGGGAAGGATAGATATTGATATCCTGGGCTACTGTGACAATATTTGCCAATAGTAGTGTAATACAGCATAAGAAAAATCTTCTCATAACTTTTTTGTTTATTTTTTTATCCTTAAAGTCAGGAAGGCCGCAAGGATCATGGAAACCCCTCCTACCACGATGGTCATGATGGCATTGCCATCAAAGAAATGTTTTGTCAATATGCCCAGTAAAGTTGCAGCAAGGATCTGGGGTATCACAATAAAGAAATTGAATATGCCCATATAAACACCCATTTTTTTTGCAGGCAGGGCGCTGGTGAGCATGGAATAAGGCATTGCCAAAATACTGCACCAGGCCAGCCCCACTCCAGCCATGCTAATGATCAGTAATTTTTCATTCTTGAAAAAATAAAGTGAAATAAGACCAAGTCCACCCGCAATCAATGCGATCATATGAGCACCGGGTTTCGAGAATTTTTTCGCCAAAACAGGCAGGAGAAAAGCAAATAAGGCCGCAAACCCATTGTACCAGGCAAATAATACACCGACCCAGTTTCCCATTTTGTTGTATTCCACGGAAGTAGCATCCGTTGTACCCGCTATATGCTGCGCTAAGGCAGGAGTAGTATAAATCCACATAGCAAATAGAGCGAACCAGGAGAAGAACTGGACGACCGCGAGTTTTTTCATCGCCGAGGGCAGAAAATTTAAGTCATCCATTACTTCTACGAAACCAGTTTTGCTGTTCTGCTTTTGCAAAAGACCCGCGATCAGCTGGCAGAGGCCAAATACAGCGATACCCCCAGTGAGAACGTATAGTTCTTTTTCCATCGGAACTTTTACCGATGCATTATAAAAGTATAAAATAGCCGTTAGCACGAGACCCAACAACAGCCAAATCATACCTTTCCTGGTAAATGTAGTGGCGGGAGTTTTAATATAAACTTCATTGCCCGTATCCGAGATATCCCCGAATCCCTTCAATTGTTCAGGAGAATATTCTTTGGTAGTAAATACCGTGTAAGAGATCGCCAGGATATAAACTATAGCACCGGTAATAAATGAGATCTTAATAGAATCGGGTAACACGCCCGCTGCCGCTTCGTTCGCCACGCCGAATTGGGTAAGCATGTAGGGTAAAATAGAAGAAATAACTGCTCCTATCCCAATAAAAAAACTTTGCATGGCAAAACCGGTGGTTCGCTGCGAATCAGGAAGCATATCACCCACAAAGGCTCTAAATGGTTCCATGGAAACATTAATAGAAGCATCGAGTAACCATAGCATGATCGCGGCCATCCACAATTCAGAAACATTGGGAAAGAGGAACAAAGCAAGCGAAGCGAAGATGGCCCCGATCATAAAGAATGGACGACGTCTCCCCCATTTCTTGTGCCAGGTCTTATCACTCCAATGCCCGATGATCGGTTGTACAATAAGCCCTGTCAGCGGTGCAGCGATCCATAAGATCGGGATATCATCAATAGGCGATCCCAGGGTTTGAAAGATCCGGCTAACATTTGCATTTTGAAGACCGAATGCAAATTGAATTCCAAAGAACCCGACACTCATATTGATAATGGTTGCAAGGCTGAGTTTAGGTTTGCCGGTATAAGCAATAGACATACGCAAATCGTTTTTATTCCCATCTACGCCTAAAGGCGGAGTATATTTTTATTGGCGAAAATCGTCAAGCTTCAAAAAGGGGTTGAAGTTCGTCATTGTGGTGGGAAGATAGTATGTTTTATGTGAGAAGTACACATTGCTGTCATAAAAAAATATCAAATTAAATAGTCAGCTCCACGATAGTTAGAAAGCCCCCTCTGGAGGTTCCGGTTAGATCACAAACCCATTGGGAATGATACACCCTTTCTTCAACACAACAATCCCGTCCTTGACCGTGTATAGGGCATGGTCCGTGTTTTCCATATGAGTGCCACCATTGATGCGGACATCGTTACCGATGCGGCAATTTTTATCTATGATGGCATTTTTAATATAACAGCGGCTGCCAATACCCATTAGGGGAATGCCCTTTGCTGTAGAAGCAGTAATTTCTTCCAATGTTTCGTAGGAATCATTGCCCATAGTATATGTGCTGACCAGGGTGGACCCCAGCCCAATGCGGGAGCGGATGCCGATCACGCTGTTCTCAATGCGGGAAGCGTGAATAATGGAACCTTCCGCAACTACTGTTTTCTCCAGTGTGGTACCACTGATCTTGGCTGGTGGTAACATACGGGGACGGGTATAAATTATTCTCTCATTATCAAAGAGGTTGAAAGAAGGAATCTCTTTGGTCAAGTCCAGGTTGGCTTCAAAAAAAGAATGAATATTCCCGATGTCCGTCCAGTAGCCTTCGTACTGGTAACAGGCAACTTTATATTTATCGATGCTTTGGGGGATGATCTCTTTGCCAAAATCGGTAGCGTCTTTAAATTCATTCTGCAACAGGTCGAACATCAATTGACGATTGAAGATATAAATGCCCATCGACGCCAGGTAATTCCTCCCTGCTGCTTTCATGATATCGCCGGTTTCGCTTACCCATTCCGGTAATAAATCTTTTTTTGGCTTTTCTATAAAAGAAGTTATCAGTCCTTCGGCTGATTTTAATATTCCAAATTCGGGTGCATCTCTTTCATTTACAGGAATAGTGGCTACCGAAATATCGGCACCCAATGTTTTATGGTTATCCAGCATTTCCGCAAAATCCATCTGGTAAAGCTGGTCGCCGGATAGAATCAATATATAGTCGCTCTCGAATGGCGCAATATGACGAAGCCCTTGCCGGACGGCATCAGCAGTGCCCTGGTACCAGGTGGGATTGTCCGGCGTTTGCTCTGCGGCGAGGATATCCACAAAGGCTTTGCTAAAAGCACTGAAATGATAGGTATTTTTTATATGCCGGTTGAGGGATGCAGAATTGAATTGCGTTAGTACAAACATTCTCCCAATGCCATTATTCAAACAATTAGAGATAGGGATATCTACTAGGCGGTATTTTCCTGCAATCGGTACTGCTGGTTTAGAACGAGTGGCCGTCAACGGGTATAATCTTGAGCCGGCTCCGCCGCCAAGAATTACCGATAGTATTTCCCTTGAATGAGTGATTGTTCGTACCGCCATAGCAATCTTTTATTTCAATGACTTGTATAAATCTATATACTGCTGTGCCGAGGAGTCCCATGAGTGATCAATCGTCATCATATGTCCCCGCATCCAACTATAAAGGTCAGGTTTATTCTGGTAAAGGTCAATAGCCCGGCCTACAGAATAGGTAATATCCCATACAGAGGCCTGGTCGAACCGGATGCCAAAACCATGGAGGTCGCCCATATCCGTTACAGTGTCTTTCAATCCACCAATATTTCTTACCATCGGTATAGTGCCATAACGCAGTGCGTACATCTGGTTCAATCCACAGGGCTCCACCCGGCTAGGCATTAATAAAAAATCGGAGCCCGCATAGATCTGGTGACTTAACGGCTCACTATAGCCGATATAAGAATTAAAATAACCATTGAATTGGTGTTTCATCTGATCGAGTTTTCCTTCCAACTCAGGATCTCCGGAGCCCAAAACCAGGAAATTAGCATGACCATGATGCTGGTAAATGGACTGGCTGATCGCTTCGGGCAACAGATCCGCTGCTTTCTCTCCTACCAGGCGTCCCACAAAGGATATGAGTGGTTTATCCGGGTCTAATCCAAACTGACCCGCCAATTCTTTCTTATTCTTTCTTTTTCCTTTTGCTACCAATTCTTTGTCATAATTCTTAGCGATCATCGTATCTGTCAGGGGATCCCATACTTCTGTATCAATACCATTCAGGATACCATAACTTTTCCCCTGCTCATAACCGAATAGGTGCTCCAAACCATTGGCAGCGCCTTTGAGTTCATCGAGGTAACTATTGCTGACTGTTGTTACTTTCCACGCACATTTAACTGCCGAGGCCATGGGGTTGATGGTGTTATCCCAATCCAGCATGCCCCATTTCCAGCTATCAAAAGCAGGAAGTAAATAATATTGATCCCAACCAATCCATCCCTGGTACTGCGCATTATGAACAGTAAATACGGTGGGTACCCCGGATAATTTCTGTCTGAATTCAAAACAATATTTTACCATGAAAGGAATAAGGCCCGTGTGGTGATCATGGCAATGAATAACATCGGGTGTGTGCTCCCATTTATTTAGCCAATCGCAGACCGCTACCTGGAAAGAAAGAAAACGTTGGGTATCGTCATCATATCCGTAAATTTTTTCCCGGTCCAACAAACCATTGATGTCAACGAGGTAAAGATCAAATCCTAACTTGTTGGTCTTTTCTTTAATAACACTATAATGAAAATAATGCGGCCCGGTATGCTGGCCGCCTTCATGCACCAATTCCCATTCGTTGTCGTATAGAAATTTGGTACGGTACATCGGCATCACCACTTTGGCTACATGACCCAACTGTGCCTGGTACTTGGGTAAGGCGCCCACGACATCACCCAACCCGCCGGCTTTGGCCACCGGGTAACATTCAGCCGCTATGTGAACTATTTCCATCTGCAGTGACTAATGAGAATTTTCCTGAAATTAACAATGATTTGCCAGAGCAGCGATGTTTAAAGTAAAAATTTTTCGCTATTGTTTTTCTGTTTATTTTCCATGATTCAAATAAATCAACAATTGCTATGAGTCAACAAGCCAAACAACCTACTAATTACGGGGCGTTGAGTACACTGGTTACAGTATTTTTTTTCTGGGGCTTTATCGCTGCCGGCAACAGTGTCTTCATTCCTTTTTGTAAAAACTATTTTCATCTCGACCAGTTTCAAAGCCAGCTGATTGATTTTGCTTTTTACCTGGCTTATTATCTTGGTGCGTTAGGTCTTTTTTGGTATGGAGCTTTTGGTGGGAAAGATCTTGTTGGTAAATGGGGCTACAAGAAAAGTATTGTGTATGGTCTTTTGTTTTCTGCAGTGGGAGCAGTAGCAATGATCATTGCGGTGAATGCTAATACGTTTGCCGGTATGCTGACCGGTCTTTTTATTGTGGCGCTCGGTTTCTCGCTGCAACAAACGGCTGCCCAGCCTTTTTCGATATCGCTGGGTGATCCTGCCACCGGAAATAGCCGGGTGAACCTGGGAGGTGCCGTTAATTCCTTTGGCACTACCATCGGACCCCTTGTTGTTGCATTTGCCTTATTCGGTACTACAGCAGCTATTACCGATGATAAGATAAAAGCATTGGGCTTGTCCAAAGTAATCATCCTCTATGCCTGTGTAGGGCTTCTATTTTTGGGTGCCGCTGCACTTTTCGGATTCTCAAAAAAAGTGCCGGCCGGTATTAATGAAGAAAAAACCGAAAAGGCAAATAAAGCATTAAGTTCATTGCTAATTATTACCGGTTTGCTGATCGCAATGTTCGCACCTGTTTTCAGTAGTTACAACAGTGAAGCAGCGAAAAAGATTGAAGTATTAGATGGCGAGATTGCAATAGTCCAAACCCGGGTGGATTCCCTTCAGTTATCCTCGACTGGCACAGCAACTGAAAGTGCATCGCAATCAGCGATTGCAGAAACAGACTTGAAACGGACAACGGAGGCGAGAGATGCGATAAAAAATCCGCTGGAGAAGAAAAGAATGTATTGGCTGATGGGTGCCCTGGGTGTTATCGTGTTAGGATTGCTATTGGCAAATTCTATGGCAAAAAAGAAACCCGATGGATGGGGTGCGATGAAATACCCGCAATTGGTGCTGGGAATGCTTGCCATATTTGTATATGTGGGTGTGGAAGTAGCGATTGGAAGTAATCTGGGTGAACTGCTGAAACGAAAGGAGTTTGGCGGATACCAGGCATCTCAGGTTGCCCCTTTTATCTCGATGTATTGGGGTAGCCTGATGATCGGGCGATGGGCCGGCGCCATTAGCGCTTTTAACTTTTCCAGTAAAACAAAGCAATTGTTGACTTTTATTGTTCCTATGATAGCGTTTGGGGTGGTGATCGGCGTCAATTCGCTGGCACAGTATGACGTAAAACCATTGTTATGGTATGTGGTCTGTGTGGTGTTACAGATAGTAGTTTTTTACCTGAGCGCCAATAAGCCTGCCAGGACACTATTGCTCTTCAGTATTATGGGTATCGTGGCCATGCTAGTCGGTCTTATGACAGAGGGAATTGTTTCCGTATATGCTTTCCTGAGTGGCGGCCTGGCCTGCTCTATTATGTGGCCATCGATTTTTGCATTGTCTATTGCGGGACTTGGCAAATACACTACGCAGGGTTCTGCTTTCCTGATCATGATGATCCTTGGTGGGGCCATTATTCCGCCTATACAAGGCAAACTCGCTGATATTATTGGTATCCATCAATCTTTCCTGGTATGTATTGTTTGTTTCGCCTACCTGGGATTGTTTGCATTTGTCGTAAAAGGCATTCTGCGAAAACAAGGGATAGACTATGATGCAGAGGTAGGAAGCGGGCACTAAAAATTTTTTCACTTCGCTTATAAAGCCCTGTATTTTTACAGGGCTTTTTAAATCGTTGTTATGGCAAAATATGCAATCGGGATAGATATTGGCGGTACCAACAGCAAGTTCGGTATAGTAGATGAAGACGGGCAGATAGTAAAGCAGGATAGGTTACTGACCAATGAACCAGAGGGTGTCACGGATTTTATTGATGAATTGTACGTCAAACTGTTGCCCATGATCAATGAATCAGGGGGAATAAAAAATGTTAAGGGGATTGGTATTGGCGCCCCCAATGGTAATTACTACACGGGCAATATTGAATATGCGGCCAACCTGAAGTGGAGGGGCATTATACCTTTTGCAAAAATGGTTTCAGAAAAATTTGATCTGAAAGTAAAATTAACCAATGATGCCAATGCGGCGGCGATGGGTGAAATGATGTATGGTTGTGCCAAAGGCATGAAACATTTTATCACCATCACTTTGGGAACAGGCGTGGGAAGCGGAATAGTAATTGATGGGAAAATTGTGTTGGGTCATGATGGTTTTGCAGGTGAATTGGGCCACACGGTCATTCGTCCCGGGGGAAGGCTTCACCCGGGAACAGGGTTAAGAGGTTCACTCGAATCGTATGCGTCAGCTACCGGTGTAAGAGAAACTGCCTTGGAACTTCTCGCTCGACATCCTAAAGAAGAAAGTTTATTGAGAGATTATAGTATTAATGACCTCATCACCAGCCAGACGGTGTATGAATGTGCTATTAAAGGAGATAAGATCGCCAATCAAATTTTTGAATATACAGGACAGATCCTTGGAGAAGCACTGGCCAATTTTGTGATGTTTTCTTCGCCTGAAGCAATTGTATTATTTGGTGGGCTGACTAATGCCGGTGATCTGATTATGAATCCTACCCGGGAGACTATGGAAGCGAACCTGATTCAGATATTCAGAAACAAAATAAAAGTGATCTTCAGTGAATTAAAAGAGGCCGATGCTGCTATCCTGGGTGCAAGTGCCTTGGTGTGGGAGTAGCTGGTACTGTTTGCTAACTACTGGTTATTGTACCCATCCCGGTTATAACAACAACAAAAGAAATCAAAAACCCCGGGGGTTCCGGGGTTTTTTTCTTAAGAAGAATAAATTATTTTATTTTTAAAACAGGCTTTAACTGGTAAACGCCGGCACCAGTCTGGTGAATGGACAAGGCTGCATCAAAATCTATCAATAATGAATCCAATGAGCCATTCAATTGTTTATTGACCTTTATTTTCAGACCGGACTCAGAACCACTGGGTATAGTAAGCGGGAAGACAATTCCGGCCACTTTGATAGAATTGTCGGTTCCCAACACTAAGCGAATCTCTTTTATGACATCAGAAGGAACAACGCCAACAGCCAACAGCGTATCGACGCCATGCTGAAATTCCAACAGATTGTATATCCCTGCATTAGTATTCAGGGTGACCCAACCCTTAGTTGAATCATCACTGAATTTTACGTTTACCTGTTTAATATCGACATTTACTTCATCAGCAATGACAGGGTTATCGGTAAGCCGAATCTTAACGGTGGTGCTTTTATCAGAGTTGTTTTTTGTGCAACTCATAAAAAGAATAGTAGACAAAGAAAAAATCATAATTGCGGGCAGAGACCTGTTTTTCATAAGAGTATATTTTTTTATTGCTATCTCAGGAAAATCGTGCCAAAACCAGCCAGGGGATTACTTGAAAGAATCTTTTTTTTATTGCCCGGGTTGATCTATTTCTTTTTGATAATAAATACGGCCGGTACGGGCCGCTGGCCTGTTGCATCAGAGACTTTGATGGTTTCTTTTCCATTGACCAGCATACAGCTGCTGCCGCCACCATCGAGGTTCAAAGCTTCCCAGCAGCCGAGGTCCTTAAATATCTGTGCTTCTTGTGTCAGCGTGGCACCTTCGGCAATACCAGGAGATCTTCCCTGTATTACTAAAATGATCAGCCTATTGTCTTTTGTATAACCCATAGCTGTTCGGGGGTGTTTGTCATCGATGGCTTTGCCGGTAAATTTTAATTCTTCATTATTTGTAATCCATATCGCCCCGTTCTGTAAAAGCACAGGGCCCCCTCCAACTGCCGTTCTCATTTTCCATTTGGCTGGTTTAACTCTCCCCTTTGTTGTTGCACCGGAAGTCGAAAAAAAATATTTAAATGCTGTTCGGGGTGCCAATTTGTTAGATGAATCAACAAGCGGTGCCAAAGCTTTTTCAACAGCATAAGGAACTTTAAGAGTAGAATCACTATACAACCAGGCAATATCTGCCTGTCTATTTTTAGAAATTCCGATTGCGCTTCCAAAAGGATGACGGTAAGTGAACGTATCCTTGCCTCTTCTGTTGATGGTATGAATATTATAGCCAACGAGCTTCTTATTCTTAATTACAACATTCAAATTTTGATTGGTGGCAAAAGAAAAGAAGGTGGTGTTCACCACAACAAGTGGCTGGTTATTTTTTTCAAAAAACTTAGCAGGGCTTAAACGACGCTGGTAGGTTGTATCGGCTGTAAAATCTAATTGTTTGTCTTTGAGATCTGCTTCAACATAATATGCAATGTTCGGTTTGCCATCCAGCAGTCCGGTGGTTTTGTAAACATGAACTGAGGAAGGCAGCGGCTGGAACAAGGAATCGACTTTTTCCCACTTCAGCTGGCCAAAAGAAAAATCAGAAAATAAAATACCTGCTATAAAAAGGAAGCGAGGTGCTGCGAAAGAATTTTGCATAAAAGGGCTGTTGACTAACGACTACTGACTCTCGATTCTCGACTCCCGACTCATCCCCCACTCCTTTCTTCCCAATCCCGGAAATACATGTCTTTCGCTATGATAAGATGAACGTACTAACGGACCGCTTTCCACATAGTCTAATCCCAAACCATACCCGATATCCCTGTACTCAGCAAATTCATCAGGATGCACAAAACGATGCACGGCGAGATGTTTTTTTGTGGGTTGCAAATACTGCCCGATGGTGACCACATCACAGCCATTTGAATGGAGATCCTTCAACGTTTGAATTACCTCTTCTTTTTTTTCACCCAATCCGAGCATGATCCCACTTTTTGTCCGCATCCCCCCTTCTTTCAATGTTCGTACAACTTCCATACTGCGCCAGTATTTTGCCTGGATACGAACCTGTCTTGTTAATCTCTCCACGGTTTCAATATTATGACTTACTACTTCCGGAGCAGCATCAATAACCCTTTGTATATCTTCTTTTATTCCTTTAAAGTCGGGGATTAACGTTTCTAATGTTGTATCCGGGTTCAACGCCTTTACAGCTTTGATGGTATTATTCCAAATGATGGAGCCTCCGTCTTTAAGTTCATCCCTGTCAACCGAAGTGATAACAGCATGTTTTACTTTCATCAGGTGTATCGCTTCGGCCACCCGTTGGGGTTCATCCCAGTCCACCGCTTCAGGTCTGCCGGTAGCCACTGAACAGAATCCACAACTTCTAGTGCAGATATTCCCCAGGATCATAAAAGTGGCGGTACCGGCTCCCCAGCACTCACCCATATTGGGACAGTTGCCGCTTTCGCAAATAGTATGAAGTTTATGATCGTCCACCAAGTTGCGGACATGCCTGTAGCTTTCACCAATAGGTAATTTTACCCTAAGCCAATCAGGTTTTTTTACACGGGTGTTCTCAACTGCAGCTGAAGCAACAGGAAGTTCGATCATTGGGCAAAAATACGAAGGGAAGGTGAAAGTTTAGATAAACCCCGGCATGTGACAAGTGCCAAGTTCCAGGTTGAAAACAACCGCAGTTTATTTTCTCCTTCCAAAGAGAATGGCGATATATCCCTGGAAAAACATTTGTCTTTCCTTTTGGTCGACCATAATAGGGATTTTGGAGCCGTAAAAATCAAGGCTTACGCCTACTTCAATACCCGACACTACTTCATTAAACCGTCCATAGTCAAAACGTAACGCAGATTTTACAAAGGCCCCTGGTTTCATTTTAATTTCATTCCATCCTTTTCCAAACCCGCCACCACCAACAATGGTGGGGCCTAAAAATAAAGACCTGTCAGCTTCTGAATATTTGATCGTTCTATTTTCACCAGTTACCGGATCTTCGGCTTCCACATAATAAGGTTTTAATAAACCCAACGCCAACCCTCCATTAAAAACAGCCGAAACAGCTACGCCATTCTTATTTCCTTTTTGTCCAAGTATATATTGCTGGCCAAAGCCCAGGGTCGCCTGGTAAAAATTATTGATCTTGCCGTAAATAAAAGGGTTGCCAAACACAAGGCCTCCCCCGCTGGGAAGCTTATCTTCTTTTTGATGTTTTATTTCGGTTATATCAATACGGTAGGTGCTTGTTTTGCGGTTGCTCTTCATCCTGCCCAGTTCATAGAAAAGGCCATATCCATTGGTTCGCCCCTGGATACCAAAAATGCTCTGCTTTCGGTATACTAGTACACCCTCTTCAGCCTGTTTGATCAGGATGTTGACTTTTTGACGCTTTGCTTCTTTTTTATCATCCTTTGATGATTTACGCTTGGTTGAATCCTGCGCGGAGGCAGCGATTACAATCAAGGCAAGCAATACAGTGAGGGACAGTTTCTTCACGGAGCTAAGAGTTTAAATTGCTAAGAGTTTAAAGAGGTAAATGTAATTAACCGGGAGCTTACAAAGAGAGCAGGTATCCAACAATCGCTCTTTTTCTTTTATCCTCTCCTATTTGCTCTTAGTTTATATAACGTAAATTTAGGGCAAAATATTGATAATGACTTCTACAGTAGTATATAACGGTGAGCTCAGGACCACCTGCACCCACCTGAAAAGTGGCAGTGACTTTGAAACCGATGCGCCCGTTGATAACCATGGAAAAGGAGAAAGATTTTCCCCGACAGACCTGATGGCGACCAGTCTTGCCACCTGTATGATAACAGTGATGGGCATAAAAGCCGACACGATGGGTTGTGACCTTACTGATGTGAAAATTGAGGTACTAAAGATCATGAAGACCGATCCCCGCAGAGTTAGCATTATCGAATTAACATTTCATTTTCCGGATGCATTGAAAGATGTAGATGAAAAAACAAAGGCCATCCTGAAAAATACTGCTGATACATGTCCCGTCATGAAAAGCATACACCCGGATATTGAGGTGAAGATGGATTGGGGACTGTGGGGATAAATTGGGAGTCAGTAGTCTGGAGTCAGTAGTTGGTTCCTATAGGTTTGAAATGAAATCTCAGGATTGTTGATCCCTCAATATCATATTCCCTATCCCGCATTCCAGACATTTCTTCTTACTACAATATTCATTCTTCAGTTCAATTAATCCCTGGCTGTCAAAGGCATTCTTATTTTCAATACCCAATTGCGTAAAGCCCCTGGTGATATGGTTTGTCTCTGCTGTTGATTTTTCCAGCCAATTCACTGCTTTTTCTTTGTATCGGTTTTCGTGGTGATAGTTGCCGTATGCAAATAACACGGGTACAACCGAATTTATAATGATGTTCTCAATCATTGCAGCACCCAGTTTTTTCTTTTTGAAAGCGGATGCTTCCCCAAACCGGTAATGATAGTGCCAATAGTCGTTGGCAGTACTATCTAACCACTCTTTTATTTCTACCACTCCTGTTGCTTCTTTTAATTGGGAAAACAAATGTGCTGAATTTGTCATCAATGAGGCTAACTGTGCTAAACGAATGGTGGGAAAATTACCCGGCCTCATCCTTAAGAAATGCAGGGGTTGGTGAATGGGATTTAATTTATATTTTTTCTTCAGGAACTTATATTCTTTTCGTAGCAGGTTGGGATAATCTTCGTAGAGGATTTCATCCAACAATCCCGCTTGTCCAAATAACAAGGCCTCTACCTGATGGATCTGGTTTTTATGTTTGGCGAGGATACTTATAGGGACTGATCTTGCTACCGCTTCAAAGGCATCTGCATTTACGTATATTCCAAAATTCCTGGCGAGCAGCCACCAGCATGTTTCCTCCCAATGGTAATTGTTTTGTTGCAAATAATTTTCAACGATGGCGGCTTTCCGAAGGAGCCGCTCTGCCAACAACCTGTCTTTCCAGCTTTTCCAGGTGATGTAGTTAACAGTGCGGATCGTTTTTTCACACGGAATAAAGGAGCAAGAATTCATAAGCTCCTCGTATCGTTGTAAAAGGATTTTTGACACCCTGTTTTTGAGTTCTACCACAGGGACGACGGAATGCTGTTCTGTTGTTGCCGGAACAGCCTTGCGGCTTCCGCCATCATCTTCCCACACCACATGTAGTATAACATTGTTGTAATTTTTATCATGTTGATGTTGGTGCTTGTTCCAATCAGAAGCTTTACTATGGAGTTCCGCCGAACCCACCCAAGTGGTGGTGCCGATCCTTATTTTAGCATCTAAAAAATCAGGGCCCTGGTTAGTATTGCATTGACCGGTGAAAAGGATCCCGATTGGCTCACCAGCCGTTGTAACCAGTTCAGTTTTGTCGAAATATTGGAACTGCCAGATGAATTGTAGCAGCCGCTCAGTCATAATAATAGATTCCCTGGTGAATGGATATCCAGGAATATCCAAATTACCAAATGTCAGACTGATTTGCGTTGCTTACTACACCGATGGGCGGATTAACTATTCAAATTTTTCAATTCCCGTATTACCCTGCTTACTGGTAGCCCCATTACATTGTAGAAATCACCGGTGATCGATTTTATACCAACTACTCCTATCCATTCCTGTATGGCATAAGCACCCGCCTTATCATAAGGTTTATATTTGTCCACGTAGAATTCAATTTCTTTTACGGAGAGATGATGAAACTCAACTTCCGTAGTATCAGCAAAAGCAATTTCCCTCTGACCTTTTTTTATCACAACTCCTGTTATCACTTTGTGTTTATCACCCGATAAAGCAAGCAGAATACTGACGGCATCTTCCCGGTGAACCGGTTTGCCGATAATATTATCCCCCAATACAACAATGGTGTCGGCTGCCAGTATGGTCTGCCCGGGAACAGTATCAGCCTGGACAGCAACAGCTTTATTCCTGGCAATATAGATAGCTACTTCATCCGGTGTCAATCCCGGTGGAAAACGTTCATCGGTTTCTTTTACCAGGATGTCAAACGAAACTTCAGCCCATTCCAATAATTGTTTACGGCGGGGAGATTGCGATGCAAGGATTATTTTGTTCATAAATAGAAATAAAAGAATATCATTGACAGGATGCCGGTGAACATTACCAGCTTTGTTAAACTGCTGAGACTATGAAAATGCACAGGGGTTATACTTGATTTCAACCTGAACAAGATGATAACCAGAGGAAAAATAATAGCAGCAACACTGTAAACGATGGCCAGCCACCATTTGAACTGCAGGATATAGACCTGTAAAATTCCAAGAACGGCAATCAAAACGATCAGCCAGACTGCCACATATACTTTCGTAGCCTGCACGCCCCACACGATCGGCATTGTCCGGCTTCCATACCTGGCATCTCCTACCATATCCTCCATATCCTTAATAGCTTCCCGGATCAATGAAATGATAAATGCAAAACCCGCATAAAGCATTGCCAGCCTGAAAAATTTATGATGGCTTTTGGTGCCGGCTCCAAATGCATCTGATAGGTCAAACTTGGAAAAAAAGATGATGAGAATTGTCCAGGCCGTCAACAGCGAAATAACAATATTACCCGTAAGTAAACTTTTTTTGAATTTGGTGGAGTAGAACCATAGTAATGCCACACAACAAATATTAGCCAGGACCAGGTACCATTTTTGTAAAAAAGGAAAGGCTATTATGGTTAACAAAATACCACCCGAGCTCAGCATAAAATGCCAGGCAATGGCCCAGCGACGATGAATTAATTTATCTACCACCATTTTATCAGGCTTATTAACCTCATCAATATTAATATCAAAATAATCATTGATGATATAGCCGGCAGCCGCTATAAACAAAGAAGCGAGGACCAGCAAAATAAAACGAACCAGGTCATGAGATGGAATAGCATCCTTGTACAGCGTGTGGTAAATGCAAAACTGGAAAAGCACCTGCGTAAGCGCCATAAAAAAGAGATTGGGTAGTCGGACCAGCTTGAAAAAGGCTGCAATCAATCTCATGAATAAAATTTAGTGAAAGATACTGAAGAAGTCCGAAGTCTGAAGTCTGAAGTCTGAAAGAGCGCTAAGGAAAATGACAGGTCACTAGTTTTCAATGTAGTTACTGCATCACGCTACTCAGCTACCAAGCTTCTGTCTTCATTTCGACGTAACATCTTCCCTGTAATTCCAGTGATCATTCAGTTTCATCACTTTTTCGATCACATCTCTTACGCAGGCATAGCCGCCATTCATGGGTGAAATATACTGAACGGCTTCCTTTATTTCATTGACTGCATCCGCCGGGCAACAGGACAACCCAACGATGGTCATTGCCGGCAAGTCAGGCAAATCATCGGCCATATATAATACCTGTTCCTTCAATAATTCGTTTTCGCTGATATAGTTGGCAATAAATTTTTTTTTATCGGACACCGACATAAAAACTTCCTTAATTCCCAATTTCTCCAACCGGTTGACCACTTCAGGTGAGTGACCACCTGAAACGATGAGGATCTGGTAGCCGTTCTTAATAGCCATTTGCAAGGCAAAGCCATCTTTAATATTCATGCGCCTGGCCTGCACCCCGTTTTCTAATACCAGCACGGTACCATCGGTGAGTACACCATCCACATCAAAAATAAAAGTGGTAATTTTTTTAAAGAGTTCAAGGATATTCATAAATAAATTTTCTTTTGAAACGACTCCTGACTCCCGACTATTTTTGACTATCTCTCCATTCATATACCCAGGCACTTTGTATCATTTCCAGGTGACCTTCTGTACTTTGTTCTCTTTTACCCTCAAAGCCCGGTATTTGAAGGATCCATTCCAGGAGATCTGTAAAGCGGACACGGTAAATTTTACCTTCATTAAAATCATTGCCAAAACGTTCATATAGTTTCAGTGCAATGTCTTCATGATCGGCCCAGCTAATCGGAGGTTCAAAATGACTCATAATAAAAGAAGTCTGAGGTATGATGTCGGAGGCCGGAATTCAGACTTCTTACTTCTGACCTCGTATTTTGTATTATTCCCCTAAAAATTGTGTCTGGTCTGGCAGCATTACTTCTATTTCACCACCCCCCTCATTTAGCAGCGATTGGCAACCTAATCTGGAATTCAGACGTGGGTTAACAGCCCTATCGATAAAATCTTCTTCTTTATCGGTGATCTCGTCAATACACTCCATACCTTTTTCGATATATAAATGACAGGTCGTGCAGGCACAAACACCTCCACAGTTGTGGTGAAGATCGATATCGTTCTTAAGGGCTAGTTCCAGGAGCGTCTGGCCCGCTTCCACCTTGTTAAAAGTTACTGGTTCTAGTCCCTTCTGTTCAAACTTGAATTTAACTGTGTACATCTTTCGATTTTCATTTCAGGCTGCAAAAATAGCGGTAAATCAAGGAATCAGTTTACTTGTTTGGGAAAAGAAGTGAGCTGGTCAACTCGGTACCAGGCAAAGTCATAGCCTGCAAGTGTAGCCAGATTATCGAAAAGCATTTAATCTGATCGGCGAAATGGCTTCCCAGGCTATTTCTGCTGTTGTATACTCTCCGTCAATAAAACATAAATGTTTTTTAATTGCGGATGATTTTTTAATAACAGCAGGTGTTTTTGCAACGTTTCATTTTCGTGCCGGAGGGCAGGACCGGTTTGTGCCTGTTTTGGAGAAATGTCATTTAGTCTCAAAGCCGTTTCTTTGATCAGTGGTTGCAATTGCTTAAAGTCAAGCCCCTCTTTACGACAATATTCTTCAGCCAGGTCGTATAAATGATTAGTGAAATTGCTGACAATTACTGCCGCCACATGTAGCTTCAGCCTCTCATCATCACCTGCCTGCACTACCCTTTCTTCTGCAATGGAATGGGCCAGGGTTTCTAATTTTTGTTTGGCTTTATCATCACTGGCATCGAAAAAAACCGGGGTGTCTGGTAGCACGGTCATTTCCTTACGCAGACTTTGCAGGGGATAAAATACGCCGTAATGATCAGTGACATTTTTCAGTATTTCTTTTGGGACGGAGGCTGCTGTATGAGCTACCACTTTCCCAGGTAATCTCAGTTCGTTCACCACATCAGCAATGGAATCATCCGCAACAGCAATCAGGTAGACATCGGCATTTTTATTGATCAGTATTTTGTAATTGGTGGACTCGGTATCGATTTCATAAGCCAATGCACTGGCTGCAGAGGCATTCCGGCTATATATCTGCACGATACTATGTCCTGCGGCTTTGAATTTCTTGGCCAGCACATACGCTACATTGCCCGAACCGATGATGACTATATCCATATACTCATGCTGATTTTCCTGACGATAAAGATACCTATTCCCCGGAGAGAACTGGGATGATGTACTAAAGTGCAAAAGTACTGCTTATTTTTGCGGTGTATGAAGTTATCGCAGCGTTTGGCTCTCCGTTATATCAGGACAAAATTCAAGGTTCTTTCTTCTGTCTCCAAAAAAAGAGCTGCAACAAAAGCTTTTGAGCTTTTCTGTACACCCCAATCCCGCCATAAAAAAAAATTGCCAAAGATTTTTGAAAGTGCTGAGCAACTTCACTTTGAAACAGAGGGTAATACTGTTCGTGGCTGGAGGTTCAACCATCCCACTGAGAGAAAACTTTTGATCTTGCATGGCTACGAATCTTCCGGGATCAATTTCGACAGGTATATTAAACCATTAATTAAAAAAGGCTATGAAATATTGGTCTTTGATGCGCCGGCACATGGCAGAAGTGGAGGCACAACGATCAATGCGCCATTATATAAAAGAATGATCCGGGAAATTAACAGGTTGTATGGGCCCGTTCAGTCTTATATAGCCCATTCATTTGGTGGATTGGCAGTATGTCTTGCGCTGGAAGAAATGAGTCATACGTCAGATCAAAAACTTGTATTGATCGCACCGGCTACCGAAACAACGACTGCCATTGACAGCTTTTTCAGGTTTCTCCAATTAGACAGTTCTATCCGGCCGGAATTTGAAAAAATCATTGTTAAAACCGGTGGAGTAAGTTCTGACTGGTACTCAATCAAAAGAGCTATGAAACAGATCCGGGCTAACGTGCTCTGGTTCCAGGATGAAGAAGATGAAATTACCCCGCTGAGGGATGTCCTGGCGGTAAAGGAGGAAAACTATCCTAACGTTGCATACGTAATTACAAAGGGTTTAGGTCATCGCCGGATATACCGGGACAACAACGTGAGCAAATCAATTGTTGATTTCTTATGAAACAATTATTAGCAATATTGTTTTTCTTTACCGGCAGCAGCAATAGTTCCTGTGCTAAAAAAGATATTATTTCTATGCCAGACCCTGTCGCAAAAAAATATCATTTCCTGGCCCTTGGTGATTCGTATACGATTGGTCAGCATGTTTCGTCAGCGGATAATTTTCCCGGCCAGGTATATACGTTGATGAAAAATGCCCAAGTGGATTTTCAACTGCCTCGTATAATTGCTCAAACTGGCTGGACTACCGATGAACTCGAAACTGGAATTATTACCGCCAATACGGCCCATCCTTTGCAAACCTCTTACGATTTTGTCTCCTTACTGATAGGTGTCAATAATCAATATCGCGGCCGGTCTGTTAGTAATTATAAATCTGAGTTTGAAGAACTATTGCGCAAAGCTATTCGATATGCCGGGGATAGGGCTGATCATGTAGTGGTACTTTCCATTCCTGATTGGGGAGTAACCCCTTTTGCCAATGGCCGTGACAGGGCACAGATCGCCATGGAAATCGATGCCTACAATGCTGTCAATAGACAAATAACGCAGCAGTACAATGTACATTATATAGATATTACCCCCTGGACAAGAGAAGCAGCCACTGATCACTCATTGCTGGCCAATGATGGTTTGCATCCTTCCGGTAAAGAATATAAGAGATGGGCAGAGAAAATTGTGACATTTTTTAAAACTAAATTTTAATTCAAATAAAGGTTGATATTCATCGGATTTATGCCGTTAAAAAAACCATTAGCCCGATGATAAAATTTTGTTTCCCGAAAAATTTATTATCCTTGTCCTAACTTGCGGCCGCTGAAAAGCGGTTTTGTGATATAATATAGTATCCTTTATGGCAAAAAATTTATTGATAGTAGAGAGTCCTGCAAAAGCGAAAACGATAGAGAAGATACTGGGGAGTGATTTCCAGGTGAAGAGTTGTTTTGGCCATATCCGTGACCTGGAGAAAGCCGGTATGGGCATCGATTTGGAGAAAAATTTCGAGCCCAGGTACATTGTGCCGGAAGACAAGCAAAAGGTGGTGAATGATCTGAAATCGTTGGCAAAAAAATCGGATGAAGTCTGGCTCGCTACGGATGAGGATCGGGAGGGTGAAGCCATTAGCTGGCATCTATGTGAGGTGTTGGGCCTGGACCCAAAAACAACAAAACGAATCGTTTTCCATGAGATTACTAAACCTGCAATCCTAGCTGCTGTACAGAACCCACGTACATTAGATATGAACCTCGTCATGGCGCAACAGGCCAGAAGAATTTTGGACAGGATCGTTGGATTCGAATTAAGCCCTGTTCTCTGGCGGAAAATGAGTATGCGTAATAATCTGAGTGCGGGCCGTGTACAAAGTGTGGCCGTCAGGTTGATCGCAGAAAGGGAAAGAGAGATCAATGCATTTTTACCCGTTAGCACTTATAAGGTCGAAGGATTATTTACTGCAAAAGATGTATCCGATAAACCTGTAACATTTACTGCGGAAGGGAAAAAACAAAATACACCGGAAGATGCAGAAACATTTTTAAAAAGTTGTATCGGCGCTGAGTATGCCGTGAATGATATACAGGTAAAGCCCGGTAAACGTTCACCGGCTCCGCCTTTTACCACATCTACTTTGCAGCAGGAAGCCTCCAGGAAATTAGGGTATGGAGTAGCACGGACCATGCAGATTGCACAGCGATTGTATGAGAACGGGTATATCAGTTATATGCGTACGGACAGTGTGAGTTTGAGCGGTACTGCATTGACCGATATAACTGCCACGGTGAAAGGAATGTATGGTGAGGACTATCACCAGTTCCGGAAGTATAAAAACAAAAATGAAAGTGCACAGGAAGCACACGAAGCTATCCGGCCTACCTATATGAGTAATCCTTCGATCCAGGAAGCTGAATGGGCCAGGTTGTATGAGCTGATCTGGAAAAGAACTATGGCCAGCCAGATGGCAGATGCTGAGTTGGAAAAAACAATTGCTAAAATTGGGATTTCTACTAATAAGGAAGAACTGACTGCTTCCGGTGAAGTATTGAAGTTTGATGGCTTTTTAAAAGTATATCGCGAGGACAAAGATGATGATGAATTGGAAGAAGAAGCGAATGACGGAATGTTGCCGCCGCTGACAGTTGGACAATCCCTGCCTTTAAAAGAAATGAAAGCAACAGAACGTTTCAGTCGTCCGCCTTCCCGGTTTACGGAAGCATCATTAGTAAAAAAATTAGAAGAACTTGGTATTGGACGTCCGTCAACTTATGCACCCACCATCTCCACTATTTTGAAAAGAGGTTATGTAGAAAAAAGAGATAAGGAAGGAACGCGACGGGATTTTAGGATAGTCAGGTTGCAGCAGGATGTAGTGACTAAGATGATGGAGCAGGAAAATACTGGTGCAGAAAAATCAAAATTATTTCCATCAGACCTGGGGCTGGTTGTTACTGATTTTCTCAAACAATACTTTGATAATATCATGGACTACTCCTTTACCGCCCGGATCGAGGAAGAGTTTGATGAAGTGGCAGAGGGCAAACTGAAATGGAATAGTGTGATTGATGAGTTTTATATTCCTTTTAAAAAAGATGTAGATGAAACGATTGAAACGGCGGAACGGATAAAAGGGGAAAGAGAGTTGGGTGTTGACCCTGAAACTGGAAAACCTGTCGTGGCGAGAATGGGTCGTTATGGTGCCATGATACAAATAGGTGTGGCCGATGATGAGGAGAAACCGCGTTTTGCTAAAGTTCCTACCGGGCAAAGCATTGAGACGATCACGTACGAAGAAGCGATGAATCTATTTGGTGCACAGGGAGCCATGGGACAATACGAAGAAAAAGATGTTTCGGTAAATGTCGGAAGGTTTGGTCCTTACGTTAAATGGGGGGAAGAATTTATTTCATTGCCCAAAGGAACTGACCTTGGAACCGTTGACCTGGAAACGGCCATTAATCATATCAAACAAAAACAAATTGCAGACGCCCCGGTGGGAACATACAACCAACAACCAATTACTAAAGGAACAGGACGATTTGGTCCATATATCAAATGGGATGGTATGTTTATCAATGTACCAAAGCGGTACGACTTTGCGAATCTTTCCCAATTAGAAATGAATGAACTGATCGATGCAAAAGTTAAAAAGGAAGCGAACCGGTATATTCAACGATGGCCGGATGAAAAAATATCGGTGGAGAATGCAAGATGGGGACCTGTCTTGAAGTTTGCTAAAAAGATCTTGAAACTCAACCTGAAAGCAGACGGAACAAAATATACAGCGGAAGAAGCAGCTACGATTCCATTGGAAGATATCAAAGCAATGATCACCGCGCAGATACCTAATGCATTTGGAAAGAAAAAGGCGGCGCCGAAGAAGAAGGCGGCAGGAGCTACAAAAAAGAAGGCAGCTAAAAAAGCTCCAAAGAAGAAAGAAGACTGAAACGAGTAGGCCGTCAAAAGTCGTCATTGGTGAAATATTGGAATTTACCACCTAGCCTTTTTTGCGCTTGGTGAACCGCGTTTGCTTGGAAAAAATAACTCCTTCCTGCAATTGAAAGTATACATCGGGATTTTCGTAAATTGTAGGAAATTTACATGGAATGGTAACTATAGCGGACGTCATAAAATCACACCAATTACAACCCAGCAAGTTTGAGGCAGAGGAGGCGATAGAAAGAATCGTTTTTCTTGAAAAGATACGAAACGGGTTACAGCAGTCTGATGCTGATAAAGTAGTAAGTAAGGAACAGGCTAAGAAACGTCTGAAAAAATGGCTGAAATAAAGTTTACTATCCAGTCGCTGGATGATCTTGAAGATATAGCTGAGTATGTAGGCAAGGATTCTGCTCACTATGCAGGTATGCAGATTCAAAAATTAATTAACCGTACAGATATTCTCACTAAGTTTACCTTAATTGGCTGCATCGTTCCCAAATTTAAAACCAGATCGATTAGAGAAACAATTGAGGGAAATTATCGCAAAGTTTACCGGGTTGTAAATAAATCCCTGGTCCACATTCTCACTTTTCATCATTCAAGAAGAAAGCTAAGAACTACCGCGATCAGGAAAATAATTCAAAAGAACAAATAGCCTATGAAACGGTCCTATTGGGAACAGATCGCTCCTTCTTATGCCGATGAAATCTTTGATGTCCTTCACAACGATAAGAAGGCCCTTATCCGCTCCGTTATCAAAAAATATGCTTCAAAGAGTAAAACGGTAATTGATATTGGCTGTGCTATTGGTAAATGGCTGCCAGTCCTTTCCCCTCTTTTTAAAAAAGTGATCGCTCTTGATATCTCCGCTAAAAACCTTGCCATAGCCAAAAGCCTTTACCCGCAATATAAAAACATAGAATACCTGCGGGCTGATATGAGCGGAAAGGCAAAACTGCCACCATGCGATTTTGGGATCTGTATCAATGCGATCCTCACTTCTTCCCTGAAAGACAGAACAAAATTTTTTCAATCATTGTCAGCCTGTGTAAAGAAAGGCGGCCGCATCGTCATTACTTTACCTTCACTGGAATCATGGCTGCTTACCAGTATACTACAACAGCAATTCAAGATCGATAAGCATCTTTTCCCTGCAACAAAAAATGCTAGAGAGGGTCTAACGAAATGGAATAATATCCTGCAGGGCAATGCCGATATTGATGAGGTTCCACACAAGCACTATCTCAAAGAGGAATTACAACTGTTATTGGCCAATGAAGGGTTTATTGCCGAAGATTTTCAAAAGATCGAGTATAACTGGAATACTGAATTTATCAAGCCTCCCGCCTGGTTAAAAGAGCCAAAGCCCTGGGACTGGATGGTTGTAGCAAGAAAGTCGTTAGTCGGGAGTCGTTAGTAGGGAGTCGATACCCTTGTTCATTAACTGACACATCGAATCGCTGAAACAATAATGAAGTTTTTTCGGTAAGTAATCTGGCTCCTGCCTCTGGACTGACTCCCGACTTTCTTAACGCCTGTGGAAAAGTTTAACTATTCCCTTTAAGCCGCAATTAAGATATTGTGAACGAATCGCACCGTGGAAACCAATAAAGAAATATCAGCCCTGTTCACCTTACTAGACGATCCGGATGAAGAAGTATTTGGCGTAGTGTCAGATAAGATCGCTGATTATGGAAAAAATATTATTCCGAACCTGGAGCATCTCTGGGAAACTACTCCTAATGAAGAAATCCAGACCAGGATCGAATTGTTAATACATCGTCTTCACTATACCGATCTTACAGAAGATTTTCGTCAATGGAGTTTATCCGGTCATCATGACCTGATGCTGGGAGCCATGCTAACCGGAAAGTTTCAATACCCTGAAGTGTCCACCACGACTGTATTACAGGAGATTGAAAAAGTCAGACGCAATATATGGTTGGAGCTGAATAATTACCTCACCCCTCTTGAACAGGTCAATATTGTTACCAGTATTCTGTACAGTTATTATGGCTTGAAAGGCGGCGAGACCAACTACAAGGAACCCAATGAGTTCCTGTTACATAAAATGCTGGAGGCAAAAAGAGGTAACCAGATCAGCAATGGTATTTTATATTTAGTGCTGTGTGAATTGCTTGACATACCAGTGAGAGCTATTAATATTCCGAAACAGTTTATCATTGCTTATTTCAAACCGGGTTATTCTGAAGAAAATCTCCCGAACCCGATCGATAAAATTGAATTTTTTATTGACCCTACCTCCGGCCAGGTATTTACCCAGCAGGACGTAGATAATTATTTTAAACGCATTTCAGTTCCCCCGGTTGCTTCATATTTCAAACCGCAGAAGAATAAACAGGTGATTCAGCAATTGCTGGAAGAATTCAGCAAATGTTTTGATGCGGAAAATGAAAAATATAAACAGGCAGAGTTGATGGAGCTGGCCAAACTGCTTGATTAGTAATTCGATCAGCCAACGTTATTATTATAAAACGAGGCTGTATCCATCGCGGTATTCACGTTTTACAAATTGGTTCGCTTCGTCGAAGTTGGTGACCTTCATATTGGCTGCATCCCACAATAATTTTTTACGGCCCAGGTATTTATCGTCCCAACCTTTTAGCTTTGGATTTTGCATCATCCAGCTGCGAATAGCGAGGTTACCCATCAAGATACTTTCTGTAAATGGCCCAGCATAGGAGAAGGGTGAACTGGTATTCGCATTGCCATATCCTGCCATACAAGCATTTACCCACTGCAGGTAATGTCCTTCCGGAACTCGTTTTATTTTTTCTTTAGGCATTGTTTTTTCCTTCATAAGTTTGGTGGGCAACAATCTTGGGTTTGCGCCATAACAATCCAACAGCAATTTCCCTTTGGTGCCAATAAATAATACACCGCCGTCCCAGTTGCCAAATGCTTCCTCGGGCAATAGCTCCACTGGTCTTTCCGGTAACAATCCTCCATCATGCCAGGAAACATTGATGGAGCCCTTGCCATCTGTTCTTGGATATGTTAAATGAATAATGGAAGAGGGTGGGCAGCTATCAGTATAATTTCCTTCACTCCACATGTTTTTCCACACATTGCTTACACTGCATTCTGCTGAATCCGGATACAGGATCGGCAGTATCCGGTAAATAGGGTCCATGATATGACAGGCCATATCGCCTAATGCACCGGTACCAAAAGCCCACCATCCGCGCCAGTTGAAAGGCAGGTAGGCAGGATTATAGTCGATTTGCTTGGCAGGGCCCAGCCAAAGATCCCAGTCGAGTTCTTTCGGAATATCAAATTTGCCGGTTGGTGTTGGAATACCCTGTGGCCAAACCGGTCTGTTGGTCCATGCCTGTGCCTCCGTTACTTTACCGATCATCCCCGCATCTATTATTTCTTTTGCTTTGCGGACACCCTCACCGGAGCCGCCCTGGTTACCCATTTGAGTCACCACTTTATATTTTTCAGCAGCCTGTGTCAGAATCCTCGCTTCGTAGATATCATGGGTCAAGGGCTTTTGTGTATAAACATGTTTGCCTAATTGCATAGCAGCTAATGTAGCTACTGCATGCGTATTATCCGGTGTGGAAATACTGCAGGCATCCATATTATTTTTTTCTTTCGCCAGCATTTCCCTGTAATCTTTGTAATACGGTGCCTTCGGAAATTTTTCCCTGGATTTTTTCGCTTCCCTGTCATCCACATCACACAATGCGACAATATTTACTTTAGGGCTTTTGGCAAATTCCGCGAGGTCGCTGCTGCCCTTCCCGCCTACACCGATCCCTGCAATATTCAGTTTATCACTGGGTGCAATAAAACCGCGGCCCAACACATGACGGGGAACAATGAAAAAAGCTCCGCCCAGTATTGCTGCATTGCGGACGAAATCTTTCCGGGAAATAGTGCTGCCTTTTTTAATGGGAGTCATATCGCAAATTTTGCATCAAGATACTTAGAAAAGTCATACAAGTCATCTTGGTCATACAAGCAGGCCGATTTTGAAGTTTGGTGATGTCGCATTTTGAAAATGTATCATCTGTAGAGTTGCTCTGAAGGTCCAAGGGACCGAAGGAGGCCTTTGGAGACTCTTTTGGAGAGTTCTTTGGACAGCGACGCTGATCCCTTCGGGTTCGCAACATTTATCTGCCACCCTTCGTTCCTGTGGTCATCTTTTCTAAGCCCGTCGTCACCTCCCACGAACTACTTGAAGTTTCGCATTTGACCAATTTGACATATTTGACTAATTTGACTGTATGATTACCTGGGAGGAATTTGAAAAAATAGATATGCGGGTGGGCACTATCATTGAAGTCAATGATTTTCCAAAAGCCCGGAAACCAGCTTACCAGTTGATAGTTGATTTTGGCGGCGATATCGGCATTAAAAGATCATCGGCACAGATAACAGTACATTATACTAAGGATGGGTTGTTGCACCGGCAGGTGATCGCGGTCGTCAATTTTCCGCCCAAACAAATTGCAGGCTTTATCAGCGAATGCCTGGTGCTGGGTGTATACGACGAAAACAAAGACGTAATTTTATTGCAGCCGGCACAAGCTACGCAAAACGGAATGAAGATCGGCTGACAATGCCTGAATCATATACCACATATTACCATTCGCCCGTAGGCATGCTGAAGATCACTGGTACCACTGATTATATCAGCGAAGTAAATTTTCATGATACTACAACAAAAGCAGAAGGGAATAAAAAGCATATGCCTCCCATGATCATCAATTGCGTAGAACAGTTGATCCAGTATTTCAACGGTCAGCGAAGGATATTTGAATTACCATTACATCAAACCGGCACTGCTTTTCAACAAGAGGTGTGGAATTATCTTGTCGCTATTCCTTATGGAAAAACCATCAGCTACCTGGACCTGGCCCGGAGAACCGGCGATACAAAAGCTACAAGAGCTGTGGCGAATGCCAATGGAAAAAATCACATTGCTATCATTGTTCCCTGTCACCGGGTAATCGGGTCGAATAAAGACCTGGTAGGTTATGGCGGGGGACTTTGGCGAAAAAAATGGTTATTGGAACTGGAAGCAAAAGTGGCACATGGGGTGCAGACGCTGTTTTAATGCCACAAGTTGTTAGTTCGTGGTTACTGGTTCGTTTAGTTTGAAGTGTCGTTGCTGCTTTAATATCACTGTAAGAGCTACCAGCAACCGGCAACTTTAGACCAACTCATCACTTGTAAAAGCAAAAGGCAACAAAAAACTGGCTGTGCTGATAATAAATACTTTTCCTTCCTGCCCGCTCAGGATAAGCCGGATTGGTTTGGCAGTTCTTGTTTCATATTCCAACAACGCCTGGCGGCACATACCACAGGGAGAAATCGGATGATCACTTTTTACTTCGTTACTATTGTAGCTGATCGCAATGCTTTTAACAGGGATCTTTGGATGCAGGGTGGCTACTGAGCCCAATAAGACCCTTTCGGCGCAAATGCCAACAGGATACGATGCATTTTCCTGGTTAGTACCGGCCATCACTTCGCCATTTTCAAGGATAGCAACTGCCCCGACATGAAAATTAGAATAGGGAGCATAGGCCTGTTCCGTTACTGTTCTCGCTTCGGTGAGTAACCATGCATCCTGTTCGTTCAGTTCGCTGCTATCGTTATAAACTTCGTACTCAAACTCAAACTTTTGCTCATTCATACTTTTAAGATACTGGAAAGTTTAAGAAGTTCAAAAGGTTTAAGGTTTAAAGAACTTATAGCTTTCAAACTTCTTGAACCTTTTAAACCTAATTAACGTTTAAAACCTATCTCACGATGCTGAAGAACCTTTTCCACCTGGGTCCTTCATCCCAGCTAAACCAGATCATCCAGGCCTTTCCTACTACCCTGTCTTCGGGCACAAATCCCCAGAACCTGGAGTCCTGCGACTGGTGGCGGTTGTCACCCATCATCCAATAATAATCCATTTTAAATGTGTATTCGGTAACTTCTTTTCCGTTCAGGTAAAATCTACCATCTTTCATCGAGAAGTCATTTTTTTCATAGACCCGGATCGGTCGCTCATAGATCGGATAGTTCTCCGCTGTCAGCACCAGCTTAGCACCTTTGGCAGGTATCCAGATCTTACCATAATTATCGGTGCTCCACTTATTCTGCCAAACATAATTTTCAAAATAAGGATTGAAAACTGCCGTACTGGTATCTAACATGGGGGTGATGCTTTTGACCAGCCCTGAGTTTTTCATTTTCTCAACCGCTTTTGCCGTCAAAATCATCCTGTACCTGTTGCCACCCATTCCAACACTTTCCTGCGGATTGAATATATCAATATCGTATTCGCTTTTCATGATATCACCATCGAGGGAGCGGTTTGTCTCTACCTCATAATCAATCTGTGAATAAGGAGGTAGCTCTCTCTTTTTACCGTTTATATACACGTCACTGTTAATGATCTGCAATGTATCTCCACCGACAGCGATGCAGCGCTTAATATAATTGTCCGATTTATCAACAGGGTGTACGGCCAATGGATATTGGTCAGGATCAGACAGTACTATCTTTCTACCTCTCTCCATGTCTCCATTTCCCAGCTCCCTGGTTAATTGGTAATACGGGTGTTTGGATTGGTATTCATCTTTATTTATCACGGTATCACCCTGCGGGGAAATTAAAGACCACCACATCTCCTCGTTGTGGTGTTGACGCAAACCATCTTGTGTATGGAATTTTGATCGCCTCTGAATAAGATTTCCAACTGCTACCGGGAAGATAGTTGTGAACAAAAGGAACTGATAAAGGTGTATTCGGAATGCGCGGGCCGTAACTTAGTTTACTGACAAAAAGAAAATCTCTCACCAGCAACGTTTTCTCCATCGATGGTGAAGGAATGGTGTAGGCCTCAAAAACAAATGTGCGGATAAGGGTGGCAGCTACCACTGCAAAGATGGCGGCGTCTACCCATTCACGCCAACCCTTCTTTTTGTGACGTTTAACGGCTTCGGGTCCGATAAATTTGGGATCCTGTTTATAGGCTAGATAAGGGAAATATATGGGTGCAAATAAGGCCGCGGCCGTATGCTGACCTAGTCCAAATTTGCCAAATACCTTGGCAAACTCAATAAAAATACCCGGACTGATAAACCAGCCGACAACTGGAATAAACTGCCAGAATACCCAATGTTTTGGCCGTTGCGCCAGGTCCTGCATTACCCAGGTATTATAAAAAGGGACATAGGCTTTCCAGGCAGGTACGCCTGCTTTCACAAACAGTTTGGCCAAACCAAAAGAAGGAAGAAAAACAATTAGGGTACCGATAAGGTAAACAATGAATAAATGATTTAGGGGCATTAGCCGTATTTTAGTAGCTGACAAAAGTATTATAATTATTTGCGTATCAAAATTTTAAAATCAAATGTTTTGCCAAAGCTGGCTTCTGGTTACTCGTTGGTTGTTACTGGTCAAGCCGTTCAAGATCAGGGTTTCATTAAAACGATAGAAAATCTTGGAGTTTGTAAAACCAGGAACCAGTTACCGGCAATCAGCAACTATTTAGGCATCACATAGCTCTTCACATCGTCAGCAGTAATGGCTTTGCCTGAAAGTATGACGAGGCGCTCCACGACATTTCTCAGTTCGCGGATATTACCTGTCCAGTTATACTCGTGTAACAGTTTAATAGCCTCATCGCTCATCGCTTTTTCAGCGATACCATAATCGGCACATATATCGGTAAGAAATTGCTCAACTAACAATGGAATATCATCCCTTCTCTCATTTAAAGACGGGACATGAATAATGATCACACTCAGGCGGTGATACAGATCAAGCCGGAAGTTTTTGCTTTCAACTTCTTTCAAAAGGTCTTTGTTAGTGGCGGCAATGACTCTTACGTCCACCAAAATATCTTTATCAGCCCCCACCCTTGTTATTTTACCTTCTTGTAATGCCCGCAATACTTTTGCCTGGGCATTGGCGCTCATATCGCCGATCTCATCTAAAAAAAGGGTGCCACCATTGGCCGATTCAAATTTCCCAATACGTTGTTTGATCGCAGAAGTAAAAGAACCTTTCTCATGGCCAAACAATTCGCTTTCTATCAGTTCAGTTGGAATAGCGGCGCAGTTTACTTCCACCATGGGCCCGGAAGAACGGTTGCTTTTTTCATGTACCCAACGGGCTACCAATTCTTTGCCTACTCCATTGTCACCGGTTATCAATAACCTTGCATCGGTAGGGGCCACTTTATCAATGGTTTCTTTTATTTTCTTGATGGGTGATGATTCACCGATCATCTCCTGCACTTTGCTTACTTTTCGTTTCAGCACTTTGGTTTCCGTCACCAGGCTGCTTTTATCCAAGGCATTGCGGATAGTGATCAGGAGGCGGTTCAGGTCAGGTGGTTTGGATATATAGTCATAGGCACCTTTTTTAACGGCATCTACGGCAGTTTCGATATTCCCATGTCCCGAGATCATGATGATTGGGACATCCGCATTAAACTCTCCGGCTTTTTGCAGGAATTCAATACCATCTAATTTGGGCATTTTGATGTCGCATAATACGAGATCATAGGTCTTTTCTTTGAATTTTTTCAATCCTTCCTCGCCGTCAGCAGCCTCATCTATCTTGTAACCTTCAAATGATAATATCTCGAAGAGCGTTTTACGTATTGCTTTTTCATCATCAATGATCAACAGGTCAGCCATTCATGTATATTTAGTGCCGCAAAAATAGTTGATTTGGAACTAAGAGTTGTAGATACTGACCCTGGTGCTGGTTGAAACAAGAAGTCGATAAAATAGAGAAAGTCCAGGACAGATTAGCCCCGAATACACCAAAAAATTAAACATAAATAGATTGACTTCGCCAAAGAATACAGGTTCACCGCAAATTAACACAGATAAAAATCTGGAAACAGAAAAGAATGAATAGACGTTAGGATGCTCAAGACCTCTTAGGGATGGGGGGTAAAATAGAAGCCGGGTAGAAACCCAGCTTCGTTATAAAATCCAATATCCTATGAAAAACCAAGGCAAATATGAGAATAATAATCGGAACGTTGGTAGGTAGCCGAAATATTTATTTTATTGATATGTATAGAAAAAAAAAGCCTGGAATGATACCAGGCGAATAATAGTTGGTGGCCGTTACTTTACTTCCTGAGGTACATTACTTCTTTCACCAGCTTTACGGTGCGGGGTACATCCGGTAATGCTGCAGCAACCAGGTTAGGCGCATAGTGCAAAGGAGCGTCAGCTGCAGTAATGCGGCGTATAGGGGCATCTAAATAATCAAATCCTTCTTTTTGAATCCGGTAGGCGATCTCGGAAGAAACGGATGCAAAAGGCCATTGCTCCTCCACAATCACCAGGCGGTTGGTTTTCTTCACACTTTCTAAAATGGTCATCCAGTCCAGCGGCCGAATCGTGCGGAGGTCTATCACTTCAGCGCTGATATCTTCTTTTTCTAGTTCTGCGGCGGCACCCAATGCCACTTTCATCATTTTATTAAAGGACACGATCGTTACGTCGGTACCTGGTTTTCTCACTACTGCTTTTCCCAGTTCGATATAGTATTCCTTCTCCGGGATTTCACTTTTCTCGCCATACATCACTTCACTTTCCATGAAGATTACGGGATCCTCTTCGTACCGGATAGATTGTTTCAGTAGTCCTTTGGCATCATATCCATTGCTGGGAGAAACAACTTTGAGACCGGGGATATTGGCATACAAGGCTTCAAAAGCAGTGGAGTGTTGGGCACCTAATTGGCCGGCAGAACCGTTACCACCTCTGAAAACGATTGGGCAGGATACTTGACCACCACTCATTGCCAGCATTTTAGAAGCTGTATTGAGAATTTGATCTAAAGCCAAAACAGCAAAATTCCAGGTCATAAACTCAACAATGGGTCGTAATCCATTTTGAGCGGAACCCACAGCAACCGCTGTAAAGCCAAGCTCTGAAATGGGTGTGTCTATAACCCGAAGCGGACCAAATTCGGCAAGCATACCCTGGCTGACCTTATAGGCTCCATTATACTCCGCAACTTCTTCTCCCATCAGGTATACCCTGTCATCCCGTCTCATTTCCTCATTCATTGCTTCCCGAAGGGCATCCCTGAATGCAATATTTCCTGGCATTTTATATCAATTTTATTCCGACCTATCGAAAACTCTGGCTTGTCGGAGGTCGCAAATTTAAGCGAGACCGTGGATAAAACCTAAAATAGCAAAGGGGTTCAATATTGCCGATTGAACCCCTTTCTTTTGGTTGTTGAAAATACTATTATTGGTTACACGAAGCGGCCAATTCGTCAAGCTCTGTCTTGGAAATACCAGCCAGCTTGCGGTCCGCTTCCGCATAATTCGAATACATTTTTTTTATTTTCTGTAGCATGCAATCACAATATTCGTTGGCTCTTGCAGCTCCTGCATTTTTTTCTGCTTCCATTACGCAATCATCCATAAATCTGTTCTCATCGCTTCTGCTCCAGTTCCCGGTATTGTCATTAGCGTTACTTTCAGTCCTGTCATCACTGGTTTTGTCTTCAGTCTTATCTCTGGTGCTCTCATCACTGCGATAATCATCTTTGGTGGTAGAGCTCTTTTCCCGGACTTTCTCTTTTTTATTATCACAGGCCGACAACAGGCTAATTGCCATTAAAAAAATTAATACTTTTTTCATAATTCTCAGGTTTGGTTGATGATAAAATGTGGTTTTACGGGCAATCTTAGGTTGCCGAAAGGATCCGCAACACCAGAACTAAGAACAAAATACTTAATTCTTTTTGAGTCGGGAAAATTATTTCTATTAGATTTATAAACAGTTCACCTACCTGCTCAAGACAAGAAATCTTTCTCCTATAGAGGTAGTTCTGTAATATTTTCCTTTTTCAATCAAAAGGCCTTCGGATAACCCTTTGGCGTGATGAACATCTGTATTCAGGACTTTGCCATTGTATAATACACTGATAGTATCTGCTATAACAGTGTGGCCAGTGGAAATATGTTGAACCTTATAGATCGAAAGGGTGCTGTCAAGTTGAGGTATACTTGCTTTGGTGGCTCCATAGTAATATCCCCGGTACCAAAAAGGCCCCTCGTCGCTGTATAATATATCTGTCTGGGGAGAGGTATACTGGTACAGGGTGTCAGCATAATAGGGTCTGACGAGTTTATTTATTTCATTGGCCGGTAAATCCATTTTGTTAACCGCAGGTGATATACCGGCGTGACAAAATAGAATATCCCCCACTTTCTCGATCACATTCTTTGTTCTGAGCCATCTTCCCAATTCCGTATTTTCATTATACAACGTCACAAAATGCTGGTTCAACAGAATAGCATTTTGGGTGTATTTGGCATTAAGATACCGGAGATCGCCATTCAGATTCATGATTTCATGGTTACCCAATATATAATGGACATAGCCACCGGCGGCTTTTGCTTTTTCTTCGAGCGAATAGATTAACCAGAGCACTTCGGTTTGCTGATCTCCCCGATCTACAAAATCACCGGTCAATACAAGATGGCCGGTTCCAAAGATCCAGTTGAAGTTTTCGTCTATTATTTTATTGGCCTGCAATAATCTCCTGAAAGCTCTGAAATTTCCTTCAATGTCTGAAACAATGTATTGTTTGTCGACATTGGAATGAACAGCTTCTTCATTTTGCAGTTGAGACTTCAGTTTAACATTGAAAATTTTTCCGGGTTCGTCCGTTGCTACTGTAAGAGAAAGGTTAGGTTTTTGCGAGGTTGGCATACTATCAGCTTTTACCAGCTTAGTGCCATGCCCATCATGTATATATTTTACAAAAATAGAATCCCCCCTGTATAATACATAAGGGCCGTCATACTGCTCTGTATGATTGCTTGCGGGAGAACTATTAGCGCAACTGCTGTCATCCCGCAAGAACATGCCAGCTACTAGAAGAGGAAAAAATGCGAACATAATTTTTTTCATGCTGTCCCGGGTTTACTTTGATATATAGACAACAACCAGACCAAAACCGGTTGCCTCCCTGCTAAAGATATTTGATATTGCCTATACTGAAGAGCGGCTTTTCTACTGTTTAGCGGTCATTTCTAATTTTATCTCACCCTTGCCATAATTTCCGGACTTAATCCACCCCGTTTTCGTGTAAAAGACTGCTGCCCTTGTGCCGGGTGTCGTGCTCAGCAGATGGTCTCGTTGGGCTGGGTAAAATACCAATCCATCATATTTGCCTGTAATCTTTTACCTATTCCCCTTTCTTTCATGGCCGGGTCGAATAAATAAAGCCCATACATTATTATCCAAAACCGACACGATGGAAAACCCAATAATAGTGTTTTCTATCTAGCTTATCCATCTTGCCACGCTGCGTCATATATCTTGTACCACTTTGCCAGGCACTAAGGCGAGGAACTGTTAACGTGTTTTCATTTACTGAATTCCGGACCAACTGGATCTGTGGAATGTCAGTCGTTATTGCTTCCCTGGATCTCATTGTCTTTAATTAGTAAGAAGAGTATGCTTCTTCTAAGATCACCTTTTTTTTTGAAAAGGAATATTTTTGTCCGGTCTACCGGTTATCATTTGGCAGACCCGTGCTATTCCAGGCGGGAATAGATCAAGGAGTCTTCAAATTTGCCCCGGAAAAAAAACTCATCTTTCAAATGCCCTTCTTTTACAAATCCAGTTTTTTCGAGTATTGCTATCGAGGCAGTATTGGAGATGCTTAACCGGGCTTCCACACTGTGCAATTTCATTGTTCCAAAACCATATTCCAGCACTTTTATGATCGCTTCTTTCATAATCCCTTTTCTCCAGTGGTCCGGGTGCAATGCATACCCTATTTCGGCGCGGTAATTTTCCGGTTGCAATTGCCAATAACAAATGGTTCCAATAATAGTGGCAGGATCATTTGACAGGGCGATACCCCAAAGTATTGACTCATTTTTATTAATAAAATTATTAATCCCTTCAATAAACTCCGCGGCTTCCTTTAATGTAACGATGGGCTCTCTTCCGATATGTTTTAAAACTGATTCATTGGACCGCAGCAAAAACATAGCGGGTGCATCATCCGGTGTCAATCTTCTCAAGATCAACCGCCCGGTTTTTAATTCAGGAAAGGGTGAAAAATGAAATTGAAGCATATCCGGTCATTTAATTTTAGACAAAATAAGTGCAGAATAATCAAGCGGCTTTATGTTTTTTTCAAATTTTAAACTAGTGAGTAATATAGAAGTTGGCCAAAAAAAATCTGCCCGGCAAACGAGTGCCAGGGCAGATTATCTAATGGATGGTAGAGACCTTTAACTAAAATGCCGTATAATCAAATTTCTGACCGCCGATGGATGCTTCATACATCAGTCCACCTTTTTGTTGTGTGAAAATCATAACCCCATTGGCATATTTCACATTGGCGGAAGCACCGGTGGTGACTGCCACCGCAGAAGCCTGGGCCGAGAACTCAAAATTATCCTGTTTGAAACGGTCCAGGTCCGACTTGTTCTCAAAAAAGATCACTTCTCTATAGGCCTGACCGCCAAATTGAAAACCGATACTGACCTGGGTCAACCTTGCTTTGCCGACTACATTCCCTTTTTCGAATACTATCCCATTACCTGCTGCTCCGCCTATACCTATACCACCTTTACCCACATTGGGGAAGATCACATAGGCGTATGAATTATTGAATAAGCTGTTCATCAGACCGTCAACATTGACGAATTCAGTCCGTGCTTCCAGGCAATCTTCCAGCAGGTTTTTGTCTTTACGGCTTGTTTGGCCAAAAGAACTAAACCCTGCCGTTAACCCCGCCACTACCAATAATAACGTTAGTCCCTTACTTCTACTTACTTTTTTCATTGTGTTTAATTTAATAATCAATTTGTGACGCGAATTTAAGTCGTCAGCTCCTAAAGAACAAAGATGCTGCCAACCTCTCAACGATCTGTTATTGATGAGCTTCTGTAAAAATTACAGCACGTAATTCTTACCACTTGGCGGGGTGGCACAGTAGTTGAGATTTGAGAATGGGCAGAGGTAGTGCTATTAATTTATATCATTTTAAAAATTTATCATGAAAAAACTTGCAATAATATTCTCTGTAGTAATGATCAGTGCTTTTAGTTCACCTGGTCCTCTTAAGCCCGGTATTTATGGAACCATTGAACCGCCTGATGCTGCCAACAGAGTATGGGCCATCAGTAGTTCTGATTCTGTCTCGGGCGTTATTGTCAATGGAAAATTTAACGTCGACGTAAAACCTGGTAACTGGACATTGGTTGTTGAGGCATTGAAGCCTTTTAAGAATGCGGTGGTCAGTAATATACTCGTACTGGAAAACCAATCGACAGATGCGGGTGTGATCAAGCTCTACGAGAATAAAAAATAAAATTCGACGTCACTGTAAATGCTTTCTGGTTATGACAGTTGCCTGTGATTACAGCTTGTCAGTATAGAGGGTTCTCTCCGACTCTCCCATGGAAAATCTTTCTCAATCGGGTATAAATAATTATATTAGGAGCATCTTTGGTTATGATTCCGAAAATGGCTGCAACACCTCCTTATAAAACTATTACGTTTAAGAAGTGCGTTTTCCTGCTGACTTTTTTATTCTATGCCGCCAGTGTATTTTCTCAAAAATCAAAAGTAGATAGCCTTGCCAATTTGCTGGCTAATGCAAAGGAAGACAGTAACAGGGCCACCTACTTAAGGCTAATGGCCAGGGATATTAGTGTTTATGACCCCGATTCAGCACTCATACTTGCCTACAAGGCCCTTTCCCTTGCACAACGTATAAAATTTCTTGAAGAAGAATCCCGGTCGCTGGGTGTTATGGCCAATACCTTTATCAAGATCGGCAATTATCCCCGTGCACTTGAATTGAATATTCAAAAACTAAAGCTGGAAGAGAAAAGAAATAACCCACGCAACCTGGGTAGCGTGTTGATGAATATTGGGGTGGTGTATGTATTGCAGGAGGAATACCGCAAGGCGATGGAATACCTGCTGAAAGCAGATTCTGTGATCCGGAGGTTTAATGTAGAGGATCTAAAATATTATAGCGCTGTCAACATAGGGGATGTATATAACCGACTTAATATTTCAGACTCAGCCTTTATTTTTTTTAACCAATCACTAGAGTTGGCGAAGGTATTCCCCGATAAAGATCTTATCGGAGATTTGATCGGTACTTCATTGACAGGGCTGGGGCATAGCTACCTAAAGCTGGGAAATTACACGCAGTCACTAATAAGTTATCAAACGGCCATCGACTACCTGAAGGCAGCTAATGATGATGAAGTGTTGTGTGAAGCAACATTGGGTCTGGCGAATTTGTATGAACACCTGGATAGGTATGACTCCGCCAGCTATTATGCCAACCTGTCTCTATCCATTGCTAAAGCGGACGGTTTTCTTTCCAAAGAACTGGAAGCGGCCGAGTTCCTGACAGATCACTATAAGAAAATAAAAAGCATTGACAGCGCTTTTGCCTATGTAAGCTATGTTCGCGGGCTTAATGATTCAGTGAACAGTAAAAGCAAGATCAGGGAATCACAGGTTATTTCCAGTAACGAGCAAATCCGTCAGCTGGAATTGGAAGAAGCCAGGTTGCGGGCGAAAAAAGAGCGTGTCACTCAATTGCAGATGTTGCTTATCGCTTTATTCATCCCCGTCTTTTTCACCCTTACCCTTTTACTCAGCCGGATAAGGGTTCATATAAGAATTATCCGGTTACTCGGAATTTTGTCGTTATTGTTCCTGTTTGAATACCTGACACTCCTGCTCCATCCCACGGTGGCACGATTGACCAATCATACCCCCGTTTATGAGATACTCATATTTGTCGTACTGGCGGCCATACTAATTCCCCTGCATCACCGCCTGGAGCATTGGTTGATACAGAAACTACTTTATCATCGCCACCAGCTGCTCGTAAAAAAGGAAGAACCGGTCCGGGAATAAAAAATCGTCCCGGTTCATCTCTTTGTGCTTACACAAAAAGTAAACCGGGACGAACAATGTGTTGTGCAGTGTCTTTTAATCAGGCGTCTTAACCGGTCTTTGGGAGGCCGTGTCCATCATCATCGTGTCTTTTTTCATTGTGTCAATCAGGGGGCTGACAACGGTTGTATCGGTTGTGATAGTCTTTTCCTTGTCCTTTTTATCATTACAGGACACCAGGATAAAAGTCAGCATAAGCCATCCGAAAAAAAATGAATGGTGCAGTTTTGGAATTTTGTTAGTCATGTTTAAAAATTTTATACCGTAAGTGTACGACAAGTAATCAAAAAATGCAAGTAAAAGGAATTACCTAATATCGTCAGCTTTTTATTTTAGCCTGTTTCACCAATTTAAAATAGGTGACCTTAAAACGGTCGTTAACCACTTCTCCCTGCACTTCCGCTTTCCTGATCGATTCACAAAAACCATCTTTTGCATGTGCATCACCGTGGTCGTTGATGGTAGTGCCATCTACGAAATAAGCTTTGCCATCAATCCTCACCGCCAGATCGCAACTTTTGCCTGCCATTTGAAACTGGCACTCTCCACAAGATGCTTCTACCAATTGAATTTTCTTAGTGGGATCGGGTTTATTGGTCTTAACTACCGGGTTTTGAGAATAGGCCGCCAGCATCGAAAAGCTGCAAATGGCCAGCATGATGAACAACTTCATAATTTTTAATTGTAGGTAATGAAATTTATTTGTGTATTCAAAATTAGTCAGAAATGGGTTCAGATAGCCCGGTTTGCCCTTAATTTGTTACGGAAACTATACGGTATTGAAACCGGTGACAGTTAGAATAGACAGGGAAATAGCTTACCTTTAGGCGGATCGTGCGGGAAAATCAGCATTTTTCTGAATAATCGGCACTTCATTAATTAGCTAATCAAAAGAACAATTTTTAATTAAACAGCAAAAACACAATGGCAGAAACCTGGAATAAAAAAGAAAGAGAAAAGAAAAAACAACAAAACAAAAAAGAAAAAGCAGAAAGAAAGCAGGAACGGAAAGAGAATGCGAAAGATGGAAAGAGCTTCGATGAAATGCTGGCTTATCTTGATGAAAATGGTAACCTTTCTTCCAAACCCCCTGATCCCAGGAAGAAGATCATTAACAAACTAGAAGACATTGAGATTGGTGTACCTAAACAAGAACCTGTTAATCCTGAAGATCTGATCCGGAAAGGGGTCGTTACTTTTTTTAATGATTCAAAAGGATATGGGTTTATAAAAGACATGGAAACACAGGAAAGCGTTTTTGTTCATATTAATTCTCTGACGGAAGAAATCAAAGAACATAATAAAGTGACATTTGAAGTTCAGATGGGTCCTAAAGGTGCAAATGCAGTTAACGTGAAATTGATTAGCTAATTTCCTGTTTAGATATATAGTCACCTTTGTTCTATGTATAGCTCGGGTAAACTTGTATGGCATGCTTTTTAATTCCCGCCCCTGCAGATTGTAAAACACCTTTTTTCTCTCTCCGTTGACCACGAGCCCTGAAAAGTTAGTTGCCCTCGTGTTCAAAACAACAATTGCTTTTCGTTGTGCCTGGAACATACTTTTGATCGGATAAAAATTCCGTTCCCTTTCATCAAAGATAAATGGCTGTTTTGTTATTAATAGCCTACCTTCACAGGGTGATCAAAAGATCCTCCAACATTCAGTCCTGACCAGTTTCAATTCTTACTTTTCGTCACGGTAACAGTTAACCTTCTCTCTACTCTTTGCTGCGGTACTTTATCACAACTTGTCCCGCGAGGGGCGGGAGGTATTTTTATTGTTTTATTTAAATTATTGTATTATGAACATGTACGTTTCAAATTTGAGCTTTCACACCGCCGATGATGATCTTAAAAAATTATTTGAACAGTTCGGTGCTGTTTCGTCTGCTAAAGTAATCAGCGACAGGGAAACCGGGCGCAGCCGTGGTTTTGGATTTGTTGAGATGGGATCAGATGCTGAAGCAACTGAAGCCATCAAGGGCCTCAACAACAAAGAGATTGAAGGAAGGGCAATGTCCGTATCTGTTGCCAAGGAAAAAACTCCAAGAGCAGATAATAAAAGATGGTAAGCCAGAAATTTTTTTGTGAAAGAGCCTTTAACCAGGCTCTTTTTTTATGATCCCATTCCTGTGCTGTAAGAGGTGCCTTGTTAATTTAAACGGAAGAAGGTGTTTTACCTGCTATTAAAAGACGCAAACCGGTAAATAAAGATTACCTTACATGCACTGCAGATCATGCTGTCTGCAAAAATCCCTAACTAGATGTCAACCATTTTACAAATCGCAAATGCGGACAGGAATCTCAGTGCACTAACGGAAGGATTAAAGGCCGCCAATTTAGAAGAAACTTTGAATGGCATCGGGCCGTTTACTATTCTGGGACCTGTTAACCTGGCTTTTGGAAATCTTACTACTCCAGATACTTTCGCAAGTATGGTCAAGCAAGGTGTCAGCAACAGCAAACTTTCTGATCTGCTCACCAATCATGTCGTAACAGGTAAGAAATTGGTGAGAGATCTCCGGGATGGGCAGAAATTGCAAACGATTAATGGCAAAGAGCTGGCTGTAACCATAAAAGACGGGGAAGTTCGTATCAATGGTGCGAAGATCCTGGCCCGCGACAGGCAAGGCTCCAATGGAGTCGTTCATTCTATTGATGCTGTCAACTTGCCCACATCATAGAATGAGTGAGGGTTCAATTATTCTTATCATTCCAATAAAAGATAAACTATGAAAAAAGATACCGTAGTTCAGTTTGTGGGATTTGTTACAAATCTTAACCTGGATGATTTTGCACCGAAATGGGAGTATTATGCAAAAAAATTGCTCACTAAAAAACAGGAGCAAACAGGCTTGCAGCAACAAGTGACAGACACAAAGAACAAGTTCAGGTACATATCACAGCATGAGTGGTCCGATACAAGTTCAAATTTTAGTTTTATGAACGAAAAGCGGGCAGAACATTTTCCGGAGCACAATGTGAAAGTGGTTCAGGCCGGTGGTTATATTTCGCTGCAGGTACAAAATAAATCTGCAGAAGCAAATGGGTGTAATAAACTTATTGCTTTTATCAGTCACAATGAAACGGATATAGATTTTTATCGCGGGCTGCCCTTGCCCCGTTACCTGAATATTTACCAGGCATTTTATGAAAGCTGCCACTATGGATTTGTGATAGAGTTTTTTGTACCGGAAACAGATACTGATGAACTTTTGCAGCTCCTAAAACAAAGATCCGGTGTGGAAACGGGTATTTACAGGAACTGCCTGGTGCCGCATTTATAAATTCAACAAATGGCCTAGTGGAACTCCTGTCCGATTGTCTGTTATCGGGTATCTGTCTTTTCAAACGACAGCATAAATTTGGTACCCTTACCTTCTTTTGACTCTACCTCTACTTTTATATTATTGGCATGAAGAATAGCACCGGTTGTTGCAAGCCCAAGCCCTAGCCCACCGGGTTTATTAGTAAAATAAGCCTTGAATATATGTTGCAGGTTCTCTTTACTTATGCCGCATCCATTGTCGCCGATTTGAATGGTATAGTAGTGTTTGCCTGATTCGGTAACCAACTTCAATTCGCCCTTTTCAGCCGGCATTGCATCAATGGCATTAATAATAATATTGGTCAAAGCAATCTGCATTTTTGGTTTATTCAAGGTTATCACGCAATCTTCTGCGTAATTTTTCAGAACACTTATATTTTTCAACAGGATTCGGTCTTCGGCCATTGTCAAGACCTCATCCAGCATCTGGTGAATGGAATGTTCAGCTGGCTGCACTTCATCCACTTCCTGGTATTTTGTTATCTCATTGATTATTTCATTGATGCGGACAGAGCTTCGCATAATAATGTCAAGGTATGTTTTCAGTTCTTCATCCTGTAGGGCCTGTTCCAGTATGTTAACAGACAATTTTATGTTGGTTAATGGATTCCGGATCTCATGTGCGAGGAAAGAAAAAAGTTCACCAGGTGGATTTTTTAAGGCCGAAAATGGCAATACCACAGGCTGGTAACCATTGGTGGTTGACGCTTGGATGGTAAGGGTGGGTTTGTTCATTATAGGTTGTCGTTTAACTCCTCAACCAAGGCTTACTCATACCCGCTTTTGATGATGGTCAATATCATTTTAAAACGTCCGTTTGGTTTTATATAATTTGAAGCATGCGCAGGTATGATTATTCCCTGGCCGGACTTAAGCATGCAGGCTACTTTATCAATAACGATCTCCGCTTTGCCTTCAATGATCTGGGCAAAAGTGTCAAAGGGAGATGTCTTCTCGGTCAAACCTTCGCCGCTATCAAAAGACATGACACTAATATTGCCCGTTGATTTTTTAATGATCGTTTTACTCACCACCGAATTGGAAACATATTCAATAATTTCCACAATGATATGTGACTTCGATTTTTCTAGTTCGGCATTCCCGGACATTTCGTTGATCTCGTTACTCATACTTCCTGGTTTATCGGTGCTGATCATTTTTTACTATGCTTATCCTGCCAAAGGTCGAACCCATTAGTTTCAGATTTATTATATAACACCGTTAAAAATTTACAACATTCACACAATTCTCACCGGTTATGAAATCGCTGTAAAAGGAATCCCTGTTGAAAACAGGGACTCTAACCAAAACCAACCTTTATAAAAAACCACTAACTGAAAATGTTTTGCTATTTGCCAAAATGAAAATTCTTATGATATTCTATGACCGTATGTAGCGTCTTGACCTTTTCCATGATCTTGCTCTCCAACCTGTTATCTTTAAACCTTTTTTTCCTGACTTTCACCAGGGCACTTTCATAGGATATCATAGCCGCTTCAAACCGCCCACAATTTTCATCCCGTAGTGCCATGCCAAATAATTCCCCCGGTATATCCTTTCTCCGTATACAAAAGCGAATAAGCACGATGATCATTAAAATCACAATAAATAATAGCAAGTAATTATTAAAGACCACAAACAGGATTTTGGATTAAATACAAGAGGCAAATAAAGGTCGCTACTTCAGGATAGATTACCGTTACACAACTTTCTAAAAAAGTTCTATAATTCACACATTGGTCAGGAGGATAATCAGCACTCTGTCGAATTTACAAACGGGATACCATTTTTATACTCCCCCAAAATGATCACATGTTTATTGGTAGCATACCGAAGCGTGGCATCATCCATACCTTTTTTATTGTCGCTCCTGATCTTCATTCCCCTTTTAATGCCAATATCGCACACTTCAATATAGAAACCATCTTTTAATTGTACCGGGCTGAGCCGCTGTCCACCTTTCGTTTTCATAATTTTTTTTTTTACTGCCTGTAGCAGGCTTTCAGCTAAGATAGACCCTTATTTCCTTACTGATTCCTATATGCGTGAACGCAAACGTTATAGTCTTCACATATCTTCCAGCATGTTACGTCTTTTCTCTTTGAGCTGTTTGAAATAGGAGGGAGTCAGCCCGGTTACTTTCTTGAATTGGGTGGAGAGATGCGCCACACTGCTGTAATGCATCAGGTAAGCGATCTCAGTAAGATTTAGTTCATTATATACCAATAATTCTTTCACCCGTTCAATTTTATGACTGATGAAGAATTTTTCAATCGTTGTGCCCTGCACCTCCGAAAAAAGATTGGCGAGATAGGTATAATCGTGGTTTAATTTCTGACTTAAGAAATCGGAGAATTTGATTGCCAAAGGCTCTTCCGTATAATGAACCAGCTCAACGATGACATTCTTGATCCGCTGGATCAAGACACTTTTTTTATCGTCCATCAATTCAAGACCTGATTTGAGCAAGGCTAACTTGAATTGTTCATGCTGTTCAGGTGAAATATTTTCAAGAATCTCCACTTCTCCCAGTTCCACTACTGTATAATGTATTCCCAGCTTTTTCAGTTCATCTTTCACTACCATCTTACAACGGATGCAAACCATATTTTTGATGTAGAGCTTCAAAGGACTTGTGTATTACTTGCTAAGCTAAGAATAAACTGGCAACGCTCCCAAAATGTGTGAATGATGTAACATTTCTAAAAACTGTGTAACAGTCCGAATGTGACCATAACAATTTTATTCAGAATATTTTATGCCTGGCTGTTCTTATTCAGTTTTTGTAACCTCCAGGTTTAGTTTTAGCTCGTCGATATCTAATTTTAGTTCAACCAGCCTGATAGCAGCATCGCTGAATTCTCCTTCCTTATGCAATTTTACCAGCAGCTCCCGCTGAAATTTGCTGATTTCTAATTGAGCTTGTAGCAGGTCGTCGGGTGGTAATGTCTGTAGATCCTTTTCAGTATGTATAGCTTTTTTATGGCGGCGTAATTCTTTCGATAGATTATGAATCAACACTTCGCATTCCTTTTTCAGTTGTTCCTGAATTTTACGATTTAGTTCCTGAGGCAGGTCCTGTTCAATAAAATGGAGTGTGTGGTTGGCAAGATACAGTTGCAGTTCTTTTTCTTCTGCAACCGTGTTATCCTGTGGCTTTATCTTTAACCATCGGATGAGCAAGGGCAGCGAAAGGCCCTGAACCACCAATGTCACAAAAATAACCACAAACGAAAGAAATATGATTGAATTCCTCTTAGGAAAATTAGTTCCATCCTGTAAGAACAGTGGTAAAGCCAACGCTGCGGCCAGCGAGATAACACCTCTTGTTCCTGTCCAGGCAACAACCAGTACATTTTTCCAGGTATTATCCTGTTCATAAGGAATGGGTTGGCCCTGGGCATCTTTTTCCCTTTTTCTAAAATATTTTTGCAGGTTGGCGCCGGCGAATACCCACATGATGCGGACCAGTATGGTCACCAGGCTGATGAGCAGGCCATAGCCTAATATTTCAGTAAATGGATAACGACCCAGGTTTTTAATAATGGAAGGCAGTTGTAGACCGATGAGTATAAATACAAACCCGTGTAACAAAAAAATCACTGTATCCCAGAATGCCCTGGTGCGTATCCGGGTCTGGTATGAAAAAACCTCAGGTGATCTCCAGGAAATAATCAGCCCTGTACTCACCACCGCCAGTACTCCTGACATATGGAACTGCTCTGCGGTGAGATAAGAAACATAGGGAGCCAACAAGGTCAGACTTGTTTCTACTACAGAATTATTTTCGATTTTTTTATGGGCCAGAGCGAACAGGTATCCGATCACTATCCCTACAACGATCCCCACTCCTGCTACCAATATAAATTCCAGGCCGGCTTTCCACAAAACAAAAGTTCCGGTGGTCACAGCCGTAACAGCGTACCGGTACGCGATCAAGGCAGAGGCATCATTAACGAGGCTTTCACCTTCCAGTATAGTAATCACTTTTTTATTCAATCCCAATCCTTTGATAATTCCGGAAGCAGCAACAGCATCCGGAGGAGAGACAACAGCACCTAAAACAAAAGCAAGCGGCCAGGTAAAACCCGGAATAAGATAATAGGCTGTAATAGCTACCGAGACCGTGGTGAAAAAAACCAGGGTGATTGCCAAAGTAGAAATCGGTCGTATGGAGGTCTTGAATTCATGCCAGGATGTTTTGGAAGCCGCATCGTACAAAAGAGGTGGAAGAATAATGACAAACACAATTTCAGGGTCCAAAGCCAGGTCCGGTAATTGGGGGACAAAACCAATGATCAACCCAGCTGCGACCAATAAAATGGGGAACGGAAATTTTTTTTTATTCACGATCGCTGTCAGGCTGATCAGGATTGCCATTATAAAAACAACAACTTTGAAATTGTCCATATTCCTGAAGCTACGGAAAACCACGATCTTTTTATAATGACTATCCGGTGCAGCACAATACCAAATTGTGATGAGATCACAGGTATTGTGGATTTACAGGCGGATTAAAAACAAAGGGCAGTAGCAGGACTTTCGTTCAACCTGACGGATACATCCGGTAGAGTGCCGCAAAAAAGAAATACCTGGGTGAGCTTATTGATAGATTTTTTTGAGTACCCATCCCCGTCGGCGGACGGGCAGGGATGGGACATTGTCTGTGTGAATAAGATAACTTATTAAAAACTTATGTAACTTGGTAAAAAGGGCCTGATCTTTGATTTCATTATATTAAAATTTTTATTTATGCCCATCCTTACTATCGTTATTGTACTGATTGTCGTTGGAGTTTTGCTTTGGTTGATAAACAATTATATCCCCATGGATCGGAAGATTAAGAATCTCCTGAATGCGGTGGTGGTGATCTTAGTTGTTCTTTGGCTATTAAAGGCTTTTGGAGTCTGGGATAGTCTGAAGAGTTTAAAAATCTAAATAATCCCAAAATATCAGCCTGAGGACAAAAATAAGTCTCATTTCAACCCACATTTGTTTTAAATTTGATAGAGCCGACGTAGCATTTATTATTATTTATTAATAAAGTTGTGTTATGGAAGGGTTGGACATTAAAACTCCAGGAACATCTGCTAGCCAGGTGCGAAAGCTTGCCGCCATCATGTTTGCTGATATGACTGGTTATACAGCCATGATGCAAGAAGATGAACAAACGGCTACGAAGCTGCGGGACCGGCAGAGACAAACTCTTGAAACCCTCATTCCCGGGCATAATGGAAAAATAATCCAGTACTTTGGCGATGGAACCCTTAGCATCTTTGATAGCGCTATAGACGCCGTACAATCTGCTATTGCTATACAGAAAGAACTGCAAAAAGAACCTAAAGTATCATTGCGGATAGGCATACATTCCGGTGATATTGTGTACGATCACCAGGGCGTATATGGGGATTGTGTGAACATAGCTTCCCGGATTGAGGCATTATCTGTTCCCGGTTCGGTTCTGATTTCGGATAAAGTGTTTGATGAGGTGAAGAATCAAAAAAGAGTTCGAACTACTTTATTGGGAAAGTTCAACCTGAAAAATGTAAAACGCCAGGTAGATATATATGCAATAGCGAATGAGGGTCTTCTTATTCCAAGTCCAGCACAAGTGGGTGCAAAAGCAGGTGCTCAAAAGACGATCGCTGTGCTTCCTTTTGTCAATATGAGTGCGGATCCCGAGAATGAATATTTCAGCGACGGAATTTCTGAAGAGATCCTCAATGCGCTAACCCGTGTGGAAGGTTTGCAGGTAACAGCTCGTACTTCCTCGTTCTCTTTCAAAGGAAAAAATGAAGACATACGACAGATCGGAATCAAACTGGGAGTATCCACCATTTTGGAAGGTAGTGTTCGCCGGGCTGGAAAGAAGATCAGGATCACGGCCCAATTGGTTAATACCGTTGATGGTTATCATATATGGTCGGAAGTGTATGACAGCGACCTGGAAGATATATTCGAGGTGCAGGATGAGATCTCCTTAAAAATATTGAGCAGACTAAAGGAAAATTTTGCAGAAACAAAACAAACGGAGCATATCATAAAAGCGCCTACCGAAAATCTTGATGCTTACAATTATTACTTGAAGGGACGTTATCACTGGAACAAATCAAATCCTGAGGAGATCGGTAAAGCGATAAAAAATTTTGAAGAGGCCATCCGTTTGGATCCTCATTTTGCCCTATCCTATTGTGCACTTTCTTATTGCTACTCCTTTATGGGATCAGCAGGGTTATTGCCACCGGGAGTGGCTTATGCCAAGGCAAAAGACTACACGCTCAAAGCCATAGAACTTGACCCTAACCAGCCCGAGGCTCACTTATCACTGGCCACCATTAAATTTTTTCACAACTGGGATTTTGATGGCGCTGAGATATCCCTGAACAAAGCGGTGGGTCTTAGTCTGAATTCTTCATTAATTAACCAGGTACATGGTTGGTTCCTGATAGCTAAAGGTGATTTCACTAAAGCAATTGACAAAATGGAACAGGCATTAGTGCTCGATCCACTTTCGTTGCCGCTTATCGGTAATCTTGCCGATGCCTATGCCTTTGCAGGGCGTTTCGATGATGCGTTGGAACAATATGACAAGATCATTGAAATGGACCCCCGTTTCAGGCGGGCTTTTGAAGGAAAAGGAATGTTGTATCTGGCAAATGGCAACTTTGATAAGGCTATTGAGAACCTTGAGCAATATCACAAATTAGTTAATCACCCATTAAAAGGACTCAGTTCATTGGGACATGCCTATGCTGTAATCGGCCAGACGGAGAAAGCAATTGAATGCCTGGAGAAAATCAAGCAAAGAGAAGAATTGGAACCAGACAAATTATTTCACATGGATTATGCATTTGTGTATGCAGGGCTCGGGGATCATGATAAAGCCTTTCATTATCTCAACAAAACTTATGAACAACGTATCGGCATCGCCTGCCTGGGTATGATATTCTGTATTAGGTATCCCATGCTGAATGAGCTTAAATCCGATCAACGCTTTAAGGAACTAACCGGTAGAATGGGGATTGAACAATAGCATTTAACTCGTTTTATTCCTTAACAATATTTCCCTGCTCCGCGACCAATTGCCAGCTGGTATCTTTTTTTGTCCATACAGCCGTAAAACGTTCATGAATCGTTAAAGGGTTGCCCCTGAAATTCCCGGTAGCAAAAAAAGCTCCTGTCATAACAGCCATATTGCCGTACAATTTCACTTTTACGTCCTGGCTACGCCCGGTTTCCCATTTTATTTCAGAAACAGCGATACTGGTGATCTGTTCGCCCTTGCTTAGTACTTTCCCTTCGGGGTTGGTATAGATAAAATCATCTGCATAGAGGTTCATCAGGGTGGTCGTATCATTCCTTACCAGGGCACTATCATACAAATTATTAAGCCGGATCAGTTGTTGCTCGGCTCCACTCGTTTTTTTCCCTGACTTGCAGGCTGAAAAAAGCAGCGTGGCAAGAATGAACGTTATGAATAATTTCAACATAGAATTTAGTTTAAGGTTATTACCGGGGTCAACGTCTCTCCGAAGATATTTGAAATCTTTTGCATACCTGGCAAAAAACGCAATGATTTCGTCTATTAATTTGAAACAGCTACCCCGGTGTTTTTTATCCGCTGAGCAAATTTCTTATTTTTTAATCAGCCACTTCCACCCGTTTGAAAAACTGTGACCCCGGTATGAGAAATCAATTCGTGTTAATTTTATACCCGGAATAAATGAAAGGATATCTATGGCCACCTATGAACTTTTTAAAAATATCTTATTGTTCATAGATGCGGAATCACTGATCCGGTATGGGGGATTGCTAGTAGTGTGCCTTATCGTGTATGGAACTACCGGTTTGTTCTTTTTTTTCTTTGTTCCCAGCGGTGTCGTCTTATTTACCGCAGGTATTTTTACAGCCACAGGCGATCTGGCCAACTCCTTATTTGTCGTGTGTCTTTTGCTGGTGGCGTCTTCTGTGGTTGGAACCATGACAGGTTATTGGTTTGGCCGAAAGGCTGGTCGGGTATTATACAGGCGAAAAGATACCTGGTACTTCAGGCGCCAATACCTGGTAACGGCAGAAAATTTTTATAAAAAATTTGGAGGCTTTACAATGATTGGAGGATATTTTTTGCCCGTCATCAGAACTTTTGCCCCGGTTGTGGCCGGAATGATCCGAGTAAAATGGAACCGGTTTGTTTTCTTGTCGATCGCTGGGTCAGTTATTTGGATCGTCAGTTTTGTAGGAGCTGGATATTATATCGGCACCCGGCCCTTTCTAAAACCCTGGATACAACAGATCGTTATCGGTTTTGTGCTCATCATTACCATACCCCTTCTTATCTGGCTGATCAGGCAACTAAAAATGCAGCGGAAAGGAAGGGAAACAAAAAGATAGATTTTTTTAGTCGTTATCTAATTTTATGTCAATAATCACCATGCCAACTTAGCTCAGCTGGCAGAGCATTTCATTCGTAATGAAAGGGTCGTCGGTTCGAATCCGATAGTTGGCTCAACGGACCTGCCGGTCTATTATTTGCTTCTGCCTTTTGCACAGAATAAGGATCGGACGCTTGATAATCCACAAGGGATGGGTTTAGCAAGATTAATGGTAAGGAACTTGGGATAAACGGCAAATTATTGTTCACGGAAGTGATTAAATTGGACATACAAAAAATTTTGTTATGTCGTTCCAGAAATTGTTTACAGGCACTCTTTTTCTTTTATACGGTTCACTCCTTCTTGGCTCTGACCTGAAAATTGAAGGTGTTGAATGGAACAGGGATAATGCTGCTTCCCTGCCCTATAAAGTTAAGTTCACAGTATCCTGGAATAATAGCTGGCGCAATGACAGGAATTATGATGCAGCATGGATATTTCTTAAATATGCCGGCACCAGCTACCAGCAAGCTTCATATCGCCATGCCAAACTGATGAATTCCGGGCACCAATTGCTACTGAATCATATACCCGGCAGCCCCGCTCCTGTTCTCGAAATACCAGATGATAGAATTGGTTTATTTATTTACCCATCTGCAAAATACCGGGGTTCCGTGAGCTGGACGATCGAACTTGCTTTGGATACTGCTATACTGAGGGAACCAGGTTTTAATTCCGGGAACAGGTTAATGGATGTGTTTGGTATCGAGATGGTGCAAATACCCCAGGGAGCTTTTACGTTAGGGGAAGCCGATACGGCAGCTGCATGGAGAAATTATTCACTCTTTATCTCAGATGGACATGGACGACCGGGAGGTTTATGGAAAGTATCGGCAGAAAAGGTTAGCATACCTGTCGGAAAAGAAAAAGGGAAATTATACTATAATGCACAGGTAGCTTTATACCAGGGCGATCAAAAAGGGGTCATTCCAGAAACATTTCCAAAAGGATTCCATGCATTTTACATCATGAAGTATGAAACTACGCAGGGACAATATGCTGCTTTTCTTAACAGCATCCCGAACGGAGCCAGTGCATCAAGAGCAAATTTCGGCGGCAAGGATTATTATTTGTACCGGGGAAGCATTCGGTTCGATAATGGCAGATATGCAGCAGGTTCACCCGGTCGCCCCTGTAATTATTTTAGCTGGGATGATGCCTGTGCTTATGCTGATTGGGCCGGTTTACGACCCATGACAGAATTGGAATTTGAAAAAGCATGCAGGGGACCAATGAACCCGATTGCGAATGAGTTTCCCTGGAACAGTAATTCAAAAAATAAATTGCAACGTATAGTAAACCTTGATGACGAATTAATTTGGTTGCATAATTTAAAAGAAATAGGTCTTGCTGATAATAACCGGGAGCAATTTGGTGCTTCTTATTATTGGGTGATGGATCTTGCCGGCAGCCTGTGGGAACGATGTGTTACAATTGGTGATTCTACCGGGAGATCATTTCAAGGAACACATGGCGATGGAATGCTGGCGCCTTATGGTTTTGCCTCCAATGCTGACTGGCCAAAAGGAAGTACAGAAACAGCTGGTTTTGGGTTTAAGGGAGGTGGATATTATGAGCACCATATGCAATACGGAAGTTTTAACCCGCATAGCCCAGTCGGCTACAGAAATTTTGGATCATGGCCGGGTGGCGCAAGAAGCCTGGCTTATGGCAGCCGTTTTGTTAGAACAGCTATGACGGCTACTATTGTAAAATAGTAATTGGGTAAAAACTCTTAGATGTTTTCAAGTTTTATATAACCAAGTTGTATTTCATCTGGTTTACCTCCTGTTGCAGGTGAAAGCGAAATGGAATATTTTTCTTTCGTAGATGCAGGAAGTATATCGGCTATTTCATACATATCATCCACATCGATCCCATATTTCTCATCAATATGTGAGGTAGCGCCTTTAAAACCCGTATGCCGGTAGAAAGCTGTTTGTTTGGCCTGCTGAACGGCTGCACCCTTGTCAATACCAGCGACCAGCATCTTATAATGAAATTCTTCAAATTCGCCGGCTTTATAACCCCCAAGGTTAAGAAAAAACAATTTAGCGTTGCCATTTGGAGCCATAGCTTCCAGTTTTTTGGGATGGATGGTGATGACGTAATTATCAACCCGTGATACTTGGCGCCAGGCATCAATATGTATTTTTCTTTTTGCTTCCGGCCAGAAATCAAGAAGATCAGGTAATAAATCTTTTAAGGCGGTGCCAATACCAAAAAAAACATCATGTTGTTCTGTATTCCGCCGGGCTGGTTTGCAACCCAGTAACAGCATAAAAAGTTTCAAGTCTTCCATTATCAAAATATTTCCAGCGATTGATAAGCAATAATCGTTCCGTCATCAAGGCATGGAAAGGCATACCCGAAAGTAGGAAAGGGTTTGAAAAATACTAATTTTGACGCAGCAATATTGCTGTATCCTCCGATTGAAATCTGCAACTATACATGGCCAGGAACAAGACTGTCGAGACAACAAGCAGTGTGACCGATTTTATTAATTCGGTCGAAAACGAAGCAAAACGAAAAGATAGCTTCGAGATCATTAAAATGATGAAACGTGAGAGCAAACTGGCACCCAAAATGTGGGGACCTGCTATCGTGGGTTTTGGTACGGTTCATTATAAATATGAAAGCGGTCGCGAAGGAGATATGCCAATAATAGGATTTTCTCCCAGGAAAAATACCCTCACGTTATACCTGGCCAACAAGTTTGAAGGGAGGGATGAATTATTGAAGCGACTGGGGAAACATACCACGAGTGTAGCCTGCCTTTACATAAAAAAATTAGCTGATATTGACAGGGATGTGCTAAAACAAATGATTGCGTTATCAGTAAAGGAAGTAAAGAAAAAGTATCCAAAATAGGGAGCGTATTTTCAATGTGATGTAACTTCGGAATCTCATCAAAGAGGCCATTTCAATGAAATTTGATCGAAGGGGTGGATTACAGACAACGTGCAAGAGAAATTACCCGATAACTCATTTATGTTTTATCTTTAATTAACAATCCACTTTGGTGAAAAGTTGTAAGCCCTGCGATAAAATAAGGAGGTTTTTTTTACTTGCTGTCACCGCATTCTTTTTTGTATGTGTGGGCTATTTTACAACTAATGCACAGAACTGTCCCCCTAATATAGATTTTGAAAGAGGAAATTTTAACGGGTGGACCTGCTATGTTGGGTCTACGGCTGAATTGTCGGGTCAAAATGTAATCACACTTTCTCCATCTGGAGATATGCCCGGACGACATACCATGTTTGATGCAACCCAGGGAATTGGAGTTGACCCTTACGGCGGCTTCCCGGTAAATTGTCCTAATGGCAGCGGTTTCTCTGTTCGCCTGGGAAATGACAAGGCCGGCACAGAAGCAGAGGGTATGTCATATGAATTTACCATTCCTGCCAATAGAAATTTCTACTCCCTTATTTATCATTATGCAGTTGTCTTCCAGGATCCAAATCATACACAGTACCAGCAACCCCGAATGGAAATTGAAATTACAAACGTTACAGACAATACGATTATTAACTGCTCGTCCTTCACTTTTATCCCTTTTGGATCATTGCTCCCGGGCTTCTTTGAATCTCCTGTAATGGTAGACAATACACCCGTTTGGTGTAAAGACTGGTCAGCTGTCTCTATTAACTTGGATGGAATGGCAGGAAAGACTATCCGGCTTTTTTTCAAAACAGCCGATTGCACGTTCCGCCGACATTTTGGTTACGCGTATATTGATATTAACTCTGAGTGCAGCAGCGAATTTGTGGGCGCCACTTATTGTCCCGATGATACTGCCATTAATGTAACAGCTCCCTACGGATATCAAAGTTATACCTGGTTTAACAGTACTTTTACCCAGGTACTTGGAACACAACAAACGATCAGGTTCTCACCACCACCTCCTCCCGGTATTACGATCGCCGTGGAGATTGTGCCCTATAATGGCTATGGCTGCCTTGATACTTTATATGCCCTGCTCCTGGATACATTAACGGTTGTTGCCAATGCAGGAAAGGATACAGTTTCATGCGGTTCAAAAGCGGTGCCTATTGGCGCCATTCCCAAACCTGGACTGGTATATACCTGGAGCCCTGTTGCAGGGCTAAGTAATCCCAATATCGCCAATCCTATGGCAAGCCCGGCTGTAACCACTACGTATACCCTTGTTACCCGGAATAGTGGCGGGGGATGTGTTAGTACTGACGATGTAATTGTACGTTCGTCGGGTATCAATAATTCAATACAACTGATCGGCAAAGCAAGCTACTGTGCCGATAGCGGAGATAGCACCCTATTAGAAGTGCCGCCAACAGATATCATTCAATGGTATAAGGATGGTGCATTTATACCCGGAGCCAATCAGACACAATACAGGGTAACAAAAACAGGATCTTATCACGCCGTACTCACGAATAATGATGGATGTAGTGTTGCCACTATCACACAGGATATTCTTATTGAGAAAGCAAGATCAGGGATTGACTATCCCATACAATATGCTGTCATTGATCTGCCACTTCCTTTACAGGCAAGGCAATTTGGTATCAGTGCAATTTGGAGTCCCGCCGTCAATTTAGATAACCCTGTAAGTTATACTCCGGTTTTTACAGGCGCATCGGATCAGCTGTATAGTATCAGGATAGAAACGGCAGCCGGCTGTGTGACAACCGACCGGCAATGGGTAAAAACAGTCCCCTATGTTGAGATATATGTACCAACAGCTTTTACACCGAATAATGACGGGTTAAATGATTTCCTGCGTCCTTCCTTGATGGGTGTCAAAGAGCTTCGTTATTTTAAAATATATAACCGATGGGGGCAGTTGGTGTTTGAAACAAGGAACGCTCTTCCTGGCTGGGACGGAAACATCAATGGGTTGCTGCAAACTACACAGGTTTTGGTATGGATTGCGGAAGGAATAGGCGTTGATAATAAAGTATACCAAAGGAGAGGCACCAGCACATTGGTCAGGTAGAATGGTGTAGAATGAGCTTACGTCGTATCGAGAATTATTTATTCCCGGAATTTTTTTTTAAACTCTGCCTGTTCATTACCTGCCGATTTCACTAACTTTTTTTCCTTCTGCTGAGAAATGTCCAGTGTTTAGCATCAGACTTTTTATTATTCTCATTTTCAAGTTGTTGGATCTCTTTAAGATAATCATGTTGCAAATCTTCATGCAGTGTGATCAATACTGCATTTATTTTTTTAAGTTGCCCTTCATACATAGTTGTGATAACGCTGTTGCGTTGGATGGGAAAATCCAAGGCTTGCAATTGCCGGCAAAAAAAGATACGGAGTTCCATATCTGTTTGTTTGTTACCGCTGTAGCGGGAATGTTTATTGATTACCCGGAGGATCTTCCGCAAAGTCTTCTTGGCAAAATATAAATGGGAAAGATTGATAGTGCCAAATAATTCTTCGATCTCCAGTTTGACGTTTCTAATATAACCTTCTTCATCCTGTGTTTCAAATAGCAGGTAGGTAAGTAATTCCTTATTTTCTTTTTTAAACCTGGCCAGGCGAAGGCAGAGAGCTGTCAGTTCAGCAGTTTTCAGCGTCACCAGTTCCTGTTTGATTTCTTGGATGGAAGAGGATCTCATGTTGTAAAATTAAGTCGTCGGGATGTCTCAACTTTTATCCAGGTAGATATTAAAAAGAACATGGGCCTCTTCTCTATTTGTTTTTGGGACTATAGCAAGTATTCTTTCTTTGGCTTTTGGATGAGAGGCCCAGGGATCTTTTGCAATATGCGGATCGCCCTCAAAATAGATCTGGGATATCAATTCTTTATGGCCTTTGGCAGTAACCCGGAAATGATAATGCGAAGGCCTTAAGAGATTACCGTTTAGGTATCTCCCGGGAATAATAGTTGTAAATAAATACGTGCCGCCCGGATCAGTTATCCATTTAGCCCTGTGTAAAAATTTGTCAGAATCATCATCATAATCTCCCCGGGTATCACAATGCCAGCATTCAACAGTGGCTTGTGGAATGACTGTTTTGCAGTCAGCAGTAAACACCGAGCCTTTCACGATAAGACGTTCTCCTGCCAGTCCTTTAAATGTTAAATCGGACCTCACCGGTGCACCTGGACGATATTTAGGACCTAGGATGTCATTTGTTGTTTCGCAGTCACCTGCAAATGTTCCGTCTGCTTTCCTGATTATAAAGCCGGCTGTTATAACAGATATCGCAGTAAGCGATGAACCAATAATAAATTCTTTTCTGTTCATAATTCTTTTAGTGCTGCATACTGAAATTACACAGAACGGGGAATATTTCAACTACCGTTTGACAAATTCCTCCATCAACCGCATCACTTCTACTCCTTCTTCACCGCTGCAGGGATTGGTACCGTCACCTGAGAAATACTGCACTGTTTTTTCAATCATAGGTAATTGTACATGCTGCAGGAGCTCAAATGAAAAGGTTTGAGAGTTGTTATCAGTGGTCACCGTAATAATATTGCTGCCAAAAACACTAAATTTTATGGTACCCGAAGATCCAATTATTTCACATTGATCAGTGGCCAACCCAGCGGAAAAGCACCAGGCACCGCTGAAAGCAATACCGTTTTTGAACAAGATATTCCCGGCCACCATGTCATCGGTAGCATTGCCCCTGGATTGGTTCGACGCTATGCCTGTCACTTTTTGAACTGGGCCAAAAAAATGATACATCAGGTCAAGCTGGTGTGGAGCAAGATCATGAAAGAGACCACCACCGGCAATAGCGGGATCAACCCGCCAGGCGTTTTTTGTTTCCATTAATTCTTCCTTTGTAAGGGGAGTTTTGTCGAATGACAGCCTGGCTATCCTGGTGTCTCCCACTACTCTATCAGCTAACAATTGTTTTATCTTTTTAAAAAGCGGTTGTTCACGTCGGTAATGCGCCACTACCAGTTTTACATTTTTTAAAGTTGCAGCCTTGACGATATGACTGGCAGCTGCGTAGCTAAGCGCCATCGGTTTTTCAACATATACCGGTTTGCCGGCATTAATGGCGGCCAGGGCATAGGCTTCATGAGATGAAGGTGGTGTGGCAATGTAAATGGCATTTATGCCTGGATCATTGATAAGTTGGTAAGCATTATCATACCACCGGGGTACCTGATGACGGATGGCATAGTCTTTTGCTTTTTGGCCATCCCGCCGCATGACGGCTATCAATGCCGAATTGTTTACTTTATTAAATGCCGGGCCGCTTTTACATTCAGTAACATCCCCGCAACCGATAATACCCCAGTTTATTTTTTTCATATGAAGAAAATATTTGACTCAGCAAACCTGTGTAATAATAACTATAAGTAACCTCGATTAACCTGGTAAATCAAGGAATGCAAATAGATTCACATAAAATAATTATATATGAAAAATACCATCCTTTTCCTTGCCTTGTTGATCGTTTCATCCGTCACTTCTTCACAATCAAAAATAGCTGATAAAATAACAGCCCTGAACAAAGAAATGGAACAGGCATTCAATAGTAATGATATGCTGAAAGTTTCAACGCTTTACCTGGACAGCGCCGCTATTGTTGGCGGAGGAATGATCGTAACCGGTAGAAAGGCCATTGATAACTACTGGCTCTCCTTAAAGGATAAATCAGCCAAATGGAAACCGGAAATCGATAAGATTGAAGATTATGACCAGGTCGTGATCCAGCAGGGAAGATCCTATCTTTCATTTAGTTCCGGCGGTCAATCCAATGTACGATTTATCCTTACCTGGAAAAAGACCGGGGATTCTTATAATATACTATACGATACATTTACGAGGTTGTAGAAGTCTCCTTATCCTATTTTTTTATTACTTTCTTCCGTGCTATTTTCACAACATGCACCCACACCTGCAAATATTATTACAATGTATAGACCTGGAGGAAAAAGAGCAGGCGCAACGATATAAGTTGGATCAAACGCATACATTGAAACAACTAAAGGCAGAAGGACTGGCGCTTCATCCCATTATCGTTACCCGGAAAAATTTTGGATATGCTGATTACCCGGAGATAAGCTTCAAACTCAGCTTTCCACCCGAAGCGAATATGTTCAAAGACGGCGCGGCGATCGAGTGTTTTGTTGCTGGTGAAGAGCCCGTAAAAGGTGTATTGATGAGCCTGGACGGCAAGAATGGTGAATTTCGTTTGTTTACCCCGGATTTTCCAGACTGGGTGGAAGACAATGGTGTTGGTATCAAACTATCACCTGATACGCGGACCAGCAGCATCATGAAAAAAGTGTTGAACGAATTGGAAACTAATAAGTCTTTATTCAAACTCTTTGAACGGTTGCACGATGAGAAAGTTCAGCCCGTTTCTGTCCATTTTAATAAAAGCCCAATTAATTTTCGAAACCAACAATTAAACGAAAGCCAGCAACAAGCAGTGAATGCTATCGTGCGATCTGACGACTTACTTATACTACATGGCCCTCCCGGCACCGGAAAAACGATAACATTAATCGAGGGGATCATTCAATTGCTACAGGAAGGAGAAAAAATACTCGTATCAGCACCCAGCAATACAGCTGTTGACCATATTGCAAAAGGGTTGCTAGAACAGGGTGTTAAGTTATTACGGGTTGGCAATACCAGCAAAATCGATGAAATGATCTTTTCGCATACACCGGAAGGACGGCTGGCCAATAGTAAACAACAAAAAGAGATCAGGCAATTGAAGATCAGGGCTGAGGAGTTCAGGAAAATGGCCCTGAAGTACAAACGTAGTTTTGGCAAGGCCGAAAGGGAACAACGTCAGCTCCTGTTCAAAGAAGTAAAAAATATCCGGACCGAAATAAAAAAATTGCAACATTATAACGAAGAAAAACTTTTTGAGGAAGCACAGGTAATTGCCGGTACTCCTATTGGATTGTATGATGCGGGTATCAACCAGATGCAGTTCCAGGCATTGGTTATTGATGAAGCCGGTCAGTGTATCGAACCATTGGCCTGGTGTATATTTCCCCTGGCGCAAAAGATAATACTGGCCGGGGATCATTGGCAGCTCCCTCCTACTGTACTAAGCCAGGCCGCGGCCCGTTTAGGTCTTAACCGTTCGATTTTAGAAGTAGCTATCGACACCATTCCTGCTGTATACCTGCTCAATACACAATACCGTATGCGACCGTCGATTGCCGGTTTTAGCAGCGATTATTTTTATAAAAAGTTATTGTTGACAGCCGGGCATTTACAGAATATTGGTACCCATATTTCCTTCATTGACACAGCCGGATCGGGGCACCAGGAGATGCACGGTCCGGATGGCACCAGTTTGCAAAATGAGGGCGAACTGTTTGTCGTTCAAAAGCTGATTGAAACAGAACAATTGGACCCGTTAACGACCGTTTTTATTTCCCCCTATTCCGGGCAGGTAATAGCGGCGAGGGAGGTATTACCCAAACAACTTCGTACCAGCACCATTGATAGTTACCAGGGCCAGGAAATGAAAACTGTCATCGTATCATTGGTACGCAGCAATGATGAGGGAGATATTGGGTTTTTAAAAGACTATCGGCGGATGAATGTGGCGATGACCCGGGCTAAGGAGCAACTTTTTGTTATCGGCGACAGCGCCACCATCGGCTCCGATAAGTTCTTCCATGAATTTCTCTCCTATGTAGAAAAGCATGGAAGTTACCGGACAATTTGGGACTTTGATACGTAACTATTTCCAAAAAAATAATAGGCGAACGTCCTATTGAATGAGAAAATAGTGACCTGCCTGCTTTTTTAAGGGTAACTTTGCCAGCACTTTTACTATCATATCATTTTATTTGCTTACTCGATCGTATGGCCCAAAGAAAACTTCTCCAGCAACTACAGCATCAAACCTATGTCATGCTACAAAGTTCACCGGTACATGGCATCGGTGTATTTGCTATTCAGCCTATTCCAAAAGGCTGCCGGGATATATTTTCAAAAGAACCGGGCGAATGGATAAAATTACCGATTGCAGAAGTTGAAGGGCTGCCTGGTCACGCAAGGTCGCTGGTGGAAACCTATTGCCTCTTTGACGAAGAAAATTATTTTGTACCGGCCTCCGGGTTTAAAACGATTGACCCGGTTATTTACCTCAATCATTCTTCGCAGCCCAATATTTTATCCATCAATGATGGAGAGGAGTTTGAGGCATTGGTCGATATTGAACCAGGGCAGGAATTACTTGTTAATTACTGCAGTTTGGTTGATGGAATGGAATCGTATAGCACACCTGAATAGGCAACGGTAAAGTAGTAATTAATTTTAAAGCAAGTCAAATCCCGGGTGGAAAACTCTTTTTTACTTCATCTACATGATAAAGTAAATTATCCCATTAATAGTTGGAGACATATTGGCGATCTGGAAAGTATTCTGGATACCATGATTGTCCACCCAGGTATAGTTGAGTGAGCCAATACTTTTAATTTTTCCTATTCTATACTTTTGATCGAATGTTGTATAATACGTGATGAGGTTATTGCCGACCATTTTCAGTTTTCCCTTTATCGCTTCATTTTCAAAAGATGAATAATAATCAAGGAGCACGTTCCCGATCATTTTTATTTTTCCTTTTTTGGCCTGGTTATCATAGATCGAATAATATTCTAAATAGGTGGATCCAATCGACATGAGTTTTCCCTTCTTCTCCTCTGTATCGTACTGACTAAAATAATTAAAAAATGCTGTCCCAATACTCTTGACCTTGCCTCTCAATACTGAATCTGATTCCGGGCCATAGTAATCTACTCTTCCCATATAGGGCTGCAACCTTCCGGGGTAATAATTCCGGTAAGCCTCATATTCATTTCCCCATTCCAGGATCGTCCCTTCATCAGAAAGTTTAATGACGATCCGCTGATCGGTCGTAAAAAAAAGGGCAGAAAGTGTGGTGGCTCCTGAAAATTGAACATGACTTAATTTTTGAGAATAACCACAAATATTAACCAGCAAGGCGGTTGCAAATAAAAATAGCAGGGTCGTATATTTTTTCATCCGGGTAAAGTTATTGAAATTGATCGATATGCTGCCCCTGTCAGGCGGCGGAAACCATCGCTTTCTCGTGAAAATTATTCCTTTCGTCAGGTAACTATCTCCTTAGAAGGAGAAAAGTATTTGCACTTTAAAAATTTGGCAGAACTTTAAATAAATCCAGCATATGAGCAAAGCCATTATTACTTTTTTATTCCTTTTTCATTTCGTTGCCTGCGCCAGCGGAAAGGAAAAGACCTATACAGGTAGCACCCCGGCCGTTCCTGTAGTCAAAAAGTTCCTGGGAATACCCCTTTCGGAATCAATCGATTTTATCCGGTGGAAACTGGTTATCCGGGATAATCATTACCAACTTCATTGCACGTACGGCATCAGTCAACCAAACACGAATGGGTTTATAAGCGGGGGTAAGAAGATTGAATTAAGTGGTGTAGTTGCCAAAGAAAAGGAATATTACCATTTTCAAAACGGTGCCCAGTTCTTACGAGCCGCTGAATTAAACGCTGACTTGCTTCATTGGCTAGACGAAGACAATAGTCTTTTGGCTGGGAATGGAGGATGGAGTTATACACTCAACAGTGTTACGCCCTCGGGTACTGAACAGGTTAACATGATTGCGCAACCTATTGTTTTCAGGGATTCGATGATTTTTGTAGGAAGAACCCCCTGTAATATCCCGGGATTGATGGAACCAGGCTCAGCGTGCTACAAATTAAAATGGAAGATTATTTTATATGCAAAAGACGGGCATATTGAACAGGGCTTTTATAAAATGTGGGGAACACGATGGCGTAAAGCGGAAAGGCTGGCAGGTGAATGGAAGTTCATCCACCGGAAAAGTGGAAAGATCATTTACCAATTGAATGATGAAAAAGGGCAGTCGTTGTTATACCTTCTGCACCCAGGCGAGCATATACTTTTGTTTACAGATGCAGCGGGAAATCTGCTCGTTGGCGATGACGATTTCAGTTATACTTTAAGCAGGGAATGGTGAGGGTTATAAGTCGCAATTAATCCTTTGAATTGTCGTCTTTGCACAGCATTTGCTATAATTATTTCAAATATGTTTGTGTCAGCCAACAAATAATACAAATAATTAAATTTAATTATCATGGAATCGCAGGAAAAAACGGTCATTACAGTTGAAGCAACTATTGATGCCCCCGTAGATAAAGTTTGGGAATGCTGGACAAAACCTGAGCATATTACACAATGGTGTGCCGCATCTGATGATTGGCATGCACCCCAAGCACAAAACGATTTACGCATAGGCGGCAGCTTCAGTACCCGGATGGAAGCCAAAGACGGCAGTTTTGGATTTGACTTCGGGGGAGTGTACGATGCAGTGAGAACTAATGAGTATATTGAATATACAATGGGTGATGGTAGAAAAGTGGGAATAACATTTACTTCAAATGGCGACAGTACAAATGTGGTGGAGAGTTTTGATGCAGAAAATACTCATCCAGTGGAAATGCAGCGGGGTGGCTGGCAGGCTATCCTGGATAATTTCAAAAAATATACTGAGGTAAATATGTGATCACCTGCCCTGCAGACTCTATTCATCCTTTCAGTCACTTGCGTAAATTTAGTTTGATAAGATCTGCTTGCCTGCTTTCGTTGTAAAGATGGTCTATTTCTGTACTGGTTGTATGCAACTGATTTCGGTCAAAGTTAGGTATTGAAGTTTTTAAGGATGCGAACAGCTCTTCCATCTCCTTGTAGTTCTCACTACAAACTGCCTTGAACTCGTTTCAATGGTCCTTCAGGCCGGACCCGGATGTGTCAATGCAATTTTTGGGGGTCATATTTCGATAACTACCCTTCGTTGATATGCTGGAGAGTGAATTGACTGAGTTGTTTTCGCACTTTCAATAAAATAAACAATAGACAAAATACCAGGTTTATAATCTCTTTTAATTACGTTGACGGTTTTCATATCCCGCCGTTTGATGCAGGATGCGGGAAAGTTTCTCATGAAATACGGCTTGTAGAATTAGAAAACGAAAATTTCATAGGTTTGGAATGCAGCGAATTCAATTGTTTACGAATCTAAGTGTATTAGCCCCTGCTGTTCATAGACTTTGCAACGTTCGTTTATTGTTTGATGTTGGAATAGCATGGTTTTTATCAGCAAAAAATACCTGGTTTGGATGAGCTCAATTAATTATGTGAAAGCACGGTATCCTGTCTTGGTTTTACTATGGCTGTTAGGTACCGGTTATTTTTTCAGGTTGTCTGCTCAACCTGTTGTCCTCTCCTCTTCCTTGATCCGTATTGTTGAAGATGCCGGAAATAAAGAAGAATTTTCAGGAACGGTGCTGGTGGCAAAAGAGGACAGTATAGTAATGATCAAAAGTGCAGGCTATGCTGATAAAGAAGAAAAAGTTCGAAATGGTACCAACACCAAATTTAATATAGCTTCAACCGGGAAATTATTTACCAGGATCGTAATCCTTCAATTGATACAGGAGGGAAAGTTAAGTCTTGATGATACTATAGGGAGGTTTTTTACCGGGTTCGACCAGGAGTATGCAAGCCGGATCAGTATTTTCCATTTGCTGGATCATCGTTCCGGCCTTGGTGATGTATATGTAACAAAAAAGTATGCAAATCCTGAAAATTATACTTCTGAGGAAAACGTAGTGAAACTGATTGCGCAGGAAAAACCGGAATTTATTCCTGGAACGAAGGATAAATATTCCAATTCAGGATATTATCTATTAGGGGCTATCATTTCAAAGGTTACCGGTAAATCATTTGCAGAAGCTGTAACCGAACGGATATTCAAACCCCTGACTATGATAAACTCAGGATTTGCAAAAACAGGTGATATCGTTCAGGGCCACGCTGCTCCTTATAAAAAAAATGGCAAACGATCGGTGATAGCTTTGATCGGCGAGCCCCCCACTGGTGCTGGCAGTGAGTATTCAACGGTAACGGATCTTTACCGCGTTTTTTATTCAATGATGAGCGACAATACACTGCTCAGCGATGCCAGCAAAGCAAGCTTGTTCAATAGATTTCAACCCGGCAGTTGGGAAGAGATAAAAAGATCTGGCAAAATTACCGGCTATCTCGGGGGCGATACCAGGGGTTGGAGTGCTAAGCTGACTTTTATGTTTTATAATACCGGTGCCTATACAACCGTAATACTTGCCAATTATGATGATATGGCTCACAAACTTGACTTGAAATTGCGGGAGCTGATAAAGAAGTAAAAAGGTGCCCTGCCTTTTTTTTAGAAAAGCTGTAGTGGCACAAAAGCTGTCGTCAGGGAAAGCGATCATCGAGGCTCTAACATGCACTTATTTCAGCGCTTTTAAAACCTGGCCGCTGCCTTCGTCCAGCACCTTTTTAGCAGCATCATCAATTTTTCCATCATACTTACCATTTAACTTTGGCTGCACAACGCTGGAACCATCGGCAAGTCTTACCAGGTTCATACCCGCTTCCATTGTAAAGGATGATGCAGCATTGGGATCTGTGTTTTTAACTGCTTTCAGCAAACCACCTAGTTTACTGCCTTGTTTTATTTTAATAAAATCCGTAGCCAGGGTGTAATCACAATTATATTTTTTGGCCTCATCTTCGTTTGCCACAGCTATTGCCTCTATTGTTTCGGTTCTTAAAATCCCCACAAGGTGCTGCTGCAATGACGATGCCTGTAGCTGGCCATCCCCTTTTGGTTCGTAAACCCCTACCCTTATTTTACCGGGTGCCTTTTCTTCCGACGTAGTCACTTCCGGCATTTCAATTTGATTCGCCTTCACCTGTTTCATCATGTCGTTCATATTGAATTTTTCCTGAAGCTCGCTTTCATCCATAGTTTGCTGGTAACCAGGAGGGATCTCGAACAGCATCGAATCCAGTTTGGTGGTTGAAAACTCCAGTGTTTCAAGTGACATAACCATTTCACTTGTTTTGGCGCTGGCATTACCCATGATAATAGTTCTTGTTTCCGTTAAGGGAAACCCTAATTTTCCTTTTCCGCTGCGATGCGTTACAAAACGGTCTTTGCATTCCGGCTGCTTTTGATTAGGGGGCGCCATGGTAGCCGTTGGTCGGTAGTTTATCGGGCAATTGAACTCCGGCAGATCAATATACCATCCATCGGTTTTAATAATAATACTGTCTTTCATGGTACAGGCCTGCGGGGAAGGCTTTATTTTTTGTGAGGTCCATACATGTCTTGCTGTAAAACCACTCATTTTTTTCCGTTCCCCCGTATCGGTTATAGTGTACCACATATTGATAACGCCTCCTTTTTCATTGGATACAGTAGTCACCGGTTTATTTTTTACAACAGCAGGTTTAGCATCTTCTTCTATGATCTCGTCTGTTTCCTTTGTAAATGTTTCGATATAATACAACTTTTTTTTGTCATTTATCTTAATGGTGCGCTGCAGATCACACTGCTCAATAGTTACGGGTTGAGGAGGCATACCCATCATACTGCCCGGTTCAGTTCTCTTGCGCATGCCTTTTACATAAATGGTAGATTCTGACTTCATACCCATCATACTATTTGTCTGGCGAAGTTTATATTGCTGCGCTTCTGCTTTTGTACCCGCAGCAATAATAATGACCACAGTGGATAGTAAAAGGTTTAAAGATTTTCTCATATTGTTTAGTTTGTCATAAAATTAGTTATTTATTTAAATGAATAAATTTAAAACCATAGGGAAGAAAATGACGTTGGGAAGTCTGCCCCGGTATAGATCGCCAATGTTTACTAATAATTTCTCAGTAATTACACTACGCTTGGGCACGTATACCGGCAAACCTGTTCTAATCATCTACTATTCACTTCTTTCTGAAAGAACCAAACTACACTAAACAGTGTACCGATAGGCTGGAAAGTATCAAAATTTAACCATTCTAAAATTTCACCAGCGGTTGTGATACCCGGCTTAAAATTTGATATTGATAAGTGCTATGGTAATCAAAGAATCTTTTTGGGACCTGCTAAAAAAGCTGGACGAGGAAGCTGCCACGTTCAACACCTACCTGACTGAGGCCAACCGATACTTTGATACAGCCGGAAAAAAGACAAAAAAGCTGCTGGACACCCATGAAAAGAATTTGCATAAAACTATCGGGCAGGTTAGAAAAGCTTTGAAAAAGGTATCAAAGCGGAAAAAAGAAGGAAATCAAAAAACCGGCAAAAAGACTACTGCGTCCTAGCTCCTGGCAAATACCTTCACGGCTTCCGCCAATTTTCTCACATCCGCTGCAGCGGTATACACAGAAGGTGTTACTCTTACACAACCTTGTTTACCCAAGGGACGGTTCACCGTTAAAATAGTATGTTGTTTATAAAGATGGTCTACCACTTCAGCGGATGTCTTATCCTTAACACGGAAGGACGCGATGGCACAGGATAAGTCCCTGACAGCGGGGGTAACCACTTCTACGTTTGGATGATCTTTTAATTCATTTACCCAAATGCTTTTCAGGTAATGCAAACGTTGTGATATTCTTTCAACCTCCAGCATTTGATGAAAGGCGATACTGTCGGGGATCGTCATGATAACAGCAAAAGGTGTGGTGCCGAAATGCGCCAATTTTGTAATACTGTTTTCAGCCGTGTTAACATCTCCAAATAAAGGAATCATATCCTTTATCCTTTCTTTTCGGATATATAATACACCGGCACCAACCGGGTTTCCGATCCATTTATGAAGATTCAACCCGACAAAATCCGAACCAAGTCCCAGGATGCTAAAAGGTACCTGGCCCAATGCATGAGCTGAATCAGTAATGATATCAATACCTTTCTCCCTGGCTATGGCAGCAATTTTTGCTACGGGTACAATCAACCCGTTGATATTTGAAACATGCGTCAGTAATATCACCCTGGTTTTAGGTGTGATCATTTTCCGGTACCATTCCACGATCTCCTCTTCATTGGCCGGCAACAAGGGTAATTCAAATGCATTTACTTTTATCATTCCTCTTTTTTCCAGCATCCGGAATGTTTCGATCATGCTGAAATAATCAAGTTGGCTTAACAATACCTCATCATCTTGTCTGAAAGGATAACCCTGTATGGCGATATTTAATGCTTCGGTAGCATTGCGGGTAATGATGATCTCTTCGTCTGTCACACCAAGAAAACCAGCTAGTTCTTTTTTAATGGCGGCAGAGATACCTGGAAAGTCTTTCCTGGCAAAGCGGGCTCCTTGTGAATTGGCAATTGCGATATTTTTTTGAAAAGCCTGTAATACAGGTTTGGGCTGAATGCCATAATACCCATTTTCGAGATTAATATAGTCTTTGGAAATATCGTAGTATTTTTTAGCTATCTGTTTCCAGAATTTCTCGTCATCCGCCTCTCCATCCGGCATAAAATCATCTATATCAATTGAAGGTAAAGCGGCTTCATGTGCTGATGCCAGACCAGGTATTCCGGCGAGAACTAGCCCGCTGCTTAATTGCATCAGAAATTGTTTTCTATCCGGGTTCATGCCATATTTTTAAATGAAGTACGTAGATGGAAATGGTAAAATAAAGCATAATTGTACAAATAGTAGCATTCAACCTCACAACCCGGCAAACACCGAATTATTAAGGGTCAGCCAGGCCTCACTTAACTTACAATTCAATTGAATAATAATTCCATCGAAGAAGGCTAGTAGAAGTAATAACCACTGAAGTGTGCTCTTGTAATTTCCGGAAGATGCAGCACCCACCCTGACTATTGTGGTATTGAACGAGGAAGCCAAATGAAGTTTTTGATGATCTCTCTTTTTGGTCGTCAGTTAAAGATTAGCAAACAAAACAAAGCAATCCTGGTACGCTGGACATATTTATTTTTTATACTTAAAGAATGTCCAACAGACCTTAGTAGTGGCCAGGCGCCACCTGTTATTAATGACCGACCCGCTTATGTTTGTTTTCTTTGAAAAAAAGACCTACAATAAGCAAAAGGGCGCCTGCTATGAGCATAATAATTCCAAAAATTTCCATACAAAGTTATTTAGAACTGTAAAGGGTACAAAATCGTGCCAATGTCTTATGTCTTGGAAGACAGGATGGTATGATTTATCTTTTTTCTTTTAGAATCACTCAGGGATATGTATGGATTAAAAATGCTGTATTATCCTGCCCAAGCATAACCCTATTTACTTTCTCCATTTAATTTCCCCGTGTTTACTTTCATTTACACGAGACCTGACGATCTTGCGTATCAACAACAATGGAAGTGGTTTGTCCAACGAGAAATGGATCGACTCTTCGCCTGTCTTTAATTTTTCCAGTTTCTTTGCAAACGCTTTAACTGCCGACGGCATTGGATAAAAACCGGTATGATGTTTAAATATAGCAAACGTGACAAGTATCGTCAGGTAAGAATAGGCAGGCCGAAAGATATTGCGTGGTTTATCAGACACTCAAAAAAGGCGTTTCCATAGAAACTGGATTTTATGCATCGTAATTCTTGTAGCCTGGCAAAAAATTCAAAACCCGCCGGAAGCGGGTTTTGAAATAATCTATTTGTTGTAAAACTAATTAGCAGTGGCCGGGCTTATGACCGTTGAAACCTCGGTGATCGTATTGGCCGGAAAGCCTCCCTTCTTAGCATGTTCTTTCACCAGTTCTACGCTTTCAGCTTTGTACACGCAAAATATTTTATCGCCTGTTACATAACTGTGCAGCCATTGTATCTGCGGGCCCATTTCTTTTAGTACAGAACAGGAAGATTGCGAGATGCCTTTTAATTGTGCCTCGGTCAATTTCCCTGCTCCGGGAATTTCTCTTTCGATTACATAGGTTTTCATTTCCGTTTGATTTTTTGTTTTTAAATTATCTGTAGTTGTTTTCTGAGCCATGGTGGCAGTACCTGTGAATAGCACGATGGCGATAAGAAGGTAGCAGCGGGTTGTGAGCGTTTTCATACTTTTTATTTTAGTTGTGATAAGATTACCAAAGGTATACCGCCGGGTTACTGCTGTACTATAACAAATGATCCAATAAATGACAAAATTTCATCGCTATCAACGATCACCTGGTAACAATTAAAACAAATCGTTCAAAAGATGGTAAAATCGAACCAAGGCGTGGATTTGTTTTCCCAATGATGCAGGTTAGTGAAGACAATGTAGCAATTAATGTAAATGGTCGAGATAAGCCATAGGGAGCAGGCCATATCGCTTTTTAAAACACTTGGTGAAATAAGAAGGGCTGGTAAATCCTGCATCAAATGTTATCTGTGAAATAGTAAAGCGTTGTTTCTTCATCATCTCTTTTGCTTTTTCAAGCCGGAAATCTTTTAGCAATAAATTCGGGGACTGCCCAAAAAGTTGGACCGTCTTCCTGTATAATTGTGACTTGCTCATGGTCATAGCCTGGCAAAAATCTGTAACATTGAAATCGGGATTTTGCCAGTTTGCTTCCAACTTGCTGTATAGTAATTCCAACAAAGCTTCATCCTGGGGTGAAAGGATGAAAATATTCTTTTCCTTGTTTTGAAAATGATCCTTTGAGATAATTTCTCTGACGGTCGAAGATATGGCAATTTGTGAGTTCTCTGCTACGGTACACAGGTAGGATGCCAATTGTATAGCTTCTCCAAATAGTTTCTCTGTTTTTGCAACGGGCTCGCCTGCGGTAATGGCTATCCTTAACCCGATGGCATCCGCCTCCATCCCGGAAAGATCTTTTTGGATGGCCAAGGCACAGGATAATGCTTTGGTGGCTGATGCAAAGGAACCGATAAAGCCAGCTCCTCCCTGTTCTACTTCCCGGCCTTCAAACTGGTCAAAGTTTTTTCTGATAATGTCATTGTACTGTTGCAGACATTCATTTGCTTTTTCCAATCCTGAATGATGCTGCAATAATACAGGGTCAGTGATAGCTGTACTTAAAAGTATACGAAAAGAAGAATCGTGAAATATTTTTAAGCCATTATCGGTTGTTAGTTCAGCGGGATCGTAGATCCTGCCTAAAAAAGACTCTACCAGCGAACTACTCACTTCAATTATTTTTCCGGGAATTAAACCATGTGCCTTGCTATGCATTTCTTCGACCGCCTCTTTTCCGGGTGCCTCAATCAGGCAAAATACATTTTCCCTTTCTTCATCGATCCAATAGGTCATGCATTTACAGGCATGTTCTCCCTGTATAAGCATATCTTTCTGGTGCGCTTCTGCAACATCCCTGGCTTTAACGCCGGGAATAGTATGTATATCCATGAAAATAGGCATAACCTCGTTTGAAGCAATTTATAACAAGATGGAAGATAATATATTTTGACGGGCTGCCGGTATATAGGAGTCTAGAATGGCCGTTGCAATTAATGGATAGCCAGGAGATTCCATTTTGCATTGATCCTTTATTGCACTTGTTATAAATCCTTCCAGCACCTGCATTTCCTTTGCATAAATTATCTGCAGTTAAAAGTCAATTGTCATTCAACCGGCAATGCTTCTTCTTTTTCTCCAAAAACATACTGATTAAACCATTGCCAGTTATGCCATACGGCAGCGAGTCTTTCTTTCGGTTTATTAATACCGTGCCCAAAACCCTTGTAAACGATCAGTCTCGAAGGAATACCCCTGTCCTGCAGGCCACGGTAAAGCTCATACGCATTAGGAATCGGCACTCGCTTATCAAATTCACCATGCTGTATCAACGTGGGTGTAGAGGCTTTATTAATATTGGTCATGGGTGAAGTTTTTAGATACACCTTCATGTCTTGCCACGGTGTTGCTTCCAGGTATTGCCGGGTAAATGGCGTGATGTCCGTATTCACATAATAAGTTACCCAGTTGGAGATACCGGCGCCTACAGATATTGCTTTGAATAGGTTAGTATTGGTGGTAAGAAAGGCAGAGATATATCCTCCCTGGCTCCATCCCATACAACCCATACGAGCTGTATCGATCATATTTTTGCCGGCAAGATATTCTACCCCGCTTACTACATCCCACATATCCCCTACTCCAAGATTACCTACATTTAAGGAACGGAATTTTTCTCCGTAGCCGGCACTGCCGCGATAATTTACCCGCAGCACCAGGGCACCTTTTTCTGTCCAATGCATGATGGGGTACACATAGGCGGGTACAGCATCCGGAAGGTCGATAGCTGTTGGCCCGCCATGAATAACAACCAGCAAGGGATATTTTCTTCTTGCATCATAGTTCTTTGGTTTCAACAAAATACCCTCAATCATGGCGCCGTCCTTGCTTTTCCATTGTATTACTTCGTTCACCGGCGTATTCCAGGTTTTGATCTGTGCGTTATTATTGGTGATTTGTTGCAATGGCTGATCCAATCGCCAACGGTAAATTTCGTTGAGAGTAGCATGATTGGCTCCCAAAACTGCAATATCATCCGAGTTTTTACTAAAAGAAAAATTATTCGGGAGATCCAATGCAAGTGAGACGGCCTTGGTGGATCCCGACTTTACATCCACTCTGTACAATTTTCGCTTTGTTTTTTCAAAGGCCAGTACAAACAGTCCGGTGTTGCTCCAGGGAAGAACAGTTTTATTTTCATCGATATCAATTGCAATCTCTTTGCTCGCTTTTGTTTTCAGGTCATAGATAAACAATCGATTATTTTTAAAATAGTCGGTAAGAGAATCGTTAACCGAACTGCTATATATAAACGATGTTCCATCTGGGTGCCAGGAGTTAATAAAGTCTCCTGTAGGGTTACTGACTACTGTGGTCATTTTTTTTGAGTCCACATTGATCAACACGATATCAGAACTGATGCCTGAAAGAATAAGCGGGTTGGACTGCCGGTTAAAAGCAATTTGTTTTCCATCCGGGCACCAGGAAAATGCTGCCACAGAAAAATTTCCTTCTGTCAGTTGTTTGGCTACCGGCAGCGTAAAACATTCCGGTGCTTTAGATGTGGATATTGCGGTATCTTTTTTTTCTGTATAACACGGTAACTGCCCTGCAAAGAAAATGGAATCGTAATTGAAGTGGAGGAGCCACAAATGGGTTTGTTTGTACTCTTCTCCTTCCACACCGAATGCACCAAAACGTTCTTTTGTATTTTTTTCTTGTTTGCTGTCGGTCTGTGGTTTACTGTAAAGGAGCCGGGTTCCATCAGGGCTCCAGCTATAGCTGCTGATCCCGTCTGCATCATTGGTAACCTGTATGGCTTCCCCTCCCCTTGTAGAAATGATAAATAGTTGTGTTTTCTCTGTCCTGTTGGCAAGAAAGCTTACATATTTTCCATCCGGTGTAAAGGCCGCACTGGTGCTGCTTGCTTTGTGTGTCCTTGTTAGTTGTACAGGGATTTCGTCTTCTTTCGCCATCCAGAGTTCACTATCGTAGGTATTGTTAGCCCAATCGGTACTATTTATAGTGTAAACAATCGTTTTCCCGTCTGGAGAGATAACCGGGCTGCCAGCACTTTTCAGGCTTATCCACTTTTCAAAGGAAACGGAGGCATTTTTTTGGGCAAATGGCACGAGGTTTGTAAAAAGTAAAATGACAAGAATGAGATGCTTCATACACCCGGGTTTTGTTTAAGGAAATATACGTTTAAAATCTTCTTTTCAGGGTGCCGGCTTAATTTTAGTTTGTTTATTTTTATAGTTCACCTCACAAAATAAATTTCATGCTAGTAAAAACATTTTTTTACCTGGGGGCGCTCGTGGTTTTGGTTAGTTCATTCCGGTGCACCAATAATAATGCTGCTCCAACGAATGGTAATGTTCAGCTCCCACCGGTGGAAACCAAAAAGCCGAATGCTGATTATCAACCCGCCTATAAAGGACAAACAAGAATTGCAGGTGTAAAAACAGTGACCCCCTACAACGTGGATAAGCTTGCTGAAAAAGTCGGAAAACCCTGGGCTGTCATCCCGTTCGCTGATGGAAGATTACTCATCACAGATAAAACGGGCTTCATGCAAATTTATGATGCCAAAGGCGCCCTGGTAAAAAAGATTACCGGGTTCCCGGAAGTGGATTCCCGGGGGCAGGGAGGTTTATTAGATGTAGCGCTAGATCCCGCTTTTGCAAAAAACAAAACTATTTACTGGTCTTATTCAGAAAGATCCGGGAAAGGCAACCTGATGGCAGTAGCTAAGGGACAATTGAATGAGGGCACTTCAACAATTGATAATCCGGTCGTCATCTTTCGGGCAACCCCAGCATTGAACAGCACTTTGCATTTTGGTTCGCGGATGCTATTTGATAAAGACGGAAATCTTTTTGTAAGTACCGGTGAAAGATCAAGTCTTGAAGGCAGGGCGCAAGCCCAATTGCTGTCATCCGGATTAGGAAAGATTTTTAAAATAACAAAAGATGGGAAACCGGCTCCCGGAAATCCATTCCTTAACCAGACAGGTGCTATGCCCGAGATATATGCTTATGGGATCCGGAATGCACAGGGATTGGACATACATCCTGTAACGGGTGACCTGTGGGAAAATGAATTTGGCCCCCGGGGCGGAGATGAGGTCAATATTATAAGAGCGGGAAAAAATTATGGCTGGCCTGTCATTACCTATGGTATTGAATATGGTGGAGACAAGATCGGGGAACCTATTCAGCAAAAAGCCGGTATGGAACAACCTGTTTATTATTGGGACCCGGTACTCTCACCGAGCGGTATGGCATTTTATGCAGGCAATGCTATTCCCGAATGGAAAAACAACTTGTTTATCGGAGGACTTAGCAGCCAACATATTTGCCGGCTGGTGATCACCAACAATAAAGTAGTGGGAGAAGAAAGATTGCTGGCTGATAAAAATGAAAGGTTTCGTGATGTCGCTTATCACAACGGTCTATTATATGCAGTAACAGATAATGGTAACCTGTACAGGGTTAGTAAGAAATAAGATCTGTCGGTCAGCTTGAATGATCCGTATATAAATACCATTTCCCTTTTATTTTTTTCATCAGGCTGGAATAGCGGCCATTAACGGTTTTGCCATCGGGGTATTTCACATGGAAGTAGCCGGTGACATAATAATATTTCCGGGAAAGTCTTTCCATTCTTTCTCCATCCAATACCAGCTGACCCATTTTTTCTTTTGGCCAGTATTTTTTATAAAAGGCCAAAATACTGTCTTTACCATAGGCGGCACCCTTACTTAAGATCATCCGGGTAGAGTCAGAGGGAGCATATAAGCTTACATACCCATCAATGTCGCCGCTGCTCCAGTATTTTTCTTCCAGCCTAAGTGTAGCAAGTATTTTCTTTTCATCTTTTGATTGAGAGTAACCAGGAATTGACAACAAGATCGAAAAAACAAAGATAGTTGCCGGTAAAAAATGCCGGCAGGCCAGGTAGGTGTTCCGCATTTTGGTGTATTTAGTAAGTTTAAATATATCCACTCAAAAATACCCGGAAGGTTGGTCTTTCCGCAGCCGTCTATAAAAAAATATTTTATTGCGGATGCTGGTTATGCCTCCTGTAAGCCCAGGGAACCATTTCTGTAAATGCAGGCGTTTGTTTGTTGACTGAAGGATTAAACACTCAAACTGCTGTTGTACTCGTGGAGTAGCTATCCCCACGACAATGACGTATGATTTTTACAGGGAGGGCGAAAATAGTCTTGCTGATCGTTCCGTAAAACGAGCAAACCAGGATCGCTTATACCATTCTTCCGGAATTATTTTTTCGGCTTCTTTCAGGTCAGTAAAAAAAATATCACGCAGCTGTTTTGAAAAAGCGCTGTCATAGATGATCGCATTTACTTCAAAATTCAATTCGAAACTACGGTGATCCATATTGGCAGTGCCTATCATGGATAATTTGCCATCCGTTACCATGGTTTTGGCATGAACAAATCCTTTTTGGTAAACATAAATTTCCACCCCTGCCCTTAACAAGGAGCCATAATGATCTTTAGAAGCCGCATTCACAAATTTTGAATCGCAGATCCCTGGTACCAATAGCTTTACGGCCACACCGCTCGTAGCTGCTATCCGCAGCGCATCCATGATACTTTCGCCGGGAATAAAGTAAGGAGTGGTAATTAAGATTTCCTCCTTAGCAACATAAATTGCTTCCAGTATGGAAAACATAATCGAAGGACTTACTGAATCTGGTCCGCTGGCCGCTATCTGTATATACTTATTCCCTTTGGGCAGATTCTGGCTAAAGTAGGCCGTGGAGGGCTGCAGTTTTTTCTCAGAACAGAAATTCCAATCGGTAATAAAAAGGTATTGAAGATAATAAACCCCGGGACCATCGATCCTTAAATGGGTATCACGCCAGAATAATTTGTGCTTACCATTGTTGATATACTTGTCACTGACATTGATACCACCCGTAAAACCAGTTTGCCCGTCAACCACCACGATCTTGCGGTGGTTGCGGTAGTTGATGCGGTTGGCCAGAAGATAAAAATGGACTTTGTGAAAAGGATAAACCTCGATTCCGGCCTCCATCATCCTTTTTCTCATATTCCTTTTGATATGGCTGCCAAAATCGTCGTAGATAAATCTTACTTCCACTCCTTCCGCTGCTTTTTTGATCAACAGTTCAATTAGTTCTTCCCCAATTTTATCCTGTTCATAGATATAATAGTGAACATGAATATGATGTTTGGCTGCTTTGATACACTGTATTAATTCAGGAAATTTTTCTTCCCCATTCACCAGGATCTTTAATTGGTTTCCGGCGGTAAGCGGACTGTTCAGGTCCTTCAGGAGCATACTCATCAATTCGGCATTGTCCTGCAAGGAAATGTCTTTTTTCTTTAAAAAAGCCGGAGAGTAATGAGCAACATCTTTTTCGATCTGGCGGTACGTGGTGTCGTTTTGGAACAGCTTACCGGTGTATTTTTTTTTTCTCCAATAGTTAATACCAAATGTGAGGTAGAAGCCAATTCCTAGTACCGGAACGAATATGGAAAAAAGCAGGTAAGCCAGGGCTTTAGTGCTGCTGGATGTGGCAAAAATTATTTGCAAGCATACCGCCAGTAAAACCAGCACGTAAATAAAAAGGATGAGACTGGAACCCTGCATTTGTCAAACATACAACAATGCTTCGGGAAATAGTTAATATTCATTTGTTCCGGTGCCGCGAATAAATTTATTGAATAATCACATACCTATCTTTGCTCATATCCCACTTGTATATTTTTCCTTGTTCGACCTGTGTCCATTTTTTACCATTCCATTCCCAGAGATCAGAAAATACTGATGTCGCCTGATCGCCACCATTACCACCAAATACATACAATTTATTGTTATCGGTATTAAATGCAATTGCCGGTAAGATCCTGGCGGGTCCGTTATCCGATATCCGTTCCCAGTTTTTTCCATCCCATGCCCAAATGTCTCCTTTAATAGCCATGTTAATTTGTCCGCCATACAACAGCACCCTTTTTCCCACTGGATCATACACCATCGAATGATGTGCCAGGTTACCGGGATGAAGGGAGGGTTCAATTTTGCTCCATTGGATCCCGTCAAATTCCCAGGTTTCGCCGGCAGGGTTAGCCCTGCTACCTCCGTACAATACGGTTTTTTTCCTCACAGCATCATAAGCCATTGCATGATGTGCTCTTGGCCCGGGCCCGGGTATGTTTAATACCGTCCAGCTATTATTTCTGAATAACCATGTTCGACTATCAAATTCTCTTTTTCCATTTTGCCCACCATACACTATAATTGTTTTGTTGGCTTCATCATACGCCATTTCATGATGATCACGGGTGCCAATGCCCTTTCCATCGGTCCTCGTCCATCGTTTAGTGTCATAGGTCCAGGCATCCCGCAATGAATCGTCATAACCCCTGCTGCCAACTCCACCAAATACAAAGATCATTTCCCTGTCAGGTAGATACGATGCACCGCTTAATGATCGTAATGGTTGCGTGGTTGTGTCAATTTTAGTCCAACTATTATTCTTCCATGCCCATGTTTCGGCACGGCCTGAGGAAGGCATTGCTCCTTTTTCATATCCGTCCAGTAAGATCAATGACTGTGTTGGTTTAAAATAAAATAAATGTCCTGAAGCTCTTGGAGTGGGTATCTCTTGAGCAAATGAAAGCTGAAAAGAAAAAAAGAAAAGGAGCAGTAAGAAACTATGGCGGTTACGCATGTTTTGCAGTTTACTTAAAATTAAACTGCAAAACATTTTGCCAATCGATATTTTTTATAAGCGGTTGGTGGACGCTCAGGTGGAGCTTACATATAATCTAGCTTTTTCCAGCTCTGCTCGTTTGGAATTGGACTGGCCAATACTTTTTACCAATTTTTGAAAATAAAGTTTTGCTTTTTCTTTATCCCCAGTTTCCTGTGCCGCTATCCCAGCGCTATAGAGGGCATTGAACCGGTTGGGGTGAGTGACCAGTACATTATCATAGGCGATCAGTGCAGTGGCAGGTTTATTCATGGCTAACAACATGTCACCTAATAACTCACGGGCAGGAATTATTTCACCAGGAGTAACAGGATGTTTTTCTGTACCATCTTCACTATCAGCAGCCATTGTCATCAATTCCAGGGCTTTATCATTGTTACCTTCTTTAAAATGAATCCAGGCGGCGGCTGTATTTATTTGTACAGTTACCTGGGCCGCTTCCCGAACCATATTTTTTTCTTTATTTAGTAAGGCCTGCAAGGATCTCAATGTATCGAGTTCATTTTTTGCCTGGTCCGTTTTGCCAGTATGTATCGCTCCTAATGCTCTTGTAAAATGAATCATCGCTTTTTGCCACGGGTATTTTTCCCAAGGAAAATGGGCAGGGTAAACTTTCATCCCGGCAGCTTCTTTCCACATCCTTTTCTCCAAAAAATAACGGGAAGGTGAAGCCGCAAACGCAAACAACACTTTAAAATTCAGCGGGTCAACCTGCTTTATCGTTTGAAGATGTTCTACTCTCTCTTTGGCCAGGTCATCGTCTCCTTTCTGTAAGTAGGCATACACCAGGTAGTCGAGGGCATGCAACTCCTCATCCCAGGATCCTTTTAATTTTAATTGCTCCGCATAACATCTCCCGGAAGTAGCGGCAACCATATTGGATTTGATAGATTCATCCCAAAGACCCAACCTCGTAAAAATATGCGATGGCATATGCTGAGCATGCGCCGATGCAGGCGCAATGGTAGCATATTTTCTGGCAGCAGGTAATGCCATTTCTGCAAGCCCGGGGTAGTCATAATTATGAATAATATAATGAGCAATACCGGGATGAAGAGGTTCCTTTTCAAAGATACCGTTCAAGATAGTAAATGCTTTTTTCTGGCGGGAATAGGTCTTGTCTGCCGGATCTGCAGCTGCATTCAGTGCCAATGCATAAAACACGGGTGCTTCTTTGTCATCCGGATAATCAAGGTAGATGGCTTCCATAGCTTTTTCAAAATTTAATATCCGTTCACGGTGCGTCAGCTTGTCAGCATCTGCATAAAATTTTCCGATGGCATCAATATAGGCTGATTCCCTATTTGTTTTATTATCAATTGACCGGGCTATCCTAACGGCATTTGCTCCTTTTTCCAATTCGGTTGGCGTTGGCGGTGCCCATAGCGGATGGAAATTAGCCATCGCTACACCCCAATAGGCTATGGCACAATCCGGGGCATTATCAATTACTTTTGCAAACATTTTTTCTGCCTCATCGTATTCAAATGAATGTAGTAACGCAACACCCAGGTCAAAATCTGTTTTCAGGTTTCCGGGGACAGAACTTGCAAAAGAAGTCTGGCCAAATTGCTTGTCCAGGGGACCGCAGGAAACCACTTCTCCCCTTTTCAGATCCATGGTAGCTATTTGCGCTGTGGGGGCTGCTTCTTTCTTATCGTTGCAGTAGGTAAATAGTAGTACCATGCAACATGAAAGGATAATTTTTTGGATGAAATTTTCCATATTTTTTTTATTTTAGGAAAAAATGACTTTGGCAAAGATCCTGATTAAATAGCTGCCAGTGACGCAAAATAAGTCGCGAAGACCTCACACAATTTGTGCCATTTTAATTCATCACATTTCTACAGTTAGAAAAGAGGTTTGGGACATGAAAAATCAAGTAAACAGTTGAAAACCGTATGATTATTTAGAAAAAGAGCACATAATCCGAATAGCCCTTATTTCTATTTTTTATGGAAAAAGGCCGATTTTTGTAGATGATTTAACTATAGTTGGTGTGGACCACCCAGGAAAATTATTAACTATCAAAACTACTACTATGGCACAAAAAATTCTAATCACAAAGTTCAATTACAGTATTCCGGCCGATGAATTAAAGGCTATCCTTTCTTCAGTGGCAACGGATTTTGCCAACGTACCGGGATGCCAGTGGAAGATTTGGCTGATAGACGAAGAAAAAAATGAAGGCGGAGCGATTTATCTTTTCAAGAACGAAGAAGCGTTAGCGGTTTTTAGAGCAAGTCCCCTGCTCGCTTCAGTTCTATCACATCCTGCTTTAAATAATTTCGTTTTCAGTGAAACCGATGTAGTAAAAGAGCCAAGTGAAATTACAAGAGCACCATTAATGGAAGACGCTGTCTTCTGATAATGGATTAGAATTAGTATATGTAAGCAGTTTTTGCCTTAACGCTTTGACTCTTCAATATTTCCTGCAACTATCCACTGCCGTCAGCGTTTCGTCAGTAGAGCTTTATAGAACCATCACTGGCATAGTTTCGAATATAGTACTGGTCGGTTGCATTGCGAATCAAGCAGGGCTTTGCTGTTTAGAGGTAAGCCATGAGGGAATCTGAATGCCGTCCTCAGTTGCTAATTGGTTACCCTCTATTGTTAGCATCCAATTAGAAACCCGCTACAGGTGCTGTTAGACTGTTGTGATCAGTCATCCTGGTCTGGCAGGCTGTAAGAATTATTCTCTTCATCTTCCTCCCCGATGGCTTCATTGTCATCATCATCTTCACTACCGGGTACATCCAGTTCATCCCCACTCCGGTTACTTTCTTCATTAAGCGGTGTTCCATCTTCGTCTGTAGTGTCGACCGCGGCCTGCTGCGAGGCGTCATCATCTGTTGATCCCCTGGATTCGCTGCTGCGGCGAAGCAATTCTTCTTCCTCAGGACTTACATCAGTATCGTCACCTTCTGCGATATTACTTGTTGTATCCAAAAGGTCTTCTGATGCAGAAAAATTAGTAAAGGAATTTGGTTGTGTTGTTTTTCTAGTTTTCATAAATGCTATTTATTTTTTTGATGTATATATTCTAGTAATTCAAAATCATGCCCGGTTTTTTGAGATTACAGTATAGTGCAAGGTGGTAAAAAGGAAAGGCTTTGCGTGGAATTTTATTCCCATAAAAACCGAAGTGAGTAGGCATCGTATAGCCTGTTTGGTTAAATTGCCGTTCAGTAAGGGAAGGATTATCTTTATACAGCCGCAATCTAAAATATAGCCAGATGGAATTTATTGATTACTACAAAATATTGGGTGTAAATAAAAACGCATCTGAAGACGATATAAAAAAAGCCTACCGCAAACTGGCCAGGAAGCTGCACCCGGACCTTAATCCGGATGACAAAGAAGCGCATAAGAAATTTCAGCAGGTCAATGAAGCCAACGAAGTATTAAGCGATCCGGAAAAAAGAAAAAAATACGATCAGCATGGTAAGGACTGGAAACAGGCTGACCAGTTTCAACAACAAAGGCAGTCGCAGCGGCAGTCTCAATACCAGGGATTCGAACAGTTTTCAGGTGATCAGGGCAGTGCATTTTCGGATTTTTTTGAATCTATGTTCGGCGGTTCAGGCCGAAGCCGGCAAACTAAATTCAGGGGGGCCGATTACAATGCTGAATTACGTCTAACCTTACCCGATGTACTGACTACCCACAAACAAACCCTAACGGTCAACGGAAAAAATATCCGCATTACGATCCCAGCCGGTATTGAAAACGGCCAGGTGATCAAATTAAAAGGCTATGGTGAGCCCGGTGTCAATGGCGGACCGGCCGGGGATTTGTACATTACTTTTTCGATTGCTGCCCACCCTGTTTTTAAACGCTCCGGTAACGATCTTTTTGTCAACAGTACGATTGATCTGTACCAGGCAATACTGGGAGGAGAAACTACAATTGAAACATTAACCGGTAAAGTAAAGCTATCAATAAGCCCGGGAACGCAACCGGGTAGCAAGATCAGGCTGAAAGGCAAGGGAGTCCCGGTGTATAAAAAGGAAGGAGAGGCAGGTGATTTGTATGTTACTTATAGCATAAAATTGCCCACTAACCTTTCAGAGAAGCAAAAAGAATTGTTTACCGAATTGAGTAAATACAACTAAATTCTTTTGTATGGAATCAGATGAAATGATCGTGGTGGATGCATTTTGTAGGCAGCACTGTATTGAACTGTCATTTATCAATTCTTTAAGGGATAGCGGCTTGCTTGAATGCCACACTATCGAGGAAAAGATATGCATTCCAGTAAGTCAATTGCCATTCCTTGAAAAAATTGTGAGGTTGTATGAACTCGATATAAACCTTGAGGGCATAGAGGCCATCACCTATTTATTGCAACGACTTGGGAAACAGCAGGAAGTAATTTTGACTCTCTCCAACCGGTTGAGCCGGTATGAAAATGAAGAGGAGTAATGGATCGATTTTTAAAACTACCGTAATGTTTTTGTCTACTGCGGTTAAATAAAAGCTCTGATTCTAAGTACACAGTAGTCGCACTTAGCATAGAGTTAGCTCCCTGGCATTGGATTTTAACAGTGTTAGCTGGTTCAAGGTCCTTGCTAACCTCATTGTTAGGAAGGCAGGTTCTTAAAAAGCGGTGATATCGTTACCCTATAACGCTTTCCAGGAACTTTTACCCGCTAATGATTTTTTCAGCTGCTTCCCTGTCTTTTTCAAATATTTTGAGTTCAACTCCTCCTATCGGATCGAGTCCCATTACATTTTCATTCTTCAGGAAGGAGTCAATACCATGTTCTTTGAGTTTAAACTGGATCATTTTGGCTTCTGTCATATCATTATAAGTGTGCAAAATAACTGTATTATCCTGTGTCATAGTAATAGTAATTTGGTGTAGTAAAAGTATTTATTTTATTTATCTCTACCATCCGTTTTATTGGGATAGCAATAATGGTTGTCTTTTATTAATTATTCTTCTTTTCAAAATCTTCACGTACTTTTTTATAATAGGCTTCATTAAATTTTTTATAATAATCAGAAGTCACAATTATTTTTTGAGCAGGCATGGTTTCCAACAGCCAGGCGTTAAATACTTCCTTTTCCTCCGATTGAGCTTTTTGTTCCATCTCATTCTTGTCATTAAATTGCTTGCCTTCCTCCGTAAATATTTTCATAGTACCCACCTCATCCATATTTTGTATACTGGCTACTACTTTATTTAAATAAGCAGTGTATATACCGAAGTACTTTTTGAGTTCAGGATTAGTAAAATCAGGGGCTTTTACTTCGGTATCGGTATTATCGGCCTGCACTTTATCCATCTTACCGCTAGTTTCGGACTGATCTGCTTTTCCTTCTGTTTTGGTTTCTTTGCTGTCACCACAACCGGCTAGCAAGAGAGAAAAAAAAGCAACGCAGAAAAGACTATACACAGTTTTTGCCATAATAATTAAGTTTAAAAGACCTTGATGAAGATAGTATTTTATTCCAGCTCTTGTCCCCGGGTATCGTCAGCGTGCAAATACAATACCACAGCTGCCAAATACACTCAAAAGCATCATATTAAGCTGAATTATATTGGTAAATCTTACATTGGGCATTAGAGCGGTGCATCCGAACCGGCAATTGTGGTACCTCATTGATTTTACAAACTAGCATTCTTCCTGTATTCACCCCAAAATAACTGTACAGCTTCCAGTACTTCTTCTTCCGACCTGTTCTGTGTATTGGTCAAGGGGATCTGTCGCCGGGAATTTCCGGGTGGGCCATCTTTCCTGTATTCTACTACCAGTATAAAGTTATCCTGGATGTTGAAAAAGCTTTTCTTTTCTTTCTGTGTAATATAAGCGTTAAGCAAACCGGGCCACCCGGTTACTAATTGTTCATCGTGGTAGATGCCTGTTTTATTGACCCGGATATAAACCCGTTTGCTATTTGCCCTGCGGATACAAAAAATGACGGGTACCAGGGCCAGGGTAAAAAAATAGCTCTGGTAATCTATGTTTATAAAATGGCGTTTTGCAGCATCGATTACGCCATACAGGAAAATTGCAAAAAATAATCCGGCCAGTATATAATTAATCATTTTTTCTTCTTTGACCACAAATTCGCCGGCTTTATTCAATTGAGTTTTTCCCATATCGTTCTTTCCTTTGAATACCCCGATTACCCAGGTAAGGCAGTTTGGCGAATTTACTATTCTTTTGGTTCAGCTTCGCTAGCCGGGACCAAAGCGTTGTGATGACGCCCTGCTTATTAACGGTCAACTGCCGGGTCTATCAAATCATTATATTTCTAAGCAGGAAAGATGGGATTTCAGGCCAAGTAGATTAAGAAGATGCTAACATCTTTGCAGCTAACTTGCAGGGAGAAAAGAAAGCCCCCTACAAATTATCAAAGGAATTTTCTATGAAAAAAGGAATATTGTTGCTTGGAGTTATCATTGCGGTTCAGGTCAACGCTCAATCTTTGAAAGAAGCGTTGTATGGTGGAAAATTAAAAACAGATACCGGTTCTGTGCTTCGTAAAGGCGAGGACTTGAGTACAAAAATTGATTCTACCCGCCAAAAAAAACCGATTGAACCAGAAAAAAGCAAGCCAGTTGCAGTAGCTACAGACCCTTCCAAGACGACTGCACTAACTGATTCGTCAGCCATGGCACCTGCTATTCCTGTCGACAATGCTGTTACTACGAAAGACAATAATAAATTATGGAAAGAATTTGTTGATGCCACCATAAGTGTTTTAAATACGGAAGTAGTAACATCCAAAAAGATCAAAAAGGGAGACTATTTTGTGATCGTCGACTATGTCATTGAAGTGGATGGTCGGGTGAATATCACCAGTGTGCTGCCGACACCGGAAAGCAAATTCCTGGAGGAGCAGGTTAAAGAAAGGCTTAGTATCGATACGCCAAAACTAAACCCGGTACTGGGAAGTAATGGCAAAGCCCGCAAAGTAAATAAAAGGTATAGTTTTACGGTAACCAGCAAATAGCTTCTACTCGCCGATTGACCAACTACTGTCCCTTCCTTTTATTTCCTTTGGTTGGCCAGGTCCCGGGATTCTTTACCGGCGACAGGATTCTATTTTTTGGATAGTTCATGGTTACTTTAATAGCATGGTAACCTTCTTGTCCCGAAACATTCTTACCATAAGCAGTAAAGATCTGGATATAGCCAATGATGGTTCCATCTGCTTTCTTGTGCAGATCAACAAACTTAATACCCAGGTCTGCAGGATTGGGAATATTCTCATTGACCTGGACCATGATACCGGACGGTTTATTTGCCGCCACTGCCTCCCCTTTTATACCAAACTGTTTGAGTGAAAGCTGGTGACTATTTCCATCATCGGAATCAGCTCCTTCTGAAAAATTAGCCGTTACAACATGTCTTGATCTCAGTTCCTCAATATTTACAACAAGATGATCACTAAACTGCCCGTTGTATTCAAATGGGATCTTAAACTGTGCTGTCATTGGAGGTTTTGCCCAAGGCTTCCATTGAAGCCCAAAATTATGGTCGAATACAAAATCACCGGGTTCATCAAAACGGTTGGAATCATCCTGTATACCGAAAATGTAATATTCCTCCTGCTGTCCCAGCTTTTTTCTCCACCAGATAATTTCGCAAGGGTGGATCTCCGGTCTCTTGTTATGATTATTATCCATTACCCAGGGACCATATACACCTATCGTGGGGGAAACAACATTGGTAGTTGATTGTTCATGTCCTATGTTCGGGAACCAGGGATTATTATAAAGGGATTCATCTGGTGTTATCTCGGCCTGGATCGCCGTATAGGTTTTACCGTCAAAAGTACCTGTCTGCCAGTCATTGGTCGTTTTGCTAATGGCATATACGTTTTCAATTATATAGTTAAAAGGAGCATGCGGAACGAGTGTAATGTTCCAATCGTATTCGTCATCATGACTGTCATTACCACCTGTTAATACCCCGCTCTCTCCATCATATATACTAAAGCGATAGTAGCGGCCACAGACGGACATCTTTTTACCGTTCACTGGAATCCAGTAATAATTCTTCCATCCGTCATAAAACGCTTTAGGATACCCGATATCTTCATTCGTTGGATTACTTACCCATAAACCTTCCAAATTAGCTTTTACAAAATTGTACTGGGTTAGCACCGCCGCGGGACAGGCGGGAATATGCTGGGCTTCAATAATTGTATGAGCAGGTAACTGGCCGTTGGCAGTCATAGGAATACCTGCCAGCAGCCAGGTCAATGCTATAACTACCTTTGCTAAAACTGATTTCATAACTTATCCTTTTAGGGTTATTGAAAGTTTTCCCGAATTAAACAAGTACTGGTTGCTTGTTAGATCAGATAAATTTACTATAAATTTTATAGGAAATAAATGTCACAAACCCGGGCTGAGATTGTTAGGGGGAGGCCGGCAGTGGGCTATCTTCCATAAATAACATTGGTTGATTGAGCCATATATATGTGATATATGAGAATCATCTTAGCCATCCTGCCTAAAACTATGCTCGTGTTCAATCTTGCGATATCGCTCCATAATGTATTTGCCCCTCCATTACCGATTCGGTAATAATTTTAGTAGGAACCTGGTAGCTAACACGTGTCTTTATATTCCTGATACGTGTATTTCCACTTAATTCCGTGGTTAGGTTGCCCTGCTTTATCCAGCCACTGTTTTTAAAGAAAGTCACTGTAACCTTACTGGTGCCTTTCAGGTCATACTTTGTCAACTCATCTCCCTCTCTCGACTCATCACCGGTTGACGTGGTAACACCCGTTCCCGTTAGTAGAAGCAGGTCACTTCCATTTTCAGCCAGGTGGTAGGTGCAACTATCCAAGGTGGGTATTACATGTTCCGCGTAGGTGCTGGTTGTCCATACATCCCCCGGTACAACTTTTTTAGAACTGTATAAAACTGCCGTTAAATCAGCATGATTTCTTGTAAAATCTTTCACCATCACCAGCATCAGTGAATCCAGCGGTTTTTTAGTTTCCGGGGGCAAGTTGTAGTCATCAAAGGCATGTAGGAAAATACTGTCAAGTCCCCTTGTTTCTTTCCAGGCATAATCATTTCGCATCCATACGAGGAATGACTTTTTGAGTATCCTGCTCAGGATGGTTGACATCATATTACCGGTATCGGGTTTATCGGAGTTGAATGCCTCACTACTTTCTGGTGATGCTACCTGCTGGCTTAGATGCGTAAAATAAGTTTCTACCAGGTATAGTGAATCAAGTTCCTCCAGCACTTTATAACAAAATGACCGTTTTTCGTTATTAGTGGTTTGCTGTTCTTTCCCATTTACTGTTTGTATGACCGTTATTTTATTGTTAGTACTCAGGCAATAGGTGCTTCCTTTCTGTAGCTTAAGAGAAATGGCTGCCTGGGCCTGCAATAGGCAACAACTCATAAGAAAAAGGCCCATCAGTAATGTACGTTTCATGGATCTTTCCTGTTTGATTTCCCAATCAGGTATCTTAAATTCTTTTTGAATAGTATAAAGTTCGTGCTAAATGGCATTCGTTTCTCACGGGGAGAAGCAATAAGGATAGGTCTAACTTACAATAATTTCAATCCATAATAACCTATGATGGTAAATAAGATACAACGGACTACAATTCCAATACAGCACCAGGTCAATAATTTTTTTAGATTAACATTCAGTCCGGTTCCTACAGCAATGCTGATTGGCGCCCCTACCGTTAAGGTTCCTAAGAAGCCGAGCCCAACCAAACCATATTTATCCCAAAGACGTGTAATGACCGGGTGTTTTTTTACTGGCTCTTTCGCTGGTTTCTTTTTATGAAAAAAAGCCCGGATCTTATCGCCAAAAAAAGTGGCAACAAAGGCACCTGCCAGGCCGCCTGTAACACTGGCAAAAAAAATCGTCCAGGGTGATAACCCAAAAGCAAAACCGGCGGGGATGGCAGCATAAATTTCGAAAGTGGCTAGACCGGCAACCGTAAGTATTTTTAACAACATAGGATAGGGTAAATGAAATTTTTGTACATGAGCGGTAAAACTAACTTAAACGGAGCTAATTGCTATTGGAAGCCCCGATTATTATCTGTAACAGCTTTAATGGTAGGCAGTTAACGAGCGCCAGGTAAGATACGCATACATGCAGTTTCTCTAAATAAATTATTTTAGCATGGGTTTTCATACAGGGGATGAAGGGCAAAACCCGATCGGGGCAGAATATTTATTTGGCAACAGCGATCTTTACTTTCTTATTCTTTATCTTCTGATCTTTTATCAATTGCAAAACAGGTCCTGCTTTGATTTTCTTGATAGCTACAAAAGAAATAAAATCTTTTACTTCGATCAAACCGATATCTCCTTTTTTTAGCTGTCCCTTGTTGGATAAAAAACCGACAATATCAATTTTATTCACCTTATCTTTTTTACCGGCTGCGATAAACAAGGTTGACCATTCCGGTTTTTCGGGCAGGATCATGGTCTCCGGCAATTCAATCTTTTCTACTCCGGCATCAATATAAGCCGGCAAAACTTCTTCGGGGGATAAAATCAAAATCGCGGTACCACTGGCATCCATCCTTGCTGTTCTTCCATTCCGGTGTGTGAATATATCTTCAGTACCCGGCAAATGATAATGAATAATGTAACGGATATTAGCAATATCAAGCCCTCTAGCGGCCAGGTCGGTGGTTACCAATACATTCGCCGTTCCATTTCTAAATTTGCATAAGGCGGCATCTCTTTCCTGTTGTTCCATTGCTCCGTGATAATACACGTTGACTATATCTTTTTCTTTTAAAAACTTACTGGTTCGTTCTACCGACTCCCGGTGATTGCAGAAAACAATTGTTGACCGGTTGCCCAGCAGGCAGACCAGGCGAAAAAGTGTTTCCAATTTGTCTTTTCCGTCACTGAGTAAAGTTTTGATGACAAGCCCCGTGTTTTCATTGCCCTCCGTAAGAAAATTAAGCTTTACCGTATCCTCCATTTTGACAAAGGCCGGAATGGCAGCGGCTTCGGTAGCGGATGTCAGGATTCTTTTGGAGATTCCTTTTAAAGCGCCGGTGATATAAGACATTTCATCCTGGAAACCCAGTTCCAATGATTTGTCGAATTCGTCCAGTACTACTGACGAAATTGTATCCACGGTTATATTTCCTCTGCGGATATGATCTGCTAGCCGGCCAGGAGTGCCAATCAGTAATGCAGGTGGTTGTGTGAGATTATTTTCTTCAGTTTCCCGCAAGTGACCACCATAGCAGCAGGTAACTTTCAGATTTGTTCCCATACTTTTAAATACCGATTCGATCTGCATAGCCAGTTCACGGGAAGGCACGATAATAATGGCCTGCGTTTTTTTATTCGCCGGGTCCAGTAGTTCAACGAGGGGAAGTAAATAGGCCAGGGTTTTACCCGATCCGGTTGCTGATAACAACAAGACGTTATTATGGTGTTTGATGGCGTCAATAGAAGCCTGCTGCATTTCATTGAGCGACTTGATTTTTAACTTCGACAGTATGCTCTCCCTTGAAATATTTTTATCGCTCATAACGGCAAAAGTACGGTAGTTCTATTCGAACAGTATTATGTGTGATAATAATCTGGGTTTGAATCACGAAGGTACCAAGACACAAAGGCACGGAGTAGGGCGAAATACGTATGCCCAGGTTCATGTCCGTCTTCCACCAATCACGTAATCTGGTTAGTTTAATGTATTAACCAAGAAAACAGAAAGACACTGGTGAAACAAAATAATTATTTTTTGCCTTGGTGTCTTAGTCTCTTAGTGTTGTGTTTCATTGTTTACTTATCCAGTAAGCTTTTCTAACTTCAGGAGCGATCTTCGTTCCGAAGATCTCAATAGACTTCATCAATGAACTATGGGAAGGCCCGCCCACATCCATATGCGCTGAAAAGCGTGTGAGTCCAAATAGTTCCTGCATGCGAAGGATCTTATCAATGGATTCGCTGGCATCGCCAATGATTAGATGCCCGTTACGACCCCTTCCCACTTCGTATTGCTGTAATTGATAAGGAGGCCAGCCACGGCTGCGACCGACCCTATCCATTTGTGAAGAATAGGTAGGGTAATATTCATCGGCTATTTGTTTACTCTCTTCGCCAAAAAAGGCATGCATATGTACCCCCACCTGGAACTTTTTCTTATCATGACCAAACTGTTCATAAGACTCCTTGTAATAATTGAACAGGGGTTTGAATTGAGATGGGTTACCACCGATAATGGCAAAGATCACCGGGAGACCATGTTTGGCAGCTCGTACCACCGAATCGGGTGTACCGCCAACCGCGACCCATATATTCAAATAATCGTTGACGGCGCGGGGTAGTACCAGTTGGTTGTCCAGGGCAGGTCTGAACTTACCCTTCCAGCTGATGGGATTAGTATGATTGATCTTCACCAACAGGTCCAGCTTCTCTTCAAACAGTGCATCATAATCATCCAGGCTATAACCAAACAATGGGAAAGATTCGATAAAACTGCCACGGCCTGCCATTAACTCTGCCCTCCCCTCTGACAAAAGATCAATTGTTGCAAAACTTTGGTAGAGTTTAACGGGGTCGGAAGAACTTACCACGGAAACAGCACTGCCGAGCTTGATGTTTTTCGTAACGGTGGCCGCAGCCGCTAAGATTATTTCTGGAGTGGAGACGCCATAATCCGGCCGATGATGCTCCCCGATCCCATAAAAATCAAGACCCACTTCGTCCATCAATTTTATCTCTTCGATCAGTTCTTTTATACGTTCACCTGCGGGTTGGATGGTGCCCGTTTTATCAATATGCAAATCGCCAAACATGCCAATGCCTAATTCCATACTATTTTTTTATACAACAATAATTGAAAGCGATAGTTCATTTAATAAACCCTCTGGTTAGGTTGGCAAGCAATCCCATATCTACCTGTTCTATCGTATGCGGAGTACCCGGTAACGATCTGAACTCCCCGTGCGGTAATGCCTGCTGTACCGCAATCGTTTCTTCGATGGTGATCATTTTGTCCTTTTCACCCAGCAATAAAAGGGATGGCGTTTGAATTACTTTATAATCTTCCAGTTGAAGAGGATTCTGCCTGCCAAGTCCGAGCAACATGCTCGTCGTCTTTTCAAGTACAAGTTTCCAGTCGTTGGGTGAATGTCGTTCCCGCAGTTGTTCGGCAAATAAGGGTACTTTGTGTGTAATAATTGCTGGATCCAGCATCTTGACTTCTTTGGCTGCGACTGTTTCATCCCAGTAAAACTTGGTGGCCAGTGTGATGATCTTTCTAACCAAGTGCGGATACTGGCTGGCCAGGCAGAAGGCGACATATCCACCCATACTATACCCAAAAATATTTACCCGGCTGATTTTATTGTCAAGAAGGAATGCCAATACCTCATTTGTAAATAATGGAATGGAAAAATCTTCACCTGGAAAACCCTCTCCCCCATGGCCACTGAAATTCAGCATATAGACATGATAGCTTTCACGCAATTGATCAGCCAATGGTTCGAGCTGATCCTTTGCACCGATAGCGCCGTGAAGTAAGAGAAGAGGTTGCACCGGGTAAAGTTATGAATCGTTATGGCTTCTTCATAAAGTAGAAACACATGGACCTGGAAACAACAAACCCGAGCCGTTGGTAAAGTGCAATAGCCCGTTCGTTATCATCCCGTACATGCAAAAAAGGTTGCTGACCTTGTCGCAAAATGATCCCCAACTGGTGTTGCAATAAAGAATTCGCATATCCTTTACCGGTATGTTCAGGATGGGTGCAAACGGCGCTGATCTCAGTAAAATTTTTTACGTGTAGGCGCTGGCCCGTCATGGCTACTAGTTTCCCTTTATCAAAACTGCCAAAGTAAGATCCAAATTCGATCGTTCTTTTATCAAAAGGACCGGGTTTGGTAAGCCTCGCCAGTAGTATCATTTCATCGACATGCGCTTCTGTTAACGGAATTATTCCAGGAAATTCTGTCTGGTAAATACTTCCTCCCTTGTAAACAAATTGTAGTCCATTTATAGCATGAGTTACCTGCCAGCCTGGCGGTTGTATAAATTCAGCCGGGGTAGCATATAAAATCTTTCGTCCGGCGGGGAGTAGTTGAGATAAGTCTGAAAAACCTTTTTCATACTTCCTTTCAAAGCCAACAAATGGCGAAACTTGTTCGTCGAAGAATTTCACCTGCGCATTACCAATATTAAGAGGCTGATCGCCGGTAAGCAAAGCATGATAAACAGGGTTTTCCAAAAGACGGTGCATTTTTAGATCTTTATCCCCACTACGCTATTTTCCTTCCTGCTTTTTTCGGCAGCAAAACACATGACATGGCTTTCAATTGAAGCGTCGATAGTAGATGAAAGCAGTGAGGCATCTTGTTTTGCTACAGCCTGGACCCAATCAGCCGCCAGCCGCCAATCTCCACCGCCATGACCCTGGTTTTTGTAATTTTCTGCATCCAATGCCTTTGATTCATACATTTTGGATTCTCCTGTGCGAAAATCGTGAATGGTAAATTTACTCATATCCCCTTCTATAAAACCCATGCTACCCATTACCCGGGTACGACGGCCTCCCCAGGGAGTAAAAGCTTCCATGCTAAAACTGGCTGTCACACCATCTTCAAATAAAATATTGGTGATATAGTGATCACACTGGTCATTCTCCATTTTATAAACGCAACGACCATAATTGGTAGTCTTTAAATAATTCAAAATAGCGTCGCCCTGTTTTTCCTTTTCTTCCGGCAGGTCAAATACATAGGTCCAGTTACGTTTGCGGTAATAAATTTTCAATGCAGAATAAGGACAGCTGCTTTCAATGGCGCAACCATCGGCACACCTGTCGGTACTTCCTTTGGGTGCATTCTCTTTGCGAAACCATTTCAGGTTTCCAAAAGCCTGGATCTTTTGCGACTCCTTGCCCAACATCCATTTGATGATATCCAGGTCATGACAGGACTTGGCTAAAATGATCGGCGTTGTTTGTATGCTGTTGTGCCAGTTGCCGCGGACATAGGAATGACTCATATGAACATGTTCGATCGGTTCAAAATGCTGCATACTTACCACTTCTCCGATTGAGCCGTTTTGAATAAGTTCTTTTAGTTTGATAAAATAGGGTGCATAACGAAGTACATGGCAAACGGCAACAATGCGTCCGGTACTTTTAGCCAGGGCCAATATTTCGCGGCATTCTTTTTCTGAGGGTGAGATCGGTTTTTCCAGCAAGATATCATAGCCCATTTTTAAGGCCGCCATACAGGGGCCATAGTGCAGGTTATCGGGTGTGGTTATGATGATGGCATCTGCAAATTTTGGTTTTTTAAAAACATCTTCCCATGTATGGAAGCGGGACTCAGCAGGTATATGGTGTTTCTTGCTATATCGTTCATTGCGGATTGCAATCGGTTCAGCTACGCCGACAATATCCAATTGGTCGGGGAACTCAATTGCAAAACCACCATATACATTGCCTCGTGAACCAGCACCCAGCGTGATCGCTGTTACCGGTTTTGCCAGGGGTCTGCGGCGATTATCGTCAGGTAGTATAAGGGGCTCACCATTTTCATTGGTAGCCCAGGATGAATAGGGGAAGAATGTGCCGCCTACCGTTATTCCAAAAAGTTGTAGAACCTTGCGTCTTGAAAATTTTGAATCCATAATCTCGGGGTTTTAGGAAATAGTCCGTCGCCATTGCAGTGACCAGTACAAAGAAAATCAATTCCTGCTTAAATCACGGATTTCTGCAAAATCGCTAGTTGCGTTTCCAGCTTTTTAATATACTCAGACAAGGACAGTTTATCCGTTGATTTATACGGCGGGTCACGGCGAATGATCTTTAATTTTGATCGTGCAGTATCTTTTACAAATGTGTTTTTCTTTCCCTGTGACAGTGATGTAGCTGCGGCCTGGATAGAACCATTCAGGATGGTTGATAGTAATGAAACGGTGGCAGCATCCATAGCTGCATTGGCCTTCTCCCCTGCTTCCTGCATGCCCTTGTCGATCGATTGATTGTCAAGCTTGATCTTTTCTGCCTTGCTGGCCAGCATTCGTTGATTTACGAGCCTTTGTATAGTTCTATCCTCTTTTGCTTCTTTGCTAATCATTTTCTGTAAGGCCATCATGCACACAAAAATGTCGCCAGCATTGTTCAGTTGCTCAGTGGTAAATTTTTCTTTTAATGTGCGTATCGCGTACGCTGTATCAAAACTCCCGGCCGGGTGTTTGTTCGCTACATCTACAAACCATTGTCTTGTCGCCTGGCTTACTGATTCATACGCTTGCAGCGTAATGCTTTTTACTTGTTGTTGTTCTTGCTTGTCCTGGCCATTTAACTGAGAATAGAGTCCTGCCAGCAGGAATAGTAAGCAGTGCTTTTTCATAACCTGGGTTTGAGATGCTACTGCAAGGTAAGAAAAAGTAAGCGTCAGGTTTTTTCATTACTAACTCCTGGTTCACATGGTTGGTGGCAATGAAATACAAATCCAGCGATTTCTTTTTTATCGAATACTGCCAGGATAGAAACATCCTTGTTGCTGGCAACCTTCAAAAAACCGGGTCCAGGGCTGGCTGAGGGTAAACTGCTACGATTACCTGGCAATGAAGGAGGTCAGAATTTCTCTCGCTTTTTTTTATTTTAAAAACTATAGCGCAAAGTGCACAAGTATTGATGCCGAAGAGGCTGTTCCCGCGAGTAATTGACACTGCATAAATAGGTTTTCAACCGGAGGTGCAGGAACGCACGGTGTATTTAAAATAGTTGACATACTTAAATACCTGAAAATACATTCAGTGTATTCATCCACACCGGGCCACTGCACTAAATCAAACTTTTCATCATTCCTCTTTCTTCTTTTATCTCGGATCCTCGAAACATGTTGTATTATCAGTATCGGGTAATATTATGTGGAGACTCGGCCATTGTATGGGCATCACTTCCCCCACATTAAGCCATCCTTTCCCCAATGCTTCCAATTTCTATTTCGTTAATTTTTGGGCATTGTGTTTGTTTAACGACATATTGATTAATTTTTTTTCAATCCTAAACCTTAAGAAACGTGAAACAGTTCTACGTGAGTGTCATCTTATTGACCATAACTACCAGTTTAACAGCACAAAAAGTAAATGTCGGACTCCTGGGTGGCGTTGCCGCTTATTCTGGCGAACTAACTGAAACTGGCTTTCACAAGAAATTTATAAACCCTGCGTTGGGCGTCACCGCCAATTACGAACTAACGGAAAAGATCACACTAAGAGGAGGTTTAATGTATACCAAGATCAACGGGGATGACCGTTATAGTAGTAACCCAAACAACGTGGCAAGAAATCTTTCCTTTGAATCCAAGATCATCGAATTAAGTGCGCTTGGTGAATACAACTTTTATGATCTGGCAGTAGAAAATGCGTCACCCTACGTATTTACGGGCGTCGCTGCATTTAAATTTGATCCGTACACTTATAATTCCTCCAATGAAAAAATCTACCTGAGACCGCTCGGCACCGAAGGGCAAAACCTGGAGGATTACAACAATAAAAAGTACAGCAAAATACAAATTGCGATACCAATCGGGGTCGGGCTAAAGTTTACAGTGGGCGACAATATACGGATCGGGCTTGAAGCAGGGATACGTAAACTGTTTACAGACTATCTCGATGACGTTAGTAAATCCTATGTAGATGTGAACGACCTGGTGCATTCAAGAGGGGACAATACGGTCGACCTCTCCTTTCGCGGTGATGAACTACAGGAAGAGGCCTCCTATCCTTTAAAGGGTACACCCCGCGGCAACGCAAAAGTTAAGGATTATTACTATTTTGCCGGAGTGCACCTGACCTATCGATTAGGCTCTAGATGGATGTATTAAAATTAATTTGAACCCAGGAGCAGCGATCTTTTTGAATAATCATTTTATTAAAAACTTGAAAACTTCGGTTCCCGAGTTTTTTAATGTAGAACTGATTCCACCAAAAATTATTCGGTAACGTTTTCGATTACAATATGGTCGGAGTTTTTACTCAGCAGGCTCTATAAAACTGCCCAGCTTCAGTACCTATTTTTCAGACCTAATTCCAGTGCCTCATGTGTTTTCAGTATTTTCTTTACCTTAACTGAAAATTACAGTTATGAAAAAGAATCTCTTACATCAGATCCCCGTCCTTTTGCTTTGCTGTTTTCTGAATCGAAGTTCGGCGCAAATATTCACAGATAATGAACTAAAAGCCCAGATGCAGGTTGACTGGCAAAGAGCCAAAGATTACACCAACGAATACCTGGATAAAATGCCAGCGGATAAATACAGTTATAAATTTAAAGCAGCAGACAGCCTGCGTAGTTTTGCACAGCAGATGTTGCACCTGGCAACCGCTAATGTATTCCTGACGGCAACCGCCACGGATCAAATGCCTTTACCGTGGACCAGTTTTGGGATGGAAAAGAGAACCAGCGCTCAAAGCAGAGACTCTGTAGTTTATTATGTAAATGCCAGTTATGATTTTGCCATGAATGCTGTGAAGAACAGTGATCCCTCAAAATGGAAGGAAACAAAAAAATTGTTTGGTTTTGAAGTCACCCGGTATGGACTCCTGCAAAAAGCCTTTGAACACCAGACGCATCATCGCGGGCAAACAACCATTTATATCCGGTTGAATGATATCAATCCGCCACAGGAGAAACTGTTTTAAATTTTGGAAAAAACGAGTTATGAAAAGGGGGATGGTCTGCAGTTGATCATCAACCCTTTTTTTTTGGCAGGATTGCGCTGGTAAGAATTATTTTCCGGGTCGACCTAAATTTGTTGGTAGCCAGTTGTATTTCTTTTTTTTAGAGAGATGTTTTTCGACGCTGATTGCCAGGCTGATAAAATTCCTCTATAGCACCAACTGGTCAAATAATTTTTGAAGGGCTTCGCCGGGATTGCTGCAAAAGCCCGGATGTACTTTGGAAGCCTGCACCACCGTGCTTCTTGTCGCTGTCAGCCAGCGGAACCGGGAGGCTATTTCATACTGGCCGATGGGTCCGCTGCCCGGCCCGCCCTCGCAGATACGTTCGAACGAATGCAAATGTTCTTCCACTTCATTTATATCCAACTTGTCTGAGAAAGATTGCAGCCTGTCTTTATCAATCCGGAATAGTGCCTTCAAAAAATTTTGCGAACGGGAATACAGGATCACTCCCACATTGAGAAACTCCTCCCGTTCTACACGGGGCACCACTCGAATAACGGCGTATTCAAATAATTGATCTTCTTGCATGCTGTGCTTCGTTTACAAAAATAGCGGATGACAAAAGCCGTGTATTTAAAAATTGTTCATATACTTTTCTTTTTTCAACGGCAGGTATGTGCGGCGAATCTATTGTCAGCCATTCATCGGGTACCAGTGCTACAATAGAACGAATGCGATCCGGGGAAAGAATGCGGAGAAAGTCGTCATTCACGTTATCCAGTTCACTGGCCCAAGTCAACAACACATGATCTTTGACCGGAGTGAATGGTCTTACCGCCTGTTCTTCCCAATTATCCCAGCCATGGTGAAAATACAAGGAGGCGCCATGATCGATCAGCCAAAGTTCTTTGTACCAGGTAAGCATATTCGTATTGCGGGGCGTACGATCCACATTTGTTATCAGGCAATCGAGCCAAACTATCTTCGAAGCCAGTGTTGCATCGATTGTCGTAACTCCCGGATCAAAACTGATAGAGCCGGACAAATAATGCAGCGCCAGGTTTGTCCCTACGCTGAACTTCAGCAGGTCCTGTATCTCTTCATCCGGTTCGGTACGGCCAAAAGCTTCATCTACATTGGCGAAGACGATCTCCGGGACCTTGAAACCAAGCGCACGGGCTATTTCACCACCGATCAATTCAGCGATCAGTGATTTAATGCCCTGCCCGGCACCCCGAAATTTAAGTACATATAAAAAACCATCATCGGCTTCAACAATAGCCGGCAGCGAACCGCCCTCCCGCAGGGGTACGACATAGCGGGTGACATTTACTGTTCTGAGTATATGTGATGGTTGATCCATGCAGATGCCAAATGTAAGCATCGGTGGGGATATGGGAGAATGATGGAGTTAAAGAGCAGGGACTTTTCCTCGCGTAACCAAAGGCTGCGGCGTGACCATCCGCAGGCTATTAAATTCTATCAGTTACATTTAAATTATTTGTCGTTGCCCTCTGTTGAGAATTCACATCCCGCATCCAAATACTTTATCACCCCCATCCCGGATCATTCCTCAGCACCCAGCAACCCAAACCCCTCTTAGGCTTACAGTCGTTCTTTAAGATCAAGCCTATTTTTCTTCGCAGTGTCTATAGCTAATTCATAACCTGCATTTGCCCGCTGAAACGGGACTGACTACCGGCTTATTTAATTCTATCAAGCATATCTAAATTATTAGCTTTTGCAGTTTCTTTGGCGAGTTCATAACCGGCGTCAGCATGTCGAATAACTCCCATCCCCGGATCATTCCTCAACACTCTTTTCAATCTTTGTTCAGCCTCATCAGTGCCATCAGCAACGATCACCATCCCCGCGTGGATCTAGTAGCCCATCCCTACCCCACCTCCATGGTGCAGCGACACCCAACTGGCACCACCGGCAGTGTTTACTAATGCATTTAATATCGGCCAGTCAGCTACGGCATCGCTGCCATCGAGCATGGATTCCGTTTCCCGGTTGGGGCTGGCCACAGAGCCGGTATCTAAATGGTCGCGGCCAATAACGATCGGCGCTTTTACTTTTCCTGTTCTGACTAATTCATTAAAGGCCAGACCTGCTTTTTCTCTTTCACCCTGTCCCAGCCAGCAGATACGGGCTGGCAATCCCTGGAATGCAATTTTTTCTTTGGCAAGTTTCATCCAACGGATCAGCGATCCGTTGTCCGGGAACATATTCATGATCAATTCATCGGTAACAGCAATATCATCTGGGTCGCCACTCAGCGCCGCCCAGCGAAAAGGGCCCTTGCCTTCACAGAATAACGGTCTTATATATGCGGGAACAAAGCCCGGAAAATCAAATGGCCGCTTGGGGTCTTCAAATGAACCCTGGTTGATCTCATGCTCCCGGGCCCTTGCCCGGATGTTATTACCGTAGTCAAAGACGATGGAGCCCATCTCCTGCAGATCATTCATCAGCGATACATGGAAATACATACTTTCAAAACTCCGTTCCAGGTATTCCGCAGGATTTTTTGCCCGCAATGCATTGGCCTGTTCATTGGTCAGCGTATTGGGTATATAACCATAAAGTGGATCATGCGCCGAGGTCTGGTCGGTTACCGTATCAGGTACAATTTCTCTTTTGATTAATCGCTCCAATAAGGCACGGCATTACAAACTACACCGATACTTTTGGCAATTCCCTGTGTTTTATATTCCAGCGCTTTGTCGATCGCCTGGTTGATATCAGTATATTTTTCATCGAGGTATTTTGTTTCGATGCGTTTGTCAATCCGCCATTCTTCTACTTCGGCGATCAAGGCTACACCTTCATTCATCGTAATGGCCAGGGGTTGGGCGCCGCCCATGCCGCCGAGCCCAGCAGTTACGTTTAGTGTGTGTTTGAGAGACCCGTGCGAGTCGGGAGTCTGGAATTGGGAGTCAAGAGTATGAGACTCCGGATTTCCCGAAAAGTGTTTGTTGGCAATGGCTGCGTAAGTTTCGTAAGTTCCTTGCACGATACCCTGGCTGCCGATATATATCCAGGAGCCGGCGGTCATCTGCCCGTACATCATCAGGCCTTTTTTCTCGAGCTCATCAAAATGCTCCCAGTTGGCCCAATTGGGAACGAGTTGCGAGTTGCTGATGAGTACCCGCGGTGCATCTTTATGTGTTTTGAGAATGCCTACCGGTTTACCGGACTGTATCAATAATGATTCATCATTTTCCAAAATTTTTAATGCGGCAATGATATTATCCAATGCTTCAAAATTACGGGCGGCTTTGCCTCTGCCCCCATACACGATCAGGTCATCTGGGCGTTCGGCTACTTCGGGATCGAGATTATTCAATAACATGCGAAGAGCGGCTTCCTGTATCCAGCCTTTGCAGGAGAGATGGTTGCCAGTGGGAGTTTTATATTTTATCGGGTCGTAAGTTGGTTTTGTCATTGTACTCATTATCGAAATATTTTAATTTGTTTTCGGCCTCATCCTCTTATCCTTCTCCTTTAGGAGAAGTACGGTGCTGCATGGCAAAGCCAAACATCATAACTACCAAATCGACTATAGCTCGTTACCCGGCACTTTCAAAGACTCCAATTGAATACAGAGTTTCCGAAAAGCGAGGGCTGTGCTATGGTGGTCCCGATAAAAATCGGGATCGGGATGAGGCCACAAAAGTCGTTAATCTCTGATAAAATCAATTATATTGGACAACAAACCACTACTAATGAGCCTCCACATCAACGCCAAACATGGTGAAATTGCTCCTGTTGTCCTGTTGGCCGGTGATCCGCTCCGTGCCAAATATATTGCTGATCACTATATGCAGGAAGTACAATTGGTAAGCAGCACCCGGAATATCTATTATTTTACCGGGTTGTACAATAATGTCCGGCTGACAGTAGGCGCCAGTGGTATGGGCTGCCCATCTATTGGTATCTATTCTTATGAATTATACAAGGAATACGGTGTGGAATCCATCATGCGTATCGGTACCTGCGGCGCTTACTTGCCAACGATCAATCTCTATGACCTCATCAATGTGGACAAGGCTTACAGCGAATCCACGTATGCAAAAACTGCCTTTGGTTTTGATGCCGATCATTTTTTTTACCAGGGCAAGTTGTATGACGTTATTAATGTGACAGCTAAAGAGCTGAATCTACCCATACTAACCGGGCCGATCCATTCCAGCGATTGTTTTTACCGTACAGGCGAAGGATTACCACTCATCGTTACTACGCATCATTTGCTGGCGGCGGAGATGGAAGCATTTGCCTTGTTTGCCAATGCTAAACTGCTACATAAAACTGCAGCCTGTTTGTTAACGGTATCCGATAATATTATTACGCAACAATTGATATCTCCGGATGAAAGAGAAAGATCATTGGATACGATGGCCAGGGTGGCGTTGGAGGCGGCGGTAAGGATGTAATGTTTTCACGCTAAGAAGGAAAGAGGCAAAGGAAGAAGCATAAGGCATTACGTTGGGTCGTTGTATTTATCTTAGCGAGCTTTGCGTGAAACCTTTCTTCATAATTCGTTAGATCCTTTTATTTCACGCAAAGATGCAAAGGCGCAAAGGAAGAAACATAAAGCAAAACGTTGCGTCGTTGTATTTATCTTGGCGAGCTTTGCGCGAAACCATTCCACCGTATCAATAAAATTCATCAAAACCTTTATTCAGATTTATTCCCTTCGACTTTGCCAATGCATTCACCTTCTCTACGAAAGAAAAATCCTTAATGATGCCGGCAACAATATTGATATCATCGGCAAAGATCCTGTCCTCTTCTGCAAAGCTGACAAACTGCCGGACATGATCATGCGCAAATTCCAGTAGTTCACTGCTCTTTAACGGGCTGCCGAAATTCAATGGCCTGGCAGGCTGACAATAATTCAATGGCCATGATATATTCCAGATTATCCAAGTACCCGGTTGAGTTTTCTGCCGCTGATACTGCCCATACTTACATGATCTTCCTGCCCCAGTGAAGTTGGAATGCTATCGGCGCTGGCAGGAAAACACAAGCGTTTTATTTTCAGTATACCAATGCAGCCGTGGTGTATTGCGGTATCATAAAACCACTGTTCAACCCCACATCTTTCATCAACAACATCGGCAATCCCCATTTGCCTTCCAATAATAAATAACAACGGCGGTCGGATATATTTCCCAGCTCTGATGCGGCAAAACAAGCAATAATCCAAGTGGCAGTGCCAACGGCTGGCCATGGAAATTACCGCCACTGATCGTATCATCTGCAGCAAAAATGATCGGGTTATCAGTGACAGCATTTAATTCAATTTCTGTCAATTCTTTTAAATGCAACCAGGCATTGCGGCTGATGCGCCATGTACCTGTGGCATGCAACGTAATGAATAAGGATCCTGTACTCTTCCGCAATCCACATGACTTTGCATGATCGCAGAATTTTTCAATAATAATCGCAATCGTTGTGCTACTAATTTATTCCCTTTGAATGGACGCAGGTCATGCAATCGTTCATCAAAAGGAGCTTTGGTGCCGGTCAATGCTTCCAGGCTCATAGCGCCAATGATATCGGCAGCTTCCAGACAATTGTGCATTCGCTGCACGGCTTTCACTGCAAAGGATAAAATGAATTGCGTACCATTGATCAGTGCCAATCCTTCTTTCGGGCCCAATTGAATAGGTGCTAAGTCTAAACTTGTGTCGAGGATTTCTGATGTATTTGTGTCTTGCGTCCTTTGTAAAAAACTTCTCCCAACCCGATCAGTGGCAGAAACAAATGCGCCAAAGGTGCCAGATCACCGGAAGCGCCTACACTTCCTTTTTCAGGTACCACAGGTATCACATCATTTTCGATATGCCAGATGATCCTTTCTAAGGTTGACAGCTGCACACCGCTATACCCCTGTGCCAATGCATGCACTTTGGTGATCATCATGAGCTTTGCAATTTCCAACGGGATCGGGTCTCCCACACCAACGCTATGGCTTTGGAGTATCTTGTATTGCAAGGTTGCGGTATCTTCTTCAGAAATGGGTGTATTGGCTAAAATGCCAAAGCCGGTATTAACACCATATACAGTTTTATTCTCATCTACTATTTGTTGTACGTGTTGCTGACTTGTTTTTATTTTATTAACAGCTGCATCATTTAAAACGGCTTTAATTTTTCCCGATGCAACGGCAAGTACATCGGGTATCGTCAGTTGACCGGTTCCGTATTGAAAAACTTTACTCATGTACCTCTAATTAGAGTCGCAAAGTAAACGAATAAGTTAAACACTTCCCAAATGGGCATACCTGCCAAAAGTGTTACTTTTACCCTTCTTAAAAAATGAACATGAAAACTTCTTTGCTGCTTGCTGCTTTTCTTATTGCGGTGACCAGCCATGGCCAGACTCCCAGGAAATACCCTATCAGTAATTCGGGCTGCTTTCTCTATAGCTATTGTGAATCAAAATATAAAATTGACTATAGCGACGACTCTTCCAAAGTGTATACCGGCGAATGTTTATCCGGCGATGTGATCTATGGTGTGATCTGTATTAAATTGCTGAATCCAGTCAGCAACCTAAACGTTGCCGAAGACATGATGATCTCCTATGTGGACTTCCTGAAAGGAAATTTTAGTATCACCCGTTCAGCAGGGTATGGTAAAGGTCACCGCCTGAACAATAATGAAAATACCCGCGGCATACTTGACTATTGGGAAGATAAAGAAAAGGATCACTGGAAAATAAAAGCGTGGACCGATGGAAAGTATATCGGGTTTCTTTATGCTTACAGTAAAAAAGAATTGCTGGAAACCAAAGTGAATCTTTTCCTGGATAGTTTCCGCTTACCGGGCATGTGACAAACAGCCGGGAATATACTTCCCCTCAACAATCGTTATGGCTGCAAAGAGCCGAACAATTCCCGACTGTTGCGGTCAGGACAAAATATTTCTGAGGAGATAGCCACATTCAACCCCCGTGTGTGTTCCTTTACATCCCAATTTCAATTATCTTTGCGGACTTTACGGCCCGGTAGCTCAGCTGAATAGAGCACAAACCTTCTAAGTTTGGGGTCATTGGTTTGAATCCAATCCGGGTCACAAAATGCCTTCGACACAGTCGAGGGCTTTTTTATTTGGAGTCGTTGCAAGCTTGCTTGCATGAGCGAACAAATGAAAATGAGAGGTACACCATAGGCGGGCAAAGGCTTTGGGTAAGCTCTACTTGTAATGGATCATGAAATAATCCAATCCGGGTCACAAATGCTTTCGACGCAGTCGCGGGCATTTTTATTTGGAGGCGCTGCCAGTTTGCATGCAGAAGAGATGAAGATGACCGGCATAAGCTACACTGGCATAGCCATTGGAAAAGTCCACTCATAATGGATCATAAAATAATCCAATCCGGGTCAACAAAGCATCGCTATAATATCGGGAGGCTTTTTTACTTTTACCGAAATATCGATTGCAATGGCTGTAAAAATTGAGGATAGCTGGAAAGATGGTGTTGAACGATGAATTTAGCCAACCGTATTTCGAGCAGATCCCCTTGCATCTTACAACAGAAAAATCGCAGGGCAAGATCATCTATCCTCCCGGCTCTCTTATTTTCAATGCTTTTAACACGACCCCATTTGACAAGGTAAAAGTGGTCATACTGGGACAGGATCCTTATCATGGTCCGGGACAGGCACATGGACTTTGTTTTTCTGTACAAAATGGCGTGCCGCCGCCACCCTCTCTACTTAATATTTTTAAGGAACTGCAGCAGGATACCGGGACCCCAGTACCTAATCATGGCAATCTCACCTATTGGGCGCAACAGGGAGTGTTTTTATTAAACGCTTCGTTGACTGTGAGAGCCGGTGACCCTATGAGTCATTCAAAAATTGGCTGGGCAATATTTACGGATAGCGTTATTAGGAAAATATCGGAGCTGAGAAAAAATGTGGTGTTCCTGCTGTGGGGAAAATTTGCACAAGAGAAAAGAGTATTGATCGATGAAAGCAAACATTTGATCCTTCGATCCGTACATCCTTCTCCCCTTTCTGCCTATGCAGGATTTTTTGGATGCAAGCATTTTTCAAAAACAAATGAATATTTAACAAGTAAAGGAATTGATCCTATTGATTGGAAATTATAAATGCCATATCCTCGGATGACTAAATTTTAAGATAATTTTTTAATGGAACCACAAAGTCAAACAGGACACTGTAGAAGGAAACGAATAGTGTTCTATCCACGCCCTTCGGCGGGACAAGTTGTGAAAGAGTATGTTTCTATGTGACTATTTGGTTCAAAAACTAATTCTTATGATAATACCTGAAGAACTCGTTATTGAAACCAGCAAAGTAATTCTCCGGCCTCTTGCAGAAAATGATTTTGATGATTTTCTTCAACTGGCAAAACAGGATCCCGATATGTGGGCCTATTTCAGCCTTAACCTGGGTGATCCCACACAATTAACCCAATTTATGGACATGGCTGCCACCGATAGAAAAGCTGGTACCCGCCAACCATTCACCATCATCGAAAAAGCCAGTGGAAAAATTGCCGGCAGCAGTAGCATGGGAAACATTTCCTACCATGACCTGCGGCTGGAGATCGGCTGGAGCTGGCTGGGTAAGGACTATCGTAGCAGCGGGATAAACCGTCATGCTAAATTCTCGATGATGAATTATGCATTTGAAAAACTGCATTTTGAAAGAGTAGAATTTAAAACGGATGTGCTGAATGCCAGGGCCAGGAAAGGATTGGCCAATGTCGGGGGTATCGAAGAAGGCATATTGCGCAGTCATATGACGATGTGGAATAACCGCAGACGAACCTCTATTTACTATAGTGTATTAAAAAATGAGTGGCCCAACGTGAAAGCAACTATTTTTAGCGATATAACTACCGGATGAAAATCACAAGAGATATTTTTGGCCGTATCTGGGCAATTTGGGGTATGATAAGTTTTATCGTTACCTTTTTTATTTTCTTTATTCCTTCCATGATCACCTGGCTGTTACCGGATCCTGCTGGTCAACGATTGTTCATCGGGATTGCCCGGCTGTGGATGAATATTTGGTTGCGCCTGGTGGGTTGCCCGGTGAACGTTTCGGGCAGAGAGCAGTTTAAACCTGGCCAAACTTATATCGTTTGCTGCAACCATAATTCATTGATGGATGTACCACTTTCCTCACCATTTATTCCCGGGGGAAACAAAACGATCGCCAAATCAAGTTTTGTCAAAATCCCTTTCTTTGGAGTGTATTATATGAAAGGCTCCATCCTGGTTAACCGTAAGAGCGAGAAAAGCCGGCGGGATAGTTTTGATAAAATGAAAAGTGTTTTGCAAAAGGGAATGCATATGTGCATTTACCCGGAAGGTACCCGGAACCGCTCTACAGAACCTTTGAAAAAATTTCATGATGGGGCCTTCAACCTGGCCATCAATACTGGCACTGAAATAATTCCGGCCGTGATCTTCAACACAAAAAAAGTATTACCCCTGGATAAAAAATTCTTCTTCTGGCCGCACCGGCTGCAAATACATTTCCTGGAACCAGTGGCGGTAGAAAACCAAACGGTAGTACAACTACGGGAAAAAGTATTTGAGATTATGAAAGACCACTATGTGCAACACAGGGATTAAAAATTAGTAAACGATCTTGTCCGGTTGATCTTCAGATCCTGTAATACAGATGCTTTTGGACTAATGGAGAAATTAAACGAGCGGTATAATCCAACCGGTGTTACATTGATGGATAATTGCCAGCAATGCATTTCGCGGTTGATACCCATCTGGAATGTTTGGAGTTGACTGGTGCTGATATCATAATATCCATTTAAGCTAAAGTTCCATTTTGGGGTCAGGCTAAAACTTCCGCTGAAGTTTACGTTGGAATTAAATTTCTTTTCGAAAGTCTTCAGGTCCGGTTTTAGGACTGTAGAAAAAAACAGGGAATAACCGATCGTCACCTGCCAGGGAATATTAAAATCCACAAATTCCGCCGGGTTTTGCTGCATATAATCCAATAGCTGTCGTTGATCAGCGATCAGGGTAGGATCATTCAGCTGCTGTTCAGCCCTTTTTTTCCTGTCAGCATCTTTTTTTGGATCTTTTGGTTTGCTGCTGAAGCTTGTATTCATCGAAATGCTGCCGTAAGTCAGCCTGCCAAGTTTAAATTTGCCCCCCTGCCAGGCATATTTTGCGATATCGTTCCCTTTGTCATCTGTTTGGTAAGGATCCAGTACAGTCTGGGCATTGATACTTATCTTTTCAAACAGGGTCGTGCGGAAGTAAATATTTATTAATTCCAGTTTCATGGAATCCTTTAAAAAATTATAGGCTGTAGAGAATCCATAACCATCGATTAGTTTGATCTTCTTTATCGCATTCTCCCCTGTATCTTTTCTTGACCGCCATTTCATTTCCAGGTTATTGTCTACCTGGAAACTCAAACCACCTGTTTTGCCAAAGGAGAAACCGGAATAAAGCCCCCCTTCAAATTCAGAGAAAGGATAGGGATTTTTATACCCGGTGCTGTCAATCTGTATCTGGTAAAAATGATTTTTAGAAAGATCTGGTTTATAATTAATACTGATACCGGGTCTTACCACATGGCGGATTGCCATGACCCTTGATTTTTTAAATTGATAAGTCCCAAACACTGCTGTATTAAATGATAAGGCAAAAGATAGCTGGTGATCCGTAAAAAAACCCTTCGTGATGCTGGTATCTACCTTTTTAGCAACGCTATTCCAGCTGCGACGGAACTTTTGCGCTATCCATACCTGTGAGTAGGAAACAGATGGAGAGACAATAACGGCTCCTCCCATGATGGGTGGTAAGGACATACTGATCGGGAAGCTGTGTTGCGCCCCCCATTGCAGTGTATCGATCAGTCGCTGCAATTTAAATGCGGTATCATAAAATGAGACCTGGTTACGAAAATTACCATTGTATCCCAATCCCAGCTTTTCATACCATTTCACGGCCCCCACCTGGTTTTTTCGTTGGAAAGGATACAGGGTGCTGACAGTAAACGCTGCATCGGGCAAGCTGACATTAATAAGCCGGGTAGCGTTATTCTGGTTATGATTAGCACTAAGCGACAAGTTATACGGTTTACCTATCCACGTTTTGGAATAAGTGATGGAAGAACCTAGCTGGTTCTGAAAATTCAGCCGATTACTGTTGGGGACAAGCTCATTGAACCGGGTGGACCCGGCATTTACATTGGCAGAGAAAGAAGTACCGGGTCTCGATTTTCCATCTACGGAATGGCTCCAGGTAACAAAATAACTCTTGTTACTAAAATAATCAGGATCGCCTTTAAAACTTTGCTTCGTGCTTTGAACGCTGAGATTGAAAGCACCGCTGTACCGGTAGCGCTTTCGGTAGGTCGGATTTACATTCGCGGACCAGCCACCATAGGAAAAAATATTTCCATAGACCCTGGCATCCCAGTACTGGCTTAACACTTTGTAATATCCCAGTCCTTCCAGTCCAAGTCCATATTGTTCATTGGTTGTAAACTGGGGTGGCAGCAACCCGGAATGACGTCCCTGGCTCAGGGGATAAAATCCAAAAGGCAGGTAAATGGGAATGGGAACCCCTTCAAATTCAAGATGAGCCGGGCCTGATACAGCTAGCTTCTGGTTAATGATTTTCATTTTGGGGGTCTTGATACCAAAATGCGGATCATCCAGTAAACAAGTACTGAAAACGGCTCCTTTTGCAAAAGTGGTGTTCTCGTTTACCTTTTTTGCCTGCTCTGCAATCACAAGAAACTCGCCCTGCATGGTGTAGGTGTTTTTGGTAAGACCCACCTGCGTTTTAAAATTATACCGGATGGTATCACTGGTGAATTCACTGTCACCACTTTTGAAATGCGCTGTCTCCACAATGGCCCCCGTACTGTCCTTTCTGTTGTAAGCGGTTACTACTTGTGTCTGCTGATCTACTTCTACCTGGGGAGCCGTCAGTGTAATATCTTTATATTCTGTTTTTGTTTTCCCATAGAGGATTATTTTTTTATCTTGTATCAATACAACGGCTGAGTCGGCGGCTTCGTATTTCAACGGGGCTTCCAGCGAGTCTTTAGAAACTTTTAGGGAGAAGGTATCAATTTTTGCGACCACTGAATCTTTTCCCGGTAAACTAGTAGAATCGATGTCGCCGACGATTAATTTTGCCACGGTATCTTTCCTGATGGGTGGCCGGGTAGTGTCCGTTTCGACTTGCAGGATTGTTAAGGTACTGCGAAATTCTTTGAACGTAATACCGCTGGCTGCGGTTTTCCACGTTAGTGTGCATAACATCGCAGTGGTCAGTATTCCGTAAAAAAAATAATTTGGCCTAAATTTGTACAGTTGCTTCATCCTGGTAGGTAACAAATGTAAATCTTAATCGATCGGCATCCTAAGAGTAAATCCAAACAATTTGTGAAGATTGTTACAAACCGTAAATGAAAATTGATGATTAAACGAACCATTTTCTTTTTCTTAGTAGCGTCCTGCTGTATAGCTGCTTTCTCTTTTAAAAACGACGCAAATGATGAAAATAAAAAGCAAAAAGTAGTTAAGACGATCATTGTTGATGCCGGTCATGGTATAATGCCAAACGGAGGACACAATGGTGCAAAAGGCTCTTTCTCCTACGAGGATGAAATTTGCCTGGATGTTTCCAAGGAACTGGTAAAAGATATTCACAAAGAATTCCCCGATATAAGAGTGGTAGAGACGCGGCCAACCGAAAAAATTGTTGCGCTGCATAAACGGGCTGAAATTGCCAATGAAAATAAAGGAGACCTGTTTATCTGTATTCATGTAAATGCAGCTCCCGCCCAGCGCAAATCTGAACTCGTCGGTCATAAAACCGTAACCTATTATACCGGAAAAGGAAAAAACAGGAAAAAGAAAACAAAATCAGTTCCACAGTATCGTTATTACACGGTGCCCAGTAAAGCAAAAGGAACGGAGACCTATATCTGGGGCGCCCATAAAAATGATGAAAAGGAGCTAGCGATGCGGGAAAATGCCCAGATGTTTGAAGAGGCTAATTTTGAAAAAAATTATGGTAGCGGGTTCGATCCTAACTCCGCCGAATTTATTGCACTTTCCCTGCTGAAAACAAAGCAGTACTTTAAACGGAGTGCCACACTTGCCGGATTAGTGCAGGATGAATTTACTAAAGTGGGCCGGGTGGACAGGGATGTGAAACAACGTGGAGTGGGTATATGGGTGTTGCAGGCTACGGCCATGCCCAGTGTGCTGATCGAAACTGGATTTATTTCAAATCCCGAAGAAGAAAGATACCTGAATAGCAAAGAAGGGCAGCGGGAATTGTCCCAATGTATTATTAGGGCATTAAGAAATTATATAGGCTGGCTGGAAAAACAACAACAGGATATGGAAACCGGTGGATCCGGCAACGATAATAACAAAAAGCCTGTAACACGGGATGTATCGGCTTTTCTTCGCATGATAGAAGAGAAAGAAAAGAATCAAAAGAAAGTTGTCAAATAATAAATCCTGTATTACCATTGCCGCATATTTTGTTGTACAATTTTGTCTAATCCTAAGGTGATGAGAAAATTATTTTTTGTTTGCAGCTTTGGACTTGCTTCTTCTTTTTATTTCTATGCCATCGGCCAGGACAGCAGGAAAAATCCTTTACAGACGTTGATTATTGATCCCGGGCATGGCGGACTTGATCCCGGTGCTACGGGGACGATCGCCACTGAAGCGAATGTTTCACTGCAAGTATCCTTGAAACTCGGAGATATGATCGCAAAAGCTTTTCCTGATATCAAGATCATTTATACCCGGACCACTGACATACTCCCCGGCAATAAACCCACTGTGGATGCTGCCCTGAAATACCGGGCCAATCTTGCCAATGAATCCGGCGGTAATCTTTTTATTGCGGTGCATTGTAATTCTGCCGGGAAAAAAGCAGGTGGATGGTACGAAAGAAAAATGGTTGATAAAATACCAAAGACGAGGACCATTAAAAAGGGAAAGAAAACCTATAAACAGACCTATTACGAATACGTGTATGAAAATGTGTGGGTAGAAAACAAAGCAAAGGGAACTGAGACTTATTTGTGGGCCGTGAATAAAAACGATTCCAAAATGACCTCGGTTACAAAGAACAATGATTATACCGGTGAGATAGATTCTACCTCTACCCTTACCCTGCCCGATCCTTCCGACCCCAGCGAAAAAGCCAGGATGTTGATCTACGCACAAAATTTTTTCAGGAAAAGCTTAACGCTGGCGGACTATATACAGGAAGAGTTCAAAGATGCCGGCCGGGTTAACCGGGGCGTTAAACAAAGAAATGACAAAGGTATCTGGGTGCTGCAGGCTACGGCTATGCCGAGCATCCTGGTCGAAATTGGCTTTATCTCCAACAAGGAAGAGGAAGAATACATGACCAGTGAAGAGGGGCAAAATGAAATTGTCAGCAATATTTTCAACGCTTTCAAGAAATATAAGGAGAAACTGGAGTCAAAATTAAAAGACAACCAGGTCGATGCGAATAAAAAGGCCTTCTGAGGCTGTTAACCCGTTTAAAAATAAATAGTTAAATTGCTGCCTTATTGAGCGTTACCTGTCTCAACAAACAACCGAATGAAGATCAGCAACGAAACAAAAGTCGGCATACTCACCATTACCGCGCTTACTATCCTGATACTTGGTTTTAATTTCCTGAAAGGAAAAAACTTATTCAGTAAAAGTAAAAAAATATATGCCGTTTTCAGTGACCTCGGCACATTGGAAAAGTCCAATGAAGTAAAGATCAATGGCCTGCCAGTCGGCGCCGTTTATGACAAGAAAGAACTGGATAAAGATGTAAGCGGTATTGTGGTAACGATAAACCTTACCCGGGATATTAATATTCCAGATAATTCGATCGCCTTTATCACTTCGGGATTGGTAGGTGCCTCGTATATAGTCATTGAAAAAGGCAATTCTACCAATTATATAAAAATAGGTGATACACTGAGAACCCGGACAGACAATGGTATCCTTGGGGATGTAAAGGCACAACTCAATCCCACGCTGGTCAGGGTAAGAGATGTGCTCGATTCCCTTAAAAATACGCTGAGCGGAGTGAACACATTGTTTAATGCCGAGAACAAAGGCAATATCCAGCAAACTATGGCCAACCTTAACCAGGCCAGCAGTGCGTTAAATGGTTTACTGGACAACCGGACGGGCCCCTTTGCAAGAATATTAAATGACGCCGCACAAATAACAACAGCCTTAAAAAGGAGTACGGATAAAATTGACAGTACGATCAGTTATGCGAGTGTGGCAACAAAAAAATTAGCAGCTCTCCAGGTGCAGCCAACCATCGATTCATTAACCAGACTTATCAGCCAGTTAAAAGGAACCGCCGCCCGTATTGCCAGTAATGACGGAACATTGGGCGCATTGATCAATGACAAAAAGCTTTACAATAAGATATACGATGCCATCCTGGGCGTTGAAATACTGGTTGATGATCTTCGTACCAATCCTAAACGCTACGTTAATTTGTCCATCATTGGCAGAAGAGAACGTGGCGGACCAATAACTTCGCCAGCGAAAAAAGATACTATTCCTGCCGGGGATAAATAATGCGAAAATTTATAAATTTTATGCCGAAGGCATCCCTTTGGGCTTGCCCGCTGATAGGCGGACTTTTTATTGCACCGTTTACTTCTTTTTCGCAGGTCATTTCCCCGGTAGCCGAATCCCGTTCTTCTGCTGCAGCCGGAGACAGTTCCCGTCTCGTGGAGATATTAAGTACACGTAAATTGGAATTACTGAAGATCAATGATTCCACGCAGTTACAGATACTTGCTGGTAATGTAAAATTGAAACAAAACACCTCTTATTTTTATTGCGACAGTTGTGTTATTAATAATAATACCAACACGTTTGAAGCATGGGGTAATGTGCACATCAATGATGCAGACACTGCGAACATATATGCCCGCCACCTGCGCTACTTTATCAATAAGAAGCTGGCTTACCTCGATGGTGGTGTACGATTAACCGATGGGAAAGGAACCCTTACAACTCCTGATCTGGAGTATGATATGACGACCGATATTGGTGTTTACAAACGAGGAGGCAAAGTGGTGAATAAAAAATCAGTGCTTACCAGCCGGGAGGGTCATTATTATGCAGGATTGCGGGATGTTTACTTTAAAAAAAATGTAGAATTAAAGGACCCGGCTTATTATATCAAAACAGATTCATTATTGTACAATACAGCATCCCAAACAGCCCGGTTCATTGCCTACACCTTTATCAGAGATACAAGTGGCAGAACGATTGAGACAAAGGAAGGGTATTACAATATGCAGACCGGGAAAGCGGAATTTGGAGGCCGGCCAATTATAAAAGATGGCAAACTTACCATTACCGCCAATACGATCATCACAGATGACAGCACGGGGATCAGCCAGGCAAGGGGAAATGTAATCATCATTGACACGGTACAAAATACTACCATCATTGCGGGTGAGGTCTACAGCGACAGTAAAAAAGACCGGATGCTCGCCACCCGCAAACCATTGATGATCGTCAAACAGGATCAAGACTCCATATACATTACCGCTGACACCTTATTCACAGCCCGCCTTAGTGACCTTTATGTGCAAAAGGATTCAGTAGTAAAAAAGGATTCCCTGGAGAAAACGAAAGTAGTGGCTTTAAAAAACAAAGACAGTACTAACCGCTATTTTGAAGCTTACCGGAATGTTCGTGTTTTTTCTGACTCCCTGCAGGCAGTTTCAGATAGCCTGTTCTATTCCTTTAAAGACTCCACGTTTCGATTGTACCAGGATCCTGTTGTATGGGCCAAAGAAAAAACACAGATTACCGGCGATACCATTTTATTATTTACCAAAAACAAAAAAGCCGACCGGTTAAAAGTATTTGAAAACAGTTTTATGGTAAATATGATTGAACCCGAAGTGTATAACCAGGTAAAATCAACCCGTATGGACGGATATTTCACAAGACGGCAATATTGATTCAGTCCGGGCCAATGGCCTGGCCGAATGTATCTATTATATCCAGGATGATGACAGTGCCTATACAGGCATTAATGAATCAAAAGCTGACCTGATTGATATTTATTTTAGGGAAAAAGATTTGCAAAAAGTTGTGCTGCGCAATAATGTTACCGGCACCATCTGGCCGATGCAACAAAAAACACCCTCAGAAATGCGTCTCCCTAATTTCAGGTGGCTGGATGAAAGAAGGCCGAAAACCAAGTTCGACCTTTACTAGGTACTGGTTTGCTGGTCACTGGTTTCTTTCGTTGTAAATTTCAGCAAAATAGCAAAAAGCTCGTCCTTAACACTGTCTTACCAAAAACTAGTTACAAGTTACTAGTTACTGGTTTCTTGCGATGTAAATTTTACCAAAGTAACGGCAACTCTGTTCTTAAACGACCCCAGCAACCAGCAAACAGTAACAATCTTTGCGTTTCTTTTTTTAGGCTAGGAGCTTAAAAGAGTAAAAAGAGTAAAGGAGTTGGTTCCTGCTTTTATATCTACTGACTATTCTATTCTGTTGCGTGATATTAATGCTGCATTACTCAGTATTCTTTGCTGATGCGTATTAATAATACTATACTAACCCGCATTCAAAAGACTATTGGTATTGTTAAATGCACCTGCATTAGCTCCTTTTTTCCTTTCTCTCTCCTTTAACCTCCTAGCTTTTGCATTTCCTTTAGACTTTCTTGGCATCATTTTACGTTAACCATACAGCAAATAAATCACCATGAAAAAAGTAGTCATTGTATGTTTGTTAGCGGCGGGCATAGGAGCCTTACAAACCGTGTCAGCACAAGACTCCCCACAAGGGACCGGGTATAGAACCGGGTTAGGTGTTCGTCTTAGCAGTTCGACTGCCATGCAAAATAATTCAGTTTCCATCAAACAGTTTATAGGTCCCAGCACGGCCATTGAAGCGTTGTTCACCTTTGGTGACCCGCTGGCATTGGGCGCCTTATTAGAATTTCATAAACCACTGTCGGCGGCAGGACTCACCTATTTCTATGGCGGTGGTGCCTATGTAGGTTTTGTAAAAGAAGTTAATGTTAACACACAAAAAACTTCAACCGATCCCAATTTTGGTGCGCAGGGTGTGATAGGTCTTGACTATAAATTCAACAACATCCCGTTAAATATTTCGTTAGACTGGAAACCCGAGTTAAATATTGTCAGCGATATAAATTTTGAACCGGCAGCACTGGGCTTTACCGCCCGGTTCACTTTCGGAAAATAATTTTCTCTATGAAATCCATTAACCTGCCCTGTCCGGCTTTTGCCGCGGCAGGGTTTCTTTTATTAAATTTTATCCACACTTTACCGCCAGGTAGCAGTTTTTATGGGGCAAGTTTCTCTAACACAGCCTTTTCGCCCTTTTAGATACAATGTTTGCAAATTTTTTCCGGTTTCTGCGTTTATTTGCGGGAATTTGGTGTAATTTAGTCAGACAAAACTGACGAATGCTTAAAAAGGAAAGGCAGGCTTATATCCTGCACCAGGTTAACCTGCATAATAAGGTCCTTTCATCTTCCCTTTGCACAGAAATTAATGTGTCGGAAGATACGATCCGCCGGGACCTTCAGGAACTGGCGGAAGAGGGCAAAGTTATTAAAGTGCATGGTGGCGCCCTCTCTCATTCGTTCAACCATGTTTACTTTCCCTCCAATGGTGTTTATTCGCAGAATCAAAAACAGACAATAGCACAGAAAGCAATCCGACTCATTCATAATGGTATGTTTGTTCTCACCAGCGGTGGCACTACCATAATGGAAATGGCAAGATCGCTTCCGCCACAATTAAAAGCAACCTTTATTTCGGGCAGCATTCCTGCTATTTTAGAATACATGCACCACCCTAATATTGAAGTGATCTTGATAGGGGATAAAATTTCAAAAAATTCAAAAATTACTGTTGGTTCTGAAGCAATTGCCAAGATAAGGCAGGTGAAAGCTGATATTTGTTTTTTAGGTACAAATGCGATAGACGCAGAACATGGAATTACCGATAGTGATTGGGAAGTGGTGCAGCTAAAGAAGGCCATGATCGAGTCATCAAAAAAGGTGGTATGTCTGAGTATTGCGGAAAAGATCAATTCGGTGCAACCTATCAAAGTTTGCGGATTGGACGATATTGATCTGTTGATTACGGAGTTGGCTGCAGATGACCCCCTGCTAAAGCCTTATGTGGATGCCGGTGTGGAAGTGGCTTAGAAGCGAAAGACTGCCAGGCAAACCCGGTTGGATATTTAATTTTGAAACTGCTTATTAATTAATATTTCTAAAAAAAACAGTTATGAGAAAAATTTTCCTATTGTTCCTTGGGCTATCGTTACTACTTCTTTTACTGCCGCCAGCTGTACAGGCGCAGGAAAGGACTATTACCGGTACGATTATTTCAGAGGACAGTAAAACACCTCTCAGTGGTGTTACGGTTAGAGTAAAAGGTACCCGGCGAATTGTGCAAACTGATGCAAATGGAAAATTCTCCATCAGGGTAAATCCTGGAGAAACATTGCAAGTAACTTATGTAGGTTACCAAACTGAAGATATCAAACCTGGAACCAGCACCACCCTTGGTCTGAGTCTGAAAACTGCTGATAATATGATGGGGGAAGTGGTCGTAACAGCCATGGATATAAAAAGAAACCCTCGTGAACTGGGATACTCTGTTCAAAAAGTAAGTGGAGCAGATATACAGGAGACTCAACGAGAAAACTTTTTGAATAGCTTACAGGGACGGGTAGCCGGTTTAACACTGGATCAAACTTCAGGTATTGCTGGTTCTTCCTCTGCCGTTGTACTCCGTGGTTTCAATTCACTTTCCTTGAGTAACCAACCGCTTTATGTAGTAGATGGTGTCGTTACGGATAACTCCACCTTTAATGAAACATCATCCGGTGGTGCAACCAATGGACTCGCATCAGACAAGCCCAACAGGGTAAGTGATTACCAAAACAGGATCGCGGATATCAATCCAACCGATATTGAAACAATTACTGTTTTGAAAGGACCTGAGGCTACAGCTCTTTATGGAAGCCAGGCTAGCTCTGGTGCCATTATTATTACTACGAGGAAGGCAAAGACAAATAAACTGGCCATCCAGTATGACAATAGCTTTCGTATGCAGAAAGTTACACGCTGGCCGCAAACATTAGAAACTTATGCGGGTGGATCAAATGGTGTGGCCACTAATAGTTTCATTCGTTATGGACCTGCCTACCCGGCAGGCACCCAGTTATTTGATAATAAAGAAGCTTTTTTCAGAACGGGAACGGCACAAACACATAACCTGGGTCTTGATTTTGGTTTCAAAGAATCAAAATTCAGAATTTCCGGAAGTTTGTTTGACCAAAAAGGCGTTGTTCCCAGGAATGAATTTAAACGTTACAATTTCAGGATTTCAAATACCACTAAATTCTTCAATGGTAAATTGGACATAACTCCTTCTTTCGCGTATATCAAAACAGAGAACCAAAAGGTAACAAGAAGTGCGGGTGGGTTCCTGTTGGGGCTGTTAATATGGCCATCAACTAATGATATCAGGAAATTTGAAAATGAATCAACCGGTGATAAGACAGACTTGTTTGATGGTGTTTCAGCCAATGGTGAGTACGACAATCCACTCTGGAATGTAAATAATAACAAAGGCTTTGAAGAATTGAGCAGGAAAACCTATAGCCTGGGTATTAATATTAATCCATTGAAATGGCTGAGTATAGCCGGAAGGTTTGGGTATGATACCTATGATCAAAATGGATTTCTATTTTTCCATCCACAGTCATTTTATGTAACAGCCTCCAGTGGAGGTACGTTGGATAATTACTGGAGAAAATACATGGGCTACAACCATACCATGACAGCGACCGCCAAAAAAACTCTTGGAAAAAACTGGAATCTTCGGTTGATGGGTGGTACGATGTGGCAGGATTATAAGACCGAGATGTTTGCCGTATATGGTACCAATATTGTTGATTCCGTGGGTGGGTTACTGAATGCAACCGGCAACGGGAAAATGTATAAAGGGGGTAACGTTATAACCGACCAGGAACTGACTACTTTGTTAGGTAGTTATATGGACAGTACGGTCACCAGACCACTTACCCGCTTGCGTTTAAATCGCAATAAATTTGGATTCCCTAATTATGTGCAAAGCCGCCAGGTGGCGTATTTTGGCGAGTTTGCAATTAATTTCAAAAATTATGTTTTCTTAAACTATACGCACCGTTTTGAAGAGTCCTCTACCCTTCCCAAAAAGAACAGGAAGTATAATTATCCGGGTGCAAGTATGAGCATTATTGTCAGTGACATCTTCCCTGCCCTCAAGAAAGGCACTTTGCTAAACTATTGGAAGATTCGTACTTCATTAGCCAGTACGGCGCGTCTGAATTCTCCTTACTCCACCCAATCTGTGTTGGTTGACAACCTGGCAAGTGGTGGCGGGTATTCTTATGGATTTTTTAATAACAATGAAGACCTGTTCCCTGAAAAACAAAGCACCTATGAACTGGGAACTGAGCTTAGACTTTTCAAGAGCAGGCTGAATATGGAAGTCACGTATTATAATACATTGAACAAAGGCCAGATCATTGAGAATTTCCGTCTTAGCTACGCGACAAGTTTTGTATTAAATACACAGAATGCAGGTTCTACCCGCAATAAAGGACTTGAGATTGTCCTGGATTATAATGTAAAGAAAACCCAAAATTTTAACTGGGATATGCGTTTTAATTTTAACCGGATGCGTAACAAAGTAGTTGGTCTCCCTAAAAATCTTTCTGAGTATTATATAGCTGACACCTGGCTGTATCTCAATGCAAGAGGCGGGTTGGTGCTGGGTGGACCGACAACCTCCATTACGGCTGCAGGCTATGCAACTAATGATGCAGGCCAGATACTTATCAATCCCGCAAATGGATTGCCTCTGGTAGAAGCTACTTTCAGGATCAGGGGTGACAGAAATCCGAACTTTACAACCGGTTGGAACAATTCGCTACGCTGGAAGAACTGGAGACTGAACATGCTATGGGATCTGAAAGTTGGTGGCGATATCTATAATGGTACCAACCAATTCCTCACCAGGGCTGGTCTTAGTAAACTGACGGAAGACAGGTATACACCCAGGGTGGTACAGGGCATATTACGGGATGGCTTAGAAAATACTGCAAACCCGACCGTTAATACGATAACTGTTATTCCTGCTTTTAATGAAAGTTACTATACGACCATGCCGGACGGAGCATTTATAGAAAGAGATGTCAATTGGTTCCGGTTGAGAGATCTGAGTGTTATTTATTTGTTCCCGACAAATTTTATAAGAAAGGTCCAAACTCTCAGCGCTTTTATTACGGCTAATGACCTGATCTTATTGACCAATTATAGTGGTGCAGATCCCGGTGTGAACGGTAATACGGCCGGAGGTCGTGGCGTAGGGGCTTTTGGTTTTGATTATGGAACACTTCCTTCACCAATCAGTGTGAACATTGGAATAAAGGCATCCTTCTAACATAAAAAAAAAGTAAAATGAAAAATTGTATAAATAAATTCACTTGCATAGTAGCCCTGGCTTGTCTTCTGCTGGGATCATGCAGTAAAAAAATTGATGAAGCATTTGACAATCCTAATTCGCTGGTTAGGCAACCCATCGAAACTTTGTTACCCGGTGTAATTGCTAATATGGCTATTCAGCATTCTGCCAACGGCACATTGTACGGTCCGCAGAATGACGGGCAATATATCGGCAGGTTTATTCAAAACTGGGCAACCAATACTTCACTCAACCAGTATGACCGTATGGGTGATAACTTTATTAATAGCAGTGATGTGATGGGGAGCATCTGGGCAATGCATTATTATGGAATGGGAAAGAATATCACGCAGATGGTGGAATGGGGTACAGAAGAAAAAAAATGGGATTATGTGGGTGTTGCCCACGCCATTCGAGCTTGGAGTTGGTTAACGCTGACCGATGTGCATGCTGAAGCCGTCATTCTTAAAGAAGCTTTCCGCCCTGATCTATTGGTTTTCAAATACGATTCCCAGGAGGAAGTGTATGAGGAAGTCAAAAGACTCTGCAGGCTCGCCATTGAAAATCTTTCCAGGACAGGTGATGGCGTAAGCCAGGCGAATTTGGCCCTCGGCGATCAATATATGAATGGTGGTGACGTAAACAAATGGAAAAAATTTGTTTATGGTGTTATGGCCAGAACTTTTCACCGGATCACCAATAAAGGAGTATATCAACCAGATTCGGTTGTTTTTTATTGCAATCTTGCTATGCAAACCAATGCTGATAACACTTCCTTGAAATGGTCCAACGCGGGAGGAGCAGGTACATACAGTTATTGGTCACCATTCAGGGGTAATATAGGAACACTACGACAAACTAGATTCATTGCCGACCTGATGAGAGGTGTAAATACACAATTCCCTACAGGTTCCAATGATCCAAGGGCTCCGTATATCATCCGGGAAAATCCAAACGGAACATACAGGGGTATCCTTCCGGTTAAAGGAGGTGGAAGCGCCGGCTTACTACGGGGAGATTCATCACATAATTTCTGGGGAGGTCTGTTTCAATCTACAACGGCGCCATCCAGTGATGCGAACAGCCGCTATGTTTTTACGAATGCACCTATTTTCCCTATCATCAGTGCCAGCGAGATCCAGTTTATAAAAGCAGAAGCCTTATTAAGAAAGGGAGATAAACCTAATGCCTTGGCTGCCTATATCAATGGTATCAACCTGAATTTTGACCAGTTGATAGCCGATTATGAAACAAATGTTCCCGCAGCAGTACGCATCACTCCTGCTGCAAGAGCAGCGCACCTGGCCAATCCGCTTGTTGTGCCGGCAGCAGCTAACCTTACTTTGTCGCACATCATGCTGCAGAAATATATTGCGATGTATGCGTGGGGGCTCGTTGAAACCTGGGTGGATTTGAGAAGATATCACTATACAGACCTTGATCCTGTTACTGGATTCCAGGTATACAGGGAGTTTGCACCGCCTAATACCACGAGCACCGGTGGTGTCAATGATTTGTATCCTAATAATTTTGGCAAGTTGATCTACCGCCATCGCCCCCGCTATAATTCAGAATACCTGTATAATAGGGATGAATTAAACCGGGTCGGCGCTTTCGCACTTGATTATATCACCAAAGAACATTGGTTCTCTATGCCCTAATGCTAACCACTAAACTTAACTAACATGAAGTCAATAAAAATATATGTTTGCGGATTGATGGGCCTGCTGGTAGCAGTGCTAATTAGTTCCTGCGAAAAAACATTTGATGAAAAAACGGTGCAACAAAAGGATTTTAATAACAGTACCATTACACAGGTATACGTTGCCACCTTAAATGCATCCAGGAATTATATCTATGTTGACGGCGCACCTGTAACCGGTGCCCTGTTAACTTCGGGAAGTGTATTTCCGGCTACTGGTTTTGGATTTAAAGTAAACCCGGGATTAAGAGCCTTTGAGGTAAAAGATACTCTTCAAACCAGCACCCAGGTGCCTTTAAAATTTTCATCGAACATGCAAGTGGGAACGCACCAAACGATTTTCCTGTATGACACCATCACATCTCCTAAACAAAAAACGGTCATCGATAAAATTGTTGTCCCGACTGATACCACGTCGAGGTTACGGTTCGCTAATTTTACCTATAGCCCTGTTGCCATTCCGGCAGTTGATATTTATTCCGCAAGAAGGGCGGTCAATATCTTTACCAATGTACAGGTCACTGATGTTACAGAGTATATCTCGATTCCGTCAGGTTTTACAGATACCTTCTATATTCGCCCAACAGGTACTACGACCAACCTACAGAATTTTACGCCTACACCTGCGCCAGGTGTTTTTACGGATATACGACTTATTTTTACACCCACCATCACCCGTAACTACACGCTTGTCTTCAGGGGAGGTTATCGTACCACCACTACAACTTTAGGAACCGTGAGAACCCTAAGTTTGTTTGTGAATTATTAATGATCCTGCCTGTAGCTGAAAAATAAAAAAACTGCCCGCTTTACACGGGCATTTTTTTTTGAGATAAGCATTACCCGAAGAAAATATACGCCATCGCAATAGCTGTCATGATTCCTGCCAGGTCGGCCAGCAACATCGAACCAATCGTATACCGGGTATTCTTGATGCCTACGGCTCCAAAATAAACAGCCACAACGTAAAAGGTAGTATCCGATGAACCCTGTAAAATCGAAGACAGGCGGCCCGCAAAGGAATCGGCCCCATAGGTTGTCATAGTATCAACCATCATTCCCCTGGCTGCTCCACCACTAAAAGGTTTTACCAAAGCTGTGGGGAGACCGTCAACAAATCTTGTATCTGTTCCAAGCGACGCAAATAAACTTTTCATTCCTTCAATAATATAATCGAAGGTGCCGCTTGTACGCAACATGCTGATCGCTACCAGCATGCCCACCAGGTAAGGTATGATCCTAACCGCTGTTTCAAAACCGCCTTTGGCCCCGTCGATAAAAGAACTGAAAATATCTATCCTTTTATATATACCGCCGAGTATTACCAGTATGATGATCAACAACAGGAGGCCGTTACCAAAAGACCCTGAAAAAAACTCAAGAGAGCTCCTGTCCAGTGTAGTGAGATACCAGACAAATAAACCAATCATGGCAGACAAACCAAGCACCCAGGCCATGATCACTGGCTGTACTATCCGGATGCGCTGCTTCATTGACACTATCAGCAAAGCAGCCATGGTGGCAACAAAGGTGGCGATCATACAGGGCACAAAAATATCGGTGGCATTACGGGCACCCGCTCCCGCCCTCACGGCAATGATGCTGACCGGTATCAATGTCAACCCGGAGGCATGCAAACACAGGAACATTACCTGCGCATTGGATGCCCTTTCTTTAACAGGGTTGATCTCCTGCAAACTCTCCATGGCTTTGATCCCAAATGGTGTAGCAGCATTATCAAGACCCAAAAGGTTAGCTGAAAAATTCATCATCATGTGGCCATGTGCAGGATGCTCTTTCGGAACACCAGGAAATATCTTAGAGAAAAAAGGCCCAATGATCCTTGAAAGGAAACGGATACCACCTGCTTTCTCCGCAATGGTCATAATTCCCATAAACAATGTCATCACTCCAATCAACCCGATACTGATCATTACTGCATCCTTGCAGGTTTCGATGATGCCATTGACCTTCTGGTGCTTGATGGCAACCAGCTTCTCCCCTTCTTTTTTGTAGACCAACTGGCCCTGTTTCACACGGCTTTGCGTATCTAATGCATGCAGGATTGAGGCTTCCGCTTTACCGGCATCAATTACTTTGACTTTTATGGAATCTCCATTTTTGCCTATCACCATCTGTGTGAATATCTGCTGGTTTCCATCGACGGCCACAAATTTAATCCCGGCCACCAGGATAGCGATAATGATAAAAGCGGACCATATCCTGCTTAATGCCATAGAAATGTTTGAGTGCTGAAGTTAATTGTTTCAACGCAAACAGCCATCAGGCTTCAATTCCCTATCTTTGCCCGCCCGGATAAAAAAAATTGGAGCATTTATTTTTTTTTGCCGTTCGGACGGGCGCCTCGAAAAAAAAGTAAATCAATTACCGGATCAAATACATCAACCCATGACCCCTGGGATCCAAGTAATGATAGACTTAAGATTGTTGACAAAATACTTATTATGGCATTGCAAGCAGGAATTGTAGGATTACCTAATGTTGGAAAATCAACTTTATTTAATGCGGTTAGTAATAGCGCCAAAGCACAGGCCAGCAATTACCGTTTTTGTACTATTGATCCGAATGTGGGATTAGTTGATGTGCCGGATCCTCGTATCCATAAACTGGCAGAACTGGTTTTACCCAACAGGACAGTACCCACCCAGATCGAGATTGTTGACATCGCCGGTCTGGTTCGTGGTGCCAGTAAAGGAGAAGGATTAGGTAATAAATTTCTTGGTAATATCAAGGAAGTGGACGCCATCATTCATGTGATACGCTGTTTTGAAGATGAGAATATTTTGCGCGACGAAGGAATGATCAACCCTGTTAGTGATAAAGAGATCATTGATACAGAGCTTCAGCTTAAAGATCTCGAGAGTGTTGAAAAGAAGATCCAGAGAACAGAGAAACAAATTAAGCTGGATCCAAAATTTAAAGCCGAGTTGGAAGTATTGATACAATGCAAGGAGCACCTCGAAAAAGGAAAAAGTATCAGGGAACTCGACCTTGATAAAGAAGAAAAAATGGTGATCGCTGATCTGTTCCTGCTGACCGATAAACCGGTGCTTTATGTGGCTAATGTAGATGAACCTTCCATGCACAGCGGTAATAAGTTCTCAGAGGCTTTAAAAGAAGCGGTCAGGCATGAAAAGGCGGAAGTCATTATCATGAATAACAATATCGAAGCACAGATCGCCGAGATGGAAAACCCGGAGGACCGGCAACTTTTTATGGAAGAATATAAAATGACGGAGCCCGCTCTGGACAGGCTAATTCATTCTGCCTATAAACTGCTAAATCTCTACACCTATTTTACCGCCGGGGTACAGGAAGTAAGGGCCTGGACCATTCACGAAGGATGGAAAGCACCGCAGGCTGCCGGTGTTATTCATACCGATTTTGAAAAAGGGTTTATCAAGGCAGAAGTGATCAGTTATGATGACTTTGTAAAATATGGTTCTGAATCAGCCGCCCGTGAAGTGGGTAAACTTCGCATTGAAGGAAAAGAGTATATCGTAAAGGATGGGGATGTGATGCATTTTAGGTTTAATGTGTAGAAACTCCCGAACCCCTGTTAGTGTGCTGATACTTTAGATTTCCCTATTCTCTAAAGGGAGATCGCAAAGTTTCCGCCCCGATGGGTTCCAATCGTTTAAGTTTCTCCCTATCCCTAAAGGGGAGAATTGAACGTTTAACTTATTGTAAGAACCGAACCCCTGTTAGTTTGCTGATATTTCAAATTTTCATATTCCCTAATAGGAGATCACATAGCTCACTTAAATCGAAGAGTATTGGAAACGATAAACAGTGAATTTACACCCAGGTGTACACCCCCGCTTAGTTTAATGATCACTATTTCCTTTAAGTCATTATGAGATCGTTAGGGAATATTAAACCTAAGTCTCCCGTTTAGGGGGCAGGGGTTTAAAACAACGCCGTCAATGCCACCCTGCCAATATGAACTGTTTTTGCAGTCCCGGCTTTTCTTCCGTCATATTGGAAATTGAGTTCCAGGCTATTTGCTAATCGCCTACTTAATCCAAGAGACCATAGGTAATTGCTTCCTGGCAACAATCCATCCAACATGATATAGCTTACCGTTGTGTTCGCCGGAAAGCCATACTTGATATTATTAAATGTAAGCTTTCCCGTAAGAGCGCTGCTCTGCAGGATATTATATTTCGATTCTATATTTATAGAATTGGAGGTAGACTTCTCCCCGCCATATAGGGGCAGGTTTTTCTTGGCATCATACTTATAACTGGTTACTATTCTGAAGGAAGTGCCGCGGATAATTGTAAACAATGGCTCGAAACTATAAATAGACAACTGGTAATTCCGATTCGCAAACTGAGGGGTAAAGAGTGCATTTAATCCTTTCTTCCCGCTTAATGTTATTGAAAAACTTCGGCCGATATTCCATCGCGATTTTATCTGCCAGTCATTCAGTTTGCGGCTTTCATAACCATAGGTCAGCAATGACTTACCATTGTTCCGCAAGTTGCTTATGTCGATACCCCACTTGCTGCTAAAGCGGTTGAAAGAAATGGTGTTTAAGATTGTTGTGCTAAGGGTTACCAGGGCGGTGTCATTTACGTTGTATTTGAAAGGGTTGAACTCAAATGTTCCTTTGGCAATTGATTTCTTACTGGTCTGCAAAGAAGTAACCAGGTTAAACCGGGATAAAAACTTCCTGAAACCCATTACATCAGGTGATGAGAGCAGAGCCCGGGGATTAAGAGTAAAACTGTAGTTAAACGTGATGAAATTGGCTTTGATAAAATCATTGGTAGGCGTAAGCACCCGGATAAATTTTGCCTGGTCAACAAAGGCAGCCAGTTCAAATTCATTAAGCTCCTGGACGCCGTCATTATCATAATCAATCCAGGCATACTGGCCGGTTCCTGCCGGAACTTCGAGATAAGCGAAATCCCTCCTTTGTTCCTGGCCCCCTCCCACTTCATACAATGAATTTCCAATTAATAATCCTTTCCATTCATTCATAACGTATTCAGCACGTCCGAGAATAGTTTCATCCTCTTTTTGTCCTGATACGGCGGCATTCGGTACTTTTAATTTTCGAAAAGTAGTGTTCAGGTAAAATTGTCTTTTAGGATTAGCCAGCAATTCTGTTTGCAGGTTTAAATTGAGGCTTCTGTCGCCGCGGGTAAGGCTTTTGCTTACCGGGTACTTATCAGAACGGGTAAAGAAAGTGATGCCAAACCTGTTTTTGCTGCTTTCATTAGATCGCAGGTAAACTGAATAGCTGTCAAATGAAAAAGCCAAAGGCGTTAGTGTGTCGGTGGCTTTATTCCTGGCTTCATTCTGTTCAAGAGAATACTTAAAGCCCAAGCGCATATTGCTAAGTTGTTTTAATTGTTTGCTGATATCAATAATAGGTCGCAGAAAAATTCCCTTGTCAGCAGCCGTACTAAAATTGGTTATGAAAAACTGGTTATTTATTTGCCACCCTTTCCAGTCAGCCAAATGCCAAAGCGAATTCTGGTAACCGCTGTACCTGTCACTTCGATGGTAATTAATAAACCCGTAGGTAAAAGAATGGCTGGCATTATTTTTTAACCCGGCCATAGCCCTTATGATGCTTTCATCAGCCGGTAGTACAATAAAGGGAAGGCCCCAGTCCCGTGAGAACTCCACGGTCCGCAATCTTTCTAATGGCTTGAATTTGCGTTGCACGTATTCATAATCCAGGGTGGTTGATAGTTGCAAGTTATTGGAGTGCTGTAGCACCTTTTTATTACTCAATTGAAATTTGGCCGCCCATCCCCTGTCATCGCCATTATCTTTTGCAGAGAAAGTATTGACATCATTACTGCTGGTGGCGACTTCCGTCTTCAGCAACGTATTCCTCGTAAGGGCATAATCAACTCCAAGATTAACAATTTGCTGTTTTTTCGGAGTGACCAGGATCTGAACGGGTTCATACTGTCCTTGTTTTATACCAGCCACCGGTGCGATATATTTGAATACTTTTCCGTTAGCTCCGTTAAAGTCAGCGATATAGTTACCATTCCCAACTCCTACATCTACAAAGGACAAACTATATTTTGCGAAGGCGGGATCAGTAGAGTACTGGTAAAAAGAATCGATGCCGGCATATATTTTCTCATACAGGATCTTTCCCACGGCAAATGTATCCAGTGCAGCAGCCGGGTAAAATGCCTTATTGATACTATCGCCAATTCCGGCCAGAAATTGTTTTTGCTGAGGATCCAAAACCTGGTTGATGGATGAATTTTTTGCATCGCTGTTATTATATGCCGCCACACGGATTTTCAATTTTGAATTGATGTCAAATTCCTGTTTCATATAAAGGTTGGAATTCAAAAAATTCCTGTCCGCATATTCAAACTCCACCTGTATTCGGCTATCCTTGGTTATCATTCGCCGCGGTGTGAAAGTAATTTCGGCCGCATTATAATTGATTACGTAGTCCTGGTCTTCACCCCGCTGCAGCAATTGCCCGTCTAAAAAAACGCGCTCGGTATTGGCCAGTATAATAAAAAAGATCTCATTATTGGCCCCCTTCAGCCGATAAGGACCCTGGTTCCCTTCTAAATTTGGGTGAGTACTGTTATCAATAATATTACGGGTGAATTTTCCTTTGGCAATTGAGCCGCTCACCAATGTCCTGGAAATAATATTTTTGTAGATGCGGTTAGTTGTTTGAAATGCTATACCCTGCAACCGTTTATAAAAGTTCAAAAAATAACTTTGTTCTTCGCGGATATCAATATCACCCATACTAATCTGCCAATTTCTTTTTTTAAATTGCAGAAAAATCCTGTCAAACTCATTAAGTTGTTGCGTATTTCCGTCGGGCTGGATGGGAATATTGTTATCGGTAATAGCCGCCTGTATCTCTATACTGTCGGCGAGCATACCACTAACCTGTAAATTAAAATTAGAATTAACAACGGCATCCTGCCGGTTGCCAAACCCGATCTGTCGACCAAAGCTTCCTTCTGCTTTTAGTGTTCCAAAATCAAAGATGCCCCGCTGGGCATTCGTCAACCCTTTATTAAATTCAAAAGGCTTGACATAAAAATTATTCATTACGCTGTCAAAACTCAGGCGTTGTGCGACAGGATTAAGCTGAAATGAGAATACGCGGTAGGTAACCATTACAGACCCGGAATCAGGTTTGTTCTTCCAGTAAAGTATAGCGTTTACAAAATCAAGCCGGTAATCTTCCGCGGAAATATTGGCAACTGAAAATGTATTTGGGATGATACTGATCGTATCAATCTTCAAACTGTCAGCTTCTATTGTCAGCGTTTTTTGCCGGAGATTGCTGGTTGTTATTGTCGCATCAGGGAGTTGAGCATTGACCAGGAGGGACAACAGCATCACCAAACTGAAACACAATATCCGGGCTAAACAACTCAATAGCAGTGAGTTTTATTGAAAATCGTAAAATTCGTTCTTTTTATTGCATGAACACTACTGGAGGCTGTTAAATACCGTAAAAAGCAGCAAATTTGGACAGAAACTGTCTTAAACAGTATCTCATTTGCAGTTAGTTATGTTTAAATGCCGGTTTATAGTCATCATCCTGGTATTTGCTTTTCAAAATTCTTTTGCACAGCAGAATAATATCTGGTATTTCGGTAGAATGGCGGGACTTAGTTTCGCTCCCTCCGGAGTACAGCCCATTCCTGCCGTACTTACTGATGGGGCTATGACCACCAATGAAGGTTGCAGTAGTATCTGTGATAATAATGGTAACCTGCTTTTTTATTCTAATGGGGTAACCATTTACAACCGCCTTCATCAAGTGATGGTAAACGGGGATAACCTAATGGGTAATACTTCTTCAGTACAGGCTTGCGTCATCGTGCCGGTTCCTGGTAACGACAGTCTCTTTTATATATTCGCTACGGATGCTTTGGAAAATGGCTTTGCGAATGGATATACTTATTCCATTATTAATATGAAAATGGATAATGGGAATGGCCAGGTCATTACAAAGAATTCTTTACTATGGGCTTCCTGTAGTGAGAGGATGGTTGCGGTCCGACATGCTAATGGTCGTGATGTGTGGCTCATCACTAATGACAAAGACTCCAATATTTTCAGATCCTGGCTGATCAACTGTTCCGGTTTACAGCCCAACCCGATCCTCTCTATTACTGGCCTGGTGATGAATCAGTATATAACAACCAATACCGGGATGTTGAAGGTAAGTCCTGATAGCAAACAAATTTGTCAGACCCACTTTCCTGAAGCAGATGTCGTTGGGTTTGCTCCTAATTTTTGCCAGCTATTTGATTTTGACAATGCCACCGGTATTCTTTCCAATCCTATCACCATTAGTTTTTCAAACGCAAAGATTGTAGCCTGTGAATTTTCGGGTGATTCGAAATTATTGTACCTGACTAGTCCCGACGGTAAAAGCATCGCACAGGTTGAGTCCACCCTGTTTCCGGTCGCAGCCGTTATAGCTTCCAGGACAACAATATCAACCGGAACCTCCGGTTATTATGGGATCCAGTTGGCTCCTGACGGCAAAATATACCTGTCTGAAAATTCAACTTCGCTGGGAGTGATCAACGAACCCGACCGCAAAGGGCTGGGATGTAATTTCAGGGAACGCCAGGTTCTCTTGTCACCAGGAAGTTCAAGCCTTGGGCTGCCGGGCTATATCAATGATTTGTCAGTAAGTCCCACCAATGGTTTTTCCTATACGATTACCGATAGTTGTGCCGGCACCGTTCAGTTTGCCGCCTATACAACCATGCCCGGAACTATTAGCTGGAGATGGGATTTTGGTGATGGAAATAATTCTGTTTTGCAAAACCCGGTGCATACCTATACAGTTTCCGCCCAAAATTATTTGGTCACCCTGGAGATAACTTCATCTACCGGATGCGGCTATATAAAAAGATCAAAGGCGATCTTCCCCAGTGGATTGTCAGCAACTGTTGACTTTGATTTTGTAGCCGATTGTGATGCAGGTACGGTAAGTTTCAATAATCTATCGACCCTTTTCCCTGATAGTATGGGTGTACATTATTTATGGAGCTTTGGTGATGGTGCTACTTCTGTATTGAGGGATCCCGTGCATATTTATTTATCGGGCTCGTATAATGTGCGACTTGATCTGCTAACAACTACTCCCTGCCTCAACAAATCGGTAACAAAAATTCTTAAGCTGGAAGTATTGCAAATCCAGGCTTCACCAGACCAGGTAATTGATGTAGGTACCAGCGTACAACTAAGTGCAACCGGCGGCGGCACCCGTTTTTTGTGGACTCCTTCCATTGGTTTATCGAACCCGATGATCGCTAATCCAATTGCAAAACCTGCCCGCAGTACCATGTATGTGGTCACCGCTTACAATGATGCTGGTTGCCAGTCTTTGGATTCAGTGTTCATCAAAGTAAATACAATCCCAGGCATCCAGGTTCCTTCGGGGTTTACACCTAATAACGATGGTAAAAATGATGTATTGACTCCCTTTATTGCCGATGAATTTATTCTGCAATATTTTAGTATCTATAATCGTTGGGGGCAAAAAGTATTCAGTGCAACACAAAAAAATAGCGGGTGGCAGGGTAAGGTGAATGGTATTATACAAAACTCCGGTATTTATGTTTGGATGGTAAGAGCTATGGACATGCAAACCGGCAAGAATGTAGAGGTGAAAGGCAGTTTTGTATTGATCCGGTAATTAACGAAAAACGATTAGTTTATACGATGAAGATCCTGCTTTTTATTCTCTGGTGTGTATGGACCATTCAAGTTTGTTCTCAAACCAGGATGGCAGAGAAGGAACCTGCCGGGGAACAAAGTATTATTATAGGAGTAGCCGGTATAATCCCTTTAGGTGAGTTTTCTTCTACGCATTACCCAAGTGTTGGGGTTGATTGTTCGCCCAGTCATTCTTTTCAAGCAGCTAAACAAAAAAGAATTGCATTTACCTGGAATGGCGGTTTGGCTTATTATGTTGGCAGAAAAGAAAACGTCAACGGATACAGCTATAAGTACCCAAACTTTTTTTTCATTCATGCATTTGGAGGAATACGATATCATCCGGTGAAGCGCATAGATCTTAATTTGACCGCTGGCCCAGGATTGGGAATTTACAGTGGCAAACCACGTTTTAATCCCGGGAGTAAACTCGAGTTAGGCTATCGTCTCTGTCCTCGATTTGTTATTGGCCCCGGTATTATCCTTATAAAAGAACCAGGTGCTGACCCCCTTTGGTCAACTTTGCTGAAAGTGACGTTGGCATTATAATATCAAAATGGTTTAGGCAGATCAGGTTTCAGAAACAGCTCCTGCCAGCATATATTCCCTGTTTAGCCTGGCAATATTTTCAATGGAGATTTCCTTGGGACAGACTGCCTCACAGGCACCTGTATTAGTACAGGCACCAAATCCTTCTTTATCCATTTGAGCTACCATATTCATAGCCCGTGATTTTCTTTCGGGGTCACCCTGCGGCAATAAAGCCAGGTGAACTACTTTGGCAGATACAAACAGCAGTGCAGAAGAATTTTTGCAGGCTGCCACACAGGCTCCGCAACCAATACAAGCTGCAGCGGCAAAAGCTGCATCTGCTTTGTCTTTTTGAACAGGTATAGCGTTGGCATCTACGGCATTACCGGTGTTAACTGAAATATAACCTCCGGCCTGGATGATACGGTCAAAGGCAGACCGATCAACAACAAGGTCTTTAATCACCGGGAATGAATTGGCCCTCCATGGCTCTACGACAATCGTGTCACCATCTTTGTAGGCCCTCATATGCAACTGGCAGGTAGTATTAGCATGCCAGGGTCCATGTGGACGTCCATTAATATACATCGAACAAGTGCCACAGATACCTTCGCGGCAATCATGGTCAAAGGCAATAGGATCTTTACCCTCGCGGATGAGTTCTTCGTTCAACACATCAAACATTTCCAGGAATGACATTTCAGAAGAAATATTTTTGACCGGGTAGGTTTCAAAACGACCCTTGTCAGCGTAACTTTTCTGTCGCCATACTTTCAAGGTAAGATTCATCATGTAATGCTCCATAAAAAACAAGTATGATTGGTTAGTAAGTTATTTATAAGAACGCTGGGTTGGTTTGGCTACTTCAAAGTTCAATTCCTCTTTATGCAATTCCCAATTGCTCTCACCTTTAAACTCCCAGGCTGACACATAGGAATAGTTGTCATCATCGCGTTTTGCTTCCCCTTCCTCTGTCTGGCTTTCTTCCCTGAAATGACCACCGCAGCTTTCATTTCTGTTCAATGCATCTTTACACATCAATTCTCCCAGTTCAATAAAATCAGCCACACGACCCGCTTTGTCTAATTCCGGATTCATTTCACTAATCCCTCCGGGTATCCTCACATCAGTCCAGAATTCTTTTTTCAATTGTTGTATTTCAGTAATGGCTTCTTGTAATCCATGTTGCGTTACGGGCCATGCCACATTTATCCCACATGATCTTACCCAAACGTTTGTGAAAACTTTCTACGGTTTGCTTGCCTTTAATGTTCATCAGGGTATTGATCCTGTCTCTTACCTCCTTTTCCGTTTGTTCAAACGCATCATGAGAGGTGGGAATGGGTTTGGTACTGATCTCATCGGCCAGGTAATTGCCAATTGTATAAGGAATGACAAAATAACCATCGGCCAGTCCCTGCATCAGTGCGGAAGCACCAAGACGGTTAGCCCCATGATCACTGAAATTGGCTTCTCCCAGCGAATACAGTCCTTTTACATTTGTCATCAGTTCATAGTCCACCCATAAACCTCCCATGGTATAGTGAACAGCCGGGTAGATCCGCATAGGTACTTCATATGGATTTTCACCCGTGATCTTTTCATACATGTCGAAAAGATTGCCATATTCCTCTTTCACTACTTCTTTGCCTAACCGGATCAATGTTTCATTATCCGGATCATCAATACCCAATTTATTGGCCTCTGCCCTGCCGTATTTATTAATAAGATTATGTTTAAAATCGAGATATACCGCTTGTTTGGTAGTACCCACTCCATAACCCGCATCACATCTTTCTTTAGCGGCTCTGGAAGCAACATCTCTCGGAACAAGGTTACCAAAGGCAGGATATCTTCTTTCCAAGTAATAATCTCTTTCTTCTTCCGGTATATCATTGGCTTTCCTGGTATCACCTTTTTGTTTCGGCACCCATATACGACCATCATTGCGCAGCGATTCCGACATCAATGTCAATTTAGACTGGTGATCACCACTTACCGGAATGCAGGTTGGATGAATTTGTGTGAAACAAGGATTACCAAAGAACGCGCCTTTCTTATGAGCTTTCCAGGCAGCTGTTACGTTGCTACCCATGGCATTAGTAGACAGGTAAAATACATTGCCATAACCTCCCGTGCATAATAAAACCGCATGACCAAAATATCGTTCCAACTCACCATTAATCAAATTACGGCAGATAATTCCTCTTGCTTTCCCATCAATCATCACCACATCCAGCATTTCATGACGACTGTACATTTCCACATTGCCTAATGCTACCTGTCTTTCCAATGCCTGGTAAGCGCCTATCAATAACTGCTGACCGGTTTGACCGGCAGCATAAAAAGTTCGTTTAACCTGTGTCCCACCAAAGGAACGGTTATTCAGCAATCCGCCATATTCCCGCGCAAACGGTACACCCTGTGCCACACATTGATCAATAATATTGACACTCACTTCCGCCAACCGGTGTACATTTGCTTCGCGGGCACGATAGTCGCCACCTTTGACAGTATCATAAAATAAACGAAACACTGAATCACCATCATTCTGATAATTCTTGGCAGCATTGATCCCACCCTGTGCGGCAATAGAGTGTGCCCGCCGCGGTGAATCCTGGAAACAAAATGCTTTTACTTTATAACCCAACTCACCCAAAGAAGCAGCAGCGGATGCGCCGGCAAGACCGGTGCCCACAATAATTATTTCCAATTTTCGTTTGTTGGCGGGATTGACTAGCTTACAGTGGCCTTTATAATCTGTCCATTTATCGTCTAACGGGCCGATGGGTATTTTTGAATCAAGCATAGCCATTGGTTACTTATAATGATTTGAATGATATATTTTTTGTTACCATCTTTCCGTTCCCTGATTATCGTCAGTTGCCGAAAAATGCGGGACTGGAGTACATCCCGTAATTCCGTGCATCAATTATATGCCGTCCGACCAGGTCATCCGGGCGGACCTCCGGGACTGAAAGAACTCTTCCTCGATAGACATTTGACTAACGACTATCGACTCACTTAATCCACCCAAAATAAAAACTCACTGGCATTAGGGCAAAAGCCAGCGGAACAATAATGGAGAAACCAATTCCCATTGTCTTTAGCATGTTTAAATACCTTTTATTACTTACTCCCACTGTTCTAAATGCACTTTCAAAGCCATGTACAAGGTGCCAGGCCAGTGAAATACAGCCGGCAACATAAATCAGCACTACCCATTCGTTTTGAAAAACCGTCCTCATTTTTTCGTAGAGATCAATTTCTTCTCCCAATAGCCAACCCTGGTTGGAGCGGTTGGGGATCCAGAAATGGGAAACATGTATAATTAAAAAGAAAAGGACGATGGTACCTAGTAAACCCATGCTTCGGCTATACCATGTACTACCTTTGTTACCCATGGTCACAGCATAACCTTTTTTGCGTTTACTGCGATTTTGAAACTCCAGCACCAAACCCTGGATAATATGGATAAGAAAGCCAAGGAATAAGCCTATTTCTAATACGCGGGGTACGATATTGGAACCCATAAAATGAGCTCCCGCTGTGAACATTTTGCCACCATCATTCGCCCAGATACAGGCATTCAGGCTAACATGTATTATTAAAAAAAGGATCAGAAAAATACCCGTCAATGCCATCACCCACTTTTTACCAATCGAGGAAGTGAACAGTTCAGACCATTTCATAAGCGATGTACTTTGAAGGAAAAACCAATTTCGGCAAAAATACTAACGGATGGTCAAATACTGGTGAAAAGTTACGGTCGTTAGGTTGCTTGTTGAAAAAAAGAGTTGTTGCACAGGAGCAACTGGCGCTAAGATTAAAAGTCATACCTTTTTTTCTTACCGCGGTAATGATTTTCTGCGGTTATTTTTTAAAGTAAATCCCATAGGTCGGTAAAATCATGCGAAACGTTTTTATTCGCCGTCATTCTACATTTCAATATAAAATGACTCTCCACACTGTCGACAACGAATAACCAGTAACTAGCAACCCGCTATACCCCGAGCCGGGCGGACAATTCACTGTCTATCTTTTTGAACAAATGAAAAGGTCTGTAGGTTCTCCAATTATCCAGGGCCATCAGTTCAACATATCGGTTCAAGTGAGCCCGTTTAAAATCATATTGGGTTTGTTCCGGCATATTTAAGCAAACTACCCACCCATTCTCATCCGTAACTTCCTCAAATAGTTCTTCATAGTATTCCTTCCCGTCGCTATGGTAATTGAGTACATTCTCTCCGATGAGTATAAATTTAAAAATGCCTTCTTCCATAAATTTTTCCAGCACTTCGCGTTTCAACTCCATAATATCGTTCTCAATGGCATCGTTCCACTCTCCTATCAATTCTATTACGGCATATTTTTCTTCATAATCTGCCAGCAACACCTTCAGGTAAAGTGTCTTGCTGCCAAAATCATCCCACTGCGGATGGATATAATAATTGTAAACCGTCAGTGAAAATTCAAACTCGGAATAGGCCCTTCCAAAAAATGGAGACCGATTATCTTCCTCACTGAGATAGATATGACGCCAGTTATAAAAAGGTTCTATGTCCTGCATACCGACTGCAAATTACAAACTGCAGCCAACATGCAGGTATTTTTGCTGTTAAATCGGTAGCATTTCAATTAGGGCTTTGACAATTAAAAATCCAAATATCATCATTAAACGCCTTCTGTTCCTGCCTCTTTGTCTGTCTTCGACAAAATATAAATAACGCAACGGGAGATAGAAGAAAAGGAATAGGATAGAAAGAAAAACAAAGAGAAACCAGACTTCGCTTGCCGTTTGTGTAGAGGCCCTTGCCAGCATAGCCATTACACCTTTTTCCCAAAACACAAATGAAAAAATTGCTACGCCGGCTATCAGCAACATGTCAGCCGCCAACTCAAGCCAGCCTAAAAAAGAGGGGGAATACTTTATTCTCTTTTGTCGCTTGCTTTTGGTTCGGTACACCAGCCAGGTCACAAAGGTGGCCATGATCACCGCGGAACTGATCAGTTGCCAACTGGCCGAATTATTTTTGGTATTTGGCGGTAACTGTAAGATCGTACGGATAGCGGGCTCTGCCAGTATCACGAGAAAAAGAATTATAAACCAATGACCTACCAATAACAAAATAATATAAGGAACGGGTTTTACCGGAACGGAAGAAGAAATAAGGCGAAAACTGAGTGGCAGGTGCTTCAGAGCAGCCCCGGCGATATACAATACTAAGGCAGTCAGCATCCAATAACTAAAATCGGGGGATGTAATTATGTCTTTTATAGACGGGAATACAAACCCCATCAGGAAACTGGTCAGTAAGACGATCCAATCGAATAAGGCGGCACGATTAGCCTGTACATATTTGTTTCCAGCGATCATCTACTGGTCATTAAATATTCTTTTATGGCAGGGAATTCCGGTTTAATAAAGATACTCTTCTTGCTTTGCTGCATCATCGGTTCAAGAGAAACAGGCAGGGGTATTTTTTGACCTATTGCTTTTTCCACTGCTAGAGGAAACTTAACTGGGTGAGCTGTTTCCAAAAAGATTCCTTCTTGTGCCGGGTTTGTTTTTAAATACTGTTGCAAAGACAAATAACCCACCGCACCATGCGGATCCAGCAGGTAATTTTCATTTTCAAATGTTTTCTTAATAGTTAAAATAGTTTCCTCGTCGCTAATGCTATATGACGATAACTTGCTTTTCAATTCCGGGAATTTATGATGGAAGATCTCCAGGATCCGGATAAAATTGCTTGGATTGCCAACATCCATTGCATTGGATAAAGTGGCCACCGCTTGTCTTGGTTTTAGTTCCTCTGATCGCAGGTACGCACTAACAACATCGTTTGCGTTGCACGCGGCAATAAAATGTTTTACCGGCAACCCAGATTGCATGGCCAGCATGCCTGCACAAATATTCCCAAAATTCCCGCTGGGGACAGCGATCACCGGTTCTCTTTCCTTTTTCTCCCACTGCTGGCAGGCAAAGAAATAATAGAATTGCTGGGGCAGCCACCTGGCCACGTTGATTGAATTGGCAGAAGTCAGGAAAAGTTTTTGATTGATGTCTTCATCAACAAAAGCTTGCTTTACCAATTCCTGGCAGTCATCAAAGGTTCCGTCTACTTCCAGCGCATGAATATTTTTTCCTAATGTAGTGAGTTGTTTCTCCTGCACCCTGCTAACTTTCCCCGAAGGATAAAGAATAACTACCTCCACTCCTTCTACCTGGTAGAAGCCGTGAGCCACAGCCCCGCCCGTATCGCCAGAAGTGGCTACCAACACCGTCACCTTCCTTGGGTCATCTTTTACAAAATAACCAAGACAACGACTCATAAAACGGGCGCCGACATCTTTGAAGGCCAGGGTGGGTCCATGAAACAACTCGAGTGAAAAAATATCGTCGGTGAGCTTAACAAGAGGAATAGGAAAATTCACCGTTTCGCTAACGATCTCAAAAAGTTTCTCATCAGGTATCGTGCTGCCAACATAAGGCTTAATAACACGAAATGCAATTTCTTCCCTGGAAATTTCGGTCATACTGTTGATCAAACCTGGTGACACCTGTGGGATCGATTCAGGAAAATATAAACCCTTATCCGGGGCCTGCCCTTTGATAGTAGCTTCCTTAAAATCAACTACCGGGGATTGTTGGCTGGTGCTGTAATATCTCATGCAATGATCTCCACTCCATTTTTATTTATAGTAGTGACATACGTATTGTAGTCAATACCAATTTTGCTATAAATTTCTTTCATCACGGATTCAACTTTTTTAGCCGTCTCCAGTTCTTTGCTTAGCATAAACAGGGAAGGCCCGGAGCCGGAAATACCTCCGCCCAATGCACCCGCTTCTTTACATTTTATTTTTACTTCATCAAAACCAGGAATCAGAATACTCCGGACTGGTTCAATGATGACATCTTCGAGTGAACGACCAACCAGGTCGAGGTCATTTTTTAGAAACCCTGTAACCAGCCCTGCAATATTTCCCCATTGCCGGATAGCGTCTTTTAGCAAAACCTGCTGACGGAGAATCTGCCTTGCATCAGAAGTTCTTACTTCTATCTGGGGGTGTACAACGGTTACGTACAGGTCAGGTGCAGGTATGGAAACAATGTCCAGTGGATGAATGGAACGTATCAAACTAATACCACCTAAAATACAGGGTGCAATATTATCGGCATGCTTAACACCGGAAGCAAGTTTTTCCCCGTTCATGGCAAATTGCACCAATTCATCCGTTGAAAAAATATTCCCCAACAGGTGATTGGCGGCGACAGCTGCACCGGCGGCACTGGCAGCACTGGAACCGATCCCGCTTCCTGGTTTGATCCTTTTTTCGATCTCTACCTCAAATCCAATAGTATTATTCATCCTTTCTATGATCGCTAATAAGACGACCCCAGCCACATTTTTTTCTGCGTCAGTTGGTAAATTAAAATTGTCTTTATTGTGAATAAAAACTTTTGGCTCATCCAGTAAACTCATTTTCATCACATCATACGGTTCACGTAAGGCCATGCCCAATATATCAAACCCACAGACCAGGTTCGCTACTGTACCGGGACTATGCACTTTGACCTGCCCCCCTCTCACTCCCCGCAAGGGCGAGGAAGGTGATGATTCTGATAGTGAGGAGTGTTCCTTTTTCAAGAAAGACGATGAATTAGATTCCATACATACGAAGTTATTTTTGAACTAATAACTTTCAAGTCCCCGTTAGAAGTTGAAGGGATTTATACTTTACTTGCCCTGATAATATCCGCAAAAACTCCACTGGCTGTCACATCAGCCCCCGCTCCAGCACCTTTCACTACCAGCGGTTGTTCTTTATACCGGTCGGTATAAAATAATACTACGTTATCTTTTCCATACAAATGATAGAGATCATGTTTTGGATCGATATGCTGCAATCCAACTGATGCTTTGCCATTATCAAAGGATGCCACAAATTTCAGTTTGCATCCTGCCGCATTTGCTTTTTCAACCAGCTCTCTAAAATGAGTTTCCTCTTTTTCCATTTCCCTGTAGAAATCATCCACCGTTCCCTGCATACAACTTGCCGGCATAAATGAATAGTTGACGATATCATCCATTTCCATTTTTTCGCCCGCTTCCCTGGCCAGGATCATTATTTTTCGCATAACGTCTGTTCCACCCAGATCTAGCCGTGGATCTGGCTCGGTATAGCCTTCCTCCTGTGCTTGCTTTACCACATCGGCAAATTTTCGGCTGCCGTCATAATTATTAAAAACAAAATTCAAAGTGCCGCTCAGCACCGCCTGGATCTTATGTACCGTATCACCACTATGCACCAGGTCGTTTATCGTGGCAATGACCGGCAATCCAGCACCAACATTGGTTTCAAACAGGAATTGGCTGTTGAATTCCCTGGCAAGGTCTTTTAATTTTTTGTAATTCGTATAGGCTGAAGAAGCGGCCACTTTATTACAGGCGACAACGGTTATACTCTTGCGTAATAAATGTTCATAGACTGTCGCCACTTTATCATTGGCAGTTATATCCACAAAAATGGAATTACGCAGGTTCCGGTTGATAATTTCATCCACAAATCCTTGCAGGCTGGCGATTTCCCCGCCATCCAATTTTTCTTTCCAGTTATTGAGACTAATACCTTCTTCATCTATCACCATTCTCCTGCTGTTACTCAATCCCACCACTCTTATTTGCAAGTGCATCTGTTTTTGAATGAAACTTAGCTGTTGACTTAATTGACCCAATAATTTAGCACCAACATTTCCTGTTCCAGTAATAAACAGGTTGAGCTGCTTATAAGTTGTTTCGAAGAATTCCTCATGCAGCACGTTGATGGCTTTGCGTACATCGTTGGTAGCAATGACCGCTGATATATTTTTTTCCGATGACCCCTGTGCAATGGCGCGGATATTCACCCCGTTCCTGCCCATAGCTCCGAACATCCGTCCGCTGATACCCGTATGATTTTTCATGCTCTCCCCTACCAGGGCGGCAATGGAAAGTTCCTCTTCGATCTTTAAGGGCTCCACTTTTTGCAAAGCGATTTCATCGGAAAAAGCCTTATCCACTGCCTGTTTCGCTCTATTTGCCGAACTGGCGTCGATCCCCACACAAATGGAATGTTCTGAAGAACTTTGGGTGATCAGGATCACATTTATCTTTTCATTACTTAATGCTTCGAATAATCTTTTTGAAAAGCCAGGGATACCAACCATCCCACTTCCCTCCAAACTGATCAGGGCGATATTATTGATACTCGATATACCTCTTACAATATTTCCATTTCCTTTTGTCACCGATTCTATCACCGTCCCTTCATCACCCGGGACAAATGTATTTTTGATCCAAACGGGAATACCCTTGTTCATCACAGGCTGGATAGTGGGCGGGTAAATAACCTTAGCACCAAAGTGCGAAAGTTCCATGGCTTCCTGGTAGGATATATGGGGGATGATTCGGGCATTATGGGTCAGCCGTGGGTCGGCTGTCATCATACCGCTGACATCTGTCCAAATTTCAAGGGTAGCCGCCTGTAAGGCCGCTGCTACAATTGCAGCAGTATAGTCTGAACCACCCCGGCCCAAGGTAGTAGTAATCCCATTTATATCGGTGGCAATAAAACCGGGAAGAATATATAACAACGCTTCATCGGACGAAAAGAAATCATTTATTTTTTTATCCGTCAGACTATGATCCACTTCTGCAGCGGTGAAGTTGGAATTGGTGGTGATCAATTCCCTGGCATCCTTCCAGATGGCAGCAATACCATCAGCTTTAAATTTGGCCGCAATGATCTGAGATGAGAGCCATTCGCCATAGCTGGCGATCCTGTCCTTGGATCTGGGTGTCAATTCTCTCAGTAAAAAAATACCATTGCAAATATCTTCGATCTCGTTGCAACTCTTTTTCACCAAACTTAGTAATTGGCTTTGTTGTGCAACCGGGATTAATTGCTTCACTGCTTCGAAATGACGTTGCTCAATGGTGGCCAGTTTATCTTTATAGGATTCCTCTCCTTCGGCCGCCAGTGCAGCGGCACCCAGCAAAAGGTCAGTGACGCCACCCAGCGCCGATACAACCACTACCGTTTTATCTTTTTTGACTGATTCCCTGACGATCGCCACAACTTTATTTATATTTTCTGCATTGGCCACCGATGTGCCCCCGAATTTTAAAACCTGCATAATTGAAATTTGAATGATGTAATGATGATAGCTGATCAAAGATTCTCATCTTAGTACAGCAAAATGCCCGATTGGTGATATGGAAATGTACAACCCTTAACGGGTTGTTGTAGTTGTTGTCGTAGTGAAACTCAAGACAACAGAGGAAGGACTAATATAGGTATGCTTATTTATCACGTTGTAGCTATCGAAGCACAATATATATAGAAATTGCCAGAATGCCAATCATTTCGGATCAGACTCAGCCGCTTTTTTAACACTACCGTGTTTTAAAAGCAATTCTTTGGCTTTTTCATAATCGCCCATTTTTACTCTTTCCATCAGCATCTTGGTACCCCGATCAACCAGCTTATCATTGGTAAGTTGCATGTTCACCATTTTATTATCCTCTACTCTTCCCAACTGTATCATTACCGTGGTGGAGATCATATTCAGCACCAGCTTTTGCGCGGTACCACTTTTCATCCGGGTACTGCCGGTTACAAATTCGGGTCCCACTACCACTTCGATCGGGAAATCAGCTGCTGCACTAACAGGTGATTCCGGGTTACAGGAAATGCTGCCGGTAATGATGCCTCTTTTACGGCATTCTTCCAGTGCTCCAATTACATAAGGAGTGGTACCGCTGGCAGCGATTCCTATTACGACATCCTTTTCGCTGACATGATATTCCTGGAGATCTTTCCAACCCTGCTCCTTGTCATCTTCGGCAAACTCAACAGCCATAGTGATTGCTTTTTCACCACCGGCAATAATGCCGATCACCAAACCATAGGGTACACCATAGGTTGGCGGACATTCGCTGGCATCCACTATGCCCAGCCGGCCGCTGGTGCCGGCACCGATATAAAACATCCGGCCACCCATCAGCATTTTATCAGCAGCGGCTTCCACCAGTTTTTCAATTTGCGGGATCGCTTTTCCGACAGCTGCAGGAACAGTATTATCTTCCTTATTTATATTTATCAGGATATCGCCCACCAACATCTTTTCCAGGTGACGGTAACTACTCGATTCTTCCGTAATTTTTTTAAGTGCCATACCTTCCGTTCATTTAACTGTGATAATTCACCAGCCCTTCCATTGGATTTTTGACCACGTTACCTAATTCAAATTCGTAACTGTTGCAAAGTTGCTGCAACACATCCTTAAAACCAAACGCAACACTGCCGACAAAGTTTACAGGTAGTGTCCATATTTCACTGTATTTGCATAAGTGATTAAAGAAAAAATCATTTATTCCATCTTCGATAATATTTTCAATCATGTAATGATCGCGATTCTCAGCCAGGAAAATTGCAAAGGAGGCCAGGTATCGGTTAGGCCATGGCTTTTTATAGACATTTTCCAAAATCTCGGCCCTGTTCGTGACAAACTTGGCCAGAAATCTTGCCCGCAAGTCATCATCAAATGTATCATATAAGAAATATTGAATTACTTTTTTTCCTAAATAGGCCCCACTGCCCTCATCTCCCAGCACATAGCCCAGGCCGGGGGTTTGTTTCAAAATTTTTTTGCCATTATAATAACAGGCAAAAAGAACCAGTACCCAGGTTGGCAACCACCCCTTTTTTTCTGCCACATACGGATCTTGCGGCGGCCATCAGGTCATGCGTCACTTCCACTTTAGCCCCTGTAAAAACTTTGCTGATCGCTTTCTTCACTGATTTCGCATTGTCCGGATTCAAACAGCCGGTACCGTAATAATACACTTCATCAATGTCAACTTTTTTTAATTTAGGTTTTAGTTCTTTTAATAACAACTCAACGATCTGTTCTGTTGTCAGGAAATAAGGACTTATTCCCTGTGTAAAAAAGGTTTTCCTTTTCCCATTGATAAGCAAACACCATTCGGCTTTTGTGGCCCCGCTGTCGGCGATCAGTTTTACTACAGGCATAAAGATTTGTTGAATTGGATGGACGCAACCTCCTGTTCCGCTCAAATCCAGTATTTTGCGTCAAATTACATAATAAAGATTATGATGGGGAATAAAAAATTGCAGGTTTGGCTTCCGTTGATTTTTTCGGTAGTGATGATCGTAGGGATGTTGTTCGGTTACAAGATGGGCAATCAAAATGGTACTGATAAGAACTTCTTTTCTTCGAATAGCAGCAGCCCGCTGCAGGAGGCGGTTGACTGGATCAAAAAGAAATATGTTGATTCCGTCCGAATCGATTCACTGGAGGGCCTTGCGATACAGCAAATGATGAATGAACTGGATCCCCATTCTGTGTACCTCCCGCCTGTTGAGTTGAAAGAAGCCAATGAAGACCTGGCCGGGAATTTTGAAGGTATCGGCGTCGAGTTCAATGTTTTTAGCGATACGGTCAATGTGGTGTATGTTATCCCCGGCGGACCGAGTGACAAGGCCGGCTTACAAATAGGCGATAAAATAATTGAAGTAAATGACTCTTCCCTCACCAGGAAAGTTTTCACTTTAGAAGAAATCAAAACTTATATCCGCGGTAAAAGAGGTTCTAAAGCAGCATTGAAAATAGTACGGGGCGGTAAAAGTCAAACGATCACGGTAACCCGGGGCACCATTCCCGTCTCTTCAATCGATGCAGCCTATATGATTGATAAAACAACAGGTTATATCAAACTAAATAAATTCACTGACCAATAGTTATGAAGAATTTATGGAGGCGATGGAGATGCTCCAACAGCAGGATCTGCAAGGCCTCATTTTTGACTTGCGTGGAAATGGAGGAGGATTTATGAACGAAGCAATTGATATAACAGATGAATTTTTGGATGGTGATAAACTGATCGTTTATACCGAAGGTGTTAATAGTAAAAAAAGAGAATACCGGTGTAAACGACCCGGGCTTTTTGAAAAAGGTAAACTGGTGGTGCTCATCGATGAATTATCCGCCAGTGCCAGTGAGGTATTGGCAGGGGCTTTGCAAGATTGGTGCCGCGCGAAGATTATCGGCCGCCGGAGTTTTGGAAAGGGATTGGTACAGGAACAATATCCTTTAAGTGATGGTTCGGCCATTCGTTTGACAGTCGCACGTTATTATACGCCGCTTGGCCGCGGTATCCAGCGATCTTATGAAAAAGGAAATAAAGTGTATATGGATGAGTTATGGGAACGATTTTCAAAAGGTGAACTATCGTCTGCTGATTCACTAAAGCCTCATACTGGCAAGATATTTACTACCATTTGCAAGGATACTGTCTATGACCGGGATGGAATAACCCCCAACCTGTTTGTTCCAATAGATACCAGCAATGCCCAACAAAAAGTAGTGCGTATCTTAAATAATAACAGATTCAGCAATTATATCTACAATTATTATCTCCAGCACCGCCAGGAGGTGGATCAATATGCCTCCGCCACAGATTTTACAAGCCAATTCAGTGGTGTAGCTATATTGAACAGTGTATTGAAATCCGCGCCTGATTCATTGAAGCTGGCCAACCTGTCTGCGAAAGAAAAAGAAATATTGCAGCAACGGCTCAAGTCATTACTGGCAAGATATAAATGGAGGAATTCCGGTTTTTTCCAGGTCTTGAACAGTAGTGATGCAGGGGTGAATAAAGCATTGGAAGTGATCAGAAACTGATTTTATTGAATCAGGCTAACTATGGTATAGTGACAAAAAAAGCAATAACTCACGCTATTGCTCCTGGATAAGTTCTGTACGAGTTTATATTTTGTCCTTATTGTCGTCCCACCATTTTTTCTCCATTTTATAAGAGCCCAGTAATCCAAGACCGCCACCGATAGCTATTAAAGCAAAATAGATGGAAGGGTTATCATCGTTCCGGTTGCTGGCATAGTCCTGCAACACAAAGTTGTCAAGCATATAGGCCAGGAATAATCCAATACCTGCACCGATCAGTAACAGTGCCCATTTCAGGTTTTTATAGGGAGCAGGCCGGTTGGCAAACTCTTTGGGGTTCATCCCTTTTTCAATCATCGCCAGGTTCTGGCGGGTTTTCAAATAATAGATACCAAATATCATGGCGAACCCTCCGGCAAACATTACAATCGGTATTAAAGCCTCACTTCCGTGCATAAAATCAGTTTTATTTTTTAATAATTTTGTTGCTCATTTCCTTATGACAACTGGTTTTTCACCCAGGTTACAGAACTAAAGAACTTTTCTTAGCATCCGGGACAGTGTATACAGCGGCACCGGGCTGTAATGGTTATGACAACCCCCGGGCCTGCCAGGTTACAGGTTTAGGAAAAAACATATCAACCGGTAAGAAATGACAATTTGCCCTGATTGACTTTTTGACCGAACTTGTATTGTAACCTAACTGATTATCATGTAGTCTTATTCAAAACATGTCAACCGGACTGAATGATAATGAAATCATTAGTAAAGTGCTGAGTGGTGACCACCAGGCTTATGCCTTATTGGTTAACCGCTATCAAAACTATGTTTTTACGCTCACCCTCAGGATGATAAAGAGCAGGGAGGATGCGGAAGAAGTGGCACAAGATGTATTTATTAAGGCGTATAAATACCTGGCTGATTTCAGGGGGGCGTCGAAATTTACCACCTGGCTCTATACGATCGTAAATAACACCTGTATCAGCTTTTTGAGGAAGAAAAAACTGGAGATCCAGTCGCTGGACAATGAAAAAGTGTTTGAGGTGGCCGATAACCAGGATTCGGGTGTGAAGGCAAACCTGGTAGAACAAAAATCAAGGGTATCCATGGTGAGTAAAGCAATTTCAATGCTCAGCCGCGATGACGGAGAGATCATAACTTTGTTTTATAAAGCGGAGCAATCATTGGAGGAAATAGCTGAGATCCTGGGGCTGGAAATAAATACGGCCAAGGTCAGGTTGCACCGGGCACGGACAAGATTAAAAGAAAAGATGGAAACTTATTTTGCGGCAGAAGTAAAAGATTTGCATTAATGTAAATGTAGTGATATGAGTATACAACACAACATAGAAGAACGTTTGTGGAATTATATTGACGGCAGTTCTTCCGGGAAGGAAAGATCGGTGATCGAAGAATTACTGCAAACGGATGCTGAATGGAAAGCTAAGTATCATGAGTTGGTGGAGGTAAATGAGCTGCTTCGATCGTCGGAAGTTGAGTCACCTTCCCTGCGGTTCACTAAAAATGTAATGGAGGAAATCGCAAAGTTGCATATTGCCCCCGCCACCAAATCTTATATCAATAAAAAGATCATCTGGAGTATTGGGTTTTTCTTTATTGCCATGATTGTTGGTTTCCTGATATATGGGTTTGGTCAAATGAGTTTGAAGAGCGGAGAAGAAACCATTTTATTGAAAAATATCAATAAAGTTGATTTTACTAAATTTTTCAATAATAACTGGATAAATGCATTTATGATGGTTAATGTGGTGATCGGACTGGTGCTGCTCGATAATTATTTAGGCAACAAAAGAAAGGAATTCAGAAAACAAATGTAATGAGGATCGGGCTTTCTCTTTTACTTTCGCCTGTTGCCTCTTGCCGCAACGGGGAAGTAAATTTTTGAAACCAGGATATAGAAGATGCTTGATGATAATTAATGTCATTAAGTCCGGTACGCCTCTCTTGATTCCAGGAGAGGCTTTATTTATATCACCTTCCCCTCCCCTAAAATCATACCTTTGCGCCAATAAATGCCTGCTATGGATATCAAGAATAATATTTTAGAAACAATTGGCAATACGCCGATGATACGGCTGAATAAGATCACGAAAAACTTTCCGTGTTCAGTACTTGCCAAAGTGGATTATTTTAACCCGGGTAATTCGATCAAAGACCGGATGGCACTAAAGATGGTTGAAATCGCCGAGCAGGAAGGCAAACTAAAACCCGGTGGAACAATCATTGAAGGCACCAGTGGCAATACCGGAATGGGGTTGGCATTGACCGCGGTAGTAAAGGGATATAAATGCATATTTGTTACGACCGATAAACAATCCAAAGAAAAAGCTGATATCTTAAAAGCAGTAGGCGCGGAAGTGATCGTTTGCCCGACCAATGTGCTGCCGGAAGATCCCAGGAGTTATTATAGTGTAGCGGCAAGATTGGCTAAAGAAGTTCCCAATTCATACCATATGAACCAGTATGACAATCTCGCTAACCGGTTGGCACATTATGAGACTACCGGTCCCGAGATCTGGAACCAAACCGATGGTAAGATCACTCACCTGGTTTGTACTGCCGGAACAGGCGGAACTATAACCGGGGCTGCGATGTTCTTAAAAGAAAAAAATCCGGCCATACAAATATGGGCAATTGATGTGTATGGATCTCTACTCACGAAATATTTCCGTACAGGTGAAATTGATATGAACGAAGTACATCCATATATCAGTGAAGGCTTCGGGGAAGATTTTGTCCCGAAAAATTATGATATGAGTGTGATTGATCATTTTGAACAGGTAACAGACAAGGATGGTGCGGTGATGGCAAGAAAACTAGCCAAAGAAGAAGGAATGTTTTGTGGCTATAGCGCAGGTAGCTGTATCCAGGGATTGCTGCAATTGAAGAACCGGTTGAAAAAAGACGATCTCGTCGTCTGTATCTTTCATGACCATGGTAGTCGGTATGTTGCTAAGATCTATAATGACCAATGGATGATCGAGAGGGGCTTTCTTGATGTCAAGACTTTTAAGGATGTTGTAAGTGCCAGAGGAGCAAAACGCCTGATAACGATTGAACCATCCCAGACAGTGTTGGAGGCGGTTGAATTAATGAAGAAGTATGATATTGAGCAGATACCCGTCATGAATGCCCGCCTGAACGACTCAGCCGGGCAGGGTAATGGCCCGATGGGTGCTATCAGTGAAGGTGGTCTGTTTCAAAAAATATTCCACAACCCGGAGATAAAGAACTCTATAGTGCAGGAAGTACTTGAGCCATCGTTCCCGGTTGTTGCATTTGATACACCGGTGGAGCGATTAAGCCACCTGATCAATAAAGAAAATGGTGCTGTGCTGGCAAAAGATGAGGCCGGCAATTATCATATCGTCACGAAGTACGATGTAATACAATCACTCGGCAATTAATGGATTTGGTAATTTGCATTAAAATACTGCATGCCTGTTTTTATCGACCAGACCAGGAGAACCGTTTCAGTCACTGGTATTCCCCAACGGATCATTTCCCTGGTTCCTTCGCAAACTGAATTACTATTTGATCTCGGTTTACACGATGAAGTCATTGGAATCACAAAATTTTGTGTGCATCCTGTCGAATGGTTTCGCAGTAAGACAAAAATTGGTGGCACCAAACGAATAAATACTGATCTTATCCACCAGTTAAATCCAGACCTTATTATCGCCAATAAAGAGGAAAATGATAAAGAACAGGTTGAAGAACTTGCAAATTATTTTCCCGTCTGGATAAGTAATGTCGGAAACCTTGATGAAGCGTATTACATGATAAAGCAGGTTGGCCTGATTACAAATAAAGAACAACCTGCTAATAAAATAGTAAGCCTTATCAAAGAAAACTTCGCCGAACTCCCGGCTCCCGACATAAGATTCCCGACTACTTATCTCATCTGGAAGGATCCATATATGACCATCGGGGGCGACACTTTTATTCATGCCCTGCTTGAGGCTGCCGGCTTTGAAAATATTTTTGCCGGCCAAACAAGATACCCGGCAATAAGAATTGACGACCTGGAGAAAGTTGGTTGCCAGTTATTGCTTCTTTCTTCCGAACCCTTTCCTTTTAAACAAAAACATATCGAAGAATTGCAAGCGCAATTGCCTGCCACAAAAATAGTTTTGGTGGATGGTGAAATGTTCAGCTGGTATGGAAGCAGGTTGCTGTCTGCACCCGGATATTTTCGAAAGTTAGGGGAGGAAATAAAATTACTCTTTCAATAGGCTCGGATTTTTTTAAAACGGCGCTCTGAATGTATTTTTTAGATAAAGAACGCGGAGATTTGATGACCCACTGTTCTGTAAAGTCCTATCTCCTTTATCCATTAGTTATTATCTTTAAAAATGATTTTCAGTGAAAATGAAAACCGCGGAGAAACAGGCGGGGATAACAAGCCTTCCCGTAAAAAGCCCATGTACCCGGTTAACGATGCGCTGCGTCGTTTTCTGAAATTGCACGGCCGTGAGGTAAAGTTGCCCGTTACCTATAACAACTTATTGAATTATACCTGGGCAACACCTATCCGGGATAAAAATGGAAAAGACACGTTATGGGAAAAGATATCCTACGACAGTCGTGAATGGGATTATATCCGGGATGGGCTGGTAAAAATTTATGCCATTTTAAAAACTGAAGGAGATCTTAGTTTTACCAAGCATTTGGATGTTGCCAGGATCGATTTTTGCACTTTTGGCAACTCCCACCCTTTCCGGATTCGTATCGTGAATAAATTTAACGACAACTATGATCATTATTATATCAAGATAGCGGATGCATCGCGTGTCTATGGCTTAGAACTGGAGCATATCCTTTCGCCCAACCGGATCACTTTTTTTACACACCAGAATACATTGGTGGAAGAACATATTCCGGGTATACCTGGTGATGTATTTATCCAGCAGATGATGCAGTCGGCTGAGACGAATAAAATAAGATTGGCCAAAGAGTTTGTAAAATTCAATGAACGATGCTTTGTCCGCCTTTTGGGTGATATGCGCAGTTATAATTTCGTGGTGGATATTACGCCCGACATTGAAGATTATCAATACAGGATCCGCTGCATCGACTTTGACCAGCAATCCTATGAGGGCAGGAAAAATCTATACCTCCCGCAATTCTTCAAAGAAAATTATCCGTTTGTTAACCTGTCGATGCAACACCTCAACAAAGAATCCATGGAACAATACCAGACTGAAGAAAAAACGCTGGTAGCTATGCGGTTGGCCTCCTCCCGGTACCGGGTAAAGGAATTGCTCGACATCATGACAAAGGATATCATTTCGCCCACGGAGAAAGTAAAACAATTAAGCACAGAGCTGGCCCAATTTCATCAGAACCCTGCTTTCCTGAAATGCCAGTCACAAGGTGAGATCGTAAAGTTGAATATGAAACAAATGCTCCGCAAGAACCTGGCGCTGATTCCTAAAATTAAGAGCCGTTTTGAGGATTAGTCGGGAGTTCAGAGTCAGGAGTCGAGAGTGGGCCGTTTAAAACTATGGTATTCTCAATTGGACCGGATTCCTGTCTCCTGACTCCTGACTAACGGGTAGTGTCTCAGTTTGAAATTTAAGGGCCAAAATTAGGCAATGACGCGCCTGTTTACACCTATCGAAAAATGGAAATTAAGAAAACACACACGAAGTGGCCAAAAAGGAGTAAATTACTCAATGATTCCAACAAAAAATCCTTTACTTGTAAAGCCGAGCAAACAAACTGCGCTCATAGTTTCGTTTATTTGGGTAGTAGGAGTATTGGCGTTAATAATTGACAAAAGCAATTTTTTCACAGAGGACTTTTCTTTAAAAGAATATGCCCCTTTTTCTATCTTTTTGGCACTCACCGGGTCTGGAATTATAACGATTTGGCGAAATTACCAAAAGAACAAGAACGAAAACTTAGCCTAACTCCGTTTTTCGTTTGGTTTTTAAGATTAATTTGTTTGAGTCTTTTTGGACTAACGACTCCAGACTCCCGACTCATCAAGCTTCCCTATCTTTGCCCCTCTAAAAAATCAACCCAACATGGCCAGTAAAAAGATCATTGAACTTCTTGGCGAAAAAGCCGACTACCTGCTGAATCACCAGTCAATAGCAATTTCAAAAGAACAGTTACACCTGCCCGGCCCTGATTTCGTTGACCGGATCTGGACAACCAGTGATCGTAACCCGCAAGTGATGCGTAACCTGCAAGCTATGTATGGTAACGGACGGTTGGCCAACACCGGTTATCTTTCGATCCTCCCGGTGGACCAGGGTATTGAACATAGTGGTGGCGCCTCTTTTGCAAAAAATCCAATCTATTTTGATCCAAAGAATATTGTTGACCTGGCTATTGCCGGTGGTTGTAACGCAGTAGCTACAACTTATGGTGGTCTTGGTTTCCTGGCTCGTAAATATTCTCATAAGATACCTTTTATTGTAAAAGTGAATCATAACGAGTTTTTGACCTATCCTAATAAGTTTGACCAGATCATGTTTGCGTCGATCAAACAATGCTGGAACCTTGGTGCTGCTGCTATTGGCGCAACTATTTATTTTGGCAGCGATGAATCAGCGAGGCAGATACAGGAAGTAAGCAAAGCATTTGAAATGGCGCATGAATTGGGAATGGCTACCATTCTCTGGTGTTATCTTCGTAATCCTGCTTTCAAGACAAAAGAAAAGGATTACCATGTTTCTGCGGACCTGACAGGACAAGCCAATCATCTTGGGGTTACGATTGAGGCCGATATCATCAAGCAAAAGTTACCCGAGAACAATGGTGGATATGTAGCGTTGAATACCAAAGAATCTGCTTATGGTAAAAATGATAAGCGTATTTATGAAGAATTAACAACCGATCATCCTATCGATCTTTGCCGTTACCAGGTAGCGAATTGTTATATGGGCCGTGCAGGTCTTATTAATTCCGGCGGAGCATCATCAGGTGCTGGTGATATGGCCGAAGCCGTCACAACTGCAGTTATCAATAAAAGAGCTGGTGGTATGGGATTAATATCTGGACGAAAAGCATTCCAGCGTCCAATGAAAGAAGGTGCGGAAATTTTGAACGCTGTTCAAGATGTGTATTTGGATAAGGAAGTGACGATAGCCTAGGCAGAATGTCAACTGGCTACAGTCCAGGAAAACAAATAATAGGTTTAGCGGTATAACCCGGCTTTTTAAGGCCGGGTTTTTTATTGGATTAGCCGCTTTTAACCTGGGTATTTTAGGTGTTAGAAATATTCAACTCAAGTTTAGGCAAGAAACAAATTCAGTCCCAGGAAGTTTTTTGGGAAATTAATTACACAACCTTGGCAACGGTTCTCACAAAAAGAAAAAAAAACACTGCCAGTGTAGTACGGCTGGCTGTTACTGGATTGAAAAATATATTGGATTAATATTTGAATTAATGAGTATAAATAGTAAACTATGGATAGCATTAATCAAAATCAGCCAGAAGAAAATTACAAAGACCTGGGAGGAGAAGAAGGCCTTAAAAAGATGAAACTACTGGTAGAAAAAGCATCTACCTGTTTTTTTTGCAGCAGGATAAGAACCAAGGAAAGTTTCTCCACCCGACCTATGGCGGTACAAAAAATTGATGAGGAAGGAAATACCTGGTTTTTAAGTGCCTCGGATAGTAAAAAGAACAAGGAACTTGCAGCTGAACCGGCCGTACAAATGTTATTCCAGGGATCAAACTATTCTGATTTCTTAACCGTTTATGGCAATGCCAGTGTCAGTCAGGATAAAGCCATGATAGACGAATTATGGAATCCCATGTTAAAAACATGGTTTACTGAGGGCAAAGATGACCCTCGTATTACTGTTATTAAAGTAGTTCCGGAAGAAGCCTACTATTGGGATACAAAACATGCACAAGTGATCGGGTTAATCAAAAGACTTGTTGGGGCTGTAATCGGCAAAACACTGGATGATTCCATTGAAGGGGAGATAAAAGTCTAGTTGACTTTTACCTTATAGCTGGACAGGTAAATCTCGATGGTATAAGCTAACTTCATCATAAGTTTTCAATTTGCTTGTGCTTTAATATGGAAGAGATAACTACCCGGCAGGCTACAATCAATGACCTGGAAACGTTATTACGTTTTGAACAGGGCGTGATCAGTGCTGAACGTCCCTTTGATCCCACGTTGAAAGAAGATCCTAATCATTATTACGACATAGAGGAATTGATCAATGCCTCACATATTGAATTGGTTGTGGCTGAATCCGGTGACGAAATAATAGGCTGTGGTTATGCCCGGATTGAAAATGCAAAACCTTATTTGCAACATAGTCAATATGCTTACCTTGGTTTTATGTACACAGACCCCCATCACCGGGGTAAGGGGGTAAATAAAAAGGTGATAGATGCATTAAGGCAATGGGCGAAATCACAGCATATATTAGAGATGAGGCTGGAGGTTTATCACGATAATAGAACTGCGATCCATGTATATGAAAAAGCTGGATTTATTAAGCATATGATCGAAATGAGGTTGGGTATCCAAGATAGTAATACGGTTTAACCACCGGGAGTAAACCCATCTTCACGGTTATATAATTCACCCCGCCCCCGAACGGCTACTTACAGCAGTCTCTCCGCATTTCTTTCCTAAATTTGCGGCTTACTATGCGACAATTAGCAGCGATATTATTTGCAGACATGACAGGGTACACTGCCCTCATGCAACAAAATGAAGAACTCGCACGGGTAAAACGTAAACGACTCAAGGAAGTATTGGAAGCCAATATTGCACAATTCGATGGCAAAATTTTACAAAACTATGGTGATGGTTCTCTAAGCATCTTTAAAAGTGCTATTGATTGTATCGGTTGTTCTATAAAAATTCAGCGGCAATTACAATTAGAACCGAAGGTGGAATTACGGATGGGGATTCACACCGGTGACGTGATCATTGAAGAGGAGACCATTTATGGTGATGGAGTGAACCTGGCATCAAGGATCGAATCGCTGGCCGTGCCAGGCGGTATTTTCATCTCAGAAAAAGTGCATGACGAAATAAAGAACCAGGGTGACTTTATCACCCGGGAGATGGGATATTTTGAACTAAAGAATGTAAAAGAGCCAGTCCGCATTTTTGCGATCGCCAATGAGGGCATTGCAGTACCCGGTCGGGAAGAATTACGGGGCAAGACAAAACAACCGAAGAACCGCTTAGCTGTTCTACCTTTTGTCAATATGAGTGCGGATCCAGAGAATGAATATTTTAGTGATGGGATTACCGAGGAGTTGTTAAATGCGTTGACAAGGGTGGATGGACTACAAGTCACGTCCCGCACCTCGGCTTTTGCTTTTAAAGGAAAAAATAATGATATCAGGGATATTGCTATCCAGTTGAATGTCGACAAAGTGCTGGAAGGCAGTGTCCGTAAATCCGGGAACCGGGTTCGCATCACATCGCAGCTTGTCAATGCTGCGGATGGTTATCATATCTGGAGTGAAACGTTCGACCGACAGCTCACTGATATCTTTGAAGTGCAGGATGAAATTAGTGGCATTATTGCCAACAAACTTCGTAAAAATCTATTACCTGCCCAGCAGGATGAAAAATTGGTAAAAACTCCAGTAAAAAATATGGAGGCGTATACCTATTATTTAAAAGCATTGCATTTCTGGAATAAACTTACCCCGGCCGACCAGCAAAAATGTATCGCCTGTTGTGAAGAAGCGATTGCTATCGAACCCTCATATGCACAACCTTATGCGATGGCAGCATCCGCCTATGCCAATTTGGGTGCAGCCGGTCAGCTGATTCCGGATCAGGCTTTTGACATCGTAAAAAAATATTCAGAAAAAGCATTAGAACTTGACCCTGATCTTGCAGAAGCACATATAGCAAAAGCAAGTACCCATTTATTTTATGAATGGAACTGGCAACAAGGATACGAAGAGCTACAGCAAGCCCTTCGGCTGAATCCGGGGGCTATGGAAGCCTACCAACTGCTTGGCTTTTATTATATAGTAGTTGGTCAAAAAGAAAAAGCTCTAAAAACTTTACTAGACGCTGAGCAATTGGATCCTCTATCTCCCGGGATCATACAATCATTAGGAAATATGTACATTTTTAATGAACAGTTTGATGACGCCATCAAGCAGGCCGATAAGCTGTTGTATATGCATCCCCGAATGAGAGCCAGCCTTGAAATGAAAGCCTGGGCCATTGGTATGAAAGGAGATTGGGCCGCTGCATTGCCTTTGTTTGAAGAAGTACACCGGCTTACCAATCACCCATTGAAAGGACTGATGGGTATGGCCTTTACTTATGGTCAATTGGGGCAAACAGAAAAAGCCCTTGAATGTATCCGCAAAATAGAACAACGCCAGGTAGAAGAACCTGGTGCTGTGGTGGATGCCGATCTCGCCGCTGCCTGGTATAGTTTGGGAAATCTGGATAAAACATTTTATTACATTAACCAAAGTATTGACAAACGCACAGCTCCCATGAGTTATTTTACCGAGTATCCTGGCTACCGGAGAATCAAAGATGACTCCCGTTATCCGGAATTGCTGAAAAGAATGGGTGTGGCTTCAATTACGGAGACTCGCAATAACTAATCCTATGAATCGCACACGAATATTTGTATGCAGCAACAAGGAGTAAATATTCTTATCTTTCCTTTTAAATTAACTCAATATGCGAAAGCCCTTTTTATTACTAACAATTGTTGCCCTTAGTTTCTCTTGCGGAAACTCCGATAAAAACGTGCAAACTTCTATAGCAAAAGATACAGCGGTAATACCACCCCCAGACATGACAAGTCAACATGAAGTGGCGACAGGAACTGTGCAGACCGTTAAATTAACTTTTACAGGATACGAGGAAGGCGACTATGCCCATTTGCTATTCACAGAAACGGGAAACACGACGGAGTATGATTTTGGTCACCCCGATGATAATTCACTGAACAATATCCCGGTGGTGGTAAAAGATCCCAATGCAGCTTTTGGCTATAAAGAAAATAATAAACTAAAAGGTGCAAAATTTGTTGCGGAGATTGTTTATAAAATGTCCGACACCTATGATGGAAACGGGCAACCCATCAAAGGAAACCAATGGCGAATAAGCCATCTAAAGAAAGACGAATAATCGACTTTCTTTCCAGGCGCTCCACTGGACCTTTTGGCACGAAAGTCCTCAGAAGCGTCATAGATGTTACCTTGTATCAATCAGTTAGGTGCAACTATTGAATGAAAAAGCCTGTACCTGGTCAAGAAATCCTGACACGACAAGACCCGGCGCCAACTTTCCTAAGATTTATGAAGCTGATGGCGGTGAGTGCTGGAATGAGGCTTCCATTCGAAATTCAATTATTTGTTATCCGGTTTGATGTTGCTTTGCCTTTGCGGAAACCCCGGGAATAAAACCCTTGGGTTATCAACCAGATTCTTCTAGATCAAAAATACCTGAAGAAAATATTGTTTACAACCAGGCTATCGGTTATCCATTTTAGTCAGTCAGAAAAACTATATTGTTATGAAGTACCGTAAATGATTCGGCCCATTTCCGGTAACTTTTGGAATTTGGTCCGCTAGCGCAGGCAACTTTATTAAACTTTTTCCGTTTATTTATATCAGATCATTCAATAACCCCTGTTAATTATGAACAAGTCTTTCATCGTAGTATTGATCCTCGTTATCCCTGTTCTCATCATGGTCTCCTGTAGTAAGAGTGGTGGTGACAACAATAGCGGCGGGTTGAATTGCAGTACGGTTACCAATAAATCATATGCGGTGGATGTCAATCCTATTATTCAAAGTTCCTGCAACCAGGTTAGCTGTCATGCTAGCGGGAGTGTCAATGGACCGGGAGCACTCACCAACCACGCACAGGTAGCAGCAGCGAGAGCAACAGTTCGGTCCGCTATAGCAGCCGGTACCATGCCCCAAAACAGTACGCTTTCTTCGGCACAAAAAAATTCGATCCTTTGCTGGATAGATAGCGGAGCCCCAAATAATTAAACGCTTTCTTTTCCATTTTTTTTAGTAGCAGTTTAAGTTTCCTGGTGTCTTTCTCAATATATTTATGGCTTAAACTGCTTGTGATGTTAAAACGTAGTCTATTTCTGCCATTGTTATTGATAAGTGCTGTTACAATGGCCCAGCAATTGAGTAAACTTTCAGTCGAAAAAATAATGCGTGATCCTAAATGGATCGGCACTTCACCTTCGGGCACTTTTTGGAGCCATGACGGTTCAACGCTTTTTTTTCAATGGAACCCCCATAAAGAGCCAAGCGATTCATTGTGGTATATAACGACCACAGATAAAAAGCCGGTAAAGGCCACGGTAGCTCAAAAGCAAGTTGTAAGTCCATCAGGCAACAATAATTACAACATGCTTAGAAATGCCATGGTGACAGCGAGGGAGGGGGATGTGTTTTATACGGATCTGAAGACTGGAAAGACAAAACGTATTACGCAGACTATTGACACGGAAACCAACCCGCAATTCGGTTTTAATGAGACGAAAATAGTTTACACTCGCAGCCAGAATTTATATGCCTGGGATATTACGAGTGGCGAAACACTGCAAATCACCAATATAAAATCTGGCGATGCCACCTCTTCACAACCCATGGGTGGCTTCCAGGGAAGAGGAGGCGGTGGCAACCCGACAAATTCCAGCGGGAATCAACAGGAACAATGGCTGAAGACTGATCAGCTCCAGTATTTCCAGGTGCTGAAAGAGCGAAAAGAAAAAAAAGAATTGGCCGATGCTTACACAAAGGCCTTACCAAAAACAAAAGAACTCCGGAGCATCAATATAGAAGATAAAAATCTGCAGGGACTGGGGATCAGCCCGGATGGCCGGTTTGTGAGTTATCGCCTTTTTAAAACTGCCGCCGCTAATAATGCAAGGCCAACCATCGTTCCCAACTATGTAACTGAGACAGGATTTACGGTAGATATTCCAGCCAGGACTAAAGTGGGTGCGCAGCAAGGTACCTCTGAATATTTTGTATATGACAGACTTAAGGATACGGTGCTGATAGTAAAGACTGATTCCATTCCAGGCATACAGGATATGCCTGATTATGTAAAAGATTATCCAAAGCAATTGGAAGAGAGAAAAAAGAGAGCTGTTAACCGGTCCGTTGCAGTAAATGCCATCTCATGGTCACCCGCCGGGACCCATGGAGTTTTAGATATCCGCTCCCTCGATAATAAAGACCGGTGGTTGATGCTGCGGGATACAGCAACGGGAAAATTAAAATTATTAGACCGGCAGAGAGATGAAGCGTGGATTGGCGGACCTGGCATCGGCGCATTTGGGTCTGGCAATACCGGCTGGATAGATGAAAACACATTCTGGTACCGGTCCGAAGTCTCGGGGTATTCACATATTTATTCGATAAATGTTGCAACCGGTGAAAAGAAAGCATTGACGACAGGCAAATATGAAGTACAGCAAGCACAATTATCCAAGGATAAAAAATATTTCTACATCACTACCAATGAAGTGCATCCCGGCGAGCAGCATTTTTATCGCCTGGCTATTGCCGATGGTAAGAAAGAGAAGATTACTACCATGACCGGTGCCAACCAGGTAACTATATCGCCTGATGAAAAATATTTAGCGATACTCTACTCCTACTCCACCAAACCATGGGAATTATACCTGCAGGAAAATAAAGTTGGAGGAAAGATCGAGCAAATAACTAACAAAGCACAAACGGAAGAATTCAGATCGTATCCGTGGAAAGATCCCGAAGTAATAACTTTTACCGCCAGTGACGGAGCTAAGGTATATGCAAGGTTATATAAGCCAACTAATCCGCATCCCAATAAACCGGCAGTAATATTTGTACATGGTGCCGGCTATTTGCAGAATGCACATAAATGGTGGAGCAGTTATTTCAGGGAGTATATGTTTCAATAATTTGCTCGCCGATAACGGTTATTATGTAATGGATATTGATTATCGTGGCAGTGCCGGTTATGGAAGGGACTGGAGAACTGGTATCTATCGTCATATGGGTGGAAAAGATCTGAGTGATCATGTAGATGCAGCAAAATACCTGGTCAGAAATTTTGGTGTGAATCCAAAACAGTATTGGATTATATGGCGGTTCTTATGGAGGTTTTATTACATTGATGGCGATGTTTACGGAACCAGATGTATTTGCAGCCGGCGCTGCCTTGCGCCCGGTTACAGACTGGGCAAATTATAATCATGGATACACTTCAAATATTCTTAATGAACCATTCAATGATAGCATTGCTTACAGGAAAAGTTCACCGTATTATTTTGCAGAGGGGTTAAAAGGTCATTTGCTTATTTGTCATGGTATGGTGGATGTAAATGTTCATTACCAGGATGCAGTAAAATTGACACAGCGGTTGATCGAATTGGGAAAAGATAATTGGGAACTGGCTTCTTACCCCATGGAAGATCATGGTTTTGTCGAACCAAGTAGCTGGACAGATGAATATAAACGAATATTTAAGTTGTTTGAAACTGTGTTAAAGAAATAAATCGTGAGCAGCAATTAGTCGAAGGTCCAGTCTCTATCCTTCTCATTTGCATCGACTGAGCGCTATTCACAACTTCCCTATATTTGTAACATAAGACCCGGTTATGGCTAAACAAATTGAAGATTTTGATGCTAACCTGGCTGGTGAAGAAGGAAAAACAGAAGAAACAAGGACCAGTTGGTTTAAACGCATCAAAACAGGAATTAATACAAAGACATCAGAGAAAAAAGAAACACCTGAAGGACTTTGGGTGAAGTGCCCGGATTGTAATTTTATTTGCACGGTGTCGGAGTTACGGGAGAGTTTATTTGTTTGCCCAAAGTGCAGCTTCCATCATCGGATCAATAGCAACGAGTATTACGAAATTTTATTTGATGGCAATGTCTTTACTGAGTTGTTTGACAATATCCGTAGCAAGGATTTTCTAGAATTTACCGACCTGAAACCTTATAAAAAAAGATTGGAAGAGACCTGGAGTAAATCTGACTTGAAAGATTCCATGAGGGTAGGCGTCGGGAAGATAAACGGCCATGATATTGTAATCGCTTGTATGGATTTTGAGTTTATCGGGGGATCATTGGGCAGTGTGATGGGTGAGAAATTTTCAAGGGCTGTTGATCATTGTCTGCAACACAAAGTGCCTTTCCTGGTCATTAGTAAAAGTGGCGGTGCCCGGATGATGGAAAGTGCTTTCTCTTTACTGCAATTGGCAAAAACAAGCGGGAAACTTTCCCAATTAAGTGACGCGAAGCTCCCCTATATCTCTTTACTCACCGATCCAACCTTTGGTGGAATCTCTGCTTCATTTGGTATGCTGGGCGATTTGAATATAGCTGAACCAGCTGCCCTGATCGGTTTTGCGGGACCGCGGGTTATTAAAGAAACCATTAAAAAAGATCTTCCGGAAGGCTTTCAACGAAGCGAATTTCTCCTGGAACATGGTTTCCTGGATTTTATTGTTCCAAGAAGGGACCTAAAGGAAAAACTATCTATAGTACTTTCACATTTCAAAAATTAGTTTTATTACGGCTGCTTGTTCATGGCTACTGGCAAGAACCATGTATTAGGCTAGTCATTCCGAACCAGTATCTATCTGATGGCAGAATTAAGAAACAGGCAGGCCTACCATGAATTCTTTATAGACCAGAAATATGAAGCAGGTATGGTATTACTGGGAACGGAGGTCAAATCTTTGCGCGATGGAAGGGCTAGTTTTAATGATAGTTATTGCCTTATTCACCAGGGTGAGATCTGGTTAAAATCACTACATATTGCCGAGTATTCTCACGGTACGGTTAATAACCATGACCCGCTACGGGATAGAAAATTGCTGCTGGAAAAAAGAGAGATCAGGAAGATCGAAGCAAAACTGAAAGAGAAGGGTTATACATTGGTGCCATTAAAGATATTTTTCAAAGAAAGATTGGCCAAAATCGAGATTGGGCTGGCCAAAGGAAAAAAATTGCATGACAAAAGGGAAAGTATCAGGCAAAAAGATGTAGAAAGAGAAATGAAGCGATTCCTGAAATGAAATAAGTAACTTAGAGCTGTCGTGACTTAATTGTGGTTATGATAATTTTACAAACCCGTCTATGAAGAAATTAATAACCCTGGGTCTTTTTCTTTTACAATTCACTCTCCATTCCCATTCCCAGTCGATATTTGGTTTTTGGTATGGGGACGCCAATGTAAAAACAAACAACTCTGCCAATAACTACCTGGTTGAGCTTGTACTGATGCCTGAAAAGAACTATGTAAAAGGGGTTTTAAATTACTATTTCAAAAATACTTATCGCAGTTTCAAGGTAAAAGGTAACTATAATGCTGCTACGCGTCTACTGAGCCTGTACAATGTCCCGGTGGTATATCATGGATCCATTTCAAGAATGGAAGTGGATTGTATGATGACTATGCAGGCTACTTTGAGAGTGGCAATAGCTGGATCTGACCTCGTAGGCGCTTTTGTAGGGTTGCCCGATTACCAAAATGTGTGTGCCAATATCAATTTTAATCTTAGGCTAAACGCAGACATCAGCAAAGTTGATTCCGTACTCAAAGCCATTGCTGAATATAAAGAAACGGTGCAAGTCTGGACACCTGGTACTGAAGATACCCTGGTTGCGGCCAACATTATCCAGCGCAAAGTGGTCAATTATGTGATCGAAAAGGAATACACCCAGCGTGAAAATGTGGTAAATAATGAAATTAGCGTGCGATCTGATTCGTTGAAAATAGACTTTTATGATAATGGCGAGATAGATGGTGATTCCGTCTCTTTTTTCATGAACAACAAACTTATTGCTTTTCACCAAAAGCTTGGCTCCCGGGCTATCCATTTTGATATTGTACTGGATTCAACCCTGGCAACAAATGAGATTACCATGTTTGCTGAAAATCTCGGTTCCATCCCGCCTAATACCGCATTAATGGTAGTCGATGATGGACGCGACCGTTTTGATATACGTCTCTCCAGCAGCCTTGAAAAAAATGCTACGATCAGGATCAATCGAAAGACCAGGAAATAGCATTGATTAAAACAATTCTTGTTGGTTGCCTTCTTTATTTTTTATCCATTCCATTTCAGTAGACTTGCTGTAATCAGCCAATTTTGAACCCACGGTTCTCCATCCGCTTACTTCAGCAATCTTTGCAATTTTCAATTTGCCTTTCCGTATTTGTGCGCCCCTGCCTTGTTGCATGGCCAATAGGGGTTCTTCGGCTGTGGTAACAGCTTCAACATAATTACCTGCTCCTTCCCTGATAAACATAAATTTGTTTTTAAGGGTGGTGGTTTCAATTTTAAATCGTTTTACCATGAACTGCTTCTTGTCCATATCTGCATAAATAGCGGTTAGGATTTTATCGGGATTGAACTTCTCAATGAATATAACTCTATCCGAATCCAATTTTTGTGTAAGCTCCTGGTCGGTAATTTCATAATTACCATCATCATATACTACTAAAATCCTGTCCTCACCCCCAAACATACCCAGGTACTCTCCTTTTTGATCTGTAGTAAGTCTTCCGAACTGGTCATCATACCACAACTTTTTACCAGCAATCGTTGAAACACCAGCTTCCTTCAAACGTACGCCGTCAGATTTGATGGGATATTTGGTGACGGTATTACCCATGCTGCTCCGCCCTTTGATCTCCAGGTCTGCAAAATTGAATTCCAGTTCTTTTATCCTCGCCTTGCTTCCCGGGGTCAGTACAATTTTCACAACTTCTGCTTCACCATTCGGCCAGGCCCTGAAATAATGCACTTTACTGCCTTCATCACCTTTTGTAAGGTCATATTCTTTATCCCTGGTTACCCCCGTTATATTAAAACGTTTGGCAAAACTTTTTTTGCTTTTTCCATCCAGGTAGATCATGTTATACGTGGTACGTTCGTCATTCTTCTGGAACACAGCCACATGAAGTATATCCTTGCCAATAAAAGTCTTATCAGAAACTTTCACGACTTTCATCGTGCCACGCCGGGAAAAAGCAATGATATCATCAATATCAGAACATTCAAATAACAGCTCATCTTTTTTTAACCCGGTCCCTATAAATCCTTCCTCCCTGTTTACATATAATTTTGTATTAGCAATCGCTACATTCTTTGCTTCAATCACTTCAAACTGTTTAATCTCTGTTTTCCTTTCCCTTTCTTTACCGTATTTCTTTAACAGGTTTTCATAATAAGCAACGGCATAGTCCGTCAAGTTATTTAAATCATGCTTTACCTGTTTAATTTCTGATTCCAGGCCTTTGATCTGGTCATTCAGTTCATCAATATCCAGTTTATAAATCCGGCGAACCGGCTTTTCCGTCAGTTTGATGATATCTTCTTTGGTGATGGCCCTCTTTAGTTGTTTTTTAAAAGGTACAAAGGCTTTATCAATACCATCCAATACTTTATCCCAGGTTTCATGTTTCTTTTCCAGCTCCTTGTATATCTTTTCTTCAAAGAATATTTTCTCCAGGGAGGTATAATGCCATTTTTCCTGTAGTTCATTCAATTTGATCTTTAATTCCTTCTCCAGCAGGTCCCTGGTTTTATCGACAGATAGTTTCAATAATTCCTGTACACCCAGGAACTGTGGTTTCATGTCCACGATCACACAAGCATTCGGAGAAATGGATATTTCACAATCCGTGAATTTGTATAAGGCATCGATGGTAATGTCGGGAGAAATCCCAGGCGCCAGGTCAACCTGTATTTCTACCTCGGCAGCTGTGTTATCTGTTACTTTCTTTATTTTGATTTTTCCCTGGTCATTTGCTTTGACGATCGATTCCATTAATTGGGTGGTAGTAATACCATAGGGAACACTTTTAATGGCGAGTATTTTCTTATCTGCTTCTTCAATATGGGCTCTTACTTTCACTTTACCTCCCCGCTTTCCCTGGTTATATTCAGCGATATCCACCATACCTCCTGTCAGAAAATCAGGCTGCAGCTCAAACCGTTTACCCCTCAGGTGTTTGATCGCTGCGTCGATCACTTCACAAAAATTATGAGGAAGTATTTTGGTGGAAAGCCCGACTGCTATGCCATCTGCACCCTGTACCAGCAGCAAAGGAAATTTCATGGGTAAGGTCACCGGTTCATTCTTTCTTCCATCATAACTCAACTGCCATTCGGTGGTTTTATTATTAAAAGCTACTTCCAATGCAAACTTGCTTAGCCGGGCTTCGATGTACCGCGGCGCTGCTGCATCATCCCCGGTCCTGACATCACCCCAGTTACCCTGTGTGTCTATCAGCAGGTCTTTTTGTCCCATATTGACCAACGCATCCCCAATACTGGCATCACCATGTGGGTGGTATTGCATCGCCTGCCCGATTATATTGGCCACTTTGTTATAACGGCCGTCGTCCATTTCCTTCATTGCATGAAGGATGCGGCGTTGCACAGGTTTTAAACCGTCCTCAATAGCCGGAACCGCCCTTTCAAGAATGACATATGAAGCATAGTCAAGGAACCATGTTTTATACTGGCCATGAAGACCACTATCATTGTCCTGTACGTTGGTTATTTTATTTTTTGCAGCACTCATTTCTTATTTCTTTCCAATTATTCCCAGATCGGTGTATTTAAATCCTTTATCAATTTTCAATCCGTAGCAATTGCCTGCTGGCATTTCTTCCCACAGAGTTTTTGAAATAAACCACCGTAGTCTGTATCGCCAACTTTTCTTTCAACGACCAATACTTTTCCGTAAAGTCACAACAGCGTGTTGGGTTAGTAGCAACAAAGTCAGTAAAAGAGTTGTCACCTGTCGGACGACAAGTTAATCTAACTATCCTTGCACGGCATCTTCCCGCGATACCGTATCAGCTTGTTTTGCCCCAGCCAGTCTTACATCAAACTCTTTCCATCCTTTTTGGATATCACCCAGTACGTCTATCTTTCCTTCCTGGATCAATTGTTTCATACGCCACATGACATATACATCTCCTGTTTTTATTTTCATCCGGTGGAGCGTATTGGATAAAGCCCGGGTAGCTTTTTGCCATTCCGTGGTCAGGTTCTTTATAATTTCATTGTCGTAAAAACTCTCATCTTTACCGGTGATTTTTTTTCCACCTTCCAGCACTCTTACCATCGCATTCTCTGTTGTTATCTTTCTCCACTCATCCGGGTCAATTTCAAATTCACTCAGCGTGACAGGTCGGGCCAGTTTTTTTGCCTTTATAAATTCTTTTGGTTGTATTTCCTGCAACCAGGATGGATAAAATAGCTGTCCCTTTTCATTAATAAATGGAAGATTATTGAGGTACAAAATCATTATTCTTCCCTGGTATTCTTCAACTTGTGATATCAACCAGTAATAGCCCGTGACATCATGCTGGTTCTGACCCATCCATATCCATAGCTGCTCCTCCGGGCTTTTGTCCAGCTTTTCTTTTAATTGTTTTATGGTTTCCCTGTCATCAAAACTGCCAACCAGGTTCTCGTTATAGGGTGATCCCTTTATCAGGTTTTTCCACCAATCCCGTCTTGCCTGCCAGCCTTCCTCAGTTTCCAGGCTTTGCAAGGGTCCGACTGCAAAATCATCTTTTACCTGAATTACTTCCCCGGCAAGCGTTTCATCTGCTTTGATCACCCGCTTCATCAAATCCACTTCACTTTCATTGAAAACAATATGTATCATTTTAGTTGTTTGTTATGGGGTTGAATAATATAATAAACGCAGGTTGTAAAAAAGTTTCTGACAAATGGGATGGCTTTAATGATGATTGCCTGCGTTCTCGGTCTCCAGCCAAATTTCCATTCATAAATAGGGTTGATGAAATAATGCCGGTTATGCGGCAACCAATAACCCTCTTTTTTACAAATCCTCACAAATCTTTCTATGCTGATACCTGTTTCTCTTATCTCCATCATCTCTTCCACATTCTCCTTCCTGTTTTTTAAGATCCACCGGTATAATCCTTTCGGTAATAAATGGATGTACGGCAGCCGCGAAATTTTTGAACGACATATCTGTTGGTGCCCTCCAAAGGGCATATACCAGGGAGGAAAACCAAAAAAAACAAATCCACCGGGTTCCAAAAAGTTTGTCATCCACCCGATCAGTCTTGCCTGGTCATGGATATGTTCAATCACATCCTTCAATACAATAATATCAAATCGCCCGTTAAGATCCTTTTCAATGTCAGCCTGGTATATATCTTTTATGACAAATTGTATCTTTCCGGTGGCGATATCCTCTTCCAGGAATTCATGAGCATTTTCGATCCTTGTCGCATCCATCTCCACCCCCACCCCCTCACATCCTTTATTAATAAATGCTTTCAGTACACCCCCTTCACCACATCCTATCTCCAACACTCGCATCCCTTTATTGACCGGGAATTTTTCTTCAATGAAAGGGATGACATACTTTTCCGCATTCAGCACCTGGATGTCAAAATATCTTTTTCTATCGGCATGGAATTCAAACACGATATAATTAGTAATTAAGAATTAACAATTGATAATTAGGGTTGTCCTCCTTTCGAGGAGTTTAAAATAGTTGTTAATATCTTAATTATTTCCTCACAATCAGCTATAAAAAATTCGGCCAATTTCTTTCCAGGATATCACCATCTCTCAATAACCGCGGCCAGAATTTTGTTTCTCTTGCTTCACGATATGCCATTGGTAGCTTATTGATAAAGTCCTTTCTTCAAGAACCACCAACAGCTTCCTCGGTGTTCGCTCCAACTGATGTCCCGCTGTTCAGGAATTGAGAACACAATCCATTATCAACCCTTTTCTTCCGCAAATGAAGATAAAGTTTCACTATTCGCAATCCGAAATTATACGGCTTTGTAAGTATGATGTTTTCCTGCTTCACAGAATTTCTAATTCTTAAACATTAATTTTTAATTTAATTCAACCGGCGCATCGAGTTCAACCTTCAAATTATTGATAATAAATTCCTGTCTCTCCAGGCTGTTCTTTCCCATATAATATTCCAGTAATTGCTGGATATGATCCCCCGCCTCCAGCCGCATTAATTGTTTACGCATATCGGGCCCGATAAATTGAGCAAATTCATCCGGGCTTATTTCTCCCAATCCCTTGAACCGTGTGATCTCGGGCTTACTTCCTAATTTTTTGACCGCGGCCTGCTTTTCACTTTCATCAAAGCAGTAGATAGTTTCTTGTTTATTGCGAACCCTGAACAAAGGCGTTTCTAACACATAGATCTTTTCATGCTTGACCAGGTCGGGGAAAAATTGCAGGAAAAAAGTCATTAATAATAAACGAATATGCATGCCATCCACATCAGCATCCGTAGCAATTACGATATTATTAAACCGCAACCCTTCCATTCCTTCCTCGATATTCAGGGCATGCTGCAGCAGGTTAAACTCCTCGTTTTCGTACACCACTTTTTTTGTTAAGCCAAAACTATTCAGCGGTTTGCCCCGAAGGCTGAATACAGCTTGTGTTTCTACATTTCTGGATTTGGTAATAGAACCACTAGCACTGTCTCCTTCCGTAATAAAAATGGTGGTCTCATTTTGTTTTGCAATAAACTCTTCTTTATTTTTTAACGGTGGTTCATCATTCAAGTGGTAGCGGCAATCACGTAGTTTCTTATTATGAAGGTTTGCTTTTTTTGCTCTTTCATTGGCTAGCTTTTTGATGCCCGCCAGTTCCTTTCTTTCTCTTTCACTTTGTTCAATCCGTTTTTTTAGTGATTCCGCGACAGCTGTATTTTTGTGGAGATAATTATCCAATTCTTTTGCAAAAAAATCACTCACAAACTGGCGCATACTTTGTCCGCCTTCTTCTATAAACTGCGAGCCCAGTTTGGTTTTTGTCTGGCTTTCAAACACTGGCTCTACCACCCGCACAGAAACGGCGGCGACAATGCCCGTTCTGATATCGGCAGCATCATAATCTTTTTTAAAAAAATCCCGGATCGTTTTCACATACGCTTCCCGGAATGCCTGTTGGTGCGTGCCGCCCTGTGTCGTATGCTGACCATTTACAAAACTGTAAATATCTTCTCCGTAGTCATTATTATGCGTTAAGGCTACCTCAATGTCATGACCTGCCAGGTGAATGATCGGGTAACGGATCTCATCTTCATTCGTTTTTCGCTGCAACAGATCTAATAAACCATTGCGGCTTACAAAACTTTTTCCATTGAAAATAATTTTCAAACCGGCATTCAGAAAGCAATAATTCCATATCTGGTTTTCTATAAACTCGGGGTGAAACTTAAAATTCTTGAACACCGTTTCATCCGGGATAAAAGTTACCAGGGTACCATTTTGTTCTCCTGTTTTTGTCTCTTTATATTCTTTTATCAAAACGCCCCGTTCAAATTCAGCTGTTTTTTCCTTCCCTTCTCTTACAGCTGTAACTTTAAAAAAATGACTCAGGGCATTGACTGCTTTGGTGCCCACGCCATTCAATCCAACACTTTTCTGAAACACCTTGCTGTCGAATTTGGCACCGGTATTAACTTTGCTTACTACATCCACTACCTTACCCAATGGAATGCCCCGTCCATAATCTCTGACGGTCACCGTTTTTCCTTCCATGGTTAATTCCACGGTCTTACCATGACCCATGGCAAATTCATCAATACAATTATCCATCACCTCTTTCACCAGCACATAAATACCATCATCCGGCGATGAACCATCCCCTAACTTGCCGATATACATACCCGGTCTCAGGCGGATATGTTCTTTCCAGTCGAGGGATTTTATACTGTCCTCATCATACCGGAACAGGTCGGTCGTTTCCTTTTCTTTTGCCATATTACGCTGTCACCCCCGCTTTATTCAAGGGTGGTCTATCCAGGTTATTAGTATTTCTCCAAACTTCAATTCCTTTGAGGTGTCCCAATTTACCTCTGTTTATCTCAGCCTTACCACAAAAAACCTCCTTATCCTTCGATAAACTCAGGAGGGAGGCTTGGGGTTGGGCAAATATAACAAAAGCAGCACTCCATTCAGAATCTGGAGTTATTAACAGGTGGGGAAAATTGTATGTTGGAAGACATTTTACACTGTTAAATCTTAATCCTTTCTCCTGTCGTAAATGTGTTTCAAATCAACTTAACACCAACAAGTATGAACAAATTAATAAAATCCCCGACCTTATTACTTGGCTTTCTAGGCCTTTGCTTGCTGAACAGTTGTGATAAGGATGATGATGTAGTATTACCTGCCGTTAAGCCAAATATTGTTTTCTATGGCCTTACCAATTCCAATCAGATCATCAGCTATAACGCCAATGCAGCGCAAACGCCAATAGCCTCTATTTCCATCACAGGCCTTGCCGGTGGTGAAAAAATAATAGCCGTTGACTTTCGACCAGCCACGGGTCAATTGTATGGACTTGGCAATAGCAGCCGCCTTTATATCATCAATCATTTGACAGGTGCTGCCACAGCGCTGGGTACCGGTCCTTTTGTTCCGGCCATTAGTGGTTCTCTGGCAGGTTTTGATTTTAATCCGACGGTAGATCGTATACGTTTAGTTACTTCCTCCGGTCAAAACCTCCGTCTTAATCCTGAAACTGGTACAGTAGCTGCTACTGACGGAGCATTAACACCCGGATCTCCCGCGATAGTATCGGTTGCTTATACGAACAGTGTTGCAGGCGCCTCAACTACCACACTGTTCGATCTAGACCTTGCCGCTGGCAAACTATACAAGCAGGATCCACCAAACAATGGTGTATTGGTAGAAATCGGTTCTTTAGGATTTACACCTGCACCCGGCAATGAAAGTGGTTTTGATATCTCCCCGGATAACGTTGTGGCCCTGGCCAATTTTACAAGCGGCGGCAACAACTCTTTATTCCAGATCGATCTTGTAACTGGTAAAGCCACCAACCTTGGAAATTTTCCTGGAAATATAATTGGCCTGGCCATTCCAACAGCACCTGTGGCGTACGCAGTTGATAATTCCAATAATCTGCAAATATTTAATTTATCTGCACCTGGTATACCTGTCAGCAAAACCATCACAGGTCTACAAGCCGCAGAGAATATGCTGGGTATCGACATGCGCCCAGCCACCGGTCAATTATATGCACTCGGCAGCAGTAGCCGTATATATGCCATTAATATGTCTTCCGGTGCCGCGACAGTGGTTGGGGCAGGTCCTTTTGCAACCTTGTTATCAGGTACTTCCTTTGGATTTGATTTTAATCCAACAGTAGACAGGATCAGGGTGGTCAGCAATACTGGCCAGAATTTAAGACTTAACCCTAATGACGGCACTGTCGCTGCAACAGATGGTGCATTAAATCCGGGGGTACCGATGATTTCAGCTGCAGCCTACTCAAATAGTTTCCCGGGCGCAACAACAACAGTGTTGTTTGATATTGACCCGGCTACCGACAGACTTTATACACAAAACCCGCCAAACAATGGAACATTAGTGGAGACGGGTGCGCTGGGGATTAATGTCAACACGGAGAATGGATTCGATATCGGCGGTACAAGTAATCAAGCCTTTGCTTTGCTAACTGTTGGCAGCACTACCAAACTATATTCAATCAACCTGACAACCGGTGCAGCCACAGAAGCGGCCACGTTCCCGAATATCACAAGGGGTTTTGCGATAGGATTGGGTTTTTAAAGATTCTTATCCTTACAATACGACCGTGCTGTTATGGCAGCACGGTTCTTTTATATAGACTGCGTAAGATGGCCTGCTGAATACACTATCGGATAAAGATGCTTTTGGTGAGCACTCCAGTTTTATCCAGGAAGATAAAAAAATACCGCTTTATAGACCTGAAAGTAAAACTGGAAATTCCCTTTCCATATTAGCCCCCGTAGTTTTTACTGCTACCCGGGAAGAATTTTTGCCATTCATCAAACAAAATTTTCTTTGACTAAAATACTTTGTAACTTTTCTATCTAAAAATTCAGCTATGGATATGAAGAAATTGTTGGTAGTGTTGGTGTTGCTGGCTTGTATTACGGCTGTTGCCTTTGCCAGCTTTAGTAACAACAGGAAAAAAGCAGGTGTTGAAAACAAAATTGAGAAAAAGAAAAAAGAGTGCAAGCGTTCCTGCCTATTTAGTTAACCTATCAAAAAAGACTGATACCTCCCCCAGTTTGTCACAACAAGCTGCGGGAGGTATTTTGTTTGCCGCCTGTACCAATTTTCTTGGGGCAGGCCTGGCAGCTAAGTAATTTCAAATAATGAAAAAGATCGTTACCTTCCTTTTTGTTAGTATTTTTTCCATCACTCTTTCCTTTGGCTGCACTACTTTTTTTATCAATAAGAACGGGCAATTAATATTTGGCCGCAACTATGACTGGGTTACCGGCAACGGGATGGTTTGTACTAATCAAAGAGGATTGTCAAAAACATCAGCTAAAACAAAGGATGGCGCTACTATCAATTGGGTAGCGAAGTATGGCAGCATTACATTTAACCAATATGGCAAGGAGTTTCCTACCGGAGGTATGAATGAAAAAGGGCTGGTAGTGGAGTTGATGTGGTTGGATGGCACGAAATATCCGGCCGCGGATAAAAGGCCCGCGATAGACGTATTACAATGGATACAATACCAGTTGGATAATTGCCACACGGTGGATGAACTAATTGCTACGGATAAGCTAGTACGAATAGCATCAACCGATAACCCGCCACTTCATTACCTCGTGGCGGATGCTACCGGAAATGCGGCCACCATCGAATTCCTGGATGGAAAAATGAAAGTGCACCAAGGGAACGATCTTCCTTTCCCGGTATTGACCAATGATGACTATGCATCCTCCCTGGAACAGACAAAAGCAGGTACCACCTCCTCTGCGGCTAACAGCTTCTCTTTTACCAATAATTCGATCGATCGCTTTACCAAAGCCTGTACCATGGTTAATCAGTATATGCTTGGGGCGATCACCGGTTCAGCTATCGATTATTCCTTTACTATTCTTGATAAAGTTGCCCAGGGTTCTCATACCAAATGGAGTATTGTTTATGACCTTACTAATAGAAAAATACATTTCAAAACACTGGGATATGCATCCGTAAAAAATGTTGCTTTTGCTGCTTTTGATTTCCGGTGTTCAACCGCTTCAAAAACCTGGAATATGAACCAGGCCGGAACAGGTGATATTGCCAGGTTGTTCCGTGATTTCTCCCTGGAAATTAATAGTGGTATTGTCAACAAGTCATTTGACGAAAGCAACCATGAGTTTAGTGTTAATAAGGAGGCAAGAAAGCAAACTTGGGAATATCCTACAAGTATTTCCTGCCTAAAATCTTCAAATTAAGATTTATTTAAAAATTAGTGATACCCTGCATAAGTGATTGAAATTCAATAATTTTGATAAATTGTCAAGCTGTCTAATTAGCCGCACACATAAATTTCACAATCCGGGAATTGACTAAACCCTTAATTTTGGTATTGACCCCTAACCATTAGATTCCTCCCATTTTCTCCGTCGGGGAAGTCCTGCGGACAACTGCATTTGTGAACTTGTAATGCGGGAATTACTAACCCGGTGTAGATGACTTAAAAGAATAGTAAAAGGAGGTGGATATGTATACCTATGACTTGTTAGAGACCGGTTGCCATTACCTGGTAAAAGAAAAAGAAGATTCTGCTATCACGCTTATTAAAGTGGCAGTTGAATCAGACCACTGCCTGTTCATCCAGCGTTTTGATGAACCCATGGAAACAGAGTGGAAGTTAAAAAAAGATACCCTGCATGACATTATCGAATGCCTGAGTGATGAAGCGGTGAAGACATGGGAAGAACATTACCAGAGCAACCAGGATGCTTTTTATGAAGAAGATGATGAAGAGTAAGATGTTGGTTGCTGGTTTCTAGTTGCTGGTTACTGGTTCTGCGGTCCGGAGATTCCCCAAAATCGCGGAAAGACTTTAATCGCTGGATCCTCATACTTCAAATTTTGCATTCTCCCGCTCATAAAATTTCATTACAGGAGGTGATTGAAATAAGCTATTTTTAGTTTACTCAATCACTTTTCTTATGCATACATCCTTTCGGACAGGCTTCCTGTTCCTGGCTATTACTGTCTTATTTTCAACTTTCATTTTTGCACAACCCGCACCGATTCAAAATGATGATAATCTTCCCACGGATTACCTGACGAAAGATTTTCACGCCGGACGCAGGGCAGCTCTCCGGGAAATAATGCCGGAAAAATCAGTCCTGGTAGTGTTTGCTTACCCCACCCGCACTTTCTCCAATGATGTGGAATACCTGTATCATCAAAACCCGGATATGTATTATTTCAGCGGGTATAAGGAGCCACATTCAGTCTTGATGGTTTTTAAGGAAGATCAAACTGACTCACTCGGCCGCAAATACAATGACCTGCTCTTTGTCCAAAAAAGAAATGCGCAGGCCGAACAATGGAATGGGAAAAGACTGGGAAAAGAAGGCGCTAAAGAAAAACTGGGAATGAATACGGTATTCAACGGCGCAGATTTTAAAAACTTCCCAATCGATTTTTCAAAATTCAATAAGGTCATTTGTGACAAGTTTCCTATTGACATTCCCAACAGCTTTGATAATGCCGACCTGTTTGACCTCGTCGAGCAGTTCAAACTAAAATCAGGAATGCCTGAGCGGATGACACAGCAAAACAAGTTTGACACCAAACTGTACAAAGACCTGACATCCACCTTGCGGCAAATAAAAACACCAGAGGAAATGGTCCTGCTACGTAAGGCCATTGAAATTTCCTGCCAGGGACAAAACGAAGTAATGAAAGCTGTGCATCCAAATATGTCGGAACTGGAAATACAGGGACTGCATGAATTTGTTCACAAAAAACATGGCGCTGAAGGAGTGGGTTATGGCTCTATTATAGGTTCTGGTGAGAACGGCTGCATATTACACTATATGGAGAATGCCAAGACAAAGATCGGTGGACAGATGATATTGATGGATGTGGGTGCGGAATACCATGGCTATACGGCAGATGTGACAAGGACCGTTCCGGTAGATGGCAAATTTTCTGCAGAGGAAAGAATTATTTATCAATTAGTGTATGATGCCCAGGAAGCCGCCTTTAAAACGCTGAAAGATGGGGCTAAATGGTCCGATGCCGGAAATGCTGCCCGTCATACAATTGCAGAAGGCTTATTAAAACTGGGGATCATCAGCGATAAGAGTGATGCAAACATTTATTACCCGCATGGTTTGGGTCATCATATCGGTCTTGATGTACATGACCGTGGTTTTTATGAAACGCTCAAGAAGGACATGGTCATCACCATCGAACCGGGGATCTACATACCGGAAGGGAGTAATTGTGATAAAAAATGGTGGAGCATCGCTGTCCGGATCGAAGACGACCTGCTGATCACGGAGAATGGGTATGAATTGCTCTCCCATTTTGCACCCCGCAAGATCGAAGACATTGAGAAAATGATTATGCAGAAAAGTGCCCTGGACGATTTTAAATTACCAGCATTGGAATCGGGAAAAAAGAAAGGGTTTTAACAGAGATAAACCGGCGTGATTACTGGACATTGAAGATAGTATCATGTCTAAGAAAAATTGCCAACCTTTTAAGGGTTGGCAATTTCGTTATTTGTAAATTATTTTTTATTACTGGTAAGTTCCGGTGAATGTCCCTGCGGTAATTGTTATGATCGCCCCGGCATTATTCTTGGCCGTCCCGCTAAAGGTACCCGTTACCGTTTTAGTGGCGACATTATGAGTCGTAACGGTAAAGGTCATTGAGGCACCTGTTACTGATGGATCAGCTTTATAACTGTCTGCACCTGTTGCCAGGTCATATTGAAAAGCAGCGGTAGCTGTGGTAGTATAGGTTTCACCATTTGTAATATTCGAATTAATATCATTCAAAGCAAACTGAAAATTATCCGATCCCAAAGAATTTGATCCTACTATAACAAACAAAATACCTGTGCCGGGAGGAGGTGCAGGTATTAATTGTGCATTATCTGTCTGGCCTCGGTAAGTTGTTGTTGGTGCATTGGTCACAGTAAATTGCCAGTCGATTGGCGGAGCCGCATCGACTGTGATCGGGAATGTGCAGGGGATTGTACCAGGCATGGGGATATTAAAAAGTCCTTGAGTAATCGGTGTACCCGATCCTTGTAATGTGATCGTAATGGGACCCGTTGTTGCAAAGACTCCTGAAGCGGAAAAGGTCATGCCATTTGTGGTAGTGGTAGTTATGTTATAAGGACCGGCAACCGTCACATTCAAACCTATATTCACTGTATTGGCTGAATTTAACTGAGATCCAACTTCCCATACCGCAGCGGGAAGAGGAGTAGCACTGGAACAATTTGCTGAAAAAGCAGTACCTCCTCCACCCGCCGCCGCGACCGTGATCGGGATCGTACAGGCTGGTGATGTCAGTACAAGATTTGAAGTAGGTGATGCACCAGCACTAGGCGTTCCCGTACTTGTCAGTATTATATTCCCGGGAGCAGATATATTGCCTGACCCTGAAAACATCATTCCATTAACACTCCCAGTAATAGTATAAGAACCAGGAGTTGTTACGGCTGATACAGGAATAGTGATGGTATTAGCACCGGTCAATGCCACACCTACCTGGTAAGTACCCTGGACAGTAACACCCGGGCAGTTTATTGTGTAGACTGCCGCACCGGCGGCTCCAGTCACATTCACAGTGAAAGTACAAGTGCTGGTTCCAAAAGTAAGCGTAAACGTTTTGACTCCAGATGATGTAGGAGTTCCTGTAGCCACCAGTGTGACAGGCAGTGTTCCTGTGGCGGCAGCAGTGCCTGACCCGGAAAAACTAAACCCGCTTTGACTATCAGAACTAATGCTGAAAGCGCCTGGAGAGGTTATCGTCATTTGTACCTGGACGGTATTTGCAGCTGTCAGCAAGGTACCCACCGTATACGTACCCGCCACTGTTACAGGAGTGCATACACCGGGTCCCCCACCCAGTGTTCCTATAGCCGGACTAGTGACAGTAACGAGAAAATTGCAAGTTGTTGTCCCCACCGTAACTGGAACAGTATTGGGCCCACCAGTACTAGGTATACCCGATCCAGTAAGTACGACGGTACCGGCTCCTGCTGTTGGTAGGGCCCCGCTTCCTGAAAACGTCATTCCCTGGAAGCTGGTTGTAATATTATAGGTGCCCACTGTCGTCACCATCACATTTAATGTCACCGTATTGGATGCATTCAGAGCGATGCCTGTAGCATAGGTTCCATTCACTACGGCACCGGTACAAGCAGCCGGGGCTCCATTCAACGTGAATACCGCTGCCCCGGTTCCCGCAGGCAGCACGGTGACGGCTATATCGCAGGTGGTGCTATCATAACTTACTACAAAATTATCTACGCCGGCAGCAAAAGGAGTTCCATTGCCTCTTAGCGTAACATCGATATTACCTAAAGCCGTAAAAGTGCCAGTAGCACGGAAAAAGTACCCGTTTACTGTATCAGTAGTCACTATAAAATTACCGGTAGTGGTTACATTTACCCGCACAGTTAGCGTATTGGTGGCGGGTACCAAAGCGGTAGTAGCCATATACACGCCATTGACAGTTTTTGGAAGACAGTCACCGGATGCATCGGCTTGTAAAGAACCATGGCTCGGATTATTGCCCACTTCAAAACTCAATTCTTTCTGGCAACTCATTACCATAATCAATCCCAACGCCAGCCAATAGAATACATGTTTTTTCATAAAAGGTGAATTATTTTAACCCTTAAAAATAAGACTATTTTGCTTACCGCCACATCACCGGACACACAAGAATCCACAGGAATTCAACGATTTGGGGCAAAAAACTAATGTCCTATTTTTGAGAAAAGTCAACATGATGAGAAACGTTTATTTCCTGTTTTTATTTTTCAACTTTACATTTTGCCAGGCACAGCCAGTCATTATCAATAAATTGGGTTCGGATGAATTTGAGAAAGCTATCGAAGGGAGGAATTTGCAGATACTTGACGTGAGAACTGCAGCAGAGTTTAAAACCAACCATATAAAAAATGCCCTGCAAGCCGACTGGACCCAGAATAGCCAGTTTATAGAAAGGATTCAATATATGGATAAAGACAGACCCGTATATATTTATTGCCTGGGCGGTGGCCGCAGCGCATCGGCTGCCTTTTGGATGAGACATAACGGCTTCCTCAATGTAATTGAACTAGATGGTGGTCTTACTGCGTGGAAATTAGCGGGTAAGTCTTTGGAAGGCGGCGACAACGAACCACAAATGACCATTACACAATATTGGGATCGTATTCCAAAAAACAAAACCACACTGGTGGATTTCGGCGCAACCTGGTGTCCGCCCTGTTTAAAAATGAATCCGATCATTGATGAACTGGAAAAAATGAAAGGACTTGACATCCTGCTGGTGAAAATTGATGCCAGCGTCCATACAGATATCATGAAGGCATTGCGTATTGAACCCATCCCCGTCTTTATTATTTACAAAGAAGGTAAAGAAATATGGCGTAAAACAGGAGTTGTAACTAAGGAGGAATTGCTTCGGCAATTGAACTGATGATTTCGGAATATTGTTTATTTTCCGATCATGAAAAGAAAAGCCTTCTTACAAAGCTCTGCTGCCTTAATTGGGGCCGGTCTTCTCCCTTCATTATCATTTGCTGCTGACGCTAAGAAAAAAACAATACGTTTTGCCCATCTTACTGATATGCATACGAAACCAGGTCTTGTTCCTGAAACCGGGATCGCAAAAGCAATTCAACATGCACAGGATCTAAAAGAAAAAGTCGATTTTATCATCAATGGCGGTGATGCTATTATGGATGCGCTGGATGCGGACAAGTATAGGACACAGGTCCAATGGGACCTCTTTAAAAATATTTTAAAAAGGGAAAACAGTCTGCCCGTTTATCATACTATTGGCAATCATGATGTATGGGGTTGGTTTATCAAAGAAAATAAGCCTGATGACGACCGGTTATATGGAAAAGTATGGGCGGTGGAAACGTTGGAGATGAAAAACAGGTTTTACAGTTTTACTAACCGCAATTGGCATTTTATCGTATTGGACAGCACACAATTGAATCCCGCCGGTGGTTATATCGCTAGATTGGATGATCCCCAACTGGATTGGCTGCAGCAGGAATTGACCGATGTTCCCCCGGGAAAATTTATCTGTATTGTATCCCATATACCTATACTCTCCATATGTTCCGGTTTATTTTTCGATAAGACGGAAGCGAACGGCGATCTGAAAATTCAGCGAAACCTGATGCACACCGATTTTTTAGCATTGAAAAAAATATTTGCAAAATTTCCAAATATCAAACTTTGTATCAGCGGTCATATTCACTTGCAGGATGAAGTCAATTACCTCGGTATTAAATATTATTGTAACGGGGCCGTTAGCGGTAATTGGTGGAAAGGTTCCTTCCAGGAATTTGCTCCTGCTTATGCGGTGATGGAGTTGTACGATGATGGAACTTCTAAAAGAACGATGGTGAAATATGGGTAAAAATCAGCAAGCAGGCGTTTCCCAGGTTTGATCCATGTGCCTTTATTGGTCAAAAGTAGCACATGGATGACACGGGTTGGATAGATAATCACGGATTTTTTCTGCTTCGCAGAAATTGGATACAACTTAATTTATGAAACACGAAGAAATCACAGTGAAGATCATCCAGGCATTTTATAAAGTTATAATACGCTGGGTTATGGTTTCCTGGAGAAGGTTTATTTGAATGCCATGTGTATCGAGTTGATGGCAATGGGACTGAAAGTAGATAAAGAAAAACGGATAATTGTTCACTATTTCGGGAATATTGTGGGAGATTATAACTCTGATCTAATCGTTGAAGACGTAATTGCTGTTGAATTAAAAGCTATTAAGGTATTGGTTCAGGCTAATGAAAACCAGCTGGTAAATTATTTGAAAGCAACAACGATGGAAGTAGGCTTATTACTAAATTTTAGAAAAAAACCGCAGGTCAAAAGAAAAATCTTCGATAACAACAAAAAGACAATGCTGAAATAATAAATAACAATCAGAGGTAAGCATATAGAAATGTGAATGGCATGAAACAAATCCCGGTTCTGCAAAGCAGAACTGATCCGTGAGTATCCGTTATATCCGTGTTATCCGTGTACAAGAAATTTAAAAGACATGCTCAATAGACTTAGTATAACAATTTTTTCAATTCTTATTTTTAGCTGCCTTGCTGCGCAAAAACCAACTGTTGAAATTCTCACTTCCGGTACCAAGACCAGCCTCCGTGGCTTAAGTGTCGTCAACGACAATGTCGTGTGGGTAAGTGGTAGCAAAGGCACGGTTGGCAAATCAAATAATGGGGGTAAGAACTGGAAATGGATGACCGTGAAAGGATTTGATTCCATTGAATTCAGGGATATTGAAGCCTTTAATGCCAGCACAGCCATCATTATGGGTATTGGTGACCCTGCCTATATGCTAAAAACAACTGATGGAGGTGAAACCTGGAAAGTTGTGTACGAGAATAAAACAAAAGGCATGTTCCTGGACGCGATGGACTTTTTGAATGACCAACAGGGAATCGTGGTAGGCGATCCGATCAACAACAAACCATTTATTGCCGAAACCCTTGATGGTGGTGATACCTGGAAGGAATTAAAGGATAACAGGACTGTGGCGGATTCCGGTGAAGCCTTTTTTGCAGCCAGCGGAACCAATATCCGCTTGTTCAGGGACAGGGAGTTTTTCCTGGTCAGCGGTGGAACCAAATCAAGCCTGTTCACGGGAGATAAAAAGATACCACTTCCCATTATACAGGGAAAAGAAACAACTGGTGCCAATTCAATCGCAGTGTACAATAACAGCAACGGCAGAGCCAGCAAATTCATGGTCGTGGTGGGTGGGGATTTTATTGCGGATAGTTCGGTGCAAAAGAACTGTTTTATCACAGATGATGGTGGAAAAACATGGAAAGCACCAAAAGAGCCGCCACATGGTTACCGTAGTTGCGTGGAATATCTAACCAAAGAGGATTTGCTGAGTTGTGGGATAAATGGGGTGGATTATTCTTTTAATGGTGGAAAAACCTGGCAGTGGATAAGTAAAGAAGGTTTTCATGTATGCCGGATGGCAAAACTGGGTTCCCATATTTATCTCGCGGGTAATAATGGTAAAATAGCCAAGATATTTTGGAGACAATAGGTGTCAGACACTTCGTAAGGCATCTAACAGATGAATTAAAACTAAGCTACGAATTATCGAATAAGGTATTTTTAAGTGCCATTCGAATCGAAACCAACTATTGTATGTTTAAGAAATTCTTTCAGCGGCTCAAGTTTAAAATGATGGCTAAACAACTTCGCCGCCCGCAGGGAGCCACTGGTGACAAAGTGGGACGTATGATGAATAAAGCCAACGAATCTTTATATGATTTTACCCTCGAAGTGATGAAGCCTTTGGACAATGAATCCGTCCTTGAAATAGGTTTTGGGAATGGTAAATTCTTTGATAAAATATTTTCAACAGCAAAAGGCCTGAAAGTTACAGGGCTTGATTTTTCAAAAACCATGTTCGAAGCGGCTACCGAAAACAACAGGTCAGCAATTGATAGCGGTCAACTAATTCTTCAATTGGGGCGCAGCGATCAAATGCCTTTCCCGGATAATAGTTTCGATAAAATATTTTGTATCAATGTCATTTATTTTTGGGATGATGCTTTATTGCATATGCAGGAAATTAACCGGGTGCTGAAACCAGGCGGCCGGTTTTATGCTACGGTACGCACCAAAGAAAGTATGATAAAAATGCCTTTTACCAAATATGGATTTTCTTTCTATGAAACCGGGAAATGGAAAATAATTCTTGATTATGCCGGGCTGAGATTCATTGAAGAAAAGGCCTTCGATGAGCCTGCGGTTAACCTGGCCGCCATCGGCATCGGGAAGGAACAGCTGGCGATAGAGTCATTATGTGTAATAGCGGAAAAGCTACAGACATCCGTGGTTTAAAATTGTAGCCCAGGAATTATAAATGGCTCAGCAACTCTTTTACACTTGGTCTTTTTTTGTAATCCGGTTCAAAAAATCGATAGGTGATGGTTGATTCCTTATCGATAATATAAATGGCGGGGACTGGCAAGTACTTTCCATTGTTTCCATTGACCTTTTCGAGGTCGATACCGGAATTTCGGTACCGGGTAACGGTATTCTCCGGCACTTCAAATTCTACTTCATAGGCCTTCATGATCTTCAACCTTTCGTCGTACAATATTGAATAGGCAGCTTTTGTCTTTTCAATGGTTTTTGAAATATTTTCAGGTTTTTCGGGAGAAACAGCGATAAGGGTTGCTCCTTTGTCTTTTATCAATTGTAATGAATCCTGCAAACGTGATAATTCGCGGTTGCAATAGGGACACCACTGTCCGCGGTAAAATACCAGCACCACTTTGCCTGTTTTTAAAAGATCCTTTAACCTCACTTCCTTCCCGTCCTGGTCCTTTGCTTTGAAGTCAGGTGCTTTAGAGGAAATAAATAATCCTTCCGGCGCTTCCTGGGCTGTAACAAACTGAACAGCTATCACTAAACAAACAACAAACAATATTCTTTTCATATTAAGATTTTGTAACACAAAATTAAAAATACGCCATAGCAAGTAAAGTCAGGCAGGCGACGCTCAATTTTAAGAGTATTTTTTCCGTACTTTTGCACCCTGTTAACCCAATACCCGATAAAAAACAGCCGTTCATGTCTACTAAACGTCACGCAGAAAAATACCTGATCAAACTGATCACGGGGTCCATTATACTCATTGGCTTTGTTTTCTTGTCTTTTTATGCCGTTGTTGAAAAGGCAAGACAAGGTGATTGGTATTTTTGGGCAATAGTTGCAGCTGTTCTTCTTTGTGCGGGTATTTATTTCTGTTTATCAGCTTTTGTGCATAAGATAAAATCTGATTTTAACAGGAGACAAAAGCACCGCAACGACTCTGACAGGGCCGGCTCTAATGATTTTTAGTTTCAGCCACGGCCTTTGCTGAACAGCGTGCATTTCAAATTTTCCCCGATTTGGTTATTAACATTGCGTATTTATTCTATTCGTATGCTATGTTTTCTATTTCCCTACGTTTAAAAAATGAACCCCAATAGAAACATTGGGCACATAGTCCGGAACACAGAGATATCTTAATTTGGCGATGCGAAAATTTGAAATGCACCCTTTGAACTTACAATAGCCGACTTCTTCTTAAGGACAGTTATTCTTGAACCTAAAAAAAAATCGTACAACTGCAGGACCTTAATTATTTGAAGACGCTATTCAATACCCGGAACTAATGAAGTCAACTAATTTTGCTTTTCTAAATTCCTGAAATCTACAGGTACCAGCCTGCTCACACCCGGTTCCTGCATGGTCACTCCATATATAACATCAACAGTGCTCATCGTCATTTTATTGTGGGTAACGATGATGAACTGTGAATTCTCACTAAACTGGCGGATCATATTGGTGAACTTTCCAACATTGGCATCATCCAGGGGTGCATCCACCTCATCCAGAATACAGAAGGGAGCCGGCTTGATGAGGTAAATGGCAAACAATAAAGCCGTTGCTGTCAACGTCCTCTCACCACCACTCAATTGCGACAGTGAAGCAGGACGTTTACCTTTAGGTTTGGCGATAACATCAATGCTGGTCTCAGCAATATTATCCGGGTTATCAAGTACGAGGTCACATTGGTCATCTTCCGTAAATAATGTCTGGAATACTTTTTGAAAATTGTCCCTCACCAGGTGGAATGTCTCCAGGAATCTTTGATTGGCCGTTATTTCAACTTCCTCTATTGTCTTTAATAAACTTTCCTTTGCCTGGACAAGGTCATTTTTTTGTTCTACAATAAAATCATAGCGCTTCTTCATCTCTGTGAAGGCCTCGATCGCCGTTGGGTTTACTTCACCTAGATTTTCGAGTCTTTTTTTCATCCGGTCCACTTTCTCCTGCAACTCTTCCACCGGAACTTCTCCTGCTCTTGATTCACCCAGGATGTCTTCTAAATTGATCCTGAATTCCACATCCAGCCTTTCTTTCATCCCGGCCAGTTGCAACTTCAGTTCATTTAATTTATCCTTAATAGCAGCCAGCATATGTTCCACCTGTTCTTTTTCCTTTGTCTTATGCCGTATCTCACTTTCTTTCGCGGCCAATTCGTTGCGGAAATTGTAATAGGCCTGGTCAGCTTCGTTTAACCTAAGCTCTTCCGATTCCTTGCTTCTCAGGAGTTGTAGCAGACTTTCCTCTGTTTCCTTCAGAGATTGTGCCGATTGCGCAATGCTCTTTTCCGTTTCGCTTAACTGGCCTGTATTGGATTCAATCTGTTCCTTCAGATCGTTCAGCTGGTTGGTTTTGAATTCCAGTTCCTGGTTTAAGGCATTGATCTTACTCTGCTGTTTTGTTACGTTTAGGTTGAATTCGTTGTACTGACGGGTAGCTTCGTTGTAGTTGGCTTCCGTTACTTTAAAAGTTTCGTCCGCTTCCGAAAGCTTAACGGCATGCACCCGTAATGCTTCATTGAACTGGCTCAACTGGTTTCTCACTCCTTCAACTGAACTATGCGTTTGTTGCATTTGCATCGTCAGTTCTTCCAGGCGATGTTGGCTGTTCGTCTGCATCGAATGCAGGTTCTCTAATTTATTGTGCAATGAAAAAACTTCATTGGTCAGTTGTTGTATCTCCCGTTCAGTGTCCCGGATCGTAGTCTCTCTCAGGTCTTCGTTAAAAGCCACCACTTCATTATGCCTGGCCTGGATATCCGAACGTAGCAACTCTACAACAACTGATTGCGACGCAATTTCTTCTTCAAGCTTCTCCAGATTTTTTACCCGCCCGATCTTTTTTCCTTCGATTAACCCCACGCTGCCGCCGGTGAGAGAATATTTCCCTTTCACATATTTCCCGTTCTTTTCAATGACGACATAGCCATTACTGTTCTGAAGGGCGTCTTCACTGTCGGCAATAAAAACATTTGCCAGTAAATGTTCGGCCAGTTTCCTGTATTTTTCTTCCACTTCCACCACACTCAATGCTGCTATCGCTCCTTCTAACTGATGTGAAGGGCTATTAGTATGATCAAGTGTGTCTATCTTATCCAGTAAAAAGAAATTAGCCTTTCCTTTTTTATTCTCATCCAGCAGGCGTACAGCCTGCAATCCTTCCTGCAAATTGTTGACAACATGATAACTCAGGTATGGTTCCAGTACATTTTCAAGGGCCGTTCTGTACTCTTCATTTACATACAATACATCGGACAGGATCGGTGAAAGATAATTCCAGTTAGTGTTCTTATGCAGGAACTTAACGGAATCAGGATAACCTTCCATCGAATCGATCATGCTTTTTAACAGGTCATGTTCATTCTTCTTTGCATCTAGCTTCCTGTTTTCGTCTGCCAGGTTATTGCGTAATCCATCCAGTAATGCCTGGGTTTGCAATATCTGGTCCCTTGTATTTTCCTGGTGATGTTGTAATTGCTCCAGATCTACTTTTTTAATACCCAGTTCTTTTTCTTTTAATATCCTGTCCTGGTCAAGATGATGACGCTGCTCTTCTCTTTGTTTCCTCTCCTCTTCGATCTGGCCAGTCACTCGTTGCAGGTTTTGCACCGAAGTATCCGCCACAGCTACTTTCTTCTCTGCATCAAACTGGCTTCTTTGTATCTGCTGGTGTTCGCTCCGCAGATGATCCAGGTGACGGCGTTTCTCATCTAGTACATTTCTTTTTGTATCCACTTCATGCCGCAGCTGCTCCAGTTGCTCATTTAAACCCGTCAATGCCTTTTCCTCTTCGGCTGTCTGTAGGTTTGTAAATCCGATACTCTCCTCAATTCCTTTCAATTGCCCAGCTGCTTTTTGTAAAAAGTCTTTTAGACTGGTTTCTTTCTCCTGGAGGTGTTCTAACCGTTGGGCAGAAAGGTTTTTATCATTCTCCCTGCTGCGAACAGTTTGCAACATTTCATTAAAGGCATGTTGCATGGCCTGCAATTCTTTTTCTTTAGCGATGAAAACTAATTTCTCCCGCTCCAGGGCGGCTTCATCACTTGCAATTGCAGCTTCCAGTTTTATTCTCCTGTCTGTTTCTATCTCCTGTTGTTCATTGAGTTCCTTATAACTGAGATTAAACCCTTCAAGGGCAGCTTTCGCCAGTTCTATACTTACCTCCCGGTATTCTTTTTTGATCTCGTGGTATTTCTCTGCTTTCTTGGCCTGGCTTTCCAGCGACTTCAACTGGTTGTTGATCTCAAATAGCAGGTCCTCGATACGGGCCAGGTCCTGTTCGGTAGCATCCAGTTTCAGTTTTGCTTCTTTCTTTCGGGTCTTATAAATGGATATACCAGCAGCTTGTTCCAGCATCCGGCGGCGGGCACCTTCTTTATCCTTGATCAGGTCATCCACCATTCCCAGCTCAATAATCGCATAACTATCGGTGGTGATGCCCGTATCCATAAAAAGATTCTGGATATCTTTAAGCCGGCATTGCACATCATTCAGACGGTATTCACTTTCACCGCTTTTATAGAATTTGCGGGTAATGGTGACGGTGCTAAACTCGGTGGGCAGCAGGTTCCTGGTATTTTCAAATGTAAGGCTCACTTCGGCAAGCCCACTGGCACTACGGGTTTTAGAACCATTGAACACTAAACTGTCCAGGTTCTCACTTCGCAGGTGACTTATCTTTTGTTCGCCGATCACCCATCGTATGCTATCCACGATATTGGATTTACCACAACCATTGGGCCCAACGATACCGGTAATATTGTCGTCAAAACTCACTACAGTCTTATCGGCAAAACTCTTGAATCCCTTGATCTCTAAGCTCTTTAATCTCACGGTTTTATTTGTTTAAGTCAGGGGCGAATTTAAGCTAAAGCAAGGGAATGCGGTGATTGACTGTCAACAGGTTATTCACAAAAACATGGTAAAGTGGGGAGAAGAAAAATAAGATGTTTGACGGCTGTTGATTTGGTAGCGGCGGGTTGTGTCACTCACTTCTTGCCACCATTACCCGGAATCTTGTAGCAGAGTTGGTAGCGGAATTGTAAAATAGCAGTTTTTTCTCCACTGCTAAATGAAATTAGAGTCAACCTTTTACGCTTACAATCTCCCTTTCTAAAGGCAACGTAGGTATAGTAACTTATGCGTGCTGTACTTTTGGTTATATTGCTTAGTAGTTATTTGCCGGGTAAATCCCAGGCTGATTCACTACAAAAAATGTTTGGGATAACTTTTTATAGCGGGAAAACGGTGGCCCACAGCCAGTCGGTTAAAAATATTGCCGGTGCCCGGCCGGTAGGCATTGAAATAGAAATAGCAAAACACCATACTGGTTTTGCATCATTTAATAAAAGTAATGCCTATGTAAAAACCGGCTGGACCTTTAGCTACTTTAACTACGATTTGCCCTTGTTGGGCCACGGTACTATGGTTTCCCGTTTTATCGAACCGCAATACCGGATCACAAAAAAATTACAGTTGGGTGTAAGAGGAACCGTCGGCGTTGCTTACCTCAGTAATCCCTATGATGCTGATAACAACCCAAAAAACAGGAATTATTCTGTTCCTGTCAACCCCTACTTCCGGCTCGGTGGCAGTTTGAATTTACAACTGTCCAAACATTTCACAGTCGGTTTACAAACCAGTTTTCACCATATATCTAATGGTAATATAAAGCAACCTAACCAGGGTATTAACTGGACAACAGCCGGTTTGAGCTTACACTATTATCCCGGCACCAACAATTTACCGGTATACAAACGCCAACCTGATAAGTCCTGGAAGAATAAAAAAACAACTGTGCAAGTAGGAATTTTTTATGTGCCTCACCAGGGTTATATCGAAAGATGGATGGCGCGGAGAAAATATTTATTCGGCACCTATACGCAGGTAACCAAACAGGTTGGTGGGATCAGTGGACTAACCGCCGGCGCTGACCTGTATTACAATAATTTTAAGCAGGATCTTGCTGCCAAACGAATTAGTTCTGGCTTAGTAGCGGGGGTACATGCTGGTCATGTTTTCCTTTTTGGCAAAGTAAATTTTAGCCAACAGGTTGGTTACAGTGTCCATAATAAAATTTATTTCCTGCCCGGTTTTTATCACCGGTGGGGTTTGGATTACTTTCTAAATAAACGCTTTAGTATTGGTGGCAGCCTGAAAGCCAACAGTGATAATGCGGATTTTTTTGATCTGAGGATGGCTGTAAGATTTTAATGTGTAGAATAAGTAATGCCACTGCCTCACTCTTTCGATTTCAAAAAATAGGAACATTGATCCTTCAGCCTTTGAAGCAATGCCTTGTGCGTGCAAATTAACAGTGTATACAAGCTCTACTGTTGACCGGCCTTCAAAAATGTTACATTGATTCTATAAAGTTCAAACTCCCCATAATGATACCCTCCAAAATAACCCATCGTACTGGCATCCGTATAACCGGCTGCCAGTTTCACTGTAAAATTTTTCCCGGGTAGTACATACCCTTCAATTACAAACTTTGAAATATCAGAGTAGCCAAAATCAACTGTGTTCAGAAACTGGCGGTAGTAAAGTTGTTTTGCTTTCTTATACACAGGTCCTGGGGGATAAAGGGCGCTGGCAATTTCAGATGTTTCCAACGAACTGTAAGCCGGGCTACTAAATTCCTCACTTGCCCAGAGACCCAGTATAGTATAAAGATCTCCCCCATCCGAATCCCAGCCTGCAGTATAAAATGAATAGTCAAATTCAAGCCTCACTCCAATGATCAGAGGGTTATTGGGCACTGTTATTTCAGCAGTATGGTAATAGCCCGCCCAGCCTAATTTAATGGACCTTTCCGGTGTGTAAGAATACGTGTTGATCCAGCTTAACTTATTCCCGACCCTGTTTATCTCTTCAGCCATTGCATAACCCCGATTGATATTGGTCCCTGAAAAGGGTCCATTGAGTGTATAGGAATAAATGTTAGCCGTTGGGCCTTTTACAACTCCAACAAGGGAGGGTCTCTTATCAGCACTGAACTTATTCTGGCTGCCATTGCTCGTAATGGCTGATCCCAGGTTATATCTTTTTTTTAAACCTTGCAACATTGTAGAATTGCTGGAAAATAGTTTTTTAACCGCCGCATAATTTGATTGTTTGCCCTTCGCTGTTTTCATTAATTCTTTTAACTTCCCTTCGAAACGAATAAAAGCCGTATCCTGGCGCAAGGAAATCAATTTTACATTGATCCCATCTTGGTTGTTTGTGGGCTGTGCAATTGCGTCAACAAAAAGCAAGATTAGCCCGATAGCAAATAAAAAATAACCTTTCTTCATACTATTGATTTTTTCATAGGAAAGGTACCACATCTAAAAACGCTCAATCTACCCTTCAATAAATGATTATAACCTTTGGATAAATAATTTAAAAATTACCGGTAAAAGAAATTCCAGCTTCGGAAAATAAAATCCCGGTGCGCTGACACACCGGGATCAAGATTCAAATTTTACTGTAGTCACTAGTTAGTTTGTTTCGGTTCATTAAAACTCACCATCCAGCTGATGCCGAACTTATCGGTGAACATTCCGAAATAATCTCCCCAGAAAGTTTTATTCATTGGCATGGTTACCGTTCCACCGGCAGAAAGTCCTTTAAATAATATGTCGGCCTCTTCCATACTGCCGGCCGTAATGGAGATAGAAAAATTATTTCCTGTTGAATAGTTCGAAGCCCATTCCCCACCGGTATCACTTCCCATCAACATGGTTTCTTTACTTACAGGTAACGAAACATGCATGATCCTGTCACCATCCGCCTTCGACATTGTATTTGCTTCATCAGCAGGCATATCTTTAAACCGGCCGATATAGGGAAACTCACCTCCGAATACGGATTTGTAAAAAGTAAAAGCTTCTTCGCACTTGCCATTAAAAGTCAGGTATACATTTACTGTTGCCATTTGGTAAAAATTGTAGTTTTTAATTCAATTAGCCCACTAAATGTATGATATAGCCAGGTAGAAATTTCTCCACCTTATAGTGATCTTGGGAAACCAGACATGAGTCAATAAGGACTTGACAGTTTAAGCAACTTGTCTATCGCGCATGACATTTATTTCCTGGCCCTGCTGATAAAGTAGATAATAACACCCACCACCGCCACAACAGCCAAAACTCCTACCCATACACCGGCTTTAAAAATGTCACCGATCACGGAGCAACTACTAAAGGAAATCATGACAAATAGTAATGAGAAGAACGAGAATTTTTTCATGGTGCTTGTTTTAGGGGGATGAATAATCCGGCAGATTTTTATTACCTGTTTCAAATAGCATACCATAACATATCCCATCGGGGAATATTTTGCATGTCAGCTAACAAGATGACCGTTTTTCGAAAATAAAACCGGCCATATATAGCCGGTTTTTTTATATAGTCAGAAAAGGTCTATTTAATTGGACCGATTGAAATTAAATGCCCTTCCTGTAGTTGCAGCTGTCGCATGTTCTATACATATTGCGCTTCCCAGCCGTTTGATCGGCTATCAAGCAGTAAATAATATTCCTGTTAAAACAATTACCACCACTGCCCAGACTGTCATCAATAAAATTTCAGTACTTTTTTTCATAACATACAATTTTTATTTTAAAAAAAGGGTGGTCTCTATGATAAGGAAAAATAGTGCCAACTATTTTGGCACAACTATTTTTTGAATGTTGATTTCGAAAAAAACAAATTGGGGAAAATATACTACAACCGGGCAGGTTATACCAGCGTATCCAGGGATAAAAGAAGGTATCCCTGATTGGACATCAAGTAATAATGTTTTCCTTTTTTACATCAAAGGCTTTATCTGTGGGTCTGATCGGCCATTGTTTCTTCCCTGAATAAACGGCAATAAAACAAGCCCCATAATACAGGATAAAGGAGGAATAAAAAACAAATAATAATACTAATACAAATGAACCTGATGCTCCATATAGCTCACTGATACTGCTGTTCACCAATAAAGTTTTAAGTATCCACCTGCCCGCGATAAACAAAATACCCGTTAACAACCCGCCGATCACCGAAGCTTTCCAGGATGGCCGGGCGTCCGCCAGGAATCGAAACAGCAGGATAAACCAGGCAGCTTCTATGATAACACTGACAACTTCTCTTAATACACTCTTCAAGTATACACCACCCCCTTTCCAAATGGCTTCCACATATTGGCCGGCAATAATTTCAAGGCTTTCAAAAAGCAAATCGGCCATGAATAAAATACCTACCAATAGTATCACTGAAAAAGATCTTAGCCGGATACTTAAAATAAAAAGTAAACCCGGGTTCTTCTTTACACGGATTCCCCATATCTGATCCAGGGAATTTTTAATAACACTGAACAAGCTGGTGGATACGAATACCAGAAAAATAAATCCTCCCACGATCATGTACCAGCTGTCATTGAAACCACGGATACTTCTCAAAACCTGCCTTACCTGTTCAGCTCCCTGTGGCCCAATTGTATCTGATATCCTTTCAACCAGGGCCTGACCCATATTGCGTTGGCCAATAAACATACCGAATAACTGGGCCAGTATGAAAACGATCGGTGGTAAAGCAAACGTTGTAAAAAAAGCTGTTGCCCCAGCCATACGCAATGGGTCATTTTTACTGAACAACGACAGGGACGATCGAAGGCTGCTGGCAAGAAGCAATAATTCAATTCGTTTTGATCGGGTTACAGCCATGAGTTAAGTAACGATAAAAAAACCATACCCGGAATAAAATTCTGAACTACTTATGCCTTCCTGCCGGCAGAATATCGGTACGGCCCAAAAGACATATTAAAAAAATGACCCTCAATTACTTCAAGAGCTCTGACTAAATCGATAGGGTGCAGGTTAAGGCGGGCAGCAAAACTGACTCCATCAAATTTTCAGGACCAAACATCCAAATTCACCGGTTTTCGTTAAAAGTTTCCGTTTCAGATCCTTTATTCTTTTACTGGGCTATATATAGATATTTATCTAGTTCCTGGCATATAATAACCTACCTTCACGGGGTGATCATAAGATCTTCCAACATTCAGTCCGGATCAGTATCAATTCTTACTCTTCGACTTAGTAATAGTTAATCTCCTCTTTACTCTTTGCTGCAGGCCTTTATTCACAACTTGTCCCGCGAGGGGCGGGAGGTATTTTATTGTTTTAATTAAATCAATTGTTTTATGAACATGTATGTTTCGAACTTAAGTTTTCACACCGCTGATGACGACTTAAGAAAATTATTTGAGCAATTTGGAGCTGTTTCTTCTGCTAAGGTTATTACAGACAGGGAGACGGGCCGCAGCCGTGGTTTCGGATTTGTAGAAATGGGATCTGATGAAGAGGCAAATGCAGCTATCAAAGCGCTGAATAACAAAGATGTTGAAGGCCGGGCCATGTCAGTTACTGTGGCGAGAGAAAAAGCGCCCCGAACTGATAATAAGAGATGGTAATTTTTCAGCTAACCGCTTTATACAAATTTTAAGAGCCCAACAAGGCTCTTTTTTATTTGGTGTCTTCTTCTTCTTCTTCTGCTGCTGCTTCTTCTACAGGCGGAGTAATATCTTTGATACTCAGCAAAAAGTCCGAATTAAGACTGATCGCATAATGATGCTGGCGAAGCAGGGTCCTGGTCATTTCATCTTCCTGCAAAATACCCAACAAATCTTTAGCAGGTACAGACTGATTGATCGTATTTAAACGGCCTTTTCCAATTTCTACATTAAACGAACAGGCTGGTTTACGAAGCTTAGTTGTTTTCTCAAAATCAGTACGGTTTAGCGAAACTGACTGCTCAGCAGAAGCAGAACGCTTTAGCAAGATCCTGATTACAGGCAGATACTTTTTCCAGGTATATGTGTACATAAATTGTGTAAGTTGAAGATTCAAAAACAGGCGGCAAGAAACACAAAGGTCAGCTTTTATTTTAACAATAGGCCGTTTATTTGTTTTGATGAGTTGTATCTCGCAATTGTGACAAGTGAGACCTGAACAACCATCAATATTGCCGGGTTAAATCGCAGCAAAAAGCCTATCTTTACACCCATCCTGTTTAATTTTTTAAGTTACTTATTGTACCAATTGTACTGATTGTTAGACCAATGTGTACGCCGGCATCCTATTTTGCCATTGTATTTTTAAAAATCATTTATGACAAACGAACAAATCGAAAAATTCGTGCTGGTAAAGCACTTAGACAAATCTGCTGTGAACATTAATTTTAAAGCCAGACAACCGATAACGGGCATGTTTATCAAAACGGCGGATTATGCCGAACTAAAGTCCAAAAACTTGTGGCGAATAGTAAATGGTGCCAGTATCGAAGAATATAATAAATCAAAGGATGTTAACCTGGCCCGCATTTTTAATGGTGTGGAAATTACCAGGCTAGGAGCTATATAATTTTATTTTCGGGGTAATAAGGAATGCCGGCAGCAAATCAAGTTCAATAGCACAAGCAGTTGGTAAAAAACCTAACTTCCCAATCAAATACTTGTGCACATATGGCCGTCGCTGGTAATGACCTTTTCTTTACAAGATTACCCGTCAATCAAATTTCGCTCAGTGACCTGCTGATGGAGGAACATCTTTTCTTCAATGTTCCTGCCAACTGGCACGTGCTCATCACAGATGTGCAAAAGTCAACAACAGCAATAGCGGAAGGATTACACGAAACTGTAAATCTTACAGCCACCGGAAGTATCGTAGCTGTTCTCAACATTGCATATAAAGAAAATATTTCTGTTCCATTTTTCTTTGGTGGGGATGGGGCCACTTTTATCGTTCCCCCTTCCATATTGGCGGCTGTTACAAAAGTGCTAGTCCTTCACCAGGAAAACACCCGTCAAAATTTTGATATCAACTTACGCATTGGCCATGTACCGGTGGAAGAAATTTATGCAAGAGGATACCAGTTGAGCATCAGTAAACTGAAATCTTCTGCCTTATTTTCTATCCCGGTTTTGCTGGGCGATGGTCTCTCCTATGCGGAGCGTATAATCAAAGCAGAAGACTATTTATTGCCTCCATCAGTACTTTCAAACGATGAACTAGATCTCAGTGGCATGCAGTGCCGTTGGGATAAAATAAAGCCCCCTGAAAATTACGACGAAGTGGTTAGCTTGCTGGTGATTGCGCAGGAAGGAGTAAAACAAAATAAAGCGTTCAAAAAAGTGATCGACCTGTTGGATCAAATATACGGTACCCTTGAAAAAAGAACACCTATTACCATATCAAAACTGAAACTTAAAGCGACACTGAAAAAGATAGGGGTAGAAATGCGAGCCCGGCTGGGCGGTTACAAGCCTTTATACCTTGTGAAGAACTGGCTCACAACCTTGATCGGCACCTTGTATTTCAGGACTAAACCAGGTAAAAGCTATCTCACTCAATTAGTTGATCTCTCCGATACACTCGTTATTGACGGAAAAATAAATACGGTTATCTCGGGAACAATACGGCAACGACAGGAACTAGAAAAAGCATTAGATGAATTGGAGAAGGATGGCATCATCCGCTATGGTTTGTGTGTAAGCAAGGAATCGGTTATGTCCTGTTATGTCCGCAGTATGGACGAGAACCATATTCATTTCGTAGATGGAGCGGAAGGCGGTTATACAAAAGCGGCGGGAATGCTAAAAAAGAAAATAGTTGCCATCTAGAATTCCGATCAGGATACTTCAATAAACCTTATTTCCCTACTATTACAAATGCTCCCCAATAATAAGGGTTGCCATACTTTTCTTTTAATTTCAATTGCGCCATTTTAAAAGCTTTTTGTTTGTTCGCAGCTGTGGGATCCCTTAGCCATTCTCTATAAAAATTGATCATAAGCTCCTGTGTAGCAAAATCATCAATCACCCATAAACTCATGATAACAGACCCGGCACCCGCCACCAGGAAAGCTCTTTGTAATCCATACACGCCTTGCCCATTGAGTATTTCACCAAGTCCTGTCTCGCATGCTGACAATACGACCAGTTCAGTATTGCTTAGATTCAATCCCACCGCCTCATAGGCCGTGAGAATACCATCTTCTTTTATTGATTCGGTCAGCGTATCACTGGCAATTGCAGCGGCACCGGCCAAAATTATCCCTGAACGCAAGAGGGGATTCTGCCTTGCAATTTCTGACTGCATTCCAAATACTTTATCTGTATTGTCCTTACTATCTTTCAGGAAAAAACCATGGGTGGCAATATGTAATACCTGTGGATTGTTTATTTTTTTAATAGCATCCTCGGTTGCTTCTTTCTGCAAATGTTCCTGTACGTTCCAGTTTTGCCCCGTGAGAATCTTTTTCACTGAATCCGATTCAATTTTGGTACCTGGCAAATCTTTCAGATCAGGAAATCCGGGCAGCCTTGTTGGTGAAGTCCCTTTGTTTGTTTTCACACCATAGTCGGGGTAAGAAAATATTTCCGCTTTTTTTGAAGTAACTGACTCATGCCGATGCAGAATATCTTTTGTGTTGGTCACTAAGCTGATATCGGCTTCATCAATCAGGTATTTTTTTGTTGCGGGGTTTTTCAAAGAATAAAGGCTGACCTGCTGATAAATACCATCAGGAGAAAAGTAAACTTTTTTGGCTTTCCCCAGATGTTCGCGCAACGGGGACCAGAAGGCGTCATAAGAAGCCTCGTCAGTCAATTTTGATTTGATAGCCCTCCGGTAATCTGTAATACTTTTAGCTTCCAGGGTATTGCCGTTGTTTAACATTACAAAACTCGGTGCCGTGCATGTCTTATCTACAATCAGTGCCGTGTAAAAAATGGTATCGGTCCACCTTGCTTTCATATAAAAATCCGTCCTGACGATCTCCACGGCAAATTCCCCGGATTGCAGTTTCGCCTGTATATCATTCCAGGCTATGGTCTTCCTATCCCCTGTTTTAAGTTCCATCTTCAAGGAAATGGTGATCTTCTGTTCCAGGTCATTTACCTGTTTTTCCAGCGCCGGCAGGCTGATCCCTTTTGATTCCAGTTCCTCGGTACTCAGCCGGTATTGCTGGATGATCGTCTCCCGCAACTTCATCCATTGCAAGTAGTCATTTTTTAAACCTTCATCATCACTGGCGGCAATCAGTGTTCTAAGTTTTTCAGATTCTTTTAGCAGCAATGATTTCAACGCTACCTGGTTATTGTACATCCTGGCAACTACTGCATCATGATTTTGTTTCGGTAATTCCATGTGCAATTGGATGACAAAGGAATTAAAGGTTTCAAAAGCATTGGCTACCATGTAGTAAAAAGCTGTTTTATCTTTCTCACTCAGGTAAGGAAAATATTTTTCAATGAGCACCAGGTATCCTTGCATTGCTTGCAGGTAATGTTTCCTCGCTTCAGGATATTGCCCTGCTTCCCGGTAAGTTTCTGCTAGGTTGTATGCTGTTTCAATATAGTCGTAATGATTTTCACCCAGTTTATTTTTAAGAATGTTTAATGATTGTAAGGTCAGCGCAATAGCCTCCTGATACCTTTTCATCAGGCGATAGGTCCCTCCCAGCCCCCCCAGGTAGATGCCATACTTATCGCTGCTTTCCCCATGGGTGGCTTTAAATACCCGGAGGCATTCTTTGTAATTTTCTTCGGCCTGCTGCAAATTACCCTGTGCTTTATAGACAGACGCCAGGTTGTTCAGTGCATTTGCATAATATTTGTCTTTATCCCCCAGTGTTTTTTTATAAATATCCCTGCATTCCAGTAAGTGTTTCTCAGCTTCAGGATACATACCTAAGGTGAATTCAACCAATGCAAGATTATTAACGGCATTGGCATAGTTCGGATGATCCGTTCCCAGCAACCTTTTTCGCATTTCGATCACTTCTTCGAAAGCATAGACTGCTTCCTGTAATCGCCCCATTGTCCGGTACAGTTCACCCATATTATTCACAGGGTTGGTATACTCAGGATGGTTGGATCTACCCAATGACTTATAGATCGCAATTGAATTTTTATAAGAGACTTCTGCCTCAGCATATTTACCAATAGCTTTTTGTACCAATGCCAGGTTGTTCAATGAATGCGCTGCGGCGGGCGTATTCCCGGCCAGCAGGACAGCTTGTTCCAAGGCAGCTTCTGCCCGGTTATAATCACCCCTGTGCCTGTACAATTCTCCTAAATTATTTTCTAATACCTGCAGCGTTTCTTTATTTGGTGAGGGCAACGAAGTATAGTAGGTCTTTAATGATAGAAATATCTCTTCCGCCTTGTCATACTTTGCAAGGCCCTGGTAAATAACTCCCATGGAGCCTAAGGCTCCCAGATAATCATCGCTGGTTTGTCCCAGTATTACCTTGTAAAAATTAACTGCGGCCGCACACATCGCTTCAGCTTCGGCATATTTTCCCATATCGATATACAAGGAAGCCAACGTATAAAAACAACGGGTATACTCAAGACTGCTTTGTCCGAATGCCGTGGCCAATACCGGCAATGACTTTAGATATAATGGTTCGGCTTCCGCATAGCGGCCTTGTTCTTTGTAACAGGCGGCGATATTGAAAAGGGCTAATGAATAATGATAATCATTTTCTCCCAATATTGCTTTTGCTTTTGCTGCCGCCTGTGAAAAATAAGATTCGGCCTTTTCAAATTCATTTAGTTTGTAATATACCGAACCGGATGTACTCAAGAATTCTATCAAAAGAGTGTCGTTAGTAATGGCCTGGCTTGCAGTGGGGTAAATTGTATCAATTAATTTTTTTGCTGTTTCATAGTCGCCACGCGAAAAAGCCGTATCAAGAGCTTCCATTTGTTTACCGATATCCTGCGCCAAGGAAACAAACGAAAAAAAACTCAAGGCAAGTGCGGCGAAATATTTTTTCATTGCACTAAAATTAGAACAAATTTTTTGCAGTCGTGATTAGTGGTTAAAGCGGTTACCATTGCAGATGTCGCCTGCACCAGGATTCTTTTTTCTAATAAGCCAGTAGTGAAATAGAAGTATGCTCTAAACCCGGGTGAACTATCCAGGGAACCAAACGATATCGTCTCCCGGTACTGGTGTCCATTTTTTGGAAATAGGGCCATGCAGTCAACCGTGATAACTGATTCTATTGGCAACAGCCTTTCTATAAAGAAATCTCACTTGGAATGGGCCGAAGTGTTTGTGTACAGATTTAAAAGAACAGGTGAAAATGCATTTATCCAGTCTTTTAATGATCATTACCTTGTTTCTACTACTACTTTCTTCAATGCTTGCTATGCTAACTATATCAGGTATGATGAATATGGAAAGCCCTGCCGGTTACTATTGGATCCGGGCAATTTTCAGGTCATGCGTCTGCTTTTCCGAGCCAACCTTGTGACATTTACATTCGTCTGTTAAAAACAATTATCGGTTCCTCTAACAAGTCGTATTTTTATAATTCCTAATCAATAAACCACACAAACCAGGTATGAAACTGAAAGCCTTATGTACTCTTGCCACGCTGGTGATTTTGATGGCCAGTTGCAACAGCCAGAAAAAAGATAACGAAAAAGAAACTTCAGACACCCGCTCTCCGGAGATAGAGGATGTCGATGCCAAGGTTGAGGATACGGTACAGGCTAAGAAGGTCACAGACCGGGATTTTAGTGTGACCCGGGAGGTGGCTTACAATGATATGTTCCTCGACAGTCTGGCAATGGAAAGATACATCCGCAACAGGGATCTTGCTGATAAGAAGATTGCCCGCCGTATCCGCAGCTTTTATAATGCAAGAAACTATCAATATGCCTGGTTCTCAACTAAAGGACTGACAGAACAGTCCCGTTTTTTTTGGAACCAGTATGATTATGCCGTCACCCATCTCAAAGACACCACATTGGTCAGCTCTGCCTTTTATAAACAGGCAGAACGATATATGAACCAGGAGAAGATGACGGCCAGCACCAAAGACAGTTCGATTCTCAACACAGAGTTTGGGTTTACAGAACATTTTATACGTTTTATCAATAGCACCTATGAAAAAGGATATGTAAAAAGAAAAGAGCAGGAGAAATTCATTCCTATAAAAAAAATGGATCCTATTGAAATGGCCGATTCATTATTGACTAAAAAACATAATGATGATAAATATTATGAGCAGGTAAACGACATGTATGGTAACTTGAAAAAGAACCTGCAACGCTATCATGATATTGCAAAAGCAGGCGGATGGCCCACCATTCCTACGGTCAAAATAATAAAGAAAGGAGAAAGCAATGCATCCCTTCCGGCCATTAAAAAAAGACTGCAGCTTACACAGGACATGCCCGGTGCTGATACCAGTAATATTTTTACCGACACCCTGGAATTGGCTGTCAAACAATTTCAAAAAAGATATGGTTATAAGCAGAATGGTGTGATAACGGCCAACTTGATCAAAGACATGAACGTTCCCGCCGAAAAAAGGCTGATGCAGGTGCTGCTGAATATGGATAGGATGCGATGGCTTCCACAAAAACCGGTTGGCAATCTAATTATTGTAAACCTGCCAGAATTCATGCTGCATGTATATGATGGGACAAAACTAGTTTTTGATATGGTAGTGGTGGTGGGTAAAGTGGGCAATAATACGATGATGTTCAACGGAGACCTGAACCAGGTGATCTTTAGTCCCTACTGGAATATACCAGCCAGCATTATCGAGAAGGAGATCAATCCTGCCATAGCCAGAAATCCAAATTACCTAGACAATAAGAACATGGAAAGAACATCCTATGGTATCCGTCAGCGGCCCGGTCCGGGTAATGCATTGGGTAAAGTAAAATTTATTTTTCCCAATAGTTTCAACATGTATTTTCATGATACGCCTTCCAAAAGTTTGTTTGGGCAGGATAAAAGAGCTTTCAGTCATGGCTGTATCAGGCTGCATGAGCCTCAAAAAATGGCTGAATGGTTACTAAGAAATGATGCCAACTGGAATACCGAGAAAATTGTGCATGCCATGAATCAAACAGTGGAAAAACCGGTCAAGCTAAAAAACCCTATACCTGTGTTCATCATTTATTACACAGCATGGGTAGATAATGATGGCCAGCTCAATTTCAGGGATGATGTATATCAGCATGACAGTGAACTGATCAAAAAAATGTTCACGTCTGTACCGGCGTCTACGCCAAAATAAAAGAGGGGTACCTCTAAACAAAGGAGATAGGTCAGTGTTTGTGTTCGTGATAAACGCTGGTATCTTTTACCAGGGGATTTCTGCCCAGCTCTGTATAGCTAAGTATTTTTCCTGGAAAAACAGCTACCAGGTTGAGTGACTTATTTCCGGTGTTGATAAAAGTATGAGGCATCCCGGATGGGATCCTGAAAATGTAAGGACCCCTGGCAGAAATTGTGCTGTCCCCTACCACATATAGTACTGAACCTTCGTGCAAAATATGAGCTTCCTCGGTAGTGTGTGTATGCAACGGCGGACCCCCATTTGGTTGGGTATTGGTCAGAATAAAAGAGAGGCCAGTAAACCCATAATCTTTCCCTTCAGCGATATACCCAAACTCTCCGGGTACGTCATAGAAAGCTTGCATATGTTTTAACTGGATTAAATAATCAGAGCAGTCAAATGTTGATTCAGGTTTATTCCAAAAGCTTGTATCCGGCCATTTTGACTGCAAAGGAGCAATCTCTCGCTGATCTGGTGGTTGCTTGCACCCGGTAATACCCCAACAGACAACAGTCATTATGATGATAAGGCATCTCATAACAGAAGCGTAGTTAAAGATAAAAACTTATTGTCTTGCAATCAATTTATCATCTACCGGTTGACAAATGTAAGAGAACAGCTACCGTTCATCAATAAATTAATAGTTTACTGAATATCAAAAGCAGCATTTCTAAAATGATAATTGCCATTCATTTACCGGCTGTTCAAACCAAAACTGTAAACATTATGGTAAGGTATTTTATGTCCTTCTCAGTGCCGCAGGACAGGCAACAATCTGCACAAAAAGTCATTGACCATTATTTTGATGCCTTGTACAAACATGGCCCGGGTGGTATGCGGAGCCAATGTTATGCTGATAATGATAATGATTGCAACTTTGTTCATATCAAAAGTTTTAAAAGAGAATCAGTAGCTAACCAACATTTCAAATCCGGCACATTCAGGGAGTATGTACAACAACTGGCATCTCTTTGTGGGAATATGCCATCCTTTTCAAAGTTGTTACAGCAGCAAACCTTTGAGTCCATTTACTAAAGAATAGACCACTATGACATCCTGCAGGAGATCATCGAATGCAGGATGTCATTCTTCATCTTTCTACGTATGGCAAACCCGGCAATAAGATCTGGAAGATATTAACCGATAAATTTCCGATCGTTTGTGAAGGCGCAGGGATAAATACCTCAGCGGTTATCGTTGCAATCCGAAATATTCCATAGAATGTGAAATGTCAGAACCTGGGATACTAGACTATTATTCCAATCATATTTCCTCCGTACACCACCCAGACTTGGGAATGTGTTACAACCTATAATTTTACAGCCTCCCTTCACCTGCTAAATGAAAAAAATTAAAGTCCTTACCCGTTTTATACTCGTTGATACCAATGAAGAGTAAAGAGTTTTTCACCGGGCTCAATTAGCGGACTACCAGGCTCCGCCGCCACTGATTATATATGGCGGGCAAACCTCTGACACCAGTAGCTACTGACCTCAATAGTTCCAATCCCCCCCGGGCTGGCAGGCTCGTCAAAGCCCTTATTCAACTATCCGGAAAAACAAAGAAAGCTGTCACCAACTCAACGCAATCTGCTGGGGATAATTGATGAAAAGATTAGGTCCTGGTGATAATTCCTTCCAAATGCTGTAAATTGCCACCACTAAAATATACTGCCCCTCCCTACTTTGCTAATCGAGTATGCGGGGTGGTAAAACACCAAAAGCATGCGTAGAGTAATTATCCCGATCGATTTTTCCGAAACTTCGTTGAATGCCGCCCGTTTCACCGCCAAAATGCTCGCTGGCAAAAAGGATGTTGTGGCTGTACTTTATAACAATTATGAAAGCGCCGGCGACTATGATGTGGTGGTAGGCTACCAGGAGAGCTTGAAGAAAGAATTTCTTGCCAGCGGAGTAGAAACTATTGAGTGTGAAAACGAAATGGGCGGCGACCTGATCGAAAATATTGCCCGTCTTGCTCATACCACCCGGGCAACATTGATTGTAATGGGTATCACCGGAAAATCAGAAGTAAGACAGGCGATGTTTGGGAGTAATACGCTTAAGTTAGTAGATAGGAATCTTTTGCCAGTCATGATCATACCTCCGGATGCTGTGTATAAAGGTATCAACAACGTTGCGTTTACCTCCGATTTTATAGACGTGGAGGCCATTACTCCAGCCGCACTGATCACGTCAGTATTGGAAATGTTCAACCCGAAACTGCACATCGTTAATGTAAATAAAGAACATTATGTCTCGCTAACTGAGGAAATTGAGCGTGGAAAGCAAAAATTTAAAGAAATGTTCCAGTCGTTTAATACAGAGTTTTATTTCCTGACTATGAACAATTTTTTTGAAGCGGTAGATACTTTTGTCAAAGATTACGATATTGATATATTGGTCACCATTCCAAAGCACCAAAGCAATGCGGTATCTTTATTCAAATCAACGCATACCAAGCGCTTAGCCTACCATAGCCGTATCCCAATATTGGCCGCACACGAATGAACAGCAAAAACATTATACTTGACCGCGCGGGAACAAATAGTTAACTTTATTGCCGTTTCTTTTATGCAGTATTATCCAAAAAAAATAGCAAGGATCTACACTTTTGCGGAACAATCGCTCCCAGCTAACTTTTATATTCCCGATTAATCGGCCACCGCGCACATTGACTTCGCTGCCCATTTTTATTCACCGGTGTTGTACCGGGCTGTTTCATTTAACGATTGCCTGTATGAAGAATATAAAATTAATTGAAGTTGCATCAGAGATTGGCGCCGGTACCCGGGGTGCCAGTTTGGGTATAGAAGCCATTAAGATCGCTGCGCTGGATTTTATGAGTAATTTTTTTATTCATTTTCCATCAGAAAAAATTCAAACGGAGAACAAGTTATTGTATGAGCCGATAGAATCTCCTTATGCCAAACGCATTAAAGGGATCGTTTCTATTTATGAGAAAGTCACAAAAGCGATCAGCGATTCGATGAAGAATAATTTTTTCCCCGTTGTCCTCAGTGGCGATCATAGCACAGCAGGAGCCACTATAGCCGGTATTAAAATGGCCAAACCCAAAAGTAAACTGGGAGTAATATGGATCGATGCTCATGCAGATATGCACACTCCCTACACTACTCCATCGGGGAATGTACACGGTATGCCCATGGCCATATCCATTAATGAGGATAATGAGGAGTGCACTGTACATGATGTAGATGAGGAAACAACCAAATACTGGAACTACCTGAAAAATATCGGTAAGATCGCCCCGAAAGTGCTACCGGAAGATGTGGTGTTTATTTCCTTGCGGGATTACGAAAAAGAAGAGCGCCACCTGATCGAGAAATATAGCATGAAAGTAATCACTTCCAAAGAAGTGCGGAACAAGGGTGCTGAAAATGTGGTGAGGGCCGTACTTCGCTACCTGGCTGATTGTACAGATATCTACATCTCCTTTGATGTGGACAGTCTTGACTCATCCATTTCCAAAGGTACCGGCACACCGGTGAGTAATGGTCTGAAAGAAAGAGAAGCAGAGGACCTTATCAGTAAATTCATGCAGAACCGGAAGGTTTGCTGTTTTGAAATTACTGAAGTTAATCCTACGTTGGACAAAGAAAACCTGATGGCAGAAATCGCCTTTAATATTTTGCAACGAAGTGTGAATGTACTGTTGATGAACTAGAGAGTTCGCAGTTTTTCTTTCAGCTGTAGGGTTGCCACGGGGCCCAGTTCAAAAGAACTTTCTAGACATTCTTCAAGCATTTTCTTGGCTTCTTGATTATTACCATTGGCTGCATAAATAAAAGCGGTATGCATAACGGCCCCTGGTTCAAAGGTCCTTTTATAAACATGCCCTTTTGCGTATTCCAACGCCTTCGGTAGATCGCCCTTATTGAATAAGGTCCAGGCTACCCAGTCACAGGTTTCCGGGGTAAAACGGTTTTGCAATTCTTTTTCGGCCAATACAAGCGCTCTATCATACTCCTTCCATTCTTCGCTATATATTTCTATCAGGTACTTGTTATACATATCACCATAACCAGGTTTGGTGACAGTTGCTACAAACTCATTCAACAACCGTTGTTTTTCTGCTGTATTACCTTCTGATTCGGCAATTTGGGCGAGCACCAGCTTCAGATCGGGCATCTCTGTTTGGGTAAGAATATAGTCCAATATACGTTTGGCTTCTGCTGTATTACCATCATGTGAATAAGCGATCCAGGCTATCCCTTTCAGGCAGTATAAATTGGAAGGGTCCATTTGCAGGACATTAAGATAGGATTGGTATGACTCCTGTATTCTCCCGGCATGACCATACATATCACCTAGATTGGAAAGTGCCCAACAAGTAAGATCTTTGTTTTTATTTTCTATTTTCAAAAAAGCTTTCTCCATCAATAGTATGGCTTCATCAAGATTACCCCGGTAATCCTCCCATTTAGCTTTACGGATAAGATAATCAAACCCGGATTTATCTTTCAGGCTTTCCAGGCTTTGATAGGCTTCCCGGTATTTACCCAGTTCCATACTGGCATCAAATTCCAGTAAACGAATAGTATAAAGATCACCATTGGCTTTGCCAGCAACTTCGGTGTAAGCAGCAGCTTGCAGGAATTGATGCTGTGTAATGCTAGCCTGTGAAAGGGAGTAAAGTATTTCGGGCTCTTTATTATTCAGTTTTGCTGAACTTGCTTTCAAAAGGGAGTCGCCCGATCGTAAGCTCTGTATGTTTCCAGATAATTTGAATAGGCGAAGATGGTTACTGGCCAGCTTAAGCATATTTACATAGCTCCCGGTATCCATCTGCAAACGTCGCTGCCAAAAGCTGATTTCTCCATTTATTTTCTTCACCTCATCAACCACCACTCCATCCCGGAGATAACCCGAGTAGTCTTTATTGTTGGTAATGCTTTGTTTCTGCTGGCACGACGCCAGTATCGAAAGAGAAACCCCCATTAAAAACAAATGCCTTAACATGGTGATAATTTTAAAGTTACAAAGAATAAAGCCGGGCAATTCGTACTGCCCGGCATGAGAATCAGTTTATTTAAAAGGGACTGGCCAGGAAAGGAAATGCGGGCAAAAATGGTTTATCATTCGCATTGACATTGTCATCTCTCAAACCAGGATTGGAAGCTCCGGTAGCACCACCAAAAATCAATATTAATTCGGTAGTGATCACATCATCAGCAAGAGCTCTCCCGGTTAGCACACTGGTGCCATCAAAGAAAGTAGTGGTGCCATTCATTTTTACATTTAGTACATCTGTTGCCAGCACGCCGGCAAAAGCCGCCTTATTCAGGCCCAATATATTGGTATTATATCCGAACCCGGTCAGCACGGTTTGGAACTGTGCGTTAAACGCTGCGTTCTGAGCGGAAGGAATAGTCGTGTTGAATTCATTCTTACGGGCTGAATTGACAAACACGGTGTTGACCGCGGGTCTTGCCATTTGGTCATTTTGCGTGAACGTACCGGATGTATCAAAGGTATCTGGTGGGGTCGTATCATCCTTATCGCAGCTCGTCAGTGATAGCCCTGCTACCAGCAGTGACAGGAAGGTGAATTTATTTAGACGTATCATAATTTATAATTTAAATAATTAAGAAGTAAGTAAGTTATTTTGATTTTGTTTCAGCCCAGACATTGATAGTGGCAGCAGCGCCAAGCAATGACTTTGGAACTTCTACAACTATCGACATTACATTGGTTCCGGCAAATGAATCAACACCGGGACTGCGAAACCCTGGTTGTGTTCCCGCCAGTATTTCTTTAAAGCGTACCAGGTCAAAAAAGAATGGATCATCGCGGGGTCCTGCAAAAATTCTGGTGCCGTTGGCATTTGTGGCACTAACAGGAGAAGCGCCATAGGCTGTTACATTTACTTCGGTAGTGGGTCCGGCGGTTTTTATGGTGCTGGTTGTACCGGGAGTTCCCACAGCAGCTGGTCCAAACACTCTCATTTTGCCATTTTGTACGAGGCATTGGATCACGAGGTCTTCTACATTGTCACCCGTATTGTCAATATTAAACTCATACAATACATTAGCAGGAAATGTGGCAGAGGCTGATGCTGCCGGAGAAAGTAATCCCTGCGTATTCAGCACAAACACCATTTTACTGTTGTCAGCGGGACTTTGGAAAGCATAAATATCAGTGATATCATTACCGGGGCTGGTATTGCCGGCGCCGGTTACAGCTGGTGCGTCGATATGATCAGCAGCATAAATTACGCCTCCGATCAATACGATACCAAGCAAACAGCCTAACAGGGTTCTCTTTTTCATAATTGAAAAAATTTGTTTTTAAGAAGTTTATAAATTTTATCCCATTTCTAGGGATTTAAACCAATTACGGTAGGCGGTGCCTTTTAGATTGGAAGACTCAAATCTTTATGTCCTGCCACTTAATAAAAAGATAGGTGGGGAAAAACCGTACGTTGCTATGTCCCGTACTTTATAGTACAACAAATGTTTATGCGATTACAAAGGTTTTTGTTTTCTAGTTTGATTATGACCGCCTTTACAACAGGTGTTGCTGCTCAAAAAGGAAGCATAGTAGGATACGTGGGCGATCAGCAAACCCATTCTCCTCTTTCGGACGCCAGTATCACCCTGTCGGCAAATGGTATCACGGATAATTCAAATGACTTTGGAATCTTCCAGATCAAAAACTTACAACCCGGTCATTACGAGATACATATTTCCCGTATTGGTTATAATTCTGAAAAGGCAATGGTGGAGGTCAGCGAGAATAAACCCGGAAACCTTGCAATAGAATTGGAAAGAACCACCCTCGATCTATCCGCGGTCACTATCAGTAGCAAAAAACCTGCTGTTATTAATACGGTTGCGGCGATGGATATTAAGCTTCGTCCTGTGAATACTTCCCAGGATATTTTGCGGATGGTTAATGGCTTGTTCATAGCCCAGCATGCAGGCGGTGGTAAAGCAGAGCAGATCTTTTTAAGGGGCTATGATATTGATCATGGTACCGATATTAGCATCGCCGTTGACGGGATGCCGGTGAATATGGTTAGCCATGCTCACGGACAAGGTTATGCCGATCTTCATTTCCTGATCCCTGAAACAGTGGAGAGAGTAAACTTCGACAAAGGACCCTACTTTGCCAATAAGGGTAACTTTGCCACGGCGGGATTTGTGGACTTACAAACAAAAGATTTCCTGCAGTACAACATGGTCAAAATCCAGGCAGGTCAATTCAATACCCAACGGGTCCTTGGGATGTTCAAATTGTTGAATAAAGAAACCGGGAATGTCCGCCAACAATTATATGTAGCATCGGAATATTCGAAATCAGATGGCTATTTTCTTTCACCCCAGGATTTTTATCGATTTAATAGTATGGCCAAATACAATGCCATCTTCCCAAACAATGCACAATTGACAATTCTTGCTTCCACCTTGCGCAGCAAATGGAATGCGTCAGGGCAAGTACCGGAGCGGTCAGTCAAAAACGGTATGATCAGCCGCTTTGGTTCTATTGATAACAGCGAGGGTTGGAATACGGGCCGTACTAATATAAGTGCAAAATTCAGTAAACAATGGAAAAGCGGCTGGCATACGACGGACCAGTTCTATTTCAGCAACTATAAATTTAAACTCTACAGTAATTTTACATTCTTCCTGGATGATCCTGTTAATGGGGACGAGATTAACCAAAAAGAAACAAGAAATATTTATGGGTACACCGGCACCCTGTCAAAAAATTATTTCATTGGCAATAGAAAATCTGGTACGGACATGGGCTGGGGATTCCGGTATGACAACGTTAATAATATCGAACTGAATCATGTGATAAAACGCGAGTTCATTAATGCTGTACAACAAGGAGATATCCGCGAAAAGAATGGCTTTGTTTATGTAAATCAACAGCTTGAATTAAGCAACAAGTTCAATCTCATTGCCGGTTTACGTTACGATCATTTCAAATTTGGATACCAAAACAAGCTGGCGGGAGAAACGGAGTTTAAAAGACAAGTCCGGGGTACGTTGAGTCCAAAACTCAATTTTAGTTATACCCCCAATTCAATTGTAAAAATGTACCTCAATACCGGGATAGGATTTCATAGTAATGATACCCGGGTTATACTAAACAATACCGCCCAGGATATCTTACCAAAAGTATTAGGTGCTGACCTGGGCATTATTCTAAAACCTTCCAGCAAACTCGTGGTAAAAACAGCGCTATGGCATTTATACTCACAGCAAGAGTTTGTCTATGTAGGCGATGCTGGTATTGTAGAACCAAGTGGTAAGACCAGAAGAATCGGTGCCGATATTTCAGCCCGTTACCAGGCAACACGCTGGTTATTTGCTGATATTGACTTTAATTATGCAAAACCTCGTGCTATAGACGAAACAAAAGGGCAAAATTTTGTACCCCTTGCACCCAGTTTTACAAGTATTGGCGGCCTGACAGTAAAATCCAAGACAGGATTTAATGGATCGTTACGATATCGTTATATCGGTGATCGTCCCGCCAATGAAGATTATAGTGTAAAAGCCGATGGCTATTTTTTACTGGATGCCCTGCTGGGTTATACGCATAATAAAATTGAATTCTCGGTAACCATTGAGAATATGCTGAACAGGAAATGGAAGGAAGCACAATTTGATACCGAATCCAGGTTGCAAAGAGAGCCGAACCCAGTTTCCGAAATTCATTACACACCTGGCACACCTTTTTTTGCAAAAGCTGGAATAACTTTTAATTTTTGATCAGGAGCAAAAAAAATCCTGTTCGGAAAGAACAGGATCTTATGAAATTTAGTCATTTCAGGGCTTATTCAACGCTTCCACCAGCTCGGCTATACCAGATTCGCTTTTGAGGTTGAGTTTATTTGCATTAACCAGTTCATCAATTTTAGCTGATAGAGCGGGCAAGGCATCCACCACCGATTGCTTACTTGCTTTGATCCGTCTTATTTCGCCACCTGGCGTGTAAATGTATAATTGCTGGGTTGTAACGATTTCCCGGCGACTATAATCACCAAGGGTAGCTGCATCTTCCACCTTCTGTGAAAGGAATTTCAGCAGGTGAACCTTTGGCCCCATCGACAATACCTGATAAACAGACCTGTCATTATGGTTGTCGATCTCCGGGTATCCCTGTTTAAATATCATTTGTTTTGTTGTACCATCATTGCCAGCAATATCGTAGGAGACAGTTTCAAATAACTCCAATTTCATATCCCGCCCTTCCTTTTGGATCATAATGGCATTGTTGTAGATATTGAATTTGACGGGCACATTCGGAACAGTTTTATTATTTGTTGTCAAAACCAAACCCACCTGGTACTCTGCCGTCATAAATGGCGAACCACCTACTTCCTGGAGAGCTGGTAAACGTATCGGCTGGGCTACTAATTCACTGATACTTCCTGTTGGGGCAGCATCAGTAGACGCCTGGGCAAAAACCGTGGAAGCTGAAAAAGAAAAAAACACAATGCTCATAAAGCATCTGACCGCATAGTTATTTTTATTCATGTATCTTTTTTAGAAATGAGGTGCAAATGTAACGCATACCTGCATAAAAAGTATAACCGCCATCAATCTATTTGCCAAGTGGCAAATACTTGATCACGGTTATCTTCTGATTTAACTATTTGTTAGATTAGAATCCTTTCTTGGGTACTATTGTAATGGGTTCTTTAAAAGGCATACCCAGGTTATACATCACGAAGCTCCAGACATCAGTAGCTTCATCAATGACTTTACTAGTAGGCTTACCCGCCCCATGACCGGCGTTGGTTTCAATGCGGATAAGCACGGGGCTATTGCCAGCATGGTATTCCTGCAACCGGGAAGCAAACTTAAAAGAATGTGCCGGTACCACTCTGTCATCATGATCAGCCGTGGTTACCAGGGTAGCCGGGTAGCTTACTCCAGACTTCAGGTTGTGGTAGGGAGAATATTTGTACAAAAAAGGAAATTGGCTGGCTGAATCAGCATTACCGTATTCAACGGCCCATCCCCAACCTACGGTGAATTTGTGAAAACGTAGCATATCCATCACCCCTACTGCGGGCAAAGCCACTTTAAAAAGATCCGGACGTTGCGTCATTACCGCACCCACCAGTAAACCCCCGTTGCTGCCGCCACGAATAGCTATTTTCTGGTTATTGGTATACTTTTCTTTGATAAGATACTCTGCAGCACCGATAAAATCATCAAACACATTCTGTTTTTTTTCAAGCATACCTGCCTCATGCCATTTCTCACCATACTCACTGCCACCGCGTAAAGTAACAGATACATAAATACCACCCTGTTCTATAAAAAATGCATTGCTTGTACTAAAACCAGGGGTAATGGGTATATTAAATCCACCATATCCGTATAATAGAACCGGATTCTGGCCATTACGAACCAACCCTTTTTTATAGGTCAAGAACATAGGTACTTTCGTTCCGTCTTTGCTGGCGAAGAAAACCTGTTCAGTCACAAAATCATCGGTCTTAACTTTCACTTCGGTTTTACGGAACAAAGTTGATTGACCCGTTGCGATATCATACCGGTAAATGGAAGGCGGGGTACTGAATGATGAAAAAGTGTAGAAAAATTCTTTGTCTTCTTTTTCCCCGCCAAAACCGCCGGCGGTGCCAATGCCGGGCAGGTTGATCTCTCTGACTAGTTTGCCATCATAGGTATATTGATAAATTTTAGTGGACGCATCTTTTAAATACCTGGCGAATAAATAGCCACCACCGGTACCTACACCTTGCATGGCTTCGTCTTTTTCAGCAATAATAGTTTTCCAATTTTCTTTACCCGGGTTGTTGGGATCCACCAGCACTACGTGATAGTTAGCTGCTCCATCATTAGTGCGAACCAACAATTTGCCGCCATCGTTGTCGACTACATCTGGTTCTGTGGAAAAACCCGGGATCAGCTGTTTAAATTTTGTTTGGGATGGATCTTTCTTATCCAGGTACCATATTTCGCCCCCACTCGTCCCTTCCGAAACACTAAGTATTAAAAACCTTTCATCTTCGGTCAGGCTTGCTCCATGATAACGGAGGGGATGTTCTTTATCTTCATATACAACAATATCATTTGACTGATCGGTGCCCAGTTTATGATAAAAAACTTTATGAAACTGGTTTTGCTTGCTCAGTTTTGATTTTTCATCTGGCTTATCATAGCCGCTGTAGTAAAAACCATCATCCCCGTTCCAGTTGGCGCCGCCAAATTTGGTCCACTCAACTTTATCCTTCATTATTTTTTTAGTGGCCGCGTCCATCACAAAGATTTCCTGCCAATCGCTGCCTGCTACAGCGATTGAATAAGCAAAGTATTTTCCGGTTTTGCTAAAACTTGTCCCGCCCAATGCCGCAATGCCTTCCTTATTTAAGGTATTGGGATTAAGAAATTCTTCTGGTTTGTCGTTCAATCCTTTTTGCCTGTACATGACAGATTGATTTTGTAAACCGTCATTCTTAAAGTAATAATAATATTGCGCTTTTTTAAAAGGAGAGGTATACCTCGGATAGTTCCAAAGTTCCTCCAGTCTTTTTTTGATCTTATCCCGCTGAGGGATCGATGCGAGATAATCAAAGGTCACTTTATTCTGGGCTTTTACCCATGATTTTGTCTCCTCGCTGTTATCATCCTCCAGCCAGCGGTAAGGATCAGCGACTTTGGTGCCATTGTAATTATCCACTATATCATCCTTTTTTGTTTCGGGGTATTTTATTTGTGCCAGTAACAGTAAAGGAAAAACCAGGGAAAAAAGGGAAAATATCTTTTTCATATTGTCAATTTATATCTCTAAAGATAAATGAAGTGGCTACAAAAAAAATACACCTTTTACAGGAGGTTGTTTCAGGGGATAAATGAGATTTTACTCCTGGATAACCTGTGACCTTTCCTCCAAGCTCCTGGAGCAAAGTTGCCCATGAGCTCACTACCATCCAGGATACTGCCCCTTACCTTTTAATCTACTACTGTTACTGATAACTCGTTATTTGATGACGGGTTTAAGTTGCGTAAGCGTGTTGCCGGAACATTTTATTGGCCAGGCACGATGCAATTGCCAGTTTATGCTAATCGCTAAAAAACCGAGTTGTATTTCTAGATGATATTTCAAAGCATATCCGCCACGCAATAAAAGGTAAAAATGTTTAACTCGTTATCCACTAATAACAACGGTCTGGCCACTTTATTCTAGTAAAAACAGGAGAACAGAATTGTATATTCGTCGCCTAATCAAACACTCGTTAGTGTGTAATTAGTACACAGTCAAAACAAATACTTATTTTTGAACAGTCAAATGAAGAAATGGAAATGAAAGTAAGAAGAATCGGAGTGCTGACATCAGGCGGAGATTCCCCAGGAATGAATGCAGCGATCAGGGCGGTAGTCCGTACTGGTAATTATCATGGACTTGAAGTATACGGAATCATGCGGGGCTACCAGGGTCTCATCGAAGATGATATCTTCAGGATGGATTCCCGGTCGGTGGCCAATATTATTCAACGGGGTGGCACCATGTTGAAAACAGCCCGTTGCAAAGAATTTCTTGAATATGAGGGCAGGAAAAAAGCTTATGAGAATTTAAAGAAACGGGCCATAGACGGCCTGATCGTTATCGGCGGCGATGGTTCTTTCCGAGGCGCCGTTCAGTTTAGCAAAGAATTTAATCTACCCTGTGTCGGTTTAGCTGGCACTATCGACAAAGACATTTATGGAACGGACTTTACCATTGGTTTTGACACTGCTGTAAACACAGCAGTTGAAGCTATTGATAAGATCAGGGATACGATGGATGCGCATGACCGTATTTTTATTATTGAAGTAATGGGAAGAGATGCGGGATATATTGCCCTACATAGTGGTATAGCCACCGGTGCAGAAAACATTTTGCTGCCCGAGAGAAAAACAGACATGGATGATATCATTGATTCCCTGCTTGAAAAAGAACGCCGCAAGAAATTGGTGAACCTTATCGTGGTAGCAGAGGGTGATGGTTTTGGTGGCGCCAATGAAGTGGAGAAAATATTAAAAACAAAACTACCTAAAGCGGAAATAAGAGTCTGTATCCTTGGCCATATCCAGAGAGGCGGCTCGCCAAGTTGCATTGACAGGCTGATAGCAAGTCGTATGGGATACCATGCTGTTGAATGTTTAATGGAAGGCAAGTTCAATGTATTTGTAGGGATACAGAATAATAAAATGCACTATATCCCGCTCGAGAACGCAGTAAAAAATAAAGGAAAAATTAGTGAAGAATGGATGAAGATCGTTAAGATATTGGCCTCCTAATTATCGGTTATTGGTTGCTGGTCTCTTGAGAGTAGAAATGTTTCGTTCCGGCAGAATAATCTTCAGTTAGTCGTAACGAGTAACTAGTAACAAGTAACAAGAAACAATCTCATGGCTAAACACTCACAGAAGTATTATCATAAATCAATGGACCGGGAAGCAGGTCTTGCTCACAAAAATCATCGGACAAAAATCGTTGCTACTGTCGGCCCCGCCTGTGACACGTATGATAAGTTGTTAGAACTGGTCAAAGCCGGGGTCAATGTTTTCCGGTTGAATTTTTCACATGGCTTGCATGAAAACAAAGCAACAATCATTGAACATATTCGCAAGATCAACAAAACTGAACCCTTTAATATTGCTATCCTGGGTGATTTGCAAGGTCCGAAACTGCGGGTAGGCGCCATAGAGAAGGGTGAAATGGAGATAAAGGCTGGTGACATTCTCACGTTCACCAATGAAAAAGTAATGGGTAACAAAGACAGGATATATGTCTCGTATACGGGTCTCCACAAAGATGTGGTAGTGGGGAACACCATCCTGATCAATGATGGTAAACTGGAAGTGAAAGTAAAGAAGATCCTGAAGAATAATGACGTACAGGTAGAAGTAACGCTGGGGGGTGTATTGGGTTCAAATAAAGGGATCAACCTGCCGGATACTAAAATTTCCCTGCCGGCATTAACGGAAAAAGACCTGGCTGATCTTGAATTTATTATTGCACAACAATTGGATTGGGTAGCTCTTTCCTTTGTACGTAGTGTAAAAGATCTTGAAATACTCCGAAGCAAACTTGACGAGAAGAACAGCAAAACCAAGATCATAGCCAAAATTGAAAAACCAGAGGCATTGGAAAACCTGCGTGACATTATCGTAGCTTCTGATGCCGTGATGATAGCACGCGGCGACCTGGGCGTTGAACTCCCGGTTGAAAAAATTCCGCTGCTTCAAAAACAAATCATCCGTATGTGCCTGCACCGTGCTAAGCCGGTGATCGTAGCTACACAGATGATGGAAAGTATGATTGAACTCAACAAGCCAAACAGGAGCGAAATTACTGACGTGGCCAATGCGGTGATAGAAGGCACCGATGCTGTAATGCTGAGTGCTGAAACTGCCGCAGGCCAACATCCCACACTGGTGGTGGAGACGATGCGAAAAATAATCAGGGAAGTAGAAAGATCCGGTTACAATTATAACCGGGAAGATGAATTGGCACCTCAACCCCACTCTCCCTCTTTTTTAAGTGATGCTATTTGCTATAACGCCTGTAAGCTGGCAAAAGATGTACATGCAGATGCCCTCATTGGGATGACCCAAAGCGGTTACACAGCATTTATGCTGAGCAGTTACCGGCCCAAGGCACCACTGTATATTTTTACAAAAGAAAAAACCCTGGTCAACCAGCTATCATTGAGCTGGGGGGTCAGAGCTTTTTATTATGATGAAGAAGAAAGCCTTGATGATATTATTTTTGACCAGATCGATATCCTAAAAGAGAGAAAATTTCTAAAACCGGGAGGCATCGTGGTCAATACAGGAAGTACCCCAATACTCCAGCATCTTCCCACCAACGTGCTGAAGATAACCACAGTAGAGTAAATACTCATTCTGTCCCATCCTGGAAAACATTGCCGATCCTACAACTGTTTTTATTACCAGATACAAAGAATAACAGCCGCGATAACATTTCCAACTACATGATAGCCACCATCAATCAGGCTTAATGTCGTTGGCTTTCGCTGGTACAGGTAGGAGATATAAATGACGAGGGCGGAAAAGCAAATACCCGTCAATAAACCCAATTTAATGCCCGACATCACGCCACCGTCCAGCATCATCCGGTACACCAGCATGGCAAGGGCAATACAAATTACAAACTCCAATATAAAAGTCATGGCCATTACGCCCGCCACTCCTTTTTTAGCGTCGGGTTTATTCATATCAATACCAGTGCTTTTAACCCAGGTGTTACCAAACAGGGCTTTGGAATACCAAAGTCCACCCAATACAAAGTAAGCAACAGCTGCCACTGCTATGGCCAGCCAGTTGGCGTGAGAGAAAAATGAAGTGTCCATAATTGTTAGTTTTGGTTATAATGAATAAAAATTACTCAATACCTATCAAAAAAAACCAACCAAGAACAAGAGGACCCATGGTTACAACCTCCTGATCTTAATATTTCTATACCATACTTCGTCGCCATGATCCTGCAGACCTATACGCCCTTTTTTGTAAGTGCCAAAGCCCGGCATCGTCTTAAACTTACTCCCGGCTATCATTTTTCTCCAGTTATCATCCCATAAAGCGGTGGACACCACATTCTCGCCATTGAGAAAGAAATCTAATCTTCCATTCTGGCTTTTAATTTCTACGAAGTTCCATTCACCATGAGGTTTTACAGTTTCCTTTGAACTGGAAATCAGGTCATATAAGTCTCCGGCCCGGTGCTTGATGATCTTAGCATCCGGGTGACCATTATTATCCAATACCTGCATTTCAGGCCCTGTTTCCCAGGGCCAATTATACTTCGCTTTATCTTCATGAATGTATAAAATTATCCCGCTGTTTCCGTTCTTAGCGATCTTCCATTCCAATTTTAACTGAAAATCGCTGAATTCCTCGTTTGAAACGATGTCACCACCATCTTTTATTTGCCAGTTTTCCTTAATAGCCGTATCCAGCATCAAACATCCATCAACTACTTTCCAGGCACTACCTACTTTATTTCCCCCATATTTATGCCATCCGTTGGTTGTTTTACCATCAAATAATAATTGCCACCCCTCGTTTTTTTCTTCTCCACTCAATTTATTCATATTGGTTAACTTTTTTGCTGAGTGACAAGAAAATAAAACTATCGTCAGCGCAACAACCGTATAAAATCTCTTCATGAAAATTTATTTTTTGAGTAGGAGAATATATTTAACCATTTGCTCTGCATCAGCCTGAGACAGTCCGGGGTGAGGTGTCATAAACACTTCTCCCCATACACCGTTTCCACCATTGATGATCTTTCCGGCCAGGTGTGGTATAATGGTATCTGGCATATTACCATATTTATTAGCTACGTCACGGTAAGTAGGGCCGGTAATTACTTCATCAACTTTATGACAGGTTAGGCAATCGCTCTCTCCGATCAGCGCCAATCCTTTTTCATAATCAGGATTCTTGGTTATATCAGTTGTTTCGTCTTTCTTTTCGGTCTCAGTTTTTTTATCGTCGCCACCGCCGCAGGCAGTCAACAAAGAAAGTGCGAGTAAAGGCAGGAATATTTTTTTCATACATTATCATTTATATGGAAATATAAATTAATTTATTTAATTAGTCTAACCCCAAAATAGAACGATTGGTCTTTTCATCGGTTCTGCTTGAAGCAAAATCGTCAAATGCCCTGTCCGATACCCTGATAATATGCCGCTGTATAAACTCGGCCCCCTCCCGGGCACCATCTTCGGGATGTTTGATACAGCACTCCCACTCCATCACGGCCCATCCAGCATAATCATACTGGGCCAGTTTGCTAAAAATGGTCTTGAAATCTACCTGTCCATCCCCCGGTGATCGATAACGACCGGCCCTGTCGGCCCAGCTTTGGTAACCACCAAAAGTGCCCTGCCGACCAGTTGAATTAAATTCTGCATCCTTTACATGAAAAGCTTTTATCCGCTCATGATAAAAGTCGATGTACTGGATATAATCCAGTTGCTGTAATACAAAATGAGAGGGATCATATAACAAACAAGCCCTTGGATGATCGTTCACTTCTTTTAAAAACATTTCATACGTGATACCGTCAAACAGGTCTTCTCCTGGATGAATTTCATAACAAACATCCACTCCACATTCATCAAAATAATTTAGAATAGGCAACCAGCGTTTGCCCAATTCTTTAAACCCTTCCTCCACCAAACCGGCAGGTCGTTGCGGCCAGGGATGAAAAGTATGCCATAATAAAGAGCCGCTAAAAGTTGGGTGGGCTGTTAATCCTAACTGCTGCGATGCTTTTGCCCCATACTTTACCTGTTGTACTGCCCATTCCGTTCTTGCTTTTGCGTTGCCCCTGAGTTGTGCGGGCGCAAACCCATCAAACAACTGATCATAGGCCGGGTGAACAGCTACTAATTGCCCTTGTAAATGTGTGGAGAGTTCAGAAATTTCCAATCCACAATCATTCACTATGCCTTTTATTTCATCAGCATAAGTTTTACTTTCGGCCGCTTTTTGAAGGTCAATGCAACGGCTGTCCCAAGTGGGTATCTGCACGGATTTATAGCCTACTGCCTTAGCCCATAAGCAAATTGATTTTAAATTATTGAAGGGTGCGGTATCGCCCATAAACTGGGCAAGAAAAATTCCGGGGCCTTTGATTGTTGTCATGTTGCAGGTTACTTGTTTCAGGTTAGTTCCCGTGATTCACACTTTTACAAAAATGAGTCTACATCTCAAAGGATGTCCACTTCTCAGCACTCTTTCCGCTTCTTACCACATTCTCTATAAATGCCATCCCTCTTACCCCTTCATCAACCGAGGGATAATCCAACCATTCTTTTTTTGGTTCTTCGCCATTTATTTTTGCCACCAGGGTTAATGCAAAATTCCTGTAAAGATTTGCAAAAGCTTCGAGATAACCTTCCGGGTGGCCTGCAGGTGTCCGGCAATTATGGGTGGCAAAGGAATTCAGATATCCCGAACCTGCCCTGTAAATTTCAGTTGGTTTGTCCAGCCATTTTACTAACAATGTATTGGCATCCTCCTGTTTCCATTCCAATCCGCCTTTCTCGCCATACACCCGGATCTTAATATTATTCTCTTCGCCGGCTGCTACCTGTGTTGCCAGCAACAGACCCGTGGCGCCGTTATCAAATTTCAAGAATGCAGCACCGTCGTCATCCAACTGGCGGCCCTCCACCACAATATTTAAATGAGCACAGATCTCTGTCACCTGTAATCCGGTAATATATTCTGCTAAATTAAAAGCATGGGTTCCTATATCTCCCATCGAACCGGCCGCTCCGCTTTTTTTGGGATCGGTCCGCCAGGATGCTTGAGCCTGCCCCGTCTTTTCCAAAAAAGTACTTAACCAGCCCTGGGGATATTCTACAAATACTTTCCTGATCTTTCCAAACAAGCCCTCTTTAATTAGTTGTTTAGCCTGTTTCACCATCGGGTAACCGGTGTAGGTATGACAAAGCAGAAGAGATAATCCTGTCTCCTCTGTTTTTTTCTTTAATTGTTTGGCTTCATCCAGGGAGAATGTAATGGGCTTTTCAATCACCACATTAAAGCCGTTGTCCAGCGCTCTTATTGCCGGATCAAAATGGACGAAGTTGGGAGTAACGATGCTGACAAAATCCAGCCTTCTATCTGCAGGCATGGCAGCTTCTTTTTCCAGCATAATTTTGTAGTCGGTATAAATGCGGTTTTCATCCAGGTACAAACATTGGCCTGAATCTATAGCAATCTCCGGGTTCTGACTCAGCGATCCCGCCACTAACTCAATTTCACCATCCAAATTGAATGCAAGGCGGTGAATGCCCCCGATAAAAGCATCTTTGCCTCCACCGATCATTCCCATTCTTAATTTTCGTGCAATCATTGCTAACGTTTGTTGTTAATATTTACCAATTGAGAAATTGTATACTAATACATCAACCTGTGTTTAAAAATAGTACATTTAATTTTTAATGATTGATTTTCCAAATTAACGGTTACCAAACAGTCTTGCTTATGAAATTAACGACCCGCGTCCAGTTATCGCTGATGATGTTTCTTGAGTTTTTCATTTGGGGTGGATGGTTTGTAACACTGGGAACTTTCCTGGGGCAGAATTTAAGTGCATCAGGCGCACAAATCGGCAATGTTTTTTCCACGCAATCATGGGGAGCAATTATTGCACCCTTTATTGTAGGTCTTATTGCCGACCGTTATATCAATGCTGAAAAGATACTGGGTGTCCTGCATATAGCAGGTGCAGGATTAATGTATATGATGTATAGTTCGGATAATATTTCTGCCTTCTTCCCCTATGCATTGGGCTATATGATCCTTTATATGCCAACTATTGCTTTGACAAATTCAATTGCCTTTAACCAATTAAAAAATCCTGAAAAAGAATTTTCTGGATTACGATTATGGGGTACTATCGGCTGGATATTGGCCGGGTTGTCAATTAGTTTCCTGTTTCATTGGGATTCAATAGAAAATGTAAGTAATGGACTGCTGAAAAATACCTTTTTGCTAGCCGGCGGAGCCTCACTCCTGCTGGGATTGTTCAGTTTTTTCCTCCCCAAAACCCCACCCAAAAGATCCGCCGGTGAAAAAATAACACTTAAAGAAATTATGGGGTTTGATGCGTTAAAATTGTTGAAAGACAGGAATTTCGCTATTTTCTTTATTGCTTCTGTGCTGATTTGTGTTCCCCTGGCATTTTATTACCAGCATGCACATGCCTTCCTGACTTATTCCGGCATGGCTGATCCAACTGGAAAAATGACAATAGGTCAGATCTCTGAAGTATTCTTTATGCTCCTGTTACCCGTATTCTTTGCAAGGTTTGGTTTCAAAAAAACAATATTGTTGGGAATGCTGGCCTGGGCACTTCGCTATCTGTTGTTTGCCTATGGCAATGCGGGTGAACTCAGCTTTATGTTGCTGACCGGGATTGCCCTTCATGGTATTTGTTATGATTTCTTTTTTGTTTCCGGTTTTATTTACACCAATTCAAAAGCCGGGGAAAAATATAAAAGTGCAGCTCAGGGATTAATTACATTAGCTACTTATGGTGTGGGTATGCTGATCGGGTTCAAAGTGGCTGGTTATATTGTGGATAATTATACAACAGCGGATGGCACTATTGATTATAAAATGATCTGGTTGATCCCGGCCGGCATAGCTGCTGCCGTAATGATCTTATTCTTATTAACATTCAAAGACGATAAGAAAAAACTTACAGCGGTTTGATATGGAACGAAGAAAGGCAATAAAATCATTGGCAACCAGTGCTGCCGGTCTGGCTATAGCCGGTAAATTATCTGCTGGTATGATAAAAGATCCTCAACCAATGGGATGGAAAGGAAATATCAATCATTCTGTTTGTCAGTGGACGTATAATTTTTTGCCACTGGATGAACTTTGTGTGATTGGTAAAACCTTAGCATTAAAAGCCATCGACCTGATCGCTCCCAAGGATTGGCCCGTCTTAAAAAAACACGGGCTGGATTGTTCCATGTGTTATACCGCCGCAAAACAAAGTCTGACAGAAGGTTGGAATAACCCAGCCCATCATCCAAGACTCACCAACGAATTTAAAGAAGCTATTCCCCTGGTTGCGGCTGCAGGGTATAAAAATCTGATTTGCTTTAGCGGTAATAGAAATGGAATGGATGATGAAGCCGGTATGAAGAACTGTATAACGGGTCTCAAAGAGATCATCGGTATGGCGGAAAAGAATAACGTCATCATACAGATGGAGTTATTCAACAGCAAAGTGGATCACAAGGATTATATGTGTGATAAGAGTGCGTGGGGAGTTGAATTATGCAAAGGGATCGGGTCACCTAATTTTAAATTATTATATGATATTTATCATATGCAGGTAAATGAAGGAGATGTGATAAGGACAATAAAGGATAATCACCAGTATTTTGGCCACTATCATACGGCAGGAGTTCCGGGTCGGCATGAAATTGATGACTCACAGGAGTTATTTTACCCGGCTATTATGAAAGCGATTGCTGCCACCGGCTACCAGGGCTATGTGGCACAAGAATTTATTCCTACTGGAAAAGAAAATGCAGAAAAAATAGCTTCTTTAACTAAAGCAATAAAAATTTGTGACGTTTAACTTATTAATTTTAATGTATGCCTGATAATAACACATATGATGCCATTGTGATCGGCTCCGGGATCAGTGGTGGTTGGGCCGCTAAAGAGCTCACCGAGAAAGGATTGAAAGTTCTATTGCTGGAACGTGGCCGTAATATTGAACATATCAAAGGGTATGTAAATGCTACAAAAGAAACCTGGGAGTTCCCGCACCGGGGTAGCCGCACCCAGCAAATGATCAAAGAGCATCCTGTTTTGAAAAGGGACTATCCCCTGAATGAAATAGTGGTTGATCTATGGGTGAATGAACAAGAAAGCCCTTACACAGAAATAAAAAGATTTGACTGGTATCGCGGTTATCATGTTGGAGGCCGCTCGCTAATGTGGGGCCGTCAAAGCTATCGCTGGAATAAGTGGGATTTTGAAGCTAACGACAAAGAGGGTATTGCCGTTGACTGGCCCATCCGCTATGATGATGTTGCTCCCTGGTATAGTTATGTAGAAAAATTTGCAGGCATCCAGGGCAGCAAAGAAGGACTGGATGTATTACCCGATGGAGAGTTTATGCCGGCTATGGAATTGAACTGTGCAGAAAAAGAAGTAAAAAAGAGATTGGAAGCCCATTATAAGGGAGCCAGGCATTTGATGATCGGACGCAGTGCTAATATTACCGAACCGCTTCAGTCCAGAACGAATTGTCAATACCGTAACCGGTGTTGGAGAGGTTGTCCTTTTGGGGCCTATTTTAGTACACAGTCTTCCACTTTGCCGGCAGCCATGAAAACCGGGAACCTTACACTTCGTCCTTTTTCAATCGTTACTAAAATTTTATACGATAAAGACAAGAAGAGAGCGACAGGTGTAGAAGTTATTGATGCTGAAACAAGCACACCATACGAATTCAAATCAAAAGTTGTTTTTGTCTGTGCCTCTGCTTTAAATTCAGCCTGGGTCCTGATGAATTCTGCCACCGATGTGTGGGAAGGAGGATTGGGCAGTAGCAGTGGTGAACTCGGACATAATGTAATGGACCATCATTTCAGGACCGGCGCCGGTGGTACCGTGGAAGGTTTTAGTGATAAATATGAATTCGGCCGCCGGCCAACAGGGATATATATCCCCAGGTACCGGAATATTTATAACGACAAAAGGGATTACCTCCGGGGCTTTGGCTACCAGGGAGGCGCTGGCCGTGGCCGTGGTGTTGACATAGCAGAATTTACGATAGGTGCCGATCTGAAAGATGCTATGAGCATTCCTAAAGATCAATGGCATTTTGGTATTACCGCCTTTGGTGAAATGCTTCCTGATCATAGTAATAAAATAACCCTCGATAAGGATAAGAAAGATAAATGGGGTCTCCCGGTATTGGCATTTGATGTGGAGACAAAAGAAAATGAAAAGAAGATGAGGGTGGACATGATGAATGATGCCAAAGAAATGCTGGAAGCCGCAGGATTAAAGGATGTACAGGCCAATGACAATGGTTATACGGTGGGGATGGGTATTCATGAAATGGGTACAGCTCGAATGGGTCGTGATCCGAAGACGTCAGTATTAAACGGTAACAACCAGGTATGGGATGCACCCAATGTGTTTGTGACGGACGGCGCCTGTATGACTTCCGCTTCCTGTGTAAACCCTTCGCTGACTTATATGGCATTAACAGCAAGAGCTGCTGAATTTGCCGTTTCCGAAATGAAAAAACAAAATCTGTAACCCCCCAACCCCCTAAAAGGGGCTTTAGAACCCTAAAGAGCGAATGACCTTAAAGAATGTATATAAGCAGGGTGGTTTGTTCGAAGGTGCTTTGCATCTGTTATTTGAAAATGCAAAACAACTCCGGAAGAATATGATTGATGCCGAAAAGGTTTTATGGATGCATTTAAAAACAGGGATTAATGGGTATAAGTTTCGCAGACAGCATCCAATGGGCTTGTACATTGCTGATTTTTATTGTCCCCGGGCAAAATTGATTATTGAGATTGATGGCTCTGTTCACAATGTTGAAGAAGTAAAAGCCGCAGATGAAAACAGAGAAAAGGAATTACAAAATTGGGGGTACACAGTTCTCAGATTTACTAACCGGAAAATAATTGAACAAATCGAAAGCGTACTAACAAGAATTTCAGATATAGTAAATCTAATTACTCACAACAAAACTCCGGATATCGGAGTCTAAAATGCTCCCTTTAGGGGGTTTGGGGGGTTTTTTATGGATCGTCGTGAACTTTTAAAAATGGTTGCCCTGCTCACAGGCGGAGTTGTAATTGGTGGAGAAGTTTTTTTGAGTGGTTGTAAAACTGCTGGTAAAACAGATGCGGGTTTTACAGCAGCAAATATTGCACTTCTTGATGAGGTGGGCGAAACGATTATTCCGGCAACCGCCACTCCTGGCGCCAAAGCTGCCAGGATCGGTGAATTCATGAAAGTGATGGTTACTGACTGTTATACTGAAAGGCAACAAACCGCTTTCACAAGTGGTATTGGACAACTGGAAGAAGCCTGTAAAAAAATGAATGAAAAAAAATTCATAGACTGCACACCGGAGCAGCGTCACGCTTTTTTAGTCAGCCTTGAAAAAGAAGCCAAAGATTTCAATAAAAAAAGGGATGAGGAAGATAAACCCAGGCGCGAAATTCATGAACAAACCAATGCAAAGATGGCCTGGAAAGACCAGACACAATTTGAAGGCAATCCATCGCATTACTATACGATGATGAAACAGTTGACGCTCTGGGGCTTTTTCTCGTCCAAGACAGGTATGACAGAAACACTACGCCATATGCCTGTACCTGGAAAATATGACGGGGAATACCCTTATACCAAAGGAGATAAAGCCTGGGCTGAATAAAAGCAAACCTTTAATAAAAAAGAAATGGAACACAGCAGAAGAAAATTTATCAAAATAACAGGTGGATTGTCTGGCGGTCTTGCCCTGGGCAGCATTTCGGGTATGTCCCTTTTTTCTACTTGTGCCGACAACGCCGGTAAGTTGGATCAATTTGGTATACAATTATATACTCTCCGGGATGATATGCCGAAGGACCCCAAAGGGATATTGAAACAATTAGCGTCATTTGGTTACAAACAAATAGAAAGCTATGAAGGCAAAGACGGCATGTTTTGGGGAATGCAGGCTTCGGATTTTAAAAAGTATATGGATGACCTGGGAATGAAGATCGTAGCCAGTCACTGTGACATGAACAAAGATTTTGAAAAGAAAGCTGCCGATGCCGCTTCCATTGGAATGAAATATCTCATTTGTCCATGGATCGGGCCACAAAAAACACTGGATGACTATAAGAAATTTGCTGATACTTTCAACCTGAAGGGTGACATATGCAAGAAGAACGGGATCCGTTTTGCCTATCACAACCATGATTACAGTTTTAAGAAACTCGAAGGACAGATGCCCCAGGATATGCTGATGAACCGTACCGATACTTCGCTGGTTGATTTTGAAATGGATATTTATTGGGTGATTACAGCAGGAGAAGATCCCGAAGCTTGGTTGAAAAAATACAAGAACCGCTTCAGGCTTTGCCATGTAAAAGACAGGAGCAAAAGTCCCGTGGAGAATAATAGTCTGAATTCGGTCGATCTTGGGACAGGTATCATTGATTTTGCCACGATTTTAAAAGTCGCCAAAGCCAACGGCATGAACTTTTTTATTGTTGAACAGGAGGCTTATGCCGGAACAACACCATTAAAAGCTGTGGAGGCGGATGCACAGTATATGAAGGAGTTGAAAATATAAGATGCTTCGATCAAAGTAGTTTGGTGACGTATTGAACTCCTTTCCATTCACCGGCAGGTATGGCATACAATCTTTCAGTGAATAAGCATTCAGAAACATGCATTCCACCACCACTGCATACGTTGCTGCAGCAGGAGTTGGTTTGCGAAAAGTCGCCTTTTTTTGCCGCGAACTGTAAGCAAACAAAAGAAAACCGAATTTGGCTATATGAAATTTTTTTTAGGATTATTTTACCTGGAGGTATTGACACAAAAGGAAGGTTAAGCTGTCAATGCATTTCTCAAAGCCTTCACCTCATCCGGATCAATCGAATTATTCATATAACTCTCCGCTGAATCTTTAAATGCCTCCTGGATAAACCCCATCTTACCGGGCTTTTTGCCTCTCAAAGAAGAATGAAACTCATCGCAACCTGTTTTCATTGCGAGCATTTTTATATTCTCTTTTCGCACCCCGCTTCCGGGCATGATGATGATACGGTTGTCGGCGGTCTTATTTAATGCTGCTATCAGATCAATCCCATCGGGTGCTGCCTGTTGTTGTCCTGATGTCAATATCCGTTCACACCCAATCTCGATCAATTCTTCCAGTGCTTTAAAAGGATCTTTGCATCGATCGAATGCCCGGTGAAAAGTGACACTCATCGGGTAAGCTTTTTCTACCAGGTTACTCATACGGATCATATCGATAGTGCCATCTATATTCAGCATTCCCACCACGATCCCTTCACAACCCGCTGCTTTGCACAGCTCAATATCCCTGGCCATAATGCCAAACTCATCTTTGCCATATAAAAAATCACCCCCGCGTGGACGGATGATCGGAAAAATCGGGATCGTAAACTTTTCTTTGCATTGAATGATCAGTCCATGCGATGGAGTAGTGCCCCCTTCCGCAAGATTGGCGCAAAGCTCTATGCGGTCTGCACCCCCTTCCACAGCTGATTCTGTGGTTACAAAATCGGAAGTGGCTATTTCAATAATATATTCCATAAGTTGATTCGAAAATTATTATGACAGAGCAATACTTTAGCTTGAACCACATAGGTCACATAGATTACCATGGAAATTTATGTGCGTTCACCTATAGTGTGCTATGTGGTTATGTGGTTCAAATTTATGAAGGGTTAAATCAATTGGTCTTCTTAAACATAAACTTTGCCTTCACCATCTTATCCATCTCACTTGTCTTTATCGCATAATCAAATCCTTCATGTATGGAATAAGCCCCCACCTCTCCTTTTTTATTAACGGCCAGGAAACCTACCTGAATAGCTTTTGCTTTCGCTCCCTTTATTTTTACGATACGTTCGACAATTTTTTTACAAGCCGCTTCAGGTGATAGTCCCTGTCTCATTAATTCCACCACAGAATGAGAACCGGCAACCCGTATTACATCTTCGCCCTGACCTGTTGCCGTACAAGCTCCCACCTCATTATCTACAAACAAGCCGGCACCGATAATGGGAGAATCTCCCAATCGTCCCCGCATTTTAAAACCGGCGCCACTGGTGGTGCAGCTCCCGCTGAGGTTTCCCTGCATATCCAGGGCTACCATACCAATCGTATCATGGTTCCATTCACCATTCTCTAATTTATTGGGAGCAAAAGGGCCATGGTCCTTTTTTGCTTCGATATTGATCGCCGGCGGTTTGTATTCAGATTTTTTCAGCCAGTTGTCATAACTCTTTTGTGCTTCGGGTGAAAGCTTTTGTTCTTCAAGCGGAAACCCTTCTGCCATAGCAAACTGCTGCGCCCCGATTCCTACGAGCATTACATGCGGTGTTTTTTCCATCACCCTTCTGGCCACAGCTATCGGGTGCTTGATCCTTTCAAGGAAAGCGACACTGCCGCAATTCGAAAATTCATCCATGATACAGGCATCCAGTGTGACAAAACCATCCCGGTCGGGATTGGCGCCGAGACCTACACAACAATTTTGTTCTGATTCTGTAATCATCACTCCTTTTTCCACTGCATCCAAAGCCCTTCCACCTTTTCCCAGTATCTCCCAGGCGCCTTTATTAGCCCTTATTCCAGCGTCCCAGGTGGAAATAACTACTGGTTTGCCTTTCACGGGCCCCGTTGGTACCATTGATAACCCTTTTGTGCTCAGCATACTTGCGAAACCCGTAAAAGCTGAAGCCTGTATAAATTTTCTCCTGTTTAACATTGTTTAGATTTAATCATCCGAAATTAGTCGTTTCGGCAGCAATTACTATCAAAATTGATTAACAAAAAGCTTAGAAATATTATTTGATGTTTAAACATTGAATGTATACCTTTACACACTTAATCAGCAAGATGAAAATAGAAATAATCGCAGGAAGTCCCCGGACAAACAGTGTAACACATCGTGTAGCACTGCACTTGAAAAACTGGCTTACCCAGTTTTCAAACCACACCGTGGATATGATTGATATGAAAGAATGGAAAATCCCACCGATCCAGGTTGCCTGGTCTTCGGTTGAAAAAGCACCACTTGAATTTCAGCCTTTAGCAGAAAGAGTATTCCTTGCAGATGCATATATACTCGTAACACCTGAATACAATGGCAGCTACTCCCCTGCGTTGAAAAACCTGCTGGATCATTTTCCAAAACGTCATCATAAGCCATTTGGCATTGTGACTGCTTCACCTGGCGCTATGGGTGGTATGAGAGCCTCCCAACAACTGCTTCAATTAGTTCCTGCATTATTTGGTATCGCGTCACCTTACTTGTTGGTTATTCCGGCAGTAGATAAAAAATTTAGCCCGGATGGTGACCTGCTGGACGAGAGTTTCGAAAGCAGTGTTCATAATTTTACAAAAGAGTTCCTATGGTTGGCTGAGAAACTAGTGGAAACCCCGGTAATGAGTTTGAAAGATTAAATTTTCTGATCCCTTACACCGCGATTTGGACAAAAATTTATTAAAATATATACTAAAGAAGTTGTTATGAAAAACATTCTTCACAAAGCCAATACAAGAGGCCATGCCAGTCATGGATGGTTAGATTCTTATCACACATTCAGCTTTGCTGGCTATAACAACCCCGAAAGAATTCAATTCGGGGCATTAAGGGTCCTGAATGACGATACCGTAGCTGGTGGAATGGGCTTTGGCACCCACCCGCATGAAAACATGGAGATCATTTCCATTCCGACTTCAGGCGACCTGGAACATTTTGACAACATGGGTAATAAACAGGTCATCAGCCAGGGTGACGTGCAGGCAATGAGTGCAGGCACAGGCATTCAGCATGGAGAAAAGAACAAGAACAAGGATAAAGAAGTGAAATTCTTCCAGATCTGGGTATTCCCGAATAAAAAAAATGTCACCCCGAGATACGACCAGAAAAATTTTACAGATGCTGACAAACACAATAAACTATTAACGGTAGTCTCTCCCATCGGGACAAATGATGGTGGGGTACAGATCCACCAGGATGCCTGGTTCAGTTTAGGTAAACTAAACAAGGAATTTGCTACTTCCTATGAGTTAAAGAAAAAAGACAACGGAGTTTATGCGTTTGTCATTGAAGGCGAAGTCTCTATCAATGGTGAGAAGCTAGATCGCAGGGATGGATTAGGTATTACAGGTATAGACAAACTGGATATCAAAGCAGATTCGAACGCGGAGCTGCTATTAATGGAAGTACCGGGTCCCTTTTAACCCCTGCAAAGAATAGTAGATGACATAATCACTTATCCTCAAATGGAGAAATAAAATTTACTAAAGGATAAAATCAATATGACTCAAGTTAAAAAATCAATAGAAGCAATCATCGCACCGCCTGCTCCTCATATGGTGGGTGATGGATTCAGGGTGCACGGGTTTTTCCCGGGTGGCCGAATCGATAAGAAAAGAATGAGTCCTTTCTTTTTAATGGACTATAATTCCAAAGTTGACTTTTCTCCCACTGATAAGCCAAGGGGGGTGGACGTGCATCCTCACCGTGGTTTTGAAACTGTAACGATCGCCTATCATGGTCGCATAGCCCACCACGATAGTGCCGGCAACAGCGGTATCATCAGGGAGGGTGATGTGCAATGGATGACCGCCGCTTCGGGTCTGCTGCATAAAGAGTACCATGAAGAATCTTTCAGTAAGGCCGGCGGACTTTTCCAGATGGTACAATTATGGGTCAACCTGCCTGCTAAATACAAAATGACAGCACCTAAATACCAGGAGATCAGCCATAGGACGATGGGCAATCATGTCCTATCGGACAATACAGGAGTGGTTGAAGTAGTTGCCGGTGAATATAGCGGCACAAAAGGCCCTGCCTTTACTTTTACACCGATTCATTTGTACAATGCAAAGCTGAAGAAAGGAGCCAATCTGGAGTTTGATTTTCCATCCACTTATAACACTGGTATCCTGGTAGTGGAAGGCAGCGCTGTCATAAATGGGGAAGCAGCTCCGGCGGATCATTTTATACTTTTCAAAAATGACGGAGACCTGATCTCGGTGGAAACCAGTGAAGATGCTATATTGCTGGTCTTATCAGGTGAACCGATCCATGAACCTATTGCACAATATGGGCCATTCTTAATGAACACCCGGGAGGAACTGGAACAGGCTATCGAGGATGTGAATGCAGGGAAGTTTGGTGTATTGAAGAACTAAGATATTACCCATGGAAAACCATTTGAAAAATGTCAGTCCAGGCTGGCATTTTTCTTTTCGATAAACTTGACAAGATGCTGCCGCGCCATTTTCGTGATCCTTCTTTTCATAAATCCTGTCCAGCCAAACAAAACTCCTTTGAAACCCAATGCCTGGGCGGCCCAGTTGCTAAGTTTAAAAGCATCACTGTGTTCAATGATGATCCCATCTTTCAATCTCATGTGCGCTTTGATATAATTGACCACCTTTCTTCCTGTTTTGGAATAAGTATAAGTAGCTACCCAGTTACAGGTGGCATACTCCTCATCCAACAATTGGATAGTAGAAAAAGTTAATGATAAATCTTTAGCATTAGTACAAAGCATTTCCCACATAGCCTTTGCCTCATCGCCTCTCAACAAGCCAAAGACAGGATCATTAAAAGCAATATCATCGCTGTAACAACTGTTCATGGTTGGGTAGTCCAGCTTCTGAAAAGCAGTATAAAACTTAGTGATGGTCTCCGTATTGGTTGGCATAAATAAAAAATAAAGGTGATCCGAGAATCAGTAAATTTAAAGCTTCAAAATAACTTCCATGAGAAAACTAATAGTTCCCCTTCTTCTTTTCTTATTTGTTAGGGCGGCCAACGCACAAAACGAACAGGATTCTGCATGGATCCGGGACAATTACACGAAACAGGAACAGTATATCCCAATGCGGGACGGTGTCAAGTTGTTTACTTCTATCTATACACCTAATGATAAAAGTGAAAACCATCCTATCCTGATGATGCGGACGCCTTATTCGTGCGCACCTTATGGTGCCGCCTATTCACCCCGGCTCTGGAGTGGTCACTGGAGATATTATGCAAGGGAAAAATACATCATCATTATACAGGATGTGCGGGGAAGATGGATGAGTGAAGGTGATTTTGTCGACGTGCGTCCTTTTAATAAGAACAAAACGGGTACACAAATTGACGAAGCCAGCGATACCTATGATGCGATCGACTGGATAATAAAAAATGTACCGGCCAACAATGGCAATGTAGGCATATTTGGTATTTCCTACCCGGGTTTCTATGCGACCATGGCCGCTGCCAGTCATCACCCTGCTATAAAAGCGGTGAGCCCGCAAGCGCCGGTTACCGACTGGTTCATGGGTGACGATTTTCATCACAATGGTGCTTTTTTTCAAATGGATGGTTTTAGTTTTTATTCAAGCTTTGGAAAACCAAGACCAAAACCTACCACCGTAGGACCCACTGGCTTTACTTTTCCCACCAGGGATAATTATAAATTTTACCTGGATAATACGCTGCCTGAATTAATGCAGCTTATGAAAGACAGCGTTCAATTCTGGAAAGACCTGTATGCACATCCGAACTACGATGACTGGTGGAAAGCAAGAAATGCAAGGGTTGCCATGTATAACATTAAACCTGCTATGCTGGTAGTGGGCGGCCTATTTGATGCAGAAGATTGCTGGGGCGCCTGGAACCTGTATAAAGCCATTGAAAAGCAAAATCCATCAGCGAACAATAAGATCGTGATGGGTCCCTGGTATCATGGCCAGTGGGCCAGCAGTGATGGCACACAATTAGGCAATGTAAAATTTGGCACCAATACATCTTATTGGTACCAGAACAATATTGAGATCCCCTTTTTCAATTATTACCTGAAAGGGAAAGGAGAAGACCCAAAATTATCCGAAGCAACTATTTTCTTCACCGGTGAAAACCAATGGAGAAAATTGAACCAGTGGCCACCATCTTCTAAAGGAAGAGATATTTACCTGGCAGACAATAAAATTTTATCCTGGAGTCACCCGGGCAAAACGAATAGTTTTTCAGAATATAGTAGCGATCCAAACAGTCCAGTACCCTATACAGAAGATGTTCATTTCCGGAGGACCAGAGAATATATGACCGATGACCAACGTTTTGCTTCCCGCAGACCAGATGTACTGACATTCGAAACTTTTCCTTTGGAAGAAGATCTTACGCTGGCAGGGGCTGTTACAGCCAACCTGAAAGTGAGCATTACCGGTACCGATGCAGATTTTGTGGTGAAAGTTATTGATGTTTTTCCTGACGACTTTAGCTATCCCGGTGCCCTACAGCAAACTGGACGGACAGCCGTAGGCGGCTACCCGATGGGGGGCTACCAAATGCTGGTTAGGGGTGAGATCATGCGGGGAAAATTCAGGAACAGTTTTGAAAAACCTGAAGCCTTTACACCTGGTAAAATTGAAACCGTGAAATTTGAGCTACCGGATGTGGCCCATACCTTCAAAAAAGGTCACCGGCTGATGATACAGGTGCAAAGCAGTTGGTTCCCTCTGGCGGACAGGAATCCGCAGAAGTTCATGAATATTTATGAAGCTACCGATAAGGATTTTCAGAAAGCTACGATCCGGATCCATCATGATGCGGCGAATCCATCAACAATCTTTTTACCAATTATGAAATAAAAACGTAAAGAACCCATTATTCGTCTATAAACTTCTTCTTAAAAACGTTACACAAATACAAAAACCGTCACTATCTATAAACATTTATTATGCACCTGATCAGTCGTTTGATTATCCCTATCCTTTTTGCCATTCCCGTTACCGCACAGCCCGTTACTATTATCCCGCAACCAGTATCCATAAAGCAACCAGCTATCGCTGCCAATTTCATTATCAACCCTTCCACACAGATTGTACTGGAGGGAAGTGATATGTCCCATGCAGTGAAATTCTTTAATGATTACCTGCAACGATTTTACTTTTTTAAATTAAAAACGATAGAGAACAGCACCGGCAAAAATGTTATTCGACTTAGTTATGAAAGAACGGAGGATAAAACGCCCGGTGCCTATAGTTTAGCAGTGGATGACAATGGCATTTATATTGCCGGCGACAATGAAACAGGGGTTTTCTATGGCATCCAAACCCTGATTCAATTATTACCTCTACCCGATAGGAATAAGAAGCCTGGTAGTTCCCCATTGACTATTCCTTATGTAACCATCAATGACGCACCCCGTTTTGCATACCGCGGACTTCATCTTGATGTGGCTCGTCATTTTATGCCAGTTGATTTTGTCAAAAAATATATTGATTATATCGCGTTACATAAAATGAATTATTTCCACTGGCACCTGACAGAGGACCAGGGCTGGCGGATAGAGATAAAAAAATATCCCAAACTGACTTCTGTTGGCGGTTGGAGAAACGGTACCATCATTGGCCGTTATCCCGGCACCGGTAATGACGGAATTCAATACGGCGGCTTCTACACACAGGAACAAGTAAAAGAGATTGTGAAATATGCTGCTGATCGCTATATCACTGTTGTTCCTGAAATTGAAATGCCGGGGCATTCATCGGCAGCCATCGCTGCCTACCCTGAATTAAGCTGTTTCCCAGGTAAACAAACGGAATACCCGAAAGCCTGTGCCTGGAGCGGTCCAAAAGAAGGTAAACAAGTACAACAGACCTGGGGCGTGTTTGATGATGTTTTTTGTGCAGGAAAAGAAAACACGTTCAATTTCCTGGAAGATGTGATGGAGGAAGTACTGGCGTTGTTTCCTTCCAAATATGTACATGTGGGTGGTGATGAATGTCCAAAAGCACACTGGAAAGTATGTCCTGCCTGCCAGAAAAGAATGTCTGATAATAAACTGAAAGACGAACATGAGCTGCAGAGTTATTTTATCCAGCGGATGGAAAAATTTCTCAACAGCAAAGGAAGAATATTGATTGGTTGGGATGAAATATTAGAAGGTGGCCTGGCCCCGAATGCAGTTGTAATGAGTTGGAGAGGTGAACAAGGAGGCATTGATGCTGCTAAACAAAATCATGATGTGATCATGACACCGGGCAACCCTGTTTATTTTGATCACACACAAACTGACAAGGAAGATTCTGTTACTATTGGCGGGTACAATCCTATTGAGAAAGTGTACGCATACGAACCGGTGCCAAAGGAATTAAATGGAGAGCAGGCTAAACATGTACTCGGGGCACAGGCCAATATGTGGACGGAGTATATGAAGAATACCCGTAAAGTAGAATACATGCTTTTTCCAAGACTTGCTGCATTGAGCGAAGTATTATGGAGCCCCAAGGAGACTAAAAACTGGACTGATTTTGAGAAAAGATTATCTGTCCAGTTTAAAAGATATGACATGTGGAGAACAAATTACAGCAAAGCCTATTTTGATCTGAAGACAACGATTCTACCCGCTGAGAATCTCGAGGGTCTTCGCTGGAAATTAGAAACAAGGCAACCCGGCGCTGAAATAAAATATATTACACATTTTGCTGGCAGACCTTACGAACTAAAATTTGCCGAAGGGACTACTTACACATCCCCGATCGACATTAGATCCAGGGTGCTTGTTGCTGCTATCAGCCAGTTAAACGGAAAGCCGGTCAGCAACCCTGTATTTGAAACCTTCCATTTCAATAAGGCAACTGGCAGAAAGATCACCCTCGCTACCGAAGCTTCAGGGAATTATCCGGGGGATGGTGCCTTTACGCTGGTCAATGGAATTATCAATGAAAAAGGTTTTGCCAGGACAAAAGATTATCTCGGGTTTAATGGAACTGATTGTGAAGCCAGCATCGATCTTGGTAAAGCACAGTCTATAAGTTCTGTCGTAGTAAACACATTAAGCCGTACTGCCAGTTGGATATGGCGGCCGCAAACTGCTGAAGCGTTTGGTTCACCCGATGGTCAAAGCTGGTATTCATTAAAACTGACTGATGTTTTTGACGAAAAGAAAGATGGCAGCGGTAAAGGCCTGATGACCCTTTCATTTAAACCTTCAACTATCCGCTATGTAAAAGTTGTGATAAAAAACTGGGGTGAAATACCTGCTGGTAATCCTGGTGCCGGCAGCAAGGCATGGTTGTTTGTGGACGAGATCGAAGTGAATTAAACTCTAACCGGGAAGCATGTATTGGCCGGATGATCCCATCCACCTCTTCTAAAGGGGAAGAAAAATATTATTCGATAATAATTGTCAGTTCGACGGGTGGGGCAAAAAAAAGATCTGAGAAAAGACTTACATATAAACATCCTTAAGGTTTATTTTCTTATTTGAGATCTATTTTTCTAATAATAAACTCGCCGATCAGTTTCCCCTGTTCAGCGCCCGCTTCAATAGCATCACGAAAATGGATACCACCGTATAGACGGCTGATCCGGGCTTCTTCCGCCGCATTACGGAAAGATGAGAACCGTCTTGGTGGTAAACCGATGTAGGTTTCTGTAGAATCAGTAAAGGAAAAATTATCACCGGCAAAACGGGTCAGCACTTCGGCTGCCGCTGTGGAAATAACACTATGCCCGCTGCTGTATTCAGGAAAAGGTGGTGTTTGCAATATAGGTTTCCATTTAGGATCAATATAGCGGTTAATTGCCGTTTCGGGGCGGATACGGTGGGTCCTGTATTTGGCATCCCAGCAACTGATAAAGGCATCATGGAGGGTAAGTGCTACTAATGCATGTAATAACAAGGTTTGTGTAAGATCATATCCTGCCTGCTCACATACGATACCGGTTATACCCATCCAATGTCCACCCGGCGATATCTTTTTCAAGCCAATACTCATATGTCCCTGGAACTGCACCGCAAAAGGATTGCAATCCCAAAAATTGGCGATCAGTTCTTGCTCTGCCGACAGGTTTCTGGTAGTAGTATATACTTCCTTTGTAAGTGTTATAAAAGATGATTGAGGATCCTTGCTGAAAGAAGTTGGAGCAACCGGTTTGAATTGCTGTGCGGAATCAAGAAAAAAAGTCCGGATAGTGTGCCAATAAGGCTCTATCGCTGGCATATATTCAGGCGACGTGGGTTGCCAATTACTGTCCGCCGAAAAAGGTTGATAACGGATATGAGTACTCAATTTAAAATAGCCGTCCGTTTTCGAATAGTGAATTATTTTTTTTGCAACCGCTTTCGCAAAAGCTACCGATGAGTCGATCACCGTTTTAGAAATAAAAGCGCCCCTGAATGTTTCTAGTAATTTGTCCTGTTTTTCTTCCAGCAGGTAACCGGATGGAATGATATTTTTTCCTGTTTCAAGGATACCATACAATGTGGCCAGTTGTTTATCAACCTTATCGCTGATACGACGCACATTTGAAAAAGGATAATCCTTTAGCTTATCTCCCAAACGTGAAGCCTCCGGGGTAAGCTGAGTTATTATTTCATAGCCCGTTAAAATCGAATAAGCATAGAACCTGGCGGCCGCGGGGGGATTGATCACATCATGATACATTACTTCCGTGATGGCCCATACTTGTTGCTGCACAGAAGCTGGTGTGGATTGGGCCCCTGCTTTCCCGCTAAGTAACAAACATCCTATCAAGACCTTTCTCATTGATTCCATTTATAGTTTAGCCAGCCTTTGTTATTGATACCGATAATTAAATAATGATCGTTCCCATTTTTTATGACGGCTGCATCTTTTACATCACCCGATACTGATAAACCAGTTTCAGCAAACCCGGCGTTCCTGAAATTTCCTATTCCATCGTTGAGCAGTAGCGTTCCAAACCCGGCATCCATTTTTCCCATTTTAAGCCGGGCATGATCATTATTACCCAGTAACAACAGATCCTTTGTTCCATCTTCATTCCAGTCTTCCACCACGATCTTATAGACTGGTGAAAACTGCGCCGGTAGCGGCAAGGAACGCATAACAAAACTATCACCCATATTTTCAAAATAAGAAGTGGCAAGATGCGTCATTCGCAAACGGCTCGCATCTTTTAGGTCTTGTTCACTAAATATATCTGTCATGACCGCATCTGCATAACTCTTGTAACTGGTAAACTTTCTCCGCAAGGGATAGACCTGGTCCAATAATTCATCGCGGGAAACGTGAGGATAAGAAACACCCTGTATATAATAATTTAAGAAAGGATCTATCGAACCATTATTATCAAAATCCTTCCAGATCATTTCCACCGGTTCCTTTTCGCTGGCTCTTAATTGTGAATTGAGTCCCCAGTTACCAGCGATCATATCGAGATCCCCATCTTTATCTGCATCAAATAATTCAAGAGTATTCCACCAACCACCATAAGCACTCACTCCCATTCCTGCTGTCGTGAATCCTTTGCCGGTATTCAATAGAATCGTTGGCGCCATCCACTCGCCGGTTAGTACCAGGTCAGTTTTTTTATCATTATTTATATCAACTGCTCTTGCATCTGTTATCATCCCCATTGTTTTCAGGAAAGCCAGCCATTGCTCAGTCGCATTGGTAAACTTTCCTTTACCATTATTCAGCAGCAAAAAACTTTGTGGTGTTACCGGGTATTCGCCCGGCATCACTCTTCCTCCCGTGAAAATATCCATATCGCCGTCGCCGTCAACGTCCAGGGCTACCGCACAAGATTTACTTACATATAAAGGAGGCAAGGCGTCCAGCGCTTTGTTAAAGCTACCTTTGCCATCGTTCAGAAAAAGGCGATCCTGTAATCTTTCATCATTTACAATATAATCACCATACCCGCCGCTTACCGCATAGATATCCGTATCACCATCATTATCTGCATCAAAAAACTCGATATCAGCTGTAGTAGACAGATTATCAGTAACAATGTCCCTGATCTCAGGTTTTGAAAAACCTCCGCCGGGCTTTTGTAAATACAATTCACTTGCCTGTCCCGCTGAACTGCCAATAAAAATATCATCTCTTCCGTCATTATTCAGATCACCAGTCTTAATTCTTGGGCCACAGGGAGAAAGCATCACCGGTAAAAGTGGTTGTCGTTTAAAATCATTAAATCCTAATTGACGATGTGAAAAATCAATAAATGGATCCTCCTGTGAAAATATTTTCTTCCTTGTTGCGCTTTTCACAGGCCCGGAGGCTTTTGCATTTTTTTGTTCTACCGTTATTAATTGGTCAGCGGGAAGATTAAAAAGTATTTCTGTTTTGCCATCAGGCCAGGTAAGTACCAATGAATCTACCATGGGCTCCTTTCCTAGTCCAAAATGCAATACTTCGCTTACAGATGATTGGTACCCTCTCACAGGCATTTGCTCGAGAAATTGCATCTTTCCTTTTGTATAACAACTGATCGTAGCGCCAATACCAAAGCGGTTCATTCCATCTCCACGTAAGGCAACCTGCAGGTAATGATGCCTGGCATCCTGGAGCGGTTCATTACGGTAAAGAGCCGCTTCTTCGTTTATATTATTGACAACCAGGTCAAGGTTTCCATCATTGTCGAAGTCGGCAACAACCGCTCCATTCGACAAAAATGCATGGTCGAGTCCCCATGCTGCGGACATGTTTCTGAAAATAAAATCCCCGCTATTTTGAAAAGCATAATTCTTTAGCAAAGTGACCGGCATCATTTTGATAATATCAAGATAATTAACATTATCCCTGTTCACGGCCTGTTTTACCAGGTAATCACCCCAATACTTTAAAAAATCCTTGTTGGTATAATCCCTTAAATACCCGGTAGTCACAAACAGATCTTTGTTCCCATCGTTATCCAGGTCGGCGAATAAAGGCGCCCAACTCCAGTCTGTGTTGGAAATTCCTGATAATTGCCCGATCTCGCTGAATGTATTGTTCCCGTTATTTACATGCAGCATATTTCTCATGAACTGGTAGTGAAACCCATTCGAAGCCATATATTGGTAAAGCTCATAGTTCTCCTGCCCCTGCAATAATTTCTGCCGCCGGTTATCCTCGGGCAGCATATCCAGCGTAAAAATATCAACGAGCCCATCGTTATTGATATCTGCGATATCCGAACCCATGGAAAATTGTGAATGATGAGTGAACAATTCCTTTTCCTTCTGCGAAAAACTTCCATTGCCATTGTTGACATAACAATAATCCTGTTCGGTATAATCATTACTGATATACAGATCGGGCCATCCGTCCTGGTTGATATCTGAAACAGCAATACCCAACCCAAAACTGAGTGGATTGCCGGTTATTCCTGCGGCCTTGCTTACATCGATAAAGCGTCCTTTATCATTCCTGTAAAGCCGGTCGGCTGCCAGGGTATCGTAGTCCGTTTTCAAATAGTGTAGTTCAATATTCTTATACGCTTTTATATTATGATTGAGCACATAACAATCAAGATCGCCATCCCGGTCGTAATCAAAAAAAGCTGCCTGGGTGGAACAGCCCGTATCATCCAGCCCATACTGTTTTGCCTGTTCTGTAAAGGTTAGATCCCCCTTATTGATATACAGTTCATTCCGGCGCTCATGCGATTTCCCTTTACCTGAATAACACACATAAATATCCAGCCAGCCATCCCCGTTAATATCAACCATGGATACACCGGTTTTCCAATCCTTCCTTCCACCAGTTCCCGACGTACGAGTAATATCAGTAAATTCAAAACCGCCTTTGTTCAGGTAAAGTTTATTGGATACAATATTTCCCGTAAAAAAAATATCAGAAAGGCCGTCATTATTGATATCACCGGCAGCTACTCCCCCGCCGTTATAAAAATATTCATAGGCCAATACATTCAAAGCGTCGTTCTCTTGTATCTTATTGACAAAACTGATCCCTGATTGTCGGGAATCTATTTGTTTAAACAGTGTTGTTGATTGCGGATGCACTGCATGTAATAAGAATAGCGTAAAAAATGATATTATTATGATCTTCCGCATATCATCGCTTGATATATAGAAAAAAGAAGGCTGCCCGTTACCGGGACAGCCTTTGACTGCTTACTATCTGGTCTGCTATCATCTTAAGGTTTATCCCACCATACCCTGGTGAGAAAATTATTTGCTCCCTGCCGGGTAATTGCATCTTGTAAATGAACACCATTCGCAGATGCCTCCGAAGCAGGGTAAAGCATACGACGGGGTATTTGTCCGGCTGTTGCATTGCCTGAATAGTTAACAGGGGTCAATGCAGGAAAACCGCTACGACGCCAATTGGCCCATGTTTCATACCAGTCCAGAAAACTCGCTACCCAGTACTGGGTATTGATCTGGTCAAAACTATCGGCATAGGGACGGGCTGTAAGATAAGCTGTGATATCAGCGGGGGTTATTGTAGCAGCTGCGTTGTATTGCGTTAATTGCTGCATGGCTGCCGTAACACCGTTATTATAATGTGTAGCGGCGCTGACCCCTACGCTCCAGCCTCTTTTTGCGGCTTCCGCCAATAACAATTCCTGTTGGGCATAAGTTGCTAATACAGTTGGGCCTGCTGTGCTAAGAAAGATATCACTCCGTATGGTTGAATAATTATTGATATTGCCCGGGTAACCAGCCGCTGTTGATATATCAGTTGCACCACCATTCTGATCATACCCATTGGGCAGGCCTACCTGACTAGCCGGAACACTACTGCCTGATGCTTTTATTTTTGCAAAGAATTGTAACCTGGGGTCATTATTAGTCTTTAAGTAATCCACAAAGCGACGGCTTAAAAAAACTTCTCCGTTACTGCATGCTTTCCACTCACCCCCATCACCAAGGATATTACTGTTCCGGTTCACGGTAAGTCTTCCACCCGTTGCATCATGCAATATTCTTGCATTATCTGCATTGGATGTCATCAACCCTTTCGAATGCGCCTTCTCCACCCATGTCCTGGCAGACGTCGCATCTGCTTTGGTCAATCGCATTGCTAATCTAACCATCAGTGAGTTGGCTAATTTTCTCCATTGTGCAATAGGATCAGCAGCTTTACCATAAATTAAGTCACCTGCACCTGGTTTATCAGCGGCCACGTCAAGTGCTGTTCCAGCCTCATCCAATTCTTTCAGCATATCGAGATAAATATCTTGCTGCTTATCATATTTAGGTGTAAATATCCTTCCATAAAAACCAAGCCCGGCTTCAGCATACGGTACTTCCCCGTAAATATCAGTGATCCGATGAAATATCATCACTTTCAGAATACGGCCGACCTGGTAAAGATTCTTATAGGCCGGGTTATCTTTTGTCAGAGCCATCAGGTCCACTACATATTTCACCTGGTCTTCGTAGGCTACATCAAAATATGCATTGGCCCATGCATCATTCTGAATGTATTTGTCACCCGCATACCAACTTGCATTGGCTAATTGCTGCATCATCATACCACAATAGATAATATTCACCCGCCAGGTTTCATAACTGAAATCATTATTGCCGGTGTATTCCAATTGTGCCTTGGTCAGGTTATACACAGGGGGATAATTATTAACTGAAACGCTGTTCGGGTCGGTATTCAGTTTTTCAAAATTCTTTGTGCAGGCAGTGAGCAGTATACCTGCTACCATCACTCCTGTAAGTATTTTATTAATCACTTTCATATAGAGAACATTTTTCGGTTATCAATAGTATTGTATCAAAACTTAACATTCAGATTCAATCCATAGCTTTTTACACTGGGAAGGCTGGCATACTCAAGACCAATGGAGGTATTGTTGCTATAATTTGCTTCTGGATCAATATTGGGCGTACTTCTTTTGATGTAAAAAAGATTTCTTCCCACCAGCGAAATAGTAATGCCCTGTATCTTGTTCTTCATGATCTTTCCAGTCGGCACATCATACGACAAAGTAAGCGAACGGAATTTGATAAAATCTGATTGATATGTTTGTACTAATGAAATACTGGCCAATGCTCCATAATAATCCTGTGCTGAAATTGTTTTGGTAACAGGCGCACCGGCATCATTTACGCCTGTCACGTTAATCCCGCTTTCCCTTCCATTCAATGTTTCTTTATGCAATCCATTTCCATAAGCCCTGGCATTGGTACCTGAATACATATACCCGCCGTATTTATAATCGATCAAAAATTCAATGCTCAGTTTTTTATAGGTAAAGCTATTGTTCCATCCGCCGGTTGTCGGATGTATGCTGGTACCTGCTGACACCAGGTCGTCTGCAGCCTGTGGAAAACCACTCGCATTTACTACCAGTGCGTTCCCTTTTGCCGGGTCTCTTTTATAGTCGTACACCATTACCTGGAAAGCCGGCATAGCGATCCGGTGTTGCGTAAACCCACGGGTAGTGCGGGACTGCCCGAGACTCATGAACTGCTGTCCTTCTGCCAGCTGGATGATCTTATTTTTATTATTGGCATAATTGAAGGAAGTGTTCCAGGTGAAATGCTTTCCTTTTATAGGTGTCCCTCCTACCAACAATTCAATGCCCTCGTTCCTCACTTTACCGATATTGACAACCGCTGCATTATAACCTGATGTTTGGGAAACTGTTCCTTGTACAATATCATTCAGTGTATTCTTTTTATACCAGGTAAAATCAATATTCATCCTGCTTTTAAACAAACTCAATTGTGTACCTGCTTCAAATTCTTTTGCCTGGAGAGGCTCAAGATTTTTATTGGGGATCACCGCAGGCAGTGAACCGATTGGCTGACCACTGATCGACCCGTTCGAATTATAATACAGAGCTGTCTGGAAGGGATCGGCATCCCGTCCTACCTGCGCATAGCCAACTCTTATTTTGCCAAAACTTAACCAGGATGGTTTTGCATGTTCGGAAAAAACATAAGATAAATTAGCTGAAGGATAATTATACGAGTTGTTTTCGATAGGAATAGTACTTGACCAATCGTTTCGGTCGGTTACCGTCAGGAAAAGAAAATTCTTGAGGGAAAGCTCCAGACTTCCATACACAGAACGAACATCTTTCTGCGGTGTTGTTGTAACGGCATTATTGGAAGTGGCAGCGCCTGGGTTATACAAATACGGAAAAGCGAGGCCACTTGCATTGATCGTATTTATCCGCTGTCTTTCTTTCAGCAGGTTGGCGCCGGCTGTAAGGTTAAAGGCAATATCCGGGGTTATATTCCGGTTCATACCCACCAGCACATCAAAATTGGATTGATTGTAGAACCAGTTGATATCATTATCCACACTACCCCCTTTCCTGTATGCTGTACCGGTTGGTGTGATTTGTACACCGCTGAATGAATAGTTATCATTTCCAAATCGACCCTGGATATACAGCCATTTTAGGGGCGAATACCGCAAGCTGGCCATCGTGAAAGACCTGTTCTTGGAGGTATTGTTTTGGAACTTATTGGCTGCAAAAAATGGATTAGTAGTAAAAGCATCTCCATTATACTCAATTTCATTACCTAATGCATCATACCCCGTACCGAGATAATCGGCATTCACATTGGGTGGCAGAAAATTGATGGCATAGTTTCCATTTCCCGGAGCGTCGCTCAGGTTGGTCCTGTTTTTTCCTTCCTCTCTTGAATAAAGAATTGATGCCTGCCCCGACCATTTATCGGAGAGCTTATAATTGGCGTCGAGACTTACATTATTCCTGTTATACTTTGAATTGGGATAAACACCAATGTTCCGGAGATCAGACAATGATAACCGGAAATTACCCGTTTCACTACCACTGGTAATGGAAACAGTATTGCTGAATGTTGAACCCGTTTTGTAAAACCTGTCCAAATTATCTCCCTGTGCTGTATAAGGTCGCATGGTCCCATCGAAGATGGGAGTTGATGAACCATCTAATTTTGCACCCCAGGATGACAAGCCAGTGTTTTTAGCAGAAGTAGCGTCAGTAGGCTTAGCCTTTAATGTTCCTTGCCCGTACTCGTCCTGGAATTCCAGGAAATTATTGATCTTATCAATCTGGATATTGCTATTCAATTCTATTCCCAATCCTTTTTTGCCTTTGCCCGATTTCGTAGTGATCATGATCACACCGCCAAGAGCCTGTTGTCCATATAGAGCAGCAGCGGCGCCTCCTTTTAATACAGTTATTTCTTCAATATCATCTGGGTTAATGCTGGTGAGTCCTTCTCCCAGGTCAGCTCCACCCCACATACCGGCACTACCAAAATTATTGTTGGCGAAAGGGATCCCATTGATCACATACAAGGGTCTGCCACCGCTTAGCGAGCTGATCCCTCTTATCAAAACATTAGAAGAACCGCCAGGGCCTGTCAGAGGTCCGCTGCTGTTTACTCCAGCTACTTTTCCTACTAATGCATTCGCAACATTTATTTCTCTTGATTTTGTAAACTCTTCTCCGCCTACTTTAGTTACGGAATAACCTAAACGTCGTGTCTCCTTTCGAATACCCAGCGCCGTGACCACCACTTCGTTCATTTGCTGGTTAGCCAGCGTCATGGCAATGCTGAGTGATTGATCATTCCCGATCATCATCTGTGTTGTTTCATACCCGATATAGGAAATCAATAAGATATCGCCTTTGTTGGCTTCAATAGTAAAAACACCGCTGGCATTGGTGAAAGTACCGCGGGTAGAACCTTTTACCTGGACAGATACTCCGGCCAACGGGTTTCCATCAGTACCAGTGATCCTCCCTGTAATCCTTTCAAACTTTTGGGTAAGGGAGGGAATATCATCTATTGAAGTATACTGGCGGTTAGTATTCTGTAACTCCTCCGCTACGGCACTTGTCTTCTGCCTGCTACTAAAAATTACATAGGTTTTGTCATCCACTTTCTTATATAACAGGTTGGTCCCTTTCAATAATTCGTCGAGGATCCTTTCAATGTCATTCTTTATACTTCTTAATTCTGTCACCTGGGTGTTTGCCAGCGAAGGTTCAGCAAACATAAAATAGATCCCTTTTTTTCGGTTCAACTCTTTCAGGACACTTAAAAGAGATTGTTTGCCTAATTTTTTTTGATCGGGATCAGCAGTTTTAAAAGCTGCATGGTATTTATCTCCCTTACCTTTTTTTGTATAGGCATATGTATCCTGCGAATAGGCTGTCGTCAAAAAAAGTAACTGCCCCGCAAAAAACAACCCAGGTAATTTCCTGGCACAAGCAATTTTTCTCATAGCAATTTGTTTTTAGTTGTATTACTGTTTTCCTGTAATTATTATCCTGTTCCCTTCTTTTACAATTTTACAATCCATCGAAGCTTCAATAGATTGTAACAAAATGTCAAGATTATCATTTGGCATAACACCTGTGAGTATGATCGCTCTCGCTTCTTTATTGCTCAATTCAACTTCAACTCCATATATCTCTTCGATCATTTCTGCTGCTTTCTCCATCGGTGTGTACTCAAACATCAATTTTTTATCTGTCCACGCAATGATATTCTCAGGGTTGACTTCTTTTCTATGAAGACCATCATTATTCCCCAGTTCTACGAAATCACCCGGCTTCATCATGATCTGGTTGCCTTCCTTTGTCAAAATAGTTACACTGCCTTCGGTTAGCAAGACGCTGGTTTTAGCATCACGGCTTATCACGTTGAACTGTGTTCCGGTAACAATTATATCCAGTTGACCCGCATGAACAATAAAACGATTGTTGTTTTGCGTTTTTGACACGTTGAAGAAAGCTTCGCCTTTCAGCCATACTTCCCTGTCAGCTTCACCATTCCATTTGTCGCTAATCTTCACCGAACTATTTGCATTCAAGGTCACTACCGAACCATCCGGTAATTCATGTTTTTCCAACTGGCCATAAGTAGTAGCATAACCAGATTTTTTTGAAGAAACGTCAAACAACAGTAATGTCGATGCAATGATCGCTATCGCTGCCGCAGCAGTTGCGATCCACCAACGCCTGGGGGATCTTTTTTGCATCGGTACTACCGGAGTAGATTCAATGGCATCAAGTTGGCTATTCAGACTTGACAGGGCGGTTGCAGTTCTTTCAGCGGACACGGGGGCAATTGAACCATGCAGGTTATTCATAAAAGCAATAGCTTCACTGACCAGCGGCTGGTATTGTGGATTTTGGGTAATCCAATTTTCCCACTCTCCTACTTTAGCTTCTTCCTCACGACTGAACCAGGCAATAAAAACGTCATCCGTCAGAACATCTTCTACTGTTGAAAAACTTTTAGACATATCAATATTTTTGAATTATTACAAATAAGTGCTCTTTTACAAGTTTTTGTAACTATTATTTTGAAACTTTTCTAAATTGAGGCAAAATAGCTGCAAGACCATAACTAAAATGGTGTTCCTAATACGACTGCTTTGAGAGATAACGATATTGACATTGTCCTGTGGGCTGCCTTTAAAAAAGGTGACAGGGAGGCCTTTGGTCACCTCTTCCGGGGATATTATGGATTGTTAGTACAGTATGGGAGCCGGTTCTGCCCGGATGATCACTTGTTGGAAGACTGTATACAGGAACTATTTATTGAACTATGGCAAAGCAGAAGTGATACAGCCATCCAATCGCTGAAAGCCTATTTATTAAAAGCGTTGAAGTACAAGCTTCTCCGTCAACTGAAAAAGGGAACGTTAACCAAGGCCAGCATCCATTTTCACGACGATTTGAATTTCGAAGTCAGTCATGACCATTTTATCGTTGCGGAGGAAGAAAAAGGCCAGGTGAGCAGAAAAATGATCGATGCGATAAATAAATTAACTAACCGGCAGAAAGAAATAATTTATCTTAAAATATACCAGGGCCTCCATTATGAAGAGATCAGTGAAGTAATGGGAATCAATTACCAGGCGTCGAGAAATCTTTTTCACCAATCCATAAAATCGCTGCGAGAGTTTTTTTTACCGGGTTGTTAGCGCTTGTTCAGAAGGCTGGCCACATTTTTATACCTTTACATAGTTTTTCACGTCGAAAATAGAAATTCATGGCCCCAAAGAATACCCCCGTCGATCTCTCTGACAGTTTTGAAAAAATACCCATTAAAATATTTCCTTCACCGCGGGAGGGGGCTGAGTTTGTAGCGCGGCAGGTGGCAAATTTTATCAGGGAAAAGCAACGAAGTAAAGAGAAATGTGTGCTGGGATTGGCTACCGGCTCAACACCCAAGTCGCTTTATAGTGAGCTGGTAAGAATGCACCAGGAAGAAAAGTTAAGTTTCAAAAATGTTATCACTTTCAATCTTGATGAATACTACCCGATAGACAATGACGCTTTGCAGAGTTACAATCGCTTTATGCGAACGCATTTATTTGAACATATTGACATTAATCCAAAGAATGTTCATATACCGGATGGTCAAACCATCAAGGAAGATATCAAAGAACATTGCCGGCACTATGAAAAAATGATAAAGGACGCTGGCGGTATTGATCTGCAAATCCTTGGCATCGGTAACAACGGTCATATTGGATTTAATGAACCAGGGTCAGGTATCTATTCCAAGACAAGGTTGATAACGCTAGATAACTCCACACGGATTGCGAATGCCTACGAGTTTGCTAATATTTCTCAAGTGCCACGACTAGCCATCACCATGGGTATCAGCACCATACTCAAATCAAAGAAAATTATATTAATGGCCTGGGGTAGCGCCAAAGCACCTGTTATTAAAAAGGCGGTAGAAGATGATGATTCCGAACAAGTGCCGGCTTCTTTACTACAAAACCATGACGATGTAACTTTTGTGGTCGATGAAGCGGCAGCAGCTGAATTAACCCGTAATAAATCCCCCTGGCTGACTGGTGATTGCGACTGGACACCGAAAATGATAAAAAAGGCTGTCGTAAATATGGCATTAAAACTTAAGAAACCTGTTTTAAGTTTAACCAATACCGATTATAATGAATATGGTCTTAGTGACCTGCTGGTTGAGAAAGGTGATGCTTACGAGATCAACCTGCAGGTTTATTATATGTTACGCGACTCCATAACCGGATGGCCGGCCGGCAAAGACAGGGCGAACATTCCTGCTCACCCCGAACGATCTTCCCCTTTTCCTAAGAAAGTAATTATTTTTTCTCCTCATCCCGATGATGATATTATCAGTATGGGTGGTACTTTTCAGCGCCTGCATGACCAGGGTCACGATGTGCATGTCGGCTACCAAACCAGTGGCAATATTGCCGTCACTGATGAATTTGTCACGAGGTTCCTGGATTTTGCGGTTGGATTTGAAGAAATTGCGGGTATCGATACCAGCAAGTCTGGTAAGATACTGGAAAATGCCAGGAAGTTTTTAGCAAGAAAAAAATCAAACCAGGTGGATACACCCACAATACGTTCTATTAAAGGACTTATTCGCCGGGGTGAAGCAAAAGCAACCTGCCGGTATGTGGGTATACAGGATTCAAATATTCATTTCCAGAATCTTCCTTTTTATGAAACGGGAACGATCGAGAAAAAGCCGATGAGTGAAAAAGATATTAAGACTACTATCGAGTTACTTCGCAAAGTAAAACCACAACAGGTTTTTTGTGCCGGTGATTTTGCTGATCCTCATGGTACACATATTGTTTGTTTCAACATTGTACTAGAATCATTAAGAAGGATACGCCAGGAAGCCGCCGGCTCTGATAGTTATGAATGGATCAATGATTGCTGGCTTTGGCTCTACAAAGGTGCCTGGCAGGAATGGAATATCGAAGAAATTGAAATGGCCATTCCTATGAGTCCCGACCAGGTATTGAAAAAACGATTTGGCATATTTATTCACCAGTCCCAAAAAGATATGGTGCCTTTCCAGGGCAGCGATTCCAGGGAATTCTGGCAACGGGCAGAAGAAAGAAATGCAGCTACTGCCAACCTTTATGCCGACCTGGGTCTCACCCATTATGCAGCGATGGAAGCATTTGTACGCTGGCATTACTAGGAGAATCCCAAAAAAAAATGTCAAATCCCAGCCTTAGATATCGGAATTTAAGAATTTGGGATTTTTTAGCCTGGGTTTCATTTCTGGGAAACTATTTATCTTTATAAAAAAATACAACTATGGCTTTTCTTAAATCAAGCAACCCTACCCTGCAGGAAAAAACCTACCAGGGAACCATCCTGGAAGGAATGAGTACCGGCGAAGAAATGACGGTAAAAGGAACGATGAATAAATTTGGTGTATTGATCATGTTGATGATCGGCTCAACACTTTTTGCCTGGAGCCAGTATGATAAAGGCAGTGACCCTATGCCCTTTATGCTTGTTGGAGTATTTGGAGGGTTATTACTTGCCATTGTCATGATGGTAAAAAAACAATGGTCGCCAGTGATTGCCCCGGCGTATGCTATTCTGGAAGGTCTTTTTGTGGGGGCTATTTCGGCCATGTATAATCATGCATACCCCGGATTACCCACGCAAGCTGTTGCGTTAACATTGCTGGTTACGCTTGTGATGTTCCTTTTATACAGGTACCGCATCATTAAGGTTACCCAAAAATTACGTTCCGTAATAACAGTTGCCACTATAGCCATTGGTATATTTTACCTTATTCAGTGGATCACTTATCTGGCTATGGGGTCGCCTGTTGGCTCCTTCACAAATGCAGCAACACCTATTGGTATTGGTTTCTCTATCCTGGTGGTGGGGTTGGCAGCTTTCAACCTGCTGTTGAATTTTGATACTATTGAAAAAGGTGTGGAACTAAGAGCCGCCCGGTATATGGAGTGGTATAGTGCTTTTGGATTGCTGGTAACTATAGTGTGGCTATACCTGGAAATATTGCGTTTGCTTTCAAAACTTAAAGACTAAATCTCTTATTTTAATTTGATAAAAACTCCACTTGTAAGCCAGGTGGAGTTTTTTTAATTCTTCTCGGGTATTTGTTCTGCTATTTCCTGCACTTTAGTGACCGCCGTATTTTCTTCGGCCAGTGGTTCAACAAATTCATTCATATAGATCTTGAAAAGCACAATGATATAACTGACAAGCAGGGGACCAAAGATCAAACCTATAAAACCAAAAAGCCCCAAGCCAACTATAACACCCAACACCGTGATGGTAGGGTGAACATCGCCAATTCTTTTCATGATAGTTATACGGGCAACATAATCCACATTTCCTGTAACGATTACACTATATAACAATAATCCTATACCCATCCCTGTATTACCAGTTACAAATGTATAAATGACCAGTGGAACCCAAACTATCATAGTTCCTACGATCGGGAAAAAAGCAAATATGCCGGTAAGGAAACCCCATAAGGCCCATTCCTGTACGCCGAAAATAAAATAGCCCAGTGTAGCAGTCAGTCCCTGGATAATTGATATAAGTGGGATACCAAGTGCATTGGCTTTTACAATTTTTTTTGTCTCAGACGCCAGCATATTAGTATTAGCATCTTTAAGAGGAATAATACGATACAGGGTCTTCTCCATATCTCTCCCGTTGTAAAGCATAAAATATAGAAAAAATAACATGGTAGCCAGGTTGGCAACAAGGTTTGCCGTGCTGTTCAATATTGACGGTAAAAAAGCTAATACTTTATCAAATGCTCCGGATAATGATTGCTCGGAGGCAAACGTGATCCCCATCTTTTGCTGTACTTGTACTATCGCCCTTTTAATACTTTCTATGGTAGCTGTCGGGTCATTAAGAAACTCATTAACCTTGGGGCTTATCAACGTAATGGCCAGGAAAAAAGGCAATCCCAATAAAAAAAGGTAGTAAATAATATACAACCCTGCGGCTCTCCCCTTTTTCCACTTCTTATTGTACACCAGCTGAAAATAATTAGCCCGGCTAAGGATGTAAAGCGTTATTGCACCAAGAATACCGGGAAGAAAAATGGTAAGCTGCTTTACCGTAAGAAAGATCAGGAAGATAATCAGGATCAAAAGCAGTATCTGTTTGATTCGGTCATTGAATTTCATACTCGCTTTTTAAAATGAAAATAAATTAGGTAATGGGCAACCATATTAAAGATAGTTATTAAACCAAACAAAAAGAGTCGAACCATAGATTCGACTCCTGTATCTCCAATATTGGAAACATCCTAATGTTCAACCCCATTCTTGCCTGTGGCTATTGATTCTTTTATATCAGGTATCTTATTTCTTATAAAATTTGAAAGTAGGAATTGAACGGCCACGCCGGCCACTTTAAGAAAAATGTTTCCTGAACGTCGAACTATTAATTTTCTACCCAGGAATCCAGCCCCTGCACTAATGGCAGTATCGAGCACCGTACTTCGTAAACCGGGTGAAGAGATTACAGAATTCAAAGCGTTCTTCATGACATTGGAAGGACTAAGACGGTCACCCAATTCATGAAAAGAAAGGCGCAGCTCTTCCGACTGCTGTGCCTGCAATGATTCAAGTTGTTTTATTCTTGATTCAATGTTATCACTGCCCACAGTGTCTGCTTTCACTATTTTATTATTTTATCAATGATGAGATCACTCAAAGGCTTTTTTATCAAGTTCCTTCGAAATAGAAAGACAAATAAACCAACTAACGCATAAAAGCCCCCCATAATGAAAAATCCATAATAAGTATTATTCATGGCTGATCCAAGCCAATAGGCTGCTCCCAAGCTGATCATTATCAGGGCTATGGCCAGCAAGACGACGATGGCCACTTTTGAAATGATCGATGAAACCGATTTAGATATTTTTCCTACCGCTCTCAATTTCCATAATTCAACCTTCGTCTCGGCCAGCTCCCCAGCTTTAGATACAAGGGATTCAATATGTTCAAACGTTGATTGCATATATCAGGATTTACACATAGTTGGTTTATTTGACGGAGATCTGTTTAGCCAATTGCATTTCTGATTTCACTCTTAGCCTCGTTCTTGGCAGAGCTCATCTTTGCTTTTGCTTTATCCCCTAGTTCTTCCGCTTCATCCTTCGCGCCGGAATAAGCCCTTTTGACACCGTCAATAAGTCCGTTAAAACTCTCTTTAGCGGCATCCGTCCAGTCACCAGCTTTATGGGCTATTTTTTTTCGGGTGTTAGGACCGGAGTCGGGGGCAAATAATATACCAGCCAGGGCGCCTACGGCTGCTCCTGCTACAAAACCTAATAATACTTTGCTGCTCATAAAAATTGATTTAATTGTGGATTAAAATAAATGTAACTAAGAGTGTATAATTTTCGTGCCAATTTTCCTACTGCTGCGCTACCGTTTCAGGTCGGGTGAACATGACTGACCTTAAAAAAAATAGGACCGACAGTAAAAGCAAATTATGTATGACCGGCGAGGATCCATAAAAAAAGAAGCCTGCTATCCAAGTTGAGACCAGTAGCAGGCTACTTAAAAATAATATCCTTTTCATATCCAGAATTAAATTTACCAGGTATACTATACGTGGTTATTTAAACATCCGATTTTGTCATTGATTTGCCAAAGATCAACGATAACAAAAAGAGAACAATAAAAATGAAAAACAGGATCTTTGCAATTGAAGCTGCGCCCGCAGCTACACCGCCAAATCCAAAGATGGCTGCAATGATGGCGACGACAAGAAATATAACTGTCCAGCGTAACATAATGTAAGAATTTAATTGTTATAAAATAAAACTGTACCTCTATTGACACAGTTTGAAAATATCGTGCCATTAAAACAAGCTCCAACAATTTTAATGGTGGAACGATAGTTGTAATTCATTCAGTGTGAAGGCAAAAAATCTTTAAACACTATTCTTTTTCAACCTTAAAACATTACTTATGATCCCCAACATTGGTCTTTCTGCCAAAAATCTCAAGAGTATTACAGGACTTTTGACCTCAGTTTTAGCAGATGCCATCGTATTGTATACAAAAACTAGGAAATTTCACTGGAATGTCTACGGGAACAGCTTTATGGAATTACACAAATTGTTCGAAGGGCAGTATAAAAAATTAGAACATTCGATTGATGAAATAGCAGAACGAATAAACAAATTGGGCACCAAGACTCCCGGTACTATGCAGGAGTTTCTGGAAATGACCAGTTTAAAGGAATCCCCGGGAAAATATCCTGTCCAAAAGGAGATGATCAAAGAATTACTGCAGGATCATGAATCCGTGATTATTAATCTTAGAAAATTTATTGACGACTGTGAAGAGAAATATAAGGACAAAGGAAGTTCCGATTTCCTTACTGGCCTAATGAAGGAGCATGAAACGATAGCCTGGACCTTAAGACGATACTTGCAATAAATTGGAGTCAATGAATCTCAAATCGGGCTATCCATTTTCCCTGATCAAAAACGGGCTGGTAGCAAATTATCCAAAATTGGTGAAAAACCTCCACACTGAGGTCGTAATCCTCGGTGGTGGGATTTCCGGTGCCCTGACCGCCTGGCACCTTGTACAGAAAAATATCCCCTGTATCGTAGTAGATGCCCGAACCATTGGGCTGGGAAGCACCTGCGCCAGTACATCATTGCTCCAGTATGAGATCGATACTCCCCTGCATAAACTGATCGGCATGATTGGTAAGAAAGATGCGGAAAAATCATACTGGCTTTGTAAAGAAGCCATATATAAGCTATTGGCTATAGCCGGCAAGATCGGGTTTACCGGCATCCAAAAGAAGAAAAGCCTTTACTATGCAGCTTCCAAGAAAGATGTCCCGGACCTAAGAAAGGAGTATGAAGCAAGAAAACAACTGGGTTTAAAGGTTCACTACCTCCAGGATGATGCGGTTGTTGACAAAGCGGGTTTGAAAGCATCTGCCGCTATTTATTCTGCTGATGGAGCTCAGACCGATGCCTATTTGCTGACGCATAGCCTGCACAAAGATAGTATTGAAAGAGGCCTCCAGGTTTTTGATCGTACCTGTGTAACTAGTATTGCTCATAAAACCAGGAGTGTAGAGTTGCTGACGGAGAACGGGTACCGGATAAAAGCAAAAAAACTGGTATATGCCACCGGTTATGAAGTTGTCAACTTCATCGATAAACCGATTTTGAAATTACACTCCACCTACGCTACCATTAGCGAACCGCTGACCCTGGACAGGCCATTTTGGAAAAATGATTCGCTGATTTGGAATACTGCAGATCCTTATTTATATATGCGAACTACACCGGAGAACAGGATTATGGTAGGAGGCCGGGACGAAAAATTCTATTCTCCGAAAAAAAGGGATGCATTGATAACTGCAAAAACAAAAAATCTCGTAAGTGATTTTAGAAGATTATTTCCCCAAGTCGGGTTTATCCCGGAGTTTAGCTGGACAGGAGTTTTTGGTTCTACCCCGGATGGTCTTCCCTTTATAGGACCTTACAAAAAATTGCCAAACGGATATTTTGCACTGGGCTTTGGAGGGAATGGGATCATTTTCAGCTTGATTGCCGCAGAGATCATTGCAGACCAGATGTTGGGCAAAACAAGCCCCGACGCCGGGATCTTTTCGTTTGACCGGCTATAAATCGAGATAGTTGTTTATGAAGCTGATTATTAAAAAGACAAAGACTGAAAAGGGTATTCGTAGGGTGTACATTGTTGCATTTGTACTTTTACTTTTAACTTACCTGTTTACCCTATATGCTAACCGCGAACTGGTGAAACAAGCTGCCCGGGTAGAATACACGAATTCTATCATTAAAACACTGGATAATACACTGGCTGCAACAATAGACGGCGAAACAGGCGTAAGAGGCTATCTTATTACTAAAAATATCCAATTTTTATTCCCTTATTACGGGAGCAGTCAAATTACAGATTCGCTTTATGATGAATTAATCCAGTTAACGAGTGATAGTTGGGTACAAACGGAACGACTCAGGGAACTCAAGACAAGTATTGATGAACGTCTGGAAAATTTAAGGTACCTCGTAAAAACCTTTGATGAGAATGAGCGGGAAATCAGTGATTCAATGCTGGGTCTTCACTATTCAGCCAAAATGAAAATGGATAGTATCCGTGCAAAGATCGCATTGATGGAAAGGCACGAGAACAGAATGCTGGTAGAAAGGCAGGAAAGGATGGAGCGGACAACAAGATTAATCACTACCATCACTATCATATCCCTGACATTGGCTTTTTCATTGTTATTTTTTGGTCTTATTACTTATATGCAGGTCAGTAAGGAGAAAAAGAGAGGCTTGCAGGAGATAGAAGACTACCAGTACCAGTTAAGAAAGCGTATTACAGAGCTCAATAAAGCAAATGCCGAGCTTATAAAAATACGTAGCCTGGAAAAATTAGCCGTAACCGGCCGTATTGCGAGGGCGATAGCTCACGAAATAAGAAACCCTTTAACGAATATCAACTTGGCAACCAACCAGTTAATAACAGATCTTCGTGAAAAAAATACAGATTCAGATTTTCTCTTTGAAATGATTAATCGTAACAGCGATCGTATCAACCACCTGATTTCTGATCTGCTGGATTCCACCAAATTTTCAGAATTGAGTTATGAAAGTATTGCTATAAATGACTTGTTGGACGAAACATTACAAGAAGCAGCAGACCGCATAGTGCTGAATAAAGTTGAAGTTGTTAAGGACTATAGTACGGGTTTGAAGGCTGTGTCTGTAGATAAAAATAAGATGAAAACTGCCTTCCTGAACATTATCATCAATGCAATAGAAGCCATGGAACGACAAGATGAAAGAGTGCTGACCCTCGTTACAAAATCGAAAAATAATAAATGTAAAATAGTCATCTCAGATACCGGTACAGGGATGGATCCAGACTCTGTTACCCGACTGTTCGAGGCTTATTTCTCTAATAAGCCTATGGGTATTGGCCTTGGATTAACTAACACACAAAATATTATTCACAATCATAATGGAGAAATCTCGGTAGAAAGTATCCAGGGCAAAGGAACAAAATTTACCATCCTACTGGCCTTCACATCCTGATACTAACTGGGGAAACTGAGTAATGAAACAATGCTGGTGTAGATTAAATTCCTCAAACTGAGGCAAGAAAATAAATCCTTTATGACTCTCCAACTAAAAGATCTACCACCTGGTTCACTTCTGTAAGCGTAAAGGGTTTCGAAAGAAAAAAATCAATACCATTGCCATAGGCTTTTAACCTGTCTTGTGGGCTATCATGTGCAGTGATCATCACAATTTTTAAATGAGGATAATCAGTTTTTACTTTACTTAAAAAATCGATGCCCCTTCCATCTGGCAGGTAGTTATCCAATAATAAGATATCCGGACTATTCAATTCAAGTTGCTTTTCAGCCTCCGCCAGGGTATGGGCAAAAAAAGCATTAAATCCTCTTCTTTTAAAATTTCCACTCAGGAAATAACAGATATCCGGTTCATCATCTACAATAAGCATATTCATTAGCAAAGGCATAGTTGCGTTTAAAACATTCATAGGTTAAGATTTAATCTCTTAAAACTATATACAAAATTCCGGCCTGATTTTTTATATTACCAAGAACTCAAATGGGCATTCCTTTGGACAAAATGCGCGACTATTCTGCAATGGTAGATTATCCTCCTCAAATTGGAGGCAATATTCCGGCAGAAAAAGAAATCGGCAAGGTCGGGGCTCCGACCAAATTGTTTTGTTTAATTTTAAAATTAAATTTTATTCCATATGAAGCGAATATTGCTTATTGACGACGACATGGATATGTGCAGCCTGCTCAGCCATTTTTTGCAGAGAAAAGGTTTTGACACAGACATGGCCTATACGGGACCTAAGGGCCTGGCTAAGTTTAAGGAAGGTACTTTTGATGTGGTGCTATGTGATTTTCGCCTTGGTAGTATGGATGGCAGGGAAGTGCTGCGGGAAATAAAAGGTATGAACCCTGCTGTAGTGGTAATTATCATAACCGGCTACTCCGACGTAAAAATGGCTGTAGAGGTGATGCGTCACGGCGCTTTTGATTATATTACCAAGCCACTTTTGCCGGAAGAGGTCATTAATGTGATCAACAGGGGACTTGCCGAATCAGGCACGCCGAAATCAACAGTTTCCACGCAACAAAGCAATGAAGCCCCGGCCAGGAAATACAGTATCGCCAATACGGAGGAATTTTTGGTGGGTGTTTCACCTACTACTGCTGAATTGTATAAGCAAATAGAACTGGTGTCACCTACCAATTATAGCGTCATTATTTATGGCGAAAGCGGTACCGGCAAAGAAGTCATTGCCAAAACTATTCACCAAAGCAGTAACAGGAAGGATAAACCCTTCATTGCCGTGGACTGTGGAATCTTATCAAGAGAACTTGCAGCCAGTGAACTGTTTGGCCATATCAAAGGTTCTTTTACAGGCGCCTTGTCCGATAAAGAGGGAATATTTGAAGTAGCAGATGGTGGCACGCTGTTCCTTGATGAAGTAGCGAATCTACCGCTGGATGTCCAAACTACGTTGTTGCGGGTGATCCAGGAAAGAAAATTCAAACGGGTAGGCAGCACCAAAGATATCAGCACGGATACAAGGGTGATCGTGGCTTCCAATGAGAACCTCCAGGAGGCCTACCGGAAAGGAAAATTCAGGGAAGATCTCTATCACCGTTTCAACGAGTTTTCGCTTTCCATTCCGCCCCTCCGTGAAAGGAAAGAGGATATACCTTTATTCTCCGGATTTTTTCTTGAAAAAGTCTGCGGCGAATTAGATAAAAAGCTGGATGGATTCGACGAAGAGGTGGGTCAGCTCTTTATGAACTATGGCTGGCCGGGCAATTTAAGGGAATTCAGAAATGTTATACGCCGGGCCGCTCTTTTATCACCTTCCGGCAAAATTACAGCTAATGTATTGCCATGGGAGATCATTGGTAATCCGGGCAAATCAGTGATCGAGCCGGTATCGGATGATCGTACACAGCGCACTCCCGCTGAGCCGGTAAAACACAATCCTGTGGACCTTAAGGACGCCGCTTCGCACGCAGAGTATGAAACCATCATGAATGTGTTAAAACAGGTAAAATTTAATAAGACGAAAGCTGCTGAAGTTTTAAAGATCGACAGGAAAACCTTGTATAATAAGATTAGGAGTTATGAAGAATCGGGTAATGTAAAATAGCCTGTATTTTTTTGTTATTCTCCAAGCCGTCCCGCAATTCGCTGGACGGCTTTTTATTTTCCCAACTTGTAGTTTTCAAAATTAAAAAATATCTTTTTGGGGAATTAGATACGCAAAAAATATTTCTTTCCTGGTGTTGCGGCACAGGCACAGGACTTGTATTATCGTTGCCAAAACGATTCATTAATTTAAAACCTTCTACAATGAAAAATGTACCGAAAGCATCGACCGCAGCAGACAAGAAAACCAATAACGGAAAAACTAATGGTGCAGCGAAAAAAAGCAATGATACTGCACATACAAATGGAGCCTCTCATGAAAAACTTCATGAATTATTTGTAGATGGACTCAAAGACATTTACTGGGCTGAAAAAGCCTTGACCAAGGCATTACCCAAAATGATCAAAAATGCAACGTCAGAGGAGTTAGTCGAAGCATTGACAAATCACCTGGAAGAAACCAAAGGCCAGGTTACGAGACTCGAAGAAATATTTGCTTCCGTAGACGAAAAAGCTACGGCAAAAAAATGTGTTGCCATGGAAGGGTTAATTGCAGAAGGAGAAGAAATAATTGAAGAAACAGACAAAGGCGTCATGAGAGATGCAGGTATTATTGCAGCCGGTCAAAAAGTGGAGCACTATGAAATTGCTACCTACGGAACGCTAAGGGCTTATGCCGAAATAATAGGTCACCAAGAAGCTGCGGAACTGTTGCAACAGTCCCTGGATGAGGAGAAAGCAGCGGATGAGAAGTTAACGGAAGTAACTGCTTCTGCTGTCGTGCTGGAGGCAGAAATGAAAGAAGGATAGAATACTGGCACGATAATATGGCAATAACAGCAGGCAGGTCCTGCTGTTTTACTTATTAATGACTCAAAACTAAACTATGAAAGAGAAAATAGACATGACATCCCTGATGTCTGTACTGGAAACATTGCGAATAAGGAAACAGGACAATGAATTCAGGATGACCGAAGAGGGATTTACTGCCGGTAATGGAAAATTTTATAACCCGGAAGATCTTCTTATCATTAAAACTTACCGTTTTGAAGGAGAATCTAATCCTTCCGATTCTTCTATTTTATACGTGATCGAAGCTAATGATGGACTAAGGGGCTATAGTATTGATGCTTATGGAGTCTATAGCAATCATGAGGAAGGTTATAATGAGTTTATTCAAAAGATCAAAGTAGAAGATAGGGATGAACAGATATTGTTCAACGAAATCTCCTAGCATTCGAAGCTTTTACCCCGGTTTTGGCATGTTTTTTAAACGATTGTTTGAAAATTATCACCATGAAAGCGATCTGGACAGGCTCAATAGGCTTCGGCCTCGTTAATATTCCTGTGAAGTTATTCAGTGCTGTTGAGGACAGCTCCCTTGATCTTGACATGCTGGATAAGAAAGACCATGCCAATATAAAGTTTAAACGGGTGAACGAAAATACAGGGAAGGAAGTAGCCTGGGAAAACATCGTAAGAGGTTATCTCCTTAACGACAAATATGTGGTGCTGGAAAAAGCCGACTTTGAAAAAGCAAGCCCGGAGAAAACAAAACACATTGAGATCACCCAGTTTGTGGAAGAGTCGGAGATTGATAGCACCTATTTTGAGAGCCCTTATTTCCTGGAACCAGATAAAACCGGGATGAGAGCATATAGCCTTCTCCGGGAAGCTTTGCAAAAAACGTCTAAGGCTGGGGTGGGCTTATTTGTCATGCACAACCGCGAACATGTCTGTATTATCAAACCCCAGCAAAACGTAATTATCCTCAACCGCATCCGTTTTGCACAGGAGCTTCGTTCACCCAAAGAACTGAATCTGCCAGCTGCCAAGAGCAAGCCGGATGAACTAAAGATGGCAGTCACACTGATTAACCAACTCACCAGGCCATTTGATATAAAAAAATACAAGGATGAATACAGTGATAAATTACTGAAGATCATCAGAGCAAAATCAAAAGGCAAAGCGGTACCATTTAAGCCCATGAAAGTGGTTCATTCCAATACCAAAGACCTGATGGAACAGCTAAAGGCCAGCCTTTCGTCCAAACGTAAGGTATCATGAGCCTGCTAACGTATAATAAAAAAAGAGATTTTAAAAGTACGGCTGAGCCCCCTGGGATGACCCGCGCGAACAGGAAAGTTGACAGGAAGACACTGCGTTTTGTGGTCCAGCGGCACCAGGCCTCGCACCTGCATTATGATTTCCGCCTGGAACTGGGTGGTGCTTTAAAAAGCTGGGCTGTTCCCAAGGGCCCCTCGCTTAATCCTGCGACCAAACGGCTGGCTGTGATGGTGGAAGATCACCCATTAGATTACATCACCTTTAAAGGGGTTATTCCTGCCGGTAATTATGGCGCTGGCAAAGTGGAGATCTGGGATAACGGAAATTTTCAGCCTATTAATGACAAGCACGAACCGATCAATGAGAAAGAGGCGCTACAATCTCTGAAGAAAGGAGAATTAAAATTTAAACTAACGGGAAAGAAACTAAAAGGTGAATTTGTACTGGTCCGGCTAAAGAATGATGAAAAGAACTGGCTGCTCATCAAGCACAAGGACGAGCATTCAGTAAACACTATCTACCAAGCTGAAGATAATATGGGAAAAGCAAGTCCTCAAAAAACAATTGCTTCCATCCGGCATGGAAGGGCAAAGAAAATAGGCACTTTTATTAAGCCGATGCTGGCGTCTATCACAAAAACTCCTTTTGATGATACCGACTGGATCTACGAGATTAAATGGGATGGCTACCGGGCGATTGCTGAGCTTGCCAAAAAGGAGGTGAGATTTTATTCCCGTAACGGGATCGATTTTAGCGGACGATTCCCGGCTATTGCTGCGGCCCTTAAAAAACTAAAATATGATGTCGTGTTGGATGGTGAAGTGGTTTTACTAAATGAAAAAAATCTTCCTGATTTTCAAAAATTGCAGGATTATGAGAACCACCTGAATTATCCACTTATTTTTTATGTGTTTGACATGTTGGCGCTGGAAGGGAAGAATATGGAGGAGTTGCCCTTGATTGATCGGAAAAAGATTCTTAAAAAAGTCCTGGGGAAAAATACAATTATCCGTTATTGTGACCATATTGATGGCAAAGGCATTTCGTTTTTTGAGACAGCGAGGGAGCAGGGACTCGAAGGCATTATTGCTAAAAGAATGGAGAGTTTGTATGCCAGGGGTTACCGGAGTAAAGAATGGCTAAAAATAAAAAATGTGCAAAGCACTGAAGCTATCATCGCAGGGTACACAGCTCCGAAAGGAGAAAGGAAAGAGTTTGGCTCCCTGGTACTAGCCAGCAAAAAGGGCAAGCAATGGATCTACCGGGGGCATGTGGGCACTGGTTTTTCCCGGCAACTGCTCTCCTCTCTAAAAAAAGAAATGAAAAAATTGGAAACCGATTCCTCTCCCTTTACAACTAAAGTTCCTTTAAATGGAGAAGTGACTTGGCTCCGGCCCAGTTTAGTTGCAGATATAGCTTATACCGAGATCACCCGCGATAAAATATTCCGCCATCCTGTTTTTCTCCGTCTACGGAAGGAAAAGGATACCCGCACAGTAAATGAAGAGGTGGTGGAAAATTTGACTGACATAAAGAAAAATGATGAAATGAAAGTGGGCAAATTCAATGTCGCTATCAGTAATCGTCATAAGATCTTCTGGCCTGATGAAGGATACACCAAGGGGGATGTACTAGACTATTATAATAAAATGGCTGAGTTTATCCTTCCGCACCTGAAAGGAAGACCTCTTTCATTAAAGAGAAATCCTAATGGGATAAGAGATGAAGGCTTTTATCATAAAGATGCCGGCGAACAGGCACCGGATTATGTTGATGTGTTTAAAGTCAGAAGCGAAAGTTCCAATAAAACGATAGATTATATAGTCTGCAATAATAAAGCTACCCTTCTTTACCTCGCTAATTTGGGATGCATCGAAATGAATCCCTGGAACAGTACCACAAAAAAACCGGGGAATCCTACCTGGATGGTAATCGATATTGATCCTTCCAAAAAAAATAAATTTACCGAAGTAGTGGATGCAGCCTTAGCTACCAAAATGATACTTGATAAAGCAGGGATGCCGGGCTATTGTAAAACGTCCGGCGCATCGGGGCTGCATGTATATGTCCCTATGAATAACCGGTATGACTATACCACTGTAAAAGATTTTGCCCATATCATTGCTTCATTGGTTCAGGAGCAATTACCCGAAACAACCACGCTGGAGAGATCTCTGAGTAAGAGAGGACCCAAAATATATATCGATTATTTACAAAACAGGAGCGGGCAAACGCTGGCATCCGTGTACAGCCTGAGACCTGTGCCCGGTGCTTCTGCTTCAACACCCCTGGATTGGAAAGAAGTACATCATCGTTTACATCCATCACAGTTCACTATTCAAAACCTTTACGAAAGAATAGAGAAAAAAGGAGATATTTTTTTGCCGGTATTGCACACCCCGGTGTCAATCGATAAGGCATTGAAATCATTAAAGGCCCTGTAAATCGTTTTTCATGTCATTAGGAACCCAGATCATATACCTGTTTTTACTGGCCATCCCGGTGGCCTGTGTTTCGTGGACGGTTACGCATGAAGAGGTATTCAGGGAACCCAGGGAATTTTGCATAAAGCATAGTAGGAAAAACAAGTTCTTGCTGATCAGGAAATTTTTTTACCTGCTTACCTGTGAGTATTGTTTTAGTCATTATGTCACGATTGGAATACTTTTCTTAACGGACTATCATTTACTCTTCGATAACTGGAAAGGTTACGTTATAGCAGGATTCTCGCTGGTCTGGATTGCTAATATCTATATGAGCCTTTTCTACCTGATTCGAATAGATATTAAAAAGGAAAAACTGACGATCAAAAAAGAAGAAAAAGAGATTACCGCGCTACCCGGAGATCATCCATAGTTTGGCATGCCCTGCCTGCGGATCCATCCCTTTTGAAGAAAAAAGGTCCTGGCTTTCTTTGTCTGATGCGATATAGTGGGGAAGGTTTTCCCTATTTATACTCTTATCATGTCTACGATGCAAGAAGCCATAATAAAATAACTTGAAAATACTAAATATTCAACTGCGATACCGTGCAAAAATATCCCCTGAATAATGGCATGAAAGTTTCATTTAAAAAAAGCAGAAGAAAAATGCTACAAATTGCAAAAAAAGTAGCTTGGGAAAAGAAAGTTAATTGAAATTTTAAAAGTAGTTGAACATGACAAGATCAAAAGAACAAGACAAGAAAAGACAGGCCGGCCATTCAACTTCAACACCCAAAGATGAGGTTGAAATCCCCCAGGTATTTCCAGGTGCGGATACCCGAAAAGGAAAAATTAAAGCAAAGAATACAGTCGGAAAAGGAAAATCTGGTAAGGTAGACACCGGGACGAATACCACAGATAAGAGCAGCATTGAGCCTGGCGAAGAACACTAATAAAGCGAACAGACGTAAAGTGTTAGTTAATAAATTTTATGCAACCCTAAATAATAAAAGTATGAAAAAGATAAGCATCCTGGCAGGAGTACTTTCCCTGCTGCTGATTTCCTTCAGTTGCTCGAGTCCTGCCTATGTTCAGAAAGATCCCGATTTAAACTTGCAAGTGTCAAAGACCTATATGTGGGTTGATTCAAAAGCCAGCGAAACTGATGCCTCTACGAGAGCTACGGCCTATGCAGATATGAGTGTACATAATGCTGTCAATGCTGAATTAAATACCCGCGGCTGGCGGGAAGTAACAGAGAACGCGGATGTGCTGATCAGTTACGATGTACTGGTCGAAAGAACCACGGAAACACAACGTGACCCGGTTTATTCGCAACCATTTACAAGATATTACTATAACCCCTATCACCGGAGATGGTCCACCATTTACTACCCCTCTCAGTTCCAGGGCTACCAGGTTTATCAAACCCCTGTAAAGGAAGGAACCGTAACCATCAGTATGTTCGATGCAAGAACAGACAAAAACATCTTCCAGGGATGGACAACCGAAAGACTCTCCGCCTCGGGAATAACTAACGATGATATTCAAAAAAGTGTTCGCAATATTTTTAAAGAAACTTAAAAAACGACAAATTTTTTTAGGATGAATATATCCTGAGACAGACTCGTAAAGTAAAGGCTCGTTTTGGCGCCGGGCTTTTAATTATAATTATCATCACCATCAAATTTCCTGGCAATATCAATAGTCATCCTAGGAATAGGTATGTTTTTTCAATCCCTTTTTATGAAAAAGAATATAGGTCAGACAAAGAAAGAGAACACCAAGTTCAATACTAACAAGCAACGTCCCGAAATCCGGGATAACCTGGACAGCCGGATCAATGAGGAACAGGAATTCAAAGGTGGCGATATGACGCATAATAAAAAAGAACACCGCAAACCCGAGAAAAAAAGACGAAATAGCAGCCCTCGATGATACCCGTAAATGAAACTGGCTGGCTTTATTATACAGTAAGATAATAGCCCCGTAATTTTTTTTCCAGGAGGTAATTGGCACAATCTCAGTCAGACATAGACATGCAAAAAGGTAATAAGAAGCAACAACTACGAAAGCCACAACACCAGCGGCGTCCGGGCATTGAAAAAAAAATGTACCCCTCTCCTGTTTTCGATTACCCTGAAAAAAAGGGAAATAATAAATTGAAGAATAAGATCGCCCTTGTCACCGGTGGTGACAGTGGCATTGGTAAAGCGGTCTCTATCCTTTTTGCCAAGGAAGGAGCTCATATAGCGATCGCGTACCTGGATGAACACAAAGATGCCAGCGACACCAGGGATATTATCGAAACTAAGTATGGGCAACAATGCTTGCTAATCCCCGGGAACCTGGGCAAAGAAAAACATTGCCAGTCAGTGATAAAAAAAGTTATTAGCAAGTATGGACGGATCGATATTCTTGTCAACAATGCCGCTTTGCATTATGAAAACAAAGAACTTGAACAACTAACCACCCGCGAACTGTTGACTACCTTTGAAACAAATATCTTTTCATTTTTTTGGCTAACAAAAGCGGCATTAACTAACATGAAAAAGCATTCCTGTATTATTAACACTGCCTCTGTAACAGCCTACCGCGGAAGTGGAGGCCTTATTGACTATGCTGCTACAAAGGGAGCCATCGTGGCGTTTACCCGCAGTCTTGCTGCCAACCTGGTTAAAAAAGGAATCAGGGTGAATGGTGTAGCTCCGGGACCGGTGTGGACTCCGCTGATCGCTTCAACTTTTTCAGCAAAGAAGGTTTCCCAATTTGGAAGTGATGTACCGATGGGCAGAGCCGGCGAACCAGTTGAAATTGCTCCGTCTTATCTTTTCCTGGCCAGTGAAGATGCCAGTTATATAACCGGGCAGTTTCTTCATCCAAATGGTGGCGAGATAATAAATGGATAATACAAAAAGACTGTAATTGTGCATTCACCTGCGGGTTGATTGTTACAGGAGTGAATTAATTTCTCTCTAGCTACAGTGACTTCCATTCAAATTTATTAATTGGCCATAAAACAAGTTGTGACTACTATCGAAACTTTGTTTCGAGGTAGTCTTTGAATGTTGATGGCTGTTTGAGTAATTATTATAAAAGAAAAACCTCCCGGAATAACCAGAGGTTCTTTATTTGTTTTTTATCCTGTCAACGGCTACGATTACCAGCCTGGCCGCCGCCCTGATTTCCGCCTTCTTTATTGCCTTCCTGGTCTTTACTTTGCAAACCTCCTTGGTGTCCACTCTGTGAGCCACTCTGCGATCCACCAACCTGGTTTCCGCTGCCTTTATTCCCTCCCTGGTCTCCACTCTGGGAACCACCACCTTCACCACTACCCCTACTGCTTCCTCCCTGGTTTCCACTCTGTGATCCACCCTGCGATCCACCACTTCCTTTATTGTCACCTCCGGAATCCCGTTGCGATCCGCTTTGTCCACTGACTTCGCTATCATCATCATCATTGCTATCATCATTTCTACCCTGATCGTCGTACTGACCGCCCAGGTCAGCGCCTTCCTTGCTCTCGTGCGATCCATCATTCTCCTGTTCTTCATTTTGCTCCTGCATTACGTCATTCTGTTCCATTTGCCGGCCATCTGCTGAGTCAGACATTTTCGGGGTTTGTTGACCGCCATTGTTTTGTTTGCGTTGACATGGTTTTAAAATTTAGATTGTTAAAGAATACTAATATTCACTAAAAAAGAATGCCAGAATTTTTATGCTTCAATTCATTCGCCCGGTAGCGTTTTGGGTAAGGAAAGCGGTAATGTTTTCCCCACGGTGCCGGTCCCCTTTCTTTATTTTTTGCATCTCCCATTGCAGTTATAGACACTTAAGCAGAGGTTTGAACTAAGGAAAATAACGCGAAGGCCTTATAAGAACGGAAACTAGCGACGTATAATTTGAGTTGGTGAGGGGCTGTGCCTCGTTTTATTCCTGTTCCAGGTACGCTGCCACATCTTTTCGAATCTGGCACATTTCTTTCCACTTATTAGAAAATCAACCAACATGGCAACCAAGAAAAAAAAAGCTGCGCCCGGAGATCCAAAAAGGGAAGATCTGTTACGTAACACAGAAACCAGTATTGACGCGTTTATGACGACCGACCAGGGTCTTAATATCAATGATGATCAGAATTCATTAAAGGCGGGGGAGCGAGGAGCCACCCTGTTGGAAGATTTTATCCTTCGGGAAAAAATTACCCATTTTGACCATGAACGTATCCCTGAGCGAATTGTACACGCCCGCGGCGCAGCTGCCCACGGCTTTTTTGAACTATATGAACCAATTGGCAAATACACAAAGGCACAATTTTTAAATGACACGTCAAGAAGAACACCTGTGTTTGTGCGCTTTTCTACAGTAGCCGGCTCGCGGGGTTCTACTGACCTAGCCCGTGATGTACGTGGCTTCGCCGTCAAGTTCTACACTGAAGAAGGAAACTATGACCTGGTCGGCAATAATATGCCTGTATTTTTTATCCAGGATTCAATGAAATTCCCAGATCTTATTCATGCCGTGAAGCCTGAACCCAATAACGAAATACCGCAAGCTGCCTCGGCACATGATACCTTCTGGGATTTTATCTCCCTGATGCCGGAATCCATGCACATGATCATGTGGGCGATGAGTGACCGGGCCATACCACGCAGTTACAGGATGATGGAAGGCTTTGGTGTACATACGTTTCGGTTTATTAATGAGGCGGGTAAATCGTTCTTTGTGAAATTTCATTGGAAACCCCTGCTGGGGGTGCATTCTGTTTGTTGGGATGAGGCGACCATTATTTCCGGCAAAGACCCTGACTTTCACCGCAGGGATCTTTGGGAAAGTATTGAAAGTGGCGCCTTCCCCGAATACGAGCTGGGTATACAGGTGGTTGACGAAAAAGATGAGCATGCTTTCCCCTTCGATCTGTTGGATCCGACTAAATTAATTCCTGAAGAATTAGTACCGGTACAACGTATCGGTAAGATGACGCTCAACCGCAATCCCGACAATTTCTTTGCAGAGACCGAACAAGTGGCATTTCATCCGGGTCACCTGGTTCCGGGTATTGATTTCTCCAATGATCCCTTATTACAAGGACGATTATTTTCTTATACCGATACCCAATTATCAAGACTGGGTAGCGCGAATTTTCACGAAATCCCCATCAACCGTTCGATAAACACCATTCACAATAATCAACGCGATGGTCATATGCGCCAACAAATTAATAAAGACCGCACCAGTTATTCACCCAATAGTCTTGGGGGAGGTTGCCCGTTCCAGGCCAAAGCAACGGAGGGTGGATTTACTTCTCATGCGGAACGCATTGATGCGAAGAAAGTGCGGTCAAGAAGTCAAAGCTTCTTTGATCATTTCAGCCAGGCCACACTATTTTTTAACAGCCAGTCTGTACCCGAAAAAAACCATATCACAGATGCTTTGCGATTTGAATTAAGTAAAGTGGAAAATGTTGAGATCCGTGTACGAATGCTTGGCCTGCTCAATCAGATTGATGCGCAACTCGCCAGGGATGTTGCCGACGAATTGGGATTGGCCGTTCCTAGAAAACCAGAACAACCAGTCAATCACAGCATACCTGCAGATGGAAATCCGTCTAAATTTCAACCCAGAATGCAGGACCAGGGAATTGATAAGTCTGCAGCGCTTAGTATGGAAAACACAGCTAAGGATTCTATCGCGACCCGTAAAATCGCGATCCTGGCAGCGAATGGCGTGGATGGGAATTCCCTCCGGCAAATGAAAAAAGCATTGATTGCAGAAGGTGCCATGGTAGAGATTATTGCTCCAAAACTTGGAAGCATTATGGATGCAAAAGGGGCATCCATAACTGTTGACAAGAACCTGCGCACTGTGGCTTCTGTGTTATATGATGCTGTATTTATTCCGGGCAGTACCAAGAGTGCTGGTATGTTGGCCAAGGAACCCGATGCCATTCACTTTGTCGATCAGGCGTATAAACATTGTAAACCCATAGCAATTGATGACAGTGCAAAAGAATTTCTCTCCCGGACAAGTCTCAGCGGTTTAATTAAAAAAGGAACCTCATTACCAGGGGTAGTTTATGCCGATAAAGACAACAGCAAAAATTTTATCCAGGCTATCGCGCAACATCGTTTCTGGGAAAGGGAGATGGGAACGTTGACACCTGCATAATATGATTGATTATGCGCAATATGTGGGACTTGGCGCCGGTGCTTTTACGGGATTCTCGCTGGTGCCACAATTATTTAAAATTATCCGGGAAAAGGAAGCGGAGAATATTTCTTATTTCATGCTCGGCATACTGCTTACCGGCCTGGCTGGATGGATCTGGTATGGCATCTTGAAGGAAGATCTGCCTATTCTCATTACCAATTCCTTTTCGTTTGTAGTGAATGTGATCATCATAATCCTTTCGGCAAAATATAAAAAATGATTTTTTTAAGTTGCTGACAGTACGGAGCAAAGAAGTTTATGCATCCTGCAAATAAAATAGCCTTGCACAAGTGCAAGGCTTTGTGACCCCGTCAGGACAGTTTTCAAACCATTTATTAGAAAGATTCAGGAAAATCTATGAGTTAAAGGCAGTTATACCGGTTCAGATGCTGCAACCTGCTATACTGCCAAGGAAGCTAAGAGTAGCGTAGCCATTGTATTTATACTCCCTCGCAGGTTTCTAACCATACCCCCTTAACAGCTACCATTGACAGGGGGCGGTTTTTTTGCCCTACTTTTTTTTCTAAAAAAAGTAGGTTAAACAAAAAACTAAGCCCTCAATCTCTCTTTAACAGAATGCACTGATAGACCGGTGTATTGGCAAAACTCATCAATTGATACCAACTGGTGAGGTTGCTTTGAGAAATGAGATTTAATTCTTTTAATAATCTCCCTTCCCCATCTTTCACTTTTCCCGGTTACAATCTGCACATCTTTTGGATAAATACAAACTCTTTCCATTTCAATTATATTTTAATACTCTATCCATACTTCAGCTATACTGTATGTATAGAGTTGCTATTGCAAATTTACTTTTTTTTAATCAAGGAAATAAGTGTGTAAGACGGAAGAATATACACATATCGGCAGGAACGGAAGTGATGATTTGAAAGGGGTACAAACTCGTTCTAATTTTGGGTATCAATAGTGATAATAATCTTATTAACCCATAATTTTTTACACATGGCAAAGCAAAAAGGAATTATCAAATTGGATGGTACAATCGGCGGTATTACCTTCTACAAATCTCAGGATGGTTATTTAGCAAGAGAGAAAGGCGGTGTACCGGCCGACCGTATTGCTAATGATCCTAATTTTCAAAGGACCCGTGAAAACGGTGCTGAATTTGGAAGAGCTGGTAAAGCAGGTAAACTTCTGCGAAACTCAATCCGTGCAATGTTGCAAAATGCTTCTGATAGCAGGATGGTAAGTCGTCTCACACAAAAAATGGTTGAAGTAATTCAGGAAGATGCAACTAATCCCCGTGGTCAGCGAAATGTGATTGATGGCGAAGCTGAATTGCTGGAAGGTTTTGAGTTTAACATCAGTGGTAAACTTGGAACTACACTTTATGCTCCATACACATCAACCATTGACAGGGTAGCCGGTACACTTGACAGCAAGTATTCCTTCTTTTGTTCCTTTGAACATGATTGCAGCTCCAGATGGTGCAACTCATTTTAAAATTGTTTCTGCCGGTGCAGAGATTGATTTTGAAAATGAAACTTTTGTCATGGATGCACAATCAACTGCGGTATTACCCTGGGATGCTATTGCAACAGCTGTTATTAGCCCTGACAAACACTGTAACTGCTAACAGTACACATCCTTTATTTCTTGCATTAGGTATTGAGTTTTATCAGGAAGTAAATGGTCAAATGTATCAGTTAAAAAACGGAGCTTATCAACCCTTTAGCATTGGTTAAAGTAAGTGGATTGTAATTTTTTCGTTTTAAGCTATACGGCCCTGCTTTCCAGCAGGGCTTTTTTTGTCCGCAAAGCCCTAAAAGGGCAATGAAAAAGCCAACGACGGCCGGATGGAAACAATGAAGAACCAACCAGTGCAACCAATGGTGAAAGACCCGAGTGCCACGATAGCGATAATAAACTGGACGCCTGCCGAGATGCCTGCTGAAAACCCAGGATGGCAATGACAGGAACAGGACTAAATAAGGAACTGCTAAATGGACAAACTGCGAAACGATGCCGACTGGTGATGATACGAAGCTGCTTTTGCATAACTGTGATTTTTTATAAGCATCTCTCAGCGAAGGCAGATAAAAAAACCAAAAGGAAACGGAATAAAAGATGGCCTTGTGTGTTGGGTCTGTGTTTATGCCGTAGTCTTTTGGTTTTTTTTGTTAGGTCTGTGCGGTGGGCTGCCGTAGCTATTTTTGCTGTATAAAAAACACATTGGCAAAAGTTGTATTAATTCAGCAGGTCGGTAAGTATGTTAAGAAAGCGGCCATTATTGACCGCCTTATGTTTAGTATTCACTTGGCAGCATCAGGCAACCATCTACCAGCCAGATAGTCGCAAGGTCATACGGAAAATCGCTGAAAGGAATTTCCTGACTTGTTACTTTGTTGTGGTTTCCATCTGTTGCAAGGATGGTAAAAACATTGTCCTTCACTCTTTTTAAATCCCATACCTGAAACCGTTCAAGGTTTATTTCCTTGTAGCATTGATGGCTAATAATTAAATCAATCAACCAGTATGCACTGCATCCCTCTGCCAACTCTTTCACACCATCAGTGTAAAGAATCAGCGAAGGTTTGTGGCAATAGAAATTTTCTGAACCATTGTGAGAACCGAAGAAGTGATTTGCATTTTTCATCTGTGATAAAATTTAATTTTAAAAGAAAAAAGGAGAAAAAAAGAAAGCAATCACATCAGGCGGCGTGGCTAAAAAAACAAGGAGGAACGGAATAAATGATGGCCTTGTGCGATGGGGCTGTGTTTATGCCGTAGTTCCTTGTTTTTTTTAGAGCATGGGGCTGTGCCAGCCGACTAACTTGCTGTACTTTTTTGATTTTCTTTTAAGAGTAGAAGTCTTATCTATTTGGATTTTGTTGTAATTTTTAAAGCAAAAAATGGCACGACAAAAAGAGAGGGTGAAGTTTCATCATGAACCCTCAACAATTGAAATTTTCCTTTGCATTTCATCTATGCCTCAATTGGTCAAACTTCTCATTGATGCAGAACCAGACAAGCCATATATAGAAATGCTTAGAGGACTTATAGAAAGAGATTTTTATAACGATAGAAATGAAAGACTAACCATAAAAAAAATAGCTGCTGATTTAAAAACTGAAACTACAAAGGTTACCAAATGGCTTAATATTGTCTATCAAGACATTTTTGACCTTAATGAAAATAAACCTGAGTTGTTTAACAAGAATGGAATACCAGTAACACTTTACCTGCATCACTTTGATGACTCAGCAGCATTCAAAATTTCTTTACCGGCTTTACCAAGAGAATATGAGATGTTCAGATTTTATTTTGCAAAAGTAAAAATGGGAACGGATTATTTCTGGGTACATCGTGTTGAACATAGTATTGAAGCTGATGCTTACGAAGTATGTATTTGGCTACGTGGCGGGCTTAACAATAAATTCCGTGAGTTTTTATATGACAAAGCAATGTTTTATAACAGGATTGGTTTTATGGATGCAATGAATAAAACAGAATGGCAAATTGATGATGAATTAAGAAGTATTTACAAAGGATGAAACGTTTCCTTGTGGGTTGGCAAAAGGTAATAGCGCCTGCGGCAAAAAAGAAGCATAGCCGTGTGGCACACTTGTCCACACCGTAGCGTTGGTGGCGAGCCGCCAAAAGGCACTGGAGGGAGGAACGACCGGAAGTGCCTGCGAGCACCCATGAGGGGGCAGCAGTAAAGTGGCAGCCCCTTTTCAGGCCAATGTAAAAGAAGCCGAGCCAAGGGGCTGCCAACGATGCTGCCTCCATAGGAAGCCGCCGGAGTAAATTTCCCGTCAGGGTACGGAGGCGGCTGAACTATGCAAGTGAACCTTAGCGATGCTTTGCGAAATGGAGGTACGACATGAGCAATTAGCAGTCGCAAAGTGAACGCTGCCGAAATGGGTACGCAAGGCGAGCAAATTATGGGCAGCGGGTGGACTGAACGCTACTGAAGTGAATGGATGACGTAGTGCAGCGAAATGGAACCCAGTGATTATTGTAGGGCTGGCTTGCAAAAGGCTGGTGCATTCCCACAGTGCCTGGGTTCTGTGATTGGCAAGGGATGCCCAGCTTTGAAGCAAATGGTTTAGCTGCGAACGAGGTGTAATGAAGCGGAACGAAGGAAGAAATGAACGAAGTGGCGTGAAGGACACAGTAGCTGCCGTGAGGAATGAGGAGGAACTGCAAGGAGTATGACAAACCTGCGATAGCAGCCCGAAGGGCATTGCAGGTGCAGCAATACCTTAAAAGTGTTATAAACAGCTTTTATTGCTGCTGCTGCAATGGTTTGGCATATCTACTTGCTGACGACGAATGACGAACACCTTATTACCTTGCAGGGTGGGGTCTGTGGAATGGGATGTGGTTATTATTACACCAAAAATTTCTGTTATGGAAAATCCTTTTGAATTGATTATTGATAAGCTCAATAATATTGAGAACTTACTCAAAACTGTAATGAAAAAAGATAACGGTACAGTTTCAGTTACTGAAGTATTAAATCTGAATCAGGCTGCTGAATATGTTAGCCTATCGAAATCGGCTATCTACAAGAAAACTTCTGAAAGAAATATTCCACACTTCAAACAGGGTAAGAAACTATATTTTAAACGTAGTGAATTAGACGGTTGGTTGACTGAACTAAAAATCACTACACATGCTGAAATTGAGAAAGAGGCTACTGATTATATTATCAGGAAAGGAAAATTCAGGAGGTGAATTTATGAACCTGTTGCAAGTATGCTAACCTTCTTTAATCATCTTCAACTTTGCTTTATCATGTTCTTTAAAAGCATTCGATGTTTCCAGAAATTTTTCCATTGCATCCATATCATCCCCTGCAATACCTGAACTGAACAAATGGGCCTTCATCAGCATCCTTACATAAGGTGCTGGTTCTTGTTGCCTTGTTAATTTTCTTAATGCAAGCATATAGTCGTCTCTGTAAACAGTGGGGATAATGATTTTTGATTGCCCCTGATTTGCCAGTTCTGCATTCATCATTACCCTTGCTGTTCTTCCATTACCATCAAGGAAAGGATGTACTTCACTTATCAGGAACATCATGTAGGCTGCTTTTGCAAACGGGTCAGTAAGTGCCTGGTAAAAATCAAAGCCCTTTATTAATGTTCCCTTTACCAGTGTATGGTCAACAAAATGTGTATCGCCTGCCCGATTATTTTTATCTTTAAACTGGCCCGGTTTTTTTGAAGTCCTTGCACTCATTAAAACCTTATGCCTGTATAAAAGTATTTCCAGTAGTTCTTCCGGTTTGCCCGGTATTATTTTCATTTCCTCAATATTGCTTACCAGCTTATATGTTCCCAATATATCGTGAGAATCTTCATCCCTGTCGGGCATGGGTGTGTCTGTTTCTATTATCTTTTTTGCATCTTCCAGTTCAAACTCAGTGCCTTCAATATAGTTAGAAAAATAGGCTTCAAAAAAAGCAAAGTTTCTGAACGCTTTGTTGCTTGTATTTTTTTCCGGCAGTGCAGCAAACTCTTTTTGTTTTAGTTCAATAAATAGTTTTTCAAAAAGTGGTAATCTTGCCGGGTCGTAAGGATTACCAAAAGCTCTTGCCACCGCAACGGGAGAAGATAATATTTTAGAAGGTTGTGTAGTTAGTAAGGCACTGATTAATTTATTCAGTTTTTCAAACTCGGATTGCATTTCCAGTTTTTCAGCTATTGCCCTTGCCTTATCCCTTAGTTCATTTAAACCAGCTTCACCTTTTACCCTTATTACCTGTTCCAATCGCTCTTCCAGCTCGGGCAAAGTAATCGTCTTTGACTCCGGGCCGGGCTGTCGGGATACCTGTATATTTTCCAGTAAGGCCCGTTCTAATTGAGACGCATACAGTTCGCCGGAAAATGGATTATCACCTTCTATCGGCTTATGCCCTTCCATAAAGCGAAGAGTGATGCCCGGCAGGTTTATTTTTTTTGTGTATGTGTACGTAAGAAAAATATGCCCGGCTGATGTTGGTTTAAACTCCAATGCCGACCGGTGGCTGAGCATGGAACCCGGATATAATTTCCCCAAGATGGCAAAAAGGTTTCGCCTTACAATGGTCTCCGGGTTATCGGTAAAATTGGGCGAATAAATACGGGCAGCAATCTTTCGCAGTTTACCTGTCTTTTCCAGTTTGGAAACTTGCTTACTCAATGTAGGGTCACTGGATGAAAAGACCACTTCCTGAAGGTGTATAGGTAAAATATTTTCCATTATAAGCGAAATTGAGTGCTAAATTAGAAAATATTTTCCACTATAAATGATTTTTAGGATAATTATTTCCATTATAATCTCAACTTACAAAATCGACATGTGCTGAAATTTTCCAGCAAACCGGCATTAAATGCTCAATTTGGAAAATTATTTCCAGTAAAAATTACTTTTAAGATAATATTTTCCAGTAATAAGGTAAATGACACTGGATGAAAATTTCGTTGACACTATCTTCAAGGTGTTAATACTTTCTTCTCTTAGAAAATTGATTGTACAAAAATCTTAACCCGATAAATGCACCTACTACAACCAGAACATGCTTCCAACTAAAATCCGGGTCATTTGATTCGTGAGGCTTTACTATTTCATCCTGCCAATAAACAATCGTTTTGTTTTTATACTGATTTAGAACCGCCTCTTTAATTTTCTCCGGGGATGCCGTTAACAACACCGGTTCACTCAAATCAATTCTCACACATTTTACTTTATTCTCTTTGTAAATACCAATCTTATCATTATCCAAATCATGGGTTACAAAAACCTCAAAGTGTACATCTTCATTTTCATATTTAACTGTTACATCCGACCGCTTGCCCAAAAAAGTGACTTCTTTTCTTGGTTCACTATAAACAATCTGTAATTTCTTTGAAATTGTGATACCCGTATTTTCCATTACTACCTGCACTGCAAAATCATGTAAGGCTGTGCTTCTGCATTTTGCTATATCAGCAGTTTGCAGATGCCTAAAATGCCAGTCTTTGCCTCTTGCTTCTGTTTTAACCGGCGATAGCTTTTGCTTGGCATTCACAACATTCAAATTCTGCCTTTATAGTTTTATCAACATTATCTATATGAAAAATTCTGCCTGTTAAAATATCCTTTGCTATTGCTATGGTTGCACTCATTTATTTACAATCTTAACTATAACTGTAAGGGCTTCCATTTGTCTTGATAGCTGACAATATCTGCCCTTTAAAAGCCTCAACTGACCGTTATAGTTCTCCGACAGGCCAGCAACCTTATCAGAAGGAATAATGTAGAAATCAGGTAATACAGTTGGGTCAGCAAACTTGTTTTTATACACTACCACCACAATAAAATGATTTGCTGCTGCTCTCACATTATTAACCACAATGGAACTATACCCTTGCACTGACTTTGCATCAACCGATAGAGATGAACCATTTTTTGCTTTGATGATGAGGTCAATACTTTTTTTATTACCCAAACTAATAAAAGCATTTACGCCTAACCTGTAAAGATTACTCCGTACTAAAAACTCACTTGCCGTTCTTGTGTCGTATCCTGATTTCCTTACTCTAACTTCTTCCTTTGCTTTGGCCATTCTCGTTTTCTTTTAGCTTGTTCAAAATTAATTGCTCTACTTCTTTTCGTTTAAAACCGTAAGCCTTCATCATCAAAATTATCTTGCTTATATCTGCCTTAACCTTACGCATTGTTTTGACAGCTTCTTGGTTAAGGTTATTAAAAACAATTTCTTCATCAGTGTATTTACCTGACAATAACAATTTAGCCAAATCCATATCTGTATAATTCAGCGGCAGGTTAATACTTCTTAAAATACTGTCCGTCTCAAAAAATGTGGTCATTACCGGAAAAGAAAGTATTCTTAAACTAAGACGGTTTTCAGTCAAGTCAAAATGAAGTGTATTATCCTTTTCGGCTTTAATAATATCAGCAAAGTACCATAACCTGACAGTGAACTTGGCACTACCCTTTGTTGCAGCATTTATATTTAATTGAATGCCGGGTATTGCCAGTTGCAGGTAACTATCAATTATTGTTACCTCCAGTGTACTCAATTTCTTTTTAGCAGACTTCTCCACTCTTTGCATCTGCTTCAATACGTTGAGCAGTTCGTTTTTTAAAACCCTGAAACTTGCTGTTCTATTCATGCAATAAGTATAATACTCAAGTTATATTAATGAGTTGGGATAAATCAATAAGCTAATTTTTCATCCCAAATTATATCCCACAACTGTCTTACATTATTTGTATCTGAAGATGGGAGCGTGACTCCTAACTGAACTGCGACATCCCTTGCTGCTTCTTTAGCCACTACTTCCGCATAAACATGGTATTCCCAGTTGTTGTTTTTGTTATCCCAGAACCTTAGAACTATATAGTTATGGCCATCTGCATCCCGAACTGTTCTCATTTCTGAACGTGGATCTGAGCCTTTTACTCTAGTTGCCATAAGCAGGGTTTAAAAAAGGTTCTTAAATTTAGTTTGCTCTTCTGTTTTACAATATTTTATTAAATCTTCCAGCCACTCATATTTACTCAGCACTTTTGTAATGCCGGTATTTTTTAATTTCTCTGCTTCAATTTTGGTTTCAACTTTCTTTATCAATTCTTCCATTGCTTTATGGTCTGCTTCTTCAAAAGTGTCTATGATGCCGGGGATTCCAATTTTGTTTATAAACTCTTGTGCCATTTTATCTGCATCTGGTGCAGTTACCCGTAGATAATTAAACGGATTAATAAAGGGGCGGCCGTCCGCTTTGTCAATGGCAATCATCCGGTTTATTGCAACACTATGTTCTGCCGTCATGTAAGGTTTCAATGGTTCTAATACTTTTTCTGCAACTAATATTCTTGGAGTATTTGCATGTTTATGTTCCAACTCATAGGCCTCTACTAAGCCACCTGAAAAAATCATAAGGTCATCAGAATAATAAGAACCGATGGTCATGCCGCCTCTTACAAAGTAGCCTTTCTCCATAAGCACAACCTGATACGTAGCAAGGTACATGTAGAAGAAACGAAAGTGATAATAGAAATTTAAAGTTTCATGCTGTACCGGAGTTGATATGCAAAGGCAGTCGGAAAATAATTTCACTTCAAGATATTTAGTTACATCCCATTGCCTTGAAAAATCGTTTGTTGCAGGAAAGCTATGCTGTAATATCTGAACACTACTATGCACTGCATCGTGCAGGTTGTTGAGTACTTCATCTTTATGCTCTTTGTCGTATTCTTTTATTAGGTTTGAAAAGCCAAGAATATCTACAAAGGCAACAATCCGTTCTTCTGTTCGTATCATCTTTATTCATTTATAGCCGTATAGCTCCTCTACCATGCGGTCTATTTCTTTTTCTATGGGATGCAATAATGCTTGCGCTTGGCTTTCGGTGTACTTGCCGGCAAATTCACCTTTCTTTATTTTCAGAGCATTCATCAAATTTTTCATTGAATACTTTTAATTTTTCCTTTGTGGGAATAATAACTGGAAGTTTTCTCAAATCATTCATTTGGAGACTAACAGTAGAATTAAAAAATTCTCGGATGATTTTAAATGCAGAGTAACTATTTAACATGCCAACAAGAAATTTATCACCTAATCCTGATTCGTCGTATAAAGACATTGATTTAACATCATTAACTGTTTTATCTTTCAACCTGCATTTAATGTAGACTGCAAATGGATTTAAAATATCGCTCCAACAAAAACCGTTTCTAAAAAAGAAGTTATAACCTTGCCAACGTGCCTCAGTGCTTTTTTGCAATTCTTCAACAACTGTCTTTTCCCAGCAAACACCGTAAGGTGTTTCCAAATACCATCTGTTCCCGTCTTTGTCTCCCTTGTCATATGGAACAAATATTTCTTTGTTTGCCCGTGTCTTTATGCCATTAAGTTTTTCATCTAGCCGTAAGCGCTTTTATATCTGCTATTTCGCTTTCAGCAATAATACGGTACATATAACCCTTGCCGAACGCCCTGCGTACCAATGTTCTGTTTAATGTTATCAAAGAGCGAACGAATTTCTTTTTCAGTTAGACCGTCTAAATAGTTTGAGTAATCGGATACTTCAATCAGGTCTTTTAGTTCTTTAAATTGTCTTATTTAGAGCTGGATTTTCGTCAACAGCTTCTTTTAACTTATATGGTCTTGACATTTCAATTCTTTCAGCAACCTTAGTCCCTTAATAGCCCCAACAAAAATTCCATTATCGCCGGTTTGCAATCCAACACCACCGTCAGTTATTAAACCAAGTAAGGTAAGGTCGCCGGGCTTGATTGCTTTTTGATACTTTATGATTTCGGGTCTGTTATCTTCAATTTGTTTACTTGTTTCAATCTTACTCCACCACTTTTGAAATGTCGGAAATAGCTTTTTTATTACTTTCTCATAAACATTGCAATTCCAGACGCTTGGTGCAAACAATGAATAGTTGATGCTCTGATGATATACAGAAAGCATTAATTTATACTTTTCGATTCTTGTTGAGGAATCTTTTAATATATCGGTACTGCTGCATGTATGTGAAATTACCCAAAGTGGTTGATGAGTTGCAGCTTTGCTAATTGGCAACTGTACTTCCATCATTATTTTATTCAACACTTTTTCCCAGCCTGCAACACTGTTTTTGCTTTCTTTCATGGCTTCCCATTCTATCGCTGTAACACCAAATGTTGAAGCATTAGGGAAACGAATGTCAATATAAATTACTTCGTCATGTTTTGCGGGGGCTTTCTTTTGTACTGTGAATATGGCGGTATCCACCATTGCAGCAAAGGCTTCGGGTGTATTAATTATTTCCAGTAACCGGCAAGAAATTTCTTTGCTTGGACTGCAACTAGTTGCTGGCTTTGCTGGCTGTACATCTTTTTTGGTTGTTACCAATTCTATCTGCACTGATTTTGTTTTACCGAAAATATCTTTCTGCTGTGACGGTATATGAGTGATGAGTTCATCGCCGAACAATGATGGTTGGGCTTCGTTGGCGGCTTTTACTTTGTTGCTTTGTAGACCTAAGAAACAGCCGTCGCATGTTTTCCTTTGATTGGATAGTAAGGAAAGTATCTGAAGTAATGTAGCTTAAATAGCCACCCTGCTTCATCAATTCCATTGCCCTTATTGTAAAATGATTATAGAGGTCGTCGCAGTAGCCATATTCATCTTTCAAAATATCCGTCATGCCCATTTGGTTTATGAGCTTGGTATTTACATAAGGTGGATTGCCAATTACAATATCAAATCCCGGGTTGGGCAGTTTGGTATTGAAGATGCCTGGGAATACTACCCGTTCTATAAAATAGTCTTTGATTGCGTCCTTAAATGTTACCAGTTCTGCCAGTTCATCAACCAGTTTGGTCACTTTCTTTTTTGCTTTATTTATCTCAGCCTCTCTTACCCCGGCACTGGTCAATTTATTGACAGCCGTTAAAGCATATTTATGCTCTTTTGATTTTTCTTTTATCTGGTCATCAACTACACCTTCTAACAGGCTTACAATTTTTTTCTTTATATCTTCTTTAGTACCGTACTTATCGCTTTTGGTAATGAAGTAGCTATTTTCCAGTTCCACTAATTCTCCTAACAAATTCTTTTTATCAAAGGCATCTATAAGGTTATTAATATTCTGGCCTTTAAAAGTGCGAAGCAGGGAGTTGCGTTTATAAAATTTAAACTCCAGGTTTGGCAGTGGCTTCAGGTTATAGTTGTCTTTGCTGAAATCAACTTTCTGTTCTACAATCAAACTTAACCAGCAACGTAATTTGGTTATCTCTACTGCATAATCGAGCAGGTCAATTCCAAATAGACAGTTGCGTAGCAACCCTAACTTTTTTACATATCGTTCCTGTTTATCTGCAATAAAGTCTGAAATATGTTCCAGAAAAGCGGCATCCTTTGATTTTAGCATTTCTCCAAACCAGATATTGCCGCCGGGGTCTGCAATATCAAGCACAGCCATCATTTCTTCCAGCATACCCATAGGAAAGGCTCCTGAACCGCAGGCAGGGTCAATCACGGTGGTTTCATGCAGGAGTTTGTGAACAATCTCCTTACCATTCTTTGGTGTGATGTCCATTTCCAAATGGCGCAGCAATGTGTTTTTACACATGTAGCTTACGATAGGTCGAGGAGTGTAAAATGCACCTGCATTTTTACGGGCAGCTTCCTGTGTATCGGCACTTTGCTCCGCTAACAGGTTCTCGAAAATGCGGCCCAGCATTTCAGGGTCAACAGCTACTTCTTCATCAAGCGGTGTGTTTTCGGCAATGGTGAATTTGTATCTTGAAAGCAGGCTGTTTAATCCATCTTCTCCTATTAAAATATCATCCGGTACGATAAAGGAATTGTTAGCAGATTTTCGTGTTACATAATCTGTTTCATTTTCATCAAACAAACCACCGTTTAAATACGGGCATTCAAGTATCAATTTTCTAATAGCATCAGCATCGGTAAAATAGGATGAGAACACATCAAAGTCAGCAATATATTTCTTTCTTTCTTTTTGCTCGGTGTTCAGTGCATTGAAGAATAAATTTTGCAAAACAAACTTATAGTACGATGTGCCTGAACTTGAAGGGCTGATAAGGTCATTGCCCTCACCATTTGGTCTCTGTGGTATCAGCAAATCGTCTTTAACCACCTTCAATTCTTTCAGGAACCAGATAAAAATTAATCGTGCAATCAGACGAATTGCAAAGTCCTTGTGTTTCTCAGACTGTGCTTTTTCTCCCGGTAATTTTATTTCTTCAATTGCTGTATTAAACCAGGCAATAACTTCATCGTAGAAGGCTTTGTTTAATGCAGCAATATTCAGCAGGCTTTGCCAGGATATATACAACTCATTGAATGATTCAATGGCTTTCTTGTTCTGTGCTTTAATTGACCCAACAGAAAGGTTCTTTAATATTTTAATGTGGGCGGTATGCGGAGCATCCACATCAATATCTTTTAACAGGGAAACTTTTCCAATTTTTTCTCCCTGCCGCCATGTTTGCTTGTATTTGGTGCGTTCGCAAGCCGCAAAAGAAAAATAAGTATTACCATACTTGTCAGTATAACGAACTAATATAATTACCGGCAGGCTTTTACTGATACGGTTAAAGGCACGGGCCAATTCAGTTATTTCATAACGTGAAGGTTCATATTTTGGATTTAGGTCAACTGCAAATACCATTAAGCCATCGTAAGATTCAGAGATTTTCTTTTCGGCATCGCTGTAAGAAATCTTGCTTTCAAACAATTCCTCGCTGTTTTCTACAACCTCGTCATTAATAAGACCTATAAAGTAAGTCTTATCAACCTCACTAAAAATGGCAGTGGTTTTTAGTTGTTCCTTTAATATTCCAGCCAATGGCAATGGCTCAGATGTATTGGAATTGAGCTTAATGCCCAACTGCATAAATAAGTCTGTTGTAGCGTCAAACAGAGACTTGGTTTTAAAAGCGGAAAGTTGCATAATTACTTATTGGAAATAATGAACCAGTTAATTAAATCAAAATTGTCGGCATTAAATTTCACTTCTAATCGTTTTTGTTCAGAAGATATTTTTTGTGGTGATATTGTGCCAGCAAATAAGTCCTGAATCTCATTAACTGCTTTGCCGGGTATTTGCGATTTTAACCAATCAGTTACAGCACCTGACAATTGCTGTAAAACATTTGCTTCACCTTTCTCTACTGCCTGCGGAACATACCGATGCTCCATTTTATGATTACGCAACAAAGTGAGTATTTCCTGATTATTTGATAAGACGATTTTTGATGCAGCCTTTTCGTTTGAAGCAACAGGTTGATGCAGCAGATGTATTTCTTTATAAGTATGTTCAACAGTATCGTCGTCCGGTTTTTTGGGATAGCCCAAAACTGCTACAATACTTTCAGGCATTTGCTTCCATTTCTTAGTGGCTTTAAACTTGAAGCCTGTAAATACCCCGTTAGGTATTTTCTTAAAGAACTCTTCATTCTTTTTAAAGAACTCAAACAACTCCTGACGGAATTGTTCTAATGACAAATCATCCAGGCCAAGTGTTTCATCACTATCTTCAATATCATCCCAGGTGAATTGTAACTGTTCCAGCATCTTTTGTGCTTGCTTTGGCAACAGTGGGTTTTCTTCCACCATTTTCTGAAACTCAGGCGTAAGGTTGTCATCCAATTCTGTACCTACTACACTCATTAAAGCCATCCTGTTTTCAACCCTTGATTTTAGGCGTAGATAATCTTCATAGTTTTCCCCTGGCCAGAAATTTATACCACGAATAGTTTTATTTGGTGAACCTAAACGGTCAATACGACCCATACGCTGAATAAGCCTAACCGGGTTCCAATGTATATCATAGTTAATAATACAATCGCTATCCTGTAAGTTCTGGCCTTCGCTTAAACAATCTGTTGCTATCAAAACATCAACTTGCTTATTAATTTTGGCATACGTTTTTGTATCATGCTTCTGAATCAGGTCAGCCCAAACTGAATAAGACACTTTCCATTTATCGCCATCCATGTATTCCTTTGATAAATGAGTTTGATATAATTCCGTCCAGTCCTTTTCATTGTACAACTTAGTGAACGGTGCAAAACGTTCTAATATCGGCTCAAAATTAGAACCTGAATAACCATCATCAGTTGCTGAAATACTACCTGACACATAAGCAACATTTTTAAGACCATTCTTTTGAAGTTGCTTATACAAGTATTGTGCAGTATCCTTGAATACGGTAAATATGATAACTTTCTTATTATCCGTTTTCTGCTTTTTCTTGATATGCTTTATTAAGGTATCTAATTTTTCATCCGCCACTTTGCCTGCATTAAAATCAGCTTCGTACTCTTCGAGATTCTCTTTGAGTTTTGTTAGTTTCTCAACGTCAGAAACCAAATGTTTTTTAAATAAATCAATATTGGTAATTGCAGAAAGCGGAACCGGATTTTTCTTTCCCAAGGTGAATGAAGTTTGTTCTGGAGCCTCGCCATCAAATTCCATTGCAGCTTCTTCCAGGTCATCGGTCATTTCTTCGTTAAGTTCATCTTCAATAGAATCACTTACTTTCATTTCAATAAACTTATTAACCTTATTCAGTGCATTAATATGGTGATTTAAAATATTCTCTACTGTTATTTTAAATGAGTACCAGCTTGCCTCTAATCTTTTCATCAACAAGATGTACATCATTTTTACGAGAAATTTTTCCCGTTGTTGAGGATTCTCTAAAACACTAACTGGCTTTAAGTCTTTAATGTATTCAGAAGGGCGGTAGGCAGTAAGATTAAACCTTAGAGCAGCCAAAATATCATCAAATGATTTTAAACTACCAATGTTTCCCGGGGTGACATATTCATTTATCGGGGCTTCCTTTTTTGGGAAATTCATTGACCCAAATTCACCTTCAATTAATTTTCTTGTACGGGCAACAATAAGGGCATCAGTTAAAGCAAAAAATTTCTGTGGAAGCGTTGTAATGAAATCTGATATTTTCCGTTCGTCTTTATCACTCCACTTTTTAAAGTCGGCCTGTGCAGTACGAAAAATATTTTCGAGGCTGTGTATATCAAGGTCGGATGTTTCAAAACCTTTATCGCAGCCTTTAACCATTAGCTTAAACTGATTTCTTATATCAACCAGTTTATTGTTGATAGGAGTAGCGGAAAGTTGCAGCACTTTTACATCCCGATTTGCTTTTTCTGGTAATAGCACATTATCAACTAAGAATTTATAACGTGAAGATTTGTCATTGCGAAGGTTATGGCTCTCATCAATTACTATTAGTAGCTTTTGCCTTCTTTGTATTTTTACTAATGGGAAATCGGGATAATTATTAGATAGGCGTTCGTCTTGTAAATCTGTGTGATGGCGAACATAATAATCTATTTCGTCCATATCGAACCGGGAACTTCTGCCTTCCTGGTACTGCTCCCAGTTATGTCTTAGTTTTTTTGGACAAAAAAGAATCACCGTGTAACCTTTAATCTCAAAATATTTCATTACTGCTAATGCTGTCCAGGTTTTCCCCAAACCCACAGCATCTGCAAGGATAGCTCCATTATAATTTTGAAGCATTTTTATGAGGCTTATAACACCTTTTTGCTGGTAAGAAAAAAGTGTATTATAAATAACAGTTTGTTCAAGGTGGGCAATCTCTCTTTTAAATTCTGCATCATTCGATAAAGCCAGTAAATCTTCTTTGAATAATTCGTACAGGACTTTGTAGTAAAGGTCATGCGGAGTATATTCTTTGAAGAGATTTTTAATAAGGTCAATGATATATTGTTTTACTTCAGCTTTTGATTTGTCGGGTAGTTCAATTTTATCCTGGGCAATATTTTCCCACTGGTGTTTAAACCATTTTTTTAATTCTTTAAAATCAGCATCATTGCCGGTACTGGCAGTATTTAATTCTATATTACTACTTTCTTTTAATCCTAATCCTGCGTCTGTTAAATTTGAGCTGCCGATAATGTGGAAGTTTTTGCGGGAATCATCATCATTGTAGATATAGGTCTTGGCATGGCAAAAATTACGCTGTATATTTTTTACTTCTACTTTTTCCTGTTGAAGAAATGCGACAGCTTTTTGAGCCGCATGACTTAGAGTGAGTGTTTTGTCAATGCTTTGGTCGCCATTTAACAGGTCTATTATTTTACTATCCTGAGATTCCTCTTGTAAAAGATTACCAAGAATCATCCGAAAACCTGCCGCCTGATTTGCCTCATCCTGAAGTAATGCCAAGGCATTTACCGAAAAATACCCGGTAACAAGGTCCACCTTTCCTTTTTCAATGCAGTTTTTTAAGAAGTCAAAGACTTTGTAATAGTCGTTGTCATCTGCTTTGGTTTTATTATCGAGTAGCATATATAAATCTTATATCAAAATATTTGAAAACATTTTATCAATTACATCCCAATCATCGCCTTTTAAAAGCAACTCGTCTACGTTAAAATCTTTTACTGATTGTGCAGTGTGCAGTTTCTTCTTTATTGAGTCCACCTTTACACTAATATCCCCACCTCCTTTTGCAGAGTATTCAACAATGCTGTTTACAAGTGTACTCTGTTCATCTAATGTAAGATAGCTGTCTTTTTCTGCATTCAGTTCAAGTTTGGTTTTCTGTGTATTGGTATCACTGTGAAGACTTCTCAAATCTAATTCCAGGCCATCCGTGAGATTAGACATGTTAGGCGAAATCAAGTTAAAAGTAACCTGCTTTACCTGCTTGGGATACTCCCTGATAATATTCCAGAACTGCTGCGAATCAAAAGTGGCTTCAACAGCAAAAGTAATATTATAGGTTTTCAGAAATTTCTGTAAGGAAGTCTTAATAAAATTGGCAACAATGGAAGTCTTTTGAAAAGCATTGGCATTTGTTTGTATAGCAATTTTCTGCACCTGCGGATTGTTGTTTATTGCTACAATGATATTGGGATAGGTATCTAAAATTTCTTCGGTGAAGTCTTTCTTATATCGCCTGGTATTTCTTTTTACACCAACTTTAAAATAATACATATCACCTTTCTGATACATCAGCTTTGAGGTGATGTCAGAATTGCCTGAACGGAACCCGAATTTATTTTCCGTGATAATGGATTTAAAAATATCGTTCTTGGCTGCTTTTAATTCTTCCGGGTTATGGTATTGATTCAGGAAAACATCTGATTGAAATGCTCTGTCAACAACCAGCTGGTAGCGGAACACTTCAAAAGAAGTTTGTTTTGAAGAAGGTACTTGAATGTCTTTGCTCATAAGCATCGGTTTAAGCTATTACCAAAAATAAAGAAATATTTCTAAAAACCTACCAAACGGTATGATTTTTAGTATATTTGTTAGCCCACTTATTTGATTGTATGAAAGTAGCAAAGCCAAAAAAAAGAGATGTAGTTGCCTTGTATAGGAATGAGGCTTTTGATAGTGGGTTTTATCAGTACTTCAAAAATCTGAGTAAGAATAAGATTTCGCAGATACTAAATGTAAGGAACGGAAATTAAAATTTGAAACAATTAGTTACCGGGAGTTAAATAGCTGGGAGAAAGCAAGGCTTACTAAATGGAAACGTGAAGGAAGGGAATGGAGAAGGTTTAGTATTATTGATGCGCTTTGGGTAAAGACTTATTGATGAGTTAAGAGAATTTGGAGTGAGTTGGAAGCAAATGAAAGTTGCCAAAGAAAGCCTGGCTTTTGAAAGCGAAAAGTGCGGTGTAGCAATGCCCATGCTGGAGTTTTATACAGCTTTTGCTATTGGCGCAAAGATGCCTGTTACTGTTATTGATATTTAAAGATGGTATTTCAGTACCTTGTAGTCTTACACAATATAAAGTAGCAAAGGAAATAGTAGGCGTAGCAAATCATATACAAATAAGCCTGAATGATCTACTACAAGGCATGTTTCCTGATACTTGATTTAAAGCCAGCATCATAAAACTGAAATGCCGTTAGATGTTGATGAAATGGAGTTGCTTGCATTTTTACGAGTGGGAACATTTGAAAAGGTAGAAATCAGATACAAGGATGGAAAGATGTGATTTGATTGAAGGAATGAAAGAGAAATGACACAGAAAGTGCATGAGTGATTAATGAAAGTGTTATGAAGAAATCAAAAATTGAGGAATAGGGATGATGGATAGTAACCAGTGTATGAGAACAAGAAAAAAGAAATTAGGTAAATAAAAAAGGGTAGTTCCCCTTAATAATTGCCATACAGCCAATACTACCGGACGCCCCGGAGTTTGCAGTTAAGCAATTAATCAATGTTAAGTATTAGAACAATGTAAAAAGATTTTAAACAGAAACGGAACAAACTACACAGACGAACAGGTAAAACAAATCAGGCAGCTAATTTATAAATTGGCTAACCTGGATTACCAATTATTCGTCAACTCAAAAAGCTAAGAAAGATGCAAACAGCAATCATCTACACAAGGGTATCAACAGACGAACAGGCTGAAAAAGGTTACAGCTTAAGAGACCAGCAACAACGTTTGGAAAGACATTGCGAAGCAAAAGGCTTGAAATCGTAAAGCACTTTCAGGATGACCACTACTGCCAAAACTTTTAACCGTCCTGAGTTTCAAAACCTTTTAGACTTCATCAAGAAAAACAAAGGGTTAGTAAAAAAGCTGGTGGTTGTAAAGTGGGACAGGTTTTCAAGGAACATGGAAGCCTCTCTGAACATGATAACCAGCCTTAATGAAGTTGGGTGTTAGTGTTGAAGCTATGGAGCAGCCTTTAGATGAAAGTGTACCGGAAAATTTATTAATGAAAGCGTTTTACCTGGCTGCTCCGCAGGTAGAAAATGCAAGGCGGTCTTTAAATACTACTAATGGTATGCGTAGAGCACTAAAAGGAAGGACGTTATGTAAGTACTGCACCTTATGGCTTTAAGAATACAAGGGATGCACAGAATAGACCTATTATTACTCATTCTGACATGGCTCCCTTAATTAAAAAAGCATTTGAGCATTTGCTACAGGCAATCTATCAAATAGAAGTGCTTCGTAAAAAACTATATGGAGAAGGATTGAAAATAAGCAGGAGCAATTTTTATACAGTGCTTCGCAATCCTATTTATTGCGGTAAGATAAGGGTAAAGGAATACCGGGATGAACCGGAAGAGATTGTACAGGGCATACACGAACCAATAATTAGTGAGGACCTGTTTTATGAAGTGCAAAATGTTTTGGATGGCAAAGAAGAAAGCGAAAACAAAATACTCGCTTGTTAATGATGAATACCCAATGCGTGGGCATTTAATTTGCCCACAGATGTGGTAAGCATTTAACGGGCAGTTCTGCCCTCGGTAATGGTGGTAAATACTATTATTACCATTGTACAAAGGGATGTAAGGAGCGGCATAAAAACGAGGTTGCACATAATGCTTTTGAAGTTATGGTTGGGTGATATTTCTATCAAGCCTGAAATGGCTTCTTTGTACCTGGCTGTTATGGAAGATGTTTTTAAAACGAATCAGGGCGACAGGAATGCAGAAATAAAGAAGCTGCAAGGTGAAATTGATAAGAATATGGAGTTGATGGATAAATCAGCTAAGAAGTTTGTAAACGATGATTTAGACAAGTTCGATTATAAACGTATCAAAGAAAGTCTAGTCAAAAGAATGTGCTGAACTACGAAATAAGATTGCAGAACTGAAATCAACTGAAACTGGCTTTCAGGAGTACTATCGGTATGGTTTCTCCCTGCTTAGTAACCTGGACAAGTATTACAGTACTGCAAACATAGAAAACAGGCAGAAAATGCTTGGTTTGATATTCCCTGAAAAACTGGTATTCTCTAATAATACTTTTCAAACCATGGAACCGAATGAGGTACTAACGCTACTATGCAATAGTGGCAAGGGTTTCAGCGGTTCTAAAAATGAAAAGAGCGGCAATAATGCCGCTCAATCCTGTGTGGTGACCCCGTCAGGATTCAAACCTGAAACCTTCTGATCCGTAGTCAGATGCTCTATTCAATTGAGCTACGGGGCCTAATTTCAATCTTTTTATTTTCCATAAGGATTCAAACCTGAAACCTCCCCAACCTCTGGCGGAGTGCTCTACTCCCGATACAAACCAGGATGAACGAGCGGGCCTTCCTTCTGCCGGGCGGCAAATATACGGTAAAAAATAGCTAAAAAAGAGAACATTCGTTCTAAGCATCCCTTGCAATCTGCCTACCGGTCTTTCCAGTTTGGTAAGTATTTATCCATCAAATCCTGGTATCCTTTGTATTTTTTTAGACCTTCCAGATCAGGATCCGACATAAGATTTTCTACATTTTTATATCCCCTTTCATAAGCCTGTCGTAAATAGATAATGGCCTGTTCCGGTTTATTGGTCAAAGCATAACTACACGCAAGCTGGTAATATGTTTTGGGTTTGGTAGGATCCAGGCGGATCGCATTCTGAATAAATAGTATGGCAGAATCATATTTCTGCATGGCATGGTACACCAGGCCAAGATTAAGTGATCCGGATGGAGAACCCGGATCCAATTTCATGGCCTCGCGCAAATAAATAAGTGCTGAATCATTCATTTCCATCTTCATAAAAGCACCACCAGCTCCTGTATAAGCTGCTGTATAATTAGGATCCTGCTGAATTGCCTCTCTGAAATAAACAACCGCCGAATCAGTTAGCTGCATATCATCATAAAAATTAGCAATGGAATGGTAAGCAGGTGCACCCGGGTTTGTTTTCCTGAAAAGCTGTTTCTTATAATAATAGGCCGCTGAATCATATTCTTTTAATTGCCTGAATACATTCGCCAGGTTAATCCAGATAACGGGGTTCTCAGGATCAATTTGCAAAGCCCGGTGCATACTTACCCGGGCTGAGTCATACTGCTTCATACCCAGGAAAACCAGCCCCAGGTTACTGTGTAACTGTGCATTCTTGGGATCCTTCTGCATGGCCGTGCGGATATACCATCTTGCCGAATCAAATCGTTTCTGTTCAAGGAATACTACACCCATATCTTTCATAAAGGACATGCTCCCAGGATCGAACAGGGCTCCTCGCTTTAAGAAATTAGTTAATGAATCAAGCTGGTCAAGGTCCTTAAATATTTTCGTAAGGTTGTTAAACGCCGGTTTATAATCCGGTTTTATAATCAGGGCTCTCTTGAAATAAGCTTTGGCAGAATCAAAATTCTTTTCCTGCCCGTACACAACACCGAGGCTATTCAGAATAGATGGATTGCCCGGTTCAAGCCGCACGGCCCGGTTAAAATAATTGTAGGTGGAATCGGGCATCTTCAGCTCCTTAAATACCAGACCGATATTAATAAGTGCAAAAGCAGAGTAAGGATTAGCCTGCAACGCCTGCCGGTAATAAATAGTGGCAGAGTCAAACTGTTTTAATGCAAAACTTGTACGGCCAAGGTTATTAAATGCGTCTTCATAATTCGGATCCTGCAATGCTGCCATTCTGTAATAATACTTTGCAGAATCATACTCGTTCTGGTCTCTGTAGAAGTTGCCGATAAAGACATTCACCATCGACTTATCCTGGTTATTGGCAAAAGCACTTGCATAATAAATCCTGGCAGAATCGAATTGTTTGATCTCGAAAAAAGTTTTACTCAAACCATTGTAGGAATTCAGGAATTTCGGATTGGCCGCAATACTTCTTTTGAAATAGCGGATCGCCTCATCATAATTTTTCTTGCCGTAATTCACCCAGCCGATATTATTACTGGCATACGGATTATTGGGCTCAATACGTAATGCCTTTTCATAATTACTGACCGCAGAATCGCCTTTTGACATAGAATAATAATAATGTCCCAGGTCCACATAGGCATCTGCATTGTCGGGACTCACTTCAATTGATTTGCGGTAATATTTGATTGCTGAATCAGGATTGTTCAGCGTCTTGTAGGCGAATGCCAGGGTAACATAAGGGTAACGCCACCTGGGCGCAGCGACAATCGCTTTTTTGGCATAAAAAATAGCACTGTCGATCCTGTTATTATCAAGATGCAGGGAAGATAACGTGTTGTGAATATAAGCCGCATTCCTGTCAGCTGCGTACGCCGTATAGGCAAATTGGAAGGCATCTTTTATATCCACCGGTCTCCTGCCTTTTCCAAAATAACCCCTCGCTTTAAAAAAATACATTCTACCCATCAGGGATTTTGCAAAATCCGGATCTTCCTGTTTAATAATACTGATAGCTCTTTCCAGCATATAGCCCACCTCGTAGAATTCTTGTTGGGCCACTTTTTCCATCCTGCCAAGGCTGGAAGCAATTTCATCATCTTCTTCGTCTATTTGTGCTCTCAACCTTTGAATAGAGGAGGCATCCTTACAGTCAAGATATAGGTTGATCTTCGTTTGTGCAAAGTTGATAAATTCAACAGCGAGCGTGGACTGCGCATCGACGGTATGAGAAGTACCCGGAAATTTATTTTCCATCAGGCTGTAATAATATTCTGCTGAAGCCTTGCCAATGAGGCGACTTTCTTTTACCGCATTGTTAAAAAGAGTATAGGCTTCCATCAATACCGTGTCAGCTGGTGTTTCCAAAAACCGACCCCTGCCCCGGGCGTTAAAAGAAGTGCCGGGGCCTTTTGCCTCTGCCTTCCTGCTGTCCATCCATTTCTTCAGGTAATCCGGGTCAACAACTGTGACGACTTTATCGCTGTGATCATTACAGCAGAAATATGGTTTTTGTTTTCTCTTAAACTGTTGCTGGGCAATGGGGGGCACTTTCATATCCACGTATTCCTGTATCTCCCTTACCGTAATCTTGTTATCCTTAACCCCGGCATCGGCCATCCCCGATAGTCCATCAATCAGGTAATAAGTAAATAATCCATGCCCTGTTCCTATCGAGGCATCTTCCATGGATTCCTGCCCGGCACTGGCTGCCAGCATGATGATCTCCCCGGCTCTTGTTTCTGACACAGCCGCATTCAACAAACTCTGTCCCTCCGATCCGCCTGGTAATTCGTTGGTCCTGCAAGCATCCATTACCAGGTACACTTCCACTCCCTTTGCCGTTTGACGGGCAATATTAGCCTTCACATCATGCATGGACATCGCACCCCCGATCTGGTAATTATTTTTATCGCCGGCGGGGTTGCAGTCATAAGTTAGGTAGTAATACTGGGCCTCGTCAATCGCATCACCATGACCAGCGAGGTAAATAAAAAGCCTGTCCCCTTTTTGCAGCCTTTTTGCTTTGAGCCATTTGTTCCCCGCTACAAAAAAATTAGCGGTAAGTGCTTTCTCGTTCAACAGGCAATAGATATTATCATCTGAAAGTTTCCCCCCGGCAGGGGATTGCAGGAAATCGCGGAACATCTCTGCATCTTTATCGGCATAATCGAGTGGTTTAACATGCGCATATTTGGAAATTCCCATTATCATGGCAAAAGTCTGTGGTCCGTTAATAGTGGTATCTCTTGGCTTAGGGGGAGCCTGGGCATGGCAATACTGGCAGAATGCCGCCATTAACAAGCAGCCGAATAGTAAGGAAAGGTTTTTTGCCATAAATTCGACATACTAAATTACGGATTTACAGGGAAATAACTGCTTTGCTGACCCAAAATGTGCCGGGATTCGGGTCGGCCGTTTGTTAAAAAAAAGGCAGTAAGTGTTAAGGATAAAAAAGTTGCAACCTTGTATCCCCTCTATAAATCATTATTATACAACCGACACCACGAATAAATTCTTTTGATGAAAAAACCACTGCACAGACACATTGGCCACCATGCAAAAAGAGTTGGCGGCCATTTCACCAAATATCTCTACGAAAGGGACACAATTTTTGCGACCGTTTGGGTTTTTATATTCATTATCGTACTTGGCTCAATCCCCCTTAAGCTGGGGGTGCTGAACCCGATAAAATTGGGTTTGCAGGATTTTGATTTCAATGACCTCAGTTATTCGAATTTGGGGAAATCACAGAACACGCCAATTGACACAACAGATATAGTAATTATCAATATTGGGTATGCGGACAGGGAAGGTATAGCGATGATGATCGATAAAACAGCATCCATGAAACCTAAAGTAATGGGGCTTGATGTAGTTTTTGACGGTCCCAAAGATCCAACCAAAGATTCTTTATTGGAAGATGCAATAAGAAAAAATAAAAACCTGGTACTAGCTGCAAAATACCTGGTGGACTCAAGTGACAAACTTATTGCCGCTGGAAACTATTTTTTAAAAGATGGGAGGCACTATGGTTATGTGAACTTTCCCAATGATGATAAAGAAACTGTCAGAGCCTATTTTCCATTCAAAAAAGATGAAAAAGACGACAAGATAGTATTACCTTCTTTCACATCCACTTTGATACAGCAATATAACAGCGCAGCCTATCAAAAAATTGAAAAAAAGATCGATAAAAAACTAATCATTAATTACACCAGAAAAGTTACCGAGAGAAAAAAACAATACCTGGTAATAGAAGGTGAGGATCTTCTCGCAGATAATGTTGACTCCTTACGCATCAGGGGGAAAATTGCATTGCTTGCATACGTCAATATTAATCCCAACGATATTGAGGATAAAAAGTTTACACCGATGAATGAAAAATTTGCGGGAAAATCTACCCCGGATATGAACGGGATCTTCATACATGCTAACATTATTTCCATGGTTCTGGAAAATAATTATATAAAAAAGGTACCTTTGTGGGTGAATTTACTAATAGCCGTGCTGATCGGTTGGCTACACATGTCGTTCTTCGTCCGGTATTACCTGGAAAGCCACATTTGGTTCCACCTGGTTGCTAAAATTGCGCAAGTTGCTTCAGCCATATTATTTGTCTGGCTTGGGATTTATTTGTTTGACAGGTTTCGAGTTAAAGTTGATATGAAATATACATTGATTGTAATTGTGTTGGCAGTAGATGTGATCTATTTTTACGAGGCCTGGGCTAACTGGATGCATAAAAAATATAAATATAAGACGGTGTTTAAACCACACCATCATTAATAAAACTTAAACCTTAAACTAAACCCAAAACGATGAAAAAGTTACCATTGATCATTCTCCTTTGTTCTGTTACGGTGGCAGGATCCGCCCAGAATAATTTTTTACTGTACAGTTTTAAAGGGAATGTGTCCGTCATAGAAAACAATGTAGAAAGCAAGGCTAAAGTTGGAAAGACGCTTCCTGGTACTGCTTCGGTTAAAATAGCTGCCGGTGGTGTGGTCACCCTGATATGCAATGAAGCCGCTATGTTCACTTTTACGAAGGCAGGTACTTATGCGCTGAGCAAATTTGGCGACTCCTGCAGAATAAGCAGCAATTCCGTCAGTGCTAATTACGTAAAATATGTTTGGGCCTCCATGACCAAATCTTCCGGCACGCCCGGCAGCAACCGCAAAGCTTATATGAATACGGTGGGTGCGGTCAGCCGTTCCATCAACAATGTCTGGATCGACCCAAGACTGGACACCGTTAATTATTCAGGAGCCGGCGATTTTCCTTTATCATGGAAATCATATGCAGATGCAAAAGAATTTGAGTTTTCCCTGTACAGCAGTGATAATATAAGCACACCTCTTTATACTTCTGTCGTCAACAAGCTGAAAATTCCTATTGCTGATTTTGCGGGCAAATTAAAACCGGGCAATTCCTATTTCTGGACCGCTGCAATCAAGGGCGAAGAAAATGATGAGCTGAAAATAGTTAATTATGTAACCAAAGAGACCCTCAATGATGTTGTATTGAAAATCAAGAAGCTGGGTGCAGCTTTTGAAGCCCCTGCTGAACAGGCCTATCGTATTGCCTTCATGCTGGAAGATGCACACTACCTTCCGGAAGCCTACCAATATTATACAAAAGCAGCAACACTTGATTCACTGAATGTACTGTACCGCTCAACGCTGATGTCGTTCAAAAAAGATTACGAAATAAAATAATCGTTGACAGCAAATCATACAAGTCCTGTTCGCAGGACTTTTTTTTTAAAACATACACCTCGCTCAAGTCTGGCAGGACCTGTGTTTTATGCGTTGTAAATAATCACCTGCAGCCCCCTATCCATTTATGAATTCCTGGCCTAACCGGTAGTAGCCTCCTTTCGATTCAAAGGAAGGTTTTCTGTCGTGTAATGAATTTAGACCCTGTCTGATCCCAATTCAACAATTAAAATCTCGCGTCTAACGGTTCTATTGATCAAACCTGAACGACGTGGGTAAGAGTTTCTCTACATTTACAAAATGAAAATTTCATTTTGGTCTATCGGGAAAAGTCATGACCCCTATATTAAGACCGGTGTAGAAGAATTCACCCGTCGAATCGCCAGGTATTTTAAGGTGGAATGGAATCTTATTCCTGTTCCAAAAAATTCTGCCACGCTCAGCGAAATGGATCTGAAAAAGAAAGAAGGAGAAACAATTCTGGAATGGCTGAATAAAAGCGACTACCTCGTTCTGCTTGATGAAAAAGGAAAACAAATGAACTCGGAATCGCTGGCAGGATTTATACAGGCAAGGGCCAATGAGGGTACAAAGCAACTTGTTTTTTTGATCGGTGGCGTTTACGGTATTGATGAAGCTGTACGGAAAAGGGCTGATTGTACATGGAGCCTGTCGCAACTCGTATTTCCTCACCAATTAGTAAGATTGATATTGTCGGAACAAGTGTACCGTGCCTGCACCATTCTCCGGAATGAAAAATACCATCATAGCTGAAACAAACCTTTGGTAATTCTGTCAACAACCAGGATCAGGATTACTGTATGACGCAAACCTCTTATTTTTAAGCCATGGACAACATTGAATACCCGGTCACTATTACCTTGCTAGCGATTAACATTATCGTATCACTGATCGCTATGAACAACCAGGATGTACTCTCTAAAACGCTAATGTGGCCTTATGGCGTGAAAAGGTATAACCAGTATTACCGTTTTATCACCAGCGGTTTTATACATGCGGACTATACGCATCTCTTCTTTAATATGTTTACGCTGTTTTTCTTTGGAAGAGTGGTGGAAGCCTATTTTTCCTTGTATGGTCTTGGGGGAAATATCGCTTACCTGGCGCTTTATTTCCTGGGATTGATCGCCTCGGACGTCCCCACCTACTTCCGGCAAAAAGATAATTATAATTATCATTCGCTGGGAGCATCAGGCGCCGTGTCAGCCGTCGTTTTTGCTGCCATTGTATTTAATCCCTGGAGCAGTATTTATATTTTTGGGTTATTAAAACTTTCTGCCTTTGTATACGCTGTCCTCTATATTTTATACTGTGTGATGATGGCAAGAAGAGGGGGTGATAATATCAATCATGATGCGCACTTGTGGGGAGCTTTATTTGGCCTCGGCTTTACCCTCGCATTGATAGGCGCTATGCAGCCGCATTTATTTGAACTGATCCTGGAAGAATTAAAAAAACCCAGCCTGTTAGGCAGGGGTTAGCCGGAAACGGAGCGCATGCTTTGTTGAACTTGTAAGTTTAAACCTTTCATCGATCCGTTGACCAACCACCCAGATGATCCTGAGATTGCTTTCCATCACCCAGACCTTTTCTTTTTCCGATGCAGAAAACTTCTGGTCAATAAGAAACCGGTTGAGTTTTTTTTTCTTTTTCATACCCAGTGGATAAAAATAATCCCCAGTTTTCCACCTGCGAAGCAGCAAGGGGAACTGAATTTCTTTCGCGTCAAGCAATACTGATTCAGTTGAAGTGGTGGGTTTCAGGCCTGACGTCATATCAATAGTAAGTGCTCCTAAAGTAAACAAGACGGTCTTGTCTTCTTTTTCAATAACAATATTTTCTGCTTCCGTTGCGAGAACGGGACTGATAATAAACCAATGCCGGTGTTTAATGATCCTCCAATCACCAGCGGGAGATTGAATATATTTTCCCGAATCACTCCCAGCCAATTTTTCAACTTCTTCCACTTGTTTTTCATTAAATCCATACCCGTTGATAATTTCATAAATCAGTGCCCTGTTATCATACACCATTAATTGCTTTACAGGGATATGGACTTCTTTCCCATTTGACCTGCACAATTTTTTCTTTATTGCAGTGACCGAGAGACGGTATAATTTTTCAATTTCTTTAAACCGGCTGATATTGTCCTTCAAATTGTCCTTTACCGCCGGATATACCTTAGTTATGGCGGGGAGGATCTCATTCCTGAAAAAATTCCGGGTATACTTGGACGATTGGTTGGATGAATCCTCCACAAAATCAAGTTGGTGTTCTTTAGCGAAGGTGAGCAGGTCTTCTTTAGAAAAAGTAAGTAATGGTCTCCGGGTAGAATTGATCGAAGCAGGAATACCCGTTAAGCCATGAAGACCAGTTCCCCGAAAGAAATTCATGAGCAGGGTTTCATTATTATCGTCAGCATGATGAGCCGTAAGAAGAAAGGTAGGAGCCGGGACTTCAGCCTTGTACACCAGGAGTTCGTTGAACCAATTGTACCGTAATTCCCTGGCGGCTTCCTGGATGGAGATTTTTCTATCAGCCGCATATTTTTCCGTGTCAAATTTCTTTACCATTGTTGCTACTCCATAATGATTGCCCAGGTTCCTGACAAATTCTTCATCTCTTTCACTCTCCTCTCCTCTTAATTGAAAATTACAATGGGCGATAATGAAATCATATCCCGCCTGTTTACATAGCTCACACAAGACAACGGAATCAATTCCACCACTTACGGCCAGCAGTAGTTTATCTTTTAGTGAAAAAAGTTTTTGTTGTTCAATGGAATTTTGAAATCGTGCCAGCAGGTTCATGTAAAAATAATTTTCTATACAATCTTTGCAAAAAATATTGCATTCCAGACCAGTTCCTCCTGAGTTCATCGAAGGATAGAGACAGGTTTAAAATGTCAATTCCTCAAGCGCACCCCTTAGTTCTCCGTAGGCGTGATTCTCCCCTGCCTTCTTTGCTTCTTCCATTCCTTTCTCATAAACCATAATGGCTTCTTCCCGATTATCATTTCGTTCCAGCAATTTAGCCAGGTGGTAATAGGTTCCCACATAACCGGGATCGCTGCTAATGATCTCTTTAAATAATGACTGTGCCACTTCATCGTTTCCCTGTTTGATATACTCCAGTGCCATCGCATGTTTTACAAAGCTGTCCTGTGGGTTGGCATCCAGAAATTCTTTCAACTTTTCAATCCTGTCCATATGAGTATAAAAAATTTGCCGGTATTTACCTGTATTTACCTTTGCTTCACTTATCTTTGTTTTAGTTGCATAAACAACTAACTACCCGGCCGTTTCCGGGGTATGACAAAAAAATATTTTTATGAAGATCTTAGTTTGTATCAGTAAAACGCCTGACACCACCGCAAAAATAGCTTTCACCGATAATAACACGAAATTCGATGTGAGCGGTGTACAATGGATCATTAATCCCGTACGACGAATGGTATGCTTTAATTCGTGCTATCGAATTAAAAGAAGCCGATTCCTCCTCCGTCATTCACCTGGTAACAGTTGGCGGTGCCGATAGCGATCCCATTATCCGTAAAGCCCTGGCACTGGGTGGTGATGAAGCTATCCGTGTCAACGTTGACAGTCATGATAGCTATTTCATTGCTTCACAAATTGCGGATGTTGCTAAACAAGGTGGCTATGACTTAATCCTGACAGGTAAAGAAACTATCGATTACAATGGTTCATCCATCGGGGGTATGGTAGCTGAACTGCTGGAACTACCCTATGTGGCACTGGCTACTAAATTTGAACTCTCCGGCACCCAGGCAACCATTACAAGAGAAATTGAGGGAGGCGAAGAAATTTGTGAAGTGGAACTGCCGTTGGTAGTGAGTGCACAAAAAGGAATGGCGGAAGCAAGGATCCCCAATATGCGAGGCATCATGGCGGCGAGGACAAAACCATTGAAAGTAGTAGAGCCTGTTGCAGCCGATAGTTTGACAACCGTTGTTGGATTTGGCTTACCACCTGCTAAAGCTGGTGTAAAATTAGTGGCTGCTGATAATGTGGAAGAGCTCGTAAGACTATTGCACGAAGAAGCAAAAGCAATATAAGCGGTAAGGACCAGGAACGACAATTATATTTAATAACAATAAACTTATTATATGTCTGTTTTAATATTTATTGATGCCGCTGATGGCCATGTAAAAAAAGCGTCATTGGAAGTATTGACTTACGGTGCGAAAGTGGCTGAACAACTCGGAACTACTGCGGAGGGTGTCATTCTTGGAACGGTAACCGAGGATCTGGCAGCGCTTGGCAAATACGGCGTTAAAAAGATCCATCATGTACCGGCAGCGTCCCTGGATCATTTGGATGCACAGGTGTTCACAGCTGTAATTGCACAGGTGGCAGCAGCAACCGGGGCAAAAGTGATCATATTTTCAAATAATGTGGACGGTAAAGCCATTGCTCCGCGTTTGTCAGCCCGGTTAAAAGCAGGATTGGTTTCCGGTGCGGTTGCCCTACCGGACACCAGTAATGGTTTTGTAGTGAGGAAAAATGTATTCTCCGGAAAAGCATTTGCCAATATTTCAGTAAGCTCCGATATAAAAATAATCACACTGAGTCCCAATGCTTACCAGATCACAGTCGGGGAAGGGAATGCCGAAGTTGTTGCTTTTACTGCGACTATTGACCCACCGAAAGTAAAAATAACCAATACCATTAAAGCCAGTGGAGAAGTGCCGTTGACGGAAGCTGAAATTGTAGTTAGCGCCGGCCGGGGATTAAAAGGCCCGGAAAACTGGGCCATGGTAGAAGAACTGGCCAAAACATTACACGCCGCCACCGCCTGCAGCCGTCCTGTTGCAGATGCACATTGGCGTCCCCATAATGAACATGTGGGTCAAACAGGTATTGCCATTGCGCCCAATCTTTATATTGCAATCGGAATATCCGGCGCTATTCAGCACCTGGCTGGGGTCAATAGAAGCAAAGTGATCGTAGTCATAAATAAAGACCCCGAAGCGCCTTTCTTTAAAGCTGCAGACTATGGAATTGTCGGTGATGCCTTTGAAGTGATCCCCCAATTTACAGCGGCAGTAAAAAAGCTTAAAGGATTGGCTTAAACCAGGAATGTTCCCGCCCATCTGTCAGGTTAACATGCGGTTGTTGGCGTTGAATTGTAGGAACGTAGTTGGCAACACTGGCACTTATTTTGTTTTCCCTGATACCGGGTAACATAAACTTTTAAAATACACCTGTTTAACATCTTTTTTTCTTCCTCCCTCATAGGTTGGTGGTCTATTTTATTATGTGAAAAGGTGTAATTTCGTCGCATACTTTTATGAAGAAGATAGAACTTGAAATAGTAGCATTATCACACAGTATTACGCAAACTCACTCTTACGCAGTGGTATTGGGTGAAGTAAATGGACTAAGACGGTTACCCATCGTCATTGGCGGTTTTGAGGCTCAGGCCATCGCTGTTGCGCTCGAAAAAATGCAACCTAGCCGTCCGCTCACCCACGACCTGATGAAAAATTTTATGAATGCTTTTGAGATCGATCTACATGAAATCATCATTTGTGATCTGCAGGAAGGTATTTTCTATTCCAAATTGGTTTGTTCCACCGAAAGCAATACCGTTGAAATTGATTCGAGGACTTCCGATGCGATAGCGTTGGCTGTTCGTTTTGGTTGTCCTGTTTATACATATGAGAATATCCTGGAAAGTGCAGGGATATTGATGGAGGATACGGCAACAACTGGTAAGAAAAAGAAAGCAAAACAGGAAGTGATGGTAGAACAAGATGGATCAACTGGAAATGAAGATCTGAAAACCATGACATTGGAAGAATTGAATAATCTTTTAAATGAGGTGCTGGAAGGCGAAGATTATATCCGTGCTATTGCCATCCGCGACGAAATTAACGTCCGCAGAAAAAACAAATAAACTGGTAGCAGTTATTTTTGAACGCTGCTTCTTTCCCATACCATGATAGTCTTCCCCAATTGCAAGATCAATCTTGGCCTGAATATTCTTCGCAAAAGAAGTGATGGTTATCACGACCTGGAAACGGTCTATTACCCGGTACCCTTTACAGAATCATTGGAGATCATTCTAAATAAAAATTCGGCAATAAATTCCGGGATCCATTTTTCTTGCAGTGGTTTACCTATCAAAGGAGAACCCAGTTCTAATCTTTGTGTAAAAGCCAGCCAATTATTACAAAAAGATTTTCCCGGGATGCCGGCGTTGCAAATGCACCTCCATAAAGTGATTCCCACAGGCGCAGGACTTGGCGGCGGCAGCGCTGATGGAGCTTTTGTTTTAAAACTACTGAATCAACTACTGGAGCTTGGGCTGTCGAAACAACAACTCATTCAGTATGCCTCCCAACTCGGCAGCGATTGCCCATTCTTTATCATCAATAAACCTTGTTTTGCGCAAGGCCGCGGGGAAATTCTGGAAGAGATACCACTTGATTTGTCAGCTTATAAATTGATCCTGGTACATCCTGGTATTCATATTGACACAAAGAGTGTTTTTTCGACCATAACTCCTCGCCTACCTGAAAAACCGTTGGGAGAGATCTTGGCTGGGTCAATAGAAAAATGGAAGGATGAACTGAGTAACGATTTTGAAACGACAATATTCCAACAACACCCCGAAATAGCCGCTATAAAAGATAATTTGTACGACAAGGGAGCGATCTATGCCTCCCTGAGTGGTAGTGGAAGTACAGTATATGGATTATTTTTAAAAGAACACCAACCACAACTTTTATTTCCTGCAAACTATCTGGTAAAAGAACTATTCAGCTAACCTAAGAAGGTCTTCCACATCCAATGCAGCCGTTATCATCTGCAAATTGCCATCAGCATCTGTTGGCCACTCCTGTTTTGGCCTGTCCCAATATAACTCTACGCCATTCTTGTCGGGATCATTTAAATAGATCGCCTCAGATACACCATGATCCGATGCCCCGGTAAGTGGGTAGTTTGCCTGCATTAATCTCTTCAATATAATCGCAAGGTCTTTACGGGTTGGATATAAAATTGCGGTATGATATAATCCTGGTGCTTTTACCGGTGCCGGTCCTGCATTTTTACTGTGCCAGGTATTTAATCCTATATGATGATGATAGCCACCGGCGGAAATAAAAACGGCGCTGTCGCCATACCTCTGTTTCACTTCAAAGCCTAACAGGTCACGGTAAAAATTCAAAGAACGTTCCAGGTCTGTGACTTTTAGATGAATATGGCCGATTCGGGTGCCGACGGGAACGATATAAGACATAATTAAAAAATAAAGTACAAGGTACAAATTAGAGGACACAAGTAACAAGGCACAAGGTATAAAGCACAAGGTACAAGGTACAAGGTACAAGGTGCAAGGTGCAATGCACAATTCAGAAGGCACATCGGGCCAGTAGTTTGATAGCAGTGTAAATAAGCGGCTATTCCACAAACCCCATCGGGGCGGCAGTTTACTTGAAGGCCTATCTGGATGGTAGTTATTGGGAATTGAAATATTGCCAGCCCCACTGGCCTAAGACCCCACTTAATAATTTTCGCCTAGTAAACTTTTGCCTCCATGGCCTTCCTGGTACCCAAAATAAAGATTAGAATCTTTTCGTTATTGAATTAGAGCTCAACTAGCTACCGTCGGCTTCTTACAAAAAAGAGCACGACTTGGCTTGTGCCTTCCGATGCGTACCTTGTTCCTTTTTTTCTTATCTTTGCATTATCATCAAGTCATTGTACATATCATTCTTCCTAAAAAAGAATCTCGACCTGCTCAATCATCGAGGATGATCTTTTCACGCCCTGCCTGTGCCAGGCCAATTTCCGTCAATAGCGGACAATTTTAGACATTATTATTACAGGTCATTTCTCTTTTCATTTTTTCTTATGCAAACAACAATTGACATGTCATCAACGACACAATATTACCTCGATCTTGAAGAACAATACGGGGCACATAATTATCATCCTATCCCTGTCGTGCTCAACCGGGGGAAAGGTGTATATGTATGGGATGTGGACGACAAACAGTATTATGATTTTCTGAGTGGATACTCTGCTGTCAACCAGGGGCATTGCCATCCACTTATCGTGCAAGCATTGATTGGGCAAGCACAGCAACTCACATTGACCAGTCGGGCCTTTCATAATGACGTCATGGGAGACTATGTAAAATTCATTACGAATTATTTTGGTTATGATAAAGTGCTCCCGATGAATACCGGTGTGGAAGCTGTTGAAACGGGGATCAAACTTTGCCGCAAATGGGGCTACGAGATAAAAGGCATCCCCGATGGGAAAGCAAAGATCATTGCCTGTGAAGGAAATTTTCATGGGCGGACAACCACCGTTATTTCTTTTAGCAGTGATCCTTCGGCCCGAAAAAATTTTGGTCCCTATATGCCCGGTTTTGAATTGATTCCTTTTAATGATATTACTGCATTGACTCGTGCCTTAGCTGATAAGAATGTGGCTGGTTTTTTAGTGGAACCCATTCAGGGTGAGGCCGGGGTGGTAGTTCCGGACGATGGTTATCTTGCCAAAGCCAGGCAACTCTGTTCCGCCGCCAATGTGCTTTTTATCGCCGATGAAATTCAGACCGGCTTGGCGCGAACCGGCAAAATGCTGGCTTGTGATCATGAAGAAGTGAGACCCGATATCTTATTATTGGGTAAAGCGCTTAGCGGTGGCATGTTGCCTGTCAGCGCAGTGCTCTGTGATGATGAGATCATGATGACCCTCAAGCCAGGAGAACATGGTTCTACGTATGGGGGCAATCCATTGGCCTGTAAAATAGCGATGACGGCATTACAGGTATTGAAAGATGAAGAAATGGCGGAGAACGCAATAGTGATGGGTGAATTACTACGCAGTGAATTAAAAAAGCTCGACTCCAAACATATTGCACTCGTCAGGGGGAAAGGATTATTAAATGCTATCATCATCCGGCATCCTAATAAAGACGCGGCCTGGGAATTATGTTTACAGTTAAAAGAAAATGGAGTGTTAGCCAAACCCACACATGGCGACAAGATCCGTTTTGCCCCACCCCTTATCATTACAAAAGACCAGGTGTTGGAATCAGTTGAAAAGATCGGTGATAGCTTGCGGGTACTTGATTAATCAACACCGTTGGCAGATCGAATAAAATAGCCGACCATTAAATCGTTGGCTATTGATTGGAAGTTTCCAGTCTTTAGCCGAAATATAGTTAATTTGTTTTGGCTATAGTCAACCGAAAATATTGAACCCTATAGTACGACCTAATGGTCGTAGCAAAAATGATAATCGAATCAAAGAACTGCAATTCTAATATTTTGATGTGCTACTATCGTCGACCATCGTCATCATCGATGGTGATTTTCTTTTCAAAATAATTATTCTTCATTTTACTTCCACGGAGCCGGAATAACGCCACTTCTTGAGCCAGTCCCTCTCAGGATCAGGCATAGTTCAAATGTATTGGCTCGTTTAGCAGCTTCATTTAGCGTGGAGATGGTTATATCATAGGTCAGGCCGAATTGGAAATTTCCCATACTAACTCCCACATAAGGTATTACCGCATTGTTTGACCAATACCATAGCCCGGCATTCAATAAGCGATCTCCTGTCTCATCATTACTCGGAAGGAAATAACCCAACGCACCCCCTATGGAGAAATAACTTGCCCCAGCCTGGTTTTGATAAATGCCATTAGCATTAAGAATAAGCTGATCGGAAAGCAGCGTTTCCATATTGCCATGCACAACATACCGGCGGGCTAAATACTGGTTCTTATCATTCAGAAAAGTCTGGGCCGGTTTATTGATATGAAAAGCGGACACCCCAAGGTCAACATAGGTATAATTTTTACTAAAAGAATAAGTGATACCTGCCGTTGCCGAAATATAGGGCTTCATCTGTGTTAAAGCAGTTTCACCTGTTGGCAGGTTAACATCAAATCCAGAACCATTAAACTGTTCTCCAAAATTGAGTTTACTGGCATCTATACGCCGGTTTCCATAAATTATCCCAAGCCCAACACCCAATCTTTTTTCGGCACTTTCCTCATTATTGGCTTTATCAATATGCCTGATGCGGAAACCATTTTCTTCATATCCTTCCTTTCGGTACAACCGTACATTGGCCGAAGCATTCAACGAAACATAGTTGCTTTTTAAGGCCCCGCCCGCTGATTGATCATACATCATCATCCCTCCTACCCCGATACGGCTATTTTCGTCAACATAATTCCCCGTAACACCCTGGAAAAGTTTACTGTCAAAAGATATTGTTCCCGTTGAATAAGGATCACCGGGTCCACTCCATTGGTTCCTGTAATTAGATATTAGTCGCCATTTTTCATTAATGTTAGCGGTCAAGGCGGGGTTGATAGTTAGCGGTGAGGAAAAAAATTGTGAAAACCCCGGATCCTGTGCCTGCACCGTATGCAGGACCATCATCCAAAAAACTATTGCAATACATTTCATTTTTTTCATAAACTGTAGTTTAACGTAGTAAGACTGAGTTACCTGACCGTTTAATAATTTGCCCGTCGTTTGAAATGCCCTCGACTATCCATTTATAAGTATCAATAGCCTGCGGCATACCTTTAAAAACGCCATCCCAACCGTGGCTTATTGTATTTGTTTCAAACACCAGTTGCCCCCACCTGTTGAACACGCGGAAGTATCTTAATACCTGTAGATTGACACCATAGAGGAATAATTTATCATTATGTCCATCCCCGTTTGGCGACCAAGCTTTTGGTACCAGGATATCTGCTTTCATCGCTGTCATTTTAACTAACAGCGTATCAGTAATCGTACAGCCTCCCGTTGCAACTATTGTTATCCTGTATTCTGTTTGTTGGTTGTAGGTAAACACCGGGGTACTGATCGTGGTTGAACTCAACCCGGCTCCTGGTGTCCATAAATAATTTACACCAATATTCCTGGCGGATAATTGGATCGGTGTATTGGGAAAAGCTGTAACATCCGAATACCGTATTGCCGGTATTTGGGGAGTAATCACAATATTCATTGTAACCGGGATCGCACACTGGCCGTTAGCGGGAGTAAAAGTATGCGTTATTGTTCCTGGTGTAACCGTGCTGACAGTAGCCGGAGCCCACGTCCCCGTTATTCCGTTACTGGATGTAATTGGTAATGTTGGTGCCGTTGAGTTCTGACACATCGGTGAAATGGGTGTAAACGCGGGTGTTACTGGGGCAGTAATCACAATTGCAAGCGTCGCGGTGGTAGCACACTGGTTGCCGGACGGTGTGAACGTATACGTTGTGGTTCCTATCACGGCAGTATTGATGGTGGAAGGATTCCATGTTCCGGCAATGCCATTGGTGGATATTGCTGGTAACGCCGGCGCTGTTGCATGCTGGCATAGTGGCCCGATTGCCTCAAAGGCCGGTGTGCTATTCTGATTAACAGTGATTAGTAATGTTGCTGGTATGGCACACTGTCCAGTTGAGGGTGTAAATGTGTAAATGGTTGTTGTAGTATTGTTCAATGCAGGGCTCCAGGTTCCGCTGATGCCATTGGCAGATGTTGTCGGTAATGGTGCCAATGTTGCTCCCGAACAAATCGATGGAACTGCAGTAAATGACGGGGAAAGGTTTGCTGCTACGGCAACATCCATTTGAGCCCTTGGACCTTCACAACCATTAACCCTCTGGCTAACATAATAACTGGTTGTTCCTGCTGTGGCCGTAGATGGTGTGGGTGGAGTTGTGCTACCGGTTCCGCCTGCCGGGGTTGTGTACCATAATAAATTTGTACCTGTTGCAGCTAATGCAACGGCAGTTGCGCCCTGGCAATAGGTTATCGGGGTGGTCACTATTGGCGCAGCTGGTACAGCATTTACCATTAAGGTATAAGTGGCTATTGCTATGGTACACGGCGGGCCTGTGGGATTATTTGTTGTAATTGTAATGATGACGGTATTACCGGCATCCGCAACCGATGGGATATACGTAAACGTAAATGGAGAAATAGTTGCAGAGACAGGGTTGACGGAACCAGCCCCGTTCGTTGTTAAGGTAACAGTTGTGGCGTTACTAAAGATATTGCCGTTAATGGTGACGGGTATCACACCGCAGGTGCTTCCGCTTATGCTGCTCAACGAAAGTGCAGGCCCACCAACACAGCCGCAAGCTACAGTGAAACTACTTCCTGTTGTGGTGCATCCTTCCGCATTTTTAACAGTAATTATATGACTTCCATTTCCAACACCGCTAAAAGTTACCCCTGTTTGAAAAACTCCTCCATCCAGACTGTACTCCATACCTGTGCCAACCGGGCTTGTGACGGTGACTACAGCGTTACCTGATCCGAGCGTACAATCAATTGGCCCTACTGTTGGTGATGCCGGCAAAGCATTTACGGTAACAACTATTTCCGCCCTGGGGCCTTCACAGCTGGCACCATTTGTTTGGCTAACATAAAAACTTGTTGTTCCTGCCGTGGCTGTAGATGGTATTGGTGCCGTTGGGCTCCCTGTTCCGCCTGTCGCTGTTGTGTACCATAATAAATTTGTTCCGATTGCAGTTAGTGGTGCAGCTATCGATCCTACACAATAATGTACAGGAGTGGATACGGTCGGCGCCGCTGGCAAACCATTTACATTCACTACTATCTCTGCTCTTGGTCCTTCACAGCTGGCACCATTTGTCTGACTAACATAATAACTTGTTGTCCCTGTCATAGCTGTTGATGGTATTGGCGCCGTTGAACTTCCTGTTCCTCCTGTGGGTACTGTGTACCAAAATAAATTGGTACCCGCTGCGGTTAAACCAACTGGTATTGCCCCTTCGCAATAAGTTACCGGGCTAACCACTGTTGGAACTGCCGGTAACGCATTTACTGTTAATGTATACGTTACTGTTGCCGCTGCGCAGGGTGGCCCTAAAGGATTGTCTGTGGCAACAGTAATGATCACCGCGTTACCGGCATCCCCAACACCTGGAGTATAAGTAAATATAAATGGTGATAAATTGGCGAAAACAGGACTTACTGTACCGGCTCCATTTTCTGTTATTGTAACCGTTGTCGCGTTACTAAAAGTATTGGCGCTTACTGTTACAGGTATTGTACTACAGGTGCTGCCCGTTATACTGCTTAGTGTAATTGTCGGTCCGCTGGCGCAACCGCAGGCCACAGTAAAACTGGTTCCTGTAGTAGTACACCCTGCGGGATTTCGTAGTGTAACAATATGGCTTCCGTTTGCTACACCCGTAAATGATGTACCAAGTTGGAATGGGCCTCCATCCAAACTATATTCCAACCCAGCGCCGGTTGGACTTGTTACGGTTACAATGGCATTGCCAAATCCAAGGGAACAATCTATTGGCGCAACTGTCGGTGCCGCTGGCAAAGCATTTACATTAACTACTATCACTGCTCTTGGTCCTTCACAGGCGGCACCATTTGTTTGGCTAACATAGTAACTTGTTGTTCCTGACGTAGCTGTAGATGGTAATGGTGCCGTTGTGCTTCCTGTTCCTCCTGTCGCCGTTGTATACCACAATAATGTATTAGTTCCTGTAACCGTTGCTGTCAATGGAACCGCTGTTGCACCTACACAATAATTTATCGTTGAAGTTACAACTGGTGCCGCCGGAAGAGCAACCACTACAACATCTATTTTTGACCTTAAACTTTCGCAATTTGGTGGAGCGCTGCTGACCTGGCTTACCCAATAAGATGTTGTTCCGGCCGTAGCTGTTGATGGTGTCGGCGCTATTGCTGATCCTGTTCCTCCTGTCGCCGTTGTATACCACAATAATGTATTAGTTCCTGTAACCGTTGCTGTCAATGCGACTGCTGTTGTACCAATACAATAATTCACTGGTGAGATTACTGCTGGTGCCGCCGGAAGAGCAACCACTATAACATCTATTTTTGATCTTAAACTTTCGCAATTTGGTGGAGTGTTGCTGACCTGGCTTACCCAATAAGATGTTGTTCCGGCTGTAGCTGTTGATGGTGTCGGCGCTATTGCTGATCCTGTTCCTCCTGTCGCCGTTGTATACCACAATAATGTATTAGTTCCTGTAACCGTTGCTGTCAATGCGAACCGCTGTTGCACCTACACAATAATTCAATGGTGAGAGTTACTGCTGGTGCCGCCGGAAGAGCAACCACTATAACATCTATTTTTGACCTTAAACTTTCGCAATTTGGTGGAGCGTTGCTGACCTGGCTTACCCAATAAGATGTTGTTCCGGCCGTAGCTGTTGATGGTGTCGGCGCTATTGCTGATCCTGTTCCTCCTGTCGCCGTTGTATACCACAATAATGTATTAGTTCCTGTAACCGTTGCTGTCAATGCGACTGCTGTTGCACCAATACAATAATTCACCGGTGAGATTACAGCTGGTGCCGCCGGAAGAGCAACCACTATAACATCTATTTTTGACCTTAAACTTTCGCAATTTGGTGGAGCGCTGCTGACCTGGCTTACCCAATAAGATGTTGTTCCGGCCGTAGCTGATGATGGTGTCGGCGCTATTGCTGATCCTGTTCCTCCTGTCGCCGTTGTATACCACAATAATGTATTAGTTCCTGTAACCGTTGCTGATAGAGGATTTGCTGTTGCGCCTACACAATATGTTATTGGTGATGCTACTGAAGGTGCAGCCGGTATCGTTACACCGGCAATCATTACATTAACAGAGTTTAAAAAACAGGTCGTATCTGCGGTTAAACGTCCCGTAATGCTATGATTTCCTGGAATTATACCATTAAACGTTACTACACCGACAGGCTGGAAGGGCCCACTATCAAGTTGGTATTGAACTCCACCTAATGGTCCTAACACTGTAATAGTTCCAGTTGGGACAGTACAGGTTGGCTGAGTTACATCCAAAGTAATTGGTTCTGGTGGTATTGGCGGCGGGGCATTAATTGTAAACGAGGATGACCCTGATGAACAACCTGATATTGGCTCGATAACAGTAAATGTATAAGTTCCAGGTGCGGCAAGGCCGAGTAATGCAAATGAAGATCCATTGCCTGTGGTGCTACCGGGGATATTACCGGGATTAAAAATCCAATTAAGGGTCCAGTTGCCTATCGGCAAATTATTAAAATCTATCGCGCCAGTAGTCGGGTGCAAACAGTTTGAGTGATAAACAATGCCAGTTGGTGCTGCCGGCAAGGGATTTACTAAAATCATTGCATTACCATTCATCGTTATAGAGCAGCCTGGTGGAGTTTTTGTAGCAATCACTGTATAAGTGCCCGCCGTTGTATGTATACCAAAATTGATTGGGCCACCAGTTCCATTCAATTGGGGACCGACCGGGGATCCTGGTGGGCTCCCAATCATTAACTGATAAGTCACACCGGTCTCTGAATTACTCAAGCCAATTGGTACACCGCTACCACCCACACAAAAACTACCTCCACCTGTAACATTGAACAAAGATGGCTCATTCAACTTAATACCATTAGTATAAGCAAAATTAGTTTGATTATAAGCTCTGCCCCTTTCCAAAGAACTAACTCCATTTTCATCAGTAGTATATCTGTATGCGTACACCCTATAATAAAATTCAATCCCGCATCCTACAACTGGAGAAATAAAATCCGAATAGGTGTTAGAAGTTGAGGGTAGATGAGTAATCACCGTTGCCCCACCAACCATAGTAAGATTAGGGTGGATCGTTCCATCGACAGGGTCGTCAACACCATTGACAAAGGGACCCGGTTTTCTTAAAATAATATATCCGGTTGTCCCATCCAATGGATTTGGGTCTGTATTCGGATTTGGAATCCATGAAAGATTAACCGTGTTGCCAACTACAGAAGTGGTGATTACTTGTGATGTCATAACTGGCTCCCGGGTTGCTCGCCAGTAATTTTGGGTTGTAAGATCCTGTGCTAATCCACTAGTACCGCCAGCTGTGAGAGTATAATTGCCAATTCCATTAAAATCAGTGATGCTCGTAACATTACTTATTCCACCAAACTGCCCGTTTTCTATGCCTACGCCAGCTCCGGTTCTGAATCTAGGAGTTGGAAGGAGTAAAAGGTCGTTCCAATGGACATCGTCTCCTCGAAAACCGAATGCATGCACATGGTCTCCCGAAGCATCTAATAATTGGACAATATCTTGCGGATCTGTTCCTAAAAAACTCATCGAAAGAGTGCTAGTACAGTTGCCCATTCCAGCACCTCCTTGGAAAACAGAGACATTATTTAACCCTAAAAAAATATATCCATCGGGTGAATTTACATCTTCCGGAAAAGACACTGGACACGACGTCATATTACGATTTCGTATAATTATGATCGTTCCAGCCCGCATGTTTTGCCAAAACGTACCAATAGGGCTGAAAGTCACCGCAGTTTGAGGACCACTTGGACCGAAATCCCTGATAGACCATCCCCGCATATCGGTATTATCAGTTAGCACCAATAATTCCACCCATTCTTCGTAGGCTCCAGCTTGATTAGACACTTCCGTAATCACCACCGCCTGCCCCCGACCTGTGACAACAACCAACAGCAGCAGCATTGCAATAAAAGTGCCTTTATATTTTTGGAGAACTGGGGCTAACAGGACTTTAGCAACTAACATGGGAGCACTAATATTTCTTGTTTCAGTTCTCACTTTTTGTTTATAAACTTTTTTCAGTTTATAAAAATTTTCATGGGTTAATAGATCCGGTTACAGCTTGCTAATTCCAGCCCCCAGCCCGGACAGAACCACATGCAAGATCTGGAAAGGATTCATCGGGAGTTTAATTCATTAAAAATAAACAGATTATCTAAGCTTTCAAATTAAGTAAACTGACATAGCGGGATAAAGATGGGCATAGCACAAGGAAACCTGGTGTAAAATTTGTCCACAGCATGGGGATTCAATTATTTACGCTTTTCAGCCTACAAATTTATATCGGGAAATAAGGCGGCGATCATCATGATAGCAAACTCCAGTATCACACCATATCAACCAATTTTCTTAACCGGGGATTTAACCCCGGAACAGACCGTTACCATAAAATATTGTTGGTGACCCAGGTCCTGTGTATATGAAGGATGAAAGTCTCCAGCCCATTTTTTACTATATGGATGTTAACGTATTAAGACTGAGTTACCGGCCCGTTTAATCATTTCCCCGTCTTTTGAAATGCCCTCAACTATCCATTTATACGTATCAATACCCTGTGGAATACCTTTAAACACACCATCCCATCCCTGGCCAATTGTCCTTGTCTCAAATACTAATTGTCCCCACCGGTTGAAGACCCGGAAATATTTTAATTCTTTTAAATTGATACCAAATGGGAATAATTTATCGTTGCGTCCATCCCCGTTGGGTGACCATGCCTTTGGTACCACTATATCTGCTTTTAAAACGGCTATCTTAATCAATAAAGTATCTGTTATGGTACAGCCACCTGTGGAGATAATTGTAACTGTATATCCTGTTTGCTGGTCATAGTTAAATAAAGGGTTACTGACTGTATTGGAACTTAACCCGGTTCCTGGTGTCCATAAATAATTCACGCCAATATTCCTTGCGGATAGCTGGACCGGGAAATTGGCCACAGCTGTAATATCAGCATAACGTATTCCTGGTATTTGCGGAGTCACAACAATATTCATCGTAACCGGTACAGCACACTGACCAGTAGCGGGAGTAAATGTATAAGTGGTCGTTCCGGCTGTGGCGGTGCTGATCGTCACGGGATTCCAGCTTCCGGTTATCCCGTTGCTGGAAGTAGCTGGTAACGTCGGTACTGTTGCGTTTTGACACAATGGCCCTATCTGCGTAAAGGTTGGAGTGCTCTGTGTAGTTATCGTTACACTGTTTGATACTGCTCTATTACATGGCACGGTACCAAAACTATAAGTAACAGTATACGTTCCAGGTGTTGAAGCAGCCAGGTCGATAACACCTGATGTTGTATGGATGGTAAGTCCTGCTGGTGATGCCGAGAATGTTCCACCTGTTGCTCCTGTTATTGTAAGTGTTGTTGTTCCTGTTGCACAAAATGTTCCTCCGCTCACGGTTGCTGTGGGCGATGCGTTTACTGTTACACTGTTTGTTGCGGTCCCATTACATGGTGCTGTACCAAAACTATAAGTAACAGTATACGTTCCAGGTGTTGAAGCAGCCAGGTCGATAATACCTGATGTTGTATGGAGGGCAAGTCCTGCAGGTGATGCTGCGAATGTTCCACCTGTTGCTCCTGTAGTAGTGAGTGTTGTTGTTCCTGTTGCACAGAATGTTCCTCCGCTCACGGTTGCTGTGGGCGATGCGCTTACCGTTACACTGCTTGTTGCGGTTCCATTACAGGGTGCTGTACCAAAACTATAAGTAACAGTATATGTTCCAGGTGTTGAAGCAGCCAGGTCGATAATACCTGATGTTGTATGGAGGGTAAGTCCTGCAGGTGATGATGAGAATGTTCCGCCTGTTGCTCCTGTTATTGTAAGTGTTGTTGTTCCTGTTGCACAGAATGTTCCTCCGCTAACGGTTGCTGTGGGTGATGCGTTTACCGTTACACTGCTTGTTGCTGTTCCATTACAGGGCGCTGTACCAAAACTATAAGTAACAGTATACGTTCCCGGTGTTGAAGCAGCCAGGTCGATTGCCCCTGATGTTGTATTAATGGTAAGTCCTGCAGGTGATGATGAGAATGTTCCACCTGTTGCTCCTGTTATTGTAAGTGTTGTTGTTCCTGTTGCACAGAATGTTCCTCCGCTCACGGTTGCTGTGGGCGATGCGTTTACCGTTACACTGCTTGTTGCTGTTCCATTACAGGGCGCTGTACCAAAACTATAAGTTACAGTATACGTTCCCGGTGTTGAAGCAGCCAGGTCGATAACACCTGATGTTGTATGGAGGGTAAGTCCTGCAGGTGATGATGAGAATGTTCCACCTGTTGCTCCTGTTATTGTAAGTGTTGTTGTTCCTGTTGCACAGAATGTTCCTCCGCTCACGGTTGCTGTGGGCGATGCGTTTACCGTTACACTGCTTGTTGCTGTTCCATTACAGGGCGCTGTACCAAAACTATAAGTTACAGTATACGTTCCCGGTGTTGAAGCAGCCAGGTTGATAACACCTGATGTTGTATGGATGGTAAGTCCTGCTGGTGATGCTGAGAATGTTCCGCCTGTTGCTCCTGTTGTTGTAAGTGTTGTTGTTCCTGTTGCACAGAATGTTCCTCCGCTCACGGTTGCTGTGGGCGATGAGCTTACCGTTACACTGCTTGTTGCTGTTCCATTACAGGGCGCTGTACCAAAACTATAAGTAACAGTATATGTTCCAGGTGTTGAAGCAGCCAGGTCGATTGCCCCTGATGTTGTATTAATGGTAAGTCCTGCAGGTGATGCCGAGAATGTTCCGGGTGTTGCTCCTGTTGCAGTAAGTGTTGTTGTTCCTGTTGCACAGAATGTTCCTCCGCTCACGGTTGCTGTGGGCGATGCGTTTACTGTTACACTGCTTGTTGCTGTTCCATTACAGGGCGCTGTACCAAAACTATAAGTAACAGTATACGTTCCAGGTGTTGAAGCAGCCAGGTCGATAACACCTGATGTTGTATGGAGGGTAAGTCCTGCAGGTGATGCCGAGAATGTTCCACCTGTTGCTCCTGTTGTTGTAAGTGTTGTTGTTCCTGTTGCACAGAATGTTCCTCCGCTAACGGTTGCTGTTGGCGATGAGCTTACCGTTACACTGCTTGTTGCTGTTCCATTACAGGGTGCTGTACCAAAACTATAAGTAACAGTATACGTTCCCGGTGTTGAAGCAGCCAGGTCGATAACACCTGATGTTGTATGGAGGGTAAGTCCTGCAGGTGATGCATGAGAATGTTCCACCTGTTGCTCCTGTTGTTGTAAGTGTTGTTGTTCCTGTTGCACAGAATGTTCCTCCGCTCACGGTTGCTGTGGGCGATGCGTTTACCGTTACACTGCTTGTTGCGGTTCCATTACAGGGCGCTGTACCAAAACTATAAGTAACAGTATACGTTCCAGGTGTTGAAGCAGCCAGGTTGATAACGCCTGATGTTGTATGGAGGGTAAGTCCTGCAGGTGATGCTGAGAATGTTCCGCCAGTTGCTCCTGTCGTTGTAAGTGTTGTTGTTCCTGTTGCACAGAATGTTCCTCCGCTCACGGTTGCTGTGGGCGATGCGCTTACCGTTAATGTATAGATAGCTGTTGCAGCTGCGCAGGGTGGACCCAACGGATTATCCGAAGTAACAGTAATGATAACAGTATTGCCGGCATCGCCGGCGGCTGGAGTGTACGTAAATGCAAATGGTGACGCACTTGCGGATATTGGCGTTACTGAACCAGCTCCGTTCTCCGTTATCGTTACTGTTGTAGCATTACTGAACGTATTGCCATTTATAGTTACGGGGGCAGTAACACAGGTAGTTCCACTTGTGCTTGTTAAAATAAGAGTGGGTCCGCTTGCACAACCACATGCTACAGTAAAACTGGTTCCAGTTACAGTGCATCCTTCGGTATTTCTTACTGTAATGGAATGAGTTCCATTTGCCACACCGCTAAATGCTGTGGTTGTTTGATACGGACCACCGTCCAAACTATATTCAATACCTGCGCCGGTTGGACTTGTTACGGTTACTATTGCATTACCGGCTCCTAATGAACAGTCGATTGTTTGCAGAGGGGTTATCGGCGATGCATTTACTGTTATTGTAAACGTGCAACTGTTCGTATAGCCGCTCCCGTCAGTGTAGGTATGAGTGATCGTATGTGTTCCTGGGCGGGCCGAGGCTGGATTGAAATTACCAGCACTTACTCCGACTCCGCTGTATGCTCCTTCCAATGGTGTTGACCTGTTAATGCAAATGGCGCTGCACTGATACATACTGATGAGTTTGCAGGGCAAGATACTAGCGGCAATGCACTTATTGTAATGGTAAACGTGCAGCTGTTCGTACAACTGTTTCCGTCAGTGTAAGTATAAGTGATCGTATCAGTTCCTGCGCCACGCTGTTGATGGAGTAAATATTCCTCCCGTTACTTCCGTACCGCGTATATCCACCAGTTGGTGTTGCCCCCTGTTAATGTATCGGTGCAGTATTGATTACGTACTGATAAGTTTGTCAGGACAAGTTACTTAGCAATGCACTTACTGTAATACTGAAAAGTGCAGTTGTTCGTACAACCGTTCCCATCAGTATAAGTATAAGTGATCGTATGTGTTCCTGCACCCGCCGAGGCCGGATTGAAGTCACCAAAACTTACTCCCGGACCGCTGTATGTTCCTCCCAATGGGCTCGCACCTGATAGACAAATGGCGCTGCACTGATACATACTGATGAGCTTGCAGGAGCAAAGTTACTGGCGGCAGTGCATTCACTGTTATGGTAAACGTGCAGTTGTTCGTACAACTGTTCCCGTCAGTGTAAGTCTAAGTGATCGTAGTGTCTCCTGGACCCACCGTGGCCCGACTCTGAAGAAGTTACCTGCACTTTCTCCCATTCCGCTGTATATTCCTCCCAATGGGTTCGCACCTGATCAACGAAAAATGGCGCTGCACTGATACATACTGATGAGTTGCAGGACAAGTTACCGGCGGCGATGCATTTACTGTAATGGTAAACGTGCAGATGCCGGTACAACTGTTCCCCTAGTGTAATTATAAGTGGTGGTATGTGTTCCTGGACCCGCCGAGGCCGGATTGAGATTACCAAAACTTACTTTCGGACCGCTGTATATTCCTCCAATGGTGTTGTACCTGTTAATGCAAATGGCGCTGCACTGATACGTACTGATGAGCTTGCAGGGCAAGATACTAGCGGCAATGCACTTACTGTAATGGTAAACGTGCAGGTGTCTGTACAGTTGGTTCCCGATCAGTGTCAGTGTAGGTGATAGTATGTGTTCCTGGACCCGCCAAGGCCGGATTGAAATTACCAGCACTTACTCCCGCCCCGCTGTAGGTTCCTCCCAATGGTGTTGCACCTGATAATACAAATGGCGCTGCACTGATACATACTGATGAGCTTGCAGGGCAAGATATAGCGGCAATGCACTTACTGTAATGGTAAACGTGCAGGTATTCTGTACAGTTGGTTGCAGGATTAGTATAAGTGTAAGTGATCGTATGTGCTCCTGCACCCGCCGAGGCCGGATTGAAATTACCAAAACTTACTCCCGGACCGCTGTATATTCCTCCAAATGGTGTTGCACCTGTTAATGCAAATGGCCATGCGCTGATACGTACTGATCGGTTTGCAGGGCAAGATACTAGCGGCAATGCACTTATTGTAATGGTAAACGTGCAGCTGTTCTTACAACTGTTTCCGTCAGTGTAAGTATCAAGTGATCGTATGTGTCCTGACCCGCTGTTGATGGAGTAAATATCCTTCCGTTACTCCCCGTTACCGCTATATATTCCACCAGTTGGTGTTCCCCCTGTTGATGTAATGGGTGAAGTATTGATACATACTGATAAGTTTGTAGGACAAGTTACTAGCAATGCACTTACTGTAATACTAAAAGTGCAGCTGTTCGTAAACGTTCCCATTAGGTAAGTATAAGTGATGGTACTGTGTTCCTGGACCCACCGAGGCCGGATTGAAATTACCAAAACTTACTCCCGGACCGCTGTATGTTCGCCCAATCGGTCGCACCTGATAAGACAAATGGCGCTGCACTGGTACATACTGATGAGTTTGCAGGACAAGTTACTGACGGCAATGCATTCACTGTTATGGTAAACGTGCGAGTTGTTCGTTACAACTGTTCCCGTCAGTGTAATTTTGTCAGTGATGGTATGTGCTTCCTCGACCCGCCGTGGCCGGATGAAGTTACCTGCCCACTTACTCCCATTCCACTGTATATTCCTCCCAGATATGGGCTCGCACCTGATAAGACAAATTGAGCTGCACTTGAGACATACTGATGAGCTTGCAGGGCAAGATACTAGCGGCAATGCACTTACTGTAATGGTAGACGTGCAGGTATTTGTACAGTTGGTTGCAGGATTAGTATAAGTGTAAGTGATCGTATGTGCTCCTGCACCCGCCGAGGCCGGATTGAATTACCAAAACTTACTCCCGGCCCGCTGTTATTATCCTTCCAATGGTGTTGCACCTGTTAATGCAAATGGCGCTGCACTGATACATACTGATGAGTTTGCAGGGCAAGATACTAGCGGCAATGCGCTTACTTAATGGTAGACGTGCCGGTATGGTACAGTTGGTTGTAGGATTAGGTGTAAGTGTAGGTGATCTATGTGTTCCTGGACCACCGAGGCCGGATTGAAATTACCAAGCACTTACCCCGCCCCGCTGTCCTAGGTTCCTCCCAATGGTGTTGCACCTGATAATACAAATGGCGCTGCACTGATTCATACTGATGAGCTTGCAGGGCGAGATACTAGCGGCGATGCACTTATTGCTAATGGTAAACGTGCCGGTATTTGTACAGTTGGTTGCAGGATTAGTATAAGTGTAAGTGATCGTATGTGCTCCTGCACCGCCGAGGCCGGATTGAAATTACCAAAACTTTACTCCCGGACCGCTGTATGTTCCTCCAATGGTGTTGCACTGTTAATGCAAATGGCGCTGCACTGATACATACATGATCAGTTTTCAGGGCAAGATACTAGCGGCAATGCACTTACTGTAATGGTAAACGTGCAGGTATTTTGTTACAGTTGGTTGTAGGATATCAGAGGTATAAGTGTAAGTGATCGTATGTGTTCCTGGACCCACCGAGGCCGGACTGAATTTACCAGCACTTACTTTACGGATTTTAGCTGTATGTTCCTCCAAATGGGCTTGCGTTTGTTAATGCAAATGGTGGAGTGTTTGTACAGAGACCCGTTATATTGGATGGACATCTATAACTGTTGGAGCAGCTGTAACCTGGATCGTAAACGTACAGCTCGATGGGCATCCGGTTAATGTCACAGAATAAGTAATTACATGTGTTCCTGGACCTGCTGTTGCCGGGTTAAATATTCCACCACTTACACCAGGTCCGCTATAAGTACCACCTGCTGGACTGCCCCCTGTTAATTCAATGGGTGGAGTGTTTGGACAGATATCGGTTATATTGGATGGACATGTAATTGATGTTGCAGGATTAACTGCTAATGTTGTACCGACAAACTGGTTTAACGGCTGCGGATCAAAACCTGGTGATTGATTAACGTCGGACACCAACGTAATATCTCCGGGAAAGCCGCAAGGCGTAATATTTAAACCCCTGATCTGAAATGTGAATTCACATTGTCCTCCTGCCGGGATTGATCCTGCATTATTGCGAAAGAATAAGTTATGCTGGCCACCGCCGGTTATTACACCCAATAAACTCCATGGACCCGTTGGACAAATATTCTGAAAGTTTACCGGTGTCAGCCCGGTATTGCAGTCAAAATACGTCGAGCTAATCGTAACCTGTGCCGAGGCTCCTCCGGTTGGAATATCGCAGGGGCCATTATTTCTAATTCGTGCCCTTATCGTGGCTACCTGACCTACACTTACGGGTGATGGAGTGGCCAATATTGATACAGATTGTATATCAAATTGCGGCGTACCGGGCGGGCATTGTGCAATCGCCCGAGAAGCATTTACTAACAACAGAATTGTTGCAAGCAGGAATAGCCTGCTGATAATTCTGTTGGCGTTAGTTTGGTTTTGCATGTCGTTATACATTCACTACTACTGTTGTTGTTCCCGGCAAACTTTTATTACCACTTATTATTACTGTTACCCTATATGTTCCGGCCATTGCAAGTGTTGCCGATGCTATAGTTGAATTTTGAAATGCAGATGTACATTCACCAGGAGCTGTCCATGCATAGCTGATTGTTCCTCCAACACAATATGGGCCTGTATTATTTGCCGTGGGTTTTGCAGGAACTGCCTCCACCGTCAATCCAGCCGGATCTGAAATCACAATAAAATTTTCCTGATATATTATCACACATCGATATTGATACGAGTTTAAGCCTGTTCTGCTTAATATATTATGAGTAGCAGTGGCAGCATTTGTATAAACACCTATATTCGTAATTTCATTCCAACTACCGCCAGTATCAATACTCAATTGCCCTTGACAAGAAAAGGTGGCATCAACTCCTGGCGCCGCAATGACAGAAAAGAAAGATGCAGCTCCCGTGCAAACTGCTGTATCAGTCAAGTCAGCTCCATCACCCACCTTGTACACAACAATATTGCCTGGAATAAAATTTTGGGTAAACGCTGCCAGGTCTTCACCAAAGAGCAACACGAATGCAATAAAAAAAGTTCTAGCTTTTTGATGAAAGTGGCCAGGCAGATTCTTATATTCTAATGCAGAATTACTGATATTTCTTGACTGGGTTCTCACATTTTATTTATAAACTTTTTCCAGTTTATAAACTTTTCATGGGTTAAAAAATCCGGGCATTAAAGCAAATTCCAAAAATATCCAATCGCAGCCCTGACAAAACCACAGGTAATTTTTGGGACGGATTCTACGGAATTGATCATTACAATTAACACATTAAAAATAAGCAGATTATCTAAATTTTCAAACTTAGTAAACTGATATGGCAGGATAAAGATGGGCATAGGACAAGAGAACCCGGTGTAATATTTGTCCACAGCATGGGGATTCAATTATTTACGTTTCTCAGCTTGCAATTTCATATCGGGAAATAAGGCCGCGATCAGCATGATAACAGACGCCAGCATCACACCATATAAGCCAATTTTCTTAACCGGGCATTCGCCCCCGGAACAGGCGCTAAGCATAAAAAAATTCTTAATAGCCCAGGCAATATTTAAGGCAGTGATCAATAAATTCAGGCGCTTGGCCCATACCCTCGGCACAAAGGTGCAGAGTAAAAAGAATGCCGTCAACAAAAGATGAAAATACCCGGGTTTTCCAAAGTTGGTACCAGTGGCCTCCACGCCGCTCACCGTAATATTTTTTGATTCGATATAGACCCATGGCATAAAACAGGATACCACTAACAGGGTCGCAGCAGCCAGGCCGATCCATTTCATATAACGCATAAGTGAGAGTTGAGAAGGCGCAAGATAGGAGATTTGCTCCTCACCCCGACCCTCTCCACCAAGAATAGAGGGAGGACTTTCCACTGCCAGGATATTCAATCATAACTATGCTTTCTCATTCTTTCAGTTCTCGTTCCCTCACCATGAAATGGAGAGAATTAAGGCGAAGGAAATTCACACTCTCCCTCCCTATGAAATACAATGCATTTAAGCGCCAAATAATTCTTAAAAGAAAAAAGGCCAGTATAAAACCGGCCTTCTGCTTTGATCTGTTCACGTGTAGAGCGAGTCTACTACAATTTTATTCCTACTGTAAAACTCAACACACGGTGCTTATTTTTATCATCAGCACTGCTATTGCTGCCGCTCTGGAGTTTTGCTAAACCAAGTCCATAATTCACAGATAAGATAATATTACGGGTTTCGATACCGGCTAAACCATTCAAACCATAATCAAATCGTTTCATAATGCCATACCCAGCGCCTTCTTCATAATCCAGCGTGGACGGGTCATCATCAGAAAACTCTATATCGTTTTCATTGCTAAAAGCGATACCAAGAAATTTCCCCTCCACTTTATTTTGACCGGCTACGCCAACTGCAATATATGGACCCGCACCCGCAAAAAATTTAACAGGCCCGGTCGGTGACTTCAACACGAAATTGGCCGGTATTTCAATATAGTAAGGGTTGCTGGTAGCCCGGTAATAGGTAGCACCGCTCTCTTCCCCGGACTGTGTTTTTGAACCCTTCCCGGTAAACAAAATACCCGGCTGGAATGACAGAATAGGGGCAATTTTTGCATTGAAAAGCAACCCCGCCTGAAAACTGGCGAGCATTTTATTATCATCAATATCTCCATCATTGGTTATGGTAACATTGGCCAGATTGACCCCCAGTTTTAAAACCTGGGACTGAGCAGCCAGACAAGTGGTTAAGAAGGCAAAAAATGCAATGATTGTGGTTTTCATGTGAATATTTTTTGATTTACGGATGATTTGCAAAAGCCTTGCCAAAAGAATGCCTTCAGCCATAAAAGCAGGAAAACTAACTTGGTTTCGCTTCTATTAATTAAAATGGAGTGAAATTCAGGACTGACCATACACTTTGATCACCGGCTCCCTGAGAATGCTGCCTTCCGGGCTGGAATGAAAATAGATAATTTCAGCAATGGCGCCTGGTGTTACCCATTTACTGAAATCGGCTTTAGGCATCGACACCCTGTTTTCAGGAGTATCAATCGTAGACGGCACCACCACACTTGTCACGACATTATTCGCTTTTGCTTCGTCATTCATCAGTTCAGCCAGGCTGAAAATAAGTGATTTCCCCAAACCGTACCCCACCATTCCCCCACTGTTCCTCATATCAAGACCTGGACGGGATCCGATCAAAAAGATACGCCCTCTACCCTGCTTCATCATTTGTATAAAAACGGGTCTCGCCACATTATAAGTAGTTACGAAATTCAATTGAAACTGTTTATAGATATCGGAAGTTTTTGTAGAAATAATAGTACCCTTCGCAAAACCTCCGACCGTCAACACAGCCACATCGATAGCACCATATTTTACCGACATTGATTCAACGAACCGCTGGGCTGTTTCTTCCTCCACCAGGTCCACGACAGCCGTCTCGAAATTTTTTCCCTCGGTATCAACTCCTGGGGTATCACCAGGAATAATAGTGCCGGTTACATGATAATTCTTTGCCAGGAACTTTTTTACGACGGCCTGTCCCAGATTTCCCGAGGCCCCGGTTACTAATGCGATCTTCATACTAGTGGTTTTAGGTAACGAATTTACACAACTGTGACGTGTGTATGCCGGTTTCAAATTGTTTAGTAATTTACACTATCGCTGGGAAGTATGCCTTTATTCTTTCCGGCTTTTTCCCCCGGATAACTTGTCCTCCATGCGTAAAACGGGTTTTTTATACGGCTTATCCTTGACGTTGGCGGCAACGAGTTTTGCCCAGCACTGTTCTGTACCCGGACAAACCCCGGTGTCTGCTACTTATGTTTGTACCTCGGAAACTTTTCATATCTCTACTCCCGAATTCTGTGGCCAGACAACAGTGCCTACGCCCTGCGCAGATGGAAACATCTATAGGAATACCAATCCCAGTTTTTTCCGCTTTAATTGTTACAATGCCGGCACTCTCGGCCTGAGTATTTTACCAAATGATCTTTCAGCAAATTATGATTGGCAACTTTTTGATATTACCAGCACCAACCCGATCGATATATTTACCAACCCGAATCTTTTTATTGCCTGCAACTGGTCCAGTGATCCGGGAGAAACTGGTGCCTCACTCGATGGATTGAACCTCATGGTCTGCACAGGTTCGGCACAGACGCTGTTTAGTAAAATGCCTAACCTGCTGGTGGGCCATGCGTACCTGTTGATGGTATGTAATCAAAGCGCTTCCGCTGCAGGCTATCAACTTACATTCGCCGGCGGCACTGCTGTTATTACCGACCCGGTTGATCCCCACTTATTATCCGCTGACTTAAGCTGCGACAGAACAAAAATAAATCTACGGCTGATGAAGCAGGTAAGATGTAATACATTGGCATCCGATGGCAGTGATTTTAGTGTTACGGGTGGGGTGAATATTATAGCAGCATTACCTGGTGACTGTACCACCCCTTTTGGAACCAGCACGATCACACTCACCCTGAATCAGCCACTAGGTTTTGGTACTTTTAATCTTACCATAGGCAATGGATCGGATGCAAACACACTTATTGATATTTGCGGGCGAAGTATCCCGGTGGGAGAATCAATTTCTTTTGTATCGTCGGCAGTGGTTTCAACCCCGATGGACAGTGTCTTTACTATAACCTGCAGTCCTTCGTTCATAGAACTTGTTTTCAAAAAGCCGATACTTTGTCATTCGATTGCAGCTGATGGAAGTGATTTCATCATTACAGGACCCGTTGCGATCTCAGGCATTCCATTTATTCCAGGTTGTGCTATGAACAGCACCACATCTATTATCCGGTTAAATTTATCTGCCAATATTGTTGCCGGTTCTTACCAGGTTCAGCTTGTAACAGGCAGTGACGGGAATACAATTCTCAATGAATGTGGCGCGGCTACTCCTCCCGGGTCAACAGTTGCATTCATGGCTGCAGATGCAGTGGAGGCTGCGTTTTCAAGATCCAATCCGTCCAGCTGTAATGATAACACCGTTTCCTTTTTACATAATGGGGCCAATAATGTAAACTCCTGGACCTGGGATTTCGGAAATGGAATAAAGAGCTTGCTTCCCAATCCCACCGTAACATTTGCGCCGGGTCAATACAACGTGACACTGACCGTTTCCAACGGTGTATGTACCAATAGTTGGACAGAGATCGTACGTATTAGTAAGGAGTTCGAAGCGGCTTTTGATGCACCAAATACAATCTGCCCGGGTGATTCTTTACACCTCGTAAATAAAAGCAATGGTATTATTGACAGTTGGCAATGGGATTTCGGGAATGGTATAAGAAGTAATGACCAGACGCCGGTTGGTCATAAATACACCAGCAATGGCAGAGAAACATTTTATACTATCCGGCTAATTGCTGCCAACACTTTGTTGAATTGCAGGGATACGGCCTACCGGGTGGTAAAAGCATTGACCAATTGTTTGATAACAGTACCTTCTGCTTTTACGCCCAATGGTGATGGTAAAAATGACCATTTGTATCCGCTCAACGCTTTGAATGCTGACCAGCTTGAATTCAAAGTGTATAACCGGCTGGGACAATTAATATTTTTTACCAGGGATTGGACTAAAAAGTGGGATGGCCGGATACATGGTGTGGAACAAAGTACCGGCGTGTATGCCTGGCTACTTAATTTTATTGATCGGGATACCGGTAAAAAAAATTTTCAAAAAGGAACTACCCTGCTTATCAGGTAATTTTCCAGTATGTCTTTTATTGATTGTAGATCTATAAACTTTTACACCATACAATTCCATCCATACAAATCTTCTTCCAGTCCAGTCCTGATCCTGTCTAATGTAATCTTCAGCTTGTTCAGTACATTTTCCTGGCCATAGGGTGGCAAATGATAATCAATGCCCTTGATATGAATGGTTTGAATGGGAGCTACAACTGCAGCAGTACCTGTACCAAATGCTTCCGTAATAGTTTTATCGTGAAAGGCTTTTTCCAGTTCTGTTATTGATATCCGTCTTTCTTCAGTTGTATAACCAAGTCCCCTGGCGATTGTCAATAGAGAATCCCTGGTTATACCATCTAAAATGGAATCTGATAAGGGGGGCGTCACCAGTATATCATCGATAACAAACATTACGTTCATCATCCCAGATTCCTCAATAAATTTATTTTCCGAAGCGTCTGTCCACAAAATTTGTTCATAACCCTGTTCCCTGGCCAGCCGGGTAGGATAATAAGCTCCACCATAATTACCACCGCATTTGGCAAAACCAGTTCCACCTTTTGCAGCTCTTGAATAAGTGGTTTCCACTTTTACCTTTATAGGTTGTGCATACAATTCCGCGACCGGCCCGGTAAAAACAATAAAACGGTATTGCTCAGATATCTTAACTCCAAATCTTGCTTCGCTGGCATACACAAACGGGCGAATATACAAGGCGGTGCCTGGTTGGCGTGGCACCCAAGCCTGATCTAACGCTACTAATTGTAAGATTCCGTTGATAAATACAGTTTTCGGTGGCACGGCCATACACATCCTGTCTAATGACTTTACAAACCGATCATAATGTTTCTCCATATGAAAAATGTTTACGCTCCCTTTACCACCGGTTGCCGCGGCCATACGGAAAGCTTTCATGCCTTCAAATACCGTCTGACCGTAATGCAGGGCTAACGTGGCAGGATTCACCGAAAGATTTGCAAAGGGAACGATCTGAGGTTGTTGCCATGCACCCTCCTTATAATCGCAGACAAGCATGTGATCCGCTACATATTTACCGAATTCCAAATTGTTGAAATCCGCTTCCCGGATACCGGAACGTATAACCTTCCTGGTGGGAATAGCCACCATTGCTTCATTGTGGGTGATCATCATTTTCAATTTTATGTTGAGTGATATATTTCAGGCTCCTGGTCATCCTGATCAGGGGTGTTCCGTGCAAATCATCATACCCATCCTTTTTAAAACCAAATTTTTTATACAGCTGGATAGCTTCTTGAAGAAAAGGTGTTGTGTACAGCATTAAAAATATTGCCCCGTTGGTAACAGCCATATTTTGTGCATGTAATAATAAAATTAGTCCTAGCCCTTGACCCCTAACCGAAGGCACAACGGCCATACTCCTGAGATGAAATATTTTGCCGGAAGGAAAAATGGATATAGTACCGGCAATACTATTATTATACAAGGCGACCCATACCGTTTTTTTCTCGATACGATTCAATATCTCAGCAATTCCCGGCGTAGTCGCTAAAAAACCTTTCATAGAGTACAATGACTTATACTCAATAAATGATCGTCGGAGTAATTCAACAATAGCGGCAGCATCATCCGGGACAGCCATCCTGACCTCGCTATTTACCGGCTCGAGAACAGTGGGCGTTACAGTTCTATCATATAGCAGTGTATTCATTCTTTTTACTATTTAAATCGCGGTAATAGCGATCCGCTGAGGCAACAGCTTTTTCAATCCCGATTACCATTTTTACATTGGCTCTTTTGTAAACATCATTCTCTACTTCCATATGCTGAAACCCAATCTTTTCATATAATTTGACAGCTCCAACATTTAGTTTATTGGAATAAAGGATTACGTTGGTTGCTCCCAGCTCTTTTGCCTTCTTGAAACTGGCAAAACTGATCGCCTCAGCAATTCCCTTTCTCCTGAAACTAGTATCGACCGCCATCTTGGTAAATTCAAAGGTTTCATCATCAAATTTCCTCAGCCCTACTGTTCCTGCTACTATGCCATTATATTCAGCCATCAGGATTGCTCCTCCATTTTCCAATATCGCTTTGTCGGGGTTAGTGAGCACCCATTCATCCACCGGTTCCATTTCAAATAACTCTTCGATCCACTGCCTGTTGAATTTCTCGAAGTAAGGCTGGTGCTCCGGCCGATAATCGATAATTTTTATTTGATTCATGTTATTATTTTTTTGGATTCCTGGTTAACAATATAAACTCCACCCAACGTGATCAGCATACCCACCAGCATCACCACATTCATTTTTTCTGCCAGCAGCAACCAACCCAATACCACGGCCACAATGGGATTGATGTACGCATATACAGAAACCTGCGTGGCAGGAAGTTTACTGATAGCAAATACATAGGCTGAATACGCCAGGAGTGAGCCAAATACAATAAGGTAAGTAAGTGCCAGCCATGAAGACTGCCCGGCCGTTGCCAGGTTAATATACTTGCCAGTAATACCGCAAATAATAAGCATCAATATCCCGGCGATCAGCATCTGGAGTCCTACGCTAAACAATATATCGATCTTTAATTTATGTTTCGCCGTATACACCGTTCCAAACGACCAGGATAAGACAGAAAGAAATGCCAATAGTATACCCACCACGAATGATCGGCTTTGCAATTGCCCGATATAATCGTAAAAAATGGTGATCACGCCAGCAAGCCCTATGATCAACCCGATCAGCATTACTCTTGTGATCTTTGCACACCTGGAAAGCCAAATCGTAAATAAGGCAATAAATAGAGGAACCAATGCAGCAATAATGGCGGCCAGCCCCCCGCTAATATATTCAACTGACCAGGTCAGCAGGCCATTGGCAATACACAACAGGAAGATACCCTGGATTGAAATCGTTCTGAGGACTTTCCAGCCGGGTAGTTTATATCCTTTTATTAAAAAAAAGCTGACAAGAATTAACCCTGACAAAAATTGTCGTACCCCTGCTACAAATAATCCCGGCATATGCTGCGCCCCGATCCGGGCAGCTATATAAGTGGTACCCCAGAAAAAACTGACCAGGCCCAACGCGATATATGCTTTTCTTAACTCCTTTGTCATGACTGTTAATTCATTCTTTTAAACAAGTAACATTGTATAAAGCCGAACTGATTGTATTGTGTCGCTCAGAGATTAAAGAGAAAAGGAGAAGTTTATACACCAAATCTCTTTCTCTCTTTTCCCTCTGGGCGAAGTACCTGTGAAAAATAATGGTACAAATATTTTACTATTTTTGTATAAAAAACAGATTCAGTTTTCGTATTTTTGACTGTATCAGATAAACTCGGAATTCAGAGGCTGGAAGTAAGATGGATGCTTTATAATTGAAATCTCACTACTAATGCAATCCCTCAGACCTCTGACACCAGGCTTCTGACATCATACTTCAATCTCTAATTATGCGAAAAGACAATATTATTGCTGAAGATCACCTGTACATGCAGGTGGCCAATGGCCTGGAGAAAATGATTGGCGAAGACGTACTAAAGATTGGTGACAAACTTCCGTCAGTAAGGGTATTGAGTGATGAGTATGGCATCAGTATGGGAACAGCGTTCCAGGCTTACTATCACCTTGAAGGAAAGGGTTTGATTGAAGCAAGACCAAAATCTGGTTACTATGTCCGCTTCAATCAAAAGCGTTTCCCTGATCTTCCAAAAATGATACAGCCTGATCCGCTTTCACATGATGTAAGTGTCAAAGAAATGATCGCTTCCATTTATGCTGATATTGCCTCTCACGATAATAAAGTCATCAATTTTGCGCTGGGTGTTCCTGACCCTGCTTTATTACCTACAGCTAAGATCAATAAATCAGTGATGCAGGCGCTACGAAGTAGTAAGGATTCCTGTATTAGCTATGAACATACGCAGGGTAACCTGGAATTGCGGAAACAAATCGCCAAATTAGCTTTTAACTGGGGCGGCAAAATAAAACCCGATGAAGTTGTTGTTACCGGTGGTTGCCTGGAAGCAATGACCTTATGTATAAAAGCAGTTACACAACCCGGTGATACTGTAGCGGTGGAATCTCCCAATTATTTTGGTCTTTTTCAGTCGCTGGAGATCATGGGATTGAAGGTGGTGGAAATTTCATCCTGCCCTGTTTCGGGTCTTGACCTGGACTGTCTCCGGCAAGCGATCAAAAAATTTTCCATCAAGGCCTGTATCGTTATTCCAAATTTCAACAATCCATTAGGTGGGTGCATGCCCGATGAAAACAAAAAGGAATTAGTAGAAATCATAACCGCAAATAATATCCCATTAATTGAAGATGATATCTACGGTGAACTGTATTTTGGCCGGACCCGCCCCCGTACCTGTAAGTACTACGATATTAAAGGACTGGTCATGCATTGTTCCTCGCTCAGCAAAACCCTTTGTCCTGGCTACCGGATCGGCTGGACAATTCCCGGAAAATTCCTCGAGCAGGTAAAACAGATCAAAAGGATACATAACATCAGCTCCCCCACCCTTACACAAAGCGCTATTGCGCACTACTTGCAGCATGGCCGCTATGAATACCATCTAAAAAGTATGCGGAAGGCGATGCACACACAATGTCTCCGCTACCTCCAGGCTATTATTACCTATTTCCCGCCCGATACCAAAGTCTCCCGCCCACATGGTGGTTTTATTCTTTGGGTGCAGTTGAATAAAAAGGTAAATACATTCAAATTAAGGGTGGAGGCCATGAAACATCATATTTCAATAGTTCCCGGCAAAATATTTTCTGCGAGTTGTAATTATAACAATTGTATCCGTATCAGTTTTGGTAAACCCTGGGATGACAATGCCGACTATGGATTGATGATGCTTGGAAAAATTATCAAAAAAATGATGTAAAGCGCGTACCGGCTATGTACCAGTAAAAAAAAATACTTTAAAAAAACTGGTGAGCAATTTTTTCATGCTACTAAGCATCTCCAACTAATCAGGCCCTTCTTTTTCTGAAATAAAAATATAAGGGTATCCCGATTGCCGTAATCACTAACCCTAATACAGAATTGATAACAGGTTGCCGGTCGGCCAGGTAATTGGTCACATCATTATATACCGTCGTAATCAAATAAAAGGCAGAAAAAACAATAAACAGCATTGTTACAAAAGGATGCCCCCAGATCTTATACGGCCGTTCTTTTTGCGGCATTTTTCTACGCAACATAAAAATACCCACAGCGCCTAAACCATAGGCGATCCAGGTGATGAAGACAAACATATCCGCCAACATATCAAAAGAACCGGTGATAATAAACACACAGGTCCAGGCACCATGCAGTAACAACGCATTGCCCGGTGTTTGAAACCGCTTTTGCTCCTTTCCCGCCCAGGGCAAAAAAACCTTATCTTTTCCCATCGCATAGGTGACCCGGGTCGTAGCCATTGTACTTCCGTTAATGGCGCCGAGTGTACAAATCACGATCATCGCAGCAATGATTGCGCCGCCTGAACTTCCCCAGGATATCCTGATTGCATCAGCGGCGACCAGCGAGGATCCGGCGATTGTTTCAACTGGCAGCACATATAGATAAGCCTGGTTTACCAGCACATATACAGCCACACAAACAAACACACCAATAAACAAACTTTTAGGAATATTTTTCTGGGGTTGTTTTACTTCACCCGCCATAAACGTAATATTGATCCAGCCATCATAAGCAAAAAAAGCACCTGTCATGGCAGCTATAATGCCGCTTAACAATGCTCCGCCTTGCTTTGGATTTTCCGCTGCAATAAAATTGTGAAAATCACCATTGCCTGACGCAAAAATTCCGATCACCAGCAATGCGATCACCGCTACTTTTATAAAAGTAGAAACAACCTGGAATGCACTCCCGGCTTTTGTACTGATATAATTCACTGCAGTAAATAGTGCCACCAGGAAAACTGCCAGCGACTTCACTCCGATATTTTGCAAAGGATACAGGTCCCCGATAAATGGAATATGCCAGGTAACTGACTGCTCTGTCATCGCATCAAACCGCGGTAGATGCAGGAAATAATCAGCGTACTGGGCGCATACAAAAGAGATAGCCGCCACGGCTGCAGTATTAATGACGGAAAAAGCGGCCCAGCCGTACAGGAAAGCGACAAAGCCTCCAAACATTTTTCTAAAATAAACATAAATACCACCGGTTTCAGGCATCATCGCACCAAGCTCCGCATAGATCAATGCTCCGAACAATGAAAATATACCGGCGATCACCCAAACTAACGTAAGCCAAACCGGCGAACCTAATTGTGCCGCCATACTGGCTGGTTTCATAAATACACCAGAACCTATGATGCTACCAATGATAATCGAGGTAGCCGACCAGAAACCTATTTTTTTGGCGAGGGAAGTTGTGATGGACATGTTCATTAAAGAAGGAAGATAAGAACTTCTTTTTTTTTAAAAAGAGCAAAATTCATTTCCTTCCATTAAATATTGCAATTGTAGCCTATGACTTTCATTGCTACTACGAGCCCCAATGGCAACTGCCGTTTTAAATTAATAGGCTGAAGTGGCAGTGATGATAAACTTACGGATAAACTTACTGCCAAGATCGACAGGATGGCAAACCCTTCCTTAAAAGGATCTGATAAAAAAAAACCCCGTCTCGGAGATGGGGCTTTTTTCTATCTTTTATTTATACATTTCTTCTTTTAATCCTTTCACCCTTTCATCCGCGAGGTATTCGTCAAAGGTCATCAGGCGGTCAATAATGCCTTTTGGCGTTAATTCGATCACCCTGTTGGCAACAGTTTGCATGAAAGTATGGTCATGACTGGTTAATAAAACGATGCCCTTGTAATCGGTACATTGTTCATTGAAGGCCTGTATGCTTTCCAGGTCAAGGTGGTTAGTAGGCTGATCAAGCAGGATCACATTGGGGTTTTGCAACATCATTCGGCTTAACATGCACCTCACTTTTTCACCACCACTCAGTACATTGGTCATTTTCATCACATCATCGCCGCTGAATAACATTTTTCCCAAAAATCCTCTTAGAAATGGTTCATCTACATCTTTGACATGATCAGGTACATACTGACGGAGCCAGTCCATCAAATTATCCTTACCGGTAAAAAATTGGTTATTCTCCTGTGGTAAATAAGCATGCGTAACGGTACTCCCCCATTCATAAGAACCGCTGTCAGCTATTGTGTCAGCTGTAATAATATTAAAGAAAGTAGTAACCGCCAGCGGGTCACGGCTCAATAATGCGATCTTATCTCCTTTATTGACTGTGAAAGTAACATCCGTGAACAATGTTCTTCCATCCACCGATTTTTTCAGCTTATCCACGTTAAGGATCTGGTTACCCACTTCTCTTAATTGCTGGAAGATAATACCCGGGTACTTCCTGTAGCTGGGCTCGATCTCGTCGATCGTCAATTTTTCCAATGCTTTTTTTCGGGAGGTAGCCTGTTTGCTTTTTGATGCGTTCGCACTAAAACGAGCGATAAAATCGATCAATGCCTGCCTTTTTTCTTCCGTCTTTTTATTCTTGTCACCGATCTGACGGGCCATCAATTGAGAAGATTCATACCAGAACGTATAGTTACCGGTGAAGATCTTTACTTTTTGCCTGTCCACATCTGCTACATGGGTGCATACTGCATCAAGAAAGTGACGGTCGTGGCTCACTACCAATACAACGTTTTCATAATCCGCCAGGAAATTCTCCAGCCAGCCGATGGTTTCAATATCTAATCCATTGGTCGGCTCATCCAATAACAGAATATCGGGATTACCAAATATGGCCTGTGCCAGTAACACTCTTACTTTTAAATTAGAGGGGATATCTTTCATCAATGACTGATGATATTCTTCACCCACGCCCAACTCACTCAACAAGGTAGCGGCATCACTGTCCGCTGTATAACCGCCCATTTCACCAAATTCTCCTTCCAGTTCGCCGGCTCTCATGCCATCCTCTTCCGTAAAATCTGCCAGGGCATAAATATTCTCTCTCTCTTTTGCAATAGCCCATAGTTGACTATGTCCCATCATTACCGTATTCAAAACTGTTTCGTCATCAAATTCGAACTGGTTTTGTTTTAGCACCGCCATCCTCTCACCGGGAGTGATTTCTACTGTGCCTTTATTGGGTTCGATCTCTCCGCTTAATATCTTCAGGAATGTACTCTTTCCGGCTCCATTGGCACCGATCACACCATAGCAATTCCCTTTGGTGAAATTGAGATTCACTTCTTCAAACAATACCCGTTTGCCGTACGCAAGTTTCAGGTCTTTTACACTGATCATTATTTTCCTTTTTGAGGCGGCCCGTCCGAATGCACGCCTCGGTATTAAAGTTATAAAACTGTTTTTTTCGGAACGGGCGGGCAAAGGTACGTTAAATCAAATTCATATATGAACGGTATATAAGAAATTAACATCCTGAACGTTGTAAGCAGGTAATTTTCAATCATCTTCCACAATACCTAGTTCATGAAAACTATCATAACCGGACTTTTCCTGATTCTTTATTGTGGGGTTCATTCTCAAACCCTAAGGGTCCATTTTGAATTCAATAAATCCACCCTTAACAAAAAAGCTATGTCACAGATCGACAGCTTTATGGCTGTTACCGACCCCAATGGGAAGATCGAGCTCGCAGGTCATGCTGATTTTATCGGGTCAGATGAATTTAATATTGCGCTTTCGCGTCGGCGGGTTCTGGCTGTGAAAAATTACATCGAAGAAAACTATGTAGTGGATGACGATATGGCAACCGTCGATGCCTTTGGTGAAAAAAAGCCGATCGATAAAAATACTTCTGATGATGCACGTCAATTGAACCGAAGAGTGGAGATCAGGATACTGTCTGGCAAGAGTACCAGTTTAAAACAAAAGATCGCCGACACTGCCTCGATAGTTGGCTCCAATATAATACTCCGAAATATCAATTTCTATGGCGGCAGGCATCAATTTTTGCCAGCATCTACTCCAATGCTCCAGGAACTTTTGGAAGCGTTGATATCCTATCCTAAACTTATTATCCGGATCGAAGGCCATATTTGTTGCCAGGCATATGAGGGAGATGGCCTGGATACAGAAACTGGTATTCACAATCTATCAGCAGCAAGGGCAAAAGCTATAAGAGATTACCTGGTCAGTAATAATATTTCCGCCAACAGGGTTTCGTTTATCGGCTTTGGTCACTCATCTCCCATTTACCCTTACCCGGAAAAAACAGAAGAGGAAAAAACTGCCAACCGACGGGTTGAGATAAAGATCATCAGCAAATAATTGCCTACAATACAAAGTCCCGGCCACTGAAGATGGCCGGGACTTTGTATTATGAAATACCTTGATCTATTGTCCGAGTTTAATGATCGTTTTCACTTTGTGAATGAACCCATGTTCAGTGTTGTACATATAAACCTGGTACACACCTCTTCCCAAACGGGTTATATCAACAGGAATAACACTGCCATAACTGATGCCCGGGAACTCTTTCTGCCAATGCAATTTTCCATCACTGCCAAAAATTCTTACACCGAGGTTAGTATACAAATCTGTATTCATCCTGATGTTGAAGAGACCAACATTTGGAACAGGTCCAACAAATACAGCCTGGAAGTCGCTCAGGAGCAAATGACGTTCAGCACATTCATTTACCTGGATCACTCTGGCGAGTACGGATTGGCAACCGGCACTGCTAACAGTATATGTAACAGTTTTAGGACCTACGCCGGCAACAGTGGGTGTAAAAGTGCTACCTGTTATACCAGATCCGCTAAATGCGCCACCAGCCGGGGAAGCAGTTAAGCTAAAGCTTCCATCTGACTTACATACAACCGCAGTCGGACTGAAACTAATAACCGGAAATGCATTCACCGTCAATATTGCAGCATTTGATGTGACAGATCCACAACCAGCAGTTACAACAACCCTGAAACGATAGCCATTCTGACCAACCGGTATGGCTGTTTGGGCAAATGAAGCAGCAGTTGCGCCCGCAATATTTGAATAGGTGGTACCTCCATTAGTGCTCAGCTGCCATTGATAGCTGAGTGTGCCAACACCTGTAGTGGCAGTAACATTGAATGTCGCATTTGCACCCTCGCAAATTGTTACATTCTGAGGATGAGTTGTTACCACTGGGAATGTATTCACGGTTAAAATTGCGCCGGTAGAAATTCCAGGTGCACAGACGCCACTGGAAACGATTGCACGGTACCGATTCGTATTTAACGATGGGGGTATGTTTGTGATTGTCAAAGTTGGTGATGTGGTTCCAGAATAGGGAGCGGCCGCTGGAACGTTTGTATAGTTTGCTCCGCCATCAGTACTCACCTGCCACTGGTAGGTAAGACCAGAACCGGCTGCTGCCACAGTAAAGCTGGTAGTTGTAGCCTCACAAACTGTCTGGTTGACCGGATTAGTTGTGATCGTAACTGACGATGAAACTAACAAGGTCGCTGCTGCAGATGTAGCATTAGGAGCACATGCCCCGATTATTACAGCACGATACCTGTAATTATTCATCGCCACTGTCGTTGCTGAGATATTTAACGTCGCAGAAGTAGTTCCAGAATAAGGCGCTGCTGCCGGAACATTATTATAAGTTGCTCCACCATCAGTGCTGAACTCCCACTGGTAAGAAACCGCTGAAGTGCCAGCCACAGTGAAGGAAGCAGAACTTCCTGAACACAAACTGAGACTTGTCGGACCTGTGGTTACCGTTGGCGGAACATTTACTGTTAAGGTAGCTACATTCGAAGTAGAGGTGCCGCACTGACCCGTAACTAATACGCGGTATTGATAACCGTTCATGGCAACCGTCACTGCGGTTGCGGAATAAGAAGAGCCAGTTGCACCAACAATATTATTCCAGTTACCGCCACCGTTAGTGCTTAATTGCCATTGATATGTTCCGGTAGCAGCCGCCGAATTAAATAATGCATTAGTCCCGGCACAAGCCGCAACGTTGGCAGGATGTGTAGTAATAGCAGGACCCGCACCTGGGTTAATCGTAAAGACGATATCTCTTGTTTGGGTAGGTGCACCTGTACCCGTACCGGTAACGGTTACGGTATAGTTACCAGGACTTAAAGCCGCCATACCTGCCAGGGAAACGGTAGTAGAAGGTGATCCCGTTGTAAGGGTCGGGTTACTAAAAGAAACTACAGGTCCCGCTGGCACCACCACCCCTGTCAGTGTGATGTCACCAGTAAAGCTTCCCGCATAAGTAGCAGTTAGGTTTCCTGAAGTCATAGTGTTTGGAGCCGGACAAGCTGCTGTTACTGCTGCCGGGGTATTGAAAGTAAAACCATTCAATGGTGGAGCAACCGTGATGCTTGCATTATTGATATCAAAGAAAATATTTCCGATAGCTTCCACTTTTATTCTTCCTGTAGAAGTTATAACTGATGGTATAATGATACTTTCTGATCCGTCATTTGCCGTGGTGGTCGCCAATATGGTAGGAAATGTAACCCCTCCATCTGTAGAAAAAGATATTCTAACATTTGCACAGTTGATCGGCGCACCGGTTGTTCCGTTCACTGACCAGGTGACTGTTTGTGCAGAACCACCCGGGTAACTGACAGCTGTATTCTGAGAAGTGATCAGGAAAGGCCCCGTAGAAGCATCCACCGTAACTGTCATATCGGTAAGCGCTGTTTGACCGATTTTACCTGGACCCGGAGAAACAGGAACGTAAGGAGAATTGTCTCTGACCGTTAACCTGAAGTTCAGTGTTCTTGCCACTGCACTCAATGCTTCAGTGTTGGCGCCAGCATCACCGCCAGGTAATGGGCCTGTTACTGAAGCACCTGTCAGGATCGTAGATAGTCTTGGGAAAAGTCTTGTTGGTGATATTGTAGCAGGGAAAGTCAACCAGTTTGGTCCTAGCAATTTACCCGGTGATGCAACACTATTTGCCCCAGTTGTTGTCGAGTTTCCGGGGTCATTCTGCTCCCAGCAATAAGTAAGTATGTCTCCTGGATTTGCATCAGTGGCAGAGCCTGTCAATGCAAATGGCGTAGTAATCGGAATAGTGTAATTAGGATGCGCTGCAACAACTGGTGTTGCATTATTGGCCGTTATGTTGGTAGTGATCGGGCAGGTTTTGGTAGCGAGGTTAAGCTGAATTTGCTGAATCGAACGCTGATGGAATATATCAATCGAATGCGGCGCCACATCCTGGGCAGTAATTCCCGCATAACCCATGATCGTAATGCCTGATCCAACTTCCACATTATTGACACCACCGGCTTCTATACTCATTGAAAAAGTATGGTTGCCACCCAGCTGATGACCTACTTCATGTGCCACATAATCAATATCGAAATTATCTCCCATTGGAATTCCGTCAGCGGGAGATGTGATGCCTCTTCCTTTTAATCCGTCTACACAAACACAACCGATACAACCGGCATTTCCACCACCACCTGAGGCGCCAAACATGTGACCAATATCATAATTTGCTTCGCCAATAATAGCAGTTAAAGTATTCTGCAGTTGAGTATTCCAGTTTGGTAATGTTGTATAGGGGTCTGTTGCCGGGTCATAAAAAATAACAAGCGTTGTGTTAGGAATAAGATTAAGGTGTAAGGCCAGATCCCTTTCATAACACCCATTACAACGGGTAAGAGTTGCATTATATGCGGCTAAAACTAATGCCACCTGCCCTGCATTGAAAGCGCCGAAAAAATTTGAATACTCACCATTACAGGACTGGGCCAAACGCATAGTCTTTAATTCCCCGGTATTGCTTTCGATCCTGTTTAAATTATTAACTCTTGCATTTAGATCAGCTGCTAACTTTTGATCTTCGGTGGAACATAACCAGGGCAGTTCACCCTTGTTTCTTTGGGATCTAAAGACGGCATACACAGTATGATCCTGTGAGTAAGGTTCAATGTATTCATTAGGCTTATCTGACCTGAAAACCATTGTTTGTACCCCTTGTGGAGAGATACTTAATTTCAATGTCGCCGATTTGTCGGTAATCCCTTTTCCTGAAAAAGCTCTTATTTGCGGAAACTGCGCCTGTAAAGCCGGTTCAAAATTGGACGCTTCCACTACTTCAAATTGTTCGATAGTTCCATCAGCATTCGGTAACGAAATGATCGTTGAATGACGGGCCTGGTTATCTGTAATGGTAAACAATTGTTGCCGTAAAGGAGCAATATTTAAATTGAAAATTTTAAACTCCTTGGGAAATGACTGCCTGGCAACAGCTTTGTCGGTAACTATACCACTATTGTCGCTGCGGGATGACCAATATTCTTGTTGAGCGGAAGCGTGAAAAGATATGCTACTGACAATGCAAATAGCCAGTACAATTTTGTACAATTTACTCATAAAAATTAGTTTTAGTTAAGTCCGAGTTTGTTTCAGCAAAGGCGCAAAAAAAGCATGCTAAAAATAAGGATTATTCCAATTCCATCCAATCCCTTCATGGATATCGAATAAAAATCCCGTCCTGCTTGACGCGGGACGGGATGATATTCGTATTAATGCTATTATTTACCAGGAAATTAGTAGCCCATGCCACCCATATCAGGTGCCCCATGAGAATGCGGAGCTTCTTCCTTCTTTGGTTTGTCTGCAACCACACATTCCGTTGTCAACAGCATACCAGCAATAGAAGCTGCATTTTCGAGGGCAATCCGGGTAACTTTCGTAGGATCAATTACCCCTGCTTTGAAAAGGTTCTCATATACTTCTGTCCGCGCATTGAAACCATAATCACCTTTTCCTTCTTTCACTTTCTGCACCACGATAGAACCCTCGATACCTGCATTGGCAACGATCTGACGAAGAGGCTCTTCCAAAGCTCTTCTTACGATGGCAGCCCCTGTTGTTTCATCTTCATTAGCCCCTTTAAATTTGTCTAATGATTCGATGGCACGAATGAAGGCAACACCCCCACCCGGAACAATACCTTCTTCCACAGCCGCTCTTGTAGCATGTAAAGCGTCGTCAACACGATCCTTTTTTTCCTTCATTTCCATTTCTGTGGCCGCACCTATATTCAATACAGCTACTCCGCCGCTTAATTTAGCCAGGCGCTCCTGCAATTTTTCTTTGTCGTAATCAGAAGTGGTTGATTCTATTTGAGCCTTGATCTGGTTAATCCGGGCAGTGATATCATCTTTCTTTCCTTTACCACCTACAACCGTTGTGTTATCCTTATCAATTGTGACGGAAGTGGCACTACCCAGGTAGCTCAGGTCAGCACTTTCTAGTTTAAAACCCTGCTCTTCACTGATCACGATCCCTTTTGTCAATACGGCAATGTCCTGCAGCATTTCTTTTCTACGATCACCAAAACCTGGGGCTTTTACGGCGGCCACCTTTAGTGTACCACGAAGTTTGTTCACGACTAACGTAGCCAGTGCTTCACCTTCCAGGTCTTCAGCAATTATCAATAGTGGGCGGCCACCTTGCGCAACTTTTTCGAGAATGTGCAGGATATCCTTCATAGTGCTGATCTTCTTATCGTAGATCAGGATATAAGGGTTTTCCAGTTCCGCTTCCATTTTTTCACTATTGGTAACGAAATAAGGAGAAATATAACCACGGTCAAATTGCATACCTTCCACTACTTCAACAGTTGTTTCAGTACCCCTGGCTTCCTCTACCGTTATCACACCTTCCTTACCTACTTTTTTCATAGCCTCTGCAATCAGCTTACCAATTTCATTATCATTATTAGCTGAGATTGCAGCTACTTGCTGAATCTTACTGCTGTCATTGCCAACTGTTTGCGACTGTGATTTCAAATTTTCGACCACTTTGTTAACAGCTTTTTCAATACCCCTTTTCAGATCCATAGGATTAGAACCGGCGGCCACCATTTTCAGGCCTTCACTAATGATAGATTGTGCCAATACAGTAGCGGTTGTTGTACCATCACCAGCAATGTCTGCGGTTTTGGATGCTACTTCTTTTACCATCTGTGCGCCCATATTTTCAATAGGGTCCTCCAGTTCAATTTCCTTGGCAACAGTTACCCCGTCTTTCGTGATGGAGGGTGCGCCAAATTTCTTCTCAAGCACCACATTACGCCCTTTAGGACCAAGTGTTACCCGAACAGCGTTTGACAGGATATCAACGCCTTTTTTCATTCTATTTCTTGCTTCAATGTCGAAGAAGAGTTGTTTTGCCATTGTATTTAAATTTGATAATTAAGTAATTAATTTTTTCCCCGTAGATTAAAATTTTTGAGTCACCCGGAATTAATCGGAACTATTCAACCGTTGCCCAAACTTTGCGGCTTATACGATTGCTAATATATCCGACTCTCTCATGATGAGATAATCTTCCCCTTCAATCTGTATCTCAGTGCCAGCATATTTTCCATATAACACAGTGTTACCGGCTTTTACAGTTACCGGCTCATCTTTTTTACCAGGACCGGCTGCGATAACAACGCCACGTTGTGGTTTTTCTTTTGCAGTATCGGGAATGATAATACCACCGGCTGTTTTTTCTTCAGCAGCGGCTGCTTTTACAATTACCCTGTCGTGAAGCGGGGTAACATTGACTTTTTTCGCCATAATTGTATTGATTTTTGTTTTTTGAATAATAGACCTGTGTAAGTGTTGCCCATCGGAATCGCTTCATAGACGGGCGGCGAAGGTACAGTAAATACCGTGCCGCCCGCGTTAAAGAAGACATTTTTTCAGGCTGGCTGAAACAAATGACAGGATTGATCTCAAGTGACGGGTAAGAAAGACAAATTTTCATTTTATCCCTGCCATAAGAGTATCCCGGCTTGCTCCAATCTACATCCCCCAGCAATATACAGGGAAGGAGCGCTGGTAAAAGGTCCTACCCACCAACTCTTAAAATCTAGTTCTTACTGGAATAGATTTACAGGATGTCAATGGAAAATACAATTAACCCCCCCGCCTTTTGTCTGATAATTTGATATACATTTGCGTCACAAAGTTCTTTCGATCATGATCAGCAGAAGAAATATCCGGGTCAAAGTGATGCAGACAGTTTACACCGTAACTACACTCGAAACAGAAATAAAACCCGGTGAGTCGTCAAGAATTCTTCAACACCATTTTGACCAAACGGGTTCCCTCTTTATATACCTCACCTGGTTTGTTACGGCCATCAGCCGATATGCTGAAAAAGATGCCCACCAAAAAGCATCGAAACATTTGCCTACAATCAGGGACCTCAACGTTAATATCAAAATTGCAGGTAACGAGCTGTTGTGGAAGATGCTGAATGATCCAGCGCTGAATGAACGGTTTACGACTTTAAAACCAGAACTAATCGCCGATAAGGATTTGCTCCGTAAGATCTACCTGCAACTCGTGGAAACACCGGAATACAAGACCTACATAAATCAACCAGAGCGTGTCAGAGTTGAGGAAAAAAAGATCATTGAGTTCATCCTGAACGATCTGCTATTGGCTAACGAAGTTTTTATATCTCATATAGAAGAGAATTTTTCGAACTGGGATGATGACGGAGAGATGCTGGTGCAACTACTGGTAGGATATCTTCAAAAACCCGGCAGCTATGATTTCAAACACCTGATGAGTGCAGATAAAGAATTGTTTGCTAAAAATCTTTTGCACACAGTTTTAGAAAAAAGTGACTATTTACAGAGTCTGATCATTCCTAAACTAAAAAACTGGGACCCAGAACGTATTGCCAGGCTTGACATGGTAATGATGAAAATGGGAGTTGCTGAGTTCTTGTATTTTGAAACTATACCACCCAAAGTTACCATCAACGAATACATTGACCTGGCTAAAGACTACAGCACTCCGCAAAGCGGACATTTTGTGAACGGGATCCTCGATAATATCCACAAAGACCTGGTACAACAGGGAAAAATGCAGAAGGTGGATTATAAAAAGTCATAGCCGTGAAGGGAACCGTCGCATATTTACGGGGCCGGAATGCTCAGGACTCGAAGCTTTTCTCTACATTTGCCTCCCATTCAAAACCTAAAAAAAAATCGATCACAATGAAAAAGGTTTTTATCGTTCTCTTAGTTTCCGCTGGTTTTCTGGCCTGCAAAACCGGAGATAAAAAAGTAACCGTTACTGATCCGGTAAAAGACAGCTTGGCTAAACTGGCAGCTGACAGTGCTACTAAGGCAGCAATTTTGGCCGATACCGCCAACAACACCAGTATTCAATGGCTTGATTCCACTTTTATTGATTTGGGAAAACAAAAAGAAGGTAAAGAAATTGAAATCACTTATCGCTTTAAAAATATAGGTAGTAAAACCCTTATTATTCAAAATGTGACTGCACAATGTGGCTGTACAATCCCTGAAAAACCTGAGCAACCTTTTGCTCCCGGCGAAGAAGGTAAAATTAAAGCCAAATTCAATGGTAGTGGACATGGCGAGACCAGAAAAGAAGTGTATGTATCTGCAAATACCAGCCCCGTACAACATACCCTGGTTTTCAGAGCTGAATTGGTCAAATAAATTCCAACATAAAAAGTTCGCGACACGAACGTAAAAAAGAAATAAAATGAAATCAACTTCCTCGTATCTTATTACCAGCCTGGCCCTATTATTCTTTTCTTCCTGCACACCACCAGCCGGCGCTGATGGAAAAAGCTCAGGGGGTATGGGCGGGTCTATCCAATTTATTTTCCTGGGGATGATGATCCTTGTTTTCTGGATGTTCTTTATCCGTCCGCAAGCTAAAAAAGCCAAAAGCCAGAAATTGTTTATCGAGAACATGGGTAAGGGTGATAAAATCGTTACAATTGCCGGTATTCACGGTACGATCAATAAAGTAAATGAAGATGGTACGCTGAATATTGAAGTAAGCCCGGGTAGTTACCTGAAAATTGAAAAAAGCGCCATCAGTATGGATTGGACGGCCGCTCTCAATAAAGCAGCGATAGCTGATAAGAAATAGATTTAAAATCCCCGATAACAAATCCCAAATTCCACTTGATAATCAATGATTGGAATTTGGGATTTTATGTTTTTGGCATTTCATCAAAAAGCATACAGGTGATGCTCAGGATTGGTTTAACAGGCGGTATTGGCAGTGGCAAAACGACAATTGCCAGGGTGTTTGAAACATTGGGCATCCCGGTTTATAATGCCGACGATAAGACAAAGTTCCTGATGAATACGGACGAAGAGCTTAAAATCTCAATTATTCAGCATTTTGGAAATGATGCTTACAAAAACGACGAACTTGACCGGAAATGGCTGGCCTCCATTGTTTTTAATAATAAAGGAAAACTAGAACTTCTCAACTCGCTCACTCACCCAGTCACAATCCGGGATGCAGCAACATGGATGAAAAAGCAGGCCAGTCCTTATGTGATCAAGGAAGCAGCCCTACTTTTTGAAAGCGGTGCCACCGAACAACTAGACTATATCATGGGTGTATATGCACCCCAACCTATCAGGGTGCAACGGGTGATGGAAAGAGATAAACTTCTGAAGGAAGATATCGTGAAACGGATCAGCCGGCAGATCAATGAAGAAATAAAAATGAAACTCTGTGATTTTGTTATTGCCAATAACGAAGAGCAACTGGTGATCCCGCAGGTTATTGCTTTGCACCAGCACTTTTTATCTTTAGATCCGGCCATGTAAAAAAAGTGGCTTATCAATTGCTCTGGGCGATAGTAAGCTTCTTCAAATTTTCATAACTTTCCCATGCAAATCGCTGCTTATTTTGTAGAGTCACCACTGAGTGATACTATATTATCCTAAAATAATTGTCATGAGAAATACCATTTGTCTCTTTATACTTGCGTTATTCATTGTGTCTTCCTGCAACGACAAAGGAAACGGAACGAATAATCAAAACAAGGATGAAAAATCAATCACCAGTGAAAAGGAAATTAATACTACCAAGCTGGAGGATGATTACAAAAACACTGATGAAGACATAGGTAACAGCAACCATACTATGCTTGGCAGATGGCGGTTCGTCGATATTGGGCTTCCAGGTCTCAAAAAACCTACTCCAGAACAGTTGGAAAAAATGAGATCAAACTACATTGAATTTAAAGGTGACGGCAGTTATATCGCCACAACAAAAGTGCCAGTCGGAGAAGATGAAAAAGAATATGGCACTTATCAATTCGATGCCAATGCAAAAACGCTCTCAACCCTTACCAAAGCCAAAAATGACCAGGAGAGTTTTACTGTCGAATTTCGCGGAAGGAATACGGTGATCCTGACCTTCAAAGAAGGAAAAATAATAATGGAAAGAGATGAATGAGTCACGAAAGCTTGGTCAGCGCCTTACTGATCCTGCTAAATCCCTCCTCAATATTCTTCATACTGTTGGCAAAGGAAAAACGAACGCATTTCGGTTCGCCAAATGCATCACCCATAACGGAAGAGACATGAGCTTTATTTAACAGGTACATACAGAAATCTCCGGCATTGGCAATAACAGATTCACCATCCGTTTTACCGTAATAAGCGCTTATATCAGGAAAAATATAAAAAGCCCCCTCTGGTTCGCTGCAGCGGATACCGGGAATTTCACTTACCAATTCTAATACCCGTGCTCTTCTTCTGGCAAATTCTTTTACCATCTCCGTAGTAGGCCGAAGATCGGTAGTTAAGGCTGTTACCGCAGCTTTTTGAGTAATAGAATTAGCTCCACTGGTAAATTGCCCTTGTACTTTTTCACAAGCCTTGGCTATTGCATTATTCGCTGCTATATAGCCCAATCTCCAACCCGTCATAGCAAATCCCTTACTTAAGCCGTTTACAATTATTACTCTCTCTTTTATTTTAGGAAACTGTGCAATGCTTTGATGACTTCCTTGAAAATTGATATATTCATAAATTTCATCAGACAGGATAAAAATACCCGGGTGTTTTTCCAATACTGCCGCCAATAAAGCTAATTCTTCCCGGCTATACACCGAACCACTGGGATTGCAGGGTGAAGAGAACAGCAGCATTTTAGTTGTAGGCGTGATGGCGGCTTCCAACTGTGCGGCTGTTATTTTAAAACCCTGTTCGGCCGGGCTGTGCAACTCTACTACTTTACCTCTAGCAATTTTCACCAGCTCGCTATACGTTACCCAGTAAGGTGTTGGAATAATCACCTCATCCGATTCATCTACTATCGCCAAAATAGCATTGGCCAGGCTTTGTTTGGCGCCTGTTGATACAACGATATTGTCTGGCTTGTAATCAAGGTTATTATCCCTTTTTAATTTTGAGCATATGGCTTCTCTCAAGTCTAAAAAGCCCGGTACGGGAGTATAGTGACTCCAGTTATCATGAATAGCTTTGATAGCCGCTTCCTTGATATGATCAGGGGTATCAAAATCCGGTTCTCCCAAACTAAGGTCTATCACATCTATTCCCTTTGCCCTAAGTTCACGGCCCAGATTGGCCATTTTCAAAGTTTCCGGTTCATTAAATCGTTGCAAGAATGAAGATAACTGCATGTCAGTTTTTTTGATAGAAGTTTTGATTAAAATTGATAGCAGGCAAGCAGACGCAGAAGTATTGGTTCGAAGATAAGGGAATATCTCTTTTATTCAGTCTAGCGGAAATGAAAAGATAAATGCCGTGTCAAGAAATTTCTCTGTCATACAAACGGATGTTGATAAATAATACAGCAGGCTTTTCCAGGAATTGATAACCCAGGGTGGACTTAACAATGATTCTTTGAAGGCATTAATACAACAAACAAGGTTGGAAATGCCAGTGTTGCTCTTCCTTTAGTGATATACTGAGCGGTGAATGATCTGGAAATCCAGGCATTGTAGGTTGTGCACCTTATAATAGTATAGGCATGACGCAAGAATTCACACAACTGTTTGAAAGCATAATTATATCTGAATAGTAAGATCTTAACTATAATGAGGGATCGTTGGTTTCTCATCTGCCGTTGTTGCGTCAACATTTACAGCAGCCTGATCCATTCCGTCAGTTTAATTCAGGATGTGTTTCAACGCCATTCAACTGTGCTGCTTAATTCTTTTGTTCTGCGTATAGTTCACCAGTTTTCCGAATCCCCCTTTTCGGCAAGGACGGAATGGAAAACTGCAAGGATTATCCAAAAGGTTGACTATGAAAGTATTTGTCACTAATTTTATCTCGAGTTGTTATGTAAATGATCGGTTAATAAAAGCTAGTTAGTAGTTTAGAATCCTTACTCATTTTAGTAAGCCTAAAAAAGAATATCTACGATCTGATAATCTGCCGGGAAGCTGCTGTTTTGCTGTCAATACTGTCAGGAGTTTTTCGCATCACTGCATGGGGTTGTACAAAAAAAACAGGGAGACATTCTGCTCATTCCCCGGGATCTGCCTTGATTTTGGCTTGTTTTATCAGGCCAAAAAGCCCTGTAAATGAGGGATAAAATTATACTTGAAACCCCTATCTTTGCCCCTCTTTAAAAAATCCCAAAAAGCCTGTCCCTGTCCCGGTAGCTGCCGGGAGCGTTATGGAGTAAAGGCAAAAATGTAAAACGATCATTGTATGCAACTGAAAGGTTTGGTTCGCTTTTTTACTATTCTCCTGATTGTTTATTCTCTCTATCAATTGTCTTTTACTCTTTTTGTAAGAAACCATGAGAAGAAGATGGAGTCCCGTGCCCGGAATTATGTAAATCAAAATTTCACCAGCGCGGCTGAAAAATATCCTAATAATAAAGATTCACAGGCCGTCTACCAGGAAACATTGGATAAAGCTTACCAGGACAGGCTGAAGCGTTTATTGGATAGCACAAAAGATGTGACGGTCACTTACGGCATCAACGGCGCAGTTAGTTACCAGAAAGCAAAAGGCGAAGAATTAAACCTTGGACTGGATCTGCAAGGTGGTATGAACGTAACTCTGGAAGTGGAAATGTCAGGATTGCTGAAATCATTATCCAACAATTCTAAAGATCCCAATTTTTTAGCGGCTATACAAAATGCTGATAAACGTAAAGCCAATAGCGATGCTAATTTCATTACACTTTTTATAGAAGAATACAGGAAATTAGAACCCACGCGGCCATTAGCATCTTTATTTGCGGCTGCCAGCGGGGATCGGATTGATATTAATTCAAGCAATGGCCAGGTTGAAACGTATATCCGTGGCGAAGCGGAGACAGCCTTTGAAACAACGTTTGACAGGTTGCAAAATCGTATTGACCAGTTTGGAGTAGCACAGCCAAACATCAATTCAAATCCATCCAAGGGTACTATCAATGTGGAACTCCCAGGTGTAAAGGATAAAGAACGGGTAAGGAATTATTTGCAAAGTACCGCTAACCTGCAGTTTTGGGAAGTCTATACACTGGCAGATAATAATTATGGAACAGGCTGGCAAAGAACAATTGAAGCATTTAATATTAAGTATGGCGGTGTAAAAGATACTACGACTAAAGCGGATACTTCCAAAATTGCTGATACCACCAAAAAAACAGCAGCTGCTGATACTACTAAATCTAAAAATCTTTCTGATATCGTAGGCAATGAGGAAGACACCGCGGGCCAATCTAAAATTGAACCTACCGTTACCGGGAACACCTTTGAAAAATACCTGGATGCTTCAGGTTTTCAACCTTACCAGGGTACAGATGGCAAGGCGGTATACCCTGCTGCAGTGGGCACCATTGCAATCAAAGATACCGGTGAAGTAAGACGTTACCTTGATGAGTACAAGGGCTTCTTCCCTGCTGATGCGGTGTTTGCCTACGGGATCGCCGCTAAAGATAAAAATGGTAAATCGGCATCACGGGTGCCGTTGTATGCACTCAAAACATTTGGCAGACCCACTGCTAAACTGGAAGGGGACGCGGTTACGGAAGCCCGCCAGGATTTTGACCAGTATGGCAAAGTAGAGATAAGAATGGAAATGAATAAAGCCGGCGCCAATATCTGGAGAAAAATGACAGAGGATAATGTCGGCAAGCCAATCGCTATTGTCCTAGATAATATTGTTCACTCGGCACCTAATGTGCTTGGTGCTATTCCTGATGGTACTTCTTCCATTTCCGGAAGCTATACCCAACAGGATGCCGCTGACCTTGCCCGGATATTAAAGATTGGAAAGTTACCTGCACCTGCCAAAATAGTTCAGGAACAACAGGTGGGCCCTACCCTTGGAAAGGCAGCCATCCGCGGAGGCTCCATGGCCTTTTTAATCTCCTTTGTCGTTATTTTCTTATTGATGCTTGTCTATTATAATACAAGTGGTTGGGTTGCCAATATTGCCTTGATCCTAAACCTGCTGTTTACCGTGGGTATCCTGGCCGGTTTTGGTGCCACATTAACAGCACCGGGTATTGCTGGTCTCGTGTTAACTATCGGTATGGCTGTAGATACGAACGTAATTATCTATGAACGGATAAAAGAAGAACTGCTGAAGGGGAAAGGATATATCCCGTCCATTAACGAGGGTTATAAACGATCTCTGCCGCCGGTTCTGGATGGACACGTCACCACCTTGCTGACAGCTATCATTCTTTTCTATTTCGGATTGGGGCCTGTAAAAGGTTTTGCCACTACGCAAATCATCGGTATTCTTTTATCATTGTTTTGTGGTATCCTGGTGAGCCGTTGGGTAACTGAATGGTTTACGAGTAAGAAAAGACATCTCGAATACTTTACCAGTGCTTCCAAACGTATTTTCAGGAATGCCAAATACAAATTCATCGAATACCGGAAAGTAGCCTACATGATCTCAATGGTAGTGCTGGCATTAGGTATCGCATCCTATTTTAATGGGTTTGACCAGGGGGTTGAATTTAAGGGAGGTCGTAGTTATAAGATACAATTTGACAAACCAGTGGACGTAGAACAGGTAAGAGGGGATCTGAGAACTGTATTCGATGGAGAAAATCCTGTGATCAAGACCATTGGCGATAATTCTACGCTGGATATCACTACATCTTACCTGATCAATAATAGCGAAACCTCCGCTGATTCTATCGTGGAAAGCAGGTTAATGGCAGGATTGAAAAATCATCTTCCTCCTAACCTGAGTTTTAAAAAGTTTGATGAAGAGTATAAGCAGGAATCACAAAAAGTATTGCCAACCATTTCGGATGACTTGAAAAAAGGCGCCCTAAAGGCAACCATTTTTGCCCTGGTACTTATCTTCCTGTATATCTTTATCCGTTTCCGCGACTGGAGATATTCACTCGGTACCATTGTGGCTACGCTCCACGACGTATTGGTAACGCTGATCGTATTCTCATTCGCAAGAACTATTGTTCCTTTCCCGCTGGAGATTGATCAGCACTTTATTGCTGCGATACTGACGGTAATTGGTTTCTCTATGAATGATACAGTGGTGGTGTTTGACCGTATCCGTGAATACAGCAAGCTAATGCCAAATGCACCAAGAGGAGAAGTTATCAACCGGGCCATCAATGAAACATTGAGCCGTACGATCATGACCTCTGTCACCGTATTCCTTACCCTCCTTATTCTATTTATTGTCGGTGGTGAAGTGACAAGAGGTTTTGCCTTTGCGATGTTGATTGGTGTTATTACCGGAGTTTACTCTTCCATTTTTGTGGCCGCCCCCATCCTGGTTGACTTAGGAGGCACAAGAGGATTGGGTAGAAAAGCGGTAGTAGAAAAAACAAAAGCAAGCAGCACTGCAGTAGCCACGCCAAAGCCTGGTAAAGCTGCCACCACGTAGAGCTAATAATTAAATTGACTGATTCTACCAGAGTCCCGGTTGCTTAATGTAACCGGGACTTTTGTTTGTGATGCCTGCCGGGTGATCTTCATTAAAATTAAAAACCAACAATGCAATAGATGACCCTGCTTCCTGCCCACTCACCTTTCTTCAAACCATTTCGATTGAGTATATTTATACAAATGGCAAAAGGCGGTGAATGACATTCTCCACAGAAAATATAATTCTGGTAAGTTCTATACTGCTTATTGCAAGCATCATTGCCAACAAAACATCTTTTAAACTGGGTATTCCCACCCTGATTCTTTTTTTGGTAGTGGGAATGCTGGCCGGCTCCGAGGGTATTGGCGGAATTTATTTTAATGACCCGAATACAGCACAACTGCTTGGCGTGGTAGCTTTGAATTTCATTCTGTTCTCAGGGGGTATGGACACCAAGTGGGAAAGTGTGCAACCTGTGATGTGGCGAGGGGTCTCTTTATCAACGCTTGGTGTACTGATTACCGCATCCATCGTCGGTGTATTCGCACATCTTGTTGCCGACTTTACCCTTTTAGAAGGATTGCTGCTTGGATCGATCGTATCCGCAACAGATGCAGCGGCGGTATTTTCCATTCTGCGATCAAGAAATGTAGGTCTCAAAGGGGGCATACGACCCACATTGGAACTCGAAAGCGGTAGCAATGATCCCCTATCCTATATTCTTACAATAAGCTTTATCTATTTGATATCACAGGGGAATGCCTCTATCACTACGTTACTGTTACATTTCGTACAGGAGATGGCCATTGGCGCTGTAGCGGGATATGCCCTGGGCAGGCTCATGACATTTATTATCAACCGTATAAAACTGGATACAGAAGGCCTTTATCCGGTATTAGTTATGGCCATGATCTTTTTCACCTATTCATTTACCAACCTCGTTGGCGGAAATGGATTTTTGGCGGTTTATCTTTCGGCCCTGGTACTGGGCAATAGCAATTTTATCCATAAAAAAAGTCTGATCCGTTTTTATGATGGACAAGCCTGGCTTATGCAGATCGTTATGTTCCTAACGCTGGGCTTATTGGTGTTCCCTTCCCGCATAATACCCGTGATAGGTATAGGCCTTCTTCTTTCTGCTATACTTATTTTCCTCGCAAGGCCCATTGCCGTATTTATCAGTCTTGTTTTTTTTAGAATGCGGATGAGGGAAAAATTGTTTATCTCCTGGGTTGGTTTGCGGGGAGCCATCCCTATCGTCTTTGCCACCTACCCGTTGATAGCAGGACTGGGTAAAGCAGATATGATCTTTAATCTCGTATTCTTTATTTCCGTCTCATCGGTATTAGTGCAGGGCACTACCCTACCCCTGGTGGCCAAATGGCTGAAAGTAACGGTTCCAAAAAACACAAAACGAAGAACGATCCTTGATCTGGAACTTTCGGACACTATTAAATCCGAACTGATTGAGATCTTGCTATCAGGCGATAGCAAGGCAGTAGGCAGAAAAATTGTCAATCTTAAATTTCCAAAAACAGCATTGATAGTTTTACTAAGCCGTAGCGGGAAATATATTCAGCCAAATGGATCCACCCTGCTAGAAGAAGGGGATAAACTACTGGTGCTTGCAAATAATAAAGAAGTATTGCAGGAGGTAAAAGAAAGCCTTGGCATCAAGAGCTAGTCAAAGCAAACCCCGGCATTCCCTGCCAGGGTCAAAAAAATCAGTCACTTCTATTAAACGGCAAAACTGGTTCCACAACCACAGGTTGTACTTGCATTGGGATTCTTGAAAGTGAATCCACGGTTGTTTAATCCATCCTGCCAGTCCACCTGCATACCAAATAAATACATTTCGTGTGATTTATCCATGATGCAGCTGATACCCTCTAGTTCAAAATGGCTGTCGTTTTCTTTTGGATGATCAAACCCGAGTATATAGGACATCCCGGAGCAGCCACCACCTTTTACACCCACCCTTAATTTTTGGGCTGTATCAAATTCCGGGGCTGTCATCAGCTTTCTTATCTCGTCAATTGCGCCTGGTGTTAAAGTAACAGGTGCTAGCATTGTTCTTTCCATACCACAAAAATAATTATTCTTTTGCCAGCAAATAGAAAGTTGCTTTTCGAAGAAGGGAATTTTAACAACTGCCCAGGGTCTAAGTTTGTATTCAAAACCTTGAACATTCAGCCTATTTTTGTCCTAATCTATCAAATTACCATTCATGGATTTAGCGGTTGTAAGCATCATATTGTCAGGATTGGCCATTATAATGGCTGTGTATGCTCTTTTTCGTAAACTACAACCAGTAAACGCACCCGCAGTAGTAGAAAAATTTCAGAGTATACCACTTCAGTTACAGGCTTACGAAAGGCTCGTGTTGCTGACAGAAAGAATTGCGTTGCCCCATCTTATCAGCCGTCTTAATCAACCCGGTATATCAGCTTATGAAATGAAAATCATCCTGACAGAAAATATCAAACAGGAATTTGAGTACAACAGTACCCAACAATTGTATGTAAGCCCTGTTAGCTGGGATGCTGTCCGCAACCTGAAAGAGCAAAACATTATGGTGGTAAACCAGGTAGCAGGGACTTTATTGCCCAGTGCATCGGCGGCAGAGCTCAATAGAAAAATATTGGAAATGCTGATATCGCAACCCGGCGGTGCTTTGCATGAACTGGTAGCAGAGGCCTTGAATTTTGAGGCCAAAAAAATAATGAAGTGATCCCTGGTTGCTAGTTACTGCCCGGATGACTCGGTCGGACCGGGGTACTGGTTGCCTTTAATTTGTAAAGTCATTGTATGTCTCAAGAGAACAAAAAAATCACTGACTCAGGAATTGAAATTAAGACTGTATATGCCGCATCAGATTTACCAAAAACTGGTAACGAGCAGCCAGGAATATATCCCTATACTAGAGGGGTACAACCGGACATGTACCGTGGAAAACTCTGGACCATGCGGCAATACGCCGGTTTTTCCACGGCTGAAGAAAGCAATAAACGCTATCATTATTTACTATCGCAGGGGGTGAGCGGATTGAGTGTGGCTTTTGATCTTCCCACCCAAATTGGATACGATAGTGATCATACACTCGCAGAAGGTGAAGTAGGAAAAGTGGGTGTTGCTATTGATTCCATAGAGGATATACAGACCCTTTTCAATGGCATAAAGCTTGAAGATGTCAGCACTTCTATGACAATAAATGCAACCGGATTTATCCTCCTCTCCTTTTATGTGGCACTGGCAAAACAACAGGGAGCCGATCTGCAAAAAATTACTGGCACTATTCAAAACGATATTCTGAAGGAATATGCAGCCAGGGGAACTTATATCTATCCACCCAAACCTTCCATGAAGATCATTACTGATACTTTTGAGTGGTGTAGTCAAGAGGTACCAAAGTGGAATACGATCTCCATTTCCGGATACCATATCCGTGAAGCGGGCAGTACGGCTGTTCAGGAAATAGCGTTTACCCTTAGTAATGGAAAGGCTTATGTAGAAGCTGCCATCAAAAAAGGTTTAGATATCAATGTGTTTGGTAAACGTCTCTCCTTTTTTTTCAACGCACATAATAATTTATTTGAAGAGGTAGCAAAGTTCCGGGCCGCGAGGAAGATGTGGGCCAGCATTATGAAAGATCTGGGTGCAACGGACCCCAAAGCCATGATGTTGCGCTTTCATACACAAACAGGAGGCAGCACGTTAACCGCGCAGCAGCCACTGAATAATATTTCCAGAGTGACGGTTCAAACATTGGCAGCTGTTTTAGGGGGTACACAATCCCTGCATACAAACGGTTATGATGAAGCACTAAGCCTGCCTACAGAGGAAGCGGCGAGAATTGCATTACGCACACAACAGATCATCGCCTTTGAAAGCGGGGCGGCGGATACGGCTGACCCGCTGGCCGGTTCTTATTTTATTGAAGCATTAACCCACGAAGTGGAAATGGCATCCTGGAACCTGATACATAAAATTGATGCGATGGGGGGAAGTGTACAGGCGATTGAACAGGGTTTTATGCAAAATGAAATTGCAAAAAGTGCTTATGAATACCAGCGCAATATCGAAACAAGTAAGAAAATAATTGTGGGAGTCAATAAATTCCAGGTAGATGATGGTCAGCCCATACCGATCCTGCGGGTGGATGATGCTATCCGGCAGGTGCAGATCGAAAAACTAAAAGTCCTCCGAAACAACCGGGATACTACCAAAACGGATCAACTCTTGAGGCTTTTAAAAGACAGAGCCACCAGCGGTGGGAATATAATGCCTGCGGTACTGGAAGCAGTAGAAAATAAAGTGACCTTGGGCGAAATCGCAGATACGCTGCGAGAAGTGTTTGGTGAATTTAAATAGCAAAAATCGCAGCCTCTGAATATGGCTATTTTATTTCAACTAATTTCAGCTGATTAAAAAATGCTCAAGGCAACAACGGTTACTTCAACAGATGAACTGCAACAGATTCTCCGCTTGCAGCATAAGAATCTGCCACAACATATAGATTCCGCTGAGATCCAGTCACAGGGCTTTGTAACATTTCAGCACACGCTTGAAGTGCTACAGCAATTCCATGACTTGGAACCTAGTGTGATCATTAAAGATGATGACAAAGTGATCGCATATGCCCTCACTGTCGTAAATGCAGCCAGGAATATATTTCCTCCCATGGAATCAATGTTTGCATTGCTGGATACTTTGCACTGGAAAGGGAAACCTCTCCACAATTTCCGTTATTATGAAATGGGACAGGTCTGTGTGGCGAAAGAATACCGGGGCCAGGGAGTTTTTGAAATGCTTTACCAGCATCATAAAAAAGTATATAGTGCTCGCTATGACCTGTTGGTTACTAAAATTTCTACCACGAACATCCGTTCCTTAAAAGCGCACCAGCGTATCGGGTTTCAAACTATAACCATACAGAAAGATGAACTGGGTGAATGGGAAGTAGTTATCTGGGACTGGAAAACCTGATATTCTTTGCCTACCTGTTGCCAGCGAGGAACTGTTGTGAAATACCAAAAAAGGCGCAGTTACTATGTACCCGGGGTGACTCGTCATTGATCTTTTAAAAAAAATCCATCCCGCTTTGTACGGGATGGATTTTTTTTATTCGTTGTTCTTAAATCAGTTTAAGGATGTCGAACAATTATTCGCTTCGCACCCATACGCTGACCACTTGAATTTACAACTTCAACAATGTAAATTCCTGCACTGTTGCGTGTACCCAAATCCACACCCACACTTGACCACGGAAGTGTTGTCGTAAATCCTTTCTCGAATATCATTTGACCGGATGAGGAAAATACCCTCACTGTCATGGCTTCATTCGATTGGTTAAAGAATCGCACGTCAAATATTCCCGAATTCGGGTTGGGATATACATACAGGTGATCTGATGCAAGCGGAGAAATAACAAGGTCGTTAGATCTCATCGTGCATCCGTTGCCATCTGTATAAATAGCGTAGTAAGTACCCTGGTCATCGACGGTCCGTGTCAATGTTAAGGCTGTTGCACCGGGCACGGCCACACCGTTTTTAAACCACATAATGGTACCACCTGTCGGACTCACAGTCGCCGTAAGTGTTGATGACTGCGTTGGTAACAATGACGGTGGTAATATAGCGTCTATGCTAATTGTTGGTAAACGATTCACCACTAAAGTTGTATTACCGGATGTAACAGATGTACAGAGGCCATTCACTCTCACCCGATAAGTATTGGTGCTCATAGCAAGTGTAACATTATTCAACACAAGCGATGCACTGGTAGCACCGGGTATATCTACAAAGGTAGTTCCGTTAAACTGCTGCCATTGGTAACTTACCGCATTAGTTGCTACTACGGTAATGGTTCTATTACTATTTACACAAGCCGGGGAATTTACCGGTAATGGTGTTATCACCGGTAATTGTCCATCAAGGACAGTCACTGTAAATGAGCAGGTAGAAGAGTTACCGGCTGCATCGGTTGCTGTCCAGGTAACGGTCGACGCTCCTAATGGGAACGCCGAGCCACTTGCAAGACCACTGGTTCTTACATTAGTAATGACCGCGCAGTTGTCTGTTGCAGTTACTGTGTAATTAACTACAGCTGTACAGGACCCAACCGGGGTGGTAGCGGTTATATTTGCCGGGCATGTTATGACCGGTGCCTGGGTATCTCTTACCGTTACCGTAAACGAACACAGCGTTGAATTACCTGAGGCATCCACAGCACGGAAGGTATTTGTAGTGACACCGACAGGATAAGTTCCACCGCTGGGCAGACCAGCGATCTGGGTGGTAGTAGTTCCAGGGCAATTGTCCACACCAACCGGTGCAACATAAGTAGCTACCCCACTGCAAAGACCTGACGTATTGTTCACCGTTATATTCGCAGGGCAAGAGCTAGCCGTAGATGGACAGTTGTTGAACAAGGTCAATACTTCTGACGCACTTAAAGCGCGGCTATACATACCAAATTCATCCATCAGACCATTGATCGAAAACAAGTTGGTTGTATTATAACCTCCAACACGGAAAGGACCCGGCCCAGTATTGGCAAATGTTACGGCGAACGTTTGCGGTGATGCGCCATTCTTATAAACAACCGTATTTGTGCCATTATACACAACTGTAACAAACGTCGCTCCCGGGTTTACACCTGTAATAGTTATATCCCCGGAGCCGCCTCTTATCATCATATTATTCACTCCAGGCAATCCACCATAAAATGCACGGAATGTGCCTGCCGTAACATCTCCAAACAGGTAAGACGGATTGTTATCGACCTGGTTTGCTCCCAACCAGAAACTGATAGTCCACGGAGTAGACATGTTGGTCGCCCAGCCAGTATTCATATTACCATTGCCAATTCCTGTTCCAATAAGTGCCGTACCACATTTTCCTGTTGAACCCTGGGTCAGTGAAGTTAAAGTCGCCGTTGCTGTACCAGGAGGCGGTGCTGTGGCCAAGTTTGGCACACTTGCTCCCGTTCCATCAAATTTATAGTATAGCCGCTCGGGAACCGGCGAACTAGATCCAAACGTAGGATTTTGCGTGTCGTTTACAGTAACTGTGAATGAGCAGCTAGTTGAATTGCCGGATGCATCGGTTGCTGTAATATTGACAGTGGTTGTGCCTCTGGGGAAGAAACTGCCGGATGCCGGGCTTGCTGTTACGGTTGTGCCGGGGCAATTATCTGTTGCCGTCGGCAAGGTAAAGGTAACGGCAGCGCCGCACTGACCTGGATCATTGCTCCTGATGATATTTGCAGGACATGCTCCAAGCACAGGTAATTGAGTATCATTAACTCTGACAGTAAAAGTACACCGTCCACCACCCACTGAAGAGGTGGCTGTTACTGTAGTTAATCCAACCGGGAAGAATGAACCAGAAGCAGGTGTTGCTGTTACTACACCACAGGTTCCACTTGAAGTTGGTAAGGCATAAGTCACAACCGCTCCACACTGGTTGGCATCGTTTGATACAACAACATTAGGAGGGCATGTTATGGTACAGGTTGTACAGCATGAAAAACCATTACTAACAGTTACATTATCAATACGCCATCCAAGCGCGGCAAAGCTGTTATCTGAGCCCATCCTGAAGCGTAACCTAACGTTCTGCCCTGCTGCAGCCGCTGGTAAATTGGCAGTTGTTACAATAAATCCGCCTGCACTTGTACCAGTCCAGGCTTGACGTCCACCAATTGGGTTACCAAAGGCGCCGCTAATTGTTCCATTATAACCACCTGATACAAATGAACCACCAGCTGCTATTATATCCTGGAAGGAGCCGGCACCGATTGCAATTTCCAATACGCCACCATCAAAATTTGTCTCTAATGAGTAATTATTTCTGAAACTCACCTGTGCACTTGTGCTGGTGATGGCAATAGCTGGCAATTCAATGATATTATCAAGTATGTTAGCCGGATCTGTTGAGAAAATCGAATTGGGCGCTGAAAAAGCGGCCGGTGCAGGTGTGCCAGCATTGGAGGTTACCCAGGTGGGTGCGCCCGGTAAGTTGATGGGCTGTGAAGTTACCCAGCCTGCAGGCAATGCGGGTGCTACAAGTGCATCAAAATTCTGACTAATCGCTACATTTTGTAAGCCTAAGGTAAATGTATAACTAACGGTGCCGAGATTGGTAGCACCATCCTGCAATTGAATAGAGGCTGTGAAACTACCTCCACAAATACCTGCCGGAATAAATGTAAAATCGCGGCAAACAGCAGCCCCGCCATTAACTACAACACCATAATTTTGTGGGCCACTCGGTGCTGTTACACCTCCTGTTGCCAACAAAGTACCTACAAGGCTGGTCGTGCTTGTCGTTCCTGTGTTCAGAACGCAAAAACTCACAGTCACCATTTCACCCACATCTATCGCACCATTTGCAGGAGGACAGGTTTCGGTAACCAGGGTAGCACCAGCGGCTCCCATACTTGGACCGGAAAGTGGTGCATATGTAAAAGTTGTGCCGGATACAGGCGGTATCACAGCTATGGTTGAGGTCGCATTTTGTGCACCCTGGGCATTGGTAGTGCCCGCGATAGTTGTGTTCCAGTTATGCGGGGCAACAGTTTGCCGGTTATTAAAATCAGTAGATACAGTACCGCCTAAACCAATATGGGTTATTGTGGATGAAGTCGTTACTGTATTCCATGAGATAGTGCCGTATTTTATGTTAACCGCGGCGGTAGTTTCATTCAATATGATCTGAAAGTTAAAATTATCCCCGTTACCGGCGGTACCAAAACGTTTATAGTTTTTGAATTGCACTACCAACTGGCGGTTAGGTGCAGTTCCAATTGTCTCAAATCTTAATACGGCTCCCGTTTGCGCCTGTATATCACGTCCAAAGCCGGCTATACGGCTTCTTAAATATGTCGGAACGTTAGTGGCTGTTGATGATAAAGGTGTATAGGCGCTGGAGGTTACCATACTTGTACTGGGTGTAAGTGCAGACTGGCCAAGACCAATCCAGCCATTATTGTTTACTGAAAACCTGTCAAATACGATACCATTATAAGTAAAATTGAAACCAATTGGAAAACCGGGGCCGGTGTTCACAGAACCACCTAATGGAATGGCAGGGTTCACAAAGTACTGATCATCGGAACTCTCATTACCTAAAATTGTGCCGCCGGATATTTCGGTATAAGTACCAACAGATTGTACAAAAGTATAGGTACTAATTTGGGCGGTTGATCTAGAGCTCCAGAAAAATAAAGTAAACAAAGAAAGAAGTGCAACGTAGATTTTTCTCATAAAATTGTTTTGGCGTTAATAATTTAAAACAAGGCAACAAAAACAGCTATTCAATAGGGTGGCACAATGCGCAAATAAATTTACTACTTAAAAGCACAATTTCGAAAATTTTTTGGCTGTGGGAATGAATTTATTCTGCGAAACAATGTTTTGCCGCTTTAAGGAACAAACTACATCAAGATTCGTAGCAGGCAGGAGCAAGAATCATTTTAAATCGACTACATCATTTTACCCTTTTTTAGGACCAGCGGTGCCAGGACCCACCGAAGCCAGTGGTTTCCATCCGTCCTTGAGCGTAACCGTCCTGTTGAATATCATCCGGCTGGCACTGGTATCCTTATCCAGGCAGAAATACCCCTTGCGCAGGAATTGATAACGGTCGTCGTATTTTGCTTTTGCTAATTCCGGCTCAGCAAATGCCGATGTTACGATCTTTAAGGAATCGGGGTTCAGGTATTCTTTAAAATCGCCTTCCTCGTCGGTCGGATCCTCTACTTTAAATAACCGGTCATATTCTCTTATTTCCAACGAGATAGCTGTTTTTACACTTACCCAGTGCAGGGTTCCCTTGACAGTAATACCGCTTGTATCATTCCCACTTTTACTTTCAGGGATATAAGTACATCGCAACTCGGTGATGTATCCCTCCGCATTCTTGATCACTTCATCACATTTTATAATATAGGCTGATTTTAACCGCACCATTTGCCCGGGAGCCAACCGAAAATATTTTTTCGCCGGGGTTTCCATAAAATCGTCTCGTTCAATATAGATCTCCCCTGAAAAAGGGATATCCCTTACTCCTTCCTTCTCATCTTCGGGATTATTTTCACTATGCAAAATCTCGTTCTCACCAGTGTAATTGGTGATAACAACTTTTAAGGGATTAAAAACAACCATTCGCCGTAATGCGATCTTATTCAAATCCTCTCTTAAACAAAACTCTAATAATCCCATATCCACCATGTTTTCTCTTTTAGCTACTCCTATCCTGTCGCAAAATTCTCTAATGCTTTCCGGTGTATAACCGCGCCGCCGCAAGCCACTGATCGTGGGCATTCTTGGATCATCCCAACCGGTTACATGTTTTTCTGTAACTAATTGCAGCAGTTTTCTCTTACTGGTTACCGTATAGTTGATATTCCGTCTAGCGAATTCATATTGCCGGGACGGATAGATCTCTAATTTTTCGATCAGCCAGTCATACAGCTCGCGGTGCGGAACAAACTCCAGGGTGCAGATAGAATGTGTCACTTCTTCTATAGAATCACTTTGTCCATGCGCAAAATCATACATGGGGTAGATACACCATTTATCCCCTGTGCGGTGGTGATGGGTATGTTTAATACGGTAAAGTATCGGGTCCCGCATCAGCATATTATTATGAGACATGTCAATTTTTGCTCTAAGGGTCCTGCTGCCATCTGGAAATTCGCCTTTTTGCATTTTCTCAAACAGGTCCCGGTTTTCTTCCTTACTTCGATTGCGGAATGGGCTATCCTTCCCTGGTTCAGCGGGAGTTCCCTTCATTGCTGCCATTTCTTCAGATGTGCTGTCGTCTACATAAGCAAGGCCGCTATCAATCAATTTAAGCGCATAATCATACAACTGATCAAAATAATCACTGGCATAGTGTTCATTTTTCCATTCAAAACCTAACCATTTGACATCTTCTTTAATACTTTCTACATATTCTGTTTCTTCGGTCACGGGGTTTGTATCATCAAACCGCAGGTTGGTATAACCGGGATATTTCTTCGTCAGTCCAAAATTCAGGCAAATGCTCGAGGCATGACCAAGATGGAGATATCCATTGGGTTCGGGTGGAAAACGGGTAACAATAGTTTTGTACTTACCGGTTTCCAGGTCATTTTCGATGATCTCTTCGAGGAAATTAAGGCTGCGTTCGTCTTTTTTTATTTCATCTGACATAGGTCAGCAAAGATAAAGATTGTAAAGTGGTTGCCAAGCATTTAAGACTCGTAACCACTTACCGACCCAGTAACTTATTTGGATTCTTCATTACCCGGGATCTTTCTTATCACTTCCGCCAACTGCGCCTTTTCTTTAGAAATTTTTCTTCCCCGGAAGAAAAGATAAAGATTGAAAAAGAGCATCACTCCAAGATATATACTGAAACCGCCGATCTTGGAACTAAGTATCTCCAGCAGGCTCCGGCTATCCGTAATAGTAACGGCGATCTCCATGATCCAAAGGGCAAAGCCAAGGTTTAACAGGTAGAACCCAGTTTCGAAAAGTTTATTGGTGGATAAGGCAATATCAGCTTTTCCCCTGAAGATGTCCAGCATAAAGGTCTTACTGTTTTTAAAGAGGATATGGGCAACATACCAGGTAAGCAGTATAACAAGCGGCAGGTAAATAAGGTAAGCCACAAAATTAAATGAGGGTTTCATATACTTAGTTTTTATGTTGATGAAAATGATGTTTTCTTTTACTGAATAAATACATGACGGTCATGTTAATAAAATGAATAACGGACAGTGTCAGGAGAATGGTGCCGGACATCTTACAAACCGTTATCACCACTTCCTCGAAGGAATGAATAGTTTGCCAGGTGCTGATCATCAAAGCCGCGTAACCCAGGTTAAGCAGGTAATACCCCATCAGTAAAATCCTGTTGCAAAAATCAGTCAATACCTCCTCCCCGTTCAACAAATAAAGAATGAACAACCGGCCATTCCGGTAGAAAATCAAACCAACATGAACAGTAATGAGATAGGTGATAAACAGGTAGAGTAGATAAGCGAGGGTGTTCATACCGAACGAAGTTGGTGTCTCAAGTACTACGCCGCACCAAAATTACACATACTTTCTATATTTTCAATATATTCTGAAATTTAAATTTTTAATAAATTGCGTGGTGCGGACAGGTTTCTTGGGTCTTTTGACAACATGTTGGGTAATGCTGTAGTTCCTCATTTCAATATTTTAAACTATTTTCCACCTTTTATGCCCTACCGGATCCCTTTCATAGTATGTTATTTTTTACTGTATTTTTTCAGCAATCAGGCCTTTGCTCAGCCTAAAGAACCCATGCGGGTATATGGTTTAAGTTTTCATTCAGGTGCAGTGCTGGTACATAATCATGATGTGCAGAGTATCGAAAATGCAAAACCCAGGGGGTTTTCATTTGACCTCTCAAAACAATTCACTGATTCTGCCTCCTATGCGTATAGCCGGACCTATATCCGAAAAGGATTTTCTTTTGCCTACTATAGCCTGGGCACCCCTATCCTGGGGCATGGATTGATCGCCACTTATTTTTTGGAACCTGTTTACCGTATGGGCAATAAGTTCCAGTTCCAGTTTCGTGGAGATATGGGCGCTGGTTATTTTTCGAACCCTTTTGACAGTACAAAGAACCCGAAGAACAATAATTATAGTCTACCCATCACTCCCTGTCTTCATATTTCGGCAGGATTTGGTTTTCGTGTCACTAAAAACCTGGTACTGGAAGGGAATGCCAACTTCAATCACATGTCCAATGGGAACTTCAAAGAGCCCAATGCAGGCCTGAACTGGAGCACTTTTTCTGCCGCCTTGCTTTATTCGCCCGGGAACAACCAACTGCCCAAATATGGTAAACCTCCCCGGTATAAATGGAATAAGAACAAAGCAGGACTGGATCTGGGATTGATGTTTGTACCCAGGCAGGGATACCATCGTAAGTGGAAAACAACCCGTAACTATATGGCCGGTATGTTTGTCCTGGGCTCCAAACAAATAAGCCGGATCAGTGCTATCTCTGCGGGTGCCGAGGTTTACTATAATGATTTTGATGATTTACCAGGACTTGCAAAAAATCATAGCAAACCGTCCGTAGTATCGGCTGTTCAGCTCGGCCACGAGTTTTTATTCAATAAAATCATTTTCAGCCAGCAATGGGGAACCTATATCACCAACTACCCTTCCTTTTACAATTCTACGTTTCATCGCTGGGGCTTACGGTACAAATTAAATAAACATCTTTATGCTGGTTTTAATATGAAAGTGCACCGCTTTACGGCCGATTTCATTGACTTACGCTTGCAGTATAAAATATTGTAAAAAGCTATCACTATTTGTAATAAAAATCAATTGTATCATTTTTTATTTGGTAGCTACAAGCTGGAGCCTGCCTCGCCCGGACTGTGGTTGCAACATACTCCAGTATTTCCATTCTTGCCGTTAATGGCGTTTGCGTTCTTGCTTCCCATTGTTTTTCAGTGGGTATATCAATATAAAACAAGCAATTTCCACCTCCCATTTCATAATAGAATTCAATACGGGTCTCCCTTTCATAATAGATGATCGTCCCGGCTCTGACATTACCTTCGTATTCAATATGCCTTAAGAATCTTTGCGTACTATCTTTGATCAGTTTATCCCTTAGCCCGGTTTCTTCATTTTTAATAATCTTTCCAAACCCATCCCTGTATTCAACCGGATCCCTGGTATTTTCTTTTTCTAATTTTTGATCAGGAGCATCAGATCGATCCGTGATTGGAGCGATCCGTTGTTTTAATTTTTCAATTGCAACCTGGTGCTGCCAGCCACCCCTCCAGTCTATTTCAATAATATAGGAGCCCGGCGGTAGGGTTACTGTGTTCCAGATCATTTGAATACTTCCATTTAACTGCTCCGCCACGGGATTCTCTTCCAGAAGTCTATTATTATTCCTGTTTTTTAAACGAGCATTCCCATATTCGCGGCCGGGATGGGTTAACCATATGATCAATTGCTGGCAATCCGGGTAATGTACAAACCGGATATTAGAGCTATCCATTTTAATAAAACCTGTTCCCCCTTCTGACGCTACAGCAGGCTGGACCTGTTTGTTGTCTATTTTCTCAATCGATATCATTCCAAAATATTCCTTCATTGTTTCACGCCGGTTGGTCATCCCTATAAAATTATTACTAAAATCCCGCCTGATTATTTTATTTACCGGATGCCTTAAACGGACCACTTTATGCGCTGGAATCATCGACGGCCTGGCGGCTATTAAACATTATATGATCAATGGCTGGAAAAAACCGGAAAGTGCATTTAAATATATTGCCAGTGGTGTATTTGGTAAAAAATGCCTTTGCCGGATGTACACCGATGGTCCTATGGGGCCTATTTTTTCATTTCCTGATCACGTTGGGTCTGACTGTTTTTTATTTCTGGGTATATCTAAAAATAAAATGGCTGGGTGAGAATAAAGTGCTAGCCGGTTTATTGTACGGGATCTTTGCCTGGATCATAACGACAAGAGTGAATATTCCGCTAAGCCAGATCAACCAACCAGCCGTTGATCTTTCAAAAACCTTTGTGCCCATATTGATCCTGATGGTCTTTTTAGGATTGCCCATTTCTCTGCTGGCGAAGAAGCATTATCTTTACAAAAAATAATACTCATTATGTCTTTGCTTAATCAAAACAGTAAAAAAGGAAAAAAGAAGGACGACAAAAAAAACAGCGTGGGTAATACCCAGGGTGGGTCGAAATTCATACAAAAATCTGGCAAGTCAACCGGGGGCTTTGTAAGCAAACAAGCTAATACGGGATCACAGCGGGGAAGTTAAATCATGTCTTTTTCTTCTTTATATTGATCCTATACCTCAGTACCAGGTCGTCGTTATAAACCAGGTAGAGCCATTCTATACTGGGTGACGCCACAGGGTAAACATAATCGTGGAAGTTGTGTAAGGTAGTTTTTTCAGGTATGTCGGGCCGAAGAAACACCCATGTAGGGGAATGAGAAAATATAGCTGAATCGATCAGTAAGTCAGGGCAAACCTGTCTCCCCTTTTCTGTACTTGCCGTTTCAACCCGCAAGCGTATCGTATCACCTACAAAAGCTTCAATGACCCCAACGGACGGAAAGAAAGAAGTAATATGATATTTTACAAAAGACTTTTGTTTAAATGGCGACTGCCGGAATTCTTCGGGGGTTTTTGAATCCGGAAGGAGAGTCCAGCGGGCATCATCTGGATAGTGATCCCTGATAAAAATTTCCGGAGGTGTCAAAAAGTAGTTATTATTAAGTTCCCGTATAAATTCATCGCCGCGGGCTGACAAGTATCCGCTGGCCCAGGTGACATCTAACAAATGCCATTGTGTGTCAATCATCACTGCATTCCAATAATGATTGACCTGGAATCGCTTCGAGGGCTGGCTCGAGTTGGTTTTGGCGTACCCTGCAATAATTTCCGACCGTATACCAGCAAAATCACATAATAAAGTAAAAAGCCGGGCATAGCCGTCACATACCGCTACCCGTTTCTTCAATACTGTCTCAGCCACTCTTTCATTCAATGGTTTTAACGGGCTGTTATCTTCCACTTCTTCATTAAAATTTCTTCGCGTGGAGCTACCAATAATTTTCTTTTTTCCAGTGTTTGTTTTATAGGAGATGGTTTGTGTGATCCAGTTGAAGATCGCAGTTACTTTTCCAAGTTCAGTCTTGTGGGAATCGGTTAGCTGTTTGGCTAACATGGCCGGATCTTCCTGTGCAAAAGCAGGCGTGATTAATAAAAATAATGATATCGTCAGTGACCATTTCATTAATGACACTGTTTAAATATAAAAAAAACAACCGGGATATAAAGAGGTTATTCCATCAGAGGTAGAAAATTACCGGGGAATTGAGCTTTCAGGAGGTTTACCACCATCCGGTACAAAGATCAACGCTGCAGAATTCATACAATAACGTTTACGAGTTGGTTGAGGCCCGTCATCAAACACATGGCCCAGGTGTGAGCCACTTTTGCTGTCTACAACAGCCCAGCGGACAGAGCCATAGCTGTTATCCTTGACCAGTCTTAAGGCATCGGGAGTAAGGGGAGCATAAAAACTTGGCCAACCTGTCCCGGAATCAAATTTTGTCTCCGAACTAAAGAGTGGTTGGAGCGAAGCAGCGGAATAATAAATCCCTTTATCGTAAAATTGATCATACTTGCCTGTGCCAGCTCTTTCGGTACCCTCCTCTCTTAATATATAATATTGAACCTTTGTAAGCCGGGCTTTCCATTCTGCGTCTGTGAACTTCATGGGGTATACAGTTTTACTGTCTGCTGTGGGTGGGTCAGGGTACTTATTTTTGTTTTTACTATTGGTTTGTGCTGAACCACAACTGGCTATAAATAATGCTGTAGCAGCAAGGGATGAGAAATATACAGTTCGCATAAAATGGTTTTATTATTTATATACGAAATACCAGCCCAAAAAGTTTCGAGGAAATGAAATTATGGCCTCTTGTGGCGAGTCTACTGTCCTATAAATGACATGCTATTCCCGGATCCGTCAACCTTAACAATCTTGATGAATGCCCACCTAGTATGAGCTCAGCGTTTTAAAAACTTTCCCTTCAGCAGTTTTTCCATCACTTCATCTTTCTGGTTGCGGCTGATGGGTATATGCTGCTGGCCAATCCTTATATCATTCCCTTCGATGCTTTCGATTTTTGAAGCGGCAACGATATAGGATTTATGAACCTTTAGGAATTTATCAGCTGGCAGATAGTCTTCCACAAGTTTAAAAGTAAGATAGGTCATGTATTTTTTTGTGGCGGTGTGAATGGTAACATAATTCTGTAAAGCCTCCACGTACAACACCTCATCAAATAATATCTTTACCAGTTTATTATCTGCTTTGATAAAAAAGTAGTCTGGCGAACCCGTTTCCTTCCTGTTGGTGTCTCTTACTTCATAAAATTCTTTTGCTTTCAGCACGGCTTTAAAAAACCGATCAAAAGAAATAGGCTTGACCAGGTAGTCAAGCGCATTCACTTCAAAACCTTCCAGTGCATACTGCGGGTATGCCGTTGTAAAAATTACCGGCGGCGGGCCCTGTAACGTTTTAAAGAAATCCAGGCCTGTAATTTTGGGCATCTGAATGTCAAGGAAAAGCAATTCCACCTCTCCTCTTCCGATTATCTCGGCAGCTTTCAGGGCATTGTCAAATTCACCAACGAGGTTCAGAAAATCAACGTCGGCGATATATTCTTTCAAGCCTTTCCTTGCCAGGGGCTCATCATCGATAACAATGCAGTTGATACTCATAACACGTGAAGATTTAATTGAACTGTAAAGGTGTTGGTTGTTTTATCAATTTTCAACTCATGCCTGCCCGGGTAAAGTAATTCAAGTCTTCTTTTAACATTGTTTAGCCCGATACCTCCATGCTGCTCTGTGGTTTTTTGAGGCTCCGTAGAATTGATCACCCCAAAAATAAATACCCCGTTGGCCATCAGCATATCCACTTTTACAAAGTTGATCTTATCGCTAAAATGCGAGATATGTTTGAAAGCATTTTCTACAAATGGCACCAGTAACAAGGGTTGAATTGAAAAACCTTTTACATCTGGTGCATAGGTGAACTGGACTGTATATTTCTCATCCTTTCTCATCTGTTGCAGATCCATATAATCCTGCACGTAATTTATTTCCTTTTCAATTGGCAATTTATCATCCTTTACTTCGTACAACTGGTAACGCAACATTTCCGAAAATTTATGCAATGCCCCTCTTGCGGCTGTATTCTCTTTGTTAATGAGAAAATAAATCGAATTCAAGGAATTAAAAACAAAATGCGGGTTGATCTGTGATTTCAAAAAATTTAATTCAGCCTCAGCTTTTTCTTTGGCCGTCTCCGCCATTCGTTTTTGCAGTTCACCAAAATCCGCCAGCAACTTTACCGCTGCACCCGCAATGACAAGGAAAAAGTGGGGAATGATATTATCGTATAGACTTTTTTTCAGGTTGTCTGCCCAATGGATCAGCGCCGGGTTGTTTAACAGCCGGCCCAGTATGTTCATTTTGAATACACTGCTGCCAAAGATCATCAGTATGAAAATGATAATAAACAACACATATCTTTTCTTATAGAGCAGCAGTGGGATCAATACATAGTTGGTGATATAGATCATCAATGCCAGCTCCGTTACTTTTATAGTTGTAACGACAAATGCCTTTTTTTCGGTTGAGTAATCGTCCACCCGGAGGGAATACCATATGCCAAAGACCAGCATCCAAAAGAAAAAATGATGCAGGTTGTATTTTAAAAAGAAACTCCTCTTATGCATAAATCAAAATAAAAGTACAAATTCCGTTCGTGAAAAGACATTACACCACCGGAAGCCTTTCCCTGACAAGTCACTTATTTACCACTCATCAAGCCCGGGCCACCTGAGATGTAAACAATTTGGATACCGCCTGGTAATGCTCGCATCTTTGGTAAAATATCCAGTTATGAAATCACCCCATTTGTTGATAGTAACCATTCTTATTTCTATGTCTGGTTGTTCCCAAAACAATTCAGCCTCCAAACCGGGTAGTTCCCCTTCAATAAATAAACCAGGGCCTAATGAAATAAAAGTAGGTGGTAGCTGTGAAGGTTGTGAAGCGATCTACGAAAGTCCTGTTGCTTTTGCACAATTAAATGAAGTAGATACACTTCCCGATTTCATGGAGAACGGACCAAAAATTGAGATCAGTGGTACCATTTACCAGCGTGACGGGAAAACACCGGCTAGTGGCGTTGTGCTCTATGTCTATCACACGGACCAGGGAGGGGTATATCCCAAAAAAGGGAATGAAAAAGGATGGGCAAAAAGGCATGGCTATATACGTGGTTGGGTAAAAACTGGCGCCGATGGCTTTTACAAGTTTTATACGCTGGTACCTGCATCCTATCCGAATAGCAGCAACCCCAAACATATTCATCCCACCATCAAGGAGCCAGGCAAAACTGAATACTGGATGGATGACTTTGTTTTTGACGACGATCCCCTTCTGCCGGAAAAGGAAAGGACAAGAGCCAATCCTGTTGGCGGTCACGGCGTTTTAAAAACGGAAATGAGAGATGGTATGCTGAGGGCAACAAGGAACATTACATTGGGATTGAATGTGAGAGATTATCCCATGCAATAAATAGTTTTACTGGATGTAAAAATCAGCTTTTACCCTGAAATAGGATACCCTGCTTTCCACAAGGTTGGCGATCATCCCATCCACTTTAAGGCGCCAGAGTTCCTTTTCTTTGTCATAAGAAACATCAACGGTACCATTGACCACATTTACATACGACACTTGTTCGCCGGAACGAAAAGAATATTTAGCTGCCAATCCATTCCGGCCGCGGGGCGTTGATGAAATTTTATAGGTATTTTCCTTGAGTTTATTTTCGCCAAAGAACATGCTGAAGAACTGGTCTTTTTGTTGAAAAACAATTGTCAGATCTCCTTTTGACCGGTACACTTTCAAATTAACGGGAATAGCTGTGATAAAGAAATTGTTAGAACTGACCGTATCTGTAATAAAAACCGGGCAGCGGCTCAATGTGGTGTCCCTGTCCTCCTGTGCAACGACAGACAAAGACAACATCATAACTACGCACAAAATAAGAATCCGCATTACAGGGAACAATTAAGTGTAAAATATACAACTATTTATACTAACGGTCCAGGCCACCTTGTATTTGTTATTTCGCTGTTCTTTCACCGAACAGTAAATTTCCAATTCTCACCATATTGCTTCCTTCCTCAATGGCAACTTTATAATCACTGCTCATACCCATGGAAAGAGTCGTTAGTCGCGAATCGGTAGTCGGTAGTCCTGCGTAATAATCGAAGATTTCCTTAAGTTTTCTAAACTCTTTCCGAATAAGGTTCATGTCATTACTAAAGCTTGCCATACCCATTAATCCTGTGATCTTCACATTCGGAATCAGCATAGCATCATATAAACGAATGACCTCACTAAGTTCTTGTTCATCCAATCCAAACTTTGTTTCTTCCCGGGCAATATAGACTTGCAATAGACAATCAATCACCCTACCAACTTTCTCGCCTTCCTTGTTAAGGTCTTTCAGGAGTTTTAGACTGTCTACTCCATGAATCAGTTGCACAAAGGGCGCTATTATCTTTACTTTATTGGATTGAAGGTGACCTATAAAGTGCCAGCGAATGTCATTGGGCAGTTGCGTAGCTTTTTCGACCATTTCCTGCACGTAATTTTCTCCAAAATCCCGGTGACCAAGGTCATACAATTCGAGGATATCTGAAACAGGTTTGGTTTTGGAAACGGCAACCAGTGCTACCTGTTTTGAATCAAGTTCCAATTTTATTGATTGATATGCATCTTTGTTCATGGGCATAGATTTCATGGGCCGGGAATACTTGCAAGTAACTTCTCAATATAACTTTACAGGAAAGTATATGAATTACTTATTACCCCAGAACCAGACTAAAACATAATCGGTTTCCCTCTATAGCATGCCATTATATATAACAAGGCTTTATTAAACAAACCTAGCTCAAGATACTTCTGCTGATCACGATCCGCTGTACTTCACTGGTACCCTCATATATCTGGGTAATCTTTGCATCTCTCATCAATCTCTCCACATGATACTCTTTTACAAATCCATACCCCCCATGTACCTGCACTGCTTCTACGGTTGTCCACATAGCTGTTTCCGAAGAAAAAACTTTTGCCATAGATGAACTCAGCGTGTAATCGATATTATTATCTTTTTCCCATGCAGCTTTCAAACATAGTAATCTGGCGGCTTCGATCCGGGTGGCCATATCCGCCAACTTAAATGCTATGACCTGGTGGTTCATTATTTCTGTACCAAAAGCCTTCCTGGTTTTGGAATATTCCTTTGATAGTTCATAGGCACCGCTGGCAATACCAAGTGCCTGTGAGGCGATACCAATTCTCCCGCCTGCTAATGTTTTCATCGCGAACTTGAAACCAAAACCATCATCTCCCACCCGGTTTGCTTTTGGCACCTTCACATCGTTAAACATCACTGTGTGTGTATCACTTCCGCGAATACCTAATTTATTCTCTTTAGCAGCCACAACCACTCCTGGCCAGTTCTTTTCTACAATCAAACAGTTGATCCCCCTCGATTTTTTTGACCGGTCTGTCTGTGCCATTACTAAATAAACGGAGGCGGTGCCACCGTTAGTGATCCAATTCTTGGTACCATTAAGGAGATAATGGTCCCCTTTGTCTTCTGCAGTTGTTTGTTGTGATGTGGCATCACTTCCAGCTTCCGGTTCGCTCAGCATAAAGGCACCGATGTATAACTCGCCATCCTTGCGTCCTTGTGCCAAAGGTGTCAGGTATTTTTGTTTCTGCTCTTCATTGCCATACTCTTGCAAACCAAAACATACGAGGCTATTATTCACGCTCATGACTACGCTGACACTGGCATCAATTTTACTTATTTCTTCCATAGCCAGCACATAGCTGATGGTATCCATACCGGCACCGCCGTATCGGGGATCCACCATCATACCCAAAAAACCGAGGTCAGCAAGTTTCATTACCTGTTCATGCGGGAATTGTTGTTTTTCGTCTCTTTGGATCACCCCGGGCAAACAGTCATTTTGCGCAAAATCCCGGGCTGCTTTTTGAATCATCAATTGTTCTTCATTCAGTTGGAATAACATATAACAGGCGATTTTTTGACGTTGCAAAGATAAGGGCTTAATAGCCTCCGGGAAGAACGAAAGGTGTTGGCAACCAATTAGAAAAGTTCCTGGAATTATGCCATCGTCTATTCGCTTTTTTGGCCTAACTTTGCGTCGCAAACAGCGGGATTTAAAGGGAACGAATTAATACAAGACTTAACGTGAGTAATTTTATTCACCAATTCCTCGAAACTCCTGACGATAGCAAATAGTACATGAAAAAAATACACATCATTCTTCTTGTATTCATTGCGGGTACCATCGCTTTATTAATAAGCTTTTTGGACACTGGCTCAACTTATGAAACAATTGCGGATGCGAAAGCTAAACCTGGTAAATTTGTACACGTCGCCGTTAAGTTGGATAAGTCAAAGCCCGTAGAATACGACGCAAAGAAAGATGCTAACTACCTGAGCTTTCATGCCGTTGCTGTTGACAGCCCTGGTCAGACCATGAGAGTTGTGTACCGTAACGGTGAAATACCCAACCTGATGATTAGCGAACGATTGGTATTAAAAGGCAAGTACCAGGATGATTATTTTGAATGTAAGGATGTACAGACCAAATGCCCTTCGAAATATAAAGAAGATATGAAACCTACAGAAAAAAGTATTGAAACAAGTTCTGCGGTAAACCCGTCTTCCGGATACCCTGCCCCAGTTCCGGTTCCAACAATTCCTGATGTCACCAAATACTAAACCGGAATGGATTATATTGGTGAGCATCTTTTACCCGGTCAGTTAGGACATTTTTTTGTTGTACTCTCTTTGGTGGCTTCGCTGGTTGCCACCTTCGCCTACTTTAAATCTACACAAGTAAAAAACGAGGCGGGCTCCGGCTATTGGAAAAGACTGGCCCGGTATGCATTTATCACCGAAGTAATTTCTATCGCTGCCATCTTTGGTATCTTATTTTATATTATTTACAATCACCTGTTCGAGTACCATTATGCGTGGAAGCATAGCAGCCGCTCCCTGGAATTTAAATATATGCTGGCTTGCTTCTGGGAAGGACAGGAAGGAAGCTTTTTATTATGGAGTTTCTGGCATTGTGTGCTGGGATTGGTTGTCATAAAAACAAGTAAAAAATGGGAAGCACCCGTAATGACGGTGATAAGCTTCGCTCAATTTGCCCTGGCTACCATGATCGCCGGTATTTATATTTTTGGCTGGAAGATGGGAACCAATCCTTTTATTTTATTAAGAGACTCAGGAGTTCTCGACAATGCACCCGCCCTGCATATCAATAGCGACATTAACATGCCATTGCGCCCGGATTATATGATGTCCATCAAGGATGGCAATGACCTCAATCCTTTATTACAGAATTACTGGATGGTTATTCACCCTCCTGTACTTGTTTATGGGTTTTGCTTCCACGATCGTTCCTTTTGCGTTTGTTATAGCAGGTCTCTGGAAAAAGAAGTTTGGAGAATGGACAAGACCCGCTTTGCCATGGGCCCTTTTCTCAGCGGCAGTACTGGGTGTAGGTATTATGATGGGTGCGATGTGGGCCTACGAATCACTTACGTTTGGCGGCTATTGGGCGTGGGACCCGGTGGAAAATGCTTCACTTGTTCCCTGGCTGGTACTCGTATCAGGTATCCATACCTTACTAATTTATAAACATACCGGGCATTCATTACGGGCCGCCCATTTGTTTTTTATACTGGTATTTGGCTTCATCCTCTATTCCACTTTCCTCACCCGTAGCGGGATATTGGGCGAGACCTCTGTTCATGCTTTCACCGACCTGGGTATGAACTGGCAACTGCTCACTTTCCTGTTAATATTTGTTGTACCTGCTTTACTTCTTTTCTTTAACCGATACCGGGAAATACCAGCAATTCAAAAAGAAGAAAGCAGCTCATCCAGGGAATTCTGGATGTTTATCGGTTCATTGGTATTCTTTCTTTCTGCGATGGTGATCATTGGTAAAACTTCCTTACCCGTTTTTAATAAAATATTCGGGACTAAAATAGCGCCACCGGAGAAAACAGAATTTTCTTACAACCAGATACAGGTATTTGTAGCTATCATTATCGCTGTGCTAACCGCCATTACTCAATACCTGAAATACAAGGAAACCAGCACAAAGTATTTCCTTAAAAAAATACTCTTACCGACTATAATCTCAGCAGTTGCCGCAACACTGGTGCTGGGCTTTGGAAATGTGAATTATAAAAAAGAGACAGTAGGTTATATGGCAGCTATCTGGATTGCCGTAGCATGCAGTGTGTATGCTATCGTAGCCAATGCAGCTTATATCTGGCTGGGCCTGAAAGGAAAATTAAAACTGTCGGGTGGTTCTATTGCCCATTTTGGATTTGGAATGGTATTACTGGGCATTTTGATCTCATCATCGAAAAAAGAAGTGCTTTCCAATAATATTGCCGGCATTCCTGCACCATTAGATAAGAATGAAGACCCAAGGGAGAACCTGACACTGGTAAAAGGGTTGACCGTCGATATGGGTAAGTATTCGCTTACTTATGAAGGTGATTCGGCCCATCCTAAGAAACAATTGTCCTATTATAAAGTGCGGTTCAGGAGTAAGGATGGCAAGGAAGAATTTATACTCACGCCCAACTCGTTTGTGAATTATAAGGGAAATGAAGGGCTGATGAGTAACCCGGATTCAAGACATTACTGGAATCATGATGTGTTTACCTATATCACCTCGATTTCCAACCCAGATAAGCGGGGAGATACCACCTCCTTCAAGCCATCCAGTTTGAGACCGGGAGATTCCCTTTTTTACTCCAGCGGTTTTATTATTTTCCAGGAAGTAAAAAAAGCAACCGATAGCCTGCCTGTCGAACTTTTTGGCAAAGACGGAAGCTTGCATGAAGCCCGTTTAAGAATTTATTCCAAAACTGGTTCCGTTTATTCTATTGCTCCAAAATTGGCTTTTGCCAAAGGTGAATTAATGGCATTGCCCGACACCGTCATCGCTGAAAGCTTAGTGCTCCAATTACAAAAAGTAAACCCAGATAATAGCATAACGCTTGGGGTAAAAGAGTCGAATGCTGTTATGGATTATATCACCTTAAAAGCCTACAAATTTCCTTTCATCAGGTTATTATGGTTTGGGGTGCTCGTCACTGCAATTGGCATCATTATCAGTATGGTACGTCGCATTCAGTTAAACCGTAAGACTGGCGCTGATTCACAACTTTAGCTTTTTCTTGCGAAGTAATACTTTTAGGAAAACAGCGTCTCTTGTAGTTTTGATGTCCGGTATAAACAATGCCGCTCATGTTTTCTAATTTTGTAGCCGAATGTCTTTTTTTCTATTCAATAAATCCAGGACAGTCCTGCTCATGGCCTTTCTGTTACTCCTCAGTTCCCGTCTGTTTGCGCAGCTAGATACCCTCCGGAGTGGTCCAGATTCAACAGCGTTTGCTTTGCGATTGATGAAAGAACAACGCAAAAAATGGGGGCCGAATGATACGATACTGGTCCCTGCTATTTTCTACCAGCAGGAAATCGTGAATTATAAGGAAGAGCAGATGGTTTGGGTGTCAAAATTATCGCCAGACAAGCTGGCAAAATTTATTGAAGAATGGACAAGACTCCGTAATGCTGTATATGTAACCTACCCTTATGCCAGGATAGCTGGTGGTACTATTAATGATATTAATAAAAATTTGGTGGGCGTAACAGGCAAAAAAGAACGAAAATCTTACATCAAGTCCCGGGAAAAAGATCTTAAGAAAGAATTTACAGAGCCACTTTCTGATCTTTCGGTCTACCAGGGAAGGATCCTGATGAAACTTATCAACCGGCAAACAGGAAATAGTTGTTACGAGATCATAAAAGAATACAAGGGAGGAATAAATGCCCGCTTTTATCAGACAGTGGCATGGTTTGTCGGCGGTAGCCTGAAACAGGACTGGGATATAAAGGAAAACAAATTAGACCGCCAGATTGAGAGCATTGTCAATGAGATCGATGGATCCTGGTATAGTAATCCCTACCGGAGATAGTTGCTGGTTGCGCCGTTTCCTTTAACCCGAGGTTTGTCCATTATACATATCTTTATCTATTTACAATACATACCAGTAACCAGTAACAACAGTAACCAGTAACCAGCAAACATGAAACTCGATATACTTGCCATAGGCGTTCATCCCGATGATGTGGAACTTAGTTGTTCAGGAACGTTGATCAATGAAATAAAATCAGGAAAGAAAGTTGGTATAATTGACCTTACACAAGGTGAATTGGGTACAAGGGGGACTATAGAAACCCGCTACCTGGAAGCTTCAAATGCCGCCATGATTATCGGCGTACAGGTAAGAGAGAACCTGAAAATGAGAGACGGTTTTTTTGAAAATGATGAAGCGAATAAGTTAAAGCTCATTTCGGTTATCCGCAAATACCAGCCCGATATTATTATCGGGAATGTGTTGCATGACCGTCACCCTGACCATGGTCGTGCCGGTAAGATGATAGCAGATTGTTGCTTTCTTTCCGGACTTGCCAAAATAGAAACGAAGGATGAAAACGGTATGGTTCAAATGAAATGGAAGCCTTCTTATGTTTTACAGTATATCCAGGATTGGTATCATGAACCTGACCTGTTGATCGATATCAGCGATGTCTTTGAACAAAGAATGAGATCAATCCAGGCATACAGTACTCAATTTAATTCCCCGGACGGCCCAGGTGATGAACCGCAGACCTATATTTCCACCCCTGATTTCCTGGAAAGTGTGATTGCCAGGGCAAGGATGTTTGGAAAACGAATCGGTGTCAAATATGCGGAAGGTTTTATTTCCGAAAAAACGATCGGTATAGGCAGCCTTGATTCATTGATTCAAAACGAAACATAAACAGTTGTTAGTGCTACGATTGTCATAAAAGGTTAACGAACCGGGGTTTATCCACATATTCAGGCCCGCGAATTTTCACAACTCATGTAGAGGATAAAGATTACTTTTGCTCTCTGAAAATGAAGTTCTATGTCAAGTCCAAAATTCTCACAAGCATCTCAATCCTTTCATGGTGAATTGAAAAAAAGGATCAGTGATTATTTTAAAGAGGCTGGAAAGTCTTCCACCGGTAATTTTTCATTGTATTTTAAAGCTATAGTCCTCGTAGTAAGTTTCGTATTTGTATACATTCATCTCGTATTCTATACACCAGTTGCCTGGCTGGCCATTACAGAATGTATTGTTCTGGGCGGTTTAACAGCAGCCATTGGTTTTAACATTATGCACGATGGCATGCATGGCAGTTTTAGCCGTTATAAATGGGTGAATCAACTGGCAGGTCTCTCCTTGAATTTTTTAGGTGCCAATAATTTTATGTGGCGCTCCAAACACAATATTATTCACCATACTTATACTAATATTGAAGGAATCGATGATGATATTGAAGCAAAGCCTTTGCTCCGTCTTTGCGAAACACAAAAATATTACAAAATACACCGCTTCCAGCACTGGTATTTCTGGGCAGCTTATTCTTTATTGTATATCTGGTGGGTATTCTTTACCGACTACAAGAAATATTTCTCTGGTAAGATCGGCCCTACTCCTATACAGAAAATGAAAATTGGCGACCATATCTCTTTCTGGGGTTTTAAATTATTGCATGCCTTTATCTTCATGGCTGTTCCGATTTATATGCTAGGTTTTTCTACCTGGGTGATCGGGTTTATCATCTATGGATGTTTCGCGGGCATTGTACTGAGTATTGTTTTCCAGCTGGCTCATACGGTGGAAGATACTTCCTTTGTGCAGGCCAGTGCCCAGCAGGGAAAGATTGAGGATGAGTGGGCTTTACACCAGTTAAAAACCACAGCAAATTTTGCTACCCATAACAGGCTGATCTCCTGGTGGGTGGGTGGATTGAATTTCCAGGTAGAACATCATTTATTTCCAAGGATTTCACATGTCCACTACCCGGCCATCAGTAAGATTATCAAAAAGGCCTGCGAGGATTTTAATTTTCCTTATATCGAATATCCCCGTATGAGAACAGCGGTAGTGTCTCATGTTACCCACCTGAAAAATCTTAGCCGGAAAAACTAAATTCTTTCCAAAAAATAATTATTGGAGCAGTAATTGCTCCTTTTTTATGTGCCACAATTATTTTTCAATTAGCAGTTACAAGCATTTTATCTTTCAGTTTCTGATTTTGTTACTTCCTGGCACTTGCTACATTGCAAGGTTTCTTAATAAAAAACAGCAGTATGGTTAACCTTTCAAATTATGATCCCAACAGTGTGAGCAATCCCAACAACAATATTTTTGGCTTGCCCACCAATGAGGAAGATGCCAGGCTGGTTATTCTACCAGTGCCCTGGGAAGTAACGGTAAGCTATGGCGCCGGAACAGCCCGTGCTGCAGAAGCAATTTTAAAAGCAAGCCTACAGGTCGATCTTTTTGATCCCGAATTTCCGGATGCCTGGAAACAAGGTTTTTATATGCGACCCACCGACCGGAAAATATTGATGAAGAGCGATTACCTGCGCAAAGAAGCAGAACTCTATATTGATTATATCTCGAGGGGAGACGAAGTAGGTGCCAATCAATTCATGAGCAAAACATTGAAAGAAGTAAATGAAGGCAGCCTCTTTATGAATAATTGGGTGTATGAGCAAACAAAAGTATTGTTGGAGAAAAATAAACTCGTGGGGCTGCTCGGTGGTGATCATAGTATCCCGCTTGGTTTCTTTAAAGCTATTGGAGAAAGACATGGCGAATTTGGGATTTTACAGATGGATGCACATTTTGATCTGCGGAAGTCTTATGAAGGGTTCAATTATTCCCATGCAAGTATTATGTACAATGCATTGACAGAAGTTCCGCAATTACAGCGACTGGTACAGGTTGGGATAAGGGATTTTGGGAGCGACGAATGGGAGTATGTAAAGAACAGTAATTTCCGCGTTGTCACTTATTTTGATAAAGAGATAAGAAACCGCCAATTTGAAGGTCAGACCTGGAAACATATTGCAGAGGAAATTGTCAGCAAACTACCCGATAAAGTATTTATCAGTTTTGATATTGATGGACTGGACAGGAAACTTTGTCCCTTTACCGGTACACCGGTACCCGGCGGATTTGAATTAGAACAGGTATTCTATTTATTCAATAAATTGAGAGAAAGCGGGAAAACGATTGTAGGTTTTGATCTCAGCGAAGTAGGTATCGGAGGCGATACAGACTGGGATGCTAATGTGGGTGCCAGGGTATTATTTAAGTTGTGTAATTTACTGGTGACAAGCAATACCACTCAACCTTCTTGAGGAGGAAAGTATCTGGCATGGAAAAATTTCAGATCACCTTAAAAAATGGAAAGGTTAAACTTTATAACCGGATCAGTTGGATAATTCTCTTCATACATCTGGTAGTTTTGCTTTATCTCGCCCTTTTTTTCACGAATAAGAAAATTGCTATCAGCTATACGTTAACCCTTATCGTGATATCCCTACTTTTTATTCTCAAATATATTCTACACAGCACCAAAACAAAACATCGAATACATGTAGATACTTTCTTCTTTTTGCTGATGGTAGGGTTCATCGTCAGCCAGGAGTATTGGATCTCTATTATCCCGGCAGTTTTTTTCATTTTATCGTCAATCAGTGTCAGGAAGCTTGTTGTTCTCTTTTCAGCAGAAAATATTATTTACCCATCTTTTCCTGCAAAAACGATCCAGTGGAATGACCTGGAGAATGTGATCCTGAAAGACGGTCTCCTTACGATTGATTTCAGGAATAATAAACTCATCCAGCAACATATTGATGAGCGTTATTGCATCGTAAATGAAACGGAATTTAACGACTTTTGCAGAAAGCAGCTACTCGTCAAATGAGTCATATAAAATTAACAATGGTTACAATTTGCAGGCACTGAATAATCAATGACACTTGATCAATCACCATATATTCTTTACTCCGACGGCAAAGGAAATATCTTTGAAGACACTTCGCTGTACGTAACAGGCCGAAGTGGCTGGGATGCTGTACCTGTTTCCGGCAGATGAATGGATCGAATTACCGGATGGCGGTTCTTTATATGAATTACCGCAACGACGAGGAATTGGCATTGATGTGCAAACAGGTGAAATGCGATTATGCGAAAAAGGTTGGGCCGTTGCTGCATTTATTCCACCTGCTCATACCGGTTTTTATCTCGCTGCTTATGAAACCGCAAAGGATGCTCCTACCCTTCCTTTATTTTGTTATACTGCTGCAGGTTGGCTAAATAATAAATTTTATGTCCCGGCTACACGAATTGAACCGGATATTCGGCAGGATTGTGCAGGTTATGACCAGGAAAAAGTAAAAGAAGGCGTAAAGGAATTGCAGAAGCATTATCCGCACAACCGGCTGGTCAGTCATCTTACCAATAATTGTGCACTGACTTATCAATGTCCGGCTGCCAGGAATTTTTCATTAAACCGATGGGAATGCCCGGTTCCTGTATCACCGGCCTGTAATGCCAATTGTGTAGGTTGTATTTCTCTACAACCAGACGAAGAACCAATTGTTTCCACACAGGACAGGTTAACGTTTAAACCAACAGCAGAAGAAATTGTTGAATTTACCGTTCCACATCTTGAATCAGCTCCCTATCCTATTATCAGTTTCGGGCAGGGTTGTGAAGGCGAACCATTGCTGATGTGGGAAACTATCCGGGATGCCATCATCGAAATAAGAAAACATACGTCCAAGGGCAGCATCAATATCAATACCAACGGATCAAAACCCGATGCTGTAAAAGCTTTATGCGAAGCTGGCCTTGATTGTATACGGGTAAGCACCAATTCGGCGCGGAGGGAAATATATATGCCTTATTACCGTCCCAACAATTATGACTTTGAGGATATTGTTGAAAGCCTTAAAGTAGTAAATAGCTATGGAGGCTGGACATCCATCAACTATTTTGTATTTCCCGGTATGACAGACTCGGTTGCCGAATATGAAGCGTTGCGAAAATTGATACAGGAGACCGGCTTGAAAATGATCCAGTGGAGGAATTTTAATATTGACCCTGACTGGTACCTCGGCAAAATCGGTGTAACAGAAACAGGCGAATGCCTGGGCATAAAACAATTACAGGAACTCATCCGGGATGAATTCCCGCAATTAAAATTTGGTTACTTCAATCCGCCTATTGAACGGATCAAAGGCAAGTTCGAAATGGATTTTGCGCATCATTAATTGCTTAATGAACGAAACCTCCTCAAAAACAATTTACGCTGGAATCGGGCTTGCTGTCCTGGCCGCTTTTATCTGGTCAGGTAATTTTATTGTAGCAAGGGCCGTCATTAGGGATATCCCACCCATCAGCCTTAATTTCTATCGTTGGCTGATTGCGGCTCTTCTTATTTTCCCTTTTGCTGTCAAACAGTTTCGGGCTGAGTGGAACACGGTGAAGCAATCCTGGCACTATCTTTTTTGGATCTCACTCACCGGTATTGCCCTGTTTAATACATTTGTATATGTGGGGGCACATTATACGTCTGCCATTAATCTCGCCTTAATAGGCACCACATCCTCCCCCATCATGTCCGTACTATTTGCCCGCATTTTCCTGAAAGAAAAGATCGGCTGGCTGAAATTGGCCGGTATGCTCCTTTGTATCATTGGTGTACTTTTCCTGTTGTCTAAAGGAAATTTTCAAAATCTATTGACACTTCAATTCAGTACCGGGGATCTGTGGATGCTACTGGCTGCTTTTTGTTTTGCTGTGTACAATACCATGGTGAAGAAAAAACCGGCCACTCTTTCGTCCGTTAATTTCTTATTTGTCATTTTCTCATTTGGAACTTTGATGGTGTTCCCTTTTTATGTTTGGGAAATGAGCCAAACACCAGCAATAGCATGGAATACAAACCTTATTGTAGCCATTCTTTATCTCGGCCTGGGTGCTTCAGTTATTTGTTACCTGATCTGGAACCTGGCTATTGGCAAATTGGGCTCGGGCCGGACTGCTCTATTTGGCAATCTAATCCCGGTATTCAGCAGTATTGAAGCCGCAGTGTTCTTGCATGAAAAATTTACATGGGTGCATGTGGTAAGCATGGCAATAGTTTTTATCGGCATTGTGTTGGCCAATCTTCGTTCTGTTCGGTAATATTATATTTACAAATAATAAAACCAACTATTGCAACAAAAACCCGGGCATATACTTCCCATAATTGTGTTGTCACAATTCGCAGGAACTTCCTTGTGGTTCGTAGGCAATGCTATATTGCCCGAATTGAAAGCATCCCTGCATCTTTCCCAGTATGCATTAAGTCATGTCACTTCTGCTGTAATGCTAGGCTTTATCGGGGGCACATTAGTGTTTGCATTTTTTTCGCTGGCTGACCGGTTTTCCCCTGTAAAGCTATTTTTTACCAGCTCCTTGCTAGGCGCTATAGCCAGTTCATCCGTCGCCTGGTTCGCAAAAGATGCGGCGTCTCTTTTTTTATTTCGGTTTATCACTGGGTTTTTCCTGGCGGGCATTTACCCGGTTGGAATGAAGATAGCTGCCGACTGGTTTGAAAAAGGATTAGGCAAGGCACTAGGGTTTTTGGTAGGGGCATTGGTCCTGGGTACCGCCTTTCCACATTTACTCAGGAACCGTGATTTTGAACTACCCTGGAAATCGGTGTTATACTGTACTTCTCTGTTTGCCCTTGCCGGTGGTCTCCTGATGCTCCTCTTTGTAGGGGATGGTCCCTTTAGGCAAAAATCAGGCGGGTTCCAGTGGAATGCATTTAAGGAGATCTTTAGTTCCAAAAAATGGAGACAGTCCGCCATTGGCTATTTCGGTCATATGTGGGAGTTATATACTTTCTGGGGATTTGTACCGGTAATGTTGGGATTATATGCCGTCAACAATAACGTTTCCATCAATATCCCACTGCTAAGCTTCATCATCATCGGCTGCGGATTTATTGGCTGTGTAGCCGGCGGATATATGTCACAAAAAATTGGCAGCGCAAAAGTGGCGCTCTCCTCACTTCTAATTTCCGGCACTTGTTGTTTTCTTTCTCCGGTCATCTATAGCTTGCCCCTGGTGATTTTCCTGGCAATACTTATTGTTTGGGGACTGACAGTTGTGTCTGATTCACCGCAATTTTCTACATTGGTAGCACAAAGTGCGCCTGAACATTTAAGGGGAACGGCATTGACTATCTACAATTCTATCGGCTTTACCATTACCACTATCAGTTTACTGGTGATTGACAGGATCTTTTATTCAACCAGTTTTTTGGCAAAGGAAAATTCTATGTTGCTATTAGGTATGGGTGCAGTTATCGGATTACCACCAATGATCCGCTTGTTGCAAAAGAAATAGAGGCACAGCCATTACCTTATTCAGATTATTCAGGCATGGTATTCGCAGGTCAACAAACTCTTCTCACTACTATCATTATTGTTTGCAAGGAACAGGTTTTGCACCAGCACCCGTTACGTGTATCTGGTGAATACAGTTGCCTGCTCCTGTCCTCGCACGTTCAAATCCCGGTCTGTTGCCAGGTAAATTATACCCTGTGCCCTCCGGGCTACTACACAAATCACTACCAATGGTCTCAGCGGTACCCTGGAGAGTTATTTTTTTGCCGGCGTTATCATATCGCATGATACAATTGATATCGCCGCTGCGTAGTCCATGTAATTTTTCAAAGTCGCCCTCGATGTTTGGATTGCCTTCTCCATGATGACATATGTTAATCCCATGACATAATTCATGTGCTATTACCTGTGCCATTTTCTCTTTCGGGTTCATTCCTCTCAAGCTACAAGCCCTGGCAATGGCGGTGGAATAGATCCGAATTTCATAGATCCAGTTGGGTGGTGCAACAGTTCCTGGAGGCGGGCAGTCGCTGGCACCACAGGCTATACCCAGTAACCCGCTATAATCGCCCCCATCAACAAGTCGTAATGCCCTTTGATTGATTAAATGGGTGGGAGAACCTTTGTTGATATTAAAGTTAATTGCCCTGGCATCTTCTTTATACAATTCAGGCAACAAATTCTCAGCCTTAATTTGATGAACCTCCAGTCCTGTTACAGATTTGAAAAGACTAATATCCAGCTCATTCTTGTTGTATATAAAAATGTCTTTCTTACCGGGATGCAGTCGTATTGGGGCTGCATCTTTGTTGTTGAGCACTTTAAAGCCACGATATTCCTCATAAGTTGTCAGCCCGTCTCCGTTGGTCTTGTTTCCAACCGGCAGTTTATCTTCATCAACATTATTTTTGAGAGGATCGGGAACTACGCCGGATATTGATAGCCACCCTGCATCTGGGATATGATTTTCGTCTATATCCACTGGAATAGTTACCCGGTTATCCGTGTGCTCCTTTGCTTTCAATCTTGGTACTTTATCAGTTGTCAAAGGATGAAACAGTTCCGTTTTTAGCCAGGGTATAGATTTATAAAAAGGAGGTTTCTCTTCAACTCCGTTAACAGAATTGGTATTGGCAAAACTTCTTAAAAAACCATACGATCCGAAATCGAGTGAGTAAACTTCCACTTCGAAATTTTGTAAAGGCTTCACCGTCCGAAGCATCATGAATTGATCAGTCAATGTACATTTTGAAAGTATTTTTTTCTTAAAATCAACCGGTGCAAAGACCTCGAAATTGCGCTCGATCTCACTGTTCATAAACTGGAGATCCAAACAATTGTCAGCCTGGTTATAGAGTGGGTCATTCATCATTATCCCTCTTTCCTGGCTTACGTTGATCAATTCAAAAAATAGAATTCTACCCATATGTGCAAGAGCTGGTTCCCATTTACCCTTGTTGTTGTATTGCAGTTCCGATTTAAGAGTTACCGTTTTATTATATCCAGGCACCCAATCCTGTGAAGGATAATGCATCTTTATACCGGGTTGGTACACCATAATTTTTATCCCGGCACTCTCTGTTTCATCATCCGGAGCCTGGGCACCTCCCTGGTTACTTGCGATTACTGTGAAAACAACTTCAATCTCCGTTTTATCACCTGGCAATGTGGTAGGCGCCTCGTAAATGACGAACCTTCCAGTGTTACCACCTACAAATCTCCCCTTTCCCCCGGTGGCGGCCCATTTCCAATGCACATTATCTTCCTGTGTTATTGAAGAAGCTACTATCGCTCCACATGTTGTACCACATACAATACCCGAAAGAACATCAGTTTCATGTTGGTCTTCCACTTCCAGTACAATCCATTGACCCAGTACCATTTTTTTATTATCCTGTACATCGGGCAATTTGATAGTGGGTGGTATAAGATCAGTTTTTTTATCCCATGCTCCTGCTATGGCTTCACACTTATTTTCTGCATCTTTTGAAACTGGCCTCGTGACGGTGTGTGTATGTTTATAAATGATATCAATTTTATAGGCATCAGGATATTCAATAGTACGCCGGGTGATGATCTCAAATTCCCTGTCGACCTGGACATCTTTCAATGATGCGTTATCGTCAATAATACTGAGTATTATCTTTGTAGTTACAACAGTTTCCTTGCCAGTTCCAAATACAGGCAGTTGTAAAACGGGGGGCATAAAAATAACTTGCTCGCCTTCAGTTTTTTGACCGTCATTATTTTTTGTGTACAGACATCCCAGTTTTACAAATTGTCCACGGCCAGTGCCACCTACTATTTGCCATTCAAATCTTACTCTTCCTGCCAGCGGGACAAGTTTTACTGTGGTGGATTCAGCGCAATGTTCTGTTGGAGAACATTGGATAATAAACGTATCAAAGTCCGCTCCTTCGGCAACCAGGGGGATAAACTCATCTCTTTTAATCGTCCTTTTGGCTGGCAACAAAACCTGGGTTTCGCCACTCCCAAATATCCCTAGTTTGAGACCTCCATCCATTTTCGGTAGAATATCTTTGGCAGTAGATCTTGAACAAGATCTTAGTTTCTTATCAGGAATAGAATCAACAGGGAGTTTGTATATATTTTCACCTACAACCAGGAACTTTGGTTCATCGGGATTTTGATCACTTAAGGCGGGAGGCACTTTATCGTCTTTTTTTGGTTCTTCCGGCATTGGGGTCATCATGATGTCCTGGAAATCGAGTTTCACATTCACGACAAATCCACCCGTTCTGCTACTTTCGATAGTAAACCGCCGGTTGAAGTTTCCTGTACTTACACTGTCTGGCAGCAGTGGAATGGCAATGGTGTTAGAAGGCAGCATGGCTACCACATCTGTTGTGAGGTTGCTTAGCAGAAGCATAGCCGGAGTTTGTAAACTTTGAAGACCAGTAATGCTTACTTCAATATAAGTCTGCTCTCCTTTTACCAGGTTTAGTTTACCCGCTGAGACATCCATCTGCACCCCTGAAACATTTTTTGTACAGGGCTGCTGCCCCTCTTCCTTTACTTGTGTCGCCTGCATGCCGTTAGCCTGTTGTGGAAAATCAACTATACATGTCCGGGGTGACTCCGCAATGACCGTGGCGGGCTGATTACCTATCGAACATTGTGTGTTGGCTGCATTTCCATCAAAGGGTCCGGGAATCATCATGTGTGTGCCCACCAGGACATGATCTGGTAGCGCGCATTGCGCTGGCGCGGGCTTTTGTTCACTGACCGGCCTGGTTGGAATAGACAGTTGCTGGACAGATTTTGTCCCGCCAACAGATAATAGTTCGATTGCAACTTGCATTGGCCTGTCGGTTGGCACCATAAAGCGTATTATTGTAGTTGCCCTTTCAATAGTAAGTTTTACGCCGTACAATGCGATAGAATATTTGATAAGTTCAGATAAATTCCTTTCCAGTTGTTTTTCATTTTTTCCATCCGGAGTGGCAGTTACCGTTCCCGAAATAACATCTCCCTGCCGGATATCGTCTGGCAGGTATACTTTAATCTTTCCCTGGGGAAGGTTAAATACAGCGGTAGTTAGTCCTTTTTCTTGTGTTATTTTTTGTGCCCGGATTATTGATGCGGGTATGAGTAGAGATAAAAAAACTAGGATAAACAGGGTCGTTCTCATAACAACAAATAAAAATTTTAGGTCATTTTAAAACCCCTCGAACAAGTCAAGAAAAGTTTAAAATTGATAATAGATAAAACAGGGATGTGCACCTTGCACGGCCTGGTCTATTTTGCGCTGCGAATCAATGACCCAATTTTTTTCTTAAGCAAGCAATGTATTTCGCGAAACATGCTGCTACCTGCACCTGGCTGCCGCACTACAACCCAGGTAGCAATCTATTTCCCCGTTCTTTTTGATCACAGTCCTTATTTTAGGATCTATTAAAATCAGTTAGCATCCAACCTAATAAGCTAATCAATCCGCGTTCCGATTTTTTTTGTCAGTATAATCTGGAGTCAATAAAACGACCTTTAAGTTTTTAATTTTAACCGGATAGCAATGATTAGGAATCAGAGATTTATTAATGCTCTCCCAATTTGCTCTTTACAATCTCTATCATATCCATTATATACTCCGGCGGCTCCGCATTTTTTCCTGCTTTATTGTAATACTCCTGCAAAGCCCTTGTATAGATCTCCAGTGCAGCTGACCAGGATTCTTGAAGCCTTAAAGCCCCCGCTTTTAACAACAGCGCCCCGATAGATGCCGGGTCACGGATTAATATCTTGTCGGCATACTCTATCGCTTTAATCGGGTCGCCGGACTGCCAGTAAAAATGGCCCAGTTTCAACAAATGGTTTGTGCTGTTTTGTAGTTGTGCAGGCAAAATGCTGCCATCAATTTTTACCGTTACCGGTGTTGATCTGATTTCACCAAGCATGGCTGTTACTTCGTACGATCCTGCAGGAAGTTGTGAGATGCCGGGAAGATCAATTCCATAGGAAGCAATATAATAAGCACGCTCATCCAGCACGGCGATATCATCTGTGCCGGGATAGCTTAAATATTCAATAGGCCAGCTTAAGGCTGATCTTTCGCCGGTCTTAACAATATGCCATTTGATCATTTGCGTCCAGGGATCTTTTTCAGAGCCAAAAGAAATAGCAGTTGCTTTTTTTAACTGAGATGCTATTGATCTTTTTTCTTTTTCAAAATCTTCCTGGCTGATTTTTTTCTGCTTAAGCTCCTCATCCAGTTCTTTTAAATGGTTTTCCGCTGCTACGTTCCAGGACGCGGCGGATCTTGCAGATGGATTTGTCAATACAATGTCCAATAGCAATACCTCTCCCCGTTGTAGGGTATCATTTTCTTTTCCATCAACAGTTAGCCGCAGGTCCGCGGGAGACTGGCCTTCCATTTTTTGAAAAAAAAGGCTGCATAATATGGGTATGATAATGGCCCTTGTCATTACTATTTTTCACCACATGGTTTCGGGGGACTGCCTTTCCCGGAAATACGTATCTGGCCTGCGCAGTTTCCTCTTCCCGCGGCAGCGTCTCCAAAATTTCGATTGCTGGCATTATAGCCCGTTCCTGTGGGACTCGTACAAAGTGTTGAGCCGATTGGTTCCACCGGATGACCCGGTATCGGATCTTTATTGGCATATCTCATAACACAGTCCATATTACCGCTTCTCAAACCCTGTCTCCGATTTGCCTCTCCCGGCACCCTGTAATCCCCTTCGCCATGATGACATACATTATTACCATGTAAAAGTTCATGTGCCGTAACGGATTCAATCTTTTGATTCAGATCTATCCTCCGCTCAATGCAAACCGCGGCGATCTTTTCTGTGAATATAAGTTCAGCCAGTTGCTCATTAGGCCTTGTTGGCCGCAGGTCAGAGATTTGTAGCGTCGTTGATGGCGGCTGGGGCATTGAAATCGCCACACCAAGTAACCCTTCAAGTTCCGTGCCCCTGAACAAAGGTTGCCGGGTCTTTCGATTGATTACCTCGCTCGCCCGATTGAATCGACGCAGCGTAAGCCCCCTTTGCAGGGTGTCATGCATGGCAGGATCAAAATTGAAATTTACGAATCGAAGTTCATCATCATCAGAAATGTATTGCCTTTCGGAGATCTCGTGCACATGCAGCCTGGTGATGCGGGTATATAATCCCAGCGGCAGGTTATCACGGTTCCTTATGAAAATATCTTTGTTGACAGGAGAAGTGCGCCGGTGTGTATCTGTTCTATTAACGTTAAGTACACGAAAACCACGATACTCTTCATAATTTACCAGTCCATCTCCATTGAATCCATCACCCGCAGGCACATTATCCTCGTCCTGGTCATTTGGTTCAGGATCATTCACATGCCCGCCGCCCCAAACCGTCCATCCCCCATCGGCAATATGATTTTCATCAATATCATGAGGAACGGTTATCCTGTTATCTGCATACTCCGTTTTTTTAGGTCTCCGGTTCGGATGTGTTACATCCGTTCGTTTTACAGGTATGGAAATATATAATGGTGTTGCATCTTTTTCTTTTTGTATCGTCGCAAAACTTCTGAACGAACCATAGGCGCCAAAATCGCGTGAATGAACTTTTATCGCGTAACTGAGCGAAGGTGCGATTGTACTTGCCAGGGGATAAAGCCCATCGATCCTGCATCTCCTGTCCGGCCTTTCCGGCGGAAAAACGTCGTGCCGGTTCTCTTTTTTCAAATAAAGATCACTGCAGCTATCGACCCTGTTTGGAACGGGCTCGTTCATGCAAACTCCTTTTTGCCTTGACACGTCCAGCAATTCGAAAAAATGGATGCGGCACATATGTGCGAGACCATCCCTCCATTCTCCATTTTGGCGATACATTAATTTGGAATTTATTTCAACACTATTAGTATCCTGTGGAAGCCAGCTCAACGGGGGATGTTCGAGCCGGATACCCGGCCGGTAATATTTTATGACAAGGTCGTTAGCATTTTTAAATGGATCCATCCTGCTCGAACCTGGTGACCTCGGGTTGCCACTGCGCGGATTAAAAACCTTGAGTCTTATAACTACTTCGGTTTCTTCTGCTGTACTTACCAATGGCGGCTGGTAGATCACAGATCCCCCTTCGGTGATAGTTCCGGCTCCTGCGGCAGTTACAAATACACCGCCGCCCCGCAGGATCTCCCATTCCCATTTTACCGGTTCGGGGTATGCTTTTTCAAGAATGCTGGTATCGCATTTGTTCTGCGAACTGCACCGGAATATAATACTGTCCGTATCCGGCTGATCCGTTGCAGTAAGCAAAAGCCATTGACCATTTACCATTTTATCACTGTTGGGCACAGCCGTCGGTTTTATGATCACCGGGTTTGTCAGGTTATCGCCTGGTTTCCATTCCGGCTCGCGGGTCAGGCAGGTTTTCAGTGTGTCGACGGATCTTGGCCGACTTGGAGGAGTTCCGGTTCCCCCGCTGAATGACACCGTATAAACATCAGGCTTTGACTTGGATCTTTTGATCTCTACATCGATTTCTTTGTTTTGTGGTGGGTCGGTAATGGCAGACCCATCATCTATGATTTGCAGATTGATCTTGAAACTCACCGTTGTATCATTCCTTCTTACTGGTAATGGAATGACAGGAGGTTTAAAGATTACCCGTTCGCCGGTTGCAGTTGAGTCATCAGGCAAACAACCCAGTTTTACAAAGCTGCCTTTTGGCGTACGCCATTGATAGGCGACACGGCCTTCCACACCAAAACGTTTTAAACTGGGTTCATCCGGGCAATCTGGCTTTGAGGGATTACAGCGAAACTCGACCTGGTCCCAGTCAGTAGCTTCTGCTTGCAGGATAATGAATTCATCTCGCGGGAGAGGATTTTTGCCTGAAATACCATAATGCGCTTTGATAAACCCGCCATTCATTCTTGGCTCCACGATCTCCGTAACAACAGGACTGCAGGTCTTTGAATTGCCACCTACTTCAATAACAGCGCTGCATCGACAGGTGCTGCCATCAGAGCAGGTAACAAGCGCTACTACCTGTAAAGTGAATGGCTGTGTATTATCACGTTCAATTATAACGCCCGGAAGATTGGCTGCACCTTTGATCCTGGCGCTGGCACCTCCCGTAAGAATATTCCAGATATAACTGACTGAAGTTACACTACACCTTACACGCGTTGCTCCTGTTCCGGACGAGCCTGTGCACTGCGCGTTGGCTGCAGCCGAATAATTAAAATTTTTTCCTGCGGCTCCTAGTGCTGTGATGGCAACGGTGCAGTAGCAACTGCATTTCGACGGAGGTGGCCTTTCAACCGTGGGATCACCAGTAACCGTTGGAGGTTTGGGATCACGGACCGTAGTTCCTGCAGGCACAGCACTTCCCTCCTGGTTCATACACTGTGTGGTTGTACAGGTTGTACCATCAATACAAACTACAGTCACTACCACACAAATAATATACTGGCCGTTATTTTTTGTTCTGACCGTAAAATTTGACGTATTGTTCGGGCCCGACACTTCCGCATTTTCTGCTCCTGAGGTCACTTGCCAGTCATACCCGATGTAAGCAGTTTTGCAACGTTCGAATGTCTGTATACCTATACCATGCGCTCCTGCGCAGGTACCATTGGCTTGGACCGAGAAACTATTTCCGGTTCGTCTTATAGTTGCCGTAACACTGCAATCACATGTTTTCCTGGTATAACCTGCAGGTACCTCTTCTTCTGACGTGCTGTAAATTCTAATATTATCGGGCAACTCGAGATTCAAATTCACATTGAAATTTCCAACAGCAATACTTGCAGCCGGGAAATGAAAACTGACAGATCCTTCAGCCGAATCAGCTAAAGGCCAGATGGGGATCACCTGTGTATTTCCATTTACCATAGTCACTATCTCCTGTGAAAGGTTGGTGACCGTAAGCACCGCTTTATCGGGAAGTGATTGCAGACCGGTAAGTTTAACATCGATATAGGTGCTTTCTCCTCTCCTGAGATTCAGTTTGCCTGTTGTAACGATCATATCCACTCCTGAAACAGGCTCCGTGCAGGTCTTACCATTTTCAGTGATACTACATTGCTTTTGTCCTTTGGCATTTGCAGGCCAGCTGGCGATACATTGACGCGGAGATTCAGCCAACATTTTTAATGGCGTTTCCGCGATCACTCCACTTGTATTCATGATATCTCCGTCAAATGGGCCAACCACGTAAAAGACAGATTCAGTAAGTACATGTGAGGGGAACACACACCTGTCTGTAACGGGTATCTTCTTTGAAAAAACAGTTGATGGAATAGAAGCGCTCAGGGACTGACCCGAGGCTTGTTTCCAATCGATAACGGAAGATAATTGAGCAGGTATGTTTAGTTTAAATGGCTGTTCGGCCTTTTCTAATTTTATTGCTGCAGAGAAAAGTTCCAGTGTCGAACCCAGCATCTTTTCAAGATTCGTTTTTTGCAGTCTCTCGTTTCTACCTTCGGGAGAAACGATGATAGTGCCTGAAATAATATCGCCGGGCCTGATATCTGAAGGAAGGTAAATGGTAACATTGCCCTGCGCGAGTGCGAATTCCGTTGTCAGAATTCCTTTATTCACGTTTATTTTCTGTCCCCAGATTATTGATGCGGGTACAAGCAGGAATAATGAGAGCACAGTTGAGAAAGGAAGTAGCTTTCCCATAGCAGTGCTTTCTATAAATTTAAAACAGTTTTATTGAACTTGCAGAAAGATTTTTAGTAATATGATCTAAATCATGTTAGCCAACTTTGAAGCAAGAAAAAGTACAAATCAGCCCCGCCGTGACTATTTGCTACTCTGGAAAACTGAATCCCGGCCTGGCAGACCCAATTAAACCCTTTTTAACATTAAATAAATCATCTTTTATACAAGTTGCACGTCATTTGCATCGTTAGTAACAGGTGTGAACAACAATGCCTTGCGCCACAAATCGCCAAAATGTAAATTTGTATGAACAACGCTTACGCTATGTCTGTATCTCTTGAAGCCAAACAACGTTCCCAGGCCTGGATGATCACTGCCGGATTTACCGGTTTAATGCTATTGCTCCTTTTCCTTTTAAAGTGGCCAATGCCCAAATTCGAGTCCCTTGCACAGGAAACGCCTTTTGAAGTGGAAATAAATCTCCCACCCGATCTGCCTGAACCTCCTCAATCATCTAAGGAAGAAAGTGGTGGTGGTGGCGGTAACCCTGTACAAGCGGCCGGGGCAGCGGGAGTGGCATCGTATACTCCTCCCACCACCTCTAAGGAAGTGGATGAAGAGGAAGATAAAACAAGCCCGGAGGTAACTACACCAAAAGCGATAGCTCCCAAGTCACCAAAAATCAATGAGAACTCTGTACCGAAAGCAGAGCCTAAACCTGTGGTTGAAACACCGGCACCCAAAGTACCAAAGGCAGTGTTGGGTAAAACCACCACCGGAGCAGGAAGAGGCGGAGGCAGTGCCGATGATTATGACAGGGCTGGTGGCCGAGGCAATGGTACTGGAGTGGGAAGTGGAAACGGGACCGGTGGAGGAAATGGTAACGGAACTGGCGGAGGAAATGGAACAGGAACAGGTGTTGGCTCGGGACCGAAAGTGACAAGGGGTGACCGGAAAATAATCCGTCACTATTCTTTTGAAGGAGATCTCGAAAAGGCTGTTGTATATGCCAATATCATGGTAACGCCTGAGGGTATTGGTAAATTCGTAAGCATTGCAAAAGGATCATCCAACAGCAATAGCGCTTATAAAACAGCGATCATGCAGTACCTGCAGAATATCAAATTTGACAAAGCCGATCATGAGTCGATGCTAACGGTTCAGTTTAATTTCAGGGTAAACTAAATAAATAACAATCATCTTGTAAAGGCTGTTATGGATAAAACCATGATGGCCTTTCTTATTTTTGTCCTGCATGAATTACCAGCAAACCATTGATTATCTATTCAACCGGCTCCCCATGTTCAGTCGTATCGGTGCTGCTGCGTATAAAGCAGATCTTAACAATACCATACGGCTATGTGATTTCTTAGGTAACCCACAGCATACATTCAAAAGTATTCATGTCGCCGGTACAAATGGTAAAGGGTCGGTCTGTCACATGCTGGCCGCTATTTTACAAACCGCTGGTTATAAAACAGGTTTATATACTTCACCACACCTGAAAGATTTCAGGGAAAGGATAAAAGTGAGTAGTGATGCCGGTGAATTCGGCGAAATAAGCGAGGAATTTGTTATTTCATTCACCGATAGGATCCAACCCCTGATTGAAAAAATAGAACCGAGTTTTTTTGAGATCACAGTTGCCCTGGCATTTGAATATTTTGCTGAACAGCAAGTAGATTTTGCAGTGATTGAAACAGGATTAGGGGGAAGACTAGACAGTACCAATATCATCACTCCTGTATTATCAGTTATTACCAATATAGGGTGGGATCACATGAACCTGCTGGGTGATAGTTTGGAAAAAATTGCCACCGAAAAAGCCGGAATTATTAAGAAGGGCATTCCAGTCGTAATTGGTGAGGTTATTCCAGAAACAGCGGAAGTATTTACAAGAACCGCCAAAGACAAGCAAGCATTCCTTTCCATTGCATCAAATAAAAGACATATCGTTGACTGGGCCTGGGAAAAAAATGAATTAGTAGTTGAGGTATCGGAAGAACATCATACGGATCATAAAAAATATAACCTCGACCTGTCGGGTGTGTACCAGGCAAAAAACCTGTTGACTGTATTAGAAGCCTGCACACAATTACAACAACAGGGATGGGTGATTGATGATAAAATAATTCACAAGGCCCTGCAACATGTAAAAAATTGTACTGGACTCCACGGGCGTTGGGAGATCATTCACCAGTCACCTACCGTAGTGCTGGATGTTGCCCATAATGTGGATGGTATCCGGCAGTTGGTACAGCAGTTGGAAATAACAAAACGCCGGGAATTACATATTATCATTGGCCTGGTAAAAGATAAGGAGGCAGAAAAGATCCTGGGGCTGCTTCCGAAAAGTGCGAAGTACTATTTTACAAAAGCTCAAATACCAAGAGCCATCCCCGAAAAGCTGCTGGCAGAACAAGCCATAAAATCAGATCTCAAAGGAAATTGTTTTCCTACTGTCAATGCTGCCCTGGAAGCAGCCCTATTGCACGCCCACCCTGATGACCTGGTAGTTGTTTGTGGCAGCGTATTCCTGGTGGGCGAAGTTGAAAAAACTTTTTAGCCCGTACAATGAAGAAAATATGGATTGGTCCAGATACCTGCAGACTTCTTTAACTCGGATAGCTGCGATTGAATAGAACGGGTCAGTAACTCAATTCATTTAGTTTCTCGAGCGCATACAAGATGCAGCTCACATGCATCGCTTGCAGTATCTTATTTTCCCTCAGTAATTGCTTTAATTCATTCAAGCTGAGCAGCACCACTTCTATCTCTTCATTTTCATCCAGTACTTGCTGGGCTACTTTTTTCCCTCCCCTTGCCAGGAACATATGAAGCAGGTTGCTGTTGGTAGAAGGGTTGGAAGATATTCTACCTAAATAATCATAAGAAGAAAAAACAAATCCTGTTTCCTCCAGCAGTTCTCTGGTAATGGCTTCCTCAACATCTTTATCGGTGTCATCCACACAACCTCCCGGAATTTCAATAATAGTTTCACCCAGCGCATGCCGGTATTGCCGGATCATTACAATTTTCCCATCCTCTGTTACCGGCACGGCTCCCACCCAGGTAGGAAATTCATATACATAGTAGGGATCAACGATCTTGCCGACCGGTGTTTGACAAACCTCCTTGCGGACCGTGAACCAACGGTCTTTAAAAATGTATGCCGACGAAAGAGTTTTCCATTTCATGGTACTGGTTACAAATTAATAGCTATTGCTTGCTTTGTACTGAAAACAATCGTTAGACTGGAGGCATGCACTTACCGGTGTAAGAAACCAGCAACATCTCACCAGCCACTTCCTTACCACCCTTGTTTGTCTCTTAGCGAAGTAATATGCGCCACATGATGTTTTCCATGCCAGGCATACATCCCAAGCAGGTACCAAAGCCGCATAGTTTTTTTATGCTCTGGATGAAAAACGGTTTTGTTATTCCATTCATCATCTCTTACATATTTTAATGCTTCATGCCAGCGACTGTGTAATGCATGTAATAATGTAAGAGAAATATTGACAGGTAATTTTTGTACATCATACATCTCTGCCCATTTTTTTTCATCATAGGGCTTGATGGTCGGATTATCCTCTGTCAAGCCCACTTTGAAACGGATGTATGCATTCAGGTGACTGTCGGCTACATGATGCACTAACTGGTGTACGGTCCAGCCACCATCCCGGTAAGGAGTTTGCAATTGTGCCTCATCAAGATTCAAAATAGCATTCTCAATTTGTATAGGAAGAAATTTGATATCAGCCAGCCACTCCACTTTCTGTGGAATTGAAAATGGTTTTGGCACATATTCACCTATCGGATAACGCGGATCAGTGAAAACAAGGGGCATACGCAATATTTATTTTATTATCTCTAATAATTCTACTTCAAATACCAAAGTGGCACCACCCGGAATATCGCTACCGGCACCCCTGTCGCCATAGGCCAGGTCCGACGGTATCCACAGTCTCCAGTGACTCCCCGTTTTCATTTGAGGTAATGCAATCTGCCAGCCCTTTATTAACGCTGTTAAGGGTGCTGAAAAGGGCTGCCCGCGTTTGAAAGAGTTATCAAACTCTTTCCCGTCAAGCAAAGTGCCTTTGTAATGAGCTTTTACTTTATCCCGAAGTTCTGGTTTATCGCCTGTCCCCTCTTTGATCACTTCGTATTGAATTCCCCCGGGTAATTCTTTTACACCTTCTTTTGAAACGTTCCCATTCATAAAAGCTGCGCCTGCAGATTTCTGAGCTTCAATTTTGTCTGCCATATATTGTTTTAATTTATTTTGTATACTCATCATCCTTGATCTCCGGCTTCTGTGCCTGCATCACTAAAAAAATTCCCCGACCGTTCCTGTCTATCCTTCCCGCAAGGAGTGCCCGGTTAAATTTATAAATACATCTTCCAGGTTAGCGTGTTTCATTTCCTTTGGGCGTTCAAATCCTGTCGCAATCAGGTTGTCAATTAGTTTATCCGGCGTGTCCAATGCCACAATATTACCAGCATCAATAATAGCAACCCTGTCACATAAATATTCTGCCTCGTCCATATAATGAGTGGTAATAATAACGGTCGCTCCACCCTTCCTGATCTTTTTGATCAATTCCCACAGGCTTCTTCTTGCCTGCGGATCGAGACCGGTAGTGGGCTCGTCGAGGAAAATGATCCTCGGTTGGTTGATCAATGTAGTCGCCACTGAAAACCGTTGCTTCTGTCCCCCGCTCAACTCTTTTACTTTTGACCTGGCCTTATCTTTCAGGTTCACCATCTCCAGCAACTCCATCGGGTCAACATTCCTGTTATACAAACCACAGAATAATTCGATCAACTGCAGCAAATTTAGCCCCGGGTAATAACCACTGGTTTGCAATTGCACGCCGATCACTTTTTTGATCTCGTTAGGTTGTTTAGCAAGAGACAACCCATCCACCGTTATATCACCACTGGTTTTCGGACGCAGCGTTTCAATAATTTCCAGCGTGGTGGATTTCCCTGCACCGTTGGGACCGAGTAGTCCAAATATCTCTCCCTCCTGTACATCAAAAGAAATTCCTTTTACTGCCTGGAAGGTCCCGTAATTTTTTACCAGGTTTTTCACTGAAATGATCGTAGCGGCCATTCTAATTGATTATTCGGTTAAAGATAACTCCATTTTTACATCGGCAGTAAGAAACGGCGCGTTGGTAACATCTACCGGTACGAACCCATACTGGCGGTACAATTTCAGCGCTGTTTGTAACTGGCTGTTGGAATAAAGAAATATTTTCTTTGCTTGCGTTTTCCGGGCTTCCATCAGGCAACGGTCCAGTAATTTCTTACTAATGCCTTTACCCCGGTAAGCCGGGTCTACCGCCATTTTTATGAGCTCGTATTCGGTGGCATTTTCTTTCCAAATTCCCGCGGTGCCAATTACTTTGTCATTATCCATGACGAGGAAAATGGAGCCTCCGTTGTCGATGACAGTACTTTTAGGATCGTCCAATATCTCAAGGTCATGACTTTCCGTAAGATTATACTTCTCCAACCACTCCATATTCAGTCGCTTAAAGTCGGGTTGGTATTTGTCTTCGTAATTAATTAATTCCATACTATACTTTCCTTATACAGAATCCGGAACCAAATAAGTTTCCAGCTCTTCCATCATTAGTTTGCTCCCAATAAAAAGGGGGGTTCGTTGATGTAGTTCAGAAGGCTTTACATCTAATATCCTTATTTTTCCATTAGTAGCTTTGCCACCTGCTACTGCTATAATAAAGGCAAAGGGATTACACTCATACAGCAATCTCAGTTTACCTTTTGGCCTTTCTGTTGTTCCGGGGTACATAAAGATACCTCCCTTGATAAGATTACGGTGCACATCGGATACCATGCTGCCGATATAACGTTGTGTGTAGGGGCCGCCATTTGTTTTATCCTTCTTCTGGCAGGTAGTGATATATTTTCTCACGCCTTCATCATACTGGAAAAAATTACCATGATTAACGGAATAGATCTTTCCATTCGAGGGGCATTTAATATCAGGATGACTGAGTGTCCATTCACCAATTGAAGGATCCAGCGTAAATCCATTGACCCCTCTCCTGGTGGCATAGACCAGCATGGTGGAAGATCCATACACAATATAACCAGCCGCCACTTGCTTATTACCTGGTTGCAAATAATCTTCCAGTGTAGCCACCGTGCCAATGGGTGAGACACGGCGATAGATGGAGAAAATGGTTCCGATAGAAACATTTACATCAATATTACTACTGCCATCCAATGGATCAAATAAACAAACATATTTTGAATTGACACTTTTTGCGTCATCAAATGAAACAATATCATCTAACTCCTCGCTGGCTATACCTGCACAACTAATTCCATGTTGCAATACCCGGGTAAACTGGTCATTCGCATAAATATCAAGCTTCTTTACTTCCTCACCCTGAACGTTGACGGTCCCCGCATCACCCAAAATGTCAACCAGCCCCGCTTTGTTTACTTCCGTATGCACTCTTTTTGCAGCCAAACCGATATTACGAAGCAGGTTGGATAACTCGCCGGTAGCATGAGGAACATTGCGTAGCTGCTGTATAGTGAATTCATCAAGGGTTTGAACTTTGCGGTTGACGATCATATTGCAGATTTTGATACAAACAAAAATAGGGGATATTATGCCGATACCCTATCCGTAATGAGGCAATTAAATTGGCCTGCACAGCTACTCTACCGATATACTACCAAAAAAATGTACGGCCTGATTTTAAAAATTAACTGGTATTAGTCGCTTGAAAACTCAACCGGGTCAACTGAACAAATATTCCCTTCTATGCTGATCTCTACTGATTGTATGCCACCCAATTCTTCGTGCAGCAGGCGGAGATGCTGATCAATGAGTACGTATAGTTCTCCTAAAACGGTTTGATTGGCACTCCCCGTGGCTTCTACATTACCGGTTACCGACCATTTTTTCCGAATATCTCCCACAAATCCTGATTGGACAAAATTGGGAGCATAAAAGCATTTATTCGCTTCGGCTCTAAAAACAATCAGTGCATTTTTAATACTATTTGAAAGGTCCGAAAGGCTGGAGTCTGTCTCCACGCTCACAACCATGCTCTTGTACCATTTTTTGAATCCGTCAAACTCATTATTTTTCCAGACCGCATCCCATCCCTTTAATTTAAACGGTAAGCGACTTCGCCAGGTTTTGAAATTTCTATACCGCAGTACTTTCAACAACCAATATATCCCCCACCGTAGCAGAAAAGCGCCTGTCAATACAATTCCGGATATCAATAGCCATTTTGAGCGGGGACCTAACCAGTAGACAATAAATGAGCAAAAACCCAGCGTTAACACTATAAATACCCAAATAAAGATATTAAAATGGTGGGGGTACAAACGAGTATAGACATGCCATCCATCTACATTTACATCTGCGGATGGTGGAGTATTTTTTCTACGGTTTGCAGCGCGCCGCTCCTTATTTTTATTCCGCTCTTGCTCGGATAACTTTTGTCGGGCAAGTTTTTCCAATTTTTTTGAATACATAATCTATCGTTCAGGATTACGTTAAATTAAGTAAAAAAAATAAAGGTTTGGGAGAAGTGAATGTGTTCTGTCTCTCCCGTCACTGGCGTTATAGTCATGGATAACATATTGCCGGAATATTCCCGACATTTGCAAACAATTTTCAACCAGTCAACATGAAGATTTTCAAATTCGGCGGGGCTTCGGTCAATAGTGTGGAAAGGATCCGGAATGTTGGCCATATTATGAAGTTTTGGACGCATGAAAAAATTGTGGTGATCATTTCTGCTATGGGAAAAACCACTAATGCGCTTGAAAAAGTAGTGGACGCTTTTTTTGCTGGTAATAAAGTCGAGGCCCTAAGTCTATTTGAGCTGGTAAAACAACAACATCTCACTACGGCGAAATATGTTCTCGTTACCCACTACCTCTCTTGCGAGGAACAATTGAAAAATTTCTTTACAGAAGTAGAATGGCTGTTGCATGATAAGCCTGTAAGAGACTATGACTACTATTACGACCAGGTAGTTTGTACAGGAGAATTATTTTCCACCTCCATTATAAGTGCTTACCTGAATGAGAGCGGTATTCCTAATAAATGGCTGGATGTCCGGGACATTTTTCGGACAGATGATGATTTCAGGGACGCTTCCATCGATTGGAATTTTACCCTTTCAAAAGTGAAAAACCTGGTCATTCCACTATTTAACGAAACGGATGTTATCCTGACACAGGGTTTTATCGGGGCCACCGACGAAAATGAAAGCACCACCCTGGGAAGAGAAGGAAGTGATTACACAGCAGCCGTTTTTGCCAACATGCTGGATGCAGAAAGCCAGACGATCTGGAAAGATGTGGAAAGTGTGATGAATGCCGACCCCAAACAATTTCCAAACGCAGTCTCTATCCCGGAGCTCAACTACAAAGAAGTAATTGAAATGGCCTACTATGGAGCACAGGTGATCCATCCCAAAACCATTAAACCCTTGCAGAATAAAAGTATCCCTTTATACGTAAAATGCTTTTTAGAACCGACCTTACCCGGTACAGTTATTCATGACAAGCCAGTACATGCACTGCCACCCATCATTGTATTAAAAGAAAAACAGGTAATGCTGGAAATGAGCTCAGTAGATTTTTCATTTATTGGTGAGCAGCATGTCGGGCAGTTATATCATTTGTTTGAAAGCCTTCATATCAAACCTAACCTCACCCAAAATGGCGCCATCAGTTTTATCTGTGTGCTGGATGATCGGGCAGAAAAAATCGAAAAACTTGCCCTGGCCGCATCTGCATTTTTAAATGTGCAGATCAAAAAAGAATTATCGTTGCTGACAATACGACATTATACAAAAGAAGTATTTGAGAATCTTATTGAGGGGAAAACAATTTTGCTTCGCCAGCAAACACCCGAAACAATCCAGCTTTTATTACAGTAATATTAATCGGCAGGTGCTTCTACCGTCACCGTCAGCACCATTTTCTTGGCTACCGGCTTATCATGCAGCATTGCAGGCTGCCAGGTCCCCATTTTCTCAAGCCGTATGATCACTTCGTCGTTAAGCTCTTCACCTTCAAGGATACTTTTTAATACTTTAAAATTGACCGGAACTCCATCATTGTCGACCACAAATTCCAGCTGTACATATGCTTTCTTCGCTCCTTCAGGGAGGTATCTTGACATATCTTTGCCAAGTGTTTCAAGGTAGGTGGCAAAAGCTTGGGTACCACCTGGAAACTGCGGCATAGTGTGAACTGAATTCGCCAGCGTCCCCACATTTCTTGTTTTATGCACCATGGGTGGTCGCTTCATTTTTACTGTTGGCAGTTCTAATTTTTTAGGCGGGACCTCGTTGACGATATATTGTCCTTTATCGCCGATCATTACCACCGGGAGTTGTTTGTATTTCTCGAAATAATCAAACGCATCTTCTAGCCTGTTGGAAAATTCTCTCAATACTGCATCATCCTTACTGAGATTGTCCAGGTATTTGACGCTTTTGTCCTTGTTAAACCGTACCGGGAAAATATGAACAGGAATAAAATCCTGTCCCTGGTCCTTGGCATGGGCGGCCATTATATAGAGTTCATCAATATCATCCCGCAGGGGAATGCAACCGATAGTAACACAACTACCATGAATAAAGATGCCACTTCCCGGACGAATAGAATCACTCAGGATCACATCAGAGGCGTTAGGATAATTTACTCCTAAGGAGAGATAATAATTGCTTTTAGGATTAAACTCATTGATATAATAAAACCCTTCGGGTACCTGGTAATCACCCTCTAACCGTTTGGGGCCTAATGTGCCTGCTAATGCACAGACTCGATACGTTTTAAAAAGCTGGAACTTGTCTTTTATATCATTTTTTACCCATACTTCAAGTTGGCTATCGTATTTAAAAGATCTGATATAAATATATTTGGCTGGCCAGACCAGCTTTCTTGCTTCGAACTGTCGTTTTAGTGTATCGGCTTTTTTTAATAATGCTTCGCTGGGGCGGGGGAAAGTTCGTTGGTAATCTATAAAAGAAGCGGAAGTGCCAGCTTTATACTGAGGCGGTTGAGCCGTTACAGACTGGCTAAGGCTGCAAAATAAAAAGATCCCAAGAAGGTTTTTCATATTAGTTTCTGTTAAGATTTTTAACGGTGGGGTATCGGATATTATTTCAGCAGTTCTGCTAAACTATTGTAAAGATAATGAGGATAGGCAAATAAGTCAAATGAGGCAAATAAGTTATAAACAGCCTAAAAGGCCGGTCGCGGTTTATTTGACGTTATGCGAGCCATCACTAATTTACAGATTTCCTCTTGCATCCTGCTCCCTTTCCAGGGCTTCAAATAAGGCTTTAAAGTTGCCTTTACCAAAACTCTTTGCCCCTTTACGCTGGATGATCTCGAAAAACAACGTGGGCCTGTCTTCTAATGGCCTGCTGAATATTTGCAGCAGGTAGCCTTCTTCATCCCTGTCGATAAGAATTCCTAACCGTTGTAATGGTTCCAGGTCCTCATCTATTTTACCTACTCTTTGCAGCACCGTTTCATAGTAACTGGCAGGGATGTTTAAAAATTCTATACCCCTTTTTTGTAGTTCAGTAACTGTGGCAACAATATCAGCAGTCGCGATAGCCACATGCTGTACACCTTCTCCATTATAAAAATCGAGGTACTCTTCCACCTGGCTTTTCTTTTTCCCTTCTGCAGGCTCATTGATCGGGAATTTTACAAAGCCGTTTCCATTACTCATCACCTTACTCATCAGTGCGGAATATTCCGTCGATATGTCCTTATCATCAAAGCTCAGGATATTGCGAAAACCCATTACTTCTTCATAAAACTTAACCCAGGGGTTCATCTGGTTCCAGCCAACATTCCCCACGCAATGGTCAACATACAATAAGCCGGTAGATGTTGGATTGTACCCAGTTTTCCACTCCCTGAAACCGGGCATAAAAACGCCGGTGTAGTTTTTTCTTTCTATAAAGAGGTGTACTGTATCCCCATAAGTATGAATACCACTTATTACTACTTCACCGCTTTCATCCTTTGTCACCGTGGGTTGCTGGTATGGTTTTCCGCCTCTTTTAGTAGTTTCCTCAAAAGCGCCGGTTGCATCTTCTACTTTTAATGCTATCACCTTTACCCCATCTCCATGTTTGTAAATATGATCGGCGATGGGATTATCGGTCCTCAATGGAGTGGTGAGTACAAAAGTGAGTTTGTGCTGGCGGATCACGTAGCTCACTTTGTCTTTCATACCAGTTTCAGGACCGGCATAGGCCAGCGACTGAAAGCCAAAAGCTGTTTTATAAAAATGGGCAGCCTGTTTGGCATTGCCCACATAGAATTCTATATAATCGGTTCCCTGTAGCGGAAGAAAATCTGCCTGGCTCGTTGGTATTGTAGCTGGATCCATAACTGTGTTCATAAAGATGCTTAAATAAAATAAAATGAAAAATCAGTAATACAGCGAAGTAGTCAATTCTCCGCCTCAGGCAGCGGGGGTATCCATGGCCAGTGTTTCCATCAGCAGGTTGAAGTGGCTGCGGTGGTCGGTAAAGAGTTTATGGGGATAGTCGGGAAGCATGATTATGCAAAATTAAGAAATCCGGCCTGTATATATGGACAAATTTGTGAAACCTCGTTCTATTCTGCGATCGTCAACTTTATCTGAAATAGTTTTTTGTAGGTCTTCCCGATAGGGAAACATCTATCATTGAGGTAAGCGTAATCAGAATCAAAAGCAGTGATCTGCCGTAACGAAATGATATATGACTTGTGTATCCTGCAAAACTGGGCAGCCGGCAGAAAACTTTCCATCTTACCCATGGTCATCAACACAAGATATTGCCGGGAATGGGTAACAATTCTTATATAATTACGAAGCCCTTCAAAATAAACGAGCTCCGAAAAAAATACTCTTACATATTTCTTATCAACACGGATAAATATATAATCCCGTAATACAGGAACCCGTGAAGTCTGATTGTTATTGACGATCACGCCAAGATGACAAGGATCCTTACTTACCCGGCTTAAAATGCCTGTTTGTTGCATAACTAACACTTTATATTTTAAAAAAGCAAGGGATGTAGAAACATCCCCTTTGCCAAAACTAACTGCATATGAGAAAAATTTTCAATTTTAAAGAACCGTTACCGCCATAATTCCAGGGATCCTCAATAATTCCCTTTGCAATACCGACCATTGTTTGGCATCCCCTAAATCAATTGCAATTTCCATTTGCTGAAAATGATCCAGGAAACCGTTCTCATTAATAACCCGGATACCTTGAATGTATTTCACCTTATGGATGGTTTCCATCACCTGGCTATGCATATTTCCCGTGCCCCGGATGCGTAACATAATGGTTGGGGAAGCCATGTCTGTAAGCGTTGCCGTTGTTTTACACCCCGCTGTCAACATGAACACCCAGAAAATCAGTATGCCGAATTTATTTTTCATATCGCTTACTGTAAAGAAATGCTGAATGGAATAGCCTTTGGCGGCATACACATTTCATCATTGCACACCATAAATTCGACTTTACCGGACAGGTTGGTTTTTACATTTGCTTTCAACTTTACAACCTGTACAAAATCAACTTTGTTTGAAAACTGCAATACCTCCACACCAAACAATTTTTCAAAATGCTTTTCCAGTTTCCCGATTTCTTTAATGCCTCCTTCAATACTTAGTAAGGGGTTTTTTGAATAAGTAACAGACGTGGCCACAGGTCCCCCATCCGGAGTAGATTGAGAATAGATATGCCACTCATTTTCAATCTTAGCGGTTAGTCGAATCTCGTAGGTCTTATCGGCAATCTTTTTTGCCTCAAAGGACCATTTAACTGGGTTCTCATCCTGGGCAAAACAGAAAAAAACAGTCGATAACAACAGAAACATGAAAAACAATCTTTTCATACAAATACTTTATGGTTATTAATCCAGCCTACCAGGCTGGTCAGTTGGGCTAGTTGCTACTTCCGCAAGTTTTCTTTTCATTTCTTCTCCAAAAATATTTTTGGCTATGATCTTTCCATTCGGATCGATCAGAAAATTGGCTGGCATGCTTACTACATTGTACCGGCTTTTGACTTCATTTTCATCAGAAAGGTCACTGACATGGATCCAGTTAAGTCTGTCCTTCCGAATGGCATCAAGCCATGCTTTCTTATTGTTATCGGCAGATACACTAATTATTGCAAGATTTTTCCCCCTGAGCTGCTGCCACTCAACCAATAAAACCTGGTTCTCCCTACGGCAAGGCACACACCAGCTTGCCCAGAAATCAAGGAATACATATTTCCCCTTGAAATCTTTTAATGAAACCGCGTTTCCGATGGTATCCATCTGTGTAAAATCAGGAGCCATTGTACCAACTTCCCTCTCTTTTATTTCTTTCAGTCTTTTGACTGCTTTTTTTCCATAACTGGCATGTTTCAGAGCCGGCGATAGTGCATTATATACTTCTTCGAGTTCCGTTGGATCTGGTCGTCCTGTAAAACTTTTCACCATCAAGTAACCAGATACATAAGAACGGGGATACTGCCTAATAAAAGCTTTTTCTTGTGAAAGCCTTATCGCATATAATTTTTCCTGTGCACGACCTACACTATCATCCAGCCTGGGATCGGTTTTAGCAGGTCCTCTTTCCAGGATACTCAATACTCCAAGTTGATCATGAATTGGTTTCATCAATGCCTCATAAAATTCATTCTCCCTTTGTGTAACAGAACCAGTAACATTTATTTTCCCCGCATCGATAGTATCAATCACTATAGTCATCTTTGAGTTTTCACCAAAAAAGAGAAAAGGATGCTGCATTAAACCCGGTTTGAATATCACCATTTGAACGGGATGCTCCAATTTGCCCGTAAACCGGAATGCACCATTACGAATGATCGCTGAATCTCTTTTTCGGTTTTCATCAAGTGCAGTCAGATAGATTTTACCGTCTTTTGTTCCCGGAATATGGCCGGTAAGTTCATATCCATTTTTTCCTGGTTGGGCAAGGCAAGTCAATCCGCCGGCAACACCTAGTATTATTAATATAAAACGCTTCATCGCAATTTTTTGAAAGGTTATTTTATATTAGTCTTTGCGTTGCCTAACAATGCCGGCAATCTTTCCATCAATTCTTCTCCTTCAATATTCCTGGCGATAATTTTTCCTGTTGGGTCCAACAATACATTTTGAGGAATTGACCCTACATTGTATCGCTTGCCGACCGATTCATCGGCGGGATATTTTGTATCATTTACATTCACCCAGGGAAGCCCATCGGTAACCATTGCCTTTCTCCAAGCTTTTTCCAGCTTTTCACCTCCATCAAATGCGACGCCGATGATATTAAAGCCCCTATCCTTGTACTTATTATATACTTTGACCAGGTGCGGATTATTAGCCCGACAGCCTACGCACCAGCTTGCCCAGAAATCGATCAGCACATATTTCCCTCTTAATGATGAAAGGCGAATGCCATTGTCCAACGAATCATTCAGTACAAAATCCTGGGCTGTCTTACCAACACTTGCGTTGATGGCAGCAGTAAGCCTGAAGTCAAAATCCATCGCAGAAGGTCTCTTTTTTGTTGCCTGCGGAAGGCTATTAAATAATGCGCGGGCCCTCTCCAGTTTTTCGAGCTCTATACTATACCAACTCCCGATATACTGTGTCATTACATGCTCGACTATCGGAGTATTGGGGTTTTCGGATAAATAGGCGGCATAAAGTTTTTCACCCATTTCATCTCTCAGCAATTGCCATTTTGCCATTACCGCCTTCAGTCCTTCCTCATTCTTAGCATTTCTCAACTCAGTCATTTGGCTGCGCAGTTCGGTCTGTTTTTCATTGTAGGATTTCGCCTTTTCATTCAATTTTACATACTCCTCATGTGATTTTGAACCAGTCACCTTCATTGCTGCCAAATTATCCTGTATGTCCAGGCTTATAGTTCCGGGTTCCAGGAATACACTAACTGATTCATATTTCCTTTCCGGGCCCTTGTAGACTGAGAGAGTTGCCAACGACGCATCAAAAATTTCTACTTCGAAACTAAATTTCCCGTTGATGATGGGAGTGCTGTCTCTTTTCCAGCCAGCCAGTGGTCTTGTTTGATACATTATATGCACCCATTCTACGGCGCTTATCAATTTCATGACACCTTTGATCTTTGCTGTCTTATTACCTGGCGTTATAAATGCAAACGCCGGGAGCAAAAGGAGGTAAAATATCTTTTTCATTTCTTGAATTTGTATTGATGAGTATTTAAAGAATTTGATTCATTTTACTTTGTGCCAAATAGTTCCATTATTTTTTTCTCCACCGTGCTGATCCCTTTCGGATCATATCCATCTTCCTTAACCAGTATCTTTCCCTGCGGATCAATCAAGAAAGTCACCGGAAGTCCACTCACAGCAAAACGACTATGAGCAATATTCTCCGTATCCAGCAGCTGAGGCCAGGGGTTTTGATACTTCTCTACTGATTTTAGCCAATCCCTCCTAAATTTATCTGTCGATATTCCGACAATCTCGAAACTGTCACTTTTGTATTTACTATATAGGTCCGTCAAATGAGGAAATGAAGCTATGCACGGTATGCATGTGCTGGACCAAAAATCAAGCATCACATACTTCCCCTTCAAGCTGTTAAATTTTATTGCCTTTCCTTCCGGGTTATATAATGTAAAATCTTTTACCTGCTGGCCGATTTTATCATTTTTTAATCCCATGAAAACCGCGTTCATCGATTTTCCTGTATTGGTGTTTTTCTGAGATTGAGAAAGCATGTTGTAAAGAATTTCCCCTTCTCCTTTCCGCGAATAAATCAACTCTACACCTTCTTTATTAAGAGCAAAAGTTGAGGCGTAGGATTCTGGGTTCTTCTGGATGAAATTTTTGATCAATGAATAGAATCTTGCTTTATTTAAACTATCCCGGAATTTTAAATATTCTCCAGACCTGGGCGATCCATTCTTCGGAGTTTCATCACCAAATCGCTGAGTGATCAGTAGCTTGATTTCATTTCTCGTGTCAATATACTGGCGTCGAAATTCCTGGTATTTTTGGGCCGCTTTGAGTCCAGTAACCTCCCCCACTGAGATTTCTTTAGAAAGGTCAACATCTTTTAGACTAATAGTGCCTGGCCGATCAGCTATCATTCGGAACCAATAGGGGTGATCATTTGTCTTATAACTATGTTCATCGCAAATCAAAATATTACACGGCTGTTCAAATGGAAAATTGAATTCAAACCTGTTGTGTTTAATTATTGCCGAATCCAGTGATTTGCCATTGCCATAATAATATATTTTAGTGTCTCCATCGCGTATAGCAGTCACCTTTCCTTCGATAAGAATATTTTTCTGTGCCACCACCGCAGTCATGGAAAAGGACAGTATGAATATGCATGCAAACAATCTCTTTTTCATATTTGAAAGTTTTATGTAGCCTTAAGTCAACCCTTATTAATTGATCTCATTAATGTGGTGGGTTCACCGGGCTATTTATCCAACAACTCAGTGATCATCAGCTCGAGCATTCTCTCATTCTCCCCATGTATCATAAAGTTTTTGAACACAATATTTCCTTCCTTATCGATCAGGTAGTTTGTGGGGGCGCCTCTTGCTGTAAGATTGCCCCGCTTGTCTGCTTCATCACGAATTGGAGTAAAGGAATAGCCGCTTTTCTTTAAAAAGGAAACCACGTAAGGATCCTGTTCATGCACCATATTGATGCCTACATAGGCAAGCTTATCCTTTCCAAATTTGCGGACTACATTTTCAAAATGCGGGAACTCATTGCGGCAGGGACCACAACCCGGAAACCAATAAGTAACCAGCACTACTTTTCCTTTCAGGTCAGCAAGAGATGTTTTCCCGGGACTGAGATAATTAGCCAAAGAGAAAGCTGTTGCCGGTTCTGTTTTTGTCTTGCGAATGGCCCATATATCCTGTTGAATCATTTTATCATTCTTGCCGATCTGCTGTCCATATTCCCTGATTGCCTTCATTACTTTATCCTGCGGGTTCCAGGCATACTGTTGCAAAAGCGTATCATAAGCCTGCTTCTTTTCTCCCGAGAGGAATATTGCTCTTGCTTTTTCCAACGGCAATACTGTTTCAGAACTGGATCTGCGTATAGCTGTCGCTTTTTCCAACAGCCCTATTGCCTCTTTATATTTTCCTGCCTTCGTCAATTCTCTTCCAGAAACGATCGTCTTTGCGATCTCATTTCTTTTTTCCCAGTTAGGACGGTCCTCCAGCGAGTCCATTACCAGTATTGACTGTGCATGACGACCTGCTTTTACAGGATCTGTTTCCAACAACAAATCATAATAATCAGCCATCGAAATGGAGGTCCATATTGATCTTTCCGTATTGAATTTCTTTTTCAGCAATTCATACAATTCTGTTTTAACGGTTGGGTCATGCGTCTTAAAAGCCAGCCAATACAATGCCTGTGCACCTCTGGGGGAGGAAGGAAATCGCTCATGAATTGACAACATCAGTTTATGATGCAATACCGAGTCAACTCCATCCAATGAAAATGCATAGCTCATGGCAAAATCTGCGTTTTCGGGACTTATTTCAGACGCTTTTTTCAAATAGTCCCTGGCAACTCCAAAATCACCCCAGCGTTGGGCATCAATAGACAGATCCCTATATGCCTCCAGTAGTTTGGGGTCTATCGCCAATGCCTTCTGCAACCATGGTTTTGCTTTTGCATTCTCATGATTGGCAAACTGATGCCCGATCGCAAAGGGCACTGTGGCTGATTGGGGAAATTGTTTCATCCACGTTTCATACTGTTTTTCAAAGTCTGGATTCTCAATACCGACTCCTTTTAAATAGGCCTGGTGCGCAGCCAGGTCATTTGGGTTCGATTCAATTGCAGCCTTCAGTTTAGCAATTTCCTTATTTGATAAAACCGGGGCCCCCTTTTTTACTGGTGGTAATGCTAATTGTGCGTGTACTTTGTTACTGTTTGCTATCAAAAACAGGACACAAAAAGCTATGGCACAAATGTGCTTAGTATTTTTCATTGCATTTTTTTTTAGAAGCTGTTAATATTGATTCTGTTGAATTTGCCCCTTGCTGGCAGTAATTTCAACGCCGTTAATGGGTACTGCGTAGCGTTTACTGCCAACAGGTAATGTATAAACCTGTGGGCTATTCACATCTATGACGCCGAAGCTTATCTTAAAGAAGTTATGCGTAACGGTTATATCATCTGCCGGATACGTATTGGCAGCAAAGCGGCGAATATCATACCACCGGGTGACAAATGGCATTTCTCTTCTACGCTCATCCAACACTGCTTTGATGGCTTCATCTTGCGTTGCGGCCGTTAAAGGAGCAGCCGTATTCATGCGTTTTGCTCTGAGGATATTTACTGTTTGCATGGCGTTAACTACTTCATTTTTTCGCGCCTGTGCCTCTGCTTTGTTTAGTAACATCTCTCCGATTGTAGGAGCTGAAGGAATAGCACGTCCGTCATTAAACATTGTATAGCGATATGAAACGGGAGTAACAACGCTAAATCTTCTTCCCCCATTTGGTATGAAAAAATGTTTAAACCGGAGATCATTTGACTGATCATACATGGCAATAAGAGATGGACTGGGAAGCCTCCACTGTGAACGGGTGGTTGTGTAACGGGTATAGTATTGCTCCTTCCAGTATAGATATTTTGTATTGTTCCAGTTATTCAACTCGGAATAGTTAACGGTGGCGACAGGATTGGTATAATTTTCAGGGATTCCCGGCAAAATAGTTTTGAAGTCGACTAACTGCACCGTTTGAGATTGCAATGCTTCATCGGCGTATTGAATAGCTTTATTATAGTCTGACTGGAAGAGATAAAACCGGCTCAAAAATGCGCTGATCGTTTTTTTACTCAATCTCCAGCGAAGACGATCCTGCACATCATCCACCGCAATCTCCTGCGCCGCGCCGACATCAGCCAAAATAAGATCATACACGGCTTTTAGCGTTGACCTGCCCAGCGGCTCTTCATAATCAATGGATGTCTTAAGCGGTAATCCCGGGTCATTGTCATTTACTCCCGGTTTGTAGTGGTTACAGTAATGATTGGCCAGGACCCAAAAAGAATAGGCCCTGAGGAAATGTGCATCTGCACGAACAGCCGCTTTTTTTGCTGCATCTCCTGAAACGACATCCACATAATTCAGAATTAGGTTTGCCTTGAATATCTTGGCGTATTCTCCGTTCCATAATGCGTCAAGACTTAACGCAGAGGCGAGAAGATCGGTCTGTAGAGTATAATAATAAAAAGGATCGATTTGAAACCGGGAGATATTGTTCTTATACAGGTCAGGCGTAAATTCAACATTGTCTGTTGAGTAAGCTTCTGACACATCATCCTCATCGGTGAAAGCAAAACTGGCATTGTTCAGCAGCGCTTCTAATTGTTCGATAGTTTTAATGGATGCTTGTTTTTTAGGCTCTTCCTCAAGATATTTCTTGCAGGCAGTAAGTGAAAAAACAGTAATAAGCAGTATAGATATTTTTATAAATTTCATGATCGTAAAATTTAAAAGTGAATATTAGCGCCAAGAATGAATGTGCTCACAGGGCGATTGGTCCCGGGCAGCCATTCGGGATGATAACCCTTACTGTTCGCTTTCCAAACCAGGCCGAGATTCCTGGCCTGTACATATAATTTCATATTGCTCATGCCGGCCCTCCTGATCCATTTTTCAGGAAGATTGTACCCGGCAGAAAGCTCCTTACATTCTATAAAGGAAGCGCTTTCAATCAGTGTATTCAAAGTAGGAGCATAACGGTCCCATCTGAAATTGCTGGTATTATTGGGTAAGGGAAATCCTGGTACTGTCGTATCTCCGGCAAAAACATCGGCCACAAAGCGGTTTACAAATGTTTTACCAAAACCAACACTGGTCTCATAGTTAAATGGAATGTTACGATACACCGCACCGAACTTTCCAATAAAAAGTGCCGTGAAATAAAAGTTGCGCACGTTAACACTACTCAGCCAACCAAGCGTATGAGGGGCAGTATTGGTTCCTTCATAATTCAGAAAAGTCAATCCTAACCCACCGTTATAAACTGCTAGGTCGTTCATTGACACCAGGGTCTTATTGGGTCCTTCTACATGGGGAGTACCATTGACCATTCCGTTGTAGGTAAATGAATACACTGCTCCGGTAGGACGTCCCTCAACAAATGCAGGTGGTCCAAAAAGATCAAAAAACTGGAACGCAAATAGATTTGGGAAAAAGAGGTCTTTTACCCTGTTATGATTGTAGGCATAGGTCAACATTGAAGTATACGAAACACCCTTTGTGATATTAATGGTTGTCCCTAACTCAAGTTCTATTCCCTTGTTTAGGATCTTGGCGTTATTAAATCGCTGGCTGGTGACACCTGTTGCCGCGGGCAAAGACACCACCCCGGTAATATCGGTTCCGAGTTTGTTATACAGATCAATTTTACCAAACAGTTTATTTTTAAACAATGCGAAATCTATCCCGAGGTTAGTAGTAGCGGTTTTTTCCCAACGAAGAAAAGGATTGCCGGGAGTAGAAGTAGCAGTAATAGTACCTGTAACAGGGCTAATGGTGGTACTCATCGTAACCAATGCTTCAGTTGACGTCGTCTTCTCAGCGTTTCCATTTTTACCATGAGTAAGCCGAAGCCGCAGGTCATTTACAAATAGAACTGAGCTCATGAATTTTTCTCTTTTTACATTCCACATTGCGCCTATTGACCAAAGAGGCGACCATCTCAGCTTTGCATCTTTTGTAATGTAATTTGAAGCGTCGCTGCGAACACTTCCTGAAATACTATACTTCCTGTCGAATGTGTAACCTGCGTTGCCATAGAATGATACAAATTTATCCCGGTTCCAGCCCAAAACTGGATTGGCGCCCTGTATGGTAGCAGTGAGTCCCCGGAAATTGACTAACGGATCAACAGAAGTTCCATAACCAAACTGCGGCACAGATGAGGTTAACTTGTTGGGGTCATAACCATAAGCCCAGGCATCTGTTTTTGTTGTAACAGTGTATTGCGATACTTCCATACCTCCCAGTGCTGTTACACTATGCTTTCCTCCAAAATTCCGGTCATAGGTTAATTGGTTGCGCACCAGGTAGCTTTCTGCATTGGAGTTATTGGTTCTCAAAATACCTCCCTTGGGAATATAGACAGCTTCCACGTTGCGGGTAACCTGGTTATATTTCACCATATTGTTTACCGTATTTCTTACTTCAAATGTTTCCTCGCTGTAATAATTTTCAAAATCAATCTTTCTTCTTTCATACTGGAATTTGGAATCAAAATCAAGTCCCTTGATGATCTTGATATTAATACCTGCCTGTATCCTTGTACTCAGATCTTCATTTTTAAATTCTCTTCCCCTTATTTCCCGCAAGAGGTTGAATGTCCAATCCTGGTAAGGGAATTTATCAAGAGGTAATGTTGTTAACTGATCCCGGTTTATTGGTTTTAGGTTGACAGAATATTTGCCATCAGGATTCAACAATGTTTCATAAGGAGAGATTCCCTGGATATCAGCAATAGTGGCGCCTGAAGTCTCTTGTTTTCGATACTGGAGCATCGTACCTATAGTAAATGTCAGGAACTTAGCAGGTTGATACTGGTTATTGAAATTAAACATGAACCGGTTGTAACCGTTCCTGAGATATCCATCCTTATTCTTTTCATACATCAGTGAGGCAAATGTTTTTGTCCGCTCGGTGGCGCCAGACAAGGTAAGGTTGAACTGGCTTAATATAGCACGTTGGAGCAGGTGATCTTTTACCTGTTGCCTGTTGCTGATATTCTTTAAGCTGTCGAGACCAGCAGTCAATTGCGCATCGCTGATAGCGCCGACCTTTCTTTTTTGCATATACTCCTGTGCCAGTGTTAAAGAAGCGAGGATATGGGCAAAGGACCCGTTATAAAAATTACCACCTAAGTTTCTATCCCAGGCCAGCTTCTCATAATTTACATGATCAACTGAGTTAGCCTGGGTGAGAACTTGGTCCAGATCGGTATAACTGGAAATACGGGTAAAGGCGTTTACATCAATATTTAGTTTACCGGCTTTGGCTTTTCTTGTTGTGATAACAATAACTCCGTTTGCTGCACGGGCTCCCCAGATGGATGCGGCGGCAGCATCTTTTAAAACTGTCACAGATAGTACATCATTGGGATTAATAGTGCTGAAATCAATATCAGCAACGGGGAATCCATCCACCACCACCAATGGTTTGGTTTCGCCATATAAAGAACTGGTACCCCGGATCAAAAAGCTTACAGATCCATCGGCATTTTCTTTGGCCTGCATTCCAGCTACTACTCCTTGCAAAGCAGTGGATAGATTGGATACAGGACGCTTATCTAAAATATCCGGCCCAATAACATCATAAGAACCAGTAGCTCTTTCCTTTGAAATGGTTTGATAGCCGGTGCTGGCTGTAATAGTGACCTCATCACCCTGTGTTATTTTTGTTTTTAAACCAATAGTGCCGAAATCTGTCTTTCCATCCACTTTCACGTCCAGCGTTTCCATGTTCGCACTCGTAAAGACAAGCCTGGCATTTCTGTCTACACCCGTCAAAGAAAATTCGCCGTTCTCATTGGTAGCCGTTGCATTTTTTGTTCCTTTTACTGTTACGGTAACACCAGCTACGGGTTCACCTTTGTCGTTTACCACCCTGCCCCTGATACTAATAAACGAGGACAACTCAACAGCCGTTGTTTCATCAATTGTTACCGGTTTTTTAATGATGGTAATGGTTTTGTTTTCCATTAACCAGGTCAGTGGTTGATCTCTAAAAATTTCATTTAAAGCAGTTTCAAGTGGAGCGTTTTTCAGATCCACTGTTACGGGTTTGGCTTCCCGCAGCAAGGCAACATCATAAAAGAAAACGTTGCCGGTCTGACTCTTAATAGCTGTAAATACTTTTTTCAGGGAAACCTCTTTACCGGAAAAATTCACGGTTTGAGAGTGCCCTGAAGCAGCCACCTGCAGGAAAACAGCCGTCAGTAGGATGATCGTCAACTTCATAGCAAGCCATATTTGACGTGCAAGCAATTGCTTACTAAAACTAATTAATTGCATAGTTTTGCAGTGTTTGGGTTTAAGAATAAGTGATTCATCAAGGTTTTATTTATTTAAGTGGCCCAAACGCCCGCCAGAGATGTTCTAAGCATTTCTGGCCTGCCCGACTGAGTCATTCAGGCGGGCTTTTTTGTTTGAACCACCGGTCCGCCTTCACTAGATGCCGTCGTTAAAACTATGGCAGTTAAAAAAGCTTCGGCGGATATATAAGAACTCTTTTATTTTAAAACAATAAGCTTTTTCCCCTCAATTCTGAAACGTACATTGTTCTTCTCCAGTATTCTCAGCACTTGTGACAACTTCAAATCCCGCTGCATTTCACCTTCAAAGTTTTTCTGTGGCACCGCTCCTTCAAATTGTATCTCCACATCATACCAGCGGGAAAGTTGGCGCAGCACCATTTGAAGATCGGAATTATCAAAGTTGAAAACTCCGTTCTTCCAGGCCATTACCTGGCCCAGGTTGGGATTCTTGTTTAAGCTGATCTGTCCGTTAGGGTTTAATTGAGCTTGCTGACCAGGAGAGAGAAGTCGGGAGTCGGGAGTCGATAGTCGGGAGTCGGTTGCCGTTGCTGTTACTTTTACTTTGCCTTCCAATAGGGTTGTGTTTATTGTCGCTTCATCAGCATAGGAATTAATATTGAAGTGGGTTCCCAATACTTCCACTTCTCCTTTACCCGCCACATTTACTATAAAGGGTATCTTTTGTCCCCCTTTAGGGGATAGGGGCGCTATTTCAAAATATCCTTCGCCAGTTAACTCTACCCTTCTTTCCTTACCAACAAATGTTGCGGGGAACCTGAGTGATGACGCTGCATTCAACCAAACTTTTGAGCCATCTGCCAATACCAATTGGTATTGTCCACCTCTTGGAGTTGTGATCGTATTGTATAAAATCTCACCCCCATCCCCTAAAGGGGAGCCAGACCCATTGTAAGCAAGCTGTCCGTCTAGTTTTATAACTTTCACATTTCCCTGGCTGGCCAGGTTGCCATTAGCTGCACTGTCCAGTATAATTTGTGAACCATCGGCCAGTGTGAGGACAGCTTTGTTTCCACCGGGTGCGATATCGGACTTTTCATTACCGGTCTTCACAATTTCCGGTTTCCGGTCATTCTTACTATTCTTACCAACCAAATTGTAAACTGCAAGTACGCCAATCAACAGAACCGCTGCGGCCGCCACTCTGAACCATTGCTTTTTAAAAATCGGGATAACTGGAGCCAGTTCTGGTCTTTTATTCATGATGCTGCGCAAAGCAATTACAGATTCTTCAGCAGTAAAAACAGGGATCGTGTTGGTCTGCGTCTCCCAGCTATCCTGTAACAGCCTGGAGATTGCATCATTATCAGCACTTTCAATCAGTTGCGCCAGCTCTGCTTTCTCCTCGTTACTGGCTGTATCAAGGATATATTTTTGAAAAAGGAATTGCAATTTTTCTGGGCTGTTCATTTTGTCAGTTTCTTCAGTTATTAGTTGAAATAAGAATACGGTCTATATATAAGACAACTAAGCCGTTGAAAAAGGGGGAAGCGTTCTTAAAAAAATTTTGAAAATGCCTCCACCAGGAGTGCAGTGACGGCCAGGCGGCCTTTCAGGTATTTGGTGATAGATTTTACCGCCAGTTCCAGGTGGGTCTTTACCGATTCCTTTCCTATCCCAAGTTTTTCAGCGATCTGCTGGTAGGTGAACCGTTCATATCGGTGCAATAGATATACTTCCTTTTGCCGGGGACTAAGCTGGTCAATCGCTTCATCGACCAGGGATAATTGAATAATTTGGTCCTCCCCTGTCTCCTGCTTATCAACTTGCTCTTTCTCCCAGTTTTCGAGGCGCCTCAACTCCCGCATTTGTTTGCGTAAAGCGTTCAAAGCATGGTTGCGACTCACCACAAACAAATAAGATTTAAAATTATCGATCTCAGCAAGTATTTCGCGGCTCATCCATATTTTCAAAAAAACATCCTGTACTATTTCAGATGTCAGTTCCTTTGACCGGCTGATCCGGAAAATAAAGGTGGCCAGTTGCGGCTGCCAATGGTCATAAAGCTGGGTAAAAGCAGTTTCATTTCCTTGTGCAACGGCTAATAGCAATTCTTTTTCGGTATAGGAAGCAGAAGCAGTCAACGAAAAGCAGTTAGTTTTAAAGAATAAAATTAATGATTCTATAATAAGGTGCTTTTATTGGTTCCCTACAACAAAAAATGGATGCGATTGCATCCATTTTTTAGCTAATAAACTTACCGGTGATAAAATGAAATTCTTCCTACCTATCTTACTATTGTGGCAACAATTCTTTTAATGTTTTATTCAACTCCTCGCCACGTATATTTTTGGCAATGATCTTCCCCGTAGGATCCAACAAAAGGTTTTGTGGAATAGCCCGGATACCATACTGCTTGGCTACCACATTATTCCAGCCTTTCATATCGCTTAGCTGTGTCCAGGTCAACCCATCCTTATGAATCGCATCCATCCAGGCTTTTTCCTTACCAGGATTATCCAGTGATACACCCAAAATAGTAAAGCCTTTTTGATTATAGTTATTGAAAGCCTTCACAAGATTGGGGTTTTCTGCGCGACAGGGACCACACCAGCTGGCCCAAAAATCAATTAATACATATTTTCCTTTGAATGATGCGAGCGAAACCGCATTCCCTAATGTATCATTTTGAGTAAAGTTCATGGCATATTCTCCAACAGCCGTTTTTTTAGCTGCATCAATCAGTGCTCTAAACTCCACGGCGGAAGTCCACTCACGAGTTGAGGCTGGAAGGCTTGCAAAAAGGGGCTCCACTTTTTTAGGATCAATATCCCAGCCGGCATACTGTTTTAGTACATACAAAGCGATGGGAGAAGCGGGATTTTCTTTCAGGTAAGCATAAAGCACTTTTTCTTTTCTTTCCTCAGAAATGATCTTAGATTCATCCACTATCCGTTTCATTCCGGCCTCATCCTTTGTTTTGGCAAACTCCCTGTATTGCTCATTTAAAGCCTTTGACTGGTCATCATAAGGCTTCAACTTTTCGCCCAGGGCAAGATATTCGGTATGCGATTTTGAACCGCTGATCTTAGCTGCTTTGAGTGAGTCTTTGGCAACAATGCTGAGCTCACCTGGCTCCAGGAATACCGAAATTCTTTCGACCTGTGGTTTGGCATTAGCATCACTACTTTCATAGCGAACGGAAAAAGTCGCCAAAATTGGTTCAGCAATTTTAGTCTCCAGTTTAAATTTTCCATTATCGAGCTGCACACTGTCATTTACCATAGCATCACCAGCTCTGTAAGAAAGGTAAACCCATTGTGCCGGTTTCGCCAATTGTAGAGTGCCCTTGATCTTGACATCTTTTAATGGCGGGTCAATAAATGCCAGGACCGGAATAGCGAACAAAAAAAGTAGCTTTTTCATTTATTTAGTTTTTATTTAGTAAGAATATGGTCATCGTACATTACAGCCTATATCAAAAATACTAATATCATCGTATTACTCCCTCAACTTCTTGACGAGTGGTCTTTTTGCAAAAGTTTGCGGAATAATCCCGCCAACTCACTGGTAACCTGCATCGGTTGGATCTTTAAAAAGGGGATGTAGACACATCCCCACCAACGCGAACTGCTTACATGAGAAATATTTATAGTAAAGGAATATTGAAAGACAGTTTCTGGGGGGGCAAACATTTTTCATCATCACAAACCATGTACTCAAGGTTGCCGGATAGATTGGTTTTGGCATTCACCTTCAATTTTACTGTTTGTATAAAGGTGACACTTCCTTCAAAGTACTTTACTTCCATAGCAAACACCTTCTCAAATTTTTTTACCAGTTTCCCCTTTTCCTTAATTGCGTTCTCCAACGTGATAAGGGGATTTTTGCTGAATGTAATGGATGTAGGTAAGGCCCCTCCAGAAGGAGTAGTCTGCGAATAAATATGCCAGGGCTCTTCTACTTCCGCGGTGAGATAGACCTCGTACAGCTTATCCCCGATTTTCTTTGAGTCGAAATTCCAGTTTACCGGGCTTTGGGCATTCACAGTTGAAAAAAAAAGCAATACTAACAGCTCAGCAATGACAAAACGGATCATTCGCTTCATATTTTATTTATCTAAAAACTTTTCTACAAATTTGTTCAAGTCCTCACCTCTTACATCCTTTGCTACAATTTTACCTGATTCGTCCACCAAAAAGGTTCTAGGGATGGCAGTTATCCCATAGTCTTTGTTAGACGTACCTTTTTCATCCCAGACCTGTAACCAGGTTAATTTATCTTCTTTTATGGCGTTCAGCCATTTTTCCTTATCCACTACTTTGTCAATGGAGACACTGACTATCTCCAGGCCTTTATCTTTAAACTTGCTGTATAAACTGATCAGGTTAGGATTCTCTGCGCGACATGGTTTGCACCAGGATGCCCAAAAATCAACAATGGTGAGTTTCTTTTTTAAAGATGCCAGGGAAAGCATCTCTCCTTTGTCACTTACCAGCGTAAAAGCTGGTGGCGTAATACCAATGTCCGTTTTTAGTTCAGCATTGTAACGTGTCACTACACTTTTATAAGCATTCCTCTCCGAAAAATTCTTATAATTATCCATTATCCTTTTCAACTCCGCTGTATTAAAACGGGTCATAAGTTTATTTACATAATTCAACCCTGCCATATTATTGTTACTAGTCGCAAACTTTATTTGTTCGCCCCACCAGACCTTGGATATCTCGAGGATTTCATCCTGGAGTTTATCTGCCTTTTCTATTTCACCTTTGTCCCTAAATTTGGCTACTTCACGACCCTTTGTTTTCATTTGCATACGCAGTGGTTCAATTTTTTCATCTAGGGTAAACAGGGCATCGTTATTGGGGGTGCCGGTAAAAAATATGAGAGAGTCTTTGGTCGCCGTAATAGTGATGGTTCCTTTTTCCAGTATCAGGTAATGTACCATATTCCTGTCTATCTCTGTTGCATAGAGCCAGCCAATTTCTCCATCATATTTATCCTGCTTGTAAATCGCCACCCCATCCTTAAAATAAACCGAATCGTAAGTGTTTGGACCTGGGACACGTATTAAAATCTTTGCCATGCCGGTATACTGTAACGCTCCATACTTCTTAATTATTTTTTCATGCTGCGCTGCTATATTTCCTGAAATACAAAAAAGCAAAACAAACAGCAACCCCTTTATCAATTTCAGATTTTTCATCTAAGTAATTTTATGATGTTTAATTTAAATAATGTTGTCTAAATGCCCGATAATCTCTTTCAGTTTATGATTCAACCCTCCCCTTCAGGCTGATGGCGACAATCCTTCTTTTTGGATCCACTAATGAACTAAATGGTAACCACGGCACGGCATACTGAAGCTTTTCAATCTTACCGTATTTGGCTTATTCAAAATCCCTTCATGGATTTTTGCGAGAATAACTCCGCCAATTTTTCTTCCAGTTTTACACCCCTTACATTGTGCCCAATCACTCTACCATCCCTTCCCACTAGCAATGTATAAGGCACACCGGACATACCGTAGGTAACACCCAGGCTGTTGGCAGTTGGGCAATCCCAACCCGTTAAACTGGATACATGATACCAGGGTAATTTATCCTGGACAATCGCTGCGGTCCATTTTTCCTTTTTATCATCGATGGAGACACTGATTACGTCAAACCCGTCTTTACTATATTTTTCATAAAGCTTACGTACATTCTGATTTTCCTCCCTGCAAGGCGCACACCAGGATGCCCAGAAATCTACCAGCACAATTTTTCCTTTTAGAGAAGAAAATCTAACTGGTGATCCGCTCGTATCAGGAAGTGTAAAGTCAGGAAGTTTTTTTCCAAAATCTGTTTGGCCAAGCACTTCACCTCTTTTTTTCAACCGGTTCGTGTACCAATTCTCAGGAGTTTTGGGATCCAGTGCACCGATCAGCTCCTTCATATCAGCATAAGTAAGACCACCTGTGCCTGCAGAAAGAAATTCAGGTGCGAGGATTGTATTATTATGCTGTCTTGCAAAAGTTCTTCTAAAAGAATAAAAACTATCTAGCTGCAGCGTCACCAGTTTGGTCAGTCTTTCTTTTTCAACCGGGTCTTTTGCTTCTCTTAACTTTCGCCGGGAGTCCCCTACCCTTGCGTCCAGTGGCGCTACTTCCGAATTGTATTTGTTTTGTGCGTCATTGGAGGGTGTGCCTGATATGGCAATTGCTTTTAGATCCCCTTCAATTTTTATTTTACCGGGTTCTATATAAAAGGCTGTCCTGTTTTTCATTCCCGCACCCGAAAGCATCACTTTATCACCCAGGAATTTTCCCTCGTGTTTAAAAATAAATTGGCCATCTTTTGCGATAGTGCTGTACAAAGGTTTACCATCATATACTTTGACAAGGTGTATAGAATCATTGGTCAGACCTTTTACAGTTCCCTCTACTACAAATCCTTTTTGTGCGTTTACCAGTACGGTAACTAAAAGAGATACGGTAATTAGAATACTGTGTTTCATGTTTTTTCGGTGCTTTTTAGTCATCTCCTGTGGTGACCGCTTGTTATACAAGCGATCACTCTAACAAGAAATTTCATTTTCGATTGGTTACAAATATTGTGTTGTTTTCCCTTACCTGGGATTTTGCTCCAGTTCCGGATTCATGTTTATGTACCGAGTAAAAATGGGCCAAACCAGTTTTGGATCATCTGCCGCCAGGTCCAGCCTGCGACTGCTTATATAATGCGTGACCGGGAGATGTAATCTTTTAATATCATACAGGCGAAGCTCTTTACCATATAGTTCCCTTCTTCTTTCCAGCAACACTTCATTGATCACATTGGCCTGGCTATTACCAAGATCAGCCAGGGTTTTAGGAGTATAGGTACCTGTTTTATATCTTTTCATTCGTATTGTGTTTACATCATCCAGTGCCTTTTGCAGGTTGTTCAACCGGGCATTAGATTCTGCCCTGATCATATACATCTCTGGAGTGCCAACGTGAATATTATCAGCGGCGGACGAGTTGGCACCATCGCCTTTATACCAGCTCGAGGAAGTGACACTATAGGTAAGCAGCTTACCGGTGATGGTTCCAGCCGCATTAAAACCCGTAAATTTTAAAGTTCTTCTCAGGTCATGATTGGTTGTAACTGTTCCTGCTTTTACAAACCCGGGATAGAGTTGGTTAAAATAAGCCGAATCAAGGATCATATAATTGTTAAGCAAAAAACCTTTTGCCGTGGTTTTGTGTAACAATACTTCTTTATCCGTATTTCTTTTCATGCCGATCAGATTCGTAATAAAATCAGCCCCGGTATAAAGGGTATTGTAATCATGCAAAAAGCTGTTAATTGCAAGACTCTTTTCCGCATTGGCCAGCGCTTCAGCATACTTTCCCTGGTATAAATAAGCTCTTGCCATGATCGCATACACGGCAGCCTTAGTAGGTCTGTGTGTGTATATCACTATATTATCTGGAAGAGCCGGCAGAGCTAGTGCCAGTTCGCTAAAAATATAGTCATAGATCTTTTGAACCGATACCCTGTTCAGCGGGGGAAGAGTAGCTGCATTTTCAATCAGTGGCACACCCAGGTCAGTAGCTGCTGTTGCAGGATTGTAATGCTTAGCGTATATATTCACAAGGTTGAGATAGGCGTAAGCCCGGTGTACTCTTGCTTCAGCTGCCAATTGTTCCTTTACCACAGGGTTATCTGTCACTTTTTCCAGCTCGATAAGAATGGTACCAACGAGTGAAACGATATAATATTGATTCTTCCAGTTCACGTCATCCGCAAGGGCCTCGTATAACCATACTTGTGGTTCAAATGCATATAATGCATTTACATGTTGGCGGGTAGTGGTCCAGCTAAGCCATTTGGTGGAGTCAGCATATACATCATCTGAAACCACATCCACATGGGAGCTTACCTGCGATAAGGAAAAAGGGTACCGCTGGTTGTCCACATCATCCAGCAGTTTGCGAAAGTCCGTGGTAGTTTTGGCCACAATAATGCCCCGTGGCAGTTCGTCGGTGAATTTTTTACAGCCTGCTGAAAAGATCAGCAATCCGATAAAAAATATATATTGAATGCTCTTTTTCATACAATGAGTTTTTAAAATTTATAATCCAAATCTTAAACTGGCAGAATACTGTGCCCTGTTCCTGATCACATATTGTAAAGCGCCATACACCGATGAGCTGTATGGTGGAAATTCAGGATCAATGCCTTCTTTGTTGCTGACAAACAAGGGCCCGATATTTCTTGCTTCCACCTGTATTCTTGCATTTTTGAATGGACCTGAAACTTTACCAGGGATATTGTAGGCCAGGGCGAGGCTTTGCACTCTTACGCTGCCTGCATTCAATACATTTCTTGTATTGTATCTTGAAATCACATCCAGTGCTGATACGGCCTGCGTGTTGGTTAGCTTATTATTCAATGAATACATAGAAGCGCTATTAGCATCTGCTGCGGATTTCCACCTGTTCACCATCAGTTCCGGTAGGAAAGTAAATAACCTGGTAGGGGTAAAATATGTATTTGACATACCGGTAGCAGGGTAATCTTTTATAAATACATGACCGAATTTGTACAATAAGGCGACGTTTAATTCAAACCCTTTGTAGGTAAAAGTATTGGCCCACTGGCCGAAATGTTTGGGACTTCGCTGGCCAATCACTTTAAAAATGTCGGCTTGTTTCATCGCAGCGAAATTGGTTACATCTCTTACTGACATTACCTTGCCCTGGTATTCGAATGTATCGTAACCAAGACTATCATAACCCATCCAGGTGGCTGCTGCCACAAAATCAACAGGCTGGTTGGGCAAGTGATAATAGAATGCCAACGTGGTATAGGCAATTGTACCGGTATTGACCGATGTTATTTTCGTAGCCCTGTTCCGGTTTGTTCCATAATTAAGACGTGATTGCCATCTGAATTCTCCCTTATCAATGATCTTGGCTGTAGCTGAAAACTCAAATCCTTTGTTGGTAATATTTCCTGTGTTCAGGGTGGCCCTGTTGTTTTGATAACCATAGGTTCCATTAACAGCGATCTGTGCCAGCACATCCTTTGCTCTTTTGTGATACATTTCGATAGTACCATATATCCTGTTCTTGAATATGGCAAAGTCAAGACCGATATTATAGGTTCCTGTCTTTTCCCAGGTAAGACCGGGGTTTGGAGCCTGTTGTACCGCAGCATAAGGGATGCCAAGGATCGGATCTATCCATGGAGTGCCGGTAATATATGGACTTGCTGTTTTATCAATATTACCATTGAAGCCATACGAAGCTCTCATCTTCAGGCTATTGATAAAACTAACATCGAAAAACTTTTCATTGCTGATCTTCCAGCCTGCTCCCACTGACCATTGCGGTAAATTGGTATAGGTAGAAGATTGTCCAAACAGGTTCGTGATATCCTGGCGTATGCTACCTGTTAGATCATATTTGTTCTTAAGAGTATATCCGGCGTTCGCATATTTGGAAACAAAACGATCGTCATTGCCGGCCAGGAAAGTTCCGAAACGTTGTGTAGGTGAAAATGGTATCGTTGTCTGGCCAAAAGCTGCCACATCCCCGTTCATCTTTGGGCTGATCGTATTTAAAAAATCGAGATTAGTAATATTAGTAAGGGATTGTGGGTCATAACCATAGTAGCCAGATGGAGTTTGATCATACACATTTTGACGTAGTTCCATTCCCGCTAAAGCCCTTATTGAATGATCTCCAAAAGATCTTGTATAACTTAATTGTAATCTCCCATTGTGTGAGTACCCATCGGTCAGGTTCTGATAAAGCATACCACCGGGAGGAATTGGATAAGTACCATTTGGTCTTGCATTGTTATTGACCATATTTCTTACATACCAGGTACTCTCATTATAGTATTCCTTGAACAGGATATTGTCTTTCTGGTATTGGTAATAGAAATCGATATCCAGGCTCCTGAACGGTGTAACCTTTATATTGGTATACAACCGCATATTGGTGGTCCTGGTTGATTTATCATAATTGTCAACATCCCGCTTAAGATTCCAGTCCCAATTATAAGGTAGATTGTATTTGGCAGCGGTATCACGTCTTCTCCAGGTAGGGATATCATAATAAGTATCCTCAGCATTGTTCATGATCATGGGAAGATAATTTCCGTTCTCATCTTTTATCCTGGAATGTTGGGGAATACTCGTCAGTTCGCTTACCACTACTCCGTTCCTTTTTAGATCTGACAAAAAAATGTTGGCACCAAAAGAAAACTTCAGCCATTTTTTAGGCATGAATTCATCAACAAAATTTGCTGTAACCTGGAAATCGGAATTACCCTTTGAATACTGGTTATTGAACAACCCGGTGATGGAAGTTCTTGCCCGGTTAAATTCAGTCCCAGTTTGAAAGGACAGGTTGACCTTTTTGATCGATTCCAGTTTCCTGAAAAACAGGTCCCTGAATTCATCCCTTACATCTATCTGCGCCAACTCCGCTAGTCTTTTATTACCTGCATCGGCAGTAAGAGTTCCTTTTTTCATTTTTATCAGCACATCCATTACTTCTGGCAATTCATACCTGTCCTTAAATACAGGATCAAGCAATTGGTCAAACCAGGTTTGATTCTGTATCATCATTTTATAGATATCTACGGCGTCTCGGCTATTAGCCCATGGTATTTTTGATAGATTGGGCACGGGCTGCACGAGATAATCCATCGTTACATTCAGCACCGGCGCGCCTTTTACCATGCTTCCTTTTTTTGTAGTAATAACGATCACTCCGTTGGCCGCCTGCGAGCCCCAAATGGATGCGGCAGCAGCATCTTTTAAAATGGTGATGGTTTCTACATCACTCGGGTTGATAAGGGTCCATGGATCAATAACATCTGTATAGAATGGTGCACCGTCTACCACGATAAGTGGGTTATTATTTCCAAAAGTTCCTACACCGCGGATCACGATGCTTCTGTTTCTTTGGCCTGTCGGTGACTGGTCCTCATCAAACTGAGGCTCGAAATACATACCGGGCACCAGACCATCTATCGCATCTTTTAGGTTAGGGGTGTTCGTTTTTTCGATATCATCAGCGGTAATATGGGAAAAAGAACCCGTTACTCTTTCTCTTGGGATAGCCTGGTAACCGGTATTTACCACAACAGCTTCGATAGACGAAATTTTTGTTTGAAGACTAACGGTACCCAAATCAGTTCGCTTATTCAGTTTTACTTCTCTTGTTTCCATATTGATGCTGCTGAAAACAAGCGTGGCATTCTCATCAATTCCATTAAGTACAAATACGCCATTCGCATCGGTGAATGCACCCTTACGTACGCCTTTTACCTGTACTGACACTCCTTCAACCGGTATCCCATTTTCGTCCACTACCTTGCCTTTTACATCCACAGGTGGCGGCGAGGGGTCAGATATGATCGCTCTGTCTTTGTTTGCATCGGCCGCTTTTACGACAATCGTTTTTCCAACGATCGCAAAAGACAATGGCAGGTTGGCAAAGCATAACTTTAGTACTTCCTGCACCTGTGCATCTTTTACATTGATGTTCACGCGGGGTGCATCCTGCAACATTTTTTTGGTGTACAAAAACCCCAGACCGGTTTGTCGTTCGATCTCCCGGAACACTTTTTCAACAGGAGCATCCCTGAGGGTAAGGGTTACGTTTTGGGTAATGCCTTTTGCAGATACCTGTAAAAAGCCAGCAGTTAGCAAGACGAAAGTCAATTTCATAACTTTCTTGGTTTGAGGGGTAAGCAGCCCGTTAAGTCTTCTACCGAATTTTTCAGCAAATGGGCTTTGCTTACCGCATGTTAGTAAATCCATACTTTTGCAGTGTTTAGGTTTAAGAATAGATAATCCCTCGCAGTTTTGTTTATTCAAAAAAGCCTTTATGAACCACCGGGAATGTTCGTAGCATTTCCGGTTCTTTTCTTTTATTTTACAATGATCCGCTTCCCTTCTATCTCAAATTTCACAGCGCCTGTTTTTTCCAACATTTCCAATATCTGGGAAATATTTACATTTCTTGAAATGACTCCTATAAATTCTTCGTCGGTTATCGCTCCTCTATAACTCACTTCTACATCGTACCATCGTTCAATCTGTCGCATGGTGGTTTGTATATCCAGTTCCTTGAAATCAAATTTTCCGTTCTTCCAGGCTATTACTTCGTTAAGATCCACCTGCCTCTCTACAATGAACTGTCCGTTCGTAGTCAACTGTGACTGTTGGCCGGAAGAGAGAAGTCGGGAGTCGTTAGCCGCTAGTCCGGAGCCGGTCACCGAAACTTTCACGCTTCCTTCCAATAATGTGGTTTTAATAGTTGCTTCATTACTGTAGGCATTTATATTGAAATGAGTTCCCAATACTTCGACTTCTTCTTTACCGGCAACACTCACCTTAAATGGCATCCCTGAATACTTCGCTACTTCAAAATATCCTTCTCCCGTCAATTCTACCCTCCTTTCATTACCCACAAAACTAGCCGGGAAACGAAGTGATGATGCGGCATTCAGCCAAACTTTGGAACCATCTGCCAATACTAGTTGATACTGCCCTCCCCGGGGTGTGGAAATTGTATTAAATAGAACTTCCTCTCCATCCTTTAATGGGGAGCCAACTGAATTATAGGCTATTTGCCCGTCTAATTTCACCAGTTTTACATTGCCCTGAGCAGCGAGGTCTCCATTGACGGCATTATCGAGTATGATCTGTGAGCCATCAGCCAGGGTCAGGATTGCTTTGTCGCCACCAGGGGCAATATCCGGCTTTGCAACATTGGTTTTTGCAGTTTCTTTTTTATCGTTTTCGCTATCATTCCTATTAAGTAAACTGTAACCTATAATGACCCCAATCAGTAGAACAGCCGCTGCGGCTACCCGAAACCCAGTTCTTTTGAAAAGGGGAACGAACTTTGCCTTTTCTTCATCGATCTGTTTTCTTATTTCTTCGAAAACCTTTTCCGAAAGTCCCACTTCGGTTTCTGCGTCGGCAACTTCCAGGGTACCCCCGATAAGATCCCGTAAGGCTGTTTCATTTTCGGAGGCACTGAAGTATTGTAGAAGCTCTTTCACCTCCCTGGGTGTGCACTGGTTATTAAGATATTTTCTAAATAGATTTTCCATATTGATCAGTTGGTTGGGGATTGGCTAATGGCTATTACGTCCCGACGGACGGAATCCTCTGCTCCGGGCAATAATTTTTATTTTATAAAACGAAAGTGTTAGTTAGCCATTCCAAAAAGAAAAAGTAGATACCAGCAGTAAGGCATAATGATTACTCGCAACATAAGACCGGATCGCTTTGGTGGCTTTCACTATATGATCACTGATAGTTGAAACAGAAATTCCTAGCAATTCACTGACTTGCTGATAACTCTTCCCTTCCAGCTTGCAAAGACGGAAAACCTGCTGACGTTGCGGTGGCAGTGATCCAATCGCTTTTTCCAAAAAGACGGATTTTTCAGCTGCCTGCAACAGCTCGTCAACCGCCATGTCATCATTGGTTGCCAAAGCGATCAATTGAGCTTCTTTTCTTTTGTCCCTTGCTGCTTTGCGAAAGAAATCATAGACCTGGTTCTCGGCAATCTTAAATAGATAAGAGCGAAAAGATTTTTCAGTATTGATGTTTTTACGATTGACCCAAATCTTCATAAAAACGTCCTGCAGCATTTCCTGGGCTTCAGGTGTAAGTTTTACCAATTTCAATAAATTGCCATAAAGCCTGGTGCTGTAGGCCCGATATATCTTTTCAAATGCTTGCTCGCTACCTTCGCGGAGTTGTGATAAAATCTCTTTTTCGTCATTTTGTGAAATCACGATGAATGCAGTTTGTTTGGTTTCTAAAATTAAATGTTTTCAGATGATTTAGGACATTCTGAACGACCCCGGTAGCTATTGAGACAAAGTGTTTCGAATAAGTTCTTTCTTGTAGCTAATACGAAAAGACCATATCTATCTCCAAAATAGTATGGCTACCTTGCCATTTATTGCATTTTACCATTCGCTGTAAGTTTCCCTGAGCGCTGATAAATAGTAGATATTTCTGATAAATAAAGGAATTCTGAACGAAATCGCAAGATTTCCGATGGAATAGTGAGCGGATCCAAATATCCCGTGATCGTATTAAATTTATCTATGATCTATCCGAGCCTACCGCGAGAACTATATTATTCAAACAAGCTGGATTGTAATGATAAGTCGGTCTACACCGGTTTAACCAATGTCCTGATCAAAACATTTGAAGAGCTTTGCACCGCTTTAGAAACAAGACCTGTTAAACTTGTAAAACGCTCACTTTGACCGTGGTTTATTCTGAGACTATACCTCTTGCAAGATGCGATTGCCAGAGAAAAAGAAATAAAAGAGTAATCGAAATTGAAAAAGATAGCTTTGATCAGCAAGTTTATCACAAACCTCAACTACTCATACATTGTAAAAATCTGTCGCATCATAAGTGTGAGGATTTACGTTGATCAGACGTTGAACTTTGACAGCGCCGTGTGCAGCTATTATCAACGATCCTTCAACTTCGCCGAGGATTTCACATCCCCCTTATCTTTGCCCGTATGAAAATCGGCATCCTCGGCGGCGGACAGTTGGGAAGAATGCTTCTCCAGGCAGCTGCCAATTATCCTGTTAAAACATATGTATTGGAAAACGACGAGGACTGTCCTGCTGCCCATCTTTGTCACCATTTTACCAAGGGCGATATTAAAGACTATGATGCCGTCTGCCGGTTTGGAAAAGGACTGGATGCGATCACCATTGAAATTGAGAATGTAAATACAGAAGCTCTTGAAAAATTAGAAGCGGAGGGAGTAAAAATTTACCCAAAGCCTTCAGTCCTAAGAACGATCAAAAATAAGATACTGCAAAAAGAATATTACCGGCAGCATTCCATTCCTACTGCGGACTTTCTTATCACAAAAAACCGCGCAGAGCTGCATCAGCAGGAAAATTTTATTCCCGGGGTTCATAAAATCGGCGAAGGGGGTTATGATGGAAAGGGGGTGCAGGTACTCAAAACAAAAGATGATATCGCCAAAGGATTTGACGCCCCTTCCGTTCTGGAAAAAATGGTAGCCATTCACAAAGAAATTGCGCAAATGGTCGCCATCAATGAAAAAGGTGAAACAGCTTTGTACCCCCCCGTTGAAATGCTCTTTGATCCATCGTTGAATTTACTGGACTACCAGCTTTGTCCCGCTGAATTGGATAGAAAAACAGGTTGGAAAGTGGAAGCCATTGCTTTAACTGTCGCGAGAAATTTTAATTCACCCGGTATTTTTGCCGTAGAAATGTTTGTGGATAAAGACGCAAATGTGTTGGTTAACGAAACCGCACCCAGGGTGCATAACAGTGGTCATCATACCATCGAAGCACATTACAGTTCGCAATTTGACATGCTGTGGCGGATCATGATGGGTTATCCCTTAGGCAATACAGCGGCTATACTCCCCTCTATTATGGTAAACATCATCGGTGCAGAAGGCTGCAGCGGCGATGTCCAATACCAGGGGCTGGAAGAAGTGTTGAAAATTGATAACGTGTTCGTTCACTTATATGGTAAAAAACAAACCCGGCCAGGCCGGAAAATGGGGCATGTCACCATTTTGAGTAAAGAAAAACAGGAATTGCTGCACCAATCGAACAAAGTAAAGAGAACCTTGTTGGCTAAATCCTGACCGCCTTTTATCCAAGGTAAAAACCGTTTATACTTCGCTGAGATTTTGTGCAGGTAGCGATGTGTTTTTGGCGTCCAAAGGCTTAACCATTATTCCGTTATCTTTATTGAGCTGATATTTTTTCAATTGTATTATTAACACACATGAGAGTTCCACCATTACTTTTTTCTATTATTATCGTAACCCTGTTCGCCTGCGGCAGCAAAAAGAAAAAAGAAGAGGCTGCTAGACAACGGCAAAACCTCCCCACTCCACCCCCAATGCAGGTCGATGCCTACCTGGTAACACCAGAATCGTTCCAGGAGAATATAGAAGTGCCGGGTAGCATTGTAGCGAATGAAGTAGCTGAGATACATCCTGAAGTATCGGGAAGGATTGTGCAATTGAATGTAGCAGAAGGAAAATATGTGAGCAAGGGAACCCTGCTGGCTAAACTCTACGACGGCGATCTGAGGGCACAGTTGAATAAGGTGCAGGTGCAATTAGCGCTGGCGCAAAAAACTGAGGAAAGACAGGCTCAGTTGTTGAAAATACAGGGTATCAGTCAGCAAGATTATGATATTAGCTTGCTCCAGGTAAACAGTTTAAGAGCGGACATTGGCATTCTTCAAACCAGCATTTCAAAAACTGTGGTGAGAGCCCCGTTTAGTGGAAGATTAGGCCTGAAGAGTATTAGTCCGGGGGCGTATGTTTCACCTGCCACGGTGATCGCAGTGATCAACCAGACCGATCAACTGAAATTAGATTTCACCGTTCCTGAAAAATATATCGACCAGATAAAGACTGGCCAGTTAGTGACCTTCACATTTGAAGGCACAAAAAAAGAATTGGGCGCCAGAGTGATAGCGACTGAGTCTAGTGTTACTGCCAATACCCGGAGCCTGATGGTAAGAGCCGCGGTCGTTGGTAATGATCCAGGCTTGCTACCCGGCAAATTTGCAAAGGTTAAACTGAGTTTTGATCCCGATTCCAATGCTTTGTTGATACCTACTCAGGCTGTTTTACCGCAAGCAAGAGGCAAGAAGGTGATCTTATATAAAGGAGGTACAGCCATTTTCGCAGATGTAACCACCGGCATAAGAGATTCATCCCGGGTGCAAATCATCGATGGTTTACTGCCTGGTGACACCGTAGTTGTAACTGGCTTATTGAGTATAAGACCTGAAGGTAAGATACAGATAGGGAGGATCGTAAATAAATAGAAGAAGGGTAATACAATTAAAAGATAAAAGTTGAGTGTCGTTACTGCTGGATCTAATTTTTATCGACAGTTTTTAATAAAGCACCAAAGACGATAGGCACAAACAGGAAATCGAGGAAGATCAGATGCTGAATTATTATCTATTAACTTTTAGTTTTTAGCTACAGTTATGAATATATCTGAATTAAGTCTGCGGAGACCGGTGCTAGCTATCGTGATGAATATCCTGATCGTGGTATTTGGAGTGATCGGTTTTAAATTCCTGGGGGTAAGGGACTATCCAGCGATCGATCCACCGAATATCAGCGTACGTACCTCCTATCCTGGTGCCAATGCCGATATTATCGAAACACAGATCACTGAGCCGTTGGAGAAAGCCGTCAATGGTATCGCCGGCATCAAGAATATCACTTCCAGCAGCAGCAATGGCAGCAGCAATATCAATGTTGAATTTGAATTGGGAGAAAACCTGGAAGCGGCTGCCAATGATGTAAGAGACAAAGTGTCCCAGGCACAACGCTCACTCCCTTCCGACCTAGACGCCCCACCAGTTGTGTCAAAAGCAGATGCCAGTTCCGACGCCATTCTTTCCATGACTGTACAAAGCAATACCCGCAATCAATTGCAGATCACGGAATATGCGAACAATGTACTGGTTGAAAGATTACAGACCATACCGGGCGTAAGCGGTATCCAGATCTGGGGAGAAAAAAGATATGCAATGCGTATTTGGATCGATCCCGCAAAACTGGTGGCATTGAATTTAACGGCGAATGATGTACAGGCAGCATTGCTGAGAGAGAATGTCGAATTACCCTCGGGAAAGATCTCTGGAAGCACGACCGAATTAACCGTAAGAACATTTGGCAAACTGAATACCGAAGAAGAATTCAATAATCTCATCATCAAAAATGTTGGCGGTGCCGACATACGATTAAAGAGTGTGGGAGAAGCCGTGCTTGGACCCGAGAACGAGGAATCGATTTTAAAAGGGAATGGAATTCCTATGATCGCATTGGCCATTGTACCACAACCAGGCGCCAACTATGTTTCGATTTCTGATGAATTCTACTTACGGCTAGAGCAAATCAAAAAGGATATTCCCGCAGATGTACAGATCGATATCGCGTTGGACCAGACCAAGCACATCAAGAAATCTATATTGGAAGTAGAAGAAACTCTAATGATCGCATTCCTACTAGTAGTGTTGATCATCTATTTGTTTTTCCGCGATTGGATCATCGCGATTCGACCGCTGATTGATATCCCTGTTTCTCTGATCGGTGCTTTCTTTATTATGTACCTGATGGGCTTTACCATCAATATCCTTTCTTTATTGGCGATCGTGCTAGCTACAGGATTGGTGGTGGATGACGGTATCGTTGTAACAGAGAATATCTATAAAAAAATGGAGAAGGGTATGAACAAATGGCAGGCGGCTGTGGAAGGATCCAAAGAGATTTATTTTGCAGTTATCGCCACCTCTATTACTCTTGCCGTGGTATTTCTCCCGATCATCTTCATGCAGGGCTTTACCGGTCGTTTATTCCGTGAATTCGGGATCGTGGTGGCCGGAGCAGTATTAATCTCTGCCTTTGTTGCACTGACCCTCACACCTGTTTTGAACGTAAAGCTGACAAGAAAAGGTGCGCATAAGCATTCCTGGTTCTACAATAAGACAGAACCTTTTTTCCGCTGGATGGAAAACAGCTACCAGGCAGCATTACGCGGTTTTATGAAAATAAGATGGATGGCGTTCGTCATACTGGCAACTTGCATTGTCTCTGGTTTTTTTGTATTCAGAACGATCAAATCTGAATTGGCCCCCATTGAAGACCGAAGCCAATTTCGCTTACAACTCTCCGCGCCAGAAGGCACTTCGTTTGACGCGATGGATAAGTATGTCGACAGGCTCACCAATCTCATGCTTGATTCTGTTCCCGAAAGAGAAATGGTATTGAGTGTTACCTCACCAGGTTTTACCGGTTCAGGCAATGCGAATACGGGATTTGTACGTGTTACACTCGTGCCACCAAATAAACGAGACAGGTCACAAAAAGAAATTGTGGCAATGGTAAATAGAAATCTTTCCCGGTTTAATGAAGGCCGGGCGAACGTGATCGAAGAACAAACTATCTCGGTGAATCGCCGTGGTGGGCAACCCGTCTCCTTTGTCATTCAAAATAATAATTTCAGTAAGCTCACGGCTGTCATGCCCAAGATACTGGAGGAAGCGAGGCAGAGCAAGATACTATTGAATGCTGATGTGGATCTTAAATTTAATAAACCCGAATTAAGAGTCGAAATCGATCGGCTCAAAGCAGCTGAGCTGGGTGTAAGTGTTGAAGATATTTCACAGACTTTGCAATTGGCATACAGTAACCGGCGTCTTGGATATTTCACCAAGGATGGAAAACAATACCAGGTAATGGGACAGGTAGCCCGGAATGATCGCGATGATCCCAATGATTTGAAAATATTATTTGTCCGCAACAACAGGAACGAGATGATTAGTTTGGATAACCTGGTCACTACCTCGGAGTCTAATACCCCTCCTACTATTTACCATTTTAACCGTTATAAATCCTTTACGGTTTCCGCCAACCTGCAACCGGGTTATACGATCGGAGATGGCATCACTGAAATGGAAAGGATAACGGAAAACCTGCTGGATGAAAGTTTTGCCACTTCGCTTTCGGGCAACTCCCGTGATTTTAAGGAAAGCGGAAGTAATATCGGCTTTGCCTTGCTGCTTGCTTTTGGGTTGATCTTCCTGATCCTGGCCGCACAGTTCGAGAGTTTTATTGACCCGTTGATTATTATGTGTACAGTTTTTCTCGGTCTTGCTGGCGCCATCTTTACCCTGAAGATATTTGGCCAAACCCTTAACATATTTTCACAGATCGGGGGGATCATGCTGATCGGGTTGGTAGTGAAGAATGGTATCCTTATTGTGGAATTTGCCAATCAAAATCAACGCAAGGGGATGAATAAGATGGAAGCAGCGATCTACTCTTCTACGCAACGTTTGCGCCCGATCCTAATGACCAGCCTGGCTATGTCGCTCGGCGCGTTGCCGTTGGCAATGTCACTGGGCGCCTCTTCCACCAGCCGTATACCATTGGGTATTGTGATCGTTGGTGGAATTCTCTTTGCACTGGTATTTACCCTTTTTGTGATCCCGGCGGTTTATTCTTACCTGTCGACCAAGAAGAAAAAAAGCCAGATCGATGAGTTCCTGGAAGGTAAAATCATAACTACAACCAGCGAAGAAGTGGTTGTCAACCAGGCATAAACTATTTGATGATGAACATGAGAAAACTATTTCTTTCGGTCCTTCTGCTTAGTAGCTTTGTTTCTCCGGCCCAGCGCTTGTTGACCGTGGAAGAAGCTATCGCGACAGCGTTGCAGAATAATTACAATATCCTGCTTGCCAAAAATGATTCGGCAGTGGCCGCTCTCGATTATTCTTTTAAGGATGCCGCTTTTCTTCCCCGGGTGAATGGAAACCTTGGAACCGCATGGAATAATAATGCTCAAAAACAAATACTATCGGACGGAACAAAACGAGAAAGCAGCGGCTTAAAATCAAACAATATCAATGCACAACTAGCATTGAACTGGACTTTGTTTGACGGGTTGAAAATGTTTGCTACCCGTGATAAGCTGGCAGAATTTGTCAGGTTGGGGGAACTGGGAATTAAAAACCAGTTAGTGAATACCGTGGCAAGCGTTATTACTACCTATTATAATATCGTACGACAAAAGCAGCAATTGAAAGTCGTTGAAGAGCAAATGGCACTTAGCCAGGAAAGAGTAAAATTGGCTCAATATAAATTAGATATTGGTGTCGGCACAAAACCTGATGTGTTGCAGGGGAAAGTGGATCTGAATGCACAAAAAGCTGCCGAGCTACTCCAGCAAACCCTGATTTCACAACTAAAAGAAGAACTGAACCAGCTAATGGCCGTGCAGCAAAGCACCCTGTATCAAGTGACGGACTCTATTCCTATCAATACCACCTTGTCAATGGGAGATATACAAAGTGAGATGCAATCGAATAACCCGTCACTATTATTTGCCAGAAAAAATATTGACATTGCAGGGCTGGTGTTAAAGGAGCGGAAAGCGGAACGCTTCCCTACTGTTTCTTTTAATTCAGCTTATAATTTCAATCGTACCAATAACCAGGCAGTGATCAATTCTTTCTCCACGCTTTTCAACAGGAGTAAAGGTTTCAATTATGGTTTTACCGCCACCATTCCCATTCTCAATAATTTCAATACCAGGAGACTGATCAAACAAGCAGAATTAGATATTCGCTACCAGCAAATTGTATATTACAACCAACTTTCTTTACTCAATCTTTCATTGGTAAATGCATATAAAGACTATGAGCAACAAAAAAAAGCATTGGCACTGGAAGAAGAAAGTATCCTATTAGCGAGGGAGAATGTCAGTATTCTATTCCAGGTTTACCGGCTTAACTCTACCACGCTCATCCAGTTGAAAGAAGCGGAGAAAAGCCTTGCAGATGCTTACAACAGGCTAATTGCGGCAAGGTATACCACGAAACTCGCGGAAACGGAATTGTTGCGATTGAGAGGAGATCTTGTAAGATAAATTTCATCACAGCATGCTAAAGTGCCAGGGGTGGATACAACCCGTTACGGCTTAGCCTCTTTGCGGGAGTAGTTTTTTTAACCGTTCTTTGCCGTTCAAACTTCTCACATGAACCCTGTTGTTGGAATTATTATGGGCAGTGACAGCGATCTGACAGTGATGCAGGCTGCTGCAGATATTCTTAAACAATTTGATATACCGCACGAGGTAACGGTGGTGTCTGCGCACCGTACTCCACATCGCATGATCGAATATGCGCAAAAAGCAAAAGAAAGAGGATTGAAAGTAATCATCGCTGGTGCCGGTGGTGCCGCTCATTTACCCGGTATGGTTGCTTCGGTAACCGTATTGCCGGTGATTGGCGTTCCTATCAAATCATCTAACTCAATAGATGGATGGGATTCAGTCCTTTCTATATTGCAAATGCCCAATGGTGTACCTGTCGGTACGGTGGCATTAAATGCTTCTAAAAATGCCGGTATTCTGGCAGCGGAAATTCTGGGTACTGCTGATGAAGCTATTTCCCAGAGAGTAGCCGACTATAAAAATTCTCTCCAAACAGAAGTACTTGGAAAAGTGGAGCAAATGAAAAAGGATGGGTGGGAGAATAAGTTTGATTAGTTTGTTAGCCTCGAAATCGTATGACGGCAACTAAGTTTTTGCTGCTTGAAATCTCTTCCCGGTCTCCTGTTATACCGGCAAATATTCACCGAATGAACCGCTTTGGTCTTGTCTGCATATTATTTTTCTTAGCCTCCTGCGGTAGCAACCATATGCTTAAAGAAATAAAAACGCTTGACCATTACCCTTCTGCCTCTGGTATAGAATATTTCAACAAACAATTTTATATTATCGGCGATGACGCCAATCGCTTGCTAATACTCGACAGCAATCTTAACCCCCAAGATTCTATATCTCTTTATTCATTTATCGAAAAAAGAATTCCAAAGAATGTCAAAGCTGACCTGGAAGCGATCACTACGACAAAGGATAAAAAACTGCTCATAGCAGGCTCCGGTTCATTAGCACCTTACCGGAACATCGCCTGGATCGTAGATCCCTCTACCAAAGAAAAACAACTGGTCCTGATGGACACTTTCTACCAACGCCTGCAACTGAATGGAATAGAACAGGCCAATATTGAAGGGATTTGTGCCATCCCTGGCTCCATCTTATTGACCAACCGGGGAAGTAAAGGCTATCCCAAAAATCATTTGATATTGACTAGTGATGATTTTTGGAAAAAACAGGCCGACGCCCCGGTATCAATTATCCTGGCCGGTTGTACTACTGACACTATTTTATTCACTGGTATTTCCGGTGTTGCTTATGCTAAAAAAAGTGACAGGCTGGTATTGACGGTTTCCACAGAAGATACCCGGAATTCTATGGACGATGGTGCCATTGGTAAAAGCTATTTGTGGATAGTAAAAAATATCTCCACTAAAAAAAGATGGAAAGCCATCAACCCTGACCAGGTTATTGACCTCAATGCGCTGGATCCTAAATTTATCGGCCAGAAAATAGAATCAGCATGTGTCATGAAAGAAACAAATAATTTTCTCCACCTCGTGCTGGCTGCCGACAATGATGATGGCAGCAGCAGTCTCTTTAAATTGATTGTTGAAAAGAAGTAACTTTAATTATCATATTAAAAGTAAAACGCAGGTAGGTATCGCCATTTATTTCAGCCGGACCTGCCTTTATTTTGTTGCTGCAAAAGACTGATGCCAGCTCGGTAAACTGGCTGTAACATCATTTGATATAGCTGGTGATAGTGGTTGGGGAGTGGATATAGGTTTGCTGAAAAGTCATATGGTCATTTCCCCGAACTAAAATATTCCCGCGGTCTGACCGATATCAATGATCAGCAAAACTCTGGCTTTAGGAACCTCCTCACCAAACCACGCAGCAGGCGCTTACATTTAATATTGATGTCAGAGGCTAATAATAGCTTACGAAATAATCGCTTCAAGAACTTATCATGGATCAAAAATCTCGCTATCATTTAAAAAACTTGCTAAAAGAGCTAGTAGCCAACCAGGGATATTTTATACTGGCCTGCGGGGATTACTATTGCCAGTTAGCAAAGGGTCGCCCGGACAGCCACTTAAGAATTGAAGCCGTTTCACACTACTTTAATAAAGCTATGGATAAGGGTGCAGAAAATGCGTTTAATACACTGGGTTTTACACTGGCAAAAAATGAAAATTATTCAAAAGAAGTGATCATTCGTTCCGGTGCTGATATTGAAATTATTGTACAAGAAATTGATTCAGTTATGGAAAATATTTACCGGTGCAACAGTGCAGCAGAGATTGTATTCACAGAGGATATTGAATACACCTCTTAAAGAAGATTGATGAACAAAGGTGGTGTTAATGATTGTTACCGAATTTTTTTATCTCCACGGGCTGAGCTTCTAAATCATCAAACTCTAAAGAAACTCTTTCAATCAAACCCGTCGTTATTTCAATCGACATAGGGTTCTTCAATTTCAAATAGGCCGTCAGAGTTTTATCAAGCTCCACGGTATATTTACCTACCGGCAAAAAGATCTGGAATACCCCTTTTTGATCAGTATAACTCAGGAATTCTTTTCCCCTCTGATTCGTTAAAACGATGGATACCCCGTTCAATTTTGGCTGCTTTGTAGAAAAGCGGGGTTTGTTAATAGTAATGGCTCCCTGCACCTGTCCTAATCGCGTCATGCCAACATAATTGACCCTTTTATCAAATGAAACGTTATGTATATCTTTAAAAAAACCATAGCCCTGTCCATTTATCAACTCGATACGGTCAGTTTCAGGCCGGTAATGTATTAAGGTCAATTGACCATCATCTCCTGTTCTCAATAACCTGGATTGGTTCGCAGAGAAAATGATATCCCTCAATGCGCGTTCACCAGGATCTTTGACCTGGTTTTGGTTCAGGTCTTCATATAAGAATAATTTCTTTCTCCGTTGCCCGGTATTAATCTTGTGTGGAAGGTTATACCTCAATCCGATTTTGAATTCGCGGAAGTCACCAAATGACCTGTCGACATATAGAAAACTTGCCGTAAGCGATACTTTCTTACTCAGGTTGTTTTGAACAAAAATATTGATATAATGGTCAGGTGTTGCATCACGTTGGTTTAGCTGGAAGTTATAACTACCATTGAACTGCAGTTTGTTTCTAAAAACTCCTTTATTGAGGGAGGGCCCAGTAACGAGATAAAATAGAGGCTGTCCCAGTATGTTTTCCCTGTAGAGGTCAAAGACATAATAGGGTTTGTTTTGCATTGAAACTTGCCAACCGATCCACTTGTAAAGAATGTTCCCTTGCATTTTAACCGGTAGCGTTTTATCTGCTTTTGAGCCAGGCATCGCGACCGACCTGTCCTGCATGAGTGCAATATCCACAGATGCATTCGCTGATAGGCTCCGGCTGACCTGAACAAACATGCTCCATGAAGACTTGAGTTCTGCCAGCGTAAAATGGTTACCCTGGTATTCCAATTCCTGGTAGCTGATATACGGTGATACTGACAACCTGAACTTTTTGATCAGTAGCTCAATCGATGCCCCTGCACGAAAATTTGATTGGAATTGTTTAAACGAGGCACTGACTCCAAAAGGCTCATGCGTATTCCTGTAGTAATTGCTAAACAATCGGAAACTTTTCAACAAACGCTTATTACTATAAAAAGTGATGGACTCATCAAGCAACACCGCTTTTCTAAAATTTCCTGCGAACCCTGATGAGGATGCGTAGTTGTAAAAATCATAACGTGATCTGCCAGTTTTTTCTCTAAAAACATTCAATTCGCCCGCAAATCCTACCTTTTCTTTAAAAGGTTCGGTATAAGTATTTATATAAAAACCCGTTTCAATAGAGTCTTGTCGGTTGGGTCTAAAAGATATTTTACCACCGCCCATTATAAAATCAGGCTCATGTTTATTATTTCTTTGATGTAGTAAGAACGCCGAAAAATTCATATTGCGTTTAAGCAGTTGATTCGTGGTCAGCAACAAATTACTGGCGTCTCTCAATGGTGCTATACTCGTACTAAGCGTGTTGGGGTTACTATTAAAGAAATAACTGATGGCTACATTTTTTAATTTAGTGCCATAAGATACCTGGATACCCTGCCCGAGGAGTTGCAATTGATGGAACGCAAATAAACTCCCTGCCAGCAGTTTCCATTTTTTATATTTATAACCGAAATAGGTATCCCGCAGTTGCAAAAAACGGCTTGCCAGTAATTGCTGATACGTTGCTGAAAAAATAATCCCCGCGCTATTACCAAACCGGTTCCATACCACCTGGAACTCATTGTACCGGTTGCCATTTCCAATTCCTCCGGCTTGTGCTATGATATAGTTTTCCTGGCTATTGACAAAGCGGGGATCAAAATCAATGGTGTTGCCCGTTAGCTGCGATTGAAGGGTAACGGACGATACCACCCGGCTATTCGCGTCGAATGCTACTATAGATAATGGAAGCAGTTCAGCCGGGAATTCGATATCATTTCTTTTTAGCTCCAGGTTAACCACGGTATCTGAAAAACTGGACAGTCTGAATGATGGTAGCGATCCCGGTACTTTTGAAAAATATCCCTCTGTCACTTGCAGTGTAATGGATTCTTCAACATTGCCATGATTGATTATTTTTACCGGGATCTCCAGCCGCGCTTGGTTTTTTGTATACGTGATACTCTGCATTGTAGACATTATCTGCAGATTCCTGTACAACGGTTGCGAGATAAAAAATAATGTCTCCACCGTATCTACGCCATTCATCAGGAATTTAATGATGACAGGTTTACCCTGTGGAGGGGCTTTTGCCGCCGACGAGAAAAACTTCAGAAAAATACTAACAGAATCACCCGATGGTACGAAAAATTTCGTTGGGAGGTTGAATACCGAAAATTCATCGGGAGTAGAAATAAGCAGGTAAGAATGCGTAATAGGCGTATTGTTTTGAAATATCAATGCATTATTAAATGTGGATTGTTTCTCCTCGGTACAGGTAATGTGAGATTTGTGATAACGCCATTTCGCGCCGGTTTGCTGGGCCCAAGAACAGACTGGTAGCAGTATAGAAAAAACAACCCATAAGATCTTGGTTAATGTTCTCATAGTGGTGGCAGTTAGCTCACAAATGGTACCAGCAACTGAGACTTTTTAAATACTAAAAGGTTAAAGCCCGGGTTCAAAAAAAAAATTTAGAAATAGATTAATCCTTTGTATCGTTTTTAAGTCTACTAACCCCTGACGTCACCTTAATTCGATCCCCTAAGCTGAAAACAACTGTTAGAGAAAGTTTTTTGTTTTTTGGAGGGATTATACTGACATCACCAATTTTTAAACCCTCAAAACAAATCACCATGAAGAAGATCATTATGGCTGGAGCAATGACACTCAGCATCATTGGTTTCTGCACCACTCAAAGTAAAGCTCAGGTAGGTAACGTTACTGCAACCATTAACCTGCTTGATATAATCACCGTTACAGCTTCGGTTCCCGTTCTAACTTACACCCTCACAGCTGCGAGTTTTGCTGCCGATGTGGAAACGACGATTCCAGGCAATCTAACTGTACTCTCCACCCGCGCTTGGGATCTCGACGTAAAAGCAAGCACTGCTAACTTTACATTCCTTACTGACAATATTCCTGTCAGCGTATTAGCTGTGGAAACAGTACCCGCAACGCTTGGTGGCACCCATACTCCTGTCGCATCAATGTCATCTACCGATCAAAAGTTGATTGATGAAGCTACTTCGGCGGTTGCAGCTCTTGTGGGGATGAAATATACCCTGAAAACAAACAGCAATGCCAGTGCATTTAACGTACCTACGGGTGCTTACATTGCCACTATCGTGTACACTGGTTCAATTGATTGATTTCTTCAGGTATTTCCGATTCATTTTATAGAGCTTTTTCGATTCATTTCATAGAGTTTTTCGTTGATTCATTTCTAGCCTGTCTTTTGATTTAGATTATAAAGTTCCGGTTGTTGTAAAAAGCATCCGGAGCTTTTTTGAATTTTAATTATGAAACATTTTTTCTTGTTTGTCAGTTTTTCCTGGATTGCTTTCACTTCAAATTGTCAAACTGGGATTTCAGTTGGGAATGCCCGGTTGTTTTTTCATTCACAAAATCTAAAAACAACTGAAAAAGTATACCTCACCAATCCTACCAAGGATCCCACTACCTGGCAATTATCAGTGGTGGACTGGGATCGTGACTCAACGGGTACAAAAAGATATTTTCCTGCGGGCACATTAAAGAACTCCTGTGCACACAACCTCACAATTAGTCCAAGCGTAGTGACTATTAGTCCCGGATCCACTGCGGAAGTACTGGTATCTTTTTACCCTGATAGTGGCAGCAAAACTTCGAAAATAAGTTTGAATGCGATGTTGATGGTTCATGAGGCCGATAGAAAGATGGACCGGAGTAAACAAAAAGAAAACCAAGCCACGGTATATATAAAAACCCAGATTGCCGTACATGTATTCTACGTAGTAGATGACGCTCCTAAAAAAGTAGAATTGATTGATGTCGGGCATATCGAAGATAGCTTGCATCGTATAACCACATTGCTTCACAATACCGGGCTGCAGCCTTTGGACACCAAAATCAGGGTGGAGTTATCAAATATGGAAACCGGTGAAGAATGGAAACTGGAAGATCGCTCCTCTGCGACTCTCCCGGGTGCGACAAGAAAAGAAACATTTCAACTCCCTTCTTTAAGAAAAGGAAAATACATGGCGTTGTCCATTGTTGATAGCGGGGCAGACCTTCCTATTAAAGTGGGTGAAGTAAGCTTTACTGTCAAATAGCAGGGTCGCATAGTTGGTTATTGGTGATCGGAAAGAAATACGGAGGATGGAAATTTTAATTGAATTTTAGTACAACAAATTCCTGTTCCAGAGCAAGTGAATGTTCATACAGAGCACGTATGAACTCCCTCCCCCAATTGGCATAATAATAAACCAGGTTTTCCTTCCGTTCCTGCAAACCCCCACCTGGAAATAAATGCTCCTTGATCGTATGGATTTGCCGCTGCTGATCACTAAATTTCCTTTTTTCGGCCCGCAACATTTTCTTTTCTAACTCCCGGAGCCGGTAAACAGTACCTAATTTAAGGGCATCCACATGTTTTTCTAATGTTCTGTCTACTGCCCTGGCCTGTTTTTTAAAAGATTCATATAACTTTTCCAGCTCGGTAAGCTGGCCGTTTAATCTTGTGTCATTCTTGCTTTCCCTTGCAACAAGTCTGTTTAGTAATTCCTGTTCTGGCAAAAAGAAATCTTCCACGTCAAAATTCAGGCGATTGATCTTTTCCTGCCATTTCTTTTCTACTAGCAGGAAGGAGTTACGCATCACCAGTATGGGAAACGGAAGTTCATAGTAATCAAAGAGGTCCTTTAACTGTAACCAGTAAGCGGTTTCGCCTCCCCCACCGAGGAAAATAATATTTGGTAAGATCGTTTCCTGGTAAAGTCCGCGAAGAATCACATTGGGGCTGAATCGCTCAGGATGGTTGTGGAGTTCATTATTTAGTTCATCAGCAGACATATCCAGGTCTGTTCCGGGAGCCTTGTATCGGGCGCCTTGCTTGACAATTCTTTCCCGCTTATCATTGACCAGGTAGAACAAATTTATCTCCCTGGGATTTGCTTGTACCTTATACCCGGCAGCGCCCAGATTTTCGGCTGTCTTCTCTACAATACCCGAAGCTGTTTGATGCAACAAGTCGTCTTCAAACAGTTTAATCATTTGCTTTTTAAGCTCCGCCTTGTCAGGTAGTAAAACTACTAGTCCATATTCAGCAAACAGGTGATTGACAAATCTGAAAGTAGCATCTTGTATCGTTGTTCCTTCCTGGTAATACTTTTTTATGGCATGCATAATTCCTGTACCATGGGGCATAACCGATAACTGGCCTTCCATCAACCCGACCAGGCGGATCAATGCTTTATCAACCGTCATTCGGCCTACTGCCCCGGTTTGCTTGGTTGTCCAGGTCATTTTCTCTCCACCAACATATATATGATTCAATTCATCCAGGTCGGCATCTTCAGAACCAATATAAAAAACGGGTACAAAATGCTGGCCTGGAAAAGTGGTTTTTAAATGATCAGCCAGTTTGATGGCATGTACAATCTTGTAAATAAAATATAGTGGCCCGGTAAAAATATTATTCTGGTGAGCCGTGGTGATGGTGAATGTATCAGTAGAAAGCAATGAATCAATGTTTTCTTTCACTTTGTCATGAACAGCAATCCCTTCATACTGTTTTTTTAATTCCTGTACCAGGAGCTCCCGTTGCGTGGCGAATTGTTTTCTTGCCACTATTGCTTTCTGGATCCCTTGTAAAGTTGGCGGTGCGGTGAAAAATGGTTGTAATAAGGTGTGATGATCCATATAATCCAGCGCTATTTTTGAAAAAGCTCCAGTCTGGCGATAAGGCACCCGGGTAGATGTACAATCCATAAGCTATGGCGCTACTCAATTAAACCTACGTAGCTGTAGTAAAAATAAGAAGTCTGCTGATTTAATTTGTCTCCGGTTACACCATTAGACGCAGTTTTAAGAAAACCTTTCGACAATAAATGGTTTTATATCCATGCTAACTGGCTGACCATTGATAATTTCGTTCACTAATTTTCCTGTGCCGGCTCCCAGGCTAAGGCCCAGCATAGAATGTCCTGTAGCTACCGTCACGTTTGTATATTTTTTTATCCGGCCAATATAGGGAAGCCCGTCCGCTGAGCAAGGCCGGTAGCCGTACCAGATATTTTCTTTGGCAGGCAGCGGTACATCAAAGTCCGGATAGAACCGTTTGACTGCATCCAATATCCCCTGTACCCGGTTCATCCGCGGTGGTGTTTTATGAGAAGTGATCTCCATGGTACCCCCAAACCGGATTTTGTTTCCATCCATGGGTGTGATAGCTGCACGACCTTCCAACAACACGGCGGGATAGTTTACTTTATAAGGGGAATCTTCTAATGTCACGGAATAACCTCTTCCCGGCATCAGGGGAATCCTTGTTCCAAGCAGCCTGGCCGTCTCCCGCCCCCAGGAACCAGTAGCCATGATCACTTCATCTGCTTCAAAAAGATTTTGAGTCCCGGTGAGGTTATTAGCGGTACCGACCCTATTAACTTTTTTGGCCGTTTTTTCAAACCGTACTACTTCTTCATTTTTGATCAAGTGCACACCTTTTCCTTTTAAGTAAGCAAGCAAATTCTGCATTAGCTTATTAGGATAGCAATGTGCATCACAATTAAACAGGATAGCACCCAGTGCATTTATTCTTGTTTGGGGTTCCAAAGCCTGCAATTGTTCCTTGGTTAACAATTGCGTGTCACGCAAGCCCAATTCGTGTGCTTTTTCTACGACATGCCTGGCATGCTCTGCTCCAACCTCAGTTTGAAATATCTCCAGCAGTCCTTTTTGCTGATAGGCAAAATCAAAGTGGGGAAGGGATAACCAGTCCTCGTACTCCTTTTTACTGATGATGGCAATATCCCGGAGCGGCTCAGCCGCGGTGTGTACATGATCCTTGGTGGCACTACGGACAAATTTTAGTCCCCAGTTGATCAGGTTCCAGTCGAGACGGGGTTGTACGTAAAAAGGGCTTTTGGAATTCCACATCCATTTTAATCCCTGTTTGACAATCCCCGGGGTAGCCAAAGGAATAAAATGACTGGGACAGATATACCCACAATTGCCATAGGAACAATTGTCTGTAAAATCGCCCTTATCCAGCACCGTTACTTCCCAACCTGATCTTTGCAAATAGAAGGCAGAACTTAAACCGATAATGCCACCGCCAATGACCACTACTTTACTCATTCTTAATATCTTATTTTTATTTTATTGGTCGTACACCGAAAACTCTTTCGGCAGTTTTGTTAGCATTTACTTCAACGCTTATCGTAATTTTTAATTCCTTTGCACCAGTTCACCCGGTAGTATATATTCCCGGCATTAGAACATCCCGTTTTACCGCCATTCCAGTCCTTCGTTGCAAGTTTGCAATGGTGTTTGTGCAAGCCCTTTTGCATCTAGAGCGAATACGATCACTGCGATAAGTAGTTTTCTCATGTAAGCTGCTTTTATATAACCTGGAACCCATAGGCATAAGGATCATCCTCACTATCGATCCAGATGGTATTGTAGCCATAAATTTTTGCCCATCCTTCCACGGACGGACGAATAGCGGGTTTACCGGCCACCAGTAACTCTTCTTCGACCCGTCCAACGAATTTACTGCCGATAATACTTTCATGAATAAATTCATCTCCTTTCTGCAACCTACCCTTTGTATACCATTGTGCCATTCTTGCACTGGTACCGGTTCCGCAGGGTGATCGGTCTATCGCTTTATCCCCATAGAACACAGCATTCCTCGCGGTTGACGTCCTGTCCAACACGGTGCCTGTCCACAAAATATGCGAACAACCTTTTATTGTATCATCATCCGGATGGACAAATTCATATTTCACATTTATATTTTTCCGCAGTTCCCTTGCCCATGCAATCAATTTATCTGCACTGTAATATTCCAGTCCCCTAAAATTTTTTTGCACATCCACAATCGCATAAAAATTCCCGCCATAGGCAACATCCACAATAAGTTCCCCCAATTCCGGACAGGTCACAAGTAATTCAGTTGAATCCAAATACGCTGGTACATTGATCAGTTTGACACTTTGCACTTTCAACGTCCCTCTCCCGACTCCGCATTCCTGATTCTCAACTTTATACTCAATCATCACCAAACCCGCCGGCGTCTCCATTCTCACCACACCGGGAACCTTTGGTTTGATCAAACCTTCTTCGATCGCAATAGTAATAGTCCCAATAGTGCCATGCCCGCACATGGGCAGGCAGCCGCTTGTTTCAATAAATAAAACTGCAATATCATTCTCCGGATGATGTGGTGAATACAAAATACTTCCACTCATCATATCATGACCACGGGGTTCAAACATAAGTCCAGTGCGGACCCAGTCATACTCCCTTAGAAAATGTTGTCGTTTCTCACTCATGTTTTTTCCTTCCAGGATTGGCCCACCTTCTTTCACCAGACGAACAGGGTTGCCACAGGTATGTGCATCGATACAATTGAAAATATGTTTCATATAAAAAACACTTAATCCCTAGACAGTAAGGACGCAAAGTAACGCAATGAAGTTTTAAAAATAACTTTCTGGTTAATTCAGTCTTCTCGTTGTCAGGGCCTACTCCCCTTTTTTTTATAAATAAGGAATGGCAAGATACCACTGATCACTATGCCAGCCCTATTAAAATTTACTCTTTGGTTCAAACCAACAGGTTACCGTCCGACAGACTTGGTGGAAAAGCATCCGGTGTATAAGATCGAAGACGTTTATAATTTTAAAAATAGGATACCCGGACTTCCACCACCTTGACTGTTTGGAGCTGGGTACAACTGATGATGGTCTTATTCTTCGACAGCTATTTCTTTGGAAATATTGCGATTGGCAATAAGCATGACAGCTATTATATTTTCTGGTATGGTGGTTTTTTCTTCATACCGTATCTGCATTGACCAAATTGATGGCTCGGAACTGGTACGCCATCAGCTGGGAAATTGTCAGGTCGGGTCTTGGCTTCACCTTTCTATTGCAACAGGATGATTGGTTTAGAACTACTACCTATCTTTCTACCGGTAACTATAATTTAAGAATTTATTTTATTCTTTCGATTGTTGTTACAGGATGGCTGGTGATAAAGAACAGCAAAGAAGATCAATTGGGTGTAGTTCCCGAATACCCACCGATCCAACTAGCTTCAATTGTCACCATCTCACTCATTTTTAATAACTACACAAGAAAAGGGAAGACCAGGAAAATTTACTTCAATTTGGAAAATTGTAGGACAAGGCAACGATCTGTCACAAGAATATTTCTTCCTTTGTCAACTCATTATTTACCGTTCGCCAGATTTTTAACGGGTTCTCGTTTTTTAACTCCTCCGGCAACAACTCATTACTCCAGTTTTGAAAAGACATGGGTCTCGCAAAACGTTTGATAGCATCGGCGCCGACACTTGAAAACCTTGAATCAGTGGTAGCCGGAAATGGTCCACCATGTTGCATACTCAAACAAACTTCTACTCCTGTCGGGACACTGTTAAGAATAAAACGACCACACATATTTTTGACCACTTCTACGAGTTCTTCACTGTTTTTAATATCAACAGCTGTTGCCATTAAAGTGGCCGTAAGCTGTCCTTCGATATGCCTTGCCACTTCAAGCATTTCGCCCATATCCTTACATCGGATAATAAGCGAGTAGGGACCAAATACTTCCTGGTGGAGTAAGGTATTATTGATAAACGCCTGGGCAGAAGTTGCAGCGATAGTTGGTAAACCCTGGTTAATGATCGGTTCTGCGGAAGATACTGCAACAGTTTCAACATCCTGTTGCGATAATGCATTGGCCCTTTTCTCCACATAATTTTTAAAAATGCCCGGGTTCAGCATATTGCCGGAGCCGGCGCTTTTTATTTCCTCTGACAGGCCATCCATAAATTGCTGCAGGTCATCATTATCAATGCCAATGATAAGACCTGGATTAGTACAGAATTGTCCCACTCCTACTGTAATAGAGCCGGCATACATTTTCGCAACATCAGCAGCTCCTTCTTTCATTTTTCCAGGTAATAAAAACACCGGGTTGATACTACTCATCTCAGCAAACACTGGTATTGGTGATTTTCGCTGATTAGCCCAGTCAAATAATTGTTTGCCTCCAGTAAAAGAACCGGTGAATCCAACGCCCCTGGTATATGGATGTTCCACCAGTGCCTTACCCACGTCAAAAGAGGCTCCGTATACATGGGCAAATATCCCTGATGGCATATAACAAGCAACAGCAGCTTTCAAAATTGCTTTTGCCACTAATTCACTTGTTTGAGGATGGGCAGGATGTGCTTTAACGATCACCGGGCAACCAGCCGCCAATGCGGTAGCGGTATCACCACCGGCCGTTGAATAAGCAAATGGAAAATTGGCCGCGCCAAACACAACAACCGGGCCCAGGGGAATTAGCATTTTTCTAATATCGGGCCTGGGAGGATTTCTGTCTGGATTGGCTACGTCTATCCTTGCGTCGAGCCAATCACCTTTTTCGCAGGCGTCAGCATATGAATTAAGTTGAAAGATTGTTCTGGCCCTTTCATTTTTGAGCCTTGCTTCTGGTAGGTGGGTTTCTTCCCCGGTTACTTGCAATAGCTCATCACCCAATGCTTCCATTTCTTTTGCAATGGCGCGCATAAAATCAGCCCTTTGCCTCAATGAGTATTTACGATAGATATGAAATGCCTTCCAGGCATCCTTCATAATCACGTCCAGCTCTTCAGTAGTTGCATCATTAAACATAAAAATATTTTAGGGTTACGACCCGCCCGATATATCTCCCGGTTGCCCGGGATTAGGGCCCAACTTTTTTTTTACTTCTTTATAAAACAGGTCTGGCGGCCATCCCGTCATCTATAATTTTCAGCACTAATTGTCTTTCTTCCCCTTCCAGTGTCAATCTCGGCGGTCTTACATTTTCACTTCCAATTCCTGCTTGCTGCTCGGCCAGTTTAATATATTGTACCAATTTAGGGTGAATATCTAATTCCAACAGTGGCATAAACCACCGATAAATTGTTGTTGCCTCTTTGATCTTCCCTGCTTTTACCAATTTATAAATCGCAACGGTTTCTGCCGGGAATGCACAGACCAAACCCGCCACCCAGCCATCAGCACCTAAACACAGTTCTTCCATAGCCAGCGTATCTACACCGCAAAGAATTTTATACCGGTCACCAAAACGGTTGATTAATCTCGTCACATTCGTTACATCTCTTGTACTTTCTTTTATCGCCGTAATAGTACCACAAACCCTTAGCTCATCAAACATATCCAATGTCACTTCTGTTTTATAATCCACCGGGTTGTTATAGATCATCACCGGCAAATCGGTTGAATCCGCTATTGATTTAAAATAGGTCACCGTTTCCCTATGATCAGTTTTATACCGCATGGGTGGTAATAACATCAAACCTTGAGCTCCCCAGGTTTGCGCCAGCTTCGCTTGTTTCAAGGCTTCCTTTGTACTGCCTTCAGCAATATTAATAACAACAGGAACTTTACCAGCGACTTTTTCAATGGCAAATTTCACCAACACTTCTTTTTCCTCCGTTGTCAACACACTGGCCTCACCCAGTGTCCCTCCAAGAATGATGCCTTCTACACCGGCTTTTAACTGGGCGTTTAAGTTTATTTCAAATAAGGACAGGTCCAGATCGTCCGAAGGTGTAAATTTTGTGGTTAAAGCCGGAAAAACCCCTTTCCATTCAAATGACATAGTAGTTGATTTTAGTTGGTGCTAAAGGTAAGACATCAACAATTTCAGAGCCCGTTCCGTGGTAAACTTTCCTATATATTTCCCAAATGCGCTGACTAAAAAAATTATGTGTACTTTTCCATCACCGAATTGGATCATTTATTATTCAAAACTAACGTTATGAAGCAATTTTTATCTATCAGCACCAGCGTGCTTTTCATTCTACTATTTCCTTTAGCACTGGCCGCTCAGCCCAGCCAGGACTACCGTATTCAACTACATTCCGGCGAATTCGTTCCTGAAAAAAATATCCATACCTTATCGAAAGCTTCTGGTGTTCTTCGCAACAGTTTATTTTTGGAAAAACATTATGTCACTATTCAATTCAATTCTCTGCCAGACAATGCTATGAAAGCGCAATTAAAAGCTTCAGGTGTTGAGTTGATCGACTATATTCCCAACTACGCTTTTACTGCGGCCATTTCAGCTAACATCAATCTTAATGTACTCAGATCCTTCCCTATAAGAAGTATATTTCAGTTCAGCCCATTACAAAAGGCAAACCGTGAGGTATTAGACAAACAAGTACCTCCACACGCTATACCTGTAACAGGATATGCGGATGTAACCATTACGACGTATGAGAAAATGAGTGCGGAAAGAATCAAAGCCTCATTTAGTTCCATAGGCGCGATTATACTGGAGGATATCCAGATTTTCAGAAATTACAACATTCGGATTCCGCAAGCGAACCTCGAAAAATTGGTAGCGTTACCATTTGTGCAGTGGACAGAATTCATCCAGGCACCCAGACAAAATGAAAACCTGCCTGGCAGAACACTACACCGGGTAAATGTTGTTAGTGACGGACCGCGAAACCTCAAAGGAGATGGGATCAATGTAGGAATTTGGGATGGTGGGGCAATTGTTTCGCACCTGGATTTTTATCCTATTGGCCGGGTTACCCAAGTGGAAGCCGGCGCAGCCTCTCAGCATTCTTCGCATTGCGCAGGTACTATTCTAGGTCGGGGGCTGATCAACCCTACTGCAAGGGGTATGGCACCGAATGCTAATCTTTTTTCCTGGAATTTTAATGGTAATATCCAGACGGAAATGGCTGCAGGAATTCCAGCCAATAACCTGATCGTCAGCAGTCATTCTTATAATGACGGAGGTACAGTTTCCTGCAACATCAATGGTACGCAGATCCAGTATACAACTGTCAGCAGAAATACGGACTTAAACCTTAATAATTTCCCCTATCACCTGCACGTACATTCATCAGGCAATGCAGGAGCTTCCTGTGGCAACCAATTTTTTACAATCACCGGCACAGGAAAATCAGCTAAGAATAATGTTGTTGTGGGCAACCTCACTTCTACAGAAGGACTGGCCGGTTCCAGCAGTTGTGGTCCTGTGCAGGACGGGAGAGTTAAACCTGAGCTAGTGGCCATGGGGACCAATGTATTTTCTACCTCTACTCCAGCCAATACTTATGCTACTTTATCCGGAACATCGATGTCTACACCCGGTATCTCAGGTTCATTGGCATTATTGGTACAACGTTACAAACAACTTAATGGGAATATCGTTCCTCCCTCTACCTTAATAAAAAATGTTGCCTGCAATTCCGCTCATGATTTGGGCAATCCAGGCCCGGACTACAAGTTTGGATTTGGAAGGGTGAATGTTTTGAATGCTGTGAAAATACTGGAGAACAACCGTTATTTGTATGATCCGGCTGGTGTATCGACGGGTGGGGTAAACAATACCTTGATCACAATCCCGGCGGGAACAGTACGACTGAAAGTAATGCTTACCTGGAATGATCCGGCAGCAGCCGCCAATGCAAATCCTGCCTTAGTAAATAATCTCGATCTTACCGTTATCGAAGGCGCCACTACTACACTTCCCTGGATATTGGACAGAAACAATCCTGCCAGTAATGCAACCCAGGATGTAGACAATGTTAGTAATATCGAACAAGTCACCATTAACAATCCACCGGCAGGCAACTATACCCTTAGGGTTACAGGTACATCTGTTCCAACAGGGCCCCAAAGTTTTGCATTGACATGGATCGTTGATCAACCTTATATTGAAGTTATCTATCCTAATGGGCCTGAATCATTCAATCCGGGCACATCAGAAATAATTACCTGGGACAATGCCGGTGTGACCGGTAATCAAACTGTGGAATATTCTTTAGACAACGGCGGATCATGGAATACGATCGGGACGGTAGCAGCTGCTACTACGCGATTATCATGGTCTGTACCTTTTGCTAACACATCAACGGCATTAGTGAGAGTGACCAGCGGGTCGATCACAGATGTGAGTGATGTTAACTTCAAAATTTTAAATATTCCAACTGGATTTAATGTTTCAGGTGGCGCAGGTTGTAGTTCCGGCGAAGTAAGTTTTACCTGGAATGCTGTTGCTGGCGCTACTCATTACGACCTTTATCGACTCGATGAGAATGCGGGACAATTTGTGGTGCATACTCCGAATATCGCAGGAACTTCTCATACCGCTACCGGTTTGCTTCCCGGCACCACAATGTGGTTTACTATTGTTGCAAAAAACAATACTACCGGTTCAATCAGTGAAAAAGCTAATGCCATTAATGCCACCGTATCCAGTGGCGGGGGTGGTCTGGGTGCTATGGGCAACATAACTGGTCAAACTACAGTATGTGGCACACCTTCAAATATTCCATATAGCACACCTTCTGTGACGGGTGCGACATCGTATACCTGGACCGCCCCTCCAGGAGCCGTGATTGCCAGCGGACAAGGTACTAACACCGTTGCTATTAATTATTTACCAGGTAGTTCAAATGGTAATGTCAGTGTATTCGCCAGCAATGGCAGTTGCCAGACTAATACTGTAACGCTCCCTGTTACGGTATCATCGGGCACTCTTGCCGAACCAACCAGTGGTGGTGATCAATCACAAACTGTTTGCCCGGGAGGTACAGTACCTACACTGACGGCCACTGCTAATGCACCGACTGGCCATACAGTCATTTGGTATAATGCAGCCACAGGTGGTAGTGTTGTTGCAAGTCCAACGCTTAGTTCTATTGGCACCATTATTTATTATGCAGCCAGTAGAAATAATACTTCTGGTTGTGAAAGCATAACAAGGACTCCCGTAGTTCTTACGATCAGTTCTGTTGCCGCTGCATCGGCTACTGCGGGCGGGACAACTACATTTTGCCAGGGCGGTAGTGTAACTCTTACTGCCAATGCAGGTACAACTTATGTATGGCAAAAGGACGGCACGGCAATCAGTGGTGCAACATCGCAAACATATTCAGCAACCACCTCCGGTTCCTATGCAGTAGTGGTAACCACAGGTTCCTGCACTAGTACTTCAAATGCGATTGTAGTGACGGTAAATTCTTTACCAGCTGCTACGATCTCAGCCAGCGGCGCCACTTCTTTCTGCCAGGGAAATAGTATTACGTTAACAGCCTCTTCTGGCAATGCCTGGTTATGGAGCACAGGTGCTACCACCCAATCGATCACGGTGAGTACATCAGGCAATTATACTGTTACTGTTACCAATTCCAGTGCATGCTCTGCCATCTCATCTGCCACAACGGTGACGGTTAGCCCAAGCCCAACAGTCAATATAACAGCCTCCCCTTTCACAAGTCTATTTCCCGGGTTGACCACGACCTTAACAGCGAATGTTACACCTCCCGGTACTTACACGTATACCTGGTTTAAAAACGGAGTAGCTGTACCTGGCGCCACGTCAGCAACATTGGCAGGTATTGATCTTGATAAATTGGGGAGTTATACCGTGACCGTCACGAATACAACGGGTCTTTCCTGCAGCAATACATCTCCCGCATTGGCGATTTCAGACTCAGCAACGACCAGGTTATTTATCTATCCAAGTCCAAATGCCGGTCAATTCAAAATTGCTTATTATACATCCGGTGCGAATGCCAGCAACAGGGTGATCATTTATGATGCAAAGGGCTCACATGTTTATAACCGTAGCTACCCGATCACGAGTCCCTATCAAACCATGAATGTTGATATGCGGCAGCATGGCCGTGGTGTATACCGGGTCGTATTATTTGACAGGTTAGGCAAGAAGCTGGCAGATGGGTCGGTGGTGATACAATAATTGTTACCCAGAACATACTTAGAAAGAGCCGCTTCTCAGCGGCTCTTTCTAATTCAAAAACATTTTTTTAGGCAATTAATAATTTTGCAATCAAGTATCGTCCAAGTGCAGTGGGAGACAGATCAAAAAAAAATTCCACCATCGCTTTTTTCAAGTACGCTCAGGAATCACTATTTCTTTAGCTTAACAGCCCTTGTACATACTCATAAATAGCAGGTTGAGCAGCGAGCGGGGGTCCGCCATTCACCACCCGTACATTATCAAGGGCAGGAGTTATTAGCACAGCTTTGGTATTATCATTCAATTGTAGTTGCAGGATATGATTTAATTCCTCAGCAAACTTTGGATCATATACAGGGAACACCACCTCAATACGGCTGTGTAGATTACGGTTCATCCAATCAGCGCTGCCCATGTAATACTGTGGTTTTCCATTATTATGAAATACAAAAACACGGGCATGCTCCAGGTAACGATCCACAATGCGGTGTATCGTTATATTCTCACTCTGTCCTTTCACCCCAGGCGCCAGGCTGCAGATACTTCGAACCAATAGCTGCACATTCACTCCTGCCCTGCTGGCTTCATATAGTTTTTCTATCATGTTCCTTTCCTGCAGGTTATTCAACTTTATGATAATACCGGCAGGTCTTCCCTTTTTTGCATTTTTTATCTCCCTCTCAATTAGCTTTTCAAACCGCTTCACCATATTGAATTGTGATACGAGCAAGTGAACAAAAGGTATCTTCATATACTCCCCCGGCTGCTTGCGACTTTGCAAATAATCAAAAAGCCATTCCAGTTCTATTCCTATTTCCTTGTTGGAAGTAAAAAGGACATGATCTGTGTAAAACCGCCCGGTAGATTCGTTAAAATTACCAGTGGCCATAAAAGAATAGTTTTTCAACACTTTGTCCTCCGACCGCCTTACCAAGGCTACTTTCGCATGCACTTTCAGACCGGGTATGCTGTTGATAATTCGGATCCCCACAGCCTTCATCTTTTTGCTCCATTTCAGGTTGTTGGCTTCATCAAACCTTGCTTTTAGTTCTACAAAAACCGTTACCCTTTTTCCATTTCTCGCAGCACTAATAAGAGCATTGACGATATGCGAATCAGCTGCTACCCGGTATAAGGTCACATAAATCTCTTTTACGTTAGGATCAATAGCTGCTTCATTAAAGAAACGAAGTATATAATTGTAAGAATGATAAGGCAGGTGGAGCATTTTCTCTTTCTCAGTAATAGTTTGAAAGATCGAACGGTGGTTATTAAACCCGGGGTGTGAAGCAGGAGCCCAGTTTCCATAGGCCAGCTTACCTTTTAGAGGATTGGGTAAAGAGCCAAGATCTTTTAAGTTATGATAACGACCTCCTTCCGCCATTTCTTCGTCGCGGAGAATAATATATTTTTGGATAAAATCTTTTATTTCATGGGGCATTGATTTATCATATAACAGCCGGGTAGCATGTCCCACATCTCTTTTTTCAATTTGCTTTTCAATTTTTTCTGCAATATCTCCAATAAATTCATCCCCGATACTCATTTCGGCATCCCGGGTCAGCTTCACACTCCAGGCGCCGTGAATGATATGGGCCGGAAATACCTCCTGTAAGTTTAATCTTATCACGTCGTCAAGAAAAAGAATATAATGATCATTTCCCAGCCGGGCCAGCTCAGAAAAGCGGGGCAAATTGGTTGAAGGGATATTGAGTAGTCCATAAATATGCTCACCGGGCTGATCTTCCGGTTCCATATCCACGATAAAATACAAAGCATTATTCTCCAGGAAAACCGTGTCCTGGTTATCCTTCCTCAAGATGATGGGCTGAAGAAAAGACAACACCTTTGATAAAAAAAACTCCCGGACAGCCTCTTTGTGCTCGTCCCGGATAGGGTCATTATAATATAACCTTATGTTATTATCCGCCAGCTCTGGTATAATTTGCTTTTTCAATATACTGCCAAACTCTTCCAGTTGTTGGTGAACAGTCCTTTGCACCTGGCTCACCAGGTCTTTGGGATATTCTTCTTCGAGGGATATTTTTTTGGACTGGATACTGGTAAAGGCAAAAATGGAAGGCATCCGCACACGGAAAAATTCATCCAGGTTGGAAGAAAAAATCGATAAAAAACTAATGCGGCTATAGAGCGGAACTGTTTTATCTGCGGCTTCCATCAATACCCGGTGATTGAAACTAAGCCAGCTTAAGTCACGATTCAGGAAAACATTATTATTATCTGCCATAGAAAGGTTTATTGAAACTAAGATAATGGTTTTGAGCAAGTCCCAAAATCTTTTTCACCTAGTCCAATACCCTTGCCACAAATATCCCGGAATCTAATAAACCACAAATAAAACTGTAAAAATGAAAGTTTAGCGCTACTGAATTTTCAAATTCTCCATACTTTCCCATTTCGCCATAACACCCCAGCCACCGAAAGTTTCAGATACCGCCATAATGACCGTATTCTCTCCTTTCTTCAACGTCAAATACACCGATTCGTAATAACCGATCGTTCCGAGGTAACGATAATCCCTCGTCCTGAAACTCGCATTCCCGCTATACACTGCATTACCGTTACAATATACTTTCACCCTGTCACTGTATCCGATATCCAGCTTCTTCACCTGGTCATTGTCCGCTATTACTGTGAACTTTGCTAGCACCGTATTTACCGAATCATTTAACGCTGAAAGCCGTGAAAGATTGGCCAGCCCGGTCGATTCTGTAACAATTGTTTTCCATTGCTGATTCGCTAACCAATTATTGTCGAGCTGATGCATACTTTTTACCTGTGCCTCTTTAAATGTACCCGATACTTGCCATCTGGGAATCGTTCCAGCGGGTGTCGCTATTTTATATCCATCCTCCTTTGTTTTAAAAACGATATCATCGGTTTTTGTATAGGTGAAATTGGCAAACCATACAGCTCCGACATTCGCTTTTACGCCAAGCCCACCTGTAGTTGCCCCCATCATCAATTGCCGTATGAAAGCAACCGGTATGTCGTTATTGTCCACATACAACTCGGCCTCGGCTCCTTTTATCAGCAATTTTACATGTAACCAGCGGTCAAATGGAAAATCAATAACCGTATTGTATCCCATGATCTTCCCGCGCTGCTTCCAATGAATAAAGCCATCATTGACTGCATCATGCGCATCATGGTATAATTGCCAGGAAGAATTTCCGTTAAAAACCGGGGTGTACTGGTAGGCATCAGGGTTTCCTGACTGGTGCGAACGCAGGTAAATATCCTCGTAATTCGTCGGATCGGTAATATGAAAGATCAGCCCTGAAAAAGAAGTTCTTTCATTTTGATACACATCAAATTCGATGATTCCATTGCTGAATTTTTCATCCTTCAAATAGGCCATACCATTCTGTAAATAAAGACTGTTAAACCCCTTATACCCCTCCTGGACCGACGCCTGTGCCTGGATCACCCATCGTTTATCACTGAAAGGGATTGTCTGTTGCGCACGGGCGGCTGTTAAAAATGATGAAAGGAAGATGATTGCTGATAATTGAAGTACCTTCATAAAATAAAATTTAGTGTTTGCGATGGGAAGCTGAAAACTAAGAAACTCCGATTTGAATACCTGTACAAAGTTGTTCAAGATGGAACAAGTTGAATCTTAAACAGATCTGCCGTGACAATGAGCTATGATACACAGTACCTTCAGCGTTGCAGGGAACTAATAGAAAAAAAACTGAACTGGCCCCCGGCTGGTGAATGGCGGGATTTTGAGTTTTCGGAGCTCAGCGAAAAAATTTTTGACAGCACTTCAATTCAACTCAGCACTACCACGCTAAAAAGGATCTTTGGAAAAGTGAGGTATGAGAGCATGCCCAGTTCTGTCACCTTAAATGCTTTGGCTGGATACCTCGGTTATGAAAACTGGATGCAGTTCAAGGCGCACCAGGTTAGTAACAAAAAAGAGCAAAAAAAAGAACCGATTAGTACCCCGCAGAGAATTACCTCTGGCCTAAACAGGAAACTGGTGATAACTGTTACGGCTATGGTGATGTTGGTGGCTGTATTTGGATTTGTACTGCTTTCCGGCCCCTCCTCTTCTTCAGCAGCGCCACCGGCAGATGTGGTTTTTAAAAGTAAACCGCTGGCAGAAGGGTTGCCCAATAGTGTTGTGTTCAATATCGATCTTAAAGGGATGGATTCCGATGATATTGTTATCCAGCAGTCATGGGATAGCACTAAAACTATCCGATTACAACCCGGGCAAACTGAGGCAACAGGAATCTACTATTATCCCGGGTATTTCAGAGCGAAACTAATCCTGGATAAAAAGATCATAAAAGAACATGAACTTTTTATACGTTCAGAGCAATGGATGGCAACTGTCGATCACAATCCAGTTCCTACTTACATTAAAAAAGAAGCCCTGGTACGCAATAAAGGAATGAATATCACTCCTGCCGTACTGGAAGAAATAAAAAAATCCGATAAACCCATTACGCTTAGTTATCACCTGGTAAAGCCTTTTGAAAATTTACGGGGTGACAACTTTACTCTTCTTACAAGTTTTCAAAATACTTTTAGTGAAGGACCTGCTGTTTGTAAAACAAGCAAGTTATTTGTTCTTTGCACGAATGGCGCCTTTATTATTCCTTTTAGCATCCCTGGTTGTGTAAGTGATATCAATTTAAAATTGAATGATAAAACCTGGGAAGGGAAGTCAAATGATCTTTCAGCTTTTGGTATCGACCCTTCCCAAAAAATGAATGTAAAACTGGAAGTAAAGAACCGTAAGGTAAATATTTTCGTGAATGGACAATTAATCCGCCAGGATCATTACGATATAGAGGTAGGCAAGGTCGTTGGCCTGCGGTATAATTTTCTGGGCGCTGGCTCGGTCGATTATGTCACCTTGTTAAATGAAAGATCAGAAACAGTTTACTCCAACTATTTTCTAAAATAGTTTAACATTTCCTCCCATCCGTCCTTGTAGAGCTACCATAGGTGTAATTCCCGCGATGGTTCTGTCATAAAACACATTTCTTGCACTTCTTAGCTTTTATCGCTGAGAGCCATTTGCCATGAGAAAGAAAACTTCAATAATTGCGGTACTTGCTATCGCATTCCTACCCGCCGGAGCCCCTTTTGCACAGGTCTATCCAAAAACCCATGCCGTTCGAATAACCCTTCCCATCAAAATAGATGGCGAGATCAATGAAGAAGCCTGGAAACAGGCACCCGTGATTACTGACCTTGTCGAACAGCGACCCACACCGGGACGTGCAGAAGATCCCCGGAATAAAAGCGAGCTATACCTTATCTATGACAATGAAGCGATTTATTTTGGCGGTATCCTTCATGAGCATAGTAAAGACAGTATTTCACAACAGTTGGGTGGCCGGGATAATGTCGGTATAAACGATTTTATCGGAGTAATATTCGATACTTATCAGGATAAGATCAATGGTCTTGGTTTTTATGTAACGCCGCTGAATGAACAATTCGATCTTAAATATGCTATTGGTATCAATAATGGCGAAGATATTAGCTGGAACGCTGTTTATACATCCGCTGTAACGGTGCAAAAAAATGGATGGTCATTTGAAATGCGGATACCTTATTCAGCGTTGCGCTTCAGTAAAGGAAAAATCCAGGATTGGGGTTTACAGATCATAAGAAGACGTTCCAAAAGCGGTCAGCAATTTGCCTGGAGCCCGATCGATCCCAATAAATTCGGCTTTATGAACCAGGCAGGAACCTGGAAAGGTCTCCAGGATATTCAACCTCCCTTACGTCTTTCCTTCTCGCCCTACTTGTCAACCTATCTAACGAAAAATCCAGGCCTGGATGATAAATGGAAGCCTTCCGTGAACGGAGGTATGGATGTAAAATATGGTATCACTGATGGATTTACAATGGACATGACACTGATCCCAGACTTTGGCCAGGTACAAAGTGATAACCAGGTATTGAATCTATCTCCGTTTGAGGTCAGGTTTAATGAAAACCGTCCCTTCTTTAATGAAGGGGTAGAGTTGTTTAATAAAGGAAATCTTTTTTACAGCCGGAGGATCGGTGGGCAACCCATCCACTATTATGATGTATATGGCCGGATAGGCTCCAACGAATCCATTCTAAAGAATCCCGCCGAAAGCAAGCTGATTAACGCAACCAAGATCAGCGGCCGTACAAAAAAGAAACTGGGGCTTGGCTTTTTCAATGCCATTACCAAAGCGCAGTTTGCGACAATTGACGACGGGACAGGCAAAACGCATAAACTGGAAACGGATCCCCTGACTAATTATAATATTATGGTAGTGGACCAGGGCTTGAAAAATAACTCTCGCGTATCATTGATCAATACCAACGTGATGCGAAGCGGCAAAGATTACGATGCCAATGTGACTGCCTTGGACTGGGACCTTTATGATAATAAGGTAGACTGGAATTTTTGGGGACAGGTCAACCATAGCCGGCTAAGTGGTTATTCTGCACCGGGTAAAACTACAGCAGGAAACTTGTACAATTTATATATAGGTCAGTTTAAAGGTCGCTTCAATTGGGACATCCACCGCCGGTATGCTGACGAAAAATATGAACAAAGCGACATGGGCTTTTTTACGAATAATAACTATGTCACCCATGGTTTTTATACGGGTTACAGGTGGGTGAAGCCAAGAAGCTTTTATAATAATATTTTTGTGAACCTAAATGGTAACTATTCAGAATTATATACACCCCGCAAATACCAGGATTTCCGGATTAATGGTAACGTAAATGGACAGTTGAAAAACCTATGGCAGTTTAATGTCAATTTTGATGCCCGCCCCGCCAGCAATGATTTTTATGAAGCCCGGCTTCCTGATTGGGTCTTTAAACGGCCCGGTTCCTGGATGAAAGGTGCCCGGATAGCCACGAACAGGGCAAAGAAATATTCCACTGTCCTCCAGATGCATCACCGTACATCCGGCAAATACAAAACGAGCAATATAGAAGCTTTTGCCAGCAACACGTACCGGTTCAGCGATAAATTCAATATGGAACTGAGCCACTATATGTTCTTTGGAAAAAATGATTATGGGTTCGCCTATTTTACGAATGATCGCGACAGTGTAGCAACCGGTTTACGCAAACGCCGCACAGCGGAAAATATCCTGAATGTAAAATACAATTTCAACAATAAAATGGGACTGACGTTCCGCTTACGCCACTACTGGAGTAAAGCAGCCTATACAAAATTGTTCGACCTGGCAAAAGATGGAACGGCAGCATACCTTCCGGTGGGGGTAAAGAACCCGGATGTGAACCTGAATCTTTTCAATATTGACATGAATTACACCTGGCAGGTTGCCCCGGGAAGTTTTGTGAATATAAACTGGAAAACATCATCAGATCTTTACAATCAATTGATCAGGGAGCAGTACTACGACAATTTCAAAAGGATCATTGATAAGCCATCCTTCAACAGCCTGTCAGTCAAAATCATTTATTATCTTGACTATCTTGACCTGAAAGGAAAAGGAAATAAAAAGAAAGGTTGACAAAAGCTTGTTTTTGCATTTCTGGCACAATAATTTAAGTGTTTATATTAAAACAGCTATATGCCCGACAAACAAAACAAAGCGATCATCAAGAAAGAACAGGTTAGCCAGGATCCCGATCCTAAGATCGATCAAGATTTCACCGGCTATCCTCACGGTCCAGCCAACGATAAAACCATAATGCCGCAAACAAAAGAAGAGAAAAAAACAGCAGCCACAGGTACAAAGGACGGTGAGAAAATAATCATTAACCCTGAAGAGAGGGAAAGCCTGGATGAACAGGAATCTGACGGATCTGCCAATGCATTTGAGAATAAATGATCAACGGGGAAAAATCTTTTTATTGTATATCTCCATTCGCATTTGTTCTTATCAGCCAAAGATCACCATTGATTCCATGGCTGTATGTAAAGCCCGTCAGGGTATAACCTCCGTCCGCATTGCATACGATCCAATATCCCTGGTCATCAACGCTGGGTGTACCAAAAGTCTTTAACCACTTTACATTGCCGGCACTGTCATATCTAAGCAATACTGCGTCATTAATATTTTTTGAAATTTCTCTTCTAGAATACCCCGTCACAATAAAGCCCTTGTCGTCAGTTTCCTCTGCATGCATCATCCGCATATCTTCACCGGTAGTATGACGTTTGGCAACGAGGAGCTTTCCGTCTGCATCCACCTGCATAAACAAAGCATCATGAAAACCCGGTTGTGCGGATCCGATATAGCCCGTGATCGTAAATGCTTTTCCATCTTTGTTGCGGGAAAAGCTATGTGATATATCATGTACTTCTTTCTCTCCATAGGTTTGGCTCCAGATTAAGTCTCCTTCCCTGCTAATCTTTAGCAACAAGATATCGGCCTTGCCGTTGTTATAGGGCAAGATCGATCCGGTAATAAGATAATCCCCCTGGTTTGTTTCAGCGCCATAGTAGGTTCTTTCATTCCTGGGCCCGCCAAATGTCTTTTCCCAGATAATATTCCCGCTTGTATCTAGTTTTAGGAGATAACTGTCCCTGTCAACAGTATCCTGGATGATTCGCTCACCGATCAGTAAGTAATTCCCATCAGCTAGCGTGAGCAGGTTTGTAGTTCGTTCATCTTTCTTGCTGCCATAGGTTTTTTCCCATATGATATTTCCTGACAAGTCTAGGCGGAGCAAATAAATATCCTGGTTGGTGGTATCCTTACTCAGCGTGCAGCCGTGTAGCAGGTATCCCTTGTCTTTCAACTCCAGCACACTCCAACCCATGTCTAGTTTATTTCCACCATAGGTTTTTTGCCATTGTACATTTCCCTGCCCGTCCGTTTTTACAAGATACACATCATTACTGCTGCTGAAACTATTACTATAGCCACAGGCCAGGTACCCTTTATCGCTGGTCCCGGTAAGAAACAATGCTCTATCAAATTTTTCTCCCCCCATATTCTTCATGAAAGTAAATTGGGCGGAGCCTTGAAAAGATAGCTGGAGGCAACAAAGAAAAAACAACCCTATTCTCGCTGTCATGTAAATAATTATTTGAAGGAAAAATTAGACAGTCCTAGTCAAAAGATTGACTGAAATAGTATGAATGGCAGTTAGCCGATCATTTCGGCAAATATTTTTCAGCAAGCTTTGGAGGGGCGGTGGTACAATAAGCAACGGTCAATCCGTCCTTAAGCATAGCCTTTTTCACTTTCTTAAGATTGACGGTCGTAAATCCCATCCTTCCCCACCCCCCGGCTACCGGATATATAACCGTATTGTCAAAAGCACAAAATACTGACTGATCAACAAGGGTCAGTTTCAGGTTCAGCGTCATTTCCTTTTCGGAAAGGGTGGCAAATATCTTCTTTTTGACCCGGAAAGCCTTTCGATCAAAATGCGGATGTTCGTCGGTCTCAGGGAAGGATAAAGCTACTTGTCGTACTGTTTCAATACTGACCATGGGGAATTAATTATTGCTAAATTTAATTTTAATATTGCCTGCGACAAAAACAAGACTGGAACCATTCAGGTGCAAACCGCGACATCCGGTCTCCCCTTCGAGGCCCTGGTCATAAGCTTTGATTTTTTTGACAGTTGCAAATTCGGTTTCACGTAAAATCCCGCTATTCGATTTGTTCGAAGGCATACACCCGGCACCTTTTGCCATACGGGCAGGATTAACTCTTCCATTTCTTTCCTGCTGATCTGGCGTTTATGGTCTTCAGCAGCAAAATACATCACTTCAGATTGACAAGATAAGCTGTCGGCCTTGAGACAGAAAACGGTGGCATTCCATTATCTGAGCCTGAAAATAAGTAGGAGTGACGGGGGGCCCTTTTCGAAATATAATTAGTATTCAATGTCAAAAATTATACTTTTTGTTATTATATTTATATTATATACCTGAATTTTGATTCGCGTATAAAATTAAACCAAAAATAATATCAACTGCCAAAAGCCTACTAACCATCAATAAAACTAATGGCAATCATTTCCTTATTGTCAAAAATTAATTTTCAATCCAGACTTTGATTTTTAAAATGATTATTTATGAAAAAAGTTTTTCTTTTTGCATTACTATTTGTAGTTACGACAAACAGCATTTTTGCACAATCACTGATTCAAATTCCTGATTATAAAGCGGAATCTCAAAGGCCGGGAGCTAATTATAAATTATTGGTTGCTGAAGTGAGGTCAAAACTCGATATTAAAAAACAACAATTATTAAACCTCGGTGTAGATGTTAATAAAAGTGAAGCATTCAGAGAAGAGGTGGCCCTGTTTGAACGCTGGGCGTTGGTGTGGAGAGATAAAATCGGAATTAACGGAAGTTTCCCCAATCCATTAACGGGATGGCTCAATGCAATTGAGGAACAGCCAAATTCATTTACTAATCAACAGAATCTATACGTTTCAAACAGAACTGCTATGACTACCTGGACGAGTCTTGGGCCAACAAGTTCCGGTGTATTAAACGGATGGACTTTTGGAGGTGGTATTGGCAGAATTAATGTAGTGAAAAGACACCCTGCATTATTAGGAACCATGTATGCCGGCTCCACAGCCGGTGGTTTATTTAAAACAACAGATTTAGGTAGTTCCTGGACACCACAAACCGACCAATTCGCAGGTCTGGGCGTATCAGACATTGCCTTTCTTCCAGCCAATGCTAATCATATGCTGATGGCTACCGGCGATTATGATGGCGATCATGGAAACAGCATTGGTATTTGGAAAAGTATGGATGGTGGTATCAACTGGGCTCCGAAACTTTCATTCACCCTGAATCAGCAATTCAGAATTGCCCAGATCTATATAGACCCTAATTATGGAGTAAATAATACGATTTGGGCAACAACCACCATGTTTCTATATAAATCTATAGATGGCGGTGAAACATGGACAACTGTTTTTGATAATGCTGGCGCTACTTCCAACTTCAATGATATTATACGAACAGTTAATGGTTTTTATTTTCTTACGGACAAATCATCCGGGAAAATATTCAGATCCATTGACGGGGGAACGAACTGGACAACAGTTTATACTCATCCTACAACTATTCGGTTAGACCTTGCATACAGCCCAAATACACCCGACAATCTGTATGTTTTAGCACAGACCAATCCTGCCTTTGCGACTTATACCGTAAGCACAAATATGATGAGTGTTTTTTCCAATGTTACGAATAGTACGCCGGGCGATGGTAATGCAAACTACAATACGCAGGAGGGTTATAACCAGACTTTCACTGTTAGCCCTACCAACGGCATGGATATAATGATTGGTGAATTCAGTGGTAAAAGATCAACCAATGGCGGGGCTACCTGGACCAATTGGTTAAACGGCTATTTTGATCCGACAGATCCTAATAATTGGGGTTCGGGTTATGTTCATTCAGACCACCACTATATACAATATATTGGTGCTGCAAACGATTCTTTATTGATAGGCAACGATGGTGGTGTTTATATCGGACCTGTTGCAAGCGATGGAGCAAATTATAAGGAATGTTTTGGCGGGCTTGTTTGTACACAGAGTTATTCAATAGCCATTTATAATCCGGAACCCAATCACCTGATGATCGGTAACCAGGATAATGATGGAAGAAGCCGTTTCTTTAATGCCGGTACTTCTACCTACTATGGAGCTTCTGCCGGAGACGGCATATCAACAGCCATTCACAGAACCAATCCTAGCATCCGGTATGTAAGCGGAACTACAGGAAATTTAAAATATGATAATAATGGTTATCAAACGGGATACCAGGGTACCGCCATCCCTAAACCTGCTGCAGGGGTATTTGCTGCTCCATTAGAGATGCATTTAACAAACGGTGATATTTTGTACGGAGGTTATGATGATGTTTACAAAGGGAATGCTGCGGCACTTCCGGTAGTAAACTGGACAAATTTAAACTCAGGACTCGGAGACAAGCCAAAATTTATTGCTTTATCCAATCATACCGATCCGACAAAACAACGCATAGCAGCAATTGGTGATAATGATATAGTAAGAAAAACTGTTGATGAGACAACCTGGTCAACTATAACCCCACCCGCGGGAGTAAAGTTCAACAGTATTTACTGGTACAGAAAGACAGGGACCAGTGACTCCATGCTTGCTACCGGTGCTGGTTACAATGCAGGAGACAAAATATTTTTCTCCGCAGATGCAGGGGCCAATTGGATCAATATTTCGGACAATATGCCCAACATTTTAATGCAAAACATAATTGCTAAAGAAGGGTCGGATTCAATTCTAATTGCTACTGAGCTTGGTGTTTACTTCGCTAGATTGGCACCAGGGGGCGGCGTATTAAGAACGAGTGCTGTCGGGTATTCAAAATTTGGAGTAGGATTACCAAATGTCAGAGTTACCGACATGGAAATCAGCTATCCTAAGAATCAGTTATTTATTGCCACTCTAGGAAGAGGTGTCTGGATGATTCCTTTCAGCAACATCGTATTACCTTTTACAGATATTTCATTTTCGTATAAAAATTTTAACGCTGACAAATACAGTCTAACCTGGAAAATTGAAGATGAAGATATAGTGAATACAACTTTGGAGAAGAGCAGCGATGGCGGAAATTTTTCTACTGTAAATACTTTTACTGGCGATGATAAGAAAAACCAGCCTTCCTATCTCGTACCTAAGATAAATACGAATGTGTATTACAGATTATACTATATAAAATCATCAGGTAGAAAAGTGTATTCGCAGATAATTTTGATTAAAAATAGTGCAGGGGCAGCAAATAATATCACAGTTTATCCCAATCCTGTAAGAGACTATTTGAATATTACCAGCACTGCAAGAATTGCTACCGTAAAAATATCAACGATCAATGGAGTACAGTTAACATATGCCAGGCCACAAAGCAACTTTTATTCATTCGATATGAGTTTGCTTTCAAAAGGAACATACCTGTTACAAGTGTGGGATGAAAATGGCAATGTTAGTTCTGAAAAAGTAATAAGATACTAGGGATCTTTCCAGGCGAATATCCCATAAAAAGGTCACTGGGGCTGTCTCAGCGTGTGGTCGCTTTGTGGGACTCGCCGTCTTTTCAGGATAATGCCGCCCAGTATTGCCAGCCAGTTAAGGTGGCCAGGAGTGTTTGTCAATGCTGCACAGCGCAATTAAAGCAACCCCTCGGGGAATGCACCAAAGGCTTTTTAACCTTCATTCATTGAACGGTTTACTTTATACCTGATGCGGATGGAGGCATGGCGCAGAAGCAGGTACCGCCGACCGTTGGAAAGTAACGGACGTTTCTGACCCCATTCAGCTTAGGTTAAGCCAGTTCCCCTTCCAAATCATAATCGTATGCTTTGGTAATCTTCACATTTACAAACTCACCAATAGGTAATTTTCTAGAGGATCGGATTATTACTTCATTATCTACTTCCACGGAATCAAATTCAGTGCGGCCCAGGTAACGACCTGCTTCTTTTTTATCGATAAGCGTTTTAAAAACTTTCCCGACCTTCTCCTGGTTTAATTCAAAAGATATCTCCTGCTGAACTTCCATTATTTCCTGCGCCCTTCTTTCTTTTTCTTCAGCGGGCACATCATCGTTTAAGGCGAAGCCGCTTGTTCCTTCTTCATGACTATATGTAAAGATCCCAACCCTGTCAAAACGCTGTCGTTGCAGGAATGCTTTCAATTCTTCCACATCATCTTCTGTTTCGCCCGGGAAACCGGCGATCAATGTAGTTCGCAAACAAATACCCGGTACTTTTTCCCTGATCGCAAGCGATCAACTCTTCCATTTCTTCCCTGCTGATCTGCCGTTTCATGGCCTTTAGCATATTGTTCGCGGCATGCTGCAGTGGCATATCGAGATAGTTGCAGATATTATCTCTTTCCCTGATTACATCCAGTATCTCCATGGGAAATTTTGAAGGATATGCATAGTGCAACCGTATCCATTCCAGTCCTTTCACATCAGCCAGCCGATGCAACAGGTCGGGTAACATTCTTTTTTTATAAATATCAAGACCATAATAAGTGAGTTCCTGAGCAATTAGCATGACTTCTTTCACACCTTTTTTTACTAATCCTTCCGCCTCTTTTACCAATTCTTCGATCGGTTTGCTGACATGCTGGCCTCTCATCAATGGAATGGCACAAAACGCACAGGTACGATTACAGCCTTCGGATATTTTGAGATAGGCATAATGCGGGGCGTGGCCAGTAATCTTTCACCCACCAATTCATTTTTATAGTCCGCTTCAAACTGCTTTAAGATCAGGGGGAGTTCCATCGTTCCGAAATACGCATCTACTTCGGGTATCTCCGTTTCCAGGTTATTTTTGTAACGCTCACTCAGGCAACCTGTCACATAAACCTTGTCAATTTTACCTCTTCTCTTTAGTTCTACCTGGTCAAGGATGGTATTGATACTTTCTTCTTTTGCTTTTTCAATAAACCCACAGGTATTCACCACCACGATATTATGGTCAAATCTTTTATTCTCATGCACCACGTCAATATCATTCGCCAGCAACTGGCCACTCAGCACTTCGCTGTCCACCATATTCTTGCTGCATCCGAGGGTGATGATATTGACCTTGTCTTTCTTAAGGGTCTTTGTTTTCATGCGGGGGCAAAGGTACTATGAAACGATAAGTTTATGATTATCATCTTCATAAAACAAAGTGACAATCTGCGAAACCCCGTTGTCAGTATTATTGTTAAATTATGGCATATAAAACAACTGTTAATCATCCTTTTAATGGGAGTATTGTTGCATAGCAGCCGTAGAAAGAGTGATAATGATTGTTCAGTAATAACCATAATCAACAGCGCCCCGGGTTGGGGAAGATGAAGAATAGTTGTTAATGGCGTAAAGTATCCCTCAGCCCATATTGCCGCGGAACTGCAGAAACCAGGGATCGTTATCTATACTAATTACGAACTTACCAGTATATGAGAATGTGTGCCTGCTGCGGTGGCACCTCGGCCGATATCAAATCAAAGAAAGTCTACGCCGAATAAAATCATGATTTTTCAAGATTGAAGAGACTGTCAACAAACTCATGTTTATCAAACACCAGCAGATCTTCCATTTTTTCACCGACACCTATAAACTTGACGGGTATCTTAAACTGGTCTGCTATGGCAAGTACCACTCCCCCTTTGGCAGTTCCATCCAATTTTGTAATAGCTAATGCCGTTACATCTGTTGCCGCTGTAAAGTGTTTTGCCTGTTCCAATGCATTTTGCCCGGTACTCCCGTCCAGCACCAGTAATACTTCATGAGGTGCATCCGGTATTGTTTTTTGAATAACCCTTTTTATCTTACTCAATTCTTCCATCAGGTGAGCCTTGTTGTGCAAGCGTCCTGCTGTATCGATCAGCACCAGGTCACTCTGTTTGGCCATGGCACTTTGTACGGTATCAAAGGCAACCGCAGCCGGGTCGCTACCCATATCCTGTTTTACGATAGGCACGCCTACTCTTTCACTCCATATGGTTAATTGCTCCACAGCCGCGGCACGGAAAGTATCCGCAGCACCTAACAAAACATTCTTGCCTGCCTGTTTAAAATGATAAGCCAGCTTCCCGATCGTTGTTGTTTTTCCAACCCCGTTCACACCCACTACTAAAATGATATAGGGTTTGGCAGGCAACTCAGAATCAAAAGCATAACTGTTTGATTCCGCTGCATCTACCAGCAATGTTTCAATCTCTTCTTGCAGCATCTTATTCAGCCCTGCTGTATTCGTGTATTTATCTTTGGCTACTCTTTTCTCAATCCTGTCAATGATCCTTACCGTCGTTTCAATACCCACATCGGCGGCGACTAATGCTTCTTCTAGGTTATCCAGCACCTCTTCATCCACCGTACTTTTGCCGGCTATGGCCTTGGTGATCTTGGCAAAAAAACCTTCCTTGGTTTTTTTCAAACCATCATCAAGACTTTCTTTTTCTTTTTTTCCGAATATTTTATTGAAGAATCCCATAATTGTAAAGTCATTAAGTCATAAGTGTCAAATCAGTCACATCGAAGATCAAATTGAAGCCGAGGGAAATATGACTCATTTGACGCCATGACTGCTTGGCTGCTTCAAAAAATAAAAGCCATTCGTTAGTTACGAATAGCTTTCAACTATTTTTCCAGTTCATTTTTACTTCTGAGCTAAAAAATCTTTGATCTTTTCTTTGTGGACGATCTGCTCTTTAAAAGTGTATGCGCCGGTTTTAGGGCTGCGTACTGCTTTTATCACTTTTGTCCAGTTCTTTGCTTCGGCGGCTGCTCTCGCATCTTTGGTTTTGATCGCCGTTTTTGCTGCTTTTGCCATGATTACTTGATTTCTTTATGTACAGTTATTTTTTTCAGAATAGGGTTGAACTTTTTCAGCTCCAGTCTCTCTGGATTATTCTTTTTGTTTTTTACCGTGATATAACGGCTGGTTCCGGGCTGACCACTTGTTTTGTGCTCAGTACATTCCAGAATCACCTGAACACGGTTTCCTTTCTTTGCCATGATTATTAAACGTTTAAATTCTCTTTTAGATTTTCTCTCCCTGTGCTCTTAATTCTTTCACTATCGTGTAAAGACCCCTTTTATTGATCGTACGAATAGCATTAGTTGATACTTTTAATATCACCCATTTATCTTCTTCGGCCAGGTAAAATCTTTTTTTCTGCAAATTGGGCAGAAAACGACGCTTACTCTTGATATTAGAGTGCGAAACTTTGTTTCCGCCAATGGGTACCTTACCTGTGATCTGACAAACTCTGGCCATGATTGTTCTGATTTTTGGACGGCAAAGGTAGGGAAAACAATGGAGATTTTTTGCCTTATAATTGCTTTTTTTTCAACCCCTGTTGAAAACCGTCAAAAAGGCGGGTGATATTGATTTTCAGCTCCTCCGGTCTAGTTGCCTGAGCCCACCCGGTCAGTTTCGTCGGTAGCACCGCCCCCTGAGCGTTTAATTGCCTTCATGGGCTTGCCGAACCGCCAGCTAAAGGTAAGTCTTACAACTCTTGAATCCCATCTTACCTCAAAAGGCTCATCTGAATTTTCAAATGTTGAATAACCTGAATAATTCTGGGTGTAAAACATATCCCGGATATTTAGGCGCAAAGTTCCTTTGCCCTTTAGTATTTGCTTGGATACCCCTGCACCCAATTCTCCCTGTGGGGTTAGCCATTCCTGCAGGTCGATCTGGCTGTTAGTCTGGTAGTAACCACCCAACTCCGCCGCCCAGCCTTTTTTAAACTGGAACTGGTTATTCAAACTGAAGTTCAACTGGTCAATTTTGGCTTTTATCGGAGCCCATAGCACTCCCTTAATGACCTTATGATTATACACTGCCACACTGGTCAGGTTCCACCATTTAGTTACCGGCAATTGGAGGGTGACCGTTGCTCCTATATTATGAAAAGTGCCGACATTTCCACGGGTATAAATAATAATATTCTTGTTGACATTACTACTATTGGAGTCAATAATAAATATCTGTGAAAAATAGTCTTTGAGATAACTGTATGAAATAGTGGATGACAAAAACTGCTTATAGGTATGCGCCATCTCGATCTTCCAGGTGTATTGAGGCTGTATAAAAGGGTTGCCTCCTTCAAACGTATATTTATTGATCGTAACCAGGAAAGGATTCAGGTTTTGAAATTGCGGCCTGTCGATCCTGCGGCCAAAGCGAAGTGTAATATTATTATTGCTATCCGCAGCATATGACATAAAAGCAGTGGGAAATAAACTACCATATTTCCTTTGAAATGCAGAATCCTTTACTACCGTATTACCCAGCTGATTTGCTTTATAGCTGGTTAGTTCATACCGAAGCCCGGCCTGCCAGTGCCATTTTCCTCTCTCGGCATCAATACTGCTATAAACAGAATTGATACTTTCATCGTATACAAAATGATTGCTTCGGCTCAGGTCCTCGTGCCAGGAATTGCCATCATTATAAGAATACTGGGCGAGATTATCGGTTTTCGTAGTGGCGGTTTTTGCACCGGCTTCCCAAAGAAAGTTGTTGAACCGTTTTGAATAATCCACCTTGGCGGTAAAAATATTCAACCCGGAAGGTATATTCCCTTTTGTCGACTGGATCAGGCTACCCTGGGTGGATAATTGCGTCTGGAAAAACTGATCACCGTTAATGTCAAACCTGATAAAATCAACATCGGCCAGCAATTCACTCTTATCGGCCAGGATTTGTTTAATATTCAAATTGACACCCGCCCGCTCGAACTGAATCGACCTGGTACCCCAGGTGTTGATCGTGGAATCAATGACCAAAGAAGGCGACATCCAGTCGATGGTGCTGAAACTGCTAATATCCCTTTCATTTATATTACCGGTGAAAATGACACCAAGAGTAGTTTGTTTGCCCGCAAAAAAGTCTATGCCTGTTTTTACATTGTGTGAATTATGTTTAGTCTTGGTAAAATTGGGTTGGTTTAATAAAAGCGAATCCTGGCCATTCTTACTTAGGTATTTACGTAATGTGTACATATTCATCTTTTCGTACCCGATCCTCATGCCATAATTAAGAAAAACATTGAACTTACCATTGCGGTAATTGAGATTCAGGCTATTATTAGTTTTCCAATAAAATCCCTGGCCCGCACTGAGGCTGAGTGAACCATTTAACCCCCTTTGCTTACTGGTTTTGGTTTTGATATTGATAATACCTGCATTTCCTGCTGCATCATATTTAGCACCCGGGTTATCTATCAGTTCTATCACATCAACCTGTGAAGCACTTAAACCCGAAAGATAAGCCTGTAGCTCTGACCCATTGAGTTGAGTCTGTTTACCGTCGATCAATACCATCACTTGTGGTTTTCCCTTCATGATAATAGTTCCATCCCTTCCGACCGTAACACCCGGAGATCTTTCCAGCACATCCATTACGGTAGCCCCGGCACTGGAAATACTTGCATCAACATTTACGACGGTTTTATCAGGCAGGAATTGTACCAGCGGTTTTTTTGAACTAACTGTTACATCTTTCAACAGGCCCACTGCAGGTTTCAGGCTGACGGTTTTATTGAATTGCGGCGCTTGCTGCAGTGCGTCAATGTAGAAAAATGAATTTTCATACCCCGTGTAACTGATCTTGACAAGATAGCTATTGTCTTGCAGCCCGTTGAACTCGGCAGTCCCCTTCCGGTCGGTACCTTGTACCTGAACCAGGGATGAATCGGTCGTTAGTAGCTGAACAGAAGCAGCTGGCATTGGCTGACCGGCATCGTTTAATACAGTTACCCTTGCCATCTTTCCCTGTTGGGCCAGGCCAATGACCGGGATCGCCCAAAGTAAAAAAGAATAAAGTAGTTTTTTCATACTCGCAAAACACTAAAATATTTAAACCATCGTAGAATCCACCTTTTTTTCCTTCAGTGGCAAGTGTTGAAGATAAACAGGGCGATTAGCGGTTTTAAATAAGATCTGAAAAAAAGTAAATGTAAACTGGAAAAGTTCCAGGAATGGGCGGAAAGACAACATGAAAAACAAAATCGCCCCCTTCCCGGCTTCCTGTCTAGTCAGCTATTCACTTTTTTGCCCGATTGGGGCTTTTCAAATAACTTCGCCACTCATTACCAATCAACAGCTTTACTCAATTATTAATCAATCAACATGGCATACGATGTAGTGGTTCTCGGAAGCGGTCCCGGTGGTTATGTGGCGGCAATCCGTGCATCCCAACTAGGTTTTAAAACAGTCATCATTGAAAAAGAAAGCCTGGGTGGTATCTGTCTCAACTGGGGCTGTATCCCCACCAAGGCCTTGCTCAAAAGTGCCCAGGTAGTGGAAGATATCAAACATGCGGAAAACTACGGTATCACGGCAACCGGTACACCCAATTTTGAAAAAGTGATCAAGAGAAGCCGCGGGGTAGCCGACAAAATGAGCAAAGGTGTTCAGTTCCTGATGAAGAAGAACAAGATCGATGTGGTGTTGGGTTTTGGAAAATTAGTTGCCAAAGGCAAAATAGAAGTGACGGACAAAGATGATAAAAAACAAATGGTAGAAGGAAAACATATTATCATTGCCACCGGCGGTAGGAGCCGCGAATTACCTTCCTTGAAACAGGATGGTAAAAAAATAATCGGCTACCGGGAAGCCATGAATCTTCCTGCACAACCTAAATCCATTATTGTCGTAGGTAGCGGTGCCATCGGTGTGGAGTTTGGCTATTTCTATAACAGCATGGGAACAAAAGTGACCATCGTTGAATTTTTACCCAGGATCGTTCCGGTAGAAGATGAAGACATATCAAAAGAACTGGAGAAAAATTTTAAAAAGAACGGCATTGATATTTTGGTGAACAGTGAAGTAACGGCTGTTGATACATCAGGTGATGGGGTAAAAGCGACGGTGAAAACGGCTGATGGCGAAAAAATACTGGAAGCAGATATTTTATTGAGTGCTATTGGTGTTGCTGCCAATATTGAAGGCATTGGACTGGAGCCGTTGGGTATTAAAACAGACAAAGGTCGTATCCTGGTTGATAAATATGGCCAGACCAATGTCCCCGGTGTTTATGCAATAGGTGATTGTTCTCCTGGCCAGGCATTGGCACATGTTGCCAGCAAAGAAGGGATCATCTGTGTGGAAAATATTGGTTATACCGAAAAGAAATACCATCATCAACCGGAGCCGATAGACTATAATAACGTACCGGGTTGTACGTATTGCTACCCGGAAATAGCTTCTGTTGGTTACACGGAGAAGCAGGCAAAGGAAGCGGGCTATGAAGTAAAAGTGGGTAAATTCCCATTAAGCGTCAGTGGTAAAGCATCGGCTGCCGGGCATACGGAAGGGTTTGTAAAGGTAGTATTTGATGCTAAATATGGGGAGTGGCTGGGTACACACATGATCGGGTATAATGTAACTGAGATCATTATCGAAACTGTAGTTGGCAGGAAATTAGAAACAACCTATCACGAAATATTGAACAGTATTCACCCACACCCTACCATCAGCGAAAGTGTGAAAGATGCCATTGAAGTGGCGTATGGGGAGGCAATACATTTATAAGACTACCACAGTGGGATTGGGACTATAAAGCGGCCTGGACCATAAATCACAAGAATTACCCGAATACCGGTGATCCTTTTTTCTGAAATTAATTTGATATCAATGGGTCATTTGGTGTATCGGAGGTCGCTGATGGAGCATTGTTGCTTATTAGCTATAAGAAAGCCTCCCTATAACCGGGAGGCCTTGCTTGCCGTTAGTATTAATTTTGGTTGCGACCTAATAACTCTACAAACCTCTGCCTGAATAGACTCTTTAGCATAGGTTTTCGCTGCAAGAGGTTAACCAACTATTTTGTCCTGTTAAGGACTTTTGTAATTTTTATAAATACTAACACACAGATTTATAATTATTTATATAAAACATCCACTCACAAAAATAATTTAAACAGACCAGTGTAATATCCACCCAATGAGTAAAACTGGTACAGCGGTATGCTCCCTGGTCATTTTAGAAAAGCGCAACCGCTCGTGTAAATGTTTAACAGCCAAAAAGAAACAGGGCACTTATTTTTGTAGTTACTCAATTCTTGTTCATGAAAAGCATATTAATCATAGTTGCCCTTTTCGGATTCGTTGCCTGTAAAAACAAAGATTCAGATAAGCCCGATCCCAATGCACCTAAGCTGATGAGCTATTCCATTATCAGCACCTATCCACATGATACCTCTTCCTACACTCAGGGTCTGATTATTTATCAAGGGGAATTGTACGAAGGCACGGGCAACTGGGGGTTTTCAAAATTGAAGAAAGTAGATTTGAAAACAGGCAAAGCAATCAGGGAAATAAAACTTGACTCTATGTATTTTGGTGAAGGAGTAACCATCTTACATGATACTGTCTACCAGCTCACCTATAAGGAGAAAAAGGTCTTTGTTTATACACTGCATGATTTTAAGAAAGTAAAAGAATTTACTGTGGATTTCGAAGGTTGGGGATTAACAAATGATGGCAAGCATCTAATTGTAAGCACCGGTGGCAGCGATCTCTTTTTCTATGACCCCGCTACCTTTACCTTACTCAGGACACAAACAGTTATGGAAAGCGGAAGACCTGCCTTTAATATCAATGAACTGGAATATATAAACGGCTTTGTATATGCTAACCAGTACCAATACCCGTATATTTTAAAAATTGATCCCGCAACCGGCCAGATTGTTGCCAAAGCCGACCTGACCTCCCTATGGGATAGAGCGAAAGTTATTGATGCCCGTGCCGAGGTTCCTAATGGTATTGCCTACGATTCGGCAAGTAAGAAAATATTTATCACAGGTAAATGGTGGCCAGAACTATACGAGGTGCAGTTTAGTCAATAATAGCCTCCCTGCCCTCCAAAGGAATTACCCCCCTAAATACTCCGCTAGAGCCTTTGGCTTACGATTGCCTACAATTTACTCGTGATCCTGGAGTGTACAAATATGACTATTTATGAGAAGAATCTAACGTCCCACCTGCGAAGGGTTTAAGGAGACAATATAAATCACCGAACTGCACCGCTTCGCATCCCCCATCGCTTTTAGGTTGGAACGAAGGCCATTAAAAAAAGAGCCCAACAGTTTTGTCTTACCGTATTTGTATTTGCTGCTGAGCAGGGAAACGTAGAAGCTATCGTACCACATTGGCCTGTAAGTCAAGATTCTTAACCCGTGTTTCTCCATTAGCTTTTGTATAGATAGTGGAGAAAAATGATAAAGGTGCCGGGGCACATCATAGGCGGCCCAGTTGTCACCATATAGTGCGGCATCTTTTGATGTATAGTTTGGAACAGCAATAAAAAGTTTACCGTTCTCTTTTAGTAACAATCTTAGACGGGCCACATATTCCTGCAGCTCATGCACATGTTCCAGTACATGCCATAGGGTGATCACATCGTAAGTCAATAAAGGAAGTTGATAAAACTGGCTAATATCTTCCAGTTCTATATTGTAGAGTTGCTTTCCCACTGATCTTGCGCCTGGGTCCGGTTCAAGCCCTGTTACCTCCCAGCCTGCCTGTTTCATTTGATTTACAAAAGCACCGGTGCCACTGCCAACATCCAGCAGGTTCCCTTTTGTTATGCCCATTTCTTTTTCGATCAATCTTTGCTTTTGTTTCAATGTTCTTTTACGAACGGATTGATACAAACGGTTTATTAGGCCTTTTGTCGAATCGGTGTGAGAGATATAGTTATCTGACTTATAATAAGCAGAAATTGACGCCCTATCGGGTGGCTCCCGGGTAAATCTCAGGGAACAGGAAGTACATTCGGCAATAATAAATGTTTCCCCGCTGACAGTATGATCTCTGGCTGATAAAACATTTTTTATAGCAGCTGAACCACAAGCCGGGCAATTGGTATAATAAATAAGCTGAGCCATAATGGCTGGCAAAGTAAGAGCAAATTGATGATATGAAGAATGAAATTCAGGGAAGCAGTCGATAGGTAACAGTTGATTCTCCCGGAAGGAAAGGCTGACCGTTTGCAGTGGACGGGATATCCAGGCCTTCTTTATAAAAGTGCCAGCCAATAAATGCAATAGCCAGCAAAGCCAGGATAGCGACATAGAGCCACCAATAAGATTTTCTATCTCTCAACCGCAATATCGCTCTCACTTCTGCAGTAGTCTTTTCTTCCTCTCCTACCCTTATCAAATGTTTGGGATGTTGGCGGATCACTTTCTCTGCTACAACTGGTTGTTCAAAGTTTAAAGCACCCGGAAGCGTTGCCAAATGTATGTTGCCGCTATCATCCTTGTTTAACCGGCCAATACCCTCCCAGTTAATCAGGTTGCCATCATGTATTTGCTGTTTCATATCAAACGCAAAATCATTGAAACGAACAATGGCCTCGCGGTTAGAAATATTCAAAGCATGGGCCAACCAAGCGAAAAATGGTTTTCCGGGTAGATAACTGCCTTGCTCAAGTATAAATGCATAGGAAGGCGGATCGATCTTTTTATTGATAAAATCAACAGCGGCCGGGTTTCTCTTCAATAAAAATGTACCTATACCCGGTAGGGCCAATTCTTTATGCAGGACCAGGTATTGATACAGTTCACCGTACATCATCAGTTTTTTTGTTCGAACGAAAATACAATTCCTCCAACAAAATTAAAGCCGTATACCGGGTACTGGTTCCAGCGCTGGTATTCTTTATTGAAGATATTATTGAACTGCGCCCAGAGGTTGAGATTTTTAGTGATCTTGAATTCAAGACCTGCATTCAAGTCAGTAGCTCCATCCAGTTTCCCGATGCTACCATCCTTTTTCATGTACTTGGGGCCGGTCCAGGCAAATAGGTCTGTTTTCAACCAAAGATCTTTTATTATTTGCAAACGCATAGCCGCCTTTAGCTCCAGTGGCAGCAATCCCCACGCTTCGGCATTGTCTTTTAATCCTGAATACTGATTAAAAGTCAACCCTGTAATTAATGAGAATTTTTCCTGTATGGCAAAACCAAGCTCTCCTCCAAAATTCGTGACCTTGATCTCCCTTTCATTGACTACCCTGAACGATTTACCACCAAGTCCTCTTGTTGTATCATTTATGAATAAAGGCTGGTTATTGAGTTTGTTAAAAGCAACTTTAGCAGCATAACTAACATGATCACCGACTGAACCTTTGAATCCTGCAAAACGTTCTTCTATCCAGGTATTCTTAAAAGCGGCCGGGAACCATAACCAGGGGTTTTGTGTTGCCAGGTATTGGTACGTTGTTTTACGGATATAGCCGGTCCACCCAGCCTGGAAAGTAAATCGTTCGTCCTGCGTAGAGATGTCCGCCAACACATTTGGGAACATCTTAAATGTTTTATTATCCCATGATGGACGAATACCCACTTGCGCATTGATGGACGATGTTTTATATAACACGGAAGGTGAAATATAATACATCGTATTATTAAGTGTCGTCTTATTTTTCGGCGAAAGGCGGGTCAGGTCAAAAGTAATGCCCAGGTTAACGGCAAACTCTTTGCCTATAGTTTTTTGTAGGGGTAGGTTCAACACCGTATTACTTTCCGAGTTTTTGAGATGGTCGCTAAAAACATCCATCCTTATCTCTGGCCAGTAGGTCAGACCAAATTCGGTTTTATTGATATTATGCATTGCCACCCGGGCAGCTATGGTTTGGAAATCCTGTCGTAGCGAATCAACTGAAAATAGAAGCGAGGTTGGTTCGTAACCATATTTATACGCTTTGCTTTGATTCATCCCTATGCTGGCATCCCATTCCAGGTTATTCCCGGATTTAAAAAAACCAGCGAGTTTGATATCGGTATTGCTGAATTTCTGAAAATCTCTTTTTCCATCAGAACCCACATGCTTGGCATATATATTCAACCCGGCGGTTTTTCCATCGCCAAAAGAAATTCCCGCCTGTACAAACGGTGTGCGCAAACTGCCAAAACCCGCTTTTACATAACTGCTGTTGTCAAACGTTCCACCGGAATCAATATTCAAGGCAAGGGGTTTCAGTGAACCTGGTTGATAAGCAAATAACAAATTTTGGTTGGGGATATCGTAATTCAATTTTGCCTTGGTGGTATCGACGGGGGGTGGTGAGGCATTAAAATTTATTTTCGCAGCTTCCCGAAGTACAGGTTTGAAGTTGGAGATGATATCTACCCCCCCGCTTTTTCTTGAAGTGTCAACCTGGCTAAATGAAATTCCAAATGAGAATATCCAAAATCCCGACAATAATGACTTGTATATAATTTGCTTTACCATTTTGCTATTCATTTCGTTCAGTCTTTTTTCCCGGACATGCCTTTTTAAGTTTGCGATATCAATTCTCAACTTTGCTTGATGTACCTTCTTCGTTAGTTACCTGGGTCAGTTTTACCTGGGCTTCACCTTTCAATTCCGCATTTATCGTATTATCAACCACGCTTTGGAAAGTGGCTTTCGCATTGAAATAATCTTTTTGTTTGAAATAAACATCCCCCAGTAAAATATAAGCTTTGGTCACCCAATAATCGTAGGAACCGGATTTATTGATCGTTTCAAACGCAGCTTTCTCTGCTTCCGCTAATTTATTTACCTGCATCCAGGAGTTGGCGATCTCGTAACGGGCTTCTGCGGCCAATGCTGCTTTATTCAATTGTACAACTGATTTAAAATTGCTGATAGCCAGGTCATATTGTCCTCCTACCTGGTAAGATTTACCAATGGCCATATTCGCCAGTGTTTTATCATCGGCGCTGCTCCCCTTTGCTTCCGTAAGTTCTTTTGCATTTTCTACAGCTTCTGCCCATTTCTGTTGCTGGTATTGGCTACGCAATAATCCTCTCATCGCTTCCAGTTTGTTTTCCTGGCTTGCCGTAATATTTTTTAACTGGACATAAAACATTTCTGCTTTGGCATAATTTTTCAATTCAAAGAAACATATTCTGGCAGCCGTCAGCACAGCCCTTTCTGCATACCTGTTGGGTGCATTGGCCGCTACTGCTTCATAACCGGCGAGGGCATTAGTCCAGTCTTTTCTTGCATTGTATATTTCAGCAATATTGAAATTTGCTTCCAGTGCGTATACACCCTGGGGAAATTTCTGCAGGTAATTATTAAAGCCAGCCAGGGCTGCATTCACATTCTGATCATCGTATTGCTTTTCAGCGGCCGCCCATGTAAGTGAATCTTCGGTACTGACACTCAATGGCCGACCGGCATCCTTCATAAATCTAGCATATTCATCAGGTTTGCCTTCTTCAATATAAATTGTTTTTATATTGTCCAGCGCATCTTCCGCTTCCGGTGAATTGGAGTACTTCTCAATCAGTATTTTGAAATTTTTCAGTGCCTCGGCATTATTATTCAGATTATAATAGGCAGTACCAAGTTTCAGGTAGGCCTGTGGCACCAGGCTGGCATTGCCACTGGTTTTGGCCACAGTAGTTAAGTAAGGAATAGCTTCGCTGAATTTTTCATCACTCATATACGTATTAGCGATTTCCATATTTGCATCAATCGCCAGGGAAGAAGATGGAAACTTCCTGATCATTGTATTCATCAAACTAATTTTATCCTTCGGATTCTTTACACCAGCCAGCATGGCATTTTGAAAGGTGGCATAATCTTCAGCCGGCCAGGATAGCCTGATCACATTGTCATACATCGTTTTTGCCCTGGCATAATCTTTTTGCATATAATAAGTATCTGCTGTCCTTATATAGGCATCTTGTGCAAAGGAGCTGGAACTCAGCGATGGATTCTTACTTAGCGGTTCAAAATAAGTCAGTGCCACCGAATAGTTTTCCTTCCTTAAGTAAGAATATCCCAAATTGTATCGGGCATTAGTGATATTGGCCTCACCACTGGCAGGTGCTCCGGCATTGACATAGTCATGATAGTACCTGATAGCATCATCAAGCTTATTACCTCGGTAAGCCAGTTCTCCTTTCCAGAAATTCAGCAGGGGTATGACCGCAGCATTGTTAGGATCCTTCAGCGCTTTATCCAACAGGGCATCGGCCTCAGCTAAGCGTCCATCGTTGATCAATTCTGTAGAACGACCATACAATATTTGCGGATACAATCTTTTTGCATTCTCAGATGGCTTCGCCAGACCTTCCAGCAATACCTGTGCATCTTTATAGTTATTGGTATTGGCCAGTACATGTATCATCAATTCTTTTGCTTCCGTATTGTAGGTAGAGTTGGGATAGTCGGCCAGGAAACTACTCAGGCTGTTCAGTGCTTCATCCTGGTAACCCAACTCGTAAGAAAGTTTCGCATACTGGTATTTGGATATTTCTTTTTGCTCCGCATTACTGCTGTTCGACGAACAAAATAAAAAGGCATTTCTTGCATTCGACTTTTGTCCTGTTTTCAAATACGCATCTCCCAGCAGGTACATCGCATGCTGACTTAGTGAATCATCCTTACCACTTAATTGCTTAAATCCATCAATTGCTTTTGACAGTTTATTATTTTGGTAATAACAATAGGACAGTTCATAGAGATCTTCCCGGCGGATCTTTTTAGAACGGCTTACATAATCTTCCAGGTAGGGTAATGCTTTAGCATACTCCTTCTTTTCAAAATAGGCATGTCCGATCAATTGTTTTAACTCCAGGTCATAGTATTGCGAGCTACTGCCCGTCTGCAATTTATTCTGGATATAAGTAATGGCCTCATCTTTTTTACCCTGTATATATAATATCTGGGCAATGTAATAAGGAACTACGGTTCCATAACTCTTTTCATTCTCTACTACTTTAAAAGCTTCGAGCGCCTCTTTGTATTGACCATCCCTGAAAGCCAGGAAGCCATAATAATAATTTGCATCCATGATAATTAGGATCGTCTTTTATGGTACGAATGCTGTTGAATAAGGGCTTTGCCTCTGCAAAACGCTGGAGTGTGAAATAAGAATAACCCTGGTGAAATTTCATATCAGCAATTTCACGGTTGCTCAGGTTGGCAATGTTAGCTTGCTCGTATAGTTGAATTGCTTCTGGAAACTTTTGACTCCGGAAATAATATTCTCCCAGGTGAAAGCTCATCATTTGAGTCCTGGCCGTATTTTTTTCCACTTCAATAAACTCCTGGGCTTCCGTTTCCGCCCTGCCCTCACCTTGCTTCAAGGCGCAAACGGTGGTGTAGTAATTTATTTCCTGGACAGTAATAGCCTTGTTGGTCTTATCAGTTTCTCTAACTGATTGTTTCAATTCTTTAAATAAAGGATAGGCCAGGCTGAATTGATCTTTCTGGAAATACTCCTTAGCTTCTTTGAAAGTTGATGAAGGGTCAGAATAAAAACGGGTTTCTTGAGAAAATACGGAAATACAGAAAAACGTGGCAATCGCCAGTAAACTTTGATTCTTCATTGAATTTGTCCTTTAAACCATGGCTCCCGGTAGTTCGGGCATCACTCCTAAAACGTTGCGAATATTCAAATTATTTCAGGTCATTCCAAACATCATTCCAAACAGATGTGGATAAGTGGCTTAATGAGAGTGGTTTAACATTTCATTGGTTGTTTTGAATAAGGACACAAACTAATTAACCAGTAGTTGTGAGTCGTCAACCCAGGTTCTTTAAAACGAACTTTGCAGTTCCGCCATCAAGGCTCGCCCCTTTTTACTAATATTGCACATCGAATTCAATACTCCTGATGAAAAAAATTTTCAGTACCAAATACTCAGATCGTTCCCTTTCCTTCGCATTACTCCTGCTTCGTCTTTCTCTCGGTGGCCTGATGCTCCCACATGGTTTTAAGAAGCTAATGAATTTTACCGCTAAATCTTCGGGATTCTCAGACCCATTTCATATCGGCGGCCCAGCCTCTATGGGATTAACGATTTTTGCAGAATTCTTTTGCGCCATACTTATCGTTTTAGGATTGATGACAAGACTTGCGTGTATTCCTTTGATCATTGCTATGTCGGTGGTGGTATTTTACTCTCATAATGGACAACTATTTGGCGAAGGCGAACATGCTGCACTATTTCTTTTCGGTTTTGTCGCATTACTGTTTACCGGTCCGGGAAAGATCAGCGTAGACAAACTAATAGGAAAATAATAATTAGCTTCGGACATGTATTCTTCCAGCACGCAAATAAGAGTGAGATATGCGGAAACCGACCAGATGGGTGTCGTGTATCACAGCAATTACTTTCCCTATTTCGAATCAGCAAGAGCTGAGGCGACAAGGCAGTTAGGATTTACTTATGCCGATATGGAAAAATTGGGCGTCATCATGCCAGTAACAGATGTGCACTGCCGCTATCTTCGACCTGCAAAGTATGACGAATTACTGACGATAAAAACGACACTACGAGAATTACCAGTTCATCATAAGATCGAATTTCATCATGAAGTATTCAATGAAAAAGATGAATTGCTGGCTGTTGGAAAGATCATTTTATACTTCATGGAAGCCAATGGAATGAAAAGGACAACTATGCCGGCCCACCTATTGGAAAAGCTGCAACCCTATTTTATAAGAAATAAGGTGTAAAATGCCAGGTTGAAAAAATCATTTTAAAAGTTGTAAGTAACAGGCGGCCTTAGGCTCCTACTTCATTTCTGACTAATTTTACCCATGGATAATTCTGCTGAGTTACTGCCTGACGATCTGCCTGCTTTAACCAATGAGCCGGTTGTGTACCCTCCCAAATACAGGAAACAGGATCAGCGATCCAGTATCTGGCTGCGGTCCATCATCAGCCTGGCTCTTTACCTCGCTTTGGGTTATTACCTTTTTAAAACTTGGGAAATTCTTTTACTGATCACGATTATCGTGATGATCCATGAGTTGGGGCATTTTTTTGCGATGAAATATTTTCGCTATAATGACCTTGGAATATTTTTTATCCCCTTGTTGGGTGCTTATGTTTCAGGCAGCAAAAGAGAAGTGTCACAACAACAATCAGCGATCATCCTGCTGGCCGGGCCACTACCAGGGATTATCATTGGCATCATCCTTCACCTGGTTGACCAACAAGGATCGGGTAACTACTTATTTGATATACCGCTTTCAAGGGTTGGGCTCTTATTTATTATCCTGAATCTCATCAACCTGTTCCCTGTTTATCCACTGGATGGGGGACAATTGCTGAACCGGGTGTTTTTAGATGAAGAAACTATCTGGAGTAAGTTCTTTATTTTTCTTTCTATTGGTCTTATGTGCTGGTTTGCCATTTCACTTCCTTTTTATCCCTTACTTATATTTCCCGGTATGATGTTATTGCGGATGCTGGGTGAAAAGAAAACCAGCAATATAGAAAAAAGAATAGAGGCCGAGGAGATCAATACCGACCTGGAATATGAAGCCCTGCCTGACAGGGATTACTGGAAGATCAGGAATATTTTAATCGAAGAACATCCCTCATTCAGGGACGTGCCGCCCTCCCCGCCTTATGAATATGACCAAAAAGAAGAGAGAATAATGACCACTATACAAAATCTATTACACCGTCGCCTTATCCAGGATGTTTCAATAGCCGGTAAAATCTTAATTTTTATTATCTGGGCAGCTGCCATCGCATCACCCTGGTTAATTAATATGGATATGACGTTCTTTAAGCGATTTGGATTATGACTATACCCGGTTATGATCTGGTTTCCAGTTCTGAATCGCTTCCTTGATCTGCCGTTGAGTAAGATTTTTTTCTGCCGCTACTATGGCCAACCCGGGAAACTCTTCGTCGCTGGCAAATCGAAGTGCTATGATCTGCCCCATTTTTAATTGCTTATCCAATGGCTTGCCGGTAAGAATAAAATGCCGAAAATTCTCTTCTGCCCTGATGGCCCTGTCCTGGGCCCGCAGTGCAAATGCTCTCGCATACCACCAGAGTATAAGCATAACGACTGGTATCAGGATGATTGGTATCCATTTATGCAGGTCCTGCGCATGCATATCAGTGTGCACCAGGTTAATGATGGACATACCGAGTATAACAAGAATAATAAGAGGAGTTATAAAATGCCATAAGGGTAGGTAGCGGCTGTGGTTCTTACGATTTTGATCAGACATGACAGTTAGTTTATGGTTTATTGTTTGTTGTGAATATTCTGAAAGTAATCTATTTTCGTTTTTCCCGGTTAAAGTCCACGACCCAATAGTTAACAGAACCCGGGCTCCGACTCATTTCAATTCATCCAGCACCTTGTACATCTTATTCACCACCGGGGAGGTTCGGCCACTGTAATTATTCACCAGGAAAGAAAAAATATACTCCTTTCCGTCCCGGGCTTTATGATAACCGCAGAATCCTTTGACGTCGCTGATGGTGCCGCTTTTCATTTTCATGCTATTGTATTCAGGGAGCGCGCCGTAGAAGGAACTAAACCAGTCTCTATTCCTCGCATACTTTAATATCTCCACTTGCGCATGCGTGGTGACCCGGTTGAGCGGGGAAAGTCCTGAACCGTCATACATATTTAATTCGCCGACATCAATACCTTTTTCTTTCCAGAAATTTTTGAGGACTGATACACCTGAATCTGTTGAAGCAAATCCTTTTTTCATCATACCAAACGTTTTTATCAATGCTTCCCCATACAAATTGATACTCCTTTTATTAAACCAGTAAATAATACTGTCCAGGGGCGGTGAATACTCAATATGCAAGGTGGAAACTTCCCTGGCCTTACTCTTTGCTGGTAAAACAAAGATCTCACTATCCGGTACTTTTATATGGAGTTTTTTCAAGGTATCACGTAATGTTTGAAAAAATTGATGTGACCCGGAAGGCAGCGCCGCTGAAATTTTAAAATTGTTTTCGAGTACAGGGATAGTACCCCGAATTAAACCAAATTTTTTATCAAAAGGATAATAGACATAGGCATTATCTCCGGTACCTTTAGCTGCAGACCGCAAGACGGATTCAAGTTGCAAACCATATACAATTGGAATTGTTTTAACTACCTGAGCTTTATCTCCAATCTTTTCACCCGAACTTAGGATAATATCAAATTGATTTTCTCTCCAGTTAAGAGCCTCAGCTCCTGCACCATAATAGTTACCGATATCCTGCCAGATCCATCCGTCCGGTATTGTTTCATGCTGCCAGCCGTCTGTATTAAAATATATTTGATCGATCTTTTTCACTTTAGCAGCCTCGATGGCTTCTACCCATCTTCTCTTTACCTCGAACTCCGACGTCTGTAACCATCGCCAGCTGCCCAGTGTGGGGTCTCCATTACCGTAAACATGCAGGCTATTATTTCCGTCGGTTTGATCAATTGCCAGTTTGGTTTGATATCTGAAATTTCTACCTAATATTTCAAATGCCGTAACGCTGGTAATGATCTTCTGTGTAGAAGCAGGGGCCATGCCTACCTGCGAATTCTTATCAAATATCACTTCACCTGTACTCGCATCAATGACATATAAAGAACTGATAGCATGCCGTAGCTGGCTGTCAGCTTCAAACTGCCCGAAGGCTTTCTGTAATTTTTCAGAAATGTTCTGCCCGGTAGCACCCATCACCAATATCCCGCAACCAGCGGCCAGTAAGAAAACTTTTTTCATAGTTCAGTGGTTATAACTTTGGGGTCAAATTACTTCATTTCGTTCTAATCATATCTTAATAAATGGGTTTCAAGCCTGTCAATGCCTCCATCATTACGATCGGTGATGAACTACTGATCGGGCAAACTATAGATACCAACAGCGCTTTTATTGGGCAGGAACTGAATAAGATCGGGGTATGGGTCAAACGCAGAGTGGCTGTTGGTGATGTATATGATGATATACGGAAAGCATTGGATGAAGAAAGGAAACACTCGGACATCATAATTATTACCGGGGGATTAGGTCCCACCGCAGATGATATTACCAAGCCTTTGCTCTGTGAATATCTCGGAGGCAAGTTGGTCGTAAATGAAGAGGTTTTATCTCATGTAAAATACTTGTTTGAAAAAGTATTTCGCCGCACCGGACCAATGCTGGAAAGAAACCTTAAGCAGGCAGAAGTGCCGGATAATTGTATTGTACTCCATAATAAAAGAGGAACGGCGCCGGGTATGTGGTTTGGCCCCCCCACGCGCGGCAAGGGGGATTGGGAATCCGATAGTTCAGATAATCGTGAAAGGTATCTTAGAACCGATCCATTGACTTATGGATTGTTAAAAGAATTTGTTGCCCGTCATCGCAGCTTTCCGACAGAAGCTGAGAATACAATGTGGAGCATTGTACGTAGTAAAAAAATGGCACGATTCAAATTCCGAAGGCAGCATATTATCTCAAATTATATTGCTGATTTTGTTTCCCTATCCGAACAACTGATCATTGAAATAGATGGGCTTTACCATCAATTGCCGGAAAATAAAGCTAACGATGAGGAAAGAACAAAATATTTGAATAGTCTTGGTTTCGAAGTAATCCGGTACACCAATGAGCAAGTACTTCATGATACCGATCAGGTTATTACCGATATAATTCGCCGCACAAAAGATAGAAACGAAAGAGCGGGGTCTGAAATCCCCCTTGCGGGCGGTGGGGGGGCTATCTTCATCTCTCTCCCCGGCGTCCCGCATGAAATGAAAGGCCTGGTAGCCGACGAAGTAATTCCGCGATTACTCAAAGAATTTGAATTACCTGCCATTGTTCATCAAACAGCCTTTACAGCAGGGCAGGGCGAATCCATGATAGCAGAATTGTTGAAGGATTTTGAAGCAGCTCTCCCCTCTCATATCAAGCTGGCTTATTTACCAAATTATGGGATGGTAAAACTGCGGTTGACCTCCCGGGGTAGCAATAAAATGGATGTAGAAAAAGAGCTAAACCCGAGTTTTGAAAAACTACAGGACCTCGTGAAAGAATATCTTGTTACTGATAAGGATGAAAGCCTGGAAACAGTCATCGGACAGATATTGAAAACAAAAGGGAAAACGATGGCAACAGCTGAAAGTTGCACCGGTGGTTATATCGCCCATTTGATCACAAGTATTCCCGGTTCGTCTGCCTATTATACAGGGAGTGTTATCGCCTATTCCTACGACGCCAAAGAAAAGATGTTAGGAGTTAAACAGGAAACACTTGAAAAAACCGGGGCTGTTAGTGAGGAAACCGTGAAACAAATGTTGCAGGGTTTGATTGATACCCTGAACACCGATTATGGCCTGGCCGTTTCCGGTATCATGGGACCAGATGGCGGCACTGAAGAAAAACCTGTCGGCACGGTATGGATCGCTGCCGGTAACAAAGAAAAAATTGAAACCCTGCAGCTACATCTTCGCTTCGACAGGCAAAGAAATATTATCATAACAGCTGGCAATGCCTTAAATTTTCTTAGAAAATTCATACTCAAAAACTAAAGTCCGCCCAGAGACAGTTTTATAGGTTTAAATGGATTAGTGGGAAACATTTACCTTTGGACCGATTTAGCGACTACTCTGCCAATTTACTGCGTAGCGGTGTACTGCACCGGAGTAGACCAGTAGGCAGAAGGGAGGATGAGCAGAATTGTGCCGCCTAAGGCGGGACTGGCAAACAAATAAAAAAAGCTATGGCTGTTGTTGATTTAGTAATGCCGAAACTGGGTGAAAGTATTATGGAAGCCACCGTATTGAAGTGGCATAAACAACCCGGTGACACGGTTAAAATGGATGAAACTATCCTCGAAATTGCGACTGATAAAGTGGACAGCGAGGTGCCCAGCACAGCAGCGGGTGTACTAGAAGAAATCTTATATAAAGTCGATGATATAGTTCCTATCGGAACCGTTATCGCCAGGATAAGAACAGGCGCCACTGAAACGCCATCAGCTGACCCGGTACAGTCAACTTCAGTGAAAGAGAGCTTCCATTCACAGACACAAGAGGCGGAAGTGGTGGAGACTTTTCATCGACAGCCATCTAACCAGGCTACCACGCAGGGCAGCTACCAACCTCAAACTTCTAATGGGTCCTCTAACCGCTTTTATTCTCCATTGGTATTAAATATAGCGGCCAGTGAAGGCGTGAGCATGACTGAACTGGAAAAAATTCCCGGCACTGGTAATGAAGGGAGGGTAACAAAGAAAGATATCTTGCAGTATGTAGGCCAAAGAAAGTCGGGAAATGGGAACCGGGAAAGGGAAGTTAGTGGTCGAAGCGACGCAATGGTTATTCCGGTTGCAAAAGTTGAACAGCAGGAAAGAACCAACAACCCATCCGCAGGTTCTGGTGGGCAACTGACGACATATACCGGCAATGTAGAAATAATCGAAATGGATCGTATGCGTAAGCTGATTGCTGATCACATGGTCCGGAGCAAGCATACCAGCCCACACGTGACTAGCTTTACCGAAGCGGACGTGACCAGCCTGGTGCAGTGGCGGGATAGAGTGAAGAAAGATTTTGAAAAAAGAGAGGGAACAAAAATTACTTTCACTCCTTTGTTCATAGAAGCTATCGTGCGGTGTATCAAAAAATTTCCGCTGATCAACTGCTCGCTGGATGGTAATAATATCATTATCAAGAAGGATATTAATATTGGAATGGCTACAGCTTTGCCAAGCGGCAACCTGATTGTGCCTGTTATTAAAAATGCGGACCAGTTGAACCTGGTGGGATTAACCAAACAGGTCAATAGCCTGGCTGATGCAGCCAGAAACGGTAGGCTGAAACCGGATGATACAAACGGTGGCACTTTTACTATGACCAATGTAGGTAGTTTTGGCAGCTTGATGGGTACACCCATTATCAACCAGCCGCAGGTAGCGATATTGGCTGTGGGAGCCATTAAGAAAAGACCTATGGTTATTGAAACTCCAGCCGGTGACAGTATTGCTATCCGCCAGATGATGTACTTAAGTATGAGTTACGATCACCGGATCGTGGATGGTAGCCTGGGAGCCACTTTTCTTTCTGCAGTAGCAAAAGAGTTGGAAAACTTTAAGAGTGATCGGGAGTTTTAAGCCCCGGATCAATGACCGACCTGGGTGTCAATCAATTTGTCTTCATAGCTGGAGAACTGCGTTCAGGGTTGGAAGGATACCCATACTTTTTTTGTGAGAATTCCATTTTATCTTTCTTTTTCCTAATGATATAGAGATTATCATATTCAAACTCTTTCAGATCAGCCGGAACATTTTTTTCGCCAGTCAGCGTATTGACGATATCATCTACAGTATTGGAATGGCCTACGATCAGCACACTGCCCTTTTTAATAGCTTTTACCCGCTCAATAAAAGCATTAAGTGAATCTTTAGACGGGCTGTAGTTTTGAATGACCATATTGCCACTGGCGATGGCAAAGGGGCTGGCTGTTGCAATTGTCCGGTGAAAACTAGTCGAATAGATATTATCAATATGTTTGTTCTTCAACTCTTCCCGCAATACAAAGGACCTGACCTCGCCAGCACTGGAAAGTGGAGGATCATTCGGTGTATACTGCAGTGAATCTTTAGTAACCACCGCTCTCTCCGCATGCCGGACTATATAATAACGCTGCGAACTACACGAAGCAATCAAAAACACAAATAATAAGTACCGCATAGTATTTTTTTTAACAGTATAAAGATAAACCCCCTTTGTATTTTACCCGTCTTTTTTGTAGATTGAATAATAAATAAACCCGCCATCTATGAAGTCATTATCCGAAACCTGGTTTGCCGAGGGCCGATATTGATTTTGAATTAAAGAAATATACCCTGCTTGCCTACCTGCAGCAGGTAAACCAATGTTTCACGCAGAATAAACTCTATCCCCAACTGGCCGATATGATTTTTCACTACCACAATATTGTAGCCTTCCGGGAGAATAAAAAATATTTGCAGGAGCATTTTCCTAAAAAAATGACAGGCGTTCAGCTTGAAAAACTCCAGGTGCTATACGAGCAAATGATCGAAGATGATGAACTGATGCAGGAGCTGGAAGATATTATCCAGTATTCGGCCGGCGAAATGAAAAACACCATTAGCTCCGGTACGGAGATTTATGAATTTGTGGAAGAAAAGATCAAGATAACACCGGTCGGTATCATTCCACTGGATATACGGGAAGGGTATTTTTTCTTAAGCAGTGGAAACAGGAATAATACCGGGGTGTATCATTACCGGCTTTCCATTTTTGAAAAACATGATGAAAAATACCGCAGTATCCGAACATTATTTATTGACAATTGGCAGCGAAGTATTTCGAGTACTTATGAGCATATAAAATCCGAACTGATCAGACAGCGTGGAAAGACCTGCCCAACCCGGCTGTTTATTCCATTGAAACAGCGTTAACTTTCCCGGTAGATGAAACATTGTTACCGGTGGCCAAAAGGAGTTTGGTGAAATTTATTTCGGCCGCGGCTTGACCTCACCCACCTCACCCCCACGGACATACGTTATTTAATGTGCATCTTCTCAATTTCCCTCTCTCCACTTGGAGAGGGGGAAATTGATTTGATTCTCGTTTATAAACTGGTCGTCGGTTGGGGTGAGGTCATTCAACAATCTCCAACCCCCACTCCTTTCCTTTCTTCACGGCAGGCACCCCTTCCGTAATCCATTTGGCAGGTTTTTCACCTTTCAATATCCAGTCAAAGAATTGCTGCATCCGGATTTGGTAATCTCGCATATCCTGCCGCTGTGTCAAGTCCATGTCCCTGCCCGTTATAATTGAACATCCATACTTTTTTTCCCAACCGCCGGAGACCGGTGAACATTTCAATACCCTGGTACCATGGTACCGCTCCGTCTGCATCATTATGCATAATGACCATTGGTGAGGTGACTTTGTTCAAATGAAACAGCGGGGAGTTTTCTACATACAAAGGGAGTTTCTCCCACAAAGTTGCACCGATACGGCTTTGTGTCTTTTCATACTGGAACTGCCGGGTCACACCACTTTCCCAACGGATGCCGCCATAGGCACTGGTCATGTTTGCAACAGGCGCACCGGCCCATACCGCTTTAAATAACTTCGTCATCGTTGCCACCTGTGCAGCCTGGTAACCTCCCCAGCTATGTCCCTGCAAGGCCATATTGGTGCTGTCGGCCCAACCTTTTTTAACCAATGCCCTGGCACCACTTACAATATAATCATAAGCGTTCTTTCCGGGATGACCGGTAGTATAATGTATATCGGGCATAAAAATGATATAGCCACGGCTAACAAAGAACGGAACATTGATAGCGCTGCGGATCGGTGCCGGTTCTTTGTAATCATACAAACCATCGCTAAGTGTTTCATAGAAATAAACGATCAGCGGATATTTCTTTGTTGGATCAAAGTTTTCAGGTTTGTATACAAGACCTGTTGCTTCTTTTCCATTATAGGCTTTCCATTTGAAGAGTTCAGCCGTGCCCCAGTTATAATTTTTCTGCTGCGGGTTGATGGATGTCAGTTTGTTCCCGTCTACCCCTTCGCTGGTTTCGTGCCAGTAATATAGGTTGGGAGATTCTGTGAATGATTCCATCATAAAGATGTAATAATCAGCATTTTCTTGCTTTAACCACCTGGCTTATGCTATAAGCATCATCAAAATGTATGGGTATCAATAGTTTCTTAAAAGAATGATCATCCTTATAAACCCCTTGCCACAGACCTGCCTTTTTTGAATCCTGGTTGAAAGTTTGAAACACCAATCGCTGACCTAATTTAAGATACCTTTCTTCAGGATCAGTCTGGATATACCTGTATCGCAATTTTTTATCTCTTCCTCCAATAAAATGTATAGGTGCCCGATCTGCTTTCATACTAACTTTCCAGGCTCCATATTTATCATAGATAAAAACGGCGTCGTCCTCCGTCCATTTCATCACGCCATAGGGCGAGGGGTTAGATGGAGAATCATGTTCTTCATCCCATATCGGTACGTTTATCTTTTCTGTGATGTTTCTGGTTGAACTTCCATCCCAGGCAAAGTAATTTTTTGCCTTACTATCATACCACATTATGTATTTACCCGTAGGTGAAATAGTTTGGGTCGAAACAGACCCTTCGAGGTCCTTCTTCACCAGTTTTTCGGTTCCATCATTTACATTGATGGCATAAATATCTTTTAATGTACTGCCTCTCCACTGGCTTTCTATTCTTTTACCGACATCTGTCACGCCTACAAATGTGTCACCGTCACCTTCATTGGTCTGCAGCACCTGCGGTATTTCTTTAGTTCCTAATTGCTTGATAGTTCTTTTATCCAGGTCATATACCGCGAGGAAATTCTCCTGTAGCGACGCTCTTAATCTTGCAGGAACATTCTGCACTGTTTGCAGGTAATCATCATTATAGTGCCAGATATCCACTTTCGGCATATCTATTTCAATAATGCTAGTGTCCTTAGCTGGTTGTATTTCCCCTACGGCAAAAAACAAACGTCTCCCGCTTTTACTGAAGTTAAGATTTCCAAATTCACTGATCGTCATACCCAATTTCATGTCGACTGAGTTCTTATCGGCCAGCAATGCTGCACTGTCTATACCTTGTTTGTAATACCAGATTCTATAAAATTTCTGCAAGTCCTTTGGCCGGGCATCCCTTTCCGCCACCCAGGCTACCTGTGAGCCATCCTCCGTCATCACAAAATTTCTAAAATCATTTCCACCCTTGCTTAACACCTTTGTCTTTGCTTCCTTCAGATCATAAAGCAATACCATCGGCTTACTGGCGGAATCTTTTGGATTTTTGGCTTGCTCTATCAATAGCTTCTGCCCTTTCTTACTGAAATAATATTCCAACACATTATTAAAAATCTTTTCCTGCCCCCCAGTAAGATTGCGAACCACCAGGTCAGTACCGGCTTCTACGGGTGCAGCGGGGGTTTCATCACCATCGGCATCCTGGGGATAGTCGGGAGTTCGGAGTTCAGAGTCGGGAGTCAGTCCAATCTCATCATCACCGTCTTTATTCTTACTCTTTTTTACAGGCATCGATGCGATCACGTTATGCAGGGAATCAATGACCCGGTTAAGGCTGTCAGTAATTCTTTTTTCGGCAACGTCTGGCCGTTTGGGTCCCTCTGCTTCCTTTTTCTCCACAGCTTTTTCCAAATGAAAAGCTACCCAACCTGTTTCCTTTTCCGGCATTTTATAATTCTTCACCCTGGCCTTTTTCCAGACATTCTCCTTTCCCAATTCAACAATGGCAAAAGAATCCTTAGGCATGTCATCAGGTCGTTTCTTTTTAATCCGGGCATCCCTGGTTTCTTTAAAGAAAGGTTTAATACGAAAAACAACATAACGGCTGTCGTCCGTGATTCCGGCATTATACCCTCTTGCGATAACTTTTTTATAAGTACCGGTAGAAGACTGAATCACGAGTTCATTGTCCCCTTCCTGGGGATCGATGGTATAGACCACCCATTTGCCATCATTGCTAATCATCCGTTCACCAATATGCTGCCAACTATCGTAAACAGAATGATCCAGGGGTTTTTTCTGGGCAAGGCAAATAGAAACAAAAAGCAATGATATTACTAAAGTGATTATGCGCTTCATAGCAGGAGTTTTTTTATGACTAAAGATAAGAAGGGAAACAGCAATAGCCATCATGGCTTTTTACCAATGATCAAACCATTTTGCCAGCATCCTTTTTTTCTGCACTTGTACTGAAATTTGCAGGCCCTGATATTCTTCTTTTGCATGTCAGTAGCGGGTTAGAGAAATTGATCTTTTTCCACGCCAGGTATAAGCTGGCAAGAAAATAGAATTTATACAGCCTCCGGGGAGAATGAGATGCTTCTTTTGACATATCCCAATCTCCCACTGGGTTTTTAATAATCGGAATGCCTCTTTGATGAATTGCTCTTTGCTATCGGTATAACAAATACTTTCACAGCCCCATACTACGTCAAAACTTACTTATCGAGGTTCCAGGAATCCTTATAGGTATTTTCAGATTGCTTATAGTATTGTATGATTTTTTCATGGTACTTAGTTGGCTGCATGGACAATTAATTTTCGTTCTTCTTTTACCAGCAATATAATATGAATGATCAATGCCACTGCTATAATACCAAAGCCAACGAAAAACCATTTACTCAAGAATTCGTTTTCTTTATACACTACAAAAGCCAATATAATTCCATAGACCGGCTCAAGATTGTAGGTAAGATTAACAGTAAAAGCCGATAACCGTTTCAGGGCATTTCCCGAAAGTTGGAAAGCAATGACCGAGCAGATCCAGGAAAGAAATAATAGCCAGCCCAGGTTTTCTAAGCTGGGGATAAAAGATTCGATGGGAAATTTTTGAAGGTAAAAGGGAAGCAAAACTGACATTACCAACAATCCACCTGTTTGTTGCCAGGAAAGCATTGTTTCCACATTCATTCTTTTTAAAAACTCCCTGTTAAAGATGGGGAACAACGAAGCCAATACGGCAGAAATGATTCCGATAATGATACCGGTTTTATATTGTGCGTCAAAATGAAAAATGATATAAATACCCAACAACGTAATAATTCCAAGCAACAATTCCACCCAATTAATTCTTTTCTTCAAAATCACTGGTTCAAACAAGGCAGTAAAAAAACCGATCGCAGAAAAACAAACCAAGGCCACCGATACATTTGCATATTTAATGGAACCATAGAAAGTAACCCAATGCATTGCCGCAATAAATCCCACAGCGGCAATTTTCAGGATATCCTTCACCGGGATCTTCTGTATCTTTTTCATCAGGCCAAACAACATCCACATAGTAACTGCTGTGATCAATAACCTGTACCACACGATCATGCCTTCATTTAACGTGATAAGACGACCTAATATACCCGTAAATCCGGCCAGGAAAACAGCAATATGTAATTGGAAGAATGCCTTTTTCATTTGGCCTGCAAACTAAAGAAAAGGGAGTAGAAAGCAAATGAGTTATTTGCTCTCCGCCAGCACTTCATTGGGCTGAATGGCTTTAACCGGAGACTTCACGATCTCAGTTTTTTTTACCCGTTTCCTGTAATTGGTAAATAAGCTGTGCCAGCGGAGTTTGAGGACCCCGAGAATCCCTTCTTTTACGATACCCTTGTTCATTTTGGAAGCACCATGTGTTCTGTCCTGGAAGATGATCGGAACTTCCTTGATTGTAAAGCCAAGTTTCCAGGCGGCAAACTTCATTTCGATCTGGAAAGCATAACCAACAAAATGTATCTCATCAAGATTAATAGTTTCGAGTACCTCCCTGGTATAACACATAAAACCGGCCGTTGGATCTTTTACCGGAATCCAGGTGATCATCCTGGTATACAAAGAAGCTCCTTTGGAAAGAGCAATCCGGTTCTTGGGCCAGTTGACAACACCTCCTCCTTTCACATAACGGGAACCAACGGCAAGGTCAGCTCCTTCTTTTTTACAGGCATCATATAATCGAGGTAAGTCCCTGGGGTTGTGGGAGAAATCAGCGTCCATTTCGAAAATATAATTATACCCTTTGCTAATGGCCCATTTAAAACCATGTATGTAAGCCGTTCCCAATCCCAGCTTTCCCTTTCTTTCTTCCATAAATAATTGCCCTGGAAATTTTGCCTGCAGGTCTTTCACAATTTGGGCAGTGCCATCAGGTGAACCGTCATCTATAACCAGAACATGAAAATTGTCATTCAGATCAAAAATGGCCTGAAGGATAATGGCAATATTCTCCTTTTCATTATAGGTTGGTATGACAACTAATTTTTCCACGCTAAAGCTATATCGACAGTAAATATCGAATTTACAACAATCAGTAAAGATTCTCTGTTAAAAATTGTTCACAGGTAATAAACCGTGATTAAATTTTCTTTAGCAGTGTCCGGGTGTAGATTTCAGTGAGTTTTTGCTTGGTATGCTGGGGGAAATCGCCTTTCATCATCCAGTCGTAATACTGTGGTTCTGCTTTCAATACATCTGAAACAGCACGTCCTTTGAATTTTCCAAAATTGAAAACCTCGGTCCCATTTTCCATAATAAAACGGCGGGCAAAATCGACTATCTGGTCCTCCCCGATCATTTTTAAGATGGAGTCAATATTATTTCCTAATTCAGGATATTTTTCTATTTGCGCTTCCAGTATCTCATGGGTGGCCGAGGCATCTACTTCGGCACCATGCGCACCCTCCAGCGTTTTACTGCAATAGAATTTGTAAGCCGCTCCCAATGTTCTTGGTTCCATTTTATGAAAAATATTTTGTACATCCAGCAGCTTGCGGTTCTTCATATCAAAATCCACATTTACTCTCAGGAATTCTTCCATCAACAACGGGATATCGAATCGATTTGAATTGTAGCCTGCAAAGTCACAGCCATCCAGCATTTGTTTGAGCTCCTGTGCCACTTGCTTGAAAGTAGGCGCATCTTTTACCATGTCATCCGTAATGCCATGTATATCACTCGCATTTTTTGGAATGGGCATTTCAGGGTTAACGAGTTTTCTTTTGACGATCCTGTGTTCCGTCAGTGAGGATCTTTACAATGGCGATCTCTACTATACGGTCTTTTCCTAAGATTAATACCAGTGGTTTCCAGGTCAATAAAAGCGAGGGGTTTCTTCAACTGCATCATCGGATTAATAATTTCTCTTGTATTCTTGTTAAAATGGCTGGTAAAGGTAACAGTTTGCTGACCTTATCAAAATCAATTTTATAACAACATTCTCTTTGTGAAGCAAAGATAATCAGCCGTTTAACAAAAATTAATGCGGCAGGACCCTGTTGAAAATTTTCTGGCAGTAAAATACAGCAGCCTTCTTACCTTTGTGTCTTACAAAATATCCTGACCATTTAATCGTTACTAGACAAAATAATACTGAGAATGAGAAATAAATTCATTGCCATCATATTGCTTTTTGTATCAGCGGTCATCGTCTCCTCCTGTTATTCTTCCCGCAAACAAGGCTGCCCGGGCAATCCCCAGGGTAATTATAAATTCAGGGGTTAATTATGGTGTATTTATTTTCATACCTCTAAAATTTCACACTTTCTGTGTTCTTTTCATGAATAGTCTTCTGCGCCGTTTAGCCACTGAATCTTTGGTTACCGACAAGTAAAGAGAATATAATTCCAATTCCTGTTGCTTACCTTTTAGCTGAAACGCACCTAATGATTCGAGGTAAAGGTATTTTGGCATTTCTACTTTTTCTACAATATAATCAGACACGATAAACTCTGCAACCAATTCGTGACATTTGCTCAGCATCCTTGCCGTAGTATTTAATACATCACCATGATAGGCGATCTCTGATTTATATTTTCCAACTTCAGACACGACTATGTTTCCACCGTGAAGGGCCGCCTTAAACTCAGGTACCCTGCCATATCTTTTCAGGTATTGTTTCTCATACCTCTTGATCTGTTTTTGGATGGCAAAAAAACAACGGGCACATACCGCAAACCTCAATCCTTTTTTGAGCGGCCACGTTACCACAGCCTCGTCGCCCACATATTGGTACACCCTGCCGAAATACCGGGCAATTGGTTCACTGATATCATAAAAAAAATCCTGTAAGAAATGACTAAACTCCATCTCTCCCATTTCTTCGGCTATATCCGTGGAGTTGTTGATGTCGATAAAAAGAAACAACCGCGGCTCCTGCTTCACCTGGTGATACTTTCCAAGTATCAGGTTATAAATGGCATCTCTTCCCAGTTTACGGTGCAGCTCATCTAAAAAATTTGATAACAGTGAAATGATCAGCGCGATACCTAAAAATTCAAATACTTTCCTGGTAGCAAAAAAATCATACAGGTTATGTGGAAAGATAGTTTCATAAGTATTTATTTTCAGCCAGTTTACGATCATTATGATAAAGAAAAACAGTATCATAAACCAGCTTACAACCCTGAATGTTCTGTAAACAAGGTAAAACCAAAACTTGGTTCTCCGGTGCCGGCGGCGAAACTCCTGGGACTGTGTTTCAAAAAACGCTATAGCAAAACCGATCGGTGTGCTGACGATCAGAGAAGTCGACAAGGCAATCCAGTTAAACCCATGACGGGCAAATGCGTAAAAAGCAAACAAGAGGACAGACAGGTAAATAATGTAGACATTACTCCGGGAAATTACTTTCCAGGGTTGTAGAAGGTCAAAAGAAGGAGCCATAGTCCTGTTGCCCACCGGATCAATTTTAGGATCCGTTTCGCCAGCCTTAATATCTTCTTCACCGGCCATCCATGATAGTTTTGGTAAATGTTGGATTCAAAAAGCATTACTAAATTAAAAATTTATGGTAACATAACGCCTGAATATAATTACCCGCAAAAAGATTGGAAAATCAGGCAACCGATCGATGCTGCCACTAGAGCGCTAAAAACAAAAATCCCCGGCTAACCATTTAACCAGGGATTGCTACAATAGTGGAGGCGAGGAGAGTCGAACTCCTGTCCAAACATATTCGCCAAAAGCTTTCTACATGTTTATTTCATTATTAGTTGTCGGTAACAAGCAGGAAATGAACAAACCAACTTGTCGCTTAGCTGGATGGTCTTAAGCAATCAGCACAGCCTTTGATTGCAGCATCCTGTATTTATTTTGATGTCGGCGGCGGGGCTTGGTAACAGAACAACCGGCCCGGCGGCCCTAATGACTACTTAATCACTGATTAGGCAGCCATGGCATACTGAGTATTGCCATTTGAGTTTTGCGTATTCAGATTTGACTGCTAATTACGCAACGCAGTACATGCTTATACTTTCAAAGATCTATGCTGTCAAAACCAGACGCCCCCGTTCCTGTTAGTCGAATTTCGACGCCAGCCTACAAATTTACTGATTTTACATCCCTTTTTACTTATGATTCTGTTATATAATTTTTGAATCCATAGCTTTAGCTAATGACAGTTCATATTCCCGGTGAATTTTATGCAAAACGGCTCAATCAACTAAAAGGAGCACTAACACTTCTTACCAGGAAGAAAAGAAGACTGGCCTGGCTTCGGCTGTTCTCTTTTCTATCCGCAATAGCTGCTCTATGGATTCTGCTACCCCAGGGATGGTATGTCGGGGTGAGTGCTTCAATTATTTTGTTTGGAATTTTTATTGTTGTTGCAGGGAATGATCTGGCCAACAGTAGTCGTATTGAAAATATCCAGTTACTGATTCAAATAAATAATGATGAGATAACATCATTAGATCACAATATCACCGGTTTTCCAGATGGCCGGGAATGGAAACCAGATGATCACCAGTATGCCAATGATCTTGATATTTTTGGGAGAGCCTCACTTTATCAATATTCAAACAGGACTGTATCACAGCAAGGCAACAAAATGTTTGCCAGCTGGCTTTTGCATGCCGCGCAAGGCGCAGACATTGAAAAAAGACAGGTAGCGGCTAAAGAATTGTCAAACCAGGTGGAATGGCGACAACAATTACAGGCTTATGGTAAAAGCAACCGACTGACGATCCGGACACAGCAAAACATCGAACAGTGGCTGACCGTGGATAACCAGTTTATCAAAAAAAAAGGCTGGAACCTGCTGCGCTACATATTTCCGCTGACGAGTTTCACGGTATTGGGATTATACCTGTCAGATAGTATTGGGCTAAACCAATTTTTGTTTTTGATGGTGTTATTGCTGGCATTTTCATTCTGGGTATCAAAACTGGTGATGCCGTCCTATGTGAGACTTAACAAGATCACCTCAGAATTGGAAACATTGTCTGCAAGCATTAACTGGATCGAAAAATCTACTTTTAAAAGCCCATTACTCCAGGAGTTAATAAAAACATACGAAACAAGAGACACTACTGCTTCCCAAACAACCAAGCAGCTCAAAAAAATTCTGGACCGCCTTGATTATCGATTGAACCCTGTTGTCTTTATTCCCTTAAGCGCTTTTTTATGCTGGGACCTGCAACAGGTACTATCCCTTGAAAAATGGAAAACAAAAAACGCCACGATCATCCCTGATTGGTTTGCTTCGCTGGCACAAATAGAAGTCCTCGCAACCCTGGCTAACCTTTCTTTTAATCATCCTGGTTGGTGTTTTCCTGTGCTATCAAAAGATGATGGTGTTTTCAAGGCTGATACCTTAGGACATCCACTGCTCCATCCATCTAAAAGAATTCCCAATACTTTCTCTACAGAAGGCCTGAGCCAGGTAAGCCTAATTACTGGTTCGAATATGGCCGGAAAAAGCACTTTCCTCCGCAGTATTGGTGTAAATATGGTACTGGCGATGGCCGGTGCTCCTGTTTGCGCCAGGACGCTTGTTGTATCCCCGATGGGAGTAATGAGCAGTATGAGAATAAACGATAACCTGGAAGAAAGTACTTCTACTTTTTATGCTGAGTTAAAAAAACTAAAAGAAATTATTGAAGCTGTCTATAAAAATGAAAAAGTCTTTTTGTTACTGGATGAAATATTACGCGGCACTAATTCTGCCGACCGGCATACCGGTTCATTGGCCTTGTTAAAACAACTGATACAGTATAAAGCTACAGGTATGATTGCAACGCATGATCTCGAACTGGCAAAGTTAGCCAATGAATATCCCGGCAATTTTGACAATTATCACTTTGATGTGCAGGTAGCTGATGATGAATTGTTTTTTGATTATACATTAAAAAGAGGCATCTGCCAGAGCATGAATGCCTCCATATTGATGAAGAAGATCGGTATTGAATTATAACCTATTTCCCCCAGCCAAACCAATCATTGCCATTGGCGTATAACATCAGGCCCAGCAACAAGATCATACCTACGACCTGGGCATACTCCAGGAATTTTTCATTGGGTTTTCTCCGGGTGATCATTTCATACAAGGTAAACATCACATGACCACCATCCAATGCTGGTATGGGTAATAAATTCATAAATGCAAGTACGATGGACAGAAACGCAGTGATGCGCCAAAAGGCTTCCCAGTCCCATTGGTATTTGGGAAAAATGGAACCCATGGCCTTAAACCCTCCTACGCCTTTATACCCACCTGTCTTGGGATTTAGTATCTTTTTAAATTGGTCAAGATAAAATTTGAGCTCTGTTCCGGCTTTTTTTATTCCTGCAGGAAAAGCTTCAAAAAAACCATACTTTCTTACGTTTAATTTCAGCCAGCCAAGACTATCCATTTGATAATAATCTCCCGTACTGCCATATGGAGCAAAACCTAATCTGCCCTCCCCGCTTATCTGTACAGGAAAATTAACCTCCTGCCCATCCCGTAAAACTGTGAGGGCAACCGTTTTATCTTTATTGTTATTCAACTGGTTTTGCAATTCATCAAAAAAATGGATCTGGTTTGAATCAATACCAACTATCTGATCATTTTTCCGTAACCCTGCTTTGTAAGCTCTCCCAGTATCCGGAACATATAAGACGATAGCCGGCTTCCTTGGTTCGACAAAACCGCTTACATCCTTATTCCTGTTCTCCACCAATTGACCAATCAGATCAACAGGAAGTACAAGTGTCATTTCTTTCCCATCCCGTACCAGGGTCATCGAATTGCCCAGCAACACTTTTCTTCTTAGTCTTTCATAATCATCAATAGGTTCACCATCTATCGTCAGTATCTTATCGCCATTACGAATACCTATTTTATTCAGGGTGCTGTCAACCACGTGTACACCATATTTCATGGAAGCAGTGGGAATTTTCTTTTCTCCCCATTTCATTAAAATAAACGCATAAATAACGAATGCCACCAACACATTCATAATGACACCACCGAGCATGACGATGAGTCGCTGCCAGGCCGGCTTACTTCTGAATTCCCATTCTTTTGGTGGTTGTTTCATGGCTTCCTTATCCATACTCTCATCAATCATCCCGGCTATTTTCACATACCCACCGAGTGGTAACCATCCAATACCATATACCGTATCACCTACTTTCTTTTTTACCAGTGCAAACCAGGGGTCGAAGAAGAGGAAAAATTTTTCTACCCGGCATTTGAACCAACGGGCAGTGATATAATGACCAAACTCATGCAATATCACAAGCAAGGATAAGGCAAGCAGCAACTGCCCTGCCTGTAAACCCACATTCGACCAGTTGATTGCTAATACATTCATAATTATACTCCAAATCCGCAGCTGGCGGAGCTTTTAACCACAACCCCAAACAGGATGTCATTTATTCCTTTTTGGGGTCAGGCAGATTGAAAAATTATCTTTATTCTTTTATGATTCTACTGACTTAAAAAATTACAGCGTCTACGATCTCTGACAACTGGCGGAGACAGGGGTTTTAAAGTTTAATTAAATCGGCTGCAAAGTTACGTGCCTCGCCGTCACTGTCAAAATATTCCTCCAGTGTTGGCTTTACAATGAATGGTATTTTATGCATTGTTTTTTCTATCACGTCTGTCATATCCAGGAAGTTGATACGATTGCGTAAAAAAGCATACACCGCTACTTCATTGGCTGCATTCATTACACACGGCAGGTTGCCGCCTATATTCAATGCCTCCATTGCCAGGCCAAGATTTCTGAATGTTTTAACATCAGGCTCTTCAAAAGTGAGGGTACTTACCTTTTTAAAATCATAGCGGGGAAAATCATTCCTGATACGTTTTGGAAAGGCCAGCGCATACTGGATCGGCAATTTCATATCAGGCAATCCCATCTGTGCTTTAATACTTCCGTCCTCAAATTGTATCATGCTGTGGATAATGCTTTGGGCATGAATGACCACCTGCATTTGTTCCGGCTTAAGATTGAAAAGCCATTTGGCTTCGATCAACTCGAGTCCCTTATTCATCAGAGTGGCTGAATCGATCGTGACTTTAGCGCCCATGGTCCAGTTTGGATGCTGCAGCGCATGTTCCCTTTTTACATTCATCAGGTAATTAGGTTTTCGTCCGAGGAACGGTCCACCCGATGCTGTAAGAATTATTTTTTCGATCTTGTTTCGAGTTTCACCTACCAAACATTGAAAAATAGCGGAGTGTTCTGAATCAACCGGAATAATGGGGACCTTGTTTTCTACTGCTTTTTTCATGATAATCTCACCAGCTATTACCAGGGTTTCCTTATTGGCGAGGGCAATTGTTTTGCCATTATCAATAGCTGTTAGGGTAGGTCGTAGCCCTGCATATCCTACTATTGCTGCCAGCATCAGGTCATAACAGTCCATGGCAGCTACTTCTTCCAATGCTTTTTCCCCGGTAAAAACTTTTACATCAGTAGCAGCGAGGGCCTCTTTTACTTTCCCGTATTTCTTTTCATCACCAATTACCACCACATTGGGGTTGAATTGTAATGCTTGCTGCACCAGTAATTCGTCATTCTGATGGGCCGTCAGTACTTCGGCTGAAAATTTATCAGGGTTGGCTGCAATGACATTAAGGGCCTGTGTACCGATAGAACCAGTTGAGCCAAATATGGCAATGCGTTTAATGTATTGTTCTGAGTTCATTAATTTAAACAGTCTGAAGGTTTTCGGTCCATTTTGTCAATTCATCTGCAATTTTCCTGTCATTACTCAGCCGAGGCACTTTATTCTGACCGCCTAATTTACCGATCGACTTCATATAATCAATAAACCCGTTTTTGCGGATAGGAGTTATTTTTAGGGGCGAGAGGATATTCCCACCGATCAAGTCATCATAGTAAACATTTTTTTCACGCAAGTGCCGGTCAAGTTTAATGCCAAAGGCTGCCAGATCATGTGGCATGTTTTCAAATTCTATAAACCATTCATGGTAGGATTTGCCATCATCACTGCTCACAAAGGGAGCCACAGTAAATTCGGTGATCTGCACTTGCTCGGCCTCAATCGTTTTCCGCATACTGGCTTCTACTTCTTCGCCGATAACATGTTCTCCAAAAGCAGAGATAAAATGTTTGGTTCTTCCTGTAACAACCAGGCGATAAGGATCAGTAGAAACAAATTTTATGGTATCACCCAAATTGTATCCCCACAACCCCGCATTACTGCTAATGATCAAGGCATAGTTTTCCCCCACTTTCACATCTTTCAATGACATTCTCGTCGGGTTATCATTAAAAATTTCGCCCGCCGGTACAAACTCAAAAAAGATACCGCTGTTTGTATTCAATAATAACCCTTCCGATTCCTGTGAATCCTGGAATGCAAAGAAACCTTCGCTGGCCGGAAACAGTTCAATGGTGTCAATTTTCCTACCAACACTTTCCTGCAACTTAGCCTTATAAGGTTCAAAACTGACACCACCCTGCACCATGACGCTGAAATTGGGAAACAGCTCACCTACTTTCTTTCCGCTTCTCTTTATCAACGCATCAAAATACATTTGCATCCACGGCGGGATACCACTGATAAGGGTCATGTTCTGACTAATCGTCTCATCAACGATCTTGTTCAATTTGGTTTCCCAATCTTCGATACAATTAGTTTCATAAGAAGGCATCTGGTTGGTACGTAGGTAGCCCGGCACGTGGTGATTAACGATCCCACTCAGTCTTCCGGTAGGAATCCCCCCCACTCTTTCCAATTCCGGCGAACCGGATAAAAAGATCAGTTTTCCATCGGCAAACTTGGAGTTCCCCGTTTCTGCCATATAGCAAAGCAGTGCATTCCGGGCCGTATTGATATGATTAGGAATAGAATCCTTGGTGATCGGAATATACTTGGTTCCGCTGGTGGTACCGGAAGTTTTAGCAAAATAGATGGGCTTGCCTTTCCAGAGAACGTTATGACGTCCTTCTTTAATTTTATTCACCCAGGGCCTCATTTGTTCATAATCCCGGATAGGAATGGCCTGCCGGAACTCTTCGTAAGTGTTCACTTTGTCAAGCCCGGCTTTCTTGCCTATTTCGGTAGTCCGGCCGGTTTTAAGCTGAGTTTTCAGGATATTTTCCTGGTCGGCTACCGCTGTGGACATACCTTTACGGATACCTTTATATATATAAGAAGCGAAGGGTCTGGCTAAGAAAGACTTGATTTTCATACATAAAACAATAGAAAACCCAAGGCCCCGTCCAAACGGGTCGCCCGGGCGGAGGTGCAAATATAAAGGAAGACCGGGCAAAACAGGGTCATTTAATGTTCATAAATCTTTGATTTTCCGTTTGCCGGTACGATTTTTCCCCTTACCTTTGCCGTCCTAATTTTAAGCGTATGATAGCTGTAATAAAAGTAGCCGGACAACAGTTCAAAGTAGAAAAAGACCAGACTTTGTATGTTCCCCGCCTGGAAGGTAAAGCAGGTGATAATGTTGAAGGTATCGAAGTATTGTTGGGATCTGCCGACGGCAAATTGTCAACGGGAATAAAAGTAGCCGCAGAGATCATTGACCAGGTAAAAGGTGATACTGTAATTGCGTATAAGCAAAAAAGAAGAAAAGGGTTTCACAAAAAGAAAGGTCATCGTACTGCTTATACAAAAATTAAAGTAACAAGCATCGCGTAATAAAATTTCAAATTGGAAAATTCCAAATCCTATTTGTTCAACAATTGACTTAGCCTGGAATTTGGAATTTGTTATTTAAAAATTTAGAACTATGGCACATAAGAAAGGTGAAGGCAGCGTAAAGAATAACCGCGACTCTCAAAGCAAACGCCTTGGTGTAAAAATCTTTGGTGGCCAGGCCGCTATTTCAGGGAACATTATTATTCGTCAACGTGGCACGGAATACCATCCTGGAAAAAATGTTGGCGTGGGAAAAGACTTCACATTGTTTGCATTAGTTGATGGTGTAGTTGAATTTCGCAAGAAAAAAGACAACAGAACGTATGTTTCTGTAGCAGCTGCTGAAGTAGCAGAAGCATAACCAACAACTGGGCTGTTTAGCATTTTGTGGAAAAAAAATTTGGGTAGTATAAAATAATTGTTATTTTTACTATCGTTAACCCATTTTTACTAACATTAAATTCTATCAAAATGGCTACTAAGAAAAAAGCTGCAAAGAAAAAAGCTGCTCCTAAGAAGAAAGCTGCTAAGAAAAAGAAATAAGTTGAAAAACTTTTTCAACGACACAGAAAGTCCTCCGAAATCCGGGGGACTTTTTTTATTCGCGCCTTTTAATAAATCTTAAATTAGCCCTATGGATAATGGTGCTATCGCTGATAATTTTGACCTGCTCGCTAAACTACTGGATATCCACGGCGAAAACTCCTTTAAGACGAAAACCTATGCCATAGCGGCTTTCAACATCGAGAAACTGCCTATGCAGTTAAAAGATACACCGCGGGAAAAACTTTTTTCCATCAAAGGCATTGGCGATAGTGTTGGCAGAAAAGTAATTGAATTATTGGATACCGGTAAGCTGGATGTATTGAGTGAGTACATCAGTAAAACTCCACCGGGTGTAATAGAAATGCTGAATATAAAAGGCATTGGTCCAAAAAAAATTCATACGATCTGGAAGGAGATGGAGGTAGAATCGTTGGGTGAATTACTCTATGCCTGCAATGAAAATCGGCTGACGCTTTTCAAGGGATTTGGTGAAAAAACACAGAAAAACGTCCAGGAAGCCATAAATTTTTATTTTTTAAACCAGGGACATTTTCTCTATGCGCAGCTCGAGGATATCTTCCCACAGGTAGAAAACTATCTCAGAAAATTATTCTCACCGGGTAAAGTGTGCATAACTGGTGCATACCGCAGACAAGCATTGACGATTGAAGAATTGGAATTTGTGATCACCGAACCAAATGAAAGAATAAAACCAAAATTTCTCACTGCTCAACCACCTGAGTTACTGGAAGAAAACACCGATAATTTATTATACAAGTTGAAGAATGGATTAAAACTTCGTTTATATACCGGGGAACAGCATATCACTGAACGGCAGTTCCTCACTACCGGTAGCAAAGAATTCACTGATGCTTTTCAAAAAGCATTTCCCCGTGTTAATTTTGCGAAAGGGCCAACCGATGAAACAATTTTTGCTGATGCTAACCTGGCATATATCCCACCCTGCCTGAGGGAAACAGCAACCATTATTGACAAAGCCAAAAAAAATAAACTTCCCAAACTGATCCAAACAGAAGATATCCGTTCCATTATCCATAGCCACAGTAACTGGAGTGATGGAAGCAATACCATTGAAGAAATGGCCCATGAGTGTAGCAAGCGGGGATATGAATACCTGGTTATATCTGATCACTCCCAAACTGCCTTTTATGCCAATGGCCTGAAAGAAGACCGGGTAAGGGAGCAACACCGGTATGTTGATGAACTAAATGCGCAGTTAAAACCCTTCAAGATCTTTAAAAGTATAGAAAGTGACATTTTAAATGACGGCAGTCTCGATTACCCTGAATCGGTACTCAAAACCTTTGACCTGGTAATTGCCTCAGTCCACAGTAACATTAAGATGAACGAGGAAAAAGCGATGGCCAGGCTTATCAAAGCCATTGAAAATCCGTACACAACCATTCTTGGTCATATGACAGGCCGCCTCCTGCTAAGCCGTAATGGCTATCCTGTTGATCACGAGAAAATTATTGATGCCTGCGCCGCCAACCAGGTAGTGATAGAACTGAATGCCCACCCCCGCCGTCTTGATATTGACTGGAAATGGATCGACTATGCGATAGAAAAAGGTGTACTGCTATCTATAGATCCGGATGCACACTACCTCCCTGGATTCGATGATGTGAAATATGGCGTCTTAGCCGCCCAAAAAGGAGGAATGACAAAAGAAAATAATCTCAGTAGTTATTCATTGAAAGAATTTGAGGCATGGCTGAAAGCGACAAGAAAGGCGAAAAGAATATAATTCAATTCCGACGGTACTACTTAATACACTTACAATTGGATGAATGATTAGCTGACCTGAAAGGGTAATGATTAAAAGAATATTGAATATCGAACATGGAATAATGAACACCGAATTACGGAACTTCATCATCCCCTGCCCGTCCGGTCAGGAGGGGATATTCCTTGCCTGCCCCGCCAACGGCGGTGGTTCATCTATTCTTTATTCAGTGCTCTACCATCCTATCCCGTAATCTTCTCCATTATTACTACTACCACCCCAGAAACTGCCATGCTTCCAGTCAAAATAAATAGCGTTGATCGGGCCACTGGTACGGTTACCAGTAGATACTTTATAACCCATTTTGACCAATTCGCTTCTCACGGATTCAGGTGTTGTATTACCTACTAAAATTTCTCCGTTCCTTGGTTTCCGGTCGTCTATTTTAGTGCCGCCCAGAGAAAGCCACAACTGGTTGCTGTTGATATTGGCGGCTTCGCAGGCTTGCTGCACGGTCATTCCAAATTCAACCATATTCAAAAAGAGCTGGAGAAGATTTTGATCCTGTGTATCGCCACCCTGCACAGCAAATGACAAATAAGGCTTACCATCTTTCAACGCCATGGTAGGCGTCAACGTTACCCGTGGTCGTTTGCCGGGCTCTATTACATTAAATGGATTCAATGACGCATCTAGAACAAAACTCTGTAACCGTTGACTCATTCCCACACCGGTATTACCTGCAATGCAGGCTGGTAGCCATCCTCCGCTCGGTGTGATGGAAACCACCCAACCTTCCTTGTCAGCTGCCTCAACAGATGTCGTACCCATCCACATTCTTTCCATGTATAATTCATTATTCATCGCCGTGCCGGCCGAATCATGTGCCGGAATAAAATTCCGGTGGCCATCACCAGTCGTCTTCCATTTTTTTAGTAACTCCACATAAGGATTTGTCTTTCCTTCAAATGGATAAGGATCTCCGGGGCTGATGCCTGGATCATTCATACCCGGTTTTATCAAAGCAGCTCTTTGCTTTGCATAGTCTTTACTCAATAATCCTTTTATCGGTTCAGCTGGAGCAAAATAAGGATCACCGTAATAAAAGTCGCGATCCGCAAAACTCAGATTCATGGTTTGGTATAAGGTATGAATATATTGTACGCTGTTATAGCCCATTTTCTTCAGATCAAAGTTTTCCAATATGTTTAATGATTGCAACAAAACAGGCCCCTGAGTCCACTGCTGTAATTTATATACTTCAATACCTTTATAATTTATCGACATGGGTTCTTCTTCTATCGGTTTCCATTTCGCAAGATCAGCCGTGGTTATTAAACCACCCTGTTCCCGGCAACCCCGCACAAATTCTTTGGCAATATCTCCTTTATAAAACCGGTCGTTGGCTTCCATGATCGCCAGCTCACGGCTTTTTTTCTTTTTCAAGGCATCCCGTTCGGTCTGCACCATTTTAGTTAATGTTTCGAGCAGATCTTTTTGCACAAAAATTTCCCCCGGTTCAGGTGCTTCTCTTTTTTCTCCAATATGCGGTAAAAAAACTTTTTTGCTATAGGGCCATTCTTTAATTCTAGCTTTCCCTCTTTCCATTGAATTAGCAGTTTGTGCATCTATCGGGTATCCTGCTGCCAGTTGCATCGCCGGCGCCAGTACCTGTTCCAACGTCATGGTACCATACTGCGCCAACATATAGCAAAGACCCCCAACGGTGCCTGGTGTTACCGCAGCCAGTGGACCATATTCAGGAGGAAATGAATACCCTTTGCTTTTATAAAAATCAGCAGTGGCACCTGTTGGCGCTACACCCAGCGCATTAATAGCAATCACCCTTTTTGTTTTCGGATTGTAGATCAAAGCTTGTGTTTCCCCACCCCAGCTTAATACATCCCACATGGTACAGGTAGCTGCGAGCATCGCACAGGCTGCATCCACCGCATTACCTCCTTGTTGGAATATCATAGAGCCCGCTGTTGCCGCCAGCGGCTTGCCCGTGATGGCCATCCAGTTTTTTCCGTGAAGCGGTGGTTTTTGTGTCTGGGCATTCACAGCTGTTGTTGTTACAGTAATTATCAACAGGAAGGCTAAACTTTTCATATGTTGGTGTTTATTATTTAAAGATAGGAAGGACCTGAATAAAAAAGCTGGAAGAAAGTCTGCCTGGCTTTGCCAGAGCACATCAATTGACCACGGGCAACTCTACATGGAAGGTTGTTCCCTTTCCCCGTTCTGTTTCAAACCATATTTTCCCGCGAGCCTGTTCGACGATACCCATGCACATAGCCAATCCTAAACCAGTACCAGATGATTTGGTGGTAAAATTGGGAATAAAGATCCGCTCCTGCATCTCCGCGGCGATCCCCTCGCCATTATCTTTTATACTTACCCGGATTGAGGTATCGGTTTTTATTTCTGTCACTTCTATTTTACAAATTTCATTGCTGTGACAAGCTTCAATAGCATTCGCAAATAGGTTCGTAAACAGCCGGTTCATTTGTGTTTTATCGGCTTCCACCATCACTTTGGCAGGCACCGGCTGCCAGTCAAGCTGAATACTGTTATCTGATTTGTATAATTCCTTTAATGACCTGATCACCTCATGCAAATCAAAACTTGTAACATTGGTAGTACCGATATTGGCAAACTGGGAGAAATCAGCCGCAATTTTCGAAAGATGGTCGATCTGTTCCACCAGTGTATTGGCGACATTACCAGAAAGCTCTTTTACATTGGGTTGGTTATTGTCAATCGCTTTTTGTAGATACTGGATGCTCAGTTTCATGGGTGTCAGCGGATTCTTGATCTCATGTGCCACCTGCCTTGCCATTTCCCGCCAGGCACCTTCCCTTTCACTTTTAGCCAGTGCTACAGCACTATCACCCAATTTAGTCACCATTTTATTATACTCCTGAACCAATTCACCGATCTCGTCATCCCTGTTCCACTCAATCTCTTCATTATGTTGACCAAGATTCACTTCTTTCATCTTATCACTGATAATAGAAAAAGAATTAGTGATGCGGTTGGTGATATATAGCGCGATCAGGCCAGCGATCAAAAAAATAAAAGCATTGAGGTTGATAATCGTAACAAGGAAATTGGATATCTCCTGCCTTAGTTCGGGCTGGGAAGTAAAATAAGGAATGTTGATATAAGCATACACTCTTCCATCCTCATCCCTTACCGGTGAATAAATACTCAGGTAAGAGAAATCGCCGATCTGTTCCTCCTGCCGGTGTTGAGCCTGTCGCATCCGGCCAAGGTGATAGAAAGCGATCGGATCCATTTTTTTACTAACTACTCCCTTTGTGTACACATTGGCCTCAGAAGAAACCTGCAAATCCCCTTTCAGATCATACACATTTACATCTACACCATGAATATCTGACACCTCATCCACCAGCCTTTGCAGCCCGGAGTTGGAAACAGAATCATAGATCTTTACTACATCATCGAATGTATTGTGGTCCGACATCTTTTTCTCCATCTCATTGACCATGATCTTCATGGTACGGCTTAATTTCTCACTGTTACTTTGTTTGTTTCGGCTGACAAAAAATGATATCGTAGAAGCCCCGATGATCAAAAACGAGAAAATGCTGATGAATATAATGGTACTATGCACCTGGGAGCGGATATTTAACTGAAAAAGCTTTCGAAAACCAGTCCAGTTATATCCTTTCTGAAGAACAAAAGAAAGGAATTGTACAAACGCTACCAGGAAAAGAAAGGAACAAAAAATGTAGGAAAATAAGGTGATGGTCTCAATGGTCGTTTCTTTTTTACGGGCGACCACCACTATTTTTTCATTACCGGCTTTGAACCATAGTTCATCATAATCTCCCTTTACACTACTATGAAATTCCTCAACAGGGATTTCAGCAGGGGTAAGCCAGATGGGAAAATAAGGGTAATTACCCACCGGCGTCATCAAACGGAGGCTGTCATACACTGCATAAGAATAGATAGGGGAATTCTCCCGATCGATCTCTTTGAATTGCTTGAACAACTCGGGGAATAGCGCATCCCTGCTATAGGTCTTTAAGTTAGAAACTATAAAAAATGAGCCCAGCTTTTGACCGGCAGAATCCGTTACGTCCCGCCGGGTTATGTAGTTGAATTTATCGAATGATGTTTCGTAATAATATAGACCATCTATCTTGGTTGGTTTGGACTGTACCGAAAGAATGGCATTCAGATCTTCATAAGAAGTTGGATCTTCATTGTACAAAGGATGATTGGTGCTATCATACACGTATAAACGGGTTTCGTATCTATTCAGGTAACCACTATAACTTTCCGTAATGATACTATCGCGGACTTTCTTTCCTTCATCCTCTTTGACAAACCGGTTAAAATTATCGCTGAGAAAATCATTATCCAGGTACCTGATGGCAATACTCATGAGCCTTTCACTAGAAGGATCAGTTTGCATAGCCAGTTTTTCAGCTATCTGCTTTCTATTCTCCCATTCTACCTTACGGTTTTGAGACAACATGATAGCGGTGATTGACACAGAGAAAACAAATATCCAGGACAGGATTCCGGCAATATTGATACGTATGCGGTTAAATATTACACCTTTCCGGTTTACTAACCAGGTATAAGCGAGTAGCCATAGTAATACCGGGAGATAAAAAATAACATCCTGGTTTCCCGAGCGAATGGTAAGATAAATCAAACCAGCAAATCCGATAGCGAAGTAAACCAGGAAACTTCTCCCGTAGAATAAGGGAAAAATTAAACGAAACAACAACTGGGAGAGATAATAATATGACAAAGAAAGACAGGCTAGGACAAAAAAGCCAACGACCGTATAGCGATCAAGGCTAAAAAAATTGATCACATCAAATGATATTTTTGAGTCCGCCACGAGGCTGCGAATCACTGTCGCTAAAATAAAAGTCGAGTAGATCAGCAGGGATAAAGCAAAGATCCCTGCGGGCCATTTCCAGTTTGCTGAAATACCATTATCCGGGTCTTCTGCGTAGCGCCATTTTGACCAGGCAAATACAATGATCCAGCATAATAAGATCGAATTGATCAATAAATCTCCCAACGATCGTTGAATAGCATTGGAGCCATAAATAATGGGGTTAAATAATTCAAATTGTCTCAAGTTCAAAATAGCCGGATAATAATAAGTGACTACCCTGAATGCCAACAAGACACCTGTCAATAATGCTATCGCTTTCCATGTCTTTGATCTCCGTGCAACCGACTCCGCCAGCAAATGAAAAAACAGAAAAAGTAAAAGCACTCCTCCAAATCGCAACAGGATCGTTCTCCGGTCGTTATAGGAAACGGCTACCGATGGTTTCTTATCGAAATGGAAAAGGGTTTTACCAGAGACGCCTTTAACAGGAAAGTCTGTGACCGTTTCACTGATCTTCACTCTCTTGTCTGCAGAATTACTATAAGCAAAGCGCTGTGGCAGGTAATCGGTGGTTATAAAAAATTCAGACCATACCGGTACCATGGCACACACTATTAATTCACTGGTGATGTTCCTACCCGTTAATGTTTTTTTTATAACATAATACGAACCATTAGGTTCTTTCGAGAAATATTCATCATCCGGAACTTGCAACAGGCGGGAGGAGGGTATGACCAACTGGTCATTCCAGAACCGCATGACTCCATCGCCAAATTGATCTACCGAATAAAGAAAAATACCATACTTCTTTGCGGCGAGCTGATTGAATTCTGTCAGCCTTTCTCCTTCGCTGAGCAAACGATTGATCAATGAACTATCCTCGTAAAAAGAAATAAAATCAGCATGCTGGTCATGGATGTATTTTTCAGCCAGTTTTACTTCCTGTGCAACCGATGAACGATTACTGTACAATTTATTAAAAACGAAAGACAGAGTGAACAGCAGGGCTGCCACCACCAGTAAACTGTATTTATTGAACAGGATATTTTTTGATAGTGGCTTCACTAATCCTTCCGCTGTTGTTTGATCGTGTTCCAGATGGTATCCATTTCCTGCAAAGTCATAGTTGCAAGGTCTTTACCGTTTTGTAAAGCTTGTTGCTCCATCTGTGTGAACCGGTGGATAAATTTCTTGTTTGTCTTCTCGAGTGCATTTTCGGCATCCACCTGCAAAAACCGTGCATAATTGATCAGTGAGAAGATTACATCACCAAACTCCCCCTCAATTTCCTGTTGAATCTTGTCCCTGTCCTGTTTCCCGATTCCCGACTCAAGACTCCTGATTGCTTCCTTCAGTTCGCTTATCTCCTCCTCCACTTTCTCCCATACTTGTTCTTTATTATCCCATTCAAAACCTACCTGCCTGGCTTTTTCCTGCAACCGCATCGCTTTAACTGTGGCAGGTAAGGATTTTGGTACACCCTCAATAACAGATGTTTTGCCTTCTTTTAACTTTAATTTCTCCCAATTCCTCTTCACATCCTCCGCATCATTCACTTTTACAACTTGTCCCTCCTTGGCGGGATCTCCATATATATGAGGATGCCGGGCAATCAATTTTTCACAAATGCCATTGATTACTTCTACCAGTTCAAACTTTTTTTGTTCACTCCCGATCTTTGCATAGAAGACTATATGTAGCATCAGGTCACCCAATTCTTCTTTTATGCCGGGCCAGTTTTCTTCCGTAATCGAATCGGCCAGTTCATACAGTTCTTCAATCGTCATTTGCCGCAATGACTGAATGGTTTGCTTTTTATCCCAGGGGCATTTCTCCCGCAGGTCGTTCATTATCTCCACCAGGCGTAAAAAGGCTGTTCCGGTATTATTATTCATATAGTCATACAATTAAATAACAGCCGCTGAAAATATCAGGAAGGCCAGGAATAAGATCAGCATCATGATAAGCGATACTATCGTCACGATCAGGAATTTTATTAACGTTTTGCCCCACCCTTGTTTGTAAAAGTTACGCATCGCGATATACAGGTAAACCCCCAGCCCGATAAAGAGAAAGGTAATGACAATATCTATAAATTTCCCGCCGGTAGCCTTTTGTAAACCTTCGAAGCCAAAAACAACCAGCAAAACAATAAACGAAAAAATATAGTGGTGGATGGTGAATACGCCATGGTCAGCAAAGTAAAATTGCTTTCGCCGCAGGTAAACCAACCTGAGAATAAGGGCAAATAGCGGTAAGGATACAAACAATAAATAGGGCAGCCGGTGAAATAAACCCTCCACCAATTTCGTCATGGCCTCCTCGGGATTACCACGGTACTTAATATTCACTTCAATTTGCTTTTTTGTTATTCTTCGCGCCAACCAGCCATCTCTTTGGTCAGGTGGTAAAGTTTTCTCAATAGAATCATATTCAGCAATTGTTTTGTAAACCCTGCCCCCAAAATGGATTACCTCCTCGTCCTCATCATAGGTATCTTTCTCGGTTAGTGGCCTCGTGGTATCCCTGGCAAAACTTAACTTTTCCTTTACTAACAGGTTGCCCGTGTCTTTTGACAGCTTCTCCTGCAACTTATTGATGTAAGAAACCCTCTCTGATGATGATACAATACGATCGGTGTTGTCAGTAATTGCTTGTTGGGGATTATAAAAAGTAAAGAACAACAAAAAGAAAATAGCGGACGTGAATACATACATTCTTATCGGGTGAAGGTATCTGACCCGGCGGCCTGCCATGTATTCCTGCGGTAAAAAACCCGGCTTTAAAATCAGGCGACGAATGGTATGAAAAAAATTACTGTCAAAATGGGTAATGTCATAAAAGAAATGGGTAACCATGTGCCAGAAAGTTTCTTTGGGCACCACATTCTCCTGCCCGCAATTGTGACAATAGGGACCTTGTACAATAGCGCCACAATTGAGGCAATCCTTATCTTTTCTTTGCGGAATATGAGACAATGTAATTTTTTCTTAAAAATAAGTACAAAAAAATACAAGAACCCTTTCTTTTTCGTTACTGTACAATTAAGGTAACTTTGCACAGCAAAAGCAATATCACCCCCATGAAAACCATTTTTCTACTCCCCCTATTACTATTCTCTTCCCTTATCCTGCAGGCGCAGTATTATTATAACGATATCATTGGTACCCTGGAAACCAACAGGCTCATGAAAACTTACCAGGATAATAAAGTAAGAACCGTTAGTGCTGCCGGCTTTGATCAGCGGGGAGCCAAAGCAACAGATTTTTCCGAGTTCTATGAAGTAAAAGAGAAAGGAACGGTATTGAAAGCTACTACCATTAACAATTTTAATAAGGTCACTCTCTATTCAAAATTTGACAGCCAGGGAAGAGTGATAAGAATGACAGACTCGTCTACCATCATTGAAAGTGTGACCACCTATGATTATGATGCTAATGGGAGGATCACACGGGTCACCAATACCACCAAAGACGCCGCTAACGATTTTTCCCAGGTGGAAGTACACCAGTGGATATATAATGCTACCGGTAGCCCTTCAACAATGTGGCGTATCATCAATAATGCTGATAGCCTGGAAATACGGTTTACACTTGACGAAGAAGGAAATACTGTTGATGAAAAAGTTTTCCGGAGGGGTATAGAAACAGGCACAGTGTACTATTACTATGATGACAAAAAAAGACTGACTGATATTGTGCGATACAATACCAAAGTCAAGAAATTACTACCAGATGTGTTATTTGAGTATGATGAGAAAGACCGGGTGATACAAAAAATAACTACTACCTCGAGTATCAATCTCGGGTACCTTATTTGGCGCTACATTTTTGATGAAAAAGGGCTTAAGACCAAGGAAGCTCTTTTTAATGACGAGAAACAAATGACGGGTAAGATCGAGTACAGTTATACGTTTGGCCAATAGTAATTTGAATTGCTATTTATCGGAACTCCTGTTCCAGCGAACGAAGGATTCCCATCTCCAAGCCTCTCAACTCGGCCAATCCTTTTAACCGGCCAATTGCTGAGTAGCCAGGGTTCGTCACTTTAGTAAGATCATCCAGCATTTGATGACCATGATCGGGTCTGAACGGAAAAGAGATTTTCCGCTCTTGCTGCAACTTCACTATTTCTTTTAGGACAGCGTACATATCTGTGTCGCCACCAAGATGATCGGCCTCAAAAAAATTGCCCTCCCTGTCCTTACTGACATTTCGCAAATGAAGGAAATGAATTTTTGGACCCAGGAGTTTTACCATTTCCGGTAAATTGTTGTTTGCAGAAGCCCCTAAGGAACCTGTACAAAAACAAACACCATTGGCCTTGTTATCAACTTTATTAAGAAAATAAGTAAAATCATCCAATGTGCTCACTACTCGTGGCAGGCCCAGTATCGGGAAAGGTGGGTCATCCGGGTGGATCGCCAGTTTTACACCACACTCTTCTGCCACCGTACTTATCTCTTTTTGAAAATAACAAAGGTTTTCGCGTAAGGCATCAGCATCAATATCTTTATACAAGTCCAGCTTACTCAGCATTTCAGTGGTGGTATTTTTTTTCTCACCGGGAATACCAAACATCACCACCCCCGCCAGTTTTTCTAATTCTTCTTCCTTATAATTTTTAAACTGTTCTTCAGCTTGCTGTAAAATGGATGCATTGTAAGAAGTATCCGCATTTCTTCTTTTTAAAATATAAAGATCAAATACAGCCAGGTCAACCCAATTAAAATACAGTGCCATGGAACCATCAGGCATTTTATGATTCAAAGACGTTCTGGTCCAGTCATTCACCGGCATAAAATTGTAGGTGATTACAGGTATTCCGCAAGCTGCGACATTCCGGACCGAGGTTTTATATTTTTCAATATAATCCTGGAAATTCCCCGTTCGGGTCTTTACACTTTCATGTATGGTAATACTTTCCACTACCGACCAGCGAAGGCCCATTTTCTCCACTTCTTCCTTACGTTTTTTTATTTCATCAGTCGTCCACACTTCGCCGTGCGGAATATGATGCAAGGCTGTGACCACACCCGTTGCTCCCGTTTGCTTCACATCCTGCAGTGTGACAGGATCTGTGGGTCCGAACCAACGCCATGTTTGTTCCATATAATACATACTCTGCCAATTTAGTTATACACCGCTAAAGATAGAAAAGCCTCCGTCAACATTCACCACTGTTCCGGTAACAAATTTTGAGGCATCACTTAACAGCCACAATAAAGCGCCGATCAATTCATCGGGTTCGCCATATCGGTTAAAGGGTGTGTGCTTTATCACCAGCTCGCCTCTCTCTGTGGTAGTACCATTGCCGTTTGTTAACAAGGAACGGTTCTGTTCAGTGAGAAAGAAGCCCGGGGCAATTGCATTCATACGTATATTATCACCATATCTTTTCCCTAATTCTACCGCAAACCATTTGGTATAACAATCAATGGCACTTTTGGCCATGCTATAACCCAGCACTTTTGTGATCACCTGTTGTGAGGCCATTGAAGAGATGTTGACAATGCTTCCTTTTCCCTGCCTCGAGATCGCTTCACCAAAGACCTGCGTTGGCAGCATGGATCCAAATAAATTCAAATTCATCACTTCCCTTAATGCGTCAAAATCCAGTTGAAAAATATCCTTGTCCAGGGCAATCACGGCGCCGGGCAGGTTACCGCCGGCTGCATTTACCAATCCATCGATCTTTCCAAACTTTTCCAGGATCAATTTTTTAGCCGCCATCAATTGATCTTCTTTCAATACGTCCGCGATAAGAGCAATAGCATTACCGCCAGCTTTAACAATCTCACCGACTCTTTCATTCGCTACTTTTTGATTTCTACCCAACACACCTACATTGGCGCCTTCCCCGGCAAGAGCATTAATGAAAGCATGACCAAGCACACCTGTGGCACCGGTTACAACTATCACTTTGTTTTTTACTGAAAACCTTGTATCCATTCTATTTAATTATATTAAGAAAAAAAACTTTCTGCTCCTGGTCCAGATGTACAGTCAAAACACCAGCATGCTTGTCGTTTCAGTTTTTCCTGACGCTAAATGAACTGTAACACGATACACCCCCCTCATCAATTTCAATACATTCCTGTCCAGTTTCAGCTGCCAACTGCCTTCAAACACTGACTGGACGCTGTTATAAACTGATCTCCCGTTGATATCAGTGATGGTGATTTTTAACTCGTCGTCCTGGTTGATCTTTTTTGAAACAGTAAAATGGGACGATACGGGGTTTGGAAAGACCTTTAACGCCTCACTCACTATCATTATTTCTTCATCCGGTGCATCCTGATTGGTCAATCGACCTTGTCCGACAGGAGTAATAGTTATGCCATTGAAGCGGCTTCTATCCTCAACGCTTGCTTCTCTTACAAGGATCTCATAATCTTTTCCATCGGCTACTGTTATCTGGAATGTGGCGGCAGCGGAACTGGTCAATGATTTTCCTGAAGCCTTTACTACCATTGTTGCCGGTAACCCTTTTTCCCTGAATTCGACATTTACAAGTCCCGGGTAGTTGGGGTCGTATTGCCAGGTGCTAACATCATATACACCGGCAGGTAAATACTCCATTCGAAAACCAGTAGCGGCTGAGGCCCCATCCGCGTATGCAAAATCACGGGTAACATTTCCTGCTGTACCACGGTCACGGGTACCTTGGGAACCAAATACGGTAAACCGGACACCGTTGATGGCCACTGCGCTTCCATCCGTTCCAACCAAACCTGTCCAGCCAGTTGTAATGGATCCATTATCTGTATGATTGATATCAATCTTATAGTCGCTGATTGATGCGCCTGGTGTTTGATCCACACCGATGTTCCTGGTATTACCAATTGTATTATTATATATATCCAATATGGGTTGTGAAAGACCTCTCATTCCAACATTGAATGCAGGAGATCCGGCTTCCAGGTGATAACCGGATTTGGCTCCCCCCGGCAGGTTAAACAAAGGATTACCGATCACGGCAAAACCATCTTCAGCAATATTCGAATTGTTGCTATATCCGACAACCGGGAGATTGGCAGGTGGGGTTGTTGTCCAATTGTAAAGATTATGCCGGTAAGTTATATTATAAACTGTGGGGGCATGATAGAAACTGGCCCCTGATCCTTTCGCCCAAAATATATTGCTGTAAAAACTGATATCATGCGGGTTGGCGGGTGACCATGGATAGATCTTAACCAGTGAGTCATTGCTTATAGCCGTACTTGCAAAGATCACATTGTTGTGTACCGTCATATTGTAACAATTACCTGAGATCGCAATACCCATTCGCTCATTGTCTTCAAGGATATTGTATCGTAGTATGGTTCCGACGTTGAAACGTTCATAAGCCGATCCATCTTCATTACCACCGGTAGCTACAAACCCTCCTCTCCCATTATCATGAAGGTAATTGTATTGCACGATCGTGTTCTTGGAGCGGAAGTCAACATCGATCCCGCGGGCATCGGTATCGCCCCCGTTATACACTGTATTCTTTGCTTCATTGAATTGAAAAATAGTTCCATCCGTATTAAAACAAAACGTAGCGTTGCCTGATATCTGGTAAGCGCAGGAATCAAAAAGATTATTCTCAATTAATGTACCTGTGGCAACTCTTATCACTAATCCATTACCAGTGATCTTTCTAAATATATTGTCCCGGAAAATAATATTAGTGCTGGGCACCCAGTTATCAGTATATCCATTTGGTAATGACTGTCCAAAGGTGGAAGTAGAACTTCTAACCTCCCAGTCAGTTCTGAAAGTTATACCGGTGCGGCTAAGATCATGAAAATTGCAATCGCTGATCACCACATCATTCCATTTGCTTTGGACTGCAGTACCTGCAATGTCGAAAAGCACACCACCGTAGTAAATACTGCCAGAAGACTTATGCTGGCTGTTCACCTTTGTGATCTCCATCCGGGTTAGGTAGATATGATTCAATGTGCCCCCATCCCCATTTACAATGTTAATTCCAACCAAGAGGGAATCATCAGCGTCGTTAATATCATTTCCCTGCAAAAAATTCGTGACTTTCAGATCAGTAAGTTCGAAATATTGCTTATTGAGGGAATAAATGGTGGCTTTATGAGCCCCCTGGCTGGCAAGGTAAGGTAGGTTACCGGTGCCATATTTTCCATAAATAATAGGAGCACCCGAAGTACCGCTGGAGCTAATCACAAGCTGGCCCACCCATGTTTCTCCAGCTTTAAAAAGTATAAAATCTCCCGGGCTGAAATTGGTAGTGCTTACTTTACTCAGCGTTTTCCATGGCGTGGCGGTAGACGTGCCATTGTTACTATCGTTACCAGTATTGTCGCTTACATAATAAGTTGTTGCCAGGAGTTGCAGCGGTGTTGTCATAAGGTAAATGACAAAAAGCCATTGCCAAATTGTGCGTAAATGTTTCATATGCAAGTTTTTTGATTGTGATGAATGTAGAAACCTGTTTTTATTCAATTTTTATTTTCGTAAAAATCATTTCGTGCTCACCTCTTTTCGAAAAGGGAAAGCCGGCAATCCATCCTTATTACATAAATTAGCTTCAGCCGGCAACAACCATCCATACCTGACTTCAACCGGATTTTTTACCTGATTACTCCAAACAATTACCTTGTCGTCTTCTATTTTAGCTGATGCACTTATAAAAAAAAGGCTGTCGGTACCTGGCAACCGGTACCCAATTTCAAATCCGTTTACGGTACTTCCCTGCTGGGCAAGCGGTGACCCGGCTAGCGAAAATTCCAGCACTACCTGTTCATTTTTTATAAATGCTTTTTTACACTCAGGTCCTTTATAGTGAATTGTATTTACTCCATAATCTTTCGCCAGGGCAATTAATGCCAGCCGGTTTCCCACTTCTCTTTTGCGAGTGGGGTGAATATCCTTCATATTACCTACATCCGTTGTGACCGCCATGCCTGTAAATGGGATGTTTTGTGCGACCTGGTATTGCGCTTCCCGCACCTGCGCTGCGGCCTCCATATCACTATATCCGAAAGGAGCGATCTGTACGAAATAGAAGGATAGCTTTTTGTCATTCCATTTATTTCGCCAGCTGGTGATCATGCTGCTGAATAAATGATAATACTCATCGGCAAAACCAACATTCGATTCACCCTGGTACCATATTACACCCCTTATTGCATATGGAACTACAGGTTCAATCATGCCATTAAACAAAACAGAAGGTTCCCGCCAGGGTCGTTTATAATAATAGAATGTTTGTGGTTCCTGTGGTTTTTTTGAAACGGATGTATCTTTTTTCCAATTGTCCATCGAAACATGATACGCTGCTGAATCTTTGCCAACATTATCCTGTATATTCTTCCAGCGATCAAAATATACCGACAATGATGAATCGTTCTTCAGCACATCACGAGGCGTCCATGCTTCTGCAGGAGTGACACCCCAGGCAGCATACACAATTCCTACCGGTACATGTAATCGTTCCTGTATCTTTTTTGCAAAGTAAAAAGCAACGGCAGAAAAGGACCCGGCAGTGGCGGGACTGGTTTCTTTCCAAACAGAGCCGGGAACATCATCAAATTGCTGTAAACCATACTGCCTGTTCACACTGAAAAATCGTACTAGCGGAAAGTTGGCCGACGCAATTTCTTCCTTGCCGTTTTGATCATTTTTCAATGCAAATCCCATATTGGACTGGCCCGAACAAACCCATACTTCACCCAATAGCACATCTTTTAATTCAATATTGTTATTTCCTTTTATTGTTAGTGTATAAGGACCGCCCGCTGTTGTGGTCGCGATCGTAATCTTCCAGTTGCCTTTTGCATCAACCGTCGTTGTGATCATTTTTGATGACCAGCTTCCCGTCACTGTCACCAGTTCACCAGGATCAGCCCATCCCCATATACTGACATTTGTGTTTTGCTGCAAAACCATGCCATCACTGAAAATGGCAGGTAGCTTTATATTGGCAAGAATATTATTTACAGTAAATAACCCGATAATAAAAAACCACAGCGGCAACAAGCTTGTATTTGTTTGAAATGCTTTCATACGATTTTACTTATTATTCCAGAAAATAAGCTCCGGTTTATTATTGCTATCTGATGAACTGATCATCACTTTTTTCCCCTTATCCTCGTCATCACCCAATTCTCTTGTTTCCCGTATTAGCACAAATGTTATACCTGTACCTGCATATTTTTTTAGCAGGTCTGTCACATCCAGTATGTGATCCTGTGGCTTTGAACTAAAAGCCAATTGACCGGCTACAACTGCATTTTGTCCGACTTCTTTTATTAATGCCTCTTTGCTGTCCAACAAGGGTGCGTTATTCCAATTCAGCTCTTGCTGATCCCACCTGTCCGAAGCAATGCCATACACATGCAGGCGGTAAGGGCTATCTTTTTTGTCGGTGTAGCCATTTACCTTCAACAGGCCTTTTTGCAACTTGGAAGGGTTTATCCCGGAAAGATCAAACCAGAGGTAAGCTGCTTTGTTATTATCCGGAATGGATGCATCCAATTGTACGGCCAGTTCATTTTTGCTGCCAGTGGCGATAAATGAATTCTTTCCTCCGGTAACTGTTGCAGCCGCCACGGCCGTTCTACTCATCCTGTTTGTGCTTGCTTTTGGTATCGTTAATAAGAGAACAGACTGCGCAGGCAGAACAAGCTCAATGTTCTTCCCCGCACCTAGCAAGAAAGAATGTGTTACTTCGCCATAGAAATAAGGGTTTACTGTCTCTACTGTAACAGGTGCTCCGCCAGCAACAGGAATTTTAGAAAGATCAATTTTGAGCTTATAATCAAACAAACCTCGTTGCACCAACCACATATAATAGTTTCCAGTGCGTTCATCAAAAGAAGTGTAGGTATCAAGGCCTGAATCGTCTACCGAAGTCCTTGTTTCAAACAACGGTCTTTGCTCTTTAAACCCTTTTGCGAATAAACGAACTACTTCGCCGGTGCGTTGAATACCCGAAACATCGTAGCTGGTCACTGATGGCCCATCGCCTTTCCCAAACAATTTGATTTCACGAATTTTTATACTTCCTTTGTCTGAGGAAATAAAACGGATCTTTTTTGTTGTAACGGGGTGCATAAACATCTCAAACCACTGTGCGTACTTATTATCTTTTTCAGATGTGCCAGGAATATCTTTCCATTGACTATCCCGCCAGTATTGCAGTTTGAAATTTCTAACCCGGTCAGGGCTTGTATAAGTGCCTCCTGCGGATCCTGTATAGATTACTGCACTACCCAGTTCATATTCATTTGCCAGGTCAATTTCCACCCAATGCTCGGTTTCCGTTGAATCACTTTGCCAGGCCGATGCATTTGATTTGATTCCATCGGTGAGCGTATGGGCTGATTGAACGGCACTGCTTACCGTAACCTTCTTATTCAGAGCAATATTCTTAAATGCATCTTCCACCACCCGTTTTCCCTGCCAAATAAAATGATGACCTGACTTAATTCCTTTTGGAAAGGCTTCACTGGTTGTGTTTGCAAATTTGAAAGCCCACATTCCATAACCACCATTCTTCATATTGTTGGCGTACATACCAGCCCATTCTGTAAATAGTGACGGCGAATCCATGGTTTCTTCCTTATCGATCAGGTAAGCATTCATCCAGCGGCCTGTTTCCGTATAAGTAACCGGCAATTCCTTTCCTGCCGGATGGTTTTCCTTTATTATGGATTGAATATTCTTAATACGCGACTCATAACCGGTAGCAGGAGAATTATAAGAATGAGTTGAGAATATCTCCAATAGATCCTTTTCAACGGGCCTATTATGATAGTCGGTGCGGATATTTTTTATAACGGCAGCCCACCATTCAGGATTATTACCCGCGGTGACCGGCCCAACAAATTTTGGCACCAGATTTTTACCATACATTTTATTGACATCTTCCACTGCGCAATGAACAGCATCTGAAACAATCTGCATGCCCATGATCCACTGATCGAGTTGCATGGGGCCTGAATTGCGGTGATTGGGTTCGTTTTGCATGGCAAACATTGTCACATCCCCTCTTCTTGCCGTATAGTACGCCAACGCATAATAACGTTGCCATTGTTTCCATTTGTTGCTCCAGCTATTTTCAAAATCAGTACTGCCCATTTGAAGTACGACTTCGACTTTCAACCTTTTTAATTCATCTAATGCATAGTTAAACACCATCGCATTGGTTGATGATGAGTCGGTTTTGTCATACAGGGGCAACAGTATGTCCCAACTGATATATTGGTTCTTCTCGGGGCTTTGTCTCAATTCGTTTTTCCGTAGATCAAATTCATTCATGGACAGAATATCCTTATCAACCTGCACAGCGATTTGCGGAACAAATGAATTCAAGCTGGCCCAAACTCTGAAGCTATTCACCTGTGAATATTCCACCCAGCCAGATATATTGCTGCCGGGGAAATAATAACCCTGGTTATACCCGATATACTTCATACTCCTGCCGGTCAGTTTATCATGTACAGTTACGGTGGCTTGTTGCGGCGTGGTAGAAATTTGTTGTGTCGTAATCACTGGTGTAATCACAGGCGGTGGTGGCATATTGCCTGCTGCTGTTCCGAATACCTCGATCTCCATAATGTTGACCGGCTCACCATCATCACAAACCATTCTTATTTTAAAAGTAGTAACGGCTGGTTTATAAGTAAACACAACTGTGGTTAACCTGTTCTCATGTACTTCACTCTGAGGAAGATCGCTCCAGTTGGCATCATCCCAGTATTGAACCTTAAAATTCTTAACCGACCAGAAACCAGCGGCCTGTGTCATTTCTGCGGCTTTCTTTTCAGCATCTATTATACCGCTGTGAATTCTTAACTCCGTGAGTTTGTAATATTTTTGCAAATCCAATTCAATAATATGCGGCGCTTTTCCGTTGGCTGCCTCCCATTTCGATGTGCGGGATATTTTCCCATCCACTATGTTCGTTGCGGGGAACCCCACCGCTTCCGAACTGACCGCAACCGGTTTAAATAACGCAATATTTTGTTGCTGAGCAAAAAGGGGCGTTCCCATTATCAGCCCAAGAAATAGTATAGCAGTTCCTTTGAACATATTAACCTCTTTTACCTGAATGATGTTTGTAACAATACCAATCTCCTGTCACCCGAAAAATGCATTTTGATATTTGTTCCGATTACGGGACAATCGACTGTTATTGTTTCCCCTGCTTTGATCTCTTTGCTCACTGCTTTTCCGTCATTCACTTTTACATTTATCACAAAGGGCTCATCAGCCTGGTTCCATACAAGAGTAGTTGACAGGGTCTTTCCAGCGGGAATGCTGCACCAGAAATATCCTTCCGCAACATTGGTAGTAGTGTCACTGTTCTCTGGTGAATTTCCAAACCCCCGCAAATAGTATGGCCCGTACATTCTTCTGCCGTACGCCACATATTGTACACCAGGTCTTGTATTAAACCCTCCTGTCAATCCTAAAAAGCGGTTTCCTTCTTTGGTTACACTGATCTTTGATTTGATATTAGCAGGCACTCTTGGTACAGCATGCACCATCAACCCGCTATTCACGCCGGTGAGTACACCTTTTTCTGACTGGTAGTCACCCCATACGATCGGCTCAGTGATCAACGGGTAAAGCTGGTGTTGTTGCCCATCAGCCATATAGTGAACCATATTGATGAGCATACGATCTGCTACCGGGTCGATTGATGTTCTCCCGGCAAGATCAAGGCCACATAGCAACACCGATCCTTTACCATCCACTATCTCAGCGATTGTTATTCCCTCCAACCCAACTCCATAATTTCCCAATACTGCTATATGTTGAATATCTTTCTTGTCAACCGGCACATACCCATCTGTTACCGGATAGATAGCCGGAAAACCTTTTTGTGAAGCATCCCAACCTGTATAATCAGACCATACTCTTAACTGCTCCCTTCTTACTCCATTAAACACCGGGTGATCGGGACGTTCGGGATTTACATAATATCCATTGCGTGAAGGTCTTGCTGGTGGTGGGTAAGCGGGTACATCCAAGGGGGTTGTCACATTTTTCATTGGAACACCCAGTATCTTGTTCACTGCCAGCAAGTGGCCAGCATCCTGGCGCAGGCATAATACCCTGCCACCGCTTTTGACAAACTCCTTAATAAGAGATGATTGCTTTGTGAAAATATCGTCGGCCGCATTTTCTCCTATCACCAGCAATGATGAAGCAGTAATGCTATTGAAAGAACTGATCTTTCTGTAAACAATTCCCAACTTATTAAATGATGATGATGTTAAACCGGAGGGATCATACAAAAGGATTTTCTGTCCCGGAGCAGTAGCAGCCGTCAGCCATTCTTTATTTCCAATAAAGAGTTTATCATAATTTTCTGATACCCGTTTGGCGTTGACAAGGATCTTTCCGACCAGCTGGTAATTACCCATCGCCAATTGCTTCGGCAACTTCATATTTACTTTTTTCTGCCAGGTTGAATAGTATGTAATGGAAGGGAGGTTTATCGTATCAGTAATCACAACCATCCCGCTATTATCCTGCACCTCAACTACCAGCTTTGCATTTTTTAAATCATTAAAATCATCGTCATCATTAACAATATGTACGATCGGACTGATCGTTGACCCTGCATATACTTGTGACTGCCAGTTTTCCCAGCTCACTAACAGAGGTTGATAAGAAAGTCTTGCTTGTTTGGTTACTGGTTTTGGCCCCATATCCACAAAACGTTCAACATTGTTCCAGTTATAGAACATAATTGTAAAAGGGAAAACACCACTTAGCTCCGGGTTGATCACCCGTAAGCGGCGAAACATTTCTGTTGCTTGTTTGAAAGTGAATGACTGGTGCTCATCTGCCAGTCTTGCCTGGTCGCTCCAGTCAGCATGACCAGTCCAGTTTAATTGTGATCCCGGATTTTTATGATCGGGAGTCAGGTTATATTTTCCATCAGGTCCTGTGTAGTTGCCTACACATTCGGTGAAAGTTACCGGCTGTAAGTATTTTTTTGGGAATGGGACGATCGCCGCATTATCACGGAGGTTGATAAAATTAAACGGTGAACAATAATACCAACCCCAGTAACGGTGCAGGTCACAAATATCGCCGGATTTACCATAACCATAACCAGGGTTGGCAATATAAAGACGGGTATTATCCCAGTCTTTTAGTTTGGCATGCGCATAGGACAGAAATTTTTCCCATTGCACCCCCATCTCGCCTTCATAGGGTACCTCGTTGGTCATCGCATAGATCATTAGGCTGGGATGTGAAGCGATCATGTCGTAGGCTTCATTTTTATACCATAAAACGGCTTTATCATAATCCTTAGGTGGCTTCTCTCCCATCACAGTACTACTGTAGTTGCCACCAAACACCATCATTCCCAGTTCATCACACACTTCATACCAGGTGGCATTATCAGGTATGCGAAGGATATTCACATGAATACTTTTCATGTATCGTACATATTCCTCCGCAAACTTCCTGCTCTTCTCGACAGTATCAGGGATACCGCGGGCAGGAGGATTGATGGCTATGCCTCTCAAAAAAATAGACTTATCATTAAGGTAAAAATGACCGTTCCTTGATTCAAAAAAGCGAAAGCCTATACGTTGTTTTTGCTCCTCGGTCTTGTTATCGGTGTTAGTCTTTATAAATGTCAATTGGTAAAGATGTGGTGTAGCTGGAAACCATTTATCGACAGCCAGGCCTGTTACTAAAAAGATCATTTTCTTTTCATCTTTTATAATGCTGTTGGCTTTTACATCCTGCTCAAAAACAATTTTGCCTGACCTATCTGCCGCTATGCGAATAAAATACCTCGTTGCATCAACAGGTAGTTCATTAAAAGTAACTTCCAGTTTTACCGAGTTTTGAGTGGTAAATGAAGTAAGCCTTTTGATTTCGCCAGCTTGTGCCTGGAGCGCAAGCAAAAGGAAGATTGCAGGAATGGAGGTATTTTTTTTTATTAAACTTATTAACTTCTTCATGAACGGACTGCTTTATTATTTAGTCTTTTACTATTTCGGAGCTGCTGGCCTGATGGAAAGTAAAATCGGTTGTGCTTCTGTATCTTCATCAATTACCGCCTTGAAAAAACATTCTACGGATTTGCTTTCAGCTGAAAGTCTGCCCTTCAGCAATACCGTAACGCTTACACTTCCTCCCGGTTCTATTTGAAAAGGGTAGCTTGTTTTTTCTGTACTAAACTCTTTCGGAAGGTCAATTGACAACACGCCTTTGCTTCTTTTATTCCTGACGTCCTTAACAGTAATAACCTGGCGGATGACCGTATCCCTGTTTGCAATTACTTCAATATCTCCACCGAGATCATTTGCTTTTACGGTGTGCGGGTTGAATAGTAGGCGGATTGGCGAGAAAATTACTTTCCATCCTAATTTTTTATGCTTCCTGTAAGGATCAATTAAACTCTTTACATGAAAAGGGGGAACAGGCTCAGGACTGCCACCATGCCAATTGGGCCGGCACCAAAAGTCTGTAGAGCACCAATACATTTTGCCAATAAAATGTGCTCGTCCATTTAGCAACCGGTTGTGTGCATCCACTACAAATCCCTGGTAGAACTCAGTGCTTTTCGTCGTACCGGCTCTTTCGGAAACGGCTTCAGCACCATATTCTGACAGCATCACAGGCTTGTTCCCTGAATAAGCCTGTATAGCATCAAAAAGGTTTACAATGGCATTAATATCTTTTGCATACCAGCCCGCATAGTAATTTTGCGCCACAAAATCCTGGTAAGAAAAAGTTCTGTCATTGGTATGCCGGTGAGTGACTTGTGTATATAAACGTTTTGCATCTAAAGCTTTCCCTGCAGCGATCGTTTCTTTTACATATTCTTCTGCACCAACTTCCTCTGTAAAATTCTCATTACCGACTGACCATGCTATGATGCTGGGATGACTCCTGTCACGATGGATCATTTTTGTCAATTGCTGTACGCCGAAGTCCATTACTTCTTTTGTGGCTATCACAGCGCCTTTGAGCCCGGTTACATTTACTTCTTCGATAACTAAAAAACCTAGCTCATCCGCAGCATCAAGCATGGCCGGTGTGGTGGGATAATGTGCTGGCCGAAAAAGACGAAATCCTTTTTCATGAAGCATCCTTAATTCCTGGTAAACTAATGCATCGGGTTGTGTTCTTCCGAGACCCGGGTAATCAGCATGACGATTGAAGCCTTGCAAGTTTTGTAGTGGCTTACCATTTAATACTATATCACTTCCCACAACTTTTACATCACGAAACCCGGTACGTTCTTTCAATATGCCGAAGTCCCCTTTTACTACAACCGTATATAAATACGGTTTGTCTAGTTCCCAGGGAACTGGCTTGTTTAGTTTTATCTCTTTTAATTTGATCACCGATGACCCCGCCGGTACAGCAATATTTAGCTGTACAGGTCCAAAGACCTTTTTGTTCATCGCGTCATATACCTCAACGGATAAGTTTTTATTTTTTGTTATTGAACCTGTATTAAGACCTGTCACATGCAACTGCAATCCACCCGCCATCGTTCCTTCAGCCCGCAAGTCAGTCAGTGAAACAGACTTATGCTTTTCAATGATCACTTCCTGCACCAGTCCACCCCAGTTCCAGTAGAATTCGTTTAGCCGTTTGAAAATTCCCATTGTTGTAAAACGATTGTCAACAATAATGGCAATCTCATTCTTGCCTTTCACAGCTGCTTTACTGATATCAAACCGGGATGGCAAATACCCACCAACCGTTTGCCCTACTTCCACTCCATTAATAAAAACCTGGCCACTCCAGTAGCAGGATTCTAATACGATATGTAGTTGTTCATCCCTACTGATATCTAACTGCACTTCGCGGCGATAAACACCCAGTATTCCTTCATATTTATTCCATTTCTCACTAATTGCGCCCAGGGAATTTGGTACCAGGACTTTTGTCCACGTACCTGCTTTATAGCCTGTTTGTACTGCCAGTGGCGAATTACTTTGCAAAGCACCCGTAGGAAGTTCATTCATTTCTGCAAACTGCCATGCCCCGTTAAGACTGATCACGTTAGAAGGATAGCGACTTCCAGCACCCTGGATTTTTCTTTTTTCAATTGTTTGCACACCTTGCGCCGTTTCTGCTTCAATACGTAATTCATGTTCACCAGCGCCGACCCAGGCAGGATCGATAACTGTTTTCCATACAGGTTTTGTATTTGTTTTTGTTGCATAGAGATCGGTGAGGTTCGATACGAGCATCTCATCAATAAAGAACCTGACAATCTTTGTTTCCTTCGGTGGATTAGCGGTCAAGGTCAGCAGGCTTCCATATCGGGCTTTATTCTGTTGCACGGGCGAAGCGGGCTTATGTTGGGCCGCAGCGGGTAATACAGGTATGCTGAATAAAATACAGGCAGCCGTTCTTATAAAATTTCTATTCAACATTTATTTAATCGTTTACTGTTACTGTTTGTCAATTTTTATTGCATTGAGTAGCGGAGTTCCTTTCTTGGCAGCAAAGTGGATGGTAATACCTTTGCTGCCTGTCGCATTAGCAACAAAGGTTTTCTGTACCGCCACGGCAAACCCATAGGCTGCCGTTAGATCAAGATCGTTGCAGCTCCTCACGTCGTTAATGAATATGTCAAAAACCCTGTCACCTTTTTTCAATCGTTGTGGTTCTGCAAAACATAAGGTCACGGCATAATTCCCCTCAGGCAGATCAAAGCGATAGCCTGTTAAACTATCAAGACAGGAATAGAACATCGGTTCGTCATCCGTATTCCTGATCACCTCTTTCCTATCAAACAATCTTGATTTCCCTGCAATATGACCGAAGCTCCCTTCCTGATACGGCTGGTCCTGCAACCATATATTGCCAGATCCATCTGCATACTGGGCATTGGAACCAACATTTACTGAAAGCGATGTGAGGCCGGTGAGACCAGGATTATAGGCCCGGTAATCAATGACTATATTATCTGAATAATTTTTACCGTTGATCTTTCCCGACGCCCTAATGCTATTTTTCCCATTTTGAAGTTTTGCGGACCACGAATATTTATTTACGTCATTGCCCTGGACAGCTTTTTGCGGTACGTCGTTCACGTACAATGTGATGTCTCCGATATTTGCATATACATCGATAGTGGATAACTCATTTTTCCCACCCGCTCGCGACAGCCAGTCTCTTGAAGCGATATAGACCATTGGCTCCGGGTTCCAGTTGGCCTTATACAAATAAAATGCATCCTTGGTTTTCCTATCCCATGTTACCAATCCTTTTTGGTTCATATGTGGTGCAGGGCCACCGATATTCGGCTGGGAAAAATCAAACTGGTTCCAGATAGCAGTGCCCGCCAACCATGGCCGCTGGTCGATCTGTCGCAGGTACGATTCATGATAGTAACGTTGATATTGCCCGGTATAATCAAAGCGAACAGGCTTTTCTGTGTTCAGTCTTATTTCTCCTTCAGCACCATACTCACTTACAAAAACATTGTGTCCTTTTCTTTTTCTCCTGTCAAGATCGTTTCCAAAATCTTCTGCTTTCCCCGAGTACCACCCGCTGTAAATATTGTACCCGGCGACCTGCGCAATCGTATCAAAGCCATACTTTGTATAGTCACCACTGATATGCATTGCCAGTGTGCTGTATCTTGTTGGATCTTCAGCCCGTACCATGCTGTCAAATTGTACAGCATACTTTTTTACGGTATTGACATAGGCTGTGTCAGTATGACGGGGAATACGTTCACCATCCGGACCATGCAACAATATTTCATTGGATGAACCCCATAGGATCACGGAAGGATGATTATATCCGTGTGTGATCATTTCACGGATCATTTGCTGCGTGTTATTTACAAACTCCTCATTGTTTGTAACAAAATTTACCACTGGAACCTCTTCCCAAACAAGCAAGCCTAGTTCATCAGCCAATTTCAGTACTTCAGCAGCTTGCGGATAGTGTGCCAACCGGAGAAAATTGCAGCCCATATCTTTTATGAGCTCGAGGTCCCGGCGATGATCGCTCAATGTGAGTGCATCACCTTTTCCCTTCATGTCCTGGTGCCGGTTGGTACCCCGCAACAATAATTTCTGATCGTTTAAAGTAAATCCGTTTTCAGCATCAAAGCTGAACCAACGAAAGCCGATCTTATTTTCCACTTCATCCACAACGTTATTATTAACAACTAAGCGACTAACAACTTTATACAGGGCAGGAGTTGTCGGGCTCCACAACTCGGGATCACTAATAAAGCGACTGATTGACGCAATGAGTAATACCTCTTTGGCTCCGATCGTTCTTTCCTGTGAAAAAACATCAATCACGGCACCACTTTTATCATAAATACTATTGCTAAATTTTACTCTTTGAACCTTGTCCGTTTCATTGACTACTGTAGTTTTTACTGAAACCGTAGCCTGCTTTTTTGATACCTGTGGAGTGGTTATATAAACACCTGAAGAATTATTATTGATTTCTTTAAAATGAATTTTGTCCGTGGCAATAACCCAGGTGTCCCGGTAAATGCCCCCGTAAGAAGCATAACCTACATTTAAGGGTGCTATTAATGGATCATGTGCATTGTTTACCTGCACCGCAATTGTGTTGCTGGTAGTGCTGTCTCTCCACAGCAGGTAATTGGTAATATCAATTGCAAAACCGGTATAACCTCCTTTATGCATCCCTGCAAAATACCCGTTCACATATACATGAGCGACCTGGTTAGCCCCTTCAAAATAAAGAGACACTTTTTTATTTTGGAAAGATTTAGGCAGTTCCAGTCTTTTTCTATACCAGCTGATACCCCTGCGATACGTTCTGTCATCATCAAAGGGATCTGTGGCATTCCAGGTATGGGGCAACGAAACTGTTTGCCAATCACCATCATTGAATTGAACTGTTTCCGCATAGGCCATGCCTGCCGGCAAAAACTTCCATCCATCATTGATTGAAAACTGAATCCTGCCGCTGCCTGCCTGCGCAGCAACCCTACCTTCATTGATGAAAAGAAATAATAAACCTGTAAGAATTAATATTCTTGAATACCAAGCCATGTATTTACTTTAAAAGAACCAATGTATTGACGTTTCAAAACATTGATTGGATAGAAAATTAGTACCCCGGGTTTTGCGGCATAGGTTTGGTAAGATTGGCATCAATCACATCCTGTGGTATAGGCAGGATTGTATCCCGTGCTGTTATATTCACGCCGGCTATCTTATTGTTTAATTGTGTTCGTTGCAACCACCTACCGGTTCGTAAAAGTGCATATCGCCTGTCTTCTTCAGAAAACAACTCCCTGGACCTCTCATCAAGTATAAGGTCGATCGTAACCTGTGCTGCTGTGACGGTTGAAGTGCGGGCCCTGTTTCTTAAGACATTAATCGCATCAGCAGCTCCCTGCAAATCACCAAGCCGGAAGTTGGCTTCCGCTAATACCAGGTAAGTTTCACCAACACGCAGCAATACCTGGTCATTATACTCCCTGTCAACAATTTCAAGTGGCGCCGGCTGCGCATAATCCCATTTCCGGGTACTTGGCCAGTTGGCAACACTCAATGTTTCATTACCGGTGCTGTTTAGAAAAAGGGTATCACCCAATTTATATAGCTGACCCGTTCTTGGATTAGTACCAGGTGGAATACCTGCGGGATTATTGATCATATAATAATAACGATACGCAAAGGCGGATCCCCTATCGTCATTTGCTGCATATAGATTAAGGGCAAATCTTGTCGGACTTAATCTTCCGAGACCGCGGCCTCCATAATCAGCAGAAACAGAAAACGGGTTTTTACCTCCTAAAGCGAAAGAGTAGTACCTGTTTACCCAATACCTGCGCATGATCGTATTTCCTTCGCCACCAATCACCAGCAATTCATTTTGAATCACCCATAATGCTTCTGTATTACCCTGGCTCCTCTTAGAGTTTCCGTCAATAAACATATCGGAGAAGGCTGTACCTGGCTTTGTTGCATTCACACCATACCTTGCCGTAATCAATTTATAATTTACATTGGTAATTACTTTTGTTACCTGAGCTTTTGCTTTAGCATATTCGCCTGTAGCTAAATATAACTCTGCCAGGTAATGTTGAGGAATGCCTTTTATCAGCCTTGCATCACTTGAAGCCACATCTGGCAAATATTGCTCGGCAAACAACCAATCTTCTTCCATTGCTTTTCTTATTTCAGCTCTTGGCGTTCTTTCCCAATCTGTTTTAATATTGTCACCTCTTGATTCTGTCAATGTAAGCGGAACATCACCCCACAAATAAGTAAGGTGCCTGTAACACCATGCCCGGATACATCTTGCCTCGGCCACTATCCTGTTCTTATCTGCCTCCGTCCATTCGATACCTGGTTTCACGGACCTATCCACTAACGTGTTGGCTGCATTGATGGTTTGATACAGCCAGGCAAAAACAAGGCTGTATTGGCTGACACTTGGACTATTTAACGCTTTCCACAGATTGAACACATCTACCTGCGGGTCCCGCCAGTTACCATACGCATTATCGACCCCAATTACAGCCTGCACATTCATGATGTTATTAATGTCGTTTAAGTTATTTCCTGAACGATACCTTCTAACCTGGAAATACAAACCATTCAAAGCATTCTCAAAGCCGGCTTTTGTAGTAAATAACAAGTCGGCTGTCAGTACACCGGAAGAATCTTCTATCAATTTGTTTTTAGAACAGCCCGTATTGATAGTGATCAGTGCCAGTACCAGGATGATGTTTCTATATATTTTCATAACTATTTATTTAATAGAATAATTATTTAATTTATAAACTCACATTTAACCCCACCAGAAATTCGCGTTGAAGAGGTATGGCTGTTTGACTGGTGAATTCAGGATCCAATCCTGTCCATTTGGTGAACGTAAAAGGATTTCTTGTCTGAAAATAAACGCGGAGCTTGGTTAAACCGGACTTTCCCAATATAGGTCCTCTAAAATCATAGGTCAATGATATATCCCTGACCCTTACAAAGCTACTGTTCTGAATAATGGGTACAGACCGGCCCTGGGTAGCGTTCAGCACATTAGCATAAAAATCGTTTGATGGATTGGTCCGTGTCCACCAGTTTTTTACTACTGTTGTGTACCTGACACCTGAGTTTACATTGTTGTCTGACATCAATGAATTTATTTGCTCTCTTCCCTGTACGCCATATACAAACAGATATAAACTAAGATTGCGGAATGTAAAAGTATTGCCCATACCCCATGTAAAATCTGGCTGGTTATTACCAATGATAGTTCTGTCGAAAGAGTTGATGACACCATCTTTATTAACATCCTTTACTTTAGCATATCCCGGGCGAACAACTCCCTGGGCCGTATGGCTGGTATCATCCGTCAATTGCCAAACTCCGTCAAAAACATATCCAAAATTTACATTGATCGGGTGACCCAAAAACCACTGGTTGAGTGTGTCATTTAATCCATTGCCATACAAGTCAACAATTTTATTTCGGTTAATGGTAAGGTTTGCGTTAGCGGTCCAACTGAAATCGCTTTTCTTTATAATAGTGCCTGTTAAACCCAGTTCAAAACCCTGGTTACTGGTTTTACCGATATTTTGCGTAATGGTAGTAATACCCTGCACCGAAGAGACGCTCCTGTTTAACAACAGGTCTTCTGTCTTTGTATTGTAATAATCAACAGTTCCCTGTAGACGGTTTTTCCAAAGGCCAAAATCAAGACCCAAATTGAAAGTTTTGGATGTTTCCCAGTGCAACAAAGGATTGGCAAAAGATGTAGGTATATAACCCGCCGCGGTTGTAGACCCATCAACATAAGTACGGGTTGAAAGTCTCGCCAGCGTTTGATAAGCAGTAACGGCCGTATTGCCATTAGCGCCATAAGACAATCTCAATTTCAAGTTATTAAATATTTTATTGGTAGCCATGAATCTCTCGTTGATAATATTCCATGCAACAGCAACAGCAGGAAAGATTGAAAATTTTTCGTCCTCCCCAAATCCTGAAAAACCATCGTGCCGGGCTGTTATAGTAAGCATGTATCGGCTATCATAATTATAATTCAGTCGACCCATTTTCGATAGGGTTGTTTGCTTTGACAGGGAGGCGCTGGGAGTAACCAGCGAAGCTACATTTGCCTGGTAAAAAGTAAGTACATCATTTGGAAAGCCAACAGCAGTAAGACCGTTTGAAGTGGCCACATCTTCCTGGAAACTGTACAAACCGGTAAATCCGATAGTGTGTTTATTAAAATTACGGTCATAATTTACAATATTCTCCAGTGTTACGTTTTTAGTAACGCTATTTGATTGTGTTAACCGTCCCCCTAGCAAAAGACCCGTCCTCGTATTGCGTCCATAATAATTTGCAATATCCCTTCCCTGGTATTCGATACCTGAATTTAGCTTATAACTTAACCCCTGAATAAAGGGGAACTTAACTTGCAGATAATTAGTAGTAAATATTTTATAGGTATCATCCCTACTTTTCGCTAATGTAGGAGCTAATGGATTTTCAAAAAATGTATCCTCTGGCCATGGGTAAATAGTTGGTTTGCCTGCCGAATCGAAGGGAGTCGTCAAAGGGTTGAACAAATAGGCGCCGTAGTCACCACCAAACGTAGTGGATAAACCCGCCCTGTTATTATAAGAAAGCTGTGTATTGGTGCCGAAGGTTAGCCAATCGGTGAGATTGGCTTCAAGGTTGACTCGGCTGGTAAGACGTTTAAAGTTATCATTTAGTGAAATACCTTTTACATCCAAATAGGTAAGAGATGCATAATACTTAAAGTTAGTGCTCCCTCCTCTTACACTCAGTGCATGCTGTGCACGTTGTCCACGGCGCGTTCCAAGGTCCAGCCAATTGGTATATTTTTTTGCGTTATAGTTGGCCAATTCGGAAGAAGTAACGGAGTTTGGTTCCCTGGTAATTTTGAAATTGTAAAAATCATCACCCATCAATATGGGCGGCAGGTTCGCATAAAATTGTGAGCCGTAAAAACCGTCATAACTGATCACCGGTTTTCCACCCGAACCTCTTTTTGTGGTGATAAGGATAACCCCGTTTGCACTCCGGGCACCATAGATGGCCATAGCGGCAGCGTCCTTCAATATATCAACGCTTGCTACATCACTGGGATTAATATCAGAAATACTGCCATTGTATGGTATGCCATCAAGTATGATCAAAACATCACGGCTGCCATTTATTGATTTTTGACCCCGTATTACAATACTTAAATTATTTCCTTCCGCTCCACCCCCATTTGTAGTAATGGAAACACCCGGGACAGCCCCCTCCAGCGCTTGCAATAAATTTGAATTGGGCATATTCTCCAACCGTTGCTTATCGAGTGATGCGATCGATCCGGTAACATCCTTTCTCCTTTGTGTGCCATATCCTACCACCACCACAGCGTTGAGCGATTGTTCATTTCTTTCTAACTGGATGTCAACTTCAGCATTACTACCCAGTACCACCTCTTTATCGGTAAACCCAACAGAAGTAAAGACTAATACTTCACCTCCCACTTTTTGGAAGGATAGAACAAATGTTCCATCGGGTTTAGTAGTAGTGGCTGTTTTTGTGCCTTTTAACGTGACGGTTACACTCTGGAGAGTTTGTCCTTCGGGATCAGTGACCTTCCCACTAACAACAGAGTTTTGAGCAAAAACACAAAGGGGCAGGCTAAGCATCCACAATAAATTAAATAGAACTGTCTTTTTTGACGCAGTGCAGAGCAGCATAAGCAATCGTTTAAATATGATTTAAAAAGCAGAGTCCTTTGTCGTCATTACTGCAGGGGTCATATTTCTTATACAACAGCCAGGTAATATATCCAGGCAGCAATTTCGTAACCCAAATTAGTTACATTCTATTGATAATGAGCCTTTGAAAGACCCTGGCCGGCTATAACTGGCTACTACAACGATTGAAATAAGTATTTACAACGGTTTCAATCGAAAAGTTTTTTGGCAAAACGTATAAAAGCCGGGTAAAATTGAAGAGGCACCCCTACAACTTTGGCAGTTTGTAGCCATTATGATAAACAGGTTCCAACAAAGCGTTGGCCCTGGCTGAAGTGAATTTATTTTTGTCCTTATCCCAAAAAATCTTCTCGCCTGTTCTTTGAGCAATATTGCCCATATGGGAATTTACTGCAACCTTTGCTCCGGCTTCCACAGAACAATTGAGGTTAGCAATTTGTCTTGATTGCATGACCGCTATGAAATTAGCAGTATGCTTATCTAACCCATTATCAGTTCTTGGTTGCCAGGCAACAGCTTCCATTTTCAAAATATCCTTATTCTTTTCCGGTCGCACCTCCCAGCCACCCCGATTGAGTACCAGGGTACCATTCTCACCCAGGAAAGAAATACCATGTGATAGCCCATAATTTCCGCTGGCAAATCCTAAAGTATGTTCCCAGGTCATTTGAAAATTGCCATAGTCATACACTACAGTTTGCGTATCAGGTGTTTCTCGAGCATCCTGCGGAAAAACATATTTGCCCCCGGATGCGACAACTGATTCGGGAACATCAACTTTCATTCCCATCAAGACCATGTCAATTAGATGTACTCCCCAATCTGTCATGAGTCCACCAGCATAATCCCAAAACCAGCGAAACTCGTAATGAAATCGGTTTTTATTAAATGATCTTTTCTGGGCGGGTCCCAGCCATTTGGCATAGTCAACTCCCGCAGGCACGGCCTCATCGGGCACAGCTGGAAGAGCTGTGCTCCCACCCCGGTGCATCCAGGTCTTCGCCAGCGTTATTTTTCCCAACTTTCCTGATTGCACAAATTCCATGGCGTTTTTAAAATGATCCTGGCTGCGCTGCCATTGCGCCACCTGTACAACACGGTTGTAGCGGTTGGCGGCTTTTACCATTAGCTGAGCCTCGATAATGGAGTTGGCCAATGGTTTCTCAGTAAATACATCTTTCCCGGTTTCACAGGCATCGATCATTTGCAAACAATGCCAGTGGTCGGGTGTAGCAATGATCACTGCATCCACCTCCTTGTTCTCCAGCAATTTCCGGTAGTCTTTATATAAGGTGGGTCGAATATTTATTTTTTCAAGGTCAGCTTTACGACTATTTAAAATTGACTCGTCAATATCACATAGAGCCACACAGTTTACCTCCGGTATTCTCAGCATCGAAGTTAGATTACTCCAGCCCTGACCTTTACACCCGATCACCCCTACATTTATTTTCTTTGCAGGTGAAATAGTTTTTCGCAACTGCGCTAACACCTCCATAGGTACGGCAGCTGAAATTCCGAAGCCTGCTGTTGTCAGGACAGTATTTCGCAAAAAATATCTTCTTGAAAGAGGCATAACAATATTTTACTTTACACAATTAGCATTTACAGTTCAAATATACTGTTGAATTTATGTTTTTTCTAAAGTGAGACCTTGTTAACCCCTACGCCATGCTGTTTTTGTGTTGACATAACGAGGCATTTTGCTAACTGTAACGCAGAGAAAATATTTTATAAGAGACCCATTTACCTTAAATTGTGATGATAGGAGGGTTAAAGGGAATCTCATGAAAAAGGCGATCACACTGAAAGACATTGCCCTGAAATTGAATATGTCCATTTCTACGGTTTCCAAGGCTCTTAATAATGACCTTTCCATTAGCACCCCGACCCGGGAAAGAGTTAAGTTACTAGCGAACGAATGGAATTATATTCCGAATGAAATGGCGCGCCATTTCAAACTGAATAAAACATTTACACTCGGTCTTATCATTCCCAGCATGTTGGATCAATTTTATGTGTTAGCAATTAATGGTGCGGAAAAGATAGCCGCTATGGAAAAATACAATGTGATCATTTCTCAATCACATGAGGATCCTGCGAATGAAGAAAAAATTGTGGATCTTATGAAACGAAACCGGGTCGATGGCCTGATCGTAGCCATTACAAAAAAGACCCAGGACATGTCTCCCTTTCAGAAATTAGAGAATATCGGTATTCCTGTTGTTTTCTTTGCCCGGCCCCCGAAGGATGATTCTTTTGATTATGTGGCAGCTGACAACGAGGGAGGAGCTTTTAAGGTAACAGAGTTTTTAATAAAAAAAGGCCACAAAAGGATAGGTCATCTAATGGGTCCCGAGTCGCTGGCAGTAAGTCATACCAGGCTCCGGGGATATAAAATGGCCTTACAAAAAAATAAAATAGCGTTTAATCCAGACCTCGTGAAAATTGTTGACCTTACAAAAGAATCAACTATCCTGGCCATGGCTCATTTTATGAAAATGAAATCTCCCCCGACTGGTTTTTTTACTTTTAAAAATTATGTCAGTCTTGATGCCATAGAATACCTGAAAAAGAAATTCCCGCGCCGTTATAATAAAATTGATTTTGCAGGATTCGGTAATCTTCCGCTTTTTCAGTACTTGGATCACAAGCCAATTGCCTCAATTGAAGAAAACTCTTACCAGATAGGTCTGCAGGCAGCGCAGCTTTTATTCAAAAATATCAATGTCGGCGAATCAGATGAGAAAACTTCACAACACATTAAGGTCCCTTGTAAACTTGTTATCCACCAATAGAGCGATTCGCTGTCATTCTTCAACGTTTTTCAGGAGGAGTAAACTAAGTATAAAACCTCCAGCTATCGGTGAAGGGTTTGTGCCAAATACCGATTATTTATTTGATCCAACAATTGGTTTTCCTCAAACCAATTCCTCATTGCAGTAAACGTCCCGGAAATATTTCGGATCTGCCTGGGGTTGATATCTTTGCTAAGAACCGGGATAATAACAACAATAATTACAATGCATAAAAAAAGCGACTTTCGTCGCTTTTATAGTGCCCCGGAACGGAGTTGAACCGTTACGGCCCTTGCAGGCCACAGGATTTTAAGCAACGAAACATGCTTAATTGATCTTAACTCCGTTTAATCAATTTTAACTAACTAATTGATATTCATTTATTTGAAGACAATTAATTATTTTTGCTTAACCAAGTTTTTGGCTATTTAACTGGTGATTGTTTGCAAATCTGCTTGCAAATTTTGGAGGGAAAGACATTGTGAAAACGAAAATTATACAGTTATGGCAGCAACAGCAAGTATCATTCTTGACAACAGGAGAATGAAAATTAAGACAGGAACATATCCTGTCAAACTTCGGGTAACATTTCAGAGAGCTACCCAGCATTATCAAACCATCTTTGATTTATCGAAGGGCGACTACGATAAATTATCTGCACCCCGGGTCAGCGAATGGCTTCAGGCAATACGGGAGAAACTTAGATTGCTCCAAAGGGCCTGCGACGAGTTTATAGAGGAAATGACCGCCTTCAGCTTCTATGAGTTTGAGCGGGATTATATAACTAATCACGAATTATTCAAAGCAAGGAAAAAGCTCAAAGAACTGCCCACTATAGTTGCTTCCGGGAACGATTTTGACTACTCTATATATTACAAAAGGTTTCCCATCTTCAAGGAAGACCATTCCCGGCCAGGCACTATTTCCATTGTCTATTTGAGGTATATAAAAATGCTCCTAGAGGAGGAACGAATTGGCACGGCCATCAGTTACAGGGATTCTTATAGTTCACTTAAAAAATTCAAGGGAAATGTTCTGTTTACAGAGATTACCATTAGTTATTTACACCAGTTTGAAAAATGGATGCTGAATAAAGGGAAGTCCAAAACAACCGTTGGCATCAAACTTCGTAACCTGCGGGCAATCTTTAATGAGGCCATTGAAATGGGTATTATCAAACGGGAAAAGTGTTATCCGTTTGGTAGAAGAAGATATCAGATACCAACAGGCCGGAACATAAAAAAGGCGTTGTCACAGGATCATATTTCAACTATTTATTATTATAATCCTGATTGCCCTGATGAAAGAGAGGCAAAAGATTTCTGGTTTTTTTGTTACCTCGGAAACGGGATGAATCCCAAAGATGTGGCGTATCTGAAATACAAGGACATTCATGATGACTACCTTGTTTTCGTCCGGGCTAAAACCGAAAGAGCGACAAGGAACGATCCGAAGCCAATTACAGTTTTTATCAACGATGACATGAGAAGGACAATTGAACGTTGGGGCAATAAAGATAAGCGCCCCGATAATTATATTTTTCCTGTGATGGATGACCGGTTGAACCCATTAGAGCAATATGACAGGATACCGGCTTTTACACAATTTATCAATGATAAAATGGAAAGGATCGGAAAATACCTGGGCATCGAAAAAAAGCTTACCACCATTGTATCGAGACATAGTTTCAGTACGCAATTAAAACGCTCTGGAGTAAGTACTGAATTTATTCAGGAGGCATTAGGCCATTCGGACAAGAGGACCACAGAGAATTATTTGGACAGCTTCGATAAAGAAGTAAAGAAAGAGTATGCAAACAATCTTTTGGCTTTTAAAGACACCAAGGAAATGCCTGTAGCAACAGCCGTATAAGGGGAATGATCGTAATTGGGGGTTCTTAAATCCCACAAATTGAAAAGACCCCCGCTAAACAAAAATGTATGAAAAAGAAAGAGAAAGTAATTCCAGTAAGTGAGTTTTCATCCCAATTGCTTAAAGATATAGTTTCACTTATTGAGCATAGTAAAAAAAGAGTGGCTGCATCCGTGAATAAGGAAATGACTTTGCTGTACTGGAGCATAGGAAAGTTAATAAGTCATAGTTTATTGCATGACCAAAGAGCGGAATATGGAGAAAAGATTGTTGCGACACTGTCGCAACAATTAACTGTTTCTTATGGCAAGGGCTACACAAAATCAGCGTTAAGCAGAATGATCAATCTTTATAAGGCCTTCCCAAATGATCAAATTATTGCGACACTGTCGCAACAGTTGAGTTGGAGTCATTTTGTGGAAATAATCGCTGTTGATGATCCATTAAAAAGAGGCTTCTATATGGAATTGACGATAAAAGAGAACTGGAGTATTCGCAATTTAAGGGAACGGATTGAAAGTATGCTGTTTGAAAGAACGGCGATTTCCAGAAAGCCAGAAAAACTGATAAAGCAGGAATTGAAACGTTTGAAAACAGAAGGCCCGGTGACTCCAGATTTGGTTTTCCGTGATCCTTACATTCTCGACTTCCTGGGATTAAAGGATATTTTCTCAGAAAATGATTTGGAATCTGCGATCCTAAATGGAAAATCCGGTGAATGTGACCACCTCTATCCGGTCGAAGTTGACCACCCTTATCCGGAGCAAACTGACCACCAAAATCCGGTTCAAATTGACCACCCCTTAATCAGTATTTAAAACAGGTTGTTTTAACGGCCCTTTATGTTGGAGGTTGGGTACTAAACCCAGACCCTCACATGGCTAATAAAACGATTCTGATGAACAAGGTAAGGCAGATCCTGAATTTTTTTACTCAGGGCAGGAGTAAAGTACAAATCAGCGAACAGACAGGTGCGTCTCGCAATACGGTAAAGAAATACATCCGGAAGTTTCTTTCAGAAAAAATGACTTATGAGGGCCTGAGCAGCTTGTCTGATACAGAGTTGGAGGTTTTGTTCGGTTCTGTTGAAACTCCTGATAAAGGTCCCCGGTATGAACAGTTGCAACTCATGTTACCTGAGCTGGAAAAGAAGTTTAAACAAAAGGGAGTAACCATCGACCAGTTATGGAGACTCTATCTCCAGGCTCATCCCGGTGGTTACGGGCATACACAATTCCACACTCACTTTACTATTTATACCAGGCGGGCCAGGCCGGTTATGCATATTGAGCATAAGGCTGGCGATAAAATGTATATAGACTTTGCCGGTGAGAAACTCAGCATTACTGATAAGGATACCGGGGAGGTACAACCAGTAGAAGTATTTATTGCTATTCTGGGATGTAGTCAACTCACCTATGTAGAGGCAGTGTCTACTCAACGCAGGGAAGATTTTATTGGTGCTTGCGAAAATGCGATGCAATATTTTGGAGGCGTACCTGCAGCGCTTGTACCGGATAATCTAAAATCTGCCGTTACCAAAAGCAGTAAATATGAACCTACCATCAATGAAGCTTTTGCCGATTTTGCTGAACACTATGGGACTACAGTACTTCCGGCGAGAGTGTACCGGCCCCGGGATAAATCACTGGTGGAAGGGATGGTAAAGATTGTATATAGCCGCATATATACCAGGGTGAGCACGCATACATATTTTTCTCTTGCTTCACTCAATGCAGCAATCGCAGAAGCCCTGGAGCAATTAAATAATACGCTGTTCAAAGGACGTGATTATAGTCGTCGCGGGCAATTTGAAGAGGTAGAGAGACAGGCTTTACAACCCTTACCGGCTTATCGCTACGAGTTTAAACAACAACACATCGTAACGGTGATGAAGAACGGTCACGTATGCCTTGCCGCTGATAAGCATTATTACAGCGTACCCTACCGTTTTATCGGGAAGAAAGTTAAAATACAATACACTGCTTCGCTGATTGAAATTTATTATAAATACGAACAAATAGCTGCACATCCCAGGCAGGGTCGCAAGTATCATTACACGACTACAGATGAACACCTGGCTTCTTCACATCGCTACCTCAGTGAGTGGACTCCCGAGAAGTTCATTGAACAAGCAAAGGCCATAGATGAAGAAGTAGCGGGATATATTCTACGGGTAATAGAAAATAAGCAACATCCCGAGCAAGCTTATAAATCCTGTTCCGGCATCCTTAGCCTGGCCCGCAGAGTAGGTAATCAAAGACTCGCAATGGCCTGTCGCAGAGCACACGATTACGGCGTATACAATTACCCAATCATTGTACAGATACTGGAAAAAAGGCTGGATGCATTAACTGACCAGGAACAACAAGATGCACATGCTATGCCTGAGCATCGAAACATAAGGGGTAATGACTATTATCAATAGCCTTCTGATTTTATTATTCAATCATAAAAAAATAAAACACATGAACACTGGCACACTTGACAAGATGAAACAAATGCGTTTACTGGGAATGCACCGCGCATTTAAAACCAGCCTGGAGACGGCAAAAAATGAACTCTTAACCGCTGATGAAATGACCACCCTGCTCATCGATAGCGAATGGGATGATCGTCACAACCGTTCCATTGAACGAACCACTCGTAATGCCCGCTTCCGTTATAAAGCTACCGTTGAACAACTGGATTACGATAGTAGCAGGGGCCTGAATAAAAATCATATCCACCGGCTTGCTGACGGCAAGTATATCACTGAAAATGAAAATATACTTATCACAGGCCCCACCGGAACCGGTAAAAGTTTTCTGGCTTCAGCACTGGGACAACAGGCCTGTCAGCAAAAGTTTAAAGTCTTGTACGCTAACGCCACCCGGTTGTTCGCCCAACTCAAGATGGCTAAGGCCGATGGCTCCGCTATCCGGGATCTGACCAAAATAGAGCGACAGGATCTATTTATCCTGGACGATTTTGGTATACAGCCTTTAGATCAGGCAAGCAGAAGCTCTTTACTCGAAATTATTGAAGACAGGCATGGCAAACGTTCAATCATCATAACTTCACAGCTGCCGGTCAAACAATGGTATGATGTGATAGGCGAAAAAACAGTAGCTGATGCGATCCTGGATAGGATACTCCAAAATGCACAACGTATAGAACTAAAAGGAGAATCTTTGAGAAAAAAAGGAAATAAGAAATTAGAAACTGATAACGATTAAGCTGGTATTTTTAATAACGAAAAACAACCTTTTAAATGCAATTAATGGAGGTTAACAAAGGCTGGTCAATTTGCACCGGATAAGGGTGGTCAGTATCACCGGATTCTCCAAACAAGGGACAGGGTGTAACAGTGAAGGAAGCATATAATCTGCTGAATGGCCGGGCAGTTCACAAAGAACTTATTGATAAACAGGATCAGAAATACCAGGCATGGATACAGCTTGATTTCAACAGTAAGGATAAAAATGGTAATTACGAGAGAAAGCAATTTCACGAGAACTATGGTTATGATCTCCGGGAAGCTCTCAGCTATTATCCTATTAAAGAAATGATAAGGGAAGAGGAAAAAGAAAAACTGATGCGTTCACTGGAAAAGGGCAATGTGCAAATGGTGTCGCTGGAAACCCCGGATAAGGATATAAAGGTATTTATTGAGGCGAACCCGCAGTATAAGACTCTCAACCTTTATAATAGCAAGATGCAGAACCTGGACCAGGAACAACGTCAGGAATTGATGCAAAAACCCGGGTTGAAGGAACAAGGAAAGGAGCAGGCTAAAGATCAGACGCAGGAAAAAGACCAAAAGCAGGACAAAAGCGAAAAGAAATCACTGCTTCCCAAAAAGGAAAAGTCAAACGGGTTATTGGAAAAAAAAAGAACATCCTCTAAAAAAGGATTGCAAATGTAACCAGGAACAGGGCATCCCTGTTCCTTTTAAAAATTGGTTCTATGTTAAATGAAAATAATATTGCAGTATTGAAAACCCAGCTTCTTTCCCTGGGTTTTCTTTCAGGACTGGAGCATGAACTCAGGGCAACTATCTGTCTGCAACCTGAACAATTCGATGTGGCGTACCGACAGATGAAGGAAGGGGATACGATGAATATCAGCTTGCATTTCCAGCAGACCAGCAATGAGGAGGGATATGGTTGCGGGTATTATGATGCCTGCCTTCGGAAGAAGATTGAAATACCTGTTGTCAACCTTAATGAAGTAAATGCAAAAGCACTTGAAGAAAGGATGAGCAAAGTAAAATGGGAGGGGGCAAAAACCAGAACAGAAAGTGATTCTTCCTGGGCGAGAGAGGAAGCTATTGAAAGCATCATTACAGACTTAAGAAAGCTGGCATTAACGACTGAGGGGCTGGTACTCGCTGATCGGTTAAAAATGAAATTCTGGGCCGATACCGGGCTTGAATCGCATATCTCCAATCTGAATGCGCAGAAAAGCCAGTTTGAGATCAGTCAGCGGTTTTATTTTTTTGACGGTGAGGACCAGATCACCCTGGACGAAGCATATCGTTTTCTTTGCCACAGGTGGAGAGAAAAGCAGTTGAATGCAAGGAAAAAGCAAGGCGAACCCGTAGCGCAAAGTGAGAATGGATCTTCTGCAGGGGGAGCAATAAAAGAAAATAAATTATTGCCTAAGAAACGCCGTGGCCGGGGAAGTAAATTTCGGTTATAGACATGGGAACATTTCAGCCGTTAACTGATTTTTGCGAAGCGATAGGGGATGATGTACGGATCACCGCCACGCATATAAGCCTATATATTGCTTTATTGCAGAAATGGAACGTAACCCATTGTCAAAATCCGGTAATTGTTATAAGGACTGAACTTATGAAAGCCGCAAAGATCAATTCAAGGCATACCTATAATAAATACATGAATGAATTGCATGAGTACGGGTATATCCAGTATATCCCTTCTTCTAACCCCTTTTCGGGCAGCATGGTTTATTTGAAACAATTGTAAAGCGTTTTTATGGAAACTTTATTTATCCCTACTGAGAGCGATTTCCGCAAGTGGATCAAAGAGGCGGTAATGGAATGCCTGGAAGGGACAAGTATGAATGGTGCTTCAAAAGAAAATAAAGAAGAACCGCTGTTGAATCGTAAAGAGGTTGCGAAGCTCTTACGGATTTCGCTGGTCACGCTTACGGATTGGATGAAACGTGGATTGCCTTGTCATAAGCAAAGGGGAAGAGTATATTTTATGCGATCCGAAGTCATGGAATATATAAAGCAAAATCAGATACGGCAATTCAAATTCAGCCCCCGTTATATTGAAGCTGATTAATCAGACATTCTGGAATGTAAGAAACAAAGCCTGCTTTTATTGAGAGCAGGCTTTTTACTAAAAATTTGTGCAATTAATTGAGTTATTTTTCCATTAAAGAATTATCTTTATGAGAGTTCTTTCTTTCCTGAAAATGTTTGCAAAATTGAATTTCGAAGTTGAGTCCCGGGCATGTTTGCAAATTGTTTGCAAATTCCATAAAAATTAAAAAGGCCGCATAATGCGACCTTTCTAATTGATTGATTATGAGTGCCCCGGAACGGAGTTGAACCGTTACGGCCCTTGCAGGCCACAGGATTTTAAGTCCTGCGTGTCTACCAATTCCACCACCAGGGCCACCTTGCAAAAAAAATCCCTCCGCCGGCTGGCGGAAGGACTTTGAGCGGAAGACCGGGCTCGAACCGGCCACCCCGACCTTGGCAAGGTCGTGCTCTACCAAATGAGCTACTTCCGCAGGTATTATCATATTTCGCCAAAACCAGGTTCCGGCATTCGATGTAAAGAGCTAAAGGGTCGCAAAAATAGGGCTTAGGCCCTTTTTAAAAAAATTTTACAGTAACTTATTTATACTTGGGAGTATATAAAGTGCTTTCCTGTACCGGAACTTCTGTTTTGCTGTAACGTTTAGAGTACAGCATATAACATCCGCCTAAGACAAACGCTATAATACAGAACACCTGCAGGTAAAAAAGGAAAGCAGAAGATGATACCCAGCTATGGGTAAAATCTCTGTCCTGAATTTTTTGTAGTTCTTTATCGTATTCCTGGACTTGGCTCATAAACCGAATTTGTGATGCAAAAATAAGGTTTCAAGGTAAAATATCACTTTGTTTTACCCACAATTTCAGTGAAATACTTCTTCTTTCTACCAAAATGCTGCCATACCATATTCTTTTGCAAATAGCCTGACAGTTTTCCTTTTTTTGTTACAGGGAACACACTTCTCTTTTGATAAAACAACCACCACTTAATAAAGGCCAATTGGGCCCGGAGTATGGCAATAAAATAACCTCCATCACCTGTGAGCAATCCTTTCCAAGCTGATACTCCATCCAGTAAATTTCTAACCGGCATGACCCAAATTCTTTTTGAAAGCGGCATGTTCTTCGACATCATTATCCTGTTGTTCCTGAAATTGAGATAGGTCTTTAATGAATTACCTCTAGGCAGGGTGCCGCCGCCCACATGATAAACAACCGCAGAGGGACAGGAATATATTTTATACCCCGACAGTTGTATCCGCCAGCAGAGGTCAATTTCTTCCTGGTGAGCAAAAAAGTACTCGTCAAAGCCCTTCATCTCCCGAAAAACAGCGGGCCGGATAAACAATGCCGCGCCACTTGCCCAAAAGATCGGTTCAGATTGGTCGTACTGCCCATTGTCTACCTCGCTAATATCAAAAACTCTTCCCTTTGCAAATGGATAACCAAACTTGTCGAGCCAGCCACCCGCAGCACCGGCATATTCAAACATCGTTTTGTTAGTATAAGAAAGGATCTTTGGTTGGCAGGCGGCAATTTCTTTATTCCCTTCGAGGAGGTCAACCATCGGTTGCAACCAGGCAGGTTGCACTTCCACATCAGAATTAAGCAGGATATAATAATCAGCTTCTACTTTTTTTAATGCTTCATTATATCCTTTTGCAAACCCATAATTTGTAGGAAAGGAAACAAACCCGATACCGGGATAATGGCTCTTGAGAAAATCAATTGAATCATCTGTTGAACCATTATCAGCAATTATCACTTCATAGTTGGAATAGGTAGTGGATAGTACAGATGGAAGAAACTGTTCCAGGTAATTTCTGCCATTCCAGTTCAGTATGACAACAGCAACTTTGGGTGAAGGACTCAAGGGAATGTAAATATTTATTCAAAAATAAGGTAAGCCGGTTTATCCTTGTTAAATTCGAAACATGTTTAGGCAAATATTAAACTGGAGAACGGGATTGGCAGTAGTGGCTATTTTGATTGTAAGCGGCACTATTTTTTATTCTCAGTACCTGGCCAGGAAAATTGCCAAGAGAAGAAAGGGGTCGGGTAACTGCTTTTGGCGAAGCATTAAAGATCAAAGCCAGTAGCGATGATCCAAATGTTCTTGAATTTACGAATCGTATCGCTATTGAAAATGAAGATATCCCTATCATAGAAACAGATGAAAAAGACAATCCGTCCGGCAATTATGTCAATCTTGACTCGATGAAGGTAGAAAATGATACAGGATACCTGAGACGAAAGGTGAAAGTTTTTTCAGTAAGGCCACCTGTCATCGTAGAGATCACCAAAGAACCATTGACCTATAACAAGTATTATTATGGAGATTCCAAATTGCTAAACGAGGTTCGCTACTATCCCATTGTGCAACTCGGTATTGTCGCTTTATTTATTATAATCACTATTTTTTCTATTCGAAGCAGTTATCGCTCTACGCAGAACCAGGTATGGGCAGGTATGGCTAAAGAAACTGCACACCAGTTAGGTACTCCCGTTTCATCACTGGAAGGATGGATAGAAATGCTGAAAGAAAAAGCAGGTAATGAGCAAATAGTGCAAGAACTTGCAAAAGATGTCGATCGATTACGACTGGTATCAGACCGGTTCGGTAAGATCGGCAGCACCCCGCAATTAGAAGAGATCGACCTGGTAAAACAGATCAACAGTATGGTTGATTATATGCGAAAAAGAGCTGCGGGTAAGATCAGTTTTGCAGTAAAGACTTATGGGCAACTGCCCATCATAGGTAAAGTTTCTGCACCATTATTTGATTGGGTCATAGAAAACCTGTTGAAGAATTCATTGGATGCCATGGAAGGGAAAGGTAGCATTAGGGTGGATATTAATAACGATAACAAAGGAATTAATATTGAGATCACTGATACTGGCAAAGGTATCAGCAAACAAAATATCCTGAAAGTTTTTAAACCTGGCTTTAGTACAAAAAGAAGAGGATGGGGTTTGGGGTTGAGTCTTTCCCGTCGTATTATAGAACAGTATCACAAAGGACAAATTTTTGTAAAGCAATCTGAGATCGGGAAAGGAACTACTTTCAAAATTGTTTTGAAAAAATAATTATACAAATAAAAACGTGTGAAGTTGAAAGATCTCGAAGGATACCGACTCTAGTAATTTTTAAACTTATCAGCTATATTTGCAGTCCTCCATCTTAACGGCCCAGGTGGCGAAATTGGTAGACGCACTACTTTGAGGTGGTAGCGCCCGAAAGGGTGTGCTGGTTCGAATCCAGTCTTGGGCACTTTGCCCCCGATCTTCGGGGGCTTCTTTTTTAGCTGTAATGAGCCTTAAACCCTTTACTGGCATATATTTCAAGTGACACCCTACTTTCTTTTGTTTACCTCATGCTTTACCTTGATTTCCTATTTTTTGTTACTCTATTGTTACTCGAGTAACAAAAAGTGAAATAAAATCATACCTTCGGATAACAAAAGAAAATACCATGAGTGTAACACTACGCAAAAGAAAAAATTCAGACGGTTCAACAAGTTTACTTCTGGACATATATCACAATGGTTCCCGTCGATATGAATTTCTTAAAGAACTAAAATTAAATAAAGCCGCTAACCCTGCCGATAGCCAGGCAAATAAGGAGAATTTGAATCTAGCCAAAGGAATTGCTTTGAATCGGGCACATGAACTAGCCGCCAATGATTACAACATGACTAGCGCAATAGGAAAGAAAACTATTGTTCCTGATTGGATGCAGTCTTTTGTAAATAGTTACAAAAAGAAAGATAAACGAAATATGCAGGGGGCTTTGAATCGGTTTAAGGATTTTTTGATTGAGGGTAAAAAGCAGGAAATAGTTTTTGGTCAACTTACTGAGTTAGTTATTTCAGATTTTCAGGATTATTTGCGCCAGCATAGTGTTGGCGAAGGGGCCAGCTCTTATTTCAACCGGTTTAAAAAAATGGTAAGACAGGCTTATCGACAGAAGTTAATTCAACACAACCCAGCAGCCGAAGTAAAAACAGTACAAGGTACCGCAAGGAAGAAAGATATTTTAACAAATCTGGAAATTCAAAAGCTGTCAAGTACTAAAACTGAAAGTAGTGATGTAAAAAGGGCTTTTCTATTTAGCTGTATGACGGGTTTAAGGTGGTGTGACGTTAATAGTGCAAAATGGTCCTGGCTTGATATCAAGGGGAAATTAATGCTAGTACCACAAAGCAAGACAGGTAAAGAGGTTACAATCCCTTTGAATGATACCGCTATTCAATTATTAGGCAAACCAGGAAAGTCGGAAGATTTTGTTTTCGAACTCCCCACCGCCAACGGGGCCAATAAGACTTTAAAGGCCTGGGTCAAGCGTGCCGGTATTACTAAGAAAATTACCTGGCACAATGCGAGGCATAGTTTCGGAACGAACATAGTTTATTATGGGGCCGCCACCTCAACAGCTAGTAATCTTCTAGGTCATTCAAGTATGAAGTACACTCAGAGATATGTAAACGCTGCAAACGACCTGAAAGAAAGATCGACTGATAAACTCAATATTGAATTATCATAAACACGAAATAATGAAGAACCTACCAAAAGAATGGAAGGAAATTATAGATGGTCATTTGAAGTTTATTGACTTTTATGAACAAGCAAATCCACAACTTTCACCGAAAGAAAGCAGAAAACAAGCAACTGAATATTATAAGAAGTCAGTGAAATATTTTTCTAGCGCTGCCCATGTAAAGCACCGGGAAAAATGTTGGATCAATTATTTTATGTCAGAATTAGGGCTTGTTGAAAAATGGACAAAGGCCTTTTGCAAAAAAAACAATATCAACTATAATAGCCTCTATTCATTAAATACGAAACCTATGACAGAAAAGGAATTTGATAAGGTTTGTGTAGTACTTGAGGATAACCCTGATGCTATTAAAAATGCTGAATATTATTTCAAAAATAATAAAACTCTTCGCCCCAAAAAGTAGTCACTTTTTTAGTCACGTTTTTTACTTTCCTTTATTTCTCCTTTGTTTCCCTTTGTAGAAAATTACAAAGATGGAAAATAAGCGAGTTTTGAATTTTACCGAAGCCTGCAATTTCACAGGCTTTTCCCGGTCTTATCTCTACAAATTAACTTCTGCAGGTATCATTCCATTTTCGAAGCCTAATGGCAAGATGATTTTTTTCGATCGAGAAAAATTGGAGCAATGGCTTTTAAGCAATGCAACAACCGGAAGCAATGAACGGGAAAAAGCTGCGGCAACCTATGTAACTACCCATTGACATATAAAAACAGGAAAGTATGAAGAAAATTACTATTACAATCGACCGGCAATACGCCGAAATAGAATATGGTACATTAAGGAGTGGAAAATTACGGTATGGTATAAGAATAATCGAGGGCACATTAAAATATTGCCCTGAATTCTTTGGCATTGACTATAACCCCAAAAAAGATGAATATTCTTTTGTCAATGATTCGCCAAAAAATATAGAGGCCTTCGAGATTAGGCGACATATCCTGGTTGAAATACTTAAAAAAGAAAAACAGAATTGGGAGAATATAAAATGGGAAGTGGATCCCGAAACTTACCTATATAATATCCTATAAAAAAACCTCACCGGCAAGTGAGGTAAGGGAAAATATTAAACATTTTAGCTAGTGCAATTTACAGAAAATATATCATGGCTGGACACTATTACAAGCCTCTTTAGCTGCCCGGCTGATAACTATGGCAGGCCTCGTACCTTCCGGCAAATCTTATTTACAGATTTTGGCGTTCCTCACAATTGGTTCTATAAGGTGAATAAAGAAGGCCCCTGGATTAGCGGAAACTCAAATGATTTAGATACTATTGTTACCATCAGAAAGGGAACCGCTAACAAAGTACTTTTAAAACAAACGATTCAATGCTATACGCCTTCCGCTTATTATAAATGCAAGAAAAAAGGACATGAAGTAATCGAAAAGCACAAGGAGGCTATTTCTAAGATCATGCAAACAACAAGTAAAAAAATATCAATGGCTAAATCTTACCTGGATAATATGGTTGGATTTGGCTTGGTTATTCGCAATGATGACGGCTATTATAGAATAAATATGGATAAGGTCAATCTAGGTCAAAATGGGTCAATTTGACCTAAAAAGGGTTAGGTCAACCCCTATATATAGGGTTGACCCTTGACCCAACTTTTAAACCCAAAGGAGAATTGACCTAAAAACAGGCTGAATTATAGCCAAACACGTAAACGGCATCCGACGAGAAACAAGACAGGATTTTGTACTGATTTAAGGTTCAGTTACAAACGATAAAAAGAACAAATAAAATAGGTATTGTTCCGGGGACAGGAACCATACTAATGCAAATAAATTATCTTAACTTACTGGATATTAGAGTCTGTGTTAATTTATCCAGTCACATAATTAAATGAAAGTAACATATCAGTAACATGGCAAACCCAAAATGGCAAAAAAATGCTCCTAGTCCGAACCCGGAAGGCAGGCGAGTAACTAAGATGAATTATTCATCCAGGACCTTAAAAGGATCTATAGAAAGATTCCTGAAACGAAACTTTACCCCAAACAAGATGCAAGAGCTTTACAACGAATTACCGGCCGGGCAAAAGTTGCAAGTACTTACTGAGCTATTACCCTACCATATGCCAAAACTTTCAGCAGTAAATATTAAATCCCAAATAAACGGTTTAAATGATACCGAACTGGATGAACTATACAAACGGATCACAGGTTCCCCGGAAGATATCAGCTTTGACGAAATACTATCATTACCCGAACCCGAAAAGAAAACAGCATGACCAGGGAGGAAAAAATCAAAGCAATAATTTTAGTTGCTGAGGGTAAAAAGTCCCCGGGACGAAGTGATGAAACTATTATTTGGGGTGAATGGGAAAAAGGGGTTTACAAAGCCGGGATTAATGGTAAGGAAGTTACATTGAACGAAAAGCAGTTTAAGTACTACAAGAAAAAACTGGGCGGTATACATATAGTTTTAAGATTTTGTGATGCGGAAGATCGGGAACCTGAACAACCCCGGGTAATCATTCCTGAACCTATTGTAACGGAAGAAACAACCGCTGAGATAGTGATGACCCCCGCTGTCACGACTGAGCCGGTAACGATCTCAGGGAACCGTCCGACTTACAACGATATCAACTTTGAAGAATTAGATTGGATTGATTCACCGATAACTGAAAGAATAAGTTATATGTTTCCGAAACGGAGATAAATATAATTACCTGGCATGGCAATTTAGCGCCGGGGCATTTCAATGCCGCCGGCCATTGATTAATAGTAATCCCCTGGTCTATTCTTAGCCGGGGGTTTTTATTGGAAATATATTTACTGAACTTTCAATATTATTTGAATTTAATGTAATTTTACAATGCCCCTACTATCTAAGTAGCCAGCTTGCCTGCAGGCCCTAAACCTGATACCGCAAGTAATTACGTTTTAATACCGCTTCAACTCCCTTAGCCAGGACAGCGAAGCCAGTAAAACAAGAATGGAAGGACCGTTAATACCGCTTCAACTCCTTCGGGACAGCGAAGCCCGTAACGAGACAAGGTGAAATACTTCTATTCACCTACCCCTTTTTTAATTATAAATACTAACACAATGACTCAAGAACTTGAGCTATTAACCCAGATAGGTGACAACCTCACGAAATACAAAAGCGTTACCGCAAACGAAATAACAGAACTCAAAGCCACTATAAAAGAGATTCAGGCAAAAGCGGGCCGAATAGGTTATGCAAGTGGTGGATATGAAAAGAAAGGCTTGCGAGACACTATTCAGGCCGGTATTCATTCAGCACTCAATCAGCGGAAAGATGAGATTTCAGAATCCGGGATGGGAGGATTGATAAAGCCCCTCGAATTTAAGGCAGTAGGCCCGATATCTTCTAGCAACCTGGCAGGAGATAATTACATAAGCTATACCGATTGGCGCCCAGGGATGGAACCTACAGGACAGTTTCACTTCCGGGATTTAGTGAGGACTCTTTTAACGGCTACTGATTTCGTACAATTTCCTAGAGCCGACACACCCCCGGGCGAAGGTTCATTTGCAAGGGTAACAGAAGGCAATACAAAGCCCCAGGTCGACCGGGATTGGACTATGATCGAAGTAACCCTGAAACCAATGGCGGCCTATACAATTGCCTCAAGGCAATCACTAAGGAATATTATATTTCTACAGTCATGGTTGCCAGCTTCACTAATGAATCAATTGGAAGATTCCGAAGACCTGGATTTCAGCAATACCCTTGTAGCAGCTGCGACGGGTAGCACGTCAACAACAAAAACAAAGCTACCTGAGAAGTTGATCAGCTACATGAAGACCTTAATAAAATCTAAGTACAATCCAACGGCTATTTGTGTTGATCCGGACGTATGGGAAGACTTACTGACTTTCAGCCCGGGTACGAATACAGAAATGTATTCCTTACCGTCCCCGGTAACGGTAACAAATGACGGAGTGATTAAACTTTTGAATCGTCCCGTTTATCCAGTAAACTGGCTGACAAATCGCAGAGTAATTGTAGGTGATTTTACAAATGCAGCAATCGTACAAAGTGAGCAGTTTGTATTAAGGCAAAGTGATAGCCATGCAAGTTTGTTTACTAGTAACCAAATTGCGTTTTTGGCAGAAAGAACTGAGGCGCTGGCTATCTTCCGTCCTTCGGCATTTATAACCACAGTAGTCTAATTTTTTTCATTGCGGATTAAATATACCCTGGCTTTTTTAAGCCGGGGTTTTTTGAAACCTGTATCTTAGTCCTGTGAAGTTTGGAATTGTGATAAAAGTAGATGGCAGGAATATACGCCTGCAGGTGGAAAGAGTCTCTATAAACCGGGATTTAGAAAAGTACGAGATCAGGGCGAAGAACAAAACATTACTTATCCAAAGTAACAGGCCGTTTCTCGAGTTAAAAGGATTGAAAAATTTCCCCCCTAATTATAAACTTATCGCTGGTTCTTTACACAACCATTACGCCCTTGAAACTATCTTTAAAGCTTTACATGAACATCTGACCTGGATAGAGAGAATGAGTAAGTAAACTATAAATTCCGATTTAAAATAGAAGTCACTAATTCGGGAAATCTCATTTGGCGGCGGGACCAGAAACTTCCCCAGACCTTTTTTGATGGTTCCCGGAAACTTTTTTGTACCTTTTTCTCCATTCTAAGACCAATTTACTACAAACTCAAATCGATGCTTAACTCCGCCAAATTTCAAAAACTGACACAGGCCATTAAGAATTACAGAAAACAATACCTTGATGGCCAACATGCCGAACTTGATGAGTCGGGCACAAGGTTAATGATAAACAGCTTTCTTTCAGATGTGCTCGGCTACAGGCCATTAGTCGAAATAAAAACAGAGTACATGATTAAAGGAACTTATGCAGATTACGTGATACAACTCGAAAAGGTCAGGCATTTTCTTGTGGAAGTAAAAGCGTTGTCTTTTGAATTGTCAGAAAAGCATTTACGCCAAACTATTAACTATGGAGCCAATGAAGGAATTGAATATGCTCTATTAACTAATGGAAAATCATTTGAGTTCTATAAAATCATTTTCGATAAACCCATTGCTTCCCGATTAATATTTTCGGTGGATTTAAGCGATGCCACAGGTCTTAAAAACAGCGCCGAATTTTTGCAGCATCTCCACAGGGATAGTGTAATGAAAAATAATTTCAGGCCATTGTGGAATAAATGCGAAGCTACCGACCCTTACAACATTGCGGGAATTTTATGTTCGGATCAACTGTTAGCTCAAATCAAAAAATTGATTAAGCAAAAGTATAATGAAAAGTGTACAGACGAAGTGGTCCTTAGTGCAATACACAAGATCATAAACGATAAAATGGACCCGATGATGGTTAGGCCTTATAAAACAGCCCGATCCAAAGTAAGCAAATCCCGAAAAGTCGAGACAGAAGCCACTGAAGCCCCGGTAATCGAAACAGAGTAAATGAGAAAAATAGATAAGCCAATCTTAGTTGCTATTATTATTTCCCTCCTGGTTGTTATGGGGACTTGGGCATGGACCTATTATGCTTGGAAAGATGCCGATGAACAAAGAAGAGGAACGTTTGGTGACATGTTCGGAGGATTGAATGCCTTATTCTCTGGTTTGGCATTTGCAGGTATCATTATAACGATACTATTACAGAGTAAAGAGCTTGCTTTACAAAGACAAGAATTGAAAGAAACAAGAGAGGAGCTGAAAAGAACAGCAACCGCACAAGAAAAATCTGAGAAGGCATTAAATAGACAAGCTGAAAATCTAAAAATCTCAGCAAAACTCAGCGCCCTAAATAGCTTATTGAGTTATTATACAGATTTAGAACTGCAATTAAAACAAATAGTGATTGAAGGAGTTTCCGTGAGTGAAGTAAAGAGGAGAAAAGAGGAATACTTAAATAGAATCGAGGAACTCTTACTGGCTAAAGAAAGTGATTATCCGGATTTTATTTTTATGAAGGAGGGTAGGCCTAAGTTGACGACATCAATAGTTGTTTCGAGTACCCAACTTAGTGAAGGCTCGTCAATAGATTTAGTAATAGGCGTTCATAATGTGGGATCGAAATCTACTATAGATCCGGTTATTCTTAGGGTGACTAATTTTTCTTCCTTATCAGGATTGACAATCACTCAAAACAAAAAAAAGAAAGTAGCAATCGGTTTTGATGACTTTTATGTTAACAATGATAATTGGAGCAATTCAATGTTATTTGATACACTTGAATTCAAAACAAAGAAAGATGTTATCATAAACGAAGGCTCTTCTCTCTCGATAAGCCTAGAGATAATAAGAGGGAAAAGACCTAAAGCAGGCTCAAATGGCTTTGTGAACTTTACAATTACATTGTCAGGGGGATCCGGAGGAAGTGATTCACAAAATAGTTCCCAATCTGTACAGCTGATTAAAAACTAAGAAACATGCGGCCAAGGAAAAGCCGGAAATTTGCAAATTATGTTACCCTGTTGTTACTTTGAGTTTAACTTTATACATAAATAATTGATTATCAAATATTAATACGTTAGGTAATGTTCCAGTCTTGGGCACAAAGACCCCGACGATAGTCGGGGCTTTTTTATTTGGAACGTACAAAGCTTGCTTTGTTAAGTAAACAAATAGAAAAGCACAGGCGCGATAGCGCCAAGGGTCTTTGGGTAAGACCACCTTCAAGGATCAGTGTAGCTAATCCAGTCTTGGGCACCAAGCACAAAAAAAGCGACCCCTAATCCGGTCGCTTTTTTGTGCACTCTGTTCAATCAAATTTTTTATCCTGTCTTCCTCATTACTCCAATATCTTTCCCTTTCCATTCCGGGAAAAGTTTAGCCTTGTCCGCCAGCTTTAAATGACCTGCCGCTACTTCCGTAAATACAGCGCGGAAATCAGTTGTTACCGGCAGATCTCTTCTGTCTTCAAGATTTTCGATACTCAGCTCTGGTACAATACCATGAACTTTTCCTCCATTGACTGCATTCCCCAGGATGAACATACAAGAGGCCCGGCCATGATCGGTGCCATTTGTTCCATTCTGGCGAACCGTTCTGCCAAATTCAGTCATGGTCATCACTTCCACATCATCCTGGAAAGAACCTATGTCTGTCCAGAAAGCAGTGATGGCATTGCTCAGATCTGCAACATTACGTGGAAATGTTCCGATCTCAGCTCCCTGGTTATAATGCGTATCCCATCCACCTGACTCAGTAAAAGCAATTTCAAGACCCACATCCATTTTGATCAGCTGAGCAATTTGTTTTAATGAATTACCTAATGGCGATACCGGGTATACGGCACCAGCAGCCGGCTGATAATTTTTTACGGCCGCCCCTTTCAGCATCTTCATGGCTTCAAAACTTTCTTTACCTGTTTTGCCTAATAATGATGAAGATGTGTTATCATATAAATCCTCAAAACTCCTCGCGGCTGTATTCGTCGCCATGGGATTCCCCCGCATCTGGATCGCAAAATCTTCAAGGTTGCTGATTGCCAATGCTGGATGATCTCCATAAAATGATCTAGGCAACGAAGTCGTAAGGCTAACTGCCTGGAAGGGCGTTGCTGTTTCATGTCCCAATAATCCCACCGCACGGTTAAGCCACCCGCTTTCTGTTCCTTTACTAAACGGCGTGCCTGACTCCATATAATCCTGGGCATCAAAATGCGAACGGGTGGTATTGGGAGAACCCACGCCATGTACAATGGCCAGTCTTTTTTCCCTGAATAAATTCTCAAATGCGCTCATCGAAGGATGAAGACCAAATCTACCATCCAGGTCGATCAATGGTTTGTTTGCGTTTTTGGCCGCCGATAAAAATAAATTCGGTCTTGCTTTCTGAAGATAACTATCTGTAAATGGTGTTACCGCCATCAATCCATCCATCGCTCCTCTTTGAAAAATACAAATGAGTATTTTGTTCTTTTTATAGGGTGACCAAAATTTCCTGCTTTGAGCGGCGCGGGCAACAAAAGTGGGAACACCACCCATACCTGCCGCCACCAGTGCCAGGGCACCTGATTTTAAAAATATTCTGCGTGTAGCCATAGGTTATTTTTTTGAGTACTACTATTTACGTTGAAATTCGGGTGATCCTAATATAATACCGACTACCTGTGCCAACATTGTATTATTACCGGCTGCATACTGTTGCTGCCTTCCTTTATCTTTTTTGGGGTTGGCATTCTTTGCTATTTTACCCTCCGGTTTTTTAGTTTTTGTCTGCTCCATCATATTGCCATCCTCCATCATGTTATTATCATCCTGCATGGCTGCTTTCGCCTGCTCTGTTTTTCCGGCGGCTTCGTCCACTTTCTTACCCAATTCAGGATCGTTAAGCAGGGGTGTTAACCGCTTGATAGTTTGCGCTACATCTCTTTCCGGCATCAAAAGCCTGGTATAAGTTTTCAGGGCGTCATCCGCACTCTCGGGCTCGTGATTTTTATTGAGTGCCAGCAGATCAATACGAATACCAGGAATACGACCGGATGCAAGAGCTAATCCGAAATTCATCCGGTTGAGCAATGAACCTGTATTGATCCAGTATTGACTTTTATCAGGAAACCCTGTAGGCGCCTGGTAGGAATAAATTTTCTGTCCCATTTTAGTGATCCAGGTATACAACTGGTAGGGTGCTTCCACCTTGGCATTGATACTTCTGACGGAGCTGATCGCTAATTCAAACGGTGACTTCGTTTTTTCCCGTAACGTGGATTTCATCCAAAATTCCGGCGCAGCCACCATCGTCATCAGTACCTCCTTAATATCTCCTTCTTTTTCAAGGAATGTTTTTGCCATTTTATCCACCAGGCTTTGCGACGGATTATCACTCACAAAACGGGTAGCTAGTTTTCTGGATATAAACTTTGCAGTGGAACTATGGGTTGCGAGCAAATGTATCAATTGAAGGCCTTCTTCATACCCGCCGCCAGCAGGAAAATCAACGCCCAATACTTTTTTTGCTCCCCGGTCATGCTTATTGGCTGCAAATAAAAAATCATCTTCCAGTACAAACCCCAATTGAGACCTTCTTCTTTCATTGGGTTTGCGTTGGGCCTTTACATTATATTCCACTTCAGGATTCAGGCTCCAGCCAGTTAAAATGCGGGCAGCCTGGGTTACATCAGCTTGTGTATATCCGCCATCCACACCCAACGTGTGCAACTCCATAATTTCGCGGGCATAGTTCTCGTTGAGTCCCTGCATCTTCGGCTTTTTTATCTTTTCATTGGCATTCGCTTTTTGCATCGCCGATTCCATCATTTCTTCTCTTTTCTCTGCCATTTTCAATTGTGGTCCAGTTGCGTTTTCGTCATTCACCGTGCTTTTAAAATTATCGAGGTAGGTAAGCATGGCCGGTGACTTGGCGGTAGCGAGCAGTAAGGTTTCGAATTTACCCAATACATTGGGTCGTATAACATCCCGCTCATACGACGTTACAAACTGCCCTACTTCTCCTTTACTGATAGTAACATTGAAATGATTAAACCAAAAATCTGTTAACACTTCTTTGAGCTGGTTTCCGGAATAAGTGGCCCGCAAAATTTTTTGATTGATCAATTGACGGAATAGTTCAGCCTGCGGCTTATACCCTTTCTCGTCCATATACTTTTTTATATCTTTCTTATATTCCTTTTTATCTTCGCCTTTGGCAGCATCTTTATCGATCACACCATCCTTTATTGCTTTCTTTAGTAATTGCCCCCCTTTAGGAAAAGTCTCCACTATTTCAGCATTGCTCATGGATAGCGATTCATAGCTTTTCAGAAAAGCATTGAGGGAGTCGTCTTTAAAGCTGGCAGCTAACTGGGTCTTAAACCAATCTTCCACGCCCATCCGGGTAACCTCCTCCACCTGCCCGGGTTTTACGCCAAAACTAAAGCGGTTGAGAATATGAGCTGCCGCCTCCCTGTCTGTTAATCCTGCTTGTTTATACGGGAATAAATTTGACGTCGCGTCACCGGTTTTCTTAAAAGATGAAAGTAGTAACCCTCCTAAAACCGGTAGTAAAAGGAAGAAGGCGATGCGGAATTTATTTTTCATAAGACTATTGTTTTATGGGACAACAAAATGTTAAAGCTAACACCCTGCCACAAAGATATTTTATAGATAGGAAATAAACCTGAAAGTTTAAAGGCGGGTAAAGAAGCCTCTTAAATTCAGTAGATTTGAAACAAAAACAGCATACATGACAACCGAAATAAAATGCCCGAATTGCGGTCATGCCTTCGCTCTGGGAGAGGCGGAAGCAGAAGAATATAAAAAGGAACTGCAACAAAAAATGACAGCTTATGTGAAACAAAAAGACAACGAATACAACAAAAAGACCGAAGAACTTGAAAAATTGAGACCACAGATTGAGGCTGCTGCTCAAAAAAAAGCGGTTGAAGAAATGACGGTAAAATTAAGATCCCTTGAAGATGAAACGCAGCAAAAGACGCAGCAACTACAAGAACTACAAAAAAAGGAGCTGCTTCTTTTACGTGAACGAAATGAACTAGAGCAAAGAGCAAAAAATATCGACATTGAAATTGAAAAACGCCTGTTGGAAGATCGCAAAAAAGTAGAACAAGAAACAGTGCTGCGGGAAAAACAGGTGTCCGATCTTAAGCTAAAAGATAAAGATCTTCAGTTAGATGGTTTGAAGAAGACAATAGAAGAATTAAAACGTAAAAGTGAACAAGGTTCCATGCAGATACAGGGAGAATCCCAGGAATTATTACTGGAAGAAATATTACACGAGCATTTTCCATTTGATACTATTGAAGAAGTTGGCAAAGGCGTTGAAGGAGCTGATTGCATTCTTATCGTAAAAAATAGTAAAGGCCTGGAATGTGGTAAAATAATATTTGAGAGCAAACGTGCCAAAGCCTGGAACAATAACTGGCTTGATAAACTAAAGAATGACATGAGGAGCAAACAAGCCGACCTGGCCATATTGGTATCCCATGTATTTCCGAAAGGAATGAATTGCTTTGGAGAAAGAGAAGGAGTATGGGTTGCGTCTTTCAATGAAGTGGTTAGTTTGACGATCGCACTGCGAAATGCTATTATACGAGTTTCAGAAACAAGAAAATCTGAAGAAAACAAGGGCGAAAAAATGCAAATGCTTTACAATTACCTGACTGGCATAGAATTTCGACAACAAATTGAAGCCATTGTGGAAGGATTTATGGCGATGAGACAATCAATAACTAAAGAAAGAGTGCAAATGGAAAAACTTTGGAAGGAAAGAGAAAAACAATTAGAGAAAGTTTTGCTCAATACTTCCGGCTTATATGGCTCAATTAAGGGTCTGGCCGGTGCGTCTATCCAGGACATCCCTTTATTGGAATCTCCGATCGAAGACGAAGATGATATAACACATTAATCCCAGGAGGCAGGTTTAATCATTAAAATCTAAATTTACTAGGAAACTACCCATGCCAGTACCAGCCCGTCAAACTGGCGATAATGAATAACAAGTTCAGACCCGGTCTTGGAAAAATAGCAGTCGATCATTTCGTCGCCCCCTTGGGCGTTGAACAATCGGATATGTTGCCTGAAATCCACTCCACCCAGACCATACCATTTAAATACGGCTTCTTTCGCCGACCAAAGTGTTGTCAGCAACCGGATATCCGGTATTGATGAGTGAATAGCAAATTCTTCTTTTTCGTTAACTGACAAAAATTTATCACTGATCCTTGCCAGCTTTTCAACTGGCTCCTCGATATCCACTCCCACCCTTTCTTTACTGCTCACAATGGCCGCTGCATAATCGCCGCAATGCGAAATAGAAAAATGATACAGGTCATCCTCCAAAAAAGGCTTACGGGTTTCCGCAATCTTGATCAGTTCATACGGAAAATCGGGATAAAGAAATTGCAGGAGAAAGCGGCCCGCCAGGTGTTGCAGCCTTTTATGCGGATGGGTCACATCCCGGTGCAGCGGCACATTTCCTTTAAAGAATTCTTCTGTTTCTTCGATCTTCCATACACCTAACCGGGTGTTTTCGTTGATTTGATGTTGAAAAAAAACAGGCATTCGTCAGCTTTTCATGTTTACTTTGCCGCATTAATAAAACCGAAGATAGAAAATGATACTTTCTGACACGCGGATATTGGAAGAAATAGAAAAAGGCACGATCAAAATCGTTCCTTATGACCGGGAATGCCTGGGCAGCAACTCGTATGATGTGCATCTTGGCAAAACGCTGGCTACTTACAAAGAGCATATCCTGGATGCTAAAAAACATAACACGATCGAGTATTTCGAGATACCTGAGGAAGGCTTTGTTTTATACCCTCATATATTTTATCTCGGTGTAACCCAGGAATATACAGAAACACATGCTCATGTTCCTTTCCTGGAAGGTAAATCATCCACGGGTCGTTTGGGAATAGACATTCATGCCACGGCGGGTAAAGGTGATGTTGGTTTTTGCGGTAACTGGACATTGGAGATCTCGGTAAAACAACCGGTAAAAGTTTATAAAAACATGCCGATCGGACAGTTGATCTATTTCCCTGTGGATGGGGAGATCGAGATAACATATAATCAAAAGAAAAATTCGAAATACAGTAACCAGCCTGACAAACCGGTGGAGAGTATGATGTGGAAGAATAAATTTTAGTCGGGAGTCAGGTCGCTTACAGAGCGTCAACTCCATATTTCTTGTAATAGGCGATCAGCCAGATCACCACTTCATTATAGCTTCTTTTTCCCGCCGGTTGGTTATTCGCCTTTAAAAAATGGCCATATCCCCACATCACGATCGGTTCGATCGGGTTTTTGTAGCGCCGGTAAAAATCCCTAAACTCTTTTTGATCTTTCAACACCTGCGGATGTGCTTTTTGCTGGTAGCCCCTGGCCAGTGTTGTATCACTTCTGAATACTTCACCCACCGCATAATTATACATATCATAATAAACGGAATACCGGAAGGCATTGGAATTATAAGACCGGCAGGCAAGAAAGCCAACAAAGTTTGCCTCGTTTTCTTTACCATAGCCCAACTGGTGTGCAATTTCATGTGTGGTTACATAGGGCTCTAAAAAACGGGGTACTGTTGTATTAACTTGCCCCTCACCCGAAAAAGGATTGTAATACCCCTGGAAACCGAGATAATTTCCGAGATAACTGAATAAAGAGGGCTTTATCGATCTCGGTTGGTAGGCAAGAAAAGAATATTTTTTTGCTGCTTCGTTGAATGCTTCGGTGGCGTCATTGAACAACCTGCTCTTCTTATCCATGGAATCGCGCTGTGCTTTCGTTACGAATCCGGCATAGTAATTCACCCGGCTTTGCATAACGCTGGTCAGGGTATCAAGATCAGCCAGTGTATACTGCTTTACCTCCAGATCCAGTTGATAGGCAATACCCCGACGGTTATAATTCAATCCCCAAAGCAGGTTAAAGAATACATACATGAAAAGTAATATGAAAATACCCTGTTGTAAAGCCACGACAAAATACCTGCGTGTCAGTTTCCTTTTAAACAGCAGCCTGAAAAATTTAATCACCCTGAATAAGATGACCAGGATCAAGAAACCATAAAACAGGTCCCCGATGCTAAAAGGAATCCATCCAAATAAGATTCTCTGTAATTTTGAAATAAAGGGAAAAACGCCCTGGCTATAATTCGTTTCCACCCAACCAGGATACCAGGAGGCCCATTTGATACCGATGGTGAGAAGGATGAGCAAGACCCAACTCCGGAATTTCATGAGCCGGGCAAATAATCGGGCAAGAAACTTTTGCAAGTAATTAATAATTAGGGGTTAAGGAATTTGGCTAAAGTACCAAGATTTCGATAAAAAAAGTGCAAATTACTAATTCTCAATTCCTTGTTTTCCCTTACCTTTGCACACTCTTTAAAAAGTTGACGAATGAGCCGCCGCCGGGAGTTTGAGATAGCTTTTGTGTCATTGAAACCCGGGGTTCATGTATACAGCTATTTGATCAACGATAAGTTCTTTGAGCCATTCCAGCAGCAGGATTTCCGCAACTGCAAAGCCAATGTAAAGCTTTCGCTTGATAAAAAAAGCGGTTTTATGTTACTCAAGTTTGAGATTGGCGGCACATTGGAAGTAACCTGCGACCGTTGCAATAACATTTTGCCATTTGATCTATGGGATGAATTCAACATTACCGTAAAAATGGCAGAGGACCCGCAACAGATGAATGACCAGGAAGAGGACCCCGATATGTATTATATCGCACAAGGCGAAAGTCATATCGATGTATCCAACTGGATCTATGAATTTATTAACCTGAGCATTCCGATGCAGAAGGTCTGCGAATTTGAAAAAATGGACGGCCCGCATTGCAATGCTGCGGCACTGGATGTTTTAAAAAATATGGAACCCCGGCCAGGTGATATTGCGGGCCAGGCAGAAGAAAACGGGACCAAAGAGAACCCGATCTGGAAAGGATTGGAAAAGTTTAAAGACCTGGAATAAGCCAGGATATTGTTTAATTGATTTTTTGAATTTTAATATTTGATTTATGCCAAATCCCAAACGCAGACACAGTCAGCAAAGAACTGCAAAACGCAGAACACACTATAAAGCGACTGCTGCTACATTGACAACGGACAGCACAACAGGAGAAACACATCTGCGCCATCGTGCCCATGTAAGTGAAGGTAAACTTTACTACAAGGGTAAAGTGGTTGCAGAAAAATCTCCTATAAAAAAATAAATCCCAATAACAAATTCCAAATCCCAAATCCGTTGGATTCACATGATCTGACTGGGATTTGGGATTTTATTTTTTTGGAATTTCTATGGTTATCGGCATTGACATGATGGGTGGCGATTTTGCCCCGCTGGAAGCGGTGAAAGGAGTGCAACGCTATATGTCCACTCACACGAGCCCGGCTAGCCTTACGTTGATCGGTGACAAAACTCAAATTGAAAAACTTCTTGCCGAACATAATGTATCCTCCGCATCTATTACTATCATTCATGCAGATGAAATAATCGGCATGCATGAACACCCGACAAAAGCATTGCGGGAAAAACAGGCATCTTCTATCGCTATCGGGTTTCAACTACTGGCTTCAGGAAGAATGGATGCATTTGTCAGCGCCGGAAATACCGGGGCGATGCTGGTGGGTGCGCTGTTTAGCATCAAAGCTTTAGACGGAGTGATAAGGCCCACTATTGCAGGAATTATTCCAAAAGCAGATGGAAGTTCAGGAATACTATTAGATGTGGGCCTGAATGCTGATTGTAAACCAGAGCAATTGAACCAGTTTGCCATTATGGGGTCAGTGTATGCGCAATTAATCCTGGGTATTGATGACCCCAGGGTGGGTTTGATAAATGTGGGCGAAGAAGAAGGTAAGGGCAACCTGCTCGCACAGTCCACTTATCCCCTCTTGAAAGAAAATAAGCATATCAATTTTATTGGGAATATAGAAGGCAGGGAAGTGTTGCTGAACAAAGCCGATGTGATGGTATGCGATGGTTTTACGGGTAATATCATTCTTAAACTGGCTGAATCATTATACGGGATCAGCCAGGAGAAAAAAATGACAGAAGCATATTTTGATCGTTTCAACTTTGAGAATTATGGAGGTACCCCCGTATTGGGTGTAGCGAAACCTGTTATAATCGGCCATGGCATCTCTGGTGCAGTAGCCTTTATGAATATGCTCCACGTAGCCCAGTTGATGATTGAAAAAGAAGTCATGCAAAAGATGAAGGAAGAACTTTCCTGATTTTGGCGATGAAATTCACTAATTACATAAGCCAGTTTCAATTATTATTACCAGGCAGTCAAAGTAACGCTGGCTCAAACTTTCGGCCCCTGAAGATACTGACAGCCCTTATTGCTATCGTCTTTTCAACGCTGCTACAAGCACAGCCTGGCAATTTCCCTTACCTGCCGGTTGAAAAAACAACAGTTTACAAACTTGGTAATAAAAAAATACCGGTCAGAATGCTCCAATTCGGTAATGTCCACCATATTATTTGCATCAATGTCCATGATAATGAAACCACTTCTGTAGCGGCTGCCAAAGCGGTGCTGGAACGAACAGGCGGCACCCTTATCAAAATCGACAACAACCAACAGCGGATCATCCGCTTCAAGCTAAAAGGTGTCAATTACTCTTTTGATCCCAATAGAATATTCTCCCGGGAAGGGATCGGGAAAACATTAAAAGCTAACCGGGCAATAACCCGAGATGCCATCCTGGAAGTGGAAAAATTTGCGGTGCGGATAGTACGTTTGCTCCCTGACAGCCTTTCCTGTATAATTGCCTTGCATAACAATACTGAAGAAGCTTTCTCTGTCAGGAGCTACTTACCCGGCGGTGAAAACGAGATCGATGGGCGGGCAGTTTATGCAGACAGCCTGCAGGACCCGGATGATTTTATACTCACTACGGATAGTCTTTTATACCAAAAAATGGCTGCTAACGGCTATAATAGCATCTGGCAGGATAATGAAAAAGCAAAAAAAGATGGCTCTTTGAGTATTTATTGGGGCGAACGAAACAGGAGGTATGTAAATATTGAGACCCAACACGGGAAGCTGGAACAATACAGGGAAATGTTGCAAACACTATTGAACATACTTGGGGAGGCAAAAAATCAACCGGCCGAAACCCCGGTTAATTCAAAATAAGAATTGAAAATCAGCAAAAACGGTTGATAATTAATGGAAAAAGTTTTGGCTTACTAGGCTTCAAACTGTATTTTTGCACTCCCAAAAAGGGAAGGTTGATCTCGTAGCTCAGTTGGTAGAGCAATACACTTTTAATGTATGGGCCCTGGGTTCGAGTCCCAGCGGGATCACAGTTTAAAAAGTAGGTCGCTGATTTTCAGCGATCTTTTTTTTGCCCTATAAGATAATTTTAATTTATTATCTTTTTATCTCATCGGCTGCAGCCCGGGCCGTTTTCATCGTACTATAATTTTGACCCGATAGATTATGCTATCGTGAATTCATTCAAACATAAAGTCTGGGAGTTGAGGCAACCTTGATCTGACTCCTCATTTTACAAAAAGGCCCAGACCATTCTTTCTATGTGATCGACGGGTAAATGCCTTCCTTCTGTTGATATCAATATGCCATATATTTTTTTGAAGCTGGATCAATATGACTGCTAAAAATAGTACCGAGTCCTTTTAGCGTCATTACCCGGGAAAATAGCGGTAATGGAAGGAAAGAGAATATGTTTTTCCGCTATTTGCTATAGCTTATCTTTACTGGTCACCTTGTTTTTTCACCAATACCAGTGAGTTGGATAATTTCTTCGCCAAGTTTAAATTAAACCACGAAAAGGAAGAGCTAGAAACTGTCATCACCTCTATTGATAACGGAGTGGTTTTTCGCGGTACCAATTTATGGGTACTCATTTTTGCCATCTTTGTGGCATCCCTGGGACTTAATTTGAACTCCCCTGCCGTCATCATTGGCGCTATGCTTATTTCTCCCTTGATGGGCCCTATTATGGGGATCGGCCTGGGTGTTGGTATTAATGATGTTCCCCTACTCCGTAAAGCCATCTATAATTACTTTATAGCATCCAGCGTTGCCTTAGCCACCTCAACGGTGTTTTTTCTTCTCTCACCACTGAATGATGCCCACTCAGAAATTCTGGCAAGAACATCCCCAACTATCTATGATGTGCTGATCGCTTTATTTGGAGGATTCGCAGGGATCGTAGCCGTTTCAAGCAAACAAAAGGGTAATGTACTTCCCGGGATGGCTATTGCCACTGCATTAATGCCACCTCTTTGCACCGCTGGCTATGGATTGGCCACTTTTCAGCTTAAATTTTTTTACGGAGCGCTGTATCTTTTTGCTATCAATACTGTTTTCATTGCGCTGGCCACCTTCATCATTGTAAGATTGCTCCATTTCCCCTATAAGCACCTGGCGAATAAAAGATCGGATAGGATAGCCCAGGGTATCGTCTGGATAGTGGTGCTGGCTACCTTAATTCCCAGTTTATATTTCGGGTATGATATGGTCACCCAGGTCCGTTTCTCAAAAAAAGCCAACCTGTTTATAAATAATGAGGCGCATTTCGCTAATGACTATTTACTAAGTAAAAAAATTGATGCCAAAAAGAAATCAATTTTACTTGTATTTGGAGGAAAAGAAATAATGCCTGATGAGATTGAGCAACTTAAGTCCCATTTAAAAAAGTACGGGCTTGAAAATACTGTCTTGGAAGTTAAACAAGGGTTTGCCTACCTGGCGGAGACTAATGACATCGAAAGAAACGACGAGCTGTTGCAAACTTCCGTTGTCATAGCAGAAAAAGAAAAAGAAATGGATTTGATGAAATCACAGCTTGACAGTATTGCTAACCAGGAAGTGATCAGTAAACAAGTATATGCTGAATTAAGATCGTTATATCCCGTAATAAAATACGCCATTATTCAACCATCAACATTATTTATCGACAGTACTTCCACCCAACCGACCTACCTGGCCATATTGACTGTTTCAAAAAATATTTCTAGCCGGGAAAAATCAAAAATAGAGAACTGGTTGAAAACCAGACTGCAAGTGCCCAGCATCACGTTGATCTTGAAATTATAATCCCAGTCACTTGACCGTGGCAAAACGAAAAAATAGTCGCCAGGTCGGTGATGTTTATTGCCCTATCCTGACAATTGAACTAAAGCATTACTATGTCTTTTACGGAGAAAAAGGCTGATGTTGTAAAATCCTGTCTTATACAATTTGCTGACCGGGTAAGAAGGGTATAAGAAAATCGTTTTTTATCCTATTGGCCTCCGTGTTTCTTTTTCCTTCCTTTTCAATAAGTGGTTAATGTAGCATATTTTGTTAGTATAGACGCTGATTGTAGCATTAATTCGCTATTTTAGTTTAATATGTTTACAGCCATTATACTAATTGTTTTTGTGTTGGGCTACATTGCCATTGCGTTTGAACATCCATTGAAATTCAATAAAGCTGCTTCAGCTCTTATAACAGGGGTGCTTTGCTGGACTATTTACATAGTTCAAAGCGATTCAGCCGAAGTTGTCAGTGAAGAATTATTGCATCACATGGGAGAAATAGCATCGATCTTATTTTTCCTGCTGGGCGCTATGACTGTTGTGGAACTGATCGATTCTCACAACGGTTTTGATCTTATAAAGTATAAAATAACCACCAGTAGCAAGTCAAAATTGTTGCTCATCATCTCCTTCATTGCTTTTTTCTTCTCTGCTTTGTTGGATAATCTGACAACTGCTATCGTCATGATCTCACTTTGCGCCAGGTTATTACCCGAAAAAGAAGACCGGTATTGGTTTGGAGGATTAATTATTATCGCAGCCAATGCAGGCGGCGCCTGGTCGCCCCTGGGAGATGTGACTACTACCATGCTTTGGTTGGGTGGCCAGATCACAGCGCTGAATATTATGAAGGAACTGATTTTGCCCAGTATTGCAGTTGGTCTTTTTCCTACCCTTATCATTGCCTATAGGTTCCGCGGCAAAAAAATGCAACCGCTCCAAAGACCCGTTCGTAGTGAAAAAGAAAAAAGAGACGGAAGAATTATTCTTTTTTCCGGAATCGGTCTCCTGATTTTTGTTCCGGTATTTAAAACCATCACCCACCTTCCCCCATTTATGGGTATGTTACTGGCGCTTGGATTGATGTGGGTCATCACGACCCTTATCCATAAAGGAAAAGAACCAGAACTTGCAGAAAAATATACGGTAACAAAAGCGTTGCAAAAAATAGATACGCCAAGTATTCTGTTTTTCCTGGGAATTCTGCTGGCAGTTTCAGCCCTGCAATCATTTGGCCTGTTAAAAGAACTGGCAAACGGATTGAATGCTACGCTCAAGGACGATTATGTAATCGGCGCTACACTGGGTCTGCTTTCTGCGATAGTTGATAACGTTCCTTTGGTCGCCGCCACCCAGGGCATGTATGATCTATCCACCTATCCGACTGATCATCATTTCTGGGAATTTCTTGCGCTGACTACCGGCACCGGTGGCAGTGCAATAATCATCGGCTCGGCGGCTGGTGTGGCCGTAATGGGTATTGAAAAAATTGATTTTATATGGTACCTGAAGAAAATAACCTGGCTGGCGCTGGTCGGCTTTATAGCAGGCATTGCAGTTTTTCTCCTGCAGGTGAAAATTGCAGGGAACCTTTAATACTGGATCCATTCTTTGTAGACACATTTATCTCTGGCGAAAAGGTTCGCTACGCCCTGTAAAATAAGATCACAGTCGACAATATCATTACAATTAAGGAATTTCAATCTCTGTTAAGTATTTACAACTTGTAGAATAGCAGCGTATTTTTACTACACAATAACCCTATTTTTTTATGAAAAAGAAGTATTTTAATAAAAAGGCGAAACGAAGGGCGAAAATAAATCTTAGATTAAATGCGGACAGGAAAAGAAGATTTTCGAAACGCATGGGAGGTATTGCGGGAGTTACGGTAATGGAGGAAAACAGGGATGTCAACGCAATGGACATATCAGGAAGAAAAAATCAAGTGGAATAAAACACAATAAGGTCTTGCTAGATTGCTGCCTGGATCTGCCCCGGTTATACTGATTATATTTTTTATCATCTGCAAAATACCCCTTGAAATTTCAATTAACACCTGATGCTACCTGTTGCGAGAGTATGTAACGCAATTTTCGTAGATAAGGCCAGCCCACCCATTTTTTAACTTTACTTCACCTATTTAGCTTACTTGAAGCCCGTTTTCTCTTCGTAATCAGATCATCCACATTCTACAAGTCAGCAATTGCAGCAGGATGCTTAATTTTTAATGAGATTCTAATCTGCAATTTCCTCCTTTACTATCGCTATCGGGTAATTTGCATGCAGCTTACTTCAATCAATTTATGATGGTGTTAAAACGATGATTTATTTCACCGGTAAAGGGGCAATTCGGATGATGAAAGTTTACCAAGCCAGGGAACTGATATGAAGCACTATTGGGAGGTTGTGATGGGTTAAATGGGACGAATCTCCGGATTTTTGTATAAAGGGGTTTCTGCAAAACTTACCGTAACAAAGGATTCTTTATTTTAAAAAAAATAAAAATGATTATGATCCCTACCGAAACCGTCATTTCATCAACACCTTTCGAACAGCTACCCAACCACAATGTTCTGCCGTTGCCGGTGAAAAAAACATTGCTACTGGCAACTGACGGCGGCTATCCCGTTCCAATAGATGATGATTTTGATGAATTGGACCTTTTTGGAGTGCAGGATAATGAACGTTCACGGGCCGTCTGAGATGTCAGGGCATCACTCGATGCTGATTCGGTCGGCCAATTGTGACTACCTTTAATATGATATAAATTATGCAGAATACGCAAATTCTTATTGTCGAGGATGAAAAAAAAATAGCTGATTCCCTTAGCCAGGGGCTTAGGGAAAATTCATTCCTGACTCAGGTTGCTTATGATGGCACGATGGGCCTGGGACTTTTTAGAACCGGCTCCTTTCAACTGGTGATCATTGATATTAATCTGCCAGGGATCAATGGATATGAGTTATGCAAGGCTATCAGAGCAATTAACCCTACTGTTCCTATTGTGGTATTGACAGCCATGAGCAGTGTTGATAACAAAATTGAGGGCTTTGATGCAGGCGCAGACGATTACATAATCAAACCCTTTGATTTTAGGGAACTACTTGTGCGAGTGAGAGCCTTACTCAAAAGGATACTTAATAAAGCTGCCACGGGGATCACGTTAAGGGCAGGCGAACTCGCTATGAACCTTGATACGAAAGAAGTGATACGCGAAGAGAAACCTATTCAGCTTACCGCAAAAGAATTTCAATTGCTTGAGTATTTTCTACGCAACAAAAACCGGGTTGTTTCAAGAGCCGATATTGCGTTAAATGTATGGGATATTGATTTTGATAGCGGCACAAACGTAATTGATGTGTATGTAAATTACCTCCGAAAAAAAGTTGACCGGAATTTTGCTTCACCCCTGATTCATACGCATGTGGGAATGGGCTACATTTTAAAAGACAAGAGCTGATGAAGCTGTCCTTTAAAATCAATTTGCTATTTACTATTATCGTGTCGACGATCCTTCTGGGAATGACGGTGTTGATATACAACCTGAGCAGGAGAAATGTGCACCAGGATTTCCGGCAGCGGTTAAAGACACGTGCTGCCAGGGCTGCTTACTTGTACGACTTGTTTAAAAATGACACTACCAATCTGCTCAAATCACTCGACGCTAATGCCCCGCCTGCCCTGGTCAATAAAAACATAGGAATCTATTCCGACACTTATACGGAGTTATATGAATTTCATGACGAGAACGTTGCCGAATTGAAAATTGATACCTCCTGGCTCGCGGCAGGAAAGCAGCATGGGGAAGCTTTTTTTACCTTTGGTCAGAAAAAAATCTGCGTCTATTTTAGTGCAGCAACGAAAAATCCTGTACTTGTTATAGTATCCGCAGAAAATATTGCCGGCCAGGCCTACATCAGTAACCTGAAAAGAATTTTCATCTTGTATTTCCCTGTGGCCGTATTAATTACGCTGATTGCGGGCTTCTTGTTTTCGCGAACACTAATAAAACCAGTCAAAGAAACCATTCGTGACGTAAAGCTTATTACCTCTCAAAATCTTTCCCATCGTCTTTATACCGGAAACGGCAAAGACGAACTGGCTGAGCTGAACGAGACCTTCAATGATTTGTTGAACAGGCTCGAAGAATCCTTCGCTATGGAAAAAAGATTTATTTCTAACGCTTCACATGAGTTGTCAACGCCCCTTACTTCCATTTCCAGCCAGATACAAGTGGCCCTTCTCCAGGTGAGGACACTGGATGAGTACCAGGTAGTATTGACCTCCATTTTAAAAGATGTTCAGGGGCTTCATTATCTAACCAGGAACTTACTGGAAATAGCAAAAGCAGGTTCACACGGTGCCATCTCCCTGGAGAAGGTCCGGCTTGATGAAATATTAATAAAAGCTCACAGTGAAGTTTTACGACGAAATGATCGATATAAGATTGAGCTAGCCTTTCCCGAATTGCCGGAAGACGAAAGTGAATGCCAGGTTTTTGGCAATGTTCATTTGTTACATAGTGCCTTTAAGAATATTATTGAAAACGGTTGCAAGTATTCTCCTGATGGCCGCACAGAAATCAGCTTACTATTAAAGGGAACTGAGGCAGAGATTGTATTCAGCAATAAAAGTGAATTTATTTCAACCGAGGAAATCGAACGACTATATGAACCTTTTTACCGGGGTAGCAATTCAGAAAGCAAACCCGGTGTGGGACTAGGGCTTACCCTCACCCGGCGAATCATAAGCCTGCATAAGGGGAATATGACCATTCAATCAGAATCTGGCGTCGGTACTATTATCACCATATTACTTCCAACACTAAAGAAGTAAAAAATTCTAATAACAATCTAATCCGCCATTAATGTCATTATAATGCCCGCGAAGTAGATTGCAGCTATGAAAAAACTTTTTACCAAAATTCTGGTACCCGTCAATTTTAACCGAAATACCAACCTGGCATTAGATAAGGCCATTCAGCTTGCCAACTACTTTGCATGTGATGTTCACTTATTACACGTTCAACCACCCTCTGCCACCATCCCTTTTTTATACGATGGCTTCCTGTCAGGATCCCTCTTCAGATCATCTAGTGCCAACTGTGAATCTCAACTAAAAGAACTGGAAGAACGATGTAAAGGCAAACTACACGACGGTTTACTGATGTCCTCCTCTACTATAGCAGGGACCTGGCAAACGGCCCTGAAGCAAATCATCATTGCTGAACATATTGATTTGCTCGTAATACCGAGAAGCCGAAGAAAATTTGGGAGTGCGCTGATACAAAGGATTGATTTGAACAAGCTCTCCCAACAAGCGCAATGTCCTGTCTTAACGGTGACCAGGTCGTTTAACGTAAATTATTTACAAAATGTCGTGGTGCCTATCAACGATTCCCTGCCTGTGAGGAAACTTAACATGGCGACCTATATGTGCCGGGGAGCACAGGGAAGCATTCACCTGATGGGTAGCGGAGGTAATTCACCCCGTGGCAGGCAAAGGAGAAAATTCCTGATAAAATCCTACCAGTTGCTCAGCGACTCTGGCCATATCAAAATACATTGCTCCCTGCCCGACAATTTTGACAATCCAACCAGCACCCTGACCTACGCCCGGAATATAAAAGCAGATTTGATAGTGGTGAACACAGGGAAAGAATCATTATTGAAGGGTTGGTGGAATAAATTACTGGGGAAATGCCTTTACAGGGAATCAGATATACCAGTTTTAACAATAGCACCCCAGCACCATCAACTTCACTTAAACCTCAACCAATAAATGGACCCTATGCCAGTCCAGTAAGGTTCATCGGGTAATGGTACTACGCCGTAAGTCGTATATAATGACTATTATTACATGTATTAAAGCCTTCAAAAAAAACTTGAAACTACATTTGACAAAGCTGATTATTCCGGCAAAATGAGTGGGCTATGACCGATAACCTGGACTTTGATAATAAATATTCAATTCTCATAAAGTTAGATTATGTTATTCTTACAAAACCGAAAACAGAAATTAGCTGGGAGAATAAATAAATGGCTGCCAGGTAAGCCCTGCTGGCGGCAAATAAAAAGGGTGACTATATTGTCATGATGTAAGCCCTCGACAAACGTATTTTAGTTGAAAGGCTACATTTATCACCGGGCAAAGTTTTAAATTATGATTACAGTTATTATACCGGCACTGAATGAAGAGAAGACTATCCGGCAAGTTGTGCGTCTGTCAAATAATTCTGAAAATGTATCGGAAGTGATAGTGGTCGATGATAAGTCGATGGATAATACTATTGCCGAAGCAAGGAAAGAGAGTGCTACCGTTATAACAAGTACTAAACTTGGAAAAGGAGCGTCCATGAAAGATGGTGTGCTGGTAGCAAAAAATGAGATCCTTGCTTTTCTTGATGCAGATATAATTACGTACCCAGATAATGTTATTAACCTATTGACTGCTCCTTTGCTCAATGGCGAAGCAGATTTCGTAAAATCACATTTTTCAAGACAGGCCGGGAGAGTGACAGAACTTGTTGCAAAACCCCTTCTCTCTATATTGTACCCCTCTTTTCCCAATTTTAAACAGCCCCTGAGTGGTATGATTGCGGGGAAAAAAAGCCTTTTTGCTAAATGCGAATTTGAAGAAGGTTACGGAGTGGATATCGGTATTCTCATTGATATGCATAACCTGGGCGCAAAAATTAAAGAGGTGAGTATTGGTAGCATTGAAAACAGGATGCAGCCATTGGAACAATTAGGAAAAATGAGCCGGGAAGTAGCAAGAACCATCATGAAAAAATCACAGAACATGAACGTCCAGAACCTGGAGACCTATGAAAATATCCAAATCATCCGGGAACAAATGGAATTTGCTATCCGGGAGGGCCTGAAGTCTCTGAAAAAGATTGCCATATTCGATATGGATAATACTATACTGCGGGCCAGTTTTATAAATACGGCTGCAGAAAAGTTTGGGTTTAAAAAGCAATTGATGGATATTGTTACAAATAACCAGAATCCATTTATACGTACTAAATCAATTGCAGGCTTACTAAAAGGAAAATCAATCGGTGATTTATTAGATTTGACCGATACTATTAAAGTGACGCCCCACCTGGCGGAAGCCATTGCGGAATTAAAAAAGCAGGGATATATCACGGGGATCATAAGTGATAGTTACGACTGTGTTACCAATCACATAAAAAATAAATTCGGATTTGATTTTACTATTTCCAATGAGCTTGAGTTTTCCAAAAGCATTGCCACCGGAGAAGTGAAAATCCCTTCTTTTTTTGTAGCCAGCGACAACAGCCAGTGTAAGCACGACTATTGCAAACTTAATGCACTTATAAAAATTTGCGGGCATTACAACGTTGATCTGAAGAATACACTGATGATCGGTGATGGTGAAAACGATATTTGCTGTATAAAAAAAGCCGGTATCGGTGTTTCTTTTTGCTCTTCAACTAATTTAGTCGATGCAGTGGCTGATTATGTAATAAAAGAACCTGATTTTAAGGCGTTGATCCCATTATTGCAATGAGTGCAGGCAGCACCTCTGTGCACTTCCCTGGTGGCTACGCAAAAAATCTCTAAAATAGAAACGGACGACTCAATGCCCTTTCTAAATCTTGCTGGCATAGCCTATTTAGGCTACATTTATTAAAGATAGAAGGGGTGATTATGTTTTTCCCGACCTTCAAGAACAATGATGAAAATTGGAAAAGCGAAAGGCCCTGATTCGCCCTGTATTTTTCCCAGGAGCCAGGTTTGCAGGAGCCAGCGTGAATAATCCTAGCGGCTCTACAGAATGCGCAGACCTGCTTTTTTATCCTGTAGATGATCCAAAAATTATTAGCGGGAAAAATTGCTGGGAGAAAAGCGGAAAGCCAGGTGTATGTAAACAAAATCATACGGAGCAGATGACTTTCAAGGTATTGGGACCTTTACGTTTGCTCCAATACGATTTACTTTTCATAGCTAATTTGCTGACCTAACTTTTATAAATATGTGGACCATCATTGTTTTAGTTTCTTTTTTCCTGGGTTATATCGCAATCGCATTTGAACATCCCTTAAAATTGAATAAAGCTGCGTCAGCCCTTATAACCGGGGTTTTATGCTGGACCATTTATATTATTCAAAGTGATGCCCCCCAGACGGCAAGTGAAAATCTGGTTCACCATATGGGGGATATAGCTTCGATCTTGTTCTTTCTTCTGGGTGCGATGACGCTTGTGGAACTGATCGATTCTCACAATGGGTTCGACCTTATAAAGTATAGAATTACCACCAGCAGTAAATCGAAGTTGGTACTCACCATATCATTTATTACTTTTTTTCTTTCTGCCTTACTCGACAATCTGACTACGTCCATTGTCATGATCTCACTTTGCTCCCGGTTATTACCTGAAAAGGAAGACAGGTTTTGGTTTGGCGGGATAATTATCATTGCAGCCAATGCAGGTGGTGCCTGGTCACCGTTAGGAGATGTAACTACTACCATGCTCTGGCTGGGGGGCCAGATCACCGCATTAAATATCATCAAGGAACTGATATTGCCCAGTATCATGGTGTGTTTATTTCCTGCATTGATCATAGCTTACCGGTTTCGCGGCAGTAAAGTCCAACCCTTAATAAGAGCTGAACGCAGTTCAAAAGAAAAAAAAGACGCCAGGATTGTTCTTTTTTCAGGGATTGGGTTCCTGATCTTTGTTCCGGTATTTAAAACCATTACCCATCTTCCTCCTTTTATGGGTATGTTATTGGCACTGGGATTAATGTGGCTGATCACAACTGTTATACATAAGGGCAAGGCAGCAGGGATTGCCGAGAAATATACGGTGACCCGGGCTTTGCAAAAAGTTGACACTCCCAGTATTTTGTTTTTCCTGGGAATTTTGCTGGCAGTTTCTGCGCTGCAATCATTCGGCATTCTAAAAGAACTGGCTGATGGGTTGAACGCCACTTTCAAAAATGACTATACCATCGGCGTTATGCTGGGTTTATTATCGGCCGTAGTTGATAACGTACCGTTGGTAGCAGCTACGCAGGGAATGTATGATCTCACTACCTATCCAACTGATCATCACTTCTGGAAATTTCTTGCGCTGACAACAGGCACTGGTGGCAGCGCTATTATCATAGGGTCGGCCGCAGGTATTGCAGTGATGGGGATTGAAAAGATTGATTTTATATGGTATCTGAAAAAAATAACCTGGCTGGCCCTGGTCGGTTTCGCCGCCGGAATAATTGCCTTTCTGCTGCAGTTGAAAGCAACAGCGGCTCTTTAATTATTGATTTCCTCATTTGTCGGCACTGGTTATATCCGGCAAATACCTCACTTCATAAATATCTGTCCTCCGGTCTTTTAAATTGCGCACACTTCCGTGTGAATGAAGTTCATCCAGCAACGACAGATCCACATCTGAAATCAAAACCATTTCTGTATTAGGGGTAGCTTCACTTTTAATTCCATTGAACGGGAACGCAAAATCGCAGGGCGTAAACACAACGGCCTGCGAATAGGAAATATCCATATTTTCCACTTTTGGCAAATTGCCGACACTACCTGAGATGGCAACAAAACATTCATTCTCGACCGCTCTTGCCTGGGCACAACAACGAACCCGCATATAGGAATTTTGTGTATCGGTCAAAAAGGGAACAAAAAGTATCTGGACGCCTTGCAAGGCCAATAACCTGGCCAGTTCCGGGAATTCAACGTCATAACAAATCAGCACCCCGATGATGCCCGCGTCAGTCTCAAAGGCCTTTATGATCTTGCCACCCTTCATACCCCAATAACGGGCCTCATCCGGTGTTATGTGAATTTTTTCATACTGATCAAGTTTCCCACTTCTGTGACAGACGTAGCCAATATTCCGTAGTTTGTTATTCTCAAAACTCGGCATACTTCCGCAGATAATATTCACGTTGTACTTGAGCGCCAACTGCAGAAACCTGTCTTTAATTTCTGGGGTATACTGCGCCAGCGCACGCATAGCTTCCGCCTCATTAAGATGATTAAATTGTGCTAGTAATGGCCCGTTGAATAATTCCGGGAAAAGGGCAAAGTCACTTTTATAACTCGATACCGTATCTACAAAATATTCTACCTGGAGAAATAACTCATCCAGGTCCTTGTAGGGCCGCATCTGCCATTGGACCAATCCCAGCCGGACATAACTGGAAGGAGTAAAGGACTTCCGGTTGGATAATGAATGGTAAATATTATCCCACTGCAAAAGAGTAGCATATTCTTTGCTCTCAACGTCGTCCGGCATATAACCCCGCAACACTTTTTTGACATGAAAATCGTTGGAAAGCTGAAATGATAAGACCGTATCATAAATTTCCTTATTCTTTACTTTCTGTATATACTCTTTCGGAGTAAGTGTCGACGAAAAATTATGATAGTTCGGTATCCGGCCTCCAAAAACAATTGCTCTCAGATTTAATTCCTCACAAAGTTCTTTCCTTACCTCGTACAACCTTCGCCCCATTCGAAGACCGCGGTAGTCAGGATGGATAAAAACTTCTATCCCGTATAAAACATCACCATTTGGCTCATGGGTGCTGAATGTATAATTGCCTGTTATTTGCTTATACGTATGCTCATCATCGAACCTGTCGTAGTCAACGATGATGGACAGGGCGCAACCGATGACATTCCCGTCGGCTTTCATAACGTACTGCCCTTTAGGAAACTGCTCAATAAGATTGCTGATGGCTGAAAGACTCCAGTAACTCCCCTGCCAGTCCGCATACGCGGCCTTCATAGTCTCCAGCAATTGCTCGTAATCATTAACGGAGAGTTTTTCAATTGTTAATTCATTAATACTTATACTCATTTGTCAGGATTTTAATAACAATAATTAGGCTTGTGAAAAAGCTATTTATATACCGGCTATTTGGAATATAAGTAATTTTAAGGAGTTAGCGAAATGAAATTGATCAATTCCGTACCTTCCCACACTACCCATATCACTTTTTGTAAATATTCCAGTATGATTGACAGCGATAATACTATTAAAGATAATAACTCAGCTCCCAAACTCATACTACTTGACATATACGAAACTATTCTCGATATGGGAGAGATTCAAAAAAGAGTGAATTTGTTGATGAGGAGTAAGAGGGGATATACTTTGTGGTTCGAGATTTTCATGCAATATAGTTTTGTCGATAATTGTACAGCTCAATTTCACGATTTCCCTTCGATTGCGGATGCCACCCTCAGGATGACATCTCAGATGCTCGACGGCACTATTGAAAGGAGCGATGTAGAAGTGATACTTAAGCTCATGGAGCATTTACCGATCAAAGAAGGGGTGCAAAAAGGTTTGTCTGATCTGCACAACCAGGGTTTCCGGATAGCAGCATTGACCAATTCGCCAGAAACGATTGTTAGAAACAGGATGGAAAGAACCGGGCTGGTATCCTATTTTGAAAAATTATTCAGCGCAGAACAAGTCGGAAAATATAAACCGGCCATTGAAGTCTACCACTGGGCTGCTGATAAAGTAAACCTTCCAACAAATGAAATTTTATTAGTCTCCGCCCACGGATGGGATATTGCAGGCGCAAAAAATGCGGGTATGGCTACGGCTTATGTACGGCAGGAAAGACAATTGCTTTATCCCCTGGCTCCTAAACCGGATTTTGTTTGTAAGAATCTGATTGACCTTTCTTCTCAATTACGGGTATTCTCTACCTCTTAAAAAATCGAAAAACTTTCATTCATCTAAGAAAACTAAGATGCTTTCCCAATCGACCTTGTTTGCCCATTGCCTGGCAAAAAAGCAGGCCGTAACTTAAAAAGTACTTCGAAACGGTCAAATTTCATTGGTTATTTTTACAGGATACCAATATGATTATTATATCTGTATATCAGAAACTGTTACATTTTTTAAGAACTAAACTGAGCAGGCCCCAGTTTATCATGCTTATCGCAACCCTGGTCGGTTTTTTATCGGGGCTGGTAGCCGTACTCCTAAAAACAATTGTTCACCGCCTGCAGTATGCCGTGGAGAATATGTCATTTCACCGCTGGGGATATTTGGTATTCCCGGTTATCGGGCTACTTGTCACAGTTTTTATTATCCGTTACTTCCTGGGAGGACAAATTGAAAAAGGGATAGCAATGGTTTTAAAAGCTATCGCCAAAAAATCTTCCTTTATTCCAACGAAACATACCTATTCACATGTTGTGACCAGTTCCGTAACGGTGGGACTGGGAGGTTCCGTTGGACTAGAGGCACCTATTGTTGCTACCGGCTCAGCTATCGGGTCAAATATCTCCCGCCTGTGTGAGCTTAATTACCAGGAACGGACTTTATTGATAGCCTGTGGCTCAGCAGCCGGTATTTCAGCTGTCTTCAATGCCCCTATTGCCGGAGTTATATTTGCAGTGGAAGTATTGCTGACAGAAACAGTGATAAGTTATTTTATCCCCCTCATCATTTCTTCGGTGATTGGCGTATTGTGTTCCAAGATAATTCTGCAAGAATCATCCTTATTCAATTTTGTATTAAAACAATCATTCGATTATAGTAATGTTCCCTCTTATATTTTGCTGGGAATCCTGGCCGGGTTTACGTCGCTGTACTATGCCAGGGTGTTCAAGAAAACCGAACATAAAATTCACAGTTTGAAGCTCAACCTGTTTATAAAAGCGCTGTTCGGCGGCTTACTATTGGTAGGAATATTCTTTGTGTTCCCACCCTTGTTCGGGGAGGGCTATGAAAGTGTAAAGTCCGTGGCGAATGGTTCCTACACAAGCTTTGCAGATAATACAACTTTATTTTCAAAACTCGGAGAGAACTGGGGTATCATTGCTTTTACTGCCTTTATTGTTTTAATAAAACCAATCGCAGCAGGAATCACTATTGGGAGTGGTGGAAACGGAGGAAATTTTGCTCCTTCACTTTTTGCAGGGTCCTACCTGGGATTCTTTTTTTCAAAATTGGTTAATAGTACACCCTGGGTCAAAATACCAGTTGGAAATTTTAGCCTGGTAGGTATGGCCGGCGTATTGAGTGGTGTGATGTATTGTCCCCTGACAGCCATATTTTTGATTGCGGAAATTACCAATGGCTATGAGTTATTCATTCCCCTGATGATTGTTTCTTCTATTTCCTTTTTTATAGTTAAGTCATACGAACCTTATTCCATGGATTTGAAGAAACTGGCACTCGAAGGACAGGTTTTCACGCACAAGAAAGAAAAGAATATCCTTACTTCCATAAGCCTGGAGCATATGTTGCAAGACAAATACGAAAGTATTGGCATTGATAAAAAACTAAAAGACCTTGTGGAAATAATAAAACAAAGTGAAAAAAATATCTTTGCGGTAGTGGATGGACGGGACAGATTCGCCGGCATTATTGAATTAAATGATATTAAACAAAAACTCTTTCAGCCTGAACAATTTGACAAAGTAAGCATCAGCTCTATTATGAAAAAACCGGCTGCTATTTTACAACAGGACTATGACATGCATACGGTAATGGAAAAATTTGATGTAACCCAAAGCTGGTATTTGCCGGTACTTAACAAAGAAAAAAAATTCATTGGTTTCCTATCCAAAACAAAGGTGTTTAATAAATATAGGGAAATACTGTCGGGGCATGGAGATTTGTATGAAGCTACCTGAAGGACCCCTGGAATCAAAATGCGTTGGATAAAATTTGAATACAATGGCATACAACGAAAAGTTGGCCGATAAAGTAAGAGAGATCATTGCTGTCACTCATCAAAGAGTGGAAGAAAAAAAGATGTTTGGCGGTCTTTGTTTTATGGTCAACGAAAAAATGTGTGTGGGTGTAGAACAAAATAGACTGATGGTTCGCCTTGATCCTGCCAGGTATGATGAAGCGATGGAAAAAGAAGGGTGTAAGCCGATGGACTTTACCGGCAAAGTGATGAAGGGATTTGTGTTTGTAGATATAGATGCTTTGATGACAAGAAAGAAACTGGAATATTGGCTTAAACTTGCATTGGAGTATAATAGATCAGCCAAACTTTCTAAAAGAAAGAAGTAGGAACTTTTACTAATAATAAAATTTAAAAAATGACAAATGCGATCAATTGGTTTGAAATACCCGTAAAAGATTTTGACAGAGCAAAGGCATTTTATGCAGCCCTATTTGGGGAGGATATCCAGGAAATGCCCCATCCTTCTTTCCGGTATGGAATGCTTCCCTGCGATATGCAACAGGGAGTTGGAGGCGGGATCGTACAGGGAGAGGGATTTGAACCCTCCCTGACTGGCGCCTTAGTGTATTTAAATGGCGGTGATGATCTAGCCGTTCCGTTATCGAAGGTTGAAGCGGCAGGGGGTAAAATTATTTTGCCAAAAACTGCCATAGGACCTAATGGCTTTATGGCTCATTTTACGGACACGGAAGGAAACAAAGTGGCCCTCCACTCGATGCAATAAAAAAGGTTACCAAAATTGTAAAATAAATAAGCAGATTTCTTTTACCAAGCGCCGAAAAAGCGGTTGTACTGATTTCAGGCGAATGTGGTTATTTTTACGTCATGTCCACGTATTTTAAAGATAAAGTTGTTGTTGTTACCGGCGGCACCGATGGTATTGGAAAAGCCCTGGTTGATGCCCTGATTAGTATGGGAGCCCGGATATCTACATGTGGCCGCAACCACGATAAGTTGTATCGCCTGCAGGCAGAATCTCCCTCTGCTAATTTGCATACCATGGTGGCAGATGTAAGCAGTGAGAATGATTGCCGCCGTTTTATAGAAAGCACTATCAAAGTTTTTGGTGGAATTGATATATTGATTAATAATGCCGGTATTTCAATGAGAGCCTTATTGAAAGAAACGGATACCGAGGTAATTCACAAGGTGATGGGTATTAATTTTTTCGGTACTGTCTATTGTACCAGGTATGCACTCGATTCGATCATTGAAAGAAAAGGGACTATTGTTGGTGTATCATCCATTGCCGGTTATAGGGGACTACCCGGAAGAAGTGGTTACTCTGCCAGCAAATTTGCCATGCAGGGTTGGTTAGAGGCGATTAAGACAGAACTCATGGCCGATAAAGTGCATGTGATGTGGGTATGCCCTGGATTTACTACCTCAAATATTCGAAATGCGGCACTGAACGAAGAGGGCAATTCGCATGGAGAAACACCCATGAACGAAAATAAAATGATGAGTGCGGCAGAATGTGCTGAGCAAATGTTAAGAGCCATCCGAAGAAAAAAGAGGACATTGGTGCTGACCTTTACCGGGAAACGAACGGTATTTCTACAAAAGTTTTTCCCATCACTGGCTGATAAGCTGACCCATAGATTCTTTTTTAAAAAAGGAAAATTGATTAAATAAGAAAAATAAAAACCCTGACCCCACTACCATTTTGTCTTTATTAACACTCACATCCGACATTGGCAGTCCCGATTATTTAGTGGGAGCAATAAAAGCGCAGCTGTTACAAATCAATCCAGAGTTCCAGATCATAGATATTTCGCACAATATTCCACCCTTTAACTACCCCCAGGCTGCGTACGTATGCCAAAGCGCTATAAAAAATTTTCCTGATTATACCTACCATCTTATCCTGGTTAATCTTTTTGAAAAAAGACCCGAACAACTATTACTGGTATTCCATAAAAAGCAATACCTTATTTGTGCTGATAATGGATTGCTGACAATGATACTGGAAGAAAACCCTGAGATCATCATCGGCATTCCCCTGGAAAAGACTGCTATTAAAAATACCATTCACCTTGCGTCCGTTATGGGCAAAGTAGTGAACCAACTCGCTACCGGTGTTTCTATAGAAGATATTGGCAGTTCAGACGTAAAATATGTGGAGAAAAGACATTTACGACCCATTTTGGAAAACAATTCCATAGAAGGGCAGATCATTTTTATTGACAGTTTTGAAAATGTGATCGTTAACATCACCCGCGAACAATTTGAAGAACAGCGAAAAGGCCGAAGTTTCCGGATCGTATTTAAACGGGACGAAATAATAGATCGTATCAGTGAAAGCTATGCCGATGTACCGGAAAGCGAAAAACTGGCGCTGTTTAATAGTGCCGGGTATCTTGAAATTGCTATCAACAAAGGAAATGCGGCGGGCCTGTTCGGGCTTACAGGATTTTCCGAAAAATTGAGGCAGGGACAGCTTTCTTATCAAACCATCAAAGTCTACTTTGAATAACCGGCAGAACCACTTCTCATCTTTAAGATTTTGTACTGAAAAACGGGTCATTATCCCCTGCTGACTGTGAACTGAATATCCCTATTTTTGCTTTCTTTCAATCTCAAGGCAGTCCGGTTATTCAACTAACCCAGGGTTAATTGCCCGGATTGGTAGGGAATAAAACCAATGTTTAGCTTATGAACTTCAAAAAAGTAAATAACATTACCGGTTGGGTAGTGTTCTTCATTGCTTTAGCGACTTATTTTCTTACCCGGGAAGCAAGAGGCAGTCTTTGGGATACCGGCGAATTTATTGCCAGTGCTGATAAATTACAGCTCCCCCACCCTCCCGGTGCCCCGCTGTTCGTACTGTTGGGCCGATTCTTCATTATCCTGTTTGGAGATGGAAACTCGGCTGCCAGTGCCGTGAATTTTATGAGTGCATTGGCCAGCGCTGCCACAATTTTATTCCTTTTCTGGTCCGTCACACATTTTGCCCGTAAAATGTTCGTGAATGTAGGTGAACAATTAACTGCTGGGCAGACATTTACGACCATGGCAGCAGGTGCAGTTGGTGCCCTAGCATATACATTCAGCGATTCGTTCTGGTTCAGTGCTGTGGAAGGTGAGGTGTATGCCTTGTCATCTTTCTTTACAGCATTAGTATTCTGGGCCATGCTAAAATGGGAGCATGCTGATGAACATGCCGGCAATGATCTACATGCGAGGGTCAGAAGTGACCGATGGATCGTTTTCCTTTTCTTTATGATGGGCCTGTCGATCGGTGTTCACTTGCTGAACTTGTTAAGTATCCCCGCAATTGTAATGATTTATTATTATCGCCGTTACCAGGTAACTACTAAAGGTGCGATCATAGCTTTTCTTATTGGCTGCTTAATTACAGGATTAGTACAGCTAGTGGTGATCCAATATTCCATGAAAGCGGCCGGGATATTTGATGTGTTTTTTGTCAATTCCCTGGGGATGCCCTTCTTTTCTGGTTTTGCTGTTTATTTCCTGGCTTTGGCGGCTGTTATAATTTGGGCCTTACGGCTCAATGAAAAAAACGTCACCAAGAAAAAGCTGATAATTTTCTTTATCCTTTTCCTAAGTCTTTCGCTGCTACCCTTTATTATAAAACTGGGTTCCAGCACGGCATCATTCGTGCTGAAATTTATGCTGGTGGGAGGTATCGCTGCGGTCATCGGGTATTTTATGAAAGTAACCGCTTTGAAAATATTAAAACTTTCCCTGTGGTGTTATGCGTTTATGATGATTGGGTACTTTATGTATTTCACAGCATTGATCAGGTCGAATGCAAACCCGGCTATTGATATGAACAATGTTGACAATCCTATCAACCTTGTTTATTACCTGAGCCGCGAACAATATGGTGAAGCCCCTTTATTATCAGGACCACATTTTGCCGCCAACTATAAATATGGCCCGGATGGATATGTAGAACTCAAAGAGGGTGAGATGAAGTATGTGAAAGGAAATAATAAGTACATACCTATCGGACGGGAAAAGAAACCACAATATGAAAAAAGTGATATCCAGTTTTTCCCGAGAGTATGGGATCCGAGCAATGATCAATACCATGCGGAGTTTTATGCAGAATGGCTGGAACTGGATAAGAACGAGCAAACCGGGCAGTATGAAGCACCTTCTTATGGTGACAATATTGAATGGTTCTTTAGCTACCAGATGAGTCATATGTACTGGCGTTACTTCATGTGGAATTTTGCCGGTAAACAAAATGATATACAGGGACTGAGTAATAAACGGGATGGCAACTGGATTTCCGGTTTCTCCTTTATAGATAATAAACGGTTGGGCGATCAAAGCAAAATGCCTGACAGTATTAAAAATAATAAGGCGCATAATAAACTGTTCCTGCTTCCATTTTTGTTGGGAATGGTCGGTTGCGTATTCCAGTACCTGAGAAATAAAAAAGATTGGGTGGTAAGTTTTCTTTTATTCTTTATGACAGGTGTGGCCGTTGTGATTTATTTGAACCAACCGGGTAATCAACCCCGTGAAAGGGACTATGCTTTCGTAGGATCCTTTTATGCTTTTGCCATCTGGATAGGGCTGGCCGTTGTTGGTTTTGTAAAAATGGCAAGGGAAAAAACAGATAAGCTTAGTTTCCAGAACATGCTGATTTATGGAAGTGGTCTTACTTTTTTCATCACGTTCATGAGTAGCTTTCCCGGTCCCGGTGGTTCGGCATTGATGGCCTCTATTTTCGCCACCGCTTTATACGCGGCTTTGACAGCAGGACTCACTTACCTCCTTCGAACAATTTCATCAGGTGGACAAAATGAACGAACACTTAACCTTGCTACCGCGGTTATATGTCTCTTAGTTCCGTTACTAATGGCGCAGCAGGAATGGGATGATCATGACCGGAGCAAGAAGACTACAGCTCCTGATATGGCTAAAAACTACCTGGAGAGCTGTGCCCCGAACGCCATCATTTTTACATTTGGTGATAACGATACGTACCCGCTTTGGTATGCACAGGAAGTTGAAGGTATTCGTCCTGATATCAGGGTTATCAATAACAGTTTGTTGGGGATTGACTGGTATATCAACCAGCTTCGTTATAAGGTAAATAGTGCCGATTCAATAGATGTACTTTGGTCGGCTGAACAAATAGAGGGACATAACAGGGAATTTCTCCGTTATCGTTTACAGGGAGATCCGAATGAATATTACGACTTGTATGATGTCATGAAAAATGTATTGGGTAAGCCGAATTTTGATAAAGAAACCGGCCGGGATGTTGGCTTTGGAAGTTTCCCGGTAGCGAAATTCAAAGTGCCCGTAGATGTGGAACAAGTCAGAAAGAATGGCATTGCTAATCCTTCTGATAGTGTGCTTTCGGAATTAAGATTTGAAATACCACAAAGTAAATTAGAGGGTGGTCTTGTCCGTAGTGATTTTATTATCTTGAACATCATCGCCTGGAATGCTGCTAATGGATGGAACCGGCCTATTTATTTCACCTCTGCCTTTGGCGAACTGGGCTTTGCGCAATACCTGCGAAAAGATGGATTATCTTTTCGTTTAGTACCCGTAGCAACTAAACAACCACAAGCTAACTGGGTCACCGACCAGGCTATGCGGCAGATGCGTCTTGGCGGAACACAGATCAGGGATAATAATACAGATACGATGTTTAATAACCTGATGACAAAATATGAATTTGGTGGAGCCGATAAGAAAGGAGTTTATTTTGATGAGGAAAACCGTCGTCATATTCTCAACCTCCGGGCTTTATATGCAGAGGCAGCAGGTAATATGGCTGATGCTGGCAAAAAAGAGGAGGCGTTGAAGCTGCTCGATAAAGTGGAAAAAGGCATCGACCCGGCCAACCTGCCTTATGGAATGACGAGCCGATATAACAGCCACAATCAAACAACACTTGTTTTGTTGGAAGCTTGTTATAAAGCTGGCAAGGCAGACCTGGCAGAAAAAGTAAGGCTCGATCTCCGCAAGGACCTGGAACAACAACAGACCTATTATAATTATATACGTGATAGCAGGCCTGAGCTCTACGGTGGTTTTGAAAGATCCGAAGCACCGATCAATGAAATAATGCTGGAAGTCTTGGGATTGATCGAGAAAAAATATGCGCCACAGGTGCAGGCTACAACACCAGCTGAAGGCCCGAACACTATTACCAATACGTTAAAAGATACGACACCAAAAATTGACAACAGCGGTTTAAAAACTGATACCAACAAGAAGCCACAATAATATTTTTAAGGCTATACGATAGACCCCCGGCATATTTGAACCGGGGGTCTTTTTTTTGAACCAAACAATCTTTAAGTTGTTGTTAAGTCTGGATAGCGGCAAACTAATTGTCGTAAATTGCCAAAGAAGTGATGTCAGAAATCTTAGGTCAGAAAAACCTAATATGCTTTATGCAATGAAGCAATAAAGGAATCCTCGGACTTCAGACCTCAGACTTCTGATTTTATTATGAGAGGATTTCATTTTACCAGGTTTGATCCAAATAGTGAAGGCAAAAGCAAATTTGACCAATTGCTTGACCTTTTTATGCAACTACTCACCTATACCAGTGGAGATGTAGGCAGAAGCTATGCAATGGATGAATGAGCTGGACAAACAGTACCAACTCACCGATGAGGAATATGGTATGGGAGACTTTATAGATGAACTGAAAGAGAAAGGATACCTCACGGAAAATAACCAGCCAGGAGAAATAAAAATAACACCTAAAACTGAACAGGGCATCAGGAAAAGAAGCCTGGAAGAAATATTTGGAAAACTGAAGAAGACAAAGCAAGGCGATCACCATAGTTTTAAACCGGGCCAGGGAGATGAATTAAATCCGGAGACAAGGCAGTACCAGTTTGGGGATATGCTGGAGCAAATCGACTTTACTGAGTCCATCCGCAATGCACAGATCAATCATGGTATTGAAAGCTTCCGGATGCAGGAAGATGATCTCAGTATCCGGGAAACCGATTTCAAAGCACAAACATCTACGGTGCTGATGATCGATATATCCCATTCCATGATCCTGTATGGTGAAGACAGGATCACCCCAGCCAAAAAAGTGGCGATGGCCTTGAGCGAACTGATCCAGACCCGGTACCCAAAAGACACACTGGACATAGTAGTTTTTGGAAATGATGCCTGGCCTATAGAAGTTAAGGATCTTCCTTACCTGCAGGTGGGCCCTTATCATACCAATACCGTGGCCGGTTTGCAATTGGCTATGGATATCTTACGGCGAAGAAAAAACCCAAACAAGCAGATATTTATGATCACCGATGGAAAGCCCACTTGCTTGAAGATCGGGAAAAGGTATTATAAAAACAGTTTTGGTTTAGACAGGAAAGTGGTGAATAGATGTATCAATCTCGCCGCACAATGCAAAAAATTGAAAATACCCATCACCACCTTTATGATCGCTACCGACCCTTACCTGCAACGTTTTGTACAGGAGTTTACGGAAACGAATAATGGAAAGGCATTCTTTGCTTCGCTGGATAAATTGGGGGCGTTTATATTTAAGGATTTTGAAAGCGGGAGGCGAAAGACCGTTTATTGAATTGTTGCCGGGAAGGTGGGAAGACGGGAAGAAACTTTTCAGATAAGTAAAAAAATCATGTATCAACTTACCGAACATGAGGAAAGGCTGTGTAAAGGAATTGTTGATTGTGCCTACAGAGTACATAAGGGACTTGGGCCAGGCTTACTAGAGAAAGTTTACGAAGCATGTTTTTGTCATGAATTATCAAAGAAAGGTATTGCTTACCGAAGACAAGTTGATTTACCTATATTTTATGATGGGCTAATATTTGATGAGGGTTTGCGAATGGATGTTTTTGTCGAGGAAACTATTATATGTGAGCTGAAGGCTGTTGAAAATGTAAATTCGCTTTGGCAAGCTCAGATCATGCGTCATCTTAATCTGACGGGTAATCATATTGGGTTTCTTATAAAGTTCAATGTTGCATTAATTAAAAACGGAATCAGAAGATTTTGTATAGAATAAAAAGGGATAGCTTACCGCCTTCCCGCCTTACCGGCTATGGATATAAAAAAAATAAAAAACCTCGGCGAACTAAAAGCTTCCGGCTATAAACCGAGAAGTATCAAAGAAGAGATACGGCAAAACCTTATCGCCAAACTAAAAAAACAGGAAACAACTTTTCCCGGTATCGTGGGTTATGAGGACACCGTCATACCGGATGTGGAGCGGGCATTGCTAAGTAAACATAATATACTGTTCCTTGGTTTACGGGGGCAGGCGAAAACAAGAATGGCAAGGCTGATGATTGATTTGCTGGATGAATATATTCCCAGCGTAGCCGGCAGCGAGATCAATGATGACCCCATCCATCCTGTCTCCAAATTTGCCCAGGAAGAAATTGCTACACACGGGGATGAAACAGCTATACATTGGATACACCGCAGTGAACGATATGGTGAGAAACTTGCTACACCGGATGTAAGTGTAGCGGACCTGATCGGTGATATTGATCCCATTAAAGCGGCTAACCTGAAACTTAGTTTCGCAGATGAAAAAGTGCTGCATTATGGGATTATACCAAGAAGTAACAGGGGTATATTTGTTATCAATGAACTGCCCGACTTACAGGCAAGAATACAGGTGGCGCTATTTAATATCCTGGAAGAAGGTGATGTACAGATACGTGGATTTAAACTAAGACTTCCCCTGGATATTCTTTTTGTATTTACGGCTAACCCCGAAGATTACACGAACCGGGGCTCCATCGTCACACCTTTAAAAGACCGGATAGAAAGCCAGATACTCACCCATTATCCCAAGTCCCTGGAACATGCATTGGAGATTACAGAACAGGAAGCATTGGTCAGCGATGAACAAAAAGCCAAAGTGAAAGTAAGTGACCTGGTAAAGCGATTGATAGAACAGGTGGCTTTTGAAGCGAGAAGCAGTGAACTCGTTGATAAAAAAAGTGGTGTCAGCGCCAGGCTCACCATATCAGCCTTCGAAAATGCAGTAAGTGCGGCAGAAAGAAGGGCAATCATTAATAAAGAAAAACAGACACAGGTCTGGATGAACGACCTGGTAGGGATTATTCCTTCGATCACCGGTAAAGTAGAACTGGTGTATGAAGGGGAACAGGAAGGCCCTTACCAGGTTGCCATGAATTTAGTGGATAAAGCTATCCGTTCTCAGTTCGTGCAATATTTTCCCAATCCTGATACGTTAAAGAAAAGAAGAAATGTAAACAAGCCATCGCAGTTGGAAAAGGAAGACGAGAACCCGTACCGTGCTATTACCAGCTGGTTTGATAAAGGCAATAACCTGAATCTTTCTTTCAATACTTCAGATAAAGACAAAATACTTTCGCTGTATAAAGTGGACGGTCTTCATGCACTGGTAAAAAAATATTTCCCACAGGTGAACGAAACACAAGCCGCCTTACTCATGGAATTTATCCTGCATGGCCTGTCTTCATTTTCTCTCATTAGTAAAAAAATATTTGAGAACAAGATCGAGTTCAAGGACCTGATCGGCAGCATGATGAACCTGGGAGCAAAAGACTATGAGGAAGAATTTGATGAAGAGGCATAAAAAAACACCGTGCCACGGTTGCGATCTGTGACACGGTGTTGAATAAAATAATTATTTTAGCAGCCATCCCAGTTTCAGACCCCAGGTAGCCGATAACCCCGGCGATTTACCTAAGCGGGCATTCGCATAATTAAAAGCCGACGTATTATCCCAGTAGCTATTATAAGGGTCTTCGTAACTGTCTTTTTTGTTGTCAAATCCATAACCAATACCCCAATACGTATCGAATAAAAATCTATCCCCTAATACCCATTGCCTTCCTAATTCGATCTGTAGCGCACCAAAGGTGACATTTTGTTTTCCTACTTCATAGGTATTGTTTGCTTTATAAACAATCTTGTTTTCGCCGTAATTCCCAACATAAATGATTGGCTTGACATAGGTGCCCTGCATCAGGTGGGTGGCTTTCGATCTGCCGAATAAAATAAAATCAGGAAGTTTTCCGAATTTAAATCCGCTGGAAGCGAAGAAGCCAAATGGGCTCCTCTTCACTTCTCCCAACTGGTTAAAATTGTAGTCAAGAATCCCTGCTTTGCCGGCTCCGATAATTCCAAATGAAATTTCGAATCCTTTTCCATAACCGGTGCTTTTTTCAAAAGCAAATTCAGTGTACCCGTACAAAGCCGACAGGAAATTGATCTTTAGGGCCTTATTGAGCTGACCAGCATAGCGCTCGGGATCCTTTAGGTTATCTGCAAATTTTTCTTCCTTACCATTTTCATACACTACTTTTCTTATCCTGTCTGTTTCGAGCACATAGATGGGACCTTCCGGATTGGCAAACTCCCGGTATTTGATTTCGCTGGATCCGACTTCAATTATTTTCGCTTCAACTACTTTACCGTTATGCCGATATATCTTATCCTGCGACCTGCTTATTAGCGATAAACACAAAAAAAATATTGAAAAAGAGAGGAATTTTTTCATACAAATCTTTTTAAATTTTCAATTAATGACAAGCCCAATGAAAAAACCGCTGCACCACGGTATTTAAATAATATTGACCTCTTTTTCAAGTGTGATGTTGAACTTCTCGTTTACACTCTGCCGGATCTCTTCGCTGAGATCATTGATTTCGCTGCCTTTGGCGTTACCAAAGTTGACCAGTACCAATGCCTGTTTATCATGACAGCCTGCATCTCCCCGCCGGACTCCCTTCCATCCGCACTGTTCGACTAACCACCCCGCTGCTAGTTTAATCGTACCATCTGGATTTTTATACCCGACAATTGTTGGAAAACTGGATTTTAAATGTTGGAATTCCTCAGCTGGTATGACCGGGTTCTTAAAAAAACTTCCCGCATTTCCGACTGCAGCCGGGTCAGGCAGTTTAGAAGAGCGGATATTGATAACAGCATCGGAAATAGCTTTTATACTAAGTTGTTGGACACCCATTTTTTCCAGCTCTTGTTCGATAGCACCGTAACTGGTATTAAATTTTGGTTGTTTTCTTAATTTATAAGTAACGTTTAAAATCACAAACTGATCTTTATACTTCTTTTTGAAAACACTTTCCCTGTAACCAAAATCGCAATCTTTTGTCCTGAACGTATAATTCGTTTTTTCCTTCAAATGAAATGCTTTCAGTTCCTGGAATACTTCCTTTATCTCCACACCATAAGCACCAATATTCTGCATAGGAGTAGCCCCCACACTTCCCGGGATCAGTGAAAGATTCTCCACCCCTGCCCATTCATTTTCGATACAATGCAGTACTAACTGGTGCCAATTCTCCCCGGCTCCCACCTGGATATGAACAAATTCATCATCTTCCTCTACTTTTTGAATGCCTTTGATCTCATTTTTCAATACCAACCCTTCAAAATCCTTTATAAAAAGGACATTACTTCCGCCACCCAAAATAAGTATGGGCAGCTTTGATCCTGCTTGCCCGCCGGGCGTTCCTGTAGTTAATAATGCTGATAGTTCCTCAGTATTACTGAAGCGGGCGAAGTACCTGGCCTTCACATCAATAGAAAATGTGTTGTAGGGCTTTAGTGAAATATTCTCCTGAACTTGCATACTGCAAACATCCTGAATTTTTATGAAAGCTTTATTGATTGGTGCTACCGGCCTTATTGGCAATTATCTATTACAAGAACTATTATTGGACGGTCATTTTGATACCGTCGCCATCCTGGTACGCCGCGCGGTTAAACTCACACATCCGAAGCTGGAAAAGAAACTCATAGATTTTGATGATAGCGATTCAGTATTAATAGCACTGAGCAACAGTGATGTGGTTTTCTGCACCATTGGCACCACGCAAAAAAAAGTAAAGGGCAACAAAACAGCTTACCGGAAGGTCGATCATGATATACCGGTGAATGCAGCCAGGTTTTGTAAAATGACCGGGTGTGAAAAATTTATTCTTGTGTCTTCAGTTGGTGCTAATTCCAAAAGCAAGAATTTTTACCTGAGGCTAAAAGGCGAAGTAGAAGAAGCTATCAAAGTTATCGGGCTAAAATCAGTGCATATCTTGCGTCCATCTATGCTCCTGGGTGACAGAAAAGAATTTCGCCTGGCAGAAAAAATTGGCGCCCCGCTTATGAAGGCCCTGTCCTTTTTGCTACCTTCAAAATACAAACCAATACATAGCAGGGATGTGGCAAAGGCGATGGTGGTTGCTGCAAAGAAAAATGAGGAAGGATTTTTTACCTGGGAATACAATAAGATAAAACAATTGGCGAAAACGATCCTATAAAGCTTACTAATATAATCAGTGACTGGCGTCTACACGGAAACAACCAATACCAATTTGACCAGTGGGAAAGAGGAATCAATCAATTAGTTAAGATTAAAACCTGAGTAAATAAGAGGGGGTTTGGTATCATTTTGCCCCGCTAGCTACTAGTTTAACCCCATTCCACTTTTATACCGCATCCACATCCGCCACCATCGTCACGCTCCGGAAACTTTTGTTTTGGTGCAGGATCGCCATTTGCTCCTGCAAGTCCTTTTTACATTGATTGATCAACCTTCCATCCTTTGGCAATTTGAGCAGCAGTTCCATCAGGTATTGGTTTCTTACCCGTCCAATTACCGGCTCGGCCGGGCCAACAATATATTGACCGTACTTATTTTGTATCGCATCAGCATACACCCGGACTGCCCTTTCCACAACTTCTTTTATTTTATGTTTAAAACTGAGATGAATGATGCGTGAGAAAGGTGGGTAGAAAAATTCTTTCCTCTTTTTTAATTCTTCGAAAACCATTGTTTTATAATCATGCTGCTGTACAAATTGCAACACCGGGTGTCCCGGTTGAGAGGTTTGTACCAGTACTTTCCCGGTCTCTTGTTTTCTCCCGGCACGGCCACTTACCTGCTCCATTAGTTGAAAGGCCCGTTCATTCACCCGGAAATCAGCAAAATGTAAAAGACCATCCGCATCTAGTATGCCAACCAGATCGACATTATCAAAATCAAGCCCCTTTACCACCATCTGTGTGCCGACCAATATATCAATTTTTGCCTGTTCAAATTGCTGGATCAAAACATCATGAGCATTTTTCCCCCGCACCGTATCCATATCCATTCTAGCCACTTTGGCATCCGGGAAAGTCTCTTGTATCTGCTCTTCGATTTTTTCCGTGCCAAAATTTCGCTGTACAAATTTATCGCTGCCACAGGCTGCACAGGTATGAACCGGAGGATAGGTGGTGCCGCAATAATGACAAACTAGCTTGTTCGTCAGTTTGTGAAAGGTCAGCGATACATCGCAATACTTGCATTGCGGGATCCATCCGCAGACACCACAGACCTGGTAGGGCGAATAGCCTCGCCGGTTTTGAAAAAGTATGACCTGCTTATTTTTTGCCATTACTTCATTAACAGCTTCTATTAATTGCGGCGACAGCATTACTTTCGACCGGTCCTTCTGAATGACCTTCCGGGTATCGATGATCCCGATCGGGGGTAGTTTCAGCTCGCCATAGCGTTCCATCAATTCCACCAATCCATATTTTCCTGCTGTTGCATTATAATAACTTTCAACGGAAGGTGTGCCACTACCCAATAAAACATGGGCCTTATACAAGGAAGCAAAATAAATAGCAGCATCCCTTCCATTATACCTTGGTGCAGGCTCTTGTTGCTTGTAGGAAGTATCATGCTCTTCATCACAAATAATCAATCCTACATCCTGGAAAGGCAAAAAAATCGAAGACCGTGCCCCAAGGATTACCCGCAACTCTCCGTTCTTTACCTTATTCCATATCTCTACTCGCTCATTTTGTGAAAACTTGGAATGATAAATGCCGATATAGCCACCAAAATGTTTTTGTAGTCGCCGGATGACCTGGGATGTCAAAGCGATCTCGGGTAACATATACAAAACCTGCCTGCCCTTGCGGATATATCCTTCGATCAGCTTGATATAAATATTGGTTTTTCCACTGGAAGTAACTCCATACAATAAACAGACTGGTTTTTGCTGCAATTGTTCCTGAATCTCGCTGAAAGCAATTTGTTGTTTGCTGGTTAATTCGAAATCAATCTGCACATTTTTTGGTAAATATTGAATTCGGTCAACCGTTCTTTTTTCGGCCCGGAGAATTTTCTTGTCGACCAAACCCTTTAACTGTGCCTCAGAGGCTCCCGATTTTTTAAGCAATGATGACTTCACCACCTCTCCTTCTGTTTTCATCAAATGCAGGTAAGCCAGTAACAATTCCATTTGTTTCGGCGCCCTGGTCCAGTTGTTGAGCAGCTCTGATAACTTGTCTTCACTATCATATTCAGGATTCAGCCACACAAAGGTTTCCTTCTTTGGAGAATAGGTTTGTTTCAGTGATTCCCATACAAAACAGACTTTTTTACTGATCAACCTGTTAATGACCGGGTAAACATGGGAAGAATCCAGTAATTGCTGCACTTCATCCAGACTAAGCTCCTTCTTTATCAATAAAGCTTCACCGATAATATATTCATCGTGGTCAAGTGCAGAAAAATCATCGCCATATTCCTCGTTATACACCAGGATCGTTTCGCTGGACAATTTAAAATGAGCCGGAAGGCCGGCTGCCATTACTTCACCTTCGCTGCACATATAATAGGAGGCGATCCATTCCCATAGTTTTAGTTGCTGTGCGAAAACAACCGGCTCTGCATCCAGCACATTCAGGATATCTTTTGTTGCAAAAAGTGCTGGTTTTTCATCGTGAAGGCGTTTGACGATGCCCGCATATTTTTTGCTTTTGCCCAAATTCACTTCAACCCGGCAACCAACTTTTACAGCTTCCTGTAAAGAAAGCGGAACCGACCAGGTATAGTTTTTGGGCAGGGCGGATGGTATGATGATCTCGGCGTACAAAGGAGAATGTTCAATAATCAATAATTATTTTTCAACGCCCAAGTTAATTAGAAATAATGGCACCTGTTCTACGTGTTGAGTGAATAAACTCTGGTTCTTCTACCCACGTAAACAGGTTTGAAAAAAGGAGGCGCCAAGACACAAAGGCACAAAGGTTTGCTGTGTTGCTTATTTACTCCGTGTCTCCGTGCCTTAGTGCCTCTGTGTTTCAAAAAAGTATTCCTATATAGAATCAGGATTTCCTCCATCCCGCATCGTACTCGATCAATTTCTTCTCCATGATTGCATATACTTTATCTTTCAATGTTCCAGCATCTGAAACTGAATAAGAAGACACCGGTATTTCATCGAGATATAGTATCCGGCTGCGACCCGGCGTCATGGAAAAAATACTCTTGTAATTCATCCTCCGGTAGGCATCCAAAAATAAAACAGGTTTAATAGGAGTTTGTGTTTCGATAGCTATCCGGAAAGCCCCATCATAAAATTCCTTTAAGGGAGTGGTACCCATATTAAATGTTCCTTCCGGAAAAACAAGAACGGATATACCTTTGCCGATAATTGATTTCAGAATCCTCACACTCTTTGCCCTGTTAGCTACACTGGTTCGGTCTACCGTAACAATAACATTGCGGTAAATAAAGCCGAAGACAGGAACCTTACTCATTTCTACTTTACCCAAGGGTCGTACCGGCTGCCGGTAAGCCTTGGGAATAATGGCCGCATCGAGATAAGAAATATGGTTGGAAAGAAAGATATAGGACTTTTTTTTGTCGTGTGGAGCTTCATAGATCTTCTTGTGCCAGATAAAAATTAACGGGTACCAACAATCGGCCCACAACATACAAAGCCTGCTGATCAGGTTACCACCTTTGATACGCCCAAAAAAACTAGCTACGATCGCAAATGGGAATATCAATAACATGATGCCGACGAAAGTGATAAAGGCATACATGCAATAAAGCCATTGCAAGGGCTTCAGCACTACCTTCATCAGTTTCGGTTTTGATATTTTTTATCGTCACCCGGGCAATTGCAATTGAATTCCGTATCCAGGTCAATTACGGTAACTACCGTAGTAGTTTCGTTGCATTGCGCATATACGATCCTTACCCGCTGATTGTCACCGGTAAACCCTTCCAGTGCATAACGGGGACAGCGTGAATTCTTTACGTCACTTTTGGTATAATTTATTTTTCCACTTCTCATTACATCTTCTACCTCTTTTTGTGTAATGGTCCGGCATTGCATCCGGCATTTGGCATGCTCGCTATATACTAAAAAAGAGATGCGACGGTCAAATCCACGGTCACGGTTGATGGTGGCAGCAGGGTCCTTGGATTGGGCGGTAGTAACTTTTGGTTTTGGAGCAGAACCGTCCTTAGGGCTCACTGCTTTTATCACAATAACGGCAACGGCCATTACCAGGATCATTAGAATTGGCAACCATTTCCTATTCACGCTCAAACATTTAGGCTAAAATACCTGAAATTAAAAAATCAGCGAAAACAAATTAATCCTGCAATCCCTGGTTTATCTTTGCTCCCCCCTGCTTGTACCAAAAGCCTCTGTTAACAGCGGCAGTCGATTTTAAACAAGCAGGCCTAACAGATGGCAGAATCAAGAACAGTAGCATTTCATACATTCGGTTGCAAGCTCAATTTCTCCGAAACTTCTTCTCTTTCCCGCATGCTGGAAAATGAAGGTTTTGAGAAAAAAGAGTTTAGCGATATGGCTGATGTATATGTGATCAATACCTGTTCGGTTACCGATAATGCCGATAAAGAATGCCGCCAGTTGGTTCGTCGCATTCAACGAAAAGCACCTGAAAGCCTGGTGGTGATCACCGGTTGTTATGCCCAGTTAAAACCAGCAGAGATAGCGGCTATACCCGGTGTAGATCTGGTACTGGGTGCTGCCGAGAAATTCAATATTGCGCAACATATCCGTGAACTGGCGAAAGGTGATTCTGCAAAGATCTGTAGTTGCGATATTGAAGAGGTCGCCGATTTCCATTCTTCCTGGTCAATGAATGACCGGACAAGAACTTTTTTAAAAGTACAGGATGGTTGTGATTATAATTGTTCATTCTGCACTATTCCGATGGCAAGAGGAAAAAGCAGGAGCGATAGTGTGGCGAATGTGGTAGCCAATGTTGAACATTTAGCAAAACATGGTGTGAAGGAAATTGTGTTGACAGGTGTGAATCTGGGAGATTTCAGCCCCCCTAATTCCACCTCAGGGGAGGATTTAGGATCCCTAAGACAAGAAAATTTTTTTAGCCTTATACAAGAACTGGATAAAGTGGAAGGAATTCAACGATACCGCATTTCTTCTATTGAGCCCAACTTGCTAACCAATGAGATTATTGAATTTGTTGCCAACAGTGACAAGTTTATGCCGCATTTTCATATTCCCTTGCAAAGTGGAAGCAATAAAATACTGGGGCTGATGCGGCGACGGTATAAAAGAGAATTATATGCTGAAAGAGTGAGCCTTATTAAAACATTGATGCCGCATTGTGCGATTGGTGTGGATGTCATCGTAGGTTTCCCGGGAGAAACAGAAGAAGATTTTAAAGAAACATTTGATTTTCTTCATGCATTGGATATTTCTTACCTGCATGTATTTACTTATTCCGAAAGAGACAATACACATGCTTTGACATTGAAACCAGTTGTACCAGTCAGGTTACGGCATGAAAGAAATAAAACGCTGCGCAATCTTTCTTATATGAAGATGCAATATTTTACCCAGCAACATATAGGTCAAACCCGTAAAGTATTATTTGAAGGACAGGATAAGATGGGAATGATGGAAGGTTATACGGATAATTATATTAAAGTTACTACCCCACACCGCGCCGAATGGGTGAATGAGATCGTGGACTGGAAGATGTAGTGGAACGTACTGGGCTCGAACCAGTGACCCCTACTCTGTCAAAGTAATGCTCTGAACCAACTGAGCTAACGTTCCGGGGCGAAACCACTGCAGTGCTGCTGCAGGGTACACCGTAAAATTAAGCGTTTTCAACATTCTTTTTTCCACCGTTGCAACTTTCCTGGATTTAATTTGTCATTATTACAAATGGACAAATACCATGTGACCATACAGTTTGAAATGAGTGATGAGTTTATGGACCTCGTACCTCCTCACCGTACCTATATTAATTACCTGATCAATAAAGGAACTATTGATCATTATGCAGTAAGTATGGAAACCCAGCGGTCTTGGATCACCCTGAATGCAGAAAGCAAAAAAGAAGTAGAGAAGTTATTAAAAAAGTCCCCCCTATTCAAATTCTGGACCTTCGAGATTGATGAATTCTTTGTATTGGACGGACAGCATTATCGCCTACCGGAAGTAAATCCAAATTAAATAGGCTACTGGGGTTTGGCAACTGCTGGTAGGCTCGCTAAATTGACTCCCGACTCCTGAGTCCAGACTTTCCACTAGCCCATCTCGGTTTTTGTTTCATCACTTTTTTATAAACCGGACAGCTTTCAACATGGGCCCCGGGTAGATAACCCGTGCTCATCAAAAATTCATTCACTATTTCTCCACCCGTAAACCGGAAGGTGGTTTTGAAAACTTTTACCCACTCTTCTTTGGTTTTGGGATGATGCTGGTTTAGCCAAAGTTTAAACGATCCTGATTCTTTTTGAATGGTTTTTATACATTTTGCATTGTGAATGGTGGCTTCAATTTTCAACCGGTTACGGATGATACCGGCATTCTGCATCAATTTCTCCTTCTTTTTTTCTGAATACCGGGCGACTTTGTCAATATTAAAATCATCAAATGCCTTAAAAAAATTGTCTTTCTTTTTTAAGATCGTTTCCCAGCTCAAACCAGCCTGGTTTATTTCCAATACCAATCTTGCAAACAGAAGGTTATCATCCTCAATGGGAAAGCCATATTCGTTATCATGGTAATGTTTGTGAACGGTGTCTTTCCCTTTATTTAGTACGTATTCGCAGTAGGTTGTTGCCATACAATGAAATGGGAGACGAAAATAGGTCAAAATTATTTGTCTGAAAACCTTTGCACCCTTATCTTTGCCGTCCCAAAAGCGATAGCTTTATATGATTCGCGAGGGAGTTTAGCTCAGCTGGTTCAGAGCATCTGCCTTACAAGCAGAGGGTCGGCGGTTCGAACCCGTCAACTCCCACAAGGTCCCGCAACAGGCGGGATTTTTTGTTTAAGAGAGTAGCACCGTATCCAGGAACTCCCCAACCAGTCTTTTTCCAGGATTTATCTATTTACTACCTTCATCATTGCAATGGAAAACAGGGGCCTCATATTCATTCCTGATATCAGTGGTTTCACCCGTTTTGTAAGTGAAATGGAGATCGACCACAGCCGTCATATTATTCAGGAATTATTGGAAGTGATCATTAATGCCAACCAGATCGGCCTTGAGATCTCCGAGATCGAAGGCGATGCCATTCTTTTTTACAAATATGGCCAGGCCCCCGGCCTGAAGGATCTCTATAACCAGGTAGAAAAAATGTTCTGCGCCTTTCACAAGCATTTGTTGGCTTATGATCACAGGAGGTTTTGCCAATGCAAAGCCTGTGCAGGAGCTATTGAACTTTCACTGAAAGTAATTACACATTATGGCGAATTCACGGGTTATAATGTAAAGAATTTCAGTAAGCTGATCGGGAAGGATATCATCGTAGCACACCAGCTACTTAAAAATGATATCGACAAACATGAATACTGGCTGGTTACAACTGGTTTGAGTGGTGACGATACACCCGCTGACCTGCCAGGAAAACTTGATTGGAACAAAAGTTTGAAACAAACGGAAACGGGCGATATCCCTTTTCAATACACACAGTTAAGCCACCTTAAGAACAACCTGCCTCCCGATCCCGATCCCGGCCTGGAGATAAGGGATCGAGTAAAAATTGCGAGCCTTGACAGGGAATACAATACAGATATCATTACACTCCTACATGCGGCTGTTGATTTTAATACCAGGAAGTTCTGGCGGGTAGGCGTAAAAGATATTGTTGAAGTTAGCCATAGCACTATTCCAAGACTGGGCACCAAACACCGCTGCATCCTTGAAAAAGGTCATAAAATATTATACAGTAGTTCCTACTCGTTCACCCCCGATAAAATCGAATATAGCGAAACAGATGATAAGAAGAATATTGCTATTTATTTCATTTTTGAAAAAATATCAGAGAACAATATCAAACTTACACTGGATCTGTACATGAAGAAAAACCCTTTCATGCAGGCATTGTTCAGGTTGCTGATGAAAAAGAAAACGGAAAAAGAAATAAGGCAGTCATTGTTGAATCTTGAAAAAATCGTTGAAAAAGAAGTTGCCGGGTAAGTTTAGTTCCTTTTTTTACGCTGGTGGTTGCCACAACTCGATCTTATTTCCTTCCGGGTCCAATATCCATCCAAATTTCCCATATTCTTCGTCCATCGGGTCCCCTATGCTCTCCACACCTTCTTCTTTTAAAACTTTCAATAAAGCAAAAAGATCTCTCACAATAAAATTCAACATCACCGATTTCTCACTTGGAGCGAAATAATCGCTGTCCTCCTTAAAAAAGGAAAAGACATTATAACCGGCCTTTTTTGTCCCATCTGCCGTGCTAAAGGGCCAGTCGGTATACACATTTCCTTTAAAATCGACCCCAAGATGCTTTTCATACCATGCTGCCATGGCTTTAGGATCCCTGGCTTTGATAAAAGGGCCTCCCAAACCGATAACTCTTTCCATATTCTTGATTTGAGTTAAAAATACATTTTTTATTGGCGATTGTAGCGGCTTAGTCTCCTGATAATTTTTTACTTTTGTACCAGGATGTTCCAGGTCACTAACCATAATCAAACCGATAGCCAGGAAGAAATTGATCTCCTGACCTTAACCCAGGATCCCTGCAACCTTGTTGTATGGAATGACGAGGTGAACACTTTTGAGTGGGTGATCGAAACCCTAATGGATATCTGTGGCCATTCTCATGAACAAGCTGAACAATGCGCCTATATTATCCACTACCAGGGTAAATATGCTGTAAAAAATGGCAGCTATGATGACCTAAAGCCTCTTTGTAATGCTATCACAGAAAGAGGTATTAATGCTACTGTCGAGCTGGTTATGGCTTAGTTTACTTGTCTACTACTGTCACTACTCCTGGTTTCTGGTCCGACTTTTCCCCCCAATAAACAATTCTCTTCAGAATTGCTAACGACCGTTCGAAAAAAGCATTATATTGTTATCCTACTATTTTACCACACTCCAAACTATTTTTTATGATGAAAAAATTTTCATTGTTATCAATCCTGTTGATAACAATAGCAAGTTCCGTATTGGCACAAGTTTCTCAAGTCAAGGAAGAAGGTCCTGGAATTTCTGCCAGGCTAGAACTGGAAATAAGTAATACAAAAGATCCCGCATTGGGTTACGTACCAAAAGCAAGACTTCTCACTGCTTATGAACAAAAAAGGCTAGCTACTACTAACAGGGCCACGGCCTTCACCTGGACAGAAAGAGGCCCAGACAGGGATGCTGTCGGTCCAAGCAATGGAAACACAAGACCAGGCAACGGGATTACTTCCGGAAGGATGAGAGCCATATGGGAAGATCTGGGTGACGCCACCGGGAGAACTGTATGGGTCGGTGGTATAGACGGTGGTCTTTGGAAAACAACTAATATAACGGCCACACCAGCCACCTGGACACCCATAAACGATTACTTTGGCAACCTTGCTGTTGCCAGTATTTGCCAGGACCCAACCGATATAAATATAATGTATTTCGGTACAGGTGAAAAAGCTATCAATGCAGATGCTGTACGGGGTGCAGGTATCTGGAGAAGTACAGATCACGGTATTACCTGGGCCGTGATGCCGGGGACCGCCAATTTCTGGAATGTAAGCAAAGTAGTATGCGATGCCGCTGGAAATTTATATGTAGGATGTAATTCTACTTCAAATAATTCAGGTTTGCAACGTTTTACAAAGTCAACCAGCACCTGGACGAATATCACACCAAGCGGTCTTGATCCCAGGGTGCCGGACATCGAATTGAGCAGTACCGGCAGGTTGCATATAACATGCGGTTATTATAATACAGCAGCGGGAAGCGCCGGGTACAGGTATACTGACAACCCCGCTACGGTAACAAGCACAGGCTGGTCATCACCTGTAACCTCTTTTACCCCCGTAAATGTAAATGTTGACCTGGCCAGTAACGGGAATACCTTGTATGCCCTACCCTCCAATACAAGTTACCAGGTATCCACCATCTACAAATCTACAAACGGAGGAGCCAATTGGTCGGCTACCGGAAGTACACCTTCCTTTACCAGCGGCCAGGCCTGGTATTGTATGGCTATTGCCGTGGATCCTAACAACGCCAATAATGTGATCGTAGGCAGCCTCGATTGTTATAAAACAACCAATGGGGGTACGTCCTGGACAAAAATTTCAGAGTGGGTAGGAACAACAGGTCAGTATGTACATGCAGACCAACAAATCATTACCTGGCGCAGCAACAACCAGGTTCTTTTTGGTTGCGATGGTGGCATTCATTATTCTGCTAACGGTGGCACTACCATCGTAGATAAAAATATAGGACTTCGTATAAAACAGTTTTATGCCATTGCCAATCACCCCACTTCCACCAATTATTTTTTAGCAGGTGCCCAGGATAACGGTGTGCACCAGCTAAATAATGTTGGCATGGGAGCTTCTGTAGAAGTTACGGGAGGCGATGGTGCATTTGTTCATATTGATCAAAACCAGGGACAATACCAGTGGGGTTCTTATGTGTACAATCAATACAGAAGAAGTACCAACAGCGGTTCTACCTGGTCATCAGTGAACTATTCCAGTTCAGCAGGGCGGTTTATCAACCCGACCGATTATGATGATGCGAATAATATTATGTACTGTAGTGGTGTACAAAATGCATTTGTGAGATGGAGTAACCCGCAGACTGGCAGCACCTTTACATCTGTAACAATGTCTGGCTTGAATACGGGAACTGTTTCGGCTGTAAAAGTTTCACCGTATACCAATCACACCGTATTCTTTGGGGGTGGTCGTAGTACGGTAGCGCCTACACTTATTAAAGCTACGAATGCTAATGCTACTCCAACTTTTACCAATATCATCAGCGCTGCCATGCAAACGGTGAGTACCAATATTGCCTGTGTAGAACTGGGCACGGATGAAAATAATATTATTGTTGCTTTTTCAAATTACGGTATTAATAATCTTTGGGTAACCAGTAATGGAGGCACGAACTGGACTGCTATCGACGGCAACTTGCCGGACATGCCGGTAAGATGGGCTATGTTTTATCCTGGCAATAATACCAGAGCCATCATTGCTACAGAAACAGGTGTATGGCAAACAGAACTCATCAATGGTGCTTCCACGATCTGGGATCCGGAGACAAATTTCCCTAATGTGAGAACCGATATGTTGCAATACCGTGCCAGCGATCAGTTGCTTTCTGCGGCTACCCATGGCCGAGGTATATTTACCACTATCATCACTACTACTCCGACCTGCGGCACGGTCACGGGGCTGAGTTCATCTTCTATCACAACCACCAGTGCCACCGTCAGCTGGTCTGCTTTGGGAGGCGCCAATAATTATGATGTTGACTATAAATTAGCTTCATCCGGAACCTGGCTCAATGCAGCGACTGCAACTACTTCCACCTCCGTGAACTTAAGTGGATTATCTGCAAGCAGTTTATACGACTGGAGAGTGAGAGCCAATTGTACCGGTGCAACAGGTGGTTATACCCAGGCCCAGTTTACCACGGCCTCCCCCGCAAGCTGTGGTACAGTGACTGGCTTAGCCTCATCTGCTATTACCAGTTCCAGCGCCACTGTCAACTGGACGGCATTGAGCGGCGCTAATAATTATGATGTGGATTATAAATTGGCTTCTTCGGGAACATGGATCAATTCCATAACCGGCACTACGCTCACATCAAGATCCATTACAGGATTAACAGCGAATAGTTTGTACGATTGGAGAGTACGGGCTAATTGTACGGGAGCAACTGGTGCTTATGCGCAGGCGCAATTTACTACGGCGGCAGCACCAACCTGTCCCAGCAGCTATGATGTTTCAACCAACGGTACATCGGGTGGTGCAGCACTGATACCTTTCAATACAGACATTAAAGGATTGGTTAGTCCAACGGGTGACAACGATTATTACAGGTTTGTCATTACCACCGGTGGTACTGCAACCATTACGTTAACAACATTACCATTTGACTACGATCTTCGTTTGTACAGTAGTGATGGAACCACGCAATTAGCCATTTCACAAAACGGAGGTACAACGTCCGAAACAATCACCAGAACCTATACGGCCGGCACCTACTATGCACGGGCATATGGCTACAATGGTGCCAACAGCGCAACGTTGTGCTATACACTAAAAGTGGCACTGGGAACTGCGACTGTCCCAGAAATGAATATTGTTACCACGCCAAAAATTAAAATGGACCTGTTCCCAAATCCTGCCAATGACATACTGAATATAAATATGGAGGGCTATAATGAACAGAAAGTGATTGAAATTTTTGATATCAACGGTAAAAAGGTAATAACGCAGATTGTCGCGCAGAACAAATTAAGCCTGCGCATCGACAAATTACCAGCCGGTATATACCTGCTAAAAGTAAGTGCAGAAAACGATGCCACTGTACTAAACCAGAATAAATTCGTGAAGGAATAAATAAAGGTTCGCTAATTTAGAAACCGTCAGGCCTATGGTTTGGCGGTTTTTACTTTTAAGACATGGCTTTATTTGTATTGGATAAAGAAATGGTTTTTCCACCGGTTCATCTGGCAGAACCTGATGGACTGTTGGCAATGGGTGGGGATCTCCATCCTGAACGTTTGCTGCTTGCGTACCAACATGGCATATTTCCCTGGTACGAAGGAGACGTAATTCTATGGTGGTGCCCTGATCCCCGGTTTGTGTTATTTCCAAAAGACGTAAAACTTAGTAAGAGCATCAGGCCTTTACTTAACAGGAATGAATTTGAATTCAGCACCAATACAGCATTTGCGGAAGTAATACATCATTGCAAAAAAACAAGGCGTCCCGGCCAGGATGGTACCTGGATAACAGATGAAGTAGAAAAAGCGTATGGCAGGCTTCATGAACTGGGTTATGCCCATAGTGCTGAAGTATGGAAAGAAAACAAATTGGTTGGCGGGCTTTATGGTGTCAAAATGGGTAAAGTATTTTTTGGAGAAAGTATGTTTAGTAACACCAGTAATGCCTCCAGGTATGCATTTATAAAATACACGCAACAATTACAGGTGGAAGGCATTGAATTAATAGACTGCCAGGTGTATACGGAATATCTTGAAAGTATGGGAGCACAAATGATTCCCCGCGAGGATTTTATCCAACAACTACATCTGCTGGTTCCTAAAGATCTTTTTTAATAGGTTTTGAAAAAGATGCCTCACTAAAGACGTTTACACACGGGTTCGCCCGAACAGGGTCAAAATTTTGAACCAAGGTAATGTGGTAGCATGGCCCGCCAGGTGTTCCAGTCATGTGGCCATTCTTCTCCCCAAACATCCAGTTCGTACCAGATGCCTTTATCGTAGAGTATCTTGGCAAATTTTCCGCTGGCACCCGGATCCTCATACGAGCCACTGCCGGTCAGGATATGAATATGATTGCTTTTGCGGATCTGCTCCAGGATAGAATGGTCAGCCAGGTTTTGCATAAAATGCCAGGGGCTGTTAAAGTAGGCATCATCATCAAAATATCCCTTTGTATATTCTGACAGATCGTAGACCCCGCTCATCGCAATAACCCCATTGATGAGATCGGGGCGCTTCAGAAAAAGATTCATACTATGCAGGGCGCCGAATGAGGCTCCACACGTAATTATAGGAGTTTCCTGGCTGGTATTATTCCTGATAAATGGCACTACTTCATTAAAAACATAATCATTCCACTGCTGGTGGCGGAGGGATTTATGTCTTGGCTCCATATTATTATTTAGCCAACTTTCATTGTTGATACTGTCGATCGAAAACACCCTAACTTTTCCGGCATCGATGAAAGGCGCCAGGTGATCCATCAGTTGAAAACGCTCATATTCCAGGTAGTCAGCGGCTGCCGTTGGCACCAGCAGAAGAGCAAAACCATAATCACCATAACTGGCTATAGGCATTTCTTTGTTTAAGGAGGGGCTAAACCAGGAGGCCAGTTCTCTTTTCATGCAATTATAGTTGAATTGAATAAATCATTTTTGCAACAAAGCCAGTCCAGGCTCATTTTGGGGCGAATATAAATATTTCTTCTTGTTATACTGTAAATAAGCCGTTTCACCGTCTGCACAAAACCAGGTAAATTTGCGGCCTTATGGAACTGAGTAAAAACTTCGAACATCGTGCAGCTGAACAGAAATGGTACCAGCATTGGCTTGATAAAAATTACTTTCATAGTGAGCCCGATGACCGTGAACCTTATACGATAGTGATCCCCCCGCCCAATGTGACCGGTGTGTTGCACATGGGCCACTGCCTCAATAATACCATCCAGGATATTCTGGTACGACGTGCAAGGATGGAGGGGAAAAATGCCTGCTGGGTGCCGGGAACCGACCATGCGTCCATTGCCACGGAAGCGAAAGTGGTTCATATGCTGAGGGAAAGAGGAATTGCCAAATCTTCCTTAAGCCGGGAGGATTTTTTGCAATATGCCTGGGAATGGAAAGAAAAATATGGCGGTATCATCCTGCAACAATTAAAAAAGTTGGGTTGCAGTCTTGATTGGGAGCGAACATCCTTCACCATGGATGACGATTACTACAAAGCAGTGATCAACGTATTTATTGATTTGTTTAATAAAGGACTTATTTACCGGGGCAAAAGAATGGTAAATTGGGACCCTGTCAGCCAAACCGCCCTTAGTGATGAAGAAGTTATTTTTAAAGAAATCGATTCCAAACTTTATTTTGTTCGATACTTGCTGGCCGATGGTAGCGGGAGTATAACTGTAGCGACCACACGACCAGAAACGATTTTGGGTGATGTAGCGATTGGTGTTCATCCGGATGATGAACGCTATGTTGATATGATCGGGAAAGAAGTGATCGTTCCCCTCATTAATCGTCGTATACCCGTAATAGCCGATGAATATGTAACACCCGAATTCGGTACGGGCGCCCTGAAAATCACCCCGGCACATGATAAGAATGATAATATACTCGGTGCAAAACACCAGTTAAAAGCAATCGATACGCTGGATGTCACTGGTAGGTTTACCACTGCCGAACTGTTGGATGACGCTCCTTCGGCATTGGTGCAGTCTTACAAGGGTATGGATCGTTTTGATCTAAGAAGAAAGATAGCAGATGATATTGCCGCATTGGGGCAACTTGAGAAAACGGAAGATTATAAAAGCCAGGTGGGAACGAGTGAAAGGACTGGTGCAGTTATTGAAAACAAATTATCGCTCCAGTGGTTCATTGATATGCAACAATTCCTTACCAAAAATCCCCGGGTATTGGATGCCGTTATGGACGATACTATCCAGTTTCACCCGGCCAAACTAAAAAACACTTACAGCCATTGGCTCAACAATATAAAAGACTGGTGCATCAGTCGCCAGCTTTGGTGGGGACAACGGATACCGGCCTGGTATGATGATAATGGCAGGTTCGTGGTAGCCGCTACAGAAGCGGAGGCTAAAGAAATATTCCAAAGAGAGTTCTCGATCACTGATCCAAAACTGGACCAGGATGAAGATGTACTGGATACCTGGTTCTCGTCCTGGCTTTGGCCAATGGAAGTATTTAAAGGTATCAGTCATCCGGGTAATAAAGATGCAAATTACTACTATCCTTCTACCACACTGGTGACAGGGCAGGACATTATTTTTTTCTGGGTAGCCAGGATGATCATGGCCGGTTATGAATATAAACAGGATCAGCCATTTAGTGATGTCTATTTTACCGGTATGGTCAGAGATAAGCAGGGCAGGAAAATGAGCAAGCAATTAGGCAACTCACCGGACCTGTTGAACCTGATCGAGCAATATGGTGCCGATGGTACACGTTTTGGTATCCTGATCGCTTCACCGGCGGGCAATGATTTGTTATTTGATGAAAGCAGTTTGGAACAGGGTCGAAATTTTATTAATAAGATCTGGAATGCGCTGAAGTTAGTAAAGATGTGGGAGGGGAGAGTGCAAAGTCGGGAGGCGGGTGTCGGGAGTCAGGAGTCAACAAAAAACTTTGCAATTGAATGGTTTGAAAGCAGGTTAAATGAAGTAAAGATTCAATTAGATGACCTGTTCAAAGATTTCAGGTTGAGTGAATCACTGAAAACCATCTACTCACTCATCTGGGATGATTTCTGCAGTTGGTACCTGGAGTGGATCAAGCCTGGTTTTGAACAACCCATTGATAAGGCGATTTATGAGAAAACGGTTGGCTTTTTTGAAGAGCTAATGCAATTGCTACATCCCTTCATGCCATTTATTACAGAAGAGATTTATCATCAATTAAAAGAAAGGAATGACGACCTTACCCTCAAACAATATGAGGATGTACAACCTGCCGATACAATTATATTAGCAAACGGGGCTTTGCTGAAAGAGGTTATTACGGCTATCCGGGATGCGAGGAATAAAAACCTGTTGAAACCAAAAGATACTATCCGGCTTCATATACAAACAGAGAAAGCTGATACTTACAAGAATTTCGAAACTATTTTACTAAAGCAGGTAAATGCTGAATCTATCTCGTACACGTCCGATCCTGTTAGCAACAGTATCACCGTCGTGGTGCAAAAAGATAAATTTTTTATTGAAACAACAGCTATTTTAAATACAACTTCTCAAAAGGTTCAGCTACAAAAAGATCTCGATTACCTAAAAGGCTTTCTTGTTTCGGTAGAAAAAAAACTAGGTAATGAGCGGTTTGTTCAAAATGCCAGGCCTGATGTGATAGAAAGTGAAAAAAAGAAAAAAGCAGATGCCGAGGAAAAAATTAAAGTGATTGAAGAAAGTTTGTCCACTCTTTAGTCTATAATTTTCATGGTGATTACTAAGTGTTAGTCAATTAACTAAGTTTGAATTATCTCGGAATAATACTGACTGGCAATACGATTTCGAATAAGGTAGACCCTTTGGCGTTTCGGCCCCGTGGATCATCATCCAGCAAATGGCTGATGCGAATTCCAAATGTCAGCGGGTACTGGTTCCACCATTTTGTATCGACAAAAAATTCAGCTCCTGTACTGCGTAGATCCGCGGTACTATTTTTTTTGTTTGAAAACAAACGCTGCTGATCATAAAAAATATTTGCCCGGAATCGCTGCAGGTATAAGATATTGCCAAACCCCCAATCAGGATAAAGCAACGGCAAATGATAGTTGGCCGATAACCGCCACATCCTCGAACCAGCAGTGGTCCGGTAATAATCCGCATAACCCCGTGCATTGGCTATACGTGTGCTAAATAAAGCAAGGCTGGTATCCCTTTGCTGTACCGAGCCCGTTAAGATAAGATGGTGGGTAGAAAGTAGTCCGGGTACATATAATGATCCACTGGCAATCACCTGGTATCCTTCATACCTGGTAATAGCATGCCGATAACCGGCCGATAACGCATAAGCAAAACGGGGAAAGATATGCTGCCTGGCCTGCTGCACCTGTTGACTCCACGAGATGGCATGCTGCAGATAACTGAATGATATATTACCCAACGAATCTTTGAACAATCCCCTGTTAAATTCATTGCGGAGTACATAATTGCTGCTGAGGTTAAAATTTTTAAATGTTTGTCCGCTGGTCATTTGTAGGGGAATGCTCAACCCTAGTCTTGAATCCAGCTGATTCCATTGACGAAGTTTATTGTTGATGATCCCTTCCCGGTTAAACGTTAATTCTGTTCCAACATTCAAATACGGGAACCATCCGCCGTAAACACCGCTAAAACCAATAGCACTTGTTTTTTCAGTATCGTTATATAAATAGTACAATTCAGTTTGCAGGGTATTGAGGATATTCTCCCCATATATAGAAAAAGTAAAGATCGGGTCTTCATAATAGGGACGCCAGCTATGGAAGTTCAGCAGTTTGGTACCTTTCTTATACTTGCTAACCGGGAAATTTCTTTTCGGAATCTTATTCAATAAAACATCACTAAACGCGGCTCCCTGGCTAACGGCAAATTTATATGTGAGTTGTTCGGCTTCGGCTTTACCTATTTCGTTCCAGGTAATGTCCTTTTCGTCGATTTGCTTCAACTGGTAACCTTCGGCAGTGAACGCGGACCAGGTTATTTTTCCGTTCCCGGCATTAACAAAATAATTTCCCAGGGGACCATTGCTGACCCTGAATATTTTTTTGTCTTTCATCCGTAGTGCAAACACATCATCATTGCCTCCATACGTTGCTGTAAAATAAATGACCCCGTTATTGACACAGGGATATCCCACCACGTTAAAAGAAAGCGGTGTAAGCCGCATCGTATTACCCGTTTCGATCTCCGCACTTGCCAGCGCCATCTTGCCATCATTCAATCGCACAGCCGTAACCAGGGAGCTCTCGTCAATGAATTTCGGATCAGTAAACAAACTGATCTCCGAGGATTGGATGGCTTTTAAGAGTTGCCCGTTATTGGCATCTATAATATGCAAAGCGCTTTTACCATTTACATCCACTTGAACGGCCGCGACTTTTAAACCATCTGCCGAAATATCAGGAGTGAAATACTTTGTTTTTGTGGTCAACTTTCGCTGCCGGCCCGTTCGCACGTCAAGCAGTTTTAAAACACTATAATCTCTCCAGCCCCAGCGGGGATCGGTTTCATAGGCAGCATAAACTATTTTACCATTCCGGTAAGAGAATTGTTCATCAATGGAAATATCCTTTGTTTTTATTTTGTGTTCGCCGGTGGCATTCTTAAGATAGAAAGCAGGGCGATGCCGGGCACTGGTTTTCAGGTAAATTAATGAATCATCTCCAGCTATATAGGGAAAGTAATAGCTGGTCACATAATTTGTCTTGACCGGAAAAACGTACTCATCTCTTGTCACACTAACTCTTACTGTATTTTCGCGGTAAGATCCAAAAGCCTGTTTGCGGAAAGTTTTATAATCTATCCCTGCATGTCGTTTGATGGCGGCCTGGAAAGGATAAAATAATCCTTTATAAGCGCTGGCATCTTTGGTAACCTTTGTCCAAAAATCAGCCCCGTATTTTTCTCTGCCATAATTTACCAGTAAATAACCCAAAGAATAATGATCAGGAACGTAGTCTTTAAAAGACCCGTTACGCAATTTCATCCAGGAATATTTTTTTGGTGCACTTGCCTGTCCACCCGACTCAGTGACTGGCCCTGCTTGCCAGAGTGAAGGAAAGGCATTTAGAAAGAGCGGCAACCGGCCTCGACCCTGGTTAGACAATACTGTTTCGTTATACACGGCATCACCCTCATAAAACCAATCAGGAATGGATGCATTGATGGCCAGGGCATACCCTTCCTGGCCAAACAAAGTTTTCATGACACTACTTAATCCATTTTTAAAATTATTAAACTGCTGCACATGACGATATTCATGCAAGGCCAGTTGATCGGCCCAGGCCATAGTTCCCTGGTTAAAATTATTCATGTCGGGAGTAAGAAAAAATTCACTGCGAAAAGGTCCCAGCTGCACATAACCATTTGGAATAATAGTTTCATTCTGCATGACTATGTTGATCTTCTTTACTTGATCACCCAATGAAACAGGCTTCTGGGCAGCAAGGTAATGAACGATATTAGCAACCCGGTTGGCCTGGCTATCTAACCCTGCCGGGAAAATAATCCTCGCAGAATCTGTATTAATCTGTTTCCATTTGTGAGCTGGCGGGTTACCACCAAATCGCTGAGCCCTGGCAAAACCAGCAATAAATAATAAGAAAGCAGCAAGGATCAATTGTAGCATGGTTGGTGGATATTTTAGGAAAGTTACGGAGTAAATCTTTTCGTTGGTAGTGTAAATCATGTTCATCCGGCTTTCACAGCAGTGAACATTAGTTCTTAACTTCAACCAAATTTTTATACCCTTTCATCTTTAACCGGTACATACCATGAAGTCATTTACAATAGAAGATATCAATGCAGTGGTTAAAGGCGCCATAACCGGCAGCACCACTCATTTAATTACAGGTGCTGAGGAACTAAACCAGGCAGGCGAAACTCATATCACTTTCATCGGGAATAAGAAATATGCGCAGCTATGGAAAGAGTCTAAAGCCTCAGCAGCTATCGTCGAAGAAAGCATTGAGATAGAGCCGGGCGAAAACAAGGTGCTGATCAAAACAAAAAATGCAGACCTTGCAATGGCTAGGCTGCTCGAATTATTTGCCCCCGACCCTCCTATTTTCGATAGTCCTATCCATCCTTCTGCTGTAATCCATACAACTGCTGTACTTGGTGAAGGAAGTAAAATTGGGGCTGGCTGCTATATCGGTGCTCATGTTACTATAGATAGCCATGTAACAATTTATCCTAATGTTACCATTCTTGATAATTGCAAGGTAGGAGCACATACCACGATCTGGCCAGGCACTGTCATCAGGGAAAGATGTGAGATCGGCAGCTACTGTATTTTTCATGCCAACGTTTCAATCGGCACTGATGGGTTTGGTTATCGTCCCGGGGCAGATGGCAGAAGTATCGTCAAGATTCCGCAGATAGGAACAGTTAGAATTGGGAATGCAGTTGAAATAGGATCAGGTACCTGTATTGACCGTGGCAAGTTCAGCGCAACGATCATCGGCGACGGTACCAAGATTGATAACCTTTGCCAGATTGGGCATAATTGCGTGATTGGTCGGATGTGCCTGATTGCAGGATGCTGTGGCATTTCCGGTTCTGTTACCATTGGTGATGGGGTTGTTTTTGCGGGGGGAGCCGGTGCAAAAGATCATGTCAATATCGGTAATGCGGTAAAAGTAGGTGCAGGCTCAATTGTGACAAGTGATATTCCCGATGGTGAAACGGTTTTAGGGTTTCCTGCAGTTAATTACAGGGAAAAACTAAAGGAATGGGCAGTCGTAAAAAAACTTGTGAAGAATTCATGATCCTCAACACTCGGGTAAGCTTAATGGAACATTGATCGCCAATCCACCGTCTGCTGTTTCTTTGTATTTATGATCCATATCTTTTGCGGTATCCCACATCGTTTTTATAACCGCGTCCAAAGATACTTTAGCAAAATCAGGGGTGCTTTGCAAAGCCAGTTGCGAAGCTGTAATAGCTTTTATAGCTCCCATAGTATTCCTTTCGATACAGGGCACCTGCACCAGTCCACCGATCGGGTCGCAGGTCAATCCCAAATGATGTTCCATGGCGATCTCCGAGGCCATCATTACTTGTTTTTGTGTTCCGCCCATACATTCGGTTAATCCTGCTGCAGCCATTGCAGATGAAACTCCTATTTCAGCCTGGCAACCACCCATTGCTGCTGAAAGAGTAGCGCCTTTTTTGAAAATACTACCTATCTCTGAAGCTGTCAACAGGAACTGGATTATCTTTTCTTCTTTATGGCCATCGCAAAATGCAATATAATATTGAAGAACTGCCGGTATAACTCCGGCCGCACCATTGGTAGGTGCTGTTACCACCCTTCCAAAAGATGCATTCTCTTCGTTTACAGCCAGCGCAAAACAACTGACCCAATCCAGGGTGTACTTAAAATCATTACCCCCTGAACGGATCGCAGCAAGCCAGGAATCATAATCAGAATATACTTTGCTGCCTGTTAATTTTTTATTTAGCCCTGATGCCCGACGTTTTACATGTAATCCTCCAGGAAGTATACCGGGAGTATGCGATCCACGATAGATACATTCTTTCATTACCTGCCAGATATTCAACAGACCTTCTTTGATTTCTTTCTCATTTCGCCAAGCGTTCTCGTTCTCCAAAACAATATCACTGATGGACATTCCTGTTTTAATACACCAATGAAGCAGGTCCTCCGCAGTATTGATCGGGAAAGGCAGTTGGGTAGTTTGTTTTCCACCAGCCTCCTCCCCTTCTTTGACCACAAATCCACCCCCGATTGAATAATATGTTTCAGCTATCGATTCACCAGTTCTCATCGTTGCCAAAAATGTCACAGCATTGGGGTGGAAGGGCAACGTTTCAGTGAATAAAAAATCGATGTCTTCAGCCGGATCAAAATCTACTTCATGTAAACCTAACATCACGATCTTCTTCATAGCAGCAATGTCATTGATCTTCGCAGGTACCTGGTCAACGGCGAAGGTAACAGGATCGTCGCCACATAAGCCTAATTGAACCGCCACGTCCGTACCATGTCCTTTGCCTGTTTTAGCCAATGATCCATAGAGCAGCACTTTAACTTCGGTTACATCAAATAAGATACCTTTTTGTTGTATTGTTTGGGCAAATCGCTGCGCGGCTCTCCATGGACCCAGGGTATGTGAACTGGAAGGACCTATTCCTATCTTAAATATATCAAATACAGATATGGCTTCGTATGACAATGTGATTTATTTAATGCAAAAGTACAATTAAAAACCCCTGACTGTTAATGCCAGGGGTTCTCTCAAAAGCAGATAGTCTCAGTTATAGTACGTCCACTAACTGGACCTCAAAAAAAAGTATGGCACTGGAAGGAATTCCACCATTACCTGTACATCCATAAGCCAACGAGGAAGGAATAATAAATTTTATAGTTCCGCCTTTCTGAACTTGTTGTAAAGCGATCTGGAAACCAGGAACTGTTTGACTAAGCGTAAACGTAACGGGATTGCCCGTTTGCGAATCAAATATTGTTCCATCAAGCAGTTTCCCAGTGTACCGTACAGAAATCTGTGAAAAAGGTGTAGGGCTGGGTCCGCTACCGGGAATGGTGACCTGATAATAAACTCCTGAACTATGGGTAATACCGGTAATACCGTTGGCAGCGGCATAGGCCGCAATGGTAGCCGCCTCACTCTGAACTGTTTTATCCTGGCACCCGTTGTTCTTTAAGCAACCCGACACACTAAACAAAACAAGAAAAACCGAAATTGTAAAAAATATTCTTTTCATCGCTGTAATTAAATATGTAATCTGTAAAGACCTATTGAAGGTCCGTTTCGCTGCAAAGGAGGCAAATTTAGGACATATCTCTTTTAGAAAGCAATTCTTTGTAATGCTGCTCATTCATATCCCAGCGGTGTCGGGCGGAAAATATAACAATGAAAACTACGACCAGGAGCACACCGATCAATACGACAAAAAGCCTTTCGCCATTGTGTTTTAAAAATGTACCGGCCGGGTTCCAACCAGAATAGATATTGATAAGGATAGCGCCGGCTAATGCAGTCCCAAGTGGCAACCCCACCGATAATTGTCGCCAGATTTTTTTCTTCCGTAGCCGGTTATGTTCCCAATACTCGATAAACCCTTTGTCCTCACTTGTAAGCATAATTATAGCAAAGATAAAACACTATTACTTTTCACTCTTGCATCGGCGGCGCAAAATATCTATCTTACAGCCCTTAATAGCTACAGCCTTGAAATTAGCTCCTTTATTCGCACAATATCTATATATCTACAAACGCCTGGATCTCCCGGGCCTGGGCACATTTCTGCTCGATCCATCTACCCTGCTTGAACCGGAAAGTAATAAATCGACCAAACCTGTCGTCCTCGAAGGAGTAACATTTGAAAGTAATCCCTCAGTTAAAGATGCAAGTGAACTAATTGCCTTTATAGCCTCTGAAACAGGTAAAATCAAAGCGCTGGCAGCAGCCGACCTGGAATCACACCTTGGGTTTGCACACCAGTTTTTAAATATTGGAAAACCGTTTTTATTTGAAGGAATAGGCAATATTGTAAAGATTAAATCGGGGGTATTTGCTTTTACATCGGGTATGGCAATCCCGACTAGTATGCAAAAATACTCGTTACGTGAAATTTCTTCGACTTCCTCTTCCGAGGAATCATTTGCCGATATCCACCCAAAGAAAGATAAAAAAAAATGGAAAAGGCCTGTTGTTGTGTTATTGATGGTGGCCGGACTGGCCCTTGCCATCTGGGGAGGTATAACTGTTTATAACAAAACAAGGGAGGAAAAAAAGATTCCGTTGCCAGGTGACACTACACTGCAAAACAATGCTATGAAGTCTCAGGCGGTAACTGCAGTGCCTCCCGGTAATTTTAAATTTATCCTGGAAAAATCCAATGCCGCCAGGGCCATGTATCGTTTCGACAGGTTAAAAATTTTTAAATGGCCCGTTCAAATGGAAACTACTGATTCAGTTACTTACAAAATATTCATGGTCCTGCCAGTCATCACAGCGGACACTACCAGGATCCTGGACTCACTAAGCCGCCTGAATGGTAAGAAGGTCTATATCGAACAGTAAACCCCTTTCCCGATTGTCATTACAATCAATCTGTAAAGCAATCATGTCCGAAGGCTAGTCTTACTATTCTGCTGGCCAGCGCAGAAAGAAACGGCACCCTTATTATCGAATGACAGGAGATATTGCTCTGCTTGAATAGCATGCTGTTATACCCTGGTGGCCAAACGTAGGGGTAAGAGAAATAAACGTCAACCATAAGACAAACTCATGGTTGACGTCAAACATTAAAATAAAATTATTTTCCTGCTACCAGTTCCTTTTGAAGCGCATCTAGCTCCTCCCATTTACCTGCCGCAGCTAACTTAGCCTGCCTGGGCCAAGATGCCGGGTCATGCAGAGTGAACTTATTGCCTGCAGCTTGCAGCACTGCTTTCAGTTTTTTGGCAGATAATTTTGCTAGTTCTTTATACGATACAATATTTTCTGCTGCTAATAGCTCGTTGATCTTTTTGCCAACCCCTTCAATTTTAGTCAGGTCATCAGCCCCTGTTAGTTTTGGTTCGGCCTTTTTTGTCACTGTTCTTTTAACCCTTGCTGCTTTTGGTTCGGCCGCCGGTACTGTTATCACGCAATTTTCTACACCAAAACCATCTGCATATACAAATGTTTCCGCGAATTGATCGTTTACCCACCTGCCATCATTTAACAAATAGCGGTATTGATATGATTTGCCCGGTTCCAAGATGGTAGCAGCTTTTAAAGAGCCATCTTTTTGTTTTTTCAAACTAATGCCATTGGCACGGTCCCAGTTGTTGAACTCTCCAAGTAATAATCCTTCTGTTGCATCTGCAACCACATCCGCAGGTAATGTAAATGTTACTTTTGTTGCCATAATAAATTTTGTTGTTTACAATTAAAAAAAGGCAGGTAATCGTGAATTTTCGGCAAAAATAGCCGGAAAAACAATACCAGTCGCCTTTTAATTAGAAAGAAGAAAGTAACCCAAATTGATTACATAGTTGGGATAACAATTTCGTAAAGTAATTGCAACAAGATACACCGGATCAAAGTAGTTGAAACAATTTCTTTCCGCGCTTTCCATGTGCAAATACCCATTTTCGTTACCGTCCACACAATTTTCACAATTTCCACAGCGAATAGTTCAGTAACTTTTAATAGTGAAGAAGACCTCTGTCATAATATTGTGTTTTTTGCTCACGGGAATTACACTGCAAGCCCAGAACCTGACGGGTTACTGGAAAGGCAACCTTAGCATGAGAGGCTGCTTTCCTGACAATAAAATCGAGATACAAATAAAAATGGACGGTACAGTAGCTCGTGGTGATTCTTATCATTACCAGGATATTGATAATTATGTAAAGAAAAAATTTACCGGGAAATATAACAGTGAAGCAAAAAAGCTTTTACTGCAAGAAGGAATGGTGACTACGTACCATATTCCAATGCGTTGTGTGATATGCGTAAAACTATTTGATCTTATATATAGCCGTGATGGAAATGTAGAAACATTAAGCGGCCAATGGGGTGGTAATGTCTTGAACAGCGTTACTACCTGCGGTGGGGGCAGGATCGTTCTAACGAGGGTTGCGGTATCTGACTTTAAAGAAATTCCGGAAATAAAAGTTGATACGGGCACTATTCGCCTCGACTTTTATGACAATGCCATTGTGGATGGTGATTCTATTACAGTGAAAGTAAACAACCGGGTGGTGTTAACACATCAGCGGCTAACTGCAAAAGCCGTTACGACACACGTAAGAGTTGATCTGCACAATAAGTTTCATGAAATAGAAATGGTAGCCGAAAATTTAGGAACCATTCCCCCCAATACCGCCATCCTCATCATTACAGCTGGAAAGAACCAACATCGATTAGTGCTAAGTTCAACAGACACTAAAAATGCCAGGCTCCGTTTAGTATATGACCCACCTGATGGTAGTTTCACACCTGCACCACCGATTTTCTAAAGCTAATTAATCGGGAAACTGGGATTTATCAATACCCGGGATGATGCGGATCGCATTCTTGTAATATACCTTTTTCAGAATGGTATCCGGCAAACCCATTCCATACATGGCCCAAAAAGCATGATACTTTTTGTGATAAGGAAAATATTCATCTTCTGTTTCCAGCACCCGGAAATAAGTTGGGTATTCAGCCGGTACCCAACTATCTTTTCCAAACAGTATCCGATCCTGGTATTTTGTAAAAAATTGTTTTGCCATTCTTGGTTGTCTTCCCAGCTCTGCGATGACTGCACCAAATTCTACTACTACATTGGGCATCGCATCCAGTAGCATTCCCAATTTGGCCAGATCATTCGGATACCAGCCAAAATGGGCAGCAATAAATGTTGTCTTGGGATGCTTTTTGAACATCCGATGTTGCTCCGCGATCAAGGTATCCCATGCTACAGGATTTGTGTCGCTTCTTTTTCGATTGGGATTGATGACCAGTTCAAGCCATCGCTCATTGTCAGCATCAAGTGGTTGCCAAAAGGGTTTTGGATCAGCCGTGTGGATGAGTACCGGTATACCCAGTTCCCCTGCTTTTTTCCAGACAGGATCCAGTCGGGGATCATCTATTGTCACTCTTTTGCCACTCACATCATTCACAGAAAAACCAAGATTTTTAAATATTTTTAACCCATTCGCACCATTCCTTACATCTTCCTCCAGTTGTTGCGCTGTTGTTGCTTCCCAGCCATCATTACCCACGCCCCTGAAATCAACATTGGCAAAAACGATAAAACGCTTGGGAGAATTTTTTTTGATATTCGCCACTGATTTTTTAATAGCTTCCCCACTTTGACCGCTGAGGTTCACCATCACCTGCATATTCAGTTTATCCATTTCTGTCAACAACGTATTCAAGTCTATATCAGGCATGCGGCCCTGGTGATTGTGTACATCAATAAAAGGAAACTTTGCCCTCGTTACTGTCTTACCCGGCACCACCAACGTAGAGGATGGATTGTAATTTTCAAATTCCATTTTTTCCTTTGTCTGAGCCATGACGCTGAACGAGACAAATAATACAATGAGGGAAAGGCACTTTCTCATATAGATATTTTCTTAATAGAATACAAAATACTGGAATGTAGAGATTTCTCTTTACCGGTCATAAAAATCATTCCCGGTTCCCACCCAGCTCTTTGATCCTTGATTTGGCTTTATTGAAAACATTTCTCCCTTTATCAATACCGGAGCGAAGCTGTTTCTGCTCCTCTTCCGGTAAATGAATAAAATCATTGCATTCCTTACTACAACATCCTTCAAATGTATTCTTACAATCCTCACATTGAATGAATAGCAAATGGCAGGCATCATTTACACAATTAACGTGGGTGTCGGCTGGTTTCCCGCATTGATGGCAATGAGCAATGATCTCGTTGGTCACCCTTTCTCCTAACCGCTGGTCAAATACAAAATTCTTACCGTGAAATTTGTTGCCAAGACCCTGCTCTTTTGCCTGGTTTACATAATTGATAATGCCTCCCTCCAGGTGAAACACGTTCTTAAACCCTTTGTGCAGCATATAGGCGGAAGCTTTTTCACAACGTATACCGCCGGTGCAGTACATGATGATGTTCTTATCTTTTTCTGCTTTCATCATCTCCACTACCATCGGCAATTGTTCCCGGAATGTATCGCTGGGCACTTCGATCGCATTCTCAAAATGACCTACCTCATATTCATAGTGATTTCGCATATCAATCACCACCGTATCCGGATCATTGGTAAGTTGGTTGAATTGTCTGGCATCTACATACCTGCCCCGGTTGGCCATATCAAATTCCGGGTCGCTGATACCATCCGCCACAATTTTATTACGCACTTTCACATCCAGCACATAGAAGCTCTTTCCCTGCCCGTCTGCGTCATCCACGGCGATATTTAATCGTACTCCATTTAATGGCTCAACAGCATACAAGTAAGAACGGACCGCTTCAAAATTATCTGCTGGCAAACTAATCTGTGCATTGATCCCTTCTTGTGCCAGGTATATTCTTCCGAGTACGCCCAATTCTTTTAATTGCAGGTATAGTTCATTCCTGAATACTCCAGGGTCATCTATTTTAAAATAGCAATAAAATGAAAGGGTAATTCGGGGAGTGGGATCGTTCTGAATGCGTTCTTTCAGCTCCTTGCGGGAGATTCGATTGTGTAGCGGCGCCATAGTGTTTGAATTTTATCCACCTCGATGGACCCAATTTCAGGTTGGGCAAAATTGTTAAAACATGACAAAAATAGGAAATGAAAAAGAGTATGGCTGAACTTGTTTCAGGATTTACCGAAGTCGGGGAAATTTGGTAACTATTACTAAAAATGAGATTTTGTCTAGGCAGTAACAATGCGGTAAATATTTTCCACAGGCATAACCGATCCCCATCTACATCTAAAAAATATCTTAAACTCTGAGGAATTTATGACCCATTTCTTTTTATACAGTAACTATATTCTTACAGGCATTTTAATTGCGTTTCTTTAATCGATCTCAATTTGTCTAACTTAAAAATTATGTAATGAAAAAGATATTTTTTTCAGTGTTCCTCCTGGGGACAGTCTGTTTAACGCAGGCACAGGATGTGAAAATCTACAGAACAGAAAGTTTTCCCGGTACCAGCGTACCAGCCTACATCGTAACCAGTTTCGAAAAGACCTATCCTGGTGTAACGGTAATAGCATGGGAACCAGTGCGGGCTTATTGGCGTGCAAGCTATAATATGGACAACAGGATCATTTATGCCTTTTACGATGAAAGAGGGGTTGATTACAGAGCTTCCTTGCCAGTGATACAGAGTAGCGTACCTGAAGAAGTGGTAAGCACAGCACTACGCGTGCATGGACCTGTAGTTTATTCCATCACCAAAATAAAAGGTGCCAATGATAAAGATGTATATAAAATTCGCTTACTGGACAACGGTGCTACTAAATTGGTATGGATGAATGCAGATGGCACCACAGCGATGAATGTATTCAAAGTGCATACAGATGAAGTGGTTTCGAACCCAGTTTCACAAGAATAACTATCTCAAATAATTTCCAAAACTCCTGCCAGGCAGGAGTTTTTTTATAATATGATGATGGTCTGGTCCCGAACAATTGAAAGTGATTCGAAATGGGGTAATCCACTCAATAAAAACATTATGGCCAATTGTCTCCTCTTCTTCCTGGCAACCTGCTAAATCCTAGGCGGAATCCATTTTGCCAGGGTTTTCCATCCAGGAATGATTGTACAAAATCAACGCGAATCTGTTTCAATATATTGTCAAAACCAACGAAAAGCTCGTAGAAGTTCTTTTTATTATCAATATAAAAACCGTTCGCCCCTGCCACCAGGTATAAATTCAGCTTCCTGAAACCGGGTATCTTATTCGTAAGAAATCCATTAAAGTTGTGTTCAATATGTGCGATTGCGTAAAAACGGGAAAGATTGCTAAACTGGTAAATAGGTAAAAACTGAAAACTGTTGAGGTATTCGGTAGCTAACGTGGAGATATTGCCATTAAAATGATTGTAGTCAGGGACCCGGACATTAGTGCCTGTATCAATAAATCCACCCATCCCTAACCGATAGCGGAACTTTCCCTGCAACTTTAAATTAATAGCATCTGTAATGCCGAATTTCCATTTGCTAAAACTTTCATCGCTGCCAAAAACGTCATTGAATCCCTGGGTGAATTCGGCAGAAAAAACAGGATGTTTTGAACCAATATTGATCTTCCGTTCGGGAAATTCAATATAACGGGCTCCGGGTTGCCAGGTAAAGTTCACCGTCACCATAAAGACCTGGTGTCGACTGATATTTTCAGCTACTAATTCATTGGGATAATTGGGAGTGTACTCCCGGTTAACCTTATCGCGCCAGGTATAGTTGGTCCGGTTATCCAGCGGCATCCTGTCCTGGTATTGAAATCCTGTAGCAAAAGAAAATCCGTCACCAACCCCTTTGCGGTAACTCCCCCTGACATAGGTAGCTTCATAACTTTTTATCCTGTTTTCCTCACCAAATAACGATGAAATGGTGTTACCCCGCTGCCCGATAGGACTGTTATTATTAAACTGGAATACTCTTTTTCCTCCGGAGAGACTGACAGTTGTCGCATATTGCTTGCCGTATGTATATCCAACGGTCAGGTGAGCGTTGAAGTGTTTGTTCGTAAACCCATAACGTAGTGTGGGTGCTATCAATAGACTCCGCCGGCTGGTTGACGTGGTATCCAATCTTTTTGTCCATATAAAAGAAGGATTGGCCGCCCACCCTTCGGCCGGGTTAAAATTGACCAGCTCAAGCAAAGAAGGAATACTGGTGGAAGCCCTTCTGCGTTCTGAGTGGAACGTATGACCCAATAAAAGAATATGCAGGGGGGTTATTTTGTTCCTGATCTTTTGTAGCGAGTCAAGATAACGCGGATCTTTCCGAAGGACAGCCAAGCTGTCTTTCCGGCGGTAATCCTTTATTTCATCATCTAATAATGGCAGCGGTCTTGTTTTTTCCCAATAGTCAGCACTTTTTTTGTTAGCACTATCCGTATATTTCATAAAAGTGCTGGAGAAACTTTTCTTATTAAAGACCGGTGCCGGATCAAACCCTGAATATATATTGACAAAACTACCGTAGGCATCAAAGCCCATTACTTTGACAGCAGGATAGATCACCTGGCTGAAGACATACCATATATCCGTACTGGCTGGACGATAAATTTGTTCAATACGCAGCGTATCTAATCTTTCCATTTGTGAGGCCTTCGTCAGCAATAACTTAACTGAGTAGATGCGCCAGTCCTCGTCTACAATATCAATGTATCCGCTGAACGAGGGTTCATATTTTCGTTTAGGTGTCACCTTAATATGCAGGATCTCCCGTCCGTCTTCAAAATAGGATCCTTCGAGTTGGTAACGGTAAAAATTTAATGCGTGGTCGGCAATAGGTGATACAAAACCACGGGGATTCAAATTCTCCCCGATAAATACATTGTTACCGTAAAATGAAAGAAAACCGGGGGCCGCTAATCCAAACCCGTTGGTCTGCCCGCTTACGCGGGAAGAAACAACCTCGATCTTCGCTTTATTGGGTTTATCTGCCGAATACCTGGAAACCGTTTCTGATAAAAAAATAATCTTTTGCTTGCTGGTATCGCCGTCTTCAAAATCGACCTTTTGCCCAAGTAATTTATCGGGATAATTTCTAAGCCTCAACTGACCTTTGGTATATACTTCACATTCAAATTTATCAAGTTGATTTTCGTGGTAAGATCTTTTCCTGATCGTATTCCGGATGATCTGGTAAGCGGGGTCTTCACCGGATTTGACGACCACTTCAGTCAATGTCATTTCCTGTTGACTGAGACTAATATTCAATTCAATATCTGTAGTAGCAACAGAAATCTTTCTCTCTTCTTTTTTGTATCCAACGTACTGGCAAACTAATGTATAGATCCCCGTTTCAAGTTGTAGTGAATACCTGCCCTCGCTGTTGGCAGTAGTACCTTTATTGTTTTCCTTTATAAAAACAGAAGCATACGCTAACACTTTCCCCTCCTTATCAGTAATGGATCCTTTGATCTTTTGAGCATTCGCGCCCAGGGAGCAGATAAAAAGTAGTGGAATGGTAAAAACCTGTTTCATAATTTATGGCTACAAGATAATTGACAGCCGGCTTTAATGGTTAGGAACGCCAGTTGCAAGTAAAGATTTAACGTTATTTGATCGAAGAACGAAGAAAGCTACCACCCATGGCAGCCATGCCAGCCACCAACCCACCTACAACACCTGTAAGTATGATCAGCAGGATGACATTGCCACCAAGCGGAAGTATAGAAGCTATTTTTGTTGACAATACACCATCGTTTTTTATGTCAATCCACCATGCAAGCCCCCCCCATAAAATAAAAACACCCAGTAAGCCGGAAAGAAATGCTTTTCCGGATCGCTGATGAATGAGCAACGCCACCAGCAATGAGGTAAGTGCCATTCCCCACCAGGGCAGAAATAAACCGCTGATAAAAGCCAGTAATGCCGTTAGGATCAGTGCACCAAAAAATTTCATTGTGTTATTCATTTATATTTTCGAATCGTTATTGACTATCCAATTTTCACTATTCATCCTTGCCTATGAACCTTTTTCAAACTTAATTGTCCACTTCACATTTTTGTCGGACCTGTCAGTATCCTGCATAAACCAAAGTCGATAATATTTACCGGCCACCCAATTATCAATATAATCGTCATAAAACCTGCTGCCGGGATTACCGCTTTGCCCACCGGGATACACCCCATACGCTTCGGTAGTCGTTGCCAGGTGAACGACCATCCTCCAGCTGGGGCCATGGCTGTGTGTAATGGCATTCACAATATTACCGTTGCCCCCTACCGGTAAACCAGGTCTTGAAAAACCTTTCAGATCTTTTATTACATGATACACGGTGGGGTCTTTGAACTTTGTCCATTCCAATTTCCCTGTCGCCTCTTTTTTTGCCAGTTCAACAGCTGATCTCTTTATGGCGGTGGTCACCACATCATATAATGTTTCTTTTCTTGTGGTATTGATGTCATCAATGTATGCCAGGGCTGAATCTTTTTTTAGCAATTCCATTGTTGTTTGTTCTTCCGGCCATGGAGATATGGGTTTTGTTTGTGAAAGCTCATCCATCCAGATTCCGGCCTCCAGGCTATCCCACCAGCATTGAAAAATGGTTTGCCCTTTTGAATCCGGCGATGCCATCAGGTCCCAACTCCTAACCAGGTCCACATATTTTTTTTCAGTAACAGTCAACTCATTTTCCTTTACAAAATCCAACAAGATCGTTCTTGCATCTTTAGCGAGTGTATTGAAATAATTGTTTTGCAATTTCATCATATCATCAGGAGTGATGCTTGTCATTCCAGTCAATTGATTGGTAATGGTCACCCCTCTCGGCGTGGTATAACTGCCCGGGATAAAATAAGGATACGTTGAATCTACTGGCCGCTGGTTAGCACTTTGCAAAAATCCTCTTATCGGGTTTTTACTATGTGGGTTTTCAGTTTGCGGAATAAAAGCCTGCCACCTGTAGCTACTATCCTCTCCCGGCATGACATACAGTCCCTGTCCATTCCACCGGGCGGGAAATTTTCCCTGCTGCCAGATGGCAATATCACCGGTTTTAGAAGCGAATACAAAATTCTGCGCGGGGCAGGAGAATGAGCGTATAGCTTCCACATAATCATTGTAGTTGTTAGCTCTGTTCAGTTTATAAAAAGTAGCCGCTTCATTACTCGGATCATGTGCCATCCATCGAACAGCTAGGTTCTTTTTATGGGAAAGATTATTGGAAAAGCTTTCATCAAACTGCACCGGGCCAAAAATGGTATACGCCACCGTATCATATACCGTCTTGCCCCCTTTTACTTTTATTTCTTCAATACGCTGGCTTGTTGGCTCCCATTCACCATTTAACCAATATTCTTTTTTTGTCTTGTCTTTAAACTTTATTTCATAATAATCTTTTACATCCCGCTGTGCATTGGTCACCCCCCACGCGATGCTGTCATTAAATCCTATAATAACAAAAGGACTGCCAGGCAGTGAAACGCCATAGGCATTAGTGGTGGGTGACTTTAATTGTACCTCGTACCAGATTGAGGGCAGCGAAAGTTCCAGGTGCGGATCATTGCACAGAATAGGTGAACCACTTTTTGTTTTGCTGCCAGCCACTACCCAATTATTACTACCGTTGTGTATATCCGGTTTTGAAATCTCATGCACTGCAATTGTTTCCTTGTTGCCAAAATATAATGAATCAGCTGTGGCAGGTTGTACCGGGATAATCCCTGGTTTGTCAAATATCGTTCCTTTCGGAACAATCGGCTCCAATGAATCCGGTACCTGGGGGTACATCATTTTTAATTCTTCAGGGATAAATACAGATTTGGCATTGGTATTGGACAGATCCTTCTCTGTACCAGAGGATAGCATTTTGGCCATCATCTTCAACAATAAGGCAGTCCGGAGATTGGTCCATTTCTCGGGTTGAATATTGAGTAATTTATATTCAACAGGGAGTTCACTTGTTTTCAATGAACTGATATAGGCATTGACCCCATTGGTATAGGCATCAAAACTAGCTTTGGAAACCGGGTCTATATCCACTTCCTTCATCGCGTTCTCCGCAGCATATACCATTCCCAGTCTTCTTTGTTCTTTGTCATAATTGATGGCTTTATTACCCGCGATCTCACTGGCTCTTCCGGCAGCAGCTTTTGTCTGCAGATCCATCTGGAACAGGCGAAATTTTGCATGGAGGTAACCCTGGATAAAATAAAGATCTTCATCGTGCTCTGCAAATACATGCGGTACCAGGCGTTCATCGAAGTATACTTCTGCTTTTCCTTTCAAATAAGGGAAGGACAGTTCGTCATTGAACTGTGAAGCGGCGGGTTCCGCATTTTGCCAGAAACCATGCTGCGGACTAATGAATTTGCCAAGGGGCATAGGAAGTGGGCCAAAAGGTCTGTCAAAGAGAACGATCAATCCTGTTGTTGCAATAGCAGTAATAGTAAATGGAACAATACGCATAGGGAATATATGATGGGGAAAGATAACACGGTTTATGCAGATTTGACTGAATAACCGCGGAATTTATACCTTTTCTCATCGATTGGATTGCTGAGATTTCTATGGATAAAAAAATACTCTTTAAGGATATCGTGCGGAGGATCTTTTCAAATCTCTTTCGTCCGTGTTGCACTTTTCATTAATTTCAATGTTTATTAAAATAATAAAACCATGGCAATTTTAATTGTAATCGGTATTATTCTTGTAATTGTTCTATGGGTCGTAAGCCTGTATAACAACTTGGTGCGGTTGCGGAACAGGAGACAAAATGCTTTTGCTGACATTGATGTACAACTCCGCCAGCGACATGACCTGATCCCACAATTGGTGGAAACGGTAAAAGGTTATGCCACGCATGAAAGAGAGTTATTACTGAAAGTAACTGAGGCCCGGACAGCCGCCATGGCAGCTACTTCTATTGATGGTAAGATAGTAGCAGAACAGCAACTGACATCAGCATTGCAGGGATTGAAAGTACAGGTGGAAGCGTATCCTGACCTCAAAGCCAATCAAAATTTCCTGCAATTACAGGAAGAACTCAGTGATATAGAAAATAAACTGGCAGCTGCCCGCCGTTTCTTCAATGCGGCAACGACCGAGTACAACAATTCAGTGGAATCTTTCCCTGGCAACCTGATCGCCAGGAACTTTGGTTTCAACCGGGAGTTAATGTTTGACTTGGGAACAGACACGCGTAAACAAATGGAAGAGCCTCCAAAAATCCAATTCTAACCCCCAAATCCGCCTATTGGCGGAGGAATAAGAAGATGCAGTACGTAGGCCTTCAGAAACAAATTGGCAGGAACAACCGCTATTCGTTATTGTTATTAATAGCATTCCCGGTGTTATTACTGGGGATGCTTTTTATTATTATTAAGGTTATCGCGGCTAACTCCGAACCAGACGCGGGGTATGGACAAACGATCGATGCCAACCAGGCTTTTCTCGGTGCGATGCCTTTTATACTTGCCGGGGTTGGCATCTGGTTTCTTATTGCTTATGCCGGTCATTCATCGTTCATTCGCAGGTCTACAGGCAGTAAACCGCTGGAGCGGACAGAAAATAAACGGGTGTACAATCTTACGGAGAATCTTTGCATCCAACTAGGCATACAGACACCGCGGATCTATGTTATTGATGACGATTCACTAAATGCTTTTGCCAGTGGTATCAATCAAAAAACATATGCCATCTCCTTATCAAGGGGCATTATCGAAAAACTGAATGACGAAGAATTGGAAGGGGTGATAGCCCACGAGTTAACACATATACAGAACCGTGATGTAAGACTGTTGATCGTATCGATAATTTTTGTCGGCATTTTCGCCTTTCTTGCTGAGATGGCGTTGCGGAGTTTGCGTTTTGGCGGGGGTAATAAGAAAAAGAATGGGGGGTATATCGTTCTGGTTATTATTGCGGTCACTGCTGTCTGTTATCTTATTTCAATTTTTTTACGTTTTGGTATTTCCAAATCAAGGGAATACCTCGCCGATGCCGGCGCTGCCGAAATGACAAAGAAACCCTATGCGCTGGCCAGTGCCTTACGCAAGATCGATGCAGATCCTAATATTGAAGCGGTAAAAAGTCATGATGTGGCACAACTTTTTATTGACAACCCCAAAGACAAAAACGCTAAGAAATTTTCTATCGCGGGATTGTTTGCCACACACCCGCCAATCAATAAGAGAATTCAGCTGCTGGAACAGTTTGCTTGATGAGTCTGAGTCGGTAATCCATAGTCACGAGTCAAGAAGATTCCCGATCTTATTTGTATTCGAACTTCCATTTGAAACAAGCTGCCGCTGACTATCGGCTCTACACCCCCGAATAATGACTCCTGACAAACAAGTCCCGATTTTTCACTTCTTCCCTCCCAGCATCGGTACAAAAGAAAAATGATCATATACTTCTTCTTTTAATACGCCATTTTTCAATTTGGTGACTCGCATCATCTGTTGAAGGTCTCCCGCACCCAGCGGTATCACCATCATACCACCGACTCTCAATTGTTCGATTAATTTTTCAGGGATCGCTGGTGCCGCTGCTGTAATAACGACCTTGTCGAAAGGTGCAAAAGTGGGGAGTCCTTCATAACCGTCCCCATAAAAAAATTTGATGGAAGTATATTTTTTAAGAAACGAAAACGATTGACTGGATTCAAACAATTTTTTCTGCCGCTCTATCGTGTAAACCTGTGCAGACATCTCGGCCAGCACTACAGCCTGGTAAGCACTGCCAGTTCCGATCTCCAGCACTTTGTCAAAAGGTTCTATTTCCAGCAACTGGCTTTGATAGGCTACTGTATAAGGTTGCGAAATAGTTTGACCTTCGCCAATTGGAAAAGCCCTGTCTTCATAGGCCTTTTCGTCAAAAGCGGAATCCAAAAAAAAATGGCGGGGAACTTCAAGGATGGCATCCAGCACCCGATCGTCTGTGATGCCTTTGGCATGAATGCCCTGTACTAATTTTTTGCGCAAACCTTTGTGGCGGTAGGTATCTTCTATGGGTCTCATAATTGGTATCAATAATAACTACAACCGGTAGCGGATAGCGGAAAAAATTTTGTTGAAAAGAAAGATTACTATCAAAAGTAAACAGGTGTGTAAATCCTTCATTAATCATCAATTCAGGTAATTCGCCATTCTGCCTTGAACTCCATTTTTGCTCTGACACCCTAAATGCCTCTATGTCCCGTTCAAAAAACCGGTATCTTAATTTTACGGGTAGATTTTCATCAAGCAATAATTTCATCTATCTTTTCCCAATTGGAAGATTGAAAAAGTAGGGCAGTTGATTCCAGAACAGCTTCTACCTGCTCCCTGGAAACTCCGGGAAAATCCTCGAGAAATTCATTCAGGCTTATACCCTGTTCGAGGTGAAAGAATAACGATTGTACCGGCACCCTTGTTCCTCTAAAAACAGATTTACCGAATTGAAAATCGGGCGAAACAATAATGTATTGATGCAAGTTCATTGGTCAAAATTACAATAATTCTGCCTATAACACCAGCCTGATATTCCTTTCCTTTTTTAACTCGGCCAGGAAGATAGCGATGAAAACTGTGATCAACACCACACTATACTCTATACCATTCGATGTTTTTTCCACAACGAACCATCCATTAGGCGAATGAATAATTATATCCGGGTCAATAAAATAATGATCTCGCTCGCACAAAACAGTTTGACAAATTTGCGGACCACCATCATCAGGACTCTCACTAATTCGAAAATGGTAATCGTCCATGCCAGGTAAAAACCACCTGAAAACCCCTCGCTGTTTAAAAATTCACCAAATCCCGTGAGAAAAAAATCCACCAGCCTGGCAATGGCATGCGCGACAAATACCATCCCGGTCAAAACCCGCAGCATCACAATTAAAAAAAAGCATACCCCATAACTAAAGCTTCATATCGGCAATGATGGCATTGATCTTCTCATCGAGTTCCCTGCTTACTTTATCAAATTCGCGATTACTGGTCAACGGTGCATTTACGCTAAAATAAAATTTGATCTTTGGTTCCGTACCGCTCGGTCTTGCTGAGATGCAACTCCCATCATCGAGGACAAACTGTAACACATTTGATTTTGGCAGGTTGATCGGCCGTTCCTCTCCGGTTTGTATATTTTTCTCAATTTGCAATTCGTAGTCACGCAACATAATAACTGACGAGCCATTGATCAGTTTGGGCGGGTTGTCCCGGAAACTCTCCATCATGGCTGCTATCTGTTGCTGGCCATCCATTCCTTTCTTAGTAATAGAAACAAGGTGTTCCTTATAAAATCCATACTCCAGGTATAAGTCGATCATCTTTTCATACAGGCTCCGGCCTTTTTCTTTTTCATAGGCCGCCATTTCGCAAAGCAAAGCCACGGCACTCACGCCATCCTTATCCCTGATCTTATCACCGATCATCAATCCAAAACTTTCTTCACCACCAATAATATAATTTTCTTTCCCTTCTTTTTCCCGGATCATTTCTGCGATCCATTTAAAACCGGTCAGCACGCGGTAACAACTCACCCCATTCTTTGCAGCTATGCCATCGATCATCGGGGTCGTGACAATGGTGGTGATCACCATATCATTCGGTTGTGCAATCCCTTTTGTCTTCCTGGCTTCGATCAGGTAGTTAAATGCAAGCACGGCAGTCTGGTTGCCATTCATCAATACCCATTTCCCTTCGACATCCTTCACACCAATGGCTATCCGGTCTGCATCGGGATCAGTACCGGCAAGAATATCTGCATCCAGCTTTTCTGCCAATTTCAGCCCCAGGCTCATCGCTTCGCTTTCCTCCGGGTTGGGGTATACAACTGTTGGAAAATTTCCATTAGGTGTCATTTGTTCATCCACAAGATGTACATTATCAAAGCCAAATTTTTTCAATACTTGAGGTAGTAATGTTATCCCGGTTCCATGTATCGGCGTATAAACGATCTTGAGGTCTTTGTGCTTTGCAATTATTTCTGGGTACACACTCAATCCCTGCACCATTTCCATATATTTTTCATCCATTTCTTTGCCGATGATTGTGATGTTGCCTTCTCCCCCGCTCCATTTAACATCATCCACGGATGCGATCTTATCCACTTCTTTGATAACATTCTTATCATGCGGGGGCACGAGTTGGGAACCATCATTCCAGTAAGCTTTATAGCCGTTATATTCTTTAGGGTTATGCGAGGCGGTACAAACTACACCACCCTGGCATTTCAATTCACGGATGGCAAATGACAACTCTGGTGTAGGCCGCAGGTCTTCAAACAAAAATACCTTTACCTCATTGGCAGCGAAAACACTGGCCGCAGTTTCTGCAAAGAACCGACTGTTGTTCCGGCTATCATGTGCAATCGCCACACTCACACCTTCCGGAAAGCACTGCTTTAAGTAATTGGCATATCCCTGCGTAGCCATACCCACCGTATATTTATTCATTCGGTTGGTACCTACTCCCATAAGGCCGCGGAGACCTCCGGTGCCAAATTCCAGATTCTTATAAAAAGCATCTTCGAGATCCTCGGGTTTCGCTTGCTGCAAAAATTTAACCTGCTGCCTGGTTTCTTCATCAAAATTTCCATGAAGCCATGTATCGACTTTAGACTGGGTTGCTTTATCCATATATTACGTTTTCGTCGCTAAGTTATTGAATTTCATTTTTCAATCCATTTCCCGGATGGAAACGTAAATTTGTAGTTTATGAGCCCATCGCCATTACAACTGTCATTGCACTTTGCAGTCCGCCCTGGGTTTATTGAAGAGCGCCACAGATCTTCCTCAGGAAAGCTCGCCATAGCGACTATTTTCTTTTTCCTTTCATCCATCAGTTGGGGACAAAATGTTTCTTTTAAACCTGATAGTGGCGTTAGCAACGAGATAAATAGAATTGCCAAAGAGAACAGCCGGTATCCAGGAATGACAGCTTCCCATTTTACCCGCGATTTTATCAATGACACTAATTATTATTCCCTTACTCCCGAACAAAAAAAAAAGCGGGTAAGGCTGGTTGTGGCCGGTAATGTAGTTGGATACAGTGCCGTGATGATCGGTTTGTATTCCGCCTGGTACAAAGACTATCCGCAAACGGGCTTTCATAGTTTCAACGACTGGCCCGAATGGCAACAGATGGATAAAGTGGGTCACCTGTATAGCGCATATATTGAAAGCCTGGGAAGCATGGAAATGTGGAGATGGACAGGTGTTGACAGGAAAAAGCGGATCTGGTTAGGGGGAATGACCGGCGCAGCCTATCAAACTATTATTGAAGTATTGGATGGATTCAGTGAGGGCTGGGGATGGAGTTGGGCCGATTTTGGCGCCAATGTTTTAGGAAGCGGTACATTAATGGCACAGGAATTTGCCTGGAATGATCAACGTATCCGAATCAAGTTCTCCTTTCATAATAAAACGTACAGTGATCCGGAACTGAATAAGCGCAGTGATAAACTGTTTGGTAACTCCCCGACCCGGCGCCTGATAAAAGATTATAACGGGCAAACCTACTGGGCCAGCGCCAACCTGCATTCATTTTTTCCAAAATCAAATTTGCCAAAATGGTTGTCGGTTTCAGTTGGTTATGGTGCAGAAGGATTATTTGGCGGCAGGAAAAATATCGGCGTGGATAAAGATGGGACTATCGTTTTTGATCGTCCTGATGTTACTAGATACCGGCAATGGTACCTCGCCCCGGATATTGATTTCAGCAAAATAAAAACAAAAAGTAAAATGGTGAAACTGCTTTTTACGTTTTTAAACGCATTTAAATTCCCAACTCCTGCCTTAGAATTGTCTAATGGAAAATTGAAGATGCATGCGCTCTATTTCTAGCGCCCCTTTCTAATTTACTGTTTTCAATGCCGCCTTACTAAAACAGACAATTTAGTTTTATCAATCCTATTCTTCCAGGAAGCTTTATTGTGCTGGATAAAATCAAGATCTTTTTTATCGAACAACACACCATAAACGGTAAGAGCTGCTAATACGCTGCTATTTATTCCCGGATGAAAACCATCTTCACCATATATTGAGAAGAAAGGAGCAGCTTCCCAGGCGTATTTCCAGCTGAGACCCACCGGACATAGCGTTGTTCCGGTTTTAACAGCGAACATACTATACAAATAAAATACATAGTCCTGGTCAAAAGCCGGCTTTCGAAGACCAAACCATGTATAATGCTACTTTTGACTTGTTTCGCGGCAAGGCTTTGCCAGCCGATGCGCATAGTCGAGCAGCAACACCCTTGACTCGGTCATTGCCGATGGACCTTGTTGCGCTACTACAAAATCATACTTGCTTTTTTCTATTTCTTTTTGCACCGACCCATCTTTCCAGTGATCTTCCAATGAATAGCCGGGAAGGAGTATCGAACGACTGCTGATCGCCACTATTTCCTGTTCTCCCAGCTCCGTTATCAGTGCTGGCAGATCGTTGGTGTACGTAAGGCTGTTGCCATCATACAATATATTTTTTTTTCGTGTCCTGATACAAAGGAATTACGGGCCGTGCTGATGAAAAACAAGGGAAATAGAAAAAGGCAGCGGCACAACAAAGCTTTACAATATAAAACAATTACAATCCTGGTTTGCTCATTATTTAGTAGCGGCAGTGAACAGGGGGGAAAGTCTGTTTACTATCCCCTCTAACTATTTCAATCATTTATACCGGTATCGCGTAAATTAGCGGCTGTATTTCACACCCATGCAACTTGTACAACAAATATTGTTCATCCTAGTCAGCGGCTTATCGGTTTGGCTATTCACCAAAAAAATAAAAGAGATTAGCCGCAATATAAAACTGGGGCGTGATGAGCAGCTCGCTGATAACAAATCACAACGCTGGAAAAATGTTTTATTGCTGGCATTTGGTCAAAAGAAAATGTTTCGCAATCCTTTAGTGGCCGTGCTCCACTTTTTTGTGTATGCCGGTTTTATCATTATCAATATCGAAGTGCTCGAAATCGTACTGGATGGGATATTAGGAACACACCGTTTATTTGCTGAGCCACTGGGAAGATTATACACCGTGCTGATCAATAGTTTTGAGATACTGGCTTTGCTTGTGTTAGTATCCTGCCTCCTATTCCTGATCAGGAGAAATATCATCAAACTAAAACGATTTATCAGTAAAGATCTTGATGGCTGGCCACGGAGCGATGCCAATTATATACTTATTACGGAGATCGTTTTAATGACATTGTTTCTGTTCCTGAATGCCAGTGACACCTTATTGCAGGCAAGGGGTGTGGAACATTACAGTGACCATCCGACCGGTAATTTCATATTGTCACAATGGTTACACCCGGTTTTGAATGGCCTGGGTAATGAGGGCCTGCAAATGATCGAGAGAAGTTGCTGGTGGTTACATATCGTTGGCATTTTTGCCTTCCTTAATTATCTTCCTTATTCCAAGCACTTACATATTATCCTGGCATTCCCCAATGCTTATTATGGACCATTAGAGCCAATGGGTAAGATGGAAAATATGGAATCCATTCAAAAGGAAGTGTTATATGCCATGCAGCCAGAGCTGGTTCCCGCAGGTGATGCTGCTACTCCCCATAAATTTGGGGCGAAAGATATCCAGGACCTGAGTTGGAAGAACCTGATGGATGCCTATAGTTGTACGGAATGCGGGAGGTGTTCGGCTGCTTGCCCGGCTACACAAACAGGTAAACTATTGTCACCCCGGAAAATAATGATGGATACCCGTGATCGTACGGAGGCGGTTGGGAAAAACATCAATAAGAACGGAGCATTTAAAGAGGATGGCAAAAGCCTCCTGCATGATTATATTTCTGTGGAAGAACTCCGCGCCTGTACCACCTGTAATGCTTGCGTGCAGGAATGCCCGGTCAGCATTAATCCTTTGGATATTATTCTTGAGTTGCGGCGCTACCTGGTGATGGAAGAAAGTAATTCCACACCCGAATGGGCTACTATGTTCAGCAACGTAGAAAATAATTTTGCACCCTGGAAATTTAGCCCGGATGACAGGGATAACTGGGCTGCGGACATGAGATCAGAATAATTACACAATAGAATCCACAAACTGCCGCGGTTAATCTTTGGCGGCAACAATTGATTAAAAATGCAGCTACAACACTTTCCCTTCCAAACACTGGATTGGTCAACTGTTCCAACAGAAGAATATACTGGCGTGACCGGCTTTGCCTGGTGGCAGGTTCAGAAAGTGAATGACATCCGGGTAAGAATGGTAACGTATTCACCAGGATACCAGGCCGACCACTGGTGCCATAAGGGACATATCACTTTTTGTCTCGAAGGGGAGATGGAATCGGAACTGGAGGATGGCCGTCGGCTCAAATTGACAGCAGGTATGTGCTATTTTGTAGGCGATAATGATGAGGCCCATCGTACTACTACAAGTACTGGTTGTAAACTATTCATCGTAGATTAATAGAAAGTAGAATCTATTCTTCGGCGGGAATTTTAAAGTTAATCTGTCTTCAAAGCATTATTTTTGTTACAATTAATTATTAAAATTATTTATATGGCTTTTTATCCCCTTGCGACTGGCAACAAATGGAATTATATAATGAAAACCGGTGTTACCTATAGCAACGAAGTGATCGCTTCTGATGGAAATCTTTTTACGATGAAAAATTCGCTGGCACCTATCGCTGTGCAAATGCGAAAAGAGGATGATGCTTACCAAACCAACCATTGGGACGGGACTAATTTCCAGGTGCTCCTCAAAGACAGTGCGGCCGTGGGCGACAGTTGGGAAGTAAAATTTATGGCTAATGGTCTTGAATGTTTTTTAACCAATACGGTAAAAGAAACAGCCATTACAAAGGAAGTAAAGGGGACAACGTATAACGATGTAATGATGATAGAAGGTGAAAGTAAAGTGCTGATGAATGGCAACCTGATCCCGCTCAACCATTTTACACAGTTCTACTATGCTGATGGCGTGGGGCTTATTCTTACAACTACCTCGGCAGGTGATGAGATCGCATTATCTGACTATAGTGTGAATTAAAATCCTTTATCAATACGGCACCTTGCTGAAATATAAGCCCCTCTCACAGGCTATGGTATATCGATAGGTGATACCGGGGGGGGGGTTGTAGTTCTTAAGATGCATTGTATCTTTTTGATGCACAGACAGTCACCCGGCATTTTTTTACCTGTAATGCTTCGTATTTCATGCCGGCAATAAAATGCCACTTTGAATAGCTGTAGTTAGGTATTTGAATCCGATTTATCCTTGTCGTGGTGAGTAATTTTATCGATCCCCTCTTCAATTTTTTCCATCTGCTCTTCGATCTTATGTGTCATTTCCTCGGGGTGCCCCATATCATGTACGGCATCTTTCTTTTTCAATATCCGCCAAAGCTGGATGATGGCCGTTATGGCAAATATTCCACCAATGATCCAATTCAAAATGTGCTGGTTGTTGCTGATCTTATTAGCGATCAGTAACCCGCCGAAAATAAAAATACAGTTGCCGATAAAGGTCCCGATCCCGATCCCCAGGATATATGAATTATAATGATCGTTTCTCGGCAGTAATATCTTTTTGCTAAATAAAACCGTACTCCATCCAAACCAGAAAGGTATCTGCACCGGGTTGACGGCACACATAACGGCTCCCAGCGCAAATTTTGGCAGTGGACTGCTCAGCACTACATTCTTGTGTACCCCGGGGTGGGTAGCGGCATAAAAACTGGAGGCTGCCAATGCAAGAACGATCAGCAGCGTAACCCACTCCAATGCTTTTAAAATTTTTTCCTGCTTTCGTATCCAGTCCATTGCCACCAGTGAGAAACGTACATAGATTATTTCCACCAATAAGGAGCCGGCTGAAAAAAGCAAAGCTGCCGTTACCCCATCAGAAACAGAAATTTGCATAGCGGCTATATTCAACGTACCCAACGGCAACGAGCCTAGAAAACTGACAAGCAAACCAGTAAAGAAAATTTTCAGCAATGGATGCATAGACGAAAATACTAAATTGAGCAAATAATCAGCGAACGGAAATTGTCAGGTGACAATCACAAGCTGCTCCAATTTTTTTATATCCGGGATTACTATTTTTTTCCTCGTTAATTGAATTAAACCTTTCCCTTCGAGCTGGCTGATAAATGAAGTAACTGTCTGCCTGGCACTGCCGATGAGTTTGGCTATATCATCATGGGTGAGGAAATTGGTAAAGGAATAAGAGGCAGTGGCCCCATCATATCCTTCCATCATTGCAAGATGATAAAAGAAAGCCAGTAGCCGGGAACGAACATCTTTGTTAAGCATGTTTACCAGCCTGAACTCGGCCCGGCGAAGTTTCTCTCCAACCTGCTTGCTATATTTGATCGCCAATTCCGGTTTTTTTGTCAGCAATTTTTCAAAATCATCAATGGTAAAAGCACAAAGGCTTACACTGCCTTTATAAGCCCGGGCAAATTCACCATTCATATTAGTTCTTTCCAGCGCAAACTGGCCGAATATTTCTCCCTCCTTAATAATCTCTTTGATAATCTCGTTACCTTCTTCATCAACAAAACCTATTTTGATATAGCCATTTTTTACAAAATAGAGTTTGTTAAGGTGGTGCGAGTCAAAATAAATATAATCACCTTTTTTTGCCTCGATAAACTGGTGAGCCACATTCAACTCTTCATACTCCTGGTCATCCAGGTGACACCAGAGATCATAATTACGAAGCAGAACAAGTTTCTCCTCATTAATCATAAAGTAAAGTTAGTGTAGAAGCACTTAGGAGCAAGGTTCGGGGGTGTAGAGAGTCGCATGACCAGACTAATTCGGGGCTGCGGTTAGGCAGCCTTCCACCTTTTACCTTGCCGTTTCGCTAATCGTACTTTTCCAGCATCTTAAAATGCCGCTTGGCGTCAGCAAGATATTTCCTGCCTCTCCGGAATGACCAATAAGGTGTGCCATGCCTGTGGTTGTGACGGCTGATTTTATACAGCATTTTCCAGTGATGAAGTAAAACGCTATAGGCTTTCCACAAACTCATGCCACAATCATAAATATGATTAGGTTCGGCGCCACAACCATTGAACTCGAGGATCAAAAAATTCTTTCCCTTTTTCAGGTCTTCGATCGAAGTGGTCTTGATATCATAACGGCCATAGTAGAACTTGTCGGTATAATGGCTCAGCTCATCAAACACGTTGTGCAGCTCTTGGTCAATTTCATTGTGCAGGTTGGTAAAATGGGCGCCACGGTTATGATTACCCGCATAGGACAAGTAAAATATTTCTCCTGCAGGTATTACCCTGTCAAAACGATGTCCGTGACGGTGTGCCATCTCTTCCATCCTGTATTTTGCACGGGGATGTTCTTTTATCAATTCCTCAAGATTCAGGATTCCGTCACCCACAACCTGTAGTAGTTCCTTATGAATAAATCCGCTGACCACTCCTTTTTGTTCGGCGGGGTGGCGATAATAAAAAACACTCACTTCAACCGGCAACTCTACCAGGTCTTGCACGATATATTCAACCGGGATCCTTTCATGGTATTTTATAAGTTGCTCTTCATTCTCAATTTTCCTGAACAGAATACCTTTCATTCCCACATCAGGTTTAACAATAAATGGAAAAATAAATCCCGATTCGGCGATCTTCTTTTTTACTTCTTCAAAGGGCCAGTCATGCATAATATAAATAGTCCGGGGCACCAGGTCTGGGGGTAACTGGTCATACATTTCTTTTTTTCCTTCCCCTTCAAAACCACCAAAAGTAATCGTTGGATTAGAGGAACTAAAATACCAAAAAGACCAGCTTCTCAGGCAATACCATAGCCATACAGGCCCGATAGGAAAGTACAGGACATAAAAATTCCACAACTCCCAATTGAATATTTTTTGAAAAATTTTTTTACCCTGCATCGTGTACCGCAAAAATAGATATTGAGTTCATAATTTGGCAATATATTCATTAAGATATACATTTAACTATAACCTAACGGATATGAGAATAATTGTTACATGGATTGTATTTTTATTCAGCATTGTAGTGATAACAACACCCGCTGCAGCAGCTACATCTCCCCTGGTAGCAACTACCAATGTACCACCCGGGGATATTTATAAAAAAATTGCTTCTCTTACTATCAAAGATGTTCAGCATTTAATAGGAAGAAAACTTACTATAAAAGAAAAGATAGGTTTCCTGGCAATAAAACATAAAACAAAACGGCAGGCTAAGGACGGCTCACAGGGCCAGACGGCATTGATCTTTGGAATTGGAGCACTAGCCTTATTAGTAATTGGTCTTTTTGTTCCTTATGTCATCATCGGTGCGTTGATAGCTGCCATCCTCGCCATAGTAACCGGGTCGGTGGCAAAAAAACAAAACCCCTCCGATGGAAAAGCACGTGCAGGAAAATTATTAGGATGGATCACCCTGGGCTTGATCACTTTGTTGCTTATTCTTGCCGTGGCGATAATTGCCACCTGGACATGGGGCTAGGCCTTAAAGTGAGGTGTTTTCAGTAATATTGTGCCTGTATGGAAATCCCCACTGTAGCTGAAATGTTTGCCAAAGGTCAAAGTCCTGAAATATTATTTTGGGTGGGATGTGCCGGTAGTTTTGATCAGCGGGCACAAAAGATCACCAAGGCTTTTGCCACCATACTTGACAAGACCGGTATTAACTATGCCATCCTGGGCAAAGAAGAAATGTGCACCGGTGACCCGGTTAGAAGAGCCGGTAATGAATTTATGTTCCAAATGATGGCTTACCAGAATATTCAGATACTGAATAATTATAACATAAAAAAAATTGTAACAGCCTGCCCCCACTGTTTTAATACCATAAAAAATGAATATCCCGAACTAGGTGGCCATTATGAGGTTATTCATCACACTACATTTTTACAGGAGCTGATCGATACAGGAAAAATAAGGTTGAAAGACGGTGGGGTCTTCCAAGGCAAAAAGATAACTTATCACGACAGCTGCTATCTCGGCCGTGCCAATAATATATATGAGGCTCCGCGGAAAGTTTTAGAAGCACTGGATGCAGAGTTGGTAGAAATGAAACGTTGCCGCAGCAATGGATTATGTTGCGGCGCTGGCGGTGCACAAATGTGGAAAGAAGAAGAAAAAGGAATTACCCGCATCAATATTGAACGCAGCCATGAAGCGATCAGCACCGGCGCTGCTGTCATTGCAGCGGCCTGTCCCTACTGTAATACCATGATGACTGACGGTGTAAAACAGGCTGAGAAGGAAGACACTGTTAAAGTTATGGACGTGGCAGAACTGGTAGCGGCCAGTTTAGATTAACTTTGTAGCATGAATCTCGACTATAAACACCTCCTTGATAACAATTTTCATCCCGGTTCAAGAGTTTGGGTCTATCAATCCAATCGCTTGTTCTCCCTGAATGAGGCTTTGGAGACTGAAGAGTTGTTGCATGAATTTACCCGCCAGTGGAATAGTCATGGCACCCCGGTAAAAGGAAAAGCTTATTTATTTTTTGGCCAATTTATTGTTGTCATGGCTGATGAAACGGCCACAGGGGTCAGCGGGTGTAGCACGGATAGTTCCGTACGTTTGATAAAAGAGATAGAGCAGAAATTTGGCGTACATATGTTTGACAGGACATCACTGGCTTTTGTAGTAAAAGATAAAATACAGTTGCTGCCTTTGCATCAATTACAGTATGCTTTTGACAATGCATTTATCATTACCGATACCCTGTACTTCAATAACCTGGTTCAAACAAAAGAAGAACTGGAAACTAATTGGATAATACCGGTGAAAGATAGCTGGCTGGCAAAAAAAATTTCCCTCCCGAAGACAGTTTCGTAAATTAGAATGGAAATGTGTCAGGCGAAAACCCTCAGACCCTCTGCGGAAGTAGCTCACCTGGTAGAGCGACAGCTTCCCAAGCTGTAGGTAGCCGGTTCGAGTCCGGTCTTCCGCTCAATAGTTTTGTCACATATGAATACCAGGTCGGTAGCTTGTTGATTATATTGAAAACCTGGAGCTACATCCCGAGAAAAAATAGTTCTTGCAAGAATACAGGGAATTACTGGACAATTTTAAGAACCTGAATGATTTTTTGTTTTGATCCTACGCGGCAAAAACACCCTGACGCTTCAATTTTTACCGACATTATTTCCCTACAGGCCAACAAAAAACACGGTGTTTTCCTCATAAGTTTATATGACGGGAATAATTTCACAGTTTATTCGCCACGAGAAATTCTCGACTTTGCGCCACCAAGTTTTGTGAATAAAATTTGGTGATAGGAGAATAGTTTTTTTCCTGTACAAAACTTGGCGATCATAGTTGGGATTGCAGTTAGCCTTTGCCTACAACATCATTTTTTCATATACCCGTAAGCGTTACGACCACCCCCGGGCTAACCTGTACCGAAGCTCCTGAATTTACCGTCATGCTTTTAACCGTTAGATTTGATGTTATGACAGGGTAATTGGGCATCCCTCCATTAATAATCACTGCGGTAGTATTGGCAGGCAACTGCCCGCATTTCCAATTGGCGATATTCGACCACACCGTATTAACTGCACCGGTCCACTCTGCAGTGCCCGCCGGGAGCGAGGTCTCTGTTATTACTGCTGTATTCATGGCCGGGCTACTGCAAGTACCACTAGTTATTATCACACTGAAAGTTCCTGCCTGTGTAGCAGTATAGCTTCCCGTTGTGGTAGACCCGGCTATGGGTACTCCATTTCGACTCCAGGCATAAGTGGAACCTCCGGTAGCTGTGAGTAGTTGTGAGCCACCCGTGCAAATACTAGCTGTAGCAGGCGTAATGTTGCCTGAAGATAATAATACCACATTTTGGCTACCAAAGGTTATACTTTGACAAGGGGTATTGAAAGTAGTTACCGTATAATTTCCAGTCTGTGTGGGTGAATTAATGATAAAATTGTACCATAGCGTGTCTTCGCTTGAAGGGAAGCCCTGGGAAATCCCTATGCCTTGAAGTGCGGTAACTAATTGTCCATTCTTCCTGATCTCATACGTTTGATTTACGTTTGTTCTGCTGATTCCTAATCGTACCTGGTCACCTCCACAGAAACTGCCTCCTCCCGAAAATATCCCCGGTACAGTCGTTCTCGTTGTAACATATTTTGAGTAGGCCATACCCTGGCAGCCGGCCGTTGTAATATAAGTACTGTAATTACCTGGCCCGGTTATATTCAACGTATTAGTATTCATGTTTGGGATAATGACTGCTCCGTCTTTATACCACTGATAAGACGAAGCACCGGTTGTTGCTGTTAATGTTGCGCTACCCCCTGCACATACGAAAGCATCAGTCGGAGAAATAGAACCGGTTGCTGCAGACGCCCCCGAGCAGGCAATAAACTGACGGGTTTGCCATGACAAAGAACCACATTCATCACTAACCTCCTCCCCGTTTGATCCGCCAGCGGGCTCTTTGTACACTTTAAATACTTTAACGTGGATGTAATAAGTTGTACCAGCGACCAGCCCATTAACTGTTGCAGAAGTATTGTAAGTAGTAGCCGTATCCGCAGTCGGGATATTATCTGGATTGGCAACTGTCGATACTGCATATTCATATTTTACATAGGGAGAGCGGCCGCATGACGCCCAGCTAAAACTCACCGAATTACTTCCCCAGGCTGTAATAGTAAGATCATCAATATCTCCGTAATAAACATAAAAACCAACATTCGTCGCAGAACAATTTCCTTCTCTTACTTCGGCATAGTATTGTCCTGCTGACCTGGCTGATGCTATAAATGCCTCCACACTAACTGACCCACCGTTTCCATCAAGAGGGCCGCCGAGGCTTCTGACGCTGCCATTGTTTGTATAAAAAAAATATTCCAGTTGAGGAAGGGTATTATTCACTCCCAAATTGGCACCGCCTCCTCTACAAACTATTTTATCCACGGGGTTTCCAAAAAGGGCTGGCGGGGTGAGGGTGCAAGGTTGCGCCTGTGCGCCTATGTTAACTAAAAAAAATAATATCAAATAAAAGCCAGGTAACCTTGTTTTTTGTAATGCCGCAATAATTAGCTCCTTTTTTTTCATATCGTTAGTTTTAAGAAAGTATTATTTTACAAGCACCCAGGCCGCCCATTTATAAGGTGTATTTCGATATTTTTGTTTCATTGTATTCTGCGCCTGGTCAAATGCTTTACTAATAGACTGGTTGTTAAACATATTCCTGTAAAAAGCCTGCATAAACTCTGATGTCTCTGCATCGGGGACATCCCAAAGACTCATCACTAAATTTTGAGAGCCAGCCATTTTAAATGCTCGTTGCAACCCATACACCCCTTCACTACCTTCAAGATCTCCCAACGCGGATTGACATGCAGAAAGCACAACCAATTTATTATTCGGGAAATACATGTTAGAAACTTCATACCCTGTCAAAATCCCATCTTCTATACCTGCTACCGGTTTTCCCTTCCATGTTTTTTCAGCGCCAGCCATTATCAGTCCTCCCCTAAATAAGGGGTTATCGGATTGTTTAAATGCCCTGGCGATGGGATCATTGCTAAAACGTTTATCTTTTTTCGGATCAGGATTAAAAAAACCATGGGTGGAAATATGCAAAACAAAGGGAGATGGTTCCCCAGGTAAAGCTTTTATCGACTCTTCGTTTGCCGCAGCTCCTTTCAATAATACGGTTGGGATATTCTTTTCCTGGGCAAATTTTGCAATAGCTTCTATCTCTTGCCCGCTATTGAGCAGCGGTTCAAAAAAACGATGATCATCCTTGTCAATAATACTATCCGCTACAGATCTTGTGGCATACTGCCCTTTGCTGTATTTCATTGCCGCCTGCAATAAAGAAGATGAATCAGCATCGTACTGAACATCCCCATAGAGGATTATTTTATCTTTTGCAGAAAGTTGTATGTCCGAACGGTCTGTTACGGAAGCCGTAGTGAGCATCTGTACCAACTGGTATTTATCATTCAATACCTGTTGTCCGGGTGTTTTAATTGCCCCCATCGAAATCATGTGTAAACTACCCGCGGGAGCAAAGTATATTTTTGAAATCCCTGAAAGATATTTTTCTAATGGCTGCCATATCAATTTGAAAAGGGCTGTAGATGTATATTGTTGGTTGATACTTTGTTCCGAACGGGCATTCTTTTTTCCCAGCAAATCGTCCAACTGCTTTTTTTCAAACAGAGATACACGGATCGGTTCTAAAAAATCCTTTCGCAATAACAGCGCGACATAGAGTGTACTATCCGTCCAGGATTTCTTGTTATACAATTGAAACTCTACAAACTCAATAGCCATTTCATTTCCCTTCAGATTTTGCTGAATATCTTTCCACCTGGTAATATCCTGTTGTGTTCTGACAGTGGATGAACCACGGGAAAGTTCTTTTTCAATATGATCAGCTTTTTCTTCCACCATTTTCAATTGAACCGGATTTACAACTCCGACCCTTGAATATAACTTCGCCAATTGTTGCCGGACAGTAGTCCATTCCAGATAGGACTGGGCAAGAGCCGCATCACCGCTGGCATAAATAGTCTGCCGGATCTGTTGTAAGGAGGAAAGGATCAGGTTGCGACTGGATAATGACATATCAAATGGTTGCCCTGCCTTTGCATAAGAAATCTTTTGAAAGTAAAAAGATTGATATTCATCAGCAGAGCCGTTTATATTTTTCAAGTACAGATGTTTCTCCGCTTCGCTGGTGAATTGAAAAACCCTGGTTAATTGTTTGTACTTCAACCTTGAAGTTTCCTGAATTAGGTTCTCCGCCTTTATTGTTTCATTGGTGTTCCAATACAGGCGGGCCATTTGATCTGAGTTAGAAATGTAATAAGGATGATCTTTTCCCAGTGCCTTCTCCCATAAATTTCGGGCCTGTAAAAAAAATAATTTTGATTTTTCGTACTGGCCCATTGCAAAATACAATTCACCCAGGTTGTTAAGATTGATAGTAAGACTCGGGTGTCCGGCTGGCAATGCTTTTTCATACACTGCTTTAGCCTCCAGCGCCAGGACCTCCGCTTTTACATAGTCCCCCCTGTCACGGTAAAGGCTGGCAAGATTGTTACAGCTTTGCCCATAATCATAGCTTTCCCTGCCCTCTTTTTCTCTAAGAAGTTTGGCTTCAAGATAGAGCGCTTCTGCTCTTACAAACTCGCTCATATAATAGTACAGATCAGCAAGAATGTTACAACTGGCAGCATACAATGGGTGCGCTTTTGTCAAAGTATCTTCTCTTACATTTTTAGCCTCAATATATAATGCTTCAGCTTGCTCATACTTACCCATATCCCTGTATAAATTGGCAAGGCCAACGCATGTTATAGCATAGGCGGGGACTCGTTTTGCAGGAGGCAGTTTTTCCCTGATTTCTTTGGCCTTAAGCAGCATGGGCTCAGCCAGATCATACTCACCCATATCCCTGTATAAGGATCCAAGGTTATTACAGCTTTGTGCATAGGCTGCACTAGTACTTCCGGATATCTGTTCTCGTATTGCTTTAGCCTGCAGATGAAGGCTCAGGGCTGAATCTATTTCACCGGCATTATTGTACAAAGCGCCAAGACTATTACAGATATCCGCATAATCCTTATTCATTCTAAAGTGAACTTTAGCTATAACCTCTCGCACTTCTTCATAAAATGGAATAGCCTTGCTACCCTGCTGTAGCGTCAGAAAATATAAGTCGGCAATATTTCTGCACACCTGGATATACGTGTTGGTAAGAAGAGAATCTTTTTGCAGTTCTTTCCTCGCCTTCAAAAAAAATCCGATAGCCTCAGGAGCTTTTTTTTGCACTTTATTTACATTGGCACTATCAATTTGCTGCTTCCATTCCTGGGCAAATGAATTGGTTGAGATAAAGATTACAAACAATACAAAAAAGACATTCCTAGTCTTCATAAAGGGTCTCACTTATGTTTAGTAGTTTAAAAAAAACACACAGAGGCGACAAAACAACACTAACCAGGTATTGAAATGTTATTGGAGCCTGGATCGGTGAAAGTAACATTAATCTCCTTCCAACGAGCTTATTAACTTTTACAGTTAACTCCTTTATATATACAGTTCCACGCCTATCATAGTAATTACTTTGCAAATCCGGGATTGCTGTTAAAGCAGTCTTACCCTGAAACTGAGGTTATTTTTTAACTTTCAATGCAGGCTTCTTCGGCAGTTTTGTTAAATTATACCCGACACTCAAACGAAAATTTCGAGTCTGTGCTGTACTAAAACTCTCAAGGGTAAAATTAGTGCCATAGGTGTAGTTCCTGCTTTTCTGCACAAAGGGATCTATGATATTGGCCGTTAGTGTTAGCTTTTTCTGAAAGAATTTTTGCTGTAGGCCAAAATTCATACTCCAGTTCCACCTCGCATACCCTTGGGGGTTGGCAAATCGGTTAAACGTAAAACTTCCAGTGAAATTCAAGACATCTTTCGGTGTAAACGTGGTATTGATATTCGACGTAAACGAACCCCCATTCCGATACCGGTTCACGGTTTTATCAAAAACACTGTATTCATTAAATGTATAACTGGCGCTAAGATTTGTTTTCAATTTCTTTGTGATCGTTAATCCACCCCAGGTACTTACTTCATATTCTTTCCGGCCGCTGATATTTTGCCAGGTAATTTGTGTTTTTTCACCTGGTATTAAAGTCCTTACCTGGCTAAATATATTCTCCACAATATTATAACCTACACCCAGGTTGACATAATACAAAGGCTTTGTTCTTCCCAACACGAGATCAAAATTGTGTGCTGTTGAAGCTTCCAGGCTTTCATTTCCGAAACGAACATTATACGGATCGCCAAAATCAATAGTGGGATTCAATTCATTGATGCCGGGACGACGAATACTGCGGCGATAAGCCAACGTAAGATTGAGCTTATCTTTCCAGCTGCGGTTAATATTGGCGAAAGGTAACCAGGTCCAGTAATTGTTCTTGACATCCCGGTTCTCTTTAAACAATTCAAACCAGATAAAAGTTTGTTCAGCAGATGCCCCCGCTGTAAAACTGAAATTCTCCTTCAACACCTGCCGTAACGAGGCCCTGATATTGGTTATTGACTGGTGAAACCTGAATTCATTGCTCAGCAGTTCTGATTTGACTAAAGCCATGTCCGGCTTTTTCAGATAGGTGGCATTTACATCAATATGACTGTTGCTCCGAATATAAAATGTGCCCAAAGAAAGATAGGTCTTCTTATTATTCAATGGCCGGTCATAGTTTACTCGCAGACTGTATCCATTGCTTTTGTTATTGGTCAATTGTTCTTGCGTGGAGTCTACCCCATTGGGTGTAAAATCTGGATAAAAAAATTGTTGAAAAAATTTCCTGTCGGATTGATTGATGGAAAAATTGCCCCCGGTAATGATCTTAACTGATTCGCCGGGTATCTTTCCTTTCTTAGTATACGTGAGGTTGGCATTGGGACTATAGTTATCTCCCTCACTCAAGATATCTCTCCTGCTCAACCGGTAGATATTTCCAAAGCGGTTAATATTTGTGTACCCGGTACTGTTCTCATTATCATAATTGTTCTGGTTATACTGCAATACAAAGTTGATGGACCCTGTCTTGCTGATATCATAGTCCATATTCAGGCGAAAATTGGGTCGCCAGTTGGTGTTCAGGTAATTATTGTTCGTATTAAAAAAATTGGATGAATCAGTATACCTATTCTTCCGGATAGAATACCCGGCACCTTCCAAACGATTATACCCGACCCCGGCATTTATGCTCAAGGCAAACCCCTGCTTACGGTAATTAAAATTACCATTCATACTTACATCGCCCCTTGTGCCACCCGACAGGCTTATCCGGCCGCTTCTGCCTACTTTTCCTTTTTTGGTAGTGATATTGATAACACCACCCTGTTCATTGGCATATTGAGGGGGTGGGTTGGTCATCACTTCTATTTTTTCAATGGAACTGCCGGGTAATGATTCCAGCAAGTCCTGCAATTGTTGGAGATTTAATTCGACAGGTTTATCATCGATCAGGATCTTGGGTTCTTTTCCCCTAACGGTTATTTTGCCGTTGGGGTCTTTTGCAACTAACGGAACATTATTTAGCAGATCACTGGCATTGCTGCCGGCAGCCAGTGCAGATTCAGCAGCATTAAAGGTGATATTCCCGTCTTTAGATTGAATCAGTGGTTTCTCAGCATACACGACCACTTCATCCAGCTGCTGGTTAGCATTGGGTTTCATGATCACATCATTCAGGTTAAAATCAAAGCGTTCCTGCCGCAAATGAATACTGTCCACGACCAGGTTGAGCATGCCGGCTGACGAAAGACGAAGACGATAATACCCAAAGGATATTTTTTCAAAAAGGAAATTGCCATCCTTATCTGTTACGGTTGATAGCCGGAGTGTAGTATCTTTTATTGATATAAGCGTAATTGTCGCAGCTTCCATTGCCTTTTTGCGATCATCCATCACATTACCACCTATAACGCCTGGATCAGTTCCCTGTGAAAAGGAAAGCTGGGTGCAGGCGAAAAGGATGATAAAAAAAGCAAATTTTTTCAAATCAAAATATAAGACGTAAAGATAATCGCTAGCTTGCTAACAGGCTGACAAAGAACTGGCTGAACGGTGAAAATTGATCCCATCTTTGATCGCCACTTGCTGACATCCTGTCATAAATGCCGGCTTATCAGTATATTTGCTGCCCATCTGCCGCCAAAAGCAGGTCGAATGGTTTTCTTATATGCTTGACTACGTGACTGATAAGGTACAGGATGAAAAAAGACAGGGTGAGGCATTTGCGCCTTTTACCAGCGACCCGCATCACTACAAAAGAAAGTTTTACATCGAAAGCTATGGCTGTGCTATGAATTTCGCAGATAGCGAAGTTGTTGCCTCCATATTAAATAAAGAAGGTTTTGGAGCGACCAAAAAAATAGAGGAAGCCGACCTGGTATTTATCAATACTTGCTCCATCCGTGAAAAAGCTGAGCAAACTGTCCGCAAACGACTTACAGAATTCAAAAAATTAAAGAATGTAAAGAGAGGAATGTTAGTGGGAGTGTTAGGATGTATGGCAGAGCGGTTGAAATCAAAATTGCTGGAGGAAGAAAAGTTAGTGGATATAGTGGTGGGACCCGATGCCTATCGTTCACTACCTGCGCTGGTAGAGGAAGCGGAGGGTGGACAAAAAGCCGTGAATGTTTTATTGAGCAGGGATGAAACCTATGCCGATATCTCGCCTGTAAGATTAAATAGCAATGGTGTTAGTGCATTTGTGAGTATCATGCGGGGTTGTAACAATATGTGCTCTTTTTGTGTGGTACCATTCACCAGGGGAAGAGAAAGAAGCCGGAGCGCAGAAAGTATCATTGCGGAATGTACAGACCTGTTTGAAAAAGGATACCGGGAAGTAACGTTGCTGGGACAGAATGTGGATAGTTATTATTATAATCAGGAGTCAGGAGTCGTGAGCCAGGAGTCGTCAGACCAGCCTACCACTTTTGCAATGTTGCTCGAAAAAGTAGCCCTGGTCTCTCCCCTGCTTCGTGTGCGTTTTTCTACATCTCATCCCAAAGATATTACCGATGACGTGTTGCGCACGATTGCGAAATATGAAAACATCTGCAATTATATTCACCTACCGGTACAAAGTGGCTCTACCCGAATATTGCAATTGATGAATCGTACGTACACAAGGGAATGGTATATGGGTAAAGTGGCCAGGATAAAAGAGATTCTACCGGGATGCGGTATCAGCTCCGACATCATCACTGGTTTTTGTACAGAAGAAGAGCAGGATCACCAGGACACACTGAGTATAATGGATTCCTCGAAATATGATTATTCATACATGTACTTCTACTCAGAACGACCAGGAACACTGGCCCAACGTAGGTACAAAGATGATATACCGCTGGAAGTGAAAAAAAGAAGGTTACAGGAAGTGGTGGATAAACAAAATAAACTATCGTTGGAGAGTAACCTGCGGGATATCGGTAACACATTCAGCATTCTTATTGAAGGCAATAGTAAGAAAAGCGATACCGATTGGATGGGAAGAAGCTCTCATGGCAAAGTATTTGTTTTTCCCAAAGAGAGTTATAAACTGGGTAAGGGTGATTATGTTATCGTGGAAGCCCTGGATTGCACGCAGGGCACTTTATTGGGGCGGATCAAATCATGAACAAGCATGCGTAACTATTTCAAATACTTGTTGCTACCGGTGCTATTATTCTTCAGTGTGGATGGACTGACCCAAAAAGGGGAATGGGATATCGTACATCAATATAGGGATCTGCGATCGCTGGAAAGCGGTTATACTTATGTGACCCGGGGCGGAAAAATGGATGAACAATACCAGTACTATAACACAGATTCTGTGAAAGACACATTTTTGAGATAGATGAAAAGAATCTCAAATCATTGAAGGCGCTTGACCGTATAATGCTTTTTTTGAGGAACAGATACCGGGCAAACTGAACTATTAAACTATGGATATTCAAAGTATAAAAAACCGATTTGGCATCATCGGCAACTCCCCTGCCCTCAACTATGCTTTGCAGGTGGCGACGCAGGTAGCCAATACAGATCTGACCGTGTTAATTCATGGGGAAAGTGGGGTAGGTAAAGAAGTATTTTCTCATATCATTCATTCCTTAAGTGCAAGAAAACACAATCCGTTTATTGCGGTGAACTGCGGCGCTATTCCTGAGGGCACAATCGATTCAGAACTATTTGGTCATGAAAAAGGTTCTTTCACAGGTGCAGCCGATGCCCGGAAAGGATATTTCGAAACGGTAAATGGGGGAACCATTTTCTTAGATGAAATCGGTGAATTACCATTAGGTACACAAGCCAGGCTGCTCCGTGTATTGGAAACGGGAGAATATATCCGGGTGGGGTCATCCAAGGTGCAAAAGACCGATGTAAGGGTTATAGCCGCTTCTAATAAAGATCTTTTGCAGTTAGTGCAGGCTGGCCGGTTTCGTGAAGATCTTTACTACCGCCTCAGTACTGTTCCTATCCGGGTGCCGGCATTACATGACAGACCCGAGGATATTCATTTGCTATTCAGAAAATTTGCCGCTGATTTTGCCAATAAATACAAGACTTCTCCGGTACAACTGGATGATGAAGCAAAACAACTGTTAATAAACTATCCCTGGCCCGGCAATGTGCGGGAATTGAAGAATATTGCAGAACAGATCTCTGTGCTGAGCCAGGATAAAAACATCATGGCAAAGGAGTTAAGTAAATTTTTGCAGCCTTATTCCAATAACAGGATGCCGGTACTGGCATCCGTCAATGGACACAACCCGGAATTCTCCAATGAGAGGGAAATGCTATACAAACTTTTCTTTGATATGAAAAAAGATGTAACAGAATTAAAAAGAATGTTCCTGGAGGTATTGCAGAATCCAAATATGGTAGCCCAAAATCAGTCCTTCATCAACGAGTTGAAAGAATCGGATAGTTACCGGGTTAAGAATAATGAAGTGATCCAGCATGTGCCGATGGGAATAGGAAATCAACCGGCGATCCAGCATGCACAGCCAGTAATTATGAACAACGATATACATGCACACGTGGAGGTGGAAGAAAGCCTGAATATCGTCGATAAAGAGAAAGAATTAATAATAAAGGCTCTCAAAAAACACAAGAGTAAGCGAAAAGATGCTGCGCTTGATCTGGGCATCAGTGAAAGAACCCTCTACAGGAAATTAAAAGAATATGATATCGAAGAATAAGATAACAAGGCAAGAGGCACAAGGTACAAGGCACAAGGCGCAAGGCACAAGTAATAAATTTCTGGCAGGCGTTGGGATTTTATTTCTTGTTCCTTGTACCTTGTTCCTTGCGCTTTTTCTTAATAGTTGCAATATTTATAAATTCAATGAAGCCACTATTCCACCAGATGTAAAAACGGTGAAGGTTAATTTTATTTTAAACAATGCCCAGTATAAAAATCCACAAATAAGCCAACGTTTGACTGATAAAATCAGGCAGAAGATTATCGGGCAGACGAGACTTTCACAAACCAACAGCGATACACCTGACTGGGAAATAAGCGGAACCATCACCCAATATTCTTTCAGTACATCCGCTATTTCGGGGCAACAGGTAGCCACGAATAGGCTTACCGTAACGGTACATATTATTTTAAACGATCGGAAAAAAGAAGAAGAAAAAGAATATGATGTTAACCGAAGTTTTGAATTTAAAGGCACGCAATCTTTTCAACAGGCAGAAGCTACCCTGATGGAGGAAATGATAAGAACACTGACCGATGAAATCTTTAATAAGTTATTTTCCAACTGGTAATATCCTCTTATCTTGCTCATGATGAATATGCAGATCAACCAACTGGTAAAAACGCTTTTACAAAAAGATTCACTGGAGCAATGTAGCTTGCAGGAACTGGAGCAATTTGCAGACAGGCATCCGTATTTTGGGGCTGCACAATTATTGCTTACAAAAAAATTGCAAACAGAAAACCCGGATCGTTACGACGAACAGCTACAAAAAACTTTCCTGTTTTTTCACAACCCGCTTTGGGTAGAACACCTGCTGAATGAAACCGGGGGTGCCGAAATAATTACACCGGAGAAAAAGGAAGACAAAGAAGAACTTACCCCTGCTGTGGAGCTAGCGCCGGAATCAGTTGTTGTCGATCAAATTGAAATTACTGACACCACTTCTCTTGAAAACAACGAAGCGAAAGAGGTTCCCTTCATAATTGAGATCACACCAGACCTGGTAGTTGAACCAACGTCAAAGGATACAGGCATAGCTGATGAGACAGGGATCGTTTTGGATCCTTCCGGTATCGAAAATAAACAAGACCCGACTGATAAATCGACTGTTCCTGAATCAGGGATGCCTGAAGTGACAGAAATCGTTTTGGATCCTGCCTTTATCGAAAATAATCAAGACCTGGTTGATGAACCAATTTCCCAGGAAATAGTTATGCCTGAGGCAATGGCAATTGTGTTGGAAGCGCCCGTTATCGGGCAAGTAGAAGTTCCCGTGCTTCCTCCTGTTGAAAATAAAGACGAGGAGGATGTTAAAATAATAACCGAATCTAAGCAGGACCAGGAAGCTGAAGTTACCTTTCCGGGAACAGTCCCAACACCTGTGGGCTTGATTTCCGAAACTGAACAGCCTCCCGTTGATATCCCAGGCGTAAAGAATAAATTGGCCGGTCAGCAACTGGCTGGCCTGAAAAAACCTGAAAATCCTGTAAAAGATGAACTAATTTTTGAACCCTTTCATACAGTTGATTATTTTGCTTCACAGGGTATTAAGGTCAAAGAAGAAGAAAAACCCATTGACAACTTTGGAAAACAACTGAAAAGTTTCACTGATTGGCTAAAAACCATGAAAAGGCTATCTGTTTCAGAAATTGCGAAACAAGTTGAAACAAAATCAGCAGAAAACGTACAAAAGGTGGAACAACTGGCCGCCCATTCCTTGCAAGACAGGGAAATTCTGACCGAAGCAATGGCTGAAGTTTGGGAGAAGCAGGGAAATATCAACAAAGCGATCGAGCTATACAGCAAATTAAGTTTGCTTGATCCCTCTAAAAACCGTTATTTTGCAGCGAAAATTGAAGAATTAAAGAAAACAAACTGACATGACGACTTTATTTATCATATTGATCATTCTGGCTTCGGTGGTGCTTGGTTTCATTGTACTGGTTCAAAACCCTAAAGGGGGCGGATTAGCAGGAAATGTAGCAGGTTTTAGCAACCAGTTTATGGGTGTAAAACAAACCACTGATGTTTTAGAAAAAGGTACCTGGCTTTTTGCCGGTATTATTGCTGTATTGTGCCTGTTTTCTGTATTTTTTATTTCTAAAACACCAGCATCATCTGCTGGGGCGTCTGACGTGAAAAATGCAACAGTTCCTTCCACAAATCAAACTGTGCCAGCTAACACTGTTCCGCTGAACCCAACTCCGGCTCAGCCAACCCCAATAACACCAAACAAATAATAGGTTTTTACAATATTTCCAACCCCGGTCTTGTCACAAGCAAGCCCAGGGGTTTTTTGTTATACCACCCAATGTAGTGGTGGTTTTTTGACCTGGTGAATTACTATCCGGCGCCCAATTTGTGTAATACAGCTTTTAGACGAAGTAGTATATTGCAGCATTAGATTTTTGTTATCCTCTCTTATGAAGAAAATTATCATTGGAATTATTATCATTCTTGTTGCTATAGGCGGGTTTTTCGGCTATAAGTTTTTGAGTCCTGAAGTAGCTAATAAGCAAGACCGGTATTTCTACATTCAAACCGGTGATGACGTGGCCAGGGTCAAAGAGAAGCTTGTTTACGAGCAATTTATCAGCGGGGATGGCTTTGATATGGTTAGCAAGCTGCTTAAATATAAAAAGGCAAAACCGGGACGGTATCAATTAAAAGATGGCATGAGTCTATATAAATTAATAAAACTATTGCGCAGTGGTAAACAGGCAGAAGTAAAAATGGTGATCATCAAAGAAAGGACAAAGGAAATTTTCTCCGGCAAAATAGGAAGAAATAAAAAATTTGACCTCGAATGCGATTCATTGCAGATGATAAACTATCTAAGCAATAATGATTCCCTTAAAAAATATGGCGTTGACACCAACACTGTCATGGCGTTGGTGATGCCCTATACCTATACCCTGAGGTGGAATTCTTCACCTGGTAAAATTGTTCAGCATTTTCATACGGCTTTCCAGAAATTCTGGACACCAGAGCGAAAAATAAAAGCAGACAGTCTTCATCTTACTCCTTTAGAAGTTATTTCACTGGCTTCGATCGTGGAAGAAGAGACAAATAAAAAAGCAGACAAATATAATATAGCCAGTACTTATCTTAACCGGCTGCGCATTGGTATGAAATTACAGGCAGACCCGACTGTGAAATTTGCCATGAAGAATTTTGGGCTGAAAAGAATATTGGGAGTCTATCTTAAAACCGATTCTCCTTATAATACCTATATGTATGCGGGGATTCCCCCGGGACCCATATGCACTCCCTCTATTGAATCAATTGAGGCTGTCCTGGATGCCCCTAAAACTGAGTACCTGTACTTTGTGGCCAGCCATGCATTTGACGGTACCAGCGTTTTTACTACTAACTATGACGATCACCTTAAATATGCAAGACTATACCAGCGAGAACTAACCCGGCGGATGGATTCTGCCAAAAAAGCTAACGCTCCCAGGTAATGTCTTTTTTTAATAAAATAGGAAACAGAATTGCAGCGGCACCCCCCGCGAAACTTCTTATCAGGAAAAGTAAAGAAACATCTTTACCGGGTTTCCGCGGAATACCGTTGTATGATGTGCTGAAATTTTTTATCAGCCAGGTGAAAACAGTGGGTATGACAGAAAGAGCCTCCGCTATTGCCTTTAATTTTGTAATGGCCATCCCTCCTGCTATCATCTTCCTGTTCACGCTGCTTCCCTTAATGCCCATTACGGATAAATTTCAACAGGAACTGTATGGTTTGATCAGGGATGTGGTGCCGGGTGAAAAAGATCATTTGGTGCTGATCAATTTCCTGAAAGATTTTATTAACAACCCCCGGAATGACCTTTTATCACTCGGTTTTCTGCTATCACTCTATTTTTCTTCGAATGCCATTATCGGAGTGATGCGTTCATTTGATAAAAACTATATTGGCTTTAAGAAAAGAAAAGGTATTCAAAAGAGATTAACTGCCATTAAGATTACGGTGGTTCTTTATTTCTTTGTTTTCACAACCCTTCTCCTTTTTATCGGGCAGGGTAATGTTTTGAATTTTTTGGGAGTCGAAAATAAGTTCATCAGGATGATCATCACTAATATAAGGTGGGTGATCATCGTACTGCTGCTCTTTGCCTCCATTTCCTTTATCTACCGCCATGCTCCGGCAGTACATAAAAAATGGCGAATGATCAACCCGGGCTCTATACTTGCATCGGCATTAACATTACTATTTACTTTAGGTTTTTCCTGGTGGGTGAGCCGTTTTGGAGATTACAATGAATTATATGGCTCTATTAGCACCGTGCTGATCCTAATGGCCTTGATCTTTGTGAATTCCCTTGTACTATTAATTGGATTTGAGTTGAATGTGAGTATCACCACACTTAAAAAAATAGCAGACGAGCGGAAAGATAACCCCGTAGACGGCATGGAAAAGTCCGTATAATAGCTGAAATTTGTTAAACGAAAAATCAATAAATATGAAAAAAATACTTTTTGGGGCCTTACCTGTCGCCGCATTAGCAGCCATCTTTTTAACCTCCATTGGTGACCCGCTTCCGCTTGGTGCGCCTATTCCAAAACCGGAAGTAAAAATGAAAGATGTGTCAGGTAAAGAAGTAGCGCTCAAAGACGTTAAAACATCTAAAGGTTTATTGGTAATGTTTAGTTGCAATACCTGCCCCTACGTTATAAAAAACCAGGGTCGTACCAATGAAGTAGCCAAATATGCTATAAATAATGGAATTGGGGTGGCTATTTTAAATTCCAATGAAGCAAAAAGAGGCGACGATGATTCTTATAATGACATGAAAGTTTACGCTAAAAACCAGGGATACAGCTGGTATTACCTGGTTGATGAAAATTCAGCGCTGGCTGACGCTTTTGGTGCCAACCGTACTCCTGAATGCTACCTGTTTGATGGAAATGGGAAATTGGTTTACCACGGAGCGATTGATGATAGTCCTTCTGATGCATCGGCTGTAAGCCGCAAACACCTGGTTACAGCGATCGATGAAATGAAAGCTGGCAAAGATGTTTCAGTGAAAGAGTCCAAATCTGTAGGATGTACTATTAAAAGACTTTAAGAGATCCAGATACATTAAGTGATCCCTCCGTATGCAAAGCGGGGGGATTTTTTTGTAAAAATTTATGGAATATTTTTATGGACGCATCTCAGCCAACAGGTTCTGAAAATTGTTTTACCCCCTATCTTGATTAATCACACGTTCCGCTTACCCGGCGGAACACAAAAACCGGCTTATGATCTCCAGGTCCATGCTCAACCGAATTATTATTATCGGCTTTATGATCCTGGTAGGCTTCAGCCTTGCCAAAGCCATTTATCACAAAAGTTTTTTGGGAATAACACTCGCTATAGTCAGTTTAGGTGCTGCCGCCTACTTTCTGTATATATTGGTAAAAGCCAAAGAACAGATGGAGGCAGAAGAAATTTCTCAATAAATGAAAGTATAGCCATGATTTATTTGTTGAGCTAGTATCGTTGATCTGTTTCGAAGAGTTGAGGCGGTACAACCAAATCAACAACCTTGTTTTCGATTCCGGTTTGCGACATGTCATTTCTTTTTTTCTACCATGGCCGCTATCTCCTGCCGAAGCTTTTCATGGGAGATTTGGTCCTCATCAAATTTCCGATAACCCGTTTTATTATTGATAAAAAGGGTCGCCGGGATAGCTCCCGACCATTTCGCATCAATTTTAGGACAGAAATAGTCCGCATTGGTTTCATCTAACCATACAATGGGTGCTGTGAACTTTCTTTTTGCGGCAAAAGTTGATATGCCTTTGGGAAATTCTTCCTTAAAATCAAGACTTACCAGTAATAATTGAATACTGTCCTTTTCATGATTTTTAACCTCTCCAAGAAAGTAGGGTATCTCTTCAATGCAGGGTTTGCACCAGGTGGCCCACATATTTACGATCAGCGGGGTTTTGCTTTCAGCAATGATCTTTTCCAGATCAACGGCTTTTACACGCTTAATTTCCTGTCCGAAAATAAAAGGTGATGCAAATAATGAAATGATGGTAATAATGTTTCTACGCATTGAAAATTGATTATTGAGCATTTTCTTCCTTCTCATCTTTAAACCCCCATTCCCTCAACAATTCATTATGCCTGACGTCATCCAAACTTGGCTGGTTGTATTGACCAGCTACATTCTTTTGCCGGTAAGCCTCATACAAGGTCACCGCACACGCAACACTGATATTAAGCGACCGGATAATACCCTGTTGTGGAATTATAAAATTACCATCCGCCAAGGCCCTTATTTCATCACTTACGCCACTGTGTTCATTCCCAAAAACGAGGGCTATGCTTTTGGTAAGATCAATACTGTGTAAACTTACAGCATCGCTGCTCAGGTGGGTAGTTAAAATGGTTGAGTAGCGGTTTCGCAGGGATGAGAAACATTCCCCGGCATTCTCATACTGGTGGACAGACAGCCATTTAGCAGCACTGGATGAACTTTTGGCCCCCCATTTCTTATGACGGGGGATTTTCGTATTAAGAATATAAATGTCCTGTACACCCACGGCATCACAGGTCCTCATTACGGCAGAGATATTATGGGGGTCAAATACATTTTCAAGGACAATTGTTATATCGGCCTGTCTTTTATTCAACACAGCAATAAGCCGCTGCCTTCTTTCCGGTGTCATGTGCTTACCAGGGTTTTGCTTTCTTTCCGATACAAGCAGTTGTTGCGTTCCGGAAAACTAAAAAATCAGGCCAATGTGTATCATTGCTTTTAACTTTCCTGTGATTCAAAATTCTTACTCAAATAACAGCCCAATTTAAGTATATTTAATAGTTAGTAAAATAATCAAAATTGTTGTATGAAATACGCTCCCGTCCGGAATTATATCAATGGAAAATTTGTGGATGCCTCCTCGCCACGAACGATGGAGGTGATCTCCCCCTTAGATGGCAACCTGCTTTCCAAGGTTCCGATGTCATCGGCCAAAGATCTTGACGAAGCCGTGAAAGTTGCCAAAACTGCCTTCCACACCTGGAGCAAAACTCCCATCAAAGAAAGAGTACAGGTCTTCTTCCGTTATAAGACCTTGCTCGAAAAAAACCTGAAAGAACTCTCAGCACTCTGCAGTGAGGAGAATGGAAAAACGTATGGAGAGTCGGTAGCGGAAATTGAAAAATGTATTGAGCTCACAGAATTTGCAACCTCCCTTCCCCAATTAGTAACCGGTGAAATCTTAGAAGTAAGCAAAGGAGTTGAATGCAGAACGGAGCATGTTCCCCTCGGTGTAGTGGCAAGCATCGTTCCTTTCAATTTTCCGGCAATGGTTCCCAACTGGACCCTCCCGAATGCGATCGCTTTGGGCAATTGTATGATCATGAAGCCTTCCGAAAAAGTTCCTCTTTGTTGCGGCAGACTTGCTGAACTATTGAAAGAAGCCGGGCTGCCCGATGGAGTTTTCAATATCGTGCATGGTGACGTAGAGATAGTGGAAGCTATTTGCGATCACCCGGGTATAGCAGCTGTATCATTTGTCGGGTCGACCAAAGTGGCCAAAATCGTTTACCAGAGAGCCACAAGAACTTATAAAAGAGCATTGGCCCTGGGTGGTGCCAAAAATCATCTGATGGTATTACCCGATGCGATCCCTGGAATGACGGCACAGAATGTGGCCGCCAGTATGAGTGGCTGTGCTGGTCAGCGTTGCATGGCAGCTTCCGCCATGATCGGGGTTGGTAATGTTGACAGCATAGTCGATAAGATATGTGAAGAAGCCAGGAAGATCATTCCCGGAGAAAACCTGGGAGCAGTGATCAGTAAAGAAAGCCAGGAAAGAATCGAACGATTTATCGGGGAAGCAGAAAGGGATGGCGCCAAAATTTTAGTGGACGGCCGCAACACAAAAGTAAAGGGCAAAGAGAATGGCACTTACGTAGGTCCCACCGTGTTGGATTATGTGACACCTGGTATGAGTGTGGCCACGGAAGAGATCTTCGGGCCAGTGATCTCCATTATGCGAACCAATACCGTTGATGAAGCATTGGCGATCGAAAATGCAAACCCTTACGGCAATGCCGCTTCTGTGTTTACTCAGAATGGTGGCATGGCCAGGTATATTATTGAACGTGCCAGCGCCGGCATGATCGGTGTGAATGTGGGTGTACCCGTACCAAGGGAACCCTTTTCTTTTGGGGGATGGAATGAAAGCAAGTTTGGGGTGGGTGATATTACCGGGAAAAGCTCCATCGAGTTTTGGACAAAGTTGAAAAAAAGTACCACCAAATGGAATGCGGAGGCTGGAGTGAATTGGATGTCATAATATTTTTTGCACCGAGTAATAAATTTATATACGAAATCAATATCACGATTTCAATCAGAGCAAAACCGGCGTAAATAGGATGAATGTTAAAAAGTACCACCATAACCAGAAAAATCATCCTACCTGTCTTGCTTTTATGGGCACCAGGAGGCTATGGAAAGACGCCTGTAATGGTAGCAGACAAGACCTTAAAAAATCGAATCGGGCAAAAAAGAGAATGAAGTATCCAATAAAAAATTATACCCAATGCCAGGCTAAAGAATTATAATATATTGGCTGCCTTGGTGATGCAGGTGCCGGTATCCGTTAATTACTGGATCGTCATGGGTGAAAATTCAAAATTATTTAATACAGGGGCAAAAATTCGATTTATGAAAAAGGGTAAAGCAAACTGCGATTATGCCCATATGGAATACGGCCGGGAACCTTTATATTTCTGTTTCTCCGATGACAATAAAACAGATCCCGTATCTGTAACGGTTAAGATCACTCCGAGTCACGTAAATGATATATAGGAAAAAAGACCCGTGAAACGAATGGTGCTGGCAACAGGAAATGTATTTAAAAAATTAACAACCAATTACTATGGCAGCAACCCCAACAATTCCAATATCGTCAACCCAAAAAAATACTCATGAAGAAGACAGGGAGTCTATCATCCAGGATAACCTGGATTATACCTTATTTTCCTGGAGCAAACAAAAAGGGATCGCACCGATCGCCGTGAAGCATGCACAAGGTGTATACCTCTACGACTATGATGGCAAACGCTATATTGATTTTTCCTCCGGTTTGATGAATGTGAATATCGGTCATGGTAATCAACGGGTGACGGAAGCAGTCGTAAAACAAATGCAGGAAGTGACCTATGTTACACCCAGCTGTGTAACAAAAGTTCGTGGTGAGTTGGGAAAAAAACTGGCTGAAATATGTCCCGGGGATCTCAACAAAGCTTTTTTTACATTGTGTGGAGCTACCTCTATCGAAAATGGAATAAAACTCGCCAGGTTATATACGGGTCGCCATAAAATACTCACCCGTTACCAGTCCTATCATGGTGCATCCTATGGTGCCCTGAGTGCTAGTGGTGATCCTCGGAGACTCCCCATGGATGCACAGCAGTCACCCAATTTTGTTCATTTTGATCTGCCCTACTTATATCGCTGGGGATATGGAGAAGAAAATCTACTCAAAGAAGCAGTAGCATCGTTGGAAAGAATGATCGCTTATGAAGGTCCGAATAATATTGCTGCTATTTTACTCGAAGGGGAATCGGGATCTTCTGGTTGTTTGAAATACCCCGTTGGTTATTTGAAAGCCGTGAGAGAACTCTGTTACGAACACGGTATTGTATTAATAATGGATGAAGTGATGAGTGGTTTTGGCAGAACCGGCAAATGGTTTGGATTTCAACATCACGATATCGTTCCGGATATGATCGCTATGGCTAAAGGCCTGACCTGTGGTTACCTTCCCTTCGGGTGTTTGATGGTGAGCGATAAGATCGCCGCGAAATATGATGATGCCATGCTGCCCTTAGGCCTCACCTACTCTGCCCACCCGGTAAGTTGTGCGGCCGCATTGGAAACTTTAAAAATATACGAAGACGAAAACCTGATCGAAAATTGCGTCGCGATGAGCCAGTACGTGAATGAACAGGTAGAAAAGATGAAAGCAAAACATCCCAGCATTGGTGATTTCCGCAATACAGGTTTATTAGGGTGTATGGAGCTGGTGAAGAACAGAACGACCAAAGATCCCATGGCTCCTTTCAATGCCAAACCGGATGAAATGACGGTGATGAATAAAGTGGCCGCCAAGATCAAGGACCTGGGAATGTATACGTTTGTGCGTTGGAGTTATATATTCATTGCGCCGCCCTTATGTGTCACGAAAGAGCAAATCGATGAAGGGTTGGCGATTATTAGTGAAGCGATAAAAATTGCCGATGAACATACCACCCCCTAAATTTTTTACATTTCAATGAGTGAAGAGAACACCGGAATATCGGAGACGCAGAACCCGCTTTCGGGGGACAGGGGGGCTGCTTCTCTCATCAACGAAGACCTTGCTCCAGTTCCCGCCTCCAAACGCACCTGGGGTACCTGGAACTATGCCGCCTTGTGGATCAGCATGAGTCTTTGCATCCCTTCCTATCAACTCGCCAGTGGTATGATTTCCAATGGCATGAACTGGTGGCAGGCGATCCTGACCATGTTGTTAGGCAATCTCATCGTGTTAGTACCCATGCTTTTGAATGGACACGCTGGTGCGAAATATGGCATTCCTTTCCCGGTATTTGTAAGAGCAAGTTTTGGCACCAAAGGCGCCAATATTCCGGCCATGCTCCGTGCCATCGTAGCCTGCGGTTGGTTTGGCATTCAAACTTGGATCGGTGGTAAATCCTTATACCGTTTATTACAGGTATGGATACCCGATCTTCCGGAATTGACGATTAACGGGCTTTTTCCTGATCTGCTTCCGATGAGTTGCTTTCTTGCTTTTTGGCTGCTGAATATGTATGTTATTTATCTTGGTGTTGACAGCATAAAAAAATTATTAATCTTTAAGGCTTTCTTTCTACCCCTTGCAACGGTGGCATTGCTCTGCTGGGCAATTTGGGTAATGCAGAGCCGGGGTGGTATTGCGCAGGTGTTTAGTGTCCCTTCAAAATTTACCAGCTCAGCATCCTTCTATGATTATTTCATACCTGCATTAACCGGGGTTGTGGGATTTTGGGCCACCCTATCACTCAATATCCCTGACTTTACGAGGTATGCGAAGAGTCAAAAAGCACAGCGAAGGGGGCAAGCATTGGGACTACCGACGTCCATGACCTTTATCGCTATCGTTGCCGTCATCGTTTCGCTGACCACCGGTTTTGTGTTTGAAGAAACCATCTGGGAACCGGAAGCCCTCGTAAGCAGATTTGACAATAAGATCATTGTAAGTTTTGCTTTGATCGCTGTAGTGATCGCTACCTTGGCCACCAATATCGCGGCTAATATTGTTAGTCCCGCTAATGATTTCTCGAATTTGAATCCCAGGAAGATCAATTTCAGAATGGGAGGATATATCACCGGTGTGATCGGGGTTTTGATCTTTCCCTGGAAACTGGTGGAAGATCCATCTGGTTATATTTATAGCTGGCTGGTAGGTTATTCTGCCCTGCTAGGACCCGTTGGAGGCATTATGATCGTCGATTACTTTATTATCAGAAAAAAAATATTAATAACTGACGAATTATACAGTCATAAAGGACGGTACAACTACAGGAACGGATTTAATACCGTGGCGATCGTCGCTTTATTGATTGGAATTATACCCAATATTCCAGGTTTTTTATTACAAGTGCAACTGGTTGCTGCCACCGCCTTCCCGGTATGGATAGTCGAACTGTACCATTTTGCCTGGTTTGTTGGTTTTTTCATAAGTGGTTTTGTATATTGGATGGCCTCCCCGAAACCCCTCCGCTAGAGGACTTTAGAACCCTACAGCAAAACATTTAAATATGATTAAAAAAATTACCAAACCTTCAGAGTCTGAGCCCCTCCCTAGGCAGAACAAGGGGGCCATGTCAGTATTAATAAAAAATGGAAGAGTAATTACTGCTACAGATGATTATGTTGCTGATATTTTCATCGAAGGAGAAACTATAAAAACTATCGGGATAGATCTTTCTGTAAAAGCAGACAAGGAAATTGATGCATCCGGTAAGTTAGTGTTTCCCGGTGGCATCGACCCGCATGTACACCTGGATATGCCTTTTATGGGAACTTTTTCGTCCGACAATTATGAAACAGGAACAAGAGCGGCCTTATTTGGTGGCACCACGATGGTCATCGATTTTATTTTACAAAAACAAGGTAACTCACTGCGCTCTGCGTTGGAAGAATGGAAAGGAAGAAGTGACAACAATTGTGTAGGTGATTACAGCTTTCATATGGCGGTCACCGACTTTAACGATAATACAAAGAACGAGATAAGGGAAATTATTGAAAAAGAAGGCATCACTTCTTTCAAAACATTCATGGCTTATAAGGGTGCCCTGATGATCGATGACAGGCAGATGGTGGGATTAATGGAAGAAGTGAAAAAACACGGTGGGCTGATCAATGTGCATGCTACCAATGGTGACATGATCGACTATCTTGTTCAAAAACACCGGGGGGAAGGAAAGCTCTCCCCTCTCTATCATTATTTGTCACAACCAGAAGTAACGGAAGCTGAAGCCAGCGAACGTTTTGTTGATATGGCCAATTTTACAGGTTGTCCAGGCTATATTGTTCATTTAACCTGTGAAGGGGCTTTAAATGCCGTGAGAAATGCTACAAGGCGGAATCAGAAAATGTATGTCGAAACCTGCATACAATATTTGATCATCGATGCATCTTTATATGAGAGAGAAGACGGTGCAAAATGGGTCATGAGCCCACCTTTGCGGGAAAAGAAAGACCAGGCAACATTGTGGGCCGGTATCAACCAGGGCCTGGTGCAGGTGGTAGCGACCGATCACTGCCCTTTTAAATGGGAACAAAAACTGATGGGTAAAGATGATTTTTCTAAAATTCCTAATGGACATCCCGCCATTGAGAACCGGATGGAATTATTATTTAGTGAGGGAGTGAACAAAGGGAAAATCACGCTTAATAAATATGTGGAAGTAGCCTGTACCAACCCGGCGAAGATCTTTGGGATGTTTCCCCGGAAAGGAACGATCGCTGTAGGATCCGATGCTGATATTGTAATTTTTGATCCATCCGAAAAACATACGCTCTCCGCTTCAACACATCACATGAGGGTGGATTATTCAGGATATGAGGGATGGGAAGTGACGGGTAAAGTAAAAACAGTATTGTTGCGGGGCAAAGTTGCAATTGAAAATAATCAATGCCATATTGAAAAGGGATATGGTAATTTTATACAGCGGTCTAAAGTGAAACAATATATCTAGGCGCCACTGAAATGGAAAAGGAAGTCACCGACAAATTTTTTAAAATAAATGTCATGAAACATTTCCAATACAAAAAAATAAATGCTGTGGTAGCAAATGGAAAACTGCTGCGAAGAAAGGAGTTGGATAAATTGCTGGAAGAAGCGAAAGCCAAGCTGGAACTTAATGAAACTAAATCTGCTAAATTTTTATTTTATGAATAAAAGTTCTCTTATTATAATATGTATGCTTTTTTCCGGCCTTGCAAATGCCCAAACATTTCGTATTCAAATTTCTGCTGACATAAAACAGGAAGTGCTGGATGGAAGATTACTGCTATTGATTTCTGCTAACAACAATAAAGAGCCAAGGTTCCAGATAAGTGATGCAACAAATACGCAAATGGTATTTGGCAAGGACATAGAAAACTGGGAAACTGCCACATCGCAATTAATTAGTGAAGAGGCATTTGGATTCCCCGTAGAGCGGATAAGCAATATTCCTGCAGGGGATTATTATGTGCAGGCTTTGTTACACAAGTATGAAACTTTTAAATTAAAAAGCGGTCATACCGTTAAGTTGCCTATGGACAGGGGCGAGGGCCAGCACTGGAATATAGCCCCGGGAAATATCTATTCTACTCCTGTAAAATTGCATATAGACCCAAATGCATCAAACGAAATAACTATTACCATTGATAAAATTATTCCTCCGCTCAAGGAGCCTGATGACACGAAGTACATTAAGCATATAAAAATACAAAGCAAGTTGCTCACTGAATTTTGGGGAAGGCCTATGTACATCGGTGCACATGTTCTTTTACCAGAAGGATTCGATAGTCATCCAAATACAAAATATCCTTTGGCGGTATTTCATGGGCATTTTCCTGCAGACTTTGGTGGGTTTCGCACCACTCCACCCGATCCGAATTTAAAGCCGGATACAAGCGAACGTTTCAAAATCACCGGATATAACAGAATTCAACAGCAGGAAGAATATGATTTTTATCAACAATGGACCGGCCCCGGCTTTCCGAGGGTGATTGCTGTAGAAATACAGCACGCGAATCCCTATTACGATGATTCATATGCAGTCAACTCCGCCAACCTCGGGCCATACGGGGATGCTATAACATACGAACTGATACCCGAAATAGAAAAACGTTTTCGTGGGATTGGACAAGGCTGGGCAAGATTTGTTTATGGAGGATCTACTGGCGGATGGGAAGCACTGGCGGTGCAGGTTTTTTACCCGGATGAATACAATGGTAGTTATGCGGCATGCCCTGATCCTATTGACTTTCATCATTACGTTACGGTTGACATTTATAATGATAAGAATGCCTATTATGTAAAAAGTGATTTCAAAAACTTACAACGACCTGGTCATCGAAATTACCTGGGTCATGTGAGCGCAACGATCAGGGAAATGAATCATCGGGAACTTGCGCTGGGAACACGAAGTAGAAGTGGTGATCAGTTTGATATATGGGAAGCCGTCTTCTCTCCTATGGATATAGATGGCTATCCAAAACGTATTTACGATAAGTATACAGGTGTAATTGATACAGCAGTTGCAAGGTATTGGCGGGATAACTATGACCTGGCACACATCATAAAACGAGATTGGTCAAAGCTTGGTGATAAATTAAAAGGAAAAATTCATATTTATGTTGGCGATATGGATAATTATTATTTAAATAATGCTGTATACACTGCTGAAGAGATGTTAAAGAAATTGAGCAATCCTCCATGCCATTGCGAGGTAACCTATGGCGACCGGGCAGAACATTGCTGGAACGGGGATCCTACACAACCAAATTATATCACCCGCCTTCGCTATAACCAAATGTTCATAAAAAAGTGGGCTGAAGAAATAAAAACAAAATCACCAAAAAATGCCGATCTTAAATCATGGAGGTATTAGGAGTGCATAAAGTGTATTATGTACTTAAACAAAAAAATCTGAACAATCAAATTAAACATAGCTATGTCAAGAATGATTAAATCCGGGCTCATTCAATTGTCATTACCAAAAACGGAAGGGGAAGGAACGATTGAAGAGATCAAAGAAGCCATGGTGCAAAAACATATCCCCCTGATCGAAGAGGCTGGGAAAAAAGGGGTACAGATATTGTGCTTCCAGGAAATTTTTAATACCCCTTATTTCTGTCCCGGGCAGGATAAGGCCTGGTATGAATCTGCAGAATCTGTTCCAGGTCCAACAATCGAAAGAATGCAGGCTTATGCAAAAAAATATAGTATGGTCATCATTGTCCCGGTGTATGAAAAAGAACAGGCAGGAGTACTATATAATACTGCAGCAGTGATCGATGCTGACGGAACCTATTTGGGTAAGTACCGGAAAAATCATATTCCACATACCAGCGGCTTTTGGGAAAAGTTTTTCTTTAAACCCGGCAACCTGGGTTACCCTGTTTTTCATACCCGTTATGCAAAAGTGGGTGTGTATATCTGTTACGACCGTCATTTTCCAGATGGAGCAAGATGCTTGGGTCTGAATGGTGCAGAGATCGTCTACAATCCTTCCGCTACGGTGGCTGGTTTGTCGCAGTATTTATGGAAACTGGAACAACCGGCGCATGCAGCAGCCAATGGTTATTTTATGGGGTGTATCAATCGAGTGGGGACAGAAAAGCCATGGAACCTTGGTAAATTCTACGGCAGTTCTTATTTCGTTGATCCGAGAGGACAAATATTTGCGCAAGCATCGGAAGATAATGATGAACTACTCGTAGCAGATTTTGATTTGGATATGATTGAACAAGTAAGATCAACCTGGCAGTTTTTCCGGGATCGAAGACCGGAGACCTATGGGAAGTTGGTTGAGTTATAGCCACTACCCCTAAAGGAGGAACTTAGATCACATAGCTCTTACAGCTATTATCAGTTTTTTAAAGAATCAGGCTTAATGATTGTGTTACCAGCGATAATTTTTCATGGCATCCTCGTTGCGTCGCACTCTTGAGCTTTCTGTTCATTGGGCTTCAGTAAAATACATCTTTAAAAAAATTATGGCAATAACAAATAACAGGCTGACCAAAGAACAATACGAACAAAATTTCAGCGACATTCACCCGCCGTTTGAAAATAAAACAGCGGCACAGGTCGAAGCAAACCGTTGTTTATTCTGTTATGATGCCCCCTGTACCAAGAGTTGTCCTACCAGTATTGATGTACCCAAGTTCATTAAACAGATCAGTACCGATAATATTAAAGGCTCGGCACACACTATTTTCACCTCCAATATTATGGGAGCCGGTTGCAGCAAGGTTTGCCCGGTAGAAAAATTATGTGAAGGCGCCTGTGTCTTTAACCTGCTGGAAGAAGAACCTATTCATATTGCCCGGTTGCAACGTTATGCTACCGAGAAAGCGATGGAAAGCAACTGGCAATTGTTCGAAAGAAAGCCCTCTATTGGGAAAAAAGTAGCGATCGTTGGCGCCGGACCGGCAGGTTTGAGTTGCGCCCATGTATTGTCAAGAGAAGGCGTCGATATAACGATCTATGAAAAAGAAAGCAAGGGCGGTGGCCTGATGACCTATGGGATTGCTGCGTATAAAGTAACGCCACAATTTTGTGAAGACGAAGTAAATTATATTTTGTCGATCGGTGGCATTGACGTTAAATACAACCAGGAACTGGGTAAAGATTTTTTATTGGCGGACTTACAAAAGAATTATGACGCCGTTTATCTGGGGATAGGGGTCGGGGTGGCGAGACAACTGGATATCCCTGGAGAAGACCTGCAGGGTGTGGAAGATGCGATCAGTTTTATTTATGCTATCAGGGCAAAAGGTTATCCCGCCGTACCGGTAGGTAATAAAGTAGCCGTGATCGGAATGGGTATGACGGCCATCGATGCTGCTACACAGGCCAAACGATTAGGGGCAAACGAAGTGACCATGGTCTACCGTAGAACCGAAGCAGAGAAACCATGTACTCAGGTGGAACTCGATATTGCCAAAATGGATGGCTGCGAGATCATCTGGCTGGCTGCACCAAGAGAAGTAAAAGGCGAAAGTGGAAAGGTCACAGCATTAGTTTGCAGTAAAATGACATTGGGCGAGGCCGATGCCAGTGGCCGCCGCTCCCCGGTTGATACCGGCGAGACTTTTTCGCTGGATGTGGATATGGTAATCAAAGCGGCAGGTCAGGTGCCTTTTGAAGGATTGGTAAATAGCAGTGGTTTGAATAATAAGAACGGGAGATTGCTCATTGATAGTAACTGTGCAACAAATATTAAAGGAGTATTTGCCGGTGGTGATGCTGTGAATGGTGGGAAAGAAGTAGTGGACGCGGTGCAGGCAGGAAAGGATGGGGCCGCTGCAATTATGAAATATTTAGAAATAGCTTGACCGTAAAGAGACCAGGACACAGAAGGAACTTTATGAATTCTAAATAACCATAAGGCTCCCGCAAATGCTGGATCCCGATGGAAAGATCCGATAAGCCCGTATGGGCGGTATATCAGTAGCGCCGGGTTTTCACCCGGTGATAAAACATTAAAACGGATTTCGAGCCCTGCAAAGGCGATATATTTTGTTGAATGGTGTTACGGAACGTACAAGTGTGCGACGCAAGGGACGATGATAGTAGTATAAAAGCTGGGCCCATAATAATAATAAATAATCATCAGACCGCGTAAAGCGACCGAACGGAAAACAAAAATACTATGGCAGACATTACATCAAATTTTCTCGGCATTAAATCACCCAATCCCTATTGGCTGGCCAGTGCCCCTCCTACTGACAAAAAGTATAATGTACTTAGAGCTCTTGAAGCGGGCTGGGGTGGTGTGGTTTGGAAAACATTGGGCTCACAGGTAAAGAATGTATCCTCACGGTACTCCGCAGTTGATTTTAATGGCGGTCGTGTCATGGGTTTTAACAATATTGAACTGATATCAGACCGCCCCCTGGAAATAAACCTGAAAGAGATCGCTGAATGTGTAAAATTATTTCCTGACCGTGCGATGATCGTCTCCTTAATGGCCGATAATGACCGGAAAAGCTGGCATGAGATAATTAAGAAAGTAGAAGATACGGGTGCACATGGATTTGAATTGAATTTTGGTTGCCCACATGGAATGACGGAAAGAGGTATGGGAGCCGCAGTGGGCCAGGATCCAGAAATAGCCTGCATGGTAGTGGAATGGGTGATGGAGGCCGCCACCATTCCTGTTATCACCAAATTAACTCCTAACGTTCATTCTGTGGTTCCCACGGGGCGTTCAGTAGTAAAAGCCGGCACACATGCCTTATCATTGATCAATACGATTCAATCAGTGACGGGTGTTGATCTTGATACCCTGGTTCCCAATCCATACGTCGCGGGTAAATCTGTTTTCGGAGGTTATTGTGGACCCGCCGTAAAACCGATCGCATTAAAAATGCTGACCACCATTGCACAGGATGAGCTGACTAAAAAAGTTCCCATTTCCGGGATTGGAGGTATCAGTACGTGGAAAGATGCCGTGGAGTTCATGCTGCTCGGCGCCAGCAATGTGCAAGTGTGTACCGCTGCCATGAAATACGGTTTCCGGATTATAGAGGATTTGTGCGAGGGTTTGAATAACTGGATGGATGAGAAAGGATTTAAAACCCTCGATGATTTTATTGGCAAATCGGTTGACACCATCACGCATTGGGAAGATCTTGATATCAATTATCATCATGTTGCCAAGATCAACCAGGATAAATGTATCCATTGCGGTCTTTGCTATATTGCCTGCGAGGATACGTCACACCAGTCCATCAGTCTCACCTATGGCAAGCCCTATAATACCTATGCGATAAAAGAAGATGAATGTGTGGGCTGCAATCTTTGTATGCTGATGTGCCCCGTTGATAAGTGTATCACCATGGAGGAACGCCGGGTTGCTCCGGAATCTGTCAACTGGATCGAATGGCAGGAACGTGGATTGCCACTGAATGACCATTGATCATTTTAAAAAACCGGCCTCGATTCTGTGAAGCCGTTGTGCCAGCGGGGGAGCTGAACAGCAAAAGCCTTTTCGCTTTGCTCGTTAGGGTATTATCACTTTTCCGCATTTGCAAGCAAGCTCGCATGTTCCAAAACAATAAGCCCTGACTTTCGTCAAGGCTTTTGCAGTTCGTCGGGACGACAAGATTCGAACTTGCGACCCCTAGCACCCCATGCTAGTGCCCCGCCACGGCGGGGCTACGTCCCTCCAATAAGTTTGATAAAGGCTTGACCGCCTTTCCAGGATTTTATTTGCTTTTCCTTAATCAGCGCCTGCTCCCGTGTCGAATATTCTTCCGCTAATACCAGTTTAAAGGGTATTCTATAACGGGTGGATCGTTGCTTACCCGCATTATGGAAATTTAGTCTTGACTCTACATCTGATGTCTCACCAATATAGTAGCGGTTATCTTTCAGACTTTGTAATATGTAAACATAGTGAGCCATAAAAAAAGCTCTGCTTTCACAGAGCCTTGTTTGTCGGGACGACAAGATTCGAACTTGCGACCCCTAGCACCCCATGCTAGTGCCCCGCCACGGCGGGGCTACGTCCCTCCAATAAGTTTGATAAAGGCTTGACCGCCTTTCCAGGATTTTATTTGCTTTTCCCTAATCAGCGCCTGCTCTCGTGTCGAATATTCTTCCGCTAATACCAGTTTGAAGGGTATTCTATAACGGGTGGATCGTTGCTTACCCGCATTATGAAAATTTAGTCTTGACTCTACATCTGATGTCTCACCAATATAGTAGCGGTTATCTTTCAGACTTTGTAATATGTAAACATAGTGAGCCATAAAAAAAGCTCTGCTTTCACAGAGCCTTGTTTGTCGGGACGACAAGATTCGAACTTGCGACCCCTAGCACCCCATGCTAGTGCCCCGCCACGGCGGGGCTACGTCCCTCCAATAAGTTTGATAAAGGCTTGACCGCCTTTCCAGGATTTTATTTGCTTTTCCCTAATCAGCGCCTGCTCCCGTGTCGAATATTCTTCCGCTAATACCAGTTTGAAGGGTATTCTATAACGGGTGGATCGTTGCTTACCCGCATTATGAAAATTTAGTCTTGACTCTACATCTGATGTCTCACCAATATAGTAGCGGTTATCTTTCAGACTTTGTAATATGTAAACATAGTGAGCCATAAAAAAAGCTCTGCTTTCACAGAGCCTTGTTTGTCGGGACGACAAGATTCGAACTTGCGACCCCTAGCACCCCATGCTAGTGCCCCGCCACGGCGGGGCTACGTCCCTCCAATAAGTTTGATAAAGGCTTGACCGCCTTTCCAGGATTTTATTTGCTTTTCCCTAATCAGCGCCTGCTCCCGTGTCGAATATTCTTCCGCTAATACCAGTTTGAAGGGTATTCTATAACGGGTGGATCGTTGCTTACCCGCATTATGAAAATTTAGTCTTGACTCTACATCTGATGTCTCACCAATATAGTAGCGGTTATCTTTCAGACTTTGTAATATGTAAACATAGTGAGCCATAAAAAAAGCTCTGCTTTCACAGAGCCTTGTTTGTCGGGACGACAAGATTCGAACTTGCGACCCCTAGCACCCCATGCTAGTGCCCCGCCACGGCGGGGCTACGTCCCTCCAATAAGTTTGATAAAGGCTTGACCGCCTTTCCAGGATTTTATTTGCTTTTCCCTAATCAGCGCCTGCTCCCGTGTCGAATATTCTTCCGCTAATACCAGTTTGAAGGGTATTCTATAACGGGTGGATCGTTGCTTACCCGCATTATGGAAATTTAGTCTTGACTCTACATCTGATGTCTCACCAATATAGTAGCGGTTATCTTTCAGACTTTGTAATATGTAAACATAGTGAGCCATAAAAAAAGCTCTGCTTTCACAGAGCCTTGTTTGTCGGGACGACAAGATTCGAACTTGCGACCCCTAGCACCCCATGCTAGTGCCCCGCCACGGCGGGGCTACGTCCCTCCAATAAGTTTGATAAAGGCTTGACCGCCTTTCCAGGATTTTATTTGCTTTTCCCTAATCAGCGCCTGCTCCCGTGTCGAATATTCTTCCGCTAATACCAGTTTGAAGGGTATTCTATAACGGGTGGATCGTTGCTTACCCGCATTATGGAAATTTAGTCTTGACTCTACATCTGATGTCTCACCAATATAGTAGCGGTTATCTTTCAGACTTTGTAATATGTAAACATAGTGAGCCATAAAAAAAGCTCTGCTTTCACAGAGCCTTGTTTGTCGGGACGACAAGATTCGAACTTGCGACCCCTAGCACCCCATGCTAGTGCCCCGCCACGGCGGGGCTACGTCCCTCCAATAAGTTTGATAAAGGCTTGACCGCCTTTCCAGGATTTTATTTGCTTTTCCCTAATCAGCGCCTGCTCCCGTGTCGAATATTCTTCCGCTAATACCAGTTTGAAGGGTATTCTATAACGGGTGGATCGTTGCTTACCCGCATTATGAAAATTTAGTCTTGACTCTACATCTGATGTCTCACCAATATAGTAGCGGTTATCTTTCAGACTTTGTAATATGTAAACATAGTGAGCCATAAAAAAAGCTCTGCTTTCACAGAGCCTTGTTTGTCGGGACGACAAGATTCGAACTTGCGACCCCTAGCACCCCATGCTAGTGCCCCGCCACGGCGGGGCTACGTCCCTCCAATAAGTTTGATAAAGGCTTGACCGCCTTTCCAGGATTTTATTTGCTTTTCCCTAATCAGCGCCTGCTCCCGTGTCGAATATTCTTCCGCTAATACCAGTTTGAAGGGTATTCTATAACGGGTGGATCGTTGCTTACCCGCATTATGAAAATTTAGTCTTGACTCTACATCTGATGTCTCACCAATATAGTAGCGGTTATCTTTCAGACTTTGTAATATGTAAACATAGTGAGCCATAAAAAAAGCTCTGCTTTCACAGAGCCTTGTTTGTCGGGACGACAAGATTCGAACTTGCGACCCCTAGCACCCCATGCTAGTGCCCCGCCACGGCGGGGCTACGTCCCTCCAATAAGTTTGATAAAGGCTTGACCGCCTTTCCAGGATTTTATTTGCTTTTCCCTAATCAGCGCCTGCTCTCGTGTCGAATATTCTTCCGCTAATACCAGTTTGAAGGGTATTCTATAACGGGTGGATCGTTGCTTACCCGCATTATGAAAATTTAGTCTTGACTCTACATCTGATGTCTCACCAATATAGTAGCGGTTATCTTTCAGACTTTGTAATATGTAAACATAGTGAGCCATAAAAAAAGCTCTGCTTTCACAGAGCCTTGTTTGTCGGGACGACAAGATTCGAACTTGCGACCCCTAGCACCCCATGCTAGTGCGCTACCGGGCTGCGCTACGTCCCGAACAGTAAATACTTATTGGGATGTCAAAAGTAAGGCATTTTGCCATTTTTCTTTACCAAAAACAACCTTTATCTTCGCCCCTTAATGAACATTACTCATTAAGCAAGCCCGGGTAGTTGATCCACACTCTCCCTTTAACGGACAAATCACTGATATTTTTATTGAACACGGCATGATTACCCAATTGGGTGATAAAATTACCGCCAAGGCGGATAAAGAAATTAGCATAGAAGGGCTTCACGTATCGCCGGGTTGGATGGATGTATTTGCCAACTTTGCAGACCCGGGGTATGAATTTAAAGAAACAATGGAAACAGGCGCGGCAGCAGCTGCAGCAGGCGGATATACCGATGTATTAGTTATTCCCAACACCAATCCAGCTATTCATAATAAATCAGGTGTTGAATATATTGTTCAAAAAACTAAATCATTGCCGGTAACTATACATGCGATCGGTGCCATTACAAAAAACACAGAAGGAAAAGAACTGGCAGAAATGTATGATATGAGAGCCAGTGGTGCTATTGCTTTCAGCGATGGTATCAACTGTATTCAATCAGCAGGACTTTTGGTAAAAGCCTTACAATATGTAAAAGCATTTGACGGGATTATCATTCAACTGCCTGATGATAAAAGTATCAACCCGCATGGGCTAATGAACGAAGGAATTATTTCCACACAATTAGGCCTACCGGGAAAACCAGCAATGGCGGAAGAATTGATTGTGGCCAGGGATATTAAACTGGCACAATACGCTGGCTCAAAACTACATTTCACCGGAGTGAGCACTAAACAATCATTGGAATATATCAGGCAAGGAAAAGAAAGCGGTATCGCTATCAGTTGTTCCATTACACCTCATCATCTCTTTTTTTGCGATGAGGATCTCCAGGGATATGATACCAATCTGAAAGTAAACCCACCATTTCGTGGAAGGGAAGACAGGGATGCTTTACAAAAAGCGGTTGGCGATGGAACCGTGGATTGCATTGCTACGCATCATCTGCCACACGAATATCGATAGCAAAGTATTGGAATTTGAATATGCCAAGTTTGGCATGACCGGGTTGGAAACAGTTATGCTATCTTAACCAATACACTCCCGGATATAACGCCTGAAAGATGGGTAGAACTTTTATCGGTCAATCCCCGTAAACTATTCGGGCTTGATCCCGTAACAATAAATACGGCAAACAAAGCATCACTAACACTATTTGAGCCGGATACAAAATGGACATTCGCCGAAAAAGATATGCAGTCTAAATCAAAGAATTCTCCATTTATCGGAAAAGAACTGACGGGCAGAGTAGCCGGTATTATTAACGGGGATAAAGTTTCCATCTCCTGATCACATTATCAAAACAAATGAAAATTTCTGCTGCCATCAAAGGATTTATAACTGCTGTCTTAATGATTGCCGTGTTCCTGGGAATTTTTTATTCCCGCGAAAATGCCGACATCAGGCTTCAGTACTCTGTGTATATTATTTATGCACTAGGTATAACATGGACGCTATTTGCATATCGTCGATCGGACTCCTTTACCGGAAAATTCCGCGATAATTTTAGCCAGGGTTTTAAATGCTTTATTATTGTTACACTTTGTATGGCTATATTCTATGCTGTATTTAATTATACACACCCCGAGTTTGCAGAAGAAACAGCGGCAGCCTACAAAGAGTCGCTCGTGAAAGGCAATCAAAAATTGCCTGATGCCATAGAATCGGAGGTGAACATTTTTAAGAAACAATATACTTTGCGACTTGTTTCAGGAGCAATTTTCGGATATTTGATGATTGGCGCGGGAGTAACAGCCACTTTATCAGCCCTTTTAATCAGGAGAAAATAATCCATGGATCTTTCCATCGTCATACCATTAATAGATGAAGCAGAATCACTGCCGGAATTAACGGCATGGATCGAAAAAGTAATGAAGGAGAACCGGTATAGTTATGAAGTTATTTACGTGGATGACGGCAGCAGCGATAATTCCTGGGAAGTGATTGAACAATTAAGAGCAAAAAATCCCAATATCAAAGGCATTAAGTTTCAACGCAACTATGGAAAGTCTGCCGGACTGAATGAAGCTTTTCGGGCAGCGTCAGGCGATGTGGTGATTACGATGGATGCAGACCTGCAGGACAGCCCCGATGAGATCCCTGGCCTCCGCAAAATGATCGTGGAAGACGGCTATGATATGGTAAGTGGCTGGAAGAAGAAACGCTACGATAATACCCTGACGAAAAATATTCCTTCTAAATTCTTTAATGCTGTCACAAGAAAAGTATCTGGGATCAAACTACATGATTTCAACTGCGGGTTAAAGGCCTATAGTCACCGGGTTGTAAAAGGTGTGGAAATCTATGGAGAAATGCATCGTTATATTCCGGTACTGGCTAAATGGGCGGGTTTTAAGAAAATTGCAGAGAAAGTAGTTGAGCACCGTGCCCGGAAATATGGCAAATCAAAATTTGGATGGAGAAGATTTGTAAACGGATTTCTTGACCTGCTCTCCATCACTTTTGTAGGTAAATTCTCTAAAAGACCCATGCATTTTTTTGGATTATGGGGCACTTTATTTTTTACACTTGGATTAGCCATCTCGATCTACCTGATCATATCCAAATTCATGCATAGCAGTTTTGCCCTGACAAATCGTCCCGGCTTCTATTTTGCATTGACGTCGCTTATTATTGGTATGCAATTATTTTTGGCAGGCTTTATTGGAGAACTCATCTCCCGCAACGCACCTGGACGGAATTCTTATTTAATAGAAAAGAAAACCGGTCTTTAATGGCAAAGGTGATCATCATAGGACCCGGGCATCCGTTGCGGGGCGGAGGCCTAACGACCTTTAATCACCGTCTGGCTAAGGAACTTACTATAAAGGGACATGAATGCAGTATCTGGTCATTTTCTTTACAGTATCCCTCTTTTCTTTTCCCGGGCAAAACACAATATAGCGATGAACCAGCCCCGGAAGGGATCACCATACTGCCAGTGATCAATTCGGTCAACCCTTTTAATTGGTTAAAAATTGGAAACCGGATTAAAAAAGAAAAACCGGATATCATTATCGTTCGTTTCTGGCTACCTTTTATGGGGCCCGCATTGGGAACTATTTTAAGAAAAGTAAGAAAGAATAAACATACCAGGATCATTTGCCTGGCCGATAATGTGATACCGCATGAAAAAAGATTCGGCGACAAACCTTTTACCAGGTACTTCCTAAAAAGTTGTGACGCTTTTGTCACGATGAGTGAAAAAGTATTGACTGACCTGCGATTATTTCAAAAAACAAAACCAGCTACGTTAATTCCTCATCCCTTGTATGATAATTTTGGAGACATCATTTCAAAGGCGGAGGCAAGGAAAAAGTTAGGAGTCGGAAGTCAGGAGTCGATAGTCCTTTTCTTTGGCTTCATCAGAAAATATAAAGGTCTGGATATTCTCATTGAAGCCATGGCCGATGAAAGAATAATAAGAGCCAACATTAAGCTGCTCGTGGCGGGTGAATTTTATGAAGATGAAAAAAGGTACCAGGAACAAATTGACAATCTTGGCATAAGGAACCAACTTATATTAAAAACTGGTTTTATCCGAGACAGCGACGTTAAATACTATTTCTGTGCCACTGATGCCGTCATACAACCTTACCGGAATGCTACACAGAGTGGTGTTACTCCCCTTGCCTACCATTTTGAAAAACCGATGATCGTGACCAATGTCGGAGGTCTCCCGGCTTTGGTTCCGGATGAAAAAGCGGGACTGGTAACCGAGCCTGATCGGGAAGCAATTGCTGCCAGTATCCTGAAGTTCTATCAATTAGGAGAAGATTATTTTATTCCGCACCTTCGCAATGAAAAACTAAAATATAGTTGGGAGAATATGGTCAATGTCATTTTCCAGCTAGCCAGCGAGATACAGAAGAAATAAAGGATGAACAAAAAAATACATGATATCATCCAGGCATCCATTGATACCAAATTGCAATTGTTACAAAACGACGAGTTGTCGGCAACGATTGAAAAAGTGGTCAATGCGATCACTACGGCATTCAGGGATGGTAACCGTGTTTACCTGTGTGGAAATGGTGGCAGTGCGGCTGATGCACAACACCTTGCTGCCGAATTTTCAGGCCGGTTTTATTCAGACCGAAAAGCGCTTCCGGCTGAAGCGCTTCATTGCAATACTTCCTATTTAACCTCCGTAGCCAACGACTATGGTTATGAAGCAGTATACGCACGAATGATCGATGGAATTGGTCAAACCGGGGACATACTGGTCGGCCTATCAACCTCGGGTAATTCAGCCAATATTGTCAGGGCCTTCGAATCCGCAAAAGAAAAAGGAATGACCACCATCGCTTTCACGGGTATCACCGGCGGGCAAATGAAACCGATCAGTAATTATCTTATCAATATACCATCTATCGATACGCCCAGGATCCAGGAATGTCATATTATGCTGGGACACATTATCTGCCAGCTGGTTGAAGAAAAATATTTCAAATAAAAAGATGCTCCCAAAACCACCTCTTGACCTGAAAGTAATTGATAAAAGCTGGACAGTTTTCATTGATCGTGACGGAGTGATCAACCACGAAAAAAAAGAGGACTATATTCTTAACTGGCGCGAGTTTAAATTTTATGATGGAGTACGGGATGCCTTTCCAGCACTTAAAGTATTCGGCCATATTTTCATTGTAAGCAATCAGAAAGGTGTAGGCAAAGGACTAATGACTGAGGCCGAATTGAAAAGCATACACCAGCATATGCAAAAACAAATTGAAAATGCCGGTGGCCGGATCGATAAAATATACTATTGTACCAGTGTTGATAATGATCACCCAGACCGGAAACCTAACCCCGGGATGGCCTGGCTGGCCAAAGCCGAATTCCCCACCATTGATTTTGCGAAAGCCATTATGATTGGGAATAAACCAAGCGACATGCTTTTTGGCAAAAATGCAGGTATGTATACCGTTTTTGTATCCACCACTCATCCGTTAACCCCTTTCCCCCATCAGGATATTGACATCCGCCTTGAATCCTTACCGGATTTTGCAAAAGCGCTCCCTGCCGGCCCGCAAGGTTTATGAGCCAGCATAAAATTTTATTTACTTTCTGGCGTTACTCCCGTGTCTGACCACCTGAAATTCATATAACAACATAAAATGCTAAAAAAACAAATGCAACCCGATCATCCGGGGAGGCATCTCTATTATGATGTAACTTTGCCTCTACAAATTGAAAAAATCCTGGTGAAAAAAAAAGTGTTCAAATCCTCTTTATTATTTTTCCTGCTACTATCCTTGTCTTCTGTCGCGCTTTCTCAAAAGATCAGTTCGGCTGACTTGAAAAAACTAAGCGTTTTTGAAGACACTCTGAAAGACTATTCTTATTACCTGAATACGGATAGTCTCCAGGCAGACCGGATGGTATCTGATAGCGCTTTTACCAAATCACTGGTAAGGGCCCTTCAAATAAAAAATTCCTTTTACTATCCTTTTGACTCAGTAATTGGTATTTCAAAAATATATGCCCCGGATACTTCTTTCCGCATCTTCTCTTGGGTACTTACTTACGATGATGAATATTACCGACAGCGGGGTGCCATACAACTTCGCACTACAGACGGATCATTGAAGCTAATACCGCTGTTGGATTTTTCAGAGTTTACCGCCAAACCACTTGATTCCGTTCGTACCCGCAATAACTGGATCGGCGCCATGTACTATAATATCGTGAAAACACAATTTAAAGGCAAAAACTATTATACACTGTTTGGTTTTGATAATCACGGTGCCAGGAGTAGTATGAAATGGATCGAGGTACTTTCCTTCAATGAAAAAAATGAGCCAATATTTGGAGGCCCGTTTTTCAGTTATGAAAAAGACAGCATCCCCAAACCTTCCCAATACCGTTTTGGAATTGAATTCAAAAAAGGTACAAGGGTGCTGGTGGATTATATTGAAGAACTGCAAATGATCTTAGTGGATCACCTTGTATCAGATAACAATGAAGCTGATCCCGATCTTCCCTGGACATTTGTACCTGATGGCGACCAGGAAGGTTTTAAATGGCAAAATGGTAAATGGGTTCACATCGACAAGGTATTTACTTACAAATTAAAGGATGGCCAGGCTCCTGTTGGTGATCTGCTATTAGATCCAAAAGGAAACAGGGACGAAAAAAAACTCCAGGAAAGTACGGACAAGAATAAAAAAAGGGAAAATGAAGATCCACCAGGATAAGTTCAATAACTAAGCTTTCTGCTAACCCCTTTCACTTTCACCCTCCTTTGGTTATCTTTACGGCCAATGGGGAAATTCCTAACAACTATTCAACCTCCTTCAGGTTTCTCACTGGGACTGAAAGAGTTATGGCAATACCGTGAGCTATTTTATTTCTTTACCTGGCGTGACATAAAGGTAAAATACAAGCAGACCTATCTTGGTATAATCTGGGCATTGTTACAACCCCTTGGGCTGATGCTCATTTTTACCTTTCTGTTTTCCCGCACCTGGAAGATCGACACCAGCCCCATTCACTACTCCATTTTTGTTTTAGCGGGACTGATCTTATGGAATCTTTTTAATGCATCTGTTGCTCATGCGGGTGAAAGCATGATTAAGAATGCTAATATCATCGGAAAAATTTATTTCCCCAGGCTGGTCATTCCTTGTTCATCGATCCTTGTTGCTCTATTCGATTTCCTGATGGGTCTCCTGATCTTTCTTGTATTTTGCATTATTTACAAACAACCCATTCACTGGTCTGCTGTTGTTTATTTTCCAGCAGGTATCCTTGTTGTTTTACTGGCAGCATTTGGTGCCGGAACTTTTTTAGCAGCATTGAATGTGAAGTACCGGGATTTCCGGTATACGATCCCCTTTTTATTACAATTCCTGTTTTTTGCAACACAGGTTATCTATCCTTTGCAGTTGGTGCAACAGACCTGGTTAAAATATATTCTAGCGATCAACCCCGTCAACGCTGCTATCGAATTGTTCAGGTACCCGCTATCGGGGCTTCCAGTTAACCTGAATATCATATACATAGGCCTGGCCAGTACGATGCTTGTTTCACTGGCAGGTCTATATTATTTCAGAAAAACAGAAGTATATTTTTCAGACCTCACCTGATGCCCCCCATTATTGAAATACGAAACCTGGGTAAACAATACAATCTCGTTACAGCCCCTCCTTATATGGCATTGCGGGATGTGATCAGTAGTTCTGTAAAAGACATGATTCGCCCTGGCAAAAAAAACCTGGAAAAATTCTGGGCCTTACAGAAAATCGACCTTGATATCGAACCAGGTGAAAGAATAGGTATCATTGGTCGCAACGGTGCAGGTAAAAGCACTTTATTAAAGATCATCAGCCGCATCATCCCACCCACTACCGGCAAAGCTATTCTCCGTGGCAGGGTAGGAAGTTTATTGGAAGTAGGAACCGGTTTTCATCCTGAATTGACGGGGAGAGAAAATATCTATTTTAATGGTTCTATACTCGGTTTAAAAAAAGCGGAGATTTCCCGCCAGTTTGATGCTATTGTTGATTTTAGTGGTGTTGCAAAATTCATCGACACGCCGCTTAAACATTTTAGCAGCGGAATGCAACTCCGGCTTGCTTTTTCAGTAGCGGCCCACCTGGACCCTGAAATATTGCTGATTGATGAAGTATTGGCAGTCGGTGACCTGGAATTTCAGAAAAAATGCCTGGGCAAAATGGAAGAAGTAAGCAAGAGTGAGGGCCGTACGATATTATTTGTCAGTCATAACATGGACAGCATCAGGAAATTTTGCCCGAATACACTGCTTCTGGATGGAGGAAAGATCATCAGCCAAGGAAAAACTGAGAAAGTGATCAATGAATATGTTGCTAAACATTTGCAGACCAGGGCAGAATCGAAATGGGAAAATGGCTCCACTTCCTTTAATAAAGAAGTTAGTTTGAACAGGGCTTACCTGCATAACCAGCAGGGATTGTTGCTTTCCCGTTTTGCTACCACGGAGCCGGTCGGTATCACCCTGGAGTATGAAGTAGGGAAAGATAATACGGTCTTTACCCATGGTATTAATGTTTATAACCAGGAAAACACCAATATTTTTAATTCACATGATGTAACTTCTGCTGTAAGGCTGGATAAAAGACAGCGGGGTAAGTATAGGGCTACCGCCTGGATTCCCGGCAACCTGCTCCCGGAAGGCATTTTTAGCATTCATGTAGCTTTATTTCTTCCCAACCCGGTAGATATACTGGTACATGAACACGATGCATTGAGTTTTGAAACGTATACCGATTTTTCCCAACTATCGGCAAGAGGAAATTATGCAGATGATTTTCCAGGTATAGTAAGACCTTTATTACAATGGGACGCACTTAAAATAAATTAAATTTCTGTTATGTTCAATTTTTCAAAAAACTATGATTTTAAGTTAAAAGATATAGATAAGGGACATCACCACATTACGTATAAGGGGGTTAAAACGATCAAATGTCCTTTCGATTATGTATTATACCAGATGTTGATCGGGGAAATACGACCTGACCTGATCATCGAGATCGGCACTAACAGGGGCGGGTCAACGCTTTACCTGGCCGACCTGCTCGAATTATATAATAAAGGAGAGATTCATACGATTGATCTTCCCGGCAACGAAGAAGACAAAGCACTCCGCTCCCACCCGCGCATCCGTGTATTTAATGGAGGATACAGTGATTATGATACAAGTTCACTGTCAAAATACCCTGTTGTTCTAATTATTGAAGACGGTTCTCACCAGTATGGAGATGTATTGGCGGCAATGGAAAAATTTTCTTCCTTTGTTACAAAGGGCTCTTATTTAATAGTGGAAGATGGTATTGTAAATGAGCTAGGACGGGAAAAAGAATTTAATGGCGGTCCACAACGAGCCATTAAAGAATTTTTAACCAAGAACCATGATTTTATCATCGACAGGAAATGGTGCGATTTTTTCGGGCACAATGCTACATTCAATGTAGACGGCTATTTAAAAAAAGTACGCTAAGCGAATTGTATGAGTATAACCAAGAACTGGACAGGTGAGCGATTGGAGACATTTATTTTCAGCGAAACCACCATTGAACATTTACACCGCTATGCGCTCGCCATGGAATTGGCGAAAGGTAAAAAAGTCCTGGACATCGCTTCCGGTGAAGGCTATGGCTCAAATTTATTGTCTCAATATGCATCGCATGTCACCGGTGTAGATATTGATGCCCCCACCGTTGACCATGCGAAAATAAAGTACAACAAACAAAATCTTGTATTTAAGACCGGGTCCGTTGAAAACATTCCGTGCGTAGATCATGAATTTGATGTAGTGGTAAGTTTTGAAACTATCGAACATATAGCCGATCACCAGAAAATGTTATCCGAGATCAAAAGAGTGATCAAAGCGGATGGCATTCTAATTATTTCAACACCGGACAAAAAGAACTATTCAGATAAAATAAATTACCAAAATCCTCATCATGTAAAAGAGCTATACCGGGAAGAGTTCGTTTCCCTCCTGAACGATCACTTTAATAATGTACAAATAGCTGATCAGCAGATATCAAACTCTTCGCTCATTAGTTCGGATCCCCAAAATGGGCTGGATATATTTGACGGCGATTTTGAAAAGATCAATGCCGGCGTTAAACCAGAACCTGTCTATTTCATTGCTTTTGCCTCCGATATACAATTACCGGTGGCAAGGAACAGTCTTTTTTTAGGAAAATTTATAAATGCCAAAGCCCTGGTGGAAAGCGAACAATCACTGAAAAAAACTTTCCCTTACCGGCTAGGATATGCCATGCTCCTGCCTTTTAAATGGCTGAAGAAATTATTTAAATAATAACGTAGAACCGGGATGATAAAATTTTCAATCATAGTACCTAATTACAATCATGCCGCGTTTCTTAACGAAAGGATTGATTCTATCCTGGCACAGGTTTACCCGCATATTGAGTTGATCATACTCGATGATGGTTCCACTGATAAAAGCCGGGAAATTATAGAGTCCTACCGGGGTCAACAAAAAATCAGCCATATCGTTTATAATAATAAAAACAGTGGTTCTCCTTTTCACCAATGGAGCAAAGGAATAGCGTTAACAACAAACGAATGGATCTGGATAGCCGAAAGCGATGATATTGCAAACACTAAGTTTCTTGAAACTATGGCAAGCTTTATCCAGGACCATCCCTCAGCTGGGCTTGTCTATTGCAACTCGCATATTATAGACATAAACAATATTACTCCTGGTGTCGAAACGACTGCAGCCATTACCAATGCCGATTTCTCAACTACACAGTGGGATCATAGCCATGTTGACAGCCCAAAGACAGCTATCGATACCTATCTCAAAAAAAAAAATATCATATTAAATATAAGCAGTGCTGTCATCAAAAAAGCATTTGTCAAGGTACCATTACCCAAAATTAAAAAAATGAAATACTATGGGGATTGGTATGCCTATATCGCCATAGCTTCGATAACTCCTATCGGTTATTGTCACCAGCCATTGAATACTTTCCGGCGTCACCCGGAAAGCCTGATACAAGTAGCTAATAAAAGAGGGCAAAAAACCGATTGCTTCAGGATCCTTGGCTTACTTTTAAGGCAATCTTGTATCAGCGGGAAAAAGGAATTAATCGATGACTTTGTAGGGAGATACTTAAATGTGGGTTTGAGAACTGAAGGATTACTGTTCTCCGTAGGCATGATCAGCCGGTATTTTATGATCAACCCGTTGTTGGCACTACAAGTAACACGAAGGATCATCGGATCAAAATTTAGACATAAAAAATAGGGGTAATAACCGCATTTAGGGATGAATACTTTTTGTACAATAATTACTGCCAACTACCTCCCCTTTGCAAAAGTGCTGCACCAGTCCCTCGAAAAGCAGGTGCCGGGCACTTCTTTACAGGTGTTAATAGTAGGTGAGCATTCCAGTTCCTCAACTGGTAATTTCATTGTCCACTCTGTTGATTCACTGTCTGGCTCCACCCATTTTAATGCGCTGTACAAAAAATATGGCCATACAAATGTTCACAACTTCCGCTGGGCATTAAAACCTGTATTCATTGGTTATCTGCTGGAAAAAGGGTTTAGCAAAGTAATATATGTAGATGCTGATTTGTATTTTGTCAACAATTTTGATTTTCTATTTGACGAACTGGATAAGAACAATATCCTGCTCACCCCTCACTGGGCCAATATGGACCCGGTAGAAAATGAAGACAGCCTGCGAGCCGTACTAAAAGGCGGATTATACAACGCAGGTTTTGTCGGAACCAATATAAGGGGAGCAACGGCGATAAGCTGGTGGGCAGCATTGTGTTTCTACAAAACGGAGGACCAGAAAGAATTGGGGTTCTTTTATGATCAAAAATATCTTGATATCCTCCCAGTACAATTTGACAATGTTCAGGTGATCAGACACAGGGGTTGCAACCTGGCATCCTGGAATATTGATTCTTCCAAAAGAGAGATGATCGATGGCAAATTGTTGATCAATAAAATTTTTGAGCCGGTTTTTATTCATTTTGCTAAAGACACTGTCGTCAATATCCTGAACAGGAATGATGAGCTGCTCAAACCCTACCTGGATGAATATGTAAAAAAACTACAGGATGAAAATATCCAGCTGCTTAACAACCTGGATAATTTTGATTCTACCAAGTATGAGTCACCGTTATATAAGATCAAACACAAACTCCGGCTGCGTACCCGGGTGAAACGATTTTTTTTCAAACTGGCTGAAAAGTTATAGCTCCTGTCTACTCCTAAACATATCGCATTTCTCTGCTCGCGGCTTGACATGCCTGGAGGAATTGAAAGAGCCATTGTTAATACGGCGAACTTATTTGTTACAAAAGGTCATACCGTCACCCTCCTGATACTGGATGGCACCGGCGATTCATTTTATCAGATCCACCCTGCGGTTAATATTATTCAGCAACCTTTATCCTTCGGTATCACCAAAGAAGGCAATATCGTAACCAGGAAAATAAAGTTCCTTAGTGATGTACTCGCCGTCCGTACATTGCTAAAACGACTAAAAGCTGACCTTGTGATTGCAACCGAATATCCCTTTGCAGCCGGCGCCATTCTTAGCGGTGCGCGGAAATATTCGAAGATCATTTCGTGGGAGCATCATCATTTTTATGAGCTAAAAAGAAATACGTTCTGGAATAAGGTGTTTAATTTTACCTATCCGCGGTTGCATGTAATTGTCAGCCTGAATGACGACGAAAAAAAATTGTTCGAAGTACTCAACCCTGCAGTTGTTACTATTCCCAACTTAACCAACCCACTAACATCCCGGGCGAACCTCACCAATAAAATTATTCTCACCGTTGCCCGGTTGGTGCATGTAAAAGGTATCGACCTACTGATCAGCGCTGCCAAAATTGTTCTTCGGGAACATCCAGACTGGACATGGAAAGTGATCGGCAACAGTCCGGATGATCATATCCTAAAAGATATTATCAAAAAAGATGGATTAGCAAATAGCCTGATCTTGCAGGAACCTGTAGATCAACATATCATCCCTGAATACCTAGGGGCTTCATTGTATGTTATGACCTCCCGCCACGAATGTCTGCCAATGACCCTGATCGAAGCCCAGTCAGCCGGCTTGCCTTGTATTGCCTTTGATTGCGACACGGGTCCCCGTCATATTATTAAACACAAGGATAACGGGCTGCTGATAGAAAAGGAAAATTCGGCCAAACTGGCCAAAGCCATCTCTTCGCTAATTATTAATGAAGAACAAAGAAAAAAAATGGGCGATAAGGCATTCGAAGATTCAACAAATTTCTCTCCTGAAACGGTGTATGAATTATGGAGCAAATTGTTTTACTAAATGATAACAGTAGATCTCACCCGCTCTTTCTGCCACGGGCTGCTTAAGAGATATGATGATAGGAGTGATTATTTGATAACGATCCTGCCTGTATAATCGATCCTGCCCAAAAAGATATTGGGGATTTTACTGAAATATTCATCTACGGCTTTCTTGGCACCTTGCCAGGCACCATAATCATCCACGATAAGTACGCCATTCTTCTCCAGCAAGGGATATAAATAAGTCAACTCATGCTTAGTTGATTCATACCAATCTGTATCCAGCCGTAATAAAGAAATCTTAGTAGGCATCGTACCCGGCAAGCTCTCTTCCACCTTTCCTTTTACGATCACAATATTCTCAGCAGGATAGCCGGTGCTTTTTATATTCGCCCTTACTTCTTCTATCGGTGAATAACACATATTGTTCAGCGAATCGGACACTTTGCCTTTTTCCCATTGTTCCTTTTCTTCCTGTCCATCCATTTCACCGGGTTTTGTCATCCCCTCAAATGTGTCATACATATAAATCTTCCGGTTGGTGATACCGGCCTGCTGCAGCGTATAAGCTATCAGCATACAGCTACCTCCTTTCCATACCCCACATTCTGTAAAGTCGCCTTCGATATTATTCTTGATGATATATTTTACTGTTTGGTATAAGGTGTAACATCTCTCTACCGGTACCATGGTGTGGTCCTTTACCTTTTTATAGAGCTCCAGGAATCTTTTATCCTCTTCGATGTCGGTAAGATTTACCAGTTCCAGTCTCGATTTCCGGATGATCTTCAGCCCCAGCAGGCCAAGCGGGTAATTTATGATCTGAGAAAGTTTCAAGGCAAAAGTTTGAAATCTAAAATACAATAATCGTTAATAAAAATGGCACCCTACTCTGATGCCACTACGTATTATTCAATCCCGACTAATGACTCCCGACTCAATCTAATCGTCCAGTTTGAGCACGGCAAGGAAAGCTTCCTGTGGCACTTCTACATTACCTATTTGGCGCATCCGCTTCTTGCCTTCCTTCTGCTTCTCGAGTAATTTTCGTTTACGGCTGATATCTCCCCCATAACATTTGGCGGTCACATCTTTTCGCATAGCTGATATTGTCTCCCTGGCCAACACTTTTGCACCAACGGCTGCCTGTATAGCAATCTGGAATTGTTGACGGGGAACCAACTCTTTTAATTTCTCACACAGTTTTCTGCCAAATTCATGCGACCTGCTCCGGTGTATCAATGCACTTAAGGCATCCACTTTATCGCCGTTTAATAAAATGTCCATTTTTACAATATCCGCTTCCCGATACCCGATCGGGTGGTAATCGAAAGACGCATAACCTCTAGTCTGCGATTTCAATTTATCGTAAAAGTCAAAAACAATTTCTGTCAATGGCATTTCAAACAGCAATTCAACTCTTGTTGTGGTGAGGTAACTCTGGTTCATTAATATACCCCGTTTGCCCAGGCACAACGTCATGATATTGCCAATATACTCAGGCTTGGTAATGATCTGTGCTTTGATAAAGGGTTCATCAATGTGCTCAGTTTTTACCGGGTCGGGAAATTCAGTGGGGTTATTGACAATTATTTTTTGACCTTTCGTGGTGTAAGCCACAAAACTTACGTTAGGAACAGTGGTGATAACTGTCTGGTTAAACTCTCTCTCTAATCTTTCCTGGATAATTTCCATGTGCAGCAACCCCAAGAAACCACAACGGAATCCAAAGCCCAATGCTTGTGAGGTTTCCAATTCGTACGTCAGGGATGCATCATTCAATTGCAGTTTGTCCATACAATCCCGCAACTCCTCAAAATCGTCTGTATTTACAGGAAATATGCCCGCAAATACCATCGGCTTTACTTCCTGGAATCCTTTTATGATCTCCTGGGTAGGGTTAGCAGCTATAGTAATGGTATCTCCTACTTTGACTTCCTTTGCATTCTTGATACCGGTAATCAGGTAGCCCACATCCCCACATTTCACTTCCTTTTTCTCGGTCATCTTCATTTTCAAAATGCCCACTTCATCCGCTTCGTACTCCTGGTCCGTAGAAACAAATTTTACTTTGTCTCCCTTTTTTATCGAGCCATTTCTTACCCTGAAATAAACAATGATTCCTCTGAAGGAATTGAACATACTGTCAAATATCAATGCCTGGAGTGGCGCATCAGGCTTACCTACTGGCGCCGGTATTCTACTGACGATCGCCTCCAATATGGCTTCCACACCCTGGCCGGTACGACCACTGGCATGGAGGATCTCTTCCTTTTTACATCCAATCAGCTCGATGATCTGGTCTTCCACTTCTTCGATCATCGCCCCATCCATATCGATCTTATTAATGATAGGAATGATCTCAAGATCATTGTCAATTGCAAGGTATAAATTGCTGATAGTCTGCGCTTGAATACCCTGGGTGGCATCCACTAAAAGGAGGCAGCCTTCACAGGCGGCCAGAGCCCGGCTCACTTCATAGCTAAAATCCACATGACCGGGAGTATCGATCAGGTTCAGGATATACTCCTGCCCGTCAGTATGTTTATAATTGATCTGGATGGCATGGCTTTTAATAGTAATACCTTTTTCCCTTTCCAGGTCCATATCATCCAGCACCTGGTCCATCATATCCCTGTCACTGATAGTTCCGGTAGACTGTAAAAGACGGTCAGCCAGGGTGGATTTGCCGTGATCAATATGTGCGATAATGCAAAAATTTCGGATGTTCTTCATGTGCTTTAATACCTCATTTTCAAGAGCGGCAAAGGTACGGTTTTTGGGTGAGGAATTGGTCTTTGATCCGGTCTAACCCGAGCGGATACTTGCCGGTTTGCAATGCCCCGCATAGCTTCTATTGGAACTTCATTGCGAGGTTCAGGCCGCTAATCAACCTATTGATCAAAAAATCATACCGTTCCCTAAACGTAAGTTAACCGGCCACCAAAAAAGCATACCTTAAAAAAATGAAATACTTTATTTACAGCTTACTCGTTCTGGCCTCCTGCTCCCCAAAGGAAAAAGAAAACTCGATTTCAGGTAAATGGGAATTTGAAAAGAATGAACTCTTCGCTGGGGTTACTATCAATGATTTCCAGGATTCACTGTTCATGATGCTGAATGAGCAACAAAAGGGACTCACGCTTACTTTCACCAATTCCTCTTTTAAGGTTACGCAGCAAAAAAACGGCCGTGAAGAAGTGATGGGAGAACAACCTTATGAATTAACAAACAACAACCAATCGCTGGTATTAAAAAACCGGGGCCGGCCCGATGATGTATTCCCAATTGTATCGTTGTCTGACAGTGTTTTAAAATTAAATATGTTCGTCAGCAAGGAAGGATACCTTGTGTTCAGGAGGAAAAAATAATGTCTGCAGTATTTTTCCCTGATAACATAAGACCTGCAATGCCAATATCCTCTTAAGGTCAACATCACTGACTATTAAAAGATTGACAACGGGAACCCGGCGGGTCAGTTTCTTCCAGTTTTTATCTTTTATAAATATATTTTTCAGCATCGGCACCGCCTTATCCACCTGTTTACTATAGGCCAGTGTTATCGCTGCCCGGCACTGCATCTCCAGCTTACCGGGTTATCATCTTCATCGTAGTACTATATCCATTCATGGCTGTCTCTCAATTATTTTTTTCAACAGCCCAATCTCCCTGACGTTCATAGGCAATGCTTATCTCAAACAAACTCCACAGTTACCCTGGAAAGACACCGCCTTGTTGTAACAGGATAGTTTTGTTTTTTATTATTACCAGGCTTGTTTAGTTTTATCTCCAAATAATAGAACATGTCCATTTTTATAAGAGAAGCGTCTAACGAAGATGTTCCTGCCATTACGGATCTTACCGGGCAGTTGGGCTACCCGGTCACCGAGGACGATGCCCGGTCAACCCTCAGCTTCATATTAAAAAATAATCGTGAAACGATATTTGTGGCTCTGCTGGATGAAAAGGTCATCGGTTGGATAGGTGTATTTAAATCAGTACACCTTGCATCCGGGTTTATTTGTGAAATTGGGGGCCTGGTAGTGGATGCCGGCCACCACCGCAAAGGGATTGGTCAACAATTGATGGAACAAGCCAGGCAGTGGAGTAAAAAACAGGGAAGTGAGACCTTGCTGGTCAGGGCCAACGTCAAAAGAAAACAAGCTCACCAGTTTTACCAGCAGTTGGGTTTTACGGAAATAAAAGAACAAAAAGTATTTAAGATGGACCTATAATTATTTCATCCAGCTAAGATCATTGACCTATTACCTGCCCGCTAAATGATGACATCAGGATTTATTCTTTCTTATCGATAGATCGTCTTTTGACAGTCGGCCCCGATTTTTTTCATATTCAAATCGCTCGGCGAATTTCCATTTTTGTACCTTTCTATTCGGCGCCGAAAGAATGCTAGTTAATTAAATTATTTTTTTAACATTAATAAAATATGGATCAGCATTTACAAGAAATTAGGGAACAACAAAAACAATCCTGGAATAAATTTTCCGGCGGGTGGAAAAAATGGAATGATACTACCATGAATTTTTTGAGACCTATGGGCGAAGAGATCATTGCCAGCATACGACCTTCAGGAAATGACCTGGTATTGGACATTGCTGCCGGCACGGGTGAACCTGGCCTTACCATTGCCACAATGCTGGAGGGTGGCAAAGTGACCATATCCGATCTCTCGGAAGAAATGCTGATAATAGCTGAAGAGAATGCGGCGAAACGGGGAATTAGTAATATTGAAACCAATACCTGTGATGTATCCGAGCTACCCTTTGCTGATAACAGTTTTGATAAGATAAGTTGCCGTTTTGGATTTATGTTCTTCCCCGACATGCAATTAGCCGCTAATGAAATGGCCCGGGTATTGAAGCCAGGAGGCAGGATAGCAACATCGGTATGGAATATTCCTGAAAAAAATTTCTGGGCAACTGCTACGATGGACACCATTAATAAAAATATGGAACTACCCCCTCCGCAACCCGGTGCCCCTGGTATGTTCCGTTGTGCAAAGCCGGGTTTGATGAAAGACATATTTGAAAAAGCTGGTTTTAGGAATATAAATATAAAAGAAGTAAGCTCCAGGTTAAATAGCGGCACGGTAGCAACCTACTGGGAGATGATGACCGAGATCGGCGCTCCTATCGTGGCGGCATTGAGTAAAGCTGATGAGTCATTGCGTGAAAAGATAAGAAAAGAAGTAGTTGAATTGGTTAGAAAAAAACATCCCGGGGTTGTTGCCATTGATGGCAATGCTATCGTGATAAGTGCGGAGAAATAAAAAAACATCAATAAGCTGAGGGGCAGGCTTGCGGGTTAACAGTTATAACCACCCCGATTTCCGGAACAAGTAATATAATAGAGAGCAAGCCCCAATAGTGAACAGGATAACTAAATAAAAACCGTACTCAAAGTCAGTTTGCGGCAATACTTTAAAATTCATACCCCAGAAACCTGCCACCATAGTAGGGACCGCAATGATAGCCGCCCATCCGGCAAATTTTTTGGACGTGTCATTTTGCGAAATAGAGATCAGCGAAAAATTGGCCTCTAAGGCCGTATTCAGGAGTTCCCGTGTATTTTCCACCATCTCATTAATGCGTACCGCGTTATCATATACATCACGAAAATAAGGCTGTGTATCGCTAGCAATAAATTTAATATCAAATCTTGTCAGCCGGTGGCAGATATCCACGATAGGTGAAATTGCTCTTTTTACTTCGAGCAGTTCCCTTTTCATCTCATAAATCCTTTCCGTGGTTTCCCGGCTGGGCTTTTGCTTGAAAACCCTTTCTTCGATCACGATCAATTCCTGTTCCAGGTCCTGAACGACGGGAAAATACATATCCACAATAAAATCCATGACAGCATATAAAACAAAACCCTGGCCTTTACTTAGTAGCTCCGGCATGCTTTCACATCTTTTTCTAACATCGGTATAGGCTACCGACGAACCATGACGGACAACAACAATAAAATTCTTACCAACAAAAAAATGTGTTTCTCCAAACTCTGTATGATGCTCCTTGTTGATATGAGCGGTCCGCAACACGACAAAGAGTGAATCACCATACATTTCAACTTTTGGGCGCTGGTGAGCATGATGGGCATCCTCTACCGCCAGGTCATGCAAACCAAATTCTGCCTGTACCCTTGCGAGTATCTCTTCGGAAGGCTCATGAAGTCCTATCCACACGAACTGGTTATCTTCCTGCAATACGGTATGTACCTGGTTGAGTTCCACATCAGCTTTGCGGTACCCGCCAGAATAGGCCGCACAATTAACGATCTCCTTCATATTTTCCTTATTTGGCATAATTCACTGCTTTGCTCGCAGAAAGTTCGGGAAAAAAATGTACTCTGGTTTCTTTTTTTACCACCATATCTTTCCCGGACCTGTCAACAGCATAAAAACTTAAGAATAGTATAGCGAGCATCAAAAAAACGATCAGGAAACACCTCAGGCACTTCATATAGTTTTCTGTAGTCCACCACATATCAACCAAATTGCCCGATCCTCCTTTACTGTGGCAAAACCCCAGATAAATTTATTAGCTTACTCTAGCTGAAATAACCAATTGCCTCAGTAAGTCGTTTATCAAAAAATAATGCCATGAACTATTACCGGCAAACCCTGCAATCTCTTTTTATTATCCTTGTATCCTTTTGCCTGCAGCATCCGGCCACTGCACAATCCGCTCAGAAAATAACACCGGCTCAATGGCGCCACGATCTGCACTATTTTCAGCAGCTAATCCATTCAAAGTATAGCACCCTTTTTTATAACGTTACAGCGAAACAGTTCGATAGCGCCGTTACAGCTATTGATAAAAGGATTGGGAAACTAACAGATGTACAAATGAATGTTGAATTCGCAAAATTGGTAGCGCTTTTCAAAGTAGGCCATACAGCCGTTAGACAACGATCCGGTAGCGGCAATGATCTTACACCCTGGGTGCACCCTCTTCCGTTGCGTTTCTATTTGTTTAGCGATGGCCTTTATATAAAAAGTGTTGATGCAAGATTTAAAGAAGCGGCTGGAGGAAAAGTCATAAAAATTGGTAACACGGATGTCGCAACAGCCTTACGGAAAATTCGACCAGCCATTGCATTTGAAAATGAACAGGGCTTTAAGAATATGCTCCAGTTCTACCTGCACCTGCCCGAATTTTTACAAGCTGTTGGCATAGTTGATAAGGCTGACAAAGTGGCCATTACTTATCAGAAAGATGGTGCAGAAAAGAGTATCACCTTAGCGGCAGAAAATATGCCCGCTCCCACCGGTCATGGTCCGGCTATATCTGCTGTCAATTGGGTAGATTCCTATGAAGGCATGAATACAAGCAATGCTCCTTTATGGCTAAAAGAACCGGGGAAACTCCGCTACTTCGAATACCTGCCTGCAACTAAAACTGTATATGTTAAACATGGTGCCGTACAGGATGCGCCTAATGAAACCATTGCTGATTTCTTTGCAAAAGTTTTCCGTTTTGTAGACAGTAATGAGGTAGATAAATTAATACTGGATATACGTTTAAATGGAGGAGGCAATAATTACCTCAACAAACCCGTGATTACGGGCATCATACAGGCAAAAAAAATCAACCGGAAAGGTCACTTGTTTATCATTACGGGGAGAGCTACCTTTTCTGCCGCCCAAAACTTAACTAATGAACTGGAAAAATATTCTGAGGCCATATTTGTAGGGGAGCCCACTTCAGAAAATGTAAATTTCTTTGGCGACACCCGAACAGAGGTTTTGCCCAACAGCAAGCTAAATATTAGTCTTAGCTGGTTATGGTGGCAAAATCTTGATCCCCGCGATAAAAGAAAATGGACAGCACCACAACTGGCAACTGATCTTAGTTTCGAAGATTATAGGAATGGAATTGATCCCGCCATGAATGCAATACTGAACTATAAAATGGATGGCGATATTACAGAAAGGCTTCAGGGCCTCGCTGGTGCCGGGAAATATGATGAAGCAGTGGCCGCAGCCAGGAAATACCTGGAAGATCCGTTACACCGTTATTATAAAGACGATCTCGAAAACAAAGTAAACAACTTCGGCTATTCATTGATGAACCAGCATAAATTCCAGGAAGCTAACAACGTATTATCAATGAATGTCCAGCTCTTCCCGGAATCGGCCAATGTCTACGACAGCTATGCAGAAAGCTGGTGGAAATTGGGTAATAAAGAAGAGGCGGTCAAATACTATAAAATGGCTATCAGCAAAGATCCTAACGGCGTTACGGGTGAGGGTGCCAGGAACCAGCTAAAACTATTGCAGGAAGATAAGAAAGGGTTTTAGTCCCTGTTGCTTGTTGTTAATACTGGATCACTGCAGTTACTGAAATTTGTATCTTCACGCTATGCCAGTTTCTGTAGCTAGTTTAGAAGACGTGCCGGAGTTGGTAGCATTGATCAACAGTGGCTATCGCGGAGAATCCTCCAAAAAAGGGTGGACCACTGAAGCCTATCTCCTGGAAGGTGAATTGCGTACGGATATTCCTACATTGACAAATCTCATGAGCAGCCCGCAGGCAGTAGTATTGAAATACACAACAGCCGAAGGTTTTATTTCCGGTTCTGTATATCTTGACAAGCAGGAAAGAGGGCTATACCTCGGTATGCTAACAGTATCACCTTTGCAACAGGCAGGTGGAATTGGCCGTCAAATAATGGAAGCCGCGGAACAACATGCAAAAAACAAAGATTGCCCTCGCATCTTTATGAATGTTATCTCCGTTCGTCATGAACTGATCGCCTGGTATGAAAGGCTGGGATATCAAAAGACCGGGGAGACCAGACCACTGGCGGCCGATAACCGATTCGGTACTCCTACCCAACTACTGGAATTTGCCATTATGCAAAAGGAAATGTGAGCCCTTTATCATTCAAAACTGTCTTTCACCATTGTCCAGAATTCATCGAATGCAATGATACGAGGTTTAAGAAACGAAATGATCAATGGCCAATCAGCTTCATTAAAAATATTTACACCGTTTAATGTTTTACTTACCCGGTTAATGATTCTCCCATCGTCATCCATCTGGCCTGGTTGCCAATCCCATTCTTCTCCTGTGCTATTCTCCAGCATTCTTTTCAATTGCTGCAATTGCGTGAACAACTGGTGACGCATCGCCTCATCGAGGTGCCGTAATTCTATACCAATATATGCCCGTGTATGATCTACGTCCATGCGTAAATACACGTGCCGCATCCCTGTCTTATAATTAAGCCAGTTTATGGTGTCCCCGGTGGCACCGGCAATTGGCCGCATGTATTGTCCGAAACTTGTCCAAAACTTTTTTCGGATCGTTGAAACTTCCTGTCGTGAGTACATGACTGCAAAATAGGAATTGGCACAGTTTTCCTTTATATAATACCAAAATAATTACAATGAAAGGTTGGCTTAAAACAGTAATCGCCGGTTACGCTGGCTGGAAATGGGGCGGCGGTTGTCTTGGGTTTATTGCTGTCTTTGCAATTGTTTACTTCTTACTGGGGAATCTCAATTGCTGATAATATTCCCCGTCCAGGGCCAACATCATTCGGTCTAGACTTGCATTTATATAAATGGTAGCTGTTTTCTTCCAATCAATTGTACTTTGAGTATCTAAAAAAGTACAATGAAAAAAATAATGTGCATTTTCCTGCTTATACTGCCTAGTGGGGTGTAGACTATATTTTACTTTCCCAACAGGATGGCAAATGGAAGATAGAACAGGTATTGTGGGAAGGACCTCTGGAAAAATAACACCCTATTTTATGCAAAAACATTTCCAATGTATAAAAACTATTTAACCACTTTCATCATCCTTTTGGTGATGGTATTCTGTTCCTGTCAGCAGGGCGATGACGGTGATAAGAAGGAACAAGCCAAAAAGGAAATTGCCCAGGCGGAAAAAGAATTTGAAACTATGGCCGCTGAAGAAGGCATCGCTGCAGCCTTTTCTTATTTTGCAGACTCGACTGCCGTCATGAAGGGCAATAACGATTCATTGATACACGGCAAGGATGGTATCGGAAATCTTTTTTCCGCCAAACGCTTCAAAACTGCGACGGTAAAATGGTCGCCTGATTTTATTGATGCTGCCGCTTCGGGAGACCTGGGATATACTTACGGTAAATACCTTTGGCAATCCAAAGACAGCACGGGTAAGATCAATGAAAACAGGGGTGTATTCCATACTGTGTGGAAGAAACAGAAAGACGGAAGCTGGAGATTTGTCTGGGATTAAAGCTACATCTGACAACACAGAACACTGCAAAATTCTGGTAATATTATATCCCGCCTACTGTCTCTATAATATCCGGATGACTCTTACTACTGAATCCCGCACACCGTTGATCAGTGAGCTGTATTTTATTGTATAATCACCCGGCGCAAAAAATTGTACAATAGGGTCCCTGTTTGTATTAATAACGCCATTTCCAAAATCCCATACCGTATTTGTTGAAGCCGGGTTGATGGTTTTGAAAGAAGCTCCGACCGGAGCACCGCTACAACGGTCAAAGAAATATGACAGGGCCGATTTATTAGGTGCCGGAAGTGTTGCGATAGTGATTATTTTGCAAACCGAATCAGTGCTGTTTGCGCCAATAGCTTTTAACGTTAACAAGTAAGTACCATCCAGGCTATAGGAATGAACAGGATTGGACTCCGTTGACGTGGTACCGTCACCAAAATTCCACAGATAACTTGTCGCATTCTTTGAGGTATTGATAAAAGTTACCGGCGTCGGCGCAGCTTTTTCATACCCCGATACAACGAAATTGGCATCCGCAGCAGTGGAGTCCGTACCATTTTTTTTACCACAACTCAACAATAACAACATTCCACCAACCGGCACAATAAAGGAAAATATTTTCATAAGTTCGATTTAAACAAAAAATTCAAGAACACAAATGTAGACGTTTACCTGTCTTGGCATAGTTCACAGCTAACTAAAAATATGGTGTTTAACATTTTGCATGTATTAAAAACGGTTCTGCCTATCGCTGCCAACGCGATGTCATGGATGGGAAAGAGTATAAACGACGATTAAAGATCCAACTAACTTTGATAACGATTCAAAAAATAATACCTCCGGCGTCTCTTCTTTTTAGTCTTACTCGGCGGCGCCGGACTTCGACTTCCTAAATTTTTGCCTTTGCGCTTCGACCTTATTGTTATGTCGTATCACTTCCCAATACTCTTTTCCATACTCCACCAGGATTTCACCCCCAGCGGGTATATCTTTTATTGACGCAATAAACACCTTGAGGCCCTCTTCCACATACTCTGCATTATTGGTGATACCTTTTACCCGGTGAAGACCGCGGGCATCATTTGCGTACCTGGCAAGTGCATTGCTATTACGGCTGGCGTCAATTACATGGTGCCTTTTTACATAATAGATATACGCATTCTCACCATCGTGATGCTCAACTTCTTTCCAGGTAGTGATCTTCCCTTTATACTCTACGATGCGGGTATCCTTTGGTATAAATTCTTTTGCAAATAATCCTTTGCCGGCTCCCGGAAGTGTCGATTTCCTCGCTTCCACTTTCTTTTCCAATAATGCCATGGTGATGAATAAATTTAATGATACAAAGTTTGCAAAGATAATGCCAGCAAGATTACTTACCGCTGGCAGGCAATTTTTCTCCATTGCCCATAAATATCGGGTAAGCTGCTATTTTTGCAGTGTCTTCCGTACTGCTAAAACAATAGACATATGACCCGGATCGTCCTGCTTTTACTATTGCTGCCTGCTACTGGTTTCACCCAAAATTTTATTGGCAAAAACAAAGCACAGGTAAAAAAAGAACTACAGCGACAGCTTGTAAAAAGCGATAGTCTCATCATTTCACTTACCGATAATGATTCAATTTTAGTTTTTTCTTCAAAAGAGAATAAAGGCTTGCCCACCGAATTTGTTTATCGTTTCGACAGTAAAGGCAAATGCAAGTCAGAAAAAATGACGGTAGGCTGTGATTCTTGTTTCAAAAAATCATTGAAAGCTGTACTTGAGAACAAAAAGTTTGGGTGGAAAAAGATCAATGAGCACCAGTATGTGTCAAAATATGAGGCCCGGATGATGATCGATCTGCCGGCTGATAATTACAATTTCTACTTTACCGTACTTCAAACAGAATGGACCCCGGAAATGTATATCCTGTTGACGGGAAATTAAGTAACCGTTTGGGACCTGCTGCAATTTTCTCCGGTTAATATAGTAATTCAAATTACATTTATAGCATGAACCGTATCGACCGGCTGTTAGGCATCCTTACACTTTTGCAGTCCAAAAAATACGTTGCGGCAGAAAAGATTGCCGATAAATTTGGCATCAGCATTCGCACGGTTTACAGGGACGTAAAAGCACTTGGTGAATTGGGTATTCCCGTCAGTTTTGAATCTGCAAAAGGCTATTTTGTGGTCCAGGGATATTTTCTACCTCCCGTCTCCTTTAGTTCTGAAGAAGCCAATGCGCTGCTCCTTTCGGAATCACTGGTTTACGGTTTTGCTGACAAATCTATCCAGCTACATTATTCCAATGCCCTGAATAAAGTAAAGGCTGTATTGCGTTCTTCTGAAAAAGAAAAACTGGAGGTGCTGAATGACAGTATTAAAATGCAAATGCACCCCAACCTAACACTAAATGTCACCTATTTATCTTTATTACAAAACGTCATTATTGCCAAAACAATTTTAGAGATTGAATACAAAGACAATAAAGATCAGCTTAGCCAACGGCAGCTTGAACCAATCGGTCTTATCTTTTATGCTTTCAACTGGCATCTTATCGGTTGGTGCCATACCCGCAAGGATTATCGTGACTTTAAAGTCTCCCGGATTATCCGCCTAAGCGATACCGGTTTACCATTCAGGAAAACGGCTCATATCGAACTCAATGAGTACATGAAATCGCTTCCTGTAAATTATTAGGATCCGACTGCCATAGGGTTGTCACCAGTGCCTGATATTTTTGGTATCTAAAACCAAATAATATGACATTTATTGAATCATTTCAAAAAGAACTGGAACGGGAAGCCGTTACTACCCGTAAAATGCTGGCAAGGGTTCCCGCAGACAAATATGACTGGAAGCCCCATGAAAAAAGTATGTCACTGAAACAACTGGCTACGCATGTCGCCGAGATCCCCACCTGGCTGGGTATGGTGCTCACTACTAGCGAAATTGATTTTGCTACGGGCTACCATCCCACAGATGTGATCAACCCTGCTGAACTAATGAATTTCTTTGAAAAATCATTGATAGAAGGCAGGGCAGCGCTGGCTGCGGCAGATGATATCCAACTAAAAGATACCTGGACGATGCGGAGCGGCGAACAGGTATTCTCTTCCGATCCCAAAGATGAAGTGCTCAGAGGATGCTTTTGCCAGGTAGTTCATCACCGGGCACAATTAGGTGTATATCTCCGGCTACTCAATGTACCCCTACCCGGTTCTTATGGACCCAGTGCAGACGACCAAAGCTTTTAATACCTGCCGGCTCTCCGGTAACAGGAGAGCCGATTTTCACAGAACATTCAGCACACCATATCTTTGTTTGACCGATAAGACTGAAATCATTCTGACCACTATGCAAATAGTAGCTAACCAACTGGAAGTAATAATTGATAAATATGCAGCGGCACTGAGATCCTTGCCTGAAAAGGAAATGGCGTTAAAACCCTCTCCCGTCAAATGGAGCAAGAAGGAAATCATTGGACATCTTATTGATTCAGCCGAAAGCAATATCCGGCGTTTTGTAGTGGCGCAGTATGAAGAGGCTCCAACCATCAATTACAACCAGGACAAGTGGGTGGCTATTGTCAATTACCAGCACTGGAACAACGCTGACCTTATTAACCTGTGGTATTTGCTGAATAAACAAGTCGTCGCCATATTAAAAAATACGCCTCCTGACAAGGCGCTTCGAAAATGCCAGACACAGGAATTATATAGCCTGGAGTGGCTGGCTACGGATTATATCAAACATCTCACGCATCATATCCACCAGGTGCTGGAATGGGAACCTGTAGCTTACCCGTAGATCCTAGTTCTCCAGCAAGCCGTCATCTCTCCATTTCTTAAATACCATGATAGTACTGTCATTAAGCTTAGGATGTTTAAAAGGCATAAATCCTTTGTCGCTGGGGTTTAGTTCGATGCGACGGATAATTTCATCTATATCGGTTTTCGCATTGGCAAAATTATCATAGGGCTTTTTGTTACCACCCTTTGAGGGCACGTGACAAGGTGTGCAATGACTCATAATTACAGTCGATACATTAGTGGCATAAGTCGATTTAGGTATAACAGCTGTAGCTTTTTTGGCAGAACTACACTGGGAAAGCACGAGTGTGGCTAGGGCTATCACAGTTAGTAGAAAATATTTTTTCATATTAGTAAAATTTAAGCAATGAAAATAGGTAAAAAAACATAGGTTCGAATACCGGTTATCATAAGGATTTGTAGCTGGTACCGGTTGCTTTCATCCCTTCCTATTCCGGTAACTTTGCGCATTTATATGCTGACTACAACAGCCAAAGCATACCGCAATGCCTATACAGGCCTATCACGGCAAACCTGGCTGCTGTCGTTGATTATGCTCATCAACCGGAGTGGCACCATGGTCATACCGTTTATGACGCTTTACCTTACCAGCCCGAAAATGGGTTACACGATCGGCGAAGCAGGTGTAGTATTTGGGCTATTCGGCGCCGGTGCGTTTAGTGGTGCCTGGCTGGGTGGCCGATTGACCGATAAAATTGGTTTTTACCCCGTTCAAATGTTTACACTGTTGACGGGAGGCGTCTTGTTTATGGTACTGGGTCAAATGAAAACCTATCCCCTCATTTGCACTTTCACCTTTCTCCTGAGTTTTGTAAATGAAGCATTCCGTCCCGCCAATTCTACGGCTATTGCTGTTTACAGTAATGTACATAACCGTACCCGTTCGTATGCCCTTAACAGGCTGGCCATCAACATTGGCTGGGCAGTTGGCAGTGGCCTCGGGGGTTTCCTGTCCGATATAAATTATGAACTCTTGTTTTGGGTAGATGGGTTCACCAATATCGGCGCGGGATTATTGATGTGGCTGGTGTTGAAACCTGTTGATAATAAACCACCACTAAAAGAAAAAAACGATGACCCATTGATACGATCAGCATACAAGGATAAAACATACCTTTCGTTTGCCTTTATAACAATGCTCTTCGCCTGTTGCTTTTTCCAGTTGTTCAATAACTTGCCTGTCTATTTTAAAACTGAGCTGTATTTTTCAAACTCATTTATTGGGATATTAATGGCTGCTAACGGCGTTATCATCGCCCTGGTAGAGATGGTATTGATCTATAAATTGGAAGGCAAACGAAACAATATTATTTATATTTCCCTGGGTGTTTTTATAGTGGGTCTGTCTTTTTTGCTGCTGAACATTCCGGGTGCGCCTGTCGCCATTGCCATTACGATGATCATACTGGTCACTTTTGGTGAAATACTTTCTATGCCCTTTATGAACAGCTATTGGATCGCCAGGACCCAGCCATCCAACCGGGGACAATATGCGGCATTATTTACCATGGCTTGGTCCGCCGCCCAAACGTTGGGACCCATGGGTGGTGCACAATTAGCTCAATATGCAGGTTTTCAAGTTCTCTGGTGGACAGTGGGAGGATTATCGATCATTGCCTCTTTATCATTTTGGAGACTATACAGGAAAGAATAATTTTATTGCCTTTCTGAGCGAAAATAAATAAGGCCCCTGTACCTTTGCCGGCCCATGAAAAAAATTTATTGGCCAACGGTGCTGTTCATCCTAACCTTGCCGTCATGCCAGGAAAAAGAAGCCATCACCCGCGAGGAAGTGGTAGCCGCAATTCAGCGATTTGACGAAGGGTGGAAAAACAAGAATGCAAAAATTGTTGACTCAATTTTGGCGCCGGGGTATGTTTATTTTACACAATCGGGCGGAACCTATGGCAAAAAAAATGTGGTGCATACCGCTGGCTCACCTGATTATCAACTAGCATCGTTGACACGGCAACAATTTGATATTATTATCGAAGGAAACACGGCTATTGCCAATACAACCTGGGTTGGCAAAGGTGTCTATTTTGAAGCGCCTTTCAATGACAACCAGCGTTGCAGCATTACTCTCATTAAAACAAATGGGAAAGTAGAAATTTTATCCGAGCATTGCACACCTATAAGGTAACATTAGTTGAATGTAAAATCAACTGCTGCCGAAGCGTGCAGTAATATAGTATCGAAAACAGGGATGGAGCAATCTTCCGGCCGTATCAATAACGGGATCTCGGAGCAACCCAGGATTACACCCTCAGCACCTTGCTGGATCAACTTTCCAATTATGGCAAGGTATTGCTGTTTTGTTCCGGGCAAAAAAATGCCTTTACCCAATTCTTCATAGATGCTTTGATTGATTTCCTCTATACTATCTTCATCAGGTATGAGGGTTGCAATGCCGTGTGATGCCAGTTTATCTTTATAAAAATCAAATTGCATGGTGTATTTAGTGCCCAGGAGCGCCACCTTGCTCATATTTTTTTTACGGATAGCTAGGCCAGCTGCATCGGCCACATGGATCAAGGGTATGGGGATAGCAGCCGCTACCTCGTCTGTAACACGAAGCATAGTATTAGCCCCGATCAATTAACAATCCGCTCCAGCCGAATCTATTTTTTTGGCGGCAGCGCTGATGATGCGAGTAATGCCTGTCCAGTCTCCGGCCCTGGTTAGTTTTTTTATTTCTCCGAAATTCACACAATAAAGTATGATCTCGGGAGCTATGTCGTTACCTGCCCGCTCATTTACCTGCTGGTTCATGATGCGGTAATAATCTATAGTTGAATGCCAGTTGAGGCCGCCTATCAATCCGATTGTTTTCATGGATTAAAAATAGCAAAAGCAGCCTCTGCAACAAAACCTTCGTCACCTATGGGGACGGACCAACATCCCCTTTCAGGTGAAACAAAACCTTATTTTTGCGCAAACATTTTTCATGCAAAGACTTTTGACAGCATTCCTGGCGTTAACGATTGGATTTTCCGCCCATTCCCAACAATCCATTCAGCGTCCTAAATTAATGGTAGGTATTGTAATTGACCAGATGCGTTGGGACTATCTGTACAGGTACTATGACCGATATGCTGTCAATGGTGGTTTTAAAAGAATGCTCACACAGGGATTTACCTGCGAAAATACATTGATACCCTACACGCCCACTTATACGGCCTGTGGTCATAGCTCAATTTACACAGGTTCAGTGCCGGCTATCAATGGGATCACGGGCAACTTCTGGTGGGACAGGGAACAAATGAGATCTGTATATTGTACGGAAGACAGGTCGGTAAATACAGTAGGAAGCTCTTCCACCTTAGGCAAAATGAGTCCAAAAAACATGTTGACCACCAGCATCTGTGATGAGCTAAGAATTGCCACAAATTATCAAAGCAAGGTAATAGGCATATCCATAAAGGACCGTGGCGGTATTTTACCGGCAGGACATAGTGCCAATGGCGCTTACTGGTATGACAACACTAACGGCAACTGGATCACTTCTACTTATTATATGAATGAGCTACCTAAGTGGGTAACCGCTTTTAACAACCAGAAATTGGTTGACAAGTACTATCAACAAGGATGGGATTTATTATACCCGGCAGCCAGCTATCTTCAAAGTACATCCGATGAAAAATTATATGAAGCGAAAACATTGGGGCCCAATACATTTCCCTATGACAATTTAAAAATATATGCCGGAAAAGACTATAGTAAAATCTCCACCACCCCGTTCGGGAACACACTGACCACCGAATTTACTAAAGCAGTTATAACGTCGGAAAAACTGGGCGCAGACAACATTACTGATTTCCTGGCTGTGAGTTATTCCTCACCAGACTATATCGGACATACTTTTGGTCCCAATTCTATTGAAACAGAAGATGGCTTCCTGAGATTAGATAAAGAACTGGGCAGTTTGTTCGATTTCTTGGACAGCAAAGTAGGCAGAGGTCAGTATACGGTCTTTCTCACAGCCGATCATGGCGTTGCCCATACGCCAGAATATATGAGGGAAAACAAAATGCCGGGGGGAAGAATTTTTATGAATGAGGTGACACAACAAATGAACAAACTTTTACACGACAAATACAAGATCAACACTATTATCGTGTATGATGACAACTACCAGATCGCCTTGAACCATCCGGCGCTTGATTCTGCCAAACTGGATAAAAAAACTATCACCGATTGGATCGTTGATTATCTATCCAAAGATTCAGCCATTGCAAGAGTTTTTCCGTTGGATGAGTTAAACCAGGTTCCACTGCCAACCACCATCCGAACTATGATGAATAATGGGTATTATAAAAAAAGAAGCGGTGATATACAATTCATACTTAAACCTAATTATATCGATGCCTGGAGTAATACCGGCACTACACATGGCCTCTGGAATCCCTATGATTCCCATATCCCGCTAGTATGGTATGGCTGGGGCATCAAGCAGGGAAAGACAAATAGGGAAACTTATATGACTGATATTGCACCCACTATAGCTGCGATGCTCCGCATCCAGGCGCCAAATGGTTGTGTGGGAAGTGTGATCCAGGAAGTTTTAAAATAGAAAAGATCTTGTAGGGATACATTTTATGAAATTTTTCGATATCAATTAACTTTGTTCAACAAATGTAATTATGAAAAAGATTAAATGGCTCCTGTTGGTATGCTTTACAGTTAGTGCTTTTTCGGCTACCGCACAGCCTGTCAATAGCGTAAAATTCTTTACAGAAGAAGGATTAATTGATATGACGCTGACAACCGATATCAGGAAACTGCAAACAGAAAAAGGTGAGGAAATATTCCAACCGGCTACAATCAGCTGCCGATTCCCCGACAGTACCGTCATTGATGAACCTATCCTGGTGGCACCAAGAGGTCACTTCAGAAGAGATAATTGCAATATCCCACCCGTCTTGATTGACTTTAAAAATACCACTTCACCCCGGCTTTCTCCATTGGGTAAATTAAAACTGGTGATCGGGTGTGGGACCCGCGGTAATGATGAACAGTTATTGATTAAAGAATACCTGATCTATAAAATTTACAATATCCTGGAAGAAAAAAGTTTCCGTGTAAGACTGGTACGAATGAATTACCGGGACAGCAGAAACAAGATGAAGCCATTTTCACAATATGCATTCCTCCTGGAAGATGATGCGGATATGGCAGCCCGGAATAATTGTATTAAAAAACCAAAAGCCCAGTATTTAACAGAAAGCACTGACAGGTCTTTGATGACAAAAGTGGCCCTTTTTGAATACATGATAAGCAACGGTGATTGGTCAGTTCCTAACAACCATAATATCCGGTTGATCTATGAGAAAAATAATCCTGCCGCCCTGCCCTATGCAATACCCTATGATTTCGATCATTCAGGATTTGTAAATGCTAGCTATGCCTTACCCAATGAGTTACTGGGTACTGAATCAGTAACAGAAAGAGTATACAGGGGCTTTCCCCGCTCGATGGAAGAATTACAAATTACACTGGATGTTTTTCGTAGTAATAGAGATAAAATAATAACCTTGATCAACAACAATATCTATTTGCAATCCCGGATCAAAAAGGAGTTGGTAGATTACCTGGATGAGTTTTATAGGACCATTAATGACAGACGCAAGGTAAAAACAATCTTTATAGATAATGCGAGAACCAAATAAGCGGCAATTGTCGGTTCCTGCAACGGAAGTTTTCGTCCATAATAAAACTACTATATTGCAGAAAATTCAACCACCATCATGAAACTGAAAGAACAATTTGAACAGGCCGCCGCTGAGAGTAAAAGCATGGCTGACAAACCAAGCAACGAGACACTACTTCAACTTTATTCACTTTATAAACAAGGAAGTATTGGTGATGTAAACACAGAACCCCCTTCCAATCCTTTTGATTTTGTTAGTAAAGCTAAGTTCGAAGCCTGGTCATCATTAAAAGGTAAAACTCAGGATGCCGCTATGCAGGAATATATTGACCTTATAGGCAAACTGAAAAATTAAATTAATCCCCTATTTCATTTCATGCAGGAGTCACTACTTTCCTTGTTGCGGTGCCCGGTTACCCGGAGCCACCTGCAACTGAAGGTCCTTTCAACCACCACCAAAAAATATAACGGAACTGAAGGGGAAGTTATAAAAGACGCTATCTTATTTGCTGAAGAAGACTGGTTTTACCCCGTCATAAATGGCATACCGCGTTTAATAGTCGAAGCTTTTATTGATTATGAAGATTTTCTTCGTGAACATATAAGTGATTATACGAAGCGCCGCGAACTCCTGGATGAAAAATATGCCGGTTTGCTTACATATGTTATCAAAAAGAACAGCCATACCAAAAAAAGTTTTACGCAGGAATGGGGCATCTTTAATTATGAAAAAGATAAGACCTGGGATGCCGATAGTTCGCATTTAGTACAACGTTTTTTAGATGAAACGGGTGAAACGGCTGCCAGCCTGAAAGGGAAATTGATCTTTGATGCCGGTTGCGGGAATGGCCTATTAAACCAACTGGTGGCAGATGCCGGAGCAACGATAATAGGTATAGATTTTAGTCTTAGTATTGAAAGGGCTTATGCCCGGAATTCCAACCCTGGTGCTGTTTTTATACAAGGTGATGTTCAGTTCCCCCCTGTCGCATTTGCACAGTTCGAAATAGTGCATAGCAGTGGTGTCCTGATCTGTACTAACAATACTGAGCTTTCTTTTTCTTGTATTGAACCCTGTGTAAAACCTGGCGGCACCCTGAGTGTTTGGCTATACCATCCGCATAAGAATTTTATTCACAACTTGTTTAACTTCATCCGGCGTGGTACATCTAAACTTCCAGTAAAAGTTCAATATTATTTATACCTGATTACCATATTCCCGGTAAGTTATATAATTAAACGCCTTAAAGGTAACAAGCAAAACAGGCGGGAAATGATGATCGATATATTGGATTGGTTTACCCCACAATTCCGTTGGGAACACACTACCGATGAAGCAACCTCCTGGTTCTATAAACGCCAGTATCACTCCATGAAAGTTACGACCACCAACCGATGGGGTTTTAACATCATTGGTAAAAAGAATTACCCCGTTCCTTAGCTATAGGCCATATTGATTTGCTGGCCAATCGCTTCGTAACTGTATAAACCGCAGGCAGCAGCTGCAATTTGTACCTGGTTAAAACTAGTATAGTGATCGATCATTTTTTGCATGGCATTAACCAGTTCGGCTTCATTATCCGATTCAACTAAAATCCCATTGGCATCATTGACAACTTCCGGTATCCCGCCCACACGGGTGACAATAACTGGCCGGCCGCAACAAAGAGATTCCAGTACAACGCAAGGCATGTTTTCAGTGCGGCTGAAAAGTAGTACAGAATGGGCTGCTTTCATTTCTTCAGCGACCTGCACATAAGGGATCTCGCCGGTGAAAAAGAAAGCCTTATTCAACGAACCAGATTGTTCCGCATGCTTCAAAACGATGGGACTGATAGCACCTGTAATTTGTACTTCAAAATCCTGGCGTTGTTGCCAAAGCTTGTCTACAGCATTAATGATTCCTTCCACATTCTTCAGCGGGATCATATTAGATACGTGGATAAAACGAAATTTTTTCACCGTGGCAGGCCTATAGAAAAAGTGGGAGGTATCAACGGTGTTGGGTATAACGGTGTAAGGTTTTTGTATAACCATTTTATTGATAGCTTCACCGATCTGGTTACTGACAGGCAAAAATTTATCCGCACGCTGAATGATCTTCCTGGTAAAGTAGCGGAAAAAAAAAGATCGGTCCTCATAAGGATCCACCACTACACGGTTGTAAATACCTGCATGTTCCGTTACTACATACGGTATCCTGAATTTTCGTTTAATCCATAATGCTGCAATACCAGCCTTTACAGGCACCTGTACATGTACAAAGTCTGGTTTTCCATTTTCACGCATATAGTCAAGGACAGTTTTACGGAAAAGTTGGACCCAGTTGTATTGCCCTGTAACCCTTTTCCAGGCGGAGGACGGTTTGTTATAATATACAATATGCTCGGTAACCCCATTTGACTGGCTAATCACATGCTCTGTGGCAGGAGTCCTACCTGAAGCATCGCCGGCTATGTGAATGATATAAATGTCATTATACAAAGCGGCTGCCATAGCATGGCGCTTTACAAAATCGCCATTAAAAGGCTCCATTTTGTTGGGGTACCAACTGCAAAGCCAAAGTATTTTTTTTCTCAACATCGGCGGCTAAGATAATCAACAAACACGCTGGAAAAAAAGGTGGTTTGCACCCGGTTCCTATTCGAAGTCCCCGCGCTGGCAGCAGGTTAAGGGAGTACAGGTTCGAGCCGGATAAATTCTTTCCTGTTGATATAATAGAACAACAATAAATAGATTACCGGAAGGAAACTGAAAACTTTTAAAACGAATAGTCCGGTGTAAAATCCGCCGAGATACGATCCTGCCAGGACAATAAAACCTACCAGTAATTGCCTGTCGCTGATGGCACATACCACCCGGAAACAATACGTGTGTAAGTCTTTGAAGATTAATCTAAGTGGTCTGGTAATATGATAACCATCTGTAATAACTATCCTTGGGTTATTTTCCATTACCGGGATTACCACAGGTGCTGTAGTCAGTAAGGGATAAATCTCCTTTCCATTCACAATAGCTCTAATCTTCAGAAAACTGAGTAACACCTGGTTTTTTCGGGCAATGATGATATGAAAAGGAGCAGCAATAAGTTCACTTTTTACAAGGAAGTGCTATCAGTTATCTCATTACTGGCTAACGACTCTGTACAGTGATCCGGGGTTTTTTAGGCGGCCTGAGAGCTTCCTATCGGACAACTACCAGATCACTTCAATGCCTTGATAATCTCAATAAAATCAGCGGCCACCAGGGAGGCCCCTCCCACTAATCCGCCATCCACATCAGGGCAACTGAATAATTCCTTAGCATTATTTGCTTTCACACTACCGCCGTAAAGGATGGGTATTGCATCAGCTACCGTATTGCCATATTGGGTTGCCAGTACAGAACGCAAATACTGGTGTATTTCTTGTGCCTGCTCAGTGCTGGCTGTTTTGCCGGTACCGATCGCCCAGATCGGCTCATACGCGATGATGATATTTTTTATCGCCGAGCCCGGTAAATGAAAAAGCGAATCTGTTAGCTGTTCTGTAACAAACTCATTTTGTTTTCCGGCTTCCCGAACGCCCAGAGATTCACCGCAGCAAAAAATGGGAGTGATAGCATTCTCAACACAATGATTTATTTTGTCGGCCAGTATGGCATTTGTTTCAGCATTGTACTCCCTTCGTTCGCTATGGCCGATAATACAATAATTGATCTTCATAGAATGAAGCATTTCCGCTGACACCTCTCCGGTATATGCTCCTGATTTTTTGTGATGACAGTTTTGTGCTGCCGCATTATAGTTCCATTCTTCTTCCACTTCGGAGCTGGCCATAGGTAAATAAGGATACGGAACGGCAAAAAAAACTAACTGGTGATCGGCCAGTTGCAAATCTGCATCGAGGATATCCGTCAATAGTTTTTCTCCCTGTTGAAACGTACAATTCATTTTCCAGTTAGCCGCCGCAATTTGCTTTCTCATAAGTAAATAGTTCTTTGGTTTATTTCTTGTGACTTCTTTTGATACCAGTGTGCACGTTAAAATTTCTCATATACATACTTCAAAATACTTCTCTCCTCATCCGTCAAGGTTTGTTCTTTCAACCGCTTCCAACCTTCTATATCCAGCAACGCTTTCTCCAGTTCGTACCGCTTTACCCCTTCACTGCCCCAGGAAAAGTTGGGGATATATTTGGGAGTAAGACCCAAGCCAAAAACATTGCAGCTGACACCAATCACTGTCCCTGTATTGATAGCAGTATTCACCGCTGTTTTTGAATAATCCCCCATCATCACCCCACATTTTTTGCCTGCATTCATTTCTCCTTTTGGCGTCCATACTTTAACGTCGCTGGCATTGTTCTTTATATTAGAGTTAGTAGTGCCGGCTCCCATATTACACCATTCACCCACTACTGCATCTCCCAGGTAACCATCGTGCGCTTTATTACTGTATCCAAACAGCACGGAGTTCTTAATCTCACCCCCCACAACACAACGGGGACCGAGCGTAGTGGCTCCATATACCTTTGTCCCTGATTTGAGGCAAGCTCCCTCCCCCATGGCCAGTGGTCCTCGGATGATAGAACCTTCCATTACTTCTGCGTCCTTGCCAATATAAACAGGCCCGGTGGAAGCATTGACAATGCAATACTCCATCCTGGCTCCTTTTTCAATAAATACCAGGGAGGGTTTAATGACCTTATTAGTTTTAGAAATAGGTTGCGATCTTCTTTTAGCCGTCAACAAATCAAAATCCTGGCGTGTCGCCCAATCATTTAGTTGAAAAATATCCCAGGGGTACCGGATCGTTTTTATTTCCTCATTAAAAAGAATGGCCTTCCCTACTTTAATTTTATGCCGCCCTTCAATCTCATTTTTTGTAAACCGGTACACGATACCCGTTCCGTTTCCCGTAGTTATAAATTCGCCGTTTTTCAGCCTGCGCATAGCCTTTACCAATTTGGGAGTCGGGAGCACATTACCATGTACCATAAAACAAATCCCTTCCCCAACTACTTCATCAATATTTATTGAACGCCCGAGATCTTTGTAATCCTCCTCCTTTTTGTCGTAGGAAAGCAATCCCAGCATTTGCTCCCACTTCTCGCGGATCGTTAATATGCCGATACGAATGTCCTGGATCTGCCTGGTCAGTGTAAAAGGATGCAGGTTTTCCGGCTGGCAAAATTCTTCGGTGAAGATGAGTTTGTTCATGCAGACTACTATCTTTCAAAAATAAGTAAATCTAAGGGGTCCTGCTGAAGAGCCAGGTTTCACTTAGAGACACCATAAATTGACTTTTGACATCCACACTACAAAACTTAAATCGCTCTCCAGGCAAGTCGCTATATGGCTTGTAAAATTTCTTCCTATTTTAGTCCGGAAATAAATGACCATGAAATTCCTTGTTTGGCTAACAATTGTATTATCCATTTCAGCGGCTAATGCCCAACCAACCCCCACCCCACCCGAAGCCCGCCCATTTATCCCCGAAGGTTATGAAGTGCTGGATTACCAGGTTGGCGATCTGAATGGTGATAAAAAAACTGATGCGATCCTGGTTTTAAAAACGCAGGGGGAAGATTCCATAACAGAAGAGAACCCGAACCGCCCGCTGCTCCTTTTGATACGGCAGGCGAATGGCCAATTAAAACAGGTATTGAGAAATGATCATGTTATCATGTGCCGTCATTGCGGTGGGTCATTTGGGGATCCGTATGAAGGTTTGAGTATAAGGAATAGTGCGTTCAGCCTTTCCTTTTATGGTGGTAGCAATTGGCGCTGGGCCTACACCTATGTCTTTGTTTATCGTCGGGCGACAAAGGACTGGTACCTTCTAAAAGAAACCCAGTCAAGTTTTCAATCAGGCGACCCTGAGACGACCATGAAGAAAGCTGAGATCAGCGAATCGGAGGCCGGTGTCATGACACTGGAAAAATTTAACTATGAAGCCGGCTATGAAGAAAGTAAATGGAAAGTAAAGGCTGTTAAGACGTTCTTTTATGATAGCCCTAACCTCGGAACCAGGCCCCGGAAAGCTTATTTAGTGAAGGGAAATATTGCCGGTGGCATCCGCCAGCTAAAGAATTTTATCGAGATCAGTTATGACGATGGCAAGGGCAACTTAAGCAGTGGCTATATATTGAGAAAGGACCTGGAAAAGGTCCAATAAAAAACAGACCCCCCGAAGAATCGAGGGGGTCTAAAGTATAGCCATGAAAAACAAAACTCTTTCCTGATCGAAATCGGGACTGAGTAAGTATCACAATTTACAAACTATTCTGCCTTTTTTGCGTATTTCTTCTTGAACTTGTCAATACGACCAGCCGTATCTACCAGCATATTTTTACCGGTAAAAAAAGGATGTGATGTATTGGAAATCTCCAATTTTACAAGGGGGTACTCATTACCGTCTTCCCATTTAACTTTCTCTTTCGAGGCTGCTGTAGAGCGGCTTAGGAAAGTATGACCATTACTCATGTCTTTAAAAACAACTAACCGATATGCATCGGGATGGATTCCTTTTTTCATAACTAGATGATTTTGAAGGCTGCACGGATTTTGCCGTACAGAATTATAGATAATTTTTCGGGTGGCAAAGATAGGCCGGAGAAGGTTTACAGCCAAATCTTATCAAAAATACCAAATGAAGGATTATAGCCTGCCGAAAAGTAGCTTTGGCACGTAAGTCACTTCTAGGTCACAAATTTTCACAAAGCTAGAGCGCTGGCAGGTCTTGTTTTAGCCAAGAATACACGAAGGAACGAAATACAACTAGATTGCCTGCGGTAAATGAATACAGTTGTTGGCCACACCTGCCCGACGGAGTCATTCCCGTCCGACCGGCTCATCCGGGCGGGCAGGCGGGGAATAAAGCAGATTAACATATATTTTTTCTACTATGCAGAATATATATAAGGGCAGAATCCAAAAAAATTCAGGGATTTAGAACCCTCCTTCGGAGGGCAGAGTGGCATTAAAAGTTGAAAGCACCAAGTCAGTTTCCTTTCCAGCTTGCGCCTTCAGTTCACTTACCTGATGCTTTCGGGAGTGGTTTCCACCTTTTGACGGGTTTCTTCCTCTCCAATTGCCTTTCGTTTTTGTTTCCAAAAACTCCGTGCAGTTGTATATCAAATATAATTCAATCAATCACCCTTTTCCAAATTTTTAGTCCTTTTGATATCCACGGCTTTTCCACCTGGTTATTAACAATATATCGCTTTGAAAGCTGGTTTATACAGTGTTTAGTCCCTCATATTGACATATTGTAAAGGAATTCCAAGGTTGGCATTCTTACAAAGCTGAATGACAGCCTGGAGATCATCAATTTTCTTTGCAGTCACTCTCACAAGATCATCATTGATAGATGCCTGAACCTTCATTCCCGAATCCTTGATGACTTTTACTATCTTTTTGGCATCCTCCTGGGCAAGACCGTTTCTTACTTTGACTTCTTTCTTCCAAACTTTACCACTCTGCCCGCCTTCTTTTGAAGCATCAAAGGCTTCCGGGGCGATCCCTTGTTTATGCGCACGGCTGATCATTACATCGATCAGTTGCCTCATCTTCATATCATCATCTGTTTCCAACTTAATCTGGAACTCCTTTTTATCAAGGTTAATGACAACATGTGAACCTTTAAAGTCAAACCGGTTGGTGATTTCTTTAGTAACGACATTTACCGCATTATCCAAGGCCTGGGCGTCTACTTTACTGACAATATCAAAGGATGGCATAAATAGAGTTTGAAAGTTATTCCCATCCTTCGAATTCACTAAGGATTATCGGGATTTTGGTTTTGTCCATTCGCAGAACCCGGTCTGCATCACGCTGCAAACAAACAGGATCCTGTGTATAGTCCTTCAAATGTAAGAATGTTTTAATTGTCACTGTTTCCTTATGCCCTACAAAAAAATAAGTCCCTCCTAGAAAAGAGGGACGCGACTCATATACACTGTACATGAGAAAACTGTAAGTTTACTGGCCGGAGCCTCCTGTTCTGTTTTGCTCATCCTGGCTGGCGCTGTTTCGCCGGCGTGGAGGTGGATTTTGCTGACCATTCTTGCCAAAACGCCAGGTAAATGTCCCTGTTACTTGCCTTATATCCGGACGAGACAAGAAGGTGCCATCAATCAAACCATACTGACTTCTGCCTTTAAATTTTTGCCAGGCAAATGGATCACGGACGTTCAACCGAACGGTACCTTTTCCTTTCATAACCTGTTTTTGCAGACCCATGCTTAGCTGGTAAATTGGCTCCATCCTTGATAAGTTATCAATTCGTTTATGGCGGTAAAACCCGCTTATCTCGCCAGTGAATCCTTTACCCAGCGTAAAATTATTTGTGATATTGACCATGAAAGAAGTGAATGACAAATCAATAGCAAATGTATCATACACCCCCTTATAGTGATTGTTGAAGATATTAGTAAACAGGTTTGCATTCCACCATTGGGTCACCGTAACAGGTGCAGTAATAGCGATACCAATATTACGGAAGGTAGCCACATTGTCAACGGTGAGGAACCTGATCTTGCTATTAGGCTCTGGCTTGATGATCTGTGATATCACATCATCAGTTGTATTAAAATTCAAAGTCGTAATAAACTTGCCCATAAAAGCATGTGTCAATTCTATATTATGGGTGTACTGCGGTCTCAGGTAAATATTTCCCTGCCGGTATGATAATGTGTCAAGGAAATAAGTGAATGGATTCAAATCCTGGTAATTGGGTCTTGTGATACGCCGGCCATAAGAAACAGTCAGGCTGTTGCTTTTGCTGGCTGTATAGCTTACAAAAGCTGTAGGAAACAGGTTGGTTGTATCTCTTTTAAAGGTGGTGTTTGTAATTACCTGGTTACCGTGTGCAATAGTATTTTCAAGCCGGAGACCAAGCTGGAAGCTCCATTGCTTTACCTGTTTATTATAATTCAGGTAGGCCGCATTGATATTCTCATCATAAATAAAATGATTGGAACGGATGTGATCCACCTCCCATTCATCATTGATCAGCCGTTTATAATTCACCAGGTTGTCGTTCTTTACATAACTGGATTTCACACCGGCTTCAAAACGACCATTCTTGACCGGGTGCACATAATCGCTTTTGAACGTGAAGATGTTGATGTTGGAAGGAAGGTGCCCCTCTAAAAAAGAAGTACCGGTATGCTGCATGGAACTATTATAATAATCAGTGGTCAGTAGCATATCTGATACATTGCTATAGGTGACGTAATCAAAATCAGTCATCAATTCTTTTCCCGTTGTATCAAATGAATGTTTCCAGTTCAGGTTAACAGAGCCATTTTTAAACCGGATATCATTATCAGTGGAAGAGATGAGCCGGTTTTCTAATTGCCGGTTGGCATTACTAAGCTCTGCAATCGTCACCGGGGTTGGATGACCTTTAAATACAAAACCATTCAGTACGATGCCAAACACATTTTTTTTGTCAGCATACCAGTCAAGACCCAGTTTCAGTGTATGATTGTTATTGCCAAACTTGAACTTTGTTTCGGAATTGTTATACCCGGTAATACTTTTGTCAGGTGCCAGGAACGAACTTTCCAACGTCAACCTATTTTGACCCCGGCTACTATTAGGGTTATAGTTCCCAAAAAAATTGAGTTTGTTTTTACGCCAGTTAAAATTGACACTGTTTTGAGACTTGGGTATAAGATAGGTGGCAGATTTGGGTCTGTATATACTCGACGTCAGCCCTACCATCAGGCTGCCATTAAATCCTGCATTTTTACCCTTTTTTGTTTTGATATTGATGATCCCTGAGTTACCCGACGCATCATACTTGGAAGAGGGATTGGTCATGATCTCGATCTGTTCCAATGCAGATGCCGGCATATTCTTTAAAAGATTGGCCAAATCTGAACCGGACAAATAAGATTGCTTTCCATCCATTAGGACGATCACGCCGGCTTTACCACGTAAACTTATATTACCATCATTATCAACTGTAACACCTGGCGATTTTTCCAGCAGTTCTAATACCGTTGCGCCAGCGCTAGTAGGTGATGCATCCACATTGACGATGGTTTTGTCGATCTTTGTTTCAATAAAAGGTTTTTTTGCTGTCACCGTCACGGCTCCCAAACCCTTCGCCACTTCTGTCATTTCTAAAGTTCCAAGCTGAACAGACGGGTTTGCTATGCTAATTGTAAATGCTTCACTAAATTTTTTTTCATAACCTACTGAACTAACCATTACCAGGTAGCTACCCTCAGCAATTTTTTCAAACTCATACTTCCCATCCTTACCAGTAAGGGCCATTTTTGCGAGTGAAGTGTCTGTGACCTTTACTAATGAAACGGAAATAGATGGTAATGGCCTATGACTTGCATCTTGGACTATACCAGAAATTTTTCCAATTCTGCTTTGTGCAAATAAATTGACTAGACCAATAAAAAGAAAAAAACTGAGGGTAAAAATACTTTTCATACTCATGGCTATGGTTAATAATCCGGTTTCGAGACTAAATTTGCATCATAAAATTGTCAGTCTGATACGAAATATGACAAGTTTCGTAGTTCGCGTGACAAAGGGTAATAATTACTTACCGATACACCAGCGGTAAAAAACAAGTTTGGTCAATTCGTAATGCTAAAAACACATTAACAAACCTGTTTTAATAAAATAAATTCCCTGAATAAAACATACCAGGGATTGAACATTCGTCACGTAAGCCTCGCTTACGATTAAGTCATAAGTCCTGTTACGATACTTAAAAGTTTCATCATTTTTTTAGGTTGGTATTAGTTATTACATAGGAATATTACTAAGACGAATCTTGTTATGGTTAAATTATAGATGCCGTAAAATTAATCCCGACTTGGTGTAAGACGGGATTGTCTTTATGCCTATACTGATGCAATTTTTATCATCAGTTTCCCCCGCCTACCCTGTTCTGTTCATCGCTGGCGCTGCTTGCCCTTCGCTTTGGACCTTGTCCCATTTTTCCTTTACTGAAGCGATAGGTAAAGCCAAGGTTGGCCACACGGCTATCATTTGTTTCGCGGAACGAAGCATCAATATTGCTGTACTTACTTACCCCCCGAAAACGCTGTGTCCAAAATATATCGCGTACATTCAAACGAATTGTCGCTTTCTTCTTAAAAATTTCTTTGCTGATTCCTGCTGCAATCATGCCGAGTGACTTCCCAATGATTACACCTTCCACACCGCCTGTTCTGAAGAAACCACTGATCTCGGCGCTCCAGGTTTTAGCAAAAGTGACTTGCTGTGACCCATTTAATTGAAGTGATGTGGCATCAATGGATACCAGGGTATCATTGACAATGCCGTCGAACTTGTTGTTAAAGAGATTGACGAACAGGTTATTTCTCCACCATTTGGTAACGGGCATAGCGACATTTAGAGACATACCGAACTGGCGTTGATTGGCAATGTTTGCTTGCCTGACGTAGGTTTCATTCCTTTCTTCGTTTTGCTCTAGCACCTGCTGGATGATATCAGTTGTGCGGGAATAGTTCAGCGTTGTAGTGATGATCCCTTTATAATTATGACTTAATTCAATAGTATGGCTGAACTGTGGTTTCAGGTCAGGATTACCAATCTGGTAGGTGTAGCGATCTATGAAATTTATAAAAGGATTCAACCGCTGGTAATCCGGACGGCGAATTCTTCTTCCGTAATTCAGTACAAAACTGTTTGACTGGTTTAGTTTATACTGCAAGTAGGTGGTGGGAAACAACTGGGAATAATTTCTCTTAAAAGCTTTATCAATTGGGACAAATTTATTTTGCACGGTATCGTACTCAGATCCTGTTGAAAGCCCTTTGGCGTTCGTATTTTCCAAACGAAAACCTGCCTGTATGGTCCATTTCTTGTTAATCGGTGCACTGAAATTTATATAGGCCGCATTAATATTTTCTTCATAAATAAAATGATTGCTGCGACTGAGATCATTAACAATGATACCCTGCACCACGCTGTCATAAATTGCATTATTATCGGTACGTACCAGGCTTGTTTTCACACCTCCTTCCCATCTCATCTCCTTTTTTAAGTTCTTAGTATAATCCAGGCGCGCACCATATATTTTTATATTTTGTGGCAACGTACCTAACAGCGAATCTCCTTTTTCCTTCGGCGCACCACCGGCCGTAAAATAATAATTGAAAAGGTTCTGCTGATTTTTTGAATCATACATAACAAAATCCAAATCCGCGGTCAATTCAGAATTCAAAGTGTCGGTCACCCGTCGAAAATTCAGGTTCGTGCCGAAATTTTTGAATCGCTGTTCGCCTTCCCCCACGGCTTTTGTCTGGTTAGCCGGCTGACCCCATTGATCAGAGATATTAGTGGTGTTGCGACTAATAAAACTCCTATCGCTCAGGAAACCGTTTACAGCTATACCAAGTGTTGTTCTTTTGGAAGCAAAATAATCAATACCGACGCGTGAACTGTAGTTGTTTGACTCCCGCTGTCCCCTGGAAATTTGATCAAAATTGGAGATCAGCTCTTTTGTTGTCTTTTCGCGGAATGACCTTTTTATTTCCAATTGGTTAAAGCTTTTATTGTAATTATGACTAAGATTACTAAACACGTTCACTTTATTTTTCCTGTAATTAAGATTGAGACCCTCATTCGCTTTGGGATAATAGCCTTGCCCGTAACCGGCATTCAAAGCTCCATTGTATCCCATTGTCTTTGTCTTTTTCATTTTAATATTAATGACCCCCGAAGTACCCGATGCATCAAATCTCGCCGGAGGATTTGTCATAATCTCGACCTGGTCCAGTTGATTGGCATTTAAACTTCGTAAATAATTCGCGAGATCAGTACCACCGAGTTGTGTCTCACGGCCGTCTATCAAAACAATCACTCCCTGCTTTCCTTTCAAACTAATGTTGCCATCCTTATCAACGGCGATACCAGGAGATTTTTCCAGCACTTCCAAAGCACTGCTCCCGAGGTTGGTCACTGAAGCATCTACATTTACCACCATCCTGTCGATCTTCTGTTCAATCAGTGGCTTTTTGGAAGAGACCGTAACAGCTTTCAGATCTCTTGATACGGGAAACAGTTCAATAGATTCTAGAGCAACGACGGGGTTTGTAGTTGTTACCTCAAAAATTTTCGAGAAACCTTTGGTGTGACCAACCGCTGTGATTGCAACAAAATATTTTCCCTCAGGCACGGCGTCAAACTCGTACTTCCCGGTTTTAGCGGCAACACTTACTTTGACTACAGATGTATCGTTAGCCCTTAGCAAACTAATGGTAGCTGATTCAATGGTTTTTGTATTTCCGTCAGTCACAGTCCCTGTTATTTTACCTTTTTTTGACTGGGAGCTGGCGGTTAAAGAAAGTCCGGTTAGGGCTATTGTCAGAATGGTTATTATCTTAATCATTTTGCTTGTTTATTTGAGTCGTACTCTATTTTGAATATTACAGGTCAAAGATAGGTACTTTGCATTACCAAGAACATTGTTTTAAAATGAACGGCTTTTTTTAGGGATAGCTGGCCATTTCGAATGACATAGTTGTGACGCGGGCCTTTATGTCGGGTTACATAAACCAGCAAAATTCTGATGAATGGTATCTAAAGTAAATGAAGGGAGCTATTTTCATGAAGGAGATAAAATCCTAAAGAAATAGCCGTTTATAATCCAAGTTTGGCCTTAATCGCATCGTGGTAGGTGCGTCCGGAAAGTAACCTGCCTCCCCTATTGGTATCGATCATAAATTGTAAAAATGTGATGGTAGTTTCTCGTATAGGGCCGTCGATGACTTACCTGTGAGGTAATTTTGAGGGGCGAACTGTTTATATTGCAATCAAAATCCGATTCATGATTATTGATTTTCGTTCAGATACGGTGACCAAACCTAGCCCTGGCATGCTGGAGGCAATGATGACTGCTAACGTGGGGGATGATGTATTTGGAGAAGATCCGTCTATTAATGACTTGGAAAGTATGACAGCCGATATGTTCGGCATGGAAGCGGCCCTTTTCTGTCCATCCGGGACGATGACCAACCAGGTTGCTATTAAATGTCACACCCAACCTGGTGATGAAGTGATCTGTGATGAAAGTTCTCATATTTACCAATACGAAGGAGGAGGAATCGCCTTTAATTCTGGTGCGTCGGTAAAATTATTGACTGGTGACTTGGGAAGGATACATGCTGAACAGGTAAAAGCAGCCATTCAACCCGATGATACACACCGCGCAAACACAAGCCTGGTATGCGTGGAGAACACTTCGAATCGCGGAGGCGGCAGTTGCTATGATTTCACTGCAATAAAAAGGATCAGGGCTGTCTGTGACGAGAATAATCTGGCTTTCCACCTGGATGGCGCCCGTTTATGGAATGCACTGGTAGCCAAAAAAGAAACACCCAGACAATATGGAGAAATATTCGACAGTATTTCTGTTTGCTTGAGCAAAAGTTTAGGTTGTCCTGTTGGCAGCTTATTGCTGGGCAAAAATGACTTCATTAAAAAGGGCAGAAGGATCAGGAAAGTGTTGGGGGGTGGCATGCGACAGGCTGGATTTATAGCAGCCGCGGGTATTTATGCGTTGCAGAATAATCTTGAACGGTTGTTAGAAGACCATGAACATGCCCGGCAGATCGCCGACGCTCTTGCTACAAAAGAGTTTGTAAAAATGGTATTGCCTGTTGAAACCAATATCATCATATTTGAATTAAATGACGGCATTACCGCAGGGAATATGGTTTCCACGTTAAAAGATCAGTCCATTTTGTGCAATGCAGTTTCCCCGAACCGTGTCAGGCTAGTTGTGCATTTAGATGTCACCTCCGATATGGTAACAAAAACCATCGATGTCATCACACAACTATAGTATATTCAATTCTATGCTACCAAAAATAAACCCCACCTCAACCAAAGCCTGGGCAGCCTTACAGGAGCATTACAAGGCCATGCAGTATACACATATGCGCGACCTGTTCAAGGAAGATGTAACACGATTCAAGAAGTATTCAATAAATCATGGCGATCTTATTTTTGACTATTCAAAAAATATCATCACCGATAAAACACTTCAATTACTACTTCAACTGGCAGAAGAGTGCAGGCTGAAAGATGCTATCAACTCTATGTTCAATGGTGATCTAATCAATGAAACCGAAAAACGTTCGGTCTTGCACATAGCCCTGCGAAATTTTTCAGGTCAGCCTGTTTTCACGGAAGGAAAGGATATAATGCCCGACATACAGAAAGTGCTGAAGAAAATGAAAGTTTTTACCCAGGCTGTCCATACTGGTAAATCCAGGGGTTACACCGGTAAAAGAATAAAATATATTGTCAATATCGGTATCGGTGGCAGCGACCTGGGTCCCCAAATGGTAACCGAAGCATTAAGACCTTATTGGGTTGATGGTATAGAGACATATTTTGTTTCCAATGTAGACGGTACGCATATCGCTGAAACCTTAAAAAGGATAAAGCCGGAACGGACGCTATTTCTCATCGCCTCCAAAACATTCACTACCCAGGAAACCATGACCAATGCTCATACCGCAAGAGAATGGTTCCTGAAAAAAGCGAAGAATGAAAAACATATTGCCAAACATTTTGTAGCGCTCTCTACCAATGAAAAAGAAGTGGTAAAATTTGGCATTGATAAAAAGAATATGTTTGAATTCTGGGATTGGGTGGGTGGCCGTTATTCGCTGTGGAGTGCGATTGGTTTATCGATTGCACTTACCATTGGTTATAAAAATTTTGAACAACTATTGAAAGGAGCACATGCAGCAGACGATCATTTCAGCAAGGAACCATTCGAAAAAAATATTCCTATTGTAATGGCCTTATTGGGTGTCTGGTATACCAATTTTTTTGGCGCCCGATCAGAAGCCATTCTTCCCTACGACCAATACCTGCACCGTTTTGCCGCTTACTTTCAGCAGGCAAATATGGAAAGTAATGGCAAATCAGTTGACCGAAATGGAGAACCGGTGGATTATGCCACCGGACCTGTTATCTGGGGCGAGCCGGGTACTAATGGCCAGCATGCTTTTTACCAACTTATACACCAGGGCACCCCTTTCATTCCCTGCGATTTTATTGCAGCCGCACAAAGTCAAAATCCCATTGGGGATCATCATCCAAAACTGTTAAGTAATTTTTTTGCGCAAACAGAAGCTTTAATGAATGGCAAGATGGAAGATGAAGCAGGGGCAGACTTGGAAAAACAAGGATTGACTCCACCCGAAGTCGCTAAACTTTTGCCGTATAAAATCTTCACCGGTAACAAACCAACCAATTCCTTCCTTGTAAAAAAAATCACCCCTCACTGCCTGGGCGAACTGATCGCCTTGTATGAACATAAAATATTTACCCAGGGTGTTATCTGGAATATTTACAGTTTTGATCAGTGGGGAGTCGAATTGGGCAAACAATTAGCCAATAAAGTCTTGCCTGAGCTGCTAACGGATGAACCGCTCAACAACCATGATTCTTCAACCAATGGCTTGATCAATGCCTGGAAATATATGAAAAAATAGCACCAAGTTGCGATGCGATGAAACTAACTTCTTTGAAAAATTTTCTTTGTTTGAAGGATTGCAGTTTTTTCCTCTGCCTCTGCTAAACATCAGGACGCCTTTGATATTGAAAAATATTTGCTGAAAAAAACAAAGAAAGAAGTTCCGCCAACTTTGTCACTGTACCACCATCACGCAATATTATATTTACAATCCCAACAGCAATTGTAATAACGGAGTCATGGCCACACTATATCTTAGTACATGGCGTATGCCCAATGCCGTCATGCCAAGACGAACATTTCTAATAAATAACGGAGCAGATTGTAAACCTACTTCTGAGATTATCGTAATGTAATACCAGCTCAAAATTAAAAAGAGGCAGATTATACTTGCGTTTATTGAACCAAACAAATAGAAAAAGAACTAGCCTAAAAAAAAAGCCGTTCTAACTGAGTCAGAACGGCTTTTTTTTAGATCATATCTTTCTTAGATACTTCTTACTGTATTACTACCAATCCGGATACGGTTTTTCCGGTATGCCTGTTATACACTTTTACCACATAGGTTCCGCCTGCCTGAGTGCTCAGGTCAAAATCCATCCTTAAGTAAGGATTTGTGATATTGTCCAGGGTGAACTCCTTCTCCATCACCAACTGACCATTGGATTTGAAGATCGATACTACCCTGCGTTCTGTCAACGGACCACCATAGTACAATCTCACCTGGAACACTCCATCATTGGGGTTCGGGTAGATCCACAACCTGTCTAATGCTGCTTCCGCACCTATTGTAAGAACTCCCGATGTATTGATACATCCGTTAGCGTCCGTTACTCTTGCCTGGTAAGTACCCAGACCATCTATACCAACTACCTGTGTATTCGCCGTACCGCTTATCGCTGCCCCATTTAATGTCCAGCTCCAATTTACGGCTGCTGGTGAACTGGTTCCTGTTATCGTGGTTAACTGACCCGGGGTCAAGGCAAGATCTGGTGCGCTTAGCGTTACTACTGGCAATGAATTTACTGTCAGCGTGGCTGCTGTCGTCGTCGTTGAACCCACACAAGGTGCTGCCGTGATCACCGCACGATAACGATAATTGTGCATCGCTGTTGTCACATTTGTTACCGTATAGGTGGCAGAGGTGGCGCCTGCTATATTTGTCCAGTTCACTCCGCCATCAGTGGTTACCTGCCACTGGTAGGTTAATGGACCACCTGTAGCACTTACACTAAAAGTGGTACTGCCTCCCACACAAGCTGCCCTGTTAACAGGATTCACCACCGCTGATACAGGACTGACCACTGTTACCGGTATCACTGTTGGTGCACTCGTACAGGGCGTAGGTGTGCTGTATACTACTGAATAACTTGTATTCACTGTCGGGTTAACCCATATCGTGTTGGCCAATGATCCTGCCACATAAGGTGTAGTTGCCCCCGCATTGATAAACATCGTATTGGGTGTGGCGGGTGATGCTGTCCATACTCCGGCTGCTGGTGCTCCATAAGTAATGTCCATTGACCAGGCCGTCAGGCTTCCAACGTCACCTCCAAAGGCATCATAGATTGCCAGGGTCCAGTTACCATTGGTTTGTGTATACAAGGCAGTAAAGTTATTCACCAAATCGGCCGCAGCATTGAAGCCCGTAGGACCAACAGGTGCATTACCCATTGAAGCCGTTGGTGTCATTTGTGCATCGGGTCTGAAGGTTCCTGTATACGGTGCCGTGGTACTGCTCAAAAGTGGAGCACCTGCAGTAGCCGTTATAACAGTATTTACCATCCCCGCACCTGGACCTGCCCCCGTGGAAGAAATACCATAATCCAGGTTCAATACTTTGCCATTCGGCGCTCGCAGCACTATTACCAGGTCACCCGGCCAGGTATGGGCCGGTATGCTGAACTTAACATTGATATTACTAATGATAGAAAGTGCCGGAAGGGTAACCGGGATGCTGTTATTTATACCTGCCAGTGTTGCATCCGGTATAGCCAGGGGCAAGCCCGTTGTGGCTGTAAAGGTTTGTGTTACCGGTGAAGAAGCATTGGTCAATGTCAATTGCTGGATGCTGCCAACGCAGATCGTAGCTGACACCGGGCTCACTGCTGCTACCAGCGGTGTTACTGTCAATGTTGCTACGGCAGATGCATCAATAGCTGTACAGGGACCCGACATCAAAGCCCGGTACTGGTAACCTGTCATTGCCGATGACACATTGGCTATTGTCAGTGTATTTGTAGTAACACCACTGTAAGGAGCTGCATTAGGTACATTCAACCACGGTGAACTTGCATTGATCCTGTATTCCCATGAATAGGACAGCGCTGATCCCGTTGCTGCCACCGTGAACGTAGCATTGCTTGCACATTGAGCCGATGTACTGGCTGGTTGCGTCGTAAATACGCCCTGGATACAGGGCTGAATATTGACAGTGTAATCTTCAACCTGGCCAAACCCAGTATTACCGCATGGTCCCGGATCCGGATCATTGGGTTGCCAATACATACGGACCCTCATTCTTGTTGGGCCAAGGGTAGAGGCAAGTGGAATTGTAATATTTCCTACGGACGGATTAGCTGACAATGTGGTTGCTAACACTCTTTCACCTGGATCAGTAAAATTACCATTCTGGTTTAGGTCGATCCAAACCCTGACAAGGTCACCGGCAAAGAAATTAGATATATCAACCGTCATAGGTATTACGGCCCCTTGCACTACATCCGTAGAGATGGTAGTGAAGTTTTCATACCCCGCCGTAGAAGTGGAAGCATTATCAATTGTATTGAACCGAACCCTTGATATTTTTTCATCAATAAGAGCTGTAGCACCGGCTGCACAATAACAGGCAGAAGGGGTGTTAACATTTACCAGCAAAGGATTAGATGTGGCAGAACCACCACCATTGGTACAAGTAACTATTGCTCTAAACGCGGTAGCTGTAGTTATACTGGTTGTATAGGTACCACCTGTGCTGGCACCAGGAGCATTTGTCCAGGGTCCGCCTACAGCCGGAGCGGTTTGCCATTGGTAGACTATCCCAGCAAAATTTTGAGGCGTTGCAAATGATAATGTGAACGGCACCGTAGGGCAAACAGTATTAGCTGAACTTACTGTATTGCCTGGGTTAGGTGTACCTGAACAAGGTGTTCCACTGCAAATAGCCGCATCCAACGTAAATGAATAGTTAGAAGGTGTTCCCGCCGCAACACTTGTAACAAGAAATCCTATCGTTGCTCCACCCGGTGCCGTGAATGAAAAAACACCTGGTGTCCCCAGCGCAGGACTACCTCCGATATCAGCAAGGTAATTTGCACAAATGTTTGCCGGATTTGGCGCACCAATATAGGCAGAAATAAAATTTACAAACCCTGTTGTGTTATTGGTAAATGTAATTGTAACACACTGAGCAGATCCAATAGGATTGGTCCAGGTATACATATCATAAAAACAACCGGACGGAGCGGATAGCCCGGGACAGGCTGCTTTGGGTGCCGCACAGGTAGAAGCAACTCCATCTCTGAAAAACCTATTACCGGCCAGTGTTGGGTCACCTGGACCCAATGATCCGGTAAATGTGGTACAGATAGCTTCTGTTCTGTTCATTGACAGAGAAACCCTGTTCGGCAAACCGGCATCATTATCAGCATTGACACCTGCGCCAGAACTATTGCGTTCAATTGCTTTTAACCTGAGTGCTGCTTTCCCAACAGCCGTTGCTTGCTTTTCCTTAACGGGCTGTGCAAAAGATAGCTGGGATGAAGCAATAAAAATCAATGCAATCGCAAGGTTTTTTAAGCATAGAAATCCTAAACTTTTTTGAGTAAATTTTGGTTGCATAATCGAGATTTTAAAATGATTGATTGTCGCCGGCATAGCCGGTAAAGTCCATTATTCGTACCGTAAGTTAATTTTTTTATTGAACCATTTATAAAAAAAATAATACCAGGACAAATTGTTATGCGCCGGATTAAAAAAAAGCCGCCCCGCCAGAGGCGAGACGGCTTAAAACCGATTTTCTTAACCCTATTATTGAATCACAACCAGCCCTGATACTATGATACCAGTATGCCGGTTATTCACTTTTACTACATAGGTTCCGCCGGCCAGGGTGCTCAGGTCAAAGTCCATCCTTAAATAAGGACTTGACACATTGTCAATGGTGAACTCTTTCTCTGTCACCAACTGACCGTTTGATTTATAGATCGATACCACTCTTTTCTCCGTCACCGGGCTACCATAATATAATCGCACCTGGAATACCCCATCATTCGGGTTCGGGTAGATCCACAACCTGTCGGAAGCTTCTGGACCAATCGTCAGGCTGTTCGATGTGCTCACACAACCATTGACATCAGTTACTCTTGCCTGGTAAACACCCAATCCATTTATATTTACCGACTGGGTATTGGCAACCCCGGTTATTGCTGAACCATTCAATGTCCAACTCCAGCTCGCTGCTGCTGGTGAACTGGTTCCCGTTATAGTGGTAGTTTGAGGAGGCGTCAGACTAAGATCTGGTGCTGAAATTGTCACCGTAGGCAACGAATTTACAGTCAGGGTTGCTGCAGTCGTGCTTACAGACCCACCAGCTCCCGCACATGGTGAGGCCGAAATCACTGCACGATAACGGGTATTGTGCATAGCTACTGTCGCTCCCCCCACAGTATAGGATGCTGATGTGGCTCCTGAAATATTTGTCCAGGTCAAACCACCGTCGTTGCTTACTTGCCACTGGTAGGTTAACGGACCTCCCGTGGCGCTTGCAGTAAAAGTAGTGCTGCCGCCAACACAAGCCGCCCTGTTAACAGGATTCACCACCGCAGATATTGGGGTTACAACTGTTACAGGTACAACAGTTGCAGCGCTGGTACAAGGTGTGGCCGTGCTATAAACTACTGAATAGCTTGTGTTGACTATTGGGTTGACCCAAATCGTGTTAGCCAGTGAACCTGCAACATACGGTGTAGTTGCTGCAGCATTCGTAAACATCGTGTTGGGTGCTGCCGGTGAGGCTGTCCAAACTCCGGCTGCTGGTGCTCCGTATGTGATATCCATTGACCAGGAAGTCAGTGTACCAATATCACCTGCCCATTCTTGTGGATCACACATAGCAATGGTCCAGTTACCAGAAGGTACTGTCCAGATGCCATTGAATGTAGTTACGGTTGGTGCAAACCCTGTCGGACCTGTTCCTGTTGCATCACCGAATGAGCCCGCTCCGATTGCGGCGTCAGCTCTCCACAAACCTGTATAACCAGGAGCCGTTCCGGTTCCAACAGCATTTACCCCGGCAGAACTAAATACAGTATTTGTAAAATTCGCACCACCGGTTCCTGTTCCAGATTTATGATAATCCAGGTTCAAGATTTGGTTATTGGGACCCCGTAGCACGATGATCAGATCACCTACATAGGTATGCGTAATATTTAACCTTACATCTATTCTTGTAATGATCGAGCCAACAGGCAGCGTAACAGGTATTGTATGATTAATACCTGCATTACAAACAGCTGCAGACGAAGCTGGCGGCCCTGCAAAATCAGGGATTTGGACAGATAATGGTCCGGAAGAGAATGTGGCAGTTGTCGGAGAAGACGCATTCGTTAACGTCAATTGTTGAATAGAGCCAACGCAAATTGTTGCTGATGCCGGGCTCACGGCTGCTACCAGCGGTGTGACGGTCAGTGTCGCAGGCGCGGAAAAATCAGTAGCTGTGCAGGGTCCCTGCATGTAAGCACGATACTGGTACCCGTTTATCGTAGAAGATGCATTAGTAATGGTCAGTGTATTTGTAGTCACTCCACTATAGGGAGCTGCATTCGGTACATTCAACCATGGTGAACTTGCATTGATTCTATACTCCCATCCATACGCCAAGGAAGAGCCTGTTGCTGTCACCGTAAAAGTTGCATTACCGGAACATTGCGCAGATGTATTCGCAGGCTGAACAGTGATCACCCCCTGGACACAAGGAGTAATATTAACGTTATAATCTTCAGCTTCACCAAAAGTACTGTTGGAAGCCCCACAAGCCATGGCAGATGTCATGGCGGCATCATCTCCACCTCTGATCCTCATCCTGGTAGTACCTAAAGTAGCCGTAGCCGGAACTGTAAAAGTATAATTAACCGTTCCGCTGGCTCCTGCATTTACAGGTGTTGCCAAAAACTCAGAAGGACTAAAAATGCCATCCTGGTTAAAATCGATCCAGGCACCGACAAACTGGCCAAATGTATCAGGGCCTACGGAAACAGTAAGCGTATTTGTAACACCTACAAAAACATCCGGTGCGGGTACAGCACTATAATAGGTGAATTGGCCTGTACATACAGACGTGTTATTAAGGGTTCCTAATTTAACATTGGCGATATAGTCACCCAACGCACAAGCATTGGTATATATTGGTGAACAATAACAACTATTAAATCCATTCATTGTAATCTGTAATGGCGCAGAAGTAGCTGTATTGGCACCGCAGGTAACTATTGCTCTATAAAAAGTAGCTACAGTCTGGGATGTAGTAAACGTTGACCCGGTTGCTCCGGTAATATTAGTAAAGGAAGCCGGTACTCCCGTCAATGATGATTGCCATTGGAAAGTATATCCGCTGGCTGGTGGTGTTTGAGTGGCTAAAGTAAAACTTACGTTAGGACATACCGGGTTAGCTGAACTTATTGTATTGCCCGGGGTAGGTGTACCTGAACAAGGTGTTCCACTGCAAATAGCCGCATCCAACGTGAATGAATAGTTAGAAGGTGTTCCCGCCGTAACACTTGTAACAAGAAATCCTATCGTTGCTCCACCCGGTGCCGTGAACGAAAAAACACCTGGTGTCCCCAGCGCAGGACTACCTCCGATATCAGCAAGGTAATTTGCACAAATGTTTGCGGGATTTGGCGCTCCAATATAGGCAGAAATAAAATTTACAAATCCTGTTGTATTATTGGTAAATGTAATGGTAACACACTGAGCAGATCCAATAGGATTGGTCCAGGTATACATATCATAAAAACAACCGGATGGAGCTGACAGCCCGGGACAGGCTGCTTTGGGTGCCGCACAGGTAGAAGCAACTCCATCTCTGAAAAACCTATTACCGGCCAGTGTTGGGTCACCTGGACCCAATGATCCGGTAAATGTGGTACAGATAGCCTCTGTCCTGTTGATTGACTGAGAAACCCTGTTCGGCAAACCGGCATCATTATCAGCATTGATACCTGCGCCAGAATTATTGCGCTCAATTGCCTTTAAAATGAGTGCCGCTTTCTCAATAGTCGTGGCTTGCTTTCCTTTAGCAGGCTGTGCAATGGAAAGCTGTGTTGATGCAATAAAAATCAATGCAATCGCAATGTTTTTGAAGCATAATGATCCTAAACTTTTTTGAGTAAATTTTGGTTGCATAATGGAGATTTTAAATGATTGATAGCTGCCAGGTTGCCGGCAAAGTCCAGAATTTTGAACGTAAGATAATTTTTTTTTGAACTAATTATTAAAAAATAATACCCACACCTTTATTTTGCATGTTATCAGTAAAAAAGCCGTTCTAACTGAGTCAGAACGGCTTTTTTTTAGATCATATCTTTCTTAGATACTTCTTACTGTATTACTACCAATCCGGATACGGTTTTTCCGGTATGCCTGTTATACACTTTTACCACATAGGTTCCGCCTGCCTGAGTGCTCAGGTCAAAATCCATCCTTAAGTAAGGATTTGTGATATTGTCCAGGGTGAACTCCTTCTCCATCACCAACTGACCATTGGATTTGAAGATCGATACTACCCTGCGTTCTGTCAACGGACCACCATAGTACAATCTCACCTGGAACACTCCATCATTGGGGTTCGGGTAGATCCACAACCTGTCTAATGCTGCTTCCGCACCTATTGTAAGAACTCCCGATGTATTGATACATCCGTTAGCGTCCGTTACTCTTGCCTGGTAAGTACCCAGACCATCTATACCAACTACCTGTGTATTCGCCGTACCGCTTATCGCTGCCCCATTTAATGTCCAGCTCCAATTTACGGCTGCTGGTGAACTGGTTCCTGTTATCGTGGTTAACTGACCCGGGGTCAAGGCAAGATCTGGTGCGCTTAGCGTTACTACTGGCAATGAATTTACTGTCAGCGTGGCTGCTGTCGTCGTCGTTGAACCCACACAAGGTGCTGCCGTGATCACCGCACGATAACGATAATTGTGCATCGCTGTTGTCACATTTGTTACCGTATAGGTGGCAGAGGTGGCGCCTGCTATATTTGTCCAGTTCACTCCGCCATCAGTGGTTACCTGCCACTGGTAGGTTAATGGACCACCTGTAGCACTTACACTAAAAGTGGTACTGCCTCCCACACAAGCTGCCCTGTTAACAGGATTCACCACCGCTGATACAGGACTGACCACTGTTACCGGTATCACTGTTGGTGCACTCGTACAGGGCGTAGGTGTGCTGTATACTACTGAATAACTTGTATTCACTGTCGGGTTAACCCATATCGTGTTGGCCAATGATCCTGCCACATAAGGTGTAGTTGCCCCCGCATTGATAAACATCGTATTGGGTGTGGCGGGTGATGCTGTCCATACTCCGGCTGCTGGTGCTCCATAAGTAATGTCCATTGACCAGGCCGTCAGGCTTCCAACGTCACCTCCAAAGGCATCATAGATTGCCAGGGTCCAGTTACCATTGGTTTGTGTATACAAGGCAGTAAAGTTATTCACCAAATCGGCCGCAGCATTGAAGCCCGTAGGACCAACAGGTGCATTACCCATTGAAGCCGTTGGTGTCATTTGTGCATCGGGTCTGAAGGTTCCTGTATACGGTGCCGTGGTACTGCTCAAAAGTGGAGCACCTGCAGTAGCCGTTATAACAGTATTTACCATCCCCGCACCTGGACCTGCCCCCGTGGAAGAAATACCATAATCCAGGTTCAATACTTTGCCATTCGGCGCTCGCAGCACTATTACCAGGTCACCCGGCCAGGTATGGGCCGGTATGCTGAACTTAACATTGATATTACTAATGATAGAAAGTGCCGGAAGGGTAACCGGGATGCTGTTATTTATACCTGCCAGTGTTGCATCCGGTATAGCCAGGGGCAAGCCCGTTGTGGCTGTAAAGGTTTGTGTTACCGGTGATGAAGCATTGGTCAATGTCAATTGCTGGATACTGCCAACGCAGATCGTAGCTGACACCGGGCTCACTGCTGCTACCAGCGGTGTTACTGTCAATGTCGCTACGGCAGATGCATCAATAGCTGTACAAGGACCCGACATCAAGGCCCGGTACTGGTAACCTGTCATTGCCGATGATACATTGGATATGGTCAGTGTATTGGTAGTAACACCACTGTAAGGAGCTGCATTAGGTACATTCAACCACGGTGAACTTGCATTGATCCTGTATTCCCATGAATAGGACAGCGCAGATCCCGTTGCTGCCACCGTGAACGTAGCATTGCTTGCACATTGTGCCGATGTACTGGCTGGTTGCGTCGTAAATACGCCCTGGATACAGGGCGTGATATTAATGTTATAATCTTCAGCTTCGCCAAAAGTACTGTTGGATGCGCCGCAGGACTGAGCAGCCGTCATAGCAAGATCATCTCCAGCTCTTATCCTCATCCGTGTAGTTCCCAATGTCGCTGTTGCCGGAACAGTAAAGTTGAAATTGACTGTGCCACTGGCTCCTGCATTTACAGGAGTTGCTAAGAATTCAGAAGGACTAAAAATTCCATCCTGGTTATAATCGATCCATGCACCTACCCACTGGCCAAATGTGTCAGGACCAACAGAAACTGAAAGCGTGTTTGAAGCACCAGGATAAACATCCGGTGCAGGTAATGCATTATAATAAGTAAATTGTCCGGTGCAAATAGTTGTGTTATTAAGACTGCCTAATTTAACATTAGCAATATAATCACCCAGGGTACATCCATTAGAATATGTTGGTAGACAATAACAACTGTTAAACCCGTTCATAGTTAGCTGTAGTGGTGTGGAAGTAGCTGTATTCGCACCACATGTAACGATCGCTCTGTAATAAGTAGCCACTGTTTGAGATGTGGTATACGTAGCAGCAGTTGCTCCCGGAATATTTGTAAAGGAAGCAGGTACTCCTGTTAAGGATGACTGCCATTGATAAGTAAGACCGGTAGCCAGGGGTGTCTGGGTAGACAAAGTAAAGCTGGCATTCGGACATACAGGACTGGCTGTACTCTGGGTATTGCCCACTGCTGGTGTGCCTGAGCAAGCGGGTAATTTCGTGTATACCACTTCATCAATACCGATAAAATTTGAGTTGGCACCATTGAGTCCCGCATTCTCAACAAAATAACGGAATGCGATACGACCTGACGTATTGGGAGCGGCCAAACCTGACACCGTAACGGTGAATTGAGTCCACACTTCTGGATAGGCCGTAATTGAATAAGTGGGATTAATATCCAATAACAAAATTGAGTAATCTCCAACCGAAGTAGCCGTAGTGCCTACATTGGTGCTGGTGCCATTAGGACTTATCCTTACCTGCAGCCTGTCAGGAAACACACCACCACCCGTGGCTACACGGGTCCAGAATGTAAAGAGATCACCATTGGTCATGTTAACAGTTGGCGCAAACATCCAGTTACTGATTGTACCAATGCTTCCTGTATTATTAAAATTAGCTGCGAGATAAGCTGTAGCTGCACCTGTTTGAGCCGGGAATACGGCTGCATTTCCCTGGAACCAGCCAAGAGCACCGATCGGGCTACTTAGCTGTTGAGAGGCCCAACCTGCAGGCAAAGGAGAGACGACGTTCCACCCTTCGCTATAAAGAACCTGTGCTTGTGCTGTTTTAGCTGAAAAAGTTAAAACCAACACCATTACACCGATTCTTACAGCAAAAGACCTTAAATATTTTTGCGTAAATTTTAGTTGCATAATCTGAGTTTAATAATAAATAAAAAACCTGTCACCAAAATGACAGGCATTTACTGTAATACTCTTATAATATAAGATTTAATTGGAACGTAAAATTTTGTCATACCATCACTTCTTCATTCTTGACTCAATTAATTGAAAACCTTATTTGGTTTTTTAAAGGTCACCATTTATCTACTTCTTCTGTGTTCTTATCAGACTCCGTATTCAATTCAGCAACAGGAGCCACTTCCTCACTTTTTTCTGCCACTGCTTCCGCTTCTGTTAATGGTTCATGAGTACTATTACTGGACAAACCATTATGATTAATCTCGTCTGGATTTTCATCATGGTTGAATGCATCAAAATCAAAATCAGGCATCAGGTCTGTTTTAACATAGTCAACAGCCTCACCCAGTGCTTTAATAAATTTATTGAAATCTTCTTTGTACAAAAAGATCTTATGACGATCGTAACCGTTATCATCAAATCGTTTCCGGCTTTCAGTAATGGTCAGGTAATAATCATTGCCCCGGGTAGCTCTTACATCAAAAAAATAGGTTCTTCTTTTTCCGGCACGGATGCGTTTACTGTAAATGCTCTCCATTTTCTTGTCATTGTTCTCGTACGCCACTGTAATAAGTTTTTGCAGTTAAAGAAATTGCTTGGTTTTTCCGCTCGCTGAGTCCTACCGACAGGGATTCTGCGGCGAAGGCACAAATATAGAGATGTTTTTGGAACGGCCAAACCGGTCCGAAAAGTTCTAATCCATTAATTTTCAACCGATGAATCGTCTGGTGACGATTCCTGCTGCTGCTGTCGGGTATACAATCCTGCATAATATCCGTTCAAAGAAAGTAATTGGTGGTGGGTACCTTGTTCTACAATGGCCCCATCATCCAACACAACTATTTTATCAAATTGGAATAGAGAGAAAATGCGATGGGTAATAATGATAGCTGTTTTATCCTTCAAGTATTTATTCAAATTACCGATAATCTCTTTCTCGGTTCTCGCATCTACCGCACTCAGGCAGTCGTCAAAAATAACAAGGCCTGGTTCCTTTATTAATGCCCGCGCTATCGAAATTCGTTGTTTTTGCCCACCGCTTAATGTCACTCCTCTTTCTCCAATTACGGTGTCGTACTGCTGGCTGAATCGGTCAATCTCTTTATCAACACTTGCCAACTGTGCAGCCTTTTCTACGGCTGCCCGGTCAGTTTTTTGCAAACCAAAACCTATATTATTCTCGACGGTTTCGCTAAATAAAAAAACATCCTGGGGTACATAACTGATCTGATCCCGCAACGATTTTAGTTCAAGATGCTGTATGTTTTTTCCATCCAATTCAATCTTACCGCCGGTAACGTCATACATCCGTAGCAGTAACTGTCCTACTGTCGATTTGCCACTGCCTGTCCTTCCAACGATCGCCACTTTTTCTCCCTTCTCTATCTGGAGACTAAAATTCTTCAATGCCCGGATACCTGTGTGCGGGTACGTGAAATCAACATTTTCAAAACTGATTGTTCCTGCTACTTGTAACGGAATAGCTTCCACTGGGCTTTGGATGGCAGGAGTCGTTTCCAAAAATTCATTAATTCTTTTTTGAGAAGCCGCGGCCCGTTGGATCATACTGGCAGTAAGGCCGATGGCACTCACCGGGAATGTGAGCATATTTACGTACATAACAAACTCAACAATAGTCGCCAGGTCAGTCTTCGCCGGATCGGCAATATGATGTAAGCCTCCGATCATAATGGTAAGCAGGGTGCTTAGGCCAATCAGGAATGTTATGGATGGAAAATAAATAGCTTCAACCTTGGCCAGGCTTACCGCATTTTTCTTATACTCTTCGCTGTTTTTACTAAAAAAGCCCAGCATTGCTTTTTCCTGTACAAAAGACTTGATCACCCTTATTCCTGAATAAGACTCCTGCGCATTGGTAGTAAGATCGGATAGTGACGCCTGGATCTGTTCACTTTTTTTATTTATCGTATTGTTGACCAGGTAAATAGTTATGGCAAGGATGGGTAACGGTGCCAGGACATACAGCGTCAACTCTGCATCTCTTTTCAACATAAAAAATACACTTAGCGAGATGATCGCTACAAGGTTGGTGAGATACATAATAGCTGGTCCTGTAAACATCCTGACGCGGCTTACATCTTCTGCTATCCGGTTCATCAAGTCGCCGGTGCTGTGTGTTTTATAAAATGCCGTATCTAATTGCTGGTAGTGATTATAGATCTCGTTTTTCTGATCATACTCAATATGGCGGCTCATGACGATAATGGTCTGCCGCATCAAAAAGAGAAAAAATCCACGAAGCAACGCTAACAATAGAATTGTGATCCCACAAAGGGCCACCACTTTCACCCAGTCATACCCTCTGTCGGTTATCCCACTGGTTATTTTATTGACAAGGGCATCATATTGAGGTGGATTCTTTGGCGGGGTGTAGCCAGGAAATAACTGCTGCACGAAATCGATCACAAAACCCGTGACCTGTGGCGACAGAACATTGAAATAGTTGGATAAAAAAACAAACATCATTCCTATACCAAGGCGGATACGATATTTCCAAAAATATTTGTTGAGCGCCTTTAAATGCTTCAATGAATAATGTTTGTTGCGAAATTAACCACCAATTAGGCAGAATAAACCGATTAATACTGATTTCTTCACCCCAAATGGTTAAAAAAATGATGCGCGGTTTGTACCGTTAATTTTAAAAATAAAAAAAGGTTACTATTTCTTACAACGGCAATGCAAGGCGAGTTTTTTTTCCGTCTTTTGAAGGAAAGAAATGGCTAATAGACAACAAGATTATCTGATTAGTTTTTTGTTAATCAACATCACACACTTACTTTTGCCGCGGAGAGATGGCAGAGCGGTCTAATGCGGCAGTCTTGCTCGCAGAGTCCCGTGGAAAAACCGTTGACTCAAAAGGTCCCGGGGCAGTCCCACACAAGCATTCTCCGTTGAACGCTGCCTGGAATAACAGGCTATTGCCATTCGCTTTTTCGTTGCGTGTACTATACTTATATCCTAAAAAGCACAAAAGACCGGGGCTATTATTTTGGATTTACTTCAAATCTTGAGACCAGGTTAGAAAAACACAATAAGGGTAAAGTTGTTTCAACAAAATCAAGACGTCCTTTCATTATTCACTATTATGAAACTTTTATATCTAAATCAACCGCTTTGCAACGCGAGATTTTCTTTAAGTCGTTAGAAGGAAGGAAATGGCTAATTGACAATAATATTATCTGACTAGTTTTTTGTTAATCAACATCACACACTTACTTTTGCCGCGGAGAGATGGCAGAGCGGTCTAATGCGGCGGTCTTGCTCGCAGAGTCCCGTGGAAAAACCGTTGACTCAAAAGGTCCCGGGGCAGTCCCACACAAGCATTCTCCGTTGAACGCTGCCTGGAATAACAGGCTATTGCCATTCGCTTTTTCGTTGCATGTACTATACTTATATCCTAAAAAGCACAAAAGACCGGGGCTATTATTTTGGATTTACTTCAAATCTTGAGACCAGGTTAGAAAAACACAATAAGGGTAAAGTTGTTTCAACAAAATCAAGACGTCCTTTCATTATTCACTATTACGAAACTTTTATATCTAAATCAACCGCTTTGCAACGCGAGATTTTCTTTAAGTCGTTAGAAGGAAGGAAATGGCTAATAGACAACAATATTATCTGATTAGTTTTTTGTTAATCAAAATCACACACTTACTTTTGCCGCGGAGAGATGGCAGAGCGGTCTAATGCGGCGGTCTTGAAAACCGTTGACTCAAAAGGTCCGGGGGTTCGAATCCCTCTCTCTCCGCCACACTCACAAGACTTGCCCCATATGGGGCATTTTTTATGGGAAAATGCCAATGAATCCTGGGAAAGTCTATTTTTTTCTCCTTTCAAAACACCTGCAACTTGTTTAATTCTTTGTTTTTATACCTTACATAGATGAAAACTAACAAAGACAGGAAACGGGTTGCCATGTTACTATTGATTGGCTCTGCTTTATTTTTTATAATGGGCTTCCAATTTCCTTTATTACAAACGGGATTTGGTATCGGCCCCTTTACACTTAAAAGTGATTACGTTTATCTCAGCACTTCCTTTAGCTACTTTTTCGATAAAGGCGAGATCTTTATAGGGTTTCTGTTACTCTTTTTTACGATTATTTTTCCGACTATTAAGTATATTTTTCTTTTCCTGACCCTACTGGGGCGGCCATTTCCACGACATCAATTTCTCAGCACAGGGCTGGAGGTGATCAATAAATGGTCAATGCTGGACGTATTTGTGGTTGCGGTACTGCTACTCAACATGAAATTTGATTCCAATATTATAGTGTCCAAACTAGGAAATGGCACTACGCTTTTTGCTATATCAGTAGTATTACTGATGACCTGTTCCTTTATTACCCGTAAAATGATCCCAACACAGGCTGGTCCGATAGGCCCCGGATAAATAGATTTGGACAGGTGGTATCTTTTCGTAAATTTCAGGCAGAAAATTTGCCGCATGAATACCGTGTCATCAGTTATTAATAGAAAAGGGGGGTTACCTGTAACAGTATCGCCTGATACAACCGTAGTGCAAGCGTTAACCTTAATGGCGGAAAAAAATATTGGATCCGTCGTGGTCATGCAAAACGAAGAGTACATCGGAATAATGACAGAGAGAGATTATTCCCGGAAAGTTGCCTTAAAAGATAAAAATTCTGCTATTACTACGGTATCAGAGATTATGTCGACAGACCTGCCGCGTATAAACCCATCAGATAGCATTGAGCATTGCATGCAACTGATGACAGAAAAAAATATTCGTTATATGCCGGTGTTTGATGATAATAAACTCACTGGTATTATTTCGATGAGTGATGTGGTAAAAGAAACTATCCTGGCACAAAAGGAAACCATCAACCAACTCCAGAGTTATATCAACAGTTGACTTTTGCCTCGCTGCCATCAGGCCCAGCAAGGATAGCCTGTTATACCTACATCCGGAATTTCAGGGAACCCATCACCTTTTACTTTTTCATTTCGGGGTATTTGAGAACCCGTAAAAAAATATGCCTCATTTTCCACGGCATTTATTCGCTTTCCTGTTTTTTCTCTGTTACCACCACCAAATCCTGAACATTTACCTGCATAGGTAGCAAGCCGATTTTTACAACCGCTCTTTTCCCCCTTAACTCAATCACTTCTCCTACCTGGTGATTCTTTTTCATTTTTACTTTATCACCCAATTTTATATCCCCTCCCACTTCGCTGAACCTGGAATCAATCTTTTGCTGCATCCTGCTTACCACTTTTTTTTCATCTTTCTTAAAAAGCAGGGCCTCCATCAGCTTAATGACCTTGCCTTTATTTTCTTCCTTGCGCCATTCAATCAGCATTTGTTTCAGCTTCCTTTCCATATCCTTTAGAAAAATAATCCGGTCTTCCGCCACCCGGTTTTGTTCCCTCATTATTTCCAACTGCTGGCTATGCCTTTCTTTATTCAATGCTTGCTGCATTTCTTTTTTTAACCGTTCATTTTCCTTCATTAAATGGTTCAATTCTTTTTCTCTTTGCTGAAGTCCCTGCAGATCCTGCTCCGTGCGGTTCAATAATTTATCAAGCCGGAATTGATCTTCATCCACCAACTCCCTTGCCCGGTTGATTAAATTCCTGTCCATACCAATCCTTTCAGCAATGGAAAAAGTATAGGAACTCCCAGGTTTGCCGACTAGAAGTTTATACAAGGGCTGCAAGTTCTTCTCATCAAAAGCCATGGCGCCATTGATGATACCGGCCGTTTTTCCCGCCATCACTTTTAAATTCAGGTAATGGGTGGTGACAATCCCAAAAGCATGTTTTTTTGCCAGTTCCTGTAAAATAACCTCAGCAAACGCACCCCCCAAATTAGGATCGCTTCCGCTACCCAGTTCATCAATAAAAAATAAGGTGCGGCCATTCGATTCTTCTATGAAATGCTTCATGTGCAACAAATGGCTGCTATAGGTACTCAATTCAAATTCGATACTTTGGGTATCACCAATATGAATCATCAGTTGTTTAAAAATTCCAAACCTAGAAGACGGATGTACCGGCACCAGTAAACCACTCTGCACCATCATTTGCAGGAGGCCGATCGTTTTCATGGTAACTGTTTTCCCTCCTGCATTGGGACCACTGATCACGAGAATTCTTTGTGTATCATCCAGCGTGATGGTTACCGGAATGGTGGGCTTACCTGTGCGTTGATTATAGAGGTACAATAAGGGATGATAAGCTTCAACCAGGTGGACATGTGCTTTATCCGTGATCTCGGGATAATCTCCCTTAACTTCTACCGCCAGCTTTGCTTTAGCACGTATAAAGTCAAACTCACCCATCACTACATGCCAGGCATCTAACAGGCCTGTGAATACAGAAAGTTTTGCTGTCAATTCCCGTAAGATCCGGTATATCTCTTTTTGTTCGTTAGATTCCAGCTCATAAATGGTGTTATTTAATTCAATGGTTTCCTCCGGTTCAACAAAAGCAGTCTTCCGGCTATCGCTTTCCCCATGTAAGATTCCTTTTACGGTTCTTTTCTGTTCCGCAAACACGGCGAGCACCCTCCTGCCATTCATAAAGCTCTCTTCGATCTCTGCCAGGTGACCTTGCTTATTCAATTTGGAAACAATCTTATCAAAAAGCCGCCGCAGTTCATTCCGCTTTTTATACAAACCCATTCGGATGTTCTTCAACTCTTCCGAGGCATTGTCTTTTACCTGTCCCCATTCATCCAGCACATCATTGATCATGCTTGCGATCGCCTTTTCGTAATAGGTGCCGTCAATAACTTTTGCCAGCGCTTCATAAGCAAGTTTTCTTTCCTTGTCAAACCAACGGAATATTTTTTCAATGCTTTCAGACAATTTCCTGATTTGCTGCAACTCTTCCCCGCTTAGTACAGCGCCAGGAATAGATAACAATTTCAACTCTCTCGAGAGATTTAGTATATGATCGTTGGGAAAATAAATACTGTTGACAATCAATTGCCGGGATTCATGGGTTTGTTTTAATTCCGTTTCTACAAATTCTCTCCGGGTATGGATGCGCAGTTGCTGTGCTTTTGTCCGGGCATATTCTGTCTGACAGTAATTGGCCAATATCTCTTTTATCTTGTTAAACTCAAGCTGAGTATATGCTGATTCCGGGAATAGTTTCATGTCTTGTTTTCTCTCTTTACAATGAGTTGCGAAATTAATGAGTATCCCCTACCCATTACTTAATTCCGTGCCAGTCCTTTTCACCGTTCTTTTATTTGCAATTCTTACCTGGATGTGCCGCCATTATTTTCCCGCGCAAACTGATACATATCGGTTGGTGGCAAATAATCTCGGCTGTGGTTAGATTTTACAACTGGGCTTCAAAAGCCCACCAATTGTTTTACCCGCACTCTCACTAGTGCTAATATGCAGGTGCGAACCGTATAGATGGGTTGTGCCACTAAGACTTAGGATCTCAAAATGCCCGGTGCCCTGAAGCCTTGCGGTTGCTTGGCGAATCGGATCGAGTAAGTAGTAAGGCTACATGAACCAATACCGATCCACCCGCTTTTGATTTTTTTTCCCTGTTTAAGTTCTCAATAGCTTCTTTCAGATCTTTTCCCAGCTTCGGGCGAATGGCGTGAGTAGAAATAGTTTGCTGTTTCATAACTTTATGGTAGACAAGTTAAAAATAGGGATTGTTAAAGTGATACTACTGCAAATCATTCCACATCTCCTTTAGTGAACTATACGTAAATAAATTGGTTGTATGAGTGAACGAAATTGAGTTTCGTAGTCCCTAATGTTAATGAAACGGCAAAACCAAACTTTGTCACACAACTTACAAAACAAGGGGCTGATATACATGTAAATTGCATGAAATTAAGGATGAAGCTATTAAAACATCATATCATGAAAACAACATTGACGGCAGCCATCATTGGATTAACGACACTGCTATCTTGTGCACAAAAAAAAGCAACAACAAATAAAACTGTTATGGATACGATCGAACCAATTAATCAACAAGCCCTGCCAGCTGTAGCAACTGCCACTTTTGCTAATGGTTGCTTTTGGTGTACGGAAGCAATTTTTGAAGAGCTGGAGGGGGTGATCAGCGCCACATCCGGCTATATTGGCGGCCAGACCACCAATCCAACCTATAAAGAAATTTGCACGGGGGAAACCGGTCATGCAGAAGCCTTACAAATAATATATGACCCGGCTAAAATAAGTTTTGACGAATTGCTGGCCGTATTTTGGGAAACGCATGATCCTACCACTTTAAATCGCCAGGGTGCTGATGTGGGTACCCAATACCGGAGTGGAATTTTCTATCACAATGATGAACAAAAAGAGAAAGCCGAAAAATATAAGGTTGAATTGAATAATAGCGGTGCTTTTAACAATCCTATTGTGACGGAAATAACAGCTGCCAGCAAATTTTACCCGGCGGAAGATTATCACCAGCAATATTTTGAAAATAATGGAAATACTAACCCGTATTGCCAGATGGTGATACGACCAAAATTGGATAAATTTAGAAAAGTGTTTAAGGATAAATTAAAACAGTAAGTTGATTAACTAAGCCGGAAGTAAATTTCCGGCTTTTTACTTTATAATTTTACCCTCCTCAACTCAAGCAAATTAAGCGCATTGGGTGGAAACCCTTTTACATAGGGCTGAACTAATCTCACTACTTTATCATACCATAAAGGCACCACCGGCGCATCTTCAATCATTATTTTATCGGCCTGCTGGTATAATGTATACCGGAGCGAATCATTATCTTCTTTCAGGGCTTTTTCAAATGCTTCATCAAATAAATCACTTTTATACCGGGTGTAGTTCGGCGGGGCAGGATTTTTAGAATAGAAAACTGATAAATAATTTTCAGCATCCGGGTAATCGGCTATCCAGCTTCCCCGGAAAAAAGAAGCCGTTGAGCCAGAGGTCATCGTTAACAGCAATGACTTTTGCAACACTTCCACTTGTACAGGGATGCCTGACTCTTCCAGCTGCTTGGCTATAAAGTTGGCCATATCTGCATAAATAGCAATCGTCAGCAATTTGATCCTTGGTAATCCTCTTCCACCCGGATACCCGGCTTCCGCCAATAATTGTTTTGCTTTCGCAGGATCATAATGATATCCTTTTACAATCGAAGTATCGAAAGATGGTAAACCCATCGGAACAAATCCGGATTCAGCCGGTGTACCTAATGAATTGCGGAGGTACAAAACCATTTTTCTTCGGTCAAATCCATAATTGATAGCCTGCCGGATCTTTTTTGACCGCATCGGTGAATTCTTCACCAGTTCGTTGGTAGAATCTACCAGTATTCCGAGGTATTCTATGTTTAGATAAGGGTTTGTTTGTAGTTCTATCTTCCCTTCCCAATCTCGTCGTAGGGTTCCCTTTTTGGTCAGCACTTCATCTTTAAAAGACGCCTCAATATCATTTATAAATTCCAGTTGTTTTTGCCTGAACAATAAAAACTCGGTTGCCTTACTGTCATAAAACGAAACCTTAACTCCTTCCAAATACGGCAAGCGGTTCCCGGCTTCATCTTTTTCAAAATAAGTAGGATTCTTTTTTAATACCAATGCCTGTCCCTCTTCCCAATCGACAAACTGAAACGGGCCCGTTCCAACAGGATGCCGTCTAAAGTCAGTCCCGTATTTCTCCACCGCTTCTTTTGGAACAATCGAACAATACTGCATCGAAATGATGCCAAGCATCGGAATATACGGGCGGAGTAATCTTAACTGGAAAGTGGTATCATCAATAGCTTTAAATGGCTGAATGGTATCCACTTTGCTATTAAAAATCCATGAACCAGGGCTGGCAGTTCGCTTATCAATGATCCGGAAAAAACTATACTCGACATCTTTGGCTGTCATCTTTCTCCCTTTCTGATTAGGAAATACCGGGTCATCATGGAAGTAAACATCATCCCTTAGATGAAATATAAAACTAGTCCTGTCAGCAGATATATCCCAACTCTTTGCCAGGGAAGGAACAATGTGCAGGCTATCATCAATTTCGACGAGCGTATTAAATAGTTGGTGAGCCGACCACATCACCGACTGGCTTTTCGCAAAGGCCGGATCCAGCGATGCGATCCCACTAAATTCATTATAATGAAATATCCTACCCTCGCTATTCTTTTTGTTGTAGCAACCCACCAACAGGCCGGTAGTGAGGAGCCCCATCGTTAGTTTTATGTAAATACTTTTAACTTTCATCTTACCAATCAAGCCTTAAATTTACACCAACAAAATATACCAGCGTGAAATACATTGCCCGGTCATTACACACATTATGTTACTCATTTTTCTTTTTCCATTTGTCATATGCACAGCCTCTTCATCAAAAAGAAAAATTCACCTGGCAGGATACATTGCGGGGTAGCATAACTCCTGAACGGGCCTGGTGGGATGTCGTCTATTACAATATTTATGTAGTGCCGGATTACAAATCAAAATCTATTTTCGGCTGGAACCAGATCAGTTTCGATGTAAATGCTGGTGTTGCCACCAAGAAAATGCAGATTGACCTGCAGCAGCCCCTGGTGATCGACAGTATTATTTTTAATAAAAAAAGCTCACCAACTTTACCCGCTATGGGAATGTATACCTGATTGATTTTGGTGACTATACATTTCCTGTGGAAAAAGCAGCGGTTGTAAAAACCAAACCGGTGCCGCGATTTAATATTACCATCTATTATCATGGGCAGCCCCATGAAGCCATATCACCACCCTGGGATGGTGGCTGGATTTGGAGTAAAGATGCAAAAGGCCGTCCCTGGATGACTGTCGCCTGCCAGGGATTAGGCGCCAGTGTATGGTATCCTTGTAAAGATCACCAGAGTGACGAACCCAACCAGGGCGCATTGATACAGGTGAGAGTTCCTGACACACTGGTAGCGGTTGCCAATGGTCGACTCTATTCCAAACATAATCAGAAAGATGGGACCGTGTTGTATACCTGGCAAGTAAAAAACCCGATCAATAATTATAACATTGTTCCCTATATCGGTAAATACGTGCATTTTGCTGATTACTACGTAGGTGAAACAAAAAGGAATCTTTCATTGGATTATTGGGTCCTTGATTACAATGCAGACATTGCAAAAAAACAATTTGGACGTGATGTAAAGCGTATGCTCAAAGCATTTGAATACTGGTTTGGCCCCTATCCTTTTTATAAAGATGGTTTTAAGATAGTGGAATCATCGCATCTTGGCATGGAGCACCAGAGTGCTATAGCCTATGGCAATAACTACAAGAATGGGTATCTCGGCCGTGATCTTTCCCGTACAGGCTGGGGATTGAAATGGGATTATATTATCATTCATGAAAGCGGGCATGAGTGGTTTGCCAATAATATAACAACAAACGACATTGCAGATATGTGGGTACATGAGGGTTTCACTATGTATTCAGAAGAATTATTCGTGGAATATTATTATGGTAAAAAAGCAGGAAATGATTATGTGCTGGGTATCCGTAATAATATAAACAATGACAAACCCCTGATCGGTCCCTATGGTGTGAACCAGGAAGGCAGCAATGATATGTATAACAAAGGTGCTAATCTTATACATACGATCCGGCAGGTTATTGATGATGATTCTGTTTTCAGGAATATTTTAAGGGGATTGAATAAAGATTTTTATCACCAGACTGTTGATTCAAAAGATGTGGAAGCCTATTTCTGCAAACTATCCGGAAAAGACCTCACCAAAATTTTTGACCAGTATTTAAGAACAACCAAAATACCCAGACTGGAATATAAAGTACAGGTTGATCAGGTTTCCTATCGTTGGACAAACTGCGTTGCCGGGTTTGATATGCCAGTAAGACTGGTAAATGCAACTACCTGGTTGGACCCGACAACAGAATGGAAGACCACCAGGATGAATGCAGACATGAAAAATGGCGGCCTTGTGGTTGATAAAAATTTCTATGTGACAGTGAAAAAAATCGAATAAGCCGCTCTCACCCGCTATTACCCGCTTATCTTTATCGCATGCTAAGTATACGCCGGCAAAGCATTATCTCTTCTGTAGTTATCTATACCGGTTTTAGTATTGGTCTCCTCAATATCTACCTGTTTACCAAACAAGGCATTTTTCTTGATCCGCAATTCGGATTATACAACGCATTTATTGCTATCGCCATGACGATTATGGCATTTGCCAACCTGGCTATGCCTTCCTATATCTATAAATTCTATCCTTATTATAACGATAATTTACCCCTCAAAAAAAATGACCAGGCAACCATAGCTTTAATTACCGGTCTCATCGGGTTTGTGCTGGTACTGGCAGCGGGCTTTATTTTTAAAAACCTGGTAGTAAGAAAATTTGGTACGAATGCACCCGAAATAGTTTCCTATTATAACTGGATATTTCCCTTAGGCTTTGGCTTGATGATTTATACCATACTCGAAGCTTATGCCTGGCAATTACATAAATCTGTCCTCACCAACTTTTTGAAAGAAGTAGTATGGCGGTTATTCACTACAATTCTTATCGTACTTTTTGCCACCGGTATTATTGACAACTTTGACCTGTTCATTAAAATATTCTCACTCAGTTATCCCTTTATAGCACTGGTTCTGCTTCTTTATTTGCTGGCAACGAAAAAAATTCATTTTACTTTTAAGATTAGCCAGCTCAGCCGTCGCCTGTCCAAGAGTATCCTGCGGTTTTGCTCATTTATCTATGCCGGCTCGCTCATTTTTACCATCTCCATGGTATTTGATTCCCTGGTTATCAGTTCTGTGCTGGATGATGCCCTCACCAAACTGGCCGTTTACTCGGTGGCCCAGAATATTTCCTCACTGATACAGGTACCGCAAAGAGGTATTATTGCTGCCTCTATTGCCCATCTTTCTAAGGCATGGAAAGATAAAAACAGGGCGTTGATACAACGTATTTATCAACGTTCTTCCATTAACCAGCTGATCTTTGCGGCTGGGCTGTTTTCATTGATTATTCTGAATTTTACCGATGCAGTAACAGCCTTCCAGCTAAAAGGCACCTACCTGGATGCCTATTATGTGGTTATTCTATTAGGCCTGGTAAAGGTAATTGATATGGGAACGGGTGTCAATGCCCAGATCATTGCCACTTCCACTTATTGGCGCTTTGAAATGATCAGTGGAGTTATCCTATTATTGCTGATGATGCCGCTTAGTTATTTTATGACGAAAGAGTACGACATCGTTGGGACGGGCCTGGCTAATTTAATATCAATAAGTATTTACAACGGGATCCGCATCGCGTTCTTATGGAAAAAATTCCGTCTGTTTCCCTTTTCGATCCAATCCTTGTACACGGTGTTGCTGGCGGCAGCTTGTTATGGCATTTGTCATTTTACCTGTATCAACATACACGGCTTGCTGGGTATCTTTATTCGCAGTAGTGCCTTCCTACTCCTGTTTACGACCGGAGCTGTCTATTTGAAACTATCACCCGATATTCAACCGGTGATATTGACCATTAAAAAAAGATTGGGATTAAAATCTGATTAATTGTTGACCATTTGCTTGTCATCAATTCTTCCGGCACCTATATACCGTTTCAGGTAATAGGGTTCAAAAAGCCCGTTCACCATCACACCTTTTGAAACAGAAGCGTGGATGAATTTATTACTGCCAAGATAGATACCTACATGAGACACTCCTTTTCCATTGGTGTTAAAGAACACAAGGTCTCCTTCCTGTAATTCTGTTGTAGAAATTTTGCGGCTGGTCCTGTATTGTTCGCGGGATACTCTTGGCAGCATAATGCCATATAAGGCAGCGTAAACAGCAACCGTAAATCCCGAGCAATCCACCCCTTTGTGGGTAGTACCGCCGGTACGATACCGGACACCATACCATTCATCTACATTCTCTAATAAAGATTCGCTGGGCAATAATTCAATGTCGGTATTCAGGAGAGCGGAATACTTCAACTGCACCGCTGATGCAACTTCTATTCCGGCAGACCGGCTGGCCAATATTTCAGTTATCTCGTCAGCTTCCTTTTTTTCAGCAGGTGTTTCAGTGTAATTAAGACCCCGGATATATCCGGTTGCCACTTTTACTTCAGTTTTAACGTCTGTTTTATCAATATTCGCCACTGGTGTAACGGAGATATCGTCGATAAACTTAGTCTGGGGATTTGTGCTAGGGACTGATGCTACTTGCCGGTCGCTGGTAAAATTCAGCGGCTTGAATGTTGTACAGCTGCTTAGCAGGACAATAACTAGTAATGCTGGTAAAATCTGTTTAACCATTACGTCTTTCTTTTAAGATGATTTCATGGGGTTTTTTAGGATACTGGCTTCTGTCGTCAAGCATCGCTGCTTTTAGATCTGGAAGTGGGCAAAAATATAGGTAAATGTCCAAAAAATACCACATTCTGTAAACGAATTTGCCCAACCATTATTGCCAAAAGACTAAATGGCTGTAAATAAGTGATTTATCAATTGGAACCCTGTGCAGAATTTGAGGTAAATCAACTTAATTTAGTGGACCAATTATTAACTTTTTTAACCGGTAGAATCAACCATGCAAACACTTTTATCGCTTATCACCTTCATTTACCTGGCTACAGCTTGCCAAAGCTCTGGCAGCAGTAAGGACGTCAGCAATGATTCGCTAACCAAAATGGTCATTAAAGACACCGTCCCGGAGCCACCCCAATTAAAGCCCTATACCAAGATCAACTACGAAAAAAAGGAGCTGCTGACGGCTGCGGGGGGTACAAAATCAGTGATCTTTAACTCAACCGGTTCAAGGCTTTATGCGATGAACCTGGAAGGGATGAGTGTGTATGAATTTGACCAGGCTACGAGAAAACTGACCCGGGAATTCAAGTTCACACCAACCAGGGGAATGGGCTGGGATTACACCCGTAGCCGGCCAATTTCTTCCTACCAGGAAAAACCGGTAGAAGCCTGTTTCAGTCATGATGATAAGATATTGTGGGTGTCACTGCACAATGCAGAGGGCATTGTTCCAATCTGGGTGGATGATTTTTCGAAAAATACGGGTATCGGTGTTGTCCACACTGAACAAAAAACAAAACCAGTTACCGTTATTTATCCACAAACCAATAAAAGGGACTCATTCCGGGTGCCCTTGATCGAAACTGGCAAAACTCCTAAAATAATTTCAAGAACGGCGGATAGTAAATACCTTCTCGTTAGTAACTGGCATTCAAGAAACACTAGTGTTTTGGAAATGGATGAGCAGGAATATCCTTATGGAAAAGTAATCAGTACAATTCCCGTTTCAGCTATACCAAGAGGCATTGCAGTAGACGATAAAAACAAAAAATCCTATATCGCTATTATGGGCGGGGCCAGCCTGAACGTGGTGGATAATACAACCTGGAAAAGCGAAAGTATTATGGATGTATGGAGCAGCCCCCGTCATATTGTGATGGACACCAGCGGGCATATTTTTGTTTCCTATAACAGCCTGGGCACTATTGCCTGCCTTGATGCAGCCAGTGGTAAGTCCTTATTTACTGTCAAAACCCATGCTCAGCCCCGGACAATCGTTTTATCAAAGAATCACAAATTTATTTTTGTAACCTGTTATACCAGTGATTACCTGGATGTGTACAAAATCAATGAAGACAACTTTGAGAAAGTGGCATCTTTGCCCTGCGGCGGCCGCCCGGTTGGAGTGGATATTTTCGAGAATGACACCACATTAGAAGCCTGGGTGTGTAGCTATAGCAGCGGATCCATAAGTATTTATAGTTTTAAGAAAAATAATTAATAGTCCTGAATTTAGTAAAGACAGAAAGTCCGAAAGATTCATTTTCATTTATTGTGAATTTCTTTCAAATTATCCGACTACCCGTCTTTCTGACATTTAAATAATGAAATTAAAAGATGAAGTTTTCTCACCTTCACGTTCATACACAATTCTCACTACTGGACGGCGCTGCTTCTATTCAGAATCTTTATAAAAAAGCCATAAAAGATGGTATGCCGGCGCTGGCCATCAGCGATCATGGTAATATGTTTGGGGTATTTGAATTTGTAGCAGAAGCCTATAAGCATAAAGATGAAAATGGCAAGGTAAAAGTAAAACCGATTGTTGGTTGTGAATTTTACATAACGGAAACCCGTCACCAGAAAACATTTACCAAAGAACAAAAGGATAAACGCCATCACCAGATATTACTGGCAAAAAATGAACAGGGATATAAAAACCTGATCAAGCTTACTTCTCTGGGATTTATCGAAGGGATGTATGGCAAATATCCCCGAATCGATAAAGAACTGATCCTGAAATACCATGAAGGGTCTAATTGCCACCACCTGTTGCCTCGGTGCTTCGGTGCCGCAGGCCATTTTGAAAAAAGGTGAAGAAGAAGGAGAAAATGAATTCAAATGGTGGCTGAATATTTTCCAGGAAGATTATTATGTGGAACTGCAGCGTCATGGTATGCCCGAACAGGATAAAGTGAACGAAGTACTGATAAAGCTGGCCAAAAAATACAATGTAAAGATCATTGCCAGTAATGATTCACATTATGTGGACCAGGATGATTTTAATGCGCATGATATCCTGCTTTGCATCAATACCGGCGAAAAAATAGCTACTCCTGCTCTGCGTGATTTTACTGACGATGATATCAACGTAAAAGATAAACGCTTTGCATTTCCCAATGACCAGTTCTATTTCAAGACGACTGAGGAAATGAGCAAAGTATTTAATGATCTTCCAGAAGCGATTGACAACACCAATGAGATCGTTGATAAAGTTGAATTGCTGAATCTTAAACGAGATATCCTGCTGCCCAATTTCCCGATCGAGAAAAGATTCCAGTTACATACCCAAGAAGAAAAGATCGGCAAGTATATGGTTTCAGCAGAATCAAAGAACCAATGGGAATATTTAAAACATATTACGTACGAAGGTGCGACCAGACGCTATACCGAACTAACTGACGAAATAAAAGATCGTATTGAATTTGAATTATTCACCATCAAAACGATGGGCTTTGCCGGATACTTCCTAATTGTAAGTGATTTCATCAAGGCAGGACGAGACAAGGGTGTGTTTATCGGACCCGGTCGTGGTTCTGCTGCCGGTCGTGTGGTTGCCTATTGCATCGGTATCACCAATATTGATCCTATCAAATACAATTTACTTTTTGAAAGGTTCCTGAATCCGGATCGTAAATCAATGCCGGATATAGATACTGACTTTGATGATGAAGGAAGACAAAAAGTAATTGATTATGTGGTAGAAAAATATGGCAAGAACCAGGTAGCACAGATCATTACCTATGGTACCATGGCTGCCAAATCGAGTATTAAGGATGTTGCCCGGGTAATGGACCTGCCACTGCCCGAGAGCCGCGCTTTGACGAAATTAGTTCCTGACAGACCCGGAACAGAATTAAGAAGAGTGTTGCATGCCCCCATGAGAACCAAGGATGGTGAAAAATCATTGGAAGAAAAAGAAGGGATGGGCAGCGATGATATGGAGAATGTAAAAAAACTCCGGGAGATTTATAACCACAAAGATACGATCCTGAGCAAGGTTTTGCATGAAGCCGAACGACTGGAAGGTTCTGTTCGTAATACAGGTATCCATGCTGCGGGTATTATCATTGCCCCACAGGATCTGACCGAACTGATCCCCGTTGCCACTTCCAAAGAATCTATCTTTGTGGTTAACACAGATTGAAGGAAACATTATTGAAGAAGCCGGTGTTATCAAGATGGACTTTCTTGGATTAAAAACCCTGACCATCCTTAAAAATGCACTGGAGCTTATCAAACAAAATCACGGTGTAGAAATTGATATTGATGACATTCCGCTGGATGATGAAAAAACATTTGAGCTTTACCAGCATGGTGATACTATCGGTACGTTCCAGTTTGAAAGTCCGGGTATGCAAAAATACCTGCGGGAATTAAAACCCGATAAATTTGATGACCTGATCGCGATGAACGCCTTGTACCGCCCCGGTCCGATGGCTTATATTCCTAATTATATTGACCGAAAACATGGCCGAGAAGCTATCTCGTATGATCTACCTGAAATGGAGGAATACCTGGAAGAAACTTATGGTATTACGGTGTACCAGGAACAGGTGATGTTGCTTGCGCAAAAACTGGCCGGCTTTAGTAAAGGTGATGCAGATGTATTGCGTAAGGCAATGGGTAAAAAACAGAAATCGGTGCTGGATAAAATGAAAGCACAGTTCATTAACGGCGCCACCGAAAAATCATTACCTGCCGAAAGACTGGAAAAGATCTGGACCGACTGGGAAGCCTTTGCCCAATATGCCTTCAATAAATCGCACTCTACCTGTTATGCCTATGTTGCTTACCAGACCGCTTATTTAAAAGCACACTATCCCGCTGAATATATGGCTGCGGTGCTGAACAATGCCGGCAGTATTGAAAAGATCACTTTCTTTATGGAAGAATGTAAACGGATGGGAATAAAAGTTCTTGGGCCAGATATCAATGAATCACTAAAAGGATTTGCAGTAAACGAAAAAGGTGAGATCCGTTTTGGTTTGGGCGGATTGAAAGGTGTAGGTGAAGCTGCTGTAGAAAGTATTATCGAAGAAAGAAAAAAGAGTGGATCTTATTCTAACATATTTGATTTTATCAAACGTATCAATCAACGAACAGTCAATAAAAAAACACTCGAAAGTCTAGCTTACGCAGGAGGTTTTGATTGTTTTCCGGAGCATCACCGGGCACAATATTTCAATGTACCCGCGGGTGAAGTGATGAATGGATTAGAAAAAATAATCAAGTATGGGCAGGTGTATGCTTCCCAAAATGCAACGACTACCAATACATTGTTTGGTGACTTGCCGGTCAGTATGGAAATACCGCCACCAAAAATTCCTGACTGTGCACCCTGGCCGCTGATCATTCAGCTGGATCATGAAAAAGAAGTGACTGGAATATTTTTAAGCGGTCATCCGTTGGATAATTACAAGTTTGAAATGAGGCACTATGGTATAACTCCATTGGCTGATTTTAATGAATTCAAAGAAACACTCAAATTACAACCTAACCCGGGCAGACCATTCCGAATCGTAGGATTAGTCTCGGATGCCCAACATAAAGTTGCAAGAAGCGGAAATAAATATGGCAATTTTGTCATTGAAGATTATTCTGGTAAAACCGAGTTTCCCCTGTTTACGGAAGACTATATGCGGCTTACCCCATTTTGCAACAGGGAAGCACTGTCCTTATCAATGGGTATTTCAAACCGAGATATAATAAAGAAGAATTTGAATTTAAAGTATTATCAGTTTCGCTGGCGGAAACGATGAAGCGGAATATGACCAAACAGTTAACGATTGAAGCACATCCCAGGATATAAGTAAAGAACTGGTGAATTTTATAGAAAAAAATATGAAGGCAAATCACGGGCAAAACTACCTTAAAGATTTATCTTGACAGAACCCAAAAACAAAGTGAAAATCAGCCTGGTGACAATGAATAATGGTTTTGAAATGAATGAGGAAATGATCCAGTTCCTGGAAAAAAGCCCTGAATTGGAGGTACAAGTGTTAACGGTTTAGTTAAAGGCTTGAAAACGGCAAGAATAACCGGCCTTTCTAGCAGTTTTGCCATCTGCCTGACACTAAAAATGACAAGTTTTACACAACTTTCTGCCATTAATGCTTGTTATCTATATCGGACTTAAATTTGCAACCCTGATTTAAACTTATTAAAACCAATAAAAAAATGGCAAAAGAGTACAACGATGCTAATTTCCAGACAGATGTGCTGGCTTCTGATAAACTGACCGTAGTAGATTTCTGGGCAGAATGGTGTGGACCTTGCCGTGCGATCGGGCCGGTAATTGAAGAGCTGAGCAAAGAGTATGATGGAAAAGTAAATGTGGGTAAAGTAAATGTGGACAATAATCCGCAGGTATCCATGAATTATGGTATCACTTCCATTCCGGCTATCCTTTTTATCAAAGGCGGACAGGTCGTTGATAAATTAGTGGGTGCACAACCCAAAGGAAACTTTGTAAAAAAGATTGAAGCGCATATTTAAGCTTCTCCTATAAAAACATAACCCCGCTTGCTGAATAAGGAGCGGGGTTTTTTATTGCCCCGGCCTTCAATCCGGGGCAATAAAATGTTGAGACCGTATGGGTTAAATACCAACACTTAATGTTGAATAGGTTGTATCTGTTTCGGGTCATGCTTATGCCTGAACAATATGGCAAACAGGATGCCTATGACGGCAGCGTAAGCGGCAAATGAGAGCCAGATATTTTGCCAATCTTTATCTCCTCCCGCTAGTGTGAAATATCTATCAATCAGGTAGCCACTTAGTTTGCTTCCCAGGAAGGCTCCAAAACCATTTGTCATCATCATGAATACGCCCTGGGCACTGGAGCGAATAGAAGAATCCGTTGTTGTTTCTACAAACAGCGAACCAGATATATTGAAGAAGTCAAATGCCATCCCATATACTACGCAGGATAGAATGATCATCCATAAACCATCGGCGGGGTTACCATATGCAAACAATCCAAAACGCAGCACCCAGGCGATCATGGAGAACAGCATTACTTTTTTGATTCCAAACCTTTTCAGGAAAAAGGGGATCGTCAAAATAAATACGGTCTCCGATATTTGCGAGATTGACATAATGATCGTGGAGTTCTTTACAACAAATGACTCCGGGCCATACTCAGGTACTTTCCTGAAATCATCCAGAAAAGTATCTCCATACATATTTGTCAATTGTAATGCTGCCCCGAGGAACATGGAGAAAATAAAGAACAAAGCCATTTTATACTTTGCAAACAGCGTAAAAGCCTTTAACCCCAATTGCTCTATCACCGAAGCCGTTTTGGATATGGATCGTTGTGGTGGACATTTTGGCATCGTAAAAGAATAAATACCTAGCAATACGGCTGCCACTGCCCCGATCAGGAACTGGTTAGTATTCGCCTTGCTACCACTGAGGTTCGTTGTCCACATAGCCGCAATAAAACCAATCGTGCCCCACACCCGGATAGGTGGAAACACTTTTACAACATCATATCCTTCTCTTTTTAATATGGTATAAGAAATAGAATTAGAAAGGGAAATCGTCGGCATATAACAACACATTGCGCCCAGGATCACATAGTAGAGTGTATCAGCATCATGTACCTGGGTTACATAAAATAAAAATCCCCCATATAAGATATGAAGTACACCGTACAATTTTTCTGCATTGATCCACCTGTCGGCGATGATACCAGTCAATGCCGGCATTATTATAGACGCAAGAGCAAGGGTCGAAAAGATAGCACCAAACTGAGCGCCGGTACCCATACCATTTGAGAAAAAATAGGTGCCTATCGTAATAAGCCAGGCACCCCACACATAGAACTGTAAAAAGCTGAGCACCGTTAGCCTTAATTTGATATTCATAGCCTAGATTTAAATGATGGTAGCAATTGAAATGGAAGATAAGGATTTTCCATTTCGTAACACAAAGGCACTAAGACTCGAAGGCCCTAAGAATCCAAGCCTTGGCTTCTTCCTTTGTGTCCTTGTGCCCCGTGTTTCCTGTTTCAATAGTTCATTCTTGTAGTCGTAACTTTGCTCCTATAATTTGTTATTCCCACTATGATATCTACTAACAGTATATCACCCGCACTCCAGCAAATAGCCGAAAAAGTAAAAGCCGGCCAACGAATTACCGATGAAGAAGGGCAGTTACTTTTTGAAAAAGCAAGCCTCGGATTCGTCGGCAGTCTTGCCAATGAAGTGCGAAAACAAAAGAACGGTGATAAGGTTTTTTTTAACCGCAACTTTCATATTGAACCGACGAATGTTTGTGTATTCAGTTGCAATTTCTGCGCTTATAGCCGTCTCTATGCCCACCGGGATGAGGGCTGGGAACTGAGTATTGACCAGATGCTGCACCTGGTAAAAAAATATGATGGTAAACCGATAACCGAAGTACATATAGTTGGGGGCGTTCATCCGAAGATGGACCTGAAATTTTTTGCCGATCTTCTAAAAGCTATTAAAGCCCATCGACCTGATTTGCATATCAAGGCTTTCACCGCCGTGGAATATGATTATATGTTCCGCAAAGCAAAGATGACGGTGGAGGAAGGATTAAGATTCTTAATGGATGCCGGGTTAAACAGTATTCCTGGTGGAGGCGCTGAGATTTTTCACCCGGAGATACGAAAAAAGATATGCGCTGATAAAGTGGACGCAGATGGTTGGCTACTTATTCATGAAACCGCACACCGCCTAGGATTACATTCCAATGCCACTATGTTGTTTGGTCATATTGAAAAATATGAGCACCGCATTGATCATATGAGAAGACTAAGAGAATTACAAGATAAAACAGGTGGCTTTAATACTTTTATCCCGTTGAAATTTCGCAACAAGGATAACGATATGAGCAATGTACCGGAAAGCAGCGTAGTGGAAGACATGAAAACTTATGCGATCGCAAGAATATACCTGGACAATTTTCCCCACCTAAAAGCCTATTGGCCCATGCTGGGCCGGCAGAATGCACAACTGTCCCTTTCTTTTGGCGTGGATGATATTGATGGAACGATTGATGACAGCACCAAGATCTACAGCATGGCAGGCTCTGAAGAGCAAAGTCCATCTATGACAACGGCGGAACTGGTTACCTTGATTAAACAGGCAAAAAGAATGCCCGTGGAAAGAGATACCCTGTACAATGAATTAAAGAATTATACTGAAATTGATGAGAAAGCTATCGATGCAAATCCCCTTTTAAATTAAGACCACAATTTGCAAAGCAACGTTTCCATCAGCCGGGGTGTCACCCAAGAAAACCCTGTATGAAAAAATATTTCTTCCCACTAGCCTTGCTGGTAATGGCGACAATATCTCTTGATTTCAGCCATCATCCCATTAACCGTAAACAAACCATAAATCCCCTTCTGGGTGATATCAGTTTTATCAGCAGGTTTGGATATCAACCTGATGAAAACACAAAGGAAGTGTTGCGTATCAGGACACACCTTGAGTTCGTAGAATATTTTTTACGAAATAAGGTTGTTCCTGGTATAAACCACGCGCAACAACAAAAAAGGACGAACCTGCTGAACCTTCTTCATCAATACCATGAAGCGGGAATTTTCCCCGGCAATTATGATTATGCCGACCAGCGCAAGCCTTGTTTTATTGACAAAAATAGAAAGATCTGTGCCGTTGGTTACCTCATAGAACAAACGTCGGGAAGAGAGATTGCTGAGCAGATCAATAACCAATTTAAATATGATGAGCTTATGACTATGGACAATGTATTCCTTGACAACTGGATAGAGCAAAGTGGGTTGACAAAAGTGGAATGTGCCATGATTCAACCTACCTATGGCCCTGGCCCTGGTGAACCGGCTAATCATATTACCACTTCTTATGGAATTGTTTCAGGACTGTTTGGTGGAACGAATATCGTATCAGGGATCATTAATAGTTTGCAACTGTCGAAGAGTGCTAAGAATAAAACGGTCCCCATCCTGGGCTTGGCCACTGGTATCACCCAGGTTTTAATCGGCGCTTTGGGAATGCCGCCCAGGATCGTCATTGATGGGCAGACGAATGAAAGCAAAAGAACTCTTTCCTATGTTAATATCGGTGCAGGAGCAACATCCGTGATACTAAGTGCCGTGAACCTGGTTATCAATAAAAAGCCAGGCAGTGAGAAAAAAGTAAGTTGGGGATTATATAGTTATCCAATCCCCGGCAACAATTTAGGAATGGCGTTTTCACTAACAAAAAGAATTTGAAGCCTGTCCACAAATAGCTGGCAACTGATGAAAAACTAATAGCTGAATAACAAAAAAACCGCCTCGTTACAAGCGGCTTTTTTTATTGAATCTTGTTTTTACATCATTGGTCCATCATTTTCTGATTTCTTTTCGTACACTTCTGGTGCAACTTTAACCCTGCTTCCATCTCGGTCATCCTGTACTGAATTAATAGCGTCCGGCGTCATCGCTGTTTCCTGGGCCACAGGTGAAGGTTTTACAACCCTGGCTTTTGCTTTCTTTGCAGGTTTTTGGGCAACAGCAGCTTTCTTAGGTACTAACTTCTTTTTGGCTACCGGACGGCTAATCTTCTTTACTGCCTTTTTTACTGTTTTTTTCTTTGTTGCTTTTTCCTTTTTAGGTGCTGCTTTTTTTACCGGTACAGGTTTGCGTTTAGGTTTCGCTTTCGCTGTCTTTTTTTTTGACAATGTTTTCTTGCTGGTTGCCTTACCCTTAGATGCAGGTTTTCTTTTCTTAGCTGGTTTGCCAGCTTTCTTTTTTGTAGCCATGATGAGTTGGTTTAAGATGTTTGTATTGCTGAATTTTTTATGAGGAAGATAAAATTACTTATTCCTCCATTTCAAATATCACGCCATGACAATTTATTAAGATAAATATTTAATGGAAGCCCTTGTAACTATTTTTGACATATCAAGTATAAAATAATCGGGCGGAAGGCAAGAGCGTCGACACAGCATCCATTTATTTATCTTTGCCTCATGGCAGAAGACTTACAGATCATTTCCGGCAGCAAAGCCAAACAGTATCAATCTCTCATTCCCCAGATAAGAGCAGTTTTGGAGGGTGAACCAGACCTGGTGGCTAATATGGCTAATGTAGTGGCTGCCTTAAAGGAACAATTCGGCTGGTTTTGGGTGGGCTTTTATTTGGTGAAGCCTTCCGCTATTACAACTGCTGAGGGTGAAGACTTTGAACTGGTGCTGGGTCCTTTCCAGGGACCAGTAGCTTGTACAAGAATTAAAAAGGGACGAGGCGTTTGCGGCAATAGCTGGGCCCAGGCCAAAACTTTGATAGTACCGGATGTAGAAAAATTCCCTGGTCATATCGCCTGCAGCAGTCTGTCCAGGTCAGAAATTGTCATACCCCTGATACACAACGGCGAAGTTGTTGCTGTGCTGGATGTCGATAGTGATGAATACGATCAGTTTGATACCACCGATCAGCAATATCTTGAAGAAATCGTTGAACTTATTTCTTTTGTATAAATCTCTGCCTGCCGGTTATTTTCCTACCTTCCTGTAACCAAAACCGATTGTATGGAATACAGATATCCTCGCACCATCGATAATGGCGCCGGCGAGGAGATCACATTTCTCCGCCTTGTTGGCGACCCCGGCGGTGATAGCCTCGAAGTAGAGAACCTGATACAACCCGGACAAGGACCGCCCATGCATGTACATTTTAAACAGGCAGAAAGCCTGACTGTGACAAAAGGAAAAATCGGCATTCAACGACCCGGTAGCGAGCCCCAATATTTTGGTGAGGGTGAAACGATTACTTTCCGTCCCGGTGAAGTGCATCGATTTTGGAATGCGGGTGATGGGCCATTGACCTGTAAAGGTTGGATTAAACCAGCCCATAATATTCAATATTTTCTGACTCAGATATACAGTTCAACAAAAACAAATGGAGGCAAAAGACCGGGACAGTTTGATGGCGCCTGGCTACTTAACCGTTATCGTTCAGAATTTGATATGACCGATATACCTGCATTTGTCAAAAAGTTCATTTTCCCCGTCGTATTATTTTTTGGTAAGATGGCCGGCAAACACAAAAAATTTACCGGTTCACCGGAGCCGGTTAAATGATAGTCATGCTTAAAACTATTTCCATCACCGTTTCAGGAGAGGTCCAGGGTGTATTTTACCGGCAAAGCACCCAAGAGATGGCTATGGCTATCGGAATAACTGGCCAAATCAGGAATTTGCCGGATGGAAATGTTTTTATTGTTGCCACGGGTTCGAAGGAGCAGTTAGATAAGTTGGTAAGTTGGTGCCGGAAGGGACCACCAAAAGCTCATGTAACAGGAATCGAAGTTCAGGAGTGTCACCTGCAACAGTTTGATCGCTTTTTGATCGCCAGGTCTTAGTGCGTAGCATGCAGGTAAGCAATTACCAATATGGACAGGTGACACAACACTATGATTATCTTGCTTAATAACCAGTATTTGCCATGATGCTTTTTAATCTTTTTCACTCTTTCCTTATGAAACTTATGAACATGGGGCAGCTCTTCCATATGTGGCGCACTAGGTTTACCATGCGGGACCTTGGGTTGGGGGGCCGGGAATACGGGTATACTCTTGTCTGCTGCTGAATTGTCTGTAGATGTATTTGCTTTGATCTCTTTACTGATACTTGCAGACTTAGCTTTAACGGTATTTTTCACAGCTATAGCTGCGTATGAAGCGAAAGAAAAGATCATCAGGAAAATGACGCGGGATAAGGTTTTTTGTGTCATAAAAAATAAATTTTATAACACAATTTTGCCCCTCGAACGACCCGAAAACAAGGTAGAAACTGCGCAAAAAACAGATCCCGTATATAGACTGATAAAGGCTCTTAACAAATGCGTATGTATGCTTTACCCTGCCCTTGCGTATAATTACTGTTGAACCAGGGTATAAAAACAGTATTTAGCCTGAATGGCTTTGAAAAGTCTTAAAGGTGTCTTAAATTTAGAGAAGTATACTCCCACCCTGTTTAACTCGCTGCCGTTTTTTTGACCTGCATTAGCCCAACTGTGTATGCAAAAAAATCAATTATTTAAGAAAAGTCTTTGCCTGTTACTATTGTGCACTGCTCTTATTGCTTTGACAATGTCATCCTGCAATGACAAAAAAAAGGCCGATAAAGATCTAAAAAAGGAAAACGCTTCCGGCAGTTTCAAAATGAACTGTGTAATACTCAAAAAGGCACAGGTGCAGGCCTGGGTGGACAGTGGCTGGACCAACCCGGCAAATCCAAACAGGATCTCGATGCTATTGTTACAATTCTATTCCAACAGTGCGTCAGCAGTTAATAATAAGATGCAGCTTATTACCTACCCGGGGAAAAACATGTTTAATGTTTTTATAACTGGAGAGACCGTTTTAGAAATTGATACTACCTGTGTGCCCGTGGCATTCCCGGGGCCGACAATTTTTGGAAACAATGCCACAAGCCTGACTGCCATGAATATCATTAAACCTGACGGAACCCTTGCTAATTTTGATTTCATCAGGTTTATACCCACGATTACAAATACACGTTATATTGTATTTAAGATAGAAATTGTAACTATAGGTCTGGCGAAACCAGATGAAAAAGGAACAACCAATCCCTGCCCCCCCTGTCAGTATTGTAACCCGCCATGTCCAGAAGGGCTTACCAGCGAATAAGGGTTCTTTTACCCCGAACAGGGAGAGTATTTATAGGAGTTGAAAAGTCCTGACCACAAGTTAAATTAGTAAAGAACTACTGCCGACAAACTCTATGCTACTAAAACTAACTATATATGCAAAAAATTAAATTGTCAGCGAAAACTGTCCCAGGACTATTATTGCCTTTCCTGCTAATAATTAACTTAACAGGTGGTATAACATCCTGTGCCCCGGGAAATAAAGCCTTTGGTCCTGTTCAATGTATGCAGATAACTAAATCTAACATGCAGCAATGGGTTAGAAAAGGCTGGACCACGCCTGGTGATGCTGATTTTATTACCAAACTGGTATTTATTCCGGTTTTTGATGACAATGGAAAAGATATAAAAGTTACTGTCTATCCTGTAAAAAACATAGATGAAATAATAAATAATGGGGATAAAGAATTGGAGGTTGATCAATCCTGCAGCCAAAACCTGCCGCCTTTTGCTTTAGGGAGAAATTATATTGACTTTAAATTGCTAAAACTTACCGATGCTTACGGAAAATTTACTGATTTCAGCTTTATCAGGCTGACGCCGGGAATAGATCCCTCAGGCATATTGAATTTCACGGTGGATGTAATAAAAGAAGATGGCTCCGGCGAACATTCCACAGCCCGGGCTGTAGCCAACCCCTGCCCTCCTCCTCAATATTGCCCCAAAGAATAACAAAGTGGATATATACAAATTTCTCAGCGATTGGTCCGAGGTATGGGGGTTGCTTATTCCGCTGGCTGTTATTTTATTACACAGGCCTAAAGCATCGGCTATGCACCCGGTGGTACTCTATGTTTGCATCGCATTTCTGTTAAACAGTATCTCCACGACCATGTTTGTTTTTTATAAACAAATGCCGCCGGGTTTAAAAAATAATAACCTTCTTTATAATCTTCATTCCTTGGCCCGGGTATTGTTTTTTAGCTGGTATATCAGTAAGATAACCCCCAAACAGTTTTTATTTATTTATAAAACCATTATGTTGGTGTATATTATTTTTGTCCTGGTGAACTTCTTTTTCTTTGAATCACCATTTTTTCTCAGTACTCGTCTCTTTGCAACTGAGAGTTCTGTGCTACTCTTTTTATGTCTTTCTTTTTTTTTACGATCTATGCAGGACGAAAGCGGAACAAACTGGACAGGGCATCCTTCTTTCCTTATCTGCACAGGCGTTGCTCTGTATGAGGCCATTACTTTTTTTATTTTCCTGTTTATTTATCCCATGGCGGAAAAAGACCCTGATTTTGGGGAATTTAGTCTTGAGATCTACAAACTGACCTTTATTGTGTTGTGCTCGCTTCTTGCATTGGCTCTGTACCGCACCAAAAAAAAGGAGTTGGCTAATTCCAAGTAATTTTCATTTCGTTCTTTGACAATAGTCGGGTGTCAATATATTTATTGCTGATAAGTTGAAAGCAATTACGTATAAGTACGTATTTAGAGCGGATATTTACGCAATCTGGTTCTGATACCGTTGATAATTCAATCTGCCGTCTTAATTTAGTTTCTTCAATAACATTTTTAGCACCCCGAGAATTTATGGATATCAAATATTATGTGATAATTGGGATTGCAGTGATGCTGTTATTGTTGGTGAGTGTACTGCTTGCCGTCATACTCAACCAACGCAAAAAAAGCCAGCACCAGGTTGCGATCGAAAATCTACGTGAGCACCAGCAAAACCAACTGATCGAAGCCGCTGTCCGTAGCGAAGAAACCGAACGCCATCGTATCGCCGAGATCCTGCATGACGAAGTAGGCGCTATCCTTTCTTCTGCCAAACTGCACCTGCTTGGGATTAAATCAGACTTGTTGGATGAAAAAGATCAAAAACTATATGAGAAGGGGCGGGAATTGCTGAATGATGTGATACAACAAGTAAGAGGTATTTCGCACAGCCTTCATTCCAATATTTTAAAAGAGTTTGGATTGAATGAAGCCATCCGTCATTTTGTGAAGAAAGTGGGTGAAAGCACTGCCCTGACAACCAATACCGAACTGGATGATAATTACCAAACAGAGAACCCCGACAATGATATCAGTATCTACCGGATGGTGCAGGAGCTCGTAAATAATATCCTGAAATATGCGCATGCGTCGCAATTTTTGATCAGTTCTGCCCTGGACGGCAATGAACTAAACCTGGTTATCTTCCACAACGGCGAGGGACTGACACAGGAACAATTTGAGGAGCTCCGCTACCAAAAACAGGGATTAGGATTAAAAAATATCCAGAACAGGATTATATTGCTGAAAGGAACCATACATTTTACCCGCGGTGGCGAGGGTTACCGCATCAATATACATGTGCCGGTTAAATCAAACCAACCAAGTGATGAGTAAAATAAAGATCGCAATTGCAGATGATTATAAGATCTACCGGGATGGACTTAAAGTAGGTCTGTCTGCCGATGAAAATCTTGACGTGATCATGGAAGCCGATAATGGCGAAGAGCTGCTAAAGGGCCTGGAAACAAATACTCCCGATGTTATCATTATGGATCTGAAAATGCCTTTGATGGATGGCATGGAAGCAACCAAAGCGGTTCGTAAAAAATATCCCACTATCAAAGTGCTGGTGGTAACGATGTATGATGATGACAAATTCATCATTCACATGATGGAAAACGGGGCCAATGGCTATTTACTAAAAAATGCCGAACCCGATGAGATCAGGAAGTCCATCTATGCTGTACATGAGAACGGTTACTATTTCAATGATGTCGTAAATAAAGCACTGTTGAAGAAACTGGTGCTGAAAAATAACCTAAAACCTTCTTTTAACCAGAATGTAGAACTGACCGAAAGAGAAATGGAAGTGTTGAAACTCATCTGTGAAGAGAAAACAGCGGCAGAGATAGCCAAAGAAATTTTTTTAAGCCCCCGTTCCGTGGAAGGTATCCGTCAGCGCTTGATCGAAAAAGTTGGCGTTCGCAACACGGCGGGTTTAGTGATGTTTGCAGTAAAAAATAGTATGGTGGACTAACTGCCAACTCCGGACTCCGAACTCCCGACTAACGACTCCCGACTCCTGACTCTGAACTATCCCAGGTTCTCCAGCATATCCTTTGTCATCGCCGCCAGGTTATATTCTTCTTTCCAGCCCCAGTCAGCCCTGGCCACTGAATCATCAATGCTTTGCGGCCATCCGTCAGCAATTTGCTGGCGGTAATCAGGTTTGTAGGACATAGAAAAATCGGGTATGTGTTTTTTAATTTCTGCCGCAATTTCTTTTGGAGAAAAACTCATTCCTGAAACATTATAGGAAGTGCGTATAGCTATTTTGTAGGCCGGGGCTTCCATCAGTTCAATAGTAGCCCGGATGGCATCCGGCATATACATCATCGGCAGGTAGGTGTCTTCCTTTAGAAAACATTCATATTTTTTTTCTTCCAGTAGCTTCATGAAAAATTTCTACCGCATAATCAGTGGTGCCCCCACCCGGCGCTGATTTATACGAGATCAATCCCGGGTAACGGAGGCTTCGTACATCCACACCAAAACGGTGGTGAAAATAATTGCACCAGAATTCTCCCGCATACTTACTGATGCCATACACCGTGGCGGGTTCAATGATCGTTTGTTGCGGGCAATTTTTTTTGGGTGATGTAGGACCAAATACAGCAATGGAAGATGGCCAATAGATCTTTTGCAGCTTTTCTTCCCTGGCAATATCGAGCACATTTAATAAACCCTGCATGTTGAGGTTCCAGGCAAGACCCGGATTCTTTTCACCGGTCGCCGAAAGAATAGCCGCCAATAAATATATCTGTGTAATGTTTTGTCGGATCACCTGCACATGCAGCATCTCCTTATTCATCACATCAAGACTAACATAAGGACCCGTTCCTTCCAGCAAGGGGTTTTGTTCCCGCAGGTCCGAAGCCACCACATTGGCATTACCATAGATTTTGCGGAGGGCCATTGTCAGTTCAACGCCTATTTGTCCGGAGGCGCCGATGACAAGTATCTTTTCTTTGACCATAACAAGTTTTGTAAGCAAAGATTAAATAACAAATGCCAAATTCCAACTTAAAAACCGGAACTTAAAACTATTTTTACAGGATGGAAAAAATGTTGAAAGACTTATTTGCCAATCAATCATACGATGAAAACAATTTCTTCCTGCTTGCCGGGCCTTGTGTGGTTGAGCGTGAAGAACTCATCATGGAAGTAGCAGAAAAAGTTTCTTCCATTTGTAAGCACCTTGGCATCCCTTATATTTTTAAATCATCGTACCGCAAGGCTAACCGTACCAATGGTACCTCCTTCACCGGTATTGGTGATGATGCTGCTATGCAAATGCTCCAACATACAGGAAGGAAATACTCCCTCCCGGTGGTCACGGATATACATTCACCGGAAGAAGCAAGAAAAGCCGCTGACTTCGTTGACGTATTGCAGATCCCTGCTTTCCTTTGCCGCCAAACCGATCTGTTGGTAGCCGCCGCAGAAACAGGGAAAATAGTGAACGTAAAAAAGGGCCAGTTTGTCAGTGGCGAAGCCATGAAGTTTGCGGTAGATAAAATACGTAAAGCCGGCAACGACAAAATAATGCTGACAGAGAGAGGAACGACTTTCGGTTACCAGGACCTGGTAGTTGATTATCGCAACATCCCCGCCATGCAGGCACATGGTGTTCCGGTAATAATGGATGTTACCCATGCCTTACAACAACCCAATCAAACATCGGGCATCACCGGCGGTAACCCGCAATTGATCGGCACCATTGCCAAAGCTGCGATTGCTGCCGGCGCCGATGGATTGTTTATTGAAACGCATCCTGATCCTTCAAAGGCTTTGAGCGACGGAGCCAATATGTTACAACTTGATTTGCTGGAAGGGTTATTACAGCAGCTGGTAAAAATCAGGAAAGTTGTGAACCCCAACCCCCACCCTTAATATTATTTTTTGTTATACCCTACGCCCTGTAGACGAGATTTGGAAATTAAACCCCTGCATTAAACCCTATAACTTATATTTTCTAATCCCTTAAAGGGAGATTTGGGAATTCTTCTTTGGTAAAAGCCAGGGGTTAATGAGGAACAAAAATGAGAAGAAATTTGTTGAGGTATGAACCGCAAGATGAAGAGTGCGACGCAAGGGACGAGGCCATGAAAAACTAAAGCTGGCTAACAAAATAAAAAACTAATTGCTATAAGGCGCCAAGAATATTTAAATGACTGAACGGCCTAATTCTATCTTGGGGACAGGGACTTGGACATTTACCGCAGATCCACTTCTTCCACCCCCGGGTATTTTGCTTTATCAAAAATAAACTGGGCATCGATCATGGGGACATTTGTTTTCATGGCCGTGACTGTATAGATGTAACGGTTACCTGCATTTTCCAGCACTTTCGTACTGTAAATCGTTTTAGCAGCTTTGTCTACCTGAAGGTATACTTTATGGAATGATTTGCTTTTATCAAGAGGTGTCATTTCTATTTCCTGGATAGTTTTAGCTCCCACCTTTTTTTCTCCACTAAGGACGTACCTGAAATCTTTATCGTAAAAATTGGTAAACAGCTTTTGCGGAGTGATCATCCCGCTGGAGGCATCCAGTTTATTGATGGTAACCTCATTGGCAGCCTTATCGTAATTCCAGATCGTGGAGCCATTGCAAAATATTTCCTGGCCACTAAAGGTCACCCTGTATTTTGTGCCCTTCATTAATATCGTACCGGTTTTGGTAGAAAGAACCTTACCCGATGCATTTTCTACTTTGTATAAAAAAGTTGCCTGTACTGTTGAAAAAGTCTTGAATTTGGCGCTAACAACATCCAGGATCTTCTTGGCTTCCGGATCACTGGGTTGTGCAGCCGACAGTAATGCGGAACCAAAAATCAGGGAGAATAAGTATAACTTCTTCATCATATGTGTTTGTGTGACAATTCGATACGGGTCTCAGTCAGAACGGGTAAAGATAATTAATTACGGGTTAGGACAGGCAATGACCATACCGGGTTGCAAAGCCGGGGTTTTCTTAACATCCTACTAACGCGGAGGGGCGCATTGTTGCTTGTGCTGAAAGGGTCACCCCAGCGAATTGAGGTGTTGCTGCAGTTCCATCTCAGTTTTTATTAATACATCCCGGGCTTTACTTCCCTGGTTAGGACCCACTACACCAGCTGCTTCCAACTGGTCCATTAAACGACCCGCCCTGTTGTATCCCAGTTTCATCCTTCGTTGTAACAGGGATGTAGAGCCGATCTGGTTCTGGACGATCAATCTTGCAGCATCTTCAAATAAAGAATCCCTGTCACTCAGGTCAAACTCTTTTCCTTCCAGCTCTTTCTCATCAATATATTCCGGTAATAAAAACGTTTGAGGCGGGCCCTTCTGGTCACCGATAAATTCTACGACTTGTTCCACTTCCGGTGTATCAACAAAAGCACATTGAAGGCGGGTTAATTCCCCATGATGCGAGATCAACATATCTCCCTTACCGATCAGTTGTTCGGCCCCACCGGTATCAAGGATAGTTCTCGAATCAATTTTGGAAGAAACCTTAAATGCTATCCTTGAAGGGAAGTTTGCCTTGATAGTACCTGTAATGATATTGACCGAAGGCCGTTGTGTAGCGATGATCAGGTGAATACCCACCGCCCTGGCCAGCTGCGCCAGCCTGGCGATCGGCATTTCAATTTCTTTACCAGCCGTCATGATGAGATCAGCAAACTCATCAATGACCAGTACGATAAAAGGGAGAAATTGATGACCTTTCTGCGGGTTCAATTTCCGTTTAATAAACTTCTCATTGTATTCTTTGATATTCCTCGTTCCGGCTTCCTTTAACAGGTCATAACGGTTATCCATTTCAATACATAAAGCATTGAGTGTATGCACCACTTTTTTTGTATCGGTGATGATCGCCTCTTCTTCGCCCGGCAGTTTGGCCAAAAAATGTTTTTCAATATGGCGGTAATTACTAAGCTCTACCTTTTTGGGATCAATCAATACCAGCTTCAATTGCGACGGATGCTTTTTATATAACAAGGAAACAAGAATGGCATTCAATCCCACTGATTTACCTTGTCCTGTAGCACCTGCCATCAACAAGTGCGGCATGGATGTGAGGTCAACGATAAAATTGTCATTATCGATCTTCTTGCCAATAGCAATCGGCAGGCTGTAATTATTGTATTGAAATTTTTCGGAGGCCAGTAATGTTTTCATACTCACCACCGTTTTTCTCACATTGGGCACTTCAATACCAATGGTTCCCTTGCCGGGAATAGGGGCAATGATACGAATTCCTAAGGCCGCCAGGCTAAGGGCGATATCATCTTCCAGGTTTTTGATCTTTGATATCCTGATACCCGGTGCTGGAACGATTTCATATAGGGTAACGGTGGGTCCGACCGTGGCACTAATCTTTTGAATTTCTATGGCATAATTTCTTAACGTAGCAATGATCTGGTTCTTGTTGTTCTCCAGCTCAGTGGTATCCTGGATTATTTTTTCACTGCCATGCGTCTCCAGCAAACCGAGCGTGGGGTATTTATAATCCCGAAGATCCAAAGTGGGTTCATAAGGAGGCAGGTTCTCAACTATCCGTTGCTTATCGGGCATATCATCCACTTTGCCCGGATTATCTTTTATTTCCAGTTCAACAGGATCCTCCTGCTTTTTGCTGGTTGATTTTTTCTTTGTTTCCGCCGGTATTTCGACCTCCTCAAACCCACTCGTTAATGGATCATGCTGGTGGAGCATCTCCTTCACGATCTCTCTCTCCACGGCAGGTTGTTGCATTTCTAACTTCTCTTGCTGCTCATCTAATGGCTCCTCTTTTTCTATTAACGTAAACCCGGCAATTATCGGGTCCTGCAAAGGTTTCTCCACTGGATAATTAATAACAAGCCCCGGATCTTTTTTTATTGAATTCCCAGAGACTGGTTCATTATAAATATCGTTGATCGTTTTGCCACCGCTTACAGGAACGAATTCTTCTTCCTCCTCCAATGCGTCCTCCTCCTCCTCCTCTGTTTCCTGCTTTCTCTGTGGCAGGTTAAAAGCCGGGTTGAATTGCCAGATAACATACCCAACCGCTACTAACAACAGCACTGCACCCGTGCCAAAAGTTCCTAGTGCACCCTTCAATTTTGTATTGATCATATCCCCCACCCCGCCGCCAAAAGCAAAATCACTTTTGGCAAAAATGAAAGCAAGCGATACAGACAGCACCACTAAGCCCACTGTTACATACTTCAGGTTTTTCCAGATCGAAAATACCCTGCGGCGGGATAAAAGATTTATACCCACTACAATAAAGAAAGTGCAGATGAGGAAGGAAGCAATACCGAAGGCATTGAAAATAAAGAAATGAGAGATCACAGCGCCGAAACGGCCCAGCAGGTTGGCAACAGGTTTATCATTGTCCAGCAATGCAGAAAATCCTTGCTGAGCAATGGCCTGGTCCTGTTTCCAGGTAAATAAATAAGAGATAAAGGAAATAAAAAGAAAAACAGCGATCAGCAGAAAAACAGCACCGACTATCTTCCATGTCCGTTCGTCACGGGCAATAGCTTGCCAGTCAATTTTCTCTTCCTTCTCCGCCTTAAAGGCTTTCACATTGGATCTGGCAGGTTTTTTCGCAGGACTATTTTTTTTCTTCCTTTTCAGCTTGGTAGCCATGACTGCAAAGATAAACGACGACGGGCAGGATTGCAGTGATTTAACTGATTTTTTCCAGTCTCCAGTTGTATCACCGGGTACAGCATATCTCGGTTATAATAACGGGTCGCGCCTTAATTTTTCTTTGTCGCTGCCACCAACAGGCATAGCCAGCCGGCCATAAAAAAAAGTCCGCCAACTGGTGTGATGGGTCCAACAAACTTAACGGCATTACTTTCTTGAATCTTAAGAAAAGTAAGAAGATATAAGGAACCGGAGAAAAAAATAATACCGGCAATAAAACAAATTCCTGTCCATTTTATCCAAATGTGGGGCAGCCTGTCATACAGACCAGCAACCGCCAATAGCGCCAGGGCATGATATAACTGGTATTGCACCGCGGTTTGAAAGCCATGAAGAATTTTCTCATCACTCGTAATGTTCCGGAGGCTATGGGCTCCAAAAGCACCCAGTGCCACAGCTATGCCACCAAAGGCTGCTGCCGTAATAACATAATTCTTATGCATGAAATATTTTTTCAACCAGCGTATCCAATTCTACCGGTTCTTCGTCAACCGTCAAGGTAGCCTGCTCATAATAAATTTTACGCCCGGCAAATTTTTTCCAGATAAAATTTCTCAATTCTTCGTTGGCCAGGTTTTTTATCAGCGGTCGTTTCTCTTTTTCTTTCACCAACCGTTCAAATAAGACTTCGAGCGGCGAATTGATCCACACCGTCGTGCCGGCCTGGTTCATGTAGTCAATATTATTAAAATAACAGGGCGAGCCACCTCCGCAAGCCATTACAAAACTATCATGGCTTTCTGTTATGATATGCAATGCATCTTTTTCCTGTAGCCGAAATTGTTCTTCCCCTTCCGATTCAAATATGTCAGCAATTGGTTTACCGGCCAGTTCTGTCACTTGCTCATCCAGGTCAAAAAAAGGGATGCCGAGTTTCTGACTCAGTAAACGACCCCAGTGTGTTTTGCCGGAGCCCATAAATCCGATGAGATAGACACGCATAAAAAAAACCGCCGGTTTTAACCCTACAATTATAGTTTTCCCTGGCCCCTAAAGGAGAGATGAAAAAGATACTGCTTAGGCCAGTGTATTTTTAATCTCCTATATCAACACCTTGATAAATACAATAACGAACTGAACGATGAAGTGTGCAACACTACGAAGTTCAACTGTGATATTGTTGCTGGTAACACAATCATTCAACTAATCACTGTAAAGAACTTTTGCAACAGGCAATGAAATGATGACCTAAGTTCCCTTTTGGACAGGGTTTTTTATTTAAACGCATTTAGCCCTGTCACATCCATCCCGGTTATCAACAAATGAATATCATGGGTCCCTTCATAGGTTATCACACTTTCCAGGTTCATCATATGCCGCATTACCGGGTATTCACCCGTGATACCCATTCCGCCTAGCATTTGCCGGGCATCCCGACAGATATTGGTCGCTACTTCACAGGCATTTCTTTTAGCCATACTTACCTGTTGGGGTGTTACTTTTCCTTCATTCATCAAAACACCTAACCTCCAGTTCAGTAACTGCGCTTTAGTGATCTCGGTTACCATCTCCGCCAGTTTCTTTTGCTGCAACTGGAAACCACCGATCGGCCTACCAAACTGCTCTCTTTCTTTTGAATAGCGCAAAGCGGTATCATAACAGTCCATTGCTGCGCCAATGGTTCCCCAGGCAATACCATATCTTGCTTTTGTTAAGCAACCTAATGGCCCTTTTAATCCCTTAACATTGGGGAAAATATTTTCTTTAGGAACCTTTACATTGTCAAAAACCAATTCACCGGTGGAAGATGCCCTAAGGCTCCATTTACCATGTGTAGTTGGCGTACTGAATCCTTCCATGCCTCTTTCGACTATCAATCCCCTGATCTCACCGGCTTCATCTTTTGCCCAAACGACTGCCACCTGCGAAAAAGGTGCGTTGCTGATCCACATTTTGGCGCCATTCAAAATAACATGATCACCGGCGTCCTTATAATTGGTAAGCATACTACTGGGGTCGCTTCCGTGATCTGGTTCTGTCAATCCAAAACAACCCAGCCATTCGCCACTAGCCAGTTTGGGCAAATATTTGTTACGTTGTTCTTCATTCCCATATTGATAAATAGGAAACATCACCAACGATCCCTGTACCGATGCGGTTGACCGAACACCACTATCGCCTCTCTCCAGTTCCTGCATCATCAAACCATACGAAATATAATCAAGGCCGCCGCCGCCATACGCTACCGGAACGGTTGGACCAAAACAACCGAGATCTCCCAATTGCTTTACAATCTGCAGTGGGAATTCAGCTTTTTGGGCATACTCTTCAATGATCGGTGAAATCTCTTTCTTAACATAATTACGGACCGAATCACGGACCAGTTTATGTTCCTCTGTCAGCAATTCGTCCACATTAAAATAATCAGGACTGGTAAAAAGATCAGTACGGGCCGCCATAAATATTTAAAAATTTTTGTTAGCTGGCGCAAAGGTAACGGATAATGGAAAAATCGCCACCTGTCTCCCATTTAAACCAGTCATCCATCAATCGCTGCTAAATTTCACAACGATTGCTTGTTGATGCAACAAAGTTGATTAACCTGCGTACTTATTTTATAAAGCCAATAGATTGAACCTGACCGCAACTGTTTATTACGATGAGCTGGTAGCCAAATGCAAAGAAGGCGATGGCTATAGTTACGAAAGATTGTACAGACAATACGCTAAAGCTATGTTTAATACCAGCCTGCGTATAGTAAATAACAGGGCTGATGCCGAAGATGTACTGCAGGAATCTTTTTTAGCAGCTTTTCGACTGGATAATTTTGACTATTCCTCCACTTTTGGAGCCTGGTTAAAACGGATCGTGATCAATAAATCCATTGATACTCTCCGCAAACGGAAATTAATAACGATCGATATCAATGAGAGTACTGCGTATGAAATGCAGGATACCGGAGTGATCGATGAAGTAAACATCCAGTTAAAAGTGGAAGCGATTAAAAAAGCCATGATATCGTTGCCTAGCGGTTACCGGACGGTGCTGAGCTTATTCCTGTTTGAAGGGTATACTTATGAAGAGATCGCTGAGATCATGCAGATAGTACCCTCGACCGTACGGACACAATACCACCGCGGAAAACAAAAATTACTACAACTACTGCAAAAAGGAGGTTACGATGAGTGATAAACTGAAAAAATTTATTGAAGTCAACAAGAAAGCATTTGAGACGGCTGAGCCTGACCCTCAGTTATTAAATAAACTGCAGAAAGCGCTAACAGGTAAGACCACATCAAGAAAAAAAAAATGGAGTTTCTTACGCTGGGCCGCTGCTATAGCTGGACCTCTTCTTTTGGCGACCACTTTATATTTTATTTTTCAAAAAAAGAATCCTGATGACGGACTCGTTGCCACTGAACCCATTTATGAAGAAACATCAGATTACGGCGACCCCGTTTATGCAAAACAGATCGATCATTTCAAAGAGATTATCGGGTTACAGCAAAAGGAATTAAAACAATTAAAAAAAGAATACCCTCAATTGTACAACCAGTTTGTAGGTGATATCACACAACTGGATAGTTCTTACCAATCGCTAAAAATACAGTTGGCAGAAAATCCCAACCGGGAAATGCTGCTGGAAGCCATGATTCAGAATTTGCACCTGCAGAGCGACTTGCTGAACAGGCAATTATTAATCATTAAAGAAATAAAACAAAAAAGTAAAAGCCATAAAATGAGCGTTAAAAATTTACGGGCAACTTAACTGATGTGAAGAAATTTTTATTGCGAATTACTTAAAAATTAAAAAAGAAGTCATGAAAAAAGTACTATTTAACGCGGCCTTCCTGGCCTTCCTGCTGCTAAGTGTGTGCTCGCTGGATGCCCAGGATAAAGTAAAGAATGAACCTACATTCAAAAAAAGTAAAACGTATTCGAAATCTTACTCCCTGAGTAGCAGCGATAAGATCAGTCTCTATAACCAGTTTGGAGAAATGAAACTGGCAACATGGGATAAGAACGAGATCAAAGTGGATGTGAGCATCACCGGTAAATCAGATGTAGAAGCAAGAGCACAGGAAATCTTGAACAAGATATCGGTGGTCGATGGCAAAGAGGGAAATACCGTTTCTTTCAAGACAAATTTTGCCGATGAAAAAAATGACCAGGATAAGCATACTAAAAAGGAACATCGCAATGAAGGCATGGAGATCAACTACCTGGTTTACCTTCCTTCCGGCAATGCACTACAAGCAGAGAACCAGTTTGGCAATATGATCGTTCCTGATTTTAAAGGCGAAGCTGACCTGACAAGCAAATTTGGTTCTTTAACCGCCGGGAAGATCAGTAATGCAAAAGAAGTGAGGGTTGAATTTGGTGAAGCTACTATTGCTCATATCAATGGCGGAACCCTCACGATCAAGTTCTCCAACGGAACGGTGAATAAATTAAGCGGTGATGTCAAGTCAGATCTTGAGTTCTCCAAAGTAAAGTTGAACATTGATAATGATATGAAGATACTTACGTTGAACAATTCTTATTCCTCCGTTTATCTCGACCTGGATAAAAGCTTTTCTGCCAACTGGGATGTTCAGACCTCGCATGGAGAGTTTTCGAATAAAACCGATTTTGCCATTAAGGACCCAGGTAGCGATGATAAAGGCTATGGCCCGCGTTTTACGAGGAATTACAAAGGCGTGTCAGGCAGTGGCAGTGGAAAAGTAAAGATCCGCTCAAGTTTTGGCGAGATAGTTGCAGGACATAACCTGCAAGTAGATATGACAGAAAAAAAGAAGTCGAAAACAAAAACAACAAGGATTTAAAGGTATCAGCCATGACCTCCTCCGAGGATGACTCTTAACCGGGTCATCCTTTTTTTATTTCAACTTGCACTAACTGGCAGAAAGGGAGCCATTTCTTGCTGGTAAACTTTAGCCATTTCCCTGGCCTTCTCCGCAAAATCTTCTCCGCCCGACGCATAAATAATAGCCCGGCTTGCATTGACTAAAATGCCGCAATCTTTGCTCATTGCTTTTTCAGAAATTTCTTTCAGGCTTCCGCCCTGTGTGCCTACACCCGGAACAAGATAAAAATGATCAGGAGTTATAGTATCTGATATTGAGAAACTCATCAGCCTGTGTGGCGCCGATAACAAACATCAGGTTATCGGGACTGCCCCATCCTGTAGCGGTCCGCAAAACTCTTTCATAGAGTAAGACATTTCCTGATGGTTGCAATTCAAAATCCTTTGCCCCTTTATTTGAAGTCAATCCTAGCACGATGGCCCACTTGCCATCCCGCTGCAGGAAAGGCTTTACACTGTCCTCTCCCATGTATGGCGCCACCGTGATCGCATCAAAGGGCATTGCTTCAAAAAAAGCTTTGACATATTGCTCGGATGTATTTCCAATATCTCCTCTTTTCGCATCAGCGATCCTGAAATGATCTTCGCCAATATAATGGACGGTTTTATCCATCGCCTCCCAGCCCTTTGCTCCTAATGATTCGTAAAAAGCTGTATTGATCTTATAAGATACGCACAGGTCACGGGTAGCATCGATGATCGCTTTGTTGAAAACAAAGACCGGGTCGGGTTCCGATAAAAGATGTTTGGGAATTTTCGTGATGTCGGTATCTAAACCAACGCAGAGATAAGAGCGTTTTTGATAGATCTGATCAATGAGTTGTTGTCGGGTCATTGGAACGAAGTTAATTAGTTAACTGGTTAAGAGGTTAACTGGTTTACTGGTTAATTAGGTTATTGGTAGAATTCCGGCAATCAATCGTTCACTTATCAATTAACCAATAAACTGATAAACTAATTAACCAGTTAACTTACACTTGTTTTATAATAGTGGTCAGCAATTCATCATTGTCCCAATTAGTCTCAATACCTTTTAGCTTCATTACTTCCTGCATGATCGCCTCTTGCTTCTGTCCTCTTTGTAATGCTTCGCTGTAGCGAATATGCGGACTGAATGTGACCTGTGAATAAGCCGGTATCCATTGATCAGGATATTTTTCATGCAGTCTTGCTTCTATTTTCTTTTGTAACAAGAATTGGGGGTCACCCACTTTATCTCTCATCTCAATAAAATTATTCAGGGCCATATCAGCTATCGCATCACAATCTGGTTTTCGTTGCTGCTGGTAGGCAGATAAAATTCCCGCCCAGTCGTCGCCATGCTTCTCAATCAGTCCATCCAATACATAACAATCTTCAAAACCGCAATTCATTCCCTGTCCAAAGAAGGGGACAATGGCATGTGCCGCATCACCGATCAGTGCAAATTCATCACCCCGGATCCACGGATAGCATTTTACAGTAACCAGCGATGAAACAGGATTATTGAAAAAATCTTCCCCTAGTGTTGGCATCAATGAAACGGTATCCGGAAACGTTTTCTGAAAAAAGCTTTTCACTTTCGCTGCCGAATCAAGGGAAGCAAAAGATGCGTCTCCCCGTCCGACCGGGTCATCCGGGCGGGCCTCAAACGGGAAAAATAACGTACAAGTAAAGCTGCCATCAAGGTTGGGCAAAGCGATCAGCATATAATTACCCCGGGGCCAGATATGGAGAGCATTTTTTTCAAGACGAAATCCACCATTTTCACCAGGAGGTATATGTAATTCTTTGTAACCGAAATCAATGTATGATTGCTGGTACTCAAATTGTTCGTGCTGGAGCATATGCTGCAACCGGGCTGCCGAATAAGCTCCGTCGGCGCCAAAAACAAGATCCGCATTGGATACGGGACGCCGGGCACTAGCCAAACTTTCAAACTCAAGACGATTATTTTGCCAGTCTATTTTTTCGCATCGCTCATTAAACAAGATGGTGACACCGTTTGCTTCAGCCATGTCCATCAGTTTTTTATTCAGCTCCGCTCTCGAGACCGAATTGATGAACTGTCCCTGTTTTCCATAAGGCTGGAAAGCAGTTGCGCCATCCAGGTTATGAATAAAGCGACCATGCATCGGAATAGCAATCTTTTTAACCTCATCAGCCAATCCTACTTTTTCCAGTGCTAACAAACCCCGGTCGCTTAAGGCGAGGTTAATAGAGCGGCCGGCACTGGTCGTTTCTTTTCGCATATCACCACGGCGTTCATACAGTTTTACTTTATGCCCTCTTTTTGACAGATAGATAGAGAGTAATGAACCAACAAGGCCTGCGCCTATTATTGTAATTTCTTTTTTCATTAAAGAACTGTTTAGCGGTTTACTAGTTAATTGGTTTATTAGTAGTACCTCGATTTGTAGTTGGTTCGTTTGATTCGCACGGTTTACTGATTAACCCATTAACTGGCTAACCAGTAAACCAAACCGGTAAATGTCTTCAAATGAATTATACAAAGGCACAGGGGCAATGCGGATCACATTCGGTTCCCGCCAATCAGCAATCACTCCTTGTTTTGTCAATTCATCAAAAATCTCTTTCCCTTTTTTCAACATCAACATAGAAACCTGGCATCCTCTTTCTTCTTCATTGCCTGGCGTAATGACCTCGATCAATTTCCCGGTTTGCCGGCTGTTGATGTCCTGCAAAACAAAATGAAGATACCCCGACAATAATCTTCGTTTGGCGTGCAATCGCTCCATCCCCGCCTCTTCAAAAATATCCAATGATGCCTTATGAGCCGCCATCGACAATACTGGTGCATTACTTAGTTGCCAGCCCTCCGCAGTCGGTATCGGCTCAAATGCTTTCTCCATTTTGAAGCGGGTCTCTTTGGTATACCCCCACCAGCCTGCAAATCTGGGCAGATTTATATTGACCGTATGCCTTTCATGAATATAGGCACCCGCAACCCCACCCGGTCCACTGTTCAAATATTTATAGGAACACCAGCAGGCAAAATCTACATCGCAGTCATGAACCTGCAAAACAACATTGCCTGCAGCATGTGCCAGGTCAAATCCTGCATAAGCACCTACTAAATGGGCTACTTCAGTAATTGACTTTATATCAAATAACTGGCCGGTATAATAATTAACTCCACCAAATAAAACAACGGCAACACTATCGCCATGTTGCTTTATTGTTGAAAGGATATCTTCTGTTCTTACTGTGTACTCGCCTTCCCTTGCAGCAACTTCAATGACTGTATCGGCTGGATCAAAACCGTGATACTTCGCCTGGGTTTCAAAAGCATATTGATCAGAAGGAAAAGCTTTTGCTTCACAAATGATCTTATAACGCTGTGGAGTAGGCTGGTAAAAACTCACCATCAATAAATGGAGATTCACTGTTAGCGAATTCATCACTACTACTTCATTTTCTTTGCAACCGATGATCTTTGACAATTGCTTCGGGAAAATCTCGTGATAAGGCAGCCAGGGGTTGGTGGCCTGAAAATGCCCTTCTACTCCCAGTTTGGCCCAATCGTCCAGCTCCTGTTGGACATATTGTGCTGTTGTTTTGGCTTGTAAACCGAGAGAGTTGCCTGTCAGGTATACGCAATCTTTTCCAGCATGTTGCGGAATGAAGAATTTTTCCCTGAAATGTTTCAGCGGGTCTTTATCATCTGAATGCCTTGCAAATTCCAAGCTATTCTTATAGTTCATGTATTGAAAGTTTTGGACTGAAGCCCATTTCCTTATTTATTCATTACCATTGGGCTGAAGCCCGGGGCAATTGTCATATTCTGACGGATGTCAGCCCAAATATGCTATTCTATTGGTTGCTATGCCCTACAGGACGGCGCAATTCATTTATTACGGGCTTAAACCATGGGCATTTTTCGTGACCCAGCGGGCCCAAGCCCAAATACTCCAGACTTTCGGATACTTCGCTCCAAATGCTGTAACTATTCAGTTGCACCGGGCCTAAGCCCGGTGCAACTTATCCACAATCACAATGGGCTTTAGCCCAAAACTTTAATCAATCGTCGCTATCACTTTTAATTCGATTGCAATGGGGGTTGGTAAACTTTTTACTTCCACCGTTGTACGACAAGCCTGCACCGCTGTAAAATACTCAGCATATATCTTATTATAAACCGGGAAATCTTTTTTCATGTTCGTGAGAAACACAGTCACATCAATGATCTTATCCCAACTGCTGCCACTGGCTTCCAGCACTGCTTTTACGTTGGCGAATACAGAGTGACACTCTGCTTCTATATCATATTTTATAATTTTTCCGTCCGGATCCAATTCTAAACCAGGGATAGAATTGTCCTTCGGACTTCTCGGGCCGATTCCAGAAAGGAATAAAAGATTACCTACACGCCGGGCATGAGGATAGGCTCCCAATGGTGTTGCCGCTTTATCGGTATGAATGATTTCAGGCATTACTATACTTGTATACACACATTTTTTGCCTCTGTAAAAAACCGTAATGCTTCCCAACCACCTTCTCTCCCCACCCCGCTGTTTTTCATACCACCAAACGGAGTTCTCAGGTCACGAAGCAACCAGCAATTTATCCAGACAATGCCGCTATCCACTTTTGCCGCTACCCGGTTTGCCTTTGAAATATCCTGGGTCCATATGGTAGCTGCCAATCCATACTGGGTGGCATTGGCCAATTGCAAGGCTTCTTCTTCTGTTTTAAATGACTGAAGGGTAGTTAGCGGACCAAATACTTCTTCCTGGTTGGTTTGACAATCTGGTCCCAGCCCTTCAACTACTGTTGGTTCAATAAAAAAACCATTGGCACAACGCCGGTCGAGCTTAACAGCATGACCGCCACAAAGTATTTTTCCGCCTTCTTGTTTAGCCGTATCAATACACCGCATGATCTTGTCGAAATGAACCTTACTGACAATTGCTCCCTGATTTGAATGGTTGTCCAGCGGATCGCCCACCGTCAGCCCGCTTGTTCGCTGCACAAATTCGGTTTTGAATTTCTCATAAATATTCTCTTCTACCAGGATCCGGCTGCTGCATAGACAGATCTCACCCTGGTTGGAAAAAGAGGATCGAATTGTATCGTCCATCATTTTTTCCCAATCGCAATCCGCAAAAATAATAGCGGGATTTTTTCCTCCTAACTCCAATGAAAGTTTCTTAAACTTGGGTGCCGCGATAGATGCAATGCGCTCACCGGCCCTCGTGCTGCCCGTAAATGAAATTGCTTTAATAGCCGGGTGCCTGACAATGGCCTCACCGGTGATATTTCCTGTACCATGAACAATATTTAACACGCCATCCGGCAAACCGGCATTTTTACAAATAATGGAAAGCAGGAAAGCCGTTACCGGGGTTACTTCGGAAGGTTTTGCTATCACACAATTACCAGCAGCCAGTGCCGGGGCAATCTTCCAGGTAAATAGATACAGTGGCAAATTCCAGGGGGAGATACAGCCAACAATGCCTATCGGTTGACGAAGCGTATAATTGACGGCTTTGTCTTCCATAGTATGACTTTCGGCAGCAAAGTGCATAATGCCGGTGGCAAAGAACCTAAAATTCGAAGAGGCTCTTGGTATATCTACTTTTTTACTAAGCCAAAGTGGTTTCCCATTGTCATTTGTTTCAGCAAGGGCCAATTCATCCAGGTTTGCATCGATCAATTCTGCGATCCTGTTAAGTACTTTAAACCTTTCTTCCACGGGGGTCGTACTCCAGGCGGGGAATGCTCTCCTGGCCGCATCAACGGCAATATTGATATCTTTTTCATTGCTATCCGGGATTTTTCCTGACAGTTCACCAGTTGCCGGATTGACATTATCAATAAAGTTTCCACTCAGCGGGCCAATCAGGTTGCCACCAATATAATTTTCTAAGTGATATGGAATGGATAAGTTAATTGGTTAATTGGTTTATTAGTTAATTAGTAAATACTCTACTTGGGATTGTGTTTTATCGAATGGGAAACAAATTTAATGCAGGCATTTAGTTTGTGTAGTATTGTTTCAACTTTTTGGGTCAACCCTATACATTTTTTCTCATCAATTATTTTTCTCCGCTTGCATTTCCCAATCCACGTTTTTGTTTCCTGTATTGACCCTCTCGAATAAAAATAGAACTGTTTGCTTTCTTTGTAATAATACCTCCCATACCCTTCTGCAATATTCGCGGATATTGAGTCGGCAGCTCTGACAGCTTGTTTGCCGATAGTATCCTTAAGAAAAATACTCCATCCCGAAACTATATCCCACAAGTCATCTGAAAATGCTTCCGCCAGGTTATAAACCTCCAGCTTTTCAAGTGTATAGTCCACACAATAGTTTTACTCAAGAAATGAGTTAACCCCGCCTTATCAACCTCTACCCGATAAACCATTTAACAAATAAACTAATGAACTAAATTGATCCCGTTCGTCCCCCATCCACCGGTATACTTACACCATTGACATAAGAGGCAGCTGGGGATGCCAAAAAAGCCGCCACAGCAGCTATTTCGGAAGGAGCACCAAACCGTTTCATCGGCACTTCTTCTATCATATTTTTTTTCACAATATCAACAACCGTATTTCCTTTCTTAGCGATATTCTCTATTAATGAAGATAAACGTTGCGTGGTCGTGAATCCCGGCAATATATTATTCACCGTGATATTAAACTGCCCCAGTTCATTGGCCATACTCTTGGCCCAGCTTGCAACTGCGCCACGAATGGTATTGGAAACACCCAGGTTCTTCAATGGAATCTTAACAGAGGTGGAAATAATGTTGATGATGCGGCCATACCCTTCTCTTTTCATAAAAGGAGTAACAGCTTTGGTCAAAATATGATTGCAGATCAGGTGCTGATTAAATATATTTATAAAGCTCTCCTCCGAAGCCTCAATTATGGGTCCGGCAGCGGGACCTCCGCTATTGTTGACCAGGATATGAACAGGATTTTTTTTTGTATGGTTTTCGATCACAATTCTTACTTGATCGGGATCATTGAAATCAGCCAGCAGATAACCATGCTGCTGGCGAAGCGCACTGTCAAGAGTATAAACAGCGGCTTTCAATCCATCTTCATTGCGGGCAATCAGTGTGCAATTGGCACCCAATAATGCCAGTTCTTCTGCAATGGACAGGCCAATTCCCTGCGTACTCCCGCAAATGACGGCATATTTTCCTTCCAGGGAAAGATTCATTTTTATTGGTTAATCAGTTGATTTATTTACAAGTTAATTAGTGACTATTTAACGAATCAACTAATTAACATTCTTCTTCAAACCTAAAGAAAATTGTTGTAATTTTCTTTATTCAATTTCACTGGTAAAACTATGATCAAAACATTCGGACTTACCTTAATGGTATTACCCATAATAGATGCACACCGGTCATCCATTTTCTGTCAAACAACAGTAGTGGAAAAAGAAATGTGTTGGTTTTAGAATTTTACCAGGGCGTCACTTAAACCTTTTGATTAATTATAAAATCCTGCAGTATGGCTGTATTGGCTCCTTTCAATTTAAAAAAATGGATTGATGAACACCGGGACCTCCTGAAACCACCGGTGGGAAATCAATGTGTGTATAAAGATGCAGAGAATTTCATCGTCATGGTCGTTGGTGGCCCCAATGCAAGAAAAGATTACCATTTCAATGAGACCGAAGAACTCTATTTCCAGGTCGAGGGCGATATTGTGGTAAAGATCATTGACAATGGCGAATTCAAGAATATCCCGGTTAAAGAAGGTGAAATGTTCCTCTTGCCTCCCAAGACTCCACATTCGCCGCAACGGGGACCTAATACTGTTGGTTTGGTAATAGAAAAGAAACGGGAATCCGAAGACGATGGCTTTATATGGTTCTGCGAAAAATGTGGCAACAAATTATACGAGGAAACGTTGCACGTCGATGATATTGTTAAACAATTGCCTCCTGTTATGAACCGGTTTTGGGAGGACACGATGCGCCGTACCTGCGATAAATGCGGTGCTGTAATGGAGCCACCCGTTAAAAGATAATTTCAAGCAGCGTCCGCAACAACATTCGGGCGCAACATAATTACGAAAAGCTAAATATTTCGTTCGCTGCTTCGTAGCGATCGCCGCGAGAAAAAATGAAAATCGACATACACACGCACATCATGCCAGAGACTATGCCGAACTGGACACAAAAGTTTGGTTATGGCGAATTTATTCACCTCGAACACCGCAATTGCGAAGCCTGTATGATGAAAGGAGATAAAGTATTCCGGGCGGTGAAGGAGAATTGCTATAAAAAAGATGTTCGATTGAAAGAAATGGAGGAAACCGGAGTTGGTATGCAGGTACTCTCCACTATCCCTGTTCTTTTTAATTATTGGGCCAAGCCAGGTGATGGATTAGAAACTTCGCGGTTCCTGAATGATCATATCGCCGATACAGTTGACAAAGAATCGAACCATTTTATCGGGCTCGGGACGGTTCCGTTACAGGATATTGACCTGGCAATCGGGGAAATGGAGCGTTGTATAAAAGAACTAAAGATGCCCGGCCTGGAAATAGGATCCAACATCAACGGAAAAAATCTGTCTGATGAATCATTCTTTCCATTTTATAAAGAGGCAGAAAGATCAGGCTGTGCCTTATTCATCCATCCCTGGGAAATGATGGGTGCAACACAAATGGAAAAATACTGGCTACCCTGGCTGGTGGGCATGCCGGCAGAAACTTCCAGGGCTATTTGCTCTTTTATTTTTGGTGGAGTTTTTGAAAAATTTCCAAAACTTAGAGTCGCCTTTGCACATGGTGGTGGCAGTTTCCCACTGACCATTGGACGCATTGAGCATGGATTTAAAGTTCGCCCGGACCTGGTGGCCGTTGACAATCCTGTCAACCCAAGAAATTATATTGGTAAATTCTGGATCGATAGCTTAGTGCATGATAAAAAAGCTTTCACCTATTTGATAGATGTGATGGGAGAAGACAACATCTGTCTTGGCAGTGACTATCCATTTCCACTGGGCGAACAGAAACCAGGGAGAATGATCGAAAAAATGGACTTTGGTAAAAAAATAGCCAGGAAACTTCTTTACCGGAATGCCCTGGAGTGGTTGGGGTTGAATGAAAAGAATCTTCCTGAATTTTAGATCAATTGAAGCTTAGCTACTTTTGGATCTACCTCTACAGTATCATCTTCAAAATTCAGCTTAATGCGCCATTTCTGTAAAGTAGCTGCACCGATGATAGCTTCCTCGCTGGGTTTTGGAACCACAAGAAATTCATCCGATAAAAGGATATCATTGATATAAAAATCAAGTCGCATAGCATCCTTGATCTCAATAAAATGTCCTTCGCTGGCAGTAGCAAGTTTTCGGATCCGGCCAAGTGGAACCGGATTTTCAAGGTTTTGTAAATGTTGTTCATCAATACAGGAAAGATTCGCTCCGCTATCAAACAATGCATAAAGCCTTTTTTCTCCCTGCGAACCTGCAAACAATGATGGTAATTTCAATACTGACGTGGCATTCCTTTTCTTAACGTTACAAATTTAATTCCATGATTAATTTGAACATCTCGAAATTATTCATTAAAAAAATCGGGATAATCAGATATAATTCCATCCACCCCCAAGGTCTTCAAGACTTCTATCGTAGCTTTATCATTTACAGTCCATGGAATTATTTTCATGTTTTTTGCATGACATTGCTGAATTAATTTTTCATTGACCATTCCATAAGCAGGACTATAAATCGTTGGTATAAATCCCAAAGCTTTTAACTGTTCATCAAAATTGCCCTTGCTACTATTCTCGATCAGCATGGCAGTTTTAATAGACGGGTATTTTTTGTGCAGGTATTGCAGGGTCCGGAAATCAAACGACTGGATGATCACCTGCTCCTCGATATTTTTTTCTTTGATTACCGCCATCAGTAATTCTACAAATTCTTCCGGTTTTGGCTGAAAAACATCATCAAACTCCGGGTTACTTTTTGTCTCAATATTAAAATAGGGAAAAGGTCTTCTTCTCGTCATCATATCTTTATTCACGCTGTCGATCACTTCACTCAACAAGGGCTTTGATACCTTCATCTTTGCCTGCCGGGGAAACCGGGGATGCGGCTTCATGCCGACATCAAAAGTTTTAGTCTGCTCATAAGTCATCCAATAGATATTGAATTTCCGTTCTTCCCTTTCTCCCATATAAGATCCATCAGGTTTGGTGGTAATATCTTTGCCAAACCACTGTTCGTGTGAAAGAATTACTTTCTTGTCTTTGGTGATTACTACATCCATTTCCAGTGTTGTAACCCCCAGACCCAATGCATACAACATGGCAGGTACCGTATTCTCCGGCATCAGTCCCCGGCACCCACGATGACCCTGTTTATCAAATTCACCAGGTACATATTCTTTTGCTGCATTAGTTGAAGTCTCCTTCATTTTCTTTGTATTGGAACATGATAGGAAGATTACCAGTAGAACAGACAAAAAGTAGTTGTTCATGAAGGGAATAATTTAGACTTTCTTTTCTCCATTATAGTGCCAATCTCTTCTGCATCACCGCCCCGCTTTTTTAATTCTTTGACAATATTATCATAGCTTTTTTCAGTGCGGTTTTGGCTAAGCTTAAATACATTGTCAATTTCCGTCACCTCTATTTCAAAAGCAACGATGGCCTTCATCAATCGGCTACGATACTCTTCAGACAGGTTATCAAAAATAGTTGTTGAGCTGCGATCACTATTTTCATAATGCAGGGTAAGCCTTTTGAGGACCTGTCTTAAATCATCCTCACTCCCAAAACTAATGATGCCTTTTGCATGAACACTCATATAATTCCAGGTGGATGCCTCAGCCGGATTTTCATACCAGGTAGCACTTACATAAGCATCTGGCCCGGTGAACAGGGCCAGCACATTTGAATGTTGCAAAAAAGCTTTGTGGTGGTCTGAATTCCTCATGATATGACCGGTAAGAAAAAGCTTTCCGTCTTTTTCATCAATAAAAACCGGTACCTGCGTAACTACCGGGTTATGGGCCGCATCACTGCCGGCCACAAATGCAAAGGGATGATCCCGGATAAACTGTTTGACAACTTCTGGATCCTGTTCTTTAAAGTAGGGAAGATCGTACATGGAAAAGCATATTTTTATTGGTGAATCCCTGTATAAATTTTGACAGGTTACTTTTCAACAACTTCCATAATTTCCTCACTTTTCATATTGGCATTTCTCATCGCGATGCTCCGTACCACATGCGCCGCAAAACCCTCAAATGCTTTTTTAGTGATAAGGTCATCTCCCATCATCACCGGTATACCCGTATCGCCGCCCTCACGAATACTCTGCACCAATGGTATCTGTCCGAGGAAAGGAATATCATATTCATCAGCTAAACGTTTGCCGCCGTCCTTACCAAATATGTAATATTTATTATCGGGCAATTCAGACGGGGTGAAATAACTCATATTTTCCACCAGTCCAATTACCGGTACATTCAATTGAGCCTGACCGAACATCGCTATACCTTTCTTGGCATCCGCCAAGGCCACATCCTGTGGTGTCGTCACAATCACTGCACCTGTTACAGGAACTGTTTGCATCAACGTCAAATGAATATCCCCAGTTCCAGGAGGCATATCCACAACCAGATAATCGAGCTCATCCCAGTACACATCCGTTACAAATTGTTTAATAGCACTGCTCGCCATCGGTCCTCTCCATACTACTGCATTTTTCTCGTCAACTAAAAAGCCAATACTTATCAATTTCAAACCATACCGTTCCAATGGTGCGATCATGGGTTTTTCATTGCCCACGTCGATCATCATAGGCCGTTCACCTCTCACCCCAAACATGATCGGTACACTGGGTCCATATATATCGGCATCCAGCAATCCCACTTTGGCCCCGACTTGTGATAATGCCAGCGCAAGATTCGCCGCTACAGTTGATTTACCTACGCCACCTTTCCCGCTCACCACCGCAATAATATTTTTTACACCTGGCAGGATTGCTTTATTATCTGTCCGCTTCGTAGTAGTATGAGCAGTAAAATTCACTTTCACCACTGCTTCTTTGTTGACTAGCAATTTGATTGCATTGGTACAGGCAGTTTGCATCATATCTTTCATTGGGCAGGCCGGCGTTGTTAACACCAACGTAAAAGAAACGTCGTTGCCATCAATAATTATATCCTGTATCATATTCAGCGTCACCAGGTCCTTTCCGAGGTCAGGTTCCTGCACATTGCTCAACGCTTCCAGTATTTTTTCTTTGGTCATGTCAGAACGAAGATTAATAAGATAACAGGGATTTTTAATGCAATCACTAAAATCCTTGTTAAAAAGCTAATTATAGGCAAAGTTAACCATTGTAACGTGCAATTTGTTTTACGAAATCAGCAACTTGTCTTTATTTTTGACGCAGTGAAGAAATTTTTACTTTATACAGTCATACTGCTTTTTATCCTGCCGCCAACTGCCAAAGCCCAGTTTGAAACAACCCGCGATTCAGTAGTTCAGTTATATGGTGTTATCATGACAGCCGATAGCCTGGTAGGTATCCCAGCGGTGAGTGTAGTCGTCAAGGGCCAGAACAGGGGAACGATTTCAAACGCCCAGGGTGTTTTTTCTATCGTTGTACTAAAAGGCGACCAGGTTGAATTTAGCCACGTTACTTATAAACCTAAAACGATCACTATTCCCCGTACATTGGAAGGAAATCAACATAGTGTGGTGCAGCTGATGGTGATCGATACTGTTTATTTACCGGCCACTATTATCCGGCCACGACCCACACAGCAACAATTTGCAAGGGATTTTGTTAAGAACAAAGTTCCCGATGATGATATCGAAATAGCGCGGCAAAATACCAGTGCTGCCAAACGGCGGGTCTTATTGCAATCTACACCGGGCGATGGCGGTGAAGCCACCAAAGTTCAATTTAATAAAATTGCCACCCGGGCTACCTACCAGGGACAAACCCCTCCCCAGAATATTTTTAACCCCGCTGCCTGGTCTGAATTTATTCAGGCATGGAAAAGGGGAGATTTTAAGAATAAGAATTAAGACACCCACCCCGTGTACCCCTAAAGAGGCCACCTAAATCCAAATGTCTTTTTGATTCTTATAGTTTCCTATTGCATTTAAATTTTTCTATTTTGTTACCAGCGTAATACCACAGATGATCGTCCCTTGCGTCGCACCATTTATCTTTCTGTTCATTGCTCAGCAATTACAATCTGCTTACATTTGTCAGGCAATATTTCAATTCATCCTATTGCCTCTTTAGTAAGTTTTACATAACTCCCCTTTAGGGGTAGAGAAAAAATTAGTTTATATGAATCTAAATGGGGGTATTTCTGTAATCGGAGCCGGTACCATGGGTAATGGTATTGCCCATGTATTTGCACAAGCTGGTTTTAAGGTTACTATAGTAGATATTTCACTGGCACAATTAGATAAGGCCGTTGCCAATATCACAAAGAATCTTGACCGGCAAATAGCCAAAGGCACCCTCACCGAAGAACAAAAAAAAGATACGCTTGCTAATATAACTACCGAGTCGAACCTCATAGAAGGGGTGAAAAATGCCGGACTCATAGTGGAAGCAGCCACCGAAAACGTGGAGCTAAAGCTCAATATTTTTGAACAGCTGGACTCTTTCGCCCCAAAAAACGCGATCCTTGCTACTAATACTTCCTCTATCTCGGTGACAAAAATTGGTGCTGCTACCGCTAGAGCTGGTAAAGTGATCGGCATGCATTTTATGAACCCTGTCCCGGTAATGAAACTGGTAGAAATTATCAATGGCTACGCCACAAAAAAAGAAGTGACCGATACGATCGTAGCATTGTGCAAACAATTGGGTAAAGTCCCCTGTGTAGTGAATGATTACCCCGGTTTTATTGCTAACCGCATCCTGATGCCTATGATCAATGAAGCCATTTACAGTTTATACGAAGGGGTAGCCGGTGTGGAAGAAATAGATACCGTCATGAAATTAGGTATGGCCCACCCTATGGGACCTTTACAACTCGCTGATTTTATCGGCCTGGATGTTTGTCTTTCTATCCTGCATGTATTGCACGATGGATTTGGCAACCCAAAATATGCACCTTGTCCCTTGTTAGTGAACATGGTTACAGCGGGCAAATTAGGTGTAAAAAGCGGTGAAGGATTTTATAAGTACACCCCGGGAAGCAAAGAGCTGGTCGTGAGCGACAGGTTTAATTAAAATGGTCGCCTCGAACCAACTTTCTACACTGCCAGTTATTTTTGGAACTTTATTCGGCAACCTGGTGATAAAAAAACTAAAGGTTTATCAGCAGGAGCTTCTTTTGTTTTTCAGGTCAGCTGCTTTCAATAACTCGGTGGTGCCACAGGATGGCGTAATGGCAGAAACAGGCGATGAGGGAGGAGATTTTATTTTCATTTTAAAAGAAAATTAATATCTCCTTCGCACTATTGGTTTGTAATGTTCATTGCTGCCTCCTCTAATCATCTGTATTCAACCGTTGATGCTTTGCATTTACAGCCACATAAATGGCAAATGCCGCCAAAGCCGTATCCTTTAGCAAATTTACAAAAGCCAGTTGGCGCATTTCAGGATCACCGGCATTGCGATGATTGGGCCAGTGAATGGTTATTACAAATACCAACAATAAAAAGGCTAACAGGTAGCCGGCTAATGTCACAAAACGATTGACTATAAACGCGAGCCCGGCAAGGATAAAAGCCACCCCCACTATATACACCCAGATGATTCCGCCAGGCATAAAGGCAGGTACAAATACCAACATATTTTCCGGGCGCCTGAAGTGGTGGATGCCGAAAATGATCATAATGATGGCCAATAGCCAAATGGCAATACGGGACACAAGATGATGTTTCATAAAAAGAGCTTTAGAATATATAAGTTACAACCTTCCTGGAAAAATAAAAAGATATTTTCTACACAATACCTGCGTTTATTCGCCAACGTACCTCTCTACTACTAAGCCCTTAACTTCTTTCAGCCTGATAACCACTTCATCCTGCCGGTTCTTAGGCACGGCAATATCCAATGAACAGAATAGCCCGGCTAGTTGTTTGATCACCATACAGTTTGACTGTTTAATGATCCTCATCACTTCATTCATCTGGGCATAGTCAAACTGCAAGCTATATTGTACAAATACTGGTTTCAGTACAATGGAACTGGCCTGCAGAGCCAATAACGCTGCTGTTTTGTAAGCATTGATCAAGCCGGGTACTCCTAATAATGTACCGCCGAAATAGCGGACCACCACGATCAAGACATTGGTCAGCTGTTTACTGTCTATTTGTCCAAGGATGGGACGGCCGGCTGAACCAGAGGGTTCACCATCATCGCTGACACGGTAAATATTTCCGACCAAAGCGATCCGATAGGCAAAACAATGATGCGCCGCTTTTGAATGCTCTTTTTTTAAAGCCACCAGTTTTTCTTTGCACTCATTTACAGTGGAAATGGGAAAGGAATAGGCAACAAACTTACTGCCCCGATCCTTATATTCAGCTACAGCTGGTTTTTCGATTGTATTGTAGAAAGAGTCGGCAGTCATGAGTCGGGAGTCGGGAGCGCGGAGTTTTCCGGCTTGAATATTTCTATTTTGTCTGAAAGAATTTTCTGTTGAAAAACCATTTTGCTTTTATTCAATACCGGTGCATCGAGTTTATTATTATCCCGAACCCGCCCAAGTGTCAACTCTTCATTCGTAATAACTCTCGCTTCATCCCATACACCTACATCAATAAAGGATTGCAAAAGCGTTGCTCCACCTTCTACCAAAACACTTTGGATATTTAACTGATATAATGCATTCAATAGTTGAGGAACAAGACTAACAGCATGGATAACCTGGTAATACATTAGTCCGGGCCTGGCAGCATCCCCCAATTCGCCACTATGCTGTTTGGTATTGAAAATGATCGTTGGAGTTTGCCGATTAAAAATTTTCCATGAAGATGGAAGTTTTAAATCCATATCCACCACCAGGCGCACCGGTGACTCGCCCGGCCATAACCTTGCTGTCAACTCAGGATCATCCAATAACGCGGTAGTAGTTCCGACTAAAATAGAGGCTTCCTCGCTTCTCCATCTATGCACCAGTCGATTCGAGTATTCATTACTAATAAACAATCTTTTTGCCACGGAGTTTAAACTCCCTCCTTCGGGTGCAAATCCCATACAGCCATCCATTGTCTGTGCCCATTTCAATACAACATATGGTCGGTGTTGCGTATGAAAAACGAGGAACCGCCTATTCATTTCCCGACATTCCTGCTCCAGTAAGCCAACCTCAACTAGCACTCCTGCTGCTTCCAGCTTTTCAATGCCTTTGCCGTTTACTTGATTAAACGGATCACGACAGCCGATTACAACTCTTGGGATACTCCACGATATGATATGATTGGCACAAGGTGGTGTCTTGCCGAAATGCGAACAAGGCTCTAATGAAACATACAAAGTTGATGCTGAAATCAAATTTTTGTCTTCCTCCTCCACCGAGGCAATACAATTCACTTCTGCATGCGATTCTCCATACCGCTGATGCCAGCCTTCGCCAATGATCCTGCCATTATATGCCAATACAGCCCCCACCATGGGATTGGGAGCAACAAAACCTGCACCTTTTTTTGCAAGTTCAATGCAACGTTGCATGTATTGTTGATCAATGGTCATTGACTAATAAGAATGATGGCAGCAAATATAAACCATTCCGAAAGCGATTAATCCGACCAACCTGGCACACTGTTCTACTCACCTATGACTTTTTTACTTTTCCCTTTGTAAGTTTGCTCTTCCGCTAAACACATAGGAAGTTATGACTGTACAGGATGCAACCTTTTATCTTTTGAAACAGCTCCGCGCAATTTATAATGAAAGTGAAACATCACAAGTTGCGGATTGGGTGATGGAGAAGATAACAGGGTCGGCAAAAGTTGAACGAATGCTATATAAAAATGCAGCGCTGGCTGGTGACGAAGAAACACAGCTACGAACCTATACGGAAAGACTGTTGCGGCATGAGCCGGTGCAATATGTATTAAACGAGTCGTGGTTTTACGGACTGAAATTCTATGTGGACAAAAATGTGCTGATCCCAAGACCTGAAACGGAAGAACTGGTTAAATGGATCATTGACACGTATAAACCGGCAGGTGATTTGAAGATACTGGACATCGGCAGCGGAAGTGGTTGCATAGCCGTTGCATTGAAAAAAAATATGCAAGAGGCTGATGTTTGGGCCTGCGATACTAGTCAGGCCGCATTGGAAATAGCAAAAAGAAACGCAGCTGCTGTGGATACTGCGATCAATTTTATTGAGCTAGATTTCCTGGATAGATCCAAATGGGAACAGCTAACTCATTTTGATATCATTGTTAGCAATCCGCCGTATGTTCCCGAAATGGACAAGGAACAAATGCAGCCAAACGTGTGGCACTATGAACCCGGAACAGCTTTATTTGTTCCTGATGCCGATCCGTTGATCTTTTATGAGGCGATGGCAGAATTTGGTAAAACACATCTTACCCGTAACGGTAGTATATATGCAGAGATCCATGAAAATTTTGGTAAAGACACTTGTGATCTTTTTCAATTGGCAGGTTACACGACTGAATTGAAAACAGATATGCAGGGAAAAGAACGGATGATAAAATCAATACCTGGCATTTAAATACCTTGCCTGTTCATCAATCGATCCTCGCTACCACTTTTGCTGTATCCTTCTTGGCTATCCGCATGATGCGGAATACCTCACCGTAATAGGCAGCCGTATCGGCATTTATAACCACAGTGGGGGTATCCACAAATGCTTTGTATTTCCTGATCTCTTTTCTTAGCATCGAATCAAACAGGGTGGACTCAATCTTGACGGTTCCGATATAGTATTGCTGATTCTTATCGATCGATACCATGATGTTTTGTTTGGCCTTAGTATCCTTGGAACCTCTCGGCAGACCCACTTTCACCACATTAGGATTGGCCAGGGTTGCCACGATGAGAAAGAACATCAGCAGGATGAACAAGATATCATTTAGGGAATCTGTGAAAACCTCCCCGGATTCACCTTTATGTTTTTTTCTGAATTTCATTAGGGTTGTTTAGCGGGTGGGTTCTTGCAAAATATCCAGGAAATCAGAAGAGGCGGCTTCCATTTTGTTAGAAGTCTTATCGATCTGGGTATTCAGGTAACTATAGGCCAGGTAAGCACCCAGGCCTATCACAAGACCCGTGATGGACGTGATAAGTTTCGTATAAATACCTCCGGCAATAGTACCTACTTCAAATTCATTCGTTGTTGTGATCCTCGAGAATAATTGCATTAACCCTACCAGGGTACCCACAAAACCAAAAATAGGCGCCGCTTTTGAAACCACAGAAAGCAGGCCCAGGTTTTTTTCCAATTTATACATCTCGAGTGTACCCACATTGTCCATGCTCTTTTCAATACTATCGATGGGCTTACCAATCCGCTGGATTCCTTTATCTATGATCCGGGCTACAGGTGTATTATTGTTCTTGGCAAAATTTCTGGCTGCCGTTACATTCCCGCTAACAATGTTATCGCGGACTATATTCATAAAGTTGTTGTCGATCTTTGCTGCATTACGGATGGCAATAGTGCGTTCCGCAAAGACATATACCGCCAATAATAACATCAGGGCGAGGGGCATCATGATCCATCCTCCCATTTTTAATAACTCAAAAAAACTTAAGGTTCCGTCATGGTTGGAATCGCCGGCAGCAAATTGGGTTGCTTGCGCAAGTGAGTCTACGATCTGCAAAAAATCAATCATAATTATTGGTCTTTAGATCCGTGAAAATAATGGATAGTGGTTAATTTGTTTTTTACGTTTACTAACAAGTCTTAATAACGTCGCACCCCAACTTTCTACAGGAAGAGCGGGACTGAAACCCGGACGATCGATAAGAGCTACTATTTTTTGAATACCTTATTATTGATTGAGCATTGAACGAGAAAAACAATGCCACGTTGTACGTGGCATTGCGATTTTAGAGTTATTTAACAGAGCACAAAACAAGAATTACAGGCCCTTCAACTAATCTTCCTTTCAGTTTATATGATTAAAACCATTTGCCAGCAAGGGTTTCATCACCCCTTCGTGCCTGCTTGTTTTACCATCAATGCCTGGATCTGTTTCATGGTGCCTTCCATTCCATCGGGGCTGCCATCCAGGAATATTACATTGCCTTTGCCATACTCTGCAAAATTTTTGATGGCCTCTGTCCACATACTGAACAAGATTACATTCGTATCCAGGTTGGCCTGTTTCATTTGTTCAGCAGCTTCAGACATACCTGCTGCCACTTCTTTACGGAAAAGCGCCACACCCTGTCCACGAAGACGGGCAGCTTCTTTTTCTGCTTCGGCGGCTATCTTAGTGGCATTACCATCGGCTTCAGCCGATTTTGTTTTAGTGATTAACAACGCCTGGCCTTCATTCTCAGCCGCCGCTTTGAGGTTATTAGACGCCACTACCTTGCTCATCGAGTCGAGGATCACCTTATCAAAAGTGATATCATTGATCTGCAGATCCTGCAGGTGATAACCCCATTCCTCCAAAGATAGATCTACTTCTACTTTCACATACTGAACTATTTCCCTCCGGAGTCCTAACACTTCTGCCTGCCGCTTGGTGGCTACAAAAGAACGGATATTACCTTCAATTGTTTTTATCAGTGCCTGCATCAGGTCCCTGTCTGCAATAAATTTAAAAGCCACTTTCTTAATTGTATCTTCATTGGCATTCTGAACAGAATACAACAACATACTTTTAAAATACACATTCGCCTGGTCCAAGGTTACCGCCTGGAATTCCAATTCCACAGACCGGTTCTGGATAGAAACTTTTTTAGCTACTGATTCCAGGATCGGTATTTTGATATTCAGCCCCGGTCGTACGATCCGCCGGTATTTACCGAACATCGTAATGACACCAATATAACCCTGGTTGATAGTGAACAATGAACCAAAGAAAATGATAGCGGCCACTATAATCCACCAGTATTCTGCGATCCACCTTGTAAAATTTTCCATACTATTAAATTTAAGTGTAATGTACGATTAACTTTTTTCTTCGCAGATCATCACCAGGTGGACCATCGTCTCTACCGCTTTATTCATATCCTGCACACTGATAAATTCATGTTTAGAATGGATTGCCTGCTCACCAGCAAATAAGTTAGGGCAGGGTAACCCCATGAAAGACAAGCGGCTACCATCAGTGCCCCCACGTATACTTTCCATCTTGAGCGGTAGACCAGCCCGTGTAATGGCCTCTTTTGCATAGTCTACAACCTGTGGATTTACTTCCAATATTTCCTTCATGTTACGGTACTGCTCCGTTACTTGAAATTCAAAAGATGCTTTGGGATAGGTTCTCAACCTTTCTTCTATTTGTGTTCTTAAATAATCTTCCTTCTTACCTAGACCGGCTGTGTCAAAATCACGGATGATAAAGTCAATGGTACATTTTTCAGCAATACCTTCAACTCTCACGGGATGTATAAATCCTCTTTTGCCATCTGTTGATTCGGGAGAAAGCCTTTCCTTAGGCAATGCAGCCAATATCTCTCCTGCAATTTTCATGGCATTGATCATTTTATTCTTTGCATAGCCGGGATGGGCGATCACTCCATGAATGATCACTTGTACACCATCCGCACTGAAAGTTTCATCTTCCAACGAACCGGCTTCACCACCATCCAGTGTATAACCAAAGTCAGCTCCCAATTTTTCCAGATCGACTTTAGCGGTTCCTTTGCCTACTTCCTCATCGGGTGTAAATAGAATTTTTATGGTACCGTGCTTCAGTTCTTTATTACTGACTAAGTAATTAGCAAGATCCATTATCTCAGCCACCCCAGCTTTATCATCCGATCCAAGTAATGTACGTCCCGAAGCCGTGATAATATCATGTCCGATTAGTTTTTTCAGGTACGGGTAATCAGCTACCCTTATTACCTGTGACTTATCATCCGGTAACACAATATCCTGACCCTGGTAATTTTTATGAACCAGTGGTTTCACATTCGTTCCACTACAATCCGGTGCCGTGTCCACATGGGCGCAAAAACAAATGACGGGGACTTTTTTATCGGACGTAGCCGGTATCGTTGCATACACATAACCCCATTCATCCATATGAGCATCTTCAACACCCATATCGGTCAACTCCCCCGCTAACTGGCGGCTCAGATCTTTCTGTTTTTCTGTGGTAGGATAAGAATTTGACTGCGGGTCACTCTGCGTGTCTATTTGTACATATCGCAAAAACCTGTCTGCCGCGGTAAACTTGTAATTTGAAAACATACTCTCTTTTTGGGGCATCGAATATACATTAAAAAAAATGGTTTGAGACTTCGAGCCCAAACCATACAACAATTAACATTTCAATTAGTTACGGCATTATGATCAAAGGGCTGGGATCTTCTATTTCCACCAATTCAAGTTCAAAAACCAGGTCCTGCCCGGCCAGTGCGTGATTGGCGTCCAACATCACCACGTCGTCTTTTACATCTACTACAGTTACCTGGAACTGGTGCCCTTGCTGGTCACTCATCATTAACGGTATCCCCACTTTAATTTCCATGTCCTGGGGAAAACGTTCTTTTGGCATTTCAATAATCATTTCAGGATTTCTTGGTCCGTAAGCTTCGTCAAATGGTATGTTAATGGTCTTCTTTTCACCAATAGTCATCCCGGTAACCCCATCATCAAACCCTTTTATCACGGCCCCGCTACCAACCTCAAATTCCAGTGGCTCACGGCCTTCTGAAGAATCAAAAGTTTCTCCCGTTGTTAACTTACCATGATAATGTACTTTCACCTTATCTCCAGCTTTTACGTGCGCCATTGAATTTTTTTTAGTTAATAAATCAAAAACAGGGCCGCAATTTAGCCCAAAATCAATAATGCAACCGTTTAAATATTTGGACCTGTCTTCATTACTATTTTCTGTATTTTGCCTGCAGATCCCCATTAAACAAATAACATGAGAATAGCTCCCACATTTCTTGCTTTATTGATAACACTTGCTACTTCAGCACAGACAGCAGACCAGCATCCAGCCGGGAATAATAAACAACTAATTCTGACGGGCGCCGACAGGGTAAATGTATACTTGCCCCTGATCAAAGGTAGAAAGGTTGGGATTTTTGCGAATCAGACTTCTATGGTCGGCCATACCCACCTGGTAGATACGCTTCGAAAACTTGGAGTTGATATTAAAGTGATATTCGGACCGGAACATGGTTTCAGAGGCACCGCCGATGCTGGAGAAAAAGTAGGTAATTACGTAGATGAAAAAACCGGAATACCCGTGGTTTCGTTGTATGGCAGCAAACGACGACCATCGGCTGAAGATCTAAAAAATGTCGATCTGCTCATTTTCGATATTCAGGATGTCGGCGTGCGGTTTTATACGTTTATTTCTTCCCTGGAAGAATTCATGGAAGCAGCTTTTGAATCAGGTAAGCCCTTGATGATCTTAGACCGGCCTAATCCCAATGGCCATTATGTAGATGGCCCTGTACTTGATCTGACCTATCGTTCATTCGTAGGTCGCCAGCCAATCCCAATCGTATATGGTATGACGATCGCAGAATATGCTTTTATGATCGCCGGCGAAGGATGGCTTAGTGAAAAGGCCAATGCAAAATACGCCTACTATAAAACAGCTGAAAATTCTGTAGACACCCCTTTTCATTTCCAGGTGATCAAATGTAAAGGATACGACCACAAATCAAAATATGTATTGCCGGTAAAACCATCCCCTAATCTTCCCAATATTCAATCCATTTATTTATACCCTTCGACTTGTTTCTTCGAAGGAACCGTATTAAGTGAAGGAAGAGGCACCCACAAACAGTTCCAGGTATTTGGCCACCCATCACTCCCAAAGAGTCTTTATTCCTTTACACCTAACCCTAATGAAGGAGCTAAAAGTTCAAAACTTTATGGCCAGCTATGTTATGGATGGGACTTATCTGGTACACCTGAAGAAGTGTGGGCAAAAGTGCAGAGCAACGTACAGTTGAAATGGCTGATAGAAGCCTACAAACTATTTCCTGAAAAAGATAAATTTTTTATAGTCCCGAAGTCGGGTAAAATGGAAGAATCTTTTTTTAATAAGCTGGCCGGGAACAATGAACTCTGGCAGCAAATAAAAACCGGCAAAAGCGAAGAAGCTATAAAAGCAAGTTGGGAGCCAAAGTTGAGCGAGTTCAAGAAAATAAGGAAGAAATACTTGCTTTATGATGATTTTGATTAATTACCTGGTGAGAAAAGGCTCCTATTGGCTACGTGCACAATAACTTTCATTCTATTGTCCCTGTTCAGTTATCATCCGAAGTTTGAAAAAATTTCGGCGCTATGAATAAGATAGTAATCTGTTTCTATTTACTCCTTTCTGTACTACTCGCAACAGCACAATCCCCGACGAAAACTCCTTCGCAGGGCGACATTAATAAAATGATCGAGGATGCCCTGAAGCAAAGCAATATGAGCAAGGAGGAAATAGACCATGCTAAGAAAATGATGCAGGACGCACTCCCGGATATGATGGACAAGAAATTTGCCAACGCGGCCTATCCTTCTTTTAGCAGCAACAAACAATTAGTATCCCAAAAAAATATTGAGTAAATAAATATACTGCCAAAGAAAAAATTCACACAGGCAGATGTGATCAACAGCATTAACCTGATGTACGCTAAAATATTGGCAAATGGAAAGGCGACAGAATTAGCCCTTATCAAAAAAGTGCTTTCAAAATTTACAACACCTGCACAAATAGGCAGCAAGTATGTACAGCATTGCAGCTGGTCTATACCAGTAAAAGAAAAAACAAAACGAGCCATTAACCTTGTCCTGGAATTCCTGCTACCTTTGCCCTCATAAAACTCCCGTTCATTTAAGGGAGCTTTATATTTCTTTATGGCAGCTGAAAAAATCAAAAAAATCAGAATCATTTTTATGGGCACACCCGAGTTTGCCGTTGCTTCATTAGATGCACTAGTCAAAGCGGGGTGCCATATAGTAGGTGTAATAACTGCCCCTGATAAACCTGGCGGCAGGGGAATGCAACTGCAAAAGAGTGCCGTTAAAAAATATGCTGTTGAGCACCAACTGAAAACGCTGCAACCAGAAAAACTAAAACACCAGGAATTCTTAGAAGAATTGAAATCATTAAAGGCAGATCTGCAAATTGTTGTTGCATTCCGGATGTTGCCTGAAATTGTCTGGAACATGCCGCCCATGGGATCTGTCAATCTTCACGGGTCTTTACTACCGCAGTATCGCGGTGCGGCGCCGATTAATTGGGCCGTGATCAATGGTGAAAAAGAAACCGGCGTTACAACTTTTAAACTGAAGCAAGAAATCGATACCGGAGATATCCTGTTACAGGAAAGTTTTTCGATAGGTGAACATGAAACGGCTGGTGAAGTACATGATAAAATGAAAGAGGTGGGAGCAGCATTGCTAGTAAAAACCGTGAAGGGTTTGGCTGACGGAAGCCTGGCAGAAAAGCCACAGGAAGAAATGGCAGACGGGGAGAGCCAGCAGCCTCTTAAAAGTGCTCCCAAAATACATACTGATACCTGCAGGATCAACTGGAGCCAACCGGTTGAATATGTTTACAACCTTGTTCGTGGATTGAGTCCTCATCCTGCAGCTTTTATCATCATGAATGAGAAGATGTTTAAGATTTATAAAGCAAAAAAGGAAGTTGTCTTTCCTGCCATAACGGAAGGCGAATACGAAACAGACGGCAAAAGTTTTTTAAAATTTGCCTGTACCAATGGCTACCTCCATGTATTGGAAGTGCAACTGGAAGGAAAAAAGAAAATGAGTATCGAAGAGTTTCTTCGCGGTTATCGATTCCAGTGATGCAGCAGCTCGGGTGCCTTAGTAATTCATTTTTACTATAAACTTATCCTCCTCGCTGATTTGCAAAGCTGAAGCAGCGGCATTGCTGATACGTATATTCAGACCTTCGTTTTGCCTGATACCACTCATTTCACCCAATACTTTGGCATAGATAGCTTTGTTATTGGAAGGGTTGATAATTCTCACAATTGTTCCGGGGGCCACTTTATCGATCAACAGGTAATATTTGCCATCTTTCCAACCGCTTGCGGTCTTAAAAATACTGGAAGTAACTGTTTCATTTTTTGAGATAGGTAATGTTTTTACCTGGTGTTCAAAATGTGCCTTGAAATAACCCTGTTCTTCAGTAACCGTTTTTTCTGCCGGTTTTTCAACAGGCTTTTCTTCCACTTTCTCACTTGGTTTTTCCTCCACGACGGGTTTCTTTTCCTCCTCTTTAATTACTGGGTTTTCTTCAGTTTTCTCTACAGGCTTTTCTTCCTCCTTCCCCATAGGCGTCTCTTCCACTTTACCAGGTACTTTTTCCTCCTCTTTTGTTACTGGTTTTTCCTCCTCTTTTTCCACGTGCTTTTGTTCTAGTTTCTCCACAGGTTTTTCCTCCACTTTGACAATAGTATTGTCCGTCTTTGACACGCTTTGCAAGAAACCGATGATCAGTTTCGAGTCTTCTTTTATTTCATCCTTGGCAAGTTTATTCCAGGAACGCAGATTTTCCAGAGAGACTTTGTTATGTTTATTACTGATGACTATCAAACCATCTTTTGCTTTTACCCTGTAATAAACTGGTATCCCTTCATTCCCTTGTTGGGCAAAATTTGTGTCAGTTAGAGGGATTCGAAGTTTCTGGTCAATTTGTAAACCTTTTCTTATATCAAGTTGGTTGAAGGAGGCGATAAATTGGGGGCTAACACTGTACAAACGGCCAATTGCAAAAAAACTTTCCCTGGGAGCCACTTTATGTTCAAGATAAAGTCCTTTATCGCTGCTTTTAACTATCAAATCCTTTTTTTGAGCGGAGGCAAAAAGGGAGATAAAAAGGATTATACAAAAGGATAGGGTAAACTTCTTCATACCTTGGATTTGATATGCAAAGATGTGGATTTTTTAGGTTTAGTGAGTCTCATAATTGTCTTTTAATATCCTGCTTTCCTTCGGATAGTAATTATTAATGCGGTTTGACAAAACATTCATCCAACCTAAAGGACGCTGTTGGTAAGTAACCAGTTGCCAGCCTTTATTTTTTATTTCCACCTGGAGTTCTTTGCGTTGAAGGTATTGAATGGATTGGTCCTGGTCTAGTTCTGCTCTCTCTATTGTATCCGCCACACTTGTGCTCATAGCCAGGGCATGATCAGGAATTAATTTATCCCTGACCAGTTCTCCAATTAATGTGCCGGAATAGATGACACGGAGTTGTTGAAGCAGAAGGATGAAATCACCTGCCTGTAGTTCGGGCCAGGCATATACTGTATTCAGGTGCCTGAAAAAAATCTTTCCTTCCGTCTTTACCCACTTCTTAATTACTTCTAAATCCTTTTTGCCAGCAATGCTCAGTTTGTGTCCTGCCCGGTTATATTGATTCCTTATAGGGTGGTCGGGTGTTTCAGTTCCATTCTTTTTAAAACAGGCCACGAAAAACCCTTCGCCTTTCACCTTATCCGGCCAAAAACGATACCCCCTGCCCGTTTCAACTATTCCCCATTCATCCCTGATCGTTAGCTTAAGGCTTTCGGCTAAGAAAACATTGGCCAGCCAGTCGGCTATTTCTTCGTCTTCTTCTGTTGAATAGGAACAGGTGGAATAAATCAATACGCCATTAGTTTTTAAGGCAGGCCACACATCTGCCAATATTCTTTGCTGCCGCTGACAACATAGCTGTACATTATTTTCACTCCATTCCTCTATTGCACCTGGATCACGTCTAAAAAGGCCACTGCCACTGCAAGGTGCATCTACAACGATTACATCAAAATAGTTTTCCATTTTTGCGAAATCCCTTGGGTCATTATTGGTCACTACCACGTTTTCACAACCCCATTTGATAATATTATCTTTCAACACATTTACCCGTGCCCGTATGGCTTCATTGCTGACCAGCCAACTGTCTTTTGAAAGGAGAGATTGGATATGTGTTGACTTTCCCCCGGGTGCAGCACATAGGTCAAGTACTTTCAATGGCCTTGTCAGCTCAACGGTTTGTTGTAATGCCTGTCCCAAAAACATACTGCTGGCTTCCTGCACATAATATGTTCCTGCATGAAAGAGCGGGTCGAATGTAAAAGAAGGACGTTTGGGCAAATAAAATCCGTGATCCGTCCAGGGAATAGGCGTTGACCCGGGCCACTGGGATGTTCCAACCAGTTTAAATGGATTGAGCCGGACAGAAGTAACACGTTCACCCGATTCATGCACACGCCTAAACGCAAGGTCATTGAAGCCCTTCGCATTTTTTATAGCATCCAGAAAAGAAGAGGGAAGTTGCACGTTGTAAAACTAAGAACTAAGCGCCAGCAACTATAAACCGGTTTATAAATTCTTTATCTCGCTGATCAGGTCCTGCAATACTTTCTTGGCATCACCAAACAGCATAGACGTTTTTTGCTGAAAGAACAGGTCATTTTCGATGCCGGCATAACCCGGTTTCATACTCCTTTTATTGACAATGATGTGTTTGGCAAGGTCCACATCCAGTATCGGCATTCCATAAATCGGAGAGGAGGGGTCGGTTTTTGCCGCAGGATTCACCACATCATTGGCACCCAGGATTAGTACAACATCCGTGGTGCCAAATTCTTCATTGGCTTGTTCCATATCCAGCAATTTTTCATAGGCAACATCCGCCTCGGCCAGTAGTACATTCATGTGACCAGGCATCCTTCCCGCAACCGGGTGAATGGCATATTTTACTTCTGTCCCTTTGCTTTCTAATAATTTTTCCAGGTCATGACAAGCATGTTGTGCCTGCGCAACAGCCAAACCATACCCGGGAACAATATAAACCCGGTTTGCATATCTCATGATAACGGCAGAGTCACTCAGGCTGATCTCTTTATAATGCTGATGCTCGGTGGCACCGGCAGGTCCAGCACCATTACCCCCTCCAAATGAGCCAATCAACACATTCGCCAGTGACCGGTTCATCGCCTTACACATCAGGATCGTGAGCAAGGTACCTGCTGCCCCGACAAGAATACCACCCGTGAGCATTACTTTATTATCATACAAGAATCCTCCACAGGCTGCCGCTACACCGGTAAAGGAGTTGAGCAACGAAATAACAACAGGCATATCTGCACCCCCAATCGGGAAAACGAAAAAGATTCCATACAACAAAGACAAGACCAAAATAATATAGAAAATAATTTTCGCACTAGCTGGTGTCCATCCGATCAAATAGGCTGCCAGGCCTACAATAACCAATAACAAAACGATATTAAAAATATGCTGGCCCTTAAAAGAAAAATCTTTAACACTGCCATTTAACTTTCCCCAGGCGATCATACTACCTGCAAATGAAACGGACCCTATAATTAAGCCCAATAAAATGATCAACATGAAACCCCACATCGAAGGTGTAGCAATAAACAGGTTGGAATAATGATTAAACTCCACGATCGAGATCAAGGCGGCGCAGGCCCCGCCCATTCCATTAAACATACTCACCATTTCCGGCATTGCTGTCATCTTCACTTTTCTAGCGGATAAAGTGCCAATAACAGATCCGATCATTATAGCGCCGAATATCCATCCATAGTTTTGCAGTTTGTTACCTGAATCATCCCGGTATAAAAAAATAGTGCCAACTATAGCGATCACCATCCCTGCGGCTGCTAACAGATTTCCTCTTCTCGCCGTTATGGGATTAGAAAGCATTTTTAACCCAATAATAAACGTCACCGATCCAATGAGGTAACAAAGTGTAAGTATATTGAATTCCATAAAATACTGGCTCCCTTAAGTCCCCTTAAGGGGATTTGCCACCCAATGCTTACCAGCAATGTGTGTGCTATTATTAGTAAAAAATATTAAAGTACAAATGTGATTTTCATCCATTCAGTGTCTTACTGCCCCTCTTACTGGATTCAGTCTTTCTTCTTCTTCTTAAACATCTCCAGCATTCTGTCTGTTACCACAAATCCACCCACCACATTTAATGTACCCACGATCACCGCCAAAAAACCTAGTATCAATGCCAGGTAATTATCTTGCTCCGCTTTCCCCATGACAATGATAGCCCCAATTATTACCACCCCATGTATCGCATTGGCACCACTCATCAACGGAGTATGCAAGACACTGGGGACACGGCCAATCACTTCAATGCCGACAAATATCATCAGGATAACAATATAGATGGTTTGCTGGTTAGCAGTTATCCAGTTTAATAAAGACTCCATATAATTATATTAAACGTTCATGAACGATCTCTCCATTGTGCGTGATACAACTTCCTTTTACCAGGTCATCCTCCCAATTCAGGTTGATACCAGCATCCTTTGTTATAATCAATTGCAAAAAGTTCAACGCATTTTTACCGTACAATTTACTGGCATCACTGGGCATGGTTGATTGCAATGATGAATTGCCAATAATACTAACATCATGGTATACTACGGTCTCATTATTCTTTGTTACAGGGGTGTTGCCACCGGTGGCAGCAGCCAGGTCTATGATCACCGAACCATTTCTCATTGCCGCGATCATCTCTTCCGTGATCAATACGGGAGCTTTTTTACCGGGTATCTGTGCAGTAGTAATAACGATATCTGCTTTTGCAATACTTTCAGCGATCTTATTTTTCTGACGCTGCAAAAAGTCTTCAGACTGTTCCACCGCATAGCCTCCGGCCGAACTGGCATCAGCAGCGCCTTCTACTTCAATAAATCTTGCCCCCAGGCTCATTACTTCTTCTTTAACGGCAGGCCTTGTATCAAACACTTCTATCACGGCCCCTAATCGCTTGGCGGTAGCAATAGCCTGGAGCCCCGCTACACCAGCACCCAATATCAATACATGTGCAGGAGCAATACTACCAGCAGCTGTCATAAACATAGGAAAATACCTGCCATATGAATTAGCCGCCTCCAATACCGCTTTATAGCCGGCAATATTGGCCTGGGAGCTGAGCACATCCATAGCCTGTCCCCGGGTGGTCCGTGGCAGCATATCTAATGAAAAGGCAGTGAGACCAGAAGCCGCCCAACGTTTCATCGTGTCTATATTGTATAGCGGCTGATAGACTCCGATCAAAATTTTTCCTGCCTGTCCCGATTGCAGTGTACTTTGGACAGATAAAGTTTTCAGCATATCGATCTCCACCTGTTCAGGTTGATGTATGCTTAAAATAATATCAGCCGATCTCAATACTTCATCCCGGCTTTTAATTTGTGCTCCCGCTTTCTCATAATCAGCATCGCTACAAAAAGCTTTTCTACCCGCTCCTGATTCTACAAAAACTGTAATTCCCTTTTTTATAAGTGAGGCGGCCGTTTCCGCCAAAAAGGAGACTCTTGTTTCATGTGCTGGTTCTTTGAGCAATCCGATCGTCATAAATGTGAAATTCAAATTAATACTGATTTTCCTGCAGTCCAGGTTTTAAAAGATAGGAATTTCTAAAAACGGATGCGAAAATGCTGCTTTTCCCTGAATTCCTCGCGAAAAAAAACTATACCAATGAAAAACAGGTCGATAGTGCACCGCACAGCCGGGTGGGCTCTGATCGTCTTCCAGGCTTTTTCCATACCTGAACTCCAATGAATATCATCAAAAACCAATAAAGAATAATGGTTGGTTTTTGGCAACAACTCATAAAAATATCTTTCTGTCGGTTCCTGTTGATGATTGCCATCAATAAAAGCAAAATCAACAACAGGCAAACTTTGGAGAACACTTGATAAAGTTGTATCAAAATTTCCCAGCTCTGTTTGAATAGGTCCTATTTCCAGTTTTTGGAAATTTTTACCAGCGACAGCAGCTACCTCCCCGGCGCCTTCCATTGTTACAAGTTTTGCCCCGGGTTTTGCCAATGCCAGGTAAGACGTGGTGATTCCCAATGACGTTCCCAATTCAACAATAGTATCAGGCTGATATTCTTTCACCAGCCTGTACAATAACTGCCCGAATTTTTTGGGTTTACCAGAGTTTTTTGCAATGCCTGCGATTGTTCTTTTATTGGCCTGGCCGACAGAAGAACCAGCACCAAAATCCTCGATAGTTAAGATAGTCTTGTCAGTCAATAATTCCTCCCGCAACTGTTCTACTTTATCATAAGCCGGGTAATGACGTTTATCATTTAATACCTTAGTGATAAAATGAAATATAAACGGGGAATGGGTGCCATGGCCTTTGCCGTCAGATGCGCTGAGATAATATTGAAGATACTTTTGGGCTACCTGCCAGCGGGAGTACATGGATCAAAAATAAGTATCCTTAGCCTATTCGTTCCCAAACCTGGAAGGAATAGTTATACGCATTGGCCGAATCGGCTTCATGATCTTTCTGGCTGACCAGCTGCCAATGCTGTGGATCGAGGGAGGGGAAAAAAGTATCTGCTTCCGGTTCTGCTTCCACTCTTGTCAGATAAATTCTTTTAGCTCTGTCAAAAAGTGCTTTATAGATCTCGCCGCCCCCGATCACCATTACCTCGTTGGCATCCGTTTCTTTTGCAATAAACAGGGCATCGTCAATTTTTTGAACGGCAACGGCTCCTTTTACCTCCCAACCAACCTGACGGGTAACGACGATATTTTTTCTGCCCGGCAACACCTTACCGACTGATTCAAATGTTTTTCTACCCATCACCACCGGCATCCCCCAGGTTATATTTTTGAAATGCTTCAGGTCATTGGGCAAATGCCAGGGCATTTTACCATCTTTCCCGATGGCATTATTAGTGGCTGCTGCAACGACAAGGGATATAGTCATGAGTCGGGAGTCATTAGTCTGGAGTAAAGATACTATACAGCTACGGGAGCTTTTATGGCCGGGTGGCACTGATAATCTTCCAAGGTGAAATCTTCATATTGAAAATCAAAAATGTTTTTTACTGACGGATTTAATTTCATTTTTGGCAACGGAAAAGGATCCCTGCTTAATTGAAGATTTACCTGCTCTTTATGATTGCTATAAATGTGCACATCCCCAAATGTGTGAACGAACTCGCCCGGTTCAAGGTCACAAACCTGTGCGATCATCATGTTGAGCAATCCATAGGAAGCAATATTAAAAGGAACACCGAGAAATACATCGGCGCTTCGCTGGTATAACTGGCAACTTAACCGGCCATTCGCTACATAAAACTGGAACATATTGTGACAGGGCATCAGCGCCATCTCCGGCAGATCAGCTACATTCCATGCACTGACGATCAGCCGCCGACTGTCCGGATTTTTTTTGATCTGAGCGACCAGGTCTGAAATCTGGTCCACCACTTTGCCATCTTTTCCCTCCCAGTTTCGCCATTGCTTACCATACACTGGGCCCAATTCTCCGTTCTCATCTGCCCATTCATCCCAGATCTTTACGCCATGTTCTTTCAAATAAGCAATATTGGTCTCTCCTTTCAAAAACCAAAGCAACTCGTAAATAATACTTTTCAGGTGAATTTTCTTAGTAGTCACTAAAGGAAATCCCTGTTGCAGATCAAAACGGATCTGGTAACCAAAAACACTTTGTGTACCTGTGCCGGTACGGTCAGTTTTATAAACACCATGATCTGAAATATGCCGAAGAAGGTCAAGATATTGTTGCATCTCTGCAAATTAATCGGAATTTGTGATTTAGTTTTTGGAATTTATCCGCATAATAATAGCTTATGATTTGCAGCATTCGATCAATGGAGGAGGTGGAAGCACGACTAATTATTAAAATATCTTTCCTGGCTGCATATTAATAACCTAATTTATGCTCAAACCCGTTGAATTAAAAAATATTGTATAATTGTTTCTCGAGTTCATTTACCTGGTCATAAAATACTTTAACCGTTGTAACACGGGTACTGCCATCAGGCATCTTTAAAGTTAATTTTGCATTGGGATTAAGCGACTTACCTGTTCTTGGGTTTTTAAGTTCAAATGCCTGGAAGTGTATAGGTTTACGGGAATCTTTGCTTTCATCCAGCAAATTCCTGGTACTTACGGTTTGTCGAAGATTTCGTACGACAGGTTTAAGGTCAACTATTTTGCGTATGGGATCATTAGGATCTTGCCTTACCGTATAGGGTTGGGAAAATAAAGAACATGATAATAGGAAGCAAGCAATGGTTACGGCAAGTTTCATAGATAAAGAGTTGAGTGTAATACTCTACAAGCTAGTGAAGTTTAGTTATAAACATCGTAAATAGCAGAAAACGTCTATAAAATTAAAAGGCGCCAGCAAGCGCTGGTTCTTACTACCGATAAATAAGTGGATTGTTTCTTACTTCTTGTTGTAAATAAATCAAATTTCTCTCAATACTTATAGGTAGACCAGCCACAGCTACAACCACAAATTGTGTTTCTTTTGTCGAAAGTCAATCAGGAATTAAAGCTTATTGGCTAATAGTATAGCGTAGAGCAACTTTCATGCAACCGATGTTGCCCTGATTGTATCTTTGGTCTTTCCATAAAGAATACGGACAAAGCTGTAAATACAAAAGGATTATTCCTGTAAAGCCCGGTAGACGAGTTGTATTTCAACGATGATGCACAAAATTTTTACCTGAAATAACAATTCTTTCCTGCCGAAGCCATAGAGAAAGGCCTGCTTCTGCATGTAGCCCTGCTCAGTAATAAAAAAGAGGTGATTTACAGATCTGACGAAGATCATTGAAGAAATTAAAGTGCTCGAATAGTAATGCCCGCCATTATTTTGCCATCCATACAGGGGCATTAGCGAAATACCCGCAATCAAAATATAGCGCTCATTCCATTACACGGACGAGTCATCCCATTGCCCAGCGGCCGCTACATTTCCATAGCCGGGGTTGAGGGCGATAACAGGGGATGTCTGGTTATCTTCCATACAAGCTGAAAACTCTTTGTAAAGATGCTGCAGCAACTGCTTATTAGCAAATAACCGTTGCTCAAGATGGAGCACTTTTGACCGCTCTTTCTCCAATTCTTCCTGTAAAGAAGTCCTGAAGTCATGGCTTTCTGCTGCCGACACAGCCGCAGATGCACTCAGCATTTCATTGTGTTGTTTTTGTTCCTCGAGTTTACCCTGAATAGCATTCATATGCTCCTGCATCGAATCAAGTAACCGTTGCTTTACCGCTAATTCTTCTTCCCGCTGGTAAATGACAGACTGTAACTCACCCCTACATTCTCTTTCCTGGAGCAATTCATTTTTCACTGAATTAACCTGCTCCACTGAACTTTCTAATTCTCTTTTTATTTCTTCCCGTTGGTGTTCGGACTGGTGGTAACTTTTTATGCGCAATTCAACCTGTTTCTGAAGAAATTCCACTTGCTTATTCTTTTCTTCTACGAGGTCTTTAAGGTAATCTGCCTCGACCCCCTGGCCTTTCAGAAAGGTATTATCTTCATTCCACTTATTTTCATCGTTGTCTTTTCTCTCAAGGGGTACCGACAGCAGGCTGATCCGATCCAGCAGTGATGCATTCTCGGCTTCAAGATTTTTGTAATCCCGGCTTAATTGTTCGAGCTGTGTGAACAGTTCTTGTTTCTCGTTAACAGGCATTTCAGATTGGATGGCATCCTCCTGATTTTGCGTACTTGTGTTTTCCATTTCTGTACTTTTAAAGGTTGACAAAAGGGTAGTTCCGGATGCTATCGTTGAAGTATATTTTAATTCCAACTTTTCAAAATCCTGTTTGAGTGCAGCATAGCGTGCATGATTATAGGAGAGTTTGTCCTGGTATTCTTGAATCAGGCCGGTATGATCGAAAAAAATCTGGGCTCCGGCTGGCTGATTCTGCAGAAATTCCTCGGGAGAAGTTAATGCCCAGCCCCGCTCCTTACTTTCTTCTTCTTTTTTCTTTTTCTTTTTGCGCTGGTAATGCGCCAGCGCTGTAAGAGATAGTGACAACAATAATAATGGGATGGTGATCCATAAAATGATTATAAGAAACTGGGCAAACTCCGGTAAAGGAACTATGGATAACAGCATTCTAAGATATTAAAGTAGAATTAAAATATTTCTAACTTACACAGCTCTGCGTGTTTCGGTCGGGTCGGAGGAAAACCAATAGGAATCAGGTATCAAACAATCGATTCAGCAATTTTTATTGCAACGGAGAAAGCCTAAAATACAAAAAAATATTAATATAACCCCCAGACGCTGAAATAATTGCCAAGCATGCTCAATAATGATACCAAAACGTTACAATTTAACTTACAATGTAAAAAAATAGTTGTTTTCCAGCACTGTTATGTAGAAAAGAAAAATTACTGGTATACTCCTATTAAACCACCATTAGCCATAGTGGAAAATAAGTGGCGGCATTAGGACTACCGGGCCTGATGCCGCCGAGTGCTCAAGTGAAAATAAAAAAGAAATCTTCATTGAGTCACCAGGTGGCCGACCCTAAATCAGGTTTATTGACCGTAGGAAATATATTACCATCTACAAATATCTTAACCAGATCGATTTTCCATTCGATGAAAAAAGATGAAACTTATCATTAAAAGTAGCGGTAGCTAAGGTATATTTCCTGCTGCTCGTTGTGCTTGCCGGGCCGGTCCAACATGTAATCTACCATAGGTTTGACGGCTCGTGCCCAGCCAGCTTCAATGCCCTCTTCGCTCCAATTCCTTCCTGATCAGCACAAGTTCTCTTCCGGTCTGCCCCTTTACTGAATTATTTTCCTGGGCCCGCCGCATCAGGTAAGGTATTACTTCTTTAATGGGTCCGAATGGAAGGTATTTGCTAACTGAACATCCTGCATGGGCCAGGTTGAAAGTGATATTATCACTCATGCCATATAACTGGCTCCAATGTATATGCGGATGATTTAAAGATAACCCGTTTTGATGTAATAACTGTGTAGCATACAGGTTACTGTATTCATTGTGCGAGGCAACAATTAAACCAATGCGGTCGAGATGTTCTATACAGAATTCGAGACCCGCGTTGTAATCCTTGTCAGTACTTTCTTTATCCGGTTGAATGGGTGAAGGATAGTTCTTTTCAGCAGCCCTTTTCCTTTCTTTTTCCATATAGGCACCCCTGACTAGTTTAGCCCCCAATAGAAAATTTCTTTCCACGGCCGCTGAATAGGAATCTTTCAGAAATTGTAATCGGTCGTGTCGGTAATGTTGAATAGTATTGTATACCGCACAACGTTGTTTGTTAAAGGTATCCATCATCATAATGGTTATTGCATCCACGGGGTCCTGGATCCAGGTTTCTTCAGCATCTACCAGCACTCCTACTTTTCTTTCAGCCGCAGTTTCGCAAATTCGCATCATACGGTGGCGGACGCGGTGCCACTCTTCTTTTTCTTGTGCTGTCAGTCCATCTACTGCTTTTAAGAACCGCTTCATCAGCGTTCCCTGGGCTGCCTGCATCATTGCGTCTAATTTTTCCAATAGCGTAAACCGGGCAAAACCGGTTACCTTAATACTCATAAACGGGAAATTCGGCTGTGTAGCAGCATAATTGATCACCTTGATAAATTCTTCTGTAGCATGATCAAAGCCCTGCTCACCATCATCTCCTCCTTCTACTCCATAGTCTAAAATCACTTTCACATTATATTTTTCTAATTTTTTTGCAGTGATCAACGTTTCCTGCAATGTTTCACCACCCACAAACTGGGCAAAGATCGTTTTGCGAATAATGCCTTTTACCGGCAAGCCCACTTTGATGGACCAGGGGGCCAACCTGGTTCCCATTCTTACCAGCCAGGGCTTACCCATCATAGAAAAAAGAAACCGGGCTTTCCTTAGTTGCTTATCTGATTTATACTCAAAAGCAAATTCAGTGTTATCAAATGAAATGATGGGGTCAGGCATACATGGTGAGATGTGGAGCAAATTTAAGGAACAAGGAACAAGGTACAAGTCATGTTTCTTTCAGCAGGAAGAGATGACTGCAGCCTTATAACCGTTACTTGGTGCCTTGTACTTGTAGCGCTTATCTTTGCGCAAATTGTAATGATGAATACTAAGAAAGCTGCAGAAAGCCTGACGATAATGACCGAATTAGTTTTACCCAACGATACTAATGTATTTGGCAACCTCATGGGTGGTCGGCTAATGTACTGGATGGATATCGCAGCAGCACTCTCTGCACAAAAGCATTGTAATGCACCGGTTGTTACTGCTTCCGTTGACAATATTTCTTTTGAAAATCCTATCAAACTGGGTAACGTGGTCCATATCGAAGCTAAAGTAACAAGAGCTTTCAACTCTTCGATGGAAGTACATCTGAATGTGTGGGGTGAAGACCTGACTCAACAGTACAAGTACAAAAGCAATCAAGCTTACTATACTTTTGTTGCACTTGATCCTAACCGTAAACCTCGTCCGGTTCCGGAGCTGGTTGTAGAAACCAACGAAGAAAAAAAACTTTTTGACGGAGCACTTCGGAGAAGACAATTAAGATTGATATTGGGTGGAAAGTTGAAACCAAATGACGCGACTGAGCTCAAAGCTTTGTTTATTAAGGAATAAGTTATACCAACTATTTTTTATACTATTTTACCTGGCTCCACGTTTAATTTGTCGCTGGTCTGCCAGTGATGTTTTCCCATCATCATATATTTTTTACTTTGCTCGATTGAATCCATGATCTGCGCTAATATTTTTTCTGATGGGGCCTCGTAATCGATTACAAGTGGTGCTTTAAAGGTAATGGAGAGCAATGAGCCCTTCTTTTTAAACTTTAATCCTTTTTTATTGAAGGCTCTCCAGAAACCACTGATCACCACCGGAATGACCACTGGCTTCATTTGCTTTATGATCACGGCAGTTCCCTTCCTGCCGGGGGCAAACGGTTTAGTGGTACCCTGAGGGAAAGTGATGACCCAGTTATCTTCCAATGCCCTTGTAATCTTCCTGGTGTCCGACGGATCAAGTCCCTTTCTGACTTCTTGCCCTTCAGCCCGCCAGGTTCTTTTAACGGTTAACCCTCCGGCAAGTAAAAATAACCGGCTAATAAAACTACCCTTCATCGTTTCTTCCGCCGCCACATAATTCACCCTGGTAAAGGGATTCAGTAAGTAATATGGAATACCAAGACGATTTATCTTGCCCCATTTCACGGCACAAAAAATATGGAGAAAAGTTATGACATCAGCAAAGTAGGTTTGGTGATTGCTGACAAAAAGTACCCTTTTAGGTGGCAAGTCTTTTATGTGCTCGGTGCCGGATATTTTCAACTTATTGATTATGGCAAGGCCGGGATAAGAAAATAGGCCGACAAAAAAATAAACCAGCTTCCTGATCGGGTGAAAATTCTTTATTCGTTCGCCTATAGCAATCATGCGGTAAATTTTGACAACCAATGATGACTCAAATTAAGCAATTGTCAACGAAGTAAAGCGGTTTACCTGTCAAGGGTTCCTAAAAATACTGCTCTGCATTTTTGCATGGTAAAGAAATAAACGTCATCAAAAAAATCTCTTCGAATTTTCAATCTTTATTTTACTACAAGAATAAAAAAACCCGGGTGAGACCCGGGTTTATAATAATGCTGATAATACTTATTCAGGTTTTGCTTCTTCAGCAGCTGGCTGCTCTCCCCCACTATCACTATCCATTTTCTTCTTCAGATCTGCCAACACACCGAGATCGCCCAACGTTGCTTTCTCTACCTTATTTTGTACGCTCTTTACAGCCTTTCTCGTAGTCTCGGCTTCAGCTCTTACTTCTTTCTTAGCAGCTTCAGCTTCTTCTACCTTACCCTGCTCCCAAATACGGGTATGAGATACCACAATTCTTTTTTCATTGCGGTCAAACTCAATTACCATAAACTGTGCAGTTTCATCGGCACCGATACTCTTGCCGTCCTCTTTAGCCAGGTGCCTGTTAGGAGCAAATCCTTCCAGGCCATAAGACAATTGAACAGTTGCACCCTTATCATCTCTGCGGCTTACTGTGCCTTCATGAAGGCTGCCAATCGCAAATGTATCCTGCAGAGAATTCCAGGGATCTTCTTCCAGTTGTTTATGACCCAGTTGCAGTTTCCTGTTTTCTTTATCTATGCCAAGAATGACTATATCAATATTAGCGCCTACTTTAGTATACTCACCCGGATGATTGAAACGCTTCAACCAGCTAAGGTCGCTGATATGGATCATACCACCGATACCGGCAGCCAGTTCAACAAACACACCATAGTTGGTGATGTTTTTTACCAACCCTTTATGCTTGCTGCCTTCTGCAAATTTTGTTTCAATATCATTCCAAGGATCAGCTGAAAGCTGTTTGATCGACAAGCTCATTTTACGGCTTGCCTTATCCAATGTTACCACTTTAGCTTCATGTTCATCACCTAACTTAAAGAATTCTTTGGCATTGATCGGTGTATTAGCCCAGGTGATCTCTGATACATGCACCAACCCTTCAACACCAGGTTGAATTTCGAGGAATGCACCATAATCTTCGATATTCACAACTTTGCCTTTGATGATATTGCCTTCTGCAATGTTCTCTGCCAACACATCCCATGGATGAGGTGTTAGTTGCTTCAGACCAAGACTGATACGCTTTTTCTCATCGTCAAAGTCAAGTACTACTACATTAATCTTCTGATCAAGTTTCAAAACTTCAGTCGGGTGTGAAATACGACCCCATGAAATATCTGTGATATAAAGCAAACCATCCAGTCCACCAAGATCCATGAATGCACCGAAGTCAGTGATGTTTTTCACCGTTCCTTCCAGTACCTGGCCCTTCTCCAGCTTGCTCATGATCTCTGCTCGCTGTGCTTCGATATCACTTTCTATAAGTGCTTTGTGCGATACAACAGCATTCTTAATCGTCTCGTTGATCTTAACGACCTTAAACTCCATTGTCTTTCCAACAAACTGATCATAGTCTGTTACAGGTTTCACATCGATCTGTGATCCCGGTAAGAATGTTTCCATCCCAAAAACATCTACGATCAATCCACCTTTTGTTTTAGAGGTAACAGTACCGGTGATAACTTCACCTGTCTTATGTACTTCCACAATTCTTTCCCATGCCCTCGTAATACGAGCCTGGCGACGGCTCAGGTTCAGATGGCCATCCCTGTCTTCCTTTTCTACGATCATCACTTCCACTTCATCCCCAACAGCGAGGTTAGGAAGATCGCGGAATTCGTTCAGGGAAATTAAACCATCGCTTTTGAATCCAATGTTCAGTACTACGTCAGTTTTGGTTAAACCCACAACGGTACCATTCATCATCTGCCCATCATTCAGTTGCACAAAAGTGTTGTCATACACCGTGTGATACTTCTCCTTTTCTTCCTTGGTGTAAGATGTCACATTTCGTTTGTCTACACTCCAGTCAAAATCATCGTGTGCAGTTTCTACAATAACCTCTTTTTTTGAAGTGGCTTCAGCAGGAACTTCCACCGATTCAGAAGTAAGAGCATCTTCAGTTCCGGCATTACCGGAATCTGCAGCAGGTGCATTTGTTGTCGCTGTAGTTGCTTCAGTGCTTTCACCGCCAGCATTCTCCTGATCATCAGCGTTTAGTTGTTTTCTAATTATATTTTCAAACATGATAAAATAGTCCCGAATTGTTTTATTTCGGGGGGAGCAAAGATAAGGAATATAGTCCTGAGTCAGACCTCTTCACCGCATTGATTTCCTACCAAGGTATCGCCCATAAAACCATGATTTATATAGCCTTACGAAGGTGCCCTCAGAGCCCGACCCGCAGCAAATCTGTTTATTATTCTTATATTCACCAAAACATGATAGTTGCTATATTTCCTACTTAAACGAATTGCCCGGTTAGCCTTACCCTTTTTCTGCAGAAAAATCATCGTCAACCCGCCACTATTGTCACAGCTCCAGGGGCCTGTGTTATTGGCTAGTAATCATCCTAACTCATTCTTGGACTCCATAATTATTGATACCCTTTGTAAGAAACCCGTTTGGTCATTAGCAAGAGGTGACGCCTTCAAAAAGCCCTATCTAAAAATTCTGCATGCCCTTAAAATACTACCCGTTTATCGTTCCAGTGAAGGCGTAGAAAATCTTTCTGGCAATTATAGAACATTTGATGCCTGCATCAGGATCTTGAAATCGAACGGGGTCATTGCTATTTTTAGTGAAGCCAAATGCGTTAATGAATGGCACCTGCGACCACTAAAAAAGGGAACAGCGAGATTAGCCATCAAAGCTTGGGAAGAAGATATTCCTTTAACCGTCATTCCTGTTGGGCTCAACTATAGTTCTTTTACCCGATTTGGCAAAAACATGTTTATTAATGTTGGCGATCCTATCCTAAAAGGAACTATCAATATGACATCTTCTGATGGGCAAAAGTATCACCAATTCAACACCATCTTAGAAACAGCCTTGGGAAAATTAGTTTTTGAAATACCCAAAAAAGATAAACAAAAACAAAAATCAATCCTGGCAATAAAACCTTCTACGTTAAAAAAAGTGCTCCTCGCCGTTCCAGCCGTTTTGGGATACCTTTTTCACTTGCCATTATACCTGCCTGTTAAAAAATATGTCTGGAAGAGAACAGCTGATAATGACCACTATGATTCAGTAATGGCCGCTATCCTTATGCTTACCTATCCTATCTATCTATTACTTCTAACCATAATCGTGGCGCTTGTAACAAAATGCTGGTGGGTAAGTTTCATATGGCTGGTAGTACCATTTACCGCCTGGAGCTATATTCAGCTAAAACCACAACTTGACAAATAATACCAATTACTCTTTAGCACCAAATACTATTTCTCCTTTGGCCGCTTTCTTATAACTACCAAAAATCCTATCCCAAAAACTAAAAACTGATCCATAATTGGTATCCGTTTCTTCCCGGATATTGGAATGGTGTATCCGGTGCATCAACGGTGATGAAAACAGTTTCCGGTAAGCCATGTCAAACTTTTCTGTTATCCTGCTATTGGAGTGATGAATAACAACAGCCATAAAAAATAGTACTTCATAAATAATGATCTGCAAAAAAGAAAAGCCCAGCAACAGGTAACAGGCTGCCCGGAATACGGTTGACAATAACAATTCAATACTATGAAATCGCAATACAGTTGTTGAATTCATTTTTGTCTCCAGGTGATGAAAGCGATGGAACCGCCACAGGAATCTCCAGGTATGATTAAAGCGATGCCACCAGTACATCAAAAAATCCATCAAAAAGATAGTAAGCAGCAACACAACCGCGAAGGGAAGTTGAAATTGCTGTAGTAACCCAATTTTATTATCAGCAATAATATCCAGCAGTTCGGTCAAAAAAATGGATGGTATAAATAACAAGATGACATTACCAATGCCTATTAAAGTATTCCGGAGCTCATGCTTAACATCATTATATTTTTTTCTTTCAGGGAAAACATGCTCAAAAAGATACTGCAAGATAAATACACTGAATATAACCAGCGCCTGGATCCTTTTTTCTGATAGGTGATCAAAATAACCCTGGAGAGCAATTCCTGCAATCATTATCAATTTTTACTAGTAAGCCAATCTTCTTCCGTATCTATATCATTCAATAATGGCAACACTGCAAATGAAATGCCGTTCCTTTCCATATCCCTGACCGAATCCTTGAAAACGGAATCGGTGCTCCAGTTTTTATTATGGAAAATAAAAGAATATAATTTTCTCATTCCCAGCAGGTAATAGCCGCCGTCAAGGGCAGGCCCGATCACTATTTCAGCAGTTTCCAGACTTGCGAAAGCTTGCTGGATAATAGCAGGAGTCAATTCCAGACAATCACTTCCAATAATCAGCACTTTACTAAAACCCTCCTGTAGTACCTCTCGGAATGCAGTAGTCATTCTATCTCCCAAATCGTTATCAGACTGCAACCTTTTAACAAATCCTGGCGCATTCCAGATATCATCCTTTTCAATGTCATCAACATAGTAAATAAACTTAACTGCACCGGATATTCTGGTAATGTCAAAAGTGTGCTGTAGCAATTCCTTGTATATGTCAAGAGCCTTTTCATTGCCCGCCGTTGCTGCTATTCGGGTCTTCACTTTTCCCAATTCTGGTTTACGGACGAAAACTATCAACGCGTCTTTCATCTACTTCTCAATTTTTTACCCTCTGTTTTTTTGGGATGGCGGGTTGTATTTCGATTAAGATTCAACTCCATCTGTTTTTCAGGAGATGAATTTTTGGGGGCTTTTCCAAATCGCAGCTTAAAGGCCCGCCAACCCGATCTGATCTCGTCCAGTAAATGAGGAGGTTGTTTAAATCCATAAGCCCTGTACTTGCCAGGAAGCACTTTTCCTTTGGTTCCTACCATTTTTTCAAAGGCAGTGATCCAAACATAAAATTTGTTCATAAATTCCTCTTCTTTGATCACATCCTCACTTTGGTTCTCACTATATTTTTTTCCTATACCACTATCGGCATATATCCACAACTGTTCCGGTACTTCTATTCCTCCATACCGGCATTGCCACACTAAAGGGGCATAGGCCTGCCGCATATCTTCAAATGGCTCCTTGTTACCATCAAAATATTCTTTATGATTCAAAATTTTGGGAACATTATTCTCATCCATTTCATCACCTCCCTGGTCACCATAACAAAAAAAACCGGCTGTTCTGCCTTCCAGATGATTGATCATTAATTCTTTCCACAATTCAGATTTCTCTAGTGCCATTGCCTTTTCCGGATCTTTATGAGCAATCAACCTTTCATCAGGGTTACCTCCATTCATACAAACCAATCTGTCAAACATCAGTTTTAAGTTGCTGGTAGGTGCATACCAGTTTACAGGACCGATTATCGCCCAGGCATCCGCCATATCAAATCTTGCATACAGGTCTGCATTCCACATAAAATCGGGTTCTGCCCAACTATTTTTCTTATAACAATTACAAGGCCATACACAAAGAGCCATAGAAGTGCACACACAGGCATTGCAGCTTTGAATATGTGCCCTGCCATAGGCATTACTCAGATCCTCATAATCTATTTCCCATTCCTGCGGTAACATATCGGCCATTTTCAACATCAGCATCCTGGCTTTACTGTCCACCCCGGGACAGTTATATTGCTTACGACCGGAACCTGCAATAATTAAAACCCGGAATGGTCTTTGATCAACAGGTAATGACTGCATTTTTATCATTAGGTTTCATTCGCTATTACTTTGTTGTACTATATAAAAATGCAAGAAGGTTGCTTTTAAAATACTTCGTGATTGAAAACTATCGTTCAATGTCACGTTGCGTATATTTCTTATATTCAATTTATGCAAAAGGTTTGGGAAAGCATTAAAAAATACTATACCCTGCTCGGGGAAAACTACCAGGTTGACCCGATTATTTTTGTGGGCATCCATGTGGTAGCTACTCCGTTGTTTATTGCCGCCGTAGCCTGGCTGGTAAATAATTACCGAAAGAAAAAATCTATTCTGTGGCCTGCTATAGTAGCGGTATTTGTTTTCAATGCGGCCAATATTTACCTGGTCATTATGGGGAGAAATATCCCCTGGTGGATATATGCGATACTGGCCAGCACCACTGTCATAAGCAGTTTTTTTTCCTATAAAAAAGTAAGAAAAAAAATGAAAAGCGCTTAACAACAACCACCACCATCATAAAACCAGGTAGATTCAGAAATAAAAATATCTTCTCTGTTTCAAACGCTGTTAATGCACCCGCCGTTTTATCACAAACAGCCAATGGTTGATTAGGCAATAATATATGCCCCTTATTATCGTCAAAATTATCCTCTTCCCCAAAATAAATGGCTGTTTTACCGGTAAATACACAAGGCCCGTCGGCAGGCATTGGATCTTTAATGGCACATACTTCCACACTTTCGATATAGATCACTTCTATCAGTTGCATAATTTTTAGGATCAAGAATTCTATAAGGACGCTTTGCTCTTATTTCTACCGTTCCAAAACCAACATCGGTGATCATTTTAATATAATCCCACAATGGCAATGAACCACTCAGGCATAAAGCCCTTAACCGCTCATCTTCTCTTAATAGCTTCCGGCATTTCCATTTCGCAAACGGGATCACTCATTACCAAACGACCACGTGGTTTTAATACCCGGTACATTTCCTGTAAAGCCTGTTTTAACTCTTCCTGTTTAAAAATATTGAACAGGCAATTCTGTGCAGCTACATCAATACTGTTGTCATCAACGGGTAAATTCAACGCATCTCCTTTTCTAAGATCAACAAAACTCCTTTTTAAACCAGGGGTTTAAGTTTTTCAGCTTCAGTAAAATTTCTGTTTGCTGGCTTCCAGCATTTCATCCACCACATCAACTCCAATTACCCCATTTTGCTGCCTGCTGAAATAGGCGAACTGCAATAATTCCATTCCCCCACCAACACCAACATATAAGACTTTTGGATTGATTTACCAGGTCCCTGGGATTAACAGTACTGCCGCAACCATAGTTCATTTGTTGCATGACGAACTGGAATATCCAAACCCGGTAATTGCCAAACAGGAGTTGTGGTACAGCATAAACCTACATTAGGATTTTCCGCTGCTTCTTTATAAACATTTTTTGTTGTTTCTAAATATGACATAGTTAAATATTAAAAAATGAAATCAGCCAATAAAACAGCCACTGAAAATGACAGCTACGGGTAGGGTCAGCAACCACGAAAGCAATATCTGAACTATTACTTTGTTATTCCGTACCCCCGTTTGCATACCAATTCCAAAAATGGAGCCAACGCTTACATGGGTAGTTGAAACAGGCAATCCAAAGACACTGGCCGCCACTACCATTCCACCAGTTATAACATTTGCACTGAATGCCTGTCCTTGGTTTAAAGGTGTGATGTTTTTACTCATTGTTTCGGCAATTTTTCTTGAGTGTAACCAGCCGCCAATAACCATTGCCACAGCAATGCCCAGTAATGACAATCGCATATCCCCCAAATGCAGCAACAATAATAGTCCCGCAATTTTAGGTGCATCATTCAAACCCCGGGCAAAACAAACAACTGCTGCACTAAAAAAATGAGCTGCTTTTACAGAAGGCTGCAAACGGATACCAAAAATCTTGCCGGCATAAATTTCCTCACATTTCCCGTTGTCAGCAACAATAAGCGGTCCTGAAGCGAGAACTTTCATCCCACTTCCGATTGGTTGTGGTACCAGTACAGGCTTACAAAAACATATCTCCTTTTTTATTCCTGTTTGCACTCTTACATTATGAAATAAACTATACAACAAGTAACTGCAAAATGCAGCGGCCAGTGGGGATAGTAACAATGGCAAAAGGAAGGCCTTACCTACTTGTTGTACCTGAAGATGGGTGCCTACGGCTATAAATCCTGCGCCCACCAACGAACCAATAAGTGCATGGGTGGTAGAGACAGGCATCCCAAACCTGGACGCCAATGATACAGTGGCCGCAGCTCCCAGGCCAACGGCAATTACAAAACGATAGGTACTAATAACATCCTCAGCAACTAACCCTTTGCCTGAAAATTTTTTGATTAACGTTGTAGCCAGGATCACCGAAAGCATCGCTCCCAGGAAAGTAAAAATGGATGTCCATTGCAAAGACAGACGATAGGAAGCTGTATTGCTTCCATACAAAGTAGCCACCCCTTTAAAATTATCATTGGCGCCATTGGAATAGGCCAAAAAAAGAACGACAAGTATTATTAAAATAGTAGTCATAAAATAATTCAGGCTACTGCACCTCCGCAACTACTGCCCGCACCAGCCGTACAGCCAAAACAATGCTGATTGATAACAATATTCCGGTTGCTTAATTGCACTTGATCAAAATTTGCAATATGCTGACTTTTACAATCTACTTTTAACTCCAGCATCTGGTTAAAATCACAATCATAGATATATCCATCCCAGCCTATTGAAAGAGTTGTCCGGCACATTACATTTGCCGCTGCCACCGGGTTGTACGCATCCACCAACTTCTCCATATATTTTTCATAATTGCCGCTTTGCAACAGGTAATCCAGGAACCTGCTGATCGGAAGATTCGTGATCGCAAACAATGAATGAAATGAGATACCAAAATCATTTTTCAATGCGGCTTTGAACTCACGTTCAAGTGACGCTTGTGCCGGTGGTAAAAAAGCACCAGCGGGATTATATACCAAATTCAATTTTAAATCACTTCCTTCCACTCCATAACCAACAGCATTCAGCATCTGCAATGCTTTGATGGAGTCATCAAACACTCCATCGCCTCTTTGCCTGTCTGTTCTGTCTTTTGAATAAAAAGGAAGAGATGACACTACCTCGATAGCATGTTGCTTAAAAAAGTCTGGAAGGTCATGAAATTTTTTATTGGCCAGGATGATAGTAAGATTGCAGCGAACAATAATATGTTTATTCAACTTCCTTATTTCTTCTACAAACCATCGAAAATCAGGATTAAGCTCCGGTGCCCCGCCCGTAAGGTCAACCGTTTTAAAACTAGGGTTAGCCGCTAAAATATCCAGGCATTGCTGCATGGTTTCTCTTGTCATTATCTCCTTTCTGTCGGGTCCGGCATCAACATGACAGTGTTTGCAAACCTGGTTGCACATTTTGCCCACGTTGACCTGAAAAATTTCAAGTTGGACGGGCTTCAATGGAAATAAACTGGCTTCTTCCAATTTCTGTTGAAAGGGCACCAGCCGAAATGCATCATCATGATTTACACCATGCTCGAGGATCTCTATCTGTTCATGTGTGTCGGATAATCGATGATGTTGCGCCTTTAATGATTTCATGTAAACCCAGCCCAATAGGGCTTTTTAAACTCTGTTTTAAATTCCTTTTATCGTCTTAATCACGGGCAGTTAATAATGTATTCCCTAACATTATGTATCCAAACTAAAGTATATCAAACCAATACTCCTGCCAGGAACAAGGTCTTTACATAGCGATTTCTTTCACTTTATTCATCATCTGTACGCCATGTACTAATGCAGCACCTCCCTTTATGGCAGAAGCCACGTGTACCGCTTCCATTATCTGCCCTTCACTCCAACCCTTTCCAAAGGCATCACTACTGTAAGCATCGATACAATAGGGGCATTGTACCGCATGTGCTACGGCCAGTGCGATCAACGACTTTTCTTTTGCCGTTAAATTTCCTTCGGCAAAAACCTCGCCATACCAGGCAAAAAATTTATCCGCCAATGGTTTCTGGAATTCTCCGACATTTCCAAATTTGCCGAGGTCTTCTGCATTGTAATAATGATTTCCCATATTTAAGCTTTATAATTTTCCAGATATAATGTCCAATCGTAGGCTTTGAACTTTATTGTTGGCTTTTTATCAACAGGTACGATGGATAATTCTTTAAGCAATTCAACCATCTTTCTTTTTCCTCCAAAATCCCGGCGGAACCAGCTCATCAAGGCCGGCAACCTGACAGTATTGGAAGATTCCTCATATGCTACTTCGCTGGTCAAGTATGCTTTTGTCGCAAGATCCAATTGTTGATCAATAGTTTCTGATTTATAAAAAGCAATGGGCGGGCAGCTTTTGGCTCCGCAGTTCAAGGCAAAATGTAAGCGATAATCTAATTTGTCAACCCGTAATTTTCTCTCCGTTCTGTTCGGAAACAATTTATTGAAATAGCCCAGGCTCCATTTTATTTTAGAGCGGCGGAGGATACCATGTTCTATATCATCAAGGCTGAATTTATCTCCCGCAATTTCAATGTTCTCCCCACCAAAAAATTGTCCCCTTTTTTTGTACTGGTCAGGATCTTTTTTTAATGCGACCTGCGTATAGGCATTATAGAGATTGATCCAAAACGCTTTCTTTTCATCATCAGTTTTTACTGATCCCGCTAATTCATCAACGCTCAAATTTTTCAAACTGGAAATAAAACCACTTGTTTCTTCACCTGTTTTAGCAGCATACATAAACTCCTGTGATAACTGCACCCATTTATTGCCCGATTTTTCCATTTTTTCTTTTGCTGTGTTATAATTGGAAGATACGGCTAAATCATTAGCCGGCTCGTTCCGGCCCAATGGCTTTCCAACAGATATGGTTTGTTCTTGTAACCATTTCTCAATATTAGCCCCGGTGATATTTTCCTGGGAAGGAATTGCCAGCACGCTGTTGTTCTTGCCAACAATAACAGTATAAGGGTACGATGGTGGCTGAAACAACTTTACAAAGTTTAGTTGCTCATCCACGATGATGGGAAGTTTAAAATCCTTTTGCTTACTTAAAAATGCCTGAAGCCTTGCTTCCGGCTCTTCGGAAACCAGGATGATGCTAATCTGACCATCATACTTTTCCTGCAAGGCTGTTAGTTTTGGCAATGCTTTTATACACGGGACACACCAGGTACCAAAAAAATCAATGATCAAAAGCCGGTCATTCAGTTTCCGGAATGAAGAAGTAGAAGAAGAATGGCCGAGAATTTTGCTCACCACAAAATCCTGGGTTTTATCATGTACCTTATAACCCTCCTGGGCTAAGAGAAAGGAACAGTTGAGCAGCCATATAGAAGGAAGAAATGCCTCATTGTATATAATTCCAGGTTGGTTAAACTATTCGTAGAGCATAAACGTAAATTTACCGGCAATAGATTGAATTTGATAAATTTGTTTACATGCAGCATTTAACCACAACCATCACCGAAACAGTCGATTATCTCAAAAAAGCAGGCTTTAAAGAAACGGAAGTTGGTATTGTAATGGGTACCGGGCTAAGTGCTATGGCTGACAAAATTAAAGATCCGGTTAGTATTCCATATGCTGAAATACCGAATTTTCCGGAAGCAACCGTTGAATTCCATAAAGGCAACCTTTTATCCGGAATGATCGGGCAGATGAATGTTATCGCCATGCAGGGTCGTTTCCATTATTATGAAGGGTATTCTATGCAACAAATCACCTTCCCTATCAGAGTTATGAAAAAGCTAGGTGTAAAATATCTTTTTCTCAGTAATGCCGCAGGCGGAATGAACCCCGATTATCAAAAGGGTGACCTTGTTGTGATTGAAGATCATATAAACCTGCTTCCTGACAATCCCTTACGGGGATTGAGCGACCCGGCACTCGGTCAACGATTTGTGGATATGAGCCAGCCTTATGATAAATCTTTAGCTGAACTATTACGCAACAATGCTGCATTACAATCTATAAAACTAAAGAGAGGAATCTATGTTTCGGTAATGGGACCTAACCTGGAGACCAAAGCCGAATATCGCTGGCTCCGGTCCACCGGTGCTGATATGGTCGGCATGAGTACGGTACCCGAAGTGATCGTTGCCAACCAGGCAGGAGTCCAATGTGCTGCCATCAGTGTCATCACCGATATATGCGATCCGGATAATTTAAAGCCAATAAATATTGCTGATATAATTGAAGTAGCCGAACAAGCAGATAAAATATTAAGCAATTTATTAGCGGCCACTATTAAAAAATTGAGATAATTATTTTTTCACCCTGTTGAATGAAAGACATCGTACCATCCAGTCAGGTAATGGTTTCTCCGGGTTTCTGTTTTTTAGGTTAAAATATAAGCCCATTTTCTTCAGTACGGGAACTTTATGCGTTTCCACATACTCGATCAGTGTTCCATCCGGGTCCTCATTATACGCAAATTGACCGGCAGCTTTTCCCATATCAAAACTGTTGCGGCTATTAACGGTAAGAGGAAAATCATTGTCAAAACATTGCTGCTCATGTAATGCCATTCTGCTTATATCATAACAAACATGAATAAAACCCAGGTCACCCCAATAACGACCCTTATAAATTTTAGTGGCGGTGCGGTTGGTAACTTCCACCAATTCTATATAAGAAGGCCCGAGTAATCTGCCAAAAGCACCAATTGTTTTACGATCATGCTTCAATACAACCCTTTTGCAATGTTGCCGGCCCCCGGGTAGCTCTTTCCAGTCCGCATATACGCCATCGCCACTGTGAATAATTTCGGTATAGCCTAAAATTTCCTTGTAAAATTTCATCGAGTCAGGTAAGGAAGATACACCGATGGTGACTCCGCAAACAGAACCGGTGAGGTGTCCATTTTTTGTGAACCAACTGGCTTCTTCCACCACTTCAAATATATTTCCATAGGGATCCTGGAGATAAAAATGCAGCCGGCCTGCAGGATCTTCAGTGGGCACTGATAATAATTTCACCCCCTGGTGCCTGTAGAATTCATAAGTAGCAGCCACATCCCTGCATTTAATCTTGACTGAAAAAATTCCATAATCCCCGATTTGAATGGGTTGTGCGGGTGCAGCCGGCGTTCGGGAGGTATATTGCCAGATCTCCAACCCTCCACCTCCCTGCAAATTCATAGCAAGGATAGCAATTCTTTCATGAGACTCATGGCCGGTATATTGTCGCATCAGCGACGCTCGTGCCGCATCTTTGAAAACAACTATGTCAGTGCCAAATACTCTCCGATACCAACAAAATGCCGCTTCAGCATCAGCAACGCCAATACCCACCTGTTGTATACCACTGATAATCGCCTTCATATCCTGTTTACAATTACGATTTAAAATACGGAATAGTTTTACTGAAACTTCAGCATTGCTTTATATGTTTTTACCATATCCTCCTGGCTGGCGCCCTTGTTGTACATCCTGACTATCTTCTTATTGGCCATTTGTACCCGCCACCAGCTGTTGGTGTCGTATTTTCTTGCAGAAATAAGTGCCCCTTTATTAAAAATCTTATACCGGCCATACCCCCTGGCTCTCTTTGTAAATTCGAATTCTTCCATGATATGCATATGATCTTTAAATCTACCTGATTTTTCAAATAGCTCTTTGGTAACAAAAAGTGTCTGGTCGCCACCATAACAAACAAAAAAGTCAAAACGGGTAAAAAACTCGTTAATACGCAAGTACCATTTCTTACTGTCAAACTTCATGAAGTATCTTCCGAGATCATAGCCATCCTTTACAGCTTTTACAATATCATCGGTAAATGTTATCGGCGGCAGTACATCAGCGTGAACAAAATATAAAATAGATCCAGAAGCGATAGTAGCACCAAAATTCATTTGAGCCGCCCTTCCTTTTTGGGGAGATAGCACTGCAGTAGCGCCTGCTGCCACGGCGTTTCTGACTGTTTCATCATCACTTCCGCCATCAACAACAATAATTTCTTCCAGGGAATTCCTCGCATTTTCTTGCAGGTGTGCAACTAACTTTTGAATAGTAGCAGCTTCCTGGTAGGCAGGTATGATGACACTGATCTTCATATGGTATTTACAGCAAGATACGCCAGTACTCTTCAAACAGATTCAGAACCAGCGATAGCCTTTGCTGCTACAAAGCCACTAGTCCAGGCATGCTGAAAGTTAAAACCACCAGTAACCCCATCTACGTCTATTATCTCGCCGGCAAAGTAAACATTGCTTAGTTTTTTACTCCCCATCGTGTTATGATCGATCTCATGAAGCCTGATGCCTCCTGCCGTCACAAATTCTTCCTTGAAAGTTGTTTTTCCTTTGATATCAAAGCCAGTATTAATTAAATTCCTTATTAGCTGTCTTGTCTCCTTGGCTGGTAGGTCGGCCCATCGCAATTCCCTGCGCAGGTGCAAAGTGGTTAGCAAAAATTCCCATAACCTCCCAGGCAAACCAAACGGGTTTCTATGGTAGATCTTTTGAGCAGCAATATCAAATCGGATCTGTTGAAATCTCTCTTGCAATTCCTGTTCAGCTGTACCAGGTAGCCAATTCACACTTATCCCGAATTCCCAATTTTTCTCTTTTAATTCTCTGGCACCCCAGGCACTCAATTTCAATACGGCGGGGCCACTCAAACCCCAATGGGTGATCAACAGGGGACCGCCCTCTTCCAATTTGGTGCCCCCAATCTTCACTTTTACATTTGCCACACTCACTCCCATCAGCTCCCTGATCGGGTGCCCCGGCATATTGAAAGTAAACAAAGATGGAACCGGCTCGTTGATAGAATGCCCGAGCTCTTTCAACCATTCAAACATGGAAGATTTTGGATAACCGCCACTAGCGATGCAAACGAAGTCAGCAGACAGCATTCGCTGTCCCGATACTTCAAGATTGAAAATCCCTCCCGTTGGTTTCAGGCTTTTGACTTCAGTATGTAGAATGACTTTTACGTTAAAGCGATCGGCTTCCTGGAGTAAACAATCTATAATGGTTTGAGATGAGTCAGACACTGGAAACATCCTTCCATCATCTTCTGTTTTCAGTTTCACTCCCCTATCCTGGAACCACTGAATGGTATCTGTCGTAAAGAACTGGTGGAATGCTTTCCTAACAAATTTACTGCCGCGGGGATAACTCCTGCTCATTTCATCAATATCAAAACAACCATGTGTCACATTGCAACGACCGCCTCCACTTACTTTTACTTTTGATAAAAGCTTACCTGATTTCTCCACTAGCAGCACTTCTAATTGAGGGTTCATCCTGGCAGCATTGACTGCACAAAAAAAACCCGCGGCCCCGCCGCCAATGACGATCAGCTTCTTTTTTGACATGGAATAAAATAAACCCGAGCCGTTGCCAGGCAGGCTATCAGGCAATAGTTTCTACTATTTTATGAGTAAACAAGTACGAATTAGCCGCTTCGGCTTTTTCGATCGGATCATAGTTGGAGAGAATATCTGCTTTGTTCTTCCGTACACAAACATCGTGTTCAAAATGGACAGATGGTTTACCATCTTTTGTTCTTACGGTCCAGCCATCGTCTTCTGTAAATACGTCTTTGGTGCCCAGGTTAATCATGGGTTCAATAGCGAGGACCAGTCCCTCTTTCAATTTTGGCCCGCTGCCTCTTTTACCATAATTAGGCACTTGCGGATCTTCATGCAGGCTTCTGCCCAATCCATGCCCTACTAATTCTCTTACTACACCATAGCCATGTTTTTTTTCGGTATGCTCCTGTATAGCAAAAGCAATATCACCTATCCGGTTACCTGACACAGCTTTTTCAATTCCTTTATATAAAGACTCTTTGGTCACTTTTATCAACTGCATTATCTCCGCACCCGGATCGCCAATTGCAAATGTATAGGCATGATCACCATGCCAGCCATTCAATATCACACCAATATCAATGGAAACAATATCACCCTCTTTCAATTCAATATTTCCCGGGAAATCCATGCACCACCACATCATTGACTGAAATACAGGAATTAAAAGGATAACCTTTATAATTCAAAAAAGAAGGGATAGCCTTATGATCCCGGATAAATTGCCCAATCATTTTATCAATGGAAAGTGTAGTGATCCCCGGCTTCAGCATCGTTGCTATCTCAGCCAATGTTTTGCTAACCAGCAAGGCACTTTGCCGCATCATTTCCACTTCTGCATTTGTTTTACAAATCATCATAGTAAACTGCAAATTTAATCATTCATCATCAATAAATCGCCCGCTACGCCGTCACCATATTCCCCCTATTTTTTAAAGGAACCATGTCGTGACTGCCGACTCGAACCCAAAAAACAAAAAAACCCGGCAAGTGCTGCTTACCGGGTTTAGTATCAATAATTTTAATTTTACATCTGAACAGCTGAAGTTGTCTGTCTTCCCTGTATACGGCCACTTTTCATCAAACCATCATACTGGCGCATCAGCAACTGTGTTTCTATTTGCTGTAATGTATCCAATACCACACCCACCATGATCAGCAGTGAGGTACCTCCAAAGAAAGTAGAGAACTGTTGGGTGACACCAAAGCGTTGCTGCAATACCAGGAAGAATACCTACAAAGGCCAGTAAAATGGCACCTGGTAACGTTATTTTATCCATGATCGAACCGATATAATCTGCAGTAGGTTGTCCCGGTTTTACACCCGGTATAAATCCATTATTCTGCTTCAGGTTATCGGCGATTTGCTTCGGATTAAATATCAAGGCCGTGTAGAGAAATGTAAATCCAATAACAACAATTGAATAAACAAGCATGTACCAGATATTACTGTGATCTGTAAGCGCCCTTAAAAATCCTCCCTTGCCTGTAGTATTGAAATTAGAGAAAATGGTAGGGATAAAAATAATCGCCTGTGCAAAGATGATCGGCATTACACCGGCACTGTTCACTTTCAGTGGTAAAAATTGTCGGGCTCCACCAAACTGCCGGTTACCCACTATTTGTTTTGCATAATTCACAGGTACCTTGCGAACACCCTGGATCAACAGGATACATCCCATGATGATCGCAATAAGAATGGCAATCTCAACAATGAAAACAAGTATATCACCACTACGAACCGATTTAGCACTAAGTTCCTGGAGAAATGACTGAGGTAAGCGGGCCAGGATACCGATCATGATGATCAGCGATGTACCATTACCCAATCCTTTGTCTGTGATCTTTTCACCCATCCACATTACAAATAATGTTACCTGCTGTTAATACCACTACAGTAGTCAGCCAGAAATTGGAGGGAGTAAATCCTGCCATCAGTCCGCCTGTCTGGGCAGTCATTCCCTGCAGGTAACTGACATAGGCTGATGCCTGCAGTATGGTAACGGCCACAGTAAGATAGCGGGTGTATTGGTTGATCTTCTTACTTCCACTATCACCTTCTTTCTGCATTTTTTGGAAACGGGGTACCAGTCACCGTCATCAACTGCATAAAGATAGATGCAGAGATATACGGCATGATACCTAATGCAAAAATGGACGCATTGTTAAAGGCACCTCCGGAAAAAGCATCGATCAATCCAAGGATACCATTACTGCTCTCACCAGCTTTCAGCTCAGTTGGATCGATACCCGGTAATACAATATGCGAACCAAGCCGGTAAACAGCGATCATCATCAGGGTAAAAAGAATTTTACTTCTCAACTCTTCGATGCTCCAGATATTTTTGAGTGTCTGTATTAATTTCTTCACGGGAATTAAAAAAATTTAAAGGCAGTTAAAACATAAAAGACGCAAGAGAAATGCGTCGTTGCAATTTAGCGAATTACTTTACTATTTCCACCGAACCGCCTGCAGCTTCAATGGCAGATTTGGCTTTCTCACTTACTGCATTCACTTTAAAAGTGAATTTTCCTTTCAACTCTCCATTACCCAAAATCTTTATTCTGTCGGTCTGGCTAACCAGACCATTGATATAAAGATTTTCTAGGGAAAATTCTTTGATGCCATATTTTTCCGCCAATTGTTCAATTTGTCCAAGGTTCAAAACTTTGTACTCTACACGGTGCGGATTATTAAAACCACGTTTGGGAAGACGACGCTGAATTGGCATCTGGCCACCTTCATGTGCCATTTTACTTTTATAACCAGCACGGCTCTGTCCACCTTTTGTACCTTTTGTAGAGGTACCACCATGTCCGGAACCATCACCACGTCCAATTCTTTTTACTTTGTGTGTTGCGCCTTTTGCAGGTCTTAATTCGTGTAGTTTCATTTTATTGCTTTTATTTTTGACTTAACGCCCCGAAAGCTTCGGGGCTCGCTTATTATTGTTTACTGTTAACACCTGTTGTTGTATCAGGGAATCACGTTTAGGATTCCAACTATTTCAGACTTACTTATGCTTCTTCTACTTTTACCAGGTGACTTACCTTGCGTACCATCCCCAGTATTTGCGGAGTAGCTTCTACTTCTTTGGTTGAATTTAATTTATTAAGACCTAAAGCCTGCACCGTCAGTTTCTGACGCTCAGACCGTCGATCGGACTTTTTACCAAAGTGATTTTTATCTTTTTCATACTTGTTTCTTGTTTCTTGTTCTTAGTCACTGGTCAGTGTCTCCGGGCCAAGGGTTCTCAACCAGAAACCAGTAACTAACAACCAATATTATCCGTTAAATACTTTCTTCAAACCCAGTGTACGTGTTTTTGCAACATTGATTGGTTCACGCAAGTAAAGCCAGTGCTTTAAAAGTAGCTTTTACCACGTTGTGCGGATTAGCAGAACCCAGTGATTTTGCCAATACGTCGGTAACACCTGCACTTTCCAGAACGGCACGCATAGAGCCTCCGGCGATTACACCAGTACCATGAGCAGCTGGCTTTGATCAATACTTTGGCAGCACCTTCTTTAGCCCACTGATCATGAGGTATAGTACCTTTCATTACAGGAACTTTAATCAGGTTCTTTTTTGCATCTTCAATTCCTTTGGTGATGGCTTCCTGAACTTCTTTGGCTTTACCCAAACCATGACCTACCACACCGTTCTCGTTGCCAACAACTACGAGTGCAGAAAAACTGAAAGCACGGCCACCTTTGGTAGTTTTTACTACACGGTTGATGGCAACCACTTTGTCTTTCAGTTCCAGGTCACCTGCTTTTACCCTGTTTACGTTATACTTTGACATTTATACTTGTAATTAAAGTTTGACTGTTTGTTTGCTCAAAATTTCAGACCACCTTCTCTTGCTCCGTCAGCTACTGATTTCACACGCCCATGATAGAGGTAACCACCACGGTCAAAAGTTACATTCTCAATTCCCAGCTCAACTGCTTTCCTGGCAATGGCTTCACCCACCATTTTGCTCTTTTCTACTTTATTAGCTTTCTGGGCTTCAATATCTTTATCCTTAGAGGAAACCGCTGCTAGTGTTTGTCCATTTGCATCATCTATCAGTTGCACATAAATATCCGTATTGCTTCTGAATACAGACAAGCGTGGCTTGCTGGCCGAACCTTCACCGATCTTCCGGCGAATACGATAGCGGATGTTTCTGTCTTCTTGTTGACTTAACTTTTGGATTCATTTCTTTCTGTTTTTATTTCCCTGATGCTGCCAGGGATTGCCCTCGTCCATTTTTGGATTCGAGGAAATTAATACTATTCAAATTTTCAGCCTCCAGGTTCTCCTTTAAATGGCCGAGTGCATTATTTACCAGCCGCTTTACCAGCTTTCTTACGAACCACTTCACCAACATAACGAACACCTTTTCCTTTGTATGGTTCAGGTTTACGCAGACCGCGCAATTTAGCTGCTACCTGCCCGATCAATTGCTTATCGATACCTTCTAGCGTGATAATCGGGTTCTGACCTTTTTCCTGGGCAGTTGCTACTTTCATTTCTTTCGGTATTTCAAAAATGATATTGTGAGAGATATCCTAATGCAAGATCAAGCACATTACCCTGGTTGGCTGCTTTAAAACCTACACCAATCAAGTTCCAGCTTTCGCTGATAACCATCTGTTACACCTTTCACCAGGTTAGAGATCAATGAACGGTACAAACCATGCAAAGCACGGTGACGGATCTGGTCAGTAGGACGGGCAAAAGTGATCTGGCCATCTTTTACTTCAACAGTGATATCGCGATCAATCGCCTGTTTCAATTCTCCTTTCGGTCCTTTTACAGTAACCACATTATCTTTACCCACAGTGATCGTAACACCATCTGGGAGCTATTACCGGTTGTTTTCCTATACGAGACATAATATCAGTTTATTATTAATTGTTAATTGATTTGTTGTCGACCGGTCAGCCTAGTATAGTGTTCGGCTTAATGTATCCAGCAACGCTTTACTCCTTCGAGTACAATGATTAATATATATAGCAAAGCACTTCACCACCTACATTCTGCACTTTCGCTTCTTTATCTGTCATCACACCTTTTGAAGTAGACAGGATAGCAACACCCAGACCATTCTTTACACGGCGGAATTCAGCAGGTTTTGCATACTGACGCAAACCCGGGCGGCTCACTCTTTCCATGCTCTGAATAGCAGGTTGCTTGGTGGAAGGATCATACTTCAAGGCGATCTTAATGACACCTTGCTTGTTATCATCCTCAAATTTGTACTTCAGAATATATCCCTGGTTGTACAAAATCTCTGTCATACGCTTCTTCAGATTAGAAGCAGGAATGTCCACCACACGATGACCCGCCATCTGTGCATTACGGATTCTTGTCAGGAAATCTGCTATAGGATCTGTTACCATATTTTTGCCCATCCTATCGTTCCGATATAATCGTGAATAATTGGATAGTTTAATTTTTAACATTCCTTGATTTCTTACCAGCTTGCTTTTTTCAAACCTGGAATTTTACCATTCAATGCCATGTCTCTCACCATGATCCTGGACATACCGAAATAACGTATATAACCTTTCGGACGGCCGGTGATCTGGCAGCGGTTCTTCAAACGAACTCTAGAAGAATTCTTTGGCATTTCATCCAGAGCTTTCCAGTCACCTGCTTTCTTCAGCTCTGCTCTTTTAGCTGCATACTGGGCAACCATCCTTTCTCTTTTTCGCTGCCTGGCTTTTATTGATGTTTTTGCCATATTATTTTAAATTTCAAATTTTAAGATTCCAGATTCCAATTCAATGCCCTCCGGATTTGGAATTTGTATTATTGTATTTAGTTATTACTAGTTTTTGTTGCGTTTTTGAAAGGCATTCCCAGTTCTTTCAGCAACTCGTACGCTTCTTCATCTGTGTTGGCTGTTGTTACAAAAGTGATATCAAGACCAGTGATCTTATTCACCTTGTCGATATCGATCTCCGGGAAAATGATCTGCTCTGTAACACCCAGTGTATAGTTACCACGACCATCAAATGCTTTTTCATTCACACCTTTGAAGTCACGAACACGTGGCAAGGCAACAGCGATCAGGCGATCCAGGAACTCATACATCTTCACACCACGCAGGGTTACCCTTGCACCAATCGGCATATTCTTACGCAGTTTGAAGTTGGAGATATCTTTCTTTAGACATTGTAGCTACAGCTTTCTGACCGGTAATAGTTGTCAACTCATCAAGTGCAATATCAACCAGTTTCTTGTCGGTTACAGCACCATTCACACCACGGTTCAGGCAGATCTTCTCCAGCTTGGGAGCCTGCATGACGGTGTCGTAGCTGAATTTTTTTACCAGGGCAGGTACAACTTCTTTCTTGTACTTATCTGCCAGTCTCGGGGTATATTTTTTTGTACTCATACTATCTCTTTATTACCATTAGAAAATCCGCTATTACAGCTTATTCCCTGATTTTTTTAAAACTCTTACACTTTTATCGCCTTCTTTCTCTCTCTTTACTTTTGCAGGCGCTTTTGCCGCAGCATCCCACAGCATTACATTGCTGATATGGATAGGAGCTTCCTTCTTCACAATACCACCTTTGGTATTCTGTGCAGAAGGTTTGGTATGTTTGGTAATGATATTTACACCTTCCACAATTACTTTTCCTTCTTCAACCAATACTTCTTTTACCACACGTGGCTTTAGTCAGGTCTTTGTCATCACCGGTAATAACCACCACGCTGTCGCCTTTCCGGATATTGTACTTTGGTTTAAATCTTGTTTTCATTTTTTTATGCTTTATCTACTGTAAGCTTTGAATCTTACTTTCATGTTATAACTGTCTGTTTATCGATCATTAACATCACTTTTAATCTCTTACAGTACTTCCGGTGCCAGTGAAATGATTTTCATATATCCTTTATCACGGAGTTCTCTGGCTACTGGTCCGAAAATACGTGTACCACGTGGCTCATCTGACTGGTTCAAGATCACTACTGCATTGTCATCAAAACGGATATAAGAACCATCTTTGCGACGCAGTTTGTTGGTGGTACGAACGATTACTGCTTTTGCTACAGTTCCTTTTTTGATACCGCCTGCAGGCAATGCATCTTTTACCGTTACAACGATCTTATCGCCAATCCTGGCATAACGCTGACCGCTGTTGCCCAGTACACGGATACAAAGCACCTCTTTGGCACCACTGTTGTCCGCAACATTTAACCGGCTTTCTTGCTGAATCATTTTATTTAAGCTTTGAGCTGTCGGCTGCGTGTTGCGAGCTTCGAGCAATTAATACTATCATTTTGTCTGGGCAACGGCTCGTAGCTTATGGCTCGTAGCTCGTAGCATTCTTACTTCACTTTCTCTACTACTTCCACCAGTCTCCAGCGCTTTGTCTTACTCAGCGGACGGGTTTCCATGATCTTCACCACATCACCAATGCTGCACTCATTCTTATCATCATGTGCATGGAACTTGGTAGTCTTTTTTACGAACTTACCATAGATAGGGTGTTTTACTTTTCTTTCAACCGCAACCGTAATGGTCTTTGCCATTTTGTTGCTGGTAACAACACCAGTCCTTGTTTTTCTTAAATTTCTTTCTTCCATCTTTTAGCTTTAGCTATAGTTCAGCTTTCAGCTATTATCCTGCAATCGAGCCATCTTATGCTTGTTCTTTCAACTTTAATTCAGTTTTCAACCGGGCAATATCCCTGCGCAATCCACGAATAGTCATTGGATTCTCCAACGGAGAAATAGCATGAGCAAACTCCAGTTTCTTCAAACGCTGTTTATCTTCCTCCAGGCGGGCCTTGAGGTCCTGTTCATTCATCCCATGAATGCTTTTTACAAAATCTGCTTTCTTTGACATCGTTATTACGATTTAATAATTGATAATTACTACGCGTAACCAGGTCTCTGCGAATAATAAACTTTGTTTTGATCGGCAATTTACCAGCTGCCAATGTTCAATGATGCACGGGCAACTTTTTCATCTACACCATCCACTTCAAACAAGATACGACCTGGTTTTACTACGGCAGCCCAGAACTCCAGGTTACCTTTACCCTTACCCATTCTCACTTCAGCAGGCTTTCGGGTAATTGGCTTATCAGGGAAAATGCGGATCCACACATTACCTTCTCTTTTCATTTCACGGGTCAGTGCCTGACGGGCAGCTTCAATCTGGCGATCAGTAATCCAATGCTGATCCAATGCTTTCAGGGCATAAGAACCAAAAGCAATAGTAGTACCTCTTTTGGCATCGCCTTTCATGCGACCTTTCTGCATCTTCCTGTGCTTCGTTCTTTTCGGTTGTAACATCTTATTAAGCTTTGAGCTATGTAGTTTCGAGCAACTGTGGCCGTACAGATAGCAATGAAACTTTTATTTTTAATTCGCTGGCTCGTCGCTCACTGGTTGTGGCTTCTAGCTCTTATCTTATTAATTTCTTCTTCCACCACCACCGCCACCTCTGCGGTCACCACCGCTCCACCACCTCTTCTGTCATCACGACGATCACCACCACGATGATCATCTCTTCTTTCTCTTCTTTCACCACCAGCACCTTCATTCTTACCACCTGCAACAAAGTTTGGATTCAGATCTCTCTTCGCCAATACTTCACCTTTACAGATCCATACTTTGATACCAATCTTACCATATACAGTTTGTGCAAATACATTGGCATAATCAATATCCATACGGAATGTATGCAATGGCACACGGCCTTGTTTGAATTCTTCGCTACGGGCAATTTCTGCACCACCCAAACGTCCGCTCAATTTGACTTTGATACCTTCAGCACCCATACGTAAGTGCAGAAGCAATCGCCATCTTAGTAGCACTTTTGAAGTTGATACGGTTTTCGATCTGGCGGGCAATAGTATCACCCACGATCATCGCATCCAGTTCAGGACGACGGATCTCAAGGATGTTGATCTGTACATCATCTTTACCCGTCAGTTTCTTCAACTCTTCTTTGATACGATCTACTTCACCACCACCTTTACCGATGATGATACCAGGCTTGGAAGTATGAATCGTAATGATCAGTTTACCTAAGTGTTCTCTCAATAACGATCTTTGAAATACCACCTTTGTTGATACGGGCATTCAGGTAAGTTCTGATCTTATGATCCTCGATCAGCTTGCCAGCATAATCTTTTTTGCTGCCATACCAGTTAGATTCCCATCCACGGATGATGCCTAACCTGTTACCAATCGGATTTGCTTTTTGACCCATAATTATTGGTTATTCAATTAATTCGTTTTAGATTTGTTTGATTTCTATTTCGTTTCTAATTTCTTTTGTATCAACAATCACTGTTACGTGGTTGCTGCGTTTACGAACACGGTAACCACGACCTTGCGGAGCAGGACGCATACGCTTCAATGTTCTTGCACCATCTACAAAAATGGTTTTTACCACCAGCTCGACTTTCATCACCACCTTCATTCTTCTGCTTCCAGTTGCTGATAGCACTTAACACCAGTTTGCGCAAAGGAACAGCAGGATGTTTTGGATTATGCTCCAACTCAGCCAATACTTTTTCTACTTTCTGACCACGGATCAGGTCAGCCAGCAAACGCATTTTGCGGGGCGATGTTGGGTAATTTCTCAGTTTTGCTACTGCTTCCATTTTATCTTATTTTTTAGTTGGAGCTATGGTCAGGTTTCGAATACCGAGGCCTGGCTATTGACTCCCGACTGTTTTATGCGTCTACTTTCTTACTTGAGTGTCCTTTGAACTGGCGGGTAGGTGCAAATTCTCCCAACTTATGTCCAACCATGAATTCTGTTACATACACCGGAATAAATTTGTTGCCATTGTGCACAGCAAAAGTGTGACCTACAAAATCAGGAGTGATCGTAGAACGACGGCTCCATGTTTTGATAACACTTTTTTTGTTTTTGCCTTCATTGATAGCCACCACCTTTTTTTCAAGATGAGAAGCTACATAAGGACCTTTTTTAATCGAACGAGCCATAATTTATAAATTCCAAGTTATTAAATTCCAAATTCCAACTGAACCTTCCCTTTGGGATTTTGTCCGCCAGTTGACTGATGTGATTTTTATTTTGCTATTTTGCTTCCGTTCTTACGCTGAATGATCAGCTTATCACTTCCTTTTCCTTTTGTCCTTGTTTTCAGACCTCTTGAGTACTGACCGTTTCTGCTACGAGGCTGACCACCTGAAGCTTTACCTTCACCACCACCCATCGGGTGATCTACCGGGTTCATCGCTACACCACGGTGTTCTTGGTCTGATACCTTTCCACCTGTTACGACCTGCTTTACCCATGCTCTGCAGGCAATGATCACTATTACTTACCACACCTACTGTTGCATAACAATTGATCAATACTTTTCTCAACTCACCAGAAGGCATTTTCAATATGGCATATTTTTCTTCCTTATTGGTCAGCTGTGCAGAAGAACCAGCACTGCGGGCTAATTTACCACCCTGACCAGGTTGCATTTCAATATTATGCACATTGGTACCTAATGGCATATTCTTCATCTGCAATGCATTTCCAATTTCAGGAGCAACATCATCACCACTTTCAACTTTAGCTCCTACTTGCAATCCCTGTGGAGCAATGATGTAACGTTTTTCACCATCAGCATAATTCACCAATGCGATAAATGCTGTACGGTTTGGATCATATTCAATAGATACAACTGTAGCTAACACCTGTTTTATTTCTTTTGAAATCAATGATACGGTATTTCTTCTTATGACCACCACCTCTGTAGCGCATAGACAGATGACCAGAAGAAGTTACGACCACCAGTTCTTGGTCTTTGCTTCAACCAAGCTTTTTTCAGGAACATTGGTAGTAACCTCTGCATACGCATTACCGATTCTCCAACGGGTTCCGGCTGTAACCGGTTTAAATTTTCTTAGTGCCATTTCTTAAATTCCAAATAATTATTTTCAAATTCCAACACTTCGCGGCGGTTGATTGCCATTCTTAAGCTGATGGATTAAATGTTTGAATACAGATCAATATGTCTCACCTTCTGCTACTGTTACATAAGCTTTTTTGTAACCAGGCTTACGACCTGAGATTACACCGGCTTTTGTAAAGCGGCTTTTATTTTTACCCGGAGATACCAGAGTGTTTACATTCAGTAACAGTAACACCGTAAAAGCTTTCAATCGCTTTTTTGATCTCCAGTTTGTTTGCTTTTTTGGCCACTTTGAAAGCATAGCGGCGCAGTTTTTCCTGCTGGGCATTTGCTTTTTCTGTCAAAATCGGTTTTATCAATATTTCAGAAAGTTTCATCTTTCTTATCTCTTTTAGTAATCGTTTATTTAATTATTATGCTTCTGCTTTTTCATCATCTGCAAAAATCTTTGCTGCACTCTTCAGTCAATACCAATACTTCAGAATTTACAATATCATACGTATTGATATCACTCAGCAATACATCCAAGTACAGACGGAACATTGCGGATAGAACAATTGAACATTATCATTATACTCAGGGATAATGAACATCAGCTTTTTTATCAGCTACATTTCAGACTACCCAGGATATCCATAAACGTTTTTGTTTTAGGAGCATCCATGTTATATCTTCACACAATTACAATCGCATTTTCTTTTGCTTTATAAGACAGTGCAGAAATTTTTGCGAGGTCCTTCACTTTACGGTTCAGCTTAATATCATACGCATGTGGTTTTGGACCGAAAATAGTACCACCACCTTTGTATAAAGGGTTACGGATATTACCCTTACGGCTTCCACCAGTACCTTTCTGACGGTGCAATTTGCTTGCTGGCACCTTGTACTTCAGCACGGGTCTTTACTTTATGTGTACCCTGTCGTTGTGCAGCGAGGTATTGTTTTACTGCCAGGTAGATAACATGGTTGTTAGGCTCAGCACCAAAGATCTCTTCAGGCAATTCAACCGATCTGCCGGTTTCTTTTCCTTTTGTATTTAAAACTTCAACTTGCATTTTATTTCTTATTTATAACGCCAAGACATACCGGGGTTGTCCGTTATTTCTGAATTAAAACAATTGATCCGTTATGACCAGGTACAGAACCGCTGACCAGGATATAATTCTTATCAGCAAATATTTTTACCACTTTCAGACCTTTCAGTTTCACACGGTCAGTACCCATACGGCCAGCCATTTTCATTCCTTTCATTACACGGGCCGCATCAGAAGAGTTACCCAATGAACCCGGAGCACGTCTGACGATCATGCTGACCATGAGATTGCTGACCCACACCATGGAAACCATGACGTTTTACAACACCCTGGAAACCTTTACCTTTTGTTGTACCTACTACTTCAACTGCATCGCCTTCAGCGAAAATGTCAACTGTAATAGTTTCACCAATATTTTTTTCGATGGAATAATTGCGGAATTCTTTTGTAGAATTTTTTGGGAGCTGTCTGAGCTTTTGCGAAGTGATTTATTTCAGCTTTAGTGGAGTGCTTTTCTTTTTTATCGCCAAAAGAAAGCTGAAGTGCATTGTACCCGTCAGTTTCGGTTGTTTTAACCTGGGTAACTACACAGGGACCTGCCTCAATAATCGTACAGGCTGTTTGTTTGCCCGATGGATCGAAGATGCTGGTCATCCCAATTTTTTTCCCAATAATACCTTTCATGGTTGTTCAATTTATGCCTGCAAGGTTATTGGGACATTCCAGATACTGTAAATACGTCTGAGACTTCAATCCCCGTTTGCCACCGACCTTTTCCTTTCTCGGGAAGTACCGGCAGTAAACAAACCCTGAATGGCTTGTTTTATGTTTTACCTCAAATCTGCTAGTGGCAGACCTGAAGCGTGTTGTTGTCAGAGCTCTTTTCTTCTTCGCCGGCTGGCGAATGAATTGAGAGATAACTCAAATATTTTATAAAGAACTAATTGCTATCGTGCATCCAATTCTCCAGGGCCGTCATGGACCAGGTTCGCGTATTCTACGCTTTGATCTCTACTTCCACACCACTGGGCAAATCCAGTTTGCTCAATGCATCCACCGTTCTTGAAGAAGAGGTGTAAATATCCAGCAACCGCTTATGCGTCGCTAACTGGAACTGTTCACGGCTTTTCTTGTTAACGTGGGGCGAACGCAATACTGTAAATATCTTACGTGCGGGTAGGTAAAGGAATAGGACCTGTTACTACAGCACCCGTGCTGCGAACTGTTTTTACGATCTTTTCAGCTGATTTATCTACCAGGTTGTGATCGTAAGACTGTAATTTGATTCTGATTCGCTGAGACATGTGTGAAAACCCAATTTTCTTTTGGGAGTGCAAAGGTAAGGGCGGGGGGCATATTCGCCAAATAGTTCGGACTTATTTTTTTGACTTTCTGTGGATTATTAAAATAAATGCCGGAAAAACCCGGCATTTCGCAGTATCTACAATATAAAGCTATGAAAGAAAATTACTTAGGCCATTTTTCCACTTTATTCATAACCGGTCCGACGGTGCGAAGGTAAGCATATATTGCCCTCAAATCCCCTTCTTTCATCTTACCATACATGGCCCATGGCATCATCGTATTTTGTTTGCCATGATCCTGGTTGACAAAAGCGTCAGCTGCATTGCTCCTGAATTTCTCCACAAATACGTCTTCCGACCAGGCTCCGATACCCGTTGCCGAATCAGGTGTAATATTGGCTACCGCAACTTTGAACATCGGTGTATTAAAAACAAAACCGCCTGAAAAAGCCTTGCTAAAGTCGGGTGAACCATCTTTATTCATAGGTGTATGACAATCGCCGCAAGAAGCTATCGTTACTAAGTATTCACCATATTTCACTTTATCGGAAGAGTCTGGCCGGATATTTTTTTCCGGGGCAAATTCCGGTAATGGTGGGAGGGCCGACATGGGGATGAACAATTTTCTTGCCGGCACAGTGCTATCACTTGATGGAAGTGTACGCAGGTAAGCTATGATGGCATACAGGTCATCTTTTGCCATCCTGCTATAATTATAATAAGGCATGATCGGGAATAAAGTGTCACCGGTTTTATTGACACCATGGGCGATAGCTCTTGCTATTTCATCATCGGTCCAGGAACCTAGTCGAGCAGGCGTAATATTAGGTGGCCAAATTTCTCCGGGTATCCCCTCCGCTTTTCCAAATGGGAAACCGCCCCCAATACCATAAGTTCCCGGCATTGGCGGAAAAGAAAACTTAGCAAATTCTCTTTTACTATGGCAATCGATACAAACCGCCACATTCATCGCAAGATACTCTCCTCTTGCCACTACCCTTTTAAGGGAATCTTCGCTGGACAGTTTTCCGGGTTCAACTTTTTTATCCTCGTTTTTACAGCCGATGATCAGTACAGATACCGCCGCTGTTAGCAAAAAAATTGCAAACAAGATCGTTTTTTTCATGGTTGTTGGTTTTGTTGAAGAAAAAGGTGAATTGTCCTGTTCAACTAAAATAAAATAATTACCCGATACATCGAAATTACTTTTTACTATTGTATCTCCCCCTCTAACGGGTACGACCACCGGAAACCTTCACAACGCCAGACTTCTTTTTATCATCAATTTGAGTTTACTTGCAACAATTTACATCGGTAATGGAAGAAACGCCACGACCTGGTCACACAACAAAGAAATGGCTGCTGCTGCTGCTCAAATTGACAGTAACAGTAGTTTGCATCTTGTATGTATCGGGGAAAATTGACTTTGAAAAAGCTGGTGCAGCATTGAAAAAAGCCAACTGGCTTTTGCTCTTATTGGCATTACTGTTGCTTGCCTTTTCAAAGCTTTTATCCTCGTACCGGTTAAATATCTATTTCAGAAGCATCGCCATTCCTTTACCGGAGTGGAACAATATAAAACTGTACTGGCTTGGAATGTTTTATAACCTTTTTTTGCCTGGTTCTATCAGTGGAGATGCGTATAAAATTGTTTTGCTAAAAAAAAAGTATACCAACTCCTATAAAAAAACATCAGCAGCCGTCCTGCTGGACCGGTTTAGCGGCTTACTCGCATTGGGACTGATTATGTCAGTCTATGGTGTCATTGTGTTTGATATTCTTCTTTATGATATACTATTTATAGCAGGAGCCATCGGCGCCTTAGGCGGTTTTTATGCACTTCTTCGTTTTTACTTTAAAGATTTTCTGGCTGGTTTCTGGCCAACGCTTTTATGGGGATTGGGGGTACAATTATCACAGGTGCTTTGCGTGTATTGCATCATGCTTTCGCTTCATCTCCCGCTGCAGCAATCCGCCTGGGTTTTTATTTTCCTGGCCGCAGCCGTCATAACCGTTTTACCCATATCGCTGGGCGGGGGGCTGGGTACGCGTGAATTTGTATTCGTGGAAGGTGCTTTATTTTTTTCTTTAAACGCCGATATAGCTGTGGTGATCAGCCTTTTGTTCTACTTGTGCACGTTACTATCCTCCTTGCCCGGTCTTTACTTTGTATTCAACGATCCGTTGCAACAAAAAATCACGCAGCATAAAAAATCCCACCCGGGTTAAATCCAGGTGGGATACTATTAAAATAAGCTAACGCACGTAAAGCGTTCAATTTATGCTGAGACTTTTCCTTTCACTTTCGCTATCACTTCTTCTGCAATATTGTTTGGTGCCGGAGAATAATGTGAGAACTCCATGGTACTGAAGATGCACGACCAGAAGATAATGAACGAAGCTGTGTAACATAACCAAACATTTCACTCAACGGCACTTTAGCTTTAATCACTTCTGCACCTGCTCGGGTGTCCATACCTTCCAGCATACCACGACGACGGTTAAGGTCACCCGTAACATCACCCATGTACTGTGCCGGCGTAATCACTTCCACTTTCATGATCGGCTCCAGCAAAACTGGTTTTGCTTTTCTTGCCGCTTCACGGAAACCTTGCTTGGCACAAAGTTCAAATGACATAGCATCAGAGTCAACCGCGTGGAAGCTTCCATCAAATACACGGATCTTCATATTATCAACCGGGTAGCTTGCCAATACACCTGTTGTCATTGATTGCTCAAAACCTTTCTGGATAGCCGGAACAAATTCACGTGGGAATAGATCCACCAAAAAGATCGTTTACAAACTGGTAATGTTTATCAGGATTTTCTGCTTTCCATTCTGCATCAACAGGACCCAGGCTGAAAATGATATCAGCGAATTTACCACGACCACCGGTTTGCTTCTTCAACGTTTCACGGTGTTCAACTGTAGTATTGAATGCTTCTTTATAAGCCACCTGCGGCGCACCCTGGTTTACTTCTACTTTAAACTCACGACGCATACGGTCGATGATGATCTCCAGGTGAAGTTCACCCATTCCGCGAAGAATGGTTTGACCTGTTTCTTCATCTGTATTTACCCGAAGTGTAGGATCTTCTTCCACCAGTTTAGAAATAGCCATACCCATTTTATCTACGTCAGCCTGTGTTTTTGGCTCAATCGCTACAGCGATAACCGGCTCAGGAATAAACATATTCTCCAACGTGATCGGGTGATTTTCATCACACAATGTATCACCCGGTTTTTATTTCTTTAAATCCAACAGCAGCGCCAATATCACCTGCTTCAATGAAATCGATCGGGTTTTGCTTGTTAGCAAACATCTTCATGATACGGCTGATCCGTTCTTTCTTACCACTTCTTACATTCAACACATAAGAACCTGCATCCAAGATGACCAGAATAGCACCGGAAGAATGCCAGACGACCCACAAATGGATCGGTCATGATCTTAAATGCCAATGCTGCAAAAGGTGCTTTGGGATCTGCTTTACGTGTTATTTCGTTCACCAGTATCAGGATTGGTACCTACGGTATCAGGAATATCAATCGGTGAAGGCAGGTAACGGCAAACAGCATCCAAGCGCGGTTTGTACACCTTTATTTTTAAATGAAGAACCGCACATCATCGGAACGATGCTCAGGTCCACCGTTGCTTTACGGATCGCTTCATGCATTTCGTCTTCGGTGATGCGTATCAGGATCGTCAAAGAATTTCTCCATCAATTTATCATCATATTCAGCTACGGCTTCTACCAGGCTTGCTCTCCATTCTTTTGCTTCTTCCAGCATATCTGCAGGTACTTCAATTTCATCAAATGTCATCCCTTCTGTTTCCATATGCCAGATGATACCTTTCATTTTGATAAGGTCAACCACACCTTTGAAATCATCTTCAGCACCGATCGGCAACTGAAGAGGAACTGCTTTTGAACCCAGCATTTCTTTTACCTGCTTTACCACCATCAGGAAGTCTGCACCGGCACGGTCCATTTTGTTCACAAACCCGATACGCGGAACACCATAACGGTTAGCCTGGCGCCATACTGTTTCAGATTGAGGCTCTACACCATCCACCGCTGAAAACAAGGCGATCAGACCATCCAGTACACGCATAGAACGTTCTACCTCTACGGTAAAGTCAACGTGACCCGGAGTATCAATAATATTGAAAGAATATTTTTTTGTATCAGCATATTCTTTCCCTTTATCAGTAGGAAAATTCCACTGGCAGCTAACGGCTGCAGAAGTGATGGTAATACCTCTTTCCTTTTCCTGCTCCATCCAGTCGGTAGTAGCAGCACCATCGTGCACCTCACCAATCCGGTGAATCATACCGGTATAGCGAAGAATACGTTCCGTAGTAGTGGTTTTGCCGGCATCAATGTGAGCCGCAATACCGAAGTTTCTTTGAAATTTTAAGTCTGCCATGACTTGCTTTATTTTCAGATAGTTTAAATGAGATTAAAAAAACCCTGACGGTTTTGGAGGCGCAAAGGTAAGGGAAAACGGCCGAAATGAATGACTTAAGAGTTTCTTAATCCAGCTTGTGGATAAAATGGGGGCCGGCAAAATAAAAATGGAAAGATAGCTAACCAACGACAGTCTTACAATAACAGGCCAATTTCCGAAAGCAAGGTCTGGCCGGCGTAGTGAGGCTGAACAAGTTAAATAGAATGTCCCCCTAAAAAACCAGCATATAACAGCAAGAAGGAAAGACGGAAGTTGATGGGCCACAGTGGGCAGTGAATGGCGTGGTTGTCTAAATTAAAAAACCCCGGGAAAACTACGGCTGAGTAATGTATATAAAAGCGTTTTAATTTTTCTTTCCAATGGTTCCGGCAATGCCAATGCTATGCAATAAATGATAACTGGCAGTTTCGGTGGTAACAGGTACACGATAAGTTGAGGTAACGAAAAGATGGGCTTCATCAAAGAAGTTAACTTTTACCCCAAGTCCCAATGGTAAGAAAGCCCCGTAATAAGAACGATACTTGTGAGCACCTACACCTACAGCTATAAAAGGCTGTACCCAGTATGCTTCCGTTGTCATTTTCAAATGCGCCTGTGCATTTACTTCCAGTAAAAAATTATCCCCGAAGCTTTTGCCCTTCATCGGATAATTTAAAAACGAACCACCTATTGTGCCTGCAACGTCCACATGGTTGGAAACCCCTTTAAAATAGGAAACAGCCAACCCGGGGGTCATGTCACTCATTTTGGCAAATTTCTTATCGCTAATTACTTTATTCAAAGATGTTGTCCTTATTCTTTCAGGAGTTAAAAAGTCGTTGAGGAAGAAACTGATACCTACGGATTGCTGTCTAATACTTTTTTCTTTTTGGCCGTAAGAGGCAGGCACAATCAGGTACAGCGCAAATAATGCTGATAGGATCTTCTTCATAAAGAGGTAGTTTGGTTTAAATCTAAACAAAAATAACAGGTAAGATCAATATCCTGAAATAAATTATTGGCTTCATATTCATCAGGTTGGAAAGATTTTTTTTCAAAATAGGAGTTCTGGGTTGTTTTTGGAATAAGCTTCTACGCTAGTCAACTACTTGGTCGCCAATTGTAGTCCCGTGAGTTATTCCGTGCTTCCGTCTTTTCCTGGGTAAAGTAGGGATCGAAAATTGTCTATACCTTTTATATAATAATCTATAAGGGATAATCCAAAGAACGCCCTGGGTGCCATTTACCTGCAACAAGCAGCATATCCGGCTTTTACATTAATTTACTGTACCAACACGTGGGGATATGGCTAACAATTTAAGAAAAAGATTCTTCCTTATACGGTATACGCTGTTCACTTTTTCAACATTGCTTTCTATACAATTATTGGCGCAGGAGAGCGGATATACTCGTCCCCCGGTTACAGACAAATGGGATGACTATCAAAAGCAAGTAAAAAAAGACAGCACAAAAAAAATGGCAGAACTGAAACAGGTAGTACCTGGAATAAGCTATGACCTCCGCTATGCTACCGTGAATAATTTTATGAAGCGACTTATGTACCCTGCAGGGACGACGACAGCTTTTTTACGCTTACCCGCAGCCAGGGCCTTACAAAAAGTGCAACAGCAATTAAAACAGAAAGGATTGGGATTAAAAGTCTTTGATGCCTACCGGCCGTATGCTGTAACGGTAAGATTTTGGGAACTGGTAAAGGACGAACAGTATGTGGCCAACCCCTCAAAAGGTAGCGGTCATAACCGCGGCATTGCGATTGACGTAACAATTATCAATCTAAAAACTGCTAAAGAACTCAATATGGGAACAGGGTTTGATAATTTTACTGATAGTGCACATCATAGTTTTACCAGGCTACCGGAAAAAATATTGCAAAACAGGTTACTATTAAAAAGTGTAATGGAGAATCATGGATTTAAAAGCTATTCAAAAGAATGGTGGCATTATTCCTGGCCGGATGCCGGGAAGTTTGAGATACTGGATATTGAATTTAAGAAGCTGAAAAAAGATCTATAAAGCGATCGCTTCAACAACAGCATCTATATTTATCGGACCATACACATGGGGATAGGTCTCTGCCGTAGAAGGTGACCAGTCAAAAATAAATTTGCTGGTCAGCTTATCAGTTTCAATCGACAGTTTCAATAAGTCGGTTTGACCTGCAAAATATCTTTCGAGTACGCTGGCTACCTGGTTATCCTGCGAGCAATGAATAAATCCTTCCGACCGTAAGGTAGGATGTTCGTAAAATCCTTTTTCCCTGGCTTCTTTCCAGTCAGAGGCCAAAGCAATGTGAAAAATGATTGCCATTAAAAAACTCTTTTGATCTTTTGTTCCAACAATAACAGGTCTGCCAATACAATGGCTGTTACCGCTTCCAGTATGACAGGCACTCTTAATGCTATACAGAGATCGTGGCGACCTTTTACTGAGGTAGCTTCAACTTTCCCTGTTTCCCAGTTAAGTGTTGTTTGTTCTTTTGGTGTGGAAGAGGTTGGTTTGATTGCAATACGAAATACCAGTTCATTGCCATTGGTTAATCCACCTACGATCCCGCCTGCATGATTGGTGGTGGTCTTTCCCTCCATATTTTCGATAGCATCATTATGCTGGCTTCCAAACATTTTTGCCGCTGCAAAACCGGTTCCGAATTCAATACCCCGCACAGCGGGGATAGCAAATACAATATGACTGAGTAAAGATTCGGCAGAATCAAAAAAAGGTTCGCCTAGGGCAATGGGCAAACCAGTCACCCTGCATTCAACAATACCACCAATAGAGTCTTTACTATCAATAGCTTTTTGCAATCCTTTTTCAAGGTCTGGTTCACCTCCAATTTCAAGAATGGTGGCTTTTATTTCAACCTCACCCTCCACCTCCCTCTCCAAAGGAGAGGAAGAGTCAGACTCCGATAAAAAATAATTTCCTATTTCTTCAACTACCCATTCGATCTTCTGGAGCACCTGTTCATTTGTAAATCTTATTAGCCGGTAACTATTTGCCGCCAGCCATTTTGTTCTTGTTTCATCATATTTTTTTTGCTCCACCGCACTATGGTAATCACCATCTACCTCCACAATCAGTTTCTTCTCCAAACAAACAAAATCAGGAATAAAACCGTTAATAGGATGCTGTCTTCTGAACTTATATCCTTTTATTCTTCTGTCCCGTACTGCCTGCCAAAGTTTATCTTCAGCTTTGGTAGTGTTCACCTTGTTTTGTTTTGCAACAACGGATAATCTCTTTTGGAGAGGGGTTTGGGGTGAGATCTCAATGCGGTCCAACAACTTCTTTGCTATAACTCCTGCTGCCACCAAGGCTACGGTTAATCGTCCGCTGAAATGTCCGCTGCCACGGTAGTCTTCAAAGCCACCCGCTTTTGCCTTTGCTACAAAATCTGCGTGACCGGGGCGGGGAATTGCTCTTTGCTTTTCATAATCACTGCTTCGTATATTCTTATTTTCAAAAAAGATGATAATGGGTGCACCAGTAGTTGTATCATTAAAAATGCCGCTTTTGAAAATAGGAAGATCTTCCTCCTGCCTTGGTGTAGTGCCTTTTTGATTGCCGCCCTTTCTTTTTTCCAGATCCGGTAAAAAATCTTCGACAGTCAGTGACAAACCTGCCGGGCAGCCATCAATAAGAATACCTGCCGATTCGCCATGCGATTCACCAAAAATGGATAGACGGAATATGCGACCAAATGAATTCAAAATTTAAAAATTATGCTGTTTGCCTGTTGTGAGGTTTGTTAATATGGTAAAGATACTGATGCACCAAGAGATTTTAAATCATTGTAAAACTCGGGATAAGACTTCCTAACTGCCTCTGCTTCTTCAATGATTGTTTCACCTTGCGCTCTTAGTGCTGCCACCGTACACGCCATCGCAATCCGGTGATCATGCTGTGAATGAACGCTGGCTCCTTTTACTTCTCCGCTTCCGTGTACCACCATGGAATCATCATCGAGTTCAATCCTGACTCCCATTTTTCCAAATTCTTCCTGCAATGTAACTGCCCGGTTACTTTCCTTATGCGTTAAACGGCCTATACCCTTAATTGTTGTTGGTCCTTTACAATACGCAGCCAAGGCAACCAGGGGTGGAAATAAATCGGGGCAATCCGTTGCATCAACAGCAAATGCCCTCATCCGGGCAGGATGCATTTTTATTCCTTTTGCATCGATGGCCATACCGGCATTGGCCGACAGTAAGACATCAACAATAGCTTTGTCGGCTTGTGTTGAAGTCAGATCCAACCCTCTTACTGTTAGGGGTCCCGCGATGGCGCCGGCAACAAGAAGAAAAGCTCCACCGCTCCAGTCACCCTCAACGGAATAGTCGGGAGTCAGGTGTCGGGAGTTGGAAGTTGTGTCATCAAAATAAAACTCTTCGTAATTATGGTTGAGGGGAACTTTCAGCCCAAATTGTTTCATTACATTGAATGTCAAATCAACATATGGTTTACTTTTAAGATTATTCACCTTAATGGTTACATTTTTTGCGCCTGCGGCTGAATAGGCCATCAATAATCCCGTTAAAAATTGAGAACTAAGTGAACCATCTACTTCAATACTAGCTGGATGTAAGGGTCCTTGAATGACCAATGGCAATTTTCCGTTGCTACTTTTTATCCTTACATCCAGTTGTGGTAAGATCTTATCAAAGAAATCCATGGGTCTAGTTAGTAGACTTCCCTCTCCCTTAATTGTAATTAACTTTTCACTCAACGCAACGATTGGGGCAAACATCCTGATGCCTAAACCACTTTCTCCGCAATTCACTTCATCAGCCACAGGCTTTATACCATGGCTTGCTATGATTAAGGTTCCCTCGTCCGTTTTTTTGATGGTGGCTCCCAAGGCTTTGATCACATTTATAGCCGCCTTATCATCATCGCTATGACCTGGATTGGAAATAGTATGGCTTCCTTTTGCTAACAATGCCGCAGCCAAAGCTCGCTGCATCGAACTTTTGGAAGCCGGAGCCCGGATGATGCCCTTTAGGTGAGACGGATGTATGGTAACTTTCACTTATTACAGATCTAAAATGATTTTCTCTAGTTGTTTCAGGGAAATAGATTTCACTACCCCTTTCCCTATCCTTTCCAACAACACATAATTCATTTCCTTTTGTTCCCGTTTCTTATCCATTTTCAGTACCTCAAATACTTTTTGTTTGTCAAATGATGCATAGGTCGGAAGATTGTATCTTTCTAATACATTCACTACTCTTTCTGTTTGCTTAAAGCCAACTAATTGCTTAGAAATCTGACAAGCATACGTCATCCCGATGGCAATAGCCTGGCCATGTAATAATTCGTACTGGTTCTCCAGGGCGTGTCCCAGCGTGTGGCCGAAATTTAATAACCTTCTTTCTCCTTTTTCAAATTCATCCCGCTGTACCACTTTTGTTTTGATGATCGCATTTCGCTGTACCAGGTCGCAGACAGATGGCTGACTTGCCTGGTAAGTTTTTAACGAATTTCCTTCCAATTGCTTAAACATCTCTGCATCTTTTATACAAGCATGTTTGATAACTTCTGCAAAGCCGTTCTCCCATTCTGCCTGCGGTAAGGAATCCAGGAAAGCCATATCATGCAGTATAAATGCCGGCTGGCGGATGACGCCCACCATATTCTTATACACCCCCACATCAATACCATTTTTACCGCCAATAGAAGCATCTACCAGCGATAAAATTGAAGTGGGCAGAAAGCCAAATCGCACACCTCTCATATATAGTGAAGCCACATAACCGGTAATATCTGTTATCACTCCGCCGCCAACACCGACCAGTGTTGTATTACGGTCAACTTCCATTTCAATCAGTTGTTCAATCACCGCATCAACCGTTGCCTGAACTTTAAATTCTTCCCCGGGTTTTATTACAATTGTATTCCAGCCTTTGAAACGTTTAGTGTGTGCCTTATAAACGTTTTCATCTGTGATCAGCACCGTTGCTTTCGGGTCAGTTATCTTTTTCAGGTGACTGATGCCAGAAGCCAGGTAATAATCCGTAGAAGAATTAGAAAAATGGTAGGTTAGTTTTTTCATACTCCCATCCCCAAAAGGAGAGTTTTGACATTTCGTTGATAATGGCTCATCTGTGTTACTATAGTACAAGAGTGCGACGCAAGGGACGATGATAGTAGCTTAATAGCCTGGTACCTGATCACTCTCTAATCACATTGACTGTTCATTGTTACCTATTGACTTCACGATTGACAATTCATTTCAAGAATCCATGATCTTCTTCTGATGATTGATACTCTCCATATGCACTGCATCAAAATATTTGGTGATGAATTCTTTGCTCAATCCGAGTTTGTCGCCCTTTACAAATGCCCGTTCAATGATCTCATTCCAGCGGCTTGTTTGTAAGATGGTGATATTGTTCTTTCTTTTATAATTGCCTATTGTCTCGGCTACTTTCATTCGTTGTCCAAGAATCTGCATCAATTCATCATCCAGGTGATTGATCTGTTGTCGTAATTTTTCCAATGCGGCATGATACTCATCCGAATTGATATCTTCTTTTCTCCAGATAATAGCCTCCAGCATTTCTTTTAGCCGTTCGGGCGTTACCTGTTGTTTGGCATCACTCCAGGCTTTGTCGGGATCGATATGACTTTCAATCATCAACCCGTCATAGTCAAGGTCAATAGCTTTTTGGGATACTTCCTGTAAAATATCCCGGCGACCACAGATATGTGAGGGATCATTAATGAGCAGCATATCAGGATGCTTGAGTTTCATTTCAATGGCCAGGTGCCACATCGGCGCATTGCGATATTCCGTATTGCCATAAGAAGAAAAGCCACGGTGGATCAATCCAATTTGTTTTACCCCTGCCCTTGCTATTCTTTCTACCGCACCGGTCCATAGTTCGAGATCTGGATTAATAGGGTTTTTTATTAAGACCGGCACATCCGTTCCTCGTAATGCATCAGCCACTTCCTGCACGCTAAATGGATTGACCGTCGTTCGCGCACCGATCCATAATACATCTACATCAAAAGTCAATGCATCCTGTACCTGTTTACCGGTGGCCACTTCCACCGTTGTTGGCAAACCAGTCAGTTTTTTTGCCTGTTGTAACCAGGGCAAACCTTTTGCACCCATGCCTTCAAACATGCCGGGCTTGGTACGTGGTTTCCAGATACCAGCACGGAGCATATCTACTTTACCGGTTGCGGCTAACCGTTGTGCTGTTTCAACTACCTGTTCTTCTGTTTCCGCACTACAGGGACCGCTAATGATCAGTGGTCGTTTGTTCCATGTTGCCTGCACGGTTTCGCTTGTTGCTTGTTCGGTTGTTTGCATAATATGTACTTGTAAAGATAAATTTTTATGTTGTCATTGCCTGTGCTACTAGGATCGTCTCTTGCGACGCTCCCTTCATCGTTCGGTTCGCTATTCAGCGATTTTACTTGCCAACAATAGGCCGCCCCTACAGGGCTTACATCATTTCCTTCTTTTACCACAGGGTATCCCGACTATCTGGACCAGAGCTATTGCTACAACGCCCCCTATGGGTCTAACTACACCAACTTATTCACTACTGACTCCCGACTATCGACTCCCGACTATTTTATTATCCTCCTGATCTTATTCGCCTCTTCAATTAGTCTCATCAAATATTCATTATCATCTTTCTCAATACTTTCTTTGAACTTTGTCAATTGTGAAATATGCTCCTTCAGAACATCCAGTACATTTTCCTTATTCTGCATAAAGATCGGCACCCACATAGCCGGGTTGCTTTTTGCCAAACGAACCGTACTTTCAAAACCCGCACTTGCCAATTCAAAAATGGCCTGCTCTTCTTTTTCTTTTTCCAATACTGTATTAGCTAGCGCAAACGAGGTAATATGAGAGATATGGCTGACATAAGCCGCGTGCAGATCATGTGCTTTTGCTTCCATTTCCAATAAGTGCATCCCGATCTTCCTGTACATTCCTTTCACCCACTCCAGCGCATCGGGATCACTTTCATCCGCATTGCAGATAATAACGGCTTTATTTTCAAATGCCCCTTTTACCGCTGCCTGCGGACCACTGTATTCTGTCCCCCACATCGGGTGGGTGGCTACATATCTTCCCCGCTTTGGATGATCTTTAACCACCTCGATAAGCAAGCTTTTGGTAGAACCCAGATCAACCACCATCTGGCCGGTTATTTTATCCATTATTGATGGTAACAACTCAACCATTTTATCCACCGGAATGGCTAACACAATTACATCAGACTGCTCAATAGCTTCATCAAGAGAAAGCATTTCATCCACCAGTTCCAACTCAATCGCTTTTTGTGCATGCTCCTTATTGTCATCTACGCCAATCAGTTTGGAAGAGAGCTTTTTCTCATGCAACTGAATAGCCAATGAACCACCGATCAAACCAACCCCTACTATTGCTATCCTTTTTCTTGCCATTTTAACTTTTATTCTTAATTTGCTGAATTGCTTCTTCAATTTTTTCAACCGGTGCTGCACAAACTGACTCCTGATATATTTTTGCCCCGCTTTCCAAATATGCCACCAGGCGTGATAAAAACATTTGATTTATATAACACTTCATCACTTAGCACATACCCATCTTTATAGGTGGCAGGAATTTTGGCCCAGACAAACATTCCAACCTGCTCCGTTGAAAAATTACAATCCAATTACTCTCAATAGTTCAAATACCTTTTCTCTTCTTGCCACGATAAACGGCATTTACCTCGTCATGCCAGTCTTTACCGAGGGACAATGCTTTTGCAGCAGCCAGCTGTACCGGCAAAAACATCCCGCTATCCATATTACTTTTAAACCGCAATACTTCTTCAATTCTTTCTTTTGCCCCACAAAGCATTCCTATTCTCCAACCTGCCATATTATGGCTTTTACTTAATGAATTCAATTCAAGGACACTATCTTTTGCTCCTTCAACACTTAATAAACTCAATGGCTGCATCATTCAGTATAAAACTGTACGGATTATCATGAATGATCAAAATATTATGCTTCTTTCCAAATGCTACCAATTTTTCAAACAAAGCTTTTGTAGGTAACTGTCCTGTTGGCATTTGCGGGTAATTCACAAACATCAACTTTACCTTCTTCAGCTTTTTTCTCTCCAGTTTCTCGAACTCGGGCTCATAATTATTTTTTTCTTTTAGCTTATAGTCAATGCATTTTCCGCCGGCCAGTTTCACTGCACTTCTGTAGGTTGGGTAACCCGGATTTGGCACCAGTACTTCATCTCCTTTGTTCAAGTAGGTCATACAGATATGCATGATCCCTTCCTTACTTCCTATCAGCGGTAATATTTCTGAATCGGGATTCAGTTCAACATCATACCATTTCTTATACCATTCACCGATCGCTTTTCTTAATACAGGTGAACCTTTGTAAGATTGATAAGCATGTACATTTGGCTTTGCACTTTCTTCCTGTAATACTTTTATCTACCTCCGGATGTGGCGGCAGATCAGGACTACCAATACCAAGATTGATGACTTGCTTGCCTTTCTTGTTCAGTTCTTCTATCTCCCGCAATTTTTGCGAGAAATAATATTCGCCAATTCCTTCTAATCGTTTACTGTTTCATTTGTTTTCTTTCATTCTTTCTCATTTAATCATGTTCAATTTCCTTCCTTTTTTATAAACACCGTAAATCTTTGATTTCTGCTGTCAATACTGTCATCTGACTGATCACTTCGGTAAAATTGATCCAGTGAATCAAATTCCATATCTGCATGAAAACTATATTTGAAATCACTTCCGGGGATTGGGAAACTTTGCAGTTTACTCAAATTGATCCCACCATCAGCAATTTTTGTCAGCACTTTTGCCAGACTGCCTCTCGAATGGTCGGTATGAAAATTTACCGATGCTTTATTGGCTCCCTCTACCGGTTTCGCCCTATCCTCTCGTTGTAAAACTAAGAAACCGGGTATAATTATTTTTCAAAGTATGAATATTAGGGGCGATGATATCCAGGTCGTATAATTCAGCTGCCAGTTTACTGGCAATGGCAGCCATATGCTTGCTCTTATGCTGGTGAATATGTTTTGCACTCAGTGCCGTATCATCCGTTTCTACCAGTTTCCATTTGTAATTATCGAGGAAATCGTAGCATTGCTGCAACGCCATCGTGTGGGAATGCACTTCACGGATATCTTCCAGCGTTACTCCCCGGATTCACCAGCAGGTTTTGTCGAATCTGCAGATAAAGCTCACCCATGATCTTTAAATTACTTTTCTGCAGCAGGTTATAGTTTGGTAAAATACTACCGGCAATAGAATTTTCTATGGCCATCACGCCACCATCGCTTTCTTTTTTATTACCGGCTATCTTCACCACTTCTTTAAAAGTGTTGCAGGTAATTACTTCTACATCCTTTCCAAAAACTATTTGTGCCGCCACCTGGTGAAAACTACCTTCATAACCCTGTATCGCAATCCGGCAAATACCAGCCTCCATCCCGAAATTCGTTGCCAAACTTCGCTCTGTATGTTTGCCCCCAAAAGGGGAGGCCATCATCGCACCCACCTCGCTTTTCGACGACTCCGTTTTCCTTGATAATTCCTTCATAATCGACTTTAGAGTTTTCTAAATCATTAAAAACCTCACAACTATGAGACTTTTAAGCCCCTCCTCCGGAAGGGTTTGAGGAGGTCCGCAAACAAAAATCCCGGCCAGTTTGGCCGGGATTTTCTTTATGTTGATTTTAGTTGTTCTTAGTTTGTTTTCAACAAAAGCATACCCGGCCTCATTCCAAAAAAGAAGTAATAAAAATAGTAACCAAAATATGCCTTCGCGATCATCATATGACAAATGTAGTTTTTGCAATTGTTAAATCCAACAATTATCTGAAATTATTTTTTCCGGCCTCCACCACTTTCTGCATCATTCATTCGGATCTTACGGCCGCGGTAATTCTTACCATCAATTGCTTTTATCATTTTTTTACCGGCAGCTGGTTCAATTTCAATCCAGCTCGTCATTTCCTTCATATCAATTTTACCCAGTACTTCTTTTTTCAGGTCACTCATATCTAAGATAAACTGCAGAAAACTGGCTTTATAAAACCCGTCTTTAGTTCCCAGGTTTACAAACAACCGTTGGTAATTTCCATTTCCGCCAAAGCTTCTGCCACTGGTATCCCTGTCACGGTCCCGTGCAGGCCGTTCACTTCTCTCCCCCCGCTTATCACCTCTCCGGTCATCAGTCCGCATATTAAGGTCGGCCGCATTCTCATAATATTTCAGGAAACGGTCAAACTCTAACGCAGCAACTCTTTGAAGAATTTCTTCTTTTTCAATGTCTCCAAATTTCTCCCGCAAGGTAGGCAGGTAGGTTTCATATTCCCCGTGACTGATATCAGCACTGAGCATTTTATCAATAAAATGGAAAAACTGTTTGCGGCAAACATCTTTACCCGTTGGCACATCCATTTTGTGAACCTTGCTGTTTAATATTCTTTCAATCTGGCGCAGCCGGTAGGTTTCTTTTGGCGTTACAATCGATACTGAGATACCACTTTTACCGGCACGGCCGGTACGACCACTGCGGTGTGTGTATACTTCTACATCATCCGGTAACTCATAATTGATGACATGGGTGATGCCGTTACATCAATACCTCTGGCCGCTACATCGGTAGCGATCAGTAATTGGATACTTTTATCTCTGAATAGACCCATCACTTTATCCCGCTGCTGCTGTGTCAAGTCACCATGAATAGCATCAATATCGTATCCTTCTCTGGTCAGTTGTTCAGCAATATCCTGCGTATCTGCTTTGGTACGTGCAAACACAATTCCATAGATACCGGGATTGAAATCAATGATACGTTTCAGCACTTCATACCGGTTATGATGCTGGGTAGCATAATACTGGTGATCAATATTAGCAGCACCTGCATTGGTTTTTCCAATGGTGATCTCAAAAGGTTTATCCATGTACTTTTTGCTTACCTGCCTTATTTCAGCTGGCATAGTGGCACTAAAAAGCCAGGTACTTTGACGATTGGGAGTATTTTTTAAAATAAATTCAATATCTTCTTTAAAACCCATGTTCAGCATTTCATCCGCTTCATCGAGTACAACATAATGGATCTTTTCTAGATTGATCGCTTTTCTTTCGATCAGGTCGATCAAACGTCCCGGTGTAGCTACTACGATATGGGTTCCTTTTTTCAGATCCCGTATCTGCATGGTGATGGAAGTGCCACCATAAACTGCTGTCACTGCTATATGGTCTTTCTTATTCTTAAAAGTATTCAGGTCGCTGGTGATCTGCAGGCACAATTCTCTTGTCGGACAAACGATCAACGCCTGGGGAAATTTATCATCTTTCTTGATAAGTTGTAAGAGGGGAAGCCCAAAGGCAGCAGTTTTACCGGTACCAGTCTGTGCTAACCCGATAAAGTCTTTTGTGCCTTGTAATAGGACAGGAATGGCCTTTTCCTGTATTGGTGTAGGTTCGGTAAAACCTAATGATTTTGACGGAATTTAGAAGGCCTTCTTCAATACCTAACGATTCAAATGTGATCACTGATTATAATTTAATAAGGCGGCAAAGGTAGCTTTAAATAGGGGTAAAGACTAATGTATTTTGACTCCGAAACTGGGTGCTACTACAAAATAATGAAGCCTCCCCTCGCGGGAAGGCCTCTAACGATTGCTTACCTTAAAAAACGTTACAACTTACATGTTTGACTTAGTAGTGTCAGTATCAGTAGTTATCTTGATAGTTGTGTCACCAGCGCTCTTTACTGTAGTGTCAACAGTAGTAACGGTAGTTACAGTATCGCCAGAAACTACGGTTGTAGTAGTATCAGTGCTTTCTTTCTTTTCGCCATTGTTGTTACAAGCTACTGCAAAAGAAGCGATAGCGATGATTGCTAAGAATTTTTTCATTTTTTCGATTTTTGTTATTTGTTGAAATATTTCGTTGTTAATACCCGGAAAAAGAAAAGGTAACCCGACTTTTATAATTTTTTTTAGGTGGCGCAGGGTTACTATTTTTAAAAAACAGTATTAAATAATGGAATGTGAAACGTTTGAGTGACGAAAAGGCATTATTGGAAGGATTAGCTGCCAGCAACAGGAAAGCCGTTGAGACCCTTTACAGGGAGAATTATAACATGGTTCAAACCCTGATAATCAACAACAACGGTACCGCGGACGATGCAAAAGATATATTCCAGGAAACGATGATAGTTCTTTATGAAAAAGTGCGATCGGGGACATTTGAGCTGAATTGCCAGATAAAAACCTTTGTGTTTTCAGTTTCAAGGAGACTTTGGCTTAAACGATTGCAACAGCAAAACAGGTATTCAACGCCGGGTGACAATATCGAGAACCTGGTACCGGTAGAAGAAGAATTGGAAGATCATGAAAAGCGGAATACGGAGTTTGAAATGATGGAAAAGGCTATCAGCAGCTTGGGTGAACCCTGCAAAAGTCTGTTAGAGGCATATTACCTGCAAAAACAGAATATGCAGGTGATTGCTGCCAGTTTTGGGTATACTAATGCCGACAATGCTAAAAATCAGAAGTATAAATGCCTGATGAGGCTGAAGAAGATATTTTTTGCTCATTATAAAAACGGGAACGGTGATGGATGATATTAAAATTTTAGAGGCTGTTGAACGCTATATCCGGGGAGAAATGAACCCTGATGAGCGTTTAAATTTTGAAAATCTACGCAAGACCAACTCAGAGATCGACCAGTTAGTAGTGGAGCATACCTTGTTTTTACAACAAATGAACCGTTTTAGTGAATGGAAGAAGTTTCGTTCTTCACTGAATGAAGTACATACTAACCTGGCAGAGCAAGGCAAGATCAATTCTTCAAAACTTGCTGGCAAGGCAAAAGTAGTTTACCTGTGGAAGCGTTACAGGAGAGTGGCCGCTATTGCCGCTGTTATTGCTGGTGTTACTACTTTAGGTATCACAGCAATAGTTAATACAGTTTCACCAAAAGCCGACAATAAAAAACTTACCCAGCTCAGCCGTGATATGCAGGAAATCAAGAAGAAGCAAAATGTGCAAAGCAATGAGGTAAATAACTTGAAAAACAAGATCACTATTTCATCCATTCCCTTTAAAGCTGGTGGCTCTGGCTTTTTGATTGATGGAAAAGGTTATTTGGTTACAAATGCTCATATTATCCGTAATTCTAAAAACATTGTTGTTATCAATAGCAAGGGAGATCAGTTCAAGGCTATTGTAGCAAAAATAATTCCAGAGAAAGACATCGCTATCCTTAAAATAGACGATGAGGCTTTCAAACCGATAGCAGCATTGCCGTACGGTATCCGTAGATTATCTACAGACGTTGCAGAACCGATATATACACTGGGGTATCCTAGAAATGAAATTGTATACAGTGAAGGTTACCTAAGTGCTAAAACAGGTTTTAACGGCGATACACTTAGTTGCCAGTTAGGTATTGCTGCAAACCGGGGCAATAGTGGTGGCCCGGTATTCAACCATGACGGTGAAGTGATTGGTGTAATCAGTACAAAAGAAATAGAATCTGAAGGGGTGGCTTTTGCCATCCAGTCTAAATTTATTTTTGATGCCATTGATGATTTAAAGAAAGATTCTGCCTACCGTGCGTTGAAATTGTCTACCAAATCATCTGTTCGTGGATTGGATAAAAAACAACAGGTAAAGAAGATACAGGACTTTGTCTTTATGGTAAAAGGCGATTGATCTATCCATTGCTCTCAAAAATATTTCCCTATAAAGCTTAGCTATCTGCGTAATTGCAGGTAGCTTTTTTAATTGTTATAGGTTAAGTCCAGAGACTCTGGGGATACTCACCATCACTAATAAGCTGGTTGAGGCTTTGCTGTACGAATGGTGCATCCTCTTTGTAGGTTACGCCAAACCATAGTGAGGTGGTAGGAATAACTTCTACTTTACCTCCTTCACGGATAAATTGGTCTGCCACGATGGGTATAAAGAATTCGGACTTCATCTCCTTGCCATGACGCTCCAAAAAATCTGCAAAAAGTTGTTGGGTGTAAGAAAAGAAGGAAGGATCAAAACACCAGAAATTCATGGAAACCCTGGTTCTTACAGAAAGTTCCCGAGGCTCCAACCCATCTTCACAAACAATGGCCTCACCCTTCTTTGAAATATTGATCCGCTCAGTAATGGTAGCCAGGTTGCCCTCATTATCCAGTCCGCAAATACCACGGTTTACAGTCCCATGTTCAGATAATGTTTTCACCAGGTCATACCCGACGATAGCATAATTTTTTGGATGACAACCCACCTGTAAAAATGCAGCTGCATTCTCAAACGCATTCAACCCGTAAAAATCATCAGCATTGATCACGGCAAAAGGTTCTTTGACAACTTCCTTGGCACAGAGCACTGCATGAGCCGTACCCCAGGGTTTCGTTCTTTCAGCAGGTATAGTAAACTCACCGGTAAAGAATTCCAGTTCCTGGAAGACATAGGCCGTTTCGATCCTGTTTTTTAGTTTCGGCTCAAAAATGGATTGGAAGTCTTCGGCAAAAGCTGACCGGATAATAAACACTACCTTACCAAAACCTGCCCGTATAGCATCAAAAATAGAATAGTCCATGATGGTCTCCCCCGTGGGACCAAATCCCTCTACTTGTTTCATACTTCCATAACGGGAAGCCATACCAGCTGCTAATATTACCAAAGTTGGTTTCATGAATTCGTTTTAAAACTACGGACGAAATTAAAGTAAATTCGCCAGCCGGATCGCTATTTTACAATGCTGGATATTAATCTTGACCATATCACAACAGACCACTTATCGCTTCCCTTACTTGCAGAAAAGAACGTCGAAGCAGCTATTTTGCGATTGGACAAAATCCATCCGCTTATCGCTGGCAATAAATGGTTCAAACTCCGTTACTACCTCGAAGAAGCAAAACAGCAAGAAAAAAAAACAATAGTGACCTTTGGTGGTGCCTGGTCCAATCACTTGCTAGCTATCGCCGCAGCTTGTAAAAAAAATGATCTTGCTTGCATTGGTATTGTTCGCGGTGAAGAACCGGTACACCCCTCCTTCACACTTATTCAGGCCAAAAAACTGGGTATGCAGCTGGTGTTCGTCAGTCGCGCAGCTTATGGAAAGGGGGAAATTCCGGGCGACCTGGACGGCAGCACCCATTATTTGATTCCTGCAGGAGGATACGGAATTAAAGGTGTATTAGGTGCCGCTACGATTGTCGAACACTACAAACAGGGAAGCTATTCGCACATCTGTAGCGCTGCTGGCACAGGCACTATGACCGCCGGTTTGATCAACGGCTCATCCCCCGCCGCCCAAAATATTGCCATCAGTGTGTTAAAAAATAATGATGATCTTGAAAAGGATATTGGCATGTTTGTGACCGACAAGAAACGGTCTTATCAAGTTATACACGATTATCACTTCGGAGGCTATGCGAAATACAATTCAACACTCCTGCATTTTATGAATGAATTTTACAAGCAGTCCACTATACCTTCCGATTTTGTTTATACGGGCAAACTATTTTTTGGCATACATGATCTTATCAGTAATAATTTTTTCCCGGCCGGCAGTAAAATCTTATTTATCCATAGCGGTGGCCTGCAAGGCAATGCATCACTAAGTAAGGGAACGTTAATATTTTAGTTTTTCCAGCCTCGTGACCTATATTTGTTGGTATTAAACAAATGAATCCCTGCCTCGCGTAAGCAGGCAATCCAATTCCGTTCTGATAACATGAAAAAACTGACCATATTTTTACTATCTGCCCTGGTTGGAAGCACAATAGTGAATGCTCAAAATTTTTCGACGACGGAGGAAGAAATTTTGCCAAAATTCTCGTTGACTACTGCGGGCAACGGGGTTATTATTGGCTGGACTAATAATTTCACGAATGTTCAGCAAATAAGCATCCAGCGCTCTCATGACAGTCTTACGGGCTACAAAACACTGTTGACCGTCACTGATCCGACGGCTCCGCAAAACGGGTACATGGATTCAAAACCCGGCGGCGGGCGCATGTTTTATCGCCTCTACATCATGCTGGATAAAGGAATTTTTCTTTTCAGTAACGCGAAAAGGCCAGCACCAGATACCACCCAGATCAGCAACGATCTCCTTTCCAGCATAAATAAGGTACCTGACGTTGATTCAGCTTCCCGATCAAGTTCGTCCTATGTGTATACACAGCGTGATGGATACATAAGAATCAGCCTGCCTTCCGATGAAAAACCAAAGAAGTATTCTATAAAATTTTTTAAGGAGGACGGAACTTTTCTCTTCGAAATAAAAGAGGTAAAAGAAAGAAGTTTCAAAATTGATAAAACCAATTTTTACCAGGCGGGTTGGTTCTTGTTTGAATTATATGAAGATGCAAAACTAATCAATAAAGACAGATTCTACCTGGAAAAAGATTTTTAAACTACCTGTTCCGTCCGTTGGCGGCGAACGCCGTGCTTCCGGCTATTCTATAAAGCATGGTTTTGATATGATTCGATTAGCTCGACGTCAAAGACTTTTTCGAAATTTCTTTTCACAATTTCTTTTACTTCAGTGATATTGGGTTGGAACCCAAGTTCCTTGCCTAGGGAAGTAACTTTTTTATTAACGATACCGCAGGGAATGATATGATTAAAATAGGACAGATCGGTATTTACATTAAAAGCAAATCCATGCATGGTGATCCAGCGGCTGCAACGGACGCCGATAGCACAAATTTTTCTTTCTTTCCCTGGTACACCAGGTTCTAGCCATACGCCAGTCTCGCCTGATGACCGGTCTCCCTTAATACCGTAGTGCGCCAATGTCCGTATAATTACCTCCTCGAGGTTCCGGAGATATTTGCCTATATCGGTATAGAATTTTTCCAGATCAAGAATGGGATAACCAACGATTTGACCATAACCATGAAACGTAATATCACCACCGCGGTTTGTATGGAAAAATTGTATGTCCTTTTCTTTTAAACCATCCTCATCAAGCAATACATTCTCTTTTTTGCCACTCTTGCCCAAGGTATAGACAGGAGGGTGCTCTACGAAAAAGAGGTGGTGTTGCGTATCAGGTTCTGAGGTCTGAAGTCTGAAGTCTTCTTGTGGAATGGCAGCTTCGTACTTCTGACTTCTGATCATGAACTTCCTTCGCACATTTTCCTGCAATACTTTTTCCTGGAAGTCCCAGGCGGTTTGGTACTCCATCACCGCGAGGTCCTTGAATATGACTTGTTGTTTTTCCATACAATGAAGACCAAAATTACCAACAAAACACCATCCGTTACCTTTGTAATATCATGGAGGATAAATTACAGGTTAATAAGAGTGCTACACAGGATAACGATGAATTGTACGAGCGATTCAACCTTACTATTGACAAAGGCCAGGAACCGCTGCGGATCGACAAATTCCTGGTGAGCCGGATCGAAGGGGCCACCCGGAATAAAATCCAGAAGGCAATTGACCTGGGAATGGTATTGGCCAATGGCAAGGAAGTCAAATCAAACTACAAGATAAAACCCCTTGACTCCATTATTGTATATTCCGACATGAGCCCGGAAGAAACCGATGTGGTACCGGAAATGATGGACCTGAACATTGTATTTGAAGATTCTGACCTGATGATCATTCACAAACCGGCTGGTATGGTCGTTCATCCCGGCAGCGGTAATTACACCGGCACCTTACTAAACGGCGTTTCTTATTATTTGCAACAACAAAATCCTGCTTTATCGGAAGCGGTATTACCAAGGTTCGGACTCGTACATCGCATTGATAAGAACACTAGCGGTCTTTTGGTGCTGGCCAAAACAGATAAGGCGATGCGCCACCTCGCCAAACAATTCTTTGATCATACGATCAACCGGAGATATGTAGCACTGGTTTGGGGTGATGTGCAGAAAGACAGCGGAACGATTGTAGCGCATGTAGGCCGCAATTTACGATTCAGAAAATTATTCGAAGCCTACCCTGAAGGTGATCATGGAAAGGATGCCACTACTCATTATAAGGTGTTGGAACGGTTTGGCTATGTTACATTGATAGAATGTGTGTTAGAAACCGGCCGAACGCACCAGATCAGAGTGCACATGAAGTATATCGGCCATCCCTTATTCAATGATGATTTTTACGGGGGTGATAAAATTGTAAAAGGCACTGTCTATGCCAAATACAAACAATTTGTAGATAATTGTTTCCAGATCTGCCCCCGGCAAGCCTTGCATGCGAAGACACTTGGATTTGTCCATCCTACCACCGCGGAAAAAATGCTATTTGATACCGTATTACCTGATGACATGGAACAAGTAATTGAAAAATGGAGAAAGTATGCCGGATCAATTGGTAAAGTCGAATAATGTTGCGGTAAATATGCCTCTCTCTCTTTTCTTCATAATCACATCCCAGTTGCCAATATACCGGAGCATTTTAGGAACAAGATAGTTTCCAAATTTTGTCATCTGTACTTCCATATGCACATCAAAATCATAAACGCCGGCATCATAACTCATATCATAATGACGGGCCATTACTTCCATTGTCTTGGCATTAAACCAGGTGATCATGCTGTCAATAACGATGCTATTCCTTTTCCCGCCCCGGAGATCGCTTTTTACTTTTATTGAAAAAATGTAACACGACTGTCCTTCATAATCACCGTAATCAATAATAAAATCGTACTTGCTGGCTTTGTCAGGATCAAAAATGTCGATCTTATCACCAATAAAAGGAATTCCTGGTATCTTTTTCCCGGGATTAAAAAAAAGCATTTTTAACTGCTGTTTTTGCTTTTCGATACCACTCGCAGATTTGGGGCGGAACTCGATTCCTTTGACAATATTCGTTTCTCCACAAACTGAACCCTTCGTAAAAAAAAGACCGGCATACATTTCACCTGTGTTGTAATTATAGCTGCCGTCGTCATCGTAAAAATCGCCGCTGGTCTTTTCGCTCAATACTTCCATGGTTCGGCATTTGCCTGAACGAAGCTGCTTTGTCTTGCTCACCAGTGATGCTTTGATATTTCCTTTTTTATCTTTTATCCTTATATCATTCCAGGCCGTAAATCCGAGAAGATGAAGATTGCGGAAAGCTTTGTAGAATGTAGTGTCTTTTTTTACCCGGTCAATAAATTTAGCAACATGGAGGTCGGTGCGGATAACCACCTCGGAAAGATTGACCATCCGGGCTAGCCGCTCGGTATCGAGGGAATCTTCGTGCTGAGCACCCGCTACTGACGAAAAAAACAACAAGATCAGTCCCGGCAATATTTTCAGCTTCATGGTGCAAATTAAAAATTCCAAAAAATTGCTGTCAGATCGAAATCAGCCCGGGAACAACATCTTGTAGTCCACATTTACTTTCCCCTTCGAAATATCATTTAGCTTTCCCTTCATCAACTTTCTTTTTAAGGCAGAGATATGATCTATAAAAAGTTTGCCTTCAATATGGTCGTACTCGTGCAGGATAACCCGGGCTGTAATACCGGTGAAAGTTTTTATTTGTGGTTCAAAGGTTTGATCCTGGTATTTCAGGGTAACTACTTCCTGCCGGTAAATATCTTCTCTTATTTTAGGGATGCTAAGGCAGCCTTCATTATACGGCCACTCGTCCCCTTCCAGTTCTGCGATCTCCGCATTGATAAAAATGGCTTTTGTGCCTGTATCGCCAGGGTATTCTTCCTTTTCTTCCTCCTCCATATTCTTGAAAATCTGCTCGGTATCGATAATAAATACACGAATATCCCGGTTCACCTGTGGAGCAGCCAATCCCACCCCGCTGCTCGCGTACATGGTCTCCCAAAGGTCGTCAATGAATTTGTCCAGTTGCGGGTAATCGGGTGTAATGGGTATGGCTACTTTCCTGAGTACGGGGTGGCCATATGCAACAATGGGAAGTATCATTCAATTGTAATATTTATTGCTGACAGGGTTAATTAAGGTTGCAAATTTAGCAGCAAATGGCCAGTTAACCAACAGACCTGATATACTCCTGCAACATAATGGTCGCGGCAATTTCATCTACCAACGCTTTGTTACGGCGGTCCTTTTTCTTAAGACCCATTTCGAGCATGGCGTCTTTAGCCATTTTGGAAGTATAGCGTTCGTCCACCTTTTTAAGGGGGATCGCGGGAAAATTCTTTTGCAATTCCTTTATACATTTTTCCACTAACGGTGTGGCATGAGTGGCTGTATCATCCCAGTTGGTCGGCCAGCCAATAATGATCAGTTCCACTATTTCTTTTGTAAAATAGTCCTTTAGAAAAGGGATCAATTCTTTTGAATGAAGAGTGGTCAAACCGGTTGCAATGATCTGCAAGGGATCGGTCACCGCGATACCAGTTCGCTTAAGCCCATAATCTATGGAGAGGATTCTTGCCAATGGATGGTATTATTAAAAATGAATAAACAGATCTGCTATAACAAAAATGGCAAATACCACCGACGCAATTCCATTGGCGGTCATAAATGCGAGGTTCACCTTCTTCAAATCATTGGGTTTGACTATGGAGTGCTGGTACACCAGCATGCCTGCAAACACAACCACACCTGCCCAATATAGCCACCCGAAATTTCCAAACCAGCCTGCCACCACAACAGCTATCGTGCTTTGCAAGTGAAATAGCTCAGCAATACGCAACGATTTTTTCTTTCCTAACCAGGCCGGCATTGAATACAATTTTTGTGACTTATCAAATTCTTCATCTTGCAGGGCATAGATGATATCAAAACCACTGACCCAGAAAATAACAGCCAGGGAAAACAACACAGGCAGTAAAGCGAACTGACCTGTAACTGCCAGGTAAGCTCCTATTGGTGCTAATGACAAACCCAGGCCAAGGATTACATGACAAAAGGGAGTAAATCGTTTAGTATAACTATAACCCAGTATCACAGCCAATGCAACCGGAGAAAGATAGAAACAAAGACGATTGATAAAAAAGCAGCAGACAAGGAACAAGGCACAAGACACCATGGTGAACAGTAACGCGTTTCTTGCAGAGATGACCCCTTTTGGAATTTCTCTTATCGCTGTCCTGGGGTTTATTGCATCAAATTTCCGGTCAAGATAACGGTTGAAAGCCATGGCGGCGCTGCGCGCAAAGATCATGCAGAGGATAACTAAAATAAATCGGATCAATACCTCGTAATAGGTGCCCGGCAAATGATTTTCAATTATTTCATTATAATAATTCTCTTGTTGCGAGAGAAGCCGGGTGTTCCATCGCGGAAGTATATCAATTTTTTTGTCAACATAGAAAAACCCAACTACAAACCCTATCAACGCAAACGGCATAGCGAAAATAGTGTGGGAAAATTTGATAAGGGAGAGATAGCTATTTACTGTGCTCATTTGCTCGTAATTATTTAAAATCCGGTTGAATCTTAGTTCTAACGATCTCCCACAGTACCACTCCAGCTGCCGTTGCAATATTCAAGGAATGTTTCATTCCCAGTTGTGGTATTTCAATGCATCCATCACATAAAAGAATAGTTGCTTGCTCCACCCCTGTCACCTCATTCCCAAAAATGATGGCGACCTTTTCTTCATTTGTAAATGCTACCTGCTGCAAGAGGTGACTATTCACCGCTTGTTCTACCGCAAACACCTTATATCCTTGCTGCCGCAATGCTTCCACAGCTTCAGCCGAAGTTTTAAAATACTTCCAGGTTACGGTTTCCTCGGCACCGAGGGCCGTCTTTTTTATTTCTTTATGGGGAGGTTTAGCTGAATAGCCAATGATAAAAATCGCTTCCACCAAAAATGCATCGGACGTCCGAAATACGCTGCCAACATTATAAGCGCTACGGATATTTTCAAGCACAACAATTACCGGGATCTTATCGGATTGTTTGAACTCTGCCACGGATTTTCGCCCCAGTTCCTCCATGCTTAATTTACGCATGGCGCAAAAGTAATTCACAATCAGCAGATGGCTTTTATTAAAGCAGGCAAAGCTGTTATATTTGTCATTCATAGATGCTGTGACAGTGCAGCCGACAAAATCCTACATGGCAAAAACGATCACCTCCGATACACCAATGATGCAGCAGCACCGGGCTATCAAGCAAAAATATCCGGATGCTATCCTCTTGTTTCGGGTCGGTGATTTTTATGAAACATTTGGACAGGACGCAGTAGTGGCATCCCAGGTGCTGGGCATCACGTTAACAAAGCGGAATAACGGAGCTGCAGCTTCGTCCGAACTCGCCGGATTCCCGCACCATGCCCTTGATACTTATTTACACAAACTGGTAAAAGCCGGTCACCGTGTTGCGATATGCGACCAGTTAGAAGACCCTAAACAATCCAAAGGCATTGTCAAAAGAGGTGTGACGGATATGGTGACACCCGGAACGACTGTGAATGATAAATTATTGGAACATCACAGCAATAATTTCCTGGCAGCTGTACATTTTGCTAGTGCTTCACCAGGATCTCAGCAAGAACACTATGGTTTAGCCTTTTTAGATATTTCCACCGGTGAATTCCTGGTGGCAGAGGGAGATAGGGAATATGCCGATAAACTCTTACAAAGTTTCAAGCCCGCAGAAGTTGTTTTTCAGCGCCATAAACAAAAAAATTTTAAGGAGTTTTTCGGTGGAAAAATTTACAGCTACACATTGGATGAATGGATTTTCGATGGCGGCTACGCAGAAGACCTGTTGCTGAAACATTTTCAAACGCATTCGCTGAAAGGTTTTGGTGTAGATGACATGAGCAATGGCCTGGTCGCCGCCGGTGCTATCATTCATTATTTAAAAGATACAGAACATCCCAACCTGCAGCATATCACATCCCTGCAACGGATAGACAAGGATGATTTTCTTTGGATGGACAGGTTTACGATAAGGAACCTGGAACTGGTATTTGGAAATTCAGAAGGCAACCACACTTTATTAAGCGTGCTTGATAATACCGTATCTCCTATGGGTGCGAGATTGCTAAAGAGGTGGATCGTTTTCCCGTTAAAAGATATTCAGAAGATCAATGAACGGTTGGACACCGTTCAGTATCTCATCAAAGAAACTGATTGGCGCAATAAGATCAGCCTGCATATCAAACAATGCGGTGATATAGAACGGCTGGTATCCAAAATACCTATGAAGAAGATCAACCCCAGGGAAGTGTTGCAACTGGCAAGGGGGCTGAAACAAGCAGAAGCAGTCAAACAACTTTGTTTATCCTCCTCCAATGAATACCTGAAAAGATTGGGTGATGCATTGAATCCCTGCCCACTTATCGCTGACAAGATCTTTAAGGAGATCGTTGATAACCCGCCTGCCTTGGCTGCTAAGGGTGGCATGATGAATCGCGGGGTCAATGAGGAGCTTGACGATCTCCGAAAAATTTCAAACAGTGGCAAGGAATACCTGGTGCAATTACAACAACAGGAAGCCCAACGTACGGGTATTGGTTCCCTCAAGATCGGTTTTAATAATGTATTTGGTTACTACCTGGAAGTGACAAATTCACAAAAAAATAAAGTACCCACCGAATGGATGCGGAAGCAGACGCTGACCAACGCCGAACGATACATTACGCCGGAACTAAAAGAGTATGAAGAAAAAATAACCGGGGCTGAAGAGAAAATTCTGAAAATCGAATTGGAATTATTTGAAGCCCTTCTCAATGAATTGTTTGATTATTTAGCTCCTGTTCAGAGCAATGGAAATATTCTTGCCATACAGGACTGTCTTTGCTGTTTTGCTTACAATGCTATTCAATACCGCTATAAACGACCCCAACTACATACTGGCGACGAACTCATTATCAAAGAAGGCCGTCACCCGGTGATAGAAAGGAACTTGCCGGTTGGCGAAAGCTATATCAGCAACGATCTCGAATTGAATAAAGCCGACCAGCAACTAATCATTCTCACGGGACCGAATATGAGTGGTAAATCTGCTTTGTTACGACAAACGGCACTGATCACATTAATGGCTCATATCGGTTCCTTCGTTCCGGTGACTGAAGCAAAGATCTCGTTGACTGATAAAATATTTACCCGGGTAGGCGCCTCCGATAATCTCAGTGGCGGGGAATCCACCTTTATGGTAGAGATGAATGAGACCGCTTCGATTATTAATAATATCACCTCCCAAAGTCTAATATTACTGGATGAGATAGGAAGGGGCACTTCCACCTATGATGGCATTTCTATAGCCTGGAGTATTGCTGAACATCTGCATAATTCACCTCATCAGCCCAAAACATTATTTGCCACGCATTACCATGAAATGAATGAACTGGAAGAAAAATTCCCAAGGGCAAAGAACTTTCATGTTACGAACAAAGAAGTGGGTAACAAAATCATTTTCTTAAGAAAATTGGCGAGAGGTGGCAGCACGCACAGTTTTGGTATTCACGTTGCCAAGATGGCGGGGATGCCGCCCTCGCTAATTGACAGGGCGAATGAGATCTTAAAGCAATTAGAAAGTAAGCATGTAGATGAAGAGATATCAGACGCGGTAAAAAAGATCACGGCTCCCAAAATCCAGCTCTCCATTTTTGATGCGCATACCGAAACCTTTGAGGAAATAAGAAAGGTGCTGGAAGGAATTGATATTAACCGCCTTACTCCTGTTGAGGCTTTGCTGAAACTACAAGAAATAAAAAACAAGCTGAAATAACTATAGTCACAAAGTCAAATAGGTCACAGGTGTTACAAGGAGTGAAGTATTTGACTTGTTGAAAAAGTTTGTCTTATTTGATTTCTTACAAGTAACTCAGCCACCATTTCTTGTTCGCATGTAGCGTCTTATAACGATCATACTTCCTGCACAACGGGTATAATAACAATACAACGAGAAGCCAGATGCCATAAACTCCTGCCAGGCCAAATCCAAAATCAGAAGGACGGAAAAAGAAGGGGCTATTGGGGTCCTGGATCTGGCTGGTGGAATATCCCTGCAAAAAGAAAACAATGACCACCAGCAAATGAATCAGGTAAAAATGAAGGATATAGTAAAACATAGGCACCCTGCCATAAACCTTGAAAAATTCGGTTACCTTATTTTTTACTCCCTCCAGCAATACCAGCAGCAGCATCCCCCCGCCAATGGTGATGCATAGAAAATCGAGGGAGGGAGGATATTTATTAACATTAATAAAGGAAAGAAAACTGAATACGGGCCCCCTCGTATGACTGGCCCATGGAGCAGGGTCGCCATATTGGTTGAGCAGTCGCAAAATGATAAATAATGCCAGCAGACCTGCTCCCATTATCAGCAATATTTTTCTTCTTCGTCCCGCCTCTATTGAAGGGGCATATAGTTTTCCAAAACAATAACCCAATATCATTACCCCTGTCCATGGCAAAAATGAGTAAACAATAAAAACAAGGTGGTTCTTATCAATACTGTGAACGGAAAAATTGGAGAAATACAGCATATCCGCCAGGAAACCACCTTTCAACCCCTTATTTACGGCCGGATAATCCAGCAGGTTATGACCGAATACAATGATGAACCCGATTATAAAAATTACTTTAAAAGGAAGATGAATCAACAGGCCCAGCAAGATCATGCTAATACCAATAGCCCAGATTACCTGTAATATAATAACATTGAAAGAAGGATTGAACGTCCAGCCAAATGTGATAATAACTATTTCTACCAAAACCAACCAAACACCTCTTTTTATTAAAAAACTGCTGAGTTCAGCCTTTGTTTTTTTCAAACTCATGAGGTAAGCTGACGCTCCCGCCAGGAAAACAAAAATGGGTGCACAGAAATGTGTGATCCATCTTGTAAAGAATAAAGCAGGTGTGGTGGTATCAAGATCAGTTGGATTGGTTGCCACGGAGGCCCCCCCTTCCACCACGGTTTTATGAAAAAAATCACGTACATGATCTAATGCCATGATCACCATAATAACACCCCGTACTATATCAATGGAATTAATACGGGAACGACCAGTAGAAGTTAGCGGAGGCATAGTACTTTTGTTATGGCGAGGTAATTTCTAAAGATACCATCTTTATTGTTTTCAACGAGGTCGACGGGTTCAGTTACTTCTTGCCCGTCGGCGAATGGCGACCCTGCTGTGGGTTCCCATGCAGCATTCCGGGTTTTTGTAGTTCAAAGGACCCCGGGAGAAAACTGGGGCTATTAGGAAAAACTTCCTATTTTTACTGCAAATCGTCCAAAACATGAAATTGATCAAACTAACTGCTTTACCTTTCCTACTTTTTGCATGCGTATTGGGTATGAACTCCTGCAAAAAAAATGCGGAGAAAAAGACTACTACAAATTACGAGAAAAAAGATATTGCATTGACGGGTGCCCAGGAAACTCCCGCCACCGCTACTTCCGCGCTTGGCAGTATGGATGTTTTTTATTCCAAAGATACCCGGATGCTCAGTTATACGGTTAGATGGACCGGGCTCACTGATTCAGTGATGCTTATGCATATTCATGGATTGGCGCCATCGGGTTTTGCAGCAGGAGTAGTTCAGACTATTGTCGGCACATCGAATACGATCTTCCCGCAAAAGACATCCGGTAAATTCACTTTTTCAAAAAATGGAACCTTGTCAGGCACCTTGCTGGCTGATGGAGTGCATGTAAAAGAGCAGGATCTGTTAAATGGCGTTTACTATATGAATATTCATACCGCAACTTATCCTGGCGGAGAAATAAGAGGGCAGATACGTTTCCAATAATTTTTGCAGATTTATGTAGAACCGTCCAGTCATTCCAGGACGGTTTTTTATTTTGCCATAAACCAAAGCGGTTTCTTATCATTCCAGTTACCGTTGTAGTTAATAAACAGTTCTTCCCCGGCTGTGACAAAATGTACGGTCCTGATACTTATCTGTTGTTGTTCAAAGTCCATTTCATATTCACAGTTGCTTTTATAAGAATGATTGTACACCGGTACATAGCCTAGCGCCATACAACATTGTTTCGTATCCCCTCCCCATTCAAAAATATAATCGTGCAACAGGGTTTGGTCTAGCAATTTTCTTTCTTCCCCGCTCATCACCAATACCGGGGCCACTTCCACTATGATGCCGGCCGCAATATCCTCGGATGTAAAGACACCTCTCCCCATCGAAGCAGTAGGAGCAATATAGAGAAAAGGGAGAATCATCAATAAGTATGATTAAAGATGTACGAAGTACGGGGTTTCCGGATAAGTAAAGAAATGTTTGGGTTTCACACCTCGTACTTCTAATCTCTTACTTCGTATTTTTGAACCATGTCACTGGAACTGGAACAACACACCCTGCAGGAACAGTTTGAAGCCATCATTCAAACAGAAGACAAGCTGCAGATACGGGAATTCCTCGATGATCAGAACATCAGCGATGTGGCCGAATTGGTGGAAGAATTTCCCGACTATGAAAGCAACATCATCGCTAGTATGTCCGTACACCGGGCGGCCAGTGTTTTTAAAATACTGGATCTGTCTGTTCAAAAAAGGATCATCCATGAATTACCGCCTAATACTACAGCCACCCTGCTGAATGATCTCCCGGCTGATGACCGTACCGACTTCCTCGAAGAGCTTCCGAGTAATGTTGTAAGGGAATTGATCAAACTGCTCGATCCGGATGAAAGAAAGGTGACCTTATCTCTGTTAGGTTATCCTGAAAACAGTATTGGTCGTTTAATGACGCCGGATTATGTGTATGTGTACCCCTGGAATACTATTGAAGAAGTGTTTGCCACGATCCGCAAATATGGAAAGGATAGTGAAACTATCAATGTTATTTATGTGATCAATGAAAATGGCGAACTACTCGACGATATCCGAATCCGGGATTTTATATTAAATCCACCGGAAAAAATGGTATCAGAACTGATGGATGAACGTTTTATCGCCCTGCACCCCGAAGATGACCAGGAAATGGCCAGCGAAATTTTTAAAATGAATAACCGGGTGGCGCTCCCGGTTATCAGCAAAAGCAATAAATTACTTGGCATTGTCACCATTGATGATATCTTATGGGTGGCAGCTGAAGAATTCAGCGAGGATATGCAAAAAATGGGTGGTACGGCTGCTTTGGATGAACCTTACCTGGATGTACCTCTTTTCAAATTGTACAAAAAAAGAATTATCTGGCTGATTATTCTTTTTATCGGCGAAACATTGACCATTATCGCCATGTCAAGTTTTCAACAAACACTGGAGCAGGTGCTGGTACTTTCCACTTTTATCCCACTGATCATTTCAAGTGGGGGTAACAGTGGTTCACAAGCCGCTACCCTTATTATACAGGCCCTGGCCTTGGGAGAAATTAGAGTGCAGGACTGGTGGCGGATCGCCCGCCGGGAGATCCAGTCCGGTTTATATATGGGCATTACACTGGGCATAGTCGGTTTTTTGATAGTGTATAGCGGACACCAGTTCTTTGGTTTGTTTGGGGAACATTTTATACGCATTGGTTTTGCCATCGGCATCGCCATCATTGGTGTTGTTTTATGGGGAACCATTATGGGATCCATGCTTCCTTTGCTTTTAAAAAAATTAGGAGCAGATCCGGCTACTTCCTCCACCCCATTTATTGCAACCCTGGTGGATGTTACTGGACTCCTCATCTACTTCGGAACTGCCTTCCTGCTGCTCAAAGGGGTCTTGTTATAACCGTATTTTCTAATATCATTTCAATTACTGAAATAAAGTCTGCGGGTTTGTGCAGGTTTCATTTAGGTTGTTTTTAATTTGATATTTTTGCCACAACAATTTGTAAATGAGACTTCCCGTATGATTGCAGATTTGATTAAAATGGGAAACAAATAAAAAAAGATTCAAAAAAATAAAATACTATGTGTGGAATTGTTGGATACACCGGACCCAAAGAAGCTTATCCCATTATCATCAAAGGCCTGAGAAGGCTGGAATACCGTGGCTATGATAGCACTGGGATTGCCCTGCAAAATGGCGGAATAAAAGTTTATAAGAAAAAGGGAAAGGTCGCCGAACTGGAAGACAGCATTGTTGGTAAAGATCTCCATGCCCATGTGGGTATCGGGCATACCCGGTGGGCCACCCATGGTGAGCCAAGTGATTGCAATGCCCATCCGCACCAATCAGCTAGTGGCAAACTGGCCATGATCCACAATGGTATCATTGAAAATTATTCACAGCTAAAAAAAGAGCTCACCAATAAAGGTTACACCTTTACCAGTGAAACAGACACAGAAGTATTACTGAATTTTATTGAAGAGATCCAGAAGAATAACCAGTGTGACCTGGAAGAAGCCGTTAGAGTAGCATTGAAAAGAGTGACTGGAGCCTATGTAATTCTGCTACTGGATGAAGATAAGCCTGATACAATTATTGCCGCAAGAAAAGGCAGTCCCCTGGTAATTGGAATTGGCAAAGGCGAACATTTTCTGGGGTCCGATGCATCACCCATGCTGGAATATACCAAAGAAGTTGTTTATGTGAATGACTATGAGCTGGCCATTGTAAAACCAGATGAACTGATCCTGAAGAACCTGGGTAATGAAAAGATTACTCCTTATGTTCAGAAATTAGATATAGAACTGGCGGCGATCGAAAAAGGCGGCTATGAACATTTCATGCTAAAAGAAATTTTTGAACAGCCACAAACTATCTATGACTGCCTGAGAGGAAGATTGGATGCCAAGGGAGGAACCATCACCATGAGTGGTATTCAACAGTATGCCGAAGAGATCATGAATGCCAACCGGATCGTGATGGTAGCTTGTGGCACCAGCTGGCATGCCGGTCTTGTGGCCGAATATATTTTTGAGGAACTATGCCGTATCAATGTGGAGGTGGAATATGCTTCTGAATTCCGCTACCGTAATCCGGTCATCAATAAAGGCGATATTATCATTGCCATTTCACAAAGTGGAGAAACGGCTGATACATTGGTGGCCATTGAGAAAGCAAAAGAAAAAGGAGCGATCATCCTGGGAGTTGTCAATGTAGTGGGTTCTTCGATCGCGAGAACCAGCCATGGTGGTGCTTATACTCATGCTGGTCCGGAGATTGGAGTAGCTTCTACCAAGGCATTTACTGCACAACTGGCCGTGCTTACCATGATCGCCCTCAAGATCGGGTATATAAAAGGAACGATCTCAGAAGAACGGTACATGAACCTGTTGAATGAACTAGAGCAAATCCCTGAGAAGGTGGCCTGGACATTAAACCACAGTGATAATATTAAAACACTAGCGGAAAAGTATAAAGATGCCAGGGATTTTCTTTACCTCGGTCGTGGATATAATTTCCCGGTTGCATTGGAAGGAGCTTTAAAACTGAAAGAGATCTCTTATATCCATGCTGAAGGTTATCCTGCCGCAGAAATGAAACATGGTCCAATTGCCTTGGTGGATGAAAATCTACCCGTTGTCTTTGTAGCCACCAAAGACACTTACCATGAAAAAGTGGTGAGCAACATGCAGGAGATAAAAGCCAGGAAGGGAAAAGTTATTGCTGTTATTACGGAAGGGGATGATGCATCCCGGGAGCTTTCTGAAGATGTTATGGTGATCCCTGAAGCTGATGAGATCCTCGCTCCCATGCTCAGTGTTGTTCCGCTGCAATTATTGGCCTATTATATTGGTGTAGCCAACGGGTGTGATGTTGATAAACCAAGAAACCTGGCGAAAAGTGTGACGGTGGAATAGGAAACCCTGTTCCTAAAGGGAACTTAGGTCAATGAGTTATTACTGATTTAATATTCACTATAGAAACGAGTTGAATGATGATGTTACCGGCTCCATTACTGTCCTGAGTTTATCGAAGGATCATCGTCTGTTGCGTCGCACTCTTCATCGTTCGGTTCTTGACTCAGCCATTTGGCTGAAGGAAGAACGCTTGTTTAATAATTAATTAACTGACTTTAAAGTATCTTAAACTTTAGGGTTCTAAAGCCCCTTTAGGGGTTTGGGGTTTTATGAACAACATCACCAAAAAACCAATTGCTGCACTGGGATATGATTTTATCCCCAAACAGTTTATTCCAAAAGGAAAAAACGAATACCATTTCAGGAATATCCAGAATCGTAGTGGCATTGACTACAGGAAACTGACTGCCGATGAATTAAAAATACTGAAGCGTAATGCAAACAGTTCTGACGACTGGACCAAACTGCTGGTGGCCGATGCCTTTAACCCCGATCTTGTAAAGAACTGTGCTTTCTATGGTCTTGTCCGTATTGGTAAACTGGAACCCTACTTTGTTGAGTTCAATAATCTCCGGATGCCGGTAGGACTTTACAATAGCACCATCATTAGTTGTGATATTGGCGACAATGTGGCAATTGACAATGTCAATTTCATGAGTCATTATATTATCGGCAATGAAGTGATACTGGTCAACATCAATGAACTGGCAACCACTGACCATTCCAAATTTGGAAATGGTGTTTTAAAGGAGGGAGAAAAAGAGTCGGTTCGAATCTGGATGGAAATATGTAATGAAAATGCGGGTCGCAGTGTACTTCCTTTTACCGGCATGCTGACGGGCGATGCCTGGCTTTGGTCAAAATACCGGGATGATGAAAAATTGCTGGAAAAATTCAAGGAGTTTACCGATAAGAGATTTGATAAACGAAGAGGATACTATGGAAAGATCGGTGACAGGACCGTGATCAAAAACAGCAGGATCATTAAAGATGTATGGATCGGAACGGATGCTTATATCAAAGGTGCCAATAAATTAAAGAACCTGACCATTAATTCGGCACCAGGAGCCCAATCACAGATCGGGGAAGGATGTGAACTGGTAAATGGTATCATTGGTTTTGGTTGCCGGATATTTTATGGTGTCAAAGCAGTTCGCTTTATGATGGGCTCCAATTCGCAATTGAAATATGGTGCCCGACTGATCAATTCTTACCTGGGTGACAATTCAACCATCTCCTGTTGCGAAGTATTGAATTCACTGATCTTTCCAGCGCATGAACAACATCATAATAATTCATTTTTATGTGCCGCTACCGTATTAGGACAAAGCAATATGGCAGCAGGCGCCACCATTGGTTCCAATCACAATTCAAGGAGCGCTGATGGAGAAATCATTGCAGGGCGTGGCTTCTGGCCGGGATTATGTGTAAGCCTGAAACATAATTCCAAATTTGCATCTTTTACCATGATTGCCAAAGGTGATTTCCCGGCTGAACTGAATATCCCGATTCCCTTCTCACTGGTAGCTAATGAAATAAGTAGTGATAAACTGGTGATAATGCCAGCTTACTGGTTCATGTACAATATGTATGCTCTTGCCCGCAATGTCGACAAATACAAAAGCAGGGATAAAAGGGCCGACAAAACACAGGAAATAGAATATGATTTCCTGGCGCCAGATAGTGTGAATGAAATGCTGGAATCGTTGGATCTATTTAAAATAGCGGTTGCAAAAGCCTGGATAAAAAAAAATAATCCGCTCACAGAGTCCCGTGGACAGGATGCTGCGCAAAAAACTGTTGCCGGTAAGAACCTGCTGAAAACAGGTGAAACCCTGCTGGAAAAAAATAGCGGGCATATCAAAGACCTTGAAATAATCGTGGAGACCTTAGAGAATAGCCAACGTACAGCGCAATTGATAAAAGTAGAAGAGGCTTATAATCTTTTTAAAGAATTGGTAATCTATTATGGGGTTATCCATCTTATCCAGTTGATCGAGGAGAAAAATATTGCATCCTGGCAGAAACTGTTGTCACTACTTCCGGCAACGCCCACCCGCAGCCAATGGAAAAATATAGGAGGTCAGCTTATACCTGAACCTGCTGTCCATTCCCTGATCCGGGGAATCCGTTCCGGTAAAATTGCGGGGTGGGATGAAGTGCATGCTTTTTATATCAAAAAAAGTAAATCATACCATACCGATAAATTGCATCATGCTTTTGCATCCCTCTTGGATGTATTAAAGCTGAGGCCAAAAAAATTCACAAAAAACCTTTTCATACGCCTACTTCACCAGGCCATCACTACGAAGGAATGGATGACCAAAGGTATCTATGAATCAAGAGCAAAAGATCATGAGAATCCATTCCGGAAGATGGTGTATGATACGGAAGAGGAAATGGATAAAGTAATTGGTAAGTTAAGAGATAACAACTTCATTCTGAAGCAGCGGGAAGAAGCAGCAGCTTTTTCTACAAAGGTTTTAGCTATTATTCAACGATGGCAATAAAACTGCAGGTCCCCGTCAACACGGCGATGGCTTTGCAGGTTTATAAATTCGATTTGACTTTTCTGATTTTTTTCGCAGTCGTATCCTTCCATTTTTCAATATTTTTTACAGCCGTATCTTTCCACTCACCGACATTTTTCTTAGCCGTGTCCAGCCATTTATCGATCCTCTTTACCGTCGTATCCACCATTTTTCTGGCATCCTCCCTTACTTCCTCCACTTTAGTTTTGGAATCACTGTTACAGGCCATCAGTACCCCTGCCATGGCAACTACTATCAACATTTTTTTCATAATATAATCTTAAGCAGTAAAAATCAGAAAACTTACGCGCTATTAAAAAATATCAAACTTGAAGCCAATTAATTCTGGCTACAAGTTGAACGAAAAAAAATTATTTTTTCCTGAAAAATATGCGGATAGGCACCCCAGTGAGGCTAAAATTCTGCCTGAGTTGGTTTTCGAGGTAATTTTTATACGGTTGTTTGATATCATCCGGGAAATTGCAGAAAAATGCAAATGATGGCACTGCAACAGGTAATTGGGTAATATATTTTATTTTGATAGGGTTGCCTCTAACGACGGGTGGATGGTACGATTGAATTGCTTTCAGGATAATATCATTCAATTGTGAAGTCGGTATCTTTTGCAGGCGGTTCTCGTATACTTCCAGCGCCAGTTCAATCGCTTTAAAGATCCGGGTTTTCTCTTTTGCTGATATAAATAATACAGGTACATCGCTAAATGGTGCAAATCTCTTTTTTAATTCAGCTTCGTATTCTTTTGCGGTATTCGTCTCTTTGTCAACCAGGTCCCATTTATTCACCAACACCACTATTCCTTTTCCTTTTTTTACAGCCATGCTGAAAATATTTAGGTCCTGTGCAGCGAGCCCTTTTTCGGCATCCAGTAATAACAGGCAAACATCAGCTTCATCCAGCGCTTTAATAGCGCGAATCACAGAATAAAATTCCAGGTCTTCATGCACTTTGGCCTTGCGTCGTATACCGGCGGTATCAATCAGTACAAATTCCTTTTGAAATAAATTGTAATGGGTATGAATAGAATCCCTTGTGGTACCGGCGATTTCACTGACGATCGTTCTTTCCTGCCCGATCAATGCATTCAATAAAGATGATTTGCCCACGTTAGGCTGACCGATGATCGCAAACTTAGGTAATGCATTGATCTCTTTTGTCTGCTCGGAAGCATCTTCGGTTATCAATTCCGCCACCGCATCCAATAACTCCCCGGTGCCGCTGCCACTGGCTGCCGCTATAAAGAAAATATGCTCAAACCCAAGACCGTAAAACTCTGAAGCTTCCAGCAGTCTTTCATTTGTATCTACTTTGTTGACAGTTAAAAAAACTGGCTTGGTGCTGCGGCGTAATATACCCGCCATAGCATCGTCCAGGTTTGTCATACCGGTAGCGGCATCCACCATAAAAATGATCGCATTCGCTTCTTCCACGGCTACCAGAACCTGTTTGGCAATTTCTTTTTCAAAGGTGTCATCACTGCCCTCCACAAAACCGCCGGTATCAATCACATTGTACGTCTTACCATTCCAGTCACTGACACCATATTGCCGGTCACGGGTTACGCCACTTTCATCATCCACAATGGCTTTACGCTGCTCCAGCAGACGGTTAAACAAAGTGCTTTTTCCCACATTGGGTCTTCCAACTATTGCGACTGTAAAACTCATAAGGCCCCCTCTGGCTCCCCCGCAGGGGGAGAATCCATCACACAGCCCAAAAAGCTGAAGATGGTTTTAATGATTAAATATTTTTTCATTCTCAAAATAACTAGCCAATAAAAGGGCTCTTCATAAGCCCCTCCTTCGAAGGGGTTTGCGGAGGCTAATACCCATACTCCTTCAACTGCAGCTCATTCTCTCTCCACTTCGGTTTCACTTTTACAAATAATTCTAAAAATACTTTTCGTTGGATAAAGGCTTCAATATCTTTTCTTGCTTCCGTTCCCAATTTTTTTATCATCGAACCCCTATCCCCGATCAGGATAGCTTTTTGCGTTTCGCGGTGGACAATGATATCAGCTACTATTTTTACAAGGGTTGTTTTTTCCTTGTATTCTCTTACCAGCACCGCTGTGTGATAAGGAATTTCATCCTGCGCCAGTTCGTATATTTTCTCTCTGATAATTTCACTTACAAAGAACCGGGTATTGAGATCGCTAATATCATCCCCGTCATAAAAGGGTTCCCCTTCCGGTAAAAATTCCAGGAGGCCGTTCACTAATTTCTTTTTATTGATACCTGACAATGCCGAAATAGTGATTACCTTTTTACAGTAGGGCCTTGCTGAAAAAAAATCAACCGCTTCTTTTATGGTCGACTCGCTAACAAGGTCAATCTTATTGATAGCCACCACGGCAGGAACTGTTAATCTCAATGCCGTGAATATGGCATCACACTCTTCCCATTTTTCTTTTACATCCACCAGCAACAAGGCCACATCAGCATCTTCGAGGGCACCCTTGACGGCGCCCATCATTTTTTCGTGTAGTTTGTATTTGGGCTCGATGATACCTGGCGTATCAGAAAAAATGACCTGGTATTCTTTTTCTGTCACTATACCTTTTATCCGGTGTCTTGTCGTCTGCACTTTTGGTGAAACGATGGCCAGCTTCTCTCCCATCAGCGCATTTAGCAATGTACTCTTCCCCGCATTGGGTCTGCCAAATATGTTTACAAAACCTGATTTCATTATTAATAACCTGGAGGTGCACAGTTCGGCAGCAAGAAGAGGAGGTAGTCAGACCTTGCCAGTTGAACGTACAACTGTTTCGGAAAATTTAAAAAAGCCATCCCGTCAATCTGAAGGGATGGCTTCCTGTTGCGAAGGGGAGGTTCGAACTCCCGACCTTTGGGTTATGAGCCCAACGAGCTACCGCTGCTCTACTTCGCGATGTTGAGCACAAAGGTAACCTTATTGAGCTTATGTTCCAAACAAAGATGGACCCGGGCAGGATTCATTTAAACCCACAGAATCGCAACAGTTTTTCATTTAAAATAAGAAAAGCTCCCTTCTGGAAGCTTTTCATGACTATTCCCTACCTGTTATGGCTATCCCTTGGAAACGCTGCTGGATCCACTGCTTTTTATTTCACGAATCACTCCATCGCCTTTATATTTTACATCACTGGCGCCACTCGCATGAGCAGATAATTCTTTCTTGACCGTGATCTTAATATCACTGGCACCGCTGGCTTTTGCATGGCATATGTCAGTCGCCAGATCATATCCCTTAAAACCACTGGCTCCACTTGCCTCTATGTTGAGTTGAGCCGTGGTGCCGGTTACCGTCATATCGGAGGCGCCGCTAAGGTCGATGGTAAGCTTATTTACATTCAGCTGACCTTTCAAATCACTCGCTCCCGACTGATGGATACTAAGAACATCTGCTTTCAATATTCCAAGAATATATACATCACAAGCGCCACTTATACTTAGTTTATCGATTTGTTTAAAAGAGATATATGCCTTTAATTTTTTGCTGCCACTATTTTTCCAAAACTTACCTTCACTATCATAATCAACGTTCAGTATACCATCTTTTACTTCGACTTTTATTCTGTCTCTATGTTTAGCTTCTGCGGCACTGACAGCCACACCTTCCTCATTTCCCTGCGTCAGGTATACATCAAAAGCATTGGATACACTGATACCATGATAATTCTTTGCTTGTCGTACTTCGGCATTCGGGTCATTGACCTGCTGGGCAAATACACTTGCACTCACCAACAACCCCATCACTATACTTAATAATTTTTTCATTATTTATTGTTGTAACGCTTACAACTTGGTGATAGTACCACCTGTCCCTTTATTAATTTCCCTGATAGAAGCTCCGCCTTTATACTTTACATACCCACCGGTATGTGCTTTTGCATATAATTCTTTTTGAGCGGTAATAGCTATGCCGGCACCGGTGTTCACTTTCGCATTGCAGATACCGGTTGTCAGGTTCTCGCCGTTAAACATACTCCCGGTATCTCCCTCCACTTCCAGTTTTTCAGTTTCTCCAGACAGGGTAACTATTGACCCTGTATTTTGATCCACTGTCAGATCATTACTGCTTACTTTTCCTTTTATGGTAGCACCTGTATTAGCCTTTATTTTCAAACTGGCTGACTTTAATATCCCTACAATTTCCACTGCTGAGCCGGTATTGGCATCCAGGCGATCGAGCTTTTTGTAAGAGACGTAGGCTTTTAATTCCTTTTTTTCTTTCTTATTATGCATAGAAGATAGTTTATTCTCATAGTAAATCTTGAGAATGCCATTTTCCACTTTGGTTACAATTTTATCACGAAACTCAGTGGTGGTGGCGCTGACTGCCACTTCCTCGGTACCACCCTCCGTAAGTGTTAGCTGAACACCCGTACCAACGTCAATACCATGAAATGCGCCAATAGTTCTTTTTTCGGCATTTACGTCATTGATGGTTTTTTGGGCTAAAGCAAGACCTCCGGTCAGGACTACGATTAAAAACGACAATAATAATTTCTTCATAAAGCGATGGTTTAAGAGTGATACGAAGAAAGGGGTAGAAAGGTTACACTTCCGTTAATAATTTTCTTTCCTATTTTTGCGGCTGTCTCTTTTATATGAGACAAGCTTTTAGTCTTTGATTGGAAAGGCTTTAGCTACAGTACCTGCCATTTGGCAGGCTGGTTCCCGGGGTGTTCCCGACTACAGCGTCAGGATCTGAGATAATACCCGTAAACCTGGTCAGGGTAATGCCTGCGTAGGGAAGGATTATTGTATGTACCTTTCTCAACAGCATTTCCCTCTTATTTTTTAACGCGCCTGCCGAAAGGCAAGGTTCACTAAATTCTTAAAAAATGAAGAGGATTTTTATGCTTGGTTTATTTTCTGTACCAACTCTTGCAACACTTTCGCAGGAAAAACAGGAAGCAAAAGACAGTTTTTACATTCTATCACCCGTTGAAGTAAGAGCTGTTCGTGCCGGTGAAAACTCACCGTTCACTAAAACCAATATCTCCAAAAAGGAGATAGCTAAAAACAACCTGGGGTATGATATCCCATTCCTTTTGAATCAAACCCCATCCGTAGTTATTAATTCAGACGCCGGCAACGGTATTGGCTACACGGGAATCCGCATTCGTGGCAGCGATGCGACGAGGATCAATGTGACATTAAATGGTATCCCTTACAATGATGCGGAGAGCCAGGGAACATTTTTTGTTGACCTGCCTGATTTTAGTTCATCGACAGCAAGCATCCAGTTACAACGCGGCGTGGGCACTTCCTCCAATGGCGCTGGAGCTTTTGGAGCCAGTATTAATTTCAGCACTAATGAAATAAATAAAGATGCTTACGCTGAATTCAATAACAGTTATGGTTCATTCAATAGCTATAAAACTACGTTGAAGGCTGGGACCGGTTTAGTGAACGGTCATCTTACAGTAGACGCCAGACTGTCCGCAAACGGTAGCCAGGGGTTTATTGACCGAGCCAACAGCCGAATGAGTTCACTATATTTTTCCCCAGCCTATATTGGTGAAAAAAACTCTTTACGACTGAACATATTTACCGGCAGGGAAAAAACTTACCAGGCCTGGTATGGCATCAGTGAAGCCGATCTGCGTGCCGGTAAGAGAACGATCAACTATGCAGGAACAGAGAGACGGGACGAACCCTATGATAATGAGACGGACAACTATACCCAAACGCACTATCAATTGTTTTTCGACCAGCGCATCGGCGATAAATTAATGTTCAACACGGCATTGTTCCTGACAAACGGGGAGGGATATTACGAACAGTACAAAGCCGACCAGGTATACGCTGATTATAATTTATCAGATCCAACAACAGGTCCTAGCTCCGACATGGTTCGGCAACTTTGGTTGAACAATGACTTTTATGGCTCCATCTCCTCGCTGCAGTTTAAAAATAAGAAGAACGAGGCGACACTCGGTGGTGGTTTTACTAAATATCGCGGCTTACATTATGGAAAACTAATCTGGGCCGCTAATGGTTTTGGAAACAATCATATCGACAAATGGTATGATCTCGGCGCCCTGAAAACAGATTTGAATATCTATTTTAAACATCAATGGCAGTTTAACCCACATTGGTTCCTGTTCTATGATTTACAATACCGGCAAGCAAATTATGATATCAATGGTTTTAGAAATAATCCATCACTGATCATCAACAATGATCTTAATTTTTTCAATCCAAAAGCAGGGATCAGTTATGCAAAGAATGGATGGAAAGTATATTCGTCATTCGGTATTGCCAACAAAGAGCCCAACCGGGACGATTTTGAAGCAGGCGCCTTACAGCAACCCCAACCAGAAAGGTTACATGATTTCGAACTGGGAATTGAGAACACAAAAAGAAAGTGTAACTGGTCGGCAGTTTTATACTATATGAGTTATAAAGACCAGCTGGTGCTAACTGGTAAGATAAATGATGTAGGGGCCTATACACGTACCAATATCCCGGAAAGTTACCGGGCCGGCGTAGAATTACAGGGAGGCATGAAATTCAACGCATGGTTAAACGCTACAGCCAATCTTACGGTCAGCAGCAATAAAGTGAAAAATTTCACGGAATACATCGATGATTATGATATCGGCGGGCAAAAAATCAATCATTACCAATCAACCAATATCGGCTTCTCTCCGGCTGTAATTGCGAGTGCCACTACTAATTTTTTGCCAGTCAAAAACGCAGAATTGAGTTTGTTAAACAAATATGTAAGCCGCCAATACCTTGACAATACTCAAAATAAAGCGAGGTCACTACATCCCTTCTTTGTGCAGGATATACGGGCCATCTATACCATCAAGAATATAGCGATAGCTACGGGGAAGCTGAAAGAAATTAATGTAATCGCCCAGCTAAATAATGTCTTTGGAAAAAAATATGAGCCTAACGGATATACCTACAGCTACTTTGTAGGAGGAGCTACCGTAACAGAGAATTACTATTTCCCGATGGCAGGAACGAATTTTATGTTCGGAGTGAATGTGAGATTATAAAAGGAGAGCCCGAAGTCAGAAATTAGAGGTCAGCTCGGTCGTTGAACTGTAATAGTCCACAAGTTGTTAGGGTCCTTTCCAACCTCGGATTTCTGAATTCACGTGTCAGTCTTATTACTTCGCCGTTCCAAACTTCTCCTGCCAGTCCAGCATTCCGCCGACAAGATTTTTGGTATTTGTAAATCCCATTGCATCCAGGAATAGACATGCCTGGCCACTGCGGCTACCACTGCGACAGTGGATGATAATTTCTTCTTCTTTCAGGTCCTCGATTTCATCGATCTGCATGGTTTGAATTTTGCCCAAGGGGATTAGCATGGCCCCAATATTAAATTCGGCATACTCATGCGGTTCCCGGCAATCGACCAGGTTTAATTTCTCGCCGGCATCCATCCGGGCTTTTACTTCTTCAACGGTAATTTGCTGCATTCTTTATAATTGTATTGGTGAAGGAGTATCCATACCCACGGAGTCTTTGACAGGTTTATCCACCTGCAGCCACACATCTATGGTTTGACCCGAACGGATATGTTGCATTCTTTTTTCATCATCAAATCGTTGGGGATTCTGTTTATAGATCCAGGCACTACAGGTGTCTGTAACATTAGCATCTGTAACAATTGCTCCAATGACGATCCCGTTAGCCTCGAGGATATCCCTTGCATCACAAAACTTCATACCGGCGATTACGGGAACGGCAAATTCTCTTTTTCCAACTCCATCACCTAATACCAGGGATACGGTACTGCCCTTCCTGAGTTTTGTACCGGGGGAAATTATCGTACCGTTATGATGTTGTTCCAAAATTGCATTCTTGGCAAAATCAGGCTTGAAAGTAGTGTCACCAATCTTCAAGTCCAGATTTTTTAACACCATCTCTGCATTCCGGAAACTATAACCAATCAGGTTGGGCATTTCAACCATGGGCGGTATGGCACGGCTGACGATTAGAAAAACCGTACGGTTCGATTTTACCACTTCATCCGCATCCGGCAATTGCTTGATAACGGTAAGAGGTTTTGCTGAATCCACATAGACGGAATCATAAATCTCTACATCAAACCCTGCCTTTTTCAAGATCATTTTGGCATCATCATATTTTTTACCTGTAACCGATGGCACTGTGCTTGCCTTTCCATGACCGGTCAGCCACCCCAATGAAAGAAGGATCACAGCGAAAATACCCAAGGCTAGGAGTATGCCCACCAGGATGTTGATCCACAAGGGACGGTGTGTGATGAACTTGAAAATTTCTCTTTTACTCATAAATTATTTCGATCAGCAACATTAGTTATTCACTAAACATTCCTGAACCAATTTAGTATAAAATTCTTTTAAACTCCAGCCCATAGCTTTTACCTGTTGCGGCACAATACTGGCTTCACTTTGGCCTGGAATGCTGTTCAATTCGAGCATATAGGGCCGGCCCTCCTCTTCATTGTAAATAAAATCAATACGCACAACTCCCTTACAATTAAAAACGGAATAAATTTTTCTGGCTGTTTCTCTTAATTGGTCAGCTATTGCCTCCTCTACTTCGGCAGGTGTTGTTTCGGTTGATTTACCCTGGTACTTGGCCTCAAAATCAAAGAAGGCTTTATCACTATTTGCTTTTACTTCGGTAAGTGGTAACACAATGATATCTCCCCTGGATCGGAATACCCCTACTGTAAACTCTCTTCCTTGTATCATTTCCTCCACCAGTACCTGGGTATCCTCTTTAAAAGCCTTTTCTATAGCCACACTCAATTCCTCCGAGGGAGCATTCACTCTCGACATGCCGATGCTGGAGCCGCCATTATTTGGCTTAACAAAGACCGGAAATTTCAAACTGGCAGCGATCTCATCGGCGCTGCCAAAACGGTCTTCGATCAACATGACTGACCTGCCAACAGTTATTCCCGCCATTTCCGCTACGGCCACTGTATAGCGTTTATTAAAGGTGATTGCTGAGGTTGCCGCGTCACAACTTGTATAAGGAATTTTTAACAGATCAAAATAACCCTGGAGTTTTCCATCTTCTCCCGGTGTACCGTGCATGGCAATAAAAACGGCATCAAACCGCACGTTCTGATTGTCTATCTGGAGTGAAAAATCGTTTTTGTCTATCTCCAGGTTACGTCCGTCTGCCAGTACATAATACCAACCCTGTGGGTTGATATCAATTTTATAAACATTGAAAAGATTTCTGTCAAGGTTGCTGTCTATGGTCTTGACAGTTTTATAAGATATCACCGCTTCGCCTGAAAAACCTCCGGTCACGAGAGCTATATTCTTCTTCATCGTTTATAAGGTAATGGGTTTTATTTCCCCATTAGCAGGGGTATATTATGCAAATATTGCAGAAAATTCCAAGATGCCCAACCTAAAAACAAGGTTACCAGGAGCATTAACAAAAAATATCATAGACTTTCCGTGACTACTGGTTCTGCAACAATTAAAAAGCCCTACCGAGGCCCATCCGGGCTGCTGTCTACGACCGGGCATAAGAAAGGTGAAGGCCGTTTCTCCTTCACCTTTTTACGACGGGAACATATCACCCGCCACTAATTCGGCAGCTTTCGCTGCTTTATATATTGAGATATAAACGTAAGTTACCAAAATTCGATGCAACCTACGCAAAATAGGCAAAAATTTATGCACACTCTTATCACTGATCAAATATGAAGGTTCGCTTTTTTTGCCAGTAATTCTTCAACTGTTTCACGGTACATTTCATCTGGTACACAACAGTCAACAGGGCAAACTGCTGCACACTGTGGCTCTTCATGAAACCCCTGGCACTCTGTGCATTTATTGGGTGTGATATAATACACATCCACAGCAACAGGGGCATTTTTCTGATCCGCATCCACCACTGATCCGTCTAATAACGTGAAAGTCCCTTTTACAGAAGTGCCGTCAGATACAGCCCATTCTACACCACCTTCATAAATAGCATTATTGGGACATTCCGGTTCACACGCGCCGCAGTTGATACATTCTTCAGTAATCTTAATAGCCATAAAAAGTTTATTTAACAGGTTGAGACTTAGTTTTGCAACAAATTTAATTATCAGTGATGAATTTACAACATCGTATTGATTTATTAATTAGGCTGGGGCAATATATTTTGTCAGGTGATGACCTTTGGGAGGAAGTCAAAGAAAATGCAGGAAGGGAGAATGGCTGGTTCATACCCGAATTTGTACAATTGGCAACTGAAAATATAGCCCGATCCTTTTTACAAAAAAATCAATTAGAAAACTGGGTCACCAGGTACCCGCTGCTCCAAGCAGAGGCGTCAGGGCAAAACCTATCCTCGCCCCGGCAGCTCCCACCTAAGGTGGTTGGCATTGTAATGGCCGGGAATATTCCCCTGGTAGGTTTTCATGATTTTCTCTGTGTCTTTATCAGTGGACACAAAGCGCTGATCAAGCCTTCTTCAAAAGATGAAGTGTTGATCAAACACCTGACTCAAAAATTAGAAGAATGGTCCTCCGAGAAGCTTTCGGAGGAGTTGGCCTTGAACAGCCTTGTAGCGTATTCAGCCATGTTGAAGAATTGCGACGCCTATATTGCTACTGGCAGCAATAATTCATCCCGGTATTTTGATTACTATTTTAAAAACTATAAACATATCATCCGTCGAAACAAAACATCTGTTGCGATTCTTACAGGTGAAGAAACTAAAGAAGACCTGGAAAAACTGGCTGATGATGTGTACCTCTATTTCGGTTTGGGCTGTCGCAATGTGACGAAGATTTATGTGCCAACAGACTATGATTTCATTCCCTTGCTCGAAGCGTTCAGAAAATATAATTACCTGGCTGATCATCATAAATACAAAAACAATTATGATTACAACCTAGCCTTACACCTGCTGAATAAAAAATACTACATGACTAATGGGTCTATTCTGCTGATCGAGGACTCCGCCATTTTTTCACCTATCAGTCAGTTGAATTATGAATTCTACTCTGACAATGACGACCTGGCAGCCAGGCTACCAGCGGCACAAGACTTGCAATGTGTTGTTGGCAAAAGCTTTATACCTTTTGGAAAGGGGCAATCTCCTTCCATCATCGACTATGCAGATGGAATAGATACATTGGAATTCGTTTCAGCGTTATAGATCCATGTGCAAAAACAGTGAGCAGGGGTAGCTGTTTTTCTCCTAAATCGTTGTAATTTAGGAGTCAAAACAAGTACGAAGAACAGGGTAAATGATTTGTTAAACTAATTTAGAGGTAATCTATTAAAGATTATCAGTCGTTACTTTGTAAAGCATCAATGGGTTGAAAATAATTATCAAATTAAAATAGGAGAAATAAAATGAAATGGAAACAAATTTTGCTGATCATCGGAATTAGTGCTGTATCAGCTGTAAGCAGTGTGTGGATCTATGGCAAAGTTGCCCCAAAAGAATCCCGATTTGTGCAAACGGCCACTGGCAATGTACCTGTCAACTATGCTGGCTACTTCGACAATATTGCAGCCGGTGACCCGATTGACTTTACAAAAGCAGCCAACGCAACCGTTCCAGCCGTAGTTCATATTAAAACGAAAATCGCGGCAAAAAAAGTAAACAACCAGCTTCCGCGGAACAACAGGAGTAATAATATGCAAGATCTGTTCGAAGATTTTTTTAATCAAAATTTCGGACCGAGAATGCAACAAGAGCAAAGAGCTTCCGGGAGTGGCGTCATCATCAGTGATGATGGATACATCATTACCAACAACCACGTAGTGTCGGATGGTGCCCAGGGAGTGGCGGATGAAATAACCGTTACACTCAGCAATAAAAAAGTTTACAAGGCTAAAGTAGTGGGCAAGGATCCCAGCAGTGATATTGCCGTTTTGAAGATCGATGGCAAAGGGTTTCCATTCCTGCTTTATGGCAATTCTGATAACGTTAAATTGGGACAGTGGGTATTGGCAATCGGCTATCCGCTTACGTTAGAAACAACAGTGACGGCAGGTATAGTCAGTGCAAAAGGACGAAATATTGGAATTAACAGGCGGCAAAGTGAAACTCCTATAGAATCTTTTATACAAACGGATGCAGCAGTTAACCAGGGCAACAGTGGTGGTGCTTTGATCAGCACTGAAGGTCAGCTGATAGGAATCAATTCAGCCATTTACGCCCCTACCGGTACTTATGCCGGTTATTCATTTGCTATTCCCGTAAATCTGGTAAAGAAAATTGTAAATGACCTGATCAAATACGGTGATGTAAAGAAACCTTACCTCGGAATAAAAGTAGCAGAAGATAAATTTGATGCCGGGGATGGTGCTCATATTGGCGAAGTAGCGAAAGATGGAGCTGCTGCTTCTATTGGCTTGCAAAAGGGTGATGTCATCACAAGAATAAATGACGCTCCTATTAATTCCTGGACAGAACTGCAAGCCACCATATCATCCCATAATGAAGGCGAAAAAATAAATATCACTTATAGAAGAAATGGTAAAGAAAATACAGTATCCGCTATATTAACAGGTAAAACCGGCACGTATGCACAAGTGGTGCCTGCCAGCTCCGGGGATATGCTGGGAGCAGAATTAGAAACATTGGATGCCCGGAAAGCTACACAATACGAGATTGAAGGGGGAGTATTGGTGAAGAAAATAAAGGCCGGTGGTGCGTTTAGTAAAACAAAAATGGAGTCAGGATTTATAATTACAAGTGTTAATGGAATTACAATTACCAGTATGCAAGAACTTGCCCAGGCCATAAAAAGTCTGAAAGGTGAAAGTATGCAACTGGAGGGTATTTACCCTGGATATGAAGGCATTTACAGGTATCCGCTGAATTTGGATGAATTACCTTAATTATTGCATTTACGAAATATATAAGAGCCGTTCTACCGCAGAACGGCTCTTTCATTTAAAGTATATACTGAAAACTCCTTGTAAGACCTGAACTATTTTTCATACACCAGGAATTCCCATGGCTGCATTTCAAAACTTTTTTCCTTTGTAAAATCATTGGATGCGCGGGAAAAGATATTTTCAAACAGGCCGGTAACTTCAGGATCGAGTATCTCAAAATGAAGATCTTTCTGGGTGGAGAGATTGAGCACTACCAGCACCTCTTTATTTCCTTTCCTCCGGAGATAAACAAAAACATTTTTTGGCTCGGTGGTTTTGATTCGGAAGGTCTGCACTTGCGGATCACCGCTGCGAAGGGCAGGGTTGTTGGCCCTGCAATTGAAAAGTATTCTGTAAAAATCATGTAAGGCATTGTCACCGGTCCAGGCAATCGTATCTTTCTCAAAAAATGCTAGCCTTTTCTTATTGGGCAGTTCCTGTCCCGAATAGAGTAAGGGTATCCCGTTCCATGTTGCGCTAAATACGGCCAACGCTTTTGCCATATCCCCATACTTCTCATACTCCGTTCCATTCCAGCTGTTTTCATCGTGATTGGTCGTAAACCAGGTCCGCATGGTGCTATCACCCAGGTCATCATATTTTTTTAATACCGTCAAAAGAGTGTCCAGCGGTTCTTTCTTTTGATAAAAATCTTTTGTCTTATGCATCCATGTCCAGGTGTAACTGGCATCAAATGCTTCACCATACTCCGGTGTCTCCAGTTCATCAAACTCACCCAACCAGAACAGGGGTTTTACGGCGTCCAGTTCTTTCCTGGCTTCCTTCCAGAAATCCAGCTCCACCCAAAAAGCAAGATCACAACGGAAGCCATCAATATCGCATTCGGTAACCCAAAACTGCATGGCTTCCTTCATTGCTTTTCTAAGAGCCGGGTTTTTAAAATCCAACTCAATGATATCATCCATCCCGGATGCTATCTTGAAATCTTTGGTAGCTGAATCTTTCAAAAAATAATCCGGGTGTACGGTTGTCCATTTATGATCCCAGCCGGTATGATTGGCCACCCAATCAATAATGACTTTAAAACCCATTTCATGAGCTTGCTTTACCAGGTTCTTGAAATCATCCAGTGTTCCAAATTCCGGGTTGATGGAAGTGTAGTCTGAACATGCATAGTAACTGCCTAAGGAACCCTTTTTATTTTTTTGTGCGATAGGAGTGACAGGCATAAACCAGAGTGTCTGAACCCCCATCCCTTTCAATTTGGGTAAGTGCTGCGCAAAGGCATTGAACGTTCCTTCCACCGTGTACTGACGAACATTTACTTCATAGATATTGGTGTTGTGTACCCACTCTACTGGTTTGAACCGGTTTATCATGCCACTTGTATTTTTGGTGTTGGAATCATCTTTTTTCTTCATCAGTTTACAGGAACCCAGCAATAATGAAAAAGAAAAAGCAAGCAAGAGATATCGCATATCGAACTTTTGTGGAAGATAAGAAGAGAAGTCGGAAATCAGAAGTCTGAAGTCAGAGATCAGAGGTCTGAAAGAAGCTTGCCTCCTTTCAGTCTTCTACATTAAAACGACTGATCCGACCTCCGACCTCAGACCTCTAACTTCAGACTTCAGTACCTTTGCACCCATGAAGAGTTTCGAGGTACCCATAATTTACCGCAGCCCCCTGATATCAGCTATCAAAAAAAAGCGGAAAGAAATGGATAAGATGAAGAAAGACTTTACTCCTACCCTGCTTGATTTTGGGCCCTTACAGATTTACCTGGCCCGCCATTTTGGTTTTTGTTATGGTGTGGAGAATGCTATTGAGATTGCCTTCAGAACCATTGAAGAAAACCCGGATAAAAAAATTTACCTACTGAGCGAAATGATACACAATCCCCAGGTAAATGCAGACCTCGTGGCACATGGGGTCCGGTTTTTACAGGATACTTACGGCAAACAACTGATTCCCTTCGAGGAAATAAAAAGTGATGATATTGTACTGATCCCGGCTTTTGGTACTACGCTGGAAATAGAAGAGAAGCTACAACGAACCGGCATTCAAACAGAAAAATATAATACCACTTGTCCCTTTGTAGAAAAAGTATGGAACCGCAGTGAAGCGATTGCGAAAAAAGATTATACAGTCATCATTCATGGCAAACCTACTCATGAAGAAACAAGGGCCACTTTTTCTCATGCTGCCGCAACTGCGCCATCTGTTGTCGTAAAGGATATGGTTGAAGCAATAGAGCTGGCTAACTATATAACCGGTAAAAAACCGGCCGCGGATTTTTACACAGAATTTAAAAATCAGTATTCACCGGGATTTGATTTAAAAACAGATCTGCAGCGGATCGGTGTGGTGAACCAGACCACAATGCTGGCAAGCGATACACAGGCGATCGCTGATTACCTGAAACAGGTGATGATGGAAGTGTATAAACCGGCGAAATACTGAAGAACGTTTTGCCGATACCCGCGATACACTTTGTTATGCCACCAACGATAATCAAACCGCTGTCAGTGGTATGTTGGAAACTAAAGCCGACCTCGCTATTGTAGTCGGTGGGTATAATTCATCCAATACTTCTCATCTTGCCGAATTGTGTGAAGAAAAATTACCGACCTATTTTATCAATAATGAAGAGAAAATATTGTCTGCGACAGAAATACTTCATTACCATTTTCATACAAAAGAAGAAATACTAACTACCGGTTATCTGCCGGCACAACAACCCGTGAGGATCTTAATAACCAGCGGTGCTTCTTGTCCCGATGCAATGGTGGAAGGAGTCATCAATAAACTGGCCACCTTCTTCAATGTGACAAAAAATTTGGATGCGGTTTTGTCAGCGCTCAGTCCCTCTTGAGATACCTGGCCTCTTTTAGTTTGGCAGGTCTCACAGGGATAAATCCACCGCTTAGATGATCAAGCTTTAACTCGAAAAAATCGGAGCCTCCCCCGGAGACAGCTAGGGCTCCAATAAGTCCAAAAAACAAACCGGTAGTAAAAACTTCAGCAGAAGTTGCAGGCACCCAGGATCCCATAGTTGGTAGTGTCTGTCCTTATATCAAGCAGGTGGATATGGCTGTATAGGCTATTTGAAATTTTGCCCTCTGGTATTGAGATCTTAAATGTTTCCGTTTTGGATTGAGCAAATACCACTGAAGTCAGCAGCACTAGAAGAAATACGATCAGAAAATACTTCACAGCAATCTTTTAACCCTATAAATTTACAGAATTACAAGATAAATTAAATCATTAAATAAAAAAGGTAAACCTTGCTCAGCGACTGTTATTTGTACATCAATTCATAATACTCATGCGCCATCCTGTTGCTGTCAAATTGGAAACGGACATCCCGCATCCCGTTTTTCATCACCTGGCGCCAGGTATTGTAATTAGAATAGTATAACGGCAATATTTCATTTTCCAGGATCTCGTAGAGTTTGTTCAGATCATATTCATCCTGTTCATGCGTAGCCATATTGGCATAGTCAACCTTGGGTACTACAAACCCATTGTGACCATGATTAATAAACTCCGGTATCCATCCATCATCTGTTGAAAAATTCACGGCGCCGTTCATGGCTGCTGTCATACCACTGGTGCCCGATGCTTCTCTTGGAACTCGTGGATTATTCAGCCAGCAATCAGCTGCCTGTTTCAATCTTTTTGATAAACCCAGTTCATACCCGATCAGCACGGCCACATTATTATACTGCTTGCTTAAATGAACTAGCTGATTGAACTCACTGATGGCAGGATGATCAACCGGATATGGCTTACCTGCCCAGATGATCTGCACCGGGTATTTCGTACTGCTCAATAATTCTTCAAACCGTTCTTCCGCCGTAGTTATCAGCCCTGCTCTTTTATAACCGGCAAAGCGCCTGGCCCACACAATAGTGAAAACATCAGGATTGAAAATTTTACCGGTTTGATCAGCCACTATTTCAAATGCCCTCTTTTTTAGATATTTTTTCCGGTCATCAATGCCATAATCATCACCTGCCTCGGCAAACCGATATAATTGTTTATCGGCCCAGTACCGCCAGTTCTGTGCATTGGTTATAGAAATGATCGGGCAGATATTTTCATACTTCCCCCACATGGCCCTCGACACATGACCATGCAGTTGCGAAACACCATTCGCAATATGTGCAAAACGCAAAGCAGCCAGCGAATGATTGAACTGATCGCTCTCATTATTGTATAATTTTTTTACCTCGTCAACCGTCAACCCGCAGAAATAACTCATTTTATGACAGAGATAGATATCATGCTTTTCATTACCCGCTTCTTCCGGTGTATGCGTGGTAAACACCAATCTCTTTTTTACCTCGCTAAGGTTGTTCTTGAATTTGTTATAGAGATAGAAGGCAGCAGACAAACCATGTGCTTCATTCAGGTGATAGAGTTCAGGATTAAATCCCAGCACATCCATCAGCTTGGCACCACCAACACCCAGCAAAATAAATTGTGCCACTTTGGTGGCTACATTCGCATCATACAGGCGGTGAGTAATGGTTTGTGATACATAATCATTTTCCGGAAGATCCGTGGATAAGTAAAAACAGCGGCGCTGTTTTAAAGGTTTCCGGGTTGAGGTAAAACACTTTTACCCAGACAGGATGTTCATGTATATTTATCTGGAACTTGATACCGGTATCTTCCAGGAAACAGAATTGCTTTTCATTCCAGGCCACATCCAGTGTCTGGTCCTGGTTGCGTTCCTGGTCGTAGTAACCATACTTCCATAAAATTCCAATACCGACAAGATTTTGTTTAAGTTCATAGGCACTACGCAAATGGGAGCCTGCCAAAAAACCAAGACCACCGCTGTAGATCTTCAAAGGCTGATGCATGGCAAACTCCATCGAGAAATAGGCGACTTTCTTAGCATAACGATCATCGACAGGATACGGGACTGAATAATTGGTAAAACTCATATTGTGTTCTTTTTACACGAAGGCGCAAGATAACGGTTAATCAGGAAATGACCTAAGACGCAGGTCAACGGTAGTGTGGCAATTTGAAATTTGCCTAAAAAAACAGGCACACGGATCACACGCACGTAAGGAATCAACACGGATCGATTCTGTTTCGCAGAATACAAAATATCAATGTCCTTTTGGCGATCTTTTATAATTCAGTTGACAGATTAAATATCCGTGTTTATCTATTCTATCTTTCAAATCCGTGTGCTTGTACTTCAAATTGAAAGACGATCAACGATTTGCGCCATACATACAAAAGATAGGGGGATATGACTTACTTTTTAGCAGCTGTCTTTACATTACTACCCGGTTTCGCATATTTCTTCCTGGGAAACCGACCATCAAATGAGCAATTCAATCCACGGCGTGATCCACAGCCCTCCTCTTCTTTCAAGGTGACGGAAGTGGAGCTGAAAAAAAATTTTAACACACAGGGATCTCCAGCCTGACGGTATTCCGCGGTTGTAGGAGATGTAAGCTTTGCCTCGCCTTTCAACTCACCCGTGCAGGCGCCTTCGTTCTTTTCAAAATGAATAAAAAAACTGATCCGGTCGGATCTTCGGCCATCTCTGACAGAAACTAAATTCATTTTTCCGGTGGAATAGTCGGCAGACAATTTGTGTGTCCTCGCCAATGTATCAATGGGGTTGATCAGCTCTGTCAATTTATCAGTCAGGGCATCTGTCATAATGAGTAGGAAACTTTTGGTATCAGGATTGAATACGTACACATCCTTTCCGTCACTCACACTGCCATCGGCATTTCTCAATGTCACCGTTTTTGTAATAGAATGTCTCTTATCCATCACAACCGATTGCATGGTCGCTTTGTTATCATCGGGCCTTAATGCCATCATTGCAGTCATGAATTGTTGCTTCTTGTCAAAGCAAAGAATAAAAACGGATTTCCGGCCATTGACAACCGTCTTAGCAAAAAGATAAGTTTCAGCTTTTGGCACTTCAGCTCTTCCCAGGGCATATATTTTTGGTTTTGTATTCTTGCCATATACTTTGCTCAGTATGGAATCGGGAACAAACTGGGTAAACACTTTATAACTAATCAGGAGTGAGTCTTTATCCTTTTTTGCCAGTGCAGTATCTGAAAGCTGGTAAGAAAGCCTGATGGGCTGAAAGAATTCAATAAAGTCTGAAACTTCAACAGGGTCCTCACCCGAAAGGGAAGGTCTTTTCGATTGCTTGCAGCTTGTAAGCAGACACAGTGTAAGCATCCAAATGAAAAATTTTCCGCGAACAATCATAGCAGCTGATTAGGCCCCGAAAGTAAGCGATTCTGCCGATTCCCCTTATTTTCCAATTTTGCTATTGTCAGTTATTTTTTTAGCTTTGTCTAAAATTATTTTTAGCCATGTTGAATTATTCAACCAGCGAAGAGAATTATATCAAAGCCATTTTTCACCTGCAGCGACAGGAAGGTACCGTAACCACCAACGAACTGGCCAATGAACTGAAGACCAAACCTGCTTCTGTTACGGATATGATGAAAAAATTGAAAATCAAAAAATTGCTTCATTATCAACCTTACCAGGGGTTCAGGCTTAGCAATGATGGAAATAAAGTGGCATTAGGTATCATTCGCCGGCATCGGCTCTGGGAGTATTTCCTGGCAGAAAAATTAAAATTCACCTGGGATGAAGTGCACGAAGTGGCGGAAGAGTTGGAACATGTCAGCAATAAAAAACTGGTAGACAAATTGGATGAGTTCCTGGGCTTTCCCCGGGTGGACCCGCATGGCGACCCGATACCGGATGCCCACGGTAAAATTGAGATCAGCAAAAAAATCTGTTTGACTGAACTGCCTTTTAATGTTCCCGCCATGGTTAGCAGCGTGAGTGATCAATCGAGCGAGATACTGGAATTGCTGGAACATAAAAAAATAAGCATCGGTACCAAACTGGAAGTGAAAAAAAGATTTGAATTTGATAATTCATTGGAAGTTCGCATTGGTCGCCACCCTGCTTTTACCATTAGCAAACAATTAGCAGAAAATATTTTTGTGACCACACCGGCCCCTCCATCCATACGGAAAGGGGTAACAGCCTCACTCACCCTGATAAACGGGGAGGCGAAAAGGAATAAATAATTTTACCCATTCATGGCCCGTAAAGATTTTAGTTACGAATCATTAAGCGAAGTACACCAAAGCGTGGATACTACCAGCCTAAAAAGAACCGGCTGGAGAAAGATACTTGCATTTTTTGGCCCGGCTTACCTGGTTAGTGTAGGTTATATGGACCCGGGTAACTGGGCCACCGACATCGCCGGCGGTAGCCAGTTTGGTTACAAGTTGATCTGGGTATTACTAATGAGTAACCTGATGGCGCTTTTGCTGCAAAGCCTGTCAGCCAGGCTGGGAATTGTAAGAGGACGAGACCTGGCGCAGGCTAACCGTGAAACGTATCCAAAATATATCAACTATGCGTTGTATGGCCTGGCCGAAATAGCGATCGCAGCTACTGACCTGGCCGAGATCCTGGGTATGGCTATCGGTATTCAATTGTTAACAGGTATGCCGCTTATCTGGGGTGTGGCCATTACGGTGCTGGATACCTTTTTATTCTTGTTACTGCAACGCCTGGGTATGCGGAAGATGGAAGCCTTTATCATTGCACTGGTCGCCATCATCGGCCTGTCTTTTTTGATAAATATAGTTTTGGCCGATCCTCCCATGGGAGAAGTTGTGACAGGTTTTATTCCCACTGCACTCAATAACTCAGAATTATTCATCGCGATCGGTATTATAGGTGCAACGGTGATGCCGCATAATCTCTATCTCCACTCAGCCCTGGTTCAGACAAGAAAAATAAAACGGGATGATGCGGGCATAAAAAAAGCTCTCAAGCTCAACTTCATAGACAGCGCCATCGCATTGAACCTTGCATTCTTTGTGAATGCAGCGATACTTGTACTGGCCGCCACCGTCTTTTTCAAAACAGGAAGAACCGATGTAGCTGAAATAAAAACGGCCCATGAATTATTGCCGGTGTTAGGTACCGCAGCTCCTGTGCTGTTTGCCGTGGCATTGATCGCATCCGGCCAGAGTTCGACTATCACCGGCACATTAGCGGGGCAGATCGTGATGGAAGGCTATCTCAAATTGCGCATCGCTCCCTGGATCCGCCGGCTGATGACAAGGTTGATAGCCATCATTCCGGCTGTTATTGTCATATTAATTAATGGAGAAGAAAACATTGATAGCCTCTTAATACTAAGCCAGGTGATTCTGAGTCTTCAGCTGGGTTTTGCTATTATCCCATTGATACATTTTACCAGTGATAAAAAAACAATGGGCAAATTTGTCATCAAACCCTTTGTTATTTTCCTCGCATCACTGATTGCTGCAGTCCTGGTTTACCTGAATATCAGCATGGTGGTTGGAGAAGCTTCTTCGTTTTTTGCCGCATCGGGCAATATGAGCTGGAAAATTATTATCATACTTTCGGGTTTATTTTATGTTTCGCTGCTGCTGATTGCAATTTTTTACCCGCTGCTACGTAAAAGAACTGGATCTGGCCCGGTTCAGCTCCATTCTGAAGCAGTGGCATTACAGCAAATCACCGTCCCAGTCTATTTAAAAATTGCTGTGGCACTGGATTTCAGCAAAAACGATTTGAAACTCATTAGCCATGCTGTCGGGCAGGGAAATAAAGACACATCCTATGTGCTGATACATGTAGTGGAAAGCGCCGCCTCCCGATTAATGGAAAAAGATACAGACGACCTGGAAACAAGAGAAGACCAGGAACATATTAATACTTATGTCAAACAATTAAAAGAAAAAGATATTACTGCCGTTGGCATCCTCGGTTTTAATGACAGAGCCAAAGAAATTGTACGGATCGTAAAAGAAACTCATGCTGATATGCTTGTCATTGGAGCACACGGGCATAGTGGAATAAAAGATCTGTTATATGGAGAAACAATTGGCGCCGTAAGACATGACCTGAAAATTCCGGTCCTGGTGGTAAATATTTAAATCATGTAATTCGACATTGCTTGTATCGCCCGGCTTTTTCAGTCGGCCATAATTTGATCTTCTTTTTGAAGAAATCAATGCCAACGTGCACAAGTGAGCGAAATTCGTATAACTCCCATGGATCTTTTAGCCATACCCTGTTAGGCAGGCCAAAACGGTCGCAGCCTACACCCAGGAGAGGAAAAAAATTAATGTGCCAGACCGGCTAATTGTTTTGAATGGGTACGCAGTAAATGTTTGAATCGGCTGAAAGTTTCAGGTTTAATATTGAGGTAAGAAGCCAATAATTTCTGCGGTACCCGTTGCATCAACCCGGAATTCCGGGTTACAAAATTCAAAAACCGTTCTCTTGGTGTCATTTTTATCAATTGTATTTGCCATCGGTCTTTAAGTACCATGGTATATGTGATTACGAGACGACCGAGGTGTTCCATCTTTCTCGAGCTCGCAAAAATAGATTCAAGGTCATTAAAGCTGATAGAAACAACAATACTGGGTTCAATTGCCTCAACGAAATACTCTGAGGGCTGACGGCTATGATAGGACTCTTGCGAATGGATAATATGACCCTCCATGGAGATCTGTGTATTGATCTCTTGACTCCCTTTTTTATAATATTTTCGGATAAGACCCCGGAGAATAAAGTTGAAATAATTTTCAACCTCCCCGGCCTTAGTTAGCTGTTCTTTCTTATTAAACTTCCTGACATAGAGCACCGGGATCAGTTGTTCAAATTCAGCATCTGTCAGGTCAACAAACTTACTTAAGTAATCGCGAAAAGGTTTAAGGTTTTCCATATAGCACTTACTTATTAAAAGGTACAACAAATCCCAGTCTCCATCAAGAATCGTAGAAATTATTATTTCACCTGCCAATGATAATTCTTGCTTGCTGGTATAAACAAGGCTGACGATAATACCTTAATTTTGCAACCCTGTCCGTTAGTCGTTGACGAATCGGGCAGGCTGCGTGAACAAAAATTCCCTGAATATTAACATCTAAAAACAAATAGCGGCATGGCAAAAAAGATCGACGTTGCAAACCCGGTGGTTGAGCTGGACGGCGACGAAATGACCCGGATCATCTGGAAGTTCATCAAAGACAAACTGATTCTCCCCTACCTCAATATTGACATAAAATATTATGACCTCGGAGTGGAATTCCGCGACGAGACCAATGACCAGGTCACCGTAGATGCTGCCAATGCTATCAAACAATATGGTGTTGGTATCAAATGCGCCACCATCACTCCTGACGAAGCGAGAGTAACTGAATTCAAACTAAAACAAATGTGGAAAAGCCCTAATGGTACAATCCGCAATATCCTGGATGGTACGGTTTTCCGGGAGCCGATCGTTATTAGCAATGTGCCAAGGTTGGTGACTAACTGGACCGCGCCCATCATAGTAGGCCGTCACGCTTTTGGCGACCAGTACCGGGCAACCGATACGGTGGTAAAAGGTAAAGGTAAGCTCACGATGACCTTTACTCCTGACGATGGAGGCGAAGCACAGGTATTTGAAGTGTACAATTTCAATGGAGATGGGGTTGCCATGAGCATGTACAATACCGATGAAAGCATTACAGGTTTTGCAAGAAGTTGCTTCAATATGGCGCTGAGTAAAAAATGGCCGCTATACCTATCTACGAAGAACACGATCCTTAAAAAATATGATGGCCGCTTCAAAGATATTTTTGAAGAGATCTATCAAAAAGAATTTAAAACTGCTTTTGATACAGCTGGCATCGTATACGAGCACCGCCTGATCGATGATATGGTGGCCAGTGCCTTAAAATGGAATGGCAATTTTGTGTGGGCTTGTAAAAATTACGATGGCGACGTTCAGAGTGACACCGTAGCCCAAGGTTTTGGTTCTCTCGGTCTGATGACATCGGTACTGGTAACACCCGACGGGAACACCATGGAAGCTGAGGCTGCGCATGGCACCGTAACAAGACATTACCGTGATCACCAGGCAGGCAAACCTACATCAACCAACCCGATAGCAAGCATTTTTGCGTGGACGAGGGGTTTAGCTTTCCGCGGAAAATTAGATGGTAACCAGCCGCTGATCGATTTTTGTAATAAACTTGAAGAAGTTTGTATAGAAACCGTAGAGGAAGGGAAGATGACGAAAGACCTGGCTGTTTGTATCCATGGCAATAAAGTGAAGCATGGCGACCATTATTTATATACGGAAGAATTCCTGGAAGCGCTAAATGAGAATCTTCAGAAAAAATTAGGATAGTTAGTGTATTTTAAGCAAGACTTAACGACCCCGGCTCCCAGGCTGGGGTTTTCTTTTGTAAAAACATTTGCCTCAAAAGAATAATCAAGCTGTTAGAAAAAGCGATTGATTTTGTATCCGCCAATAAATCTCAACAAAAGAATTTAACTTCATTAATTCACGTTGTCGGCCAAGCAATTCATCATGAAAGCAGCAAATTGCTCAACATAGGGTTACCCAAAGTTCTTAGTTTACAGCAACTTGAAAAACCTGCTCCAAAGGACGATGAAGTTTATATTCCTTGCACCAAAGGCAGTGAAGACTTAATTTTATGAAGGCCCTCGTTGAAAAAGGAAGCTTCAACCCCGTTATAGACAGAAAGTATGCACTTGATAAAATAGCCGAAACATATACCTAATGGCAAGCGAAAAATAAAGAGAATGTTTTCATCACTATCGATAGTTAAAACAATAACGCTGCATTAAAGAAACAAATATGAAAAAAAGAAAATTAGGAAACGCCGGCCTGGAAGTTTCGGCACTTGGACTTGGCTGTATGGGAATGAGTTCTGAATACGGACCCACCATGGACAAAAAGAAAATGATAACGCTTATTCATACTGCAGTGGAGCAGGGTATCACATTTTTCGATACTGCTGAAGTGTATGGACCCTATACTAACGAAGAACTAGTTGGAGAGGCGTTGGTTCCTTTCACAGGACAGGTTGTTATTGCCACAAAATTTGGCTTTGCGCCATCCCAGAGCGATAGTTCAAAATGGAGTGAACTAAATAGCCACCCGGAGCATATCAGGGAGTGCGCAGAGGCTTCTTTAAAAAGACTTAAGGTTGATGCCATTGACCTATTTTATCAGCACCGGGTTGATTTGCATGTCCCCATTGAAGATGTTGCCGGCACAGTAAAAGACCTGATCCAGGAAGGCAAGGTTAAATTTTTCGGACTCTCCGAAGCGGGTGCCAATACCATTCGCAAAGCTCATGCAATTCAACCAGTCACAGCGGTTCAAAGTGAGTATTCAATCTGGACACGACAGCCTGAAAAAGATATCTTACCTACACTGGAAGAATTGGGAATTGGCTTCGTTCCTTTTAGCCCACTTGGGAGAGGTTTCTTGACAGGAAAAATGAACGAAAGCACCAAGTTTGAAAGAACTGATTTTCGTAATACGCTACCCCGTTTTACTCCAGAAGCGTTGAAAGCCAATCAATCCCTGGTTGATCTACTCGGGAGAATAGCAGGAGGAAAAAACGCGACACCAGCCCAAATTGCTTTGGCATGGCTCTTGGCTCAAAAACCATGGATCGTTCCCATTCCGGGTACAACCAAAATAAATCGCCTGTTGGAGAACAATGGAGCTGTATCAATAAGCCTTACTCCAGAGGAGTTGCAAGAGATTGAAGTGGGCGCCTCACATATCAAAATAACCGGTGAGCGTTACCCGGAAAGTCTTATGAAATTGGCAGGGCGCTAGTAAAGAAAAACAAAATAAAACTGGAGTCCTGCAACCATTTTGATTAAAATGAAGTTGCAAAAAAAGATAAGCCAAACAAGATGAGCGAATGTCTTTTCTCTTATGGAACGCTTCAAATTGAGAAAACACAAATAGATTTATATGGAAGGATTTTAAAAGGATCAGCCGATGTGTTGCCAGTTTACAGGGTCCTTACTATAGACATTAATGACGAGTCATTTTTTTTAAAAGGAGAGCAAAAAACCAGCAAACAGCCATACTTTCTGATAATAAGAAGGATAGTATCAAAGGCACAGTTTGCGAAGTTACGCCAGAAGAACTCTGCCTCACTGATGAAGATGAGCCAGGCGGCTATGAAAGGATTAAAGTGGTGCTTCAGTCAGGAAAAAAAGCATGGATCTACATTTTTATAAATACACGCTAAATATTAATTATGTTGAAATACCTGATAATAATAACTACTCTCTTCTTTTCTTCCGTCTTGTCTGCCCAAAAAGACAAGTCGGCTGGCAAGATGCCCATCCTTATCCGCTTTGATGATATTGGCATGTGTCACGCCGTGAACGTGGCGGCTAAACAGGTGCTGGATACCGGCATACCTGTTTCTATGTCGATCATGGTTCCTTGTCCCTGGTTTGCTGAAGGGGCTGAATTGCTGAAAAAATATCCAAATGTTTCTGTGGGAATACACCTCACACTGAATGCCGAATGGAAGCAATATCGTTGGGGCCCGGTGTCTGGTTCCGGGACTGTTCCGACCCTGGTTGATTCGCTCGGTTATTTCTTTCCCTCCCGCGGCGCCCTTTATGGAAATAATCCAAAGCTCACCGAGATCGAGACAGAGCTTCGTGCACAGATCGACAAAGCGCTAAAAGCTGGACTGAAGATCGATTACCTGGATTATCATATGGGCGCTGCCGTGCAGACGCCAGAAACAAGGGCGATCGTCGAAAAGCTTGCAGCAGAATATAAATTCGGTATTTCCCGTTATTACGATGAGGTAGCTGCTGAAGGGTGGTATTTCACTGCTCCCGCCGACAAACCCGATTCTATGCTTATAAAGTTGAAAACTGCGCAACCTGTTGGGACAAATTTATTTGTCGTTCATGTAGGACTTGAAACCCCTGAAATGGACGTTTTGGAAGATGCGAATCCCTGGGGACCAAAAGATATGAGTAAACATCGGGCGGCGGAATTGACTGGCATTCTCTCCCCGCAATTCCTGCAACTTCTGCGTGATCCAAAATATCGCGTTATAAATTATCGTATGCTGAATAAAGAAAAAGGACTGGATGCGATGAAAAGGCCGTCAACCAACTAGTTTGTTGGGGTTTATGAAATTTGAATAAAAAAGTGATCCCGTGGGTAGTTGACGCAAGTAATTCACAGCAGTGTTAAGTAATGAAAATTACCTTTTATAAAAATCGAGCCTTGCTGCTTTTGGTTTCTGCCAGTTGTTCCATTCAGGGAATAGCCCAGCAAGCCTTAAATCTTGATTTCGAGAAAACGAGTATTGAAGGGATGGCAAGACCCTGGGGCTGGGACCTTACAACCGATTCCGAAACCAAAATAATACTGGACAGTGTTGTAAAACATCATGGTGTATACAGCCTCAAAATGGATGCCACATCCAATTCAGGAACTCAGGTGTTGGCATTTACACTGGAGTCCTATGAATTGGTGAATAAAACGGTGACGCTTAGTGGGTGGATCAGGGCATCCAAACTAAATGGATCGGCTAGCTTCTCAATAACCTATGGTAACAGCAATGATACGGCCCTAACAGAAAAAAAAAGTAACCCGGTAATTGGTTCAACCGGGTGGGTCTTGTTAAAAGTGGAGACAAAAATTCCTGCTAAAGCAACCTCTATAAATATTACTATACAACACGAAGGCACCGGCTCAGTATGGTTTGATAATTTTTCGATAACAGTGAAGGGCAGGAGAAAAGAAACCCTGGAAGTCAGACCTTCCTTTACCAACCAACAAGTAAAATGGCTAGACCACAATTCGTACAAGTTAACTGGTATGGATGCTTCACCACCTGGCATCTCCTCGGATGATGACGACCTTGCGTTTTTAAAATCAATAGTTGGTGATGCGCGGCTCATGGGTCTTGGAGAATCAACACATGGCACCAGCGAATTTTTCAGGTTGAAGCACAGGGTTCTTGCATACTGCGTGTACAATCTTGGAATCAGGGTTTTTGCAATTGAGGACCATCAGTTGGTTGTAAGAAGAGTTAACAATTATGTACTCGGTGGTAACGGAACAGCAAGAACAAGTATGTATGGTATGCTGGGAGTCTGGCAAACTAAAGAAGTACACGATTTGATCGAATGGATACGGGAATACAATGATCTTCATCCTGCAGACAAAGTAGAATTTACGGGATTCGATATTCAAAATTATTCCCTGCCGATTGACAGTTTATATTCCTTTATTAGCAAACAATCGCCAGGGGCAACCCGGCCTGTAAAAGAACTGCTGGATCACCTATATAAAAATGGGATGAACAGCTATATGGTCAGCGATTCGGTAAAGCTTGCCTGGTTTAACAATTCAAAAAAGGCGCTAGCAATGGTTTCGGAGAGTTCACATGAATGGCTTTCCCGGGCAACGAACAGGCAGGATAGTTTGTCAATTTACTGGGGTATTCAGTACGCAACATTGGTAAAACAATTTGCCGAAAATACTTACAGGGGTCATTCATCCTTATATAGGGATATCGCCATGGCTGAAAATGTATCCTGGATAATCAATGTCTATAAGCCAGGTGCTAAAGCACTGCTATGGGCGCATGATGTACACATCAGCAAAAGTGAACACCCCGAGCGTGAATTGAATATCTATTTTGGCAAATCAATGGGAGCCCACCTTTCAAAGAAATACAGCCCCGGTTATCGATCCTTCGGACTTTTTACTTACCAGGGAGAATATTCCTGTTATATAAGCTATTCTAATTTTAAAGTAACAGACTGCGCGCTGTATGTTTCGCCAAAAGGCACATTGGATGAGGCCCTGCACCGGGTAACACTCAACAAAAGAACACGGGGAGTGTTTCTTGACCTCAGTAAAGCCCGATCATTGAGATGGCTAACACAACCCATTCCGGTGCGATTTGCTAACCATGTGAATATTGAATACGGGTATTCTACACAGTATTCTATTCCCTACCAGTTTGATGGTGTATTTTTTATTGACAAAACTACTTCCGCAAAGAGCTATGCGCGGTAATGAGGGCAACCACTGGAAAGCGATGACCACTCCCGCCTTTTTTTATTAACTTCAGCATATTACAATCGTGACCATTTATAAACTGACATCATTATGAGAATCTGTGCAGCACAGACCCGGCCTGTCAAGGGTGATATTCAAAGCAATGTTACCAATCATAAAAGATTAATTAACCTGGCTCTTTCTCAAAAAGCCAGCCTTATTATATTTCCTGAACTATCGATAACAGGCTATGAACCGGAGCTTGCAAAAGACCTGGCTTTTGATAAAAATGATTGCCGGTTGGATGATTTCCAGGAAATCAGTAATACCAGGGAGGTAATTATTGGTGTAGGCGTTCCGACAAATAATAATCCAGGTATTTGCATCAGTATGATCTTGTTTCAACCAGGTCAGGCGAGGCAAACGTATTCTAAAAAATATTTGTATGCTGATGAGGAAGAATTTTTTACAAGTGGTCAAAATTCTTCTGTCGTAATGGGAAGCCACCCTACTATTGCTTTGGCAATTTGTTATGAGTTATCAGTGCCGGAACATTCGGCAAATGCATTTAAAAGCGGTGCCAACATTTATGTTGCCAGTGTGGTAAAGGATGCGGCCGGGGTTGAAAAAGCCAATGCCACCCTGTCGGGCATTGCAAACAACTATTCGATGACGGTACTAATGTCGAACTGTGTCGGCTTATCCGGAGGTTACGAGTGTACAGGAGGATCTGCCGTCTGGAACGATAAGGGGGTATTCATGGGGCAATTAAATGAACTCAATGAAGGGATAATAATTTTTGACACCGATACCGGGGAATTAGTGAAGAAGACAATCGATCCTGTTTCACATGAATAACACATTTTCGCAGCCAACTTGACATACAAATTCTTTTTACCGTTACTAAAAACAGAAAGATGAAACATAATGTCCTGATAGTAGCCATCCTTAGCTCGTTGTCCATGCTCATATCTTTTGTGGCTTGTAACAATAACAAAAAAATAAAAGAGCAGAACAAAAAAGAGGTCACAGAAACTACAACCAATGATACATTCATTTATAGCTATGGTGATGCCTCGGTTCCGCCGCAATATCACCGAAGTTATACTATCACCGTAACGGCGGCAGCGGCCCATCTTGTAGTTGATAGTTATGGTGATGTAAAAGCGAAGGATTCATTGCCACTTACCGAAAGTGTCTATGCTGGTTTTGTAAAAGGACTCAATGGCCTTCAACTTAAAAATAAGAAAGACTTAGAATCTGAAGGTTGCACGGGTGGCACTACCGATAAATTAATTCTATACGCGGGAACTAGCAGGGAAATAAAAGGTTACACCTACTATTGTGCTAATAAAGAATTTGGCAACCTGGAAGGGAATGTTGCTGTAGCTGGTGACCTTTTCAAAGCACTTATTCCCGGTTTGCAACAAAAGATCGACAGCACACGATAGAACAATTAGGAAATACCAGGACAAGACCCAAACAAAAAAAACCATCCGCTTTTCAACGAATGGTCTGTGGAAGTTGTGCTCTTGTATCTTTTACAACCTAAAGTGAGCAAAAGCCTTGTTGGCTTCAGCCATACGATGGGTGTCTTCTTTCTTTTTAAATGCAGCGCCTTCACCTTTGACTGCCGCTACTATTTCACCAGCTAATTTATCAGCCATGCTACGACCATTCCTGTCACGACTGTAACGGATAAGCCATTTGATGCTTAACGATATCTTTCTGTCTGGGACGAACTTCGGCAGGGATCTGGAAAGTAGCACCACCGATACGGCGGCTGCGCACTTCTACACCAGGAGTAACATTAGCCAATGCTTTTTTCCATACTTCATATCCTTCTTCACTGGTTTGCTTGGTCACTTTATCCAGTGCATCATAAAAAATATTAAAAGCCCCGCTTTTCTTTCCTTCCCACATCAGGTTATTTACAAAACGAGTAACCAGTTTGTCGTTGAACTTGGGATCTGGCGCTAAGGGGAGTTTTTTTGCTTGTGCTTTCCGCATGACTTAAAAATTGCTTTGTGCTTTTTGTTTATTGTTCTGTATTACCCTGTCCCGCTAGTTACCGGGACAAATGAAGGGTTACTTTTTTACTTTTTCTTTCTTAGTACCGTATTTAGAACGGCTCTTCTTACGGTCTTTTACACCAGCAGTATCCAATGAACCACGAACAATGTGGTAACGAACACCCGGTAAGTCTTTTACCCTACCACCACGGATCAGGACGATGGAGTGTTCCTGGAGGTTATGACCTTCTCCGGGAATATAGGCGATCACCTCTATTTTATTGGTCAAACGAACTTTGGCTACTTTACGTAAGGCAGAGTTTGGCTTTTTGGGGGTGGTTGTATATACTCTTGTACATACACCACGGCGTTGAGGACATTGATCCAAAGCCCTTGATTTGCTCTTAGCCCTGATAATTTGTCTTCCTTTTCGTACTAATTGTTGAATTGTAGGCATTCTTGACCCTTATTTTTGGGAGGGCAAAGGTAACGGCGTAGAGGGGAAATTCCAAAAAATCAAATCCTTAAAACCAAAATAAACCGGTTATGTGCAAAAAAAGCCAACTTATGTGGAATTTGAGGTTTTAGGAGTTCTTTCGCCAACAAGCTACTTAGCTTTGACCCTACCCGTATCATAACTAGGATTTGTCCCCCCATCGGCCACAGATGCTCTGTGTATCAGCCGCTTATATCTTCTGCATCCAGTTGTATTTATCCTCCCTTCTTCCTTCACGGATATCTGTCAACCATTTTTTAATGGTAGGAGCTGTTTTCCAGCTTTCCACTTCAAATTTCATTTCGAAATCCTTGTAACGGAGTTCTTTTATCAGGGAAATGGTGGCGGCAGTTCCTGTTCCAAATACTTCATAGAGGATACCTGCTTTGTAGGCATCAATAATTTCATCGATACTAAGGGGTCGTTCTTCTACCGTAAGACCCATTTCCTTTAATAAAGTAATGGCGCTTTGCCGGGTCACCCCGTCGAGGATGGTCCCTTGTGACAAGCCGGGAGTGATAGCCGTGTTCCCGATGATGAAAAAAACATTCATGGTGCCACATTCCTGCACATAGTTATGTTCAAACGCATCCATCCACAATACCTGGTCATAACCTTTTTGTCTTTGCCTGGGCAGTGGCATACATGGCAGCACCATAATTACCAGCAGCTTTTGCATAACCTACGCCACCCGGTACCGCTCTCACATATTTTTCCTCTACATAAATGCGCATGGGTGCGCTGTAATAAGGGCCGGTAGGACTTAATATGATCATAAACTTATAACTCTCCGAAGGGCGAACACCAATCAACTCATCCGATGAAAACATAAAAGGGCGGATATACAGTGAATGGTCTTCTTTAAACGGTATCCAGTTTTTATCCAGTTCGATCAACTGCTTCATGCCTTCAATAAATAACTCTTCCGGAACAGTTGGCATTTGCATTCGTTCAGCAGAAATATTAAAGCGTTTAAAATTTTCCTGCGGACGGAAAATAAATGCCTCTCCTTTATCGTTTTTATAGGCTTTAATACCTTCAAAGATTGCCTGCCCATAATGTAATGCGGCCAAGGAAGGACTGAGTAATAATGGTTGGTAAGGTTTGATCTCTATATTCTTCCATTGGCCCCGTCCGAACGAGTCATCCGGGTGGGCATTTTCAAAATCAGCTTCCAGCATATGGTCCGTAAAATACTTGCCAAAAGGGAGGTTCTCCAGGCTCATGTCTTGTAATTTGCTCCTTTCTGCTTTCCTCGTTGAAATATCCATAGCTGCAATCATAATAGTTTATTTTTGAAAAGTCAAAGAAACGAAAAAAACTAACACTCATTTGTGCTAATTACCGATACGTGTATGGACTTAAACAACATTGAGTTACCGGCTTCCGTAGTGATTGACCTGTATCATTCCTCCCTGGTTGATAGTAAAGAAGCAGCTATTAACAGCTCCAGTGCTTCGAAGTTTATCAGAGATGAAATAACTCCTTCTCCGGAAATAATTACCAGTGCTCCCTGGAAATCATTGGGAACTAATCATAAAAACATCTTGGTAGTCGTCCATCACCAGGAAGCAGTTCATTTACCCGACAATGAACTGAACTTCCTTTCCGGAATATTAGGTGCCTGCAATCTAAGCTTAGCGGATGTGTCTATTGTTAATATTAAAAACCACCCCGAAGCAACTTATAAAGAATTGACTACTTTTTTCAAAAGCAGGATCGTGCTTCTATTTGAGATAGAACCTGCAGCATTTGGCTTACCGATGAAGTTCCCCTATTACCAGATTCAGGCATTTGCCGGCAATTCGTTTTTGTATTCGCCCTCATTAAAGGATCTTGAGAATGACAGGGTGGAAAAAAGTAAATTGTGGGTTTGTTTAAAGAGGATGTTTAATTTATGATCGTCGCCGGGAAGACGGTAAGTCGATAAGAAAGTATTTAAGAATTACTCCCATCTTCATTTCTTTCCGGCAAAATAAAATACTACAAATTGAAACTGATCTTCGCCACTAATAACCAGCACAAAGTAGATGAAATCCGTACGGTACTTGGCAACGGGCTTGATATCATTACATTAAAGGAAGCCGGGATTGATATTGATATTCCTGAGCCCTATGAAACACTGGAAGAAAATGCTTCAGGCAAATCAAGAGCGATTTTTGACATGACGGGTAGCGATTGTTTTAGTGAGGATACGGGCTTAGAAGTGGCTACTCTCCAGGGAGAACCGGGTGTAAAAAGTGCCCGTTATGCCGGCAATAACAGGTCATTTGATGCTAATATTGAAAAGCTTTTAAGTAATTTGGCCGGTAATCCAGACCGAAGAGCTCGTTTCAAAACAGTTATATCCTTGTTAATTGATGGCCAGGAGACGCTGTTTGATGGTATTTGTGACGGCCAAATAATAGAAGAGAAAAGGGGTGAGCAAGGTTTCGGCTACGATTCGGTGTTTATCCCTGATGGTTCGATCAAAACCTTTGCTGAAATGGAGATAAAGGAAAAGAACCGGTTTAGTCACCGCAAGAAAGCAACTGAAAAACTGGTAGCATTTTTGAATAACTTACAAACAAACCACTGATTTTGACCCCTGAACGCAACCAAAATATTCCCGAAAGCGACCTTATAAGTGGGTGTCTGGAAGGCAACCGGAGAATGCAGGAAGAATTGTATCGCCGTTTCTCCCCGCGCATGTACGCTGTTTGCCTGCGCTATGCCGGGAATGCTGAAGAAGCGGAGGACATTTTGCAGGAAGGGTTTATCAAGATCTTTAAAAAATTAGACAGTTTCCGCAGCGAGGGTTCTTTTGAAGGTTGGATTAGACGCATTTTTGTGAATACTGCCATTGAGCATTTCAGGCGTAAGCGTTACCTGATGCCGGTTACGGAAAAAGAAGAGAATACGATTGAAGGGAAATATGTATCTGTACTGGACGAACTGGCTGAGAAGGATATATTGGCATTGGTCCAGGAACTGTCACCCGGCTATCGTACGGTATTTAATATGTATGTGGTAGAAGGGTATACACATAAAGAAATTGCAGATATCCTGGGTATAAGTGAAGGAACTAGCAAGTCGCAATTATCAAGGGCCAAAGTGATCCTGCAGGATATGGTAAGAACATTTATTGACAAGCAAAGAGGAATAAGAACTAAATAATGGACAGCGGGTTTCAATATAAGGTATATAACTACGAAGTGGCTCCACCTTCAGGCGTGTGGGAAAAAATTGCTGAAGAACTAGACGAGTCAGAACTATCTCAAAAATTTCCTTCCGGTCTTTATAACTTCCAGGTAACTCCGCCAGCCGGGGCCTGGTTGGGCATTGCTGCTGCGTTAGACGAGTCAGCATTGGTGAGTGAGTTTGCGGGTACGCTTAATAACATGGAAGTAGTTCCACCTGTCTCTGCCTGGAATAAGATAAAAAATTCGTTGGATTCAGCACATGAAACGGCAATTCCTGAACGTAGAAAAATTTTACCATTTGTAAGATATGCAGCTGCCGCTGCTGTCATAGCTTTCCTGGCATGGGGTGGTATTCAACTGTTTGATAAGAAATCAGGTAACACTACAGTCGCCAAACAAGAAACAGATCAGCCGAAAGAGAAAGTTCCAGTAACCGTTGATCCACCGGCAATTATCCTTGAGAATACTATTAATAACACTGAACTGGCGGCTCTTCATCAAGAAGCCAGGAATGATGCGGCGCTGGAAGCCAGTAAAAAAACATATGCCAGGCTGGAAGCTTCCGTTCCCCGGACTAAAATAAAGAATGTAGCCAATTTCTTTTTTGCACCCGATAATGATGAACCTGGTACAAGGGGTTTTAGTATAGAACCAGCCGAAATCGAACCACCTGATATTTCAAGCAGGTATATTATGTTGATGACACCTGATGGCAAGATCATTCGCATGTCAAAAAAACTGGGTAACCTTGTTTGTTGCGTCTCGGGCGAAGACGAGGATAAGGATTGCATAGACCAGATGAGAAAATGGAGAGAAAAAATTGCTAATACACCGGCCGGACATTCGCCGGGCAATTTTATGGAGCTCCTGAACCTTGTCAATTCACTGCAGGATAATTAATTGCTTCGCCTCCTTTCCCTAATTTTATTGGAAATAACAAGTATGGCAAGAGTAAAAATTGAGTTGCCTGAAAAATTTTCATTTTCATGCCTGATTCCCGTTCGCATTACTGATATTAATTATGGTAGCCATGTTGGAAATGATACGGTACTTTCGATACTACATGAAGCAAGAATGCAGTTTTTACAAGGGTTGGGCTACACCGAAATGAATTTTGGCGGGTCGGCGATGATCATGGCAGATGTGGCGATCGTATTTAAAAGTGAATTGTTGTATGGTGATGTTGTGATAGCTTCGGTAGCGGCAAGTGAAATTACTAAAATAGGGTTTGAACTTTATTATAAGTTAGAAGTCCTTCGCCAGGATAAAAAATTAGTAGCTGCTATCGCCAAGACTGGCATGGTCTGTTATGACTACGGGAAGCAAAAAATTGTAATGATGTCCGAAGAGGCGAAAATAAGTTTAGCCGGTTGATTAGTAAATGTGCATACCGCCCCGCGAAAAGTCAGGCACCGTTCCAAATCCGCCAGCTTTCCTCTGCCTGTAACACCAGCATCTCGTCGCCATTTTTTATAGTGGCACCCTGCTCTTCCCCTTTTTTCAGAAACAATGTCCTGGCTGGATTATACAGGAGATCATATAATAGATGTTTACTAGTTAGGAACTGGTAAGGAATGTCCGGAGAGGCATTAGGATTCGGGTACATACCCAACGGTGTGGTGTTGATAATAAGGGTATTCTCTCTTATGATCTTTTCTGTAAGGTCATTATAGGTATAAATGGAGCCATTATGCATGCTACGGCTTACTATCGCATAATCAATCGCCAGTTTTTGCAACACAAATACGACAGCCGCTGTGGCCCCACCATTACCCAGTACCAATGCTTTAGTATGATGTGCTTGTAAAAGTGGAGAAAGACTTTGTTCAAAACCAGTCCAATCCGTATTGTACCCAAACAATTTCCTGTTCCTGATATGAATACAATTACAGGCGCCTAATTGACTGGGAATAGCTTCCATTGAATCAAGATAACGAAGTACTTGTTTCTTATACGGAATGGTTACATTGATCCCTGCCAGTTCGGGGTTGGCGCGCAACAGTATTGGGAGTTGCTCAATAGATTCAATGGGGAAAAGCTCATAGCGACAATCATTTATACCTTCCTCCGCAAACTTTTTGGCGAAATATTTTTCTGAAAAAGAATGAGATAAGGGATACCCTATTAGTCCAAACAGCCGCATATTTTCAGGCTCCCGATAATTACAGGGATTCTTTTTTATCAAGGTATAAACTGAATGTATCTCCGCGGAGACCGATACGCATCGTTTCCAGTGGTATTACTTCGGAGGGTGCAATATTGCCGAGATTGGCGTTGCAACCAACCAATTCAATAAAATAAAGTTGCTGTGCTTTTTGAGGTGCTTCCCAGATAATTTTTTCTGCTTCAATCTGGGTGAGTATTTCCTGCACCAGGCCCTCCCTTACTTCTCCGCTACCGCGATAGATACCAACATTCCCTGCTTCCCTTGCTTCTGCGATTACATAAGTAGATCCTGCCTCCAGTTCTGCTTTCATCAATTCGATCCATTTGTAAGGTGGAATAATATGTGCTGCATCTTTGCTACCCACTTCACTTAATACCGTTCCATGTTTGGTAAGCTTTTCGATATAACCACATTTTTCAGCATGAGGAATATTGATAGACCCGTCACTTACTTCCATATAACTGATACCAAATTCCTTGCACACATTGATATAATCTTCAAATTGGTTCCGGATCAAAAAAGCCTCAAATAAGGTTCCCCCGAAATAGACGGGTATATCATAGTTACGATAGATCTCCAGTTTGTCTTTAAGGTTGGGTGTAACAAAGGAAGTACCAAAACCTAGTTTTACGATATCAACATGCGGATGGGATGCACTCATAAAATTTTTGGCTTCTTCCACACTCAAACCTTTATCCATGACCATGGTTAGTCCTGACTGACGGGGCTTTAATTTTCTATCCGGAATCTGTGAAAGATTAAAATTCATACTGCTACTTTTAGAGATCAATTATTTTAGAAAGTGGTCGCAAAAATAGGGAAGAATGAGTTACTGGTGACCAGGCAGGGTTACTGGTTGCCGTGCCAAAGTAAAATTCACTTAAATAACAGTATTACCGATCCTAAACGACCCAACCAGCAACCAGCAACAAGTAACCAGCAACCAGCAGTCAGATGGATTTATTTCTTTTAAACCGGGCTATCACATCAACCACCAACTGGTTGCGCAGAATAGCAGGGTTCAGTTCAACAAACTTTTTAAGCAATTTGGGAGATTGTCGCATCGCCTCCTCCAGTTGCAAAATGGCTTCCTTCATTTTACCGAGGGCAAATAAAACAGCAGCTTTATAAAACACAAACAATGACTTCCCATTGGTGATCATTAAAGCGGCTTCTGTCTGGGCTAACGCCTCTTCAAAATAGGCTGCTTTGTATAAACAGCGGATCAAAGATTCCCAGCCTGCAGCATTACGGGGCCGGGTCCGGACAACATTGGAAAAATATTGAATTGCTTCCTTAAAAAACCCTAACTGCATTTTACATTCACCCATCAGGAGGTTATATTCAGATTGCAGTTTGCGAATCTTCATAGCTGTTTCTAATTGTTTAATGCAGCTTTCCCATTGTCCTTCATTAAAATAGGTACAGGCTATTTTATAGAAAAGCTTACTATCATCTTGCCGGAGATGCGATGCCTTACGATAATTAAATCTAGCCTGTGCAAAATTTTTCATGCGGTCATAAGCAATGGCCGATCGCTTCAAAAATGACGGCTTCTGGCTTGGCCAGTTCATGTACTTTCTCCAGCGCTTCAATAGCATCCTTATACTTCCGCAACCGGATATAAGCATCTCCCATGTTGCGGTAAGCATAATCAAATTTTTCGTCAATGGTTATTGCATACTGGTAAGCATCAATAGCTTTTTCATATAATTTCAATCCCTGGTAGGCCGCTGCCAGGTTGAACCATGCCAGTTCATTATAGGGATACTCGTCTATGATAACCTGGTGAAGACGGATGCTCTCTTCATTCCGGCCCGTGAAATCTGTCCAGAAGCAAATCTTATACAAAGCCTCTTCATTATTGGCATCATCTTCCAATACCGTTTTAAGACAATCAAATACCTTGTCGAAATCTTCATAGTCGTCGTACACATCCGCCAGTTCAAACAACAACTCTGTTTTTTCATCTCCTTCAAATAATAATAGAGCTTCTTCGAGTAATACGACCGCTTTTTCCTGCTGGTCAAGGGCGAGGTAAGCATCTGTTTTCAGAATGTAAAGGTTTATGTCTGCACCATCCAGCAGTGATGCCTGTTCAAGCGTGTTGAGGGCATCCTGGTATCGGCGGTTTGCCAATAAAATATCAGCCTTTTTAATGAGCAATAGGGAGGAATAAGGAAATTGTTCACCGCCGATTTCAGCCGCTTCCATAGCCCCAAGGAGGTCTTCTTTTTCCTGGTAATAATCTATGATTTTTTCGAAGGCATCTTCCTCAATAAAAGAGTGATGGCGGCCATTTTTGAAATTTTCGTATTGTTTAAGCAGTTCCCGAAATTGTTCCCGATCTTCCCGGTGGGGGCTATTTTCTTTCATCTATCGGACGTTTGGTGAGCAAATCCCGATAGCAATCGGGAGTTTAAAAGAGCCGGATCAGACAGCAAAATCCCTTTGCCCCCTGAAATTGATTATTTCCAACAAGTTAAATCAAAGAAACCGGCTGAAAAAGGGGCAATTTTCCCCATATGTGCAAAATAGATATTTTTTTAAGCAACTCCACGTAACATTTTACCCTCTTTGTACGTTAATGAACTATTAAAGTTCTTGATAAACGGTTTGTTTTATATCCTTATTTGTGTTTATTTTTGTACCAGTAATGAACCACCCCCATTTAATATGTAAAGTTGTCGGCCGGAAACTGGCGGTGATACTTTTGATAAGTGTCTCAGCCGCAGCTTCTTTTGCTACATTGGGCGATGGAAATAGAAATCCTAACCGTTCAAAAAATCCATTACTTTCTTCAAGAACAACCATTCCCGGTTCATTTTCTTTACGATCAGGCTATACCTATCGCGGTAACCAGGTCATAAGTGCTGAGACGCAGAAAAAATATATCAGCCTCAATACTACCGTTACTTATCAAAAAGGAAGCACTACCTACATCATTCCCCTTAAAAAGAAAGTGATCGTTAGTAATGTGAAAATTGAACTTGGCAATCGCCAATTACGCCGGAATTAATTTAAACCAGCCCCTTTACTTTCTTCATACGTCATCACCCGGTAACCTGATTTGGGCAGATCTAATTTTACCTGTGGCACAGGATTAAAATTGATACTGGACACGGTATAAGTAACCAACATTTTTCCCATATTCGCTTCGTATTGCATGGCCAGCCCTGGTAAGTTCTTATTCAGGTATTGAAAGTCTTTGTGTGCAGGCACCAGGTCCCTGGTAAAGTAAACTGTAAAAGTTGTTCCATCGTCCAGTTTACCAATGGCTTTCTGACTATTGTAACCGGCAATCATTTTGAACTCGTTAAAATAACTAAATGTAACGTTTTCATATTTTTCATTCGACTGCTTCCAGTTGCCAGGTGTCATTGTGATCATATATCGCTGCTCTCCATATTCCTTCAGAATAGCAACATTTCCCGTTTTACCATCTATTATGGTGGCCTGTGTACCAAGTGAACTTACCATTTCAGAACGACTGGAATTACCTTTAAGGTAAATTACGCTGGTAGCTCCATCCAACAAGTCTGCTGCCTGTGGCTTAGCGTCGCTGGTATTGATAACAATATCGTAAGCGATCGTTGCTTCAGTCAGTTTTCGCTGAGCAGTTGCTTGTGTTGACGCGGAAAGCGTAACAAGTGTGGTCAATAGGTATATTATTTTTTTCATTTTCGGTGGTATCTCCTTACTATACAAAGACGTGCCAAATTACTTAATAAGTTGCAATAGCCTCCTAAACCTCTGCACTTTATGAAAAGGAAAGTAAAAAACCGGGCAGCAAAGGCTACGACCCGGTTTTTCTTATGAGTACTTTAACGGAAACCAGAACTTCGTTTCCGTGAGCCGCCGGCACTGAGTTCCGTCTTCCTAGCGCTTGTTTTTTTGTTGCATGGCCTTCATTTTTTTCTGTTGCTCCTGCATTTGCTCCATTCTTTCCTGCCACTTTGATCTTGTTTTGGGCTTTTTCCTGTTTTCTTCCATTTTAGCTAATATCTTGTCATTATCGATAATATAATTCTGAATTATGAACTGAAGGGCCAGGGTAACAATATTAGAAACGGTATAATACCAGGTTAATGCTGAAGGCAAACGGTTAAAGAAGAATAAAAGAAATACCGGGAAAATATAAGGCATGTACTTCATCACCGGGTTGCTTTGATCCGGTGTCATACTCATACTATAGATCGAGATCATGAAACTGGTCACAACGGCAGCAATGTTAAACAGGCTAAGATGGCTACCCAATAATGGAATATGAAAGCCAAATTTGATAGGCGCATCGTAAGCAGCAAGATCATTGGCCCAAAGAAATTCAGCACCTCTCAATCCCACATCAGCACTAAAAAGACTGAAAAGAGCAAAGAAGATGGGGATCTGCAACAATGCCGGCAAGCAACCTCCCAATGGGTTTACCCCGGCCTCTTTGAATATCTTCATTTGATCCATGCTCATAGCCTGGCGATCATTGCCGTGCTTCTCTTTCAGCTTGGCTATCTCAGGCCGGAGTACTTTCATTTTAGCACCGCTGAGATAACTTTTGTAAAGAAGTGGTGATGTGATCAGCTTGATAAAGATCGTCAGCAGCGCAATGGCCAGGCCCATACTTCCGGCAAAGCTGCTTTTAAGAAAATCAAAAATGGGTAATATCAGGTATTTATTAATGGGTCGTACAAAAGAGTAGATTCCCTGACCGAGGTTGACCAGTTTTTCAAATTTCAAATCATACTTCTTCAGGATATGATAATCAGAAGGACCATAATAGATACTGAAGGGCACTACAGAAGGTGTTCCGGCTGGTACCTGTACCTTCATATTTGCAGTGGATCGCACAACTGTTTCTGCACTATCGTCCGGAACGGTCCATTCCATCCTGCCGGAAATAAAATTATTTTTAGCAACCAGGCTGGAAAAAAAGAATCGCTGCCTTACCCCTACCCAACTCACAGATTCGTCAAAATTTTTGCTGCTCTTGCGTCCAATAGTGTGATAATCAAAACTGCCATCTTTTACGTAACCTACTTGCGTATTCTGCTTCTCAAATGAAATATCCGACTCCTGTTGCGCCGCGGCATATTGCCATGATAGGTTCATGGTGCCTCCTTGCAGCAATCTGTCAGCCCTGCCCATCTTTACATTGAAATCGATCTGGTAATCGTTGGGTTTCAGGATAAATTCATGAATGATATAAGCACTGCTATCGGAAGATTGCCTCGTAAACGATATTGTCTTATTCCCGTCTTTCGAAGAAGAATCAATTTTCGAAAAAAACAAATCTGCGGTTTGAGCACTTCCACCGTTGGAAACCGTTCCGGTGTTTATGGCGTAACTTATTTTGTCAAAATCAGTACTGGCCAGTCTAACCAAGCTACTGTCCTGCCCTTTATAATTTTTCAGTTCAACCTTTTTAGGCTGGCCTCCTTTTGAGGAGAAAGTAACAATTATCAGTTCATTTTGCAGTATCACCAATTGCTCCGTTCCAATAACTGTATCCTGAAAAATACCGGCTATATTTTTTTGGACTGCGGAATCGGCGAGTTTATTCAGCGAATCCTGTAATGGCTTATTTAATTTATCAATAGAATCTTTTATGAGCTGCTCTTGGGCTAGTTTTTCAGCCTTTTGTTTACGGGATTCTGACTGTTGTTTGTTGGTAAAATAGAAATAGCCAAAAAACAATGCCGCCAGTATCACGAAACCAAGGACGGTATTACGGTCAAACTTCATTCTTTATTTTTTTGGAGTGGGCAAAGATAGGAGTTCTGAGCCAAGAGTCGGGAGTCGGGAGTCTGGAGACGAGCCAAAAGTCGGGAATCAGTGTAATATCGTCGGTAAAAAAGGAAGTCGGCAGTCAGAAATCTAATGTCGGAAGAGTCAGCTTTACTGGAAAGAGTTGACCATTAGCAAACTTTTCCGACCGATGACCTCCGTTTTCAGACTTAAATCATCTCACTCTGCAAAAGAGGGTTTTTCACCTCGGTTTTTTTTTCAGCATAGGCTTTCGCTGCCTTTATAAAACTGACAAAAACAGGTTGAGGATTTTCTACAGTGCTTTTTAATTCAGGGTGGTATTGCACACCTATAAAGAAAGGATGGTTAGGTAATTCAATAATCTCTACAAGGTCGGTACCGGGATTTTTACCACTGGCTATCATGCCAGCTTTTTCAAAGTCAGTCCAGATATTTATTATTGAATTCCCAACGATGGCGATGTCGTTCACTGATAAGCGATCTTGCCATAGATGGTATAAGCAAGCGACCCTTCTTTTATTTCACAGGGATAAGAACCCAGCCGCATGGTACCGCCTTTGGCAGTTACTTTTTTCTGTTCTTCCATCAGGTCGATCACCGGCTCCCGGGTATCAGGATCCATTTCGGTAGAATGAGCATCTTTTAAGCCCAAGCACATTCCTTGCAAATTCAATCACTGCCATTTGCATACCCAGACAGATACCGAAAAAGGGCAAGCCATTTTCACGGGCATACTTTACAGCCACGATTTTTCCTTCCACTCCACGGTGACCAAAACCAGGGGCCACCAGTAATCCATCAAGACCGATCAGTTTTTCAGCCACATTATCATCGGTAATAAATTCACTGTGTATATTGATGATCTGCACCTGGCATTCATTCATCGCACCTGCATGTATAAATGATTCAAGAATCGATTTATAGGCATCCTGTAATTCAATGTATTTACCGATCAGACCAATCGCAACTTTACTTTTGGGATATTTCAATTTATCCAGAAACTCTTTCCATTTTCCCAGTTCGGGCTCATTAGTATTTAGCGATATTCAATTTTTTCATGCAAATAACATCCAGCTTTTCCCGCATCATCAATAATGGCACTTCATAGATCGTCGCGTGCATCTAAGGCTTCTATCACGGCTTCCAGTTTTACATTACAAAAAAGTGCAATCTTCCGCCGAAGTTCAGGCGTCAACTGCTTTTCTGTTCTGCAGACTAAAATATCCGGATGCACTCCTTCCTGGCTCAGCATTTTTACACTGTGCTGGGTAGGTTTTGTTTTTAATTCTTTGGCTGCTTTTAAATAAGGGTATCAATGTCAGGTGAACAACAACAGTATCTTCTTCAGGCAATTCCCATTGTAATTGCCGCACAGCTTCCACAAAAGGCAGACTTTCGATATCACCCACTGTACCGCCAATTTCCGTGATCACAATATCATATTCGCCACTCTTGTCCCAAATGCAACATTCTTCTTTTGATCTCATCAGTAATATGTGGAACTACCTGCACTGTTTTTCCCAGGTAGGCGCCTTCTCTTTCTTTATTAATAACTGTTTGATAAATACGACCGGTAGTAACATTATTGGCCTGTGAAGTAAATATGTTTAAAAATCTTTCGTAGTGACCAAGGTCAAGATCGGTTTCAGCACCATCTTCCGTTACATAACATTCACCATGTTCATATGGATTCAGTAGTACCCGGATCAATATTGATATAGGGATCAAATTTTTGAATGGTAACTCTCAATCCTCTTGCCTGTAATAATTTCGCAAGTGAAGCGGCAATAATACCTTTTCCCAAGGAAGAGGTAACACCACCGGTAACAAAAATATACTTAGCCATACAAAATGGTTATTTGTTTAATGCTATTACTTAAATGTGATCTGATGGAAATTCCAGTCTATATGACCGCGGAAGAAATAATCAACTAATTTCCGGGAGGTCGTGTAAAGTTAAACGAAATTTCCGGGTCATTAAAATTTCATATCCACACCGGGGAAAATGGAACCGGAAAATGGATAAATTAGCAGTCGCCCAGCTTGTATTCGAGCTGGATAAGAGGTGCAATCGGATGCCAGCCCAAAGAGAATAGCCAGCCGGTAACGGCCTCACCATCACCTCGTAGGATAGGCTCATACATTACCTGATCGTTTGCCTTTTTCACTGCGAAAAATTTTCACGAGTGGCATTTTTAGGCAGCCCTGGTGAAAGAATGGAAGCCATTGGCCAGGAAGATAGTTTCGTAATACACGAAGAAATGCTTGATGGTGCCAGGCAAACTAAGTTTGCCGTCGCCCAGCAATTTTTCGGTGACCAATTATTTTTTCCACCTATACAAATGCAGCTGAACGGTTTCTCCCTATCCGTCAAACGCCTGCCAGTTTATCATTCCCCTCCCAGATTTTTTTTGTCGAGGATACTGTCAATATCGCCTCTATTGAATGGCTTACATCCATTATAAGCTGAATGACACTGCTCATTCTGGTTTACATCCCAATTTCCTTTCACACTTGTTACTGGTAATGGACTGGTCCGGTTCTCTAACCTGTTTGTTTTTCCTACTGGCTATGCTGAAGATGGGAATAGATGGCGTCCTGTACCTATCTGCTTCTTTTTATAGCCGCATGATATTCGGGATAAAATTTACTGCGCTACCTGGAAATTCACTCAAAATTTTTAAAGCTTATTCATACTTTAAATTACTACTTACCGATGATTACAGTATTTTAGTCGTTCAACCCGGGTAAAAAATGAAAAAAATCCTATTGGCCGCCTTAAGCTTTGTTTTCCTGTCCATTTGCAATGCCCAAAAAACCAATATCTGGTGTGGTACATTGATCGATGGAATTTCTAAGGAGCCTAAAAAAAATATGACGATTATCGTCGAGAAGAATAAGATTATGGCAGTTGAGCCTGGTTTTTCACAAGCCGGATCGTCGGACAAAACCATTGACCTGAGAACAAAAACAGTAACACCTGGGTGGATCGATATGCATGTTCATGTTGAGAGTGAAACAAAAAAAGGAAACTTGGCAGATAAATTTACCAACAATTCCACCGATATCGCATTTGAATCACTGCAATATGCAAAAGTGACCCTGATGGCTGGTTTTACCTCGGTCAGAGACCTGGGTGGTAGTGGTGTAAATATTTCGTTGCGTAATGCAATCAATAAAGGATCTGTTACCGGCCCAAGAATTTTTACGGCCGGAAAATCCATCGCTACCACCGGCGGCCATGCCGACCCCACCAATGGGTATCGCAAGGACCTGATGGGTGATCCCGGACCAAAAGAGGGTGTGGTCAACGGTGTTGCTGATGCATATCATGCAGTGAGAGAACGATACAAAGAAAACGCAGACCTGATAAAAATAACTGCTACGGGTGGTGTCCTTAGCCAGGCAAAAGATGGGGCGAATGCACAATTTACCGAAGAGGAAATAAAAGCTATTGTCGCTGCCGCTAAAGATTATGGATTTAAGGTAGCAGCGCATGCGCATGGCGCAGAGGGAATAAAAAGGGCCATCCGTGCCGGTGTCAATTCTATTGAACACGGCACTTTTATGGATGATGAAGGAATGCAGCTGATGAAACAATTCGGTACCTGGTATGTGCCTACTATTACTGCAGGTAAGTCTGTGGCAGATAGTGCAAAAATTCCCGGTTACTATACAGATATCGTTACACCAAAAGCATTGGCCACTGGTCCGCAAGTCCAGGCCACCTTTGCCAAAGCGTATAAAGCTGGGGTAAAAATTGCTTTTGGCACTGATGCGGGAGTGTACCAGCATGGAAAAAACTGGATGGAATTTGGATACATGATACAAGCCGGCATGCCAGCCATGGAAGTTATCAAAGCGGCTACCATCAATGCAGCTGAATTGCTGGGAGAAAAAAACAGGCTTGGCAGTATAGAAACCGGGAAATACGCTGATATCGTTGCTGTTGATGGCAACCCTTTAAAAGATCCGCAAGTTTTTGGAAAAGTGATTTTCGTAATGAAGGAGGGAGTGGTGTATAAGCAATAAATCTTTCCAATACGAAACCAATATGTTACTTATAAATATCTTTCTGTCGCCCAAATCAACTACTACCACTCTTAGCGTATTACATAAATGATTCTGTAGTCGCTAACACGGACTCTGTAACCGGATCTGCCTTATAATTTTTTGCAACCTGCCGGTCTTGGATCTTCTTCTAATTCAAGTAAGCTGTTTCCAATCTTTGGCCCAATTAAGTGAGGGAGTGTCAGAATGATCTTTCGTACTTTATCAGTAACAACGACTGTATATCTCTTACTTACTATTACTGTGATTCCGTTTTCGTTGACTTATAACTTTACGGAGTGGAATAAGCTTTTGATGATGAAGGCTTAATTTTGCTTTATCATAAGTTTTATGTCTGCCAGCTCTTCTGCCATCTCTTTTAACTGGTTATAATCCTTCAACGACAGAATGACTCCTGTTTTTATCCCTTTTTGATCGGTAATTACCTGTGGGCAAATAGCTCAAAATTAATTTTTTTACAATTATTTCCCAAAAGTTGACGAGGGCTCAATCTTTCGCGATCTTCTTATAACTCACAACAATTCCACGAATCAGGGATGAACTAAAGCCCTGGTGCTCCATTTCATTCAACCCCGCAATCGTACATCCCATTGGCGTAGTTACTTTATCGATCTCCTGCTCCGGGTGTGCTCCTTTTTGCAATAACAACTCTGCAGCACCTTTTACTGTTTGCGCCGCAATCAAGGAGGCCGTCGCGGCATCAAACCCTATCTCAATGCCACCCTGGATGCTGGCCCGGATATAACGCATCGCGTAAGCCGTGCCACAAGCGCCCAATATGGTAGCGGCATCCATTAACTTCTCATCGATCATAACTGTTTTACCCAGTTGATCGAATAATTCCTTCACATAACTTACCTGTTTTTCAGACGCACCAGAATGGGACAGGCAGGTCATACTTTGCTGGATAGCAATAGCGGTATTTGGCATGGCACGGATAATGGGAACTGCTTTACCTATCGCCTCCTGTAACTGTTCTGTCCAAACACTGGAAACCACCGAGACGATCAAATGCTTTGTTGGATTAAAAGTTGTTTTTAACCCCTTCAGTATATCAGCGTAGTTGTAGGGCTTTACGGCCAGGATTATTATCTCGCAATCCCTCACCGCTTTTCTGTTGTCGCTATGCACCATACAGCCACGCTCCGCAAAACGGCTGAGTGTAGACAGGTTACGGCGTGTGATGGTTAATTCCACGGGGCGGCTGAACTCGCTTTGTATCAACCCGTCAGCGATCGCTGCGCCAAGGTTTCCTCCTCCGATAATGGCTATTCTCTTACCCATACCTATTGTTTTGGTAAAGATAAGCCGTGATAATATATGCCCCATGGAAGTAGCTGCCAATACAAACCTACAGTTGATTACATAAAAAAATGCCCCTGATAAATCCGACCATAACTTATATCCGTATCTATTGCATTATTTAATAAAACCAAAAACACATTTTATGCAAACGAAGATCTTCAGCCTGTTGGTAGCAGGGGCGCTTGTTACCACAACTTTTATCGCCTGTAATAGCGAATCTAAAAACGATGACGACAAAAAAATTGTAGAAACTACGACCATGGAAACCATGAAACCCGCTGAAGAGCAGGGAGTAATGGTTGGCGGTGCCAATATGGTGCCTTCAAAAGATATCGTAGACAACGCGGTAAATTCTGCTGATCACACCACTCTGGTAGCAGCTGTAAAAGCGGCAGGGCTGGTTGAAACATTAAAAAGTGCTGGCCCTTTCACTGTATTTGCGCCAACCAATGCGGCCTTTGCAGGTTTGCCTGCCGGCACCGTAGATAACCTGGTAAAACCTGAAAATAAAGCGACGCTTACAAATATCCTTACCTATCATGTAGTATCGGGTGCGTTTAAATCTATGGATCTGAAAGATGGTCAGAAGGTAACAACAGTGCAAGGTGAAGAACTAACCATTGGTTATAAAGATGGAAAATGGACAGTGCGGGATGCAAAGGGCGGCTCTGCTAACATCACCACGGCTGATGTTATCTCCAGCAATGGAGTCACGTATGTGATCGATGCTGTATTGATGCCAAAAAAATAAGAAGCTTTTTCATTTGTTGTGATTAAGAAAGAGGAGTGGCGTGAGCTGCTCCTTTTTATTTAATAATAATCTTTTTTCAATAAATATCTTTTCACATAATCGCTAATGCCTTCTTCCAGCGAAAAAAAACCTTGTTGGTAACCCGCGTTTCGCAGTTTGTCCATATTGGCCTCAGTGAAATATTGGTATCTGTCACGAATATCAGCAGGCATATCAATAAAGTCGATTTCCGGCTTCTTGTTAATAGTGGCAAAGATCGCATTTGCCAGGTCTTTGAAGGATCTTGCTTTACCCGTACCGAGGTTATACAGACCGGATTGGATAGGGTTTTCCATTAGCCCGCAACAGACCCTGGCCACATCTTCCACATATATAAAATCACGGAGCTGTTCCCCATCTTCAAATTCCGGTTTATGAGATCTGAAAAGTTTTACTTTTCCTGTCTTTTGAATCTGATTAAAGCCGTGAAAGACCATACTGGCCATCCTGTCTTTATGATATTCATTCGGACCATACACATTAAAAAACTTTAACCCGCACCAAAATGGAGGAGCTGTCTCCAAACTCCTTTCTGCTGACACCCGGCTCTCCCTGATCGCCCACTTATCAAATTCGTTTTTGGAAATTCCGTACGGATTGAGAGGTTGGAGCTTTTCAACAATATCGTGATCGTCTTTATAACCCAATTCACCACTACCATAAGTAGCCGCTGAGGATGCGTAAACCAATGGCACTTTATTGGCAGAACAATAATTCCAGATTTTTTTTGAATAGTCGACATTCAATTTCTGATGTATGGAATAATCAAATTCTGCTGTATCCGTTCTTGCCCCCAGATGAAAGACAAAATTGATATCCGGTTTTGTCATGGTGAGCCACTCAAACAGGACTTCCCGGTTAATTTTGGTTACATATTGCTTGGAATCGAAATTGAACCATTTGTCTTCTTCACTGAAATCATCAGCAATGATGATAGTTGAATATCCTTTCTTATTAAGATCACCAAGCAGGTAACTACCGATAAAACCCGCGGCCCCGGTTAATAATATGGTAGAATTTTTATCCATAGATTGCGCTCAACCCCATAAGAGCGAGGAACGTGGAGGCATTTATGATTTAGATAGACTGCAAGGCTGATCCGGCTTCCTCTTTTGATAAATAATTAGCAATAGCCATATCATATTTTTCTTTCCACTCTTCTATACCTCCCCAATCCATCCCATCCACTTCAACGGCCCCACTGGTAACTTCGCCCAATTCCTCAAAAGGATGATCACCCAATACTTTTTTTACTTCCAGTAACTGGTCAGGTTTTATCGACACCACTACCCTGCTTTGTTTTTCTCCAAACCATTGGGCATCTTTCCTGACATTATAATCATAGGCCACCACATCAAATCCCAGGCGACGGTGAAACCCTGATTCCAAAAGTGTGACAAACAAACCACCTTCACTTACATCATGTGCTGATTCAATCAATCCTTTACTTATTAATAAAGTTATCTTTTGATGAAGCGTCAATTCTTCTTCGAGATCAAAAACCGGGACAGGAGAATACTCCACGTCACAGATCTTGCTTACATACTGTGAAGAGTTGATATCATTACCAGATCGGCCAATTAAAAGTATCAGATCGCCTTCTTCTTTAAAATCAAGTGTCATCTTATCGGCTATATCTTCCAGCAAACCAACCATACCAATGGTGGGTGTAGGATAAACAGGGCCATCAGGATTCTGGTTATAAAAACTCACATTACCACCGGTAACTGGTGTATCAAATTTCCGGCAGGCTTCTCCCATTCCTTTTATCGCATGTACAAACTGGTAATACACTTCAGGATCGTAAGGATTTCCAAAGTTCAGACAGTTGGTAACACCCAAGTGGCTGACCACCACTGCATACAATATTCCTCGCTGCTTCACTTACTGCTATCATTGCACCTTTATAAGGATCTGCAAAAACATACCGGCTATTACAATCTGTTGTTACCGCCAATGCCTTTGTTGTTCCTTTTACAATCACCAATGGTGCATCTGTTGGTGCATTGGTAGATGCTATTGTTGGTACCCACCATACTATCGTATTGATCGTATAATCCATTTTTTTGATGCAATGGAAGGAATTGAATGAGTTGTTCAGCAATACGTTTTCAAATCTTCCGGAACAGGTAACGGTACCAGGATCGAATTTTTTTATTTCTTCAAAATAAGCTGGCTCTCTGATATTCGCTTTCATACTGGGGCACCACCACCTAGTACCAGTTCATGGGCAGGTATTGATGCTTCCAGTTCTCCATTCATATAGAAATTCAATATGCCATCATCTGTTACTTCACCAATCACTGAACAGGGAAGGTCCCATTTGTCAAAAACTTTTGTTACTTCTTCTTCTCTTCCTTTTTGCGCAACCAGCAACATTCTTTCCTGGCTTTCGCTCAGCAACAGTTCCCAGGTTTTCATATTTTTCTGGCGGGTTGGTACTTTATCCAAGATCGATCCGCATACCTACTTCACCTTTGGCACTCATTTCGGCAGTGGAACAAATAATTCCTGCTGCACCCATATCCTGCATACCAACTACGGCACCGGTTTGTATTACTTCCAGGCAGGCTTCCAGTAATTTCTTTTCCTGGAAAGGATCACCTACCTGTACAGCCGGCAGATCCTGCGCACTTTCAGCAGTAATATCTGCTGAGGCAAATGATGCACCACCAATACCATCTTTACCGGTTGCACTACCCACAAACATTACCGGGTTGCCTTTTCCCAGTGCAGTTGCAGAAACAGTTTCACCTGCTTTTACAATACCTACACTCATCGCATTTACCAGGGGATTGGTATGATAACATTGCATCAAAATAAATTTCACCACCAACAGTTGGTACACCAAAACAATTTCCATAATGACCGATGCCATGCACCACACCTGATAATAAATGCTGTGTTTTATCTTCTTCCAGGTTTCCAAAACGAAGAGAGTTTAGTGCAGCAATCGGTCGTGCACCCATGGTAAAAATATCGCGGTGAATACCACCCACACCGGTTGCTGCACCCTGGAAAGGTTCAATGGCAGAAGGATGATTATGTGATTCAATTTTAAATACAACACCCAGTCCATCGCCAATATCCATCAGGCCTGCATTTTCTTCACCGGCTTTTACCAGCATTCTTCCACCTTCACGTGGTAATGTTTTCAACCATTTGATTGAATTTTTATAACTGCAATGTTCACTCCACATACCGGAAAAAGCACAGAGTTCATTGAAATTGGGTGTACGTCCCAGTTTTTGTTTGATCAGTTCAAATTCTTCTTCGGTTAGTCGTAGTTGTTGTGCTGTTTTTACGGTTATTTCCATGTAATAATTTGTTGAGCTAATACTGTTCAAACGATGGTGCCTAGGCGGTTGCAGACGCATGCTGCAAATTTACAGGTTGATGACTACAGCATAACCAGAACTTGTCAACTTTGTGCTGACAATGACGGCAATAATGGCTATTTTGCGGGATAAAATTTAACTGTTTTGGAGTACCTGCTTTTTGTTGCCTGGCTTGTTGTTTTTGCCTGGCTGGTTACCAAAGTAAAGTTTTTTACACGTACCGGTCTAAGCCAGCCTCAACTTATTATCATTTTTTTACTAAAAGTCATGGCCGGTATATTTTATGGCTGGATTGGTCTTTATTATGGTGGACTGGCGCAGATGCAGGATACCTGGAGCTATCATACCAGCAGTGTAGAGGAATATCACTGCTTTTTAGCAACCCCAATGAATATTTTACCAATCTTTTCCAGGATCCTTACGAGGGTGGGTTCAGCAAATTTTTTGCAACTACGAACTCTACTGGAATGATCTGAAAGGTAATCTTTTTATAAAGATTCTTTCGTTTTTAATATTTTCAGTTTTGCCCATTACTATGTCAATGTCATTTTCTATTCTTTTATTACTTTGTTCGGAGCTATTGCTATTTACAGGGTTATGACTGATGTTTTCCCCGGCAAAAAACTGGTTATCCTGCTGGCTACTTTCCTGGTGCCTTCTTTTTTATATTGGACCAGTGGCATTCATAAAGAAGGACTGATTTTTACAGGTATCAGTCTTGATCATTTACTGTATTTACTTTGGTACAAAAGAAAAAAGATTTGGCTTCAAACGGATATTTTGTCATGTTGCTGGGATTGCTACTGATCCTGGCACTCCGCAATTTTCTGTATTGTGATTCTTGTGCCCGCCATTATTGCCTGGCTGATAGCTAACCGAAGACCGAGGTATGGACTGGCCATATTCAGTTCATTATACTTGTTTTTTGGTATTTTATTTTTTAACAGCCGCTATATTTTTCCAAAACTTGATTTTCCGCAGGCAGTGGTAAATAAACAACAGGAGTTTAAACAATTGAGAATTGGCGGTTCTACGATCCCCATGAGAGACCTGGAGCCGACTGCTATAAGTTTTTTAAAAAATACCCCTCAGGCCATCAACCTGTCCACGATACGGCCTTATCCTAGTGATGTCCGTCATATACTTTCACTGGCAGCTGCGATTGAAATAAATGTCCTGTTACTCTTGTTTATCCTGTTTCTATTTTGGCGTACCAATGGACAGGCCAAGGCTTCTAAAAATCTTATGTATTTCTGCGTCTTTTTTTCAGTGACGTTGCTGCTGGCTATTGGATTTAGTGTCAATAACCTTGGTGCTATTGTTCGCTATCGTAGTGTCATAATGCCCTTGTTGGTCATTCCTATGATGGCTCAAATAGATTGGAAGAGAATAGGCAGCTATTTTCTAAATAATATTAAAAATAAAAATAATATAACTAAATCTGCCTGAAAATTTGTAAAATCACTATTTTCAATACCTTAATAGTCACATTTTACTCCCAAAAAACGAAATAAAGTGATAATTTTTTAGAAAAAAATGTTCTTATTGGTGCGAAAGTCTTTTTTTTGCTGAAAAATATATAATATGTCACTTCGTTTTAATGCAATTACCAACCTTGTCACTAATGCTGCTATAAAAGTGGAAGGCTCAGCCAAAATCACCGCGATATTTGGCAGCAATGTCTTTACACCTAAAAACAGGTCGGGAGTTTCTTAGCGATGAAGCCTTCAAAAGTTTGCAGGCATCTGTCAAAAACAGCCAGAAAATCGACAGGGCCATGGCCAACCAGATCGCTAACGGCATCAGGGCATGGGCAGAGAGTAAGGGTGTTACGCACTTTACACACTGGTTTCAACCATTGACCGGCACTACTGCAGAAAAACATGATTCATTTTTTACATTAAAAGGTGATGGCACTCCGATCGAACAATTTGAAGGTGATGCATTGGTACAACAGGAACCTGATGCTTCTTCTTTCCCAAGCGGTGGATTAAGGGCTACATTTGAAGCAAGAGGTTATACGGCCTGGGATCCTTCGTCTCCAGCCTTCATTATGGATATTGGCCAGGGAAAAACCTTATGTATTCCCACCATCTTTGTTTCCTACACCGGCGAATCATTAGACTATAAAGCTCCTTTACTAAAAGCGCTGGATGCATTAAATAAAGCTGCCGTTGATGTTTGTAATTATTTTGATAAGAACATAACCAAAGTAACTCCGACACTGGGCTGGGAACAGGAATATTTTGTGGTCGACGAAGCATTGTTCAATGCCCGTCCTGACCTTGTTATGACCGGAAGAACAGTGTATGGCCACAATTCAGCCAAAAACCAGCAATTAGAAGATCACTACTTTGGTTCTATCCCGGAAAGAGTGTATGCTTATATGCGGGATTTTGAAACGGAATCCTATAAACTCGGTATTCCCCTCCGTACAAGACACAATGAAGTGGCGCCTGCACAATTTGAGTGTGCGCCAATATTTGAAGAAGTAAGTGTTGCCGTGGATCACAACTCACTTCTGATGGATGTAATGGAAAGAGTGGCCCGTCGTCATAATCTCAGGGTGTTGTTACATGAAAAACCATTTGCCGGCATCAACGGCAGTGGTAAACACAACAACTGGAGCATGGCTACCGATACAGGTGTGAACCTGCTGGCTCCCGGTAAAACGCCAAAGACCAACCTGATGTTCCTTACTTTTTTTGTGAACACCATCAAAGCAGTACATGATTATGCGGATATATTAAGAGCTTCAATTGCCTCAGCACCAAACGATCACCGCCTGGGCGCCAATGAAGCACCACCTGCCATCATTTCTGTGTTCATCGGTCAGTCACTTTTTAAAGTATTACAAGATGTAAAAGAAAGAGTCTCTGACAAAATGGATGAAACGGATGAGAGCATGTTAAAGATAGACATCCACAAAAGCATTCCTGAATTGCTGATGGATAATACGGATCGTAACCGTACTTCTCCCTTTGCCTTCACAGGAAATAAGTTTGAATTCCGCGCAGTGGGTTCTTCTGCCAACTGTGCCAATCCCATGACCGTTTTAAATACTATCATGGCGGATACATTGAAGCAATTCAAAAAAGAAGTGGATGCATTGATCGAGAAGGGGGAGAAAAAAGAAATTGCGATCATGCATATCATCCGTCAATATATTGTGGCCAGTGAAAAAGTTTTGTTTGAAGGTGATGGCTATAGCGCAGCCTGGGAAAAAGAAGCAGAAAAAAGAGGGTTGGCCAATGTAAAAACTACACCGCTGGCATTGGATGCTATGGTGACGGAGAAGGCAAAGAAATTATTTGAAAGTAATAATATCTACACCCATAGCGAACTGGAAGCAAGACATGAAATAGAATTGGAAAAATATATCAAGAAGGTGCAGATCGAAAGCCGCATTATGGGTGAACTGGCTACCAGTCATGTGTTGCCAGCTGCTATCCGCTACCAGAATTTACTGGCCAGTAATATTCGGGGATTAAAAGAAGCAGGATTAAAAGACACCACTTTCAACAATCAAAAGCAGATCCTGGAAAAAATAGCTGAGCATATCAATAAAGCAAGCGACCTGGTGGAGAAAATGATCGAAGCAAGGAAGACCTGCAACGATCTCAATGATACCAGGGCAAAAGCCATCGCTTATCAAAGCAAGGTAAAAGATGCTTTCTTTGATGATATCCGCTACCATGTCGACAAATTGGAATTACTGGTAGATGACCGTGAATGGTATTTGCCAAAATACAGGGAGATGCTTTTCCTGCGATAATAGGCAGAAATTTTTATTATTGTACCAAACCGTTTCGCTACAATGAGACGGTTTATTTTTTTGGGTAATAGAACATTGTTGACCGCAAGGGTGCCTTTCAAATTTTCGATACATAAAATTGAATATATATATGTGTGATGAACTATGTGGCCTATGTGCCTAGAGTGATTCTTCCCTTTCACCATATAGAAGGATAATAGACATAGAATACAAATAGGGATCGTAAACAACGCCAAAATCAATTCACTGACAATGTGGAATGCCCGCGACCGCAAAAACCGGCAATGCTCCATTGCATTTTATACTATTTTTAAGTGAAGTTTAAAACCAAGTATTATGATAAAAATACCAGGAACGGCCTTATCCATTTTCAGTATTGTGGTACTCATTTGTTCCTGTACTGCAACAAAAAAACCCATTGTTATTGAACAACCCACCACAACGGGACCCAAAGCCATGAGGGAATTCAGGGCGGCATGGGTGGCTTCCGTGGCAAATATTAACTGGCCGAGTAAACCGGGATTACCTGTTGAAGAACAAAAACAGGAAGCACTGAAATTGCTGAATTTTCTAGCGGACAATAATTTTAATGCCGTGATTTTACAGGTGCGGCCACAATGTGATGCTTTATATAAAAGTGATTTGGAACCCTGGTCCTATTATCTTACTGGTAAACAAGGACAGGCCCCCGAACCTTTTTACGATCCCCTCGAATTCTGGATCAATGAATCACATAACCGGGGAATTGAATTACATGTTTGGTTAAATCCCTATCGTGCACATCATCCGTCAGGGGGTAAAGAAATCTCAGAGCAGTCAATTGTAAAAAAGAATCCCGAGTTGGTCGTTTTTCTGAAACAAGGTTATTGGTGGATGGATCCTGCCTTGACCGGCACACGTGCAAAAACTACCGCCGTGGTTATGGATCTGGTAAAACGATATGATATTGATGGCGTTCATTTTGACGATTATTTTTATCCTTATTGGGACTATAATGGAAATGAAGATTTTCCGGATTCAGCGAGCTGGCACGCTTATAAAAACAGTGGAGGAAAATTATCACGCAATGACTGGAGACGGGATGCCGTCAACGTTCTTATAGAGGACCTCTACGAAAAAATAAAAACAACAAAACCCTGGGTCAAATTCGGCTTAAGTCCTTTCGGTATCTGGCGACCTGGTTACCCGGAATCGATCAGTGGCTTCGACCAATATGATAAATTATATGCTGATGCAAAACTCTGGTTGAATAAAGGCTGGATCGATTATTTTACTCCGCAATTGTATTGGCCCATCAACCGAATGGCGCAAAGTTTTCCTGTATTGCTGGGGTGGTGGGCCGGTGAGAATACCATGAAACGTCACTTGTGGCCCGGCATCAGTGTGGGAAGCGATACCAGTGCAAAAAATGTAAATGAAATAATGAGCCAGATCATGATCAGCCGTGGTATGCTGCCGGAAAGCAAGGGCATCGTGCATTGGAGCATTTCATCGCTTACGAGAAATCCCAATATGACCAAAGGCATTAAAGAGGGACCTTATCGCCAACAGGCATTAGTTCCTGCAAGTCCCTGGCTGGATAATAAGGCCCCGGCAACCCCACTCGTAACTATTTCCGGAACGGGTAATGAAATAGTTCTAAACTGGAAACATACAGATGAAGCAGATGTAGTTCGATGGGTGATCTACTATACGTATGGTAATACCTGGAACTATTCCATCCGCAACAGTAAAGAGCGATCTTTTACAATCAAACTACCAGCGGGACAAAATACTCCACAGATCGTTATCTCTAAAGTGGCCGTGACTGCGGTAGACAGGAATGGAAATGAGAGTGTGGTCAAAGAAATAAATGTGAACTAGCCCCCTAAAAATAAAAATTTAAACCATAGCCGGGAAGAAATAATTTTTAATTTCATTTTACGGAAATCCTTATCGCTTTCTGTCCACGGGATACTGTGAGCGGACAGAAATAAAAACTTATGGAACAGGTATTCTATACTAGTTAAAATTTGCTTTCATAACCCGTAATACGTTTTCACCTAATATCTTTTTGACAGCTCTTTTGCTGTACCCTCTTTTAAAAAGTTCTTCTGTGATCTTTGGATATGTCGTTACATCATCCAATCCAACTGGCAGGGATGAAACCCCGTCAAAATCAGAACCGATCCCGACATAATCCACACCGACCATCTTAACGATATAATCAATATGATCAACCAATTCGGCTAAGGTGGGCCTGACACTATTGAGTGTTTCACTATAATATTCTTTCCATTTCTTTTCTTTTGCCACCGAATCCATATCATTACCCCAGCTGTCCATTAAGATTTTTTTGTTGGGCCCCAATAAAGACCGCTGGGTCTCATCCCATTTCCTGCTAATAAAACCTGAATAAAAATTGATGCAAATGACCCCCCCATTTTTGGCAACCGCCCTGATCTGCTCATCTTTTACATTCCGGAATACCGGGCAGAGCTCCCATACTGAACTATGGGATAGTAAAACAGGTTTGGTGGTGGTGGCCAGTGCATCATAAAAAGTCTGCTCCCCTGTATGTGACAGATCCACAATTATTCCCAACTCATTCATTCTTCTGACGATATCTTTTCCATATGCGGATAGCCCTATTTGCTTTAGTTCAGCGGCCTTCATATCCCTGTCACTAAAAGAAAAACTGGATCTTGATTCGTCCATGGCACTGCTGGCCCAGGATGTACTGTTATTCCAGGTTAGGGTCAGGTAGCGCATGCCCTTGTTGTACAATTCCACCAATTTGTTTATATCATCTTCGATCATATGGCCGCCTTCCACTCCAATCAAAGCAACCAGCTTGTTTTGTTTGAGTCCTGTTTTGACATCTTGATAATTCCTGGCAAGGACCATTTTATCGGGGTTCTTTTTGATTAGGGTGTCCAGCATCAGTATCTCCTGGATAGCATCATTATAAAAGCCCCCGGCCGTCCTGGCTTTCTCACCTGTCCATACAGAGAAGAACTGAACGTCGAGTCCTCCCTCTTTCCATCTCACCAGGTCACTATGACCTTCTTTTACCCGGTGGGAGATATCGACTCCATCCAGCATCGCCGAAGAAAGTATATCGTTGTGGGCATCGACTACCACAGATTTAAAATGGGTCTTACTGCCGGACTGGGACCGGGCGGCAACCGCGCAAAAACAAAGCAGGGAAACAAAGAAATATTTCATAAGCTTTTGATTGATCGATGAAATTAAAAAATCCCGGTGGTAGTTAGGGAATTATATTATCAGTATAAGTCAGCTTAATTATTATTGCTTCATGACTACCAAATTTGGGTTAATTCATAGCAATGTCATTTTTCAAACACAATTTTTGCTGGCATGATTTTTTCCCTGTTTTCTTGAGTTTCCCCCAGGGAGTTAGATTAAAAAAGGAGGCCGGAAACGGTTCTCATTTCTTTTTTCTGGCTGAGATGATACCTGTGGAACCCGACCCGGGTAATGCTGGCGAAGGAAGTGGGAGACTTTAAGGAGTTCCGGTATCACCGGAACTCTTTTAAACTATGTAACCAACTATTTATTGAACTAAATCCTGATCAAATGCTGCACAATACTGTATTGGGAAAAACATCGACCCTAACCGATTCGCAATTAAGTAAATTTTTTGCAGACCAGTTGTGTTGTCTTTACCAGGCTGAAAAGGAACTCCTTATCCCAGTGACAAGGATGCAACAAGCAGCCAGTATGGAAGAATTAAAAGCTTTGTTTGCAGCATATTCTCTGCAGCTGCATAAACAGGCGATGCGGTTAGAGGAAATTTTTAATATTCTCCTCATCAGCCCGGAGAGCGGGCCCTGTGATGCGATGCTGGGCATGATCAAGGAGATTGACCGGACCATTCAACAAACGATTGAAGGAACCATCACCCGGGATGCAGCCCTGATCATTGCCATTCAAAAAGCGGCGCATTATAAAATTGCCGCTTATGGCAGCCTGGAACAGTTGGCCACTTCGCTCGGAATGGAAGATGTCACCAACTTGTTGAACCAATCGTTGCAGGATGAAAAAGATAATGACCTGCTTTTTTCAGATATTGCTGAGAGAAGGGTGAACTGGCTGGCGGAGACGGAATAAAAACTTAAAAATAAGTTAGCCCTATCCATACTATAAGAGCCGCAAATATAAAATCCCGGTGCTAGTAAGGCCCGGGATTTATCTTACTGGCATAACCAGTTTATAGCTTCATGATCTTATGTTCCACTTTTTTATTATCGATTGTAAACTGAAGTATATACATCCCCTTCCATAATCTTTCTGCAATTGAATTCGCATTTAATGAATAATTCCCGGGCTGTTGCAATACCGGTTGCTGGACAATAATAGTATGGCCATTAATGTCGATCAATCTTATACCTACCGTATGCCTCTTTTCGAGAGTATACTTTATGGTCATTTGAGATGTTACCGGGTTGGGGAAAAGATTATAATAGAATTTCTCAGCCAAATCAAGCGTAACAAGGACGTTCCGTGCAGCAATAAATGGCACCGATGAAGCCGAACAACCAGCTCCATTAGTAACTGTAACGATATACTCACCGCCCACTGAAAAAGTATAACTCGATCCTGTGGCTCCGGGTATACTCACTCCCATAAAATACCATTGATTACCGGTAGCTGCACTGGAAAATAGGGTATTGCCGGTTTGTGTTATAACAGGTACAGGTGGCAGTGGATTTACTGTAACTGTTGTTGCTGCTGACGTCCTGCTACAGCCATTTGCATTTGTTACCGTAACTGTATAATTGCCTGAAGTATTTACAACAATGCTTTGAGTAGTTGCACCACTACTCCACAAATAGGTAAACCCAGCCGGAGCAGTCAATGTAACTGAGCCGCCCTGGCAGAAAGTCGTTGGGCCACTGGTTATGATCACAGGAATCAATGGCAATGGATTTACTGTAACGATTGTCGTTGCCGAAGTGGTACTGCAATTATTTGTATTTGTAACAGTCACTGAATAATTCCCTGATGTATTTACAATAATACTTTGTGTTGTTGCTCCGGTATTCCATAAATAACTGAATCCTGCAGGTGCTGTTAAAGTAACTGAGCCTCCCTGGCAAAAAGTTAATGAACCACTCGCTGTGACAACTGGAACAGCCGGCTTATAGAATTACTGAATGTACCTGCGGCTATAAGATTATTCGAATTATTCGGATCAATAGTGATTTTTTTCAGTTTACCAGGAAAGCTTAATAGCCAAATCTTATTCCCAGAAGAATCATATTTGATCAGAAAGCTATTTTGACCGAAGCTGTAATGGTCTGACCATCAAAACTTGCCTGGTTGGTGTAGGTACCACAGGCATACATATTATCCTCATCGTCTACTAGCTGATCAGTAGCCAGGTCATTTAAACTGCCGCCTCCCACCTTCGCCCATTTCCACGTTTGGGCGCAAGCAGCCGTTGTGATAAACAGCAATATCAAGAGTTGTAAAATTCTCTTTTTCATTTGTTCGGTAGTAAGCCTTCCTCTGAAGCTAAGAAAAATAGATGGTTGGTGTATTACGCAGAATAACTACCTCACTTCAACGTAAACCCTTCCAAAAACTTAGTATTAAAATCACCGCTGCGGAAACGCTCATCCTGCATGAGTTGCAAATGGAATGGTATAGTGGTCTTTACTCCTTCGATAACGTATTCACTAAGAGCCCGGTACATTGTCTGTATAGCTTCGGGTCTTGTTTGAGCTACCGTAATGAGCTTTGCGATCATCGAATCATAATAAGGCGGAATCACATAACCGGCATAGACATGACTATCTACCCGTACACCATGCCCGCCGGGCTGGTTCAGTGACGTGATACGTCCGGGTGAAGGACGAAAATCATTGTAAGGATCTTCCGCATTGATACGGCATTCGATTGCATGGATATTGGGAATATAATCGGCGCCGGTGATCTTTTCACCCATAGCGATCTTGATCTGTTCCTTGATCAGGTCAAAATTGATCACTTCTTCGGTTACACAATGTTCTACCTGTATCCGCGTATTCATTTCCATGAAATAGAAATTGCGGTGCTTATCTACCAGAAATTCTATCGTTCCTACACTTTCATAATTGATCGCACCCGCTGCTTTTTTTGCAGCTTCACCCATTTTATCCCGCAACTCATCCGTCATAAAAGGTGAGGGCGATTCTTCCACCAATTTTTGATGACGGCGTTGTATCGAACAATCTCTTTCACTAAGATGACACACCTTGCCATACTGGTCACCGGCCACCTGTATCTCAATATGCCGGGGCTCTTCTACAAATTTTTCCATGTAGATACCATCGTTCTTAAACGAAGCCGCTGCTTCTGCTTTGGCCGTGTCGTATGCTTTTTCCATTTCGCTTTCTTCCCATACGATCCGCATTCCCTTGCCACCACCACCGGCAGTTGCTTTCAGAATAACAGGGTAACCCATATTCCTTGGCCAGACCCTTTGCTTCATCCACACTCTGCAATAATCCTTCACCACCGGGCACTACAGGTACACCGGCTTTGATCATCGTTTCTTTTGCGGTTATCTTATCACCCATCGAATTGATCATATCGGGTGTTGGCCCGATAAATTTTATTCCATGATCATTACATATCTGTGCAAATTTTGCATTCTCTGCAAGAAAACCATAACCCGGATGTATGGCATCGGCATTGGTGATTTCTGCTGCTGCCATAATATGGGCAATATTCAGATAGGAGTCGGAACTTTGTGGCTTTCCGATACAAACAGCTTCATCAGCAAATTTTACATGTAAGCTGTCCCGGTCAGCCGTAGAATAAACGGCAATTGTTTTGATACCCATTTCCCGGCCGGTGCGGATAACTCGTAGAGCGATCTCTCCCCTATTGGCTATTAATATCTTTTTGAACATTGTCCCAATATGATAATTGGATGATGTGCTGATGTGCTAATGCCTCCAGCAGATATCCTGTTAAAAAATGAAATAACTAAGGAAGTAACTAAAAGGTGATTACCTTTTTGCCGTTCCTAATATTTTGTTCAGTACTTTTTGAATTTCCTCAAGTTTACTCAATAATATTTTACAATCCGGATAGGTGGGCGAATAGTCACAAAGTGATCACCAATACTGTGTTTCATCCGCCTCCTTTGCTGCAATTTTAATTTTATGGATAAAGTTTGCCCTACTTTCCGGGTTCTGAGCTTCCATCGCATTCGCCCCGATTGATGTTCCTGACTTTAAAAGCTGTCTTGCTATTACATATTTTTTACAGGCTTCAAGGGCCTCACAATGCTCAATTATCATTAAAGAAAAATCAAAACTAAGTTTCAGGATCGGGTTGTTGTCAATTAATTCCCTTTTCATAACAATCAATTTGATGATGGATAAAATATTGGCGTATGGTTCGCATCAGCCCATTGGCATATTATCACATCAGCATATTAACTCGGTTCCACTAAAAACAACGGCTGATCATATTCAACCGGGGAAGCATCTTCCACCAGCACTTTTACGATCCTGCCTTTTACCTCGCTTTCAATTTCATTAAAGAGTTTCATCGCTTCAATGATACAAACCACTTTACCGGGGGTGATATCGGTTCCGACGTCTGCCAGGTTTGGCTTATCAGGTGATGATTTGCGGTAGAAGGTCCCGATCATCGGGCTTTTGATCGTAATGGTATTTACAGACGGAGTCTCTGTTGTCTTGGGTTTTTCGGTGCCCGCTGCCGGTTGATTGCTACTTGTTGGCTGAATAGCGGGTTGTTGAAAAGGGGTAGCCTGAACCGGAGCTGGGGACATCACCTGGGTAATATGCTCTTCTTTTTGCTTGATAGTTACCCGGAAATCTTTTTGCTCAATGGTTAGTTCGCCAATATTCGATTTGTTGATCATCTTAATCAACTCCTGAATTTGCTTATAGTCCATATGTTTCAATTTAGTAGACTGTTTTGGTTTAGAGACGGCACCATTAATTTCGAGCCGGGAAAGAGGGCTAAGGTAATCAAATCAGAATGAGAAAGTCAATGATTTTTTATCATTTTAGGGCTTAAATTGGGTAAAATCAAACGAAAATGGCCTCAAATCGGGTGATTTTAGGCCATTTTTTAAAAATATGGGGATTTAGGCTTTTACTCTTTCTACATATTCACCGGTCTTGGTATTGACACGTATAAGTTCGCCTTCATTGACAAACAAAGGAACACCCAGCGTGGCACCTGTTTCCAGGGTAGCCTGCTTTAATGTACGGGTTGCAGTGTCACCTCTCATCCCGGGCTCGGTATAAGTTACCTGTAAAACAATTTTATCGGGTAGCTCTGCTCCCAACACCTGGTCATTATCTGTATTGACTAAAATACCCACTTCCTGTCCTTCTTTCAGGTACTGCGGCGCATCAATGGAACTTTCCTGTAAGCCGATCTGTTCAAAGGTTTCCGTATGCATAAAGTTATAACCCGTGTCATCTTTATACAAGAATTGGTAGTACCGTCTTTCCACTCTAACCGGGTAGATCGTATCGCCGGAATTCCAGGTTTTTTCAATGGAACGGTTATTGTCAACCCCTTTTAGTTTTGCCCAAACTTTAGCAGCAGCACGGGCTGTTTTGTTCTCGCCAAATTCTACTACATTATAAAGGCTGCCATCAAGGCTGATGACCAAGCCCCGGCTGATGTCTGATGTATTTGCCATAAAAAAATTACAAATTAATTATTCCCAATTGGGCGGCAAAGATAAGGCAGGGACAGTTGCCGGCAATAAGAACCCTGTGTAAAGAGAAGATATGATTCTTGGGCAATTATTTCATGTTCGCAAACCAAAGTCCACCCATTTTCCATAAAAATCTCACTTACCAAACTATTTTGCTGTAAAACTATTTTTGGCAGCAGCTATCTTGCTTCTGTGCAGTTGGTTGTGACCCCGCATATTACTCCAGGATCTCCTTCATCGATTAGTAGGTTATGGCATTACGAACTTTCCAACGCAACTCAGCCATACCCGTTGCTGCGCATAAACAATCATCCTGACATTGGCGATCAAGTTAATAAACCGCATCCTTCGCCATTTATACTGGTGCAGTTTCCGCAGTGGTTTCAATAATGACACAAAAAAGCAAGTGGGATTATCCGAGCCGCAAAGCGGTGAGGAAATATTCTCGGGCACTTAAAGCTAACTTTGCTATCCTGATTACTCTATAATTATTTTATAAGCAGATTTATCACTAAGATATTCAGCTAAAACAGGTGTCTGTACCGGTTTATTATAAGAAACAATATGAAACTCATGCAGACCAGTAGTTGGGAATTGGTTGCCCTTCAATTCAAACGTAATAACCCCGCGCTTAGGTTCATTATCATTGACCCCATTGTCCTCAACCGTTGAAATAACCTTGTCTTCAGTTCCCTTTAAGATGGTCGAAACCCAGCGATGTTGCTTCTTGAGCTTTACTGTGATCGTAAGACTTTCCGTAGACTTGAGAGTATTTGGAATGATAAGGTTTTTCAACACGTCTACTTGTTCCAAGTTACTTGGAAAAGCTACTGGAGGTGGAAGTGCGGGAGGCACATTATTGTCAGAAGCATTTGACTGTCCAAAGCCAATAATATGAATGCCACAGATTAGCAGAGATAGAAATACTTTTTTCATGATAAATTATTAGTTTTTTGAAAGTAGAAATGCATGGCCAATGCTTACAATAAATCGTGCTTTATCACCGGAATTTCTGGTTAGATCTGCCACACCAATATTAATTGCCGGTAACTTTAAAGAAGGCCGAAAGCCGAGGGCAAAACCCAAATTCAATCCCGACCATTCGCCAATTATGTTCAGCCCCTTGACCACTTCATATGAAATGTTGGCAAATACAGCCGTCCCGTGTTCTCCCTTACCCGTCGCAATATCCTGGGGACTCTTGTCATAAAATCTTCCATTGCCTACCCCTACCGTATAGCTTAAAGCGGAATACCCCGGCGTTTTTGACGCGATACTCTGTGAAGCATGACTGACAGCCAAATAAAAACTTGCATCTGCATCGGATCGATCACTGGCCAGCAAATTTAGTCCTCCTACGCTCATACTCGTTCCTTTACTGATATGACGGCTCACAATAAGACTGCCGCTGTAGGTACTTCCTTCCGATACATTAAGTATGTTAAAGATACCCACGACGCTGACGGCTTTATAGGAATTGCCTACGCCTAAACCCGCTCCCGCTACCATGTCAGATTTTGTTGTATAGGCTTGCGGAAAAGTTCCGGCCAGAAAACCAAAGACGAAAGGCCGGTAACCGCCCCAACCTGTTGGTGTCATCATTGCTTTTCCGGATGCATTGGGAAAAAGCTCATATTTATCCTTCAATTCATTTTCCCGCATTAAACTCACGGAAGTTGTATCCTGCGCATGCAGTTGAAAACAAACAGCTCCGGAAAAAAATAATAAGCAGCATTTCCTGGTAATTAAATTATACATGACAGTCAAAGTTAAAGTAACACGATTAGTAATTTTATAAATATATTCATAGTTTTAATAAGACCAAAAAAAAATTGCCCCTTGTTCTTATAACTGTAGTAAACATCCGAATAATCAATCGGATCAGAGAGCTTTCAGCAGGGTGAATGACAGACAAGATACAAAAGGATTTGAAAAAGTGAATGGAAATTTGAGATTAGTTGCTGAAAGGTGTGTTCCGTCGGGCTTTACGCCTGACAATGAAGGGCTGAATGATAAGCGACGACCGGTTCCGTTGGGTAGCAAAGCTTTTAAGTTTTTATGGGCCCTCTATCGTTGGGGGATAACTGATTGAGCTTACACAGTATCATAAAAGAGGATGGGATGGAAAAATAGAAGGGATTGATCAGCCACCTGGAATATCTTTGTGGATGGCTGAATTATTGATAATACTGCTAACCTTGTCACACAAAAAGGATCAGTTTTGACCATTCGGTAAAATGTAATGATGCAATGAAAACGATACTACTTGGATTTTTTACTTTATTTTTTGTGGTGACGGCCTTTTCACAAAATGAGCCTGTACTCCCACCTTATAAAAGATTTCCTGCTTTTCCACCGGTGAAGTTATTGCTGCCGGATAGCGTATCCTTCTTTACAAAAGATGACCTGGATAAGAAATCCCCTGTTATGCTGATGTTGTTCAGCCCCCAGTGTGACCACTGTAAGCATGAAACAGAAGACCTGATCAAAAATATTGACAAATTCAAAGATATCCAGGTAATCATGGCCACATCTGCCCATTTTGATTCTATGGTAGTGTTCCGCGAAAAATATAAACTGGCACAGTACTCCAATTTAATAGTGGCTAAAGACTTCCAGTTTTTTTTGCCCACTTTTTTTGCCATCCGCAATATGCCCTTCTTTGCTTTTTATAACCGTAAAAAAGTACTGCTTTCCGTTTTTGAGGGAACAATATCAATGGACGCCATTCTGAAACTATTTAAGGACTAGGTTAATAAACTGTTTTTCAGCAACTAAGGCCCTCTTTTTCTATTATTGGCAAGGTTTTTTATACTTATATAAAATATAATAAATAATAGTATGTCATTCATTGTCACCTTGGTAAAACAAGGCTGTTTTACCCGTTTCTTGTCTGTGTGTATAAGCGTTCTCTGCGTCCAGGTTCCCATATATGCCCAAACCGGGGATTCACTACATATATCGACCCACCAAACAGTAGTTGCCGGTAAACAATATAAAACAAGTTCTTTTCACCAATGGTTATGGGGTAAGCACTATCGGAAGGACTGGGCGACCCCGGTGATAGTTACTACAATCAATCTTGACACCGTAAACGGGGGATTGCTCGCTTACGAAAAGGGCGGTGGTCGTCAAAGCAAAACGCTACGTTTAAGGAATGAGGCCGGGAAAGAATATGTATTACGAAGTATAGATAAATCATTTGGTGGAGCCTTACCTGACATATACAAAGGAACCTTTATTGAAAAGGTCATTGATGACCAGGTATCCATTGCCCAACCTTATTCAGCTGTTACCATCCCGGGCATGGCAGCGGCAGCCGGGATCTATCATACCAATCCGCAAATCATCTTTGTGCCTTCGCAAAAAGCATTGGGAGAATTCGATAAAGATTTTGGTAATAACCTTTATCTTTTTGAGCAACGCCCGGATGAGAACTGGGAGGAAGCGGCCAACTTTGGAAATTCTAAAAATATCGTGGGTACAGACAAGATGCTGGAAAAGATTACAGAAGATAATGATAACCGCGCGGATCAATTAGGATTTGTCAGGGCCAGGCTCTTTGATATGTTCATAGGAGATTGGGGTCGTCACGAAGACCAATGGCGTTGGGCCACAATTGAAGACGGGGATAAAAAAACTTATAAACCTATCCCCCGTGACAGGGACCAGGTGTACACAAAGTTTGACGGGATTTTGCTTTCATTAGGTATCTCGGCCGCCGGTGCGGGCCATTTAGAAACATTTGGATCCGATATAAAAAATGTAGCCACTTATAATTTTCCTGCCAGGAATCTTGACCGGCAAATCGCCAATGAGCCATCAAAAGATCAATGGTTGATCATAGCCCGGGACCTGCAGGCATCACTCACCGATAAAGTAATCGAAGAATCCGTCCGGCAACTTCCTCCTGAAGTGTTTGCATTATCGGGAGATGATATAATAAAAAATTAAAAGCAAGGAGAGAGAAACTTGCTGATTTTGCGGCAGCATATTATACGTTTCTTGCCAAAGAAGTTAACGTGGTTGGCACACATGATAATGAATTTTTTGAGATCAAATCTGTTTCAGATGCTGAGATGGAAATAAATGTCTATGATCTCAATAAAGAAGGTAAGCCAAAAACGAATCCGTTCTATTCAAGAAAATTTCTTCAGCACCGAAACGAGTGAAATAAGAGTATACGGCATGACAGGTGAATGATCAGTATACTATTGATACCGGGGCGGGAAGTAGCTATAAAGATCCGCATTATCGGGGGCCCGGGAAGAGACACTTATACCGCAACAGGTGGTAAGGTGCATATCTATGATAACAGAGATAATGATTTTTCCAAACTGGCGGGGGTAAAAAAACACCTGTCCGAACAATCCTTTTGTCCATTTGTATAATTACCCTGGTTTCAAGTATGATAAGAAAGGGCCGGGAGTCATCCTTTCCTACAATAGCGACGATCATATACATGCCGGGTTAAAATATGTGATCGAAAAACAACAGTGGCGCAAACATCCATTTGGTTACCGCCACGAACTCGGTGCCCGTTATTCGATCAGTGAAGGGGCTTTCAGTTTTGATTATCGCGGAATTGTCACCAGGCTGATCGGTAACTGGAACCTGACGTTGAATGCGAATTATGATTTTGTTCGCTGGAACAATTTTTTTGGGATTGGCAATGAGACCATCAGGGAAACAAATGATCGGGATTTTAACCGGGTGCGGTCAAAAGAGTTGTATGCAGGAGCAGGACTTCAACGGACATTTGCGGGCTATCATCATACCGCCATAACTTCCTTTTACCGAACCATTGAAATTATCAACGACCCGGGAAGGTATATTACCAAACTCTCACCTTCTTTCCTTTCTTTTGACACAAAGAAATTCTGGGGTGGCAAACTGGATTATTATTATCAAAATATCGATCATGCAGCCGTCCCCACCAAAGGAATCAGGTTGGGTGCGGATATAACTTTTATGCAGAACCTTGAACAAAGTGACAGTGCCGTCACCAATTTCTCAACGGTGCTTAATATTTATTTACCCCTTTCCAAATCATTGGTGTTCGCATTAAAAACCGGCGGAGCTCAACTGATCGGTAAGCCGGAGTTCTACCAATTGAATAGATTGACTGGTAGCAAAACGTTGCGTGGTTTTCGTAAGTATCGTTTTTATGGTGAGTCCATGTTCTATAACCAGGCCGAAATACAGTTCATACGTGATATACAATCATTTCTTTTTAACGGAAAAATCGGTCTGATAGCCTTCTACGATATCGGGCGGGTCTGGCAACCCGGCGAATTGTCCGACACCTGGCATTATGGATATGGCGGTGGTATCATGCTGGCTCCTTTCAATAAGTTTTCCGTGGCCGTATTTTATGGACTATCCCGCGATGAAAATGATTTCAGCCTCCGGTTTTTAAAAGGACTGTAGTCCCGTCAGAAAAAACCAATATACCGGAACATAAATCTAAACCATGCCCCTACCTTTGCGCCAGACACTTTTTTAAAGTGAACTACATAGCCTGCCCCGATTATGCCGGCGTGACAATCAACAACAAAAAAATATACACATGAAAATAACAGTAGTAGGCGCCGGCGCCGTAGGTGCAACCTGTGCTGATAATATAGCCCGTAAAGAATTGGCTACCGAATTAGTATTGCTCGATATCAAAGAAGGTCTCGCTGAAGGAAAGGCCCAGGATATGATGCAGACTGCTACCCTGCTTGGCTTTGATACCATCATCACTGGCTCTACCAATGATTATTCAAAAACTGCCGGCAGCGATGTGGTCGTGATCACATCGGGTATTCCCCGCAAACCCGGGATGACAAGAGAAGAACTTGATCGGCACTAATGCAAGGATTGTAAAAGGTGTGACAGCAGATATTTTAAATCATTCCCCGGATGCGATCATCATTGTGATCAGCAACCCGATGGATACGATGACCTATCTCGCATTGACAACGGCCGGACTGCCTAAGAACAAGATCATAGGTATGGGCGGTACGCTGGACAGCAGCCGCTTTAAATACCAATTGAGCCAGCATCTTGGCTGCAGTCCATCGGACCTTAATGCTGTAGTTGTTGGTGGTCATGGAGATACTACGATGATCCCATTGATCCGGCTGGCTACCTGGAATAGTGCCCCGGTTACCAACTTCCTGTCTGCTGAACAACAGGAAAAAATTGTAAAGGATACCATGGTGGGCGGTGCTACACTCACGGCATTAATCGGTACTTCTGCCTGGTATGCTCCGGGTGCGGCCGGTGCGGCCCTGGTGGAAGCAATTGTAAGAGATGAAAAGAAATTGTTTACTTGCTGTGTTAGTTTGGATGGCGAATACGGACAAAAAGATATTTGCCTCGGCGTTCCGGTAATCATCGGAAAAAATGGCTGGGAAAAAATTCTTGACTTTAAGCTGAATGAAACTGAACAGGCAGCTTTTGATAAAAGTGCAGATGCGGTCAGGAGTATGAATGATGTGTTAAAGACGCTGTAAAAAAAATTATAGTCAAAATAGCCGGTTACAAATTAGTGACCGGCTTTTGTCTTAAAAATAAAACCCTTCGCGGGAAACCTGATCCGCTGCAGAAAAAATCAGACCTACAATTTGGACATTTAATTGATAACCACTTTCAACAAAATCTGCTGTTTATTTTCTTTCAGGAACCTGAGAAAATATAGCCCCTTGCTTAATCTATCGGTGGAAATAATATTGACAAGATCGTTCAATTTTTTCTCGTACAACTTTTCACCGATCGAGTTAAATACTTGTACCGTACCTGTTCCCGGGTCGTTACTCAAAATGGTAAACGGTTGTGATTGTGTGACGGGGTTTGGATAAACAATATATTGGCTATCATTGAAATGATATAATGTTTCTGGCAGACTATAAATAATTTGCCCGCCAACTAATTCGATCTTTACCCGATAGGTATTCAACCCCGGCTGAAGCGTATTGTCAGTGTAAGAATAGATAAGTCCCGAAACAGTAGTGAAAGATTGCAGTTTTTTATACCCGTTCAGAGAAAGCTTCTCCCAAGTAATAGTTTTGACCCCGAATGGCGTACCCAGGACAAGCTCCAGCACGCCTGTAGTACCCACCATTTGCACCAGGAAAGATCTGATATAACAACCTGTTCCCTGGGTGGTATAATTAAATGCATTGGTTCGTAGCCCTGTTTTATTCCCCAGCAAGGGCGCAACGGCATACCAAAGCGAAGGGTTGGCCTGCTTGCCAAGTATAACGAGGGTATCCGATGTCACCAGCAGGGGTTCGATATAAAATGGACCCAACCGGTAAACCTGGTAACTACTTACACCGTGGAGCTTATTCCAATAAAATGAAAATGAATCCGGGCAGTTAAACCCAACGAATGTGCTAAAGCGTTTGGAAACAGTAAATATATCAGACCTGAAATCCTGAGAAGCAAAGTTCATCCGCAGCAAGGCGGTTACCAATGTATCAGGTGCATTCCATTTAAAATAGCCTTTACTAAGATCAACAGTATTATTGATCGTTTGCCAGCTACTTCCATTATTAATACTGTACTGTAACTGACCGGTTGCTGTAGCATAAGTTGACGTCCATCTGAGGACATTGGTCGTGCCGCTGAAAATATTATCTTGCTTGGTGGGGTACTGCCAGCTGAATTTGTCAAGGGTGTCGAACTGGTAGGCAATAAAATAGGATTGCGTAGTAGTAACGTTAAACCCTCTTATCGTAATACTGTAATTGCCGGCAACTGGCAGATCAATCGTTACCTGCTCTGTATTATTTAAACTGTCCCTTTTTCTAACGGGCAATTGCTGGAGGGAATCAATATGAGGAACATGATTCAGCACCCATGGTTTCCATGTTTCACCAGTTGACACTAATGCTAATTCCAGATCAAGATCATTTCGTAATGCTTGTATTGCATTGGCTGCAGCAGGCGGATCATTCCAAACCAATGTTATTTTAAGCTGTTTACAACCAGCAGGCACTGTAATAGGATGGCTATTCGTCCCCCCGTTATTTATAGTGCCATTAAAATAATTGGAATGCACAATAGCCTGTACTGCTTTCCATGCATTGGCCGATCCGTAACCTGAATTAAAATCTGGTCCTTTAACACCAGCATCATCCGCGCTATTTATCAATACCGCCTTTACCAATGCAGCTGAAGGAAGATTTCCGTTTACGTCTTTATAAGCCTGTTGAACCGTTAATGAAATACCTGAGACGATCGCCGCTGCACCACTGCTACCATCTTCCCCAAAAGCAACCAGGTCAGGTTTCACTCTACCATCAAAGGCAGGTCCTTTTGAACTGGCTGGCAATACAATGCCAAATGAATCCGTATGACCCACGGTAATAATATTCTTTGCCATCTTAAAACTACCGGTGATATTGGCATAGCCCGGTATGGTTGCATACACACCCGTTGCACTCGTTTGCAATCCTGAATTACCGGCAGAAAAAACATGGACCAGGGGTGGGCGAAGCGCGACACTTGCATCATAAGCAGCAGCATCGGCTCCATAATAATTCTCGATACCCGTACCATAAGAATGATTTTGAACAGTGACATTGAACTGCTGGTAATAAGTATCCGGTTCCGGTAACAAATTTGTAAAATTCACCGAATTGATAACCGCGCCATTCGCCACTCCCCTGCCTTCATAATAAGTATTACCGGCACCGGCAATAATAGTAGACATGATCGTAGCATGATTGCTCAGTGCTGTCGAAACAAAGGGTGACGTCAAATACCTACCCTTAAAATCGATGTCCGCCGTATCGGGCCGGTTCTCCTTTACGGATACCCCCAGTGCATTTCCATTGTATTGAGGGAACCTGCTATGAATAATATTTGATTTATTGGCACTAAGATCAAGATTACTCACTGCCACTTCTTCTTTGGGGACGCGTAGTTGGTCAATAAAAATGACTTCTGGTCTTGGCAATATTTTATTCAAAAGATCTTTCCAGCTACATTGCAACAAAAAAACATTTGCACCGGCATACTCATACATTAATAAAATGCCAGGAGTGCTCCTAAGAAACTCTATAAAGCGATCAGTAGAAGACACTGCTATGACAAATGTAGTTTTGATATGTGTTTGTTCAACACGTTGCTGGAATTGAAGTGGAGGTGAAAATTTTTTAATAACCATTTCATCATTTTGAGAAAACGACAAAAAAGGTAGGCAAATGATGAATAAAGATAGAAGAGATCTTATATTTTTTAAAAACAGTGTAGTCGCAGGTACAGATCGCATAGTGAAAATTGCTGATCTCAAATGTATTGAATTAATTGGAGCAAAGAAATATTGTACACATCCTTTGATTATTCCAACAAAACGTTTGTATCTTTCAAATACCATCCTCCGCCTTCGACGAGTTCTTGATTTCTTCATACTAAACCACAAACTAATGAAGCTCACTACCAAAACCGTCGTGCTGTTTGGTATTTTATCGCTGGGCATTATTTCCTGTAAAAAAGAAGTGAACGATTCTACATTTCAGCAGGAAGAAATTTCACAGACCGTAATAGACAAGATCAGTGCATTGGGTTTTACGTCCTCCCATGCTCAAAAAGTTGAAGAAGGCTACCTGGTGGAAGGAGATATCATTCTGACAGATGCTGATCTGAACAGTGCGCCGCAGAATGTATTCATGCGCATCGCCAATGATGAACAGTACAGGACCAATAACCTGGTCACCGGTTTGCCCCGTGTGATAACGGTGAGCAGCAGTGGTAACGTAAATGCTGCTGTTTCTAATGCTATTAATGCAGCCATTGCCCGGTACAATGCTGAAAACCTCGGCCTGACTTTTCAACGCGTATCCAGTGGAGGTAATATTAATGTCAGGGTCGTGGTTCTCGCTGCTTATATTGCTTCAGCTGGATTTCCCACTGGTGGCAATCCCTACCACGAAGTTAAATTCAACCGGCAATACCAGAATTATAGTGCTGGGTTCTTAACTACCGTCCTTGCTCACGAAATTGGTCATTGTATCGGTTTCCGTCATACGGATTATATGAGCCGTCAATACAGTTGTGGTGGCGCAGCATCCAATGAAGGTGCTTCAAATGTTGGCGCTGTGCATATTCCCGGAACACCTACTGGCCCGGATGCACTTTCCTGGATGCTAGCCTGCCTAAGCAGCACGACTGACCGTCCTTTTAATACCAATGACAGAACTGCCTTGAATTATTTATATTAATCAACAAAAATGCCGCGATACTCAGACATTCCCCAGTTAGTCAATTACCGATTGTTCACATAAAAACAAAAACACACATTATGAACTTCATGCCAAAAACCCTTGCATTACTGAGCGTTCTGTCGCTCAGCATCATGTCCTGTAAAAAAGAACTGAAGGAAGACGCTACACCTCCGCAGGAAGAGGTTTCGCAAGCTGTAAAAGACAAGATCTCAGCCTTAGGCTTTACAGCCAGCAATGCACAAAAGGTTGAAGAAGGTTATCTCGTCGAAGGAGATATTATCCTTACGGAAGAAAATCTCAACAGCATTCCTGAAAATATTTTCCTGCGTATTGCTGATGATGAACAATATCGCACCAATAATTTAGTGACTAGTTTACCCAGGAACATCACAATTAGGGTATCTTCTACTTTACCTTCCAGTTATGTTACGGCGACCAATACTGCCATCAGCCGTTATAATGCTCAAGGGTTACGGGTTACTTTTACCAGGGTCACCTCGGGCGGCAATATCGTGATCACGGCAGCACCAAGCGGCTCCAGCTACCTCGCATCTGCTGGATTTCCCTCTGGAGGCAATCCTTACAGTTCAGTAAAGGTGAACAGAAGCTACCTGGATACCTGGAATGCTAACACGGTAGCTTCCATTATTGCACATGAAGTAGGCCATTGCATTGGTTTTCGTCATACAGACTATATGAGCCGCCAGTACAGCTGTGGAGGCTCGCCCGTTAATGAAGGAGCCTCTACGGTAGGAGCCGTGCATATCCCCGGTACACCAACAGGACCCAGTTCGGGCTCCTGGATGCTGGCTTGTATCGGTAATGGTACAAACCGTCCATTCACCAGCTCTGACGTAACAGCTTTGAACTACGTATACTGATTCAACAAATTTTGCAATAAAAAACTCCGGCAATCATGCGCCGGAGTTTTTTTTTACCTGTTCCCTACGGCAGTATGGATTACTTGTCGATCCTGAAACAGGTCCGGGATAGTTTTCCTTTAAAATCAAATGGTGTAGTGAGTGTGGTAATATCTTTAATACCGGTAGCATTTATTTTTTCATTTTCCAAAACAAACTTGCGAGAATTGGTGCTGAAATATAGAATAGCTCCTTTTTTCATTCCCACCAGGCAATCATTGATCAGCCTGGCATGGTCTCTTTGAATATCGAGAAAGTCTTCCATCCGCTTACTGTTACTGAACGTAGGCGGGTCCAGTATCACCATATCAAAATGATCAGCCGGAATGGTTTTCAGGTAATGAAGCACATCAGCATGAATAAACTGGTATTTCGACCGGTCAGTAAAATCATTCAACAACATATTTCTTTCTGCCCAGTTCAAATAGGTTTTGGAAAGATCAACCGTTATCACCTCGGCTGCTCCCCCTGATACGGCATACACAGAAAAAGAACCTGTATAGGCAAAAAGGTTCAGCACTTTCTTTCTCCCACTTTGTTCTCTAACCCGCTGCCGTGTAATGCGATGATCCAAAAACAATCCGGTATCCAGATAATCACTAAGATTCACTATAAACTTCAACCCATTTTCTTCCACCGAAAACTCATGCTGTACTTGATTAAATTTTTGGTACTGTCCAAGGCGCCCTGGTTTTCGCTGCCGGAGTTTCAGGAAAATATTTTCTTTTTCTACCTGCAGGACATCTGCCAATAGAGATATGCTTTGCTCCATCCAGTCATCATGCTGGTCCTCCGTCATGCCGTGATGCCGCTTATATTCTGCCACATATAATTTATCGCCATATAATTCGATGCAAAAAGGAAACTCAGGTAGATCATGATCATATACCCGGTAACAACTAATCCCCAGCCGTTTAGCTTGTTTGTTAAGATGCCGGAAAACTTTGGCCAACCGGTTCCGGAACATAATTAATTTATCATTGTTCAATGGCTCGTGAATTTTTACGAAATTAGCTGTTCCTTTTATGTATGCAATTGTAGATATAGAGACCACAGGGGGATATGCAGCTGCCAATGGTATCACGGAAATTTCCATTCTTGTTTTCGATGGCAATACGGTAACACAAAAATTTGAATCGCTGATCAATCCCGGTCAGCCAATACCTCCCTATATCAGCGCTATGACAGGAATTTCAGATAAAATGGTAGCCAGTGCCCCAGCATTTAATGCCGTTGCAGAAAAGATATATTACCTGCTCCAGGATAAGATCTTTATAGCCCATAATGTAAACTTTGACTATTCTTTTGTGAAGAGCCATTTGAAGGAAGCTGGTTTCGAGCTCAACTTAAAAAAATTGTGTACCGTCAGGCTTAGCCGGAAGATATTCCCGGGTTTTCCTTCCTACGGCCTGGGTAAGCTCTGCGAATCGCTTGGCATCACCATCAATGACCGCCACCGTGCCGGGGGTGATTCAGCAGCCACGGTAAAAGTTTTCCAGTTGTTGTTGCAAAATGACAAAGACCAGCATATACAAAAAAGCCTCCAGCGAAATTCCAAAGAAGCCACATTGCCACCTAATGTTCCGAAGGACCATTTTACGGAGTTGCCCTATACTCCCGGTGTATATTATTTTCACAATGAGAAAGGCAAGATAATCTATGTCGGCAAGGCCAATAATATCCGCTACCGGGTCAATAGTCATTTCAGCAATAATTCGGAAAGCAGACAAAAGCAGAATTTCATGCGGTACACACATGCTATCAGCTACCAGCTTTGCGGAACAGAACTAATGGCTTGCATACTGGAATCGAGTGAAATAAAAAAAAGATGGCCTGTTTTTAATTCTTCCCAAAAAAGATGGGAAGATGTGTATGGTATATTTGTATATGAAGATCAGAATGGTTACCAGCGGCTGGCTATAGATAAAAACAGGAAACGTTTGAACCCCGTTTCTACATTTCATTATCTCGTGGATGGGCATACTATTCTTCGTAAACTCATTAAAGATTTTAGGCTTTGCCCAAAACTCTGTTTTATACAATCAGATCCTGGCCAGTGTGAGGGGATTAAGGAAGGGTATTGTTCCGGTGCCTGCGAACAACAGGAACCAGCTGCGGTTTATAATGAACGTATAGAAAAAGCATGCGCAACTCTCTGCGAGCAACCTTCCTTTGCTATTTTAGATAAGGGAATTAATAGCGATGACCAATCCTGTATATTAGTTTGGCAAGGAAAGTTTTATGGCATGGGGTACATTCCTGCCGGCGTATCCCTGATGAAACCAGAAGAACTAAAGGATTACCTCACGATATACAAAGACAATAGCTTTATTAGTAATCTCGTATTTGGATATGCGGCAAGATTTCCTGAAAAAGTTAGAAAATTTCAAACATCCTGATCATCATCTTCAGCAGTTATTTACTCAATCCAGGTAAAATCGTCGGCGATCGGGCCCTTATGTAACAAGGTGATATCCTCGTCGGGCAATACGGCCAGTTTGCGGGTGACCCCGTTGATCCACGCAATATCAACTGTAAGAAGGGCGGCAATAGTTAAGGAATCTTTTTTTATTTCGTGCTGAATAGTAAACCTGGAAAAATTTCTTTTGGCTTTACGTAATTTCATACCCACCGTAACCCGGTCTCCCAGTCGAATTTCCTTTTTAAAAATACATTCCTCCCTGAAGAGAATGGGCCCAATTTGTAATTGGTGCATCCGCTGCCAGGTTAAACCCGCCTGGCTCAAAAACTCAACCCGGCACAAGGCCCCCCAATCATAGTAGACCGAATGACGAAGGTGAAAATTAGGATCCAAGTCGGACCAGCGAACCTGTACTGGTAGCAGAAAATTCTCCATATGTTAAAGATTTAATACAAGGCGAAATTAAATGATTACAGGTACCTGAAATTAGATTTTCAACCTGTATTTTTGTCAACTTAATCTAAAAATGCATGAAGAAAATAATTGTATCCGCTTTGCTGCTTGCAGGTGTTAATGCTCTGCATGCGCAAAATACCAAACCGGCAACCAAACCGGCAGCAAAACCAGTTATTCAGCCTGTCAATATTCTAAAGACAGCGGCTGATTCTGTTAGTTATGTGTTGGGTGAAATGGCAGCTTATCACCTGACACAACAGGGCCTGGGTGATGTAAAGCTTAATAATACTGCCTTTTTAAAAGCTGTAAATGATATACTCGGTAAAAAGAAACCATTGATTGATGATGTGGCAGCCAATGCTTGCCTGAATTCATACATGTCAAAACTTCAATCGGAAAAATCAAAACCGCAAATTGAAGAAGGGAAAAAATTCCTGGCACAGAATAAGATGAAACCGGGTGTCATCACAACAGCTTCGGGGCTGCAATACGAAATCATTACGCAAGGTACTGGTATAAAACCGACCCTGATAGACACATTTGTGGCACATTACCGGGGAACTCTTTTGAATGGCACCGAATTCGATGCCTCTTATAATCGCGGCCAGCCCCTGACATACCCCGTTAACAAAGTTGTTGCCGGATGGGTTGAAGGTCTGCAGTTAATGCCGGTAGGTTCAAAATACAAGTTCTATATCCCTTATAATCTCGGTTACGGCGCGATGGGTAGTGGCCAGATTCCGGGTGGGGCTACGTTGGTATTCGAGCTGGAACTCCTGGACGTCAAGAAAGCTGAGTAGGGATGACCAGTAAGCGTTAAAATAGTTGCATCGATCAGAACCGGCGCCCTTAGCCGGTTTTTTCATGCGCCCAGGCAAGGGCTCGGTTAAACTGTTCTTTCTCGGTAAGATGGGTTGTATCCAATTCGATAGCATCTTTTGCTTTGCGTAATGGACTAACATCACGATGTGAGTCAATATAATCCCGCATCTCCAGGTTATTTTTTACTTCCTCTATGGTTGCATTGGGATTTTTCTCATACAATTCCTTAAAACGGCGCTGTACCCTGACAGCATTATCAGCCGTCATAAATATTTTAAGTTCCGCTTTTGGAAAAACCACGGTACCGATATCTCTCCCATCCATTACCATTCCTTTTTTATTCCCCATCTTTTGCTGTTGGGCTACAGCAAACTCCCTCACTTCTTTGATAGCAGCTACTTCGCTTACTTTTTCAGCAACGACCAGGTCGCGGATAAGATATTCAACATTCTCATCATTGAGGTGCATTTCGCTATTATTGCTTTTCGTATTAAAAACGAATTCAAGGCTGATACTTTTTAATGCCTGCCTTACATCCTTTTTTTCAGCCAGGTCCACATTATTGCGTAGGAAATATAAAGTGATTGCCCTGTACATGGCTCCGCTATCCACATACAAATAGCCTAGCTCCCTTGCTAATTGTTTGGCTAATGTGCTTTTGCCACAGCTGGACCATCCATCAATCGTTATAATTATTTTTTTTGCCATGGCCGTTATTAATCGATGCAATTGACCTTAGTGGTCGAAAATTCTTACAAAATTAAAAAAGGAGCACCGTAGATGGTACTCCTTCAGAATTTTATTATTAATTAATTTATGCACTGGATTTTTCTTCCATTTTCTTCTTAAAGGAAAATTTCAGTTTCCCATTCTCCAGGTCAGCATCGGCTTCCAGCATATCCCCAGCTTTTACACTCATGTTCAGTATTTCTTCCGCCAGCGGATCTTCCAGGTATTTCTGGATAGCCCTGTGCAGTGGCCGGGCGCCAAATTGCTGATCATATCCTTTATCGGCAAGGAAAGCTTTGGCAGCTTCTGTCAATTCCAGGCTAAAACCAAGACTTGTCAAACGTTTCATCACTCCTTTCATCAGGATATCAATGATATCGAAAATATTGTCCTTGTTCAAGCTGTTAAAGATCACTACATCATCAATACGATTGAGAAACTCGGGTGAAAAAGTTTTTTTCAATGCTCTTTCTATTACTGCTTTATTTGCTTCATCTTCATTCTCGATCCTGGATGTTGTAGCAAAACCAACACCGGCACCAAAATCTTTTAATTGACGGGCACCAATATTCGAAGTCATGATGATCGTAGTATTCTTAAAATCAACTTTTCTACCTAACCCATCTGTCAATTGTCCATCATCCAGTACCTGTAATAATATATTATAGATATCCGGGTGAGCTTTTTCAATTTCATCCAGAAGAATAACAGCTATAAGGTTTGCGACGAACTTTCTCCGTCAAGCTGTCCACCTTCTTCATAACCCACATAACCCGGAGGCGCACCAATCAACCTGCTGATCGTAAATTTCTCCATGTACTCACTCATATCAATCCGGATCAGAGAATCTTCCGAATCGAACATATACCTGGCCAAGTGCTCTCGCCAACTCTGTTTTACCAACACCGGTTGGACCCAGGAAAATAAAGGAACCAATCGGTTTCTTTGGATCTTTCAATCCCACCCTGTTACGCTGAATGGCTTTTACTACTTTGGTGATGGCATCATCTTGCCCGACCACCATCGCCTTCATATCGTCTGCCATTTTGCGAAGCTTTTCTGTTTCGGCCTGTACCATTCTTTCGAACAGGTATACCGGTCATCATGCTCACCACTTCTGCAATATCTTCTTCACCAATCGGGAAACGTTTGTGTTTGCTTTCTTCTTCCCATACATTCTTTGGCTTTTTCAAGATCTTCCTGCAATCTTTTTTCTGTATCACTTAGTGAAGCCGCTTCTTCAAACTTCTGGCTCTTCACTACTTTATTTTTTTCATTCTTTACATCTTCGATCTTCTTCTCCAGGTCAACAATATTCTCAGGAACATTAATATTTTTCAAATGCACCCTTGCTCCTACTTCATCCATTACATCAATTGCTTTATCGGGAAGTAAACGATCGGTAACATAACGGTCGCTCAGTTTTACACAAGCATCAATTGCTTCCTGGTCATAATTTACATTATGATATTCTTCGTACTTTGATTTGATATTATTTAATATCAGTATAGTGTCATCCACACTTGGCGGTTCTACCATTACTTTTTGAAAACGACGGTCCAATGCACCATCTTTTTCAATGTACATTCTGTATTCATCCAATGTAGATGCACCGATGCATTGCAGTTCTCCCCTGGCCAGGGCTGGTTTAAAGATATTGCTCGCATCCAGTGAACCACTGGCGCCACCTGCTCCTACAATGGTATGGAGCTCATCGATAAACAAGATCACATCACGGTTTTTTTCCAGTTCATTCATGATGGCTTTCATCCTTTCTTCAAACTGACCACGGTATTTTGTACCGGCCACTAGTGCAGCCAGGTCAAGAGAGATCACTCTTTTATCAAACAATACCCTGGAAACTTTCCGTTGAACGATCCGCAATGCCAGACCTTCCACGATAGCCGTTTTACCCACACCGGGTTCACCGATCAGGATCGGGTTGTTCTTTTTCCGCCGGGAAAGGATCTGGGAAACTCTTTCAATTTCCGATTCACGGCCTACAATCGGATCCAATGCTCCCAATTCAGCCATCTTGGTAATATCACGGCCGAAATTGTCAAGTACAGGTGTTTTACTTTTTGCGCTGCCAGGCTGCTTGCTGCCTTTTTGATTGCGAATATTTTTTTTCTTCATCAAAATCGTCATCATTCTCATCCTGGAATTCAGCACGGGGATCATTTGATTTTACGATACCCAGTTCTTGTCTGAAAAGATCGTAGTCCACGTCAAACTGATTTAAGATTTGTGTTGCAATATTTTCTTTGTTCTTGAGAATGGAAAGCATAAGGTGCTCGGTTTCAACGGTGGCACTTTTTAATGCTTTTGCTTCCAGTACCGTTACTCGAATTACTTTTTCTGCCTGCTTGGTCAGGGGCAGGCTATTGATATTGGCAATATTCTTACCTGTTTTATCTTTTACTGCCAGTTCTATCTCCTTTCTTAGTTCATACAGGTCGACATTAAAGCTTTTCAGGATCCGGACGGCAGTATTATCCCCCTCTCTGATCAGACCCAGCAAAAGATGCTCCGTACCGATAAAATCATTACCAAGTCGTAACGCCTCTTCCCTGCTGAACGAGATAATCTCCTTAACCTGTGCCGAAAAATTATTATCCATTTTAGATAATTGGTTGTTATACAATATTAACGAATAAATTTGGTTCTTGTTCTACCGTACTTATAAACGAAATGTTGATAATTTAAGTTGTGTGGGGCTGACAGTTTTATCATTTTTCAGATTTATCCACCGGTGCTACTTATTCAATCGAAGGAGCAAATGTGGCCAGGCAGAGCCATCAAATCAAATTATACAATATGCAGTTCAAAACGGATACCAAAGAAAAATTTCATGCCATCACGGTTGCTGGTCCATCACTTTCTGCTACTATGACAGAAGAAATGGGTGATTAGTTTGCTGTCTTACCTGCAAAATGACGTTAAAAACCTGGTACTGGTTCTACATGAAATCGGATCCATTGACATCCCAGCCGCAGAAAAACTGGTCCAAATCCAGCAAAAATTTTACGAAAGTAGTGCCTCATTTGTCATATGTGAATTACAAAAGTCCGTGGAAGAATTTCTCGACCAGCACTGCACTTCTGGAGATGATGAATGTAACTCCCACACAAAGTGAAGCCTGGGATATTGTACAGATGGAAGAGATCGAAAGGGAGTTCCTTGATGATGACGAGGAAGTAAAATAAATGAATGTTGCTGATTTTGTAAAGCAGCAATCTCCTGTCTTTTTTAGTCTTTACCCTGTTTGAACTAACACACCAAAATCGTAGATTGTTACATGTTTGCTGTCACTATCCTTGGCAATAATTCCGCCGTACCGGCATTTGACCGCCATCCCACCAGCCAGGTGGTAACGCTGGATGGCACCAATTATTTGGTTGATTGTGGTGAGGGCACACAAATACAAATGATCAATTACAAGATCAGGCGAAGCAAAATTTCTCACATATTCATCTCCCATCTTCATGGTGACCACTATTTTGGTTTGATCGGTTTGATCAATTCTTTTAGTTTGTTAGGTCACCAGCAGGAACTGCATGTGTTCGGGCCTTCTCCGTTAAAAGAGATCATCGAATTGCAATTGAAAGTAGCAGACACACAACTTTGTTACCCCTTACATATTAAACATATTACTGAACCTGCTACTCTTTTAGACAATGAGAAACTGACAGTAAAGTGTTTTCGCACCAATCATCGGATAGAATGCTATGGTTTTTCCTTTGCTCAAAAAAAACAAGCAAGAAAAATAGACCCTGATAAAGCAAGGGAGAATGAAATACCTGTTTCTTTTTACGATCGTTTGAAAAATGGGGAAAATTATACCCGGAAAGACGGGTCAATTATCAACAATGACCTGGTGACCGATGCAGCAGCGCCAGGAAAAAAATATGCATTCTGTGCAGATACCAAATATGATGAATCAATTATTCCGCATATCCAAGGCGCTGATATGATCTATCATGAAACTACTTATCTCGACCACCTGCGGGAAAGAGCAGAAGCCCGTTTTCATTCTACTACCAAACAGGCAGCAGCTAATCGCCCAAAAAGCTGGTGTAAAAAAACTATTGATCGGCCATTTCAGTAGCAAATATGATACATTGGAAGAATTTGAAACGGAAGCAAGAGAAATTTTTCCTGCCACTGAACTTGCGCTGGAAGGAACGGCTTATACCATTTAGACTTCAGCAAATTATTCTATTATCCAATTATAAAATAAGGGAAATTCTTTTCTCCAGGTAGGTTCATTATGTTTTCCTTCATCCCTGATCACTGATTCCATTTTTGATTTCGAAACTTTAGCCATTCCCTCAAAAGCTTTGAGCATATCGGGAACCATGTTCTCCCCTTCCTGTTTGCCAGCATAGAAATAAATTTTTCCCTTTACATCCTCCCCATTTTTCTGAATGCAATCAAAAATGGCAGGCGCTACCCAGAAGGCAGGTGAAAAAACTCCCGCGCCGCCGAATACTTTGGGATATTTAAGAATGGCATACAGGGAAATAAGACCACCCATGGAACTTCCGGCAATAAAAGTGCTCTTACTGTCTTTGCAAGTCCGGTATTTTTTATCAATAAAAGGCTTAAGTGTCTTCACCAGAAAATCTACATAAGCATCGCCTTCCCCTTTTCCAAATCTTTCCATATCAAAAGGACAATATTCGTTGATGCGTTTCTGGCCCCCATGATCGATGGCCACAACAATAGATTGTTTTGACCGGGTAGTATCAAGGAATTCATCCACACCCCATTCGCCCGAAAAAGAAGTAGCATCATCAAACACATTTTGCCCGTCATGCATGTAAAGAACCGGAAACCGGCACTTCTCCATGGCATAAGACGCCGGCAGGTAAATCCAGACTCTCCTCGTTCTTTTTAATTGGGGTATCCAGAAAGCCGTATCAATGATAGTAACATTGGGGCTTGCCGAACTCACTCTTGGTTTTGACGGAAAACGATCCTGCCATTCTTCTATATTCAATTCAACCGACAGGTCTCCCTCCACTTTAAAACTGCGATTGCCCATCGCATCCCCACCCGGTTTACATTCCACTTTATCCCAACCGCCTCTTGTTATTTTATATTCATAGGAACCGGGATTTAACTTTAATTCCAGGGAATAATTTCCCTTATCATCTTTTTTGAATTTGAATTTCTCATCCTGCGGGTTCCAGCCGTTGAATGATCCGGCTGCATACATATCACTTCCTGTTGCATGATAACGAGGCAGATGATCTTATGTCAAGCCTGACAGTATTTTGTGCGATAAGAATTGATCCAATTAACAACGCAGCTACGACAAAAGTTGATCTGAGCATATTTAAAAATAAAGAAGATTTGTTATTAAATATCTTTCATCAACTCTCTGATCTTTTGATGATGTGCTGAGCTCACCGGCCAGACCGGTAATCGGAAAGTATTCTGGCAAAGACCCATTTCGCTTAAGTATGCTTTTACACCACTGGGACTGCCTTCCGAAAACATTGAGCTGATAATGTCAATATATTTATAATGAAGTACACGGGCTTCATTGAAACTCCCGTTGAGGCAAAGTCGAACCATCTCCGAATACTCCAGCGGGTAAGCATTAGCCACCACCGAGATCAGGCCCTCAGCACCCGCCGCGATCATTGGTAAGGTGATCGGGTCATCTCCACTGATCACCATAAAGTCATCCGGCTTGTTCTTAATGATCTGGCTGATCAGGTCAAAATTGCCGCTGGCTTCTTTAGTAGCAAAAATATTTTTACATTCCGTGGCGATACGAACTTGCGTCTCAGCTGTGACTGTTTGCCCGGTACGACCCGGCACATTATACATAATTATCGGCAATGGTGTTGCTGCATCCAGGGCTTTGTAATGCTGGAAGATCCCTTCCTGGTTGGGTTTATTATAATAAGGGGAGACAGAGAGTATTGCATCATAACCGGTCAGGTCAAATTTTTTAAATGCTTCGATCACTCCATGTGTATCATTGCCACCAATACCCGCAACCACAGGACAACGACCAGCTACTTCTTTTGCCACAAAAGAAAACACTTCTTGCTTTTCATCGCCGTGCACCGTAGCGCTTTCACCGGTGGTACCAAGGACGACCAGATATTCTACTTTTCCTTTTATCCAGAAATCCACCAGCTTACTAAAACTTTCCCAATCAATTTTTCCCTGCCCGACTTCGTCATTCAGGCGGGCATCGGCATGAAAAGGAGTAACGATGGCAATACCTGTTCCTCTAAATTTCTCTCGCAGTGACATTATTAAATTAAAGATTTATTATTTGTATAGAAATTGTTGAGTAATGTTGGGAACGTCGAAATACGGGAACTGGCGATGATGCGAAAAACTGTAGTTGGTCACCAAATTTTCTAACTCAGGACTCCTGGCCATTGACTTCTGCTTCCTGACTGCCGACTTCCGACACCGGACTTTCCTTTATCTCTTCCCAGAATCCCATTTTGCCAAACTTTTCGATTCTGTCAGTTACTCGCTGTTCAGGAGTCTTCATTTTAAGTTCTTTTACTACGGGTATCAGGTATTCTTTTAGCAGCTGTGCCGCTCCATTATAGTCCCAATGTGCTCCGCCAATAGGTTCAGGAATGATCCCATCAATCAATCCAAATCCCAGCATCTTAGTTGCCGTAAGTCGCAGTTGTTCTGCAGCCACTTCTTTTTTATCCCAGCTACGCCAAAGAATAGAAGAGCAACTTTCGGGACTGATAACTGTGTACCAGGTATTCTCCATCATAAATACTTTATCACCCACACCAATACCCAATGCACCGCCGCTGGCTCCTTCACCAATGATGACACAGATAACCGGCACTTTCAATCGTATCATTTCATAAATATTCCGGGCAATTGCTTCGCCCTGTCCTCTTTCTTCGGCTTCCAATCCGGGATAAGCACCGGGTGTATCAATTAACGTAATAACTGGTTTATTGAATTTTTCTGCCAGCCTCATCAATCGTAGTGCTTTTCGGTATCCTTCAGGATTGGCCATACCAAAATTGCGCATCTGCCTCATTTTGGTATTGATACCTTTTTGCTGTCCGATGATCATTACTGTTTCTCCTCCCAATGTTGCAAAGCCACCTACCATGGCTTTATCATCTTTTACATTCCGGTCACCATACAACTCTACAAAGTTGTCTGTCATTTTCTCGATATACTTTAGTGTGTACGGTCTGTCGGGGTGACGGCTCAATTGTACACGCTGCCAGCTGCTAAGGTTCTCAGTGATTTCTTTTCTTTTGTCCAGTATTCCCTGTTCCAGCTTTAATATGGTCTCGCTAAGATCAAGTTTGGTTTTTTCCTGGCGATGCTTCATGCTGGCGATCTCGTCAATCAGGTCTTTGATGGGCTTTTCAAAATCCAGGAATTGTCTGTTGGCGTCGGTTGGCATAAGTAACATTTTTCCGGGTGCTTTGAAACACCAGGAATCGCTAAATTAAGGATTAATAAATAATGGGATTGGGGTAGGGTCTTTTACCGGGAAGTTTGATAACAGCACCCCATCTGCCCACCCTGTCGCTATTTAACAAAGCCCGCACCGGAAAATTCTTTACATAGGCGCTATCTTCCGACTTCCAGTAGGTCTCGGAGTTTTTTGTTCATCCATTCTTTACCAGCAGGGACGTGCCACTTGTATTTTATGTCGCCCGCTTTCTCCATGTTCCCGGGGGATATACTTCCCCTATTTTGGATAATACCAGGACAGTTTGCCGCCCAGGGCAGCCACGAGATTATGAAATGAAAACAAATCATAGGTACGGACTATTTTTGACGTCATATATCAGCGCTGTTAAATAGTTGTATATACTGCTTTTTAGGATAACTGGGCCTAGGTTTACTGCTCATGATAGGGTATTCGTTTTGGACTGGAATAACAATTGTTGAAAGGGGCATCAAATTGGTATAGCATAGGTCAATGAAACCAGTGGACACCCAACAAAAGATGCCGGCAGGGCTGAGCAATTTAAATGCGCTGGCCAAAATAATGGATGCCCAGTTCCGAATACCTGGTACTGATATACGTTTTGGTATTGATGCACTGGTAGGGCTTATACCCGGTGTTGGTGATGTTGTAACTTTTCTTATCTCCAGCTATATGGTTTCCACCGCTGCCAAACAAGGTGTTAGCAATTATGTACTGGTCAGAATGATTCTTAATATCATTCTCGACGGACTGGTGGGAGCGATCCCCATTTTGGGAGATGTTTTCGATGTAGTTTTTAAAGCCAACCAGCGAAATATGAAATTATTGCAGGAGCATTATGCCGAAGGAAAACACCGGGGAAGTGCTAAGAAGATCATTATTCCCGTTGTCATAGTTTTCATTGCTTTGCTGATGGGATTGACCTGGCTGGTGTATAGAATTATTGCCAGTGCCTTCTAGCTTACTACTGCAGGAATTGGCTAAAACGCTTCTAAAAACTTTTGGCAACAAAAACCTACAAGCCTATCTTTGCCGTCCTGAAAAATACTATTTGGATCGGTAGTTCAGTTGGTTAGAATGCCGCCCTGTCACGGCGGAGGTCGCGGGTTCGAGTCCCGTCCGGTCCGCAATGAGATAACCAAATCTCAACAAAAGCCCGCAAACATTAAGTTTGCGGGCTTTTTGTTTGGTGAGTGATCAGCAAAACATTCAATAAATTCATATAAAAAGTGAGTCATGCGGTGAGTCAAAATTGAGATTGAGTTTACTCACCTTGTTATCATGAAATCCTTTACTGTATTGAGTTTTAGTTATAAATAATATTTGCATTTTATTAATTGAATTTGTATATTTAGGGTATAATCCCAAACTCACCACCATGTCCGCAATATTTGATTTTATCTTCTACCCTAAGAAGCCAAAAGGCTATGAAAAGGGCCTTGTAAAACTCTACCTGAGAATAACAATTGATGGAAAGCGCAGTGAGACAGCAACAGCGCTGGATATTGATCCTGATAAATGGGAGGGTGGTAAGATGAAGGGAACCAGGGAAGATGCTAAATCTTTCAATGCTTACCTGGATACCTTAAGGAATAAGTTGTATGATTGCCATAAGGAACTCTTACAATCTGGGGTCCCAATTAGAGCTGAATCATTAAGGAATGCATTTACAGGAAAAGGGGAGAAACCCCGATTCCTGTTAGAGATATTCAAGGCGCATAACAACAATATTGAAAAGCTTATCGGTAAGGATTATGCGAAACCAACCCTCACCAAATACAACACAACATTAAATCACCTGGAGAGCTTCCTGAAATGGAAATTTAAGACTTCAGATATCAGCCTTCCCCAACTTAAATATGAATTCCTAGCCGATTTCGAATTCTACCTCAAATCTGAAAAAAGCATCGATCACAATACCACGGCAAAATATATCAAGAACACAAAGAAAGTAGTTAATGATTGCCTAGCCAAAGGATGGCTAAAATCAAATCCATTCAGTAATTATAAAATTACTCCCAAACTAGTCGACAGAACCTTCCTTTCAGAAAATGAACTCGACACCCTGGCCAATAAAGAACTGAAGGTGGAAAGGATTGCCCAGGTACGGGATATTTTTATTTTCAGTTGTTACACCGGCCTTTCATTTATTGATGTGGTCAATTTAACACCAAACCAAATTGCTATTGGGATGGACCGTGAAAAATGGATATTCACCAGCCGGCAAAAAACAAACACCCCGTCACATATTCCGCTTTTGCCGCCAGCCATGGCAATCATCAATAAGTACAAAGATCATCCGGTTTCAGTCAACAAAGGCAGGTTATTGCCTGTGCTCAGCAACCAAAAAATGAATGCTTATTTAAAAGAAATTGCTGACCTATGTGGTATCCACAAAGACTTAACTTTCCATGTTGCCCGGCACACTTTTGCAACAACAGTAACCCTAACCAATGGTGTTCCAATTGAATCAGTAAGTAAAATGTTGGGACATAAAAAACTACAGACCACCCAACACTATGCTAAAATCCTGGACAAAAAAGTAAGCCAGGATATGAATATCCTGTTTAAAAAATTCAATCCAAAATTAAAGCTTAAAAAAGCTGCAAATAAGTAAACCTCATTTTTCATTTTAAACTATCTTTATTACTTAACTGTATGTTGTAAAGTAAAATATTGCTAGCGATTAGCTATTATTTGAGTTTCTGAAAACCCGCTAATTTTTCGAGTCCACTCATTGATAGTCTGTCGCCACGCTATGGCGTGGTAACAGCTATTGTGGACCAGGCCCTTAGCGGGTGCCTCAGAGACGGTAGTATGTACCACGTCTTTTTTATGCCCGCTAAAGAAAATGAAATATTAAATCAAAAGATCAACGATCTTCCTTTCACTGAGGATTTTAAATCCTTTTCTCAAATACTTGCTGTTAAAACAATAGGGGAGTTGTTAGCTATTCCGGTAACAGCCTTGATAAAATCGGAAAACTTTACTTATCATTCATTGCATGAGCTGGTCCAGTTCCTTGAAGAAAGAGATCTGGCTAATCTGCTCAAAGCATAGAATTCATTTAATACTTCCTTACCAAATTCATCAATCCAATAATCTCATCTTTCAGCCGGTCTACCGTTGCAGACTCAAAATTGTATGATTTATTCCGTAGACTATCTTCCGAAATTAATTCCTGCCGGTCCGTTTTAAAATTTTTGGCCACCATTCTCAATAATTCAGACGAATTCTTATTGGTGATCACTTTTGATTCTATAAGTAATTTCACTGCCAGCGCCAGGTGGGCAACGGATAAACTGGTTTGAACCTTCGGCTCATTTACTTGTTCTTCATTTTTTTGTACGGGTGACTGGTATAAAAGCCGCTGGCGCTTTTCTAAAAAATATAATTCTTCGCAAATCCAGGAACCGATCTGGTCCTTTATTGATGGCAATCCGGGCTTGAACACCAATCCTAATTTCAACTGCAGCTGGTTGATCAGCTTGATTTTAAATGAATAAAATTCAATCTGTTCCGGTATGGTTTTAAAACTCCTGGTCCTTTCTTCAAGCTGGTTAATATAATAATTGTAAAAGCGAAGGCTGTTAAAGTTTCGGTATAAAAGCAGCTGGCATACCTGCTCATTTGCATTTTCTATTTTATTCTTTCTGCTAAAATATATTAATGCTTGCTGCAATTCTTTCAGATAAGCTAAATTTCGGTAATTGATATTTTTTTCGGCTGTCAAATAATCTTCAAAAGGGTCACGGATAATTTTAATAAGCTTTTCATCTAATTCAAATTTCCCCAATTCTTTTTTTATCAGTTTCAGGTTACGTTTTATTTCTTGTGCCATCAGCCACCAGGTGGAATTTGGAATTTTAGCTTCACGATCAAAATACCCAGGATAATTTATTTCAATAAAATTCAGTAACTCTTCCGGGATACGGGATATCTCTTTGTAAAAATCTAAAATAGAATTCTCATTTGTTAGTAGGATAACACCTTCCAGTCTCCCGGGCAGCAGGTAATTGAAAACAATATCAGCAAGCTTTATCAGTATAGCCTGGTGTTTCCGGAAATATGATTCAATACGGCTTTCCTGGCTTTCGTTGAAAACCATTAAAGTGAATTGCTTCATGATCCTTTCCTTTTCAGTTTCAGCAAGAAGCTTGCATTCACCCAGGAATTCATCATTCAATTGGTCCCGCTTTAGTTTTGAGGGGTTTAGAACTACCGTTATAATATGTTCCAAAACTTTAAGTTCATATTCCAAGGCAGTTCAGAGGTTTTAAGGTTTACGAATTAATTGAAAGGGCAGAAAGGATACCTGAATTTTAATGGTTTTTGCAGAAGGATTTTCGAATATGATTACAATATTTTAAAATTATTTTAATAATCAAAGGGAAATACCACCAAAAAAAAGGGGATTTTTCGGCAACCCTGTTTTTTAACATAAAAACTCCACTATCTAAACTTTTATTTTACAATATTCCCTTATCCAGCCTGTATTTTCCAGGGGTTGCGCAACCCCTGCAACTGTTTTCATAAACTTCACTTTATTTCTTTTACTGTCATAAAACTCACCACTATGTCAGTTAACATCCTTACCATCGAAGATCTCCAGCATTTCAAAACCGAGTTGATTTTAGAACTAAAGGCCATTTTTAAAAATGAAGGGCCACCCACAAAAAAATGGCTCAAATCCGATGAAGTAAAAAAGTTACTCAAAGTTTCACCGGGCACTCTGCAAACACTTCGTATCAATGGCACCCTGCAGTACACAAAGATTGGAGGGATCATTTATTACGACTTTGAACATATTCAGAAAACCATGGAGAAAAATCTGCACCATGCTAATAACTCCTGAGTAAACGCACTTTTCATATTCGTGATTTTATTTATTATTCAAACCAAAATTTATGAATAACTATAATAGCTATCGGGGTCGGAGCCACACTAAAAAACAAAGCAATAATTGCAAACAGCCAATTTCATCTGAAGAGAAAAAACTCCGGGAACAAAAAAAACGCCTGGCAAAACTTTTTGCAAGTCTCAAATTTCATTTGAAAAATAATTTTACTTCATTAGAGATTTCCCCTCATTTAATCCAGCCTTTTAAAAAGGGAACTTATAAAAGCATTTACCAACATGCTTTAAAACAAAATCCAACCAACGGAGGCAAGTCCTCATCCTTGGGCAGGGGATTTAGGGGGAGGCTGTCATGAACTATATCCGTCACCTTAATGCATTCTTTTCCTTTATAGGAAGCGATAAGAGGCTATCTGCTTCGCATATAAGTTTGTACATGGCTCTGTTCCAATACTGGAACTTCAACCGCTTTCAAAACCCCTTTCCCATTTACCGGGATAATATCATGAAGCTAAGTAAGATTGGTTCCAAAAATACCTACCATAAATGCATAAAAGAGCTGCACGAAGCAAAGTACATCTACTACCATCCGCCGGTATCAAAATTTCAACCTGGCAGGGTAAGTTTGGCCCGTTTTGACGTACAGGAAGAACCAGCCAGCCGGTATAAACAACTCGAACTTTTTAATAAAGAAAACAGCCATTCACCGGGTACCGATTTTGATACTGATAGTGTACCGATTTTGACCGCTGTGAGTACCGATTTTGATACTGTACCAGTCCCAAAAATGGGACACAATATAAAACATAAACATTTTAATAAAACAGAGAGTAAACCACCCTCGCAAAAAATTTTTGATAAAAATGAAAAGGTAAGTGAAGCGATAAACAGCCTCGCCGGCGTCCCAAATTCGATACACATAACTGTCACCCTGAGCGAAGTCGAAGGGTTCTTTTCACAAAACAATTACCCGGCCACCGAAGCCCAAAAATTTTTCAACCACTACAAGGCCATCGGCTGGAAAATAAAAGGTATTACACCAATCGAAGATTGGCAGGCAGCAGCCCATAAGTGGATGATCAATGCAGGTAAGTTCGAGGGAAAGACGCACCATGATGCCCCGGCTCCAAAAAATGACATAGAAGGTCTATATAAGCTATTCCTGACAGGCCAGAATATTTTTAAGCAAGTAACCTCAGACCATTTCACTGAATTAAAATTGGAGCTCACAGATGAAATTATGCAACATGCCTGGCAGGAAAGGATTAATCAATTAACCGGGAGCAATCAAAATTCAATACTTCAACTGCTGCAGGCATATCAGGAAAACAAAGAAAACGATCCATTGCTTTTGAAAGACCAGGACAATCTTATTTTCCTGGCAAAACGAATAACAGTACTAAAACATTTTCAACAACTAAAATCTAACCAACCATGAACATCAAAAATTACACATCCTCGATCGACGCATCAAGATCAATGGCAAAAATCGAAGAACTTCTTGTCGAGATCGGGGCAACAAACATCAACAAGGAGTATGTAGAAAAAGTATGCACCGGTATCACCTTCCTGTTATTCGATCAGCAGCTGCAGAAGACTTTGCCCTTTCATCTAAAAGCCCAGGTACAGGAATGTTTTGCAATTCTATGGAAAGATGTAAAACGTCCACGTTCCGATACCCGGGCCATCCTGCAGCAGCAAGCCAACAAAACAGCCTGGAAGATCCTTTCCGACTGGACCGAGATCCAATGCAGCATGATCTTACTTGGCCAGGCCAAACCCCTGCAGATGTTTTTGCCCTTCATGTATGATATGAAAACATCCGAAACTTTATTCGATAAAGTAACAAATGGAAAATTGAATCTCTTACCGGGATAGTAAAACTAAACTTTCTAAACATTCTAAACTCCTAAACCTACCCACCATGCTCAAAATCAACATCAACGAATTCAATCGTTACGATAGCAAAGAAATCTATGAATTTCTTTTTCTTAAAAGGGAAACAGTATTTGAAATAGCAATTCCCAGGAAAGAAGTAATTGGTAAGGCTGTTAATTATGATATTTTTGTAGAATACCTGTCCGCAGCTTATGCCGGCCAGCGTCTTTCTGAAATAGCAGAAAGTTTCGCTTACTATGTCCCTTCTGTACACAGCAAAAATCCTTTCTTATTTGAAGTAACAATAACTGAAATGGGAAAAATGGCGGAAATTCTTTTTCTCATTAATCGAAGCATTAACGATGCCACCCCAAATGAAACCTTTCTAACATTTCACAGTCTTGCTGCTGATTTCCTTACCAATTCTTTTAGGGAAAGGTTGGGGTGTAATACCTTGGGTCTTCTTCATATTGCAAATCACTTTTTACAGAAATTATGAAAAGTAAAGTGGACAAGGGCCGTGATTCAGTACAACAGGACCCAATATAGCACTAGAAAAAGCAAAGTTTCTTGAATTCTTCAAATATATCTAACTTTGGCAAAATCTGACAAGACAAAATTTGCAACTTGAAAACATTAGGTGAAACAATTAAAGAACTAAGGGAAGCGAAAAAGCTATTGTTACGTGAGTTAGCTGCTTTGATCAATGTTGATACTGCGATGGTGAGCAAATTTGAAAAAGGTGAACGCAAACCGACTAGGGACCAAATTGCAAGCCTTTCTAAAGCCTTGGAAGTTGATGAGAAAAAGCTTTTGGTTATTTTTTTTAGTGATAAAATAGCTTTTGATCTTAAGGGTGAAGAAGTTGCAAAAGAAACTTTAAAAATAGCAGAGAAAAAAATTGCATTTATGCAAAAAACAAAAAAATAGAGTCAAATGAGTCAAGAAAAACTTACTTCGTCAATCTTTGAGAATGGAGCTACCTGGTTAAGGGCGGACTTTCATTTGCATACAATGAAAGATAAGGAGTTTAAGTTCACAGATAATCCCAATGATTTTCTAAATCGATATGTTGAAAAATTAAAATCAGAAAATATTCGCATTGGAATTATAACCAATCATAATAAGTTTGATAAAGACGAATATAATAATCTTAGGAAAAAAGCTCTAAAAGAAGAGATTTGGATTTTGCCTGGTGTTGAACTATCTGTAAACGATGGAGCTAACGGCATTCATTGTCTCATTGTTTTTGATAATGAACAATGGTTAACTAGTGATGAAGACTATATCAATCAGTTTCTGACATCTGCCTTCGAAGGCGTAGCTAATAGAGAAAATGAAAACACAAGATGCAATTATCATCTGAATGATACTTTGAATAAGCTAGATGATCATAGTTTGAATGGAAGAAATTCATTCGTAATAATGGCTCATATCGAACAAAAAAGCGGTTTCTTGAAAGAATTCGATGGAGGAAGAATACAACAATTGGCAGCAGATGAAAATTTCAGGAATTATGTACTTGCATTTCAAAAATTTAGAACATTCGATAAGCTGACATCCCTCAAAACCTGGTTTGGCGATAAAGTGCCGGCATTTGTTGAAGGGTCTGATTGTAAAAGCATAGAAGAGGTTGGCCGGGCACAACAACAAAATGAAAAGGATAGGAAATCATTTATAAAAATCGGAGCATTTAATTTTGACGCTTTAAAATACGGTTTATTGGATTGCGAAAATCGGTTAGTTATTTCTGAGGTTGCACCAAAAATTGAAAAAGCTTATTTAAAATCTATAACATTTACTACTGGAAAATGGAAGGAAAAGAAAACTTCATTCAATCCGGGGATGAACAACTTGATTGGGATCCGGGGCAGCGGTAAATCAACTCTTTTGGAAACCGTTCGCTATGCCTTAGACATCCCTATTGGCAAAAATTCACACGAACCAAAATACAAAGAGAAACTAATTCAAAACTTTCTTGGAAGTGGAGGCAAAATGGAAATTGAATTAATTGATAAACATGGGACTACTTTTATTGCTGAAAAAATTTATGGAGAAACAACCTCTATTTATGAAGTAAAAAGGGATGGGAACCGTGAACTTCAACAAAGTTTAAAAATCAACGCTATTATAAATAAACCACTCTATTATGGGCAAAAAGACCTTTCAGATATAGGTGGCGAGACATCGACAGAAGATTTAATTAGCAAGCTTATGGGGGATAAACTAACTTCTGTAAGGCAAGAAATTGAAGAACAAAATGCTAAGATCGTAGGTTTCATTGCAGAAGTTAAAAAGGTAGATAAGCAACTAGGACAAAAAGAAGAAATAGAAGCGAAAAAAGCATCTATTGAAAAGGACATGAAAGTATTTAAGGAACTGGAAATTGACAAAAAACTGAATAAGCAAATTGAATTTAATAAGGATAGTAACCGTATAGACAATATACTGGAGTTTGAAAGAATATTAATTAATGAAGTACAGGGTATTCTTACTGAGAATAAAAATTCCTTCGCTAGTCATACAACATATGAGTCAAAAGAGAATATCGAATTATTCAAACAAGCGTATGAATCTTTTTTGAGATTTCAACAAGCATTCTTGAAATTAGCAGATATAGTAAAACAAATGCAAACTGAAAGGTCGAACCTGGAAGGCATCAAAAAAACATTTGCAGAAAAATATGAGGAATTGAAAGAAGAATTTTCTGAAATAAAAAGAACCATTAATCTACCAAATATTGAGGCTGATACTTATGTAAAACTTTCAAAGGACTATGACCTTCAGATTGCGAAGTTAAATGAGATAAAAAAGCTGAATGATCGTAAAAAGTTACTTGTCAAAAATCTTACGGAAGCATTGACTGATTTAAAAAATCTTTGGCATAAGGAGTTTAAGATTACACAAGACGAAATTGAAAAGCTTAATAAAGAACAATTGAGTCGGGGAGACGAGGAAACTCCCGCAATTAAAATAGAAATTGAATTTAAAGGAAATAAAGATAAGTTTTGGGAATTTCTTGCTGCATATTGTAGAGGAAGTGGTTTAAGAGAAACCCACTACGAACAAATTGTTGAATATCCTGACTTGATTGAAATTTATAATGATTTTAAAATAGAGGGAAGCAAGATAAATCAGATTCTATCTGGAGGAAATACCTTGCATAATTTCAGGCAGAAATTTTTGGAAAATATAAATGAATTCTTGACATACCGTATTCCGGATAAATTTACAATATTTTATAAAGGCAGACCCTTACAAGAGCATTCTTTGGGCCAACGTGCTTCTGCTTTAATCATTTTTATTCTAACATTAAAAGAAAATGATTTAATAATTATTGACCAACCAGAGGATGATTTGGATAATCAAACAATATATGATGATGTAATTTCTGAACTTAAAAGTTTAAAAGATAAAACCCAATTTGTTTTCGCTACTCACAACCCAAATATCCCAGTGTTGGGGGATTGTGAACAGGTGATAAGCTGCTCATTCAATAATGATTTGGTCGATACTAATGTTGGTAGTATTGACAACAAAGAAATTCAGCAAAACATTGTTGATATTATGGAAGGCGGAGACGAGGCATTTAATCAACGTAAAATGATCTATGAATTATGGAAGCATTAAGAAAATATAAGAGAATTAATCCAAAAAGGTGAAAGCAGTAGCGTTCAATTTAAAGAACGGCTTCCACATCAGGATTCTGTTGCCCAGGAAATGGTAGCCTTTTCGAATGCGCAAGGTGGTCTGATGATAATCGGGGTGTAATGATAAAACCGGGGCATTACACGGGCTTTCTTTTGAGGAAATACAATCAATAAATAACAGCCTCGTTAATATTGCCTCACAACAGGTATTCCCGCCAATAATTATTTCTACAGAAACGGTTACTGCTAATGCGAACAATATAATTATCGTTGGAATTAAGGAAGGTATTAGCAAACCTTATAAAGATAGACTTGGTTCTATTTATGTTAAGAATGGCTCTGATAAAAGAAGAGTGACTTCAAATGATGAAATAGCAAGGCTATTGCAAAGTAGCAAAGCAATGTACGCTGATGAATTGCCTATACAAGGGACGTCAATTCCAGATATCGATCTAGATTATTATAAATCGTTCATCCAAAAGAAATACAATCGGTCATTGGATGATTTAGGCATTGGGCTACCTCAGTCTTTAGAAAGTCAAAACTTATCAAAAGAAGGTATGCTTACTTTGGCAGGATTGCTTCTTTTTTCTTCTAATAGGCAGAAACACAGGCCACAGTTTTCAGTACAATGCGTTGCTGTCAATGGAACAGACTTAACAGGCAATAAATTCTCTGATAATGAGCCTGCATTTGAAGGTACTCTTGAGGAGGTATATAATAGCACAATTGGATTTATTGATAGAAATTTAAAAAAGATACAATCTGAAAAATCATTTAATAGTCCTGCCGTTTGGGAAATTCCATACGAAGTATTTGAAGAGCTGGTTGTAAATGCCCTGATACATAGGGATTACTTTGTAAATACTACTATCAAGATAAAAATCTTCACAGATAGAATTGAGATTGAAAGTCCAGGCAAACTTCCAAATTCATTAACTGAAGAAAATATCAGGAGTGGGATAAGCATTCCTCGAAACCCTTTACTTCAATCTTTGGGTCAGTACGTTTTGCCATGTACGGGATTAGGAACTGGAGTGCCGAGGGCTATACATATTTACCCAGATATTACACTATCGAATCAACCTGAAAATGAGCGTTTTGTTGTAACCATTAAAAGGCCCATTGTTCAATAGTAGACTTATATGCTTAAGCTAACTTTTTGTGAAATAAAAAATGCAAGATTATTTGAAAGTCCTATTGCTGCTTATTTCAGGCCCCAGTCCCAACGCCAGTCACTTTTCACGCCATTGCTTTATCAATACGCCGTAAGATAAAAATATTACTTATTTTTAGCAGGTTCCACAGTACTGCTTATGAACAAAAAAACACTTTCTGAAAGGGATATTTGCACCAAGTATATCACTCCTGCATTGGAGAAGGCGGGTTGGGATAAACTATCACAGCTATTGGAGGAGGTTTGTTTTACTGATGGAAAAATCTATGTTCGAGGAAAATTAACTGCCAGAGGAAGAGAAAAAAGGGCTGATTACATTCTGTATTATAAGCCAAATATTCCTATTGCAATCATTGAAGCAAAAGACAATAAACATTCAGTAAGGGCTGGAATTCAACAGGCGTCTCGACTATGCACGAATTCTTGATATCCCATGTGTTTTTAGCAGCAATGGCGATGGATTTTTATTTCATGACAGAACTGCAACAGATGAAAACCTTGAAACAGAAGTTGGACATTGACAACTTTCCCTACACCTGAACAACTTTGGGAGAAATACAAAAAATATAAAGGCATACTAACACCTGAAGCAGAAAAAATTGCTCTCACAGGATTATTATTTTGACGGTACTAACCGCAAACCAAGATATTATCAGCAAATTGCTATAAACAGAACAGTAGAAGCCATTGCTAATGGGCAAAACCGGATTATTCTGGTTATGGCAACCGGAACTGGAAAAACTTATACTGCTTTTCAAATCATTCACCGGCTTTGGAAAAGCGGAGCAAAAAAGCGAATACTGTTTTTAGCGGACCGTAATGCTTTAATTGACCAGACAAGGCAGAGGCGATTTTAAACATTTTAAAGATAAAATGACTGTGGTTCAAACAGCGTCAGGTTGATAAGAGTTATGAAATATACTTGGCTCTTTACCAGGGTTTATCAGGCAGGGAAGAAGAAGAAATATTTACAAACAATTTTCACCTGATTTTTTCGATCTGATTGTTATTGATGAGTGTCACGGGGAAGTGCAAAAGAGGATAGTACCTGGAGAGAGATATTAACTTACTTCAAAAATGCTACTCATATTGGTTTAACTGCAACTCCAAAAGAAACTAAGGAAATCAGTAATATTGAATATTTTGGAGATCCGGTTTATACCTATTCATTAAAACAAGGAATTGATGATGGTTTCCTTGCCCCTTACCGGGTTGTTCGAATAGGTTTAGATATTGACATTGAAGGCTGGAGACCCGACCTAAAGGCAAAACTGATAAAAAGGGAAATTTAGTTGAGGATAGAATTTATAACCGGAAAGACTTTGACCGAACTATTATAGTAGAAGAGACGAACCGAACTGGTTGCAAAAAAATAACTGAATTTTTAAAAGGCTATGACCGCTTTGCAAAAACAATTGTGTTTTGTTGGATATTGACCATGCAGAACGTATGCGTTCGCATTAGCCAAGGCACAATGCGGATCTAGTATCCGTTAATTACAAATACGTTATGCAGATTACTGGGGATAATGATGAAGGAAAAAGAGAGCTGGACAATTTTATAAATCCAGAAGAAAAATATCCTGTTATTGCTACTACTTCCGAATTAATGACTACTGGTGTTGATGCCCAAACCTGTAAAGTGATTGTGCTGGATAGTCAAATTAATTCAATGACTAAGTTTAAACAGATCATTGGACGGGGAACAAGGATAAATGAAGAATACGGTAAACTCTATTTTACTATTCTTGATTTCAGAAATGCTAACAGATTTATTTGCCGATAAAGAGTTTGATGGGGACCCAATTAGAGTAAAACCAGTTACCGAAGACTCAGATTTAAGCAACATTATTGATGAAGAAGAAAATGATAGTTCACCTATTATTGATGAAGTAACTGGCGACGAAATTATAGTTGAGAAAACCTATGTCAGAAATCTGGTATCTGAAAATAAATCAGAATATGTAAGCAGAGAAAAGGTTTATGTAAATGGGGTTGATGTTTCAGTTCTGGTAAGCCGTGAATTATATTTTGACCATCATGGCAAACCTATAACAACAAGCTTAAAAGACCATACAAAAGAAATTATCAAAGGTAAATTTGCTTCTCTGGATGATTTTTTAAGATAAATGGAATAGTACTGATCGCAAGGAAGCTATTATTAAAGAGTTACAGGAGCAAGGAGTTTTGGTTGAAGCATTAAATGATGCAGTAAACAAGGAAGTTGATTTATTTGATCTTATTTGCCATGTAGCTTATGACCAACCCCCACTTACAAGAAAAGAAAGAGCCAACAATGTGAAAAAGCGAAATTATTTTACAAAATATGGTGAGCAGTCCGAAAGGTTTTGGAAGCATTACTGGACAAATATGCCGATGAAGGAATTGCAAATATTGAAAGTATGGAAGTTCTGAAAGTAAAACCATTAACGGACTTTGGTTCTCCGATTGAAATTATAAAAGAGATTTGGCAGCAGGGAAAATTATATGGAAGCTATTAAAGAATTAGAAACAGAATTTTATAAAACAGCATAACAATGACTCCCCTAACCGTTACCCCGGCATATCTTAAGAAGATTTTTTTTGGTGCTGAAAGAGCCCTTTTTAATGTAAGTCCGTTTTCACAAAAAATACTAGATAAGAACTTTGAAAGGTTTAAAAACATTGATACCAATAAAATTGATTGGCACAGGTTTTATGAACTGGTCATGTTTGTTACGTTTTATTCAGGCTTCAGGGCCGAAACGGTAAATAATAAATATTTTGCGATTAAAAAGGCATTGGGTAAACTGAATGCTGTTGCTGAATTTAAAGAGTCAGATATTAAGGCTGCAATGAAGAATTCTGGCATAATCAGGCACGAAGCAAAAATTCGAGCCTGTGTGTATAATGCCAAAGCTGTGCTTGATTTAAAAGCAAAGCATAAAACACTTCAGAACTATTTTATGTTCCTTCTGCTATTTTCCTCACTCCAGCAAAAACATAAATAGTCTTATAAAGGATTTAAAGAAAAAATTTAAATATTTGGGAGGCATTACGGTAAACCATTTATTAACCGACCTGGACTTGAACGTGGAAAACCTGACCGTGTTTTATGTAGAATTTTTTATAGACTTGGGCTGATTAAATCGGTAAGAGATTATGACAATGTACTAGGATTGGCCAGTTAATGCAAAAAGCTACTGGTTTGCCAATAAGGTACATTGATTTGATTTTCGTCTTTTATGGCCAGGTAGGTACAAATACGAATTAGATATTGACAAACTGGATTTGCCCTGAGAAAAATCCACAATGCAATATTTGGGAAGCCTAATTTATACTGTAATTTTTATAACGTAATCAATAGATGAGCAACATAGGCGGCGTTATAAATCAGTAAAGAGATATTTTTGAAGAAAAGACCCTGGTTTAAGTGGCGATGCCCAGCGCATTGAACAATTGGGCTGGGATGATCTTTCTAAAACTTTTCGATGATAAAGACAAGGAAGAGAGATTCTTGATCCCAAATACAAATCACCCATTCCATTTCAGCTGCAATGGCGAAATTGGGCAGAAAATGATGAAGGAATTACCGGTGATGAACTCATCAGCTTTATAAACAACAAATTGTTCCCTCAGTTAAAGGAGTTACCAGTAACAGCTGATAACCGGTTAGGCGTTATCATTCGTAAATATTTTGATGGCACCAATAACTATATGAAAGCGGCACCACTTTTCACAGGCCATTAATAAACTCAACGAAATTGATTTTAACAGTAGTAAAGAGCATCATATTTTCATGAGCTATTTACGAGGACATTTTACAGGGCCTTGCCACCAAAAAGGACACTGGTGATTTTTTATACCCCAAGAGCCGTAACACAGTTTATCATTGATATGGTTAACCCAAAGCTGGGCGAAAAAATAATTGACCCCGCCTGCGGCACTGCCGGTCTTCCTGGTGGAGCTATTGAACACATTCGTAAACAGGTTAAAAATGTTGCTGATCGCAAAGTTTTACAGGAAACCATAACAGGTACAGAATTGAAGCCATTGCCCTTTATGCTAAGTGTAGTTAATCTGATCACACACGATATAGAAGTGCCGCAGATAGAAAACATGGATGCGCTCAGTAGGGGATACACATCCTTTAAACAGAAAGACCGGGTTGATATTATTGTTGCCAACCCACCCTTTGGTGGTGTGGTAGGCGATGGGATGGAAACCAATTTTCCTTTTCTTCAAACTACCGCACTAAAGAAAGCGCCGATCTCTTTTTAATTTTATTTATACAGTTATTAAAAGATGGTGGCCGGGCAGGCATTGTATTACCCGATGGCAGCTTAACTGGTGAAGGCGTAAAGCAAAGGGTAAGACAAAAATTGCTTGAACATGGCTAAATGCACAGCATCATACGGCTCCCGCAATCAGTTTTTGCTCCGTATGCAACCGTAAACACAAACCTGATTTTCTTTGAAAAAGGGAAATCAACTAAGGATATTTGGTATTACGAACATGCTTTGCCCTAAGGCTACAAAGCCTATAGCAAAACCAAGCCAATACGAATTGAAGAATTTGACGAAATAAAAAAATGGCATAAAAAACCAACGGTACAATAGAATGCCTGGAAAGTTTCTATTGATACTATTATTGGAAGAAGTTATAATTTAGACATTAAGAATCCAACAAAATAGTTGAAGAGATTAGTTATAATAAAAAAGAAATTATTGAAACTATTAACATAACCAGAAGCAAATGAACTAACTGATAAGCCATCTGGAACTATGAGTAAATTAAATTTTGATTATGTCCCTCTTACATTTGTTTCGGATAAGGAGGAAATAAAAAAGCAAATACGAAATACTTTAATTCTCATCATTTATTCTTAATACAGTCTGTTTGTTTCTAGTAAATGTATTGATAGGTACTCAATATGGCTTATAATGTTCTGCATTGCAATCAGGTAAATACTTTTTGCGTATAAGCGATATACATGAAAGCAAAGTAAATTGGCAATCTGTACCTTATTGCAATCGCTAGATGATGAAGAAACTTATTTGTTGAATAATGAGGATATTTTAATTGCCCGAACAGGAGGTACAACCGGTAAAAGCTTCAAAATTGATAGCCCCCCAAAGCACTCAATTTATGCTGGCTACTTAATCCGCATTAGAGCCAAAAAAGAAGTAAATCCTGATTACATTTGTCTATTCTTACACAGTTTTGCTTATTGGAGTCAAATTGTGAATTTGAATGAAAGGAATTTTAGACCTAAAGCAAATGCGGAAAATTTAAAATCTCTTATTCTTCCTGACTGTCCAAAAAATATACAAGATGAAGCCATAAGAATTTCACAAGGCGAAAACATACTGGGTTATGAAGAATTGTTTTCAGAAATTGAAAAAACGATTTTCAGAATATGAAAAGACACAACAAGTTGAAAATTACCTTGCTGACCAACTTGCCCAACTCGAAAATCTTAACCAGGCTATTTTACAAGAAGCGGTACAAGGAAAATTGGTAAAGCCAGACAAGAAAGACGAATCATCCAGCGAACTACTCAAACGTATAAAATTGGAAAAAGAAAAGTCGGGCAAAAAGGAAAAGTCTTTTCCACCCATCAAACCCGAAGAAATTCCTTTTGAAATTCCTGTAGGTTGGGTTTGGTGTAGGTTAGGGGAAATGTGTTCAAAAATTGGTTCCGGAAGCACACCAAAAGGTAGCAACTATTCAAAAACAGGGTATCCTTTTTTCCGTTCTCAAAATATTTATGATGATGGCTTAGTTTATGATGATATAAAGTTTGTATCGGATGAAGTGCAAAAACAAATGAATGGCACAGTTGTGTTTGCAAACGACATTCTATTAAATATAACTGGCGGTTCATTGGGGCGTTGTGCATTAGTTCCAAATGATTTTGAGGAAGGTAATGTGACCAACACGTTTGTATAATCAGGCCATTGCAAGTTGATAATACATACTTTCATAAAATCGTTCTATCGCCATACTTTCAAAAATTTGTTTTCTCTTCAACAACAGGGGCAGGAAGAGAAGGATTACCTAAGTACAATCTTGAACAATTTGCAATTCCGCTTCCACCGCTATCTGAACAAAAACGCATAGTAGCAGAAATAGAAAAGCAATTAGCCAAAACCAACCAATTAAAAGATCACATTCTCGTCAACCAACATGCCACAGAGCAATTACTCAAGGCGCTATTGCACCGAGCATTTGAAGTAAACGAAATGGAAGAAAGTATGAAATATTTGGTAGAACTTTTGTCAGGCCTGCAGAAATATGAAGCGAAAGGAAAATTTAATTTTCACGGCGATGATGTATTAAGTTTGGTTTGCAACATTCCTGTAAGAAGGGATTACAGCGGGTTGTATCTTTTTTATTCAAATAATAAAGAACTTATTTATGTTGGTATTTCCGGCAGAGAAGGTTTAAACGGAAGCATCATCCACAGAAAGGATGGACTTAGAGGAAGATTTTTAACCGGTAAGCAATTTGGGGATAGAAGAAGTAGATCCATACCCATTCAAATGAAGTTAGATAATATTTCAAGTTTAGAAATACACTGGTTTGTTACATACGGTGAAAATTCAAAAGATATACCCAGGCATATTGAAAGAACTATAATAGAAACATTTAAATTTGAAAATAATGGTGAGCGCCCAAAATGGAACAGGAAAGATTAAATTAAAAGGATAAAGACTGAAATTTATATTTCAACCACGAACAGATTTTTTACCACTTCTTTGCTTAATAGTTTCCGTTCCTTCTTGTTCTACAGGAAACTTTTATCAAATTCCTCAATAGATTCCACAAGTATTTCATCTCCCAGTTTAAGGTTGTTTTTCGTGAGGTATTGCAAAAAGCTATTTGTGTGTTCGGCAACGCCTACAAATTTTAATCTATCCCCGGCTTTATAGTCTAGTAAAGGTTTACTGCTGATCTTTGCAAAACGGCCCTTTGCATCGGGTATAAGGTCACCATGGGGATCCGCTTTAGGGTACCCTAAATGCTTGTCAAGCTGTTCAAATAGCTCTTCACTGTTTACGTGCTCAAGCTGTTCTGCTATCTCATGTACCTGGTCCCACTTAAATCCCAGGTGGTTTACGAGCCATACTTCCCATAAACGGTGTTTACGTATGATAGTCAAAGCTATAGTGCGACCATGCTCAGTAAGCATCACACCCTTCGATTTCTCATATTTTATCAGTTTTTTGGAAGCCATCTTCTTAATGAAATCTGTTACAGACGCAGGATTGATCTGCAATGTTTCTGCCAAGGCGGACGTGCTGACCATCATACCACTTTTTTCATGGAGCTTATAAATTTCCTTGAGATAATTCTCTTCTGCTAAAGACGTCATCTTACTATTTTACACAAAAGTCAGCTTTTTTTTAATAAAATTATATTTAGGTAAGCCTAATTATGTATTTTTGTAAAAGAATTTACGTAATGAAAAGCACATATACAGTTATTGGTAGCCTTTTGATAGCTATCATTTTAATACAGGCATGCTCGAAATTCGAACCGTCTGGAGCTGCAGATGACCAATTATTGGACGGGCCTGTGGAAGGGCTTACCTATGAACAAAACAGGCAGTTCCTTGCAGGGGATGTAGCTTTTAACGATGATATATTTACGGTGCAAACAGGACTGGGGCCTTTGTTTGTCGCAACCTCCTGCGGAACCTGTCACGCTGGTGATGGAAAGGGTCACCCTTTTTCCACACTCACAAGGTTTGGCCAACTAAATACCACCGGCAACACTTTTTTACATTTAGGAGGACCCCAGCTCCAGAATCGCTCTATAATTTAATTTTATAGCTGAACAGATCCCTGCCGGAGCCACTTTTTCAAAATTCACTCCACCTGCTAATACCGGGCTCGGATTCCTGGACGCTGTAACGGATGCTGATCCTGTTAGCATTAAGCGATCCAAACGATAATAATGCAGACGGTATTTCAGGGAGACCCAACTGGATCAATATTCCTTCTTACGGATTTGAACGTCAGGGATATGTTTTCATCTAATGGGAAATATATTGGCAGGTTCGGCAAAAAGGCTGCGGCCTACGATCTGCATCACCAGACGGTAAATGCGTATAACCAGGATATGGGCATTGCTTCCAGCTATGAACCTTATGATACTTATGACGGACTTGAAATAGATCCGGAGATCAGCAATCAAACCGTCATTGATGTGGTGGCTTATTTAAAAATGCTGAAAGCGCCTGTGCAAAGAAATGCGTCATCTCCTGATATTATAAAAGGCAAAGAAATTTTTACCAGTATCAATTGTGCCGGTTGTCATGTACCGGAAATGCAAACCGGTAATTCAACAATACCCGCTTTATCAAATAAAACATTTTTCCCGTACACCGATTTATTGCTGCATGATATGGGACCTGATCTCGACGACGGATATACAGAAGGAAATGCAACCACTGCAGAATGGAGAACACCACCATTATGGGGATTGGGATTATCTAAAAATTCGCAGGGGGGGCAGTATTTTTTATTACACGATGGAAGAGCAAATAGTATTGAAGCGGCCATTAATTTTCATGGTGGTGAAGCGGCACAAAGTAAAAATAAATTTAACCTTATGTCTGCATCAGAGAAAAACGCAATCTTAAAGTTTTTAAAATCATTATAAATTAATGGATAGGAAAGAATTTATTAAAACCTGTGGCTTCGCCTGTGTTGCTGGTACAGGAATGACTGCTTTACTGCAAAGTTGTTCGGCTACCAAAACGCTAAGCGGGAAGATTGTTGCTGATGACCTTGTAGTGATGAAAAGCGATTTTGAAACCAGGAATGGCAACAACACTTATTTTAAAAAGTATATTGTTGTTCACAACGACATACTGCAGTATCCCATTTGCCTATATCGCATTAATGAAAATGAATACAGTGCTTTGTGGATGCGGTGCACACACCAGGGCACCGAATTGCAGGTATTTGGTGATAAGCTGCAATGCCCGGCACATGCGCAGTGAGTTTGATAACCGTGGAACAGTACAAAATGGACCGGCTGATGTGAAACTGAGAACCTTCCCGGTAACCGTTGAAAAATATCAACTTAAAATTTCATTAAAAGCAGTATGATAAAAATATTTACGATAAGCGTTATTACACTCGATTTGTTTTTTTCTGCTTGCATCAGCACAAATAGATCCATCGCTGTTAAAAAGAATTCCGAAGGATACGGTTAATAAAACAATGAACATGGATGCTGTGTATAACCGCCCGTTTATTGGAATAGGGAAATTGCCAGTTTCATTAGGCGGTTATATGGAAGCCAACTGGCAACACTTAGGAACCGATGGCATTTCAGAAGGCCACCAGTTCCAGTTCAGGCGGGTAACATTATTTGTTTCATCTACCATTGGTAAAAGATTAAAATTTTTGAGTGAGATTGAATTTGAAGATGGAGGTAAAGAGATTGCTGTTGAGTTTGCAGCTTTAGATATTGAAATGCATCCGCTGTTAAACCTGCGTGGAGGTATGATATTAAACCCGATCGGAGCCTTCAACCAAAACCACGATGGGCCAAAATGGGAGTTTATTGACCGGCCTATTTCTGCAACACAAATGTTGCCTGCTACCTGGAGCAATGCAGGCTTTGGGTTGTATGGAAAGCATTATGAAAAAGACTGGATGTTTGGGTATGAATTATATCTATCGGGCAGTTTTGATAATTCGATCATCAACAATTCTGAGAACAAAACTTTTTTACCGTCGGCAAAAGAGAATTTCAGAAAGGTTTGAAGAAATAAACAGCGGCCTGCCGCTTTTTACCGGTAAACTTGCTGCGAAGCATAGTAAAATTGGAGAGTTGGGCTTGTCTTATATGGGCGGCGTGTAAACAAGTTCCAGGATGATGGATTACGATTAGATGATAAACGAAGGGTGGATATTTTTGCCATTGATTTCAATACTACATTACCCAAAATGAAAACTTTTATTACCGCCGAATGGGCCTGGGTAAAAGTGAATGTGCCCCCCACCTTTTTACAACAATATGGCAACAAACAGCAAGGCGGCTTTTTAGATATTGTGCAGCCGGTGATAAAGAAGAAAAGGCTTTGGTTGGCACAATGCCACTCTCAACCTTGCCGGCGCCTGGAATATGTGGACTGGAATAAAGGGAAATTCACCAGCACCGGCGGCAATATTGCAGAAGACCTTTGGAGTATTATGCCAGCCATAAGTTTCCGGCCAACGGCACAAACTGTTTTACGATTGAATTACCGCCACCAGCAACAACGAGATTTATTGGGTAATCCACCTTCCAAAACTGGTGGATTTAGTTTTGGAGTTTCAACGTATTTTTAACCAATTATGAAGTACCATCTTTGCAACCACGTAACAACCTTTCATCTTTCATTTTTCATGCATTTTGTTTCTATATTTGTAACCAATGAAATTTTTCTTCCTCATCTATCCTTTGCAATGCTCTATATGTTCTGCCTACCTTGCGGAGATAGTAAGGAGTGTAATGCAAAAACAGAAGTAAAAATTTCAGCTACTGAGAATCACGAGCAACACAGGCATGATGCAGAAGCCTGTACGCCGTTTTGCACTTGTTCTTGTTGTGCAACTTCAGCCTTATTATTCTCCCTTCTCCAAAAGCACAGGTAAATAAAGTAATGCTTTCATCTGAGAAATTCCCGCTCTATAATATAGCCTTCACTACTGAGGCGCAAAACAGCATCTGGCAGCCTCCTAAGTTATCTTAATTACTCCCTTTATTGAATTTGCTGCATAGCCATTGAATGGCATGTATTGCATTTATCATTCATTACCATTTCTAAAATGGTAAGTAGGAAAAAATCCAAAAAGGCAAAACAGCCTTTTGGATTAAGAGTAATTAAAATCATTGTTATTGCACTGTGTTGTGCCATTCTTTTAGCCGCTATTGCAGAAAGGATAATTCACTACTACAGTCATATACTAAATAGAAAAAAATATGCTCAATAAAATCATTCATTTCAGTATAAAAAATAAACTCATCATTGGGTTAATGACACTGGCACTCATTATTTGGGGTGTATGGAGTGCCAGCTAAACTTGCCCATTGATGCAGTGCCTGATATTACCAATAACCAGGTGCAGATCATTACACTCACCCCCACACTGGCCGCACAGGAAGTGGAACAATTGGTTACCTACCCGATTGAACAAAGCCTTGCCAACCTTCCGGATCTGGAAGAAATGCGTTCTATTTCGCGATTTGGATTATCGGTTATTACGGTTGTTTTTCACGATGATATTGATATTTATTTTGCCCGTCAGTTAATTAATGAAAAACTGAAAGAAGCAGAAGAAAAAATACCCAAAGGAATTGGCACACCTGAATTGGCTCCGGTAAGTACAGGTTTGGGAGAAGTATATCAGTATGTAATTCACCCAAAGAAAGGGCAGGAAAACAAATACTCTGCAATGGACTTGCGAACCATGCAGGATTGGATTGTTGCCCGGCAACTTTATGGTACACCAGGTGTTGCAGAAGTAAACAGTTTTGGCGGTTTGCTGAAACAATATGAAGTTGCAGTAAATCCAGACCGGCTTAAAGCAATGAATGTAACCATTGCTGAAATTTTTACTGCACTTGAAAAAAATAATGAAAATACCGGTGGTGCATACATTGATAAAAAACCAAATGCCTATTTTATTCAGGGGTATTGGCTTGATAAGTTCATTGGATGATATTAAAAATATTGTATTAAAAAAGTAAATGATATTCCTGTTTTGATAAGGGATGTGGCAGAAGTTCAGTTTGGTAATGCAGTTCGTTATGGTGCTATTACTTACAATGGAGAAAAAGAAGTAGTGGGCGGAATTGTAATGATGCTGAAAGGTGCTAATAGTGCAGCAGTGGTGGACAGGGTAAAAGCAAAAATGGAAATCATTAAAAAATCATTACCTGATGATGTGGAGATTGAAGCCTTATCTTGACCGAACAAATTTGGTTAACCGTGCAATAAGTACGGTAAAAACAAATCTGATTGAAGGAGCATTGATCGTAATATTTGTGCTGGTTTTGTTTCTTGGAAATCTTCGTGCAGGTTTAATTGTAGCATCTGCCATTCCACTTTCCATGTTATTTGCATTGGGCATGATGAATGTATTTGGTGTAAGTGCCAACCTGATGAGCTTGGGTGCAATTGATTTTGGATTGATTGTAGATGGTGCAGTAATTATTGTGGAAGCAACAATGCATTTTCTGGTCAGCAAAACATGTTGCCGGAAAATTAACTCAACAAGCAAATGGATGAAGCTGTGTGAGAGCAGCTGCAAAAAAAATGATGAGTTCGCAGCATTCGGAGAAATTATCATCCTGATTGTTTACCTGCCTATTCTTACCTTAGCAGGGTATTGAAGGAAAAATGTTCAGGCCAATGGCGCAAACAGTTGGCTTTGCAATTTTGGGTGCATTGATCTTTCACTTACTTATATTCCTATGATGTGTGCTTTGTTTCTTTCCAAAAAGCATCCACAAAAAGAACTATTTCCGATAGAATGATGGATTTCTTTCAACGAGGTATTCACCGCTTATTAAAGGAGCATTAAAATGAAATATGTCGTAGTTGGGTCAGCTGGTTGCATTACTTGCCATTACCTTATTTATTTTCGGCAGAATGGGTGGTGAATTTATTCCGACATTGGAGGAAGGTGATTATGCTTTTCACTGTATACTGCCACAGGGAACTTCCTTATCACAAAGTATAGAAACCTCCATGCAGGCAGCCGGATTATTAAGCAATTTCCCGGAAGTAAAAATGGTTGTTGGTAAAACAGGTAGTGCCGAAGTACCAACCGATCCCATGCCTCCTGAAGCAACAGATCTGATGATTATTTTGAAAGCATAAAAACGAATGGACAACCACAAAGATTATGATGAACTGGCAGATATGATGATGGAAAAACTCGAAGTTATTCCCGGTGTTTTTTTTGAAGCCAACCAGCCGATCCAAATGCGGTTTAATGAATTGATGACAGGTATACGACAGGATGTAGCCATTAAAATATTTGGAGAAAATATGGATACGCTGGCTGCACTATGCAGCAAAGTTGCAGCAGATTATTGCAATCAGTAGAAGGTACAACAGAACCACAGGTTGAAAGGATTGACGGACTGCCACAAATCACCATTCAATACGACCGGGCAAAATTGCCAGGTTATGGTTTAAATATTGAAGATATCAATCATATTATCAGTACCGCTTTTGCAGGCGAAGTAGCAGGAGTGGTTTATGAAAATGAAAGAAAGTTTGATTTGGTGGTACGGCTGGATAGTGCACACCGCACTTCAATTGATGATGTCAGTCAATTTATATATTCCAACTACCAGATGGTAACCAGATTCCGTTATCACAGGTGGCAACTGTTTCATTTAAAGAAGGTCCTGCACAAATCAGCCGGGAAGATGGCAAACGAAGAATGTGTTGGCTTTAATGTAAAAGACCGGGATGTGCAAACTGTGGTAAAAGAAATACAGGAAAAACTTAATGACAGCGTAAAATTGCTGCCTGACGGTTATTATTATACCTACGGAGGCACATTTGAAAACTTACAAGAAAGCATCTGCCAGGTTAATGATTGCTGTACCAGTTGCACTTTGCTTGATATTTTTTTTGCTTTATTTCACTTTCGGTTCATAAAAGAAGCCACTGCTGATTTTTACTGCTATTCCGATGAGTGCAATTGGTGGTGTATTTGCTTTGCTGATGCGGGGAATGCCATTCAGTATTTCGGCAGGCGTTGGTTTTATTGCCTTATTTGGTGTAGCGGTATTAAATGGAATTGTATTGATCAGCACCTTTAATCAATTGGAAAAAGAAGGTATGAAAGATATAATTCAAAGAGTAATGGAAGGAACAAAAATCCGGTTGCGACCTGTGTTGATGACTGCAACCGTAGCTGCTTTGGGTTTTTTCCAATGGCATTTATCAAACGGTGCAGGTGCAGAAGTACAAAAGCCATTGGCAACGGTGGTAATTGGCGGATTAATAACAGCCACATTTCTAACGCTTGTCGTACTGCCTTGCTCTACATCATATTTTCATCAAAAAGAAAAATCAAATATCGCCAGCCTGGTGGAATCAGCTTTAATAATTGCAGGTATTACTCTATCTGCTCATGCCAAATAATGTACAGGCACAACAGCCGGTCACAAAAAGGGTAAGTATTAACGAAGTGATCATGTTGGCAAAAAATAACTTGCAATACGAAATAAATAATCAGCAGATCAATAAAGGTAAAGCGCAAGTTAAAAACTGCAACCATTTCCAAAGACAGGTGTATTTGCTGAAAATGAAGATATGCGGCCAAGTGATAATAAGGGCATCCTGAAAGTTGGCATATCGCAAAGTATTGCATGGCCGGGATTGTATAAAGCGCAAAAAAATCTGTACAACGAACAATTGAAATATTACCAGGCAAATACAGCGGCTATTGAGGTAGATATTAAAAGAGATGTACGAACTGTTTATTACCAGCTTTGGTATTTACAGGATAAGCAACAATTATTTCATCGCTTGGACAGTATTTATAGATCATTGAATGATGCGGCAAGCTTGAAAGTAAAAACAGGCGACAGTCCGGGATTAGACAGTATTGCTGCCAATGTACGAATGAAAGAATTGCAGGCATTGTTACAGCAAATGGATAATGAAATTCAGATACAACAGCAATCATTAATGCAATTGCTTAATTCAAATGATATGATGTTGCCTTTAATGATCCCACTGGAAAAATTACCAATGCCCGCAATTGTAAAGACAGTGTTCATCCGATACTGGCTTTGCAATCACAAAATATCAATATTGCCAACGCCGGAATTGCAGTTATAAAAAATGAAAACAAACCCGAGTTTTCTGGGCGTTTTTTCAGTCAGCGCTTGTGGGGCGCAAAAGATCCTTTCACAGGCTTTTCTGTTTCAGCAGCATTTCCCTTATTTGGTGCGAGTGCTTATCGCAGTAAAGTTAAAGTGGCACAGGCAGATAGGTTAGTGCAGCAAAAGCAATATGAATATGACAAGCAGGCTTTCAATACACAACAATTGCAAATGCAGCAGGAAGTGGAAAAGAATAAAAGCATGTTATCATTTTATGAAACAGCCGGATTAAGACAGGCTGATGAAATTATTAAAGCGGCATCGCTGGCTTACCGTGCCGGAGAAATAAGTTTTGCTGAATTATCACAGTTCTTAACGCAGGCAATAGAGATTCAGAAAAATTATTTGGAAAACCTCAATGCGTATAATCAGTCAGTCATTCAATACAATTATTACATCAATCAATAAAATATACAGTTATGAAAAATTTTTAATAACAATCCTTATTTTCATGAGCCTGCTGCTCTGTTTTCCTGTGGAGGTAAAGATAAAAGAAACTGCTGAGACTGAAGAAACGAAACGCAAGAAGCTGGACATGAAGATGAACATGAAAATCCAAATACGCACTACACTTACCGATGAACAAATGAAAAGTATTGGTATAGAATTAGGTAGTATTGAACAAAAGCAATTAACTGCATCACTTAAAAACAAATGGCGTGCTGAAAGTGCCGAATCAAAATAAAGCCAGTGTCAATTCTATTTACAGTGGTGTTATAAAATCATTGCTGGTACAGCCGGGCAATTTGTATCAAAAGGGCCAAACAATTGCAACCATTGCCAATCCGGATTTTATTCAGGCGCAGAGCGAATACCTGAATGTTAATTCAAAAATTGCAATGGCTGAACTGGAAGTAAAACGTCAAAAAGAATTAAATGCCGGTAATGCAGGGGCATTAAAAAATCTACAGGCTGCCGAAACGGAATTAAGAACTTTACGAACCGTAAGATCAACATTGCAACAGCAAATCCAACTGATGGGTATCAACCCTGCAAGACTTTCCAATGGCAAATTGATTTCTGTATTGGCCATTACCAGTCCTATCAGTGGTGTGGTAAGTAATGTAACGGTAAAAATGGGAAGCTATGTGGATGTAAGCACAGCTGTAGCAGAAATTGTTGATAATAGCCAGCTGCACCTTGATCTTTTTGTGTATGAAAAAGATCTTCCAAACTAAAAAATAACCAGATAATTCATTTTACCCTAACCAACAATCCCGGCAAAGAATATGATGCACAGATTTATTCATTGGGTTCATCATTTGAAGGTGAAAGTAAAGCTGTTTCAGTACATGCTAAGGTACAGGGTGATAAAACCGGGCTGATCGATGGCATGACTATTACTGCAATTATCAGTTTGGAAAAAGCAACGGTACCGGCTGTACCTACCGAAGCAATTGTAACCATTGCAGGCCAGGATTATATTTTTATGGTTACTGATGAACATGCAGAAGAAGAACATCCAGCTACAGGTAAAAGACAGCATAAAGCATGATGCTAAAGAAAAACATGACGAAAAAGAAAAAGGAATGACTTTTGAAAAAATACCAGTTGCTAAAGGTGCAACTGAAGTGGGCTATACTCAAATCACCTTACTTAAAGAGATTCCAAAAGATGCAAAGATTGTGGTGAAAGGGGCATTCTTTGTTTTAGCAAAAATGACAAATTCAGGTGAGGGTGAACACGGACATTAAAATAATTTATATGAAGCTAAATACAATTATGCCACAGGCGTTAAAACAATTTTATAAAATTGAATTAACTGAATACTACAATGCCTTTCTAAAAAAGCATTATCAGGTTAGCTGGCGGCATTTGGAAAGAGCGCATATTTTAGCACAACCTTATCCTTATGAGCATACTGCCGTCCATTGGAAGATGCTTTGCTTTGGTCTCAAATTAAAAAACTTTAAAGAAGTGATGGGGCAGATACCACGCTTGCTTATAGGTGGAATAAAATCCTTTGTAGGGCATGTTCCTATTGGCAATACTGGTGGTGCAAACGTGCCACCATTACAACCCATGGAGATCCCGGAAGACCTTGCCAAAATTATTAACAATATCAAAGCTAAATAGCATGTATTTTTACATTCATAAAATCAAACAAAATGAAATTGAACAGATTAAATTGTTGGAAATGTGTGGTGATGCTTGCGTCTATATTAGGGATGGTCAGCGCATTACAGGCTTAAATAAAATACATAATTAAATATCGGTTGCAGTTAGTAATAGCTGCAACCGTTTTATTTTCTACTTATCAGAAACACACTTAATGTACAGCATTATAATTGGTAGCCTTTTAATCAGCTTATTACATGCAGTGATTCCTAATCACTGGCTTACCGGTATTGGCTATTGGTAAAAAAGAAGGCTGGATCTTGGCAGAAACAAGTCGTATTACGTTTTGGCAGGTTTAGCCCATGTTATTAGTACTGTATCATTGGTGTATTGCTTGCTATTATTGGTAGTGAGTTAACTAGATCATATTGAACACTTTACTCAAATTATTGCGTCCTTCTGTGCTTATTCTCATGGGGCTTTATTTTATTCGCCAGCATTACAGGCATCATCATTTTCATCTAGAAAAGGAAGAAGCTAGAAAAGAAGAGCTAAAACATCAATTATCATGGCATTAGTGGTTGCTATGTTTCTTTCTCCCTGTATGGAAATTGAAGCTTACTTTCTTTTGGCGGGAAGCAAAGGATGGTATATGCTGGCTTTAATTGCAACAATGTATTCTATTATAACCATTACCGGTATGCTGATATGGATACGGATAGTTTATAAAGGCTTCTGAAACTAAACTGGCATAAGTGGGAACACAATGCAGGTATTATCACCGGATTGAGTATTAATATTACCGGAATTATTTCATTTTTTATTCATATAAGAATTTATGGAACACAATCACACGAACATGCAAAAATAGTTCAAAAGAACAATTGTAAGAAACAATGGATCCAGTTGAATCAAAGAACATGCGTGAAGACGATGGCCATAACCATTCCAATGATTGCCGGTGAGAAGAAAATAGACACACGGGCTGGAAGTCTCATTGGGATTTACTTTTGGCATTATTCATTTTGCTCGTATTGCTTGTGTTGGAATATGGATTCAAAATTGAGCTGCCAAATATTCCAGCTCTCATATAAATATTATTGCCTACCTATTGGCAGGCAGAAAGGTTTTAGACCTTGGCTTTCCGGAAATCTATAACGGGGTGATTTCTTCAATGAGTTTGTATTGATGAGTGTGGCCACCATCGGAGCATTTATTATTGGCGAATATGAGGAAGGTGTGGCCGTAATGGTATTTTATCAAATTGGCGAATGGTTTCAGGATGCAGCAGTCAACAGGGCAAAAAGAAGTATAAAAGCTTTACTTGGATATTAGGCCTGATGAGGTAACTGTAATCAGGTAATGGAACAACCCAAGTTGATCTGACCCTTCCGGTATTGAATTAGGTGAAACCATTCAAATTAAACCCGGTGAAAAAGTGGCACTTAGATGGGGAACTGCTTTCAGAAAATGCTTCTTTTAATACCGCAGCTTTAACAGGAGAAAGCAAACCTGATACGAAATATAAAGGAGAAAAGATATTTGCCGGAATGATTAATCTGAATACAGTAGCGGAAGTAAAAGTAAATGCGCTGTTTCAAGGATAGTAAGCTGAGTAAGATCCTGGAAATGGTGCAGGATGCAACAGCACGAAAGTCACAAACACAATTATTTATTACTCGCTTTGCAAAGATTTATACACCTATTGTTTTTTTCTTAGCTGTTGCCGTTTGTTTTGTTCCTTACTTTTTTGTGGATGATTACAATTTTCAAACCTGGTTTTACCGGGCCTTGGTATTTCTTGTAATTAGTTGCCCTTGTGCGTTGGTTGTTTCTATTCCATTGGGCTATTTTGGTGGAATTGGCTTGCATCCAGGAACGGAATTTTATTTAAAGGTGGCAATTTCCTTGACGTGATGACCAAGGTTAATACAGTTGTGATGGATAAAACCGGAACACTGACAAAGGTGTTTTTAAAGTGCAGGAAGTTGTACCAAATAATATTGATGAAAAGGAATTAGTAAGATTAACTGCAGCACTCGAAAAAAACTCTACACATCCCATTGCAAAAGCGGTTACTGAATATGCTGGCGATGCTATAAATGATGTAAAGGTCGAAAATGTAGAAGAAATATCGGGGCATGGTTTAAAAGGGAAGTATTGATGGAAAAGAAATCTTGGCAGGAAATGTAAAGCTGTTGAAGAAATTCAATATTGCCTTATCCTGCAGAAATTGAAAAAATAGTTGATACCATTGTTGTAGTTGCAATTAACAATCAATATGCAGGATATATCACGATGGCTGATGAGATCAAGGAAGATGCAATACAGGCCGTTAAAGATATGCATAGCCTGAATATCAAAACAGTGATGCTTTCTGGAGACAAACAATCCGTAGTAGATAAAGTCGCAAAACAGGTTGGGATTGATGATGCTTATGGTGATTTACTGCCTGAAGCGAAAGTCGAGAAGGTTCAACAACTGAAGGATGCAGGCAAACACATTGCTTTTGTTGGTGATGGTGTTAATGATGCTCCAGTTGTTGCCCTTGCAGATGCTGGTATTGCAATGGGAGGATTAGGAAGTGATGCCACAATTGAAACCGCTGATATAGTTATTCAAAATGACCAACCCTCAAAAATTGTCTCTGCGATCAAGATCGGAAAAATTACCAGGAATATCGTATGGCAGAATATCATATTGGCTATGGTGGTTAAAGTAATTGTGCTGGGCCTTGGTGCAGGTGGTATTGCCACTTTATGGGAAGCAGTTATTGCAGATGTAGGAGTGGCTTTATTGGCTATATTAAATGCGGTAAGAATACAAAGAATGAAAGTTTAATGCCTTTTTAAATTTACTCTATGCATTGTTTAAAGAGGAAAAAATCATTAAATAGTGTGGTTTTTCTTTATCGGCATATTATCGAATTTTCGAAATTTGTATAATGCTAATAATGATATTGAAAAATATCCGATTCAACAATAATACTCAATTGTATGAAGTGGTTGAAGCTGGCATTAAATATGAATTTGATGCTTTAGTATTAGACGATTTAAATAAATATTTAAAAGAAAATCCAACTTTATTAATTGCCCACTGGTACCGGGAGTTATCAAATGATCAAATAAAATTTGTGAAAAAGTCATATGCATTCACATAATAGTTTTCTTCTCCGTAGGAAAGGCCGGTAAAAAGGTGTTCGTCATTCGTCGTCCGCAAGTAGATACGCCAAACCAACCCACTATTACAATTTTCCTCGTTAAACCCTTTTAAGGTAATTGTAAAAGTGGGTTGCCTTGCAGGCTGCTATCGCAGGTTTGTCATACTACTTGCAGTTCCTCCTCATTCCTCACGGCAGCTCCTGTGTCCTTCACCCCACTTTATTCATCCGCTTCTCACTTCCGTTCCATTGCACCATGTTCGCAGCTAAACATTTGCTTCAGGGCTTTGCATCCCGCTGCTTTGCACAAAAGCTTTTATGGGCGGGATGCAAAATCCCTTTCGCAAGCCAGATCACAGCTCACTTGGTTCCATTACACTCGTTCGTCGCTCCTTCATTTCAGTAAGGTTCAGTCCACCCGCTGCCTATTTTATTTTGCTCGCCGGCTGGCCATCGCCTGCGTTCAGGGGCTTTGTTGGCACGAAGCCAGGCTCATGTAAACATGCCACACAAATCCCCTTCACTGTGCGCCCACCATGGCCTGACGGCCCTTTTACTGGGCGCCCCAGTCGCTGGCACTCGCTGTCCGCCTCCGTTCATTCGTTCCTCATTCTCTCCGGCGGCCATCAACGGCTCGCCAAAACCACAGTGCCGACAAGTGTGCGGCACGGCTATGCTTCTTTTTGCCGCAGGCGCTTTTACCGGTACGCCTGTCACATTTGCTATCGCATCTTTAAATCCAATTCATATTGTGTGGACTATTTTTTAATTGAAAAGCCGTGGTAAATAGTAACTTTATAAGGAATTAAAAATCTATTTTAAAATGGCAAAATCTGAAAAAACATCAAAGAGTGTTGCATCAAAGGCCTCAAAAATTTTGAGTAACCCCAAATCAACAAAAGCAATGAAAAGTGTTGCTGCATCAGCATTAACACAAGCTCCAAGCAGAGGTAAGAAGAAATAAGTCTTTTATAATTCTTCGCAATGCCTGTATCGTTTCGATATGGGCTTTTTTATTAGCTGTCTGCCTCTTTCATCCGGAATATGCCACCAAGCGTATCCCTCTGTGGGGCAGAATAAAAAAATACAGCAAAGTTAAGCGGCTATCACAAATCTGTCACTTGGTCCGGCAAGGAACTACGGCATAAACACAGCCCATCCGCACAACGCCATCATTTATTCCGTTCCTCCTTGCCGTTCCAGCCACGCCGCTTGGTAAATGAGCTTTCTTTTTTTCTCTTTTTTCTTTTGTTTAAAATTTTCAAAAGGAAATGAGATTGACTTAAAGCTCATGATTATGATATTTCCTCAAATCCGCTGTTATCATGCAGGCGTTAAAATACCGCCTTACAGCTTCTTTATTCTTTGCAAAGGTTGCAATGCCGGTAAGCCCGCCTTTCAGCCCTGGGCAAATTCCTTTTTGGTGGTTTGCCCTCATCAGAAATACTTTGATTTTTTCTTTTGGCTTATTCATGGCCTGCATGTATCTGGAAAATTTAAGGTCCGTCATCGTGGCTCAGCCATTCCTTTTATTAACCTTCAGGATGTACGAGATACACTCCGTGAAGTGGCGCCGGCAATCCACCCGGATTGGTCCAGGTACCGGGAACTTCATTCTTCATTAGATAACCTTAGTAAATTAAAAACAACTCTTCAGGAACAAATAACTGCTACTGATCGGTTACAGCGCTGTCTTTTGCAGAAGTATTTCCTGGAACTCAAGAGTGCACCTGAATAACTATGGCCCGGTGTCAGAAATCTCACCTGCACCAAGCGACAACCAGGACCAACGATCGAACCGACATACTGGCCTCACATTTAAAAAAATAAAATAAACTGCAAGATAGCACCGGCACAAAGCTCGACTGCGCAGCATAAACACAAAACCCACCGCACAAAGCCATCATTTATACTGCCACCCACGATCCCGGTGCTGGAGAGAGGCAGTTATTTTATTTTTTCATTTTAAAATGTTTCGTTATGTCAGTTCTCGTTAATCGTTGGTTAGTTGGCAGCATTTGGGTGTCTTGCTGGTTCGTTTCGCCTGGTGTATTCGTTTTTTCTTCGCAGCTGGGTTATTCGTTCACTTCCTCATGTGAGCCTCCTTTTTAGGGGGCTTTCAATTTAAAAGCCCCGATAAAGATCGGGGCCGGGTTGCATTGCTCACCACAAGCAATGCGTTTATTTTTTTAGTCGCTTAATAAGAAATTTAAGTAAAAGGGTGACGCTGAAACTGACCATCGCTCCAACAGCTGCAAGAATTCCTGTCTTAAGGAGATCTTCGCTTTTAATATTTACGAAGATGGTGAGGAGTGTGCCCCCAATTGTTCCTGCCTTGGTGCTGTTATCAAAATATTGTTGATTCATCTTATTCTCCCTTTACTGCAGTCTGGCTAATGCTACCGGCAACACCGCCAGCCACTGCCAGGTATCCTGCTATTTTGATCACAACTGCCGGCAATCCGATGGGTGCAGCAAAAATTGTCGCACTTACAGCAGCCAGGACAAGGCCTATATTTCTTACTTTCTTAAAAAACTTTGGAGTGGGTGACTTCACCCTTTCAGCTAAATTCATTTTCACGGTATTTACAGTTAATAAAAAATTGTGTCTACCCCGACGAGCTTAACTGAACTCGGGGTTTTTATTTTATCATACTCATGAAAACAATATCCATGAGATAATGAGATCTATGCCTTGTATAATCACGGTTAAATATTTAATGATTAAAAAAATGTTTTTATCTGAACGAGGTTCGCTTTAACTCAAAAGCAAAAGCAATGAGTTGATTACCTCAATAAATCCGTTTAACATTTGTTTTGATTTAATGGTTAAAAAATCATTTGTTGGGTCTAGCTTACAAAAAGCAAGACCAGGTTTTTATAAGGTCAATTATATCGTAAACCATACGAGTTAAGTTTTAATAATTAAATAAAATGGTTTGATTGGCTAGCTTACAAAAGCTGATACCAAGGTGCTGAAAAGATCCAGAAAGCCTGATAACATTTGATTAAGATTTAATGGTTAAAAAAACTTGTTTTTTTTGGTCTAACACAGGAAACACGATTGCATTTATTTTTTTTCGTGCAATGCAGGATCCTAAACCTTTGCCTTCAGCTTTTAAAATGGAAACAGGAGCAATACAACCTTTCAATTCCTTGATGGCATCATTTGCCGGGTGAATCAGTATCAGGTCCCTATTTTTTACTTTCATCACCTGCAGGTGCCATCCAAAACGTTGGCTATACCTTTTTTTCAATTCATATCTTCCTTCCGTGATACACGAAACCTGGGATTTATTATCTAACCATGGCAACTCGATTGAAGAGCATAGCCGTTTTCCATTATGGAAAATTTCTCCATTCGTGCCGTTAGGAAAATATGTTCTGATAAGCTCCAGTTCCATTGTTTCAAAGGATTAGGGATTACAGGCCTAATACTTTTGCCAAATTCAATGCGTTAAATGCTCCATTCTTTAATGGATATTGAACACCATTTACTTCTTGGTAAAATTCAATACCCAGTGCGAGGAACAAAGGATGGGTGCTGTTGGCTGTTACTGCATTGGCCAGGTTGATCACAGCTGTTGCAACATTATCCCAGGGAAGTATTGCTGTTGCCTGGCTATCCACTATAAAAGTCTCGTTCTCAAAATCAACTTCAGCGCCAGCCGAAACGATTTTAAAGTGAGTGGTCCCGCTGGGTGCAGCAATCATGTTCTGCGGAATAAATGCAACCAGGTTTGCAGTTAAAACACCGGTGACACGGTCAATAGTCGCTGTGTACGGTGCATAAAGAGTTGTTCCAAGTTTGCCATTTTTGTTGAAATCAAAACCCTCCAATAACTCAGCTTCACCGTCGATCACATTACGAAGTCCACGTGGATTGGTTGCATCTTCCTGGATTACCTTAACCAGCTCCTGGGTTAACCGGCTCACCATGCGGCTGTCGGACGCATTCTGCAGCATAGCACGAAATGCAGTTCGTAATACCTTTCCTGCTTTACCTGCCCGGCCAAATTCAGAACCATTCTCCCTGGTTCTTTGAAAATTGGGATCATTAGCGATACGGTCTGCAGGAATACCACCTTTGCCTTTAGCTAAAAATCCGTCCTGCGATTTATAGAAAGTAATATCTCCGATAGTACCTTCCAGTTTGATAATACCTTTTTGTTTTGCCATTTTTAATGGATTAATTTTTAATAATCGAAATGTTTACCGGCACATTTCATGAAGCCTTAAAAAAAGATGAAGAGGAATTCCTAAGACAAAACTGCCAAGCATTTTTTGAACTTGCATCATACCACTTCCGTTAACCGCTCTTATTGCCGGATTGTACTTTTATTGCTGGTATTGCATGTTATAGGTATTTATTAAATTTGTATGCCCTTTCCGGCCATAGGTATCCTATAGCATCACCCAAGGAAAGGTATAGGTAGTGTATGAAAACAGAAACCACAAGGCTATGTGTTTATCCCAAAGATGTACAACGCATCACTGGTAAAAGTGAGCGTTGGGGACGTATGCTTTTGCTTAAGATTCGCACCGCAATAAAGAAGGATGATCACCAGTTTGTCACAATCAAGGAGTTTTGTGCATATACGGGATTCTCGGTTGAGGATGTAATGATAGCTCTATGTGACTAATTACCTTCCAAGCCTGTTATGAATTTAATGAGAAGCAGTCTAAAAATAATTCATGTTTATTATTGAAAATCAATGATTTACATTTAAGCGAGAAGGAGGGGTAAAAATAATTATCATTTATTCGAAAATTTGTCAAATCTTTGTCAAGAAATTTGACAAAGATGAATGATAAAGGAATTCTTGACAAGCGAATCTTACCTTCTCCAGAATATGATGAGCTATGGGATCGGATCATCGTACCGGATGATATAAAAAATCAATTAAGGGCTCAGGTGTTGCTTGAACTTACATTACGTTCAAAAATTCCATCGAAAGCAGCTATCCCATTGCATGGTATAATCTTATTGACCGGTCCTCCTGGTACCGGTAAAACTTCCATTGCAAAAGGAGTTGCATCTTCTGCAGCTTCTGCACTGAAAGGAGCAAAAGTTACTTTCATAGAAGTAGAACCACACGCTCTAACCAGTTCAGCTCTTGGTAAAAGCCAACGTGAGATTAGAAGATTCCTGGAAGAAGTGGTTACAGAACATGCTTTACAAGGTCCTCTCATTGTCTTGCTTGATGAAGTGGAAACCTTAGTAACCAACCGTTCAAAAATGAGTTTGGAAGCAAACCCGGTAGATGTGCATCGAGCTACTGATGCAATGCTCGCAGGTCTCGATAATCTCGCGGCCAAATTTCCTCAATTACTTTTTATTGCAACCAGCAACTTTGAAGGTGCACTAGACCCAGCTTTTATTTCACGTGCTGACTTGGTGTTGCAGATTGATAAGCCAACCCTCGAAGCTTGCGAAGTAATTTTTACAGATACATTAAATGCGTTGGCAGAGCAGTGGCCGGAAATCAAAAAGATACCAAAGAGTGCGGAATACAAAAAACTTGTACGTGACCTTGTTGGTTTAGATGGGCGACAGATCCGTAAGTTAGTTATAAGCGCCTGTACCCAGGATATCAATGTCGTGTTGAACCCAGCCCTACTGACGATACAACACTTAAAAAAATCGATTAAACAAGCTAAAATCAAATTAACATGAGTGTAATAGGGAGGAAATTTTCGGCCTGTCCTGTAAGAACAGCAGCAAACACTTGGACAGCTATTGTTGAAGTGATAGCTTCAGCTTCCGAAGATGCACGGAATGAATTATATAAAATTGATGGTATAGCTGCTTCTATCATTTCTGACGAATCGCCTAAAAAAAATCCCTTTACAATTATTGGGAGTGGTTCCCGCTTGAGAATATATTGTCTTTATGATGAAGACGGAAGTACTGAAGATGCAAATGAAGCTGCGCTTAGCTGGAATCCATTTGAAGGTGATTGGGAAATTCATTTGCCTGCTGAAGAATCGGAACTATCCTGGATCAGCAAGGCATTAAGTGAAAAGGGTGGACGGTTTAAAGTTTACGCAGCGGGGACCAAGCCTGTCTCAGACGAGGAAGAGGTAAGTACCCCTTCGCCTACCCAGGAACTAACAATAGATATTTCAAAACTATAAAGATATGAGTACACTCGTTTCTGTAAATACTTATTCTCATTCCGTCACATATGTTACGGATAAAATGCTGAAGTCCTTGAGGTACATCATTACCAACACCGGCCTTGATCCTAACAAGTTTGTTAGCGACTGGAAAAGTTACGAATTGGCTGTCGAAACCTGGTTGAACTCCCGCCATTTGAAAACAGTGGTATTAGAGGTTGTCAGTGCTAGCGGGTCATTGGTTACGCGGTGTGACTTTGATATCGATTACACGTATGGTAGCGGCGAAGGTTCGATGTGGATCGATACTGATGCACTAAAATTCGCCATTGCTAAATTTGGAACGATCCCGGCTTTTTGTTCTTATAGCATCACACTAGTGAATTCACCTGGGAGACCCGATGTCATCGGTTGGGGACCTACCACTTTACTTTCTTCAGATGGTTTTATTAAACAAAGCCTCGGCACTACGATCGGCACTCATGCAATCGGTGCACAGGCTTCATACTATAGAAAATCATGATAACAATCTTAGAAGCTTTCAAAAAATTCAAGTCACGGCTTGAATTACGACCCGGTGAACAAACAAAGGCAAGCAACCTTCAGCAAGAGGTCAGGATATTAGTCGCAAAACATTTCGTAGTCGATGAAGATTTTTTGACAGGGTCGTATAAGCGCCATACTAAGACACGTCCTCTTAAAGATGTCGACATCTTTTTTGTCTTTAGTAAAGAAAAAGAAAAGAAATACTTGGATAAGCCCCTTGAGTTGTTGGAGGATCTGCAAAAAATATTAGCTCCTGTATATGGCCAGGACAAAGTAAAAATTGGTCGCCGGTCTGTGGGTGTGGATCTGGCTTACGATCCTGCCGATGAAGATAAGATCATTAGCATTGATGTTGTGCCTGCCTTTGCAACTAGTGACCATTACCAAATACCTGACAATGTGTTGAAAACTTGGGTCCTCACTGATCCGAGAATTCATGCGACAGAGGCCACCACAGCCAACAAGGCTTTTGATGGCGAATGGAAGCCAATGGTGAAGATGATAAAGAAGTGGAATGAAACGCAAGGCAAGGCTATCAAGCCTTCTTTTCTGATTGAGGTTATGGCAATGCAGATTCTATATCCACCTTTTTCTGGGGGATATGTTTATGAATTAAAGAGTTTTTTTGCCACTGCTGCGGATCGTATCAGCGAAACCTGGAATGATCCTGCAGGTTTAGGTTCCCCAGTTTCTGATCAAATGGATGCTACCCACATTACGTTGGCACGCCAGAAACTGACTGAAGCCGGCAAGTATATTGACCAGGCTATTCAGCTAGAGCGAAATGGCAATCAGGGTGGTGCGTTAAGAATTTGGAGAGACAATATTTTTGGAGACATGTTTCCGTTATCTTAAAAAAAATTAAACATGGCAGATTGGTCATTACAAAGGCTTCTTGAAGGATTAAATGATGATATCCATCAGCGTTTAGAAACTGCAAGAAAAGCAATCGTTCATCCTGGATCGAAAGGGGATGCAAGCGAGAACATATGGTTGGACCTATTTATTAAATATCTTCCTCAAAGATATCAGGCCGTAAAGGGGTTTGTAGTAGACAGTAAAGGCACTTTTAGTGAACAAATTGATATTATTATTTTAGACAGGCAATATTCACCATTTATTTTTGAACACGAAGGAGTAAGAATTGTTCCTGCAGAAAGTGTTTATGCGGTTTTTGAATCAAAGCAGACAATAAATCTTGAACTTATAAAATATGCAGGTCAAAAAATACAAAGTGTAAGATCTCTACATCGCACAAGTCTGCCTATTCCTCATGCAGGTGGTACCTATGCAGCCAAACCACCTGGAAAAATTCATGGGGGTATATTATCTTTTGAAAGCGACTGGAGTCCTCCAATGGGGGAATCATTAGAAAATGCTTTACTTAATGTAACAGGGTTAGATTTTGGATGTGTTGCCGCTCATGGGTATTTCAGTTATAATGAAACGAATAAACAATATGACATGTCACTTGGGAATAAACCTGCAACCGCTTTTTTATTTAAGCTAATTTCTGAACTTCAATTTAAAGGCACGGTCGGGATGATTGATATTTTAGAATATTCAAAGTGGTTGGCACCCACTGTTACCGTTTAGATTAACACGATTAAGTGTATCTTTAGTAAGCGGGCCCTGTTAACAATACTAGGTGTCACGTGTAATAAATCCAATTATTTGAATTTCAGCATCCGGATATAAAGAGTCCAGTCTGATTAAACATACGCATATGCATCCAGTCCAACAAAAATTATTGAAGCTGGCTGATACTAGCAATTTAGGAGCGCTCCCTTTACGTGATATCGCTAAAATCATAAACGAAGAACATCCCCAGGTTGCCAAACATCATCTAGAGGCACTAGAGAAGAAAGGGCTTATAGAATGGGATAGATTAGCCAAAACGATAAAACGATGTTCAGCCGGTGTATCTGTAAATACAGATTTTGTTGTTATCCCTGTTCTAGGTGCTGCCAATTGCGGTATTGCTACAGCCTATGCAGATGAAAGAATTGTTGAACATATCAAAGTTTCATTTGGCCTGATTAAAAACAGGCGAAACACATTTGCAGTTCGAGCTGTTGGTTCATCGATGAATAGGGCAAATATCAATGGCAAGTCTATTGAAGAAGGCGACCTGGTAATTATAGACCCTGACGATAAAAATATTCAATCGAATGACTATGTTCTTTCTATTATTGATGAGATGGCCAACATTAAGAAAATCCTTATTGATCAGAAGAACGAACAGGTTACACTAATGTCTGAATCATCCCACCATTATCCACCGATTTATATCAGTGCCTATGAGATTTCCAGATATATAGTCAATGGAAAAGTTATTCAAATCATCAAAAGATGATACTTTATAACTGTATCCTATTTGTCTAACGTTCGAGTAAAGCCGAATCCCCATTTTTTGCTAAAAATGTTTTCATTTCATCGGATACAGGATGACTTAAACCAAAATCTCCGAATCGTTCTCTGAATAATTTCCAGCGGGCTGCTAAATGTCCTTTCCTGCGTTCTTTTGGGCATATCCAAATCCAATCAAGTTTCCAGGATATGGGTTGTGAATCTGGCTTTTTACGGAATGAACATGCACCTACTATAGCCCCTGAAGTATCAGTCAATAAAAAGCCATGAACAAAAGGATCACTATCTCCATTTTTACTATGCCACTGAACAAAATCATAATGAAATTCTCGCCTGAAAGCAGAAGCCCGCGTGTACATTTCTTTGTGTTTCCAAACCGGCGATTTACTTAATACTAATTCCGGATCATCATTTTCATTCATTTCAAGCAACATTTCTTTCAACGGTTGTGGTTCATAATAAACCATTCGAAGTTTATGCTCTTTTCTATGATTAGCGCTTGAATCCGGATCACCCTTTCGCCACTGAAGGCCGCATTTATCACAGGTAACTTCCACTGGAGTTCTTTGTCGCCTGAATTTGGGTGATCTAACTTCAATTTCGTCAGATACATCATCTTGTGTGCCTCTGACAATAATCTTATAACCTTTAGAAGATTTGAAGGAATCCAACTCTTTCACTTTCCTCCAATCTTTGTCATTTTTTAAAATTAATGGACCAAATTTGTCTTTTGTAGTCTTGTACCATAAAATTTCCAGTTCTGCATTGCTGAGTAATTCCTTTTTTCTTGATCTAATTCCTGGTAATAGTTGATCGACAAAAAAAGAAGGGTCCGTTTGAAATCCTATCCGCTGCATAAGGATTAATAACAAGGCAACATCTTCACACCGAATAGCATCAAATTCAGAAACGGATTTTGATTTGGCTTTAGGCCGGTAACAAACCGGTTCCCAATGTATTCCAATCAAGGTGGAAAATTCTTTTACATCTAGATTATAATTTCCCAACCTATTATCATGGAAATAAAGTAAATCCTCTACATCTGAGTTTAATGCCCACCCTTTTTTTATAATGTGCTTTGTTAGATTTAGTAAACCTGAGAGATTAGGCGAACTTTCTGGCTGACGAAGGATCGACCAAATGAAATTTAAGATTTCACTATTAATTTTATATTCCATATGGCTATGTCTCATTTTCAAGCTCCGAGCTCAAAATCGGTGTAATATTCTAAGTAAATATCCTGAAAATGGAGGATTTGAAGGTGGGTTGGTTAAGATACTTGACTTTTTGTTCATGTACCCTTTACGAAACGACAAAATTCACTAAATAAGAGTATAATAAAAGTGAGTAATCCGGTGAGTCGTAAATACCCACCTTCTGAAACCCCTACTGCTAACGTATTATTTTAAGGTATTCGAGTCCGTCCGGTCCGCTTGGAAAATCACGGAAACCCGCTACCCTAGCGGGTTTCGTTATTTATGGTCTACTTCCTGGTCTATCAAAATTTAGGAAGTATATTTTTTAGCAATCCTTTTTTATAAATCTGGTCTTGTATCCCACAATTCCTTGATCATTGAAGCTTTTTTCATCTTATCCGCTTTAATATAAGTTCTAAATGCCTTCTCTGTTTTATGTCCACTGATGGCCATGATCAGGTCGCTGGGGGTCCCGGCGAGGTATTCATTGGTACAAAATGAGCGCCGGGCAGTATGAGAACAGATCCAGGCATATTTTGGCCTCACTTCTTCTGTTAATTGGTTACCTTTTTTATGGGATATTTTAACCAATTCCGTTATTCCTGCCAGGCGTATCACATCCTTGATGTAATAATTGAAATTTGCATTGCTAACTCTTGGAATCTGCATATTGTATTTATCAACAAGTATTCGGCGGGCATCTTCCCGCAGTGGAACAATTACGGTCGATAAGGTTTTCTTTTGCATAACATGTAGCATACCATCTCTCAGTTCATCAAATTGAATAGTTGAAAAATCGCTGAATCTGAAACCTGTCAGGCAACCTAAAACAAACAGATCCCTGTACTTGATCAAACAAGGATTTGCCGATAAGTCCAGGTGATAAACTTTTGATAATTCGTCCCAACTCAGGTATACCCCATCTACCTGTTCCTCCATGCCTTTTAAACAACTAATATCCGTATAAGGGATTATTTTTCTTGCCATACGGTCCTTCAGAAAAGATTTGAGGTTTTTGACTGTCTTTCCAATGGTATTTATTTTAAGCCCTTTAATGAGTTTATTCCGACGTAATACAGGTACTTCATAGGTTAGGTACCTGACGAAATTTTCGTAAAAATAAGTATCGAACGAATCGAAAGTGATTGACATTTTTTTGTATTCCTGGAAGCATAATAAATGTTTCTTCATTGTCCTGATGGTGGTTAGGGTTGTTCCTTGAACTAAATCTGTTTTGTCCCTTATATATTTTTCAATTTGATAAAATACATCCAGCTTTTGAGGGTCATATCCCGCTTGCTCAAAATACCTGTCACCGGCCTGCTTAAAATTCTTTTTAAGAAATCGTATCGGGCAGGTATTGGTATTCTGCAAGGCATAATCCACAATTTTTTCGGCCCGCCTGAGTTTTTCTCTTAGATCAGCTTCTAGTTTTAAAGGATCACCATACTCACCGGGAAGTGTAATTGAAATGGAACTTGTTTTCTTGTTCCAGAAACTTGCAGGGATTCCAATATCAGTACCTATTAAGATCCTTTTTGATGGTGAATAACAATACTGCAGAAAAATTAAACTGGTACCGTCTTTACGTACTTTTCTTTTTTTAATAATTAGCCTGATGGGGTGGTGCATGATATGTTCTATTTTTGGTGGAATCAAAAATAGACTCAAAACTTAATTACAAATATCACCGTGTAGGAGTTTAGATTTTTTAGAATTAGTCAATAGCTTCCTCCAAATATTTATATTTTCGCCACCGGAGTACCTTTCATACATTCATTTACCAGATACCCAAGGAATTTTGCAAATGGTTCTATTTCCTGATTTACGCTTGCTTTTTCAAGTGCATGCATATAAGCTTTTCTTTCCTCCACCGGTATTACGGTCCAAGGATAACCGCCCGAAGCAAGCATCATGTTCATTAAAAATCTTCCCATTCTCCCGTTGCCATCCATATAAGGGTGTATGAACACAAAAATAAAATGTCCTAGCACAGCTCTTACAGATGCCTCCGGCTCTTGTTGCAATAGTTCAAATAAAACTGGTATGGCATCACGCACTGCTTCTTTATTCAGCGGAACATGCATTGATTGGCTGATATAGACCTGGTGGTTTCTATAACCAGCCAGATCTGCCGGCTTAATAAGCCCGACGGCAACACTTGGCCCAAATAATTCACGATACCATTCCCCGTGATCGTTATCCACTACTTCACCGCTATTTTTTCCGTCAAGCACTTTGGCAATGCTGCGTTCTACTGCCTGGAAAGCTTCCCAGTATCCTTTTGCTGCCATAGCATCCCGCTGTTTGCGATCATCTTCATTGTCTTCCAGGTTCCATACACCCTTACGTACCTTTTCGATTAGTTCAGGAGTTACCTGGTATTTCTCTATAGATAAAGAGTGGTAAGCATCTGTCACATAGATTTCTTTTACCAACTTCATGTATTTTGCTTTGTTCTTTGGAATCCCCGGTTCTTCCGGAAAATGTTTGATCACTATTTCCCTCATCTGGTGCCACATCACCCTGATCCGGTTCCCATAAGGAGATTGATCACGATTGGAAAGCGGAACAAATATTTTGTTTTCAAACGGATCAGATTCCCGGACTTTGTAATCCGCTTTTTCCATTGTAATCAGTATATCATCAGCAATTCTACTATTATTAATATTGCGAAATGCTCCTGCCAGGCGTCCCGCAACAATACTTTGCCCACCCTCCAGTAATAAGTTTAATATTTGAGATGCATCTTTAATCATCGAAAGTGCCGTTCTTACGTCAATAGCGTTTTGTGTAAATGTGTTTGGTGAAACCTGAATAAGAGCAGTTGGTAGGGAAAGCATGCGGATCCCATTATTTTCAATGATTTCTGTTTTTACCGGAAGCTTTGATTTTAAATGAAACAGGGAAGTTCCATAGGGTAGGTCTGTTTTAAAATTCCCTCCCTTAGGCGATTTTATGATCAGTTGTTGAGGCACAGTCCAGTTGCCTGCCTGAAGTAACAGGGACTGTTCTGAAGATACACACCAGTTTTGGCCGTATTTGTCTTTCAGAAGTTGGGCGCAAAAGTTCCAATACGAGCTGTACCATGAGGTGCTATCACCCTTATTTTCATTTGGCGGAGCGCTCATATACCATCCCTGGTATACTTCCTTAATAAACCCATTTTCTAAAAGGCGTTCCCTGTGTGTACGGGTTAATTGGGTTGTTTTAATAGCAACAATTCCATTTTCCTGTAGCTCTCTGAGTATACTTAATGATTCTGCCAGTTTTTCTGATGGAGTGGCCATAATCTATAATTTTACAAATGTTATATCGGTATTAGGGAATTATGATTTATCAAAATTAGGGAATTAAGATGTACTAAAATTAGGGAATCATGTTGTATCAAAATTAGGATAATGCGCCTATGTAAGCGAATAGGATGCAATTAGTTAGTTATCAATTATTTATCACTTTATTAATTGCGATGATTTTTGGCCACTTAGTTTACCCGACTATACTTTAGATTTGTTAGTGATATTTTTAAATATGCCAGATTTTTCCCATGGACAGGTCAATATTTTTTTATCTCTGTTTAGAGGCAGAGAAGATGTGTTTGCTGTTAGATGGGAGAACGATGGTAAAAGTGGTTACATGCCAGCGTATGATTTGAATTGGGATGAGTTTGCAAAACATAAACTAAGAGGCGGCACATTAAAAGACTTCCACCATAAACAATTTTCAAAACTTTCGCAGCAAAGAATTATCAATCATCTCACCGGAAAAGAAGTTATTGGCCTGTACCCTTTATTAACAGATAATTCTTCCTGGTTTATTGTTGCAGATTTTGATGAAAGCCTAACCAGTAAAAGAACCTGGATAGAGGAATGCAGAGCGTTTATTGAAATGTGCAACCAATATCAATTTCCTGCATATCTTGAACGTTCCAGAAGTGGTAAGGGTGGGCATGTATGGATTTTCTTTGATTCAAATTATCCTGCTTACAAAAGCAGAAAAACTATTCTGCATGTTTTAGAATTCGCCGGTATCATTTCGCCATTTGATAAAAACTCCAATTACGACAGGCTATTCCCGAACCAGGACTATCATTCCGGTAAAGGCTTAGGTAACTTAGTTGCGTTACCTCTCCAACAAAAGGCATTAGAAAATAACAATTCCTGTTTTATTGACCCCAATAGTCTTGCTCCCTTTAATGATCAGTGGGAGTTTTTGCAAAAAATACAACGAGTTAGAATTGAGCATTTAGATAAAATACTCAATACTCTTGAAAGTTCAACTCCTGATAGCAAAATACTTTCTGAAAAAGCTTTATCAACAGGAAATGGTATTCAGATTGTACTAAACAATCAAGTTGTAATCCCAAGAAAGCAATTATCCCCGGATTTGATATTTTTTTTGAGAGATAACCTCAACTTCGTTAACTCAGATTATATCATAAAAAAGAAGCTTGGTAAAAACACTTTTGGCTCTGCAGCCTATTTCAGAATGCTGGAAGAAAAAGATGGCTTTGTTTTATTACCCAAAGGTTTTATTGGCAAGCTGCTTCGGTTCTGCCATGATCAAAAAATCAAGTATCAACTTATTGATGAAAGAAAGAAACTTACTGAGGTTAATTTCTCTTTTAAAGCCTCTTTGTATGAGTATCAGCAGGAAGCCGTTGATATTACCGATAAAAAAGAGATGGGTATTATTGTAGCTCCTCCAGGCTCAGGTAAAACTATAATGGGGCTGAGTATTATAGCTCACAAAAAACAACCCGCTTTAATTATTGTCCACCGCAAGCAGTTGTTCGACCAGTGGGTGGAACGTATCCAATCTTTTCTTGGCATTGCTGAAGCGTTTATTGGAAAAATATCTCCTGGCCATCAAAAAATTGGCACACATATCACAGTGGCTATGATACAAAGTCTTACCTCAATTGATGCGGCAAACGAAATATTCAAGTCTTTCGGTATAATAATTATTGACGAATGTCATCATGTTCCGGCTAAGACCTTTAGGCAAGTAGTCCAAAATTTTTCTTCCTTTTATATGTATGGCTTAACAGCCACACCCGTCCGAAAGAATAATGACGAAAAACTAATCTTCATTCATATCGGAGACGTTATTCAGGAAGTGAAATTTCCTTTTGAAAATAATTCATCGGCTAAAAAAGTATCTGTAATTATCCGGGAAACTGATTTGCTAGTTCCTTTTGATTACAAGACAGACAAAACCGAAATGCTTTCTCAAATACTGATTCATGATTCTGAACGAAACCGGCTTATTATTGACGATATAAGAACAGAAGCAAACACCGGGAAGAAAATTTTAGTACTTACAGAAAGAAAAGCCCACATAGACGTATTATATCAATACCTGAAAAACAAATATGAAGTGGTAACCATTTCAGGTGAAGATTCAGAATCAGCAAGAAAAGCAAAACTCAAGCAAATTAAGGAAGGCCATTTCCAGATTTTGATTTCTACAGGACAGTTCCTGGGAGAAGGAACCGATCTTGATAATTTAGAATGTCTCATACTTGCTTATCCATTTGCCTTCGAAGGTAAATTAATACAATATATGGGTAGGGTACAAAGAACAGAAATTACTCCAATTATATATGATTACAGGGACATTCACATTTATTATTTAGAAAAACAATTCAGAAAAAGAAACCGGCACTATAAAAAATTGATGAATACCGGGCATATAAAAAAATTCGATGAACTGACTTTGTTGTTTAATGAAAGTACAATTTTTGTAAATTCAGATGCCTGTGTTTTGCCATTAAGCTGTTTAGATTTATCGCTGGAAATAGAAAAATTTAAAGAAGGGATAGCGTGGAAAGTCAGGGTACTGAGTTATGACGAAGAAAGCTGTGAGCTAATGACGGAGATTATAGATTACCATGCTAAGCCGGAGATGAATAATAGCAAACAGAGTTCCTTGCAATTTTTGATAATTGATAAAATTAAATTCCGGTCTATTGACACTCGTCATTTATTGAGTGCTGTAGAGCTTAAAAAAAATCCTATCATTCAAAAATTATCAGAGCCTGCCGTTAATTATGAAGTTTCTGATCGTGCTAAGAAAATTGTAGCCAAACCTATTGAAAGAATGCTGTCAAAAACCATGAAGGTTCCTTTCAACAAAATACAGTTTCTACATGCCTGTATTTCTTTTCGGATATTTATTGATGAACTTCAACAGGAAATTACATTTGAGATTGAGAATCCCGATATAAGGCCAGAATTTGAAGTGATCAAAGATTACTTTATAAAGATTTTAAAGAAAAAAGTAATTGCTGCTCAAATTGAAATCCGTTTTACGGATAAAGAAATCATTTCCACAGATGCAAGCTCTGAAGATATTGAAAAAATCAACAGCAGTATAATTGATAATGTTCGATTTGAATTTGTGAAAAAAGAGATTCTTTCATTTAAGGGGAACTCTGAAGGTTCAACAGTTATTAATACATTGGATAATTTACTGGGTAAAGACAAGGTTATTGCCGGAAAAATATTTAAGTCGGAGCAGGATTTGATTGATGATATTTTAAATATTAAGGACTCAAAACATTACTACCAACTCAAATTCCTTTCTTCACAACACCTCTCCGCTGTACTAAAAATCCGCTTCATACTCAAGCCGTTTTCATTTTTATTTTTACTAATTGGCGAAAAGAAATATCATATTGTTTGGGAAACCCTTAATAGTGAAGAAGCTACTTATATCTGGCATTTTGAAAAATCAATGGATGCTTTGCGACAAGGATTAAAAGAAATTGAAACAATACTCAATGATATAAAAGCTACCAGTAAACTGGATTATCTAAGGAAAGATCATGACAATTTCAGTCGGGTTATTCATGATTACGCTGATATAAAAAGTGGTTTTACAGCCTGGAAGGGGGGTCTGGAGGAAAAATTAGACTAAGGATTCCGTTTAAAAAATGGATTTAGAGCAATAGCAAAATGCAATAAATCTCATTAAATAAAAGGTGAGTAAGGAGGTGAGTCAGAAATATCAATCCGCTAAAAGCCTTACTGACATTATATTAGCAAGTCGTTTCGCAGTCCCGTCCGGTCCGCTTAAAAATTAAGATAGACCTTGTACACTAGATGATTACAAGGTCTTTTTTTTGTGGCTGCAACATCAGTGCAATACCTTCTATAAAAGTGGATTTGGTTATTCGCCAAATAACAGGTAAAACTTTCCTAACTTCTGTGTTGTATTGAAAAAGGCAACTAGTTGATTCCATCGTTCCTGGAATTTTTGGGGGAAAAAGCAAAAGCGTTTGTTGTCATCGGTTAGGAACAATTCAGGGAATGACAACAAAAGTGAAGCCCCGGCTCAGGAATGAAACCAGGGCTTTGGTGTAAAACACGCAACCATTTTTTTAAAACGTATTGGCACTAACGGTCATCTTTTCTTTTTCTGTTGTTGCAGCTTTCACCTCACCTTCTTCTCCTTCTTGCTCTTCTCCGTCCTCTTCTTCCGCTTCCATATTGATGAACTGTTCCGCTATTTCGGTCAGTTGATGATCGGTGTCCTCTTCTTCCTGCAAGGTCTTATCAAGCAATGCAGCGGCATTGTGCTTTCCAAGAGTGATGGCCAGTTGAACCAGGCCTCCATAAGTGGCAATTTCATAATGCTCTATCTTTTGTGCAGCGATGATCAGGGCTGCATCACGTGTCATTGAACCGGCCTTGGTTTCCTCTATGATAGACTTTCCTTCTTTGAGCAGGCCGTCCATCGCTTCACATTTTTTTCCTTCGGCTGTTTTACCCAGCATGGTAAATACTTTTTCCAGTCTCTTCACATGCCGTTCAGTTTGTTGCTGGTGAACACTGAAAGCATCTTCCAGTTCCTCGGTAGTTGAAGCATCCTTCATTTCTGGCATGGCTTTCAGCAATTGCTGCTCTGCATAATACATATCCTTTAACTGGTCCTGGAAGAATTTCTCAAGGGGACTTTCTTTTTTTTCCTTCCCGTTATTTTGATTATTGGAGGGAGCCGTTTTCTCATTACCGGATTTGCTTTTATTTTTTGATACCATGATTAATTGTTTAAAGGGTTGAATAAAGAAGTGGCTGTCTCAAAATTGAAACAGCCACCTGCAGTATTATTTAACGACTGCTTTTTGCCCTGTCTGAACTTCCGCTTTTTTTTGTTTTATTTCCTGAGGAATTTTTATTTGTACCCTTAGCTCTCGCAGTCCTTGTAGACGAACTACTGCTCCGGCCGGCGGCATTCGAACGGGTGCTGCCACCTCCATTATTTCCATTGCTCTTGCCGGATGTATTGCTGCGGCCCTGGTTGCTCCCTGAAACATTATTCTCATCCTGTTCGGAAGACCAAGCATCGTTGAAACGGCTTCCTTGTCCCTGGTTTCTTTGGCCGCTTTGCTGGTCCCATCCCCCTTGTTGTCCGCCGAATTGATCATTGCTATAAGAACCTTGTCCGTATTGATTACCCTGGCGGTTTCCACCATATTGGTTGTTATCATATGACCCTTGCCCGTATTGATTACCCGAGCTCTGCCGGTAGCCTTGTGAACGGCCGCCGGACTGACTGTTTCCATAGGAACCTTGTCCATATTGATTACCCCAACTGTTATTTCCCTGAAATGATCCGCCATATTGATCGTTATTATAGGACCCTTGCCCGTATTGATTACCCGAGCCCTGCCAGTTGCCACCAGCTGATCCGCTGTTATATCCACTATTATATCCACCAGTGTTTCCATCATTGTAGCTTCCGTTACCAATGGTATCATTCTCCTGGCGTCCGCGTTGCTGACCATAATTGCCTTGATTTTGGGATCCATATCCGTCATTATTTGAATAGCCCTGGTTATAAGATCCCTGTCCCATTTGATTACGGCGGCTATTGGTGTGTTGATTGTTCCACGATCCCTGGATACCTTGACTATTCTGTGACCTGCTCCGGCCACCAAAGCCCTGTCGGGTTCTTCTACCAGTTCCATTTCCGCCATTGTTTTGTTGGTAATCGCGGGATGATCCATAATTATCATTTCTTCCGGATTGAAAATTATCCTCCTCTCCCATATCTTCTTCTGTATCATCAAACTCATGGCTATCACTATAACGGCTCATACTAGCTGAGCGGTACTGTTGACCGTTTTGATCCTGGTCATCATCTTCTTCATCGTCATAATAACCTTCTGCCTGTGATACATTGTCGTAATCGTCTTCGTTGTCGTCATACTGTCTACCGCGACTACGATTGGTGCCGTAAGAATCCTGGTAGCCGCCCTTGTTGCTCCGGCCACCATTGTTGCCGGTATTGGCAAATTGCCTTCGTTGATTAGTTGTCATAACATTTGTTTTATTTATAAATAAATAATTGAACTGAATAAAATCTATCAACTTATATGCCGCAGGGATAGACGCAGAAAAAATGAAACATACGCTAATTAAACTGTGGTTTTGCATTGACAATTTGTAGAAAAAATTACACTGGACTATTCAACATATAACATTCCTTTAGGGTTTTTCCGGATCGCCAATTTACTAGTGCAACGATAAATAATGCCAATGAAAAGGAAAGACTCTGGCGCGAAACATCACGGGAGCAACGCTTAACCGCATGTGTCATTGATAGAAAAATTTGCATACGGGGCCAGTATTCCATTTTCATTTGGGGGGAATGTCTTTTAAAAGGCTGAATTTCTTCATGCTGCCAAACAAGGTCGAGCTGTATGTCCTAGAGTTCAGAGCGATGACGAAAATTGATTTTTAGACTACTACTAAAAAATTGTTTCCTATTAATGAGAATGGAAAATACACAGTTGTAGGATTATTGCTGCAGCAATCCTGGTTGACGCTAAAGGATGGAGAAGCCTGTAACTATTGAAAATATTTTGCCCGTATTATGGAAAGCCGGCAGGTATCTTTTACTTCGACATTTCTACCGTGTAAAGGTTCAAGGTGGTGGCTGTGGTCCCTCCTTTTCTTTCATTCGCCATAAGCATCGAGTTGATCATATTCATTCCAGTTCGCAGTTTTTTCCGTTTCGTTATTCCATGTTAGAGAAGTGGATATCAAGCTGCATCGTTTTCATCAATCCATTGGTCCTATTTCCTGCCTACTATTTACTTTATATGCTTTGTACTAACTTTACTTGCAATCAACTTCAAACTCTGGCATGCACGGCATTTTTTTTCGGTCGGCACTTTATACAGGTATCACAATAATAATTATTGCCTGCGGCAGTGCCCGGCCCGTTTACGATAAGCTCCATGCACCTGCTGTAAAAGTGAATCAAGAGAATGAAATGATTAACATTAGCTGGAACCAACCTGGCAACAAAAACATTTCTCACTGGAAAGTCTATTATCAATATGGAAAAAACTGGAGCGATAGTACCCTGGAGCGTTACGCCAACAAGCTGCAGGTACACCCACATAATGGTAAAAACAGGCTCAAAGCTATTGCGGTAACCGCGGTTGATCAGCATGGGAATGAAAGTATGCGCAGTGATATTGTTTTGAATATACTCGCTATTATACCCCGTACCGGGTGGGAGGCCAATCCAGCAAGGCCCTATAAAAAACAGGGAGTACCGGTAACCATTACTGTTCATCACGAAGGTGGCCGTGTGCTTGCCGATACGGCTGATGCTGCGAAGAGAATAAAGAATATCCAGGTTTGGAGCATGGGTAAGGACCGGAACTGGACAGATATACCCTATCATTTTTTAGTAGCACCGGATGGAACGATATATGAAGGACGTGACCTTACTACCATTGGTGAGACTAATACAGAGTATGATCCTTCAGGACATCTGCTGATCAGTTTTCTCGGTAATTACCAGGAACAGGAATTAAACCAGCCTTTACTAGATATCTTAACAAAGCTGATTGCACATTTTTGTAAAAAATATAAGATCCTACCTGAAACAATCGCAACGCATCGTGATCACAGCCAGCACACTACCTGTCCGGGCAAGAACATTTATCCGTATTTTGAAAACGGGTACGTGAAGAAACGGGTAATTGAGTTATTGCAGGAAAATTAGAATCAACCGGGAAGTTTGAAAAGCTACGACCCGATAGCCCCATCGCTTTCACTACTACCTTACTTTTATTCCTGATCAAGTTTGGCTTCAACTCATGCCTTGTTTTCCTGTAAGCTCATCCTTTGATTTTTTTAGCCATTTTTCGCTGTGCTTTACATTTTCCCGTGACTTCCTGTTTAAGCAAATCCGTAGAAATCGTAAAGTTGGGCCTTACAACAACACATCGTCATATGACTGGAAGAGGCCATGACTGGTGTTTGCAGAGAGATAATTTGTGCTGTCTTTTTCAATATGTATTATTTAAATAGCAGGACCAACACAAAAATAATCAACATCATAAAATTTAGATTTTGTAGAATATTTTTATACCATGCTACTCTCAAACGTCATTCCTCCAAGCAAATCGATACGAAGGCAGACGATAGAAAATAGTTTTCGGAATACACGAACGGGCTAAGCCGCCTTAGTTTCCCTGGTTCTGAAATATTCCATCCTGTCATATTGACCCAAATCAATCGGGGATAAATTATGATACCTAATACCAGTTCTTAATTTTTAAACCAGTAATTTTGCGGTCGATTTTAGCTCTTACCTGATGGATATAGTAGGAACAAATTGATAGGTCACAGGTCGATGAAAGCACTAATAAGACAGGTAAATCACTGAATGACAAGCCATAGAAACCGAGTTGTTGCGTAATTGTCCATTTATGAAGAGGTAAGATGACTAATCGAATTTAATTCCTGTTAATCAGGAAAATCCAAAAAAAACTGCCTTTTTCCCTATTCGTTTTCAGCGTCATTTTTATATTAGCATTCCTTTAACAGAATAAGGATACCTAGCAAAAAAGACTAATTGCTTCCTATCGTTATTGAACTTGTTGTTTTATTGGTTAATGTCCCCCTCCTTACTCCGTCTTGCGGATTGGTAGAGAGGGTGTAAAAAAAGTAGCAATGCAGAAAAAATTCAAAAGCTTTTACTTTATTGTTTCTTCCTTTGTTATCACCATTCTACATCTACCTTTTGTTTTCGCAAAAACTGCGTCGGGTAGTAAATTTAACCAACCAGAGCGGTCCTCGAAAATCCAGGCAACGGTTGTTCCGCTACCCCTACCTGCACCCGCAGCCGCACCAGTTAGCGCAGTAAAGTCGGTGTATGACAGTTTGGATCTTGAACTGAAAGGGTTGAGCCAGGAAGCTTTTGATTATGCCAAAGAAGGGTTTGATAAATTAAACGCAGCAGGTAAACTGCCTAGTAATTCAATATTATCAATTGTGGATTTTAGCCTGCCCAGTAATAAGAAGCGCCTGTTCATCATTGACATGAATCGTTATAAAGTACTTTATTATACATTGGTAGCACATGGCAGGAATACAGGTCACGAATGGGCCACTTCATTTTCCAATCAAAATGAAACATTCAAAAGCAGCCCCGGTTTTTATGTAACGAAAGAAACCTACCAGGGTAAAAATGGCTATTCCCTGAAACTGGATGGTTTGGAAAGAGGTATCAATGACAAGGCGTATGAAAGAGGAATCGTTATTCACGGTGCTTCCTATGTGAATGAAGCAAATGCCAAAGCGGGCGGATTTGTAGGCCGCAGCCATGGGTGCCCCGCTGTTCCGGTACAGCTATCCGTGCCTCTTATCAATACTATCAAGAATGGCACCTGCCTTTTCATTTATCATCCCTCCTATGTAAACCGGTCTGTGTTGCTGGCCGGTTAGCATTAATTTGTTCAACATCCGCTGCTGTTTTAGTAAATTGCATTGACGTATTCAATATGCCTTTCCCTTTTTCGCATCCTGCCCTTATACTTCCTTTCAGATATTTACCACGTTCCTGGTTTTCCTTTACCGGGTTAGTGATAGGTAGCATAACGCCAGATTTAGAATATATCATAACTGGAACCCGAACTTTCAGTCATTCATGGATAGGCCTTTTTCTGTTTGATCTTCCTATAGCCTTACTCGTTGCTTTTATTTTTCATAGTATTGTAAGAGATAAATTAATATCGCGCCTTCCGCCATTCCTACATAGTCGTTTTGCACGTTTTGAGGGTTTGAATTGGAACCTGTATTTCAAACAACATAAAGCCATTGTCATTTTCTCAATATTATTGGGTGCTCTTACTCATTTCACCTGGGATAGCTTCACGAATGTCTCGGGTTATTTTGTAATAAAGTTTCCCATTCTGCAAGAAATTGTTTTTGTAACCGGGATACCCATTCCGCTTTATGTGCTGGTTTGGAATTTAAGTTCTATCGCCGGAATTCTAGTGCTAATAATTGCGGTTTATTTATTACCCAGGGAGTCGAAAAATAAAAAAAATAATGGCTTATGGTTCTGGGTATTTTTTATTTTAGTAACTGTCTTTGGAAGCTGTTTGTTTCTAGTCAAATTGCGATATGCTGATATTGACGCTGCCAATTTGATTTTTCTTCGATCAGGGTTATTATTACTACTGCTTATTTCGGTACTCAGTGAAAAACGCTTAATAAAAAGCAAAATCTGACCATAAAGTTGTTATGCAAAAGGGTTAGTATGTAATTTATAAATTCCCTATTCAATGAATACTGGCTATGATTTAGTTTGAACTATCGGGACTGCAAGACTTTGTAAGTAAGGGGGAAAGCCAGTAATTTATCAGTTTTAAAAAAAATATTGCACAAAAGGTAGACTTTGTATAGAATGTCGCTTGGCTTAGAGTTCACTCCGGCAGTTTCAAAGGACGCTGCCAATAATTATTTTATATCCGATGCTTCCTTGTGCGGTAAAATCGAAGCAATTTATGTTTCTGCAAATAGCTTCTTTTTGATCCTGTTAGTTTACAATTACAAATTACTCTACTTTGAAACCATCCGAATTATAGAGACACTTGCATTGCCTTTTCGTTTTATCTAAGGTGCAATTTCAACCCTTGCGATCTGGTAAAAGTTTTCCATAGGGCATAAAAAAAGGAGGTCGTAAGACCTCCCTGAACTAGCAGTTTTAAGTTATTACATCACTATGAAATATTTTTCTGTGCTTTATGCATAAATATAACATTCTCCGTCACTTTATTAGCTTTATCCAACTGCTCAAATACCGAATTATTACTCAGGAATTCCGGCACTAATTCCTTCATTTTTGCTACCATTTGCATAGTTCCATCTTTATGTTTCGCCAAATTGATCAACTCCATGAATTCAGGTTCAATCAAGCTAAAATTATTATTTCTCACTTTGGCTATCTTGATTTTATCGTGATAGGTCGGCAGGGTATTTTCACTATCAGTCAAAAGTTCTTCATATAATTTTTCGCCGGGTCTCAATCCGGTATATTTTATTTCTATATCAATGCCGGGAGTTAAACCATACAACCGTATCATTTTTCTTGCTAATTCTACAATAGGAACGGCTTTACCCATATCGAACACAAATATTTCACCTCCATTCCCCATAGAACCCGCTTCCAAAACTAACTGGCAGGCTTCGGGTATCGTCATAAAAAAACGGGTAATCCTTGGATGAGTAACTGTAACGGCCCGGCCTTTTTCAATTTGCTCTTTAAACCGTGTTATGACCGAACCATTGCTCCCGAGTACATTTCCAAACCGTGTAGTAATAAATTTTACAGAATTTTTAAACCCGTCTGAACCTGGAATATGGCTTGTACCTGAAAATGTTTCTGAATGTGATAAGTGATCTAAAGACTGGATGTATATTTCTGCCAACCGTTTGCTGGCACCCATTACATTGGTAGGATTAACTGCCTTATCCGTTGACACCATGACGAATTTATGCACTTCATACTTTACCGATAGGTCAGCAATAATTCTTGTACCCAGCACATTGGTTATAATAGCCTCCGAAGGACATATTTCCATCATCGGTACATGCTTGTAAGCAGCGGCGTGATATACATAGTGGGGTCTAAACATTTCGAACAGTTCCTCCATTCTCCCCTGGTTGGTAACATTTCCAAGGAAACTCATACAGCAAATCTGTGTATTTAATTCCTGCAGTTCCAACTCCAGTTCATGCAAGGGTGTTTCAGCCTGATCGCAAAGAATAATTGTTTGCGGATTGAATTTCAATAGTTGTCTTACAATTTCGCTGCCAATCGACCCTGCGGCGCCTGTCACTAATATTCGCTTATTACATAATTGGGATGCAATTAGCTCATTGTTTATTTTAATTGGTTCGCGCTCTAAAAGACTTTCAATCTTCATAGACTGTAACTGACGGGCAGAAAACTGGCCATTGATCCAGGTTTCAAAAGGCGGAATACTTAATACTTTAATATTCTTATCCAAACAAAAATCAACCAACTCATTTTTCTTTGCCGGAGGTAAATCAAAAGCAGCAATGATAATTTGATCAATTACACGGGATGAAACTATTCTTTTTAAATCTCTTGTATCCCAGATCTTAACCCCATCCACTACTTTTCCGATTTTTTTTGCATCATCATCTATAAAAGCAACAATTGAAACGGATGATTTAACATCATGCTCCAACACTTTCTTTGTAGCAAATCCAGCCTCTCCGGCTCCATAAATAATAACGCTCTTTTTATCCATTCTGTAATTTCGAAAATAAACAAGCAAATATTTAACGACTACCCGGTAAGAAATTAAAAAAAGAAAACTAATCAAAGCATTAATTATCACTGTTACCCGAGAGAAAAAATAAACACTTTGCGACTCTAAAAGAAAAAAGTTAATAAAAAATAACAAAGCAGTAGATACTACTATTGCATAAAAAATCCGTAAAGCATCCTGCACACCTGTATAACGAATAATACCTGCATACGTTTTAAAATGAACAAAAACCACAGCATTAATAAGTGCCAATATTAACAAATTGCCTGTTAGATCCTTTAGGTGGATATCAGCAATTGAAAGATTAAATCTTATTAAATAAGCCAGGCAAAAGGAGATGACACAAATTAAAAGATCCAATAAAAAAACAATCCAGCGGGGAACGATGTTGATTTTCTTAATCATTATTCAGCTTTAAAAAGTCAAGTTAAACATTTATTCTTAATTTTCATGCACTATTGAGAATAGGTCCTAAACAGTCTTTTAAACCCTTCCAGCTTAAAACGAAGCGTACAATACACCACAATCAGGAATAAATAACTTATCATGATAACCTGTCCATTTTGTGTAATAATTATCCAATTAAATATTAATTGTATACTACTGTAGAATAAAGCTACTAGTACGTGGGGTAATTTACATTCATTAGCGAGAAACTGGTAAAAATGGGATCTGTGAGCCTGGAATACGTTTTCCTTCCTGATGATGCGCAGTGTAATGGTTGCCACTGAATCCAGGCCATAAACTCCAAACAAAAGTATCCATTTGGCATTAGCATCTTTCAACATCAACGTGATAACCATAAAAGATAAAATGAACGCCATGGAAACGCTCCCTATATCCCCGGCAAAAGCCTTGGCCCTTTTTCTGACATTAAAAAAACCAAAAACTATTAAAGAAGCGAGTGTAACTAAGAAATACTCATCTTCCATAAAATAAATGCTAAAGCGGTTTAAATAATACAAGGACCCTAAGATCGACAGAGAATATAATATAGTGATTCCATTTATGCCATCCATAAAGTTATAGGCATTAATTATTCCAACAATGAAAATAAAAGAAGTCAGTACTATCCAAAGAGGAAAATAAAAAAAATCTACTTGAAAAAATAAAAGCGATACAGCACCTAAGTGCATACCAAGTCTTATCCAACTGCCTACTGAATAAAGATCATCACAAAGACTAACAGCGCTTATTACAACTAAACCGGCTACAAAATATGGATATTCCAATCCCGCGTAAACAGTATAGAAAATGATTGCTAAAGGAAAAACAATTCCACCACCACGGATCGTAATGTACTTATGAGAGCTACGGGTGTTGGGCTTGTCAATGATATTATAATAACCAGCTATTTTTATATAGAGAAGTAAACAACAAAATAGAATAATAAGAAAGATAAAAAAAAACATTATCCTAAAAGCTTTTTAAAGTGAACACAACGCCTTCTCGTGATGACACGGGCAAAAATTCAATCCCTAATGCAGTTTTGATTTTTGAATTACTTACAACATAATTTTCTGTAAGCTTTTTTAGTTGTTCAGAATTGAATGGCAATTTTAGTTTATCCCCCGCTTTGGCCAGCATTTTAATTAATGAACGGTTAATTCTCCATGATACGGGATGTATATTATTTTCCTTTCCAATTAACCTGATCAATTCATTGGTAGAAAGAGGTTCATCATCAGCTATATTATAAATACCTCCCGGAACGGAAGGATTTATCAACAATTGATGAATAATAAAATACAAATTTTGAATCGATAAAAAAGAACGCTTGTTTTCAAAGCCACCTAAAGGGTAAGGAATTCTTTTTTTAATGAACTGATATAACAAATTAAAATTACCTTTATTTCCCGGACCATGAATCATGCAGGGACGTAGTATGATCAACCTCTTACCTTGGGGAAGCTTTTGCGCTAATAAATATTCTTCTGCTCTTAGTTTTGATTTCCCATAGGCTGTTTGAGGAGCAGGAATCACATCCTCTGTTAATATACCGCCTACTTCATCCGCAACTGCCTTTACACTGCTGAAATAAATAAAATTTTGTGCGTTGCTTTCAAGGAAAACATCAAACAGCGATTTAGTAAGTCCGGTATTTACAGTGAAATAAGATTCTTCATTATTCGTGTTTTTTAGATCATGCGCTTTACCAGCAAGATGAATTATTGTATTGAAATCAAATTCCTTTAGACGGAAAAGTTCATCCCAGTTGAAACTATCGGCTGAAACTAATTTGCCTTGCTTGCTTAATCTGGATAAACCACTAATCTTATAATTAAACTGGCTTAAATAATTTACGAAATTAGTTCCAACAAAACCATTTGATCCTGAAATTAGGATGTTGTTCATGGCAGATATGATAAAATACTTTTTGCCATTTCTCCATTAACAGTATCTCTTTTAAATTTTTCCAAAAACTCCTTTCTAAATGCTGTGGTATAAGTATACTTCTTCAACTGATGAACCATATCATCCACGTGACCCGGAAGAAAAATAATACTATTGGAAATATGTTTGGAAATAAAATCATTCGCAAAGCCTGCAACACCTGCAATAACAGGTTTGTCATAAGCACCTAATTCGAAAATTTTTGATGGCAGCACTTTTTTAAATGCGTTATAGTCATTCAGATGAAGAAATAAAAAATCCGATTGACTATATAGTTGTAATAACTCTTTTCGGGCAACAGGGTTTCTTATTTCAACATTATTTACCTGGAGTAGTTCAAGTTCGTTTACAAGTTTTTGTTTTGCTCCACCAGCGCCGATGATCAAAAATTGATAATCGTTTCCCAATTTTTTTGCAGCTTGGGGAATAATTTTATGTAGCCCCTGACCTTCGCCAATATTACCGGCGTAGGTAATTAACCTGGTGGTCCCATTTTGTGGAACAGAAGGCCTTACATAAAGAAATTCAGGATCAATTCCGTTTGAAAATACAGAATAATTAGCTTTTTTGTATTGCTTAAAGTAAGATCTAAATCCTCCTGAAATCAAATTTATATGGCACGCATAATTAAAAATTCTGTTTTCAATGATCTTCAATATGGGCAAAACACCGGCTTTAACAAACGGGTTTCTTAATACATCCTGCATGGTATCCCTGAAAATATCACGTATATCAAGGTATAACGGGATCTTTTGTTGTTTTGCAATGGTATACCCCAGGTATGCAGTAAATAAACGGGAAGAAGATGCAAAAACAAGATCATATTTTTTTCCGGCTACTATTTTTTTAACCCCCGAGAAGTATGCTTTAAATGACTTCATCTGATCAACGAATCCACTTTGATGGCCAGGTATCAACACACGATTAATAAAAAGGTTCCCCCGCTGCTCTGAAACAGGTGCGGAAATATTAAATGTGCTATATCGGTTAGGTACAGTAGTTATTACATCAATAGTTCCCTTATTTTCCAATTGATCCGCCATTTCCTTAGCTAAAGGTGAATTGCGAAAGGAGCCCGCACAAAGATCTGGTTCAAAATAAAAGCTTAAATAGAGAATTTTTCTCATTAAACGGATTTTACGAAACTGATCAAAGTTTCGAGGGAGTCACAAAATTCAACAACTAAAACTTTTGCTTCCTGACATAAATTATACCCGGAGGCGAATTTATAAGACTCTAAATGAGTTTTTTTTGTATTTAAAAATGAAATTGTTATTGTGCCATTGACCACAAAAACTCCATTCTTTTGCTCAACCTTACAATCAGGGTGAAAATGCAAGTAAGATTTTGCCTTCACTTTTCTTGATTGATGAATAACATCAACAATTCTTATGGATGTCGGCTTGAAATGAAAACTCCTTTCGTGAATAGCTTTAAAAAGATGTTTATACCCATCATGTGAAGCAGTTATTGACGAATCTGTTTCATTTATAATTGTTACGTTTGCTCTTCTTCCTACTCTAAAACCACCCCAAACTTCAAATTGATCTTTATTTTCAATTTCAACTGTATTATGAGCTTTGGTAGATCGTTCATAATTTCTTCTATCACCTTTTTCATAAGTTGATATTCCTGCATCCAATATAAAAGGGGAATGGCCATAGTATAAAACATAGGAAAACAAATCAGCATGGCTATGTCCTGGCTGATAAGAAGCTGCTATGGAACCTGCATCTAATACACACTCATAGTCTTCAGTAGCAAATTTTCTATACCCTGACCCTCTTAACGGAATTATTGTTGGCTCTTCTAAGTTCAACTCCCGGGCAAGTGCAAAAAGCACTTGTGATTTTAAAGCAATACTATCAGCACTATCATTAAAATGCGGGATATCACCATTTCTAAAAGTTATGGTTTGCAACCAGCGAAGCATAAGTTTCGCTTTCTCTCTTACAAAATCTAAAAATGCCGTATCCGGGTCCTCCACTTTGCTATACCAGTCTATTAATTCCAATACCCTCATTAAAATGATCTGATGGTACATCGGGCTTAACTCAAAATGGCCGCCGTCATTAAGAACCTGTTCTTTCAATTCCCGGTAAAGTATATTTTTTGCTTTTCTTTGCCAACTCACTTTTTGGAAAGCATGACCACCCATCAATAATGCAAATACATTTTCCAATAGGTGGTTTCCCATAATATGAAATTCCAGGTTATTAGCCAGAAAAGTAAGCTGAGCGTGTGTTTGATTTAGTAATTCTTCACTTTTGATATTATTAATGGAAAAGGACCTGATACTGTTCATTATCCTTAAAGAAACGGGGTAAGGTTCCAGTTTTAAACGTCCGTCTTTTAACCACTGGCCAATATCTGCTAACCATTCCTGTTTTAACTGGATGCTAATATTATCCTGGTGCAAATAATTAAAATACTGCAGGTTATAATTCCATAGTTTGCCATGCTCCTGGTAATTCCAATTTATTGACTTTACAAATTTCTGATTTAAATTAAGAAAACTAAAAGATAGATCTTCATTAACCAACGTAGAACTATTGTAGCTAAGGGTAAACCTTAAAGGTTGAAAAAGCAAGTGATTATCCTGAGCTTCAAAAGCGGACAATGTTTTTACAGGCTTTAAACGATAGATAAATTGATAAATGATCTGCTTTATCTTTAGATAACAAATTGTTCTGAAAAACATCCTCCATTTTTCGATCATTATACTTGTTCTACCTTCATTTAGAGATTTAATTGTAATAAAACAGCTACAATCCTTTCAGCAGTTTTGCCATCCCAAAGTTCAGGGACGCCCCCCCTTTTCCACCCGTCGGCAAAAAGCTTTTCCATGGCCGGTTTAATAGCTTTTGGGTTGGTTCCTAATAATTCATTCGTACCAGTAGTAATAGTTTCGGGCCTTTCTGTTGTGTCTCTAAGCGTCATACATGGCACGCCCATCACCGTAGTTTCTTCCGTAATACCACCTGAATCAGTAATCACCACCTTAGCTTTTTGTACCAGATAATTAAATTCTAAATACCCCAATGGTTCAACCAGGTGTACGCGGGGATGACGGATGCCCATACTTTTAAGAATTTTGCCAGTTCGGGGATGAACAGGGAATATCAAGTGCAGATCCCGGGTATGATCAATGATCTCCTGGATTAATCTTCTTAGTTTTCCCTCCTCATCCACATTTGCAGGCCGATGCAGGGTAATTACTATGTACTTACCAGATTCCAAACATAAATCATCCCAAATAGCCGGCTTTAAAAACTTGTGCCTGTTTGTTAATAACGTATCGATCATTGTATTACCAACAAAGAAGATCCGATCATCCTCAATACCAAGTTTCCTAAGATTATTATTAGCTAATTCAGTGGTTGTAAAAAAGTAATCGGTAATCGAATCAGTAACCATCCTGTTAATTTCTTCAGGCATTGTTAGGTCTCCAGATCGTATTCCCGCTTCAACATGGGCAACCTTTGTTTTCAATTTTTTAGCTACAATTGCACAAGCCAACGTTGATGTTACATCGCCAACAACTAATACCAGATCTGTGGGATTATTTATAAGATCTTTTTCGAAATTGACCATAATATTAGCCGTTTGTTCTGCCTGGCTACCACCCCCACTTTCAAAATTTATATCCGGTTCAGGAATACCCAGTTCCTCAAAGATCTGCTCACTCATGTTCTTATCAAAATGCTGTCCTGTATGCACTAATCGAAAAGTAATGTTATGTCCAGCCTCTTTTTTATTCTTTATTACTTCAATAATAGGAGCAATCTTCATAAAATTTGGTCTGGCACCTACTATTAAGTAATTTTCACTAAATTAAATTTCGATTAAATATTCTCGACCTTCCCCGTTTTTAAACTATTTATAGCTGCAAAAGTTACTTTGGCAGTATTGACTAATTCATCAAACGGAATTAGTGCTTCTCCCCCTTCCTTTACAGATTTTATCAATAAGGAAAATTGATTTTTATGACCTTTATCCTGCCGCCCTGACATTGAAGAAAACTTTCTAAAGCCATAACCCTTCATTTTCCTAAAATTATCAATGACCAACGTTCTTCCCAGCGAATAGATTTCAATTCGTTCCTTTGAATAGGCTTTATTACCATTTGAAAAGTAATTAATAACCCCTTGCGACCCATTAACATAATTCACTGTAATGATAGCATTGTCTGTATTCTCGGAAGGGTTAACGCCTAATGCACTCATATATACCTGTCTCACTTTGCTTCCTGTAAGAAAAGTCATTAGGTCAACAAAATGACATGCTTCGCCAATTATTCGCCCTCCTCCCACTTTTAAATCATGTACCCATATTTCTGGAGGTATAAAACCTGCATTCATTGTAGCAACTATGTTTATCGGTAACTGAGAGGATCCAATCAATTGTTTAGCTTTTTGAATAAATGAAGAAAACCTCCTATTGTAGCCAACGGTTAGAGTAGGTTTCATAAAAGAAGAAGAGGCGCTGGTATATGCATCTATAATTTGCTCTAATTCCTTTTCATTCAGTGCTAATGGTTTTTCAACAAAAACATGTTTACCGCCCTGTAATGCTTCTATTACCATGTGTGCATGTGCATTATGCCGTGTCGTAATCAATACAAGATCTACTTCTTCATCTTGCAATATGTGATTATAATCTGTAGTGCTATAAGAAAACCCATACTTTGAAGCTAATGACTTTGCAGTAAGTCCACCGGCACTACTTACATATTTATAATGAGCCCCTGCTCTTCTCATGGCAGGCAATAAAGTCATTTTGGTAAAATTGCCTGCTCCAATAATCCCAATCACGCCTTTCGTACCTGCAAAGTTGATATCCTTTATTTTAACTAAAGTTGAATAATTCGTAGATAATGTTTGATCAGTAGTTACTGGCCCACTGTCAAACTCCAAAATAGAAGCAATTGAGCCGCCATTCATATTACCATAGACTTTCAAATATTCCTCTAAAGGCAATCTTTCTGTAATTAATGGCTTAACATCCAACTTTCCAGTAGAAATTGCATTTAAGACTGCTTCGAAATTCCTTTTTTCTGTCCAGCGAACATAAGGTAATGGATAGTCAATTCCCTGCTGTTCGTAAGTCTCATCATATCTGCCCGCTCCATAAGAGCAAGAAACCTGGAAGCTTAATTCTTTTTTAAAGAAATGTGATCGCTGAATATCCAACCCAATTACTCCAACCAAAACTATTCTTCCTTTCTTACGGCTCATTAATGCTGCCTGACTTATTAACTCATTACTTTTAGAAGAAGCCGTAATAATTACAGCATCTGCGCCAATACCATTGGTTAAATCTTCAACTATTCTTCCTGCATCTGCAGAAGCTGAATTAAATGCTTTTACACCCTTGGCTTTTGCAATCTCTATCCTTTTATCATCGAAATCAAAACCAATAACATTGCAACCATTGGTCATTAATAGTTCAGAAGTTATCAAACCTATAAGACCTAAACCTATAACAACAATTGTTTCTCCTAAAGTTGGGTTTACTAAGCGAATCCCTTGCAAGCCGATAGCTCCAACAATTGTAAAGGTTGCTTCTTCATAAGTAACATTTCCGGAATATGTGCACAAAGATTTTTAGGAACAGAGACCACTTCTGCATGATGACCATTTGAAGCGACCCTGTCACCAATTCTAAATTCAGATACTCCATCACCCACTGCTATAACTTCACCAGCATTGCAATAACCCAAAGGCAAAGGTTCATCAAGTTTATTGAACACTGCCTCTAAAGTCGGTAGTAAACCATCAGTTTTTATTTTATCCAGAACCTGTTTAACTTTTTCAGGTTGCTGCCTTGCTTTTGAGATTAGATTTGCTTTGCCAAACTCCACCAACATTTTTTCAGTACCAAGACTTACCAAAGAGCGATGAGTCTTTATAAGTACATACCCTTTACGAACCATCGGTGCCGGAATCTCTTCCAATATTGTATTTCCTTTCTTAAGGTCTTGTATGATTTGTTTCATCTTTCTCTGCCTTTAAACTCCTTAATATTTCAGATGGATTAACTTTCTTTCTTGTTTCTAAACTTCTGACCATATCCGTCATTACCAGCATTAGAGTAGTAGAAATCTCAATTTCATAAAAGTTTCTCTTTTCCTTATCCCAGGGTTGATTAATAGCTTTTTTGTGTCCTACATCTTTTGGGAAGTATTTATATGAATACTTTTTATCCCCGATACATAGTTTCATTCGTCTAAAATCGGATATAACGGCACTAACTTCGCCACATTGAAAATTAATATTCTCGATTATTCCTTCAAATGGTTCTGATCGGGACGTTAAAGTAATAGTGATCAAATCACGAAATTCTGTAGTCATGCAAACTGTGATATTTTCATCAAACTCAGTAATATCGCTGTAAACGACCGTAATATCAAATTCAACTGGTAGAACGTCCTCCTCTCTTAAATAACAGATGAACAGATAAATCTATCCAATGCCCAATATTACCACAAACTCTTGTGCCTTCAGACAGTTCTCTGTACCAATGATCGGGTTTCAATTTATGGCCGAAAACACAGCAAGAAAGAGTGATGGGATGGTTACAATCCGCTATTCTTGCACCTATACTACGAATTGCCTTCGAAAAAGGTCTATTATAACCAACATAAATATTTGAATTTGACTGATAATAATTATATAACAATTCCCTGAATTGTTCCCATGTTACTGATATCGGCTTTTCTAAATAAACATCAATACCCCTTTTAAGAGCCTCTAATGCATAAACTGTATGAGAACCATGGTTAGAAGCAATGTAGACAATTGTACAGGATGAATTATCAAATAACTGCGGTAAATAACACTTTCTATAGCCATAAAAAAAAGATGTCGACGCAGCATTCTCTTCGTTGATATCATAACAATCAAGAAAGATATTTCCTTTATTAAGGAGTATAAAATAAGAGATAGTTGAATAACCGAATTGTCCACATCCTATTAAAGAAACCACACGAGGTTTACTCAATAAAAGTTCCGGGAATAATAACTTGAAAATAGTTCTTCTTGATCTCCCTGCAACTTTAATTAAAGTCCTCCGGATCCCGTAGATTAAAATATATGTAAAAACTTTTTTAATGTGATTTATTTATGCTTGCTCCAAATCCTCATCTCTCATCCATTTTTTATACAATCCAATTCCATGTCATTACCCTCATAAGGTTGTTTCAGCCATCTGTTTTGACATAATGTGCCCATACGTCAATTCTTGCTAGGCAACAATATCACTTAGTGACGCAATAGCGCCAGCTTTTCAACCTGGGAGATAATCCAGGGTTATAACTATTCTCACACCTTTTGCAATCTATAAGAAAGCTATACTTAATATCATATGTGGGTAATGTTTTCACTGGACGTGCTCCAAAGAAATTTAAATTTCTCCTTGAAAACGAAAGCCAGCTGGGATAGTCCCCCCATTCGCCGTTTGATTTACACATTCACTTTAATAACTTCCCCACCTAGGAATATACTGAAAATAGTTTTTTGCTGCAAAATTATAAAGGGAAAAGAAAAAAGAGGGGTACCAGGTGTTTTGATACGGAACCAAAATCAAATAAAGCCAGTTTGCAGGTCTATTGCAGATGCATTACACTTTATAATGCACAGTGCTTAATCGATAACAATATAAGATGGACTTGGATTATGCCTGTTTCTTCTTATTTTATACTTGCCTAATCCCAAAACTTCTTTTAATGCTAAAGTTTCACCGGGAAACGAGTGAAAATTTAATTCATCAAAACCCAAAATGGGTAGCCCTTTGTTAGGTGTGGTAAAATTGCTTCTAAGCACGCCTTTGTAGGTGCGTAAATATCAAAATAAAATAGGCAAAAGCAATTATTGTTTCAGGATTATCTTTTAGATACTGCACAATTGTTTTTGATGCATCACCTTTAACCAATTCATATTTTTTAAAATGGGGAATTGGACTTTCTGACTCATGATAGGCAAGAACCTTATCCAAATATTTTTCATAACCTGTAGTAACACTAAAGCTCCGGCTTTTATAATTTTAGATCCCCCGTCTTTTTTATCTACACTGGGAAAGCCTTCGAATGTATCAAAGCCGATAATTTTCCTATTATGATTATATGGCTCATACATGCCTCTAAACGATTGAAACAATGCAAGATTTTGACCCCATTTTACACCGAATTCCATAAATGCATCCATGTACATCAAGTATTTGTTTATACAAATCTTCCATCAATAATATTCTGGCAAGGCTTTGGCGATTCATGAATAAGCCAAGATTCATTAAGGCTTCACTTTTGGGATTTAACATTGTTGAAAACCCTCATAAAACGCATTTCTTTTCTTGTTTTCTACATCCGATGCTCCAGTGATAATTTCAATACCATCCTTATTTGTTAATTGAATCATTGCTTGTTAATTTTTTTAATTGTTACCTATTAAAAAAGAAGCTACAATAGTCTAGATTTTTGAAATGCCTAAATACTAAAATGCTGAAGTTTCCATCACACCGCTATTAGACGAAGTTATGACAAGTTAATCACTTTTTGCCTTACTGAGTAGTCTTTTACACGTTGTTCTTGATAACAACCTATGCTAGTAGTGCAATAAAATGCCGCCTATTTTTTCCTGGTAACTTTAAAATCTTTCGACGAATAGCTATGCCTTACTTTGCGTAAAAAACAAGTTATCATTTGGTATTTTCTGCCCCGAATATGGCACTAATTGGCCATCGACTAATATTTCAGGCTTAAATCCACAGTCATCTAAAAAAGATATAACTGATCTCATATCTGAACCGAAGCTATTCAAAAGGGGTTCAACAAGCTCAATCATTAACAATCTTGGTCGCAAAGACTTGAGGGTCTTCTCCATTCCTTTGAGGGCATGAAACTCATGCCCTTCAATATCAATTTTAACTATATCCAGTTTTTTTAACTCTAATGAATCAATGGTTATTGTGGGAACTTTATAACAATTAAGTTTGGTTGCGTGATAGTGCTCATTCGGATTAACATTGAAATCCCCAATTGGATTCCGGAATGAGAAGATTGATCAGATTCAATAAAAACAGTTTCTCCAATCTTATCAGATACGGCAGAACAAATAACTTCAATATGTTTATCGTTATTTATAGAAGAAGTAAGTCGAATTAGGTCAGCATTTGGCCGGATAGGTTCAACAGATAAAACCTCGCTGGCGATAGAAGCAAATAAAAAAGAATAATAGCCCATATTTGCGCCAATATCTAAACATGAATCATCTGCCTGAAGTTGCGTTAAAAGGTATTTTGTCTCAGCTCTTTCATATACTCCAAGATAAATTTTTCGCCCCGCATATTCATTAATATAAAGAAGAAAGTTTTTGCCAAATTTCCTTATTCTCTTAATTGAATATGGTTTATTTGAAAACCAGAGATTGATGATTTTATTGAATACAAACCTTAATATATTCATACTATGATTTCTTTTGTCATTTAAGCTATTTTCTAAATTTTAATTAGATAAGAGATAAACCAAAATTTCTGTAAAACATGTTACTTTTTAATCCTACTAAGTAAACTCTTTACATCTGTCTGGCAACACAATTCAGAAACTTGTAACCGCTGAAGTGACGTTACTATTGACTTGTGGCTGTATCTATTTTGTTTGATACGTCAAAAGTGATGAAAATTATTTCCTTAAATCAGATACAATACGAGGTATAAAGTCTCTGATCAACGCATCTTTTTCTTCGTGGGTAGGATAATTGATAAGCACAGCTTTATAGATACCTTTAAAAACAAACAAGCTTCCTGCAGACGCTCCGATAATACCAAATTTATTTATTAGCTCTCCAATATGATGAAGTAAACCAGCACCTCCCAATACGGTTAAAGGTAAACTTGTAACAGATCTTACCTTTTCTATCAGTTCCAGGTTATAACCTTTCATCATTCCGTCATTGTCAATCGAGTTAATTACAATCTCACCTGCACCTAAGCTTTCCAGCTGTTTCACAAAATCGATAGGATTCTTACCTGTCGCTCTATTTCCATTGTTGGTAAAAACTTCGTAGCCGCCTAACAGTTTCTTTTTAATATCAATTACAATTACCACACTTTGGCTTCCCACCAGTTGTGCTATTTCAGTTATTAAGTTTGGCTGTTCAACAGCAGAAGAACTAATGCCTATTTTTTCCACCCCCAGTGAAAATATCCTTTCGGCCTGCTCAGAACTCTTTACACCTCCACCATAACAAAGTGGCATCCTGCATTCCGCAGCAAGACGCTCTATCATTTTATAGTCCGGCTCCCGCTGTTCAGCGGTTGCATCAATATCAAGCACCATGAGTTCATCAACTTGCTTTTCATTGAAGATCCGCACTGCATTAATAGGATCACCTACATACTTGGAATTTTTAAATTGAACAGTTTTGACTAGACCTTTGTTTTTCACGAGTAAGCAAGGTATAATCCGGGGTCGTAACATTATTATAGTCTTGCGAAGTTTTCCAACAATTTGGCTCCGTAATTATGACTTTTCTCTGGATGAAACTGTACACCATAAATATTATTCTTATTTATTGCACACGAAAACTCAATCCCATAATCCGTAACAGCTATCGTATCGGAGAAATGATTGCAGTGAAAATAGTAGCTGTGAAGAAAATAAAACTTTGCTTCAGATTCCAGGCCATTCAACAGGTCATTTTGGCTTATTGGAATAATGTCATTCCAACCCATATGTGGCAAGTGGGTAGTATAACTAATTTTTTTTGCATCAAATTTTTTTACTACGCCGTCTATCCATCCCAGGCCTGGCAATCGTCCCTCCTCACTTGAATGTGCCAGCATTTGCATGCCCACACAAACACCAATTACTGGTAGCTTCTGGTTTATAACTAACTCATTAAGCCTCTCTTTCATCCCACTTTGTTCAAGCCTCTCCATAGCATGATCGAATGCACCAACACCAGGCAAAATGAGTTTGTTTACATGCTTCAGATCCTCTGCTTTCTTAGCGATTTTAACAGGGTAGTTTAATTTTTTATAGAGATTTGAAAATGCCCATATATTACCAACCCCATAATCAATAATTCCTATCATCTGAATAATCTTGTTTCTAAACCCATAAACTGCATAGCCTTTGTGCCCAAACTTATTAAATTTCGCTTGTTTTTGTAGCTTCTATAAGTTTTGTTATCCCCATTAAAAATTTCTGTAAGTTGTTCAACAGTTAAGTCCAGTTTATGAGCAACATATTCAAATTCCTGTTTCAAAAATAGTTCATCCATTTCCGGCCTTGATATTCTTTCTATTGCATCTTTATGTGCCATTTGCCCGGTTAAAATAAGGCTTGAGAAATGAGCTCTTCGTTTTTCAAATCCGAATTTCTTCGGAAGCCAGTAATCTTCATAAAATCTTGTAAACCTGGATTCATGATGTTTATGCTGGAAAGGCTCCCATTCAAACTTTTCGGATAGGAGTTTCTCCGCATCTTTCTTTATGTAGGGTAAAAAATTCAATGGTTTAATTACTTTCATGCCAATGAAGTACTTATAATAAATTTTATAGACGAGGATATCCACGATAGGGAAAGAAGACAATGGTATTGTACCAAACTTCCGGTGTATATCCTTAAATAAAGATTTATCGATTCCGGGGTAGCCCCCCCATTCTTCAGGCTCTCTACAATTTTCAGTAGAAAAATTTGCACCTGTCATTACATATTTAATTTTATTCCTTCTTGCAAACTTATACAACGAAGAAAAAAAAGCTCCATCCTGCGGTAGATCCTGATCTGATATCTGGGCTTTAAGAAAAGCAACTTGCAAATCTTTCATTTCTTCCCAGTTTATTACTTCGGTATAGAGATCTAGGCCTAAACCATTTATTAGCTTTTCAATGTTACCAACAGCTTTTTGTGTATTCCAACCGGCATCTACGTGAAAAATGAGTGGTCTTAGACCAAGCAGTTCTTTTGTAGCATAGGTTAAATATGAGCTATCCAATCCACCGCTCACACCAATTATGCAGTCATGACTTTTATTCCGGCCTTCTTTTTTGATTCTTTCAATAACCGGTGCCAACTTCTTTCACCCTGTTCATTAGGGTGCCAATTAGGTAAAATAGTATGGTGGTAGTTAATACAATAGTCACACCATCCTTTCTCATCAAATTGAATATTTGGAGCGGTGGTATCCATAATACAATTAGTACATATCTGGTAATCTTTCTGATTCATTTTTTTGGAAAGTATTAATGAGCTCAATTACAAAATAAGCCCTGCTCTTTATCGATTAAGTTAATATCCATTTACATTCCCCTTTCTACATATCGCAATTATGATTCTTAAGACTATATACTAAAGTTTAAAAGATTTATGTGAAACGAAAGAACATTAATGCTATCGTGAATTCCACTTAACTAAACCTGATTCTTTTTACTAACGCAAAAACAAGAATTGCAATTAAAAATCCCGGATACATGGCCATTGGAATTACATTGAATACCGGAGAGAGAAATATGATTATAAAAAAATAAACAAACCATACTAATGCAAGAAAATTATCTCTTTTCAGATATTTCCTTAACATTTTGCCAGCAATAAAATAAATTGCCAATCCGAATATAAACATGCCGTAAAATCCGAAATCCCAATATATTCCTCCTAATAAGTTATTTTCTCCGGATTTGGGATTTCACTTAAAATCATCTCAGCAGAAATGATTTCAAAACCTAATTTATTTAATAACATTACAAAAGTATAAAATTGATAAGCGCCTAAATAAGGAAAATTTTTGGGACGACTTGTAATGGTTCTTTCTAATTCGTTTAAGCTATGTACGAAATAGTCATGAAATAAAAATATCGGGAAATATGTTCCACTGGTAACCGGATCGTTAAGTAAATTTCTTGCATAAGGCTTTAATTCATAAAGTTGAGTATGTTGGGCATAGCTAATGTAACTTTGAATACTTCCGGATCGAATTTCAGCTCTTTCAATGAAAATCTTCGTAAAAATGGCCCCAACAAACAATACTACTGCAACAAGGAGCACCCTGGTAAATACCGACATTTGCTTTACTTTATCAGCCCGGTGCTTAGTCTAAAAGCCTGGAAAGAGAATATATAGATTAATATAACTATCACTGCTCCATTCCTTCCTCCACTTGCGAAAGTGGCAATTAAAAAGAAAACTGCTATGGCGCCTAAAATCCAACTTTCAGTTTTGGTCAAGCTTTTCCTATAAAATAGCAGGTATGGAATTGTAAGCAACGGAAATCCAGAAAAGAGTGAGGATAAAACTCCAAAAATATTATTTCCTTTTACATACTCATCGGAATCTAACTCCATCCTTAACTCAGTAAGATCGGTAATGGAAATCCCAAAACCAAATTGAGATTGTAAACTAACCTGTTTCAAAATGGTAAAGAAAAAACACAGAAGAGAAAAAAAAACCAAAAAATTAAACTCGCTTTTCTTTTTAATCCTGGGTACCTTACTATTATCAAGTTTTACAGGAGGTTTACTAGCGTCTAACCGTACATGATACCCGAACGAAAATGCCAAGTTTACAATTATAAAAAGTATCAGTATACTCACCGTGTAGATACTGACTTTATAATCAAAAGGGCTAAACAGGAATAAGATAAAATATAACAGCCAAAAATAATTATGCGTTCTCAGGAAATAACTTTTAGCACTCATTGCAAGATTGATTTTCTGATTTCAAACAATTGGTAAGTACTGAAAGCTGTTATCAGGATAGAAGTTTTCAAAACCCAAAATAAGGGCGGTAGATGTATTCTAAATCGTTCAAATATAAGGTATAGTAAAAAATTTAAGAGTGAAATGACAAGAATTAATATTGTCATTCTTCGTTGAAATCCAAAATATTGCGCTAACATTCCTAATGTCCCGGCCGCAAAAAAAAACCCCCAAAAAGGTACTAATGCAAAAAAGTAGATATAACTATTTCTATAAGCTGGTAAAAAATAGATTACTACAAAAAAAATGACCGAGATACTTATTAAGCCAATAATATAAAATTTTCCAAGATTATAAATTGACTGCATGAATGTAGCTACTGATAAATCTTTGAATTTTTCTCCCAGTTTCACTTCATTTATGTAGGAAGTAGAAGTGAAGAAAATAAATAACATTTGAGACAAGCTAAATGCCAGGGAGTATTCCGATAATGCAATGATGTCAAAAACTTTTAAATAAATTCTATCTGTAAATAAGAGCAAACTAATACTGGCTGTACCCAAGTTTAACCAAAAACCACGGTTTACCAGATGTACTATGCCTGGAAAAATCTCTTTTGCGTTTATTTTCGAAAATTCCATTTTTCTCAGACAAGGATATCCATAAACTAATATAGCAAAAAAAAAAGCAAGACATAATATGTTTATGCTGTCAACATCTGATTTAATTATTCTAAAATTGAACAGTAAAAATGTAATATTAAATATTGCTATTAGTGGTTTAAATAATATCCCGAATAGAAATTTATTATTTTTCTGATAAATCTTTTCTAGAAAAATGGCCAGTCCATTTGCTATTATTGCCACTAAAAAAAACCAATTGTTGAAATACACTGATGCAATAACACCGAACGGTAACAACAAAAGAAAACCACCAATTATTAAAGAATTCTGAAGGTCCTTTTTATCAATATAAAAACTATGAAGATATCCTAATGGAGCCCCATCAACAATAAAGGCATTAAAGCAAAAAAAGCCCTAAAATATTCTACATTGGCATAAGCCTCCCTGGAGGGTAAAATAATGGGCAAGAGCAATATTTCTATCCCTAAAAAGCCATAAACAAAATACCGGCTAACATAGAAAAATAATCTATTGCGCATAAACCAAGTTCTCCAGGAATGCCTGAATAATCTGTTTGGATTCTTTTTCAGTTAACCTGCCTTCCAAATCAATCTGCTTCCAAGATTTAAGTAAACCACAATCCCAGTAATTAAGTGAATATAAATAGACTTCATTTCCATTAACGGCAGCCTCAATCCCCGACGTACCTGTCCAGATTACCACTTTATCAATAACTTTAAGGATGTCCAACGTATCGACAAAAGGCCATATTAGTGATACATTTTTGTAACTTTTGAGCGTTTTATAGAAGTTGGGTGAACGCACTAAATACATAGCGGGATGTTCTTTCAAAAAAACGCTCACACCTTTCTCCTGATAATAGGAAATAACCTCACATAAAGATTCAAGATAATAAGCTTTGTCCGGAGAATCTGTCCAATAATCTACTGTTGCTTCAGGATGATAATGTAAAGGTATATAAACAGATATGGAATTCAGCTTTACACTCTCCGAATTAATGTTTTTAAAATCGAAAAATCTACCTTGATTAAACCTTAGTGAAACTGTAGAAAGCTGGGTCTTCACTAATAAGTAATCAAAATTGATCAAACCAAATATCTTGTGGTATATAAGATAATTGAGAAAATACCTGACAATTATCGAAGCTGAATTTTTTAAGTACAGATAAATGGCAGTAAATTTAGAAGGTCTGCCAACAGCGGGATGTGTCACTTTAAGACTATTGAATATGCTAGTTACAAGTTCATCCCCTACGGAATGAACATACTGCCTTTCCCCATATAATGTTAGACGCTTGGTGCCCTTAATAAAAGAGCCTCCGATCCCAATTATTTCAATTGAAAAATACTGAGCTACGCGAAACATAGTATCAAGTGAATACCTGTCTACTGCAAAACAGATTATGGAATCGATCTTATTCTTTCTGAAGAAATTAAAAAAGTAAGAAACCGCTTTTCTTATCAGCTCTCTGGCAAACTCGGTTTGCAATGCTCTAAGTACTCTGCATCGATCAATCATTTCATGCAGATCGAGGCCCCGGTAAAAGTTCCAGAACTCTTGCCCTTGCTTAGTCCAGTCTTCACCTTTTAAATCAATATAAAAGTCAGATCCTCGATACTCAGAAATGGTAATTAGATTTAAATCCTTTTTGTTGTTTTGATTTATTAGTGGTTCATAAAACTTCCACGATGATTTAATATTCCTGTCTATAAAAACCAGATATTGTTTAGTACAATCTAATTTCATTTGTCATTTGTATAAGATTCTTTTTTTAGAAATAGGATAAAAAAAATTCCTAACTGAAAATTTGATCTAAGGTTTAAAATTATGATCCCCCTTTTCACCGTTAGAAACAAGCAAATATATTTTTAAAACATTTTCCATGATAAAGGTGTGCCGGCTTTAATTCCCATGTTTGTAGTTTTACCCAAAATGGTCTCATAAAATTGAGGATGCAACCCATATCCAGGTCTAATAGACTTAACATTTTTCCTAGTGATTATATCTCCGGTTTGCATGTCTTCTACAACATACAGTGATCGGCAAAATTCTCTTGATTTCTTTTGCCTTTCAGTTAAAGAATAGTCTATTATACCAATTGCTTTCTCAGCTTCCCTAACAGCCTGTACCATGCCCGCAAATTCTGATTCATTCATTGAAAATGATGCATCCGGTCCACCGATGGAACGATCAAGTATGAAATGCTTTTCAATAATTTTTGCGCCTAAGCAGGTTGCAACCACTGGAACAGTAATTCCCATTGTATGGTCGGACAATCCAGTAATAACTCCGTATCTCTCGGCCATATCTTTTACCATAATCATATTCGCTTCTTCTACAGGAGCAGGATAGCTTGAAGTGCATTTTAACAAAGCAATATCATAATTACCTACACGGCGACAGGCTTCTAAAGCCAATTTTATATCTTCCTCTTCCGCTATCCCCGTAGAAATAATTACCGGTTTGAGTTTAGATGCTACTAATTCAATTAACGGTATATCTGTTATCTCGAAGGATGCTATTTTATAGGCAGGGGTCTTTAGATTTTCTAGAAAATCAACTGAAGTAGAATCGAATGCGGATGAAAAACAAACTAATCCTAACTCTTTTGCTGTGTCAAACAGTTGTTCATGCCATTCCCACGGTGTTTGAGCTTCTTGATACAAATCATAAAGGTATTTATCGTCCCAGATAGTACCCTGGCTTATTTTAAAGTCTTCGGAAGTACAGTTTATTGTTATGGTGTCAGCAGTATATGTTTGCAGTTTAACTGCATCGGCACCCGCCCGCCTTGCTCCTCTAATAGCATTAAGAGCATTTTCTAAACTTCCATTGTGGTTTGCTGATAATTCGGCAATAATAAATACAGGACTGCCTTTAGTAATTTCAAATGTATCTATTCTCATTCTCTTTAATTGTCATAATTTCAACATCAGTAAAATAATTCGGGTTAAAGCATCCAACTAGAACTCTATCTTCATTTTTACCAGCTACCCAATAAAAGCCTTTTAGACAACCTTCAATTATCCACCCAGCTTTGGTATATGCTTTAATCGAAGCAGTGTTAGACAAATACATTCCCCCAAATAATTTTCTAATGTTAAATTCATTAAATGCAATCTGATTACCCAATTTGATAGCCTCTACAGCAAGGCCCTTTCCCAAATATTCTCTATCTCCAATAAGCACAACTAAATCTGATGTGCTATGTACTTTGTCAATTGTCCCAAGTTTAACAGTACCGATTAGTTTATCATAATCACTAGTATATATACCATAAGTGAATACATTCCCCTCCTCCTGACCCTTAAGTATTGAATTTATGAGAGTTTCCCTGGTTATACTTTTTTTAGAACTCGTATAATACCGCATTAACTCTGTATCCACAAACCAGGCCATCACTCTGTCATCAATTTCATCAACAGAAATTAATTTAAGATAAATCCTTTCACCAATATTATTATTCATTATACAAATGTTTAATTGCCCTTAGAATATTTGATTTGGAATACTTAATAATGTTTTTGATTCTGTCATTTGATTTGAACATATCGAAGTCCATACCAAGAATATCCTTCATTTTCTTTTCGGCTGAATTGTCAATTAGGCCTATAGTTTTAATATTATATAGTCTAGTAACATTATGATGAAAATTTATCTGATTCTTCACATAAAAGCATGTAATTGGTATTACACCACAAGCTAAAGCCTCAATTAAAATTCCGCTGGCAGGAACAATAGCCAGGTCAGTTTTCATCATTAACTCCTTTAATTTGAAATGATCTATGTTTTGAAAATACATGACTTGTTTACTTTCGATCAGCTTGTTCATTTGTTCAGACTTCTTGAAAGCAGGACCTACAATTATAATAATTTCTTTGAACCTTTTGGATGCAATCACAGTATTAACTGTTTTAGGAGTAAGCTGAAGGGGATCGGTACCTCCAAAAGAGATTAAGATAGTTTCAATTTTATCAATGATCCGCTTTTGATTTGCAGCTTCTAAAAATGCAGGTCGAAGTAATGCATGATTTAGCCCCAATGCGAATTTTGTATATGGTTGCGCCCTATAATTCTCAATATTAATGCCAGGTGAATGATTAATGATTAAATCAGCAAAAAACTCTTTATCATGCATATCATCAATACAAACTAATTTACAGCCAGTTCCTTTTATGTTTTTTTGATATGTTGAATCTAAATAATAATGATCCAATACTACCATTTCATCGCCCCTTAACCCAAACTGAAATTCTTTTTCGAGATTAATTTTTTTAAAAGAAAATCCCTGCTGAATAATTTCACCAACCACTCCTTTAGGTATCTCCAAAGAAACAAATTCAATATCAAAATCATTTTTGAGCATGTGCGCCAACGCCATACAACGCACTAAATGTCCCAAACCCATTCCATAGCTTCCATCTGCTCTAAAGATTGCCTTTTTCATCATTTTTCAGCATCGACCTTATTATTTTTGCCATCTTCAAATCTTCATAATCATCAATATCAATTGCGGAAGTCCATGGGATCGGTACGAATGTGTATCCTTTACCATAAAATGTTTTTTCAGTAAGCAAGCTTTTGACTTTGGCAATCCATATTGCCCCTGTAGGGCAAAATAATTTTTGTTGATCTTGTGACCTTTTATCTTTTATTTCGTCATCAAATATCGGAGTAGCCGAAAAATCATCGTTAATAGTGTGAGCCCACCAGGGATTCATCCAACCATACTTGAAGCAACTGATTTGAAAATCTGATTTATTTTTTAAAAATATTTTTACCGCTGCAATAATATCACTACTATTTCTATTTGGACAATTTACCATAAGCTGAATAATAATATCATAATTTTCATTGCACTGTTTTTCTAATTCGTTAAGACAATTTACCGATACTGTACTTACCGGCGTGTAATCGTCAGCATATTGTTCTCGTAAAAAAGGTACTTCCGCACCATATTTCTTACTAATCTCAGCTATTTCAATATCGTCTGTACTTACAACAATTTTATCAATAAATTCAACCTGAGAGGCTGCCTGAATGGTCCATGCAATCATTGGCAATTCACAAAAATCAATTATATTTTTTCTTGGAATTCGCATAGAACCCCCACGTGCTGGTATAACTGCGAGTATTTTTAAACCATCTACCATACTGACCATCCTCCATCTACAATTAAATTATGACCAGTCATATTTTTTGATCCGTCTGATATTAAAAAATTCAAAGGAGCCACTATATCATCATCAGACAACATCTGTCCTTGTGGGCATAATTTTATGTACTTCTTTTTAAACTCCTGATCTTCTCTTCCGGATACCCCACCGTATGATATACAATTTACTCTGATTTGTTTAGGCGCCAATCTGACTGCTAATTCTCTTGTAAGATGAATTTGTGCAGCTTTTGATACTCCATAATTTATTGGAGAAGACTTTTCAAATTCTTCATATAAAGAAGGATTAGGCGCAACCAAACCATATATTGATGAAATGAAAATAATATTTTTCAATTCCGGGTGACAATCAACTAACTCCATAGTTAACCGGTAGGGAAAAATTACATCTAAAAAAAATTCTTTGGCAAAATTATCTGCTGAGACGGTGCCGTCATTTTCAATTTTTAGGTAATCTAAACTTCTGGCATTATGAATAATAGTACTTAAACTGTAACAATTTTCCTTAAGATAAGCGATGATCCTGGAAGAAGCATTTGCATTAGTAAAATCGACCTCAATAATGTGTATATTACCATCCCTTAAAAGAAACTCATTTTCCCGAACAAATCTTTCTTTGTCCCTGATGGTGGTCAAAATATCAATTCCTTCCTCTGATGCATACTTTAAATACCTCTTTCCTAGTTTTCCTGAACCGCCTGTAAATAAAATCATTTTCTTCATTGCCTTCCTAATTCTATAATCGAAATAACTTCAAGAGTCTCAGATGATGGAATATTTTCTTTTCTTTTTAGAACTACATCAACAAAATGTTGTAAAGATTTTTTAAAAGCAAAAAAAGTATCCTGAAAATGCAAGTTTAAAAAAGTCCGGGTGCCATATAAATGTATTGAAATATTTGCTGAAAGATTCCCAAGGACTTTTATCACACAACTTACATTCTCCCACTTAATTGTAACACAATGTATATCTCGTTCTCCGGTATTTATTGCCGAAATAAGCTTTCCTCTGTTAGGTAACATGGTGATCATAGGTTCAATTACGTGAATAGCATATTTATCCCAGCTTTTCGAGATTGTAGCTTCAGCAAACTTTATTTCTCCTGCGATTTTTTTTTCGCTTCTGTCAACTGAAATTCTTTTGCATATCTAAGAGAAGAACAAGTAAAAATTTGATTTTCAAATTGCTGTAAATCTAAAATTTCTTTTGCTTCTTTTAGAGAGTATGCCAAAGGCTTATCTATAAAAATAGGTAACCCTGCTAATAAAAAAGGCCGCGACATTTTCAAATGATTTTCAGCATCGTCCCTTGCCAATAATACTGCATCTACTTTACCTATCATATCTTCCATTTCGTTCACCACATACATAATTTTAGAGGCTTTAGCGACGTGTAGTGAAACGGCGACTTCTTGTGTCCAAATATGAGTCACCTGAGCTTTTTTTATTGTATCCTTTGGAAACTTCTGTTTAGAAAGATACTCTGGTATCGAAGAAAATGGACATTCATCCATAAATTTTTTATTGAATCCGTTAAAAATGGCTGACCATGAATATGGATGTCCATTACCTTCACTTAAACCAACTATACCTAAATTTAGCATATTAAGTTGAGTGGCCAGCGATTAGGTAATAGTATCTCTTCAGAAATGCTATTATCAAAATCAAAAGTGATTGGATATAAATTTAGTATTGCGGAAAGATTGGCTTCTAGCTGTTGTGCATTGTTTACTCCTAATACAACCTTGTCAATTTCTTTTTCTTTTAAAACTAACTGTATGAGCCATCCAGCTAAATCTTTCATATCGGGCAAAGCCAAGTGCAAGTTTTTTAATATAGGTTTAGCTGAGTCAAAATATGTTGATAATTTATCCGGGTGTATAAAAAATAAACCTTGTAAGAAAACAGATCTTACATGTATTTCAACGCCAATTGATTTAAGCATCTGAAAAAACGGTCGGAATCTTTGATCTAAAAAATTATAAGGAAGTTGCACAATATCAGGTAACATTTTTAGATCAATAAGTTGTTGTAGTTGTTCGGGAGTATACAAAGAGTATCCAATTTTTTTAACTAATTGTTTTCCTTGTAGGCTTAATAATATCTTCCATAACTCCGGGTTCTTGATCAATAGGTTTGCGTCATGAGCCATGAGGGCGTATACACCGTCAGTGCGCAATGCTTTTATGCTGTCAAGAAATGCCTGTTCAATTTTTTGAGGAGAATCAGCTAAGGCAGGGAATTTTGTAACAATTCGGAAAGGATAGTTTGATCGTTTGCCCAAGAGGGTTTCACTATTGCCGTAATCTCTTGCAGTATCAATGGTATCTATCCCGTTTTGCCATGCTACCTCAAGTATTTTTGCTACTTCATTTTCTTCTGTCTTTCCTAAAAAATTACTAATTCCATAATCTAATCCAAACTGCACTGTTCCTAATGCCAATCTTTTACAGGAGTTAGTCATTATTTGTAATATCTAATGATCGTTTCAATAACAAAATCCAATTCCTCATTCGTTAAGGTAGGATACATAGGCAAGCTTAAACAACGGCTATAATATTTTTCAGCATAGGGATAATCGTTTTCTTTAAATCCCTGTCTTCTATAATATGGCATCAAATGTGCAGGTACGTAATGAACCTGGGAGAAAATGTTTTTTGTTCGTAAAAATTTATACAAACCAAGCCTATCATCAACTTCTATAATATACAAATGATACGCATGCCCTTCTACAAGCCCTGATTGACGATTCAACCATTCCTTTCCTTTAAATGCAACTACATATTTGGCTGCAATTTCTCTTCTCCGTCTTAATCCTTCGTCCGCCCTTTTTAATTGTGAAATTCCCAATGCAGCCTGAAAATCTGTTAAGCGGTAATTGTATCCCAACTCCTGCATTTCCATATACCATCCAGGGTATTCTTCATTTACATCGAAAGCATTACCGGCAGCCCAAACTTTATCATTTAAAAAATTGCCTATATCTCTTGTTATTCCATGAGTTCGAATGGTAAGCAGTTTTTTATACAGTCGCTCGTCATTGGTAGTTATCATTCCACCCTCGCCACAGGCAATATGTTTAACGGGATGAAAAGAAAAAATTGAAAGGTCGGCTAATTTTCCATTTCCGCATAATTGCTTGCTCCCGTTGCTGTCTTTAAAAAATCCTCCGGGCGCATGACATGCATCTTCAATTATCCAAAGATCATATTCATTGGCGAGTTCTTTGAATTTTTCAAGGTTTAAAGCACGGCCACCAAAGTCAACAGGAATAATTCCTGAATAAGTTCCTTTAGGCGATGTTTCAAGCAATCGCCTGACCGAATTAACATCCAACAAATATGTTTCAGGATCAATATCTGCAAATACGATCTCTCCTCCACAATATCTTACACAATTGGCAGAGGCAGCAAACGTTATTGGGGTAGTAATTACTCTTTGCCCTTCCTTTACATTTACTGCCATTGTGGAGAGATGTAATGCAGCGGTTCCGTTAGCAACAGCGACAGCATATTTACATCCAATGTATTCAGCAAACTTTTTTTCAAATTCAACAATCTTAGGGCCTTGCGTTAAAAAATCAGATTGTAATGTTGAGACTACTGCTTCAATATCGTCTTACTTATAAAATGTTTTCCGTAAGGGATAGGATTCATACAGCTACTAATTATTGAACCTGTTCTTTTATAAGGCATCTAAGTTCTTCAACTGACAACCACTTGGTATTTGTTCCTGAATTATAGTTAAATCCTTCGGTTACTTTTGCGACTTTAAAATGATCTATAAAATCTGTTAGTTTCCACACTGGTGTCTGCGGCAATATCACGTAATATTTTCCCATATCGTAGGTAGAAAAAGAATCCGATGTGGTGATCATTTCTTCATGAATTTTTTCACCAGGGCGAATGCCAACTACTGTCTGTATACAATCTGGCCCTATAGCTTTAGCTACATCAGTGATGCGATAAGAGGGTATTTTAGGTACAAATAATTCTCCGCCCCACGCATTTTGTAAAGCGTACAATACCATTTCCACACCTTCCTGCAAAGAAATGTTGAACCTTGTCATTGAAGCATCGGTAATGGGAAGTACGCCTTCATTTTTCTTTTGGAGGAAAAACGGAATCACTGAACCATTAGAGCCCATAACATTTCCATACCGCACTACAGAAAATTTAATTTTTTTACTCCCCTTAATATTATTAGCTGCTATAAATAATTTATCTGAAACTAGTTTGGTAGCACCATACAAATTAATTGGAGCAGCAGCTTTATCAGTGGAAAGGGCTACAACATTTTCAACATCTGATTCAAGGCATGCAGTGATAAGATTTTCGGCACCAATGATATTGGTTTTTACACATTCCATCGGGTTATATTCTGCAATAGGCACATGCTTCATGGCAGCCGCATGGACAACAATTTCAACTCCCTTTAACGCTGTTTTTAATCTTTCATAATCTCTTACATCACCAATAAAAAAACGGAGCATAGGATACTTATCATGCGGATACTCCTGTGCCATAACAAATTGTTTTTGTTCGTCTCTAGAATAGATCACCAGTCTTTTAATAGTTGGATATTTATCCAAAACTATTTTTGTAAATGCTTTACCAAACGAACCCGTTCCCCCGGTTATAAGTATTGATTTGCCATTTAAATCTAAAGCCATGCAATTTTTTTATGGTAGTGTAAAGTGGTAATAAAAGGCCGATTACCTTCTTTTACAAGAAACAAGATTATCGGGTATATTTAAAGATAAGAACAATCCGTTTCATGAACCAGTAGTATGCTTTTTCTGATGTGGAAAAATGCACGCATAAAAAATAGCTGAACCAACAAGCATTTATAAAACACTTAATGTTAGCTTAACTTTCATAGTCACCACGTCGTATATGCAAACTGATCTTTTAACTTTATAATCGAGCTAACTGTTTAATTGGATTTTGAATTGCCAACAGACTGTAGCATCATTTCGTTTGCCTTTTTATTATCTGCCAAATATATTGCAGGATTATCATAAGGTAATTCCTGTTTAATTGGTGTACTATTGCAAGCATCACCAAACCGCCATCTGCTTTAATTTCGAAAGGGTTGTTTTATTGTCTTTCGCACAAAAAGATATCCAAAAGTTAAAAAAGAAAACACAATAGCACCAATTAATGAGAATAACTTTTTAGAAGCCCTAATTTGCTTTAACGGCATTTCGGGTGAATCTATAATCTGATAGAGGGGTGTTTCTTTTTGAAGGTTAATTTTTGCTAATTCTAAATTTTTTACTACTTCTCCGTAAGCAGTTGCCATGACGGTAGCCCTTACTTGACTTTTCTGTGCGGGTGCGCGTTGTGCTTGCAAAGCGGGATTTAATGCAAAAGTACGGTCAACTTCTGCTGCTGTGGAAGAAATAGCACCGCTAAAAACCCCCCGTAAGCTATCGGCTTCCCGCTCCAACATTCTTAAATTTAATTTGGCCAGGCTTGTTTTTGTTTCTATATAAAAAGCTGCCGTTTCATCCATTAAATAGCGGGTTAAATAGCAGGCAAATATTTCGTTGGTTGATTTAGTACTTACTTCATATACACTTAATTTCCTATCAATACGCGTTATTATTAAATCTTTTTTCAGAATTCTGTCATATACTTCTCTCAACAAACTATCCTGAATAGGGGTAAGTTTTGCAATGTGTTCTGGAAAAGGGAACTGGTTGATGGTTCTTATCTTTTTCTTCCATTTTTTATCCCACTTCCATTCCTTCACGATAATATTTGCTAAAACTTCGTTTGATTCAGGCGGTTTTTTGAAAAGAACCGCTTTAATCATTCTTTGAGATTTGAACAAAGTGAGAATATTTTCACCGGAAAAAACATCATTACTGCTTGACCCCATATCCAACCCATATTGACTTGCCAATCCTGATAAACCGCCGTCTTTAGATCCGGCTGATAATACAAATGTCAATTTCCCGGTGTAAGTAGGCTTTTTATTTAACGCATAAAAGTAACCAATAGCTCCGCCAACAATACCAGCTATTAAAAGAATAAGCCATTTGGATAATAAGAATCTAAACAAATAACCTATTTTAATAAAAAGTTCTTTTAATGATATTTCATACTCACTATTTTCCTTTTCTTGTGTCATATTATTTTACTAATTGTACAATTGCAATAATAACCCCGGCTAATGATGCTACTGCACTGGCAATGCCCAGGACTTCAGCAACATTTCCTATTCCCTTTTCTTTTGGTGAATACATCGGTACAATGATCTCTGTGCCGGGTTTTATTTCGGGATATTTTTTAAAAAAAAGGAATCCGCTAGTTTTTGCTGCTTTGCCATTCGGATATAAAACATAAACTTTGCTTTTTCTTGCATTATCGGTAAACCCTCCGGCATCCCCAATATAATCTTTCAGGCTATTGCGGCTGTTAAAAGGCGATAATGTTGGATAAAGTACCTCGCCGCTAATTCTTATTTCTTCATCATTACGTGGTATATATAATTCATCACCTGGTTTTAAGATCAGGTCTATGTCTATTCCCGGTCGTGCCATAATCATCGTAAGATCCAAAGGTACCTGGTCATATGGCCGCACAACAGAAGCTATTGCTTGCCCCGACGAATCTTTTAGTTGCCTTTGAATTTTATCAACCTTGGCAATATCAATTTCTGTGGTAATGTTTTTTTCAACTATTCGTTTTAAATAAGCGCCCGCAGCGAATGCTTCCGGCGCCAGACCGCCTGCTCTTTTTAACAGATCACTTATTCTTTCGGCCCGGTATGATAGCACATAGGGCCCCGGGTATTGAACCTGCCCGGTAACGCTTACAGATTGTAATCCTAAATAACCGGGTAGCCTTCGCACCGTTACCACATCAAACGGCTTTAATTCAAATTGTTGATTGTTTACGGTGAGATCATTTACATCCTGAATAGTAATGATCTCACTTAACCGTAGATCCTGCGCCGTTAAAGTATCGCGGCGGATAAGCCTTGCGATCTCTATCCGTTGCGGAAGTGCTGCGTCTGAAAATCCGCCAGCCTGTAAAAGAAGATCTTTTAAGGTTATACCTTCCACATGTCTGAAATTGCCGGGACGCCTTACCTCTCCCTGAATGGAAATTGTAAATTCGTCTTTCAGATCAAATATCGACGATATTATCACCTGATCCTCACGGATCAGCTTGATGTCATTTATTCCCCGCATTATATTCGAAACATCAAAGGAAATAATCTCTGTGGTATTGTCGGGCTTTAACCGGATTAATTGAGCTCTTTTTGTAAAAACATCTTCCCTCAATCCATCTGCATTTTTTATAAGCTGCCCTACAGTTAAGTTGGAGGTCAATTCAAATATACCGGGACGAAAAACTGCGCCATTGATCGTAACCCTGTTTTGAAACCTGTCAAGTATGGTAGAAACGGCAAATACATCACCCGTGGAAGGTCTATAAGTAGAAAATTCGTTGGATGGAATATCCGCTACCCGCTTGTCCCGGTCGGTAAGCTGGGTAACTTTAATGGAAGCCCTGTACGCACTATCGGTAAACCCACTTGCATACCGAACCAGGTCATTGAGCGTTTCGCCGGGCAGCATTTCATAAATACCCTTTCGTTTCACTTCCCCTGATATATTTACCCTGTTTCTATAGACAGGTATGCGAATCACATCGTTTTCCCTTAACCTTACATTATCAGCATCACTTCCTGATAACAAAAAATCATAAAGGTCTACTACCCGTTCAACTGTATTATTCCGAATCAGCTCTATGGCTCGAAAAGTGCCGGTGCCTGCCGGCCCACCGGCGATATACAGTGCGTTGAAAAGTGTACTTAGGGATGATAATGTATAGGTTCCGGATCTTGCCGCCCCGAGAATGGTAACCCTGATGCTTCTGATCTTGCTAAGACTAACAGCTAATTTGGAACTACCAGTCCGCAAACTTGTATATATCGCAGACATCTTGCTTCTGATGGTTGATATTGCCGCTTCAAAGGAAAGTCCTGAAACCCTGACTTGCCCCACATTTGGAATGCTGATAGTACCTTCCGGAGAAATAGTAAGGTTGGAAAAGGCCTCCTGTAAACCAAAAACCGATATGGCTATTTCATCATCCGGACCCAGCACATAATTCATTGGCGTGGCTATTTTGAGATCCGGCTGAAAAGTTAAAGAGGTTGTGTTGAACAACTCAGCGCCAAAAACCAACGGGTTAACAGGACTTGGTGCACTGGTAGCATTTTCATTTGTACTACCTTCTACTCTTAAAATAACAGGATGGGTGGTAGGAGTGGTAGTTGTAGGTACAGCAACAGACAGTGCGGCAACCCGCTGCCGAAGTTTAGATATCTCTGCTGCAGGAAATCCCTTAGCCAAAGCGATTTGTTCAGCCTGGGCTTCTGAAATACCAGCAGCTTTCAATTGCTGCTGGTATTTTAAAATGTCGGCATCGCTTAGTTGATCAACTTTTACCAGGCTAAGGTCTTTACCTTTAAATATATCCTGCGAACTGGAAGAGCAACTACAGCTTATAAAAAAAATACAAAAGAAAAACTTGAGTATGATTTTGGGCATTTTTATATTTTTTATTGAAACATTGACACTCTGCACAGATTTACCTAACAAAATTGGATCAGTTTGCCCTATCTCTTCCCTCAATGATAATGCTCCGCTGTCCCTGAGTCACAGTAATCAAGGTGTTTTTAGGGTAAACTATTTTATAAACCCGGTACATTATTTTTTTCTGCCATTCGTATACCTGTACCTGGCACCCTTATTTGGAAAAAAAACACCCGTTATAAACGCCGACGAAGCTATCATAACGTATCGGTCAAAAATAAAATCTTACCCTCATTTTGCAAAATATATCGGGCATCATTCAATCGCCCATTCAAAAAATTGGAAGCCAATGGCACAATAATAATAAAAAAATGTGGGTTGAGAAAGGAGTGATTCTAAAACGAAAACCGTGTTGAGAAATAAATCTTATACAATCAAACAAGGATGATATTTCAAAACAAATCTACATTTAATTTAACTTTAAACCAAAATATTAATGTATGTAAAATACACGGGGATCCAGTAAAAACTGGGTAAAATAATAAGAGCTCTACTTGCCTGAAAAGAAAAAAATAGCGTCTCCTATTTTCGCGTTAAGTGCCCATGTAGAAAACGAACGGCTGCCTTGGTAGTGTATCAATCAAATTGTTATCCCTGGTTTTTACTACCTCCCTCCTAAGTTCCTGCAGCACTACTTATCTTTGATCGTTTAAATCTGTATGGCATGTTAAAGATCGGCATTATCGGGGTTGGACATTTGGGTAAATTTCATCTCAATAACTGGAAAGAAATTCCGGGGACGGAACTGATCGGTTTTTACGACCCCAATGATGCTACGGCCAAAGAAGTTTCAGAAAAATATGAACTACCCCGTTTTGAGGATGCAGAGCTCCTGATGGAAGCCTGTGATGCAATTGATGTAGTAGCTCCAACTGACTACCATTTTGAATGGTGTGAAAAAGCCATTAAAAGGGGAAAACATGTATTTGTTGAGAAACCCCTGGCTAATACTATGGCGGAGGCCAGGCAATTGGTAAAACTCGCCAAGGAATCAGGTATCAAATGCCAGGTAGGCCATGTGGAGAGATTTAACCCGGCCTTTTTAGCAATAAAGGATTTACAACTGAACCCGATGTTCATCGAAGTTCACCGATTGGCACAGTTCAACCCAAGAGGAACGGAGGTCAGTGTAATACTGGATCTGATGATCCATGACATTGATATCATTTTAAGTATTGTAAAAAGCGATGTAAAAACAATCTCGGCGAGTGGAGTGGGTGTCCTCACGGAAACTCCTGATATTGCTAACGTCAGGATAGAATTTCATAATGGCTGTGTAGCCAACCTGACCAGCAGTCGTTTCTCCATGAAAAAGATGCGGAAAATGCGGCTGTTTCAAAAAGATTCTTATATCGGTATTGATTTCCTCAATAAGAAAACTGAGATAATTAAACTGAAGGGACCCGATGATGTAAATGTCTTTGCCTTTGATATTGAAACCCTCTCTGGAACCAAAACAATTGTGTTAGCCAACCCGGTTATACCAGAAATAAATGCAATTAAAATGGAACTAACTGCATTTAAAGATGCCATCCTTCACAACACCAGGACTGTAGTATCTGAAATGGATGGATTACTGGCCATGGACGTTGCTCACCAGATACTGGAAAGGATCGGGAATAATGTTATCACCCATTCATGAAACCTGGAAAACAAATACCTGTTGCCTGGTATGCTGTGACTGACTTTATCACTACCTCTCTGGCCTGGGCATCCTTTTTTTTTATACGTAAATGGTTGCTGAAAGAAACCATAACCGACATAGGCCAGGTCATACTGAATAGCAAATTCTGGTTGGGAATATTATTTATTCCGCTTGGATGGCTGGCTTTATATACCCTCGTAGGTTCATACCGGCGATTATATAAGAAATCGAGGTTGTTTGAATTTACCAGCACGTTTGTATGTAGCCTGATCGGGACTATTGTGTTGTTTTTCCTTTTTATTCTTGATGATGTCAGAAATAATTATTCTTACTATTACCTGGCATTTCTTTGCCTGTTTAGTGTCAACTTTCTCTTTACTTTTATTGGCAGGTGGCTTTTGTTAAACAAGGTAAAACGACACCTGCTGACAGGAAAAGTATTCTTCAATACATTGATGGTAGGTAGCCAGGATAATGCTATCCGTGTGTATAAAGAAACGGCAAAGAATCTTCACGACGGCGGTTATCGCTATACTGGATTTGTTACACCCGATAATACCGGTAAGAACGGGATCCACAAACTCATTCCAAAACTCGGAACGATCGATGAACTGGAGCGGATCATTGAAACAAATAATATCCAACTGGTAGTTTTGGCCATGGAAAAATCGGCGCCACCTCTCTTAGAAGATATTATTAACCGGCTAAGCGAAAAAGCTGTCGAAATAAAAATTCAACCCAACACGCTTGACATTCTCTCCGGTTCTGTAAAAACAAGTAATGTAATGGGTGCAGCATTGATCGATCTGCAAACAGGGCTGATGCCAGAGTGGCAGCAAAACATTAAACGATTGATCGACATTTCTGTTGCCGTATTTGGATCAGTTCTTTTATTACCCCTGATGTTGTACGCAGGCTTAAAAGTAAAATTCTCCTCAAAGGGACCGGTATTTATTTCGCAGGAAAGGATTGGTTATAAAGGCCGGCCATTCCGGATGTATAAATTCAGGTCAATGGTGAATAATGCTGAAAAAGATGGACCGGCACTTTCATCTGACAATGATCCACGTATCACCAAATGGGGAAAAATAATGCGAAAGTGGCGGATAGACGAATTGCCGCAACTCTGGAATATCCTTACAGGGGAAATGAGCCTGGTGGGTCCGAGGCCCGAGCGGCGTTTTTATATCGACAAGATAGTTTCCCGGGCTCCTTATTATAAATACTTGTTGAAAGTAAAACCCGGTCTCACCAGCTGGGGCATGGTTCAGTTTGGTTATGCTGAAAATGTAGACGAAATGGTGGAACGAAGCAAGTTCGATCTCCTGTATATCGAAAATATCTCACTGGCCCTTGATTTTAAGATCATGATTCATACGTTGCGGATCATATTTAAAGGGAAAGGCAAATGAGCAGGCCAGCACTCAATTGATGGTTAATTATTATTTTTGATAAAACTTTGTCGTTTGAAAAAATTATTTCTTGTTCTTTTCTCAACTTCCATCCTGTTGCCTTCATTTGCTCAACCTGCTTACTGGCAACAGCAGGTTGATTATAAAATAAATGTAACATTGAATGACGATGCTCATTCGCTGAAAGGTAATCTTTCGCTTGACTATACAAATAATTCTCCTGACAAACTGGATTATATCTGGTTTCATCTCTGGCCGAATGCCTATAAGAATGAAACTACAGCTTATGCTAAACAGATCTTCCGTAACAAGGATGGAAAGAAAAGATGGAAGGACATGAAGGATAAGGGTTATATAGACAGTCTTGATTTCAGGACAAAGGGTGAAAAATTAAAAACAGCAGCGGATGATGAGCATATTGATATCCTAAAAGTCTTTTTACCGGAGCCCTTGCTCCCGGGTGAAAAAACCACGATCACTACTCCATTTTACGTTAAAATTCCCAGTTATTCATCCCGTTCCGGACATATCGACCGGTCTTATATTATTTGTCAATGGTACCCCAAACCAGCTGTTTATGATAAAAAAGGCTGGCATCCCATGCCTTATCTTGACCAGGGCGAATTTTACAGTGAGTTTGGAAGCTTTGATGTAAGTATTACCCTCCCTTCTTCTTATGTAGTAGGGGCTACTGGCCTTTTGCAGAACTCAGATGAACTGAATAAGTATAAAGAAACAGGCAAATTAAATAATCATGCAACAAATAATCTTGCCCGGTATACCAACAATAATTCATCCAACACGAAAACACTGCAATACAAAAGCGACAGAATACATGATTTCGCATGGTTTGCTGACAAGGATTTCATCGTGCGGTACGATACTGCTCAACTGGCTTCCGGAAGGGTTATTGATGTATTTACTTATAGTTATGAAAAGGGCAATAAATTATGGCAACACAGTACAGCCTACGTGGAGGATGCCGTACGGCAATATTCAAGCTGGATTGGCGAATATCCTTACCCGGTAGTACAGGCCGTGGAAGGACCTAAAAATGTAATGTCGGGCGGGATGGAGTACCCGATGATCACCCTGATCACCAGCCCCAATGCAGATGAGCCGCAGTTAGATGCTGTGATCGCTCACGAAGTTGGCCATAACTGGTTTTATGGTGTTATCGCCAGCAATGAAAGAGACCATGCCTGGATGGATGAAGGCATAAACACTTATTTCCAATTCAGGTACGAGGCAGAGAAATACAAATCAAACAGCATATTCGGGGATATGATACCGAGGGAGATCAAAAATAAACCCCTGAAAGAGTTCCAGGAATCCGTATATATGGCATTATCACAAATACCCATGGAAGAAGCTATTGAAACCCCATCAGCCGACTTTGAAAACGAAGAAAAATATGGCATGGTGGTTTACCTGAAAACAGCTATTTGGTTGTATATCGTTGAAATGACCGTGGGAACCGACAAGTTTGACAAAGTAATTAAAGCCTATTATAACAACTGGAAATTTAAACATCCTTATCCTGAAGATCTGAAAGCGGAGTTTGAAAAACAATTAAACATGAAGTTTGATGATATTTTCAACCTCCTGAATAAAAGGGGTAAATTTGATTAACAAGCAGCTGCCAGTTTTTTCCAACTAAAACTTTTGGGGTGAGAAAAATTACTCTCTTACTGTTCATTACACAAGGTATCCTAAACAAAGCTTTTTCACAATACTGGCAACAAGAAGTCAATTATACCATTGATGTTTCACTAAATGACAAAGAACATACGCTCACCGGGTATGAGCGTATTGAATACGTCAACAACTCGCCGGATACTTTAACATATATCTGGTTTCATTGCTGGCCCAATGCCTATAAGAATGATAAAACTGCTTTCACCGACCAGGTACTGGAAAATGGCAGCACAAAATTTTATTTTTCTGATAAAGAGCAGAAAGGTTATATCAACCGGCTGGATTTTAAGGTCAACAATGTTACTGCAGTGGCCGAAGATCATCCGCAGCATATCGACATTGTAAAGATCATCCTACCCACTCCTCTTCCGCCCGGTCAAAAAACAACTATCACCACACCTTTTCATGTCAAACTTCCTTATAATTTTTCCCGGGGAGGTCATGATGGACAAAGCTACCAGGCCACCCAATGGTACCCCAAGCCTGCCGTGTATGATAAAAATGGATGGCACCCTATGCCCTACCTTGACCAGGGTGAATTTTACAGTGAATTTGGAAAGTTCGATGTTAATATTACGGTGCCGCGCAATTATGTAGTGGCAGCTACGGGAGAATTGCAAAATGAGGAGGAAATGAATTGGTTGAAAACAAGATCATCCTTTACCTGGGAACCGGTGAAGGGAAAAGAAAAGATAGCCGGGGGGCAAATGAAAACTACCTACCAGCTTTTCCCTGAATCAGCAACAGAAACCAAGACGCTGCAATACCAGCAAAATAATATTCATGATTTTGCCTGGTTTGCTGATAAACGTTTTATCGTAAACTATGACACGTGTATCCTGAATTCCGGCAAAGTGATCGATGTCGTTACTTATTATACTCCAAAATACAAGGAGAGTTGGAAAAACAGTATCAACTATTCCAAAGACGCGGTACGCCATTACTCCTCATTGGTTGGAGAGTACCCTTATTCTATTGTACAAGCCGTGCAGGGACCAGAAAGCTTTGGTGGAGGTATGGAATATCCGACTATCACTATTATTTCCCCTGGTATCGATGGCAAGTCGCTTGATAAGGTCATCGCTCACGAGATAGGTCACAACTGGTTCTATGGAATATTGGCAAGCAATGAAAGAACACATCCCTGGATGGACGAAGGCATCAACAGCTATTATGATGCTTTGTATAGCGATGGCAAATACGGAAAACAAGCACAGTTAGAAAGAATCGCCTTTGAAACAAAAGCTGTTACTAAGACTGACCAGCCCATTGAGCTTTCTTCTGAACGATTCAGCGCATCCAATTATGGGCTCGTAACCTATTACAAAACGGCAGAATGGATACGCTACCTGGAATCGGAACTTGGGACCGACGCCTTTATGAAAGCGATGCAGGAATACTACCGCCGCTGGCAGTTCAAACATCCTCAACCAGAAGATTTTAAAAAAGTAATCGAAGAAAGTAGTGGGAAAAATCTTGACACTGTTTTTTCCTATCTGAATAAAAAGGGGATATTACCGAATCAACAGAGAACAGGAACAACAACTGCTTTTATTTTCAACATCAAATCGCTGACCAATTATGGAAAGAAACCCACAAAAGAACTGATCCTTTTTGGCCCGGCCATTGGTATCAATAGCTATGATAAAATAATGTTGGGCGCCTTTATCACGAATCTGAAACTACCTCCACCCAATTTCCAATTCCTGCTGGCTCCCATGTATGCAACGGGCTCAAAAAAACTGACAGGTCTTGGATTTGCATCGTACAGTTTTTACCCAAACTCGGTCTTCGCAGGTATCGATATCGGCATAAGCGGTTCCACTTATACGATGGACCAGTTTACAGACCAGGATGGCAAAAAGATCTCACTTAACTTTACCAAAATAGTTCCCGGCGTAAAGTTTACTTTGCAACAGAAAGATCCCCGTAAGAATAGTAACCGATTCATTCAATTCAGGTCCTTTATGATTAATGAGGAGGGGTTTCGCTCCCGCCGGGATACAGTAATTGTTGGTATTGATACCACTATTTCCACCAAATACAATATTTTCAATCAGGACAGAACGATTAATCAAATGCGATTGGTGGTTGAAAATTACCGTGCCCTTTATCCCTATCGGGGAGAGTTGAAAATTGAACAGGGAAAATATTTTATCCGTGCTGGGTTTACAGGTAACTATTTTTTTAACTACGTAAAACAGGGAGGGCTTGATGTTCGTCTCTTTGCAGGAAAATTTTTCTATACAGGTTCTAAAACCAGTACGAAACAATTTGCCACGGACCGGTATCATTTAAATATGTCCGGACCCAATGGTTACGAAGATTATACCTACAGTGATTATTTTGCCGGTCGCAACAAGTTCCAGGGAATCTTGAGCCAGCAAATGATGATCAGGGATGGCGCTTTCAAAGTCAGAACTGACCTGCTTTCCGAAAAAGTAGCTAAAACTGATAATTGGCTGATCGCTGCTAATTTTAGCACCACGATCCCTGCTGGTATCAATCCATTAAACATATTACCCTTTAAAATCCCGCTGAAACTTTTTTTTGATATTGGTACTTACGCAGAAGCCTGGAAACAAAAAGCGGAAACAGACCGTTTTCTTTTTGATGCGGGACTGCATATTCCATTGTTGAAGGAAACGATTAATATTTATATACCATTACTCTATAGCAATGTGTACGGCAACTATTTTAAGTCAACGATCATTAAGAAAGAACGGTTCTGGAAAAAAATCACCTTCTCTATCGACATTTCCAATTTTAGCTTTCGAAAAATTGACCGCAATTTTGATTTCTGATGAGCGGCTCATCCGACATATACTATCTAACGCATCAGCAAGTTGACAAGCAAAAATGGGATAACTGTATTGAGACGGCTGATAATGGACTGGTCTATGCCTATTCTTATTACCTGGATCATATGGCAAAAAACTGGGATGCACTGGTGATGTCCAAAGGACTCCATTCGGAAAATGACTATGAAGCCGTGATGCCCCTGACATGGAATAAGAAGTATGGCATCCGCTACTTATACCAGCCTTTTCTTACAGCGCAGTCAGGTGTATTTGGCAAAAAAATCACCGGCGAAACAGTCAGTTCTTTTATCAATTCAATCCCTTCTTCTTTCCGTTTTATAGATATATCGCTAAATAGTAAAAATTTTCGAGGCATGCCGGCTATTATATCTATTATCCGGGACAATTATACACTAGACCTCAACCAGCCTTACGAAATATTATATCAAAATTACAGGGAGAATACCCAGCGGAATATTAAAAAATCCAGCCAACTGGGATGCGTTATTCAAAAGGATTTTGATGTGGAAAAAGTAATCAAATTGGCAGCTCAACAAATGAGGGAACAGGGAAAAGAAGAAACGGAGAATATGGAGCGGTTCAGAAAACTGTACCAATACCTGCATACCAGGCAAATGGCAACAACCTATGGAGTTTTTACTGGCCAGGATGGTTTGCAGGCATCCTGTGTTTTCTTTTTTTCACATAACAGGGCCTACTACATACTGGTGGGCAATCATCCTACTGGTAAAACAACCGGCGCCTCTCATGCCCTGATCAATGCTTTTATAAAAGATCATGCGGGAAAAAAAATGCTCCTCGATTTTGAAGGCTCTGATATTCCCAGTCTTGCCTTTTTTTACAGCAGTTTTGGGGCTGTTCCAGAACAGTACCCGGCGATAAAGATCAACAAGCTACCGTTTTATTTGAAATGGCTGAAGAAGTGAGTCAGTGGTTATTAGCCGGGAGTCAGGAGTCAAGAGTCAGACTCCTTAGTTTAATTGGTTTCTTTTGTTTCATGACTCAGCCATCCCCTCTATTATTTTTTCCGCAATTATTAGATCCACAGGTCTTGTGATCTTAATATTATTCTCCTCACCCACCACCAATGAAACCTTTATTCCGTATGCTTCTACTACTGTGGCCTCATCAGTGAACTTATCTTTATAATCAATCTGGAAAGCCGGTAATAGTATCTTACTGTGAAATGTTTGTGGTGTCTGGACCAACATCACATTATTCCTGTCCAATGCTTCGTTGCCATCCTCTGTCAGTAAGCGGATACTGTCTTTAGAAACAATAACCGGGATGGCAGTTCCTGTGTCAACAGCTTGCTTATAACAACGATGAATCAATGCTGTTGACAACAAGCAACGGACCCCGTCATGCACAAATACGATAGCCTCCTTTTCTACCAAAGCCAATCCATTCTTCACAGATTGAAAACGGGTATCGCCACCTGCCGTGATGCGGATACGGTCTTTATCAAATGAGGCATCAATAATCTCCTGTCCCATACCCGTATAATCAACTGGCAATACAAGAATTACTTGCAAATCAACGTAAGATTCCAAAAAAGTCTTCAAGGTATAGTACAGAACTGGGTTGTTCTTCAGCAACATGAATTGTTTGGGCAGCTCACCTCCCATTCTAGTTCCCGTACCCCCGGCGACAATAATTGCATATTTATTCATCATTTAATTACTTATAGATCGAGACTTCATTTCTCCCATTACCATTTTTAATACCCCTGTACATGCCTTCGCTATTAAATATCATCGCTGCATTTCCTTTTGTATCCACACCAATCATTCCCCCTTCTCCACCAATCTTCATTAACTTATCGTGGACAACGATATTCATTGCTTCTTCTAACGACATTCCCTTGTACTCCATGAGGCAACTAACATCGTAAGCCGCCACTGACCGGATAAATGGTTCGCCATGGCCCGTGCAGCTGATCGCACAGGTTTTATTATTTGCGTAAGTACCAGCGCCGAGAATGGGGCTATCACCTACTCTTCCAAATTCTTTGTTCGTCATCCCACCTGTGCTGGTTGCAGCAGCAATATTTCCATGGATATCCAGTGCGGCAGCACCAACGGTTCCAAATTTCTTATCTCCGACCACTACGTTATGATCCAGTGCTGTTTCTTCAGAACCCTGCATTTGCTTCCATTGCTCGTGCCGGAACAGCGAAAAGAAATATTCATCCGGTTCAGTTTTGATATCATGCAATTTGGCAAAATCATAGGCCCCCTGGCCAATCAGCATTACATGCTGGCTTTTAGTCATGACTGCATAGGCTAGCTCTACCGGGTTGCGGATATTCCTGACAGCAGCAACTGCTCCTGCCTTTAGTTCCTTTCCTTCCATAAGTGAAGCATCCATTTCCTGGCTACCATCTTTGGCAAACACCGAGCCCTTTGCTGCATTAAAGTGAATATCATCTTCTAATAACATCGTAGCGGCTAACACAGCTTCCAGTGCTGACCCACCCTTCTCCAGCCGTGCAAAGCCTGTATTCAACGCAAGCTGCAAAGCCTGTCGATAGCCAGTCTCCATTTCACTGGTCATACTCTCTTTTAGGATTGTACCAGCCCCTCCGTGGATCACCAATGTATAGTTTGACATACGATTAATACTTACTTAAACATCAGGAAAGTAACAATTCGCACTCCTGCAGCAACTTTTCTTTATTGATAGCTACTGTTCCTACTTCTTCACAAACAATGCCTCCGGCAATATTGGCTATCTCGGCCATCAGGTGCACATTTTTTGTAGCTGCATACACTATCGATGCTACGGCAATCACCGTATCACCTGCACCTGATACATCTGCGATATTGCGTAGATGAGAAGGAATAAAATTTGATGTGTTGGTCTGCTGGTAATAAACTCCTTTCTCTGACAGTGTAATTAATGAAATCTTGTGACTCAGCTTACTTTCCAGCTCCCTATGAATTTTTTGCAGCAGCGGCTGATTAATGTCCTCCATCAAAAGATTTAATCCGTCTTTCACTTCTTTCAGGTTCGGTTTAAAAATATCAGCCCGTTTATAGGAAAAAAAATTCTTTCTTTTGGGATCAACGGCGGTGAGAACTCCAGTGGCATGACAGTGCTCCATCACTTCACTTATGACTTTCTCCGTCAGCACTCCTTTATTATAATCTTCAAAGATGATGATATCCGGATGCAAAGTTGAAACGTAAGCCTTTACTTTCTCCAACAATGCCGCTTCATTATTACTGTCCAGGTCCTCGGTTGTCTCCGCATCCAGCCGCATCATTTGCTGGTTCCGGCTAATGATCCTCATTTTGCTGGTCGTAATCCTCTTACTGCTTTTTACAAGAAAATCAGTATCTATATGATTGTTTTGAAACAACGCTGCCAGCTGCAAGCCTTCCGTATCATTACCGGTAACAGATAAAACCGATACCTGTGCCCCCAACGATTGACAATTGAGGGCAACATTTCCGGCTCCCCCGATCCTGTATTCTTTCTTTTCCAATGAAACTACCGGCACCGGGGCTTCGGGGGATATACGGTCGACCTTTCCCCATAAATAGGTATCCAGCATAACATCCCCAATCACTCCTACTTTAAGACCTGAAAAAGAGTCAAATATTTTTTGAAAATCCTTCATCACCACAAAATAAGACATTATTTTTCGAACCGCTGCAAGGCAAAACAAAACGTCCCCCAGAAAGAGGGACGTTTACTATTATCCTACTATTTTATTTTTTCTTTTCCGGCTTATATTTTTCATTGAGTCCTTTCACTACATCATCCGTAATATTAAACGCCGCGTCCTGGTAGTAAAACAAGCCCGGGTCGTCTGAAAGAATATAAGTAAACCCTTTCTGCTTGTTATACTCCGCTATAAATGATTTAATTTTTGTTTTGATCTCGGTCTGCCTTGTCATCACATAGTTATTATAGTCCTGTTCCAGCCTCTGCTTCCGATTCTTCATCTCATCATCCATTCCTTTAATTTCCCTGCTTGCGGCTTCGGATTGTTCTTCCGAAAGTTTACCAGCTTGTGCTTCGTTTTGATAATAATTAATTTTCTGTTGGATGGCTTTGGCACGGTTGCCAATTTCTGCATTAATAGCATCCTCCCGGTTAACAACTTCAGTTTGAAAATCTTTAGCCAGGTGAAATTTAGCGGCAACAGAATCCATTTCGAAATAAGCGATTCGAAATGTACTGTTGGTAACCAGGCTATCACCACCTGATGTTTTTACAACAGCTGTCTTAACTTTTTTGGAACTAAACTGCTTGAACAATAAAAACAATGCCGCGAGGCTCAGTATAACATTCCAGATAAAAAATCCATTCTTCATTCGAACTGTTTTTGCAAAATTAACCCTGAACAAGGGGGCAAACAGGAGAAAGCCACAGATTAACGGATTGTTAGGATTTCACTCAAAAGCAGCCTGCCCTGCTCTCCTACAATTGTAAAATTATTAAGGAGTAAGTCTACTTACTCCTTAATTTATTTATCTGTAACATCCATTCTCTTTCATGTTCCCGGGATTATTCTTCTTCATCAAAGGCCATTGCTTCCCGGGTTGTTTGTAACAATTCATACTCCTCTTTACTTCCTACTATCATACTTTCAAATTCTCTCAATCCAGTACCCGCAGGTATCGGATGCCCTGTTATTACATTCTCCTTCAATCCAAGCATTTCATCAGTTTTACCATTGATGGCGGCTGATGACAATACTTTCGTTGTTTCCTGGAATGAAGCCGCAGATATCCAGCTAGGCACACCCAACGACGCTTTGGTAATACCCAGCAAAGTGGGTGAGGAAGTAGCTGGTTTTGCATCACGGTACTCAACAGGTTTCTTATCACTACGGCGAAGTACTGAATTCTCTTCTCTCACTTCCCTGAGCGATACGATCTGGCCCGCACGCAATTTTCCGCTATCCCCAATTTCTGTTACTACTTTTTTATCGTAGATATAATCATTCTCTTCTACAAACTCAAACTTATCAGTTAGATCATCTTCCAGGAACCTGGTATCTCCCGGGTCAACGATATTCACTTTACGCATCATCTGGCGAACAATACACTCGATATGCTTATCGTTGATCCGCACACCCTGTAAACGATAAACTTCCTGAATCTCGTTTACCACGTATTCCTGTACGGCAAACGGACCTTTGATAGAAAGGATATCAAACGGAGCGATCTGTCCATCACTAAGTGATGCGCCGGCTTTAACAAAGTCACCATCCTGTGCCAGGATCTGCCTGGTTAACGGAACAAGATATTTCTTCTGTACGCCATCTTTTGCTTCAATAATGATCTCCCGGTTACCTCTTTTGATTGCACCCATTGATACCACACCATCTATTTCAGAAACTACAGCAGGATTACTTGGATTTCTTGCTTCAAACAATTCTGTTACGCGGGGAAGACCTCCGGTGATATCTCTTAATTTACCAAGAATACGTGGGATCTTCACTATTACCTGGCCGGCCTTTACATCATCGCCTTCTTCCATGATAATATGACTACCGGTTGGCAGGTTGTATGACTTATTTTCTTTACCCGCTACAATGATAGAAGGTATTTTTGTTTTATCTCGTGTTTCAATTACCACTTTCTCACGGTGACCAGTTTGTTCATCGGCCTCTTCACGATATGTCACACCCTCAATTACATTGTCAAATTTCACGGTACCATTGATCTCTGCCATGATCACGTTGTTGAACGGATCCCAGGTACAAAGTATATCTCCTTTATTGACTTTCTGACCGTCTTTTACATTTAGGGTAGCACCATAAGGAATATTATTAGTAATCAGCAAACGGTCATTTTTGGTATCAATGATCCGCACCTCACCGGTACGACCAATAACTACCTGTGATTTGGAGCCCTCATTATTCTCAATACTTACGGTACGAAGCCCATCAAATTGTACGGTACCATCAAACTTGGCAAGTAATGTAGATTCTACAGATGCAGAACCAGCGACACCACCCACGTGGAAGGTACGCAGGGTCAACTGGGTACCCGGCTCACCAATAGACTGTGCTGCAATAATTCCCACCGCATCACCCTTCTGGGCAATATTTCCGCTTGCCAGGTTCTTACCATAACATTTTACACAAACACCTCTCTTACTTTCGCAAGTCAATACTGACCTTATTTCTACAATCTCAATACCGGCATCTTCTATTCTTTTTGACACATCTACAGTAATCTCATTGCCTGCTTCAACGATCAGTTGCTCACTGATCGGATCGTACACATTGTGTAACGATGTACGGCCGGCGATCCTGTCGCTTAATGTCTCGATAACGTCTTCATTATCTTTCAATGCTGACGTTGCGATGCCACGAAGTGTTCCGCAATCTTCTTCAGTAATCACCATGTCCTGTGCCACGTCTACCAAACGACGGGTCAGGTAACCCGCATCGGCCGTTTTAAGCGCCGTATCGGCCAAACCTTTACGGGCACCGTGGGTAGATATAAAATAATCCAGTACGTTCAATCCACCTTTAAAGTTGGACAGGATCGGGTTTTCAATAATCTCCGAACCACTGGAACCGGATTTTCTTGGCTTAGCCATCAATCCCCGGATACCAGCCAGCTGTTTGATCTGCTGCTTGGAACCCCTTGCACCTGAGTCTAGCATCATATACAAAGAGTTGAATCCCTGCTTATCATTACTCAATTCCCGGATGAGCGTTTCAGTGATCCTTGTATCTACACGGCTCCAGATGTCAACGATTTGGTTGTAACGTTCGTTGTTGGTGATAAGACCCATATTGTAACTGTCCCACACCTCATCTACTTCACCCTTTGCATTGTTCAATAATTCTTCCTTGATATCCGGGATAATAAGATCATTAATACTAAAAGATAATCCTCCCTGGAAAGCCGTTCGGAATCCTAATGTCTTAATATCATCCAAAAACTTTGCTGTTTTTGGAACATTCGTAATATTGATAATATCACCAATGATCTCCCGGAGATTTTTCTTCGTCAACAAGGCATTTACAAACCCTACCTCTACCGGTACATGTTGGTTAAACAATACACGGCCAACGGTAGTTTCAATTAATTTGTTTTCCAGTAATCCATCTTCTGCCTTGCGGATATTTGCTTTTACCTTGATCCAGGCGTGCAGGTCAATAACACCTTCATTGTAAGCTATGATCACTTCTTCATTCGAATAGAAAACTTTTCCTTCTCCACGAACTATTTCCGCCCCGATAGTTTTCTTCCCCTTGGTGATATAATACAGGCCCAAAACCATGTCCTGTGAAGGAAGGGTAATTGGAGTACCATTCTGGGGGTTCAAAATGTTGTGAGATGCCAGCATTAGTAATTGTGCTTCCAAAATAGCAGCATGACTTAATGGTACATGCACTGCCATCTGGTCACCATCAAAGTCGGCGTTGAAGGCCGTGGTTACCAATGGGTGCAATTGTATCGCCTTTCCTTCGATCAGCTTCGGCTGGAAAGCCTGGATCGACAAACGGTGAAGCGTGGGGGCACGGTTCAACATGACCGGATGCCCTTTTAAAATATTCTCGAGGATATCCCAAACTACCGATTCTTTCTTGTCTACAAGTTTCCTGGCAGACTTCACTGTTTTGACAATACCTCTTTCAATTAATTTCCTGATGATAAACGGCTTGAATAATTCGGCCGCCATATCTTTTGGCAAACCACACTCATGCAGTTTCAATTCAGGACCTACTACGATAACAGAACGACCAGAATAGTCAACCCTTTTACCAAGAAGGTTCTGGCGGAAACGACCTTGTTTCCCTTTCAGTACATCACTCAATGATTTCAACGCCCGTCCACCTTCTGCTTTTACAGCATTTGATTTACGACTGTTATCAAACAATGAGTCAACGGCTTCCTGCAACATCCTTTTTTCATTACGAAGGATCACTTCAGGGGCTTTGATCTCCAGCAATCTTTTCAAACGGTTATTACGAATAATAACACGGCGATATAGGTCATTCAGATCAGATGACGCAAAACGGCCACCATCCAGCGGCACTAATGGACGCAACTCTGGTGGAATAACAGGTATATATTGCATAACCATCCACTCGGGACGGTTAGTGATCCTTGTATTGGCATCACGGAACGCTTCTACTACGCTCAAACGTTTTAATGCATCTGCTTTACGCTGTTGTGAAGTTTCAGTGGCTGCTGCATTTCTAAGGTCAAAAGATAACTGGTCGAGATCAATGCGCTGCAGCATGTCATGCACCGCTTCAGCTCCCATCTTAGCAATGAACTTATTCGGATCATCATCAGGCAGGTACTGGTTATCTTTAGGCAACGTATCCAGGATATCTAAATATTCCTCTTCTGTCAGCAGGTCCCCGGGGTTTTGGCCTTTGTCGGCACGGATGCCTGATTGTATCACTACAAAACGTTCATAGTAAACGATAGTTTCCAGTTTTTTAGAACTGACGCCCAGCAGGTAACCAATTTTGTTGGGCAATGATTTAAAATACCAGATATGAACAACAGGTACCACCAACTTTATGTGACCCATTCTTTCCCGGCGAACTTTTTTCTCCGTCACTTCCACCCCGCAACGGTCGCAAACGATCCCTTTATAACGGATACGCTTGTACTTGCCGCAGGCACATTCATAATCTTTTACCGGGCCAAAAATCCTTTCGCAGAACAAACCATCTCTTTCTGGTTTGTAGGTACGATAGTTGATCGTTTCGGGCTTTAATATTTCACCATAACTTCTTTCGAGGATAGTATCCGGTGAAGCAAGGCCGATTGTGATCCTTGAAAAAGCCGCTTTGGGACGATTTTCTTTTTTGATAGCCATATCTTGTTTCTGATTTCTAGTTGTTTGTTACTTGTTTGCTAGCCATTCTTTATCCGAAATGTTTATTCGAACTTCAGATCCAATCCCAGCCCTCTTAACTCATGTACCAGTACATTGAATGATTCAGGCACACCCGGTCGTGGAATATTTTCACCTTTTACAATCGCCTCGTAGGTTTTTGCACGGCCGATAATATCATCTGATTTCAATGTCAGCAATTCCTGGAGAATGTTAGAAGCACCGTATGCTTCCAATGCCCACACTTCCATTTCACCAAAACGCTGACCACCAAACTGCGCTTTACCACCTAATGGTTGCTGGGTAATTAAACTGTATGGTCCGATTGAACGGGCATGCATTTTATCGTCCACCATGTGATGGAGTTTGATCACATAAATGATCCCCACTGTTGCTTTCTGGTGGAACCTTTCGCCGGTTTCCCCATCATACAGGTAAGTGTGACCATGCATCGGTATATCAGCTTGCTTACAATATTCTGCTATCTCTTCTACCGTAGCACCATCAAAAATGGGTGTGGAGAATCTCAACCCTAATTTCTCACCAGTCCACCCAAGAATTGTTTCATAGATCTGTCCCAGGTTCATACGGCTTGGTACACCCAGCGGGTTCAATACCACATCCACTGGCGTTCCATCCTCGAGGAAGGGCATATCTTCCTGGCGAACGATCTTGGCCACGATACCTTTGTTACCGTGACGACCGGCCATTTTATCACCCACTTTCAACTTACGCTTTACAGCGAGGTACACTTTTGCTAATTTCAATACACCAGCCGGTAATTCGTCGCCGATACTGATATTGAATTTTTCTCTTTTATATCGGCCCAACTCTTCGTTGAACTTGATATTATAGTTGTGCAACAGTGTATTGATCTGGTCGTCTATTTTCTTATCACCCGTCCAGCCTAATGGGTTGATATTTGCATAATCAAGACCACGAAGGTTTTTCTCAGTGAATTTGACACCTTTTCCGATCTGCACTTCTCCAAAGTTGTTACCGACGCCACCAGAAACATTATTGGCCAGGAGCATGCCCAGTTTTTCGAGCAACACTTCCATCAGGTCAGCTTCATTCTTCTCATGCATTTTCTCGAGCTTCTCGATCATCGCCTTCTCCCTCACTTTGCCATTCTTATCCTTTTTGGCTCTTTGGAATAATTTCTTTCCGATCACAACACCTTCCACGCCATTCGGCGCTTTAAGGGAAGCATCTTTTGCATCACCGGCTTTATCACCGAAGATGGCTCTTAATAACTTCTCTTCGGGTGTAGGATCACTTTCTCCTTTCGGTGTGATCTTGCCGATCAATATATCTCCTTCTTTTACCTGCGCACCGATCCTAATGATACCATTCTCGTCCAAATCTTTTGTTGCTTCCTCAGAAACGTTTGGTATATCCGGAGTCAGTTCTTCTTCACCTAATTTGGTATCTCTTACTTCCAGCTCATATTCTGAAATATGAACCGATGTAAACATATCTTCTTTCACCACTCTTTCGCTAATAACGATAGCATCTTCGAAGTTGTAACCCTTCCATGGCATAAAGGCCACTTTCAGGTTTTTACCCAACGCTATCTCACCATTCTGTGTAGCATATCCTTCAGTCAGAAAATCTCCTTTCTTCACTTTCTGCCCTTTCTTTACTGCTGGGTTCAGGTTGATGCAGGTTTCCTGGTTAGTTTTGATGAACTTGGTGAGTCTATAAATTCTTAGGTCATCTTCGAAGCTGACAAGTTTCTCCTGTGCGTCACGGTCATAACGAACATGAATTTCATTGGCATCAACAAATTCTACGATGCCGTTTCCATCAGCATGGATCTGGATTCTTGCGTCCCTGGCTGCTTTACCTTCGAGGCCTGTACCCACAATGGGTACATCAGGACGTATCAGTGGTACTGCCTGGCGTTGCATATTTGATCCCATCAAAGCCCGGTTCGCATCATCATGTTCAAGGAAAGGGATCAATGAAGCGCTCAAACCAACGATCTGGTTAGGAGCTACGTCCATAAATTCCACGTCATTTCTATCCAGGATCGGAAAGTCACCGGTTTCGCGGCTTACGATCTTCTCTTCCACGAAGTGTCCTTTCTCATCCAGCGATGTATTGGCTTGTGCAATTTTTGCCAGGTCTTCTTCCTCTGCGCTCAGGAAGGTCAATTCCTTCATATTCACTTTACCTTCATTCACTTTGCGGTAAGGTGTTTCGATAAAGCCCATATCATTGATCTTGGCATGAACACAAAGTGTAGATATCAAACCAATGTTTGGACCTTCCGGTGTTTCGATGGTGCACAAACGTCCATAGTGCGAATAATGTACGTCACGCACCTCGAATCCTGCTCTTTCACGACTCAAACCACCTGGCCCGAGTGCGGAGATACGACGCTTGTGTGTTATTTCTGATAAGGGGTTGGTCTGGTCAAGGAATTGTGATAACTGTGATGTTCCAAAGAAGGAATTGATCACAGAAGAAAGTGTTCTTGCATTGATCAGGTCAACAGGCGTAAACACCTCGTTATCCCTTACGTTCATTCTTTCCCGAATCGTTCTTGCCATACGGGCCAAGCCAACACCAAACTGTGCATATAATTGTTCGCCAACCGTACGTACACGACGATTGCTCAGGTGATCAATATCATCGATCTCCGCTTTACCATTGGTAAGACGAACAAGATACTTGATGATCAAAATGATATCTTCCTTTGTCAGGGTCTTTTTCTGTAATGGCAGATCCACATTCAGCTTGCGGTTGATCTTATAACGTCCAACTTCACCGAGATCATAGCGTTTATCACTAAAGAATAATTTATCAATGATACCACGAGCCGTTTCATTATCCGGCGCATCAGCTCCGCGAAGCTGGCGATAGATAAACTGAACCGCTTCCAGTTCACTGTTGGAAGTATCTTTATTCAGTGTATTGTAAATAATAGCATAATCGCCACCTACATCTTCACGCTGGATAAACACACTCTTCACATCCATTTCAGAAATGGTAGTGATAGCTTCTTCATCCAATACTGTATCGCGCTCCATTACGATCTCGTTTCTCTCAATAGAAACTACTTCGCCGGTATCCTCATCCACAAAATCTTCCACCCATGTTCTTAAAACACGGGCCGCTAATCTTTTACCGATATATTTTGCCAGTGTTTTTTTATCAGTTTTCACCTCATCGGCCATACCAAACAGTTCAAGGATATCCTTGTCTGTCTCATACCCGATAGAACGCAGCAATGTTGTAACCGGGAATTTTTTCTTCCGGTCGATATAGGCGTACATGACATTGTTAATGTCGGTTGCAAATTCCATCCACGCACCTTTGAAGGGAATTACTCTGGCAGAATAGATCTTGGTACCGTTCGGGTGAACAGACTGACCAAAAAATACGCCGGGTGAACGGTGTAATTGGGAAACCACAACACGTTCTGCTCCGTTGATAACAAAAGTACCACGTGGTGTCATATACGGAATATTTCCAAGAAAAACGTCCTGAACGATTGTCTGGAAATCCACGTGCTCTTCATCATTACAGCTCAAACGAAGTTTGGCCTTGAGAGGAACGGCATAAGTTAAACCCCTTTCCATACACTCTTCAATCGTATAGCGGGGCGGGTCAATAAAATAATCCAGGAACTCTAACACGAAAATGTTCCGGGTATCAGTAATCGGGAAATTGTCTTTGAATACACGAAACAACCCTTCCACATTTCGTTTGTCGGGGGTAGTTTCTAACTGGAAAAATTCTTTGAACGATTGGATCTGTACTTCAAGAAGATCAGGGGTTTCAGCCAGGTGCTTGATTTTACCGAAATCCACTCTTGAGTTCACTTTAGTTGAAGACATACGCGTAATACCGGTTTTAGAACGTTCAGGACATACAAATCACTCACATGGTCTTCATTCTTTTAAAACGAAAACCTATGAAAATCAATTACTTAAACATGATTTGGGATGTCAAAATATATTTGGCCAAAATAAAGGATGGCAAAGGTACGGATTTATAATTGCTGGACAAGAAAAATTTGGCAACAATAATCCGGCCAAAAATGTTAATAGCCGTGCGTTTTTAAGGGTAGGGTGATCTCCGATAAGCATCAACTCAGAGGCTTGCCCAGTAAATGCAAATAACACAGATTCAGTTGTAAAATGATAATAGAAAGATTGATTCCGCTTCGCAGAATTAGGTAGGTAACAACCTTTTTTAACTATGATGCCAGCACCTAAATGAGTGTGTCTAGGTCCTGTTAGTTGAATCCGTATGCCTGTAACTCAAATTGATACATTACTATTCTTCCGGCTACTCAAATTTGTAATTTGTATAGAAAAGGAGATGAATTGGAAAAAATTTGTGGCCGACTACCTGAGCTTCACCCGACGGGACAGGATCGCAATAATCACCATCATTCTATTAGTCATTGCAATATTTTTCATGCCCAATTTAATTTCACCTGCCAGTTCAAAGCCAGTGCCCCCAGATACGACCTGGATAGCCGCTATGAGAAGGATTGAGCAGCAGGAAGCTCTAACAGGTGAACCCAAAAAATACGCTGACCATAACAGTAATACTTACCCGTTTGACCGTTCCGCCCAACATTATTCCCGGTCCAAAGGAGAACTTTTTTATTTCGATCCGAATACTTTATCATTAGAAGGTTGGAAGAGATTAGGAATACGGGATAAAACGATCGGTACTATCCAAAACTATACAAGTAAAGGTGGAAAGTTCAAAAAACCCGCGGACCTGCAGAGAATCTATGGGTTGTATCCTGACGAGTACGAAAGACTTGCACCGTATGTCAAAATTGAATCAACAGGTGTGATACCCACTAGTAAAGATTTTACTGGAAATAGCCGCAGCAGCGAGGAAACAGTAAAAACATATGTTGCTTACCGTTATACCTCAGTTGACATCAATTTGGCAGATACGACTGACCTGATCGCATTACCGGGGATCGGAGGCAAACTAGCAACAAGAATCATCAATTTCAGGAATAAACTCGGTGGGTTTTATTCCATCAGCCAGGTCGGAGAAACATTTGGTTTGCCTGATTCTACTTTTCAAAAAATAAAACAATACTTGAAACTTGAAAGTAGTGCTGTGAGAAAGATCAATATTAATACCGCGACAATTGATGAATTAAAATCCCATCCCTATATCAGGTATGGCATTGCCAATCCTATCATTGCGTACCGGGATCAACACGGACCTTTCGCTAACCTGCATGACATCAAAAAAGTGATGACAATAACCGACGAGATCTATAACAAAGTCGCACCCTACCTGGTGACACAATAATACCGCTGCAAAAGATACCCATAAAAATATTTAATAGGCTGGCTCACCGGTCATATTTCCAGCAGGATTGTAATTACAAACTACAATGACGGACCCATCAGGGCACCTGGCCAGGGCACAACCCACCTGTGTAGTTGATTTCCAGATGATCTGTGTATAATGACCACAAGTGTACCACTCACCAATACATTTCCGGGTCTTGCGATCAAAATCCTTTTTTTCACTCCCCCAGGATTTCACGGCATCCAGGAAAGTATAGCTTGGGCTACTACCGCTAAAGATATTCTCACCATACTGCTGGCTCCAGGGGCTGTTACTTTCGTAAGGCCGATGGATCAACTGGCAACCTCTGTTATTGGCTAACTCATTAGCCCAGGCCTGGGCAAATGTTGCCAGTTCCTCCGACCAGGTCAATGATGGCAATCCCAATTCCGAACGATACGCATTATGCGCAGATAATATTTGCTGCGAGTTGATAGAATTAGCAGTTGGATTAGTTACTACCGGGTTAGCCGGCGGCTTATTTGAAATAACAGGTTTGGCTTCGACTAAAATGGCGTTAGGTCGGAAAGACCTGAGCATAGCAAAAGAATTTTTTTCAGAGGCTGAACTTTTGGAAGGATAGATCATAGCAATTAAAAGGCTGGCCCCGGTCGTCTTATTCCTAACCATACCTGTTAGAATATTGATATTCGCTTCTTCTTCACTTCTTTCCAACACCCAGCCCAATGAAAGACCGTTAATTGTTTCAATTTTTAATGATTTTTTCAGAGGGTTCTCATAATCTTTCAAAAAATCCTGTACCGATTCATAATCTTCCGATTCTGTAATAATGATTGAAATTAAATTACTCTCCGATTCATAGGGTAACACCAGGGGGTTACTGGTTGATTCTTGACTGGTATAAGGGTAGAATGTGAAATTTTCCAGTACTACCTTCTTTGTTTGGGCCTCAGCAGTAAAGCAACCAACCGAAACAAAAAATATTATTACCACTGCAATAATTCTGCGGACGGGGAGTTTGCAATAAGTTTTCAATGTCATAGTGCTGATTTTTCCTAATTTTTTTTTCAGCCCAAATAAATGGGCAGCATTAAATCTAATAATCTTTTTCCAAAATAAGAATTCTTATAAAAAAAGCCTTCCCTAAATTGGAAGGCTCGGGATAAAAAATACTTTGGCTAATTAAGCGATCTCTACATCTGCACCTGCTTCTTTCAGCTTCGCAGCAATTTCTTCAGCTTCTGCTTTAGAAACACCTTCTTTTACATTCTTAGGTGCACTGTCAACAAGGTCTTTTGCTTCTTTCAAACCTAAACCAGTTAAGTCTTTAACGATTTTAACTACGTTGAGTTTGGAAGCGCCACTTGCTTTCAATACTACGTTGAAAGCAGTTTTTTCTTCAACTGCTGCTGCACCTTCGCCACCACCAGCTGCCATAACTACTGCTGCTGCTGCCGGCTCGATTCCATATTCTGATTTTAAGAAATCAGCCAATTCCTGTACTTCTTTTACTGTCAAGGCCACCAGGCCTTCTGCTAATGCTTTTACGTCTGCCATTTGATTTAAATTTTTACCGTCTTCACCGCTTTTTATTAGCTCCGACGGTGTGATTAAAAAAATTGCCTTTGTTGACCCCCAGGCCTGGGTTGTTTTATTTGGTTCAACGTAAGAGGTACAAAATGTCCCTCAAACGTCGCATCTCGTTCTTATTCTGCTGCAGGCTTTGCTTCGGCGTCGTCGGCAGGTTTAGCTTCCGCTACCTCTTCAGGTTTTACTTCGGCTGCTTCAACAGGTTTTGCTTCCGCTACAACTTCAGCTTTTGTTTCAGCAACCTCTGCAGGTTTTGTTTCTGCCACAACTTCTGCTTCTGCAGCAGGAGTGGATACTTCACCAGCAGCCAGTTTTTCATGATGGTGCAATAAGGCAGCCAGCACTCTCTTCGCAGGTGATTGCAATAAACCGATCACTTCACCAATCAATTCATTCTTGGTTTTGATCTGTGTCAGTGCCTTTAACTGATCATTACCCATATATACATCACCATTGATAAAGGCAGCTTTCAACACTGGCTTCTCACTATTGCTTTCCTTACGGAAGGAGCTGATGATCAGCGCCGGGTTCTTTGGATTCTCTGAAAACAGTAAAGCCGTTACTTTATGCAGAGAATCGTACACACCTGCATACTTCTCGTTATCTAAAGATTCAAGGGCCTTTTTGATCAGTGTGTTTTTTGCCACTTTCATTTCAACATCCTTGTTGAAACAAGCATGACGCAATTTGCCTACCTGTGCTACAGTTAATGATTCTGTATCTGCCACATAGAAATTGGTATACTGGGAGAACTTGTCTTTCAACAATTCTATTACTTCGTTTTTTTGATCTTTGGTCATTTTATTAAATTTTGACTCTTCGAAAATTTTGTTTCTTCAAAGTCTCCGTCAACCGCCGGAGATCCGGGCTTAATGGTGAACGAATGCTTTAGTGTCAACTGCAATACCAGGACTCATTGAGCTGGCCATGCTGATACCTCTTACATAAGTTCCCTTTGATGATGATGGTTTTGCTTTGAGAATTGCGTTGATCAGTTCCTGGCTGTTTTCAGCAATTTTTTCCGGTGTGAAACTTACACGACCAATTGATGCGTGGATGATACCAACCTTATCAACTTTGAAAGCGATCTTACCGCCTTTGACATCATTGATGGCATTGGCTACATCGTTAGTAACCGTTCCTGTCTTTGGATTTGGCATCAGGTTTCTTGGTCCTAATACTTTTCCCAATTTACCGATCTTAGGCATTACTGCAGGCGTAGCGATGATCACATCAACATCTACCCAGCCGCCTTCGATCTTTGTTACATACTCTTCCAGGCCTACATAGTCAGCGCCGGCTGCCGTTGCTTCTGCAACTTTATCAGGTGTGCAAAGCACCAATACTTTTTTCGTTTTGCCAGTTCCGTGAGGAAGTGATACTGTACCACGGATAGCCTGGTCTGCTTTCTTAGGATCAACACCCAAACGGATATGCAGATCTACGGAAGCATCAAATTTGCAGGTAGTAATACTTTTTACCAACGCCGATGCTTCTTTTAAGGTATATGATTTGTTGCTGTCCACTTTTGTGTTTACAACTTTTCTTTTTTTACTAATGAATGCCATTGTAATTCGTTTAAAAGGATTCAAGAATTAATTTTCCCACGGGGCTTTGCCTTCCACATTCAGGCCCATGCTACGAGCTGTACCGGCTACCATTTTCATAGCGCTTTCCACCGTAAAACAGTTCAGGTCGGGCATTTTGTCTTCAGCAATAGCCTTCACCTGTTCCCAGTTTACTTTACCTACTTTGTTACGGTTGCTTTCTTTTGAACCTTTTTGAATTTTTGCAGCTTCCATCAGTTGTATGGCTGCAGGGGGAGTTTTTAAAACAAAATCAAAACTCTTGTCAGTATAGACTGTGATTAAGACGGGAATTACTTTCCCTTGTTTGTCCTGTGTTCTTGCATTGAACTGCTTGCAGAATTCCATGATATTAATACCCTTGGAACCCAATGCCGGACCGATCGGTGGAGCAGGGTTAGCCTGGCCACCTTTACACTGCAGCTTTACATAGCCGCTGATTTCTTTTGCCATTTTTTTTCTTTTTTGGTGTTAACGACTTTTCTTCCGCTTCAGGCGAAACTACTTGGTCTCCCAATCCCGATATTTATCGGAACTCATTGACCATCAAAATTTTAAGGTTGATGGTCTCCATGTTTTTCGCTTTAGTTTATACCTCAGCGAATAATGAAAGAACTAATTGGGGCGGCAAAGATAAGGGCAAACAACGGACAGGCAAAGGTTTTATTGATATTTTTTCATTCCCTCCCGTATACATTCCCAAGCGGGTTACCATGAAGTCTCTTCAGTTGCTCCTTATTGCCGGATAAACCTTGCTGTAGCGATTGGCGCCAGTGAGGGGTTCCCATTTGCCAATACCATCGCTTGTGAAGACTGCAGCAAATGAACATTTTGCTGGGGCACGGTTGACGGGTTACTATATCCGAACACATCCCCTTCCTCTGTGCCCGCATCATAAGCATACAAGTTTATAGTGGTGTCAGCTATCCATTTACTTTTATTATAAAGATCTATTCCGCTTACACCGATAAACCAATCAGGCGTGGGGCCTAACATCGAGGCAAAACTCACTAATGAAAAATTGCTGTTGCAATAAATATTCACTTCTTTACTGGTCGTTACTGGAGCCGGAATAAAAGCAATCAGGGCGATCGCATTTTTTTTTGCCACCATAGAATCTATTTCTACCAGGATGGGAGTCGTGTTTCCGGACTCTGCTACTGCCTCCATACCGGGGCTCGCTTTTACACCTTCCTTCCAAAGAAAAGCCTGGCTGTTATGTACCATTCCTACAAATGCAGTAAAATGCGCCCCAGCCGGTACGGTAAAAGCCGGTGAGGCCCACTTACCAGTTACTGTTATTATATACCTTGCCTCAGAGAAATCAGGCTCCTCAACTACGTTTTTTTTACAGGAGAAAGAAAGAAAACCCAGGAAGACAGGAATACAAAATAATTTCATAGTAAAGAGTTTACAGGATAAAATAAGGTAGTTAAAGCTATTGGTTTACGCCGGGTCTTATTGTCAGATGGCTTACCATCTTCGCTTATAAACGAAAAAAGCCACCCCTTAGTTCTGGATGGCTAAACAATAAGTATATAGTTCTACTAACTGATCTTTTCTACCTGCATGTAATTCAATTCCACCGGAGTTGAACGGCCAAAAATCTTAACGGTTACTTTCAGTTTCTTCTTCTCATCGGTAACTTCTTCTATAACGCCGTTAAAATCGTTGAAAGGTCCTTCGATGATCTTAATAGTCTCCCCAACAATGAATGGCTCGCTCATGCTTACACCCCCGGCTTCTGCCATTTCATCCATTTTACCGAGCATTTTATTTACTTCGGCTTTACGGAGAGCTATCGGGTTTTCTTTACCCAGGAAGTGAATAACATTGGTAGTATGCTTAATGATATCTCTCAGGTCATCAGTTAATTTACCATTGGCAATCTCGATCATTACATAACCAGGATAATAATTTCTTTCCCGCATTACTTTTTTACCATTGGCCACTTTATACACTTTTTCAACTGGTAAAAATACCTGTTTGACTTGTTGCCAGCCACCGCGGGACACTTCCTTATCCAGGTACTCTTTCACTTTTTTCTCTTTCCCACTAACCACCCGCAGAACAAACCATTTGGTGGTCTCCTGTTGTACGTTATCCGAATTTGTTGTTGATGTGTCCATTGTCATTTATTTCAAAATCTGATAGATAAATTTCAGTCCGTTGGCCATGACAAAGTCCATACCCAGTACAATAAATGTAATAACTATGGTGGCTGCCAATACTATCATTGTCGATTGCTGAAGCTGTGGCCAGGTAGGCCAGGTTACTTTTTCTGTCAGCTCCTTGTAAGACTCTTTAAAGTAGATTCCGATCTTGTTCATGTTTTCAATTTGAAACGTTGAAAATTATAAATTTATTCTGCACGGGCACTAGGATTCGAACCCAGATCAAAGGTTTTGGAGACCCGTATGCTACCATTGCACCATGCCCGTATTCTTCTTTAGACCTGTATCCCGCCATCGGCGGGACCATGCCCGTATTCTTCTTTAGACCTGTATCCCGCCATCGGCGGGACCATGCCCGTATTCTTCTTTAGACCTGTATCCCGCCATCGGCGGGACCATGCCCGTATTCTTCTTTAGACCTGTATCCCGCCATCGGCGGGACCATGCCCGTATTCTTCTTTAGACCTGTATCCCGCCATCGGCGGGACCATGCCCGTATTCTTCTTTAGACCTGTATCCCGCCATCGGCGGGACCATGCCCGTATTCTTCTTTAGACCTGTATCCCGCCATCGGCGGGACCATGCCCGTATTCTTCTTTAGACCTGTATCCCGCCATCGGCGGGACCATGCCCGTATTCTTCTTTAGACCTGTATCCCGCCATCGGCGGGACCATGCCCGTATTCTTCTTTAGACCTGTATCCCGCCATCGGCGGGACCATGCCCGTATTCTTCTTTAGACCTGTATCCCGCCATCGGCGGGACCATGCCCGTATTCTTCTTTAGACCTGTATCCCGCCATCGGCGGGACCATGCCCGTATTCTTCTTTAGACCTGTATCCCGCCATCGGCGGGACCATGCCCGTATTCTTCTTTAGACCTGTATCCCGCCATCGGCGGGACCATGCCCGTATTCTTCTTTAGACCTGTATCCCGCCATCGGCGGGACCATGCCCGTATTCTTCTTTAGACCTGTATCCCGCCATCGGCGGGACCATGCCCGTATTCTTCTTTAGACCTGTATCCCGCCATCGGCGGGACCATGCCCGTATTCTTCTTTAGACCTGTATCCCGCCATCGGCGGGACCATGCCCGTATTCTTCTTTAGACCTGTATCCCGCCATCGGCGGGACCATGCCCGTATTCTTCTTTAGACCTGTATCCCGCCATCGGCGGGACCATGCCCGTATTCTTCTTTAGACCTGTATCCCGCCATCGGCGGGACCATGCCCGTATTCTTCTTTAGACCTGTATCCCGCCATCGGCGGGACCATGCCCGTATTCTTCTTTAGACCTGTATCCCGCCATCGGCGGGACCATGCCCGTATTCTTCTTTAGACCTGTATCCCGCCATCGGCGGGACCATGCCCGTATTCTTCTTTAGACCTGTATCCCGCCATCGGCGGGACCATGCCCGTATTCTTCTTTAGACCTGTATCCCGCCATCGGCGGGACCATGCCCGTATTCTTCTTTAGACCTGTATCCCGCCATCGGCGGGACCATGCCCGTATTCTTCTTTAGACCTGTATCCCGCCATCGGCGGGACCATGCCCGTATTCTTCTTTAGACCTGTATCCCGCCATCGGCGGGACCATGCCCGTATTCTTCTTTAGACCTGTATCCCGCCATCGGCGGGACCATGCCCGTATTCTTCTTTAGACCTGTATCCCGCCATCGGCGGGACCATGCCCGTATTCTTCTTTAGACCTGTATCCCGCCATCGGCGGCACCATGCCCGTATTCTTCTTTAGACCTGTATCCCGCCATCGGCGGGACCATGCCCGTATGAAAGCTAAAAGCTATTAGCGGGAGGCCAATAGCTTTTAGTATTCTATTTCAAAGATAGCTTTTTTCTGTAAAGGCTTCAGGCTATTTGCTAAAACCTGCCTGCCAGCAGGCAGGGCTTAAGCTATCTATCTGTTTTACTTCAAAATCTCCGTCACCTGACCCGCACCAACTGTACGACCACCTTCGCGGATCGCGAATTTCAATCCTTTCTCCATAGCGATAGGCTGGATGAGCTTCACTGTCAATGAGGTGTTATCACCGGGCATAACCATTTCAGTACCAGCAGCCAATTCTACTTCTCCCGTTACGTCTGTTGTACGGAAATAGAACTGGGGACGATATTTCTGGAAGAATGGAGTATGACGTCCACCCTCTTCTTTGCTCAATACGTATACTTCACACTTAAATTCTGTATGTGGAGTAATTGAACCCGGCTTACAAATTACCATACCACGACGGATCTGTGTTTTCTCAATACCACGTAACAGCAGCCCGGCATTATCACCAGCTTCCCCTTCGTCCAACAGCTTGCGAAACATTTCCACACCTGTACAAACTGAAGTAAGCGGCGCCTCTACAAGACCTACGATCTCAACAGGCTCACCAACTTTTATACGACCTCTCTCAATACGACCGGTGGCAACTGTACCACGACCAGTGATTGAGAAAACATCTTCAACTGACATAAGGAAGGGAAGATCAACTGGACGGGGAGGCAGCGGGATATAGCTGTCAACAGCATCCATCAGGTCTTCAACACCTTTTACCCATTTCTCATCACCAGCCAATGCGCCGGTTGCAGAACCCTGGATGATTGGCGTATTAGCACCATCAAAACCATAGAAGGTCAACAGATCCCTGATCTCCATTTCTACCAATTCCAACAATTCAGGATCATCAACAAGGTCAACCTTGTTCATGAATACAACAATAGTAGGTACACCAACCTGGCGGGCCAGGAGGATATGCTCTTTTGTTTGTGGCATCGGACCATCCGTAGCAGCAACAACTAAAATAGCACCGTCCATCTGGGCGGCACCGGTGATCATATTCTTAACATAGTCAGCGTGACCGGGACAGTCAACGTGAGCATAGTGACGGTTAGCCGTCTGGTACTCAACGTGAGCCGTGTTAATAGTAATACCACGTTCCTTTTCCTCAGGAGCGGCATCAATTTCATCATATTTTTTTGCAGTGTTGCCCATACCCCTCTTTGCAAGAATGGTAGTGATGGCAGCAGTCAAAGTTGTTTTGCCGTGGTCAATGTGACCAATGGTACCAACGTTAACGTGCGGTTTGTCCCTCTTAAAGGTCTCTTTAGTTGCCATGTTATCGGTTTTTAAATTGTGTTTTACTTATTGTTGTTGTTTTTATTATGGGGCCAGCAGTATTACTACTATCGGCTTTTCTCGCAACCTCTGGTTTATTAATTTATTTTCTTCCGGTGGAAGAGCATAAATTAATCACGCTTGTGCTTCCTGTTCTTTACTCAGCAATCCTTTTAAGTTTGCATTCTTTCTACCCATGTGTCAGACGCACTTCGAGACGTCAGATACACTGCAGAGCCGTTAGTGAGAATCGAACTCACGACCTCTTCCCTACCAAGGAAGTGCTCTACCACTGAGCTACAACGGCTTTTTGAGTCATTGAAGTCAGTGGGTCATAAAAGTCAAATAAGTACGCCATAAAAAATGACATATTTGACTCATTTGACTGATATGACTCAATCAGAGCGGAAGACCGGGCTCGAACCGGCCACCTGAAGCTTGGAAGGCTACCGCTCTACCAAATGAGCTACTTCCGCTTATTCTAAATTTCCAAAACAAAGAACTTATATCTACGCCAATCCCAATGATTCCCAGGACAACGGATAAAGTGGGCAGAGAAGGATTCGAACCTCCGTACTCGTGAGAGAACAGATTTACAGTCTGTCGCCTTTAGCCACTCGGCCATCTGCCCCCTTCAATCTGACGATCTCCGTCTGATTGTTGTCAGGTCCGACGAAAACCGTCAGACCTAACCTGAGCCGAAAACTGGAGTCGAACCAGCGACCTACTGATTACAAATCAGTTGCTCTACCAACTGAGCTATTTCGGCATATAAAAAAGTCCGCCTTTTCTTCGACTCCCGCACAATTTTGAAGAGAAAAGACAATAAAGAACTACCCCCAAATTTTGGGAAGGCAAAGGTAAGGGAATTTGATAATTGGAAAAATTTTGGAAGAGGAATTTTTTGCTTGTTTTCAACCACTTGTGAATAAGTAACAAAATACACCTCACTAATTCTCAGGAGATGTACGTAACGACAACTTTAAGTTGGTCATTTTCCATTTCCGGACTGCGATTTTATAGGATCGGTAGCCTTGAGATAGATTTTCTTTGGAATTTAAACAAGAAGCAGGAAAAATGGACTGTTATCATGGACCGTCAGTATGAAGGGTTCCCACAAAACCTAAAAATGTCACCTGGCTACAGGTACAAAAAAAGGATGTCTGAGAGTTGAAGCTGGGAATACTTCCTGGCGGGAATACTGGGAAAAGACTAACATCAAACAATCTTATTAAAACAAAGACCCCCGGCCTTTTGGTCGGGGGTCCTGAACTTGTTAAGCGGCTTTTCTTTCTTTATTCTTTTTTATTTGAGCTACCATTGTTTCAAGGGCATCATCAAATGATTCTTCAAATGATTTACTAGTTGATTTTACAAAAAAATTATGACGGGGTATATGCACCCTGATCTCTGCGATCTTGTCTTTAATAGCATGTACCATATTGTCGAGTTTCAGAAACACACTCACCTGGATAATACGGTCGCTAAAATTATTTAGCTTTTCCAGTTTACGGTTAACATACCCGATCAACTTACTGTCAGCATCAAAATGAACTGATTGAATGTTTACGTTCATAGTCATCATGTTTAAGTGAAACAATAAATTAAAGAACTTTTTCTTCCTCTTTGCCAGGGTTCGGTTCTTTTGTCTGATTTCAAGTTACAGTAAACAAAGTTTTTTTCCAAACAAAATTTGCCAGGCTTTTTATTGTGCCGGACTACAGTTTTAGGCTTTTGGATGTGCCTTTTTATATACATCTTTTAACTTTTCAATAGTATTATGTGTATAGACCTGGGTCGCTGCCAGGCTGGTATGTCCAAGGAGTTCTTTTACAGCATTTAGATCAGCGCCATTGTTCATCAGGTGAGTGGCAAACGTGTGACGCAAAACATGCGGGCTTTTTTTATCCAGGCTGCTGGTTTGTCCCAGGACCTCGTTAACCATTAACCAGGCATATTTGGGATACAATTTCTTCCCTTTAGCGGTAACCAATAATACATCTTCTGCTTTCTTTGCACTGGCGTCCTTTTGGACCATATCCCTTTTTTTAAGTTGCTGATATTCTTTGATCATTTCCACTATCTCTTTACCTACCGGGATTATCCTTTCTTTGTTTCCCTTTCCCAAAACTTTTATCTGAGATCTGCCAAAATCAATATGTTTTTCTTTCAGGTTGATGAGTTCACTTAGCCGCATACCCGTTGCATAAAAAATCGTTACCAGCATTTTTTTATTAAGGGTCTTCCAGTTTTCAGTAGCCTGGTTAAGAGCTTCGACCATTCTCAGGGTATCCTCTTCCCTCACAAAAACAGGCAACCGCTTACTGATCTTGGGACTGATCACCTGCGACATGGGAGTTGATGCAAGGGTGCCCGTTCTTAAATGATACCTGAAAAAGGATTTGAGACTGGATATCTTTCGGTTAATTGACCTGGAATTCAGCTTTCTACTTTTTAAAGAAGCCAGCCAACTACGTATATAATTATGTGTTACCTCCTCTAACGTTATGCACTCAAATTGCGTTTCGAGGAAAAGAACAAAATCAGCCAGGTCAGCCTGGTAAGAGATAACCGTATGAAGTGAATACCTTTTTTCAAACTTCAAGTAAGCCAGAAAGGAATGAATGGATTGAGAGGTTAGTACAGGCATATTGCGCTACTAAAATTACGCAATAGTTACAAAAAAATAGCTACCCAGGTATATGCCAGGGCAGCTATCTTTAAAATATATTGGCGGAATGCGAATTAGCTTTCGATCTTGCCGCTAACTATATTTTGCTTATAGATAGCTTTCAATACCTGGCCACGACGCCTGACAGATGGTTTTATAAAGGCTTGGCGTTCCCGCAACTGCAGTAACACCTTTGATTTCTCAAATTTTTTCTTGTACTTCTTTAAAGCCTTGTCGATGTTTTCGCAATCTTTTGAGTCAATTATCAGCATAATTAATATACCTCCTTTGGTATTTTTTTGCCCTGTTCCGACAATGATCGGATTTTCGGGAGGCAAAGATAAGCCGGAAAGTTGAAAACAGGAAATGGAAATAGAAATGATTTACTTTCGGGTATGTTTACAGGGATAATTGAAACAACTGGAACCGTTAAAGAAGTCATTTCCAACGGTTCCAACCGGGCTTTTTGGATAGAATCCTCCATTTCCCCCCAACTTAAAATAGATCAAAGCGTAAGCCATAGCGGAGTTTGTCTTACCATTGAAGCCGTAAGGGAAGATAGTCACCTTGTTACTGCCATTGAGGAAACATTACAAAAAACCAACCTGGGTAAATGGCAAGAAGGAACATCTGTCAACCTCGAACGCTGCCTTCATCTACAAGACAGGTTAGACGGACACATCGTACAGGGCCACGCGGACGAAACAGGGCTTTGCAAAAAAAGAAAAGAAAAAAATGGGAGTTGGGTTTTTGAATTCGGGTTCCCTAAAAAATTTGCCGGTTTGATCATCGAAAAAGGTTCTATATGTGTCAATGGTATCAGCCTCACTGCTTTTGCTGTAAAGAAAAAGAGTTTCCGGGTGGCTATCATACCTTACACATTTGATCATACTAATATCAATACAATTCACGAGGGTGACCTGGTAAATCTTGAATTTGACATGATCGGCAAGTATCTGCTCAGAAGATTATCTTTGTCCTGATGATTTCTGCAGTGTAAGAGAAAAAACTAACCCCCTCCCCAACACCTGATGAATCCCGAAAATCCCCTTCTTGCCATTCGTCAGGCAAACAGGCAATATTATGCAGCCCTGGACGGCCTGAGAGGAACAGCTATCTTACTAATCGTGCTCTATCATAATTTTGGATTTACTGGTATTTTTTCAATTGGCTGGATCGGAGTTGATCTTTTTTTTGTGCTCTCTGGCTTTTTGATCACTGATATCTTACTGAGAACCCTAGGCGATAAAAGATATCTTTCTAATTTTTATTTGCGAAGAGTACTACGGATTTTTCCACTTTATTACCTATGTCTCATTTTATTCCTTATTATCCTGCCAAAGCTAAATCTCCAATTCGATGTAAAATATTACACTGATAACCAGGTTTGGCTCTGGACCTATTTACAGAACTGGCTTTACGCTTTTAATAACCCGGATCAAACTAATACGTTAAATCATCTCTGGTCACTGGCGGTAGAAGAACAATTCTACTTGCTATGGCCGCTGGTTATCTTGTTAATCAGAAAAACGAAATGGCTGCTATCCTTCATCTGTATTTTATTTGTATTGTTGCCGGGTGCCCGTTTATGGGTTTGGATGCAACAGTTTCCGGATCTGGCTTATTTTAATTTATTCACATTTACACGTATTGACAGTATTTGTGCAGGTTGTATGATCGCACTGTTGCTTCAGGTAAACAGGGACTTCTTAAAAAAGTACAGTATACCCATAATTTTATTCGTTGCACTGCTGAATATTACCTTCTATTACTTCAACCGGAGTCAAGATTTTACCTATCCTCACCTTGCGTTGGTTGGGTATAGTACTGTGGCTGTGATGTTTGGATTAATCGTCAATAATGCGATAACAGGAAAATCAAAATTGATCACCCTTCTGTTCGATAGCCGGTTGCTCAAATTTTTTGGCAAGATCTCGTATGGATTTTACATTTTTCACTGGCCTGTGTACCTTTTACTTAGCCCTTTGTTGTTTCAATGGGTCGCCTACATTACAGGCGGTGTAGCTCAACAATATATTGTCTCCGCTTTAGCAACAGCTGCTGGTGCAGGACTTAGCTGGCTTAGTTTTCAATACTATGAAAGACACTTTCTGAAACTGAAAGACAAATTTGTGTAATAATGATCTATCATTTTTTTTGATTGTATCTTTAAGACTCACTACGATGGCTGAACAAATTGTCATACTGACCCCTGTTTTTAACGATGGAGAATCGTTGAATATTCTCCTGGCTGAACTGTCAGCCTCATTAAAAGAATTTGCCGGATCACATTTCACCGTACTGGTGGTGGATGATGGTTCGACTGAACCGCTTGCTATTAATATTCCTCAACCCCTTTCCTTGCAAATTCTTCACCTGCAACGAAACATCGGGCACCAGAAAGCCATTGCAATCGGGCTGGCGCATATCAAAGAGAGTTTATCGTGTGATCAAGTACTGGTAATGGACAGTGATGGAGAAGACCGGCCTGAAGATGCAACAGCCCTGCTCCGGGCTGCTGTCACTAACCCGGGCAAGATCATTTTTGCGACACGAAAATCGAGACAAGAAGGATCAGGTTTCCGCTTTTTTTACAAGCTTTATAAACTGGCCTTCAGAATCCTCACCGGGAAAAAGATCGCCTTTGGCAATTTTTTATTGATACCCCGCCCGTTGCTGGACAAATCAGTTTACTATAGCGAAATATGGAATCATATTGCCGGGGGCCTGCTTAAAACCGGCCTACCTTTCATATCGATCAGTACCAACCGGGGTAAACGATATGCGAGCACCTCTAAAATGAATTTTAATTCGCTTTTTATGCATGGACTCGGGGCTATTGCAGTATTCATAGAAGTAATTGCCGGCCGTCTCCTGATTTTCTCCCTCCTATTGATCGGCATTTCATTACTTGCCATTTTGGGATTGATCGGGATAAGGACTTTCACCGATCTTGCTATTCCCGGTTGGACATCTACGGTAGTTTCAGCGTTGCTGATTATGTTGTTACAAAGTTTCCTGCTTTCACTTTTTACCATATTTCTCTACCTCTCGTCGCAGTCGCAACGAAAGTTTATCCCCGCACACCATTATAAAGATTACACCGGTACGGTTGAAACCATCCAGTAGATGACCGACTCTTTTACATACCCCGGTGATGAATTGGAATTGTTTCAGCATGCTAAACACTGGAAAAAATATTTCAGCAAACAGATCAAACCGTATATAAAAGGTACGGTGCTGGAAGTGGGTGCAGGGATAGGCGCCAGCACCCTATTGCTGAATGACGGTACCGCTTCTTCCTGGATCATGCTGGAGCCAGATAAACAAATGAGCCTCTTCTTAAAAAAGAAAATAGATGCAAAAGAACTGCCAGCCAATTGTGAACTTCAAACCGGTACGATTGACCAGCAAAGCTCCGGCTTTGATACTATTATTTATATAGATGTACTGGAACATATTGCTACTGATGCCGAAGAGATGGTAAAGGCGGCGGCCTTGTTAGAACAAGGAGGTCATATTATTATACTGTCCCCCGCTTTTCAATTCTTATATAACCCTTTTGATAAGGCTATAGGTCATCACAGGCGCTATACTAAAAAGATGTTGAGGAAACTTACACCGGCAACCCTGCAACTGGTTGATACAAAATATTACGACACGGTAGGTTATTTCGCTGCGCTTGTAAACAAATTGTTGCTGCGCAAGAAATACCCAACCCGCCACCAGGTACGATTTTGGGATAACTGGATGATCCCTGTTTCAACAATTACGGACAAGTTATTCTTTCACAGTTTTGGAAAGAGTATCATTGGTATCTGGAAAAAAAACCCGGCTCCTTTTTCAACAGCTAATACTTAGTTTTGCGGCTATCGTATGCAAAATAATCTTGAAGGAATTGGTTTTGATGAAGTGACCGACAGCAGCGGGACCAGTTATGTTGCATTCAGAAACAACCTGCGACCCCAGTACGCCACCGTTATTTTCGATATAATAAAAGGTTATTTCTTTTTGTTACTGGTAGCCGGACTGGTGATCTATTTAACAAACCGTTTTTATTCTTTTTGGTGGATCGGCGTTATCACAGGGAGTATCTGCATCGGGTATGTTGCTGCCTACCTGGCCCTATTTATACATGAGGCTGGGCATTTTAATATTCATCCTGACAAAAAAACGAATGAGCGATTGGCCACGATCTTTCTTTGCCTTCCATTTGGTTTGTCGATAAAATCCTATCGCAAAATCCACTGGCAGCATCATGTTCACCTGGGCACCCCACAGGATGAGGAAGTATCCTATTTTCATGCACTGACCCGCTTTTTTGTAATTGAAACCCTTACCGGTATCCATTTGCTGCGCACTATGCTACGCAAAGGAGAAAATAAAATCCTCACCAAACAACAAGTCAGACAAAGCCGGGTCATGTTGTTAGCGGGTTGCCTTTTCCATATTGTTCTTATACTGGCGGCATTCTTAACCGGCAACTGGCCTTTTGCTACAGCCTGGATAATAGGATTTGGAATTTTCTTCCCCTTTTTTGCTACTTTCCGACAGATCCTGGAACACCGAGATGAACTGGCTCATCATACCAGTGATTTCTTTAAGCAACCGCATGGCAAGGTAAGCCGCCTATTTGTTCACACACTGTATAGCAGCAGCTTTGGGTCGGCCGGTTTTACGCGCCATATGATCCATCACTGGGATCCCCAAATTTCTTATACACGATTGAAGGATATCGAACAATTTCTTTTACGAAGTGAAAAAACTGCCCCTATCATCAAGGCATCCAGGACAACATACAGGTCTGCCCTAAAAAAACTACTTGCCGCTCCATGAACAGCATTCCCGAACATTGTCCGATTTGTAAACAAAAAAATATCAATACCTGGTGTGTGGCAAAGGATTATGAATATTTCTCGGTAGCAGATGAATTCACTTATTATGGATGTGCCGGATGCGGCACCATTTTTATCCACCCCGTACCGGTGGATCTGCTAAAGAATATCTACCCACCGAACTATTATTCTTTTACCCATAAATCCGGAAATGTTGTTGTGAGGATAAAAGAATGGCTGGATAAAAATTTTTTTAAAAAAATTCTAAAGCGGCTGCCTGGCACGGACCTAAATGTATTGGATATTGGAGGTGGTACCGGGTGGATGCTGGATATGCTGAAGAGAACGGACAAGAGAATCAATTTTACTCAAATTGTTGACATTGATGAAAAAGCCAGGGCAATCGCTGAAAAAAATGGTCATTCCTATTTTGAAGGAACCATAGAATCGTTTAAGACGGAAAAACAGTTTGATCTCGTCCTGATGCTAAACTTGATCGAGCATGTAGCAGATCCTTTGGCCGTTTTACAAAAAACGCAATCATTGCTTTCACCCGGCGGGGCGATCGTTATTAAAACCCCCAACACCGATAGCTGGGATGCCAGGCTTTTTAAAAATTCATATTGGGGTGGCTTGCATTGTCCAAGACATTGGGTAATCTTTTCCAAAAAAAGTTTCCGGCTTCTGATGCAATCAACTATGCTATCAATCAAAAAAATAAACTATACACAAGGGGCTCCCTTTTGGGCATTTAGTATCATTGCTGCAATGCACCGCAAAAAGATTGTCCGCATTACCGCCAGCAAACCCATCATTTTTCACTGGCTTTTTGCGCCCCTGAGCGCCCTGTTTGCTGTTTTTGATTTTATCCGCCGTCCATTTGCTAAAACATCACAATTGTTTATCATTCTAACTAAAGAAGCGTAGACTTTACCAACTGTGCTTCTTATTTGGCATTTGGCACAAAACTGATAGCTTTATAGCAAATTGGCCGCACTTATTGCTTATGATGATCAGTATTGTTATACCTGTATTGAATGAAGAAGAACTGGTTGATGAATTATACAACCAGACAGCTGGCGCATTAAATGCTATCACCCCTGATTGGGAAGTGATCTGTGTGAATGACGGGTCCAATGACAGCACCCTGGCTAAACTGGTTACCATTCACGAAAAAGACCGGCGCTGGAAAATAATCAGTCTTTCAAAAAATTTTGGTCATCAGCCTGCTATCTGGGCAGGTCTGAATCATGCACAGGGAGACCTTATTGGCATCATGGATGGCGATCTACAGGACGATCCGGCCCACTTTGCCAGGTTTTTAGCCGCACTTTCTCCGACCACAGACATTGTATATGCTATCCGGACAAAAAGGAAAGAGAATTACTTTAAGCGGGCGGCCTATCGTGGTTTTTACAGGCTGATGAAAAATGTACTGGGTGTAAAAGTGCCCCTGGATAGCGGTGACTTTTGCCTGATGAAGAAAAAAGTGGTAGATGAAATGCTGGCAATGCCTGAACATAGTTTATTTATCAGGGGCATCCGATCCTGGGTAGGTTTTAACCAAACAGGCATCGCCTGCGAAAGAAATGAACGATTCAGCGGGCAACCAAAATATTCTACCAGGAAATTGATAAAACTGGCCTATGATGGTATGTTTAGTTTCAGTGACTTCCCCATTAAGTTTTTAGGCCGTCTTGGACTGATCATTATTCTTTTTAGTATTGCGTATGCGGGATATATTATTACAAAAAGACTGGTATGGGGTGATGTTCCCCAGGGTTTTACTACGCTAATCATTGTCATTTTATTTTTTGGCGGTGTACAATTAGTTACGGTCAGGATCCTGGGTGAATATCTTTTACGTATTTACAATGAAAGCCGCAAGAGACCTCTTTATATTATCAGCAATAAATACGGTGAGCTGAAAAATTCCGGTCATTAAAAATGCAGACCGGTATATCTATGAAAAAAAACAGAACCACCCTTGTTGATATCCTCTTGCTTATCATTGTAACTATTATTATTTATTTACCGGTTTCCACTTTTTTACTAAGTCTGAAAAATGATTCCCTGGTTCAATACCTTCCTTACCGCTATCATGTAAGCGAATCCATCCAGCATGGCTACTTTCCTTTTTGGAGTCCTTATTTATATACCGGGTTCCCTATACATGCCGATATGCAGGGAATGACGTGGAACCCCATTGTGCTGCTTATCTCCTTATGCACACGATACAATATGTCGGTGCTTGAATTTGAAGTAGTGATGTATCTTATTCTTGCAGCTATAGGTATGTATGGTTTGCTCAAATCCTACTCACTAAACCGGATCATTTGCCTGCTGGGTAGTATCAGCTATGTGAGTTGTGGCTTTATCAATGGGAGTGCTTCCGTTATACCCTGGATCTCCAGCGCTGCATTTATACCCTTTGTTCTTATCAGCCTAAAAAAATTTTTAGAAAGTCCGAAGCTGAAAAACTCATTGCTATTGGGAACCAGCCTGAGCTTATTGTTTCTCTGTGGCTATCCCACTTTTTTTATTTATACCACCTATATCATTCTCGCCATCCTGCTGTTTGCAGCCATCCTCCATTTCAAAGACAGGTCATCACCGGTAAACCGGAAGACAATTGGTTTGTTGCTGGTCGCTGCCATTGCGTTTCTCTGTATTGGCAGCCCGGCCATCATTTCTTACCTGGAATTTCTGCCGGATTATTCAAGGGGTGCGGGAATAACAGTGGCAAAAGCCGCAGAGAATCCGTTCACACCTTTTTCCTCCATCTCTTTCATTGTGCCGAATGCCGTAAATAAGAATCATGCCTGGCTGGAAACGGATCCGAGTATGAGGAATTCATATGTTGGGCTTTTCGTTTTCTTACTGTTTTGCCTGTCATTCACCGGCAAATACAACAGATGGCAACGATTAATTCTCGGAATTACTTTTTTTTCATTTTTGCTTAGCCTGGGTTCGCTGACGCCCGTTCATAAATTGTCCTACCAGTTGCTGCCTCTATTTGACACATTCCGCCATCCAGGAAATATCAGGCTTTTCACTTCTATCGGTATTATTCTGTTGGCAGCATTCTATGCTCAAAAACTTTTGCAATTACCAAGGGACCCCGTAAGGAAAAAAATCATCCGGTTGTCTTATACAGCCGTAGCAATGCTTGGGTTGGTGGCTGTTTATGTCCTGACAATGCCTGGTGTGCTACAAAATATCGGGGCTGCCTTTCAGCATATCAAAGAGCCAAAAGCATTCCTTGATGGATTCTACTTTGATTCATTTTTGCTTATTCAATGTGTTGCACAAATTGTTTTTATTATAGTGCTGATCTACCTGGTTAAAAAAGAAACACTGAACAAAAAAATGGTGGCGGGACTGATTGCATTTAATTCCATTTTTTTTGGCTGGATCGCCTTACCGTTTACGTTTGTTTCCCAGATAAAAACCAGTACCATTAACCAGTATGTAGAATCATTTCCCGACGGCTACCCCCTACCAGGAATAAATACCTCTGTTGAAGCGGGTATTATTTCGGACTCCACGATCATATCCGTATATGGATATGCCAATTTTTACACGAAGAAGATCACCATCCAGGATCATATCATTACCCCCACCCTTAATAAAGACTATGAAGTTTTCTGTGCTGATAAAAAATTAAGGTCCCTGCTGGCTAATTATCCCTTGGCCTGGTTAAATGATACGATCACCGAGGCCACGCCCCTTTCCATCAATAAAAAATTTTCAGTGGGTTATTTTACAAAAAAGGATCCCTGGAAAGATTCAACAACAGGATCGGTCGAATTAACAGCCTTCTCGCCGGCAAAATTTAGTTTTATCGTCAGCACGAACCAGGCTACGATCCTGAGTATTTTTCAACAATACAATCGTAACTGGACAGTAAGAATAAACGGCCTCCCTACCCCGATCTTACGAATGAATATCGCCTTTATGGGTGTTGCAGTACCTTATGGAGAAAGTATTGTTGAGTTTTCATATAAACCGACCTGGGTGATCAGTGCGATCTTTTTATCGTTGTCAGTAATTATTATCATTGCACTGTTTTTTATATTGACAGCAATCAAATCAAGGCGGCCATGATAAAAAAAAGAGGTAATAAGTGGTTATTTGCACTGGGACTAACCCTGCCGATGTTCGCATTCTTTGCCGGGTATTTATTTAACTATAACCGTGATTATATACCTACCGGGCTGATCATGGAAGACAACGGGCTTTACCTCTCCTATGCCAGGCAATATGCAGACGCCGGGCAACTAAACTTATTTTACACTAATCCTTTCAATGATTCGGGAAATTATCCTCCCATTTATTTTCAAACGCAAAGCATACTGCTGGCGTTGATGATGGAAACCGGCATTTCCGCAGGTTTTGTCATGATCATTTTTGTGCTGTTGTTCTCCTTTTTATGCTTTCGCCTTGTCATTGAAATCTATGATGTACTGGTGCCGGAAGGAAAATACCGCTCCCTGAGCATAATATTATTCGCCTGGAGTGGCGGGTTACTGGCGCTGGCGGGTATCCCCGTTCATTTTATACGACCGCCGGATGGCCAGGATTTTTTCGACCGGATATTTTTTCTGGACCCCGCCTGGGGTTGGTGGGGCTTGAACCTGGGAAGATCCCTTTTTATTACCTGCGAAGCCTTCTACCATTTTTTCTTCCTGCTTTCTATCCTGATGATATTAAAAAAGAAATGGAAAACTGCCTTACTTAGTATTTTTCTTTTATCCATTTCTCATCCTTTCACCGGCGTTGAATTATTAAGCATCCTGGGTGCCTGGCTATTTATCGAAAAGATAGTAGTGCGAAATAAGAATATACCCTGGTATTTTGCCATTGGTGCAGGTCTTATCATGGCCTTTCATCTGTATTATTATTTATACTATCTCAACCAGTTCCCGGAACATAAATCGGTCAGTGAACAGTTCTCCGTGAACTGGCGGTTAAGGTTCTTTAGTATGATCCCTGCCTATGCTATTGTCGCTCCGCTTGCCTTTTTGAGTATTTTTAAGTTCAGCAAGCCAAAGCTGTTTTTCCAAAACACCTATAACAGGCTTTTTTTATGCTGGCTGATTGTGGTGCTGCTGCTGGCCAACCATGAAATGTTCATGAAACCCATGCAACCCATTCATTTTGCGCGGGGATATGACTGGATGGGTTTCTTCTTGCTGGGTATACCTGCACTGCAACCGATTTTTAACTATTTCAATAAAATAAAAAGAGGAAGGGTGCTGCTTGTCCTTTTTGTCTGCCTTTTCCTGTCGGACAATTTTTTGTGGATCACCAATTATATCCGGTTCACTAACAAGACGACCTCCGTGATGTATATTTCACCGGAACAAAAACAGGTACTCGCCCTGGTAAATGAAAAATCTGATAACAAAACCCTTATTGTGAGCAGTGATTTTGAATTGTCACTTTTAAGTGCTGTCTACAGCAAAGCCTATCCATGGATATCGAATCCTTATACCACTCCATTCAACAAACAAAAAAGAGAGGCCTATTACCATTTCATCACCACCGGCAAAACGGACCCTAGCTGGCAAGGAAGAAAAATAATCTTCATTTTTAATAAAAAAGACAGTGTGGAGAATGCAGCTGCTGCACGAAACAATGCTGCCTCCTTATTACATGAAACAGCAGGCTATAAATTATATATCACCGATTCGCTGATCAGCCAATAAGATTAGATCTTTTTCCCTTTCATAGACTGACCGATCGCTATATTCATCAACCTTTCTGCATAGGGAGTGGATACCGCATTCAATCTTTCTATGCTTGCGTGAATTTCATCTTTATTGCCTGCCGGCAGCAGTTGAGATAATTCCTGCATAGCCGCTTTTGATTCGGCCAATTCCTGTTCGGTAAGAAAATCCTTATTTTTTGTAATGAACTGCGTAGTTGAATCAAGTATTTGCTGCGCTTCAGTTTGCGCTTCGGCCAATGCCCTTGTCTGCATGTCCTCCTTGGCATGTGCAATAGAATCCATCAGCATCGTTTCTACTTCCTGGTCGGTGAGACCGTACTGCGGCTTCACTTCAATGCTTTGTTCGATCCCGCTTCTGAGTTCCTTTGCTTTCACCACCAAAATACCATCTGCATTGACTAAAAAAGAGACTTCTACTTTTGGCAATCCTGCGGGCATACCGGGAATATTGGTAAGATTAAACTCAGCCAGCTTCCGGTTATCCTTTACCATATCCCTTTCTCCCTGGAAAACAGCAATTCGCATACTTCCTTGCCCGTCTTTTTGTGTGGTATATTGTCTGCCCGTTTTGGAAGGGATCTTCGAATTGCGAGGTATCAGCACATCCATCAAGCCACCCATTGTTTCTATACCGAGGGAAAGGGGAGTTATATCAAGCAATAAAAAGTCTTTATTATTTCCGGCCAGGATATCTGCTTGTATCGCCGCCCCTAAAGCCACGACTTCATCAGGGTTTAGCGAATCATGTAACTTTCTTGCAAAAAAATTACCGACCGCCATCTTCACCAGGGGAACTCTTGTAGATCCTCCTACCATCACCACCTCATCGATATCCTCTATGGGTAATTCCGCATCTTTTAGCGCATTTGCACAGCACTGAATTGTTTTATCAACAAACGGCTTTATCAATTTTTCAAATTCATCTTTAGTCAAACTCAAAGCATGACCGGCGACGTTGCCAGTAAAGGAATTATTGTTGCTGATATGCTTTTTTGCTTCCTCCGCTTTTAAACGAAACTCCTGTGCAAGTCCTCTATTTTTTGCCAATTCATCTCCAGCTATCCCCAACTGCTTTATCCAATTTTCTGCAATGGCCCTGTCAAAATCATCACCCCCAAGATAAGTGTCGCCATTCGTTGACAGCACTTCAAAAATACCGCCGCTGATACGAAGAATAGAAATGTCAAATGTACCGCCTCCCAGGTCGTAGACGGCTACTGTCTTCGTCTCATCTTTCCTCATTCCCATCCCATATGCCAGGCTGGCGGCTGTGGGCTCATTCACAATTCTCAATACATCAAGACCCGCCAATTTACCAGCATCTCTCGTGGCTTGCCGTTGGGCATCATTAAAATAAGCGGGTACCGTGATCACCGCTTTTGTTACCGGTGTTTTCAAAATATGTTCTGCTCTGCTTTTTAATTCTTTTAAAATAAAAGAAGATAACTCGACAGGTGAATAGAAAGTAGAACCTGCCTGTATTTTGACAAGACTCTCGGTGTTATCATCAATGACTTTAAAAGTAAAAAAAGAAGCCTGGTCCTTTACATCACTATATGACTTACCCATTAACCGTTTCACAGAAAAAATGGTGTTCTGTGGCTCAGTAATAAGATACTCTCTTGCTTTATCACCCACCGTAACGGCAGCTCCTTCGCCAAAATGTACCACGGACGGAACCAACGCAGCGCCATCATGTTCTTTTAGTACCACCGGCTTTTTTGTATCAGGATGAATTATGGCCACCAGGCTATTGGTCGTGCCCAGGTCGATCCCCACAATCATCTCCTGCTGTTGTAAACTCCCGGTTGCTATGTTAATGCCAATTTTTGCCATGTATTTTTAAATTCCAAATATGAAAATTCCAAATGCCGATAAGGGGCAAAACTAACAACTAAAAGGTCTTTTCCTTTACGAACTAAGAAAAGAAAAAAGTCCCTGCCGTTGGCGGGACTTTTAGAATGTGGGATTTGTCCTTAGGTATTTTACTCTTTATCTCATCAGGTACATTTTACCATACCCTTTATTAAAATACTTGTCAGTTTTATCCTCCGCGTGCCTGTATTTGTCGAGTGATTTACCATTAAGATTAGTAATAACACGATACAGGTATATACCATTTGCAAGTTTCTGTCCATACTGGTCAGTTCCATCCCATTTAAATTGGGTGATATTGCGGCCAATGTGCAACGGACCTAGTTCCTCCTTGGTGATCTCCCGTACTATTTTGCCGGTGATGGTCATAATCTCTATCTTGATATGCTGCGGTACTTCACTTCCAGTTACTGTAAAAACAAAGGCCGTAGATGTAGTGAATGGATTTGGATAATTCAGCATATTTGAAATCATCGGTTTATTGATCACTTCAAATAACACCCGGTACTCAATATTATTTCCGGTACCAGCTGAATTATTACTCTTGTCCTTACCGGTTACTATCAACTCGTACTCACCGTCTACGGTGAAAAAAGGTTTGAAGCTGATGGAAGCTGTATTGTCAGTATTGGGCGCTTGTCCGGCCGGTGTGAACCTTACAGTATCCAGGTTGCTGAAGTAAAATCTCCGCAGTGTTCCATTGGGAGGGTAACGAACCTGGAGGGTAAGCAATGAGGTATCGTCCAGTACCGACCAGCGCGACTCATCCTTCAACTTGATAATGATATCTGGCCTGGAAGAAACCAGGTCCCTGTTCAGGATATGCACACCGTCAAAAGTCACGTCCATCAATGGATGTAGGCTATCAGGCCTTACGTACAAATTTCGGTATGCAAAGTTGTTGAAATGATGTTGTTCCGGCTGATCATTATCCGGGTTGGCTTCAATATACATGGTATTATAACCGGATAAGCCAGTTGTATTTATCAGGCTGCCGATCTGTAGCGTATCACTGGGCGCACCAGCCACTGTAGGCAGGGGCCTGTGTTTCATAGTTGTTGTGTGGGCTATATTATTCTTGTCCGTGATAACTACTTTAACCTTCACACTGTCAAATGCCGCATCACTGATATTTTTAAAGGCCACTTTAAAATCAAGTGGTTCGCCAACTTCAAGCGTGTCTTTTGCTTTCAGGAAGATGTTGGCGGCAATAGCTCCTTCAGGTACGGGTGTATAGGTAATTCTCCAGTAGTTCAATTGATATGGCGTTAAGTTAATGGAGTCGGCTGTCCGCATCTTCAATTTCACAAAAGGATAAGTAACGGCATTGATCGAAGACACATCAAAATTTTGTTGTGCCGTTGTAATACCATTAAACAAAACTTGCTCGGTACCGTCATTCCTTATACCTACTACACTGACCGTAGCCAGGTCACCTGTGGGGTCACCGCTTCCCCTCCATTTTAATTGCTTCCATGCGCGGGCTGGCCCGAATAAAGGAGAAGTAACAAAGCCAACCGTATCCGTAGTAGGGACAGTCAACCGACATCGTCGGATTATCATACATTCCCTCACCCATTAACCACCTTGGAGTGAACGAAGCATCATTCTTTTTATACACCAATGCGAACGGCCTTGTCCTGTAAAAAGAATCCATAGCTGTTAAACCATTATTCTTTAGTAGATGATACAAAGAATTGCCGGAGCCATATAAGGTTGTATCATCCTTCCAGGCATTTACAAATGCTTCCGGATAGCCGTAAATCGGGTTAAGTGAAAAATTACGAACAGCAATATAGTACCCGTTAGGAATAATATTTTTCAAAAAGTTCATGATCTTTCTTCTGCCCGCCGTATCAGTATACCTGATATTCAAAAGTGAAATACCGTTCTTCATCACTACGGCATTGTGTTGGCAGTACTTTCATATAATCCCAATCCCATATCGGGCGGGCTGGTGCCGGGAATTAATGTTTGATTTCTCCATGGTTTGAACGAGACCGGGTCAAATACATTAATAACCAGCGAAGAATACCAGCAACACAAGCGAATAGAAACGGAATGCCATTAATGGCAATAGACAAATCTGCTTCATGTATAGCACCACTGGTGATCCAGGTGCCTTGCTTGATAAAGAGGTTATTTATGACCTGCCCAAACTTTAGTGATCGGCTGGCAGTGTCCAATCTAAGCCTGTCGTAAGATGATTTTGTTTTCTGGTAGAAATGTGACTGGTTAAATCCCAGGTCGCTGGCATTCGGCCCGGCAGGGTTGAGGTAAACAAAAGAAGAACTATTCCACACCGGCTGCCCGGTAGCAGGAACCGGCGACACTCTCCAGTAATATACCGTGCTATCACTAAAAGCAACGCCGGGTGCAAATTCCAATATACCCCCGGTAGAACTAATAGTACGGGTAATCTTAGCCGAAGAATTAAATAATTCTGTTGTATCCATTTCCATGGTATACTGTTTCAACCCCGAAAATGGATTTGCGGTAGAAGCGATCAGTTTGATATCCTGCCTGTTCACAATAGCAAATGTGTAAGGATACACGGGTCTTGCCTCATCCTCATAGACAAATATGTCTTTCGTAATGCAGTTATTTGTTTCGTATAATTCACTGACTACATTATCTGCATCAATACAGATGCTTATCTTATTGAGTCCTTTATCCCGGGTGGGAACGATATCGAAAGTATAACTCAGGGAATCAATATAGCGTGTGCCCTGTACGGTGTCTCTTCTTATTACTGCGGTAGTACCATCGGGAAAGGTACGTTTTACTTCTACGACAATTTTCTGATTAAGCGCTTTGCCAAGATTCATGAATTTCGCATCTACGTTAAATTTGGTATCTGCCAATGATATAAAGGACGGGTTTATTTTTAACAACTGGTCTTCTATCACATAATCAGGCTTGGCTGTTGATCCATCAAGCCGTAAAGCCGGGTCACCATGAAGCGTTGTTTGCTCACAATGTAGCCTGGCAATATAGTCAGTCTGGGTTGTAAGATTATATACCTGGGTAATAGATTCGATCATCATGTTCACCCAGTGTTTTCCCATATTGGGTAACAGCATGCTGCCTTGTACGTGCCGGTATTATAAGTAATCCAGGTAATTCGCTAAACCAAAATTGGTGCTGGCGATAAAGGCAATAGAACCCCGCTGGGCGGCCAATACATATTTTTCAGAAATCGTCTCCCTGGTAATAAGACGGAGGGTATTATAATTAAAAAAATTACCGGCATTACATCCCAGCACGATAGTAACCGGATATTTCCCGGGGTTATTATACTCGTCAGGGTTATCCAGGTTAAACTCCAGCGTAGAAGCAGATGAATGTCCAAAATAAGTCATCATACCTATCCCTTCCTGGAATAAATTCTTCAACCTGTCACTGGTTGACGTTGCCACTGGTTCTGCAGAAACCTTACTGAACGTATTTACATTAGCTCCATAAAAAGTATCAATAATTGTTTTTCGGTAAGTCTCCATATAACTAGTCAGCAGAGCACCCAGTCCTGCATCACTGGCACCGATAACATGTACCACATTTTTCAACCAGGCTTTGTCTTTGATCAAAGGCGATGATAATGCCTGCGCCTGTTCGTACTGAACCACTTTGGCCAGGTAAACAGACACTTCCGCGGCATTGATGGCAGAAATACGACCAATCGGCACTTTAGGAATTTCATTGGGACCGATTTCGGCTGCTAATAGTTGATCAGATCCCGGCCAACCGAATGTAGGAACAAAAGACAGTTTTTCAACATCAGCGAAACTTTCATACGTACGATACTGCTGGTAATTCAAACCCTTGCCAATGAGCAAAACGTTTTTAACCGGTGAAGCTATAGGTATTACGGGCCCAGCGGATAAAGTTGCGAAGGGCCTGCGGATTTTTCTTAATGCCAAAACCAAACTGGTCAACTAATTCATCCACTAAATAGATCTTTGCATTGTGACTGCCACCGGCAGGTGAACTACGATAAGTTTTATAATCTTCTACCGGGTTACTTACCGGCTGCGCCATTCATTAACCCGGGATGGGAAATAATTAAATAATTTCCCTGGTTGGCAGGCAGGGCATAGTTGACAAAATTGCGCTGCTGGAATGTGCTGATGGCAACCGGGACAGAAGCGTGTTGTGATACTAAAACAAGTTTCCGGGCTGTTGCAGATGGTTGTAAAACTACTTTCACCAATGAAGGATTGCTGATATCAGCCACATATCTTCTTTCATTGGTAAAGTCATATAACACCGGATTGATTCCGCTATGATTAAACCCGCTTATTTCAAGATAATTACCGGCGGCATTGGCGGGTAATTCAAATTCAAACCGATCAGCTCCCACCAAAATTAAATTGACGGGGATATACCAGTTCTATTTTATGTACCGACATCCTGTCGCTGCTCATCAGGCTATTATTCCTAATATTCACTGTAATCGCACCACTACTGACCTGGGCAGGCATTAATGGAATGTCAAGCTTTACATGATCAAAATAATCCATCGTTTGATCCAATATCTTGATACCATTCACCTTTATCTCAAATTTCCGTTGATTAAATGTGTTGCCAGAAGCGGTTAATTTTAATTTTGGCGCCGGTGCTGTTGTGCCCGTAAAGGGATTAAGATTGGTTTGATTAAGTGTCAAAATGGTTCCGGCAAAGGGAGGTGTCGCCTGGGGATCCGGTGAATAAATATCAGCAGATGCCCAGCCTTCACCAACATCATATGCCGATGAATGCAAGTTTTCTCCTCCATATCTTGCAAATCCCGGATTAAGTTTTTCCTTATAATACTTGCCTTCCGTATACATAAAATAAGGTTCAACAGGGATTGCAGTTGGCAGATTTACGGCAGTGGGTGTAAACCTTGCATTACCCCCAGTTGGGTTTACGTTGAGAAAAAATGCTGCGGTATCGGTTTCAAGACTCCATTTACTATTCAGTTGATTCTGGGAAGGGTTTATATATAAAACGCTATCAGGTCTTCCATCATTCATTTCACCCCAGAATTCTATGTAATCAGTGTTGCCCAGCTGCCCGGTTTGAACTGTAGTATATAACGGCACTTGTCTCCCATTTCTCCATAACTGGAAATGTTCAGCTGGTGTGCTGCCTATACCCATTGACGTAAGCGTAGCCTGGCTGATGCGGTAAAGACCTGTAGCAGCCACTTTAAATTTATAATAGGTTCTGCTGTAATTGATCCATTCATTATTAAACACCTGCGCCTGCGCCACCACACTAAATCCTGTCGTGAGACCAATAAAAAGCAATATAGAAAGTAAACATTTTTTCATTAAAACAAAGTTTTATTAAATACCGATCATTCTGTTATTTTTTCTGTCCTGGCACCAAGTTTAATCGCAAAGAAAAAACATGGGTAAATAAAGGATTGGATTGATTGGCCAGGTTGGAAAAGGCATAATCAACTGTTACATTCTGCATTCTAAAGCCTGCTCCTGCACTGGGTTGATAGATCCAAACTCTTTTTTGGTTCACGGTATCTTCATCGGCCAAAGCCCGCTGAAAGTTGTTGATTCCTCCTCTCAGAAAAAAAACATTATTGACATTCAGTTCCAATCCTAGTTTTGGATCTGCGCTTACCGGGTTGGCACTGATCAATGTATTTCGCTGACCGTCAAAGGTGAGGTCTATATTGGCCTCCGCCAGCAAGGAGGATTTCTTTCCGACTTTAAACTCATGACCGACGCCCAGAACCAGGCGGGGTGCGGTTAGCTCTGTTGACTTAACAGGAATCTCATTATTAGTTAGGTACAGGACTTCTTTCTCTTTTTCCGTAAACGAAAATGACCAGGCATTAAAGGTGCTGGTAATATCACGGGCCACTATGCCAAATTTCCATTGCTTACTAAATACCTGCAGCCCTGCATCCAAACCAAAACCCCAGGCTTTGGCGAACTTGCCCACACTGCGGTGGATCACTTTCGCGTTTAGTCCAAAATGAATATTCTTTTTCTCTGTCTCTTTAAATTTTTGAGCAAAAGAAAATATGAACGCATAGTCAGCCGAAGAAAATTCCTGTATATTATTATAATTGAGTGAGCCATCCGGTTCTACCAGGAATAGTGTATTCATTATATCATCTACCGCAAAACGAAGACCGGTAATGCCGATGGTTCTTTTGTTATTGGCAGTTGGCAAAGCAAGACCTACATACTCGTACTTTCCGATACCGGCAAAATATTCAGCATGCATGAGATTCAGTTCCGGATGATTCTGAACACCAACTAAGCCGGCGGGATTCCAATATCCGGCTGTTCCATTGCTAACGGAGGCAACCTGAGCACTTCCCATAGCCAAACCACGGGCGCCTGCTCCGATATTTAGAAATTCGTTGGAATATTTACGGAATTGTGCGGAAGCGGAAAGAAAAAAACAGGTAGTGAGCAGGGTGAGATATAAGCGGTTTGTTTTCATTCACTGAATTTTCTAATAAGCAATAGAATAAGTTGCATTTCCTTATGTACGGTGTAACCGTAAAATTAGTCTTTCGCCCTGTAAAAAATGAGTTTACGGGCAAAAAGACTAAGAATTGAAAACGAATTGGTTATAATAATATTGCCCCTGAAGCAGTCAAGCTCTTTCTGCCTTACTTTTGATAAAAATCATCACTTTAGAAATGAATTTAATCGAAGAGTTAAAATGGCGGGGTATGCTACAGGACATCATGCCGGGAACTGAAGAACAGTTGCAAAAAGAAATGATCTCTGCTTATATCGGTTTTGATCCCACAGCTGATAGTCTTCATATTGGCAGCCTGGTGCCTATCCTGCTGTTGGTTCATTTGCAAAAAGCGGGACATAAACCTTTTGCACTGGTAGGTGGTGCTACCGGAATGGTGGGTGATCCAAGTGGGAAAAGCGAAGAACGAAACCTATTGAGCGAAGAAGTATTGAAACATAACCAGGAGGGAGTAAAAAAGCAATTGATGCAGTATCTCGATTTCAACCCCTCACTGAAAAATGCAGCTGAAATGGTCAATAACTACGACTGGTTCAAAGATTTTAGTTTTCTGCATTTTATTCGGGATGTGGGGAAGCATATCACTGTTAACTATATGATGAGTAAAGACAGTGTAAAAAAACGATTGGAGGGAGAAACGGGAATGAGTTTTACCGAGTTTACCTATCAACTGGTACAGGGTTATGATTTTTATTGGCTTTACCAGCATAAAAACTGCAAGCTGCAAATGGGTGGCAGTGATCAATGGGGCAATATCGTTACCGGCACTGAACTGATTCGTAAAAAAACAGGCGGGGAAGCATTTGCCTTTACCTGCCCCTTAATTACCAAGGCCGATGGTGGCAAATTTGGTAAAACTGAACAGGGGAATATATGGCTAGACGCGGAAAAAACAACTCCCTACCAATTCTACCAGTTTTGGTTAAACGCCAGTGATGAAGATGGAGAAAAATGGATCAGGATCTTTACTTTTCTTTCCCAGTCCGTAATTAACGAAATATTTGCTGAACATAAAAAAGATGCCGGCAAACGTTTCTTGCAAAAAAGACTGGCAGCAGAAGTTACAAAATTTGTTCACGGCGATGCTGCGTTGGAAGAAGCGCTAGCTACTACGAAAAAACTATTCTCGAATCAAACAACCCCGGCTGAAAGCCTGACTATACAAGACCTCGAAGGGATGGAGGGAGTAGTGAAAATTGATTATGCGAAAGAAAAGGTCTCTGCTGGAATTGATATAGTTTCTTTTTTGGCTGAGACAAATATCTTTCCGAGTAAAGGTGAAGCAAGAAAAACAGTGCAGGGAGGCGGTGTCAGCATCAACAGGAAAAAGGTAGAAAGCATTGATTTCACCATAGAGAATGGTCTTTTGCTACATGACCAATTTTTGCTGGTGCAAAAAGGAAAGAAGAATTATTACCTGGTAAAAGTTTGATTATGGCTCCTTTTATTTGAGTCAAACTCCCCCCGCCCAAGGTTGTAATACTATTAATAACCTGGCTCGTTTTAATTTCAACAGTTTTGACTGAAATATTTCTTGCCGGTTGCAAAATCTTTCTCGGGCCGCATGTCTTTACTATAAGTAAAGACTAATTTGACGAAGGTGATTTTGCGAACACGCTTTTTGGCATTATCATTTACTTTAGCTCCTATCCCTCATTCGCCATCTCTTTGCCCCTTAGCGGAATTTAACTTGTCAGAAAGAATTTCAATCTTCTTGCAATCATCATCAAGGGTTTTCGACCTTGAAAAAAAGCCTGTCTTCAACTTTATAACTGTTATTATAAAAAACCCTTGTTTCGTATTCACCTGCAACAAGCCCTGCAAAACTCAGCTTCCCGGATTTTTGCCCATTGGTATATTGCCAATTTAATGCAGATCCGTCGGGCGATCCTTTTGGAACGATATTGATCCAGTCTGAGGTATTCCCTGCCAGATTAAGGAAGTGAATATCTATTTTCTCCCCAACCGTAAATTTTGATTTGTCAAGCTTTAGCAGCCTGCCAACGATGGGCGGATTCTCACCTCCGGCAGAAATACCCGTACCACCAACCCGGAACCTGTACCGGTATTCCACCTTATAGCTGTTATTATAAAAGGCCCTGGCCTCATATTCACCCGCCACCTGGGGATCAATGCTGACCTGGCCATCTTTTTTTCCATCGGTGTAACGCCAGGTTCCTGGTATTCCATCTCCTGATCCTACAGGAACTATGTTGATCCAATCTGTGCTGTTACCAGGAAAATTTTTGAATTCAATCACGATCCTTTCACCAGTATTAAAAACATTCTTGATCGTATAAAAATTTCCGCTGCCTCCTGTGTTTGTGCCCGTCATTCCCGTGGCAACAAAATTCAGCATAGATTCCCTTAGTTGAACCATATTAATATTGGGTAAGATCCCTAAAATTATTGTGGTAATGGTTTTTTCACCACAGGGTTGGCAGGTAAGCCACGCATGTACATTTTGTTTGAGACCCCAAAGTCCAATCCCATTGGCCTGGACTTCGACGGTGTATCCATTCCTATTCATTATTTCCTTTGAACGTTGCATGCAAGTATTGAAATCCACCCCCGTCAGCCAATTTTGCGTGGCAGTAAACTGCTGCGAATGAAGATCCAGGAAGGAAAGAATGGAAATCAAAACTAATCCATGTTTATAGTTTTTATTTCTCATACCTATTAATTTAGGTGAAAGATGTTTTCTTAAGGTACTGAATTTTTGTTGACGAATGTGTTTTATGAAGGTCTTGACACAAATAGCTGGTTATCTGATTCTCAAAAAAAGACTCCATCCAGCCAAAAGACAAATCGTCGCGTCTATCAGGGTAAACAGCAATAACGATAACCCAACCTTTTGATTTTTAATATTTTCCGAGACAGGAAAGCAGGCATTTAAATACCCCTATCAACAGGTGGATTCGATGATACCGATGTGGTTTGTATCAATGGTATTGAGTATGAAGACGAAAATATACAGGCTTTTGCCGCTGCATACACGGCAAAAACGCTTTTGTCCAGTAGTTGAGCACAGTTTTTATGATGAAAAGGCCACATCATTAGCTGCTGATAGAGTTAGCGACATCACCGGGCACGCTATTTTCAACACTCCTACAATTCTATAAAAAGGGAAGTTGATCCAACAACAAGCTAAAACCATTTAGTTAAAAAAAATACTATTGTAATTCTTTTAATGTCTTCCACATCAGGTCTGCGAGGAGCTGGTTGCCTTTATTATTCATATGTACTCTGTCATACGTAAGAATTTCCCGTTCTTTATTATCGGGGTTATTATCCTTCAGGTAATCCAGGAATTTTTTCCGTAAATCTATCAATGGCAGGTTGTTCTTCCTGGCAAGATCCCGTATAATATGGCTATACTTGTTTAGGTCGCCGTCCAGCGAGTTACTCATATCCGTTTTTTCACCCACTACGGCCGGGGTGCATAACACAACTTTAATATTACGGTCCTTTAATTTTTTGATGATTGCCTGGTAAAATTTTTCAAACTTATCGGCATCGGTGCCTGTTCCCAGCAAAGTTTTATGCCAGACATCATTCACGCCGACATAGATCACCACGACATCTGGACTTTTACTGAGCACATCTTCTTCCATTCGTAAATACAGGTCATATACTTTATTGCCACTGATACCCGAACCGATCAATTCATACAGGTCACCTTTTTTTTCCACCTTTAGCATACTGTCCATTTTCAGTATGTAACCAACGTAGCGGTCTTTTTTTACTCCCAATTCTGTGATGGAATCACCAAAGAAAATGACCTTTATTTTCTTTTGCGGTGCAAACGCGCAAGAAAAGAAAAGTATGATCGAAATAAATACTACCTTTTTCATAATGTGCATATTCTTATAAAGTTAAAGCATCCAGTTACCAGATGCTTTCTCATTCTTGTACGTTGCTTGTTACTTGCCAAATGTATGTCTGTAGTTTGTCCGGAACATTTATTCCACTTTCACCTGTTTCTTTATCACTGACCCTTCACTGGCTTCTGGCAAAAACTTTCGTTCCTTCAATAGATAGCCATTTCCTTTTTCACAAAAATGAACTTTCAGGTTTTCCAGGCTGATAGGATTGCCTTCCGGGATATCGGCAATATTAGAATGAAGGATATCATGCCCGTCAATGATGATAACCAGTCCGCTGCCGATCGCTTCCATTTTATTACCCTCTGTGATGAGCATGCCGGTATCTTCTCCCAGGCCAATACCAATACAACCCGGGTTGGTAGCCACTGCCTGTGCCAGCCTGCCAAACCGCCCCCTTTTTTCAAAGTGTGAATCAATGATCACTGAATTGATAAAACCAAGACCCGTGGTGATCTTTACTTCCCCTTTTAGATGAGCTCGCATGGCATTGCCTTCATAGATCATGGTATTACTCATCGCCATAGCACCTGCTGATGTCCCAGCTATTACAAAATTATCGTCATTATACCTCCTCTTTAGTTCGGATAGAAAGTCGGTGCCTCCGTCGGTAGCACTCAGGCGTAACTGATTGCCCCCGCTAAACATTACACAATCACATTGCCGGACCCGCTCAATATATTCCGGGTTCATGGCATCCTGCCGGGTGCGGATATGCATAATATTAACATTAGTGCAGCCAATTTTTCCAAATGCATTCAGGTAGTTTTCACCTACTTCATACGGGATCATGGAAGCGGTAGTAATGACCTCTATTTTGGCAGACGGACCACCGGCTTCCAGCATTACTTTCCGAAGAATGCCGAGTTCAAAAAAATTGAGGTTATTGCGGTAAACTTCTCCTGTCTCCAGATTTGTTCCTTTGTCTTCTGCTCCTCCGATGGCTATCAATTTTCCCTTAGGATGGCTCATTCAATGGGGTTTGATTACGAACAAATGTAACAGAAAAATAATTTAACGTTCATCTACTGACTATTTGTGTGCAGGGAAAACATAACGAGTTGTGGATATGTGGAAAATAACCTTCCGGAGCCTCACTTGTAATTGTCTGTTTACTGCCTGGCGATCATAGTATAGAGAGTTGGTTTTTCCAACAAGAGTGAAAGGCTTTACCAGTGAATTCTTAGTCTCCGGGACAAAGAGTTGATTAATTTATTTTTTTACTAGGAAATAAACACCTGTTCCCGCAAGGGCAATCAGGCTACCCCATAACGCAAACCACCCCGTTGAAACAAACAGAAATAGCCAGATAAGGATCGAAATAATAACGGGCAAGGGAAATAGCCACATTTTATAGGGCAGTTCGCCGGTACCAAGTTTCTTTCTTAGCAAAGTCACTCCTACGGCCTGTCCAATGAATTGAATAACAATGCGCATAGCAAGAATGGAGCTGATGACATCACTCAACCGCATAAAAAGGCTGAATACAAATCCGGTTGCACACAAAACGATCAGCGACACGTAAGGAAATTTCTTTGTCGGATGAAGTTTCGCAAATGGTTTAAAAAAGTTTCCGTCAATGGCCGCGGCATATGGCACTCTTGAATAACCCAGCACCACTGCAAACAGGGAGGAGAATGCTATACAGAGGATCAGGACCGTCACAATAATGCCGGCCTCGTGGCCATAGAGCTGTTCCATAAATGAACTCACAAGATACCTGTCACCTGCCTGCACTGATTCCCAGGGCATCACTCCCATTACGCTTATATTCATAAGCAGGTACAAGGTGGCAATGCCAAAAATGGAAATAAAAATACTGCGGGGAATATTTTTTCCAGGGTTCTTTATTTCACCGCCGAGATGACAAACATTATAATAGCCCAGGTAAGCATATACCGTTTTCACCGACGCCTGCCCGATGGCCGCCCAGAAAGCATACGTAAAAAAAGATTCGTTCCCGGTGGGCAATAGTTTAATTCCCTGTTGCTGGTTTGATAACCCGCTGATGATTATCCAAAGAATAGTAAGAACAACAATAGTTCCCATTACAACAGAAATTTTCCCAATAGTTTCTATTTTTCGATAGAGCAATAAAAAAACAAGAATAACCAGGCCCCCTGAAACTAGTTTTTGTTGCCAGAATTCTAACGGAACGATATACGTCAGGTATTGTGAAAACCCAATAGCAGCTGATGCTACTACAAGTGGTGCCTGTATAGATGTTTGCCAGACAAAAAGGAAACTCATCAGTCTCCCGCCTTTTTCCCCAAAAGCAATTCGATGAAAATTATAGGTACCTCCGGCCAAAGGATACTTTGCCCCAAGCTCACTCCAGATCATGGCATCCATAAAAGCAGTGAAAGCTCCGAAAATCCAGGCCCACATAAATAAGCCATTGTCAAATTGGGCCACTACAAAGGGCATTACCACAAAAGGACCGATACCAACCATGTCTATCATGTTGATAGATGTGGCCTGGAGTAAACTTAGCTTGCGATTCGTCTGTAGTGTGGACAATAAAGTGTATTGTTTATACGGCGGCCGCGTTTAAAATCGCGTTAACCGTTTTTGTTTAACTTTTCGCAAAAGCAGTTATTCCATCCACTAACACATCGAGGTTATCCGTTGTTGTATAAACATTTGGCGTGACCCTCACACCCACAATATTTTCCCAGGTAATGGCTACTGTATGAATTTTATACTTGTCCATAAGGAATGAGTCTAGTTCATTTGGTTTTTTTCCATCCACGGCTACATTACCGATGGCACAACCCCATTTCGGGTGCAGGGAAGTATTTAGTTTTACTTTCGGAACATCCTTTACTTTTTCCATCCAGTAGTTTTTGAGATAGTGCAGTCGCTTTTCTTTTCTTTCGCTGCCGATCATATCATGGAATTCAAGTGCTTTACCAATGGCCTGTTCAATAAAGAAGGGCCGGGTACCTAAATTCTCAAATTTCCTGATATCCTCCTTCAGGGGATTATCACTGGTGGCAAACAAAGGATATATGTTTTTGATCTTATCTTTTTTTACAAACAACATACCTGTTCCAATAGGAGCGTACAGCCACTTATGAAGGCTGGCGGCGAAATAATCTGCATCCAGGTCGGGTATTTTAAAATCAAAATGGGCAAAACTATGTGCGCCATCTACCAATACTTCAATTCCTCTTTTGTGTGCTTCCTGTGCTATCTTTTTTACGGGTAATATCTGCCCGTTCCAGTTAATGATATGCGTGATATGTACCAGTTTTGTTTTGGAATTAAAGGCTTTTACGTATTGCTGCACCAAATAATTCTCATCATCACTGGGAAGTTGAAGATCAAGCCAGACCATTTTGATCCCATCTCTCAATTCTCGTTGCTTGTAGGCATTAATCATATTGGGATAATCTTGCTTGGTTGCTACTACTTCATCTCCTGCTTTCAGTTGCATTCCAAATATGACCGTTTCCAATCCTTCCGATGAATTTCTATTGATGGCGATCTCCTCAGCATCGCAACCAGCGAGTTTTGCCAGCTTTTTGCGGAGAGGCTCCCGGCCCTGGTCCAAAATGCGCCACATATAATAACTGGGTGCTTCGTTACTATAGTCATAATAACGCTTCACAGCTTCCTGCACTGTTTTGGGTGCCGGTGATACGCCGCCATTGTTGAGGTTGATCAATCCCGGGGATACCGTAAAGGATTGTTGAATATAATACCAGAAATCCTCCTCGGTAGCCAGGTCATCAGCAGCTATACCTTCTGCCTGGCGGATAGCTTTGTCAAAATTTCTGCTCCACGCAGGTTGTGTGATTGATGAAAGAAATGCAGTTGCAGAAAATACACCTGCTCTTTGCAAAAAACGCCGGCGGTTCGTTCCTGACATTAGAATAAGTTTTCATAAATGTACCGAAATTGCAATTGCTTTGACGTTATACCGGTGGGGGCGCATCCTGGTACTTTTTAAACTTCCCGGATAGCTTCCCGATGAATAGAAAGACAGGGAATAAGAGCAATTTTACAGGTTTGGGTATGACGAGCATATCAAATTCAGACTTGTACCGTGTCAGCAAAAAAGCTGCATCAAAAGCACCAGGTTTATCATCCTGGTTTTCATTGGCCGACTTATAAACCTGTTCAATAAAGTATTCATAGTTAAAGGACGGTTTTACATAACCGGAATATTGAAGTTGCTGATCGCCGGCATTCCAGAAACGGTGAGCCACTCCTTTTAAGAATATAAACTCTTCCCCTTCTTCCAATTCAAATTTTCTACCATTTACCTGCACTCCCATTTTTCCCTTCAACACTTTTAGTCCTTCTTCCTGCAGAAAATGCACGTGCATGGGCGGACCAACACCGGGTTCATCACTACCTTCGAACTGCGTGTACTCGCCATTGGTTTCTGCACCCGATTTTGTAATAGTCAGCGTTTCACCATTTTTTAAGATCTTGAGTTCTTTTTTCATGTTATTTATTTGAACTCAAAACTATCAGCCTATTGGTAAATGCTATTGTAAAAAAGGGACTTTTTGAATTGTTCATCCAGGTAGGTACCAAGAGAACTTCTTTGATTGGAATGAATATAGGCAGCCGGTGTTTGACCGGTAAACTCCCTGAACTCTTTTATAAAATGTGCTTCATCATAAAAGCCGGTCAGAACAGCTTTATCCAGTAAACCGACTTTCCTATTATCTATACACTGAAGTATATATTGAAACCTGACCAATCGTGAGAACAGTTTAGGGTTGATGCCTACCTTGTTGTTGAACCGGCGTGTAAATTGCTTTTCACTAAGGAAAAATGTTTTAGCAAGCTGGCGTACCGAAACCTGGCCGTGGTGCCTGTTGATTTCATTTACCGATGCAATTATCAGTTCATCAGAACTGAATGGGTGGATATAAGACAGGAGAAAATTTTCAATTATTATAATCCGCTGAGCTGTGCCAGCCGCGTTTCTCAATTTATCCTGCAACTCACTTGTGCTTCCCGGGTATACATCCTCAATAGAAAGATTTGAGTTGGTAATTTCACTGATACCACCACCCATAAAAGGCTGAATGCCCCATGGCTTAAGACCAACCATGATAACACCCAGGTTATTTTGATTGGTGTACATAGCTGTTTGTGTAAAAAACCCACTAACTGCGATACAGGTGCTTTTTACTTTATTGCCGCATCCAATCTGTTCATATGAGCAGTCGCCGTAATTAAATACCAATTCCGCCTGGGGTGCGGGATAAACAGTTACAGGATGACGTGGAAGTCCCTTTGCACATTCAATGACAAGATAATAGTCAACATAGTCTTTCAAGGCTATCGATGGTTGCAGATAATAGAATTCCATAGCAACCAAAAGTTACCTATTTATCCGGAAAATTCACAGGGGTGTGAATTGGTCACCTTACTAAAAAAAACTAACTTCCGTGCCTAACAAAATTGATGTATGAAAATACTGGAGATCAAAGTGCTGAAAGGGCCAAACTACTGGAGTGTGCGTCGTACCAAACTCGTGCAAATGAAGCTGGACCTGGAGGAATTGGAACAGCAACCTACGAATACGATCCCCGGTTTCCGTGAACGTCTTGAAGCAATGATTCCCACTATGATAGAGCATCGCTGTAGTGAAGATATGCGGGGTGGTTTTTTTAAGCGGGTAGATGAAGGAACCTGGATGGGTCATGTAATAGAACATATTGCTCTTGAGATCCAAACGTTGGCAGGAATGGATACCGGTTTTGGAAGAACTAGGACACCTGAAGGTGGACAAGAAGGTGTCTACTATGTTGTATTCAGCTATATCGAGGAGGATGCCGGTGCTTATGCTGCGCAGGCATCAGTAAAAATTGCCCAGGCTTTAATTGACGGAACCGAATATGACCTGGCTTTTGATATTCAGCAAATGCGCGAGATCCGGGAAGATACAAGACTCGGTCCCTCTACCGGATGTATCGTAGAAGAAGCTGCGAAAAGAGGAATACCATTTATCCGTCTGAACAAACAGAGCCTGGTACAATTAGGCTATGGTGTCAACCAGAAAAGAATCCGGGCAACTATTGCTTCTACTACTTCGAATATCGCGGTCGATATTGCCTGTAACAAAGAAGAAACAAAAATGCTGCTGGAAGCCGCTGAAATTGCCGTCCCCAGGGGTACTGTCGTAAAAACTGAGGAAGGTCTGGATGAAGCCATCAATAAATTTGGCTACCCGTTGGTGATAAAACCAATTGATGGCAATCACGGAAAGGGGAATACTACCAATATCAATAACAGGGAAACAGCAGTAAAGGCGTTTGAGGCAGCTAAAGCCTTTAGCCGGAGTGTCATTGTTGAACGATTTATTACCGGTTATGATTTTCGCTGCCTGGTGATTAATAACAAATTCATCTGTGCTGCTTTACGTACCCCCGCTTCTGTAGTAGGCGATGGTGAGCATACTATTCAATGGCTGATCGATGAGACCAATAAAGATCCCCGTCGCGGTTTTGGTCATGAGAAAGTGCTGACACAAATAACCGTGGACCAGTATACCCAAAAAATGCTTGATGATGCAGACATCACCCTCGAGACTGTCCCCGCAAAAGGTGAGAGAATATTGCTGAAACCGACCGCCAATCTTTCAACCGGCGGCACTTCAACTGATGTGACAGATGAAGTGCACCCTGCCAATATCTTTATGTTCGAACGCATTGCCAAAATAATCGGCCTTGATATTTGTGGTATTGATGTAATGGCTATCGATCTGAAAACACCGGTAGCTGATAATGGCGGCGCCGTTTTGGAAGTGAATGCCGCTCCAGGTTTCCGAATGCACATAGATCCGGCTGAAGGATTGCCCAGGAATGTAGCGGAGCCAGTGGTTGATATGCTTTTTCCAAAAGGAAGTGTAGGACGGATTCCTATCATTGCTATTACCGGAACAAATGGTAAGACCACTACCAGCCGGTTAACAGCTCATATTGCCAAAAGTGCAGGCAAGAAAGTAGGCTACACCACATCAGACGGAGTATACATCCAGAACCAACTAATGATGAAGGGTGATTGCACGGGTCCTGTATCATCCGCCTTTGTATTAAAAGATCCCACCGTTGATTTTGCGGTATTGGAATGTGCCAGGGGCGGAATTTTAAAATCAGGACTTGCTTTTCAAAATTGCGAAGTGGCGATCGTGACCAATGTGGCGGCTGACCATATGGGATTGGGTGGTATCAATACCCTGGAGCAAATGGCAAAAGTAAAAGCGGTTGTGCCTGAAACGGTTTTCCGGCATGGGTATGCGATCCTCAATGCAGACGATGACCTGGTCTTTAACATGCATAAGGAACTGAAGTGTAATATCGGACTGTTCAGCATGGACGAAAATAACCCGAGAATAATTGAGCATTGCAAAGGAAATGGACTGGCTTGTGTCTATGAAAATGGCAATGTAACGATCATGAAAGGCACCTGGAAAATAAGAGTTATGCCTGCCAGGAGTATACCACTTACCTATGAAGGAAAAGCGGTCCATAATATCAATAACTGTTTGCCGGCGGTGCTGGCGACATACCTGTTCCGTGATATCACTATTGAGGATATCCGCTCCGGTTTGCAAACATTTATTCCTAGTGAAAGCCTGACACCGGGTCGCTTGAATTTCTTCCATTTTAAAAACTTTACCATGCTGGCGGATTTTGCCCATAACCCGCATGGTCTGAAACTGCTATGTGATTTTGTAAGCAAGTTGGATTACCCCAAACGTATTGGAGTGATTAGTGGCACCGGTGACAGAAGAGATGAAGATATCCGGGAACTCGGGGAAATATCGGCACAATTCTTTGATGAAATAATTATTCGTTGTGATAAAAACTTACGGGGCCGGACAGCAGACGAGATCATTGAGCTTTTACAGCAGGGGATTCAGAATATAAATCCAACTATTCCAACGGTAGTTATACCCAATGAAGATATGGCACTGGATTATATCTATGAAAATGCCCAACAGGGTGCATTGTATACCATTATGTGTGATGTAGTTGCAAGGGCATTGGATAAGATCCGGGAATTAAAGGAAAGAGAGGAAAAGGAAGGAGTTTCCAGCCCACAATCTGCATAATTTCTTAAAAACCATTTGGGAAGAAGGGCGTCAAGCCCTATTTTTGCACTCCAAATTCAGAACCCCGATGGGCGATGAAATGGATTGACCCATGGTGTAATGGTAACACTACTGATTTTGGTTCAGTCATTTAAGGTTCGAATCCTTATGGGTCAACAGGGGGAAATTACTCAGTAATTTCCCCCATTTTTATTTTGCATTCCTGATAAGGGCGGGCCGATGATCTTTAATAACTACAATGCTGAACCTTCGTGAAATCCGGATAAACAGCATTGGATTCCGCTAAAATGTAAAGTCATTTGGTTGCAGGTCATAGGAAAATAAAAAGCCATCCGCCGTAGCGGATGGCTCCAATGTTTATGCAACATTTATTAGTTCCCCGAGCAGGCTGCCGGAGGACAGGTGGTCTTCGCTGTAGCGGAAGCCATACCTACACATTTACTATTGCAATCTTTAGGGTCACAATTTTTCGGTTCACATTTCTTGGGATCACAATTCGTAGGATCGCAAATTTCTACTTTACACTCGGTCTTTGCCTGTTTCTTTTTCTTTTTACCGCCACCATCATCATTGGATGCAAAAGCAGTTCCGCAAACAAGGGCAATAGCCATCAGGCCTAAAAATATATTTTTCATTTTTAAAAATTAAAAGTTGAATTAATAATGTTACCGATTGGAAAAAATCAGGCTTCCGGGGGGTGCCAACAATCGCTTAGGCTATTGATAATTCGATTATCATCAGCTACCATTGACTTTTGCTTCTGCTCAAACCAGGAAAAAAGTGAAATTTGAGCATGATAATGAACATAAAAGTTACCAGATGAACAGCCAAGTGTCGGATTGCAACCTTCTGTCTTGCAGTTATTCTTGTCTTGCGTGCTGGAAGGCTTATTACATTTCTTCCCGGAACACTCAGTTTTGACAACCTTCTTTGTTAAACAGGTTGAATTGGTTGGTTTATTCTTTGAACAAGTTTTTTTAGAACTAACCGCCTTCGTACATTTTCCATAGGCCGACTTGCCGCCAAAATAGGCAAAAGCGGGCTGAACCAATGCAAATGTCCAAATCACCAGCAAGATGGAGGCCGTCCTCTTCATGAGCCTAAAGATAAAGCAAAATAAAAGTCCCTACAGTAAGTTGTATGATAGGAAAAAAATGAGGCTTCACTGGTATACCGCCGATAAATAAGCGTTCTTCTTTTCCAGGCAACTTACTAACCCGGCACTATTATCAATACTGCAGAAGCAGGTTGACAGCGACCCTATTTCTTAATAGCGTATCCGGCATAAACAATATTCATGTCCGTACTCTCGACCAGCCATACATTTCTGCCTTAGTCAGCCTAGGTCCATTCACCTTTTACCTCCTTTTACCAGGAATCCCAGGATCTTCGGAATTTTTTCCTGACATGATTTTTAGATATTTCTCAAATTATCACATTAAACTAATAAAAAATAGAACAAGGTGCCGAAGCTATTATCCTCTAAGTTTTACATCGATATCTTTCTTATATTAGGTAATGAAAAAAATTGCCTATTGTCTTATATTAATCCTTCCCTCGCTCTTCGGGAAGGCGCAAAAAACCGGAATTACCGAGTACAATCGCGCCGCTGCACTCCATATGCGGAATCTTACCAATAAACGTGTTTTCAATGCTACCATAACGGTGTCCTGGTTTCCGGATAATACCGGGTTTTCGTTTATCACATGGGATAAATTTGGCAAACACTTCAATCAATACCAATATGGTATGGGTACAATAAGACCCTTGTTCGATCAACAACGCCTGGCGGACTCACTTTCGGTTCAATTGGGTAAACCTGTGGCAGCTAATAACCTGTTGGCAACCGATGTACGTTACCTGTCGCCTGACCGCTTCACCTTTATGGCAGAAGGAAAAACATATGAACTGAAAAAGCAAGATTACACCATTACTGCTTATGATGCAGTTGTTGAAAGATTCCCATCGAACAGGCGGGAGCAGGCTTCACCTGATGGAAAATGGATCGCTTACACGGAAAACCAGAATCTTTTTATTCGCTCCACCAGCACAGGAGAAAAAAAAGCGCTCAGTACCGCCGGCAAAAAAAATTATGAATATGCCAGTTATTATGGCTGGGGAGAGATCATCGAGGGAGAAAATGGCGAACGGCCACCACACTTCAGGGTGCGCTGGTCACCTGACTCAAAATGGATACAGACCTTTATTTGCGACCTAAGCAAAGGACAAAAAATGTATTTGCTCGACTGGAGTGTCGACACCTTGTACCGGCCGCGATTATTGTCCTATTACCGTGGGTCTCCCGGCGATACCGATATGGTTTATATGCTTCCGGTGCTCTTTAATATTGAAACCGGTGAAGAGATGCTGTTAAATGAGTTTCGCAATGTCAACACTACTAACTTTGAATGGTCAGCAACACCTGCGGTTATCTACGCTGAAAACCAGGTTCGTGGGTACCAGCAAACAGATTTTTATCGCTATCACCTGGCGACGAAAACGAAAGAACTCCTGTACATCGAAAAAAGCAATACTAATATCGATGGATTCCGATCCTGGCTGCTAGAAAAATGGAATAAGGTGCTCTTCGCTTCAGAAAAGGATGGCTGGCGACAGCTATATACATTAAACCTGTCATCTCAACAGGTGTTGCCGGTGACAAAAGGGGAATACTATATTAACGATATCGCATTTATAGATACATCCCGGCGTCATCTGTTGTTCATAGCGTCGGGTAAGGAACCCGGTCGCAATCCTTATTTCCAGCATCTTTACCGGGTAAGTATCGATGGCGGTAATCCTACACTGCTCACACCCGAAAACCTGAACCATGAGATCAGCGTATCACCCGATGGGAAATACTTTGTCGATAATATGTCGACAGCTTCACAGCCAACAAGATCTGTTGTACGTGATGCTATGAGCGGCGCTATTCTTGCTGAACTCAGTAAGGCAGATATCAATGATCTGTTAGCCCTGGGATACAGATTTCCCGAAACCTTTACCGCCACGGCCCGGGATGGCGTTACCACCATCTATGGAGCCATGTGGAAACCAACTTACTTTGATCCGGCAAAAAAATACCCGGTCATTGATCAGTCGTATACGGGGCCACATACCAATATGTATCCGCGAAGTTTCAGTTCATCCATTGGCAGAAGCAACCAGGCTTTAGCCGAATTAGGATTTATAGTTGTTACGATCGATGGTATGGGAACTGCCGGAAGATCCAAAGCCTTCCACAATGTATCGTATAAGAATATGGGAAAAAATCTGATGGATCATGTACTGGCCATCCGCCAACTTGGAACAAAACACAGTTGGCTCGATACCAGCCGGGTTGGCATATTCGGGCATTCCGCCGGAGGGTATGATGCCGGCCACGCAGTACTCGAGTTCCCTGATTTTTATAAAGTGGCAGTGGCCAGTTCGGCTGATCATGATTTCCGGATGGAAAAAGATTGGTGGCCCGAAATGTATATGGGTTGGCCGGTCGATTCTACCTACCACCAGGTTTCTAATATAACGATGGCGGGTAACCTGAAAGGAAAGTTACTGATCGTACACGGAGGTATGGACGAAAATGTCAACCCGTCTGCAACATTCAAATTAGCCGAGGCATTGGTCAAAGCCGATAAGGAATTCGATATGCTGATATTTCCCAGTCAGCGTCATGGCTACCAGGGTAAAACCGGCGAATATTTTAATAAAAAACTCTGGAACTATTTTGTAGAGCACCTGGCGGAGCAAAAGCCCATATGGGATTTTAAATTGGTGCAATAAAAAATATCATCCAGTTTTGGGAAGAACAGCCTTATGATCAACTATGCGATCATAACCAGTCATTCTCCTTAATTGGAGATCAACTTTAAAAACTCATCTTTTTTTCTGCGGGCCACATCGATCGTATCACCATTTTGCAAAATAACTTGTCCCCCATCACCCCTGATATATTTTCGGATATACTGCAGGTTGATGAGATGCGAATTGTGCACCCTGTAAAATCGGTAGGGAGTAAGCATGTCTTCAAAATCCTTTAATAACCGGGTGACCAGGATTGCCTTACCATCCAGGAAATAGATCCTGGAATAATTGGCACTGGATTCAATGTGCACGATATCTTTTATACGGATAAAATCAAGACCTTCCTGTGTAGGTACTGCAATTTTATCGTCCTGGCTCCTGGTATCGGACAAAGACTGCCGTAAGACATCGAGCTTTTCCCTGGTATCTGGTCGGCGAAATTTAATAAGCCGGTCAACCGCCTCCTGTAATTCGGCGATGGAAACTGGCTTCAACAAGTAATCAAAGGCACTAATCCTGATCGCCTCTACGGCATAATGGTTATAAGCAGTAGTAAAAATTATCTCGCCGGTATATTCTTTTAAGTGTTCAAGCATACGAAGACCATTCATACGTGGCATTTCTATATCAAGGAAGACCACATCTGGATTTTCCCTTTGGATCAACTCGATCGCTTCTTCCGGTCTTTCCGTAATGGCGATGATCTTTACATCCGGGCAAAACTCTGTCAGCTTTTGCTGAAGGTTCTGCAAACTGCTTCTTTCGTCATCTACCAGTATTGCTTTTAACTGTTCCATATTCTAATTGGCAGGGATAGTGATCCATACTCTCGTACCGGCAGGATTGTTCTCCTTATTAAACAGATCCGTTATAACAACCGCACCAGTAGCCATTTTCTCCTGATTAAAATGAGCCACCCGGTCTGCAGTTATTTTTAGTCCCACACTTTTATGGAGCGGTTTGTTTTGCTTTTTATAATTCGCAGCCTGGTGTCTTCCCACTCCATTATCCTCAATAGTATAATAGATCTGGTTATTTCTTAGCATCACTTTAACCATCAATACGAGGTCATCTCTTTCGCTATGAGCTATACCATGTACAATAGCATTTTCAAGATAAGGCTGGATTAACAGGGAGGGTACTTTAAAATCGCCCTGTAGCAATTCAGGATCGATATCAATACGGGTACTGAACTTATTATTAAACCGAAGTTGCTCGAGTTCCATATAAAGTTTAAGTAATTCCATATCCTTTTCCAGCGGGATGACATCATTCAAGCTGCTATCCAGCATACCACGGATCAGTTTTGAAAACTTATTGAGATAATCGCTGGCCAGCCGTTTCTCATTTTGCATGATGAAGTTTTCAATACTATTAAGGCTATTGAAAATAAAATGCGGGTTCATTTGTGCACGCAGCGCCATCATCTCTGTTTCAGCTATCTTATTTTTCATTTGCGCCTCCCGGCGGATCATTGCTATCCTTTTTCTCATTACCCAATAAATTCCCGAAATCACTAGTAAAGCGGTAATGGTGATGAACCACCATGTTTGCCAGAAGGGCGGAGTGACAGAAAAGTCGAATCCCGCTGCTTTTCCCCATTCACCATTCCATCCTAATGTTCTTACTTCAAAACGGTAATCGCCTGGTTGAAGACTTGCATAGGATACGCTGTGTACATTGGTGGGCTTACTCCAGTCCGTATTATTGCTTCCCAGCAGGCGATAGGTGTAATAAATTTGTTTCTCATTGATAAAACCCGGTGCTGCAAATTCGAAATGAACGGATTTATGTTTGGGTTTGAGCTCTATTTCTCTCCGGGGGACTGTGACGTAGCTACTATCGCCCAGGGTTGCAGCGGTAATGAAAGTATTCAACGGCGGCGATTTTTCCAATTCCCCGTCCGATATACACACCAATCCTTTTGTTGTGCCAAGCCATAAGGAATTATCTTGGTCGAACGTCATGGATAATATGAGAGAAGAAAAATCATTGATCCGGCTGAAATTGAAGACACGGTAACTCTCCCTGTCAGGAATTAGTTTCTCCAGTCCTTGGTTTGTAATAATCCAGATGCTGCCTGTTTTATCTTCCGTGATGGAAACAACCCGGTTGGAGTTAAGCCCATTTGTTCGGTCAAAATGATGAATGACAGGATTATCTTTTTTATTTGGATCGAGCTGGTAAATTCCATCGTACCGTGAGCCAGCCCAGATATTTCCCCTACTATCCTCCAATATTGAACGGATGCCAATACCCCGAAGAAACCATTCCTGCTCCCGCATCCGGAGCTGGTTATTGACATAGTCATAACGAATGCGAAATAAACCACTATCTATGTGGCCCGCCCATAAATAGCCTTTTGAATCAATCAAAATGGTCCGGGTGTCAGAATACTTAAAAAAGGGTTCCCACTTTATAAGATCGTCACTGACCAGTACACCGGCCGTACTATTCGTAAAGAAAAATCCATTTTTATCTTTAAATCCTTGGAAGAAATTAAGACGGCCAAATGTACTTTTTTTGTTTCTGATCAGGCATAGGTTGCTGGTTGAATTATAATAAGGGTAATGATCCTGAATGTTAAAGGGAAATCTAAATTGCGATGTGGTTTTGTCGAAAATTTGAACAGTCCAGCTTGAACTTGAATAAGAATATGATTCAATAAGAATATTCCCGTTATTCATAGTAAATGTATTGACCACATTATCAGAAAAGATGCCGTCTTCTTTCCGATAGATTTGGATTTTGCTTTTGGTCACCAGCCTGGCAAGGCCAAGGGTTGTACCGATCCAGATATTTTTCTCCCTGTCCTGTATGATGGCAGTTACATCTGAGCTGGGAAGTCCGCTTTTTTCGGTAATTACTTGCCGGGAACCATCGACCCCGATGCATACCAGGCCTTCTACTGTACCTACCCAGATATTTCCCTCCTGGTCTTCATGCATATTCCGGATCCAATGTTTCTGTAGTAAATGAATATTAAAGCTGCCTGGTAATTCCAAAAAATGAAGGGGCTTACCTTTTTCCTGGGAAGTCGATAAAAGTTTCAAACCGGAAGCTGTTCCTATCCATGTTCTTTTTTTTGAATCAGTGAATAGGCATGTGTTGTTGATCAGGGCGAGTTCCTTGTGTTCAGAGAATAATTCATACTTGGAGGTTAAGATATCTAATGTAGAATCTCCCCGCACCACCATCAGTGAATCATTTAAGTACGTGACATCATAATAAGTTCTATTTGGGTAGGGTTGTATGGGTTTAATTAACTTTCCATTTTTAAATTCCTGTAGGCCATTAAAGTCTGTTGTTACAAGGATTTTGTCTTTTCCAATCCTTCGAAATCGGTTAATGATGATGTTTTTTTGAATAACATTTTTCAGTACTGCATTATCTTCTATAAGGCAGAGACTCCCATCATTGCAGGCCATATATATATCACCATTCTCAGATTCAAGCAGATCATTAATCACATCAAATGACAAGTTGCTGCCCTTCGTATAATTAGAGAATTTATGGCCGTCATATTTACTCATTCCTTCCTCGGTGGCGATCCAGATATAGCCGATTTTGTCCTGGTAAATAAAACGCACAAAATTATTGGCCAGGCCATCCTTCACTGTATAGGTTTTAAAGAACTGTTTTTGGGCGTGAATCATCCCAAAGAAGAGAATAAAAAACAAGGAGATAATGCCATGGCGCATAATTTAAAATTAATTCAATTTCGCAACTCCGTTCGCTAGCTCCTTTCCCGCTCCCTAACCTTGTATGGTGCATAGACCGAAATAGTCAGTCCCTAAATCGAAAAGGAAATAAAAAACCATATCATTCTTTTTTTGCTTCGATGGTGATGTCCATGAAATGTTCGTTATTCCCGTCTTCACCTTTCAGGTGTCGCTTGATCGTACCCTTCATAAACTGGTTTCCCTTTGGATCTTTTGTAACAGCAAATTCATTTTTTTCTTTTAGCGTGGCTTTCATAGTCAGCCTGGCTTTCTGAATGGGGTAATCCTGTCTTCTTAACCCCAATAAACCAGCTCCAGCCTGCACATAGATCTGGCTGTTGAAAACCGTTGGGAGATAATCAACCAGGGCTTCGTTGATGAACAATTTTATTTTTCCTGTTTCTGTATTGTATTCAGCATCGATCGGGATCAGGAAATACGCGGGTGAGGCGACAGCCCTTGCTACCATGCCAAAACCCAATTGATCATGCAACGCGGTAGCAAATGGAAGAGAGAGGGGGGTATAACTTTTTATGACTATCGTTTGTATTTTGCCTGCGCTACCTTGCGCATAATCCGGATTTAATGCCGGGTTGGCGAAAAAAACAAATTTTGTAGCATTGCCCTCGATCGTGCCTTTCATTTTAATAACCCCATTACTGCTTTTGGGATAGCGAAGTGTTAATGCAGATTCGCTATGAATGGCGTAGTCCCACCACTTTTTTCCGCTCGAATTGGTTGCATAATAATTATAGTAGTGCTTTAATGTGCCTTTAAATATGCCGCAATGAGTTCTCATCAAAACATCAGTAGCAAATCTCACCATGGCACTGGCAAACTCAGCCTGCCCTAGTTTATGATGAAACTCTTCCATATGAAGATGGGCTGTCGCAAAAACTTTGGTAGCTTTTTTTACTCCCCAGGTAAATTCATCGCCAACGGCTTCATTTTTGAATACTGCCGGCGACACAGCTTTGGCGGCTGTGACATTGGCTTTTGGTATTACCTTATCCAGCATGATATTCCTGACTATACCGCTCACGGATTTTGCCCAAATATTAGTAAATGTTTCAAAAGCTGCGCAGGTTTCGTTCAGTATAGTAAGGTATTCGCAAATCGTATTATCGAAAGGTGGATGATCTGCCCGATTAGAAATTTTTTTAACCTCATCCACTTTATCCATCACCGCCAGGTTCAGGTCCGTCATGTTTTGCAATAGACTTTGTGAGGGCTTTCCTCCTTTTTTTAAAAAATTTCCGACTTCTTTCTTTGCATCAGCCAGACCGGTAAATGCTTTATTCAATGCATCCACGTTTTCCTTTACAGCATTCAATTTTTCGTCAAGTTTTGCTGCATCCGTCTTTGAAACAAAAGGCTTTACATCTTCTGTCGCTTTTTTTAAACGTTGAAATGCTTTGCCAGTAACATTTATCAGTTGCGTGTTCTCATCCCGCAGATCAAAATAATCTATCACCAATAATCTTTCGGATACCTTGGCCTTACCATCACTGCTGGTGGCTGTTATGATATAGTCGCCTTCCTCCAACAGTTTACTCCAGTCTATGCTGTATTTTCCGCTATTATCTAATGCTGCGGTTACTTCCTCCTCATCATTTGGAGCTTTGATGTGAATTTTTACTGTATTCCATTTTTGATAGTTAATACTTACACCCCTAATGGTTACCGTAAATCCTTTTGTAATGATCGGCGTAGAAAGCTTAAGGGTAATAAAACCTTCTTCGGAACCGGAATTTTCTTCCTGGCTCCTCACGATTTCTGTTTTTACAGTGCGCTGCCCGGTACTGTTCTCTTTTTGCTGTAGTACTTCCTTTTTATTTACCTTCTCCTTTTCCAGGCTGTTGAGGCTTATACCTACAACTTCTTTTTCTTTTTGCCCGATACGATACGTAGCATCCTCTTTAATTTCGTAACTAATATTTTTTACAAGTTGCGCGGAAACCGAATACCCCATGAACAAAATAAACAACAGGCAAATATTTTTATTCATAATTGATTTTTTGAGTTCTCGTTGATTTGGCAAACGATATAATGCCCTCTGTCTTTTCAGGTAATCGTTCAAGACAATTACCGAGGGCCCGCTATAGTTACTACATCTCTCCATTCGCCGGCTTCTTTCTTAATGAGCACAATGCCACACACAATTCCGCTACTTGTTTCTGCATGATAGAAAGTGGGGAAACCACCGAGATACCCGTTCCTGAACGCATAATCATGGGCAGATGTCATCCTTGCTCTGATATCATCTAACGGAGGATTACCCAGTTCCGCTATCGGCACATCCCGCCAATCCGCGCCACCAGAACCGATCAGCACTGTACCACAAACAATACCTTTTCCATAATCAGCCTGGTAAAAATTGGGAAATCCGCCGATATAGCCATTGCGCACCGCATAATTTTGTGTTGCTCTCATCCGGGCCCCGAAATCTTCGAGGGGCGGATTGCCCAATTCCGATACCGGCACATCCTGCCATTGTGCAGATGTAGAATATAAAAAAATAGTGCCCCCTACCGTATTGATCCCTTGCCTCGCTTCATGAAAATTGGGGTAAGCCCCTACTATTTTTATAAACTGACTTACATGCCTTTCTTTATAAGCTACATCACTGCGATGGCGAAAAGCTGTCATTGCTGCCTGCGATGCCGAAGGATAGGTATTCGCAAATTTGTAAGGAAAAAATACCGGTTCAGCCGCAGGTTCGCAGGGAAACCTGCTTGCATTACTATAAAACCAGCTGATTCCATGAAGATCGGCATCACTAAATGATGCCCTGTTACCAAGACAGGGTGGACAAGCCACAATCATTCCGTTCTGTACACATTGAATAGTAGGTTGGTTATTTTTTGAAAAAGCTGTTGCACTGTAGTGCATAATGGAGCAATAATCGTAGCCGCTTCTTGCCACGCCATCTTCTATCTCGAAATTATATTTTGAATCTTCTTTGATATTTGCCTCAATTATTCTAACATACTGGTTTCTGTCCTCCCGGCATTGTTCATGCTGAAATCCCGCTGCATGCATGAGTTCATGCATTACAGTACCCTTTGTAGCGGAAGCCGCCAGGTATAATGGTTGCTCGCCTCCCTGCCGTCCCACGGAGGAGAGTCCAGCGCCCCGCAGAGCAGAAGAAAAAACAAATCTTATATAGTCCTTCTGTGTTGTTCTTCGGGCCAGGCAGATTTTTGTTTTGCCGTTGAACTCGCTGATAGCGGCAGCCACTTCATCATTAAGACCCTGTTCAAAAATGCTCGGATCCACCACAAAGGGAATGTCGGCATTTGGCCAGCGATAGTCCTTATCATCTGTCGAATAAAGCATCGTTTTTGGAAAATCATTACCGACAATTATATCGTCATTCAGGACATAATAATGCCCCACTTTTTGAACCATATATTCCCTTTCCTTCGACGCAAATGGTAGTTTCAACTTCATTTTTGTATAGTTTGAAAAAACAGGTTCTGTCTTCTGCGCTGCAACGGGAATGTTCTTTGTTGCTGGTTGTTGTTGGGAGATGGTTGGACCTTTTGTTGCTACCCTGTTGGACTTTAGCTGGCCCTGTGCCAGTACTAATATTCCTGTTAGCAAAAAAGACAAGAAAAGAATCTTTTTCATATGCTTTTATTTAAAGGTTATAAAAACTGTACAAGTCAACAGTTGTAAGCTATCTCGTTTGTTATTTGCCCGGATCATTGCGGGCAACCCGGAAGAAACCATTTGTCACCTTAAAGGTTTTGCCGGAACGACTGGAGGAGGCAGTGAAATGAAAATTTCCCTCCACCCAAAAATCATCGGCCATGGTTACCTCTACCTCTCCATTCTTACCGCTGTAATAGTCTTCCCAGGTCATAAAACTGATCAAATAATCATCATTCAGTTCTCTTTTACTCCCAGTTTGGGGTTTATAAATATTGAAATTGATTGAATACTCTTTCGTCGAGCCGTCAATCATTTTATAGTTAGAATTAAGACTGTAATCAGGTGTCATTTGTGTAGCCACCCATTTTTTACCATCAATAACGGCTGTCATATAAATGCCTTCCGGGTCAGGCGTTGACATTGGAGTGTTGCTTTTTAATTCATTGGAGATATTCCCGAGAGTCTTTTCAGCTTCAGCTTGTGTTTTTCCTTTGCAGCCATACACAGTTACCAATACGGCGAATAACATCCTAAAAAACTGGCTCATTTTTAAATTTTAGAAAATGAGAAAATGGTACTTTGCCGATGAAACAGTGGTTTGCGTTGCTAAAACTATGGCAGGAGAATAGGCTAACATAGCACGGCTTAATGCCCGGTGAAGTTCATTATGTAGATGGTTGATCGGGGGAAATGGGAGGCGGTAGTTATTTTCCTGTTGAAACTGGAATTGTTGACTGATGCGCTTTTATTTTTTTACCGGCAAGGCATTAGGACCGATTCGTTACATCCAGAATGCATCAGGCAGCTCATCCAGTTTATAAGTTCTATCTATGATACACATGAGTTTACCCGCTTCGAAGAGTTGATTTATGTATTTTAAATCTTTGTTTGGTTGCAGTGACACTAGACGGAGGTACTTTTTGTTGAACATTGAAATCTACGGTGCCATGAATAAAAGCTGGAAAATTTTTCTTGTAGAGCCACCAACCGTTACGTCAACTCCGTTAGGGATAGTGCACGGATATAATCAAACACTGAACGATTTGTTTGACCATCAAGGAATCATCCCCTTCAACAATTTCTCCAAATCCTGGGTGTCTTTTCATTTTTTTATTCTGGGAAGGATGATTGCATGGTACGCTATAACTTACTTTTTCATCAAGGTTTCCACAACATACTTACCAAGATTCTTACCCATTTTCAGCCCTGTTTCATTATCAATACGAAAATGAATACCTGCGTAGAAACGTGATTCCGCACAATTTTTTGCGTATTGCTGAAACTGCCTGGCATCTGCCGGAAAAAAATATTCGAGAACAGCACTGGTGGTAGCTGCGCCTGCTGCATGACCCGATGGATAGCCGGGGAAAGTTGGGGTTTGTATCTGGGGTTTATAGGTTGTATCATACTGGTTAGGTCTGATTCCCCAATAGGCATACTTCGCATCCATTATGGCGATAGTAGCTTCATGATACGCCGTATGCAATACAGTATATATCCGTGCCACTGCCGGTACATCGTTCATCATATTATATTCAAACATCTTCAATGCAGCTACTTCAGACCAAAAATCAAACCCTCCATTATTTGCCCAATAATGAGCCTGGTAAAGGGTCCTGGAAGTTTGTTTAAAATTCTTCAACTCCTTCATATCTGCTTCAAAATCTGGTGGCGCCGGTGGCCTGAACTGATCTGGAGAACTTAAAACTATGGGTTTAAATGATGCAAGGGTAATCCCCATCGGGTATGAGCCTGTCCATTTTTTTGGATCTTTGTTCATAACACCATTCCAAACTTGAGTAGACCCATCGTCCTTTGCTTTTTCTATAATCTGGATGGCAACCTCTTCACCTAGTTTCCAACCAGCCTCAACATCACTTGACAATTGCACACCCGCATCTATACGTGATTGTGAAGCGGACTTTGCCAGTTTTAAAATTGAATCTGCTTTTTCCGGGAAAAAGTAAGCAAGCATATACGCGGCGGCGGCAGCCGTTACAGAATGCTCACAGGGATAAGAATAGGTTGCAGGGACGTTCACAACAGGTTTGATCGAAGGGTCAGCAATGGAAGGACGTTCCCTTTTATACCTGACCTTTTCCTTCCAGGCCAGTATCGTGGCATCATAGATCGCAATATTCATCCAGGCTGTTGGCGTACGAAGCATCGATTCAGGCTTCTGGTAAATGAGAGCGGGTGCGATTTGGTTCCAGCGGTAGGTAGGTGCTCCCGAATTCCAATACCTAATTTGCTCCATTTTTTTTGTATCCAATTTACTCATTCTGTCCTTGACCAACTGTATCTCTAGTTTTGTTTTCGCAGCAGACGGAGGAGCTTCTATTATTACTAACTGAGGATTATCCAATAACCACATACTCCAGTTGGCGGCTTCATAAGTTGAGGAAGGCCGGGGTGAACTCGTTTGTCCTGTTGCAATCATTGAAACAAGGGTGATCACAATTGAAAGAAAAGGTGATTTCATACTAATTATATTTTGGGGGTTAAAGAATGATATCCTGTTTTTTAGTTTCCAGTACTTACTCCACTGGTTGCTTGTATTCTCTTCCTTTCATCTGCTGCCCAGTTTAAACGCTGCCCTGTTCCTCAATTACCAGGCGCATCAGATCGATCGTTGCCGGGTTGCTGATGCAAGTCTATCTAAATAAAGAATGCAGGAAGTAGCACCGTCAATAAACGGCAGGTAATAGTAAACGAACAACCTGAACAAGCTGACGGTGAAGTTCATCCTGCTCAATAGCTGTAAGTCAATACCTCCGAAAAACTAAGCGACTGCCCGAGTTTTTACACATAAAAAAGGTTGGTACCTGCCTGCCTGCATAAGCTGGGTAAGCGCCTGGAGACATTCTTTGCTGGAATAAGACTGCCAAATTCTGCTGGTGAAAAAAAATCAAGGTTCTTTCTGGTTGATTCGATTTGGTCATTCGTTTACGGCGAAGTCAATTCTATAGACAGAAAAATAAGAAGGGAAAGATTTGCCGATATTTATCACATAAATAGGACGATGAAGAGATCATTCATACCGGAGCGGCTTAAAATTTACTTGTGGATCGGGCTTGCCTGGGTCTTACTCTGGGAGTTGAGCTACCTGACCAAACCTCCCGACCAGTTTTTCTCATGGACATTAAATGAGCTCTGGCGGGCCATCTATCTTATCACCATCAACATATTGTTTTTCGAATACGGCGTCCCTTTTATCATTAAAAAAAGAAAGTATATCATTCCCCAGGTACTCGCTGCCTTGTTGGTTATTGGGATACTGATGATGTTCCTTTCATTTGGTTTGTATTCATGGAGATCGCTTGGAATTGGGCTTGGTTTATATACGTCTTACAGGATCGACGCGACGGTTATACAGGGCGTCGCTTACCAGACTACATTCGGCGTCATGTCTGTTTTCATATTCGGGGTGATGAAGCATATCTATGAATATATAAAACTGAGGAAAGCCGCACAACAGTTACGTATAGAAAAACAAGAGGCAGAATTGAACTACCTCAAATCACAAACCAACCCACATTTTCTATTCAACACCCTGAATAATATCTATTCACTGGCCAGGGATAAATCAGACCTCGCCCCGGAATCTATATTGCGCCTGTCGAAAATATTACGCTTCATGTTGTACGAAGCTGGTGGGAACTATATTGCTGTCGAGCAAGAACTGAAAATCGTAAGTGACTATATTGCATTGGAAAAATTGCGTTACGATGAGTCTTTGCGGATTAATTTCAATCACAACGTGGAAGATATGAAACAAGCAATCCCCCCCTTATTGTTGATACCATTAGTGGAGAACGCCTTCAAGCACGGTGTTTCAGAGACGCGGGGTCAGCCTTTTGTCGATATCCATCTTTCCATTAGAAACCGCCAGCTTCACTTTATAGTCAAAAATTCTACAGAGACTGGTAACAACGAAAAAACAATAAAAGAAAATATCGGACTTTCCAATTTGCGCCGCCAGTTGGAATTGCTCTACACAGACTTTAATCTTTCTGTTCTGCCGGGAGCATCTGGGTTTACGGCCACATTGAAAATTAATTTGGCCAGCCATGTTTGAAATAAAATGCATTATAGTCGAAGATGAACCCCTGGCCGCAAAGGTGTTATCAGATTATATTTCCCAGGTGCCCTTTCTTGTCTTACAGGGAACATTTAAAGATGCTATTCTTGCAACGGAATACCTGCGGCATCATACTCCCGATCTCATTTTCTTAGATATTCACCTGCCTAAATTAAAAGGGATGGCTTTCTTAAAAACCCTGATCAACCCTCCGGCTGTGATCATTACAACCGCGTATCATCAGTATGCAGTAGAAGGATTTGATATGAACGTGACAGATTACCTCTTAAAGCCGTTTGAATTTGAACGCTTTTTGATCGCAGTAAATAAGGTGAACACAGCCCGGATAGAAAAAAAGCTTCCGACGGAAAGTCCGGAGACTAAAGATTTTATATTCCTGAATGTGCAAAAAAAGAAAGTAAAGATCTTGTTTTCAGAGATCGTTTATATCGAAAGTCAACGGGAGTATGTCAAGATCGTCACCACAAAAAAAGAATATATTTCAAAAATGAGTACCCACGAGCTAGAGGACCTGTTACCAACACATCTTTTTAAAAGAATTCACCGGTCATATATCATTTCATTAAGCAAGATCGACTCTTATACTGCCGATACAATAGAAGTAAATGGTATACCTATTCCTATTGGCCGGGGATACAGGGATATCATTGAAAACCTTTAATTTTTTCAATACCTCTTGCCACAAAAGCGTCCTATAGATACATAACGTCATCTACTTAATAAAATCCAGCAGCGCCTGGATAAACTCCTTCGAAGATGTTACCGGCGCATTATGCCCACCTGGAATTTCTTTTTTCTCTTTATATAGAAATTCGGTAACGAGAAGCTCATTGATCCGCTTATGAAACACCACGGTGGATGAGCCATTCATGATCAGCACCCTTTTCCTAAACTGGTGAAGTTTTTTTAGGCTCCCCTGGTAGGAGTTTATCACCGATAATCCCCTCAACCTGTCTTTTTGAGCAAGCCATCCCTTCCATTGAGAGTGCTTTTTTATATCCATACTGTCACAATTCAGCAGTTTACATCTGAACTTTTTTACATCGTCTTCGGTGATGACAGCAGCAGGAGTAAACCCTGAGGTATGACGCTGCATTTCCACCATACCCTTAGGAGACTCATTTTTAATAGTTGCCATCCAAAACAAGGGCGGTTCAAACAATACAAGGGAGTGAATTCTTCTTGGATGGTGTAATGCAAAATCATAAGCAATAACGGCACCATAAGACCAACCTACCAAAACAACCGGGCCTTTGATATTCATGGAGTCTAGTGTTTTCCCAATGGCCTCACTTTCCATTTTTACAGAATAATCACCAGGTAGTGTTTTGTTTTCATCAGCATACTGAACATTAAAATGCTCCATCCGGATCACCTTATAGTTTTGTGATAATACTTGAGCATGTGGCGCATAAGCTGAAATATCGACGGTACCACCTGGAAGCATGACGATCGGGAGACCTTCGCCAGCCACCAAAACTTTCTTGACAGACTGCGCAATACCTCCCAATGAAAAAAGGAGCAGCATAGCTATGGTTAGTCGTACTATTTTAATCACTGTCCTATTTACGTTTAGCCGGGTCGTTAAAACATCCGGGCCTGTGTTATTTATTCAACTCGATGAATCAACTTCGAGAGGCATTCTCCCAGGCTATCTTGCCAGTTCTTCAACCGGATCCCATATACCTGCTGGATCTTAGTTGTATCCAACACGGAATAAGCGGGGCGTTTGGCAGCCGTCGGGTATGCGGAAGTCGAGATGGGATGTATGGTACAGGAACTTCCCGATAATTCTTTTATGAATTCGGCAAAATCATACCAGCTTATGACACCGTTATTACTGTAATGATAAATACCCCGCTGCCATTCGACCCGATGCTATGATCTGCAAAATAACAGTTGCCAGGTCAGCCGCATAAGTGGGTGAACCAAACTGATCATTCACTACATTTATCTCTTGTTTTTCCTGCAATAATCTCAACATAGTTTTTACAAAATTCTTTCCAAACACAGAATATACCCAGGACGTACGGATAATAATAGAACTGGGGTCATTGTTCAGTACCAGTTGTTCTCCCTGGAGTTTGGAAGCTCCATATGCTCCTTGTGGAAGTGTAGCATCATCTTCTTTATACGGAATTGTAGCATCGCCATCAAAAACATAATCAGTTGAAATATGGATGAGGCGACAATTATTGTGCCGGCAGGCCATGGCCAAAAGCCCGGGTGCAATCCCATTAATACGAAAAGCGGCATCTTGTTCCTCTTCTGCTTTGTCGACAGCTGTATAGGCAGCACAGTTGATAAGAAATTGAGGCTTATATTTCTCAAAAGCCTGTTGGACGGCGTCCAGCTCCTGGATAGGCATATCGGCTTTTGATAAAAAAACAAATTCAAATGGTAACGAGGATGAGGCAATTTGTTGCAGCTCCCTTCCTAACTGACCATTAGCACCAGTAACCAGTATCTTCCCTCCAACCCCCACAGGTGTGTTTTTTTCGTCACCCATCTGAAGAAGTTTTATTCATAAACAAAACTATTTTCACACTCTTTTAATGAAGGTAGTTGTTGGTCTTTTTCTGAAACAACGGCTTGTTCCAATGGCACCTGCCAGTCAATATTTAATTCAGGATCATTATAAATGATCCCGGCTTCACTATCCTTATTGTAAAAGCTGTCGCATTTATACAACACTTCCGTTTTTTCACTCAACACTGAAAAACCATGTGCAAACCCAACAGGGATGAACAACTGTTTTTTATTCTTCGCCGATAATTTCTGGGTAAACACTTGACCAAAAGTGGGGGAACCTTTGCGGATATCTACCGCCACATCCAAAATTTTTCCTTTTAGTACCCTTATCAGTTTGGTCTGTGCAAAAGGCGGTAATTGATAATGCAATCCGCGAATTACACCATAGGTTGAAGAGGACTGGTTATCCTGTACCCAACGTATGTCAATCCCTTCCTGTCGAAAAACATTTTCATTATACGACTCAAAAAAATAACCCCGGCTGTCTTCGAACACCTTAGGTTCAAACACCTTCAATCCGGGAATATTGGTTGCAATAAAAGGCATATTATAAACTCCAGTAAATTCTTTGTGTAATACAATTACGATAAATACCTTTCAGATCCGCTACCATACCATGCGGTTTGGTGATAGATGCAAAATATTCATCATCGAGTTCTCTATACTCCTGGTGTGGCACTGTTACAATCACAGCATCATAATCAGTTGCCGTTTTCCCGGCCAGGCCAAAACCATATTCATGTCTCAGCTCTTCAGAATCAGCATAGGGATCTTCCACATCTACATTTACATAGTATGATCGTAATGCTTTCACCACATCTGCCACTTTTGAATTGCGTATATCACTTACATTCTCTTTAAATGTAGCGCCCTTTATCAGTACTTTTGCTGATTTTACATCAGCGGAATGTTTAATGATATGCTGCACCACTTTTTTAGCAACATATTTTGCCATATTGTCGTTGATATTCCGACCGGCCAGTATCACTTCCGCATCATAACCTAATTCATTGGCTTTATAAGTTAGATAATAAGGATCTACACCAATACAATGTCCGCCCACCAGGCCCGGTTGAAATTTCAAAAAATTCCATTTTGTTCCGGCAGCCTCCAATACTTCATAAGTATTAATATTCATCATATCAAAAATGATGGACAGTTCATTCATCAATGCAATATTCAGATCACGCTGTGTGTTCTCAATGATCTTGGCCGCTTCAGCCACTTTAATACAGGATGCCCTGTGCACACCGGCTTTTACCACCAGCTCATAGGTTTTGGCTATTTCTTCCAGTGATTCTGCATCACAACCGGAAACGACTTTTACAATGGTGGCTAGTGTATGATTTTTATCCCCCGGGTTGATCCGTTCCGGTGAATAACCTATTTTAAAATCAGTCTTTTTTACCAGGCCGGAAATTTCTTCAATGATAGGTAAACAATCTTCTTCTGTGCACCCAGGGTAAACAGTTGACTCAAATACCACGTAGTCACCTTTCTTGAGCACTTTTCCAATTGTTGCTGACGCTTTCAGAACAGGCACCAGGTTCGGTACATTATGTTCGTCAACCGGCGTAGGCACCGCCACAATAAAAAATTTGGCTTCCCGCAACACATCCAATGAATCAGTAAAGACGATATCGCAACCTTCAAAATCCGCTTTTTCCAGTTCATTGCTAGGATCAATCCCCTGGTTCATCAATTCAATCCGCCTGGTATTGATATCAAAGCCTATGACAGAAATTTTCTTTGCAAACTCCAGTGCTATCGGTAAACCCACATAGCCCAGGCCGATGATGGCCAATTTAGCTTTACCCTCAACTAATTCTTTATACATTCTCCTCTATATTTATTTATGTAAGTGTCAGACACTGCACGAGTCGTTTGACACTATTGCAGGCTGATGAATTCCTTGGGCAACTTAGTCAGTTCTTCCTGCGGTAACGATTTAAAATATTCGTAAGTGATCTTCAAACCTTCCCTGCGTTCAACTTTTGGTTCCCAGTCCAAGATAGTTTTTGCTTTTGAAATATCAGGCTGACGTTGCCTGGGGTCATCTACCGGCAATGGCTTGTAGACTATTTTTACATTGTTTCCAGTCAGTTCCAGTATTTCTTCTGCAAAATCTTTTAAGGTTATTTCCGTGGGATTACCCATGTTCACCGGAAGTTGATAATCACTCAACAATAACCTGTATATACCTTCTATCAGGTCAGTTACATAACAAAAACTTCTTGTTTGCGAGCCATCACCAAAGACTGTGAGGTCTTCACCCCGTAATGCCTGCCCAATAAATGCAGGCAAAGCCCTCCCGTCATTCAACCGCATACGTGGACCATATGTATTAAAAATACGGACGATCCTTGTTTCCACTTTATGAAAAGTATGATAGGCCATGGTGATGGATTCCATAAACCGCTTTGCTTCATCATACACTCCTCTTGGACCAACCGGGTTTACATTGCCCCAATATTCTTCGGGTTGCGGATGCACTAGTGGATCACCATATACTTCGCTGGTGGAAGCGACAAGAATCCTTGCCCTTTTCGCTTTTGCTAATCCCAAACAATTATGTGTGCCCATTGCTCCCACTTTCAATGTCTGAATAGGGATTTTTAAATAATCAATGGGGCTGGCCGGAGAAGCAAAATGAAGAATATAATCCAGGCGGCCGGAAATATGAATGAATTTAGTTACATCATGATGATAAAATTCAAATTGTTCCAGCTTGAATAAATGTTCAATATTTTTCAGATCCCCAGTTATCAGGTTATCCATACCCATTACCTGATAGCCTTCTCTGACGAAACGATCACAGAGATGTGAGCCAAGAAAACCCGCGGCACCTGTTATTAATATTCGTTTACGTTCCATGGTAGTTTAATTAATTACTTCCCGTCCAACACTTTCATAATGAATACCGAGATTGCGCATAGCATCCAGGTCAAACAGGTTACGGCCATCGAAGATAACTTTGTTTTTCAGCCTTGTTATAATTTTTGAAAAGTCAGGAGTGCGGAATTCATTCCATTCTGTCGCAATGATCAGCGCATCTGCACCTTTCAATGCTTCATACTGGTTGTCTGCATACTTTATTTTATCACCTAGGTGATTCTTGACATTTTTCATCGCTTCCGGATCAAATGCTGAGATAGTGGCTCCTTCTTTGAGCAACGCATCGATCATATACAAAGCCGGTGCTTCCCTGATATCATCCGTACGGGGCTTAAAAGACAATCCCCATACTGCAAAATGTTTTCCGTGCAAGTTGTCGCCAAAATATTTTTTTATGCCTGGTACCAAATGAAGTTTTTGAATTTCATTTACCTTCATAACCGCATTCAATATTTTAAAATCATAATCTATGTCACTGGCTGAACGAACCAATGCCTGCACATCTTTTGGAAAACAACTGCCGCCATAACCGATTCCGGGAAATAAAAACCGTTTCCCAATACGCTCATCGCTTCCCATACCTCGGCGAACCATATCCACATCTGCGCCGAACAATTCGCAAAGATTAGCGATCTCATTCATAAAAGAGATCTTGGTGGCCAGGAAAGAATTGGCTGCATATTTTGTCAACTCTGCAGAACGTTCATCCATAAAAATCACGGGGTTGCCCTGGCGGACAAACGGCGCATACAGATCACTTATTACTTTCCTTGCTTTCTCAGAATCGGTACCTATTACTACCCGATCAGGTTTCATAAAATCTTCAACCGCTACACCTTCCCGCAAAAATTCGGGATTGGATACCACATCGAATGTGTCTTTTAACCCGTTACCGCCACTTGCCAGTATCTTATTCCTGACTTTTTCGGCTGTCCCTACAGGGACAGTGCTTTTATCAACAATAACTTTATACTCACCGGGTTTGAGCAATTTGCCCAGTTCATCTGCCACACCCAGGATATATTGCAGATCTGCGGATCCATCTTCGCCCGGAGGGGTGGGTAAGGCGAGTAATACCAGCAGTGAATCATTTATAGCCCCGGCAAGATCAGTAGTGAAACGTAACCTTTCTTCCTTCAGGTTACGGAGAAATAATTTTTCAAGACCTGGCTCGTAGATAGTGATCTCCCCATTGCTTAGTTTGTTGACTTTGTTCACATCAATATCAACACAGGTGACATCGTTACCCGTTTCAGCAAAACAAGTTCCCGTTACTAATCCAACATAGCCCGTTCCAATGACTGCAATTTTCATGATCAGCTTATTTATTTACGTAATTCCAGGACCTTAGTAGTAATAAAACCCAGTTGTTCCTCCTCCATTTCGGTATGAATGGGTAGCGAAATGACCCTTGTTGTCAACCAGTCAGTGACAGGCATAGTCAATGAAGCCACATTAAACTGTTCAAACATCTTTTGTTTATGACCAGGCACGGGATAATAGATCATCGCCGGAATATTATTACTTGCCAAAAAATCTTTCAGTCCGTTTCGGTCCACTCCTTCCAGTATGAGTGTATACTGATGAAATGCGTGATTACAATAAGGTGCCCTAAAAGGAGTTTTTATACTGGGATGATTGGCAAACGCCTTATCGTAGTAATCCGCTACACTTCTTCTGGCCAACACATACTCATCAAGATATTTCAGTTTAATATCAAGAATGGCTGCTTGTATCGAATCAAGCCGGCTGTTACATCCTACCATATCATGATAATATAATTTGCTCTGCCCATGATTGGAAATCATCTTCATTTTTCCAGCCAGTTCATCATCATTGGTGGAAATAGCACCGCCATCACCAAAAGCTCCCAGGTTTTTGGAGGGATAAAAAGAGGTGGAGCTGATATGACCAATCGCACCGCTTTTTACCTGGGTGCCATCCTGTAAAACGGTAATCACAACCGATCGACTGTGCATTATCTTCTATCACATAAAGATTATGCTTGTTTGCGATTGCCATTATTTCTTCCATACGCCGCCGCCTGGCCATATAAATGAACCGGAACAATTGCCTTTGTTTTTGGTGTAATCGCTTTTTCAATAGCTGAAGGATCAATATTGAAAGTTTGGGGATCAACTTCTACAAATACCGGAGTTAATTTTAGTAAGGCAATTACTTCAGTGGTGGCTATATAAGTAAAGGAAGGTGTGATCACTTCGTCACCGGGTTGCAGACCCAATGCCATCATAGCTATCTGCAGAGCATCAGTTCCATTCGCACAGGGAATGGTATGCTTAATGCCCAGATAAGTGGAAAGATTAGCTGCAAAGTCCTTTACAATTTTGCCATTGATAAAAGCTGTACTTTCCATCACATCAATAACGGCTTGATCTACTTGGGCTTTTATCTTATGGTACTGGGTCCTGGTATCCACCATCTGGATCGGTCGCATGAAAATTGTTTTGTTTAAAAAATTGGTCGCAGCCCCATTTAACTTAGCTGAGATTGTTGACCTATTTAACTTTTTGAGGCGCCTGTTCGGCTACATTTAATTTCTTTATAGCGTTCAGGGGGGCAAAAATAGCAAAATAAGGATAGTTTACCCGATTGCTTTTACATTTGTTCCTTATTTATAACCAGCACTTTGTCTGTATTTTTCTATAATATTTTCCTGTGGCTGTTTACAGCCGTCATTCATGTCGCCTCGCTCTTCCATAGCAAGGCAAGAAAATGGGTGCAGGGCCGTAAAAACATCTTTGAAAAACTGCAAGAAGTCATTCCACAGGGCGAACAAATCATCTGGATGCATTGTGCTTCCCTGGGAGAATTTGAACAAGGAAGGCCGGTAATCGAAAAACTGAAGGCGGCTGGTACCAAGCATAGGATACTATTGACTTTTTTTTCCCCTTCAGGGTACGAGGTACAAAAGGAATACAAAGGCGTCGATTGGGTTTTCTATTTGCCCTTGGACGGACCCCGGCATGCCAGACAATTCCTGGAGATTGTCCATCCTTCCCTGGTCGTTTTTGTGAAATATGAATTCTGGTATTACTACCTGAAGAAAATAAAATACCGGAATATTCCCCTCCTGCTGATCGCGGCCTTGTTTAGAAAAGATATGTCTTTTTTTAAATGGTATGGCAAACTACAGCGAAAGATGCTTTCCCGGTTTGACCATCTGTTTGTCCAAAATGAAGCATCGAAAAAATTAATTGATGAAATTGGACTGGCAGCAATTTGTTCTGTGTCCGGCGACACCCGGTTTGACCGGGTGATCGAGATCGCGGCAAGTGCAGGATCCATACCCTCCGTTGAAAAATTTATTGGCGATGATAAAGCCATCATTGCTGGTAGCACCTGGCCGGAAGATGAAGAAGTCTTACAAAAAGCTTTTTCCCTGATTAATGACCCTTCCTTAAAACTGATTATCGCTCCACATGAGATTAGTGAGAATCGCCTTAACTCTATCAAGGAGCTTTTTCCAAATTCAATTTTCCTTTCTGAACTCCCGACCCCTGATTCCCAACTCCCGGCTGTACTTATCATTGATAATATTGGAATGCTTTCCCGCCTATACCAGTATGCCTGTATCACTTATATCGGTGGGGGATTGCGGATGATGGGCGTACATAACGTGCTGGAACCCGCGGTGTATAAGAAGCCCGTTCTGTTTGGTCCCTACTATCACAAATACAGTGAGGCCATTGGTTTGGTGCAATCAGGCGGAGGACTACCATTTAATGATGAAAGAAAAAATGGAGTAGTGCTAAAGGAATTAATTGAGGTATTACTGACCAACAAAGAGGAATATGATTATAGGTCTGCAGCAGCAGGCCAATTTGTTCAGTCAAACAAAGGGGCTTCTCAAAAGATTATTCAATTTATTCAGGAAAAACGTCTTTTGACCAGCTGATCAAAATGCAGCACCGACGGTAGCTCATTGTTCCATCCCAGCTTTACTTTCAGTTCACGGCTAATCCAGTATTCTGCTTCTGCATACATGTTAAAACTGTTAATAGTTTTAATGCTGCGTTCATACATACTTTCATCGTTCCGAAAAAGTTCACTGATAAAAAGGAATTTGTCATTGATGCCGATAGCTTTGCGGAGATCCTTTACAGGGGTTTCCTTAAGTACTTCTATCAATTCCGTTTTGCCTTGCTTCAATTTATCATTTAATGATTCACGCAGGCCTGTGGCTTCATTCACTTCTTTGTCTTTAGGCTGGTGAGAAAGGGTAGGAATTTCGGTCATCGGATCAAATACCATATCTAACTGGCCATTCTTCTGCACCACAGAAACAGAACCTTCATCAACCAGCAATGTTTCTATTACTTCTTTAACCTGTGCCGGCTCCACTGGTTTGGGTGCATATTTTTCGTAGTGCGCAAGCCCGGCGGCCGGTACATTCACGGATGGAAGCACTACTGCCACTTTCGTAGTACCAAGGCTTTGACGATCATTCGTCCGCAGCTTGGTCAGTTCAAATTCTAATAACTGAACAGTACCCAGCATCAAAAGCGGGTCGGCATTTTGCTCAAACTGTTCTTTTAATTTGTTGATAAAAGCTTCTATTCGTTCCATTATGGTATTTTTGAAAACTGGTACATAGCAGGGCCGTTTTGGCCAGCCATAACCAGCTAACGTAACAACTGTTCTAAAATTACAAACAGTTTGCCAATAAAAGCAACAGCGTTGTGATATACCTAAATCTTAACAATGTTTATTGAACCGAACATACGAGGTGAACGCCGTGGCTGGATAGAAGTGATCTGTGGCTCCATGTTCAGCGGCAAGACCGAAGAACTAATTCGCCGGCTAAAAAGAGTAAAGATCGCTAACCTGAAAGTTGAGATCTTTAAACCCGCCATTGATATGCGGTATGATGAAGTAAAGATCGTCTCGCATGATGCTTCTGCCATTCAATCCACCCCTATTGATAATTCACAGAAGATATTGTTGCTGGCTGGTGATGCCGATGTGATTGGTATAGACGAAGCTCAATTCTTTGATGAAGAAATCGCCAACGTGTGTGATGAACTGGCTTTCAGGGGTATCCGGGTGATCGTGGCAGGTCTTGACATGGACTACCTGGGCAATCCATTTGGGCAGATACCCTATATAATGGCAAAAGCTGACTATGTGACCAAACTCCATGCTATATGCATGCAATGTGGCAATATGGCCAACTATTCTTACCGCAAGATCCCTAATGAAGACCAGGTAATGCTGGGTGCTAAAGATGTATATGAGCCCCGGTGCCGGAAATGTTATAACGAAAAATGATTCGTTTAGTTCCGGGCTTTACCTTTTATCTTGGTTTTTCCTTTGATCTCGAAAGACATTCCTTCACCCGACGCTACTATTTTCATGTCTTGGTCAGCATTTACTATTAGACCCTGCCGGCTATCTACCACAAGTGTGCCCGTTATGTCACCTTTTAATTTCATTTTATCCTCGCTGGATTCCATTTTTGTATTTTCTGTCAAGGAGACCATATCACCCTCGATATCGGTTACTTTATAATTTGAATTATAAGTACCGCCCATCTCTCCTTTAATTTGGCTGGTTTTATCCCAGCTATCACCAACTTTCACTTCCTTATTGGGAAAAATATACCATACTCTCTCTAATTGACTTTTCATTTTGTCTGCGTTGAATTGCTTACCAAACAGATCAATCATCTCCTGTCGCTTTTCTGTATCAACGCCCATGGAATCAACGATGGTCTTCGCCATATTTTCAAACCCTGTTACGTCCATTATTTTTCCTTCAGCATCCACTTTCATGGTAAACTTCTGGCCTTTGATCGCCCCAAGTAAACTATTCATCATTTTCATTGGATCTTTCCCATCCTCTGTTTCGCGTAGATTTGGTAGTGGTTTGTCGGTGTCAATATCGATGTTCATACCTCCAACTCCTACTTTCATTTTAAATCGGTCAATGACACTGACTATCGTTTTAACCATGCCATCGTCTTCTTTTACATCCATGGAGTAATAGGCCGTCATATCCATTTGCATGGACTGACCCATGATCTCCTGGTCCATATTGGTAATCATTTCATAATCATACCCCTTGCCGTTTTCAAAATTGAACTTCAGCATTTTGGAGGCTGTGCTCGATTTGGCAGACTGGCATGATTGGATAGTTACCACTGAAGCAACAGACAGCATAACCACCATCAACACAATTATCTTTTTCATTGGATGTATTTTGGGGCGCAAATTAAATCATTAAAGTCAGACCTAAACTGGCGGAATCAGTATTTTCGCAGCTTAACAGCAATTTATCAACTCGCTCCGGCATATATTGACCTTATTCAAAAAAGACCTGCTGCTGGAAATAAGACAGCAATACAGCTTCTACGGTATCTTATTATATATAGGCGCAACCATCTTTGTGCTCTTCAATGCAATGGATGAACCCGAAAGCAAGGTTTGGAATGGATTATTCTGGGTCATCCAATTATTCATTTGTATCAATGCCGTGGCGAAGAGTTTTCTGCAGGAAAGCAAGGGCCGGATGCTCTACTTCTATTCAATTGCAAGCCCGGCTGACTTTGTGCTGGCCAAGTTACTATTCAATTCTCTGCTGATGCTTGTCATGAGCTTGCTCAGTCTTCTTTTATTTGTATTATTCCTTGGCAATCCCCTGCAAAAAACCGGGCCCTTCATCGGCCTGGTGCTACTGGGTGGCTGGAGTTTAAGTCTTGTTTTTACATTTTTAGCTGCTATCGCAGCGAAGGCACAACAAAATGCTGCTATCATGGCTGTGCTTGGTTTCCCTATTATAATTCCGCAACTACTATTGTTGATGAAATTGTCAAATGCCGCATTTGCACCCTTGCTTACTATTCCATTAAATACTGTGCTTCTATTAATTGCATTGGATATCATGGTTGTGTTGCTGGCAGTAATCCTTTTTCCATTTCTTTGGAAAGACTGAAGAATGTAGAGCAGGTGAAGAGGGCTTACCTAATGAAACAGTTAGCTGAAAAATACCGACGATAAGAAGGCAAAACTCCCGGGGCTGATAGCGGATAACTTTTTGAATTTCATGTTCGACATTCTTCTGTTTGATATTCTCTTTTCCCCTTATTTTTGCCCCTCATGTTTAACCGGCCGATATCCCCGATGGCCCCTGATGATTGAAGCAAAAAACTATATGTATAAGTCCTGGTGGAAAATTTCAGGCGTTCTCTTGTTGACATATACGTTTATCGCCGGTTTTCTATTGGATGTACCCCGCCTGCAAGCTTTGCAGGAAACCATCCGCAACCTCTATTTCCATGTGTGTATGTGGTTTGCGATGATGATATTGTTCACCATTTCCGTGGTCAATGCTGTCCGGTATCTCCGCAGTTTTAAGACCCAATATGATATTTATGCCCGGCAATTTGCGGTGGTGGGTATTGTATTCGGGCTTTTAGGTTATGCTACCGGGGCGATCTGGGCCGCCTACACCTGGGCCGATCCGAATAAACCAGCTATTAACTCCTTTAGCACTATTGCCCGGGATCCCAAGCTCATCGGTGCTGCCATTGCTCTACTGGTTTATTTTGCCTATCTGATTTTAAGAGATTCGATCCAGGATATGGATAAAAAAGCAAGGATCAGCTCTGTCTATAATATTTTTGCATATGCTATGCTTTTCCCGGCCATTTGGATCTTGCCAAGAATATTGCCCAGCCTCCATCCCGGGAATGAAGGCAACCCTGCCCTGGATGTAAAAAATGATATCAGTGGAAATATGAGGATGGTATTCTATCCTGCTGTAATTGGCTGGACACTATTGGGAGTTTGGATCACTACATTGAAAATACGTTTGAGTTTATTGAAAGAAAAAAAGATGTTCTCATGATGAATCCGAGGAATATAGTGTTGCTGCTCTTTTTGATGATACTTTCCCTGCTCAGCTTTGCGCAGGAAAAAACCGGTGTTAATGTTGAAATGGCCGATACTATGCGAAGCAACGGAAGAATTTTTGTGGTAGTGGCCGTATTACTTACCATACTTTTCGGGCTCGTATTGTACATAGTGCGATTAGACAGGAAGATTAGCAGACTGGAAAAAGATAAATAAACTTGCGGACATTGTATAGTAACCTGCTGAAATTAATAACGATTGCTTAAACTAAAACAGAACTCATGTCAGACAAACATTACAGCTTTTTTGGCTCAGTCGAAAGAAGTTTTGACAAGGCAGCCAAATATACCAAATGGGATAAGGGCATACTAGAACAGATCAAAGAATGTAACGCTGTTTACCAAATGCGTTTCCCGTTAAAAAGAGATGACGGAACCATTGAAGTAATTGAAGCTTACCGCGTGCAACACTCTCATCACAAAACTCCCTGCAAAGGTGGTATTCGTTTTGCGGCAGAAGTAAACCAGGATGAAGTGATGGCACTGGCTGCCCTGATGACTTACAAATGTGCCATTGTAAACGTTCCTTTTGGTGGAGGTAAAGGCGGTATTAAGATCAATCCCAAAAAATACTCTCCCTACGAATTAGAAAAAATCACTCGTCGTTATACAGCCGAATTAATAAAGAAAAATTTTATTGGCCCTGGCACCGATGTACCCGCTCCTGACTACGGAACAGGCGAAAGAGAAATGGCCTGGATACTGGATACGTATAGTGCCATGCATCCCGGTGAGATCGATGCAGCAGGTTGTGTTACCGGAAAACCTGTTACACAGGGTGGTGTTCGTGGCCGTCGCGAAGCAACAGGCCTGGGTGTTTTCTTCGGATTGCGGGAAGTATGTAATATGCCAGAAATCATGAAGAAGTTGGGCCTGGGCATTGGGGTAGAAGGAAAAAGAGTAGTGGTACAGGGCCTGGGTAATGTAGGTTACCATAGTGCAAAATTTTTCCAGAATGCAGGAGCTATTATCACAGGTCTTGCGGAATATGAAGGTGCTATCCGGAATGATGCGGGATTAGATGTAGATGAAGTGTTTAACCATCGCACCAAAACCGGTTCCATCCTGAATTTTCCTGGCGCTACCAATCTTGGAAAAACCACGGATGCCCTGGAAATGGAATGCGATATCCTGATACCTGCCGCGCTGGAAAATGTAATCAATGGTGAAAATGCTCCATCCGTAAAAGCAAAGATCATTGGTGAAGCCGCCAACGGACCATTAACACCTGAAGCGGATGAAGTACTGAATAAAAACGGTGCGTTAGTCGTACCGGATATGTACCTGAATGCCGGTGGTGTTACCGTTTCTTATTTTGAGTGGTTAAAAAACCTTAGCCATGTACGTTATGGCAGAATGGAAAAACGGTTCAATGAAAATATGAATGCCCATATTATTGGCCAGATAGAAACGCTGACCGGCAAAAATGTTTCGGAAAAGGAAAAAGAATACATCATGCATGGTGCGGATGAAGTAGACCTTGTCTACAGCGGACTTGAAGAAACGATGATTACTGCTACGCATGAAATTATGAATACCTGGAAGACTAATCCTGATATCCCTGACATGCGCACTGCCGCTTATGTGGTTGCCATCAACAAGGTAGGCACCAGCTATGCGGAGTTGGGTATATTTCCATAACCTCGCCCCTTCCCTACCCTAACCAAAGAAGGGATGAAACCAATTGCTTATCGCCCATCCGTCTAATCGCGGATGGGTTTTTTGTCTGTATCATCGTAAAAAGCCAAGCAACCCATTTCTCCCTGCTACCGTCCAACGAACCTGGTTAGTCAAAACCTGAAAATAGTATCTTCGCCTCTTTAAAATCTACTATCATGAGACAATTGTTTGTTGCGTTACTGAGTTTTTTCTTTAGTGCAGCCCATGCACAGACCGCTGATGAAGTGATACAAAAATATACCGCTGCAATGGGTGGGCTTGACAATATCAATAAAATAAACACCGCAAAAATAAGTGGCACCCTTACGACACAGGGACAGAATTTTCCTATTACTACGCAGATCATCAATGGCAAGTCTGTAAGAACTGGTGTGGACGTGATGGGACAGGCAGTTATTAATGTCTATCACAATGGCAAAGGCTGGAAAATAAATCCTTTTGATGGCGCCCCCACTTCCGTGGACGTTACCGGAGAGGAACTGGTTACTTTTAAGATCCAGACCAGTTTGGCCAACAACCTGATGGATTACAAAAAAAGAGGACACCAGGTAGAATTACTGGGACAGGAAGACGTGGATGGAGTGAAAGCATTTAAATTCAAATTAACCAACAAGGAAGATGGAAAAGCATATTACTTTTTCATCAGCACCGGCAATTATATGTTGGTAAAAACAATTGCAAAAAGGAAAGTCGCAGGCAATGAGTATGATGCAGAAACGTTTTTTTCAGAGATACAAGAAATTAATGGCGTTAAATTCAGCATGCATTTTACCCAAAAAATACAAGGAACAGTTTTCCAGGAAGTGCACTATGACAAAATAGAATTAAATGTTCCTGTTGATGAAAGGATATTTGATAGGCCGAAATAAATGGAGGAAGCAAAATAAAAAGAGGCTGTCCCAACAGATTTTTTCGATTTTGCTTCCCTCGCAATGACGGACAGCCTCCTCTGTTTAATATTTTGTCAATTCCGGTCTTACTTCATCAATATAAGCCAGGATACCACCTTTCAGGTTATACAGGTTTTCAAAACCAAATTTATCCTCCAGTTCCCGGATGGCTTTAGCACTGCGGCCACCCATCTTACAATGCACGATCACTTTCTTGTCCCGGTCAATATTTTCTGCATTCGCTGCAACAGTTGCCAGTGGGATCAGTTCGGCACCAATGTTTACAATTTCGTATTCATGTGGCTCACGGACATCAATCAACTGGAACTTCTCCCCTCTTACCTGCCAATCGTACAATTCTTTCGCCGTGATTTCCTTTATCGGTCTTTCCACTGCTTTTACACCACAGAATTGTTCATAGTCCATCAATTCAGTAATGACCGGGGTATGTGGGTTTCGTTTTACATTAAAGGTTCTTGTTTCAAAGGTCAGGGCATCAAACGTAAAGAAGCGGCCACTCAGCGTTTCGCCAACACCCGTTATAATTTTAATCACTTCCAGCGCCTGCAAGCTTCCAATGATCCCCGGTAATATACCCAATACACCGCCTTCTGCACAACTGGGTACTAATCCCGGCGGTGGTGGCGTGGGATAAAGGTCGCGGTAATTGGGACCCAACTCTCCTTTTTCATTTTTGTAATTAAAAACAGATACTTGTCCGTCAAACTGGAAAATGGACGCATAGACATTGGGTTTCCCTAACAATACGCTGGCATCATTAACCAGGTACCGGGTTGGAAAATTATCGGTACCATCTGCCACCACATCATAGTCTTTGATTATATCCAATGCATTTTTTGAGTTGAGCTGGATATTGTAAACGTTTACTTCGATGTGGGGATTTAATTCTTTTATTCTTTTCTTGGCGGCAGTTACTTTGGGTGTACCGATTTCATTGACACCAAACAATACCTGCCGCTGCAGGTTACTATCATCTACTACATCAAAATCTACAATGCCGATCGTACCCACACCGGCTGCGGCCAGGTACAAAAGAACGGGACTACCCAATCCACCAGAACCAATCACCAATACTTTGGCTTCTTTCAGTTTTTGTTGAGCTTCTATCCCAAATCCGGGAATAATGATATGCCGGTTATACCGGGCCAGTTCTTCTTTGGTAAAGATTGCATCGGTACTACCCCCTGCAATAGCCGGAATAATGCTGACGATGGTTTCATCTTTTAGGGTTGTTTGTTCCTGTTGCAGGTTGCGGATATCGTCATCACCAACAAATATGTTGACAAATGAACGGATCCTGCCGTTTTCATCCAATAAATGTTTTTTTAGTTCGGGAAAATTCAGGGAGAGATCATCTACCACATCCTGCACATTGCCTGCCTGAATCTGCAGCTTAGCGCTGTTATTGGTGAATTTCCTTAGCGGAGTCGGGATCAGTACTGTTGCCATAGCTTAGTTTTTTATGAATTGATATGCTGAAATTGTTTCTTCTTCGAATTGCTGCTCATCATTCAGCCGCCAGGATCGGGTATCGGCCCATTCCTTATTAAGTACGGAAATAATGATGTAAGAAAAATAAGGTTGTGCAGCTACCCTGTCATGCTCTGAAGGGACAGCGGGATGATTGGGATGCGAATGATACACACCGAGCAATTGTAAGCCGCTTTGTTCAGCAAACCGCTCGGCTTTTAGGTAGTCTTGAGGTGTGATTTCAAATCGCCTTCTTTTATCCCCTTGTTTGGCGTTGTTTACCGCCAGGGTGGTTAGGACGATCCTTTCATCATGGTCGTCTTCTCCAAAGAAAAAACCGCAACATTCCTCGGGAAATGCCACCACGGCGTCGGCAGTTATTTCTTCCATGGCTTTGTCGTGTAGTATCAGCATCTTATAATATTTTTTTGATCACTTCACCATACTTATCTGCATTGTCAGGTAAAACAGTTACCACAATGCCTTCATTCAATGTGTTGGCCACTTTAATAGCACCTGCTATATTTGCAGCAGCAGATGGGCTGACCAGCCAACCTTCATGCTTAAGAATTGCTTTCAGGTATTCATATGCTTCCTCGGTACTTACTTCCAGGTTTCTATTCGCCAGTTGAGCATCATAGATACCTGGCACAACCGCTGTTTCCAGATGCTTCCAGCCTTCTAAAGCGTGCAAGGCAGAATCCGGTTGCAATGAAATAAGCTGGATGCCGGGGTTGAACTCTTTTAATCGCTTTCCCGTTCCCATAAAAGTGCCTGTCGTCCCGAGACCCGCGACAAAGTGGGTAATACCGGGTAATTCCTTATATATTTCCGGAGCCGTTGTTTCGTAATGTGCTTTCCAGTTGTTCTCATTTTTATACTGGTCGGCATAAAAATATTTATCGGGATAAGTAGCGGCCAGCTCTCTCGCTACTTCCTGTGCACCATCGGTGCCTTCAAACTTAGAAGTCAAAATAATTTCAGCTCCTAAGGATCTCAATATCTCTTTCCGCTCTATAGAAGCATTCTCAGGAAGACAGAGTGTGACCTTTATTCCCGATTGTTGACCAATAGCTGCATACGCAATCCCGGTGTTACCACTGGTGGCATCCAGTAATATTGTGTCTTCATCCAGCTCATAATTCGTAACCGCATCTTTGATAATCTGATAGGCAGCCCTGCATTTCACACTGCCCGACAGTTGTTTCCATTCCTGCTTGGCATATACCTGTACATTTTTCTTCCGGAAAACATGCTGGAGAGGTACCAGGGGAGTGTTTCCTACCAGTTTCCCTATTTCCAGTACCCTTTTCAGCAATGCTTTATTGTTCTGTGTAATGGTGATCATCTGTATGAATTAAAAAAAGCCCCACATAGTGGAGCTTTCGTTTATAATAAAATAGTTATTGGCTATTTAATTGCCGCTGATTGTCCACCCACCAGCAGCCTTATGTTGCTTACAACAACAAGTACAATACTGCTTATGGATAGTTTGAAAATTCATTTCTTTTTACAATAGCATAACAAATATGGGGACTAATATTTAGTCCACCAAGTTTGTAGGTTGTTTTTTCTTATTTCGTAACTTCTTTTAACAATCCATTACTATACTGCGGGAGGAATTTGGTTCAGGACAACCAGGCCATCCGCATTTCGTTGCCAGGCATAGGTCAAATTGCCATTGGTAATAACAATATACTCTACCGGGACACTGATATTATACCGCAGTACCTGCTCCAATACTGCATCATCCAGGTTTACTTCCCTGGCCTTGCATTCCACTATCATCCGGGGCTGGTGGCTATTGTCGTAAACAAGAATATCAAAACGTTTTTTTAATTCTCCTAGTTTTATCGCTTTTTCCATCGCTATCAAGGAAGCAGGATAGCCCTTTACCTGTAAAAGATATTGTACAAAATTCTGTCTGACCCACTCTTCCGGGGTCAGCAGCAGCCATCTTTTGCGCAGCGCATCAAAAATAAATTCCCTTCCTTCCTCCCTTTTTATCCGGAAAGCCGGTTCAGGATAATTAATGATCATCATGCTTCAAAAGTACTACTACGCCATTATGAAAGACAAGAATACTATGATAGTGGGGTAGTTTCCCAGTTTCAAGAAATATCACCGGAGACATGGGTACCTGGATGTATTAAAGCGTTTTGTTTCAAATCTCAGCGCCCTTTACACCTCTACGGCTACTATTGCTTCAAAAGCAACTGCAGCTACTTTGGTCCACTAACCCCCGAAGTACCAGTAATTGTTTAAATTCGCTTACATGAAGACAAAAGAGGAAATAGTACAAAACTGGTTGCCCCGCTATACTGGTTCTCCGCTCGAAGATTTCGGGGAGTATATTTTATTGACCAATTTCAGTAATTATGTCACCATGTTTGCCGAATGGAACAAAGTGGAAGTGAGCGGAATGGGTAAACCGATGCAATGTGCTACGGCCAATAATATCAGCATAATCAATTTTGGTATGGGAAGTCCAACGGCTGCTACCGTGATGGACTTGCTTTCTGCTATCCAACCAAAAGCTGTTTTATTCCTGGGGAAATGCGGGGGCCTGAAAAAAAGAAACAAGCTGGGGGACCTGATACTGCCTATTGCGGCGATCAGGGGAGAAGGAACATCCAACGACTATTTCCCGGCAGAAGTACCGGCGCTCCCGGCATTTGCCCTGCAAAAGGCTGTTTCCACCACTATCCGGGATTATGGAGTAGATTATTGGACAGGCACCGTGTATACTACCAATCGCCGGGTGTGGGAGCATGATGAACCATTTAAAGAATACCTGCAAAAAATCAGGGCCTATGCCATTGATATGGAAACGGCAACCATTTTTACAGTCGGTTTTTATAACAAGATCCCCACGGGTGCTTTATTACTGGTCAGTGACCAACCTATGATTCCGGAAGGGGTAAAGACAGAAGAAAGCGATAGAAATATTACGGCACAGTTTGTGGAGAATCACCTTAAAATAGGCATCGACTCATTAAAACAATTAATGAATGATGGCATGACCGTCAGGCATCTTAAATTTTAGGCTATGAAATTATTTATTCTACTATCCTGCCTTTCTGTGTTATCTATTTCTGCAGGAGATTGCGGCAACAAAAATAAAGAGGAATTGAAATATAAAGCCCGTTTTGAGATAAATGGAATTTGCTCGAATTATACCATGAGTCTCGTAGAAGGCACACTTGACACGTCACTGATAGTGGCCAGGTGGACGGATGAAACAACCAACAAATCATATACTAATGCTTTTGCGTTAGCTAATCCCTGCAGCTTTCCCGATACTATTAACCTGGGAGATGAATTTTATTTTTCCATTGATACAGCAAAACCAAAAGATTGTATGGTTTGCATGGCCTATTATCCCAAACCGCACAAGGCGCTTGCCATAAAAGTGCTGGGGAAATAATGTTCCCACTTTTAGATATAAAAAATTTGTCCGTTGATTTTCTTTCCGAATCAGGAAATATCCATGCGTTAAAAAATATTTTTATTTCTGTCAGCCGTGGTGAAGTGGTGGCCTTGGTGGGTGAATCCGGCTCCGGGAAATCTGTTACTTCTCTTTCTATACTCCAGCTACTCCCCTCACCTCCTGCTACCTATCCAGCTGGCGAAATATTGTTTTCTGAAGATGGAAAAAACTTAACAGACCTGCTCAAAAAGAACCGGTACGAGATGCAGCATATCCGGGGCAATAAAATCGCTATGATCTTCCAGGAACCTATGACTTCACTGAACCCGGTGCTAACCTGCGGCGAGCAGGTGATGGAGGCGATTCTTATTCACAAAAAAGTCATGTCTGCGGATCGACAGGACACTGCGGGTAAAGCAATTTCAAAAGAGTTGGCAAAACAACAAACGATCAATTGGTTTGAAAAAGTAAAACTACCTGCCCCGGAAGCCATTTTCAACCGCTATCCACACCAGCTGAGCGGTGGACAAAAGCAAAGAGTGATGATCGCGATGGCAATGTGTTGTGAACCTTCCTTGCTTCTTTGCGATGAACCCACGACCGCATTGGATGTGACCGTGCAAAAAACGATCCTACAACTCATTAAGGAATTACAGCAACAATCCAATATGGGTGTCATCTTTATCACACATGATCTCGGTGTGGTGGCAGAAATAGCCGACCGGGCCGTGGTGATGTACAAAGGAGAAATTGTAGAACAAAATACAGTAAAGAATATTTTTACCAGTCCCCAACACCCTTATACAAAAGCCTTGCTGGCTTGCCGTCCGGTAAACCATGAGAGAGGAAAGCGGCTTCCTGTAGTTAGTGATTTTCTTGACGAAATTAAACCAGAAGGGAAAGATCAGAAGTCAGAAGATTCCAAGCCCATAATCAGCAATCAAGAATTCAAAACGCCCCCCCTGACCTCTGATGTTAGATCTCAGACTTCCGTATTACTCAAGGCAGAAAACCTCTCTGTTTGGTTCCCGACAAAAAAAACATTGTTTGGAAAAGCTATTTCATTTACCAAAGCGGTCGATAAAGTAAGTTTTGAAGTATACGAAGGCGAAACCCTGGGATTGGTTGGAGAAAGTGGCTGTGGCAAAACAACACTGGGAAGGACATTACTGCGGCTGATCGAACCTACCTCAGGAAAAATAATTTACAAAGGTGTGGACCTTACGGCAAAAAAAAGAAATGAGCTGCTGTCGTTGAGAAAAGATTTGCAGATCGTGTTCCAGGACCCGTACTCCTCCTTAAACCCCAGGATTACCATCGGCTCCGCCATTGCTGAGCCCATGAAAGTACACGGGATAGCATCCACAGATAAACAACGAAAAGACAAGGTAACTGAACTATTAGAAAAAGTAAACCTCCAACCTGAACATTATAACCGGTATCCTCATGAATTCAGTGGTGGTCAGCGGCAACGTATCGTTATCGCCCGCGCACTGGCACTAAGTCCTTCTTTTATAATTTGTGATGAACCCGTATCAGCACTGGATGTAAGCGTGCAGGCACAGGTCTTGAATTTACTGAATGACTTGAAAAAAGAATTTGGCTTTACCGTCATCTTCATTTCACACGATCTGTCGGTTGTCCGCTTTATCAGCGACCGAATCCTCGTGATGAATAAAGGACAGCTTGTGGAAAGCGGCGATGCTGACGACATCTATTTCAATCCACAATCGGCTTACACAAAAAAACTTATCCACTCTATTCCAAAAGGACTAGCTGTACTGTAAAAAGAGATGGCAACTAATCCATATACTCTGATTCCGTAGTCCGTTCCTTCTCATCATAAAACATCTTCGCACTTTTTCTCCGGGAATAAAGCATCTTCTTCTGCATCGTCTTCAATTGGTCAGTTACCAGTTCATTCTCTTTTAGTCTTGTATCTGAATAACTGGTGAAAGCATAACGGCTAAAATGATACGAAGAAAATAACGGCGATTCAAAAACCACGGTGTTCAAGCGGGTGCTATCTTCGAACTCAAATTGCGCAGGATCCTCCGGCACAAGTCCGGCAGTAGCCAGCTTCCAGGTCAGGTCATCCTTTTTTGTTTTGTATTTAAAGAAATAGATAAACCCTTGTTTGTCTTTGTAAGTAGTGCTGAGCCGGTCAATGTAAATGAGTGAATCGGGCCTATCATACGTTTTTTTGCTTAACAAAGAACTTCGGCCCAGGTCAATATGATTATTGTACGAGGCAGGAAACTTATCCAGCTTATCCATTTCTTTCAGGTCAGTGTACAATTCATACCGGAAATCATCAAGGCTGCCGAAATAGCGAAGTAACGTATCAGGATAGGGTCTTTTATGTTGAAGCATCAGCAACAGGGTGTTGTACTTAAGTCTTTTATCATTTGATCTCAACATTTGCTGTATCAATGGTTGAACAGCAGCGTTTGTTTCCCAAAACGGTAACAGAAGCGTGGCATACAGACTGAGATCGTCATTCCCGGAATCGTCTTCCTTGTCGTCATAATATGACATCTTTTTGTTTTTTTCTTTTTGATCTTCTGCCTTTTCAATGGCTCTTTTCTTCTCGGTAATTGACTGCTTTTTTAGTTCCTGTTTGGCTTCAATCATAAACTTATTAAAATACATTTCGTACTCTTGGGGGTGTAACAAGTCACTTTCTGTCATTTCACCCAGCAGCTTCATGATAAGGTGTTTGTAATCATCCAGGTTGAGTAGTGGTAACAAGTCAGGCAGAATTGTTCTTGTCAGCTGTAATGAGTCGGAAAGCTCATCCAGGAATTTGCCGTTATCATTCTCGGATCCGTAGGAAGGGATTGAACCATTGTGTTTATAGTCACGATAATCTGCGCCACCAATATCCAATACAGGTGGTTCTGCCGCAATAATAACACGAAAGATATTGTAACTATATTGTGTTTTGTGCTGCAACAGGCTTTCCAATACAGCATACTGTAATTCCACGGTGTCATCCAATGCATAATACAAAGCCTTCATGTAATCAGCCGCTGCAACAGTTTTGATATCTCCCAGCTTATTAATCAGCGCTGCCTTGGTGCCGAGATATTTCTTTTCGGTCCAGTTTAGTCCGGTAATGACTTTTGAAAGCAGTGTGAGATCGGAAGAGTCAAGATCTATCTCGCCTATGTACTTAACCGCTCTTTTATGAAGCAAACTATCCTTACTTAAAAAATCCTCGAAGAAAAGTTCGGATTTCCTGGTATATGGGTCGACCCCTTTCATTGTATCGGCGGGAGTAAATGTCTCAAAAAAATTCTTGATAAATGCACTGGGCGCAGTTAATGTATCTATTTGCGTGGCCAGCGAAAAGCCAACCCCGTCCTTATAAAAGGACTTACCCCATAATAGCCGGCTGCTGCCCGTATCAGTAATGATCAGCTCCCATACTTTCATGTTATTGGGTAGTTCTGTTTTATTTCTCGACTTTACGATCCAGGTACTGTCAGCACCCAAAAACGAAGGCTCATTGTCTTTGTCCAGGGCCACACTGTCTTGAGTATAATAATATCTTGGTGACCGGTAAAAGCTCACAAAAATTTTCTCGCCGGTAGAATCATTGGTGATTATTTTATTTCTGAATGCCCCGCCTTCCAGCGGATCGCTTTCCGATTCTTCCTCTTCATCCCCACCGGTAAAATAGCTATAGGGGGGTAAATCCAGTTGTATTTTCTTGTCTTCGGGAAATACTGGAGCAGTTACCGTATAGAAAAGAGAAGTATCTTTTTGTTGCTTCGCTTCACCATACACAAAAGGCTTTATCATGAAAGAATTAAGGAAATGGGACATAGCTGCTGTCTCCTGCTTTCCATGCGCTACGAGAGTATAATAATGCGGCCCCTGGATAATAAAACGGGTAAGATAGACAGCGCCTTTCTTATCCTTATACTTGCAATCCAGTGCAGGGTAGCCTTTGAAACTGGCCTGCTTACGCGAAAGTTGTTTGTCAATAAATTCAGACGACGCAAAACTTTCCTCCATTAGCCCCAGGTCGAACGTATCTTCTTCTGCAAAATGATAATTATGAATATCCGTCCTCATTACCCGGTAATAGGTACCCGTTGATTTATCGGCAGCATCAAATATCCAGCTTCCGTCATTACCTATAAAAGGTTCATGCGGAAAATCCACAGCAAAACCACCAAAGGAAGGGGAATATTTTTTTTTGGCAGCGGATAAATCATTTTTATACTCCTTCAATTGAATGCTACCAAAAAATTTATTTGCCTCCGAGCCATTTTTTACATAATCGCCGTTGCCACTCATCTTAAATAAGATAATCTCAAAAGGAGTAATGAAAATATTGTATCGCTGCAAATCCCCACGACGGGTTCGGTTGGTGATGTCAATTCCCCTGTATCCGTTCTTAATGATCGTTGTCCTGGAAATGATCTTTCCCGGAACATTCTCATAAATTAAACTGTCAACGGCTTTCAATACATCTTCCTCAGAGTGATTCCACATCCAGGCATTAGTCATAAACCGGGTAACCATATAGTAACTCCCGTTAGACATATCAGCATATTCTTTTTGATCCAGTACATCTCCCACGTCACCAAACTTGTAAAATTTTCCAGGAATGTCCACTTTGTATAGACCGTCTGCTGCCGTTTCGGTTCTGAACAGGACTGGCACCCTGATCTTATCAACCAGTTCTTTCTGTTTGCTGGCTCTTTCTCCCATTTTTACCGGGCGAAGTTTGTATCCCTTTTGACGAAGCATTTCGATAACACCCCTGTTGCCGGGTAAATGGGCAGCGCCTACACCAACAAACAAAGAGGAGCCGGATTGTAATATGGAATCAATTGAATGGGCCTGGATCTCATTTCTTTTATATAAGAACTTCTCATCAAAAGCAGCTGAGACACTATTGTATTTGTTTATCGAATCGAGCAAGTCCAGGTTACCGGTGCGATAAGCCTCCTGCAATTTATCTGCTGAATACTCCTCATCAGCATCGCCATAACTTCTCTCCTTCGTGTTTTTGTCTTTGGCAGCATCCTTATATGCTTCTACCATGAGCCGCATACTTTCTCCATAATCTTCCACACCGGTTATTCGTTTACCCCATTTTTTACCACATTGGAAAATGTACATATCAAGATAAGTGTCTTCTTCAAAATCACTCGACTCATTGCCATAGGTTCTGTACAATAAATTATTAATGGCCGACGGATTGCTATACAATGACCGCTCGATCTTTGTATCGTATTTAAAAAACTTAAGGGTATTAATAGTAAGAAAATCATTCGGTACAGACAAGTAACCCAAACGGGAAGTGCCATGACCATCATAGCCTGACGCACCTAGTTCATATTTACTCATATCCTCCTGCCAGGTCTCCGGGTTTGATTCCAATGCTACCACCTGGGCATCCCGGAGCGCCATGTAAAAAGAATCAGGAAGATTAAAAGCGATCTTGCTGCTGACATGCATGGTACCGATCAGGTGAGAAGATTTTTTCATACCGTTCCCGGTGATCTCCCATAACAGGCTGGGATATTTTTTGTGGTTGATCTTTGGCTGTGCTGCACCCAATAACAAGGAAAGAAGGGCAATGATAAGTACAAGACTTCGCTTCATAAAGGTTGGTGTTCCGCTCCTTTTTTTGTTTCACAAACCCTGTCGCCGGCAAACTTGGTTTGGTGACCAGGAACATGTTAGTCTAACAAAAGTAAGATGCCCCATAACAACTAAAAGCATAAAATTATTTTGAATGTGGTGTAAATAACGCTGAATCTCAGCGCAGTGGAAAGAATTTGTAGAATTAAACCGGAAATTGACCTTAATGACTTAATTTTGCAAGCTTTACAACAGTCACTTTGACCAAACCCGGCGCCGTAAGGCCGGACTTGTCCATCAAAGCTTTGCACTGACAGGATATAATATTGCTGTTTTGCAGAGACGGATCAGTACAACAACCTACCCGGCATTCTGCCCGGTTTGTGTCATGAGGCTTAGGAATAAACTCTAAATACACTCATGAAGCTTTCACAATTCCGGTTCGACCTTCCTTTAAACCTTATCGCCCAAACCCCAGCCAAACGCCGTGAAGATGCCCGTATGATGGTTGTTCATCGCCACACCGGTGAGATCGAGAACAAACATTTCAGGGACATACTTGACTATTTTGACGATAAAGATGCGTTCGTTGTCAATAACACTAAAGTATTTCCTGCCCGTATGTACGGCCGCAAAGAAAAAACAGGTGCCAAGATCGAGGTATTTCTCCTTCGTGAATTGAATAAGCCTAACCGCTTATGGGATGTGATCGTTGATCCCGCCAGAAAAATCCGCGTTGGTAACAAACTCTACTTTGGTGACCAGGAAGATCTGGTGGCAGAAGTAATTGATAATACGACAAGCCGTGGACGTACCATCCGTTTTTTATGGGAAGGCAGCGAAGAAGATTTTCGGGCCCAGTTGGAAAAATTGGGAGAAACGCCCTTACCCAAATATATTAAGAGAAAGCCTGACGAAGAAGATAAGGAACGTTACCAAACGGTCTATGCCAAACATGAAGGAGCTGTGGCTGCACCTACTGCAGGTTTGCATTTCAGCAAAGAACTGATCAAAAGGCTGGAGATAAAAGGGGTCCGTTTTGCAGAAGTAACGCTCCATACTGGACTTGGCACTTTCCGCCCCATTGAAGTGGAAGATCTCAGCAAACACAAAATGGATGCTGAATATTATAATATTGATGAAACAGCTTGTAAGATCGTGAACCGTGCCAAGGAATATGGGCATCGTATCTGTTCAGTAGGAACAACCACAATGAGGGCACTGGAATCATCTTTCACAGCCCAGAAATTACTGAAGCCATCAGAAGGGTGGACAAATATGTTTATTCATCCGCCTTATGATTTTAATATCGCAGATTCATTGATCACCAATTTTCATTTACCGAAAACGAGCCTGTTGATCATGACCTGTGCCTTTGCCGGGTATGAACTGGCGATGGAAGCGTATAAAAAAGCCATCAAGGACAAATACCGGTTCTTTAGCTATGGGGATGCGCTATTGGTCATCTGATGAAAAATATTATAAATAGAAAAAGAGACTGTTTCAAAGACAGTCTCTTTTTTGTTGCCGAGAAGTTTACACTTGTTGTTTTAATTACTATTGGCCTTCCGAAAACGGATGGTGATGCTTTTGAGGATCATTTCGGCATAGTGATAACAACCATACGTCCCCCTTTTTGTATTAGTAGGGGAAAGAAAGCCCGTACCCGATATTGAAATTTTGACCCGGGGTAACCTCATGGTTTTTTTTAACTTAAAGGTAAGAACTATAAAAATCAGGCAATACTCCACAGCTCTAAGCCAACTCTTTAGCCGATAAAAGCCCATTCAGAACTTCGGCTTCCCATGTTTTCCGGTACAATTATTTCATCATATTTTATAGGTAAGCTGGCAAAGCGAGGATTAACTATCTCCTAACAACGATTTTTGTAAATTACAAGTGGAGGAAAGTATATGAAAAAGTTACTCATCATATTATTGACAGGATTTTTCAGTGTTACTGTTTCAGCCCAGTCTTATAAGGGATCTGCGACCAGGACATTGGAACAAAAACTAAACGAAGAATACTGCACGGGTCTGTTCAAGTCAACTGACGGAACAATATTGGATGTGGCATCCAGCAACAGTGCCAGAAGTTATATCAATATTCTTGATTGGTTGCAGGGCCGTGTAGCCGGTTTGCAAGTTTACCCATCGAGAATAGGAGGTGTAAGCATCCCCGTGCTCCGGGGTGGAGTACCTGGTGTTTATCTTGATGAAATGCCGATAACGCTCAGTCATTTGAGTATGATCAATGTAAATGATATAGCTATTATCAAAATAATAAAGACACCCTTTTTCGGAGGATTCAACGGCGGGCATGGAGCCATAGCTATTTATACATTGGGTGGTGAAGAGGACGAGGAAGAATCTGATACCCAGTAAAAGATAAAAAACCGGATTCATTCCGGTTTTTTTTATTGGCATTCCATTCTAATCAACATCGACGGTTCAACTAATACATTCGTCAGTTCGCTTATTTTCAAGGACATCCCCCCTTTAGTTGAAAGGGCAATTCTTTATCGCTGAAAGAAAATGCATTTGTTTCATAACCCAGGCGGGATATAATCAATTCATGTTTCCAGCCGGTATATTCTTCAGTTCAAAGGAACCATTATAGGCTGATATAGTTCCTTGGAAGTATTCGTAATAAAAATATTAGTGGCAGGAACAGGTGTTTCCGTCATTGCATTCACCTCCTGCTATTGATAGTCGGCTGCGAGAACACTTTCATTGAAAATAAGATGGTAAATAGAATAGCCGGTCCGATCTTCATCCCAGCATTTACAAATGAGTTATAAAATTCCTTACGATAATCAATCTATTCGAGGCCAAACATTCCCCTGTTTAATTGTTGCAGGATTTGGGCTTTATATTCAGCCGGAACCAGTAATGAGATATTGTGCGGGCTTCCGCCATAGCTTACCATCCGTACCGGGATATTCATGATTGAACCAAATAATTTCTTCACCATATCAGCGGTCTGGGATATCTCATTTCCTACTACGGAAATGATCACCTGGTTTTCATCAATTTCTACCAATCCAAAAGGTTCCAGTTCTTTAATGATCTCTTTGATGTTCGTCACATTATCAATAGTCAATGAAACAGCCACTTCAGACGTAGTGATCATATCGATCGGCGTCCTGTATTTTTCAAAGACTTCAAAGATCTTTCTCAAAAAACCATAAGCCAGTAACATGCGGCTGCTTTTGATACGGATGGCAATGATATTGTCTTTAGCAGCCACGGCTTTTACTCCTACACTGCCGGCCTGTTCTGTGATAGTAGTTCCTTTTGCTTCCGGTTGCATCGTATTCAGCAGCTTTACCGGGATCTTGAATTGCTGTGCCGGCCAGATAGAAGCAGGATGAAGGATCTTTGCGCCGAAATAGGCCAGCTCAGCTGCTTCATCAAAACTCATTTGCTCTACTGGTACCGTCTTCTTTACGATCCGCGGGTCATTATTATGCATACCATCAATATCTGTCCATATCTCGCACACGCTGGCGTTGATAGCTGCAGCAATCAAGGAAGCACTATAATCACTTCCTCCTCTTTTCAAATTATCTACTTCGCCTCTCGCATTGCGGCAGATATAGCCCTGCGTCAGAAACAATTTTTTATCAGCATTGTGTTTTATCAATTGTGAGAGCTTTACCTTGATGCTTCCGATCTGCGGTTCATCATAACTGTCTATCGTCATAAATTCAAGGGCCGGCAGCAACTTATGATCAACCCCCTGCTCATCCAGGTATACAGAAAATAATTTTGTTGACAGCAATTCGCCCTGCGCCAGTATATCCTTACTTAATGCTTCGCTGAAAGATATTTTAAGAATAATATTCAGGAATTCGAAATGCTCTGCTACAATAGCTTTTGCATGCGCCACTGTTTCCGGTGTGGTGACAAGTGCTGTAATAAATTCATGATATCTTGCCTCGAGTTTATCAATAGCATCTTTGGCAGCATTTCGGTCACCCCTGGCAATATGCATAGCAATTTCCACCAATGCATTGGTAGTTCCGGATACGGCTGACAAGACAACAATCGCTGGTTCTGTTTCCTGCGTTATAAGCGCAGCAATATGATGCATTCGTTCCGGCTTACCCACGCTGGTGCCTCCAAACTTCATTACTTTCATTGGTCCCCCCTACAATATTTTTTTATGATAAAAGATAACCTGCCAGTTGTAGACAGGGTTGCAAAGATAATCGCCCGGAGAATAGTAAACGTCAGGAAAAAGGCGTGTCAAACCGTGTGGCTAATTGTTGCAGCTCATCAATCACGGATTGCAATAAAGGAATGCCACTTTTCATTCTTTCGGTTTCAAACGCTCTTTCCGGGTCGCCAGGAACCAATACTTTTTCCTCACCCGTGATCGTTTTAGCATTCCGGAATCCCTGTATCCAATGATCCATACTTTTTTTAAAATCATCTGCCGGTCGAAAAGCATCTATTCTCATTGCTCCGATAAAATGGCCAATGCCCTTTCCGGGCTGCTGGGCTGGCAATGGTATATAGGCCGGAAATGGCGGCACCCAGGGAGCATAATTAGCACCGCTTAATAAAGCAGAAAAAATATCAACGATAGCACCCAATGCATAACCTTTGTGAGAACCATGCTCCCGGTCACCTCCCAGCGGTAATAAAGCACCTCCGGTTTTCAAAGCATGTGGATCATTGGAAGGATTACCTTCTTTATCCTGAACCCACCCGGTAGGTGTTTGTAGATTTTTTCGTTGCAAGATCTCTAATTTACCATTAGCCGCCGTAGTAGTTGCAAGATCAGCTACAAACGCCGGCTCATTGCCTGCTGGTGCAGCTACACAGATCGGGTTGGTGCCGAGCATTTTATCAATTGAAAAAGTGGGAGCCACCAAGGGGCTTGCATTAGTCATGGCGATGCCGATCATATCATATTCTAACGCTTTCATAGCATGATGAGCCGCGATACCAAAATGATTGCTGTTTTGTACACTTACCCAACCGGTGCCTACCTGTCTCGCCTTTTCGATCGCAATTTGCATAGCAAAGGGAGCGATCACTAATCCCAAACCGCTGTCGCCATCCACAACAGCTGTGGAAGGTGTCTCATAAATCACTTTAATAGCAGGACTGGCATTCACCCGTTTTGCTTCCCACAATCGCACATAACCACTCAGTCTTGCCACTCCATGTGAATCGATACCACGGAGGTCAGCTGACAACAAAGATCGGGCAGCAATACTTGCATGACTATCGCTACAGCCGATCTTTTTGAAAACAGATTCTGTAAACTCAAATAGTTGTTGGTAGGGAAATAGTTGCTCTGGCATGCGCAAAGAAACAAATAAAAATGCCCCGATAAATACCAGGGCATTTATAAGCAAATAGTATGGTTTTTAAAACGGTAAATCGTCTACCGGTTCTGTAATTTCACTGGGCGAAATCGTATTACTTGTCGAAGCGGGTGTTGTGGTAGCGGTAGTGGATTGGTAAGAACCCCCGCCACTGTTTTCATTTTTACTACCCAATAATTGCACTTCTCTAACACGAAGGGAAAGCGAAGATCCCGGTGTACCGTCATTCCTTTGAAATGACCGGGCTTCAGGCTGACCTTCTACAAAAACCTGTGTACCTTTTTGCAGGTAGGGGGCTACTGCTGTTCTGTCTGTCCAGTAAGCACAATCCACCCAAATGGTTTTTTCCTGTAGAGTGCCCTGGCTGTCTTTGTACTTTTCGGAATGGGCTACTGTGAAGTTGATAACGTTTTTTCCATTTACTGTGTTAACCACACAATCTTTGCCCAAACGGCCGATAACTTGCATTTTAATCATAGTGCTCAATTTTTAAGTTCGTAAATATTATTTAGGACGGGCAAGGTAACATAATTCTCTAATTCGATACCCGTGCAGTCGGCATCAAAACTGAAATGTGTATAATTAGATTGCGGTTAATCCTCCGTTCTTCCTGATGCTGCGTCAATAATTCTGCCGAAGAAAATTGCATTCATAAATAACTTGCTGCCGCCCAGCCAGAAAGCCCGGAAATTGGGATTATCCGCAATATTAATAACACGACCAGCGCCTACTGTGTTGACGATCACCGCCGCAGAATTCTTAATAACATCTCCGTTTTCCTTACTTACCCAACCGCTTTGCAATGGTTTACTACCGTAATAAAAAGGAGAAGCGTAAGGGTTTTTACTTTTCTCCATAAACACCCTGTTCGCTTTAAACAAACTCACCGTTTTCTGATTATATCCATACGCCAGGGGGTTGGCCAGGTCAACATCAGCCCCTAAGATGGCCCCCTGTACCTGTTGTGACCCGTCAATTTGTTCCCGGTCCGTATAGGATAGTTTTTGAGTACTGTCGACCCCCGCTTTTGCCCTTTTGAATTTCACATCACTAATCCCGTTTTGAGCAGCCCAGGTCACAGCCTCTTCTGTTAATAGTAATGTCCCTCCAGCCTGCACCCATGTTTTTAATTTGTCCTTGTTCATATCTGGATAAGTGCCACCTACCATTATTACTGTATTGTATTTATTCAGATCAACACGGTTGAAAATTGGGATCTCTAAATGAGTGGCTGTCATATTCATCCGTTGATCTAGCAGGTGCCATACTTCACCTGCATCAGTAGCATTGACTCCTGGCCCTGTGATCATTGCTACAGAGGGCCTGGTAACAGTTACGAATTTACTACTACCCAGGTCGCTTCCGCTGCTGACATTACCTGACGAAACAGCCAATACAGAGAGGTTATACTTTTGGGTAACATTGTTCAATTTTGAAAAAACATTTTCTTTACTGTCTGATTGCATCTTTACCGGAACGAGCAGCGTACCATAATTAAATTTTGTTGTTCTACCGGCAGTTTCTGTCTCAAAACTATTGGTGGCCACTTTTATGATCAGCCCTGCATTGATCAGTTCATTGAGTGCTGCAGGTGCGTATAAGCCATCCCACTTGATGAGATAAGCATACTCGCTTTGACCACCTGTGACAGATGCCATAGCCATAGAAAAATCATTTACTTTCTTCCCGACCGACATAGGGCCTGTTATCTCCTGGTAAGGCAAACCAAAAGCCAGCGGCATGGTCCAGGAAGTAATATCATAAAACAAACTGTCCTTATACTCTAATGTTTTGTCAAAAATTGCCCTGATCAAACTATGCTGTGGTTGATTCAGAGATACCAAATAAGAAGATGCTTTCTCAAAAGTTCCATCGCTCCAGTTTTCAGGTAACTCATGGATCTCTATTTGATGACGCTTTAGCATTTCTGCGAAATAATGAGTCTTAGACCTATCATTTTTATCACCAAATACATACCCTTTAACAGCATAGGAAGCTGCACGGGTAGGCAGCTTGCTGAAAAAAGTCTTTTTGATACTCCAAAAATTCTTTGCGCAGTACTTTGGCGCCTTCCAGTGTAGAAAGAGTAGTCACAAATTGATTTCTGATGGTAAATGGAAAACTCAGCAAGCCATTGGAAGTTTGCTGCAAATGCCCTCTTGAACTGGCTTGTTCAAATAAGATACCTATACAACCTTGCACATCGGGGTAAGTAGAACCTTTGCCATAATAAAAATCATCATAATTCTCTTTAGTAAAATACAAGGAGCCGATACGATCCAGGAAACGTGCATGAAATTTTCCCAGCTTTCCTGTCAGTTCCTGGTTCTTTGCCGGAGTCAGGGGATTTACTCTTGACGGAACACCGGGTTGAAAAAAGAAATGTAGCATTACTTCCCTGTTCATGATGATCCGTAAGAATATTGGGTTTCCATGCATGAAACCATTTTAAGCGGTTCTGGCTTTCAATATGCACGGCCGGCAACCAGTCGCGGTTAAGATCAAACCAATAATGGTTAAAACGACCACCGGGCCACACTTCATTAAACTCTCTTGAATTCGGATCTGAAACAAGATTTTTGCTCTTATGCTGGTTGGCCCAGGTAGAAAATCGTTGCAAACCATCTGGATTAAAAGAGGGATCAAAAAGTATGACAACATTATCCAATAATTCTTCCATTTGCCTTCCCTGGGCTGCTGCCAGGTAGTAAGCGCTGACTAAAGCTGCATTGGACCCGCTTGGCTCATTACCATGAATAGAGTGACCGATATATACAACAATGGGCATATTATCAATATTCAATCCAGCAGATTTTGCCGGATCGGTCAACAGTATATGTTGTTGCCTGATTTCTTCCAGCCGTTGGTGATTTTTCGGTGATGTGATGATGAGTAATACCTGCGGCCGGTTTTCATACGTGAGACCCATTGTTTCCAGTTTGATCCTGTCCGGGGCCGCTGTCGCCACTGCTTTCATGTAATTGACCAGGCGGTCATGTGTAATATGCCACTCTCCCACTTCATGATAAATAACATCTTTTGGTTTGGGGATGGCTGGGTTATAAGTAACTGAATCGGGCAGATAGTATTTCAGGTCTTGGGCGGATACTAAAAAGCGCATGGTGAATAGTAAACTGAGCAGCAGTAATTTCTTCATATATTAATTTTATGAGGCTGGAAATTACACAATCAGGGGCAAAAGACCATTATTATAACGGAATAAAAGCCGGAGTGGAATAAGCAATTGAAAAAACTGTCTAGAACTCGTCTATGTAGATAAGAATCTGAAAAGGTCGTTATAAAAAATGATAGCAGCCGAACCTACAGATGCGCAGGATTGGCAGTTGCAGCTCTCGCTGAATAATAAATAAATTATCTTAGTGTTGCCCGGACGTAACTGGCATTCATGTCACCGGCTTGCGCCATGCCAAACACCCGCCATTTCAAATTTCGAATATGAGAATATGGTCTATTCATCCGAAATACCTAGATGCAAAAGGACTTGTTGCTTTATGGCGGGAAACGCTTTTAGCTAAACAAATTTTGGAAGGGAATACAAAAGGATATAAAAGCCATCCACAACTGAACCGGTTCAAACGTTGCGGGAACCCTCTTGATGCCATTAATAGTTACCTCGCCATTGTATACGAGGAAGCGACTAGTAGAAAGTACAATTTTGATAAAAAAAAATTAAATGGGAACCCGGGCCGCACTTCCCTGCCAGTGACTAAGGGTCAAATAAAGTATGAAATGACTCATCTTCTTAATAAGCTGAAAATAAGAGATGTAAATAAATACCAAGCATTAATAAATGAACACCTTTTTGATCCCCATCCCTTATTTAATCTAATTGAAGGTCCGATTGAGGATTGGGAAATAATTATACAGGGCAAATGAGCCTGCTGCCAGAATTGCTTTTACCACTGGCTATCTTGTTACTGAAATTTATTCTGTATCTTATTAAACATTCCATTTAAATATAGTCCAATTTACATTAAACAAATGGCTATGAAACAGTTTAGCATTGCGGCATTCAGCAGCCTCGCTTTTATATTCGTTATTTGCTGCAAAAAGAATGCTACTCAAAATGGCAATAGTAATAATAACGAAATCAAGTTACCAGCTCCACTAACAGATTTCGATCTAGCCAGGTATCGTGGCTTTCAAGGCGGTCTTTACCCAAATAGTTCCAATCAAAGACCGGCATCCCACAACGCTGCTGGATTGTCTATTGCACAGACAGTTAGGCCGCTTACAATTTCAGGTTCGGTAGATGAGACAAATGGCAAAATTGCGTGGCTGTCTATTGGTATGTCCAATACAACACAGGAAACACAGGAATTTATAACCGTCATGCAGGCATACCCTGGCAAGAATCCAAAACTTGTTTTAATTGATGGTGCTGTCGGTGGGCAGGACATCAATGCTATCAATAGTGCAACGGCCCCCTATTGGAATACTGTATCAAACCGTATCACAACAGCGGGTTCAACAGCTGCGCAAATCCAGGTGATTTGGTTCAAAGAAGCAGAAGCACAGCCCACCGATACATCATTTGCCACCTACCCTGATGCATTAAAAATGAAGTACAGATCAGTAATGCAGCTATTAAAAGCAAAGTTTCCTAATTTAAAACTTATTTATTTAAGCAGTCGCATATATGGGGGTTATGCCACTACAAAATTAAACCCTGAACCTTTTGCATGGTATACTGGTTGGACCGTTAAACGTTTGATAGAAGATCAAATCAATGGCGATGCTTTATTAACCTACACCGGCAACAATCCACTATCGGCCTGGCTCTCGTGGGGACCTTATTTATGGGCCGATGGAACTATTCCCAGAAAGGACGGGCTAACCTGGGCTATCACTGATTATCAACCTGACGGAACACATCCATCGGTAAGCGGCAGACAGAAAGTTGCTCAAATGCTGCTACAGTTTTTCTCAACAGACGAGACGACCAAATCGTGGTTCCTGAAACCTTAAAAATTTCAGTCAAAAAGTTCTGCCGTTAACGAAGTACCAGGTTTGGGTCATTCGGAAGCACGACCACACATCATTTTTTGCATCCCGCTCCTGCCCTCTTCGTAAAGTATCAGTGTGTGGCTGTTAGGATAAAGCCTGGTGCAAACAAAACCCAATCATTTCTTTGCGCCCAGCCGGGATTATAACAGAATTTATCCTATTTCGGAACTCCCAAACCCACCCTTCCTTCGTATATTTGCTGCTTGCAAATTTTTGATCAATGAGCAGAAAAGGTAAAGTGTTGGTCGCCATGAGCGGGGGTATTGATAGCACCATTACGGCCCTTATGCTAAATGACGAAGGGTACGAAGTGGTCGGCATTACCATGAAAACATGGGATTATGCGGCTAGTGGTGGCGGCAAAAAAGAAACCGGCTGTTGCAATATCGATAGTTTTAACGACGCCCGGCAGGCCGCCGTAGAACATGGCTTTGCCCACTATATCCTCGATATCAGGGAAGAGTTTGGAGATTTTGTGATCGAAAACTTTGTAGATGAATATATCGCTGGCCGGACACCAAATCCCTGCGTGCTTTGCAATACCCATATCAAATGGAGGGCATTGTTGAAGAGAGCTGATGCACTCGGGTGTGATTATATCGCAACAGGACATTATGCGAAGATCCGTCAACATGATAATGGGAGGTTTGTCGTAAGTAAAGCTATTGATGAAACAAAGGACCAGAGTTATGTATTGTGGGGATTGCAACAAGACCTTTTAAACAGAACCTTATTGCCGTTAGCGCCTTATCGTAAAACAGAAATACGCCAGATGGCGCTTGATTATGGTTATCCAGAACTAGCTAAGAAAAGCGAGAGTTATGAAATATGTTTTGTTCCTGATAATGATTACCGGGGGTTTTTGAAACGGCGTGTGGAAGGACTGGAAGAAAAAGTGGCCGGGGGAAATTTTGTTGACAAACATGGAACCATCCTGGGCCAGCATAAAGGCTACCCTTTTTATACGATCGGTCAAAGAAAAGGGTTGGACATTGCTTTTGGCAAACCGGTCTTCGTGACAAAGATCGATCCTGACAATAACATCGTAATGCTCGGCGATGAAGAGGACCTGGACCAAAATGAAATGACCGTGGGTAAATTAAACCTGATTAAATATGATATGATCACTCCGGGCATGGAAGCGGTAACCAAGATCCGTTATAAAGACAAAGGAGCCCTTTCAAACATTTACCCGGAAAACAACCAGGTGAAGGTCCGCTTCTATGAAAATGTGAAAGGGATTGCCCCGGGTCAGAGTGCTGTGTTTTATGAAGGTGACGATGTACTCGGTGGCGGTATTATACAGTCGGGAGCCCTGACCCAATAACTATCGGGTAATTAATCCCGACTCCTGATTACCGACTAAAGACTACCGACTACCGACTAAACACTATCGACTTGTCCTCAGTTTCCTCGCTTTTTGGTAGCTTTGAACAAACCTGATTTGTATCCGAACACCAGAAAAGGCCATTATGAGAATTCATACAATTACCCGTACCAGTTTCTTGGCGATCATTTCCAGCTTATTTCTTTTTTCCTGCGATGAAAAAGAAGAATTTGTTACCGAAAAATTAGAAGACTATATGCCGCTGGTGGCCGGCAAGTATATCACGTACCGGTTGGATTCAATGGTATTTACAAATTTTGGAAGAACAATTGAAACGCATCGCTACCAGGTCAAACACCAGGTTGACGGTTTGATCACTGATAACCTGGGCAGACCCAGCTACCGGGTTTACCGGTACTTAAGAGATTCCCTGGGAACAACTCCCTGGCAGCCAGTAGGAACTTTTTTTGTGACTGTTTTACCCGACCAGGCAGAATTGATCGAAGATAACTTTCGGTATATAAAGTTACACCTGCCCATAAGAGATGGCTATACGTGGAAAGGGAATAGTTACCTGCCTGCCGATGCCTATGTGACGAAATATAATTTTAGCAATGATGACGATATGTATAAATGGGATTTTTCTTATGATAACTTCGCCCCGACTTTCTCCTATCGGGGAATAAATTATGCTAACGTCTATACGGTCGAACAAATTGACGAAGCGTTGCATTTACCCGTAACCCCAGCAACACTAATCGCTGCCAAATCAAGGGCAGTAGAAAAATATTCAAAAACTATTGGTATGATCTACCGGGAATTTGAGTTGTGGGAATACCAATCTATCTCCGGAGGTTCAGGAGGCGGTTTTTACACAGGCTTTGGCATTAAGATGTGGATGATCGACCACAACTGATTCTCCGTTTCTGCCGTAAATTTGTAGACGGCAAAAAAAACTTGTTACCCATGAAGAGACTATTTCCCCTGTTATTATTCATTTTCGCCGCGGTAAGTGAATCCCAATCTCAAGTAACCCGCTATATTGTAAAATTCAAAAATAAGGAAGGTGGGCCCTATACTTTTTCTGCGCCGCTGGTGTATTTATCACAACGTGCCATTGACAGGAGAACAAAATATGGAATTGCTATTGATAGTACCGATCTCCCGGTTACACCAGCATATATAACACAGATCAGGAATGTGGCGAATGTGACGGTATTGAATATTTCCAAATGGATGAATGCGGTAACCATACAAACCAGCAGTGCCGCTGCCCTGTCAACAATTAATGCGCTTCCTTTTGTTCAAAGTGTAAGCGGTATAGCTGCAAAAAATACTGATGATGGCCGGCCAACCCGCAACAAATTTGCATTCGAAGAAATAGTTACGGAACTACCACCCAATGGCACGGCCAGGGTAACGGCTGACTATTTTAATTATGGCACCAGCTCTTACAATGAGATACATCTTCACCATGGTGAATTTCTCCACAACATTGGTCTGCGGGGACAGGGAATGCAGATTTCAGTATTGGACAATGGATTTAATAATTATACAGTCCTTAAAGCATTTGACAGTGTAAATATCAATGGCCAGGTATTGGGAACCTGGGATTTTGTTGCACGGGAACAAAATGTAACCAATGATGGAAGTCACGGGATGAATTGTTTTTCCACAATTGCCGCAAATATACCGGGACAGTTTATTGGTAAAGCTCCCAAAGCTGCTTTCTGGCTATTCCAGACAGAAGACAATGCCAGTGAATCACCAATCGAAGAATTTAACTGGTCCTGCGGTGCAGAAAGATCCGATAGCTCGGGAGCAGATGTAATTTCCACGTCACTGGGATACTACGATTTCGATGCGCCCTTAACGTCCCTAAATCATGTGTATGCCGATATGAATGGCAATACCACCATGGCTGCCATAGCTGCAGACCTCGCAGCAAAAAAAGGCCTGATCGTATTTGCCGCTAATGGAAATGAAGGAGGAAATTCATGGCGCTATCTTATCACGCCGGCAGATGGCGACAGCGTAGTGGGTGTGGGTGCCGTAACGTCCACTGGTATTGTCGGTGGCTTTTCAAGTTATGGCCCTTCATCTGACGGACAAATAAAACCAGATATGGCTTCGGTTGGCGTTGCTGCCCTCGTACAGGGTACCAACAATACAATCGTAACGTCCAACGGCACTTCTTTTGCATGCCCCAACATGGCAGGTCTTGGTACAATTCTATGGCAAGGATTTCCTGAATATAATAACATGAAGATCATCAGGGCGCTCCAGCAGGCCGGTAGTAAATTTAGCACACCGGATGACAGGGTTGGCTATGGTATCCCCAATATGAAACTTGCTTTCGCAAACCTCCTGACCGAATATGCTACCTCTTCATCAACCGTGACCGGGTGCAGGGTAACTATTAACTGGAGCAGCAAGGATGTATCCTCCATGAAATATGAAATAGAAAGAAAAGCGCCGGGAGAAGCTGTTTTCACAAAGATCGCAGAAATAAATTCACAGGCAGGTGTCATATTAGCGAACAGGACCTATCAATTCAATAATGATCTGACCAGTGGAGCTATGGGTGTGTTTTCATACCGTATCCGCCAGGTACTTGATACGGCTGCCACCAGTTTTTATGCAGCGTACATTGATACAACAATTATTAATATCTCATCAGCCTGTATAGTAACCGGCACCACCAATCCGGTTCCCACCAGGGAACTGGTCATGCTGCAGCCGAATCCTGTAGCAGGTTCGGTGGTTACATTGGTGGTGGAAACACCCTATGCCGTAACGGATATGCCCATTGTGCTGTATGATGCCAAAGGAAGGGTGGTCATGCAGGTTCAACATTCAAAAGGAGCCGGTAGAAAAACAATTGACCTTCCTGTCAGCAGGCTGGCGCGGGGAAACTATTATATCAAAGTATTGAACGGTCAAAAAACGATTGGCACTACCGGGATGCTGAAATTATAAAGGTTTACCCAGCAAAGCAGCAAACATGGTGTCTGCTTTTCTATCATATCCTTTGAGCAATTCCCCGTCCGACCGGGTCATCCGGGCGGGAATCTTCACTTCTTGCAGGTGGAATTTTTCTTTGATAAATTCAATGATGGCTTCATTTTCCATCTTAAATACAGAACAGGTTATATAAAGTAAATAACCTCCTGGTTCCAGTTGAGCTAACGCAGATGATACTATTCGCTTTTGCAGGTCGGCGTATAAAGTTATTTGTGCCGGATCAAAATATAACAATTGCTCCGGTGTTCGTCCCCAGGTACCACTGCCCGTGCAGGGAACATCAGCTATAATAAGGTTAAAAGTGGATAAAGAAATACTCAATGGCTTACCCAGATCAGCAATAAACTTTTCGTAGTTTTTAATACCGGCCCTGGCAAACCTGTCCTCCAGGTTTATAAGAATTGATCGCCTTACATCAGAAACGATCAGGTCGATATCACCCAGTATATCTTTGGCCATAATAGATTTACCACCACTGGCTGCACAACAATCCCATACCCGTATGGAAGGCTGCCCGGCTAATTGCTGTCCCGCTATTGCCATTAACGCTCCTACTTGCTGCGAGCTGTAATCCTGCACTACTGCTTCTCTATCCAGTTCCATCAATTCATTAATTTTTGATGAATTAGTTATAGCGATACAATTTCCGGAAATGGTTTGAAACCCAATTCCGCCGGTCGTAAGCTTTTGTTTGACCACTTTTTCTTTACCCGGCCTCAGCCGGAGAAATAATTCAGGTTGTTCAAGGTGGGATAGAATAAATGCATCCTTTTCACAGTCATCACTCAGTTCATCCTGCCAGGAGAAAATATCGTCTATAAAAAATTTATATCCAATCAATTTTATTTTTTGATCAAAGGACAGGGAGACTTTGTCATCCCATTCAGGCCTCAGCTCGTGCAACACTTCATGAGAATGATGAGCACATAAAAACAATGCGATTAAGATTCGTTCTTCGACAGGCAGATCCACTATGGCCTTGCCAATTCTAAAATAGCAATAACATAAATGACTCACCTGTTTTCTATCCTTAGAACCAAATTTTTTATGTTGGGAAAAATATTTTTTTATAAACGATGCAAATGGCTCCTCCCCTTTGTAAGTGGAAAGAATTGCAGTCGCAGAATTAAGATAGGAATAATACCGGCTCATTCCCCGCAAGATAGAAATGAAAAATCGATTACGAAATTTAATCGCTTGTAGATAATCAAAATAGGGTCTTGCCATTAGGCGCATAGGCCCCTGTCAAACTTTTTGAATTTTTAAGTAAATTTATAACATATATCCTGTTGCGATTAATCCATGCATTCCTAAACAAACTAGTGATCTGTGAAAAATATGCTGTTACTTTTGCTCCTGATTGGTATCCTTCCAGGCTCTGCTTGTACCGACAGCAGTAACAAAACAGGATCACATAATACTGCGAAAACAAAAATAATAGTTAAAGTAACACCAGTAGCCGATTCAGAAAATCCGATCATAGGCGGATGGAAGAGAGTGGGTGTAGGCGATGATCATAACAAAAATGGTGTGCTGGATGAATCAGAGAACAAGATCAATGAGAGCATTTTGGCGGGCGTAGATTATTTCCAATTCGAAGCGAATGGAGATTGTATTTATGACAAAGACATGAAATTTAAAGGTACTTACGAAATTAAAATGGATAAAAAGGATAACGCAATTTTCATTTATCCAGCAGGACTACCTGCAGAATTGTCTAGAGAAGAAAAAGATAAAAATGCTTTGATTTTCAGGATAACGTCCCTGGAAGCAATGAGATTAGTAGTAAAACCTGCACATCTTGGAGGAAGATTGGTGGTATATCAGCGCATCTAATTTATCAACAGGATAGTTTATACTCCCAGCAGGGTCTTCACGGGATCTTTTCCGATAAGCAACTGCGCCGGGTTTTCAAGCAACTCTTTCACTCTTACTAAAAAACTCACTGACTCCCGGCCATCTACGATCCGGTGATCATAACTTAATGCCAGGTACATCATCGGTCTAATGACGACCTGTCCATTTAAAGCGATGGGCCTTTCCTGGATCTTGTGCATTCCAAGAATTGCGCTTTGAGGAATATTAATGATTGGCGTACTCATCATTGATCCAAACACTCCGCCATTGGTAATGGTAAATGTTCCACCAGTTAGTTCTTCTGCCTTTAGTTTACTATCCTTTGCTTTGCCTGCCAGCTCAGCCACTTTCCTTTCCACATCAGCCATACTCATACTTTCCACATTGCGCATCACAGGTACCGTCAATCCTTTGGGGGTACTAACCGCTATGCTGATATCGGCATAGTCATGGTAAACTAATTGTTCGCCATCAATATAAGCATTTACGGAAGGCCATTCAGCAAGGGCAACAGCGCAAGCTTTAGCAAAAAAACTCATAAAGCCCAACCCTACCTCATGCACCTCTTTGAATTTATCTTTATACTTAGTTCGTATCTCTATGATACTGCTCATATCTACTTCATTAAAAGTGGTAAGCATGGCCGTCGTATTCTTAGCTTCCACCAATCTTCTTGAAATCGTTTTACGCAGGTTACTCATCTTTTCGGTGCGAACATTCCGGCTATTTAATTCAGCCCCATCAAATGTTTTCTTGCCAGGATCAGCAAGTGCGGCAAGAACATCATCTTTTAAGATCTTTCCCGCCTGGCCTGTCGGCGTAACTGTTTTCGGATTAACTTTTTTATCTGCAATGATAGCTGAAGCCAGTGGACTCGCCTTGAGGGCTGGTTCCTGGTTACTGGTTACCGGTGGCTGGTTGCTGGTTGCTGGTTTATCATCTGAATCAGCTTTGTTAGAATTGAGCGAAACAGAAGCGTCTTCTTTCTTTTCTTTTCGGTTGGATTTAGTTTCTCCAGCCTTTGTGCTCCCTGTTGACTCCCCACTCCCCGCATGACGCTGTGCGCCGACTCCTGACTCCCCGCTCCCATTAGGCTTCGCTGCAGACTCATCAATACTGGCCAGTAAGTCCCCAATCTTAATAGTATCCCCTTCGCTGATACCCGCCAACTTAAGGATACCTGCTTGTTCTGCATTGACTTCAAAAGTCGCCTTCTCACTTTCAAGCTCTGCTATTACTTCATCTCTTTCTACATAATCGCCATCTTTTTTGGTCCATTTCAGCAATGTCACTTCACTTATAGATTCGCCAACTGTCGGAACTTTTATCTCAATCATAATACATTCTTAAGTGGAGCAAATTTCGGGAAAATAGGGCAGATTGTGTGGAAAAGTCCTGCCGTTAAAAGCTGGAAATCCCGAGTACTTACCTGCAAGTGGGAAAAAATGCTGTGTACAATATTATGGATGGTACTACCTGAAGCGTTTTCTACAAAGGGATTACAATCTTTTGATGGTTGGCAACTCCTAACTATCTTTTATAGTGCAGTTTGCCCGCGTCATAGCGTTTCTCTTCCTGCTGGTTGGTTATAAAGCATACAGCCAGAAACTAACTATTCAACCTGACCTGCGCTTCGAGAATTTTAATGAAGAAGGAAATTTCACGAGCAGTTATATCGGCAGTGTGACGATAGATAATAAAGGATATCTCTGGGCAGTGGGGAATGGGTTGTTTCGTTTTGATGGAGTCAGGTTGGAACGCTAAATGCGTACGCTTTCTATATTTCCGGAAATGAGGTAATTCTGGCCCGATCGTCTTATATACTAAATGCCGTTTCAATGACCTCTGCCTGCTCCTGCAAGTGAACCTTACGATATCCCGTACCTGTAGAATTAGAAGGTTGGCGGCTGATCATCTTCAGATTCATATGCAGAATCACTTCGTTCTTCCACCTATCCAACTTCATGCCTGGTCTATTTCAGAAGTGTACCATCTTTTATCAATTCTTCTACCATATAGATTTTTATTCCGATCATACAGTACTGATGTAAAGCGTGTCAATCCAGATAAAAGCGCGGTCAAAATATTCAAACTTATTAGTTTAAATTAGCAATATTTCGGCATCAGTATTATTAACCTATATGGGAATTGGCGCCCGCATATTGTTACAGCTGCTATTCATCCTACAGGCTACCTGCTCTTTGGCGCAGCATCATACTTTCCGTTCTTATACAATGACAGATGGCTTGACAAACAATGCCATCCGTAAGATCTACCAGGATATGCAAGGCTTTATCTGGATCTGTACCTGGGAGGGTTTAAATAAATTCGAAGGGCATAAATTCACCGGTTTCAATAACAGTAACGGGCTTCCACACAGCGTGGTCAATGATCTTCTGGAAATATCACCCGGAGTCATAATGGTCGCTATGAATGATGGCACAATTAGTTATATCCGTAATGGCCAGCTGGATCCTCGTGCACGGCAAAAAAAATATGTGATCAATCATTTGTTACAGGACCCCAAAAAAAGACTGTTGGGCGCCACGGATAGCTACGGCCTGGTAAAGATTGATTCAAACGAGATCGTACGTACATCGGGCAATGATAATTTCTCCTTGTATGAGTTCATTAAATGGCGGGATAATTTTATAAGCATCGGCGATCCAGCCCAGGTGATCGTTTACGATCAACACCTGAAGATGATTTCAAAATCATCTAATAAAAGTCCATTTCAAAACTGTATCTATAAAGATCGCAATGAACAAATTATATTAGGCACAGATTCCGGCCTTAGATACGTGGATATGTCGGACCCGCTTAATCCTTCGTTAAAAAAATTTACTGCCATCTTTGATCATCCCGTTTTGCAAAACGGGGCGATCACTGCAATCTACCAGGACCATACAGGAAATTTCTGGTTCGGAACCTATACAGGTCTTGTGAAAGTAACACCCGCAGGCGTGACCAGGTTCTTTACAGAGAGGGATGGATTACCCGGCAACCGGATCACCTGTATTACTGGTGATACTGAGAAAAATCTTTGGATCGGAACTTATTCTGGTTTGGCAAAGCTTCCTTTTCAATCGGTGGATGTGGTGGCGCCTTCCAACGGACTGCATTACAAAGGGCAGCTAAGGGCAGTTTCCTCGTTGAACCAGACACAGCTTGCATTAATAGCTGGAGATGCCCTTTATAAATATGATTCAGAGAAAGACAAAATGATGCCCCTCTTGCCGTGGGTGCAGGGTAGCTCTGCAGTGCCGATCGATGGTAGTGATCCCTACTCTCTGATTCATAACGGCAAAGTATACTCTTGGGATGAACGCAGCTCCCGAATGGAACCCATTCGAAGTTTTAAATCACTTTATTATTATTTTGCTGCCGCCCAATACCAAAAAATGATCTGTGCCGCAACAATGGGCCTGACATTACAATTTGAAGATGGTAAAATCCTACATATTCTTGATTCAATCCGGATGCATACGTCGATATGGGATCACCAGGGTAGGATCATAGCAGGATCCTGGGATGGTGGATTATATCGTGTTACCATAGATCCCATAATAAAAAAGGTGAAAGTGATTGAGAATTTATCGTCTATCCCCCCTATCAAGTTTGTTCGTTCCCTTCAAAAAGATAAAAAAGGAAATATATGGGTAGGAACCCGCTACCATGGGGTCCTGGTTTTGACCGAAACAGAGAAAGGTACGTTTAACATCAGGTATATCAACCTGGCTACTGGTCTTTTATCAAATTGGGTACAAAATATTACTGAGGCCCCTGATGGAAATATGTGGATTGGAAGTTTATCTGGTGTTTCAAAGATTATTACTACAGATGCTTCCTTCCGTGTATTCAATTTCAGTAAAGTAATTGACTTCTATTCTTCAGTGACCGGCATGATCATTACAGGTAATAATCAGTTCTGGGGGGTTTCTGACAGGGGCCTTTTCAGCTATCGTGATCTTCAATTGGAAAACACTAAACCGCTTCCCATTTATTTCACGAATATCCGGCTTGGAAATACGGATTCGAATTATGTAGCCGGTGAAACCGGCAAAATACCGCGGCTGCGATACAATGAGAACTATCTCCGTTTTGAATTCTCGTCTCCAGGATTTATCAATGAAAAAGACCTAAATTATTCTTACCGGTTGCAGGGAAGCGTTGATACGTCATGGAGTACACCATCCAACCAGCACTCCGTGGAATATGCAAGTCTGAACGCTGGTCAATATGTGTTTGAAGTGAAGATGAAAGGCTGGAATGGTACAGATAGCCGGGCTATCCAATTCCCTTTTGTCATCAATCGTCCATTCTGGCAGTCAGTATGGTTCTACCTGTCAGCGGCACTATTACTGATCCTGGTTGCTCTTTCGATCATTCGTTACCGGACGAAACAATTGCTGAAGTTGCAACGGGTCAGGAATGCCATCGCCACTGATCTACATGATGACATTGGGGCATCACTTACCAATATCAGCATTCTCTCACAGCTAAGTTTAAGTTCAATTGACAAAAAAGAAGATACCAAAAAATTCATTTCAAGGATACGCGATGAGGTAGAATCCTCTAACCAGGCGCTGGATGATATTATCTGGAGCGTGAACAGCCGGAATGATTCCATGAACGAGACCCTGGCAAGGATGCGTCGCTATGTAGGTGACTTGTTTGACAACAGTTCAACTAAATATCATATTGACATTATTAACGACGATCCCGATCAGAAATTTAATATGGAACAAAGAAGAGATCTTTTCATGATCTATAAAGAAACACTCAACAATATTCATAAACATGCTGGTGCAGAAAATGCGTGGATAACTATCAAAGTTTTACAACAGGTAATATCTGTATCCATTACGGATGATGGAAGAGGGTTTGACAGCTCTATCGAGACCCACAGAAATGGTTTGAAAAATATCCGGTCACGTGTGAATAAATGGAAGGGTGATTTTCACCTGGAGACAAGCCCTTCTACTGGAACAAGGATAGGAATTAAATTACCTGTGGCTGCTGCCTGAGACTACCTGCTCATTTGAGTCTGATTTTAGAAGCAGGGAAATATTAAATTTACAAACATGCCAATCAAGATCGCTGTTTTTGAGGATAACAATTCACTGCGTGAGTCACTGGTTTACCTGCTAAAGAATATGGGTGACTATGATGTGGTGGGGGATTATCCGCATTGCAATGATGCTACAACGATCGCAAGGGTGTACAAACCGGATGTTGTACTGATGGATATTGATATGCCCGGTCAGAACGGGATCAGCGGGGTCAGGATGATCAAAGAAGCCAGGCCCGAAACAGACGTGATCATGTACACTGTTTTCGAGGATGATGAAAAACTCTTTCAATGTCTTTGCGCCGGTGCAGATGGCTATCTCCTGAAGAAAACATCACCAGCATACCTCTTCCAGGCCATACAGGATGTGACCGAAGGCGGAGCGCCCATGAGCCCGTCCATTGCAAAAAAAGTGCTCACAAGTTTCCAGCAGGGAAAGAACAACAAATACGAATTGTCCCCGCGTGAAGTGGAAGTATTACAGCTGCTGATAAAAGGATATAGTACCAAAATGATCGCGGCAGAATTAAAGATATCCTTTGATACGGCTCGCTTTCATCTTAAAAATATCTACAGGAAACTCCATGTCAACTGCGGCAAGGAAGCCATCGCTAAAGCCCTAAGTGAACATATAGTCTGAAAAACATACCTGCTCAAACGAGTAGTTGTCCCGGGTGCCGCATTGAGGCAATTTTGGTAATTAAAACCCGGGTATATGAAAGCACCTCTCCTTCTCTCTTTTATTTTAGTCTCCTTATTATTTTTCTCCTGCCAGCAGAACAAGGCAAAGGCTCACCAAGATGCCATTAAAGACATGATGGATAAAAATGGTGATAAAAAAAAAGAAAACCAACCGGTACCTAAAGTTCCACCTCCCTCCGATGATGTGGTCAATAGCGGCTTGATAGGAGAATGGGAAACTATTTTGGTCACTGGAGATAACAATGCTAATGGAATACTTGACCCTCAAGAACGGGAAAAAGGTTTTTCCACCTATAAAGACTATCTCAGGCTAAATGATGACGGTACTTGCCAGTATACAGTTGCAAAAATGGACGCTGTATATGAAATCATCGAAAAGGACGGACACAAATCGATCGAGATCATTGTCAGGGACGGCTCCCGGATGAAACAGGGTCGCATCATTTCATTAAAACCCGATGAATTGCAGTTGATGAAATTCCTGGGCGGGCGGGATATTATCGTTTATAAAAGACTTTAAGAATTACGAAATCTTATCAAAATGAAAAAACAACTCACAATAGTATGCCTGTACGTAGTGATGGTTGCATGTGATCACTCCAGCAAGCCACAAAGTACCGGCAATCAAAAATCAGTTGGCAATCGGGAAGGGGCGACGACCTACAGGCAGCCAGCCAACAGCAACAACATTCTTGGTGAATGGCACCAGCACCATGCCGTAATCGATCAAAATGGTAATGCCCTGCTCGATCCGGAGGATCGTAATGGCACTAAATCAACAATGGGTTTTAATTATTTCCAATTCAATGATGATGGTAAATGCCTGTACGATAGCGATGTGAAGTTTAAAGGGAATTATGAGATTATTGAAGATAACGGAAAGAGAAAGTTAAATATAACGGTTAATGGATTTGGCGAAACCTATAAATACACGATCGTTGACCCAGTCACTGACGAGCTTATACTTTATTCATCCGGCGCTTTCATGATCTTCAAAAAAAAATAATTCAAAATCACTACTATGTACCGAAATACTCTATTCACAATGTTGCTATGTTCTTTGCTTGCTCAATGCAGCGATCAAAAAAAAGATTCAGTGAAGACTACCCCCAACAATAATCCGACCAACACAACCACAACAACCACTGAGGAAACGCTTGCAACAAATAACACAACCGGATTAACCGGTAGTTCCGGAGATCTGACTGGTACCTGGAAATTACAGCTCGACGCTTATGATGACAATAACAATGGTTTACTCGATCCCGAGGAAAGAGCGAAAGCCTCTCCCAACAATACCAGCTATCAATTCAAGCCTGACGGAAGTTGCGTGATCCAGGGAATGTTCAAAGGACGCTATGAATTAAAAAAGCAAAATGGTAAAGACAATATTATCGTATACCGGGCACGAATCCCGCAAGAGGAAGACAAAGATCCCGAACCGGAACATTTCCGTATACTCGCTCTGTCCACCAATGAGCTGGTGTTATTGTTGCAGGAAGGCTATAATGAAAACACCATCTGGATATTTAAGAGAGTTTAAAAAAAAATTACAATTCATAAGTAAACAAATAAATATGAAATCGATATTACTGATCTTCGTATTAGCAATAACCTCCACATCGTACCCTCAGAAAACATTAAACCTGAGGAAAAAGCCAACCACTTCAACCACTGTTTCACAACCTGTACAAAAGGCGGCGACTTCAGTATATACACCTGTGCAGAAAGCTTCTACTACTGTGCAGAAAGCTTCTACTACTGTGCAGGGAGCTGGGCTCGGGCCCTATCAGCGCAAGTCATTTCAACTGCGTAAAAATGGACCGACTAAGGAATACTGGGTTCGCAAATGGAATAATTTCTATGTGCTTAATGGGGACATTATAGTCGGTGATGATCTGCCGAAGCATAATCTTCTGTCTTATTCCATCGATGATAAAGACGATCGCTGGCCCAATGCTACGATGCCTATTGTGGTGGATCAGGCAGTATATGACAATGGCCTGGGAGATATTGTACACGATGCGATCATGGAATTTAATACCAAAACTAAACTCTGCCTGGTTCCGCGGACCAATGAAGAGGATTATGTAAAAATTGTGGTAGATAATTCAATCGGTGGTGCAGGTGCGTCCAAATTAGGCCGAAAGGGGGACGAACAGGTAATTTTTGTAAAAGATTCTCGCGATGGAAGGAATGGAATTGATAAACGAGGTATGATCCATGAATTCATGCATGCTGCCGGCTTTATGCATGAACAAAGCCGGCCCTATCGGGCAAACCATATCCATATCAAAGAGGAAAATGTGATCGATAAATCGCTTCATAATTTCGAACTGGAAGACGATGGCCTTAATTATGGCGCTTATGATTTTTGTTCGATCATGCATTATAGTGCAATGGCATTTAGTGGCAACGGAAAGCCAACCATCGAGTGCCATGCATTGGGAACTCCAATTACCTGTCCTCCCTGCATGGGTAGAGATTCCACTTTCAGTTCACAGGATATAAAAGGTATCGATGGATTTTACGATAATGTCAGCCGGTTTCCCTGTAGTACACCTTTTGTAAATCCATTCAAGCCGGGTAAAACGCCACCACCTCCACCTATTAAACAGTTTCCGACTGTGTCAATCCCGGAATCGGATAAAGTGATGCAGAGTTTTCGTCATCGTGGTGACCTGGCAGGCAAAGAAGGTTTCGCGACTGCTTTTCCGAATTTTCACGAAGCACAGTATGGTCAGAACATCGTTGGAGGTACTATTTTCCTGAAACATGGAATGATTGACTGGAGGGACATTCCACATTTGTGGCTCGGTTATGTCCCACTGCAGGATTTCATGGGACGTATGCGTGCGACCCAGCAACTCGCTACCGCCCTTGGTTACGTTGGAGGGTATCCGACTTTTCATCATGCCAATTATGGTTCGGGTATAGTAATGGGCACGGTGTTCCTTCCAAATGAAACAGCTGACTGGCGCGATGTCCCCTGGACAGAATTGGGTTCACCCCCGCTTGACAATATCCGGGCAAGAATGACTTCAGCCAACGATTACGCTTTCCGGAATGGATACTTGGGCGGCTTTCCTACTTTTTTCCATTATGATTATGGTAAGGGCATTGTATGCGGGATTGTCCTGATTAAAAAAGAAGCGGGGGAGTGGAGGGATGTGATTTTGGCGCAAATTCCGAGGTAGGCGTTCAACATTTAAACAATAGTATCATTCACTATTAAAATAACCAGTCATGAAATTCCTAATCCCTCTTTTACTTTTAGCGATGAGCTACTCAGCCCACACGCAGACTATTCTTAATAAAAGAAAAAAACCAACAACGACATCGAGTTCTGTGTCAAAACCAATTCTGAATAAGACTTCAACCAGCGTTTCAACACCCGTGCAACAGATCAGCCAGACAGCCAATGTCAGTGCGATAGATCCCGCTACTAGTTTGCGAATGAAATTGAAGCTTCCTTTTGCAGCTACTGAAAGGGAATTCATTGTTAAGAAAGTTGGCCACCATTATATATTGAATGGTGATATGATCGTTGGCAACGATTTTCCGAAAGTGATGTCATTGGCAAGGAACAACCTGGATTACAGGTGGCCCAATGCAGTAATGCCTATCCTGATTGACGCCTCCATATACAGCAATGGACAAGGCCCTAACGTTCATGCAGCCATTGAAGAATTTAATACCCGAACGGTGCTTTGCTTAAAACCGAGGACTACGGAGAGTGATTATGTAAGGATCGTATTTACCACTGATACATCAAACGGGGGTTCTTCAGAAGTGGGTAAACAGGGTGGTGAACAAATATTACTGCTTAATCAAAACTCCACTAAAAGTGGTGCCATGCATGAATTAATGCATGCAACTGGTTTTTATCATGAACAGAACCGGGATGATCGTGATGAGTTCATTCACATTTTTCTGGACAATGTGAACCCAAATGAAAGAGATAATTTCCAAAAAGAAGGAGGAACAAAATTAAGTGGATATGACTTCTGTTCAATCATGCATTATAGTGGAAAGGCTTTCTCGAATGACCCTACCAAATCGACCATGATTTGCATAAAAGAGAGCGTTCTGAATACCTGTAAAAATTGCCTGGATAAAGACCGGGTTGGGGTCAAGGATTTCACTGGAGCTGACCTGTTTGGTATTGAACAGTTCTACAACAAAGTAAACGGACCAAAATGTAATGTTCGTTTCCCCAACCCGATCATTCCACAATTCGCCTCAGTTAATATCCCAGAATCAGACAAGGCTCAGCAAATGTTTCGCCATCGGGCGGCATATGCTAGTAAGAATGGGTTCGCGGTGGGCTTTCCCAATTTTCATGAAGCAAGACAAGGAAATGATATTGTCGGTGGAACTATCCTGATCAAACACGGAATGGTCGAATGGCGGGATGTACCGCAGAGTTTTTTCCCTCGTTTGTATCAACTAAATGACTTTGAAGGAAGGATGCGTGCAACACAGGATTATGCCGTTGCCCGTGGGTTTGTTGGTGGATTTCCCAACTATTTTCATGCGAATTATGGGCCCGGGAATGTATGTGGAACTTTCCTATTGTCTAAAGAGGTGGCTGAATTCCGCGATGTACCATTGAGCGAGTTAGGAAATCCCCGATTGGATGACATTCGTCATCGTTTTACCAGCGCCAATGATTATGCATTCCGGAATGGTTTTCTTGGTGGCTTTCCTACGTTTTATCATGCGGATTATGGGAAGGGGATTGTTTGCGGGATCATACTGATCAGGAAAGAAGCGGGGGAATGGCGGGATGTCGTTATAGCCACAGGGCCTCGTTGATATCAGAACTTATAACCAATAAACCGGCAGATCCCCAAAAGGGATCTGTTCTTTTATATACTAAATGCAGTTTCAATGACCTCAGCCTGTTCTTGCAGGTGCACTTTATGAAAACCTGTAGCTGTGGAAGCCGAGGGTTGCCGGCTGATCAACCCGAAATTGATTGTTTTCAAATTCATTTGAAGGAAAGAAGCAGCTCCCATATTTAATGGTTCTTCCTGCACCCAGAACCAGGTGGCATTATCGTATTTTTTATATAAGTTTTCAAGCTGGTTGTAAGGTAACGGATATAATCTGTTCGAGACGGATTATGGCAATATCATCCCGCTTTTCTTTTTGCTGTCTTTCCGCCATATCAAAATAGATCTTACCGCTGCAGAACAAAACTTTTTTTATATTGGCAACTTCTGCATAAGCATCATCAATCACTTCCTTAAACCTGCCTTGTGTAAATTCTTCAATTCTCGAATAAGATCCCGGATGACGCAGGTTGGCTTTTGGTGTGAACTCTATCAACGGCTTGCGGAATGGCCATGCCAATTGTCTCCTCAAAGCATGGAAATAATTGGCCGCCGTAGTAATATTCGTTACTACCATATTCAATTCAGCACACATGTTGCAGAAATCGTTCCAGGCGGGCACTGCTGTGTTCAGGGCCCTGGCCTTCATAGCCATGCGGCAATAACATCGTCACCCCATTCATCCGGTTCCATTTCTGTTCGCCGGCCGCAATGAACTGGTCGATCATAGTTTGTGCACCATTACCAAAATCACCAAACTGTGCTTCCCATAATACCAGGGTATTTGGATTCGCCATAGCATACCCATACTCAAAACCCAATACACCATATTCACTCAACAATGAATTATAGATCCTGAACGTGCCTGTTGCATCAAGAGCTTCCAGCCGGTTATACGCTTTGTTATTTTCGTCATTTCTTAATACAGCATGCCGGTGACTAAAAGTTCCCCGTTGCACATCCTGCCCGCTCATTCTCACATCCTTTCCATCCAATTGTAAACTGCCATAGGCCATTAATTCAGCTGTGGCCCAATCCACTTTCTGTTCTGTTTCAAACAACTTCATTTTGTCCTGCAGTATTCTTTCTACTTTACGAAGTGGCTTAAAATCTTCCGGCCATTTCATCAGGGCATCAAATATTTTCTTAAAATTTTCAACACTGATAGCTGTTACCGGCGACTGCTCAAAATCATCGGGTGGTGGCTCTTCGTAAGCTTTTTCCATTCCACTTCCGGTGCCTGGTAATGGTAAGGCAAAGGATGTTGTTTTACTTCATCCAGCCGTTCCTGCAGATCAGCCCAGAATTTCTTCTCCATTTCCTTGGCCAATTCCTGCGCATCCTCTTCTCCATTCTCCAATAAATATTTTACATATACTTCCCTCGGATTGGGATGCTTATCAATCAACGCATACAAATGCGGTTGCGTGAACTTGGGATCATCGCCTTCATTATGTCCATGCCGGCGGTAGCAAACCATATCAATAAAAACATCGGCATTAAATTCCTGGCGGTAACGGGTAGCGATCTCCACACATTTTACAACAGCTTCCGGGTCATCACCATTTACATGAAATACCGGCGCCTGAATTGCACCCGCCAGCGAGGTACAATAATCTGAACTTCTGGCATCATCAAAGTCGGTAGTAAATCCGATCTGGTTATTGATCACAAAATGAATGGTACCACCGGTATAATATCCCTTCAGGTTGCTCATCTGCAATACTTCATACACAATACCCTGGCCAGCTACAGAGGCATCACCATGAATTAGTATCGGCAGTATTTTATCAAAATCGCTATCATACATTACATCCGCCTTGGCCCTTGCAAAACCAACCACCACCGGGTCAACAGCTTCCAGGTGCGATGGATTGGGCATCAGCTTCAGATGAATGGTTTTATCATTCAGTCGTTTGCACTTCACTTCCAAAACCCATATGGTATTTTACATCTCCACTTCCCATCGTCTGATCAAGCTTGGCAGTGCCTTCAAATTCACTGAAAATTTGTTCATAGGTCTTACCCATGATATTGGCCAGCACATTCAATCTTCCGCGATGCGCCATACCGATCACCACTTCCTGTACATTCAAATCGGCAGCTGTATTGATGATGGCATCCAAAGCCGCAATGGTTGTTTCACCACCTTCCAGCGAAAATCTTTTCTGTCCGACATATTTGGTGTGAAGGAACTTTTCAAACATTACCCCCTGGTTCAGTTTTTCCAGTATTCTTCTTTTCTTTTCAAGGGGTAAGGTTCAGTAAGCATCCCTTTCTCTACCTCATTGGTGAGCCAGTCGATCTTTTTTCTGATCACTGATATATTTAAATTCAACTACCAATATGCGAAGCATAACATTTCTCCAAATGATCCAATATATTCCGGAGCGAAGTGGTACCAATACCTATCAAATTTCCCGCGTGAAATTCTTTATCCAGATCGGCTTCAGAAAAACCAAAAAATGATAACTCAATATTTGCCCCCCTGTCTTTCCTAGAACGTATTGGATTAGTCTTAGCCAGAAGATGGCCTTTATTCCGGTAGCCCAATATCAGGCGGTAGGCTCTTATCTCCCTCATCCAATCAGTATCAACGCTGATCGGTTTTTCCGTATCGGGGGAAACCGTTTGGGTGGTAGGGAGAGTTTTGCTGGTACCGTTTATTTTAGCATTCATCACCGCGAAATCAAACCCCTCAAAAAATTTTTTCATTTCCGGGTCTATACTACCGGGATCATTTACATAGTCACGATAGAGATTTTCGATAAAAGCAGGAGAAGAATTAGTGATATAGGAGAAATCCTTCATTCAGGAGAGATTTAATGTCCGTTTTGAAAGGCCCAAATATCGTTCAAAAAATCGAAAATACCGGTTCATTTTGAGCAGTTTAGATACCGTTTTGCTGTTTCTTGCCACTCGCAATAGGGGCCTGACTTTGTGTTAATTAGCATCCTGAAAATTGATAATTAAATTGCTGAAAATTTGGTAGTTAAAGCACTCAATGCTACCTTTGCCGTCCGTTAAAATTAATAAGAATGGCTAATCACAGCGCAACAAAAAAAGATGCCCGTCAATCTGCAACCAGAACCGCAAGAAATAAGTATTATGGTAAAACTACCCGTAATGCTATCCGCGACCTGAAAGCATTAAAAGGAAAAGAAATGGGTGAAAAATTCCCTGAAGTGGCAGCCATGATCGATAAGCTGGCTAAGCGTAATGTTATTCACAAGAACAAAGCCGCCAACCTGAAGAGCAAACTGGCTAGAAAAGCAAATGCAGCGAAATAAGTAACTGCAGGCAGGCATACTATAAATTATTGAAAGGCGTTCCTGAATGGACGCCTTTCTCTTTTAATGTTAGTGATGAAATAGACAGCCAGCATTCTTTTTCTACTGCTTACTTTTATCCCCGCTTCCGCCCAGCCTAAGAGAGCTAATATAGATTTTGAACAAACTCATTCCGTCATCTACAGCCTTCTTCCTGGTAATAAACCTGATTTTCAAATATTGAGTACAGCATTTTCCACTAACACCGAAAAACCCAGAAAATGTTTTTTCGTACATACAAAAAATGATACAACCCAAAAGTCATTTCCGGTGGAATAACCAGCTTATTACAAGTGGCTGTCGCTGGTAAAATAATAATGATATCCTGTTATGCCAAAGCAGCGAATGAGTAGGATACACCGTTAGTTACCGGACAATGCCGTAGAAGTTCTGGATAAAAACTAACCTCTTCTTCTTAATTTTAAGGATGAGAAATTATATCCTGGCATGCTTTTGCTTATCCTTCCACATTCTTTATGGACAACCCATTACCACCAAATTTGAAAACTCGAACGGCACCCAAACACCCACTTATTTTGAGATCGTAGACTGGTGGCAAAAACTGGATAAGCAATCGGGTAAAATAAAAATGCTCACGATGGGTATGACCGATGCCGGCTACCCGTTGCACCTTATCGTTGTATCAAACAATGGTGACCATAATTTTGCAAACATTCGTAAGAATAACAAACGGATCATCCTTATCAACAATGGTATTCACCCGGGAGAACCCGATGGAGTGGATGCGAGTATGTTGTTGGCCAGAGATATCGTAACGAATGTTTTTAAAATCCCTGATAATGTAGTGCTGGCGATCATTCCCATTTATAATATAGGAGGCTGCTTAAATCGCAGTGTTAACTATCGGGTTGATCAAGACGGGCCCGAAGAATTTGGTTTTCGCGGCAACTCTCAAAACCTTGATCTGAACCGGGACTTTATCAAATGTGATTCGAAAGATGCAAGGGCTTTTACAGAAATATTTCATCTCACCGATCCGGATGTGTTTGTAGATAACCATGTGAGCAATGGAGCCGACTACCAGCACGTCATGACCTTGCTCACTACGCAGCATAATAAATTGGGTGGAATAATGGGAGAATTTCTTAGCCAGCAATTTGAGCCAGCGATCTATTCATCTATGAAGCAAAAGGGATATGACCTCATCCCTTATGTCAACTCATTTGGTGACACACCAGACAATGGTTGGCCCGAGTACTGGGATGGTCCCCGTTATGCCAGTGGCTATGCCGCGTTATGGCACACCTTTTCGTTTGTTCCCGAAACCCATATGCTGAAACCTTACGACCAACGGGTAAAAGCTACGTATACACTGATGCAATCATTTATAAATTTCACTGCCAAAAACAGCGACAAAATAAAAACACTCCGCGAGCAAACTAAAAAATTGGTAAGCAATGCAACTGAATTCCCTGTCACCTGGGCACTCGATCGTTCTAAATTCAAAGAAGTGCTTTATAAAGGGTATATAGCTGGTCGCAAACCGAGTGAAGTATCAGGCCTACCAAGATTGTACTATGACCGCAGTAAACCCTATGAAAAAAAGATTAAGATCTTCAACTATTTTGCAGTAAAGAGCTCGGTTCTAAAACCAAAAGCCTATCTCGTTCCGCAAGGATGGTGGAAAGTGATCGAACTGTTAAAGCTAAATAAGGTGCAGATGAGCCAGTTAAAAAAAGATACCACGGTAGAAGTAGAAGCCTATAAAATTGATGATTATAAAACATTACCCCGTCAATACGAAATGCATCACCTGAACAGCGATATAAAAACCAGTACTAGCAAGCAATTCATAACTTTTAAAAAAGGTGACTGGTATATAGCCATGAACCAGCCGGCTAACCGGTTCTTAATTGAAACGTTAGAACCACACGGCGAAGACTCTTATTTCGCCTGGAATTATTTCGATGCGATACTAAGTCAGAAAGAAGGCTATTCAGCCTATGCTTTTGAGGATATTGCTGCTGATTATTTGAAAAAAAATCCTGAATTAAGAAACAGGCTGGAACAACAAAAGGCAAAAGATACTGCCTTTGTAAAAAATGGACGAGCGCAATTAAATTTCGTTTATCAACACTCCCCCTGGTATGAGCCGGCCCACCTACGTTACCCCGTGTACAGGGTTATGAAATGATTACGCTGTTTCCTGGATAAGTCCTTCTTCCAATTCAGCTTCCTGTTTCTCTGGAAAGGGTTGCGTGTCCATTTTCCTAAAAATAACACGGCCAAAAATAAGGCTCAGCACCAATACAAACATGCTTAAATAACCCACCCAATTGTAATTGATAATCCTCCCTGACTTCTCCGTCGACACGATGGCACCAGCACATAAAGCTGCTAAACCGCTACCCAATTGTTGTATACTGCCATTTATGCTCATAAAGCTACCTCTTTGTTCAGGCTTCACCACTTCACTGATCATGGCCTGGGCGGTTACAATACGTCCCGTAGCGACAACGAACCAAATAGCAAAAAAAACTAATACAACAGGTAGAAGCACATTGGGCAGGTTGGTGATGATCATTACCATGAAAAGTGAAAGCACCACTGATACAGAAAAAATAAGCAGTTTACCTTTTTTGTCAGCTACACGTCCCAGGTAAAGAGCCGCTATCAGGGAAGCAGCTCCTCCCACCAGGTAGATCATAGGCGTATCATTCTTAGAAAACCCTTTATTAAACTCGAGGTAGGGATTGATGAAAGGAATGATAAGGAAATGCCCCATCATTAATAATCCTGAGAACATCAGCGCTGATCGCTGTACCGGTATTTTGCAAACCATCAATAAGGCAGTAAAAAGAGATTCCCTTTCATCTCTTTTCTTAATATGATTGATCATATTCGGGACAAACTTTATTACAAAAGGAATAAACAACAAGCCCACACAGCCTATTAAAATGAAGGGTATATGCCAGTTATGTTTGAACAGGTTTGTTAGGTATAATGAAAGTGGCACACCTACAATAGAAGCGGCAGCAAAACCTCCCATTACAACACCCATTGCCCTTCCCCGGCGTTCATAACTAAACATGTCAGCTACGATGGCGAAAACCTGGGCCCCAATAATTCCGCCGAATAGTCCAGCCACGATTCTGGCAACTAAAAGCAATTCATAAGAGTAGGCAAAACCACAGGCAAGAGTACCTAACAAAAAACCAGCATATGCTAGTAAGAGGGGCTTTTTCCGGTCAAACCGGTCGATGAACAACGATATTATCAGACCTGAAAAGAAAGCGCTGATAGAATAAACAGCAACAAGGATGCTGAACTGCATGGCATTGATCCTGAGATCCTCGATCAGGTAATTGCCCAATGGCATCATGATCATGAAATCAAGGATATGCGTAAAATTGAGCGCTGCAAGCAGGAATAATATGATGCGTTCCTTACGTGTCATAAATGCCGCTAAAGATCGCAAATATAAGGAGTAAAATAAAAGACTTTATTATACGATCAGATCTTATTGGCCAATCTTCCGGAAATGCTCCCAACACTCTATATACTATTTTCTAAGTCGCCAATTGTAAGTTATTCGGTATTTGCCCCAACGTTGGGGATTACCAAATTCAAGTATATCCCCGGTTTGAAAATCACCAGTTGCACCATTACTAACTGATGACATATTGATATTATTCAGCTGGAATTTAACGGCATAAGGAATCATGGGATAATCTATTCCTGAATAAATGTCGAAAAAATTATTGATACATTCGGTTACCGCCACGATCATCTCATCCATACTCTGGCCGGGTGATACCGAAGCCGGGCCAATCATACTCATAATGACATCAAAAATATTTTTAGAAAGTTCAAGGTCGGGGCGCTTTGAACTGATAAGCACAAAGATGGCATAGAATGTTTTTGGAAATTCAGGCGTTGTATTTAACGAGTATGTTCCAAAACGATAGCTTCCCAATGGGCAGGTAAGTCCATCTACCATTTCACAACCCGCTATCGAATTGGCATCGTTCGTATTGCCGCTGGCGCCTACTAGCAAGCCAGTCAATACCAGCCGGTCATAAGGGTCGGCATGAGTTGTACGGGCAATACAATCAATAGATTTAAGTTCGATATCGAGTTTGTCATACCTATCAATTGCTTTTAGATCCTTGACGTTCGTTACCTGGCTGACGTCGGCAGCAGCTGAGAATTCGACTCCGCTTTTCATTTTTATTTTGTCCTGTAGAGAAGACACCTGGAAATTAAGATCGTTGTACTTTCCAAGCAAGGCTGCTTTTTTCGTGGCGTTATTCATGAGTTGCCTGGCTTTTATACTGATCGTATCAAATAATGATGGGCTGATCTTTTTAACAACTTGCCAGATATTCTTTTCAACAGACGCAGTAGTAACATCCATTGGGTACTTTGCAGGCTCTGCCCGGTGCAAGATAGCTTTCAGAATGAGAGCTGTCATTGCATGACCCCGATCGGCCGCTTTTAATTTTTGAGAAGGAGATAATTTCGATCCTACATTTTCTGAAACGGGCAAAGTTGCCCGTATTTTAAGTTCTTGTGCAGTTAGTTTACGAGGCTTTAGTGGCTGGGCATTCACACCAAAAACCAACAAAGAAAAGAATAAAACATTAGCGAGCCGAGCAATTTGAATTTTCATAATCGTGTTTTGTAAATTTTAATAGTAATATTTATGAAAATCTTTTTTATGATTGCCGCGATTTGTCATACAATTTAAAACAATGATCACTGAACTTTTGTACAAAGAATATGTTTATGGCAGGCAGTCACTATTTCGAATGTTTACATTACCAGGTTAGTTACCAACTTTTGCCAGGAAAGTTTTAATAAAACTAACCTGTTTAATGACAGGAGGAACAAGCCAAAAAGCCAATACCGGAAATAAATTATTAAAAGGGAAAGGATATACCCTGAAACTATCAAACGGTTCTAATGAGCAAGGGAACGGATAGCAATAAAAAAAAACATGCACTACTTTTACCTTATCTAAACCTTGAATTATGAATAAGCTTGTCAAAAAACTTCTCTTCCTCGGTTGCCTGGTAGCCAGCTTGTCACTAAACGCCCAAAAGGGTGTAAAATCTAAGCTTACCGCACAAGAATTAAAACTCCTCAACACAGAAAAGCAGGCTCCAAAGCCGGTAATAACTGCTGCTCAAAAACAGACAGCCAAAGAGAATGCGCATGCGGCTGCAGTTTTTTTATCGCGGGCGATTCTTCATAAAAAAAATCCAGTGCTTAACCCTATCGATCTAAATAATGAAGCGGAAAAAAGAGCGCTTGACGCAGTGAATAAACTTCCCTCCTCTTTGGTTACCAAAGCCAGTGCTAACTTGACTAGTATCATGGCCAACACAAATAAAAAAGCTGCAGTTTTCGGAAAATTCAAGGGGGTTGATCTCCAAAACAGGATCCTAACAACGTTTATGAAATCAAAAGGCTGGAGCCTGTCGGTAAACACACGGCCTCTGGTACAGATGGTAGGCGAAAACAAAATCCGTTTGATTCTACGAAACATAGTTTGTGTAGATGAATGCGACCCCGAAGAAGGCAGTGATCAAATGATCATATCAGGTGTACTGGTAGGGCCAGGAGAAAATGTAAGGCTTGCCAACCCCCTGGCAAGTTGCGCGTTTGAAGGCGGCGAGTCCTGTGACCATGGCAATTATTTACTGGGTGGATTCCCAGTAAGGCCAACATCCACCTATCCGCAATCATACTATTGTATTGTGGTACTCGCTAAGACGGAAGATCTCGATCTGCAAGCCCAAACTGCTGAATTGAACGCAGCTCTCCAGTCGATCATTGCCTCAACTTTTAATACTTCATCTAATCCAGGTGATATAGCTAGTGGTCTTGAGTTTGCAATTAATATTATGATGAGTATATATACCAATGATAAAGTTTTCCCTGCTGAATTGCTGCATTTAACGATGTCGAATGCGAATACTCTTGGATCGGATAACCAATCGGACGAGGTTTTCACAGGCAACATAGCAGATCATGGAGGCACTTATAAGTTTAAATACTTCTGGAAGCGGGCAGATTGAGGCCTGCTCACAAAAGTATCTTCCTGAGAGGAAGATTGATAGCGCTATAATTTTGCGACACTACACCTATTGACCAGGAGTTGTCAAAGTTGGCTATGGATATTCCAAAGTGAATTCCCCCAAAGAAAATGATCATACACTATATCAATGTATCGTTAGGTGACGGAGACGATCTTGGTTGACTCACTTGAACGTTGCATATTGAATATTGCCTACTAAGGATTTGTATGTTCAATCTAAAACGAAGTAATACAGACTTTATAAAAAAAGCCCCGGCTAAATTGTAGTCGGGGCTTCCAATAGGGGAGTAAAGTGAGGTACAGACTAAAATGTCGTAATCCCATATCGACTGCAAAAAGAATGTCTAAGTTTGAATGAAGATGCCATTGACCAGGCAGTGGTCAAAATCATTGAAAGGAATTTAAATAAATGTTCTTAACGTAACTATAAATACTGCTCTGCGCTTTACCAATATACGAGTTGACGAAAACCACCACCTCAATATTATCAGGCAGGATCACGAGCACAGATTGTTCGGTCCGTCCATCTCCTGCTGTCCAGCGCCCTTTCCTGTAATAAGCCTTTCCTGCTGGTGTGTCAAAAGACCCATTAATCCCAAATGATTTGTCGAGGGCATCTTGCACCTCGGCAGTAGGGAGAATATCTCCCTTTCTCCGGGCATGGTCCACCACTTTTAATAATTCCGCAACAGAAAGACGAAATCCTGCACCACCGGCTACAGAATACAGGTTGCCTGAATTCCAACCGGATTGACTCATAGTAGGAAAAGGAAACATATATGCATTTGCGGATTTATACCCTGCGCTTGGATCGAAACCAACATTCGGTACCCCGGAAGGAGTAAAAATCTTGTCCTGCATAAAGGACTTAAACCAGCCTACTGAGACCATGTCCCAGAGCAAATCTCCGCCTTGATCATCTTTGTCCATTAGACCCATCACAACTGGGATCAGGATGCGGCAAAGTCCAAAATTCATGTTTTCATAACCGCTGCCTTCCCCAACATTAGACACACCGCCAGCTACTTTCGACTTCATCAATAAAAAATCAGAACCCGATCCGCCTGTTGTAAATCCTGACCGATGGGTAAGTAAATGACTGAAAGTAATCTTATCTATATTATTACCTTTTGGCCAGTAAGAAGGCAGGTAACTAATAATTTTTGTATCGGGCGTCAGACCTTTTAATTTCAATGCTTTCAGTACCCCCAAGGCAGTTAGGTATTTACTAATACTGGCTATATGCATTCGTGTATTGGCGTCCCAACCCTGCGAACCATCAATAACCGACTTAGCCCAACTCCATTTAAGACCACCGATATTAGCACCATTTTTATTGATCTGTAAAATATATCCCTGGACCGAATCTTTTAACGCTTTATGGATCTCGTCCATAAATTCATTCCAGTTGGCCTTAGGTGTAACGTTAGCCTTGAAAGTGTTGGGTTTGAGCCTTGGTATAGCCGCGAGATTTTCAAACTTGTCATCATCGGAACTAACATTTATCACATGCGTGGGTCTCATAGTGTGTTTGTCTACATCTGCTACTTTTAAACCGGGGGGCATTTTTCTTGTGAATGGTTGTGCATCGGTAACCAGGTAAATGGTCATACAAAAAATAATGCTAAGGATTTGACGGGAATTTGTTCTCATATATATAGTTTAAGATTTAAAGATATTGCCGTCATAAAAGTAACGGAGGTAGGATCCAAGGCAACTTCTTAACGAGCCAATGAACGCAGGAATTTATGCAACGGCTTTTTTTCTTCTCGCAATTATCCAACGGTCTCGCCAGGTAATCCAAAGGCAGGGGCTTTGAAAAAAAGAATCCAATTAAAACTACTCAACGATCGACAAAAAACAGGCTTAGGGCAGAACGTACATAATTGATCCTAACTAAGTATTCTCAAAATACAAATGGCGCCCCGACTGAATTACTAGTCAACGCTTCAATTGAATTGGGCGGCAGAGCGAAGCGATGTACCGACTGGAACTTCGGAATGCGGGATCGAACTCAAATAAAAAGGCCTCGTCTTTCGACAAGGCCTTTCAAATAAATATGGCAGCTACCTACTCTCCCGCATTGTGGTGCAGTACCATCGGCCATGAGGGGCTTAACTTCTCTGTTCGGTATGGGAAGAGGTGAACACCCTCGGCAAAACCACCATAAGAATATACAATTCCAAACAAGGAGATCATCAATTCCAAACAGATGGATTGCGACTTCACATGTATTACATGGAACTTAATAAGATCATATTGGGAAATGTTAGAAGACTCTCTGATATAATCATTTTTAGAAAATGATTAAAAAAATTAAAGCGTACGGGCAATTAGTACTACTTGGCTTTACTGTTACCAGTTTTACACCTATAGCCTATCAACGTCATAGTCTTTGACGGCCCTTAAAAGTAAACTCATCTTGAGATAGGTTTCACGCTTAGATGCTTTCAGCGTTTATCCTGTCCGTACATAGCTACTCAGCATTGCACCTGGCGGCACAACTGATACACCAGCGGTACGTACGACCCGGTCCTCTCGTACTAAGGTCATGTTCTCTCAATTTACTTGCGCCCACCACAGATAGGGACCGAACTGTCTTGCGACGTTCTGAACCCAGTTCACGTGCCACTTTAATCGGCGAACAGCCGAACCCTTGGGACCTTCTCCAGCCCCAGGATGTGACGAACCGACATCGAGGTGCCAAACCTCCCCGTCGATATGAGCTCTTGGGGGAGATCAGCCTGTTATCCCCGGAGTACCTTTTATCCTTTGAGCGACGGCCCTTCCATACAGAACCGCCGGATCACTTTAGCCGACTTTCGTCCCTGCTCGGCTTGTGTGCCTCACAGTCAAGCACCCTTATACTAATGCGCTCTACGTACGATTACCAACCGTACTGAGGGTACCTTTGCAAGCCTCCGTTACTCTTTAGGAGGCGACCACCCCAGTCAAACTACCCACCATGCACTGTTTCCCGCAAGGGATTAGACTCTAAATCAAAGAAGGTTGGTATTTCAACGACCGCTCCACCCTACCTGGCGGCAAGGCTTCAAAGCGTCCCAACTATTCTACACATCCGTAATTCAAAATCAATGCAAAGTTGTAGTGAAGGTTCACGGGGTCTTTCCGTCCCGTGGCGGGTAACCGGCATCTTCACCGATACTACAATTTCACCGGGCTCGTGGAGGAGACAGCGTTCAACTCATTAGACCATTCGTGCAGGTCGGAACTTACCCGACAAGGAATTTCGCTACCTTAGGACCGTTATAGTTACGGCCGCCGTTTACTGGGGCTTCAGTCAGGAGCTTTGGCTTGCGGCGAACACCCTTCCTTAACCTTCCAGCACCGGGCAGGTATCAGGCTCTATACGTCATCTTTCGATTTTGCAGGGCCCTGTGTTTTTGTTAAACAGTTGGTTGAACCAATTTACTGAGACCGTCCGAAGACGGTACGCTTTATCCCGAAGTTACAGCGTCAATTTGCCTAGTTCCTTCTCCACGGCTCACCCGAGCGCCTTAGAATACTCATCCCGTCTACCTGTGTCGGTTTGCGGTACCGGCTGCTATACTCGCTTTTCTTGGAAGAGCTTTTATCACTTCGCTTCGTCCGAAGACTCCACTCAGGCGTACATATCCGTCAGTACGCAGCGACCACGGCTCTCCGTCACTTTTAGTGTATAGCAGGCGCAGGAATATTAACCTGCTTTCCATCACCTACCCCTTTCGGGTTTGGCTAAGGACCGGGCTAACCCTGATCCGATTAACGTTGATCAGGAACCCTTAGACTTTCGGCGATAAGGTTTTTCACCTTATTTATCGTTACTTATGCCTACATTTTCTTTTCAAACCGCTCCAGCATACGTCACCGTACACCTTCGATGCAGTTTGAATGCTCCCCTACCGATCACCACCCTAGGTGGGATCATAGAGCTTCGGTTCGTAGTTTGATGCCCGATTATTTTCCGTGCAAGACCTCTCGACCAGTGAGCTGTTACGCACTCTTTAAATGAATTGCTGCTTCCAAGCAAACATCCTGGCTGTTATAGAAGTCTCACCTCGTTTGATCAACTTAACTACGTATTAGGGACCTTAGCTGCTATTCTGGGTTATTTCCCTCTCGGCCACGGATCTTAGCACCCGTAGCCTCACTCCCGGAGATATCTGTTAGCATTCGGAGTTTGTCAGGGTTTGGTAGGCGGTGAAGCCCCCTAGCCCAATCAGTAGCTCTACCTCTAACAGACTTCATAATCCGAGGCTGTTCCTAAAAACATTTCGGGGAGAACGAGCTATCTCTCAGTTTGATTGGCCTTTCACCCCTATCCACAGGTCATCCCAAGACTTTTCAACGTCAACGGGTTCGGTCCTCCAGTTAGTTTTACCTAACCTTCAACCTGCCCATGGATAGATCACAAAGTTTCGCGTCTGCCCCCACTGACTAAGCGCCCTATTTGGACTCGCTTTCGCTACGGCTCCGTTAATTACGAACTTAACCTCGCCAGTGAGGAGCAACTCGTAGGCTCATTATGCAAAAGGCACGCCGTCACTCATTACTGAAGCTCCGACCGCTTGTAGGCGCACGGTTTCAGGTACTATTTCACTCCCTTGTTTAGGGTGCTTTTCACCTTTCCCTTACGGTACTGGTTCACTATCGGTGTCTGAGGAGTATTTAGCCTTACCAGATGGTGCTGGCAGATTCAGGCAGGATTTCTCCGGTCCCGCCTTACTCAGGATACTGCTCGTCCTCATCAATTTACGCTTACGGGGCTATCACCCTCTATGGCTCAACTTTCCAGAAGATTTTGCTTGATGATGATTTCTAAATGCAGTCCTACAACCCCGGATCGGCACGCCGACCCGGTTTAGGCTATTCCCATTTCGCTCGCCACTACTCAGGGAATCACTATTGTTTTCTTTTCCTCTCCCTACTTAGATGTTTCAGTTCAGGAGGTTGGCTCTCTTTCGAGTAATACGTCTTCAACGTACTGGGTTGACCCATTCGGAAATCCAGGGATATAATGCTTGTGTGCAGCTCCCCCCGGCTTATCGCAGCTTACCACGTCCTTCTTCGCCTCTCAGACCCAAGGCATCCACCATGCGCCCTTAGTTGCTTTAAAAAAATTAGAAACTAGATTTATTTAGAGACGTTGTTACACGTCTTTCAAATTGTAGTTTGTTACCCGACCACATTGCTTCAAGACCACCATTAATAAAAACAGTGTGTCAAAAAAAATATGTGATCGAAAAATATTAGATTATCATTCTAACATTTGTTTCCCAATATGTCAAAGAACTTACCCGCCGAAGCGAATGTTGCAGATGTGTTGGACTTGAACCAAAAGATTCGCCTGAACGAATCACATCATCATTTCAGTACTTTTCAACCGAACTTAACTCACGTTGGTGGAGGATATCGGAGTCGAACCGATGACCCTCTGCGTGCAAGGCAGATGCTCTAGCCAACTGAGCTAACCCCCCAGGTTAATTTAATTAGTAGACCCGAGCAGATTTGAACTGCTGACCCCTACATTATCAGTGTAGTGCTCTAACCAGGCTGAGCTACGGATCTGTGTTTGTAGCCCCCGTGTTATCGGGTTACCTTTATAAAAGAACTTAAAAACAATGAAAGTTTTGGGAAACAATAGCAAGTAAGTGCTTGCTCTAAAAAGGAGGTATTCCAGCCGCACCTTCCGATACGGCTACCTTGTTACGACTTAGCCCCAGTCACTAGTTTTACCCTAGGCGGCTCCTTGCGGTTACCGACTTTAGGTACACCCAGCTTCCATGGCTTGACGGGCGGTGTGTGCAAGGTCCGGGAACGTATTCACCGTATCATTGCTGATATACGATTACTAGCGATTCCAGCTTCATGGAGTCGAGTTGCAGACTCCAATCTGAACTGAGAAGAGGTTTTTGGGATTAGCTTCACATCGCTGTGTTGCAGCCCTTTGTCCTCTCCATTGTAGCACGTGTGTAGCCCTGGGCATAAAGGCCATGATGACTTGACATCATCCCCTCCTTCCTCACGTCTTACGACGGCAGTTTCACTAGAGTTCCCAGCGTTACCTGATGGCAACTAGTGATGGGGGTTGCGCTCGTTGCGGGACTTAACCCAACACCTCACGGCACGAGCTGACGACAGCCATGCAGCACCTTACTGGCAGTGTATTGCTACAAAATGAGCTTTCACCCACGGTCTCCCAGCATTCTAGCCCAGGTAAGGTTCCTCGCGTATCATCGAATTAAACCACATGCTCCACCGCTTGTGCGGACCCCCGCCAATTCCTTTGAGTTTCAATCTTGCGATCGTACTTCCCAGGTGGGATACTTAATGCTTTCGCTCAGACACACACAGTTTATCGCGTATGTCGAGTATCCATAGTTTAGGGCGTGGACTACCAGGGTATCTAATCCTGTTTGATCCCCACGCTTTCGTGCCTCAGTGTCAATGCTCGTGTAGCCAGCTGCCTTCGCAATTGGTGTTCTATGTCATATCTAAGCATTTCACCGCTACATGACATATTCCGCTGACCTCCACGGTATTCAAGACTGATAGTATCAATGGCAGTTCCCAAGTTAAGCTCGGGGATTTCACCACTGACTTACCAACCCACCTACGCACCCTTTAAACCCAGTGAATCCGGATAACGCTTGCACCCTCCGTATTACCGCGGCTGCTGGCACGGAGTTAGCCGGTGCTTATTCACATGGTACCGTCAGTTGACTTAGAAAAGCCCTTTTTCGTCCCATATAAAAGAAGTTTACAACCCAGAGGGCCTTCATCCTCCACGCGGCATGGCTGGTTCAGACTTGCGTCCATTGACCAATATTCCTTACTGCTGCCTCCCGTAGGAGTCGGGCCCGTGTCTCAGTGCCCGTGTGACTGGTCGTGCTCTCACACCAGTTACTGATCGTTGACTTGGTGGGCCGTTACCCCGCCAACTATCTAATCAGCCGCACACCCATCATTAAGCGCCTGAGCTTTAATTATAATGTGATGCCACATCATAATGTTACGGGGTATTAATCCAAATTTCTCTGGGCTATTCCCCACTTAAAGGAAGGTTGTGTACGTGTTCCGCACCCGTTTGCCGGTCGCCAGCCTCTGTATTGCTACAAAGCTGCTGCCCCTCGACTTGCATGTATTAAGCCTGCCGCTAGCGTTCATCCTGAGCCAGGATCAAACTCTCCATTGTAAATGTTGTTTGATACTGACAGTATAAAATTTCTCAAGAAAAATTAACGTGTCAAATCGAAATGTTATTCGCTTGACTTACCTTTTGTTTTTTCCGATTCATGGCTATGAATCGGAATGCTATTGTTTCCCAACTTTCAAAGATCTTTTGGCTTTACCAGCCACCCGTTTTTTCTACGGGAGTGCAAAGGTAAGGGCCGTTTTATTTCTACCAAATTTTTCGCGATTTATTTTTCAAGAAAAAACGAATCCTTTGGTTTGAAAATCAATTTGTTTTGTGAAGAACTGATCGCCTTTTTTTAAGGCGGACGGCAAAGGTACAACTTACTAACTTACCAGCAAACTTTTTGACCTGGTTTTGTTCACATTTGCCTCACAGTGTATTCACAATTTTCAGAGAACTTTTCCGCCCTTTTTATTTGAACGGGCGGCAAAGATAAGGATGTATGACTTGCTAACAAATAAATTTAGAAAGAAAAATGTTAATGATCTCTGAAACACTGTCCTGTAAAGAGATACAGTGGTGTAAATTTTTAAAAGGAATCATTGATAAAACCCCTGGTTCCCAACAGCAGTTTGAATTTGCTGAGATGAATTATTTCGTCTGAGCATATATCACCTATGTCCAGATGACCCACGGCTACTGAAACAATGCACCGGGGATACTCTGTGGACAAGCCTTTCCGCGGTTCATGAACGATTCACCGGCCTCGAAATTGCCTCTTCATCGTGATGAAATCTTTCTGGAAACCGTAGCTCTGGCTTCTTTTGCCTATTGGTTCATTTCTGTAGCTGCAGGATAGGCTACTCCCATTAGGAATAATCCATGGCCGGGAACAGCAAAACTGGCTTTGGTACAGTCCCTGGCCTCAATAATAGCCCTGAATTCGGCCAGCGAAAGCTTACCCCGGGCAATTTTCAGCATGGTTGCGGTAAGTGCCCGGACCATACCTCGTAAAAAACGATTAGATTTAACGTTGTAAATCAAAAGATTACCCTCAAATACCCATTTGCTTTCCTGTATCTGGCAGATAAAATTTTTGACCTGGGTATTTCGCTTGGAAAAAGAAGTAAAGTCCTTATACATCTTGATGAGTTCGGCCGCTTCCTGTAATTTATCCTTATCCAGTTTATACGGGAAATAAAATGCACGGTCCTTTAAAAAAGGATCTTTATGCTGGTAGATATAATAATTGTATTCACGACTTATGGCATCAAACCGGCAATGCGCATTCTTCGCAACCTGCTGAAGCTTTTTAATAACAATATCCCCGGGTAGCACTGCATTCATCTTATATACAAAATGGTCTTCACTTTCAATCCCTCTTCTTTCTCCAATAAATCCCTGGCTAAACGGGAACAGGCTGGTATCAAAATGAAAAAAATTCTGAAGCGCATGTACTCCGGCATCAGTCCTGGATGAGCCTGTTAACATGATCGGATCTGCTTCTTCTGTATTGTCAGACTGTGGTACCAAAGCCGGTATTCGAAGAAGGATATTCATTGCCTTTTCGATTTCAGCCTGGATAGTATTCGCATTTTGTTGCGACTGGAAACCGCTGTATGCAGTGCCTTTGTAAGCTACCTCTAAAAAATAACGGGGCATAGCTTTTTAATTGCGAAGCATCGCTTTGAAACGGCTGGCATAATATTCATCCTTAAATTCAATTTGCAGTGAATTGAAATCCTGCAGATCTGAAACATACTTGTAGGCCGCATCTAAGAAATTGTATTTACCCTCCTCAAAGAGAAATAAATCGATGAGATTTTTTATTTGTTCAGTACTGAAGCAATGAGACTTAAAGTATTTTTTAGCTTCCGAAATCTTACCCTCTTCATTTTTTGACGATACCATCTTCTTACGGAGTTTGGAAAAAGTACTTTCTGACGCGACCTCTGTGCAGTTATTGGAAAGAATAATTTGTTGTGCCGGAGTTTGGTTTTGTGTTCGCTTCTTATGTGTTACTTTAGCTTGCGATACCGCAGACGCTTCATTTTTTTTAGATGGCTCTGTATTGATATCAAGAAATTTTTTCTCCTCCTTTGGCTGGTCATTTATACTATGTACGACCGGTTTCGGATTCGGGATAACCAAGCGTATAGTGTCTTTGACGCCATTCTCATAATCGTCAATAAAAACAAGTCCAAACCCTTCCGTAGTGGAACTTTCGGACCATTTTTTTACCTGCGATGCTTTATATGAATCTGCAGCAACCGTTTTTGTTTCTTCAGTAGATCTACCTGGCTGTTCCTTTATCTCTGTTTTAATTTCTTCTTTTTTTTCTACGGGTTGCTCTTTTGCTTCAACTGGATTGACTTCTACCGATTCTTTTATTTCAGTTTTGCTTTCATTCGATAGCCCTGGTGTATCCTTTTTCTCCAGAGGTTGTTCATTTACTTCAACCAGCCTGGTAGTCTCCACTATAATTGGAATATCTTTTGCTGCTTTTTTACGATTTTCTTTCCTAGCAACCGGTACTTCCACCACTTCTGTCGGTTTTGCTGTCACCGGTTCAGCAGATGCTGGTTTAGTTTGACCGGTTACAACAGACGAATCTTTCTTTGGAACTTCCTGAATCCCTACTTCTGTTTTTTTCTCTTCAGGTTTTACCAGTACAGGTTTTTCCCTTAAAGATGGATCATCCGCGGCCTTTGAAAGAATTTCTGTAAAAGCGGAAACCTCGCCAATCTCCCCTTTCGGTTCGTATTCAATATTGGTTTTACCACTAATTGCCATTTGGACCGACAAGGTTTGGAGGTCAAAAAGGCCCCAGCCCTTAGTCCCAAAGTTTTTCAACAGGTAGCCATGATCCCTTTTATTGATAGGAACCAAAAAATTCTGTTCCGGCCATTTGCCTTGCGGAAAGCCAATTTTTATGCTATAGTTACTATCAACAAGCTTTGAAAGTATAAGGAAACCAGCAGCAGATGAGCTATAATTTTTTTCCTTCACTTTTACGAAAAAAGGTTGCCCGGTTTCAGTCTGGATGTAAACGAAATAAACTTGTTGAGAGGAGGCGGTAAGTGTGAACAATGAAAATAAAAGGTAAAGGTGGATTTTTTTCATTTTTATAGGTATTGGTAATTACAACAAAAATACTCGAAATCCTTTGACTTCTCCAAGGACGGGTTCAACAACTTGTTAAATAGGCCCGCCTTCTATCCTTTTTACCATAATAAAATTACCGGCTGCTGTAATTTTGCACCACCTAAATACCTTGTATGAAGAAATTATTGATCGCCATTGTTCTGTTTGGATACGGATTTGTAGGAATGGCTCAGCCATCAGCAGATACCTCCTGGAAAAAAGTATACCAGGAAACCGCTACAAAAATCAACAACCTGGTACATACTAAACTGGAAGTAAAACCGGATTTCAGTAAATCCTACCTGTATGGAAAAGCATGGATTACCCTGAAGCCCCACTTTTATCCAACTGATTCATTAAACCTGGATGCCAAAGGAATGGAAGTGAAAAAAGTAGCTCTTATAAATAATGGCAGCCAACAAATCCCTTTGCTATATCAATACGATGACTGGAACCTGAGAATAAAGCTAGACAGGACCTATCAATCGAATGAAGCGTATACCATATTCATAGATTATACAGCCAAGCCTGATGAATTTGATGAGAAATATAACCAGGGAGCCATGCTCGGAATAAAGGGTATGTATTTTATCAATCCAAAAGGAGAAGATAAAGACAAGCCAACTCAAATCTGGACACAGGGAGAAACGGAATCAAGTTCAGCCTGGTTTCCTACCATTGATAAGACCAACCAGCGTTGTACACAAGAACTTATTGTGACAGTTGCTGATAAATATGTAACCCTTTCCAATGGAAAACTAGTTTCTCAAAAGAAAAATGCGGACGGAACACACAGTGATTACTGGAAAATGGATTTGCCTCATGCTCCCTATCTTTTCTTTTTGGGCGTCGGAGAATATGCGATAGTAAAAGATAAATGGAAAGGTAAAGAAGTGAATTATTATGTTGAAAAAGAATATGCCCCCGTTGCTAAAAAAATATTTGGGAACACCCCGGAGATGATGAGCTTCTTTTCCAAAATCACCGGTGTAGATTATCCCTGGGTAAAATACTCGCAAATTACCGGCAGAGATTATGTGGCCGGAGCTATGGAAAACACAACAGCCACTATTCACCAGGAAACAGCACAACAGGATGCCAGGGAGTTGCTAGACGGCAATATCTGGGAAAGCACTATTGCACATGAATTGTTTCACCAGTGGTTTGGCGACTACGTCACTACTGAAAGCTGGAGTAACCTTACCCTCAATGAATCCTTTGCTGATTACAGCCAGACCTTATGGGAAGAATATAAGAATGGCAAAGACGCCGGTGATGCAGAAAATTTTTCGGGTATGCAAGGCTACCTGAACAGTGGCAGTGACAAAAAGGACCTGGTTCGCTTTCATTATCAGAACCGCGAAGATATGTTTGATGCCGTGAGCTATCAGAAAGGAGGCCGAATCCTGCACATGCTGAGAATCGAAATAGGCGACAGTGCCTTTTATAAATCATTGAATACTTATCTAACCACCAATAAATTTAAAGCCGCTGAAGCACACCAGTTGCGCCTGGCTTTTGAAGAGGTAACAGGTCGTGATCTAAACTGGTTCTTCAATCAATGGTATTTTGGCAGTGGTCACCCGAGTGTGGATATTGATTATATATATGACAATACAGCCAGGCAAGTGCAGGTAATCGTAAAACAAACACAGCAGAGCGGGAAGGTATTCAGACTGCCACTCGCTATTGACATCTACGAGGGCGCCAATAAAGTGCGTTACAATGTTTGGGTCAATAATGCCATAGACACTTTTGCTTTTAAGTACACCAACCGACCAGATCTTGTAAATGTAGATGGCAATAAAACAACCCTTTGGACCAAGAAGGACAATAAAAGCCTGGACAATTATATCCATCAATATAAATATGCGGGGAACTATGTGGATAGAAGAGAAGCCATTGACTTTGCATCAAAAAATTTAGATAATCTCAAAGCAGTTGAGTTGATTAAGATTGCCTTGACTGACAAATTTGATGGCCTGCGTCATTTCGCGATCAGTAAAGCAGACTTATCAAAAGCTGTTGTAAAAACAGCAGTTGAGCCAGCGCTTATCCACCTTGCAAAATCAGATAAAAAGCCTACTGTAAAAGCGGCTGCTATTCATAAATTAGGCGATTATAAAAACCCGGAGTATATCGCCCTTTTTAAATCCGCTACCAATGATTCTTCCTATTCTGTATCGGGCAACGCATTGACCGCACTAGGAAAAGTAGACCCAGCGCTGGCCCTGGCTGTTGCCAAACAAATGAGTAACAAGCCTGCCAAAGGAAACCTGCAGGAAGCTATCATGAACGAGATCGTAAGGTCGGGTGATGAAAGTATGGCTGATAAGATCATTGGTGATTTTGCAAAAATGCCCTTGAGCCAGGCCAAATATCAATCCTTAAGTTCGCTCGGGACTTATCTATCTGGAATAAAAAATACGGACAAAATCAAATGGGGAGTCAATGAGATCGTACTATTCAGAGATGCCGTTCCGGAAGCTTTCAAAAATCAAACCAATCCTTTTATTAATGGGATAGTGTTGAAAGGAATATTAACAAAAAAAGATAGAGAAGCAAAGGAAAATGTAACTAATACGGATTTGAATGAATTGGTTAATCATATCAAATCGACATTGCCGGAAGAAGACAAGAAAGGGTTTTAAACCCAGCCCTGCCCTTCGACAACTTAGTGGGTTTGCGCCCGAGAATAAAAAAAATCATCCGCCAATCGGCGGATGACTTTTTTAGGCTGTTCTAATCAATATGATGTTTAAGATCGTTATATACTGAACCTATAATTGAGGAATATTTTAAATCATGAATCGATCTATTACTATACATGACCCAAAGACTTTCGCTCATTGGCGGACAGATCCGGAGGGTTCTACCAACTACCGCTAGCTCCGCCACCACCACCGAATCCACCACCGAATCCGCCAAAACCACCACTACTACCCCCACCCGACCAACCACCTCCGCTGCTTCTGCCACTACTCCCCAACATACTCCCAATGATCCAACCGGCTCCCGACATGGTGCCACCTCCGGATCGGCCTCCACCACCTAATACTCCAAACACCAGGAAAAGAATCAGGATACCCACGATAGACCCAAGGCCAAGTCCTTTCTTCCTTTTTGATCCATAGTTTGCCGGCGCTTTATACTCTCCCGCGGCCGCTTTTAAAATATCGTCCGCGGCACGGTCAAGGCCCCGGTAATAATTTCCTTCCTTGAACTGGGGGGTGATCGAGTTGTCAATTATACTTTTTGCCGTTATGTCAGGAATGGCTCCTTCCAGTCCATAGCCTACTTCGATGCGGACTTTACGATCCTCTTTTGCCACCAGAATGATAACACCGTTACTAAACTCTTTTCCACCCACCCCCCACTCGCGGATGAGGGCCAGGCCAAATTCTGCTATATCATATCCCTGCAATGTTGGAACAATTACTACGGCAACCTGGCTGGACGTGCTATCATCATAAGCAACGAGCTTAGTCTCCAGTGCCTGCACCTGCGCCGGTGTTAACGTATTCGTGTAATCATTGACGAGTTTGGGTGGACTAGGTCTTTTGGGAATAGCGTTTTCAATCTGTGCCTGGACACAGAATGATAACAAAAAGAATATGGCGGTTAAAAAAAATCTCATGAAGCCTATCTGCCGAAGCTAATTTCATCTGAAAGTTCATTCTTATCCTTACTAGTATAGGGAAAGAAATGCTGCAGGGCCTCCCCAATATCTTCAACACAACCAGCTATGCCCCTCGCATAATCATCCCTGTTAAAATCCTTCAGCATTTTCCTCACTTCCTGGTTCCAGTAGTCATTACCTACTTTACGATGAATCCCTTCATCCCCAAACACCGCCAGCTGATGATCTTTGATGGCCACATATACCAGCACAGCATTTCGCTCTTCTGTATCCTGCATTCCCATCTGAACAAATATTTCGACTGCCCTATCCAGTGCATCCATATAGCTGCATCGGCTCTCGACGTGTACCCGCACTTCGCCGCTGGTAGAGCGCTCAGCATGCTGAATCGCATCTGTGATCAGCTTTTGCTCTTCGGGGCTAAAGAGTTTCGGTTTTCGTTTAAAAAGGGAAAACATCAGGCTCCTATTTAATATTGAAATTCACATCCGGCGGATTTTCAGAGCCAGGATTGGATTTATAATAGGCTTTTTCTTTCACACCCAGCATACTGGCTAACATACTGCTTGGAAATTTCACGATCCTCAGGTTAAAGGTTTCAACTGCTTTATTGTAGTCCTGTCTCGCCACATTGATCCGGTTCTCGGTGCCTTCTATCTGGGTCTGGAAATCCTGGAAGGATTTTGTTGTTTTAATATCGGGGTAATTCTCCACGTAACCCATCAATCTTGAGAATGCACCCTGCATTTGGCCTTGTGCCTGCTGATATTTGTCCAAACTTGCCTGGTCGTCAACATTCACCGTGGTTGATCCCAGTTTAGCCCTGGCGTTGACCACTTCGGAAAGCAGCGATTTCTCGAAATTCGCAGAAGCCTCGATCGTTTTGATCACACTGCTATATAAGTCTGTTCTTCTCTGGTAATTGGTTTCCACATTGGCCCATACCTTTTTCACATTCTGGTCAGACGCTTTGATTTTATTGCAACCGTTGCAACCCCACATAAAAAGTATTAGAAATAATGCGGCAACACTGATTAAGATGATGTTACGAGATCCTTTCATGGTAGTAGTTTTAATTTAGGGGCTAAAATTAGCGTTTTTGCAATTCAACAAGCTAAATTTTCGGTTGGTCAAATATAGTGATCGGTAAACAGACATTTTTAGTAACTCTGCGGCATGATTTTGGCCACGTTAATTCCAAACATGACCTGTATGAGTTTGACGAAAACTCTTTCCTGGATTTTAATCAGTTTACTTATCGGCTTTATTCAATGCAAAAAAAAATCCGGCAATCCTAACGATCCTCCTCCTTCCGGTTCTGTGGCTATAAAAGATTCTGTAATCGTACAAGGTTTAAGCCATCCCTGGGAAATTTTATGGGGTCCGGATAATTTTATCTGGATGACGGAGCGGGGTGGAAAAATCAGCCGGGTTAATCCTGCAACAGGAGCCGTTGCTTTACTGCATACCATCGGCGATGTAATATCCACGGGCGAAGGAGGCCTATTGGGAATGGTACTACATCCCAATTTCGCCGCAACACCTCATGTATTTGTCGCTTATAATTACAATGCAGGAGGCTACAAAGAAAAAGTGGTACGATTTAATTATACCGGGACAACGCTTACCAATCCGGTAACCATCATCGAGAATATTACCGCTTCTTCTATTCACAATGGCTGCCGTCTTTTAATAACTCCTGATTTGAAATTATTTATCACTACCGGGGATGCCGCTAACCAGGCCCTTCCGCAAAATACTGCCTCTGTTAATGGCAAAGTGCTTCGACTTAATCTTGACGGGACCATTCCTGCTGACAATCCGCTAGCTGGAAATCCTTATTGGAGTCTTGGCCATCGCAACCCGCAAGGCCTTGTTTATGCCAATTCTATCTTATACAGCTCCGAACATGGGCCCAGCAACGATGATGAAGTAAATATTATTGAAAAGGGAAGAAACTATGGCTGGCCTACCGTCCATGGGTTTTGTGATAACGGTACCGAACAATCGTTTTGCACTACTAACAATGTAAAAGAACCACTAAAAGCATGGACACCAACGATCGCTGTTTGCGGGCTAGACTACTATACTAATGACCTGATACCGCAATGGAAAAATTCATTGCTGATGGTAGCATTAAAAGAAGCGAGACTGTACCAGCTCAAATTAAATGATGCGAAAACGGGTATCATCTCTTCCACAGAATATTTTGTGAACAGTTACGGGAGGATGAGAGATGTATGTATTTCTCCTTCAGGTAACGTATATATCTGCACCAGCAATGGTGGAAATGATAAGATTATTGAGATAAGAAAACAGTAGAGGCTGTTGAGGATACAATTCCTATGCCCGGCAAAGTTTTCTCCTAACTTTATGCGTACCCAGGCGGCAAAGGGTTTCAGGAGGTTACGGCAGCAATGCCAGGCAAAGTCTTTCCCTCGAAATATTCGAGCATGGCACCGCCTCCAGTGGATACATAACTTACTTTATCGGCTAAGCCGAACTGGTTAACTGCTGCCACAGAATCACCACCACCTACCAGCGAAAATGCACCGTCCTCTGTAGCTTCGGCGATCGCAGTAGCTATTGTTTTTGTGCCATGTTGAAACTTGGCCATTTCAAACACACCCATTGGGCCATTCCATAAAATAGTCTTTGAATGATTGATCACATTGGAAAACTGGTCACAGGCATGGGTACCAATATCCAACCCCATCCAGCCATCGGGTATACTGTTACTTGGAGCCGCTGAGGTTTGTGCATCGGCGGCGAATTTATCAGCAATAAGAGAATCGGAAGGGAGGTGAATACAAACCCCTTTCAATGCTGCCTTTTGTAAAATGTCCAACGCCGTGGACAGGCGGTCTTCTTCACACAAAGAATTTCCGATATTTCCCCCTTCTGCTTTCAAAAAGGTATAGGCCATTCCGCCACCGATGATAATATCGGATGCTCTTTCCAGTAAATTTTCAATCAGCAGGATCTTATCGCTCACTTTAGCTCCTCCAATGATAGCAACAAATGGCTTTTCTGCCTTGTGTAATACTTTTTCTGCACTCGCCACTTCACTTTCCATCAGCAACCCAAACATTCTATTTTCAGGCGCAAAAAATTGCGCAATGACGGCCGTGGATGCGTGGGCCCGGTGCGCTGTCCCAAAAGCATCATTCACCCATACATCGCCCAGTTTAGATAATTTTTCGGCAAATTCTACGTCGCCATTTTCTTCTTCTTTGTAAAAACGAAGATTCTCTAATAACAAAACCTCTCCTGGTTGCATTTTTTGGGCCTTCAGACCAGCCTCCTCACCAACACAATCGTTAGTAAAAAGAATAGTTACTGGTTGCTGGTTGCTGGTTGCTGGTTGTTCGTTTAAGAGTTCATGCAGGCGCGATACAAGATGTTTTAGTGAGAACTTCTCTTCCGGACCTTTTTTAGGCCGTCCAAAATGGCTCATCAAAATTGCCATTCCCCCATCCGCTATTATTTTTCTAATAGTCGGGATGGCGCTCCTCATCCTTGTGTCATCCGTAATCTCAAATTTATCATTCATGGGTACATTAAAATCCACACGCACCAATGCTTTTAGTCCTTTGAAATTGTAATTGGCAATTTTTGACATAGCACTTCTTTAAGGAATGAAAAACTATTATACCATCAGGACCTCCGTACAAATACCCTTCCATTTTTAGATAAAGACAAGAGAGGGGGTCACAAACCCATAACAAAATTTCGTGGTTCTCGTTACAAAATAATCGTTGAGGGAAAGTTTTTTTCCTTTTGCGATTCGTGAAATAGAACATATCCTGCCACCGTAGCCATCACTTCATCCGTTACGTCCTTTCCGCCTTTCAAGTTAGCCTGGATGCTTTCCAAACTGTATTTGGGTCCAAAAGGAATACCCCACCAGCCAAATAAGGCTGAAATGATAGTAAAAGGCAATCCTTTTATCACCGCATTTTCTTTTTTGCGGACAAGGTAAACACCCGAGGTTCGTTTAAATGTGACAATAATCACAGAAACCGTATAGGGATAAAAAATAAACCGGGCTCCTTCCTTTACTTCCTGTTGCAGGTCATCTGCTGACAGTCCGTCAATATTCCTGATCTTCATAAGGGTACATTAAAATAAAAATACCGCAACAAACAGCCTGCTAGCATTTGTTGCGGCCAGTAAGTAAACGTTATTTACTGATTAGTTTGGCAAAGTAGTTCACTGTTCTTACCAACTGACTTACGTAACTCATTTCATTATCGTACCAGCTGACTGTTTTCACCAATTGCTTATCTCCCATGGTCATGACCTTGGTTTGGGTGGCATCAAACAATGAACCGAAATGGATACCAACGACATCACTGCTTACAATTTCATCTTCGGTATAGCCAAAACTTTCATTAGCGGCTGCTTTCATATCTGCATTGATCTCTTCCGCCGTTACGGTTTTATTCAAGATCGTTGTTAATTCCGTCAACGAGCCCGTAATAACCGGGACTCTTTGTGCGCTGCCGTCTAACTTACCTTTTAATTCAGGGAGCACGAGGCCAATGGCTTTGGCAGCACCGGTAGTATTAGGAACGATATTGGCGGCTGCAGCTCTTGCGCGGCGCAGGTCTCCTTTAGAATGCGGGGCATCCAGTGTATTCTGGTCATTGGTATAGGCATGGATAGTTGTCATGATACCGGTAACGATACCATACTTATCATTCAACACTTTTGCCATAGGAGCCAGGCAGTTGGTAGTACAGGATGCACAGGATATTATTGTTTCGCTGCCATCCAATATGTCATGATTGACATTAAATACCACTGTTTTTAGATCGCCGGTCGCCGGGGCAGAAATAACTACTCGTTTGGCGCCGGCAGTAATATGTGCTGTTGCTTTGTCTTTATCCGTAAAGAAACCAGTACATTCCAAAACCACATCCACCTCATGGTCCTTCCAGGGAATTTGTGCCGGATCTTTTTGGGAATATATCTTTATATTATCACCATTAATGGTTATTGAATCTTCCCCGGCTTTTACGTCTGCATCAAAGCGACCCTGGGCACTATCATATTTTAAGAGATGGGCCAAAACCTTAGGACTGGTGAGATCATTGATCGCCACCACATCAATCCCTTCCATTTTATATATCTGCCGGTAAACAAGACGACCGATCCGGCCAAATCCATTGATAGCTACTTTAACTGTGCTCATTTTTTGACGTTTAAGTTTAATAATCCGATCATAGCCCTTTTGACAACACCAAAGTTGCTGAGGTTGGTAAAAGAGGTGCGAAGGTAATAAAACCGGCTGTGTTTAACTGTATCAGATTTACCTAAAACCACTATTGCAGGGATACGACAATTTGGTGGAAAAACATCCGTATCTCGCCGCTGTGGAGGAAGGCATGGAGACTCCGAACTTTTATAATGTGCGAGGACGAAAAACATTTGGCCAAAAACGGGTGCAGGGCTATCTTTGCCGTCCCTTAAAATGACCTGCCGCTTTAACGTGGCTTTCAAGGACGGCCCGTTCGTCTAAGGGTTAGGACACCACCCTTTCACGGTGGTGATACGAGTTCGAATCTCGTACGGGCTACAAGGCCTTGCCGCATAGCGGCGAGGCTTTTTTATTTGGCAGCGTTGTGAACTTGTTCATTTAAGCGTACCAATAAAAAAGCCGCGAGACCGAAGGGATCGCAAAGGCTTTGGGTACATCAAATGCGAAAGAGATCATGGAATAATCTCGTACGGGCTACAAGGCCTTGCCGCATAGCGGCGAGGCTTTTTTATTTGGAAGCGTTGTGAACTTGTTCATTTAAGCGTACCAATAAAAAAGCCGCGAGACCGAAGGGATCGCAAAGGCTTTGGGTACATCAAATGCGAAAGAGATCATGGAATAATCTCGTACGGGCTACAAAACCTTGCCGCATAGCGGCGAGGCTTTTTTATTTGGCAGCGTTGTGAACTTGTTCATTTATGCGTACCAATAAAAAAGCCGCGAGACCGAAGGGATCGCAAAGGCTTTGGGTACATCAAATGCGAAAGAGATCATCGAATAATCTCGTACGGGCTCATAAAAGCAAGTTCAATCCGATACGACATCAATCTCCACCTATTGATAGGGGATTTTTCTTCATATTCAAGGTTGAAATCCCGGGTTTCAAAAAAGAAGAAGTAAACATCCCCAGACCAACGCTCCTTGCAGATAAGAAAAATATTATTACAAAAAAATATTGACGCCTCACTTTGACAGTGACACTCCACTCAAGCTTTCACCTTTTTATCAAAGCCTGAGTTGTTGAAAATTGTAGTTGATACTAGCCCTTTATAATTGATGATTTTTTCAAATCAGTGTAAAAAACAAACTCTTTTTTACTAATGGATCACTCCGCATCCGATCCTTGTACCTGAATTTCCAGATGGCTGACTGGTATAATCATCTACACCGCTGTGTACAATAATGGACCTTCCCAAAATATCTTTCTCCGGTTTGCCACCTAGTGTCCATAAATCAGTAGTTATTGTGAGAGTACCTTTGCCCTTTGCATCTAAATTCACATTACCAATATCACCCGTATGAAAAGCTGTTGATCCCCATTTACCATGTGGTGTACGCGCAGGATTCCAATGTTCATGTGCCATCTTTGCCGTATCACCACAATCCCCATGTTCATGAATATGAACTGCTACAGATTTACCAGCTTTGGCCGGAACTGAAATATCCAATGTCATTTTTAGTTTACCGCTTGAATCTACATCAAAGTTTACCGTTCCAGCGACCGTAGTATCGGGATATGTGCCGGATATTTTAGCTTCTGCGTGATTTAATATTAACTCCACTGCCGTGTCTGACCTAAGGTTTGTCATTGTATCCGTAACCACCGCGATAGTATCCGACCTGTATTCACTTTTGCTATCGTTATTACAAGAAAATGCGGCCATTAGTATAACAGAGCCTAAAAACCATACAGGATGTAGAAAATGGAATGTTGATCTCATCTTAATTAAATTTTGTTAAACAAATTTTGTCCAACTTTCTTTTACAAAAACCTTACCTGCCCTAAAAACTTTTAAAACGGGCAGATTATGGGGGAAAAAAAATTCCGACCCCTGGCCTCAGCCCCGAAGATTCTCTACATATCGTGGAATTTTTGACCGTTGCGAAAACCCTCCACTAGGTTTCATTTTTGTAAAGAAAAGAGCCTGGAATAAACCAGGCCCTTCCTATTCTCTTTTTTCCCTACGCTGGCATTAACCAGATCAGGTAATATGGGTATACTCTCAGAATCATTTAAGAACCACCCCAAAAAAAGAGAACATACAGAGTGTGAAAAAAACATGCCAGTTTACTGCTAATATTAAATTATTATTGAATAAGGGCTTGTAGAATTGGTAGTTGACCGGAAATAAAAATCCAGCAGGTATTGCAGATTGATCACCTCATCCAAAAAAAAAGTTCCGGGTGTAGTGACCGGGAAATTTGATACTTGCTTTCAACGAAATGCTTTATCCGCTTCAATCACCTGGAGTTTTCGCAAAGCCCGGATAATATGCTCAGCCCTGATGACTTTGGCTAAAGTACCTCTTGAAGAATAATAAGTAGACCGATCCAGTGGGATCAATACCTGTTTACTGACAATCCCGATCAGTTTATCATCCCTGATGACCGGACCGCCGCTATTCCCTGGATATACTGTGATATCGCCGATGAAATAAGCCAGCTGTTCATGTGCCATCGCAACATTTCCAAAAGTACTTACCGGCAACACCACCACATTCGACTGGTAGTCATTCCGTTTCTGAAATACCCCGATCTTCGAAAAATCGGGATACCCTATCGCAGCAATTCTATCCCCGCTATGCAATGTCATTATCTGATCTATATCTGAGAGATTGATAGGCACATAACCATCGTCTTCCAGCGTTTTGATCAGAAAATGGGTTAGCGATGCCTGCAAAGAAATAATGCCGATATCAGTTATATCATCAGAGAGATAAAAAGGGTTAGTAGCACCATAACCTGTGGAAGGGATCGAAGAGTTATTTACTTTTCTTTTTAAGAAATAGTCATAAGGTGTCCGGATAGAAATATCCTTAAACAATCTTGAATTCTCAGTTCCCTTACTTTCCTGCGGATCAAAAATAACATGGCGGGCGGTGACTAAATATTTCTTGCCGTTATCGGTAAGATAGATCGCCGTCCCTGAAACAGGATTGGTTTCCCTGCCCAGTTGTCCTCTCCGTTCTAATTCTTTTTCTTCTGAACTGATTTTGTCATGCGCTTTTTCAGTGGCAATGATCTGGTCAATATCGTCAGGAGTGTACCGGAGTTCCTGGCATTCAATATTAATGACAGATCTTTCCCATTTTTTAATATCCGTGACGGGTATAACAGTTTTCCTTTTGCAGGAAGATACCAGGAGAAATATCGAAAGAACAAGGAGATTGATTTTATTATGCAGACGAGGAAACATTTGATAAAATTCCATATTTACTAGTTGGTAGCATTGATCTGAACTTCTTCTTTAACTTTTCATTTTAATTTACTCTTTAAAAAGTAATTAAAACTAGTGAAAAATTTTCCCGGGATGCATTGACAATCAACTACTAATAAATTTAGCTTCATTGTGCTAATTTATTTAGTAATTTAGATTACAAAAAAACTGGGATACGCAGATGTTGCCGGGAAAAGCTGAAATCATTGCTCGTTTGCAAAAAGACATTCTTCCCTTACAGGGATTTAAGCCTTTATTGAACCCTGCTGTAACTGATATGGGACTGGGGCCTATAAAATTTTCTTTTCCAAATAACTCATTTCCGCTTGGAGCCATACATGAGTTTATCTGTGAGAAAAAAGAAGATACAGCCGCCACCGCAGGGTTTATTGCCGGTATACTGGCTGTCTTAATGCAATCAGATGGCGTCGTTGTATGGATCAGTTCCTCCCGTACCATTTTTCCACCTGCCTTACATTCATTTGGTATTGATCCGGGTAGGATCATTTTTATTGACCTTGCCAATGAACGGCAAATCTTATGGGCGATAGAGGAAGCACTCCAGTGTAATGGATTGGCAGCCGTGATTGCAGAAATAAAAGAGATCAGCTTTACCGCAAGCCGAAGATTGCAATTAGCAGTCGAACAAAGCCGGGTAACTGGCTTTATTCTTCGTCAAAATTTCAGCAGCCTTGCTACTACCGCTTGTGTCACACGCTGGAAAATCACTTCCTTGCCAAGCTATATAAAAAACGATATGCCCGGTGTTGGCTTCCCTCACTGGAATATTGAACTGCTAAAAGTCCGCAATGGCAGACCGGGAGCCTGGTCTGTTGCATGGATAGAAGGAAAGTTCCGGCATGCCTTGATCCTTAGTGAATCTTACAACGAGCAACAAACGAAAACAGGATAAGTGGCCAAAAGATTTGTGACAATATGGTTCCGGAATTTATTAACGGATTGGTTTACCCGTCACCGGCCAGATCTTCGAGAACGGCCTTTTGTGTTAGCCGCTCCTGTTCATGGGAGAATGGTGATTACAGCCGCCAATGCTGCAGCACAGGCGCAGGGTGTGGATGCGGGTATGGCAGTAGCAGATGCCCGGGTGTTTATTCCTTCCTTACAGGTGTTGGACGATCAGCCCGGCCTATCGCGTAAGCTACTCAACCGCATCGCGGCCTGGTGTATCCGTTATACCCCGGTTGTGGCCATAGATCCGCCGGATGGATTGATCTTAGATGTTTCGGGCTGTGCGCATCTATGGGGTGGAGAAAAAAAATACCTGGCCGACATCAACAACCGCTTTAAAGGGATGGGTTATACTATCCGGGCTGGTATGGCTGATACGATTGGTATGGCCTGGGCGGTTGCGCATTATGGAGAGAATAATTCTATTGTAGAAAAGGGTGGTCAATCATCAGCATTACTTTCATTACCAACGGCAGCACTACGACTAGAAGCTGCAACGATCGAACGTTTGCAAAAATTAGGCCTTCATACGATTTGTAATTTAATTGGAATCCCCCGTCCTTCCCTCCGACGCCGCTTTGGACAAAGTTTTATCCAGCGTTTGAACCAGGCATTGGGTCAGGAGGAAGAAGTTATGCAGCCTGTTAGTCCGATTGAACCTTACCAGGAGCGATTGCAATGCCTGGAACCAATTATAACAGCCACGGGTATTGAAATAGCTTTGCAACGATTATTAGAAACCATTTGTTATCGCTTACAGCAGGAACAAAAAGGTCTTCGTTTAGCCACTTTACAATGCTTCCGGGTTGATGGTAAGACAGAGACTATCCAGATAGGTACGCATCGCGCTTCTTATAATCCACAGCATCTTTTTAAACTATTTGAATTCAAAATTTCAACGATCGAACCTGCTACTGGAATCGAACTATTCATCCTCGAAGCACAAAAAGTAGAAATCATCATACCGATGCCCGTTAGGTTATGGAAAAAAATAAGCGGCTTACCCGATAACAATCTATCAGAACTACTGGATCGTATTGATGGAAAAATGGGTGCGGGTCATATTCACCGTTATGTTCCGGATGAACATTACTGGCCGGAACGATCTTATAAACTGGCTGCGACATTGGAGGAGAAATCATTGACGAGCTGGAAAATGGACCGGCCAAGACCTTTGCAATTATTACAGCGTCCTGAAAAGATAGAAGTAACTGCACCTATCCCCGATTATCCGCCCATGTTATTCCGGAATAAAGGGAAGCTGCATAAAATTATCAAGGCAGACGGGCCGGAACGAATTGAACAGGAATGGTGGTTGCAGCAGGGACAACACCGGGATTATTACACTGTTGAAGATGAGGAAGGGCATCGTTACTGGTTATTCCGGGCCGGGCATTATACCGATTACAATTATCAATGGTTTATCCATGGATTTTTTGCCTAGCGTATTATGCAATACACAGAATTACAGGTAACAACCAATTTCAGTTTTCTGCGCGGCGCTTCACATCCGGAAGAGATGGTGGAACAGGCAGCTATGCTGGGATATAAAGATATAGCCATTACCGACCGGAACACATTAGCCGGTATCGTGCGGGCACATGCAGCTGCCAAAAAAAATGGGATCCGTATGATCGTGGGTTGCCGTCTTGACTTGCTGGATGGACAAAGCTTGTTAGCCTATCCTACTAACCGAGATGCCTATTCGCAATTAAGTAATTTGCTTACTACCGGTAATCTGCGGGCAGAAAAAGGAGAATGTCATTTATATAAAACAGATGTTTATCCGGCAAAACAAAGGGATGAAATTTATAGTGATTCCCCCGCCCATCTTACAGGAGAACTTTGAATTGGATCCATCATTTGCCATGTCATTACAGGAATACCGTACTCATTTCGGGGATCATCTCTACCTGGCGGCAGGTCGCTCCTATCAGGGTGATGACAGGAAATACCTGTATCGTCTCAGCCAATTATCGGCCGAGCTTTCATATTCCAATGGTCTCAACTAATGATGTCCATTACCATGCACCTCACCGGCGGCAATTACAGGATGTTGTTACCTGCATCCGGGAAAAATGTACCATTTATAATGCAGGTTTTCGTTTGCACCCGAATGCAGAAAGATACCTGAAACCACAGGAAGAAATGTTGCGCCTTTTCAGGCAGTATCCGGATGCAATCCGTCGTACACAGGAAATTGCGGAAGCCTGTACGTTCTCCCTGGATGAATTAAAATATGAATACCCGGAAGAGATCACCAGTGAGGGACGCACACCACAGGAAGAACTCACGTTTCCTTACCATGGAAGGGTGCTCAAGAACTATTATGGAGAAATTATACCTGACAAAATCAACATGGCTATTGAACATGAACTGATATTTATTGAGGAAATGAATTATGCTGCTTATTTTCTGACCGTGTATGATATTGTTCGGTTTGCCAGGTCAGCAAGCATATTCTTTGCCAGGGACGGGGATCTGCAGCTAATTCTACCGTTTGTTATTGCCTGGGCATTACTTCTGTTGATCCCACCAAATTCGATCTGCTCTTTGAACGTTTTATTTCCTCTGCCCGAAATGAACCACCGGATATTGATGTGGACTTTGAGCATGAACGGCGGGAAGAAGTGATACAATATATCTATGAGAAATATGGTCGTGACCGTGCAGCAATTGTTGCTACAGTTACCCAACAACACCAGAAAGGAGCCATCAGGGATGTGGGAAAAGCAATGGGGCTTTCTGTTGATACCATCAACCGGCTTTCGGCTTCTATCTGGGAATTTACGGATGAATGGTTTGAAGGAAAACGATTGACAGAACAGGGATTTAATCCTGCTGATAAACATCTTACGTAAAGTATTTGCAACTTACCCGACAATTTATGGGCTTTCCCCGTCAATTGGGTCAGCATACCGGTGGTTTTGTTATTACACGAGGAAAATTATCCGATCTCTGCCCGATCATGAATGCACGAATGGAAAACAGAACCTGCATTGAATGGAATAAAGATGATATTGATGCACTGGGTTTTTTAAAGATCGATGTGCTGGCGTTTGGGTATGCTTACCTGTATCCGGAAAGCTTTTGATCTGGCTAAAGAACATTATGGACTTGATCTAACACTGGCAAATATTCCACAGGATGATCCTGCTGTTTATGATATGATCTGTCATGCAGATACGATTGGTGTTTTCCAGATTGAAAGCCGTGCACAACAATCCATGTTACCACGGTTAAAGCCACGAACTTTTTATGATCTCGTGATTGAAGTAGCCATTGTTCGTCCCGGGCCAATACAGGGTGATATGGTGCATCCATATTTGCGGCGACGTAACGGAGAAGAACCTGTTGAATATCCATCAAAAGAATTGGAAGAGATATTAAGCCGCACATTAGGTGTTCCTTTATTCCAGGAACAGGCGATGAAGATTGCTATTGTTGCAGCGGGTTTTACACCAGCCGAAGCAGATGAGTTGCGTCGAAGCATGGCCACCTTTAAAGCAAAAGGTATGGTTACAAAATTTGAAGAAAAACTGGTTAGAGGAATGATGCAAAAAGGTTATACTCTAGAATATGCTCAACGTGTATTTAAACAACTGGAAGGTTTTGGTAGTTATGGTTTTCCTGAAAGTCATGCTGCCAGTTTTGCATTGCTGGTGTATGTTTCTTCCTGGATCAAATGTTATTATCCTGATGTTTTTGCTTGTGCATTGCTGAATAGTATGCCGATGGGTTTTTACCAGCCTGCACAGATCGTGATCGATGCCAGAAATCATGGTGTGGAAGTGAGACCAGTTGATATCAATCATTCTATCTGGGATAATAAACTGGAAGCATCCCTGGAACATACTGGAACAGGGAAATATTGTGCAATGCGTTTGGGCTTCAGACAGGTAAAAGGATTACGGGAGGAGGATATGAAAATATTGATTGCGAATAGAATTAAAATGTATACCAGTATGAATGAACTGCGTGATACAGGTTTATCAACAGCGACGCTTGAAAAATTAGCTGATGCAGATGCATTCCGTTCAATCGGACTTGATCGCCGACAGGCTTTGTGGGAAGTATCAACCCAAGAACGCCTTGTAGCTATTTTCAAAGGACAGTCATCGGAAAATGCAGTAGAAAAAAATATAGCATTACCCATCATGACTGAGTCTGAACATGTTGTTCATGATTATGCGGCTACCTCTCTTTCTTTAAAGGCACATCCTGTAAGTTTTGTGAGAGAAAAGCTGGAACTATTACATATACTGTCCACGAGAGAACTCAGCACCGCAAAGAATGGTGATCTGGTAAAAGTAGCTGGCTTGGTACTGGTCAGGCAAAGACCCGGAACAGCAAAAGGTGTTTGTTTTATGACGATTGAGGATGAAACAGGCTTTGCCAACCTGGTTATCTTTGAAAAATTGTTTAATACTTACCGTAAAGAAATATTACAATCAAAGTTGATCATGGTAGAAGGTAAATTACAGGTGGAAGGAGAAGTAATCCATGTAATTGTTCAATCCTGTTATAATTTTTCCAGGCTATTGAGTCATCTTACCCAATCAAAGGAAGAAGATCTGCCATTATTAACCCTTTCAAGGGCAGATGAAAAAACGATTCCACCGGGAGTGGATAAAATATCTAAGAAACGAGAGACAAAACAGGAGAATATTTTTCCAGGTGGGAGAAATTTTAAATAATTCCTATTTTTCTGTTACTCGTTGATTATGGCGGTTTGCCCCTGCAATAATTTCCATCCGTCTTTACGTTTGATAACAATACCTGTCTCCACCAATGAAAAGTTCCGGACTTTACCGGCTGTATCTGTCACGACCGAGCGGATACGACCAAAATACGTAGCCAACTTTTTACTCACCGGAATTACCAGCAGGCTGTCAAAAGAATTATCAACCATTTTAAACATCCCTTCATTCTTTTTCAGGATAGCGGCAATACTGTCATAAGAAATCGGTCCGTGGTAACCCGGAGGAACCCAGAAAAATTCAGGTGAGTGATCCAGATAATCGAATTCTGCGTTCAAACCTGATTTACGAATGTCATTATAATAATTGTTCAATGTACGACGTACATCCTCAGCAACGCTAACTTTCTCTTTTTCAGTGAATGATGCTGACTGCCTGCACCACATCATCAAGACGGCAACAAGCAGTACCAGTATTGTCTTTATCATCTATGTAAATTTACCCCCTTTGAATATATCTCGGGCAGCCCACGGTTTAGATTATTAATGCCCAGGGAGATGGGCCAGGAGTCAACAGTACTGATCCCTAACTATTTATTTTTCATCATTAGATTTAATTCCCTATTTTTACATGATCAAACAACAAATGATCAGTCGTATACATAATCACCATCATCATACTTGCCAAACGGTAAGCTGTGACGGTATTATGTAATTAACTATAAAACCTGTTTACAAAAAGGCTTACCTGCATGGTAGGCCTTTTTTTATTGCCTATCTAAACGGTGATCAAACTAAAATTGAAAATAATGACAGAGAAATTAAAAATTGCTATTCAGAAATCCGGCCGCTTGCATGATGGTTCTATGAAATTGATGCAGGAATGTGGGATAGATGTCAGCAATGGCAATAGCCAACTAAGAGTGGTAGCTACCAACTTTCCAGCTGAGATCTTTTTTCTCCGGGATGACGACATTCCGGAGTATGTACAGGATGCAGTAGCAGATATCGGCTTTGCCGGGAAAAATGTAGTGGAGGAGAAAAGCAAACTGGTAGATACAAACGAAGCGCTTGGATTTGGCAAATGCCGCTTGTCGGTTGCCGTACCTAAAAATGGCGTCTTCCAAACAATCAGTGACCTGAACGGAAAAAAAATAGCAACCAGTTACCCGGTTCTGTTGGCAAACTTTCTTCAACAAAAAAACATAGTCGCCACCATACAGGAGATCAGCGGTTCAGTAGAAATAGCGCCAAAGATCGGCTTGGCGGATGCGATCTGTGACCTGGTGAGTTCCGGAAGTACGCTTTTTAGTAATGAGTTGAAAGAGATAGAAACTATCCTGTTTTCTGAAGCAGTATTGATCAGCAATAAAAACCTGAGTCCCGAAAAAAAAATAATTCTTGAAAGCCTTTTGTTCCGGATCCGTTCGGTAAAAAAAGCCAGGAATAATAAATATGTTCTGCTCAATGCCCCCAATGACAGGCTGGAAGCTATTTGCCAATTAATCCCCGGCATGAAAAGCCCTACGGTACTTCCCTTAGCGGAGCCCGGTTGGAGTTCTGTTCATTCTGTGATCAATGAAGCTGATTTCTGGAATATAATAGAACAATTGAAAACGAACGGGGCGCAGGGCATTTTAATTATACCCATTGAAAAAATGATTGCATGAGATGCCTAACCCCTGATCCTTCAACTGCGCTGAGGAGGAATTAAAACTCAAAAATCTATGAAGCTGTACAACTACCCGGAAAAGAAAAATTGGCCTGAAATTATCCAACGACCTCTTGCGGATCTTCCTTTACTTGAAAAGAATATTAAAAAGATTCTTCAAAAAGTAAAAGATAAGGGTGATAAAGCACTTCGGAAATACACAAAAGAATTTGATGGAGTTAAAGTAAAAAGCTTACTGGTCAGTCAAAAAGAAATAGACCGGGCTGGGTCATTGCTCAGTGAGGAATTGAAAAAAGCCATTCAGCAGGCCCAACAAAATATTGAAACATTTCATGCAGCCTACGCCGACGAGGTGAAGAAAATTGAAACGATGCCAGGAGTTCTTTGCTGGCGGAAATCAGTGCCGATCGAAAAAGTAGGGATTTATATTCCCGGGGGCAATGCGCCACTATTTTCTACTGTCCTGATGCTTGGCATCCCAGCAAAGCTGGCCGGGTGTAGAGAAATTATACTTTGTTCGCCACCATCTGAAGGCGGGATTCATCCAGCCATTTTATATTGCGCCAAACTTTGTGGGATCACTTCCATTTTTAATGTAGGTGGTGCGCAGGCTATCGCTGCCATGGCCTATGGTACGGCATCAATTCCCAAAGTGTTTAAGATCTATGGCCCGGGCAACCAGTATGTAACCTGCGCTAAACAACTGGTGCAACAAGAAGGTGTTGCTATCGATATGCCTGCCGGGCCTTCAGAACTACTGATCATTGCGGATCAAACTGCAGTACCCGCATTTGTAGCAGCCGATCTTTTATCACAGGCAGAGCATGGGCCGGGTTCACAAGTCATTCTTTTAACAACGGATGAGTTGTTTGCACAACAGGTTCATATGGAAATAGAAAAACAATTGCCGTCTCTTTCCAGGAAAGATCTGGCGGGGGTATCATTAGAAAACAGTAAAACAATTATTTTAAAAACGCTGGAGGAAGCTATTGCCTTATCCAATGATTATGCCCCGGAACATTTGATACTGGCGATCTACGATGTGGAGAACTCAATTGATAAAATAACGGCTGCCGGCTCCGTGTTTCTTGGAAACTATTCGCCTGAGAGCGCCGGTGACTATGCCAGTGGCACCAATCACACCTTACCTACCAATGGCTATGCTTCAATGTACAGTGGTGTTTCAGTCGATAGCTTTGTAAAAAAGATCAGTTACCAGCAGCTGACAAAACCAGGACTAGAAAATATCAGCCAGGCAGTCATGACAATGGCCCAGGCCGAAGGGTTGGAAGCTCATCAGAATGCTGTGGCGATACGTTTAAAAAAATAAAAAATGGAATTCAAATTAGACTTGCTAGTACGGGAAAACATTAAGCAGCTGACTGCCTATTCATCAGCACGGCATGAGTTCAGCGGTACAGCAACTATTTTTTTAGATGCTAATGAAAATTCATTTGGTTCTTCGCTTACCTCCTTGCCAGCTGTTGGGGAAGGGCTGGCGCGGGAGGATACTGTCGGAAAAGTGGAATACAACCGTTACCCGGACCCGCTTCAACGCAAACTAAAAGAAAAAATCGGCAGCATTAAAGGAGTGCCACTTCATAATATTTTCCTGGGTAACGGAAGTGATGAAGCCATTGATCTGCTTTTCAGGATTTTTTGCCAGCCTGGAAAAGACAATGTCTTGATCTTCCCGCCTACTTATGGCATGTATGAAGTTTGTGCCGGAATGAATGAGGTACAATTGAAAAAGGTTTCATTGCTGGAGAATTTTCAACTGGACCTGGAAAGTATTGAACGTGCCATTGATAACAACACAAAACTCATTTTTGTTTGCTCTCCCAATAATCCTTCTGGCAACAGCATTGACCGCAAAGACATAGAAGTATTGCTGAACAATTTTAACGGCCTGGTGGTCATTGATGAGGCCTATATCAATTATGCGAAACAAAAATCATTTATTGCAGAGCTTACTGAGTATCCTAACCTGGTGGTATTGCAAACCTTATCTAAAGCGTGGGGACTGGCAGGATTAAGAATGGGAATGGCTTTTGCCGGTGAACCCATTATCAGGTACTTGAATAAAGTGAAATATCCCTACAATATTAATTCTGCTACCCAGGAACTTGCCATGGAAGCCCTGGAGAATATTTCTATTGTTAATAACTGGATAAAAAATACAGTTGATCAACGGGAATGGCTGAATAGCGAATTATCGCAACTTCCGTTTATAAAAATTGTATATCCTTCAGATGCCAATTTTCTTCTTGTAAAAATGACAAACGCGAAATTGGTATATGAATACCTGGTTCAAAAAGGCATAGTCGTGAGGGACCGTTCCAGCGTAACGCTTTGTGAAGACTGTCTTCGTATCACGATCGGTACACCGGATGAAAATACTGTGTTGATGACCGTCTTACAACGATTTCAAAATAATAAACCATGAATAAAAAGGGTAAGAAAATCTTATTTATTGACAGGGATGGCACTTTGATCAAAGAAGCACCACCCACCTACCAGATAGATTCATTTGAAAAATTGGAATTCTACCCCGGAGTTTTTACCTGGTTAGGGCGGATAGCCCGTGAACTAGATTTTGACCTGGTAATGGTTACTAACCAGGATGGATTGGGCACTGCTTCATTTTCCAAAGAAAAATTTCTACCTGTCCAGGAATTTGTCATGAAAAGTTTGCAAAATGAGGGTATCTATTTCAAGGCTATTCATATTGATCACACATTTCAAAAAGATAATGCGCCTACCCGGAAGCCCGGTACAGATATGCTGGTAAGCTACTTGGGTGATCCCGTCTATGATATTCCAGGATCCTTTGTAATTGGAGACAGAATTACTGATGTCCAATTAGCGAAAAATCTTGCTTGCCAGGCAATATGGCTTAATAATGATCCTTCTCTTGGATTGGATGAAATAGATCCTTTGTCTGTATCAGAAGAAATAAAAGGAATTGAAACAACAATTGGCCTGGAAACAACCGGGTGGAAAAAGATCTATGAATTCCTGGCACGGCAGCAACGGTTTATTCAACACCAACGAAACACTGCCGAAACAAAGATTTGTATTGACTTGAACCTGGATGGCACCGGCAGCTACGACATTGATACGGGTCTCAATTTTTTCAACCACATGCTGGAACAACTCAGTCGCCACAGTGGCGTGGATCTTACAATCAAAGTACAGGGCGACCTGCATATTGATGAACATCATACGATAGAAGATACAGCTATTGCCTTAGGAGAAGCTTTTCACCTGGCGTTAGGAAATAAAAAAGGCTTGGAGCGATATGGCTTCCTTTTACCTATGGATGATTGCCTCGCGCAGGTGGCTATTGATTTTGGAGGCAGAAGCTGGCTAGTTTGGGAAGCGACTTTCAAAAGAGAGAAGATCGGCGACACGCCGACAGAACTATTCTTTCATTTTTTCAAATCCTATTCCGATGCTGCCAAATGTAACCTGAACATACAAGCTGAAGGTGAGAATGAACATCATAAAATAGAGGCCATATTCAAAGGACTGGCCCGGGCGATCAGAATGGCTGTAAAACGCGAGTCAGGAAATATGCAATTACCCACGACAAAAGGAGTATTATAATGGATGTAGTCATTATCAAATACAATGCAGGCAATATTCAATCAGTTCTGTTTGCACTAGAAAGAATGGGTGTTAAAGCTACTGTCACCAACGAAGCAGGGCCGATTATGGCGGCTGATAAAGTAATTTTTCCCGGTGTCGGTGAAGCCAGTTCTGCCATGAAATATTTACAGGCGAAAAAATTGGATGAAGTGATCGTTTCCTTAAAACAACCGGTGCTCGGAATTTGCCTCGGCATGCAATTGCTGTGCAAGTTCAGTGAAGAGAACACTACAGACTGCCTGGGAATATTCAATACCAATGTGCGACGGTTTCCCGCCTTCTCGCCAGGCGCTGTATTGGGAGCGAGATTCAAAGTCCCGCAAATCGGTTGGAATAAAGTAAAACAGCAAAGCGGCGAACAGTATTACTATTTTGTTCATAGTTATTATGCAGAATTATGTGCTGAGACAACAGGAACAACCGGGTACGCGGTGAATTTCAGCAGTATGTTACAAAAAGATAATTTTTATGGTGTTCAATTTCACCCTGAAAAAAGCGGGGATGCCGGTGAAACTATTTTAAAAAATTTCCTTTTATTATAAGCTATGGAAATAATTCCTGCGATAGATATTATTGATGGTAAATGTGTCCGACTTACCCAGGGAAATTATGACCTTAAAAAGGTGTATAATGAAAGACCGCTGGAAGTTGCAAAACAATTTGAGGATGCCGGAATTAAACGGTTGCACCTGGTCGACCTCGACGGGGCCAAAAGCGGAGAAGTGAAGAATTGGAAAGTGCTGGAAATAATTGCTGGTAAAACTTCCCTGGTGATTGACTTTGGCGGGGGAATTAAAACCGAAAAGGATGTAGCCATTACTTTTAATTCAGGTGCCGTAATGGTCGTTATCGGTAGTATGGCTGTAAAAAATGAAGCGGAATTGATCAATTGGTTCTCTACATATGACCCGGGAAAGTTTTTCCTAGGTGCCGATGTTAAGAACGAAAAAATAGCTGTGAAGGGGTGGCAGGAAATAATTGACATGGAAGTGTGTGATTTAATTCAGCGTTACATACAACATGGTATTAAACAAGTTTTTTGCACGGATATAAGTAAGGATGGCAAATTGGAGGGACCGGGTTTGGTGCTGTATAAAAATATCCTGGAAAAAATTCCTGGTTTATACCTCGTAGCCAGTGGTGGCGTAAGCGCTGTAAGAGATCTGCATGACCTGCAGGAGGCGGGTTGTTCCGGAGTGATTATTGGTAAAGCCCTTTATGAAAACAATATCTCCTTACAAGAACTTAAAATATTTTTAAAGTAGAACATGCTGACCAAAAGGATTATACCCTGCCTGGACATTAAAGATGGGAGAACTGTTAAAGGAACCAATTTTGTCCGGCTTCGGGATGCGGGTGACCCGGTTGAACTCGCTGTCCGCTATTGTGAAGAAGGCGCCGATGAATTGGTATTTCTTGACATCACAGCCACAACAGAAAAAAGAAAAACACTGGCAAAGCTTGTCAGGAAAATTGCCACCCATATCAATATCCCCTTCACGGTTGGGGGTGGCATCACTACTAAAGAAGATGTAACGATATTACTAGAAAATGGAGCAGATAAAATAACGGTGAACACGGCCGCCTTCAACAACCCGGATCTTATCTATGACCTGGCCAACGAATTCGGAACCCAGTGCATTGTGTTGGCTATTGACACTAAATTGAACGAAGAGAGTAACTGGATAGTCTATTTAAACGGCGGAAGATTAAAAACCAATATACTTTGTTATGAATGGGCCCGGCAAGCAGTCCTGTTGGGAGCCGGGGAAATATTGCTTACTTCTATGGATCACGATGGTACCCGGAAGGGATTTGCCCTAGATATTACCAAACAATTGGCCGACAACCTGTCGGTACCAGTCATTGCTTCAGGGGGAGGGGGCCTCCCTCAACATTTTGCTGCCGCATTTAAGGAGGGAAATGCGGATGCGGCGTTAGCTGCCAGTGTATTTCATTTTAAGGAAATAAGCATCCCAGACCTAAAACAATCCTTACATGGCCAAAATATTCCTGTACGACTATGATGCTGCTAATCATTTTTATTCTTTTACTATTTGTTCTTTTTATTTTTAAACATTTTGAAAAACGACGTAATGCCCGGAATGACCAACATCATGGAAAAAGAACAAAAGAATTTACTAATCTTCTAAAGCGTCTGAAACGAGAAGATTGCTTCGGCTTCGCCTCGCAACACAACACTTACAACAAAGAAAAAATTATGAACCTCAATTTCTCCAAATACCATGATGGGCTAGTCCCGGTAATCATTCAAGATAGGCATACGCAAAAAGTGCTAATGCTTGGATTTATGAATGAGGATGCGCTGAACACTACCCGAAAAGAAAAGAAAGTAACCTTCTTTAGCCGGAGCAAACAACGGCTTTGGACAAAGGGAGAAAGCTCTGGCAATTTTTTATGGGTACAAGAAATAGTGCCGGATTGTGATAATGATACCTTATTGATAAAAGTGGAACCTACGGGGCCGGTATGCCACACGGGGGCCGACACATGTTTTAATGAAAAGAACACAAGATTTACCCTGCAAAAACTGGAAGAAATAATTGATGAGCGAAAAAATAACCCATCCGGATCTTCCTATACTTCAACTTTGTTTAACAAAGGCATCAATGCCATAGCACAAAAAGTTGGCGAGGAAGCTATAGAATTAGTTATTGAAAGCAAGGACGATGACCGAGAGAAATTTCTTAGTGAAGCAGCTGATCTTTTATTCCACTATCTTGTTTTATTACAGGCAAAAAATGCTGGACTGGAAGATGTTGTTACGATCTTAGCCGGAAGGCATCAAACGGATCCTTCCTTCAAAAGATAATGAGATAGCCATACTTTTTTCCATCAGCTTTTAGGCGATTTTTTCTTATTTTACAGTAATTACCTGCTGTGAGAAATGAACTGTGTTTTGATAAAGAATAATTAGTCATGGGCAGAACTAACTTTTTCAAAATATAAAAATGAACCGAAAAGATTTTTTGGCCAAACTGGCTGTCACCACTGTTGCTCTTAATAGTTTTTCTATTGGCAACCTCTTTGCAGTTGACAATACTGAACCAGCTTACTTTCTTCCTGATGAGATCAGACCGGATGAACTAGCCACCGTCAGCGATGCTTTGAAAAATGATTTTACCAACCTGGTAAAATGGCTTAAGTCAAAGGGCTGGGATACTTACTTACAATCTACAGCGGGAATCAATTTGCGTCTTACCGACAGGGAACTGGATAAAGAATTGGTAAGAAGGTTGGACAACCTGTCATTGGAAAATGAGGGTCTTGATGATTTTGGCGGGATAAGGGCCATTGAACCCGGTAAGCCTGCCATGAGTTTGTTGTATCATGCGTTGGCAAGCCCAAGAGTTCATCCTGGCGGTTTTAGTTTGGATCAATTCCCTTCTTTAAAAGAATTGGACACGCTTGAAAATTATATTTATGCCCTGGAGAATTTTACCATTCCACAAACCGAACTAAAGAACAATTACGTGGTAGCGATGTTTGCGTATGAATACCGTCCTGCGTTTAAAACGCCGCACCATATACATGCGGATCTTGTTTTTTCCCGGACAGGGATCGGCAGGATCGGTGAGAAGCCGCTGAATTATGATGCCAGCAACCGTTGCTACCTTAACCAGCCACCGAATGAGAATGATATAAAGAATATTGCGGTTACTCCTGCCCGGTATGGACTATTTCTTGCCAAAATTGTAAAAAAGGATACGGTAGCCCTGTTAGGGACAGATAAAGTAGATGCACTCCGGTATTTTTTGAAACCCGTCAGAAAAATATTTAACCACGACGCACTGATCGATAACAGATCAGTCAGTTTTGACGAATACCACAAAGCTGAAAAATTGCATCGCCTGGCGCTGGATAACCGTATCAAACTGCCTGACGGTTTGTTTGATATTGAAAAAGCTCCTTTCATCAGGGTCTCGCCAGTGGATCATATTGTTGACATAGCTAATCTCGGCTCATCTGTTTTGGTAAGTTCTGTGCCTGAGAAATTAGTACGGGAAGCATGGCAGGAAGCAAAGTTTTTAAAGAAGCCGGGCGCATCCAATAATGAACGTCTCCGGTACGAAGTTCCAAAAGCAAGTATAGAGAACCGTTATTATTCCAGTTTCAGTATGCTAAGGGATCTGGATGAAGCGGATATTTACATCCTTTATGGACCTGATGCAGAAGATAACAGGCTCAGCGCCACTAATAAAAAAACAAGACCCTATAAAGAATCAGGTCCGAAGAATTCTCCCCTCTTTGTAAATATGCGGTATGTAGAAGGGAATAATGGTGCATACGACCGGCACCTCGGTGCTGAAACAGATAATTTTGAAAATGTTATCCTTGGTTCACATTGGGCCGGCCTGTTTGAAGACAGCATCTGTGACGGGTGTGTGGCTGCTTCTATAGACACGAGCAATTATGCAGGCAAACTGCCTGTCAGCATCCTCGGTAACTGCCTGCCTGCTTTTTCCCTGATCACGGCACCTGATTTCTTCCCACAAGTAGATAGTTTTGACCTTCTAAAGTATGATATTGGTAACGGACAAAGTATTGAAAGCAATTTTGTGGAAGGTGGTGTCGCAAGCCTCAGTGCCCTGAGAAAAAGACCCAATCGTCACACCCGCATTCCCCAGACAAACATTCTCGCTTTTCCCCCGGTGGCCTTGATCAGTAGCCGGGATAAAAAATCTATGGTGCATGATACGGTAACTGCCGTGCTCTCACACCCGGGCAAAAAAGATTCAAAGATCAAATCAAAATTTACAGACAGCAAACGCCGCAGCTATACAAGCCTGAGTTTTCTTCCGGATGCATCTTCCTCCGTTTTTGCACCCGGCTGGGATGTTACCTACTCCAATGATTCAGAAAATGTGAGGGATATGTACCTGAGCACAAGGGGACTGGGCTCTCCTTTCCCGGAAGACATGAAGCTATGTGCAGCAGCAAATGGCATGTGGCCGGCTGCGTCTCCTGATCTTGCCCGGGCTTTTGCAGGATCAACATTCACAGAAGACCTGGGTGACCGGTACATTGCTAACCCTACAGCCGTACCATTAATGGATATTGAACTTGGTATTCATGAAGAGGCACCGGCTTTCAAAGGGCCAAAACCTTTAACAGGCAAGCACACAGGCTGGGATGGCGAACAGGGTCCTTTTCTAAAAAAAGGGCTTGATGGAACTGTTATGGTTGATTTTACGGATATAGGAAGATCTGATTTTGTTTCTAATGCACTGGCGGGTGTTTACGATATGTCCTTGCTAAGGAATCTTACCAGCGCCGAACTGATAGCGAGAATGGAATGCTTGCGGCAATGCATTAAACGGATCGATCCTAAAACGATTGTTGCGGGCACCACCTATTGGCTGGTCAGTGCCGAAAGCATTACAAACTGGGAAGATATCGACTTCATGAATAATGATCATGCAGGAGCAAAAGGTTATGGTATACCGATGAACCTGGTTGGCGACAACAAAAATTGGGCGATACAACCGCAAAAAGGGATCATGGGTAAAGGTTACCTGTATGTTTTTATTGATGCTGCCAGGGATGCAAAAAAAGGACAGGAGCAATGGGTAGATAAAAAAGGAAAAAGAAGAGTGCAAAAATGTAGAAAGATATATGTATGCCAGGGTTCTGAAGATGCTGTTGCCTGGAGTGAAGTGTTGCAAAGTAAACCTCAATCAGCATCACAAATCCTATGGAAATTCCGGAAGAACCTGTAGGCAGTCCATCAGCGATAATAGTGATAGGATCAGGGCCTGCTGGCTGTGCGGCGGCAATTACCACTGCACGATCCGGGCTTACTACAATTATAATTACCAACAAAGAGAACGGGGGAGACAGTGCGAACATTATAAGTCAGCCGTTAGAAAGTATTCATCCCGGTGTTGCTTCATTGCTGATGCAATTACATGCGGGTGAAATTATCCCGGCTGCCTCCCTGGCAATCTATGAAGGCATACAAACCCGGGAGAACTATGCTCCTTTGGGCGCTGATGAAAACGGAAACTGGCAGGGTCACCATATCAACCGGGATATTTTTGATACAGCTTTATTACAGCATGCCAGGGAGCTGGGTGTTATCGTAGTGAGTAATGAAACGGTTAGTGATTTGATAGTGGAAAATGATTGGGTAGTGGGTATAAAAACAATTTCAGGGAAAACCATTTATTCGACCTATATCATCGATGCCAGCGGACAAAAACGGGTCGCCGGAAAGAAACTACATTTCAAAGAAAAATTTTTCTCGCCCCCCTTGGTTTCCTGGACAGGAATTGCTGAAGGCCTTGATACAAACGACCCATTATTTAAAAGACCAACTACTCATTTTATTCCTGGCCCCGATGGCTGGTCATGGTTGGCACCTGAGCCTCCTCACCGCTGCACCTGGACAAGATTGGCCTTGAAGGAACGGGAAAAAAAAGATCTATTACCTCCCATTGAACTTTCGCAATATGCAGTAGCAGGAAAAATAAAAGTGTCCAATAGACGTTGGAGAATATTTCGTCCTTTATGTAAAGAAGGAGTAATACTCTGTGGCGATGCAGCTGGCATTTTGGATCCTGCAGCGGGACAGGGAGTCTTCAACGCACTATGGTCGGGAATAAAGGCAGCGCAAACCGTTGATTCGTGTTTACGGGAGCCAGACTATGAAACTGTATTTTTAGCACAATACGATGACTGGTTTATACAACAGTATGAACAAAAAGTAGAGCAGTTAAGGAATCATTATAAAGCACATGGTGTAAGTTTCCTTGTTTGGTAAAAAGTTCTTTTTTTAAAAGAAGGACTCCACTTCTGTATCAGTCTGGTCAGTTTCGTTGCACATTCAAGGTTGGCGCCTTGTATTCGCATCAACGCGAAAATGGCGCCGGTAGTCATAATCATTTCAACAGCATCCCTACACGGGAAAATGGTAAGGTTATCCCGATAAAATTTCATGGCAGCCGATAGCTTCAGCTACTACCTAAAGTCTTAAACCCATCACCTCAATATACCGGCACAGGAATTGTATAGAATAGGTCATGATTCTCGCTGTTATCCTTGACTCCGGGTAAATGAAAATCCTGGGGCAACGTTTCCAAACAGTCAGTTGTCAACCTATAAAACAATAAGATGAGCAAAGTACTGGCTATATGTTTTGTGTTGTTAGCAGGATTTTCCTGCGATAAATCGAACTCCGGCACCATTAATTCTTTGAGTTTTGGTACGGCTCACGGAATGTGTGCAGGAGATTGCGCTATTTTCTTTAAAATAGAAGGAGACAAAATTTATCCCGATAGTTCACTTCGTTATAGTGATTTCGGCTCTCTTGTATTTGCTGCCACCCCTCTTTCTAATGAGAAATATTTGCTCGCCAAAGAATTGAAAGATAGTTTTCCGGTCTACCTATTGAAAAATGTTAACCAAACGATTGGCTGCCCGGATTGCGCCGACCAGGGAGGTATCCATATTGAGGTAAGACAAAATGAGACTGTAAAATTCTGGCATATAGACACCGATACCAGTAAACAACCGGTTGAGATCAGGCGCTATATAGAAAGATTGCGGACCATCATTTCTCAGCTATAAATTTTTATTGTCGTTAAAAGGTACCCTTACCGGGTTTGGTTACAAATTTCCTTTTTATTCAAAATTGATCACTTCCCAAAATGCTTTTTTAAGCGTAAGCTCTTTATCAAAAGCAATGCCGCGTGGATGGTGGGAATGCGGTGGGGTTTTAATGAAAAGGGTTAATAGAAAGCAGCAAAAATTTAGATGTTTTTTTAAATTCTTAGCGTAGAGTTCTATAACTGATTGTAATTTTAATCTACCCTTTCGAGTTTCCTTCCTGTAATTCTTAAGCGATGGTTAATTAAAGAAATACAATCTTCAAAGGAAAAATTTATCTACGTAACCGGAAGCTTAGGTCTAAAATTTCTTCTCTTCATTTTTTTCATTTGTTTGATTCCCAGAATCTACTTTAATTCGGTTCTATGACACAAGATGCCCAATGCAAGTGTCAAAGTATGGAAAACAGTACGGACAACCCTTGCCAGAAGCTCCCGGTTAAACTCTCTACCCTACTCGCCCGGTTTTGTGTAACTTTCCAAAAAAACATTTGATGAAAAACTGGTTATTAATCTTTGTCATTTCTTTACTTGCAGTCTCTTGTCAGAAAGAAAAAAATCCCAGCGACCCCGCTCCATTAGCGCAACAAACAGTTCTACATACTAGTTATGGAGCAGATGTATCACATAAGATGGACATTTACCTGCCGCCCGGCCGCACTACTACAACTACTAAAGTCATTATTTTATTACACGGTGGCGGATGGAGTACAGGGGATAAAGCAGATTTCGATGCATTGGTGGATACGCTTAAACGAAGGCTTACCGGCTATGCCATTTTTAATATTAATTACCGCTTAGCTACTGGTGCGACGAATTTCTTTCCCACACAGGAAAATGATGTTAAAACCGCAGTTGAATTTATTTATGGAAAAAGAAATGATTATGCCATCAGCGATAAATTTGTTCTATTGGGGGTCAGTGCAGGGGCCCATCTTTCTTTATTACAAGCTTATAAATACACCACACCGGTAAAAATAAAAGCTGTTGTTGATTTTTTTGGACCCACTGACCTTGTCGATATGTATAATAACCCGGCTTCCCCATTTGCTCCACCGGCAGCGATCGCGGCGATAGTAGGAGCCACACCTGCCACTAATCTTCCATTATATCAACAGTCAAGCCCTATTAGTTTCGTTACAGCACAGGCTTCGCCGACTATAATTTTACAGGGTGGGGCAGATATATTGGTATCTCCTGCACAATCGGTAGCGTTACATAATAAACTCCAGACTTTCGGCGTAGTTCGTCAGTATGTTTTCTATCCAACAGAAAATCATGGATGGTCCGGAACTAAACTTACCGATTCATTTGATAAAATTGAAGTGTTTCTTACTGCAAATGTTAAATAATATCTTTCTGAAATAATTTCCACAAAATATTTACCCTTTACATATGTATTGTCACAATCACCCAAGCCATACTATAAAATAAAAGTTACTTTCAATCCATGAATGCACATGTGCCGCTGGCAGAACGCATCCGCCCCCATTCGCTTGATGAATTATTGGGACAGGAACACCTGGCTGGGAAAGGAGCTATTCTCCGCACCGCTATTGAACAAGGGAAAGTGCCTTCCATGATCTTCTGGGGGCCGCCTGGAACCGGCAAAACTACTATTGCCAATATTATTGCGCACTCATTGAAGGTTCCCTTCTTTCAGCTCAGCGCTATCAGTGCCGGAGTCAAGGATGTCAGAGAAATTATTGAACAATCTAAAACACGTCCGGGTGCCATATTATTTATTGATGAGATCCATCGCTTCAATAAAGGTCAGCAGGACGCCTTACTGGGTGCCGTGGAAAAAGGGATTATTACATTAATTGGAGCCACCACGGAAAATCCTTCTTTTGAAGTAAATAGCGCCCTGCTCAGTCGTTGCCAGGTATATGTATTAAAACCAATGAGTGAAAAAGACCTGGTGAAATTATTACAAACGGCTATTGAAAAAGATAAGTTCCTGCGGGAGAGAAAGATAGAACTGAAAGAAACAGGCGCCTTACTCAATATTTCCGGAGGTGATGGACGGAAATTATTAAACCTGCTGGAAATTGTAGCCTCCCCAAACCCCGCCTTCGGAGGGGATTCCAACGACTCCGACAAAATTATAATCACTGATGAACTCGTAATGCGTGTTGCGCAAAAAAGAATTTCTTTATATGATAAAAACGGTGAGCAACATTATGATATTATTTCTGCTTTTATTAAATCAATAAGAGGAAGCGACCCGAATGCAGCCGTCTACTGGCTGGCAAGAATGACCGAAGGAGGGGAAGATGTAAAATTTATAGCCAGGAGACTGCTGATACTAGCCAGTGAAGATATCGGTAATGCCAACCCTACTGCCTTGGTGTTGGCCAATGCGACATTTGACGCCGTCAATAAAATTGGTTACCCGGAAGCCGGTATCATTCTTTCACAATGTGTCACCTACCTGGCTACTTCTGCAAAAAGCAATACCGCCGTAGCCGCCCTAGGCGAGGCCATATCAGCTGTAAAAAAATATGGCGATCTCCCTGTTCCATTGCATCTGCGCAATGCACCAACAAGTCTGATGAAGAATTTAGAATATGGTAAAAACTATGAATACGCTCATAGCTATGAAAACAATTTTTCACCTCAGGAATATTTACCCAATCAAATAAGTGGTAAAAAATTCTATAGCCCGGGTAAGAATGCCCGGGAAGAAGAATTGCGAAAGTACCTGAAATCCTTGTGGAAGGATAAGTACAATTATTAATTTACCAGTACAATTGAAATAGCAAAGGAAAAAACTGTCCCTGTAGCGGCTCTCCTTTAGGTACCACGGGCACCCCTTCCAGCAGTGGCTCGTCTGATGCTGAAATAACTCCATCCTGGATCACATTAATAACGAAGGCTCTTCTCGGTTTAGAAGAAGTATTGGCGCCGGATCCATGCAGGGTCAAGGGATGATGAAAGATGGCTTCTCCCGCTTTTACTTCCGCGAACTGCGGATGGTCAAATTGCTTTGTCTGTTCTTCTGTCAGGAAATCTTTGATACCCTGCAGTTCACCGGCAATAACGGGCTTGGGTAATAATCCCCATTCATGACTCCCGGCAATATATTGTAAACAGCCATTTTCTTTTGTTGAATCATCCAGTCCGCACCAGCAGGTCAGGTGGGCGATCGGTGTGGTTCTTGTCCAATAGGAATAATCCTGGTGCCAGGCCACCACACCACCCTGTTTTGGTGGCTTCCAGAAAATCTGGTCGTGCCAGAAACGTACAGGAACATTTCCCAGTAATTGGCTGGCTGCCACGAGAAACCGAGGATTCCATAAAACATCATGTAATCCTTCCTTGATCCGCCAGGCACCCAATGCATGAAAGAGTATCGTAGAAGGATCAGTGGATTCATTTGAATGAAATTCATAGAATAACTCGTTACCAGGGTGCTCGGGATCTGCTATCTCCGCCAATTCATTTCTTATCCTTTCCACCTGGTTTTCGTCAAGCATGCTGATACCGCTTACAAAACCATTTTTCCTGAAAAACTCCACCTGTTTATCCGATAATTCGTATTGCTTCCATTCCTGTGGTGAAGAAGGCCAGCGAAACAGGTCGCTGATCAATTCATGGACCTTACTGAGATCTTTAACCGGCATATAGACTGTTTCTTTAAAATTACTGTTTTTAGTTTCAATGGCACCTGAATCACTAAATTTATCATTGTAAAATTGCCTACCTTGAAACAGGCATGATAAAAATTTTCTTTTTTTTGTTCCCCTATCGAAAATGTTGATCATTCAAGATTCCACCTGGTTAACCCAACAACCATTTTCAGATGAAAAAAATATTTGCGGCTGCGTTTAAAATGAATCTGCCTAAATCCAAAACCAATTATTTTTTTGGCGTGCTATCAGCTGGTGAAAACTGTAATGAAAAGTTAAACGAAGTATTATTACCGTCAGCAAGATAATTTTTGAAATTGAAATGCACTCTTCTATGATCAACTGGAATTGCAAAAAGTTTGACGAACTATCACCTCGGGAATTATATGCAATAATTCAATTGCGGAATGAAGTTTTTGTGGTCGAACAGGATTGTGTATACCAGGATGCAGATAACAAGGACCCGGTCTGTTATCATTTTACGGGATGGTCAGGCGGAAAGCTGGTTGCTTACACCCGGATCCTGCCCCCAGGACTGAGCTATCCGGAACCTTCCATTGGCCGGGTGGTGACGGCTCCTACCGTAAGAAACACAGGAATTGGAAAAGAGCTGATGAAAAAGACTTTAGAACAGGTGTATACCCTATACAGTAAGAGGCCTGTTAAAATAGGAGCGCAGCTTTATTTACTTAAATTTTATACCACACTTGGTTTTAATCAAACCAGTGATATTTATTTCGAAGATGGCATTGAACATATCGAGATGACAAAACCTTAGTTCCTTGCACAATATGATCTTCATAGGACCTACCATGACGGGTTCCATTATTTAGGCGTACGGCCAATGCACATTTTCGATAAAAAACAACTTAATAAAGAGATCTATCATTGTATTTCAACGGGCTTTTGCATTACTCAAGGGGCTAATAAACAATTATTACTGCACATTTCTTTTACTTTTGAGATGCTGTTATTAACCCGTTTAAAAATATTCACGTTCCTGTGACCTGTTTTTGAAAAACTGTCTTATATTAGTTTGAAATTTAGGACCAGGGTGCCTGAACCCAAAACCAGGGGCGTATACCGAAAAGCCATACGAGTAGGTAAAACCAAATCAACCAACTTATTATGGAAAATGTAAATTTTCACAAACAGAAACTCTATTCTCTTATTGTTGCAGGTGTGGCTTTACTCGCTTTATTTTTGCCCTGGGCTAAAGTTTCTTATGGTGGCTATGGCGGCGGATCTGTGAATGGCCTACACGGTGAAGGATTGATCACCTTATTAGGTGTGGGCGCTGTAGCAGCGGCTTGTTTTATGGGAGACAAAATGAAAGCTTTTGAAGGCAATTTCAGAAATATTGCATTGGGTGGATTTGGGGCCATCCTTGCCGGTGCAGTAATTGCATTGATCAGTGTTAGTTCAAAAGGCAGGGGTGTTATCAAACCTGGGCTTGGCATTTGGTTGGCAATCGCTGCCGGAGTGGTAGGCTTGTTGTTCTTACTTGGTATCATTAAATTTCCAGATCCAAAACCGAAAGCATAAGTAGCACTCTATATAGATAGATTATTAAACAATCCCGTCCCACAAATGTGAGACGGGTTTTTTTATTCAGAACAAGCCCCATTCATCTTCAAACTCATCCCGCACAAAGGTACTTACCCATTGACGGAACAGAAGCCTGAATTTGTCAATTTCTTCCCGAATCACCTTACCATGTGCTTCTTCGATAGCACGGTCTCCCATCATAGTGAGCATCGACGATTTAATAAATTGTGCATTTAGCCGGATGATTGAAGCATTTTCCATTCGTATCGTATACAAACCGGCTTCAGAACTTTTAATTTTAACTGCTACTTGTAAACCATCCCCTAATATCATCGCTTTATGTTCTTCCCAATACGCTTCGGGGAAACCCTCGTCTCCGGTATCGGCATCGCGAACTGGTGGGGCTGACTCCAAAGCACCCTTCAGCACCACCATCACCTGCTTCCATTGTTCATACATTGCTTTGCAAGCTTTCTTTGTCGGGTTAGGTTTCCACCCCTCGCCCTCATCGCCATGTTTGCTGAAATCATCATCATTCCAGTCAGGCAGACCACTTAACTTGTCAAAACTCATAGCTATCTATTTTAATTGTATTACCAGACTTATCGATGCGACCGTCAAGCTAGTTCTGCTTTTAGAAAGGGAGCTGTATAACTCTCTTTATTTTTTGTCAGTGCTTCAGGCGTTCCTTCAAATAAAATCCTTCCCCCACCATCGCCTCCTTCGGGACCCAGGTCAATGATATGATCGGCCACTTTGATCACATCCAGGTTATGCTCGATCACTACCACCGTATTTCCGCGATCGACCAATTTATTCAACACATCCAGCAAGTGCTGGATGTCTTCAAAATGCAAACCGGTAGTCGGTTCATCCAGGATATAAAAAGTTTTTCCCGTATCCCTTTTAGATAGTTCCGTTGATAGCTTCACCCGTTGTGCTTCACCGCCGCTAAGCGTTACAGCTGATTGACCTAAAGTGATATATCCAAGACCCACTTCTTCCAACACTTTTATCTTTCGATACAGGTAGGGCACATTCTGGAAAAATTCTACGGCCTCTTCCACGGTCATTTCCAGCACATCAGCAATGGATTTTCCTTTATAGCGGATCTCCAGTGTTTCCCGGTTATATCGTTTGCCGTTGCACTTTTCACAATGCACATACACATCGGGCAGAAAATTCATTTCAATCACTCTCATACCCCCGCCTTCGCAAACTTCACAGCGGCCGCTTTTTACATTAAATGAAAACCGGCCTGCGGTATATCCTCTAATCTTGGCCTCCGGTATGGACGCGAATAAAGTTCTTATTTCAGTGAAGAAACCACAGTAAGTAGCCGGATTGCTTCTCGGTGTCCGGCCGATCGGCGACTGATCGATCTCTATTACTTTATCAATATGCTCCAATCCTTTCACCGATTTATATTCCAGCGGTGTCATTTTAGAGCCGTAGGCATGTTTGGAAAGAATGGGATACAGGGTCTCATTGATAAAAGTCGATTTGCCGCTGCCACTAACACCTGTCACACAAATAAATTTTCCCAGCGGAAATTTTGCTTCTACATTCCGCAGGTTATTTCCTTTGGCGCCTTTGAGTTCAAGAAATTTGCCGTTACCTTTTCTTCTTTCTGCAGGCACTGCAATTTTATGATGCCCGCTTAGATAACCGGAAGTGAGTGTATTTAATTTCAACAATTGTTTGGGGTCACCCTCTGCAACAATCCGGCCACCATGAAAGCCTGCTTTCGGGCCGATATCGATCAAATGATCTGCAGCCAGCATAATATCTTTATCATGTTCTACCACCAGCACACTATTGCCAATATCCCGGAGATTTTTTAAGGCTACGATCAGCCGGTGATTATCCCGTTGATGCAAACCGACCGATGGCTCGTCCAAGATATAAGTAATGCCCTGTAATTGTGAGCCGATCTGCGTAGCGAGTCGAATACGCTGGGATTCGCCACCACTGAGGCTTTTGGATGATCGGTATAAGGTAAGATAGGTCAGCCCAACATCGAGTAGAAATTGGAGCCGCTCTCTTATTTCTTTTAATACATCCTTTGCGATAGTCTTTCGTTTATTATCCAGCATCAGTTCAATGCCATCAAACCAGGCGGCAAGATTGTCCAGGTTCATATTGCTGAGCTCGGCAATATTTCTTCCATTCACTTTAAACCAAAGACTTTCTTTTTTCAGCCTGGCGCCGTTACAACCATCGCAGGGTCGCATAATCATGTAGTCTTCCGTCCATTCCCGTATTGTTTCACTGTATGGATTGGCAAACCATCGTTGCAACATATTCACTATTCCTTCAAATGGTGCCTGCGGGTCAAATTTCATGTTTTCAAAATCAAGGTCTTCCTGTTGTCCTTCTTCATTTCCGTATAACATGATGTTCAACTGCTTCCTAGAAAGTTTGTTAACCGGTAGGGTTAAAGATATTTTATTTTTTTTGGCAGCCTCTTGTGCTTGCCGGTATACCCATGCCTCTCTTTGCTGGCCCAATGGAGCGATGCCCCCTTCACTTATACTTAATGAAGGATCTGCAATAACTGCTTCCATATTGATATGATGCCTGGTGCCAAGGCCCTTGCATACCGGGCAGGCTCCATAGGGGGAATTGAAAGAGAAGGCATTTGGCGAAGGTTCTTCATAACTGATCCCTGTGTCTTCACACATCAGCATTTTGGAATATTGAACAAACCCTGAATCGTCTATCAGTATAAACAGGAGATCCTTTCCAAGCCGCAATGTTTGCTGTACACTCTGGCTGAGTCTTGGTTTAAGATCATCGGTAACCTGCAGCCTGTCCACTACTAATTCAATGTCGTGGATCACATACCTGTCCACCTGCATCTTTGGAGTAATATCTTTTATTTCTCCGTCTATCCTCACTTTTAAAAAACCTTTTTTTCTTACTTCTTCAAACAGTTCACGGTAGTGACCCTTGCGGCCACGAACCAAGGGAGCCAGCAACGCAACTTTTTTTCCCTCATACTTATTAAAAATATTCTCAACAATTTCTTCTTCACTCCATTTCACCATCTTCTTCCCGGTGTTGTAGGAATATGCTTCACCAATTCTTGCAAACAACAGGCGGAGAAAATCATATATCTCTGTCACCGTTCCAACTGTTGATCGTGGATTTTTATTGGTTGTTTTTTGTTCGATAGAAATAACTGGTGAAAGCCCGGTGATCTTATCTACATCCGGGCGCTCCATATCGCCAATAAACTGCCGGGCATAAGCCCCAAAAGTTTCCATATACCGCCGCTGGCCTTCTGCATAAATTGTGTCAAAGGCGAGGGAAGATTTACCGCTTCCACTGATACCTGTAATGACTACTAGTTTATTTTTTGGAATAGAAATATCAATATTCTTAAGGTTGTGCACTCTGGCTCCAAACACTTCAATTGACTCGTTACCCTGGATAGGAATTTCCTTCTCGTTATTAGTTCTTTTTGCCATATGCTATAAAAACGAAGATACCGATTCGCCGATTTCGAAAAATTTTAGTCCTGGGACAGATGTCAAAACAACCTGATAATAAAATTGTTGTTGCGATTTTTACCCTGTTCGGGTAAACAAAATTTTAAAATCCACAGCAAAAATTATTTCTGGCACAGTATTTTGTAAAGTAGCCCCGAGTATCCATTCAATCATCTAAATAATTTCGTATGAAAAAGACCATTGGAATAATGGGTGGCATCGCTTTGTGCCTACTTACACTCGCAACAAGTGCACAAACAGAGCCCGCCAAACCGATAGATCCCGCAACTACCAAACCAGTCGTTGAAACCTGGGATGCAAAAAAGAACCCCGCGGTAACTGCTATCACTTCGCAATATGAAGGAAAGTATATAGCACCACGGCCTGCCTTGACAACGGCAGATATTTTCCCGGTTATTGGCAATTATGAATCTGCTACGAACATGGACGCAGCGTCTGTTTCCATTATCCTTGATGAACAAAATAAGGGAGTTATCTGGGTAGCGGGGATACCACAAGGTAAAGTGAAAGCAATGTTGAGAAAATCACCGGCTATCTACAAGATCCCTGCTCAAAAAACAGAAGATGGAAAAGAAATTGCGGAAGGCACGTTGATTTTCGACAAAGAAACAAATGCGTTACATATTGTCATTGGCAAACCGTATAAGGCTGAAGATCCCGCATCGGTTTTTGCTGTGCCGGCTATTGGCGACGAAGTAGTTCTACCCGAAACAAAGACCAAAGTGAAAGAGGGTAAAGTAAAAATAAAGAGAAAAACACCTGAAGCTCCAAAAGCCTGGGTTTATACAGGAACAAAAGTGGTGACAGAAACAGTTTCAAACTAGAAGTATCAATAGGATGATCATTACTGTAAGAAGAGGTTGCAAAAGTGCAACCTCTTCTACTTTTGAGTACTACCGAAACAGGCAATAATCAGCCAGGTGAATACCTGACCTGCAGGTAAAGTCTACTAAATTTAAAAAATTAATTTTCTTCAAATGCTTTACCAGTCTGACTTTCCTGCCAGACCCAAACAGCTGTTTGGAAAAAATCTTGAAACCAGATTTGGAAAATTAAATTTCAACCCTGTATCTTTGCAACAGTTCTTTACTATCACTTATCAAGAAAGGCAGAGGGTAATGGCCCGATGATGCCTTGACAACCTACTTCAAATCGTTCATTTATTAATCTGAACGAAGTGAGGAAAGGTGCCAATTCCATCCCGACGATAAATGTCGGGACAGATAAGTCAGATTAAAAGCTTCGAAATAGTTGTATCAACATAGTAAAAGCTCATCTGATTTATCGGGTGAGCTTTTTTCTTTTCCCTCTCTTTAAAGAGAGCGGTAGGTAAGATGCTCTCCGATAATTTTTGCTACTCGACTTTCCTGGTAAGTTTTAAAAGAAACTGTCTAACAAATTTTAGAACTTCCTCATACCGCCACGGCGGATTGGGGGCAAACCAAGAAAGATGAGTAACAACAACGCAACACAGTTAATTCACAGCATCCCGGTAGATCCTTTAACAGGCGCTCTTGCTGTTCCCATTTATCAAACGTCCACCTTTGTACAGGAAGCACCCGGGGTTAACAAAGGATTTGATTATGCCCGCACCGGCAACCCAACCCGGGCTGTTCTTGAAGACATTATTGCCAAATTAGAAAATGGTTCTACAGGTATTGCCTTCGGCAGCGGACTTGCCGCTATTGATGCAGTAATAAAGCTTTTGGAAGCTGGTGATGAAATCCTGGCGGTGGACGATATTTATGGCGGCGCCTTCCGGCTCTTCACGCATATCTATCAAAAATTTGGGATCACTGTGAATTATGTTGATACTACCCATGTTGAAAATGTTTTCAATGCGGTTACACCCAAAACAAAATTGATCTGGATTGAAACGCCAACCAATCCTACGTTGAAGATCTCCGATATAGAAGCGATTGGGAAGATCGCTAAAGCCAATCATTGTTTGCTCTGCGTGGACAATACATTTGCTTCACCTGCTTTACAGCAACCACTCTTACTCGGAGCCGATATCGTCGTTCATTCTGCCACCAAATACCTGGGTGGACATAGTGACCTGATCGCAGGGCTGGTAGTAACAAAAGAAAAAGAACTGGGAGATAAAATAAAATTCATTCAGAATGCAAGCGGTGCCATCCTCGCTCCTTTTGACAGCTGGCTGGTGATCCGTGGCATTGAAACGCTGCAACCTTCGTGTAAAGCAACATTGCATCAATGCACAGGCTGTAGCTGAATTTTTAGCCACACATCCTTCTGTTGATAAAGTATTTTATCCTGGCTTGAAAAGTCACCTGAACCATGCTATTGCTGCAAAACAAGCAAAGGGATTTGGCGGCATCGTATCCTTTACGTTGAAAAATGACACAGAAGAAGCAGCGACAGCGTTGGTAACCTCTACCCGCTATTTTAAACTGGCAGAAAGCCTCGGCGGTGTAAAAAGTTTACTGTGTCACCCGGCGCAAATGACACATAAATCTATCCCGGTGGAAAAAAGAAGAACTGCAGGTGTGGCTGATAGCCTTATCCGTCTTTCTGTTGGACTGGAAGAAGCGGTTGATCTTATTGATGACCTGAACAAAGCATTCAACAAAGTAGCTGAAACAAAACTTAAAAAACAAACCGTCAGCTTATAATGGAAACGCATAAACAAATAACTATCGGCCTGTTTGGTTTTGGCGTGGTGGGAGAAGGTTTGTACAAAGTATTGCAACAAACCCGATCTTTGAAAGCCAGCATCAAGAAGGTCTGTATAAAAAATACCGGGAAAAGAAGAAATGCACCCGCATCTCTCTTTACAACCGATAAGAATGACCTGTTAAATGACCGTGATATCAATGTAATTGTGGAAGTGATCGATGATGCCGATGCTGCCTTTGCCATCGTAACCACTGCTTTGCAAAATGGCAAGGATGTGGTAAGCGCCAGCAAGAAAATGATCGCAGAACATTTACCGGAACTATTGGAATTGCAATTGCAAACAGGTAGATCTTTCTTATATGAAGCGGCGGCCTGTGCTTCCATCCCGGTTATCCGCAACCTGGAGGAATATTATGATAACGACCTGTTGCATTCCATCAAAGCTATTGTGAATGGTTCCACCAATTTTATCCTCACCAAAGTATTTGAAGAAGGTTTGGATTTTAAACAGGCGCTGCTGCTGGCACAGCAGGCTGGTTTTGCGGAAAGCAATCCTAAACTGGATGTAGAAGGCTATGATGCGGTGAATAAATGGACTTTCCTATTAACTCACGCCTATGGCATAATCGAAAAACCGGAAGCCATTTTATTTAATGGCATCCAAAACATTCATGCAACAGATGCTGCAGTAGCGAAGGCAAAAAAACAGGAGATCAAACTGGTAGCATTGGCGCAGAAACTGAAAAAAACCGGCATAAACGGCGGGAAAGTAGCAGCTGTTGTATTACCTCAATTTGTCGACCAGTCTGATCACCTGGCGTTTGTAAAAAATGAGTACAATGGAGTAGTGATCGAAAGTGGATTTGCTGATAAACAATTCTTTTATGGTAAGGGAGCTGGTAGTTTCCCAACAGCATCAGCGGTGTTGAGTGATATTTCTGCTCTCCGCTATCAATATAAGTATGAGTACAAGAAATTGTATCATCACCAGCCACATGAATTAAGCAATGATTTTTTCCTTCGTGTCTATATTAGTTTTGATGACCTTTCACTGGTTCCGCGTGAACGTTTTGAATGGATCGAAGAATGGCATGCACAAGAAGACAGGAAATACCTGGTGGGAGTAATTTCTTTTACCGAACTGAAAGAAAATAATTGGTGGAAGGAAAATAATACTTCGCTTATTCTGCTACCTGAACCCATCATTGAAGAAATTGAAACGAGGAAATTGAAAAAAAGAAGCCTGGAACTGGCAGGCATAATATAAAGACGTTGTTGACTTGTTATTTTTGGTAGAAGAGGGTTTGCTTTGGCAAACCTTCTTTGTTTTTGAAAATGTACCTTTGCGCCGGGCTTCGGCGTGTAAAGCCGAACATTTACAAACCATGCGGGAATTATCAGTTGTAATTACGGTAAAGGATGAGGAGGAAAATATCCGGCCCCTGCTGGAGTCTGTCCGTTCCGCATTGGCGAACATCGATTATGAAGTAGTTTTGGTGGATGATGGCTCATCTGACAAGACGAAGCAACAGATCCTGGAATTCGCCGATGACAGAACTATCCTGGTTGAATTGAGGAAGAATTATGGCCAGAGCACGGCAATGACGGCCGGTATTGATTATTCCCGCGGCCGATATGTGGCTTTATTGGACGGCGACTTGCAGAACGACCCCACTGATATTCCTGCCATGCTGGAATTACTAAAAAAAGAAGATTGGGATGTTGTAGCCGGTAATCGGAAACACCGGAAAGATGGTTTCTTCCTGCGGAAAATACCCAGCAGGATCGCTAATGCCCTCATCCGCCGGATGACAGGTGTTTATATCAGGGATTATGGCTGTACTCTAAAAGTGTTCAGAAGAGAAATTGCTGAAGAGCTAGGACTCTATGGAGAGTTGCACCGTTTTATTCCTGTACTGGCCAAATTACAGGGGGCTAAGATCACCCAGGTGGATGTAAAACATCATGCCCGTATTCATGGAAAAACAAAATATGGCATTAACCGAACTTTCAAGGTAATGAGTGACCTGGTGCTGATGGTGTTTATGCGAAAATATATGCAAAAACCGATGCACCTTTTTGGTACCATCGGGTTTGTCAGTTTCGGTATTGGTGTTGCCATTAATATTTACTTGCTCATCTTGAAAATAATGGGGCAGGATATCTGGGGGAAGCCGCTGATGGTATTAGGATTGATATTGTTGCTGGGCGGAATCCAGTTCATTACCATCGGTATCATCGCAGACATTAATACCAGGACGTATTTTGAATCGCAGAATAAGAAGACATACAATGTAAGAAAAGTATATCATGCCAAAAAAGAGATAAAACATGTTTCAGATGTCACCATGTAATTATTTCATCAGCAGCTCTTCATTCTCTAAGAACCAATCGTAGAATTTTTTCAATCCATCTTTCAGCTTTGTTTGCGGGTCGTAGCCAAGCAGTTTATTGGCCTTTGTGATATCAGCAAAAGTTATGGGAACATCTCCTGGTTGTTCAGGGAATTGCTCAATCACTGCTTTCTTTCCGATGACTTCAGCGAGCGAACTGATGAGTTCCTCTAATTGGATGGAATAATTATTTCCTATATTGACTATCTCAAACCCCGATTTGTCATACTTCATCGCCGCCAGCAGACCCTGCACCGTATCATCGACATAGGTATAATCCCTGCTGGTACTGCCGTCACCATACATCGTTATTGGTTCTCCTTTCAGAATCGCCTTAGTGAATTTATGAATAGCCAGGTCCGGCCGTTGGGCAGGACCATAGACTGTAAAAAAACGGAGTGCAATAAAGCGGATGCCAAAAAGTTTGCTATACACATGTCCCAGCATCTCTCCGGAAAGCTTTGTCATCGCGTAGGGACTCACTGGTAGTAATTGCTCATCCTCTTTCCAGGGATAGTGGTCATTAATTCCATATACACTACTGCTGGATGCAAAAATGAATTGTTTCGTATCTTTTACTTTCGCAAAATCCAACATGTGTTGCAAGCCGATAATATTTGTCTGCTGGTAGGCCAGCGGGTTCAAGATGCTGGGTCTTACACCGGCTTTTGCGGCTATATGAACGATCACATCTACGGGATCCGGAATTAGTTCGCATAACTCTTCAGCAGTAGTGACACCAATATCGTCGTACAAAAAGTGAAAATCAGGATTAGCCTTAAAGTCACGGATATTGAGTTGTTTCAAATCCGCAGAATAGAACGGATCAAAATTATCTATGCAGGTGATTTTGACGCCGGGATTCTTTTGAAATAAGGCCCGGATAAGATTACTCCCTATAAAACCAGCTCCGCCAGTAACTACAATATGCATGATAAAACAATATATACCGCAAAATAGAAAATCCTATCAATTGACAGGATTTTTCTGCATAAGTCCTGTTTACCTGATTTATGACAAAAATCTGTGCCAGCCCTCCGCCTCCTTTCCAACTTTTAATTTGTTTTTCTCTTTTTGAAACAGTTTCCTTTGTGTCGGATTGCTCTGCTAAGACCAGTTCAAAGAGAATTCTATGACAGGTAGATCGCAGCAAACCTGCATTATGAAAAGCCAGCCGGCCAGCTACATCTGAACTGCCACCGTTATAATATTTCAGATCTTTTACACTTTGTAATATGTAAACGTAGTAGGACATAAAAAAAGTGACCCTTTCCAGAGTCACTTGTCTTTCGTCGGGAAGACAGGATTCGAACCTGCGACCCCCTGGTCCCAAACCAGGTGCGCTACCGGCCTGCGCTACTTCCCGAATATTTTCTCTACCAGGTGTCCCGCTAACAGCGGGACTACTTCCCGAATATTTTCTCTACCAGGTGTCCCGCTAACAGCGGGACTACTTCCCGAATATTTTCTCTACCAGGTGTCCCGCTAACAGCGGGACTACTTCCCGAATATTTTCTCTACCAGGTGTCCCGCTAACAGCGGGACTACTTCCCGAATATTTTCTCTACCAGGTGTCCCGCTAACAGCGGGACTACTTCCCGAATATTTTCTCTACCAGGTGTCCCGCTAACAGCGGGACTACTTCCCGAATATTTTCTCTACCAGGTGTCCCGCTAACAGCGGGACTACTTCCCGAATATTTTCTCTACCAGGTGTCCCGCTAACAGCGGGACTACTTCCCGAATATTTTCTCTACCAGGTGTCCCGCTAACAGCGGGACTACTTCCCGAATATTTTCTCTACCAGGTGTCCCGCTAACAGCGGGACTACTTCCCGAATATTTTCTCTACCAGGTGTCCCGCTAACAGCGGGACTACTTCCCGAATATTTTCTCTACCAGGTGTCCCGCTAACAGCGGGACTACTTCCCGAATATTTTCTCTACCAGGTGTCCCGCTAACAGCGGGACTACTTCCCGAATATTTTCTCTACCAGGTGTCCCGCTAACAGCGGGACTACTTCCCAGTCACTCCAATACCAGAATTGGGAGTGCAAATATACAGGCTTCCGGTCTTATTCTCACTATTATCTTAAAAGAAGATAACCACATTCTACCACACATTCCTGGGGCAATTATCCGGGTAGCCACCAATCACAAATCCAAGTAATATTTCATGTGTACCCCTAGTGAAATTATTTAGCCGGGAAGTAGTATAATCATATGCATAACCCATATGAAAAGTGTTGGAGACATTCAAGCCCAGCATGCCCGCAAGACCATCTTTATGTCGGTAAGATCCACCGATCCACATACGATCCAGGTATTGAAATTTAAGGTTGGCTTCCACTTGAATTGGCAAAGGATTCACGTATTTGACCATCACAGAAGGGATCATATTCACCGATTCGCTCAGTAATAAACGAATCCCGGCGGTTCCAAATAAATGGGGAATGGTCCTACCCTCGCTGGGCCGGATATAACCATTCGAAAAATCAATTTTTTGTGGTACGATCTGTTGTGCGGACAGCCCGATAAAATAATCGGCTGAGTAGAGATACAATCCGGCCATGAGGTCAAGACGGGTCTTATTTAAAATGCCAGCTGTAGAATAAACTGCCGGATCAACCACCACATCTCCAAAATCAAGCTTATCGGCATCCAGGCTGATTCGGTTAAACCCTATACCAAAACCACCGGCCAGCGATGTGCGCGGGGATAATGCCAGGTGATAAGCATAAGTTCCATAAACCGATAGGTTTTTTAAGGGGCCGGTGATATCATTGATTACCTGCATACCAATACCATGGTGCGGCTCACCGGCTGTATATTCCTCCCAGTACCTTTCGCCCCGGGGGTTCTCCCCTTTCAGATCAAAGGAGGTGGCCGTTTGCCGATAATCGGATTTCCCAATCGGGGCATGCACAGATAAATACGTAGTAACGGGTGCATCCTGTAAGCCCACCCATTGATGGCGGTGACTGAGTTTGAGATCGACATAATTCTCAATTCCTGTTAGCGCAGGATTGACGATATACTGGTTCAACACGTACTGGGTATAGTGCGGTTTCTGCTGGGCCAACGTCGTCATACAACTCACCCATCCCATTATCATCATCAAAACTTTTCTCTTCATGACTCTTCGTTTTCAGCCGGTTTGAGGATCTTAAAAACGGGAAAAAGTATCGCCGTAAAAAAGGTCACGACGATACTCTATTTATTGGTTTATTCATTTTTCAACACTTTGAATTCGGTTCTCCTGTTCTTCTCCCTTCCGGCCGGGTTATCTTTTCCATCCTGTGTATTTGGTTCTATCGGCGATGTTTCACCATATCCTTTTGCTGTTAATCTTTCCGCAGCGATACCTTTTTCCACCAGGTACCTGACCACACTTTGAGCCCGCGCTTCAGAAAGCGTAATATTATAGGAATTGGAACCTTTACTGTCAGTATGAGCCCCCAACTCGATCACCATTGCGGGATAATAGTTAAGCATTCTCACAATTTCGTCCAATGCCGGGAATGACTCAGGTTTCAGATCTGCTTTGTCGAAATCATAATACACATTCTCGATCACAAATTTCTCATCGACTTTTGGCGGTTCGGGTTTGAGACAAAGATCTGGATACACCATTGTCTCCAGTTCGATATCGGTTGGTGTAGCCACGTTAATCGAATTGCTGATATAACCATTCGCATCCGCTTTTACCGTAACAGGCTGATGATCTTCCAATGTAAATGAATAAGTGCCGTCTGCTCCGAGCGTTGCTTTGTAAACAGTTCCATTGCTGGCGTCAACAATATCTACCGTAGCGGTGGTCAGCGGTTTAGCAGGATCACAGGATAGTATCCGCCCACTGATCCTTTTGAGTGGTCTGATCTTTTTTAATGAGAACAGCTCAAGACAACAGGCAGCATTACGGTCAGAGCTCAGGACCACATCTTCAAGAATATTTTTTGCCGAACCGCGGCTGGTAAAATACATATCATCTTTGATCGAATTCACCGGGTAACCCAGGTTCACCGGTTCAGTCCAGTTGCCCATCGTACCCTTGCTTTGGAAAAAATCAAACCCTCCCATTCCTATTTTTCCATTTGTGGAAAAGATCAGCGATTGCGAAGCCGCATGATACGAAGGAGCTTGTTCATCATAGGAACTATTAACTATAGGACCCATATTCTGTGACGTGCCGGGTTTTCCATTCACCAGTGGTGCGTACCAGAGATCATATCCACCCTGTCCGCCGCTTCGGTTGCTGGAAAAAAGTAAATATTTTCCATCAGGTGTAACCGAGGGTTGTTGTGTATTGGATCCATCTGCATTGATCGCTTCATCCAGTTTTTCGGGATCACTCCAACCATCATTTGTACGATGGCTGCTGTACAGCGCCGATTCTTTTTTATTTGCGCTTACGCCCCATCTTGTCAGGAACAAAGTGTTGCCATCAGGGCTAAGACTTACCACACCCTGCTGAATATCCTTATCCTGCGGGAGACTGGCGGGGTTAATACCACTTATACTACCATTGGTATACACGGCCTGGAATACTCGGTTGGTATATTTTTTATTTTTTGCTGCTGAATCCAACGGCCTGGTTGACGTAAATAATAAAGTGGTGGCATTCAGCCATACCGGCGCATAGCTGGCGCCAATAGTGTTCAGATCAGCCGGGGACTTTGCAACCGTATAATATTTCAGGTCTTTTCTTTTCAATTGAGCCTGTATAAACTGCAGGTTCTTCAACTCTCTTTCTGCATTTTTCCTGTAGTCGTCCTGTATCGAATAACCCGCAAGAAATGCCGTTATATGCTGTTCAGACTCTGCGTATTTTCCCAATGCCCTCAGCTGGTTTGCATAATGATACTGTGCCAACGGGAACTGGCCCTTACCCATATCCATCACTTTTTTATACTCAGGCTCTGCTTTGGAGGGATAGTTGAGTAACCGGTAACATTCGGCAAGACGATACTGTGCCTGTTCCTTTGTAGTAGCCGAAGTAACTTTCTTTTTTGATGCATTCTGGGGAGTATACGGCTTATACTCTGTCTCGTTAGCTCCTTTGCTGCCATCAAAGTATTTCTCATAATATTCTGCAGCTGAAGCATAGTCTGCTTTGGCAAAATAATCATCCGCTGCCTTTACATAGTCGTAAACAAATTGCGCTTTAAGCGATGCTGCGGCAAAAAGAAGAACCGTAACAAAAAATATTTTTTTCATATTTGTAGGTTGCACTTTTAAAATTTCAGTTTCGTTCATTATAATCTTGGACAAACAAATTCCACTTCCGGTGTTTTGGTTGATTTTCTTCCGATAAAGGATAAGGATATTTCAAAACTATTGGAACCGCTTACAAGTTTTCCGAGGTCTGAAGTATTGATATCATAGCTCGCCCCGATCATCATATTCTTATAAGTAAACCCAAAGAAGGGTGAAATCGCATCTTCAAAACGGTAATTGGCTCCCAGCATCAGGTCCACTTCATCGGTAGCCTTATATTGACCATAGGCTCCGATCATTTTCTCGGAGGCAGAACCCTGTTTCAGGTAAAGAAAGTTGGGAGTAACGCTAAATACTGGCGACAACGCGAGCCGCAAACCGGCATGAGCGGTATAGCGCATCGGGAATTCTTCATTTCCTGTAGCACTGAATTTATCTTCTGGTTTTGTAAGATGTGATACGGCAAAGCCTGCAAACAGGTTGGCCTTTTTTCCTGGTTTTGCATCGAAGTACATCAGGCCGGCTCCGACATCCACAGCAGTAGCGGAGGTCCGGTTTAACACTTCTGCAGAAGGAACGCCGGGATTAAATCCGAATATAGGATTCCATTGATCACCAAATGTAAGTTTGTTACGATCGAACCTGCGCTGGATGATGCCGGCCTGCATACCAAAAACGATCCGTTGTGTTTCGTTTACACCCCAGCGTAAGCCTGTATAAGCAATGTTACCATAGGCGGTGGTGTAAGCATAGCCCCCGTCACCTGCCGTTTGCTTCAACACACTCACCCCGAGGTTGATATTTTTATCCGTGGTCACCTCTGCGGAAACACCATATGTTTTGAAAGGGGTGCTGACATTGCCCCACTGGGTCCGGTAAATACCCGATACCCTGAACTGCCCGTCAAAAGCTCCTGTCAGCCCGGGATTGAGCCAGGCGGGGTACACATAATACTGCGAGAAATGCGGATCTACCTGCGCATTGGCTTTTGTCAGCATCAAACTGCTCACCATCATCAGCATTGAAATTTTTAAACTCTTTCGCATCACATTTAGTTTTAGATAATAAAATTTTTACCCATTGCTGGTCTTCTTACCTGATAATCGTTACCGATCCGCTCAGCGGTTTGAATCCATTCTGCAATTGAATGATATAATAATAGGTACCCGCAGGCAACTCTTTTCCCTTAAAACTGCCGTTCCATGACGTACCATAGCCGGCTGAATAAAATACTTGCTGACCATAACGATTAAATACCTCCACGGTAGCACCCGGGTAGTCACCCAATTCCTGTATTACCCATTGGTCATGTATATTATCTCCGTTTGGTGAAAACACATTCGGCACTCTTACAGGTTTTAATATTTTCACTGTGATCAGATCCGTGGCCGTACAGCCAAAACTGTTAGTGGCCGTTAACAGGTATGTCTGATCTGTTATTGCCGTCAATACTGGATTAAGTAATGTGGGATTGCTCAATCCTATTGGTGGTGACCATTGGAAATTTAATCCAGGTGAATTCGCGGTAGCATTCAACGTTACCACTGTTCCCTGTGGCAACACATAAGAAGATCCGGCATCGATCACCGGCTGTAAGTGCACGGTTACTGGCAGCTGGAAAGGTGTGGATACACAGCCCACTGCATTTGTAACAACCAATGTTACATTATACGTACCCGGTTGATTAAATGTCTTGGTTGGATTGGAAATCGTGGAATTGCTGCCATCAGCAAAGTTCCAGTTCCATGATTGTAGGGTGCTGTTTGGTGCCGAGCTTGCGTCAGTAAATGTATTGCTTTGTCCCTGGCAAAGTTCCAGCGGTGTTACCGAGAATCCGGCAATTGGCTTATCAACAAATCCATTCACCATTTTTACTTGCTGGCTCATACAACCAAAGGCAGAAGTTGATACCAGCGTCACAGCATAAGACCCCGATGCGGCATACAAATGCCCCGGGTTAGTAGCCGTTGACATATTACCATCACCAAAATTCCATTGATAAGTTAAAGCAGAGTTATCCGTGATAGAACTGGTATTAGTAAAATTGGCAGTTCCACCCGGCATGCAAATACCGGTAGGCACCGTAAAATCAGTAGTAGGCAACGGGCTCACCCTCACCGTTTGTGTAACAGGCAAGCTGAAACAGCCACGGTCGCTGACCGTTACCAATTGGATGGTATACGTGTTGGCTGCGGCATAAGTAACTGTAAAAGGATTGTTGTTATTATAAATGGGTGTGCTTCCATTACCAAGGTCCCAGTTCCAGGCAGTGATCGTCCCCGCTGCGATGGATGAAGTGCTGGTCAATGTAACAGCCTGACCCAAACAAGCTCCGTTAGTTCCACTCACGGTAAAGGCAGAAGTTGGCCTGGCAAATACTTCAATCGTACTGGTGATCGAACCAGCACAAGCTCCTGCTGACGTAAACGAATACGTTATGGTATGAATACCCGGGCCGGCTATATTGGGATCAAACATACCAGAAGGACTAGTGCCCGTTCCGCTATATACTCCGGAGCCAGTTACTCCATTGGTCACCGATGCCGTGGCTACTGAGAGGGGTGCTGCACCCGGGTTCTGGCATATACCTGTCAATGCGGGATAAAGCAATGCTGGTGTTACGCCAAAAGTGGCGGTGACCGTAGTATCTTTTGTACAACCGTTGTTGGAAGTGGCCAGCAGGTTGATGGGGTAAGTCCCTTCCCGGAAATCATGCGTAGGATGTTGGGCGGTACTCGTATTCGGGTTGGGTGGCGTAGCATTGGGATCATTAAAGGTCCATAACCAATTCATCGTTTGTGCATCAGGGATAGTACTGGTATTGGTGAACTGCACCTGCCCATTTGGAGCAAGGCAAAGACCGGCGGGCAAAGTAAAACTTGTCCGGGGTCTTGCATGCACCTGTATGGTTTGTGTTGTAGTTCGTGTACAACCCCCGGTTGATGTAAATGAATAGGTGATGGTATGTGTGCCATACCCGGCAATAGCGGGATCAAACATACCTGCGGAACTGGTACCCGGTCCACTGTAAGTTCCGGTCCCGGTAATCCCATTGGTAACAGTAGCCGTAGCTACGGAAACAGGATTGGCATTCTCGCAGATCGCCGGCAACGCCGAATAATTCAATAAAGGTGTGACGGCAAACGTGGCATTGATCGTGGTATCTTTTACACAACCATTGCTGGAAGTAGCGAGCAGGTTGATCGGGTAAGTTCCTTCCTGGAAATTATGTGAGGGATGCTGCGCGGTACTCGTGTTAGGATTGGGTGGTGTAGCGTTGGGATCGTTGAAGGTCCATAACCAGGTCATCGTTTGTGCATCAGGAATAGTACTGGTATTGGTGAACTGTACCTGTCCATTGGACGGCAGACAACCACCGGCTGGCAGGGTGAAATTTGTTCGTGGTCTGGCATGTACCAATATATTCTGCGAGATAGAATCAACACAATTGGCCGTAGAGGTGAATTTATACCAGATGGTATGCGTACCCCATCCGGCTGCCGAAGGATTGAACATTCCGGCAGCAATGGTACCCGGACCATAATACATACCCGTTCCAGGAACAGAATTGGTAACTGACGCATTGGCAATTGAAAACGCCGGTAAATTTTCACAAACCGGGTTCAATGCAGGAAAAGCAAGGGCCGGCTTCAGGTTGAATGTAAGTGTTTCAGTAGTATCTTTTGAACATCCGTTGGAAGTTGTGGCCGTGAACTGGATGTTATAAGTACCCTGTTGAAAAATATGTGATGGGTTTTGCGCAGTGCTTGTATTCGGGTTGGGCGGTGTGGCATTGGGATCGTTGAATATCCAGGCATAAGAAAGGATCGATTGTCCATCCGGTGCAGCAGCATTTCCCGTAAATTGAACAATACCTGCCGGTGATATGCAACCGTTGGCGTCGTTAGTAAAGAAGACCGTGGGTTTGGCATACACTGTAACAGTTCTGCTGATCGTATCACTTACACAGGTCACACTGGATCGGGCCACATGTTTAATTATATAAGTACCATAAGCCGGGTAGGTGTAGGTTACAGAGGGACCGGTGGTAACAACCTGTGTTACACCATTTCCAAAATCCCAGTACCACTCATTAACGGTCATAGAAGCAGAGGAAGTATCAGTGAGTGTGAATGGCTGTCCTACGCAAAGATTGGCCGGTGTTACCTGGAAATCAGCAGGTGGTTTATTTGATACTGTAATACTTTTGGTAGTATCGCTGGCACACCCATCCGTAGTTACAACCGACAGGTTAACAGGATGCACACCGGGTGGAAATGTACGGACCTGGATAGGGCCGGTAGCGGTCGCAGGCCCCGGGAAGGTCCAGTTAAATACATTTACCGTGTATCCATTACTGGTAGTAGCCGCACCGGTAAATGTGATCGGGTCAAGGGTACAACCGGTATGAGCAATAGAAAAATTGGCGACTGGTTTCGCTTTTACGATAACGGGCACCTGGAAATTCTCGCGGGTATAACAGTTCTCAATGGAAGGGTGATAACCATTGATGGGTATAAAGAAAGTATCAGCCGCATTGAATATATAGGTTCCAGGCAATGTATATTTATAGTAAGTGATGCCATTCACCAGTACGGTTCCCGTAGATATAGGTGAATTATCTATGATATCAGCATTCGGAGTAATATTTGAACCTAACTGGCTGAGTAACCAATCCAGCCGTGTGGGTTGATACGCCATCAGCACCGAAAGATTAAGCGGTGTGCCTTCACAGGAAAATGGATGTTGAGGTGTTGTGGGGTCAGGAGTATTATGGATGGAGCTGATCGCATTCAGGTTATTGATCAATGTACCCGCATTATAGCCATAGCTTTCCACGCTTCCCAATCCATATGTAATGGCGGTGAAGGCAGAGTCACTGCTGGCTATCGCTTGTGCTTGTGTGGCACCCCATCTCTTAACAATGACGGTATTGCCCGTCAATTGCGGATGCGGATAAGAATGATCGAATGCCGGGCTGCCATCTATCCTTAGTGATGGAACGCCATTAGTTGGAATAATCAGGGTTAAATAGTTAACAGTAATACCCTCCCGGTTATTCCTGTAAAAACCAATTCTTTTGATGCCCTGTTCAATGGGACTGATATAGATCATTTCCGGGTCCCCTACATTTCCGCCTCCCCCCATACAAGTTCCGCCAGTCATAAATTGAGCCACCATCACCGGTTTGTCGGCTACAATATAATCGGCAGTACTGCTTTCAAAGAAATAAAAACTATTTTGTTGAAGGCCTGTAAGGGCCACACCATTTCTTGTTACTACAGTGGTCGGATCCTTTACCAATACCTTATAGGAATTGGTTTGAAACTGACTTGCCGATGAAGACCTTGATGTGGGTGCTGTCAGGTATCTTTTACCCCATGCTTGTGTGGGAAAACATTGTTGGTTATCGTTATCGCCACCACCGCTTCCACATGAAATTGGATTGCTGGTTCTGCTACTTCCGGAAAACACTGCAATAGGATAACAATCGCCTGCAGGGTTGGCTATTGATTTAAATTTAGTGCCGGAAACTTCCAGCGCTGTGGTACTATTGGTGGGATTGGCTCCTATGATCTGGTAGATCTCACCTTTATTCAAAGTGACAGTAAATGGTGTGCCGGCGGGTTTATTTAGCCGGGTCAGTACCGAAGGAATAATTTCAATTACGGTATTATCATGGCTTGCCACACAATAGGCCCATGAAAAACAATTATTCGCATAAACCTGCCTGCTGTTGATTGAAACATAAGTGTAACCATAGGTTTCGACCGGCATCAGCATTGTAGCACCTGAGGACGCTGAACCAAAAGTGTGTGCGTAGGCAACTATAGGCACATCACTTTCAATATGAATAGACATAATAAATTTTCCCTCTCCCCCATTTCCACCAAAACTTGGAGGAACATCAAATAAGCGGCAATCGTTCGCTCCTCCTTTAGGCATAAAACTGGAAGCGATAACTGTGTTCGCGGGGACCGTATAGTTAGTTACCTGGGTAGCCGTTCTTCCCCTTACTGTCACTGTAACATTGGCTGCAGCTTCGGCACTGAAATAAAGCACCATTTCCTGGCTATTGTTCTGGCCGGGCTCCATAAACTGGTGATGACCATATCCCACCCAAAATTCCCTGCCACGGTTGGAAAGGTTTTGCGAAAACCCTTCCAACCCGCTTACTAACAGTAAGCAGACAGCGAAAAATACATGTGTGCCTTTTTTCATTGCTAAAAAGTACCTCCTTTATCTCACCAAATTGATCCCACCTTTTCTTTGTATCCTTTCCCCGGTATTGAGTATTATATCACATACATAGATATACACACCCGAAGGCTGTGGTTTATTATTATGTGTTCCATTCCAACCGATGGATTGACTGGTTGTCTCGAATATCTTCTCACCCCACTGGTTAAATACAGTAAAGCGCAATGACCTGATCGAATTACTATACACCAGTAATATATCATTCCGTCCGTCACCATTGGGCGTAAAGGCATTCGGAATATACACCTGGTCTGTTCGGGTAGTAGCCGCAACGGGTTGTGAAACCGCTGCCAGACAACCGCCCAATGCTCTAACCCGCAAGGTGACCGTTGTACCCAATTGCAAACCGGTGATGGTATGTGTCAGTCCCTGCGGACCTGAGGAAGGATTGTTCCAGGTAGTACCTCCATCAACAGATACCTGGTACCCGGTAGCCCCGGTAATTGCGCCCCACCTGAATATCAAAATATTCGTTCCGATGGAATCCACGACTACAACCGGCAAAGTAAGCGACGGTAGAATACCCGCTGTGGCCCTGTCGCGAACGACACTGGCACAACCTGATTGAACACCTTCGAGCCATATATTGGTAAAGCCTGTTACATTATTGAGTGTAAAATTGGTACCGGTTCCCAGTAGTGTACCACCGGTGGCTGCATTGAACCAGTTGTAGGTGGTACCCGTTACCGGATTTTGGACCGCGAAAGCTGCACTGGATCCGCTACATACATAAACTGTATCCTGTATAATATTTACCACCGGTCTTGGATTGACAACTACCGGTTTAGTAGTATCTCCAATACAACCATCGTTGGCTATACCCCGTAACATAACATTGTAGGTACCTGCTGTAGCATAGCTATGTGATACATTCTGTCCTGCTCCCGTAGTCGCATCTCCAAAATTCCATGTCCATTGATTGGTGGGCACGTTATTGGATGTGGTGGTGGTGGCGCTGAAAGCAAATGCATCACCCACACATCCACTTCCTATTATTGTGAAGTTGGAAACTGGCGCCGGGATCACGGCAACCGGCAATAAAATTTCATAAGAGCCATTGCAACCTTCAATACTTGGATGGAAGATCTGGATCGGTACATTATAATTTCCAACCTGGCTAAATGTGTATTGCTGTGGCAGTGTGAAGATGTAAAACTTTTTACCATTCACGGTTACTGAATCTGCAGGTACCGGGTTGGTCTGTGTCACATTTATATTCGGTGTCACATTCGGTACCTGGCTCAATGCCCAAATGATCTGGCTTGGTTTAACAGATATCTGTACACTTAATCGGAATGGCGTTCCTTTACAGGTGTAGGTACTGGTAGCAGCCGTATTGAACACATTGTTGAATGATGGTATGGCCGTAAGATTCTTCACCAAGGTACCTGCATTATATCCATAGCTTTCCTCACTTCCCAAACCATAGGTTATGGCCGAGAAAGCGGAGTCACTTTGTATGATATGCTGACCCGCGGTTGCAGGCAGGTTCTGCCGAACACAGGAATAGCCGGCCAACTGAGGATGTGGAAATACATGCGTGAAAGTGCTCGCCCCATCGATCGTCAACGAAGCCAGCCCGGCTGTCGGAATGATCACGTTGATAAAGTTCGCATCAATATTTGACACATCAGTATTATAGAATACAGCTCTCTTGATTCCTTGTTCCAACGGACTGATATAGATCATTTCAGGATCACTTAAGCCGGTTGGTGCGGCAAGACCTGGGCAATCTGACCCATTCAACGATATCATGTATTGAGCCACCATTACCGGTTGGTTTGCTTCAATATAACTGGACGTACTTGGGCCATCGCCTTGCGTAATGCCAAATTCGTAATAGTTGCCGGGCACTACCAGCGAAGCCTGTGGAATGACCACCCCGTTTCTTCTCACTACGGTGGCCGGGTCTTTTACCAATATCCTCCATTTATTAGAATTATACGTTGTCGGGAATGCACCGGACTTGGCAGTACCAAATGTGAGATACTTAGTTCCCCAGGCCTGGTTCGGGAACACCTGTTGAATCAGGTTGTCTCCGCCAAAATCATTACACAATGATGTCCGGCTGCTTCCGGAGAATACGGCTATCGGGTAACATTTACCACTCGCATTTGGAATGGATTTAATCGTACTGCCTGACATATCAACACCAAGGAAACCTCCACCCGCATTCGTGTAGGTTCCTAATACCTGGTAAGCCTGTCCTTTATTAAGGTATACTTCAAAAGGAACACCGGCAAGTCTTCCACCCTTGGTGTTTTGAGAAGGTGTGATCCGAACAAGGGTACTGTCCCTGTCGGCCATAGCATAGAACCAGGAGTGAGGGCCATCACCTTCTGATGGATAGAACTGTGCGGAATTCAGCGAAGTATATTCGTATCCATAAGTGCCTACGGGCAGCAACATGGTCGCCCCAGAGTTAAGACCCGCATAGATATGCGCATACACAACAATGGGTACATCACTTTCAATACTGATACCGGTATTAAATAAGCCTTCATTTTTTAATCTGGCGTCTGACAACCCTGTTTTAGGCATCAAGTCACTCACCCGTACACTATTGGCCGGGATCGCATAATTTCTCACCCAATTGGTTCCATTTACTTTCACCGTCACATTCGCTGCCTGTTCCGCACTCAGGTACAGCACCATACTTTGTGTGTTGACGTTAAAGAAAGAGTGGTGACCATACCCCACCCAGAAGCGACGTCCGCGGTTGGAAGTATCCGTTGTTACAAATCCTCCGCCGCCAGGAGGAGGTGGCGCCACCCCATCTGTCATACCGGTAAACTTATCGAGGAAGTTCAGGTTTTCTTCGGTGATCAAATTATAGAAGGTGTGAACCGTACTGTTGGAAGATGCAAGCCATGCAGTGGCAGCATTTGTTCGTCCCATCTTTACAGTTGGCTCTGCTCCAATATCTCTCATCCAGGGATCTATATAGAATTGCTCCATCTTAAAATTCGTAGGGGCTGAACCGGTGTAGTCAACATCAGCATAGAAATACATGGATTTCTGCCCGGCCGTAAGACCTGGGGGTATGATTCCTGAATATCGTCTAACCTGCACCGTGGTAGGGACCGTAGAAGCAGGTGCCCATGATATTTTCTGTACGGTATCTGTACCAAACATAAATACTTGTGTGATGCCAGCAGCCGGTGCCGCAGGTGTTGCGGGCAATACCGGTGGCAGAACGGTTGGTAAAAACTCGTAGGCACCAAGATCAGGAACACCCGTGAGCAATGTAGTTGGTCTTGGGTTACCATTGATATCTGAAGCATTATCGGTGATCTGTACACCACGGCCATGCATAGCCCAAGAATTGGCGTTGGCCGCATCGGGCTGTAAGGTTCCGGTAACAAAGGCAGGTTGAAAGGCAATAGAGTTATAATCCCATGATTCTGCATCTCTCCAGGCCTGGAGGCTAATATAATTGATCGTATTCTGCCGGATTAAATTCGCTCCGGCTGAATAAAACATGTTGAAATCAGAATAAATATTATCTGCATTCACGTAATTCACAGCATACCCGCCACCGGTTTGTGAGAATACATTGTTACGTATATCACCGATATCGATGGTTGAACTAGTATGGCTGAAATAAGCCGCTGCATTCGTAGCCGCTGTTGAAGCCGAAGCATTCTGAGCCGTATTATTAAAGTACCTTATTCCATTTCCTGCCGTACTATATAAACCATACACAGTGGCGCCGGAACTGTTTACATGGATCACATTATTAAATGTGTTATTTCCCTGGCTGGAGGTCTGGTACAAACCATATAGCGAACCGGTAATTCCCGTAGTTCCGGTAATGATATTTCTGGAAACACTGGCAGTATATGGAACCGCCGCACAACCGGTTAGATAGATACCATAGGCTGTTACTGTTGTTCCGTCGAGAGTGACGTTGTTGGCATTTACCTGGTAAGCCGAATCATTGTTGGTCAGATAGATACCATATGCTGTTGTATTTCTTGGCATCGCCACCGCCACCGTATTCCTCGTAATGGAAGAGAACCGGGCATTGGAACGGTAGATATTATAAAAATAACTGCCATTGACCGTATTGCTGTCGATCAGGTTGTTCAGGATCGTTTGTGTAGTAGACAAGCCAGTGAAGTGAATACCCGCCATACCACCTGTGATCGTATTGCCTTTTATGGTGATGTTGGTACCGCTAAGATCATCGCCAAAAACGCCTACACTTGTAGTAGTTGTAACAGTTGATGCTGGTGCATTGATCACACAATTCAACAGGCTATCATAGGAGGCTGTATTGAGAAAACTAACGGCTCGTCCATTGGTTGTATTACTTGCCGTTATAGTCATCGCTTTATAGGTGATATAACTGGCACTGTCCAGTAACAACACATAGTTATCGGTGGCGACGGTTGAGTTATAGGTCAATATCACGGAAGCGGGGTTGGCATTGGCACTTTGAAATGTTACCCGGCTCGTAGCCGAAGTACCTGTGATCGCATGCATTCTCACCTGCTCTGTATAGGTTCCGGGAGCAACATTAAAAATTACCGGCCCCGCGATACCGCATTCCATAATCGCCACCGCTTCCACAAATGAATTGAAATTACTTCCACCAGGAAAGTTGGTAGGCTGGGTATTATTGATAGTATAAGTTCCTGCCGGGAATGGTGGAGTCATCACCACTTGCACCGGCACTGAGTTGGCAGATTGTGCTCCGCAAGTTACCACGGCACGATACCAGAAAGTTCCGGCAGCAAATATGGTGGTATCAGGGAATTGCAATACCCCACCCAGGTTAGTATAAGGCCCCCCAACAGCTGATGCAACCTGCCATTGAAAGGTTTGCGTTGCTCCAACAGAATTACCCGTCAGATCAAGCATGATCGAAGTGCCCAGGCAAATATTGCTGTTGGGTATAGCAGTGGCTGTACCGGCGGTAGGAGGTGCCACACAAGGCGGAACGGCAAATTCCCAGGCGCCAATATCAGGTGTCGTAGCACTGCGAACTTCGTTATCGATATCAGTAGTAATTCCTGGAATAGGCGTTCCTTTATTATCCAGCACAGGCGATCTTGGTTCAAGATTACCAGTGGCGAGGTTTGTATAGTAAGGATTACCAACTATAGAATTGGCGTCCTGCGTAGTAGCCGATTGCCAGTTGGCCAGCGTAACCTGGTTGGTTCCATTAAAACCAATAAATGTATTGGTCGCATTCCTATAAAACCCGTTGTAATTCGATGTAATAGTGGAAGCGGCTGTAGCGAAATAAAGACAGAACTTATTTCCTGTTCCTCCCCTGGAAATAGTGATCAGGTTATTTTTCAGATCAATACCAGCGGCCGTTGTAGTCTGGTAGAATCCATAGGTATTGTTGGTCGTAGTAGCTGCCCCATCAAGGTTGATGGTATTATGATAGTAGAGTACATTATCAGAACCGGTATTATACAAACCATACTGTGTTCCATTCCCATTTACATTATAAATTACGTTATTGCTGACTACATTTTCGAGACCTGCCAGTGCATCTACTGCAGTAAAATAGATACCATAGAATATACTGGTTGAGGCAAGCTCTCCTCCAAAAGGATTATGAATCCTGTTCTTCGATATTTTCAAACCGGTGCTGAGAGCTGTATGATAAATACCATAGTGGGTAGATACATCCGTACGTGCCGGTCTTGATATATTGTTCCCTTCCACTAGGGTATTGAAATTGCCGTTGATGTATATACCATAGGAATAAAAATCCCTGACATTATTGTTGATGATCTTATTATTGGCCACGGCTACGGTACTGCTACCCACACTGGTAATACCATAATAACCACCATTGATCGTATTGCGGTCGATCAAGTTGAAATCACTTTCATTGGCTCCTGTCGCGATCGCGGTTACACCAATGCTGGAAACAATACCTGCATAGTTAGTGCTGGTAGAAGTTGTATTCAGGTTGATTGTACACCTGCGAATAATATTGGAATCGGCATTATTCATCAAATGGAAACCATATCCATATTCGGTGGTAAGAGTACCCTGGGGTACGACAGTTAAACTATCAAAAATAAAGTGATCGGTTCCATTGAGTTTGAATACTGCTCTTTCGTTGGTATTGGTTGAAAGGAAAGTCACCGTAGCGCCGTTTCCATTCCAGGTAACGGTATTAACGGAAGAAGCACCGTTCACCTGGCCCATAATTAGTTGTTCATTGTAAGGACCTGAACCGCTTACTACATTGAAAACGACGGGACCGGATATACCACAACGAAGTGCAAAATAGGCATCAGTAAATGTTTGAAAATTGGCACCCCCTGTAGCTACGGCACTATTAATTGTATAGGTGCCTCCCGGGAATGAAGAATTGACAACAACTCCAACCGATGTTGATGTGACCGGAGATCCGCTGCAGGTAACAATCGTCCGGTAGAAGGTGGTGGTCGTAGGATTAACATTCAAGGCCGGGTTATTTTGCGGGAGACCTACATTAGTCCACGGCCCACTGGCAGAAGGACCTGACTGCCATTGATAGGTTTGGCCAAGTCCAATACTGTTTCCGGAAAGATTCAATGCAACCAGTTCACCCGGACAAATAGGTACTGCCGTACTTACAGTAGCAGTGCCAGCAACCGGAGGTGCCGTGCAACCACCAACGGTAAACTCCCACGCCCCGATATCAGGATTGGTACCGCTTCTTGCAGCGCCCAGAATATCTGTTGTAATTCCCACGGGAGTTCCAAGATCATTTAACGCCGCAGCCGTGGGTTGCAGGTTCCCAGCAGCCATATTCACGTATAGCGGATCCAGAAAATGTGAGTTGGCATCTTGCGAACTAGCCGCCTGCCAGTTGGCCAATGTTGCCTGGCCGGCAGTTCCCCAGGAACCATAGAATACATTCGCCGCCGGTGTAAAATTGACATTATTATAATTAGATACTATTGTTGATGTTGTTGTATTGAAAAATAAGCCATGTTTTAGTCCTGTTCCCCCCCTTCTAAGGGTTATGATGTTATTTTTAATTTCAATTCCTGCTGCAGCAGTTGTTTGGTAAATCCCGCGGGTAACTTCAGTAGTGGTACTGGCAGCATCGTCAAGTGAAATGGTATTATGATAATAAAAGACATTGTCGGAACTCGCATTGTAAATACCGTACACCAAACCATTACTCTTAATATCATAGATGGCATTATTGCTCACTACGTTTTCGAGGCCGGCGAGGGCATCCACACCCGTAAAATAAATACCATATACATCGTTAGTGCTGGCAGGATTCACATCCAGCAAACCGTGGATACGATTGCCATTTACTTTTGCTCTGGTGCTCAGCGACGTAAAATAGATACCATATGATGCCGCTGTTCCAATATTAGCACGGGCAGGGCGACTGATATCGTTGCCAGTGATGTCGGCAGCAAAAGTTCCGTTGGAATAAATGCCGTAGATATAATAATCCTTGATAGTATTATTAATAAACCGATTGCGCTGGTTGGCTTCGGTGGTACTGCCGACATTCGTAATTCCATAGTAACCGCCGGTAATGGTATTCCTGTCAAACAGGTTATCGTCGCACAAACTGCTGCCGGTACCTGTCGCAGAAGTTGCGCTGGCGCTAATAGAAATACCGACATGGTTGGTGGAAACAAAATTGTCGGGAGCATTAATTATACACTTGCGGAAAACATTCGAGTCTGCATCATTTAGTAACTGTATCCCAAATGCATACTCGCCAGTTACAGCAGCAATGGCATTAATCGTTAAACTATCAAATGTGATATGGTCTGCTCCGTTTAATTTGATAACAGCTCTTTCATCTGTATTGGTCGATGTAAACTGGATCACCCTCCCGTTGCCATTGAAAGTAATGGTATTGACAGCTGATGCACCGCTAATCGGGTTAATGATCGCCTGCTCAATATAAGGACCTGACAATGGGTTTACATTAAAGATCACTGGTCCGTTGATGCCACAATTAAGTGCAGCAATGGCATCCCCAAAACTTTGAAAATTAGTTCCGCCTGTTGGTAAGGCAGAATTAATGGTATAAACCCCTGCCGCAAAAGGTGCACTTCCTGTAACAGCTATCGTCGTCGAAAATTGAGTATTTCCACTGCAAGTAACAGCAGCCCTGTAATATCGGGTACCATTGGGTGCTGTTGTATTATAAAATGGAGAGGTCAATGATCCGCTTTCAGGTAAAAACGGTCCTCCAATATTATTGGAAACTTGCCATACATAGGTTTGCCCTGACCCTGAACTGTTACCAGTAAGGTTTAAAGAAACGGTAGCGCCAGAACAAACTGGTGTGGCGGGACTGAGAACAGCAGTACCCGGAACAGGAGGTGACGTACAGGCTGATCCACCATTGTAGGTGATCCGGATATTGGGTCTGTGTTTATAAGCCGCAACATTTCCATTTAGAGTTGCACCGGTAGCACTGGCTACACCCACAATCAGGTCTGCAGGAATAGCCGCGGTGTACTCCCATGCAAAGGGACCCGTAGCACCTCCGTTTCCTGCCATGGCTGTTTCTGTTGCAATTTCCAAAGCTCCTCCTGTATATACAAAAGGAGTCAGGCTCCAGGTCACCCAACCCGCAGTATTGGGAATATTAAAAGCATTGTTTGTATACACCTGTGTATGGCTACCCAAAATAGAAGCCCAGGTTGTTGTCAATGGCAAGGTGGTATTCGTAGTATTGGCCATCAACATACTATGTGTGGCGGGTGTTACAAAATTGTCGGCATTTGTTTTATTGAATTGAACCGAAGTAATCGTAGCACCAGCCGGGATACCGGCTGCCGCCATTTCCGATTGAAGAAAAAGAATATTACTTCTCGAACCAGTTGTCGTTGAGGTAGCTGAAAACCGATAAATAGGACTGTAAAGCGTATTAGGTGGGATGTCGGTTCCCGATCCTATCTGAACGGTTACTTGAGCCTCTGTTTTAAGGTTGAGGGCCCCGAACGTAAAAAAAACAACTATGAATAGTCTTTTTTGCAGGTTCTTACGGAAATACTTTCTCATGTCAGTTTTTTGGTTATAATGATAAATAGGTAAATCTTCAGTAAGTGTAACAGCCATTCGCCAACTACTTACACAGCCACAATTGATACGATAGCAAATGCTATTCGTTATGTTTTCCAGGGTTAAAACGTAAGGATTACTTGTTCAATGACCGACAGGTTTATGATCCCATCTGCCTTTAAAAAAAGGCTCGGGGTCCCTTATAATCTACTAAGCAATCTATAGCACTGTTATCTACTAGAGGAGATGATTTATGGCCTAATTTGTTACCTGTCTTTTCTGAAAATTAACAGTTGCTATTGAACAAATTTATGTGTTAATAACAGTACCTGCAAAAAAACATCGGATTTAGAAACATATTTTTTTTTACCCAGTATACTAACTGCAATAAGTTGAACAAATTATCCTTACTACTTAATACCTTAGGAGTTTCATCTATATAAATTTATAGCAATCTCTTCCTATTATATATTATGTATCGACTTGCATTTTGTTGTATTACCACGGCAGGTTGGCTAGCTTGCTTTTAAACAATTGGTTGTTGGTACCGGTGATTCATCATAATCATATAATATGGGCCAGAACAGATTCTTTTTCCAGCAGCCGTTGCAGTAAAACAGCCTGATTATTAGCGCGGTCATAATTATGCCTGGGGTATTTAGCCTTATAATACACATCGTCATTCAAATAATCGGCGAGAAAGCGGATGGCCTGCATATAGATCATACACTTACCGGCATAGAAAAAATGCATTTTTTCCGGTTCTGTCAACTTCTCTTTCATTTCGTTGAAATAACCCATTACGATTGCCCTATAAAATTCATCCCTAACTTCGATACAACTATCATCCTTTTCTTCTTCATTTACAGGTGACAAGTAGGTTCGCATCATATCCCCCACATCGCTGATAAAATATCCGGGCATGATGGTATCCAGGTCGATCACACATAAACCTTTATCATTGTCATCAAACAATACATTACTGATCTTGGTGTCATGGTGGGTAACCCTTAGTGCAAACCCGTTAGCCGGTCTTATCTTTTCAAAGTCAGTTACAATATCGGTATAGGAGGATAATTTTTTTATCAATAACTGCGATGCACGAATCCTGTCATTATTACCATTTGCAAGCGCAGCGAGGAATTGCCGGTACCGCAACCCGAGATCATGAAAAGAAGGAATAATAATTCTTAATTGGCTGGGATCGAAATCGCTAAGAAGTTGTGTCAGTCTCCCAAACTGAGACGCAGCTTCCCATGCCTGTTCCGGTGTTTGAACAACTTGTTTAGCATGCGAACCTTCTACAAATGGGAATAGCCGGAAAAAACCCTCCCCTTCCCGGTAGATCATTTCAAGACCGCTGGTAGATGCAAGCGGGCCCACGAATGGGTAACCTGGATGTAAACGATGAAGATGATCCGCAATTAAATGGATATTATGTGCAATATCCGTGGGTTCCTTAAAAACAGATTCATTCAGCCGTTGAAGAATAAACTCTTTCCCTGGCATGATCACCTTCCAGGTTGTATTGATCAATCCGTCACCGATGGGCTCCAGCGTCACCGCGGCTTCTTTAAACCCATACTCCTGCAATATAGAAAGCGACATAATTTCCAGTTACAAGAAAATTAGAAAAACGGGCTTAATACTCATCATTAAATGCAAAAAGCGGTTTGCGGTACATCCATTGACCTCCAGTAAAATCGGGAAACTCCACTGTTTGACTTCCTTGTGCGACTGATTGCTCACTTAAAGGTGTAATGGCGCTCCAGGCGGCCGCATCATATACATCCATAGGCGTTGGCAATTTGCGCTTGATGGATTCAATAAAGGAATGGATCACATAAAAATCCATACCGCCATGTCCTGAGCCTTGTGCTTCTTTGCTCCATCTTACCCACAATGGATGGTCATACTTGTCCAGCCATTCTTTGGCAGGATCCCATTGATGTGGTTTGGGAGATTTACCCTCGATATAAATTCCTTTGTTGACATCCATCCACAAACCTTCGGTGCCCTGGACCCTAAAACCCAAAGAATAAGGTCTTGGCAAGTTAGTATCATGTTGTAGCAGGATTGTTTCACCATTTACACAGTTGATAGAAGTAGTTACCACATCACCCAATTTGAATTCTATCCTGGCATTTGGATGCTCAGGACCGCATTTCTTAACAATATGATCATGCAAGCCCCTTCCTTTTGAAGAAAAAGAGCAAAGATTTACAAAGCGATTACCGCGGTTGATGTTTATATAATGAGCAATAGGACCGATGCCATGGGTTGGATAGAGATCACCATTACGGTAAATCGAGTGATGGGTTCTCCAACGGGCTTCCGTCCAGGCTTTATCGCCCATTTCACAACCACCACCATATGGTTTCACGCCATCATTAAATTTCACCTCTCGCAGGTCATGCTGGTAGCCTCCCTGTAAATGGATCAGTTCGCCAAATAATCCTTGCCGCACCATATTTAACACGGCCATCACATCCCGGCGGTAGCAAACATTCTCGAGCATCATGACGTGCGCCTTATACTTTTCTGCTGCTTTTACAACATCCCAATGATCCTGGAGAGTAATGCCAAGCATCACTTCAGAACCTACATACTTTATTCCTGCTTCCAGTGAGCCAATGATCATTTCCTTATGCCATTCCCAGGGTGTGGCAATTATAATAGCCTCCAATCCTTTTATCTCCAGCATTTTTTTCCAGGCGTACAGATCACCGGTAAAAACCTGTGGCATTTTTTTTCCGCTTTTCGCGATTAATGCCTTTGAACTGGTAAGCATCCGGTCATCGATATCACAGATGGCAACTACTTCTACATCGTCTCTTCTCAACACCAGGTCAAGATGATTTTGTCCTCGCAGCCCAACGCCTATTAGAGCTATTTTTATTGTTGTATCCGCTGCAGCAGCAAACAAACTTTCTGCTGGTAATACGGCAAGAGAGGCCGCGGCAATGCCGGTGTTCTTTAGAAAATCTTTCCTATTCATTTTTAGTTTGTATTAGCTATGGAAGAAATTTTTTTTATACCATCTTACCTTATCAAAATTCTCCCGGTTCCGTCAAAATACTAAATGGTGGGATTACCGGCACTTTAACGGAAAACTTTTGTTGGAGAACAGCATTCTCATTGAAAAAACCACAATTACGCATAAAGAATCGTTCGTTTTCTATGCCACCATCATAATCCATCCTGAATTTTTTTCCAGCTGTGGCATCTGCCGAAAGAAACATCTGGCTGATCGGTTTCCATTCGCCAGCTTTTGTTTTTACCCACTGGTTCTGATAATAGGCTCCGCGGCTTATATGACCGGTAATGGGTTCAAAATTCTCGAGGAAGGAATGCAACCCCTTTAAATAAGTGTGGGTCGCAGGCCGGATGAAACTGGCGATGAGTAGCCAGTTCCTCATCTCGTTATCAAAAAAATAAGCTGTATAGGTAGTGGAATTGTTGCCGAGGGGCTTTGCTTTGATCAAAAACTTGTACGTTTCACCTGCTTTCCATTGATATTTCAGATAACTCTGACCGCCCGATCCCTCATTACCAAACTCACCCGTATAAACATCCTTCCCTTTCTTTACCAGTATAATTTTCTTATCGTCAGGGATTTCTTTTGGATTGTCAGTGATGAAGGGGCTCCAGACAGAGAATAACACCCTTCTTTCGGTTGGCGAATTTACTTGCATGCCAAAATAACCCTCGCTAAAACCAGCCGCCATAAAATAGGATCCGATCACATCATTATTCAACGGAACCGATACTTCGTTGTAAAAACATTCAATATCATCTTCTGCCCCAGCTATATCGTAATTGATATGTACTGATGGCCCACGCCGTCCCCAGTAAAAATAATTATCGTCATTATTTTTTACAAAAGCTGTATGCTCATTTACTGCAGAGCCTTCCAGAAGCAGTTCGCTTACCTTGGCAAAAAGGGGTCCTGTTCTACTAATACCCTGCGCATCTATTTTTATATACCCTGGCTTAAGTATATCCCATTCTCCAATCTCATGTTCATTAAAGCCAGCCCCGCTGACGGTCACTGTCTTTCTTTGGCCAGCGATGGTCCATTGTACGGTACTTTCTCCTTCCGGTACATCTAATAGGGCTGTCATTTTAAGTGTTCCCGCTTTTTGTAGTTTGACATAAGTACTCCATACAACATCAGCATGCTGCCAGTGTTGCCAGCCATTGTTGGTCACTTCTTCTTTTTCCTCTCCCGCAACTACCGTCACCCATGAGTTTCCGCCTACGGGAACCAGTACCTTATGCATCGTTGATTGGGTGTAAGCCGTTCCAATAAAAGACGAAAGGATAAATACCAGCAAATATCTTCTCATACTACAATTTTGTTCGTCAATTTAATTCCTTCTTGGACAAACTGTCGTTTTTTACACAAGACTTTTTATTTTTTCTTGAGCCTATTTCGGGATTCAACGAAAACAGCTTGCGCACCAGGTTTGTCATGGAGCAAGAGGGCTTGGTTACATTGATCGTGGTGAGGAATGCCAAAGCTTATAAAGCTGGCACATTCTGCGGCGACTTTTTCACTAGCTCTCTATGCAAAACAAGTTTTGTTCGTTCGCACATGAAAAAAGTCCCTGCTGGGACTTTGTATAATTTGCGGAGAGGGAGGGATTCGAACCCTCGGTACAGATTTAAGTCCGTACAACGGTTTAGCAAACCGGCCCTTTCGGCCACTCAGGCACCTCTCCAACACCCCCATTCAAAGGGGAGGCAAAAATAAAGATAACGGTTAAGAAATCCCAAAAAACAAATCCCAAATTCCAATTGAGAGCCTGGAATTTGGGATTTATCCTGATAACTACCGGGAGGGAATTTTATGTCTTACATAGCGGCCAGTTGTACTTTCTGTTGTAATTCCAATACATTTTCCCTGAATACACCATCGGTGTCCATCAGGTCTTTTACAGTCTGGCAGGAATGGATCACAGTAGTGTGATCCCTGCCTCCAAAATGTTCCCCAATTGTCTTTAAGGAATTTTTTGTAAAAGCCTTGGCCAGGTACATAGAAATTTGTCTTGCCTGCACGATTTCTCTTTTGCGGGTCTTTTGCAGCAGTTTATCATAGGCTACATCAAAGTATTCACATACCATTTTTTGAATGGTCTCAATCGTGATTTCCTTGCTGGATGATTTTACAAAATTCCGTAACACTTTTTTCGCTAGGTCTAGATCAATTTCCCTCCTGTTTAGCGAAGATTGTGCCAACAATGATATCAAGGCTCCTTCGAGTTCCCTTACATTATTACTTATATTATAAGCTATATACTTTACCACTTCCTTCGGCATTTCCAACCCGTCATTCTTCATTTTTTTCTCCAATATCTCTATGCGGGTATCATATTCAGGGACCTGCAAATCGGCACTTAAACCCCAACGGAAACGACTAAGTAATCGTTCCTGTACGCCATCGAGGTCTTTTGGCGATTTATCGGAAGTAAGGATCAATTGTTTATGGGATTGATGCAAATGATTGAAAATGGCAAAAAAAGCATCCTGTGATCTTTCGGCTTTGGCAAAAAACTGTACATCATCGATCATCAAAACATCTATCAGCTGGTAAAAATGAATAAAATCATTTATCGCATTATTACGGCTATGATCCATAAACTGGTTGATAAATTTCTCCGAACTCACATACAATACCACTTTATTAGGATGAAGCCTTTTCACCTCATTGCCAATGGCTTGTGCCAGGTGCGTTTTACCTAACCCCACGCCTCCATAAATAACCAATGGATTAAAAGAGTTGGTACCCGGCTTTTCTGCCACTGTCTTCCCGGCCCGGCGAGCCACCCTGTTACAGTCTCCTTCAATAAAAGCTTCAAATGTGTAAATGTGATTTAACTGGGGATCGATCTGCATTTTCTTGAGACCGGGAATAACGAATGGATTTTTAACAGGATTATTTATGACAAGAGGAAAATCCATTTCGTTATTTGAAAAAGTTTTAAAACCTTGTCCACTTACATCCATGGTTACGGGCTTATTCTTACTATTGCCACTATCCACCATGATGCGATATTCGAGACGGGCTTCTTTGCCCAATTCCCTTTTCAATGTCTTCGCTAATAAATTTACGTAATGTTCTTCAAGATATTCGAAAAAGAATTGACTGGGAACCTGTATAACTAAAATATTATTTTTTAATGATACCGGATGGATTGGTTCGAACCAGGTTTTGTAATGCTGCCACTCAACAATGTCTTTGATGATTTTTAGGCAATTGATCCAGATTGATTCAGCATTTTTCTCCATCAGATTAGTAAGCAGTTTATACCGGGTTAACTATAGTTGTTCTTCAATAAATCCAAAAAAAAGATCTTCACACATTGTCAATAAAAAAAGTTGGACAGGGAGGCGAATATCACCATTTCTTTTATAAAAAAAAATTTTTACCCATCTGTTTTTTGTGAAACAGAAATATTGTGATTTTTAGCTAATTTTTTCCCCGAAAATTTGGAAAATTCAAAATCTAACCTACCTAAAATGATTCCCGCAAATCCTACCTGGTTGACAACAACTTCATCTCCTTTTTTATTAGTATACACGAGTGGCTTTTCCAAAAAAGTATGGGTGTGTCCACCGATGATCAGGTCAACGTCTTCTGTTTCCTTAGCCAAAATCTCATCGCTAACGATATTACTTCCCGGGTACCGGTTACCGAGATGTGATAAACAAATTATCAAATCACAACCTTCCCTCTTTAATAAAGCTGCTTCTTCGTTTGCTTTTTGAACAGGTTCAAGATATTTAGTAGCACCAAACAAACTATCGGGTATTAATCCTCTTCCTTCGATGCCTATCCCGAACACACCGATTTTTAATTTCCCTTTTTTAAAAATTTTATGCGGTTTTGTTTTATGTTCCATTGGCGTTCCTGCAAAATCATAATTGGCAACCAACATCGGAAAATTTGCATGGCGTGTCAATTGTGTGGCCAGGTTCTCCATGCCGGCGTCAAAATCATGATTGCCGATCGTACACGCATCATAGCTCATTTCCGACATTGCTTTTATTTCAGGTTCTCCTTTATATATATTAAAGTAAGGAGTTCCCTGGAAAATATCCCCGGCATCCAGTAACAAAACATGGTCCTCTTCCTGCCGGATCCGGTTGATCAGTTGGGCCCTGCTGGCCACACCCCCGAGCCCCTGGTTACGTCCCCCGTCCATGGGAAAAGGTTCAAGCCGGCTATGAACATCGTTAGTATGTAAAATGGTCAGTGTCAAGGGGCTGAAATAGGATGCCGCTTGCGCAATAGACGGGCCAGCCAACATAGCTCCGGCTGAAAGGGCCGCATTCCGGATGAATTTTTTCCTACTGAGCATGGGTAACCCGGTTTTCAATTGTGGCATTAATATTTTTACCCTGGCTCTTTAATTTTTTGATATAATCAAAGATGGCATCCCGCATGAGGTAGCCATTTGATAGCTGGGGCACATTCCTCAGCATATCGGCATTATCTCCCCCGTTAGCCATGAAGTCTGAATTAACAGTCGTGTAAGTAGCACCCCGATCAAGTGGCTTTCCACCTATCATTACCTGCACAGCTTTCTTGTCTTTGATTTGCATCGTAATGCCAGCCACCGGCCATCCACCTTTCGCAGCCCCCAGGTCCAAAAGTTGTTGCAAGACGTCCCCCTTTAATTTTTGAAGAATCAGTAAATTATCGAAAGGCATTAGTTCAAATATCTTTCCGTTGGTTACGTCTCCTGCCGGCAATTGTGTTAACCGCATCCCGCCATAATTTAAAAATGCAGCATCTACTTTTGTATTATACTTTTCTGCTGCCATAGATAAAAAAGCATCCACCATAAAATTACCAAGGGTACTTTCAGGTTGTTTTTTATCAAGATTTTTTTCAGCAATACCTACCACCGTGTTCATTGCTTTATTGACCTGGTCACTGTATGGTTGCAAAAAATTTTGTACCGAAGAATTTTTCTGTAATGAATCACTGATACGATACGATTTGTATTGCAGCGTTTGATGCTGGTAAATTGTATGACAGGACAATCCTGTGAAAAGGAGCGATAGAAAAAAGAAAACAAAAAGGGGATTTTTTTTCATAACCAGCAGGCTTGTCTGAAGGTATTAATATTTAATCTTTATAGCAAAGCATTTCAATGATATATTAAAATAAATGTTTTGGATGATCATTAACTAAATTCAATGGGGATTGTCCGGCAAAAACGACATATGGCTTTGCCTAAAGAAGTAGTTAGCGGGTAACGCTTTTGAAACTAAGTGGGTAAACTCACTTTTAATTGGCATCTTTACAGTCATTCTATGCGCCCGGTCATGGTGTAGATGTCTGGGCCGCATTGACTGAGCCATAAATTTTTCCTGGCTACCCGCAATTAGTTCTAACAATTTTATGGCTCATTTCAGGATAAAAACCTGACAATATGCAAAGGAATGTCTCCCTCCGGTTGCTGCCATCGGAAGCAGCCAATGAATCAATAGTGCGACAGTACATCGCACAGGCAGAAGCAGTGAAGCTTTCCGCAATCTCAGGTTTTACAATTTTAAAACAATCAATTGATGCAAGAGGACGACAAACCTGGATCAACCTTTCGCTGAAAGCATTTGTCAACGAACCTTTCCAACCCCGGGAATTGATTCCTATAACCTTCCGCGACGTAAGAAACGCTCCCAATTCCGTGTTGATTATCGGTGCCGGACCGGCCGGATTATTTGCAGCCCTCCAATTGATAGAAAAAGGGGTCAAACCCATCCTCCTGGAAAGAGGTAAAGATGTGAGGGCAAGGAGAAGGGACCTCGCTATATTAAATAAAGAAGGGAATGTACATCCAGAAAGTAACTATTGCTTTGGCGAAGGGGGTGCCGGTACCTATAGTGATGGCAAATTGTATACCCGAAGCAGCAAGCGGGGTGACATTAACCGTATCCTGAACCTGTTTGTTCAATTTGGAGCAGAAGAGCAGATTTTGTATGAAGCCCATCCGCATATCGGCACCAATAAGCTCCCTCAAATTATAACAGCCATGCGGAAAACAATAGTGGACTGCGGTGGTGAGTTTATGTTCGAAAAGAAAATAGTTGACTTTATAATAAAGGACAATGAAATGCGCGGAGTAGAAACAGCCGATGGAAACTCCTTTGCAGGCAAGGCCGTTATTCTCGCGACCGGCCACTCTGCCAGGGATATCTATGAACTGCTTGATTCAAAGAGAATATTAATCGAATCCAAATCTTTTGCTTTGGGAGTGCGGGTAGAGCATCCGCAACCGCTGATCGATAGTGCCCAATACCATACTGCTACCAGGGGGGACTATTTGCCGCCAGCTTCTTACAGTTGGGTGCAGCAAGTAGAAGGCAGGGGTGTATTCTCCTTTTGTATGTGCCCGGGTGGTATTATTGCCCCTGCAGCCACTTCACCCGGAGAGTTGGTGGTCAATGGCTGGAGCCCATCTAAAAGAAACAATCCCTATGCAAACAGTGGTATTGTGGTCTCCGTTGAGGAAAAGGACGCCAAAGCCTATTTTGAAAAAGAAACTAATAATGTCTCTGCCACGAATGCTGGAAGCCCCTTGCTATTAATGAGATTTCAGCAAGTAATTGAACAGCAAGCTTTCGCTGCGGGCGGTGGAAAATTTGTCGCCCCCGCTCAGCGATTGGCAGATTTTACTGACAATAAATTATCAACTTCCCTTCCACGCTGTTCCTATTTGCCCGGTATCCGTTCTTCTTTATTAAAAGAGTTCTTACCAGCCTTTATTCATAATAGTTTGCAACAGGCATTTAAGGAGTATGGTAAAAAAATGCGGGGCTATTTTACAAACGAAGCGGTAGTGGTGGCCCCGGAATCTAGAACATCTTCGCCTGTGCGCATTCCGCGTGATGCTATAACATTGGAACACCCTCAAATTAAAAACCTGTATCCATGCGGCGAAGGTGCCGGTTATGCAGGTGGAATTGTAAGTGCCGCTATGGATGGTGAAAAAGTGGCTTTGCAAATTATTACAGGTCTGAAAAAGCTGGCAGGTTGACCTCAAACATCTTCTTCAACGTTGTAATTGGATGACCATGTACTCCATTTACTGCGCTTGTGTTTGTACCTGCCTCTTTGAAAGCAGTAATTTCTTTTCAAGTAGCCTATTTTTTTTCCAGGCCTTATAACCTGCCTTTAAAGTATCCTTATCTTTTTTTTCAAAAGACGGTAGTAACCGGGAAGACAGATACGGGCTACCGGCGTCAACCCAAGCGGTGTACCAGAAATCCGCGATCATTTTCGCTGAATTTAGCAATTGGTCGTTGACGGTTTGACCCAATAGTTTACTATACGCTTTGGCAAAAGCCGGCGTAAACGATTTTACTTCCCTGCCACGGCGTACTTGCACCCTGAACTTGGTGGAATCTGTAAACTCTTTTGTGGCTTCGAGCTCCTTACCTAAAACGCCGGGCAACAATTGATGGGCTCTCCTGATACAATCCCATACAGCCTGTTCCGGATTGGCAAGGTAAGTTGCCTTGTGATGGCTGTATAAATTGTACTCCGTGATCTCCAATTCTGGTACCATGCTTTCCCATAAGCTATGAAGTCCATGCTGGTTGGTCAGCTGCCCGTCATAATTTAATGTGGTATGCAAGGGTACATTAGCATCGCCGATATAGTGTGCCAGGTCAGCAGCATAAAACAGTATACTGTCCTTCTGACCGGATCTAAATGATTCCGTCAATTTATTCTTCATCGTGATGATATGATACGGCACATATCCATATTTTAATAGACTGTCTTTCGTATAAATTCTAACTGCATCTTCCCATTGAAAAGGCATTTTCCATCCCGCAGAGTCGCCGAATGCTTCAAGATCTATAAAATGTTTGGGTGCCTCCGTAGAATCCTGGTTACGTCGCTGATCAGGTCGCCCGGCATTGTCGACCAGGTATTGGATGTTCTTATAAAAAAAAGGGCGCATTGATTTGGGAAGTTCGTACACGGCCAGTTGATGAATCGTGCGATGAACAAGAAAACCCCAGTTACTAAAAAAAACCAGTATAATAGCCAGTATGAAAAAGCGGGAAGTTGTTTTAATCATGGTCAATTATTTAAAGGTGCTAAATTGATAAAAAAGATGAATAGTTGTACACCTGCTGTCATTTTATTGCAAGGTAGTTTACCGTGCTACGGTGACGGTTCGCCGATTTTTTATACTCATACCCGCAGGTCAACTATTTTTGCGCTACAACGCACATAATATGGGCATACTGGAACTAAAAAACCTGAAAAAGTTTTTCGCTACACAAAAAGCAGTGGATGATATCAGCTTCTCGGTCGAGAAAGGCCAGATTTTCGGTTTACTGGGACCTAATGGAGCAGGAAAAACCACCCTTATCCGGATGATCACAGGGATTTTCTATCCTGACGAAGGGGAGATAATTTTCGACGGGAAAAAATTCGACCCGATCAATGATGTCGAATCCATCGGGTACATGCCGGAAGAGAGAGGCTTGTATAAAAAGATGAAGATCGGGGAACAGACCCTATACCTGGCACAGTTAAAAGGTTTATCCCGCGCCACCGCAATGGCTAAGATCAAAGAATGGTTCGAGCGATTCGAAATGGAAAGTTGGTGGAATAAAAAAGTTGAAGACCTTTCAAAAGGAATGTCGCAAAAATTGCAATTCGTGATCACCGTTTTGCATGAACCCAAACTCATTATCCTGGATGAACCATTTAGCGGCTTAGATCCAGTTAACAGCAATCTTATAAAGGATGAAATATTCCGGTTATCTCAAAAAGGATCGACAATCATTTTTAGTACACATAGAATGGAACAGGTGGAAGAGATCTGCGATCATATTGTTCTTGTCAATAAAGGTAAAAAAATACTGGATGGGTCGGTAAAGAAAATAAAACAGGATTTTAAAGAAAATCTTTTTAGTGTTGGAACACCTCATCTTATTTCCCAAGATGTAACCTCACCCTTCGACGTGGTAGAAAGCCGCCAGGAAAAACATACAATCAGGATAAAAGAAGGTTGGGGACCCAACGATGTATTGCAGTTTCTCCTTAATCAACAAGTCCACGTAAGTTCTTTCAATGAAATCCTTCCTTCGCTGAACGATATATTTATTCAGTTAGTGGAAGACACCCCCGCAACACGCCAGTTCCAGAAAATATCATAACAAAATACCAACCATGCATAAAATAGCATTGATCATAAAAAGGGAATATTTCACAAGGGTAAAAAAGAAAATGTTTATCATAACAACACTTTTATTGCCCGTATTCTATGCCTTAATGATATTTGGAACCGGTTATATCGCCCGGCAAAGCCAAACCACTCTTAAAGTGGCTGTAATTGATGAGTCCGGATTCTTCAGCAATGTTCAAATTGAAAGGCAGAATGCGTTAGATAAGTCATCCATCCTGGTACCTGCCGTAGCTGCTGACACAGTAAATTACCAGAAGAGAGATTTTGATGGTTATATCAGCATACTGCCGTTTGACTGGAAATCCGGGAACCGCCTTGTTCTAAAAGCTAAGAAAGCAATCGGCACAACATTTACCACCCTTATTGAATCAAAACTAAACCGGATCTGGGATGAAGTAAAAAATACGCAATTGGGGATCGACTCGGTCTCCAGCAGGGTTTTAGCAACCAGCAGGATGGGACTAAGATCTGAAAATGTCGATGATCCCAAAGCAGACGCAGCAACAGCTAATGGTTTAGGAATGACATTTGGGATCCTTATTTATATTATTATTTTAATTTATGGTTCCCAAGTAATGATGGGTGTGATGGAGGAAAAGACCAACCGCATTGCCGAGATCATAGTTTCTTCCGTTAAACCTTTCCAGATGATGATGGGAAAAATAATTGGTATCGGCCTGGTTGCCCTTACTCAGTTTCTATTGTGGATCCTGCTAATACTTTTAATATATACCGTAACCCAAAACACGGGGGGCTCGCCCAACCAATTAGTGGCCGGCGTAGAACAGGTCTTTAGTGCTGTTAACTTGCCGCTGGTTTTTTTACTTTTTGCGTTTTATTTTATGGGCGGGTTCTTTTTTTATGCATCCCTTTACGGTGCTATCGGCAGTGCCATTAGTGAAGATATTCGGGAAGCCCAGGCGCTTAGCTTCCCTGTAACTATGATAGTTGTCATCTCCATTGCGGTTATGACTGCGGCGGTTGGCGACCCAACAGGTCCACTGGCGGTTTGGGGAAGTATAATTCCTTTTAGTTCCCCGATCGTCATGATGGCCCGTATACCTTATGGAATTCCGGGTACAGTTCCCTGGTGGCAATTAGCAGTATCCATGTCCCTATTGATTGCTGGATTCATTTTCACCACCTGGTTTGCCGGTAAGATCTATCGCACAGGTATCCTGATGTATGGTAAAAAGCCAAGCTGGAAGGAAATGATGAAGTGGGTTTTCAGGAAAAATTGATTTCAGTTCAACCCGTCAGAATCCTACAGGGCGACCTCAAAAATTACTACCGCCCCTCCAGTAAGAGAAAGCCGGCGAATTGATTGCCTTAAAGAGGTATAGATTATGAGGCAACTGTTAAAATTTTCTTTATCCCGCAAAGAATATTTCATTATACGAAATCAATCGTATATTTGATACGAATTATTTCGTGTAGACAATATCGATAACATTTAAAAATTGAATGTATGAAACCAAGAACCTTTGCCTCCAGTCGTTTACTGCTCGTTCTACTCACAGTGGGCCTAACAGTCGGGCTCGTATCCTGGGATTACAAACACTCACCTGGCCGGTACCAACCAGCTGCCAATGACACGACACCTAAAAAGAAATCAACCGACCGGGATAGCAAGATCCGCGACCTGGATGATGTGCTCGCTGAACTGAACACTGCCGATTGGAAAGTAGATATAGAAAAGATCCAGAAAGAAGTTGCCGAGGCGATGAAGCAGATAGACGGAAATAAAATCAAAATGGAAATAGAAAAGGCAATGAAAGAAGTGGATATGACCCAAATCCAGAAAGAAGTGCAGGAATCAATTGCCAAAGTAAATTTCGACAAGATCAAATCAGACATGGCCCATGCCATGAAGGAAATAGATCTGAGCAGGATCCAGAAAGAAGTCCAGGAATCGATAGCTAAAATTGATGTTGAGAAAATAAAACTGGATATGGAGAAATGGAAAGAAGTAGATATGAAAAAGCTGGATGAGGAAATGAAAAAACTGGGCGAAGAAATGAAGGAGCTGGGTCCAAAACTGGAAAAAGAACTTCAAATAGCAAAAGTTGAAATCGAAAAAGCAAAAACAGATATAAAAGAATTTAAAAGCTTTGTAGATGGACTAGAAAATGACGGCCTGATCAATAAGAAAGAAAACTATTCGTTGCGACATAAAGACGGCGAGCTGTTGATCAACGGAAAAAAAGCATCCCAACAGACTTATACCAAATACCAAAGTTTCCTTGAAAAACATAAAAAATTCAATATCGAAAAAAGCGAAGATGATTTCGATATAGATATGGATTAACCGAATTACTTGCCTGTATAAGCCATGATAAACAAACAGTCCCACTTCGGTGGGACTGTTCTTTTATCTTTAGGTCTGACTGATTCTCTCTTACCTGGTATCAGAAATTGAACGGGGAGGGCATTATTTCAAAATCATTATTTTCAATCATTTCAATATTTAACTGAAACGCTTCGTCTGTTTTGATAACCACTTTTTCCTTGGTGATCTTTTTGAACCCGGCTTTTTCAAAAATAAATTTATAAGTACCGGGCTTTAGCTCATCAAAAGCATACCCGCCAACATCATCAGTGACAACAACTTTTTCTTTTTTAGAAATAAGCACTGCTGTGACGCTAACATCCTTCAATGCTCTTTTAGTTTCTGAATGGATAACGACACCATTGAGGTCATCTTTTTTGCCATCGCCAGGTCCCGGACCAGGGTCAATGTTACCAGCCTTGACAATTGTAAATCCCAGCAGGGAAATTGCCAACATGAAAAGTTTCTTTTTCATTGTACTTTTTTTGAATGGTTTAGGTAATAACCTTTCAGCACTATATCGCGTTTCCTGCCTGGTTGTGGTCTTTAAAATTAAATCATTTTTACCGGATTGGCCAAACCTTGTGTAAACTCTTTCCAAACATTCTTAACGATCTCCCCTGCCGGTAAAATTTCACCCAACAAAGCACTAACCTGGCCTATCTCCAGTTCTCCTTCGTTTAAATCTCCTTCAAACATCCCGTTTTTGGCCCTTGCCCTGCCTAGTAACGCAGTAAGTTCTGCCGCCGTTGCCCCGCGCCGTTCAGCTTCCTGCACTTTTTGAAAAAAATCATTTTTCAACATCCGCACGGGAGTCAATTGTTTTAATGTCAGTTGCGTATCGCCTTCCTGGGAATTGATCACAACATTTTTGAAGTCAATATGGGAAGAGGCTTCCTCGCTGGCGACAAAACGGCTTCCCAGTTGTACCCCTTCCGCCCCCATGACCATTGCTGCCAGCATTTGTCGTCCGGTAGCTATTCCGCCGGCGGCAATCACAGGAATCTTTACGGCATTTACAAGCGCGGGGATCAATACCATGGTTGTCGTTTCCTCCCGTCCATTATGTCCACCAGCTTCAAATCCTTCAGCCACTACAGCATGACACCCGGCTTCTTCTGCTTTTAATCCAAATTTTGAAGAACTAACCACATGCACAACCGTGATCCCTTTTTCTTTTAAAACTCCTGTCCATGTCTTCGGGTTACCCGCCGAAGTAAAAACAATTTTCACATCTTCATCCAGGATTATCTGGATATGCTTGTCAATATCAGGGTACAGCAAGGGTACATTTACTCCAAAGGGAAGGGACGTAGCGGATTTACATTTACGGATATGTTCTCGTAAGACATCAGGATACATCGATCCGCTGCCTAGCATGCCCAATCCTCCTGCCCTGCTTACTTCACTGGCTAATCGCCAGCCACTTGCCCAGATCATTCCGGCCTGGATAATTGGGTAATCAATGTGGAATAACTTGGTAATTCGGTTGGAGAAATCAGGCATAAACCGGTAATAATTAGTCGGGTGTAAAGATAAACGAAGAAGGAACAAGGTACAAGGAACAGGGTACAAGGAGCTCCTATCCCAGATCAATACTCGTATTATCCCCAATATTCAACGAACGGGTTTCGCCCCGTAGATTCGTATCACTGCCAATGACAGAATCATCCAATACAATATCAAACAGGTTGGAAAATGAACCAATTATTGAGTTCTTGACAATTGAGTAATCGATGGTTGCATTCTCCCCGATAGAAACGTTGGGACCGATAATAGAATTCTTAATAGTGCAACCATCACCGATACTGACTGGCTGAACTATCACCGTGTTTTCAAACTGGTCGGCATTTGCTTCCACTGCAAATTTTTTTAGCAACGTAAGATTTGATTCGAGCAATGTTTCTTTGCGACCGCAATCAAACCAGTTTTCAACTCTAAATGATTTAAACTTGGCCCCCATTTGTATCATACAATCCAACGCGTCTGTCAAACTATACTCTCCATGACTGCGGAGCCCCTCCCGGATATTATTTTCCAGGCATTGAAATAATTGTTCGCTTTCCTTAATCTTATACACCCCTACCAGCGCCATATTGGATTTTGGTATATGAGGTTTCTCCACTACATGTGTAATAAAGCCATCCAATTCAATTTCAGCCACTCCAAAATCCCGGGGATCATCTACTTTTCTAACTCCCAGCATGGAATACGGGCTGTTCATCACTTCCTGAACATCATATTCACAGATAGAATCGCCGAGTACCACAAACACTTCATCCTGGTCAACAATGCTTTTAGTCAACCGGATAGCATGCCCCACGCCTTGCCGGTCCACCTGGTGCACATAGTGAGCGGTAAGGTCGGGATATTTACTTTTTACATAATCCTGAATTTTATCTCCCAGGTAACCCACAATAAAAACGAACTCAGAAATACCCACCCCTCTCAACTGGTCAATAATAATACTAAGAACTGTCTTTCCGGCCAGGGGAATGAGCGCTTTGGGCTGGGAGTAACTATGTGGACGCAGCTTGGTGCCTGCGCCCGCTATTGGTATGATAGCTTTCATCTATTGGAGCTACATGGTTTTAGTATCTAATCAAAAGCCAACGAAAGTAAGACTTTTGAAATAAACAAAAATATGCAGCCGAAAACCCCAACACATGTGCCGGCCACTTACTTTTGCAGCATAACTGATTACACCTGTTTATTGTCCGGCGCCGGACCTATTCAATAAATTCTATGCAAAGAGACACTCCTATTTTTGACCTGATCAACAAAGAACTGAAACGCCAGCGGGATGGAATAGAATTGATCGCCTCTGAAAATTTTACCTCCTTACAGGTGTTGCAGGCCATGGGCACGGTCCCCAATAATAAATATGCTGAAGGATATCCCGGCAAGCGTTATTATGGTGGCTGTGAAGTGGTGGATGAAATTGAAACACTGGCCATTGAACGATTAAAGAAAATTTTCAAAACCAGCTGGGCTAATGTTCAGCCGCATAGTGGTGCACAGGCAAATGCTGCCGTTTTTTTGGCGGTAATGAAACCAGGTGAAAAATTTTTAGGACTTGATCTTAGCATGGGTGGACATCTTACACATGGCAGCCCGGCCAATTTTAGCGGCAAAACATACGAGGCATTACATTATGGTGTTACAAAAGAAGGTATTGTTGATTATGAACAGCTTGAAGCCAAGGCCCGATCAGAAAAACCAAAGATGATCATTTGCGGCGCATCTGCTTACAGCCGCGACTGGGATTATAAACGCATCCGTACTATTGCTGATGAAATAGGCGCTATCGTATTTGCCGATATTGCACATCCTGCAGGCTTGATAGCGACCGGTTTATTGAATGATCCATTTGATCATTGTCATATCATTACCTCTACTACACATAAAACATTGCGGGGTCCAAGAGGTGGTATCATCATGCTGCGACATGATTTTGAAAATCCCTGGGGACATGAAAGATCCAAAAGGCAATTTAAGAATGATGAGCTCCTTGCTGGATCTCGCCGTTTTTCCTGGTACGCAAGGGCGGGCCTTTGGAACATGTAATAGCTGCCAAAGCCGTTTCTTTTGGTGAAATACTCGACGATTCTTTCAAAGCTTATGGCCAGCAGGTTATCGCCAATGCCCAGGCAATGGCAAAAGCATTTGTGGCCCTGCGATATGATCTTATCAGTGACGGAACCGATAATCACCTTATGCTGATTGATCTCCGCAATAAAAACCTGACTGGTAAAAAAGCACAGGAAACTTTGGACAAAGCACATATCACTCTTAATAAAAATGCTGTTCCCTTTGATGATAAATCACCTTTTGTCACTTCCGGAATTCGGGTCGGTGTTCCTGCTGTCACAACAAGGGGCATGAAAGAAGAGCATATGGAAACAATAGTAGGAATGATTGATAAGGTTTTAATGAATGCAGATGATGCAACGCTTATTAATGCAGTAAAAACCGAGGTGGGAACATTTATGCAACAGTTTCCTTTGTATCCCGAATTGGGCTGATACAGGGAGTTCATTCCTACTAATTCACTATAACGATCCTTTAAAAACCCGGAATTTTTGGAAGGTCTGCGGCCATTGTGGCCAAGATTTACGGGAAATTGCTGGTTGGATCTAAAAATCTGTTTCGTATAAGATTAAATTTTACCGTTATTTAGCAAGCATAAAACTTCACTGTTATGATACAACGCCGGCAAACTCTTTGGTTATTACTCGCCGTTTTAGCTGCTGTTTTAAGCTTTATGTTCCCTTTTGTTATTGGCAAGGTGCTGGACGAAGGTGTAGTAAAGGATAAAGCAGTGACAGCCAGTAGTAATTTCGTATTACTCCTATTAACCGGCATCTCCGTTATTCTCTCCTTGGTAATTATTTTTCTTTATAAAGACAGGAAGCTGCAGATGAAGCTTTGCGGGGTAGGTCTGGTGATTGCCGTGTTGCTGGTAGTGCTTTATATTATCCAGGTAAATAATCTTATGAAATCTACCTTAGCCCTTTTCTGTGTGTTACCTTTTATAATAATGCTTAGCTACTTTATGGCCTACCGAAACATCAGGAAAGACGAAAACCTCGTCAAGTCATTGGATAAACTCCGATGATCACAGGTAGTTGGCGGTATGACTTCCTTTGCATTTTTTTAGATCAGCAGGTTTACCTGCAAAAACTAACTCACCCCCCTTATCTCCGGCTTCGGGACCGAGATCTATGACCCAATCAGCACTTTTAATAACATCTGTATTGTGTTCGATCACCAGGATAGAATGTCCCTGTTCGATCAAGGCATTAAAAGAAGTCAGCAATTTATTAATATCATGAAAGTGTAATCCGGTAGTGGGTTCATCAAAAATAAAAAGGATCTTATTCTTTGCACTGCCTTTGCCCAGGAAGGAAGCCAGTTTCACGCGTTGTGCCTCGCCACCAGATAGCGTATCGGAGGATTGACCCAATTTTACATAACCTAACCCCACATTGCTTAGCGGCTGGATCGCTTTTGCCAAATTCTTTTCATCGTAAAAAAAATCGATCGCTTCATCCACGCTCATATCCAGTACATCGAATATATTTTTGTCTTTGTATTTTACTTCCAATACTTCTTCCTTAAATCTTTTGCCGCCGCAGGATTCACAGGTCAGGTGAACATCTGCCAGGAACTGCATTTCTACTACCTGCTCCCCCTCGCCTTTACAAGTATCGCATCTTCCCCCATCTACATTAAATGAAAAATGTTTAGGCTGAAATCCCCTCATCTTGCTCAGCGGCTGTCTCGCATACAAATCCCTTATTTCATCATAGGCTTTTATATACGTCACAGGATTACTCCGGGAAGATTTACCAATGGGATTCTGGTCCACCATCTCTATCTGAGCTATCTCTTCCATATCACCAGTGAGCCGTTTATGAAAACCAATCTTGTCGCCAAACTCTCCTTTTAATTTTCGCAGGGCTGGATAAAGAATTTGTTTGACCAATGTTGTTTTACCGCTGCCACTTACACCACTTACGACACACAATACATTCAATGGAAATTCGACCGTTATATTCTTCAGATTATGCTGCCTGGCGGCTTCCACAACGATCGACCGGTTCCATTTTCGGACTGTTTTCGGTGGTTCAATCTTTAGTACACCACTCAGGTATTTACCCGTAAGGCTGACAGGATTGAGCAATAATCTCGTCATAATCACCGTCCGCCACTACTTCCCCACCAAGGTGAGATGCCAGGGGACCCATATCAATGATATGATCTGCTTCCCGCATCATCATTTCATCGTGCTCTACTACCACGACAGTATTGCCAAGGTTTCTTAGTTCTTTTAATACGAGGATCAGGTTAGCCGTATCTCGTGAGTGAAGTCCGATAGAAGGTTCATCCAGGATATATAGTGAGTTCGTCAGGTTACTTCCAAGGCTTCTCGTCAATTGGATACGCTGGCTTTCTCCACCACTGAGCGAATTCGCTAAACGGCTAAGCGTTAAGTATCCCAGTCCTACTTTTATTAACGTCTCCAGCCGCGTATGTAGTTCCTGTAAGATCCTTTTGCCTACTTGTTTATCATGATCTGTCAACTTTTTATCCAACGCGTTAAACCACTGTTTTAGTTCTTTAACCGGCATGTTGCTCAACTCGCCAATGTTCGTTCCATTTATTTTTACATACAAAGCTTCCTTACGTAACCGGTACCCGTCACAATCGGGACAGGCTGTCCTGCCCCGGTAACGGCTTAACAAAACCCTGTACTGAACTTTGTATAATTGTGACTCGACATCTTTAAAAAAATCATTAATACCCATTACCCCATCACTTCCTTGCCATAGCTGTTTGGATTGTTTATCTGTGAGATCCGCAATCGGCTTATGTATTGGAAAATTGAATTTCTTTGCTCCCTTTACAAAATTCTGACGCCACCAATCCAACTTCTCCCCTTTCCAAGGGGCTACGGCACCATCATAAACACTTAATCTTCTGTCAGGAAGCACCAGGTCAGGATCGATGCCCAGCACCTGGCTAAAACCTTCACAAGTTGGACAGGCACCAAACGGATTATTGAATGAAAAAAGATTAGGAACCGGTTCTTCAAACTGGATTCCATCCAGTTCGAACCGGTTATTAAAATGAAGGAGTGAATGGGATGACGTGGAGTTCGGCATCGTTTCCGGCGTCTGTACTTCAATATATACATCGCCTTCCCCTTCATAGAAGGCTGTGCCTATCGAATCAGCCAAGCGATGTTTATCATCCTCGTCAAAATCTTTGACCACAATTCTATCCACCAGGATATGAGAAATTCGTTTGGCCTTTATTTCTTTATCACCTGTTGCAAGTAACTCTTCAATTCTGAAAATCTGGGCCTCATTTCCTGCCCCCGGCTTACGGCTGTAAACCCTGGAAAATCCTTTCTGCACCAGTATATTCAACTCCTCCCTGGTATCCCTGTTGGTATGTTCCTTAAAAGTGGCCAGTATAAAGACCTTGTCTCCTTGCTTTAGATGAATGATGGCATCCAATACATCTGTCACATCGTCTTTTTTTACTTCTTTTCCGGATATAGGCGAGATCGTCCTCCCAATTCTTGCGAAGAGTAACCGGAGGTACTCATATATTTCCGTCATGCTGCCTACTGTGCTGCGCGGTGTCCGGGTACTTACTTTTTGTTCGATGGCTATGGCCGGGCACAAACCTTTTATGTAGTCTACATCCGGTTTATTCATTCGGTTAAGAAACTGGCGGGCATAGGCGCTAAGGCTTTCTGCATAGCGTCGCTGTCCTTCCGCATATAAGGTATCGATGGTAAGTGATGATTTGCCGGAGCCGGATACTCCAGTGACTACTACCAGTTTGTTACGCGGAATTTCAACCGTGACATTCTTGAGATTGTGGACCCGGGATCCTTTTATAAGAATGTTTTCTGTGGCAACTAATGTCTTTATTTTGGCAGGAAGTTTTCCTTTTATTGTCTTTTCCATTTATATGTCTGCAAATGTAAAATCTTCCCGGGCTAATTGATCGTCAGGGACTCTTAACATTTCTTTAGCATCAATACTACAATTTGTTTTTCCAAATGTTTGACGTTTTCACGAAAAAGTCTATTTTTAATCTTTAGATATTCAAAAAGTGAAAGCCTAAAATTCTTCCCGCCTATTGCACAAACTTCTACTTGTTTTTTCGCAACTGAATTGATCACCGCCAATATCTATCGAATATGTGTCTGTGCATTTGCCTGACACAGCAACCTAAACTGTAGGAGTTATGAAAACATTATCAAAAAAAACGGATCATGAATTGATCCATCTGTTCACAGATGGAAATATCGATGCCCTGGAAGCCCTTGTGCTTCGTCACAAGGACAAATTGTATACCTCCATCCTGTTCCTGGTAAAAGACAAATACCTGGCCGAAGATATATTCCAGGATGCTTTTATCCGTATCATTGACACCATGCGGGGTGGCCGCTATACCGAAGAAGGAAAATTTCTTCCCTGGGCTATGCGTATTGCACATAATCTTTGTGTAGATCATTTCCGTAAAGTAAAACGGACCCCGACGATCAGAACCGGAGATGAAAAAGATATATTTGAAGTGCTGAATTTTTCGGAAGACAGCGCTGAAATAGTGATGATGAGAAGACAAAGTCATGACAGGGTTCGTGACATGTTACAAAGTTTACCGGAAGACCAGCGGGAAGTGATTATATTGCGGCACTATGCTGATATGAGTTTTAAAGAGATTGCAGCTGCTACTAATTGTAGTATAAACACCGCCTTGGGGCGTATGCGTTACGGATTGATTAATTTACGCAAGCTAATGACTCAAAAACAAATTGCCCTATAAGTTCTTGTCATTCTGTATCTCCATTCGGAGTACAACGAATTAATATTTGTTTGCTTGCCATACCGAAAGGTTGGTACAGAATGACACCAAATTGAAAAAGCCCCGTCTCAACTTGAGCGGGGCTTTTTTATATTGTTACTGACCTGTCATTTGGTATTTTTCTTAAACGCATCCAGGCCACACTCCAGCCATTTGATAAATTCGTCCGGGTCGGGTGTGTAAAATTTTGTTTTTGTCAGTGCTATTTCACCGGGGCTAAGGATCACATACTGGGGTTGTGATGTGGCACCAAAGTTCTCGATCTGGAACGTAGACCATTTATCACCAACGGATACAACCGACTTCTCCGTACCATTGGAAAGCTTTTCAACAGTCTGTTCTGCCAGTGGTAAGTTCTTTTTCTCATCAACATACAATGACACCACTATGAATTCATTTCGCATAAGGCTGTCGACTTCCGCGTTAGGCCATACTTTTTCTTCCATTCTCCGGCAATTCACGCAGGCCCAGCCGGTGAAATCTATCAGCAAAGGTTTATTCTGGGTTTTCGCCAGTTCGAGCGCTCCTTTATAATCATTGTGCATGGGCTCAAAAATTCCTGACTGACCTTTTTCGATTTTATAAAGACTATAGGCTCTTGGTGGCGGGAAGCCACTAATTAAAGTTAGATCTGCCGCTTTGGAATTGGTAAGCCCCGGTACAAGGTAGATAGTGATCGCCGCGAAAAGAATTATAAAGGCAATTCTGACAAATGAGAATTTCTTTACCGGTGAACTATGGCCAATCCGCAATTTACCTAACAGATATAGGACCGTCAGTAGCCCAATCAATACCCAAAGACCAATAAATATTTCTCTTTTTAAAAGTCCCCATTGTTTGACCAGGTCCGCATTCGATAAGAACTTAATGGCCAGGGCCAATTCAAGAAAACCCAGTACTACTTTTACGTCTGTCATCCACCCACCAGATTTAGGAAGTGACTGTAGCCAGTGTGGAAACATAGCAAACAAGGCAAATGGCAATCCTAGAGCAATTCCAAAACCAGCAGCCCCGACCGTAAGCGGCCATGCGCCCTGGTCCGCCACACCGACGAGCAAAGTACCCAAAATAGGACCCGTACAGGAAAAAGACACAATGGCTAAGGTAGCTGCCATAAAAAATATACCCCCTAAATTTCCAAGACCCGATTTTGAATCCATTCTATTGGCAAGACCGGCAGGTAATCCAATCTCAAAAAGACCGAAGAAGGACAAGGCAAAAAATACAAAAATGGCAAAGAAGGCAAGGTTCAGCCAGACATTGGTAGAAATATTATTAAATATTTCCGGGCTGATAGCTTTGCCGGCCACGTGAAATGGCAGCGTAATCAGCACATAGATCAGGAAAATAAAGAGGCCATACAAAATAGCATTGGTAACACCTTTTTTTCTATCTGTAGATTTTTTAGTAAAAAAAGTAACGGTAACCGGTATCATAGGAAACACACAGGGGGTAAGCAATGCGATCAATCCACCCAGCAGCCCTAAAAAGAAAATAGCTACCAGGCTTTTGTTTTTCGTACCCTCATCACCACAATTTTCTACCGGGTTGTTGATATCAATAGAAGCAATCTTTATCCGGGCTGCTTCTACCCCACCTTCCATAGGCGTTACAAACGAAACTACGGTAGAGGGATAGAATTCATCGTTTCTCCCATAGGTATAAAACAACGTACCCTGTAGTTTAGCAGGTACCGTGCCATTGATAGTAATGATCGCTTTCCATTGCACCGCTGTTTCATAGACACTGACCTGGGTTCCTTCAAAAATAACACTGGCAATTTTTGTAGGTATGCCCTCTGCTGCAAAATCCCCTTCCTGGACTATTGCTGAGTCAGCAAATTTCAGTTCAGTTGTTTTTACATCCAATAAAGTTTGATTCGGTGCATACACCTGCCAATTGCCGCTAATAGTACCGTTAAAGGTTAGTTCATACTTCCCTTCTCCTATTTTCTGGCTGGTGACTTTCCATTCTTGAACGGCACCAAGACTATCCTGGCCCCAGCCAGTCAGGGAAAAAAATAGCAGGAATGAAAAGACAGCAGTCAGTTTTTGTTTTAGCAGCATGGTGGTTTCGTTTATAAAAAACAAACGAGTCCTTTTACAAGAACCCGTTCTATTCAAAAAAAATTGGTTCATTTCTTATTTGAGGGCAATACTAAAGTTGACCGTTTTCGGGGGCAGGCATTTCTTATCATCACAGGTTTGGTACTCAACGTTGCCTGTAAAATTTGTTTTTACATTGGCTTTGAGTTTTACCTTCTGAACAAAATTAACGGTATTGGAATACTGGTTGGCTGATACTCCCAGGGTCTCATCCTTCATCTTTTCCATTTTTCCAACCTCCTTTACTTTACCATCGAGAACAAAAAGCGGGTTGGTATTGACGGTAAAAGTTGTAGGGATGGCTATAGCATCATCAGGTTGTGATTGGGAATAAAGGTGCCAGCTATCTTGGATAGTAGCTCTCATATGGATCTCATACGATTTATCGCCGGTTTTCTTGGTGCTGAAGCTCCAGGTTACGGGGTTCAGTTGCGCCTGCGCAATTAATCCTGTCAAAACAATTCCCACCACTATTGATAATTTCTTCATGTTTTTTCTTTTTACAATACAAAAATCTCTCTTTTCCTTTTATCGTGCTGTTAAAGTTCTATCCTGCAAGGTAAGTTCTGCTAAGGTTCTGATTGGCAGGGAAATGACGAATACAGGGTATATAATGATAAGATGGCTGAATTACGATACAAGTTGCCCGGCCATCAACAAAGTTTTAATGATCTCCCGGCCATCGGTATTGCCCAGTACAGGGGAACAAGCTCTTTCCGGGTGAGGCATCATACCAAATACGTTACGCCCGGAATTACAGATTCCGGCTATATTTCGAACTGCATTATTCGGATTGGATTCTGGGGTAATAACTCCTTTTTCGTTGCAATAGTAAAAAATGACCTGGCCATTGCCTTCCAGTTCATCCAGCGTTTTTTCATCGGCGTAATATCTTCCTTCGCCATGGGCCACAGGAATCTTAAATACTTTTGCTGATTCATTAGTGATGAACACGTTCTTACAAACAAATTGCTGGTGACCATTTCGAAGCAAACCTCCCGGTAATAAATGAGACTCACATAATATCTGAAAGCCATTACAAACGCCGAATACCTTACCACCTGCATTGGCAAATTCAATAACAGTTTGCATCATCGGGCTAAACCGGGCAATGGCACCGCATCGTAAATAATCACCGTAAGAAAAACCTCCTGGCAGGATAACACAATCATCGGTACTAAAGCTGCCAAGATCCCTGTCTTTATGCCAAAGCATACTCACTTCCTGGCCGAGGTCATCGCTAAGCGCATCATACATATCCCTGTCGCAATTGGAACCCGGAAACACTACCACTCCAAATTTCATATTGAGAGAATTGAGATACAAAGGTAAAGAAACGAATTCGGAGTCGGGAGTCGTTAGTCAGGAGTCGAGCCTGCTATCCAGGAAAACGGAACTTTGTTCCGTTCATTTAGTCGGAACAGCGTTCCGACCACCCTTACCATCCCGCTTCATAATACTGAAACCCTACTATAAATGCAACGGTTACCCAGAAAAGGATCGACGGCAGTTTTTGAATAGTGGAATACACGTAGGTACCGGCGTGAAAGGCGGCGAAAGGGATAGCGGCCATCACCCAGTTTTCAAATGTGTCGCTGTTGTTAACAAATGGAATAAAAACGGCACCCAAGAGGTATAACAACAAAAGGCTCCAGCCTTTTCTAACCTGGATCAACATCTTTCTGAGGTGAAACTGCACATAATAACCGCCGAGCAAAAAAGGAGCAATAAGCAAGATAGCACTCCCGGCCAGCCAAACCGACAACCGGATCGTAGGCAGGCTTACCGTGAAGTAGGGCCACAAATGTTGCCAGCTCCATTGATCGGTAATAAAAAGATAAATAGCGTAGAAATAAAAAGGTGTGATAATACCCACTATACAAAGTATCCATTCATTCAATTTGAAGGGGCGCATGACCACTAAAGCCAGCAATATCCAAATCAAAAAAGTAATGGCTGGAAAAAACAGGAATGATGCTATACCCAGGGCAAGGCCAATATTAAAAATATCTCCTTTGGCCCCGGGCTGGTTGTATATTTTAAATAGCCCGGAGAGGACAAATAATAAAATAATGTTTACGATTAGTGGCCCGGAAAAATAATTCCACTCGGGAAGTAATGAAGTAATTAACATATAAGCCATCCCCGGAAAAAAAGTAACCCGGCTCATCATCCGCCGGTTATTAATAAACCGGGTAAGCATTATGGCCTGTAAAAATATCAGGCTAAAAGCAAGTACCGGGTAAATAACTGGGGCAGACCGGCCAGCAGGTTCCAAAAATTGTAATATCACTTTGAAAAAGATCCCATCGCTGGCCCTGAGCTCGGGAACATGCGGATGCAGGAAGATCGGCAATTTGATCAACACCCCGAAGACGAGGAGTAAAAATATATTGGCCGGGTTCTTTTGTTTAAAAATGCCAATCACAAATAATGGGAAGTATTAATTAGTTCTGCGTATAATCAATTTTTGCGAAGCAAATATAGTTACGATAGAGGCAGGGAACGATCATTTGGCGCGAACTTACCTGTTTGCCATACCTGGGCATGAACTCATAGCCTTTGTCCAGGTTCTTTAATGTTGGGTTCCGGGTCATTTGGCCATTAGGTGAAATACTATAATCAGACAGCAAGTTATTTCTTCGTTCCTGCTGGTTAAACAGAAAATGTACCTGCCCGCCGGTATTCATCAATTGGTAGGATAGGAGGTCATCTGATTCATCGTCGAACTGGGTTTTACCCATCACATTGTTCCACTCCAGTTTGCCCATGTTGTCGAAAGAAAGAACGGCAATATTATTGGCATGGTACCGGACCGACTGATTACTGTTCCTGGACCTCCAAAAATAATTACTATAGTACGGGGAATAGTAGTTGCTATTACTAAAGGAAGACATATAAGGTGATCCGTAGAGGTAATCCCAACGGTTCCAGTTATTAAAACGGGAGGTGGTATAATATGATTCGGCGCCAATCAGGAATCCGCCATCCTTGCGGGTGATGATATTCCGAATAAAATAATCATTGAAAGCCATTTTAATGCTGGCATCTCCCCTCGCTTCTTTCCGTAACTCCTCGCTGAAAGCGCTGGTACTTTCAAAAATGGGTTGGGCAGTTGTTTTATCCCATACATAAAAATAAAACCCTTCTATATTTCCTTTACGCTCCTGGAAATAAAAAGACGTAAGGTAATAACGCTTATTATAGTTGTCCACTTTAATATGTATCTCATCCAACCAGTTTTTTTCAATATTCAGCTCTTTTACCATAAAGGTGTCGGCCTGTGCATATTTAACCATAAAAGCTGCCCGGCTAATATTATCATTGTTGTTGCGTAAGAATTTACAGAAAACCATATCGCCCTCATTATCAAGATAAAAATCATTGAGGTAATCATTTCGCTCCTCCATCGGTATTGATAACCTGCTTTTTTTCAATAATTCAAGCTTATCATTCATCAACAGGCTGGTCATAACATACGATTTCCTGTTCCTGCTGTTAATTTTAAAAACAAGCAGTTTACTCTTGTCTTCGCTGGGAAGTACGGTGTAAATTTTATTGCTGGCAGCAAAGCCGATATGCGTGGTATCAATTTCTGTCACATCCCCGATCTTCCTTCCATCCGGGCCAATCTTAGAGGCCATACAAAACACGACGTTTTTCTTCTGGTACTGGTAGACCATGTAGCAAAAATCGCCGTAAGGAAAAAACTCCACGTTGATCATACGGTCATTATCGGGTACATAATCTTGCTCAACTTTGCTGACCTGGATCATGTCATTATCCAGCACCGATATCCAGTTTTTACCTCTTGTGTTCTTATATATAAGAAAATTGCCTCCTATCTTCCCCGCAATTTCAAAATCCATACGACGGCTGTCATCTCTATCCGGTTCCGAATAAACAATTCGTTGTGCCATCGCTGAAAGGCTTATACAAACAATACCCACCAATAAAAACAACCGCTTTCCGATCATATTTTTCTATTTTTTTGCCTATTAAAGTTACAGTTTGCAAGCGAAAATCACGCCTGTTATTTTATTACACCAGCGGGTTGTTGTAGTACTACGAATGTGACCAACCAAAACCCTCAGTTGCCATCATCATTATCCCTTTATCCCCACTTGTTAATATGGACGAGCGGTAAAGTTGAAAGGTTTGTTCGTTCTAATTGATTTTTGCTTATACCTTTGCGGGCAGTTTCTTGCAAAGAAAAAAATAGTCTGTACCTGCTGCCCGCTAGCGGCGGAACAGGAAAGCAGGAAACTTATAACAACTTACAAAGTGAGAATACCGACTAATAAAGTCACTGCGGCCGGATTAATTATTGCCTTAGGAATTATTTACGGAGACATTGGTACTTCACCATTGTATGTTTTTAACGCAATTATTGGCGAAAGACAAATAAGCGAAGACCTTATTGTCGGGTCCTTGTCCTGTATTATCTGGACGCTCACACTGCAGACCACTATTAAATATGTCATATTAATTCTCAAAGCTGATAACCGGGGTGAAGGAGGAACTTTTGCCTTGTATGCCCTGGTACGTCGGAGGAGAAAATGGCTGGTGCTGCCAGCTATGATCGGTGGAGCCGCCTTGCTCGCTGACGGAATTATCACACCCCCTATTTCTATCACATCTGCCGTGGAGGGATTAAAAGAACTGCCCTCGCTTGGAATTGAAGATGGAAGCAATACCGTTGTCATTATAGTTTTGAGTATTCTGGCCCTTTTCTTTTTTATGCAGCAATTCGGCACTGCATCCATTGGAAAATTGTTTGGGCCCATCATGTTTATTTGGTTTACCATGTTACTGGTATTGGGTGTGATTCATGTATTTGATGACCTTGCAATTTTCAAAGCCATCAGTCCCTACTATGCCGTAGAGTTTCTTAAAAATTATCCGGGAGGCTTTTGGTTGCTGGGTGCCGTATTTCTATGTACCACAGGTGCCGAAGCCCTATACAGTGATCTAGGACACTGTGGCCGTGGCAATATTCGCAGGTCCTGGATCTATGTAAAAACATGTTTGCTTGTCCATTATTTTGGACAAGGCGCGTACCTGCTTGCCAACCATAACGGCCGCACCATAACGGCCGATGTTAAGAACTCGCTGAGTATAAACGCTTTTTATGACCTGATGCCGCAATGGTTCATCATCCCCGGCGTGATCATTGCCACCAGTGCTGCAATAATTGCTAGCCAGGCGATGGTGTCCGGAGCTTATACACTAATTAGCGAAGCGATGCGGCTTAACCTCTGGCCGAAAGTCAAGATACGTTACCCATCAGAAGCTAAGGGGCAGTTATTTATACCAGCTATCAACTTGCTCATGTTTTTAGGATGCGTGGGTGTAGTCCTCTATTTCCGCCAATCCTCCAATATGGAAGCTGCCTATGGCCTGGCTATTATTGTCACCATGCTGATGACGACCATATTGTTTGCCAATTACCTGGTACTGCACCGGGTAAAATCAATCTGGATCTATCTATTCCTGACCGCGTATCTGACGGTGGAATTAGGTTATCTCAGTGCTTTAATGGTCAAGTTTGCACACGGTGGTTATATTACATTGATCATAGGTATGTTTATGTTCTTTGTCATGTACATTTGGTACCGGGCCAGGAAGATTAAAAACAGGTACGTGGAATTTGTACGGATGGAACATTATGTTCCTAAAATACAGGAATTGAGCAATGACAGATCAGTTCCCAAGTATGCGACTCACCTGGTGTATTTAACCAGTGCCAATAACCCCAAAGAGATCGAACATAAGATCATTTACTCGATCTTGAATAAAAAGCCAAAACGGGCAGATATCTATTGGTTTGTGCATGTGGATACGATGGATGATCCCTATACCTGCGAGTATAAAGTAGAACATATCATTCCCAATGATATAATCAGGGTTGATTTCAAATTAGGTTTCAGGATGGAACCGAGGATTAACCTGATGTTTCGCAAAGTGGTGGAAGATCTTGTGGCCAATAAAGAGGTAAATATTATCAGCCGGTATGAAAGTCTTGCGAGCAGTAACACGGTCGGCGACTTCCAGTTTATGGTAATGGAAAAATACCTCAGCCAGGATAATGAACTTCCGTTTACTGAAAGAGTAATCATGAAATTCCATTTCTGGATGAAGGAACATAGCCTATCAGAAGAAAAAGGATTTGGACTGGATGCTGCTAATGTCACGGTTGAAAAATTCCCGCTGATTGTTGCCCCGGTCACTAACCTCAGGCTGAAACGGGTGGAGGATTAAGAAAGTGTTTCATTTGTGTTTACTTGCTTAATTTCAAAAGCATAAACCACCACTAACTTGCCTGTCTTTATTTGGTATATTATCGCCGGCATCATTTTCCTGTCTGTACTTGCCTACTTCCTGCAGGAGAAGCTTATATTTAAGCCAGAAAAATTAAAACAGGATTTCCAATTTCAATATGATGTCCCCTTCAAAGAATATTTTTTTGATATCGAACCGGGCGTTCGTATCAACGGGCTTCATTTTCACCGCGACCACCCAAAGGGATTGATCCTCTATTTTCATGGCAACACAAGAAGTATCAAGGGATGGGCCCGGTATGCCAAAGATTTTTACCGGTATGACTACGATGTGATCTTACTCGACTATCGAGGTTTTGGTAAAAGCACTGGTAAGCGAAGCGAAAAAGAGATGCTCAGCGATATGCAGTTCATTTATGAAAAATTAATTGCAGCATACGGAGAGGACCACCTGATTGTTTATGGCAGAAGCATGGGAAGTGGGTTTGCCACTAAGCTGGCTTGTGATAACCATCCTCGTTATCTTATCCTGGATGCTCCTTATTTTAACTTTTTGCGGGTAATAGAACGATTCCTGCCGATTCTCCCGATCCGTATTGTATTACGATTTCATTTACGTACTGATCTCTGGATAGCCCAGGTAAAATGTCATACCTATATTATTCACGGCACCAAAGACTGGCTTATTCCCATCCGTCACAGCGAAGCCTTACAAAAAATCAATCAGCGGATGATCACCCTTATCCGCATTGATGGCGGCGGCCACAATAACCTGCCTTCTTTTGATGAGTATCACAATTTCATCCGGGACATTTTAAAATACTAGTGGGGATTAGAGCCATGTCAAAGCAGCCTGGTTAGAAAGTAACTGCACACAGGGCACCTCGCCACAACCATACGGCCTGGTCGCCTTTGCCGGCATTCTCCTTTTATGTTAAGGATTCTCTAATTAATATTTTCCATATTAACATGGATTACTATTTGAACGTCTACTAGAAAAATGGAAGTAGTTATGAAATCGAAACTTTACATTCTTCTCTTCGCCAGCACCAGTTTTTTAACCTTCTCCTGCAAAACAGCGAGTAAGTTATATGAAAAAGGAAACTATCAAGAAGCAGTAGAACTGGCAGCAAAAAAGTTACAGAAAGACCCGGATGATCCCAAATTGCTTGATATTCTCCAGAATGCTTACCGTTTTGCAGTTGATGACCAGGAAAGCAGTATACGTAATCATGCAACAACTACTACCGATCTAAAATGGGAATGGATGTATAACGATTATGCTTCCCTACAACGGATGTACGATGCTATTTATAAAGTTCCGGCTGTTTTTAACTTGGTAAAGCCAGTCGATTATTCATCGTACCTGGTAACCTACGCGGAAAAAGCCGGTGATGTTCGTTATGACAGGGGCCTAGCTTTTATGCAACGTTATGACAAACAAAGCTACCGGAGTGCTTACCAGGAATTTAAGGCTGCTGTAGGCTTCAAACCGGGTAACCATGATGCCGCACAAAAAATGAGTGAAGCGTATGAATATGCTGTAACAAATGTGATCGTTCTGCCGATACAGCAATATGGGGGTTATGTGTACAGTTCCTACGAAATAGGCGGTAATAATCTTGATGATCAATTGATCCGCAGTCTCCGGTATAGTTCCGGCAATGAATTTGTAAAATTCTACTCTGCCTGGGATGCTAGAAGCCAAAACATACGAACCGATCAGGTAGTAGATATGAGACTGGCTGATATTAATATTGGCCGCTACCACGATTATCGGACCACCCGTAAACTGTCAAAAGAAGTGGTGATAAAAGAAACAGTCTACCGTCCGGACTCTGTGGTGAAAGAATACGGATGGGTGCATGCTAATATCATTTCAACCCGCAGAACGATGGTTTCAGATGCTATGTTGCAGGTCAATGTAAGAGATAACAATGATCGCTGGTTATGGAGCGATAACTTCAATGCCCATCACAACTGGAGTATGGAATTTGCTACCTACACCGGAGATGCAAGAGCACTGAGTGTAAGTGATAAACAATTAGTAGACAGGAGACCGGAGTTTGGCCCTTCAGCCAATGAAATAACAAGGTCTTTACTGGAGAGGATAAGCAGCGACGCAGTGTACAGGATAAAAAATTATTTCAACGGGTTTTAACAGATAATTGCTATTACGGAAGGTCCCTATGTTACTGCTCTTTTAGAGTAAAAAATAATTTAGATGGAATGATGGTACGGCGATAGGTTTTTCTTATCGCCTTCTTTTTTCCGGTAATATTTCCTTGGACACTACAACTTATCTTTGCAGCCCATGAACAAACTATGGCTGAAGAAAACCTGGAAATGGTTTAAGATAGTTGCCCTTATCTACATTATGCTTGGGATCATATTATTTTTCTTGCAGGATAAACTCATTTTTCACCCCACGAAGCTCCCGGCGGATTACAAATACCAGTTTGAGATCCCGTTCAACGAAGTCGATATTGTTGTGAATGATAAAAAAAATATCAATATCGTTCAGTTCACAGTTCCTGATTCCATTCGCAAGGGAATTGTGCTATATTTTCATGGCAATCGCACCAATATCAGCCGTTATGCAAAATATGCCCCCCATTTTACCCGCAACGGGTATGAAGTATGGATGATGGACTATCCGGGATATGGTAAATCAACTGGCAAAAGAACTGAGCAAACTCTCTACGATGACGCCTTATTGTTTTATAAAATGGCTATCAGTAAAGTGTCTATTGAGCACATTATTATTTATGGCAAATCATTAGGATCAGGCATAGCAGCCCAGCTGGCCTCCGTGAGGGAATGCAGGCGGCTGATACTTGAAACACCCTATTACAGCATGAGTGCCCTGGCAAAACATTATTTCTTTCTATATCCTGTACTGCCAATGGCAAAATATACCATGCCCACTTACCAGCATCTTGAATACATTAAGGCTCCCACTACTATTTTTCATGGAACAAACGATGCCTTAATTCCTTACAAACAGGCCCGATGGTTGGCCGAAAAAAAACAAGGGACCGAACTAATCACTATTGAAAAAGGAAAGCATAATAACCTGGGAGATTTTCCGCTGTTTCAGCAGAAACTGGATTCTTTACTGGCGTGGTAACCCTAAGCTGCTAAAATAGTCTCTGTTTTATTTTTTCTTATTCTTAGGCTGTTCGTTCTTTCATTTTAAATCCTCACGTAATTAACCATACGTTACCAGGTATCGCAGTGTATGGGTATTGTCTATAGTGGTAAAGATTTCTATCTTAGCGCCATGAAAAGGTTGATGTTTTTGTTGTTTGTTTTTTCGTGGCTGACCTCCGGTGCGCAGGAAGGCAACACTTATACCGGTTTGCTAAACTTAACCAAAGAAGTTCAGCTAAAAGATAGCTTACAAATAACTGCCATATCTACGCAGCTAAGTTTTTTAGACACCCCGACACTTAAAAAATGGTTTTCACCTGTTTTTGATTTTGCAAATAATGATAGGTTGAAAAACAGGAATTATTACCTGGAAGGCAAAATTACTTCCCGTGAAAACTTTGATCTATTAGTGTTGTTAGAACAAAAACAAAGAGATGATAGCAGCAGCGCACAGGTAGTTTACCTTATTACTACCAAGAAAGATGGTACCTATATTGCTTCCATAGAAGCCGCCATTGCAGGGATACGAAAAAAATCTACGTACAATACTACTTCCTGGTTGTACAAGGATCACAAAATCGTACAGAATTCGAGGTTTACATTGAACGAGAAATCTTACGACGATTGGGTGAAGTATAAGATCAATGATGGGGGGCGTTTTATTTTATACCCTAAGTACTAAGCACTATTCCTCCAACAACACTTTTGATTTACCGACTTTTAATTTATATCCCACCCCAATCTTTACCGCATAGTTCTTATCAGTATGACTGACCGGGAAATCAAAGCAAACCGGGTAATCATACTCCTTAATGATATCACAAATAATTTCATTTACCGGTTGACCAAACGGTCGTTCTGTATCTTTCATCTCAGTAAACCCGCCAATGATAAGCCCCGCTAGTTTTGACAACTTCCCGCTTCTTTTTAACTGGTAAAGCATCCGGTCAATATTATAACTATATTCCCCCACATCTTCCATAAACAATATCCGCCCTTTTGTTTTACTATCCGAGCCAGATCCAATCAGGTGAGCCAGCAAAGCAAGATTTCCTCCTACCAGTTCCCCAACAGCTTCTCCTTTCTTGTTGAAAGGATGAACCGGAATGATATATTTTATTTTTTTTCCTTCCAGTGCATTTTTTAATGATAAGACATACTCGTTTGTATAACCTTCCTCATTAAAAGCACCGGCCATAGGGGCATGAAGCGAAGCGATATAGTAATTGGAATAAAGATGAGAATGCAAGACGGTAATATCGCTGTACCCCACAATCCATTTCGGTTTTTTCTTGAATTTTTTAAAATCAATCTTGTCAATAATACGGCCTGTGCCATACCCCCCTCTTGCACAGAGCACTGTTTTCACTTCCTCATCATCGAGCATTTGCTGAAAATCGATCAGTCTCTCTTCATCGGTGCCTGAAAAATAAGTTGCAGAATTACCGCCAACCGTTTTTCCAAGTTTTACCTTGTAACCCCAATCCTGCAAGGCATTGACTGCAGTTTGCACTTTTTCAGCAGCCATATATCCCGCGGGACAAACGATGCCGATGGTATCACCTTTTTGCAAATAAGGAGGGACTTTGATCATATTGCAAAATACATACAGATGGAGACATTCACAAGAAAAGGAATATCCGGCCTCGTCTTCTGGTAGTTGGAGTGTTGTGCCCCAGGCAAACAGGAATATCGTATTAGTTGAAAAAGTAAACTGAGCTTCCACTTTAACCAGTTGTTCATGGTCGCCGTTTATCTATTACTGCGGTAGCTAGGCTGTTTCCTACAAACACTTTAAAATTGCAACCCTAAGAAACCGGCTGTCATTCGCTGACGTTTTAATGTTGGTATGCCTTATCTGACAACACAACAGCTCGCTGGGTTACTATTTTCCCGATAAAACTGTTCGGATGGCCATTTGGGGGTTGCCTGTGATTAAGGTATTTTTGCGGTTAATCATTCTTTTTGAAGCATTTATGACCGACCCCCAGCGATATTTAGTTACAGCCGCTTTGCCTTATGCTAATGGCCCCTTGCACATCGGCCATATAGCTGGTTGTTACCTGCCCTCCGACATTTACGTCCGTTATTTACGGGCACAAAAAAGAGATGTAAAATTTGTCTGTGGCAGTGATGAGCATGGCGTTCCAATTACTATCAGGGCCTTAAAGGAAGGTATTGCACCACAACAGGTAGTGGATAAATACCATACCCTTATTAAAAACAGTTTTGCCCAAATGGGTATTTCTTTCGATATCTATTCAAGGACGTCTAATAAAGTACACCATGAAACAGCTTCGGCCTTTTTCAAAAAAATGTATGATGATGGATTATTTGAGGAAAAGGAAACAGAGCAATACTATGATGAAAAAACAAACACATTTTTAGCTGACCGATATATTATTGGCACCTGTCCCGTTTGTGCCAACCCGAATGCCTATGGTGACCAGTGCGAAAAATGTGGTTCTTCGCTGAGCCCGGAACAATTGGTTCAGCCCCGCAGTGCACTGAGTGATGCTGTACCCGTAAAAAGAAAAACCAAACATTGGTATTTTCCTTTGCAGGATTATGAGTCCTGGCTGAAACAATGGGTGCTGGAAGAGCATACCGATTGGAAGAACAATGTCTATGGCCAGTGCAAAAGCTGGCTGGATATGGGTTTACAAAGCCGAGCCATGACAAGAGACAGCAGTTGGGGCGTTAAGGTTCCCTTGGCGGACGCCGAAGGGAAAGTATTGTATGTATGGTTTGACGCACCGATCGGTTATATCAGTGCCACCAAAGAATTAACCGATCAATGGGCTGACTATTGGTGTAAACAAGATACCAAGCTTGTTCATTTTATTGGTAAGGATAATATTGTTTTCCATTGTATCATATTCCCTGCCATGCTAAAAGCACATGGCGGTTTTGTATTGCCAGATAATGTGCCAGCCAATGAATTTTTGAATATCGAAGGTGATAAAGTTTCCACCAGCCGAAATTGGGCGGTATGGGTGCATGAATACCTGGAAGATTTTGCCGGATGTGAAGATGTGCTTCGTTATGTGCTTTGTGCGAATGCCCCGGAAACAAAAGACAATGATTTCACCTGGAAGGATTTCCAGGACAGGAATAACAGTGAACTGGTTTCCATTTTTGGAAATTTTGTAAACAGGACATTTGTATTAATGCATAAACTATGCGGGGGAAAAGTTCCGAAACTGCATGAGGATATATTGGATGATACTGACAAAACTTTGATCGCAGATATAGAAGGCACGAAGGCGGACGTGCAATCGGCGCTGGAATCCTATCGTTTCCGGGATGCCTTATTCCAGGTGATAGACTTGTCCCGCAAGGGTAATCAATATATGCAGAAGAAAGAGCCCTGGATCGTTGTCAAACAAATTGCCGAAAAGCCCGAGGTTCAAAAAACAATTGATAATACCTTACATATTTGTCTTCAGCTGTGTGCTAACCTGGCTGTTTTCATCAATCCGTTTCTTCCAACTACTGCCAGGAAAATGATCCATATGATGAAAGTGGTGGATAAAATGCTGGATTGGGAAAATGCAGGTAAATTAAAACTATTGAGTGTGGGGTATAGTTTAAGAGAGCCCCAATTGTTATTTAGGAAGATAGAGGACAACGAAATAGCCGCACAAGTTGAAAAATTAGCTGCAGGGGCCAAAGGAAAGCCTGGATTGGTAAACCCTGCCACCATTTCTACTATGGAAGAAACAACACCGATAGCCAGTAACGCACCCTCCGACAACATCCGGGTCGGCAAGCAAGAGATCGTTTACGATGATTTTGCCAAACTGGAACTAAAAGCCGGGACGGTTACAGCCTGCGAAAAAGTTGCTAAAGCAGATAAACTCCTGAAACTTGAAGTTGACCTTGGCGATGAGAAAAGAACGATCGTCTCTGGCATTGCATTGCATTACAAACCGGAAGAGATAATAGGCAAACAAGTTATTGTCGTCACGAATCTTGCCCCACGAAAAATGAAAGGTATCGAAAGCCAGGGAATGATATTAACGGCAGAAGACAGCGATGGAAAATTGCACTTATTAAAACCAGAAAACCCTGTTGCCCCTGGCTCAATTGTTAGCTAACTGGTAATTCTGTCAATAAATTCGTTTTTATTGCCGCTAAAATGTGGACAACCGCCCCGCTTGTAAAATCTCAGTGGTGCACACCATTGAATTTCAGTAAATTCATACTTAAATTCATTCCGCACCTTGACAAGAAGTCCTGGAAAAAAGCTTTTGAAGATCGCAGGCATCTCTCTCGGTATACTCCTGGTATTGCTGATGGGTTTTCATTTTTGGTTCAAAGCCCATGCACGGCGAATGCTGGAAGATCTTGTTGAATCAAAATCCAATGGGAGCCTGAAGCTAAAAATTGAAAAATTCAGTTTCAATTATTTTCAGAAAAAGATGCAACTGGAAAATGCTGTCTTGTATAATACAGACACATCAACCGGACCAACCGCCTATCATTTCAGTATTCACAACATGCAGATGCAGGTAAAAGCTATCCTGCCTATTATTTTTAATAATCAATTCATGATCGATTCACTCACTTTGATGAGTCCGCGAATTGAAGTTACCCGCCTGAGAGAGGCTGAAAAACCAGACAGTACACTTTCGGAAAAACGTACAGTGAAGAAAGATGTTTCGATCCCGGAAGAAATGGGTAAAGTTTATACCTCGATCCAGGATGCGCTGAAGCTTTTAAATGTGAAGCGCTTCCAGATCGATAATGGTACTTTTACTCTGGTTAATAATATTGACACGAGCCAATTACCCCTGACAGTATCCAACATTCATTTCCATATCGATAACCTGCTAGTACAAACCGGGGAATTGACGGGAAATGAAAACATACTATTTAGTGACAACGTAGTACTGAGAAGCCAAAACCAGGATATTCTTTTTCCCGATGGCAGGCACCGGCTTAGTTTCCGTAATTTTCGAATTAACCTGAAAAACAAATTGGTAGAGTTTGACAGTTGCACGATCGCTGCCACAAAAGGCGACAGTACAGCTTCATCTTTCAATGTTTTCTTTGACGCCCTTTCTCTTACCAATATAGATTTTGATACGCTTTACAGATCGGAGGTAATCAAAGCCGATTCAGTCTACTGTGTCAATCCGAAATTCAACCTGGAGGTTGAAGTTGGCAAAAATAAAGAGAGCGCTCAATCGCCGCCAAAGCTGGAAAATATTATCAAACAACTGACAGGTGACCTCCTGTTAGGTCATGTAGTGGTTAGTAATGCTGATTTTAATATTAAAACGATTAAGAACAAAGTTCCCAGCTCCTTTATTTTCAGTAATAATAATTTTGAGATGCGAGGGCTACGGGTTGACCAGGATGCGCCCAAATCCATAACAGTAAATAGCTTTGCAATGGCTATTCGTAATTATGAAAATTTTATTAAGGACAGCAGCTATATTGTAAAATTCGACAGCATACATTTTAAAGACGACCATATCACACTCAGTAACTTTCTTTTAAATAAACTTGACAATGGCAAGGTCGTAAACTCATTTAGTATTCCGCAATTTAGCCTGCGGGGTTTGTCCTGGGATGACCTTGTGTTTGAAAGAACGCTAAAGGCACAAAAGGCTACCATGTTTCATCCAGATCTCCAGTTCACTGCCAGGGCTAAAAGTAAAAATCCCGGAAGACAAAATATTTTCCAGTCGCTGGGCGTAATTAATGAATACATGGATCTTCAGCAATTGGATATAGTGGAGGGAACGATCGACCTGAAGCTCCGAAACAACCTAAGGGTGCAGCTGGATAACGCCACGCTTTCTGTGGAAAGTCAGTCACTGCTTGAATCACGGAAGCTGGCCGGTATAAAAAACTCATTAACGCAATTAAAATTTGACAAAGGCACCATCCATGCCGGGAATATGACTATGGTGCTTCATCATATTCTCTATTTTGGACAAACCGGGCAGTTTGGCGCCGGCAGCATTGATGTTAGCAACAAGAAAAAGAACCTGGACATTAACCTTGAAGATGTAAGTATAGAAAAAATGCTGGTGGAAGAAGCATCAGGGAATGTTTTTGCAGAAGGAATAAGATGGCAAAAAGGCAATATGAAAGTAAGTGCTTTAGGAACAAAAAATGATGAGGGCAGTTCGTCAATTGTGTTAAAAGATATCCGTGGAACTAATACGGTTGTTCATGGTTTTTTTGGCAGTAAATCAGTGTCAACAAAACTACACAGCATTTCTTTTACCGAACTGGAAAAGAAAGACGGCACACTACTATTGGGAGGGCTTGCTATCAATGGTGAACAACTGAAACTAAAAGATGATCACGTGATTTTGTCTGTGGCTGACTACGATATTACTGATAACAAAAAATCTTTCCTCCGGCAAATATTATACAAGGCTGATAATGGGAGCTTGAATGCAGCTGTATCCATTCCTTCCTTGACAGTCACTCCTCATGTACAGCCACTTCTTAATGGTGTTATTGCACTCGATGCGGTCACGGTGATGAAGCCTGTTATTAATCTCCGCCTGGCTGCGAAAAATATCAATAGTGAAAAAAAGAATTCAAGCATGCCTAAAATAGAGGTGAGTGACCTGAAATTGAGTCAGCCCAGGATCAGTTTCTACCAGGCAAGCGATAGCGGTATGTTGACCCTGGATTGGCAGGGCGAACAAAACCCCGCTAACTTTTTACAGGTTACTGGCCTTCATACCGATTCCGGCAGCACCGCTCTCCATAATCTTGCATTCTATCTTACTGATTTTGTATTCACCAATTCCACTGGCAAAACATTCAATACGGGTGCCGGAAATGTTTCAGCGCAAATAAAGAACATCAAATTTGAGCATGAAATAGATCAGCCGCTGGAGTGGAGTGGTACTATTTCCAATTTTGATGCCAGGGATCTTCGGCTTGACAGCTTTGGTAGGGTAAAATCTAACCTCGTGATGAATAGTGGGTCTCTAAAAAATCTAAACATTAGTTCAACTGCTCTCCTCAACCTGCAAAAATTGGCGGCAGCTAATACTGCCTTTCAGCTTTCACAGCTAACTGGAAATTATACCAATGCCACCACCAACTTGCATTGGTTCAATGCAGGATTTAACCGCAGCAGTAATACTTTCACCCTGGATTCATTTTCCATCATTCCTGCCCTTTCGAGAGATTCCTTCATGGCCAGACAAACCCACCAGGTGGATTATGTCACAATGAGATCAGGCGCCGTCAGCATCGGCCCTGTGGATATTGATACCTATATTAAAGAAAAAAAATTGAATATAGGGAAGGCCACCCTTGATAAATTTTTATTTACTGACTATAAGGATAAACAGCTCCCCTTTCCAACCGGAATTACCAAGCCATTGCCCGTAACATTGATCAGAAGGATTCCTTCCAAATTAGCCATTGATACCTTGCAGCTTACCAATACCCATATTGAGTATACAGAGGTAAGCGAAAAAACAAGGCAACCTGCCATGATACCTATTTCCCGGATGACGGCCCGTTTTGTGAATATAAAAAATTATGATCCTAAGCAATCTGATAGCTTGGATATTGTGGCTACTGGCTACCTAATGGATACAGCCTGGATTCGGCTACAAGTAAAAGAATCTTATAATGACAGCCTTAATGGCTTTGTCATGGCAGTCCAGATGAAACCAACCGACTTTACCGTTTTAAACCCATTTTTAATTCCACTGGCTTCTGTAAAGATCCAATCCGGGCTTCTAGATACCCTTAGCCTTGAAGCAACTGGCACGGAACTTTATGCAACGGGGGATATACAGCTTTTTTATCATGACTTGAAAGTACGACTGCTTAAAAACAGTGATGAGACCAGGAATCCATTTTTTTTAGGGCTTATGAATTTTATCGTCAATAGTTTTATCATCAAAAAAAATAATAAGTCACGTACTGCAGATGTGTTTTTTATTCGTGACAAAAACAAGTCAGCCATTAACTACCTCATTAAGATAGCTCTGAACGGCATGATCAGCGGCGTGGGGGCAAAAAATAACAGAAAAGAATTGCGCCGCTATAAAAAAGATCAACTAAAAAACCTATAAAAAAAACAGTGGACGCGAGTGGATCCAGCCTAACCGCTACATCTATTATTCAATCCCTGCGAGTTTCAGCCATGACCGGTACAGATTTCTGAAGATTTTAGTATCTTATCCTCCAGTAGCCGTAATCAATGACTATGCTATCAATCATGCTCAAACGCTTATCCTTCTACTGCATATTAAGCGGCCTCCTGGTGCATACCGCCGCCCAGACCCAGGAAGATTTTACTACCAGGCTCTCTGATGTATATACCAATGCTGCCGATAAAAAAAAGGCACTGACCATTGCCAAAGAGCTATATAGCATGGTGGAAAAGAAAAAAGAGCTACAGACTTACGCCAATTATTATTTACTAAAGACCATTTTTGAAGTCCAGGCGCCTGATGCAGCGCTTGCAAAAGCCTGTGTTGAAAAAGCTACCAAAGCTATGAATGCCCTGGTCGGCATTACTGAGGCCACTCCCGATACGACTAACAACCCTTTTAATCAATGGTATTATGCTATCTACCCAGGTTTGTTCAGTAATAAGGATCCTCAAATTGCCAGCAAAGCGCTGGCTTTCATCAATAATAACCCAACTTTTAAAACTTTCGAAAGCTATTATTATATAGCATATGCTTTGGAAAGAACCGGGGATTTTTCAGGTGCCAAAGAAAACTATGAAAAAGCCCTTTCGATAGAAAGCACCGACAAAGATGCTTATCGTTCGTATCTTTTTTATACCAACTTCCTGTCAAAATCTGGTGACTACCTCAAAGCAGAAGAATACATTCAAAAAATGGAGCAACTAGCAATAACCGGGAGTGAGCTTTTCCGGAATTCCTATAAAGCGGAAGCAATGGGTGCCAAAGTGGTCCACTACCTCAATATTGGAGATTTCCAATCCTATATAAAAGCAGCTGAACAAAATAATGCCTATTCTTCTGAGCTATGGCGTAAAAATAATAATGCTATTTGTGATCCTTATCCCGGTATACACTTCACTACAGCTGCTTATGGTAAAGAAATGCTGAAAGAATATGATGCGGCGGAACGGCTATGGAAAAGCCGTGACTCTGCAAATTATGCCTGGGTGAATTGTCATAATAAAACGTATCCCAATAATCAATACTTCCCCGTTTCGATGTATCCTGTTTATCTTATCAAGAGGGGCAAGCTTTCAAAACTACCACAACCAGCCTCTTTTTTTATAGAAGAAACGGAAGCCCATTATAATAGTTATAGCCAATATTCAGATCTCAGCGTGAATTTTATGAGAGCTACCCAGTTGGGTTTTTTGAGCAGTCAGCGTTACGCAGAAATATTTAAATCCCTGATGATGCTGGTTAAAAATAATCGCAATTTCAGGGAGTCGACACAACCGCTTTCCAACTATGCCTATTTCACGATGCGGGACAGGCTACTGGAAGAAGCAAGAAAAACGTACAGCGACTTGTTTAGCCTTAATGCCGACTGGATCAATGACATCATTTTTACCTTCGGAGAAAAAGCATTTGTCACCTATTATAATTCCAAACTAAAAGAAGGCTATGACAATTACCATAGCTTTGTAAAGATCGCCAGGGAAAAACAACCAACTATCTATCCACAGCTTGTTCAACAGGCATATAACAATCTTCTTTTTACGAAGTCCATTTCCCTGAAGGGAACTGAAAAAAGAAAAGAAGCTTTTCTTAACGCTAACGACCCCACCATTACAAAGCTCTATGACCAGTGGATTGACAAAAAGCAGCAACTTATTCGCCAATACCTGAAAACGGATGAACCATCGGGGATAGATACCGTCAATACAATAAACCAGGACCGATTAAAGTCGTTACAGGATGAAGTAAATCGTCTTGAAAACGAACTGACCACTAAAGCAAAAGATTTTAAGAAATACCTGAAACTAGTTCCGCCTGATTGGAAAACGGTAAGAGATCAGCTGAAAGAGGGTGAAGCCGCCATTGAAATGATCCGATTTCAATGGAGAGACAAAGTGTATTATTCAGATACCGCCTACTATGCTGCCTATATCATCACGAAAAACAGCCAGCATCCTGAAGTGGTATATCTCCCCACCGCGGCTGCAGATCTTGATAACAAATATTATAAAACCTATAAAAATAATATCAGGCTAAAATTAGATGACAAGGAATCATACAACCATTTTTGGAAGCCGATCAAAGTTCAATTGTCCGCAGTATCGGGAGGGAAAGAGATAAAGAAAATTTATTTTTCAGCAGATGGTATTTATCATCTCATCAATATCTCTACTTTGAAGAACCAGGAAAGTGGACAGTATTTGCTGGACGAAATGGAAATTCAATATACTACTTCAGGTACCGATGTCAACAATGGTCTTGGAGAAAAAGAAATCCGGACGGCTGTATTGTTTGGGCGGCCATCATACAAAACAGGTGCAACCAGTACAATTCCCGTTGCTGATGCAGACACCAGGTCGCTGGTGAGAAATTTTAAAAACAATAATATACCTGACCTGCCGGGCACAGAAGAGGAAGTTCTGACCATCAAGAAAGAAATGGACCGGCACAAGATCAGTGTGACCACCTTTCTTAAAGAACAGGCAACAGAAGATAAAGTATACAAATTGCATAGTCCGGGTATACTACATATCGCAACACACGGCTACTGGTCCCCGGCTGGTGATAATGCAACTGATGGTTACCGGGTATTCAATGCGATGGTCAATTCAGGATTGTTGTTAAGTGGAGTTGTCAACTATTACAGTTCATCGGTGTATCCCGATACATACGACGGCATACTTACAGCCTATGAAGCACAAAATCTGGACCTGGAAAATACCTCCCTGGTTATTTTGTCTGCTTGTGAGACAAGTCTGGGTTACCTGGATGCGGGGGAAGGAGTATATGGACTGCAACGAGCTTTCCGCGCGGCGGGAGCCAACAGCATCATGACCAGTTTATGGAAGGTGGATGATCATGCCACCAAAGATTTTATGATACAGTTTTACCAGCAATACTTGCTTGCCGAAGCCGGGGTAAAAACAAAAAATAAGAATGCAGCTTTTGTTTTTGCACAAAAAGCAATTAAGGAAAAATATGGTCACCCCTATTTCTGGGGAGCATTTGTGATGGTAGGCCAATAGTACTGCTTATCTACAATGCTTTTACCATTAATAGTTCTTTCATTGTTGCCCATTCGTAGTACTGTCCTGAGTTTACCGACGGATCAGCATCGTTGCGCCTGCCCGCCGCACTGCTAAGGCAGGCGGGTCGCACACTGGTACGTTTGGTATTTCTATTCAGCATTCAGTGCATACTGGAAGTCAAAGATAATTGTGATTTGAAGGAAAACCCCAGTTTGCCAGGTTCTTATCACCCGGATATTAGTAACGCGGAATTGGCTGCAGCCAGAGTTTCAAAACCACTACAACTATTCAGCTATTCAGCACTCCTCTGAGAGGCCTGGGTTCCAGTCATATTAAGACTTCCAAACTTGTAGACCAACTACGTCATTAATCTCTATCAAGTTCATCTTTCTCAAAAACTCTTATCTTCGATTTCTAAATAGTTGTTTAACTAACTAATTTTATCGCATGTCAAAAAGAGTCATTAAGAAAGTAGCCATCTTAGGAAGCGGTGTGATGGGTTCCAGGATCGCCTGTCATTTTGCGGGTATTGGTGTACAAGTACTATTACTAGATATTGTACCAAAAGATGTGGCAGCGGATGCAAAGCCAGCGGAAAGAAACAAAATAGTGAATGATGCGCTGACAGCCGCGATAAAAAGCAATCCCTCCCCTGTTTACCATAAAGATGTCATTAAAAAAATAACCACCGGCAATTTTGAAGACAACATGAAAGATATAGCCGGTTGTGACTGGATCATTGAAGTAGTGGTAGAACGGCTTGATATTAAACAAAAAGTATTTGAACAGGTTGAACAATACCGAAAACCGGGCACACTGATCACATCGAATACCTCAGGCATACCAATACGTAGGATGGCCGAAGGAAGAAGCGAGGATTTTAAAAAGCATTTCTGCGGTACCCATTTTTTCAACCCGCCTCGGTACCTGCGATTATTAGAGATTATTCCCAGCCCTTATACCGATCCGGAAATAGTTGCCTTCCTGATGAGCTATGGGGATCTCTATTTGGGAAAAACAACGGTGCTATGTAAAGACACCCCGGCCTTTATTGCCAACCGTATCGGTGTATTCGGCATGATGGCCATCATGAATATAAAAGAGAAATTACAATTGACTGTTGATGAAATTGATGCACTTACGGGGCCAATCATAGGACGTCCCAAGTCTGCAACATTCAGAACAGCCGACGTTGTAGGTATTGATACATTGGTGAAAGTTGCTAAAGGTGTCGCGGATAATTGTGCTGACGATGAAGCAATAGAAAACTTCGCCATACCCGGCTGGTTAGACAAAATGATAGCCAATAATTGGTTGGGTGATAAAACAGGACAGGGATTTTTTAAAAAAATAAAATTACCCGTCACACAAGGAAGCCCCGAAGAAAGAAAAACCGACAAGGAGATACAGGTATTGAACCTGGCTTCCCTGGAGTACGAGCCCCGGCAAAAACCAAAATTTGCAACGCTTGAAGCCGCCAAACCTATTGACGATTTGCATACCCGGCTAAAGATGCTGGTTGCCGGCCAGGACAAGGCCGGAGAATTCTATCGCCTCTTCCATTATGGCTTATTCTCGTACATCTCCCACCGCATTCCTGAAATAAGTGATGAACTCTACCGCGTGGATGATGCCATGATGGCTGGTTTTGGCTGGGAGATCGGTGCTTTTGAAAGTTGGGATGTACTGGGCCTGGTAAAAACAACGGGCGCTATGAAGACCGCTGGTTACAAAGTAGCGCCATGGATAGATGAAATGATCGCAAAAGGTAATACTTCGTTCTACAAAGTAGAAGGAGGTAAAAAATACTATTACGACCCCGCTTCTGCAACATACAAGCCTTTGCCGGGTGGCGAGGCGTTTATCGTCATGAGTAATTATACTGACCAACTGGTATGGAAAAATGGAAGTTGTCGTTTGTATAACCTCGGTGATGATGTGCTCGGTTTGCAATGGTTCACTAAAATGGGGAGCATCGGTGGTGATGTATTAGCTGGTATTCAAACAGCGATCGACAAAGCAGAAAAAAATTATAAAGGACTGGTGATAGCTAATGAAGGGGCTAACTTTTCTGCTGGCGCCAATGTGGGTATGATATTTATGTTGGCGATCGACCAGGAATATGATGAACTCGATATGGCCATCCGTATGTTCCAGAATACAATGATGCGTGCCAGGTATTCCTCCATCCCTGTTGTGGTGGCACCCCATGGCTTGGCATTGGGTGGGGCGTGCGAATTGAGTTTACATGCAGATAAATGCTGTCCCGCCGCTGAAACATATACCGGCCTTGTTGAATTAGGCGTTGGGCTGATCCCCGGGGGTGGCGGTACCAAAGAATTTGTACTGAGAGCCTCCGATGAAATGCACGAGGATGAACCGGAAACCATCACGCTGAAGAATCGCTTTCTTTCTATAGCAACTGCCAGGGTTGCCACATCTGCACATGAAGGCTTTGACTTAGGAGTATACAGGAAAGGATTAGATGAAATAGTTATGAACCAGGACCGGAGAATTGGGGAAGCGAAGAAATCAGTGATTGAAATAGCAGACAGCGGTTACACAAGTCCTGTCTTACGAAAAGATATTAAAGTACTCGGCCAATCGGCATTGGGCGCCCTATATGCCGGTATCCATGCCATGAAGACGGCCAACTATGCGACCGAGCATGATTCTGTAGTTGCAAAGAAATTGGCCTGGGTTATGTGTGGAGGTGATCTGAGCGAACCTACACTTGTCTCCGAACAATATTTACTTGACCTTGAACGGGAAGCTTTTCTCTCACTCTGTGGTGAAAAGAAAACCCTGGAAAGAATTCAGAGTGTGTTAAAGAGCGGGAGGCCGGTGAGGAATTAAGGCGTCGGAACGCACCCTACAGCTACTTCTTTTGAGCCAAGAAATGAAACGGTTACCTTCATCCTATAATTTCTAAACTATATGAATATTGTTCTCTCCATTAAAAATCTGGCAAAATCGTACAAGGCTGTCCGGGCATTGAATGGGGTTTCATTCGATGTGCCCCAAGGAAGTGTGTTTGGCATCCTGGGGCCCAACGGAAGTGGTAAAACCACTTTGCTGGGTATTGTTATGGATGTATTGAAAGCTAATAATGGTGAATTCATTTGGTTTGGTCAACCCGGAGGCTCACCTGACCAACGGAAAAAGATCGGTTGTCTACTGGAAACGCCGAACTTTTATAGCTATTTATCGGGCACAGATAATTTAAAGATCACGCAAGCTATCAGCGGCAGGGGAACAAAAAAAGATATTGATGAAGTGTTAAAGAAAGTGAACCTGTACGATAGGCGCTGGAGCTCTTTCAAATCTTTTAGTCTGGGCATGAAACAACGCCTGGCTATCGGTGCGGCATTATTAGGCAGCCCCAAAGTATTAGTACTGGATGAGCCAACCAATGGACTTGATCCTGTCGGTATTGCGGAAATCAGAACCCTGATCGTTGGACTCAAAGAACAGGGCTATACTATCATTATGGCCAGTCACTTGCTGGATGAGGTAGAAAAAGTATGTACCCATGCTGCGATTTTAAAAACCGGAAACCTTGTCACTACCGGTAATGTGGCCGAGATCATGATGGATGAGGATGTCGTGGAACTGAGTGCTGCTAATATCAATGCTTTAGCAGCTGTATTGAAACACTTCGGTAAAAAAGTCATCGTTGATGAGTCCGCAAACACCGCCCAGATTATTTTCCCAAAAGGAACCGCTAAAATGGAGGAGATCAACCAACATTGCTTTGCAAATGGTGTCGTTTTAACTCAATTGGTATTGAGAAAGAAAAGACTCGAAGCAAGATTCTTGGAATTGACAAATAATTAATATTACCTGCCCCCTGCGGGACTGTTGGCAATTAAATTGATGCTCAAATGAATATGCTGATGCGAACGGAATGGTTAAAGATGAGAAAGTATAATGCCTTCTGGTGGATTATAGGCATCACAGCTCTCTCCTACCCGGGTATTAATTATATGACGTACATTATTTACAAGGAATTAACCGAAGAGCAAAGCCAGGCAGGCCAGCTGGCAAAATTGGCGCTGGGCAATCCCTTTACTTTCCCTGAAGCCTGGCATACAGTGGCATTCTTCTCCTCGTGTTTTGTCTTCATTCCGGCTGTAGTGGTAATTATGTTGATTTGTAACGAGTATACTTTCAAGACACACCGCCAGAATATTATTGACGGATGGAGCCGGAGTCAATTTGTTACCAGCAAAATGATGGATGTGCTGATCATTGCTTTACTCATTACTATTTTATATACAGCCGTTGCCCTTGTTACCGGCTTTGCCAACCAGGAACGATTGATCAAAAACACCTGGGGCCAGGCAAAATATATCGGCTTATTTGGATTGCAGACCTTTTCTCAATTGTCCATTGCTTTCCTGTTAGGCTTCCTTATACGGAGAGCCTTTCTTGCCTTAGGTGTCTTCCTGTTTTATTTTATCATCCTCGAAAATATTATCATCGGCTTTCTCGAATGGAAAGGTAGTAGCGTCGGAAATTATTTACCGTTGCAGATATCTGATGGAATGATACCCAAACCTGCTTTCTGGGGAAAGTTGGATATTGAAGCGTATAACAAATCCATCACTGCCATTCCCCAGCACGTAATTCTTACAGTTATTTTTACTGCAATTGTTTGGGCTGTCTGTTACCGGATAAATAATAAAAGGGATCTCAAATAAAAACCTTTACGGCTTCTCCCTGTCTCTACCTGGATCGCTGTGCGCCGTAGCCTCTTCTTACATGATTGCCGCCTGCGGCACTTTGCGGTTGAAAATTATTACGTCGTGGTTTAAATTGTGACTGTTGACGCTGCTGTCTTTCAACAGGCGCCGCCACATTTGCATTCATAAGGAAAGGATGCTCCTGTATCACGGGTATCATTTTACCGATCAACTTTTGAATGTCCCTTAATTCATCCCGCTCTTCCCTGCTGCAAAAAGAAATAGCAATACCTGTCTTCCCTGCCCTGCCGGTACGACCGATACGGTGCACATAGGTTTCAGGAACATTCGGCATTTCAAAATTAATAACGTGCGTCAACTGGTCAATATCAATTCCTCTTGCAGCAATATCAGTTGCAACCAGCACCCGAAGATTACCACTCTTGAAATCAGTCAGTGCGGCTTGCCGGGCATTTTGGGATTTGTTGCCATGGATAGCCGCCGCCCTGATATTATGACGCTGCAAAATCTTTACCACTTTATCTGCACCATGCTTGGTACGGGTGAAGACCAACGCAGTAACAATTTCCTTATCATGCAACAAATGCAACAACAACTCAGGTTTTTCCATTTTGCCAACATGGTAAAGGCTTTGTTCGATCTTATCAACCGTTGAAGCCGGAGGTGTTACTTCCACTTTCGCAGGATTGGTTAACAATACATTGGCCAGCTTTTGAATTTCGGGAGGCATGGTAGCGGAAAAAAAGAGTGTTTGCCTTTTTTGAGGCAATTTGGCGATGATCTTTTTTACATCATGAATAAAACCCATGTCAAGCATGCGGTCTGCTTCATCGAGTACAAATATTTGTAGCTTGTCAAGGCGGATATAGCCCTGGGTCATTAAATCTAATAACCGACCCGGGGTTGCCACCAGTACATCAACCCCTCTTTTCAAGGCATTTGTTTGATGAAGTTGAGATACGCCACCAAAAATGACCGTGTGCCTGATGCCAGTATGTTTTCCATAGGCAGCAAAACTTTCATCAATTTGGATAGCCAGTTCTCTTGTAGGTGTTAATATCAATACTTTAATACCAGGTGCCATTGGTTTTTGTTCATGCAATATCTGCAGGATAGGTATGGCGAAAGCAGCTGTTTTACCCGTGCCTGTTTGAGCACAGCCCAGCAGGTCTTTACGTTGTAGCACAAGGGGTATGGCTTGTTGCTGAATCGGTGTTGGAATCGTATATCCTTCTGCGGCCACAGCCCTGAGGATAGGTTCAATAATCTCTAATTTACTAAAAGCCATTATAGGTTTTATGTTTAATTCGCAGTTATACTGCGGATGGAGCTGGCAAAGACGTTGTAGTTTCTGAATCAGCGAAAGTTTTTCTAAGTACCACCGGCTTACAACCTGCCGTGTCAGTTACGTGGAGTAGAAAGGCAAAGATAGGGTTTTATTGCATAAGGGAGTGAAATGAATAAGTTGGGTATTTAGGAGACGTTCCCGAGAACTGCAACCACTTTACTTCTTTATTCTTGTTGGAGTATCTTTTCCATTGACCAGGGAAGTACACGCTTTTGCTATCGCCTGGATAATACTGGTCATATTTACGAGATCTATTCTGTTTACATCATCACAGGGTTTGTGATAACAAGGTTCATTATCATCGCTACACATAATCGTATGGGCCGGCACACCTGCCTGTGCGAACGGATAATTGTCAGATCGCTGAAACAATAAATTAGGATCCCTATGCATAGGCATGACTTTTACCTTTTCATTCTTCAGGTTGCTTTTTAGAATTTTTATCAGGTTCGAATGGTAAGACCCGGTCAGCATGAATGCATTTTTTCCGGTGGTATTCGTTACACCGATCATTTCAATATTAATAACAGCTTTGATATTACCCGGTTTCACAAGATTGACAAAAGATGTAGACCCTAACAAACCAAGTTCTTCCCCGGCAAATAAACAAAATAACAAGGTCCTTTCATTGTCCCGGCGCAAGGCAAAATATCTCGCCAGCGCCAGCACAGCGGTAGTTCCGGAAGCATTGTCATTGGCTCCATTAAAAATTTCGTCCGTCCGTCCCGGTGAACCACTGCCCAAATGATCATAATGAGCAGAAAAAATTATTGCTTCCTCCGGCAGGGTACGGCCAGGTATCATCCCAACAACATTATACAGTACCGAGCCGGCATCTTTCATATTTCCTGAAAATTTCAAATCGACCGGCGCAAACGTTGACACCACCAACAGTATATCTGAGGAAGGAACACCTTCCGGGATTAAAAGTTTTTTAGTGATCCCGGAAAAACTCATTTTATCCGGCAGAGCGATCCATATAATTAAATTGTTTCCTGGATTCCGCCAGTTATGATACAATATTGAATCAGCCAATGGAAGATTGGCCTGCAGGACAATGAAATCCGACAAGTCCTTTGGCAAACTGATCAGGTGATGCGAAAAATATAAAAACAAGCTGTCATCGATCTTCTTACCATTCCATTCTAACACCGGGCTGGATTCTTTTTTTCCGGGAGAAGTACGAAAGGGTAAGTAAAAATTTGTATAGCCCGGAAAAGGGTCAAGTCCATAATTGGTGAACTCATTACTTACATACTCCGCAGCTTCTATTTGCTCAGATGTATAATTACCCCTGCCTTTCAACTTGTCGGAAGCCAGGTAGTTGATCGTTTTGCTTACAAAATCACAACTAATTGAGTCGTTGACGAATTGACTCAATGCAGTGGAAAAAGCAAGGAACAAAAACCAAATAAAGAGTAAGGATGCTTTTACTGTCATAAAAATTGAATAAAGAAATATACTCCTTTTGCCACACTCAACCTTCGCCGTGACAAGACAAAAATAAAAAAACCCTCCGGTGGAAACCGGAGGGAACAACTAAATAACACTAGTAAACATGTAGGCTTCATTGGAACGAACTGTCTTGATCGCCATTGCCCGCCCTATAGTGGGATCATGATGGCAATACTTATTTTGATTTAGTCTGGCTTTTTACCATCTAAAAAAGTATTAATACTGCTGATATGGGCCTGGTTCTTGTCATCGGTTTTCACCTCGTACTTGCTATAGAAATTCTCAACTTTTGAACTGCCTACTGTAGCAGGTTGGTTGTACAATTCCATATTGCGCCGAACATAAGCCGGTACCGTTTCGAATTCATTGTTGGGATCGGAAGCATTAACATTAAAAGACAGGTTGCGCAATTTATGCAATCGCTCAGCTGCCTTTCGTTTTTGCTCTTCGGTTTCGTCATCTGTATAAATATCCTCCACTTCAGGAAATAAAGGTGCCTGGATGAGATAATCGATTGATACATTGGCCGGCGGCTCTTCCTCTCTTTCGACTATCTGCATTTGCAGGTCCAATAATTCTTCCTCTTCGTTGTTGGCCGTATTTTGTACTCCTTCCGGTTTTGAGACACTATTAACAGAAGCAACTATCTCTGCTTTAGATTCTGCATAAATATTAGAAGGCCTGGTAAGATACCCCCCCGAAGTTGCAGGAACAGGTTGGGCCGGGTTTGTATGCCCGTCATTCTCCGGTATTGTAATTGTGCCGACAAGACCAGTCTTATCTTCTTCTGCCAAAATCGTATTGTTCATTTTTTCTTCTGGCTGCAACTCGAAATGAATAATGGCAGCTTCCTCCTCTTCTTTGATATCCGTCATATCAATAACCGGTGCCAGCATTACCGGCGAATTGTCGGCTACCGGTTCTTCTACCAGTGTTGGCATCAAGTGATCAGAGCCTTGCCCAACCTGATTAGCAGCGGGACTGGCATTGACAGTATTTAGCGATTCCTGTTTCAAGGATGTTTCATCTGCAACTGTAGTAGGGACTTGAAGTTTAGTAACGGGAAATTCGGGTTCATCTACTTGACCCAACACCATCACTATTTTCTCTTCTGGCTTTGATTGCTCTTTCTTCGGTATTCGTTTTGCAAATGGGTCCTTATGTTCAAAGCCTGTTGCGATCAGCGTAATACCGATCCTGTTGTCCAGCGTACTGTCATACCCCATACCAAGGATCACATCGGTGTTCTCACCAGCCTGGGTCAATATATAATTCTGGATCACTTCCACTTCATCCATGGTAAACTCATGTTCACCCGCCGCAGAATTAATATTGATAAGGATCCATTTAGCACCCCTGATATCATTATCATTCAATAACGGTGAATTCAGCGCTTCTTCAATCGCTCTCTGTGCCCTGTTCTCCCCGGATGCTTCTGCATTACCAAGAATGGCAACACCACCGTTTCTCATTACCGTACATACATCAGCAAAGTCGACATTGATCTGGCCGGTACTATTGATCACATCTGTGATACATTTGGCAGCAGTGGCCAAAACATTGTCTGCCTTCTCAAATGCTTCCCGCATTTTGAGATTGCCAAACTGGTGACGTAATTTATCATTGCTGATCACCAATAAAGTGTCAACATATCCTTTTAATATCTTTATCCCTTCTTCGGCCTGCTGTTGCCGCTTTTTTCCTTCGTAAGCAAATGGTGTGGTAACAATACCCACTGTAAGTATGCCGAGATCTTTACAGATCTTGGCAACAATAGGCGCTCCGCCAGTGCCGGTACCACCTCCCATGCCTGCCGTGATAAAAGCCATTTTGGTATTTACCTCAAGGATACGTTTGATCTCCTCCAATGACTCTTCAGTTGCCTGGCGGCCGATGTCCGGATTGGCACCTGCACCGAGACCTTGTGTAAGATGCGGACCCAGTTGTACACGGTTGGGTATGCCACTATTGGCTAGTGCCTGTGCATCCGTATTACAGATAATGAAGTTCACACCCTCAATCTGCTGGCTAAACATAAAGTTCACCGCATTTCCACCACCCCCACCTATACCAATCACTTTCAGGATGGATGATTTTTCTTTTGGCAGATCAAAATGTATCATAGTGTTTGAATTTTCCCTCACCTGCCCTCTTCCTGTCAGGGAGTGAGAGTGGCGAAGCCGTTGATAATTGGGTTAATAATTTTTTCGTATCATTTAATTAAAAAGAACTTTTTGAATGCAATGACTTGATGTCTCCCGTAGGAGATATAGCCGATTACAGATGTTTATCTTCCTCTTCCTTGAACAAGTCAATGATCCTGTCTTTGAACTTGCTCCAGAAGCTGGTAAGACTTTTTCTTCTTTTCATTTCTTTTTCGCTGACCACATCGTCTTCTAGACCGGGCAGATCTGCAGGCACATTAGTCTTAAGTCCGTCAGGCACTTCCACTTTCCTGTATTCCTTCTCAAATTGTTTACGGTTATGCTCATAATCATCGTATCCTTTTAAGATAAGCCCGATACAGGTTGAGTAAGTTGGCTTGGCCAGTTCTTCAATATGACCACCTGCAAGATGCTCATTAGGAAAACCAATTCTCGCTGGTAAACCGGTTACATATTCCGTGAGTTGGATAAGGTGTTTGAGTTGTGAACCACCACCGGTAAGAATGATACCTCCATTCAACATTCTGTTTTCTAAACCCACCTGCTTCAAATGGTAAGTAACAAAATCCATGATCTCACTCATTCTTGCCTGGATGATATTGGCCAGGTTCTTTACACTGATCTCCTTGGCCGGCATCCCCCGTAACCCCGGAATGGTGATGTAAGCATTCGACTTTGCTTCATTAGCCAATGCGCTACCAAATTGTACTTTCATTTGCTCCGCCTGCGTCTTCAAAACGCCGAGGCCAGTCTTAATATCATTCGTAATATTCTCACCGGCAAATGGAATTACGGCTGTGTGTTTTAAAATACCCTCATAAAAAACAGCCAGGTCAGTAGTGCCACCACCAATGTCAACAATAGCAACGCCCGCTTCCAGATCTTCCTGGCCCATTACAGCTGAAGAAGAAGCAAGCGGTTGCAATACCAGGTCTTTAGTGCGCAACCCGGCCTTCTCTACACTGCGATTGATATTCTTAATGGCATTTTTATCACCGGTGATGATGTGGAAATTAGCACCGATCTTGACACCGCCATAGCCGATCGGGTTGGGGATGTTTTGAAAATTATCCACGGTAAATTCCTGAGGAATAACATCAATGATCTGGTCACCAGCCGGTATATAGGTTTTATACTGATCATCGATCAGCTGATCAATTTCTTTTTGGGTGATCTCCTCTTCCGTTTTGTGACGGACAATATCGCCTCGCGTTTGCAGGCTTTTAATATGGTGCCCGGCAATCCCAACGTATACGTCTTTTATATCCAGGTTAGGATTAGAAGCAAAGCAATTTTCCAGCGCACTCCTGATAGCTTTAATCGTTTCGTCAATGTTTAGTACCTGCCCGTGCTTCACGCCATTGGAGTTAGATTTGCCAAATCCGAGGATCTCCAGTTTACCAAATTCGTTTTTGCGTCCGGCAATTACTGCGATCTTGGTGGTGCCAATGTCAAGACCGACAATAATAGGTTGTTCGTTGTTCATAGTTGTTGTTTTTAGTTGTTGCGAGGCGAAGCCGAAGACCTCTCCCCATTGTTGTTTCTAGTCGTTGTTTATTTTTTTGTGAGGTAAAGCCGAAGCAATCCCCCGTTATTTTTTTTTATTACCAGTTTATTACTGCCCTGAGTTTACCGAAGGGTCATCGTTCTTTGTTGCACTCACTTGTACTTCCTGTCCTTTATTCATCTTTGTTGCACCCCTTCGGGTTGCTACATTCATTATTATCCATTTTCAACCTGTACACTTTCTCCTTCCTAACTCGCTTTTTCCCACGCTAATTATACCCGCCATTCGGATCTTCCACCGGCTTCCTGGGCATGACTGCCTTTGGCTCGCTCTTTTTTTCTGCCGGCTTTGGTCTATTGTCATTTACATTTTTTAGTTTTCCTTTCTTCGTTTCAACCGCCTTCGGTTGTGATGATTTCACTGCCTGTCCGCCGCCGTCTCTTGCAGAGACGGTCGGCGCAGCAACACTCAGGCGGGGGTTGGGATTACTATTTTTCTCAGGGTTAATCTCTTTTACATCCTGCAGTTCGGGGTCAGGCATATTTATTGAATCTGCTTCCAGTTTTATTATGGGCGCTATTATTCTGGAAGCTGTATCATTCTCTGCTTCGATGGATTGCCGCAAGAGCTTTTCAACATTTCTTCTCAGTTGTACTGAATCAATTTTTGCTTGTCCTGCATATTTCGACACAACTACCTGTCCTTTATATTGCACATCTATCATTTTATACCGGTCAAATCCTGTTTTGCTTAGTACCTCTTTATAAAATACCATCAAGCGATAAAACTTTTTGTCGATCTCTTCGCCATTTCCCAGTTTCACCATATGATTACCAACTACCGGTATCATCTCAAATTTTCTTTCCGGAGTAATATCGATCTGTGATACCTGCGACATCCAAAACGGGTGATCAATGATATAATTGGCGGTTACCCTTACCTGGTCCAGCAGCAGACTGTCTTTGGATGTCAGCTTCTTCCTTTCCGGGAATCCTGTAAATACGGGTACCCTGGCACTTAATTTATCCGACAACGGCATCTTTCTTCCCAATCCATCTATATAAAACGAATTCCCGGAAGTAGTAAATAATCTTGCTACTGGTTCTTTCTCTGTTACAGTTATATGTAATACGTTCTGGTTATCAAAATAGAGTTCAGCTTCATCGATCCAGTTATTATGCTCCAGCATTTGTTCCAATTCATGCAATTGGAATGATGCTATCGGCTGGTCTTTGATATTTCCCTTGGTGGCTTTCACCAGTAAGTCTTTAATTTCTTGCTTATCTATGAACAGGTTATTCCTGGCTCCATTTATGGTAATGGAATAGTCTTCACATAGGCCTTGATTCTTTTTGCTGATCGCTGCCAATAACAGGGTAAGCATACCACCCCCGATACCCAGCCAAACGGCGATGAATAATATTTTTTTTATGGTTGTCTTTGCGTTCATTTGCTTCGCTCCGGTCGCTATGACGAGCCGGACCTTTTCTTATTTGTTATCATTTTTTGCCACCCTGAAATTTAGCCGGATAGACAACTGTGTTATATTCCGCATTAACTCTTTATACTCCTTCCAGACCTTTAGCAATCTCCTCGACCAACATATCTATATCTCCCGCTCCTGCCGTGATCAATACCTCGCCAAATTCTTTATTCACTGTTTTTGCATACTTCTCTTTTATCCAAACCATCAGTTCTTCCTTACTCATTACTTGTTTATGCTCAATCTTCATTCTATCCAGTATCAACTCGCTACTCACTCCCGCAATGGCCAGCTCTCTCGCCGGGTAGATTGGCAACAGGATCACTCTATCCGCCAGGTCCAGCGTTTCTGCAAATCCATTGGCCAAGTCTCTTGTTCTGCTGTACAGGTGTGGTTGAAAGATCACCGTACATTTTTTCCGCTTAAAAAGAGCCATAGCTCCATTGATCAATGCTCTTAATTCCTCAGGGTGGTGAGCATAATCATCAATAAAAACTATCCTGTCATTTTTGATGATGTACTCAAACCTTCTTTTCACGCCCTTGAAATTCCCTACTGCCGCTCTGATCTTCTCCTTATCTATTTCCAAAGAATTCGCTACCGTAATTGCTGCTACTGCATTTTCTACATTATGCATTCCACCCATATTCAATCGCAGATTCTCCAAAAGATTATCCTTGATCATTACATCAAACTCATAGCTTCCATTCATCATCCGGATATTTGCCGCATACACATCAGCGCTTTCATTTTGCAGGCTATAAGTCAGCTCCTGGTCAGCCCGCAATTCCTTCCCTCTCGTTAATCCAAACTGTTTTACCAATAGCCCCCCGGGCTTCACTCTTTTACTGAAATCAATAAAAGCCTGCTCCATCGCCCCAGCTGTCCCGTAAATATCAAGATGGTCAGCATCCATCGCAGTGATAATGGCCACATCCGGACTTAGTTTCAAAAAACTCCTGTCGTATTCATCCGCCTCTATCACACATACATTTTTATCACTGCCCCAGAAATTAGTTCCATAATTCACTGCAATACCCCCGAGGAAAGCATTACACCCAAATCCGCTATCGCGCAGCAAATGCGCCACCATCGTAGTGATGGTCGTTTTGCCATGTGTGCCGGCGATACATATATTAAAAGAACTCGCGGAAATTATTTGTAACACATCACTTCTCTTCACCACATTATATCCATTCTCCCGGCAATAAATCAATTCCTTATTGTCTTCAGGTATCGCTGGCGTATATACAACCAGGTCAACCTTTTTCGGGATACTGTCTATATCCTCCTCGTAGTGAACTCTGATACCACTTGCTTCCAGTTCTTTGGTCAGGTCGGTCGGCGTTTTATCGTATCCACTTACTTTCACCCCACCCACAAAGAAAAACCTGGCAATAGCGCTCATCCCGATTCCCCCGATCCCTATAAAATAAACCTCCTTCATCTTGTCAATCCCCCGAAAGGGAGTATTCATAAGGACAGAATTAAAACCCCCAGCCCCTATAGGGTTGTCGGGACTTAGTCTTCTTATCGGATACGCACTGTTCAATTATCAGTTTCAACTTTTAAGGTTCTAAAGTCTTCCGCCAACTGCGGAAAGCTTTAAAAGGTTTTCAAAATTTCTTCTGCTATCATCTGATCTGCATTTGTAACTGCCAATGCCGATATATTTTTTTTCAACTCATCTTGCTTCTCTTCGTCCTTTGCCAGTTCAATTGTCTTCGACACCAATGCATGCTTCACCTCGCTGTCCTTGACCATCAACGCGGCTTTTTTCTTCACCAACTGCATTGCATTCACAGTTTGATGGTCTTCTGCCGCAAAGGGATAGGGTACGAACAAAACGGGCTTCTTGGCGACACTTAATTCCGCAACAGACATAGCTCCTGAACGAGACACGACTATATCGGCAGCGGCATAAGCATACTCCATCTGTGTAATGAACTCACTGACCCAGACTGATCGCTTTCCACTGGCCCTTTGCTTTGCCTTGTCTGAATATAGCTTTCCTGTCTGCCAGATGATCTGCAAACCTGCGTTCAGCAACTCATCCAGTCCTGTATCAATTGCCTCATTGACAGATTTTGCACCCAAACTTCCTCCAACGATCAGCACTGTCTTCTTTGCTTCATCCAATGAAAAGAATTCCATCGCCTCCTTTTTTGTCACCAATGCTTCGACAATTACTCTTCTTACCGGATTACCCGTAATCACAATTTTTCCTTTTGGGAAAAATTTCTCCATATCCTCCGTCCCGGTAAAGATCTTGGTGGCATTCCTTCCGAGCATCATATTGGCACGACCGGCAAACGAATTTGATTCATGGATGAATGTCTTTATTCCCCTGGCCTGCGCAAAACGAAGCACCGGGAAACTGGAATACCCTCCCACTCCAACCGCCGCATCGGGTTTGAATTTTTTGAAAACGGTACGCACCTTCAAAAAACTTTTCAACAACTTTAAAGGCAAGCCAAGGTTTTTTATCAAAGAACTTCTGTTAAATCCGGCGATATCCAATCCTTCAATGGGATACCCCGCTTGTGGTACTTTTTCCATTTCCATCCTTCCCTTTGCTCCCACAAATAATACCTCTATACTTTCATCAATATTTTTCAACGCATTGGCAATTGCTATTGCCGGGAAAATATGTCCTCCTGTTCCACCACCTGCTATGATCACTCTCTTGCTCATTCAGCGCATTTATTTTACAAATTCAGCTGAGGTTTTCCCTTCCAGTTGCTCGACGTTTCTGGATACGCTCAAAATGATTCCGATGGCTAAACAAGTAAAGATGAAACTGGTCCCCCCCATACTTACCAGCGGCAATGTCACCCCGGTAACGGGGAACAAATTCACTGTCACCGCCATGTTGGCCATTGCTTGTATGGCTAACGTAAAACTCAACCCCAGCGCCAGGAATGCACCGAATGCAAAAGGACATCTTTTAAAGATCCTTATACACCGGTACAGGAACACCAGGTAAATAAACATGATAAATGCTCCACCCATCAACCCGTATTCTTCAATAATGATGGCATAAATAAAATCGTTGTAGGCCTGTGGTAAGTAGTCTCTAGTGGTACTGTTGCCAGGGCCAACACCAAACACGCCACCCTTTGAGATGGCGATTTTAGCCTGGTTCACCTGGTAAGCATCTGTATTCAAATCTTTGCTTCCGTAAATAAAACTTTCCATCCGGTCTATCCAGGTGTCAACCCTGCCAAATAAAGAAGGAGAACTTTTTCCGGCCGCAACTATAGCGTTTTCATTATTTGACTTTTCATGTCGGAGGACAGCCGCTGATAGCAGCAATACGATTGGTATCATTATAATACCTATCGTCAGTAGTATATGCTTTATACTGATCCTACTTATAAACAACAGCAACAGGCAACTGGCTCCTAATAACAAGGCAGTGGACAGGTTAGCCGGTGCAATCAAAGCACAAGTAATAAAAACCGGTGTGATGACAGGCAAAAATCCTTTTTTGAAATCCTTGATCACCTCCTGTTTTTTACTTAATAATCTCGCCAGGTACATAAACAGGGCTAACCTTGCAAAATCGGAGGTCTGCATCGTCATATTGATCAGCGGCAACCGGATCCAGCGGCTGCCTTCATTCATCGTTACACCAAAAAACAAAGTATAAAACAATAGCGGCAATGAAACAAGGAATACGATTCTTGCTGCCCTGGAATAAAAGGTGTAGTTAACAAGATGAGCAAAATATATGACCATGATACCTGCCAGTATAAATGCTACTTGCTTGAAAAGATATATTTCAGTATTACCTTTATAATTCTTATAGGCCAAAGAGCCGGTGGCGCTGTACACAGCCAGTAAGGAAGCCAATGTTAATAATATCACCAATGCCCATATAACCTTATCTCCCTTCGTCTTGTTAAGAAGATTAGTGGCATTGAATGTATTTTTCAATTCATTGAACCGTATTTCCCTGGTTATCTCCATTGCTATTATAATTCTTTCACGACTTGCTTAAACTGGTTACCCCGGTCCTCATAGTTTTTAAAGAGGTCAAAACTTGCACAAGCAGGGCTCAATAACACGACATCACCTTTGTCTGCAAAATGAAACGCTGCATGCACCGCTTCGGCGGCCGTGGACGTGTTGACCAGGGTGCTTACTGTGTTGCCAAATGCTTCATGAATCTTGCGATTATCCGATCCCAGGCAAATGATCGCCTTTACCTTTTCTTTCACCAGTTCCTGGATCAATAAATAATCATTTCCTTTATCCACACCTCCCAATATCAACACCGTTGGTTTCGTCATACTTTCCAGTGCATACCAGGTAGAGTTTACATTGGTGGCCTTGCTGTCATTGATAAACTCCACACCCCGAACTGTTGCCACATGCTCCATGCGGTGTTCCAGGCTGTCAAAATTCTGTACCGCATCACGGATTTTATCTTTCCTGATATCCAGCGTAGTGGTAGCTACACATGCTGCCATGGTATTGTATTGATTGTGCTTCCCTTTCAAAGCAAAATCAAAAACACTCATATTGGTAAATTCTTCTCCTGTCCTGATGTACATGTCCCCGTCTTTTATAAATGCCCCATTGGGAAGTTCTTTTTTCATACTTATTGGCAGTTGGTTTGATTGAATACTGAATTGGTTTAGGTATTTCATAGTTATTGCATCATCGTAGCAGTAGATAAAATGATCTTCTTGCTGCTGGTTCATCGTAATCCGGAATTTGCTCCTGATATAATTTTCAAATTGGTAATCGTAACGGTCCAGGTGATCTTCCGTGATATTAGTCAGTATAGCAATGTCCGGTCTGAACATCCTTATATCATCTAACTGGAAACTGCTTATCTCTGCCACATATAATGGTTGGGGATCATCAGCCACCTGCCTGGCAAAGGATTTCCCGATATTACCCACCAGTGCACAATCAAGTCCTGCTGTTTTGCAGATATGATAGATCAGTGCTGTGGTAGTGGTTTTTCCATTACTACCGGTGATGGCGACAATTTTACTTTTGCCTTTAAACCGGTAAGCCAGTTCGATCTCACTGATAACATCAATCCCCTTGGCCCGGATCTTTTTCACTATCGCGATTTTCTCGGGTATGCCGGGACTTTTTATCACTTCATCGGCAGTTAGAATTTTTGATGCTGTATGCCGGGCTTCTTCAAAATCAATTCCGGCATTTTCCAGTTCGTTACGATACTCATTTTTCAAAGAACTTTCGTCAGAAAGGAATACATCATATCCCTGTTGCTTCGCCAGCAGTGCGGCTCCCACACCACTTTCACCACCACCCAATATGACAATCCTTTTACTCATTTTTACCTCCCCCTTACTCCCTCTCTTATCCAGAGAGGGAGACCGGGCATCACAACTTTTCATCTTTTCGTACTAACGCTCAGTACGATGTTCCGACTCAACAAGCTGATGTACGGAACATGGTTCTTCATAAGTATTGGTTTCAAATACAACTGCACCACAAATCGATTAATCAGAACATTGGTGTTTCAAGGGTTCCGGGATCTACTGGTTTTTCAATATTTTTTTAAACAGCTTTTTATCTCAACTTCAGTGTAACGATGCTCAGTACCACCAGCAGCACGGTCACTATCCAGAACCTGGTCACGATCTTTACTTCATGATATCCTTTTACCTGGAAGTGATGATGCAGCGGCGCTTTTAAAAAAATCCGTCTTCCCACACCAAATCGTCTTTTGGAGTATTTGAAATACCCCACTTGTATCATCACACTTAGTGTTTCCACCAGGAATACGCCGCAGAAAATGGGAATTAATAATTCCTTGTGAACAATGATGGCCAACGATGCAATAATTCCACCCAGTGTCAGGCTGCCGGTGTCACCCATGAATATTTGTGCCGGGTATGAATTGTACCATAGAAAACCAATACAGGCACCGATCATTGCCGCAATAAATATGGACAGTTCTCCCAGATCAGGTATATACATAATATTCAGGTAATCAGCAAACACCAGGTTGCCGCTGGCATAAGCAAATATGCCCAGCAATACACCTATGATCGCCGAGGTACCGGTGGCCAGGCCATCCAACCCATCAGTAAGGTTAGAACCATTTGATACCGCGGTGATAAGAAAGATGACGATCAGTATATAAAGCACCCATGTATAATCTCTCCAGGATGCTGGCAGCAACTTGGAATAATTAAATTCATGGTTCTTTACAAATGGAATCGTTGTCAATGGTGTTTTTGTTTCTGTGAAATATTTCTGTTGCCCATTTACGTCTCTTGAAAAAACAGAAGTATCACTGGTAGGTACCTTACCCACATACTCTCTCCAAATTTTCACTTCGCCATTAAAATAGAGGGTGGCGCCAACTATGATCCCTAATCCCACTTGTCCTAAGATCTTGAACCAGGCTGCCAAGCCATCCTTATCACCTTTTCTGTATTGCTGGCCTTTCTGCTGGGCCAGCCTTTTACCCCTTAGCTTCAAATAGTCATCGATAAAACCTATAATTCCCAGCCACACAGTGCTTATCAGCATTAGCTGCACATAAATTTTTGTCAAATCAGCAAGAAACAACGTAGGAAGGATAATAGCCAGGATGATAATAATACCACCCATCGTCGGGGTTCCTCTTTTGCTTTCTTCGCCGGCCAATCCCTCTTCACGGATACTTTCACTGATCTGCTTTTTCTGTAAGAACTTTATTAGTTTCTTTCCGTAGAATGTTGCGATAAACAAAGACAGCAACACCGCCATCAACACCCGGAATGTGATAAACTCAAAGAGATGACTCCCCGGGAAATTTATTCCTTCACTATTCAGCCAATCAAACAAATGATACAGCATTGCTGGTTACTGGTTACTGGTTACTAGTTTCTGGTTAGACCCCTTAATTCAAGTGTTCACCTTATCCTCACTTATCACATTTTCTTTTTTCTGCTTTTTCTCCTGTTTTATTTATCTAACAATTCAAACATTTCTTTTACGACTTCTTTATCGTCAAAATGCTTTCTAACACCTTTTATCTCCTGGTATTTCTCATGCCCCTTTCCTGCTACCAGAATTATATCGTCCGGTTTCGCCAGGCTTATTGCCGTTTTTATAGCTTCCTTTCTGTCAACAATCGAGATATATCTTTTCCTATTCGCCGCTGCAACTCCTTCTTCCATATCTTTTATGATCTGTTCCGGATCCTCACTTCGTGGATTATCACTTGTGAAAATCGCCTTATCACTGTACGCACAAGCTGTTTCCGCCATCACCGGTCTTTTTGTTTTGTCCCTGTCACCTCCACAGCCCACTACCGTTATCACCTGCTCATACCCTTTTTTCAATTTCTTTATCGTTGCCAGCACATTTAACAGCGCATCAGGTGTGTGCGCATAATCCACTATCGCTATCACTTTATCCTTTACCGAAACCAGGTAATCAAACCTCCCTTCTGCCCCGGTCAGTTCGCTTAACACCGTCAATACTTCCAGTTTGTCCTCTCCTAAACAAAGAGCTGCACCATATACAGCCAAAAGGTTGTAAGCATTGAACTCCCCGATCAACCGAAAATGCACTTCTACCTCATTGATGGTCATCAGCAAACCACTCAGGCTGTTATCCAGGATCTTTCCCTTGAAATCAGCAACCGTCCTCAGGCTGTAGTAATACTTTTTTGCATTCGTGTTCTGCAGCATCACCGTACCTCTTTTATCGTCTGCATTGCTGATGGCAAATGCAGCTGATGACAATGAATCAAAGAAGGCTTTCTTTACCCGGATATATTCATCAAATGTTTGATGATAATCCAGGTGATCATGCGTGATATTGCTGAAAATGCCGCCTGCATACTGCAAACCTGTTACCCGTTGCTGGTGTATGGCATGCGAACTTGTTTCCATGAACACATGCGTACAGCCACTATTTACCATCTCGCTTAATAATTCATTAAGACTTACAGCATCCGGGGTGGTGTGCGTGGCTGGCACTACTTTCTCGCCGACCTGGTTTTCCACCGTACTTAATAATCCACAGGTATATCCCAATCTTGTAAAGAGCTTATATAATAATGTCGCAATCGTTGTCTTGCCATTTGTTCCCGTTACTCCTATCACTTTCATTTTCTCTGACGGTCTCCCAAAAAAATTATTCGCCATATTAGCCGCTGCCGCCGCACTATTTTCTGTCTGCACATACACAATTCCTTCCTTTTTATCTACCGGCATCTCCTCACACACAATCACAGCGGCGCCATTCTTAATTGCTTTTTCAATGAACTGGTGACCATCTGCCACTCCACCTTTCACCGCTACAAACGCAGCTCCCTTTTTAACTTTCCTCGAATCGATCTGGATTCCACTCACTTCCACGCTTGTACTTCCTGAAACCGACCTTATATTTACCTTATATAGTATATCTCTTAATAGCACTTCATGTACCTGCCTCAGCCGGCAGGCTAGCTTTAGCTCAACTCCAGCATCACCGTAACCCCTTTCCCTAATGCTGTTCCGGGGGCAACAGATTGCATCGTTATTCTTCCTCTCCCTCTGAAAACCACTTTTAATCCCATATTCTCCAGCAAATGCACGGCATCTTTTAACCCCATTCCTCTTACATTAGGCATCACCTGCTGGCGAACCGTTGTAGCCTTCATCACTGGCTGGTAATTCCTGGAATACACACTCGCCCAATTATTTTGAGCCACTGAATCACTATAAAACATATTCAAAGTGCTGTACACATTCTTTATATCATGGGTATAACCCGCATAGAAAAAACCGGAACTGTCTTTTGTGGCAGCATAGAGAGAGGCATCTTTTTTCCCGACATACATGGAGTATAGCTTCGTAGCAATTTCTTTAAACACCGGGGCTGCCAATGTGCCTCCAAAATGTGATCCCGCATGCGGCTTGGTGCGAATAACCACTATACAGGTAAACTGCGGCCTGTCTGCAGGAAAGTATCCTACAAAAGATGCCTGGTATACACCATGAGCGTATTTTATGGGACCATCAGATACGTGTGCAGTTCCCGTTTTTCCGGCCACCGCAAATGACATTCCTGCCAGGGCTTTACGGGCTGTCCCTTCTGTTACCACTCCTCGCATAGATTCCTGTGCACTTTTTATCACACCAGGTTTACAAATACGCTCATCCATGACAGTTGGCTGAAACTGCCTGGAGACTATACCATTAGCCTGAATCGCATTAACCAGGTATGGCTTCATCATCTTTCCATTATTGGCAACGGCATTGTAAAGTGTCAATGTATGCAACGGGCTAACCTGGATGGCATACCCAAAACTCATCCAGAGCATATTTCCCAATCCGGCTTCTCCATGTTTGGTAGACAAGGGTGCCATTGTTGGTTTTGGAACATTCATCAGGTCAACCGGGGACCTGTCATCCAAATGAAACTTGTGAAAATATTCTTTGATCTCTGACGGGTTTTTTCCAAAAGCTTTAAAGGCTAGTTTACTCATCCCTACATTCGAGCTATGAACAAAACATTCTTTTACAGTCAAAGAAGATGCATGATGTCGTTCGGCATCAACCACAACTTTACCCGGGGCCACTTCCAATCTTCCAGCGCTACCGACTTCTACCTTATCAGTAATTGTGCTGGTTCCCTTTTCCAATACCGATAAAAGCGTTGCTAACTTTATAGTGGAGCCAGGCTCTGTAACCCGCAAGGCATAGTTATCATCCTCCCAATAGCTGCCATCCGGGCGGCGACCAAGATTCGCTATCGCTTTGATCTTTCCAGTGCTGGTTTCCATCACGATCGCAGTACCATAAGGACCTTCGCATTGCAACATCATCCGCATCAACGCCGTTTCAGTAATGTCCTGGATATTTACATCAATGGTGGTAAAGACATCCTTACCATTTACCGGGTCCGTTTGCGAACCTTCAACGGGTATGGCAGTGCCCCCGGCTATAAAGCGAACTAATTTTTGTCCATCATGACCACTCAACACGGTATCATAACTCCTTTCCAGGCCCACATTCTGTTTCTTGGCTTTATTACGCTCATCTTTAAATTCTCTTGACAATCCAATTGTTCTGTTAGCCAGCAAACCAAAAGGAGTTTCTCTCTTGCTGTTCACTTCCACTATCACACCACTCCTGTTCCTCCCTTGTCTTACTAATGGAAACTCCCGAAAAATTTTATAGACTTCGAAACTCAGTTTTTTCTTTAATGGATAATATCTATCCTTCTTTCTAAAAGCCTGCTGGAGATCTTTTTTATACTCTGCCGCCGTTTTGTCTTGAAACTGATTGGCCAAAGCAAAGGCAAAAGAATCAACGTTCTCTATAAAACGCTTTCCTTTTTTCTCGCGCAAGCCATCCGCATTAAAATCGATATAGATATCAAAAGTGGGGATTGATGTGCTGAGCATTTGTCCATCTTCACTATAAATTGTTCCTCTTTCCGCATCAAGAGATATAAATCGTTGGTGCAGGCTATCACTCATGCTTCGCCAATGACTTCCCTGGAACCGCTGTATGTAAAAAGCTTTGCCGAGTACCAATAAACTCAGGACTATAATACCCAGGAAACTGAGATACACTCTCCACAGTATGTCACGTTTTACTTCCAATGTCCTTTAGTTGAGTTCTTAGTTAATTGTATCCATTCGTGCCCCGTCAAAACGGGCGAAGTAGCCTCTTCGTTGATTCTTTATTTTTCGTCCTCTTCCCTTTTCTTTCTTCACAGTAATGCGGTAACCGGAATGTTTTTAGTTCGAGCCAGTTGAATCTTTCAGCACGATGGGTGATTGCACCAATTCTCTTAACCCCAGTGGCTCTACCACTTTCACTAATTCACTTTGTTTGACCTGGTACATCACTTTACTCTTCACCGCTATGTATTCGTATTTGAGTTCTTTTACTTCTTTGGCAGTTCGGTTCAATTCCCGGATGGTATTATCTGCATAATGCCCATTGAAAATGTATACAACTGCAAGGATGGAGAGGAACAAAAAGAACGGGACCTGCCTGACGACAGACTGGTAGTTCAGCCAGCGTTTCCATCCCTCACGGTAATTAGCCGTTGCTGCCTGGTCTGGCTTCTGCTCGTTTTCTTTTTTACCTTGCCTGCTGGGTTCTGTGATTTGTTCTTCCATTACCTGAGTTTATATACTCGTTTACCCTGGTGTTTCAATTTTTTTGATTCTCATCAACAACCTGCCTGTTGGCAAGCAGTGGTTAATTTCAAAGGATATAGACTTTCCAAAATATTTGCTTGCTTTATACCAATTCTAGCGTTACTTTTTTTCATTTTAAATTCCAACGTTACCCGGCAATTTTTTCTGCTACTCTCAGCTTTGCACTTCTCGACCTTGGATTTTTTTTCATTTCCTCTTCAGTGGGTATGATAGGTTTTTTTGTCACCGCTTTCAGTTCGCTTACCTGTTGGGAATTGATAAAGGGATTCTCTTCCGGTTCATCAAATGAACCACGGCGGAAAAAATTCTTAACCAATCTATCCTCAAGAGAATGAAAAGTGATAATAGCTACCCGGCCCCGGGCTTTTAATAATGGTGGGATCTGTTGCAGCAACTCTTTCAAGGCACCTAATTCATCATTCACTTCAATTCTAAGTGCCTGGAAAACCTGGGCAAAGTACTTATTGGGATTTCCTTTTACTATTTCCCGGAGTGCATTTTTAAAACCATCGATCGTTCTGAGTCCCGCTTGTAACGAAATATTGCGAACCTGAACAATAGTCCTGGCCAGGGTTTTGGCGTTGGTTACTTCCCCATACTGTTCAAAAATTTTATGCAATCGTTGTTCAGTATAAGTGCTTACTACATCAAACGCTGTCAGGGTTTGCCGTTGATCCATCCGCATATCCATATCAGCATTGTAGCGGGTAGAAAAACCCCTGTCGGCCTCGTCAAATTGGTGACTGCTTACCCCCAGGTCGGCCATGATACCATCTACCGCTGTGATGTGGTGAAGGCGAAGGAACCGTTGCAGGTGACGAAAATTTTGTGGAATAAAAATTACCCTTTCATCATCCGGCAGGTTTTTTTTGGCATCCTCATCCTGGTCAAAAGCCAGCAGTTTACCCTTATCACTCAATACAGAGAGAATAGCTTTGGAATGTCCGCCACCTCCAAATGTGCAATCCACATAAATTCCACCCCTATCGATCTGTAAACCTTCAAGCATTTCATCACGCAGAACTGGTATATGATACTGTTGCTGCATAATTTGTAGGCTATTCAGGTTGGCCACCTCCCATCACATCTCTTCCCAGGTCACTTAATGCATCCGAAGAAATTGAATCAAAGAACTGTTTGTACTTATTACTATCCCAGATTTCTATTTTATCTCCTGTTGCCATCAGCACGATATCTTTCTGCAATTCTGCATACAGTTTCAAATTTGGCGGCAACAGTATCCGGCCGGCTCTATCTGGCTCCACGTAGGTGGCGCCATTTAGGAATGCCCGTCTGAATTCCCTTTGTTTGGGATCAAACTCGTTAAGGCCTGTAATTTTTGCAAAGAGCGGCTCCCATGTCGTAAGCGGGTAGAGAGCTAAACATTTTTCAAATCCCCTGTTGATAACAAACTTCCCCGTTTCTTCTTCCGGCAATTGTTTTTTGAATCCTGCCGGGAGGAGGAAACGACCCTTGGCGTCCAAAGTAGCTTCGAATTCTCCGAGAAAGCCTATCATTATCAGGGGTTTGAGTCAAAGTGAAAATAATTGACACAAAATAACACTTTTTCCCACTTAATGACCAAATTTTTCACTATTTAATTTTTCCCCACTTTTCGATCTCCTGAACGTCAATACCATAAAGCCTCTTAGGTCATATGGGGGCTAAAATGGCAAAATCGTAGTGAATTAACTCTGAATTGCGGTGTATAAGCTGTGGAAATCTCCAAAAATGTTAATTTCCGGGCATTAACTTTGGACCTTTCATTCAAATCAAACTTATGCCTGCTGGCTATTCAGCAACTTCTTTACTAAATAAACTGGGTATCAAGCCTGAAATGAAAATATTGCTGATCAATGTGCCAGCTGATTACTTTATGCTGCTTGAAACCAATATCAGTGACCAGCTGAATGAGAGACATGAAACGGCTGATCTTATTCATTTATTTGTAAAGACGGGTAAGGAATTTGAGGCTGAAATGAAAAAATTAAAACCTGTTTACAAAAAGAATCCTGCTGTTACGATCTGGGTTTCCTGGTATAAAAAGTCAGCCAAAATTCCAACCGATCTTACTGAAGATGTGATACGGAATTATGCCTTGAAGAATGATTTGGTGGATGTAAAAGTTTGTGCCGTGAGTGATATATGGAGTGGATTAAAATTAGTTGTGCCCCTGGCTAAACGATAGTAGCTTTATCATTCATCTCATACAACAGTTAGTTGTATTATGACAGACCCCCGCAACATATCCATACAGGATTATACCTACACACTTCCTGATGAAAGAATAGCAAAATACCCGTTGTCCAGGCGGGACGATTCCCATTTGCTTATTTATAAAGAAGGAAAAATATCAGAAGACCTTTACAGGAATATCACGAAACATATACCTGAAGATTCACTGCTTGTTTTCAACAATACCAAAGTGGTAGAAGCCCGGTTAGTATTTCAGAAGCCCTCAGGTGGCCAGATCGAAATATTTTGCCTGGGACCGGCTGACCAGTCAATCGATATAACTACAGCTATGATGCAAACGGGAAAAGTTCAGTGGCAGTGTCTTATCGGTGGCATGTCAAAATGGAAGACAGGACAGTCGTTGGAAAAAGAGGTCAAGATTACTGACCGTTCCATTATGCTGCAGGCAAATTACATTGAAAAAAAAAGCGACTCCTTTATTATTGAATTATCCTGGTCGCCTCCTGACCTGAGTTTTGCAGAACTACTGCATTGTACTGGAGCGATCCCGCTTCCGCCTTATATTAAAAGAAAAGTACAAGTAGTAGATACGGAGAGGTACCAAACGGTGTATGCCCATTTTGATGGTTCGGTGGCGGCACCCACGGCCGGGTTACATTTTACAGATAACATTTTTAAAAGCCTGGAAGAAAAAAAAATACAGACAGATTTTGTTACCCTCCATGTCGGTGCCGGAACATTCAAACCCGTGAAGACAGCACTCATGCAGGAACATGCTATGCATGCGGAATGGATTAATGTTCCCAAAAAGACCATTGAAAACATTCTAAACAATATTGATAATAATATTGTAGCTGTTGGCACAACGTCCATGCGCACCATTGAAAGTTTATACTGGTTAAGTCGGAAAACGGAACGCTGTTACGTGGAGCCGGATCAACCTTCCGGGCTCCATTTATCACAATGGGAAGCTTATGAATTGGCTGACAAAAATGTCACGGCAAAAGATGCATTGCAAAACTTACTGGAATGGATGAATAAAAATAAACTGGAGAGTGTGGTAGCCACGACACAAATACTGATAGCACCGGGTTATGAATGTAAGATTGTAAAAGGATTGATCACGAATTTTCATCAGCCGCAATCAACTTTATTATTATTAGTTGCAGCATTGATTGGTGAAGGTTGGGAAAAAGTATACGACCATGCTTTGCAAAATGAATTTCGTTTTCTGAGTTATGGTGATGGATGTTTACTGTGGAAAGACTAATTCTCTCCACACACGCCAAACCTCCTGCTTCGTACTCTTGTAATGATCTTAGCTTTTCTTTAATGGAAGATCAACAGTAAAAGTGCTTCCCTTACCGAGGGTGCTTTCGGCTTTTATATCGCCATCATGGGCTTCCACCATTGTCTTCACATAGCTTAACCCCAGGCCAAAGCCTTTTACATTATGTACATTACCGGTATGAGCCCGGTAGAAACGTTCAAAAATTTTTTTCACCGTATCCCGGTTCATACCAATACCATTGTCTTCTATCCGTAAGGTGAAATGCTTACCATTTGATTGTGTCGTCAACTTGATGACGGGTGGTGTATTTTCCTTGGCATATTTCACGGCATTATCCACCAGGTTGTTCACGAGATTCGAAAAATGTATATCGTCGGCATTGATCAGGTCATTCTGCGCATTTAGCGCCAGTTCCACTTTTCCTTTTTTGTCCTCCAGTTGCAATATAAAATTGTCAACCACATCCTGTATCACTTCATGTACATGCACTGGTTTCAAATTTAAATCTACTTCCTGTCTTTCCAACTGGGATGCCTTCAGGATCGTTTCTACCTGCCTGTTCATCCGCTGGTTCTCTTCTTTGATTATGCTGCTGAAATAACTCATTTTCTCCCTGTCCTGGATAACTTTTTCGTTCCGCATGGCATCCACAGCTAAGGAGATAGTGGCAATAGGAGTTTTAAATTCATGCGTCATATTATTGATAAAATCATTTTTTATCCTACCCAATTTCTTTTGCCGCAGCATTGTGCGGACCGTCAGGTAAAATGCTAACAAAATAATTATTGTAAAAGAAACAGACGTGATAATTCTCCAGCGGAGTGATTTCAATACGAGTCCTTTTATATTAGGGATCACCACAAACAAAATTTCATCAACACTAAGGTTTTCTCCCGGTGTGCCGCTGAGCGCCTCCAGGCCCCAGTTAAATGAAAAATTATTGACAGTATCTTCTAAAGCGGCAGCAAAATTAGCGGACTGTTTTTCAAAATTGTTATTTCCCGTCTTATCAAATGATGCGATCCCAAATTCAAATTTTATACCATCTAACCCATTGTTCAAAAAAGCTTTTTGAAACTTCTTCTTTATTTCCTCCACATCAAAACGCTGACCTATGGTTAGTGACTTGAAAATATCGGAGGAAAACAGATCTTTTCGGTTAACCCCGGAAGCATAACTGCCTTTGTGCAGAGACAGTTCATTTCCCACCGACTTCGTACTTTCTTCCACGCTATGTTTGATCTGCTCTTCCCGCAACAACACCATATTCTTTATCCAGGATATCTGGATAGCTATAATGCCAATCAACGACAGGCTTATCAATATCGTAATAATGGTAAAAGTTCTCTTCAACGTTCCGGGATAAAAATATGACCTAAGATAACAGGTTTTTATTAACTCTGCCAAGGCAGCAAAAATACATTCCACCCGCTGCAACCTGGGCTCCAAAATCGTCATTTATCCTTATTTTAACTGCATTTTAGAGAAAGAAACTGAAAAAGGTAAATCCGGTGAGCAACCAGTCCCTGTTCTGCCACGTATATTTTTCTGACCAGCGTTTTCAAAAAATACATTTCATGTGTTAATTTTTTATTTTTGATGAATGTCAGTTGTTAGACCCTTAAAGTTTTCATCGCTACCCTAAAAAGTAAATAGATTATCCTGAAAATTATATAGTTCATTTCACCTTAAATTGAAGCATGATTCAGCCAGCCCCGGGAATATTATTGATTGCCGATCCTTTTCTGAAAGACCCCAATTTTCTCAGAACGGTCGTTTTTTTGTGTGAACATAAAGAAGAAGGAAGTTTTGGATTTGTACTTAATCGTCAATATGAAAACACCCTGGATGAATTGATCCCCGAACTGGAAGGATTCAAAATCCCTGTTTATTATGGCGGACCCGTACAACTGGATTCTATTCACTTCCTGCACCAATACCCCGACGAAATACCGGGTGGACAGGAAGTGATCAAAGGAGTGTATTGGGGTGGTGATTTTGATGCGGTGGTTGACCTGCTAAAAAACGAAACTACAGATACCAGCAAGATCCGTTTCTTTATAGGGTACTCCGGCTGGAATGAAGGCCAACTACACACTGAAATGGACGAAAAAACATGGCTAACGGTGAAAGCTACCCGAAAATTGATCTTTCATAAAAATTATGAAGAGGTGTGGAAAGATGCTCTCCAACACCTGGGTGGTGATTATGAGATGATGAAAAATTTTCCGATTGACCCACAATTAAATTAACTACAAAGTTAAAAAGAGATTGCCTCGGCAATGCCTCGCCAAATAAAAAGAGAGTTCACCGTTGCCGGCGCTTTCTTGAATCACCACCAACACTCCCTATTTTGAGTATATTGGGATAACTTATAAATAAAAAACCTCCACAAAGGAGGTTGGACAAAAATGATTTAAAGTTTTTTTTACTCAACCGCTATCGCGCCTTCTACCAAAACGGTTACTTTATTATCGAGCACTTCTACAAACCCGCCTTGTATATCAAAGTAAGCAAAATGATGTTGTTTGTCTTTCAGCACTTTTAACCGGCCGGCTTTTAATGCGCTAACCAGCGGGGCATGTTTTTCCAGTACCTCGAATGAACCACTGATACCTGGCATTTGCACACCATACACTTCGCCGCTGTATAATTTTTTTTCCGGTGTAAGTATTTCTAAAGTCATAATATCCGGCCTCCCTAAATCCCTCCGCAAGAGGGACTTTAAAACCTTAAAGTGTAAAACACTTTAAAGTCAGTTAAATAATAATCAAACTAGCCTCCTATTCAATGCATTTAATTGCTGAGTAGTGAACAGAAAGATGAAGAGTGCGACGCAACAGACGATGATCGTAGCACATCGCTGGTAACACAATAATTAACTATTTACTATAAAGAACTGTAAAATAAATTTTGAGAAACCCCGACCTAAGTCTCCCCTTTAGAACAACGCGCCTTAACGAAGGTTGCGAACTTCACTCAGGGGTTTCTTACCCCTGTGCTGCCGCCATCAATTTCTTACCTTTCTCAATCGCATCATCAATGCTACCCACCAGGTTGAAGGCTGCTTCAGGGTATTCATCCACTTCACCATCCATGATCATATTAAAACCACGGATCGTTTCTTCGATCGGAACCAGTACTCCTTTCAAACCCGTAAATGCTTCCGCCACATGGAATGGCTGTGATAAGAAACGCTGTACTCTTCTTGCACGGCTTACTACCAGTTTATCTTCATCACTCAATTCATCCAAACCAAGGATAGCGATAATATCCTGTAATTCTTTATAACGCTGCAACATCAGCTTTACCCTGTTGGCGCAATTATAGTGTGCATCACCTACTACTTGCGGTGTTAAGATCCTTGAAGTAGAATCCAGCGGGTCAACCGCAGGATAGATACCTAAGTCAGCAATCTTACGGCTCAATACCGTGGTGGCATCCAGGTGAGCAAACGTTGTTGCAGGAGCCGGGTCAGTCAGGTCATCCGCAGGTACGTAAACGGCCTGTACAGATGTGATCGAACCATTTTTAGTGGAAGTAATTCGTTCCTGCATGATACCCATTTCTGTGGCCAGCGTAGGTTGGTATCCTACCGCTGAAGGCATACGACCCAGCAAGGCCGATACTTCAGAACCAGCCTGTGTAAAACGGAAGATATTATCAACGAAGAACAGGATGTCACGTCCTTTGCCTTGTCCATCACCGTCACGATAGTATTCTGCAATTGTCAGACCAGTCAATGCCACCCTTGCACGTGCTCCGGGAGGCTCATTCATTTGTCCGAATACAAAAGTAGCCTTTGAATCAGCCAGTTCATTCATATCCACTTTGCTCAGATCCCATCCGCCTTCTTCCATGCTATGCTTGAAAGCATCACCATATTTCATAATGCCTGCTTCGATCATTTCACGCATCAGGTCATTTCCTTCACGGGTTCTTTCTCCCACACCGGCAAATACCGATACACCCGCATATGCTTTGGCGATATTGTTGATCAACTCCTGGATCAATACGGTTTTACCTACACCCGCACCACCAAACAAACCAATCTTACCACCTTTTGCATAAGGTTCGATCAGGTCAATAACTTTAATACCTGTGAAAAGTACTTCAGAAGCAGTACTCAGGTTTTCAAACATGCGGAGGTGTATTGTGAATCGGACGACCACCTTCTTTGGATACGGCTGGCAAACCATCAATAGGATCACCTGTTACATTGAAACAGGCGTCCTTTGATAGCGTCACCCACCGGCATGGCGATCGCAATACCCGTATCAATTACTTCTGTACCACGCACCAGACCTTCGGTACCATCCATCGCGATGGTACGAACACTGTCTTCGCCAAGGTGCTGCTGCACTTCCAGTACAAGCGTATCGCCATTTTCTTTTTTTAGTTCCAATGCATTGTAGATTTCGGGGAGTTTGCCATCAAACTGCACGTCAATTACTGCGCCGATGACCTGTTTTACTTTACCAACGTTTGCCATATAAAATCTTTATTAAAATGCGGTACATACCGGGATTTTCAGGCCGCAAAGGTAAGGGTGGGAGGCAGAATTATGAAATAAGAAATAAGAAAATATATAATAGTGGAAAACAGGTGAATGGGGACTCTGAACCCCCGGTATCGCCGGTCAGCAGCGGTCCCAGCCATCCATTACAAGTCCGGCGCACAAACCCTGTCACAAAGCTTCACCGGGCTTTCCATTGCCCTCCCCGTCCGGTCAGGCGGGTGTCCGGCAGCCCGTCGGCGGTATAAGCACTTTTCGGCTGCGAATTCATAACTGATAATATATAATACCGCCAGTTTTCGATTTATTAAAATGCCGTTATTTGCGTAATGCAACTCATTGAAGTCACTACACCCCAGCTAGCCCGCGATTTTATACAGGTCAATGTGGTTATTAACCAGGGCAATCCTGACTATATCCGCCCGCTGGATAAAGATGTCAACGATGTATTTGATAAACAGAAAAACAAAACATTCCGGTTTGGTGATGCCACCAGATGGATTTTAAAAGACACCGAAGGCAAACTGGTGGGCCGTATCGCCGCCTTTGTCAATAAAAAATATAAGAATAAAGGAGATGAGATGCCGGTAGGCGGTGTTGGTTTTTTTGATTGTATCAACGACCAGGTGGCTGCCGATATGCTATTGGACGTGGCAAAGCACTGGCTGATACAAAAAGGAATGGAAGCGATGGACGGACCCATCAATTTTGGCGAACGGGATCGTTGGTGGGGCCTGGTAGTAAAAGGACACCAGATTCCCCCGATGTATTGCATGAATTTTAACCCACCTTACTACCAGGAACTGCTGGAAAATTATGGTTTTGTAAAATTCTATACCCAGGTATGTTTTGCCATGAGTGTAAATACAAGGCTGGAACCAAAATATTATCACCGCCATGCGGAATGTGCTAAGGACCCGAATTTTAGTGCTGTACATATCCAAAAAAATCAATTAGACAAGTTTGCCGCCGACTTTACCAAAGTGTATAATAAAGCATGGGCAGGTCATGGAGGGTTGAAACAATTGGAAGAAAAAGTGGTGCGCAAAATGTTTCAAACAATGAAACCAGTGATGGATGAACGGATTAACTGGTTTGCTTATTATAAAGGAGAGCCAATCGGGATCTGGATCAACCTGCCTGATCTGAACCAATGGTTTAAACACCTGCATGGTAAATTCGGCTTTTGGCATAAGCTTAAATTTCTCTGGGTCAAACTCACCATTCCAAACAAAAAATTTACCGGGCTGGTTTTTGGCATCATACCTGAGTTCCAGGGAAGAGGTGTGGACATGTACCTGGTAGTGGAAGGTTGCAAACTAATACAAGGTTTAACGATCAATGAAAAAGGAGAATATCATCTCGGAAAGCTTATCTACCAGGATTATGAAATGCAATGGATTGGAGAATTCAACCCCAAAATGATCAATGTAGCCGAAGCGCTTGCCAAAAACCGCAACCGTATATTGACGACCTACCGATATTTATTTGACAGGACTAAAGAATTCAAGGCTCATCCTATCCTGCACTAGTTCTGATTCAATAGTCGGTGGGCAGGAGTCGGCTTTGCCAAATATGAAAGACTTATTTTTGCTGAGAAATGACTCCGGCTAACGACTAAAGATTACTGACTAATTTCATGGACAAATTCATTGTTTCGGCACGAAAATACAGGCCACAGACTTTCGACACTGTCGTTGGTCAATCGCATATCACCACAACATTAAAAAATGCCATCCGCCACCAGCAATTGGCACATGCTTTTCTTTTTTGCGGCCCAAGAGGGGTGGGTAAAACTACCTGTGCAAGAATTTTGGCCAAAACAATCAATTGCGAAAATCAGACCAAGGAGGGTGAAGCCTGCAATAGCTGTCAATCCTGTCTTTCATTTAATGATGGAGCATCTATGAATTATTTCGAGTTGGATGGTGCTTCTAATAACTCTGTTGATAATATCCGTGACCTGGTGGACCAGGTACGATTCGTTCCACAATCAGGCAGGTACAAAGTGTATGTAATAGATGAGGTCCACATGTTAAGCTCTTCCGCATTCAACGCTTTTTTAAAAACCCTGGAGGAGCCGCCACCGTATGCCATTTTTATTTTAGCCACCACCGAAAAGCATAAGATACTCCCCACGATTCTCAGTCGCTGCCAGATATTCGATTTCAAAAGGATCACCATTAATGATACCGTACTTCACCTGGAGGAGATCTGCGAAAAAGAAGAGATCAGAACGGACAAGGCATCTCTTCAGGTAATAGCGCAAAAAAGTGAAGGCTGCTTGCGGGATGCCTTGAGTATATTGGATAAGATTGTCAGCTTCACCAGTGGCGAACTGACTTACAGCATTACATTGGAGCATCTCAATATTCTTGACGCTGACTGTTATTTCAGACTGTTGGAATGTATGCAACAGCAGGATCTGTCAAGCGCTATGCTCCAGTATGATGATATTAACCGCAAAGGTTTTGAAGGCGACCTGGTCCTGAATGGTTTTGCAGAATTCATGCGTAACCTGCTAGTATGTAAAGATGAGAAAGCAGCGGTTTTACTGGAAGCTGTGGAAAGTTTTAAAGATAGGTATATGGCCACTGCAAAGAGTGTTGACCCAGCACTTCTGATCAGCGGCCTGAACATTCTTAATGAAGCTGAATTAAATTATAAGGCGGCCAGGAACAAGCGACTCCATGTTGAGTTGGCCATTATAAAACTTTGCTACCTGCAGCAGGCTATCCAGTTGTCGTCAGAGGGGAATGGCATTGGTAAAAAAAAAGTAGTTGATGCAGCGAGATCAATCGCCTTCCGGCAAATTACCCCGCTGGAACTAAAGAAGTCAACACACGATAAAAATCGGGACCGTCGTCAACAATCAGCCAGTGTCCAACAATCCGAAACCAAACTAATAATTGAAACTGCTCCCGTAAAAGAAATAAAACCGGCAATAGGAATATCGGAACTAGACGAATCCGCCGCCGAAATCCAAAAACCTGCAAGGGGAAAATTAACCGCGCTAGGAAAGATCCGTGAAAAATACCAGACCAATGGCGATAATGGACCTGAAAATACCAGTCATCCTTTACAACTGGAGGAGTTACAAAAAGCATGGGATGAGTATGTCGCGCAATTGAAAGAAGCAAAGAATCCGGCCGCTCAATCTTTTGAACTAGCTATACTACGTATAAAAAACGAAAATTGTTTTGAAGCGATCACTGCCAACAATATTGAACAAAAGTTTATTGAACAGGACAGGAATAAACTTTTTTCCTTCTTAAAACATCGGCTCAAGAATGGTTCATTAGAATTTGGCGTAGTGGTGGACGAAAAACCCGGGTCACGTCCAAAAATGGAGGCGCCTCTCTCCTCTTCAGAACAATATCAGAAATTGGCAGCCGAATATCCTATGATAAAGGAATTAAAAGAGAGACTAAAGCTCGATCTTGACTGGTAATGATTTTGCTACAAGAAGATTCATAGGTTCCGCCCTGTATAAAAAACCATGGTTTTATGCAATAGTCGCCTTAACCGCTGGTTTAATATTTTGATTAACCCTGAATAAATTGTCAGGATCGTATGTTGCTTTTATAGCTGCTAATTTATCATAGTTGTCTCCGTATGTTGCTTTGATCCTGTCTTCACCTTCTTCCATCATAAAATTTACGTAAGCTCCACCTGAAGAATAAGGATGGAGGGCGTTCCAGTAATCCTTTGCCCAATTAACGATCTTGTCTTTATTGGCAGCGTCTGCATCAACTCCCACGATCACTACTGCATAGTTGGCATCACGATAATTCCAGGCAGTATTATTTTTTCCCACCCGGGATGCCGCTCCGTTCACAGGATACATATGCATGCTAGAAAGGGGGGTTGGCATTTCGTTTCCATGCCGCACATGAAGATCAATTGAAATATTGTCGAGATCTTTTACAAAATCTGCTTTCCAATACCATAGCAAACCAGGCGGATAAAGGCCATCAAACATAGTTTGCAATGCAGGCAAAGGCATTGGCCCAACAAAGTCAAGTGCAGGAGTTTTAACGGCGCGGATTGGCTTAAAGACATCTTCTGCTTTATCCAGGCTACCTGAATAACACCAAACTATGCTGCACATTTTTTTCAGGTGCAAATGTTCCGGGAATGGGGCAAATGGAGGAACAGTCAGGAACGCAAAAAATCCATTCATGCTATCAGGAGCATTGGTAATAAAATCATGGTACCACCGCATCATTTCCTTTGACTCATCAATAGGCCACAGCATGGGTCCACCATAGATGGTATGGACGGGGCATAGTTTGAACAAGAATGAAACGACAACCCCAAAATTGCCTCCACCCCCGCGCAAGGCCCAGAACAGATCTGAGTTTTCATTAACCGATGCCTTTACAAGATGGCCACTGGCCAACACAACTTCTGTCTCCAAAAGATTATCTATGGAAAGACCGTATTGTCTGGTCAGGTGGCCGAGTCCACCGCCTAATGTAAGTCCTGCTACACCCGTTGTTCCAAAAATACCGGAAGGAACCGTCATACCAACTTCATGAGTGGCGGCATCCAGTTCTTTTAATAAAACGCCGCCCTGTACCCTTACTGTTTTTGAAGCTGCATCTATACTGATACCTTTAAGACTGCTAAGATCTATGACCAAAGCATCGTCAGCCAGACCCAGTCCGCCTGCATTATGTCCACCCCCCCTGATAGCCAGCAGTACATTATTTTCTCTTGCAAAATTTACGCAGGTTTGTACATCGGCAGCATCTGCGCATTGTACGATTATAGCAGGGCGCTTATCAATCATGCCATTGTATACTTTGCGTGCTGTATTATAATCTCCATCATAAGGTTCAATTACCTTACCCCGTACACTGCTTCTTAAGCCAGCAATATTTTCTGTTGTCATAAATATTTTATTATTGATTAAAATACAAACAGTGAGTTGATCGAAGTTTCAATTCTTGTTTTGTACTACTATTACCGGCCTACTTTTATATAACCCCATCCTTCGGACTGCCTTTTAATAATTTCATAGATCCCGTCAGATACCACTTGCACACCGGTAACAAGTTGCGTTTTATCAATTTTATTCCGCTTCAAGGTCATTCCGCAGACTTTAACAGAAATGTTTTTATCCAATAATAACTGTTGAAGGTTGGCATTTTCTGCCGACTTGTCCTTTACAACTAAGTCCAGTCCTTGCCCATAAACAACTACTTCCAGCCGGGCACTTGTATTAGATTGACTGATGAGGGTAAGTTGCCGGATCAGGGCCTGCTGGTTCAGGGTATCTTTGCTGGTCATGTCGAAAACAACCTTATAATCTTTTACCTGGGCATTGACGGAAGAAATAAACACCAGGCTTATAGCTGCGAGTAGTGCAAATTTTTTCATGATGGTTAAATTTTAATTTGACCGGTCTTTTGCTTTTTTGGCCTGGCTATGTGCAAGACGGATCGGTTCAAAAGGCCCATATTTATGTTGCGTCTCAGGAAAACTATCTGAATAAGGCCCGAACGGATGGTCCACAGGCTTGCCGGAAATATTGGGCCAATCTCTGTTAAACTTTTTTTCGGGTCGTGGTTGTGAGTTGACAAATGCAGCTATATCCCATGCTTCTTCATCGGTTAAATGAGCTGCATTTTTTGGAGCATCAAATGGCATATTTTCTCTTAAGTATCCGGCTAATCGGGTCAGGCGATAGAGTCCTGCGCTAACATTATAACTATGTTCTCCCCACAAAGGAGGATAAATGTATCCGGAGCTATCCGAATTGAACAAACCAGCGCCGTCCAATCCATGACAGCGCTGGCAGCTTTGCATATAAATGTTCTTGCCTTTACGGGGATCGGCAGGCCTTTTAAGAAAAGGAACAGCCCGGAGACCTGTACCAACAGGGATTTTTCCTTTTGGTACATTTTGCCCAAGCCAATTGATATACGCTGCGAACGCCTTCATTTCCCGGCTATTGGTATCTAGCGCCGTTCCATTCAAACTTCTTTCGATACAATCGTTGACCCGCTTATGGATATTTTCCAGACTACCGCTTCGTTCACGAAATCTTGGATAAGTAGAAAATACAGCGCTGTAATTATTACCCCATTCCCGTGTTCCCGCATCCAGGTGACAATTCTGGCAATTCATTCCATTACTGATTGACGCCACTTTTCCTTTTGGCCCGAGAAAAAAAGATGTGTTGGCGATAAGGTCCCGACCGTACCTGATCATTTCTGATTCAGGTGAAGCCGGTAGTTGATTGATATCCGGTGCTCTCCATTCAACCAGTTCTTTATTAATGCCAGAAATTATAACATCGATGTTGATAAACTCTTTTTTGTTGATGGTCATTGCCAGCACCACAACAATTACTATTACACTGGTCATTACCAACGAAAGTAACCGGTATGGTTTTACTACCTGCATGGGATTTATTTTTTCTCGCTTACCCAGCAAAAATGTACGAGCAGCCATGTTGCTGTGCACGACCCAATGCCCATACACCAGAAGGCACCACCTTTATATTGGGTAGCAACCCTGAAATCCATTCTTTTTTCACCTCCTCCGCATCCAGCTTCATGCCTTCTGCTATGGCCGTACTATAGACAGTAATTGCCATTTCACAAACGCAGAACATAACCCCGCTGTCCTGCAGTTCATTAATGCCGATCGGCACTTCACCAATTCCCGGTATTCTAAAATCGCCTTTGTTGGGCTTCCAAAAGGGATTACGGGTAGCTGGCTTTTTTGTGGCAGGATCCTCTGCTTTGAAAACCTCGCCCAAATTATATTTTGCCCACAATACACTAGGCATGGCATATGGTATGGCATCATGCCGCAGTACTACTACCACGCTACAATCTTTTGCAGCTGTGCCAGTCTTTTCATTGGTCACTAAGAATACTCTTGGCCATGCAAAAGGAAATAGACCATGTGGTTGTGTTGCATCAAAAACTACGCGGTGTTTTCCTTTGATCTGCTTGAACCATTCATCATCATTGCTATCATGAAATGAAGTTGCCGGGCTGGCAGTAGCCTGCTGTAGGGGCGACATCAACCCTGCAATACTCAAAGCAGCGGCTCCGGTAGTTAGGGTTCCCAGGAATTTGCGTCGGTCCGTGCGACTCGTAAGATTATTTTTTCCCATGATTAATATTTTGGGGTAAAGTTACCCGGCACGGCAGCCTATGTCAATCACATGTTTGTGCTATTTTGTGTTAGGAGGATAGAATAAAACAGAAAATCGGTTACACAATTTTATCCCTTAAAGCAATAACCACTGCTTCCCTGCCACAATTCACATGCAGCTTGGCATAAATGTTCCTGATATGTGCCCGAACAGTATCAAGGCTGATATAACAGGTACTGGCGATCATTTTGTAACTAAATCCTTTTACCAGGTATTTTAATATTTCCGTTTCCCGTTCAGAGAGGTTGTATTGTAACCGGCCTGGTGGGGTAGCCTGAAATGATTGCAATACTTTTTTGGCAATAAGTGGAGAAAGTGGGGCACCGCCATGCAACACATTATCAATTGCTTCCAGCAGGCTGACAAAAGAAGTATTCTTAAGAATATACCCGTTAGCACCCGAACAAAGACATTTAAACAATCTTTCCTCATCTTCAAAGACGGTGTGCATGATGATATAGGTTTGCGGACGGCTTTCTTTTATGCTATGCAGGCCGGCTATCCCGTCCACTCCAGGCATATCAATATCCATGATCACTACATCCGGCTCGTGTTCCTCAACAATAGCCGCTGCATTGATACAATTTTCGTAGTCACCGCACACCGTGTATCCCTCTACCCCATTTAATAATATCTTGAGCGACTGGCGGAGTCTTCCATTATCTTCAAAAATGACAATGTTGGTCATAAATATTTAAAGTTAACTGCAAAAGGTTTTATCAGCAATTGCATGTTCATGCTATTTGGGCTTTTAGTGCAATCGTAGTACCAGCGCCAGGTGACGACTGTATAATTAAATCCCAGCGATGTCTTTGTGCTCTTTCCTGCATATTTTTCAACCCGTTGCTATTAAGTGGAGGATTCCCTTCAAATCCTACTCCGTTATCAGCGATCAACATATTAAGTGTATTACCCGCTAACTGAAAATGGATCATGACCTCTGTGGCCTTCGAATATTTAGCCAGGTTATTAACCGCTTCCTTAAAAATCAAGTACAAGTCCCTGCGTTCCTGCATCGTTAGTTTCACCTTTTCAATATTAGGAGTCATCTCCACTTTTAATTCAATATTTTTTGCCTCCAGCAATTCAGAAGCATAACGTAACATACGCGGCAACGCTTCGCCTACGGTATCAATGCTAGGGTTAATGCTCCAAACAATTTCCCGCATCGATTCTGATACGTTTTGGCTGTCATGATAAATACGATCAAGGATTTTTTGCACCGCACTTGTATTGTGTAATTGTTTTTGTGCCAGCAAACTTCCCAGGCTAATATTGGTAAGGGAAGAACCGACTTCATCATGCAGGTTCCTTGAAATTTCACCTCGCATTTGTTCTGTTCGCTTCAATTGATTCAACCTGAAACGATAGAACGTATACAACACAGCGCCAACGAGCAACAGGATCAAACCATAAAACCAGGCTGTTTTTGTAAAGGGAGGTCGGATATAAAAATGAATGCTCGCCGGTTCGGTGCTCCAGGAGCCATTCCTGCTGGCAGCCCGGACCATAAATGTATAATCACCGGGTGCCATTCGGCTGAAGTTAATTTGCCGTTGGTTTCCGGCTAGCACCCAATCCTCGTCTTCACCCCCCAGCTTATAAGCATACTGAGTTCCGGGGCCGTTAGTCAGGTCAATGGCTGCATATTGAATGCTGATATTATTCTGCCATGCTTTAAATTTTATCACTTTATCCTGGCCTCTCATATATTGATTGCCATTGACAAACAATGCCGTTATAAATGTTTTTTGTGGAGGTCTGCCCGGGTTGATCATATCCGGATCAAAATAAAAGAACGCACCGCGGCCCCCGGTGTAGATACGTTTATCCTGTTCATCATAATAAAAACTTGCCGTGGGATGCTTTACGGGTAATCCTTCGGTGACGGTATAATTGGTAAACATACCCGTCAGTTGATCAAAGCAGGATAGTTCACCATCGGTTACCAGCCATAATCTTTTCTTTTTATCTTCATAAATACTGGTGATATGGCTATTGCTCAAACCTCGCTCATGACCAAATAATTTTGTCGAGCCGGTGCCCGGCTGAAATTTGAGCAGGCCACTGGTTAGAGCACCCAACCATAACGTAGAATCATCCTGGCACCATATACCCGAAAGGTTACCCAACGGTTGCTTGGCAGAAACTTGCAGGGGAACAGTGGTAAAATTTTCAGTGCGCTGGTCCCAGAAAACAAGGGAACTACTTGCATCATTCACCAACCAAAGATTTCCTTTTTTATCTTCTGTTATACTGGTAGGATAACGCAGGGGATATCCACCTATGGTATTAGCCGGGTAATGTTTGAACCGGCGGGCTTTACCGTCAAAATAACATACGCCATTTCCCTTACCCAATCCCATCCACACCCATCCGCGGCTGTCTATAAATTGTGTAGTGATGGCTACCGAATCCAGTACTGGTGGCTTTCCCGGGTAAGCAGGAATACGACCCTGATTTTTTTTTGCCAGCGAATACCAGAACATTCCTGCCTGGGTACCTACCCATAAAGTATCAGTAGTTACTTGTCTTACATTCCAAATCAAATCTGGCCATGGATCCCCTGTGTTTCCAGTCAGGCGATGTTGTTGTTGCTGGCCGGTAGTGATATTCCATTCAAAAAAACCATTGCCGTAAGTTCCTATCCACAATACATTTTTGTAACGGGTCAACGCAGTCATTTCATATTTAACCGGTTTTCCGGACTCCTGATTGATAAGTATGGTACTTTTAAAAAATTGCTTATTGGGCGAAATTTTTTGGAGGCCATCTTCCGTTGTTGCCAACCACCAGTTTCCCTCCCGGTCACACAAGGCCGTATTGTATTCATGGTTCTCGAACATTAATGCTGCGGGTGTATGTATACTGGGTTTGTTATTATGCCAGGTAACCGGTAGCATGGCCAACCCATAATTGTGAAACAACAACAATAACCGGGTTGAATCCAGGATAGAAATTTGCTGCGACCATGATAAGTAGGGATATTTATTAAACGGGAAAAAACACCCCCCTGCTGGCTGCGCGTTTTCATCTAATAAAATCAAGCTATCGATACCCGGTTTAACAATTAAGAAATAAGAGGTAAATATTTTAAAAATACTTGCTGCCGGAAAATAGCCTGGATATTTCTTCCTGGTAGCTGCTGACTCAAGATCAATTAACCTATCCAGCTTTCCAGTGTAAGCAGCATTTGAAATCGCCGTGGTCTTCCCAGTTTGACTAGAATAGAAATGCAAGCCGGAGGCTAGGTATAATAACATATTGCCACTACTTAAGGGCAGCATTTTTTCTACAAACCGCAATCGTTTACTCGCCGCATCCGCATCGGTAAAGGGTGAGGTGATCACTTTTTTCAGCTTCCTGGTGGTATCAAAAATGAAAATGCAGGCCCGGGAAGCGGCCCATAAGTTTCCCTGCGTATCCATTTCGAAGGCGACAATGGTATTATTGAATTCACCCAATAATCTATTTTGATTGTAGTAAAAATTTTCAAACATGCCGGAATTGCTGTTATAAAAATCAAGCCCGGCCTGCGTACCGATTGCGATATAATTATCCGGTAATTTTTTCAGGCATAATACATAATTATGCGACAATGAATTGCTGCTGTCGATATGGAAATACTGTTTTACATCCGTACCGTCAAACCGGTTCAGGCCATCGGTAGTAGCGATCCATAAAAAACCATTATCATCCTGTACGAGATCATTGATTGTATTACTGCTCAGTCCATCTGTAGTGGTCAATTTTTCGACGAAATAGGGTGCTTCCTGCGCTGTTCCCTCGCAGCATAGCAGATGAATGAAGACCCCTAATACCATTATATACCTGTGTATCATCGCTCGCCATTAATCTTTACTAATTTACCATTTTCCGGCAGAAGGTATAAGAGCAGCAACTTTTTTTAACGACCCCGGCTAATGTACGGCCACGACGAGGATGGGTTCGCCCTTGTGTAACTTACTCTATTCACGATTTTTACCTTAATTTCGGCGAAAATTAAAAGGCAATGGCCGAAAAGATATTGATGCCCCGGCTCAGCGATACCATGACAGAAGGAGTGATCGCTGCCTGGCATAAAAAAGTAGGCGATACTGTAAAAAAGGGTGACCTGCTTGCAGAGATAGAAACAGATAAAGCTACCATGGAGCTGGAAAGTTATAAGGATGGCACTTTATTGCATATTGGTATAGACCAGGGCGGCAAACTCCAGGTAGATGACCTGTTAGCAATTGTTGGTAAACCCGGGGAAGATATTTCTGGCTTGGTTACTGGTGGAGAGAGTAGTGAAGGCAAGAAGCCGGCGAAAAAAGAGGAAGCTCCGGCTGACAAGGAAAAACCTGCAAAGGAAAAAAAATCAGAATCAAAAGAAAAGCCCGCAGAAAGCAGTGGACAACAAAAAGCCACAAGTTCCATGGACATTTCCAAAATGCCTGCCGCGTCGGCAAACCGGGATGAAGTAGTGTTGATGCCAAGATTAAGTGATACTATGGAAGAAGGTGTGATTGCTGCCTGGCACAAAAACGTGGGTGATACCGTAAAGAAGGGAGAAGTGCTGGCTGAGATTGAAACTGATAAGGCCACGATGGAGTTAGAAAGTTATAAGAACGGAACCCTCTTACATATTGGCGCACAACAAGGTGAAAAAATCCCGGTGAACGCTTTGCTTTGTATCATTGGTGAAAAAGGAAAAGTAGATGTGGATGCGATCATTGCTGCCATAAAGGATGGAAGCGGTGCTAAAGTTGCTGCACCAGAAGAAACCGCTACTGACGAAGCTATAAAAACTGTTGCATCATCAACGTCCGCGGCAAAAAATGCTGAGCAGGAACCCACGGAACAGCAACCTGCAACAAGTAACGAAAATGGCAGAATCAAAGCATCCCCCTTAGCAAAAAAATTAGCGGCAGAAAAAGGGATCGATATCAGCCATATCAGCGGCACCGGTGATGGAGGCAGAATTACGAAAGCAGATATAGATAACTATAAAGAGACAGCTGGCGCGCAGGGCCGTACGGGTACCCAGGAAAAAGCAACCAGCCCAACCAGCCCGGCAGGCGATAAACAAGTACCTGCGAAAGCTACGGCTCCGGTATTTAGCGGTAGTACCGAGGAAGGGTTTACTGATATTCCCAATTCACAAATACGGAACATCATTGCCAAACGCCTGGGGGAAAGCAAATTCACCGCCCCGCATTTCTACCTCACCATGGAGATCAATATGGATAATGCTATAGCAGCAAGAACGGAGCTGAATGAAGTTAGTCCTGCTAAGATCAGTTTTAATGACCTGGTTGTAAAAGCTGCAGCACTGGCACTCCGTCAACATCCCGCTGTCAATGCTTCCTGGATGGGTGACAAGATTAGGAGAAACAGTCATATTCATATTGGTATTGCTGTGGCTATTGAGGATGGATTGATCGTACCGGTGGTTCGTTTTGCCGATCAGAAAACCCTACCACAAATTGCTGCTGAAAGTAAAGAACTGGCGGGTAAGGCAAAGAATAAAAAATTGCAACCCAATGAATTCAGCGGTAACACATTTACCATATCGAATCTTGGCATGATGGATATCGACGAATTTACTGCCATCATCAATCCACCGGATAGCTGTATTATGGCTGTAGGAAGAATTAAGGAAATCGTAATTAAGAAGGGTGAGGGCTTTGCTGCTAGTAATGTGATGAAGATTACCTTGAGTTGTGACCACCGCAGCGTGGATGGCGCTATTGGGGCTGCCTTTCTTCAAACCTTTAAGAAATTCCTGGAGAACCCGATCACTATGTTATTATAAAAGTTTTTATCAGGCCTTATTTATAAGCTACTCTTTAGGGTAGCTTTTTTTTGTCATCCTCCCGTTCTACTTGTGTTTTAATAAAACCACTTTACCATCCATCGTAGCTGCAATGACGTTATGCTTATCCACTACCCTGACTGTATTAACCATCGAGTTGTCGATCTTGTAGGCCCAATTGATTTTTTGATGTGCCGGGTCAATAGAATAAACCACACCGCTCTTTGTTCCAAAAAAAACATTCCCTTCTTTTTCGATCAGCATAGAGGGCACATGTTCGTAACCAAACCCGCAATGCATTTTCCAGGCGGCCGCTTGTTTGTCGCGGCTGGCCGCATACGCAACAATAGTGTCCTGCATGGTTTTTCCATAAATCCATTTGCCATCAGCTGATATGCCGATCGACTCACGGACTGTTGCATCATTGTTTCTCCACAAGGTTTGACCATCCGCACTATTGATAGCAGAGATATACCTGTCTGGGGCCACCACATACACTACACCGTTATGTGCTACCGGTATACAGGACGCCGGTGAATAATTCCTGACGGAAGAACCATTGTTCCATTTCCAGGCAAGCGTACCCGTCTTTTCATCCAGCGCATACAAGTTCCTGTCCCAGGCGCCGAAAATTATTCGTCCCTCATACAGTAAAGGAGTGCTTACCACAGGGCCATCCAGACCCGAATATGTCCAGGTGATTTTCCCGGACGACAACTCTAGTTTCCTGAACGAATGATCACTGCTACCTATATATACTACATCACCGGTAATTAATGGTGCACCAAGAACTGCAGCAGCTGTCGAAGTCTTCCATCTCAGTTTCCCCGTTTTTATATCCAGGCAATAAATATTTCCATCTCCTGAACCAAAGACGGCTACACCGGATGAAGCTGCCGGTGAAGAAAAGATGGCGCCACCGGTCTGGTATGACCATTTTTGTGTTCCGTCTTTTGCAGAAAGACAGATCATTTTTCCATTTTGATTTCCTACCAGCACATCATCATCTGACACTGCAGGGGTTGAAATTATATTGGCATCGGAAGAAAACTTCCATGCCAATTTTACCTGGCTGTACTGATCATTTATACTATAATCGGGGCGTGTGAATTTTTTATTTTTTGAAAATTGTCTGGTCTCGACCTTTACACCGGTCCAGGGCCGTAACGTTTCCACACCCGGTCTTCTTTCAGTAAAGATCATTGAGTCCTTGCCTACATCGACCAGGTTATAACCACCAACGCTTGCTTTGGCCCGGAGATTAGAACGTCCCATCACACCAGGTATATCTTCAAAGTCCATGGCCTTGTTAGCATGGCCATGGCCGCAAAGAATTGCCCATGTATTGTGGTGACGGAGCCTGTCTGTTATTTCATACCAGTTATCAAGGCCACTATCCATGGGGTAATGATTGAGAAATATTACAGGTTGTTGATTCCTTACGTTATCTAATTCATCATTCAGCCAGTTCACCGCATCACGGGGCACATGGCCGTCGCTCATCCTCAGGTAAGGCCCTGAGGGACAGCCCAGGAAGCGTATCCCGTTGTGTTCAAAACTGAATTTATCATAACCAAATATGGTGGTAAACATCACACCACCGCTTTCACTCCAACCAGTATCGTGGTTGCCGGGAATGATATACCACGGAACATTCAGGCTGTCCAATATTTGTTTCGCCAGTTTTAATTCTTCATTGGTTCCCAATTCCGTTATGTCACCTGTTAGCACAACAAAGGCGATATCCGTCATGCTGTTAATATCCCGGACGGTCCTCCGGAGATCTTCTTCTGCTGAACCATTGGGTGATCCAATATGGGTGTCGGAAAGAAAAGCAAAACGAAAAGACTTGAACTGGGCTTCTGAAAGGAAAGAAGCCGTGACAAGAAAAAGAAACAGCAGGCTTTTTTTCATGACGCAAGTTACTGATTTGTTTTTTCCAGGTCGGTAAAAGCAAAAAATTGATTTTCAAAAATTATTGAAAATTCGAAATTCACCTTGTAGTTTTGCAGCTATGAAACTTACAGAAGCTAGACAGCAATTTGTCAGTAGTTGGGGGGCCTTTGGCACACATTGGGGAATTAACCGGACCATGGCGCAGATCCATGCCCTGCTCCTGATTAGTCCTGATCCGCTGACACAGGATGATATGATGGAACAACTCAATATCAGTCGAGGCAATACCAACATGAATATCCGCGAGCTCATCAACTGGGGGCTGGTGGACAGAATGTTGTTATCTGGTGAACGAAAAGAATATTTTACCGCAGAAAAAGATATATGGAAAGTAGTAAAGCTGATCGTAAAAGAAAGAAAGAAAAGGGAACTGGAACCTATGCTTCAACTACTGGATAAACTCGAAGAAGTGGAAGGCGATAAAAGAGATAAAAATGTAAAAACATTTTTGGACACGGTAAGCAGTATAAAAAAACTGGGACGCCAGGCAGATAAAACACTGGATATAATGATAAAAGCAGAAGAAAACTGGTTCGTCGGAACCATGATGAAGTTCTTTAAATAATTGTTTAAGAATGGTTATGCTGAATTATGCTTCCATGAAAAATAAGAAAATTGTTATTGCCGGTGGTAGCGGTTTTATTGGAGAAGAGTTGACAAAATACTTCGGTAAAAACAATACCATAGTTATCCTTACAAGGCAATTGGCAAATGCAAGTAATAACAGGGCCAATAATAATTCGCTGGCCGGTGCCAATCTGGCACAAGTTCAATTTGTAAAATGGGACGGGAAAACAACCGGTGATTGGGTAAAAGAAATAGATGGCGCTGATTATATCATCAACCTCACAGGCAAATCTGTCAATTGCCGTTACACCAAAAAAAATAAAAAAGAAATACTAGAGAGTCGAACAAATGCTGCGCAAGCAATTGGTGCTGCCATCCGGCAATGTTCAAACCCACCTGCTTGCTGGATCAATGCTGGATCGGCGACAATATACCGTGATGCTGTAGACAAACCACAGGATGAATACACAGGCGATATCGGTGAAGGTTTCTCGGTGCAGGTTTGCAGAGAATGGGAAAAAGCATTCTATGAACAGGCCACACCCACCACCAGAAAAGTGGCGCTCAGGATGGCCATTACGCTGGGGCCGGGAGCCGTTTTAGTACCATATTTCAATTTACTAAAATTCGGATTAGGCGGAAAGCAGGCTAGCGGAAAACAAATGTATAGCTGGATACATATTGAAGATACTTGCCGCATGATGGACTGGATATTGGAACATGCAAAAACTGCAGGTTCATATAATTGCTGCTCACCAAATCCTATAACCAATAAAGAATTTATGAAAACACTCCGGAAGGTTACCCATACCCCATTTGGATTACCGGCCTTTACCTGGATGCTGAAAGCAGGCGCCTGGATGATCGGTACTGAAGCTGAACTGGTGTTAAAGAGCAGGTGGGTAATTCCTACTAAGATATTGGAAACCGGTTTTTCTTTCAAATACCCGTTTTTGGAAGATGCCTTGACTGATATTATCAGTAAAGTGCCCCGGAAACAATATCATTTGTTCTAAACAGAAAATAGGTTTTAGCTTTGCTGTATGAGTGAAAAGAAAACCCTTGTCCTTGGTGCATCTGATAACCCGTCCCGCTATAGCTACCTGGCTATTCACCGGTTACGCAGTCATGATCATCCCGTGGTCGCCATTGGAAGAAAAAATACCAGGGTCCTTGACGTGACGGTAAATAAGGAGAAAAAACACTTGGATGGCATCGATACCGTAACGCTTTACCTGAATCCGGGTAACCAGCGTGAGTATTACGATTATATTCTCTCCTTGGATCCCAAACGAATCATCTTTAATCCCGGTACAGAAAACGAGGAATTAGCCTCCCTCGCCCACCAGAAAGGTATTAAGACAATACAAGCCTGTACCCTGGTGATGCTTAGTACCAACCAGTACTAAAACTACCAGAAGCCATCTCAAAAATAAAATTTAAAACTTAGCCGGGAAGGATTGCTGTTCAATTTCCTTTTACTTACCGCCTTATCGCCTTCCCGTCAAGAAAACACTTTTTGAGATAGGCATGCAATTTTAAGCTTTGCCGTCATCAAACAGGCTTTCTAACGGTACAGATTAGTTGATTTTAAGACTGGGGAAAAGACGCTTTCCTGCGTTTCACTTAACAACAGTATAATTTGCAGCTGTTTTTTTTATCAGCCGTTTTGCTGTATCTTGGGAAAACCTATTTATTATGCGCTGGAGAAAATTTAATGGCGACCCGATCGAACTACCTATCATGGAGGCTGTTGAGAGTGCAATCAAACGTGAAACCCAAAATGGATTTCGTTTAAAAGTCTGCATCGGCACCGACTCCCAGGTAAAAGGACAGGAAACAGAATATGCCACTGTCATTGTTTTTTTACGGGAAGGGCATGGCGGTTTTATGTTCATCCATAATGAAAAAACGCGGCAGCGGTTCACCATTAAGGAGCGAATGCTGATGGAAGTGGCTAAAAGTATTGAGATCGCGTATGAACTGTGCAACCTGTTCACCGTCTACAATGTAGATATGGAAGTTCATGCCGACATCAACACCAATCCTCACTTTAAGAGCAATGATGCGCTAAAAGAGGCCATGGGTTATATCCTCGGTATGGGCTTTGCCTTCAAAGCTAAACCCGAAGCATTTGCCAGCAGTAGTTGTGCTAATAAAGTTGTGAATTAAATCGCTTCTTGTTTGTTGGTCAACCTTTGCCGCAGAGAGATCCTTCGCCATCAGGAATGGCCCTGTTTATTTCCTTCTTCTTATTCCAATGATAAGCACCACCAGCAACAGCACTCCAATAGCGATCCGTAAGATGGCTGCTTTTTTCTTTTTGGCCCTTTGTTCTTGTTGTAATTGAAAAAAACTGTCGAGGTTGCGGGAAAGAGTGGAGGGATCAGTTTCATACAGGTAACTTTTACCGGCCGCAGTGTCATTTTTTGTAGTTCGTTCCTGGGTTAGCGAATCAATTTTGTTGACCATCTCCTTTTCCGGGGCATCAGCAGGTTGAGAAATGCCCTGCATTCGGATAACTAATAGTATAAACACCAAAAACTTCTTCATAGATGGTTTCCGGGTATTCTATATCGGGAAAGGAGAGTTAAACCAATGGTTTTATTCCATCGGAGGTTCAGACAGCTGTACTTTTGCCGGTATCTTGAGTTGATATCCTACCGTCAGCGTTGACGCTGTAGCAGCGTTGGCACCGGTATACATTTTTTCCATTTTCTTACTATCTTCCTGGGCAAGAGAAAAGGTGATAAGAACCATCACAAAAAGTAGCACAACCAGATTTCGTTCGGATAAAAATGCTTTCATAAGCAATTGTAATAGATTGCAAAATAGGGTATAAATCTCAGAAAAACCTAGCAAAAACCTGATATTTATTTCATTAAAGTCTTCTAAAACTGTTGTTTAGCCCGCTAATATAGTCCAGTAAAGGCTTGCGACCTGTTTTTTTAACGGCCGAAGTAATAAAATAGGGAGGATTTTCTTCCCATCGAGCGCCCAAAACGGACATAAATTTTGCTAAATTTCTTTCCGTGGCCCCGGGTTTATTCTTGTCCGTTTTTGTAAACACTAATACAAACGGTATCTCCCATTCTCCCAACTGATTGATGAACTCCAGGTCAATGGCTTGAGGATCATGCCGGCTGTCGATCAATACAAACACGCAGACGAGATTTTCTCTTTTGCGGAGATAGGATTCGATCATATTGCCCCAGTTATTTCTTGCTTTTTGAGAAACAGTGGCGGCATAGCCGTATCCCGGGAGATCGACCAAATACCATTTTATTGGCTTACCCTTTCTCCCGCCCTGGCTGGCAGGCGCAGTTTCTGTCGAGACTATCCCGAAATGATTGATAAGTTGGGTTTTGCCAGGCGTACCTGATATTTTGGCCAACCCATTCTTTCCCGTCAACATATTAATAAGGGAGGATTTGCCCACATTGCTGCGACCGATAAAAGCATATTCCGGTATATCGGCCGCTGGGCATTGCTTATAGGTAGCACTGCTAATAATATAATTGGCAGAAATGATGTCCATGAAGGCTGCAAGTTAAAGGGAAACTTTATGCTTTGAAGGTATAAAACAAGGTAACTAAAAACCCCGACCGACTGGTCATTCGGGCGGTCAGAAACCAGTAACTTTGCGCCCCATGTCATCGCCTTTACCCCACGATCATATTATTCCTTTCAAAGGTTCCGACAAGACCAAGAAAGAGCAGGTGGCCGATATGTTTGATAAGATTGCCTGTAAGTATGATAAAATGAACCGAGTCCTTTCTGCCAGGACAGATATTGGCTGGCGAAAAAAGGCTATTCGTTTATTGAAAAAGGATGAGCCCCGTACCATTTTGGATGTAGCCACTGGCACCGGAGATATGGCTATACTGGCTTACAAGATCCTCCGACCGGAAAAAATAACAGGTATCGATATTTCTCCGGGTATGTTGGAGCTGGGGAAAAAAAAGATTGAAAAAGAACAACTTGGGGACAAAATCCAGTTACAAACCGGTGATTCAGAAACAATAAATTTTACTGAAAATACGTTTGATGCGGTGATGGTGGCATTTGGAGTCCGGAACTTTGAAAACCTTGAAAACGGCCTGGCAGAAATGTTGCGGGTGTTAAAACCTGGTGGCCGGTTGGTGGTACTTGAGTTTTCAAAACCCCGCCGTAAAGCAATCCAAACTTTATACAATCTGTATATGGGCATTATTGCTCCAAAAATAGCCCATTGGTTCAAACAAAATAAAGAGGCCTATCACTACCTGAATCAGTCGGCCAATGCCTTTCCCGACCGTTATTTATTTACTGATATTTTAAAAAAAGTGGGATATTCCGACACGGAATTCAAACCGCTAAGCTTAGGAATATGTTGCATTTACTCCGGACGAAAACCTTTATAAAAATAGGTATATTATCATTGTTGCTTTGTGGTGGGCTGATGCTTTCCCCATCATCACAGGCGCAGTATACGCAGGTGGAAATGAACCGACCTGACCAAGATGCCCGACCTTACTATTTTGGATTGAGTATTGGAATTAACCTGGCTCGTTTTCACACAAATCTTCATCCCGTCTTTTTACAACATGACAGCGTGTATGTAGCCGAACCCACTAATTCGGGTGGCATCACATTAGGTTTCCAGGCTACGGCCCGTTTGTCTAACCGTTTCCAGCTGCGTTTTAACCCACAGTTGATGTTTGTTGAGAGAAACATTTTTTACCGGCTTAAATACAAGGACTTTAATGGCGACACCGCAGTCACCAAAAAAGTGGAATCCATTATAGCAGCTTTTCCATTTCAGCTAAAGTTCCAGAGTGATCGTATCGGCAACTTTCGGGTCTATACACTATTAGGTATAAAAGCTGATATCGATATGGCCAGTAATGCCAGGGCAAAAAAAGCGGAGGACCTGGTAAAAATTGAAAAAAATGACTGGGGCCCGGAATTGGGCATTGGGTTCAATTTCTACTTTCCCAGTTTTATTTTGTCTCCTGAAATAAAGATCAGTAATGGCATGCGTAATCTTCATGCCAGGGATGAGAACCTTAAATTCTCCAGTGTGTTTGATAAGATTCAATCGAGAATGATCGTGTTTACGATCCATATTGAGGGCTAGAAACGGCTAAGCATGTCATCCATTTTTGTAGGTCGCCAGTCAATCTACCTGAAAAAACAGAAACTACTCAAGCTATTGCCATCGCAGGGACAGAAATAGCAGGAGAAATAATGTCATTAAACCCGTGTAAATGATAAACTGTTTAAATCATCTACCTTCATAAAAACGGCCCGGACTTTCCTGCCACGCGATATACCCGTGGTAGTGAGGTAAGATCCCCAATCGTAAACCAATAAACCAGAAATTTTTATGAAAATAATTACGCCAATTGCTTTTGTATTCGGCCTACTAGGCTGCCATCAGCAAAAGACTGACACTAAAGCGGAAGGAGAAAAGATTATGCAAATAAGTAAAGAATGGTCACAGGCAGCATCGACAGGTGACGCTGAAAAAACACTAAGTTATTGGGCAGAAGATGCTATTCTTATGGCTCCAGGACAACCCCTGCTCAATGGCAAAAAAGAAATTAGGCAAATGGTTGAAGAAAGTTTTAAAATTCCGGGATTTAAAATTAGCTGGCAACCCAATAGTGTTCAAGTTTCAGAAAATGGTGATATGGCTTATATAGTGGAGGATTCACAGGTGTCCTATATGGATTCAACCGGGAAGACCATCACTCAAAACAATAAAGCCGTGAGCATTTGGCGTAAACAAAGTGACGGCTTATGGAAAAATGTGGTCGATATTTCAACTCCTGTCAATAATCCAATGGAGTAAACAATGCTCAACATCTGGTGTGGTTAGATGACCGCCTAAAGAATAAGTTCTCCATTTCAGATCGCCACTCAGCGACATCTCGAAGAGACTATAAAACGATGACGTAGGATTTATTCACAGCTTACTGATTTCGCCGGGTACTTATCGATATACGTCAGCTAAAAGACTACACCTACACGTTAAAATGGAAATAAGATGAGAAAGCTTATCATGTGGAACATAATAACGCTTGACGGCTATTTTGAAGGAAACCAAAATTGGGATCTATCTTTTCATAATGTCATCTGGGGACAAGAACTTGAAAAACTAAGTATTGACCTACTAAATTCTGCCGATTACCTCGTCTTTGGACGTGTAACATATGAAGGCATGGCTGCATACTGGACAAAGGAAGAGGGAGAAATTGCTTATAGAATGAATAAAATATCGAAACTAGTATTCTCCAAAACTTTGAAATCGGCTGAATGGAACAACACGACACTTATTAGCGAAAATGCATCTGTGCAAATAAAAAAACTAAAGGAAGAAGGTGGAAAAGATATATATGTTTTCGGAAGTGCAAATCTTTCAGAGACTTTTATAAGTGAGGATCTTTTTGATGAATACCGCATTGGTATTGCCCCGGTTATCTTGGGTAGCGGGCGATCCCTTTTCAGGCAAGGAATTGCTTCTTCGAAATTATTGCTTGTATCAACACAGCCACTTTCGACTGGCGGAGTGGTCCTGAAATATTCCAAAAAATAAAGTAGTTATAACTTAAAATGTAAGAGCCGAAACCGCTGTACAGGCCGCCACATATGGCAGCCAGTGTACAGGCGCACAAGCCCGTTCAGAATGCCTGCGGGGAAAAAACCCCGCGGTGAGACAGATAATCCCCACCTTTCGATAGTTTTGCTGGCAACACTTATTTGCAAAAAATAAATTTCTACCGATTGACCCTTTATATAAAAAACATGGTGTGCAGCCGCTGCAAAATGGTGGTAAAAGCCGAACTGCAAAAACTGGGTATACAACCACTGACGGTAGAGTTAGGACAAATTGAAATAAAGAACATGCCGACAAGAGAGGTACTACATCAACTTGACACAGCATTACAAATCTTGGGCTTTGCGATTATTGATGACCGTAAAAACCGCCTTATTGAAAAAATAAAAAACACAATCGTAGCAATCATCCACCATAGCCATGAGAATATTGGCATAAATCTTTCCGACTACCTTTCTCAAAAAATGAACTACGATTACAATTACTTAAGCAACCTCTTTTCGGAAGTGGAGGGTACCACGATTGAAAAATACATGATTGCCCAAAAAGTGGAGAAAATAAAAGAATTACTGAAGTATGACGAGCTCACGCTTTCCCAAATTGCAGACCGCTTAGGATACAGTAGTGTTGCCTATTTATCCAACCAGTTCAAGAAGCAAACAGGACTTTCACCATCTTTCTATAAGTCGCTGAAACAGAACAGCCGACGGAACATAGAAGACCTGTAAATCTTACAACTCAATTCCATAATTCCATAATAGTTACCACTATTGGCATCGCTATTTTTGTACTCAAATAAACAAACAATGACACATACTTACCATATCTCCGGCATGACCTGTTCTAATTGTGTGACAAAGGTGAAAAGCGAGTTGCTCAAAATAGGAGACATCACGGAAGCAGAAGTACAATTAGCAGAACCTCAGGCAACTATTACTATGCAACAACATATTCAGTTAAGCACGTTACAGGCAGCTGTCCAAAAAGCCGGAAACTATACAATAACCGAATCAGATGGCGGTATGCACCATGGTGCCACTGATATAGCAACAAAATCGTGGTTTGAGATCTACAAACCCATCCTGCTTATCTTTTTATACGTATCAGCTATCACTATAATAGCCGGAGCTTCTGGGGAGGGATTTGATGGGATGGTGGGCATGAGGGTTTTTATGAGTGGGTTCTTTCTCTCGTTCTCCTTTTTTAAAATGCTTGACTTAAAGGGATTTGCAGACAACTATTCTTCATACGATATTATTGCAAAAAACTTCAGAGGATGGGGTTATATCTATGCTTTTATAGAGTTAGGGCTAGGCATAGCATATGCCATCAACTTTCAGCCTTTCCTCACCAATGCCATCACATTTTTAGTAATGTCCATCAGTATTATTGGCGTTTTGCAGAGTGTACTAAACAAAAGAAAAATCCAGTGCGCCTGCTTAGGAGCGGTATTCAATTTACCGATGAGTACTGTAACAATTATTGAAGATGCAGCAATGATCGCAATGAGTGGCATCATGCTTGTTACACTTTTATAATTGAAGATGAAAAAAATCAGATCCATGATCAAATTTTCTGTTTTTTCAATTATCCTATGCCTGTCTGTTTTTACAGCAACCGCACAACATGAGCATCATAGGCCGATGAAGGACACTACAATGTCCAAGGAAAAGGATACGGCTATGAAAATGCAAATGGGCAATGACACAATGATGCACCACGACCATAGCATGATGGACCATGAAAAAGGCATGGATATGGGAAACATGAGCCATGCATTTTCTTTAAACTTGCCAATGAACCGCAATGGTTCGGGAACAGGCTGGCTGCCCGACGCATCGCCCATGTACGGCAACATGTACCCTACCAAAAAATGGATGTATATGTTACATTACAACCTGTTTCTTCGCTACACAAATCAGGATTTTTCAGACAAAGGCTCCCGGGGTGACGATGCAGTTGATGCACCCAATTGGCTGATGTTGATGGGTCAGCGTAAAGTCGGGTCAAAAGGATTATTTCATTTCAGTTCAATGTTTTCACTTGACCCTCTAACTGAAGGAGGAGACGGCTACCCGTTGCTCTTTCAAAGCGGTGAAACCTACAAAGGAAAACCCCTCGTCGACCATCAACATCCACATGACCTGTTTTCTGAATTATCTGTTAGTTATGCCCACGCCTTTTCCAGGAATGCAGATGTATTTGCCTATATAGCATATCCCGGAGAGCCCGCATTAGGCGCTGTGGCGTTTATGCACCGGCCATCGGCATTGTATAATCCCGATGCACCCCTTTCGCACCATTGGGTAGATGCCACGCATATCACTTTTGGCGTAGCAACGCTCGGTGTTCGCCTGGGACAATTTAAAATAGAAGGCTCGTCTTTTACAGGCAGGGAGCCCAATGAAAAACGGTTTGATTTCGACAAACCCCGCTTTGATAGCTGGAGTGGACGGCTTTCTTACAACCCATCAAAGAATTGGGCTCTGCAACTATCACACGGTTTTTTAAAAAGTCCTGAAGAATTGCATACTAACGAGAACGTTAATAGAACCACGGTGTCAGCCACCTACAGTCTGCCTTTTGCAAATCAGGGCTGGTTTACTGCCGTTGCACTTTGGGGACAGAACAAAACAAAGGACCACGAAGGCGAAAACGCTTTTCTCGTAGAAGGATCATGGCGCAAAAACAAATTGACTTTGCACGGCAGGTATGAATATGTGCAGAAGTCAGTTGAAGAATTAAATTTAGACGAAGTCATTTATGGGCATGATGAAATATTTCCGGTTAACGCCTTTACAGCAGGATTTAATTATGATCTACTAAACATCGGTAAAACACGGTTAGCCGGTGGAAGTCAGTTTACCCTTTATCATGCAGACAGCAATCTCAATAATCTTTACGGGAAAAATCCGATGGCTTTTCAAGTGTACCTGCGACTTTATCCGGCATTAATGAAAATGTAATTTTTTTTTAACTATAAAAATCAACAGTATGCAAAGTTATCATCAGTATCAAAAGTGTATAGAAGCCTGTTTGAAATGTGCTGCGCTATGCAATCATTGTGCATCATCCTGCACGAAGGAAGACAATATAGAAATGATGGCAGTGTGCATCCAGCTCGACATGGAATGTGCCACTATTTGCTATGCTGCTGCACAACTCATGAGCCTGGGTAGCGACAAGGCGAAAGCAGTTTGCCGCATTTGTGCAGACATTTGCGAAGCTTGTGGAGCAGAATGTAGCAAGCATAAAACGGAACATTGCCAGGAATGTGCAGACGCCTGCCAACAATGTGCAGAAGAATGTAGAAAGATGGCTGCTTAATTATACAGGTTTTGCACCCGAAGCAACAACAAACGCGAGCCTTCGTGCATTCCGATCATTCGCTGTCATTGCAAACCGGCATTATGCAAACCAACATTATCTGGACGGGATTATATTATCACTCCCTTGAGAATTGCCTGCTCAAACAGTCACCGTTAATTGGTAACGACGTAAAGTCAACAATTATAGGCTATCACAATAATCATATTTACAAAATAGATTATCAAATAACAACTACTGAAAATTGGGAACCGATTCGTGTAATTATCCGAACACAAGTAGATGATCTCCGGGAAATAATAACCTTAAAAAAGCTACAAGGGAAATATGTATTGAATGGAAAAGCCAACAGCGAATTCGATGACATCACTGATATTGATATTTCGCTGACTCCGTTTACCAACTCCTTACCTATCAACCGGTTAAAATTAAAAGATAAAGAACGGCAAGTAATTGACGTTTTGTATTTCGACCTTCTCGAAAAAGTGATTAGGCCTGTTAAACAGGTTTATACCAAACTTTCCAACTATGAATATGTCTACGAGAACTATGACAAGAGTTTTCAGGCAAACATAATAATAGATGAAGAAGGATTGATTGTTGACTATCCTGGGCTTTTTGCAATGAAAGCCAAAGTGGAAAGCAACTACAATCAAGATAGATTCTGCGACCTTGTCCCCTGATGAATTACAGTCATCATTGGTAAAATAGGCTTAATTTCCGGCCAGATAATTGGTCACTTCCTCCACTTCGTCAATACTTGAATGTTTTGAACATATTTTTGGACACATCCAAATCAATTGAAAAGAATGCCAGGCTAACCATACAATAAAAAATTATTAAAATGAGTCGACTCATCATTCTTTCCATTGCTTTAGGCTTTTTGTCAGGTTGCATAACCAAAAAAGGTAATTCTGACGCAGAAATTAAAATAGATATACAAGCGCAATTAGACAAATGTGTTCAGGCTGTATCTACAAAGAATATTAATATGTACATGGACCTGATACCTGAAGACTTTGTTATAAAGGACCAAAGTGGTGAAATCATTAGTCGTGAAAAACAAAAAGAATATACGCTTAGGGACTGGTCAATAATTGACACGACTTTAAATAACCTTTTTGTAGTAGACAGTATAAAAACTTACGGCGACAGCGTGATTGCCTATACTTCCCAGGAATGGGAAAGATTAATGTTTCGCCCGGACGGAAAAACCAAAGATACCATACTCACTACTCAAAAGCATATTGAAACGTGGAAGAAAACAGCCAAAGGTTGGCTTAATTATGATGTTGAGGAACTTGGCGGCAACACATTTATAAATGGCAAACTCTATAACCGATAAGTACTTCAACTCTTAACGAAACCGGGGATGTACATTATTTGGGTTCAACGCCCCCAACTAGAAATAGAAAACTGATAGCAGAAATATTTTGGCTGTCACAATACTATATTAACTTTAAAGAACAGTTATGAAATTTTTATGTGTGTTGTGTGTTTGCTTCTATCTTTCTTGTAATCCGAAGCCAGCCGATTCTCAGCGTGTGTTTGACGTCCATCTCCACGGTAGCAGCAATTTATCTGATCAGCTGCTTGCATTAGAGCGAGCCGGTGTATATAAAGGCGCGATCAGCAGTTCCTGGAATTTACAGAACAACTATAGAGACAAATCAAAAATAACTCTCTTATTTGGACTCATGTTTCCTTGTCCAAATGGGAAAGTGCCTTATAGTCTTCAAGCCTGTTTTGATGACGTACAAGACTGGCCATCTATCGAATGGGTAGAGCAGCAAATACAAAATGGTAAGATTGACTTTTTTGGCGAAGTTCTGAATCAGTACTATGGAATTTCTTCATCCGATTCTTTATTATTTCCCTATTACTCGTTGGCAGAAAAATATTCCCTTCCGGTCGGAATTCATACCGGGGGAGCGGGGCCCAATCATGGCAGTCCAAACTTTAAGATAGAACTTGGAAATCCTTTATTATTAGAAAAAACATTGACCCGGTTTCCTGGCCTGAAAGTTTGGATAATGCATAGTGGTGATCAGTATTATGAAGAAACAGTTACCATTATGAATCAACACAAACAGGCCTATGCTGACATTTCAGTTATTTCTAACCCTGGTATCGTGCCAACAGCAAAATTTAAGCTCATCATGCAAACATTTGTGGAGGCAGGCTTAGAAGATCGTCTTATGTTTGGAACAGACAACGGGGATATCGAAAAAGTAATGGCTTCTATTGAAAACCTTGATTTTTTGTCGAAGGAACAAAAGGATAAAATCTATTATCAAAATGCCGAACGCTTCTTTACGACCACTACGAAAATCAAATGATGTTTTTGACAGGTTTGAGAACCAAACCAATCGGCAGCCTTTCGGCAACAGTTCCGGAAGGCCGAATAGAGGGCAGCAATAAAAACAAAAGCAACCGGATAAACGACAGCCATCATTGCTTTTTGCCAAATGACTACTGTTATAAAACTGCAATAATAGATAAGGTATGAACAGAATAAACTATTTCTCGCCATAAGATTTACCATCAGATTCTGCAATTTAATATCCCCTCAAAATAAATGAATGAAGCTTTTATAAAAGAGTATTGCCGGTAAACTCCATTACCTCAAAGAGAGAGGATCTAAAGATTGCGACTTTATCTTCAACTATCCCCTGGTCAGTCATTTGCAAAAATTCACCAGCTCGCAGCACTGGTAAGCGGTGGTGGCACCTGGTTAATAGAAGCTATGCATGATAACTGTTCATCTTCCTGAGATAACGATGGGCGTTGACAAAGAAAAAAAACTTAGCGGATAAGATCTGGAGCATAATTATGTTATGGTGGTTAAGAAATCACCTATAATCAATTTACAAATCGACACATTAAAATCCAAAAATAAACTAAAACGAACCCTGGTGGCTATTGCCAATTTCACCTTTCAACATGACCTGGAAAATTGAAGCCAGCTGTTTGAGGATGCTAAAACAATTCTGGAGAGTAAAAAACCCGAAGGAAACTAGAGCAAAGACCTTCTGCCTGCTGACAGTTACACACTTATCGCGAGACAAATGTTTGCTGCTTCTTCAGCCTGGGTATTTGGCGGTATGGGTTCCTGGAATGATATGGGTTTTGAAAGCAAAGTGGATAATGACCTATACTACAAGTTATCAGAACAGCTATACTCAAACAAACAGGAAGCGATCATATCCGCCATAAATTCAGGCGTCCCTAAGTATTAACTTGAAAATCGGCTCTGAGCCGTCCAATTACTCGCCTACAGAAAACTAACAAAAGATCATTTCCAATTCAATGAGTGACTAATAGTCAAACACCCTTCTATGCATATTCCATCTTACACCCAATGTAACAACACTCGTGTTCGCGGAGGTTATGGGTGCTGTTTTAGTATCCTGTTTGCGGTACAGGGCATGTAACTCAAGGAAAAAATTTTCTTTCCATTCATACGACAACAGCAAAGAAGCGTAAAACACATTTGTATGCCAGCCACTACCAATAAAGTAGTCATAATCACCCTGCCTGTTGGGCGCGATATTCGGCAAAAAAATATTGCTCCCAAAACTCCTGGCACTGCTGTCCCTCCCCTGTTTGTAAGAGATCAGTTTAGCCTCCGTCAGCCATTTGGGAGCAGGCTGATAACGGGCTATCCCGATCGTTTCGCTAAGGTTGGCTCCCAGCGGATGAGCCAGGGGCTGATTATAATGCGTATAATTGGCCACCGAATCGCGGTGTGAGTAAGTAAATGGACGAACCCGGTTATGCTCCAACTGTAGGTCAAGATTGCTAACACCAAAAGCATCGATGTATTTAGCTCCGACCTGTATGCCAAATTTATTTGCCCAGTAACCCCGATTCTTCGTTACTTCTGAAAGAAGGAATTCATCGAGCGATAACTGGCCATATAGCTGAAGCTTCCCGGCTATATTGGCTTTTGCATCCAGACCAACCAATGCGTTATCAAAACTTCCATTCTGCTGTTCGATGGAACGGTAAAAAATAATGGGATTGAGGTACCCAAAATCAAAACGGTCTTTACGGCCAAAGATGACACCTTCAAATAAACCAATATTTAGCCATTTGGTAAGGGCCACATCCACGTGGTGCATGACGGCATACTTTTTAGGCAATAATATGTCCCTACCCGGAGTTTCAGTATTGTGCAATTCCATAAACAAATTCTGGTAATTGATCTTCCAGATTCGGGTATTCAGCTTCAGGAAAAGATTACTGTTACTACCATCACCAAGGAAGAGGCTACGGTGACCATTCCCGATAAAGTTCTTATCATATCCAAATGCTACATCAATGTACTTGGTTACATTAAAAGTAAAGTAGCCCCTCGCATCAAAATAGTCGTAACCGGTTGTTTTGAACGATTTGTAAAATCCCTGGCCCGGGACTGCTTTCCGCATGTTCACCCAATCCCTTACATATAGCGGATCTTTTTCCTGGTTATCTGTGAGATAGGCGCTGAAACCAATCTTGTTGGCGATCTTTCCCCGCAGGGTTAGCCCCCTGGTATTCAGGTATAGCGTTTGAGGATTGTTATTTTCTTTTGATATGGTAACCTGTATCACCGGGTTTATAACCAGGTTAAAATTGTCGGTATGAACTTCATAAAGGTTGGCGGGAGTTTGGTACAATCGCTGTAGAAAAAAAGGCTTTTTGCTCTTGTAGGTGCCATGTTCACTAACTGGTACATACTCAAGATTATTACGATAAAGGCTCCTGAGATTATGCTGATCAACCCTGGAGTTAAGGACAATTGGCTGGCTTAGCCGGAGCCCGTCCATGATTGCTTTCCGGCTGAAAGGTTTGGTCTTGGAAAAATTCCATATCGAATCATTTCCGTTCAGGATCTCCATTCTTTCGATGAGAATAGTAGCCTTATCTCCCTGTGGCAGGTAGGTGGTTTGGGCAGCACCGATAAGGGGGAAAAGAATTAGTATAAGTCTTAGAACGGTTTTTCTAAATTGCATACGTCATGGGATTAGATTCAGGCAACAAAATATGGAAAAATATCTGATTAAGAATATACAGGTTGTCAACGAAGGCGTTATCAAAACAGCAGATGTTTTGATAAAAAACGGCCGGATTGACAAAGTAGTGACGCAGCTATCACAGCCTATAACCGGTTATATTGAAATAAACGGGGAAGGAAAATATTTATTTCCCGGTTGCATTGATGACCAGGTCCATTTCCGGGAACCTGGGCTGACCCATAAAGCCACTATCTCCACCGAGGCCAAAGCAGCGGTAGCCGGTGGTGTTACCAGTTTTATGGAAATGCCGAATACCATACCCAATGCCTTAACACAGGAGTTGTTGGAAGATAAATATGGTATGGCCGCTCGTACTTCTTTAGCCAATTATTCCTTTTATATGGGTACGGGAAATAATAATGCGGAAGAGGTGTTGAAAACAAATGAAAGGAAAAAAGATGTTTGTGGCATCAAGATCTTTATGGGTGCCAGCACGGGTAATATGCTCGTTGACAATCCCAATACTTTAGATAAGATATTCCGGGAGGCTGAAGTCCTTATCGCAACCCATTGTGAAGATGAAAGAATCATCCGGCGGAATTTAGAAAAAATAAAATCGACCGGAAAAGAATTGACCGCTGCGGATCATCCCCTCATCAGGGATGAAGAAGCCTGTTATGAATCGTCACTCTATGCTATACAGATCGCAAAAAAATACAATACCCGTCTTCATATTTTGCATATCACTACCGAAAAAGAATTACAGCTGTTCACCAATATGTTTCCGTTGAAACAAAAACGTATTACCGCCGAAGTATGTGTACATCATTTACATTTCACGAGTAACGATTATGAAAGACTTGGCAACCAGATAAAATGCAACCCAGCCATAAAAGCGTCCGCATAACAAAGAAGCATTATGGAAAGGATTGCTGGATGATAGGTTAGATGTAATTGCTACTGACCATGCACCACATACGCTCGAAGAAAAAGGATTTAGCCGAACTCTGGACGGCTACCTTAATCCCTCCCCCGGCGAAAGAGGTCTGGCAGAAACGGCTCATGCCGGTTTGCCATTGGTTCAGCACCCTTTATCATTAATGCTGTATTATTATACACAAGGCAGCATTAGTTTGGAAAAAATAGCGGAGAAAATGAGCCATGCAGTGGCAGATTGCTTTCAAATAAAAGACAGGGGCTATATCCGGGAAGGTTATCATGCCGACCTGGTTATCGTTGACATGAATGAACCAACAAAAATTACCCAGGAAAATATTTTATACAAATGCGGCTGGAGTCCTTTGGAAGGGTTCGAGTTTCCAGCAACCATCTCCCATACGTTTGTAAATGGCCATTTGGTGTATGGAAACAAAAGATGGGATGAATCTCAGAAAGGGCAACGATTAATTTTTGACAGGTAAAAAGGTGAGAGGTCAAATGAGAATGCCAGCGGCTTACCCGGTTATTCATCGTTCGACGGTCACCATTCACTATTATGCAGATAGACAAAATATCATTCAGCGATATATCCATCTTCCACCCGGAGGAAGAATATTCAATTTTTCACAAACTGAATTTTACCCGTACTACCGGGGGGAAAGAATGGTTGCGGAAATTTTTCAGTGAACCTCACAATGATCTGAAAAAAATAAGAGGCACCCAGCAGATTATCCGCACTTTTTTGGAGCATGTAAAAGACTGGCCTACCGGTATCACCAACGGTACCGTGCTGGTAATGGATAAATTTATGGACTATGCACTCGATCCAATAAGTGATAGCCCGGGCTCCTTCAATAATATGCTGTACAGATGGCTGCACAGCGAAGACTATTCCATGGTAAAATATTCCATGATACATTTCGGCGATTTTTACCGCGGCATCAAGCTCATTGCTGAATTGCTGGAAGATTTGGATCTGCCGCCAAGTATTAAATTTTATACCGATCGTATCGGCCGGGTTTTACAAGAACCACCTTTGCGAAAGCTATCGGAAACTGAACCCGGCGAAAAATTTTCTTCCCGCCAGAATTTGTATTTCGGATATCATCTCCGGGGTCGTTACAAAATAGACACCCTGGAGCTAATCGATATTTTTAGCCGCCTCGACGCCTGGTATTCCATGGCGGTGGCAGTGAAAACCTATACCCTCACCTTTCCCGAATTTGTAGAACAGGAAAACCCGCTGGTCGATGCCAAAGGCTTGTTTCATGTGTTATTACCAAAGCCTGTCCCTTATGATCTGCAAATGAACCCAGAAAATAATTTCCTTTTTTTGACCGGTGCGAATATGGCCGGCAAAAGCACCTTGATAAAAGCAGTGGGTTCCGCAGTTTTCCTGGCTCATATCGGTATGGGCGTGCCCGCCATTGAAATGAAGCTGACCTTATTTGACGGCCTCCTGAGTAATATCAATGTGGTGGATAATATTGCCAAAGGCGAGAGCTTTTTCTTTAATGAAGTACAGCGGATAAAAAATACCATTGAAAAAATAAACAATGGCAAAAAATGGCTGGTCCTTATCGATGAACTTTTCAAAGGCACCAATGTGCAGGATGCCATGAAATGCTCCTTGGCTGTTATCAAAGGTTTGATAAAGATCAAAAACTCCTTATTCATTCTTTCTACGCATCTTTATGAGACCGGTGACGAGTTGAAAAATTACCCCAATATCACTTTCCGCTATTTTGAAACGATTGTAAAAGACGAACAACTGGAATTTAGTTACCAGCTGAAAGAAGGTATCAGTAATGACAGGATCGGTTATGTAATACTGAAACGGGAAAAAGTGGTGGAAATGTTGGAAAAACTGTAACATAATCCTGCTATGCAAAGGGGAGTTTTTACGTATTTTTATTAGTTATATGCTTTCCATGAAAAGATCTTGTCTTACCCTATTGTCATTGTTTTTTATTCTTCCTGCTATTGCACAAAGAAATATCGACGTGTTACATTATACATTCAATGTTTCGCTGAATGATAATAATGATTCGATTCACGGTATCGCAGAAATACGGTTTGTTGTTCTTAAAAACACAGCCGTTATCAGTTTTGATCTCGCAGGCATCAGCAAAGGCAAAGGAATGATGGTGCAGATGGCTAGCTATGATAATACGAATTCAACAGGGCCCCGCTTTACACATACCGGAAACAAATTAACTTTTAACTGGAAGCATCAACTTAAGAAAGGAGACAGCTCCGGTATTACTATTTCTTACCGGGGAATTCCTGCCGATGGGCTTATCATTTCAAAGAACAAATATGGCAACCGCACCTTCTTTGCCGATAACTGGCCCAACCGGGCGCATAACTGGTTACCCTGTGTTGATGACCCGGCTGATAAAGCAACCGTTGACTTTCTAGTTACGGCCGATTCCCACTACCAGGTCATAGCAAATGGGGTACAAATAGAGGAAACAAATTTACCCGGGAATAAAAAATTGACACATTTCAAAGAAGAGGTAGCCCTGCCCACTAAAGTTATGGTGATCGGTGTAGCTGATTTTGCCATCAATCAGGTGGGTGATGTAGACTGTGTGCCGGTATCAAGCTGGGTGTACCCCGAAAATAAGAAAGCAGGATTTTATGATTATGCCATTGCAAAAGATATCCTTGCTTATTTTATCAGTTATATCGGGCCCTATGCTTACAGGAAACTGGCCAATGTTCAATCCAAAACCAGGTTTGGGGGTATGGAAAATGCCGGCGCCATTTTTTATGCGGAATCGTCGGTGACAGGTTCACGACTGGAGGAAAAATTGATCGCCCACGAGATTGTGCATCAGTGGTTTGGGAATATGGCTACCGAAAAAAGCTTTGCTCATTTTTGGTTAAGTGAAGGTTTTGCTACCTACTTGACCCACGTATATCTCGAATCCAAATTTGGGTATGAGAGCCTGAATAGGCGAATGCAGGAAGATAGAGATAATGTGATAGCCTTTGTAAAAACAAATCCCCGCCCGGTAGTTGACTCAACTCCCGACTATATGAAACTTTTGAATGCCAACAGCTATCAGAAAGGAAGTTGGGTGTTGCATATGTTGCGGCGCCAGTTAGGTGATACCGTATTTCATAAAAGTATACGAAAATACTACGCCACCTATGCTGGTATAAATGCAGATACAAAGGACCTGCAAAAAATTTTTGAATCCGTTTCCGGGAAAAATCTCGACCAGTTTTTTAAACAATGGCTGTTTACTCCGGAAAACCCTTCATTGGATATAACCTGGCAGTACGATGGAAAAAAGAAAGAGGTTAGGATGCATATAAAACAGTTGCAGAACCATAATTTTCACTTCCCATTATTAATCTCGTTGATCCCGAAGTCCGGTGCGCCCATCGACAGAAAGATATTGGTAGACAAAAAAGAAAGCGATTTTGTTTTCCCAGTTCCCGAAAAACCAAAGCACCTGGTGGTAGATCCACATACTTCTCTTCTATTTCAGTGGAAAGTAGCAGAACAGTAAATTCTTCCTTCCACTTATGCTGAAAGTTTATTCACAACTCCCTTTAGCAACAGGAGCATTGAAAATCTTACACCAACAGCCATATTATGAGGACCGAATTCCATTAATACGGTTACTCCGCAAGACGTCCTTGCCTTTATTTATCTACCTTCAATCCGATAACTACCGGATCATGCTTGTAAAAACCTTTGGGAGCGCTGTATATGGGGTTGAGGCTATTTCTATTACCATCGAAGTCAACTGGCTTAGCAATTCCGGGAAAGATATGATGATCGTTGGTTTGCCCGACAATGCGGTAAAGGAAAGCCTGCAACGCATCGAAAGCACTTTCAAAACAAATGGTTTCGAGGTACCCCGCACCAAAGTAGTGGTGAACCTGGCTCCTGCAGATATCAAGAAAATCGGAACGCCTTTCGACCTTCCGATTGCATTGGGTATACTGGGCGCATCGGAACAATTGACAAACATAGACCCCTTTGGTAATTATGTGATCATGGGAGAACTCTCCCTGGATGGTGAGGTCCGCTCTATCAAAGGAGCATTGCCCATTGCTATACAAGCAAGAAAGGAAGGCTTCAAAGGACTGATCGTTCCGAAAATGAATGCCAAAGAAGCCGGTATGGTGAACAACCTGAAAGTATATGGTGTCAGTCATATCAAAGAGGTAATTGATTTTTTTGAGAAGGGGGAAAAAGGGATGGATCCTATTGTCGTCAATACAAGAGAAGAATTTTTTCATTCGCAGTACGATTTTGAAATTGACTTTACGGATGTTAAGGGGCAGGAGAATATTAAAAGGGCTTTGGAAATAGCAGCAGCAGGTGGGCATAATGCGATCTTGATAGGTCCGCCCGGCGCCGGAAAAACCATGCTGGCAAAAAGACTGCCAACTATTCTTCCGCCGCTTTCGCTGCAGGAAGCATTGGAAACAACCAAGATCCATTCTGTTGCCGGCAAATTGCCCGAGAACTCAACATTGGTTTCTAAAAGACCGTTTCGTTCTCCTCATCACACGATCAGCGATGTGGCATTGGTTGGCGGAGGCGGTATTCCACAACCCGGTGAAATTTCACTGGCCCACAATGGGGTCTTATTTTTGGACGAACTACCAGAATTTAAGAGAACAGTATTGGAGGTTATGCGGCAACCCATGGAAGAAAGAAGGGTCACTATTTCTAGAGCAAAAGTAGCCGTCGATTTTCCTGCCTCATTTATGCTCATTGCCTCCATGAATCCTTGCCCCTGTGGTTTTTATAATCATCCTGAAAGAGAATGCACCTGTCCGCCAGGAGCTGTCCAAAAATATCTAAATCGAATTTCAGGGCCCTTGCTTGACAGGATTGATCTGCATGTGGAAGTCACCCCGGTAGCTTTCAGTGAACTGTCAGGTTTACAACAACAGGAAAATTCTGGCAGCATCCGTGACAGGGTGATCCTGGCAAGAGAGATACAGGCAGAAAGATATAAGGATAACGCGGGTATTTATTGCAATGCACAAATAAGCAGTAAAATGCTGAAGGAAATCTGCGTTATCAGCCAGGTTGGCGCCAACCTGTTGAAAGCTGCTATGGAAAAACTTAATCTTTCGGCAAGGGCTTATGACAGGATTCTGAAAGTTTCCAGAACTATTGCCGATCTTTCAAAAAGTGAAGTGATCAAACCGGAATACCTGGCAGAAGCTATACAATATAGAAGTCTTGACCGTGAAGGGTGGGCTGCTTGATAATGAAAACAGGGACTGTAAATATTGTTTACTATATATTATGCACCGGATGGCAATAGCACCGCATGAATAAGATCCTTTTTCTTTCAGTAATGAATGGAGCTCCCTGGGGTGGCAGTGAGGAGCTTTGGTACCAGGCGGCTTTATGGACCGCCCGGAATAACTTTGAAGTGGGAGTTTGTTGCTTTGACGGAGCAGAAAAAAAAGACCGTATGAAGGAATTAGAAGAAGCAGGTTGCCAATTATTTTTATTACCCGGAAAAGAAGAAACTAAAAAGCAACCCCTGCTAGGAAAAATAAAATTGAGTACGGCTGTGGCGGCAGTCCCATTTGAAGCGTATGATAAAGTGATCGTAAGCCAGGGCGGATGGAAAGATGTGGCACATGGCCCATTTAAAAAGCTTTTCCGCAAGATGAAAGCATATGTCCTGATCTATCACAATTATAATGTGAATGAGAAATTCTCGCTCCGGAGATTTTTGAGACTACAAAAATGGGCCGATAAGGCGGTAAAAAATTTAGGTGATACACCTAAGATCTTCGAGGCACTGGAAGAAACCTACGCACTGAGTATCCCTAACCAGGAAAAGCTTTTTAATCCGTTAACCTTTATACCACCACAGTCTCCCACTCCCCTGCCGGAAACAGCATCCGGGCCCTGTATTTTTTCCATGTTTGCCGCATTGGACATTGAACGAAAAGCCCAGGATATTTTGATCAAGGCACTGTCGGGAGCCACCTGGCGCAACCGGAATTGGGAATTGCATCTCTACGGAGAGGGAAAAGATAAAGAAGTATTGCAAAAATTGATAGCCGAAATGGGATTACAAACAAAAATATACTTACGCGGGAATGCAACTGATTATAAAGAAGCCATTCGTCAATCAAACCTTGTACTGCAAATCACACATATCGATGCTATGCCGATTACGGTAATGGACTCACTGGCTATGGGAAGACCTTTGGTTGTAAGCAATGTCGGCGACATGCCGTCCTGGATAAAAGAAAACTCCAATGGCTGGGTGACTGATAGTGTAACCGTTGAAGCCATCCATCAAACTATGGAATTAGCCTGGAACCAACAGAGCCACTGGCCGGCAATGGGTAAACAATCCTTTTTCATTTTTCAACGGGATTTTCCGGCAAACCCTATTGAATTTTTTCTACAGCAAACGGGTATTATCCAGTAAACTCCTGACGAGGTTACTACATTATTCCTATCTTTCTGCCGGAAATAACCCTGTCAATCACATTTTGTCCAAATGATATATGGTAATCGGAAACGGTTTATTAGCCCGGCGGTTTGACTCCTATGCAACTAACGACAGGTTCCTGGTCTTTGCATCCGGGGTATCCAACTCTAAAACTAAAAATCCTGACGCTTATGGAAGAGAAGTGTCGTTACTCAGGGAATGTATTGAACAACACCCCGATAAAATAATCATCTATTTTAGTACCTGCAGTATATATGACCCGGATGAGAAGCATTCTATCTATGTTCAGAACAAACTCGTGATTGAAAATATTATTCAAACAACCGCCCGACAATATTTTATTTTCAGGGTATCCAATGTGGCAGGCCGATCAACGAATCCGAACACTTTACTCAATTATTTTCACTATCATATCAATAACGGGATCAATTTTGATCTCTGGATGAATGCCTGCCGGAATATAATTGACATTGATGATGTCTACTTCATAGCCCACCAATTAATGAAAAATAATCCTCCTTCCCCCGAGCCCATCAATATTGCAAGTCCTTTTAGTTACCCGGTGAAAGAAATTGTATTGGCCATTGAGTCTTTCCTGGATACAAAATCCAATTATGTAGAGGTTAATAAAGGAAGTTGTTTTGAGATCGACCTGTCGGACATCCACCTTATACTTGGCAAGTCACCTACGAAATTCGGAACCGGCTACCTAGCGAGGTTGCTGACTAAATATTTTAAAGTGGAAAAACAATAATGATCCTCCTCTAGTACTCCCAATCTGCTTTACTTACTGCCTATTCTTCACTTTCCTTGCCATCTTTCTGAACTCATTCAGCTTACTGAAATAATTTCTTCGCCAGACCGGGAATAGTGTTTTTTGATGCCTGGCCAGCAGGAAAAAAAGTTTCCATGAAAAACCCTTCCGCAGACTTTCAAAATAGCGGTATAATTTATTTATAAATGACTTGTTACGGCAGTATTTATTGTTACTTAATAACGCCATTCTTTCCAATTTTCTGGCATGCAGGTCATACTTCCAGTTGCTGATGCGCTGTCTCTCCCTATTTTTTTTATACATGATAGACGTAAAAGAATTACTGTGTTGCCGCCAGTAAGTAAGTGGTTCATCAATGTAAGTAATATGCGACAGGGATGCTGCAGTAAAAGCCAGCCAGGTATCATAGGGCATTTGTGGTGGCACGGGGAGTGCATACTGAAGAAGCTCCCTTTTTAACAACGTCGTATGTCCCCAGATAAAGTCATAAAAAATAAAAGAATTGGGATGGGGTTGATCGTGTAACCTGAATGTATCACTTATCTTTTTACCGGTCTCCCTATTATTTTCGTCAATATGCACCGAATCAGAATACACCATCATTGCATCTCCGATACCATTCAACAATGTCTCAATTTTATGCCGTTTCCAGATATCATCATGATCAGCAATGGCAATGAATTCACCGGTGCAGAGTGACAGGCATTTCTCAAAATTTTTAATATAACCCAGGTTAGCGTCATTCACAGATATCTTCAGTAACGATGGGTATTGTTGCTGAAACTGTTTTAATGTCTTCACTGTCTCATCATCACTGTTGTCATCGCAGCATACAATCTCCGTATTCCCCCATGTCTGCTGCAAAAGACTCTCCAGTAATGGCACTAGAAAATTTCCTGTGTTATAGGTGCAAAGTGCAATGGAAACTAACGGGAGCATAATTTTGCCATGTCTGGTATAGCCAAAGATATATTCATAAATTGCTACAAACAATAACGGCTTTTGGAAAGAGTTCCGTTCTTTATCTTTACCGGAATTCTCACTGCATGCAGGAATATTTTCAGCACCTAAACCAGTACTACGACAAAATATACGTACTCAGCGTAGCGCCCGCTGTGGCAAGAAGAGAATTATTTGCAAAACGTTTTAACGGGCTGGAATATTCCTTCTTCTTTGGGGCTGATAAAAATAATTTTACCCTTGAAAATATAATATCAACGGGCATTTTTAGCGAAGAACTTACCAGGCATCATCATCGTTTTGGGAAAACAATGAAACCGGGGGAAATAGCCTGTTCCTGGAGTCACCGGATGATCTACGAGGACATGTTAGCTAATAATTACAGCAGCATCCTGATCTTTGAAGACGATGCTATACCAGATGAAAATATGTTAAAAAAAGTTCCTGCCATTCTGAAAGAGCTGCCCGCTGACCTTGAATTGTTAATGTGGGGGTGGGATAAAAATGACAATACTACTATTGGTGGCAGTTTGAAAAAGGTCATTTATCATCTACAACATAGTCTCGGGAAATTAAAATGGGATCACCAGGTTATCCGCAACCTGTATGCAAAACCTTTTTCCCCGCACCTTAAAAAAGCAGGTTTCCATGATTATACCTATGCATATGCCATCAGCCGTAGCGGTGCTGAAAAATTCGTTACTCTACAAACACCGCTTCAATACATTGCCGATAACCTGCTGGCTTATGCGGCAACAAAAGAAGTAGTGCAGGGTTATATCGTCTGGCCCCAGGTATTCCTTCATGACACATTGCCTGACGGAACACACAGAGAATCGTATATTCGGTAAGCTACTGGCAACAAAATTGTGTCATAGTTGCTGATTTTGAAATTGACACGGTTTTTGTGCAATTTTATCTTCAATTTCCAGCTGGATTATGAAAATTTTACTCAAATACCTGAGACCACATAAATGGCTGGTAATACTTGTACTTAGCCTGGCCGCTATTAATATTGGTTTTTCCTTGGTAGACCCGATCCTGTTGGGCAAACTAATCAACCTCGCCGCTGATAAAGTAAATAATCCCACCGTATTTGATTGGGATCGCTTTTTTAATTCTTTTTCCTGGAAGCAACCTGGTGTTTGGTTTATTGTAATCTGTTCCATTTCAGTAGCTATGATTAGTCGTATTGCGAAAAACTTCCAGGATTACTTCCTCAATGTGGTGATCCAGAAATTTGGTGCCCGCGTTTTTACGGATGGTCTGCAGCATGCCATGAAATTACCTTACCAGCAGTTTGAAGACCAGCGGAGCGGGGAAACACTATCCGTATTAACGAAAGTAAGATCAGATGTAGAAAAATTTATGATCAATTTCATTAATATATTGTTTGGTGTGATCATAGGGATCGTGTTTGTGTTTGTCTATGCAGCTCTCTTTATACATTGGAGTATTCCTGTTGCTTATCTCGTAGGTATTTCTTTACTCACAGTGATTACTAATGCGCTGAGCAAAAAGATCAAGTCTATTCAGAAAAATATAGTGGGGCAGACCACAGCTCTTGCCGGTTCTACCACAGAATCGCTAAGAAATATTGAATTGGTTAAAAGCCTTGGACTTACCCGCCAGGAGGTGGAACGTTTGAATAAAAACACCTATAAAATCCTTGGGCTCGAATTAACCAAAGTAAAAAGAATACGAAGCATCAGTTTTATACAGGGAACGATGGTCAATACGTTGCGCCAGGTGATTCTTTTTATTTTAATGTGGTTGATCTTTAGAAATCAAATGGATGCAGGCCAATTAGTAACCATGCAGATCTTTTCTTTTTTTGTATTTGGCCCCCTCCAGGAGATTGGTAATATTCTTCTTTCCTACCGGGAAGCTGAAGCATCGCTGAATAATTTTGATAGCTTGATGAAAAAAGAACCTGAAACAGAACCGGCTCATCCAAAACATCTCGGCCATATCCAAACTTTAGCTTTCCGAAACGTCGCTTTCCAGCACCAGACAGCTTCTACCAAAGCGATAAATAATATCAGCTTTAGTGTAAAATCTGGTGAGACCATCGCTTTTGTCGGACCCAGCGGAAGTGGTAAATCCACCTTAATGAAATTGCTGGTAGGTTTATACCGGCCTCAGGAGGGAAAAATTTTATATAACAATCTTGACGAAACAGAAATCCGGTTCGATGATCTGCGAAACCAAATAGGATTTGTTACACAGGATACCAATCTTTTCTCCGGTACGATCAGGGAAAATCTCTTGTTCGTCAATCCATCAGCTACAGAAAATGATTTGGTGGATGCATTGAATAAGGCCGCTTGCCAGAACCTCCTGGAACGGGCTGGCAAAGGACTTGAGACGATGATTGGCGAAGGCGGATTAAAATTATCCGGTGGTGAAAAACAACGCCTGTCAATTGCCAGGGCTTTGCTTCGTAAACCTAAAATGCTATTATTTGATGAAGCCACTTCAGCCCTGGATTCGCTAACAGAAGAAGAGATCACCGATACAATTAGAGATATTTCACAGGAAGGTACCAAGATAACAATATTGATTGCACACCGCCTAAGTACAATTATGCATGCCGACAGGATCTATGTCCTCGAAAAAGGTGATGTGGTTGAAACAGGTAATCATGATACATTGCTTGAAGAAAAGGGATTGTATTATGCTATGTGGCGCCAGCAAATAGGAGAAAGAAAAAATAAAATCAATGTGGCATAACTATGGGAATATTATCATTATTTGGATCAGGTAAGGGCAACTTAAAATCTGCCCTTAAAAAAGGTGCCATTATTGTTGATGTACGGACCGGCACCGAATACGACCGGGGGCATGTGCCCGATGCTTTCAATATTCCTGTTGATAGGATCAAAGCAAGTGCTAACAGGTTAAAAGAAGCAAATAGGCCGGTCATTGTTTGTTGCAGCTCGGGTGACCGGAGCAGCACCGCGGTGCAGCAACTAAAAGCAAAAGGTTTGAAAAATGTATATAACGGCGGAAACTGGGAGAATTTGCTGAAACTGATCCAGGAACTATAACCTTCAGGGATTTACTTTCACCCTTACAGATCGGGTAGTTGAATTCAGTCCATGGTCTTCAAACGAAACCGTTACGGTATAGTCTGAAATAATGGTGGCAGCCAGCTTATAAGTAAGATTAAAATTATAGGACAAAAAACCATGGATCTCATAAGGTTGATTTACCAGGCTAACTCCATTTGCATCATTGGTAAGGCGGATCGTGCCACGGTATAATCCATAATCATCTGTTATTTTACCCGTAATATCGATCATACTTCCATTGCTAAATACCTGGTTGGGTGTTGGCGTAGTAATTGTTATTTGTGGGGGTATGGTGTCAGTGGGTGTTACGACATGCGGACCTCCACCACCATCATCAAGCATTGTACCTCCCCTGGAGCATGACTGGACAGCGAAGATAACCAGGCTCCAAATTAATATGCTAGAAATCCTTTGCTGCATTTTCGATAAAATTACATTTCTTTTTTTTCATTAATCCCGGATCTGAAATTTGAAAAAAAATTTGACTTTTCCCCGCGCGGGTCTGTGGACAGGTCTTCCATGTCACTAAGTTCCAGTTCCAATGCCTTAGTGCTCAGGTATATCTCTATGAGTGAGAGAATAAGGGAGGCCAGCAAACTGATCAGGCTGATCCCAAAAGCATATTCAGCCACCAGGGTCCATTCTTTATAAAGAGCAAACATACACACGACACAACACAAGAAACTGAATACCGCCAGGGCCTGCATGCTCCTGATATAATTGATACGACGTTTTAGGTTACTTATTTGTTGAAAAAGCACTTTATTTTTCTTCCCGCTGATATATTCATCGTGCAATTTCCGTATCAGGTTGGCTATTGCCAGGAAACGATTGGTATAAGCCAGCAATAATAAGGTGATAGCAGGGAATAATAGCGCAGGTGTATTAAAGGTTATTTCCATCCCGCAATTTACTCGATTAGGGCCAACCGGTATCCTTTCAAAAAGGTAAGTAAATACAAGCACACAGATACCACTGGCTTTTACGAATCAAAAAGGATAATATTGCTTCGCAAATGACGGATTTTCGGTTTCAACCCCGGACAAATCCGCATAATTCCGGCTACAGAATTAAAAATCAGTGTTCATTGGCTCTATCCGTCCAATCCGTGTCCTGTACTTTTTTCTTCTGATTTCAAATTGATTCACTGCCACAAGACAATTTGATTTGGACAAGATATTTTTGCAATTATTTCTTACTAAATTCTAAGGGAACAGTCACCTTAACTGAAAAATTACGGCCGGTATTGAATACGCCGGTTCTGCCTGTTACGTTATTTGCAGCCGCATATTTCAGGCGGCTCAGGTGGCTTTGATAAGCTATATCACTAATATTATTAATCGCAAAATGAATGCTGAAAACTGCTTTCTTATTATTTCCCATTACATCAGTACCAATACCGGCATTGAGTAAAGTATACCCGGCAGTAGCTGTTTCCGTATCAAACCCGGAGAAAGGATTTTTTTGTGAAAAAGTTTTATCCGCTTCCAACCTGGCATACAGATTATGGAATGTTTTTCCTGTCTTCTTAAAATCACCTCTTAGTTCACTGATCAACCTTGCTGCAGGAATGATTGGCAAATTATCACTGCCATCGATAGCTTCGTCAAACCGGCCCCGGACAAATGAAATCGTATTTTCAAAATGCAGCCAGTCCAAGGGATGTGGATGAATATCAACGGTGCCTTCTACACCGACCAACGTTGCATGATGTTGGTCAAACTGGAAAGCAGGAATATTCTCACCGCCCACATTCACTAGTGAATCTCCACCAACAATGGAAACTAATTTCCTGTAGAAGATAAAATCATTTATCCTGTTGTAAAAAGCACTGAACCCAATACTAAAATGTTCATAATTGACATTAACCCCGCCATCCAACTGTAAACTGGTTTCTGAGTTCAAGCCCTGGTCACCGTATTCATAACGGTTAGTCCCTTCGTGAGCTCCGTTACTGGCCAATTCTGCTAAGGTGGGCGCCCGGAAACCCCTGGCCACATTAGCTTTCAATGTAAGGACATCACTAGGCTCAACACTTACCCCAATGCTTCCCGAGAAATTGGAAAAAGACCGGTTAAATGCGGTGAATTTGATACCACTCCCATCGGTCAACTCTTTTGAATGGACTGACCGATTATCAAACCGAAGCCCGCCACTTACTGTCGCTTTAGTGAAAATTCGTTGTCCATATACAAACCCACCAATATCAAAAAGTGTATACTCCGGTATCAGCGTTTCGTTTCCTTTGTTCTTATTGTTTTGCCCCATTCCGTTTACACCAATCGTCGTATGCCATTCTTTCATTTCGGGTAGTTGCCATTGCACATTGTAGCTAAGGGTTGCCAGGTCAAAGAATAATTCTTTTTCAGAAGGATCTTCCGGGTTTCCAAATTCCTGGCGTAAGTTATTTTGATAGCCGAGATTAATTTTCAACCGGCTCTTCTTGATGGCAAAATTGTTGTCCAGTATAAATCTATTGTGTTGCACTCTTTGATAAGGAACAAATAAATTCCTTGAACCCAGGTCAGCCCCAGTAGCAATTCTTTCCACTGGTGAACCGCCAAACAAAATAAATTTTCCAGTTGCATCATCCCTTTCGCCCTCCACCAATCCGAGCCGCTGATCGAAACGACTGGCAATAAAGTGGGAAAAGCCCCAGCTTTTGTTAAGTCCAATGTAACCTCCAAAATTTTTCTCATTGAATCGTGAGTTCAAAACTTTACCATCATATTTGTTCTGGTAGTCACCAGCGGATTTGAAAGTACCATACACGTTCCAGTTAAACCCATTTTTATTGCCTGCCACATTTCCATTCAAAGCAAACAACGTGTTATTACCCTGGTAATTCGATAGCAGGTTTCCTTTAACGACACCTTCTGCAACGGGAGTGTTGGTAATAAAATTAATCACCCCCGCTAATGCATCACTCCCATACATCAAGGAAGCCGGGCCTTTCAGTACTTCTATTCTGCCCACACTTAACTCGTCAATTTCCACTCCATGTTCATCTCCCCATTGCTGTCCTTCTTGTCGAACGCCTTCATTTACTATTACTACCCTGTTAAATCCCAGACCTCGAATAAAAGGCTTGGAAATCGCCGGTCCCGTGGAAAGTTGTGATACCCCAGGTACATGACTTAAAGCATCTATTATATTAGTAGATGAGGATTGTAACAATGCTGCCTTACGGATGGATGATACCGGTATAGGCGATTTCCGTATACTGGTTGCACCTGCGACCCCGGTAATGATGACTCCCTGGTTCTCCACGACAATAGGCGAAAGTTTGAAATCTTTTTCTGCATCACTATTCAACTCTATATGCTCAACTAGGGTGGCATAGCCAGTATGGGTCACCTCAATAACATGGTGACCGGGAGGAATATTGCTTAGTACATATTTTCCGCTGGCGTCTGCTGAGGTACCGATCTTATCATCAGCAAAATAAACCGAAGCGCCGGGAAGAACGTCACCAGTCTTTGCATCTATTATTTTTCCCGAAAGACTCACTTTTAAACCCGGGAACGCGCTTGTTACACTTTTTGACCCTGCCCGATCATCGATACTAAATTGGGCCGTTGAAACATAGACCTGGAAATTCAACAAGATGAAAAGGACAATCTTATTCATAATCTAATATTTGATACATTGTTGCAAATATAATAAATGTATCAATGTTGCAAAAATAAGTATTGTGAATGAATTCTGATGATCAGCCAAGAGATCTGGTCATCAAAATGCCTTTCTTTCTCCTTTTATTTTCTATATTGTACAGACAAACTTTATCGGACTTTTAAACCCGGGATGGTATAATTATTCAAAGGCGAGTATGAAGCTAAAACTGTTTACCTCCTGCTTATTAGCCGGGATGGCCATTGTCATATGCGCTTGTAATAAGAACGATACAATTACACCTCCGGATCCCTGCGCGGGCCTCAATTATAATATTACTTCCACGAAAACAGAGGCTGTGGGGACCACCAATAATGGAACCGTTACTATCCTACAGCCCAGAGGAGACACATTGACTTACAAATTGAATAGCGGAGCCTACCAGGCATCCTGGTATTTTACCAACCTTGCTCCCGGCAACTATGTTATTACAATAAGAAATCAAAATGGCTGTACCGATACCACCCAGTTTACTATTTTCAATTATGGGCCTAAATATGCTGCAGTAAAACAAGTCATACTCGGCTATTGCGGCCCCTGCCATCTAAACGGCGGTATTAGCGGCAGCAAAAATTTTGATACAGATGCCAGCATTATCAGCAGCTGGGACAGGATAAAAGCACGGGCCGTTGATGCTAATCCTTCACAGATGCCGGAGATACCCAACAGCCCTTTGACAATGGTTGATAAACAAAAAATTACAGATTGGGTCAATGCCGGGCACCGGCAAACAGATTAATAAAACTCAATGATAGGTACAATTAAAAATCCCCGGTGAATATTTACCGGGGATTTTTTTACGACAAATTATCGATTTAATTATCTCACTTTCATCATGGGCCTAACTTTCTGTATAACTCCATTTTGCAAACGTGCATAGTAAATACCTGTTGGCAATCCTCTTCCTTCAAAATCCACCGTATAGGTACCGGGAGCGGTATAATCTCTTTCCAGCAATGTAGTAATCATCCTGCCCAGTGTGTCAAAAATCTGGATCAGGGTATGACCACCTTCCGTTTTAAACTTGATGGTAGTCTTCTCTGTATCAGTGAATGGGTTGGGATAATTACTAATGAGCGCATCAAAGGCCGGATCTGATGGTGGAGTGATCGCATTACAAGCTATATTGCTCTTGAACAAAGGCAATGACTGCAACTGGGTGTTGATGCTCGGTGGATATAATCCCGCCACAACAGTCTTATCAAGGCAGAACCATTTCTCAAGAATCGTAGCATACACACTCCTGAAATCATATTGCATCGGAATATTGTCATTCACCGAAGCGTTAGCTGGTATAGTAGGATTATTCCCCAATACTCCTTGCTCGATCTTACTGCCAAAAAGGATCATAGGAGCTGCCGCTCCATGGTCAGTACCTACACTTGAGTTGGATTTGATTCGGCGGCCAAATTCACTATAGGTCATGCCAATCACCCTGTCCTGTACTTGCAAAAACTGCAGGTCATCCTGGAAAGCCTTGCATGCGTCTGAAAGCCTTTGTAACAAAGTAGCATGTGCACCTGTTGTGGTATCTGCGGCATTTACCTGCACAGAGTGAGTGTCGTATCCACCCGTACTTACCATATAAACCCTTGTTTTCAATCCCCCTTTAATTAACCGGGCTACTATTTTTAACTGGTCTCCCAGGCTATTGTTCACAGGATAGGTAACTTGTTGTGTCACCGCATTGGCCGCATTCCGGATAACGGTTGAATACAATTGTGTTTGCTGCGAAACCAACCGGACAAACTTCAATTCTTTGCCCGCAGGTGTGTCGGGCACCGGGTCAGTAGTACCATTTAACAAATTATAAAAAGAAGTAGGATTGGTTATACTCATTGCCATATTCGTTACCGGCCCTTGTGTGGTTAACGTAGTAGTAGAACCAATTTGTATAGCTAATGGATCAGGTGTATTGACATTCGGGTAACCGGTTGGAAAATTAGGATACTCATAGTTCAAGTAACGACCCGCCCATCCGTTAAAAACTTCCTGGTTGCTGTTAGAAGCACTCATCCAGATATCGGTAGCGCGGAAGTGAGAAAAGTTCGGCTGGGGATAACCGACCGCCTGGATCACTTTCAAATTACCATTATTAAAAATATTGTGCATTCCCGTCATCGAAGGATGTATTCCAGCGCCACTGTTGCCTAAGGCCAGGATTCTGTTCTGGGGAATCGCCACATTGGACCTTGCATTGAAATAGCTGGAATACGTAGAAATGGGAATCACAGTGTTCAACCCATCATTACCTCCCGAAAGCTGGATGATAACCAATACATGATCCGTATCGGTAGTGCCCTGCATCAATGCCTGCACCAATGGTGAGTCCGCCGCAAATGCTTTTACCGAATAGCCATTTATCAATGCTGGCAACAGCGTAGCTGCCGGAATTGTTTTTCCTAAAAATTCTCTCCTTTTCATGTGTTAATTTTTATTGATTTTGGCCACATGGAATTCGCCGCAAATCATCATTCCATCTTCTTACTACGCCATCCACTCATTTCATGTGTTTTGATTAAGGTGAAAAGATGATCTATGATAATTGGTATTCTGCCAGGTTAAAGAAATATTGGAACAACGATTTCAGCCTGTTATTGACAATATTGAAATTAGCTGTAGTAGGACTGGCCATATAAGCCGTCCAGGCATTGGTCCAGTAATAGTCCCACTGTTGGTTGCTTAGTAATATTTGTGTTTTAATAGTTTTTTTTGATTCGTAAGACAACTGGTTGCGGAAAATTAATTTCAACGCATCATTAATCAGGTCGGTTGGATTGCCAGGATTGCTGAATTGCTGGACATAGGTGACAAAATTAAAAACCACTCGCTGACCATTCCTGGTGAACCCGTTATTGGACATCGTGTCTGTAAACTGGTTCCGTTTTGGAAGTGAATCAGAATTGATCCATATTTCATGATACAGCGGTTCCTGGTAAAAGGCCGGCATACCTGCAACATTAGGTGGATCATGCAAAGCCTGCCCGGTGTTTACCATACTGGAGTAAAAAAAATTCCACATACCATAATTAGTATCCCAATCTGTCAATGCCGGAAATACAGCGTTCATTTCCCGGAGTGCCCCGATGATATGATCAGCCGGACTCTTGATATAACAATTCTGATTTAACACATCAAAGAAATGTTCGCTTTTAAAGAGAGCGGATAAAACCGGGCGGATCTCGTAATTGTTAGCCCTGAAAATATCCGCCAGTGGACCGATCACATTCGTTTCAGTAGCTGAATCGATTGTATAATAAACAAAGAAGCGGTAAAATTTGCGGCAGATGAACTTAGCAACTTCAGATGAAGCAAAAATCATATTCAACAAATCAGTAAGCTCGAGCTGACCAGCGGTAACCCCGGTTCTTCCGGTAATAACGGTATTATTAAAGAAAGAAGAAAAAGTTTTATTACCAGTTGAGTGCCGGTTCGGGTCAAAGAATGTAGTATAGTTAGCGCCATTTAATCGCCAGCCGGTTAATACTTTAGCTGCTTCCTTTACATCGGCTTCGGTATACTGTGAGCCGGGCCCCTTACCAAGGGTAAACAATTCAAACAATTCCCGGGAATAGTTTTCATCCGGCGCTGATGCCACATTCAGGTAACCATTCAGGTAACGAAGCATAGCATAATCCTTCGTAATGGCATCGATCATCTGTTTAAAATTTCCCAGTGCATATTGGCGTGTAAGGCTATGTTGTCTATATACCCAGTTGCCATTGCCCACATCAGTTGCTTCATTACCAAAATGATCGATCCAGAACATGTTCAGTTTTTCACGGATACTCCTGTCCTGGTTTATCAACATCCCGGTCCACCACTTCTTATAGGAAGCTCTTCGTTGCGACTGAACCGTACCATCATTATTTATGTCATTGACCCATGTTGAACCCTGCATAATATTGCCATCAGGTGTACCGGGCTGGGTGGAAGTAACATACTCTTTTACAGGGGGGGCGGGCTGCGGTGCCGTCGGATTCAATAATTCGTCCACCGCCTGTATGACGGTGCGGCTCCTGAAATAATCTACATCAGCTTTTTTGGCGCCAAACATCGTACGTTTTAGCAAATGGACAATCTCGTTTTCCGTCCATGGTCCTGCGTAGGGATTGATCCCTGATGTTATATTACGGGAAGCCTGCGGAGTGGCTGCCGGTTGTTTTCTGCGTTTCGCAGTCAGGAAGTCTCTTCTATCCATAGCGATAATTTTGGTTCGGCAATGAGGTACTGACTTTAAAGATACACTTTGGTTTAAAGTATTCTAAACAAATATTAGTGCCGAAAGCAACTGCAAAGGAGACGGTATAAATAAACTGGCCGGGCGTTAAGTAAACGCCCTTAGTGGATCTGTAAATCCTACTGTAAGTTTTCGATAATCCCGGCAATACCTTGCCCGCCACCCACACAAGCGGTCACCATACCATATTTTTTGTTTAACCTTTTCATATCACCCAGGTTTTGGATAGTCAGCTTACAACCGGTGCACCCAAGGGGATGTCCTAAAGCGATGGCCCCGCCGTTGATATTTACTTTGGAAGGGTCAAGACCTGCCTCCCGGATAACGGCCAGCGCCTGGGAGGCAAATGCCTCATTTAATTCTATCAGGTCGATCTGCGATAGATTCATACCGGTTTGCTTTAGCACTTTTGGAATAGCCGCCACAGGTCCAATACCCATAATCCGGGGATGCACTCCGGCAACAGCAGAACCGACCAACCTACCGATAGGTTTCAGACCCAATTCATTCATCATCCTTTCTCCCATCACAATGACAAAAGCAGCTCCATCGGAAGTTTGCGATGAATTCCCGGCCGTCACAACACCTCCAGCGGCAAATGCTGGTTTTAATCTTGCCAACACTTCTATTGAAGTGTCAGCTCTTGGCCCTTCATCCGTGTCGACCGTATAATTTCTTTTCTGCTTTTTCCCTTTTACATCTAAGTATACTTCGTCAACATTTACAGGAAGAATGCCTGGTTTGAAATGACCATTTTGAATAGCGGCTATAGCTTTCTGGTGTGAGTAAAAGGAAAACTCATCCTGTGCTTCCCTGCTTATATTAAAATCTTTCGCTACAGCTTCGGCAGTAAGACCCATACTTAGATAATAATCGGGATCATCTTTAGCTATAGCATAGGAAGGGACAGTCTTCCAACCCGCTGTAGGAACAAGGCTCATACTTTCGGTACCACCCGCAATGATACAATCGGCCATCCCTACCCGGATTTTAGCGGTGGCCATGGCAATGGTTTCCAACCCGCTGGCACAATAGCGATTTACAGTTACTCCCGGCACATCAAATCCCAATGCTCTTGCGGCAATAATTCTACCGAATTGCAAACCTTGCTCCGCCTCAGGGACAGCATTCCCAACAATAACATCATCCACTCTTTTAGCTTCCAATTGCGGCACTGTTGCCATCAATCCCTTTATTACTTCCACCGCCAGATCATCGGGCCGGTAAAAACGAAATCCACCTCTTTTGGCCTTGCCTACGGCTGTTCTGAACCCGGCTATTATATACGCTTCCTGCATAATTTGCTAAAAGTTGTTTATGCAACTTTATGATATCAAAATTAATGGATTAAGTTTTGCAGTAAAAAAGTTTTTGCCGGGATAGAAGGATAGGGTTTCTTTGAAAAAAATGTAGATGAAAAGATATTCAGCCAGGAAGTGCAGGACAAATTGGCCACTGTTAATTAACCAGTAATTGTTGATGTATAGGCTGCTTCGTAATATTCTTTTTTTATTTCCACCGGAATGGGTGCATTATTTTTCGATGAATTGCCTAAAGCTGTGTTGCAATTTGGGATTCAGAAATTTGCTTACCAGGAATTTCAAACCCGCCGTTGCTAATCTTCAAAAAACTGTTTTTGGATTATCCTTTAAAAATCCAGTGGGTCTCGGCGCCGGATTTGACAAAAATGCAAAATATCTGCGGGAACTGGAATGCCTCGGATTTGGGTTTATAGAAATAGGAACCGTCACACCTTTGCCCCAGGACGGGAATGAAAAACCAAGATTATTCCGTTTACCGAAAGACAAGGCCTTGATCAACCGGATGGGATTTAATAATGATGGAGTGAAAGTGATTGCTGAAAGGCTAAAAAAATGGAAGGAAAGTCAGCAAACAGCGGACAGTGACTCACGACTCCGGACTAATGACTCCCCGCTTATAATTGGGGGAAATATAGGCAAGAACAAGATCACTTCAAATGAAGAGGCCTGGAAGGACTACGAAATTTGTTTCAGAGAGCTATGCCCTTACGTTGATTACTTTGTCGTGAATGTTAGCTCACCCAATACGCCAGGTCTCAGAGAATTACAGGAAAAAGAAAGTTTGAAAAAAATATTAACCAACCTTCAAACAATCAATCAGGAGCAAATTATCAGTCAACAAAAACCCATTTTATTAAAAATTGCACCTGATCTCAGTGATGAACAACTGGACGATATCATTGCTCTGGCAGGAGAAATCAAATTAAACGGGTTGGTAGCAACCAACACAACGACCAGCCGAGATCTACTGCAAACCAACAAGACTACCCTTCAATGGGCGGGAGCGGGTGGATTGAGTGGCCTACCCTTGAAAGCAAGAAGCCTGGAAATTTTAAAATATATTCATACAGGTACAAATGGAATGCTACCCATTATCGGCAGTGGAGGAATTTTTAGCGCAGCAGATGCCAAAGAAAAATTGTCGAAAGGCGCCTTGTTGGTCCAGGTATGGACCGGATTTATATATGAGGGACCCGGCATTGTAAAAAGAATCTGTAAATCAATTAATTGATAATAATTGGAACATCTTTTAACCAGTTAAAGTATTATCAGCTTTGTAATTCTTGTTATACTTGAAATAGTATTGGGAATCGATAATGTTATATTTGTCAGCATAATATTGAATCGGCTAAAAGGGAAAAAAGATCAGCAAAAAGCCCGGCGCATCTGGATGATTACGGGTATCGCCTCGAGAAGTTTATTGCTGATGGGTTTAGGATGGCTGCTAAGTCAAAAAGGTAAATCGGTTGTTACCCTATCTGGAAAGGGGTTTGACCTGGCCAGCATGGTCATGATCCTGGGAGGATTGTTCCTAATTTATAAATCAGTAAAGGAGATACACGCAAAACTGGAAGGGGAAAATCCAAATGAACGAAGTAAGAATAAAATGGGAATCTCATTGGGCCAGGCCATTGCCCAAATCATGTTGATAGATGCCGTATTTTCATTTGACAGCATCATCACAGCCGGCGGAACAGCAAAGCATGTTGAAATTATGATCGCAGCAGTGGTGATTGCAATGATCGTGATGTTTTTATTCAGCCCCAGGATCGCAAGCTTTATTCATAAACACCCAACGCTTAAAATGCTGGCCCTGTCTTTCCTGGTTATGATCGGTCTCAGTTTAATTATGGAAGGATGGGATAGTGAAGCAGCCCACCAGTTGCACCTGAAAAATTACATTTATTTCGGTATGGCAATTTCTTTTATTGTAGAGATGCTAAATATGACGATGATGAGCCGGGCGGCAAAGAACAGGGCTCACATTGTTGAACTGAATGAACCAAAAATAGTTGACGAAGAAAAAAGTTGATAGATCTGGCCAGATAAAATCTTGCTGTTTCCTGCTTACCATACATGTCAGTTCACCTGATCCTTTCAAATATTTTCTTTCCCGACCCGGGATTTCCAAGCATCAACCGGGTTTCATCTACAGAAAAATTAACGGTGCCTTCATCTCCCGTTTCTGCATCTACCAAATAAAGGTTTTTTCCGTCGGTGTACCAGGTACCCCGTTCGGCCTTGCTCTTATTTTCCTCCCTGGAATAGTCTGGCCCGATGCTTCGACCCGGCCAGGTGGCAAAACTTCCATCATCCATAAACTCCATCAGCGTTTCATTGGTCATCGACATCTCACCACCTCCCAATATTTCGGTATGTCTCCATTCGCCAAAAAGATCAGCGTTCAATTTGCCTTTGGGTTTGGCTTTTACGCTGTTATTCTCGCGTTGCATAATTAAATCTACAACACCGCCTTTCACCTCCGGAGCTTTTATAGAAATCTCCAGTTCGTCACCGGAGATCCGGCCAGTGTATCTATACTCCTTATCTATTTCGGCATCATACAAGGTACCTCGTGCAGAACCGCCATCAATGCTTCCGTCAATCCTGGCGGACTTGCCATTCATAACTATTGTTCCTTTTAAACGGCCATCATTTACAGTCAACCTGGCACTGGAATTGATCCCATCGTTGCTACCAATAAAATTTCCTTCAAATTCTTCTTCAGGAGAAGATTTGTTGCCACACATAGTGAAAATGAATAAAAAAATAACTAAACAATTTTTCATTTTTTGACGCCTTTAGGTAAACAAATTACGGCTGTTCATTCAAATAATCTACAACTAAATTTAGCTCTCTTACTTCTACAGTTTTTGTTGAAGCTTCTAGGACTAAAAAATTTCGTTGCATGATTGATGGGAGGTTGATGTGCTGAATCGTTACGCATTTAAAAGCAGCCATCAAAAAAAAATAAGCCCGGAATATTTCTCCCGGCTTATGTGAAATGCTTATATTTTATTTAGTTTTTAATAATTTGTACCGTAGTCTAATTATTAGTCGGTGGGGTCTCCCCGCCTTCAGTCCTCCAGGTATGGTTGCCGTTTGGTTACTGGTAAAGGTGAACGAGCTTGCCTTAGTAACATATGTTACACAGATCTCTTTACTTTACCTTTATCAGTTGCCATTCATCTGCTGTTCCAGCGGCAGAGGAGTGCAGTTCAAACCGGCAACCGTTCTGGCTGGCACACCCCGGTGCTACACGCATTCTTTTACCACCTGCTACACATTTTATTTTGTAATTACCACTTGACAGTTTTTCCAACTGCCATTCCTGGTTGGTACGAAGACCTATGGCAGCCGGCAGCCGTCCGCATAAATGCACTTTGCACCCATCATCTCCTGTAAACGGTGAATCAGCATCGATAACTTTTGAATTGAGGCTTGATTTGATCACATAACTTGAGAAAATACCTCCGTCTACTTTATCGATCCTCCACAATACATCACTACCCGACCCAACATTATCCTGCATTAAGTCACAACAACCATTGAACCCGCAATTGCCAGTTGCCTGGAGAAAACGGTTACTGGAGACATTTTTTATTTTATACGTTCCCTCAGCAATTACATCTGTGCCTGCATCGATCAGGCTTCCGCTTCTTCCATTATTAATATCTGCAGGATTGCATCCTTCATCTGCATCGACGATCTGTGCAGGCATGCCCGGCACTTTTGATTGCATATCTGCGGATAATAAATTAAAACAGGCCCGTACCACCCAGGTGGGGTGATGAAAACACATGCCACCAAAACTCAAGGCGCCGGCGGGAGCAGTAAGTAAGATAAGATCCTCTGCTCCGTTTCTCTCTGTTTTATTAAAAGTGTAGCCACCAGCAGTTTCTTTTGAAAAATAATTCCGGGTACCTGCCCTACCCCATTTTGGCAAGCCAGGAAACCAATTCAATGTTTGTGGTGGTCCGGCAGCAACAGGATCATCCAAAAATTCAAACCGCTGTAGACGTTGATTTGGGAACACCCTATCCAGTTCAGCAGAAAAAGGCACGTCTCCAGGACTTGGAGAATTATAAACATAAACACCCTGGGCTGTCACTCCGGCTTTATAAAGGCTGTAGGCAAATACCTGGGCAAACCCGCCGCCTAAACTGTGACCGGTGATCCAGACTTTTTTCGTAGCACCACCATTATTTTTTATTTCATTGATAAGCTCTGTTTGAAATCCAGCATACTCAAGTGCATTTTTAAATCCCTTATGTACTTTCCCGGGACAGCCGTCACAAGGAGGTTGCGGATCGAGTACATCAAAATCTGTATAGATCCATTCACCCCAATCAGTGTTGAATGGATTGGCTCCTTCTACCCGGTCTGTTCCCCTGAATAAAACCAATATGTAGTCAGGTGTGGAGATAAACATGGCTTCCGGGTTTTTACCTGCACCATCACTCCGCCATATCCATTTATAGGAAGTGCCCCCTGTCTTTACAACGTGGGATTTGTCCGTCATAGAAGTTAATAAATCCCGGTTGATGGTGGAAGGAGCTGTCGTTATCGTTTTTGAGAGATCTGTTTTTTTCAGGTTAAAACTTGCGGGAAAAAAATGTCTTGTTCTTTCAATGAACTTATCCCTGAATTTTGAAGTGTCTGTTAGCTTTAGATTGTACCCGTTGTCCTTATTCAGGTATTGTACATATACGATCCGGGAAAGATAACCCAACAAATAAGCATTGATATCTTTCCTGCCGGTAGCCCCTTCTTCAAAATACTGAAAGGAATTATTTTCTTTTGCCGGAAAATTCTGTGCTTGAAGGGTTGACACAGCAATGATCGCAAGTGAGGTTATTAATACAATTTTTTTCATAACAACTAGCTTTAGACCCGCAACATACTTGGTGTAATAATCGATTTCAATACCCCGTTGAGGTAGATACTAGAAAATAAATTGTTGAATGCATTAATGAACCATGAGGTTATTATTCTCTTCAGGGGGCGCAGAAATCAAAACTGATACCAGAACAATATGGTAATATGGATCAGGCTATCCCCTGTTGCCGGGCTTTTAAGATAGCTTCGCTGCGGGATGCAACGTGTAGTTTCCTGTAGATATTTTTTACATGGGTCCGGACCGTTTCATAACTGATAAATGCCTTATCCCCTATACTTCGGTAATCATGGCCCTCTGTCATCATGCTGAGGATCTCTTTTTCCCTGTCGCTTAGCTGGTAATCGTTGGCAGCAGGTGAAACAAGGATCACATTTTTAGCCAGAAAAAATTGCAACACTTTTTTAGCAATGGAAGGGGACATAGGTGCCCCGCCGTTAAACACTTCGTGAATCGCTTCGATTTGCCTGGCAGGCGTATCGGTTTTCAGAATATAACCGGAAGCTCCTGCACTCAGTGCCGTGAATATTCTTTCACTATCATTAAACACGGTCTGTATCAGGACTTTTACAACCGGGAACCGGTCATGAATAAACCGGGTAACTTCGATCCCATTTAGTCCCGGCATTTCAATATCCATCAATACCACATCTGGCTCGCTGCTCCTGATATTACGTTCCCAGTTATTGCCATCTGCAAAAACACCGCAACAGGAGTAACCGGGAGTGCCATTTAAAATTGCATGCATGGCATCGCGGATGATCTTATTGTCTTCAAATATGCTTACTCGTATTTCCATCAGAAATTAAATGTAAATCATTTACAAGTGCAGACCATACCTCAATGGGGTATTCTGCAGTGCAGGGCGACCGTTGTTCCCTCACCAGGTCCGGAATCTACTTGCAAAATAGCCCCGATCTCCCGGGCTCTTTGTTCCATATTGATTAACCCGTTGCCTTTCTTTATAACCGATTCACTAAATCCCCTGCCATTATCTTTTATAGAGAAATCAATTTTATCATCAGCTACCTTCACCTTCAATTGCAGTAAAGAACAATCACTGTATTTCACGGCATTGTTGATAGCCTCCTTACACACAAGGTAAATGCTGCGACGGCTTTGCATGGGCAATTTAAGGTGACTGACTTTTTCCGGCAAATCGGTTTGCACTTTTATTTTTTTTACTGAGGCCATTTCTATTGCATACTCCTCCAACTTGTGCAGTAGTTTTTGTAGTGAATCATGCTGCGGGTTTACTACCCATACAATATCACTCAGTTTTTCTACCATTTCTGTTGCGGATCCCTGGATAATATCCAATGACCTGGCTACCTGCTCTGGCTGGTTTGTCCTGATCTGCTCCCTTGTCAAATGGCTGTACATGGCAATCCCGCTGAGGGTGGCACCGATATCATCGTGCAGATCACGGGATATTTTATTGCGAACTTCGTATATCCGTTTCACCTGATTAAGCCGGTTACGGTAAAACCAATAAAGCGATGCTACCACCAATACTCCCACGAGCATCCAGAACCATATTGTTTTCCAAAAAGGAGGTGAGATTACTATAGCAACAGGGATTGATTCATACATCCATTGACCGGTTTGATTGGTGGCTTTTACCAGGAATATGTATCGGCCGGGAGGAACATTTGTATAATTAACCGCATTACGATTAACTACATAGTTCCAACCTTTGTCAAATCCTTTCAACTGGTAAGCATACCTGACATGCAAGGCAGGGTTGGTCTTTAGTAATGAAAATTCAAACGAAAAAAAATTCTGTCTATGGGAAAGTGATAGCCTTGATTGGGAGGAAGAAAAAGGAATCTCATCGTCAAATATTTTTATAGAACTTATTACCAGTGATGACTGATGCTTTAAGTCGCTGCTAAATTTATCCGGCTCTACAGTAACGAAAGTGTTTTGTGAAAAGAAAACGAACCCACCTACCGGTAGTCTGCATGCATTGAGTAAATAATCATTGGATAGCAATGCCATACTCAGGGGTAGGGAAATGATCTGCCTGTCGACCCTGTTAAAATAATTCAAACCTGCAGAAGTACTGATCCATAAATTATTCCTTTTATCGGCGAAAATAGCGTTGATAAAATTGCTGTAAAGCCCGTCTGACTGCAGGTAATTGGTGTATTGGTTTGTTTTACGATCATAATAGTAAAGACCACCGCCGTAAGTGCCCAGGAAAAGATTTCCGTTAACTTCTTCCAAAATACTGGTGATGGTATTGGAGACTTTTTCATTGCCGCCCGGCATCAGAATGCGATAGTGTTCAAAAGTTTTTTGCTTTGAGTCATATTTTGAAAACCCCAGGCCTCCATTATAACCGATCCAGAATACACCAGGTTGCCGCCCGGGTTCAAACGCAATCAGCGATTTTGTTTTTAACGAGGTCGTTTTGCTGGTGTCCGGCATCAAGTGTTCAATCAATTTACCCGAAGCATCAAAACAATAAAGACCGTCACTCCACGTATTTGCCCAGATCCTATCTTCACTATCCCGGGTAAAAGAATTACAACGCCCAACTATTGGGAGGATATTTTCTATTTTTTTTGTTACCACATTATACCGTTGAATCCTGTTCAGGGGAGATAACCATAGCAATGAATCGGTCTGCAGGAAAACGGCAGAGATAAGCATTTCGGGTACTGGATGGGGAATGCGAGTATAACTGTTATCCCGGATATTATAGCTGTACAGACCGTGGTTAGTTGTTACCCATAAATGATGATCTCTTCCCTCACTGATCCCTTCTATTCTCAGCTCAGTTGCATCAGCATTTTTTATTTTATCATTCAGTCTGTAATATTTAAAATATTGTTCCCGGCTGTTTAGAACACTCACACCATAGTTTGATGCGATCCAATAATTTTCATCCCTGTCAACATACAAATTACTTCCATTGCTGTTAAGGATAGATCCGGGATAGGAACGAACAAACAAACTGCTATCCAGAGTCGCCGTTTCATGATCATACAAAATAGCAGGGCCGTTCCAGAAAAAAATCCACAGGCGGTTCTTTTTATCTATTTTGATCTTGCGTATACCATTGCTGGCCGGCACCACTGAACTTATCGAATTCGTCGCCGGAGAAAAAAAGGAGATCATTTTCTTTTCAGTATCATGGAACCACAATCTACTGTTTGCATCAGTCCGCGGCCGACGGGTTTGTACATTCATGAATATTTCCCATTTCAGCGGATTGTGTTGTTTGTGATATATCTCATCATTAGCAGGGATAAGTAAAAATAACCTGCTATCCATCACGATCCAGATCCCTTTAAGTCGGACATCATAGTCGGCCTGTTTTATTGCATCCAGGTTTTCAGGTAAGTTAAATGGCACCCTTCTTGAATAATCAATCCATTCTTTTTTCCTTGTATCATACTTCATCAGCATAAAACCAAAGGCCCAGATATTGCCCTTGTCATCTTTCAACAATTCAAAAACCCGGTTCAGATCATCCGGCGCAATGCGTTCATCCCTGAAAGTATAGTTTTGAAAACGATTCTGCTTTTTCACAAAACAGGAAATACCTTTCATGGTGGCGATCCAGATATTGCCCTCATTATCTTCCATCAATGCGTTGCAGTGATTATGAATAAGCGAGGTACTGTCGGCCGGATCATTGTGAAAAATCTTAAAATTAGTTCCGTCGAACCGGTTAAGCCCATTGTTTGTAGCGATCCAGTAAAACCCATCCCCATCCTGGATCACATCCGTTACACCATTGGAAGAAAGCCCGTTGGCGGTCGTGATATGATCAAATACACTACCCGGTTGCTGGCAATATATTTCCACCCCGGCTGATAAATAGATCACAAGCAGAAGAAGATAACGAAAGGGGATAAGAAAAGATCTTTTCGTTGTCATTTGGTAAAGGTAAAGACTGGCAGATGAAACTGAATTTTGCTCTTGGCCCCCGATGTGTTGAACGGGCAGAGTATCACCATTTTTGGAAAGTTCAGCATCTTAAATACACTATATAGCAGCTGCCATTATTTCTGTGTTTTCCGGAATGGTGTGAAAAAAGCCCGGAAAATAATATTCCCAGGCGTACATCATGATTAATAATTTGTTTAGTTCTTACTGACTACTACCGTTGCAGAGTTACAGGGTGTGATCACTGGTTAATTAATTGACTTTAATAAGCTTCAACACTTTGCGCTGGCTACCCTGGATGACTTCCGCAAAATAAATTCCAGCAGCCCATTTTTCTGATCCCACTCTCAGCATATTATTAACTACCGTCTTTGGATACGCTGAGACCATTGTTCCATTAACATCAAGTATTCGGACGTTTGCAGGCATACTAATATCGCCGCTCTTAATGGTTAAGTTAAAGTAGCTGGTCCCTGGATTAGGCTGAATAGTCAAGGTAAGATCTGATTCCAATACCTCTTCCTGCGAAACAATCATGTCAGGAGCTTTGCCAAAGGTAGTTTGACATCCCACTTCGGTAATAGTCCATTGCTGATTATAGTTGCTGCCATTTCCACCTTGTTCAATATCAGCACCATCAGCTACACTGGAGTTTTTAACCTCTATTGATTTATTACTGTGTTTGGCTTTTATGACAAAATAGTTAGAACTATTCCTGGTCAGTCTCCATTTCTGATGATCAGGCCCGGTATAGGTCCACTGCTGGATATCAGCGCCATTTGACATACTAGCCCCATCAACTTTCAATGATTTGTTGCTATTGATATTCATGATCTGGTAGAAATCATTTTCAACTTCTTCAAATTTCCATATTTGGTTATCCTCGCTACACCAGGTCCTCTGTTCAGCATTGGCACCATTCGATGTTGAGCCACCTTCAATGGTTAATGCTTTGCCGCTATGACGTACAATAAGCTTGTAACACTTGTCAGGATCTACGGGCGGACAATTACTAACAACTACAGTATCTCTTGCGATACATCCGCTGCAATCGGTAACTTTAACATGATAAGTACCGGCTGTTGAAACGGAGATTCCAGGGGTTGTAGCACCTGTATTCCACAAAAAAGCCACACCTGTACAAGCCGGTGGACAAATGTTGTACTTAAGTATCTTTATATAATCAAACAATCCTTCAATAGCCGGACCGAACACCGTATTTACCTGGTAAGAACGTATCGAGTAGGTTAAAGAGCTGGTAGCTGAAGTTACAAGAGTCGAGATATTCCAAGACAGTATATCTAGGTTTGGACCTGACTGACCACGAAAATTGTTTTCACCGAAATTTTGGCCTGCAATCTTCAACTCTTCGCCTTTATAACTATCACCTTCAAAGGCAACGATTGTAAATGTTGCATTTGAGCTGCAACCCGCCGGCAGGCTGATATTGCTGATGGTAGTTGAATAAATAGAAGCAGGATATGTAAACTGTAATTTCTCTGTGTTGATATGTATTCTTGAAGTTGCCAGGGAAGACTGTTCATATACAACAACTAATGACCAACCACCATAAGCAGAATTATCATAACAATAAGGACTTCCATTGTTCCAACTCAGCTCACTGACTGTAACGGATCCAGAACTTGTTACCAGGTTCGTTACTTCGGCTCTCGCTCCAAAGTAAGTAAAGCCTCCGTATCTCTCATAAGTTTTCGTGCCCTGGGCCGTTACATTAGTACCATTCAGTTTTATTGTATTATCTACACTACCAGAACCCGACCAGAACAAGTACGCTTTCTTCATAATAGCACCAGTTGGGATAGTCAGCACCTTTGTAGACGACGTATTCTTGTTACAGTTGTTCCTGTCTTCAGACTGGCTGAATGTGTTACCGATTGCAAGGTAGTCGATATTACCGCTAAAGATTCTCCTGTCAGCAGTACTACCTGATATTTCCGTAAACGGTGTGACGGCCGGACCGCTTGTGTTCGCACCACTTATAGCAGCAGTCAGTGCAACTGAACCATTACAAAGGTTTCTGTCTGGGCCAATACTTACCGTGAGACTTGCAGTTGCTATCACTACTGTGGTGGAAGCAGTACAGCCCTCCGCATCGGTTACTGTGAATGTATAAGTGCCTGTGCTGCGGGTAAATGTGCCTGTTCCGGTATATGGAGCAGTGCCCCCCGAAGCACTTACATCCACAGTCGTTGTTGTTGCGCCGCAGGGTATAACACCTGCAATTGCGGACGCCACCAATTGGGTTGGTTGGATAATTGCAATAGTTGTCAGGGCCGTGCAACCGATACTATCTGTTACTGTAAAGCTATATGTTCCTGCACTTCTTGTAAAGGTGCCAGTTCCTGTATATGGAGCAGTTCCACCGGTTGCATTTACATATACATTCGTTGTTCCACCATTACAAGCAATCGTACCCGCTGTTGATGAAGCCAGCAATGCTGGTTGTACCGTTACGGTAATTGTATAAGGATCACCCGGGCAAGAATTAGTCGTTGATATCGGGGTAACGATGTATTGCACTGTTCCAGGAGCGGAAACTGCGTGGTTAGTCAACAGCTGATTAATAGTTGAACCAGAACCGTCATTTGCTCCTGTTATGTCTCCTGTTATCAGTCCTATTGTCCAGGTAAACGAAGCTGGTGTATTTGCAGTCAAGTTGATGCCAGTACTTGTATTGTTACAAATTGTTATTGCCGGGTTTGCTGTTACAACAGGCTTTGCATAAACAGTTATAGTAAATGTTTTCGGTGCGCCTGTTGAACCGGCGCAATTGGTGCCTGGTGTTACAATTATCGTTGCAACCTGTACCATATTAGTATTGTTGGTTGCCATGATGCTAATATTACCGGTACCAGATACGCCAAGGCCAATATCGGTATTATTATTCGTCCAGTTGTACACTACACCCTCGATAGCAGGCGTACTGCTGAATGCCACATTCGTTGCAGTGCCAGCGCATACGGTTTGGTTGGTTGGGTCATCCTGATAAGCAACAAATGGATTTACAGTAACGGTTTGGACACAGGTCACCGAATTACCAGCTTCATCTGTTGTTCTCCAGGTTACTGAGCTAGAACCTAGTGGAAAGGCTGCAGGTGCATTGTTGGTTATTGTTGGGGGATTGCAATTATCTGAGCTTGTCGCTGTGCCCAATGCTATTCCAGTTGCCGTACATGATCCATCATTATTAGCGGTCACTGTTACATTAGTTGGACAAATAATTGACGGTAGCTCATCATCTACCACTGTTACAATTTGTCTCCAGGTAACGGTGGTGTTCCCCAACGTGAAAGACGCCGGTGCATTATTTGTGATAGTTGGTGTAGTGCAATTATCTGTTCCGGTTGCGGTTCCGATTGAGCCTACATATGTACATCCCGTATTAGTTCCTATCGTTGTTGCAGCTGGACAACTTATCGTTGGCCAATCATCATCCACCACAGTTACAGCCTGGGTACATGTAACCGAATTACCAGCAGCATCAGTCGAAATCCATACTACCGTTGTAGTACCTAGCGGGAAACTTGCCGGTGCATTGTTGGTGATAGTTGGTGTACCGCAATTATCCGTTCCCGTCGCTGTGCCGATCGAACCTACATAGGCACAACCTGTGTTGGTTCCTATTGTGGCTGCAGCAGGACAGGCCATTAACGGCCCATGGATTATTGGTACTGGTACCGAACGTGATATTATTATTAAACGTACTGAAACTATTTTGAACAGCAGCATCCCGACGCACAAAGATGTTATTGGTGATTGTAAGGAACCTGCAAGATGAGCTAAAACAAACTCCGCTTCCGCTGGATGGACCAAACCAAAGATTATGATCGATTAAAACATTTACCGAATTAAAAAATCCATCTAAATTTGAAACGGTCGTATGAACCATATAAAAATAATTGTTCCTGAAAATAAAATCCTGGTAGGATCCAAATGGACTTGCCCGTAGAACAACACTGGAAAACACGTTACCTTCAAACACATAACCGATATACGCCGTTGGAGATTCATTGATGTATACATCATTTACAAATTTATTTCTAATGATCCGAACGTTGTTAGGATGATTGCTGTTTATTGTGAGACTTTGGCCGTTTACAAATTCCATTCCTTGTATCTCAGATTGGCTACTGGCAGTGCCAGTGATGGTCATTGAGGAAATTTTGGCAGTTAGCGTTAAATATTTAAAAGGTGACCATCCTGGGCCAATAAGAATTATTTTCTTATTCGAAATTGTGACCGCATCGTATACATTGGGACTTCCGTGTACCAATATAGTATCACCACTTACACATGCATTGACAGCTGCCTGGATGGTGCTAAACTGGGCAATAGTAGATGGATTATTGCTGACTGTCCGTATTGTTGCATTTGCAGTAATTGCATAGCAAACTGCGATTAGTAGAATATATTTTCTCATAAAAAAGTTTTATGAAAGCTACATACGGGAAGCATTAAAAAGGGGTAAATGAGCAGTTTGTAAGAGGTAATGAGCCGGCTGATGATCCAATGAGCCTTACTTACATTGAAGTGATCTTTGTCATCAATTCATCTTTTCTGCTTCGCGCCACATCTAGGTGAATATTATGGGGAAGCTCTACGATACAACCATCTGTTTTGTTGATCCGCAGAATAAAATCGAGGTTAATAAGATAAGAATGGTGGATCCGGAAGAATTTCGACAGGTAGAGAATAGCTTCGAACTCTTTCAACGTTTTTGATGCAACTACCTTGCTTCCGTCTGCCAGGTGAATCCTCGTATAATTGCTTTCAGCAATACAACATATTACATCTGCAAATTTGATAACCTTGATGTCTTCAGTGGTGTTTAATAAAAACCTGGTAGCTTCTCTGCCAGTATGCAATTGCTCCTGGAGCACATTCATTTGCAGGCTCTTTTGCACACCGTTAGTCCTTATCCTTGCCTTTTGTAACGCCACGTGAAGTTTCTCAGATGAAACCGGTTTCAACAGGTAGGCGAGTGCACTGCATTCAATCGCTTTGATTGCATAATGCCCATAAGCTGTACAGAAGATAATCTCCGGTAATGGGTCCTGCAATTGTTTTACCAGTTCAAACCCACTTCCCCCGGGCATTTCAATATCAAGGAAAAGTATATCCGGATGAATGCTTTTGATCATTTTCAGCGCATCATTTATGTTACCGCCAGTTCCTGCTATATCAATATCAGGATGATTTTCTTTGATCATGAGTTCTAGCACTTCGCGGCTATTGGCTTCATCATCGATGATAAAGGCTTTAAGCATATAAAGAATAATTAGTCAACGTGGATATAAATAGCTACGCTGGTTCCGACTGGTTTACCTGATTCGTCATTCAAATCCTGGACAAAAATCTCAGGTACCTGCTCTCCTTCTTTCTGTAAGAGTTCTAGCCTTTTCTGAGCTATTGCCATTCCATGGCTCTTACGCCCAGGGCTTTTGTCATTCTGAAGTTCAACTGCCTTTTTCCTTCCTACACCATTATCACTTACTATGCAATTGATTATTGCTCCCTCCTTTTTGAATTGAAGTCGTAACAGGCCTCTCTTTCCGGAAGCTATGCCACTAGATGGTTCGGGCAGGTTCATCAATCCATGCCAGATAGCATTTTCGACGTATGGCTGTATGATCATGCCGGGTATCTCGAAAAAATCTGCTTGAAGGTCAGGAGCTATGTCAATCCTGTAATCAAATTTTTTTTCCAGTCGCTGCTGTTCCAATAAAATATATTTTTCAAGCATCACGATCTCTTCATCCAATCCTACCCTTGTTTTGGCTGAATTATCAAGTACACTGCGCATAAGATCAGAGAAATTCTGCAAAAATTCCAGCGCTTTTGTTTTTTCGTTTTTTAAAACATACTTCTGAATTGAATTCATACAGTTAAAGATAAAATGTGGGTTCATTTGAGCACTCAAAGCTGTCAACTGTACTTCTGCCAATTGCTTGTTGAATTCAGCCATCATCCGATCTTCTTTTTGCGATTGTAATTGGTGTTTAAACTGCTCTTGTTGTGTATGTAATTGATCTTCCAATTTGCGTCTTTTCCTAAAATTCCGGTACATCAGCCAACCGGCTCCTAATAATATCACAACGCCTGCCACAAGACCAATGATAAATCTTTGTTGGTTTTGGGTTAGACTTGCTTTGAGTATATTTTCCTGTTCAAGTGACGTTATCTTTGATTGTTTTTTTTCTGTTTCATACTGTACCAGCAGTTCATCATAGTTATCTTTTGCGCTCAGGGCTACGATGCTGTCAATTGATTTTTTATAAAGTGACAAATATTTCTCAGATTCATTTCTATTATTGAGCCGGATATGGCAAATGGTAAGCAGCCGGTAAGTTTCAGGAACGGCCTCACGCGTAGTGGCGTGAATATTAACACTTTCTTCCAGTACAGCAATAGCTTGATCCAATTGATCGAAATGAACAAAATCTTTTCCCATTTGCAAAAGCCCAATCTTTAGGAAAAGACGCTGATTGATCATTCGGCTCAACGCTACGCCTTTCAGGGTTTCAGCATGAGCTTCCTTCCATTTTCCTTCATTCCGTAACTCTTCGGCATTTCTTTCAAGCATAATGATATCAAGTAGAGTATCCTTTCCCAGTTTATTTAATTCAATAGCCATATCTCGGTATTTTTTACGCTTGACAGCTTCGTCACTCGACTTATATAATATGCTGATTGTGTAATTGGAATGAGCCGCCAAAACATATTCCCTCGCCCTTTCAAAGTAAGAAGCTGCCGGTAATATCCATAAAAGAGATCCCGCCTGATCCTTTCCGCTATAGGCACTCACTTCGCCAATTCGGAGATAACAATATGAGATATGAAACGAATCCTTTTCTTTATCATACTGCTGTAACGCCTGTTTATAGTAGAAAGTCATAGAATCACTGTACCAGTTCTTGTAATAATAGTCAGCGACCCTTTTATAGATTTGAGCGAGCTCAGCAGTTGCGCCTGCATTTCGTAATGGCAGTATTTTCTGTTTATATTGTTTTAATGTGAAAGTATCTTTAATGACCTCCTCGGTGCCTTGTTTTTGCTGGGCAATAACAGGCGAGACGGTAAGTGTCAATACAGCAATAATAATGAACGCTTTTTTCAAACTACATGAGTTGTGCAAACTGCCAATCTTACTGAGAAATTAAGAAATGTTAGTGAGAATTGAGCCGGTGACAGGTTCTTTTGATCAGGGTTGAATGATAAATGAGTTGTCGTTGCAAAAAAACCTGTCCGGATATTGCGCCGGATGCGTAACTGGATGGGAAAAAACACGATTCAAATTAACCGGTTATCAACAAAGCAACAGCTACTATTCCGGCTGTTTCCGCTCTTAACCTGGTTTCTCCCAATGCAACAGGTATAAAATCATTAAGTAAAGCACGCTCAATTTCATTTTTTGTAAAATCACCTTCAGGTCCAATTAGAATCTGACAATTCGTTAATCTATCCGTTTGATGATAGTGTAGCGATCTTTTATCTCCCTCTGTACAATGAGCAATAAACTTCTGTCCCGAAAATACTTCTCCGACTACCTTATTAAAATCCATTGGCTCATGTAATAGGGGCAACCATACCTGTTGACTCTGGAGCATAGCGCTGATACAAATGCCTTGCATCCGCTCATACCGGAATTTTTCTTTCTCCGTTCTTTCGCAAAGGAGTGGGATAATCTCACTAACACCAATCTCGGTTGCTTTTTCTAAAAACCATTCGAAGCGGTTGGCATTTTTTAAAAGAGAAATTGCTATGGAGACCTTCCTGGATGCTGGTTGCTGGTTACTGGTTGCTTTTACTTCGATGCGACAACGTTTTTTATTAGCTTCTGTTATTTCGCAAGTCAACAAGTTTCCTTTTCCGTCAGTAAGATTTAATTGTTCGCCCACTTTCATCCGTAATACTTGCACGGCATGTTTAGAGGTTTCTTCATCCAACACAATTTTCTGTTGGGTGCCATCACATTCCTTACTATAAAAAAAAGGTAGGGCCATAATTGGTAAAAATAAAAAAGTCCGGCATTTAATACCAGACTAAAAAAGCGATAGCCATATCAACCTAAGTTTAGAACGGGGTCTCTGCATCATCCTCCGGCGGGAGGTCATTCATCTTGCTGCCTGTTTGTACAAAAACCCTGGCGCCACCACCACCGTCCGCATCACTCACCGGCTTCCAGTTACCTGTCAGCCCGGAGCTACCGAAACTGCTTCCATCATCTTCTGTAAACTTCTGGATATGTAATAATGCTCTCAATTTAATTGTTTCCAGTGTACCATTACGGTGCTTAGCAATACGGACAATTGTTTCACCCCGGTTATTTTCTCCCATTTCATTTTGGGTGATGTCATAATACTCGGGCCGATACAGGAACATAACCATATCCGCATCCTGCTCGATGGCTCCGGATTCACTCAGATCACTCAATTGTGGCATCTTGTTACCGTCTTTACCGGCACTACGCGTTTCGACAGCCCGGCTTAATTGTGATAAAGCGATAATCGGAACATTCAACTCTTTTGCCAATGCCTTGAGGTTACGGGAAATATTGCTGATCTCCTGCTCGCGGTTGCTGTTACGATTCTCACTGGTGCCACTCATGAGCTGCAGGTAGTCAATGATGATCAGGCCAATATTATGTTTATTTTTTAAACGACGGCATTTGGCCCTCAATTCAAAAATGTTCAGCGCCGGTGTATCATCAATAAATAAAGGTGCCTGTGCCAGGCGTTGAATACCTCTGGCATAGAGTTGCTTCATTTCATGCTCTTCCAGTTTACCCCGGGCAATTTTTTCCAGCCATATTTCACTTTCTGCAGCAAGGATACGCTGTACCAATTGACCGGCACTCATTTCCAGGGAAAATAGAGCAACCGGGGTTGGCTTACCCGGATTCATCACGGCATTGCGGGCAAGATTAAGGGCAAACGCCGTTTTACCAACAGCAGGTCTTGCAGCTAGTATAATCAGATCTGTATTCTGCCAGCCATACGTAACCCGGTCGAGTGAAGGAAATCCACTTGTTACCCCGGTTACATCCTCATTTTTATGCCGCAGGTCTTCGATGCGCTGAATGGTTTTTACCAATACTGAATCGATCGTATCAAAGTTCTTGCGAAGGTGATTATTGGTAATTTCAAACAATTTGCTTTCGGCATCATCCAGCAGATCAAAAACATCCGTTGAATCTTCATAAGCATCGCCAATAATTTCTCCGCTGATCCGTATTAATTCTCTTTGAATGAATTTTTGAAGGATGATGCGTGAGTGAGCCTCAATATTGGCGGAAGAAACAACAGCATTGGTAAGTTTGGTTACATAATAAGCACCTCCGATCATTTCCAATTCTTCTTTGAAACGCAGTTCCTCGGCAACTGTTAGGATATCAATAGGCTGGCTTTTATTAGACAGGCTTTGCATCGCATTGTAAATGCGCTGATGCGCTTCCACATAAAAACATTCTGGCTTTAGTATTTCAACTACAGTATCAAAAGCACTTTTCTCCAGCATGATAGCTCCTAAAACAGCTTCTTCCAGGTCTTTTGCCTGCGGCGGTACTTTGCCATATACCATTGTACCAAGGTCAAGGGCTGACTTTCTTCTTTGCTTGCCTGCTGTGTGCTGTGCCCGGTCTTTGTTAATATTCGTGAGATCCATTTCTTGTACGGCGATAAAATTTTAAACCATCAGTTTTACACTAATGACTTTGGGTTAGTCTTCCAGTCTTGCTTTAAGAAATCGATATCCCTCTGTTAATGGAATGTTTCCTTCAGTCAGTGAAGCGAATTACGGTGCAAAAAAGTTTTGAAAAAAATTTTTCTTTCTGCACTACTTTCTCACTCCAAATTCCGGGTTATCCACATTCTATTTTTCGCTCCAAAGTCAACTTCAATTTACTAAAAAGCGGTTGTTTAATTCAGGAAAGATTAGCACAAGGGTGCAAAAAAAAAACGATTTTGACCCGATTTTTTAACTGAAATGCTACAATAAAGCGGATTAACAAACAGTTATTAGTCATTGGTCATTACTGTCAAAGCTGCTGCATAACAATTGCTTTCATCGCCAAATTCAATACTATGCAAACAACAACCCCCAGCAGCCGCTCTATACTCAGTCAAATCCAGCACAACACCACGCTTTGGATCGGCCATTTACAAACTGACCCCAACGATCATTTTGCCGGCCAAACTTTTACCTGCCCTACTGAGGGCTTCGTGAACAATATCCAGGTATATTCTTCCACCGTTCACCAACCCGGAGATGTGGAGCTCACTTTGCATGAGTTTGATACGATCACCAAAACATGGGGGCCTCCTATCGGCAATGCGATTATGTTTTTCCAGAAAGGAGATGATGCCCGGTGGATCCGTTTTTATTTACAACCGGTATCATTGAAGAAAGACAAAAATTACGGTTTTCGCCTGCAAGCAAATAATGCATTAATTGGATTGGGTGAAGCTGCCAGCCATTCTCAGGAACCTTTCACTTTTGGACATGAATGGAATGCTGATTCAGGAAATAAAAAAGGTCATTACTTTAGTTATTTCAGCATGACTTTTAAGGTGGAATTGTGTGCATAACCCTTATTCTTACCGGGTATTTTTTCCTCCCTTTGCTTCATTGTGGAATTCGAAACCCAGAAGCCCGGTTTTGTGATCAATACCGGCTCTTAGCAATAGAAAGTGTAGTTGATAGGTATACGATCAATATAGAAATTCGCTGGTGATTAAGAAAAAACTTTTCAATTCCAGGTGAGACGGGTTTTTCTTTTTTCGTTTGGCCAAATGGTAAACCAGGGTTGGCGATTCGGAAATAGTTGTTGAAATTGCTGTACGCATTTACTCCTCATCTTAAACCAGCTGCTATGCCCTACTTTGATTTTCATGTACACCCCTCGCTCAAGTCGCAGTTTTCAAAGCCAGAAGATAGGCCGGCACCCTGGGATATTATTACACTAGGATTTGTTGATCCCGACCTGCTTCTGCGTTTTCTTCAATGCCAGGGCATCAACGAAGTAGTGGATTCGCAAGCCAGTCTTTCCCAAATGATTGATGGCAATATGAACCTGGTTGCCATTGCCCTTCATCCTCCCGAAATGGCTATGATGAATGATGGCCTGATCCAAAAAATTGCAGCAGATGAACAAACGCCGTATATCAACAATGCCAAAGTGGATGCTATTGGTACAGGTGATATTTATTTTACCTTATTGAACCAGGAACTGGACCACCTGGAGCAGCACCTGGAAAACCACGGCAAAAAATTAAAGCTGCTTACTACGATGAATGAATATGATGCGGCTAACACCGATACGATACATGCGATACTGAATATTGAAGGCCCCCATGCATTTTATGGAAAACGGAGCGGCAAAACCCTTCCGCAAATAATGGTTGATTTCCGGGAAAATTTTCGCCAGTTCATGGAAGAACGGGGTGTAAAGATCTTTGCCATGAATATTGCTCACCTGCAGGAAAATGATTTTTGTAATCATGCTTTTGGGATACAGGTATTCAACCCGGAACCTTTTTTTCCCCAATCAACAGGACTATCGAATGAAGGATTGGAAGTGATAGAAATGATGAAACAGAAAAATATTCTGCTGGATATCAAACATGCCAGCCTTTTTGCCCGGCAGCAAATCTACCAACTTGGATGGCATGGACAAAACTGGCCATTGGTATGCACCCATGCGGGGTTTACCGGCATTCCATCCGTAAACAGGCGATTGTTTATGCTTCACCATCGCAAATTCGGTAAAGGTTTCCTGCGGGTAAAACACTACAAACCCATAGGTCATATAATGGGCACTTCCTTCAATCCTTGCAGCATCAATCTTTACAATGATGATGCAAAAGAAATTATTCGGTCGGGTGGTATTATAGGTCTTTCTATGGATCAGCGTATACTCGGTGCGCCGGATGAACTGATGATGCCCACTGACTGGCCCGAAGAAATATATGACCAGGAGATTGTCAGCCCCGGTGAAAGAGAATTTTTCCGGGGTGCGCCGGCAGGTCAACTGCCGGATGAAGCCGTTTTGAAGGCCGAGGATATTGAAACTACCCGTGACAGGCAGAACTATCCTGATTTTCATGCCCGACACTTTTTAAACCAGGTTTTCCATCTCTTTCTTATAGCGCCAGGACTTGGCATCAGCAATGACCAAATTGCAAAAAGCATTTGCCTGGGTTCTGATTTTGACGGCATGATCAATCCTATTGATTGCTGCAAAAATGTCAGTGAGCTGGACAATTTCATGAAATACCTGGTCGATCATTTTGCGCAATGGGAAGCGCCGTTTGCAGCCAGGCATAGTATCAGGATTTCTGACTTTATTACCCCAGCGAAGCTATTAGAGAATATCTTTTACCAGAACGGCGTGGATTTTTTAAGGAAGTGGTATGTGTGATAAATTTGGCTAACCTTGTTGGTATTCTCTGAACCGATCTAAACTATTTATTTTCCTTTCTCCTCGCCTCTCGGTTAATCAGTGGTCACAACTCAATTCATTACCATCTCTTTTGCATTCTCCATAGCAGCGGCAGTGGGTTTTTCACCGCTGAGCATTTTTGCTATAGCCGTTATCCTTTCTTCGATGGTCAACCGGCGAATATTTGTCGTTACTGCATTGCTAACTATTTCCTTATACACAAAGAAATGAGCCGCGGCCTTTCCCGCTATCTGGGGCTGGTGGGTAATACAGATCACTTGTCTTTTTGCAGCCAATTCTTTCATAATGAGACCAACCTGTCTCGCCGCTTCACCGGAAACTCCTGTATCAATTTCATCAAATATCAAGGTAGGCAGATCGATCGATTGTGCGACCAGCGATTTAATACATAACATCAGTCGGCTCAACTCCCCGCCACTGGCCACTTTCCGTACTGGTTGGAACTGGCCGCTTTTGTTGGCATCAAATAAAAACTCCACGGCATCATTGCCATAGCTATTTAACTCCGCCGGTTGCAGTTCTACTTTCAGCTTTGCATTGGGCATACCTACCTGTGCCAATAATCTATTCGTTTCATTTTCAAGTGGCTTTATTTGACTGCGCCGGCTAGCAGAAATTTCTTTTGCCAGTTGGGATGTATGATGTTGCCTGGCTGTCAATTCTTTTTCCTTTTGTTGAATGGCTTCATCAATATTTACTACTGCCTGTAATTTTTCCTGCAATTTTTTCCGGATCTCCAACAGTTCATTAGTAGAACTAACTCCGTGCTTTTTTTGCAATTTATATCCCAATGATAATCGTTCGTTGAGCTGCTCAATCTTTTCAGGATCATAATGGATATGGCTGCTGATGCGATCCACATCGTCGGCAATATCCTGCAGTTCTATTTGTGCAGATTGCAACCGTTCGAGTAAGGCTGGCAGATCGGGATGAAAAGCAGAAAATAAGTTTAGCTGGTTCAACAAAATTTTTAATTGTTGCACCACCGGGGTTTCACTGTCCTTTAGTTCAAAATATACCTTGCTTAGAGTTGCTTTAATGCCTTCTGCATTATTCAATAGCTTCAGCCTGGCATCGGTTTCTTCCAGTTCATTTTCTTCAAAACCTGCCTCCTCCAGTTCAGCATACTGGAAACGATTGTAGTCCGCTTCCTTTTCCAATTGCAGTTGCTGCGCTTTTAATTCTTCTGTTTCTTTTTTTTCCCGCTGCCAGTGCCGGAATGTATGTTGATACTCCTCGATCAATGCAGAATGCCCGGCTAATGCATCCAGCACTTCCCGTTGAAAGTTAGTTTCCCCCAATGCCAGCGTATCAAATTGCTGGTGCAGGTCAACTAACAGGCTGCTGAGTTCATTTAGTTGTGAAAGAGTAACGGGAGTGTCGTTAATAAATGCCCTCGACTTCCCGTTCGTACCAATCTCCCGTCTTACCACCAGTTCATCCTGTATGTCGAAATCATTGGCGGCCAGGAATGCCCCGATATCCTTTTTATTTTTTGCTTCAAACACTCCTTCAATAATACATTTCCTATCCTTATTCACCAGGGCTGTTGAGTCAGCTCTTTCTCCCAGTATCAAGCCCAATGCTCCAACGATAATTGACTTTCCGGCCCCCGTTTCACCCGTTATGACATTGAGACTGGCAGAAAAATCAATTTCCAGTTCATCAATGATAGCGTAATTCTGTATAGAAAGTTTTTGCAGCATTTGCCAAAGCAAATTAGGTTTTTGCCACTAATGAATGGAATAAGTAAATACAATTTTAGCCACAGATTACACAGATTAGCACAAATTAAAGCTGAAAACGCAGCCTTTACTTGGTCATGAATTACACAAATGGCAGGAATAAAAAAACCCATTGTGCCAATTCATGACAACCTCTGTATTCTCCTGCCGCAGGCAGGTTGTATTTAGTAGTGTGATTGGTGTAATTCGTGGCTAATCATTTGTTAACCTGCTGCAAGCAGGCAATCTGAGCTGACGTGTAATCCCGCCTGAATAACTCAGTCGGGTAGGTGTAGCCTTGTATTTATTGTGACAAGTTACTCCTAAGCACAAAAAAAATAGCTGTCAGTGGCAGCTATTAAATCTTTTAATCCGACAAAATCGGTGCTATCTGCGATCTTATTTCACTTCCACACTACTGTGCAGTTCTTCATCGGCCAGGATGCGGCCACAATTCTCACAGATCATTATTTTTTTGTGCTGTTTGATCTCGCTTTGTTTTTGAGGGGGGATAGCATTAAAGCAGCCACCGCATGCATCTCTTTCGACGGGAACAACGGAAAGACCATTACGATAGCTCTTGCGAATCTTTTCATAGCTGGCTAACAAACGATCATCAACATGTGTTTTTGCTTCAGCAGCCAGTTTATTAAAATGTTTTTCTTCTTTCTCGTTGGCAGCAATAATTTTTTCCAGTTCACTTTTCTTAGTAGACAACACCCCTTCCTTTGCTGTTATATTCTTTTTAGCCTTTTCCAGCAGTACGGCTTTCTCAGATATTTCTTCTGTGGCATCCTTGATATGCTTCTCGGCCAGCTTTACTTCCAGTTGCTGCATCTCCACTTCTTTGTTGATGGCCTCAAACTCACGGTTATTCTTTACGTTGCTGCTTTGCTTTTCATATTTTTTCACGAGCGCCTCTGCTTCTTTGATAGCATTTTTTCGTTGCTCGATGAATTCGGTCACCCCATTTATTTCTTCTTCGATACGCGTTTGGCGGGCATGCAGCCCGGTAATTTCATCTTCCAGGTCAGCTACTTCCATAGGAAGTTCACCTTTCAGGATATGGATCTCATCCAATTTGCTTTCGATCTTCTGAAGGGTAACGAGCGATGTTAATTTTTCTTCAACGGAAAATTCTTTTACGTGTGCCATATTACGATTTCGGGTTTGAGGTATGAGGATTGAAATTGGAGGTTGCTACTCCCCGGGTATTGTGTTCAAATCAGTCTTTACAGAAAATAATTAACCGGGTTGGTTTTCACCTCTGTTTTCAGGACGGCAAAGGTAGGGAATTTTTGTCCTAAAACCTCTTGCAGGAGGTTGATAGTGAACTGTTCACTTTCATAATGTCCGATATCAGCGACCAGCATACGGTTATTGGCATCAAAGAACTCATGATATTTAATATCGGCGGTAATATAGGCATCGGCGCCGGCCGCTAATGCTTTGGAAATCAGGAAGCTTCCGGCACCCCCACAAACTGCTACCTTCTTTATAGCTTTCTGTAATAAACTAGTGTGCCGTATCACGGGAACTTTAAAAATCTCCTTTAATCTCGTTAAAAGTTCGTTCTCTGTGGTGGCAGCAGGCAATTCCCCGATCAAACCCGCACCTATATCCGGGTATCGGTTGGCGAGGGGAACGATATCATAGGCCACTTCTTCATAGGGATGGGCCGCTTTCATAGCTAAAACGATTTGGTTTTCCAGGAATGTTGGGAAGACGACTTCTACCTTCATTTCCTTTTCCTGGTGCCGTTGGCCGATGGCGCCGACATAAGGCTCGGTTCCCTCTCCTGCTTTGAAAGTGCCAGTGCCTTCGGAATTAAAACTACATTCGCTATAGTTACCAATATTTCCCCCGCCTGCAGTGAAAATGGCGTTGCGCAGCTGCGCTGCATTAGCGACCGGAACAAAAGTGAAAAGTTTTTTTAGGGTGCTATCCTTTTCAGCAAGAACCGAGATGTTCGTTAATCCCAGCATGTCAGCCATTCGACCGCTTACGCCATGCAACACATTATCCAGGTTGGTATGTATCGCATAAATGGCAATATCATTTTTAATAGCGGTGATGATCGTCTTCTCCACGTAGTTTTTGCCGTTTATTTGTTTCAGACCGTTAAAAATGATAGGGTGATGCGCAACAATAAGATTACATTTTTTTGCTATGGCTTCTTTTACCACTTCTTCTGTGGCATCCAATGAACAGATCATACCGGTGCATTCCCACTGCATGCTACCCGTTATTAACCCGGCATTATCATACTGTTCCTGCAAAGATGGATGTGCCCATGATTCCAAAAAAGAAATGATCCCTGCTATTTTCATCGTTTAAAGATACTGCCTGCATTCAATATTCTATGAGCCCTTTATTCATATTGATTTTGGTTGATGCCCATTTATACTTTTTCTTTATCTTCGGAATGATGATGCCTAACCCTCAGGATAACCAGCCTTTTGCCGATGAAAAAAAAGATCCCGGTGACGGAAAAGAGCCATCATTGAACCTGGAGACTCCCCCCAAAAGAAACATGATACAAAGACAGACAGCATGGCATAATGCAAGAGGTGTTATGTTCATGGCCCTGGGTATTCTTTCGGCAGGTTTTGGACTAGAAGGCTTTTTAATTCCCAATGGCCTGATCGATGGGGGTGTTACTGGCATTTCGCTCCTTGCCAATAAACAAACTGGCATTTCCCTGTCAATCTTTATAATAGTCATTAATATTCCTTTTGCATTATTGGGCTGGAAACAGATCGGTAAAGGATTCAGCATAAAAAGTATGGTCTGTATCGGTGTGCTGGCCGTGGTGATTATTGTTCTGCCTTATCCTGTTGTTACGAATGACAAAGTGCTGATCGCTGTTTTTGGGGGGTTTTTCCTTGGAGCCGGAATTGGTCTGACGATAAGGGGTGGCGCTGTCATTGACGGCACGGAGATCCTCGCCATTTTTATGAGTCGCAAAAAAAATATTTCAGTTGGAGATTTTATACTGATTTTCAATATCGTGATCTTTTCGGTGGCCGCTTATTTAAATTCTGTTGAAATGGCCCTTTATTCTATCCTAACTTATATGGTGGCCGCAAAAACAGTTGATTTTATCTTAGAAGGAATCGAGGAATTTACAGGAGTGACGATCATTTCGGTTCATATTGAAGTCATTGCGGCATTTATCAGGAATAAGATGGGTCGTGGTCTTACTGTCTATACGGGCAAAAAGGGATTTGGAAAGCGGGGAGAACGAAAAGATACGGAGATCCTGTTTACTGTCGTCACCCGTCTGGAAATAAACAGGCTAAAAAATGAAGTGGCCAAAATTGATCCTAATGCTTTTATTGTGATGCAAAGTGTTAATGACACGCTGGGGGGAATGGTGAAAAAACGGCCTCTTAAACATTAAAAAGTTAATTGTTTGTGCCAAAATCTTTCTTGGTCGTATCCAAATCTTTTGTACCTTTTCTCTCCCTCGCTTACAAGCAGGAATGTTTCCCACCCTTTGGATGAATCCACTAACCAACACTAACAAACAAAAAAAGGCAATTATGCTAAAAAGAACAATGGGTCGCACGCTGCTGGGGCTATTAGTAGTTACGGGGCTTGCGGGAACGATCAATGATAATTCACTTTCCCAAAAAGAAAAGAAATATGCCATAGGCTTGATGAAGAATACAAGGGATGAAGCCATCAAAGCCACTAAAAATCTGTCGGAAGCCCAATTGAATTATAAAGCCTCTCCGGAAAAATGGTCGGTAAAAGAATGTATATACCATATTACAGGTGCTGAAAAGTTGTTATGGACCGCATTTGAGAACACCATGAAAGCTGCGGCGAACCCGGAAAAAAGAGCGGAAATAAAAGTGACGGATGAGCAGCTAGTGCAAATGATACAAGACCGGAGTAGCAAATTCCAGGCGTCGGAACCGATCCAACCAAACAACACGGGTTTTAATTCCATCATAGCGGCGATGGAAGATTTTAAGAAACAAAGGGGAGATCATATTAAGTATATCAAGAACACCACGGAAGATTTGAGGAATCATGTGGTGCAGATGCCTTTTGGCTGGGTGGATTGCTACCAGCTTTGCTTATTTATTGCTGGCCACAGTGACTGGTACACACAACAATTAAATGAAGTCATAGCCAACCCCGGCTTCCCTACCAAATAGTTTTCAACGGTTGAAAAACCTAAGCCCCGTTGTTCCCGTAAGAACTCCGGGGCTTTTAGTTGTAAAGGCTAATACTTCAAGGGTGATCAAAAAAACAACTATCGCAGATCCATCTCCCACATTGTCATGAATCAAAAATCTTTCCGGTTAATAGTTTCCTCTATCATCAGCATCTTACCATCAATTGTCATCCCTTCTACTACTATTTTAAAACTTTTTGTTCTGTCGCTGTTATAAAATGTAACCGGAATTTTAGGGTTTATATTATTGACCAGGATATCCGGACGCCAGTCCAGAGTAATACGGTTGTCGGCCGGGGTTCTTGCTGAATTATCAACGCCATAGTCCGGTGCATAGAATTCTTTGGTGACAGTGTAACCATTGTACTTCACCATATCCGCAGCGCTCTGCATCACATTTGCCATGTCCGCACCTTTCTTTGTGTAAATGGCCAGCGCTCCCCCGGCACCATTTCCTACTGCGCCCACAAAGTTGCTATACAATTTTACCATCGCTATCTGGTTGGCCGGAATCGTAGCGATCACACTGGCATCCGTTTCTATTTCATTTAAATATACTATCATCGGTATCGGCCCCATAGAACTTGCCGATGCAGTTTGGCGGTAATAAATAATATAGGTCCCTTCATTATTTGTAAAATCGAGACCCGGGACTCTATTCTGCAAGTAATCAAATATATTTAGATAAGTATCGGCTTCTGGTGTGTTGATAAGATCCAGGATTTTATTATCGGTTCCTGAAAACATACCGGTGGTATACTTTTCTTCTAACTCTTCAACTGGACTTTTCTTTCTTGTTTTTACAGTTACTCCTTCCAGCATAACTCCTTTTGCATGTCGTATCGCATCGTAATCCTGGTCTAGCCTGGAATGAGGTTCCAGCATAACCTTATTGGTTGTAACAAGCGGCGTTGGGGTCAACACCGGAATTTGAAATAATTTTGCCAGCGAGTCTCCTGTCAACTGTACATCTATATATTGACTTTTCTTACCCCGGATATCACTAAACAAAAGGCTGGACCTACCAAAAAACAACATGGAATCAAGCCGGAAATTTCCCTGTTTATCTGTATTTATCATTTGGATCCTTCGGGTAGAGTCTGCCGTGATCAGCATCAACAATAACGGCTTTTCCGCAAATGGCTTTTTGGAGTCACGCAAGGTAACTTTCCCGGTAAGGGTGATATAGGAAGGATCTTTATAACCCTCTCCTGATGTTACTTGTTGACTTAGATTGGTCCAATTAAATCTCCTCCAACCGTTGGTCATCATTACCAGGTCTAGCGCTGTCTTTATGGAATCATTATCATCGGAAAAATAATAGGCCGGGTTATGGATATATCCTTTCAGGTCAGAACTCAGCAACAAGGCTGAGAAAATATTTTCTTCCCTTACCGGCCACAGGCTATACTCCGGGTCTATAATTGAAATCGAAAAGCTGCCCCGGACAGTATCTTTTAATTGAATGCTGAGACGGTTCTTTCCTTTTTCAGAAAAATTGAGCGTATCGGCGATCAACTTCCCTTGCTGGACATATTCTTTGTTATCGACAAAACACAATCTTTCTGCCAATGGTTGATCATCTTTATTAAAAAAAGTAATTTGCAGTATCCCCGAGTGAAGGTGTTGTGTATGGATAACACCCTGTACCTCTTCCCTAAAAGTTTTAAAATCCTGCCTGAAGACGACATGGTGCTGCATTTGTCCTATCATATAAGCAACCTGGAAAGCGGGATCGTCTTGGCGCTGTTTTAACTCAAAAAAATTTCCCTGCGGATGCGGTATCATTGCCACGGCAATTCCCTTATCTTTTTGCGCAGGCAAATAAATTTTTTTTACTGCTGCATCTCCCTCCACCAACACATAATATTTTTCATTTCCCTGTGGTGTCAGTTCAAACATACCCATACCGTCGTGATAACTGTTAAATGAGGTGAGCGCTTCATTTTTTTCATTAAATAATTTTCCACTTACCGCCACGGGTAATCCCTTTTCATTGGTTGCCTTATAAGCAACTGCACCCCCTAACCCGGTGACAAGATTTCCACCTTCGGGGAAAAATTCCATCCGAATCTTTTTCTCAACCGCTGAGCTGATATTTCGATTCTGCTTACCATAAATAAAAATGTTTTTCCTGAAGATAAAATCAGCCTCATTTGCTGCCAGCCCGGAAATACGGCTGAGCATGGTGGGTGAATAAGCCCTGACGGTATAAGTACCCGTAACCATTGAATCAGGTAATTCAAAATAGCCGTTGGAGGTGCCAAGGATCACCGGTACAATAGAACGGCTAATCAGTACGCCGGCCTCATCAAGTATTTCTGCATACAAACTGGTACTGATAGTGTCTGGTTGAAAGTCAGCTGATAAATAAGCTTTAAACCAGGCATTTTCCCCGGCAATATAGTTGTCGCGGTCAAAATGAAGATATACTTTTTCAATTGGAGATCTTTCCGACCAGGTTTTAAGTAATTGTTCAGGTTTTTGGGCCTGGCCACTAAAACAAATAAAAAATATATGAAAATTAACAAAGAGTTTTTTCCGCATAACGAGTAATTGGGGGATGAAATTAAGCCTTATCCACTAACTCTAAAACCGTTTATGTGAATCCCCTGCAATCTGACCCTAAACCCCATCCGTATTTACTTGTTGGAGAAAATTGTTTTATTGGCTATTTTGTGCTTTACAAATAAGACTATGAAAATTATCGCTGTTTTTATCTGTGCTACCATTCTAATGGCAGCAAATTGTAAAAAAAATCCACCGATCATCCCAGAAGACCTGGTCATTAAAACCCTTACAGACGGGGAATGGTCAGTTACTGACTTCAAACTTAACGGCACCAATCTTACAGCCGACTTTGCTGGCCGGCGATTTAAATATTATGCTAACAAGACAATTGAGGCCAAGTTTAATGGCAATGTAACCAACACCGGTACCTGGGATGGCAGTCAAAATACGATGACTTCCACTGTAAATTTTCCCGGGGCTGTTAATCCAGTAGCGCTGGTCACCGGCACCTGGACCTTTGTTCCCACCAGCAGCCGTGTGGTAGATGCTTCACAAAATGTCGGCGGCGATGTCAAAACTATGAGGCTGTACCGAGAATAAGGCTATTTTTTTTATATTACAAAAGTTAACGCAACTGTTTATTTATCACCTGCGTTTTCATTTTCTCCGGCAATTCCACAAGAATGGCTATGGTATTGCCAGAATTTTTTTTTGTTTCTCAATTGGTATATTAATATACCATTTTTTATACTTTCTTTGTTTCTCAAAGCCAAGCTCCCATGTCAATTGCGATTGGACAACCAGCACCTGATTTCACCTTATACGACAGTGAAAAAAAACAGGTAACTCTTTCCGATTTAAAAACTCACAATGTCTTATTGCTTTTTTTTCCGCTTGCCTTTACCAAAACCTGTACCGAAGAACTTTGTCATATCCGGGATAATATCACCTGGTATAATAATGTCGATGCCCGCGTATTGGGTATATCTGTGGATGCGCTGCATACACTGGCAAGATATAAAGCAGATCAACAACTGAATTTTACACTCCTCAGTGATTTCAATAAAGAGGTATCGCGGTTATATGATACTATCTATGAAATATATAGTTATAATATGAAAGGAGTTTCCAAACGGTCAGCATTTATTATTGACAAAAATGGGGACATCCGGTATAGTGATGTTCTGGAGAATGCCGGCGATTTGCCCGATTTTGACGCCATCCAGCTTGTGTTAAAGGGGCTGAACTAAGCTTTCGTTAAAGAAATACCTGGAAAACTTTCCAACTTATTGAATTTAAGCACCTTATGTTTTATTGTCATTTTCTGTTGCAGAAATAAAAAAATCGGCCTAATTTTAGAATAATAAAAGTAAATTTGTTTCGTTGAGAAAAATTTTACCTATACTTCTTTTGTCTTTTAGTTTGTTGATTGTCACTCAGTCACAAGCGCAAACTGCCAGAACAACCCCCTTTTCGGAATTAAATGACCGGATTGTCAGGTTATACCCCAATCCTGCTACCACCATCATTACGTTTGATCTACAGAAAAGGTATGAAAGAGGAATGTCTATTCAAGTATATAGTTTTCTTGGAAAAAAGATGCATGAAATTCCCAACATGCCGCAGAAAGCCACTATCAACCTTTCAGATTTTAACCGGGGATTATATATGTATCACCTGCTTGATCCCGGCGGAAAGGTGATTGAATCCGGAAAGTTTCAGGTCGCAAAATAACTCCCCTTTTTGACTTTGTTTTTCGCTTTGATCGTGATGACGTATTGGTACTCCCGTAATGACTTGTTGTTAATTATTGCACTTGTATCACCAGGAATTTAAGATATTGTGTATTCTCCATTCCCCAGATCACTGGATGATCACCGGCTTGTGTTTGAAATACTACTTGCCTTATTTTTCTCCGGGCATCTCTGGCTGCCATATCAATGATCTGCAGGAACAGGTCAGTATTTACCAGGCTGGTACAAGAAGAAGTCACCAAAAAACCTCCTGGTCTTATTAATTTCATTCCCCTCAGATTAATTTCCTTATAACCGGTGATCGCTTTCTGAATCGTTTCCCTGCTTTTTGTAAAGGCCGGTGGATCCAGCATTACTACGTCAAATTGTTTGCTTTCTTTTCCCCACTGCTTCAATACATCAAATGCATTGGCTGTTTCAAACCGGCAACTATCCTGTACACCATTCAGCACTGCATTGGCTGTTGCCTGTTGTACGGCATTGGCCGAAATATCAATACCCAATACAGAACGGGCGCCATAACTGGCGGCATGAATTTCAAATGTCCCGGTATACGTAAAGGCTCCTAGTACATCAGCTCCTTTTACAATATGCTGAATAGCTCTCCGGTTATCCTGCTGATCTAAAAAATAGCCCGTCTTTTGTCCGTTTTCTATATCGACATAAAATTGGAGGCCATTTTCTTTGATTACTATTTTCGTATCAAATGGTGCAGATAAGAATCCTTTTTGCTGTGGCAACCCTTCCAGTTCTCTTACCGGTACATCATTACGTTCATAAATACCTTTGGGCTTAAAAATAGTTTGGAGTGCATTAACAATAGCAGGCTTCCACCTATCAATACCCAGTGCCAGGGTTTGAATGACGAAGTAGTCATTAAATTTATCGATAATTAATTGAGGCAACGAATCTGCTTCTCCAAAAACAAGACGGCAATTTTCTGTGTAATTTAATTTTTTCCTGTACTCCCAGCATTGTAGTAGCTGGTCGTAGAAAAATTGTTCATTGATCTCAACGGATCTATTCCTGGTCAGCAAACGCACCAGGATTTGAGATTTAGGATTTACATAGCCCTTACCAACGAACTTCTTGTCGAATGTAAAAACGTTGGCAATCTCTCCCCCTCCAATTTCCCCCTCCATTTTCTCTACTTCATTATTAAAAATCCAGGGGTGACCATTGACCACCCGGGGAGATATCTTTCGTTTCAGGTAAATATTATTCATAAAGAGGTGCAAGGTAATGGAAAGGCACAAGCTACAAGAGGAACAAGAAGTAGGCAGCAAAGGCAGTAAGCAAATTTTAAGACCAAAGCGACAATTGGCTCTGCTTGACCCTGCTACTTTGTGCAGGGGATCTTTGAACGGCCATTTTGTCTCAAATCCCCGTGTTGGCAATATTCTTGACACCCTTACCTTTGCAGTCAATTTGTAAAAAATGGCAGAAAAAGATATGAGTAAAAAAACAAATAACAATCCAGAACAGGATACGGGACTAGATATAAATAGTGATGAAAATATGAGTGGAACCAACCACCTGAACGAACCGGTAACCGAAGAATCCGAGCTCGAAAAACTCAAGGCTGATCTGGAAGAATCAAAAGATAAATACCTGAGAAAGGTAGCTGAGTTTGAAAATTTCAAAAGACGTAATGCCAAGGAAAGAATAGAAATGATTCAAACGGCTGGTCGGGATGTTATTGTCGATATGCTGGATGTATTGGATGATTGCGACCGTGCTCAAAAACAAATGGAAAAAAGATGATGGGATTTCGGCTATAAAAGAAGGGGTCATGCTTGTATTCAATAAACTTCGCAATGCGTTACAGGCAAGGGGAGTCAAAGCCATGGAAACACTGCACGAGGAGTTTAATCCTGATCTTCATGAAGCGGTAACAGAAATTCCTGTGGAATCATTAGAATTAAAAGGAAAGATTGTGGATGAATTGATGAAAGGATACTACCTCAATGATAAGATCATACGTCATGCAAAAGTGGTTGTAGGAAAATAGAAATCCGGGCAGTCACATTTTTTATCGAACAGTCCTTTATAGCAACTAATTGTTAACAACTTTAAAGTATATCAAATTTTAGGGTTCTAAAAGCGCTGCCACCTGGCGTATTTGGGTTATTATGTCAAAACGAGATTTCTACGAAATATTGGGCGTGACCAAAACTGCATCAACGGATGAAATTAAAAAAGCATACCGTAAAGTGGCCATGCAATACCACCCCGACCGCAATCCCGGTGATAAAGCAGCAGAAGAAAAATTCAAAGAAGCAGCAGAAGCGTATGAAATATTAAGTGATGCAGATAAGAAATCTCAATATGATCGATACGGTCATGCAGGAGTAAGTGGCCAGGCCCGCGGAGGGCATCATGGTGGTATGAATATGGAAGATATCTTCAGCCAGTTTGGAGATATTTTCGGTGATGACCTGTTTGGGAATTTTTTTGGCGGGGGACAAAGAGGTGGGCGTAACCAGCAAAGAAGTCGCGGCATAAGAGGAAGTAATCTTCGTGTCAAGTTGAAATTGAATTATGAAGAAATTGCAAAAGGGGTTACCAAGAATATTAAAGTAAAAAAACATATTGTTTGCGCTACTTGTACCGGCAGCGGTGCAAAAGACAAAGGAAGTGTACAGACATGCAGCACCTGCGGCGGTAGCGGACAAGTGAGAAGAGTACAGAATACGTTTTCTGGGCCAGATGCAAACAGTTACCACTTGTCCTACCTGTAATGGCGAAGGATCAACGGTGACGGCCAAATGTGGCAATTGTAAAGGAGAAGGAAGAGTATATGGTGAAGAAACTGTAAGTATTGATATACCAGCAGGTGTACAGGAAGGAATGCAAATGAATGTAAGCGGTAAAGGCAATGCGGGCGAAAGAGGTGGTATGGCGGGCGATCTCATTATTTTAATTGAAGAAGAACCACATAAGGAACTACACCGCGAAGGATTGAATGTTGCCTTTGAATTGCACATTACTTTTACCGATGCCGTATTTGGCACACAGGTAGAAGTACCTACTATTGATGGAAGAGCAAAAATTAAGATCCCGGCCGGCACACAAAGCGGAAAAATATTCCGGTTAAAAGGAAAAGGCTTTCCTGCCGTTAACTCGTATGAAAAAGGTGATCAACTTATCCATGTAAATATCTGGACCCCGCAACATGTCAATGCTGAAGAAAAAGCCTTGCTGGAAAAACTAAGTCAATCTTCCAACTTCAAACCACATCCTGATAAGAATGAAAAGAATTTCTTTGACAGAGTAAAAGAAATGTTTTCATAGGTGTGACCTACACAATTATGATTTTATCAAACTTTTTATATTAAAGGAAACCGGAATTACCACTCCGCAGTACCACCCTTTTTCTTTTTAACTTTTAGATATAGATCCTTGGCCTGCCGTACCAGGGTGATAAACTCTTTTTGCAAAAGATCGTCCCGGCCACAGGAAGATTCTGCCAGGTTGATGATCTCATTCCAGCCAATATTTTTAACAAATGATGAAGTTCGAAGCAGCGAACCAAACATGGCCACGGCGGCTGAAAAATGGTAGCTTTTATCCAGCTCCGCAAAGGGTACATAATCGAATCGGCTGGTATGGTCAAAGTTGCACACCTCCGTACTGTTGGGAAGGCGATAGGTCAGCCTGCTATTTGCAAATTTGCCTGTCGTAAAATTATCCTTGATGGCCCCTTTATTTATTTCAGTCGGCACTATCTCAAACATGGCAATCATTGAAAAACCAGAGCCAATCTCACCTCCTTCAATCACGGACAAAGAATCCCGTAAGGCCCCCACTTTGTTGTCAAACCCGATCAGCCGGTATTCTTTTACATACTCCGGGTTAAAATTCACATTCATATACACATCATCAGCCACGGAGTACAATGTTTGTGTAAATTCTTTCAGCAAAACTTTTTCAGCTTCTTTAAAATTATCGAGATAGGCAAAATTTCCATTTCCTTTGTTGGCAAGTGTTTGAATTTTTGAATCCTTATAATTTCCCATCCCAACTCCCAGACAGGTAAGATAAATACCAGATCTTTGTTGCATCGAGATCATATCATCCAGCTCTTCCTCTGTTTTTAGTCCAACGTTAAAATCACCATCGGTAGCCAGTATTACCCGGTTATTGCCCCCTTTAATAAAATGGTTTTTGGCAACACTATACGCCAGTTTTATTCCCGATTCACCGGGTGTAGAGCCGCCTGGTGTAAGTTCATCAATAATCTTTAAAATTTGTTCTTTCTCACCTCCACTGGTGGTATTCAGCATCACCCCGGTTATCCCTCCATACACTACTATAGCCACGGAATCTTTTTCCCGCAGGTTATTTACCAACACCCTGAAAGGCCGATTTCAGCAAAGGCAAGCGGTTGGGCATATCCATTGAACCTGACACATCAATTAAAAAAACAAGATGACTCGGGGGGAGTGTATCCAGGTTTAATTTTTGAGAAGAAAGATTGATATAGAACAACTGGTTATCCGGGTTCCAGGGACAGGAGCTCAATTTTGTTTTGATATCGAAGAACTGGCTATCCGGAGGCCGGTTATAACTCAGATTAAAATAATTAAGCATCTCTTCGATCCGAACAGCATCAGGTGGTACCATTGCCTTCAGCGTAATGAATCGCCGGATATTGCTGTAAGATGCCCTGTCCACATTCAGTGACATCCCGGTTGTGGGAGATTTTTTGGTATTTATAAAATGATTGTCAAGCAAGTTAGCATAGGTTTCATCACCGGTAAACCAGCTGTTTTGCTCCTCCTTTTCAAGGTTCTTTGTTTGAGAAGAGAGTTTATCTTTTCTGCCACTTGTTGCTATACCGGCAACACGTTTCATTTTTACACTCAGGTATTTTTCTGCATCTACCAGGATTTTTTCTTTATGATAGCCATCCAGCGAAAAACTAAAAGTATCAACCTGCTGGTTAGACACAATACCAAATGTACCCGAAGAACCACTTCTGAATATATAACCAGTTTTATGCTGCAAAATGATGACATTCTGTAATATGTTACCCGATTCGTCTTTTACTTCTCCCCGGACATAAAATTGCTGGCCGATTACGGGTGAACAGAATAACAGTAAGATAGCAATATGAGAAGCGGTCTTCAACTGGATATTTTAGCCTGATAAATTACAAAAAAATGCGGAGAGCTCCGTTGATTTTATACTAACTGGTATATCTCTTTCAGGTTACGGCCAAGACCGTCATAATCAAGGCCATAGCCAACTACGAATTTATTTGGGATATCAAAACCTACATAATCCAGCTGCAAGGGGTATTCTGTTGCTTCAGATTTATGCAAGAGAGTGACAATCTTCAAGGACCTGGGTTGCTGGTGAATCAGTTTTGGAAGGAAATTGTGCAGTGTTTTACCTGTATCGACAATGTCCTCTACAATAATGACGTCTTTACCAAAAAGATCATCCTCCAGACCGATTGATGTAACCACATTACCTGATGACTTCATGCCTTTGTAGGAGGCCAGTTTGATAAAACAAAGTTCCGCTTCAATATTGAGATATTTGAACAGGTCAGCCGCAAACATAAATGAACCGTTCAGGATTGCAATAAAAAGAGGGCGTTTACCGACATAATCATTATTGATCTCTTCAGCTAGTTCCTTTATTCTTTGCACGATTGTCTCTTCTGAAAGCCAGATTTCAAACGATTTGTCATGCACTTTGATGACTGACATAAGTTGGTTAGATTTTTAATTACTACCCGGTTTTTTAACCTGACCCGATGGATAGCTGGTAGCTGGAATAAGTGAATAATTTTCTTTCATCATCAATTTTGGAATGGAAGCGGATTTTGTCCGTAGGCTTAGCTTTTCCCCTATCGCCGGCATCTGTTCCTCATTCAACCAGTTTAATTCTCTCAGGCTTTCAAGTCGGATGGCTTGTAACTGAGCAATATCATGAAGTGTTTCACCTGGTTGGACGGTATGAAACTCATTGTTGCCTGTTTTACGTTTGCGTTGCAGGTAGATTAGCCTGTCTTTTTCAACTACTTCAGCACGGGACATCTCATTGATCTCAAAAATTTTGGAAAGGTCAACATTATATCCTTTGGCAATGGCCAGGAAAGATGTTCCCTTTTTAACGAAGACCACTTTTGTATCATTGATCTTAAATTCTCCGGCCGGATATGTTGAAGATATAAGTTTCCCTTCCTTCAGCGGTGACTCCTCCTTTATTCCGTCATTCTTTCCCGCTTTTAGTTTTACTGGCTCATCAATCGATGCGATACCCGATCCAGTTAAATTAGCAGGCCCTTTTCCCAAACCTATAAACGTGTAATCTTGTAACCCGTAATCTTCTATCAGCTTTATCAGCGCCTGCGGATATTTTGGATTAGTGGCATAACCTGCTTTTTTTAACCCGTTCGCCCAACCTTCATAATCAGTGGGGTGAAGAGAAAATAAAAATGCATATCGCTGTCCATTTTTTAAAAAATCTGAATGATCTCTATACGATTCTTCAGCCAATGGATATTTACGAAAGCATTCAGCTTTGGCATCATCATCATGTTTGACTGATTCACCTGTCCAGTTGGATTTACATTTGATTCCAAAATGATTATTGGATTCAAGAACCAATTTACTGTTGCCGGCACCTGATTCATGTATCCCCTGTGCCAGTGTGATCGCTGCCGGAACGCCTGTTCTTTTCATTTCAGCAATAGCCAGGTCCTTATAAACGCTGATATAGTTATTGATCAGTTCCTGCTTTTGTGCCGCCGAGCTAAAGGAAGCCAATAATAAACAAAACAAGAAACAGTTTCTTACTTTTTGCATGGATATTTTATTATAATTTCCGTACCAGGAAAAGTCCGTCCCGGACAGTTAAAACGCATTTTTCTACATCCTCTCTTTCTTTAATAAAATCATTGAACGCCTGTATGCCTTTAGCACTCCTCCCCTTCACTTCAGTTTCTTCCGAAGGATCCCCCTTGGGCAGCACCTGGCCATGAAAGAAAATATTATCTGCTAAAATAAACCCGTTTTTCCGCAACCGGGGGAAAACCAGGTTAAAATATTCAATATAGGCTGGCTTATCGGCATCTATAAATACAAGGTCCCATTTTTCGTCCAGGCCGGGGATGATTCCCGATGCATCCCCGGTATGCAAAATAATTTTATCAGCATATATAGACCGGTCAAAATATGACCGGGCTTTCGCGGCATCAGCCTCCCTTAGTTCTATGGTATGTAATTGCCCGCCATTGGTAAGTCCTTTAGCCAGGCATAAGGCACTATATCCTGTGAAAGTTCCTATTTCCAGTATTCTTCGTGGTTGTATCATACAACTGATCATCTCCAGCAATTTACCCTGGAGATGACCGCTCAACATGACCGCCTCGGGATGATGCTGCGTAGTATAATCATTTACCTCTTTCAGCAAAGGGTCTTCTGCTGAACTATATTTTTCTGCATACTGCTGTACTGCGGGATGGATCAGTTCCAAATGGAATATTTTCTGCAAAGATAAACTACTTACACTGCCTGGTATGCGGTATTACGAATGGTCGATTTTTTCGATATAAACCATAATCCCAGGAATGTAAGGATGCCATTTATTAATATCAACTCATTTCCAATCTTGTAGCCATTAAAGATTGAATCTGAAATGGATTGCAGACCCAGCTTTACATGAAGTTTCGCTTCATACCAGGCAGGGTTACTGAGCATATCTATTGACAGGGCCACTAACGGTGCTATGATACATACAGTCCATATCAGTTTGTCGTTGAGTTTTCTTTTTGTCAGAATACCAAATGCAAACAATCCCAGTAAGGGGCCATAAGTAATGCCGGCAAATTTCAGGATGAAATCAATGATCAGTTTGTCGTTAATGGCCTTAAAGAGCAATACCATCAAAAAGAAAATAAAAGCAAAAGTGAAATGCACTTTTAGCCTGGTTCGCTTCTTTTCTTTCTCTGATCCTTCTTTTTTATTGATACCCAGTATGTCAATACAAAAACAGGAAGTAAGGGAAGTAATGGCGCCATCCACACTCGGAAACAAGGCTGATATCAAAGCAATGATAAAAATAACACCGATAGTTCCACTGAATGCATCACTTAAAGCGATGGTAGGAAACAGGTCATCGGGCGGTACAGAAATACCTTTTGATGCAGCATACAAATAGAGTACCCCGCCCAGCACCAGGAAAAGAAAATTGACCACCATTAATATAGCCGTGAATGTCATCATGTTTTTCTGTGAACCTCTTAACGTTTTTACACTGATATTTTTCTGCATCATCTCCTGGTCGAGTCCTGTCATAGCAATGGCTATGAACATTCCCCCGACAATATGCTTCAGTGCAAACGAACCTGCTTTTATATCCCAGTTAAAGATCTGTGTGTAGCCTTTATCACTCATCATGGACCAGGCCCCGCCAAAATCAGTGCCCAATACCTTTACAATAACGATAGTGCATACGACAAGGCCCACCAGCATACCGGTTGTTTGTAAAGTATCTGTATAGATGATTGTTTTGACTCCTCCTTCAAAAGTGTATAAAAGGATTAGCAATAGTATAACCAGTGTGGTGGCTTCAAACGGAATGCCCAGTTTGTTGAATATAAAGATCTGGAGTATGCTAATAACCAGGTATAGCCGGGCGGTGGCTCCGACCACCCGGGAAAGAATAAAGAAAAATGCGCCTGCTTTATGGGCATTGATACCAAATCGCTTCTCGAGATAGGTGTAAATGCTGGTGAGGTTCATCCGGTAATACAAAGGCAAGAGCACAAAGGCTATGACCATATAACCCAATAAATAACCTAAGACAATCTGAAAATAATAAAAATTACCGCTTCCCACTCCGCCTGGCACACTGACGAAGGTCACACCGGACAAAGATGTGCCGATCATTCCAAAAGCCACCAGCATCCAGTTACTGTTGCGGTTGCCAATAAAAAAAGATTCATTGTTGGAATTGCGGGACGTGTACCACGCTACGCCAAGTAATAATAGAAAATATCCTATAACAAACGAAAAAAGAATAATTGGCGACATACAAGCTGGTTTCTGTTAATCAATAGTTATCTGTAATAAATGTGCATTACCGAATTTTGAAGATAAAGAAATTTACTTTCCCTTTACCTCAATTTATACGACCTATGACTATACAATCACTTGCGGTTTTCTGCGGTTCAAAAAATGGAACAAATCCTATCTATACAGCGCATGCTTCGACACTGGGTAAATTCATGGCAGAAAATAACATCCGTTTAATTTATGGCGGGGGCAGCGCTGGCATGATGGGCACTATTGCTGACAGTGTGATGAAACATGGCGGCCATGTTACAGGCATTATTCCAAAAGTATTGCTCGAATGGGAAGTGCAGCACCAGGGTATTACCGAATTGATCGTGTCGGATGATATGCATATCCGGAAAAAAACTTTGTACAACCTTTGTGACGCCGCGTTGATCCTTCCGGGTGGATTTGGCACCCTGGATGAACTCTTTGAAATAGTGACCTGGAACCAACTTTCCATTCATGACAAACAAATATTCCTCCTTAATTCTGATGGTTTTTATGATCACCTGATCATGCACATGAAAAAAATGAGGGAAGAACAGTTTCTATATGAAAAAGTTGGACAAACAATCACCATTGTAAATGATCCTGTTGAATTGCTTCCCTATTTCAAACAGGTAAATGGATAGGGATCATAATGGAACCCGGGAAAGCCTCTGATTAACAGGCTACAGTATATCCCACTTTTGAAGAAGAGGGATTGGGAGCAAATCTTATTTCTCCCGTCCTCCCTGTCCTTGAAACAAAGGTATCTGCAGGCCAGCCCGGATGATGGGAATTGACCGCCCATAGGCATCTGTATAAGGAGAGTTCTCATCGCCGGATACATCAAATAAAACCGAGAGATAATAAAATGGTCCGCCACCTTTTCCAAAACGGCCCGTTGTATAGCCTCCACCAATCAGTAAGCTATTCCCTTCCGAATTTGTGGTAGAGCTTATTCCCCCTCCCGGAGGAATATATTTTTGTTTGATAAAATTATGTTCCACTTGTGCCTGCGCAAAGAGAAATCGTACTGGGTACAGCCTTGTAAATACGCCGCCGCCATACACCGTCTGCCGCAACCGATCGTCAAACAAATTCACATCCCTGTAAGAAGTATAATTATAATTGATAACAATACCCAGGTCGGCCCAGTTTGCCAAACTATAACCCAATACCGGGCTGGCACCTACCAGGAATGTATTGTTGTAGAAGGCAAGCGAAACACTGCCACCGGTAAAAAGATTTTCTTTAAACGGAGTTTTTACTTTTTCCTCTTCCTCCTGCGCTTGCAGGAAAGTAGACGCAGTTGTCAATAAAACCAATAATACAATAAGTTGCTTCATAGTCATGGGGTATTTAGATAGTTGGGTTCTGCCAGCATTCGATTTTAGATCATCCAGGAAAAATTTTACCGGCGTTTAAAATATTATTCGGGTCGAAAATTTTTTTTATTTCTTTCATCAACCGCATTTGTGTTTTGTCAAACACGATATCCATATACTCTTTCTGCACCAGGCCGATACCATGCTCCCCGCTTAAGGTGCCGCCCAGTTTTTTTGTCAATACAAAAATCTCTTTTATTCCTTCTTTTAACGAACCGTTCCATTGTTCGTCTGTTAAACTACCCTTAATAATATTTACATGCAGGTTTCCGTCCCCGGCATGCCCGTAACACACAGAGTGAAAGCCATATTTTTTTCCGATCTCTTTCACCCCTTTTAAAAGTACCGGTAAGGCTGCTCTTGGTACTACCGTATCTTCCTCCTTGTATATGGAGTGCGATTTGACGGCTTCCCCCACCCGTCTTCTCATTTTCCATAATTCCGCCTTTTGGTGGGCATCATCTGCGAATAATATCTCACCGCAATCAAACTGTTGGACAATGGTCGAAATCCCTTCCATCTCCTGCATTAGCACATCCATATTGTTGCCATCAACTTCTATCAGTAAATGAGCCTGCACATCATCACCAATCTGTACTGAAGTGTTATCTATAAACTTGCTTACCCATTCCAATGCATCTCTTTCCATAAACTCCATCGCACTAGGCATATAACCTGCCCGGAAGATGGCACTCACAGCCGCACAAGCATTTTCTGCTGCTTTAAAAGGGACAAGCATCAACAAATCATACTTGGGTAAAGGAATCAACCGTAAAACAATTTTTGTAACGATCGCCAACGTCCCTTCACTTCCCACTATTAATTGAGTGAGGTTGTAGCCGGTTGCATTCTTTAGCACATTGGCCCCTGTCCAGATAATTTCGCCGGTAGGCAACACAATTTCAAGATTAAGCACATAGTCTTTTACCACTCCATACTTTACAGCTTTGGGTCCACCACTGTTCTCAGCAATATTTCCCCCGATAAAACAAGTGCCACGACTGCTTGGATCAGGTGGATAGAAAAGTCCTTTTTCCTTTACAGCATTTTGCAGCAGTTCAGTAATAATTCCAGGCTCTGTGATTACCTGCAGGTTTTGTTCGTCAATTTCGAGAATAGAGTTCATTCTTTCTGTTGATAATAAAACTCCACCCAGCTGCGGCAAAGCGCCGCCGCTTAATCCAGTTCCACCGCCACGAGGTGTCACCGGTATTCCTGCTTTATTGCAAATGATAAGGATAGCACTGATCTGTTCTGCCGTTCGTGGTTTAATGACGATGTCCGGTAAAAAATGCAGGTCCTCTGTTTCGTCATGGGCATAATGGTTCAGCGACTCTTCGTCCATCGAAACAAATTTCTCCCCCACAATTTTTTTGAACAAGTCAATCTGATCTGCTGTAAGCAAGGGGAGTGCTGCTATTTCCATGATGTTGTAAAATTCGGAATAATCGGGGATATGAGGAAACAGGAAATAAGTTTATTATAGTTAAAGTGATACAAATACAGGGATGATTGGTCGTTATTATGGAAAACAAAATATTATGCGGTGCCGTTTAAACACAACTTTAGTTAATCAGATACCTACTGATTTATTATTATGATTTTTTTATCCCAGGCGCTGAAATTCTTTTCTAATTAATAAATCCCTCCCCCATTGCCATCTTAATCAATTGCGGAAAGGATACCAATCACTGCCCAACAAGGACCTTCTCGAAACTAAACAAATAAAAAAAGCCCGGAATGTTATTTTTCCGGGCTAAAAATATAATTGGAGCCTTATTAAAAGATATTGAGCACCCGTACAACCTGGTTATTAGTGACGTTAAGCTCGTTACCGGAACCGCCAATTATGGTGACATTCATGTTGCTGGTTCCTTTCGAAGCTCCAGTCAATATCGTTAGCTTAACAGCAATTGATGTAGAACCACCACCATTAATTTCTATTCCAGGCTTTAAAGTGAAAATCATCAGTGTAGAACTATTGGTAGTCAAGTTCCAGTCGGGGTTATTTACAGGTGTTGCCCCAGGTATATTGGCTGACACCTGGGTCGGATCAAACGTATAATTGAAATTATCTGATTTTAATATTCTCACCCGGATAGGTTCAATAGTGCTAATTGTAGTGACACCTATGACTTCACTCACATCCAATACAATAGTTCTCTCAGTCAGGTTACCAACTGAAAAACCAGTTGATAAAGCTCTTGATGATAAAGTAAGATCAGATACAATTCCAGCGGTGACTGTAACCGTAGCCGAACTTGGTGGTGTGATAGTACCATTGCATCCGTTGGCATCTGTAACGCCGGTCAATTGATATGCAAAAGTGCCTGTATTGGCGTTGGAGTGCATGACAGTGATCGTGCTTCCCACAGTGGTTGTAAGAGGAGCTTGTGCAATTCCATCTAAAGTATATGAAAAAGTGTAAGGAAACTGCCCCCCGTTACCTATGAAGATGATGGGAGATGATGTCCCCGGATTTTGCGGAACAGTAGTTGTTCCGCTGATACTGCCAATAACGCTACTTAAGCCTACCACCGGCAGGGTCGGGATACGCACACTGGCACAACCATCACCATTCACACTCTCTACATAATAGATCGTAGGTGTTGTTGTGGCCGGAACAACGAATGGATTGCCTGTAAATAATAAGGTTCCTCCTATCAATGAACTGTACCATTTAAAAGTCGTATTACCTGCCACAGAGCTGGCTGTCAGACTAGCATTCGCACCAGGACATGCTATAAGTGGTGATTGCAGTACCGTGACAACATCAAGATTGGGTATGCCTGCCACCGGCAGGGTCGGGATACGCACACTGGCACAACCATCACCATTCACACTCTCTACATAATAGATCGTAGGTGTTGTTGTGGCAGGAACAACGAATGGATTGCCTGTAAATAATAAGGTTCCTCCTATCAATGAACTGTACCATTTAAAAGTCGTATTACCTGCCACAGAGCTGGCTGTCAGACTAGCATTCGCACCAGGACATGCTATAAGTGGTGATTGCAGTACCGTGACAACATCAAGATTGGGTATGCCTGCCACCGGCAGGGTCGGGATACGCACACTGGCACAACCATCACCATTCACACTCTCTACATAATAGATCGTAGGTGTTGTTGTGACAGGAACAACGAATGGATTGCCTGTAAATAGTAAGTCTCCTCCTATCAATGAACTGTACCATTTAAAAGTCGTATTACCTGCCACAGAACTGGCTGTCAGACTAGCATTCGCACCAGGACATGCTATAAGTGGTGATTGCAGTACCGTGACAACATCAAGATTGGGTATGCCTGCCACCGGCAGGGTCGGGATACGCACACTGGCGCAACCATCACCATTCACACTCTCTACATAATAGATCGTAGGTGTTGTTGTGACAGGAACAACGAATGGATTGCCTGTAAATAGTAAGTCTCCTCCTATCAATGAACTGTACCATTTAAATATTGTATTGCCTGTAACTGAGCTTGCCGTCAGTGTTGCATTCGCACCAGGACATGCTATAAGTGGTGATTGCAGTACCGTGACAACATCAAGATTGGGTATGCCTGCCACCGGCAGGGTCGGGATACGCACACTGGCGCAACCATCACCATTCACACTCTCTACATAATAGATCGTGGGTGTTGTTGTGGCAGGAACAACGAATGGATTGCCTGTAAATAGTAAGGCTCCTCCTATTAATGAACTGTACCATTTAAACATTGTATTGCCTGTAACTGAGCTTGCCGTCAATGTTGCATTCGCACCAGGACATACTATAAGTGGTGATTGCAGTACCGTGACAACATCAAGATTGGGTATGCCTACCACCGGCAGGGTCGGGATACGCACACTGGCGCAACCATCACCATTCACACTCTCTACATAATAGATCGTAGGTGTTGTTGTGACAGGAACAACGAATGGATTGCCTGTAAATAATAAGGTTCCTCCTATCAATGAACTGTACCATTTAAAAGTCGTATTACCTGCCACAGAGCTGGCTGTCAGACTAGCATTCGCACCAGGACATGCTATAAGTGGTGATTGCAGTACCGTGACAACATCAAGATTGGGTATGCCTGCCACCGGCTGGGTCGGGATACGCACACTGGCGCAACCATCACCATTCACACTCTCTACATAATAGATCGTAGGTGTTGTTGTGACAGGAACAACGAATAGATTGCCTGTAAATAGTAAGGCTCCTCCTATTAATGAACTGTACCATTTAAATATTGTATTGCCTGTAACTGAGCTTGCCGTCAATGTTGCATTCGCACCAGGACATGCTATAAGTGGTGATTGCAGTACCGTGACAACATCAAGGTTGGGTATGCCTGCCACCGGCAGGGTCGGGATACGCACACTGGCGCAACCATCACCATTCACACTCTCTACATAATAGATCGTAGGTGTTGTTGTGACAGGAACAACGAATGGATTGCCTGTAAATAGTAAGTCTCCTCCTATCAATGAACTGTACCATTTAAAAGTCGTATTACCTGCCACAGAACTGGCTGTCAGACTAGCATTCGCACCAGGACATGCTATAAGTGGTGATTGCAGTACCGTGACAACATCAAGATTGGGTATGCCTACCACCGGCAGGGTCGGGATACGCACACTGGCACAACCATCACCATTCACACTCTCTACATAATAGATCGTGGGTGTTGTTGTGACCGGGACAACGAATGGATTGCCTGTAAATAGTAAGGCTCCTCCTATCAATGAACTGTACCATTTAAATATTGTATTGCCTGTAACTGAGCTTGCCGTCAATGTTGCATTCGCACCAGGACATGCTATAAGTGGTGATTGCAGTACCGTGACAACATCAAGATTGGGCACTCCTGTAACAGCAGCTACCGCTCGGATCGCACTATTGCAACCATTAATATCTACAGCTTCCACATAATAATTAGTGAGGCCTGTTGCTGCCGTAGGCGTGTAAGGATTACCAGTAAACAGCAAAGTGCCTCCAACTGGAGCATCATACCACCTGTACGTATAAGTAGATAAAGGAAGTGCCGAGGCCGTCAATGTCGGTGTACTCCCAGCACAAACTACAGAAGCTATAGGTAAAACTGATGGTACAATTAAGGCATTAGCTGTATTTACGGTTATGGTCACTGAATTTCGAGGACTGCACCCTAAAAAATTACAGGCAGCAACATAATATGTAGTAGTTGCGTATAACGGTGGAGTTATATAGACGCCCGCTGTAATAAAAGGAGAGCCCCCTGTAAGAGTGGTAAACCACTCATAAGAAGTAGCCCCAACTGAAACTGCTGTAATTATTGATGTTCCTCCGCAAGTGATGGTTGGAGGGGCCGGGACTAACGCGGGTTGGCCTGGTTGGGCATAAACAGACTGATCGGCACATAGCACGATCGCCGCAAACAAAATAAAATACTTCAAGCGGATAGTTTTGTAAAATTGTCTCATAGTCTTTTGGTTAAGATTCTAATATTTATCAAGCATTTGTTGCTTCGATAATTATTATGGTACGGATGATAAAGTGGTCCGGATCATTAATTCAATCGCTGATTTTCCTATAGTAGAGAGCTTTTTACATATTTTACTTCCTGAAGCATACTATGTAAGATCAATTATAGAATCCGGGAGGACCAGGCCTGTTTAGGGTCACATACCGTCTCTTTCGTAAAGGCCAGGCAATTCAATAATTGTACTCTGACTATCGGAAATACCTGTAGTTTAATCTGCATAACAAACATGACAATCTATTTTTGGAAATCATGATGCTGCTGGACTATTTTAGAATGGTGAAGACAAAACCGATCGCCGAAACGGTGACGATTAATAGGCTTTAAAGGATGGGCACATTGATTCTCTCCTGTTACCGTTGTACCTGTCCACTACACCCTGTTTGATAAGAGAGAACTCCATGGCCCCGCGACCATTATTATATGTTTTCAGCGTTGACATGGTGACATCATATGTAAACGTGAAAGTAAAATCTTTGAACCCTAGCCCAACCATGGGGATGACCGCATCTTTATGGCGGTAATACGCTCCGGCTATCAGTACTTTTTCGCCATCCCCTGATAAATTATAATGAGCGTTCAATCCTCCTACCACTTCATAGGACTTCGCCTGCACCGAGGTATAGATATTTGGATTAATGATCACCCGGTCATTCAGCATAAAACTTCCATTTAAAAAACCGGTATATCGGACGGGGATCCGGTTGTCAACTCCCTGTTGTGAATCAAAAAACGTTTCTCTTGGCCGGTTGACATGCATGGCAGAAAAACCTGCATTCAGGTAAAATCGTTCGTTCGGGAAATAAGCATAGTTTCCACCTACCTGTATATCGAGATAGTTAATATTATTGACATCCAGCTTAGGTGCTGCCGAAGTTTGATGCACATCAAAGAACTTTCCGTTCCATTGACTGGGGAAGGTAAGATTGGACGTATTAATATTCTTGTTGGCCCAGCCGACATTAAATCCAAGGCTCACCAGGCTCCCGGCATTTACCATTTGATGATAGGCAATTGACCCATATATCTTGGTAGAAGTAAGATTGCCGGTTCCGGCAACGTCCCGGAGAATAACCCCGCCCAAACCTAACCAACCAGTATTATCACTATTCTGCATGGTTTGTACATCCCCAAATACACTCATGGTTTTGTAAGGAAAAGCGGTAACGGAAGCCCATTGGTTTCTAAAATTTACTCCCAGCCTGTAATCACCATCCGGAATAAAGCCGGTATTGGCAGGATTGGTAAGTAAAGGCGAATTCATGAATTGAGAAAAATGAAGATCTTGTGAAAAGGCACCAACTGCAAGACACAAGGCACAGGCCACAGACAGTATTATTTTTTTGACACTTTTCATTAGCTCGTTATCGCATTAGTAAATTAGCACTATTCTATCTTATTAACGTTATATCACCTTTTTTAGTTGTTCTTGTCCCGTCAGAAAATTCAATACTCAAGGTATAAACATATACATCCATCGGCTGCACTACCCCTTTTACCTTACCATCCCAGCCCTGGGACTGGTTACTGGTTTCAAATACTTTTTGTCCCCAGCGGTTCCAGATAATAAATTGCATTTTAGCAATGCCAAATCCCCTCACCAGCACGATGCTATTGGCATCGCCACTTTGTGGTGTAAAAGCATTGGGCACATCGACGATGGAGCTGATCAGAGCCTGGACCGGTTTACAAATCGTACTGTCACAACCAATAGCATTGTAGGCAGTAAGACAGGCATTGTATGTTCCTGTGGCATTGTATTGATGTATTACCGGAGCCCTGGATGTGGTCAGCAAGCTATCTCCATCCCCAAAATCCCATCTGAAACGAACGGCATCTGGTGAGGAAAGATTGGTAAATGTAGTGGACGTATTTTCCACGGGGGGACTTGGCGAAAAGCTGAAGTCTGGCGTGGGTGAATCATAGACCGTAATGGTAAATATAGCCGATGTATCAGATAAATTGCAAGTATTAGGATTATTTGCAATTAAAAAAATAGTATAGGTACCTGCGGTTGCATACAGATGGACCGGTTCAAATGCAGTGGAAGTTTGTCCGTCACCAAAATCCCAGAACCATGTCTGGCCGCCCGTCGAAGTGTTTTTAAATACGGCATTATAGGGAAGACAACCTGTGGCCGGCGTAGTGAAAGCTGCTGTCACTAACGACTCTACGCTTACAGTTTTTGTTACGGAATCGGGAGTATCACAATATCGGGTGTCAGTCAATATAAGTTTAACATTATAGGTACCCGGACCAGCAAAAGTATGATTCACGGGTGCCGTTCCTGCTATTACACGGGGGGATCCATCTCCAAAATCCCATATAAAAGAATTGGCAAGGAAGGCCGGGCCGGACGGTGCATTGGAAAGGTTATTGAACTGGTAGATAAACGATTGACAAGGTGGAAGTTTATTAAAATTAAAATCCAAATTAGTTGCTAAATTCCCTACCTGGATAGTTATAAATGAGCTGTCCCTTATATTACAGGTATTGGGGTCAATTGCCACCAACATTACCTGGTAAGTTCCAACTGCAGTATATACATTCGAAGCGTTAGGTGTTGAAGTAATCAAGTCGGGCGGTCCCCCACCAGGTGCTATATAATTAAAATACCATTCATAACTCTGAGCCGTTGCAATTGTATCCCTGAAATCAACAGTAAGCGGGATACAGCCTGACGTATCAGCAACACCGGAAATAAAAGATTTAATCCCTCCAGCCACACCTGCCAGGTTCATCGCAATCTTCAACATAGTAAGATTACATTCTCCGCCTCCATTAGCCGGGTTTGTTGTGGACCAGGCGCCGGGTGTTGTCGGGTAGGTCAAAGGAGGCAGTCCAAATTTACAATTACCACAAATGGCCTGGTATATCACACCATTGGCATCGAAACGACTGGTGCCCCCATCAACATGATCACTGCCTCCATCACCTGGATTGTTCTCGCCAAAGAAACTACCAAAGAGTTGGGTTGTCGCATTTTTTTGCAGTACAAAAAAATAAAAATCTTTGCCATCTGTGGTGCTTTTGATGGCGTCAGGAGTAACAGGGAGACCAACGGTACCGGAACTGTTATAGGAGTTGCTGGTGAAAAAAAATCCACCCCAGCCGGAGATATAAACATTTTCGCAACGATCAACAAGAAAAGCTATCGGGGATATATTCGGTGTGGATGCGCCTGAGCCGAAAGCGGTGGAATAAACAAAATTCGAGAGGTCGGGTTGCAACTTGGCAATAAACTGTTTACCAGCCGGGTTATTATACGTTGCATTTACAATGGGCCAGGCACCCGTAGTTTGACCCATCACATAAGGAAATCCATTTTGGTCAAACTGCACACCAAAAACCTGGTCGAATCCATTGGTGCCAATATAAGCTGTACGGGTGATGGCCGTACCATTGTTATTGATGATCGAAACGAAGCCGTCAATGGCGCCATGATTTGATGGTCCAACAGTTCCTGCAGAATTACCCGGCAGATTATTGCTTTCCGTTCCGCCTGCCACATAGATATTTCCAGTAGGGCCGAGTGACAATACATAGGCTGCATCATTGCCGCTTCCACCAAGGTAACTGGCAAATGTTATGGCACTAAGTGTAGGATTTAATTTAAGTACTACTCCATCCTGGAGTCCCCCACCGAACGCCGGCTGGAAAGGTAAACCGGAAGTGGGAAAATTATTTGATTGTGTACAGGAAGCGACATAAACATTGCCTCCTGCATCCAATATCACTTCACTACGCCCGTCATCGCCATAATTTCTTTGCAAGGAGTTAGTACCACTCCGGGTGGGAGTAATATTAACACCATCGCTACCGCTGCCACCGATCTTTTTAGAACCTATCAATAAATTTCCTGCAGCATTCAGTTTAGTCACCACAATATCATAACCACCACCCACTCCTACTTGTCCACCGGGATTGACAACAGGATAATTGGAGGAACTGGTGCGACCTGCAATTACAAGGTTTCCCTGTGGATCCGCTATTAAACTATGTGGCTGGTCCTCTCCTAATCCACCAATATAAGTTGCGTATACCCGGTTAACCCCGTTAGGCGACAATTTGATAATTCCCATATCAAAATCAGTACCTGAACCCTGGAATGTTGTTTGAAATGCCCCCAATGATGTCGGGAAACCAGACCCATAAACTATACCACCCCCAAACATACTTCCATCGGCGCCATAGGTGGCGGTAAACCCCCAGTTATCTGTCGTGCTTCCTGAGAAAGAACAAAAAACAACGACGGGGTCAATGATCAGGGTAGCAGTGGGATCATAGTTTTTGACATCAAATCTTACTACATTATCTTTTATAACATACTTACAGCTGATCTCATTTTTCCCGGTCGCAGTAGACTGGTAGGTATACGGTGAAGATTCTTTTAACTGGCCGACAGAGGTTCCTATCACCAATTCTTTATTTTTCACCTGTAGCTGATCAACACCATTATATTTTAATGCAATTTTGTCCACATCACCGCCAGGTCTTACAATAATATCATATTTCAGAAATTCATTGTCGGTGTAATAGCGAACATCAATATTAGGATAAACATCTTTTAAAGTAATGGCCTGAAAGATCCGGCAGTTTCCTGCCCATTTTGATGGATCGTTACCTAAAAAATAGTTATTGTAGGTGGGAATCACTTTATCTGGAATAGTTCTTATATTGGGTGAAGCCCCTATAAAATCTACATCCCAGGCATGTGAACGAACGACCAATTTGTCCGTCGCTTTTACAGGTGAGCCATCTGCTTTTGCACCATGTGATAACCGAGCCATGGCTATAACGTCAGCCGGGTTGTGTTGCACAACGGTAAACCCACCGGACCGTATGAAAAGAGCACCGTTGCTAACATCGCCCTTATACTGAACCTTTTTATCCCATTGCCCCTTATTTTCAATGAATTGAATATTATTATAACTCTGTGCAGCAATTGCAAAAGTGGAAAAGAGGAATGCGGTAAAGATCAGGGAACGTTTCAGAGTACTATTATTTCTATTAAAGTAACTAAATTCCGGGAGAAATGGTTTGAAAACTTGTGTTAAGAAATGTCCTTCCATAGTTATTTATTTACTGCCGGTAGTGTTTCCTGTCTTTTGCAATAAAAAACAGCTTCTTATTATGAAATTTTACTCCATATCACGGACCCTTTCTGTTGGTTCAGAAAGGCTTTAAGCCGCAAATTTTCCGTCGAAACAAGATCAGGGTCTTTCTCAAGCAGTTCAGCAGCCATATTCCTGGCTACTTCCAATAATGACCTGTCTTGGACTATACTTGCCAGCTTAAAGTTTAATTCTCCGCTTTGCCGGGTTCCCTGGATATCACCCGGGCCCCTTAATTCAAGATCTTTTTCGGCGATCACAAACCCGTTACCTGTTTCTGTCATTATCCTGATTCGCTGCCGGGCATCATTACCCAATTTTGTTCCTGATAAGAGAATACAATAGCTTTTTTCAGCCCCCCTGCCTACCCTGCCCCGCAATTGGTGTAGCTGAGACAGGCCAAACTTTTCCGCACTCTCAATAACCATCAAAGAGGCGTTGGGAACATCCACCCCCACCTCTATAACGGTAGTGGATACCATTATCTGCGTATCATGGTCAATAAATCTTTTCATATTGAGTTCTTTCTGCCCTGCAGGCTGGCGACCATGTACCATGCTGATCCAGAATTTGGGTTCGGGGAAATAAGCTTTTACATTCTCGTAACCCTGAAGAAGATTCTCATAATCCATTTTGGCACTTTCTTCGATCAGGGGAAAAATAATATATACCTGCCGCCCTTTATCAATTTCGGCCCGGATAAAGTCCATCACTTTACTTCGTTGTGACTCATAACGATGAACGGTCGTGATGGATTGCCGCCCAGGTGGTAGCTCATCAATAACACTATAATCCAAGTCCCCATAAGCAGTCATCGCTAGTGTTCGTGGGATCGGTGTTGCTGTCATTACTAATATATGAGGAGGTGTACTTGCTTTTTGCCAAAGCTTTGCCCTTTGGGCAACCCCAAACCGATGCTGTTCATCAATGATAACTAAACCAAGATTGTTGAATTTCACTACGTCTTCAATTACGGCGTGTGTGCCGATAAGGATTTTTACATGGCCATTTCCAAGGTCATTCAGAATCTTTTTTCTATCTGCAGCCCTGGTTGAACCGGTTAGTAATTTTACCGGAACATCCATTTTTTCCAATAAACTACTAATAGTTTTGAAATGTTGCTGTGCCAATACCTCTGTTGGTGCCATTAAGCAGGCCTGAAAATTATTATCAATTGCCAGTAGTATCACCAATACGGCCACAATTGTTTTGCCACTTCCCACGTCTCCCTGCAAGAGGCGGTTCATTTGCCGGCCGATAGCCATATCAGCTCTTATTTCTTTTATTACTTTTTTTTGAGCTCCCGTCAATTCAAATGGAAGATGTTTTTTAAAAAAAGTATTGAAGTGATCACCAACTTTGTCAAATACCACTCCTTTAGAAAAACGATGACGGTTACTGCGCAGCAAATTCATCCGTAATTGGGCAATAAATAATTCTTCAAACTTCAAGCGCTTTACTGCCTCCTGATAAGAAGAGGGTCTTTGCGGAAAATGAATCTGCCGGTATGCTGTAAAACGATCAATCAATTTTAATTGTGTCAATAGTTGCCCGGGTAAATTTTCGGGTACATCTTTTTCCTGCACCATGCCAATTAGTACCTGCATCAGCTTACCTATTTGCCGGCCACCAAGACCTCTTGCTCTTAATTTTTCAGTGGTGGAATAAATAGGTTCGAGAAAATTTTTTGCCAATTGTTGATCTGCCGCTAATATTTCCAGTTCGGGATGAACAATTTGTGGCTGCCCATTATAAAAAGTTACTCTGCCGTATACCAGGTAGGACTGCCCAACCTGCAATGATTTTTGCACCCAATTCAATCCCTGGAACCAGGTCAGCTCGAGTACTCCGGTCTTATCTTTCACTTGTGCTACCAATCGTTTGCCAGCACGCTGACCCACTATTTCAAAATTGACCAGCAAACCGGCTACCTGGGCAAAGCCAGCTTCGCCTTCCAGTTCGGTTTGTGGTGTTATTTCGCAAATGAGATTGACCGCAGTTCTGTCAATATGCCGGTAAGGGTAATGTTCCAGCAGATCGCCAAATGTGAAAATCTCTAACTCTTTTTTCAGCAAGTCGGCTTTTTGTGGGCCCACGCCTTTTAAATACTCAACGGGAGTCGATAATATGTGGGATGAAGAGGGAATAGTTCTGCCTTTCTTACAAAAATAGGCTACAGATTTACTGCGACACAGGTTTTTTGTTTTTGCCTGTGGCAAAAAGAGGCGTAGCCACGGATTAACACCAATCAATACATATTAGCTGCTTGCGCAGCATGCTTTGGTTACAAATACTTCGACAAGCTCAGTACACAAATGCTACGAATGAATACGAATTGAGCGAGCTGCCAAACCAGCTCTTTTTTGGCCACGAAATCACACAAACTGACACGAAAAATACAGGCTCATGTTATTTGTGTGATTTCGTGTTGATTCGTGGCGAACCTGTATTCGTCTGAGGTAATCCGTGAAAATCTGTGGCTAAGTTGTATTGGCCTCCTGAGCTTCGCTCGTTCTCTTCGTACGCTCTGTCCGCGTACTCAAGAAACTCCTAAGGAGGGTTCCGAGTCGTTTAATGATTATATTTTAATTGATCACTAAAATTCCTGTTATCGTACTTTGTGAATATTACTTTTTCTACGCAGCAGAAAATATCTATGTTAATCCCCGCTTGCCCGCCCGGATGACTCGGTCGGACGGGAATGACTCACCCGATAGCTTTCGGGTCGGACAAGTGTGAATCTGTGGCTAAATATATTTATTTGTGGTATTTGTGCAATTCCCCGCTTTTAGTCGGAGCAGGCTGCGGCTAACACCTATTCTACGGCCTGTCGCAGCGATTTTTCCCATAATACGGATTGCCTTCCTTTTGCAAACTTGACAAATCCTTTTACCAGGCAATAATTCATAAAAACAAAATAGAATGGTATGGTAAAAAGCCCGGCACTTTTACCCGATCGTACAAATAACCAGCCGACCACTGCAAAGAGGTAAAAAACTATTTGTAGGTATATCACCCAGCTAAAAAAATTCGTAGCCTGCTGATAGTTCACGATCCACAAATTTGAAAAAAATAGAACCACAAGCATGATGGGACAGAATATCCAGCGTAACAATCTCCGGGAGATATATTGAAAACTAAGCAGCGGGTATTTGAAAATATTCAGGCATTCTTTTAAATAGCCTATTGATTGGTAAGCACCTGCCGATATTCTTACTTTTCTTTTCTCTTCTTCAGCAAGAGTGGCCGATGGCAATTCGGTGGCAAAGGCTCCGGGTTCATACGCAATTTTATATCCCTGCAGGCAGATCTGCATAGAGATCACGAAATCATCCAGTATTAATTCATCGTTCAGTTCCTTGAATAAGGCCGTCCTGATGGAAAACAATTCACCTGCAGCACCGGTTACTGTATTCAGCCGGGCATCCAGTTTTTTCATAAAGGATTCATACTGCCAATATAACCCTTCCGCTTCTCCTACCGGGGACCCAGTGTTACTTCGCATCATTTTCTTCTCGCCAGCTACGCCGCCTGTTTTTTCATTGGAATAGTGCCCGGTAATTTTTCTGATGCAATGGGCATTGAGCATGGTGTTCGCATCGCTGAATACCACCACAGGTGTTTGCACCAGCTGCATCGCTCTCTTTATGGCCGCATACTTTCCTTTTCTTTCAGGCTGGTGGAGTGCTACCAGCGAAGGATATCGTTGAAGAAGCCTGGCGGAACCATCAAAGGAACCGTCGGTAATAAAAACTATGGTTAGCTTATTTTCCGGGTAATCGATAGCCAGCGTATTCCTTATTTTTTGTTCCAGTATTTCTTCCTCATTGTAAGCAGTTATGATCATCGTGACCGGTAATTCATCATTCAGGAGATTTTTCTTTTTGCCTGAAACAAAAAAGCTCCTGGTACTTGTCAATAAAAATGCAAGTATGCCATAGCCAATATAGCAATAAAATAAAATGGCTAAGCTTAGCCAAAAGAAGATTATTGTTAGCATACGGTATTGGTGAAATGAATCATGCACTACAAATATCCCAAGATGCTGACAAAAAACTACCGCTTCTTCCAAACTAAATTGCTTGTTAGGCGGGTAGCCGGCGAATCATCTTTTCAGCCACCCTTTCCAGGCTATCCCGGGTACCACTCAGGAGGGATCAGGGTTTAGATAATTTTTGATTATTTACAGAAGAGGCCAATAATGATTCCTCCTTCTAGATTTTTTTCATCACTAACGCCTTTCTTTTTCTCCACTTTGACAACTCTCCGTATTCATACATATTATTTCCTTTTTTATCCGCAAGTCCTGTGGCTTTCAATAAAGCTTTACTTAAGGCTGTAACTTTTTTATCAAAGACAGGTTGCTTTTTCCGGAACTTTTCTTCAAATACTTTGATAGCCGTATTGATGATAGTTATTTCTTTTTTATACTCTTTCAGCTTCCGGTAGATGATCATCAGCCGGGTGTATGCGTGTTCATTCCCAGGTTGACTCCTGATGAGTTTTTCCAGCCCTATCGCTTCCTCCCGAAGATCAGCAACCGGTATTTCCTTTTTATAGAGTGGCACTACTTTCATCACCCGGTAAATATTTTGTAAGAATATCCTGGATCTTTTGCCTTAGATCGTCAGGGCAATTGGTATTAAATAGTATATGAACCGGATCGGTTTCAAAGTGATAACACTGGCTTGGTTTTAAGTGTAAGCCGCCGATTTCAACCAGTTCCTTGTCAAGTCCCTTTAATTCGTTGACCATGTTTTCAAGGTTATTTTCCATAACTCCTTAGATACATATAACATGCCAAAGGATTCGGTAGGCTGTTATGCTGCAGACCCTTTTCGGATTCAAATCGAAAGGTGGGATCAAAAATTCCATTTCACCTTTTACAACGCTTATATTATCTACCATTTCAAGGATAAGAAAACCAATTTCCGTTTAGCGGCAGAGTTGAACCTGCTATAATTGATGGTAATTTCAGCTTATCTGAAATTGATTTCAGCTACAAACCCTGTTTTGGACAGTATCGGCCACAATTAGTTTCCCACCAATACTATGTAATTTACGAGAGGCCAAAATTAGAGCACACTTTTCGTCATAGAAAAATAAGGAGGCTTTGCTCTTCGGACAGCACCATGACCTTTATCCCGTATATGGATTACTTCATACATGACCAGGGCTAATTAACGGCCGAAATATAAAAAAGAGATACATTATTTTGATTCGATTTTGACAAATCCATCTGCAAGTTTTTGCCATTGCATTTTCGAAAACATACTGAGTGCGCCCACTCCTACCACCGAATCGCGGATCTTATCCAACACGGATGCCACATCCACATTGGGCTTGATATTTCGATCAACGATCCACGCGATGACTCTTGCTCTCTCACGCATTACAATAAAACTACTTGTCGACTCTACCCCATAGAAGTGGGCTATTTCGTTCTTCTCCCCAAATGGATTTTGAGTGGGACGTACCCGAAACCCTATGCTTTCAGCCTCACCGCTACCCACTTCATTTAGTTCTTCCACCAGGACCCAATCGTATCCATCACCTTCCTGGTTTCCCGGGCCAGGAATATCAATTCGTAAATAATCACCTTTTTGTACCCCGCGTTCTATTTCTTCACCTTTTGCATCTATAAGTTGAAATGTTGCGCCTAGAACCCCTGCCAGCTCTTTCCAGTTATTGACATTCAATAACCGGGTTTTAACGATGTCATAAAATATTTTTGCTTCCTTCTCATCACGTAATTCAACCTGTGCTTCCACTTCGATTTCTTTGCCGGTAAATTGTGGGGGTATGAGGCCCGTCTCGTCCTTATGTTTCATATCAATTTTCTTTTTTGATTGGAGAATACTTTCTACTGGTTCTAAATGTCTTACTTATTGTTCTCAACTGGTTATTGCTGGTTCATGGGGCCCCAAATTTTTGAAAACCGGTAACTATAAAAATGTAAAAACAACAAAAAGGCAACCTTACCGTATAAAACCGTATCATAGTAAGTAATTAAGTCAACATTGCCAACAGCAGGGCGCCGCCTTTTGATTCAATACGATTTTCTACTGCGTGTCCCCCTTGCAGTCCCAAGGGTTTAAATCATATTATGCATTGACGGCTACAAAAAAGCCATTCTACTCCTTTTTATCAAATTTTAGTCAAATTTCTGTAATGATACTCGAATTAATAATGTGCCTCCCAAGTCCCAGATACTCTTCTTTAATGGGAAGAAGGTTGGATCTAACCCTTGAGTCAGTCTAAATTGTGCATTCTACAATCAAAATTAATTATTAAAATAATGACTTGCTACTCCGGGTGAAAGCAGTCAAGGACTTTCGTCGTGAAAAAAATCGTCTTCCTCGAATCTCTGCGATCTCTCAACCATTTTTACAAGGTCGCTATCCATGCCATCACACCAAATGAGATTAAACTGCCTTGTGATAATAATTTGTTGTAATTTTTGCCGATAAATAATAAGTTCAGAACATGTCGTTACGTCAATTTATTTCCTCGAGGAAAATATTACGTTCTTTAAATCTGGTTAAACAGGGCGCCACCCTTCGATGGAAGGAGGTGGCCTCCCTGTTTGGTCTACACCGTGATGTTTTTGAGAATGAGCGTCATATTAAAATAAAAAAACCGGTGACCGTCATTTTGATCGGTGCGGGACACCGGGGAGCTATCTATGCGGACTATGCAATTAAACACCCCGATGAAATGAAAATTGTGGGTGTGGCAGATAGCAATCCCAATCGCATAAGGAGTTTTAAAAACTTGCATAAGATTGATGAAAAGTTTTGTTTTCCAAATTGGGAGGATGTTTTCAAGCATAAAAAATTGGCTGATGCAGTAATCATTGCCACGCCGGATAATTTACATCTACAACCCTGCCTCCGGGCTCTGGATGCCGGTTATGATATACTGCTGGAAAAACCGATAGCCCCTACGGAGGAAGAATGCCGCTTGGTATTGGAAAAAGCAAATGCAAGCGACAATATTGTTGGAGTTTGCCATGTTCTCCGTTATACGCCTTATTTCCGCGAGTTAAAAGAAATAATTGATGCGGGCCTAATCGGAAATATTATCAGTGTTCAACACATGGAACCTATCGAACAAATTCACATGAGCCATTCCTATGTACGGGGAAAGTGGAAAAACAGCAAAACCGGAACACCCATTCTGCTGGCTAAGTCCTGTCACGATACTGATATCATCCGTTGGTTGGTAAACAGCCCTGCTCATGATGTACACTGCTTTGGCAACCTAAGCTGGTTTACGAATGCCAATGCCCCGGAAGGAAGCACCGAACGATGTACAGATGGCTGCAAGGTAGAGTTACAATGTCCTTACTCGGCATTACAGATTTATCTTCGCGATAAGAAACGTTTATATGTTTTTGATATGCCGGGCGACCGGTCAACCTGGGACAAATTTATTCTTGAAAAACTGAAAACTACTGATTATGGCCGTTGCGTTTACCGGATGGACAATGACCAGCCCGATCACCTGACCGTAAATATGTTATTCAAAAACGGGGTAACCGCTGCCTTTTCGATGGAAGCACATGTCTCTTACGAAGGAAGAAGAACCCGGATCATGGGCTCCAAAGGCGATATCGTTGGTGATATGGAAATGTTTGTAATGACCGATTTTAAAACAAGAAAACAAACATCCTGGAAAATGAAAACAGATGCACATGGTGGTGGTGATCACCGTTTGATCCAGGACTGGGTCCAGGCGGTTGCACAACAGGACAAAACATTGTTAAGCTCATCGATCGATGTCTCCATTGAAAGTCACCTGATGGCTTTTGCAGCGGAAAAAAGCCGGCTACAACGTACTATCGAGGAAGTTAAACTTGCGACTACCGGATAAACCTGGCAAATTGATAATGGTCTAATAGCATTCTCCACATGCGGTCAGTTCAACCACTCAATTATTTTCCATCAGTGGTTCTTCGTCATTGATCAATTGCAATTTAGGTTTTCCATACGCTATAGAGCCGATCATCATGATGGTACTCGTCATTAGGATAACAAAAAATAAAATTCCACCATTAAATTTTGAGAGTTTAAAAGCCTCCGGTATGCTATAGAACAACAGGATGGTGATCAGCCCCCGGGGCATAAAAAATAACTCCGGGAATATATGGGCGTGTAAAAAAAATCTTAGGTAAATAAACCGGATGATAAGAAGCAGCAAAACAATTACTGTTCCCGCCAGTACCACCTCTATATCAAAAAGCAACCTGATGTCGATCGTCAAACCGAAAATAAAAAAGAAAAAAGTACGGATCAGGAAGCTACTTTCAGCGGTCAGGGCATGAAGCAGGTGACTCACGTCATTGATCTGTTTATTTGTGATCCATTTATAAAACCGGCGGAAAGGAGACAATTGCCAGTTGCTGACGATCAAGCCAAAAAGCAAAATTATAAATAGGGCCGGCAAATTCAACATCTTTCCACCGGCATACAGGAATATCAATATAGAAAAAACAAGGAAGAAGCGGATCTTGGTATTGATCCTTGTCAGCAATAGCAAAATAAAAAGAGATAAGACCAAACTCAGCACAATGGCCAGTAGTATGGATCCAAAAAACCAGGTGATATTCCAACCTTCCAACAGGTTGCCTGCGATAAGATAATTAAAGAACAAAATGCCAAGGATATCAGAAAAGGATGTTTCATAAACAAGAAATTCTTTCTTAACCTCGCCGAGATGAGAAATACTCGGAATGACTATAGCACTACTGACGACGGAAAGTGGCAATGCATAAATAAGGCAGCGTAAATAGTCTTCCTTCAGGTAGTAAAATAAAAAGAGGGAACAGCATAGTGTAGAAACCACCAGAATGATAAGTGACGACATGAATGCATTGCTAATCAATTTTAATTTATTACGGCCAACCTGCAGGTCAAGTCCGGCTTCTAATATGATCATGATTAATCCAATAATACCACAGATCTCTACTGCCCTCGCAGGTACATAGACTGAAACATTGTTGTCAATCAAGACTTCCCTAACAATTATACCTGTCACTAATAATAATAAAACGGACGGGATACCTGATTTTCGGGACAAAACATTAAATAGATAAGAAGTGATCACCAACAGGCAAGTTGCCAGGATGTATATATAAGAGCTGAATCCTGTCATAGTTAAATAAAATTATATATTGAACTGCCACTAAAGCGGAAGTTCTAATTACATTCTAATCGGATTTGCCACAGTAATCGGCGACTCCTCCTTTCCTTTGTGGTAGCAAAATACTTAAGTTTATGACAACCGTTGAAATTTTTACCCGCAATAATGGAAAATTCTATTACCGGGTCTTGTCAGATACCGGCCATAATATTATTTCTAGTGATGGTTATACCGACAAAAAGGAATGTAAAAAGATCATACACCAGGTAAAGGAGCAGATACAAAAACCGGAATGCATTAATATCAATGAAACGGAATACAATTCCTGGAAGTTCTTTGTAGCAGATCCAACTGGTATACCCATTGGTTATAGCATGGATTTTCACTCAAAAAGCCAATGTGAAAAATGGATCAACCGTATGGTAGAAAGCCTACCCGACTCTGCTATTCTTGAAAAAAACAATAGTCCTGCGGCTTAGTGCCGGCTGTTGGTAAAGCGATCTGTCGTATCGAATTGTCAAAGTAGCGGGTAACACGGGAAGTCTATTTTCATAATTTTATTACAAGGTAAATATGACTACCCGGGAGTCCATAGTAAGTATATACACCGCAGCTATCCAGTCGGTGCATCCGTTGCACCTGATCCGGAAGAAGCTTTTCCTCGATGGAAATAATCTATTTATTGCTGATGATATCATAAGGCTGGAAAAAATCAACAGGCTGCTACTGGTTGCAGCGGGTAAAGCGGCCTTTGCTATGGCAAAACAAGCCGAGCTTCAATTGGGAAAGTTGATATCGCGTGGAATATGTATTACCAAGTATGGTCATTCAGGCAAATTAACAAGAAGTAGAATCATTGAGGCTGCACATCCTGTTCCTGATAAAAATAGTATCCTGGCCGGGCAAGAAACCCTGGCAATACTTGATCAACTTACACCTGATGATTTGGTAATTGTATTACTAAGCGGGGGTGCTTCATCACTACTGGCAGATATTCCCGATGGCTCCACACTCGAAGAAACACAATCTCTTTTCAGTCAACTGGTTAATAGTGGCGCATCTATCCATGAAATAAATATCATTCGAAAACATATAAGCAGGATCAAAGGCGGCCAGTTGACAAAAGCTGCTTATCCTGCCAAGATCGTTACCCTGGCCATCAGTGATGTTCCAGGTGATGACCTAAGCAGTATTGCCAGTGGTCCTACAGTGCCGGATCCCTCTACTTTCGAGGACGCACATCAAATTCTCTCCCGGTATGGACTTTGGCATAAAATTGCCCAACCTATTCAAGCCTATATCAAATTGGGATTGGAAAAACACATTGATGAAACTCCGGGCCCTGGCGATATAATTTTCAAAAAAGCCATAGCAACTATTATCGGATCCATTCACATAGCACTGCAGGCGGCAAAGGAAAAAGCCGAAGCTCTCGGTTACCTTACGCAAATTATAAACCCGAATTTGACTGGTAACACAGAGGAGGAAGCCCGTCAACTTGTTAATCAAATCTTTACCACTAGCGTGAATGAACCTGTTTGCTTGTTATGGGGCGGTGAAACGACCCTAAAAATTACTGGGGGAGGAAAGGGCGGGCGGAACCAACATTTTGCATTATGCGCTCTTAAAGAGATTGTGAAAAACAATAACCAGTTCGATTATGACATCATACTGTTAAGCGCGGGAACAGATGGCACAGACGGGCCCACCGATGCTGCCGGCGCCGTAATTGATAGCGATATGATGGTAGATGAAGCTTCGCTTGAGAATGCAGTGCTTAACTTTGACTCTTATCCATTTTTTGATAAGTTGGGCTGCTTGGTTAAAACCGGGCCAACACAAACCAATGTGATGGATTTGGTGATTGTGTTGTTGGTGCCGAAACTTAATCAGGCATGAACATCTTCTGTTACATACAGGTATCAAATGAACTGGAAGAAGTCTTTGCACACAAACCTCGATAGGTGTATTACTACTCTACCCCTATAGGCAATGACATTCACCTCCGCAAGCTCTATTTCAGCATCGTTGATTAGCCATCGGATTGCTTTTCCTTCAGATAGTAAATACATTTCGACCTGTGAATTTTCTTCGGACTGTATATACATACCTGCTTGAAAGATTCCATATTCAATGCTACTGCTGGCAATAACTATTACCCATCGGTACGACGAATAAGAGTAACTTCAAGTGTTAGATGTACTTCCCTGTCTCCGCCATCAGCAATCGGCATAGGAATCCGCTTAAATTTAAACAAATGAAAAAGTTATCATTGATATACTTGGCGATTGGCTATTTGCTTCCTTCCACGGAGATTAAGGCACAATGGGTTTATAAGCTAAATGCAAAGAACGAAGTAAGGATCGTTTATGAAGTACCCAGGCTGTCCCCATATGCTCCGAACAATAAATCAATACCGGCTCCCACCGAAAAGCAGGCGAAACTGAATATTGCTGCCAACTCGGCCAGCAATATCGTCGGGGTTGAATACGCCTACTCCGAAGGTTTTAGTGTTGTTGAAGAACAGCAGGGCAAAGGCAAATGGGGCTTTATGCGCAATGTCCTCTTCGAAAATGCTGTGGGCAATTTCCAGGATGCAAGAAAGTTTCGGGAAGGAATGGCCGGGATAAAACTGGATGGTAAATGGGGATTCGTGGACCGCTCCCGGGCGGTAGTAATAACGCCTACCTATGATGATATCTCATATTTTTCTGAGGGACTGGCTGGTGTCAGCATCAATAAGAAATATGGCTTTGTCGATAAGACAGGGAGACTGGTCATCCCGATAATATACGACGACGTAACAGGGTTGTTTGACCAGGGTAAAATAAAAGTTACCAAAAACAAAGAAATCTTTTTCATTAACCGGACTGGCGAAAGAGTACTCGCAGATTACAAGGCTACGCCTTATACTTATCCTTCTTATTTTGCTTATGGTGTTAGCGCAGTAAAGATCTGGGACAAATGGGCCTTCTATAGTGAAGAAAGCAAAATGCTCACGCCATTTATATACAGTGATGTCATTGCCTTTAATGAAGGATTGGCCGGGGTTAAATTGAAAGATAAATGGGGATTTATCGACATCCGCGGAAAAGAAGTGATATTACCCGATTATGATGAAATAGCTTCCACATTTGAAAATGGTGTCGCCATCATCGTTAAAGGAAATGATCGATATGGCATTGATAAAACCGGGAAAAGGCTGATCATGACTATTCCGTTGGACGGCCGCTATGGATTCATGACAGAAGAATCTGGTGTGTTCCCCTTGTTTACCGGCTACAACTATGAATTTTCAACAGACAAACCAGCTGAATGGGGCTTTATGGATAAGTCAGGAAAGATGGTGATCCCATTGAAAATAACATTCCAGGAAGGACTCAGTAAAGTCAACTATCAAGGAAAATGGGGTTTTGTCGACACAAAAGGGAAACTCGCAATACCTCTTTTATTCGATGAAATCAGCAGCCCTTTTCAGGGTGGATTGGCGATGGTTGTTAAAAGCGGAAAGCAATTTACTGTTGACGTATCCGGAAAACAAGTTGGACAAAGTGTCGACAAAGTATCTACCAAACCGGTTCCTGCACCAGTAGATGATTACTGGAAGTCTTATGTTCCCTTCCTGGTATTTAAAAGCAGCAACGGAAAATATGGGTTTAAAACAGAAACGGGTTCCGTGGTCATTACGCCAGCCTATGACTATGCCACTGCATTTGAAAATGGTTATTCCTGTGTACTTCGCAACAATAAACAGGGGTTTATTGATATGACAGGACGGGTTACTGTTCCGATTATTTATGAAAACGCTAAATGGTTCACAGAAGGCTTGGCGGCAGTGAAGTCAGCCGGGAAATGGGGTTTTATTGATATAAAAGGTACGGTGATCATACCGTTTCAATTTGACGATGTCCACCTGTTCAAAGGAAATGTGGTCGGCGTTCAAATAAATAACAAGTGGGGGTTTGCAGATAAAACCGGGGAGCTGGTCATCGGGCCGATATATAATCATGTTGGTTATTTTTTTGACGGTCTTTGTGTCGTCAGATCAGGGCCCGGTTGGGGATACATTAATGAAAAAGGGGAAGAGATCATATCTCCTATCTACCAGGGTGTGGGAAGTTTCATAGATGGAAAAGTTGAAATGACCCTTAATGGTATCCGCTATTGGTTTGATAAGACTGGTAAAAAATTGAGCGAGTAAGAATCTTTGATCCTGTCTTCGCACCTGAGATGTTGTATTCAACCCTGGTTTTCTCAGTATCTCTGTAAAACCTTTTTCTTTCTACATTTTTGTAGTTGAATAGTGAGCGGGTGAGTATAGCTTGAAAAGCAGGCTTCTAACTTCCCGATACAAAATATATTCACTCCCTTTTTTAAGGATCTATCAGATTCAAATAGAAAAAGAAATAACAAGTTTTCGAGACAAATTTCCAAACCCTGCAAATATGCAAGCTCCTTTTCCGGAGCACTAGAATGAAATTTTCTTTTTGGACTACAATAGTCTCATCACAACAAATGTGAAATCTTTATACAAATTCTTTTGAACAATTTACCATGTGATATGGTTCAATGAAACTATTTTGAGTTTCCTTGTAGCCTTCAAGCATCTCCCGAATGTCTGCATAGTAAGTTGAATAGGTCCTACTTTACATACAAAATATTTATCACTTTTTTTGGCCGTTGGTCTTAACATTCCTTAAGAACTGATCATACCTCTCTTTAAAATCTTCATGTTTGTATTGACCATCGGATGATTTTTCCTTCTTCGACGCTGGCTTGTCTACTAATTCGTAATAAGCCTTTGGAAATTCATCAGAATAAATTCGCGGGAACAAGCCCATCGTGTTCAGGCCCGTGTAAAGAGAAAACAAAAGGAAAAGCGAAACCATGATAATCGAATGGTCTTTAAATCGCTTAACCATTGAAAAAGCTGACACCTTTTCCCCTTCGACAATTAAATTTTTATTAAGAGCAGCAGCAATAATAAATGCTACAATAAGTATCGTTCCTGCTGCGCTGGTGAACTCAGAAATTTTTGGGGCAAACGGGATTAACGCAAGTGATACCAGGAAAAGGATAATACTCAGATGAAAAATGAGTATAAGATTTGCCAGGTATGTATTTTTTTGCCGGTAATGATAAAACCGGAGCATCACCTTACGCCCGTAAAGAAATACCAGCACCCCCCCTGTTACGGCAAACAAAATTTCTATGTAAGAAAAATGTATATAAAAAACCCGGAGGCCAAAAATAAATGAAAGTAAAAAAAGACAAAAGGGTTCTACGATTGAGTGAAGACTTTCTTCTTTTTTACGTAAGACAGACAGGAACTCAACAAGAAAAACCAATCCAAATGCAAAGGCAACCCCACCCATGATCTTTATGCCATAACTGTTCTGCGCCATGGCTGCAAAGGCACCCATTACGAGCAGGATAAACAGCAAATAATATACAGCGTTATACTTTCTCATTAGATTGGCAGGAAAAATATATAATTTAAATCGTGCTCAAAGAATTCGTCCATGGCAGCCCATCTCCGCTCTCTACTTGTTGACTCTTTTTTCTGGCTGGCCTTCCAAAGAATAAACGACCTGCCCCTCAACTCTTCCGTTTCAGTTAAAGTAGACGGCAGGGCCGTTCTTGCCAGGTAAAGATTACCCTCTTCAGATATCCCTTCAACCTTTCTGATGATCGCAGAAAATTTATTGTCATCAATTATTTCTGCCAGTAAATTGTTTGACAAAGAATTCAATTGTTTGCCTCCTATACGGGACAACAAGAGGATCAGGTTGAAACGGAAATCTATGGCCCCATTGAATCCGTAATTAAACTGTGAAAAATCAATGTTAGTTGACTTGGAAAAAACCGAATCGAGGTATACAAAGGTTAGAGGATCTGCCTGCTTTATATAGATTTTCTCAGCCATGTAAATATAGGCAAAGGCCTTTTCATGATCTTTCTCAAATTTTTCTACCAGCTCAACAGCTTCCTTATGCTTCCCCGCAACCACGAGGTTACCACACAGATCCTTGAGCTGATTAAGAAAAAAGGTCTTCTCCAGGTATTCGAACTTATTACGTGATGCGGCAAAACTCTCTTTATCAAAATGATTGTAATAATCCAGTCCTTGTTTTATTTCGTTGTGGGAAAAAGCCCGGTTGGCCAGCATCAAATTGACCAGGTTTTGATCCATGTTCTTCCCTAATGGATGGGTAGTTGAAAGCGAACGGATTCGTTTTAGTGTTGAATCGGTAAGCGGGTAAGTATTATCAAATGTTCCAAAATACATAAATGGCTTAACCTCGTAAGCCTTTGCTAGCCAAAACTGGATAACGTCAAGGTCTGCGGGAGTTTTATAAAATTCATTAAATAAATTATTCTTATCGATGTAATTAAAAAAGAGATCAGAATGATAGGTCCGGCTAAACCATCCTTCCATGTAATCAGGATAGATAAATAAATGCCTGCGCTTGTAGTTGAGTGTTCGTATTCCGTCGGTATAATAGGGAAGTGTAACGGAAATTGCTGAATCCAGAAACGCTTCATCCACTTCACGGTAATGATCAACAGCCTGTGCAAGTAATTTATCAAGAGAATCCATATCGACCGGCAAACCGCGGTCATAATGATATTTATGGGTAAATACTGCCCTTCTTTTCTTATTGATAGCCAGTAAATAATTCTTCTCCGCAGGGACATTCATGGCCTTGATCAGCTTTTCATAGTCTTCTGCAAGTGCGTTGAATACTTCCCTGCTGGCCATACAAAGATTTGGAAAAAAATATCCTTTATTCGACCTCAGGATATTTTTCTGAATATTTACGTTGAAAAGAAAGCTAATGTAGCCGGACCGGATTACTGCATTCCTGAAAATGGTCAGCGGCGTGTTGGTGATATAATTAACTCCCTGCCATTTTATCATCTCCGCTGTTTTGTCACGATGGCCAAACTGGTAAAATATGGCGAGGATATTATTATAGTTATTGAACAGGCTACCCGTAAAATAATCATTCTGACCAGCTGCCTTAAGGGTTTCAAAACAGGTCACGACCTTCTCCGTATTTCCCAATGCAGCATACAGGGATGCCAGTGTATGATAGCCCCCGTTGAAATTATTTGGTATCCGCCCGTTGATCTCATAACTGCCTTTTGGATAATAAACACCGAATGTGTTCTGACCCAAGCTGTCTTCAAAAGGTGATATCAATGAAAGCAGGGAATCCACTCTATTTTCAGATACCTCGCCGAAAGTCAGCCATTGCTGGATCCCATAATTCAGTTCAAGTGGTATTGTGCCCTGGAAGAGGTTTTTATTCTTAAAAAAAACGGCTGTTATTTTATATCCTTCATCTGCAAAATGCTTCAGTAAGTCGCGGGTAGTTGCAGATGGATTGTAATAATTGTCATAAGCGAGGAGTGTTGTTAATTTGTTTAACTCCATCATTAAAAAAGGGTAGTCAGTCTTTTTCCTTACCAGTTCCTCGAAATTCACATTCACCAGGTCAATTAAACCTGATTTAAGCGCGGTGGTATCATGCTTATCAAACAGTAATAATTGCTTATAGGTTTCAGTAGCAAGACTGACTCTTTTTTTAGGATCCAGGCCATTGAGGTAATTCACCAGGAAGCCCGGCTCATACCGTTCTTCCACTAACAGCGGTATGGCTTTCGCATCTGAACTGATTTCTCTACTCTGCATCAGGTTCTTCGTCTCATTTCTGACTTTTCTTATAACCCTACTATTTTGTTTCTGTTCCGCATCGTACCAATAAAAACCACTAAGTACAAGCATTATGGTAATAGCAAAAACAATAGCGATACGTTGGGGTCCATACTTCATTAATGCACGGGAGACAGTTACCTTCCGGGCACTTCGTTTTATGAAAGCACGAATTGCTGCCAATGTACTTTCCGCATCTGCATTTGCTTTCTTCGGATCATCGTTTGATTCAGAGTAACGTTTAATCCATCCCACATTCGGTTTAGCCTTATTATACCAGTTCTCGAAATAGGTAAGTGGTCCAATAGGTAATAAAAAATCACTGCTCCTGTGGCTATTATTCCATCGATCCAGTTGTTTTTTAAAATCCAGGTAGGTTGCATAATATTCGAACTCCTTGTTCGCCCAGGTATTCAGTTTGCTCCAGTTGCGGATGAGACTTTCATGGGTAATATCAAGTACTGTATCGGCTGAGATTGTATGTGTAGCAGGATCTGTTGTTTTAAAAGGCCGGATAAATGAGTTTCCTTCCTCCCGGTAAATACTCAATACGTCGCTGATCATTTCGGGGGTAAAAGAGGGTGTATTTATAATACTGGTTATCTCTCCGAGCGACATACGGTTCCGTACCGCTCGACTGTGATCGATTTTCGTGAGGCAACTAAATGTAAGTGCTATGATCCGTTTTGCATCTTTTTGTGTTATAGGATTTCCAGGATGTTTCTGATTATAATAGACCCATGCATTTTCATACAAGCCACTGGCATGAATTTCAATCACTTTATCAAGCCCGGTTTGCTGGTAATATTTCTGACGGACAGCAGGTAAAGACTCAAACCAATTAGCAAACCGTTGTTGATCTTCATCGGGTAGTTCAGTGGCGGGCATACCTCCTACCATCGCATAATGGACCAGGTCCATTTCCTCCCGCCCATTATCAGCCATTAACCAAACCTGGGTTAAAGCATGCTGTAAGATGGGTAATTGATCTATACCATCAGCAATATCATACACCAGTCGTTCAATAAGTCGCTGTGAAATGCGGTTGCCGCTTAGCATGGCAGGTTCCTCAATCACCTGCTTCAGATCCTTACGTTTTAATCGCGGTACAAAAAACTGGGAAAAGCCAATGTATTCCGGCAAACCACGGAATGCAGAGCATTGCCCGATATAATCGGAGCGCATGGTACATACAACGTAGACAGGAATATTTCTCTTGATAGCTATCCGGGCGGTTTCCAACACCAGGTTTACGACGATCTGCGAATCCTGGGAGGGTGCCTCTTTATAAAAATTCTCGGGATTGGTAAAAAATTCTTCAAACTGGTCTACCAGGATCATTAGATTGGCCGCCTTCCTTTTCCTATCTTTTTTTTCAGGATCCGTTAATTGCTGCCACTCTTCCTGTGTTTCATCTATATAATATCCCGAATTGGTATATAGATCGATCAATGAAGAAAAGCCTCGCCTAAGTTCAGTTTCAATTGTTGAGCTATTACTTGAAAAAGTTTCAGCCAACGCCCCAGCCATATTCTTTACCGGCTCACGTTCTGGTCGAAAATCTGCGACCACCCAATTAGTATACGATGCTTTAAAAAAACCAGCTCTTGCATTCGGAACCAGCCCGGCATAGATCAACGATGATTTTCCTTCTCCTGAAGCACCGGTAACCATCAGGAATTTGTTCTGTTCTAATATAGAAGAAATTTGATCTACCTGGAGATCCCGGCCCTTGAAATAAAGGCTTTCCTCCTCTGTAAATGAACGGAGACCGGTATAAGGACAAATAGTGGGCTGTTCAGTCATCTATTGATTTTCATTTACGTATGGAAGATATAACCGGGCAAATATCAATTGATTTGCAGTGAATTTTTCCCATTCTTTCTTGGCAGGTTTTGTCAACACAATTCCTTCAACTGTACTTTGTAAAAACGCTGATCTGTCAAAGGAAGAAACAAAGCGCGGAACCTGTTGCATGGCTTTATACAGGTTTCCATGAAAAGCATATGCCTTGCTAAAACGCCAGACAGCTGAAAATTTCTCAAAGGAATTTTTAATGACGCTATAGGCTTCATCCGAATTTTTTACCGGATCCTGGTACATCAAGGCTATTGCAATCTGGTGACGGTTTGGTTGAAAATCGGCCGGGTTATCCAGCCGGTTCATCTCCACGCGGGCAGAATCAAGTAAGCGTTGTGCTACACCAGGTGATTGCTTATTCAACGATATCAACTGGCTGGCATAAGCATACAGGGAGGATCGGTTCACTTCCTTTTTAAAAACATTGAGAAATGAGTAGGCCAGGTCATATTGATCGTGGATGCAGAGGTTTGCAATCGATTGTGCTACTAACTCAAATGAAAATGCATTTACTTCTGACAGGTTCTTATACTGGAACATGTTAAGCAAGTTGTTGGTTTGGATGTGCCGGAGATAAGCAATGCCTTTTTCAGTTTCATTGAGATGAAAGGCACGAACACTGATATGGAGATATAGGACATTCAGATCTGCGGATTCGTTGGCTTTTCGTTCTTCCAGTTTAGAAGATAACCTTGTCATAAAATCAAGGGGCATGGGGTCACGCAAGTACCAGTCTGTAGTCCTTACAGCCTGGTAATCGTAAAGCCACCGTTCGAAATACTTTAGTTCCTCTGTGGTTCGATATAACGAGTCAAACAAATTTTGCTCCAGTAAATACTCAATGAAAGAATGAGATTGATAAAATTGTAAAATGGACCGCGGCTCAAAAGGGTGAAATGTTACCCGGTAATCAGGATAAAGGAAAAGAAACTTTTGACTCATGCTGATTTGCTCAGATGCAGTACTGCCAATTGCTGTAATAAGTTGATTCAAATAGGCTGGTGACACCTGGCGGTAATGCGCGACCGCATTTCTATACAAAGTGTCTGTTCCTGTTTCCGCAATCCCCCTGAGATGCTTCCGACAGGCAATTAGCGTAGCTTCATTTTTTAAACAAACCGCCATTAAATAATTCCTTTCATCGTTATTGCCTGTCTTTAAGATCTCTTCCCTGAATTTTGAAAAGAAAAACCCAATAAGGGAATCGGTAGAAAGAGCAAGGTTGAGATTGGAATATTTCTGGCCACCGTCAGGAGTATAAAAATTTTGATGTGAACTCAGTGTTGGGCTAATAATTGTACGAGAAACAAGCCGGTTATAAAATTCGATCGAGCTTATATTTTTTTTAGTGCAATATCCCCTGACAAATGCATCAAGCTCATCAGTCGTTCCGTATGTATAAAATACCGCAGCAATATTGGTTGCATTATCAACATGACTGGCATAGTCATTTTGATAAAACCCCGCCTGGTACTTAAGCAACGTGTCCATACATTGTAATGCCATGTCTGCCTGGCCTGATGCAGCGTACAAATAGGCTAAATCCTGGTAAAGCCCATTATACGTGGGTCCATAAGTCTGCGTACCACGCGATAGTACTTTATCACGCTTATAATTTTCCTTTCGCCACGGAGTTGCTACGCTCTCTTCGAAAGGAGAGAGTATTTGCAAAAGTTCAGCGATCTCTTCATTGGTATATATTTTATAATTGATGCCGTTCTCGAGACCGAGACTCAGATATTGTATCTGTGTGTAGTCTCCAGGTTGTTCTTTCAAAACGTACATGGCCCATTTAGCAGACCTGTTTGCATTACGGAACACCAATGATTTGATGGATGGATCCTCGTTAAATAAGAAAGCCATCCCGGCGGTCACGGAATAATCATAAAAGAATTTAAGTTCATCGGCGAGTTCCTTCCCGTTACCGTTAACCTGTAGATCTTCCATTAAGCTATCAGCAATGGAGAGGCTTTGTAAAATTTCCCTGCGTGGTTCATTATGCCCTTGTACTATCAATTGAGAAGCGATGCCAGTAGCGATCCTTATCTTCTGCTGCTGATCTTTTACCGCATCGACCGCTTCGGGGATCGTTACATTCCCCAGAATTAGTTCTGCTGTAATAACAGGAACAGTATATTCGAGACTAAGTTTTCGCTTATTTAGCAATTCAAAGCTTTGCGTTTCTACAGATCTAAGCACGGCATCATTCTGCTTGCGGAAATGATTCCTGACTGCGAAAGAACTAAAGATCAATATAGCAAGCAGACCCACTACGGCAGCGATTCGTCGGGCACCATAGCGGATAATCGTGCGTGTAACTATATGCTTGTTTGCACTTCTTCTAAGAAAATCCCGGGCATTGACAAGTACCTGCTTTGCATTTGATAGTTTATTATCCTGTTCGATCTCCTCGGGAAGATAACGTGCGATCCAATATGCATTGGGCTTCGCGCTATTGAACCAATTCTCAAAATAGGTAAGCGGTCCTATCGACAATAAAAAACCTTTTGAACGGCCACTTTCTATCCATCGGTTTAGCTGTTGCTCAAAATCAAGCGATATAGTGTAATTATCAAACTCTTCCTTGGCCCACTGTTCCAGGTACTCCCAGTTGCGAATTAAACTTTCATGAGTAATGTCCAGGACGTCTGATTCATTAAGCTGATGAGTTTCTGGGTCATCAGTGATAAATGGCCGAATAAATGTATTACCCGGCTCCCTGAAAATATTCAAAACGGCACCCACTTCTTTCGTTCCGAATTCAGGTCTATTTAAGATATGGGTAATCTCCTGCAACGTCATACGGTTACGCACAGCGCGGCTTTGATCTATTTTTGTAAGACAGGTAAAGGTTGTTCTTATAATAGCCTTAGCATCTTTATCAGCTATATTTCTCCCATTGTTTTGTTCATAATACTTCGCCGCCTGTTCGTAGAGTTTGTTAGTATGCGTGTCGAGAACATTTTGCAGGTTGGGTTCATGGTAGCAGGCTTTGATCTCAGGTGGCAGGTCATCAAACCAATTTTCAAACTGCTCCACCTGATTATCCGGTAATTCATTAACCGGCATACCACCTACTTTGGCATAATGGATCAAATCCATCTCATCCTTACCATTTTCAGCAGCATGCCATATTTGATTCAGGGCATGTTGAAGGATAGGAAGCTGGTCAACACCTTCCTTTAAATCGTGGATGAGTCGTTCTGTTAATCGCCTGGTAATACGGTTGCCACTTAAAATGGACGGTTCTTCAATTACCTGCTGTAATTGTGTACGGTTAAGCCGGGGAACAAAAAATTGGGAAAACCCGATATATTCCGGGAGTCCGCGAAAAGATGCGCATTGCCCAATGTAATCCGAACGCATCGTGAATACAATATATATTGGAAGGTCTTCCTCGAGAGCAATCCGTGCAGTTTCCAGTAATAAATTGAGAACAAGGTTGGCATCAGTGGAGGGCACTCCCTTATGGTAATTCTCCGGGTTGGTGAAAAACTCCTCAAACTGGTCTACCAGGATAACCAGGTTTGCGGCCGTTCTCTTTAGTGTCGCTTTTCCTGCCTCGTCAGCCGACTGCCACTCCACTGCACTAACATCTATATATCGTTTCGAGTTTTTATAAAGATCAATAATAGCAGAAAATCCGTGATTTAATTCTGCCTCAACAGAAGAGGCACTGTCGATATCCAATTGGGCGGCTATCGCTTTACAGAGGTTCTGAAAAGGTGTTCGCTCCGGCCTGAAATCAGCTACACACCACTGTGAGTACTTCGATTTTAAAAATCCCGCTCTGGCATTAGGAATGATGCCAGCATAGATCAGGGAGGACTTTCCATCGCCTGAAGCGCCGGTAAGCATTAAGAATTTATTTCGTTGGAGTTGCTCTGTTGCCTGGTCAATTTCCTCTTCCCTTCCTTTGAAATAAAGTGATTCCTCTTCTGTAAAGGAGCGCAAACCCGTATAAGGACATATTTGTTCTGGTTCAAACATTGTGGCTACTTGCTATTACTAATTTAACGTGTTATACACTTTTTTTACTTCAGCGGGAATGGTTTCTTTAGGAACAATGGAAGATATAACACGGGGTGCTTTAAAATTGCGGGCAAGATTACTTTGCGGATTGTCTTCGCCTACAAGAAACATAGGAGTTGGAGAAGAAGCACCTCCCACTTGCTTCCATATCTGTTTGATAAATGGAAGTGCCCAATCGGCTGCATATTTAAAATATACTACAGCCAGTTTACTTTTAGGAATCTGCTGGGAAGACATTTCCCGGTACGATTCCTCTCCATCTGGAAGAATATTCATTGTCTCAACCGGAAACTCAAGGCTCAATTCATCAACAATAACCATGGCCTCCTGTTCATCCTGCTGATTAAATATAAAATAGATATCGGTGTCTTTGGAATCGTACACTTTTGCATCCTGTTTCATAATAACCACCCGCATGTCATCGACCAGTTGCATGGGCCCAGGGCTGTTGGAAAACATCATGTTCCTGGTAATATTATTACGGATGTATTTGATAAACTCCAGTTGTGAAGGTCTGATTGATCTACTGCTTTCGGGGGGGAGCCAGACAAAAACATTAAATCCGGGTCCTCCATTATCGATCTTTTTCTTTGCTTCCAGGAACTGGTATTGGGGAAACGAAGTGTCTTCATCGGATTCGAAACGCCTGCCAAACTCACCACTCAGCATATGCAGTGAGCATACGCATTTTTTAATCTCCTCGGCGGCTTTTATCTTGAACGTTTCATCATCTGCGGGACAGTCAACGGAAGGAAGCACATTAAATCCGGCCTTCTGAAGAATGATGGCCATTTCTTCACGACTTTCTTTAAGATCTACAGATGTCCAGGCAAGATAAATATTAGGTCGCTGGCGATCAACCACCTGAACTTTTATTGCCGATGAAACTGGAGTTGAGATAACATTGGGTACGATCTGCCGTGCTGTTGGATAATAAGCTGGAGAATCTACCCGAACGCTTTTTTGACTCAATTTTATCCCTGTAATAATTTCTTTTATTGCGTTAGCCAGCTTATTGATCTGGTTACGGTACATGGGCCTAAGGGGATTGGCATGCTTCTCATCATCTGTGGAAAGCAAAGGACGGTTTACTCCTTCTTCCCGGTAGATAAAATCAATAGACCTCAGTCCTCCCGAAAGTTCCGACTCAAGTAACCTGATATCCTCATTATCAATATCATGAATTTTAATAGGCATTACCCGGGAAACCATGTTACCATTGGATAATTTAATAGTACTGCCAAGGCCATCATTTTTTATCTCCTCCTGGAAAATTCTGAACTCGTTCTTCCAAACAGGAGAATTGTTATCGCAATAGGTTTGAGAGATAACCGGGATAAACAGGAGTGATTTGATTTTAGGTTTAAAAGATCCATCTTCCATTTGATATTCTTCACGTTTATCCTCAGGATTTTTGTTCAAAAAGATCGATAGTTTGTCTTTTAAGGTGGCACTTAATTCCTGGTTCAATTTATCCACGAATTCCGAAACCCATCCATCGTATTTGTTATCGTTATACCTATAGCTAATATGAATATCGTAATCATATTCGGGTAAAATGGAGGCATTCGTAAGTCGTTGACTTCTGGCTTCATTGGATTCACTTCCTGCAGAAAATATTTTGTAAACCCTTATAGGCTCCTTTACATTTTTAAGATTTTCAACCCTGACAAATTCCGACCTGATATCTTTTTTATTAGCCAGGTCCCGTTGAACGGATTCTGAAACAAAAATCCCGGCCGGGGGGGCCAAAGCCTGGAGTCGGGAAGCAATATTTACTGCATCCCCAAAAATGTCCTCATTCTCAAATACCACCTCACCCTGGTGAATGCCGATGCGCAATTCAAAAGCTTTTGACTGGTTACATGCTTCCTGGATTTTTATGGCAGCATAAACAGCATTACTAACAGCTGTAAAACTTGCCAGAATCCCATCTCCAAATTCTTTGATCCATCGGCCCCCAAATTTTTCGATGATGGGTTTTTGTAATTCCCTGTTTTGGCGCAGCAGTTCAAAAGCTTTTTGTTCATTATTTCCCATCAAAGCTGTATATCCGACAATATCGGTAAACATGATGGCGGCGAGTTGACGGGATTGGGATTGGGACATGAATGGAAATTAAGTAAAAATTTTCAATTAACCTGAATAGGTCATGCTATCCTAAACAACATTTTGTTGAAAGTATCTTGCATGTTTTTAACTCACTTCCTGATACAAAAAATCCTATCACTTGACTTTCAATTCCCTCTATAAGTTGGGCAACAAATTAGCAAAAAGAAAAATGAAACAAAGACAAAAAAGAATAAAGTCTTCTCTAAATAAAAAACCGGATTCGTCAATTTTTTCCTGTCGTAACGACTTGCTCCGCCCCCTGTGGCAAACCAGATAGTAAAATCCATTGTGGTTAATACAGCCAGGTTTTCCAATGATACGTTAACGGTGAAGTATTGGAAATGATCTCAATGAACCGAACACTGTTGTATGTTCGGTTCGTTGTTTAGCAATGACATGTTCACCACTATGTGTAAATTATTTTATATAAGGAACCCGGCTGTTAACCGGGCTCTCTGCGTTTTGATCTTAGCGTGCTTTTTTCTTTGGATCCGCTTTCTTCTGTGCTGAGCTTTTCTTTTTTGTAGGCTTATTCTTCCTGGGTTCAGCGTTCTTTTTCGGCATACAATTAAATTTAAGGTTAGTGAATTATTTACTTATGGCTGCAGCGTATTTTCCTCCCGTTTTTTCCATCTTGTTCTTTCAGCAAGGCAACTGTACAGCCAGAATATAAGTAATCAAAGATATGCCTATAATGGTAAATATGATATTCTCGATCAAGGTCAGCCGGTCGGGCATATTGAAATACCGTCCTGGTAATAAGAACCGGATTTAATAACTTACTCAAATTATAGAATTGGAACAACGCCATATAAAAATTTGAAATGGGTCATTCCAATTCTGTGGTCGGTGTATTTAGCCGAGTAAAAAATCTTTAAGTGTCGCTAATAAATGAAAATTACTTTCCAATACAAAAAGTAAGAACCCTTAGCTGGTAAGGGTTCCATTGCATTAAGGTACAAATAAAGTACAGATTAAGTCTTGTCGTTCTAGTTCGGCGTTTTCTCGTTATCGGGAGTCAATACATCTTTCACTTCTTCCTTTACTTTCCTGAATCCTTTCTTTACACCTTCCCAGCCATCTTCAATAGCATTTCCTGCTCTGTCAAAGAAGTCACCCTTTCTAGTAACTACCACACCTTCCTCTAGTTCGTATTCATCATTATCCTTTACTACCCTTCCCGTTCTGCGAACGACAATCCCGTTATCAAATCTGATGTCATCATCAGCGTCAACCCAGGCGTTATTTCTATAAACCATAACCTTGCCTCCTTTATACGTCACATCACCTTCACTCGCGGTGTATGTCGTAGTGGTGCTTTCAGTCGTTTCGGTAGTTGTCTCCGCATCTTTTTTTCCGTCACTGCAGGAGACCATGAATCCTACTGTTGCTACTAATAAAATCTTTTTCATAAATTATTTATTTGTGTGGATAATATTTACCAATTCTATCCCTGCAAAAATGAGACCAATAGCATCTTAGTTTTACTATATTGATACCTAATTAATAACCAATAGGTTAAGAATATTATCCGCCCTTGTCCCTTTAATGAACTCTGGCGGCGGGCCAACGGGATCGATGGATCACCTGTAGTGCCGTATTGGAACAAAAGTCGCTGTCGGTCGAACATACGTTTCCACAAGATACTATCGATATGAATTTGCTCTTGGCACAACTAGCGAGGATGACGGAATCGTTGGCGTTTGAGTTACGCAAAGAAAACAGGCTGACTGGTTCCGTTCAGGTGAAGATCCGCTATCCCGATGGCGATACGCATACGGCACCCCGAACGATCCTTTACAACAATACCGATCATGTACTGATCTCGGTGGTTCGTGAGCTTTTCCGAAAACTATATACCCGACGGATGCTGGTGCGACTGGTCGGGCTGCGGTTTCAAAACCTGATACCGGGGGTAAAACAGATTGATATGTTCAATGATAGTGCGGGAAACGATAAAGGTGTACAAATCTATTGATCATATTAAAAGAAGATTCGGGGAGTCGAAGTTGCGTCGCGGGTCTTCAACCATTTTATAAACTTAAATGTTATACTGGTGATGACTTTATTTAATGATACGGAACTCTTCAGCTCGGGCGAAATGCGGAAACAGGTTTTCGATATTCCTGATGCGGAGCTTACGCTCTGGGAACATTTTTTTAACCGCGAGGAATCGGACCGGTACTATAAAACGTTACTGGAAGAATCGCCCTGGAAACAGGAACCGTTCACCATCCTTGGAAAGACCGTTCCCACCCCCCGGCTCACGGCATGGTATGGAAAGCGGCGAAGTGATAAACCTATTCTATCCTTCACTCCTACTCTTCTTACGATAAAAGAGAAAGTGGAAGCAGTGTCGGGTCATGAATATACGAGCGTACTCTTAAACTATTACCGGCATGGGCAGGACAGTGTATCGTGGCACCGGGATAAAGATAAAGAATTCGCGGCGAACCCCGTCATTGCGTCGGTCAGCTTTGGGGAAACAAGGCCCTTTGATCTCCGGCATGTATCACGGAAAGATATTGCCAAGATAAGGATACCGCTGAATCATGGCAGCCTGCTGCTAATGGCCGGACCTATGCAACATTTCTGGGAGCATCAAATTCCGAAGACGGCGAAGGAAATTAAGCCGCGGATCAATTTGACGTTCCGGATCGTGCAGTAAAAGATCGTTCTGGTTCCGATTTTGTATCTCTATACGAAACATTGGATATGCCGTGGTATAATGGAACCTACCCACCTTCGTATAAAAACCAGCCGGTGAAGTTGCGGGATTAAGCTGTGGAGATTGCCAATGAGCTTATCACCAGCGGTGCGCCGGAAGGTATTGCGTTTGTTACGGGTCTAAAAAAGGCAAGGGAGTTTTTTACTCCGAAAGAAAAGCGCCAACGCATTACAAAGAAAAGTTAGCCGACTTTTTCGGACAGCAAGCCGTTATCGTGGGAAGGGAAATATTTCTTAAAGATACTTTCTACCTGCTGCTTTAATTCATCCGGGCAATTGGTATTGAACATATAATGCAAAGGATCTGTCTCATAGCGGAAACACTGGCTGGGTTTCATCATCCGACCCTTCACCAAAATTAGCTGGCGGTCAAGGTCATTTAATTCGTTCACGAGCTTTGCCGTATTTGCATCCATAACTTTAATTAATCGGGGTACTCTTCCGAACCCATCACCCAGATAAATGATTGCAGGTCGATCATGTCACGGGGACCAAACTTCGAAGTGTCTTTCCTGACTTGTTCCGCAAAATTCAACAGACTTTCGTATGTATTCCAATTCGGTTTGGAAGAATAGCTAAAATCGAATTTGTATTTCGTTGCTGCTGCCTTTGTGACAGTGGGTTTGAGATACATATGCTGTTCGGGCTGCGCGATAAAACCAAAGACGGTTAATACCGGCCAGGTCAATACCCTTGTTTGTTTCACCGGCAGTTTCGCCAGCATGTCCCGGTAATTTTCAAATCGTTCTTTGACAGGTTTAGTTCCATGCAAAAATTCATATAACCCTTTTGCAAATAACTTTGCCGACGCTTCGTCTTTCACGGCATCGCGGAGCGCCATTTTTTCAAAAGAGAAAAGTAAATTGGTTTTCGATTCAATGGTGATAGCCCTCTTCGCGATCTCTGCATATTGTTCCTTCTGCAGCAAGGTTTTGAATTCCTTTTTATTTAACTTCTCTTCCCACTTCAGGTGCGCTTCCCATTTGTAATTGCGTTCCCAGTCCTGGTACTTTTGCCCCCGGTATCCACCGGGAAAGTAAAATCGGAACTTCCGGATGCATCTACGCCGGGTGCGCTCCGGGCCACTGACAAGCTGGCGAATTTTTGTGTTGACCATGGTATCGCTGCTTTACTTCTTCAAATGTTCATAGCCACCGGCATTGTTTTTCCCGATATTGCCCGACTTCGGGTTTTCCTTTTCTTTACTCACCGTCCCCGGGTTGGACGTGCCGTCGGCGACACCATCGTTCATGTCTGGGTCCTGTTCCGTACCCCGGTTAAAAGTTCCGCTGCCGGCATTCTTATCGCGCTTGCCGGTAATGCCACCGTGCATAGCCTCTTTGTTTTTATATTCCTTATCCATACTAAAATGTTTTTCAATTTCTTCGCCGAGTTTTATGACCAGGTTGTCGGGACGTTCCTCGTTTACGTTCCATTTGCAGTTATTATAAGACAGGTAGCCAAAGGAGGTACCGTTCAACACGACATGAAAGGAAACCGGCCTGCCGCTTTCGCTGAGCTTTTCCGAAGGATTGACCCAGCCGGTATACCTTGTTCCCTCCTCCTCAATAGCTATATCGAATATATTATCCTCCATGCTTGTAACACATTAAAAAGGGTGCCAATCTGCCCGCTTTCTGGCATAATTGTTAGCCCGGAAAAGAGATGATTTCCAATAAAGAGATACGCCGACTTTTCAGCCTGTACTCGGAACTTCTGAAACTGCACCGCCTGGACGGGAAGTTCGCCAAAACGCTGTCGGGCGCGGCCTATTATACCCGCCGGATCGGCGGCGAGATCATGGCACAGTAATAATGCGGCTTGGCTATTTTCCGATACAGAACTTACTAAAAATATAATCCAACTGATCATCATTGGTTATCTCCCCCGTGATCTCACCGAGATAATGCAAACAACGCCGGATATCCAGTGCCAGTAAATCACCCGGTAATTTATTATCCAGCCCGTTTTTAATATCGGTCAATGATCGTTGCACTTCTTTTAACGCATGATAATGCCGGGCATTGGTAACTATCGTATTTTCTGGTTGCACCTGGCCCTGCATCACCGCATCGACCATTCTATCTTTCAACACATCTGTATGTACATGCTGTATGGCGGAAATAAAGATCATTTTATCAAGACCAGCAAATTTCTCCTTGACAGCCTCCTCGCCGGCTATGTCGATCTTATTGGCGATCAGCAAATAATTCAATTGCTGGTCCGATAGCTCCGACTTCAGGCGACCTATCTCGGTCCTTGTTTCTCCTGCATCAAATAAATACAAGACCAGGTCAGCCTGTTTCATTTTTTCAAGGCTCCGCTCCATCCCTGCCGTTTCTATTATATCAGCTGCATGCTGCCGGATACCGGCTGTGTCGATCAACCGGAAAATAATACCATCAATATTGATCAGCTCTTCTATCGTATCCCGGGTGGTACCGGGAATATCACTTACAATGGCCCTGTTTTCATTGAGCAAACTATTGAGAAGAGTAGACTTCCCGGCATTGGGTTTGCCAATGATGGCAACACTTACACCATTGCGTATTACATTTCCCAACGAAAAAGAATTGACTAACTGGTTAGTCGTCCCCGTTAGTTCATTGATCAACTCATAAAATTGTTTCCTGTCGGCGAACTCCACATCTTCCTGCGAAAAGTCCAGTTCCAATTCTATTAATGCTGAAAAACGGATCAATCTTTCTCTCAGTTCCTTCAGATTCTCCGAGAATCCTCCCCTGATCGTATGTAGAGCGGCTTTTTGTGAGGCTGCTGTATTGGAAGCAATAAGATCGGCGACAGCTTCCGCTTGTGAGAGATCTAATTTGCCGTTTAAAAAAGCCCGTTGGGTGAATTCACCAGGTTTAGCAAGCCTGGCACCTTTGCCGATACAGGCATCCATCACTTGTTGCTGAATATAAGGGGAACCATGACAGCTCATCTCTACAACATCTTCTCCCGTATAGGACCGCGGTCCCTTGAAAAGCGATACCACCGCTTCATCCAGGATCTTTTCATTATCTCTCAAAAAGCCAACATGTAATGTATGTGAAGCCTGGCTCAATAGGTCCTTAGCAGGAAATAATTGATTGGCAATGGCAATGGCATTGCTTCCACTGAGGCGGATAACACCAATCGCTCCCACCCCTGGTGGAGTAGCCAGGGCTATAATGGTATCCTGCCATCCTGTTATCTTATTCAACATTCCATCAAAAATAAACTAAAACCTCACCCCTTACGATACTTATAACGGAAGGGTCTTTATTCCCTCTCCTGAAGGAGAGGGGGCGTATGATCCTAAATATTGTTGAATTTTTGGTGGGGTAAGGTTAAAAAAAATCCCTTCCTGCTTTAACCAGGAAGGGATTAGGTATTAGAGAATATAATTTTACTCGCCTGTAACCAGGAATGTAATGGGTTGTTTACGATACGCCTTTACCTGGCGGCCATTTTGTATGGCTGGTTCCCATTTAGGTCCTTTTTTGATAACTCTCATAGCCTCTTCTTCCATACCATAACCATGACTAGTCATCGCCCTAACATCACTGATATTGCCTTCTTTGTCCACTACAAACTGCACAACCGTTGTGTAACTACCTTCAGGGGCTCCATTATCAACAGGCGTATTGGAATTTAAACTTCTTTCGAGGTATTGTTTCCATTTGCCTTCTCCACCTGGGAATTTAGCTTCAATCTCCACTTTGTCAAATATCTTATTTTCATCTTCTACTTTCTTTTCCTCTACGATCTGTTTTCCTTCATCAATGGCGACAGGGGTTGCAATATTTTCGTCCTTGATGCCTTCCTGGTTTACCACATCGATCTTGGCTTCTTTCAATTCTTCCTGTGGTGGTGGTGGTTTTTCCACTTCCTCATCCTTTTTAATTACAGGAGGGGTAAACTGCTTCATTTCCACTTTTGGCGGCTCCACTTTTGGCGGAGGCGGAGGCGGAGGTATAATCTTTTTTTCTTCCTGCTTCACTTCCGTCAGTGTTATCTCCTGCATTTTAACCTTTTTATCATCACTGCTCTTCAGGTTGCTGGCCAATAAAGACCCACCAATAGCCAAAAGGGCAACCGAGGCAGTAATAATAAGGGCGCGGGTGATACGTTTATTATACGTTTTCCTCAGGTGATATGCCCCGTAGTCTTTATTCTTATCCTCGAAGATCAGGTCGAGAATATCAGCTGATAATATTTTGTTGGCTTCCATACTATGCGTTTTTAATTAGATGCTAGTTAACTGCTTTTTCCATAAAAATCCAGCTGTCTATTTGATCCCATTTGTAGCTTCTGTAGCTTTTATTAATTCGATTTCTTCCTTTATAATTTTAACCATAGCATAGGTTCTTGCCTGGTTAATCGTCATTTCATCCAAAATATCAACTGTATTTTTGTAGGTAGCATCGTCAGAAGGTTTGATAATAACAATGAAATCACGGTCCGCGCAGGCATTTTCCCAGTCGGGGTCGCCCCTTTCCTTAGCCTTAGCCTGGGTCTTTGGACAGGTATCATCGTGCACGTGGCGCCCCATTACTTCTCTCTTCTTTTTGATAATAACATCCCGGATACCTTTAAAAGTGGTAGATTTAAAATTATTGCCAGTGGCATCTACCACCAGTTTACCCTCGTAATAATAGACCTGATTTCCCTTTCCAAGCAAAATGGTTAATACCCCTGACTCTTTCGCTTCAGTCTGGTCCTTCTCATCTTTAATATCTTTGGGCATATTAAGGTCAAGCGTGGTGGGAGTCGTCATGGTAGCGGTAAAAACGAAAAACGTAATCAACAGAAAACCCAGGTCAACCATGGGTGTCATATCCACCCTGGTTGATAGCTTTTTAGCCTTTTTTACCCCCGGTCCTTTTTTGTGACCACTATCTTCACCGCCCGTATCTATACTAGACATAATAAATTGGGTTTAAAATTTTAATCTTTTAGATTTTTTCTATAATGCAGGTCCAGCTCTGAATTTGGTGGTATGTCATCTAAAGCAGTTACAAGGTTATACTTGAACTCATCATTCTTTTTTAAAGCACTCACAACGGCTTCAAAAGTTGGATATTTTGACTTTCCATCACCTTTGATGAGATAATTTAATTTTTCTCCTGCAAACGCTTTTTTTGCTGCAGAAATCCACCAAACAAGCTGGTTATTTGTCGAATCCAGCACTGGGATCCCGGGAACCTTTAGTGTCTGCTGATCCTTAGCATCTAAACCTAATAATTGTTTTAAATTTCCGAAAGGCACACCTACCGCAAATGTCTGTCTGTAATTAGCCATCTCTGCTGTTGATAAACCGAGAGTTTGGGTACTGTTGATATCCTGTATGATCAAATCAAATTTTGACTTATCCTTATCTGACAATACCGAGAAAAAGACACGGTTCGAAGAGTCAACAATGATCATTACCGCGTTGTTCTCCGGTAATTTTTGAGATAAAACTGATCCCGGTGTGGTTATTTCTACCGGCTCTGGTGGCTTAAACTTGGTTGCCATGATAAAAAAGGACAAAATAAGGAATGCTATGTCCACAAAAGGGGTCATATCAGTGTCCGTACTTTTCCTTGGCAGCTTAACACTAGGCATGTTGCTTTAATTTAGAAATGAGATGAATAGGTTTCAAATTTCCATACAATAAAACCTGTTTTAACAGTATTATTTGTACAGAGAAGCAAAACTTTGAGTCAAGGTAAAACCTGATTCATCAATGCCATAAGTTATTGAGTCAATTTTGGTTGTAAATACGTTATACATGATAAGTGCCAGGGCTGAAGTACCAATACCCAAAGCAGTATTATACAAGGCTTCAGAGATTCCAATGGCCAAATCACCAGCTGCACCGGCACCACCCTCAGCACCCAGTGCAGAGAATGATTTGATCATTCCAATTACCGTTCCCAACAGGGCCACCAGGGTACCTACTGAAGTAATGGTTGAAAGAAATACCAGGTTTTTTTGTAGCATCGGAAGTTCCAGGGCCGTGGCTTCTTCTACTTCTTTTTGAATAGAAATAACTTTTTGCTCGATATTCATACCGGGTTCGTTGATCATTTCCTTGTAGCGGCGAAGACCAGCTTTCATAACATTACCTACAGAACCTCTTTGCTTATCACACTCAGACAATGCTGCATCTACATTGCGGTTGGCCAAGTGATACTGTACTTTACGTACAAAATCAGAAATCGAACCATTGCCCAATGCTTTACGAATGGTCAGGAACCTCTCGATTGAGAAAACGATCACCATCAGCAACATACCAATCAAGCAGCGGTACTATGATACCACCTTCATAAATACGGTGAAGGGCGTCTTTCGGGCCTTTATGTGCCGGCCAGAATCCTCCACTTTTATCAGGGTTCTCAAATCCGTCAGCGGCACCGAGAATGAAACGCCAGATTGCATAACCGGCAAGAACACAAATAACGGGTGCAATCCAGGAAATAGCATTGCTACTCTTTTTTGGCTGAACCGAAGTAGCCTTAACTGATGCAGTTGGTTTAGTCTCTGCCATGATCTTAATTTTTTAGTTTTAAAAATGATAAATACGAGTCCCTGTTTTCAGAGCTACAATGCTAAGAAAAAAGTTTATTAAAAAAGCCCATTCCTTCATTTTTTTGGGAAGGGGCTTCAAGTTAAGGATTTTTTCAAATGCAACAATCCCAAGTAAATAATTTGTCCCCGGGGATTCTTTTGGAGATAAGAAATTGATCCTACACAATAACAGCAGGTTATGACCCCGTTCGCGACAATCCGCCTATTCGTAACGCAAAGCCTCAATAGGATTGAGTTTTCCTGCTTTCAGGGCAGGATATAATCCAGCCAGCAAACCAACTATCGTGCAGATAATAATGCCATACAGCACCCAATTCCAGGGAATCACAAAACCCGTTTCCAGCACGGTAGAGAAAATATTTCCCACCAAAATTCCCAGTATAATTCCAAATATGGCACCCAGCACACTGATAATAATAGCTTCCAGCAAGAACTGCCGGCTGACCATATTACTTTTTCCGCCAATTGCTTTAATAAGACCTACTTCCCGGGTTCGTTCTGATACTGATACCAGCATTATATTCATCAGGCCGATGGCCGCCCCGATCAAAGTAATCAGCCCGATCACGGTAGCTGATACAGTTAGAAAACGTAAACTATTCATCGCTTTTTCCGCCACACTATCACTGCGATCCAATACAAAATTGTTTTCCTCCGTGGTGTTTAATTTGCGAATACCTCTGAAAACACCTTCCGCCTCTCCCATCGCCACCTGTACTTTTTGCAGATCGGGTGTCATAACCCCAATCACAAATGAGAACCCTGATGGAAAATTCCTGTCAACATTTGAATAAGTAGTGATTATGACATTATCCCTGCTGAATCCAAAACTGGAACCCCGGCTTTTCATAACGCCCAGTACGCGGTAAGAGATATTGTTAATGTGTATGACTGAGTTAACAGCCCTGTCCATTCCTTCTTTAAACAATTTTTTAGCGATATCATATCCCAACAGGCAAACATTCCCTCCACTACGAACATCCATCCGGCTCAGGTTTCTTCCATATTGAATTGAAAATCCATTTAACAATAAATAATTATCATCCCCACCAAATAAAAAAACATTGGGATGCGTTTTCCTGCTATTAAAGGAAGCAATATTGTTCCTTCCGCCAAATATGGAAATACTCCTGATAGAAGGAAAAGCAAACCTGTCAGCAAACAGTTCTGCTTCATCCTCTGTGATCAGCTTCCCAAGACTTGATTTTTTTTCCTTTTTTTTTCCTTTTTTTGAAAGTGTACTTTCCCTGATACCACTACCACCAAAATTAATATTCCGCTCTTTGAACCGAATGGTAAAGGCATTGGCGCCCATGGTAGAAAAACTCTCAGTGAACTTCTGATTCATGGCTTTAATGGCCGTAATGATACCAATCAACGCCATTATCCCAAACGCTATAATGGCAACAGTGAGTCCTGTCCGGAGTTTATTACTGCGAACCGTACGGAAAGCCAATGAAAAGACATCACCAAAGTTCATTTTTTGTACACGTCTGAAAGCTTCCCGATTATTTCGGGACATGTACAAATATAAGGACAAGTATTGGTCAGACGGAGAACGTCAATCCTTGAAAGCCAAGTAATGACCAGGCTGAGGCCGAGGTGAATTGAAACTAAAAATACAACCAGGTAAGCAGCAGGTTGGGGAAAATGCCGAGCAATATGACTAATGCAGCTAATACAACCAATGTCCATTTAAAACCCCGGCTGACAACGATGGGCTGTGAATCGCCTTCTTTAAAATACATAGCTTGTATAAGACGAAAGTAATAGTACACACTTATGGCAGCCATCACCACCGCAAAAATTACCAGCCATAAATTTTTTCCGTTAGCCATGACTGCTTTTAGCATGTAAAACTTGGAAAGAAACCCGGCAGTAAGAGGAATACCAGCCAATGATAAGAGGAAAATCATTGTGGTGGCAGCCAACAACGGTTGCGTTTTTGCAAATCCGTTGAAGCCTTCAAATGTATAGTCCTTCATTTTAATGAGTACAGCAAAGATGCCGATGGTAGCAAAACTATAAGCGGCCGTATACAAGAGCAAACCTTCCTTGGCTTCTGTATTCATAGCATATAATGACAACATCATAAAACCAGCCTGGGCAATACTGGAATAAGCCAGCATCCGTTTTACACTTAATTGAAAAACCGCAGTAATATTCCCGATAAAAAGAGTTGCTACGGTAAGCACCGCAATAAATAATTGCCATTGCGCCTGGCGGATCCCAAAGGCATCATCAAATAAACGGATAAAAGCTATAAAGACAGCAGCTTTCACTATCGTTGCCATAAAAGAAGTAAAAACAGTTGGAGCACCATCATACACATCCGGCGTCCAAAAATGAAAGGGGGCCACCGACGCTTTGAAAGCCATAGAGAACATCAGCAACAGCATGCCAGCCATCAGCAATGCAGAAGGAGCTGTAGCTGTAAAAGCGCCAATGCTGGTTGTATCAAAACTACCACTGGCTCCATAGATTAAGGCGATCCCCATCAGCATGAGACCAGTAGAAAAAGCACCCAACAGAAAATATTTCAGGGAAGCCTCGTTACTTTTTAAATTCTTCTTATCGCTGCCGGTGAGAATATAGAGAGGAATGGAAATGATCTCTATCCCAAGAAATAAAATAAGCAATGATTTAAAGGAAGAGGTAAGCGTGATCCCGCAAAGAATAAAAAAGATAAGGGCAAAGTATTCAGCATAATTGATCCCTATCTTTTCCATATCCCTTGCCGACAATAAAAGGTATATCAGTGTGGATATAAACACAATCGTATTAAAAAGCAACGAAAAATTATCAAAAGAGATCATCCCTTTGGTATCGATGTTAAAAAGGCGAATGCCGTTCATCTCCAGAACATTGACAAACAATAAAATGACCAGCCCTGCAATGGCAAGATTTCGCACAGCAGTTTTTGACCGCAGCCAAATGCCGCTGAATAGCATGATGACTCCCAATATTGCCGATAATAGTAATGCGTTCATATTGATACCTTCTTATTGCTTTTGCAGGTTAAACTGAAGCAATTCGAATTTTTTTATGATTGATTCCGATACTGCCGTGGTTTCATTGAGCAAACACTGCGGGTAAACCCCGAACCAGAAAATGATGATGACTATAATTCCTAATGCCAGTTTTTCATTCCATTGAATATCCCGTGTAGCGGCCGTCAGTTCATTGGTAGGTCCATAAAAAACTTTACGGATCATATTCAAGGTGTAAACCGCCCCCAGTATGATCCCCAACCCTGCCATGACGATAAACCACATATTATATTTCGTCTGTGAACTGAATATACCATTGAACATCAGGAATTCACCCGGGAAAGCATTGGTAAGTGGAATGGCAATATTGGCCAACGCAACAATCACCAGCAAAATCGCCATCGCCGGCGCCTTTTGCGCGAGGCCGCCCAGGTCTGATATTTTCCTGGTTCCAAATTGCCGCTCAATTAATTCCACCACGATCCACAACCCAATAATATTTATGCCATGATTGAACAGTTGGATCATTAATCCCTGCAGGCCACTTGCATTCTGAGAAAAAGCAGCTGCGCACATCAACCCAATATGGGCAATAGAGGAATAAGCCACCAGTCTCTTTAAATCATTTTGTTGAATGGCGATCAGTGAAGCATATATAACCCCGATCAACGATGCAGAAGTTATAAAATCTCCCCATTGAAAGGAAGCAAGCGGCAACACCGGAAATAGCCAGCGCAGCAAACCCAATACACCCATTTTTACCATCACACCGCTTAATATCATGGTCGTAGCAGTGGGTGCCTGTTCATAGGTATCGGGCTGCCAGGTATGAAAAGGAAACACGGGCATTTTAATGGCGAAAGCAGCAAAGAATAACCAGAAAACCCAGGCCTGTTCTTTTTTTGCGAGTGCCGCATTATAAAAGGACTCGATAGCGAAGGAATGATTCTCTGTATTATTATAAACGTACAATATGCCGATCAGCATCAGTAAGGAGCCGATAAACGTATAGATGAAGAATTTGAACGTTACCGCAATTCTTTTCTCACCACCCCATTGTGAACACAGGAAGTACATCGGTATCAGCGCCAGTTCCCAGAAAAAGTAAAACAACAATGCATCCATGGCGACAAAGACGCCCATCATCCCTGCCTGGGCCAGCAACATTAATGCAAAAAAATTGTGAGATTTTTTATAAGAACTGTTCCAGGTAGACAGCACAACCAACGGGTAAGCAATCGCATTCAATAAACAAAGCAATTGGCCCATCCCATCCAGCTTTACTGAAAAACTACTGCCCAATGTCTGCAGCCACTCAGCCTGGTGCTGCAAGTATTTTTCTTCTTTCAACAAGGTTAGTCCCAATACAGATACCACCAATGTCAAGACAGAAGAAAACAATGTCCAAGAGCGGACAGCCTTGTCATTTCTAAAAAAGAAGGCCGCCAGTCCGGTCAGCAAGGGGATCAATATCAGGAAAACAGGAATCATAGAACCTTACATCCCTTAAGGGACTTTAAATTTTTTCAAATTTCAAAATGTCTCCCAACTTTTGTCTTGCGTAGTAGCAAGCCCCTATTAGGGTTGGGGGTTATTTTCTCAAAAAAAACTGAATTATAAAGATCAAAACGATACTGACTACCATCAACAAGATATAATTACCAACCTGCCCGCTCTGTAGCAACCGCAACTGCCGGCTGCCATAATTCACCAATCTTCCGACACCATTCACCAGCCCATCTATCACCGATTTTTCAAAAATGGAGCTGAAAAAAACACTCAACTTATTCAACGGGTTCACTATTATCTTTTCATAGAGTTCATCTACATACCATTTATCTTCAAGCACTTTACCAAAGCCTGTTGCTTCGCTTCGCTGGTAATTTCTGAATTTGAACCAGGCAAAAATTATCATGATAACAACTAAACCTGTTGACAGTCCCATCAGCATATATTCAGTGGATGCCGAAATATGATGTTCACTATGCACTGGGATCACCGGTGATAAAAATTCACCCAGTTTATCACCACCTTTCATAAAAACTTCGGGGATTCCTATCAACCCGCCAACGATCGAAAGTATCGCCAGGATGATCAACGGAATGGTCATCGTGGCCGGGCTTTCATGAACATGATGCTCCTGCTCCTGTGTGCCCCTGAACTTGCCAGAGAAAGTGATGAATAGCAACCGGAACATGTAGAATGCTGTAAGCAAGGCTGTAAATAAAGCAATAGCATAGAGCACCGGGCTTTTTTCAAATGCGCTCAAGAGGATAGCATCTTTGGAGAAGAACCCGCTGAAGGGAGGGATACCTGCTATAGCAATACAACCAATCACAAAAGTGATAAAAGTGATCTTTAGTTTCCTGCTCAAGCCACCCATGTTGCGAATATCCTGTTCACCACTCATGGCGTGAATAACACTGCCGCTACCGAGGAATAACAGGGCTTTAAAAAATGCATGAGTCATAACATGAAAAACGGCGGCCGTATAGGCTCCAGTTCCCAATGCCAGGAACATAAAGCCTAATTGGCTTACGGTGGAATAGGCCAGAACTTTTTTAATATCATTTTGTTTCAAGGCAATGGTCGCCGCAAGCAGGGCAGTTGCCAAGCCCTACATACGCTACAATATCCATCGTTACCGGTGACAAAGAATACAGGATATTACTCCGGGCGATCATATAAATACCCGCCGTCACCATCGTAGCCGCATGGATCAATGCTGATACAGGTGTGGGACCAGCCATGGCATCCGGTAACCAGGTATACAGCGGTATTTGCGCACTTTTACCGGTGGCACCTACAAACAGCAACAGGGTGATCCCAGTTATATCAACGGCCGTGAGCTTCGCCAGGTTGGCAGCAGCGAAAACTTCATCATATGAAACAGTACCCAATTTTTTGATCAGCCAGAAGATAGCGATCAGGAAAGCCAGGTCGCCGATACGGTTCATAATAAAAGCCTTGTTAGCTGCTTTATTATATTCCTGTTTTTTAAACCAGTACCCGATCAATAAATAGGAGCAAAGACCTACTCCTTCCCAACCAATGAACAGGATAACAAAGTTGGCACCCAAAACAAGCAGTAGCATCGAGAAAACAAAAAGATTGAGATAGGAAAAATACCTCCCGTAATGTTCTGCTTTTTCCTCCTTCATATAAGCAGTTGAATAGAGATGTATCAGGAAACCAACACCCGTAATGATCAACAGGAATAAAGCTGAAAGCTGGTCGATCTTTAGTTCAAAGGGGATACGAAGAGTTCCCACATTGATAAAATCAAAATACTGAACCGTTTGGCCACCGTTCGCTTTTACATCCATAAAAGCCAGGATGCTGATTATAAATGAAGCCAGGATCTGCGCACAGGCATTTACAGCAAGAACTCCTTTGCTAAGGACCTTCCTTCCCAACCCGTTAATTAGAAAACCGGCAAATGGAAGCAGAATAATTAATAGTAATAATACCTTCATGTTATGGCAGCTGCCAGTCTTTTTAGTGTTTTAACCTGTTCAAAAAGTTCACATCCACCGAATGTATATTTCTATACATCATTACAATAATTGCCAATCCCACACTTACTTCCGCCGCTGCCACCACCATGATAAAGAATACAAATAACTGCCCATCGGTACCAGCCGTAGCGCTGATTGCTGCATTTTTCAGGTGATGCATTTTTGAAAACGCAACCAGTAACAAATTCACGGCATTCAGCATGAGTTCAATGCACATAAAAATAATAATGGCATTGCGGCGTGTCAACACACCCACAATACCAATGCAGAACAAGGCAATAGCCAGGAATATATAATAATTAATCGGCATTTTTATAGTCTGTAGTCGTTAGTCATTCGTCGATAGTCAGTTCACTAAAATTTATTTTCTTTATTCATTTCATTTTTTGCCCTGGCTGTTTGCTATGGCCACAAAACCTTAAAAACAATAATGACTAACCGACCTACCTCTCCCTTTTAGGGCAACCGATCCGGTGATAGCCGGAGATGGTTGCGAACATCGTTCAGGGGGTTTACTCTTTCTTCCCGATCACTACGGCACCAACCATCGCACTCAAAAATAAAATACTGCTTATTTCAAACGGCACGACATACGTAGTGAATAATTCTTTACCCAGGTTTTTGATCAACCCTACTCCACCTTCATTTACCAGGGCCTGCTGCTGTTTTATCTCGGTATCCTTCAATGCTGCCACCAGCACCAATAATAAACAACCGCCAGCAATCGCCCCGGCAATTTTGAGCCATCGGTTTTTTCGGGGTTCTGTCTCCTTGTTCAGGTTCATCAGCATGATGACAAACAGGAACAATACCATAATTGCCCCGGCATACACAATAATATTTACAATGGCGAGGAACTGGGCATTTAATAAAATATAATGGCCTGAAATAGAAAAGAACGTAACGATCAGCCACAACACACTATACACAGGGTTCTTGCTGCTGATCACCATCAGTGCGCTAAATAGTGCTACTACCGAAAGCAACCAGAATAGTATTTGAGTGATATTCATTCTCTGAGCCGTTAGTCGTTTCTTTAGTTCTTTACTGCTTTATTTCCTACTGCTTTTTCATACGCCTCTTTCTCCTGGACCGGATGCGGTATTAGCAAATCTTCTTTTTTATAAATAAATCCCTTACGTCCATAGTTGGCCGGGACAATACTTTGCGATAAATAGATCGCATCCTTCGGACAAGCTTCTTCGCACAACCCGCAGAAAATACAACGCAGCATATTGATCTCATACTTGGCGGCATATTTCTCCTCTCGGTATAAATGTTCCTCACCCGGTAGTCGCTCGGCACCTTCCATCGTAATCGCTTCGGCCGGGCAGGCAACGGCACACAAACCGCAGGCGGTACAATTTTCTCTTCCTTCGGCATCCCGGTTCAGCACATGCAAACCCCGCCAAACTTTTGAAAAACTTCTTGTTTGTTCGGGATAATTGATGGTCACTTTCTTTTTAAATAAGTGACTGATAGTAATCGCCATACCCTTTAAAATATTCCAGAGATAAATGCTCTCCAGGAAAGTCATCGGCCGCCGGTCCACCTCTTTTGCTCTTTGTGTTAACATATCACTACCCCCGAAAGGAATATTTAAAATTTTCGCAAATATATATTTATTCGTTTCCCCCCGGTTAAAACCCGGGACTATTCACCATTCCATATTCACTTTTTCAATAACAACATCACTGCCGCCGTAATAATCATATTGACTAATGCCAGCGGGATTAATTTCTTCCAACCCAGGTTCATCAACTGGTCATACCGGAAACGGGGGATGGTCCACCGGATCCATAAGAACAGGAAGAGGAAGAAAGAAATTTTAGCCATCATCACGCTGAAACTGAGAACGGACATCCAGAATGAATTCAATCCCCAGGAGGCTTCATTTACAAACGGAATATCATAACCACCAAAATATAAAGTGACCATAATGGCACTGCTGATGAACATATTGATATATTCAGCAAACAAATAAAAACCCAGCTTCATGGAAGAATACTCCTGGTGATAACCAAAGTTTAATTCATTTTCTGCCTCTGCCATATCAAAGGGTGTGCGGTTACACTCAGCCAGCGCACAAATAAAAAATATAATAAAGCCCAATGGCTGATAAATAATATGCCAGCCATGCTGCACCTGTTGCGCAACAATCTCACTCATCTTCAATGACCCCGTTATAAATAAAACAGCAATTAAGGCAAGACCCATCGGTAACTCATAGGACACCATTTGTGAAGCGCCCCGGATTGCCGCCATCAAGGAAAATTTATTATTCGATGCCCATCCGCCGATCATGATGCCATATACACCAACGCTGACGATACTAAATACCAGCAGGATTCCCATGTCCACATCCGCCACTTGTATCGGGATAACATTTCCTCCTTTTGTAACAAAAGGGGTAGCCCATGGAATCACCGCGCTGGTGAGCAAGGCCGTTAGCATCGCCAGGGCCGGGCCAAGTATGAATAGAAATTTATTGGAAGCCAGCGGAATTATTTCTTCCTTAAAAAACAATTTGCCACCATCCGCCAAGGGTTGTAAAATACCAAAAGGCCCTGCCCTGTTAGGTCCACGCCGATCCTGTAACCAGGCAGCCACTTTTCTTTCAGCATAGGTGGTGTACATAGCAATAAAGAATGACAGCCCGATAATACCGGCAATCAACAAGCCTTTTTCGAGGATCAGCCACCAATCCATTACCAATAATTGCATATACCCTTAATCCCTAATGGGACTTTTAATGTTTCAAAATATAAAGCCTCACCCGCCACTACAATTCACTATCGTTCTTGCTGAATACCTCCTCCTTCTTCAAATAAAAAATCATAAGGTTCTTCACAATTCCACAGAATTTCCGCGTCATCATATCCACCGAGTCCTGCTGCCCACAGTTTCACCTTCTCAAAATCCAGCTCGTTCTTAACACAGAATGTTTCGGTGAGTCGCAAGGTATTCCCGGGATAACTACCGTCCTCGGTCAGTTTCAGATCGAGATAATCAAATAATTTTTTCAACACTTTCACTGGCATTGGTAATATAGCTACCAAATGGACCTGTTCTTTTTGTCTAAGATCTTCCATTGCTTCCTTTGGTTCTTGCTTATCCATTCTTCAGGAATTAGTTTCCTTTCCATTTTCAAATGTCTCACTCGTTGCCGGACCCGGTAGTTCACTTAAGTCCACTTTATTCACATCACTGATACTATGAATATCCATCAGCAGTTTCGGTTCCCGCCCACCCATTACATCGGCCAGCATTTCTTTTGGCTTTTTCAATCCCTCATAGTGTCCCTGTGAAATGACAGAGTGCCGGTTGATCTTTGTCGGACCTTCTATTACCCAATCGTTCAATTGCTTTTTATCAAAGCGGCAGGTATTACAGATCCATCCTGGTTTTCCATCATAGCTCTGCACTTCGCCCCATTGGTCCTTCCTGGCAGTTACCCTGAGCACTTCATCACCCCGGTTCCATAAAGTTACTTTGCCACAACATCTATCACAATCACGATGTGCCTCCACCGGCTTGGTAAACCATACCCGGTTCTTGAACCGGAATGTTTTATCGGTCAATGCACCCACAGGACATACATCGATCATGTTCCCGCTAAAATCATTATCAATGGCTTTGGAAATATAGGTAGAGATCTCGGCATGATCACCCCTGTCCAATATCCCATGCACCCTTTTATCTGTTAGCTGGTCGGCTACATAGGTACAGCGATAACAAAGTATACACCTTGTCATGTGCAGTTGTATGTAAGGACCAATATCTTCCTTCTCAAATGTTCTTCTGTTAAACTCGTAGCGTGTACCTTCTTTTCCATGATTATAACCAAGGTCCTGCAGATCACATTCGCCGGCCTGGTCACAAATGGGACAATCCAACGGGTGATTGATCAGTAAGAATTCCACCACTCCATTTCTGGCATCGATTACCCTGTCACTCGTGATATTCTTCACCACCATTCCATCCATTACATTGGTGCGGCAGGAGGCCACCAGTTTCGGCATCGGTCTTGGATCTGCCGTGGAACCAGCAGCTACTTCTACCAGGCAGGTGCGGCATTTACCACCACTCCCCTGCAATTTGCTATAGTAGCACATGGCAGGCGGTGTAACATCCCCACCTATTTGCCTGGCGGCATTTAATATAGACGTACCCGGTGCCACTTCGATACTTATATTATCGATGGTGACTTTAAAATGGGCAGGTGCTTCTTTTTTTAGTTCTTCGGCCATAATTAATTTCACGCAAAGCTACATAAGGAGCAAAGACGCAAAGTTTTATAATTTATTTACTATTCTATGAATTCCATCTTTAATTAGCGGAACATTGAAGTTTACCAATAAGGCTAATTTCATTCCAGTTAATTTCAAATATGTTTGTACTTGCTTATAGTGAATTTCAGCAAGCGCTTCAACCGATTCAATTCTACAATTACTTTATCATCAAGTATCACATCTGCCCTGAATCCTACCTCCATTTTTATTTCTTCATGTATCAATGGAACGCCATGTTGTCTTTTAAAGGAATTCCATTCTTTGACCATTCATAACAGAATATTTCTTCGTACACACTTTCAAATAATCCCGGGCTATAGTGCTTATGTATCTTAAAAAACAAATCAACTACTAATTTTGATAAATCATTTTCTGTCATGCCCTCATTGCGTCTTAAAATCTTTGCGTCTTCGCGTGAAACTCTAACCTGGTGTTGCCACTTGTAACGCATCAGCATACCCCGCCAATCCATAATTTCTTCTCAAACAATCTTCAGGATTTTCTACATGCCATTCAAACTCATCCCTGAAATGCCGAATAGCTGCTGCCACCGGCCACGCCGCTGCTTCGCCTAACGGACAAATCGTATTGCCCTCGATCCTTCTTTGTATATCCCAAAGCAGATCAATATCAGTTTTTCTGCCTTTACCGCTCTCAATGTTCAGTAGTATTTTTTCCATCCAGCCGGTGCCTTCCCGGCAGGGTGAACATTGGCCGCAACTTTCATGACGGTAAAACCTGGCTAATGTATAAGTATGACGAACGACACACTGGCTATCATCGAGTACAATAAATCCGCCGGATCCCATCATGGACCCTGTTGCAAAACCACCATCCGCCAAACTCTCATAGGTCATCATCCTTGTTTCTCCTTTAGCTGTCTTCAATAATAAATTAGCAGGTAAAATAGGAACAGATGATCCACCAGGAATACAAGCTTTTAATTTTCTCCCATTGGCAATACCACCACAATATTCATCGCTATAAATAAATTCCTCCACGCTGATGGTCATATCAATTTCATATACACCTTGCTTTTTTATATTACCACAGGCTGAAATCAGTTTTGTTCCTGTTGATTTGCCGATACCAATCTTGGCATATTCAATTCCTCCTTCATTAATAATCGGCACCACTGCGGCGATCGTTTCTACATTATTCACTACGGTGGGACAATCCCATAAACCTTTTATAGCCGGGAAGGGTGGTTTGATCCGGGGATTCCCTCTTTTTCCTTCCAGTGATTCAAGCAATGCTGTTTCCTCGCCACAGATATAGGCCCCGGCACCACGCTGTATATATATCTCACAATCAAATCCAGTTCCCAAAATATTTTTCCCAAGCCAGCCATTATTTTTTGCTTCGCTGATCGCCTGTTCTAAAATATCAACTATCCAGGCAAACTCACCACGTATATAGATATACGATCTCGCCGCACCTAAGGCATAAGCTGAAACAATCATTCCTTCGATCAATAAATGCGGAATGAATTCCATTAAATACCTGTCTTTAAATGTTCCGGGCTCCGATTCATCTGCATTCACCACCAGGTAACGGGGCACCCCTTCCGGTTTGGCCAGGAAACTCCATTTCATCCCCGTGGGAAATCCGGCACCACCCCGACCCCGCAGTCCACTTTTCTTTACTTCTTCCAATACCGCTTCGGGGCTCAAGGATTGTAAAGCTTTCTCTACACTGCGATACCCCCCTTCACGGCGGTATACATCATAATGCCTGATGTTTTCAATATGTGCTTTATCTAATAATAATTTTCGTCCCATGATCTTTAGGAGGCTATGCCGAACCAACCCCTTCTATTTTTAATTTCTATTTAGTTATTTCACCGCTTGCCTGGCAAACAGCACCCATCGCGTCCCTTTCTTTACCCATACCTCCAGCACTTTCAAATGATAATTGCCGGGTTTTCCATTTAATGTCACATTGATATCTGCGGTAAACCTGGCATTCGCCATATTTCCATTGATAGTTACCTGGAGGCTGTCTTCCTTATAACTACTATAACCAAGATATCCGGTTTCCAGGTTTCTTATCAGATCATTTTTCGTTTCCACCCATCCGTTACTATGGCCATAACTCAGCGCTTTATCTGTTTGCTGGTTAATGGAAACAACGTTCCTCTCTACCAGGGCCTGGTGAAACGCTTTCAGGGTCACTGAAAGTTTTTCTTCGTCCGTTCCGCGCATTGGCGGGGTAGGTTGTGCATTAACCGAAACAACACTCCATAAAAGAACTATGATCAATATTTTTTTCACCCTTTAATTTTTTTGAGCAGCATTTTGCCTGCATTCATAGATCAGGTTATCCACCTTTTCTTTTGTCAGGTGCTCCCGGTAATTTTTTCCCAGCTGCATCATTGGTGCATAACCACAAGCGGCCATGCATTCCACTGTTTTCAACGTGAACAATCCATCGCCTGTTGTTTCCCCGGGCTTGATACCCAATTTATCATAGATATATTTAATGATCTCGTCGCTTCCATTCAGCATACAAGGGCCGGTTTGGCATACTTCAAACATATATTTGCCAACTGGTTTTAAATTATACATACTATAAAAAGTAGCAACCTCATACACCTCAATAGGTTCAATTTCTAATAAAGAAGCCACATAATCCATCGTAGCTGTACTCAACCAGCCACCAAACTCCTGCTGTGCCAGGTGCAATACCGGGATCACCGCACTCTTCTGCTTCCCTTCGGGGTAAAAGCCGATGATGCGTTGTACTTCCTGTAATTTTTCGTCAGAAAATTTCATTAACTACTCTCTTTATCATTAAGAATCCATTTCACCTGCGATCAAATTCAGGCTACTCATCGTCATGATCGCATCACTCAGCATTCCACCTTTTGTGAGTTCCTCAAAGGCCTGGTAATAAATAAAACAAGGTCTGCGGAAATGCAAACGATAGGGTGTTCTTCCGCCGTCACTAATCAAATAAAAACCTAACTCACCATTCCCGCCTTCCACTGCCTGGTACACTTCCCCTTTGGGGATATCCGTTTCACCCATTACAATTTTAAAATGATAGATCAGTGCTTCCATTTTTGTATATACATCCTCTTTCTCCGGCAAATAATACTCTGGAACATCCGCATGGAAAACGTCAGCTTCAGTTCCTTTAAACTCCTGCACCTTTTGATAAGCTTGTTCAATAATGCTCAGGCTCTCCCACATTTCTTTTCCCGCTTACCAACCAGCGATCATAGTTATCACCGGTGGTACCAACGGGTATATTAAATTGAAAATCTTCGTAACTGCTGTAAGGCGTATGCACCCTGACATCATAATCCACACCGGCAGCCCGGAGATTGGGACCTGTAAAGCCATAATTTAATGCCCGTTCTGCACTAATGGCCCCGGTACCGATTGTCCTGTCCATAAATATCCGGTTGCGCTGAAACAGATTCTCAAATTCTTTCAGCACTTTAGGATATTCTTTTAAAAACTTTTCTAATTTCTGAAAAGCTATATCATTAAAATTTCTTTCGAAGCCACCAATACGACCCATGTTGGTCGTCAATCTTGCGCCACAAACTTCTTCATAGATCTCATATATCAGTTCACGGTATTGCATCACGTACAGGAAACCTGTATAAGCACCCGCATCCACCCCTACAATAGAATTACAAATTAGATGATCTGAAATTCTTGCCAGCTCCATAATGATGACCCGCAGGTAGTCAACTCTTTTTGGTGTTTTAACACCCAGCAATTTTTCACAGGTGATATGCCATCCCATATTGTTGATGGGAGAAGAGCAATAATTCATCCTGTCGGTTAGTGTAGTGATCTGGTAAAGCGGTCTTCGTTCCGCTATTTTTTCAAATGCCCGGTGAATATACCCGATGGTTTGTTCGGTAGAAACAATACGTTCCCCATCCAGTTCCAGGATATTCTGCATGACACCATGCGTAGCCGGGTGTGTAGGCCCCAGGTTTAGCGTGGTGGTCGTTTTTTCAATACTTCCTTCCGGTAATTTGATATGTTGTTCTGACATCCTACCTATATTTTATCCATCAGGGTAATATGCAATTAGCAAGTTTAACAATTTACCATTATCACACAATCGGTCTCCCCGTTTCATCCTGTTTATCTGCTTCGGCAATGACTGATGCTTTATCCGCCGCTGAGTCCGTTCCAAATCCCTCCGTACCTCCTCTTCCAAACATTTCATCATCCTTATCGATCCTGGTCTGGTCTTCCAGTGGAAATTCTTTCCGCATCGGGAAATAATCCATTTCATCCACGTTTAATATTCTTTTCAGATTCGGATGACCTACAAAATTGACCCCATAAAAATCATAGGTTTCTCTTTCCATCCAGTTAGCCGCAGAAAATAAACCGGTGGCTGTGTAAATATCCGGCTGCTCAATGGCCGTAAAAATTTTGAAACGAATGCGGACATTCTCCTCCAGGTTATGCAGGTGATAAACTATCGCCAGTTCCCTGCCTTTATTATCGGGATAATGTACAGCACATAACGTGGTAAGGAAACGAAATTTCAATTCCTCATCATCATATAAAAAATTGAGGACTTTCAGATTCAATTCCTTTGGTGCTTCAAAAGTTAGCATACCGTATGGCTCTTCAAAAGAACTAACCTGGTCGCTAAATTTTTCAATTAGCCTTAATTTGATATGTTCGTTGGTAAGTGCCAAATTCCAAAAATTGAAAATCCCAAATTCCAACCATTTCCTATTGGGATTTGGAATTTGCTTATTGGGGTTTATTTTTATTGTATTCCGTAACTTTCTAATAATAATTTATACTGCTCTCCATTTCTTCTTCGGAGGCTTTCCTTACCCACCAGATCCTGGATCCTCATCACACCATCAATTATTTGCTTCCGGTCTCGGCGGGCATCCGGGCACATACACATCTACCGGCACCACCTGGTCAATACCCTGCAATACGCTGTAGGTATCAAAAATGCCACCGCTGCATGCACAGGCACCCACCGCCATTACCCATCGTGGTTCCGCCATTTGCAGGTAAACCTGCTTTACTACCGGGCCCATTTTTTTGGCAATAGTTCCCATCACCATCAGCAGATCACATTGGCGCGGAGAAAATCCCACCCTCTCAGAACCAAATCTAGCCAGGTCATAATGTGAACCCATCGTAGCCATGAATTCAATACCGCAACAGGATGTGGCAAAGGGCAAGGGCCAGATCGAATTTTTTCTTGCCAAACCAATTACTTTGTTTAGCGAGGTGGCAAAAAAACCTTCTCCCATGCTGCCTTCCGGCATTTCGGCCATGCTGATATCAGCTTCCAGCGGCTTTTTTATAAGATTATATGATACAGGACGAGCCATAAAATAATTTTGAAATTTTCAAATTTTAAAATTGGGAAATCTGTCCCACTTCTTAACAAGTAACCCGATCAGGTAGTTCCAACAATTTCAAAATTTCCCAATTCACTAATTTCCCAATTCCCCTTAGTCCTCCCACTTCAAAGCACCTTTTTTAATAATATATATAAATCCGCAAAGAAAGAATCCTACAAACATTAATACTGCCCAAAAACCGCTCCAACCCAAATCCTTGAAATTGATGGCATAAGGATAGAAAAAAATTACTTCCACATCAAATAACACAAATAGAATGGCCGTCAGGAAATATTTAATGGCCATCGGCTGACGGGCATCACCGTGCGATTCGATACCACTCGCAAAATTCTGTAACTTGTCAGAAGTCCTTCTTTTCGGACCCAGCAAATGCGTTACGAACATAAGGAAGGCCACAAGTCCTACGGCAAAAACTACCTGTAGCCCTACCGGCAGGTAAGAGCTGGAATTTGCGCTATTCAGGCTGGTTTGAAGTAAGTAGAACATAGGTAATACTCTCTGGGCAAAAATAAGGTGGCAGCCTGAAAATACCTTAATTAAAATGCCCTCAAGCATTGGCTACTTCTAAGATGTTGACAACAGTAAAAAAAGAAAAATCCCCCGCCATAACAGCAAGGGATTTTCTTTGTAAAAGAAGAAAACCGAGTTCCTATGTTTTTCAGCCAACAGCCTTAACTGTGGACGTTGTTTTTGCATTTACTCCGGGCGATGGCTTGGGAGTATTCGTTTTGGAAGCAGGAGTACTTTTTGTCGGTGCACTATTTCCATTGGGCGATGTGGTCGCAGGTTTGATGTTCATTTTCTTTACCTGATCTATGTATTGCTGAATCGCAGTAGCATTACCAGGATCTGCCTGTAGCCATTTATCGAAAAATTCTAAAGATTTCTCCTTATCTTTTTTCATATTGATATAGAATTGGGCCAGGTATCTAACTGCGTTCAGGTACTGCTTCTTAAATTTGGTGGTATCACCCTGGGCAAACTCAAACATTTTCAAAGCGTCAGGACCTGCCCATAATAATTTCAAAGAATCTCTGAAAGCTTCGGAACGTGTCGTATCAGTAACAACGGATATGCTATTATTATAAGCCCATTCATATCCATAGATCTGGTCAGGGAAAAGCCCGATCATTTGAATCGCTGTATTTCTTGATTGCTCGTTTTGATCTGAAAAATATTGCGCTGTTGCCAGGTCAAAATAGTCATTGATCGTCGGCTTGGGTTTAATTTCAATCATTTTTTGAATGAGATCCGCTTCTTTATCCCTGGCCTTCATTTCCTTAAGAATTTTGACACCTTTTTTTAGAAAGTCAATTTTAGCTTCAACAGTTGTATCCAAAGCTATCCCTGCTACATAAGCATTCTTAATGTCATCTGGCGTACCATTGGTTTTTGCCAGCACATCCGCTTTAATCTCATAGTCAGGCAAAATAATTTCTTCAACGTTTTTCTTTTTGGCAAAAAATTCATCGCTGTATTTCCTGGCATTTGTATAATCCCCTTTTTGAAAATTAGCATCAGCCAATAACCTATATACTCTTGGCTTTGTTTTCTCTCCCATTACTCTTATCACTCCCTCTGCTTTTGTAATCGCACAGGGGAAATCTTTTCTCGCCCAACATAATTGCGCAAACAAGAAATCATTTTGTATATCCGCGTCGGAGTTAGCAATATATTGCCGGAGCTGCGCTTCCGCTTCCGGAAATTTTGCCCGGTAGAAATAGTAATAAAATAATTCGTAATAAGCCGGTGCAAACTTGGGATCTCTTTTCACCGCATCATTGAGGTTATTCAAGAAAAAATCCCAGTTCTTTTGCGATTCAAATATTTTAGCAAGTCGTAAACTGGCTACTGCAAAAGCCGGATTTACCGCCAATGCTTTGTTATAGGTCTCAAATGCCTGTCCACCTCCCTGCCCGGGATTTGATTTGCGATGAGCATTTCCTAACTGCAATAAAGTCTCTGTATTCTTTGGATCTTTGCTCGCAGCCTCAGTAAGTTTTTGTAATGCATAAGTGGCGTCACCAGCTTTTGCATCTACATTGGCACGACCAATGGCGGTGAGTACACCTGGGTCATCACCCTTTTTACCACGACTTGCCGTCAATGCTGCCTCAAATTTTTGACGGGCATCATTGGTTTTATTGTCATGCAGGTCCGCATGTCCAAGGCCTACCAGTATCAAGGGTGCACTGCCATTGGAAGCCAGCGCCTTGTCATATACCTGGCGGGCTTTGGCATTATCATCCATATCAAAATAGGTTTGCCCCAACCAATACGTTGCATCAATATTATTGGGATTAGTTGCCAGCAGTTTTTCAAAAACGCCGATGGCGCTTTGGAACCTGTCGGCATACAGGTGGTTCACACCCTCCTGTACCGTTTGTGCTTTCAGCCCCGAGACTACTAGTAATCCCGCCGCCAAAAATGTAATTGTAGTTTTCTTCTTCATTTTTCTTCTTCTTTTTACGTTGGTAAATATAATTACTTTGTTACTCGTTCAGCTTCACTGGTCTTATCCCAAAATTTTTTTGGGCAGGTGCCAGGTAGGCTCTTTTAAAGATCAATTGTCCAATCTCGCCGCTCATAAAATTTGCAAAGCCTGTTCCTAGTCCTTTATGGTTCTCCTTGAGTATATAAACCAAATCCCGTACCATAGGATACCGTTTTATGTAAATGTTTGCCTGGTAAGCTTTAACAAATGCATCCGGTATATCTGTACTCTCAATAGCAGCCACTCTAATCTTTTTCAAAAAACTTAGCTGAGAGCTGTCTTCGGGGTTACCGATCCAGCTAACACCTATGAAACCAACGGCTCCGGGACTTTTAGACACATATTCCAGCACTGCTTCACTGCTGCGGGCCGCCATAGCTTTAGACGTAAGTGAATCACCCTGCAGTACTGTATCGATGATAAAACGTACCGTACTGGTTGCTTTTAGTCCGTCAAATACAGGAATTAACGTCTTCTTATACTTCCCGGTAAGTATTTTCCTGATATCAGTCATCCGGAATAATGAGTCAGGCGATGAGGGATGGACAATAACGGCAATACCATCCCGGGCGATTGTCATTGTTCTGGGTGACAATTTCATAGAATCCACCAGCAAGCTTCTTTCGTCTTCGTTGTATGTACGTGTAACAATGATCATCCTGACACTGTCCGTTAACATATCCTGCAGGCATTCCGCTTCCGGTTTGTAAAAGACATTGATCCTGGCACCGGGATGATGAGATTCATATACCTGCACCATTTCGTCAATTACCGGTTTAAATGTTTCGTCAGCACTAACATTTATTGACCCCTTATACCTGTGATCAGGCAATTCATCTACTTCTTCTTTGTAAGATTTACATCCGGACAGCCATAACGTTGCACCCAAAACTGTTACAAAAAGTCGTTGTCGGTTTATTCTCCGGTAACATCTCATCTAAAATAATTTTTCTTATAGCCCCTGTATATCCGCCAGCTTCCATAAATGATACAAATGGCTCCAAAGATCATGTCAATATCATTGGGCGGAAACCGATGATTGAATGAAATGTCGAACTTACCCCGGAACAAAAAAAACAAGCCCGCCAGTAGTATAAGAAAGCCCATACCATAATCCAGCAGGGACTTCATCAGGGAAATCTGCTTCCGTTTCTTCTTTTCATAATCTTCAAACATCATCATTCATTTCAGGGATACAAATTATATAATTTTATTCTTCTACACCGATAAATGTTACCGGCAGCACATAGCTCACCGGCACATGGATACCATTTTGCAGCGCTGGTATCCAGCGGGGCATTTTCTTACACACTCTGAGCACTTCCCTGTCGAATTCGTCGCCACCACTGGTTACTATTTCAAAGGTGGTCACTGCGCCATCTTTGTCCACTTTAAATTTTATTTGTACAACCTTTTTTTCGCCACTTTCCAGCTCGTCCGGTGAATTCAGGTGCCGGGCTAAAAATTGTCTCAGCGCATTGGGTCCACCGGGAAATTCAGGATTCCGTTCAACGGCTGCAAATAGGGGCTGTGAAGGGCCGGTTACCCTAACCTCGCCGGTACCCGCCTCTTTCACCGCTTCCCTGTCCGCTACTTCTTTGTTATCAGCTTCTTTGCCTTCGGAGCTACTGGTGGCAATCTCTTTGTTTTCCAGTTCATTTGTTGCCACCATCGCCTGTTTACCTGCTACATCTTTTTTGATGGCAGGAGGAGTAGTGTACTTTACGGTCGCTGGTTTTTCATTCTTTTTTTGTTGAACCACTTGCTTTTGCTTTTCGGGTTCTTTTATTTTTTCCGCAGGTATTTCAATAGTTCTTACAACGATCCCTCCTTTTGTATTCACTACCGGAGTGTTGTTGGTTTTTTTATTGCTTGCCCCGATTATCAACAGAAATGCTGGGATAATAAAAAGACCTCCACCTACTGCCACTATCAAACGGGTAGTATAACTTTTACGAAGCTCATACGCTCCGTAATCTTTGTTACGGTCCCAGAAAACTAAATCAAGAAAATTTGCTTTTATAATTTCATGACTTGTCATGGTGGTCTGTTTGATAATGAGATGCTGAAAAAAAAGGAATCCATAATGGAAAAGTCTACACGCAAACTAGTCGTAGTTATTGCCTTGTCCATTCTTGTTCCTTGTTCCTTTGTACCTTATTCCTTGTATCCTGTACCCTATTCCTTGTATCCTGTACCTTGTACCTTGTTCCTTGTACCTTGTGCCTTGTGCCTTGTGCCTTGCCTGATTTAAGTTATTTTTGCCTTTATGAAAATTTTAATGGTTTGCCTGGGAAATATCTGCCGTAGTCCGCTGGCGGAAGGCATTTTGCAGGAGAAAGCTTTTACTGCGGGATTAACCTGGAGCGTGGAAAGTGCGGGTACTCATAAATACACTGCCGGTGAAGCCCCACATCCCTTATCGCAGAAAGTGGCAAGGTTGAATGGTATTGATATCTGTAACCAGCGAGCCAGGGCATTTACCGCTTCTGATTTTGACGTGTATGATAAGATCTATGCGTTGGCCAACGATGTGATGGAGGAAATGAAGAGAATTGCCGGAAAAAAATTTGACGCCTCAAAAGCCGACCTGCTGATGAATGAATTGTATCCCGGTAAGAATATGGATGTGGATGACCCCTGGTCGGGGCCTGAATCAGGTTATCATGAAGCATATCAACTGATCAGTAAAGCCTGTGATGCTATTATTAAAAAATATTCACTCCCCAATCCACAATATTCAATTCTCAAGTAAATACATGGCAAAACCATCATTACCACAGGGCACAAGAGATTTTGGACCGGATACCGTTCGCAAGCGGACTTATATCCTTGATACGATCAAAAATGTATTCGAGCTATACGGGTTTCAACCACTGGAAACCCCGGCGATGGAGAACTTAGATACATTGATGGGCAAGTATGGAGAAGAAGGAGATAAACTGATCTTTCGAATTCTCAATAATGGCCTTGATAACCCAGGTAAAGAAAAGCAGGTTCGGGATGAATTTGAATTACTGTTACAAGGCAAGAATGTAAAAGGAATTACGGAACGGGCTTTAAAATATGATCTGACCATTCCTTTTGCAAGATATGTTGCCATGAATCATGGTCAATTGACCTTTCCCTTCAAACGCTACCAAATACAGCCCGTCTGGCGAGCTGACCGCCCTCAAAAAGGCAGGTACCGGGAATTTTACCAATGTGATGCAGATGTGGTAGGAAGTCATTCTTTACTCAATGAAATAGAACTGGCATTTATTTATCATGACGTATTTACCAAACTGGGTATCAGGAATTACGAAGTAAGAATCAATCACCGGAAGATCCTGGCGGCATTGGCGGAACTGTGTGGCGGTGCTGATAAAATGATGGCTATAACCATTGCGATCGATAAGCTGGATAAGATCGGGCTGGAAAAAGTAAAGGAGGAGTTGTTACAAAGAGGATTGAACAACGAACAAATTAAAATAATTGAGCAATACCTGAACATATCGGGTACTAATAAGGAGCAGGTAGTGCAAATTAAAAAACTGCTGGGTGATAATGAAAATGGACAGAAGGGCATTACTGAACTGGAATACCTGGTCTCAGAAACCGAAGCACTGTCATCCCAGCCAGGATCAAATCTATTGCTTGACTTCACACTTGCCCGGGGTCTGAATTATTATACTGGTGTCATATTTGAAGCAAAAGCACCTGCTGACATTCACATAGGCAGCATCGGTGGTGGTGGCCGCTATGATGATCTCACCGGTTTGTTTGGCGTGCCCAATATTCCGGGGGTTGGTATTTCTTTTGGGGTGGATCGAATTTATGACGTCATGGAAGAACTGAATGTATTCCCACCCGATGTAGATCTGGGGACACAGGCATTATTCTTTAATCTTGGCCAGGAAGAAAGCAAGGCAGCTTTTGCCTTATTGCAGCAACTTCGTCATCATGGCGTGAGAAGCGAATTATACCACGAAGCAGCCAAATTTGATAAGCAGTTCAAATATGCAGAAAAGAAGAACATTCCTTTTGTTGTAATCATTGGTGATAAAGAGCTGCAGGAAAACACCTGTACAATAAAAAACCTTGCCAATGGTCAGCAGGAGACCATTGCTGCCAGGAACATATTGAATTATCCTTTCTAACCAGGTGGATATAAAGCAAAAGAGGCTGGTTTATACAAACCGGCCTCTTTAAGTAAAGATTAGTGCTGCAACTATTTTACTAACTGCGAGTGGCGTTTAAAAAATTCTTGTAGCGAAAGTCCCTCGGTTTTTGTTCCTTCCATATTCAGCTCTCCAACCTGTACCTGCATCCCCGTTACTTTATCATCTGTTCTTTTAAAAGTAGCCGTACCTGAAAATGCTACAATCTCGAACACATCAGGTGTGGAGGTGGCCCTGAACTCTGAGCTACCCTGGGATGAACTGCCCATTAAAACGCCATTTTCTATCGTTAGCGATATCTCTGTTACCGGGCTCCCGTCAGGAAATTTATACTTGCCTGCGTATTGCAGCAATGAATCTGTTTGTGCATTGATCATCGTAACACTCATGATCAAAAAAAAGGAAAGGAAAATTTTCTTCATATCAGTGATGTTGCTTTTTTAGTGAAAAGAAAGATACGTAAAATTATTACTTGCAGTAAAACCTTGCAACAGGACCGCTACATACTTTCATAAATAATAGATGCACCCTGGCCAACCCCCACACACATGGTGGCCAATCCGTACCTGGCTTTTTGCCTTTTCATTTCATGCAATAACGTTGCTGAAATCCGGACCCCGGTACAACCAAGCGGGTGCCCGACAGCAATGGCGCCGCCATTTACATTAACTCTTTTAGCATCTAATCCAAGATCCCGGATACAAGCGATGGATTGTGAAGCGAATGCTTCATTCAGTTCTACCAATTCCAAATCATTGGAAGTTAACCTGGCTTTCTGTAACGCTTTTTGTGTGGCAGGTACCGGGCCAATGCCCATGATAGAAGGATCCACACCGGCTACTGCCATTGAAATTATTTTTGCCATGGGTGTAAGCCCATATTTTTTTATAGCTGCCTCACTGGCCAGTAACATCGCCGCCGCGCCATCATTAATACCGGACGAATTTCCAGCTGTTACCGTACCCCCTTCCATAAACGCCGGCTTTAGATTGGCTAACTTTTCCAGGGAGGTCTCTCTTGGGTATTCATCATTTACTATCCAGCTGATCAGGCCTTTTTCATTCAATTCTATCGCCACGATCTCATCGTCCCATTTGCCGGCTGCTTTGGCGGCAGCATATTTCTGTTGAGATGCCAGTGCAAATTCATCCTGTTCCAGACGGGAGATATTCCATTGCTTCGCAACATTCTCAGCCGTTTCACCCATTGTAAATGGGTGATACATTGCTGCCAGCTTCTTATTAGTGAAACGCCAGCCTATAGTGGTATCATAGATCTCCGCACTACGTTGAAAACTCGTAGCGGCCTTGGCCATTACAAAAGGGGCCCTGGTCATACTCTCAACGCCCCCGGCAATTATCAATTCAGCATCCCCGCACATGACCTGCCGTGCTGTATCCATTATGGCTTGCAACCCGGAAGCACATAACCGGTTGACCGTATTGCCCGCAACCGACACCGGTAATCCCGCCAGCAAGGCCGACATTCTTGCCACGTTCCTGTTATCCTCGCCTGCCTGGTTGGCGGCCCCAGCAATTATCTCTTCAATAGCATTCACATCAATAGAGTCATTTCTTTGCACCAGTGCCCGGATCACATGTGCCAGCAGATCATCGGGGCGAAAAGGTGCCAATACCCCACCATATTTTCCAATGGGTGTGCGAACAACGTCAATAATATAAACAGGTTGCATAGAAGTTAAATGAGATCGCAAGATAAATCATTCATCCTCTATCCCGGCGGATTACCATTTGTTATCTTTGTAGGATGGTAAGAACAGCAGCAAAGAATATCCGGCATCTCAGCCTTGCCGGAATGGAAGAGTATTTTGAAAAAATAGGAGAAAAAAAATTCCGCGCCAAACAGGTATATGAATGGCTTTGGTTAAAACCGGTTCAGACATTTGAGGCAATGACCAATATCTCCAAAGAACTGCGTCAAAAATTATCCGCTGAATTCACATTACCAGGTTTACGCGTTGATACTATCCAACACTCCAGCGACGGCACTATTAAATTTCGTTTCAAGACCCATGATGATCATATGGTGGAGGGGGTGCTGATCCCTACTACTTCGAGATTCACTGCCTGTGTCTCTTCGCAAATAGGGTGTTCACTGAATTGTAAATTTTGTGCTACTGGTTATATCGAAAGAAAAAGAAACCTTGACTTTGATGAGATATATGACCAGGTAGCCATTCTTAACCAACAGTGTGAAAAAGAAAATGGCAGAAAACTGAGCAATATCGTTTTTATGGGCATGGGTGAACCATTACTGAATTATAAAAATGTAGTGCGCTCTATTGAACGGATCACTTCGCCGCATGGTATGGGTATGAGTCCCAAGAGAGTTATCGTTTCTACTGCCGGTGTGGCAAAAGGTATACGCCAGTTAGGCGATGATAAGGTAAAATTCAAACTGGCTTTATCCTTACATGCGGCCAATGATCAAAAACGGCATGAGATAATGCCGATCAATGACACGAATAATATAAAAACGCTGGTGGAAGCTTTGAATTATTTCTACCAACAAACCGGCAATGAAATAACTTTTGAATATATCCTGTTTAAAAATTTTAACGACTCGCTGCAGGATGCCGATGAATTAATAAAGATCTATCGACAGGTTCCGGCGGATCTTGTCAATATCATTGAGTACAACCCGATCGAATTTGCAAAATTTGAAAAACCTGAGGAAGAAAAAGTACAGGCATTTATGGAATACTTAGGAAAACACCGGGTGAATGCCCGCCTTCGCCGAAGTCGCGGAAAGGATATTGATGCAGCCTGCGGACAGTTAGCCAATAAGAATTAGAAGGTATCTCAAAAGATTTTTAATGCCGGTCCGTATGACTCGGTGAGGCAAACGATAAGATAATAAATCAAATAAAATTGAAAATCCATCCTTTCCGACTTCCTTTCTTCCCGGCTATCTTCATTTTAACGTTAGAAAGTCTAGAAGGAATTTGGCGGAGAAACTCAGCTTACTGGCGGTAAAATAAAAGATTACTCACTAGCTACATAACCGGAATTTAAAGCCTGACCCAATATTTTTCACCCTTGGTACGCCTTTAACATCTTTTCTACGAAAGATTTCTTACTTTCATTAAACCCCTGCAATAATTGCTGGTCTGTAATACGTTAATTTAATATAACAAACCAGGCCGAAGGTTTGAGAAAACTGCCGGCGTCTAAAAACAAAAATTATAACCATGAAGAAAATAATCTTATCAGTACTCGTGCTGTCAATGGCTATCGCTTCACAAGCCCAAGAAACACGGGACAGAAAATCGGAAAGACCCAGGATGATGGAAAGAAAAAAACATCACGGTGTGATGGAAATGAAACAGCTTAACCTGACAGAAGAACAGAAAGCTAAATTCAAATCACAAAATGAAAGCTTCCGTAGACAAATGGAAGACTTAAAGAAGAATGAGAATATTACCGTAAAAGAATGGAAAGCCAAATCAGAGAATATTCGTAAGGAACACAAAGCCAGTCTCGGCAACATCCTTACCAGCGATCAGAAAGCGCAACTGAAGAAAATGAAAATAGAAGGAAAAGTTAAGCATGAAGAGATGGGAAAGAAAAGGTCAGAGGGTATGAAAACCCGGCTGGGTCTTTCTGATGAGCAATCAGCTAAAATGGAAAGTAACCGGAAACAAATGGGCGAGCAATTCAAGGCGTTGCGCGAAAATAAATCACTCAACGAAGAACAAAAAAGAGCGCAAATGAAGGAACTGATGAAAAAACAAAAAGAAAGCCTGAAATCGATCCTTACAGAGGAACAAATAAAGAAATTAAAAGAAAAGAAGCACCCAAGGCATGAAGGCGAAAGAAAAAGACCTGAAGGAGAGAAAAGAAACCCGGATGCAAGAAAAACGATTTAGAATAAACCATACGTTAGTGTATGTAAGGGCCCTGTCTGAGACGGGGCCTTTTTTTATGGCCTGCACCAGTAATGCTTATCTTTGCTCCTCACTACTGTTGTAAAACAGCTCACAGAATCCTGCGGACAAATCACTCTACATGAAGAAAAAATCAACCCAGTTCGACAAGTTCAGGCCTAAAAAGAGTAATGCAGCTGTCAAAGAACAATTCAGGCAGGAAAAAAGAAAATTTAAAAAAGAAAGGGAGGAGTATTTTGATAAAAAGAAAGCAGAAGCGAGAGGCCTGAGGTCGGAAGTAAGAGGTCAGAAAGCCACTTCTGGCAATCAGTCGCCTTCTTCCACTACGCCTTCCTCTCACCTCAGACCTCAGACTTCGGATCTCATGCCCCTGAATAAATTTATTTCCCACGCCGGTATTTGCGGTCGACGTGAAGCTGCTGAAATGATAAAAAAAGGATTAGTAAAAGTTAAAGGCGAACTGATCACCGAACCCGGGTTTAAAGTTTCTTCAACGGATGAAGTAAAAGTCAATGGCAAGAAGATCTTTCCCGCGAAAAACCTTGTTTACATTTTATTAAATAAACCCAAAGACTATATCACTACCACTGATGACCCGCAGGGACGAAAAACCGTACTGGATATAATTGGCGATGCCACTACTGAAAGAGTGTACCCGGTGGGCCGGCTAGACAGGAATACCTCCGGAGTTTTATTATTGACCAATGATGGTGAACTGGCACAAAAGCTAACGCATCCGAGGAACGAGATAAAAAAAGTATACCATGTCACCCTGAATAAACCGCTTGAAAAAAATGATTTTGAAAAAATATTGAAAGGCGTAACCCTGGAAGATGGGCCCGCCAGTGTGGATGTGCTGGCTTACGCTGATATGAAAGACAAAACCCAGGTAGGCGTAGAGATCCATAGTGGACGCAACCGTATCGTGCGCCGGATCTTTGAAGCATTGGGTTATGATGTAAGAAATCTTGACCGGGTAATATTTGCCGGGCTTACCAAGAAGAATGTAGAAAGAGGCAAATTCCGCTTTCTTTCAGAAAAAGAAGTAAGAGATCTAAAACATTTTGGGAAAGGGAAATAACCTTCTAAATTCTCTAAAGGGAGACTTTGCAAGACGCTAATTTCAGCAGATGAATTTACAGGGATTGATACTAATTGAGAACGATGATTTTATTGCCTTGAATAAACCCTCTGGTTTATTATCCATTCCTGACAGGGAAGGAAAAGACATCTCATTAAAAAAATTACTACAGGAAAAATATGAGCGGGTTTTTACCGTGCATCGCCTGGATAAAGACACCAGCGGCATCATCGTTTTTGCCAAGAATGAAGAAACCCATAAACATCTGTCCCTTCAATTTGAAGAAAGACAAACGATAAAGATCTATACAGGACTTGTTAGCGGATCGCCTACCCATAAAAAGGGCAGCATCAATTTACCATTGGCCGAAAATATGGTAAAAAGAGGTATAATGATTGTGAACCGGAGAGGCAAAGAATCGCTGACAGACTATGAGGTAATTGATGATTTTGGAATTTATTCCTGGATGCAATTCCGGATACATACGGGCCGGACGCACCAGATCAGGGTGCATATGAAAGAGCTGGGCCATCCGATCGTATGTGACGGAATATATGGAGATAGTAAGCCTGTTTTAGTTTCCTCCCTGAAATCAAAATTTAAACTGGCCAGGAAAGAGGAAGAAGAAAAACCAATCCTAAACCGCCTGGCCCTTCATGCATTTCAATTAACGTTCAAAGACATTAATGGAAAGGCTTTTCAGCTGGAAGCCCCTTTACACAAAGATTTGCGGGCGACATTACAGCAATTGGCGAAAAGGAAAAAAAGCAAATAAGCTCAACTCCTGTCGTAAATGGCTTACCGGACAAAACCAACGGCCACCGTATTGTTACTGAACTCATCTATCAGGATAAAACTCCCGTTAGCAGGGTTATGATCATAGATATCCGCAAAGATGGGCTTGGCCAATTTTAACTCGACTGCGCCAATATCATTTAATTGAAAACTTTTTTTACCGGTAGTCGTATCCAATGTATGAATATCCATGATTTGGTTCACCACCGCCAATTTGGCTTTCACCCGGTTGGGGCCATGTTGTAAAAAATACATTTTACCTGCCACCCCCGGACTTTCATCCATCCAGCACAAGGTTGCTTTTAGTTCACCTGATTGTTGAAACCCATCGCGGCATTTAACAAGCATGTTGCCCCGGCTTATATCAACATCGTCCTCCAACGTAATCATCACACTTTCTTTTGCCAGCACTTCTTCCTTTTCTTCATTGCAAATCCGGATACTTGTAATGGTTGAACTCTTAAGCGAAGGCAATACAACCACTTCGTCACCCTTTGTAAAACAACCACTCTCCACTTTCCCGGCATACCCACGAAAATCACGGTACTCACCGGTATGCGGTCGAACAACATATTGCACCGGGAACCTCGCAGGAGCTTCCTTATTATCACCTGCCACAGAAATATTCTCTAAAAATTCCAACAGTGTTTCTTCGTTGTACCAGGGCATTTTTGCGGAGGAAAAAACAATATTATCCCCTTCCTTAGCTGCGAGGGGAATAAACTTTACTTCCTGTTCCTTAAAGCCAACTTTTGAAACGATCGATTCAAAATCCTGTTGAATAGTTTTAAAGATCGAATGCATCGTACTGCACCAGGTCCATCTTGTTGATACAAACCACTACATGCTTTATACGGAGCAAAGAGGCAATATAGAAATGTCTTTTGGTTTGTTCGATCACCCCCTTCCTGGCATCGATGAGTATCAACGAGACACTTGCATTACTGGCCCCGGTGATCATATTCCTGGTGTACTCAACATGCCCCGGAGAATCGGCTATGATATATTTACGATTTATCGTTGAAAAATAAATATGTGCCACATCGATCGTAATACCTTGTTCTCTCTCCGCGATCAGCCCATCAGTTAATAACGACAGGTCAGTAAAGTCCAAGCCTTTTCTCTTACTGGTAGCTTCAATAGCTTCCAGTTTATCTTTAGTAATATTGCGGGTATCATATAAAAGTCTTCCGATCAATGTGCTTTTGCCATCGTCCACACTGCCTGCTGTAGTAATACGAAGTATATCCATTGTTTTAATTTTTATTGACTGTCCGGATGAAGCAACTATTAATTTATTTGAACCACATTAAGCACATAGGAGCAACATAGTTTGTCACATAGAAATCTATGTGTTTCCCTCTACTGTGGTCTATGTGACTATGTGGTTCCATTTCAAGGTCGTTATATATGGATAGTCATTTAATTTTTTTTATAATGCACCAATACTTTTAATAAACATTCTAATACACCATATCATGACCATCAGCCCGACCGCTATCATCATGGTCTTTCGGGGTAGCTTACCGGCCAGCCTCGCCGCAATCGGAGCAGCAACAGAGCCGCCGATAATCAATCCCAATACAATGTTCCAATGATAAATACCGACGGTTAAAAAGAAGGTGATGGCACTAGCCAGGGTCACAAAGAATTCAGTCAGGCATACGGACCCGATCGTATATCTCGGGTCTCTTCCCTTAGCGACTAATGTGCTGGTAACGATGGGACCCCAACCTCCTCCACCAAAGGAATCAAAGAAGCCGCCAGCTCCTGCCAGCCAACCGATCCTCTTTGCCTTCGAACTGGCTTTTTTTAACTGGAAAGCTTTCAATAATATTTTAAGTCCCAGGAACATAGCATACAATGCAATCAGTGGCATCAGCCATTTACCGGCTTTTTCTCCCAGGAAAACGAGCATCAATACACCTGCAATGGCACCTATCACACCGGGTATGACTAAGTGACGAAATAGTTTTTTATTGACATTGCCGAATTTATAATGACTATAGCCCGAAATACCGGTTGTAAAAATTTCTGACGTATGGATCGCTGCACTGGAAGCAACCGGGCTGACCCCAAAGGACATTAAGCAGGTAGCAGAGGTAACGCCATAGCCCATGCTTAAAGCGCCATCCACCATCTGGGCGACAAAACCAGCCAGAACAAAAAACAGGAACTCGTAATTAAAATAAGGTTTGATAGTTGTGATTAGCTCCTGTACAGCGGGAACTGGCAATGCTGAAATAATTAAATGACCCGTTACCATCAACGCAAATGCAAAAACCAGGTAAGTGGCCATGCTCTTCCAGTGTTTCTCCGAATTGCCATTTTCTCGCTGGAGTTTTCTATAATTTCCGCGCATAAAAACAAGGCTGCTATGCTGCGGGTTGGCCACGGTATGAGAAAATATCTTTCTTGTATCGGCTTCTTGGCGGACCGATTTATTAGTGGCAAAACTTTCAGAGGCGGCAATCACCAGGTTCTTTGCTTCAAAATCAATAGTTGTGAATCCTCTTTCCTGCAAATGAATGTGGGAGTAACCATTTTTCGCCGAATGAATACTATCTGAAATATCTTCAGCGACGATAGTGATGGATCTAACCGAAATCTTTTTGGTTAGCATTTGTAATTGTTTCAAGGCCCGATCGCCGCCGCCTACTATCAATACATCCAGATTGCCCGGTTCTAAAAAAACCGGCAATAAATCAGTAGGTATTGATTTCTTTTTAATCATGGTGCTTCATTGATCTCCTGCCGCAGCTATCGCAGGTTTGGAAAGGGTACGGATTAAATAGTCTATTATTTAGTGGAGTAATAGCACAAAAAATTTTAAAAATATCCTTCTTTCTTCCTGCTCTCCATGGCAGCTTCAGAACGTTTATCATCAATTCTTGCTCCTCTTTCAGATATGGTAGCCGCCAGTATCTCCATGATCACCTGGTCCAGTTCATCTGCTTCTGATAATACTGCAGCGGTGCAGGTCATATCTCCCACCGTTCGAAATCGAACTTTTGTTTTGAACGGCACTTCTTCGGCTGTTGTATTCAGGTAATCCGAATAAGGCCAGTAGAGCCCATCTCTTTTAATCACTTTTCTTTCATGAGAAAAATAGATGGAAGGAATATCCAGCTCCTGTTCCCTGATATAATTCCATACATCCAGCTCAGTCCAGTTGGAAATCGGAAACACTCTCACGTTCTCTCCCATCCCAATTTTTCCATTGAGCATGTCAAATAATTCCGGTCGTTGTTTTTTTGAATCCCATTGGCCAAATGCATCACGGACAGAAAAAACTCTTTCTTTTGCCCTGGCTTTTTCCTCATCCCGGCGGGCTCCACCGATGCAGGCATCTAATTTTAATTCTTCTATGGCATCCAACAATGTCTGTGTTTGCAGTACATTCCTGCTGGCATACTTGCCTGTCTCTTCCCGTACCTTTCCCTGGTCAATAGAATCCTGTACATACCGAACAATCAATTCTGCTCCGGTTTCTTTTACCAGCCAGTCACGGAATTCAATGGTTTCCGGAAAATTATGTCCTGTATCAATATGCAAGAGGGGGAAAGGGATCCTGGCGGGATAAAACGCTTTATGTGCTAATCTCACTAATGTAATGGAGTCCTTTCCACCAGAAAATAAAATAGCAGGCTTCTCAAATTGAGCCGCCACCTCCCGAAGGATATAGATCGCTTCATGTTCCAGTTCTGCCGGAAATATTTTATTACCCATAGTATTTTACTTTATCACGGTTTGATGTAATCCACATTCTTTTTGAGATGTTTCCCACCACCATCTTCCAGCTCTTGCATTTTCACCTGATTTAACCGCTCTTGTACAGGGAGCACAGCCAATACTGAAAAATCCATTATCATGTAATCGATTATACGGTACACTAAACTGGTGTATATAATCCTGCACATCATCATAAGTCCAGTTGATAAGCGGATTGAATTTGTAAAGCTGCCGGTTTTCGTCCCATTCTATCATGGGCATATCCCTGCGGTTATCCGATTGTTCTGCCCTTAGCCCGGTGATCCATATCATTGCCCCCGCCAGTGCCCGGTTCAGGGGTATCACTTTCCGGATATGGCAGCATTCTTTCCGGTTCTCCACTGATTCATAGAAACTATTGATCCCTTTTGACAGGACAAACTTTTCTACGTCACCCGTTTCCGGAAAATATACCTGTATGGGTCTTTTATACCGGGCTGTTGTTTTATCAAGCAGTTCGTAGGTGTCATTAAATAGCCTTCCCGTATCGATAGTAAAAACCCCGACGGAAATATCATTGCTGAATATAGCATCTGTTATCACCTGGTCTTCCTGGCCAAGCGAAGAAGAAAAAACTATTTTACCCGGACATAGTGAGGCTGCAATAGCCAGGCCATTTTCCAGGGTTGCCTCTTCTATTTCTCGGATCGCTTCATTAGTTAACATCTGGCTGAGGGGTATATCTTAAATAAGGTTTTACTACTTTCACGCCTTTCGGAAATTTTTTGATCGCATCCTCAGTGGAAACAGCAGGTATTACAATTACATCTTCTCCCTGCTTCCAGTCTGCCGGAGTAGCCACACTATGGTGAGCAGTCAGTTGTAATGAATCAATCACTCTTAATACTTCCACAAAATTCCTTCCTGTAGAGGCAGGATAGGTTATGATGAGTTTCACCAGTTTATCGGGACCGATAACAAATAATGACCGGACCGTTGCAGTCGCGGATGCATTCGGATGAATCATGTCATACAAGGTTGCCACCTTTCTATCTTCATCGGCGATCAATGGGAAGTTGACAGTGGTATGCTGAGTCTCGTTAATATCCTTTATCCACCCTTCATGTTTATCCATGGGGTCGACGCTTACCGCCAGCACTTTTACATTGCGTTTGGCAAACTCTTCGTTCAATAATGCTGTTTTACCCAACTCTGTTGTACAAACAGGCGTATAATCAGCAGGGTGAGAAAATAAAATTCCCCAGCCATTGCCTATATATTCATAAAAATCTATTTCCCCTTCTGTGGTTTGTGCCGTGAAGTTTGGAGCGGTGTCCCCGAGACGTAGTGCCATAATAAATATATTTTTATTAAGCACGAAAATAGGGCAAAACTATTACCCTACCAAATTAGTGGACTTTTGGAAAAATTTTAGAATAACGGATGTTAGCAATAAAGACAGATCAAACAAGCAGGTCATTCAGTGTCCTGTTCTCCAGGATATTCAATGTTGCATCTCTTACTTCAATCATCATATCATGCAGACCACATTGTTTCTCATCGCAGTTTTTGCAGCGCTCGTAAAAATACAGGCTCACACAGGGTAACATAGCAATGGGCCCATTTACCAATCGTATCACATCCGCGACTTTTACTTTAGACGGGTTCTTATTTAAAAAATAGCCTCCTCCTTTCCCTTTCTTACTGTCCAGTATCCCCGCCTTTTTGAGTTCGAGCAATATATTCTCCAAAAATTTCAAAGGAATTTTCTTTTTCCTTGAGATTTCAGCTATCAGCACAGGACCTTCATTGAATTTCGCCACCAGGTAGGTCAATGCCTTGAAAGCATATTGTGATTTTTTTGAAAGCATAGTCGGTGCAATTTACCCAATAACCAGTTTATAATTAATGGGTGAATTCTTTTGTAGCATAGCAGCAACACCACAGTACTTATCCAATGACAGCTCGATGGCCTTCTTTATTTTGCTCTCATTCTCCGGTGCCGTTTTCACCCGGTAAACCATGTCGATTTCCGTGAATACTTTTGGATGCTCACTTGTTTGCCGGGCATCTGTATCGATCGTAAGATCGGAAAATTCAATTCGCATTTTTTTTAGTATCTCTACCACATCTATTCCCGAGCAGGCGGCAAGACCTGCCAGCAAAAGAGCTTTAGGGCTAAACCCATTCTCCCTGTTTCCATCCAGCTGAACAGTATTACGGTCCTGCCGGCTTTCAAATTCTTCTTCTTTCTTCCAAATTGTTGTTGTTTTCATATATAGTTTTTATTGTAATGATCAGCCCCTTTAGAATCATCTGGCATCAGTTCATGTTTTTTATTCTGCGAAATATTTTCCAGTGTCCAGTTCAGTCTTTTTTCAAAATTATGTTGTCTTACGTCGCAATCAGTTTTATTGCAAATTTTACACTGGAAAGGCAGGCATCCGTCAGAATGAACAAACAGCTCCAGCGACTCACCAAATTCCTTTCGTATCAAGTCCCCTAAGGCTTCAATTTCCCGATGAGCTTCATGAACATTCAGGTACCAGGGTACGGTGAGGTGACAGTCAACATGCAGCACTGTCCCATATTTTATTACCCGGAGATTGTGCAGGTCAACCCAATTCTCGCGGCGCTTGTTATTCAATACATGGACCATGCGCGTCAGCAATTCTATGTCCGCCTCATCCATAATGCCGGCAATGGAACGGCGTAGTATTTTGTACCCGGTATAAATAATAAACCCAGCAAACAAAAGGGCAACGACACTGTCAATCCATTTATAGCCTGTGATGTAAAGAAGGCTAAGACCTGTTACAATACCAACCGTTGACCAGCTATCGCTTTGCAAATGTTTACCGCTGGCCGTTAATGCCAGTGAGTTATTTTTCTTACCGGTGCGAAGACAGATATATCCCATTACAAAATTAATTATTGCCGTAGCAGCGATCAGTACTATGCCGTAATCAATTTTTTGCAGTTCGACAGGATTGATAAGGTTTTGAATGGCTTTGTATAAAATAATAGCGCCGGCACCACCGATTAGGATCCCTTCCACTGCGGCAGACAGAAACTCCGCTTTGCCGTGTCCATAAGGATGATCCTTGTCACGGGGTTTGGCGGCAACATATAAGCTGAATAAACCAATAAAGCCTGCCACCACATTGACGATACTCTCTAAGGCATCCGTCAGGATAGAAATTGAAAAAGTGGAATAATAGGCAATAAATTTTATGAGAAGCAACAGGACCGATACTGTGGCCACCCATTTCTGGACGTTGAGATTTTGTTGTTCTGTTTTCAATTCAGAATAGACTTATTCACCTATTTTTTCCATTACATGTTTGATCCACTCCTTACGTGCATAGACAATAAATTCGGGTGATGCATTGGCAAATTCTTTTTCATTTTTATAACGGCCAAATGTTCTCAGCATCTCATCTGTTTCATCTTTTAGTTTGGTTGAACTTTCCAGATTTGCATTCTTTTCCGTCACTGTAAATTTGAAGTCAGGGCTGTAGGCTAACCACCTGTTTCCCTGCAATGTGTGTTTTATACCATTTTCGTACATAACCAATTTCATCACTGCGGGCGATACATCACTCCGGCAAGCCATGGAATATTGCAGCTTGGTTTCAGCAATACCATCTTTATCCAGGTCGGTGATAGTGGTGGATCCGGGAATAAAATCACAGGTAATATCAAATGGACAACCTTTTTCCGCATCATCCAGTAGCGATACCGGCACATATTTTCCATGCTTTTGCGCATAATGAACAGCATGTAATTCTGCTGTTCGTGCATCATCACCATAGTCTTTTTTGTTTTTTTCGTTATAGGGTGCTACATAAGCAGTGACAAGAATATTATCACCCAGGCTGTCGGTCCATTGCCATGCCTCCTGGATCTTGCCTTTTATTTTAATGGACGACGGGATATCTGCTGGTGATATTTTTACAGCATTGATGACGGCTACAGGTTGTGTACTGACCGGTGGATTACGCATCCGGGCTGTGTCATCCATGGCCTGGTTAGGATCATTTTGTACGAAGAAGAATTACAGCTGCTTAAAATAAGCCGCCAACAAGATGAAAAGTAATATTCTCATGGTAATTTTTTTGGATTCCGAAATATACATAATAAAATTGCCTTCACTGCATTGAGCAGCAAAGGCAATATAGGATAAGGCTGGTCATGATTTCCTGATTGCAAAAACTTCCAGGCCTTTTATATAAGCATTGCTTATATATCTCAAACCTCTGTAATAAATCCGGTACTAGGAACAATAGATTTAGGGAACGGGTGGTCCTATTGAGTAAATGGACATACAAAGTATAGCATTCCGGTTCCCTGCCCGTTTTGAAAGAAATAGTCAATAAATTTTACAACACCCCGGGTCCAATTTCCAGGTCACCTTCCTCTTTTATCAACGGTTTTTTCTTTCTACCCACTTCTTTTGGAGAAGTTTAGTTCTCGCATGATGTAGTTTTCTTGATTGCATAAAATGTCTTAGCTATGTTCGAGTACTCGTGGAAGTTAGATTAATAAAACAATTATACTTTTTTGATTTTTCAAGCTCTATGATCCTGTCATAAAGCTCACAAATTTTTTCTAAAGACTCTTTGGAAGTATAGTTTACATCTCCATTTCCTGGCTTTGTAGAATTATTGTCAATATTATAATTTTGAGCAGCTTCATTAAACATTTCAGCAATGTCAATTTCCAATATTTGTTTTAAATACAACAAGTTTTGAAGATTTAAAATCAACTGTTCCATTTTCCATATCAAGATAAGCCCTGGGTGAGATGCCTAACTCAGAAGCTACCTGTTTAGGGCTAAGTTGCAATGCTTCACGGCGACTTTTTATTTTTTTTCCTATTATCTTGCTTATCATTCTTGATTTTTCTATTAAAAATAGGAAGTAAAACTCTTCCAAAAAAATCATCTTTGCTCCTAAAATTTCTTGGGGTTTCTATGAATGTAACTGAATAAAGAAATAAGTTGTCTAATTGTTTAACCTTTAAATATAAAAACATGAAAAAAGCTATCTTTTTTGGTGTTCTTTTGGTTTCCCTTACGATTTTAATCCTTTCCTGGAAAAATAATGACAAGGAAAGCAAGGGAAAATATTTGCAAAAGAATATTAGCTCTTATTCGGTACGTTTTAGCGATTTGACACGGTTAAGGAACCATTTTAATGAATTGACAGGAGGTAAGTTTACTACCCAGAAAGCTTGGTTATCCGTCAAGGAGATGAAGTCGATGATTGCTAATTTGGAAGATGATGCTTCTATTGAAATCTTTTTTGGAGCTTATCAGGAAACGGATCTGAAAAGACTTAAAGCAAGGGGAGTATTAAATTACACGGAGAAAAAAGATTTAAAAACATTAATTCTTAGAGTTCCTTCGGCGACAGGTAAAGGTCATATAAGCTATGACATTGTACAAGTTTGTCCTCCACCCGATCCTCCCAATTGTGATCCTGACGATCCACAAGATGACGATAATCAAAAATAATTTGCATTATTTTTTAACGAAAATCGAAAGGTTGATTTAACCTTTCGATTTTTATTTTAAAGACTATCTTTATTTTAACTAACTAGTTATCTGTAGTTTAAATTAGCCGTTGTATGAATAAGATATTTGTGTCTTTTCTACTTCATTTCAGTTTTGTTGGTGTATTGAGTGCGCAAACAACTACAGGTAGGGTAATGGGTACATTAACGGTGCAGGAAAATGAAATAACTCCTAAAATAATTGTCCAATTATTATCATTACCTGACTCCAGTGTAGTCCGAAGCCTAACCGCAGATTTCTCCCGCCAATTTACTTTTGATAATTTGCCAGAAGGAAAATATATCGTTGCTTGTCTTTTCGATAAAGGAGTTTTTAGAGTTTTTTCTGAACCCATTGAAATAACAAAAGCAAAATCTATATTTCATTTAAATCCATTAATACTAAATCCAAAAGGAATAACGCTTCAAAATGTCAATCTTATTTCAGCCAAATTGTTCGTGGAGCAAAAAGCTGATAGAACCGTAATAAATGTTGGGTCTTCTATTACTGCTGCCGGCAGCAATATCTTTGAGATACTGGAAAAAAGTCCAGGAGTTATTGTAACTAATGAAGGCGGGATTTTGTTAAATGGTAGGCCTGGGGTACAGATTTATATTGATAACAGGCCTGTATATTTATCACAAACTGATCTTGCCAATTTACTTCGAGGAATGGCATCGGACCAAATATCTCAGATTGAAATAATGTCAAACCCTCCTGCAAAATTTGAAGCTGCTGGCAATGCCGGTATTATCAACCTGAAAAGTAAAAAAAATACCCAATTGGGTCATACCGGGAATATTTCGTTGACCTATGGACACGGTAGATTGCCAAAGTTTAATGCCGGGCTAAATTATAATTACCAAAACAGCAAGCATAATTTCTACTTCAATTTTACAAAAACAGTAAATCGGAATTTCATGAAATTAGATGCATTGCAAAAATTTGCGGGTCAAACCAGTTTGACGGAAAAGGATTTTTTAACCCAATATACCCGGCGCAACAGGAAGTCGGGATCACTAAATTTAAAAACGGGAGTAGATTATGCCCTTTCAAATAGAACCAACATTGGTTTCGTTTTTACAAGCATCTATAATCCATTAGTTTTAAATGTTTCTAATGTTTTTAAACATTTTGATCACTATAGTAGTTTAAAGAGTACTACGCAATCTCAAAATAATTTTACCAATAAACCACTCAACTTGGGTGCGTCATTTCTATTGTTTCATGTAATAGATTCTTCAAAATCAGATATAACAGCAGAGTTCAACTACTATTTGTTGACTGTTCAAAAAAATCAGGATATAGTTAATAGCTACCAAGATAAAAATGGTAACAATATTAAGCCAAATGACTCCCTTTTGGGTCTCAGCTCTCCTCAAACAAATATATATAACGCCGGCTTAGACTATATGAAGATGCTGAGCAAACTAATAAGGCTAGATATTGGGATAAAAAGCAGTTTTGTTACAGCGGAAACTCTTGGTTACTACGACAGCCTTCACAATGGCTTACCAGTAACAGGCAGCCGAAGGGAAAATAAATATGTTTACAAAGAATTTATTACTGGAGCTTATGGAAGTATTACTTTGCAAAGAAGCAAGAAGCTAAATATAAGGGTGGGCATGCGTGCAGAAAACACAGCACTTCACTCGTTGCAGGGAAGTACAGGGGGACGATTTTCGCAAAGTTATATGAGCTTTTTTTCTTCATCCTCATTCCAATACAGTTTTAATAAGAAAAACATGGTAGCAGTCAATTACAGCAGGCGGATAAACGGTTTTTTCTTCCTTCCCCACTTTTTTTGAAGAAGTTTAGTCCTGGCATGATGTAGTTTTCTTGATTGCAGGAAGTGAATCAATTTATGTTCTATAAGCTGCTGAAATGGCACCAGCATGGCAATCAATACGATTTTCAACAACCATAATTTTAAGGGATCCCCGTGGGTAATGGGGTGGAGCACTGAATGCTCTATCAATAAAATGATAAACTCAAAAAGACAAATAAAGGAAATGAACCCAAAAATCCTGATAGCTACTTTCGATACGGGGAACATTCCTAATACAAAAAAGAAGAAAAACACAACGCAAATAGCAATGGTGATCCCCATGTATTGCAGGTTATGCTTTTTATGTAACCTTTCTTTTTCCAGGCGAAGATCTTCTTCATGCCTCTTTGTTTCCCGGTCCAGGTCCAGTAGAACGAGCTCTTTCTCTTTACCAAAAACAGCAACGGTATCCTTTACTTTTTTGGAAAGGAGGTTAAGTTCAAAAGCCTTCTTATATTGTCCTGTTTGATAATATAGCAGGCTTAAGGAATCTGAAACCGTAATAATATTCAGCCTTTCTCCAAATTGCTTGCTATATCCCAGCATTTTTTCGTAAAAAAAGATCGCATTCCGCCAGTCATGTTTTAATTGGTAACAAACCGCCATATGCAAATAAATATTTTTTGCGAAAGAGACACCTAAATCTTTAAATATTTCAGGTTCGGCCAATTTAAAATAATAGATACCCGAATCCGGCATATTGCCATAGCGGAACAATTGCCCCAGGTACCAATGATAATGCGCCATCCCTTTTTTCATTATATTCTCTTTTACGTCCTTATTCGAATTAATATAGGCTATTGCTTTTTGGGGGTCTTTGTGTACAAAGCCATAAATCGCCAGGCGGATGGTCTTGGCCGGGAAAGTTTTACTCTCTAAACCCATGGAATCAGCCAGGGTAAAAACAGTATCAATATATTTGTCATTATCGGTTACCCGCCCCAGCGCTATATAATCTTCAATCAACCCTTCGCCAAATTTTATTTGTTTGTTAATGACCACACTCTTATAAATTTGCCGTTTGGCTTCGCTGGTATCTCCTGCAGAGTAGTAGAGATTCGCTAAACGATGGCTGATCTTTGATTCCAAAAAATAGTTTTCAGCTTTTAGCGCCAGGTAAAATGCCGTATTAAAGCTTTTACAGGCCTCTACCGTTTTTGTTTTTTTCTGGTAACAATCCCCTAATTCTATAAAACTTATTGCTTTAACCGAATCGGATTCAATATTGTAAGCATCATTAGAGGCAAGCAGCGCATTTTGAAGTGCTTTATCTAAATCGTTATGCTTTCGGAGAAGGTTGGCCAGGCGGGTATACCCTATTGCCGTATAATCATGGTTATTAATAGATCTTGCAAAATCAACTCCTGCTTGAAGGAAGACAACCACTTTTTGAAAATCTTCCGGGGAAGCCCAGGACAAATTAGCGGCTAACCCATTGCCAAAGTATGATTGCAGGACCTCTCTATTATTATTGGACAGCCTGGCAACACGTATCCGCTCATTGAGTACCGACAAACTGTCAGCTACCCAGGTTTTTTGTGCAAAACAGGGATAACTATAAATTATGAAAAATAAACTGAAAACTATTCGCCCAAAACGGTACATAATTTTTGTTCATTAGTATCACAAGCAGTTTGTAGAAAATTAACTCCGGTGTTAACAGTGTATGGTAATAGCTGATTGAATTTTTATTTACTTACTACGCATTCTTTTTTACTGTATCGTTAATTTTTTTCCCGGCTTGACCGTTAACTTTCCACCCGGTGATACCGTTAATATGCCTGGATAAATACATTCCGTTCCAAACAACGGATCAATGATCACTTCTACCCGGGCATCAATATTGGTCACCCCCGGGCTAATAGACGGAGGTTTGCGGTCAAAGGTCCAGTTACCCGCGTTATTCCAATCCTTGTTGTTGAGTGTATTGAGAAATGTATATACTACATCTGCGGAAGTAACAATAAAAGTTGGGGTATTAAAATTAGTCACACCATTACGGTCTTGCGTGTACGGATCACTACCCCCAGCATTGCTACGTGAAACTGCATCATAGAACCCCGCATCACAACTGGGTGGATCAGGAGGTGGACATACCTGGTAGTGGGAAACATAAGACTCCCCGCGGTTAAAGTCGCCCTGCTCATCAATCAGGTTCCATTGCAATAATAGATCCGCAAAACTTCCACCTGCCGCATCTTCCTCTATATGCCAGGTTCGGTCCACATTACCGGTGAGTACGGGGGCGGTTGTTCGGCCCGTGGAGGAAACTCCCACCGAAACTCTTACGCTAAAACGATCCAAAGCTCCCGTATTCAATATACTTGCCGGGGTATAGGAATTACTACTCTTACCCACCGGAAATAAAATTGATGTGGATCCCACCAGTCGGTTTAAACGTCCCAGACCGTTTGTTACAATAAAGTTTAAGCTGTTTGCTGTCAAAGCGCCGTCATTCATTTTCAGATCAAATTCGTTTAGGAAAATGTGGCTACCCCCCAAAAGAATAATTTCCTTGGTATTGGTATGCCCTGATAAAAAGACATGCTTACTCGAAAGTATTACTGGCGCGGTAATAAATCCCGAGGAGCTTAAGGCAGTGGTTGTGCCGCCTGAAAAGGTGACAGTACCGGTGCCATCGAGCAGTCCGTTATTAGTCAGGACAGCATTAATTATATTTAAATTTTTACTGGAATTTATCGTTAATTGGCCGCCTTGCTGGATGTTAATATTTGCATCTACGTTTGCTTGCCCGCCTGTAATATGATTGATAACTACTGTTGTTCCGCCTGGAATATTTTTTGGTGCAACCAGGCAGTTGATCCAGTTACAGGCGATATCCCAGGAGCCATTACCAACAAATACAAAATAAGGTTCTGCTATACCATTCAATTGAACATTCACTATATTGGTTGCCACATCAAATCCCCCGTCGCCTGAAAATGAAGTGGTAGCTCCGTAGCCATACAAACGGAAAGTTACCGTACCAGACATTTTCGTTAAACCGGAGATCGGAATGGTAAAGGGGCCTGATAAGGTAGCAGGCAAACTCGTGACCGATCCCAGGTTTGCGGTGAAATTATCCACCGAAGAACGTAAAGAAACAGAACTTGGACCCGTAACAGACCGGTCCCAATAAAATGTAAATGAGGTAGGTGTAAATGAGTATCCAGTATTAGGAGCGACTGTAAAAGCTATATACTCATTATCGGCTATGGCGTTTGCCAGATCAGTTGGAATGGGATCGCCATTATCATACCAACCGTTGCCGCCAAAGCGATTGGCGTTAGTAAGAGTAGAACAACCGCTACCTATCGTAAGATTGCTTGGGGCAATGTTTGGGTTATTAAAGACGCTGGGCTCAGAAAACTCTGTTCCAAAATTTCCAAACGTATTCCACTGTAGTAAGGGTTGGGCATAGGTAGCAGATGAGCCGGTTAATATAAACACCAAAAAACCAAAAATTATTTTAAACCCCGTGCTACGATGTTGATGATGAGTCCCCGTTCCGAGAGCAACCTTATGATGGGTGGCAAGATGAAATAAAACTCTCTTTATACAACAGCAGCCCTGGATCATTTATAAATTTTTCTGGTTAAGGGGTAAAAAAAGCAGAAAGAAACGCCATCTGGTCTTGTGTTTGCCTTACGAATTTAATCTATTCCCATTAATAAACAATCAAACATAAGCCTGGATCGACTGGAAAGAAATGGAAAAACGTAGCAATTTTTTCAGGTTTTGTACCGGACAAAAGAATTTGTAGTCACGTAGGTTATATATGCAATTATTTTTTACTAAAAAATATTTAGTACACGTACCACCTGGTTGTTGGTAATATCTACCTCATTACCTGAACCGCCAATAATAGTTACATTAAAATTACTGGTTCCCTTTGAAGCACCCTGTACCACTTTCACTTTGACTGCAATCGAACTAAAGCTGCCGCCATTAATATTTATGCCAGGTTTTAATGTAAAGACCATCACGGTTGAACTATTCGTGGTTAAATTCCAATCCGGATTATGCACCGTGATAGGTCCTGGCGCATTTGCTGCTACTTGCAACGGATCAAACGAATAAGTAAAATTATCAGATTTAAATATCCTTACTTGTACCGGTGCCAACGCATTGTCAGTGGTGCCCCCTATTATTTCACTAACATCCAATACTATGGTGTTTTCGGTCTGGCTGGCTTCGGCAAAACCCGTGGAGGAAACCCTTGATGAAAGTGTAAGGTCGGTTGCAGCGGCCAGCTTCCATTCGTTTGTCAATTCGGTATTCAAAAGCCCCGTGGTAGCAACGAAATTAGCGACGCCATCCTTTGTTACGGGAGTAAGTCTTGGAGTCCAAACACCTGCAATCAATTGCCATGGAAAAAGACCTGCTTCATTATTGACATTCAATTCGGTGTCTAGATAGGGAAACCGGATATCTGTTGCAAACCCTGTACCCCCCGTATGTGCAAACTGGAATTTTCTTTTTACTTCTCTTTCAGCCAATGAAGGATCACCACCTGCAGATTGTGGTATCATAGTTACGGTGAGATCGCCAGGTGCAGTTCCCCCAGTGGTTCTTAGCTGCATATTGGGTTGATTAAATGCAACTGTTGGTGCATTGACCCAGCCGGTTCTTCTGACCTTGCCCACGATTTCTTTTCCAGCTGCAAAGTTAAAAACTGCGGAGGTAGGGGCTGAGAATATCAACGCCGGATTGATAAGTGGATCAGTTGTAAAATTCCCCTGGTCATAGTCCAACTGACCTGTTAACAGGAATGTTGTATTTACTAACTTGACCTCATTACCAGCAGCTGTTTTATTGACCCGTAGTTTGGTAAACGTGGATGCACCCCCCTCCAATGTCACATTGCCTCCGCCAGATAGCAGCAACTGATCATTTGCCATGGTGGAATTGTAAATGGCGGTATTCTTGAAATTTCCCTGTACTTCCAGCGTGCCATTATTAGTAATAATGCCTCCATTTTTATTCTCCACATTACCGGCACAGAAAATGGTAGCCCCGGATCCAATGGTAATAAGGGCTCCATCATTTACTAATTGGGCAACCGCTTTATTCACGCCTATTGAGAATATTGATGTAAAAAGCAATAAAGCAGGTAGTATCATTCTTTTCATAAAAAAAGGTTTCAATTATTACAAAGCCTCAACGACAATTCAATAGTTCGAAGCGTATTTCTTTAGCAATGTACTCTAATTTAATATAATTTTTTCGACATTTAGTAAAGGGACGCTGCTAGTGAGTATAAGGATAGGCTAATGTTTAAAAATAAAAAATTTTACTTATTGCAGGCCATCTGACCCAACCGGGTAAAATTTCAACAGGGAGACCGTTCCGCCCACCCTACTGCAATTTTTTGGATCTCTTGTTCCATAATTGGCCAATAGCCCGCGAAATCCTGTTGTAGAAATCCCTGTTGAAGAGGTTGGAATCTCTCATCGCCTTATAGATCAGGAAAATGCCGACCGGCAGTAGAATAAAGGTAGCCAGCCACATCCCGCCAAAGGGACTAAGCGTATTCTCTTTAGCAAATTTTTCACCGGCAGTACTGGAAAAATAAAAAATCATAAAAAAAATGATAGCGAAGATCAAGGGCGTGCCCAGGCCACCTTTACGAATAATAGCACCCAATGGTGCTCCTATCATGAACAACACGATACAGGCCAGGGAAAGTACGATCTTGCGGTGCCACTCAATTTTGTGTTTACGGAGATTTCGTTCTTTGTCTTTGAGGTTATTTATCATTGACTCATTAGTGACTCGAATAGAGCCTGCAATATTTCGTATATTTTGATTGACATTCGTTTCAGCAGAATCAGGCAGCAATTCGTCGAAGTTGGTAGCGAGAGCAAATCCCTTTTTTGAACTATCAGGTTGTTGTAAACTATCGGGCTGTAGTTTGGACCAGGCCGTATCGATCAAACCTACAAACCGGAATTGTCGAATCAATTCACTTTCCGATTGTGCTTTTATCTGCTTGTTCTCCCGTTGCAGCGAATCAATAGTTTTCTCCAGTTGCCGCATACTGTACATCCTTTCATTATTCTTGTTCACACTGTCGGCGGTACGATTATTAAACCCTAATGTACTCAGGTCAAACTGCTTTTTATATTCTTTAAATCCAATTCTGATATACTCAATGCTCCGGGGATCATAGTAATTACCTCTTTCCTGGTAGCGCCAGCCATCTTTTAAATTGAATTCAAGAAACCGTTTATTTTCTGTCACCCGCATCACCCCGGATTTGGCAATGATGAAATTATCCTGCAGCGGATTTCCCTGCTCATAAATAATAACATCCTTTATCACGCTATCATTAGCTTCCTTCTTGCCAATCTTGATGGCAAAATTGGGGATCTTATCATAGAAGACACCTTCCTTCAGGTCAAAAGCAGGTTTAGCATAAACTATATCGGACAACAAGGTTCTCGATTTTAAATTTGCTACGGGAATCACATAATTGGAGAACGCAAAGGCAACACCTCCAAGAAGCACACACACAAAAAAAAGCGGTCGCATAAAACGCAGCAAAGAGATCCCGGCTGACTTGATCGCAACGAGTTCAAAGCTTTCGCCCAGGTTGCCAAAAGCCATTAGCGAAGAAAGAAGGATAGCCAAGGGCAAAGCCAAGGGCACCAGGACAGCACTCTGGTAAAAAATAAATTCAAAAATGATCCGGGTATCAATCCCTTTTCCCACAAAATCATCAATATATAGCCAGAAAAACTGCATCACCAGTACCAGCAACGTTATAAAAAACGTGGCGATAAAAGGGCCTATAAAGGCTTTGATGATTAGTTTATCTAATTTTTTGAACACTTATCTTTATTATATGAGTGCAAGCAAAAATAAGGCTTTCACCACCGGAGATGGAGTTGGTTGGCAATGCTGAATTGATTTTAACAAAGAATGCCATCCTGCAAAAGGTAAATCAGCTATTGGGAAATTTGCAGGCAAAACAACAGCACTATATAAAACTGCATGCCGCTACATACTGTGATGAGGCCTTTATAACATCCCCAAAAATATCAAAAGGAGAAAAATACAAGGGTCTGCCTTACCTGATACTGGACTATCCGAGATTTTTTAAGCCTTCGGCTATTCTTGCTATCCGGACAATGTTTTGGTGGGGAAATTTTTTCAGCATCACGCTGCATCTCTCGGGATCTTATAAAAAAAAGGCAGAACAGAAAATCATCAGTTTGGCTGGATCATTACAGGAAAGCGGATATTACTATTGCATCAATCACGATCCATGGGAACATCATTTTGAAACGGACAATTATACATCGCTGAAGAAATTGAGCCACGATGAACGGGACGATGCGGGTGATCCTGGATTTGAAAATACTATCCGAAACAACTCTTTTATCAAACTGGCAAATAAAATCCCTTTGCAACAATGGGATGATGCAGAAGATATACTGCTGGCATACTTTAAACAATTGATTGAATTGCTGGCTGATTAACCACCCAACCGGTGAAAAAGTTCTTTCACCTGGTGATCCCATAATGAAGCTCTGATCTTTAATATCTTTCTTCTCAGCAAAATCTTTGATGACCAGTATGGTTTGGTTAGTGATTTCTGATTTTTCGATACGAAATTCAAAGTATTCGTCTTTGGGAGCGGTTACCCAATGGAACCTGATAAATTTATCCTGTTCATTTTCCAGCACATCAGCATTTTCAAAGGCACCGTTCCAACCAAAATAAAAGATATCCGTCTCTTTCATCCACTTTGTCGGCGAACCATTCTCCCAGGCCGGCCGGGGTAGACAGGAATTCGTACAGAATCGATGGCGAGCAGCGAACCGGGAACTCTAAAGTGTATAATTGTTTACTCATTCTTCTTCTCCTCTCTGAAAATCATAGGGATTGTTGCAATAATAGAAAATAAATCATTGCTGCAAAATAAATTATGGTTTATTTTTCCCTTTATTTAAAATGATATGCCTACAAGGGATAAAATAAAAGATCGGGAAATGTTAAGATGTTGCCAAAATATATTTGGTCCATTTGGTGTAATTGGTTAAATTGCCTTGAAGTTCAATACGTTCTGAACTACAAATGATTTTGCGGTGGGTATTTTTAGAGTAGTAAGCAAGTCAACTTATAATTCTTAAACCCTTTAAATACACCAATCCTAAAACCATACCTATGAGCATGAGGCAACTCAAGATCTCGAAATCTATTACCAATCGTGAATCCCAAAGTTTAGAAAAGTACCTCCAGGAAATTGGCAAAGTCGAGCTTATTACCCCCGAAGAGGAGGTAAAATTAGCCACCCTTATCAAGGAAGGTTGTCAAAAATCTTTGGACCGGTTGACCAAGGCTAATCTCCGTTTTGTGGTCTCTGTCGCTAAACAGTATCAAAACCAGGGATTATCACTGCCCGACCTGATCAACGAAGGAAATCTGGGCCTGATCAAGGCTGCGCAGCGTTTTGATGAGACCCGTGGCTTTAAATTCATCTCGTATGCCGTGTGGTGGATCCGCCAGAGTATTTTACAGGCATTCGCCGAACAATCACGAATTGTACGGTTGCCGCTGAATAAAGTAGGGCTGACCAACCGTATTCAAAAAGCTTTTTCACAACTGGAACAGCAGTTTGAAAGGGAGCCTTCGGCAGAAGAACTAGCGACACTCCTGGAAATGGATATCGAGGAAGTAACAGCTACACTCAGTATTAATTCCCGGCACGTGAGCATGGACTCCCCGCTTTCAGATGGCGAGGAAAATACACTGCTTGATGTGCTGGAAAATTCCAATGCCGAAAAAACAGATGGCGATACTGGTGCATAATGAATCGTTGAAAACAGAAATCGACAGGAGCTTGAAAACGCTCACGGAACGTCAAAAAGAGGTGATCTGCTTCTTTTTTGGTATTGGAGTGGACCATCCTATGAGCCTGGAAGATATCGGTGACCGGTTTAGCCTGACAAGAGAAAGGGTGCGGCAAATTAAAGATAAAGCCATTACCAAACTCAAAGCTTCAAACCGGTGCAAGCTTCTCAGGACCTACCTGGGCACCTGATTAAAAAATTAAAAGATTATACTGGCATAAATTTTTCATTTCTATCTTTGCAATTCTTTTAAAAGTGAACATTATCTGTTCACTTTTTGTTTTGAAGAAAATGCCAGGCGGAGCTTGTCGGGCCTGTTTAGAAAATAATTTTGGATCACCATTCGACCAGCTCAGGGTGACAGATGAAAACAATTGCAGATAATGTTCAACAGTTTACAAGAAAAATTAGAGTCAGCCTTTAAGAATTTAAAAGGCCAGGCCCGCATCACCGAACTAAATATTGCCACCACCTTAAAAGAGATCCGCCGTGCATTGGTAGATGCGGATGTGAATTATAAAATTGCCAAGGAATTTACTGACAAAGTAAAAGACAAGGCCATCGGTGAAAAAGTGATCAATGCTCTATCGCCCGGGGCAGTTAATGACGAAGATCGTAAAGGATGAACTGACCGATTTAATGGGTGGGCAGGAAGCTGCTTTTAATGCCAAAGGAAATCCCGCTATCATTCTTATTGCCGGGTTACAAGGTAGTGGTAAAACCACGTTCAGCGGCAAACTGGCAAGTTTTCTGAAAACAAAAAAAGGCTTGTCTCCTATGCTGGTAGCGGCTGATATATATCGGCCTGCTGCCATGGAACAGTTACGGATATTGGGAGAACAGATTGGTGTTGATGTTCATATTGAATTAGAAAATAAAGATGCGGTTGAAATTGCTACACAATGCAGTAAAGGAAGCCCGGAGTAAAAACAAAAATGTACTCATCATAGATACGGCCGGCCGGTTGGCAATTGATGAAGTGATGATGAATGAAGTGGCTAATATAAAAAATGCAGTTAAGCCACAGGAGATATTATTTGTTGTCGACAGTATGACCGGCCAGGATGCCGTCAATACTGCAAAGACTTTTAATGACCGACTTGATTTTACCGGTGTAGTGCTGACCAAACTGGATGGTGATACCAGAGGTGGTGCGGCCCTTTCTATCAAATACACGGTTAACAAACCCATCAAATTTACCAGCAGCGGTGAAAAGATGGATACCCTGGATGTGTTTTACCCGGAGAGGATGGCACAGCGTATCCTGGGTATGGGTGATATTACCAGTTTGGTTGAAAAAGCACAGGAACAGTTTGATGAAGTAGCTGCAAAAAAGCTGGAAGCAAAAATCCGCAAGAATAAATTTGATTTTGCCGATTTCAAAACACAGTTAGAGGCCATCAAAAAAATGGGTAATATGAAAGACATGCTGGGTATGATACCCGGTTTGGGCAATAAAGTAAAGGACATCGATATCAATGATGATTCTTTTAAAGGCATTGAAGCCATGATCAACTCCATGACACCGGCTGAAAGAACCGATCCTGACCTGATCGACGGAAACCGGAAAAAACGAATTGCCAAAGGCTCCGGAAAGGATATCCAGGAGGTTAATAACTTCATGAAACAGTTCGAACAAATGAGGGACATGATGAAGAATATGAATAAAATGGGGGCCTTGGGTAGAATGATGCCGGGAATGAAGAGATAGTCGGGAGTCAGGAGTCGTTAGTCAGAAGTCGTGCAAAAGCATACAAGAACAAAACGAAATAATCGGATTGCTTCGCAAACGTTTTTATTTAAAACATTCAAAACCAGGGTATACGAGCAAAGACAGTCTTGTCAAATTTTAGGAAAACGACTACCGACTCCTGACTCCCGACTCTTTTCCCTATCTTCGCTCTCCGGTTTCAACCGGCCCCGATAGCTATCGGGATAACAATTATTGTTTAACAACGTTAAATTTCTATTTAATGTCAGCCAAAATCCGTCTTCAGAGACACGGGTCAAAAAAAAGACCCTTTTACTTCATTGTTATTGCCGACTCCCGGGCACCCCGCGATGGCAAATTCATCCAGAAATTAGGTACTTACAATCCACTGACTGTTCCGGCTACTATTCAGCTTGATCGTCAGAAAGCATTGGAGTGGTTGAACAAAGGTGCTACACCAACGGACACGGTTCGCCGTATCCTTAGCTTTAAAGGTGTTTTGTACCTGAAACACTTGCTCCGTGGTGTGGGGCTTGGTCTGTTTGATGATGCTACAGCGATGGAGAAATTCACCATGTGGAGTGCAGAACATGAAGCACAGATCAAAAAACGCCAGGAAGATGCTCAACGCAACAAAAGATCCAGACGTCCGATGCCAGGTCGCAGACCTGAAAGAAGGACAGAAGGTGAAGGTGGCGGCGAAGGATAAATAAGAGTCCGCATCCTGAAAGTTCGTAATCCCGAGCACCGGTTGGTGGACGGGATTTTTTTTGGTCACAGCTTGCCCCGCCCAAACAGGGAATTGCACTAATCAATTTCATTTCTTATTTGTGGCATTCCCCGAAAAATCGGGGAGGCAGTGTAATTAGTGGCTATTTTTATCACATCTAATTTGGCTTTGTGACTGAATACTTCAAAATAGGAAAATTGGTTGCCGTACACGGTCTGAAAGGTGAACTGCTTCTAAAACACGAGTTGGGAAAAAAAACCTCATTAAAAGGACTACAGGCTGTTTTCATTGAAGAAAAGAAAAGTTCTTTTCTTCCCTGGTTTATTACAGAAACAAAAATTAAGAATGAAACAGAGATCTACCTAAAACTTGAAGGCATAAATTCAAGAGAAGCGGCCATCAGACTCACTCAAAAAGAAATATGGGTGCCCGAAACTGATTTTAAAAAATTCGCTGCAAAAACATCGCCCGGAAGTTTATTAGGCTATACGATCATTGATAAAAACGAACCCCTTGGCCCAATACTGGAGTTGATTGAACAGCCTCACCAGCTTTTGTGCCGGCTGGATATCCAAGGAAAAGAAGTACTGATACCACTGCATACTGCATCGCTGCAAAAGATCAACCACAAGAAAAAAGAGGTATCGGTGGATTTGCCGGATGGTTTATTGGATATCTACCTTACATAAACCAAGACTGAGGATTATTGATTCCGGACTCACTTCGGGCCTTTAATAAAATCAGCCAGCAATTTCATCCGGTAATAGAGATTGCTTAACATCAGCGATACATTATTCTTTACTTTTTCTACACTGTTGCCATTCATTTTCTTGATGTTCTTTAGCTCCTCAATTTTTTCATCGATCTTATCTACCAGTTTCTCTGCATCCCAGCCAATATATTTTCTATTCCGATCATCGGACACATGATAAGGTTCAATACTTCCAGGCTTTAATTTTTTGAACTTAAAATTGTTGTCCATACCCTTTTTTATCATCTCATTGCCCAGCATATCGATCATGACATCGGCCGACACCTCATTCCTATAAGCATTATGAAAAATATTCAGGTTGTTTCTTAGTTCCCGGATGACCTGTTTTTTAAGGACGTCATTTGTTTTTCCTTCTTTGGACAGGAAAGTAAGCAGGTCTTTTAGCGGTCCGATTCCGGTCTTTAGCCATTCAAGGTTCATGAGCTAATTTAAGGTATAAAGCTCAAACCGATTTTACACATCAAATCGATTTGTAGAGAACGCGCTTTGGCTCATTTGATCTTATAACCAGTAGGACTTGCGTTAACTTTGTCATTCATGTCACAGCCATTGTGCCATATTGCCCATTTTGATCTTGACTCTTTTTTTGTGTCCGTTGAAATAATCAACAATCCTTCTCTGAAAGGGAAACCAGTGCTGGTTGGCGGTTATGAAAGAGGGGTAGTAGCGGCCTGCAGTTATGAGGCCAGGAAGTTCGGTATTCATTCTGCCATGCCGATGAAAAAAGCAATGCAACTCTGCCCACAGGCCATTGTCACGAACAGTAGTCGCAGTGAGTATAGCAAATACTCCCGGTGGGTGACCGAAATCATTGCCTCCAAAGTCCCTTTATTGGAAAAAGCCAGTATCGATGAATTTTATATTGACCTGTCGGGTATGGATAAATTTTTTGGTGTAAGCCAGTATGCCAAAGAGCTGAGACACCTGGTGACAAAAGAAACCGGACTCCCGATCTCCTGTGGTTTGTCTTCCGCCAGGTTCATCAGCAAAATGGCTACCAATGAAGCCAAGCCCAATGGATTTCTCCAGATCCCCCACGGAAAAGAAAAAGATTTTCTATGGCCGTTAGGCATCGAAAAGATTAATGGCGTTGGTAAGCAGACAGAACAACATCTAAAAAGTTATGGCATTTATACCATTGAAGATATTGCCAAAACACCCATTGAACATTTAGAAAAGATAGCCGGTAAATGGGGCGAATCCCTCTGGCAGAAAGCTCACGGTATCGGCAGTACAGCAATAACAACAGACTGGGAGCAAAAAAGTATGAGCCATGAAAATACTTTTGATACTGATTACACGGATGTTGAATTTTTGCATAAAGAATTAGTACGGCTCACGGAAAAAACGACTTACTCATTAAGAGAAGATGAAAAACTAACGGGCTGTATTACAGTTAAGATCCGTTACTCCGATTTTGAAACAACATCAAGACAAGAAACGGTTGATTACACTGCATTGGATGATGTGCTGATCGCAAAAGTGAAAGACCTGTTTAATAAATCATGGCATAAAGGAAGACCTGTGCGATTGTTGGGTGTTCGCTTCAGCCAGCTTATACCTTTTACTATGCAGATGAGTTTGTTTGAGAATAATGCAGAGAAACTAAATCTATATAAAGCTGTTGATGATATCAAAGACCGGTTTGGACGTAATTTGGTAACTAAAGCTGTTACTTCCAATATAAAAGGGAACTCCAATGCGTTTACTACCCGGCACAACAAGAAGAAATCTGCTGAATAACTGGTCTTTCTTTGCTTTTCTCGACCGATAAAAATTATTTCCAGGATTTATTTTCCCTACTCCGATTTATTGATTTTTTTCCCTGTGGCAGGAACTTTGGGAATTTTTGGAGGAGGAATGGTTGATTTGGGACCCTGGCCAGTTCCAGTAGGTGAGGTCGTGGTGGACGATGAAGGAACTTGTGATGTTGATGATGCAGGTTTATGATTCATTGATCCCGGATTTGTTGTTGTAGAAATCTGTGGTACCGTATGTACATTTTCTTTAATGCCAAAAGGGTCTGTGGTCGATGTACGTTTTACCATTCCAGTGGGGCTATAATTATGTTTGAACACCAGCTTATTCATACTTTCCGCATAAACCTGGAGCTGGGTATTCTTATCAATTGAAAATTCCTTCTGAACTTTTGGATCTTTGATTATTTGTCAATCATCATTCTCTCTAAAACTGTTGTTAAACACATAGTTCCCGATTTGTACTCCTTGCACCTGGCCATCTATGCAGGCTTTTCTGAAAAACCAGCCTGCAAAAATCTTGCTAATTGAATTATCGCTTACCGCTTTAGAAATCCTGCTGTAATGCAAGACGACGCCGGGTAATTTTGCACTTGTTATATCAACGTTTATTTCATCAGATTCAAAGATGGATTGAAGAACTTTCCCCGCGGCGCCTGCCAAGATCCCAAAAGCGGAAGGATACCCCGGCACTCTGGGAGTATAAATGTTCATGTTGGGATTTGCCTGCGCGAAACCTATCACAGCAGGAAGCCATTCCGCGTCGCTTTCAGAACCGGGATTACCATCATCGGCGATCCGGATAGCCGTTTCCGGTCTCCAGTAATAGTAATGATAAATGGCCTCAAACATAGCACTGGCTCCATCTGCCATCGTGGTATGCAGAAGGGCAAAAAGCCTTGCCGTTTTCCAGGCATCCATATTTTTAGTCGCTACTATCTTTGCTGCAAAACTATTCCAAACTATGTGTTGATTGATATCAGACCAAAACCTGGTCAACCGGTCTTCCTCTGCGGTACGCGTGGAACCCGTCATGGCTCCTTTGCTCTTTACCTCATTATATTCGGCAGTGTATTCGTGGCTGTTAACTGGGTATGGTCCAGGTGCCCTAAATTGGTAATGGCTTTGGGTTACAAAGGGTTGCATCACATTACTCCAGTTAACGAGGAATTTTGACTGCGGAAGGTTAAGGGCAGGATTAGAATACGGTAGCGTAGTACGGTATTCCCCGGGGTTCAAGCCATTAAGAGGAGTAGGCGAAACAAAAATCACCTGGCTGAGTCCATCATTACTTCGATTGGCTATTATGGCATCAGCCGATTTTCGGCCAAGAGCTATCCCTTTTGTTTTATTTATTCCATCTGGTATTGTTGCTAAACTTTCGGTGTACCATTGATCAACAGGATATGCGCCTTGCAGGTTCATTCCTTTAATAGTCCAGTAAGCAGCACTTGCAACCGCAGCATCGGGATCAGCGAATTTATCTCTTTCATTCAATGCATAACGTTCATATTTTGGCTTAATGTTGTTGAGCGCATCATGTACCGCTATTTCTATGATAGCAAAATAACGGGAATCGGAACCAGGATTTGTATGTGTGTTTAAAACCGTAGCCGCTTTGTTGTTCCAGTAGAGCACCATATCGTTTGTTGTAAATCCAGGATTACCAGATTCTTCACTAAGTGCAGAAGCTTGTTCTTCAGGCTTTGATTGGCTTTGGCTAACTTCTTTTTGACAGGAATAGTTCCAGATTGCAATCAGTGTAAGAAATAAGAAGTGCAATCGATAAATCTTAATCGATTTCATAACTCTTTATTTTTGTTTTGATAATCCATATAAAACGATTGGTAGAATTTTTTGAGACATCTTTCCAGAAGCACCCATTAAATTTATTGTACCGTGAATTTCCATAAATCTTGATTCACTGTCAATCCCTATTTTGAGTGATAGGAAGGATTTAATCAATGAGGAACGATGAAGCGCCAAAAACTTTTTTCCATAGAGATAGTTGAAAACTACCTTCTCTATTAGATAAGAATTAGAGAATATTTATATCAATAGTAATTTTGATTGGTCAACCTATCTTGGGCCTTCAACGGTGACCACCTCTTTCCAAATACCCGCGCCTTGTTTGATAAGGATTATTCCGCAATAGGTCAGGACACCATACCTGGCATGAAAAAAGTTAGGAAATCCACTCAAATATCCATTGCGCACTGCATAATCATGTGCAGTTCGCATGCGGGCCCCTATATCATCCAATGAAGGATTCCCGAGTTCAATTAGGGGAACATCTCTCCACTCCGCAGTATTATTTCCAAGAAGAATAGTACCGCACACAATGCCTTTACCATAATCCTCGTGAAAGAAATTGGGAAATCCCCCAACAAATCCTGCCCCAGTGGCGTATTCCTGGGTTGACCTCATCCGTGCACCGAAATCATTCAATGCGGGGTTCCCTAAGTATGAAATGGGTATATCTGCCCAAATAGCCTTATCCTTATTCAAAAAAATAGTTGCTCCCGTTTGGTTATTACCCTGTCTCCCTTCATGAAAATTGGGATAAGCTCCTACAAAACCTGTCTCTTCGGCTTTTTTAAAGCGATGGCGGAATTTTGCCATAGCAAAATCTGAGGCTGAAGGTCCTCCTGTCGTTGAAAATTGTGGTGGTATATAACCCGGATCCGGAAAATTGGTTTGACAGGGAAATCTGCTGACATTACTATATAATTTATCGATACCCTCAATGTCCTGCTGACTAAATTCTTCTCGTTGCCCCAGGCAAGGAGGACAAGGAACTATTTCTCCGTCCTTAACGCAGTAAATAGTTGGGTTGCCATTATTATTGAATGCATACTGCGAATAATGCATAATCGAACAATAATCGTAGTTGCCACTTGGATTACCTTCTTCAATCTGAAAATTATTTTTTGCTTTTTCCTTGATATTTTCCTGTATAATCTGGATATGAAAACGCCTGTCTTCACGGCTTTGCTCATGATAAAATCCTGCTGTATGCAACAACTCATGCATAACATTTCCCTTATTAGCAGTTGCTGCAAGAAACAAATTTTGCTGACCTTCCTGGCGACCTACCGGTGACAAACCTTCTCCCTGTATCGTTGCGCTATGACTGACTCTTACATAATCTTTTTCTGTAGTTCGAGGAACTATACATAGTTCAGTTTTGTTATTGAACTCTTTTATGGCCGCATGCACTTCTTCGCTTAACCCATTATTGTAAATCGACGCATCTATGACCAGAGGGATGGTTGCATTCGCCCATTTATGGTCTTTATCGTTTGACGAGTACGACATCGTGGAGGGCATATCATAGGCGACAAGAATATCTCCATTCAACACAAAGAAATGACCTACTTTCTCAACTAAATATTCTTTCTCAATTTTGGAAAAAGGTAATTTTAAACGCATTTTCCGATAAGGATCATTTGCTTGCTGAGTTGCTTCAGCAACAACTGATCCCTGGGACATTTGACTTCCAATTTTTTTATCCATTTCCGGACCTGGTGAAACAGGTATGGTGGAATTGGCTCCAGTCGACATAGCGTTTCCCACCTTTTTATTGCCTTTTTTTTGTGCTTGAACAAACAAAGACATTATAATAAGTATCAGGCAAATGGTGTATCTCATACATTTTAATTTAAAAATGAATAATATTATGACCCTAATAAGGCAACCAGGTTGTGACACCGCATTACCATCAATAATGACTTTCCTAACTTCTGATAAAAGTCCGGATAGACTTATCAAAAGTCAATCCCGATTTTAGGTGATGGGAGGGATTTAGTCAGTAAGGAAGAATATGTTCGCTTAACGCTTTGGCAATAGCTTCTTTGCCACAATTGACGTGGAGCTTCGTATAGATATTTTTAAGATGAGACCTAACCGTATGAAAGGAAATACCCAGTTTGTCTGCGATGATCTTGTCGCTATGTCCGTTGATAAGTGATTGTAATACTTGTAATTCCCTTTCGGAGAGTTCATACTTATTACTTGAAATACCGGAATTAAAACTACTGATTACTCGTCGGGCAATACTGGGCGACATTGGTGCTCCGCCATCAATCACTTCTTGTATCGCCTCGATCAGTCTTAAGGGCGATGTTTTTTTAAGCATATACCCATTGGCTCCATTACAAAGACATTGAAAAAGTTTTTCATCGTCTTCAAAAACGGTGTACATGATAACGGCTGTGCTTGGGTTTGCTTCTTTAACCATTTTTACCCCTTTGATACCACTGTCGCCGGGCATATCAATATCCATAAGTACAACATCTGGTTTGTAAATTTTTGCAATGATCCCCGCATCCTTGCAATTGTTATATGCTCCAATCACTTTATAAGCATCCAATCCATTCAACAGTATTGATAATGACTCCCGCAACTTGTCATTGTCTTCAAAAATTATAATAGAAATAGACATAAATACTAAATTAAACAATTGGTTAAAACCAGTCTATCCCCTTTTTGAGTGATCCATAAAATGGTAATCTCACATCAATGGTTGTTCCATGGCCATTTTCTGATTGTAAAGCAATTGCACCTTTCCAGCGGTTCACCCGATTTTTAATGTTACTAATTCCATTTCGATGGGTAGGTTTATTTGCATCAAACCCTTTACCATCATCATTGATAAGCAGCCTAAGATTATCTTTTTCAATAAAAAGTGAAATGGATACCGATGAAGCTGATGCATGTTTATGAATATTATTCAATGACTCTTTAAAAATCAGAAAAAGGTCCCGTCGTTGTTCCATCAGGATTTTTTTGTCGGCGATATGCGGATCCATTTTCAATTCATACCGGATATTACAGGCATCAAACAGTTCAGCTGCATATCGTCGCATACGGGCCGCTGTCTCCTGCAGTGTATCATTTTTTGTATTCACACTCCAGATAATATCATCAAGTGCCTGGCCGGAAGCATCAATTTCCTCCCGAATGCGATCAAGATAACCTTCTGATTTTCCAGGGTCATTTCCTTTGCGTTTACTTAATTCAGTTAGTATACTGATGTTGGTTAAAGTTGAACCTATATCATCATGCAAATCTGTTGCGATCCTGTTGCGAACCTGCTGTATTCTTTGCAATTGCCGGATCCTGTACCGGTAAACCATATATAATAATACTCCAACAACAGCCATAACGAAAGAGATAAACCACCCCGTTTTCCAGAATGGTGGGCGAATGCGGAATTTGAAACGGGCGGTTTCCCCCGCTACACCATCCCATCCAATTGTTCTGACTTCAAACGTATATTCCCCGGGCTGGAGGCTTGCGTAAGAAACATCATGCCCATTACCCCGTAGGCTCCACATTGTATCAATGGTCCCCAAAAGACGATAACTGTACTGGTTTTGTTTTTCGTTGATAAAACCAGGCGAACTGAATTCAAAGCTTGCATGATTTTGAAAATGCTTCAAGGATATGATAGTATCAGTATTGTAAATATTTATTCTGCCTTGCTGACTCCCCAGCTTTATCAACGTAATTTCAGCTTTTGACGGTGATACATTCTCAAGATTTTCATCTCTGAATTTCACCATTTTATTACTCGTCAGACACCACCATTCATTATCACCTGCATTCACTATCTGAAATATTTCATGGAAAAAATTGGCAACCCTGCTAAAATTAAAAACTTTGAAATAATTATTTTTTTTTACCAGCTTGTTAAGACCATAAAAGGTTCCCACCCAGATATCGCCATTGGATGTTTCAGCAAAACACTTAATAAAATTTGAAGATAGCCCCTGTTGGTGGTCAAAAGAAGAAACTGTATAAACATCATTTGCGTTGGATGTCAGGCGAAATGCCCCACGATACCTTGAGCCAACCCAAATATTTCCTTCTGAATCTGTAAAAAGAGTACGTATATGTTTATCGGGGAGGAGATGAGAAAAATTTTTGGTCTCACAATGAAGACTATCTCCAATAAAGGAATAGGTGATACGATATAATCCATCAAACCATGTTCCCGCCCATAAGGATCCATTCTTATCAATTGTCAAACTGGTAACCCTGTGTCCGAGAGAGTTGTTGATCATCACCCTTTTTTTGGAAACAACACCAATCCCTCCATGTATACCAAAAAAAGCATTCCCTTTCTCATCAAGACATGTGCCCTGGTCCGTCATCACAAAGTAAGGAGTGGAAAATGGAATAATCTTTTTGTTCAAAGAATCATAATAGCCAATACTGGTTCTTGAACCGAATATAACCGGGTTGCTTCCTGGTATAAGAAAAGTTGGTCGTTCACCCCGAAAAACGATATCCTCCCTTTTCCCTTTTTGCGGTTGGAATAAATTGGGACTGGTTGAGCCGGCAATCAAAACCCGATCCTTCCCCACCGTCATGATCATCTTTGCATTATTCAACACTCCCACGTCATTGATAGTAGCGATGCCCGTTCTTGATACAATTTTTGCAAGCCCATTAACCGTCCCGAGCCAAATATTTTTCTCTTTGTCAATTAAGATCGATGCTACCATGTTTGAGGGTAAGCCATCTTTTTCCGTATATAAATTATAATTACCGTCAGGAGCAATATGCGCAAGTCCTTTAGCAGATCCCATCCAAAGCCATCCCTTATCATCTTCTTTAATAAAGTAAACACAGGTATTACCAGACCATGCGGGTACTAACGTTACCGGGGGTATAATAATTTCGCAGCTAAGTTTTTCCAGATTAAGATTTATTAGTCGTATCCCACTCTCAGTACAAAACCATATCCTGTTTTTTGAATCCTTATATAAAGATTTTACTACCTCATTAGCGATAGGAAAGGTGGCGACTATCTTGAAATCTTTCCTGAAAATTAATAATTGATGTGCAACTCCCGGAATAACGCCGAGGAATAAAGAATCGTTGACTTGCAGCATAAAGTCAATCCTCAAATCCGGTTTCTCCTGCTTTGATTTTACAATTTTTTCATCATAATATTTATAAATTCCCTGGGTAGTTGGTACAATATAGTTATTTGCGGAAAGCCTGATTAATTCAGAAGGTTCTTCCCCAATTTTAGAAAAATTAGTGATGCGGCCGTTATTTATGCAGTCGATAGAACCATCATTTAATGCAGCAAATACTTTCCCATTAGCTTCAAAAAAATCATTGACAAGACTGTGGGACAATCCATTTAGCGTAGAGTAATTAGTAAATTTGTGGCCGTTATAATAACTGATGCCCTCCCAGGTACCTATCCATATAAATCCTTTTGAATCCTGGAATATACGCCGCACATTATTAGACACCATTCCATCCTGCAGAGAATAAGAAATAATAATAGGCTGCTGGCTGAAAAGCACCCAGGGGAAAATAACCATTAAAATCAATTGTATAATGGACCGGCACATATTCTAAATATAGTTATTTTAGTAAGATACCCGGGTAACGCAATCGCCATTACAGCAGGCTTTAAGCCGAAGAAGGCAAGATATTCTATGTCGTTAAAACAAATAGTGATAAACTCTACGTTATGAAGAACATCTGCTTCTTATCTTCGCATACCCTAAACAATTAATATTATGTCACAAGTTTGGAAAGATTACCAGGAAAAAAACAAAGATCGTTTTCTGAATGAAATGCTGGACCTGCTCCGCATCCCCTCTGTCAGTGCAAAAAGTGAACATAAAGCAGATATGCAAAAATGCGCCGAGGCAGTTAAGAAAAGTTTACTGGAGGCCGGTTGCGATAAAGCCGAAGTGATGGCTACTGATGGCCACCCAGCCGTGTTTGGCGAAAAAATAATTGACCCATCCAAACCAACAGTGCTGGTATATGGTCATTACGATGTGCAGCCGCCAGAGCCATTGGAACTTTGGACAAATCCTCCTTTTGAACCTACGATCATTGATGGGAAAATATTTGCAAGAGGATCTGCCGATGACAAAGGGCAATTTTACATGCATGTAAAAGCATTGGAAACCTTGATCAAGACGAATACGATGACCACCAATATCAAATTTTTGATAGAAGGAGAAGAAGAAATAGGCTCCCCCAATCTGGGAAAATTTGTTGCGGCCAATAAAGAACTTTTGAAAGCCGATGTAATTCTTATCAGCGATAGTTCTATGCTAAGCATGGAAAACCCATCGTTGGATACAGGCGTTCGTGGATTAAGTTATATTGAAGTAGAAGTAACCGGCGCTAACCGTGATTTGCACAGTGGTACGTATGGTGGTGCGGTAGCCAACCCTATTACTATTCTGGCACAAATGATCGCGAGCTGTCATGATGAAAACAATCATATTACCATTCCAGGTTTTTATGATGATGTGGCCGTAGCAGGACCTGAGGAAAGATCCCTGATCAATAAAGCACCTTATGATGAAAAAGAATATAAGGATGACCTGGGTGTAAAAGAACTGTGGGGTGAAAAAGGATACAGTACTTACGAAAGAACCGGCATTCGCCCTACTATAGAAGTAAATGGAATCTGGGGTGGTTATACAGGCGAAGGTGCAAAAACAGTATTGCCTTCAAAAGCTTATGCAAAAATTTCTGCAAGATTGGTTCCTAACCAGTCAACTGATAAAATAACAGAGATACTATTAAAGTATTTTAAAACAATTGCACCCAAGTCTGTAGAGGTAAAAGCAGAGTTACATCATGGCGGCGAACCATACATGACACCGATTGACAGCAAAGGATATAAAGCAGCAGCAAAAGCTGTAGAAACTACTTTTGGTAAAGCACCCATTCCTGTTCGTGGTGGTGGCAGTATTCCTATCTGTTCTATCCTGGAAAAAGAATTAGGCATAAAAATAGTTTTCATGGGCTTTGGCCTGGATAATGACAACCTGCATAGCCCCAATGAGAAATATAATATTGAGAATTATTACAAGGGAATTGAGACGATACCTTATTTCCATAAATATTTCGCGGAAATGAAATAGATTTTCTGGCGATGATCAGATCCCAATCTTACAGTTGGAATATTTTTGTGTCAATTATTTAGGAGAATATTTCGGTCAGCACATAGATCAGGAGTCCGACTGTTCCACCAACTAAAGTACCATTGATACGTATAAACTGCAGGTCCGGCCCCACTTCCAGCTCCAGCTTTTCGCTTAATTGCTTCGCGGGCCAGTTGGCGACCGTTTGGCTGATCATCTCCCCAACAGTTTTTTTATAGTTCATAATTAGTTTGAAAGCCTGGGTCTGTACGAATTGGTCTATCCTTTCTTTACGTGCTATGTCCGTGGTCATCGAAACTCCTATGTCTCTTAATGATCTATCCAGGTAGGCGGCAATATTGGATGAAGGATCGTTCAGGTCATCGGTGATCTTCTTCCTGATATATTGCCAGGCAGTGCCGCAGTATTCCTCCAGGTGAGCGGGAGACAATAATTCATTCTTCAGATTTTCCAGGCGTGTAGCCCAATCTCCTCCATCCTGAATATCAGTGGCGATTTCATTTAGTTTGATCGTTATTTTTTTTCTAACAGCATGCCCGGGATCCGTTTCAATTTGCTTCAGGTATCGGATGCCACCATTAGTGATCTTTTCTGCGATCGCCTTGTCTACAAAACCCGGGATCAAAAAATGGCTTTCCTGTTTCACCTGTTGCTTGACCAGTTCCTTATTCTCCGATAAAAAATCCCCCAGGTAGGCTGTCATAGTAGTTATCCAGTCCTGGTGCATATTATCCTCTACAATCTTGCCTAACCCTTCCCCAGCCAGCTTATGAACAGGTATTTGTGCTAACAGTCCTGTTACCTGCGTATGGATAATATGGGTAATATCAGCATCGTCAAGTTTGTAAATAGCTTCTTTGGCGATGCGAAGTATTTCTGTAGTTGCCTTTTTCCTGTTACGGTTAACCAGCAACCATTGTCCCAGGCGCTCAGCGATATGCAGGTTTGCCAGCCTGGGCTTGATAGCAGATGGTGTGAGGAAATTATCAGTAACAAAAGTTCCCAGGTTGTTCCCAATCTTCTTCTTACTGGATTCGATCAGGTTTGTATGCGGAATGGGGATACCGAGGGGATGCCTGAATAGAGCAACTACAGCAAACCAATCTGCAAGTGCCCCAATCATCGCGGCCTCAGAAAATGCTTTTACATAGCCTGCCCAGCCATCGTGCTTGAAAAAGACTTCGCACAGGATGTAGATCACTGCCATGATCAAAAACAGAGAGGTGGCAAACATCTTATGCTTCCGTAGTTGAGCTTTCTTGTCCATACTGTAACTGCGTATATCTGGTGGTCCGGTACCTTTTTCGACAATTCCACCCTTTGTGAAACAATGACCGTGCCTGCGGATGGAAATGACAGGATTTCCGCAAAAGTCGGCGAAAATTTTTTTTAACCAACTATAGTCAGAGATACACGGGCAACCATATTAGGTGCACCGACAAAGGCTCTTTTTTTTTGGCAAGTATAAAGCTACCTGGTAATCCTTTTTATCCTCGTCGGGATCCAGTTCGAACATACCCCGGATATAATTAATAAGCCGGGTAGCGTCACTAATAGATCCACCACGTACTTTCACTTTATAGTCGGCTTTCAGTTTTTGCGCATCATGCAAGATGCTGAACAATTCCTGGTGAAGATTTTTCAACTGTATCGCAGCGTATCGCTTGTCGTCTTTCTTTTTTGAAAGACCCTTGCTGAAGTCGCATTCATCCAGCTAATAAGGACAAATACAGCCGCTAATTTTTTATGCGCTTCTTTTTATTTTTACCATGAAATATAATTCATCAGCCCTTCAGATCGTCCATCATTTCCTGGTTAAAACCCCTTTATCGTTTTCGGCTTTTCACCTGCAGCCACGGGACCTGGTGGACAATGTTCTTTTAAAAATTTTGTAAACAAGCTTTTTAAATGTTCATTAGTACCCTCTCCTTCTGAGATGCCATGTGTCCTGTTGGGATAGGACATCATCTGGAATTGCTTATTGTGTTTTATCAGCTCATTGAATAACATATCAGCATTGTTGTAATGCACATTGTCATCCCCTGTACCATGCACATACAATAATTCACCTTTAAGGTTTTTGGCATAGGTCATAGGTGATCCATCTACAAAATCCTGCTTATTCTCTTGTGGTAGTCCCATATACCTTTCCTGGTAGATATTATCATACGTTAATTGATTGGCAACGGGAGCAATGGCTATACCTGTTTTATATATTTCCGGGTATTGAAACATAAGATTTAAGGTGGCAGAACCACCACCACTCCAACCCCACACCCCGATCCGGTTGGTGTCGACAAAGGGCCATTTCATAATTTCCCTGGCTGCCATTGCCTGGTCACTGATATTCACCAAACCTATCTTACGATATATAATTTTTCGCCATTCCCTTCCTTTGGGTACCGGTGTGCCGCGGTTGTCAATTGAAATATAGAGATAGCCATCCTTACTCATATCTCCCTTGTAGAGCCCATTATTGGTAACGCCATAAGCATCCACCACATTCTGCCCCCAGGGCTCGGTGTACACATAAAACACGACCGGGTATTTTTTAGCGGGATCAAAATTGGCCGGTTTCACCATCCAGGCATCCATCTCCACTCCTTCCGCGGTCTTTACTTTGAAGAATTCAGTATTCGATTTGGATTTATCTGCTTTTGCCAGTGTATCATTCACTTTATTTTCACCGTTTATTCCTTTGTGATCGGCCAGCGTTAGCCATTCACTAACCGGCCTGGTATAATAGTTTGAAAAGTGATGCTGTGCAAATTTCGCATTGGGAGAAACTTTGTACGAATGGGTACCCTTCTGATGAGACGGTGATACTCTTTCTAATGATCCGCTCCCATCCAGTTTTGTGCGGTATAAATATTTTTGTGTCGCATTCTCCGGGGAAGCATGAAAATAAACATAACCACCTTTTTCATCAACCATACTAATATCCATTACATCGTATTTACCATTAGTAATAAGGGTTTCTTTTTTTCCATCGCGGCTGATTCGATACAAATGGCGCCAGCCATCCTTTTCACTTGCCCATAGAAACTCTTTACCGTTATTGAGCCAATCCCATCCACCGTTTGAATAATCTGTATCCCACAACGGAAGAATATCGATCCAGGCCGGGTCTTTTTCATGATATATTAGTTTTGACTTTCCCGTTTTTACATCACACAGCATAAGTTGGCTTTCGTTTTGTTTCCTGTTCAGATGCTGAATCACAAGCTCATTACTGTTGGCGGCCCATTCCATTCTCGGTACATAAGTTCCCCATACCGCATCATCAGGAATAGTCATCCAGTTAGTTGTTCCTTTTGTATCAACTACTCCAATTCGATATTTTGATGGTGGCTCGCCGGCTACTGGATATTCTACCGGTACCGCAACGGGGTAAATAGAATCCGTATTGTTGATCATCAGGTAGTCCTTGGTGCCGTTGGCGTCTATTTGCCAGAAAGCAATTTGTCTGCTATCGGGACTCCATCGAAAACCATCTCTACAAAAAAACTCTTCTTCATAGGCCCAGTCAAATGTGCCATTGATGAGTTTGCGGTTACCATTACTGGTAAGGGCTTTTACAACACCCGTCTCCAGATCCTCCATGTACAAGTTGTACTCACTTACATAACCGACTTTCTTTCCATCCGGTGAAAATTTTGCAAACATCAATGATGAAATGGGTTTGTCCTTGCCTATTTGTTGCAATTTTTTAGTGACCAGGTCAAGCACCCAATAGTCACCCCTGGTATCCAGTCTCCACACTTTTTTCGTATTTGTGTAGATAAGCACTTTGTTATAAGCGGACGAAAACTGGAAGCTGCGGATCGCCAGTGGTTTTTCAGTCTTTTCCGGTTTCAGGTTGTCTTTTTTTATAACGACCGTTTTCTTGTTCTCCGGTAAGATATATTTTACAATTTCTCCTCCTTCGGTTCTGAAATAGGAATTGCCATCCGCACTCCAGTTGACACTGCTCTGTGACCAGGCCAATAAGGATAATAAGCAGACTATAACAACCAGCAAAGTTTTTACAATTACCGTTCTCATAAATTGTCTAATTTGGACAGCCAAAGTATAAAAAATATACCCTCATTCCTGATTTATTCCATCAATGGTCGAAAAAGAAAAACTCCGTCTTGACAAATATCTCTGGGCTATTCGTTTATTCAAAACAAGAACGATGGCAGCGGTAGCCTGTGATTCGGGTAAAGTAAAATTTGACGGGGCGCCCGCTAAAGCTTCGAGAAAGGTAAATAGGGGTGATGAATACGAAGTAAAAACAGAAGTCAAAAGATGGCGGATAAAAGTAACCGGGCTCCTGGAAAAAAGAGTTGCTGCATCAGAAGCCACAAAAAATTACATGGATATAACGCCGGAAGAAGAAATACAAAGATCAATATACCAGGCGGCCAGTTTTCATACCGGTAAACGGCAAAGCAAAATAGGCAGGCCAACCAAGAAAGAAAGACGGGATATGGATCAGTTTCATAATGATTGACGAACTCCTCTTTTTGACCTCCATAAGCATGCCCTTTCATACCTGATCGATGAATAAATGCAGTCAGACTACATCATTCGGCAGTAAACGGCAATCACCCCCACTTGCTTCATAAAAAATCCTTCGGTTATCTTTGTCTTATGCACATAGATATTCTCACTGTCATGCCAGAACTTTTAGAAAGCCCTTTCCAGCATAGTATCATGAAAAGGGCGCAGGAAAAGGCTTTGTTAACCGTGCAGGTACACCAGCTCCGCAAATGGGCAGTGAACGAATATGGAATGGTGGATGATTATCAATTCGGCGGCGGAGCCGGTATGCTAATGATGTGTGAACCCCTGGCCAAGGCTATTGAAGAATTATCATTGCTCAGAAAGCCTGCCCGACCAGGTGATTCGGGTGGGTTTGATGAGATTATTTTTTTGACTCCAGATGGAGAATTATTCAACCAGAAAATGGCAAATAGTTTGTCCCTCAAAGAAAATTTACTACTCATCTGTGGTCATTATAAAGGCATTGATGAACGTATCAGGGAGCATTTCATTACCAAAGAGATCTCCATCGGTGATTATGTGATTAGTGGAGGCGAATTACCTGCCGCCATCCTGGTCGATGCTATAGGTCGGCTTCTTCCCGGGGTGTTGAATGATGAAACCTCTGCCCTCTTCGACTCCTTCCAGGATAATTTATTGGCGCCACCTGTTTATACCCGGCCCGAAAACTTCCGGGGATGGAAAGTGCCGGATGTACTGATGAGCGGTGATCACAAAAAAATTGAAGAATGGCGGCATGAGCAATCCCTGGAACGGACCAAGAAAAGAAGACCTAACCTGCTTGACGAATGACATGTAGTGGTAGATCAACTACCTGGCGGTCCACTGACAATAAATTATAAGATAAAATATATTTGTAACATGTCCTGACAGTCAGTCGTTTAGAATTCATCAACGAGAACACGCAGGTATTAATTAGCCGGAATCCCTTAATTTCACGGCACCCGGTTTTATCTATACCCGACATTTTGTAACGCAGGCCATCACCAGCATCAGAATAAATTAAATGAAGTCACTGACAACTCTTACAGATCCTGTATATGTAGAACCATCCACCTATACCCGGTACGAAAAATTCTGGCTGAACTACCTGAATGATAAAAGGGATCTTCCTTTTGTACATTTGCTTACAGCTATTCACCTGCTGGTGATACCAGTTGCAATCTTACTTTATACACCTTTATTGACAGGCTGGTATTGGTGGCTGGCTTACATCCCCTATTTCTATATTTCCCAAATGTATTTTAAAGGGCGTTTTGGGTTAATGCTGCATTGCATCAGCCACCGGAAACCGTTCAAGAAAGGTTATACCTGGTTATATACCTATGTCATCTGGTTTGTGTGTCCGTTTTTTGGTCATACTCCTGAGACCTATTTTGTTCATCACATGGCCATGCACCATGTAGAAAATAACCAGGAAGATGACGCCAGCAGCACCATGAAATATAAGAGGGATAGTCTCTGGGATTTTTTGAAATATGTTTCAAGGTTCCTGGTACTCGGCTTCCGAGATACATTTATGTATTTATTTAGCCGCAAAAGAAAAAAGTTGTATTTACGGCTGACTTATGGTGAAATATCATTCTATCTTTTTTGCGTGGGAATGTGTTTTGTAAATTTCCATGCCACGCTGTTCATTTTTATCATTCCGTTTGTTTTCGCCAGGATCGTTATGATGCTGGGCAACTGGGCACAGCATTCCTTTATTGATAAGAATGACCCGGAAAACAATTTTACGAGTGCTATCAATTGTATCAACACCAAGTACAATAAAATGTGTTGGAACGATGGTTACCACACGGTACATCATCTTCGTCCTGCTATGCACTATACGGAAATACCCGGTGAGTTTCTAAAACTGAAAGAAGAAATGGCAAGCAAAAAGACATTTGTATTTGACGGCATACATTATCTCCACATTTTCATTTGGCTAATGACCAAGCGGTATGATAAACTGGCTGATAACCTCGTGAATATTGACAACACTTTTTCCAGCAGGGAAGAAGCGATTGCGTTGATGAAAGAACGGGTTAAAAAAATTGGATAATAAAAAATGGGCTTCCCGGGAAGCCCATTTTTATTTTGTCTATCGGAGCGTTTATTCCTTTTCCTCTTTCTTTAGACCGATTACCGGCAAGGTCCTTTCATGAATCAATTTATTTAGCTTAACCACATCTTCATTCATTACTTTTTTCAACTTGTTTAATTGGTCATCAATATGGACCACCAGTTCGGCATAGGCATCTTTTGATTGGCGGCTGAGTCCCGACTGTCCCGCAGCGGCCGCATTATATATACTTGATAGCTTATCATCCAATTTGATCGGAAAATTCAGCACGTCCTGCCCGCTTTTTGCTTTAGTTTGATGCAAGGCATTTTCTATCCCGGTCATTTGTTTATTGATTGTATCGATTTGTTGCTTTACGTCTTTTGGCAACTCGTTTCCCAGCCTAGCGGTAAGTTCAGTCAGCTGTTGTCTTACTTCACGTATGTTTTTTATGCCCTTCATTATTTCAGATGACTTATCCCGAAGTGTAATTAGAAAATTGAATTGTTCATCATATTCAGCCTGCGTAGTTTTATAGTTGGGGTCGGGAAGTATAGTAAAAGGAACTTCCGTTGAGTCTTTACCTGATTTGAATTTGGCGAAATAATATCCCGGTACTGCTTTGGGACCCCGGATAAATCCATTCCATAAGATCAATCCTTCTACCCGCTCTGCTTCGGGATAATTCATATCCCATTCAAACTGGTTCATCCCTTTCCCTACTTCTATTTTATTATCTTTAGTTGAAGTAGAGTAAGTTTTTATAATTTTCTTGTTTTTATCCATCAGGGCAATGGAAAGTTTCGTAGAATCTGTTGCATCCTTCAGGTAATAATTAAATACTACTCCGTTTGATGGGTTCATCCCTGCATTTGTTATTGGTGCTCCCCCACCACCACTGCCCCGGCGACCACCCCCTGGCATACGATAAGCAGCGTTTACGCCAAATACATGAAAGCTCTTATTGATGAGGGCAGCGTTTTTTTGCTGTACGGTTGTCAGGTCATCCAATATATAAATACTCCGGCCTTGAGTGCCCACGACAAGGTCATTATTTTTTATTGCCAGGTCAGTAATGGGAACTACGGGTAAGTTCAGTTGAAATGATTTCCAACTGGCACCGTCATCATAAGAAACATACATGCCGTATTCAGTGCCCGCATACAATAAACCAGCTCTTTTTCTATCTGCTCTCAAGGCCCTTGTAAAATGCACACGGTTAATCCCGTTCACTATCAGTTTCCATGTTTTACCATAATCTTCTGTTTTGTAGATATAGGGTGCAAAGTCATCATTCTTGTATCTTGTGCCTACAAAGTAGGCAGCTCCTTTTTTGAAGGGGTCGGCCTCCACACAATTCCACATCATGGCTTTAGGGCAATCTTTGGGTGTGACATTCTCCCATTTTTTTCCAGCGTCTTTACTTATAAAGATCAGTCCATCATCACTGCCAGTCCAGAGCAGATCCTTTTCCAGCCAACTTTCTGTTGCTGTAAATATGGTACAGTAATATTCCACACTTGTATTATCCTGTGTTATGGGCCCGCCGCTGGAAGCTTGCTTCTTTTTATCATTGGTGGTCAGGTCAGGAGAGAGCATCTCCCATGTTTTCCCTTCATCTTCAGTTGCAAAGAGACGGTTGCCTGCTGCATATAATTTTTTAGGATTATGAGGAGAAAAGAAGATTGGGAAGTTCCATTGAAACCGGTATTTCGCAGCTTCAGCACCGGCACCCATATTATCAATCGGCCATACATTAATCGCACGGCTTTCGCCTGTGCGGTGATCGAGTCGTTGCAGGGAACCCATATAATTACCGCCATAAGTAATATCTGGGTTTAATGGATCAGCTACTACATAACCACTTTCGCTACCCGCTGCATTTTCCATATCAGCTGCGGTGATGGCAGCGCCATAGGTTCGACTTTTGATCCTGAATGCACTATTATCCTGTTGTCCACTTAAAACACGATAAGGAAATGCATTGTCCGTACTAACCCGGTAAACCTGTGCTGTAGGCTGGTTCAGATAAGTGCTCCAGTTACTACCGCCATCAAAACTAACCTGTCCACCCCCGTCATCCGCAACGATCATCCTGTTGCCATCTTCCGGATCGATCCACAGATCATGATGATCACCGTGTGGTGTACTGATACTCTTGAAAGTTTTGCCGCCATCCGTACTCTGCATAAAATTCACATTGGGACAATACACTTTGTTTTCATTTTTTGGATCGACAAATACTTTGGTATAATACCAGGCTCGTTGCCGGATATTATTATCATTGCTTTGCAAGGCCCAGGTTTCTCCGCCATCTGCACTGGAATACAAACCCCCTTTTTCATTTTCCAGCAAGCAATAAATTTTATCTGTATTTGAAGGGGCTACTGCCACACCTACGATACCCCATACTCCTTTTGGTAATCCTTTTTTTGCGGTTATATTCATCCAGGTCTCGCCGCCATCGATGCTTTTCCATAAACCGCTTCCGGCCCCTCCGCTTTCCAATGAATGAGGAGTACGTATCAGCCGCCAGGTGCCTGCATAAAAAACATTGGGGTTGCCCGGTTCCATCACCAGGTCGCTGCCACCGGTTTGATTATTGACAAATAATGTTCGCTTCCATGTTTTTCCACCATCGGTTGTTTTATATATTCCTCTTTCTTCATTGGGACCAAATAAATGCCCCATTACGGCCACCCAAACCATATCAGGATTCTTGGGATGAATAACTATCCGGATAATATGCCTGCCATCTTTCAAACCAATATTTTTCCAGGATTTGCCACCGTCCTCACTCCGCCACATACCGCCAAGACCCTCACTTACATTTCCCCGCATAGTATTTTCACCTTCGCCAACATAAACAATGCTCTCGTCAGAAGGAGCGATCGCAACAGCGCCGATCGAACTGCCATAATATTTATCGGAAACATTTTTCCAGTTGCTACCACCATCAGTTGTCTTCCATACGCCACCTCCGGTACCTCCGAAATAAAAAGTATTCTTACTCTTATAACTTCCTGTTACCGCCGCGCTTCGTCCGCCCCGCCAGGGACCAACCAGCCGGTATTTTGTTTTTGACCATAAGACAGAATCGGAATACTCTTCTGAAGCGAGTGCCGCAGATTTTTTCTTTTGAGCCTGGGATGCTGTCATTGAAAATAGAAACAATAGGAAAATCAGCTTTCTCATAAATAAATATGTGGGGTTAATGTATAAATTGGGCCTGGCCATTTCACCCGTCCCCTAACCAGGGGAAAGACGGCAAGTCAGGGGATCGAAATTGTAAGTTACTGATTTACCTTTATCAAAATCAAAACTATGTCATCGTTTTCTATTCAGGGCAAACTGGTTGATGTGCACCAACAAAAGATCTACCCGGCAACCATAAGAGTTGAAAATGGAAAAATAATTTCGATTATGGAGACCCCCGGCTCTGAACTCCCGACTTCCCACTATATCCTTCCCGGTTTTATTGACAGTCATGTCCATATTGAAAGTTCGATGCTGGTTCCTTCGGAGTTTGCAAGACTGGCTGTAGTGCACGGCACCGTGGCCACCGTCAGCGACCCGCATGAAATAGCCAATGTCTGCGGAATGGAAGGAGTAGAATTTATGATCGAGAATGGAAAGACCGTTCCTTTTAAATTCAATTTCGGGGCACCCAGCTGTGTTCCGGCAACTGTATTTGAAACAGCAGGTGCGGCACTCGATGCTGAGGATGTAGAAAAATTATTGCAGCGGGAGGAGATAAAATACCTGAGCGAGATGATGAATTTTCCAGGTGTTTTACATAAAGATGAAGAAGTAATGAAGAAAATTGCAGCTGCACATCGGTTATTTAAGCCCGTTGATGGTCATGCCCCTGGTTTACGGGGTGAAGATGCCAGAAAATATATCGCCGCCGGTATCAGTACCGATCATGAATGTTTTACCAAAGAAGAAGCACTGGATAAGTTGCAAAATGGAATGAAGATCATTATCCGGGAAGGCAGTGCCGCAAAGAATTTTGAAGCCTTGATCGGCTTGTTGAACGATTATCCTAACCAGATGATGTTTTGCAGTGATGACAAACATCCCGATAGTTTGGTGCTGGGGCATATCAACCAGCTTTGTGCAAGGGCTGTTGCCAAAGGCATTGATGTCTTCAAAATCTTGAAAGCAGCCTGTGTCAACCCGGTTCAGCATTATAAACTAGATGTAGGTTTATTACAAGAAGGAGATCCGGCAGATTTTATTGTGGTAAAAGATCTCGAAAAGTTTGAACCCGTAAAAACTTTTATCAACGGAGAACTGGTTGCAGAAAATGGGATTTCAAGAATTGAAACATCCACTCCCGGTTTGGTCAATAATTTCTCCTGTAATAAAAAAGAAATTGAAGATTTTGAGCTGCCGGTAAGCACGATACCATTCTTAGTGATTGAAGCATTGGACGGACAACTTATTACCAACAAGCTTGCTCTTGAACCGAAAATTGTTGATGGAAAGATTGTAAGCGATATTGATAGAGATATTTTGAAAATAGTTGTAGTAAACCGTTATAGTAATGCCCCGGTTGCCACAGCTTTTATCAGAAATTTTGGCTTACAACAAGGGGCACTGGCTTCTTCCGTTGCCCATGACAGTCATAATATTGTTGCAGTAGGTGTGGATGATGAAAGCATTTGTAATGCCGTCAACATGGTCATTGAACACCAAGGCGGTGTCAGTATCATAAAAGATGATCTTGATATGATCGTAGCACTTCCGGTAGCGGGATTGATGAGTAATGAGGATGGATATAAGGTAGCTAAACAATACGCAATGATCGACAAAGCTGCCAAAGAAGCTGGTTCCACGCTTGGTTCACCCTTTATGACCTTATCTTTTATGGCTTTACTGGTGATACCACATTTAAAACTAAGTGATAAGGGATTGTTTGACGGAGACTCATTTAGCCTTATCCAATAATAGTTAACTTTAAAGGTAATCTGCCAATCATGTCCCAATCCCGTCAGCTTGCCGCAATTATGTTTACTGACATAGTCGGATACACTGCCTTAATGGGCAAGGATGAACAAAAAGCATTTGAACTTCTAAATAAGAACAGACAAATTCAAAAACCTATTATTCAACAATACAGTGGCCAGTGGATAAAAGAACTGGGTGATGGTGTAATGTCAACTTTCAATACAGTTTCTGATGCAGTAAATGCTGCCATAAAAATTCAGCAGGCATGTAACCTTTCAAAAGAATTCCAATTGCGCATTGGTATTCACCTGGGCGAAGTAGTTTTTGAATACGAGGATGTATTTGGTGATGGGGTTAATATAGCTTCAAGGATACAAGCCATTGCAAAACCGGGAAGTATTTTTATTTCAGAATCAGTCCACAATAATATTTCCAATAAAAAAATATTTCAAACAAAATTAGTAAAAGAAGAAGAACTTAAGAATGTAAAAGACCCGGTAAAGATTTACCAGGTGATTGCAGAAGGAATTGTAGTTGCTTCACAGGGCATTACTCAAAAAATTAAACCTAAGTCAAAAATTTTATTAATTTATGTAGTAATTCTGACCCTGGTGACCATAGGTTTTTTCGTCAAGGATTCTTTTACCAACCAAAAAAACAATACAACCGCCGCTAACGAAGAGGCATTTGAGAAATCAATAGCTGTTCTTCCATTTGTAAATATGAGTGCGGACTCTGCCCAGGAATATTTCAGTGATGGAATGACAGAATCTCTCATATCTGAACTTGCTCAAATTCCCGGCCTTTTAGTTATATCCAGAAATAGTGTTTTTCAATATAAAGGAAAGGCGGTGAATCCTGTTAAAGTTGGAAAGGAATTAAATGTGCGCTACATTTTGGAAGGCAGTTTACAACGTTCCGGAGAGGTTCTTCGTATCAACGCTCAATTAATTGAAACACAAGCTGGCTTCCATGTTTGGGCTGATAAATTTGATAAAAAAATAAAAGACGTTTTTTTAGTTCAGGATGAAATCTCTCATCATATCATTGATTCATTAAGAATAGTAATTACAAAAAGGGAAGATCCTTTATCGAAACGGCTTACTGAAAACCTCGAAGCTTATGATTATTATTTGCAGGGGCATTACCTCTTCAGAAAAGCCGCTGCCCGCTCTCGCCAACTGATCGATAGCGCTATTTCAATGTTTAAGAAAGCTATTTCACTCGATCCTAAGTTTTCACTTGCCTATGCAGCACTGGGTAGGGCGTACACCTCCATTTACTTTATATATAATCCCGATTCAAAAGTGGAAACAAAAGCCTATGTCGCAATTGAGAAGGCACTTAGTCTTAATCCAAGATTAGCCGAAGCATATCTGGCAAGGGGAAATCTCACCTGGACCTTATCAAATGGTTTCCCTCACGAAAAAGCTATCAAAGAATTAAAACATGCTATTAAACTTAATCCAAATCTTGTTGAAGCTCATGAAAGTTTAGGGTCTATTTATTTTCATATTGGGTTACTTGATGAAGCCCTGCATGAATTCCGGTTTGCTTTAACATTAGACCCCGCAAGCCATTTTGCACGTCCCCGGGTATCAAGAATTCATTGGTATCAGCAGAAATTCGATTCCGCATTACAGGGATTCTCGACCTTTCAAAACCCTGGTTGGCTAAATGAACGTGCTATTGTCCTTTGGAATCTTGACAGAACGGACGAAGCTTTCAAAATTCTTGATCAGGGGGCGAAAAATAATGAAGGAGCAACAGAAAACTATGATATAGCAGCAGGATACGCAGTATTATTGGCTGGAACTGGCAAAAAAAAAGAAGCTGAAGAAAAAATTAAGTTTGCCATTGAACATGGTGAAGGTATTTCACATTTTCACCACGCAGAACATCTGATCGCGTCGGCCTATGCACTAATGGGAAATGCAAAATCTGCTGTAGAATGGCTGCAGAAAACCGCAGACCATGGTTTGCCCTGTTATCCCTTGTTCAAGAATGACCCAAATCTTAGGAATTTAAGAAATGATCCCGGTTATATTTCTTTATTAGAGAAAATGAAGAAACAATGGGAGTATTATAAAACAAAGTTATAAAAATAATTATCTTCCTAAAAATTAGCATAATAATTTTAAATCATGCAGGTACAATCCCGACAACTCGTTGCTAGTATGTTTACCGACAGGGTAGGCTATACGGCATTGATGCAGGAAAACGAACAACTTGCTTTGGAGAAGCGCCGACGAGATAAGAACATTTTTGAGGATTCCCTAGCCAGGTATGAAGATACACTACTTCAACATTATGGATGGTACGTTGAGTATCAATAGCAGTGCAGTGAGCGCTGTCCTTTCCGCCATCGAAATGCAGACACAATGCAGCCAGGAATAAATAGACCTACGCATCGGCCTGCATATCGGTGAGATCCTGAAAGATGAAAACGGATTTTATGTTGATAGTGTCAACGTCGCTTCCCGTATCGAATCATTCGCGGTACCCGGCAGTATTTTTATCTCGGAAAAACTGTAAATCGATAGTAAGAATCATGAAAATATCCATGCCAGATCGCTTGGTTATTTTGACCTGAAGAATGTAAAACAAACACTCCAGGTATATGCTGTTTCTAATACAGGTATTGATGTTCCTTCTAGAGATGAAATAAAGGGTAAAGTAAAGGAAGCACCAGATTCTATAACTGTTCTTCCTTTGGCAAGTTTAAGTTCTGACCCGGAAAATGAATATTCTGTGATGGCATGCTGGAAGAATTGCTCAATGTTCTTTCAAAAGTGGGTGGATTACAAGTTATATCCAGGACCTCCTCCTTTTCATTTTAGAGTACGAAGGAAGACATAAGGGAGATTGAGGCCAACTTGAATGTGAAAAAAATTTTAGAAGAAAGTGTAAGAAAGGCAGGGAACAAAGTCCGCATCACCGTTCAGCTGATCAGGCTTCCGACCGTTATCCCTATGGAGCGAATCCGATCTCTCTTTATAACAAAAATCATTGCTTTCGCAACTTTTTCGCAGGTTCACAACCTGTGCAAAACTGTAGATATAACAAGTTATTAATATAATTTACTTTGCGTCAAATTTATCAGGTATGAATACTAAAACATTATCGCAAACACTGCTGCTGGGCATTGCCTTATTTTTTTTAGTCCCCCGCACCAATGCACAAGTAACAACTGCCACCCTGAGTGGTGCCGTAAAAGATTCTAAGGGCACAGCCCTTGCCTCGGCAACGGTAACCGTAGAATATGCCGATGCCGGCATTAAACAGGTATTAATTACCAGGGGAGATGGACGGTTTACCGTACCCAATCTCCGGGTAGGTGGCCCTTATAAAGTAACAGTTAATCATGTTAGTTACCAGACCGTCGTTTCCGAAGAAATTTTTCTTGAATTGGGTCTGAACAATACGGTCGAGTTTACCCTCCAGGAAACAGCGAAAGAATTAAGCGGTATAACGGTGACGGGCAGCAGTGGTTCTAAGATATTTGATGATAAAAGAACCGGCGCCTCGACAAATATCAGTAACCGCCAATTAAGAACACTTCCGACCATTTCCCGCTCGGCTGATGACTTTTTAAGATTGTCCCCTTCGGCTTCCGCTAATTATAATGGTATTTCGTTTGCTGGCCGCAATGGTCAGTATAATAACTTTTCCCTCGATGGTGCTGTTTTTAATAACCCTTTTGGCCTGGATGCACCTACCCCAGGCGGGCAAACCAATGCACAACCCATATCGCTGGATGCCATTGAACAAATACAGGTAAACCTGGCCCCTTATGATGTAACCCAGGCGGGCTTTACCGGTGCCGGGATCAACACCGTAACTAAGTCAGGGAGTAACAGGTTTACAGGTACAGCCTATCTTTTTTACCGCAGCGAATCCCTCACCGGCAAAAAAGTGTCCGGAACCAAATTGGTGGTACCAGACCTAAGCCAGCTACAGGGTGGTGTTGCTTTTGGAGGTGCCTTAAAAAAAGATAAACTATTTTACTTTCTAAGTTTTGAAACAGAACAGCGAACAGATGGTGCGTCCAGTTATGTAGCACAAAATGCAGGTAATGCTGGTAAAACCAATACCTCTAGAGTACTGGAATCAGACCTGGTTGCGGTGAGCAATATCTTAAAGAACCGTTTCCAATATGATACCGGCCCTTACCAGGGTTTTACGCATGATCAGACTAATTATAAATGGCTGGCCAAATTAGACTACAATATCAGCGACGTTCACAAGCTGTCGTTCACCTATAATGGCTTACATGCCAAAAAAGATAAACCGGCCCACCCCAGCGCTATTGGCCGGCGTGGTCCGGATTATACCACCCTCCAATTCCAGAATTCAGGATATGAGATCGTCAATAAACTAAATTCATTTGGTACGGAGTTGAAATCTAATTTTAAAGGCAATGCCGCCAATAAACTCAGGATGGTGTATACCTTGTTCAGGGATAACCGTAATCCTTTTTCTACTCCATTCCCTGTTATCAATATTTCCAAATTCGGTAGCCGTTATATTGTTGCCGGACATGAACCTTTTTCGATCAACAACACACTGAGCCAGGATGCGATCCAGGTAACGAATGATTTTACACTGTACAAGAAAAATCATACCATTACGATTGGCGCCTCCTATGAATCATTCAAATTTGAAAACTCGTTCAACTTAACCGGGTATGGCTTCAACATGTTCCTGGGCGATGTTGATATCGCCGACTTCAAGACAAAAGTTCCACCCGGAGCGCCTTTATGGTTTGGCGTTTTTACATTGGACCAGTTTAATACCTATGCTAAAAACAGGGCGCTTGCGGATAAATGGGCGCTTGTTAAAATGACTGTAGGTCAATTGTCCGCTTATGTACAGGATGAAATATATGTCAGCTCCCGATTCAAACTAACATTGGGCCTCCGAATCGACAAGCCGATGTATGATAATATGTCTTTTACAACGCCTAATATCCAGGAGGACGTATTCCTGCCCAACGCAGGCACCTACTTAGGCTCATTTAGCACAGGTTCACCTACTATCTTAAATGCTGATATGTTGACATTATTTGATGAAAATGGTAAACCCATAACCAATGGAAAAGGTAAAGACCTGGACAATACCCGGCTACCTACAACCAAGCCATTATTCTCACCGCGACTGGGATTCAACTGGGATGTAAAGGGCGACAAGACTGTGCAGGTTCGCGGTGGTTCAGGTCTTTTCACCGGCCGGTTCCCGTTTGTCTGGATTGGCAATCATATTGGCAATCCTACCAGTGGTTTTTATAATGCCACAGACAAGGACTTTCAATGGCCACAGGTATGGCGCACAAATATTGGGACCGACTTCAAAATTCCTGCAGGAACTATTTTCAGTGTAGATGTGGCTTATACCAAGGATGTCAATGCGATGATGGTCCGTAATTATAAACTTGGAACCCCAACAGGTGTCTTGAATTCAGGAACTGGAGATAAAAGAAGCGTTTACCTTCCTGCCAACCAGGGAGCCAATAACGCTTATGTATTTACCAATACAAAAGAAGGTTACCAGTTCAACTTGTCCTTACAAGCGCAACAAAACTTTAGGAAAGGGTTATTTGCGATGGCGGCCTATAATTATGGTATAGCAAAAGACGCCAGTTCCATTTCTGCAGAAATTTCCAGTGATGCCTTTGACCGCAACCCCATCCTGAACAATGCCAATAAAGCGATCAATTCAAATTCTCTTTATGGTAATAAACACCGGTTCATCCTGGCTGCTTCCAAAAAATTTGATTACGGTAAAGACAAAAAGTGGGGAACTACCCTGTCGTTATTCAGTTCCTGGAGCTCAGGCAGCCGTTTTGCTTATGTATTTGGAGGCGATATCAATAATGATGGAACCAATTCAAATGATCTGTTGTATGTGCCCACCGATACAGAAATAGACAATATGACTTTTACACCGCTAATAGACGTAAATGGCATTTTGCAAAACCAGGCGGCACAACGCCTGGCATATAAATCTTTTATTGCCCAGGATGAATACCTGAGTAGTTTGCGAGGCAGCCATACTGAAAAATATGGAGGTGAAACCCCCGGCTTCAGCCAGGTTGATCTTCGCATTTTACAGGACTTGGTGTTAAATCCAAAGACAAAGCAAACTCTCCAGTTTAGCATTGATGTTGTCAATCTTGGAAACTTGGTTAGCAGTAAATGGGGTGTGAGAAAGTACGCCACTACTTCAGGATATTTTCAACCTATTTCTGCTAATTATAACACGAATAATCCTACCTATCAATTCGATCCTTCCATAACAACAACATTTAATGATAGTCCCGATCTGTTATCACGCTGGCAGGTTCAATTAGGGCTGAGACTAATTTTTTAAGTTTCCATGTTCTTTATTAACCATCCCGTTCCGAATTTTCGGAACGGGATTTTCTTTTACATGAACCCGGTTGATAATTTTCCTACCCTTGTTATGATATAATTCCTGTACATAACCGCTACTTACCAAAAGCCTGCCCTGTGATAGCTTCATTTAGAGACAGTTCTATTCCCAGCTGATACACTCTCACAGGAGAGCCTTCCGTACAGGCTAATTGCAAAGCCTGCGGTTAAAAAAATTGTTCCTGTCACGAACTGGTTTTACTAACTTTAATATCTCTCCCAGTTTTAGCTGCCACTATCCGCCCTCGCCTGAGTTATTTCTTAACCACAAACCAATTATCATGAAAAAAAAATTGATCTCCATGAACCGCTTGCTTGTTCTGGTTTGGATCCTGTTGGTTTCTTCAGCGGCGCAAGCACAGCTTACCCGGATTCGGGAATTCCATGATGTAAATGAGTTGAATAAAGTAAAACTGCAACCAGCCGGAATAAAATTTGATGTGCTGGATCATGCAATCAATATTCCCAAAGTGGAAATATCACTGGAGCCAAAGGATGGTGACTTCCTGGTTTATCACCCCACACCCGGCTTTAATTCTACTGATGAAAAGAAGGCCCAGATCTCAGCGATAGCCTATATGTACAACAAGGAGAGTACCGATATTTTCCTGGATTATGTAGTCATTGAATATAAAAAAAATAACCAGGTTATCTCAAAGACCGTTAATCTTGCCATGGACCAAAAAATTGAAGCCGGTGTTGTCAGGCTATGGCAAAACAGCCGTCCCTATCATGAGTGGGGAGACATTGTATATCTTGATGCTCCTTTTCCGACAGAAGTGAAAATAAAATTTCATTTCAAAAATTTTGCTAACCCTGTTACTGTCACCAAAAAAATAAAACCTTTTAATCTTGGTCTAAGCCTGCCGTTTAAAGCTTCCGATCTTAAAAAAGATGAATACTGGAGCAGTTATTCCATGCATGGCGGTGGAGGGCAGGTTTTTGCGTATGACCTGGGAGTGGAAGGCTATAATAATGGCGGATGGAGTGGAAACTTACCGAATACAACTGGCCTTGAAAATGATGATAGCAGGATATGGGGCAAACCAATTTACGCCATGGCAGATGGCATAGTCATCCACTCCCTCAATGATTGCCCGAATAATCCAAAACCCTATCCACCCGGGTTAACTGATCAGCAATATGATGATCTTGCCAAATGGCAAAAGGATAACCTATGGGGAAGCAAAGAATTTGGTGGCGCAGGAAACCATTTTTACATCCGCCATGGAAACTATGTAGCACTGTATGCACATTTACAAAGCGGTAAACTCAATAGTAAATTCCTGGCCAAGGGTTCAGCAGTAAAAAAAGGTGACCTGCTGGGCTATGCCGGTAATAGTGGAAGCAGTAGCGGCCCGCATCTTCATGTACATATATATACTTATAAAAATGATGCTGAACCGGAAGGGGGTGTATTTCGTCCGCTACTATTCGATAATGGATTTACGATCGGTAAAGAATTTTATACATCACCGATGAGTAATACAGGCTGGAGTCACCTGGATAAAGAGGGTATAACCGGGGAGAAAAGCAAAGCCAGTTATATCTGGCCCTCCGATAAACATCCTTATTGTAATTATCCCACCTCGCTACCTGAGATAGCCAGGCATGGTTTGGCTGATGCTAAATACCAGGAAGAATTTGATAAAATATGGACCTGTGGTTTTTATCCTGCCTGGGTAGATGGGTTTGATGTTGGTGGAAAAACTTATTTCAACATGGTCTTCCGGCCTTCCAATGGAAAAGCATGGGTAGCCCGCCACAGCATGAACGGTGCAAAATACCAGGAAGAATTCAATAAATGGGATAAAGAAGGCTACAACCTGCTGAATGTTGATTCTTATTTACGCAGCGGGCAAATTTATTATTCAGCAGTTTGGATGAAAGATAACAGGACGATAATGGCTTATCATGGGCAATCTCTTGCATGGCATGAGGCTAATTTTAAAAAGAATATGGATGCCGGGTGGGTACCGGTAAATATCAGCACAGTTCAGGGCGGTGGACAGGTATATGTAACGGCGTTGTGGGAAAAGAAAAACGTGGGTGGTTTTTACGCAAGACCCACCATGACCTTGCAGCAATACAATAATTACTTTAAAGATTATACTGATAAGCAGGGATTCAAAGTCGTTTACCTAAATGGTTTTACGATGAATGGTACCCCCATGCTAAGCGGAATCTGGTACAAAAATGCACCCGGGTATACTAGCTGGTGGGCTAAACATCATCTTACGACTGCCGGATACCAGGCGGAATTCAATAACATGACCGGGCAAAATTACCTGACCAATTGTGTTACCGGATATGCCGATGGTAGTCTAATGCGTTTTGAAGGGGTTTGGGCGAAATGAAGTGAATAATTGTAACAAAGGATAAAAGCCGCTATTGTTTAAAACATTAGCGGCTTTTTTTCACATTCCCTTAATAAGTAAACCAATCTTTTTTGCATCTAATAGCTATAGACCCTCTGAGGGTTAGCAAAGTGAGGTAAGTACAGGGTCGAAACAGTTAAACGACCTTGCTATGAAACAAACGCTACACATCTCCGCCGCCTTCGACGAACCAGAATTTGTACAAAACCTGGTCGAACGATTAGCTTACCGCCGTTATGAATTTGGCTTTAGCAAACAAAAGATGCCTGCAGGTTTTAAAGCTTTAGAAACTTCTGGCACCGAAACTTATGTAACCGGTACCATGGCCCTCGATTTTCCGGCTGATACGGAAACGGGCATAGAACGAATCAATATGCCTTTTATCACCTCTTTCCTGTTTACCTGCATCAAAGGCAAGACTGACCCTTACCAGTTGATTTGGAGCAGTTCGTTGAACTAAGGCCCGTTTTTCATACCAGGCACTCTTTTCACCCCTCCTTTACTACTATTCACCGATTGGTAGGCGCTTAGTACCTATTACCTATTGACTATTCCATACGCAGCCTATAGATTTGTCTAAAATTTGAATGACATGAGAGAAGATGCTGAAAACCGATTCAGTGCACGTTGGGAAGAGCGCAAAAAACGCCGGGAAGAAAGAAGAGAACGGCATGGACAACATAGCCATATTTGGACCGGTGCATTCATCTTACTGATCGGCGCAGCTGCCCTGGTAAAGGCTTCAGTAACAGACCTGCCTGGCTGGATATTTAGCTGGCAGATGTTTTTGATCGTGTTGGGCTTCTTTATTGGACTTAAACATCGCTTCCGTGGTGGGGCCTGGTTCATTATAATGCTGGTAGGAGGTGCTTTTCTTTACACTGAAATTTATCCTGATATCAATATACGCCGCTATATCTGGCCGGCTGTGCTGATCCTTATTGGCGGGCTTATCATCCTGAAGCCAAAACGTCGTCGCTGTGGTACTAAGGATGATCAAAAAAAAAATCCCACCGCTGCAGGATTACCAGCAGAAGTTACAGCAGCTAAAGAAACATACGAACACCAGGAAGAATTTAAAGAAGATTTTGTAGACAGCACGTCCATTTTTGGCGGGGCCAAAAAGAATATTATTTCTAAAAATTTTAAAGGGGGTGACCTGGTCAACATCTTCGGCGGCACCGAACTGGATCTTACAAGAGCAGATTTTAGTGGCACTGCCGTGATCGAGCTTACCATCGTTTTCGGGGGCACCAAACTCATCGTACCTTCCAACTGGACAGTGAAATCAGAGGCGGTTACCATTTTTGGAGGCATGGAAGACAAACGTAATATGCAAAACATTACCGATAACCCGGAAAAAACACTGCGCATAACCGGAACAGTGATCTTTGGCGGTATCGAGATAAAGAGTTTCTAGGCACTGCCGCCCGGATGATATGGTCGGGACGGGGTTCCTCGTTGCTTGTCGCTGGTTCTTACTGTATAAAGTTCATGCAAGCATATGGTTCCGAGTTTTAGCGAAATCCTAGCCCTTAAATGAATTAACTACAAAACCAATTAACCAATCAATTAATTAACCATTCATGAACTGGTACCTGGCAAAAATGATCTTTCGCATCTTGTGCGGTGATGGCGATCATATGGCACAGTTTGATGAACAACTCCGGCTGGTAGCCGCCGGAAGCAAAGAAGAAGCTTTTCACAAGGCTCAAATGCTCGGCGGAAGGGAAGAAGAAATGTTCTTTAATAACAACCGACAGCTGGTACAGTGGCAATTTATCAGTGTAAGTGAATTGTACCACCTCCATGAACTAATTGATGGGGCCGAATTGTATTCCCGCATTGAAGAAAAAGAAAACGCCGAGATCTACCTCGATATTATTTACAAGAAAGCAGAGCAGATCCGGTTTGGAAATACACATGAATTATTGAACCTGGTATAACTGGCATGTCTAATTCACCATTTTCCATAACAAGGTTCCGAATTATTTTTATCATTTGCTGGCTGGTACTGGTAGGTGATAATATCATGGTACTGCATTTTTTTGGCCAGCCCTGGCTCGTGGCCATTATTGACAGTGCTATCTCCAATACATTATTGCTGTTGATATGCCTGTTGATCATGAATACACTCCGGTATTATCTGCCCCGTGGCCGGCAGTATATCAATATTTTTTCCCTATGTCTTTTCCTCACCATTATCTGGCTGTTATTGATCAAATTGTTGCTAAGGGTGTCACTGGGTCACCACGCCGGTTATAGCGATCTGCTTTACCGCTCGTTATCGATCAGGTTCAGCATTGCCTTCCTGCTGTTGGGATGTGTTACGATGATCAGCATTTTATGGTACAACCAAAAAGAGCAAAAAGAAAACGAGGAACGAAAAACAGATGCGGAAAAATTAGCAAAAGAAGCAGAATTGTTCAAGCTGCGCCAGCAATTGCAACCGCATTTTCTATTCAACAGCCTGAATTCTATCAATGCATTGATTGGCAGCCGGCCGGAAGAAGCAAGAAAAATGGTGCAGCAATTGTCTGATTTTTTGCGGGGTACCATCAAAAAAGAAGATACACAATGGGTGACGCTGCAGGAGGAGTTGCAATACCTGCAGCTATACCTGGATATTGAAAAAGTAAGGTTTGGAAACAGGCTTACTACTGTAATTGAAGTGGAGGAAAGTATCAAACAGTTGAAACTACCAGCATTGCTATTGCAGCCGATCGCAGAAAATGCTATCAAGTTTGGTTTGTATGATACTATTGGTGAAACAGTGATTCGTTTGTCTGCCCGCAAAGAGGCGGATCACCTGGTAATCAAAGTACAGAATCCATACGATCCAGAAACATCATCGCCCAAAAAGGGAACAGGCTTTGGATTAAAATCAGTTCAACGCAGGCTATACCTTTTGTTTGCCCGGACCGACTTGCTTACAACTGCAGCAAAAGAAAATACCTTTACCACCATTGTAAAAATTCCACAGGGTGTCTGACATAAGAGCCTGGGACCCGAAGAGCATTTGACACAATAATATAATGCAAATACATCAAAATGAAAGTAGTAATTATAGATGATGAGCCACTCGCAAGAAGCATTGTAACAGAATATTTGCAGCAGCATCCCCAATTAGAGATCATGCAGGAATGCAATGATGGATTTGAAGGGTTAAAAGCGATACAACAACATCAGCCTGACCTGGTATTTTTAGATATCCAGATGCCCAAGATTACAGGTTTTGAAATGCTGGAGCTGATCGAGCAGCCTCCGGCTGTTATTTTCACGACAGCTTTTGATGAATTCGCTATTAAAGCTTTTGAAGCCCATGCAATTGATTATTTATTAAAGCCTTTTAACCAGGATCGGTTTAATAAGGCTATTGCCAAATGGAATGACCAGCGATTAATCACTGCTGAAAAAGCGACCCAGGAGCTACTGGAATCAGCATCCTTATCACCTTCACAAAGTCAGCGGATCGTTGTAAAGAATGGCAGCAAAATTAAGATCATCCCGGTGCATGATGTGTTTTATTTAGAAGCTGCTGATGACTATGTAAAAATTCATACTCCTGAGGGCTATTTTCTGAAGAATAAAACCATGAATCATTTTGAACAGTCTCTCGATGGTGCAGCAGTTCGTCCGCTCACATCGTTCCTATATTGTGAATGTGCAACAAATCACCAGGATCGATCCTTATGAGAAGGATAATCATGTAGCCATTCTTCGTTCAGGCGCTAAAGTGCCGGTAAGCCGGAGTGGTTATGGAAAGTTGAAAGAAGTGCTGGGGCTTTAATGTGCATGCCTTCTCTTGATGATACCTCCTGATGCCTCTTTGATCGTATTGGCAAACACAAAGGCCTTGGGATCCACATCGTACACCAAATTTTTTAATTTGCGGAGCTCCAATCGGGTGATAACGGTAAAGATGATATCACAATCCGAACTAACATCAAACTGGCCGGGTAGAAAGCCTCTCTCTCCTTTGTACACGGTGATCCCCCTGCCTAATTTATTGACCAGTTGGTACTTAATAGCTTCGCTTTTGCCTGATACGATCGTTACACCGGTATAAGCCTGCAATCCTTCTACTACATAGTCGATACAACGGGTGGCCGTAAAATAGGTGAGTATGGAATAGAGCGCCGTTTCCAGGCCAAAACGAAATCCAGCTACTGTAAAAATGATAATATTAATACCTAGAATTATTTCGCTAATGGTAAAAGACGTTCTCTTCAGGGTATAGACCGCCAATACTTCAATGCCATCCAGCGCCGCCCCGGTGCGCATGATTAGCCCGATTCCGATCCCGAGGAATGCACCGCCGAAAATAGAGATCAATAACTTATCGGCGGTCATAGCATAATTGGGAATAAGCAGCAGGCAAACACCCAGTAATATCACGCTGACTAACGTACGAAAAGCAAATCGTTTGCCAATACTGAAATAACTAATGACTATCAACGGAAGATTCAATAGCAATATCACCAGCCCGAGGTTAAAATGATATATTTCATGCACCAACAATGAAATACCCGTGATACCCCCGTCAAAAAAATGGTTGGGCACTAAAAATAGTTTTAATGCAATGCCTGCAATAGTAACGCCCAGTATCGTTAAAAAACTATCTTCCAGGAGCCTGGCCGGTTTATTTTCATGATGGGGTGCCAGCGATTTTTCTAATCCTGCTTTAAGCCTTTGTAAAACTTCTTGTTTGTGCGGTTCGAGTTCTGCAATGGCAGATTGGGTAAAGAAATGGTGTGTTGACAAAAACTCGACCTGCGTCAGTTGCCATTCTGCTTCTGTTTTTACGATCTCCCGATGTTTAAATTCCCGATACAAGCGTTGTGCATTGGCGGCATATCCGTCCTGGCCCAGGTAAAATAGGTCAGCATCGCAAAGAATTTCCCCCAGGTGATCTGTTGGGCATTGGGGAAGCCGGGTAGCCATGATGATCCGGCACACTTGTTCTACTTCTGAATCCGAATAGTCGAACCCGGGTAATTGATCTCTTGCCATAATGCAGGAGATTTCTTCGTGGTCATCGGGTTGTTGCAAAAACCCTGCATCATGAAACAAAGCGGCTGTTTTCAGGATAACTAATTCATCACCGCTTATATTTTCCCGCGCTGCTAAATGTTTGACGGCTGCGATCACAGTCTTGGTATGATCCGCATTATGATAAAACAGTTCCGGCTCCAACTCCTTCTCAAGTTTGGGCATCAGGACATCATATACTTGCTGGTACTGCATTCGTTTCTAAGATTATAAGATCGTCATTCAACCACTTCGTAGATGGTTACCGGGTTGGATTTGTTCTTTAACTGCATTTCACCCACCCGGTTACACTTAAATGACTGTTTTATTTTTTTGTAACAATCTTCACTGATCACCACCTGGCCTGGATTAGCCGCATTCTGTAACCGTTGTGCCGTATTCACGATATCACCTATTACGGTATAATCCAGGCGTTTTAGCGTCACCGAGCCAATATTCCCGGAAATCATTTCGCCGCTGTTAATGCCTATAGTGACCTGGGGTGAAAAATCTCCGGTAGCCGGTAAGGCTGCTATTTTATTACGGATTGAAAGACAGGCGTCGATGGCCCTGTCCAGGTGATAATTTCCTTTGAAAACCGCCATCACACAATCACCAATAAATTTGTCCACTAACCCATTTTGTGCAATGATCTCTTTTACCATCATATCAAAATACTCGTTTAGCAGTTTTACAACCTTATCGGGCTTTTCTGTTTCGCTGATAGAGGTAAACTCACAAATGTCAATAAAGGCCACGGAGGCTTCTACCGTTTCATTTGCACCGAGCGAGGATTCAAACTCACGGCCACCCATAAAGTTCAGTACCGTTTCATCTACATACATTTTCAGGATGTTGTTTTCCTTAATAGCTTTCATCGTTTCCTTCATTTGCTGTACATGCCGGAGTGTTTTCTGCATCGTCACGTCAAGATCCTCAAAATTCACGGGTTTGGTGATAAAATCAAAAGCTCCCCGGTTCATCGCGGTGCGGATATTGTCCATATCACCATAGGCAGAAACGATGACTGATTTCAATAAGCCATTTTGCTCATTCAATTTGGTTAGCAGGGTCAGCCCATCCATTTCAGGCATATTGATGTCGCTAAGTACCACATCCACATCTGGATGCTTGGCCAGTTGCTCCAGTGCGTTCACACCATTGAATGCAAAAACAAATTCATACTGTTGCTCCCGTATCTTTTGCCGGAATTTCTGTTTAATGAGAGCTTCCAGGTCCGCCTCGTCATCCACCACGAGAATCTTTGCCATTAGTGTATACCTTTTAATTTTTCTTTTAGTACTGTAAAGTCAACTGGTTTTGTCAGGAAATCATCGGCTCCTAACCGCTTGGCTGTATTATAATTTTCGGCATCGCCATAAGCCGTGATCATCATGACCACCGGTGGGGGTTTCAGGTGTTTTTGCTTGATTAGTCCCAGCAAGTCAAGACCACTCATCCCTGGCATATTAATGTCAGATAATATCAGGACCGCCTCCTGTTCATGTTTGCCCAAGTAAATAAGCGCTTCCTCGCCGGAAAAAGCAAAATCAAAATGCATTTCGCCATTCTTGATTTCTTTCCGGAAGCGCTGTTCAAAAAGTGTTTGAACATCTTTTTCGTCGTCAACAACTAAAATTTTCATAAGCTGAATATATAGTTTATATGGGTAAAACGATAATGAATTCTGCATACTCGCCTTCCCTGGTTTCTACTTTCAGTTCACCGTTATGGCCCATGTTGATAATTTCATAGCTCATGCTAAGGCCAAGACCAGTGCCCTCTCCAACCGGTTTAGTGGTAAAAAATGGTTGAAAGATTTTGTCAATCACATTTTGAGGTACGCCGTTGCCATTGTCCCGGATGGAAATAGTAATTTGCTCCTTTTTATCTCCGCCAATTGGTGGCGGGCTCAACAACGTCTTTACTGTAACAATTGGTTCAAACAAATCACCCAATTGTTTCTTCTTTTGCATCACCGAATAAAAGGCGTTGGTAAATAAATTGAGTATAACACGACCGATATCTTGTGGCACGATGCTAATTTTTCCTATACTGTTGTCAAAATCTGTTTCTGTTTTTGCATTGAATGTTTTGTCCCTGGCCCGGATGCCATGATAGCTTAACCGCAAGCATTCATCCACCAGGATATTGATATCGGTCAGCTCCTTCTGCCCGCCGTTGGTACGGCTATGCTTGAGCATCCCCTTTACAATGGAATCTGCCCTCTTACCATGATGAGTGATCTTGATATTGTTGTCCCTGATGTCATTAGCCAGTTCAATGACATCCTGTGTTTGTCCCGCTTCCAGCGCCTGTTTCATCTCTTCGATCAATTCCATGTTCACTTCAGAAAAATTATTCACGAAATTTAAAGGGTTCTGAATTTCATGGGCAATGCCTGCTGTAAGTTCACCCAGGGAAGCCATTTTTTCACGTTGCACCAATTGCTGCTGGGTATCCTGTAATTCGCTGTAAGCCGCTTCCACTTTTGCTTTGGCTTTTTGTTGCAATCGGTTATTTCGAAGGAGCAAAAAACTTACTAATAGAAATACCCCCAATACTATAAACAGTATAATATATTTTATTTTGTTTCGGTACCGCTGCTGCTCCTGCTCTGCCTGTTGCTGCCGCTGTTGTTCATCCAACATAAGGTGCTGAAGCTGCCTGAATTTTTTTGCGCCGTACAAACTATCTCTCATGGCAGTAGCTATGTCCTGGTAAAACAGTGCGCTATCAGGGTTATTACTTTGGCGAAACAGGGAAGAAAGAAGTTGACTGCTTTCCATTAAGGGCAGCTTTTGTGCACTGAGCTTTCCATTCACATAGGCCTGGCGGGCATAAAGAATACTGGAGTCATACTTTTTTTGTTGTAAATAGAGGTTGGCAATTTTAGCTTGTATCTTATGGATGTTTACTTTAGCATTTATACTTAAAGAATTCGCCAAAGCGCGGTGATAGATGTTGAGTGCCGAATCCGCTTGTCCAGTATGCTCATAAGCATCACCTAGGCGTATAAGTATAAGAGATCTTAAAGGACCATGGTTTAAACCAATGTACGTCTCTGATGCCAATAGCTGATAGTATAAGGCAGAGTCAGGCATATCCAGCAGATCATAGGCGTGCCCAATATTGGTAAGAGCAAAAGTGTAACTGATTTTGTTGGCCATTTGCCTGTGAAGGGCACTAGATTGTAAAAGGTATTGTAAGGCGAGGCGGTATTCACCAAAATCGATATAGGTAAACCCAATATATCCGAGACTGCTTGCTTCACCATGCTGGTTCTTACTTTGACGGCTTAATTTCAGTGCTTTAAACAGCATTCCCAGGGCTTCCGGGTAATCACCCATAAAACGCAGTGCTTCACCGGCAAAATTTAATGCAGTGATCTCTGCGACAGCCATTTTTAGATTTTTTGCCAGGTCCCTTGCCTGCAATGAATAAGAGAGGCAACTGTCATGGTTAGAAAAATAAAAATGTTCAGCGGTTTGCAATAACAGCTTTACCCGGTTTGAATCAGGTGGGGTCTTCTCCAGCATTCGCAGTAAGCTGTCAGTTTTACGACCTTGTCCTGCCGCATTAAAACTGAACACAGCAACAAAAAATAATATTTTGAAAAAAACTCTCATTTCCGAAGTCCTAAAGTACAATAATGAATTCGCTTCCTTCTCCTTCTCTTGTTTGTGCACTCAATTTCCCGCCATGAGCCTTTACAATATCATAACTAAGTGATAGCCCCAATCCGGTACCCTGCCCGGTGGGTTTGGTGGTAAAGAAAGGCTGGAATATCTTATCCAATACTTGGGGAGGAATACCGTTGCCATTGTCTGTCACTTTTATCTCTACTTTGTCATTAATCTTCTTTGTGCTTACAGTGACGGTTGGCTCGTAACTCTCACCTGATGGATTTGCCAAAGCCTGTTTTTTCTTTTCCGCAACAGTATAAAAAGCATTCGTAATTAAATTGAGAATAACCCTTCCAATATCCTGTGGAATGATATGGATAATGCCAATGGTTTCATCAAAATCTGTTTTCATTGTGGCATTAAACGATTTTTCTTTGGCTCTCAACCCATGATAAGCCAACCGTAAATATTCATCGGCTAATGCATTGATATTGGTTGGTTCTTTTACACCATTGCTACTACGACTATGTTGCAACATTCCTTTTACAATAGCATCAGCTCTTTTGCCGTGGTGATTAATTTTTTCTTCATTTGCTATTACATCATTGGCAATTTCTTTGGCATCAGAAATATTGCCTTTGTCCATTTCATCCTTCATCTCTACCAACAATTCTTTATTTACATCGCTAAAATTATTGACGAAATTTAACGGGTTTTGAATTTCATGGGCAATTCCGGCGGTAAGTTCGCCCAAGCTTGCCATCTTCTCAGATTGGATGAGTTGGGATTGGGCGGATTTTAATTCAACCAGCGTTTGCTCAACATTTTTTTTCTGCTGCTCTATTTCTCTTTTTTGCTTATTCAATAATTCGTTTGCTTTTTTACGGTGTCGGTTATTTCTGAAAAGCAAAAAAGTAAACAACATAAACACAGCGATTCCCGCCAGTAAGCTATAGGTTCTGATTTTGTTTTGGGTTTTAATCTTTTCTTCTTCCAGTTCCCGTAGCCGTAGTTGTTCATTAAATCCTATCTTCTGAAATTGTTTTACTTTTTCTGCATTAGTCATACTATCTTTTGCTACCATTGCCAGCCCCTGGTATATAAAAGCACTATCCATATCATTTCTTACTTTAAAAACCTCTGATAAGGTAGTATATGCGTCTTTTAATCCGTAGAGGGAACCTGTAGATTGGAAAATGTGCAGTCCTTTTCTTGCATACCAAAGACTTGAATCGCTGTCACCTGTTTTACTTAATAAACTGGAAAAATATAAATATGCTTCCGCAAGAGACTGAAAGTTATTTTGACCCTGACTTTCACGGATTGCTTCAGATAAGTACTGTCTTGATAATCTATAATTTCCTTTATTAAAATAAATGAAGCCAATGGTGTTTAAAATTTTCCCCCTGTATTTGTTAGTATAGTCATTTGCTCTATGTTCCAATGCCCGCAATTCAAAAAAGAGTGCGGAATCTAGTTTACCCTGGCTTAAATAGGTTAATCCTAATTGCATATGAGCAAATGACAACAGCGACATGTCCTCAATTTCAGTAGAAATTTTTTCACATTGCTTAAGGTGATGTAATTCCTGCTCAATGTTACCAGTGGACCTGTAAACGTTGCCCAATTGAAGGTGAACGGCAGCAAGCCCAACTAAACGGGCCTTTCTGGGGGTTAGATTTTTTGATAAGTGCCAGGCAGTTTTTTCACTTTCCGGGTTTTCTGCTATTTTTAAAGCCTTTAGTAAATATTCAAGTGCTTGCGGATAATTTCCCACATTCACAGATCCGTATGCCACAAATACCGAAGCGTCAACTTCTTCCAATTTGAAATTCAATTTCCTTGCAAGCGTTACACGTTCCTCTGCAAAATAAACTGAGCTATCAGGTTTTGTGTCTGAATAATATTGTGATAACGCCGTTAGTAGATTTATTTTGATTGTATCATGCTGTGCATTCTCTAATTCCTGAAGTAAGCTATCAATGTATGATCGTTGCGCTTTCGCATTTGTTGTTTGAACCAGGAAAAATAAAGTATAGATAAAGTACTTAACCATTACAAATATTTAAATCTGTGGCTGATCCGGTAAACGTATAATAAATTCACTTCCTTCCCCCTCCTTCGTCTCCACCCTCAACTCACCTCCATGTGCTTTTACAATATCGTAACTCAATGATAAACCCAACCCTGTTCCCTGGCCTGTTGGTTTGGTAGTAAAAAATGGTTGGAAAATTTTATCCAACACTTGTTGAGGAATGCCATTGCCGTTATCTTTTACTTTAATTTCAATTTTATCAATATCCTTTTTGGTGCTTACCGAAACGGTTGGTTCATAGTTTTCAATTCCCGTGTGGCTCTTTTCTGCCACTACATAAAATGCATTGATAATTAAATTTAAAATCACTCTTCCAATATCTTGTGGAATTACATGAATAGTCCCAATGGTTTCATCATAAGCCGTTTCGAGTATTACATTGAAAGATTTGTCTTTTGCCCGCAGCCCATGATAAGCCAACCGTAAATATTCGTCTGCCAGTTTATTAATATCCGTTAGTTCTTTGGTGGCGCTGCTGCTACGGCTGTGTTGCAGCATCCCCTTTACTATTCCATCTGCTCTTTTACCGTGATGGTTTATTTTCTCCAGGTTCTGTTTTACATCATTTACCAACGATTGTACTCCCTTATAATTACCTTTTTTAACCTCTTCGACCATTTCATCCAGGAGCTCATTACTTACCTCAGAAAAATTATTGACGAAATTCAACGGGTTCTGGATCTCATGCGCAATACCAGCAGTAAGTTCTCCCAGTGAAGCCATTTTCTCAGCCTGTATAAGTTGTGATTGCGTTAATCTCAGGTCAGTGAGTGCAGTTTCGGCTCTTTGCTTTTCTTCTTTTAGTCGCAGTAGGTCAATTCTAGCCTTTGTCAGATCTTTAAAACGGGAATAAGCCAATGAAAAAACAGAAGCAGCCCTCTGCAACAGATCCCAGCTTTCAGCAGAAATATCTCCGGCTGCCGCAGCGCCAATAGCGCCATGAGAAAATTTATAAAGATGATAGGTCCTGTCAGGTATCACTTCACCATAATAGCCACGGAAGGGAGAAGAATGCTCTTCGCAATAGTTGATCCATTCTTTGCGGTTAGCGCCTTTCATCACAACGGACACCTGCTTTTCTGTTGAATTAAAAAACTGCAGCATTTCCCTGCCTACCCAGGTATCATTCAGATTCAATGCAAAATGGTCGTTCACTAATTTTTTTCCGGACCCACTTAAATCTTTTAAGGCATACCAACATTCAGCCTTTTCAGCATTCTCATCGTTGATATAAATACTGCAGGTTTCCAGTTCTTCCACACCCAATAATCCCATTTCATACCGCAATACTTCGGCAACGTCCTTTAGTTCTTCCGGCTGCTGCATGGCTAAAGCCCTTGCACGAACCCTTTCCAGCGCAACTTCTATTTGTGCTGCGTGTGTTTGGGCTTCCGCTTTTTGGATGTCGAGAAAACGTTTATAAGTAAGATCAAACACGCCGGCAAAACGCCTCATCACTTTTTTTGCTTCATCCGGGAATTTTTCTTCCCTGAACGCAAATAATCCTCCCGAGTTGTAGACCGCCACAAAACAATATTGTCGTTTAAATCCTGTATCTGAAGAAAGCATCTGTGATTCCGGCAATTTAAATTTCGCATCCCTGACGGCCTTATAATACTGTGTAAGGTCATCACCTTCCAGCACATAATAAAGATCTTCCTGGCGCAACCAGGCTTCAAATGCTTTATACAGCAACGGATGAATATCGAAAGATTCATCACCGGATACCTGTACGGCAGCGCCATGATCTGTGGAAGTGACCCAAAGATCACCCGTCCTTTTAACTTTATCCAGAACGCTGATACCCACCCGCAATACACCCAGTTCAAGTTTGTCCAGTTCTTCAAATACCACTGCTACAGCAGCCTGCAAGTCTTCACTCTTATGCATAGCCATCGCTTTCGATCTGACTCTTTCAAGTGCGGCTTCGATCCTTGCTTCTCTTGCCTGTGCTTCGGCTTTTTGTAAATCAAGAAAACGGCGATAAAGCAAACCAAACACTCGGGCAAATCTCAACATGATATTGGATGACTCTTCACTCAGCGGTTCCTCTGTAATGACATTAAGACTGCCTTCCGGGAAGAAAAAGCCATTTAAACATTCCTTTGAATGATAAACTCGTTGTGGTGGAAGCGATAGGGAAGCTGATAAGGTTTCGTAATAATTCCGAACAGCATCTCCTGTCAATTCAAAGGAAAAAGAAAGTCCTTTTTGTTTCCATGTACTAAACCATTTTTGAAAAGCGGGATGAGCAGATGCCTGTATGGAACCGATAACCCTTGTTTCTATTTTGTTATCCGATTCTGTTGTCAGCCACAACTCTGCAGTATTATTTTCTCCATTAAAGATCCCAACGCCACTGCGTATAGTTTCAATACCCAAATTTTTTAATTCATGAAACAAGACTGACGATGTGTCAGATAGCTCATCACTTTTTTGCATGGCCATTGTTCTTGCCCTTACCCTTTCCAATGACAGTTCAATCTGCGCTTCTCTCGCCTGTGCTTCGGCTTTTTGCAGATCGAGGAAACGGGTATAGGCTTGTTCAAATACTATGGCAAACCGCTCTAATAACTGAAGTGATGCTGCCGGCCGGGGTTCATTGGTTGACAACGCCAGCATTCCTTTTGAAAAATAGGCGACATGAATAATCCGGCGATCACCCGGAAGCAGTTTCACCGGAAATGTTTCTGTGCCAACCAATTCATTCCGGTATTGATTGTACTTCTGTAGTTCTTCTTTTTTCAATTCCACTATCAATGTTCTTTGCTGATCTTTCCAGCCCCTGAATAGTTTACTCATCACGAAAGGCTCATCTATGGTATGCCTGAAAGTTTGCTGCATTATAGTTCCGTGAAGCGTTGCAGATATCTCAACCAAACCTTCTGATTCCTTTACAATGCCTATGGTACATTGCTCTGCAGGCTCTCCTAATTCTTTTAGCTGCTGAAAAAGTACCAGTGAAGTATCCTGCAATTCCTCGCTATGTTGCATCGCCATTGTTCTTGCCCGCACCCTTTCCAATGATAATTCTATCTGGGCTTCTCTGGCCTGCGCTTCGGCTTTTTCAATATCAATAAATCTTCTGTAGGCTAATCCAAATACATTCAGAAAACGTTTGAATAAATTCAGATCCTCTTTACTCAGGGGCGTATAGGTTGAAATGCCCAAAGCAACAGGTCCCAGCGAATGCCAGTAATAATTAAGTGAGCTTGCTTTTTCCAAAAACTGGTCAATAAACACATTGGTTGTCTTCTGGTAATCGAGCCAGTCCCTTACCTCTTTGCCTTTAAACCCATGAATAAAAACTTCGTTCGGTCCTTTGAGCATTCGGCGGGCGAATGTTTTAGCGATGGGATGATTTTTAAAATCAACTTCTGTAATCAAAACTTTATCATGCTTTGCATAATATTCATAGTCAGTATATGTGCCATTTGATTCATAAAAGATTGCTGTTTGCACATTCCGTATTTCCTTTACATTCAGTATTGCCAGTTGCTGTGAAATGATTTTGCATACTTTCAACATATCAGCCGCCTCTTTCATACTCATGGCAATGACACGTACTTTTTCCAAAGCCGTTTCAATTTCCAGTTCCTTGTCTTTATTTTCTAACTCAATGGTGCGGCGTTTAACGGCATTACGAAGCCGGGTGTTTTCCTTTCTCACTTTATCGAACGTAAAAGTTTCTCCCTGCTCCGTAGGAGAATTGGGGTAGGAGCCGTGCTGATGTAAGACTTTCCACTCTCCGTCAGTCTTTTGAATTAATGATGATAACCTGAATTTTCCATAGAAGGTCCATTTACCTTTTACCATAATGAACAAATCCATAAACTCATGAACCATGAGATAAGGATCATAAGGAATGATCTGTGTTTTCTTATTCCTTATTTCAGTGTGTCCTGTCATTTTGTTGGTGATCCGTTTTGTGTAATCAAGAATTTCTTTTTTAGAATTCCAGATTTCCTCTTCCGTGCCACCAATATTCCGGTAATTCTCTACCAGGTAATTACGCCAATGCTTCAGATCACCCCTGAAATAGGAATTCCAATAGTCGTCCATCACCGCATTTATTTCTGCTTCCAGTTTCTTGGTCAGTTTCATACCTATTAAATAGCCGGTAATACAATAATAAATTCCGTTCCCTCTCCTTCCTTTGTTTCCACCTTCAACGCTCCACCATGTGCTTTTACAATATCATAACTAAGTGATAGCCCTAATCCAGTACCCTGCCCGGTGGGTTTGGTGGTAAAGAAAGGCTGGAAAATCTTATCCAATACTTGGGGAGGAATACCGTTGCCATTGTCTTTCACTTTTATCTCTACTTTGTCATTAATCTTCTTTGTGCTTACAGCGACGGTTGGCTCGTATCGATCACCTGCTGAGCTTGTCAAAGCCTGTTTTTTCTTTTCCGCAACAGTATAAAAAGCATTCGTAATTAAATTAAGAATAACCCTTCCAATATCCTGTGGTATAATACTGATACTCCCAACCGCTACATCAAAATCTGTTTTCATCGTTGCATTGAATGTTTTGTCCTTAGCTCTTAAACCATGATAAGCCAACCGCAGGTATTCATCGGCCAACGCATTACTATCAGTCAGCTCCCTGGTGCCGCTGCCACTACGGCTATGTTGCAGCATTCCTTTTACGATGGCGTCGGCTCTCCTACCGTGATGATTGATCTTTTCTTCATTGGCCTTTATATCATTGGAGATGATAATCGCGTCCTCGATATTGCCTGTTTTAAGTTCCTGTTGTAATTCATCTACCAATTCTTTATTTACTTCCGAAAAATTATTAACAAAATTCAACGGGTTTTGAATTTCATGGGCGATGCCAGCGGTGAGCTCTCCAAGGCTGGCCATTTTTTCGGACTGGATCAATTGAGACTGCGTGGCTTTCAGATGGGCCAGCGTAGTCCCTAATATCCTATTGGACTTATGCTTTATTTTATTATTCCTATACAGGATAAAGACAATAATAAAAAATACGATGATAATAACCAGTAGAAGGATCACCCTGTTCCTGCTTTTGGTTGCCAACGTTTCGGTTTCCAATTCTTTCAGTCTCAATTTATCCTCGTACCCGATACTATGGAATTTGGCAAGATTATTAATTTTGATATTGTTTAAACTGTCGCTGAAATTTTTTGCCAGGGCCATATATTGATAGGCGCTGTCGGGCCTGTTTTTCTTACCATAGTTTACTGACAGCGCTGTGTAGGCATCCAGCAATTCAGGAACAGCAGTTCCGGCCAAACTATAGTTCACCAATGCTTTTCTTGCATAATAAATGCCTGAATCAAATTGGTTCGTTTTATAATAAATACCGGCCAGGGTCAAATAAGCATGCGCTGGGTTTATCACATTTTCCTCCTCGTTCATTAATTTGATTCCCTCGAAAATGTATTTTTTGGAAGAATCAAGTTCGCCTTGCAGGCGAAAGATGTCCCCTATCGTAACCAAAGAAGCGCCTGTATACACACTTGAACTATCCTTACTCTCATACTCCATTGTTTTTCGCTGATAATAAAGCGCTGAATCGAACTTGTTTTGGAGGATATAAACTTCTGTGATATTACTCGTGATGCCGGACAATAGAAACATATCGGTAGTTTCATTTTCTATCAGTCGCTTGGCTTCCAATAGCTCTTCTAATTTTTTATCCGGGTTGCCTGTTAAGCCATATAAGATACCCAAGGAATTCTTTATCCAGGCCTGCAATTGTCTCCTGTTCCTTTCCCCATTTCCTTGCAAATTCGACTCGATGTAAGGAGTGCTCAGGATGTTGATACCGATATCTTTTTCTTCAGCCAGTTTAGACGCCTCCACTAAACATTTCAATGAATTAGAATAGTCGCCACTACTCAAAAAAGTATAGGCGAGGTCTGCTAAAATAAACCCCTGGTAATATTTTTGATCTAATTTTTTCGCGATGGCAAGGGCTTTATATCCATAATAAAGTCCACTATCCCGGTTTGTTTCAATAAATGCTCGTAGTTGCTTTGCATATTGATTCAGCAGGATTGTATCGTTTACCTTTTCGCTGCCTCTTTGCGCAAAAGAAAAAACAGAAAGCAGGCAACAAATGGGGGCTATGCAAAATTTTATTGAAACAGATTGTAGCATTTTTAATTAGTTGGTACTTGATATGATAAAGTAGTTCTTCTTCCTTCCGTAGCCCTAACCGGGATCCCGAGACTATCGGGATCCCACCGTCTCTATATGGGCAATATAATTGCAAATTCGGTCCCTTCCTGCCCCGAGGCAATTACTTTTAACTCACCACCATGCGCTTTTACAATATCATAACTTAACGATAAGCCCAATCCAGTTCCCTGTCCTGTTGGTTTGGTTGTAAAGAAGGGCTGAAATATTTTATCCAATGCTTTTGGAGGGATTCCCGAACCATTGTCATTAACCCTGATCTCAACGTTGCCATTTATTTTTCTTGTACTGACAGTAACGGAGGGTTCATACCCATCTCCACCAATAGGGAGCTGGGGGGCTTTTTTCTTTTCCGTAACGGCGTAAAAAGCATTAGTAATTAAATTCAGGATCACTCGCCCGATATCCTGGGGAATGATATTGATAGGACCGATATTTTTATCAAAATCCGTCTGCATCGTTGCATTAAATGATTTATCCCTCGCCCGTAAGCCATGATAAGCGAGGCGGAGGTATTCATCAGCCAGTGCATTGATATCAGTGGGCTCTTTCACTCCACTGCTGCTGCGGCTATGTTGCAACATCCCTTTTACGATCGAATCAGCCCTTTTACCATGAAAAATAATTTTCTTTTCATTTTCGCCAATATCACCTGCTATACTTTTCGCTTCTTTCATATTTCCCTTGGATAACTCCTCCTTCATTTCACCAATTAACTCTGCGTTTACTTCCGAAAAATTATTGACAAAGTTTAATGGATTTTGAATTTCATGAGCAATGCCGGCAGTCAGTTCACCAAGACTTGCCATTTTTTCGGATTGGATCAATTGCGCTTGTGTAGTCTTCAATTCATTATAGGCTTTTTCAATTTCTTTAGCATGCGCCAGCTCTTTTTGCTGAGCCCTTTCCCTTTCTCTTTTTACTATATGATTTTTCTGGTACTTGTAAATTAAATACCCGGCTATGATTGCTATCAATGAATAAATTGAGTACGCCCACCATGTCTTCCACCAGGGCGGACTAATAATAATACGGATAGTTTTTTCTGTTGAGCCTCCATCACCGCTAACCGCTTTTACACGAAAATTGTAGGTACCGGGTGGAATATTAAAGAAAAATGCACGGTGATCGCTTCCGATATCATGCCAGGTGTCATCATAGTTTTCGAGCATGAACAGGTACTTCTCATCACCCGGAGTTATATAGTCTATTGCAAAAAAATCAAAAGAAAATATATTCTGATTGTGGGTTAGTCGTATCTCCCGGGTTTGCCAAACGGGCGAGGTTAATATACCTCCTGGCTCTGCTTCTACTTCACTGTCACCCAGTTTAAAGCTTGAGATACTAAGCTGCGGGGGGATACTCTTACCTGTAATTTGATCAGGATAAAAGGCATAATAACCCTCCCTGATTCCCAAAAACAACCTGCCATCCTTTGCTTTATAATTGTCATTAAACAAAAAACTTGTGTACCGTACTCCATTAGCTTCTGCAAATTTTTTCACCCCTGTCCGATCTGCATTGATCTCTATGATATCATAAGAGGTAGATACCCAAAGATTTTCCTGGTCATCTTCTATAATATTTATAACACCGCTGATATTTATTGCCGATTGAGGATTTGCAAAAGGTACAAACTCATCTTTTGCCTTATCAAAATAATAAAGGCCATCCACACCACCTGTCCAAATAATCCCTTTTGCATCCACGCAAATCGATTTTAAAAAACTATTCGGAATGTATTTGCGCAATTTCCCTGTTTTAGTATCCAACCTATAGGCCCCATTGTCAGAGGCAGCCCATATAATATGGTCCTGATCTTCGGCTAAACAATAAATATTATTCCCAAAATTGCTGCTACCGGCCCCAGGGTTAGGCTTATAATTAGTAAATTTTCCTGTTGTCCTATCCATCCGGGAAAAACCCGAATCCGAGGCAGCCCATAAGTTCTTATCATGATCTATGATCAGGTAATTTAAAATGTTGCTGGAGATGCTGCCTGGATTTTTAGGATCATGTTTGTAGTGTAGAAATTTTCCGGTGACCGGATCAAATTTATCGAGTCCGCCTCTTGTACCCAACCAGATATTACCCTCTTCATCGGTTCGCATGGTGCTAATGCCATTATAAGTCAGGCTATTATTCTCTTTCGGATTATTGGTCCATAGCTTTTCGCTTTGATTTTTAAGATCCTTACGTAACAGCCCCTTACTTGTGGCAATCCATAGTATGCTATCATTTGGTTCGGAATAGAAAGCATTGGCGTCCCTGTTCCCAATGTTGAAAAAGGGTATGGTTATTTTATTTTTATTCAGGTTAAATAAACTTCCGTCTGATGAGTAGACCCAAAACAAACCGTCTTTCGTATTTACGCCCTTAAGTGCAAACCTGGCAGTAAAACCGGAAGCAGTATCCCTGGCTGATACTAACTTATTCCCTTCATAAACGTAGCCATAGTGAGTTGATTTTTTACTAATAGGATCATACCTTTTCATTCCTGAGCTACCTAAACCAATCCATAATGCCCCGGTCTTGTCTTCAGTAATAAAAAAAATTACAGGTGCTTTTTTTTCTACGCTTGTTTCCGGTCCCGGTATTTTAGGATGGAGTGAATCTATATTGTAACGGGTCAAGCGGCCTGTATTCCTATCGAGGGTATAAAGCCCCGCATCCTGCGTCGCTATCCAAAAATTCCCTTTGCTGTCTTCATACATATCGTTGATGAATTTCCCAGGAATACTGCTATTGGGGTTTTCCGGGTCTTGCAGGTAACGGGTAAATTTTCCCGTGGCTCTGTCAAAGCGGTTTAATGCGCCCTTTGTGGCGCCTTTACCGAGAGAGAATAATACGGCTTGCACCCAAAGTACCCCTTTTTTATCCTCAAAAACTTTATACACCTGGTTATGACTAATACTTGCCGGGTCATCAGGGTCATTTCTATAATGTGTGAATCTACCGGTCTTTCTGTCCAGCAAATCCAATCCGCCAAATGTGCCCACCCACAAATTCCCCAAATGATCTTCCAGCACCGAAGAAACAGTATCATTACTTAAGCTGGTTGCATCTTTGGGGTTATGCCGGAAATGAGTAAATGAATTGGTAGCGGGGTTAAATTTTTCAAGGCCGGCACCCAGCATCCCTATCCAGATCATGTTATCGCTGTCAGCGAACACATCAATGCTGGGGCCACTGGCGATTGAATTGGGATTACCCGGATTGTGAACAAAGGGTTTGAGATTCACACCATCATATCGTTGTACCCCCTTATCAATACTCGTTGTCCAAATAAACCCCTGCTTATCCTGAATCATATCCGAAATTTCTCCCAAACTATTTTTCAGTACCTGGTTAAACCGTAGATCCTGGGCGCACAAGTTATTTCCAGAGAGCAGCAATAAACATAACGGAAGGCTTGAAAATAATTTTTTCATGTCGTCAATTTAGAAGTACCCGGTAATTGAATAACAAATTCGCTTCCTTCACCTTCTTTTGTTTTCACCTCTAGTTTTCCACCATGCGCTTTTACAATATCATAACTTAGTGATAACCCCAAGCCCGTTCCCTCTCCAGTTGGTTTGGTAGTAAAGAAGGGTTGAAATATTTTATCCAATACTTTTGGTGGAATGCCATTCCCGTTGTCGTGAACACTTATCTCGACTTTATCTCCAACCTTTTTGGTGACCACTGAAACAGTCGGTTCATAACCAGTTTCGGCCTGTTTCTTTTTTTCCGCTACTACGTAAAATGCATTGGTTATTAAATTCAGGATCACTCTCCCCATATCCTGCGGAATAATGTTGATCATACCGACGTTTTCATCAAAATTGGCTTTCATCGTTGCATTGAACGATTTGTCTTTTGCTCTTAAGCCATGATAAGCAAGGCGAAGATATTCATCGGCCAGTTTATTAATATCTGTCAGTTCTTTTTGTCCTGAACTGCTGCGGCTATGCTGCAACATTCCTTTTACAATGCCATCCGCCCTTTTGCCATGGTGATTTATTTTTTCCAAATTTTGTTTGACATCATTTACCAGGATCTCGACTTCTTCGTAATTCCCCCTTTTTACTTCCTCCACCATTTCTTCCAGAAGTTCCTTGCTTACTTCAGAAAAATTGTTGACGAAATTTAAAGGATTCTGTATTTCATGTGCAATACCGGCTGTCAATTCACCCAGCGAAGCCATCTTCTCCGATTGGATCAATTGCTTCTGGGTAGCCTGCAGTTCATTCAGGGCGTCTTCTGTGCGGTGCTTTTCTATTTTTAACTGAACCAAATCTTCTTCTGCCTGCCGGGCCATTTGCTCAGCCTGTTTCAGGTCGAGGAAACGGGTATACGCCCTTTCAAATTCAATGGCGAAACGATACTGAATCTTTCTTTCTTCTTCTGTGGCCGGGCGGTTATTACAGATACCAAATGAACCGTATTTCATCATAGCGTCATAATAATAGACCCCATCTTTAAAATTATTAGCCTGCATAACAGCATGGGCAGCCAGTCCAGCATCAACCGTGATCTGTTCAAAGGTATCCAGCCAATGCTGTACTTGTGGCTGTTCCACCCGGTTAGCATGTATTTTATCCCCTCTTTTCCAGACCACCAGGCATTCCTTAGTGTATTGATCGGCTTTAGCCAGCGAATAACCGGTAACACTAGTATGATTATCGGGCCAGGTGATCCAGAAAGTATTCACATCCTTATCTTCCTCGATCAACCAGAAATAAGAGAACTGCCAGTCCACACCCAGTTGCCGCATCTGGTCGCCGAATACATAGGATATTTCCTGTAATTCATGTGAATGACTCATCCCGATAACTTTAGTCCTTACTCTCTCCAGGGCCGCTTCGATCTTCGCTTCCCTGGCCTGTGCTTCTGCTTTTTTCAAATCAACAAAACGGGTATAAGTAAGATTGAATACGGCAGCAAACCTGTCTAACAGGTCAAGGGTTTCGGCAGGCAGTGGTTCCAGCGTTGTAATGTTCAACCAGCCTTGCGAAAAGAAGGAGACCTGGTGTAATCTTCTGCCATGAAAATATTCATCGTTGATGGACATACCCAGTTCATTTCTTAAATACATTATCCAATCCTTCAGGTCATCACCCTGGAGGTCAACAACACTTGATTTTTTCCCGGCTTTCCAGTCATGGAGTATTCGTTGTATGATCGTTCTTGCATTGTTCATGGCTTTAAAATGGATATTGATCTGTGTCCCGACCTGGTCAGTAGCCCATACATCGGTGGTACCATTTTGCTCATCCACGATACCGATGCTGATCCTGTCAGGTGTTTGTCCGAGTGCGGCGAACTGCTGAAATAGCACAACGGAAGCCTCGGCCAATTCATCACTATGCTGCATCGCCATTGTACGCGCCCTGACTCTTTCCAATGCCAGTTGAATCAGCGATTCCCTTGCTTGGGCTTCGGCTTTTTGCAAATCAAGAAATCTTGTGTATGATTGTTCAAAAACTTTTGAAAATCTTTGAATGATCCTTAATTGTTCATCAGTCAGTTTAGCGTGTCCCCAATGTATGGCCCCATACTTCATGAAAGCAAGTGAAAATGTTACGGACCCCAGCCCCCGCATCCATTGCTTGTCTGTTTCCGGAAAGTCTTTATATCCTGTTGCGAAACAATGATCGTCAAAAGCTCTCTTTTCATCTCCCGTTAACGTATAAACTAAAAAACTTTTGCCCCTTTTAAAAGCCTCTAATAGGGCATCGTGATAAGGATGCTTAAAATAGGGAACATCGCAGCTTTTCACCGTCTTGTCTTCTGAAAAGCCTGTCCATTGTTCTGTATCACCATTTTCCTTATCTATGATAATGATTGTGCTTCCCCCGTCAAAACCCAGCTTTATTAATTCTTCATTCAACGAAACGGCCACACCGGTCACCTCCTCGCTTTTGTGCATAGCCATGGTTCTGCTTCTTACTCTTTCCAGTGCCGTTTCTATCTGTGCTTCCCTGGCAAGTGCTTCTGCATTTTGCAGATCAACAAATCGTTTATAGGTAAGATCAAAAACGCCAGCAAAACGCTTTATTAATTTTTTTGCTTCTTCGGGAAAGTCGGTTTCCCGGAATGCAAATAATCCGCCCGCCTTGTAGACAGCTGTAAAACAATATTGGCGTTGGACCGGGGCTTCAGAAACGATCATTTGTACTTCCGGTAATTGAATATTGGTCGCTTTTACAGCCTTGTAGTAATTATCCAGATCAACACCTTCTAACAAATAGTAGAAGTCTTGCTGCTTCAACCAGGCTTCAAATGCTCCGCTTAATAAGGGGTGAATATCGAATGACTCGTCCCCGGAGATCTGCACAGCGGAGCCCTGCTCACCGATGGAGGTAACCCAAATATTACCCGTTCTTTTTTCTTTATCCAATACACTGATACCGCAGCGCAACACCCCAACATCCAATTTTTTAAGTTCCTCAAAAACAACAGCGATAGCATCATTGAAATCCTCACTTTTATGCATGGACATGGCTTTAGCCCTAACTCTTTCCAACGCGATTTCAATTTTTGCTTCTTTGGTACTTGCTTCGGCTTTTTGCAGGTCAAGAAATCTTGTGTAGGTATGATCAAATGCGGCAGCAAATCTTTCATACAATTCGATATCTCCTGGCTTATCCGGATCCACGCTAATAACCCCGATCGCACCTTTTGAGAAAATTGCAAAATTCTCTACCCGCCTGTTGCCAAAATTTTCTCTTTTTAGCTGGCTATTCTTGGTTTTTTGGAACTGAAAATAACGCTCTAATTCTTCACCCTGGAGATCGATCACAACCGATTTTTTTTGTTGCTTCCATGCTGTGTAGATCTTCTGTGCAACAATCGGCTCATCCAGCGCGAATTTGACCATGCTGATCATCTGGGATCCCTCAGGGCGGGTCGCCCATCCTTCAAGGATCTGTTCCTGCTCATTGATAATTCCAATTATGATTCGTTCGATGTTTTCTCCTAACTGCTTAAGTTGCTCAAAAAGTAACGCCGCCGTATCCAAAAGCTCATTACTTTTTTGCATGGCCATCGCTTTTGCCCGCACCCTTTCAAGGGACAGTTGGATCTGCGCTTCTCTTGATTGTGATTCCGCTTTTTGCAAGTCGAGGAATCGCTGATAGAACCTGCCAAATTCGGTAGCAAATTTGAGGACGATCTGTTCCTCGTCTTCCGTAGGCGGTCTTACCTGGTTCATACCGATATAGCCGAATTTGCAGTTGCCTGCTGTATGATAAATGCCATCGGGATAATCTTCCGGAACTATTTTAGCATCCTCCGGCATGGAGGCAAATGACTCATGGAATATTTGCCATACCTGTGGCAATGACTCTTTCGGGAAATGCAGGCGGTTGATCGTTAATGGCTGACTTGTTCTCCATTTCTCAGCTTCGTATTTCCAGATATCCATCGAATCGATTGCCACTACCTGTTCTCCAAAACTCCGACGTCCTCCTTTTCCTGTTTCCCGGAAGGTGAATGTATTTGTCTCGAGGTTTATCAATGTCATATGCGTGGACATGGGAGTAATTCCAAGGATATCAAATTGGGTGAAAAGAACTTCCAGTACTTCATCCAGCTCATGTGAATGGTGCATGGCCATGGCTTTAGCCCTTATCCTTTCCAGGGCTGCTTCAATTTGTGCTTCCCTAGCCTGTGTCTGTGCCTGTTCAATATCCAGATACCTTGTATAAGCCAGGTCCAGCACTTTGGCAAATCTCTTCAGGATAGCTTCTTTGTCACCAGGAAGTGTCGCCGGACCCGCTGCCTGCAGCACACCATGTTTCATAAAGGCATCCGAGAGGTAGACTTTGTCGAGGCTCCGCATTTTTTTTTGTACAGGCTTGGGAAGGTTTTTGAGATCCGTCTTTGTAAATAAATATTCTTCCCAGCTTTTCTTGACCTCACCTTCCAGTGTATGTGCGTAATAAGGTGTCCCGCTTTTCCATTTTTGCGTTTGCAGGTTGCAGAACGGGTGATCAATGATGGGTATATGATAACATTGAGGCAAGCCAGCTTCATTGAATCCCCTGCTCCACCATTCTATCATTTTGTTCTCACTATCGATTATTGAAACAAGGATCTGGTATAGACCGAAGTCCAGTTCGTGGAACTGGTTATATAATAATCCTACCACTTCAGCCAGTTCATCGCCTTTTTGCATGGCCATCGTTCTTGCACGAACTCTTTCCAGGGCTAACTCTAATTGCGCTTCCCTGGCTTGGGTTTCGGCCTTTTGCAGATCCCGGAAACGTTTATAAGCCAGGTCAAAAGCAGCTCCCATTTTAGGCAAAATAAATTCCATCTCGTCAGGGGGAGCTTCGATAAAGTCAACATTCATTTTTCCATGTGCTAGTTGCACCGTAGGATGCCAGCCTTGTTTTATTTTATGCTTTATGATAAGTTTTTCGACATTGCCGGCAGCTTCTTTATCAAAGTCACGAAGAAACTTCAGCATCCTGGCAAGATCTTTTTCATCCTGCCTGATAACGGTATACTTTTCTTTCGAATTCCAGATCCTTCTTATCCATAATCCGGGATCCGTTTCCTCCAGCCTGAAAACAAAGTCCATCCGCCATTGAAAATCTTCTTCCTTTTCATTCAGGGTAGTAAAATCCCATGTCCGTATACGGCCTTCGTCTTCGGCGAGATAAATAGTAGCCGCTGTAACGCCTGAAATATTGAGTTTTTTTAATTCTTTTTGCATGGTTACAACTACGCCAAGTATCTCTGTAGATGTATGCATCGCCAAAGCCTTTGCCCTTACCCTTTCTACAGCCACCTCAATTTGCGCCTCCCTTGTCTGCAATTCGGCTTTTTCGATATCGAGATATCGGCGGTAAGCCAATTCGAATACTTTCAGGAACCGCTGGAATAAAGTTAAATCTGCTTTACTTAATGGCTCATAAGTTGAGATCCCAAGTGCTACGGGTCCCAACGAATGCCAGTAATAATTCAATGAACTGGCTTTTTCTAACCAGGTATCAATAAAAACATTTGTTGTTTTTTGGTAGGCAAGCCATTCTTTTACTTTTCTTTCCCCGGTGATATGGGTAATCGAAACCTCGCCTTTTCCCTTCATCATTTTTGCGGCAAAGGCTTTGCCTATTTTGTGATTAGTATAAACCGCCTCGGTAATGAATGTTTTTTCATGCTTTGCATAATACTCATAGTTCATGTATGTGCCTTTGTCAACCGAAAAAATCGCAGTCTGTACATTGCGGATCTCTTTTACTCCCAACGCTGCTAATTGCAGCGCAATGGTTTTACATACCTCCAACATATCAGTCGCCGCTTTCATCCCCATCGCCACAGCCCTCACCCTTTCCAGGGAAGTTTCGATTTCCAATTCTTTGTTCAATCTCTTCAATTCTTCATTTTTCTGCATTACTGTCTCCGCATTTTTTCTCGTTTCCTCGGCTTTCCGGGCGATCTCGAGATTCGCCACTTTCTGGTTGACAGAATTTTTATGGAGTTCTTTTTCGAGTTTGAAATGTTGTTCCAATTGCCCGTTGGCTTCTTTAAATTTTCCTGCCTGTTTATAATATTCGTATAAGCGGTAATGGGCCCTGCTTCGAATATCGGGTGATCTTGTATCCTTTGCAATACGCAGCGCTTCTTTGATCCATTCCACAACTTTTGTGGGGTCCTGTTCAGGCAGTCCGGCGAGGAATAACAATACTTCTGCTTCGCCTCTTTTATCACCAGTTACTTTCCTGATCTTTCGGCTGGTGGTACTGGAAAGTATAGCTTGTTTTGTATCGCCGGCATGAGCGTAAATTTCAGCAAGATGCTGTAGGGTGCTGGCCTGGCTTCTTTTATCACCGGTTTTTGTACAGATCGCAAGGGCCTGTTGGCAATGCTTAAGGGCTTGTGTATATTTCTTTAGCTTAAAAAAAGTATACCCAATATTATCGAGGCTACCGGACTCCCCCAATTTGTCTTTGAATTCCTGGCGAAGCTTCAACCCTTCTTTAAAATATTCCAGGGCTTTTTTATGATCTCCTGTCTCAAAATAGATTGAACCGATCACGTTGATCGGGTACGACTGGTAAACCCGGTTTTTGTTTTCTTTATGGATAGATATGCTTTTGAATAATGCATCCAGTGCTTTGTCAAAGTTTCCCAGGTATTTATATGTTACGCCAATCTGGTAATGGTGAATGGCTTCGTTTTCGGTAGCTCCTTTTTGTTGACTTAAAGCAACAGCATTGAATAAAAGTTCCAGCGCAGCTCCCAACTCACCGCGGTTACGTTTGATCACGGCGAGATACTCACACACCACTGCCTGTCCTTCCAGGTCGTTTAGCTCTTCAAAAAGGGATAAAGATTCCTTCAAAACAGGCAATGCTTCATCGTTCCTGGAGAGACGGACATAACAAAATCCCATAGTGCGGGTTCCTTCTGCTATGCCTCTTTTGTATTTGATAGCCCTGGCCATTTCCGTAGCTTTCCGGCACAGGGTAAATGCGTTGAGCGAATCATTCACTCGTATATCCCAGGCTTGCTGATTTAGCTGGTTGATCTTTTCCCGGAGTTGTATAGTCTTGTCCTTACTCATAAATAGGGCATGTGAAATAGTTTTTTTGCCTATTCTATTTTCAATCTCTAATAGCTGAAATTACTGCTTTTTAAACACTTATAAAATAACCCATTATGATGGAAAGGCGGGTTGAATGAGCATTGAAATACTAAGTCTCTTTCTACAAGAACAAAGTGCTTACTGTTAATTTAAGTTGATAAGGCCAGCCGACTAAAATGCAGGTATATAGCTGGTAGAAATAATTCAAATAATCGTAAACGAAAAGCTATTCAATAATATCGTCAACCGATCTTGAATCGAGAAGAAAGAGACTGCCGGCAAAGAATCAACATTCTTTCTCCAAGACCGCCACAATCTTAGCATAAAACTCTCTTGCTCTTTCGGGTGTACTCCCGATACAAACAACTCCCAATTTGCCATATTGTGATAGAGCCCCGATCAAATGAAACATTACTCCTTCCTGGGAAGTGCCGTCATAATGCAAGTCATTCACCATTGCAATATCTATCAGGTCATGCGGACTAAGACCCTTGTATTTTTCGTTTTTCAGGTTATCTGAACAGAAATAATAACGGACCAGGCTGCCTTTTGAGGTATAATACTTTCCTTCGTTTTCATTATAAATTCCGTCCGTTAAAAATTGCAACATCAGGAATGGATGCGTAGTGCCTCCTTTGCGGAGATTGATCTCAATCGGATAATGTTTCCACCCCCGTCCCACCGAGCCATCCGGGCGGGCTTCCTTTTCCTTTACCGAAATAAAATCAACCGCAAATCGACCCAGCACTCCTTTATTCTTTAGGGCTTCCGCCACTTTTTTTCCCATTGTTCCCAACTCTACCGCATACTCAGTGGATGCCGGAAATTGGGCTCCGATATATACCTGTCCACTTTCACCTCCCAGCTCCTGGTCATGGGTGGAAATGATCTCGATGGCACCTGTAGGTGTTATCCGGCACTGCACCGATGGTGATTCTTTTTGTTTTCCTTCAATAAACTCTTCTACAATACCACCCATCCCTTTATATTTCTCCAGGAACATCGCATAGGTAAGCGTAGCTGCCACCATTTTTAATTGCTTTGGCAGGTTTTCTTTTATCCAGTATCTAAGATCAGGCGCTGCTTCGGATCCTTTATAAGAAAAAACGGCATTCCCATCGCCGGAAAAACCATCGTTTACTTTTACTACTCCTCGTCGCAAGGCAGGGTTTTGCTGTTTTAGTTTTGTGAGTGCCTCTACTATATCGTCTTCCGTAGAAAGGTCTTCAAAACCCGGTGGCACGGACAAACCACATTCCCGAAAGATCCTGCGGCCATTGCTCTTAGTACCCAGGTCATAAAGATCCGGGTCACAGCCATAAATTGGAATTTGCAACTGTACCGCCAGCGAACGTTCCTGCGCGGTTACGATAAAACACGACATATGCGCTTCATGATCGGCCGGGATAAAATCTTTTATCCGCTGTATCAGTCTTGGCCTGTCCAATATTTTTTGAATTAAAGGGATATGGGAGGAATCATGACAACTCAGCAATGTCAATCTTCGCTGTGCATGATAACCCGTAATACCCGGTAACATATGCAGGTAATAGTCAATGATCACCGGGTCGATGGTTTCACTAGTAACGTAGATAACATGAGTGCGGGGCATACGGAGCAACATCAGCATACAAAGTAACCGCTCCTCATAATGGTTCACACCGCTTATCTTGGAAAGTATTTCCGCATCCATCGTCAGTGACGGAATGATGATGACTGTTCTGGGCGCCAGTTTATCCGGAAATACATGTTCAAATTGCTGCGGAAAACGTTGCTGTATCTTTTTGAATTGTATGGCTTCTGCCACAGAGTTCCTTTCGGGTAAGGCAGATTTTGATCTTACCGGATTATTTTTTTTAACCGCCATCAGCGCAGTAATTAATTTAAATTAAATATTTTGGTTCCAGGCTTTGGTTCCCTGAGCATCGTTTCTTCCCGCAAAAAAGCCGGACTCTTGTACGTTCTGTTCGCTACTCAGCAATTTAGAAATGAATGTGTCAGACGCTCTTCAACCCTTTGACAAACGCAGGGCAGGTCGTCAGATACCTATGCCTCCTGTCCCGTCCACAACGCTCCACCAATACTATTTCTTGTGGCCCCGGTAACGGAAGATAACACATTATACTCTTGCCGCCAGCGCAGCACACCGATAAAAGCCATGATCAACGACTCTTTAAAGTTCACTAATTTTTTATCTGGTACTACCACTTCGATAGTCAACTCCCGTAAATGTTCAGTCAACTGCCCGGTCATAAATTTGTTTAAAGCTCCACCACCCGTTACGAGAAGCCGGGAATCGGGAGCCCGGAGTCCGGTGTCTTTTATGGCCTTCTTAATTTGCAGAACAATATGTTCTACATATGTTCTTGCTGCATCTTTCGTTGCTATGTTTTCTTTTTTGATCAATGGAAATACCACATCGGTTCCAAAATCATTAGCCAGCGATTTGGGATACGGTTGTTTATAATAGGCAAGATCATTTAACTGATCCAGTAATTTTTCATTCACAATTCCTGTTGCGGCCATCTTTCCGTCTTCATCATATTCCTTACCTAATTCATTGACCAGCATATTGAGAACCCGATTGGCAGGGCAGACATCATATGCAGTATAGCGATCAGCATTAAAAGAAATATTGGCGATACCACCCACATTCAAAAAATATTCGAAGTCACCCAGCAGTAGTTTTTCACCGATCGGTACGATCGGCGCTCCCTGTCCACCAAAAGCAACATCTACCGCTCTCAAATCGGTAACAACTGGTAATTGCGTGGTTGCCGCTATGGCAGCTCCATCACCTAATTGTGCTGTCATTTTATGAGACGGCATATGAAAAGTCGTATGACCATGCGAACCAATCACTGCCACTTTATAATGTAACTGGTGTTCCTCAATAAACTTATTGACCAGCTGTCCCGTATAGTGCCCATAGTCAGCATGCAGCAATTGATAGTCCCTTGCGGAAAGGTTAATGGCCCCTTGAAGCCGGGACACCCATTCTTCCGGGTAGGCATAACAATCTGCCTTCAAAATTTCATAGCTCCATTTACCGCCCTGTTCCTGAAATTCAGCAAAAGTAATATCCAATCCATCCAGCGAACTGCCACTCATTAAACCAATAGCTTTGTAAACCATGAACCGTAATTTAGATTAAGTTTGTAAAAATATACCAGTTTAACAGGTTTCAGAAGTTTAAAAAGTTCAAAGTTCGTGCGTAAAAAAACACTTTTAAACATTTTGAACCCCTTGAACGGTTGAAACTAATTTTATGATCGTCAATCTTGGCCTGCAACATTCCTTAGTAAGTAATTGGGTAGGCGAACTGCGCGATGTAAATGTGCAAACGGACAGGATGCGCTTTCGCCGCAACCTTGAACGCATTGGAGAAGTGGCTGCTTACGAGATCAGTAAAGTACTACCCTTCGAAGAAAAAGAGATTCAAACTCCTCTAGGTATAGAAGTTCATAAGGTATTGAAAGAACAGCCCGTCCTGGCTACTATTCTACGGGCGGGTTTGCCATTGCACCAGGGGTTATTGAATTATTTTGACAAAGCTGATAATGCTTTTATTTCTGCCTATCGCAAACATAATAAGGATGGCAGTTTTGAGATCAACCTTGAGTATGTTTCCTGTCCCGAATTAGAGAACAGGGTAATCATTATTTCTGATTCTATGCTGGCAACAGGATCTTCCCTTGTTAAGACCATCCATTTTTTAAAAGAAGAGGGCCATCCGCGTGAAATTCATATCGTGGCCGCTATTGCCTGCACCGTGGGTATTGAATATGTAAAAAGAGAGGAACCCTCGGTCACTATCTGGTGTGGCGATATTGATGATGAGCTGACTGCCAAAGGCTATATCGTTCCGGGACTGGGTGATGCGGGTGACCTGGCTTTTGGCACGAAAGTGCAAATGTAGAGTGAGTATGGGGTTGTTTGTAGTGAGTCGATAGTCAAGAATCTCCCTCTACATGTTGAAAGTCAAAACTATGAATGAAAGTTACCGACTCCAGGCTCCTGACTCCCGACTCAACAAAAAGCAGCATTAATTCTACAACACAGGTCTTAAAAATGTTGTATTTTTCCTTTTCGATAAATGACCGGGATCGCGGAGGAAAATAATCAACTGGCTGTTTATACAATTTCGCTGAGAACAAGGCGTTTAGAGGTAGAAATGTTGTGATTTATCCGGCTGAGCCCCTCAAAAACATTAATTGCTGAGATGAAAAAAATTCTATCTACCCTTATGGTTTGTGCGGTGTGGGCTAGTATGACATCTGCCCAGGATCCCAATTTTTCGCAATTCTTTTCATCCCCTCTTACACTAAACCCGGCTTTGACCGGTAAGTTTGATGGTCTCTTCCGTGTAGCCGGCAACTATCGTAACCAATGGCCCACTATCAATAACGCGTTTGTTACAAAAACAGCTTCTGTTGATTTTAGTATCTTAAAAAATCGGCTGGCTGATATTGACCAAATGGGTTTGGGAATTTTGGGTGTAACTGATAGGGCTGGAGATGGCGTGTTGATCACTAATTATGCAGGTCTATCCCTGGCTTATCATAAAGGGCTTGACGAGGACGGTTATAACCAGATCGGCGCCGGTTTCCAGGGAACATATGTAAACAAAAGGCTGGATATATCTAAAGTAGATTTTGAAGATGAATTAACCCCGCTAGGCTTTACGGGTGTAACCAGTGAAATTTTTTCTAACAAACAGATCAACGTAAGTTACCTGGATATAAATGCAGGTATCCTGTTTAATGGCAGCACCAACGGTGACAATAATTATTATATTGGTGCTTCCATGTATCATATCAACCGACCAAAAGAGAGTTTCCAGGGAGGCGAATACCTGTTAAATCCACGCGTAACGATACAAGCAGGAGGAAAGCTACCGGTGGGTGGTTCGTATCATAATATTAATATCAGTACGTATTATAGTTTCCAGGCCAATGCAAAGAACCTGGTAGCTGGTGGTGCATTCTCCTATAATGTGAACAATGATAATGAAAATCCTACCAATGTATTTGTAGGTGCCTGGACCCGGTTCAGCAGTAACATTAATGATGCTGTTATTCCCTATATCGGAATGGAGTTTAGTTCTGTGCATATAGGCTATAGCTATGATATTAATATCAGCGAACTTAAAACAGCTTCCAATTCGATGGGTGGCAACGAGATCTCCCTGATCTATATCAAAAAGCCTACCGATCCGAATGCCAAAAAGCTAAACTGCCCAAGATTTTAAGGGGAACAAAAAATTGAATAGTAGCCAGTAGCTTTCCTGGCTTTATTGTTATACACAATTGATAATAAAATCAGACCCATTATTCACCGTTTAAAATGGATACTATTGTTATTACATTCTCATCAATAACGGAAGTAAGAACCAGCAGAATAAAGTGATAAGAACGATGGATACAATATTCATGACAAAACCTGCTTTTGTCATCTGCCTCAATTTAATATGACCACTTGCAAATACGATTGCATTCGGCGGTGTTCCCATAGGCAGCATACTCGCACAACTGGCTGCGAGGGTCATTGGTATACCCAACAACAGCGGATTCATTCCCAGCGCATCAGCCAGTGAAGAAACTACGGGAGCAAATACGATCACCTGGGCCACATTACTCATCACCTCACTGATAAAAAGGGAAATGGTAACTACCACCGCTACTAACACAAATTCATTACTGGAAAATTGCGCCAGCCATTGACCGAGTTGTTGCATCAATCCTGCTTTTTCTAAAGCACCTGCAAGACAAATGCCACCACCGAACAGTAACAGGATGCCCCAGGCTATTTTGCTGGTATCACTCCATTCCAGTAAGGAGTCATTACGCTCCTCTTTTGATCCTGATGGACAGACAAACAATGCAACGGCACATATCACGGCTATAATCGTATCCTCCAACCTGAACCAGGATTGAGCATTATTAATAATTCCCCGTGTTATCCATAACAAAGCAGTGCCAGTAAAAATGGCCAACACTCTTTTTTCAGCAGTGGATAAGGGCCCCAGCTGTTGTATCTCATTCCGGATCAGTTGCTTTGTTCCATTATCCGATTTGATTCGGTTAGGGAAAAGCCATTTTACCATCACCCAGTATAAACAGATTAATAACAGAATGGCCAGGGGTCCGCAGATCATCATCCAGTTGACAAAATCAATATCGTAATTATATTTCTTCTGAATATATCCTACATAGGCAACATTGGGTGGTGTGCCAATAATAGTTGCAATACCGCCGATATTAGAAGCATAAGCAATGGCCAACATGATCGCTAATGAAAAATTTCGGATATTCCCATCACCTAAATTGCTTTCTTTCATTACATGGATCACGGAAAGGGCAATCGGGAACATCATCATAGTAGTAGCTGTATTGCTAAGCCACATACTTAATAATCCTGTGGCCAGTATAAAACCAAGAACTATCCTGTCACCGCTGGTTCCGGTGAGTCGCACAATATTTAATGCAATGCGGCGATGCAGGTTCCATTTTTCAATGGCCAGCCCCAACATAAAACCACCTAAAAATAAAAAAATCACAGGGTTGGCATAAGGAGCTGCGGTTTCCTCCAGCTTTGAAACATTGAGTAATGGAAAAAGAATAAGTGGCAGCAAGGCCACGACCGGCATCGGCAATGCTTCCGTCACCCACCAGGTGATCATCAGTCCTCCTATCGCCAACACTTTAGCAGCCTGGGGAGAAACATTGAATGGATTGACAAAATATAACAGTAGCGAAACCGCTATTCCTGCAAACAGGGAAACGAATTTGATTTGTTGTTTGGTCAAGCAGCCAGATTTGACCTGAAAATACAACCTATTTGGGTTTGCCGCTTACAAAGGGATTTCCTTTTATAAAATAACGATAGGGAAGCAAAGCATCAGCGCCTGCATAATCAACACCAATACGAGGTGACGCCGCAATTTCCTTTGCTGAATAAACATACCCATCATCTGCAATAAATAGCTCAGGTCCTTGCAAGGAGAGTCCATTGTGAACAGTAAATAATCCCAATGCTTTCGACAAATTTCCCGGTCCTCTTGTCAATGTGTTATCCAGCTTTTCTTTCCCTGTCCTTTCCAGCATGAGTATCAATTCCTTTCAGCGGTTCCAGTCCCCGGATCAAAATAGCGTGAGGCTTTTCTTTTTTACTCGTCACCACATTAAATAAATGATGAATACCATAGCATAAATAAACATAGGCCACACCACCATTTGCATACATGACTTCATTTCTCGCAGTTCTTCTGCCGCCATATGCATGAGAAGCCCTGTCAACCACACCGGTATAAGCTTCCACTTCCACAATACGACCGGAAGTGGCAACACCTTTCCATCGTGTCACTAATATTTTTCCAAGAAGTTCTTTTGCAATTTGCAATACTTCTTCCCTGCGATAAAATGTAACCGGTAATTTTTTCATAGAATCCTTATCTTCTTGCGACTTGTTTCTTGTTTCTTGTTCATTGTTCCTTATACCTTGTTACTTATACCTTGTTTCTTGTACCTTGTTTCTTGCACCTTGTACGGTAATAACTATATTTACCATCCCAAATTAAGCCTTTGCTGAAAGAAATTGTCATAGCTGTCCAGTCATGGTCGGAAGCTCACCGCTTTATTCAACAACACCGTTTGTTCAGGTGGATTCTCATACCCGGAATTATCTATTCAATTCTATTTGTCCTGGGAATGTTACTATTTTGGAAATCAGCCAACAGTGTCTGGTCCTGGGTAAGTGACCAGTTGAATATCGAATTATTTTTGCAGAAGGAAAGAAACCAGTGGCTTAGTTTTTTATTCGTTATGGCCGGTGTTATGCTGCGTCTTGTTTCTGTACTCTTTTATTTCTCTTTATTCAAATATCTTATCCTGATTATCGGTTCACCGGTATTTGCCTACCTCAGTGAAAAAACAGAAGCCATTATTGAAAAAAAAGAACATCATTTTAACTGGTCCGAGCTGAAAAAAGACTGTCGCCGGAACATCAAACTGGCATTACGAAACTGTGGCTGGCAATCATTCTATCTTCTTATCCTGATCCTTTTATCACTGATCCCTATTGTTGGCTGGATCACCCCCATCATTGCCTTGTTGATGGAATGTTACTACTTCGGTTTTTCCATGCTGGATTACAGTTTTGCAAGGGTCAATTTCACCCCTGCACAAAGTATTGCTTTCACCGGCAGGCATAAAGGACTCGCCATTGGGAATGGTTTATTATTTTACCTAATGCATATTGTTGTTATCCTGGCCCCTGCCTATGCTATTATTGCGGCTACACTTAGTGTTCATAAAGTGAAAAAGAACTAATCCCAATGCCAACAGTTTACCTGATACCATCTCTATTGTCAGAAGAAGGCGCAGCAGTTATTCCACCATACATTACAGATACGATAAAAAACTGCCAGGTATTTTTTGTTGAAAATGAAAGAACCACCCGCCGTTATTTCAAACAACTATGGAATGCCTTGCTACCAGGACAGGAAATAATAATTGACGATTATGAATGGGTAAATATGACTGATGCTTCAAAGGTGACCGGTATTTTTAAAAAATTTTTGAAAGAAGAAAAAAATATAGGCATCGTAAGCGAAGCGGGTTGCCCGGGTGTTGCAGATCCAGGTCAGGCATTGGTAGCTATCGCCCAGGAAATGAATATAGAAATAAAACCATTGGTAGGTCCCAATTCAATTTTACTGGCATTAATGGCCAGCGGAATGAATGGTCAGCATTTCCAGTTTGTGGGTTACTTGCCCATCGATAATCCGTCGCGAATAAAAGCTATTAAAGACCTGGAAACAGAATCGGCCAGGAAAAAGTCAACACAAATATTTATTGAAACTCCTTACCGGAACAATCAATTGACAGAGGCATTATTAAAAACATGTAACGGCTCCACCCAGCTTTGCATGGCAGTGAACCTTACCGGAAAAAATGAATGGATAAAAACAAAAACAATTGCTGCCTGGCAAAAAAATAAACCTGACATTCATAAGCAACCCGCTATTTTTCTTTTATATGCTGCTACTTAATCCTTCCGTATCGGCGTCACTCCGGTTACAATATATTTTGTATCACCCCGCCAGGGAAGTTTAGCCCGGTATTGAGAATAGGTTAGCTGTACGCATTCATCCTGGAGGTTCTTCAATGCCAGTACGATACTGTCATCTGTCACGGAGAAATAAAACTTTTCCGGATTCGTCATTTGACGGCAACTCAGCCACATTTCTCCCTCATCTGTTTTAAAAACATTTCCCTTGTGGGTGATCTTGATCAGGACTCCGGTTCTTTCTCCATTTCCATATTTATTAAAGTAGAACCAATAAATACAGAAGATCAAAACAGCTATCGATACTATTAACAAAGTCCTGCTAAATCGTTTAAAACTGGATTTATTTTTTCTGTGGTGTTGTGGCACTGACGACTGTTTGGAAAAAGAAACATGCTGCATTTCCATATGACTGGTTTTACTTTACTCGCTGGGCCAAAAAAACACGGAAGTATAACAAAATTTTTATGAGGACAAATCAATAATTATTATACATTTGTACTCAATTTACAACTTGTTTGTAAACATGACGAACATTCTGACACATACAAAACAACTGGCCTTTCATGCGCCAATTACCTGCGGAGTTTACTCCGTTGGGTTTGATGTGTTTACTTTTTCCCGCCCACGACGTCGCCCTGTGTTCTGACAGGACGAACCATTCACCCCGGCCCCTGTCAGTGAATACACTCCGGCAAACATTATATTGGATTGGTGGCCTTTTCACATCAACTTATTCAAAGTGGAAAATCAAAAAATAATTATCCGGGTAGCTACAGCTGCCGATAAAGTTTACTCAAAAACAATTACTGATGAAATGGGAGATTCAGCGGCAGCCCGGGGTACCGGTATTGCCAAACGAACTCCTGAATACATCGAAGAAAAAATCGACGAAGGCAAAGCTGTCATTGCTGTTACGGACCAGGATGAATGGGTAGGATTTTGTTATATCGAAACCTGGAGCCATGGTGAGTATGTGGCCAACAGCGGTTTGATTGTTGCACCCGCTTTCAGGAAAAGCGGTGTGGCAAAATCAATCAAACAAAGAATATTTAACCTGTCAAGAGAGAAATATCCCGATGCAAAGATCTTTGGATTAACGACCGGTTTGGCCGTCATGAAAATAAACAGTGATCTTGGTTATGAACCTGTTACTTATTCCGAACTGACCCAGGACGAAGCTTTCTGGGCAGGCTGTAAAAGCTGTGTGAATTATGAGATTTTGATGAGTAAAGAAAGAAAGAACTGCATGTGTACAGCTATGCTTTATGATCCAAAAGACCATTACGAGCCGGAAGAAACGAAAGAGTTCTTCAAAGAAAATGTAAAAGGATTTGAAAGATTGCTCCGCTTTAAGCAATGGAAATTGCTTCGTCCGTTTATGAAGAAAGATAAAAATGCCCGGGTGGATAATACATCCGGGCGTAGCAATAGCGGAGGCGGAAAACCCAAATCGTTATTGCATCATTTATTTCATTTGTAAAATCAACTAGCGTAAACCATGGCAAAAAAAGTTGTTTTAGGTTTTAGCGGCGGGCTCGACACTTCCTATTGTGTCAAATACCTTACAGAAGAACAGGGATACGAGGTACACAGTATTATCGTAAACACAGGTGGCTTTACTGATGAAGAACTAAAGCAAATCGAAACTCATGCACATACGCTCGGAGTAAAATCGCATAAGGCGGTCAATGCAGTAAAAAGTTATTACGACAGCATCATCAAGTATTTGATCTTCGGGAATGTACTGAAAAATAATACTTACCCGTTATCTGTTTCTGCTGAAAGGCTGAGCCAGGCACTACATATTGCTGAACATGCCAAAGAATTAAATGCGGATGCAGTGGCACATGGCAGCACCGGTGCCGGAAATGACCAGGTTCGTTTTGATATGATCTTTCATATCATGATCCCCGGCGTAGAGATCATTACCCCAATAAGAGACTTGAAACTAAGCCGCGAGGAAGAAATATCTTATCTGAAGAGTAAAGGAGTAGAGATGAATTTTGATAAAGCCATGTATTCTATCAATAAAGGTCTTTGGGGAACCAGTGTGGGAGGTAAAGAAACACTTTCATCAAAAGGATTATTGCCTGAAGAAGCATGGCCTACACAGGTAACAAAAAACGGTACAGAAGAAGTGAAGTTGTATTTTGAGAAAGGTCGAACTGAAAAAGGTGAATGACCATAAATTCAATCATCCCACAGAAGCCATACAGTATTTGCAAACCATTGCAGGGCCTTATGGAGTTGGTCGTGATATTCATGTAGGCGATACCATCATTGGTATTAAAGGCCGGGTTGGGTTCGAAGCGGCTGCACCTATGGTTATTCTCAAAGCACATCATGCTTTGGAAAAACATGTGTTGACCAAATGGCAGCTGCAATGGAAAGACCAACTGGCACAATTTTATGGCAACTGGCTGCATGAAGGACAAATTCTTGACCCGGTAATGAGAGATATAGAAGCCTACCTGGAAACCAGCCAGCGCAATGTAACCGGAGATGTATTTGTGCAACTGATGCCCTATCGTTTCCAGGTTATTGGCATAGAATCAAAATATGACCTGATGAACAGTAAGTTTGGCAAGTATGGAGAAATGAATACTGGTTTTACGGGTGATGATGTAAGAGGATTCAGCAAAATATTTGGTAACCAGATATCTATTTATCATTTAGTAAAAACAGATGGTGATGGCACAAATTAAGGTCGGAATTATCGGAAGTGCCGGTTATACCGGGGGTGAATTAATACGATTGCTGTTAAATCATCCCGCAGCAGAGTTATCTTTTATACATAGCCGCAGTAATGCAGGAAACCCTGTCTATTCAGTTCACCAGGATTTAATAGGTGATACCGAATTAAAGTTCACTGACGATACAGCACCAGTAAGGGATGGAGATATTGATGTGCTCTTTCTTTGTTTGGGACATGGCGAGTCAAAAAAATTCCTGGCTGAGAACACTATCGCCGATAAAGTAAAAATTATTGATCTCGCTAATGACTTCCGGTTGGCGGCCCAATCTTCAACGGGTAACCGCCAGTTCATTTATGGGTTGCCCGAGTTGAACAGGGAAAAAATAAAAACTGCACAAAATATTGCGAATCCGGGCTGCTTCGCAACGGCTATTCAATTAGGCTTGTTGCCGCTAGCCAAGGCCGGCTTACTCCAGAATATTTATACAACCGGGATTACGGGGTCTACGGGTGCGGGCCAATCATTGTCAGCGACATCACATTTCAGCTGGAGGGCCAATAATATACAGGCGTATAAAACATTAACGCATCAGCATCTTGGGGAAATAGGTGAATCACTGCTTCAATTACAAGCGAGCCGATACCATTGATTTTAGCTTTGTTCCCTGGCGGGGTGATTTCACCAGGGGCATTTTTATAAGTTCCACTATCCATTCTGACCTGAGTATGGAAGAATTGACCATATTGTACACCGATTTTTATTCAGGTCATCCTTTTACGCAGTATCAGCAAAGAAGCGATCTTTTTAAAACAGGTCGTCAATACCAACAAAGCAGTTATTCAATTAGAGAAAGCAGGAAGCAAACTGGTGGTTCACTCGATCATCGACAATTTATTAAAAGGGGCTTCTGGCCAGGCGGTACAGAATATGAACCTGATGTTCGGGCTGGATGAAATGGCAGGTTTAAAATTGAAAGCAAATTATTTTTAATATAACCGCAGACAGAAAGGGTGGCGCAACAACGGACATTCAGTGCCGCTGCATCTTAGCGATAAAGTTTATTTATGGATCTTTTTGACGTATACCCTATCAACGATATCACTATTGTAAAAGCCAAAGGCTCTTATGTGTGGGATGATAAAGGAGAACAGTACCTTGATCTATATGGCGGACATGCGGTCATCAGTATCGGACATACCCATCCACATTGGGTAAAACGAATCGAAGAGCAATTGGATAAAATTGCATTTTATTCCAACTCAATAAGAATTCCGTTACAACAGGAACTGGCAGAGAAACTGGGAAAGTTTTCTGGTAAAGAAGATTACCAGTTGTTCCTCTGCAATAGCGGAGCAGAAGCAAATGAGAATGCATTGAAGCTGGCAAGTTTTCATAACGGAAGAAAAAAAATAATTGCATTCAGTAAATCATTTCATGGCAGAACGTCCCTGGCTGTAGCTGTAACCGATAATAAGAATTATATCGCCCCGGTAAATGAAACAGACAATGTAATTTTTCTTCCATTTAATGATGAGGATGGCATTGGAAGATTGCTTTACAAAATATGGAAAGGAAATTTCTTCTGTAATTATTGAAGGCATACAGGGTGTGGGTGGCATCAATGTGGCGGATGACTCCTTCCTGAAAAAGATCCGCGCATTGTGCGATAAATTATGGCGCCATCTATATTGCTGATAGTGTGCAATGTGGTTATGGAAGAACCGGTAAATTCTTTAGTCATGATTTTGCCGGCGTAAATGCTGATATCTATACCATGGCAAAAGGTATGGGCAATGGATTTCCGGTGGCAGGCATTATTGTGGCCCCGCATATCAAGGCAAAACATTTTCAATTGGGTACGACATTTGGTGGAAATCATCTTGCCTGTGCCGCTGCACTGGCCGTACTGGAAGTGATAGAAGAAGAAAAGCTGATGGGTAATGCGGTCATGATCGGTAAATACCTGAAAGATGAGCTCGAAACTATTCCCCAATTAAAAAATGTAAGGGGCCGGGGACTGATGATCGGTTTTGATGTGCCGGAAGATTTGAAAGACCTGAAGAAAAATCTATTGTGGAATCAGAAAATATTTACGGGTGAGGCAAAACCAAATGTTATTCGTTTGTTGCCTTCACTGGCATTAAAGAAAAGAGATGCTGAACAATTTATTGATGCAATAAAAGAAGAAGTTCAAAATTTGGTTACCACTCCAAACCCCGTCAATTTAAAATGAGAAATTTTGTTTCTGTTCAAGATGTGCTGGGTGCCTCATCCCGCCCCGGCGGACAAGTTGGACAGCCCGGGGAGGCCATTGATGCCCTGGTGCAGAAAGCGCTTGACCTATAAAGCCAATCCACTTGTTGACAAAACATTGGGTGCCAATAAACGTATCGGTTGCCTGTTTCTCAATCCCAGTATGCGAACAAGGCTGAGTACCCAGATTGCAGCAGCAGAACCTGGGGATGGAAACCATCATTTTTAATGTGGGTCAGTGAAGGCTGGGCATTGGAGTTTGAAGAGGAAGCCATCATGAGCGGTACCACGGTAGAACATGTAAAAGATGCTGCTCCTATTTTTGGAAATTATTTTGATATCCTGGCCATCAGGACCTTTCCTTCGCTGAAAAACAGGGAAGATGATTACAGTGAATTATATATCAACCAATTTATTAAGTATGCTGGAATACCGGTCGTAAGTCTTGAAAGTGCAACACTGCACCCTTTACAAAGCCTTACAGATATAATTACTATCAAAGAGTCATTCAAAGAGCAAAGAAAACCAAAGATCGTTTTGACCTGGGCCCCGCATGTAAAGCCATTGCCACAATGCGTGGCCAATAGTTTTTCGCAATGGATAAATGCATGGGGTAAGGCTGATTTTGTTATTACGCACCCTGAAGATTATGAACTGAGTGAAGAGTTTACAAAGGGTGCTACGATTACACATAACCAGGAGGAGGCACTGAAAGATGCAGACTTTGTATATGTAAAGAACTGGAGTACGTATACTGACTATGGGAAGATCTATACCAATGACCCAAAATGGCAGTTAAAACACAAAAGGTGGATCAATACGAACAATGCTAAAGTGATGCATTGCCTGCCCGTAAGAAGAAATGTAGAGTTGAGTGATGAGATACTCGACGGGCCAATGAGTATTGTAACTCAACAGGCCAGTAACAGGGTGTGGGCGGCACAAGCTGTTCTTTCAACCCTTTTGATTTCGCTAAAAGAAGGAGCAAATTACTGACAGATGAAGCCTCCAGTATTTATCATAAAGATCGGTGGAAACATCATTGATGATGAAAAGAAATTATTATTATTCCTGAAAGCATTTGCTTCCATAGAAGAAAATAAGATATTGGTTCATGGCGGTGGCAAATTGGCTACCCGGATGGCGGAGGAATTAAATATACCCCAGCAGGTGGTGGAGGGCCGAAGGATCACAGATGCCGAAACATTAAAGATTGTAACGATGGTTTACGCCGGGTATATCAATAAGAATATTGTTGCCCGGTTACAAGCTTTTAATTGCAATGCATTGGGACTTTGTGGTGCAGATGGCGATGCCATACTTGCCCACAAAAGGTATCATCCGCTGATGGACTATGGTTTTGTGGGTGATGTAGATGCGATCAACACTGATCTAATCAGCAACTTGATGGCTAATAATATCACCCCGGTTTTTGCACCCATCACACACGACCAGCAGGGGCAGTTATTAAATACCAATGCCGATACCATTGCCCAGGAGCTGGCCAAAGGATTAAGTAGTGATTTCAGGGTAACGCTTATCTATTCATTTGAGAAAAGTGGTGTGCTGCTGGATACAGAAGATGACAGCACCGTGATTCCCACCCTAACGGCTTCCTCCTACAAAGAATTGAAAGCTGGCAAAAAAATATTTGCCGGGATGATTCCCAAACTGGATAATGCTTTTATGGCGTTGAAACATGGTGTCAGCAAAGTGATCATCGGCAAAGCGGAAAAGCTAACAGAATTATTAAATGGAAAATCTGGCACTTCTATCATAAATGAGTAAAGACGTAACGATATTACAAAACGAGGCTATTGAATTACTAAAAGAACTGATCAGCACGCCATCATTTAGCAAAGAAGAAGACCAGACTGCAGCCATCATTGGGAAATTCTTAGCCGTTCGGAATGTTGCCGCTACAAGAGTTGGCAATAATGTGTTTGCCCTGAACAAACATTTTGATAAAGAGAAACCTACCATATTGCTCAATTCACATCATGATACCGTAAAACCGGTTCCGCAATACACCAGGGATCCTTTCTTGCCTGTTATTGAAGATGGAAAATTATTTGGCCTTGGCAGCAATGATGCAGGCGGATGCCTGGTTTCGCTTATTGCTACATTTCTGTATTATTACGATAAACCCGGCCTGTCATATAATATCATCATCGCGGCTACTGCCGAAGAAGAGATCTCCGGCACCAGGGGTATTGAATATACTTTGCCTTATTTGCCCGAAATTAAATGTGCGATCGTAGGTGAACCCACCCTGATGCAGATGGCTGTGGCAGAAAGAGGTTTGATGGTGCTGGATTGCATTAGTCATGGAAAAGCGGGCCATGCTGCCAGGAATGAAGGAGAAAATGCGATCTACAAAGCTGCAAAAGATATTGGCTGGTTCAATAGCTACCAGTTCCCTAAAGTTTCTGATCTGCTGGGATCGAATAAAATGAGTGTGACGGTTATTGAAACAATAAACAAAGCTCATAACGTAGTTCCGGCACAATGCCAATTTGTGGTTGATACACGAATAAATGAGTTATACAGTTTTGAAGAAATGTTGGAAGTTATTAAAGCCCATGTGGACTGCGATGTAGAACCCAGGAGCATGCGACTTCGTTCCACTTCAATTCCACTGGAACATCCCCTGGTAAAAGCTGGACTGCAATTGGGAAGAACCTATTATGGTTCTCCTACTACTTCTGACAAGGCATTGATGCCTTTTACAGCATTGAAAATGGGACCCGGAGATTCAGCAAGAAGTCATACAGCCAATGAGTATATTTATAGTAAGGAGATCGGGGAAGGAATTGAACTATACATTAAGCTGTTAAATCTGGTGTTATAATTTTATGTTGCCGTTTACAAGTTACCCGTTACCAGATCTTAATTTGATTAAACACAACGAAACGATTGTTCACCTGGATTTTCTATTTGAAACTGAGTCGTTGAAAAACGCCGAGACATATCAGTTTAAAACAGGAATATGATATCTTGAGCAGGGAAATAAATAAATTCATTGGCTGAGATAACTGGAATGAATTTCGGGATTAAGAAACCGGAAACCAGTAACAGGAAACCGGAAACAAATGAAACTTTGGCAGAAAGATAAAGGCGCTTTACAGGAAGTAGAAACATTCACCATTGGCAACGACCGTGAGATGGATATGTATTTGGCCCCCTTTGATGTACTGGGTTCCCTCGCCCATGTTGAAATGCTGGAAGCCGTTGGTTTACTGACAAAAGACGAATTAGCAACGATCCGTAAGGAACTAAAAAATATTTACCAGCAAATTCAACAAGGAGAATTCAACCTGCAGGAAAATGTGGAAGATATCCATTCCCAGGTGGAGTTGTTGCTGACACAAAAATTAGGAGACACCGGCAAGAAAATACATAGTGCCCGGAGTCGAAACGACCAGGTATTGGTAGATATAAAACTATTTCTCCGCCATGAATTGGAAGGATTGGTAAAAACGATCCTGGCTTTTTTTGAATTGCTGCAATCGCAAAGTGAGAAATATAAAGAGCATTTGCTGCCTGGTTATACTCATCTTCAATTGGCGATGCCCTCCTCTTTTGGCTTGTGGTTCGGCGCTTATGCGGAAAGTTTGGTGGATGATGTGGTAACCATCAGAGCCGCTTATGATGTTGTTAATAAGAACCCGCTGGGTTCGGCGGCAGGCTATGGCTCCTCCTTTCCCATCAACAGAACAATGACAACAGAATTGCTGGGTTTTGACGATCTGAATTATAACGTGGTGTATGCGCAAATGGGCCGGGGGAAAGCGGAAAGGATCGTTGCCCAATCATTAGCCAACGTGGCCGATACCCTTGCCAGGTTAAGCATGGATGCCTGTTTATACCTGAACCAGAACTTTGGATTTATCAGTTTCCCCGCTGAACTGACGACCGGCAGCAGTATTATGCCACATAAGAAGAACCCAGATGTGTTTGAACTGATCCGTAGCCATTGTAACCGTATCAAAGGATTGCCCAATGAAATGACATTGATGACAACCAACCTTCCTTCCGGTTATCACCGGGATCTGCAATTGCTGAAAGAGCATTTATTCCCGGCGTTTAAAACATTAACCGACTGTATTGAAATGGCAGGTTTGATGATCGCGAATATTGAAATTAAAAAAAACATCCTGAACGATGAGAAATTCAAATACCTTTTCAGCGTGGAGGAAGTGAATAAATTAGTGAATACGGGGATGCCTTTCAGGGATGCCTATCAAAAAGTGGGATGGGAGATCGAAGCTGGCAACTTTACGTACAATACAGCTATCAATCACAGTCACGAGGGAAGTATCGGTAATCTTTGCACCGCAGCAATAAAAAGTCAGATGAACAAAGTTGTTGATTCCTTCCCTTTTGAAAAAGTGAATACAGCTCTGTCAAAACTGGCTGCTCAGTAATTAAATGATATGCATTTTTGTTATGCTGCTGCATAAATTTATGCTGGCTATATTCCAAGGGCACAATCCTGATTTGTGAAAAATTACTTCAAAACGGGTTGTCAGGCAGTGTCGGCCATCGATTTTTCATACCAGGTAGAAAAATTGCATGTAGTAAAGTAAGACCCATTCCGGCTGCCCCCTGCATTAGCCCGGTCTGAGCCTGTAATAATTCTGGCTGAGCTCTATGTTCCGCTTGTACCCACCACAGCATCCCATCCTTTGAACTACCCTTTTCTACCAGGTCATTAAGCATATGATCCGCAAAATCACGGAACTCCTTTCTTTTATACACCTGACTAAGCGAAAGAAAGAACTCAGCAATCCCAGCATTACCACAGCAAAAACTTACATTGTTCCAATAACCAGTAGTTTTATTTTCCGGAATTCCACATTTCATCAAGGCGCTTGAAGCTGTTAGCAGTTGATCCTCCCACGATTTATTGCCAGTAACCTGGTAGAGTTTGTAGTATAAACGGGCAGTACCGGCCGGTCCATGACACCAGCTAAGATAATACCGATTCATCGCGGTGGCGTTGGGTTCTGCATGGTAAATCCAACCGTTGGTATCGGCAATACTTTTTAAATGATTGGCTGCCTGCAATGCTGCATCCAGAAACTCTGGCTTTCTAGTTATTTCATACAAACAAGCCAGGAAGTAAGCTACTCCAGCGGTGCCATGAGAGAAATTGGGCATATAAAATTTCCTTGCTGTGTCCTGAACTAACATAGGCCAGCGAATGCCTTTGGAAGCCTTTACAGAACGGCCCAATAGAATAGTGCCAATAATCTCCGCATTTCTTATTCCATTTGGATCTATTCCATTTTTGTAAGCATACAAAAATGTCAATCCCACCCCAGCATAGCCATACACTATATCGTTTAGCATCGATTTATTAGCAGAATCTGAAGTATTGTAAACTGTAAGTGACCGCAATAACTGATTTGCTTTTTGCAAATACGTTTTATTTTCTGTTACCAGATATGCCTGGTGGAGTGTATAAAAAATCCCACAGCCCCCCGAATATAATCCTACGTTTCCCTCATTCCATTTCTTTGGCAACTGCGACAAAATATGTTTGAGAGCTTTCTCTGCGGTGAAAAGAAATTTCCTATCCCCTGTTGCCTTATACATTGCCAGGTAAAATAAAACTATGCCACTGCTGCCACTGTATAATTGGATGGTGGACGAGGAAGAATCTTTGATGTTAGGCCAGTAATAGCCGTTTGAATCTTCTTTTCTTAAAGATAATAGCCATTTCTCTGCCTTGTGTGCACTGGGCAAATAATCAGCTTTTTGTCCCGGTGCAGTTATCGGTAGAAAAAAGAAAAAAAACAAACTGGAAAGACAACACTTTAAATCTTTAAAACATGAGGTCATAACCCATATTTATCTGCCAGGTAAATCAATGCCGCCATATTAATGGCCCCCAGCTCCAGCTCTCTTTTGTTCACCGCTTCAAAAACATCGCTCCTGGCATGGTGAATATCAAAATACCGTTGAGTATCGGGGTTCAGGCTGGCCATCGGTGTTTTTAGTGCCCTGTTCAGCGGCCCGATATCAGCCCCACCACCACCTCTTACAAATTCATTGCATCCATAGGGCGCAATGAGTCCTTTCCAGGATAAAAATTTCTGGAATTGTTCCTCGCTTCCACTAAAACCTAGTGCCCTGGGTGTAAAGCCACCGGCATCGCTTTCTATCGCCAGCATATGTTTTTCATTCTTGGCTTTTGCTTCATCAGCATACTTATTACCACCCCGCAATCCATTTTCTTCATTTGCAAATAAAACAAACCGGATAGTTCTTTTTGGTTGGTAACCGATGGCTTTGAATGCCCGTAATATCTCTATTGTCTGGACAACCCCCGCACCATCATCATGCGCTCCTTCACAATTATCCCAGCTATCCAGGTGACCACCGACCGTTATTATTTCATCCGGAAACTCCGATCCTCTCAATTCACCAATGATATTATGACCAATTGTATCCGGTAAAAAATGACCATTTGTTGTAAGCGTTACTGTCATGGCTCCTTTCTGCAACTGCTCACTTAACCAGTCGGCACTTTGTAAGCCTATCGCCACTGCCGGAATTTTGGCATATAAACTATCATACCTGGTCGCTCCTGTATGCGGATTGTTGTCAGCAGCATGCGTCATACTCCTTACAATCACAGCTTTTGCTCCATATTTTGCTGCCCGGCTGGGCCCTTGTCCCCGGTATTGTCCAGCATCCCGGTAAGAAAGGAAAGTGTTGATGTAAGTGTTATTAAACTTATAGTTATAAAAAACAATTTTATCCTTCACTTCATCTTTCTTCTTTTCGAGCTCATCAAACGAATTTACCAGTAGTACTGGCGCTGTGAGAGTGTTCTTACCGGTACCTATCGAATTACCAAGTGCTATTATATCCAATGGCATTTTGGAAGGTTTGTATTTTTTGCTTCGCTGATCGTCGTAATTGGCTACCGCTTCATCCTGTCCACCCCTTACCCAATGAGGCACCATACATTCCTGCATCCAGGCTTTATCAGCACCGCTTTCCTGCATCATCTTCAAACCCCATTGTTCGGATTTCACCATTCCCGGAGAACCAGCCAACCGGGCTCCTATTTTTTTAGTCAAATGCCGCAGGTTCTCGTAGGCTTTTCCGTTCTCCAATATTTCGTCAGAGATCCGTTTAATAAATGTTGAATCCTCTTTTTGGGCCAATACGCCCACACCTGGAACAAAAAGTAGCAATACTATCATTAGTTTTCTCATGCCCTGAATTTTGCTAAAGATAACAGAAAGCCTAAAAATGCCTGCAAAGATTTGCGATAAACGGCAAACCTTCCTCCTGCAAAACTGTTAACTTCGGTAACCAGATGTATTAAAATTATGCGGATTGGAATTGTTTGCTACCCCACTTTTGGCGGTAGTGGTGTTTTAGCAACGGAATTGGGTAAAGCACTGGCTCAAAAAGGACACCAGGTACATTTTATTACCTACCAGCAGCCTGTGAGGTTGAATGGCTTTATTCCCAATATCTTTTACCACGAGGTACAGGTACCTACCTACCCCCTGTTTGATTATCCTCCGTATGAAACGGCCCTTGCCAGTACGATGGTTGATGTAATAAAGAATAACCACCTGGACTTGCTTCATGTTCACTATGCCATCCCGCATGCTTCTGCCGCTTATATGGCTAAGCAGATCTTAAAAAAAGAAGGCAAGACCATCCCGGTGATCACTACCCTGCATGGAACTGATATCACCTTGGTGGGGCGGGATAAAACCTATGCCCCTGTTGTAACTTTTTCCATCAATGAAAGCGACGCTATTACCGCGGTATCCCAAAACCTGCGGGAAGAGACATTCAAACATTTTGCTATTAAAAAGGAAATTGAAGTTATTGTCAACTTTGTAGATGTCAGCCGTTTTACCCGCAAACCAATTGATGCATTCAGGAAAGTGATCGCACCAAATGGTGAGAGAATATTGATGCATGCCTCCAACTTCAGAAAAATAAAACGGGTGCAGGATGTAGTAAAAATATTTGCTGAAGTAAATAAACAAAAACCCTCAAAGCTTTTGTTTGTAGGCGACGGACCTGAACGTTCCACTGCCGAGGACCTGGCACGAGAGCTGGGAGTTGGCGATGAGATCCGGTTTGTAGGTAAGCAGGAACAAATGGAAGACATCCTGGCCATTGCAGACCTGTTCCTTCTTACTTCGGAGTATGAAAGTTTTGGCCTGGCTGCATTGGAAGCGATGGCGGCCGGGGTACCTGTGGTATCAACGAATGCTGGTGGCTTGGGCGAAATAAATATTCCGGGTGAAACGGGCTATATGAGTGCAGTTGGAGATATTATTGCTATGAGCCAGCAGGCTTTGTCCATTTTAAAAGATGATAATACCCTGAAACGATTTAAGACAAAAGCCGCAGCGCATGCAAAAGAATTTGATATCAAAAACATTATTCCGCTATACGAGAAATTGTACGAGCGATTTTTATAAGCATCTCCGCTTTTCATTCGGCAACCAAACAAGATCTTATATCAAGGGCTGCTCTCCCTAAGCCACTGTGCGTGACGGGGAACAAGCCTTCTAAAAAAATGTAGAAATAGCAAAATAATGTTCCTGGGTGAGATTAACGACGCAACCACGGTTGAGGATCCACATTTCTTGTTTCGATCATGAGAATAAAATCAATTTGCCCCCCTGCCCCATCATCATCTTTTCCAGCTTTGCCGATCTGTTGTCCTGTTTTCACCATGGCTCCTTTACTCACGCTTACCGATGATAGATTACTATACGTAGTAAAATATTTACCATGCCGGATAGTAATAGCCATCCCATCACCAAGATTATAAACGCCACTGACCTCCCCATCAAATACGGCCTTCACGCCCACACCCGATGACGGCATTGAAATAGTTATTCCCGGATTATCAAAAGTGAGCAGCGTGTTATCAATCTTATTGTTTCCAAAACGCATCGTTACTATGCCATTATCAACCGGCCAGGGTAATTTAGCCCTGTTCAATTCAAACTTATTATTCAAAGCAATATCTGTTGCATTAAAATTCAAGTAGCTGTCCGGCTTTTTGGTGGGTTCATTTCTTTTTGGCGTCACAGCTACCGTGGTAGAGGTGGTTACAGGATCAGCACTGGGTTTGGTCACCACTGGCGTTTCAGCTGCCTTATTTTTCCTGGCCAGTTCTTCAGCTTTCGCTTTGGCTTCTGCCTCCTTTTTTGCCGCCTCAATTTCCCGTCTCACAATGGCCGTGATGGCATTTTTCAGATCCTTGTCCTTCTTCTTTTTTGCAGCAATCTGCTTTGAAAGATCTTTTTCCTTTGATTTAAGCTGGGTTACTACCTGGTCTTTTTCTCTCTTCTGCACCGCCAATTCCTGTACCTGTTTTGTCTGGTTGGTGAGGGCCGCATTTTTTTGATCTTTTCTACCCAGTTGTTGCTTTTTTCGTTTGGCGATCAGTTCCTGTGTCTCCAGTATAACACCCACTTGCTTCTCTCGATAAGCCCGGTAGCTTTTCAGGTAAGCAATTCGCCTGACGACATCATTAAAACCCCTGGCAGAAAAAATAAAATTCAAATAATCATAATTGCTCCTGTTTTTATAAGCATACACCACCGTTTTTGCATACTGTGATTTTAGCGTATCGAATTGCTTTTGCAGCCGGTAAATTTCCAGGTTACTGAGGTATATATCATCGTCAATATTTCTTATTTCTTTATTAATGCTATGGAGATACTGTTCCTGCAGGCTAATCTTCCGGTTCAGCACATTCAGTTGTCCAAGCGTTTGTTTCGTTTGCCCTTTGATCTTGCTGTACATCCCTTCTATCTCGCTTAGCTCCCTTTGAATCTCTTTTCGTTCTCTCTCCAAGGCCAATTTATCCTGGGGAGTTTGGGCGGTTATAACACCGGTTAAGAAGGTAATAAGCAGCAGGCTGAAAAACATTTTTTTTCTCATAATTACCAGGATGTGAGGGTTAAAAAACAGGGTGCGGACTGACAATCAATAAACGGCAATATGCAAAATAAATTTTATTCTGTTAATTCCGATCATAATTTTTAGGTATAGAGAACGGAAAACTTAACTTTTCATTAAACTCATATTGCTTAAAATCCATTTTTATATCCAATTTCTTTTTCTCGGCAACATTAATGGTACGCTTTTCAGAAAAAATAACTCCCTTCTTATTCTCATAACCTGAATAAGTAAGATAGCAAGTTCGATTCTTCAATTCATCCAGGTCGTCAAGTTTTGAGCTTTGCACCCGCTTGTTGGTAGCATCAATGGTAAAAAGGTTCTTAAAAAAAAGTCCGCTACTTAATATGGAGACCCGGTTAACTGATGTACTATAGGAAATAATATTGGAATCAAGAAAAACAGGATTACCTACCAGCAGATCCTGTAATGAAGCAAGGTCGAGAGGCAGTTCCGTCACTTCCCGCAAGTAGGAGACACTTCTTGGCATGTATAACTTATTTTGCTTATCCAGCACTTTTACAGAATCGGCTGTGATATAGGCTCTCAATCCCTCTATGCCCAGAGGGCCGGTGATAGAAAGCCATATAATGCTATCCTTATATATCCGGACATGTGCATTGACATTATATTTTTTACCCTCAGCATCTTCATAATCCACATCGATCTTGGCAGAAAAAGTAATGAAATCAATACGGTTGCTGATAATACGCTTATAATTCTCCCGGATAAATTGTAGAGAATCGTCGTGCTTATTAACTACCGGCGCGGACAAAACAACCGCGACCGTGTCTTTTTTTGCAATGGCCGTTTGTATCTTCCTGGTGGACCGGCAAGAAAATAAAATAGTCACAACAATGATCGTACTAAAAACAATTTCTGTACTTTTCATTTCAGTTTCTTTATTGTTGGCCAGTATGGCCAAACCCTCCTTCATTTCTTTCTGTTATTTCCAATACCGACACTTCTTTCCAAATTCCTTTCACATAAGGTTGAATGATCAGCTGTGCAATACGATCACCATGTTGTATGACCTGTTCTTCCTGGGAAAGGTTGATTAAGATGATCTTAATTTCTCCCCGGTAATCAGTATCTATAGTGCCCGGACTATTCAGACAGGTAATTCCCTGTTTGATTGCTAAACCACTCCTGGGCCTGATCTGGGCTTCATATCCCGCCGGCAATTCGATGAACAATCCCGTCGGAATCAAGGCCCGTTCAAAAGGTTGCAGTAGTTGCGGACTTGCCAGGCTGGCCCTTATATCCATCCCCGATGAGCCGGGCGTACTGTAGGCTGGCAGGGGATTAGTGGAATGATTAATTACTCGTATTTCGATAGCTGTCATTCTTACAAAGATAGTTACCCGATGACGGAATGAATCGACCTGCCGAGTTAACAGATTAATCAGTTTTTTCTCAATAAAACAGTTGCATAAGCCATTACTCCTTCTTCACGGCCTACAAAACCTAGCTGCTCTGTCGTAGTGGCTTTAATAGATATATCTTTCTCTGTAACCAGTAAAATGTCAGCAATAATCTTTTGCATCTGGCCGGCATACGGTTTGATCTTTGGGGACTGCAGGCAAATTGTACTATCAACATTTACAACTGCATAACCCTGGGCCGCAATCAGTGCTGCTGTTTTTTGTAATAAAATTTTGCTGTCAATATTCTTGTAGGTGGCATCTGTATCCGGGAAATGAACTCCTATATCGCCAAGGCTAAGAGCCCCCAGCAGGGCATCACAGATGGCATGTAGCAATACATCTGCATCACTATGACCGAGTGCACCCTGGTGATGAGGTATTTTTACACCTCCCAGCCAAAGATCCCGCCCTTTAATCATTTGATGAAAATCAACACCCGATCCAATGCGGTATGACATGCTGCAATTTTATTTTACAAATATCACCAAAACTGGCCGTAGCATTCTACTATTATATTCACTCCCATCAAAGCCGGTCAAAAAAGAACATCCCGTCTCGCGGACAGCGAAACGGGATGTTTATATTAAAAATCTTATAATAAACTACTTGGCTTTGCTACCACCATCCAGATCAAACAGAACTGAGAAACGAAGTGTGTTTGACAATGGATTACGATTAACACCGCTTCCTGAAGGAAGAAGATAAGCAAAATTAAATCCGAAAATATTATACTTAAGGCCTAAACCAGCTGTGAAATAACGACGATTACCTTTTTCTTTACTCTCAAAGAAATACCCCGCACGCAGCGCAAACTGGTTATTATACCAATATTCTCCACCTAATGAAACCTGGAATTCTTTCAGTTCTTCACCAAATCCATCAGGGGCATCACCAAATGAACTGAACCAGCTTCCAATCACACTTTTATTTCTATACTCAGCAAGACCGGCAACATCTCCTTCAGCAGGAGGAGTGGGTACTAATAATTTGTTTATTTCAATTCCGAATGAAATATTGTTTGTAGTATTAATATTGTTATTGTACAAAAAGCCAACTCCAAGATTGGCTGGAATGAAATCTTTTGCTGTTGCATTATCAGTATAGGCAATTTTTGAACCCAGGTTTGATAATACTGCGCCCCATGACCAACCATCACCTGAAGCTTTCTTACCATCATGATAATAACCGATATCGGCAGCTACTGCATTACCAGTTTTATAAGTTGTACCACCATTACTAAAACCACTTGCCAGGTTAGAACTGATAAATTTCAATGTTATACCGATACCATTTTTTGCATTCAGTCTGCGGGAATAACCCACATCTATACCCAACTCTTTGGGACGGAATGAACTAAGATCATTTCCAAGGTTATCAGTGAACTGGATACTACCCAGGCTGAAATAACGTAGTGACGCATGTAAAGCCTGGTTTTCATCAAATTTGTAATAACCTGCGAGAGAAGCCAAATAAACATCATTCACCACATCTTTTAACCAGGGAGTGTAAGTTGCGCCGATTGCCCCTTTCGATGTATTGAAAGCAACCTTACCTATATTCCACAATCCTGCATAAGCATCCGGTGATGTGGCAACACCCATATCTCCCATACCGCCTGAACGGGCATCGGGGGAAATACGAAGAAAAGGAACAGCAGTTGTAACAACATTGATTGGGTCGACCTGGGCTTTCACAGTGGATGTTATACCACTAAAGAGCAGGAGTCCGGCAGTTAGTTTTAAAGCAGTTGATCTCATTAGTTATTTTTTAATAATGGTGTAAATATAGAGGTTTTGATTAAATCTAAAACTAAAATAGAGAATTTTATCTGAAACAAAAAAATCTGCTATTTTATCCTTTTTTAGGGGATTTCGGTCAGTTTCACTACCTCCGGAACTTGAGGTTTTTTGGCCAGCATCGAGACATTCAACGTTTTTTCTGCTTTTTTATTGCCTGCTTCCCGCTTAATATTTCCTGTCGCAATAACGGGCTTGCAAACATAAGGATATTAGCTTTTTATCTGACTTTTTATTAAAATGAGTAGTGGTGAGATTTCCTTTCCATTCATTCCATTCGTCGTTTGCACTGTCAATCGAACTATAGAATGACCAATTTCTCTATCACTTCTTTTTTCTTTTTATCAGATGTAGTAATGCTAAGCCGATAGAGATAAATACCGCGTCCTAGTTTATCTCCATAGTCGTCTCTCCCATCCCATTGTAGTTCTGTGGACCGGTTGCCTGCCGTGGTAATGATACGGCTGAATGTTTTAACAACGCGGCCGGTGATCGTCATTATTTGCAACTGCACCTGCAGGGGTTGCCCCGGCTTATTATGTTCAAACCAGAAACTGGTATGGGTAGAAAAAGGGTTGGGGTAATTTAAGACATGACTTATTACGGGTTCTTCATCGTTGGCCACCGTAAACTCCAGGGTAGCTTCATTGGAATTATTCAGCACATCCCATGCTTTTATTTTGATAGAATGGGTGCCCGGCTCCAGTTCAGGTAATTGAAAGCGGGCAACCCCTTGCTGGTAGCTGTTCAACTCGCCCTGGTAAAAATCATTCAGTATAAAAAATTTCCGGTTATCATTATCCAGTGTAGCCACCAGATCATGGCCAATACCCGTTCCGGCTGTATTGATACCTGATGAGTCAGCCAGCTTGACGATCAATACCGGGTTTTGATTAGTGATACCGCCATTGGCAAAAAACTCATCATTGAGAAAAAGTTTTATCTCCGGTCCCGCATTATCGCTGCTGCCATTATTTCCGGTTCCTCCTACAATGAAATTTGTAAAGAACCCATTGGCATCTTTAACACCATCCTCTGCATAAAGACTCAGTTTGCCATTTCCAAACTGAAAGTTTATATCCTTCGGCACCCTGAAAGTGAAAGAAAAGCTGCCGTTGGTTACAGAAGCTTTGCCCTTAAATAATATATTGGTCTGCGCCTGGAAACTGGTGACCGGGCTGCCGGGGTCGTTTGATAATGTAGTTACCATTTGTGGTTTATCAAATACAGTTGGATAAACATGACCAGTAAAGTTGGATACAATATTTCCGTTCACGTCTGTTACTTCTCCTTCCATTACTATTTTTTCGGTTGTACTGAGGGTGTCCGCATTTACAACCGGGATACCATTAATCTTTGTGGCTCTCACTCTTAACGCCGGGAAGGCCAGTGTCAAAGCAGGATCACCCAGCAAAGTAAATTTCCGGTTATTCGTCACATCGCCCGATGTCTGATAAGTAAAATTTTTTGTTTCCTTAATGGCATCCCCCAATGTTTTGTACCTGCCATTTGCATCAGGCTGCAAGGCAATTTGCAGGTAATTATTATTCATTACCCGGTTGCTGAATGCAAAAACCACTCTTGTTGTTGTCATCAGGGCGATGGCACCTGTTTTGGGACGTACTAAAATATTTTCCCCGATGGAATGAAGGGTGGGATTATCGTACGGTGCAAAATCGCAGGTGGCTGTTATAAATAAAGGCAGTCGGTTGGGATTGTTCCACTGATTAACCATGTCCTGGTCTAGTATTGTTTCCTCAGCCAATCTTCTTGCACCCCCATGGCCATTATAATTCCAGACCAGGGTGCCATTATAAACCTGGTTATTACTGGCAAGGATAGCCTGGGGGTACTGGCTGCCACCCGCACCCGATTCTTGTTGGAAGGCATCGAGATAAATTTTTTGCTGGTTGAACACAGGACCTGTTGCGTTCGACGTTGACGTGATGATTTCTGCATCCAGCAAATGCAGGTTATTATCCTCATCATCAGCAACAAAGGTCAGGTTATTTCTCCACGGCCCCAGGCTTTTGGGATCGAGATAAGCTGCTACTTTATCTACAAAATTTTTAGCTTCCCCAATATTCCTGGCAGGGATACGACCAATGCCGATATCAAGCAGATTATTTACCAGGCCGGAATTAATATCTTCATTATTATCCAAAAAACCAAAGAAGTCATCAGACGTATAGGATGACAGAGGATCCAGGGCAAAATTGTTTTGATAAGCGGGAACAAGATTTGTGTTACTAATGATCCGGTTCTTATAGTCAAAGGAAGCATCGCCAAAAAGCAGCAGGTACTTTAGTTTACTCCCAGGCAACGCTCCAAATTTATCATGATACATTTTTACAAAATCGCGGATAGCAGTGGGGTCCGGACTTCCGCTTCCAAATTCATTGTAAACCTGGTCCGTTGTTACCACCACTGTTCTCAATCCATTTTGCTGCTGGTGAAAAAGACCCAGGCGTTCTGCTTCTGTTAATAAGCTGGGATGAGAGACAATTAAAAAATCTTGTGGCGATGCATTGTGGAGGTCCTGGTTATTGATTTTCCCGATCACACCCGGAATTAAAAAATTAGCTGGGTTAAACGCTATGTATTCTCTCAGTCTTGAACAATCGTTGACAAAACGAAACGCTGTCCCCGAAAAAGTTCCCTGCATCCGGACTGGATGGAGCGGGTCTGTTATTTCCCAAACCTGGGTAGCAGAACCCGCACTGCTCACCACAAATTCTGCCATATTATTTCCAACACTTATCCAATCCCGGAACAATAACTGGTCTATACCATTTAATGAAATATTTCTCCGGGTGAATAATTCAAACCAGTTCAACCAGCCCTGCGCATTAAAACTACCCGGGAAGTAAGTATAAGAGACATCTACGTTGTTTTGCGTGGCTGCAGCTACTGCAGTACCCATTCCAGGTTGAGCAAACAGATCATATTGTCCACCGCTTACCGGGTTAATTATTAGCTGTGCTGCCGGTTGATTGTTTATGCGAATATCAAAACGACTGGCAGCACCCACGGAACGGGCCACACAATTAGTTTGGAAGAGGACGGGAGCATTATTTACCCTGTTTGGAAAATGGATAGAGAAATTTCTTGTCAACGTTCTGCCAGGCAGCGCTGACATTTCTTCGCCATACCATTCTTTGCTGCCGGCTAAAAAATTTACCGTATCTAGTTCATGAAAATATCGTTCGGAAAAACTACTAACCGTACTATTAGGAGACGAAACTAATGGAGCAGTAACGATCCGCTTTCCAACGCCCCCAATGTTTAAGAAATAGTATGATTGATCGGTGAATATATTTTTACGATGCGAAAACCGTTGGTTTGCTGAATCCTTTACCCATTCATCGGGCCCAGGTGCATAAAAAAGAATATAGTCAGACCCATTAATAATGCCGTCCCCTCCATCCACTACCAGGATGGCATTTTCCTGTAAATCATCTGTCCAGGACCCGCTGTTGGCTTCTGCCAGCATTTGGCCACCATTGCCAAACAGCCGAACAGAACTTGAAGAAAGACTACCAGTATTTACACCCAGGCTATTAAGGATCGGGATATCGATTTTGTACACTCCCGCAGCTTTCACCCCCAATTTGTACCAGTTGCCCGCTGCCAAAACAGAATGAGGGGTATAATTCCGCTGCGCACTGGCCAGTAAAGAGGTAACAAAAGTCCATCCCAGCAACACAAAATAGCGTCTCTTCCTCATAGTAATTAAACAATGGTTTTATAGGGATTTTCCCCCTGAAAAGTACTGAGAATTACCTCTTTTTATGGAAAGTGCATTATATTCGCAACTCCGGCAGTTAAAAGCTGAATAGTGTGCAATATTTTACCTCGTCCGGCGTTAAATTTATTCCAATTCATAGGTTTATGCAAAAAACAATGAGAAACTTAACGATCCTGCTATCCTGTGCAGTACTGATGGCATCCTGCAAAAACGGAGGTCTGTTTAAAAAGAAGAAGGACCAGTCAACCGTCACCGGTTGGAACTACAATGATAAGAACATGGGTGGTTACCAGGTGTCCAAGTCAAAAGAACAAGGCCGGGGGCCTGGTCTCGTGTTTGTCCAGGGAGGTACTTTCACTATGGGACAAACCGAGGAAGATGTGATGGGTGACTGGAATAATATTCCCCGTCGTGTAACTGTTTCGTCTTTTTATATTGATAAAACAGAAGTAGCCAATGTTCACTACCGTGAATACCTGCACTGGCTGACCAGCGTATTTGATCCTTCCGATGAAGCAAACAAGAAGATCCTGGAATCTGCTCTGCCCGATACATTGGTTTGGAGAAGTGAGTTAAGTTATAACGAACCGCTGGTTGAGTTTTATTTCCGTCACCCCGGTTTCAATGAATACCCGGTGGTGGGAGTTACCTGGAGACAGGCCCATGATTTTTGTGTTTGGAGAAGTGACCGGGTAAATGAGAATTTATTAATGAAAGATGGCTTTGTAAACAAAGCAAACCTGAAACCTGGTGCCCAGCAAGGAGAAAATAATTTTACTACTAAATCTTACTTGTTAGGTTTATACACTGCCCCACCCGGCAAAATAAAAACAAAGAAAAACGAACCGAAGGTAACTGTTGCTACGATGGAGTCAGGTGTTCTTCTGCCCGATTACCGTTTACCTTTTGAAGCTGAGTGGGAATATGCGGCGTATGGCTTGATCCTTCAAAACCCCCGTCCAAGTACGAAAGAAGGAAAAAGAGGTGAGGAATTACAATCCAACAAACAACTTTACCCCTGGGCACAAAATATTAATGGTCTCCGTGATACCCGCCGTGGAAATTCACAGGGTTCATTCCTGGCTAATTTTAAAAGAGGATCCGGTGACAACGCCGGAACAGCGGGTGGTTTGAATGACCGGGCTTTCTATACGGCTCCGGTAAACTCATTCTTCCCCAATGGTTTTGGTATTTATAATATGGCCGGTAATGTCAGTGAGTGGGTGGAGGATGTATATCGTCCTTTATCAACCCTTGACTTTGATGATATGCCAGCTCCCTTCCGCGGTAACAATTACCAGAAGATATATAAGAATGCAAATGGGGAAGCCGAAATTGACAGCATGGGTAGGGTAAAAATGACTCCCGTAACTGATGAAGAGAGTAAGGATCGGCGGAACTATCAGCGGGGCAATGTGATCAACTTCCTGGATGGTGATTCCTTATCACAGGCAACATACGGATATGGACAGACTACATTGATCAGTGATAAATCAAGGGTATATAAAGGCGGTAGTTGGAATGACAGGGCTTATTGGCTTACTCCAGGTGCCCGTCGCTTTCTGGAAGAAGACCAGTCGCTAAGTACACTTGGTTTCCGTTGTGCGATGGACCGCATGGGTAGTCCGGAAGGCAACAAACGCAAAACTGGGCAGATATTTAAAACTCGCAGACAAAAACGGTAAAAAACATTAAGAAAATCAAAAAAAATGTTCCGCCTGCAGCGGGACATTTTTTTTGTCGCTACTAAATGAAGCGAAGAGTATTTTTGCTGTATGTCTATTGAGCAGCTCTACAGTATTTACAAACAGCACCCTTTTGTTCAAACGGATACAAGAAAGTTAAAAGCCGGGGACATTTTCTTTGCATTGAAAGGAGATAATTTCAATGGAAATACATTTGTAGCAAAAGCCTTTGAGGCAGGAGCTGTATACGCAGTTATAGAGGAAGAACAATATGCGATACCCGGGAAAACGATGGTGGTTGATAATGTGCTGACCACGCTTCAGCTATTAGCCAAATTTCATCGCGAAAAATTTACAATCCCTTATATTGCGATTACCGGGAGTAATGGCAAGACAACCACCAAAGAATTGATCCATGCCGTACTCGCTTCCTCTTTTAAAACCTATGCCACCGAGGGCAATCTCAATAACCATATCGGTATCCCCGTGACCCTCTTAAAAATAAAAGCCGATGCAGAAATGGCTGTCATTGAAATGGGTGCCAATCATCAAAAAGAAATTGCGGGTTACTGTGAATATGCACAGCCTACTCATGGACTCATCACCAATTGCGGTAAAGCCCACCTGGAAGGTTTTGGCGGGATCGAAGGTGTAAAAAAAGCCAAAGGTGAACTGTATGACTGGCTGCGTACAAAAAATGATACCGTTGCATTTGTGATGTGGGATTATGATTACCTGCAGGAAATGAGTAAGGGTATCAGTGGTGTTATTAAATATGGAACACAAGACACCCATATAATGGGCAGGGTGAAAAAAACAGAGCCTTACCTGGCCGTAGAAATAACACAAGGTATGGTGCCGGTCATCATTCAAACACAATTAATAGGTGAGTATAACCTTCCCAATGTGTTGGCGGCTGTCACCGTTGGCAAGTTTTTTAAAATACCAGAATCAAAAATAAAAACAACCATAGAAAATTACGTTCCCTCGAACAGCCGGTCACAACTTATAGAAAAAGGAACAAATAAAATAATTCTTGATGCTTACAATGCCAACCCGAGCAGCATGAAACTGGCGATAGAAAATTTAGCATCGATGAGGGCAGACAGTAAAGTACTGTTGTTGGGGGCTATGGCAGAACTAGGCCAGGAAAGCCTTGGTGAACACAGGGCCATCATTGATGTAATAAAACAATCTAACTGGACCAACGTAGTGCTGGTCGGTGGAGATTTTCTAAATATGGAACACCCCTACCTCCAATTTAATAATTCAACGGAAGCTAAAGACTGGTTGCAGGAACAACATTTTGAAAATACTTACTTGCTTATAAAAGGCAGCCGGAGTATGCAAATGGAAAAGGTTCTGGAGTCGTAGTTTTGTTAAATGAACCTGTACAAACTATAAAAAACTAACTTGTGCTGTATAGGAGTTGTCATTCCTCCAATAAACAATATCAGCTTATTTTATTTTAAAACCGGGTTGTCAATGCCAATAAAAGAGGGTAAAAATTCCCGACGTGATTTTCTGAAAAGTACAACGCTGGCGGGCTTAGGTACTTCACTGGCGATCGTAACACCTGCTGTTGCCTCAGCAACAGACAATGCAAAGCAAGCCTACCGCGATGCTGAAAAGGCTCCGAACCAGTTCACCATTTTATATACTTCAGACATTCATTCCCAATTGCATACTCACGATGAGTTTTTTTGGGAGAATGACAACGCTGTTTATAAAAAAAGAGGAGGGCTGGCGGTTTTGAAAACGATGATCGATCATTTCAAAAAAGAAAACCCTAATACCCTGTTGATTGATGGGGGTGATTATTTTCATGGCAGTGGAGTGGCCTCATTGACAGAAGGCGAAGCGTTGATACCACTACTGAATTGTTTTGACTATGACCTCATAATCCCCGGCAACTGGGAAGTAGTATATAAGAAGGAAAAAATGTTGTACGATATGGGGCATGCCACTGCCAGCAAGATCTGTGCAAATATGTGGCATAATACAAAGGATGCAAATGATGGCGAACTAATTTATCCTCCTTACTGGATAAAGTATATTGCAGGGGCCAAAGTAGGTTTTGTTGGCTATACTGATCACCTAATCCCTAAACGGCAATCACCGGCGTATAGTGAAGGTCTCCGTTTCAAACATGCTGATAGCAATGTAGCGAAATATATCAGGCTCCTGAAAGATGTGGAGGGATGCGGTATTATTTTCATTGTGACACATATGGGATTGGCCCAACAGGTAGGGTTATCCAATCATCCTGCGGTGCAGGGTGCCGATTTTATTTTAGGTGCCGACACACATGAAAGGGTCAGAGTGCCCATTGAAGGAAAATTTTGCAAAGTAGTCGAATGTGGTGCTTTTGGTTCCTTTCTTGGCAAGCTTGATATAGAAGTTGAAAACGGGAAGATCAAGACTCACCACTACCAGTTGCTGGATGTTGATCCCCAAAAATATCCTGCGGATAAAGACTTACTGGGACAAATAGTACAAGCAGAAGCTCCCTTTAAAAAAGAGCTTTCAAAAGAGATCGGAACAACCACTACCCCGCTGGTCAGGTATTTTGTATTGGAAACACCCATGGACAACCTGATCACGGATGCGATCCTCTGGAAATTCAATCCCGATATTGCTTTAAGTAATGGATTCCGCTTTTGTCAGCCTTTGGCTATGGATCCTGCAAAAGGAACAATATCTATTACCAAAGATTTTTTATGGAATATGCTACCGGTGAATAGCGAGGCAAAAACCGGTTTGATCACCGGTAAACAATTATGGGACTGGCTGGAGCAGGAATTACAGAATGCTTTTGCTAAAGATCCGTCAAAAAGATTGGGCGGATGGTTTGTACGATTTGCCGGTATGGAATTGAACTTTACGATCGGCAATAAAATGGGGGAGCGATTGAACTGGGTGAAAATAAAAGGTGAACCGGTTAAAAAAGATAAAGAGTACAGCATTGTTGCTTGTGAAAGAGAAGGCGATCCCGATGACACACTATGCCGGATTGAAAAGGTAAAAAATCCAAGACTCACCGGCGTATTAATGCACCAGGTAATAGAAGATTACCTGGCGGTCAAATCACCTGTATCACCAAAACTGGAAAGAAGAGCCACGGCAACTGACCAACCTCCTACCCTGCTTACGCAATTGCAGGGAACCACTTATGAATTCAGATAAATGAAAAAGTCATTCATTGGTTTGCTGATCATTTCAGGTATTGCGTTTGTTGTTTTACTGTCAGCTTTTTTAACGAAAAAAAATAAAGGCAGTGAGAAGCAAACAATTGCATATCCAAAAGACAGCACCTGGGTGCCGCCTAGTTTATTTGTTGATAGCAAGCTTGAAGGAGAAGAAAGGAAAATGGTTATTTACGGTGAAGATATTATTGCTAATACTTCCCGTTATTTTGGTCCAAATGGATCTGTTGCACCCGTAACCAATGGCATGAATTGCCAGAATTGCCACCTGAATGCCGGTAAAAAGAATTGGGGGAATAATTACAGCGCAGTTTTTTCAAACTATCCCATATTCAGGGCACGTAGCGGTTCGATTGAAACGATTTACAAAAGAGTTAGCGATTGTTTTGAAAGAAGCTTGAATGGCCCGGCACCCGATAGTAACAGTAAAGAATACAAGGCCATATATGCTTATATAAAATGGGTGGGTCAAGATGTAAAAAAAGGTGAAAGGCCACCTGGTAGTGGAATTGCAAAACCTCCTTTTTTGGACCGGGCCGCCGATCCCGTAAAGGGTAAAGTAGTTTATAGGGTACATTGTCAACGTTGTCACGGCACTGATGGAGAAGGTAGACTTTATTCAAATGAAGCTAGTTATGAATATCCCCCGCTTTGGGGTAAACAAAGCTATAATACAGGTGCCGGATTATTTCGTATCAGTAATTTTGCCGGGTATGTAAAAACCAATATGCCTTTCAACGAAGTAACCTATTACGATCCCTTGTTAACCGATGAAGAGGCCTGGGATGTGGCGGCTTATGTAAACAGCCAACCAAGGCCTTCAAAAGACATTCGGAACGATTGGCCCGATATTTCGAAAAAACCTTTTGATCATCCTTTTGGACCGTATGCAGATAAATTTAGTGAAGCCGTACACAAATATGGTCCGTATAGACCTATTATTGCACTGCAAAAAAAATAAATATGCTTGAAATTTTAAAACAACCATGGCCCTGGTATATAGCCGGGCCTTTAATTGGATTAATGGTGCCAATCTTATTATTGATGGGCAACAAATCTTTTGGCATTTCCTCGTCGCTGCGACATATCTGTGCTGCCTGTTTACCGGCCAAAATACCTTTCTTTCAATATGACTGGAAAAAAGAAGTGTGGAATTTATTTTTGGTAGCCGGTATTTTGCTCGGTAGCTTTTTGGTGTGGTCCTTCTTTAGCAATCCCAATCCGGTAGTGGTAAATCCTGTATTGGTAACTGAGTTGGATCAATATGGTATCAGCAATTATCAGGGTTTATTGCCGGTTGAAATTTTCAACTGGTCCGCTCTTTTCTCCTTGAAGGGATTTATCATGATAGTGGTGGGTGGATTTTTAGTTGGATTTGGAACAAGATATGCCGGGGGCTGTACATCAGGCCATGCCATCATGGGTTTATCCACGCTGCAAATACCATCTTTAATAGCAACCATCAGTTTTATGGCCGGTGGATTTTTGGTTGCCAATCTTATTCTTCCCTTTATTTTAAAATTGTGATATAATGACAATTAATAAAACAATACAGGTAAATAATACTGATTTTGAAGTCGGCTCACTGGATGCACAGCCCGGCAACGAACTCTTACGGAAACAGGCTTGGTGGTTTAACTTGAAGTACCTGGTAGCGGGCTTGTTATTTGGGGTTATCCTGGTCAAGTCGGAGGTTATCTCCTGGTTTCGGATACAGGAAATGTTTCGGCTGCAGAGCTTTCACATGTTTGGAGTTATTGGTTCTGCGGTGATGGTAGGAATGCTGTCTGTCTGGCTTATTAAAAGATTTAAAATCAAAACAATTTATGGCGATCCGATCGTTTTTGTTAATAAAAAATTCCATAAAGGGACTATTTATGGCGGACTATTATTCGGTTTTGGTTGGGCCATTACCGGGGCCTGCCCGGGGCCTTTATTTGCCCAAATTGGTTCAGGTACCACGGTTATCATTATTACGCTGTTCAGCGCCATAGCCGGAACGTGGGTATATGGTCGTTTCAAAGAGTATTTACCACATTGATTTAGCGGCAGCATTAATGGGTGATTTAACCGACCTTTGCACCCTTAAATAAAAAAATGGTAGAGAAAAAAGTGAGTCGTGGTTATATATCATCTGTAATAGGTTGTCGTTGCCCCCGTTGCCGGGAAGGGAAATTATTTAAACACCCGGTCACGTTTCGGTTTAAAAGAAATATGGAAATGAACAGAACTTGCCTGGTATGTGGGCAGGCTTCGGAGATTGAAGTAGGTTTTTATTACGGCACCAGTTATGTCAGCTATGCCCTTACAGTGGGTTTAAGCCTGTTAAGTTTAGGTATCTGGGCATTGACAATTGGCTTGTCAGTAAATGATAATCGTTTCTTTATATGGATGGGAACAAATGCTATTGTCCTTGTACTATTGCAACCCTGGTTAATGCGGTTAAGCCGGAGTCTATGGATCTCATGGTTTGTAAAATATGACCGCGACTGGGAAAATCACCAACCTGCCGATGTATCGGAAAGAATGAATCCTGACCAGGCGAACAACTGGTAAGGCAAGAATCCCTATTTTTGCTGCCCTTTAATAGAATAATGAAGACTTTTCCGAGTGGTTGAAGGAGTTCTTTGGAATGATCAGAAACATACAGAACTGAATTGTTTTTAACCCAAAAATGATTGGTTTAAAGAAAAAAAATAATATAATGGAGACTTGTCCGAGTGGTTGAAGGAGCACGCCTGGAAAGTGTGTATACCTCAAAAGGGTATCAAGGGTTCGAATCCCTTAGTCTCCGCAACATAAAACCCACAAAATTTGTGGGTTTTTTTATCCTAACAATTACATCCTGCCAATTACATTGGAGTATCCTACCTCCTTATCTCGGGCAACCCAACATAAAATCCCATTGTGTGTTCGATTCAGTTGGATCACATAAGGGATCCACAACGATCCGGATAATGTTAGAAATACCGGTCAGCGTCAATGTAACCTTGTTACTTTGCCCAACACAACCACTATCAAAGATCTTTGTTGATCCCTGGTAAACATGGATCCTGTCCTTTACCGTATACGTATTGTAGGAAAGATCGACATACCCTGTTGTCTTGTTTAACGTAATAGTATATTGCTCCGGTTCATTAGCCCCGCTTCTGTAGGTCGTATTACAAACTCCCGGCTTTTGTAGCCTCGGATCAACAGGTGGATTTTCCCTGCCACCAGGAACACAGGCCGTACGGGTGGCATTCCAATCGTATCCTGGTTTACAATAACACTCATACACGTTTTTTTGAGGATTCCATTTTGCTTCTGAATTGGCATAATACGCATTGCAATCAGGCGCCTGGTTGGTCACACAGGCCGTTCGTGTCGCATTCCATTGATACCCTGGTTTGCAATAACACTCATACACATTGGTTTGAGGATTCCATCTTGCCTCTGAATTAGCATAATAACCATTGCAATCAGGTGACTGTGTTGTCACACAAGCCGTGCGAGTCGCATTCCATTGATAACCTGGTTTGCAAAAACACTCGTACATATTTTTCTGGGAATTCCACTTTGCTTCTGAATTGGCATAATAAGCATTGCAATCAGGTATTGATTGTACACAGGCTGTCCGGGTTGCGTTCCATTCATATCCTGTTTTACAATAACATTCATACACATTCTTTTGTGCATTCCACCTGGCTTCCGAATTGGCATAAAAAGAATTGCAATCAGGTATCGATTGCACACAGGCAGTGCGGGTTGCATTCCATTCATACCCTGCCTTACAATAACATTCATACACATTTTTCTGTGTATTCCACCTGGCTTCTGAATTAGCATACGTAGCATTGCAATCGGGTACTGATTGAACACAGGCGGTGCGAGCAGCATTCCATTCATATCCTGGCTTGCAATAACATTCATACACGTTCGTCTGTGGGTTTAATCTTGCTTCCGAATTAGCATAATATGCATTGCAATCAGGTTTGGCAGGCACGCAAGCTGTGCGGTTTGCATTCCATTCATATCCTGTCTTGCAATAGCATTCATATTTATTTGTCTGCTGGTTCAGTCTTGCTTCTGAATTAGCATAACTGGCATTGCAATCAGGAATAGCTAGTACACAGGCAGTACGGGTGCTGTTCCATTCATATCCTGGTTTGCAAAAACATTCCCATAGGTTGGTTTGCGGATTCCATTTTGCTTCAGAATTAACATAGTAAACATTGCAATCAGGTTTTGTTGGTACACAGGCAGTGCGGGTAGTGTTCCATTCAAAGCCCGATTTACAATGGCATTCCCACACATTGGTCTGTGGATTCAGCCTTGCTTCCGAATTAGCATAAAAGGAACCGCAATCAGGCTTTGCAGGGCCGCTCAGCCTAAATAATTGTTGGCAGGTCTCCCGCTGGTCACATTCATCGGTAATGGTATAAATGATCTCATATTCCGCTCCACCCTGGCCATCTACACCACGAACTAACCTGGGTCCCACGGTTGTAACCTGCGAACCCACACCGCAACTGGTCGTTATCTTCAAAGCAGCCGGTCTGATCTCGGATTTAGAATTCACAGTAACATCCGGTGGACAGACAACCTGGAGATCATCTCCAAATAAAGTGAAGTACTGAATGCATTTTGTTGTGCGGTTACAGGGATCTGTAAGGGTATATATAAGTGAATATTTTGCATTGGGACAATCCGGTTTGCCACTGATGAGAAGGGGGCCTTGCACAGTTACTTGAAGTTTTTCGCCACAAGATCCGCTTGCCGTGAGTGTTTCCGGCACGATGTCTTTGCTGCATTGTACCTGCCTATCTGGCGGGCAGTTCACCCTTGCCCCCAGGTTGTCAATTGTAAATCGCTGAACACATTTGACCGAATCCCCACATTCAGTTGTAAGGATATAGGTCATGGTATAGACAGCCCCCGGGCAGTTTCTCTTACCCTTTTCAAGTTCAGGTCCTCTTTTTTCAAGTCTATGTTTTAGTTGACAGGGAACATACATTGTTGGATCCTCAGCAATAATTTGACTTTCACAATTAACCATTCTATCCGGCGCACAGGCAATAACAGCTGGCACCATATCTATTCGGAAATACTGGGTGCATTCCGCTTTTCCACCACATTCATCTTCCACCTTATACACAATCTTGTACCTCGCCCCATCGCATTTATCCTTTCCTGAGACCAGCGAGACTGGTGAACTACTTGGTGTGAATCTTAAATTACAACTCACTTTTGGTACTGGGGCTTTGTAGTTTTTTATATCATCATAACAATTCACTACAATCTCAGGACCACACTTGATCTCCGGTGGATCACTCACAATTGTAAACTTTTGAACACAGGTCTTGGTCAGGCCACATTCATCTTCGACCGTAAAAGTGATCGCATAAACAGCGCCATTGCAACGTTGCGTACCACTAATGTGTTGGGGTGGAGTAGTGGAAATTTTAAAATGTTGCTTACATGCTGTTTTGACGATCGCGTTGGAAGGTTTGATATCCTCGAAACATTTGACCCTTTGATCAGGAGGACAGGTGATCAGCAGTTCCCTTTTAAAAATTGTAAACACCTGCTGGCAGCTATCTTTTCGACCACACTCATCAGTGACAGTATACCATACCTCGTAAATAGCACCAACACAATTCGGTTTACCATAGATTAATTTGGGTTCGGATGTAGTGACGGTATAGGCCAGGTCACAAGAAACCTGGACCGACTCAGGCAGTCCGACCATTATATCTTCAACACATTGGATCTCCTTTGGTTGGGGGCACTTAATTTTTGGTCCCGGGTTATTTATGGTGAATCGTTGAACACAGCTTGCTTTCCTGTCGCAACTGTCGGTTACAGTATAGGTTATCTCATAAACGGCTCCGGGGCAATTTCTTCTTCCTCTTACGAGAACAGGATCAGTGATCCTGAGATCTTTGTACCACCTCTTGCAGGCCGTTTTTATTATTGGTTTTCCCTTCCTGATCTTATCAAAACAAGTAACTGTTTCATCCGGCGGGCAGGTTATCGTAGGTTCGTCATTTAGTATCCTGATCTCCCGGGTGCATTTCACAGTCCGACCACAGCTGTCTTTTAAAATATACTCCATTTTATAGATGGCCTCCGGACAATTATGTTCTCCTGATATCAGGGTCGGTCCTTTACTGGTTATTCGAAAACCTAAATGACAACTAGAACTACCCTGTGGCTGTATGGCTGGAAGATGTTCAATACAATCGATGATCGTATCTGCCGGGCAATGAATGGTTGGATCATCATTCTCTATTCTAAAATATTGGTCAGCCTTGGCTGATTTATTGCAAAGGTCCTTAGCCGTGAACGTGATCCTGTACACTGCATTCGGGCAATTATCCCTGCCTTTAATGAGGACGGGTCCCACGGTATCGATCCTTCCTCCCATCTCACAATGCCGCCAGCCCACAGCAACTTTTGGTTTGATCTCATCTTTGCAGTGAATGATTGTTGTATCCGGCGTTCTCATGGCGGGTGGCAGGCTAATAAAATAAGGTTCAGATTTTGGATTTACCCGGTCATCGATTGTATAGCATCGTAAAAAAAACCAGAAATCAGTAATTTGTTTGGCTGATGTAAAAGTTTTAAGTGAACTGACGTTTAACCAGAGTTGAGCAAACTGGCTAATCAACCCAGTATTTTTAATCAGCTCATTGATCTTATCAATACTCGTCTTTATACAGGTAGGACAATTCTGGTAAGCCTGGCTATTTATTTTTCCGATCTCTTTGCCAATATGAAATAATGAATAGGTATCGGGATTTTTTGGGTTGTATAATTTAGAGGGAGGGAAAACAGCAATATTTCCTTCCCGGAAACGCGGATTGGTAAATTCCTTGTTGGTAATACCTGTTTGGTAAAATTCAACGTCAAATACACCAATCCATATGTCATTGAATTCTTTTACCTGCAGGTCTGTCAGAGAGGGTTTATTTTCTGTTGATAGCAAACCGTATTTATAGGCAGCTCTCACCAGTTTGCAATAATTGACCAGGGTATCGGTGGCGCTGTATCGGGGAGTATTAACCGGTGTAGCTTGTGAAAACATCGAAGCAAGCAATGAAAGAAATAGAAAAGACACCAAAAAACGAATTATATATTTCATGGCAGTGAGTTTTATTTCAAATTAAAAACCTGGTCACTTCCTACATAATAAGCTATCCAGGGCTCTTGAATGGCGGATAGGATTTTTGGCTCAATACCGGCAGTAAACATCAGGATATTGAGGACGTTGGAGTACAGAGAAAGAAATAGATAAGATATTGGAAAGATTCCCGCTGTTGCAACCGTAAGCGGGTTCATACACTGCTTCCACAGTCTAAAAGTTAGGACATATATTTCTATCAACAAAAAATCTATTCGAGACCCTGATTTTCCAAGCAGTATTGAGGTAGTTCGGCCACTTTTACGGGAGCTCATTGACGGTATTAAAAAAATTTTTCTCCCCCATTCAGTTCTGCTAACTTGTTTCTAAAATTACCTGCCATGATCAAGCGTCTCATCTCTGGCCTTCTGTTTTGCACGTTGTTTTTAACAAGCGCCCAGGCGCAGCAAAAAAAATATTTAACTCCAGATGACTATGGGAAATGGCAATCTATCGGCGCCACGGATCTTTCTCCTAACGGGATATGGGTGGTCTACCAGGTAACGGTCCAGGAAGATAATGATACGCTGTTTGTGCTTAATCGCCTGAGCAACAAGCTATATAAACTTGAATTTGCTTCCGCTCCTGAATTTTCAAAAGACAACCAGTGGATCGCTTACCGGATCGGTCTCCCTTTTAAAGAGGCTGAAAAATTAAGGGACCAGTCCAAACCCATTGAATATAAAATGGGACTGCTCAATCTCGGGACAGGAAAAAAAGTAATAATTCAGCATATTAACCGATTTAGCTTTTCCCGGAATGGAAAATACCTTGCTGCCTATCTTACCCCGCCCAAAGAGAATAAGGATAAGGGTGCTGTATTGCTGGTAAAGAATTTAACGGACGGCACCACCCGCACCATTGGTAATGTTACCGAATATGCCTTTAATAAGAAAAGCGACCAACTGGCTTATATCGTGGAGTCGGCTAATACTGCCGGCAACTCCGCAGAATTATTCAATCTTGAAAACTATACATTAAAAATTTTGGCCAGTGATACTTCTAAATTTTCGAAACTCACCTGGCAAAAAGAAGGTGATGGCCTTGCTTTTTTTAAAAGTTACCGGAAGGACAAATATGAAGAGGACAATGCCATCGTTTATACGTACACCAACATTTACAAAAACCCGTCATTAAAAATATTCGATCCCGAAAATCAAAAAAGTTTTCCGGCCGGTTTGCGGGTTTTTAGCGGATCTAACCTCAGCCTAAGTGATGATATGACCACGGCGTTTTTTGGATTGAAGAAATGGACTCATAATGAACTCGCAAAAAAAGAAGATAAAAAACCGGGAGACAGCATGACCAAAAAGGATTCAGTACGAATTGATTCAACAGTAGCCCTGGCCTCAAAAAAAGTAGCCTCTCCTGAAAAACCAGCTGCGGTTGATGTCTGGCATTGGAAAGACCCCGAGATCCAACCCCGACAAAAGATAACACTGGGACAGGATACCATTTCTAGCTACCTGAGCGCCTGGAATATCGATAACAGTACTTTTTTCCAACTTGCCAAAGACGATGTACCTAATGCCCGGCTTAGTGGCAACCAGAAATATGCGATCATCTCCACCGATAAAAAATACAAACCATCTTTCAAGGAAGATCTTACCGATGTTTGGCTAGTGAATGTCAAAGATGGAAAAGCAAAACTGGCATTCGAGAAATCCCTCTCTATTCCCCAGTCATCGCCCGATGGAAAATATCTTGTTTACTTCAAGGATAAACATTGGTGGAGTTATAATGTTAAATCGGGACAAAATAGTAACCTGACCGAAAAAATTAAATCAGATTTCTGGAATGTACGTGACGACCATCCTGCCAGCAGACCCGCGGTGGGAAACGGGGGATGGCTGAAAGGAGATAGAGAAATTCTTTTGTATGACGAATACAATATCTGGGCAGTAAGACCTGATGGGAATGGTGCCCGGAAACTAACTGAGGGCGAAAAAGATGAAACGATATACAGGGTTTCACGGGTTGATTTCGAAGAACCCTTCCTTAATGATAGCAAACCAATTTTCTTTACAGCCTATGGAGACAAGACAAAAAAATACGGGTACGCTAAAATGGAAAAAGGAAAAGTGGACAGGCTATTGTTCGAAGATGTTATGATAAACCGGCTGGTGAAAGCAAAAGACGCTAACAGTTTCCTTTTTGTAAAACAGGATTTTGACAAACCGCCTTCTTTGTTTGTCACAGATGATTTTTCCAATACCAAACAGATCCTTGCTACCAATCCTCAACAAAAAAATTACTACTGGGGTAAAAGTGAACTCGTGAGCTTCACCAACACAAAAGGCAAGAAAATGCAGGGCGCTCTTTTTTATCCTGCTAATTATGAACCGGGAAAAAAATACCCGATGATCGTCTATATCTATGAACTGCTTTCAAATACGGTACACGGATATACAACACCTTCTCAGCGAAGCGCCTATAATACCGCCAATTTTACCACCAATGGTTATTTTGTTTTCCGGCCGGACATCGTATATGAAACAAATGACCCAGGAATGAGTGCCGTGAATTGCGTGGTGCCTGCGGTGGAAGAAGTTTTGAAGAAAGGAATAATCGATAAGGAAAAGGTGGGCATTATGGGTCATAGCTGGGGCGCCTACCAAGCGTCATTTATTATTACCCAAACCAATCTTTTCAAAGCTGCCATTGCGGGCGCGCCACTTACCAATCTAATCAGTATGTCCAATTCGATTTACTGGAATACGGGAACACCAGATTCAAAAATATTCGAGACCAGCCAGGGAAGGTTTGACGGCCCCTGGTATGACAGGATGGAAGAACATATGCGTAACTCACCCATGTACCAGGCAAAAAATATCAAAACACCATTGTTAGTTGCTTTTGGTGATAAAGACGGAGCCGTAGACTGGCACCAGGGTATTGAAATGTACAGTACTATGCGCAGAATGCAGAAACCTTATATCATGTTGGTGTATGCAGACGAAAATCATGGCCTGGCAAAAAAAGAGAACCAAATCGACTACCAGAAAAGACAGAAAGAATATTTTGATTATTACCTGCTCGGAAAGAGTCCAGAGAAATGGATTACGGAAGGTGTATCACAGCAGGACAAGTTAAAACAAAAACTTAAGGAACCGGTAGTGCGACCATTTTAATTCGCCTGGCAGAGGATAGTTAGAAGAAGCTCACGCGAATATTCAACAATATATTTCGTTGCCGGGTATTTTCCCCGTGATCGCTATTATATTTACAGCAACAGAGCCCATGATCGCATAAGAAGGGTAAGGCTTTGATGAAAAAAAAATCGCTGTAACGGCATTGACTGTTGATAAAAATGCACATTTCATTTTTTTATCAAAATCAATCCATGGTAATTTGACCTTCTCGTCGGAGATATTTTCACCATTAAATCGAACCGCCACTCCTGTGTCAGCTCCCGTAATTGAACCCTGAATAGCATCGATGTTTTGCGGGCCAGCTATAGCACTTCCTACGATAGCAGCAGCTGCTATCACAGCAAGGGCCACCAAAGCGCCGGCAGCTCCAAATGTAAAAGCTGCGACCACTACCGCTACCACTACAATTACAACGGCGGCTATTACTGATAATACTTTTGCACATCCATGTCTTGCTTCTGCTTCTTTTTGCTTTTGAGCAGCGAGTTCAGCCTCCTTCAATAATTCCGGCAGTAACATTTCAAACTTCCCCTTGGAAGTTTTAAACTTATTGGTGTAATATTTTATTGTTGTTAGCATGGTGTCAAATTCTCCCGGCTTAAGCCGGTTATTTCTCTCCATAGTCTCCAGGTTATCTAATGTAAAAGATTGATACCCGTACGAAGACGCTTTGAGTTTATTTTCAGAATAAAATTTGCGGTCAGCTTCCTCTGCCAGTTTTTTCAGTGTAGTAATATCTATTTTACCTGCCGCCTGTTTAAAGATGTAATTCATATTATAGACCAGGTTTTTTATCATCATAGTAGCTGTATTTTTCTCTGCCAGCGGAACTTTCTTTAATAAATCATGAATCGATGAAAAATCAAACCGAAATTTTTCATCCCGACTAATTCCAAGAGGTAATCCCTGGCCTGCAAGAACTGTTGCAAGACATACAAATTCTCTTCTTTTCATAATTATCCCGGTTAATTGAAGTTCGGGTTTTTTAAAAAATATTCCGGCCATTGTTTCCTCCCTTTTCATCTTCGTTAACCGCAGTAAAGCATACACCGGTCAAAATACATCGTCAGAATGTCACTTTATATTGCCCCGTCAAAAACTGTGATGAAACATTAGCATTACTCACCGCTTCTATTTTCAGGTATCTTTTTCCATTCGTCGAAGGAATGGTTACATGAGTGTCATTGGGGTCATTGTGTTCAGACAGCAGGTGCCCGCCAAGGTTGTATACTGAAACTTTAAGATCAATGTTTTCACTGGTGATGGTAACAGGACCCGGGTTTCTGAAATTAATAAGTATAAAATCTGCATCACCTGCCTGTTCCAGGATACCATTGATCTCTCCTGATGAATGAGTGCTGTTTGCGGAAGGTGAATTCGGAAAATCGTCCTCCCTGACCACTACCTGGCTATTCAACAAGGCAAAATCATGCTGAACCTGCCCAAAAACTGGAGAGTAACATGACTGGGCCCACCAGTTAGTAATGCGCCTCAGGTCGGATAGACCCATGATAGGAACAAATGAAACCGCACCCGTTCCAAACCCAGGATGATACTCGGCAATATATCCGCACTCTTCATTAAACCTGTGCTGGTGGCCTAATCCCATAGTATGAGCAACTTCATGTGAAATTACAGCAGCCACCGCGCTTACATCACCTCCATATCCATTCGCAAATACAAAACAAGGATTAAAGGGCAACCTTGTACCTAAGCCAGCAAAAGGTGCAACACCCCCGACATTTGAAGGAAATCCCGCCACGAATGGGTTGGTGGTGATGATGCATATTTGTTTGTATGACGCCGGTGCGTAAGTATCAAAAATTGCCTGATCGGTAGTAACCATTATATTAAATGGCGAATAATCATCTTTCACCAGTTTTACTATATCATGTTTTTGTTGCTCTGTTAATGCCGGGGGAGGGCAGTTGGCAGTGGAAAAGCGAATAATTGGGCTCATAATCCCCATAGCATTGGCATTTCCTTTCCTGATAACTGCGCCATCAAAATCCAGGAAGAGTAAGAGTTCATTGGCCTGTACTTCTGTCCTTATTACCGATTTTAGCATTGCCTCCCGCATTTCCGGGGAAAGACTGGCCATCGCTTCTTCCATACCGCAGGTGGGTATCTTGCGGGCTTCTGGTTTGACAAACTCTTCATTATTTCCTGTTTCTTTTTTACAGGAGACAAGTATTGTAACGATCCACATAAATACGATGATGATTTTTTTCATTGCAGTAAATTTTAACGAAAACTATCACAACCTTTAATCGAAAAAACCGACATTGAGCCGGATGACTGATCTCTTTAGCGGGCTGATTGACAGGATGAGCCAGTCGCGGTTCAGATACTGGTGAGCTTCAGCAGAATTTCATCCTTCCTGCCGCGGGCCACATCAAGACTGATATTATGCGGAAGTTCTATAATACAACCGTCCGTCTTATTAATCCGCTGGATGTAGCTGAGATTGATAAGATAGGAATGATGAATACGGAAAAAGTTGGGATGATGTAAAATGGTTTCAATTTCTTTCAGCGTTTTAGAAGCCACAACTTTACTACCATCCGCCAGGTGAATTTTTGTATAATTACTCTCTGCAATACAACATAATACATCAGAAAATTTAATGACTTTTATATCTTCTGTGGTATTCAATAAAAAGCGGGTGGATTCTTTGGTTGTACTCATCTGCTCCTCCAGCATATGCATTTGCAAGCCCTTTTGCACTACACTACTTTTCATACGGGCCTTCAGCAATGCCTCATGCAATTTTTCCGATGATACAGGCTTCAGCAGATAAGCCAGTGCACTACACTCAATGGCTTTGATGGCATAATGGCCGTAAGCGGTACAAAAAATTATTTCCGGTAAAGGCTCTTTTAGTTGCTTCACCAGCTCAAACCCGCTGCCACCCGGCATTTCAATGTCGAGGAACAGGATGTCCGGCTGGATCTTTTGTATCATGGCCAGGGCATCCCGGATATTCCCTGCAGTACACGCCATGTCAATATCCGGATGATATTCTTTTAGCATCAGTTCCAGCACTTCTCGGCTGTTGGCTTCGTCGTCAATAATACAGGCTTTTAGCATAGCAGATTTTTTATTCGGATTGTATAAACAAAGTAACTCTTGTTCCCGCTGGTTCATCACCGTTCATTAGGTCCTCAATTATTATTTCAGGTATTTTTTCATTTTCTTTTTGCAGCAGTTCCAACCGCTTTTGTGCAATGGTCATCCCGTATCCTCTTCCTTCGTATAGGGCTTTTTTGATTTGCCATTTCTGCGGCTTTTTTTCTGCCTGCACTACTATCTTCCACCACACATTTAATAAACCGGTTCTCCCTGTCAAATGTTAATGTAAGCAACCCTTTTTAATTGCCGGGTATCGTTGAATATTGATTACCTGTCTGCGTACCTTCGACATAGGCTTTGGCCGCCGGAGACCACTCTGGCAGGTTTATGAATCCATGCCAGATAACATTCTCTACAAAAGGCTGAATGATCATCCCGGGTATTTCAAAAAATCAGTTTGCAGGTCAGCCGCTGTTTCAATTTTGTATTCAAACTGATTGTCCAGCCGCTGCTGCTCCAGTAAAATATACTTTTCCAGTATATTTATTTCATCATCAAGCGCCAGTTTGGACCGGGTACAATTTTCCAATACATTCCGCATCAGCTCTGAAAAGTTCTGCAAAAAATTGAGAGCTTTTTCTTTTGTTAATACATATTTCCAACTGCTTACTAGATTCCCCCGTCATTTTTTGCTCTTTTCCTGTTGCAATTCCCTTGCAAACTGTTCCTGTTGCCGGTGTATCTGTTTTTCCAGTTTTTGCCGCCGTCTAAATTTCTGTATATGATAAAAGCCGACAAAAGATTGATGCAATGCCAGTTTATAGTAATGTAACTGGGAATCAACAACCAGTAATTTGTAATAATAATCTGCAATCCGCTTATTGGTTTGTACCAGATAGGGAATTTGTTTTTTTTGTTGCAGTCGTATTGCTTTTTCCCTGTACTCCTTCAGCATTGCCGGATCTTTTATGATATATTCCCTACCATTCCGCTGCTGGCACCAGGAGATGATTCCAAAAAAATAGCGGACAATAATAAGATAAGTCTTAGCTTCAAATTAGGAGTATTCTTTTAAAATACCCGAATGATAGATAAAAGTTAGATAATCAGTTGCAGAGATTAGTAGCATTTAACGTCTTTTGAGCAACTGGTTGTGTCTATTTATTGCTGAAACGCTGAATCACTGCCGGTCTATGCTGATATGGTCATTCAGCAGTCAAATAATTTTTTTGCACTTATTGAAGTTGTTGAAGCCACTTCTTCTATACTCACCCTTTTTATTGCTGCTAATTTCTCCACCACATATTTAAGATATGATGATTCATTTCTTTTACCTCTAAAAGGCACCGGAGCCAGGTAGGGTGCATCTGTTTCCAGAACCACATTTTCCAGGTTGATAGCGTCCATCACTTTGTCCAATCCTGAGTTTTTAAAGGTGATTACTCCTCCTATCCCAAGATAAAATCCAAGATCAATCACCTGCTGAGCCTGGCTGGCATCTCCCGAAAAGCAGTGAAACACACCTTTTAGCTTGCCTCTCTGATGCCCTTCGATTGTTTTGATACATTCATCCGTAGCGTTCCGGGAATGGATGACCACCGGTATGTCAAAATGCAGGGCCCATTCGATCTGTTCATGAAAAGCAGCATATTGCTGTTCAGTAAAAGTTTTATCCCAGTAAAAATCAAGTCCCGTTTCACCAACGGCCTTAAATGCACGTTTTTCGAGATGCTCCCGGGCTATACTTAATTCATCCCGATAACCCTCTTTTACTGAACAGGGATGAAGCCCCATCATACTCATACAGGTCATTGGTTTTTCTGCTTCCAAATCCAACATCGCTTGATGGGACGAAGAGTCAATAGCCGGCATCAATATTTTTCTAATCCCTTCTTTCTCAGCCCTGTCCAGCATTTCGGTCTTATCCTGGTCAAACTCAGGCAGGTAAATATGTGAATGAGTATCTATCAGCATCATTTTCAACACCATTGACCACAAAACTCCGCAAAAAAATGTAAGAATCCGTTAAACTTCACCCAATAAAACTTATCTTAAACCCGTGATGTAGTCTATCCCCTAAAACTATCATGTATGAAATTCCTGTTTAACCCGCTGCAACTGTTAACGTTCATTCTTTCTTTCAGCCTGTTGCTGATTATTTCCTGTAATAAAGAAAGAAGCCAGGGCTCTGATGAAGAACAACAAGCGGAGGCTTCCAGGGTATCGAGTGAAGCAGACAGTGAAGCTGAAATAGTTTTTAATGGACTTTTTGATGATGCAATTGGAGTAAATACGGAAGTAGGTATCGGTGGAACAGGGGTTTTTGGCCGCATATTCGCCTGTCCCGATGTTACCGTGATCCGGCTAAATTCACCAGCCCCTTTCCCCGTAAAGATTGTGCTTGATTTTGGAGCTACAGGCTGTATGGGTAATGATGGACATTTGAGAAAAGGTAAGATCATTGCTGAATATAGCGGTCCGTTATTGATCCCGGGTGCATCGGCTACGGCCATTTTTGACGGCTTCTACCTCGACAGTACAAAAGTAGAAGCTACCTATAAAATTACAAATATCAGTCCTGCCATTCCTACTACCCCCCCTACCCGCCAGTTTAGAGTTGAAGTTAACGGTGCCAAATTAATCAGGCCCAGCGGCAGTTTTATTGACTGGACTAGTGTTAAGGTCATCACTCAAATTGCAGGTCTCGACACCGGCGTTCCGACGGATGATGTTTTTAAAATAGAGGGAAATGCGCATGGAAAAGTAAAAAGAGGCCCTTTAGTGGTTGCCTGGGAGTCATTGATAACCGAGCCATTGGTGAAACGGTTTGATTGTCGCCGTTGGATCGTCAGAGGAAAGGTCAGAACGGTACGTGCTACCAGTCCTGTAACAGGCCCCTGGGTGGCGGTACTGGATTTTGGCACTAGTGGCTGCGACAACCGGGCCACAATTACCATAAACGGGATTCTGCATCAAATTACTTTGCCGTAATTAAAAAATTATTATACCTTTAAACCAGTTTTCATAGGGTACGGATTAAAAACGGGCCAGGGTTTCTACCCAGGCCCTAACTTTTTTTGGACCCTTCCCCAGAACTTCAACTCCCGTTCATATTTTAATTTTTCCAAACTTGTACCCCTTTTTCGTGAAAAAGTCCAGGCATGCAGGCAAGCTATAGGCGAGATGAGGAAATGCTTTTTTACTATCATGGAATACTATTATTGAACCGGGCCCTGCATATTTCGTGACCCGATTCAGACATTTTTCTTTGCTTATTGACTCATCAAAGTCGCCACTTAATACATCCCACATTACAATTTTTGGAGATTTGTCTTTCATCGCTTCATTCAGCCTCTTTGCTTGAAATGATGTAATTCTTCCATATGGCGGTCTGAATAAATTGGATTGTATATGTTTGGAAGCCTCCATCACATCGGCCAGGTAAACATCGTTGTCTGTTTTCCATCCATTCGGATGCGTTTGCGTATGATTGCCCGTACGATGACCCTCTTCCCATATTCTTTTATAGATCATTGGGTGAGCAACGACGTTATCGCCGATACAAAAAAAAGTTGCTTTCGCTTGATACTTTTTAAGTTGATCCAGAACAAAGGGTGTAGCCAGGGGGTGCTGGTCCATCATCGAATGTGAGGTAAATAATTTTTTCTTTTGCATTGATATTCCACAAGCGCTTAGGATAGATCTTCTTTAACCACCAGGGTGTTTTGACAAAATAATTCATGATCTATTAAAAGGCACAAGGTACAAGAATACAAGGTACAAGCGAACCTTATAATCAGAATTGGTAGTTAAAGGACAGCGCTTGCATTATCAGAAAATAGTAGTCTTTAAATGTAGAATGCCATTTTGCCTATCACGGCTTGTATCTTGTGCCTTGTCCCTTCTGCTCTATCTTTGCGGGTATGAGTAAAAGAGTGAGAGTTCGTTTTGCACCCAGCCCTACAGGAGGTTTGCACCTGGGTGGTGTAAGGACTGTTTTGTATAATTATTTATTCGCCAAAAAACACGGTGGTGATTTCATTGTTCGAATTGAAGACACAGATCAAAGCCGGTATGTAGCAGGGGGCTGAAGAATATATTTTTGATTGCCTGAAATGGTGCGGCCTGGAACCAGATGAAAGTGTACAACAGGGAGGTGACTACGGACCTTATCGCCAGAGCGAACGAAAAGCTACCTACCACCAATATGCACAGCAGTTGGTAAAAGACGGCTATGCTTACTATGCATTTGATACACCGGAAGAGTTGGAAAAAATGCGGCATGATCTTAAAACAGAACAGCATATTTCTCCGCAGTATGATAGCAGCATACGGATGACCATGCGGAATTCATTAACCTTGACCGGAGATGAAACAGCAACATTATTAGCCCAAGGTACCAGGCATGTTATCCGTATTAAAATGCCGGAACATGAAACGGTCTCGTTTGAGGATATGATACGCGGCGAAGTGCAGTTTTGATACATCGGTTGTAGATGACAAAGTATTATTAAAAGCCGATGGAATGCCGACTTATCATCTCGCCGTAGTGGTGGATGACTATCTTATGAAGATATCGCATGCTTTTCGCGGCGAAGAATGGTTATCATCTGCCCCGGTTCATATTTTATTATGGAAATATCTATTTGGCCTGGAACAGATGCCCCAGTGGGCTCATTTCCCGTTGATACTCGGGCCCAATGGTAAGCTGAGCAAAAGAGATGGCGCTAAATATGGCTTTCCAGTATTTGCCATGAGCTGGGCTGATCCAAAAACTGGTGACCTGACGGAAGGTTTCAAAGAAAAAGGATTTTTACCGGAAGCCTTTATTAACCTGCTGGCATTATTGGGATGGAATGACGGAACAGAACAGGAAATTTTTTCAAAAGAGGAATTGATCGAAAAATTTTCCCTGGAACGGGTACATAGCGGGGGAGCGAAGTTTGATTATGAAAAAGCGAAATGGTTCAATCATGAATGGATAAAGCAGTCGGGAGCAGAGAACCTGGAGCCTGTAGTCAAAAAATTGCTTGCGCAAAATGACATTACAGTTAACAACGAAGCGATACTGCAAAAAGTGATTGAATTGGTGAAGGAGCGATGTGTATTACTACCTGATTTTATACAGCAATCTTCTTTTTTCTTCAAATCGCCTGAGCTATGGGATTTGGAGGCGGTCAAACCCAAATGGAATGAGGCCAAGAAGAATTTCTTTATTGCCTATGCCGAAAAACTAACCTCAGTCGACGAGTGGTATGCTGCCGCATTAGAAAATAGTTTTAAAGAAGTAGCTCTGGAAAAAAATATTAAACCGGGCGAATTACAACTACCCTTCCGTATCATGCTTGTAGGTGGTAAGTTTGGGCCACCGGTCTTTAATATCGCAGAATTGCTCGGTAAAGAAGAAACAGTTGCCAGGATCAACAAGACCCTGCTGCTGCTATAAATATTTATAGGTAACACCGATTGCCCAAAAACTCCGACTGTTGTAACTTTCATGATCATGAAAAGAGCCGAAGCATACTGGCCCCTGATCCTTTTATTAGCAATAATCAAATTTGTACTACCGACTTTCCTGCAATCCCCCGAATATGAATTGCAGCGGGATGAATTATTGTATTACCAACAGGGACTGCATTTCGACCTCGGCTACCTGGAGAATCCCCCTTTTCTTTCTTATCTCGTTAGGATCTCTTCCTGGTTTGGCGGATCCGAAGCCTGGATAAAATTATGGCCTTGCTTATTCGGTGCGGGAACAGTAGTGCTTACCTGCCTGATCGCCGCTGAACTGGGCGGAAAATTATTTGCTCAATTCCTGGCAGGATTCGGCATCATCACAGGTGCTTACTTAAGAGTACATTTTTTGTTTCAACCCAATTTCCTGGACATTTTCTTTTGGACGCTGGCTGTTTATTTTATCATCCGGTATGTCCATCAGAAGCATACAAAATTTCTATATTGGTTTTGTATCAGCCTCGCGCTTGGGTTTTGGAGTAAATATTCCATCGTGTTTATTACAGTGAGCCTTATGGCGGCCTTACTAATATCAAGACACCGAAAAATATTTAAGGAGAAAAAACTCTACTTAGCCGGCCTGATCTCGTTGTTGATCATACTGCCAAATGTCTGGTGGCAGTATAGCCATAACTGGCCGCTTATTCATCATATGAAGGAGTTGCAGGACACGCAATTGCAATACCTCGATCCAGTTGATTTTATAAAGGACCAGTTGCTGATGCTGTTACCTGTTATAATTATCTGGGTCGGTGGTTTATGTTGGCTGTTTAAACAGCCGTTATGGAGGTGGCTGGCGTATACTTATGTAATGGTTATCATTTTATTGCTGGCGGGCAGTGGGAAAAGCTACTATGCATTAGGTGCCTACCCTATGCTGCTGGCCGCAGGGGGAGTCGCCTGGGAACAGTGGATACATAAAAAAATGTGGAAGCGATATGCCCTGGGTGGTCTAATCCTCGCCGTTACCCTGTTGTTTATTCCCATTATGTTGCCTGTCTGGAAACCGGAAAAGCTGGCCAGGTTTTACCAACAATCAAGTATTGCTAAAACTGGTGCGTTACAATGGGAGGATGGGAAGGATCATCCTTTACCGCAGGATTTTGCTGATATGCTGGGCTGGAGAGAATTGGCTGAAAAAGCAGAAATATTTTATCATAGCCTTCCCGATACAACAAGATCGAACACAATTATATATTGCAGGAATTACGGGCAAGCCGGCGCTTTAAAGTATTACGGAAAAGAAGGATGGTTCAAGGCATTGACGATCTCCGACAATGGCTCCTTTATCTTATGGGTACCCGGCCGTTTGACAATGAAGCACCTGGTATTTATCGGCAGACGAATGCCTGGTTCCGACGACAAAGTATTTCAACACTTTGCAAGAGCTACTGTAATTGACTCCGTCACCAATCCCTTCTCCCGGCAATATGGTGACAAAATCATTTTTTTTGAAAATATTGATTCAACTGGTTTAAGGTTAGCTATTGATGGATTGAAGGAGCAGAAAAAAAAATTTCAGCGATAAGATCAACCCTGTTTCTGAATCAGGTCCATCGCGCCAGCAAACGTTGTCTTACCCAATTCTTCAATCAGTTTTTTATCTGCCTCTTCCAGTTGAAACAAACCCGTAGTATTAAGTTTCACCTGCTGGATGGTACGGATTCCCGGTATGATCACAGACAGCTCCGGGTAGCTGAGGATATAACTTAATGCCAGTTGTGTTTTGTTGCAATTATATTTCTTACAAAATTCCCAAACCGGTTCCAGGGCTCGCCCACAAATATCTACTACTTCTTTTGTCAAACGATTCTTCCGGTGATCATTATCGGCAAAAAGTTGCAGGTTATCAAACTTACCCGTCAGTAATCCAAACTGTAGCGGCATTCTTGCGATAATACCGTATCCTTTTTGCGCCGCCTCATGCATTATGGGAAGAGCCCGCTGATTGAGCAGGTTGTGCACCAATTGGAAACCGCAACCAAAATTATTCTGCAGTAGAAATTCAGCTTCCGGTAGCGGGTCAAATGTATTCAATGACAATCCCCAGTACCGGATCTTTCCTTGCTGCTGTAACAGCTGCATTGCGTTGATACATTCACCCTCTTCCAAATGCTTCAATCGTGCCGTATGTAACTGGTAATAGTCGATCACCTCTCTTTTTAACCGGCGTAGTGAAGACTCGCAGGCCTTAACAATATGATCCTGGGTGTAATCGACAGTGAATTGTTCATCCCTCGATACATTCCCTGCTTTGGTAGCGATCAATACTTCTTTCTGTGATCCGATCGTTTTGCCTAATAATTCTTCCGAATGGCCCAGTCCATAAATATCAGCTGTATCAAAAAAATTGATCCCTGTATCAAGTGAGGCATGAATGGCGGCAATAGAAGCCGAATCATCCACATCGCCCCATCCAATCGGAGTAGTGCCGATCATAGCTCCGCCGCCAATAGCCCAGGCACCAAAGCCTACTTCGCTTACTAACAGATCAGTATCTCCGAATTTTCTGAATTGCATTCCACAATTTACAAGGCTATTGTCTAAAGAATGTACTTTCGTGACATAGATTTACCAGTATGAACAGGCCTGTCAGAGTTTTGGTTGCCAAAGTAGGATTAGACGGTCATGACCGCGGGGCAAAAGTTATTGCTACTGCTTTACGGGATGCCGGTATGGAAGTGATCTACACGGGTTTGCGCCAAACCCCTGAAATGGTCGTCAATGCTGCCTTGCAGGAAGACGTGGATGCAATTGGCATCAGTATCCTGTCGGGAGCACACATGACCGTTTTTCCGAAAGTGATCAACCTGATGAGAGAAAAGGGCATGGATGATGTGCTGCTGACCGGCGGGGGTATCATTCCTGAAGATGATATGCAAACGCTGAATGAATCAGGGGTTGGAAAATTATTTGCCCCCGGCACACCCACTTCAGAAATCGCCGGCTATATTACAGACTGGGTAAAAGCCAACAGAAATTTTTAAACTTGCAAGGTGAAAGAGAAATAAGAATATAGAAAGGCTGCAGAACTTATTCAGGCCAACAGTACCGGAATAAAGAAAAATTATCATTTCTCATTGATATCCTTCATCCTGAGTTCCTTCAGTTTCTCACCTGCACCAATAAAAACTATTTACGCAATAGGCTATTGGTGGTTATCCTGCCTTGATATATGGATTGCCCCGGTTAATGAAAACAAGTTAGCACTTAGTAGTACACTTATTTGCATGAACTTTACACAACAGGAAGTAGAAGGGATAAAGAATGAAGACTTTACCAAACCCTTTAATGGAGATATTGAAGCCCCGGGTGCAGACATTGAGAAACAGCCCCAGTTGTTTAACCTACGATGTACATAATCCGGGTGTCCAAGACAATTCTTATCGCAAGTTTATGGAAATACAGCAACAGCAGCAATAAATTTATTGTCAATGACAAAAAATAAACAACTTTTTTTTCTAACCGCTTTTAGATTTTCATAGTAAGATACCAGTCCTGGTAACGTAGTAAGGCTTCCAAAAAATAATAATCAGCATAGGTCAATGGCACGTCCACTTCTGAGTTACCCGGCAGGCTTCCAACGCTATGCTTTAATATAAAACCCCCGTTCTCTCCCGGTTTATTCCGGTACTGATCGCCGGAAAGACTTTGCAGGATGGTACGGGCAGTCTTTACATATTCTTTTCTTTCTTTTCCTTCAACATACTGGGCTAGTTCCAGCAAGGCCGAAGCAAGAATGGAAGCCGAGGATACATCACGGTAGGTATCCGGAATGTCTTTTGCATTATAATCCCAATAAGGAACCTTGTCTTTAGGCAGGTTGGGATGGCTCAATATAAACCCGGCAATATTCTTTGCTTGTAAAAGATATTTTGGATCCCGGGTAAACCGGTACATGGTAATAAATCCATACAAACCCCAGGACTGTCCCCTCGCCCATGCCGATTCGTCTGAAAACCCCTGGGCAGTTTTCCTCTGGCTAACTGTGCCACTTGCCAAGTCGTAATCTACCACATGGTAAGAACTATGATCGGGTCGATAATGATTTTTTATCGTTGTATTCGTATGCTCAATGGCGATCACTTTGTACTTAGGTTCCCTGGTTTGATCGCTAACCCAGCAGAGCATCTCCAGGTTCATCATGTTGTCAACGATAACCGGGCATTTGAACCTGGCACTGGAATCCCAGGATTGAATGGAGCGAATGGATGGTCTGTATCGTTTTATTAGTGTTTCAGCCGCTGTCAGTATAGTTTCTTTATACACAGGTTTGGCAGTAATCCGGAATGCATTGCCAAAACTGCAATAGATCATAAAGCCCAGGTCATGATCCCTGCTATGATATTTTTCCTTTTCCAGGATAGCCAACCTTCGTTCGGCCTCTGCCCGTATGGAACTGTCTTTGGTGTATTCATAGATATACCACAGCGAACCGGGGAAAAAACCGCTGGTCCACCAACTTGTATTACTCGTCACCAGCTTGTTCTCTTTTGCTACATAATTCCTTGGCATTACATCAGCAGGTGTATTTATTGCGAGTAGTTTATACTGTTCTGTAGCTATGTTGAAATTTTCCCGGATCAATTTTTCTATGTAGCGGTCAGTCTTTTGGCCAAACACAATTACGCTTTGGATCACCACGAAAAAAGTGAATACGGTCTTTGCAAAAATGACGGGACTCTTCATACTGGGGTAAGATATTTTACTTAGTAGCTGTATTGCATTAATCTCATTTCAGTTACAAGATAAAGTTTAAAAATTTGAAAGGGTCATGCCTTTCAAAACGGGCATGGCTCTCTTTAATTCAGTATTTTTGATAAAATATAATACATGTACCAAACTCTTTTGACCAGCCTTGAAAATAACATTTTGACTATCATCATAAACAGGCCGGATAAACTCAATGCGCTTAGCATAGCCGTATTTGGCGAACTGAACGGGGTCCTGGATGAAGTGTATAATAATCCTGAAATAAAATCTGTTATCATTACCGGTGCTGGTCCAAAAGCCTTTGTGGCGGGGGCCGATATTGCAGAGTTTACTGGATTGAATAAGGAACAGGCTATGTCAATGGCAAAAAGAGGCCAGGATACTTTCTCAAGAATTGAAAATTGTCCCAAACCCATCGTGGCCGCTGTCAATGGATTTGCATTAGGCGGCGGATGTGAACTGGCCATGAGCTGTCATTTCAGGATAGCCAGCGACAATGCAAAATTTGGTCAGCCAGAGGTCAACCTTGGTTTGTTACCTGGCTATGGAGGTACGCAACGTATGGTCCAATTGATCGGCAAAGGCAAAGCGCTTGAATTATTACTGTCAGCCGCCATGATCAATGCAACTGAAGCTTTGCAACTGGGGTTGGTAAACTACGTCACAACACCCGATACATTATTGGAAAATACAAAGAATCTCCTGGAGACCATCAATTCAAAAGCACCACTGGCGATTGCCGGCTGTATCAAAGCAGCCAACTCCGTTTTCGACGAAACAAAAGATGGTTATGCGATGGAAATTGAGGAATTCGGCAACGCTTTTGTCTCAGAAGATATGCGAGAGGGAGTATCCGCATTTTTGGAAAAGAGAAAGGCCAATTTTAAAGGCAAGTGAAGTACTTGTTCCATTATTCAAAGAACTCTTCCGGAAATATCCTGATAACCTTTACAAATCGTCCCTGGTAATACTTTTCAAACGGCGTAATCACCACCCCTTTTGCTTTCCCGGATGTGGAGTGAATAAACTGTAATTTTCCATCTTTTACACTTTCTATGATTCCCATATGCCCTACGATACGAACAGTACTGTCTGTTCCTGTAAACAAGATCAGATCGCCTGGTCTGGCTTTCCCAATGGCTATCTCCCTTCCCATATGTGTAAAATCTACTGATGAACGTGGTACCGCCAGGTCGAAATGATTAAAAACATAAGTGATAAATCCTGAGCAATCAAATCCTTGCTGAGGATCGGTGGAAGCATAGAGATAAGGTACACCGATCAAGGTTCTGGCAAAGGCAAGGATCGAGTCTGGGTGTGTGACATCGCTTACTATCTCACCCCCGTTTATTTTGGGAACTACAAGCCTGGGTTTGCTGGTCGGGGTGTCTTCAACCTGGGGTACCAGGCCTGTTGTATCTTCTATCGCAGTTGGAGATCTATGCGTTTCTTCATCAGCACAGCCCGATAGAGATACCATGAATGAAACAAGAAATATTATTTTGAGTACTCCTCCGGTCATAAAAAATTATTGTTCTACCAATTTTTCATCAATCAGGTAAGCAGCTATGCCGCTGATATTATCATTGCCGCTGGCATCATCAAGATGAACACTAAAGGAAGTAATTGTTTTGACGGGGAAAGTAAGGATCCGTTTCCTTCCCACACTGGTACCTGTTATTTCACCTGCGATTTGGCTACCCTGGTAAAAATTAATTTTGAATTTCCGTATCGTTTGTCCAAGATGAATGGCTTCCCTGAGAACAATACAATTGATTTTTGTTTCCTGCGGAAGATCCACAATAAAATCTTGGAGATTGAGTCCAAATCCACCATTTAAATCCACCTTATTGAATGTTAGATTCTTCGGGCTGAATTGGTAATATGTATGTGCTTGTTTCAGCAGGTTGTTATCAAAACTTTCATCCCGTAATTTTTTAAACTCCATAAGACTCGCAACATCATGCTCACCAATCAACCCCCTCTTGTCGGGAGGAACGTTCAGCAACAGGTTGGCACCTCTCCCTACTGATTTCAACCATAGGTTAAAGAGCTGCCCGGGTGTTTTTACTTTATCATTTTCATTGGCATGCCAGAACCATCCGGGTCGAATGCTTACGTCGCATTCAGCCGGTATCCAATGTTGTCCATAATAATTTCCATGGTTAAGCGTATCCATAGATGGGGAACCTACACCTCTTCTAAACCCAGCGGTATCCAGGAAATTCCAGTTAGGGTCTCCCGCAAAACCCTTTTCATTGCCTACCCAACGAATATCCGGACCGATATCACTAAACACAACAGTTTTTGGAGAGAGTTGCCGTACAGTATTCTCATATCGTCTCCAATCATATTCCTGTTTCTTACCGTTGGGTCCTTCTCCATTGGCCCCATCCCACCATAGTTCCCAAATGGGTCCATAATTCTGAAAGATCTCTTTCATCATTCCTACAAAAACGTCATTGTATTTTTCAGTTCCATAATCAGGATGGTTCCTGTCCCAGGGCGAAATATAAACGCCGAATTGTAATCCATATTCCCTGCAGGCTTTCGATAACTCTTTTAGTACATCTCCTTTTCCCTCTTTCCATTTGCTTTCTCTTACGGTGTGCTTTGACAATTTGCTTGGCCATAAACAAAATCCATCATGATGCTTGGCTGTAATAATAATTCCTTTGGCACCGGCGGCTTTTGCCGTTTCGCACCATTGCTGGCAATCTAATGCTGTCGGGTAAAAAATATCCTCAGATTCAGTGCCCTCTCCCCATTCCTTATCTGTAAATGTGTTGGGGCCAAAATGCACAAAGAGGTAGAATTCTTTTTCATGCCAGGAAAGTTGTTGACGGGTAGGTAAGGCCGATATATGCACAGGCTGGGCAGTACAGTCAATCATTGCTATAATAAAAAACCCAAGCCATAATCTTTTCATGATTATTTATTTCTTCATTTTAAAAACATAAAAGATCTCACTGGCAATAGGATGACTGGCTTTGTAAGTATATCCCATCAGCCTGGCAAAAGTTTGAGCGAACTGCTGCTGGTATAGTTGCATATCAGTAGTTAACTCTCCCCGGACCGGTGTGTCGGGACCCAAAACGGCAAACCATATCTCATGTGAATCTTCGACGTTATTATTATGGTCCGTCCACTTTTCTTTTTCTTTATCACCCCGGCCGTGATCAACTGTTACAAACAATGTTGTTTTGTTTTTATACTGCGGCTCAATCTGTATAAAGTTCCATATATCCTTAATCCAGGCATCTACCTGACGGCCTGCATCCAGGTAGGAACGGTACTCACCCGCATGGGCCCATTCGTCAGTTTCACCATAAGCGATGTACAACACTTTTGGCTTCTTTGTTCTTAGATATTCGAGGGCTCCATAATGGGTAAATACATCAAAACATTCTGCTTCACCCCAGCGCTTATGCGAATCTTTTAACATCGCATTCATCAATCTTTCATTGGATGTCGGTTTCTTACCACCCAATGCATCAAAAGCTGATACAATTGGTATACCACTTCTCTGTTCATTCAATATGCGGTCAAATGCGTTCCAGGCGCCAAATACCGCCACCCTTCCTTTTAGCTTAGGTTGCCTGTTGAAAAACTCCAGTACGGTAACATGTGGGTTGGCCTTATAACTGTTGGTGTTGATAGTTGTGTCAGCAAAGCCGGTAAATATTTCGCTATAACCTGGATAACTAAACCAGTAAGGATTAGCATTATCCACCCTGCTCCCCAATACACGGTTACCAAATACCTGTCCTTTGGTAACTAAGGTACTCCAGAGAAAAGGCATCAGCTTCTTTCTGCGGTCATTCACATTATCGCTCCAGTATTCCTTAAAAATATACGCACTATCACCCTGGTTAAATTTAGAGTTGTTAGCAATTGCGGAATCCATTCCTTTAAAAACTTCCTGCCAGCGAAAGCCATCGGTAGTGATAATAATAATATTCTCTGTTTGCCGCTGAGCTTGCGCAACATGGCTGGCCAATAAAAGTAGCACGGGGATAAACCTGAACATAGAAGCAATTTACTGCCGGCAGACGAACTTTTAAAGTAAAAGAATTCCGGTCATCAAATTTCAGTAACAATGGCTCTTGACCTACCTTTGACACACTTTCGCTGGTCCTGGTTGCTATCGGAGCGGCAGGCAGGCATTCCTATTTTTTTACTATCTGTTTTAAATTATATATAATGGAATACCGGATTGAAAAAGATACAATGGGTGAGGTAAAAGTGCCTGTTGATGCCTATTATGGCGCACAAACACAGCGCAGTATTGACAATTTCAAAATTGCGCAGGATATTAACCGTATGCCCAAAGAGATCATCGGGGCTTTTGCTTATTTGAAAAAAGCAGCGGCGATTACCAACTTTGAAGCCGGCGTTTTACCAAAAAATAAAGCCCTGCTGATCGGAAAAGTATGTGACGAGATCCTGAAAGAAAAACTAAATGATTATTTCCCGCTGGTCGTGTGGCAAACCGGAAGTGGTACACAAAGCAACATGAATGTAAATGAAGTGATCGCTTACAGGGGGCATGTGCTGAAAGGTGGTAAACTGACAGACAAGGAAAAATTTCTGCATCCCAATGACGATGTCAATAAATCGCAGTCCTCCAATGATACATTCCCTACTGCTATGCATATAGCGGCATATAAAATAGTAGTGGAGACTACCATACCTGGCATTAAAAAACTCAGAGATACGCTGGCGGCTAAAAGCAAAAAATACATGAAAGTGGTTAAGATTGGACGTACCCATTTTATGGATGCCACACCACTGACGGTAGGACAGGAATTTAGTGGGTATGTTTCTCAATTGGACCATGGATTAAAAGCAATAAAAAATACATTAGATCATCTAAGCGAACTGGCGCTGGGTGGGACCGCAGTAGGAACTGGCATCAACACACCTCCTGACTATTCTAAGAATGTGGCCAAACATATAGCTGCCTTAACGGGTCTTCCTTTTGTAACCGCCAAAAATAAATTTGAGGCCCTCGCAGCACATGATGCCATTGTAGAAGCACATGGTGCTTTGAAAACGGTCGCAGTAAGTTTAATGAAGATTGCTAACGATATCCGCATGCTTTCATCGGGACCACGAAGTGGTATCGGTGAGATTTTTATTCCTGATAATGAACCCGGCTCTTCTATCATGCCCGGGAAAGTAAATCCCACGCAGTGTGAAGCATTATCTATGATCGTCGCACAGGTTTTGGGAAATGATGTTGCCATAAATATAGGTGGCGCCTCTGGTCATTTTGAACTAAATGTATTTAAACCGGTAATGATCTACAATTTCCTTCACAGCGCCCGGTTGATTGGTGATGGCTGTGTTTCTTTCAACGATAAATGTGCGGTGGGCCTGGAACCTATTGAGGCCAACATTAAAAAGCATGTGGACAATAGCCTGATGCTGGTAACATCCTTAAATACAAAAATTGGATACTACAAAGCGGCGGAGATAGCACAAAAAGCACATAAGCAGGGAACTACCTTAAAAGAAATGGCAGTCAAGCTGGGCTATGTTACTCCCGCAGAATTTGACGAATGGGTAAAGCCTGAAAAAATGGTTGGAAATTTATAGCACCTGTACCTTGTCACTCACCTCGGTGCTGGTTTCAATGGTAGCAGGAGTTTCCTTGGGGGCGATCTTTTTAAAAAATCTTTTTTGAAAGATCAGCAGTGTAATAACCCCTGTTGAAATAGAAGCGTCTGCGATATTAAAAATGGGGCTGAAGAATTCGAACTCATCATTTCCTACAAAAGGAAACCAGGAAGGAAAATTGCCTTTAAACATCGGGAAATAAAGCATATCCACTACGCTTCCATGAAGAAAAGAAGAATATCCGTTTGATGAAAATTCAGCAATTCCTGAATACTGGATATAATCATTGACGGCAGGATCATACCGTAGTCCCTTATCGAAGATCATTCCATAAAACATGCTATCGATCAAATTGCCCAGGGCTCCGGCATAAATAAGGGCTGCACAAACAATAAATCCTCTTTTGTACTCCTGTTTTACAATTCTGCCAAGATACCAGGTACCGAAAATAACTGCAGCAAGACGGAACAAGGTCAGGATCATTTTACCCGTTTCATTACCAAATTTCCAGCCCCATGCCATACCGGGATTTTCGATAAAATGTAACCGAAACCAATCCAAGCCCAGCACCCTATCTACTTCCCCGGTGGGATGTGATGTTTTGATCCAGATCTTCAGCGCCTGGTCAGCGATGATGAGAATCGAAATGATAATGGCGACATGTTTGAGTTTTAGGCTCTTCATAATAAGCGGCAAATATACGGAGAAAGCTACAAGCTAAATGGGCCAAAGAAGTCATAAAAGTCTTACCTGTCACCGGATTTCCAAGTCTACTTGTAAGGTATTAACAGTTTCTTGTTTTTGATCTTCTTATTCTTCAAAGTAAACTCTTTTAACTCTTTGAGAAACACCGGTCATTATCTCATAAGGGATCGTACCTGCCCATTTCGCTATTTCCTGGACGGGCAGCTGATCACCAAAAATGATAACATCGTCTCCCTCCTGCACGCCGGGGATAGCGGTAATATCCACCATAAACATATCCATACAAACAGTACCGATAACAGGTGCCAGCTTTCCCTGGATCAAAACTTTTCCCACACCATTACCCAATCTTCGTGGATATCCATCGGCGTAGCCGATCCGGATCGTTGCAATCACCGAATCATTTTCCACCCTTCCGATCCTGTTATAACTCACCGATTCCCCTTTTGTCAACCTTTTCACTTGGGCAATGGTTGAGGTAAGGGTTGCCACCGTTTGTAAGTTCAAGAGGCCCGATCCGGAAGTATCAATACCATACAAACCAATTCCTAGTCGTATCATATCCATTTGTAATTGTGGATGCCGAAGGACCGCTGCAGAATTGGAAATATGACTGATAAATGAATAATCTAGTTTTTCTTTTAACGCTTTTACAGCTTTTTCAAATAACCTGAACTGATGTAGGGTAAATTCATCCTGCGCCGCTTCCTCGCTGGCAGCTAGATGGGAAAACACTGATTGAACGTTAAGAGAAGAGGTAGAGCGTAAAACGGAAGATAACCTTTCCATATCATCCACAGCAAATCCCAGACGGTTCATCCCGGTTTCTATTTCAATATGTACCGGGTATTGGTGTAGCCCTTCTTGCTGTATGAACCGATCAAATGAATGCAGCATTTCAAAAGAATAAAATTCAGGTTCAAGATTGTTTTCTGTGATCAACTCAAATGCAGATTCATCCGGGTTCATCACCATAACAGGTAGGTTAATGCCGGCTTTCCGCAGCTCCACGCCTTCATCCGCATAGGCTACACCGAGATAATCAACGTTATGGTATTGTAAAATGCCGGCTATTTCTGCGGCTCCGCTTCCATAAGCAAAAGCTTTCACCATCGCCATCACTTTCGTAGAGGGGTTTAGTATTTTCTGATAGGCCTTCAGGTTATGTGCAATGGCGTTCAGGTTTATTTCAAGCACTGTCTGGTGCAGTTTTTGTTCCAGCAGCTGTACAATTTGTTCAAAGGCAAAAGACCTTGCACCTTTAATCAAGATCGCTTCTTCTTTGAATTGCGATGACCGGAATTGCTGAATAAATTCACTGGTTGATGAGTGAAGCTCTACATCTAATGAATACCCGGGGTTTAATGAAAGGGTTTCTAGTTGCTTTGAAATTCTTTCGCCGATAGCAATCAGCCTGCTGATACCATGCTTTTCAAGACTTTCCAGTACCTGTTGATACAAGACTGTATCGTCCATTGAACTTTGTAAAAAATCGGAAAGAATGGCTGTCTTTTTTCCCCCGGTGCTTTGCTGATCCAGGAAATTCAAGGCAATGTCTAATGAGCTGAGATCCGCACTATAACTATCATTGATAATAGCACAATGATTAATTCCCTTCTTTAACTCCAGCCGCATGCTCACTGGGTGAAGTTCCGCCATTCTTTTCCGGATCTCTGCCGGATCAACTTTCAACAGCAATAAATAACAGCAGCATGTTATCGCATTCTCCACAGAAGCCTCGTCTGTAAACGGGATACTAAACGAACATTCCAAAGAACTTTGTGTTATTACAATACTCGTATTCCGGTTATCCCTTTCAATGTTTTTTATAATAAAATAAGAACTCTCCTGTATGCCCCAGGTCATAAGCTGAATATCGTCGCCCATCATTTCGATCACTTCACGGCCAGCTTCCAGGTCAACTTCTCTTCCGATTATGATCTTGCAATTTTTGAAAAGAGATATTTTCTCCCTGAATTTATGTTCCACATCATTGAATCCTTCACTGTGTGCTTCCCCGATATTTGTGAGTATTCCTACTGTAGGTCGTATGATTGTTTCCAACCGGAACATTTCGGCTGATTCTGAAATGCCGGCTTCAAAGATGGCCAGTGTATGCTGTTCACTCATGTGCCACACACTCAATGGTACTCCAGTCTGTGAATTGTAACTCTTAGGGCTTCTTACAATAGTATGCTCCTCGTGTAGTAGTTGGTATAACCATTCCTTCACGATAGTTTTCCCATTGCTGCCGGTTATGCCGATGACGGGAATATCAAATTGCTGCCGATGATAACTAGCGATTTGCTGTAACGACTGCAGGGTATCTTCTACCAAAAGAAAGTTAGCACCAGGATATGCGCCGTAATCAACTTCCTGGCTGATAACAAAATTGACTACTCCTTTTTTATACAATTCTGGAATATATTGTTGACCATCCCGGCGGGGTCCTTTTATCGCAAAAAACAAAGAAGTGCCAGGAGAACTTATCTTCCTGCTGTCTACTAAAAGGTGCTCAACAATTGAGTCATTTACAACAGTAGCTTCAGCATTGACAATAGTAGCAATATGACTGATCGGGTAACTCAAATGCCTTATGATGATTGACTTTTGTCCGTAACATCCGGCGGATCGCCTTTCTTATTCATAAAAAGAGAATAAAAAATCGATCCTGAAATACAAACCATAATGATTCCAAGCGAAATAATTACCTGTATTTCCTTATCCAGCACTTTGCTGATCCATTTTTCAGCCAGCATTTTCACACCGATAAATACCAGTACAATAGCGATCCCCTGCTGGAGATAGTCAAATTTGCTGACAGCGCCACGCAACAGGAAGAACAATGATCGCAGACCTAGTACAGCAAATATATTGGAGGTGTAAATAACTAATTTATCTCTTGAGATGCCCATTACGGCTGGTATCGAATCCAGGGCAAACACGAGGTCAATAGCCGCCAGCATCATTACCACTACGAACAAAGTAGTATAAAACTTTTTCCCTTCTATTCTAATCCAATATTTGCCATCACCATCATGAGAGACCAATGGTAGGATCTTCTTCATCCATTTATATACTTTGCTTTCATCGGGTTTGAATTCCTCTTCATTATTTGCCGTAAACATCTTGTAGCCGGTATACACCAGGAAAACACCAAAAATATAAAGGATCCAATGAAACCTCTCTACCAGCGCAACACCCACTGTAATAAAGACGATCCTGAAAATGATCGCCATTAAGATTCCTGCTAAGAGTACCCGGCCATAATTCTTTTCTTTCACAGAAAATGCAGAAAAAATAAGAATAAAAACAAAGATATTGTCGATGCTCAGACTCCATTCCATTAGGTAAGCACTGAGGTACTCAAGCGCCAGTCCCTGGCCTTTTTGGATCCACATAAACACAAAAAAGCTCAATGCCAATCCTACCCAAAAAAATGTCTGGTATAAAGCCTGGCGAATAGTGACTGTTTGATTTTTTTTGCTTAGCAACCCAAGGTCAAATATCAATGCCACCGTTAAAACAGTTCCGAAAACAAGGTAGGTGATCTGGTCAGTTGTCATTCCGTGCTGGTATAGATTATTGTAAAGATAAAGACGAAGGTCTTAGCGACAAGTTCCAACTATCAGTTGGTATACTTTCTTTTCCTGATCTGCTGGTAAACAAAGCCCAAAAGCAGTACCAGCAAGACAGGCAGCCCGATGTTAATGAACTGCCAGGTGGTTTTCTGTGCTTTTATTTTTGTAGCGTCAAGCAAACGAAGCACTATATCTTTATTTCTTGTAGCCGCGATCTCAGGCTTATTAGTAAGATATTCCGTACAACTCAACAGGAACTCCCGGTTTGCCACAGGAACAAACAGTTTTCCGGCCTCCGATTGTTGCTGGTATTCCCTATAGGTGAACCTGTTCCATCCCATCGGTAAAGGAAGCGGTTGCTGGCCTTCTTCCTCAGGTCGTATAAAATCATTTAAGACAATATCTCCATCAGCCACCACAATCATTTTATTGTCGGCTGATTCGTCACTAAAGCCCATTCCATAGGCTGCCAGGGTATCCCGCTGGGCCTGGGTTGACCGGTTGCGATAAAACGATACAAACTTCCCTTCCAGCAGCATGGCCACCGGGATAGCGTTCTGTTTGAACTTCTCATCTTGCGGTACATCTTTGTTTTCGTTCAAACTGATCAAAGCTGGTGTACTGATGATACGCGAATTAGGAGAAGAGACCAGCAAGGGCGTTTTGAGTATCCCTTTCACCTGGATCGTATCTATTGAATTAGCAAACCGGCTGCCGATATATCCCAGGTTCTTATTCACCTTGCTGCGGGGATCAAGAAAAGGATAATAATTCCAGCCTAAAAATTCTATCTGGGGATTATCGGTATTTCCACCCACTACAATGGGAATACGATCACATTGCAGATCCATCACGAGATCGGTATTGATCCGGAAGCCATACTTGAAGAACAGGTCAGTCAGGTTCAGGTTGCGGTCAAAAGCAATGGTTTCCGGTTTGAAAGAGAGGCTATCCTGTTCTGCAATTAGGTTATCAATAAAACACAATAATTTTCCACCCTGCATAACAAACTGATCGATTTTTAATTTCTGTCCTTCAGAAAATGATTCAGTTGGTTTTACGATCAGTAAAATATTCACACCTTCCGGTATACGGGGAGCTGTGTTTATATCGATGGTCCTAAAATCATAATCTTGTCCTAAGGTCTGACGAAGATCAAATGTTCTTTGATCAACTGGCTCACCATTACCAATAGAATAAGCGATGCCTGGCTTCTTTGCCTGGGTAAGTTTATGTAACGCACTGACAAACTGGTATTCCATCAAAGCTTCAGCACTGTTGAGCTCCTCCTGCGAGATACGGCTGCTGGCACCGGGATACAGGTTTACCAATTGTTGTTGCCCTTTATAGTGTACCACTGCGACGGCGAAAATAATATTGGTGTTCTTTCCGGCTTCTTTTTGTACAGTCAGGTTGATGGGAATGGCTCCCATGGACGTTATCGAATCGCCATATAATATCTCAGTACCCGGAATCTTTTCAACTGGCGAAATAAACTGGAAGTGAATATTCCCTCTTCTTTCTTTTAACAATCGTAAGAAGTCTGTAGTACTGTTTGCCAGTTTTTTAAATCCTGCAGGAAACTGTCCTTTCAGAAATACTTCGATCTGCACTTCATCATCGAGATCCCGGAGCAGATCTTTCGTGGCTTTACTCAGCGTATACCTTTTCTCTTTGGTAAGGTCCCATCGTAAATGAAAATCTGAAGCGAGGTAATTGATGCCGGCCAGCAGGAGGAGCAGCCATATCCACCAATACTTTGAAGCTAATATTTTTTGAAAGCCTTTTCGCATACTATCGCATTGACAGGTTACGGTTGGTAATGATAAAAAACAACCCGGTTACACTCAGGAAATACACTACATCTCTTGTATCGATCAGCCCGCGGCTGATGCTGCGGTAATGAAAATCAATACCGATCATTTCTACATAATAATCCGGCCCGTTTAACAGGGCAGGCAACTGGCTGATGGCATTAAATCCATAATACAATAAGGCACACCCGATCAAACTGGCTATAAAGGCAATTACTGCATTGTTGGTAAAACTGCTGCAACAAATACTGATTGCAGTAAAAACAGCCGCCAGGAAAAACAAACCGATATAAGAACCAATCGTGGCACCTATGTCTAAACCCTCATTAGAGGAAAGTTGCTGAATAGAAAATATATAAATAATAGTGGGCAGTAAAGCAATGATGACAACGATCAGACTGCCGAAATATTTACCTCCAATGATCTGCCAGCGGCTTAGGGGACGGGTTTGTAAAATCTCATAAGTACCGGTCTTGAACTCCTCGGCAAAACTTCTCATCGTGATGGCAGGGATCAGTAGTAAAAGTATCCAGGGAGCCAGTTGAAAAAACCGGTCCAGGGTAGCATAACCAAAGTCGAAGATATTCTCATCAAAAACAAAAAGGACCAGCCCGTTAACCAGCAGGAAAACAATAATGGCGATATAGCCGGTAAGGCTGCTGAAAAATTGACGAAGCTCTTTTTTACAAACAGACCACATCAACGCAAGGTACAAGGTTCAGGGCATAAGGCACAAGAGAGCCTCAAAGATTTATGAAATTTTATGCAAGGCGCAAGCGCTTACTTGCGCCTTGCAACTTGTTCCTTGTTCCTTGTGCCTTGTTCCCTGTGACTTGTTCCTTACATCTTATCCTTGGTACCCACCATAAAAAATCCCTTCGTAACGAAAGGATTTATTAATATCAAATATGTATAAATTCTATACTGCAAAACTTTCGCCACAACCACAAGTCCGGCTCGCATTGGGGTTACTAAAGTAAAATCCTTTGCCATTGAGTCCATCAGAAAAATCCAGGGTTGTATTAACCAGGTACAGAAAACTCTTCAGGTCGGTCACTATCTTTATCCCATTATCCTCAAATACCTGGTCCATGGGTTTTGATTCATTATCAAAATCCAGTTTATAGCTAAGACCGGAACAACCTCCACCTACTACTCCAACACGAAGGAAATAAGAAGTATCATCACCCACACCGGCATCGCTCATCAATTGATGAACTTTTGCTTTCGCCTTATCGCTTATATAAATTGCATTATCTAATTCTACACTCATACCCCAAATCCGTCGCAACGGAGCTGTTAAGTTTACTAAATTTGGAAAGTCACTCCCAGCACTCCCTATTAGGAATTGGGATTAATGGACCACGCTTTCTTCAAACTTCAAGGCTTCCATGCCATTCTTCTGTCGATAGTCATTAATGGCTGCTTTAATAGCATCTTCGGCCAATACCGAACAGTGGATCTTTACCGGGGGAAGGTTTAATTCTTCCACGATGTCCATGTTATCAATAGTTACGGCCTCATCAACTGATTTTCCTTTCAGCCATTCTGTAGCGAGTGATGACGAAGCAATGGCAGAGCCACAGCCAAAGGTTTTGAATTTGGCATCTTTAATAACACCGGTAACTTCGTCCACTTCTATTTGCAAACGCATTACGTCACCACATTCAGGTGCGCCAACAAGACCAGTCCCTACATTTGATTTGCTTTTATCCAGGGTTCCTACATTTTTAGGGTTCTGGTAGTGATCCATTACTTTTTCACAATATGCCATAATTTTAAAATTTATTAGTTAACTGGTTAATTAGTTAACTGGTTAGTTCGTCAATTGTTTAGTGCGTTTACTGGCTTACTAATGACCCAATAAACTAAAAACCTTTCCTTAGTGATGCGCCCATTCGATCGAATTCATATCAATTCCTTCCTTGTACATTTCCCACAGCGGACTCATTTCTCTTAATTTGTTCACGGTGTTAGTTACCTGTTCAATTGTATAATCAATCTGGTCTTCTGTTGTAAACCTTCCTAATCCAAAACGAAGCGAACTGTGTGCCAGGTCATCTCCCAGACCCAGTGCCTTTAACACATAGGATGGTTCCAGTGAAGCTGATGTACACGCAGAACCCGAAGAAACTGCAATATTCTTATTAAAACCCATCATCAACCCCTCTCCTTCCACATATTTAAAAGAAATATTTGTTACATGCGGAAGCTTATGCTCCTTATCTCCATTCAGATAGCTCTCTTCCACCTGCAATAATGCCTGTCTGTAGTTTATCTCTCAGCGCACTTACCCGCTTCGTTTCTTCTTCCATTTCATTGATACAAATTTCACAGGCTTTGCCAAAACCAACAATACCGGGTACATTCAGTGTACCGCTTCTCATACCTCTTTCATGCCCACCGCCATCTATCTGCGCCGTTACTTTTACCCTTGGATTCTTACGACGGACATATAAAGCACCGACTCCTTTGGGTCCATACATTTTATGTGCGGTAAATGCCATCAGGTCGATACCATCTTTATTTACATCTACCGGTATCTTACCAACTGCCTGCGTAGCATCACTGAAAACAAGGATACCTTTCTTTTTAGCGATGGCACTGATCTCTTTCATCGGCATGATGGTGCCAATCTCATTATTCGCATACATCAGGGCAATCAGTATAGTAGTTGGTTTGATAGCGGCTTCTAATTCTGCCAGGTCAATCAAACCATTGTCTTTTACTTTCAGGTAAGTTACTTCTCCACCTTCTTTTTCAATATGCTTGCAGGTATCCAGTACCGCTTTGTGTTCGATATTGCAGGTAATGATATGATTGCCCTTGCTGGCATACATTTCAAATACACCTTTGATCGCCAGGTTATCTCCTTCTGTAGCACCGGAAGTAAAAATGATCTCTTTGGGATCGGCTCCTATCAATTTGGCCACTTGCTCACGGGCATAGTCAACTGCTTCTTCAGCCTGCCAGCCAAAAGGATGGTTACGGCTGGCCGCATTACCAAAACTATTGGTGAAATAAGGTATCATGGCCTCCACTACTCTCGGGTCACAGGGTGTAGTAGCATTATGGTCTAAATAAATTGGGAATTTCAGCATAAAATCTTTTGATCTGAATTTGTTTTATTAAACACAAAATTAACCTAAAAGGATCTATTTTAAAGGGGTTATTTGAGTCTTTAACCGATTTTTCGGAAATCGCAAAGTCCTCAAAAACAGGTGTTAGTTCAGCATTCCAGGGGGTTATGGGCGCTGATCCTCCGGTTCTTTACTGGGCATCTGTTCCGGCTATCGCTCCTACTCCGCCACAAATCCCCGCTACAGCACCCTCAGCGGGGTATCCGCTCTATCCGGCAGCCCTTCAGCGACATATCCCTGACAATAGCAGCCAAATCACTTTCCCGATCTTATCTTATCCTTAAAAAAATCATAGGTGACCACCCCACCATGCCGCAGGTTTATGATATGCATAACGTTTACTTCACCGGAAGTTAGTTTCTTATTATCGGTACCTGCTACGATCAGTTTATCACCCGCCTGCTGCCAGTCGTAAAATTCTTTGAGTTCCGTACTAATGGACCATAACTGTTTTCCATTGCCAGCAATGCGGGCCAGTTGTACCACCCCTTCATTGCCGATTTTATCCTTGTAAACTATTAAAAAATCCTGGTGCAGGTGGAAAGGCAGGCCCGTTTCTTTATTGATCAAAAAACCACCCTGCAGAAAAAATGCATTACTCGCTTCTGTTCTTGGTTCGCCGATCGTCCAGTAATTGTCCTTTCGCGTTAATCCCGCCGTAAATAATTTATTCCTGGCTGCCTCATTGTAGATTTTGTGGTGATCGAACCGGTCGCTGATTTTTTCCAGTTCTTCATTTGTATATAAACCATACCATCGGCTATCCATGCTGTCGCTGTTTAGCTTCATGCCCCCAAAACCGCTACCTGTATGTCGTGCATTTTTCTTCCGGCTTAGGTTTTCTTCCTCGCTATGCTGCTGACTTCTCAGCTCCTTTTCAACCACATCCAGGCTATCAAACCGACGGTCGAGTGCGTTAACTGCTTTGTTAAAAGCTTCGGTACTATCTCTGTATTGTCTCAGTGACAACAGTTTTTCCTGGTATTGCCGGTTGTTTTCGCGACGCCGGTCGTAGGTCAATCGCTGGATCTCTCTCAACAACCTTACTTGCAGGGTTAGGTCTTTTTGCTTTTTTTCAGCGATATTAATTGTTTTTTCTACTTCTGCGGGAACAGCGACCAGTGTGTTTGTATTAAGATCATAGCTAACGCCATCGGCAGCCGTGATCCTGATTGTTTGATTAGCATTGTTAAAATCATAATAACGGCGTTCATTGATCAGCTTCCCTTTTAACATAGGATTTTTCTCTTCGAGCGAAGCGGCATCAACTAATTTAATGAGTGTATACGGGTCATAGGCCATCAGTTCGCTGGCAAATAACCAGGCTTTGTCGCTGGAAGCACCCAACAGTTCCACCGGGTACGCTTTTATTTCACGTCCACTCTTAATTTTCCGGGTGTCTACTTTGGCCGCTGTTATTAGATCATTCGTCTGAGCATAAAAAGTTCTTGATACTGATCGCCTGGTTGAGCCGCCTTTTTGACTATACGAAGTTGTCTTTTCGAACTGAACCAACGAAAAAATAATAGGTTTGCCCTCCTTTTCTCCGGAGGAGTCTTTGGGGACAAAAACGAGGAATTGCGATCCGGATCCGGAAGCGCTTCCTCCGCCTCCAATGGATGCCCGTTCATCAAACGTGGCCAGACAGGAACGGATCAAATACACGAAGCCAACAGCAACAAGCACCGCAACAATTATGACACGGATAGCTATTTTTTTGCTCATAGTATATTTGTTTGGTATTCCCCGGTTAAATTTAATGAAACTTAGACTTGGGTTGCGTAAGTTCTTCATTGACAATTTCTTCCTATTTTTTCTTGATAAAAAACTAAACAAAAAGTCAAGCCTGTTCGAAGATCAGAGTCTGCTATGCGAAGTTTCTGCAGGCGAACCGGGGCCGGGAAAACCCAAAAAAATCAGGGCGTTAACGCTTGCCCTAGTTTCGTGTATCCATGGGATCCAGCGGCGCTGATTTTTCGCCGTGGAGAATTCTATGCACCCCTGCAGTACATCTCGTAGAAAAATAGACGCTGTGAATCTCATGGATCGTAATTCCAAAACTGTTCGTTTAGTTTGTGGTCAACTATCTTCATTTGCCCTAGGCAAATCCATTTGAATTTAATTCATTATTCGTGGCATTCGTGAAATTCGTGGCCAACCCTTTAAACTAATTTTAAAACTATTAATTTCGGCCATGCAAAAAGCTGAACATATCGGCATCGCTGTCAAAAGCCTGGACAGTTCCATCCCGCTGTTTGAAAAATTGCTGAATACCCTTTGTTACAAAACAGAATTTGTTGAAAACGAAAAAGTGAACACAGCTTTTTTTCGCCAGGGAGACACCAAGATCGAACTGTTGGAAAGTACCGACCCTACTGGTATTATTGCCCGGTTCATTGAGAAAAAAGGTGAAGGTCTGCATCATATTGCATTTGAAGTAGCCGATATCGAAGCAGAAATGGAGCGATTAAAAAAAGAGGGGTTTGTTTTATTAAATGAAACGCCAAAACAAGGAGCAGACAATAAATTGATTTGTTTTCTCCACCCTAAACACACGAATGGAGTGCTGATCGAGCTATGCATGTCCGTAAGAATTTCTTCACCATAACGAAGGCCTATTCATTATTCACTTTATCAACCTCTTTCTGCATTTTATTCTCCTTCAGTTTCATGTTGTTTTTGTCTGCATATTTTTGTTGGGCTTTGTGAAAAGCCTTATCAAAAACTTCTTCCTCTTTACCTATCTTATCTACAATGATATTGGCCTTTTCCACATCTTCATCAGAAATATCAGTTCCCTTTTTGCGGATATTGAGTATATCAATATAATCCCTGTCAAAAACCCTTTTATAAAAACCGAAAGACTGTACGGCAGCATCCCTGAGTGCAGAATCACCTTTGTAAGGAGGCATTCCTTTCAACTCATTAATCATCTCTTCTGCCTGCAAGGAATATTTTTTCAATATCGACTCGGCTGAATCCAGGTTCTCATCGGCAATCTTACCAAAGTCCAGGACATTTTTCATAAGCATAGTTTGGCGGGTGATAATATAATCATTGTACTGCACGGCCGACTTATAAGTAACCCCATTTTTACCCTTTACCGACTGGTTGCAGCTAACAAGACTTATAGTAACAACGACAAGTATAAAGAGTAGTTTTTTCATAATATCTCATTTTAAATAAATAACAGAATCCTCTAACAATTTTAGGGCTGATCTTTCTGTTCCGCTGTTTCTTCTCCAATAGAATCCGCATTGATAATTCCTAATTTTACCACGGCTACCTGCGCCGCTATTTGCGATGCATCTTTTTTATTAAAAGCTTTTCCTTCGGCAATATTCCGGCCATCCACAACTGCTGCAACGGTAAATAAACGGCGGCCACTTTCCAGTTTTTCATTCAAGGTTTCAAATTCCAGCACTTTTCCATTCTTATTTGCCCAGCCATACAACCTGTTTTTATGGTTGATCTCCAGGTTTTCAAGGTCATCCATGAACATATGAGGTAAAATAATGCAATCCAGTACCCATTTACTCACCTTCTTATAACCATGATCGAGGTAAATAGCGCCAACTAATGCCTCCAGCGTATTACCAAATATCTGGCTCACTTTGAGGGAACCATCCAGCTTATTATACAGGGTAACCTTTTTCAACCCCATCCGGACAGCAATTTCATTCAGCTGCTGGCGGTTGACCATTTTGCTCCGCATTTCGGTAAGAAACCCTTCTTCCTTATAAGGATAACGTTTGAAGAGATAGTCGGCGACTAGTGCACTCAGTACTGCATCTCCCAGGTATTCGAGCCTTTCATTGTTCTCATCAGCTCCTTCCCTTACCGAACGGTGAGTAAGCGCAGTTTTGTATAATGAAGTATTGAGTGGCTTAAAGCCAAGTATATTTTTTAGTTCTTTCTTGAAAGAAGAACCTTCGTGTTTACCTGAAAAAAAATTGAAAAAATCCACAGCCGTTAAGCTACGAAAAAAAAGATAACGTTTATTAGTTAGTTAGCTAATTAGTTAAAAGTGGGAGTCTACAATAAGGACGGCCATTAACTAATAAACTTCTTCACGATCACACACGCATTGTGTCCGCCGAAACCAAAGGTATTACTCAGGGCTGCACGAACAGGTCGGGACTGCGCCTTATTAAAAGTGAAGTTGAGTTTATTATCCAGTTCAGGATCGTCGGTAAAATGATTGATAGTTGGTGGTACGATATCATGTATTACAGCAAGAATGCTGGCAATAGCTTCTATAACACCCGCCGCTCCCAGGCAATGTCCCGTCATAGATTTTGTTGCACTGATGTTTAAATTATAAGCATGTTCACCAAATACGGCTGTGATGGCTTTTATTTCCGCCCCGTCCCCGATCGGTGTAGAAGTACCATGTGTATTAATATAATCAATTTCATCAGCTTTCATACCTGCATCGTCCAGGGCAACCAGCATTACATTTTTAGCACCGAGGCCCTCAGGATGTGGTGCCGTGATGTGGTACGCATCGGCCGTAGCACCGCAGCCACCTATTTCACAATAGATCTTGGCATTCCTTGCTTTTGCATGCTCCAACTCCTCGAGCACCAATATGCCACACGCTTCTCCCATTACAAAGCCATCCCTATCCTTATCGTAGGGCCGGCTGGCAGTTTTAGGATCATCATTTCTTTCACTCATCGCTTTCATAGCATTGAATCCGCCCACACCTGCCTCACTGATCACCGCTTCACTGCCACCGGTTAAAATAATATCTGATTTACCCAGGCGGATAAGATTAAAAGCATCCATAATGGCATTCGTGCTGCTGGCGCAGGCACTCACAACAGAAAAATTGGGCCCTCGGAGATTATGCCGCATACTAATCTGGCCAGCCGCAATGTCCAGGATCATTTTAGGAATAAAAAAAGGATTGAAATCGCGGAGTGCCATCGCCTCTTGCAAAATCCATTACTTCATTCTGAAAAGTTATTATCCCACCAATGCCACTGGCTAACACAACACCGATCCTGTCAGGATTGATATTGTCTTTGCTCAAACCCGCATCCTTCATGGCCTGGTCACTGACCACTAAGGCAAACTGGGTGAAACGATCGATCTTCCGTGCTTCCTTTTTATCCAGGAATTGTGTAGGCTCAAATCCTTTTACTTCACAGGCAAATTTTGTCCGAAACTTGCTGGCATCGAACTGGGTGATCATATCAGCTCCTGATACACCATTGATCAATCCATTCCAATACTCATCAATGGTGTTACCCAAAGGTGTAAGCGCACCCATACCTGTAACAACAACCCGTTTTAATTCCATAAGACGTTAAGATAAAGCAGTTCAATAAAAGATAAAATTACACTTTTCAAAGCCTTATCGTACACAGAAAAACCCCGCCTTCTTTCCGATACTTCGATACCTCGACAGGCTTAGTACTTCGTATTATCAGAGTCAGAAGGCGGAGTCAACTTATTCCCTGCCTGCACGCATAGTGCTTTAGACCGGCGGGACATTCAATAATTATTTGGCATGTTCTTCCAGGTAAGCAACAGCCTGGCCAACGGTGGTGATGGTCTCAGCCTGCTCATCAGGAATGGAGATGTTGAATTCTTTTTCAAATTCCATGATCAGTTCTACCGTATCTAATGAATCGGCGCCCAGGTCGTTGGTAAAAGAAGCTTCATTGGTTACTTCTGCTTCGTCAACACCCAGTTTGTCAACGATGATCTTTTTAACTCTTGATGCAATGTCTGACATGTTCTTTAAGTTTTGATTATTGTGAGCAAAAATATACTTTTTGAGCTAATGATCACTTAAAAGGTAGTTTTTTCCGATTTTCTTCCAATAGCCTGTAAACTAGCTCATAGGAATCGGAAAATAGTTTTTACTATCATGAAATTAAGCCGTCAAACGGTTGGCGGTTTTGCAAGTTCTTTGTAAATTGTCCAAAGGACTCCCTTCGGAGATGTTCCCCGTAATTAATCCCCGCAATATGGCATTAAAAATACTTGATCATGGCAGTTTTGAATACCAGCAAATGGTAAAGTTGCGGGAAGATATTCTCCGTAAACCGTTGGGGCTGGGATTTGCCCCGGAGGAACTGGAATTAGAAAAAGACAATATGCTGATCGGCGCTTTTGAGGAGGAGGATATGCTCGGTTGTTGTATGCTCGTGGAAGAAAACCGTGATACGGTGCGTTTGCGCCAGCTGGCTGTATTAAATGATTTGCAGGGAAAGGGGATCGGAAGGGCACTGATGGGGTTTGCTGAAAATCTTGCCAGGGACAGGGGATACAAAATACTTTCAATGCATGCAAGAAAAGGAACGACAGTCTTCTTTGAAAAAATGGGGTATAAAATAACAAGCGATGAGTTTATGGAAATAACTATCTCGCATTATATAATGGAAAAGAAATTGTAAGCTTTCTTACCCTTTCTTCACTTTGCTTTTTATCAGCTGTCGCAATTCATACACTTCATCGGTATCCTTGCAACCATCTTTGGGTACCAGGAAAAAAGAACGGCTGTCAAAATACAAATGAAAGAAATGCGGTGTTTCCAGGTAATTCCTCAGCGCAGTCCATTTCCATGATTTGGATCCTTTCTCATGACTGAGTGTGAATCCCTCTTCTTCAAAGTCCATACTGAATTCATGTTTGAAGGTTACAGCCCGACGATAGACCAGTCCTGGCAGTATAAACCAGAAGCTGGCCATCAGTACAACCCATAAAAAAGAACCCGTTAAAAAAGCAAGCGGCTGTACTTTTTTTGCAAAAAATAAAATAATTGAAGTAATAGCAAACACATTAACCAGTATGATCATAATTTTTATCTCCCGTCTGGAAATAAAATGGTAGCGCAATGCCTGCAACACTTTTGCTTTTTCATAGCCAAAATATATGGTCATACAATGAGGATTAATTGTTAGTTACCGGTGTTTTCAAATCTTTTTCAGTGACGCTCCATTCACCCAGTTGCTCTCCTTTCAAGCCGATATACGTTACTGTCAATTTGCGACTGCCCCTTATCCCACTAAAAGAAAGCCTGCCATAATTCTGTCGCTGGTCAATTCCGATGATCCGGTATGGATTACTTTTTTCAGGTCCCCCAAAACTATGTGTACCGGAAGTAAGCGGAGAAACAGTAATATCATATAACGGGTAGGTACCGGGTCTACTAACCTTTATTATTTCACTGTGATGCCTGTCGCCGGTTAAAAAAATTACTCCATTGATCTTATAGTCACGTAAGAAATTCATCAGCTCGTCATACTCGACCGGAAAATTCCACCAGGTATCATAAGGTGACACAGGGTTAAGTACCTGGCTGCCCACAGCAATGATCTTAAACGTAGCAGTACTATGCAGTAAAGAATTCTTAAGCCATTCCATTTGTTGAGAACCCAGCATTCTTTTTTCCGGGTTGGGCTTACCGGCTACCGAATCCTTCATGGCATCAGCACTTCGCCACCAGCGGTCATCGGTCATAAAGATATCCGCATCACCCCAGCTTGTCATGGTATAAATGCCCTGGCCATTCTCACCAGATGAGGGGTTGCAGAAATAGTTATTAAACACCCTGCGGCTGGCTTCTTTTAAAATGTAATTTTTACCAATGTTATTAGGACCATAGTCATGGTCATCCCAAATCGCAAAATGTGGCATCGACTTCAAAAAATTCTGGGTAATTGGAACAGCCCTGTCATGACTGGCCCTGTACCACAATCCCCATTCGCTATAATAATCTACCTCCCGGGTGTACCAGGCATCACCCAGCCAAAGCATAAAAGCTGCTTTTTCTTTCGCCATTAGTTCAAAAATGGAAGAATCCTTACCATAGGGTATGCCGGGTCTGTCATACACCGACTGATTAACATAAGAACAGGAGCCTGTCAAAAAACTAAACTCAGGTGGTTGCTTACGCCACTGCCACAGGTCCTTGGTAGTGAACTCACCCCCTTTTATTGTTGCCTTTCCGTTGATCCATAGCTTGTAGGTATAGGTCGTGTTAAAATCCAACCCGCCGATCGTCAAATAAAGCGGGTTAAAGTTGTTGCCTAACTCTCCTTTATAGTGAATTGTCTTGGCACCCTTTGGATCATTCTTTTTATGAAACTGTAAAGAGACTGTTTGTACTTCCGGTGAAACTTCTACCCAGACTTTGGCATCTCTTAACTCCACAGGCCCCAGCATGGGACCTGCAATAATGCGGGGCTGCGCAATTCCTACCACAGCTATAAGCTGCAAAATATAAACAAGCAAATTTTTCATTGTCATCGTGTTGGCTGCACAAGTTAAGGCAGAAACGAAAGGCCAAAAAAATAAATCCATCCCGATAAATGTCGGGATGGATTTACAATAAATAAGTATGTTTCGAATTATTGAAGAAGGAAGATCCTATTTATTCATCATCTGCTTGGCCTCAATGCTAAGTGTAGCATGAGGTACAGCACGCAGACGTGCTTTATCGATAAGTTTGCCGGTAACACGACAAATACCATAGGTTTTATTTTCGATCCGCATCATGGCTTTTTCCAGGTGATCAATGAAAGTGATCTGGCGGCTGGCCATCTGGCTTAGCTGCTCTCTTTCCATACTTACACTGCCATCTTCCATGGTCATGTAACGGGCTTCATCCATATCGCCACCTTCATCTTTGCGGGTAATTAATCCCTGCAGATAATTCAATTCTTTTTTAGCAGCATCCAGTTTTTTCTGAATTATTTCTCTGAACTCAGTCAGGTCATTATCAGAATATCGCATAGTGGGTCCGGTATATTGGTAAATAGCCTGTGTCTAATACTGATTTGGTGAACTCCGGTTCGTATTTTACTGAACTTTTAGTGGTCGTTTTGGGTATGACCACTTTTGAATGGCTTGGGAGGTTCTTTTTTAATAACCGGTTTCACTTTCTGCTTGATTGAAACCAATGATTTGGGATCTACCGTTCCTGGCTTTTTAACCGGCGGTTCTGGCTTTACTGCCAGTTTCGGTGCTGGTCCAGCAGGACGGGTAGGTTTTGATACATGCTTGGCTGCTGGTTTAGCAGCTGCTTTTGGCCACAGGCCGCACAGGTTTTGTCATAGGTTTTACGCTTTTCTTTGGCACCGCTTTGCTCGCTTTTGGCGGTACAGTTTTAGGGGCAGGTTTTTTCACAGTTTTCTTTACCGCTATTTTTTTTGAAGCGGCCTTGTGGGCAGGTTTGGCGGCTTTTTTAGGGGCCTGTTTTTTTTTACTTGCCATGATTTACCCTTTTTTTGAAACAATCACTTTTAGCAAAACATCGTTTATATCAATCTCGAAACCATCCATTAAGTTCCGGTACAAATTCCAGCTTGTCAGCCAGAATTTCGGCGCAAATATAGTCTTTAAACTGAGCCAACGAATCTTTTAATCCATCGGCGGCTGATATCTTTACTTCTATCCTGTCTGTCAGTTCAAAACCACTGTCTTTGCGGATTTTCTGGATCCGGTTTACAAATTCCCTGGCATTTCCTTCAGCTTCCAATTCGGGGGTTACGGTAACATCCAGGGCTACTGTCAAACTGCCTTTATTGGCCACGGTCCAGCCCGGAATATCCTCACTGCTGATTTCAACTTCGGCAATTTGTAATATTACAGGTTCGCCATCAATTGACAAATTATATTGTCCTTCTTTTTCCAACTGTAGGCAATGTCGTCTTGTGTGAACTGTGCCAATGCTGCCGATACCGCTTTCATTTTCGGACCCAGCTTTTTACCAAGCGCCACAAAGTTGGGCTTGATCTTTTTGCTGATAAATGTATTATCAGGGTCCAGGTATTCTATCTCTTTTACATTCACTTCGGCCTTTATCAGGTCTTCTATTTTTTGCAATTGTTCCTTCATGGATGCGGTCAACACCGGTATCAGCACTTTTTGCAAGGGCTGACGAACTTTGATATTCACTTTCTTGCGTAACGAAAGAATCAGCGAAGAAGCATCCTGCGCCAGTTGCATTCTTTCTTCCAGTGCTTCATCGATGACCGATTCGTTGGCCACAGGGATAATCAGCATGATGAACCGATTCCACTTTGAACCGCTTGGGTTACTTCATTCAGGTTTTGAAAAACAGTATCACTGAAGAATGGGGAGATCGGTGCAATCAATCTTAGTTATCGTTTCCAGGCATTCATACAATGTCTGGTAGGCACAGATCTTATCCTGTTCATACTCTCCTTTCCAGAAACGGCGCCGGCATAAACGAACATACCAGTTGCTCAGATGTTCATCTACAAAATCTTCAATTACACGACCTGCCTGTGTTGGCTCATAGTCATCCATGTACTCATTTACTTTCTTCACTACCGTATTAAGTGAAGAAAGGATCCATCGGTCAATTTCCGGCCGCTCTGCCACCGGAATATATTCTTCTTTGAATGCAAATCCATCCACATTGGCATACAGGGCAAAGAATTGGTAGGTATTATATAATGTGCCAAAGAATTTACGCTGTACTTCTTTGATGCCATCCAGGTCAAACTTCATATTATCCCAGGGAGAGGCATTGGTAACAAGATACCAGCTGTGTAGCATCAGCACCGAAGGTTTCAATGGTCTTGAACGGATCAACTACATTGCCCAAACGCTTACTCATTTTGTTGCCATTCTTATCCAGCACCAATCCATTTGATACACAGGTTTTATAGGCAACACTATCAAACAGCATCACGGCAATGGCATGAAGGGTATAGAACCAGCCTCTTGTCTGGTCAACACCTTCGGCGATATAATCTGCCGGGAAAGCTCCTCCAACGTTTCCCGAAGGGAGCGGGATGATTTTCTTTATTTTCAAATGGGCAAATGCCATTGCGCATAGGGCATTGCACCACTGTCAAACCATACATCGATCAGGTCAGGCACCCTTTTCATCGGTTTGCCTGATGTGACTTACCAGTATAATATCATCAACATACGGCTTATGCAGGTCAAGAATACCTTCATGCAGGTAATGCTTATTAACATCTCCACCTAACTTTTCATTTGCCTTACGGATTCCGGCATTTAATTCTTCAATTGAACCAATACAAATTTCTTCTTCGCCATCTTCTGTTTTCCAGATAGGTAAGTGGCGTTCCCCAAAACCTGGATGCGACTCAGGTTCCAGTCTACCATATTCTCCAGCCAGTTGCCAAAACGGCCTTCGCCGGTGGATTTAGGTTTCCAGTTGATCGTTTTATTCAGTTCCACCATTCGGTCTTTTACAGCCGTGGTTTTGATAAACCATGCATCCAGCGGATAATACAGGATCGGTTTATCGGTTCTCCAGCAATGCGGATAGTTGTGTTCGTATTTTTCCACTTTAAAGGCTCGGTTTTCTTTCTTCAGCTTTACAGCGATGTCAACATTTACATCAACATAGTTCGGGATCGTCTTTATAATTTTTTACATAGCGATTGCTGAATTCTCCCAACCCATCTACAAATTTTCCTGTTCTGTCCACCATGGTTAGAATACCAATATTGTATTTCTTTCCTACCTTGAAGTCATCTGCACCAAAAGCCGGCGCGGTGTGAACGATACCGGTACCATCTTCAGTGGTAACAAAACTATCTACTAATACCTGGAATGGTTTTGCACCAGGAGTTATTTCCTGTATAACCTGTAATGAGTTGGCTTCAAAAGGAAGGAGTTGTTCGTACTCGCAACCTTCAATTTCTTTTCCTTTAAATTCTGCAAGGATAGTATAAGGAATACGCTTGCCATCATTTTGATAGGCAGCAAAATCAGCGTTTTCATTCTCTGGCTTAAAATACTTACCCAGCAAGGATTTAGCCAGAACTACATTTACTGGATTATGCAAGTATAGGATTGACTGTTTTTACCAGTACATAATCAATATTACCCCCAACCGTTAATCCAAGATTGGATGGAAGTGTCCATGGAGTCGTCGTCCATGCAACGAAGAAAATGTCGTCGCTTGCGCCTTGTACCTTTTCCCTTGTGCCTTGTGCCTTAAAAAGAAATTCAGTTCTTGCATTGCGTATGGCTTTGAACATCGCCACGGCAGATGTATCCTTTACATCTTTATAGGTTCCTGGCTGATTCAACTCATGGGAACTCAAACCGGTTCCTGCTGCCGGAGAATAAGGCTGGATACTTATACTTTCATACAGTAATCCTTTTTTATACAGTTCGCTCAGTATCCACCAGAGTGTTTCAATGTATTCATTTTTGAACGTGATATAAGGATCATTCAGATCCACCCAATAACCCATCTTGCGGGTGATATCATCCCATTTATCTTTATATCGCAATACCGCTTCGCGGCATTTCAGGTTATACTCTTCAACTGATATTTTTTTGCCGATATCTTCTTTGGTAATCCCCAGCTCTTTTTCTACACCCAGTTCGATCGGTAAGCCATGTGTATCCCATCCTCCTTTTCTTTTTACCTGGAAGCCCTTCATGGTTTTGTAGCGACATACCAGGTCTTTCATCGTTCTTGAAATAACATGGTGGATGCCGGGCATACCGTTGGCGCTGGGCGGACCTTCATAAAACACAAAAGGTACGGCACCTTCCCGGAGGGACACACTTTTCTCAAATGCCTGATTTTCAGACCATCCGGTAAGTATTTCCTGCTCCAAAAGGGGTAAGTTTAACCCTGAAAATTCTCTGTATTTAAAGCTCATAGCCTGTCTAAAATGGCAGCAAAGTTAAGGAATAAAGAGAGGGTTTTAGCCACGAATTGATTGATTAGTTCTTCACTGCCCGCGGCCAATTTTAATTTGGACACAGATTGACTTAAAAAATACCGGGATGCGGATGACGCAGATTGAACGGATGAATACAAAAACCCTTTTTGCTACGCGAAATTGGAGTAAAGTAATTCTAAAACGACCTGGAACCCTCCTTTGGAAGACAGTTAGCCACACCTGCTCGACCAAATCATTCCTAACCGATCGGGTCATCCGGGCGGGCAGGCCGGAAGTATCACAGATTAGCACACCAGCCCGACTGAGCTATTCCAGCGGGTATTTCTTCTTCTGAGCAAAAAAGTACGGCAACAGGAGTTTCAGCGATCAGTTAAAACGGATTCACTGTTATTGTTGCGGTGCTGGTGTATTTTGCTGTTGATTTTGTGCCGCAACCTGCCGTTCGGACTCCTGTTTGATATTCAGTAACTGCTGATTATTACCGATATCAGTTTTATTGAGCATCTCCACTACGGCTTTGTAATTCTTCAATTGATAATAACTCAAAGCAAGGTTAAAATAAATAATATCAAAAGCAGGTGTCAGGCTTAATGAATAGTTGTAATACTTTATAGCTGAATCGTACTGGGCCATATCCGAGAAGATAGTTCCCTTATTTATAAACAAGGCTTTGTTATAGGGATGAAGTTTGATAGCCTCCTCCATTTCTTTAAAGGCTGCCGGGTAATTTTTCAATCCTTTCTGGGCCAGCCCGATATAGGTTTGTATAGGGAATCCATTAGGAGGAATGCTTACAAGAGAACTTCGTCCCTTATTACCCTCTTCTATAGCCTGTTGAAAGGCCCCGGTCTCTTCGTATTTTTTGGATAACAACAGATGTTTTTCAAAAGAATATTTTTTCTGAGCAAGCAGTAAGTTAAAGGCTGCTATAGCCACGAAGAGTGCCAATTGCCATTTCTTCATCCTAGCATCCCGGCCTGATGCCGGTAATTTACCGGCTTGCTGGTTTGTTACTGTTGTTGCAGCATTGTTTATAAAAGTCCCGAGTATGATCCCGGCCATCAGGTATACGTAAAGTGAATGCTCAAATCTTTCTGATGGGAAACTAAACAGGCTATCAACTGCAAACCCGGTAAGACCAGACAGCATTACTATATTAAGCATCCTGCGTTCCTCTGTTAGTGCTTTTACAATAGTCTTAAAAGCAATCAAAGCGATCATCACCCACATAGCTATGTACATCACAGCGCCGGGAAGGCCAGATTCAGCAGCCACCAGCAAATAGTCATTGTGAGGACTATCCGGTATATACTTTCCTTTTGCCCACGCAAGTCCTTCGCTACCATATTTAGCCACCACAATTCTCCAATTACCCGGCCCAACTCCCAGCAACCAATTATCTTTTATTAGCTCCGATGTTTTACTCCATATCTTTAAACGCTCCTTTACATTATCGGCTGCTCCCGTTTTATCAGTACTGTCCGTTGCACTAAAAATATTACTGGTACGTTCCTTCACGGATGCAGAAAATTCCCCTTCCGTATCGGATGCCACTAGTAAAAAAAACAGGGCCACTATTCCTGCGAAACCAGCCACCGTACCAATCAGCCATTTCTTTCTATTGCCGGGCGAAAAAAGCATGACCAACAAAAGGGCCACTACTGAAATGGTAATTCCTGCCAACCAGGAAGAACGGGTTTGTGAAAGTATAGCAGAAGCCGCAATCCCGGTTAAGGCAATTATTCCTACGTATTTCCAGGCCCTGCTTGCCTGGTAAAGCACAAAGATGACAAAAGGTAGCAGCAGCACCTGTGCAGAGCCGTACAGGTTACGATTGCCCATCAAGCCATAAGGTTTAAAGTTACCTGGCAATGTAGTAAAAGCCACATCATAGAACTGGCATAAACCTATTAAAGCATGGAGGATGGCTGCAATTGAAAGTAATTTACAGATCCGCAAAAGGTATTTCTCTTCCCGGGTTGCGATCTCTGTAATAATAAAAAGCAAAAGCAAATTTAGAAAATGGCGACCCAGCCCATAGTAAACTTGTTGCTTATTCACCGCGGAAAATAGAGCAAAAATATTCCAGACTCCGTAAGCTATTCCTGCTATAAATACGATCTTGATCAACAAAGGCCATCCTGCCACTAATTTTTTCCGCCAACCATAAAAGTAAAGCAGAAACAGTAAAACAAATGTACTTAGCAAAACATACCGGATTGCCAGGGAAGGATCCATCGTTTCCCAGGAAAAAAATACAGGAAGAATGGCAGCCAGCACCAGCAAGCCATTCAGCATTGATCTCTTCTCAATTGGAAGCTTATGTAATTTTTCCTTTTTACTTGCTGAGACCGACGAAGAATTAGTAGTAGCTTTTTTATGGGGGGCTTTACGGCTCATGCTTGGTTCTGTTTAAACACGGAAGATAAGACTTCTCACAATTTAGTGTAGCAGCATTTGAACACAAATTCAGATGCACCAGCCGAAAGGTTTTGTGCTTTTTGTACTTCTGAAAACAAAAATATAGGCGCTATCTCAATAATTACTCCTGTGTTCTATATTAATCTTTCGCAAAAAAAGAGTCCCGATAAATATCGGGACTCTTTTTTTATGTATGCTTCTTGAAAAGCTTCGATCAGTCTGGTTGTTACTTAATAATAACTACCCTGAATGATTCAGCCTGACCTGATGCATCGGTTACCCGCAGCATATAGGTTGACTGGGCCAGGTTCTCAATCGGCAATGTATTAGTACCATTTCTCAGAGAGTAGGTTTTGATTACCTGCCCTGAAACAGAAACCAATTCCCCTTTCACAGTTCCCTCATAGCCTGAAGCAATAACCGTCAGGTTCTGATTGGCTGTTACTGGGTTTGGATACAGGGAGATAGTCTTCTTCCCGTTACAAACAGTGTTGATGGCTACTATTTTACTGTAGGTAAATTGACCATTTTTGTCAATTACTTTCAGCCTGTAATAACCCCTGCTTGTACCCTGATCGTTGACATACTTGTAAGAAGCTCCAGCATTGCTATTCTTAGCGGATACAGTTCCAACTGTGTTGAACTGCGCGCCATTAGCACTGTACTCGATCTCAAACCTATCAACGTTATCTTCCGTAGCTGTCTTCCAGCTTAACACACCGTTACAACTGTTGGGTGCACCGCTGAAATCAGACAATATTACCGGCAACGGGAAGGTTGTTACGCCAAGCGTCGATGCGGCAAACTGGTTGAGCGGATTTGGATCAAACCCATTTAATGTAAAGTGCAATCCAGATACAAGTGTAATATCACCCGGAGATCCTGGAGGTGTAACATTCAGACCCCTGATATGGAAGGTAAAACCGCAGAACCCGTCTGATACCAGCAGGGGACCACCGTTGTTACGGAAAAACAGGTTATGCTGTCCACCGCCAGTTATTACACCAACCAATGACCATTGGTTACCGCCACAGGTATTGAGAAAATTCAATGGTGTTGACACGGAATTAACATCAAAATACGCGCTGCTAAGTGTAACCTGTGCAGTTGCTCCTCCTGTAGGGATATCACAAGGACCATTATTAATAAGGACCGAATTCACCGCTGTTAGCTGGCCGATACCAATGCTTGGGAAAACGTTGGTGAAGATCGCAGCTGACTCTATGTCAGCCTGCGTCACCGGTCCAGCAGGACATCCTGGTTGAGCCAGCCCCTTAGAAGCTGTTAGCAAGAACAGCCCTATCGTGAGCAAGAACATCCTGCCGCTGGTTTTTTTATGTTTATACTGTTGATTCATATTCTAGAGTTTTTCTATTGAGGAATTAGTTTTTCAGAATATTTACTGTTACACCATTGTTCGTGGTTGGTGATTCACCAGGATTTGGTGGTGTAGCACCTGTTCCAGCTTGAACAGTCGCTGTCTGGTTAGTTAAACCAGGAGCTCCCTGTGTTGGTGCTGGATTTCGCGTAACCGTAATTCCTACATTCTTACCTCCCGCTGGGCCTGTCGCAATTACCCCTGTGTAAGTAAAGGTAAATGTGCTTGCCGTTGTCACAACTGACCAAAGACCAGCTTCGGTATTATTGTGAAGAATGAAGTTGTCAAACCCTATTGTTACAGAACCAGCTGGGTTGATGTTAGCATTTAGTCCTGAACCAGGAGCAAACCTGTTCACCGTAAACGTTACTGGTCCAGTTGTTGGGCCTGTGCCGATATTACGAACAGTAAATACCTCCTGTATAGTTCCGCCAGCACTTATCTGCGAGCTAGACTGTTGTGCTACTACGATCAAATCAGGTACACCTGCCGCGGTTACTGTTATTACAGCTGTTGTAGGCGGTACTATTGTGCCTGGACATCCTCCTGTAGCAGAAACACCTGTCAACGTATAGGTAAACGTACCAGTGTTTGCATTTGACTGCGCTACTGTAATACTGTTCCCTACAACTGTAGTAATTGTCTGCGTCGGTCCACCGTTTACATTATATTGGAATGTATATGGCGCTACTCCACCCGCACCTGTGAAGGTGATCGTAGAAGTAGTTATTGCATTCTGCTGAACTGTTGCAGTACCAGAGATCGCACCCGTAACATTATTATTAACTGTTACAGTGAATGAGCAGGTAGTACTATTCCCTTGTGCATCAGACACACGGTAAGCAACTGTTGTTACTCCCTGTCTGAATGTAAAGTTTGGCATTGTACCTAAACCTGAACTGTTTGGTGTCGCTCCTGTTACTTCCCACTCCAGGAAGTTTGGACAAAAATCAGGACTTGGTGATACTGTCGGTGCCAGTTGTGCAGCAGGTACTACTACTGAGCAAGGCGAGCCAGACAATCCTGCGTTTACTACCACGTTGGCAGGACAAGTAACAACTGGTACTGTGTTATCAACCACCGTTACTGTAAACTGACATGTTGTAGAAGCGTTTGGACCCGGAACAGCATTATCAAAGGCCTGAACTGTTACAGTTGTAACACCCTGGTTAAAGGTCACTCCACTCAACGTGGTTACACCTGGTGCACCAATCGTGGTAGCACCTGTTGCTGTATACCTGATAACCGGAGCAATCAAGCAATTATCCTGAGCTGTTGCATCCCATGAAGTATTAGGCTGAACAAATACACAACCTGCAGCATTTGGTGATACATTTTTATTAGTTGTACACTGTACTGTTGGTGCAGTATTGTCCTGTACCGTTACTGTGAACGAACAGGTAGCTGAATTACCAGCTGCATCAGTTGCCCTGTAAGTAACAGTCGTTACTCCAACAAAGAACTGACCACCTGATGCCGGACCGCTAACCAATACTGGGTTGATAACTAATGGATTCGGGAATACAGCGCAATTATCAGTTACAGTTGGCAGCGCGTAATTAACTGCTACTGAACAATTTGTATTGCCTACGCCGGTATTTACCGTCATATTAGCAGGACAAGTAATTACTGGCGGTGTATTATCCACAAAGTTCACCGTGAATACGCATGTCTGTACATTTCCGTTAACATCTGTTGCTGTGATAGTCACAGGCGTGCTGTTGAAATTAGCACCAAAGAATGTACCTGCGATTGGCGACTGTGTTACAGATGCGACACCGCAAGCATCAGTTGCTATAATACCCAACGATGTTATATAGTTTGGTATCGTTACAACACATGCACCATTTCTGGTCAGTGTTTGTGCACCTGGACAAGTTGCACCAAATGATGGCCCTACCAGGTCTCTAACAGTTACATTTCTTCCACATACCGTTTGATTACCTGAAGCATCTGTTGTTGTTAATGTGACAAATACAGTTCCAACATTAGCACAGGTAACTGTGGTTGGCGTTACACTAAATGTAACTCCGCCAGGGCAGTTATCAACACCACCGGCTCCAATTGTTGCAGGGGTAATTGTTGCTGTTCCAGCTGCATTCAGATCTACATTAATAGTCCCAGCTCCGGATACAGTACATGTAGGTGCGGTGTTATCAACAAAGTTCACTGTAAAGGTCCTTTGTCTTGAGTTACCACATACATCAGTTGCAGTAATGGTAACAACTATTGAACCACCTAAGCCTGTTACTAGCGTACCTGCAACAGGAGATTGTGTGAAGGAAATAGCTCCGCCACAATCTGTAGTAGTTGATTGAACTGTACCACCACCTGTAACAAAACCGGCCAATGTAACATAGTTAGGCAAAGGCACTGTACATCCGGCGCCCGCGCCGATGTTCAGGTTAGTACTGGCAGGAACGTTACCAAATACTGGTCCCTGTGTATCCTGGATCGTAATAACCTTTGTGAATAAAGGATTTGTAACATTTCCTGCGCAATCAACTGCATTATATGTTTGCACTATAACTCCTGAGTTTGGACATGCTCCAGGCGCAAAAGGAGTTGTTGAGATCAAATTAACAGTTGGTACCGGACCACAACCATCAGTAGCCACTGGCATAGTTGCCAAAGCCGCCGCTGTTGAGGCACCACACTCAAGGGTTACATTCAGTCCAGCTGTAGGAGTAACCCATGTTGGAAGGATATTATCTGAAATTACTATGGTCTGTGTAAACGTCGCAGTTGCTCCGCAAGGCTCAGTAGCCACCCATGTTCTTGTTATAGTTCCTGTCTCACCAGCTGCATAAGTACCATCACCATTTCCACAACCACCTGATTGAACAAATGTTTGAGTCACTGGACCAAGTGTTGTAGTACCACCACAAGTGGTTGTAACTGGTGTTGGAACGAATCCAAGACCTGTTGCACCTGTTATAGCTGCATCACAGCGTTGGAATGCAACGTTTGTTGGGTTTGGCTGAACAAATGATGGAGGTGTGATATCATTAACTGCTACAACATTTGGCGTTGCATTAGGACCCTGACAATTTGGAGCCTGGGTAGCAAACGGAGTAGCCGAGAATGTGATCGTTCCATTATAAGGACATGCTGGCATCGTAACGTTGAAAGATCCCAATGCTACGTTAGTTCCTGACATTGGGAAACCAGCTGCTATAGATGTTGCGGTCGAAGGAGTCGCAACAATTGTATAATTATAAGTAGTTGGAACCGTATTACCCGGTGCAGAAGCAACAGTATAAGTAACTGTTGTACCTGGGCAAATTGGACCAACACCACCAGTGCGTGTAATAACAATTGCAGGCAAAGGATTAACTGTAATGTTAGTCGCACCAGACAAACTAGTTGCAGTACAATTTGCATCAGTCAACGAAATCCAGGAAATCGTATAAGTGATTGGCGTGTTTGTCGTGTTTGGCAAACTTCCAGTTGGAATAGGAATGCTCGTAGCACCAGCCGGAGCATTTGAATTCCAGTTCAACGTTGTATTGGCAAGCGTAGTGTTATTCAAGATATTAAATGAACCATTGAATGTAGGCGTTCCTGTAAGGGTAACATTTACATTGCCGGGCTGACCAGCGCAAATGGTTGTATTTGCAGGAGCTTGAATTACACCTGTCGTGTTTGCATGGACAGTAATTGTATATGCCATCGGAGCGCTGGTACAAGTCTGACCAGCATTTGTATAAGTAGCAGTTACAGTAATTGTCGCAAACTGCGTAGTTGGGTTACAAGCTGCATTGAAAGCAGGAATATTTCCTACGCCGGCTGCGCCAAGACCAATAGCCGGGTTAGAGTTCGTCCATGTTATAGACGTTACACCACCCGGAGGTAGCATCGGTGCATTGGCCAGTGTAAAGTTAAACGGACCAACCACTGCATTACAGCAAACAGGAGCTTGATTAGGAATAACTGTTACAACCGGTACAGAATTGATCGTTGCGGTCACCGTATTAGTTTGGGAACAAGCAGGACCGGCTGTTCCGGCAGCAATTGTTCCACAAATAGCTGAATTTACATAACGGGCCCGAACGTCATACACTCCAGGAGTGGTCGGAATTGGAGAATTGAACAGCCAAACAGGCGCATTACCTGTTGGAACAATACTCCACTCCGTTGTGAAATCTGGACTCTGATCAGGCACCGCTGGTAATGTAAACTGAGTAGGTTCACAGGTTGTAGCCGGTGAGAAGATAGTTGGAGCAACAGGGTAGATAATTACATTGACTGGTGCACTGTTGGCACATGGGCCTGTAGCACCTGCTAATGTACCACCACAAGTGGCAGCCAATACATATCGACCAATCACCGTATAACAACCGGCATTGGAAACAGGAGAAGCGCCTGCATACCAGGTAGCTCCACCATCATTACTGAATTGTTGTGTAAACCCTGCAACTGCTGGCATTGTAGGAGTAAAGCCAGCGGGAGAACAGGTTGGTGTTATAACGTTCATTACAGGTTGTGGGAATACCACACCATTTACTGTAGGAGTAGGTCCGCAAGCACCAGTACCTGTTGCACCTGCAGCAGCAGCAGTACCGCAAGCAGCAGCCAATTCATAGCGAGCCCTTATTGACCAACAACCAGGAGTTGCAGCATTAAGTGCTGCTTGAGCGGCTACAGGAGTTAACCATACACCGCCTCCGCCACCACCAGGATTGATGATTTCATATGTTGTATTAAATCCTGGAACATTAGCTACAGCCGGTAATGTCAATGGAGCAACGCAAGTGTTTCCAGGAGCCGCTATTGCCGGTGTTGCAGGGAATACAACTCCATTTCTTTGTACAGAAGGTCCGCATAGACCAGTTCCTGTTGCATTAGCAGCAGCAGCAGTTCCGCAAGCAGCAGTCAACTCATATCGACCCCTGATACCCCAACAACCTGGAGTTGCAGCGTTCAGAGCTATTTGAGCGGCTGCAGCAGTTAACCATGTACCTGCTCCACCACCTGTTGGCGTAATGATTTCATATGTTGAAGTAAATCCATTGATCGTTGTAATTGTCGGTAAGGTCAATGGACCATTACAAACATTTGTTGCATTTGCAAGTGCCGGTGTTGCCGGGAAGACTACTCCATTTCTTTGCGGTGAAGTTGGGCAAGCATTCGTTGCACCAGCAGGGGTACCTCCGCAAGCAGCAGCCAGTTCATAACGACCCGTGATAGCCCAACAACCTGGAGTTGCAGCATTAAGTGCTGTTTGAGCGTTTGCAGGAGTTAACCATACACCGCCACCACCACCAGCTGGTGTAATGATTTCATAAGTTGAATTAAATCCTGCTACCGTTGGAATAGTCGGTAATGTCAATGCTGTTGCACAAGTATTTGTAGCGTTTGCAAGCGTTGGTGCTGCCGGAAACACGACAGCTTGTACTGCAGCACTATTTGCACAAGGACTTGTAGCCATATCAGCCACATTTCCAAAAGCACCATTCTTTATATAACGAGAAGTTATTTGATAACAACCTGGAGTCGTTGGTCCGACATTAGAGTTTTGCCAAGTTACACCACCGTCAAAACTCCATTGCTGAGTAAATCCAGCAACGGGTGTTACAGGAGTAACAGTAAGACCTGTAGCACAAGTATTTGCAGGTACATTCAGCACCACGCTTGTCGGGAATACAACTACATCTCTGGTAGTAGTAGTAACACAAGGAGGAACTTCCGGGTTAGGGTTTGGATTTGCATATGCATACGTAACAGTAATATTTCCTGGTGTAGTTGGTGTAAAACTAAAACCAAGAGCCAAGCTTCCTGTTACATTGGTACCGCTAAGTGTTGGACCAACATTTTGAACAAATAAAGGGGAAAGGCCAGGTAATGCGGACGTTCCACCGGGAGCAACGCCATTACCTGTTATAGGTTGAGAAGCACCGCCTTGACAGAAAGGACCAAATGCAGGTACCGTGTATGTAGCACAGGTATACATCAAGACAACTTGACCATCACCACCAGCAGCACCGAATGCACCGAAGCCGCCTCCACCGCCACCACCACCGGGTGATAATCCGACAATACCGGGAAAACCGTTGTTTCCGCCGTTTCCACCGTTAACTGCTCCGCCAGCACCACCTGTCGCTACGCCAACACCACCAGCAACTCCATTAACACCCAATGTAGCAGCGCCACCGCCACCGCCACCGCCAGGTTGACCTAGTGTTGCATCACCGCCAACACCTCCTTGGTTTCCGCCACCAGTAGGGCCTCCACCGCTACCACCGACAACTATTTGGCCGCCAGCAGCACCTGCATGATTAATGCCGCCAACAGATACAGAAGTAAGTCCACCAGAACCACCAGCTGTATTTAACACACCAGCAATACCACCTGCGCCAATGACAATGTTAATAGTGGCACCTGGAGTAACGGGCACATTTACATATCGTGTAAAAGAACCGCCGCCGCCGCCGCCGCCGCCTGAAAATGCTCCAGAGCCTGCACCACCGCCACCAGCACCTGTTACATCAAAGGTTATTTGAGTAACACCGGGGGGCACAACGAAATTTCCAGACGCATTATACGTCACGACAGTTTGCGACAGGGCTTTCCCTGCGCCAAATACTAAAAACACAAAAACCCCCATCAGGAGTTTTGATAAAAGACTAACACTGCGAGTTGCTGCACTAGGGTTTGCAGTACGAGTGTTAACGATGCCAGAAGGGGATAACGTTCCTTTTGGGCAGGCGTAAATTTGGTTCATAATAATAATTTTTTTTTAAATGAGTTGGTTTTACGGAGGATAGATGGAGAAACCCTTTATGGAGGGTTTGCGGCACGAATATAAACTGCGACTTTTTAAAAAAAAAATATTTTAGCATTTATTTTAGATTTTGGGTAAAAAAATACGGCAGTATGATTTTAGTCATGTACCGAAGATGCAAGATAGCAGACAAGGATTGACAGTACAACCTTTTATAGGTAAGGGTTTCATTAAATTATTCAACACCAATTCTAGCCAAAATGCATATTAAATTTTGGCTGTATATTCATTTAAAATTTATGCCGGAATTCCTGTTTTTTGATGCACTGAGCCGCCAATTGACGGGTCAGCGAGCAATGACACAATAAATGGAGAAATGCGTTTTTGGTATGTGCCGCCTGTCTATTCGCCCGTCAATTAGCGGGCTTCCTCACCCGGGTCCTCATCTATTGAATCCATAGGAGATGCTTCAAAGGTGAGTTCGTTCACTTTTACTCCAACCCTTTTCCAGCTGTTTGTTTAACCTCCCTCCAACCCCTATCACTTGCTTCTCCCTCGCGGCACTCATGTTGCGATGACGGGAGAGGGGGCATGCTTTATAGGGAAATTTTCGTTGGGGGCTACGCCCTGACGGGACATTCGTTGTTCCAACCCAGCCCAACCGCTTGACCTTCGGATGGCAGGGCAGGCCTCTTTATAGCTTCCCGCTTCCTGCATTGAGGTTCGCAATGACAGGAGAGGGGGAAACGCTGCGCAGTGGATTTTGTGGGATGTCATCACAAGCAACCGATGCTTTTTTTTTCACGCCTGTTGACAGGATAAAGAACTCCAAGAGCGTAGGTTTGCCACACCCCCCACCCTCTCCTGGCTGATAGGGATACCTCACCCCACCCCTCTCCATTGCTTTGTTCCACTCGCAATGACGGGAGAGGGAGATCAGGGCCAGTTAGCGAGCCTGTGATCTTCAAGTTATTCGCTTCAGTTCAGCCCCTCTCGACTCAGCCCGACCCTCTCCGTTGCCTCCCGCTTCGTAGGAAGTTTTCGAATGTGGATAGGGGTTAGTGGTGCTTTTATCCTCTTTTTATAAGCATTGTTTCATAAGCCGGATAGCCCCGTTCGCCATTTTGGGTGAGGGCAGTGAAACGGAGTTTGTAATAATTGTTATCGCCATCTTTGACAATGTAATACCTGTCGGTTCGTACAGCCGGTACGGTAGAGGGACCGCCGCCGCTGCGCCAGTCTGCCGCAATTGCGTTTTGTGTTGTCAAGAAAGTTTGCGTGGCAATATCTGTTGCTGCAAAGGCTGCAAATGTTTTAGTGGCTACCATTACTTTGGCTACCTGTACATTCCGGTTGAGTAAAATAATATCCTGGAACAGGTAGGGCACTTCGCCCGATCCGAAGTTGGTGGTATTGGAAAAATAAGTCCAGGCGATATCCCATTTCTTTTTTGGCGGCTCCACTGTTATCACACCATTTTCAAAAGAAATATATTTAAAAAAGTTCGCGTCATCTTTTGAAATATCAATAGAAATAAAAGTTGTTGCGGCTATATCGGCATGTTGTAGGGTGTAACCACCCGTAGCATTGCGGAGGATACGGATTTTTTTCCAGCCTCTTGCAGGGGCCGGTGATCCCACACCCGTACCGCGATTAACAATGTATACTTTATTATCTGCAGGTATTGCTGAAACCGCGGCTATGGCGGTTTTGGAAAGATTACCATCCGGGTAATCAATATAGGCCAACGAGGTGGTGGTCGGTGCAGTCTGGCTGAATGCCACCTCAGTATAAAAATTTAGTGTATCGGTTGCCGTTACACTGTTGAGATCGTTCTTACTGATCTGCTTAGCCATCATGGCGCTGGAGGAATTCAGGATCACCCGGTGATCATCACTGCCGGAATAGAAACCAAGATCCCAATGGGTCCGCCATACTGCAGTTTGGCGATTAGCACTTATATCAACAAATACTTTGTGGGGATAAGTTGCCCCGCCTCCGTTGATAGTTGCCATAGCAGAAGAGGCGACCAGTTCTGCAAAACTCAATGTTAGTTGTTTGGTACTCCCGATCAAGACCGGGGAGCCGGAGCTATAGATATCTACTACAATTTTTTCATCGCCGTCGAATAAAACGCCTGCATTTTTTGTCAGTACAAAGGAAGCTTCATTATTGCCAGACGGAATCACCAGGGCTATTTTCCCGGCTGCTGCCGCGGGTACGGTAGTATAATCGGTGCCATATACGACACCTTGTTCTGACAGGCTAAGGGTAACAGGTATATTCCTGTCTGTTCCCCTTGACAATATCACCTTAATGGTGATCGTATTTTCAGTGGCTGACATTCCCTGGGCGGCCGATTCAAACACTACAAGATTGTCGGGCATTATCGCGTCTTTTTTGCGGCAGGCGGAAAAAAGGGTGATAATGGTAGTAAAGAGAAGAATGGATTTTGTTGTGTTCATTTTTATTGTGTTGATTTTTTTAATTTTTTGGGGGTCTCAACCCCACCTATCGGCCCCCTCTCCTTGCTTACTCTCGTTATACTCGGGTCGCAATGACGGGAGAGGGGCAAGCTCCGTAGGGGTTATTTCGATTGGGGTTTTGACAATTTTTATTTTTCGAACTGATTTTTTGATTACATATTGCTCCTATGGAGTTCTCCTGACTCCTGACTCTCCGCAGGACGCCGTGTGCCGACTCCCGACTCTCTACTCCCAACTCACTTCTTTTCCCAATTGAAAACAAGTCCGGCAAAAACTGAACGCCCAGAAGCTATGTTCGCAATTCCCCCGGAGCTATGTACCCCTCCTGTTGCAGTAGTGCTAGTGACACGATCCACATCCAAAAGATTTCGTATTCCGGCAGTAAAAGAAAAATAGTTAAATGCCTTTTTATTAACGGTGATATCAGCCATGTGGTAGGCATGTTGCCTGGCCAATATAATTTCCTGGCTGCTGTTTATTATATAAAAGGGCCGCTTGCCGGTAAATTTGTAAAATAGATTTATATCCATCCCCATGGGGGAAAGGCGATACCCCAAATTGAAATTTGCTTCGGGTGACCATTGAAGTTGTGGGAGTTGTGGATCGGTTGCTGCAAAATCGTTATAAAATCCGGTCAACCCCATACCGGCCGCTATAGTCCACTTTTTGCTGCTGGCTGTAGTACCCATTGTTACCCCGGCTGTTTTGCTATTCGATACATTGGTGAGGATAAATACACCAGGGTTGTTGGACGATATGGCATAATCGATAAGATCATTTACATTATTATAAAATCCGCTTAGGAGGGTAGTGTATACCACTTCCTTTGGACTGATCTTTCTCCAGGTGAGTGACCCGTTTAAACTATGCGAGGTTTCTGCTTCCAGGTCCGGGTTACCAATAAGTTGGTGATTGGCATCAAAAAAATTATAATACAATTCTCTCAAGGAGGGCGACCGGAATCCCCTGGCATAGGCCAGCCGGAGGTCAATATTTTTTGATAAAGAAAATTTTGCATTGAGTGAAGGGACCAGGGGTGGTGCTTTATACACTGAATTTTTTATCACCCTGAAACCGGGTCGGATATTTACTTTGGATGATGGAGTAATCTCTGCTGTAATAAAAAAGGCATGATCATTCACCGCATTGTTACCGGCTTTTAAACGCTCCCCCTCTCCCCTGTCGAGATTGATATCTAACCCCGGTTGAAAAGAAACCATGGATGATACTTTGTAAAACACGGTGCTGCGGAACGTAAAACCGGTGAAATTAACCACTGACTGGCGGCCGGTTCCCATATCCAATCTAATATCTCCCGATTGTTTACTTACCGTAGTAGAAAAAACCTGGCGGCTATAATTAGTATAGGCAGATTGTAATTGGCCATTCAACCGGTTGTTTACAAAAATGGATGAACGTAGCTGGTGCATCAACCGCTGTGAAAGATAGTCCTGGTCATAGGCCAGTGTATCACCTGAACTTTGCTGGCGGAACAAAAAATTCCCTGGATTGGTAATGATCTCATCCAGGCCATCTATGCGATAATGAATAGTAAACCGATTGCCATTGGGATTGCTTTTACTGAAGCCAATAAAACCATTTGCAATTAATTGGTCTTTTTTATGCCATACTAGTTCCCTGTCGCTGGCTGTATCTTTCCAGCCTCCAAAATAATTCCTGCCGAAGGCGGCGCCGATCTCCCAATTCTTATGTTGGGCCGTTAATCCTGCATACTGATTGTGTATCCCCAGTTTGAAACCGTATTCATTCCCGATGGATTCTTCGTGCAATTTTGCGGTAACAGAGAATTTTGCCGCCCCAGCTTTTTTTGTAATGATATTAATAACCCCGGCGAGGGCATCTGCACCGTACACCACTGACATCGGACCTTCCACTATTTCAATACGTTCGATAGCGTTGATATCTAGCTGGTTGATATTAATCTCATTGGATGTTCCCTGCCGGCCGGTGATGGGTAGGCCATCCAGCAAAATCTTGACATTCTGACCTTTTAGTCCCATCATGGTAATTCCTGCACCTCCCGTTGCAAGGTCCTGTGCAAAACGGATATTTAATTCAGTATTCAATACATCCTGGAGTTGTGCAGCACCTTGCCGCAAGATTCTCTCCTTAGAAATAGTGCGGACCTGGTAGACAGAATTTTTTGCAGATTGCGGTCTGTACTGGCCTGTAATAATCACCTCGCTTAACTCTTTTGCGGTAATGGTATCCTGGTCTTCGGGTTGTGCCGTTACTATACTGCTTAAGAAAAGAGACCAAAAAAAGGTATAAAATTTTCTCATCGTCGTGATTGCGGCCACAAATATCTTCCGGTAATTTTTATTAATTATCATGCTGGTGTCAGCATCAGGTATATTTTATTTGTTTTACTAAACGATGACACCAACAGTAAGTTGAAATCAGCCTACGGGTGACTTAAAAAACTAATTACAAGGAAAGAATGGCTGTATTAAAATTGTCGGCAAATTGAAGCTGCTTTCTCATGTGTCATCATGAAGGAAAGAAAACTATTTGCGAGAAAAGGAAACTTACCCGGGTATGCCCCTACCGCCGCAATTGAGGGAGAAAGTACTATTGTTTTTATCGTTGAACAACGTATCATCAGTTAGGAAAGGATTTTTGATAAAAAATATTTACCTTCGCCGGCACATTTGAATGATTGCTGCAACAATGCCGGTAATTGCCAAGGAAGAAAAAGATACTATTATTTTTCTCCAACCTTTTCCGGATTCCTTTCAAATTGAAACAATCTAATCATATTCTTCAATTATTTTAAAAAAGAAAAATGAAACGATCTTTTATCGTTCTTGGCCTACTCGGAGTACTGCTATCTTGTAAAGACAAAAAACAGGAAGAAAAAGCAGACGAAATTATTACCACCGGTGTACCTGGTACTGACACCTCCTTTTATCACGCCGTGATCAATATTCCCAATTTTTCCAATTCGGAGCTACAAATTGCGGCCAATGAGTACTCGGTACTTATGACTGGATATCCCAGCAATAAGGCTGACACAGCTAAACGTAAGGAGTTTAACACTAAAGTATTGGGCTGGTCTAAAAAAAATGGAACTGTTTTTTTGAAAGCGATGAAGACACCCGAGGACTCTGTAAAATTAGCAAAATGGTTATCATCAGTTCTTACGCAAATCAAAAAATGATAGGATGACGTTTGTTTGCTATAGAAATTCCATTTAAATCTAAAATACAAAGCTGTTCATCCTTCGATCAACTCAGGACTGAACAGCTTTACTTTACTAGATAAAATATTATTATTGTAGGATCACAATTCCTTTTGCTGTCACCCTGATTTCTTTCTCTGGTTTAGTGATCGCCTCAATTTCCTCTTTTGATTTTTTGGCATCTTCTGCATAGTGTCTTAGTTCTTCTACAGACGTAGTTTTCATTTTTGCCTCACCGTCAATCACCACCGTCTTTCCTTTGGCGGCCAGCGGCAGAAAGAAACCATACTCTTTCATTTTGACGGTGGCGGTACTGCCATCATTTAGTTCCAGTTTCAGCCAGCATCCTTTTTTGGGACATACTTCTACAATTTTAGCGGTTACTTTCACTTCGGGAAAGGCTGCACCCGCCTGTAGTTTTCCCGCAACATCATTGATGTTCACTGCACCTTCTGTAGTAACTTTTTCACCATACCATTCACCGGGTTTGGCATCACCGGAAGGTGGTTGCGCATTAGCTGATACAGCAAGAACAAGGACCAGAAAACTGAACAATATTTTTTTCATAAAAAGCTATTTTAGAAATTATTTTATGGATTGGATGGCAAAGATAGAATTTTTGCGGGTATGGTTACAAATTGCTGTCATCTCACCCTGTTTGACCTCACCCCAACCCTTCTTCCTTCGGAGAGGGGCAAGCTTCGTAGCAAGATTTCGTTTTTTTAACGAGGTATTACCGGTTTTGTAAATTCCAAAGGTGGAGATGAAATAGCCTGCAGGAAAGCAATAAGATCTTCCGTTTCTTTTGGTCGCAGGGAAGTTTGTTTGATCAGTCCATCCCGGGGCGAAGCTGACCCTTGTGTATAGATCGTAATGATATCCCTGATGTTTTTTAAACTTCCATCGTGCATCCAGGGGCCTGTTTTCATTACATCCCGCAAAGAAGGCGTTTTGAATTTACCCATATCTTCATCCTTATGCGTTACACTATATAATCCTTTATCTTTTTGAGCATTGGTGCCCGGATAAAAACCGTTATTATGAAATTGATTATCGGAAAACAGGGGCCCGTGGTGACAATTCATACAGCGGGCCTTGGTACGGAATAAATGCAATCCCCGGATCTCGCTATCTGACAAAACATTTTTATCACCCGAAAGAAACTCATCAAACCTGCTTTTGCGGCTGACAATTGTTTTTTCAAAAATGGCAATAGCTTCTGCCAGGCGATCAGGGTTGATGTCCTCATCACCAAAAGCTTTTTTAAACAACCCGGGATATTCTTTGTTCACCCGCATCCTTCGTACCAGGTCTGGCATTTCAGTGTGCATCTCGGTCTCACTGTTGATGGGAGCAAACGCCTGGTCCGCGAGGTCTTTTGCTCTTCCATCCCAAAATAGTTTTTCGTAAAACCAACTGTTCTGGATCGTTGGTGAATTTCTTTTGGTCACCGCACCTTCGTGCCCGATTGATCTTTCTTTTCCATCTGTCCAGGATAATTCCGGTTGATGGCAGCTGGCACAACTTATCTTCCCGGAACTACTCAGCCTGGTATCAAAAAATAATATCTTGCCCAGTTCAATAACATGTTTGAGCGAATCCTTCTGTTTTTCAATAGGGCTTCCAGGAAGTATGCCTAATTCTTTCCAGTTAACCCCATCGTCAATAGTTGGTGAAGGCCATTTACCCGGTGATTGTGCATACAACTGTCGCAGTTTATCAGACCCTATTTCATCACTATTCCGGGAAAATGAAACAAATGCAATCGCTCCTAGCATGAATAATAGTATGTAGAGCATTTTTTGCATAAGACAAATATACAGCACACACCTGCCTCTCCTCCCGACTGCAACCGGGTAGATTGACAGGCTTTATCGCGAAATCCCGTTTTCAGATTATACAATAAAGCAATTACTTAAAACGCCATCTTATTCCCGCATAAAATTCCCTTCCCCTTGTTGGACCCCATACCGATGAAATATCAAAATAGGGACTGAAGGGATCTTGCCAGCTGATGATCGGCTGGCTTTGTCGGAAGTTGAAAATATTTTCGCAGCCGGTGTACATTTCAAAAGCCTTGAACAGGTAAGTGAATTGTGCATTCACCGTCGTATAATCACTGGAGTAATCGGGACGCTGATAGGCCACTGGGTTCAATTTTGTATCGGGCAACCGTTGTTTACCAAACCAGTGAATATTAATATCTGCGTGAAATTTATTATTCGCTGGTTTGTAGCTAAACGTGGTCAGCACTTTATCCCTTGGATTAAATGGTAAGATCTCTTTTGTAGCATTATTTATTCTATAGACATCCAGGAAATTATATCCTGCCTTGAATTCATATCTCTTGTAAAGCTTCATAAAAAAATCTGCCTGGAAACCATTGCTCACACTCCTACCCCTAAAGTTTTTAATAAAGGCTTTGGTTGGATCGGTATCATAATCCGGGAATACCTGGTTCTGGAAACTAGTCCTGTAATAATCAGCACTGATGTATCCTGAAACATTTTCGCTTTCAAATTTTTGGGTAATATTGATGCCCATGTTCAACGCCCTTTCGGGTGTTAGCGCTTCGGTAAAAATTATATCACGGGAGCTGGCCAACAAGCCGATATTCTCGCTAAATAAATTAACAGTGCGCCAGCCGGTGCCTATGTTTGCGCGGATCGTTAAAGCAGGGGTGGGATCGTATTTCAATAACGTTCTCGGCGTAACATACCAGCCAAACTGGCTATGATTATCGGCTCTTATTCCCGCAATCCAGGTCAGCTTCCCTTTTAAAAGTGACAAAGTATTTTCAGCAAACAAGCCTGCTATTTTTTCATGGCGATGATAGTTGCCATTATAGTTCCTGTTAATACTATTATCAGTAAATGCAATGTCTTCACTAAGATTTACACTTTTAAAACTGATCCCGGTTTTTAGGGACTGGTTTGCAGTCCTGGTCAATTCATATTGCAGGTTGACAAATGCATTGGTTTGCCTGGCTTTGTAAGAAAGCGAGCCAAACCAAGATTGCTGATCCTGGTGGAAACCAGATGTGTACAAGGTGATGCGGTGGATATCATTAAACCGGTAACTTGTTTTGGCCCATAATTCAGGTTGATCAAGCGACACAGTGTTGCCATAAACTGTACTGCTTCCTTTATGTTCACCGGGCCGAAAAAATGTTTGTCCCCCCGTCCTTTTTTCTGTTAGAAAACGCAGTGCCATTTCACTGCTCCAGCCCCAGTCCTTTTCCCTGCCTATTCTCCATTTGTTAAGTACCATATACCGGGTGAGCAGGGGCAGGTCAAGAAAATTATCTTTATCCCTGTCTGTTTTATCAGCAGGCTGCACGGTATGAAAGGCAAGCAGGCTATGCCACTTGGCAACTTTAAAATTAGTGGCAAGATTCAGGTGCTTTTCTAAAAAGCTATTCATGTAAGCATTAACGAACAATTTTTCTGAGGCATTGGGCTTTTTTGTTTCCACATTTATCTGTCCGCTGATACTCTCATGCCCTTGCAACACACTATTAGCACCTTTTGATATATAAATGTTGTCTACCAGGGTTCCGGGAATACCACTGATGCCATAAGTTGAAGTCAACCCATGGATCATCGGAAACCCATCGATCAATACCTGGTTGTACACGCCGGACAAACCTAGTATCCGTAGTTCTTTGGCATTGGTAATTACATTGGTAGTTTGGGGCTGCACTGATGACTGCGTTTCAAAACAACCAGCCAGATCGCAACAAGCGGATTTTTTTAACTCAACGGATGTCAGTATTTCTGTTTTAACCGGGCTTACGTTAGACAGGATTATACCTTCTTTCTCTGAATGTACCACTACTTCCTGCAGGTTGCTTTTTTGCTGTAATACAAACAAAACAGTTTCCATATTGGTTATATCAACCGTGTCATTCATGTAACCGCTATGACTCGCCACCAATTTAAAGTTAGAAGCTGATCTCCTGATCAAAAAGCTGCCATCCTCATTCGCCCTTACTCCTTTTTTATTGTTCAGCCACACGATAGAAGCACCCGGCAGGGGCTGATTACTTGCAGTAATGACCTTTCCTGATACAGTTTGCGCCAGGACACCTGCCGGTAATAGCACTGTAAAAAAGATGATACACCAGCGCATCAATTTGACTTTACTTTATAAGGCCTGTCTTTTGGATCGGTGCAACCTTCCGTATCTTCAATCGCCCTGAAAATTTCTTTTTTTCCGACCAGGGCTGGATTAAAAGTGATTTGAAACTCAGAAACAGGGCCGGCTTTCCCGGATTTGCATTCCGTTATGCCTTTCAATTCCTTTACATTAGCAGAAAGGGTTTTCAAATCGTTGTTGCAAGTGACGCCTTTTACCTTTATGGTTATAGTGGTGTCCGCAGAAGGGGTGCCAGTTTGGCCAAACGAACTTTTTCCAAAAGCTATTATTACCAGCGCGAGAATGGCAAATTTTTTAAACATTCTTAGAACTTTTACTGTTTTAAAAAATAACGTACAAATTTAGTCATTTAGTTCAAAATCCGGTGGAGCGCAAATTTTTGTCCGGGACGTCTTACAATTTAATCTTGATGCCGCCATTGATAACACGTCCTTCCGTATGCGTCCAGATATCATCAAACGTGGGATTATTATGTGGGTCATTGGCCACTCTTTTGAAATTACTTTGCTTTGTATCGGTAAAGTTTTCAAAGTTGATATACACTGAAAATTTCTTCCAAAGCTTCTCCACCATGAAACCAAACTCCCAGTAATCAGCTGTTTTAAATCCATTGTGTAAAAATTGCGGGCTCGTGTAGTATCCTTCCAAACCTACTTTTAGCAAATCATGTTTCTCATAGATGAGGGCAGCATTGAATTTATGTTGGGGTACCAATGGTAAAAACTGGGTCGTGGCCAGGTATTCCGCATGCGCATCGGTAAAAGTGTACCCCAGAAACAATTTGAAATTATGCTTAAAAATGAATTTGGCATTTGTTTCAAAACCCTTGCTTGTGACAGGCTGGCTGGCATTTGCAAATGCATAACCGGAGAAACCAGTTCCCTGCAGCACCAGCGGTTTGTCGATCCAGGTATAAAAGAACATGTGGTTAAAAGACAGGTCAAAATCGTGACCGATCTTTGTTTTGAAATTAAGATCTGCTGTGCCACCATAACTTTTTTCTGATTGTACATTATCAAGCTGCTCTACACCCTGGTATTGTATCGTTTCTGTTCTTTCCGTAAAAAGCGTTGGAACCTTATAACCGATCCCTGCACCAATACGTGAAGAAAACTTGCTATTGTATTTTACAAGCAGGGAAATCCTGGGTAAGACAAAAAACTCATGGTTGGAAAAAATAGTATTACGGTACTTCGTCCAGTCCAACCGTAGGCCGCTTTCAACTTTTATTTTTTCTGCCGCATCCCAGGTGTCCTGCACATACAAACCTGCTGTAAGATTTTTGTTGTCCCTGTTATCAGTGCTGTTGTCATTTTCATTGAACTTGTCATATACCAGGTTGCCCCCGGCCACGATGGAGTGGTTGGGGAGATTGTTGAGCCAGGCTATATCAGTAAAGCTGTTGTAGCTGATGCCGTCAAAATGGTAACCCGGTATTTCAATATGCCTGTCGAAAAGAGAAAAACTCTGTTTCACTGTCAGGCTTTTTTTATCATTTATCTTCTTCTGCAATTCAAGGGTACTGTTATTCCGAATGGTATTATTCTCTTCAAAATAGCGGTGAACATTGTCACCCTTTCCTTTTATTACCTGCACATCACCGCCTGTCCGGGTTCCTTTGGTGAAACTGTTACCGATAATAATTATGGTTTTTTTATCGGGGTAAATAAACAATTTGGGATGCAGGGTAAATTCAAATGATTCAGGTATCTCAGTAAAATCATCTTTGTCCACATCATAAAGCTTTTGGTTATTCACCAAACCCAAAAAAGTGTAACCGGTTTTTTTATTTCTGCCGGAAGAAAAATAACCCAGGTTGGTTTGACCGATATTAGACTGGTTGAAAAGAATACTATGCTCTGGCTTCTCCCTGGGGGTTTTGGAAATAAAATTCACTACGCCTGCAATAGCTCCTCCCCCATTTAAAGGTGATACGGGGCCTTTGATGATCTCCACTTGTCTAAGATCCATTGGTGGTATTTCCAATACACTTAACCCGCTGGCAAAATTTCCAAAACTGGGAAAGCCATCTTTCAGTAATTGGGTGTAACGGCCGTCCAGCCCCTGTATCCGGATGCTGGCATTTCCACTAGTGGCGGAGGTTTGTTGCACGAGTATCCCGGTGCTTTCATGTAGCAACATAGAAACATTGGACGGTCGCATATTGCTTTTCTCATCTATTTCCTCCAATTCTATTGTTTCAACTCTTGTTGGTACATTTTTAATGGTCCGGCTTGTTCTGGTGGATTGTACGATCACTTCTTCCTCTTCCTCCTCATCCGGTTCAAGCCCTATTGCCAGTACAGGTTGCGAAAATGGTAGGTTGACAGCTATTTCCTGGCTGTCGTAGCCCACATGAGAAACCATCAACTTGTATTTTCCTGCCGATAAATTTTGAAATAAAGCTGTCCCGGTGCTGTCTGCAGTAGCTGTTCTTTCTATCGATTGAATACTAACGGTAGCCTGTAATGGTTCTTTTGTATCGGCATGAAACACTTTTATCCTGAGGCTTTGCTGTGCGGATAAGGTGGTGGCCAATAATAAGGTAACTATAAATAAACCTATCTTGCTCATGGGTAAATTTTTAAATTCCTACTCCTTTCCACCAAACGGTGAAGAAGTCAGGTACTACTTATTCTGTAATTGATTTCCTGGTTGAATGGTTAGCTGAATAGCCGGGGCGGTTGCCAGAAATCGTAGTCGATGGTGGGAAGCGAAGGTTGAATATAGGCTGCATAAACCGGGGATATATCCAGCGGTTGCATGTCAAACGAAACCGGCTGAAAAGCAATGGTAGCGGTCGCACAGCCTTCACAACTAAAAAAAGGAGAGCAACTACCACAATCACCGTCACCGCTCTCATGGTCAGGTTCTTGCCCGGTATCCGAAGTCAAAGCTATTTTATCATCCGGGCAGTCATCAAAGATACAGCAGGGAACTGCCGAAAGCAGGATCAGGTAAAAGGTCAATATATAGCCAGGTATCTTCATTGGCTGCAAAGCTATTGCGAGAATCATTATTACAACAGAAAAATCGTTAATTTATTATCGGAATCATAGCTCAGCTCCCGGGCTGCCGCTGAACTTGTAGTTTTGTTCCCTTTGACATAAATTATTTTACTAATGAGATACTTTCTCCCGGCGATCGTTTGCTTATGTTGCTTGTCCTCTTTTTCTCAAACCGGTATTGAGAAACATTATAAGATCTACAATACACAGACCCAACAACTAACTACACCGCGGCAAATAGCCATTGATTGTAAAAACGCGGATATATTATTTTTTGGGGAAGAACATAATGATAGTGCCGGCCACTACCTGGAAAAAGTAATATTGGATGCCTTACAACAACAATATGGCAGTAAGCTGGCCCTGAGCATGGAAATGTTTGAAACGGATTGCCAGTTGGTATTGGATGAATACCTGGCCGGGTATATCAGCGAGGACAGGTTTAGTAAGGAAGCAAGGGCCTGGAGTAATTATAGAGATTATAAACCGATGGTTGAGTTGGCCAAACAACATGCACTCGATGTCATTGCCGCCAATCCGCCAAGACGTTATGTAAATATGGTTAGCCGGAAGGGAATGAAGGCGCTGGATAGTTTACCTAAGACTTCCAAACAATTTTTGCCACCGCTGCCCTATGACACCGCCACTGGTCGCTACCGTGAAAAATTCATGGAATTTATGAAAGGAGGAAGTCCTGGCACAGGCAATAGCAGGATCTTTTACAGCCAGTGTTTGTGGGATGCCGGGATGGCTTATAGCATTTACGTTTACTGGAAGAAGAATAAAGAGAAAAAAATATTTCATGTGGTGGGGAAGTTTCATTGCGATGAAAAATTGGGCACTGCCGAACAGTTGCAAAAAAGAAATTCTAAATTGAGAATAGTCAATATCAGTTGTTTTAGTGACAGTTCGTTTGCTAACCCTAATTGGAAGGCGTTTAGTAAGTTGGGGGACTATGTAATTATTACTGATCCGGAGCTTAAAAAAACTTACTAGCTTTATGCGGCTGCGCCGCATGGATTTTTTTCTTTCTTACTTTTTTGTCATCGCTACAAAAAGGTAATCGGAGATGGGTTGATACTTTTTCCTTCTTCCACTTTTGTCTTGACACAAAAGTGGAGCAAAAAGTCAAGCCAGGTCGATGTGGGAAACTCTGATATTCGACAATTTCCTTGCGCGACCTGGCAGGGGAAAACGCAGATTCGGCTCGGGCTCGGGTGCGAGAGTTTGCTTCGTGATATTCGACTATTCAAAGGGCGCTGATTTTTCGACAGGGTGACCCGTTGAAGGGTTTAAAACCGATCTTGTCGAAAAATAGGCGCTGGGAATTTTACTGTATCACCTGGTCGTATTATGTAACAGAAACTACGAACTGAATGAGTTTCCCTGCGCATCTATTACGCCTATTACACGGTTCATCCTACAAAAACATTTACAGGCGAAAAAGCAAGCGCCCCGGCATCCTGCGCTAACAGGAAGCGGAGTCTACCAATAATTTCCCAGGAGCATGAATTTCCCTCCGCCAATTCGCAAAAGGAAACTCGCAATAAAAAATTTTCCCATTCCTGCCTGCCGGCAGGCAGGGAAATGGATTGATTTTTTTCGTTACTTTTTTGTATCAAAGCCTGTCCCGCCTTAGCGGGGACAAAAAAGTAAAAAGCGTGTAAGATAAAATTGCCCAGATAAGCCCATCGAAGAACAAACCGCCGAAGTGTGCGACGCAACAGGCGATGCCATCTGCACTGTAGCTGGCAACAAAAAAAATAAAATAATGATCAAGCCCTCAGCAATAATTCACAAGGCTTCAGCCCCGTGTGCTTTTTGAAAGCTGTAGAAAAGTGGGAAATAGAGGAATAGCCGAGTAACATGGATACTTCAGTAACACTTAATCCTTTTTCATACAACAGGTACTTGGCGTGCTCCATACGCTGGCTTTGATAAAAATCAAAGATGGTAGTTCCAAATAATTCCTTAAACCCTTTCTTCAAGTAACATTCATTAATAGCCACTTTCCGGCTGAGTTCTTTAATGGTGATAGGCTCACCAATATGCTGGAGTAAAATTTCTCTTGCTTTCACAATTTTTTCCCGGTCCAGTTCATTCGCCAGGAATTTGCAATTCACTACATCAATTTCTTTTTCACCCAACATGCAATCGAGGCTGTATAATAACAGCATCTGTGTTTGTGCATTGATATAAATATTCTCCAGGCTATCACTATAGGTATGATTCAGCACACCTTCCAGCACTAATCTTGTTTTACCACAGAGTGGAAGTATTTTAGTAAACGATGACCGGTGTTCGAAATTTAATATGTCATCAGTCAACACCGCATTTCCTTTCCTGGGTTTTACAAACTGGCTGAGATGGGTGGGGGAAAATTTAAAACTCACCACATCCACACTATCTACTCTCTCTACACAAGTTTTGGAGGCACCCAACTGGCACTTATCGCATTCGGTATTTTTCTTACGGCAGTACACGTTACCACTCACACAGAACCGGAGCTCCAGGTAATTTTCTTTGGGGTCGGTTTTTGCATAATGATAGACAAGCATACCGGTATCCTCGATACTGACCTGCGGATTACGGTTGTATCTGTTAATGGTATATTGTATAGATCCGGGTATCAGTTGCTCTTTCTCCTGCAGCAATACCAGTTGGTTCTGCATCAGGGCTTGCTTATGTGCCAGGGCGAGTATGTCTGGTGGATGATACATTAGAACAGCAAATTTACTGTGTAAACATTGATTTTCCTTGTCCCGGTAAAAGAGAAAACCTGAAGTACTGAGTTTTAACAATCTACAGCCAAAAAAAGTTCGGTTTTTAGCTGTATCTGCTAACTTTGCCGTCTTTCCGCCAACAACGGTGAGTTTTTCTAAACATACATGATCCATCCGCATACATATATTCATCCGAATGCAAAGCTGGCGACCAATGTAAAGATCGATCCTTTCACGGTCATTCACCAGGATGTAGAAATTGGTGATGGCACCTGGATCGGGTCAAACGTAACCATCATGGAAGGGGCCCGGATCGGTAAGAACTGCCGTATTTTTCCCGGTGCCGTTATTGCTGCCGTTCCACAGGACCTGAAATTCCAGGGTGAATATTCAAATGTGTATATTGGCGACGGCACTACGATTCGTGAATTTGTAACGGTCAACCGGGGTACCAAGGACCGTGATAAAACGGTTATTGGTAAGAACTGCCTTATCATGGCGTATTGCCATTTTGCCCATGACTGCTTTGTAGGAGATAATTGTATTACCAGCAATAATACACAGGTGGCCGGTCATGTCACAATCGGCGACTGGACGATCCTGGCTGGTATGTGTGCTGTTCACCAGTTTGTAAAGATCGGTGCCCATTCTTTTATCAGCGGCGGTTCGCTGGTCAGCAAAGATGTGCCTCCCTATATCAAGGCGGGTCGTACACCGCTGAGTTATGCCGGTGTCAATTCCATTGGATTAAAACGTCGTGGTTTCAGTATTGAACGAATCAACCATATACTGGACATTTACAGAGTATTATTTAATAAAGGAATGAACACCAGCCAGGCGGTTGAATATATTGAAGAAGAAATGCCCGCCACAGATGAACGGGATGAGATCGTAACATTTATCCGTGAAAGCGGCCGGGGTATTATCAAACGGTTTACCAAAGGCAGCAACGATGACGATCTCCCTATCTGATGCCGGGAAACGGTTTAACCGTGACTGGATCTTCCGTCATGTCAACTACACATTTGAAGCGGGTCAATCCTATGCTATTACCGGGCCAAATGGTTCAGGGAAGAGTACACTGTTGCAAGTGTTGAGTGGAGGAATGTATATTAATGAAGGGACTATTGAGTTCGGAGTCGGGACTGGGTATGCGTCGAGAGTCGGCGCACGGCGTACTGCGGAGAGTCGGGAGTCAGGAGTCAACAACCCTTCGATAATAGTTTCAGCTGAAAAGATCTACCAGCAGGTTTCAATTGCTGCTCCTTACCTGGAAGTGGTGGAAGAAATGACCCTTCAAGAATTTCTAAATTTTCACCAGGGGTTCAAACCTTTTCTTTGCGGCATTACAATCGACGATATCATTGCGACTATCGGCTTAACAAGAGCTGTCAACAAACAGATACGTTTTTATTCCTCTGGTATGAAGCAACGGGTGAAGCTGGCGCAATGTATTTTTTCTGATACGCCAATCGTTTTACTCGACGAGCCCTGCACTAACCTGGATAGCGAAGGGATCGGATTATACCACAGTCTTATTGCCGAACATTGTCAGAACCGGCTCGTTGTGGTAAGTAGTAATGACGAGGTGGAGTATCAATTTTGCAAAGAAAAAATTAACATCCAAGACTATAGGTAGAAGTTTTCAATTTGTTTTTTATACCAGCGGTAGTAGTAATGTATCCCTTCTTAGTATCTTTCTTGGGTGAAAGCTCCAACACCTGTTACAGAATTTTCCGGCTGGCAGCATGAACACCTTTTCAATATTGACTTCGCCAGCTACTCTCTATCCTATCATAGCTTTCCCCGTCATTTCCATGATCATTATGTCATTGAACTGGTGCTGAATGGATCGGACAGTTTTTACTGCCATGGCAAAAATTACAGGGCCAACCGTAACCAGCTCGTCCTGATCAACCCGGGAGAAGTGCATACCGGAAGTACGACCGGGGATACGCCCCTTTGTTATTTCAGTTTTTATCCTGATAAAAAAGCATTGCAAGAAATAGCTACCCGGCTTGACATTACCCTGCCGGCGGACCTTACTTTTCAAAAATCTGTACAGGATCCATCCTTATTGACGCAGAAATTGCAATTGCTGTTTAATTCATTCACCGCCCGTGCGAGCACATTCCGCCAACAGGAAATTTTCTTCGATTGTATGCATGAAATGCTCGGGCAAACAGGTGAAAAAAAAGGGGTGATGTGTAAGAATAAAGACTCACGGGTAGCCCGGCTTTTAGATTTTATACATACACATTACAGGGATGATACTTCCCTGCAACAAATGGGAGCATTGGTCAACCTGAATCCATTTCATCTGGTAAGACTCTTTAAAAAAAATGTGGGGCTGTCGCCCTATGATTACCTGCTGATCCTAAGGACAGAGTTTGCCAAACGCTTATTGCGAAAAGGATATAAAGTCCATGAAGCCGCCCAGGAATCGGGGTTTTACGATACTTCCCACCTGAACCGGTCAGTCCGCAAAATTAGCGGTACATCACCCAAATCCTTCCTTTCATCTAAAGGTCAATATCGTACAAGTTTTACAAGCTAATATTGTCTTGCTTTGTAAAAAAATAACCATGGCAAAATCTATATGCGCCCTTCTGTTCCTTTTGATACCGGGGATCGTTGCGGCCCAGAATAATTACAAAGAGATCGGTTTACCAGAACTGATGCAAAAAGCGGAAAAAGCCCGCCTAAATGATGCAGTCAGGCAAGGAAATAAAGGTTTTATTATCCTGGATGTCAGAACCCCAGGCGAATACATGGACACCGTTACAGGTGGCCGGCATATCGGTATTGGCCGCATTAAAACTGCTATCAATATTTCCTTACAGGACCTGCTGCAAAAACCGGAAACTATCAGGCAACTGGAAAAATATAAACAGGAAGATATCTATGTGCTTTGCTCGCATAGTTATCGGAGTCGCCGTATTTCCAACCTGCTCCTTCAGCATGGCTTTAGCAGCGTCAACAATGTAAAAGGGGGTATGAGCGAATGGTACCGGAATTATGATGAACTACAACCCTATGTAGCTGCTTTGTACGAAAATAATATCGCCTATCATAATTTGGCACCGGCTCAGTTGTTTCAAAAATTATCGGCCCAGGAGCCGGTGGAGATCATCGGATTCAGTAGTGCACCCCGATCATTCTTTGACTCGTTAACTGTTCCTTTCTTTTCCTACTTCCCGGATCTAAAAAATACCAACCACTTCAAACCGGCGGACTCTTTACAAGTACTGGAAAAAGTAAGAGCAGCAAATGGCAAGCCTGTCATACTGTTCAATACAATTGGTGGAGGTGCTACTGACGCTTCGGAATGGCTGGCACGAAAGGGTTTTACAAATATTTATAACCTGGTCGGTAACCTGACTGGTTTTTTTGAATACCTGGCGAATTACCAACCTGCAACGGCACAGGAAAAATATTTCGTATCAAAAACTAACATGGAGTTTTATACACCGCTCAGTTTTTGCAAGCAGGCTTCCGATAATGTGCAATGGATCGATCTGCGGCATGATACAACGTTTAATAAACTGACCACAGGAACCAAGCTTGAATATAAAACGCTGAAAGGGGCGGTTAATTTTCCTTTTTATAAAATGGGCAATGAGTTTGCACAAAAGTTCCCTGATAAAAGTAAGTTGTATATGATCCTTCCCCAGGACGGGTATGTGGGTGTTGAACTCGCAGATGCCTTATTACAAAAAGGCTACCGGATCGGCTGGTTGATAGGAGGTATTGAACGATGGGAATGGTACACCAATAATATTGACGGGTTTACTTGCAACGATTATTTTATTAAATAGACCATATGAAAAAGATTCTCGCCTTAACGCTATTTCTTGCTGGTTGCTCAAAAATATTTTCCCAGGTTGCTGACACCAACTTTGTGACCGTGATCACTGCCGCCAACTGGATGCCCAATGGAAAGTCTTTGCTATTAAATATTGTAAAATTTGACAAAACCCGAAAAGTTCCACCGGCCAACAAGGGATTTATCTTTATGATCGATGGAAAAAAAATGGAACCCCTTGGATTTACCGGCGGGAGTCGTGCCGCCTCTCCTGATGGCAAGACCTTGGTGTTTGTGAGACCAAATGAAAATAACAAGGGTGATATTTATCTCTATGATCTTGTTACTAAACAGGAAACAGTCCTGGTAGCGGATACTTTTCATAAAGCAGCACCGGACTGGTCGAATGATGGAAAGAAAATAGTGTATAACCGAACAAGTGGCCGTGGCCGTGATGCCATTCTGGAAATATGTGTTGTCGATGTCCTTACAAAACAAACCAGGCAGATCACAAAAAGTGGTCAATACAAAAGCTATAGCCCTGTATGGGCACCTGAAGGCGACCAGATCGTTTATTATTTTGAAAAAGGAGACGATCATGACCAGATCTGGCTGACAGATTCGAAAGGGAGTTTTCATACCAACCTAACCAATGATACGACCACCCATAACTTTTATCCATCCTGGATTGATAAGAATACGATCCTTTATACCAGGTCACCCGACCAGGTGATGACGATGAGGACAGATGGAAGTAACAAACAAAAAATAGAAGGCATCAGCTCTTTTCTTGTAAAATACAACCCTGCCACCAAAAAGGCAGTGTATGTGAGCCAGCAACCAGATAATAAACTGGTATTGTACGACTGGAAAAAGAAAACATCTGTTGTATTGCTTGAACCCAGTGCCTTGAAAGGTCTATTGTAACATTAGCGAAACGGGCCAGGGAGCTGATCGCCTTTTTTATTTACTAAAAATTTCCCTTGCACAATCTGCGCCTATTTGCTGTACGCCTTCTTTATCTTTTGACGACTCCTTCTCAGATTTATACGTTGCGATCATTTTATCGGTTATGCAGTGACAGAGATAGGGAATCTTAGCAGGGTCGAATCTTTTTTCTGCTTCATTTTTCTTATTAAAATCTCTAAGGCATTCATTGGTGAGTGCATCCTTTGTCCATTCTTTTTCAGCACAAGCGGTGAAGGAAAGAACGAAAACAAAAAAAATAAGTTTTTTCATAAGTTGTTATTTATGGGTATATTCCAAATTGACGATAGGGCTAAAGTTAACATACATTGTGATCCAATGTTTATGTTCAGACCGGGAGGGTTAGACGAAGGTAGTACCTACCTATTAATCGTCGACGCTGACGGCCAAACGACATTAACGTTGACTGGCGATCAGCAAATTCAGATCCGTATATTTCAGGTCGAACCGTTGACTAAGATAAAAATTTGTCAGCGAACCTTTAAAAAGATAAATACCGGTGCGCAAGTGTATCCGGTGCCAGAGCAGGTTTTCAAATCCACCTTCCTCCCCCGCTTCCAGCAACAAAGGCATCAGCACATTACTTATGGCTTGCGAGGCTGTCCGTGAAAAACCAGAAGGAATATTGGGTACACAATAATGGATAACACCATATTTCATAAAAACAGGATGCTCATGCGATGTGATCTCGGATGTTTCAAAACAACCTCCCCGGTCGATGCTGACATCAATGACCACTGAGCCTGGCCGCATATTACTTACCATTTCTTCGGTTACCACCATCGGTGTTCTCCCGGTTTCAGAACCCAGTGCGCCAACGGCCACTTCGCAGGTCTTTAATTGCTTGGACAACATCCGGGGCTCAATAACGGAGGTCCATAAACGCTGACCGATATTATTCTGTACCCGCTTCAACCGGTAAACACTGTTATCAAATACTTTTACGGAAGCCCCCAATGCCAGGGCCGCCCTGGCGGCATACTCTCCTACAATCCCCGCCCCGATAATGATAACTTTTGTGGGGGCGATGCCGGATATTCCGCCCAGCAACACACCTTTACCATGATTGGAAGAACCCAGGTATTGCGCGGCAATCAGCATCACGGCGCTGCCGGCAATCTCACTCATACTGCGAACAATGGGATAAGAATCACTGTCATCTTTCAGGTTTTCAAATGAAATGGCGGTGATCCTCTTTTCCATCATTTCCTCCAGTATTTCTGATTTCATGACGGAGAGATGAATGGGAGAGATTATAATTTGGTTGAGCTGCAGCAAGGGCAGATCTTCCTCGATCACCGGAGCACTTTTTACCAGTATCGGCGATTTAAAAACAGTTTCCCTGTCATATACAATCTTTGCACCGGCCTCACTGTAATCTTTATCGCGGAAATGAGAAGCTTCCCCGGCATTATGTTCAATCGTTACCTGGTGGCCGTTACTGATCAATACACTAACAGCATCAGGTGTCAGCCCAATACGATTCTCCTGGAAGGCGATCTCTTTGGGAATACCAATCATCATCCCTTCGGCCTTTGGCTTAATGTCCAGTGTCTCTTCTAAGGTTTCATAACTAAAGGATGTGCTTATTTTTGGTTTTAGCTGGCTCATTACTGGTTGCTGGTTGCTGGTTTTTGATTACTGGCTTATCTAAGACCGGAGGATCTCAAGTATGGTTGACAACAAGCAACAAACAACCAGTAACCAGTTACTCAAATGTACCTAATTATTGGCGATTCTGAGTTGTCTTGTTTTCTCGTTTACCGTTTCAATAGAGACATGAATAGTAGTATCGGGAAAAATACCGGGAGCTTTATCGGGCCATTCCACCAGGCAGGTATTACCGCTATACAGACATTCCTCTACACCTGCCCGTATAGCTTCTTCTTCATCTTTCAGCCGGTACAGATCAATGTGAAACAGCACTTCCTTTGTTTCTGCACTCCCCGAAGCTATCGGGACATACTGATATTCATTGATAATAGAAAAAGTCGGACTACCTACCACATCTTTTACACCTTTTGCATCACATAGTGCATGAATAAAAGTGGTTTTTCCCACTCCCATCTGACCGTGAAAAGCAAATACGGTGGCATCTCCTACTGTTTTCCAAAACAGGGATGCCATTCCGTTGATCTCTTCCAATGAAAACTGCCATTGCATGCCACAAATTTAACAGGATTAGCAACCATGTTGCCAAGATATTCCCGCAATCATAAATCACTCCATGGCTGTTTTGTAAATTTGTACAGATAAATAGACGGGAAGAAAAGAAGACCGGAAAGAAGAAGAAGAGGATTAGAGCACTAATTACCGACTTACCGTCTTACCGGCAAAAGTAAATATGGAAAAAGTTCAATGGAAAGTTGAAGGAATGGATTGCACTACCTGTGCGCTCAATATTCACAAGTACCTGGAAAAACAGGGTATGAAGAATGTAAAAGTGAATTTTGCAACAGGGGATGTTCTATTTGATTCAGACGCCATAGTTGGCGAAGACAAAATAACGAAAGGTTTACATGATCTTGGCTATACCGTAATGGATGCCAGTGACCATTCACATAGACATGAACATGAAAAAGGTTCGACCCGATTTCTGTCTACGCATCTTCAGCGTTTCCTGTTCTGCCTGCCGTTTACTGCGCTATTGATGTTGCACATGATCCCCGGGGTTCACATTCACTGGCTCATGAACCATTGGGTACAGTTGGCATTGACCATTCCTGTATTTGTGGTGGGCATGAGCTTCTTTGGCAAGAGTGCCTGGAAAAGTATCCGGAACGGAATGCCCAACATGAATGTGCTGATCGCCGTGGGTGCTACGGCCGCTTTTGTGTATAGTTTGTACGGCTCCCTGACTGGCCAGGCTGCACAGTACCTTTTTTACGAAACGGCAGCGACGATCCTTACACTGGTGTTTTTAGGAAATTATCTGGAAGAAGCTTCTATTGCTTCGACTCAGAGAGAACTAAACAAATTGGCCAGGTCACAAAAGGTGATGGCCAACATGATCGCCTTCGATGAGGAGTACAAAGAACAAATTTTTCATATTGAGAATACACGCTTAAAAGTCGGTGACCTGATCCTGATAAAAACTGGCGAGCAAGTACCTATTGACTGTAAAATTCTCTGGGGTGATGTACAGGTCAATGAAGCCATTATAACTGGTGAAAGTGTCCCGGTGCATAAACTAGCTAAAGACAAATTGATCGGAGGTAGTATCATCAGTGACGGAACAGTGAAGGCTCAGGTGACGGCCGTTGGGAATGACACCGTCTTATCAGGCATTATTAGTATGGTAAAACAAGCCCAGGGAGAACGACCACCTGTGCAGCAACTTGCCGATAAGATCAGTGCTGTATTCATTCCTGTAGTGTTGGGTATTGCCACCCTTACATTACTTATTAACTGGGTCGTACTAAAAGATTTTACACCTGCGCTGATGCGTAGTATTGCAGTATTAGTGATCGCTTGTCCCTGTGCGATGGGATTAGCCACCCCGGCTGCCATTGCTGTCGGGTTAGGCCGGGCGGCTAAAAGAGGTATTCTTTTCCGTAATGCTACGAGCCTGGAAACCTTTAAAGACATTAAGCAAGTAGTGTTTGATAAAACCGGAACGTTGACAACAGGAAAGTTCGTGGTTGCCGGTTTTGAAATCCTGGGAAAGGTTGTGGAAGAACCTGAATTTAAAAGGATTGTTTTCAGTCTTGAAAAATATTCTAATCACCCGGTTGCAAAAGCTATCACTAATGAATGGAAAATCAAAAATCCTATACACTGGAAAAAAATAGAAGAGGTCAAAGGTCTTGGTATGAAAGCAGAAGACAATGAAGGCAATATCTGGTGGGCAGGCTCTTTTAAAATAGCAGAAAAATTGACCGACAATCATTCACATAGCATCTACATCACAAAAAATGATGTGTTGTGGGGGTGGATCGATGTAAAAGATGAAATAAGAGCGGAAGCAAAAATGGTGATCGACTATTTGCATAGCAAGAACATCAAAACCATCCTGCTCAGCGGTGATCGGCTGGAAACTTGTCAGCAACTGGCTTCCCACTTGGGTATTGACACCGTCATGGCAGAACAAAGCCCCGAACAGAAACTGGAAAGGATAACGGAACTTTGTGCCGTGACTCCAACAGCTATGGTGGGCGACGGTATCAATGATGCCCCTGCATTGGCTAAAGCCACAATCGGGATCTCTATGAATGATGCTTCGCAAATTGCTGTGCAGTCAGCTGAAGTGGTGTTGATGAATCATGGTTTGAAGAATCTTCCCGAAGCGCTCGGACTGGGTAAACATACTTACCTGACCATCAAGCAAAACCTGTTCTGGGCCTTTGCCTATAATATTGTTGCCATTCCGGTGGCAGCACTTGGCTTTCTTACTCCTACATTTGGCGCATTGGTAATGGGATTGAGTGATGTGGTGCTGGCTATCAATTCGGTAAGGTTATTTGTAAAAAAAGTAGTGTGATCGATTTCCGTTTTAACTAAATCGAATCATTTCTACGGGCAATTAATTCTACTTTCACTTCTTTACTCCTGGAAATATGCTGAAATCATTGATAGGGAAAAAATCGGGGATTGCTATGGCTATTTGCCTGTTGCAAGGCGGTATCACCAGGGCGCAAACTGATCTTTTACTCAACGGTGGTTTTGAGGAAGTGAATACCTGCACCGAGTACAGTTCGGAATGTGGTGTGGAAGCATGGTTTTACCTGAAAGATGTAAAGGCACAAATGCTCAGCAATGAAACCAATTCCACTCTTCTTGGCACCAATTCATTTGGCATTTATTACAACTGGCCAGGATATACCGGCTTTACTCCCGTTATCGGGGCTATCCTGCCCTGCGGGCTACAAAAAAATAACCGCTACACCTTCAAAGGAATTATATCAGCCCGGCTCAATCCTAAACTGATCTTCAAACCGGGTGTTTGTGTTGGTGAGAAATTTTATGTTCCCAAAAGAGCATTTGTCAAAAACATGCAACCGGATAGTTTAGCCGTGCGGCAAGTACCCAATTCTAATTTCTTCCGGTTTGAATACAGTTTTGTGGCAGATGGCACAGAGCAATACCTGACATTCGGTGTCTATGTGGAAGAAGATACTGTTGCAGGCAAAAAGAAACTCACCGGAACGCAAACCATCTCATTGGTTCTCGATAATTTTCAACTGATTCCGGATGATCAAGAAGAAACAGCCTGCGTGGATTTTATGCGTAACAAAGAAAAAATCTACACGTATAATTTCCGGCACAAGGAGATGGACTATTCGTTATTTGGCAAAGGAGAGCTTACCATTGTTTTTGACAAAACTGATAGTAGCTATATGACAAAGGTAAAAGAGCACTTACCTCCTTTGCCTCCCTTATTAAAATCAGATACATTACAGCTAGGTGATGTGTTTTTTGATTTTAATAAGGCAAAGCTGAAACCCGAAGCATTGACGATGCTGGAGACATTTTTTATTAAAAACAGCAATGCCTCCTCCATTGACAGTATGTATGTGGAGGGTCATACCGACTCTATCGGCTCCGATACCCGCAATCTTGAATTGAGTTGGCAGCGCTGTGAAAGTATCCGGCAGTGGTTGTTGCAAAACAATATTGTAGGTGCCTCCGTCATACAGGTACTTCCTTTTGGGAAGTCAAAACCTATTGCTACCAACAGCACCCCACAGGGCAGGGCTATGAACCGGCGGGTAGAAATGATTGTTTTCAGAAAGCAGGAATAAAGGCTACTGCTTATTCTGAGTTGCTTGCTATAATAGTTTTTTACCTGATATCCGAATCACGTGTTCAATTTTTCTAATTATTTCCATAGTTTGTATCATTGTAACTGTCCTTACGGAGCACTGCTTCTCCTCCGTTGGATGAACCTCAGTCTTGTAGGGACATCAGGTCGATGGGAAGATACATAACAGACCTCTATGCCCCGGCGGGCCAACAAAACATACTTCCGTTTTTTATCTATAATTTCTCTCCGCAGCAACGTCAAATATTAATGATGTGACATTCTCGAAAGGACCAATCCTTCACAGCACCTCAATATCTGTATAAACCGAGATTAATAGCCATCTCCTCTTAATAAACTAATCTGTACATTACATTCAGCACGATGCCAGTGATAATGTCAAAAAATACTTCGGCGGGAGAAATAAGGATCTTAAACTAATTGAAGATTTAGAAGTTATTATATTCAACACTTAATGTCATTCCGCACGTCGGAAATATTGAAACAGTACTGGGGTTATGATTCGTTCCGCCCAATGCAGGAGGATATCATCAATGCTGTTTTGGAGGGAAATGACACATTAGCTTTATTGCCCACCGGCGGCGGCAAATCACTGTGTTACCAGGTGCCGGCCATGGTGAAAGATGGATTGTGCCTGGTCATCTCACCCCTGATCGCCCTCATGAAAGACCAGGTAGAAAATCTCCGCAGGAAAGGCATTACTGCATTTGCAATCTATGCAGGCATGACCCGAAAGGAAGTGATCAATACCTTTAAAGTAGCGTCAGAAAGTAATTGTAAATTCCTATATGTCTCTCCCGAAAGGTTAGCCACTAATTTGTTCAAAGAATATCTGCCGGGACTGGATATAAATCTACTCGCCGTGGACGAGGCCCACTGTATTTCTCAATGGGGTTATGATTTTCGCCCATCTTATGTAAAGATAGCCACCATCCGGGATGATCTTCCTGGTATTCCTGTATTAGCGCTAACAGCATCCGCCACTTCGGATGTTCAAGAAGATATATGTGAGAAGTTAAGCTCTACCCCACACCATGAAAGCAGTATTCCGCAAAGCAGTGTGGCAATAAAAAATTGGAAAGTCTTTCGTCAATCTTTTGAAAGAGCCAATCTTTCTTACAGCACTTTCCACGTTGATGCCAAGATTAATAAGATCATTGAAATACTCAGAAAAGTTCAAGGTTCAGCTATCATTTATTGTAAAAGCCGGAAAAGATCAAAGGATATCAGTGAATTGCTCCAGTTACAGCAGTTCTCCTCTGATTTTTATCATGCCGGTGTGGTCCAGGAAGAACGAAGCCAAAGACAGGAAAGCTGGATCGGGAACAGAACAAGGGTGATTGTTTGTACCAATGCTTTTGGAATGGGAATTGACAAACCCGACGTCCGGATTGTCATACACGCCGATGTGCCGGATTGCCTGGAAAGTTATTACCAGGAAGCTGGTCGCGCAGGAAGAGATGGTAAAACCTCCTACGCCGTATTATTATTTGATGAAAGAGATTTGCACGAATTGGATGAAATGGCATCTCTTCGCTTTCCCTCGCTGGATGCCATCAGGAATATTTACCAGGCCGTTGCCAATTACCTGCAGGTACCAACCGGATCGGGAGATGGCCAGTATTATGATTTTGATCTCTCCAATTTTTTGAAAAAATTCAACCTGGCTGGTCACACGACAATTTATTCATTAAAAGCACTGGAACAAGAAGGCTGGCTGGCATTTAACGAACAGGTTTTTGTGCCATCGGCAGCCGGGTTTATTACCAATAAGGACTACTTGTATATGTATGAGAAAGAATACCCGCAGCTTGAACCGCTTATCAAAGCATTGCTCCGGGCTTATGAAGGAATTTTTGATCAACCCATTTCTATCTCAGAAAAAATGCTGGCCGGGCTGCTAAAAAAAGATACTGAAGAAGTAAAAAAACAATTACATCAACTTCACCAGGCCGGTATTATTAGCTATGAGCCACAAAAAGACACTCCACAATTAGTGCTACTGCGCAATCGCATCAAAGCAGAAGATATCACGATCAATATGGTCAGTTATAACAAAAGAAAAGAACAGTTTCAGCGGCGGATGAAACAGATGGTAAGTTATGTAAAAGAGGAAGGTGCATGCCGCAGCCGTATCATCGGTAATTATTTTGGAGATGCCGCTATTAAGGCCTGCGGTATTTGTGATAATTGCCTCCGGCAAAAAGCCACGCATCTCAGCAAAGAAGAATTCGATGCACTGCATCATCGCATTATTAATATGGTGAAGTATGAATCCTTGCATACGAAAGACCTGCTGCTAAAATTGAATGGAGTTAAAAAAGAAAAGGCCTGGAGAGTTTTAGAATTTCTCCAGGCTGAAAACAAGATCGATATGGACGCGGGCGGTCGTGTCAGGCTTAAATAATTCCTGATTTATTTTTTTTAACCATCGTATCGTTGCCGGGTTATTGGTTGTTAGTGAGTCTCCTCCACCTGCAACTGTCGGCATTTGGATCAGCAACTCCGTTACACGGTTCAATCAATTTATTTCAAGATATTACTATCCAACATAAAGGTTAGAAACCCTTCTTGACTTTGCAAGTTGTGGTGATATTTATGGTTTTACTGTAAACGAATTTTCCACCGGGCTGGATTTCTTTCAACCGGTAATATCCCCGGCCATTACCCTGGTCGTGCGTAAACTCGAATGACGGTCCGGTAGCAGCCAGGACCACTCCTACTTTAATAAAGTTCGTTTCGGTGGCACTGTATTCAACTTCAAAGTTCTCTACTCTGCTGCCAGGCAGTGTTTTCCATTTTAAGACAGCATTGCAATTGTCGGCCTTTATACTAAAATCAGCCACTGCTGTGGGAGCCTTTATATTTTTCACAGGTTCCGGAATTCTCGTACCTGTTACAGCCAGGACCGTACCCGCAAACTGGTTATTAATATTGCCATCATAACCGGTAGTTGTGGGATGCAGCCCTGATACCACCGTGATATCCGATGGCTTGGAGGATGGCGTAGCACTCCTGGCTTTTAGGTCAAAACTAAGACCACAGTTGGTAGCCCCGATCGGTACCGGACCGTCATTATTCCGGAAAAAGAGGTTATACTGTCCTTCGGATGATATTACCCCCATATAGGTCCAGGGGCCGGGCCCACAGGTATTTCTAAAGTTCAGGGGAGATTCCAGGTCCAGGATCGCTGCATTTAATGTGACATGCGCTGTGGCTTCCCCTTTTGGTATGCTGCAGGGGCCGTTATTGACGAGTTTTACCGTGACGGTTAGTTTTTGACCGGTTGCTACCGATGTAGCTGGGTTTGTCAATACGGCCTGGGTCTTCAGGTCATATTGCGGCGGACCGGGAGGGCATTGTGCTATAACTCCTGTTGCCTGTAAGAATAAGATGGCTATGGCAAAGCAGAGCATCCTGCTACTGTTTCTTTTTTGCTGATTCTGGGTTTTGATATGCTTCAATTTTTGGTTTGGGACTATCATGAGCGGGCAAATATATTTATTCTTTCGTTATGGGTACCTAATCTCTATTCCGTGCAGGTAGACGCAAAACCGGGGTTCATGGTTGTGTTCGTTTTTTTATTCATTTGCCTTTTTTGGGGTGTTGATAATGCCTTAGCACTTTTCCATTATGGTCGGTTTCATTGGTTGCAATTTTTTCCCGCCCAAAGTCTCCAATCCTTGTTTTGTGAGTGTGACTTTCCTTTGAATGAAATCGCTATGGCACGCCAGGCAAGAAAAATCACCTCACCCCAACCCTCTCTACCTAGTGGAAGGGGGATGACTTTGTAGTCATAATCTGACTTCCCCAGCACGGCCCTCCTTATCTACAGGGTCAAAAAAAGCCCGGAGAAAATTGTTCTCCGGGCTTATACTTCCCTTCGTGCATTCGTGTCGTCATGACAGGAAAGGCGAAGTTGTTGTTTAGTTCTTCACGATCGTTACCGTGGCCGAGTTATTCGATGTCGGTGATTCCCCACCACCTGTTCCTCCCGGTATCGTCACGGTTTGGTTACTTATACCATTGGCCCCCTGAATGGGCGGACCGCCCCTGGTTACCGTAACTCCTACATTCTTTGAGCCCGCCACTCCCGTTGCGATCACACCGGTATAGGTAAACGTAAACGTACTGACCGTGGTCACCACCGACCAGCCGGCTTCATTATTATTATGCAGGATGAAGTTGTCAAAACCAATGTTCACACTGAGTGCCGTATTCAACGATGCCGTAAGACCAGAACCCGGTGCAAAGCGGTTAATCGTAAACGTTACGGGTCCCGTCGTCGGCCCGGTTCCGATATTTCTTATAGTAAACACTTCCTGTAGGGTGCCACCCGGTGCGATCTGCGAACTGGATTGAGTGGGTATCACGATCAGGTCAGGTACACCGGCCACTACTACTGTGATCGTGGCTGTGGTTGGCTGACTGAGTGTTCCTGCACATCCATTGGCATCCGTTACTGCCGTCAACTGGTAAGCAAAGCTGCCCACTGCCGCATTGGACTGCTGCAGGGTTGCCGTATTCCCAACTGATGTGATCGCAGGTTGCGGTGTTCCGTTGACCGTATAGGTAAATGTATACGGCGATTGACCCCCGCTGCCGGTAAAGGTTACTGGACTTGTCGTTACGGGGCTCTGTTGTACGGTAGCTGTACCCGATATACTTCCTGCTACCGCATTGGTCACTATCACTGTATAACTGCAGGTCACACTGTTGCCTGATCCATCGCTGGCAGTATAGGTGACTACCGATGTACCCACATTGAACAGGAAGGTCCCAAGGTTGCCAGTTCCTGAACTGTTCGTCGCTCCTGTTACCGCCCAGCTTAGTATGGCCCCGCAATTACCTGTAATCGTTGGGTTGGGGGTTGCTACCGATGCCTTACATCCTGCTGCATTCGTGTTGGCAGTGATACTGCCAGGACAGGTGAGCGCCAGCGCCCCTGAACCCACTACCGTTACCGTGAATGAACAGGTTACACTGTTGCCACTTGCATCGGTGGCTGTATACGTAACTGTTGTTGTGCCTGCATTAAATGACTGTCCCGGGGTATGCGTACCCGTTAGGGTTGGGTTTGCGCAGTTATCCGTCGCCGTGGGTGGCGTCCATGTCGCGGTGCCTGAACAGTTCAATCCGCCAGCTATTGTTATGTTGGCCGGGCAGGCTGTCAGGGTTGGTGGTGTGACATCTCTTACCGTTACATTCGTGGTACACTGCGCTGTATTGCCAGATGCGTCCGTTACCGTTAGTGTCACCGCATTCACTCCTATATTAGCACACGTGAAGGTGGAGGGGGACACCGTCATTGTTATGGAAGAGCAATTGCTAAAGCTTCCTCCATCTATCAATGCTGGCGTGATCATTGCCGTTCCCGCCGCTGACAGGTTCACAAATAAGGTAGGCACCGATGACTTACATACCGCTGTCGGGGCGCCCGGTGTCAGGGTTACTGTAAAGCTTTTTGTACTCCTATTACCACAGCCGTCCGTGGCCTCTATCACTATCGTTATCGTTCCGCTCAAGCCTGTCGTTGGGCTACCCGGTGCATATGGTGGCAATTGCTGCAAGCTCACTCCCGGACCACAGTCCGTCGTAATGGCTGCCAGGTTTAGCTGTGTGATATAATTCGGTATCACTCCTGAACAACCCAGGGCTTGTGGTGCGATCGCTCCTATCACCGGTGCTGTGTTATCTGTGACCGTTATCGTTTGCGTCACCGTAGCCGTGTTCCCACAGGCATCCATAGCCGTAAATACAGTGGTATAGGTTCCTGTGCCGCCACAACCGGCAACAAAGCTCTCCGCTTCTGTAACTGTTGGATTGCTGCAGTTATCACTGGCTGAAGGTGTATAGCTCCTCGCTGCTGTTATCGCCGATGTATTGGTGCACTCAATACTTGTATTCAGTAATGCTGCATTCACTGTAAAGGTTGGTGGCGTAAGATCCTGTACCACCACTGTCCTGGTCAACCCTGCGCTTCCCCCACAATTCATGGGGCCAGAAGAAGGGATGAAAGTAAAGGTTAGTGTTTTATTATACGGACAGGCGTTGCTGGTATAATTCACCGCATGGGGGCCGTAGGCAACATTAACCCCACTGGCTATTACACCGGTACCGTCATGTGCCTGCCAGCTAAAACTGCCGTTATTGGGGGATGTTACAGTAAAGCTGATCTCACTACCCGGACATACCATGCCCGGACCATCGGAAACATTCAGGGATGATCCCGGCAACACATGGATATTAACGGCGCCATTTAAGGTCACCGCGCAACCGCTCGCATCTGCCAGTGATATCCAGCTGATCCGGTAAATGGTGGTTAACGAACTGTTATTGATAAGTTTGGACGCCGGTATACTCACTGCTGACAGACCGCTAACAAGCGGAGTGAACAGCAGCGAAGTATTAGATCCCACTCCACTGATCACTTCTATATTAAATAGACCGGTGAATGGAGGAATGCCCGTTAGATTGATATTAATACTGGCCGCCTGCCCATTACAGATCTCGTTGTTAGAAGCTCCTATTATCGATCCCCCTACTTGAGGGTTTACTTTGATCGTAAAGGTTTTGGATGGACCTGTGGAACCGGTACAATTAGTGACTGGTGTCACTGTTATCGTTGCCACCTGCACAATATTGGTATTATTAATAGCTATGAAGCTGGGAATATTACCTGTGCCTGCGGCCCCCAGTCCAATACTGGTGTTATTATTTGTCCAATTGTACACCACACCCGGTATGGCTGGCGTGCTATTGAAAGTAACTGCCGCTGTACTTGCACCGGTACACACAACCTGGTTGACTGGCTGATTTACAATCGCGATAAAGGGATTGACCCTAACAGTCTGTGTGCAGCTAGCTGAATTACCGGCTGCGTCCGTGGCCGTCCAGGTCACCACCGTCACACCCAACGGGAATACCGAGGGGGCATTATGGGTTAGACCGATCAATCCTGCCGGTGTGCAATTATCGGTGGCTGTTGCATTGCCTATTACCACACCGGTGGCTGTGCAGGAACCATCATTGTTGGCCGTTACTGTTACAATAGTGGGACAGATAATAGTGGGTACTTGTACATCGTTCACCGTTACCGTAAACGTGCAGGTAACATCAGGAGTGTTAGGGCTTGTATCCGATGCCGTCACCGTGACCATGGTGGTGCCTACAGGAAAGAAACTACCCGAAGCCGGGCTAGCCGTCACCGTTACATCCGGACAGTTATCCAATGCTGCTGGTAGTGCAAAGCTTACCACAGCACCGCATTGATCGGGAGCATTGGATACCGTGATATTGGCCGGGCAGGTTACTGTTGGCGCCTGCGTATCCTGAACTGTTACTGTAAAGGTACAAGTGCCATCGGGGCTGTTGGGGCTGCCATCCGATGCCCTCACCGTAACGGTAGTGGTACCGACCGGGAAGAAAGATCCCGAAGCCGGGCTAGCCGTTACCGTTACTTCAACAGGGCAATTGTCCGTTCCCGTTGGTAAAACATAATTCACTATGGCACCGCATTGATTCAGTGTATTGGGAACTGTTATATCAGCAGGACATGTAATGGAAGGCGCCTGCGTATCCTGTACCGTTACCGTAAAGGTGCAGGTTGTATTTGGACTGTCGGGGCTGGCATCCGATGCCGTCACCGTAACCGTGGTGGTACCGACCGGGAAAAAGCTACCCGAAGCCGGGCTAGCCGTCACCGTTACACCCGGACAGTTATCCGATGCTACTGGTAGTCCAAAGCTTAGTATAGTACCGCATTGATCGGGAGTATTGGGAGCCGTAATATTGGCCGGGCATGGGCCAAGTGCGGGCGCCTGTGTATCCTGGACCGTTACCGTAAACGTACAGGTTGTGTTGGGACTGTCGGGGCTGGCATCCGTTGCTGTGACCGTCACCGTGGTGGTACCGACCGGGAAAAAGCTACCCGAAGCCGGGCTAGCCGTTACCGTTACTTCACCCGGACAATTGTCCGTGCCCGTTGGTAATACATAATTTACTACGGCACCACACTGGTTGGGATCATTGTTAACTATAATATTGGCCGGGCAGGTGATTGTTGGAGGTTGCGTATCCTGTACCGTTACGGTAAACGTGCAGGTTGTGCTTGGACTGCCGGAGCTGGCGTCCCATGCTTCAATGACCACCATTGTTGTACCCACCGGGAAAAAACTTCCTGAAGCCGGACTACCCGTCACCGTAACAACACCAGGACAATTGTCCGTGCCCGTTGGTAAAATATAATTTACTATAGCACCGCATTGATTCAGTGTATTGGGAACTGTTATATTAGCAGGGCACGTAATTGATGGTCCCTGTGTATCATCTACGATCACGTTAAAACTGCATGTTGGTCCGGCTGTGGTTGTAACATTTACCAGAGTGGTACCTACGGGGAAGAAGGACCCTGACGAAGGAGTGGCTGTCACCGTACCGCAATCCCCCGTTGTGGGTATAGTAAAATTAACCACGGCACCGCATTGATTGGGATCATTGGATTGGAAGATAACGGCAGGACAGGTAGGTATGCAGGAAATGATGGTTACGGTATAGGTCGGGCCATCTCCAAAACACACACTGGCATCTGATGCTCTTACCACCATATTGAAAGTACCAGCTGCACTGGGTGTACCACTTAACACTCCTGTTACCGGCGATAAGGTCAGACCAGGCGGAGCAGCACCTCCCGAAATTACAAAAGAAACCGGAGCTATAGCGCCTGTTTGCGTAAAGGTCTCGCTGAACGGGATGCCGACAGTACCGCTAGTTACAACCGGGTTGGTTACGATGATTGCAGGAGGTTGCGTGATGGTAAAGGGCCTCGTAGTCTGGCACCCATTGGCATCCGTTACGGTAACCGTATAGGTTCCCGGAGTAAGTCCGCTGGCTGTTGGGCCTGTGCCCCCGCTGGGTGACCAGCTATAGGTATAACCGGGCGTACCACCTGAAACCGACACTGTAGCTGAACCATTGCTGCCTCCATTGCACGTTACATCAGACCGACTGCCCGTTGTACTTAGAGGCGCTGCGGGTTGAGTGATGGTGAAAGTCCTGGTGGCCGTGCATCCATTGGCATCGGTTACTGTTACTGTATAAACACCGGCTGTAAGACCTGTTGCTGCTGATGCTGTTCCTCCGCTCGGTGACCAGCTATAAGTATAGCCAGGCGTACCGCCAGAAACTGACACTGCCGCTGAACCATCGCTGCCACCATTACAGGCAACATTGGACTGAAAAGCAGCGTTGGTATTGATTGCTGGGGGTTGGGTTATTGTAAAACTCCTGGTAGTCGTACATCCGTTGGCATCGGTTACTGTTACTGTATAAACACCGGCTGCAAGACCTGTTGCTGTTGATGCTGTTCCTCCGCTCGGTGACCAGCTATAAGTATAGCCAGGCGTACCGCCAGAAACTGACACTGCGGCTGCACCATTGCTGCCACCATTACAGGCAACATTGGTCTGAAAAGCAGCGCTGGTAGTGATCGCTGGGGGTTGGGTGATCGTAAAATTTCGGGTGGCCTGGCACCCATTGGCATCGGTTACTGTTACTGTATAGACACCGGCTGCAAGACCTGTTGCTGTTGATGCTGTTCCTCCGCTCGGTGACCAGCTATAAGTATAGCCAGGCGTACCGCCAGAAACTGACACTGCGGCTGCACCATTGCTGCCACCATTACAGGCAACATTGGTCTGAAAAGCAGCGCTGGTAGTAGTGATCGCTGGGGGTTGGGTGATCGTAAAATTTCGGGTGGCCTGGCACCCATTGGCATCGGTTACTGTTACTGTATAAACACCGGCTGCAAGACCTGTTGCTGTTGAGGCTGTTCCTCCGCTCGGTGACCAGCTATAAGTATAACCAGGCGTACCGCCAGAAACTGACACTGCCGCTACACCATTGCTGCCACCATTACAGGCAACATTGGTCTGAGAAGCAGCATTGGTATTGATCGCTGATGGTTGGGTGATCGTAAAATTTCGGGTGGCCTGGCACCCATTGGCATCGGTTACAGTTACTGTATAAACACCAGCTGTAAGACCTGTTGCTGCTGATGCTGTTCCTCCGCTCGGTGACCAGCTATAAGTATAACCAGGCGTACCGCCAGAAACTGACACTGCCGCTACACCATTGCTGCCACCATTACAGGCAACATTGGTCTGAGAAGCAGCGTTGGTATTGATTGCTGGGGGTTGGGTGACGGTGGCTTCTACTGTTCCTGAACATCCATTGGCATCAGTAATGATCACACTATAGGATCCGGCAGCAAGACCGGTTCTGTCTTCTGTAGTTATGCCACCACCCCAATTATAAGTATAAGGACTGATTCCACCTGAAGGCGTAAGATTGATCGCTCCGTTTGAGCCGCCAAAGCAGGAAACGTTAGTGACAACTGTGCTCCCTGTAATTACACCACAGGCTGTAACTCCCTGCAACCGGGCAATCCTGTTTCTCCCAGTGCCGTCGTAGCTGGTAAAAGCCCCGCCAATAATAATCTTTCCATCGCTTTGCAGGGCAGTGGTTAGGATTGAGGAGTTTGTTCCTGCTCCCGGGTTAAAGGCTGCATCCAAGGACCCATCGGCATGCAGACGGGCAATCATGTTTCTTATAGTTCCGTTGTAGCTGGTAAAACCGCCAACGATAATGATCTTTCCATCGCTTTGCAGGGCAGTAGATTGGATCATGCCCATTGTTCCCGTTCCCGGGTTAAAGGCTGCATCCAAGGACCCATCGGCATTCAGACGGGCAATCCTGTTTATAATTGTTCCGTTATAGGAGGTAAAATTACCACTGATAATGATCTTTCCATCGCTTTGCAGGACAGTGGTGAGGATTGTATTGTTTGCTCCTGCTCCCGGGTCAAAAACTGCATCCAAAGACCCATGGGCATTCAAACGGGCAATCCTGTTTCTCGCAGTTCCGTTGTAGTCGATAAAATCACCACCGATAATGATCTTTCCATCGCTTTGCAGGGCAGTGGTCCAGATTGAGAAGTTTGCTCCTAGTCCCGGATCAAAGATTCCATCCAAGGACCCATTGGTATTCAGACGGGCAATCCTGTTTATCGCTGTTCCGTTGTAGTTGTTAAAAGCACCACCGATAATGATCTTTCCATCGCTTTGAAGAGCAGTGGTGTAGATTGTATTGCTTGCTCCCGTTCCCGGGTCAAAGGCTGCATCCAAGGACCCATCAGCATTCAGACGGGCAATCCTATTTCTGGGTGTTCCGTTGTAGCTGGAAAAACTACCACCAATAATGATCTTTCCATCGCTTTGCAGGGCAGTGGTGTAGATTGTGAAGTTTGCTCCCGTTCCCGGGTTAAAGGCTGCATCCAAGGACCCATCAGCATTCAGACGGGCAATATAATTTCTCGGAGTTCCGTTGTAGCTGGTAAAATTACCAGCTATAATGATCTTTCCATCGCTTTGCAGGGCAGTGGTGCGGATTTCGTTGTTTGCTCCTGCTCCCGGGTTAAAGGCTGCATCCAAGGAGCCATCGGCATTCAGACGGGCAATCCTGTATATCGCTGTTCCGTTGTAGCTGGTAAAAGTTCCACCGATAATGATCTTTCCATTGCCTAGCAGGGCAGTGGTGTGGATTGTGCTGCTTGCTCCTGCTCCCGGGTTAAAGGCTGCATCCAAGGACCCATCGGCATTCAGACGGGCAATCCTGATTCTCCCAGTTCCGTTGTAGCTGGTAAAAACCCCACCGATAATAATCTTTCCATCGCTTTGCAGGGCAGTGGTGCGAATATCGTTGCTTGCTCCAGTTCCCGGGTTAAAGGCTGCATCCAAAGACCCATCGGCATTCAGACGGGCAATATATATTCTCGATGTTCCGTTGTAGGCGGTAAAAATTCCACCGATAATGATCTTTCCATCGCTTTGCAGGGCAGTGGTCCAGATATCGCTGTTTGCACCCGTTCCCGGGTTAAAGGCTGCATCCAAGGACCCATCGGCATTCAAACGGGCAATCCTGTTTCTCGCTGTTCCGTTGTAGGTGGTAAAAGCCCCGCCAATAATGATCTTTCCATCGCTTTGCAGGGCAGTGGTGTTGATTGTGTGGTCTGCTCCCGTTCCCGGATTAAAGGAAGCATCCAAGGACCCATCGGCATTTAGACGGGCAATCCTGTTTCTTCCTGTTCCGTTGTAGTCGGTAAAAAAACCACCGATAATGATCTTTCCATCGCTTTGCAGGGCAGTGGTGTAGATTATGCCGTTTGCTCCTGTTCCCGGGTCAAAGGAAGCATCCAAAGAGCCATCGGCATTCAGACGGGCAATACTGGCTCTCGGAGTTCCGTTGTAGCTGGTAAAAACCCCGCCAATAATGATCTTTCCATCGCTTTGCAGGGCAGTGGTGTAGATATCGCTGTTTGCTCCCGTTCCCGGGTTAAAGGTTGCATCCAAGGACCCATCGGCATTCAGACGGGCAATTCTGTTTCTGGGTGTTCGGTTGTAGCTGGTAAAAATCCCACCAATAATGATCTTTCCATCGCTTTGCAGGGCAGTGGTGGAGATTGTGCTGTTTGCTCCGTCTCCATTACCAAATCCTGGATCCGTGGGGTTAAAGGTCGGGTCATTATTACCCGCCTGGCTAAATGCATTGGTAATAAATAAAAAAAATACCAAAAAAAATAAAAAAAATTTTCTCCCGACAGCCGTAAGAATGTAGTTCATAAACAGTGTTTAAGGGTCTGACTTATCCTTTAAAATTGTGCTTGACAATTAGCATTCAACCATAAGCTTACCCGCTCAAAAATCAGATGTTTGGTTTTTTTTGTAGTGCCAGACAACTGTTACAAGTTGTGTTTTATAGCCTTTCTTTTCTCTCTTTACTGTACTGTGCATAATACTATCAATCAATAATTCAATCATCAATAGATCATTTATTCTGTAATATGTGTTCCATACACTTTACCCATCAAGCTGTACTTATCTGGATGTGCGGGTGCACAACCGCGTCATGCTATCACAAAATCAATGGGGGGGGGGACGGGGGTACTTATCAACACAACCCGTTAACCTGTACGGCTGAGATCAATGGAAAGCCTAAGCTTTCTTAACGAGTTTCACGCCAGCATGAAGTTCTGTATTTTTTTGGAATTACAAAATAATCTTATAAATAATTTTCCCGTGTTTGCTGCATCGAAGTGTTCCGCTAGCAGAATAAGCACATGTGTGTGGTCGTGAGTCGGGCAGGAGACTTCAGGCAGTAAAAAAGCCCGGAGAAAATTGTTCTCCGGGCTTATACTTCCCTTCGTGCATTCGTGTCGCCATCACAGGAAAGGCGAAGTTGTTGTTTAGTTCTTCACGATCGTTACCGTGGCCGAGTTATTCGATGTCGGTGATTCCCCACCACCTGTTCCTCCCGGTATCGTCACGGTTTGGTTACTTATACCATTGGCCCCCTGAATGGGCGGACCGCCCCTGGTTACCGTAACTCCTACATTCTTTGAGCCCGCCACTCCCGTTGCGATCACACCGGTATAGGTAAACGTAAACGTACTGACCGTGGTCACCACCGACCAGCCGGCTTCATTATTATTATGCAGGATGAAGTTGTCAAAACCAATGTTCACACTGAGTGCCGTATTCAACGATGCCGTAAGACCAGAACCCGGTGCAAAGCGGTTAATCGTAAACGTTACGGGTCCCGTCGTCGGCCCGGTTCCGATATTTCTTATAGTAAACACTTCCTGTAGGGTGCCACCCGGTGCGATCTGCGAACTGGATTGAGTGGGTATCACGATCAGGTCAGGTACACCGGCCACTACTACTGTGATCGTGGCTGTGGTTGGCTGACTGAGTGTTCCTGCACATCCATTGGCATCCGTTACTGCCGTCAACTGGTAAGCAAAGCTGCCCACTGCCGCATTGGACTGCTGCAGGGTTGCCGTATTCCCAACTGATGTGATCGCAGGTTGCGGTGTTCCGTTGATCGTATAGGTAAATGTATACGGCGATTGACCCCCGCTGCCGGTAAAGGTTACTGGACTTGTCGTTACGGGGCTCTGTTGTACGGTAGCTGTACCCGATATACTTCCTGCTACCGCATTGGTCACTATCACTGTATAACTGCAGGTCACACTGTTGCCTGATCCATCGCTGGCAGTATAGGTGACTACCGATGTACCCACATTGAACAGGAAGGTCCCAAGGTTGCCAGTTCCTGAACTGTTCGTCGCTCCTGTTACCGCCCAGCTTAGTATGGCCCCGCAATTACCTGTAATCGTTGGGTTGGGGGTTGCTACCGATGCCTTACATCCTGCTGCATTCGTGTTGGCAGTGATACTGCCAGGACAGGTGAGCGCCAGCGCCCCTGAACCCACTACCGTTACCGTGAATGAACAGGTTACACTGTTGCCACTTGCATCGGTGGCTGTATACGTAACTGTTGTTGTGCCTGCATTAAATGACTGTCCCGGGGTATGCGTACCCGTTAGGGTTGGGTTTGCGCAGTTATCCGTCGCCGTGGGTGGCGTCCATGTCGCGGTGCCTGAACAGTTCAATCCGCCAGCTATTGTTATGTTGGCCGGGCAGGCTGTCAGGGTTGGTGGTGTGACATCTCTTACCGTTACATTCGTGGTACACTGCGCTGTATTGCCAGATGCGTCCGTTACCGTTAGTGTCACCGCATTCACTCCTATATTAGCACACGTGAAGGTGGAGGGGGACACCGTCATTGTTATGGAAGAGCAATTGCTAAAGCTTCCTCCATCTATCAATGCTGGCGTGATCGTTGCCGTTCCCGCCGCTGACAGGTTCACAAATAAGGTAGGCACCGATGACTTACATACCGCTGTCGGGGCGCCCGGTGTCAGGGTTACTGTAAAGCTTTTTGTACTCCTATTACCACAGCCGTCCGTGGCCTCTATCACTATCGTTATCGTTCCGCTCAAGCCTGTCGTTGGGCTACCCGGTGCATATGGTGGCAATTGCTGCAAGCTCACTCCCGGACCACAGTCCGTCGTAATGGCTGCCAGGTTTAGCTGTGTGATATAATTCGGTATCACTCCTGAACAACCCAGGGCTTGTGGTGCGATCGCTCCTATCACCGGTGCTGTGTTATCTGTGACCGTTATCGTTTGCGTCACCGTAGCCGTGTTCCCACAGGCATCCATAGCCGTAAATACAGTGGTATAGGTTCCTGTGCCGCCACAACCGGCAACAAAGCTCTCCGCTTCTGTAACTGTTGGATTGCTGCAGTTATCACTGGCTGAAGGTGTATAGCTCCTCGCTGCTGTTATCGCCGATGTATTGGTGCACTCAATACTTGTATTCAGTAATGCTGCATTCACTGTAAAGGTTGGTGGCGTAAGATCCTGTACCACCACTGTCCTGGTCAACCCTGCGCTTCCCCCACAATTCATGGGGCCAGAAGAAGGGATGAAAGTAAAGGTTAGTGTTTTATTATACGGACAGGCGTTGCTGGTATAATTCACCGCATGGGGGCCGTAGGCAACATTAACCCCACTGGCTATTACACCGGTACCGTCATGTGCCTGCCAGCTAAAACTGCCGTTATTGGGGGATGTTACAGTAAAGCTGATCTCACTACCCGGACATACCATGCCCGGACCATCGGAAACATTCAGGGATGATCCCGGCAACACATGGATATTAACGGCGCCATTTAAGGTCACCGCGCAACCGCTCGCATCTGCCAGTGATATCCAGCTGATCCGGTAAATGGTGGTTAACGAACTGTTATTGATAAGTTTGGACGCCGGTATACTCACTGCTGACAGACCGCTAACAAGCGGAGTGAACAGCAGCGAAGTATTAGATCCCACTCCACTGATCACTTCTATATTAAATAGACCGGTGAATGGAGGAATGCCCGTTAGATTGATATTAATACTGGCCGCCTGCCCATTACATATCTCGTTGTTAGAAGCTCCTATTATCGATCCCCCTACTTGAGGATTTACTTTGATCGTAAAGGTTTTGGATGGACCAATACAAGTAATCCCACCGTTGGTATAAGAAGCAGTTACGGTGATGATCGCTGTTGCTGGGACTGGCCCGTTGTTTATGGCAGTAAAGGAAGGAATATTGCCTGTCCCAAATGCGCCCAGTCCAATGGATGGTTGGCTGTTTGTCCAGTTAAATACAATGCTGCCGCCTGTTGCAGGGCTACTGAAATTTACAGGTAATGTGGATCCGTTATTACATAACACCTGGTTGGCTATTGTATTTACGATTGGTGTTGGGTTAACCAATACGGTAACAGTGATGGATGGACCAGGACAACCATTCGCCGTAGGTATGATAGTAAAGGTGACCAGCACAGGAGCATTAGTTGTATTGGTTAGTGTGCCGCTGATATCACCGCTGCCACTGGTTGGAATGCCGGTGGTACTTGCTGTATTAGTTCTTGTCCAGTTAAATATAGTTCCCGCTACATTCCCGGTTAAGGATATTGTAGTTATCGGAGTGCCTGAACATACCGTTTGCGATATTGGTGTAGCTACTGCATTCGGTGTTGGGTTAACCAATACTGTTGCAATGATGGAGGGACCCGGGCAACCATTCGCTGTAGGTATAATAGTAAAGGTGACCAGCACAGGAGCATTAGTTGTATTGGTTAATGTGCCGCTGATATCGCCTGCGCCATTGGCCGCAATACCTGTAGCCTCAGCATTCATATTTCTGGTCCAGTTATAAATTGTTCCTGCTACGGCACTGCCGTTTAATACGATGGCTGTAATTGGCACACCTGAGCATTTGGTCTGTGATGATGGTGTAGCCACTGCATTGGGTGTTGGGTTAACCAATACTGTTGCCGTGATAGATGGACCAGGACAACCATTCGCCGTTGGTATAATGGTAAAAGTTACCAGCACCGGTGCATTAGTAGTATTGGTTAGTGTGCCGCTGATATCACCAGCGCCATTCGCTGCAATACCTGTAGCCTCAGCATTCATATCTCTTGTCCAGTTAAATACTGTTCCTGCTACATTGCCTGTCAATGCAATTGTTGTAATGGGTACCCCGGAACATTTTGTTTGTGATGGGGTTGTGGCTACTGCATTCGGTGTTGGATTAACTGTTACATCAACCGTGAATGCAGCTCCTGCACAGGTTACGCCCGCATTGGTATAGCTTGGTGTTACGGTATAACGGATCACACCAAACGTAGTTCCGGTATTAATCAATGTTTGCGCTATCGGGTTGGCGGTACCACTTCCCTGCCCGGTAATCGTACCACCGGCCGGAGTTGTCTGGATAGCTGCGGTATAAGAATAGGTTGTTCCTGCCGCAGGGGTTGTTGAATGTAAAGTTACACTGGTTGCGCCGCCGCTGCAGATCGTTTGCGGTGAAGCCGAACCAACGGGTATTGGATTTACATTCACCACTGTGCTCGCTGAGCCGATGCAATTATTGCCGTCTGTCACAGTAACCGTGTATGTATTTGCAGTGGATACCGTGATCGACTGCGTAGTGGCTCCGCCGGGGCTCCACAAATAAGTATTTGGCGCACACATTGCGACGGGAGCAGCTATCTGTCCACGTATCTCACCACCGGGGAATAAGGCATTGTGAATATTAATATAAGTGTTACCCGCCATAAACGTCGCAAGGTTTGCTGCAGGCACCGCCGCAGTGAGGCTATAATTGCCACTTGCTGCAGCCGGGAAGCCGGGGAGCGGAATAATAATCGGTCCGTTGCTTCCGGCAGTACCTGTATGAATATGCGCTGCATTGGCATTACCGCCGGTAAGGTTATTGAAGATCACATTTATCATGAGCTGATTAGTAACATCACTGTACGTACCGGCAAAATTTCCTGTTGCCGTGGATGCATTGGGTGGTACCTCCATGCCGCCGTTTATTGGGCCGGCGATAGTGTAACCGTTTGTTACCAGGTTAGTGATCTGTCCTCTCAGCTCTCCAGCGGGGAAAGTAGGGTTATGAATATTTACATATGTATTTCCAGCCAGTAACAGCGCCGCGTTAGCTGCAGACAAGGTGAACGTGTTGGTATAGGTGCCACTGGTGGCCGCTGGAAAGCCTGTTAGTGAAACGATGATTGGCCCGTTAACGCCCATTACTCCGTTGTGAATATGAGCTGCGCTCGCACCAGCACTTAACCCATCAAATATAACCGTGAAGGTTAACTGGTTGTTGGCTGGGTTAAAAGATCCGTAGAATAATCCCCTTGCAGTTGATGCGTTTGGAGGAACTTCCTGGCTACCCGTCAGCAATCCCGAGAACCCAACCCTGTTACAAATAGCAGATGCAGTAAGAGTAAGATTGCTGCCTGCACAAATCGTTGTGGGACCGGGCGGAGTAATGCTTACGACAGGATTCGGATTAACCGTTATGGTTCCCGTAGCATTGACAGCACCACAACCACCGCCAGTAAGGGTTACTGTATAATTAAAAATACCTGCGGCTGTTGGTGTACCACTGATGGTAGCCACATTGGCTGCCCATGTGCCATTTACACCGGCCGGAAATCCGGCAAAACTAGCACCGGTAGCCCCGACTGTAGCATAGGCGATATTTATGATCGGTGTATTGTTACAAAGAGTTTGTGCATCTGTTCCCGCTGCTGATGTCAGTGTAATAGAACATGGTACTACCGTTATTGTACCTGTTGCAGTTATAATTCCGCAACCACCTGTTAAGGTTACTGTATAGTTGAAAACTCCTAAAGCTGTTGGTGTGCCATCTATTGTTATCATATTGGCTGCCCATGTTGCCGATACACCGGCAGGCAAACCATTCGCACCAGCAACACCGTTATTTGCTATACCGGTGGCGCCTGTTGTAGAATAAGTGATAGGCGTAGTCATCGCCTGGTTAATAACCACTGTCTGAATAGGGGTGCCCGCGCCCGATGTAAGGGTTACCGTATTGTCTGGTGTTACTGTTATGGTGCCGGTTGCACTAACTGTCCCGCAACCACCTGTTAATAATATACTGTAATTAAAAGTGCCAGCTACTGTTGGCGTACCGCTGAGAGTTATTGTATTAGCAGCCCATGATGCTGCTACCCCCGGAGGTAGTCCGTTGGCTCCGGGTACACCATCATTTGCTATACCGGTTGCACCCGTTGTTGTATGTGTGATAGTGGTCATTAACGTACCAATACAGAGTGTTGGAGTGGAAGATGCCGCACCTGCTGTATTATCAGGATTAACTATTACCGTTATAGCTGCAGATGGAGCCGAAGGGCAACCAAGTTGCGTAACGACAACTGTATAATTTCCCGAAGTGGTGGCCACATGATTTTGATTTGTTGCACCACCGATCGGGTTACCATCTAAATACCATTGATTACCCGTAGCGGAACTGGAGGTAAGAGTAACCGAACCGCCGGTACAGAATGTGGTTGGGCCGCCTGGAGTAATGGTGGGTGTGACAGGTGTCGGATTAACGGTTATTGTAAATGTTTGGGGACTACCTGTGCAGATTGGGTCGCATCCGTTGAGGCTTAAAACTTCCGCAGGCGACAACGCACGGTTAAATAATCTGAATTCGTCAAAATGGCCATTTAAAGGAGAACCAATATTGGTTGAATATCCATTTACTTTGAATGGACCGGCACCTGTTAAATTAACAACACCCTGGGCAACAGTAGATACTAAAACTCCATCTAAATATGCTCTTACCTGGTTAAGGGTATTATCATAGACAAATGTGTTGGTATGAGGCGCAACTGTTGCACCTCCGCTGATAATTATATCATTAAGCCCCCCTCCACGCAGTATCCAGTTATTTGGCCCAGCAACACCATTGGTAAAGCAACGGAATCCATTTGTATTTATATCTCCAAAAAAATAGTACAATGTACTAGACGGTGCTATATTCTCCGATTTAAAAGATATGGTCCAGGAACCTGTGCCGAGATTGGGAGCCCAGTTGGTATTCAAATAATCGGTTGCACTGGACTCTCCTGTACCGATAATGGTGCCATTACAGATAGCAGATCCACCCTGGGTCAATCCGCCCATGAGGTTTGCCGTAGCTGTTCCTGGTGGCGGTGCACTGGCAAGGTTTGGAACCGTTGTCCCGCTGCCATCAAATTTATAATAAAGCACTTCAGGTATTAAGCCCGAAGCACCACCACCTGTTGAAGGAGTTACGGTCACTGTTGCCGTAACCGGCGCATTGGTACCATTCGTTGCAGTGAATGAAACGATATTACCTGAACCACTTGCCGCTAAACCTATTGATGGGGTATTGTTCGCCCAATTGAATGTGGTGCCGGGTACTGATCCTGTAAAATTAACCGCCGCTGTAGCTGTATTATTACATACTGTTTGATCAGCTGGTTGTGTTACATCCGGAATTTGATTAACTGTTATGGTTCCCATCGCATTTATAGTTCCACAACCTCCTGTTAACAGAATGCTGTAATTAAACGTACCAGCTACTGTTGGGGTACCACTGATCGTAATGGTATTGGCAGCCCATGTGGCAGCAACTCCCGCAGGTAAACCATTGGCTCCTGCTACGCCATCATTGGGTATACCGGTTGCTCCTGTAGTTGTATGTGTGATATTTGTCAATACAGTATTAATACAGAGTGCCGGTGTGGAAGATGGGGCACTTGCTGTATTGTTTGGAGTAACTGTAATCGTTCCTAATGCGCTGACGGGTACGCAGCCTCCTGTTAATAAGATACTGTAGTTAAAAGTGCCTGCTGCTGTTGGGGTACCACTGATTGTTATTGTATTGGCTGCCCAGGTGGCAGCTACTCCCGCAGGCAAACTATTGGCACCGGCTACACCATCATTGGCTATACCCGTTGCACCAGTTGTAGTATGCGTAATACTGGTCAATGAGGTACTAATACAGAGTGTTGGCATAGAAGATGGGGCACTTACCGTATTGTTTGGATTAACTGTAATTGATCCTGTTGCATTGTTGGTACCACAGCCTCCAGTTAATGGTATGATGTAGTTAAACGTTCCTGGTGTAGTTGGTGTGCCACTGATCGTAATTATACTGGCTTCCCAATGTGCTGATACACCTGGGGGTAATCCGTTGGCCCCGGTTACATTGTCATTTGCTATACCGGTTGCTCCCGTTGTTGTATGTGTGATAGTGGTCATTAACGTATTAATACAAAGGGTTGGTGTGGAAGATGGAGCACTTGCTGTATTATCAGGGTTAACAGTTACAGTAATACAATTGCTGTTAGCTGTACAAATAATTGAATTAAGTGTACTGGTTGTTACCCTGCGGTAATAAGTTGTAGTGGTTAGCCCGGCTGGCGGATCGTAGGTAGTACCTGTTGCAGGAGGCGCAATATCGGAGAAACCAGTAGTACAATCGGTAGTGCTGCTTTGCCACTTGTATGTTAATGTGCCATCTCCGGTGGATGCTATTGTTTCATTAAATTGAGCCGGGTCAGCAGGAGTACAGAAAACCTGGTCGGTTCCAACCGTTCCCCCTGTTACATTATTTACTATTACCTGGCGGCATCCAGTAGCCCATGTGGGCGGACCGCAAATAGGTGAACCTGTCGGCGTAACGAGTACGGCATAACTAATATCTGCGGTTACTGCTGCAGTGGGAGTAAATGTAGTTGTATTAAAACCGGTTCCTTGTGCAATAGTTAATGGTGTCCATCCAACTGTGCTGGTGCCACTGGGGCAAGCAACTGGTGGCTGCTGATAATACCATTGATAAGTAAAGGTACCTGCACCCCCGCTTGCACCGCTTACACTCATGGGTGATGGAATGCTGTTACTACATATTGTTTCTGTTAATGCCCCCGAACAAATATTAGCCGGGGATGCGCTATTACGTGGAGTGGGTGCACCAGCAGAAAAATCTGTGAGATTATTATCCGTTTCTGTGCAGCCATTTGCCGCACGTAAAACGGCATTTGTATTGGATGGTGCCGGTGTTGGACCTGCACCTTCAAAACAATTAGCGGTAGCACCATAACCAACAAAATCTACAATTGCTCCACCTGTTGGGCAAGTACCTGTTAAAGCAGTTGTATTGCTTACTAAAGCGACCTTACCTGCTGTAGCGGCCAATGCAGTATTATCAGTAGCATCTGGTGATGGGAGAGCGACTCCGTTTGCACCACTAGAATTTTGCTGAACTAAATAATATTTACCCGGAGCTATAGAGCCAGTTAAATTAGTTACAGCCCATGATGATCCTGCTGCAGCCGCATATTGAACAGACCAGCCTGTTAGAGAAACCGTTGACCCGGTTGGGTTGAAAAGTTCAATAAAATCATTAAGATAAGGGGCGCCTGCATTGCCACCGCCTCCATACACCTGGCTAATCACCAAATGATTTACCGCAGCAGCTGGCGACAATGACACGTTTCCGTAAATAACGGGAGGCAATACAGTAACCAGTACCGTTGCGCATAGAGTAGTATTACAGAAACCAGTATACCTGACATAATATGTAGTGGTAGTAGTCAATAGAGGAGTTGTAAATATATCCCCGGTAAATTCCAGTGTACCACCGCAGGAGCCGGTGTACCATTGCGTGGAATAGCCCGTTCCTTTTACTCCGCCGGTTACTGTTAATATGGTAGAAGTATTATTACAAATGGTGGTAACACCCGTGGCACCGGTTGGCGCTACTGATGCAGCATTTACTGTAATAGATGCCCTGGCATTAGCGTCAGCAAGAGGTATATTATCCACTTGTGCATCCACAGTTGCATTACCGGCTGTTCCGTTAGAGGTGAACAAAGCAGTAGCTGTTCCGGTTCCCGGTTGTATAGTTGTCTGCTGCCCCGAAAGAGTTCCTAACGCAGCAGTCCAGGTTACGGGCAGATTTAGTACTCTTGACAGGTTGGATAAGGGAATGGCAGTGCCATCTGAATTGTTAAGGAAGCTGGCAGTAATAGTAGAAGTATTGGTAGGCACACTTGCGGCCGTATTACAAATACTAGTTGGTGAGGCAGTTGTTCTCAATTGCAACCAGGGATTGGCATCCAATGACCCTCCTCCCGCTACATCGCCGCCTGCCCGATTGCAGGGTGATGCTGTGGGACCTGTATTACAACCCCACCAGTTATTTTCTGCATTTACACTGCCAACGGATTCTGCAAAATGAAGTCCGCTGGAAGCAGCACCTGCTGTGCTGGTATTACCAACAAACCTATTATAATTTATAGCCGGCGTTGAAACATTCATGGCATTACTTACGAAAATTCCTCCCCCAAATCCGGTGGCTGTATTATTAATAAATGTATTCTCAGTAATAGTGGCCAAAAAGGTTTGGCCAACCATCGGAGAACCCTGTGCTGAAAAAAAAATAGCTCCGCCTGTATTGCCTGCTGTATTACCGCTAAATGTAGAATTAGTTATAGTAAGAATCCCGTTGTCACCCTGGTTATAAAGGTTATACACAATGGCGCCACCGTCGGCATCTATACTTTTATTATTAGTGAAGGTCGAATTATCGATATTCAATGTGCCCTGGAACATATTTATTGCTCCGCCTACGCCACCGTTGCCACCGGCAGTTGGGCAAATGTTGTTATCGAAAGTGCAATTATTGATCGTTAGAGTTTGGGCGTTGCCATTAATAGGACCTGCATATAAAGCGGCTCCCCCGTAAGTATCCAGCGTCAAATTACCATCAGTAAATTTAACACCGTTAATGGTGGTGGTCACATCCGCGGTTACTCCATCATAATTAATGGCGAAAATGCGATCCTGGCCTGCAGCCGCCATATCAATTATTGTATTGGCGGGACCATTTCCATTGATAGTTATATTCTGAGTAGTATTTCCGAAAAAAATTGTTCTGTATGGAACAACGGGAAGTGAGCCAACTAGAGGATAAGTGCTGCTCCCAGTAAGCAGATAGGTCCCCGTGCCCAGTGTTATAGTGTGCGTGCCTCCCAAATTATCAGCAGCCATCAGCGCAGACCGGAGTGATATGGTTGCGGTTCCGTTGATTTCGCCAGTGGCATTATTCAAGGTGGTAATGGTCGGGTCTGCAAATGTGTTGGGTACATAATTAGTGGCCAGGCCAGTGCTGGCATATACAAGCGAAAATAAAAACAACGCAGTATAAATTTTGGCGCTGTTCAACAATTTACTACCCGCAGTTTTTTTGTAGAGTTGGTTCATGGTTAATCTTTTTAATAAGCTTCCGGTTAACATGATCAAGCCATTTAATATCTCTTAAATCGCTTTACGGCTCAAGATCTTGGAGGATATACGCCCTGCATGGCAATACAAAATCTCAAAACCAGGTAAGGCATCAGGTTATTATGCGGCAGGCCACTGCCGGTAAGGCTTAATGCATTCGGATGCATAAGAGTAGGCGTACCTGCGGCAGGTGCGTAAAAATTGGCTGATAGTTTTTGGGCATTGGAGGTTCCCCACATTAAATTAGCCGGGTCCGCCTGTCCACCTGATCCTTTTGCATTAACAGGCAGATGGGTATGCGCCGGCATTTCTGATAAAAGCAGGGTAACACTTGCTGCCCCCCCCTGTTCACCCAGTTGACGGTGCGAAAGACCCGGTCCCTGTCCTTGCTGCATAGCAGCCCTGCCCTGGAGATCAGGCAGTCTAAACGTGGTTTTGCCATCTCCTCCGTAAGTAGTTCCCAGCAGGGAAAACAGTGCGGTGTTCTGACTGATTGCCAGAAGCTGCCCATCGCAAGTTGCCCAACCTTTAGGTGCAAAATTGAAAGGGAATATTCTTATTTCGGCTACAAATGGATCTGCCATAATTTTTTAATTTTAATTCGGTGATGGAAATATACCCTGCAGGGCTATACAAAAATTCAGTGTTAAGAATGGGGACATATTCAAGTGGGCCTGGCTTCCCCCGGCATTTGATATTGACTGTGGCGACATGACCACATTTGCCGTAGACCCATAAGGAGCAAAACCAGTATTGCTTGCCCAGAAAGCATTCGTGGGTAATTTCGTTGTTGGCCCGTTAGAACTGGCAATGGCCTGGTGGGTGTGTACAGGCAATTCGGAGATAGTGAGCGTATGGGCCTGCTCACCTCCCTTCTGTCCCAACAAAAAACCAGCACCGTTATGCATGGCGATACTGCCACGGAGATCAGGCAAGGCAAAAACTGTCACACCATTTCCCCCATAAGTGGTTCCCAACAAAGAAAACAGCGCCTGGTTCTGATTGATCGGGAGCAACTGACCATTACATTGAGCCCAACCTTTGGGTGCAAATCCGAAAGACATAATTCTTATTTCCGACAAGAAGGGTTCTGCCATGATAAATATTTTTATTAGGATTTAAATTAATTCATTACTTAATTAGCCTCACTATTATGTTTGAGATGGAAATATTCCAAACAATGAAATAATATAAGTAATACAAAGAAAAGGTGCCATATTATCATGTGGCTGGCTACCCCCCACCGGTGACCCCATCGTCGCTGTATTCATTGACACAATAGCTCCGCCAGGAGCAACATATGGTTTTCCCGCCGTGGATTTAGCCCAAAAATTTCCTGCCGGGTTATCGCTCCCGCCATCCGTCGAGGCAGCTGGGACATGGGAATGACCGGGGATCTGCGTTACTGAAAGTGTAACCTCTTCGGCACCCCCTGTTTCCGCCAGGACAAACCCATTACCCTGGTGAATTGGCACCCGGCTTTGAAGATTGGGTAAGGCAAAAGTAGTTACACCATCGCCTCCATAGGTGGTGCCAATGAGTTGGAACAGCGTCTCATTCTCGGAAATAGGAAGCAACTGTCCACTACAAAACATCCATCCTGCCGGTGCAAAATTGCCGGCAAACATTCTGATTTCTCCAATATAGGGTTGTGCCATAATTAAAATGTTTTAAGGATTTCAGAAAAATCTGAAAAGGTAGAAAAGAGTGGGTTGGTAAGGCATGGTCTGGTTAGAAAACATCCCTTGTCTAAAGCTACAGGATATCAACTGAAGTTACAAATTTTTAAACCCTGCCAAAAAAAGTTTTAAAAAATAGTACTTAGGCCTGGCTGAAGTGGGCGCCCGGTTTTACACCAAATTGCTCCAGGCGTTTGGCCCACAAAAAGTGGGGATCCCGGTGCCGGTTAAAGCTAGCTGGAGAGTTTTGATCAGCTCCTTACGATCACCCGCAATCGCTACTACTGCCAGATGCTTAAATAATTCGGCTCTTGCAGCGAAGACATTGCAAAACAGCTGCTGCATAATACGATGACCCGTGGTTCGCTCATGTCTTCATTAATAACAGAGATAAGTATTTGTCCAGCCAGAGACAGGACCTTCAACCGGGTTGGCGACAAATGTTTCCCATTCGTCGTTGTTTTCAGCAGCAGTGATTAGGAGGTCGCCACTATTATTATTCAAAATAGCACGATTAACAGGCGATCTGAAATAATTCGTGGCCATATCCAATCTTAGCTCACCTCTCGGACTGTTGATACTGGTAATACTTAGGTGATCTTTAATGAAGGTGCCGTTCGTATATTTTTCTTTACAGTGATGAAAAATCTCCCCGAGTATCGTAGCTGCTTCCCATCCCTGCAATGCAAAAATGGATGGCTCCCTTTTGGTTTGTGACTTAAAAATATTGTTGAATTCAACATTTATTTTGTTTGCTGCTGTATCATGATAAGGCAGGTATCCTTCAATCGAAAAGTGAAATCGAGTGCCCGCCTCTTCCCATACTTTTTTTTGCAGCATCATAGGAGAAACAAATAACTGTAATCGGCTGGCACCTTCATATTTGTTTAAACGTTTATAGAAGAGGGTAGCAGGCTTTTCATCAAACACACACAATAGCTTGACTATTTCTTTATCCGAGGACAAAAAATTGGTAAGAGGTTTTATCTCAAAACTATCGTCGTACAAATTGTTGTTTACATAATTGTAGCGAATTTGTCCACCCTTGCTCATAAATCCGTTGGAGATAGCAGCTGTGTGGAGGTATCCGCAGTCATAAAAACTGGTCGCCATACTTGCATGGCTGACCCCATTTTTTGCCGCCCGCATACCGGTCAGCCAACATAAAAAACCGTGTTGCAGGGTAAGGTGTAAAATATTCGGTTGGGATACCCAGTTTTGAGGGTAATTAGCACCGGTATTCACGACGATCATTAATTTCCCGGAGGTATACAAAAGCGGCTCGAGGATGGGAATCACTCCCCGATCGATATACGCCACCAGTATATCTGCGGCATCCAGCACCAATATTTTTTCAACTTTTTCATACACTTCTTTTTCATTGCCTCCAAAACCAATACTTTCTGAAACAAGTTGAACACTGTCATCGATTTGCTGATGTTTTAATGCAGTTTTCATCCCCTCCATAAAATCAATCATCATTCCGGGATGTGCTTTGGATTGGGGATACAGGACTCCTATTTTCATTCAAAAGAAATTGTAGGCTGAAATAATTTGATGAATAGCGCTACTGTGAATTGTGCCAGCAGCTTGCACCCTCTTGACTGTGAAAATAATTGATTAACGGAGCATTTAAAAAATTAATCCCTGTTTGCTGAAGGAGCGAGTAACATTTTTATTGTAATTTCTACCGGAATTTGTACTTTGTAATAATTTCCTTCCAACCAATAAAAACTTATTGCTATGAATACCAGAAGAAAATTTTTGATCCAGGGGAGTTTAGCCACTACCGCCGTGCTGGCCATAGAACCTTTTAACGCTATTGCCAGTTTTGCTTCGCCGTTTACCAGTGCCCGCAGCGGTCAACCTAGTCTAGTTTTTTTACATACCGCCTATTTGGATCCTTGTAAGGACCGACAGACCATACAGTATATAGCTGATATAAAAAAGAATAACATTAATGCCATTCTTTTAAAAGCAACAAAGGATATACCTGATGAAGCGGCGTCATTGCGTTATGATGCGTCGATGAACCTGGATGAGGATCTTTTATCAACTTCCGGCGAATATAAAATCCTTTATAAGGGGAATATTAAAATTGGCATTATCACAGCGAAGCCTGGGGAAAATGATGTGATACAAGCAACCAATAGCTTATGTACTTACCTGAAAAAAGAAAAAAACTGTAAAATAGTTGTTTGTCTGTCCCAGCTTGGTTATAAAAATAACAATGCTGCTGACGATATCAAACTGGCTGCAGCATCAACTTCCCTCGATATCATCATCGGCGGACATGCTGACAATTTTCATGTTAATCCCATAATCGCAGCCAACAGTAATGCGGGAGAAGTTATTATTCATTCTTCCGCCGGCAGTGCTTTTGGCTGTAGTAATATAGAAATTGATCTTGATGACCAGGGCCAGAAAAAACATATTAGCTTTATTCATAATAAAAGTAAAGACGCGGGCTCAAAAAGGTCCTTGCCAGCTGCCTGATCTTTCAAAACTGATTCTTTAGGTTGGCTAAGCTTCTCCCCGGGGTAAGTAGTTTTTGTAGCTGAAGGCAATGTGTTATACAAGTGCTCATCTCATAAAAATTGCGTGCAATTAAACCGTCAACTAAGAGCCTGTTAATTTCATGATCTAAATGCAATCCGCCAACTTAGCATGACTGATCTTCCTTACCGTTTTGAACCTGCACCGGGGTATACCCATTATAAGGTGACCGCTATGCTAAAGGATTACCTGGGCATGTTACTGGAACAAGCTGAATACCGGGAAACAATTGAGCAAATCCTTACATTAATAGATGGCTATACCGAACAGCTTAAAAACCTCAGGGTACAGAATCGTATTGAGACGACCAAAGAACTGTTTAAGGCTATTGATGGCTTTTTAGAAAAAGCCCCGGAAGAAAGCAAAAAGGATATACAGTGTAAGGCGGGCTGTACAGCCTGTTGTTATATCGATGCAGACATTTCCGGAGATGAAGCCACCGTCATCATCAATTATTGTAAAGAAAACGAACTAGAGATTGACCAGGGGTATTTAACAAGACAAGCTGCTGTAGGCAGAAAATCGTACTCCGAATTTTCGCGATGCGTTTTTTTGAAAGATAATCATTGCAGCATTTACCCTGTACGGCCAATTACCTGCCGGAAGCATTGGGTAAAAACAGATCCGGCTCTTTGCGACTTTTCGAAAAATATAGTTCACCAGGTAGGTGGATATTTTGATTTAAATACAGAAATATTGGCTAGCGCCTTTTTAAACGTCGATGAATGCGGTCCGTTCGAAAAAGTGCTGCTGGCTGAGATGGAAAAACTTTATAATAAGTAAGAAAGACATATCGCATAAGTAGATTAACCTACAACGCCCCCCCTACTAGTCTCTCCTTGGTGTGTTAAAAACATGAATACGTACACAGGCAGCATTAATATCTATTCCGCCACAGCGAGCTTCAAAAAACTGCCGGACTTCGTTCCATATAATAATGCCGGCCATTATTTTTTATATAAATAAATCCTAAACGCTGGTATAATTGCAAAGCCGGGTTAACCGGGTCGACATGAAGAGAAATCTTCTTTTGAACTTTAGTTGATTTTTTTATTAACTCCATTAAAAGAAAGGTCCCAATTCCTTTCCCCCTGAATCGGGGCAGTAAAGTAATATCTATTAAGCGGATCTCATTATCACTTTCCCAGGTGTAAAAACGGCCTACATCTCTCTTATTAAATATAATAACCTGGTAGGCAGCACCTGGAAATCTTGTTGTATACTCTGCCATTTGGGCCATTGACTGCATGGTAATGAAAGCTACCTTTTGTTGTTCCGTCCAGTTCGTTAATTTCAATTCATTTTCCCGTGTAGAACGATAAACGGCTTCTATAAATAAATCGTCGTTTTTTACTATTGGTCTGAGTGCTGTCACGTGTTGAAATTAGAAAAAAGTCCAGCATATCGAGTTACAATTTCTAATCCTCGTTTTGTAAATAAAATGGGTATCCAATATTTTTGTTCATCGATCAAGTAAATTGAATGACACCAACCCTGTCGAAAGCTTGGGGATCCTGTTACCGGCAAAATTGTTGCCGCAAACTCGTTAATTCATATTTCCACCATAGCCTGTTTTAGTATTCAGGTAAACGGACAATGATATAACCTGCGGTACGTGTCATACTTTTTATTATAGGATCATCAAATACACTTTTATCTTTTCCGCTAGGCCGGCGTTCAGTTTTTTGTTCAACCTTATGGCAGTTTCCCTTGCACTTAAGCTGCTCTTGAAACTTTGTATAAAAAAGCCCGGAGAAAATTGTTCTCCGGGCTTATACTTCCCTTCGTGCATTCGTGTCGCCATCACAGGAAAGGCGAAGTTGTTGTTTAGTTCTTCACGATCGTTACCGTGGCCGAGTTATTCGATGTCGGTGATTCCCCACCACCTGTTCCTCCCGGTATCGTCACGGTTTGGTTACTTATACCATTGGCCCCCTGAATGGGCGGACCGCCCCTGGTTACCGTAACTCCTACATTCTTTGAGCCCGCCACTCCCGTTGCGATCACACCGGTATAGGTAAACGTAAACGTACTGACCGTGGTCACCACCGACCAGCCGGCTTCATTATTATTATGCAGGATGAAGTTGTCAAAACCAATGTTCACACTGAGTGCCGTATTCAACGATGCCGTAAGACCAGAACCCGGTGCAAAGCGGTTAATCGTAAACGTTACGGGTCCCGTCATCCTATATAGCGGGTTGCTGTTCCTTTGCACCTGAATCGCCGTAGTAGTATCATAGCTGCCAGCGAATCTCATTATCCTTTTCACAGGGGTAAAAACGAATTGGTCTTTCTTATGATATAGTATCCCCATGTTTGGCCCGGAGTCCGCTATCAAATTCTGGTAATAAATTTGCTTTTTTGTTTCGAACGAGACTTTAAAGAATGGTTTTCAAAACCAGCTTTTCCTGCTCCTGCTTCTGCCACCCAAACCCAACACTCCCAATAAAGAACGAACGATGGTATTCCCGGCGGTGCGGGTCATGCTTTTTACTACGGGATCATCAAATACAGTTTTATCTTTTGCTTTCGGCCGGCGTTCCGTTTTTTGCTCAGCCTGCTGCTGTTTTTGTTCAGTTTCTCTCTGGGCTGCTTCCTCTAATTTACCCGTCAAAATTTCATAGGCACTCACCGTATCAATGACCTGGTTGTACTTGCCGGAAATTGTAGAGTTGTTCACCAAGGAATCTATTTCTACCTCTGTTAAAATATCCATCCGGCTTTGCGGGGGCCGGATCATACAATGCACCAGCGGGGTGGGAATTCCTTTTTCATTTAATATGGTGACCAATGCTTCACCCGTGCCCAATTGGGTGATCAAGTCTTTGGTATCATAAAATTCTGTTTCGGGATAGTTGTCTGCTGTTTGTTTAATAGATCTTCTATCGGCTGCTGTAAAACCACGTAAGGCGTGCTGCACTTTTAGTCCCAGTTGTGCCAGCACCGATGCGGGAACGTCCACCGGGTTTTGGGTACAGAAATAAATACCAATTCCTTTGGAACGGATCAGCTTGATAATGGTTTCGATCTGTTGCAACAACGCATCATTGGCTTCCTGGAAAATAAGATGTGCCTCATCGATAAACATAACCAGCCTGGGTTTATCCATATCCCCTTTTTCGGGGCAGGAGGCATAGAGTTCTGCCAGCAGTTGCAACATAAATGTCGAAAATAGTTTAGGCCGATCCTGCAGATCTGTTACCCGAACAATAGAAACCATTCCTTTTCCATTAGCATGGGTGCGCATCAGGTCATCTACTTCAAAACTTTTTTCGCCAAAGAAAACATCGGCACCTTGCTGTTGCAATTCGATCACTTTACGAAGTATCGTTCCGGTGGAAACTGTAGAAATTTTGCCGTAGCTTTTTTCCAGTTCCGCTTTTCCTTCATCACTTACAAATTGCAATACTTTGATAAAGTCTTTCAGGTCGAGTAAGGGTAGTTTGTTGTCATCACAATATTTAAAGATCATGGCCACGAATCCTCCCTGTGTATCGTTCAATCCTAAGATCTTGGAAAGCAATACCGGCCCAAACTCACTAACGGTGGCTCTAAGGCGGGCTCCTTTTTGGCTGCTCAAGGTGAGCAGGTCGGCTGGATAAGCCGTAGGTTTGAAATCAATATTCAATAACTGGCAGCGTTCTGCTATTTTATCATTACTGGATCCGGCGGCGGCAATACCACTCAGGTCGCCCTTGATATCCATCATTAACACCGGGATGCCGGCCTCACTTAATCCTTCAGCCAATACCTGCAATGTTTTTGTTTTACCCGTGCCGGTGGCGCCAGCGATGAGGCCATGGCGGTTCAGCGTTTTCATGGGGATTAGTATATCCGCCCCGGGCACTACCTTTCCATCGAGCATGGCTCCCCCGATTTTGAAACAGTCGCCTTTGAAGGTGTAACCGGTCCTAATTGTTTCGAGAAAATTTGTGGTGTCTGCCATGGTATATTTTTTTGAAAGATAACAGAAACGATAGGAATAACAAGAAAGGGTAGCTATCCCCGCAGGCCAAACAACTGCTTATATCATAGGTCCTCCTCCCTTTCTAACATCAATATGGCGTGCTGCGGCACGATAAAATATTTTTCATTTTCATACATCACTTCGGTGGCGGCACTGAGTAAAAAAATCGCCAGGTCACCTTCTTTCGCTTGTAGCGGTATATATTTTACCTGTTCTTCTTCCCCTTTCCAGCTTTCATTTTCCACCGGCATCGGGATGGCATAACCCGGACCAGTTTTTATGATGTACCCTTGCTGCACTTTCTCCTTTTCCTGCACACCCGGTGGCAGGTAGAGTCCGCTGGCCGTCCGTTCATCGGGCCGGGTCAGTTTTATCAATAATCGGTCGCCGATCACGATGAGTTTTTTCAGGCGATTGTCGTTAGTTATATGCATGGCACAGTTTTTAATATGTATGTATGGCAAAAGTAGAAAGCAAGGGTTTGAAAAGGGTGTTTTAACAAAATATTCTTCCCGAATTCTTGAACCCCCGAAATGCTTTAACTTTATTTGTTATTTGTAACCAGCCTCACCGCCAATCTTTGCTTGCGCTTTGATGGGCAAGTTTTCCTTTCATTATTTTCCATCAACCTGGATAAAGTGGGGTGAACAGGTGAGGGAGTAAAAACGACGATCGAATCAGTTTAAAACTTTTATCAATGGACACTAAGAAACCTAAAATTTTGTTGTGCGAAGATGACCCAAATCTTGGAAGTGTATTAAAGAATTATCTCGAACTGAATGACTATGATGTAACGCTGGAAAGAGATGGCCGTCTTGGCCTGGCCGCTTTTCAACGCGAAAAATTTGACCTCTGCCTGCTGGACGTCATGATGCCCAATATGGACGGATTTACCCTGGCTGAAGAAATACGAGACGTGGACCCGGATATCCCGTTGTTTTTCCTGAGCGCCAAAACAATGAAGGAAGATGTGATACAAGGCTATAAACTTGGTGCCGATGACTATATTACCAAGCCTTTCGACAGCGAAGTATTGCTGCTAAAAATAAAAGCGATCCTGAAAAGGAATGAAGAGCAAAACCGGGAAAGCGATAACAAGGAATTTGACCTGGCCAGTTATCATTTCAATCCCAAATTGCGCCAATTGATACATAATGGTATTACGCAAACATTGTCACCCAAGGAAAATGAGTTATTAAAGATGCTGGCCGAATACCTGAATGACCTGTTGCCAAGAGAACAGGCGCTCAAGAAAATATGGGGCAGCGATACTTATTTCAATGGCCGCAGTATGGATGTGTATATTGCCAAACTCCGGAAATATTTAAAAGATGATCCTGCTATCGAGATCGTGAATATCCATGGTAATGGATTCAGGCTGGTGGTACAACCGTAAAAAACAGACCTGCCTGCAGCAGTCAGGTTTATAAGATTTTGAAGGATTATGAGGAGACTTGTAATCCTTTTTTATCTCGGTTTGGCAACAAGCACTTTGAAAGGAGAGTAAGCAGTGCCAATGTTATTGGATAAGTTCTTATTCAAAAGGCAATACATAATTAGCTTTTTACTTTTTTGTCTTAACACAATCCTTCGCCAAACTCTGGATGTAATAAAAAAGTCAAGGCTTCGAAAAAATGATTAAAAATTACTTCGTAAACCTAAAACCCGGCGAACTCGTCGCCAAATTCCCTATTAGGCTAGATACTGTTGGCTCAAATCCCGATAGCTATCGGGACCGGCTTTTTTTTAACGGTTTACTACGTTATTTTCTTAACGTCATTTTTTCGAGGCCGGCATTTTCAAAAGTAACCTTGTACCCGGTAGAATTCGGTACTAGATCCCCCAATCAACAAGGCCGGCAACCAACATAAGTATAAGAATCAATAGCACAGCTAGTAAGCCCCAGCCCAGGTAGATCAGCGTATGCTTTATCCTGTTAGGATTTTTTTGGGTCATCCTTAGCTTTCTATTTATATTATTTTTCGAGGCCCATTATTTTCAAAAGTATATCGGTATTAATCCCCAACCAGGCCGTTATCACTCATGCTACCAAAGCTGGTTTTGAGAACCTGGGTTAGATTTTATTTTTCCGAGATGCCCATAGGCTTTTGCGGTGGCTTCCCTTCCTCTTGGGGTACGTTGCAAAAATCCTTCTTGAATCAGGAATGGTTCATAGACTTCTTCCAATGTTCCCGATTCTTCACCGACTGCGGTGGCGATGGTAGTGATACCAACAGGGCCACCTTTAAATTTATCAATGATGGTGGAAAGAATACGATTATCCATATCGTCGAGCCCATGCTCATCCACTTTCAATGCATTTAATGCATGCTGGGTGATGCCAAAATCGATTTGCCCGTCATTTAATACCTGGGCAAAATCCCGTACCCGTCTTAATAAACCATTGGCGATCCGGGGTGTGCCCCGGCTTCTCCGGCCGATCTCTTCCACCGCTTCTTTTGAAATGGCCGAGCCCAATATCCCTGCTGATCGTTGAATGATCCTATTTAAAATATCGGATGTATAATATTCCAGCCTGGATTTGATCGCAAACCTTGACAACAGGGGCGCTGTTAGCAATCCACTCCGGGTAGTGGCGCCGATCAGGGTAAAGGGATTCAGGTTGATCTGGATGCTTCTTGCATTGGGGCCGGTATCGATCATAATATCAATACGGTAATCTTCCATGGCCGCATACAGGTATTCTTCCACCACGCTACTGAGCCGGTGTATCTCATCAATAAATAGTACATCTTTTGGTTCCAGGCTTGTTAATAAGCCTGCGAGGTCACCCGGTTTTTCGATCACCGGTCCTGACGTTTCTTTGATATTCACGCCCAGTTCATTGGCTACAATTCTTGACAAGGTCGTCTTCCCCAATCCGGGCGGACCATGAAATAGAACATGGTCGAGTGCTTCCTCCCGTATCCGGGCGGCTTTGATGAAAATGCGGAGATTATCAATGATCTGGTCCTGCCCCGCAAAATCGACGATATGGGCGGGACGGATATTATTTTCAAATTCCCTGTCGGCAGGTGTCAGGTTTTGTTTTTCGCTACTCAGGTTAGGATTGGACATGAACTTTAATTAAATTGTTGTTGTGAAAATAATTTCGGTAAAGGCCACAACCAACCTTTCATTGAATGTAAAGCTAATTATTAATCAATACAACTCACTGTTATGAAATATGTGATCACCGGTGGCGCCGGTAATATCTCCAGGCCGCTTTCAAAAAAATTATTGGATGCTGGTCATGATGTAACCGTGATCGGCCGGAATGCTGAAAATCTAAAACCATTAACTGAAATGGGCGCCAGGTCTGCCATAGGTTCTATAGAAGATATCAGTTTCCTGAAAAGAATTTTTGCGGACGCTGATGCGGTATACACCATGGTGCCGCCGAATTATTCAGCCCCGGATCTAAAGGGCTATCACGCCCTGGTGGGTAAAAATTATGCAGTGGCGATCAGGGGAAGTAAAATAAAACATGTCGTGAACCTGAGCAGTGTTGGTGCTCATTTACCCGAAGGCTGCGGACCGGTTACTGGCCTCTACCGGGTGGAACAAGCCTTGAATGAAGTACAAGAAGTACCGATCAAACACCTGCGACCTGCTTATCTTTTTTCAAACCTGCTGGGCAGCGTAAGCATGGTAAAAAATATGAACATCATCGGCAGTAATTTTGGTGGACCTGATTTTACGATGCTGTTAGCCGATACCCATGATGTTGCCGCTATTGCTTTTGAAGAACTAGAGAACCTGAATTTTACCGGTCATACCGCCAGGTATATTTGCAGTGATGAAGTGAGTACTGACAAAATTGCCCGTGTACTGGGAAATGCTGTGGCCAAACCGGAACTTCCATGGATCGTCTTCAGCAATGGAGACGCAATAGCCGGAATGCTGCAGATGGGCTTGCCCGAAGAAATGGCAAAAAATTATGCAGAAATGTGCAATGCTATTCATACCGGTATCATGTTCGAAGACTACTGGAAAAACCACCCGGGCGTTCTTGGTAAAACAAAGCTGGAAGATTTTGCAAAAACCTTTGCCCTTGTGTATAATCAACAATAATGTCTTACTGGAGAATCATACTTAATGAAGATCGGTATTCTCTGATCCGGATTCGTGGGCCAAGGTAGTAGTCGAAATATTTGCCCGTGAAAGCCATGATCTTTAAAAAAATTGCGGCAATGATGAGGAAGCAAAGAAAGTGGTCGCCGATATCGCTCATTGGGTGAGAGAGATAAAAGACAGGGGCAAGGTCAAAAATCAATGTAGTCATGTAAATAACTTATTGTGAGCATAAACGCTTGATTTGTTTACAGGTGGTTGGCGATAAACTTCCGACCCAGTTTGCGAAGGACAAGTTTTGGGTATCCGATCACAAATACCGGTTCAGTTGTAATACCACATCCGGGTCGGGGCTGTTGGCCATCCATATTTCTTTTTCGGACAACTTAGCTACACCGGGATAATCTCCTTTCCATTCGCCTATATCAAGAATGATTTGAAAATGCAGATGCGGTGGCCATTGACCATTTTCTGAAGGAATACCAAACTCTGCCACCACCTCTCCTTTTTCAATTCGTTCACCTTCCTGACTATTTTTTATTGAATTTAAACTCAAGTGACCGTATAATGTATAAAAGCTAAAGCCTTCTAGTGAATGTGAAAGAATAAGGGTTGTACCGTAATCGCCAAATTGATTATTGAAAGCATAGCTGTGAACAATACCATCCAATGGGGCCATCACAGCAGTATGTGGTTTACCCCAAATATCGGTTCCTAAATGCAAACGCCTTGGTTCAGCCTCTCCCAGCCTCACCCCCTGCCCTTCTCCTGGCAATGAGGGCAGAGCATCAAAAACCCTGCTGTTTGCATAAACTGTTCGAAGTTCGCCATAGCCACCGATCCCATACCTTGCCTCAGCAGTTTTTAATTTCCTTTCAACCCAGTTGGTAAATTTCTTTGTATCGTTCAGTATGTCACTGACCAGCTCCGTGTTCGCGGAAGTAAAATCAAGACGCAACAATTTATCGGTAGCGGCATTAAATGGTACCACCGGGTGAAAATCGTGTTGGTGAGCTTTCAGCAATGATATAAAAGGAGATTGTTCCATACTTCAATAAAGATAAACAGCACCGTTTAACTATAAGTGACTTGAAACCATTTTCTGCCTCTAAGGCGTTAAGACGGTAAGTAGCATTCAAGTGAAAACCAAACCTTCCATACTTCCTCCTTACCGGCTATTAATAAAAAGTTTGACTTAAGATAGCTTTTATAAAAAAGCATCCCGGTTATACCCCGGGATGCCTGTGTTGATTTAATGTTTATCAATGTCCTGCAATGATCACCTTGAATCCTTTCTCGGCCGTCATCACACCATTATCATAATACAACTTAACAATGTAGGGTCCGGCCGGCAGATGGGTCAGGTCAACCGGGATCACACGACCAAATACCAGGCCGTTAAACACTGTGGAGGTAAGTACTTTATTGATGATCGTACCCGTCACCAGCTGTCCATACATATTATACACTTTCATTCCGAGATAATTATAGAGGGTGCTATTGATCTTGATATTGAATCTTCCGTTGTTTGGATTCGGGTAGATGATTACAGCATTATCATCAAGTAACCTCTCTCTTTCCACGCAATCCTCCACCCTGGCTACTGTAGTGGCAGTTGCTGAGCAACCACCTGCATTGGTGTAAGTATAGGTCAACGTATAAGAACCTATAGCGGTAGCTGATGGAATAAAGTTGAATCCGGACACACCAATACCACTCCAGCTACCACCCACTGGTAAGCCGATTAATGGAATCAGAGTGTCGGTCAGACAGATCCTGTTTGCAAGAGCAGTGACGGTAACTGCAGGTTGAGGATTGACAGTAATGGTAAAGGTTACTGCAGTGCCAGTACAAGTTGTGCCGGCATTTGTATAGGATGGCGTGACCGTGATCGTTGCTACGACAGCAGTAGTACCGGCATTGGCTGCGACAAAAGACGCAATATTTCCGGAACCGCTGGCAGCCAAACCAATGGATGTGGTGTTATTTGTCCAGTTAAATACAGTACCTGTTACCGCCCCTCCGAATGTAATGGCAGCAGTTGATGTGCCGGCACAAACGGCCTGGTTGGTTATTGCACTCACCGTCGGTCTTGGATTTACTGTGATCGTGAAGGTAACCGGTATGCCCGTACAGGTTGTTCCGGCATTGGTATAGGTTGGCGTAACTGTTATCGTTGCTGTTACAGGAGCAGTTCCTGAATTGGCTGCAACAAAGGATGCAATATTTCCGGTACCACTGGCTCCAAGACCAATAGAGGTTGTATTATTTGTCCAATTGTACACTGTACCCGTTACCGCACCACTGAATGTAATGGCTGTTGTCGATGCGCCAGTACAAACTGTTTGATTTGCAACAGTATTTACTGTTGGTATTGGGTTCACGGTGATCGTAAATGAGGACGGAGTGCCTGTGCAAGTTGTTCCACCATTTGTAAATGATGGCGTAACTGTGATCGTCGCTGTTACCGGTGCCGTACCTGCATTGGTTGCAACAAACGATGCGATGTTTCCTGAACCACTTGCCGCAAGACCAATGGAGGTTGTATTATTTGTCCAATTAAATACTGTGCCCGCTACTGCGCCGGTGAATGTAATTGCTGTAGTCGATGCTCCGTTACACAACGCCTGGTTAGCTGTCGCTGCTGCAGTCGGCGTCGGGTTCACCGTGATCGTAAATGATGTTGGTGTACCCGTGCAGGTTGTTCCGCCATTTGTAAAGGACGGGGTAACCGTAACCGTTGCGGTCACAGGAGCTGTACCGGTATTAGTTGCAACAAATGATGCAATGTTTCCAGAACCACTGGCACCCAAACCAATCGATGTTGTATTATTTGTCCAGTTGTACACCGCACCCGCTACGGCACCACTGAATGTTATTGCAGCAGTTGCAGCTCCGTTACATACTGTTTGATTGGTAACTGCAGTTACTGATGGTATCGGGTTCACCGTGATCGTAAAAGTTGTGGGTGTACCGGTGCAGGTTGTTCCTGCATTGGTATAAGACGGAGTAACAGTAATGGTTGCTGTTACAGGACTTGTACCCGCATTCGTTGCCACAAACGAAGCAATGTTTCCTGCACCACTGGCTCCAAGACCAATAGATGTGGAATTGTTAGTCCAGTTAAACACCGTCCCGGCGACGGCACCACTAAAGGTAATAGCTGTAGTTGATGCCCCGTTACATACTGTTTGGTTTGTAACTGTATTTACTGTTGGAATTGGATTTACGGTGAGATTGGTTACTGCCGACGGTCTGCATAATGGATCGAGTGGTGCTGGCGACAAAACAGCATAGAGAAAATATGATCCTGCTGCGATCGTTGCTGTTGATGTGGTGGCAACTGTTCCACCGCTTGTAAGGCCTGCATTTGGTATGGTAGCTATAACCGTTCCTCCTGCATAAGGATCTGCCAATGCCACGGTGGATCGTTTAAATGTAATACCGTAAGTGATACCCATCCCGGTTAAACCTGATGCAGTCAAAGTTGTGTTGGATCCGGCGCAAATAGTTGGTGTTGGATTGGTGGTAAGTGTTGGTACAGTAGGACATACCGCACAACCACCTGGTCCATTTAAGGTGAATAAGCTTGATGATGAACAACCGTTTGCTGCCGTTACGGTAACATTATATAACCCCACACCAAGATTAGTTTGATTCTGTGTGGTTGGATTTACTCCGGTACCCGTCCATGCAAAAATATAAGGACCCGTTGCTCCTCCTATAGTCAATGTAATAGCTCCATCAGTGGCAACACAGGTTGTAGGTTCAGTGACTGTGCCTGAAATAGTTGGCAATGGATTAATGGAAACAGTTACAGAACCTGTCATAGTGCTTGTACAGGTTGACACGGTACTTGTTCCCACAACGGTATAAGTACCAACTGCTGATTGGTTCCCAAAACTGAGAGCAAGATTTGTTCCAGGAACAGGTGCGCCCACATTCGTAACGCCATTTAATACCAACTGGTAGTTAACGCCTGTTTGAGAACCACTAAGACCTACCGGAACGCCAGCACCTCCGGGACAATATCCACCGCCACCGGTTACATTAAATGTCGTTGGAGCCGTAAGTAAGCTTACCACAACTGGTTTCACAAGGAAACAGGTTCCATTGGATGCTTTAATATAATAAGTACCCGCACTTACAGCAGTTGGTGTGGCAACAGGAATAGTAGCTGCTATATCGGTAAAGTAAGTAAATGTTAATCCACCGACAGAACCAGCCGTTATAGCTGCGGCGGTTAGATCAGTTGTGCTGCCAGGACATATTGCTACCGGGTTAGTAATAACCAACCCTATCACTTCCACTTCATCTGCGCCCATATCCGGGCCATTGGGAGGAGTACCGGTGCTGCGTGGATCATTATCAATATCGGTTGTAATACCGGCAATTGGAGTACCGGAACCATTCAGACACCAGTTCGCTCCTGGCGAATTTACCAGGTGCAAATCGGTAGCCGAAATAAAGGTTGGCAGGAAGTTGATCGAATTCAGGTTTCCACCAAACCCCGCCTGGATGGCTGCCAGGTCGGCCCTGTCAGTTCCGATATAGCCGAGATTGGGGCCGGCAGAAAAATAATCATTAAAGTCTATCGCTGCAAAAACGGTATTCGGTGCTGAGCTTAGTATGGCATACCTGTTTGTTCCTAGCGTCTGGCTATTGACAAAAACATTATTACGGAGATTGATGGCTCCTGTAGCAGAAACACCGGAAGTGACATTCAAGGCGGCGGGCAAACCGCCGACAGCAGTCTGGTTAGTATTAAGATGAATAGTGTTATGATGGATAGCATACCCAGCCCCTCCCGTTATAATGATACCATACCCGTTATCGCCCGGTCCGGTTAGTGCAAATCCGAAAGCCGCTATGTCAGCTATAAAATTATTATGTACCGCAATATTATTATTGACCGAAGTGGATCCCAGGAATATCCCATTGCTTCCAAAGCCACCTGTATTCGTATTCTTAACGTTAGTGATCTTATTGCCACTTATCGTAGTACCTATATGTGGAAAGGCGGCCAGGTTTATACCACTGGCGGTACCCGTACCCGAAGTAGTAATGCCCGTAATTGTGTTATTGCTGATGATAAGATTGGCCGCGGTTGTAAGATTGGGGGACAGGTTGATTCCGATCGGTGCATTGCCACTGGTGCCGGTATAACTCAGGTTGGTTATTGTATTTCCGGAAACAGTGCTATTCATGGTGGATGTTGCTAACCATATACCGGCGTCATTCTCAGCTGTGGCCGCGTCAAAATTCCCGATATTATTGCCGGAAACGGTGGCACCGTCCACACCCTGCACATACACACCTGTGAATCTGATGGCATTGGCACCTGCAGTGTTTAAATCATTTGAATTGATATGTAAACCCGTTCCGTTTCCTGGAGTGGGGACAGCAATATTGTAATTACCAATATATGCTTTTTGAATACTATTATTCTGGATAGTGATATTATTGAAATACCCGGCTGTTCCTAATGCGGCGTCCGAAACAACCAATGCTGTTGCTGTATTGGCGCCATTAATAATGATGGAGTTCCGGATACCCGAGCTGACAATCGGTATCGTTCCCGTTGAACCGAATAAAAGAACACTTGGCGTTGTAGCACTGGTGTTGGTAATCGTTAAATCGCGGCTGGTACTTCCGTTGTTTGAACCATCGATTGTCACATTACTGGAAAGAATTTTAATCAGTGCTCCGCTTGCCAATGATCCTGTAAGTGTTGAAGTGACCCCACTGCCCGGTTTGATCAATAGGGTAAATGGTCCGCCGCATCCGTACACCATTTGATTGAGTGCCGTAGCACCTGTCTCCGTGACCGATGCATCAAGAATATTGGCTGTCAGGTTTCCAGTCAAACCGCTTCCGTTGATAGCTGCAAATAATCCACCGGCGCCGGATAGGGTTGGATAAGTACCGGCTGCTCCTATCGTTACCGATCCACTCAAACCTCCTGAACCGATAGTAAAACTATTTATCGTTCCGGTAATCGGGAAATTACCGACTGCCAACGCAACGCTTGTTGGTGTACCCGTAAAGACCCCGCTATTTATTCCTACGTTAGGTGTGGCAGCCATATCTTGTGCCACTATAAAATATTGAATTATATCTCCTGCCGCTACGCCACCAAAAATTAAGTTATTGTCCAAGGTAAAACTGAACGGGTTGGTTGCATTGGTGGCTTCTGCAAACTTCCATCCGTCTGTTGTATTAGTATTTGTTGCCGGAAGACTATTGCTGTTCGTAGAATTTTTAAACCATACCCGTGGTTTTGTACCAGGAGCGGTGTTCAAGCCACTTAGATCAGTAATAGTAGCACTTATCGTCCTGTTTGCTATGCAAAGGGTATTTGTTAATGGTGTATAGGTGATCACAGGACCCGATAGATCGAGGATCATAAAATTACCTTCATCGGCACCGATATCAGGTAGGGAGATACTGCGAATATCACCATCATAATCATCAGTTATCCCGGTGATCGTAGTGGCGGCACTTTCTACTTGTGTTGGAATAGCCGTATTGATATGCAGGAAATTGGCGCTTGCTCCGCTTGTACTAAGGAAGGGAGGATTTTCAGTTACAGAATTATTATCTCTTGGAGACACACGGGCCTTATAAGCCGCCAGGGTTTGATCAGCATTGGTGCCATCGAAAAAAATTAGATTATTTGCGCCGGGTGTACCGGCAAAAAACAAATTATTATTAGATAAATTGTTATAGTTAGTTAGTGTGGTTGTAGATCGCCTGTAGGCAATAGTAAAGCCTGTCGCTCCTATGGGTGTAGACTGGTTTACAAAAATGTTATTACGCAGCGTTACAGCGGGTGTCGACGAAACAGAAATTGCACTGGAACCAAATAAGGCGCCGGCACTTGCCGCGTTCAGGTATACTGTATTAAAATAAGCATTGACAGTAGTCCCACCGGTGATATTAATTCCATTCAGTGGATTTGCCGCATTGGCCAATGGAGTTCGCAGATCACCGATCAGGTTATTCTGGAGTGTTACCGTCGTTCCCGAGGAAATCAAAATACCATTTACCGAACCACCGGCATTGTTGGATTCAAGGTTGTATATTTTGTTCCGTTGAAATAGTTTGGTGGTACCACCTGTATTGGACATACCGGATACCACACTGGCTCCTGTGCTGTTTAATGAATGCACCGTATTTTGAATAAAATTTTCCAGTGTTCCTGAACCAGAGGTAATCCCGGTAATGGCGCCGCCACTGTTAATATTACTTACCAGGTTGTTCATAACGGTAGAGGAACCGCTGAAACTTACTGCCAACCCGGTTACTGCTGAAGTTCCCCCTGTCCAGTTCGAGAACGTATTTCCAGTCACCTGTTTTATTGGTGTACCTCCATTGGTGTTGCTCCAGCCGGCAATCGTGGTGGCACCCGTGACCGAAATATTGGAGAAATTATTATTGTTACTGTTGTTGATCAATCCCGATGCGTCGCTTCCGTTGTCAGTGAATAAAGTAACCGTACCACCCGCACCAGTTTTATTGAAAGCCGTCACAATAGAATTGCTATTCACATTCTTTGTTCCACCGGCTGCGAGATTTGACCAGCTGTTGGATATAAATGTTACGCTACCGGTAGTATTGACCGAAAGGTTATTAAATGTATTGTTACTAATGGTTGTGTGTAACGCCACTCCCAGGTTTGATAATAATGTAATGGCGCCACTTGCTGCTACGGTATGTGAAATATTGCTGAAAGTATTATTATTAATGCTGAGCGTTGTTGTATTATTCGCTGTAGTTCCTTCCAGGATGATACCCTGTAAACTGCCTGTTGCCAACCCACTTCTAACTGATATTGTATTATTGCTAACCGTATTGCTGATCGTTCCGGTGGGAGTAGCGGAAAAAGCTGGCACAAAAATGCCACGTAGTGTTCCTGCCGTAGTCCCGCCATTGGAACTGGTAATGGTATTATTAGCTATATTAAAATTCCTGGTATTGCGGACCAGGATTCCGTTCACCGTACCGGATACATTTGCATATCCTGAAAAAGTTCCGGTAGTTCCATAGTTATTGATCATGTTCCCGGTTGGTGCACCTGGTCCACCGATATCAAGTCCATCATTATGATCAGCTGCGGCTGTTGGGCCAACCACAACGATCCCTATGTTTATGTCAGTAATGGTATTGTTGACAATCTTCAAACCACTATTTCCACCGGCGGTAGAGGTGGCGGTGGCACTGGTGGAAACTGCAGTAGCAGTATGGGTTGAGTTACTATAGATGCCAAATGTATTTTGATAAAACCTGTCAAGATCAATCGTGCTATTTTGTATGGTATTATTTTGCGCTCCGTTAGTTGGCGTAGCATATAATAAAGCCACACCCCACTCCGTCATATTATTTGTCGCCGCAGCCGTGATGTTATTGGCTGCGTTTTCCAGCATGGTAAAGCCGGTTATTGTTATATAGTCTGCACCTATCAGTTTGAAAATTGCATCATTAAGATCTCCAGCCACTAAAGCAGCCGATGCGGTTATGGTGTTAGCATTACCTTGTATAATAATTGGGGTAGCTGCTGAACCCGTAGCAGTAATCGCATATCCTCCTGCGGGGGCTGTCTGCGGGTTGCCCGCCAGCAGATTTAAAATAACACCGCCGGCCCCTACACCTTGTAGGTTGAGGTCAGTTATCGCGGCGGCCAAGGATGGATAATCACCCGGAATAGTTTTAGTACCGGTTAATTGGGCATTGCTGATCGTTGTACATAAAACAGTAAGCAGCAGGAAGTAAAATTTCCGCATAAAACAGATAGTTTGATGGTTTAAGATGGCGAAGCCTTTGGTAGCTTCAATTTTCTAAGGTATAGTTTTTTTCTTTTCGGATGACTTTTAAAATTATACCGGGCGGGGTTTTCATTTTTTTTTGGATAATCCGTTCCGCAATTGCAAGAAATTGCAGGTTATTTTAATAGGCCCCGGTAAATTTACCGGCTAAGCATGAAATATCCTGTGATTGCTACCGTTAATAGTGTGATCAGTTTATAACTTATAATAATGTTTTCCCGAATCCTCATCTCCCTGTTCGTTTTTGTTTTTGCAAATTTTCTTGTTCCTGCCGGGCTGTCTGCCCAAATGATAACAGGGACCTGGAAAGGTAAAATTAACCGGCAAAAAGTAGAAGTAAAGATCATCCAATCCGGTGATAGCCTTACCGGTACTTCCTATTACTATGAATCGGCCAATAATTACCGCCGGTATAGCATCAAAGGATATTTTGATCCCCATACCAACAGTGCCATTTGGTGGGATGATCGCCTGCTGGAAGAAAGATCAGGGCGTTTCAGTATTTCCACCCCGGGGAAAATACCGATGCTCTCCCGGGCAGATTTTAATTGCCCGGGCGAAGGCAGAATGATGTTGGATGGTGATGTGGCAAAAAAAGGAAAGGATATGGACCCCACGGGTGAAGTCCATTTAAATAAAACAGGAAATTCTGAATTTGAAGATGAGTGGGATTTTGTGATCGACAACTATACCGTGGGTGGCAATGATCCCTACCTTATTGACAGCATCGCCAATATTGCCACCGTTATTCATCAACCCGTTATTATTGAAGAACCGGTAAGAACGGTGCCGCCCGAAAAATCAGTGTTGGTCCTCCCCCCGCCAGTAGTGAAACGGCCAGTTGAGCATCCAGTTTCTACCACCGCAGTTCCGGAGAAAGAACCAGCACCGATACTGGTGGCCCCACCGATAACAGCGACAACCATTGAAGAAAAATTTGTCAGTCGTAAAAAAGTGTTCATTAAAGAAATTCCATTGAGCGGAGATTCGCTGGAACTACGTTTTTATGATAATGCAGAAATAGATGGCGACTCAATTTCTCTTTTCCTGAATGATAAATTATTGTTCCGGCATATCCGTCTTACGGGCAATGCCTACACCATCAAATTGGCGGTGAGTGAACTGAATAAAACAAATGAATTGATCATGGTGGCGGAAAATTTAGGTGCTATTCCACCTAATACTTCTTACATGCTGGCTATTGTTGGGGACAAACGTTATGATGCTTACCTGGCCAGCACCGAAGGTAGCAGTGCGATGATACGATTAACAAAAACAAGTAACTAAAAAAGCCGGTGAATTGCTCACCGGCCTAGTATCTATTGTTATCCACCTTCCAGCCTTACAAAAGTTGTCTTAACTGGTTGTATTTATCATTAATGTGCGATCACCACTTTGAAGGTTTTCTCTGCAGTTCTTACCCCATCATCATAGTAATACTTAATAAAGTAAATACCAGACGGCAGGTATGACAAGTCGAATGGAATCACACGACCATATTGCAATCCTGTAAATATTGGTGAAGTAAGTATATCTCTAATCAATGTTCCATTCACTAACTGGCCCAGTCCATTGTAGACTTTCATGCCCAAATATTCGTACAAGGAACTATTGATCCTGATATTAAATCTTCCATTGTTGGGATTAGGATACAGGATCAAGGCATCATCACCAAGCAATCGTTCCCTTTCCACGCAATCAACCACTTTAGCGATGGTGACGCCGGTTCTTGTGCAGGCAAAACTATTACTATAGCTATAGGTAAGCGTATAGGCACCTATTGCTGTCGCTGGCGGTAAAAAGTTGAAACCGGATACACCGATACCCGTCCAGAATCCACCCACAGGTGATCCCACCAATGGAACCAATGTATCACTAATACATATCCGCAAAGCTGACAGATCTGTTACCGTTATTGTTGGGCTAGGATTTACTGTGATCGTAAAAGTGACAGGTGTTCCTGTGCAAGTTCCACCTCCACTGGTAGTGGCAGGTGTTACTGTAATAGTACCTGAAATAGCTGCGGCCCCGGTATTTGTTGCTGTGAAAGAAATGTTGCCGGAACCACTTGCCGGTAAACCAATGGCTGTGTTACTATTTGCCCAGTTAAACACAGCACCGGCTCCGGTACCACTCAATGTAACCGTCGTTACGGTACCGCTACACACAGTTTGGCTAGCAACGGGAATTACGGTTGGAATTGGAATCACCGTCAAAGTTGCGCTGTTTGATATAACAAACCCGGAACTGATAGAGCTAGCAACCACAACACGGTATTGGTTGCCCGACATAGCCAGTGTTACGGCGGTCAACGTCAATGTATTGGAATTTTGACCTGGCATATCCGTAAAATTAGCTCCGCCATCACTACTTACCTGCCACTGAAATGTAGGGGCAGTAGCCATATTGGCCTGGACCGAGAATACAGCAGTAGCGCCGACGCAGACTCCCCTGTTTACCGGTTGAGTTGTAATACTCACAGCGGTGCCCGTTTTAATAAACACTGGTGAAGCCAGCGAGTCAACTCGTACACCGGCGGCATCGTATAAACCGGCTTTGACAAATCCGCCACAACCGTCCATCTGCAGTATATCATCCACATACCAGCCTTCATAAGTGCCTACGCTGGTCGTTGTACCTCTTGATCGCAGTCGTAATCTTACATTTTGCCCGCCTAGAGATGACAGATCTACGATGGTGCTGATAAACTGTCCGCTACCGCGACCATAACTAACGCCACCGAACATACGCTGACCAATGCCCCAGGGAGTGGCCACACTTGACGTATTATTATATCCCTGTTGAATTATCATTGGACCCGCATCCAGCCAGGTAGTTCCACCATTGGTAGAGTACTCTACCCTTCCGCCTTCCAGTGTATTCTTCGTAATAAAGAAATGTTTGAATGAAAATACCGAGAGTGATCCTGCTGTAAATCCTGCCGCGTCGGAACTAAGGCTAAAGTCCCTGGTGGTATTACTGCTTGCAGCAAACCATGATGAAACCGGGCTTGCTGACCGAACTGTGGTTGGCACCCAGTTGGTTGTTCCTGTTGTAATAACCGAAGCCAATCCACCTGATGTACTTCCATCACGGTTATCATCAATATTGGTAGTAATCGCACAACCCGGGACAGTAGGACGTAAAACGATACTAAAGCCTTTTGTTTGCTGCGGGGTAGCAAAACTAACATTGGAAAAAGTAACAACATTTCCCGACAATGTTCCCCCTGTGCTGCTAACATAAGTAAAGCCTGCGGGTATGGTATCCCTGATGGTATAATTGGTGTTGATCTGGCATTGGCAGGTAGCTGTTAAATTAACGCCCACTTGTTCACCCAACACTACTGTTAATGGAGTTGCCAGTTTGTCCAGTTGCACCAACGAAGGAATATCAAATGCGGCAGTACCATCCGTGACACTGTTAGAGCTTCCCTGCACTGCGCTTAGGCCCATACCTCTTTTTGCAAAGGCAGCCCAGATAGCACATTTATAACGGCCATTATATAAGATTGAATCTGCTGCGAGGATAGCATTTCTGCCATCAATAAAACCGGGGCGACAGGTTTGCAGACGCATACCTTCCATCACCAATTTTAATGCAACTGAATTACCGCCCGGAGCATTTGCATTATAAATATTTGGATTAATGACTCCATCCTGTTGAATAATATTCCAGGTCATATCCCATATCGCAGAACACCAGATTTCCCCAATGCCATGTGGCACCGCCATCGTACCAACATTGGTATAAGATTGCGGGCTGACGATCATATTTGTACTGTAAGGAGCTGTACGGATTCCACCCTGGCCAACAGGATGACCCAGCGCAAAAGACCCAATAGGTCTTGGCGCTGATCCACTGTTAAGAGTAGCCGAAGCCCAATTAGTGGTTAACATCAATCCCAGGTAATCACTCCAACCTTCTCCTCCCTGTTCCTGGTTACCCAGGCAACCTGAATTGGGTGCGCCACCCGTCATCCGGTTTGATACGCCATGGCCGTATTCATGGGTGATAATTCCATTATCAAAATCTCCGTCAAGACCAACCCCCGCCGAAAGGGTTACGTTTACATTATTACCCAATTGACTTTCCAGCAGGGCACCATTAATATCTGAGATCATAACAGCGGGGATAACGATTGTGTTGTCTGTGCCTCCCATTGTAATGGGTGAGCCGGGAACATTATTGACCATGATGACGGCTTTGGCTCCATTGTTCTGCGCATTTTTTACTTTTTCTACGAATCCACCCACACAACCGCCGCCCCGAACGATCATCGCTATCTTTCCGGCCAGGGAACCCGGCAGGGTTCCATTACACGCAAAATGTGATGGGTTGGCGCTTGCATCATCATTGTACCATACCACCTGACCTGTTACAGGTCCAACATTAATTAACCGGTTGTTGGTACTGAATCCGCTTTCCCTGGCAAAATAACTACCCGCAATGACTGCCGGTGAATGAACAACAAATCCAACTGGCCCCGTCCATAAATACATTTGCATCCGGGGTCTTGATCCATCCGCAGGTGTGGCGAAATTGGCATTGTTCGTACCGCCTGCATCCTGTGCTTCCGCCTGAACATAATCACCTAAGGCTGTCACAACGCCACCACGTCCCAAATTATCGGTCTGGAAATTTCCAGATGCTTCATTAAATCCGTATTGATATAGGATATCATGAATGGTATTGTTCCAGTAAAATAAATTGGTTACCGCGGCCTGCCGGTTAACGACAATGCCAGGTTGTTGTGTGAGAACCGGAACAAAATTGAATGTAAGTGAAGGATCGGGGGTTGTGGATACAAGAGGTGTATTGGCCGCGGATGCCGGGTTATTTGAATTAGCCACATCAAGATAGGCATGCACGTTATTTCCCCTTGTTATATCATAATTAGTGGTTCCGTCGAAATGCCAGCCATGGGTTGTCGCATTATTTCCGGCACCGGCCGCCAACCAGGGATTCGTCACCAGTGTAAAAGATCCATGATTAGGGCTTTCCGTTGGTTGTTTCACCACATAGTAACCTGCATTGGTTACCGTTGGTGGCACAAAAGGTGAAAACTCCTTTTTTTCTGATCTTATAACCGGAACCATTTTACTGCTCATTCCCTGCCCGAAATAAATGGGATTATGAACCGGTTCTATCGCATCCGTTTCTGCTGCTTCGCCTTCGTGTACGGTCCAGTTATTCTTTTCCAGGAAGTCCCCTGTCATGGCGTTTACACGAACGTTCCACCAGTCGGCAGAACGCGCTTCATCTATATTTACATTCCAGGCCAATTTTACCCAGGATCCATCATCAGCAGCGACCCAGCATAATTCTGTCTCAATCGTATTTTTAGCAATTCCTGAACCTGAAAAGATGATCTTCTTTTCTGTTGCCATTTTATTTTCAACCGTACGCAATCCTGCAGGTGCCGGTAGGCGAAGATGGGTTGCCGCATTACTGATCGCCCGATCGGCTAGTAAGGCAGGGACGGCCGCACCTGCGCCGGCTTTTTCAGCCAGGTTCTCGACAAATTTCCCGGATGAATACAATAGTTCATCGTTCCGGAAGATGATCGTCATGATACTGTTATAGACTTTGATTTGTTGATAGGCCTGTTGCAGGTAAACATAGGTGATGTTTGTTTTGCTGTCTGTAAAAGAATGGCTGATCATTGCATTATCAGCGTCAGCAGGACTCAGGCGTAAGGGTGCTGCATTCTTTTTTACCAGGTCAAGCAGCAGGTTGGCGTCGGGTTGTTGTGCATTCAAATGATACCCGGTAGTGAATAGCGCAATAGATAAAATTACGGCGTATAATTTTTTCATAGCAGTTCAGTTTGCAATGAAACTACTGCAAATTTCGCTTATGCAAAAAAAAATGAATCCTGCCTGGTGCTGCCGATTACTATTTATTTTGGGTTGTTATAACTGCCTGAGAATTTCTTCAATGGCCTTGTCGAGTTGGGGATCACGACCATTGAGTTTATCATCAAAACTATTGATAACAATAATATCCGGTTGCACACCGGTCATTTCTAGATCTTTTCCCTCTAAACTATAGCAACCCCAACCGGGCATACGGACTGAAGATCCATCCACCAGCGTTATACCGCTGGTGAAAATGATCCAGCGATAGGTGCCGTTACCAATGATCTTACCCAGCTTTAAGGTTTTAAAACCCTGGGCAGTCATTTCTGCATCGCTTAGTGATTGCTCATTGGTTAATAATATGATCGGCTTGTTACTTGGTGAAAAGTTAGACTGGTACGTCAACTTACCTTCCCGGTATTTCCATTGCAGGTAAGATCGTTGTGATAAAAACTTCAATACTTCATCGTGTACATTGCCGCCGGTATTATACCGGAGATCAAAAATAAGTGCCTCTTTATTGTTTAGCTCCTGCGTCATGTCTATAATAAACTGATCCAGCTCTCCCTGTACCATATTCTTCATATAGCCATAGGCAATTCTGCCTTTACTTTTCTCATCAACTCTTTTTTGGTTATTATCTATCCACTCATCGTACAGGTTACCCGCCAATGTTGATTGTGGATGCACCTTTGCTTCTATGGTTTGCCCATTCCGGTTAAAAGTTATTTTTAACTCCCTGTCCAGGGATGGCTGGGTAAAATAATAATTACGATCTTTTTTCGGATCAGCCATTTCACCATTCACTTTCACCAGGATATCACCGGGCCTAATGTCAACTCCTTTTTTATCTGCTGCTGATCGCCTGACCACATACTTTACTTTAAAAGGCTCACTGTCCTCAAAAAGTACCCCGGTTTCCATCGTCCGGTTGCTGAGCGCAATGGTCTCATCATCGCCGGAAGTTCCAAAGCCCTGGTGTGATGAATTCAGTTCGCCAAGCATATCGTTCAGCATTATCCGCAGGTCGGCTCTTGTATTAATATACGGAACAAACTGCTGATAATGATCTTTTGTTTTTGCCCAGTTGAGACCATGGAATTTTTCATCATAAAAATTCTCTTCCATCTGCGCCCAGGCTTCACTAAACATCTGTGTGAATTCCTCTGATAAATTTCTGCGGAATGTATAACTGATCGAAATAGGGTCCACTTTATTACCATCCAGGTTCAGTTTATTGATTGAGCCGTTAAACAAGACATACAATTTGTCGCTTACTTCAACAATATCGAATCCAAAACTGTTATCAGTGCCAGCGATCTTTTCTGTTTTAGTTTGTTCAAATGGCTCCAGCACGGTTTTCCACAAGGCATTGCGGCCTTCTCCATGATTGCTTGTGTACAGCACGGATGTTTTTTCTCCTTTTAGGTAAACATATTGCAGGAATTGGGCCCCCAGGACAGGACTAACTAGTTCCAGCCTTTCCATAAGTAAATCCCTGTCAATGACAAGAGGCTTATTGCTGGCACTATCACTGGCCACCGGCGTTGTTTTCTTTGTTGTGTCTTTTTTCTCTTCTACTTTGAATAGCTCGTTGAACTTGTCGATCCGGTAAGGTTCATCCAGTTTTTCCAATGGCAGCCGATATACTTTTGCATTGGGCATACCAAATGGATAAGCTGGTTTCAAACGTTGTGAGCTAAAGAAGATATATTTACCATCCGGGGACCAAAAGGGTCCTGCTTCGGTGATAGCGGTATTGGTAAGATTAATGGTTTTGTTATCTTTTATGTTGTACACAAAAACATCCTGTTCAAAATTGCGATAAGCGGTAAATGAAACATATTCATCATTGGGAGAAAAGCCAGGGTCGCTGTTCTGGAAACCCCATATTTCATCTTTTACGATGGATTTATTTTCCATCGTTTTCAGATCCATCAACCGCACTTCATCACGGCCACTTAGGTATACAGCTTTGGTTCTTTTTTTATTTACAGCCATTGAACGGTTATTCTTTTTATCATTCGTCAATTGTTTTAGTCCGCCGCTACCATCTGCTGCAATAGAATACCAGTTGGTGTAGCCATCGAGCGACTGGTTAAAAAGTAGTTTTTTATTATCGCTCATCCATTTTACTTCTCTTACTCTTTCTGCAGAACCTCTGTTTACCTGCTGGATAAATTTAGCTTCCACATCGCTGACAAATAATTCGCCCCTCGATACAAACGCCATTTTCTTTCCATCGGGAGAAACATCAAATGCCGTAATGTTCCCTTTTACTTCAAAATCTTTTTCTTTAGGTAAGGTGTGGTTGCGGATGATGGAAATATTCATTTTGCTCTCTTTATCACTGCTTACATCATACAGCCACAACTGGTAATCTCTTTCAAATACTACTTTGCCGCCATTTGCATTTACTGACGGAGACTTGATGGAAGAGGTGAATTTTGTCAGTCCTTTCTTTTTGCCGTTATCGAGGGTATAGAGATTATATTCACCATTCGCTTCATCAGAAATGAAATAGATTTTCCCATTTCGATCTATCGTTGCCCCAAAATCCTTTCCTTCCCAATCCGTATATTTTTTATGTTGTTTTGTTGTTTGGTTATATGATTGGATATCGGGATTAAACGGTCCTTTGTATCTTTTTCGTTGCGCCTGGTTACTGCTTTCCCAGGTATCGTTGAAAAATATTTCACCGCTGGAGGGATGCTCTACTAAATTATGATCGTACTGGAAAAAATAGTTACCAAATACCCGTTGTGGTGTACCCCCTTCGGCAGCCACTTTGAACCCGGCAGTTTGACCCATCCGGTTGCTATTGAAATAAATGGAACGTGAATCCCAACTCCAGCTGGTCACCTCATCGGTACCGCTATGAAAAGTGATCTGCTTTACTTCACCACCGTTGAGAGCCATCACAAATACATCAGGATTTCCATATTGCCTCCCGGTGAAAGCGATCCATTTTCCATCGGGAGAAACCCGGGGGGAGGTTTCATAACCCTGCATGGCAGTAAGCCGCGATGCTTGCCCGTCGACTATATTGGCCTTCCACAAGTCGCCTTCAAAACTGAAGATGGCCATTTTCCCATCTGGAGTAAGACAAGGATTAGAAAGAAAATAGGCAGAATTATTTTGTGAAAAAAGCTGCGCAGAAATAAGCAGAGCAGCAAGGGTAAAAATTTTTCTCATAAATTTTTGCTTTGGCCGTTCAAAATACGACCGAAACAGTTCATGTGTTCACCACTTATAAAAAATTGCCCGGAGATCATATTACCACGTTGATCATCTTATTCTTTACATAAATAACTTTTTTTGCTGGCTTACCTTCCAGCCATTTTTGAACTACCGCGTCCGTTAGCACGATCTCTTCTACCTGTTGTTGGGTGATTTCCAATGGCAGGGTGAGTTCATGTCTTGTTTTGCCATTGATGGCAACGGGATAGGTTTTGGTAGATTCTTTTACATGTCTTTCTTCAAAGATTGGGTAAGAAGCGTTGAGGATTGAGGCCCCGGCCTCACCCCCAACCCCCTCTCCTTGCGGAGAGGGGACTTTCGAAGACCCCAATAAGTTGTAAAGTTCTTCTGCGATATGTGGTGCGTAGGGAGCTAATAATATTAAAAGCGGTTCAAGAATACTCCTTTTATGACATTTCAGATCGGTGAGTTCATTGGTAGCGATCATAAAACTGCTGACACCGGTATTGAAACTAAAACGTTCTGTATCATTTTCGATCTTCCTGATTGTATTATGCAATACTTTAATTCTACGGCTGTTGGCGCTTCGTCGGTAACAATCAATCCCTTTTATTTCATCTGAAAATAAACGCCAGAATTTTTTCAGGAAACGGTGAACTCCTTCAATACCTTTTGTATCCCAGGGCTTGCTCATTTCTACGGGGCCGAGGAACATTTCATACATGCGGAAGGTGTCGGCGCCGTATTTTTCTACCAAATCATCGGGGTTAACAGTGTTGAATTTTGATTTGGACATTTTTTCAACTTCGGAACCGCAGATATAGTACCTCACCTCCTAACCCCTCTCCCTATAGAGATGGGAGTATTCAGCGACCCGTCTTCAAAAATGAATTCTGCATTTGCATACTCTTCTCTCCACTTTCTAAACTGCTTCAATATTTAGTTCATTCCCATCGACAATATTTACATCCACATGTAGCTTATCTAATTTCTTTCCATCGTATTCTTCATTCGTTTTCCAACAGTCCTTCAGAAACAAAACTGTTGGTTGCTCATTCGATACGGTACACAAATCGTGAAGACTCCCTGTATCATTCCCTGGTTCACCAATTTTTTATACGGTTCATCATGACCGATCAAATTCAAATCAAACAATACTTTCGTCCACATGCGGCTGTACAATAAATGACCTACTGCATGTTCTGTACCACCGATATATAAATCCACCTGGTTCCAGTAATCAGAAACTTTGCGATCACAAAATGCTTTATCATTATGCGGATCCATATAGCGCAGGAAATACCAACTGCTACCGGCATAACCGGGCATTGTGTTGGTTTCCAAGGCCTCCCTGCCCTCTGAAGGAGGGTTCTCAGAGCCTCCGTTGCAGCAAGTTTTACTTTTTGGTTAACCCAATCTTCAATATTTGCCAAGGGTCCTTCTCCATCGGGACCGGGTTTATATTTATCTACTTCTGGTAATGTTAATGGCAATTCACTTTCATCTAACGGATAGGCAATACCATTAATCCATTTAATAGGAAATGGTTCGCCCCAATAACGCTGACGGCTGAACGCCGCATCACGCATTTTATAATTTACTTTTCGCTTACCAATTCCATCTATCTTCCAATGCTTGTTATCACCACTTCGATCGCTTCTCTCATTACCATGCCATTCAGGAAACCAGAATTTTCCAGTACCGCATCTTTTGTCGAATTTGCTTCTTCACCATTAAAATGTGTGCCGATGATATTGGTAATCGGAATATTAAAATGCTTTGCAAATTTATAGATCCCGTTCATCACCACAGGGCACCGCCATGATAGCGCCGGTACCATAACCGGCCAGTACATATTCAGAGATCCAGATGGGGATTTTCCTGCCGTTAAATGGATTCACGGCATACGCACCGGTAAATACACCAGTGATCTTTTTCTCCGCCATGCGTTCTCTTTCACTTCGGCTTTTTACATAGGTGATATATTCATCAACTGCTGCTTGTCTGCTCTAGGCTGTTGTTATTTGCTCTACCAATTCATGTTCCGGTGCAATTACCATAAAGTCAACACCGAAGATGGTATCGGGTCTTGTAGTGTATACCCGCAAGCTTTAGTTCGGCCTCACCTCTACCCTTCTCCTATCGGAGAGGGATGAGTCGTCTTCGTTGGTTAGAGTCGCTTTTGTTTTCTGCGATACCGATGGTCGTATTGAAAGTTCTTCTGTTATTTTCTTTACTACAGTCTCTGTATCATTTATTACCTGTTCATTAGTGAAATCGTAATAATCTGTAAACCATAATGATTCAGAAATTTGGTTCTTTCTTCATCATATATTCTCTGTATTTCTGGTCATTATGATATCCTCCATCAATTTCGATAGTTACCAATTTCACTTCTAACAATGCAAAATCAACAATATATACCCTGTATGGTATGTTGGCGACGTACTATGAAATCCAGTTGATTATTACGCAGGCAGCTGCCACAAAATATCTTCTGCCTGTGTCGGGTTTTTTCTGTTTTCCTCGACCGTATTCTTTTAAAGTTATGCCAGATGCCTGGATCAGCAGTCTTAAAGAATTTTTCTTTGGTGGGGTCTTGATATTCTCCCTCTCCGGCCGGAGAGGGTTGGGGTGAGGCTGAACCCTGTATCGCAAAATCAATCTCCGCTCCTTACGATCTTCCCAATCCAGTTGCGTCTGCATCTCTTTCATCGCATCACTGAAATCAACCGTCTCCAATCCCTCCAGTAAACGATCAGCATATTCCGTGATCCGCAAATACCATTGACGCAATTTCTTTTTTACTACAGGATAACCGCCTCTTTCACTCACGCCATTTATTACTTCATCATTGGCCAGTACGGTGCCCAATGCTTCGCACCAGTTCACTTCACCATAGCCGCAATAAGCCAAGCCGGTACTTCATTAAAATATCTGCCTGCTCTTTTTCATGAAAACTTTCCATTGCATCCGCTGTAAAATGCATGCCGGGTACCGGTGAGCCTGATTTTGGCATTGCCCCTCTTTGTTTCATACTTTTTTATCAGTAATCGAAATGGGCATGCCTTTTTCTCAGTATAACAGAAATAACTGTTGAACAATTGCAGGAATATCCACTGTGTCCATTTATAATAATGCGGATCGCTGGTTTGCACTTCGCGGCTCCAGTCAAAACAAAACCCGATATTATCTAACTGTGATTTGAAAGTTGCAATATTCTTCCTGGTTGTCTCTGCAGGATGCTGTCCGGTATCCAGTGCATATTGTTCGGCAGGCAAGCCAAAACTGTCAAACCCCATCGGGTGCAGCACATTGAAATCCTTTTAGTCTTTTGTAACGGCAATAAATATCGATGGCAATATAACCTAGCGGGTGACCTACATGCAGACCCGCACCACTTGGATAAGGAAACATATCCAGCACATAATATTTTGGCTTTGCAGAATCATTCGAAACCTTATAAGCGTCCGGTATCTTTCCAGTGTTGCTGCCATTTCTTTTCTATATCCCTGAAATTGTATTCCATAAATTGGTTCCTGCTATATTTAACTGTAAATAATCGCTGTGGCGCAAAGTCACAGCGTTTTCTATCTGCCAGCATTACCGCATTCCTGCGGTTCTCTTTGCTCCTGCTACTACAAGCTTCCATTTTGATGAAACTCTTACAAAATGTCCAGTGGTATTGCTGAACGATGAAGGGCCAGTATTTTTCTTTCTTTCGCAGGAAGAAAGAAAAATCCCAACCTTCCTTACAGGTTACAACAGGCGATGATAGTAGTAATGTCGCTGGTCAAAAAAATCTTTAACAAATCTTAAACCTCATGTGGCAATATGGGCCAGTACCAATCGTTTAATTGGGCAGCAAAAATACTAATTGTAGAGCTGATTTAGCTATTTTTGCCTGCCCCGCTGCTATAATCAATAAGATGACCAGGTAGCGGTGCTGCAACCCATAAAATTCAAAATTTCATCTCATGTCCCAATCTGGCAAAGCTTCGATCAAACGTGGCAAACCTTCTTATTTCATGTCCATACTGGGGGTGACCCTGGTATTATTTTTCCTGGGTATTATCGGTTGGCTGGTGATCAATGCCAATAAGCTGGGGGATCACTTCAAAGAAAGTGTGGAAGTGAGGGTTTTTCTCCGCGGCGATCTGAATCCTAAGGATAGTGTAGCGTTGGTAGGCTATATCTCCGGCAAGCCCTATGTAAAGTCGATGGAATTTGTGACCAAGGAAGCCGGTAAGAAAAAATACCTGGATGACGGCGGTGAAGAGTGGAATAAAGTGCTCGATGAGAATCCCCTACCCAATGGCATTTTTTTTCGAATAAAAAGCCAATATGTAAACAGCGATACGCTGGCCGCGATAAAAACAGACCTTGAACAGCAAACCTATGTCAGCGATGTCGCCTATCCGGATGCTTTAGTTGATAATCTCAACACCAATATCCGAAAAGTAAGTATCGGGTTATTGGTACTGGTTATCATCATTTCCCTGGTGGTGATCTTTTTGATAGATAATACAATCCGGCTGGCTATGTTTAGCAACCGTTTCCTTATCAAGACCATGCAGATGGTGGGAGCTACCCGTTGGTTTATTGCCAAACCGCTGAACGTTAAGGCTATTATTAATGGCGCCCTCAGTGGAGTCATTGCTTCGGCTTTATTGTACATTTTAATATTGATCGCGGAAGCGCAGTTAGACTGGTTAAAGACCATACATGATACCAGCCTGCTCATCCTGTTATTCTTTGTACTTATCCTGGTTGGCATCGGTATTACCCTGTTCAGTACGAACCGGAGTGTTATTAAATACCTGCGGATGAAGCTGGATGATTTATACTAAAAGGGTAAAGGAGTAAAAAGAGTTAATACTAATAATCATTTTTGATTTTCGAGCTTTTCTCCAGTCTAAGGATAAAGTGGAGCTTATGGCGAAAACCCTGCTTTCCAGCGCCGTAAAGGAGGCTTTAGGCCCTGAAGAGCCAGTCTCCTTTTCTCTTTTTTCTCTTTTGAACTCTTAGCCCTATCTTGCATACCCTAAATCGAAAGAAATGAGCAACGCGAAAACAAGCCCATCCATTTTTAGTAAAGAGAATTATAAGTGGATGCTACTAGGGCTAGTGGTAATGGCCATAGGCATGATTTTGATGGCTGGTGGCAGAAACACCGATCCCAATGTTTTTGATACATCGAAAGTGTATAGTACTACTCGTATCACCATTGCTCCTTTGCTGATCCTTGCAGGGTTGGCATTGGAGATATTTGCCATTTTCAGAAAACCAAGAGTAGCTACAGCTTAAACATACTTTAGTCAATAAATTTAGCAGGCGATACCTTACCCGTGTCGCCTTTTTATTTTATGTTGCAGCACTAATAAGTTCCTCATGAATATTTTCGAAGCTGTTATTATCGCGATAGTGGAGGGCCTCACTGAATTTCTGCCCGTATCTTCTACCGGGCACATGATCATCGCCGAACACCTGATGAATCTCGGGACCACCACCGATGAAAAAAGTTTTGTTACCTTATTTACTATTTCCATCCAGTTAGGGGCGATCCTGGCAGTTGTTGTAATTTACTGGCAGCAGTTTTTCCAGTTTCGCCGCTGGCAATTTTATGCAAAACTGGCCATTGGTGTCCTCCCCGCTTTGATCCTGGGTTATCTTTTTGCAGATAAAATAGATGAGTTGCTTTTTAACCCGACGGTAGTGGCTGTCTCCATGCTGACAGGAGGCATTGTGTTACTGGTCGTTGATAAGATATTTAAGAAGCCCATCATCGAATCAGAGGACCAGCTGAGTTTTATTAAATCATTTATCATCGGAGTCTGGCAGGTGATTGCCATGATCCCCGGTGTGAGCCGCAGCGCTGCCTCAATTATTGGCGGCATGCAACAAAAATTGACAAGAAACCTGGCGGCTGAGTTTTCTTTTTTCCTGGCCGTGCCAACCATGTTTGCGGCTACAGCCTACTCCCTATTTATCAAGGAATGGGCTGGTACTACTGGTGCTCAGAAAGGTATTACGCTGGTCACTTCTACCCAGGAAAATATAGTATCCTTTATAATTGGCAATGTAGTGGCGTTTATCGTAGCGATGTTGGCCATCCGTTTTTTTATTAATTTTCTGAAAATTTACGGATTTAAATTCTTTGGAATATACAGGATAATCGCTGGCATTGTCCTGCTTATTTTGCTGTTTACCGGCGTTATTCATAAATAACGGACCCCATTAATGAAAGCTCTATACTGTAAAAAAACACACATTAAAACCAAAAAAATAAACACATGAAAAAAATTCTGTTTGGCCTGTTGATAGCATTATCACTGGCTTCTTGTACCAACTATGGTAAAAAGATTGAGATAGAAGGCACAAAAGCCGAGATCTACTATAAAGGTGATGGTGTAACAGAAAGAGATGCTAAAAAAACCGGCGACTTTCTAAAAGAATCTTTTTTCAGTTCAGATAAAAAAGCCAGTATCCAGCTTACCAGGGAAGGTGAGGTATATACTATTCGTTTTGTGTACGATAAAGCGGTGTATGATACGCTCAAAGGAATTGAAGAGATATTTAAGGTCCTTGGTGCAAAAGCATCCAAAGAAGTATTTGATGGTAAAAAAGTAAATATCGCACTGGCCAACAGTAGTTTTAAAGATTATAAGACTATTCCCTATGATGAAGAAACAGCAAAGGCAATGGATAAACCTGAACCTTCCGATGATGACGTCATTGTTAGCAAAGAAGATTTTGAACATGATTCAGTGGGTGATGTAGATTTTTTCTGGAGAGGTATCAGTGATAGTGAATCGAAAAGAATAGCCGATTATATCATAGAGAATGGGGCTTTTAGTGGCGGAACAGCAGAAATCTATATGACCAAAACGGGTGACCGCTATATCCTGCGGTTCCCTATGATAGAATCTGCGCGGACAGATAATGCCACATTGGCCCAGGTGGATAAAGTGGCCAAAGAAATTAAAGACAATGTATTTGCCAATGTTCCTTATTCATTTTATGTAACCGATGAAAAGATGAATACCGTAAAAGCCTGGGATTATTAATCATTGAATAGTTTCTTAATGCGGCCGGGAAATACCCTGCCGTTTTTTTATGCTTAAATGGGAGTGGTTTACTTATTTTTATACAACAACCACTGATTATGCAAACGGCTCCCAAAAAAGTAGTGAATGGCTGGGCGATGTATGATTGGGCCAGTTCTTCTTATAACCTGGTCATCACCTCTACTATTTTTCCTGCTTATTTCGAAGCGATCGCTGTTGATGACAGGAGCGTATCAAAAACAACGGTCACTTTTTTGGGCAGGCAGTTTGAAAATACAGCCCTATATAATTATGCAATAGCGCTGGCTATGCTGATCGTAGCTTTTATGTCACCATTGCTTTCTTCTATTGCGGATTACCGGGGCAATAAAAAGAAATTCCTGAATTTTTTTCTGACGATGGGAAGTATTGCCTGTGCGTCGCTTTTTTTCTTTGAAAGAGACACATTAACCATCGGCATTGCCTGTATGATCATTGCCTGTATCGGCTTTTGGAGCAGCCAGGTTTTTTACAATTCTTTTCTCCCGGAAATTGCCCTGCCGCAGGATCGGGACAGGATCAGCGCCAAAGGATTTGCCTATGGCTATGTAGGCAGCGTGCTGTTGCAGATCATTTGTTTTGTCTTTATTTTTGTTCCCGGGGTGGTGGGCGGTCATGATGATGAAAACGGGACTTCCAATATTCAATTCCAGGTTTGTTTTCTTTTAGTAGGTATCTGGTGGTGGAGCTTTGGTCAGTATTCCTTAAGAAGATTACCCAAACCTGTGCCGGCCGGAACAGGAGATCTCAGCCAGCGGGTGTTGTCAAAAGGTTACCAGGAGTTAAAAAAAGTATGGCTACAATTAAAACAACTCCCGTCGCTAAAACGTTTTCTTGCTTCTTTTTTCTTTTTTAATATGGGAGTGCAGACAGTGATGCTCGTTGCCGCGCTGTACGGCAAAAGTGAGCTGGAAATTCCAACTACTAACCTGATCATAGCGATCCTGATCATTCAATTGATCGCTATTCCCGGTGCGTTTACTATATCCTGGCTTTCTTCAAAGATCGGCAACCTGAAAACACTAATGTTGCTCGTGGTGCTCTGGATCCTGTTGTGTGGGGTCGGTTATATATTACCTAAAGGGGGTATTTATGAATTCTATGGATTAGCCATTGCTGTGGGCTTTGTAATGGGCGGTACACAATCAATCAGCCGTTCCACCTATGCCAAGCTAATGCCTGAGACAAAAGACACAACTTCCTTTTTTAGTTTCTATGATGTAACAGAGAAGCTGGCCGCTGTAGTGGGCATATTCAGTTTTGGTTTTATTACTGAATTAACCGGTTCACAAAGAGGATCTGTATTGGCACTGGCAAGCTTCTTTTTCGTTGGATTGTTATTACTGTTTTATGCCAATGCCGTAAAAAACAAGGCGATACAGGGGCGAACGTAGATAGGCCACCCTTCAATAAACGCAGGAACTATTCTCCTAAGAAGGACTTGAGAACCCTAAACAACTTATTTTCGTATGAATAAAGAAAATTCCAAATTTTTAAACTCTAAGATCCCTTCTTCGGAGGGAGGGTAGGGAGGCTTTATGAAACTATACTCCATCAATACCGGTTATTTTAAATTGGATGGTGGCGCCATGTTTGGCGTAGTACCCAAAAGCATCTGGAATAAGATAAACCCGGCTGATGAAAATAATTTATGCTCCTGGGCCCTGCGTTGCCTGCTGATCGAAGATGGCAACCGGCTGATATTGGTTGACAATGGCAATGGTAATAAACAGGATGCCAAATTTTTCAGTCATTATTACCTGCATGGCGATGATACCCTGGAAAAATCATTGGCCCACTATGGCTTTGATAAAAATGATATCACCGATGCATTTCTTACGCACCTTCATTTTGATCATTGTGGTGGCAGTATTGTAAGAGAAGGAAATACATTGGTGCCTGCCTTTAAAAATGCAACCTACTGGAGCAACAAAAGGCATTGGGACTGGGCCGTGTATCCCAATGACAGAGAGAAAGCTTCTTTTTTGAAGGAAAATATCCTGCCCATCCAAGAAAGCGGCCAATTGAAGATGATTGATGTGGTTGGGGGTACCGATGGTAAATTAGGTGAGATTTCATTTACCGATACTGTATCTGTTCGTTTTGTAAACGGCCACACGGAAAGCATGATGCTTCCGCAAATAAAATATAAAGACAAAACAGTAGTCTTTATGGCCGACCTGCTGCCCTCCGCAGGCCATATTCCTGTTCCCTATGTGATGGCCTATGATATGAACCCGTTGACCTCTATGCATGAAAAAAAATCATTTCTTAAGGAAGCGGTTGAGGGAGACTATATTCTTTTTTTTGAACATGACCCGGTTCACGAATGTTGCAACCTACAACAAACGGAAAAAGGTGTACGTCCAAAAGATATTTTTAAATTAGAAGCTATTTGAAATTGATCTTTTTACTTCTCCTTTTTCACAGCTAATCCCGGGCTTCCTACGGAAGGCTGTACAACCTTGCCAGGCTGTTCCTTGTAAAGTTTTCTTACTCCGAGGATCAACAAACTCCCGATGATAGCAGGAATGATCAGGTTGATCAGCCAGATCGTGACAGTTGCCAATAATATTCCGAGCTTGTTTACCGTAAAAAGACCTATCAGCCGAAGACCTATTTCTCCCCGTAAACCCAGGTCTGCAATAGCGAATGAGGGGATAGCCGCCAGCACCAGGAAACTGATACTCACCGCCCACCAACTTTCCCACCAGGGAATATTGACTCCAAATAAATAAAAGGCCAGTTGGAATTGTACAACAAAGATGACAAAGCGTAAAGCCGATAAGAGCAGTAATTTAAAGAGCAACTTTGTATCAAACTCTTCCAGTGCCTGGACCAGGTAGCCAAAACGCCGGAACCAACGAAACTTTTCAACCCACTTAACAAGAACTGAGAGCCGAAAATAAAAAAACAGGATCGCGATCGTTACAAGTAAGGACACGATCAATATCCCATTCATCAACAGCGGCGAAATAAGCTGGGTGGATTCTAATGCCGATCGAAGTATGATCAATCCGGCAGATCCCATCAATAAGGTAATGATCAACTGGCTGATACTGCCAACAATGGTGATAGAAATTGTTTTGGCCCTGTTTCCTTCATCCATGTACAATATTCTTCCCAAAAACTCGCCTAGCCGGTTGGGTGTGCTGATGGAAAAAGATATGCCCGACAATATCGCTTTAAAGGCCTTCATAAAACTCACTTTCTGGATGGGACGGATCGATATTCTCCATTTGATTGCTTCAATGGCCCAGTTAACCAGCATTAAAACCAGGACAGCCACCAGGTTCCATACCAATGGACCGCTGAAAGAAGCTTTAATCCCTTCCCAGGCAGGAGCGAGACCGGGTTGTTTTTGTACCTGGTTGTAAATGGACCATGACAACCATACAAACACTACTGGAATAAGGAAGTAGTTGAGGAAGATCTTGCTATTTCGGTTCAGCTTCATTAATCTTGTATACCATTACGTTTATTAATTCACCTATACCGCTGCCGGTGTTATGCTGGCTTCCCGACGATTATTGTCGGTGTAACCGGTATAAAAATACAGTCCCCTTTGCAAACACCTGCTAAAATAATATTGGGTATAGACCCCGGCACATTGATTATGGGCTATGGATTGATCATGGTGAAAGGTCAGGAGGTAACATTGCTTGAACTGGGTGTCCTAAAACCCGGCAAAGTAAAAGATGTTTACAAAAAATTACAGCTCATTTTTAATACAGTCAGCGGTTTAATCACAAAATACCAACCTACTGCATTGGCCATTGAAGCACCCTTTTTTGGAAAGAATGTTCAAAGTATGTTGAAGCTGGGCAGGGCACAAGGTGTGGCCATTGCAGCGGCCATGCGTCATGGACTGGAAGTAACAGAATACTCACCTAAAAAAGTAAAACAATCCATCACGGGCAATGGGAATGCCGATAAAGAGCAGGTGATGAAGATGCTGCAAACATTATTATCCTTTAAAGAAAGTTCCAAACAGTATGATGCCACCGACGCATTGGCAGTAGCATTGTGTCATCATTTTCAAACCAATTCTATATTGGGAAAAATTGTTAAAGGACCGAGGGGCTGGGATGAGTTTATTAAAAAGAACCCGGGGAGGGTGAAGAAATAGGATAGGTGTTGATTTTTTCGAACAGCGAAATGGCTTACTGCCACTTACCATACATACCCTTTATAGAGCATGGATTCCCGGCGAGGGCTGGTGACATCCATTTGAGCTTCGCCATTATTATAAACCGTCAGGAATAACCGAATACCTTTTGCATCTTTTGGTTTAATCGTAATCTCCCATTTGCCTTTCTTTTTTGGAACAGCAGTATACTCAAAATCGGTTGAAGAAAATTGGATAAGATTATCATCTGACCGGCCAAACTGTGGTGTATTGGATTGGCCAAAATAAGGAAAAATTGCTATGATACTGTCTGTTGTTACCTGGAGTTTAAAGATTGTGGATGTTATCGGCGTATTGAATGACGGAGAGGAACAGGACTGGGGCACAAAAACGTATTCCTGCTGCCGTATCCTTTGTTGAATGAGGCTATCGTTATCCTGTGCAGCCACTACGAATGACCCTGCCATCATAAACGCAAAAAGATATACGGCTTTTAAAAAATAGTTGGAGTTCATGCAAGGGAGCTTACTAAGTTGGTATTAAAAGTACCGCATTCTGTTTGATTTGGACGGACTGTCACCAAAAAATAATAATCGAGGCTGGTTATTAACTAAGCCAGTGCTAATGAATGTCACCGTCCTGAGGGAAATGGCTTCGACAAGAGTAGCCTGATGAACTATTACAAATGAGCTTTTATTTTTTCCTGGGCTTTTTTCAACTGATCAGCCGATGCGTGTGGCTTGGACTGTGTAAAGTTCAGATCGTTCGCTGAATTGATCGGGATCAAATGGATATGGGCATGCGGTACTTCCAATCCCACCACGCTGATCCCGCAACGGTTACAATCAAAAGCCTTTTCAATAGCCAGTGCAATTGGTTTTGCGAAAAGAAGTATTTCGCTTAAATATTCATCTGGCAGATCAAACAGCTTGTCGGTTTCATCTTTGGGTACTACCAGTACATGTCCTTCCCGGAGGGGGAAAATGTCGAGAAAAGCAAAGAATTTTTCGTTCTCTGCAATTGTATAACTGGGTATTTCACCAGCAATGATCTTTGAGAATATTGTCATGTTTCCAAAAATTTTTGCTTTTAATGATTGTAAATAATATTGGATCCTTTTAAGCATGCCATCCCTATTTTGCATTTTGCTTTATTCCTTTAAAAGAAAAAACCCTCATGCGCTATGAAGGTTTCTACTTGACCGGAAGAGCATTCCGGCCTTCTAGGCTGTGATGTCTTCAATCTTAAATTTTAATACCCCGACTGGTGCCTGCACCTCGGCTGTCTCTCCCACCACTTTTCCAAGTATTCCCTTGCCTATCGGTGAGGCAACAGAAATTTTACCCGCTTTCAGGTCAGCCTCCTTTTCACTGACAAGCTTATAGGTCACTTTTTTCTTTGTTCCCAGGTTTGTTAAGGTAACTTTTGTCAAAATAGAAACTTTGCTAATATCGATATCGGCCTCGTCCATCACTCTTAGGTTGGCCAGTGATCCTTCATAAGCGGCAATTTTGGCCTCGAGTAATCCTTGTGCTTCTTTGGCCGCATCGTACTCTGCATTCTCTTTCAGGTCGCCTTTTTCCCTCGCTTCGGCAATAGCACGGCTGGCCGCAGGGCGATCAATTCCCTTCATCTTTTTCAGGTCCGCTTTCATCTGTTCCAGTGTTTCTTTCGTCACATATTGAATGTCACTCATATCCACCTCCTTTAGTGATTAGATAAAAAAAAAATAACAACGCCCCAGTGTTTGCTGAAGCGTTGCATTATTGTTGGCAAAGATAGAAAACTATTTGAAAACAAAAAATAGGCAAATTTCGCCGGGATGTTGTTTTTTTAAATTATTCACCGCAGCAGTCAAAAAGTTGCTGATATCTTAATCATCGGGTTCCAAGCTAGTAACATGCTGGTCTTCAGGAGAAATGGAACGGGAATAAAAAACAAACTGATAGCCAGTCATGGCAGGAGTTGATCTTTCTCCTGGCAACTCCCTTTTTGCCGGCAAATAAATCCTTCAATGGAACTGTAATTATTCTTTATCCAGCCCTGCCATGGAGATCAGGGGTCAATTTTCTCTATCAGCACTTTTGCCATTTTATAGAATGCTTCATGACTATACCCTGCAATATGCGGAGTGACGATAACATTGGGCTGTGCCAACAACCAGTCCAGCTGGGCTTTTTCTGCAGGCGTATACAGTTCCAGTTTTTCGTTTTCCAGCACATCCAACCCTGCCCCGGCAATTTTATTTTGTTGTATCGCAACAACCAGTTGCTCAAGGTTGATCACTTTACCCCTTGCTGTATTAAGCAACCAAGGACGCTGCTGCAATGAGTTGAAAAAATCCGCGTTAGCCATATGGGCAGTTTCCTCAGTAAGCGGAACATGAAAACTGATCACATCAGCAAACTTGCATACCTGTTCCAGGTTAGCTTCCTTGATATGACCGCTGGCAAACCCATACTTATATTTATCATATGCCAACACCGTGATATCAAAAGGCTGAAGCAGCTTTGCCAGGCTAGTTCCCGTATTACCAAAGCCAATAATGCCAACTGTTTTACCATGTAATTCGGTACCCCGGTTCTCGTCCCGCCGCCACTCTCCTTTTCTTACTTCATTGTGAGCGCAAGAAATATTATTCATCAGGCTTAGTAATAAACCCAGTGTATGCTCTGCCACCGCATTCCGGTTACCCTCAGGACTGCTTTCGCATTGTATTCCTTTACTGATCGCATAATCAACATCAATCAGTTCCATCCCGCTACCCAGCCTGCCAATCCACTTTAAATTGACGCCTTTGTCGATAAGTTTTTTATCAACAATGATCCTTGTCGTGACCACCAGTCCTTCCGCATCGGCAATGATTTCGTGCAACTCCTTGTACGAAATGGAAGGATCATACACCAGTGCATACCCTTTTTGTTGAAGGGTTTCCATTAAATAAGCGTGAGCCTTACCTGTAATAATTATTTTTTTCATTTCATTCGAAAAGTTAGTTCAGCAAACTGTATCACACTCAACTGCTCTGCTCTTTTATTAAACAATTCATCCTGTAGTATCGCTGCATCAAATAAAGTTTTTACTGCATTCCTGAGCGTCTTTCGCCGTTGGTTAAATGCTGTTTTGACCAACAGGAAAAAATCATCCTGGCTTCTCATAGCAGTCGGTGAAGAGTTGGGCCTCAAGCGTATCACCCCACTTTTCACCTTTGGGGGTGGTTGAAAACAGGTGGGTGCCACGTCAAACAAATATTCGACGGTGTAAAAGGCCTGGAGCAATACACTGATCACTCCATATGTTTTACTGCCTTCTTGGGCCGCCACTCTTTGTGCTACTTCTTTCTGAAACATACCGACTATACATTCCACCTCATCTTTCCATTCCAGTAGTTTAAAAAGGATCTGTGTAGAAATGTTGTAAGGAAAATTTCCAACTACTGTAAATTTCCCGTTAAAAGGCTTATGGGTCTCCAAAAAATTGTCATGAATAATCTTCTTTTCCAGTTGGGGCCATGTCTTTACTAAATAGGCTACTTTCTCATCATCCAGTTCCACCGCTTTAAAATCAACATCTTCTAATTCGAGCAGGTACTTGGTCACTGCACCCCCGCCCGGCCCCACTTCCAATAGTTGGGTGAAGGGATATTGCTGTAAGACGGACACGATCTTTCGGCAGATGTTCTCATCTTTTAAAAAATGCTGACCTAATGATTTTTTCAGCGTATACATGAGTGCAAATGTAGTTGATACCCGGACCTTAAGAAAACCATGTTAAAGCGGGCAAGCTGGTATGGCTACGGTCAAAAAACAGTATTTTTACCATTAATAATGTTTACTATGAATCAATCCAAACCAGTTATAGGAATCAGTTGCGGCGATCTGAATGGTATTGGCCTCGAATTGATCATTAAGACATTCTCGGATGCCCGGATACTGGATCATTGCACACCAGTCATCTTTGCCTCTAATAAGGCCGTTAATTTTTACCGGAAATCTGTACCGGAAACCAGTTTCAACTTTCAGAATATAAAAGATTTTAACCGCATCAGCCCCAAACAGGTAAACTTGTTCAATTGCTGGGAGGAAGAAGTATCCATTAATCCCGGCCAGCTAAGTGATGCGGGAGGTAAATACGCTATCCTTTCCTTACAAACTGCCGTAGCTGCTTTAAAGCAAAAACAAATTGATGGTCTGGTAACTGCACCCATTCATAAAAAAAATATTCAATCGGTTGATTTCAATTTTACTGGTCATACGCCTTACCTCAAACATATTTTTGGCGTCAATGATGTGGTAATGATGCTTTGTGCCGGCCAATTCAGGGTGGCGTTGGTCACAGAACATGTTCCGGTTGCAGACGTTGCTAAAAATATAACAAAAGAAAAGATCCTGAGTAAACTCACTATTATACATCAAAGCCTGCAGAAAGATTTTGGTATTGATAAACCCCGTATTGCCGTACTTGGCCTAAATCCGCATGCCGGCGATGAAGGACTAGTTGGAAATGAGGAAGAAACGATTATCAAGCCGGCCATCAAAGAAGCAAAGAATAATAATATGCTGGTAGTGGGGCCATACAGCGCTGATGCATTTTTTGCACGGCGCAGTTTTGAAAAGTTTGATGCCGTGCTGGCCATGTACCATGACCAGGGACTGATCCCTTTTAAGGCGTTAGCAATCGGTGAAGGGGTAAACTACACGGCCGGCCTGGCGGGTGTAAGAACATCTCCCGATCATGGAGTAGCTTTTGACATTGCCGGGAAAGACAAGGCCGATACTTCTTCGTTTATCACCGCCGTATATGAATGTATTGATATCATCAACCGCCGTCATGAATATGAAGAGAACCGGAAAAACCCAATGAAGAAAATGACACCAGCTATCCTGGCCAATGCCAAGGATGAAGCGATCGAAGAAGCGTAACTTGTTACCGGAACACCGAATCCGGCACGCCTTTATTGATCGTATAGCTGGTATAGCTTATTTCCACTTTCCCCTTTTTTTCTTTAAGCTTATCAGCCGCCGTTTTCTCCTTTTTACTGCCATCATCATAATCAAAAGTGACACCTTTGGGTAATTTATAATCCTTGGTGTTAAAGGTGAAGATCACTTTATCAGCCAGGCCAAATTCCGCATATTTGCCATAACTCATTTCCAGTTCATAGGTTCCATTTTCTATCGTGGTAGTTTTTGACTTTTTGATCAGGAACTGTTTTTCATCAATATATAAAGTGGATAGAACGACATCGGCATTATCATCTTTTGGGAGCAGCTTGATGATACGAAGATTGGTTTTACTTTCTTTACCCATATCGATCATATCAAAGCCTGCGGGGTCGACAAAAATATTACCCAGGTTGATATTCACCGACCCCTTAGGAATAAATGAAATACCACTTTCATTATTGATACGGAGCTTATCGGGTTTTTTAAAAAACACTTTTACGGTGGCAATGGGTGCTTTAATAAAAACCACGTTCGTTTTCATCTTACCCCTTGCCTCGTAGTCATTCACTTTATTCAATTTAGCCCTCACTCCTTTGATCACTTCTTCCGGAGTTTGTGCATTGGCAGACAGCAGCATATTTGCACCGTACAACAACAACAGGATTTTTTTCATTTATTAGGATTTATGTCAAAATATCTTTTCTATTAAATACCCAAATGGCACTGCCGACAAATGCCACGATATAGGCCAACAGGATACCCAGGCTTTTTAAAATAGCCGGCAGGTTTTGAATCGTCCCGTCAATTGTCTTATTTTCTGCATCTGATTGTACATAGAAAAACCCTTTCCAGGCCACCATGTGGGTAGTAAACAAATAGGGCTTCACATTCTCATCATACAGTGGAATATTGAACTCTGATAAGATCGTAAAAACAATGACGATACTCATGGTGGCAATGATGGGACCAATTGAATTCTCCGCAAATACGCTTAATAAAAAAGCAAGGGCCGCGATCGTTGTCAAGGCTACTGCTGCATATCCAAAGGCAGCAACATACCGCCAAAACACATCAAAGCTGTTCACCATGTGGATTTCTTCTGAACGGAATACCACCAGTGTATTGGTGCCGAAGATCAGCATACTGCCCAATAAAGCAATAACTGCAAGCCAAAATAACAAGAGCACCGTGTAAATGATAGAGGCGATAAACTTCACCATCATATATCGTGTTCTGCTCACCGGCCTGGTAAGAGAGAGGCGAAGGGTACCCATATTCGCTTCACCCGCTATGGCGTCACCGGCAATTAGAGCTACCATCAACGGCATTTGTATCAACAATACATTCAGAATTGCAAAACAGATAAAATAACCATTTAGTAACCGCTCCTTAAAATCATCTGACACTTCAAATGTGTCGTCCACATTACTCAAGACCAGGTCGAGATAGGATTTACCGTCAAACTTCATCCCAACCTGGAACAAAAACACGATAGCAGCCGTGGCACCAAATGCTATATAGGTGCGGGGCCGTTTGAATATTTTAAATAACTCAATTTGTAAGAGCTTCAACATGCGGTTGCCCTGTTAGTGATAAAAAATAATCTTCCAGCGAATGCCTGGAGTGAAAAGAAATAATACCCACATTCATCTGTACCAACTCCTTGATCACTCCTGGTATCTCGTTTCGGTGCAACTTCAGCAAGATGCAGTCATTTCTTTGTCCCTGTACAAATTTTTGCAGTGTGGTTTGTTGCAGCCTGGCGAAGGTGGTTTTGTCATCGTTAGTTATTAATTCCACTACGGTTTCCGCCGGGTCAAAGAGTTCATTTACTTTTCCTTCCACAACTTTTTTGCCTTTATCAATGATGATCATGGAATCGGCGATTAGCTCCATTTCGGTAAGAAGGTGCGAAGAGATCAACAATGTCTTATTCATTTCTTTACTAAGCCGGAGTATAAGATTTCTTACATCGGCAATTCCCTGCGGGTCCAGCCCGTTGGTAGGTTCATCCAAAATAATAAGACGGGGATCATGTACCAGTGCAGTGGCAATGCCCAACCGTTGTTTCATACCCTGTGAATAGGTTTTAACTTTACTTTGTGCCCTCTCTGCCAATCCCACCAGGGCCAATTGATCCATTAGTTTTTTTTCAGAAACTTTGACACCACTCATGGCTGCAAATATCCGGAGGTTCTCTAATGCGGTCAGGTATTTATACAGATCGGGCCGTTCAATGATAGCCCCTGTTTGCCGGAGAATTTCTTTCCGGTGTTTTAGCAGGCTCATTCCGAATATTTCTATTTCTCCCGAGCTTGGTTTTATCAATGTCAGCAACATCCGGATGGTAGTAGATTTTCCAGCCCCGTTCTGACCCAAAAAGCCATACACTTGTCCTTCCTCCACCCTAAAGGAAAGCTCGTTTACTGCTTTTACTTCCTTAAAATCTTTGGTGAGATTTTTTACCTCTATGATTGCATTCATTGGCGGCATCCTGTGTTGCAAAAATACAACCGTTCTGTCATACTATTACTGATTTCAACTCGTACCCAGGTAAGATTGCAGGTTGCCAACATATAATTCAAAAGCTTTGATACCCTGCTTTGTTATTTTGCAGATCGTTTGCGGGTAGTTATCCTTGAATTGCTTAGTGACATCAATATACCCGACTTCTTTCAGCTTTTGAATCTGTACACTCAGGTTACCGGCGGTAGCATTTGTTTTCTCCCTGATAAAAGTAAACTCTGCCTCCTTGACACTGACAAGGAGTGACATAACAGCCAGCCTTAACTGCGAATGTAATATGGGATCAAGATCTTTAAACATTACCCTGCGTTAACCCTTTTTTGGCCTTTCTATAATCTCGTTCCATGATGATCCCTGGTATCAACCAGGCAACTACAGCAGAAAATGCGGTCAGCAGTAAATCAATTTTTATAGTAGTGTAAATAGTAATGATGCAACATACCCAGCAAAGCAAACCTCCCCATAACATGGGCTTGAATTTGCAGGCCGCGCCGGTAACAAAAGTGGGTATGCCATACAAAAGCAGGAAAAAGGAAGCGACAAATTCGTGAAACCTGAATGTTGCACTTTCCCCGGCTAGTTTGGCATACTCAACTCCAATTGGCTCCCATACCCGGAATACGGCATTTATAATAAAGATCATTAGAAAAATAGTGATGCCAAAGCCAAACCACAGGTAGTCCATATAGACCTCATCGTAAGACTTTACTTTCCGCGCTTTCTTTTCCCTGATCGTAATAAATATTTGCGGAATGACCGCTACCAGTGTAAGCAAGTATATATTAAATGGTAGTCTGTAACCGAAATGTATCTCTGCCAGCCTTTCCAGCGAACAAAAAGCAATGATGATCCCCCACATCATAGCTCCTATCCCGGTATCGTGATAAGAATCCCTGGCTTTATTGATCATCATGGTAATGAGATCAAGGCTTTCCTTTTCGGATAATTGTTTTTCCTGTTCCATAATCAGCTGATTTGTTGTTTGTATTTTTTTTGCAGCAGGTACCCGGGTATTATCCAGGCAATGACAACTGCCGCTGCCAGCAATAACAGGGTACAATCAGGTGAAATAAAAACGGAGACCACCGACAGTATCCAACACGTGATACCGCCAACTTTTAATGGTATAAAGCGCATTATTATCCCTGACAAAAAAGTGGGAATGCCGTAGAGCACCAGAAATAACGGGTATATATAAATGAAATGCTTTTCCCTTCCCATTATAAAACCAATAAGAAACAAACATATACCAAAGGACATCCATACGTAGCCCATTATTTCATCACTGTAGATTCTTACTTTTTCTTTTTTATTTTTACTTGATAAATAAATCACCTGGAAGATCACAACCAGCCAGCAACTGGACCATATTATTTCCGGGTGTTTTACTATATCCAGTTCTAATAATATAAAATGCCCGACGGCACAGGTAAAAATGACCCAGCCCAAGAGCAAATACAACAACCCGGTCTCGCTAAACTTGTTGTTAGTTTTGTTGATCATACTATCTATCAATCGGATACTTTGTAACGGTGAAAAATTGTCCTGTTGCATATTTCTTGATTTAAGATAGTGATTGGTCCAACTTTTTACTTGCCGATAGACGGGACAAATCCATCAAATAGTTTTGCCTGCGAGCCGGTGCGCCGGTCACTTTATTTCGGAAAGAAAATATTTTGCCTGGCCCAGGCCCCAGTTAGGATGTATGTGGCTTTCGGGTTTAAACGTTCCAAATTTGCTGATCGCTACCTCAAATCTTTTTTTAGCCTCCTGTTTGTTGCCACCAAATTGTTCTGGGGTAAAAAACAGGTCTTGTCCTTCCAAGATATACACTCTCGGATTGTTAGGATTTAATTTTTTGGAAGTTTCCAGCGCTGTTGCCGCCATCGCACCATACTGTTGAAACCGGGCCATGGGATTAGCCATTAATCGTACAGAAGCCAGCATTTTTCTTACACACCATATTTCAGAATTGTCTTTACTTAGAGCCTCAGCTTTAATTAGCAAGGCTTCAGCTTTATCTGCCAGGGGATCAATGTCGGCACTTTTATCACCAAAGCTTTCATCGCTGAAAGTATAAGCTGCGTTGATCGTTGTCATAGCGGCATAGTAAAAGGGAAGCCATTGCGTTTTCTCGGCGTTGGCTATCCGTTCAAAAGAATTGGTAAGACTGGTAAGAGCATCCCGCCCCCTTGTTGTATCCACGGCAGGCACGAGCGCCTCCATAGCTTTTGTATATTTTTCATTTTGCGCAACTACTGCAGCCGCCATTACCATTGCAACAAAAAAAGAAAGAAATTTTTTCATGTTAATAATTTTTTGATTGTTATTTTTTTAGATCCTTGGATTATTAATCCAATAATTGGTGATGAACTATTTATACTGCTCTTGTTTTAATTTCTCCAACTCACTTTTTGCCGTACTTTCATTGGAATATTTATATGCTTCAACATATTGGATAACCATGGCGATACCCCATCCTGCTGTTGGCCAGACCGGCCAGGGTATAATATGATACACGTGCAACTGATAGGTCAGCAACCACATAAGGCACAAAAGCCATTGACGGCAATAGAAGTGACCAGGTCCCTTTTAAACCTTGCTCTTTTTTTAGCAATGGTCCACAATGCGAGATCTTCTTCGGGTGAATTTGGTGAATGCTGTTTTCTATACAATTATTTTAGTTCTTATTTACTGGCTGAGTCTTATAAACCGTTATTGATCACTTCATCACTCCTGTCCACACCAAAACTTATAAAAGCCCCGATAAATACAAATACTCTAGATGGAGGAACGATTGCTTCCTTCCTACTGCCATTGTAAGAATACTGGTAGCCATAGGTCTGCTTTATGTTGAAAATATTGCTCACCTGGAAAACGTAGACGTCGAAAACTCTTGTGTTCTTTTTTCCAATAAATGGTAAATAGTTAATCGCAAAACTTACATTGTGATAATCTGGTATGGTTCCCCTGTCATTGAATTTATAGTTGCTTCCATCATAACCTATGTTATAATATGGGCGGCCACTGGCATAATTATAGGCCAGGTTCAGATTCATTTTTATTTTCTCCATAAATTTTTTCACCACTAAAGAGCTGGTATGATTAGCAGCAAAGTTGGGTGTGATGGCAAAAGGGAAATTCAAAAAATCTCTTTTTGTATCCAAGTAGGAATAGGAGATCCAGTAATCAAGATTTTTAATCGTCTTCTTATCTCTCCAAAAAAATTCGATTCCCTTAGCGTCGCCAAAGCCTTTATTATTGATAGCTGCTTCAGTAAAGCCAACAGATCCTGTTTTAACCAAGTTGTCATACTTCTTGTAAAAGATCTCTGCCCGGAACGATTGTTGGTTGGCTACTTTCTGGTATTGGAGAATATAATGCGTGGCTTTCATATAGGTCAACTCATTGGGCGAAGGCAGGTACCTCCTTTCAGGGTCCTGGTAAAAAACACCATAGGCTAGGGATGCCTGGCTTCCTTTACCTAATTTATAAGCAATGGAAAAACGGGGAGCCAGGTTTGTTTTATCCAGCATAGAAGAATATTCAGCCCGCAAACCGGCTTTGACAGCCAGTGCATTGGTGGCATACAGATCTGCTTCAGCAAACACGGAATTAATATGACCTGTCAATGTATCAGGATACTGCCTACCATCATAGGCAGTAAATAGTGTTCTATCATTCGTATAATTATATTCCGTTCCAAATCGAATGGCGCTTAATCCTTTAAGTTTCTTTTCCAACACCGCTTTGGCATTGAAATAACTTCCTTTTGTTCCAAGACCAAATTTTTTAAACTCCAGGCCGGTTAATACAACTTCCTGTTTAGCCTGGTTCAGTATGCCACCCTTAATATCATCTTTATTATTGCTATAAGAGAGACCCGTATTTAGTTTCCAGCCTTTTCCGACGGTCTCTTTCCAGGCCAGGTTATGATAGTAATTTTTATTTTTGAGCGAGAATTTATCCAGGTAACCCAACGAATCAATACTGTTGGTAGTAAATGCTAATTTATTACTGCTGAAATAACCATAGTATTTCAGTATGCCTGTTGTGGATGTCTTAAACCGGAAATTAGCATCGACATTATGAAAAGCGGGAGCTTTTGAGAAATCCTGCTTTTGTTTAATGATCTTAAAAGCAGGCGCCAGGTCGGAGTAACTATAATTAAATCCCCAGGATGATTTTTTATCCTTTGCCAGGTGCTGGAAACCTGCATTGGCACTAAGTACCGTAATGCCGACATTAGCAGAAGACTGATCAGGCAGATCTATTGACTCCAATATCAAAGCTGAAGAAAGTGCCTGTCCATATAATGCCGAATAACCACCCGTACTAAAAATGGTTCCTTTAAATATAAAAGGAGAGAAGCGGCCGAACTGTGCAATATTGGGAACGCTGCTATAAAAAAAATTATTTACCAGTGTGCCATCTATAAAAGTTTTTGTTTCCGCAGCCGTGCCTCCCCGAACATATAAACCCTCACTCTCCCCCACTTGTTGCGCCCCTGGTAATGTTTTCAGGGCACCGGTTATATCTCCATTGGCGCTTGCAGTCGTTACAATATCGATAGGGTCCAATACAGCCGATGCTCTTTTCCTGTCGCTGGCTTCAAAAGTACCGGCAGAGATCACCACTGCAGTTAATTCACTGATCTCCTCCTTTAGCGTAGCATCAATAGTTATTGTACCGTTTTCAAGTTGTACTTTCTGTTCGATCGTTTTATAGCCTACGGAAGTTATTTCCAGCAACTTTTCGCCTTTCTCAGTTGTTTTAAAAGAATAATTACCAGTAGAATCGGTTGTGCCGCCATCATAGCTGTCTTTAATTGAAATACTTACTCCGGCAACTGGCTTTGACTTGTTATCCCTTATCATCCCTTTTACGGTAATTTGGGCTGAGGTGACCTGGAACAAACCGCTGATCAGCATTACAAGCAAACCAATAGTCATCCTTCTCATAGAAATACATAGTTGGAACACAAACATAAAGTAGTTTATAATATAAACCAAATCGGTTTGGTTTCCTTATTTGTTTGTAACAGGGCTAAATAGCAGCGACCGTTATACAATAACAATTTTCTTTTTTTTGTCCCTATCCGGCAACATGGCTGTTTATTCTGAACGCCCTTTGGCAGGCCTATAAAATCGCTTCCCGGTAACCCTGGTGAATTTATAGGTTTATTGCCTGAGTTTGACTAACTTATAATAGCTTTCCAGGTTTTCTACAGGTCCCTGGTTATTGGCTATTTCATTTTTCTAATTTAATATTGTTTCATGGCTGACCGTCGTCAACTTACTGTTGTCATGTTTGCTGATGTAGTTGGGTACACGGCCCTGATGCAGCACAACGAAAAAGAAGCGATAACAATACTAGACCGTTTTAAAGAGGAGCTTGAATTAACGATCAAAGAATGCCAGGGCGAGATCATCCAGTTTTTCGGGGATGGTTGTTTAGCCGTTTTTACCAGTGCTTCTGATGCTGTGAGCAGCGCCACCATGTTACAGGAAGTATTCAGGGAAAGCCCCCATGTACCTGTCCGGATCGGAATTCACCTGGGTGATGTGCTCTTTAAAGAAAAAAATATCTTCGGAGACTGTGTCAATATTGCCGCCCGGATTGAAAGCATGGGTGTTCCCGGCTCCGTGCTGCTTTCAGATGCCATAAAAAAACAAATTAATAACAAGCCTGAATTCCGCCTCACCTCGCTGGGCCATTTTGAATTCAAAAACGTTGATGAACCAATGGAGATCTTTGCGCTCGCTAACGAAGGTTTCCGGGTGCCCCATCCTGAACAATTGACCGGGAAATTTAAAGAAAACAAGGTTGCGAAATCTATTGCTGTTTTATCATTCGAAAATATGAGTAATGATTTGGGCCAGGAATATTTTAGTGATGGTATGGCCGAAGAGATCCTTAGCTCATTAACACACCTGAAGGACTTAAAAGTTGCCGGGCGAATTTCTTCTGCACAATTCAAAGGCAAAAATACAAGTTTGCAGGAAATAGGTAAGAAACTAGGAGTAAAAACGGTATTGCAGGGAAGTGTGCGCAGACAGGGCAACCGGGTGCGCATCACCACGCAATTGATCAATGTAGATGATGGTTATCATCTCTGGTCTGAAAAATATGATCGCACCATGGATGATATATTTGCCATCCAGGATGAGATCGCGTTATCGGTTACCGAAGCCTTAAAAATGACTTTGCTAAAAAAAGACCGTGACAGGATCACGAAAAGTTCTACCCAAAATCCCGAAGCATACGAATTGTATTTGAAAGGCCGATTTCATATCATCCGGCGTGGCGCTTCCATCCTGACCGGGATTCAACATATTAAGAAAGCAATAGAAATAGACCCTGAATTTGCGCTGGCCTATGCGATACATGCAGATGCCAATTTACTACTCGCTACGTACGGCCTGGCACTTCCCAAACTGGTCATGCCGGGGGCTAAACAATTGGCGGAAAAAGCAATCCAGCTGGATCCGACGCTTTGCGAACCTTATTGTGCACTGGGGTATTACTATGCTTGTTATGAATGGAACTGGCCGGAAGCGAAAAAAAATCTTCTTAAATCTATTGAGATAAATCAGCGTTATGCAGAAGTTCACTTGCGATATGGCTGCAATTACCTGTCATGGATAGAAGGAAAATTTGATGAAGGGGAAAAACAGGGCGAATTGGCGATAAAAGTGGAACCACTGCATTCTGTATGCTATGGCACACATTCCCTCATCCTGCATACAGCCGGTAAATTCAAAGAAGCATTAGAGATTTGCAAAACGGGCATTGATATAGATGCCAACTCTTTTCTATGCCGCTTAAACGAAGGGAATATTTATAAATCATTACAACAGTATGATGAATCAATTTTATCATATGAAATGGCACTGAAAATTTCAAACCGTCACCACTTTGCAGTTAATGGGCTTCTCTGGAGCCTTTGTGAGAAGGAAAATTTTACTGAAGCCCGTATCTTGATGGATGAATTAAAGGAAAGATCAAAAAAAGAATATATCGCCAAAACATTTTATGCCGTTTCAGCAGCCTACCTGGGTGATTTGGATCAAGCATTTGAATTATTGGACACGGCCTATGTAGAACGTGACCCTGTCTTATTGGCTATTAAATATGAAAAATGGGTACCCACTGTACTTAAAAAGGATCCGCGGTACCTGCAACTCCTGGATAAGATTGGCTTTCCCAAATAAACGAAGTCAGTTCATCCTACTGTTGCGTTACCGACCAGGCAGGTTATTTAATTTGTCAGGAGAAAACAGCCGAATAATCGAATTAAATCTTTTTATTTATATTCGTTAAAAGCGTAAGGATATGCCTTTCCGTTGAGATTCCCCGATCCGTCGCTGATCCACCACCAATCAGTTTTAAGAATGGAATTATTTTTAAAAATTACTAGCCTTGTATTGATCTCGCTGGTATCGGTTATCCTGTGTTTCAGGTTATTGGCCAGGAAAATATTGTCCAATCATAAATTTTTCTCCTTTTTGGCCAAAGGATTTTATAATTACTATTATTCCATAAAAACCTTACATCATTTACGCACCAATAATTTTGGATACGCCCCCATTGATGACGAAGTAGCACATTGTGAAGCCGATCAGCGGCACGGGATCCAGCTGTATAAAGAAGTAATAAAAAACCATAATGGTTACATGATCGATGCAACCAGCACTATTGTAGAAGTAGGATGTGGCAAGGGAGCAGGCGCAGAATTTTTAATAAAAAAAATTCAGCCGCTAAAATATACAGGCATTGATTTCTCAAGGAAAGCAATTGATTTTTGTACCAAAAATTACAGCCAAATCAATAATGCCAGTTTCATTTGTGGAGATGCCCAGGACATTCCGCTAGATGAAAAATCTACTGATGTCGTACTGAATGTAGAATCGAGCCACTTATATAAGAACCAGGCAGGTTTTTTTAACGAAGTATACCGAATCTTAAAACCAAACGGTAGATTCTTGCTCACCGATTTCCGCTATATTAAAAATTCCCCAATTGATATTTTAGAGAAAGACCTGGCCAATAGTGGGTTCACCATAACTGAAAAAAAGATTATTACCCCCCAGATCAGGGAGGCCTGTATTGAATTATCGGAAAGAAGAACCCAATTTGTGAACACAACGCCCCGTTACCTTAGAAAATACTTTCGCCATTATGCGATATTAAATGGAACTAAAAAATCCAGGATGCTGGCCAACGGGGAGATCGTCTATTTTATTTATCACCTGGAAAAAAATGATCTTGTTTCAATACCGGCAATGGACTAAATTCTCCCCCACTCCTTATTTGAAAAATAGGCTAATCCTTCCGCTTTTATTTGCATCGGCCAAAAAAAATGGTCGGCGATAGCCAACCATTTTGAATTTCATAATTTATCTTCTTATGCTTTATACTGCGGTATCAGTCCATTAGCAAGCTCTACCATTTTCTTCAATCCTTCTTCCGGCAAATTACCTTTTTTAAACTCCGCCATAACATCCGGCAATTTATTGTCCATCTCCATCAGGAAATGCTCTTCAAATTCTTTTACTCTTTTAACGGCTACATCTTTCAGCAAGCCATTCGTACCAAGATAGATAATGGCTACCTGCTTTTCGACGGCAAATGGTGAATACTGCGCTTGTTTCAGGATCTCCACGTTGCGGGCACCTTTATCGAGTACATTTTTTGTAGCGCTATCCAGGTCTCCACCAAATTTAGAGAAAGCTTCCAACTCACGATATAGGGCCTGGTCCAATTTTAGCGTACCCGCCACTTTCTTCATCGATTTAATCTGGGCGTTACCACCCACCCGGCTTACAGAGATACCTACGTTAATGGCAGGACGAATACCAGCATTGAACAGGTTACCCTCCAGGAATATCTGCCCGTCTGTGATAGAGATTACGTTGGTAGGAATATATGCTGATACGTCACCGGCTTGTGTTTCAATGATCGGTAATGCTGTCAAGGATCCACCACCTTTTATCAAATGCCTGATACTGTCAGGTACATCATTCATATTTTTTGCGACGTTATCATCGCTGATAACTTTTGCAGCTCTTTCCAGTAAACGACTATGCAAATAGAATACATCACCCGGGTAAGCTTCCCGACCCGGAGGACGACGTAACAATAAGGATACTTCCCGATAAGCGACCGCCTGTTTGGACAGGTCATCATAAATGATCAAAGCAGGACGTCCGGTATCACGGAAAAATTCGCCGATAGCTGCTCCCGCAAACGGTGCATAGAACTGTAGAGGAGCCGGATCAGAGGCAGATGCTGCAACAATGATAGTATACTCCATAGCACCGGCATCGTTCAATGTTTTCATTACTTGCGCAATAGTCGATGCTTTCTGGCCGATCGCAACATATATGCAATACACTGGCTTGCCAGCTTTGAAAAATTCTTTCTGGTTGATAATGGTGTCAATACAAATAGCAGACTTCCCTGTTTGACGGTCACCGATTACCAACTCTCTTTGACCACGACCGATCGGGATCATCGCATCTATGGCCTTGATACCAGTCTGCAACGGTTCTTTTACCGGCTCCCGGAAAATAACACCCGGCGCTTTTCTTTCCAATGGCATTTCATAACGTTCGCCAACGATCGGGCCCTTGCCATCGATCGGCTCACCCAATGTATTAACCACCCGGCCCAGCATGCCTTCACCCACTTTGATAGAAGCGATCTGACCGGTACGTTTCACTTTCGCACCTTCCTTGATTGCACCGCTTTCACCCATTAATACCACTCCCACATTATCTTCTTCCAGGTTAAGTGCGATTGCTCTTACACCACTTTCGAATTCTACCAGTTCACCGTAGCGAACATTTCCTAACCCGTACACCCGGGCAATACCATCACCCACCTGTAACACCGTACCTATCTCTTCAAGGTCTGCACTGGCGTTAAAGTTGCTGAGCTGCTGGCGAAGTATCGCTGATATTTCATCTGGTTTAATCTCTGGCATATATTATTGTTTTACCCCCATCCCCTAAAGGGGGGTTAGGAAAATTCCTCTTTATTGAAAAGCCTCCAGGGTTTGAGACTTATTTTTTATTAATTGGCAACACTACACTTTCAAACTTTGAGACCTTTACCAAGTAAGCCTCCCGCCAACTGGCAGAGGGACAGTGGTTTTTTTATTTTATCTTATAGATAAAATCATTGTTCTCAAATTGCTTGGCAATTGCTTTCAGGTCATAGGCCACACTTCCATCTACCAGCTTATCTCCCACCTGTAATACAAAACCACCGATCAGTTCAGGATCCACTTTTTCTTCCAGCTCTATATGCTGAAAACCTGAAGACTTTTTTATTTGTTCTATAATCGCCTTTTTTACAGCCTCCGTAACCGGTATCGCTGTTGTCAGTTTGATAGTATGAATATTTTTCTTCTCCTTATAGGATGTGATAAAGGCATGACTGATCTCCGGTAAATTACTTTCACGGCCTTTGGTGATGAGTAGTCTGTTGAAAGACGCGGTCATTTCACTGATATTTCCTTTGGTAACTGCTTCCAGGATCTTTTTTTTGGTATCTCCTTTAATGATCGGGCTACGTAACAGATTCACAAAATCCCGGTTACTTTTCGATACACCATTCAGCCATTGCATATCTGCATAAACTGTTTCCAGCTCACCACGTTCGATGGCAAGATCGATCAGTGATTTGGCGTATCTCGTAGCTAAACGTGGATTGGGCATAGTATTGTTCCTGGTTGCTGGTTGCTGGCCGCTAAGACCAATAACCAGAGACTAGTAACCAGTAACTAGTTTAATTCATTTCTATTTCATCAACCAGGTCCTTGATATGTGCTTCCTGAGCTTCTTTATTAGCCAGTTCTTTTCTAAGCACTTTTTCACTCACTTCAATTACCAATTTACCAATCTGGTTTTTGACTTCTGTCAATGCCGCCATTTTTTGTGAATGGATAGCAGCCTGGGCGTCTGCAACAATTTTATTAGTTTCTGCTTTTGCTTGTTCTTTGGCTTCACTGATGATCCTGTCTTTTGTTTCCCGGGCCTCTTTTAATAATTGGGCTCTTTCTTCACGGGCAGTGGCCAGCAACGCTTCATTCTCATTTTTCATCTGTGCCATCTCGGCCTTTACTTTCTCTGCCGTAGCTAATGCCTCAGCGATCGTTTCTTCCCTTTTCTTTAAACCACCCACTATGGCAGGCCAGGCAAATTTTTTCAGGATAAAAAATACGATAAGGAATGCTAGCAGTGTCCAGATAAGCAAACCAAACGATGGTGTAAGTAATTGCATAAAAAACCCTCCAACTCCCTAAAAGGAGCATTAAAAACATTATTATTAAAAACTTATTAATGGATGCCAGACAATTAAATATTTGCCCTTTATCCACTCAATAATTTAAAGAACTCTATAACTCCTTTCGGTGTAATACAACCTAAGTCTCCCCTTTAGGGGGACAGGGGGTTTAACAACTGCATCCTCCGCCCTGTGCTTTGGATGCAGTAGTTTTTTTAGAGCACCATCGCAAGGAAACCAATGATGATCGCAAACAACGCGGCTCCTTCTACCAGTGCGGCAGTAAGGATCATGTTGCTCCTGATGTCATTGATAGCTTCCGGCTGACGGGCAATAGCTTCGAGAGCACCTTTACCGATCTGGCCAATACCAACACCGGCACCGATGGCACCCAGGCCTGCGCCGATGGCACCACCAGCGTTTGCTAAGTCTGCTAAAAGAAATAAATCCATAATTGAGATTTTATATTGATTAAGAAAAAACGTTATTAATGTGCTTCATCTGCATGATGCTCACCTTCAAATGCCTGGCCGATAAATACTGCAGTCAGCATTGTGAATATGAAAGCCTGTAGGAAAGCCACCAATATTTCTATAAAGTAAATAAATACCGTGAACCCGATTGAGAACGGCGAAAAGCCAAGCCCCACATACTGATTCAATGCTCCTAAAATAAATATCAGGGAAATCAAACAAATGATTAGGATATGACCGGCCACCATATTAGCGAACAACCTTATCATTAAAGCAAAAGGCTTGGTGAACACCCCCAGTATTTCCACCGGAATAAGTATAATTTTTACGCCATGAGGTACAGGAGGCCAGAAAATATGTTTCCAATAATGTTTATTGCTGCTGAACAAGATAACTACAAACGAAATAACCGACAGCACGAGGGTAAAGGCGATATTCCCGGTGACATTAGCAGAGCCGGGTATCAGTCCGAATATATTATTAATAAGGATGAAGAAAAAGATCGTGAGTAATAACGGGAGGTACTTTGGATATTTATGGCCCAGGCTGGGTTTAGCAACTTCGTCTTTTACAAAATTTACAACTGTTTCAATGGTGTTCTGCATACCTTTTGGAGCTGTGGTCACCCCTAACCCCCTTTTATACATTTTGGCTACCGATAACATGATCCATACCAGCAGGCTTAAGGCAAGAATCATCTGCACTACATTCCTGGTCAAAGAAATATCATAGACTTTTACGGTCGGGTCAAATTCACCGGTCTCTGTAACCGGTACAATAGAACCCAGGAAGTATTTCTTTGGATCTAACTTTAATGCTGCTCGTTTATGCTCTGTCAACACAGCATATCCCTTATAGTTCTCATGTCCATGATGAAATCGGGAAGACATGAAACTGGTCAGGCCCCTTTGTGGTGAATACAGTATAACAGGTAATGGAATGGTAACGTGTTTTTTGTGATCCTTAGGGCCGTAGGAGAGAAAATGGAACTCATGGCCATCCATAATATGCCCAAAAATAACCTCGTTGGCATCGAATAATTTTTTCTTTTTTGGTTCTTCCTGGTGTTGAGTTGGCTGACCCGGTTTACCATGGTCTTCCTGTGCGAAAACAGGTAGAGAAACTGCCACATAAAATAAGCTGAAAGCCGCTACCAATAAGGATTTTGTACGTCCGAAGTCCATGCCCATCCTGAAATTTGCGGCAAAGATAAGGGGGCAGGGTTTAAAAACCACGAAAAACAGGAATTACTGCTGCTCTTTCTCTGTAAGATATTTCTTGATTTTTTCCGATTCGATCACATCCATTTGATCTCTGGGTCTTCCCACCGCTTTTGTATTGGTTAGCAGGTCATTAATTTGCAAGAAAAGGTACACGTACCCGCCCAGGTCGGTCGGCTATCCGGGCTTGCGTATGACATTCGTCAAATGATTTATTTTCAAGCCCTTTCATCGAGGTCATAATATCTAAAATAATTCCATCAGCTATGTAAAACTGAGTCCAAACAGCAACAAACTCCATTGTTTCAAAGATGCAAAATCCCCATAGCCTAATTCTGCAAAGGCTGTTCTGAAATTTTTTCGATTTCCTGGTGAATCTTTTAGCCAAAGAATTAAATCCTTTGTAGACCGGATATAGCCCTTCATGTTTACAGCAAAACCCCCTACCATGATATAGGTCACATTGTTTTTATTTAGAGCCCGCCAAAAATCAAGCAAGCCTTCGTCCAGTAAGTCCAATGGAAACGAAATTCCAACAATTTGTTTTACGATTTTAGCGGATGCAAGCATTTGCCGATTCTCATCAAACAGCAGAATAGGTGGAATTTCTCCATATCGGTTTTCTCGATATTCTCGATCATACTATATCTCTCGGCATCTTCCTGTGAGGAAAATATTTTTCATGTAGGGTGCTGCCGGTTCTTTAACCATTGAACTGCCCTTATCTTCTTCTTTTTTTTCACACCTGTAAATCACTAAATTTCTTAGATATCAGACAGCTTTCGCAGACCGTTTTTCAAACTGCATTTCATATAACTGGGCATAAAAACCGGCTTTTTGTATCAGTTCCTCATGGGTGCCCATTTCTTTGATCTCGCCTTTATCGAGCACAATTATCTTGCTAGCTTTTCGGATAGTAGAGAGCCGGTGAGCAATCACAACGGATGTCCTGCCTTTAATCAGGGTATCAATGGCACGCTGGATCAGCACTTCACTTTCCGTATCCACAGATGAAGTAGCTTCATCCAATATCAGGATCGATGGGTTGTACAATAATGCCCTGATAAACGATAATAATTGGCGCTGTCCCAGTGATAAAGTGGCACCTCTTTCCATTACATTATAATCATAGCCTCCCGGCAACCGCATGATGAAATCATGCATGTCGATCATTTTAGCTGTTTCTATCACTTTTTCGCGGGAGATAGCCGGGTTGCGCAACGTAATATTATCTATCACTGACCCGGAGAACAGGAAAACATCCTGTAACACCACGCCAACATTCCTTCGCAATACATCAAGTTTATAATCTTCGATATTAATATCATCGATCTTTATCTGCCCTTTCTGGATATGATAAAGCCGGTTCAGCAAGCTGATGATCGTTGTCTTCCCGCTTCCCGTATGTCCAACAATCGCAATCGTTTCTCCCGGCCGGGCTTCAAAGCTCAATTCTCTTAGCACAAAATTGTCATCCTGGTAGGCAAACCACACTTTTTCAAATTCAATTTTTCCCTTCACCACTTCCGCTGAATAAGTTGCTTTATCATCGGCATAGTCCTTATTATCAAGCACTTTAAAAACTCTTTCACTGGCAATGATACCCATTTGTAATACATTAAATTTGTCAGCCAGTATCCTGAGCGGACGAAACAAAAGGTTCAGGCAAAGAATAAAAGCCACCACGGTCCCTTGTTGACTTTGCTGTAATTGTAAAGCCTCTTTGGAGGTCCACCAAACAACAAGACCGATAGATAATGCCAATACAATTTCTACTATTGGAAAAAAAACGGAGTAGGCAAAAATGGCTTTGATATTGGCATTGCGGTGTTCCTTATTTATCTTTTTGAAATTTTCTGACTCTTTTTCTTCGGCAGCAAAAGCCTGGACAACTGACATTCCAGTTAAATGTTCCTGTACAAAGGCGTTGAGGCTGGCTACAGCATTCCTCACCTTTAAGAAGGAACGGTTAATACTATTTTTGAAATAATACGTGGCAATAATAATAATGGGAAACGGGATTAATGCTATCAGCGTCAGTTGCCAATCAGCCCAGAACATATAACCGAGTACACAAAAAATAGAAAGCAGGTCGGCAATAATAGGAACAAGACCGTCTGAAAAAATATCATTAATAGATTCAATATCATTAATGGTCCGGGTGGTCAGTGTCCCGATCGGCGTTTTATCAAATTGAGAAAGGTTCAGACCCATTATCTTTTTGTACGTGGCCACCCGAAGATCTTTTACAACGGATTGGCCAATCACGGCTGTGGTAAATGAAAACAGGAATCGCATAGCCGTTTCCACCAATAGCAACCCGATCTGGATAAGGGTAATGGTGATCAGCATGTCAGTAAGTGATTTGGCAATAAACTCATTTACGGTAAGCTGGATCAGCAGGGGTCTTACGGGCGTTGTAATAGCCAGCAGGATCGCCAATACTACCGATAGGTAAAATTTTTTCTTATACGGAGCTGCATACCGGAACACCCGGCGGAGAAGTGTAAAATCAAAAAAACTTTTCTTGGTTGGTGACAAGTTGAAGCGATTTGGAAAAAACAAAGCTAAGCTAAGCCAATAAAGAAGAAAATAGAAAAACGACGAAAGGCTGTTCCCGCTCGTTAAGCGTTATCACAACCTTTCTTAGCTATTCAGTTTATTGCAATCAACCTTATTCGTTCTCACCGGTCGCAATTTTGTAAGCTTTGATGAAAAGTGCCCCCAGGTTTTTATAAGGCGGAACATAATCCTGGAAAATTTCATTAGTCGCCATTTTGCCGAGCTCTTTCCAGAATGGTATCCATTGTATACTATTTCCCGCTCTTAGTTTTTCACCCAATAATTTTAGAAAAGGGTTATTGACGGGTACGTCGGCGATTTGTTTAGTACCTACAATATGTGCATCGGGTGCCTTTTCAAGTATATCGTGTATGGCACGGTAACCACCGCAGGAGCCCATAAAAACGATCTTCGAGGCTGACGACATTTGGGCAATGGTATAGGGTGCATTATAACTATGCCCCCTGTTGATGGTAATGGTCGGAGAAAGATTAAGACTGTCCAGGTACCCGCACAAAGCTTCCTGTGCCTTTGCATCTTCATTTTTTTCTTCCGGCAACGGCCGGTTAAGGTAAATAGAGACGGGGCTACCTTTTTGAGATGTGATAGTGACCCATTGCGAATTACTTCTGTCAGTTTTCCAGTTTGCATTGTTGAAAAGGCCCAGTATCCCCGGGAAAACTCCCATGCCATCCTTGTCCCCATAAATAAACACTTGCATAATAACTCTTCCGCTATCATTGGCCATCGCTTTGAATGGCACTTCATACACCGGCGGAATACCGAGTTCTTTCGTCAGGTCAATTCCTTTTGAGGAATCAGCGGAAAGAAAAAGCTTATTAAGGATGTTATAGATAGCTATCCCTCTTTTATTTCCTGATCTTTCATTGCGCTGGTAATTTGCCTGGATATTTTTCAGCATTTCATTGGCCAACGGCTTAATGGTTTCAACGATGCTTGAATAAGCATCTGCTACATCCACTCCGTCTTCAAGGCCATTACCGTCTTCCAGTTTTCCCACGAAAGCTTTCATGAGCTTCTCGGCATCACTTTCGTCATCTGGTGCTTTTCTGTCTGGAAATGTGCTTAAGAAATTACTCAGCATATTAAAGCCAGCCGCCATTTTTATAAATCTCCTGTATTTGTCAAAATGCACCGTCATCAGCACGGAATCTCCCCTGTTACTTTTTTTCTTCATCATCAGCGGGTACACACCTTTTACAAAACTGGACGTGTAAATTGCACCATCTGCTGATATGGCCAGGTAATACAATTCTTCTGCACTCAATGGCTGAATAGATCTAAAACGGAACTCGGAATTTTCGTTGTGTAGTCCATTGATAACATTCACAAAATTCTCCATCGCCTTTCTTTCTAATCTTTCCCGCAGGCCACTTGATTCCAAAGCTGTGTCATTATTTCTTGCTCTTCCTAAATATTCAATATGCGTTTTTACCATTAACTGGTAATAGAGCAAGGAATCATCTTTTGCCCTGTCTATTTCCTCAAATGTCATTTTCCCTTTCAAAATATTATCAAGGAAGGGATAATACTGCTGGCCATTTTTGCTCCGGGCCATTTTTACGATGGTTTGTATAAAGACATCGTCTGAAATATTTCGTATGATAGATCCGATATTATTGTTGGCCTGGGCAAAATCATATATCTGCCTGGCATATTTTTTCTGGTCCAGTGCTTTTACCAGGCTGTCAGCGAATGGCATATTGGGGTTATCCCGTAAGGTAAATAGGATTTTTTCGGGGTAAAGGATGCAATATTGAAGTACCAGGTTAATTTTAATGGGTTTAAAGCCAACATTATTCTCAAAAATGTTGACCGCCGTCATATTCAATCCAGCATCATAAGGCAAGGCTTTGACAATATGTTCAATAGATTCCCCATTATGGTCTTTTTTTACACCTTGCTCATAAGCAGTAATGATCAATGGAAGGTGGACCGGGTTTACTTTCTTTTCTGACTTCTTTTTCCAGTTGAGCCTGAAATATTTTAAAAGATCATCCAGCCCGGACAAATATTTAACCTTTAACCGGTGTTCAAAGCTATCATCGGTCTCTATTAAGTATTGAAAGGCATCAATCTTTTTTACCAGGGACTTAGTGATAAGGAAATTTATATCATCATCCTTAGAAGGAGTAAAAAGCTTATCGGTTTTCCCATCAGAGGCTAAAATGCCCTGTTGCTCTTTGTCGATGGCGTCATGCCAGAATTGCCGTTCAAATTTGGGCTTATAATTCGCGGGTATTTTCAATGTATCAGTGGCACTGACACCCTGCGTATAGGCTGTTCCCGCTGCCAGTAAAAAGAGACATAAAATCAGGTATCTGGTTATTGTTGTCATAAGATAGGTGTCAAAGTTACTAAGACCGGCGGATATGTGCCGCTTTACCGGTTTTATACTGATATAGACGTATTTATGTGCCAGAAAGCTGTTTCTTAGAAAAAAATTATTGGCCGCGGTCCAGGTTAAGTTTTCATTAACTCTAAGTAAACAACTCCCTTAAGATTTCATTGTACTGCAATTTCCTGTTAGGTTTGCGCACCGAAGGTTTTGTTCGGTGAAATTTTTCTACAACATGGAAACCAAAGCCCGGAAAGTACTAATTGCTGATGATGAACCGGACATCCTTGAGATATTGAAATATAACCTTTCCAATGAGGGGTATGAGGTTACCACGGCTAAAGATGGGGACGAGGCATTGGAAAAAGCCCGGAGAACCCAGCCAGACCTGGTGATCCTGGATGTCATGATGCCCAAAAAGACCGGTGTGGAAGTTTGCCAATTACTCCGGGCCCAGGCGATTTTTAAGGAAACCTTAATAATTTTCCTGACTGCTGTAAATGATGAAGGCACCCATATAAAAGGCCTTGAAACCGGGGCCGATGACTATGTAAGTAAACCCATCAGTCCAAAAGTTTTTATAAGTCGGGTCAATGCGTTATTCCGGCGGGTCAATAAAACTGAAGCGACAATACTCGAATTTGAACAGCTAACGATTGACCCCGAACGTTTTATTATTAAAATTGGTGACGAAGAAGTGGTGCTCGCCAAAAAAGAATTTGAACTGCTTTATTTATTGGCATTAAAACCAGGTCGTGTTTTCTTGCGTCATGAAATATTAAACCAGGTATGGGGAAATGATGTAATCGTTGGAGACCGCACTATTGATGTTCATATCCGTAAGATCCGGCAGAAACTCGGTATTGACTGCATCACCACGGTAAAGGGGGTGGGATATAAGTTTGAACTCTGAAGAAAAGGTACAAGGCACGAGGAACAAGGTACAAAAAAACCCTCTGATCCAAAATCCTTTATACTGCATTCCAGACATTAATTCATTGACCCTGTCCCGTTATGCTTTTATTGTTTTTTACTGCTAAAACTTAAAGGAAAGACACAAATTCAAATCAATTGGAACAATCTTAAACAATTGGACACCCTTGTGCCTTGTGCCTTCTCCCCTGTAACTTTATAGTATGTTCTCCACTAAAAACATTTCTCCCCGCCAGTTATCAGCATTTACAGCGCTGGTGCTGGCTGTGCCCGTCAGCCTGCTAATATATATAGCAGAAAAGGATTGGTTGTGGACAGGGGGTTCCTTTGTAATCATCTTTGGAATTGCTTACTTACTTATTTCATTTGTATTAGAGAGGTTTATTTACAGGAAGATCAAACTAATTTACAAATTCATTCACCAGACCAAGGCCAGCAAAAAAGAAGAGACTTACTATAAATATGTGCTGCCTCAAAAAAATATTGATGAGGTAAGGGAAGATGTAGAAGCCTGGGCGGAAGAAAACAAACAGGAAATTGATTTGCTGAGAAAAAATGAACAATTCAGGAGAGAATTCCTGCAAAATCTGTCTCATGAATTTAAAACACCGGTATTTGCGATACAAGGTTATGTGGACACATTACTATCCGGGGCATTAGTCAACCCCGCAGTAAATATGAAATTCCTAGAAAAAACAGCGAAGAATGTGGACCGTCTTACCCATCTTTTAAATGACCTCGATCAGATCTCCAGCCTGGAAAGAGGTGAATTGGTTTTATACAAACAGAATTTTGTGATCCAGGATCTAATTAAAGATGTATTTGAAGTTTTGTCACTGAAAGCTGAAGCTGCCAAAATCACTTGCAGTATAAAGAAAGGCTGTGAATCTCCCTTAACAGTTTTTGCAGATAAAGAAAAGCTACGCCAGGTTTTTACCAATCTCATCGAAAACTCTATCCGGTATGGAAAAACAGGAGGCAGCATTTCTGCCAGTATGTACAAAACAGATGGAAAACATATTCTAATAGAGATAACCGATGATGGTATTGGCATTAATGAACGGCACCTGCCCCGTCTTTTTGAACGATTTTATCGTACCGATGAGGGTCGTCGTATCGATGTAACCGGCAGCGGCCTTGGATTGTCCATTTGCAAACATATCATCGAAGCGCACCAACAAACTATACATGTACGGAGTACAGAATATATCGGCACAACGGTTGGGTTTACATTAGATGTGAGAAGAGATTAATACCAGCTCCTTCCTTCTGAAAGACTTTTTAAAAAGGCAGCGGCTTCATTGCTCATGGTTGTAGGACTAAGTTTGTCACCGGCACTCATAATGAAGTGACGACAGTCCGTGTCGGAGTAGTTAAAAGACACATCACCTAACAAAGTTCCCTGTTTATAAAATAGAAGGTTGCCATCATAACCACAGCTCAATGATGCGGTGGTCTTGCCACTCACAAACCTGCTCAACTTCTTAATAGCGTTGCGCTCCGTTGTACTCAATGTTTTTTCAATGTTATTTGTGTTCGGTGTATTAAAATTAATGACCAGGCTATCGCCACCCGACAGTTGTGTATTACCGCCGCGGTCGGAACAGGATGCCAAAAAAAAGAAGCCTGTGACCAAAAGAAGGGTTCGCATGAGAAATATTTGTTGTAAGGTAAAATAAAAAACCGCCTCTTGCAATGAGACGGTTAAAAAAATGATTAAAACAATACTCGTTCTCTATTTTCCAAATTTTGTCCATCCTTTATGCCAGCTTGCATCGACCCCGGAAGGAGCAATACCCCCGATAAAATCCACTTTCTTAATAAAGGGACGAGCTACAATAATAGGATCATCAAAATAGTTATTCAACGCACCAGGTATCACCACGGCAGAATTACCGAAGGGTATCCAATCCGGTGTTGTATAATCAAAGGGCCTGGTATAAATAGCTTGTTCAGTTGCCTGGGAAAGGATCTTATTTTTTGTGTTACTCATAAACCATGTTGATATACTTGCGGCGGTAGCACCGGTCGGAGCGGATGAACTGGCAGTATAAGCTATGGGAGTTTTACAACTTATCAATAAAATACCACTCAACTGCAGGGTATTGGCTGCAATGTTCAGATCTGTTGGAGTTCCTAACCCAGCGTCAATTAAAATACCTGTGGGCCATCCCACAAACGCCGAGTTGAAAATAGATATCGAAGAATTTCTTCTTATTTGTACAGCAGGACCGAGATAATTGCTATTACCCGTATTATTAGGTGTCGCCAATGGTCCGAATGAAGTCACATTTGAAAATACCGCTTTAGTTTGTGGTTTTAATGTGCTGGCTTGTGCATCATTATCACTCTCGAAACTTTCGGATTTTGATACGTCTGCAATAGATGAATCACGGATAATCAAACCAAATTGCACAGTTCCACTATATCCGTTATCGGAATCAAAATCATCATCCTGTGTTTTGTAGGCAATCAGGTATTTGCAGTTCACGGTACCACCGAACCATTCAAAAGCATCATCCTTGGCATAAGATACTTGTATATGATCGATCGTAGTTCCGCTTCCTACGGCAGCCATCGTCAGGCTATTGATCTCCTGGTTGGGCAAATAGGCATTACCAGCATACTCTATCCGCAAATATTGCAACACCCCGGAGTTATCATTATCCACAGCTACAGGAGACACTGCATCACCCCAACCGGCCAAGCCATCTCCGGCAGCGTTATTGAAACCTCCTTCAGGAATATATAGAGCGGGGTTGCCACCGTTCTTTGCGTTGATCGATGCTTTACCCAGCAATACAATACCTCCCCAATCTCCAGATGCGGGCGTCGGTGAAGATGATGTAAAGACAATCGGTGACTCCTGTGTGCCAACCGCCATCAGTTTAGCACCACGTTTGATAATTAATGTGGAAGCCTGGGCACTTGCGTAATCTCCTTTTACTGTTGATCCTTTTTCAATGGTAAGCGTTACACCCGCATCGACATATACAAAACCGGAAATAATATTGTTATCTATCGCCCTTAACGTGGTGTCTTTGGTTATATGGTCTTTCAATATAACTGTCTTACCGGTTACGACACCACCACCGCCACCACCAATATTTACAATAAATGGTTCTCCATCTGTTTCTATTTTACGACATGCCGTGGTACTCAAGGTGGTGATCGCAGCTGCAAAAAAAATATACTTTTTCATAATATACCTGTTTGTTTTTATAAAGATTTTATTATAATGAATAGGTGAATGATACGCTGAAAGTGGTACCGAATTTCCTAGTAAACCGGTAACGGTCCACCTCTTTTTGATATTGGGCATTATTATCATTGTTCTGGTAGAAGTATTGTGTTTGATTTAAAATATCAGCAACATTCAAACGGATCTCCCCCTGGTTTTTCAGAAGTTTTTTTCCGATCTGGAAATCCACCACAGGTCTTGGCGCCTCCCATATATCAGGAGCTCCATCCCCGCCAGCCGCCGGAATATCACCAACCAGGTAAATACGCCTGCCGATCTGGTTATACAATACAGTAGTATGGAGACCGGCTTTTTCAATATCATATATCAAACCAAAATTGATCAGGTAAGGAGATTGCCCCTGCAAGGGTCTGTCGATATTTCTTTTTAGATCTGTTACTTTACTTTTGATGTAAGCAGCATTTGCTTGTACGGTAAAATTTTTCAATACACTAACTATATCTAGCCGTTTCCGAAATTCTACTTCTGCGCCATAGGCCGTAGCTGTGACCGGATTTTGAAATTCAAAAATAGCTCCCCCCTGTTGCAGGTTCTGCTCAATAGGATCATTGAATTTTTTGTAAAATATGCCTGTTGTCAAAACTTCTCCGGCACGGGGATACCATTCATAACGCAGATCAAGATTAGTAACCTTGGTGCGTTTCAGGTTAGGGTTTCCCATCACCGCCGAATTGAGTTCAAAATCATACAAGGTCAAAGAAGCTAATTCTCTTTGCTCTGGACGTATTACTGTTTGTGATCCTGACAGGCGGATATTAACTTTGTTGTTTATTTTAAGCGTAGCGTTGACACCTGGTAAATAATCTGTTTGTTCAGTATGCTTATGACGATCCACATCCCATTGTTTAACCGTACCCAATAACTGGTCGAAATTCTCTACTCTCAGTCCCCATACTACCCTCAGGTTCCTTGAAAACTGGTTGTCCATTTGAATAAAGCCTGCATTCAGTATCGAGTTGGCTAAATAGCGAAAATTCTTGTTATTGATAGAACCAAAAGCAAACAACGTACTGTTATCAGAACCATCTCCAAAATTTCCTGGTGCAAATATTTTATCTATGGGCATTTGCCGCAAGGCGATATTGTCCCTTGGCAAATAATTGGCAAAAAGCTGGGCGTCAAACAAACGATCTTTTACCTGCAGCATATAGCCACCTTTTAATGTTTGCTTTTGTGAAAACCCGTCAAAAGCGTAGCTAAAGTCTCCACCAGCACTATAGATATGATCATTCAGCGTTTGAAAAACCCTGCTACCGCTTTCTTGTGCTAATGAATTACCTACTAAAAACTGGTAGGCATTTTGCGTGCCCGAAGGCCTTGTATACTGGTAACGGCGCTGATCAGGCCTATAACTATCGAGTATATTGAAAGCTCCGTACCATTTTAGTTTTAATCGTGTTGAAATAGTGTGTTCACCCGTGATTTGTGTGGTAAAAAAAGTATTCTCTTTGAATGTTAGCTCCCCACCATATACATCATCGCCGGAAATATTGTTTACTCCATTACGCTGGATGGCGTAATTATTAGTATTCACATTAATAATCGACTTGGCGGAAATCTTATTTTTCGCATCCAATTGTACGGCGAGACTGGCCAAAGCCCCTGCCGTAACCTCCTGGGTATAGCGATCATCTTTATAGCTGAATTGCTGGCTGAATGAACCATTTCCAAGAGTTTGTCCCTGGTTTAGGATATCAGTGAAACGATTGGATTTGCTATAATTGACCCCAATAATACCCCCGGCTTTCTTCCCGAATATTGTGCCTGTGAAACCACCGTTTACCTGGAAAGAAATATTCGGAGAAACATTTTGTGGAATGGCCACCCAATTATTACTCAATTCTTTTCCAATGGCAGTTCTCTCTGCAGGAGTAGCCAGGTTGAAGGCAGATTTTGTTTTATAGCTATCAGGTAAACCCCTTGTACCGTCATCAATGCCGAGCCAATCCAGTTGACCACCCCGGGCTTTATAAAATTCTTTTCCTGCAGTCTGGCTGTTAAACCCCGTCCCAATTTGTACCGTAAGAAAATTATTATTTGGAATATCGCGGGTAGTAACCTGGATAAGGCCTCCCGACCACTCCCCGGGAAGCTCTGGTACAAATGCTTTGTTGATAATAATATTATCAATCATTTGAGCCGGGATAATATCAAAAGAAAATGTTTTGCGATCAGGTTCTGTACTGGTAAGCAGGATGCCATTCAGCATTGCCTGGTTATAACGATCGGCAAGACCACGGATCACCAGGAATTTTCCATCAATCAAACTAGCCCCCGGCGTACGTTTCAATACTTCACCTGTATTTTTATCAGGAGACCGGCGGATGCTTTCTGCAGAAATGACAGAGGCCACCGTGTTGGTATTTTTCTGAAAAGCGATAACTGAATTCACGGTTTCTTTGGGTGCAGTGGAGCGTTTCGCACTTACGACTACATTATCACCGAAAGCTGCTTTTATTTCAAGTGTGATATTCAGTTCGTTTACCTGGCCGCTTGCCACTTCCACATCAGCAATATTCTTAGTTTCATAACCAATTGCAGAAAACTCAAGTTCATATTTTGTAGCCGGTGTTAGTGTTAAAGAAAATCTTCCTTCCATATCAGTGGTTCCGCCGATTGCAGAACCTACAATTTTAATAGACACACCGGCCAGCGACTCATTTTTTTCATTCAATATTTTCCCGGTAAGTTTTACAGTTTGTGCCTTGATAAAAGAAAAAAGAAAAATACATAACACGGAAAGAATCAAACGCAGCCTGAAATACATACTTTGTTATTTCGGGCAAAGGTGGACACGGGAGGTTACCTTCGTGTTACCGGCAGGTTAAGCAATTGCAACGCCAATATTACCGGAAGGTTAAGATTATTTAGAAACGGAACTGGAGACGCAGGGTCAAAACATTGTCTTTTACATCGGTGGTATAAGCAGGATGCTGGGTGATCTCATTCTTTACAAAATCGTAATAAATGATCAGTTTAGTTTGAGAATTCATATAATAAATATAGCCGAGCCCCCGTGTATAAAATTTAATATCTGCGATGGTCAGATTTGTTCCTGGTTTTCCAATTTCCAACTTCTCCACCCTGCTGTTCGGATCATACCAGTCGTACTTTAGGAGTAATTGATGTTTGGAATTGATAATATTCTGAAGAAAATAGAAAAAAGCTCCGTTATAATGTCTGAGATAAGTGGGTACAGGGGTCCCATTTGCATTGGGCAGTGTCCCCGGATTACTGGTCGTAATGGATGTTCCTGGCTGTGTACCAAACCAGTATTCTGCTCTCCACTCGGTTTCCCCCCAGCTATGATGGAGTTTTACCTGCGCATCAGCGCCGTAATAATGACGGGGTGAGGATCTTTCAACATTGGATGCCGAAGAGTCCAATACAAAAATTTGATCGCCATTAGCAGCAGTGCCACTTTCATACACATACTTGGTTCCGTTTTTCCAACCACCCCTCAAATAAGATAGACCACCGGTAATATCAATCTTATTAAAAATGTATGGCTTGATAAACAATCTTGAAATCAGATCCTTATGATCGTCAAAATCTGTGGTGCCGGAAAGACCCTGCCCGTTGAAGAATCCCACATCAAATTTGAAATGCGATAATTTATGTGTCTGTTCCTGTGGCTCAAAAGAGACCATCATGCCAATATCCCTTTCCGACGGCATCAGTATCTGCGACATTCTTCCCCGTTCGGGTGTTTCCCTGAAAGTGGAAGAAAGATTGACCTCATAACCAAAAGGCCGGGCAAAAAGTCCTGCTGTGAGTGAAAACAGGTTCTTCCTGGTTTCGAATAGTTTTAAAAACATATCCCTAACCACCACTCCCCGTTCTGTTGCATCTATCTGAAAGGAGAAAAGAGCAAGGGGATATTTTGTTTTTGAAGGAAGCAAGTAATCTATTTTAACCCTTGCTCGTCTCAGCATAAACCGGCTGCTGGAAAAAGTCGAGAAATTACCCCCGGCAAAGGAGGCCGCGCCATCTGCCTGTGCTTTCTGAAACTGGGGCTGTATATATCCGGTGATCCTTAAATTTTCAAATCGCTTAATTACCGGTCTAACGGTGTCTTTAATAAAAAAAGAAGAGTCGATATCAGCCAGGTATCGTTGGGAACTGGCAGTACTTGTGATAAAAACGGCAAAAAATCCCGTAAAAATCGCCCTCAAATTGGTTTGTTTCACCGAAAACATGCTATTGTTTAAAATTGCTGCAATATAAATTCTTTGATACTGGAAGGTTCTCCTAATTTTATTTCTATATTATCTTATCATTAATTCTCCGGGGTTTGGCTAAGCTCCTTGATTTACCCCGGTAATTTCGCACCACCCCATATATTACCGGGGTTAAAAATATAACTAATGGCAGGATTACAATCATTCCTTAAGATCTTCATGCCGAAGAACAGGATTTTTTATGAGCTATTTGAAAAAGTGGCGACAAACGTAGAGAAAATGGGAACTGTTCTGAAAGCCGAAGTGGCGGAACCGGACTTTGATAAAAGAGCCGCTTTGATCAGTCAACTGGAAGACCTCGAACATGCCAACGATGAACTGACACATAATCTCTTTACAGAACTGGGCCGCAACTTTATAACACCTTTCGATAGGGAAGATATTCATTCACTCGCCAGCTCACTGGATGATATTGCTGATTATATCTATGCAGCGGGTAAGAAGATCAATTTTTACCGGGTTAATCCGAATGATACAGGGATGCAGAAATTTGCAGAACTGATCGAGCAGGGGTCTGCCCAGGTAAAAATTGCAGTGATAGAATTACGGGATATGAAGAATATGCGCAATATCACAGAAGCCCTGGTTAAGATCAACAGTATTGAAAACCAGGCTGATGATGTATTTGATTTTAGCATTGAAAAACTATTCAATACGGAGCCTGATGCGAAAGAGGTGATCAAGAAAAGAGAAATATACCAGGTAATGGAAATAGTAACTGACAAGTGCGAGGATGCCAGTAATGTGATAGAGTCTATTATTATTAAATACGCTTAATCAATTGGTCAATTTGCTAACTGGCTAATGCAACAATACGGCTTGAAACATTAGCACATTATCACATCAGCATATTATCACATTTTTATGACTCCTTTTCTTATTACGATAATAGTACTGGCTCTTATTTTTGACTTCATCAATGGTTTTCATGATGCGGCGAATTCGATTGCTACGATCGTTTCTACTAAAGTGCTTACTCCTTTCCAGGCGGTACTTTGGGCTGCCTTGTTTAACTCTGTTGCCTTTTTTATATTCAAAGATCACGGAGTGGCGGACACAGTTGCCAAAACTGTACACCCTGGGGAAATTAGTGGTAACAGTATGATGATCGTTATTTTTTCTGGCCTGATAGCAGCGATTGCCTGGAACTTATTGACCTGGTGGTTTGGTATACCGTCTTCCTCTTCACACACCCTGATCGGGGGTTTTGCCGGTGCAGCTATTGCTAGTGGGGGTTTTGATGCAGTTAATTCAACTATCATCCTTAAGACGGCGAGTTTTATCATACTGGCACCTCTTGTTGGTATGTTGATGGCCTTTATCATGTCACTCTGGTTCCTCAACTCATTTAAAAAAGGCTGGGGGTCAAAGATATTTGGAATTGCAGTTCTCGTCGTTGTGGCTTTATTCCTGTACTATAACCTTGAAACAGATCCCGCCAAACTTAAAACACACTATGATAGTTATGTGCTGAAAGTGATCTTCCACTCAAAGAATTTCAAATGGATATTACTTGGTACTATCCTGGCCACAATGGCTATTTTCTCGTTATGGCTCAGCTCCCTAAATACTCACCGGGCAAATAGATGGTTTAAAAAACTACAGCTTATGTCCTCCGCAGCGTTTAGTATTGGTCACGGAGGAAATGATGCGCAAAAAGTAATGGGGATCATTACGGCAGCCTTGATTGCCGGCGGCACCATTTCAGATTTTAGCCAGATGCCTGACTGGGTACCCATCTCCTGTTATGCTGCCATTGGTATAGGCACGATGAGTGGTGGTTGGAAAATTGTAAAAACCATGGGTACAAAGATTACTAAAGTTACTCCCTTCGAAGGCGTGGCTGCTGAAACAGCCGGTGCAGTTACTTTATTTGTAACAGAAGCGTTGAAGATACCCGTTAGCACCACGCATACTATTACAGGTGCCATTATGGGTGTGGGGGCCACTAAAAGATTATCTGCCGTAAGATGGGGTGTAACGATTAGCCTTATCTGGGCCTGGGTTCTTACCATTCCTATCAGTGGATTATTAGCTGCCGGGGTTTATTTTATAGTTAACCTGATCGCCTAAAGTCAATATTCTTTCCTAGCAAAAAAATCCTGACTTTTGTCGGGATTTTTTATGAGTAAGATATTAGTAACAGGCGGCTGCGGGTATATAGGATCACATACCATTGTGGACCTTATTGAACATGGATATGATGTTATTTCAGTTGACAATAACACCCGGTCAAGTGCCAATGTGATAAAAGGTATTGCCCAGATAACCGGGAAAAAGATAAAAAATTACAAGGTGGATCTATGCAATTTCGATGACACCTTCGCTATTTTCCAGGAGAATGAAGACATTGCCGGTATTATACATTTCGCCGCTTATAAATCGGTAGGCGAATCAGTGCAAAAACCACTGATGTATTTTGAAAATAATCTCAACTCGTTGATCAACCTGCTGAAATGTACACAGGAATTCGCCACACCTCATTTCGTCTTTTCTTCTTCCTGTTCAGTATATGGCAACCCCGATGAAATTCCTGTAACTGAAAAAACAATTCCCAAACCCGCTGAATCGCCGTACGGTTATACCAAGCAAATGGGCGAACAAATTGTCAATGAGTTTGCCAAAAGCTCTGGCATGCAATCTATACTTCTTAGATATTTTAATCCTGCCGGCGCTCACCCCTCTATCGCCATTGGCGAAATGCCGGTAGGGAAACCAGAAAATCTTATTCCCGGAATCACTCAAACGGCTATCGGCCGGATTCCAAAACTGTTTGTGCACGGCACCGATTATCCAACAAGGGATGGTTCCTGTATCCGGGATTATATTCATATCTGTGACCTGGCCAATGCACATACTTTATCACTAAAATACCTGGAAGCTGGAAGAAATACCGGGCTTTGTGAAGTGTTTAATTTAGGCAGTGGCACCGGCGTTTCCGTACTCGAAGCGATCAATGCCTTTGAAAAAGTGAGCGGTGTCAAACTTAATTATGAAATGGGCCCCCGGCGCCCGGGTGATGTTGTAGCCGTATATGCCAACAATGACCTGGCTAAAAAGGTATTGGGCTGGGACCCGAAATTCTCACTGGAAGATATGCTGGCTACCGCCTGGAAATGGGAACTGCGGTTAAAAGCAGATGAAACTGTATTTACGAGCCAACCGGGGGAACTAAACTAAGCTAAGAGATTAAAAAGAGACAAAAGAGGTAAGGAGTTATGGTGTAAATCTCTCTAATCTTTTAACGCTTTATAATTTGATGTTTCTCCTCTTTCTCTCTTTTTTCTCTTTTATCCGCTTAGCTTACATTTGCCCATCTAATTTTTACTCATGCTAAAAGACATCCTCTCATCCGGCAATAAAGACACCCGTAGTGGTTTTGGCGATGGCATTGTTGAAGCCGCCCGCCAAAATTCAAATATCGTAGCGCTGACGGCTGACCTCGCTGGTTCATTAAAACTGAACCAGTTCATGAAAGAATTTCCTGAGCGTTTTATTCAGGTAGGTATTGCGGAAGCCAATATGATGGGAATTGCTGCTGGCTTGACAATTGGTGGAAAAATTCCTTATACCACAACATTTGCCAACTTTTCTACGGGCAGAGTTTACGACCAGATACGACAGTCTATTGCCTATAGCGGTAAAAATGTAAAGATTTGCGCCTCGCATGCTGGAATCACCCTGGGAGAAGACGGCGCCACACACCAGATCCTCGAAGATATCGGTTTAATGAAAATGCTTCCAGGAATGACGGTGATCGTTCCTTGTGATTATAACCAGACAAAGGCCGCCACGAAAGCTATTGCAGACTATGAAGGACCGGTTTACCTGCGATTTGGTCGTCCTTCATGGCCTATATTCAGTAAAGAAGAAGATTTTACTATCGGGAAGGCACACTATTTTTCAGAAGGAACTGACGTCTCCATTTTTGCCTGTGGTCATTTGGTTTGGAATGCGATCCAGGCAGGAGTTATATTACAGGAAAAAGGGATCAGCGTAGAAGTCATAAATATTCATACCGTCAAACCATTGGATGAAGACGCAGTGATCCATTCCATTCGTAAAACAAAATGCGTTGTTACTGCTGAAGAACATAATATTATTGGTGGACTGGGTGATGCCATTGCACAATGTGCAGCCAGGAACTTCCCGGTTCCTATCGAATATGTGGGTACAAAGGATACATTTGGAGAAAGTGGGGTACCTAAAGACCTGTTAAAAAAATATGGCCTCGATATTCCGGATATCGTAGCCGCAGCAGAAAAAGTGCTGATCCGCAAAAATAACGGCTAAAAATAGTTTTAACTTAACCGGGTTTATAAGTAAGACCCGGTATATTTAAACAAATTGATCTCCCTGTATTCTAACCAACCGAATGCCCGGCTCCAATGTCCCTGACTACCATTAGCGATAGCGAATTATTAGTCCAATTTCGTAATCCTGTTACGAAGGAGAAAGCTTATACAAGTCTCATCAAAAAATACAAGGAGAAACTTTACTGGCATATCCGGCGCATGGTGGTGGAACATGACGACACAAATGATGTATTGCAAAATGTACTGATCAGGGTTTGGAATGGATTGGAGAATTTTCGGGAAGACAGCCAGCTTTATACCTGGCTTTACCGGATCGCCACGAACGAGTGTCTTACCTACCTGGAACAACAGAAAAAAAGGGCCTCCGTCAGCTTGAATGAAGTCCAAAGTGGTTTAAGTAACAAGATAAAAGCCGATAAACACTTTGATCCAGATAAATTGGAGTGGAAATTGCAATTAGCGATACAGCAACTTCCTGATAAACAAAGAGTTGTATTCGGACTACGCTATTATGATGAAATGCCCTATGAAGAGATGAGTAGAGTATTGGATACCAGCGAGGGGGCTTTAAAAGCTAGCTATCACCATGCTGTTAAAAAAATCGAAGATTATATACTAAATCATTAAACTTTGGGGGGCAAAACCCATCCTACCACTGTTAAGAATGTCACAGAGAGCCAACATATTACAAGAATTAGCCGAACTGAAAAGTACCCTGGGAGCTGTTAATGCGCAAAATATTTATGCCGTCCCTGTTGGATATTTTGAAGGATTGGAAGCACAGATGCTTCAGCGTATCAAAGCAATAGAGGCTGTTCATGTCATGGAGAAATCGAATTACATATCGCCCATGCTCAACAGTATTTCCAAACAAATGCCTTATACTGTTCCTGTTGGTTATTTTGAAACACTGGAAAACAAACTAATACAGCATGTCCAGGATAGTTATAATCACCAGACGGCGGTAGAAGAATTAGCAACACTTTCTCCATTACTTAGTGGATTGAAAAAACAAATGTCCGCCCGGCCGGGCTATACGGACGGGCCGTACGCCGTTCCACAAGGTTATTTTGAAAGTTTAACTGACAGCAAAAACGTACACGCTGAAGAATTAAACGAAGCGGGAAATAAACCCGTTTCGAAGATTATTTCAATAAACTGGTCTATGTGGCTCCGCATAGCGGCGGCCGCTGTAGTTGCCGGGATCATTGTTATTGCAGGATTTTTAGGCAGTGCTGAAAAAGAGCCCGGTGGTAAGGCACTGGCCAAACTGACACGTGATGTTAAGAAAATGGATGAGGCACAAAAAGACAAACTAATCGATTTTATTGATGCCGGTATGAATGGTGAAGAAACGGTACGGGTAAAATCAGAAGAAGTAAAAACATTACTCCAGGGTATTTCCGAGGATGAGCTGACTGATTTCCAGGAACAAACTGAAGACATTGAGGGTGTCTTAATGACAAATTAAGTAGAGATGAAAAAATGGTTACTTATATTATTCCTGCTCCCTTGTGTTGCCGTATTTGCGCAAAGTGACGAACCAGCGCAGGATGCCGGCAAGATCCAGGAGAGAATGAAAGAGTATGTCCAGCATAAATTAAAACTTTCCAAAAGCGAGGTTGAAAAATTCACACCTGTCTTTGTCCGTTATTTTCGTGAGTTTGCACAAACGCACAAGCAAAATAAGGGGGACCGCCTTATCCTGCAACAAAAGATCATTGAACTTCGTTTACGTTACCGCGGAGAGTTTCAGCAGATAATGGATGAACAACGGGCCAATAAAGTTTACAGGTATGAAGATGAATTCCGCCAGGAAGCCGTTAGAATTATCAAAGAAAACAGGAGAGATCGAATGCCACCCCGCAGAGTAAATACAATACTTCTACACTAATTTTCGCTAATGTAGGCGAAGAGACACGAAAGCTTCCGGTTTTAATTTTCGATAATGTCGGAGACAATAAACATACTTGAAGAATTAATTTTCAGGGAAGAATGCTACAAAATAATCGGGCGGTGTATGAAAGTACCTACTAAACTTGGCAAAGGATCTAAAGAAATAGTTTATAAAGATGCGTTAGAAATTGAGTTGAGAAATAAAGTAGTTCCCTATATCAGGGAACAATCATTTATTATTAATACTGGAAATTAGAGCTTCCCGGCAGTTTTATTTTGAGAGGACCAATTAAATTTCAAGAGAGTGGTTTGCTCTTATTAGCGAACATTAGAGGTCATCATTAACATAAATTGGGGTTTTAATGTCATGATAGAATAAGAAAGTCCATTTTTCTTTTTCTCCCTGCTGCCACCACTGTTGCCTCAACTCCATTGCCTTTTTTCCGTCGTAATCATATTTGGCAACAAACCGGTGCTTCATCTGCTGTAATTGTGGTGCATCATCGGCTCCAAAAAAAATAGTTTCGTCGTTTTCCTTTATCCAAAATACCTGGTGAAACGGCGAATGGGCACCGGTGATCTCATAATGTATAAGATCATCCACCACCCCATTTCCCTCCAGCAAGGTGACCTGTGATGAATTTTGAAGCGCTATTAATTCTTCTGTGATAAAGGAAGGAAACCCTTTCTCAAACGCATACGACAACTCGGCCCGTTGAACATAATACGTGGCGTTGGGCAACGACAGCCTGGCTCCCAGGTGATCCCGTTCAATTCCAGCACCTCCGGCATGATCTTTATGCAAATGTGATAATAGCACTTTAGTAACATCACCAGGATTGATACCTGCATCCATCAGGTTTTGATGGAGCTGTAATTCTCCCTTTCTTTCGCCAAAGGAGTCTTTGGGGACAAAACCAAGTCCGGTGTCCAGCAGTAACACTTCTTTTGATGTGATAATCACAAAAGGCTGTATTTCTACCAGCAGACTACCTGCGGGTCTTTTCTGTAAGTTGTCTTTAGTATCATCAAACGGTACAAACAGCTTTGTCTTATCAATAGTGAAACTTCCTTCGGATAGGGGAATGATCTTCATGGATCCAAAAGTACAACCCCGAAAGCACTTATGACCAGGCTTCCCTAGTAGTAATAGGGGTCGTGGCCTGGAACCGCGATTTAATAATAGATATTTTACCTAAGTACCATTTGCCGGTCGGCATCCAGGCGTATTAAAATAAAAAGCAGGATCGTGAAAGTAAGTAACGAAGTGCCACCATAGCTTATAAAAGGAAGTGGAATCCCAATCACGGGAGCCAAACCAATGGTCATTGCCAAATTAATCGCAATATGAAAAAAGAAGACAGCTGCCACCCCATAAGCATAACAACGGCTGAAAGTGCTTCGTTGCCTTTCTGCAATCGTTATGATCCGGAAAAGCAGGATAAGATACAGACCTAGTAACACAATGCTTCCGGCAAATCCAAAACCCTCCCCTATCGTACAAAAAATAAAATCGGTTCGCTGTTCCGGTACAAAATCATACCTGGTCTGTGTTGCTTTTAGCAAGCCTTTTCCAAATAACCTTCCGCTGCCAATAGCTATTTTGGATTGTCGCACGTTATAGCCCAGGTCTTTCTTTTTATCTGAAACTACCGTTGTTTCATTTTTATGCGCATTCACATATTCACTCGGCACATCTTTTCCGACCGTACTATAAATACGTTCGACCTGGTACAACTTCAACGCATTTTTAAAGGCAAATGGAACCGCATACAACTGAATGCCTACACAGATAAGCCAAACCAATATCACTTTGAACAATAGGGATCCCTTTTTTTTTATTTGGCGTCGCGTAAAATAAATGACCAATACCGCTAATACGGTTAGAAGTATAGCCAGGGTAACTTTGTCAATCAATAAGGTAGCAACGATCAATGCAGCAACGGAAAACCCGGTGATCAGTATTCCAGATGGAAGACCTTCCCGGTACATCACAATAAAGAAAGACAGGTACACCAGGGCCAATCCCGTTTCACTTTGCAGAACCGTTAAACCAGCCGGGAATAAAACAATTCCCGCCGCGATAAGCTGTGACCGGGTTTTTGAGAAATCGGTTTCCGGGCGGGAGAAGTATTTGGCCAGTGCGAGCGCCACAAATATTTTACAAAACTCGGCCGGCTGAAAATTAAAAGACCCCATTTCTATGATTGATTCAGTTCCTTTTATCCTTGAATGAAAGGGGAACACTAGTAAAAGGAGGAAAATACCCAGTGCATAACCGAGATTAGCAGTAGCAGAAAAAAATTTGCTGTCAGTAAGTAAGATAAAAAGGCCAATCAGTAAACCAACAGCAAAAAAATAAAACTGCTTGCTGTAATCCGTTTTAAAATTTAAAAAACCCTGCAGGATTGACTCACCTTCTTTATAAGTAGCGGCAAATATGGCTGTAAGTCCTATGGCTACCAACAACAGGTATATTCCGACCAGGCTCCAGTCTATTCCTTTTGATATCGCAGGATTCCGGTGATTCATACTATTTTTAGTACCCTGGGTTTGGTAAAGTGTTTTTCCCTGGATAACAACGCAAACTCATGGTGATTACTTTTTTCCCCTGGCGGAACATTTTTATTTTTAGGTACCACCGGCCGGGGATTCAACCAGGTAAATCTTTCCAGGTAAGAGCTATCCTTTGTCTTTTGAAACCACTCAATAGCCCTAATTGAATCCTCTTTGTATTGCAATCTTTTAAAATAAGATGGCATCAGGTTGGCTTTGGAAATTCGGTCCAGATCAGCTATACTTTTCTGCTGCAGGGTATCATTCAGGTATTTCTCAATCATAAGGCGTGATATCGGACCTGCCCAGGTAGATCCAAATCCTGCATTCTGTACAAACACAGCAATGGCGATCCTGGGATTTTCTTTGGGTGCAAAACAAACAAACATAGAATTATTAGGAAGCTTAATACGTCTTCCATCGAGTATAGTATAATTTTCTGCTGTTCCAGTTTTAGCGCATACGTCAATGCCAGGTATTTGGGCAATCCTGGCGGTTCCAAACTTTACCACGTCATTCATTCCTTCAATAACTGCATTAAATGAGGTATCGGTTATTTGTGTTAATACATTATGCCGTACCCTAAATTTATTCATGAAGGTAGTATCATCCTCAGTTTCGTTTTCAATCTTCTCTACGAAGTGAGGGGTATAATAATATCCTTTGTTGGCAATGATGCACATAGCGTTGGCCATTTGTAAGGGTGTTGTCTGCATTTTATCCTGGCCAATCCCTAACGTAAGGTTAGTACAGGATGTCCAGCGATTGTTGTTTTCTTTGTTGTAAACAGAAGTATCGGGAATACCGCCTTTATTCTCATTGGGCAGATCCACACCCAGCTTAACACCTAATCCGAAAGCATTCATATATTCCTTCCATTTCAGATAGCCCAACTTTACATTTCCATATTTAGGATTATCTACAGCTAATCGGTATACATGAGCATAGTAGGAGTTACAGGAATTGGCAATAGATAAACGAAGATTAGCGGCATGACCGCCTCCGGCGTGGGTACATGCTGGTTTACCATGACCGCATAATGTATACCGGCCGCCACACGGAAACCCGTAAGCAGTATTAATAACACCTTCATCCAGCGCCACCAAAGCACCCAGGGGTTTGAATGCAGATCCCGGTTCGTATAAACCACTGATAGCTCTGTTGAGCATGGGGCCAGTAACATCCAGCGCCATCCGACTGTAGTTCTTACTTTTATCGGACCCGGTCAGGTCATTGGGATTAAAATTAGGACCCGACACCATCGCCAGAATTCCACCAGTTTGGGGGTCAATCGCCACTATCCCGCCTACTTTATTTGACATTAACTGTTCGGCCAGCTGCTGCAGCTCAATGTCGATATAGGTTTTTAAACCCCGACCAGCAATGGCTGCTGTGTCAAATATCCCTTTTTCATACTGGCCCACCAGCCTGTTTTTATTGTCTTTAATGAGGTATTGGACCCCCCGTTGCCCCATTAATATATTTTCATAATAGTACTCAAGGCCATTTTGACCTTTATAATCTCCCATCCTGTAAAATTTTCCCGACTTTTCGATCTGTTTTTGATTTACCTCATTAATGTATCCCAGAATATGGGCTGCGGAATTAAATGGATAGGTTCTCACCGGTCGCTCTACCATAGCAAAACCAGGAAACCGCCAGCTGTTCTCTTCGAACCTGGCCTGCTGAGCAGGTGTCAGTAAATCTTCAAACATAGAAGGGCGTACCGCGGTATTTTTGAATCTTGCATCATTGACCCTTTTAACAAAATCAAGGCTATCAATGCCCATCAACCGGCAGAATTCAAGGGTATCTATATTTTTTACTTCGGCGGGGGTCACCAATAAGTCAAAAATCAGGGTATTCCGCAAAATAGGTCTGCCTTTTCGGTCATAAATGATCCCTCTTTCAGGGTAAATAATCTTTTGAAAGACGGCATTATCCCTTGCCAGCTGTTTATACTTCCCTTCTATTATCTGTAGGTAGAATAACTGTGCAATAATCACAATAAAAGCAAGCAGGAAAATAAGGCGGATAATACGGCTTCTTGATTGATTGAATGCAGACATGCAAAACTTAACAAATATGTAGAAGGGAATGAAGAAATACTAACAATGGTACAAAGTACGAAGTACAAAAGACTGTTTCCAAATCTATTTGCAAATAAAAACAAAAAACCGTTGAGCTAAATAGAAAACCATACTTATAAGTTACCAAAATTTATATGCAATTGAATAAATCTTATTGGTAGCAAATCTTACGCGGTATTGGTCCGGAATTTTAATCGGCGGGGAAACAATAACTCTACAGTAAAAATCAGCAGCAAACTGATCCCTGTTGTAGTAACTATTTTAATAAGAAAATCGAGGAAACTTCCAAAATCCAACCACTCCAGGAACACCATATAGCTGTGGTGCAGCAAGGTCAGTACAAAGACATACACCGCGTAGGGGGTCCATTGCATCGCTTTGGGTGAGGGTTCCCTGTAGTTGAATTCTGACGCATCCTTGGGAGTCAGAATACCGATAATAAAAGGCCTGACATAGGCAATTAACACACAGGCGGCGGCATGCAGACCCGGTGTCATCATGAAATAATCGAGTATAATCCCGGTCAAAAACCCGATAATTAATAACCACATCCGTGAAACTGAAAAAGGCAACCACAGGATGAATAGGAAATAGAGATACGGCGTAACAAACCGGTGAAGATGCGGGATCTTATTCAGCACATACACCTGAATGAATATAAAAGCAAACAGCCTGATTATATTTCTCAGCAAATCACTCACTTTTGATTTTTATTTACTTGTTCGATCTTCTTTTTGGTATCAGAATTTAATTTGATCTGTTCAGCATACTCGGTATTTTCAATAACATGCACCTGTTGGAGGTTGTGAAAATTGGCGGCAGTTTTCACTTCTAATAAATAGGTCCCAGTTGTGTTATCCAGGTTTATTTCTGCGATGGTCCCCACCATGTATCCCGGGGGAAAGTTGAACGAAACAGGGCTGGTAACTACGGTATCACCCTTTATTACTTCTACCGATTTGGGGATTCTTTTTAATATAAGAAAACCGGGGTTTTTACCATCCCATTCTACGGTACCAAACTCTCCTGATTTCTTTAATGAGGCACTCACCGAATTTTGCACATGTAACAAACTCATTACCTGGCTGAAATTGGCGCTGACACTCACCACCACACCTACTGCACTTCCATCGGAACTGACGACAGCCATATTGTCTTTGATGCCCTGGCTGGAGCCCCGGTTTATCTGGATATAGTTCTTTTGCGAATTGATGGTATTATATACTACCGTAGCAGGCCGGGAAAAATAACGACGGTAATTTCCTGATGTATCCGGTACCGGGTCCTGTATCTCCTCTTTTGTCGTGTCCCGGTGACTAAAATTACGGGGCAACAGGCTCAAAAGGGAATCATTGAGGCGATGAACCCGCTGATTCTCTGCTTTGAGCGTAAAATAATCCTCTACCTTATTATACTGTGTATTTATGCGGCCGGTCATTTCATTGGCAATACCCAAAAACCTGGCCCGGTGAAAACGGTTATAGTTAAACAAAAACCACAATGCCACTACCTGTAAAAAAAGAAAAGTGACAAAAGTAATATACCGGCGAATGAAGAGAAAGATGTTACGCATAACCCCAACCCCTAAAGGGGCTTTTAGTAAAGAGTCACTATTGTTGTAGTATCATTCAGAAACTGAAATTTTCAAAAAAAGTAAAGTGCCAAGTAAAGAGATTCATGTAAGGCCCTTTAGGGGTTTGAGGTTTTATCTCATGACAAAAGGATACCTGTCATAATGTTTCAAAGCAATGCCCGTTCCCCTTACAACACTTTTCAAGGGGTCGTCGGCCACATGCACTGGTAACTTGATCTTATTACCCAGTCTTTTATCCAACCCTCTTAACAGCGCACCGCCCCCGGTAATATACAAGCCACGCCTGTAAATATCAGCGGCTAACTCCGGTGGGGTTTGCTCCAGGGCCTTCAGAATCGCTTCTTCAATCTTAAAGATGCTTTTGTCCAGTGCTTCAGCGATCTCCTGGTAGCTTACCATTATCTGTTTGGGTATACCAGTCACCAGGTCACGGCCATTTACCGGAAAATCATCAGGTGGATTGTCAATTTCTTTCATCGCAGCACCCACTTGTATCTTAATTTGTTCAGCAGTTCTTTCACCAATTAACAAACTATGATAGCGGCGCAGTGCTTCCATAATATCTGCCGTAAATTCATCTCCGGCTATACGAATAGATTGGTCACAAACGATACCAGCAAGTGCTATTACGGTAATACCCGTAGTTCCGCCACCAATATCAATGATCATATTACCAACTGGCTCTTCCACATCTATCCCGATTCCTAACGCAGCGGCCATGGGTTCATGGATCAAATACACTTCTTTGGCCCCAGCTTGCTCGGCGCTGTCCCGAACAGCCCTTTTTTCCACTTCGGTGATCGATGAGGGAATGCAGATCATCATTCTCCAACTGGGAGGGAATAAGGGCTTCTTGGGATAAACCAATTTGATCAGCTCCCTTATCATCAGCTCGGCTGCATTGAAATCCGCGATCACACCGTCTTTCAGGGGGCGAACAGTACGGATGCTTTCATGTGTCTTTTCATGCATCATCAAAGCCTTTTTACCAACCGCCAACACTTCCTTCGGATTATTCCGGTTGAGGGCAATGATGCTGGGTTCATTAACTACTATTTCCTCATTATGTATGATAAGGGTGTTAGCCGTGCCCAGGTCAATCGCTATTTCTTGTGTAAACCAGTTAAAAAGTCCCATTAATTGCTATCGGATTTATTGGGAGCAAAGGTGAAGGAAATAATTTGAATTATCAAAGCAAAACCTTGTCAGACAAGGATTTTTTTATACAGCTCCTTTTTACACGTTGAACTTACAGGGCTTATTATATTACATTTTGGGCTATACCATGCACCTGCAGTTCCCAATCTCAAATAAATCAATTCAAGATATTGCGTTTGATGGCGATAGTTATAAAAATAATTTTTATCTAATTTTATTAAATGCGAATCATTACCAAAACCGTTTTGATTCTTTCATTGGTTAGTTTGTTTGCTGACATTGCAAGCGAAATGCTATACCCGATCATACCTGTTTATTTAAAGGAGATCGGTTTTTCTGTTTTATGGATAGGTATACTCGAAGGATTTGTCAATTTTACCGCGGGCATCAGTAAAGGTTATTTTGGAAAATGGAGTGATCAAAAAGGGTTGCGGTTACCATTTATTAAATGGGGATATTTTCTCAGCGCAGTTTCCAAACCCCTGATCGGTTTTTTTGTGACACCGGTATGGATCTTTTTTGTGCGAACCTTAGATCGCCTGGGTAAAGGAGTTCGTGTTGCGGCAAAAGATGCATTATTGTCGTCCGAAGCCACCAAAGAAACTAAAGCGAGAATGTTTGGATTCAATCGCAGCCTGGATACAACCGGGGCGACTATCGGTCCTGCATTGGCGTTAGTATTCCTCTTGTTTTACCCGGGCGATTATAAAACACTTTTTTATATAGCTTTTATTCCCGGTCTTGTCAGCGTGGGGCTTATTTTTTTCCTGAAAGAAAAAAAACAACCTGTTTCTACGTTGAAAGGCAGCAATTTTTTTTCCTTCTTCACATATTGGAGGATCGCTTCGAAAGAATATAAAACATTAGTTAGTGGCTTGTTGTTATTCGCACTTTTTAATAGTTCCGATATTTTTCTTTTACTAAAAACGAAAGAAGCTATTGGTGATGGCACCCTCACTTTTTTGGGCACCACTTTCACCAGTGATACTATTACCATTGGCGCATATGTTTTTTATAATTTTATTTTTGCACTTGCCTGCTACCCCATGGGCATATTGGCGGACAAACTAGGAAACAAAAAAGTGTTCCTCGCCGGGCTCGTCTTATTTGCCATTGTTTACGCAGGATTTGCTTTCAACCCATCAATAGCCGGTATCTTCAGTTTATTCGCACTGTATGGTATTTATGCGGCCGCCACCGACGGGGTTACCAAAGCCTGGATCACTAATATAGCTCATGATAAAAATACGGGCACAGCCATCGGGTTTTATACCTCCTGTCAAAGTGTGTGCACCTTGCTGGCCAGCACGATAGCCGGGCTTGTCTGGGATAATTTCGGAAGCGTTTATACTTTTATCAGCACTTCTGCTATCGCTATCCTGGTCCTGCTATTCTTCCTGCTGAAAATGAAAAAGAAATAATTAGCGCCATCATACTTTTCAGGAATTTTTGGCACAGTAATGGCGTATGAGTAACAAGTCACCCGACTTAAAATCACTATATGAGAAAAATCCTGGTTGTTGTAGTTCTCTTATTGGCTTTTACCGTTTCCCGGGCTCAAACTTACCGGACGGCATTAGGAGTAAAAGTATGGGACGGCGGGGGTATTTCCTTTAAACATTTTGTAGACGGAAATAATGCATTGGAATTTATCGGCTATTTCTGGGAAAGGGGAACAAGAATTACAGGGCTGTATGAAATACACGGACCCATAAGTGGCGCAACAGGTTTGCAATGGTATATTGGCCCGGGTGCTCACGTGGGTTTTTACAATAATAAATTTGGCGATGGCGCTTTTATTGGGATTGACGGTGTACTTGGATTAGATTATAAATTTAACGGGGCTCCCATTAATATTTCATTAGACTGGCAGCCTTCATTTGAATTTGGCACCAATCGTGGCTTCACAGGAAGCTGGGGTGGCCTCGGGATCCGGTATACCTTTTAATATATACCCTTTCATTATCAGTACAATGCCATGGTTCAAAACCATGGCATTTGTCGTTTGAAGAAGAGCTCACCAGGTGATCAAAAAAAAGCCCGCTGCTACTCCTGGTACATTATAACCAAGGGAAGAATATTACGCCAGACCAAATCCTAATAGCTTTTCTATACTTGCAGGCAATGCCGGCAATTTTCGCCTTTCAATCAGGAAACTGTTAAGCTGCGCAATTTCCCGGAAGATGTAGTGCTTATCTGCAGCAGATTTTAAGTAGTCTTTTCCTGTACTTCCTCCGGTTCCGATCCTCGTTCCGATCATCCGGTGAACCATATTCATATGACGGTAACGCCAGCTACTGAGTTGTTCATCTATTTCCAGCAATGCATTTAGCAACTGAAAGGGCAATTGCAGTAATGGGTAACCACGGTACAACATAATAAATAAGGCAGCCCGGGAGGCTGCCGGCGAAAGAGTGGAAGGGTTTGAAACCGTGTCAACCTTCTCACCAAAAATTTCTTCAAAGGCTGCCAGATTATTTTTCTCCACTTCTGCCAGGCTGCCCTGGTAGATCTTTTTGTAGTTCTCCCAGAAGGAATGATCTGCACCTTCTTTCAGGAAAGGCATCCTTTCCAGCCAGTTGTTAAGTAATTGTAATAAGGAGCTGTCACTTTCTGCTTTTTTAATAATTGTCACCTGCTCCGTTCTTAATTGTGCCGTATAATATTCTTTTCCATGGCGATGTTCAAATTTCAATCCCAGCTTAGCTTCCAGTTCCTTGAACTGCCAGCTTTGAAAACCTGAGGCTGGTCTAAGCATATCCCTGAAATCAAGAAAATCCATAGGTGTCATGGTTTCCATGATGTCGATCTGGTGTACAAGAACCCTCAGGATCGTTACACAGCGGCTGAGCCGGTGTACTACAGTTTGTAATTCAGGTGAGTTGTCATTCAGCGCCGGTTTACTCATGATGTCCACAATAGAATTCACTTCATGGTGGAGTTGTTTGAACCAGAGTTCATAGGCCTGGTGAATGACAATGAACAGCATTTCATCATGTGCCACCAGTTTGTGTTTTTCGCTTTCCAGAAACTGGGCATTGAGGATTTTATCTAATTGCAAATAATCGTGGTAATGTACTTCCATAATTGTGATCCGTATAATCTGAACAGGTGCAAATTAATAATAATAAATTTCATTCAAATTCATACCCAATGTCACTCCGGAACTTCATTCCGGCAAATGATACATTATTCATTTGCTGTTTAGATATTTTGACTGCCTCAGGCACAGAGCTGGCATAAGAAGTGATGCAAAAAACACGACCACCCTGAGTAACCAGTTTGTTATTATTCATGGCTGTTCCCATTTGAAATAATATACTGTCAGGCGATCCGGTATCATACATTCCTTTTATTTCATGTCCCTTTTCATATTCACCGGGATAGCCGCCACTCACTGCAACCAGGGTGCAGGCAGCCCGCGGATCCGTTTCTATTTTCATGGTATCCAGTTGCTGGTCAGCAGTAGCCGCCAATAACGCAACGAGGTCGTTTTGCAATCTGGGTATCACCACCTCTGTTTCGGGATCGCCCATGCGACAGTTATACTCTATCATATAAGGCTCATCATCTACAATCATCAGCCCGAAGAAAACAAAGCCACGGTAGTCCAACCCTTCTTGTTGCAGACCGTCTACAGTAGGTTTGATAACTTTTTCTTCTATTTTACTCAACAGCGAAGCAGTAGCAAAGGGTACGGGGCTTACTGCTCCCATGCCCCCGGTATTGGGTCCGGTATCACCTTCGCCAATTTTTTTATAGTCTTTTGCCTCCGGTAATAAGACATAGTTTTTTCCATCCATTAAAATAAACACCGACATTTCTATTCCCATCAGGAATTCTTCCACCACCACTTTTTTCCCGGCTTCACCAAATTTGGCTTGCTGGATCATTTGTTCAAATACAGCAATGGCTTCAGCACTACTATCACAAATCACAACCCCTTTTCCAGCAGCCAGGCCATCGGCTTTTAGTACAATCGGGAGTGAATGATCATGTAAGTATTGTATGCCTTCCTGGTAATTAGCCGTGGTGAATTCTTTAAAGGCAGCAGTAGGAATATGATGCCGCATCATAAATGCTTTGGCAAATGCTTTACTTCCTTCTAATTGTGCGCAGGTTTTATCCGGCCCGATTATATCCAGGTTTATTAGGGCAGGATCATTCATAAGAAAATCAGTGATGCCTTTGACCAGTGGTTCTTCGGGACCTACCATTACCAGGTCAATGTGTTTATCAATACAAGTTTTTTTTATGGATTCAAAATCGTTTACATCGAACGACAGGTTGGTACCGAATTGAGCCGTCCCGGGATTACCGGGAGCAATAAAAAGGAGTTCGCAATGTGGGCTCTGTGCAAGTTTCCAGGCAAGCGCATGCTCCCTGCCACCTGAGCCTAATAATAGGATTCGCATAGCTATAATGGTGACTGGATTTTGATCAGTTGCGAATATCGGGTGTATCCATTAAAGATTCCCTGAAAAGTTTTTGGCTGGCCAAATTTCTGTATTTTGGTTGTTCTAATGATAAGACTCTGATTGATCAACTAAAAAAACCTGTATGAATCAACTTGTTAAAACCGGCAAACACCCACGGGGGTTAATGGTATTATTTTTTACCGAAATGTGGGAACGATTTGGCTACTACCTGATGGTGGGGATCTTATTTCTTTATCTAACAAATTCTACAACAGGAGGTAAAGGTCTTTCCAGGGCTATGGGAGCAGATGTGGTAGGTAGCTTTATTGCACTGGTTTACCTTACTCCTTTTATCGGGGGTCTCATCGCAGACAGATACCTGGGTTATATCAAATCCATTTTTATCGGAGGCTCGTTGATGGCAGCCGGTTATCTCGGACTGGCATTACCGGGAGATACAGCTATGTATGTTTCCTTGGGCTGTATCATCGTGGGTAATGGTTTTTTCAAACCCAATATCTCCACCTTATTAGGAAACATGTATAACCGGGAAGACCTGAAACCTTTAAAAGATAATGCTTATAATATCTTTTATATGGGGATCAATATCGGAGCGCTGGTCTGCAATTTCGTGGCTGCCATCATGCGTAATAAATACGATTGGAGATACGCATTTGCTACCGCCGGGGTGGGATTAATTATTGGCTTGATATGGCTCGCGCTGCATTTAAAACATGTAAAAGAATATGATGTAAAAAAGCCGCAACAAGTGGGAGATATGCCCATGTCCAGGATCTTTGGATCTGTTTTTTTACCGATGATAGTTTTCGGTATCATCGGATGGATTATCCCGGGAAATCTCATGAACTCTGATTCAAATGATGCATTCATATTCGCTTGTTTACCGGTTATTTATTTTTATGTAAGCTTATGGCGAAAGGGTGATGCCGCGGATAAAAGAGGTATCGGTGCACTGCTTTTTATCTTTACGGTATCGATCATTTTCTGGACGATCTACAACCAGAACTCGACTGGGCTTACGATCTGGGCTGAGTCGCATACCAATCGCGTCATTCCAAAAGCCATAGAAGGTCCTGCCGACGCCATTTATATGCTGCAAAACGCGAACACTGCTCCTGCTGAAGTTCCCGCTGTAGATGAATACCTGAGACCTGTTACTGATACTGGTGGGAGTGTGGTTATGACACAGGGGCCGGATCCCTATTTTAATAATGTACCGAAGGAGAGTTGGCCTTCAGACGGAGTTGCCAAACTTGCAAATGCTGAATTATACCAATCAATAAATCCATTTTTCATAGTGCTGCTGACGCCGCTTGTCATTGCTTTTTTTGCATGGCGGGCGAGAAAAGGTAAACCGATATCGACTACTTCAAAATTTGCCTGGGCGTTGATCATTTCAGGATTGAGCGCCTTGGTCATGGTGATTGCGGTAATGTCGGTACCCAGTATCTACACCCACAAGACCGGTTCGATATGGCTGGTTTTGACCTATGGAATTTTTACCATCAGCGAAATATGCCTGAGCCCCATTGGTCTTTCGTTTGTTTCAAAACTAGCGCCGCCGAGATTAACGGCTTTGATGATGGGAGGATGGTTTCTTTCCACTTCTTTAGGTGGCAAAGTAGCCGGAGTGATGGCCAGCTTCTGGGACAAAATGCCTGATAAAAGAATCTTCTTCGGCATTATCACGATCGCAGCCATATTGGGTGGGTTATTGATTTTTTCACGTAAGAAACAGCTCGACCAAATCGTAAAAGATAAAACAGGTTCAGCCTAATCATACTAACCACTTATAAAAGCTCCGGCAGTTTGCCGGGGTTTTTTTTATTTTCTATACCTTCTATTTTCCTATCTTAAAGGCTTAAACGTATTCAGTCATGTGGAAGAAACATCCTAAAGCATTGCCTTTCCTGTTTTTTTCGGAAATGTGGGAACGATTTGGTTATTACCTGATGATCGGCATCTTTTTATTATATCTGAAAAATGTCGAACACGGATTTGCGATGACCAATAGCGAGGCTTCCGATCTCTATGGAACTTTTATAGCTCTCGTTTTTCTTACTCCCTTTATCGGCGGTCTCCTGGCAGACCGTTATTTTGGTTACCGTAAATCAATAATTGCCGGTGGCCTAATGATGGGAGCAGGCTATTGCCTGATGGCCGTACATAGCTTGCCTATGCTTTATCTATCTATGGCATTGGTGATCTTTGGAAACGGTTTTTTCAAACCCAATATCAGCACCCTGTTGGGGAATCTATACTCCACTCCTGCCTATGTGCAACGCAAAGACGAAGGGTACAATATTTTTTACATGGGAATCAATATTGGTGCGTTCATCTGTAATTTTTTCAGTGCAGCCATTATTATCATTTGGGGATGGAAGTATGCATTTGTAGCCGCGGGAATGGGCATGTTCCTGGGGGTAATTATTTTTATTTCCGGCACCAGGCATTACGCCAGCGGGGATATTCGAAAACCCATGACAAAAGAAGATATGCCTTTTGGGAAGATCGTACTCACCATCCTGGTCCCTTCTATCATTGCAGGTATCATTGGCTGGATAATACCGGGCAATATTTTTCAGAGTGATAGCAATGACGCTTTCATTTTCGCCTGTATCCCTGTCATTTATTTCTATACTTCATTATATTTTAACGCCACTGCGGAAGATAAACGACCCATAGCAGCCCTCCTGGCTATTTTTGCAGCTGTGGTTATGTTTTGGGCCGTGTTCAAGCAGAATGGAACTGCGTTGACGATATGGGCGGATAATTATACCAACCGCCAGGTAAGTGGAACCGCGGGATCCATTTTCAGGAATGTAAAACTAGCGGAAGAACTACCCTATCAGAAAGACTCCGTCAATTTATATGATAACCAATTCCGGATACAAAAGGACGAAACAGGTAAAGTGATCAAAGAGTATAATTACCCGATTTACTTCAAAAACGTGGCCCCTGCGGAACTACCTGCTGAAGGAGGTACAGCCACCTTGTGGAGTACGCCGCTAAGCCAGTCTATCAACCCCGGTTGGGTGATCATATTAACACCACTGGTAGTGGCATTTTTTGCTTTCCTGCGGAGAAGAAAACGAGAGCCGTCCACTGCTACGAAAATCGCATTTGGTTTGCTTATTTCTGCCTTGTCGGTATTGGTAATGGTTGGTGCGGTTTATGCTACCAGCAATGGTTCCGAAAAAGCCAGTGTGTGGTGGTTGATCGGTACTTATGGCGTTATCACAATCGGGGAGTTATTATTAAGCCCGATGGGTCTTTCATTGGTATCTAAATTAAGCCCTGTCCGAATTACTTCCCTGATGATGGGCGGATGGTTTTTATCAACTTCTATCGGCAATAAATTATCCGGATTATTGGCCACTCTGTGGGATGGATATGAACATAAGGCAGGCTTTTTCTGGGTGAATTTTGGTTTGCTACTATTTGCAACCATCATCATTTTTGCGATGTTACGTTGGTTGAACCGGATCATGAAAGAGAAAGGAGTGAAGTAAAGTCTTTAGTCATTAGTCGATAGTCGGTCATAAAATTTTGCTATGGACTAATAACTTTGGACCCATGACTAACGACTAGTTTTCTTATCTTCCAATAACCAAACTTCCGCCATGGCTGAACAGCAAAACAAATTCAAGCCTTTTGTACCTGCCGAAACCAAAATGGCAGAGTTTACCATCAAGTCCATCATTACAGGTGCCATCTTTGGTGTCATATTCGGTGCATCAACGGTATACCTGGCCCTTAAAGCCGGGCTGACGGTATCCGCATCTATTCCTATTGCAGTGATTGCGATCACGCTGGGCAGGCGATTTTTGAAAACAACGATCCTTGAAAATAATATTATCCAAACAACAGGATCCGCTGGTGAGAGTATAGCAGCAGGTGTTGTGTTTACCCTGCCGGGGTTTTTATTTTTGAGCGACCCTAATTCTGCCAATTTTTTCAACTATTTCACTATACTTATCCTTGCTATTTTCGGTGGGATATTGGGAACATTGATGATGATCCCCCTTCGTCGTTCACTGATCGTGCAGGAACATAGAACCTTGCCCTATCCCGAAGGAACTGCTTGCGCTTCTGTTTTAAAGGCGGGTGAAAGGGGTGGCGAATTTGCAAAAACTGCTTTCCTCGGTCTGGGTTTTGCTTTTGGGTATGCCATCCTTCAAAAAATAGTTCATGTAATTGCAGAAGTACCAGCATTTGCCACCAGGCAAACTAACAAAATTTTTCCATCAGCGAGGGTAAGCGGAGAAATCACTCCTGAATATATGGGAGTCGGTTATATTATTGGACCAAAGATCTGCGGGATCCTGGTAGCGGGTGGAGTATTGAGTTGGTTTGTACTCATACCCCTGCTTTCCTCGGTGATCAGTGCCGATGTAGTGGCTGCCCAATTGTATAAACTAGGGTATATCACCGATCTGGCCAAACAGGGACCGGGTAATGCTGGTACGTGGGATCCGGTGACTCACGATTTCGCAGATTGGTCTTCGGCAATTTATCGGGCATATATCCGGCAGATCGGTGCCGGCGCAGTAGCAGCGGGCGGTTTCATTACATTAATAAAAACAATCCCTACTATTATTTCTTCTTTCAAAGGCAGTGTGGGCTCTTTGAAAAAAGGAAGCCGTACCACTGCACAGGTTCCAAGAACTGAAAGGGATCTTTCCATTAAAGTAGTAGGAATCGGAAGCCTTCTTCTTTTGATTGTTATTGCATTATTACCTAATACACTGATACCGGGTACAAATATTGGCAGTAAATTATTACTGGGATTGCTTGTCATCATCTTCGGAGCTTTCTTTGTAACGGTGGCTTCCCGCATTGTAGGCCTGATCGGTTCTTCCAATAGCCCCATCAGTGGAATGACCATTGCAACATTGATGGGAACCTGTTTGATTTTTATTGCCGTAAAATGGACGGGTCATGTTTATGAACCTATGGCCTTAGTGGTGGGTGGTATGATCTGTATTGCAGCTGCAAATGCAGGTGCTACGTCGCAGGATTTAAAGACCGGGTACCTTGTGGGTGCTACTCCAAAATACCAGCAGATCGCTTTATTTGTGGGTGCCATTGTTTCTTCCGTGGCAATTGGTGCAACCATAAAAATATTGGATCAGCCTACGGCTGAAATGGCAGCCCAGGGTATTCAACATGCTATCGGTACCGATAAATATCCTGCGCCACAGGGAACGCTGATGGCAACATTGATAAAAGGAATTCTTTCCTTTAATCTTGACTGGCAATTTGTACTCGTGGGTGTGTTTATCGCCCTCGTGGTTGAATTATGTGGTATAAAAGCCCTCAGTTTTGCCATTGGTATTTACCTGCCTTTATCGACTACACTTCCTATTTTTATTGGCGGCGCTATCAGGGGAATTGTTGAATGGAGACAAAGAAAGAAAAAAATTCAAATTGCTCCAGAGGAAGAAGACTTGGGTAAAGGAAATCTGTTTGCGACAGGTCTGGTAGCAGGTGGTGCCCTGGCGGGAGTGTTGGTAGCCATTTTGTCCTCTATTGAAAGTGTCAATACTCAACTCGGCAAAGTAAATGCTGAACATGGCCTGACAAGCTCATTGGGAAGTGAAGGCTATAAATGGTTGGGGGTAGCTTTCTTTGCCTTGATGGGTTATGTACTCTACAAGATCGCGATCAAGAAAAAGACATAATACAATAGTGAACTTGATATCAATAAAAAACGTCCCCAATCGGGGACGTTTAGCTTTCAGTGCACGGGCTTCGGGTATCTTACATAAAATTCAGGCACTTATATTGTTTCGCCCATTTTGAATGCAGACCGGGCTGAAAATTATTTAGTTTAACAAGAATGAAATCTTACCGCTCTTCCAACGCAAAGCAGGCTTTCTAATTGTGGAGTACAGGACAAAATTTTTAAGTGATAAGGAATAGCCGGGGTATTTTGACGTTGTTATTTTCACAAACTGTCTTTTTATGATTTTTATCATAAAAAAATAGACGTCCAAAATTGGCAAGGCCGTATTTTTTCAAAGAGGCTAAAACCAAACCATCAGAAAATCTTTTTCCTCATTCCCTGATTAGTTGCAGCTACGCTTGCTATAATTGTTACGACCAACCACGAATGACCAGTACATCCTTCAGGGTCTATAAAAGTTAAGCTACAAATTCACCAATAAGGTTCCCTACTACACTTCCGGTTTATCCCGGTTATTGCCGGTTTTAGCGTGTAAGACACGATGTTGCAATAAAAAGTAAATAGGGATCGTCATTTAAAAAAAAAATTCAGATAAATTTATCAGTCAACTTTCCTTTACAATAAATCAAACCCCTTTTTATGAAGAAAAACTTTGCTTGGCTTGCAGGAGTGATTTTTTTAGTTGTTGGCTGTAACAAATCAGCCTCAGATGAAAAAATTGCAGAGACAGATGAACCTACAGCTACAGAACGTAAATGTTCGTCTAACGAAGTATTAGAATTACAACTACGAGAAGATCCCGCGCTTCAGGAACGGATGAATTCGATAGAAGACTTTACCCGGCGGGTAATTGAAAACCCGGAACAATACCGCTTGGTGAATGGTGTTGTTGAGATCCCAGTTGTGTTTAACGTACTGTACAAGACAACGGCACAAAATGTATCCCAGGCACAGTTACAGTCGCAAATTGATGTGTTGAATGAAGATTTTTCTGCGACTAATGCCGATTATAATCTCACCACAACTTATAACAGCGTTAAATCAGGAAACATTGCTGTTCGTTTTATATTAGACCAGGTAAATCGCAGAAGTACTACCAAAACGAGCTGGAGTACTAATGATGCCATGAAAAAAAGTGCCCAGGGTATTGCACCCACAAGTCCCACTACAAAACTAAATGTCTGGGTTTGCAATATGGGTGGCGGAATTTTGGGTTATGCTCAGTTTCCGGGTGGTAGTTCAGCTACTGATGGCATAGTCTTGGATGATAACGCTACAGGAAGAACAGGAACTGCTGCTGCTCCATTCAATAAAGGAAGGACAGCTACCCATGAAGTAGGTCACTGGCTAAACCTCCGTCATATTTGGGGTGATGCTACTTGTGGCAATGACCAGGTTGGTGATACGCCTGTTCATAATACAGCCAACTACGGCTGTCCGGCGGCTGGTCATAAGAGTACTTGTTCGGGTACGCCAGTAGAAATGACAATGAATTATATGGACTATACCGATGATGCTTGTATGTATATGTTTAGCATAGGTCAGGAAACAAGAATGCTGGCTGTATTTGCTGCCGGCGGACCAAGAAATAGTTTTGCTCAACCTTAATAAGTTGGTAAACTGACCAAAAAAGCTGTCTTGCTACACTAGGACAGCTTTTTTATTTGACAGTAAAATAAGATTTACTGCCTGGCATTCGCTTTTATATACATTGTCACTTGTTTTTCCTCCGCTGCAGAAAGTTTTGCGTTGGGCACCATTGTCTTTAAGATATTCTCCCACTGAGCGAAAGTAAAATCGCCGGGATTTTTCATGGCATGACAGCTTGCACATTTTGCCATAAAAACTGTTTTTCCATATTCCATCTGGGTCATTACCGGTGCGGGTTCTGTTGGCTTTGCCATGTCGTCCATTTTCTTGGTATCATTGACAGACTGCTGGTCGTCCTGGCTCTTTGCTTTTTCCTCTTTAAGCGGAGCTGTAGTTTGTGTTGTGGCAGGAATAATCTTTTTGCTACAAGCTATAATCGCTGTCATGCAAATTAAAAGCAATGCAATTTTTTTCATGGTGTTGGTTTACAATAATACTAGTATTTTTTACGTAATGTGAGTAGTTCCGAAATAACTATGAATTACTTGCGGTAACTTGATCCCATCGGCTGACTGATTATTCTCCAGCAGGCAGGCAATAATTCTTGGCAATGCCAATGAGCTTCCATTTAAGGTATGCACCAGTTGTGATTTACCATTCTCATCTTTATAACGGATCTTCATTCGGTTACTCTGAAAGGTTTCGAAGTTCGTAACGGAGCTTACTTCCAGCCATTTCTCCTGGGCAGCGCTATACACTTCAAAATCATACGTGATAGCGGAAGCAAAACTCATATCGCCACCGCAGAGTCGAAGAACCCGGTAAGGAAGTTCTAAGCTACTCAATAATTTTTCTATGTGCCTGACCATTTCATCCAGCACTTCATAACTGCTCCCCGGCTTCACGATCTGAACGATCTCTACTTTCTCAAATTGATGCACCCTGTTTAACCCCCGCACATCTTTTCCAAAGCTTCCCGCCTCTCTTCTGAAACAAGGAGAGTAAGCTGTCATTTTAATGGGCAAGATTTCTTCCTTTACCATTTCATTCCTGTAAATATTGGTAATTGGTACTTCAGATGTCGGAATCATATAAAACTTATCCTCAGGCATAAAATACATCTGCCCTTCCTTATCGGGCAACTGGCCGGTACCATAGGCTGATGCCTCATTAACCATAAATGGTGGGTGATACTCGGTATATCCAGCAGCCGTATTATAGTCAAGAAAATATTGTATCAATGCCCGTTGCAGTTTGGCTCCCTTGCCTTTAAATAAGGCAAACCCGCTTCCGGTGATTTTTGCCCCTGTTTCAAAATCCACGATATCATATTTCTTGATCAGATCCCAGTGAGGAACAGCATCTCCCGGCAATGCTGGCCTGATTCCACCTTCTCGTACCACAACATTATCAGCGGGTGTTTTGCCGGCCGGCACTTCGGCAGCAGGGAGATTAGGAAGTTTCACTAATTCATCATGTAAGAGTTTTTCGTTAACCGCTAATTTTTCTGATATCGGCTGTAGCAAAGATTTTAAGGTGGCAACTTCCTGCTTTTTTAATTCAGCTTGCTCTTTTAATCCTTGCGCCATTAGGGCGCCAATTTCTTTCGAAGTGCTGTTAACCTTCGCCTGGTTATTATCAAAGTCCAGTTGAAGTCTTTTTCTCTCATCATCTAGAGCAATGACCTGGTCCACCAGCACTGACCCGTCAAAATTTTTTACACTTAACCTTTCTTTTACTGCTTGCGCATCCTGTCGTAATACCTGTAACTGCAACATTTTAATTTCAATTTGTCCGAAGGACTCCCTCGAAGCGCAAAGATAAAGGAGAACATATAACGTTTGAAACAGAATGGGCTGCTCTCTTATCTTTGCGGAATGCGAGCAAATGATGACCTGCAACAGCGTTGGTGGAACCTGGAAGCTAAATTAGTAGACCGTTTTGGTAAGAAACCGGATGTAGAAACCATCTTATTCCTGATCGGTGTCCAGGAATTTGGTGACATCAAAGAAAAATTCACCAAGGAACAAAAACAGGACCTGATGCATATTGCTGTGTGCAGCCTGCTTTCTCCCAGCGGGTATTACGAACTCGAAAGTGTAGACCGGGATGGATGGCCCCATTTCAAACAATTAAAAGCCATGCCCGAGATGAATGCTTTTGAACAGGAAATTTTTTTAAAAGACCATATCTTACTTTATTTTGAGGATCATGAAACCATGGCTAACCCCGATGGCACCGATGAATAAACCCTGAAACATGAAAAAACTATTATTGCTGTTGTCCCTTTTTTTCTTCGCTATTGTTTCTTTTGCACAAAAAGATTCAACTATCCGCAAAAAAGACAGGAAAAGGGATGTACTGATGCAGACAAATATGGGAGATATTATTATACGTTTGTCGGATTCTACGCCACTACACCGCGACAATTTTTTGAAAATGGTTAAAGTAGGTTATTATGACAGCCTGCTGTTCCACCGGGTCATCAAAGATTTTATGATCCAGGGAGGTGACCCGGATAGTAAAAATGCAAAACCAGGAGTAGCCTTAGGTGGTGGCGGACCAACGTACAGGATCCCGGCAGAATTCAGGCAAACGCTGTTTCACAAAAAAGGGGTAATAGCAGCAGCCAGGAATAATAATCCGGAAAAAGCCAGCAGCGCCAGCCAGTTCTATATCACCCAGGGAAAAATTTATACGGATGGCGGTCTTGATTCGCTGGAAATCTATCGCCTGGAGGGAAAGAAAATCCCAGCATTATACCGGGCTGCTTACAAAACAATTGGAGGTACACCCCAGCTTGACCAGGGCTATACCGTTTATGGTGAAGTTGTAAGGGGATTAGAAGTGGTGGACAAAATTGCTGCCGTACCAACCAGCAAAGGACCTGACAAGGACAGACCTCTGACTGATGTAAGAATTATAAGAGCTAAGCTAATCAAAAGAAAAAAATAGTGACGCTAGCTTCAAATAAAAAACCTCTTCCCTGATACAGGGGAGAGGTTTTTTAATGCTTATCATTACCTACTGACCCATATTTCCACTGTTGCTATCTGCGCGTTTAGTTTCTTCTTCTACTGCTGACTTTCTTTGACGGGCAGCTTTTACCTGGCTGTTGCCAAAACGGTAATTGAAATTCAATTTGAATTGTGGCATTTCTCCGTGTCCATTGAATGTACTGTAGACCCCTGTAAAATCAGATGTTCCACCCCATTTCATAGTTTGGAACACATCACTCACTGCAGCTTTGATAGTTCCTTGTCCTTTGAATAATGTCTTTGATAAGCCCAGATCCATATTTCCCATCGCTTTTGATTTGATGACTCCCTGCCATACAGATGGTGAAAGGTACAAACCACTCACTTCCCCGGTCCAACCTTTACCAAGATTAAAACTGTTCTGCATAAAGAACATATAAGAGAATACTTTCAGATTCACTTTACGGTTAGTAGCACCATAATCAGCCTGGTAGTGTGAGTAATTAGCATTGGTAGTAGCAAAGAAGCTATACCACTTATACTGGAAAGGATAACTGAGATTTAAGCTCCAGACATCTTGCTTAGCAAGGTTTCTTTTTTGCATGAACCCTTTAGTTGGTTCACCCGCAACGGTATCAGGTATCTGTGCAAAAATATCTTTGACATGACTATAATTCAACTTGGTGGTGAACTTGTATTTGTAGATATTGGTTAAACTAAAGCTATTGGTATATTGAGGCGTCAGGTCGATATTCCCTCTCATGAATGTATAATCATTCAATTTGAATTCAAATGGGTTCAGGTCCTGGTAAGCCGGCCGGTCAATACGACGGCTATAAGCTATAGTCCATTGATTCATCGGATTCTTATTGAAAGTCAATGCAGCACTGGGGAATATATCTGTATAGTCCCTCTTTATAGTGGAATCATAATTACCCCAACCATTCCCCTGTTTTTTATACCCCATAGAATTACCTGTTGAGTGGGTATTCTCTGCACGCAAACCAAACTGGATCATGACGCCCTTTTGCAATTGCTTATTGTAATTGATATAGAGCGCATTAATGTTTTCTTTATAAGTAAAAACATTGCTGTTGGCAGTGTCCATAATTTTTCCGTTGGTAACAACATCATACCGCTCCAGGGTATTATCAGTGTTCACCATACCCACCTTTCCACCAAAAGCGAGTCGTCCTCCCAGGTAATTTTTTTCATAATCCGCTTTCAGAGAAAATAGATCGATATCGGTAGCATTATACATAAAGTCGATATTATTCTTGAATTCAGTAACGCCATCTGCCCGGTAATAACGGCTGGGGAGATTCTGGTTAGACCTGATCTTAAAGAAACCATAATCCGCATCAATATTTAGGTCCGAGCCGCCGGTTACAGCATAGCGGTAATTCAGGTTCGTGTTGACATTATCCCTGTTCATCTCGTTCGTATTAGCAGCACGTAACGTGTAAATCAATGCACCGGTTGGCTTATAAAAAACATCCATGGGGCCGGCTGTGTTAAAATCATTTTTTGCCAGGTTGCCGCTCACCATGACACCAATGGTGCTTTTATTGTTGACGAAATAATCAAGACCTGTTTTAAACCCATGCGTATTATTTATAAATACCATGCGGTTCCGTTGTTCAAAAAGGCTATCAAGCTGATCTTTTACAAATTTTATCTTCATCAGGTTCTTACCATTATTATAGTTATAACTACCAAAAATGTTGATATGCTGGTTCCGGTAGTTAAGGTTTAAACCTCCGTTATATTTCGGATAAACGCCCTGTACAAGACCGGCATTCACTGAACCATTTGTACCAATAGTTTTATTCTTTTTCAGTTTAATGTTGATGATACCGGCATTTCCGGCTGCTTCATATTTTGCAGATGGGTTTGTAATAATTTCTATCGCCTCTATTTGGGCTGACTGAAGGCTTTTCAGATAATTGCCCAAGTCAGCGCCAGATAACGGTGACGGTTTACCATCGATAAATACCTGCACACCATTTTTACCGGCCAGGCTCACATTATCATCCTTGTCGATCATTACACCCGGGCTCCTGCGAAGCAATTCCAATGCATCATATCCAACTGCATTGATAGTACCCTCAACATTTAAGATGGTCTTATCAGCCTTTACTTCGATCATTGGTTTCTGCGACTTTACTGTCACATCTGTTAACGTGCCGGTAGCTTTTGAAATGCTCAGATCAGGCAAGGTTATTCCGGCTCCCGACAATTCAAATATATTTGAATAAGCCGGCGCATACCCCACATAAGATGCGCTAACTAAATAGGTACCTGGCTCAGTAGCATGAACGGAGAAACGACCATTGTCACTGGTAACCACCAGTTTTACTACAGATGAGTCTTTTGCTCTCAACAAGGATACGGTTGACTTATCTAGTCCTTTTCCCTGCTGATCTTTCACTACACCAGCTACTTGTTGAGCCTGCACAGTGGCTGCCATCATCATAAATCCTGCGAAAACTGAAACTATCTTTCTCATGTTCAATCCATTTTTTGATTTGGAGCGCAAATATACCTCCATGTCATGCAATTGTAAAAGCAGTAACCGACAAAAGGTGTAAATCTTACCCCGAACGGTATGAAAATTCCGGTGAACTTTCCTAAACCAATTAGAAATATTGAAAAACAACCCCTTGGAACCCAGTTAATTTATCATCAATTTCCTTTAGGTTTGCACAATGTCTGCAGTCGGGCGGACCCAAAATTATTATATTATGAATTTTCCTGCCAACCTCCGTTATACTAAAGATCATGAATGGGTAAGCCTGGAAGGTAATGTCGCAACAATCGGTATCACTGATTTTGCTCAAAGAGAGCTGGGTGATATTGTTTATGTAGAAGTGGAAACAGTGGGCAAGGCTCTGACAGCCGGAGCGGTATTTGGAACAGTAGAAGCTGTTAAAACGGTTTCGGATCTGTTCCTGCCCGTTAGTGGAACGATCACTGCATTCAACCCGAAGCTTGCCGGATTACCAGAAGTGGTTAATAATGACCCTTATGGTGATGGCTGGATGATAAAAATGACGGTAGACAATCCGGATGATGTGGAGGCTCTTATGGATGCCGCTGCCTATGAGGCAGTTACAAGTTAAAATCTGACTTCTTTCGATTCCCGTAAATAGTATGGTGCAATTATTTAAGGATCGTTGTATCATAACCAACTAAAATTGAATTCCAAAACCATATACAGCGAACAAGAGCTGGTGGCGTTGTTGAAACAACGCAATGAAAAAGCTTTCGCCTACCTGTATGATAATTATTCTGGTGCTCTATATGGTATAGTGAATTCTATTATTACTGACCGGGAAATAACAAATGATGTGCTGCAAAATGTCTTTGTAAACATCTGGAAAAAGATAGATTCCTACGATGCTGCGAAGGGGAGATTGTTTACCTGGATGTTGAATATAGCCCGGAATGCCTCAATAGATGAATTGAGATCAAAGGGTTACAGGGATTCTCAAAAAAACCAATCGTTAAGTGAGAACGTAGATGTACCCGGGGCTGTGATAGGGCCGGTAATAGATGATGTGGGGCTCAAAAAAGTTCTCACTAAATTGAAAGGTGAGTGGCGGGTTTTGGTGGACATGTCCTATTTCCAGGGTTTTACCCATGAAGAAATTTCGAAGGCACTAAATATACCCTTGGGGACTGTAAAAACGAGGATACGGAGCGCCTTGATTCAATTAAGAACGTTGATTCAATAATAAAGTGAATATACAAGAATATATATCCAGCGGAATTGTCGAGAGCTTTGTGCTCGGACTTGCTTCTGAAGAAGAAAGAAGAGAGTTTGAACAAATCTGTTTGCAACATCCCGAAGTGCTGGCGGCAAGAAATGCATTTGAACTGGCCCTGGAAAATCAGGCGCTGGAGAACGCTGTCACTCCTCCCGCTGACCTTAAGGGGAAGATCTTAGACCAGATTGCCGAAACAGGCAAAATTGTTCCGATGCAATCCGCTACTGTTAAAAAATATAACACCGGAGGCGTGTGGTGGAAGTATGCGGCAGCCGCCTGTTTACTTTTACTGGCCGGTAGTATTTACCTGAATATTTCTTTATCAGATAAAAATAAACGCCTTCAAAACAGTTATAATACAACGCTGGCTGAGTTGGGTGAAGTAAAGAATGATATTCAAATACTGCAGCAAAACCCCCATGTAAAGATGGCGACTATGAAGGGGCAGCAAGTCTCGCCCCAATCTTATGTCACTGTATATTGGGACACTGCATCACACGATGTTTATCTTTTGGTTAATAATCTTCCCGCCCCTCCAAGCGATAAGCAATACCAACTTTGGGCTTTGTTAGACGGTCAGCCTGTTGACCTTGGTATGATCGATTATGACCTGAAACAGAAAAAACTGCTTTTCAGAATGAAAAATGCAAAAGCAGCCCAGGCATTTGCCATTACGCTCGAAAAAAGAGGGAGCAACTTATCAGCTCCGCAAGGCGATATGTATGTAATGGGTGGACTCTGATATTTTCTCCTTTGTCAATCTGAAATAATACTTTTCTCCGTAATTGGGTGAATATAGTTATGCTATAGTGGTTTTGGTTCTATAGTTGGTTAAAAAAGGGGGCCTCTTTCGGGGCTCCCTTTCTTTTGTGCTTAATCCATATGCAACGAAATTCTTACTTAATATTGTCAAAATATTTTCTTGAAAATTATCAAACCTTCTTTTGTTCCGGCCATTTGCTGGCTGATTATTTCAACTTTTTTGCTCATAATTCCAGGGAGCGCATTTCCCAAAAAAGATTGGCTGGATATCATTTGGCTGGATAAATGGGTACATATTGGTCTGTTTGCGGTTATGGTTTTCCTGTGGTGCCGTGCGTTGCTTGGCTTGCATTTAAACAAAGCTAAACTCAAGAGACTTTTTATTTTTTTTGCAGCAGGCTGGATGATATATGGTGTAGGAATGGAGTATATTCAAAAATACTTTGTCGCTAACCGTTCATTCGATCCCGGAGATATAGTAGCGGATGGTGTAGGCTGTTTGGCAGGTCTTCTCTTTTGTACGGGGAGGTATATAAAAAAATAGACCCCTGTAGAAACAGGGGTCGCAACCAAAACTAACTGCTTATGAGAAAATTTACTGTCTTTATAATGAGTTCAAAAAATCGTTGTTTAATTGTATAACGCAAATTTACTACCGGTAGTATGATTTTGCTGTTAATGAAAATTTAAAGGACCGCTTTATCCTTTCTGCCTTACTGGTGCTCTCCACCCAACTTTATCGTTCCAATTCAAATATTGCCTGTTTTTGGCCTTTTTGGCTGTAATACTGACAATCAGGAGACAAAGAACTAAACTCTGTTGAGTCAATTATATTATTAAAAATTCGTGCCAAAAACCTTTTTTGCGAATAAATAATATAAACTTTTTTAGCTGCGGGGCCGTTTTGCCGGGTCAGGATAGTTACAGCGTGGAAAGCGTGGAAAAGAATGTTAAACTCAACTCTGCCTCGCCAATTTTTCAGAATTTTCGGCAAATTGTAAGGCGTCTAATAGCTCCTGAATTTCGCCATTAAGTACTGCATCAAGATTATACAGTGTAAGGCCGATCCTGTGATCCGTCACCCGGCCCTGTGGAAAATTATAGGTTCTGATCTTGGCACTCCGGTCGCCGGTACTTACCAGGCTTTTCCGGTGACGGGAAATCTCTTCCTCCTGCTTTCTCACCTGTTCTTCGTACAGGCGGGTGCGGAGCATTTGCATGGCTTTTTCCCGGTTACCCAACTGGGAACGTTCTGTTTGACAAATGATCACCGTTCCGGTAGGTATATGCGTTAGCATCACTTTTGTTTCTACTTTATTTACATTCTGACCTCCCGCACCTCCGCTTCGGGCTGTTTCCATTTTTACGTCAGCGGGATTAAGCTCAAAGTCCACTTCTTCAGCTTCGGGCATCACCGCTACCGTCGACGCCGAAGTATGCACCCTGCCACTCCCTTCTGTATCCGGTACCCGCTGAACGCGGTGGACACCACTTTCAAATTTTAAAATGCCATAAACATCATCACCTGTTACTTCCAATTGTACTTCCTTATAGCCACCAACACTCCCTTCATTTTCGCTTAACAATGCTGTTTTCCATCCCCTTCTTTCGCAGTACCGCATATACATACGCAGCAAATCCCCGGCAAATAAACTGGCTTCATCGCCCCCGGTACCAGCCCGGATCTCAATGATCGCATTTTTCTCATCTTGCGGATCTTTGGGTATCAGTAATTGGCGGACATATGCTTCCAACTGTGTTTTCTTTTCCTCCAGGGCCGGCGCCTCCATTTTTGCCAACTCCCGCATTTCTGTATCATCGCCCGTTATTGCCTCTTTGAAAAACTCAATATCGTCTAATACTTTTTTATAGTCACCATAGGCTGCAACGATCTTTTCCAGGCCGCGGTATTCTTTACTGGCTTCAGCAAATTTTTTATTATTGCTTACAATCTCGGGATTAGTGAGCGCAACGCCCAATTGGTCAAATCTTGCTTTTATGGCTTCTAATCGGTCTAACATACTAATGCATTATTTTTATGGGCCCGGTTGAAGTAATTCTGCTCTCATCCTTGCAATCGCAGATTTGTTGACCTATTTTTCTTCTTTTGAAGAGAATGGGCTAACAACGCTTCAATATCCAGTAATCTTGTCATCAATAAGGGCAGCAAAGTTAAAGAAAACACTCCATGGCTTATTTAAAATTCAAGGCCAATAAACTGTTCGATGGCTATCGATTCCTGGAAGATGACAAGGTGTTAATGACAGACAAAGAAGGGTTTATTCATGATATCGTACCGGTCGATCAAGCAGGAGATGAAGTACAGGAAATGGATGGAATTCTAAGTCCCGGGTTTATCAACTGCCATTGTCACCTTGAGCTGAGCCACCTAAAAGGATGGATCCCTAATGGAAAAGGCCTGGTCAGTTTTGTGGTGGATGTGGTACAGCAACGTCATTTTCCGGAAGAGGAGATTTTACAGGCTATTGAAAAAGCTGAAGATGAAATGCTAGCCGGTGGAATAGTGGCTGTCGGAGATATTTGTAATAATGCCTTAACGATTCCGCAAAAAACAAAAAGCAGGCTTTATTATCACAATTTTATTGAAGCCAGTGGATTCAATCCACGAATAGCAGAACAAAGATTTGAAAGAAGCGTTGGCTTTTTCAGGGAGTACGCCAAAAATTATTCGATCCCTGTAGAATCTAATTCTATTGTACCACATGCTCCTTATTCAGTTGCTGACGAATTGTGGGACCTCATCATCCATTTTCCGGGGAATCATTTGTTTACGATTCATAACCAGGAAACCGCCGGAGAAAATGACTGGTTCCTGCTTAAACAGGGAGAGTTTACAGCATTGTATGAAAAAATGAATATTGACATTTCTTTTTTCAGACCTTCCGGAAAAAGCAGCCTGCAAACATTCCTTCCAAAATTTTTGAATAATCAATCAGTAATACTTGTTCACAATGTACATACATCCGAAGAAGATTTACTTTTTGCAAAAGATTCCCATAGGCTACTGCATTGGTGCTTATGCCCAAATGCTAATCGATATATTTCCGGGCAGTTGCCCAATATAGATTTGATGAGCCGGCATGATTGTGAAATGGTTTTAGGAACAGACAGCTTTGCTTCGAACAGTCAATTAAGTATCCTGGAAGAAATAAAAACGATCCGCCAGCATTTCCCGCATATTGAAACGGAGACAATGCTGAAATGGGCCACCAGCAATGGTGCCAGGGCCTTGCAGATGGATGCAATGCTGGGTAGTTTTGAGCAGGGGAAAAAACCGGGAATTGTTTTGTTTGATTCAAAGTTTGAACACCCGCAAAGGATTATCTGACTTGTATTTGTTTTTATGAAATGGTGCGGTTATTTTGAAAATGACTTCCGCCAATTTTTGGAAACATAAGAAATGGAGCAGGCTAAGCGATCACACACCACTCAGAATTATAGTAGCTATTTAACCCAAAATCTCTCTTAGTACCGGTAGACTCTTCATCGTCCCAAAATCCTGTATGTGCAGGGCATAGTAGGTCTCATACACATACAACAAGTTCCGGCGGAAATCGTGATTGAGTTTGATATCCCCCAGTTCTTCCAGTTGCATCACTTTCAATAGCCCTGATGTTACGGCAGCCTGCTTATCTTCCAAAAAATAAGGGTGCGGCGGTTGTTCAGCTACAAAACTTCCTTCCTGCAGATCCAGGTATGGCCTTTTTTCATGGTAGTTGTCAGTAATCCGGAAACCAAAATGAAAGGGAAGATGTAAGGCAAAAAACAGAGGAAGATTTGCCATTACAAAAGGGTTGCTTTCATCTAGCTTCATAAAAATATCTTCAGCAAACTGAAAAAGAGCCGGGTTATCTTCCGGTTGCTTTAGACATTTGGTGAGCAATTCCACCATGAATAGAGCCACGGCATTTTTGGGAACATCAGACAATAGATGATGGTACAGATGGCCCCATTTAAATTCTTTGATACGGTTCAGGTGTTTGAGTTCATTATGATACACAACCATGTCAAGAATTGCCGAAGGTTGGAAAAGATTCGCTTTGCCTGTTCCTTTTTTAGTTGAGGTCCTGACACCGTTTACGAGGTAAGATTGCACACCAAATAGTTCAGTAAGGATGTTGACGATGATACTTGTCTCACCATATTTCACGGCCCTGAGAACGATGCCCTTTGTTTTATGGAGTTTGTCAGGCATATTGTTTTGCCGGTAAGAACGGGAAGGCTGTAATTTTTTCTTCTTTCCCTCTTACCGCCTTCCCGGCCATTTATTTACTGATAAAAAAAATCTTTGTCGCCATTCTTTCTCTCCTGAGCGAAGTCGAAGGATCATCATCACTCACCAACACCAGGTACACTCCACTCGATACTCGTTGCCCCTTGTAATTTCTTCCATCCCAGACGGCTTGTCCGCCTGATGCCCTTGTTTGGTAAACCAACCTCCCGTCCAATTCGGTGATCTTTACAATGGCATTGTTTACTAATCCCCTGATTCCAATTATCCCTGTATACCCTGGTGGCACAGGATTAGGAAAGACCAACACGTCCTCATTCCTTTCACTACCTTCAGTTGCGGTACTGCGAAAAGAACAAATCCCTTTTTGTGTCGCAAAGTAGATTTCTCCTGTCTTCCCATCGATCGTTATCTTTTTTACATCGCTGCTTAACAAGGGACTGTTATCCTCCGTAAAGCGATAAATAACTTTCTCCCCACCCGCGCTAATAAGAAAGACCCCGTTTTTTGTCGCTACCCATTTCCTATCAGCCCCATCTACTGCAATGCTTCTGACTTCCTGTCCCTTGAATAACAAACCGGCAAAATTTCCATTGGGTACAACAGGTAATACAGCTTCACATTGCTGCGAAGTAAAAACATCTCCGGGACATTGTATCACCCCTATGCCATCAGTTGTACCTACCCAGATAAATCCGTTTTTATCTTTTGCCACACATAATACCTCGTTGACCGGCAGGTTTCCACGACCGGCACCCCCCAAATATCTTCTCCAGGCATCATCCGAAATATTATCAATTGATGCACCATGATCATAACAAATTAATCCGTTGCCCAGCGGCGCCACTATCCATTTATAATTATTATCATCAATAATTATCTGCGCTACTGCATTATCAAATAAAGGAAAGGGGACAGTGAGATTTTTCCAGGTGCCATCGTTTTTCCTGACCCGTAACTGCTGTGCCGCTCCAAAATTGGATATCCATAAATGATTCTCCCGATCAAAAGCCAGGCCTGCAACCCTGTAACTGCCGGGATCACCTACCGTCACGCCAAGATTATTTTGTTTGAAGATCTCAAAAATGGGTCCTGGTTTTATATGCAGTAGCCCACCGCCATAGGATCCTGCCCAGATTGATTCATCTCTCCTATCAATGGCAATCGTTACATAATCCAGCAGCGAATCGATTGGCCTATACAGGTACCGGTTAATATTATTCCAGCTTCCCTGGCGGAAAGTATAAATCCCATCTCCATTGTACTGGTAGTTCCAGGCTTCATTTACCGAACCGGAACTGGCATAGAATGTATTATTGAATACCACCATCTCACCGCTCGCAGTGGCCTGAGGAGAATCAAGAACATATTGTTGGTAAGCAGATGAAGTACTGATTTGCGATAAACAGGCAAACTGGTCAGCTACCCAGGGATTATTGTTAAATAGTATTGCCTTGCGGGGAAAAGAGACCGCCCCGGTATTAGCCACTATTCTTGAAACAGCGCCATCTGAATTTACTATCACAATCCTGCTGGTCCCGTTTAATTGTCTTTCGCACAACTGGATCTTATTTTCTGTTGTATTGCTGCTAACAAATGGCCATGTATCCGTGTACAGCAGACTCCAATTAGTTCCGGTTTGTACAAACAAAGAGTCATTCTTTTGTACAATCACCTTGTTCTCTACCGTTAGCACATTCTGACAAATCCCTGGTGGTAACCCATTGCCACCGCTAATATTTTGCCAGCTGGTATAGTTGGCCAGATTCACACCTGTCATCGGAGCTTTTTTCAATCCCTCTTCGGTGGCTGCATAAAAAAAGCTGCCGTCGCTGGTAAATCCATTTATTTTAATTCGATTGCCGCTGTTGCCGATAAACCAGGAATCTTTTACTTCGAAGCGGTCTCCATCAATAACAATTACACCCAGACCGGTTGAGAGATAATAGTTTTTCGCCAGCGGGTAAATATTGTAAATAGTCTTATCCCCGGCAAGGGCAGAGCGTTTGATATCCGGTATATTGTAAATATCATTCCTGTGAATAATATCGATATTGCTGTTGCTATAAGCAATAAGCAGCTTTTTATTTATTTCATCGTACTTTATTGCCGTTATCCCAGTTTCGTTCAAACCCGTTACCCGACTCCACTTTTCAACCAGTTTATCTGCCACATTCACCGAAAATAAACTATAAGGGGTAGCACAATACACTTTACCATCGCCAGCCGTTAGATCAATAGCGCTATTATAGGGCAAATGTTCCCTCCATTGGCCAATGGGAGGCAATGGATCCTGGGCCAGGCATACAATGGATGTGAAAATAAAAAATATGAAAAAGAAACCCTTCACGTGTCAAAAGTATTATAAACGGGGCCAACTTACCAGGCGTTAAGGGTTTGAGTGAAAAAGACTTCTAAAGTGCAACTCTTGAAGAGTTAGGCCTTTTTTGCTTTTCTTTGCCCGATACACCATTTATAACTGCTTATGTGGCAAAGACTCGGAAGGTTTATTCTTAGCAATCGCCTGCCATTGCTTTTTATATTGGCAGTCTTGAGTGGTTTTATGTTCTGGCAGGCCACCAAAGTGCAGTTGAGCTACGATTTTTCAAGGGCCATCCCCATTAACCATCCCAAATACAAGGCATACGAAGAATTCCGGAAAAAATTTGGGGAAGATGGTAACCTCCTGGTCATTGGTATACAAACCGACAAGCTTTTTGAAGAAAAGTTTTTCAATTCTTATGCCGACTTGCAACATAAGCTTAAAAAAGTAAAGGGGGTAGATGATGTGATCGGTGTTCCGTCAGCTATTAACCTTGTAAAAATTCACGAAACAGAAAAGCTAAAGGCGGATACTATCTTTTTAGAAAAAAAACTCAAGCAGGTAGAAATTGACAGTGCCGCTGCTATTTTTTTAAATCTTCCTTTTTACAGGCATCTTCTTTACAATTCCGCCACCAACGCCTGGTTGATGGGTGTGCGTATTAATAAAGATGTGATGGCTTCCAAAACCAGGATGGATATTGTAAATACCATCAGTAAAATGGCGGATGAATTTGGTAAGTCTAATAATATTGTAGTTTATAAAAGTGGGTTACCGCATATCCGAACGGTTTTATCTATCAGGATCGTGAAGGAAATGAAAATGTTTATCCTGGCCTCTATTCTTCTTTCTGCCCTGATCTTATTCCTCTTCTTTCGTTCGGCGGGTGCTATGTTGATTTCTTTGACAGTCGTTACATTGGGAGTGATCTGGAGCTTTGCGACTATACACCTGTTGGGTTATAAAATTACCATTCTCAATGCCCTGATACCCCCGTTGATCGTGGTGATTGGCATCCCCAATTGTATTTATTTCCTCAATAAATTTCACACGACCTATAACGAAACGGGAGATAAGAAAAAATCCCTGGTCATGATGGTGGACCGGATGGGTATCGTCACATTATTCTGTAACCTGGCTGCCGCCATAGGATTTGCTGTATTTGCACTAACACAAAGCCAGATACTGAAAGAGTTTGGTATTGTTGCCGGCATCAACATTATTGTCTTGTTCTTTATTTCACTGATCCTGATTCCTGCTGTTCTTAGTTTTTTGCCGGCTCCCAAAACCCGCCACACAAAATATTTACAGAACCCAGGTTTACGCAGCTGGCTGGACAGGTTGGAAAGATGGTCCCTTAATCACAGAAAGCTGATATATATTGTAACGACTGTTATTGTAGCCATATCTGTCGTGGGTGCGACAAGGTTAAAAACGATTGGTTTTATCGTTGATGATCTTCCTAAGGAGGACAAGATCTATACCGACCTTCGTTTTTTTGAATATCACTTTAAAGGTGTCATGCCGCTGGAAATTGTAGTAGATACCAAAAAGAAATATGGCGTCAGCCGGAATCTTAATAATCTTGAACGGATAGATTCATTATCGCAATTCCTGGCTGGAATGCCGGGTATTGCAAAACCTTTGAGCATCGTGGAAGGCTTGAAGTTTGCCAGGCAGGCATTTTTTGATGGGGACAGTTCCAGCTACAGGACACCTTCTAGCTATGACTTGCCTGCGTTATCCCAGTATTTAAATTTTAGAGGTGATTCTGCGAAGGCAAATAACTCATTCGCCAAATTGATCACAACTTTTATGGATAGCGGCAAACAACAGGCCCGTATCAGTGTAAGTATGGCCGATGTAGGAAGTAAACGACTACCAAAGATCCTGGATAGTATTGCTGCCAGAACAAATGAGCTTTTCCCCCAGGACAAATATGAAGTGCATTTAACCGGAACCAGTGTCACTTTTCTCGAAGGCAGTCATTATATTCTAAATGGATTAAAGGATAGTATTGCCTGGGCCTTTTTATTCATTGCCCTTTGTATGTTATACCTGTTCCGGTCTATTCGTATCCTTCTTTGTTCGTTTATACCCAATATCATTCCGTTGCTGCTAACGGCAGGTATCATGGGCTGGGCCGGTATCCCGTTGAAACCGTCGACAGTGCTGGTTTTTAGCGTGGCCCTGGGTATCGCAATTGACATAACAATAAGGTTTTTAGTTAATTATAAACAGGAACTACCCCGTCATGGTTATGATAAGAGACAAACGGTTATCGAAACGATCCATAGCACGGGCATCAGTATCATTTATACTTCCCTGGTGCTGATTTCCGGGTTTGTTATTTTTTGTTTCAGCGGGTTTGATGGCACTAAGGCACTTGGCTGGCTTACCTCCATTACGCTGATCACTGCCACTTTTACTAACCTGGTTTTACTGCCAGCCATACTGATTTCATTTATAAAAATAAAAAAATAGCTGGTATATATTACAATGCAGCACAAGACGATATCTTTTTGTCTATGTTACGATACAAAGTTATAAAAAATTCAGGCTAAGGCAATTATCTCACACCACACACCTGCCGGTCATGTATTTTTTTAAGAAATTAGTTTCTGGCTATTTAAATTCGCCATCCCGAAAGGATGCTTCTGTTATTATTTATATCTTAAAACAAATTGCACATGAGAAAATTATCACTCCTCTTAATGGGGCTTATGCTTGTTGGTATACAGGCAATGGCACAACGAACCGTCAGCGGTACAGTTACTGATGACAAGGGAACACCTCTTGCCAAAGTTTCAGTACAGGTAAAAGGTACAAACACAGGTACGGTTACCAAAGACGATGGCACTTACTTATTGGTATTACCGGCCAATGCCTCTACACTTGTTTTTTCATCAGTGGATATGGCAACACAGGAGTTCCGTATAACATCTTCCAACAACTATTCTGTGGTCCTGTCCTCAGAAAACAAAAACATGGAAGAGGTGGTGGTGATAGCTTATGGTACAGCAAAAAAAGAAGCATTGACAGGCTCTGTCGGCACAGTAAAGGCTGAACAGATCACTAAACGACCTATTGGCAATATAACTGGTGCCATAGAAGGAAATGTTCCCGGTGTTATTACAAGCAGTGCGAATGGACAGCCTGGTGCAGGCCTTGCTATCCGCGTAAGGGGATTTGGTTCAATTAATGCCACCTCTGAACCGTTATTGGTCATAGATGGAGTTCCCTATGTTGGTGGCACATCCAACATTAACCCTGATGATGTGGAAAGCATAACTGTTTTAAAAGATGCTGCTTCAACTGCGTTGTATGGGTCCAGGGCTGCAAACGGTGTAGTGGTCATAACCACAAAAAAAGGACAAAAAGGCAGGAATGCTATTTCAGTAAGAGCCCTACAGGGTTTTGTTAGTCGTGGCTTACCTGAATACGATAAGGTAGACGCATTTCAATACTATCCCTTACTATGGGAAGCTTATCGCAACTCATTAGTTTATCCTGTTTCCGGTGCTGCTATTTCACTTGACTCCGCCAATAGGGTTGCTTCAGGCTTAACCACCAGAACAGGTATTCAAAACTTGTTAGCTTACAACCCATTTAATGTACCAGGCAACAGTATTGTTGGTACGAATGGCCAAATTAATCCCGCTGCTTCCCTGATCTACCCCGATGATTTGGACTGGACAAAAGACCTGATGAGAAATGGTTCCCGCAAAGATTATACAATCAATTTTAATGGTGGCGCAGATAAATTTGATTATTTTATGTCAGCAGGTTACCTGAAAGAAGAAGGTTATACTATAAAGACAGACTTTGAAAGATATACTGCCCGGATTAAGGTAAACGTACAGCCTAAAACCTGGCTGAAAACTGGTTTCAACCTTTCTGGCAACCATTCTGTTTCCAGCACTGCCGCCGATGGTGGTAATACCAGTTTTGTAAACCCCTTTTTCTTTTCCCGTAATGTAGGTCCAATCTTTCCGGTATATGCTCATAATATGACCAATGGTTCTTATGTACTGGATGCCAACGGAAACAGGATCTGGGATCTGGGAAACTTTGGAACATCTCCAATAGGAATTGCTAATGGTATTCCTAATAGACCAAGCGGTGGTTTCGCTGGCAGACATGCATTGGCAGAAACAACATTGAATATTCCATTTTTTAAAAGAACGGTGGTTAGTGCCAGGAATTATGTTGACATCACATTCCTTAAGAATTTTAAGTTCACCAATAATGTATCGGTAGATTTTGAGAATCAAAACAATAGCACTTATGAGAACACATTAGTGGGTGATGGTGCACCTGGTGGCCGTAGCCGTAAACAAGCCCTTTCCAGCACTGGCTTTATAGCCAGCCAGTTATTGAACTATGGAAACAAATTCAATTTGCATAAAATAGATGTATTGCTTGGTCATGAAAGTTTTAATCAGCATGAAACAGATGTGAATGGGTTTAAGCAAGGCCAGACACTTACCGGCAATACTGAGCTTGGCAACTTCACAACTATAAATAGTGTGGGTTCCTCTGTTGATAAATACAGAATTGAAAGTTTTTTCTCCAGAGTGAATTATGATTTCAGTAATAAATATTTGCTTTCTGCCAGTGTCCGCCGCGATGGTAATTCCCGTTTTGCTTCTGAATCAAGATGGGGAACTTTCTGGTCTGTTGGCGCCGGATGGAATATTCACAAAGAAAAATTTATGGAGGGTTTTAACTGGATCAATGCTCTTAAATTAAGAAGTTCTTACGGTGTGGTTGGTGTGGCTGATGGTATTGGCTTCTATGCATACCAGGGATTGTATGTGTTTGCTAATAATGCCAATGAACCTGGCATTGTCCAGAGTACTACATCTGTTCTTAACAGGGAGTTAAGCTGGGAAGAAAACAAACAGTTTGACCTGGGTATTGATTTTTCTTTGTTCAAAAATAGGGTTAACGGATCCCTTGAGTATTACCACAGGGTATCCAAAGATTTGTTATTTGCTGTTCCCCTACCTTTATCCAGTGGCCTTTTATCTTACACACAAAATACGGCCACGATGTTTAACAAGGGTATTGAAGCACAGGTCAACGCCGACGTTATTAAAACCAAAAATTTCACCTGGAATACAACCGTTAATATTTCTACTGTAAATAATGAAATAACTAAGATGCCGGAGACGGTTCCTGAATTTGTTACAGGTACTAAGAAGTACAAAGTTGGCCAGTCAATCTTTGACTATTGGCTGCGTTCTTATTATGGTGTGGACCCGGCTGATGGCGCTGCTCTCTATAAAGCAGAAAACACAGTGCTTGTCACGAACAGAAGAATTATTACTAATAAAAATGGCGGACTTGATACGGTAACCACCAATATTGCCAATGGCAAATTTGAATACCAGGAAGGTGCTATTCCCGATTTTTACGGAAGTATATCCCAGTCCATCAGTTTCAAGCAAATAACGTTAAGTGCGTTGTTTAGTTTTCAGAAGGGTGGAAAAACATATGACGGTCTTTACCAGTCCCTGATGTCTACCGGTAATTATGGTGGAGCGTTGAATCCTGATGTATTAAAAAGATGGCAAAAACCTGGTGATGTAACCAACGTTCCCCGGATGGATGCCGGAAGGGCCACTGATCACAATGCTACTTCATCCAGGTGGTTGACGGATGCTTCATTTTTCAATATCCGCACCGTAAGCCTTGCATATGACTTACCGCAATCGCTGATTTCCAGGTTAAAGGTTACGAATGCACAATTCTTTTTATCGGCAGACAACGTTGCTTTCTTCTCAAAAAGAAGAGGTATGAATAACCAACAGGCTTTCTCAGGTGTTACTTCCAATGCTTATCCGCCTGCAAGAATCGTTACTCTTGGTTTAACCTTAAACTTATAAATTTACAGCAATGAAAAAATTCAATTATAAAATAACATCGCTGGCATTGGTCGTCCTGCTTTCTTCTTCCTGCAAAAAAAGCTTCCTGGATACTTTTCCCACCAATGCCGTGGCCAATACCGAAGCCACTGCCACCACAACAAACGGTTATGCGGCACTGAATGGTATCCACCGGATTATGTATGTGCAATACGACCAGCAGGGCGAGGCTGGTGAAGGCTCTAATAATATCTTTCGCGACTTGATGGGGGAAGATATTGTTTACCCACTGGCTAATGGCAGTACAGGACTCATTGGTTTTATGCAGTGGACCACTCACCGTAATGTGAATGCGGTAGATTTGAGATACGTTTATCGTTATTACTACCGCATTATCTCTAATGCCAATATATTGATTAATGGTATTGATGCAGCCGTTGGACCTGATGCAGATAAAAAAATCATTAAAGGACAGGCCCTGGCTTACAGGGCATGGGGTCATTTCCAGTTGGTACAACTATGGGGTAAAAGGTATGTAGGGGGTACTACCAATTCTCAATTAGGTGTTCCCTTGTTGCTGACTAATAATATCGTTGGGCAGCCAAGGGCTACCGTGGAAGAAGTATATACACAAGTAAATAAAGACCTCGATGATGCATTGGTTCTTTTACCCGGTTACATTAGGGGTGGCACTGCTGCTAAATCAAACTTTAATGTAAATGTCGTGAGAGGCCTTAAAGCCCGGGTGGCAATAACTCAGCAAAACTGGGATGCAGCCGCGACCAACGCCATAGCTGCAAGAGCAGGAGTAACCCTGATGACAAATGCAGAATACCTGTCTGGTTTTAATAATACACTTAACCAGGAATGGATATGGGGCAGTACTCAAATTTCTGATCACAATACTTTTTTCTATTCTTATTTTGCTTATATCTCCTGCAATTTTAATTCAACCGTTATCAGGACGCAGCCCAGGGCTATCAATGCGACACTGTGGACGGCTATCCCAGCTACAGATATCCGTAAACAATGCTGGGATCTGACTGGTGCCACCGTTCCTGTGCCTCCCGGTGGTGCAAGGGTTCCTTACCAGAATAAAAAATATCTTGCTGCCAGTGCTACATTAAGTATTGGAGATGTCCCCTATATGCGGGTAGCAGAAATGTACCTGATCGAAGCAGAAGCCAGAGCCCGCCAGGGTGGACAGGATGTAGCCGCCAGAACCGCCCTATATAATTTGTTGATTAACAGGAATCCAAGCTATGTGTTGTCAACCAATAGCGGCCAGGCATTGATAGATGAGATCATGTTTCACCGGAGAGTAGAATTTTGGGGTGAAGGTTTCCGGTTCCTGGATCTGAAACGTCTAAATCAACCGCTAAACAGAGCTGGTATAACTAACCATTTACAGGCTTTGATCTCTGTAAGCTCTATACCAATAGGTGATAACAGGTGGGAATGGCTATTTCCACAGGATGAGTTGAACACAAACCCGCTGATTGTTCAAAATCCTCTCTAATAATAGTTAAACCGGCCCCCGGTTTCAAACCATCCCGCTGCTGCGGGATGGTTTTTTTGTTAGCCCTGTTCCCCGGGGCTGTGCAGCATTCACAAACAAGTTATTGTCCAGATTAAAAATCCTGGTTTTTATGAGTTTAAATGTTTGGACGGGTGATTTTACAGAAATCTAAAGAATCTTTGTTTTAAAGTTGTGACCCAGGCATTCTTTTACTAAGGAAATTTAATTCGGTTTAGGTTATTATCATGTAAAGGCCCTTATTTTGAACTTTTATTGTATTGGAGGCTATTACTATCAACTCCGCCTGACCCTTCCTTCCAAAAGAAGGTGACAGAAAGGAATTGATTTTTTTATACACTATAAATTAAACAAACATGAGAAAACTGTTCTTACTTCTAATGGGAGTTGTGTTCTTTGCAACCTATGCATCAGCCCAACGCACCATCACAGGACGGGTTACTGACGATAAGGGTAACGCCGTTCCCAACGCATCTGTTATGGTGAAAGGAACGACTGAGGGCACCTCAACACGGTCAGATGGTTCTTATTCATTACTTGTTCCATCTGCTGCGAAGGCACTGATCTTTTCTTCAGTGAATATGGCCACTATTGAAATGGTTATTGGCTCACAATCTTCAGTGGATGCTACCTTGCAGGCAGAAGATAAAACAATGTCAGAAGTAGTTGTGGTAGGATATGGTACCCAACGTAAACGTGATGTGACAGGCAGTGTCTCCCAAATAGGTGGCAATAAATTAAAGGACCAACCCCTTCAAAGCTTTGAACAGGGCTTGTCAGGAAGGGCTGCCGGCGTGAATGTTTCCATTCCAAACGGTGTATTAGGCAATCCTCCTATAATCCGGGTAAGGGGAACTAATTCAATTTCCTTAAGCTCATCACCTCTTATTGTCATTGATGGTGTGCCGTCATTTACCGGCGACTTTGGCGGTACTGCCTCTAACAATGCGCTGGGAGATATCAATCCTGCTGATATTGAAAGTATCGAAGTATTAAAAGATGCTTCCGCTTCGGCTATCTATGGATCAAGGGCTTCGGCCGGAGTAGTGCTGATCACCACAAAAAAAGGCAAGGCCGGACGTACAAGAGTAAATTATGAAAGCTGGGCTGGATGGACAAAGCCTTATAACCTGATAGAAGTTTTAGATGCACAAGAGTTCACTGATCTCAAGAACGAGGCTTTGACAAATGCAGGCACCCCGCCCAATGGTACCACCCGGGGTTTTTACACCATGCTGGATGCAAACGGCAATATGGTGAATACTAACTGGTATGATCATATTTATCGCACTGGTCAATCTCAAAATCACACCCTGAGTATTTCCGGTGCCAATGAAAGAACGAATTATTATTTTTCTGCGGGCTTTACCGATCAAAAAGGAATGTTCATTAATAATGATTTTAAGCGGATGACTGGCCGGTTTACGTTGGATCATAAAGTAAATGACTGGCTGACAATGGGTGGAACGTTTAATTATACCGGTTCCAAGAATAGGGGATTGAATACAGGCTCTACCGGTGCTGCTTTCAACACATCTGGCGCAGCACGCCTTGCATTTGCACTGGCACCCAACGTAGGACCCTATAAAAATGACGGTACCTATAATATAGGCGGAGCATCGATAGGACAGGGCGGTAACCTGACAGCTCTTGCTTTTACCAACCCGGTATTATTAAATAATCTCAACCGCTTTGAATCAAATACAGAACGAGTTTTGGGAAATGTCTACGGGCAAGTAAGAATTGCGAAAGGCCTCACTTTCAAATCTCTTTATGGCATTGATCATCTTACGGTTGCGAATGAAGAATTCAGAAATGCCCTACATGGCGATGGTCAGCAATTCAATGGTGCTGCTCAAAATACCCTTCAGCGCCCTAACCGCTGGAACTGGCAAAACACGCTGACCTATGATGCCCGTTTCACTAATCATGGATTCAATATTCTTGCTGGGGCAGAACAGCAATTTACCCGTACCAATAGCTGGGGAGCTGATCGCAGAAACCAAACCGATCCCTTCTTTAATGAATTTCAGGGGGGTTTTATAGATATAGTTCCTGTTGGCAACACACTAACTGAAAATTTCCTTCAATCATATTTTGGACGGATCAACTATGATTTTAAAAGAAAATTCTTTGTCTCTTTTAATGCAAGAAGAGACGGGTATTCAGCATTTGCTGAAAAATGGGGAACATTTTATGGAGGTTCTGCCGGATGGGCTATCTCTGAAGAAAGTTTCTGGAAAAATTCTTCCATAGCCAATACGCTCAGCTCCTTAAAGCTCCGTGGAAGCTATGGAATGGTTGGAAATTTTGCAGGTATAAACAGCTATCCGTTTCAAACCCTTTTTAACGGGGGTTTATATGGAGCCAATGGAGCGATCTTTTTTAGCCAGGCAGGCAATCCTGGTCTAACTTGGGAAAAAAGTAAAAAACTGGATGTTGGGTTTACCCTTGGATTCCTGAGAGACCGGTTTAATGTTGAATTTGCCTATTATAAAAATGACATCTCTGACCTGATATTAGCAGAGCCGCAGTCTCCCTCCAGGGGCATACCCGGTAATTCCATATTAAGGAATGTGGGGAGTATGGTAAACACAGGACTAGAACTTACGCTGAACGGTACTATTTTATCCGGTAAGAATTTCACCTGGAACAGTAATTTCAATATTACCACCTTAAAAAATAAAGTAACCTCCCTGTCTAACAACAATGCCGATATTCTTATTGCTACAGGAGGACTTGAATCACCCTCTCTTATTCGCGTTGGAGAATCCATTGGAAGTTTTTTAGCTGTTATAACAACGGGCGTCAATCCGGCCAATGGACAGCGCATATTCCTAAAGAAGGATGGTACACCGGTGCAATACAACCATGCGGCAAGTGCTGCTACGAGGTGGACAAAAGTGTCAGACGGTACTGCGGTTACTCCTCCTAACCAGGTTACCGATGGTGTGATTATTGGCCCAGCCATTCCGAAATATTTTGGCGGCTTTGAGAACACTTTCCGTTTTAAACAGTTTGATCTGAGCTTCTTGTTGTATTTCAGCGGCGGCAATTACGTGTACAATGGTAGTAAAGCTGGTTTGCATGACAACCGGAACTGGAACAATGCAAAAGATAATTTGACCAGGTGGACCAAACCCGGGGATGTTACCGATTGGCCCAAAGTGATCTTTGGTGACAATGTTTCCAATGGTTCAGCCCTTATTCTTTCCAGCAATACAGAAAAGGGAAACTTTATAAAAGGAAGAAATATTTCTGCTGGATTTACATTGCCACAGAAAATTGTTGATAAGCTGAAATTAACTAATGTCCGGATTTATGCTGCCGCACTCAACGCATTCAGCATTACAAAATATTCTGGTTTTGATCCTGAAACACAAAGCAACGGGGAATCTGTTGCTAACCAAGTGACAAACGGTGCGCCGGGTGTGGATAGGAACGCTGCACCGTTGGCACGTACGATCAATGTAGGTATCAACATCGGATTTTAATTCTTAAAGAAATAAATATGAAACAGAAAATATTAATAGTAGTTATTGGATTAAGCGTCATTACTTCCTGCCGGAAGGAATTACTGTCGCCTGAACCACAGACGCAAATCCTCGAGCAAGTATCTTTCTCTACCCCTGAAAAAACATTGGCAGCAGTAAATGGCGTATACGCTGGTGCCAAAGCAGGTCAGATTTATGGCGGTCGTTATTTTAACTACCAGGATGTGAGAGGTGAAGAATTCCTTAATGAGACAGCAAATGGAGTGACACAATTATCCACCTGGAATTTCACCGTTACACCTACTACCAATGAGGTCCAGAATTTTTGGGCGGCAGCGTACACTGCGATTAATCGCGCCAATGTTGTTATTGCTGGAGTAGATAATGCTCCTATATCTGATGCATTAAAAAATCAGTATAAAGGAGAAGCTCGTTTTATAAGAGCACTCATGTATCATGCACTGGTAACAATTTATGCCCGGCCTTATTGGGATGGGGCTGGGAGTAAACCTGGCGTCGTTATTTACACAACACCTCAAACCCAATTGGGCGAAAACCAAAAAGCAAGATCAACGGTAGCGGAAGTTTATACCCAAATCATTGCTGACCTGGACTTTGCTGAAACAAATTTGCTGGCTACCAATGGTTCTACTGCCTTGAACATAACCCGGGCACATAAGAATACAGCGATAGCTCTAAAAACTAGGGTCTACCTGTTTATGGGAGATTATGCCAAAGTGATAACGGAAGGAAATAAATTAGCTCCACAGGCTATAGCTCCTTTTTCGACCACCTCGGGTGTAACTCACAACCTACAATCCAATATAACTACTGTATTTGGTTCCGGTGGTCAAACCCCTGAGAATATACTATCCTTTCCCTTTACGGCAAATGACCTGCCTGGCACACAAAATAGCCTCAATTCGTACTATAGCCCGGCGGCCACTTCATCGACTGCCACCAATCCCTGTACCAATTGTGCCGGAACAGGAGAATACTCTTTGAATCTGGCAGCAAGCGGGATAGTTGCCAATACAGGATGGACGGCTGTTGATGCCCGCCGCCAGTTCAACCAAATAATAAACAGTGCCACCAAAACCTGGCTGAGAAAATGGACAGCCAACACTGACTATACTCCTGCCATTCGGTATGCTGAAGTATTATTGAATCTTGCAGAAGCATTGGCAAGACAAAATGGACTGGACTTAAAAGCAATTGCATTGCTTAATGCCGTAAGAAAACGTTCAGACCCAGCTGTAACATTAGCACCAGTTACGCAACAGGCCTTAATTGACGCTATACTTTTAGAGAGAAGAATAGAATTACTGGGAGAAGGATTTCGTTCCAGGGATATCTTAAGGCTTGGATTGACTATTCCCGCTAAAGGAACGGCGCCTGCGATCGCGCCTACCAGTCCTCAATATATCTGGCCAATTCCTCAATCAGAGCTGAACGTAAATAAAGCCGTTGTGCAAAACACGGGATACTGATTCAGGGAATAATATACTTTGTACAATTAAAAGCCCCGGTTCACCGGGGTTTTTAATTGTATGGTATGTCAAGGGGGCCCTACTGCTATTAATAGTTGACTTTCCCTTTCTGCAACAGCCGAGGTGGCCTGGTTAAAAGAGTAAGGCTTTAGGTTGGCAACGAATGACGCATATGTCCCGCTGAGTCAAAAAATAGCCTGGCTATTTCTGTGGATTGGGCAAAGTTGTAACTATCTCTGGCAGATATTTGTTTTTTTGTCGCCATACTTTATTCGCAGTACAATGGCCGGGACTATTTTTGATGAGGAATGAATCATATTTGTCTGTCTTGGCAGTCATCTTCTTTGCTCTTGAGAATAGTTGTAATGGCATTACTCATTTCTATCTTTTACCGCCTGCTTAGGCATAACTGTTCGGTTCTTGGCTGACGAAGTTTGACGATTTCGTTATTCCCAGGGCAGAAAGGTATTTTAAGTTCTCTGGGAGAATTGGGAAAGTTTCGTTTCCATGACCTTCCCGAAAATAATTGCAGAAGAATAACCGGCTATATCTGGAAAACCCGGCCGTCAGAAATAAAAGGCAGTTGATAAGATTTTATGCGTGTATAAACATAAAGCTAGGCTGCCCTTTTGAGGCAGCCTATCAATCATAATTTATTACCAGGTAGTTGCTGTATTGTATCCCTTTTTGAAAACTAACAGATTATCATAAAGAGTAGCACCGAATTTCCAACGATACCATTTTTTTTAACTACTTCATGTACCTGGTTCTTGATCACAAAAAATCTCTTTGTCTTCTATGGTTTTCTCAATACTAAAAGTCTGTTTCCAAAAGATCCCTGGTCAACCGTAATCAGGATATCCATATTAATTTGTTTGCTGCAGGGAGAAACAAAACTATTCGCACCTGCCGAAATCGCAAAATTTGGATTCGTATACGCCAGATTCCAGGTAAACGCATTACCTATCTTTTGTTTTACGATAGTAACCTGGTTATTGAGTGGATTGACGTTAACAATTATTGGAAGAGGACTTGTAACATAAGGATTGATAAATGAAAAACTCGTATTGCTGATTCTTGTGAAGGGGACAATTTGTCCAGGTACAAAATCTCCAAAAGCATCGGACACTACAACAAAATTTCCCTCGTATATAGTAGGATCATAAGCACAAATTGCTGCAAACCGGGCAAATTCAGACCAAAGCGGCGATCCATTATGCCCGACACCTGTACCTGCTCCTATGGCCGGAAAAGCTTCATATTTTCTAGTGCCGACATAAATATCGGGTGCAAAATCATACACATCACCCAATTTTATTGGACCGAACAATGCTTCAAGCTCGGCAGCAGTAACGGTAATGATGACTGGTAAGGTTGTAACATCAGCCTTATACAGTCGTACATTGGAATTATTAATAGGACCATTATTTTTTCTAACTACAATATCTACTTTAGTTGGGGGTGTGGCACCTGGAAAATAATTATCCACCTTAAATTTACCCGCAAAAGTTCCCAGGTTTAGAAGGTTAATAGATTGTGATCCTGTGAGGTCAATGTTGGTTGTGATAGTGGGCACATCTTCGATGCCGACTCTTGATGGAATTGGTCCATCATCCTTGCCACAGCCTGTAAAAGCAATAATAGCCACAAAGGAAAGGGCCAGTAACATGCTTATTTTTCTGATTTTCATAATCTTTAATTTATTAATAATTTATCATTAACGATAGTTCAATTAAGGTTGCCAAAATACTTTATAGAGTTCAGGTACTTTTTGCGGTGGAGCATTAGAATTCAACGCAATCTCATTAGTATTGAAAGGCAGCGACCATGGATAAGGTCTGTCGTTAGATACAGGTGTTACTTTGGGAACAGGAACGCTATAGTCTGTTACAGAAGTGGCTGTACCGACAGGTGCCGGTGAAAATAAAACGGGGTAACCAGTTCTCCTGTAATCTGTATAGCTATCAACAGGGTTTTCAATCCTGTTAATCCATTTCTGCGTCATGATATACTCCAGTCTTCTTGCAGCAGTGGGTGCCGCATCATATTGCGCAATGACTGCTGTCTTGTAAGCCGTAGAAAGTGGTACAATCGCAGGAACAGTTTGTGCGGACCCTGCAGAGCCCGGCTTAATAAAGGTAGTAATGATATGATCCATCTGTGCAAATGATTCATCCAGGGCTTTAGTAAATACCGCTTTTTCATTACCGGTAATTACGCCAGTATTAATAAGCTCTGCCTCAAGATACAAGCGGTCTGCATAGGTGATAAATTGATGCGGTAATGCACCTGTTCCTGCATTCAGCGCTCCTATCGCAGTAATGGTTCTAGGGGCAGGACCTTCATCATAACGTCCACCTGCTGGATATAATCCTAACAACGAATAGGTGGCACTGTTAGAACCATCGCGGCAGTTCCCGTTTGATCCAAAAACAATAGTAATAAATCCACCGTCGCGAAATTCAGTACAGTTCTCAGGAGCACCAGTGGCAGATTTTTGATTATAAATATAATAAGGAATCCTGGGGTCAGCAATTCCTGTTAACATGTTAGGGTTCCTGCCTTTCATGATCTCATACAACCAGGGGCTAAAAAGTTGCCCCCCACGCTGTGTGGCGTTGTAATCACCATACGCAGGATGCCTGTCATCCGTGGTACCAAAAGGTCCGTAAGGAAGCATGAAGCTTTCGGCCTGTGAATTGATAAGAGTTGTCGGACTTGCGAGTAAGGCTGTTACCTGTGCGGTAACGTTCTGAACACGTCTTACCTGTGTGTACAATTTTAACTTGATCGTATTGGCTGCTTTTATCCAGTTAGTCGTATTCCCTTTATAAATATAATCGTCAGCTCCGGGTTTTGAAGGATTGGGCGCTGTGTTATTTATATCAGCAATACCTTCATTGATCAAAGTTATCAATTGAGGATAAATATCGACTCCCTTATCATATTTAGGTTGTCTAATTCCTTCTTCAAACCGGTCAAATTCGGAAAAAGGGACATCGCCATAAACATCTACCAGGATACTAAAGGTGTACGCTTTCAATATTTTGGCAATTCCGACGTATACAAAACGACCTTCGGCAGATCCCTGCTTAATAATTACATTAAGGTTGGCAATAGCAGAATAAAGGCCATCCCATCCCTGGGCGCCTGCCCCATACCTGTCGGCGGCTACCCGGCCAGTGATCAGGTGGGTATAAACACCCATGGTATTGCCGAGGCCTGTTCCTAATGCCATGTTACTGGCAATATTCCGCTCACAATTACTTAGCAGCAGTGATACCGGTACAGCGGTAGGGCTATTAAGATTCTTATTTACATCCAGGTATTTTTTGCAGCCTGTTGAAACAGCTACAAGCAGTACCATCGCTGTAAAAGAATATATGAAGATGATGTTTGCTTTTCATAATAAAATATTTATGTATGATCATTAGAAAGTTATATTTAAGTTAACCCCAATTCTTCTGGTACTTGGCGCACCCCCGGTTTCAACTCCTTGTGCATTACCTGAAACGAGAGAGTTAATATCCGGATCAAAATTTGTGTACTTCGGTACATTAGGAGCCAGGAACCAGAGATTGCGGCCGCTCAGCGACAGAGACGCACCTGTTAACTTGAGTTTGCTTATAAGACTTGTAGGCAAGTTATAAGCCAACACTACTTCTCTTAACCTGTAAACGGTTCCATCGAATACAGCATATTCAAATGCACCATTCGTAGCAAAGCTCGCCCCGGTTCCTTGCGTGAAATACAGGTCATTGGTTGTCACTTTTGTCTGGTTCTGTACTCTTTTTCCATTGATCAGTAATGGAGTATAGTGATTCAATCCATCAGGACCTGTAACAGGCGTAGGATTGGCGTAAACTCCGGTAATAACACGGCTTTTTTCCCTGTCCTCCGTATCCCTTGTTACACCTCTTCCCAACATGCTGGAAATAGTTTCAGAATAGAAGTCGCCACCTTTTGTCATATCCCAAAGAACATTCAACTGAAATCCTTTGTAAGAAAAACTATTGGTAAGACCGAATTTAAAATCAGCATTAGGATCTCCCACCATACCAGCATTGGGATCAAGATAGGGCATACCGGAAGTCTGGTTGATCAGTAATTCGCCATCATCCGTACGGGCAGAAAAACCGCCTCTTAAATAGCCATACGGAAATCCTGCCTCGATATAGTTGAAACCGCCAACGATATCCCTTGTGAGACCATCTACGAGTTTCTCAACTGTATTTTCATTTTTGGTAAAGATGCCTCGAACATCCCACTGAAAATTCTTTCCGGCAAACGGTCTTACATCCAGGGCTGCTTCCCATCCTTTGTTACGGATTTCACCGAGGTTGGTAAAGAAAGAAGTATAACCAGTGGTGACCGGCAAACCGATAGCGTAGATCAAATCGGTAGATTTTTTATCATAATAGGTTACTTCAAAACCAAGTCTTCTTTTCAAAAAGCGCATCTCCATACCGAGTTCCAATTCCGTGGTAAACTCGGGTGTAAGATCCGGATCGAATGTAGAACTTCCTCTTGATGCTAATGACTGACCCTGGAAACCGGCCGCGTTAAGACCAAAAACAGCTTCACCATTGTGAGGGGCAGCATCGTTACCCACCCTTGCATAACCCGCACGAAACTTACCATAGTCTAATATTTTAGAATTGAGCTTAAATGCTTCTGTCCAGATCAATGAGCCGGAAATACCCGGATAAAAATATTGTGCATTCTTATAAGGAAGTGTCGAAGTAAGATCTTCTCTTCCTGTTAAATTAAGAAAGGCAAAATTTCTGTAACCAATAGAAGCATCGGCAAAGAAACCTACCAGTCGTCTTTTTGACCGGCTATCAGAATTAAAACGTTGTGTGGAAGTATTGGTCAGGTTAAAGAGACCCGGAATAACAAAGTTGACACCAGTTACCTGCTGATTCCGCCCGGTTCTTTGGTTAATGTCGTTACCTACTTTAATATCCAATGTAAAATCAGATCCAATCTTAGGCGAATACACCGCCACTAAAGTTGATTGGAGTTCTTGTGTTCTATTAACCACTTCGGTAATATTACCCAAAGCATTATCGGTGCCTCCCAGGGAAGACTTGTCAATGATCTGGTCTCTGAAAAGCGCATAGCTGTTGACACCACCATTATAGTCGATCCTGAAAACATTGCTAAACTTGAAGGAAGCTCTGAAGGTTGCTACCAGTCGATCATCAATAGAAGTAATGACATTGTGGTAGGCTCCCCATACTGGGTTGGTATACTGACCATCGTTAAACCCGATCTGGGCGCCTGCCCTGTTTTGTGAAGGCCATCCGACGATATCCCAGTTCCTGGCCATTGTAAAGGTACGACCCCATTGTGACAGGAAACTTTGCGCCTGGCCAATAAATCCTCCTACTTGCTTTGATCGGGAATAAGCGACACTTGATCCTATAGAAAATTTACCTATGCTAGTTCCACCACCTATGCTGATATTTCTTCTGTTGTAACTGGAGTTTGTAATATATCCTGTTTGGCCCACGGTGGAAAGCGTGGCGCTAAAAACTGTATTTCCCGTACCCCCACTAAGTCCCACTGAATTTTCAAACAAGTTTCCCCTGTTAAACAAATCAGCTACGTTGTTTGGATAGGCTTTGTAAGCTAAGCGTCCATTAGGAAAAAGTTCTGGATAAGAATTGAACATGGTAGCCCATGTTGTGGCAGGAATGGAATCGATTCCTGATGCAGAAATACCAATTATATCCCCGGTTGCATTATAAATAACACCTTTCCCAAATTTGCCTCCCCATGAACCGTTCGATGATTGTACCCTAAAGTTGGCACCTGCACCATACGTATTTTGAAAATCAGGGATTGCGGCTATTGTTTCCACACTGTAACCCGTTTTGTACGTCACATTTAGTGTCTTTGCGCCTTTTTTTGGGTTACCTGATTTCGTAGTGATCAATAATACCCCGTTAGCAGCCCTTGAGCCATATAACGATGCAGCTGCTGCACCTTTTAAGATATTGATAGATTCAATATCATTGGGGTCAAGATCAGCAAAACCGGACCCATAAGTTCCTCCTCCACTAAAAGGGCTGGAAGTATTGACCAGGTTGTTACTGTAAGGCACCCCGTCTACAACGATCAAAGGCTCACCCCCATTAAAAGAAGATACTCCCCTTATTTGAATACGGGCTGCAGCACCAGGTGCTCCCTGGCCTCCCCTGATATCTACCCCTGGTACTTTGCCAGCAAGTCCTTTGAGGATATCGGGTTCGGATTTTTGCAATAAGTTATTAGGATCAACTTTAACAACGCCATATCCTAAGGCTCTTTCAGTTCTTCGGATACCCAAGGCTGTTACTACAACCTCCTGGCCGGTAGAAACTGCATTTTTTACAGTGACCGAAACAGTATTAGATGCCCCCACTACGAATTCTTCGGGCTCAATTCCAGTAGCTGTAACCAGGATAATATCACCTGATTTGGCCATGATACGGAATTGCCCAAGATTGTCTGCAGCAACACCAACTTTCGTTCCTTTAATTTTTACTGATGCCCCGGGAACTGGTGCACCAGCTGCGTCTAGTACAGTACCGCTAATAGTGCGATTCTGGCTGGATGCTATTGCGCATAGCAATAGCAATGGAAGGAGAGATAACAGTTTTCTCATGTGTGTTAGTTTTGTAATAAAAATAGAAGCACTAAATATAATGCATTCTTCTTTACATTTCATTAACGAAAGTAATCTGGCAAGATATTTTCTGGGTGGTCAAAAAAAAATAAAAACTGAATACCCCTTCCCTATGCCGAATAAGCACCCTCCCAGGAACTCGATTTCTTATTGATAACGGGTTGTAAATGAATGTAAATAAGCAGATGGAAGAAAATATATAGCCATTACACTACAGGAGTCGTCTATCACGGGCCACCCGGCCGAAAACTCAGGGCGGCCACAGCATTTATCCTTTATCAGATCTACATGAAAACTCTATCAGTGCGACAATAAAGCCTTATCTACCGTAATTAAATAGCTAAGGCTGGAGCGTACCAACTGATTTTTGTGCGTGCTGCTTTTACTTCAATACTTCCGCCAGTTTTTCTTCCAGTGCAGGACCATATAACCGGTCGGCGATGATATTTCCGTCGGGGTCAACCAATACATTGTAAGGAATACCACTAATATTATATAAGGGAACTACCGGGCTGTTCCAATACATGAGGTCACTGACATGATTCCACGTAAGTTTATCATCCATAATAGCCTTCAGCCATTTATCTTTCTGGTCCTCCATATCCAATGAAACACCAAGGATAGTAAAATTTTTATCCTTGAACCGGTTCCAGGCTTTCACTACATTGGGATTTTCAATGCGACAAGGCCGACACCAACTGGCCCAGAAATCAACCAGCACATACTTACCCCGGAATGAGCTTAGTTTTACTTCCTTTCCATTGGCATCCGGCAACGTGATTTCTGGAGCCGGCGAGCCTTTCGGCCCGGTTAATGTTTTCTTTATACTTGCTAAACCTGTATGTGCCGGAAATTTGACAGCGAGGTCTTCTACCATTTTTTGTACTTCTTCATTGGTAAGGGCCATCAATTTGTAATTAGGATTGTTGGCGGTAGTCTGATAATAACCCAGTTCAAACATTGTCAGGGCCGGGTTGTTGGATTTTTTAATAAATGTATCCAGTAAATTTCTTATGTCACCCCCAATTTTCACCCTTTGATTTTGCAAGGCCAGCAATGAACTGTCCGTACTTGAAGCACCTGACCTTTGCAGGCTGTCAATGATCCGGTCATTGAAAAAGATCGATTGCAACTGGCTATTGAAAGCAAACATAAAATCTTTCATCTGCGTGCTTGCTTCAGATCCTTTTACCTCATATTTTTCGGGGAATTCTTTATTGTCCTTGTTAAAACTTACATCCACCGTAACTTTTTTTGCGTCATTGATGATGGCTGCAAAAGGATAGCCGCTTTTATCAAGCCGCAAATTATACACGCTGGCTTCTTTGGTGTCTGCCCCTAACGAATAACTGCCATTCTTACCCACTTCCGCAGAATCCACCACAAGTGCCTGCATGGTGGCCATTGGTAATTCTTCCAGGTAGATCATTTTAGCGGAATTATTTGTGATGGTACCGCTTACCTCAAATGATTTTTCAATTGATTTGTCTTTGCAGGAGATTAGTGCTGTTGCCGCCATAGCGAGGATCAAGATTTTCTTCATCTGTATTTTTTTAAGTGCGATTTTCATAGTACGTGTTAACACACCCCTTCTGCAAAAAAAGATGGTGCATTATTTTATTAAATGAGAATGAATAATTTATTGTATTGTCATTTTAATTTTTCGAGCAATAATTCATTGGTGAGCCTGGGATCTGCCTTTCCGTTGGATTGCTTCATCACTTCTCCTACGAATAATGCCAGCAGTCCTTTTTTTCCTTTTTTATATTCCGTGACTTTATCAGCTAGTTTCTCCAATACCTTATCAATCAGGGGTTCAATCGCCGCTGCATCTGACTGCTGGAGTAGATTTTCCTGGATCGCAATATGCTCCGCATCTTCACCAGGTGTTTGTAGTAATTGGGTAAACAATTTCGAAGACGCTGCTGAAAAGCTAACTTTCCCGGTATCCACCAATTCAATCAGTTTGGCGAGTTGCACAGCGCCGATAGGAAACTCTTCCATTGCTCTGTTGTTTTCATTCAGCCAGGATCTCACCGGGCCCAGCATCCAGTTTGCAGCTGCTTTTGGTCTCGTCCCCAGCCCTTCTTTTGGAGGAAGCAACGCGGAAATCAGCTCATCAAAATAATCTGAAAAGGCCTTTTCTTCTGCCAGTACGGCTGCATCATATCCCGATAGTTTTAACGTTGTCGTATATTTTTTTATTCTCTCTTCAGGCAAGGCCGGAATGCCCGCCCTGATCCTTTCAATAAATTCATCCTGTAAATAAAATGGTGTCAGATCGGGCTCAGCAAAATAGCGGTAGTCGTCAGCATCTTCTTTATCACGGATAGAAAAAGTGGTTCCGCTATCAGCGTCAAAACCTCTTGTTTGTTGGATAATGGTTCCACCACTTTCCAACATACTGATCAACCGTTTTGCTTCAGCTTCGATAGCTCTTTTTACATGGCGGGCGGAGTTGAGATTTTTTACCTCTACTTTGGTTCCCAATTTTAAATCACCTTTTCTCCGAACCGAAATATTAGCGTCGCAACGAAGGCTGCCCTCTTCCATATTACCATCGCATATTTCCAGGTATCGAACCAATTTTCTCACTTCATTTAAAAAGGTGAACGCTTCTTCACCACTATTGAGATCAGGCTCACTCACTATTTCGATCAGGGGTGTGCCGGCCCTGTTATAATCAATACAAGTATTTTCTTCATCAACATCATGCAGGCTTTTCCCCGCATCTTCTTCCATATGGATCCTGTTAAGCCGGATATTTTTTTCTACTAGTGAGCCCGGTGAAGAACCTGTTTTGATCTTTATAAATCCACCGACACAGATTGGTGTTGTATGCTGAGAAACCTGGTAGCCTTTTGGAAGGTCGGGATAGAAATAATTTTTTCGGGCAAACCAATTTTGTTGTTCAATTTGACAATGACAGGCCAGCCCCATTTTGATGGCATATTCAATGGCTTTCCTGTTCATTTTGGGGAGTGTGCCAGGATGACCCAAGGTGATGGGACTGATGTTTGTATTAGGTTGGGCTCCATAGGCAGTACTATCCCCGCAAAATAATTTGCTTTTCGTCAGTAACTGCGCATGCACTTCCAACCCCACTACCACTTCATATTTGCTTGGTTCCGTCATAATTGCAATCCATCCGTGGTTAGATCCACTACATCAAGAAAGGATAATGGCGCAAAAATAGCCCATTTACTGCAGGGATGGACCGGGGTTTCGTTAAAACAAATACCCCCCGTACTACACGAGGGGTATTTCCACACACAAGAGAAACTATCATTGCTATCCTACATGTCCGCAGTTTTTATTTTACGGGGCATTTTCACTTCAATATTTTGTGTTTTGCCAGAGCGCTTTAATTTGAACATTACCGAGTTCTTTTCTTTGCTTTCTTTGATGATCTTTACCATCTCATCGGTGCTGTTCACAGTTTTTCCATCGACTTCTGTTACGACATCCTCTTCTTTGATACCAGCTTTGGCAGCATTACTTTCATGATCTACTTCAATCACTTTCACCCCCTTACCATCCTCTGTATCCTGAACAGACAAACCAAGCTTTGGTTGCCCGGTGGAATAGGTCCAGTTGTTTTGGCCAAAAGGTGTCCCATTACGGGGAACCGCCTGAATTTTTGGCATCACTTTATCAAAATTCATACCCCCCAGGTCCATCTTAAAATTTTGATTTTTCCATCCGGTAAGTTCCGCTGTCCCAGTTTGCTCTTTTTTATCCCGGAGGTAGGTAACTGTTACTTTTTCGCCAGGTTTGTGCGTTTTAATAGTCGCTGACAGATCATCAGGGCTTTCTATTTTCTTCCCATCCACTTTTGTGATCACATCGCCTTCTTTCAACCCAAGTTTTTCAGCGGCACTTTCTTTGGTAATTGAATTTATTTCAACACCCTGGTCAGTTTTTTCAGTGGTTACACCCAGCATAGCACGGTTTGCATCCTCCCTGATAAAACCAAAATTGTTGTTGTTGTCATTAAAGTTCCAGTTACCACTCATACCCGGAATGCGGGCCAGGTACTCCATATCTTTGAGTTTGCTGAGCCGTACGCTTATATCTCCATCCTTATCCTTGTATTCATCAATCGGTTTTCCATTCACGGTAATTTTATCACCATTTATTTCAACCACGCATTTTTCATTTTTGTCTCCTTTACGGGTGATGATGATCTGCTCTACCTCTTTTTTCTCTTTCACTTCCTTTACCTCTTTTTTTACTTCCATTTCTTTCTGCTGAGCCATTACGGAAGAAGGGGCAAGCAGGGCAAGGACAGCAGTAAAAGCCACACTTGTCAACAAGTTCTTATTCATACATTTTATTTTTATGATTATCTACGTTGAATTTCGTAGACCAAATATAAGGACATTTTCCGAAATACGAAATGTTTCGGAAATGTTAAAGGTACAATATCTTTGAAGGGTCTGATGAGCGGATGAACGGATTAAAAGCCTCATAAGTCCTGGCCCGATGGCCGTCTACTTCTTCCTCGCCAATGTATTGCATCCCGCACTTCTCCAAAACCCGGTAAGAGGCAATATTCTCCGGCATGGCCCTGCCAACAATGCGTTCAATATTCAATTTTTCGAATCCATATGTCAAGGAACCATAAACTGCTTCAGTGGCATAACCCTGACCCCAGGATTTTTTAAGAAACCGGTAGCCAACATCAATTTCCTTCCTTTCCGGCCTTGCTTTTAACCCGCACCAGCCAATAAACTCCGAAAGGACTGGATCCTTGCCAGATTTAACATGTACGGCCCAGCGACCATGATTATATAAAGCATACTGCGGCAGGATGGTTTGCTCCAGCACCTGTTGCGCATGATGCAGATCCTTTATCGGGTCACCGGTATAGCGGGTCACATCAGGATCAAGATTTAGTTCATAAACTAAAGGCGCATCATACCGGGTGAAAGTTCGAAGGACCAAGCGCTCTGTTTCGATAATAATATTCATATCCAAAGGCGATGATGAAATTTTTCTTATTACTTTATTATTCTAATAAGTTTCTCACTGCGTCAATGACTTGTTTGAGATTTCCGGCTTCCTGTCCACCTGCCGTAGCCAGGGTCTTCTGCCCCCCTCCGCCACCTTTTATTAATGGTGCTACCTGTTCTTTAATGATCTTCCCGGCATCTAAGTTCCTTGCCACAACCACTGTTTCAGAAATCCCTATCGCCACAAATGGCTTACCCCCCATGTTAACACAAAGTACTGTCACATGATCGCGAAGATGATTTTTCAGATCGAAACATAACTTCTTTAAAGCATCGGGATTACTTACTTCGACAATATCACCTACGAAATTTATTCCGTTGATGATCTCATCTTTCTGTAGCAACTCATTTCTTATGACTACCAGTTGTCTTGCTTCCATGGCATCCACTTGTTTCTTCAGCTCTGCATTTTCAAGCTGCAGGTTCTCCACGGCTTTCTGGATATCCTTTGGATTCTTTAGAATCTCCTGAAGCGAAGACAAAACATTTAACTGGTTAATTATATAGTCTTCAGCCTGTTTTCCGCAAATAGCTTCTACCCGGCGAACCCCCGCCGCTACCGCTGATTCGCTGGTTAGTTTGAACAAACCCAATTCACCAGTAGCCCCAACATGAGTGCCCCCGCATAATTCAACAGAATAACCAGGATCAATAATCACCACTCTTACCCGGTCTCCATACTTTTCACCAAATAGCGCCATGGCTCCCAGTTTCGTAGCTTCTTCCTTTGGCATCTCTTTAATGACAACAGGAATGTTCTCCCTTATCTTTTCATTTACCAGTGCTTCAGTGCTGGCAATTTCTTCATTTGTCATTTTCGCAAAATGAGAAAAATCAAAACGGAGATGTTCGTTATTGACCAATGATCCTTTTTGAGCAACATGTGATCCCAGTACTTTTCGCAACGCAGCATGCAGCAAGTGTGTGGCAGAATGATGTAATGCTGTATTTCCTCTCCTGACCGGATCCACCTGGGCTATCACCTCCCCCGAAAGATCAGCTGGTATCGACTCAGTGAAATGAATAATAAGATCATTGTCTTTTTTTGTATCAATTACCGGGTAGTCTGCATTACCAATGGTCAATACACCCTGGTCACCAACCTGGCCGCCGCTTTCGGCGTAAAAGGGAGTGGTGTCCAAAACAACCTGGTAAGCCATTTACCTTTTGTTTTTACTTTCCTGTATTTTAAAACCGATGCGCTTGTTTCCAAGGAATCGTAACCAACAAATTTATTGGAGCCTTCTTTTAAAATTACCCAGTCTTCTGCATCAATAATAGTTGCAGCCCGACTACGATTTTTTTGTTGCAGCATTTCTGTCCTGAATCCCTGTTCGTCCACAACCAGCTTATTTTCTGCCGCTATCAGTTGTGTCAGATCAAAAGGAAAACCATAGGTATCATACAACTCGAAAGAATCTTTAGCAGCTATACTTCCCTGGCCTACTAACTCCTCCACTCTTTTCAATCCTTTATCCAATGTTCTTAAAAAAGCTTCTTCTTCTTCCTTAACTACTTTTGTTACAAAATCAACCTGGTTGTATAGCTCAGGAAAAACATTTTGAATTGTTCCGATAAGCTATTGACCAGCTGATTCAGCAATGGCTTGCTTATAATCGAGGTAAGAATAATAATAACGGACAGCTCGTCTTAAAATACGACGGATAACATAACCAGCACCTGTATTAGAGGGCAATTGGCCATCAGCAATGGTAAAACAAATAGCCCGGATATGATCAGCAATGACCCTGAAAGCAACAGACTCCTTATTATCACTGTTCTCATATTTTTTACCGGTGATCTTTTCTACTTCACCAATGGTGCCTGTAAAAATATCAGTATCATAATTACTTTGTTTTCCCTGTATCACCCTTACTAATCTTTCCAGGCCCATTCCGGTGTCTACATGTTTGGCCGGTAATGATTCCAGCTGATCCATCTTTCTTTCTGTTGAACTGGATGAATACATTGTTCCAAATTTCCATCACCATTCCGGTATCGATCATTGTTGACCCGCGAATGTCCATCACTGTTGGCCTTCCTGGCGGGTATCATAATGTATCTCGGTACAAGGGCCGCAGGGACCTGTCTCTCCCATTTCCCAGAAATTATCTTTCTTATTTCCATTTAATATCCTGTCTTCCGGTATCCATTTTTTCCATTCATTGAACGCTTCTTCATCACTGAGGTAATCCCTCTTTTACATCACCTTCAAAAATGGTAACGTATAATCTATCTTTCTCTAATTTGTACACTTCTGTTAACAGTTCCCAACTCCATTCTATAGCTTCCTTCTTGAAGTAATCGCCAAAGCTCCAGTTGCCCAGCATTTCAAACATGGTATGATGATAAGTATCTACCCCTACTTCTTCCAGGTCATTATGTTTTCCGCTGACACGAAGACATTTCTGGGTATCGGCAACTCTTGGATTATCCGCTTTTTTATTACCAAGAAAATAATCTTTAAACTGGTTCATCCCCGCATTGGTGAACATCAGGGTCGGATCATTTTTTACCACAATTGGTGCAGAGGGGACAATAATATGGCCCTTGGATGCAAAAAAGTCCATAAACGCCTGCCTTATATTTTCACTGTTCATCATATTTGCCCTTGTTCCCGGGTTGATTTTTGTGGTTTATCGGGCTATATTTGTCAGCCCTATAAAGGGGGCAAAGGTAAATTATTCGGGTCGCATTTATTGCCCGAAGCAGGGTTAAGGCTGCTCAATGAAGAAAATAAAATACTATTATAATACCAATACACTCCGTTACGAAAAACTCGAAACACCGTTGCGGGTAAAACTGTTGCGCATTTTTGGTTTTATTGCTGCTGCGCTGGTTACTGCTTCCTTCATTTCTTATATCGCTTTTCAATTCATCGGTTCTCCAAGAGAAAAAATATTGGAACAACAGAGCAGGGTGCTCAGAGCCAACTACAAGGAACTGGAAAATGAACTGAAATCAGTGCAACAGCAAATGAAAGAACTGGAGAAAAGAGACAATGATGTTTACCGGGCCATTTTCGAAGCCAATCCTATCCCCGACAGTGCGAGGGCTAAGGAACTGGAGGATCAATTGGAAGCAGCAACTGTAGAAAGAATACAGGATCATCAGCTGGTTTCCTCTATCACCAACACACTAAATAATCTCCGGAGCAGGATAGCAGCCCAGAAAAAATCTTATGATGAGGTGGATGACCTGGTGAAAAATAAAGAAAAATTGCTTTCGCATACACCGGCTATCCAACCGGTAAGTAATAAAGACCTGAGCCGTATTGCTTCCGGTTTTGGTTCCAGGATCGATCCAGTTTATAAAACGGTGAAGTTTCACTATGGTCTTGATTTTGCCGCACCGCAGGGCACGCCGATCTATGCCACTGCTGATGGAACGGTTACCACAGCGGGAAGCACAGGTAGTGGCTATGGCATCCATGTTGTCATCAATCATGGTTATGGTTATGAAACATTATATGCTCATATGGTAAGAGTGAAATCACGCCATGGCCAGGTAGTAAAGCGTGGTGAAGTAATTGGCTGGGTAGGCAACACGGGTAAATCAACCGGACCCCATTGTCACTATGAAGTGCATAAATATGGAGAAAAAATTGATCCTATTTATTTTTTCTACAACGACCTTACACCGGCGCAGTTTGATCAGTTATTAAAGAAAGCAGCTGCCTCCAATCAGAGTCTTGACTAACAAAACAACTATTCCCTTTTTTTCCACACTGTTGTTATTCCGTCTATCAGGAGAAAAGGCATCGTATCTTTACCCTGCATGGGAAAGTCCTTTTCACAAACCACCATTGATTTTGTCGCGAACGAAGCAACTGCCAATTCCGGGACCATCAATTCTCCCGGGGCAATAAAAGAACCAGCGGTTATGGATGTAAAGGAACCAATAAAAATAAAGGAAGAAAGCCAGGAAGCCACCTCTACGGCTGGGAAAAGGGGACGCAAATCACTAAAAGAGATTGCAATCAGCTCCGACCTTGTGCAGGTCCCGGCTGATGATATTCTTTTCCAAAAACAATATTATTCGATTGGTGAAGTAGCGGTAATGTTTCGCGAAAATCAATCCCTGATACGGTATTGGGAAACGGAATTTGACATCCTGCAACCCCGGAAAAATCGTAAAGGTGATCGTTTTTTCCGTCCTGTTGATATCAAGAACCTCGTCCTGATCTATGACCTGCTCCGTCGCCGCAAATTTACTATTGAAGGCGCAAAGGACTATTTAAAGAAAGATAAAAAGGCCGAAGAAAAATTTGCGATGATACAGTCGCTTCAGCAAATGAAAAGTTTTTTGCTGGAATTGAAAGCTAACTTGTAATTGTCGACGGTTGAGAGTTGACCGTTTTGCAACTTTAACAGCCTTTTCTTCATCATTTAACTGGACCCTTTTACATTTGCCCCCCTATTATCTACATTATGAAAAAAATTATCCTTTTAATCAATACCCTCATTTTAGCCACCTGTGTTTTTTCTCAAAACCAATATGAGGTACTGGTAGAAAGGCCCAATGAAAAATCCTTGAAAGGGATCATTTCCCGTGAAGTGCTGTTAAGTGATACTTCTTTTAGATGGTATGCGGAAAACCTGAAAGGGTATAAACCCAATGCGGCCGCTTTGGAAGGCTTGCAGAAAAATAAAGACTCCATACAGTTACTCACCTTTATGGGTACCTGGTGCGAGGATTCTCACATTGTTATTCCCAAATTCTATTCTTTACTTGATGTGGCTGGTTTTTCACAAGACAGGGTAACGCTGATAGGAGTTGACAGAAAAAAGAAAACACTTAGTCACCTCAGTGAAGCACTCAATGTAAACAATGTTCCCACGATCATTGTTATGAAAAACGGGAAAGAAGTGGGCAGGGTTATCGAGTTTGGCAAATTTGGCTTATTCGATATGGAGTTAGGAGAAATATTAAAAACTCTTATTCCTCAGTAATAGATGGATTGCTGATCCGGACACTGGTACTTCCCCCGGCTATTTCTATTCTCAGCTCTTCCATTATTTTTAGCGCCTGCAAATTGATCTGCTGTTTAATGGCTTTGAATTCATGTATGGTTGCCGGTGCCGTATAATAATCTGCCCGGATGATCAAAGCTTTACCCGTTATTTCATCCAGTAAAACGCCGGACTCTTCAATTTCCGGTTTCTCCATAATTTCTTTTAGCCTGCCGATCAAAGATTCCAATTGTGCCGTACTGGTTCGCAGCTCCAATTCCAGGTTCAGGTCCCCCCTTCTTTGTGTCCGCAACGATAAATTATCGAGCACACTATCCACCATTTGCTTGTTGGGAACGGTAACGGATGTTTTTTGATCCGATCGAATACGAGTACTGCGCAGTCCTATTTTCTCCACGGTGCCGGTTATGTTCTGCACTTTTACCAAGTCGCCTGTCGTAAATGGCTTGTCAAAGAATATAATAAATGAAGCGATCAGGTTCTCCAAACTTTCCCGTAAAGCCAGGGCGATGGCGGCTCCTATGATGCTTAACCCGGTGATCAAACTGCCGACATTCAAACCAAAGGCATAATTCAGCGTCATGATCGTACCGACGATGGCAAGAAGTACTTTGAAAAAATCACGAAAAAAAACAATCAATTGATTGTCGGACTGATCAGGGGTCAGGTTAGCTTTTCTTTCGAGCAGGGTGGCGATAAAATCAATAATACGAAGCAACAACCAGGTAAATGAAACTATAAGAATGATGGTACCAATACTATGGATGATCAGTTTAGTGCTGTAGTTATAGATCTCTACATTCAGGTCCGTGGGAAAATTCAATTTGTGCAAACTGATAATTGAAACTAGTATCAGGAGGAAAAACCCAAGTGGCTGGATTAAAAGGTTAGTGAAAGATTTTTTGTCTACATTCCTCCATATTTTATTGACGAGTTTAAAAAGCAAGCTGGCCAGGTACCGGGAGATAAGTCGTTTCAGAGTGATAACAAACAAAATAATCCCGGCCACAATGAAATAGCTTTTTACGGTATTATCCAGCCAAACCTGTTCCAGGAATTCGTTCATATACGAGAGTGATTAAGGCGTAAAAATATTGAAATCAGGGAAGATGCTGTTACCGAATCGAATAAATTAATAGGTAGGTTTCATTACCCTCATTCTCTTTCCTGAGGGCATATAACCTTCTGCTCGTGAAATTAAATGCTGAACTTTTATTGATAGCTTCCGGCATTTTCCAAGTATTCGTCCGGAAACTGGTGATATCATACCGAAAGAGGGTATCCGATCGGGAACCAAAGATGAACTTACCGGCTACTTTAAAATTTTGCCATCGGTTGATCCCGATTGTATTTTTCAATGCTCCAAAATAGTCAAACACGTACACGCCATAAATAGAATCATAGACATATACATACCTGTTTTCATCAAATATCCTGATAGGAGAAGGCGCAGCACTTAATAGCATTCGAAAGTCGGGTGTTTCCTGTAAAAGCCTTCCATCTTCATCCACTTTTTTGAGCTTGTTATCGATCTCATCGTACACCCATATCTTGTTATCATACGATTGGCCAATAGCTTTTGCCTGGAAAATATTTTGTTTTCGCAGGTCAACATTATTGACAGCATTCAGGAAACGGTCAAGCATTACCACTGTTGCAAAATCCCGGTAATACAATAAAACTTTTAAAGGGTTGGAAACATCGATCAGTGTAGCCTGCCCAAATTTTTTAATATCATTGTATACTCCAACTGAATCGCCGTTTGCATTAAATTTTTTTACCTGGTTCCGGCTGGTTAATACATAAATGTTATCCAGGTTATCAACGGTAAAGTCAACGATATCCCCTTTCATCGTTTTCAGGAGCTGGAAACTAGTATCGGCCTGCGCCAAAGCGACAACCGGCAACCAAAAATAAATCAGTATTATGGCCGGTATTTTTTTCATTTAGTTTCGGATGATCTTGTCTTCTTTTCCTTTATATGATTTTAACTCCATTGTCGAGCCGTCAAATACAGCATAGGTATAATATAGCAGCCAGTCGCCCAGGTTGATATAGCGGGCCTCCCTGCCTTCATTCCCGTCTCCTCTTTCCAACGAAGTGGGGAAAGGTAGACGAAAATCAATGGCAAGGTGTCTATGTCCGAATACAAAAAAATCAATCTTTTTTTCCAGCCCGTCCGGCAGGCGGGTTGCCAGTACTTCTTTGCAATAAATAATAAGCCATTCCTTATCCTCTCCCAGGAATACTTCTTCTTGTAAACCCTGCGCTCTACTGCGCCGGCTCAGGAAATTAGCTAGTCCCATCCCCAGCCGGGGTGGAAAAATCCCGAACAGCCATTTACTTACCGGGTTACGGAATAATTTTTTTATTCTCTTATACCCATGATCCCCCGGCCCCAGGCCATCCCCATGCCCTATCAAAAATCTCTTCCCATTTCTTTCAAATTCTGCTGGTTTAAAATAAACAGGTATGTTGAGCTCTTTGAGAAAATAATCCTTCATCCACATATCATGATTGCCAACAAAAAAATGAATGGTAATACCGCTATCAGTTAATTCGCCCAGTTTACCCAATAATCGTACATAGCCCTTCGGAACAACTTTTCGGTACTCATACCAAAAATCAAACATATCGCCTGCCAGGAAGATCTCAGCAGCGTCCTTTTTAATTTCGTCCAGGAACTGGACCAGCAATTTTTCTCTTTCAAGACTGCTGGCATGGTCGGGTGCGCCGAGATGGAAATCGGAGAGAAAGTATATTTTCTTATGATTAGGTAACCACAACCGGAATGATCATTTCTTTTGTTGCATATATTCCATCAAATCGCCGGAAGCAATCAAAGGTCTTCCGCTAACATCACCCTTGTACCAGTAGATCCAGGCATGACTTACCTGTCCCTTCACCTGTACTTCAGTAATTTCACGGTGATACAATTGTACTTCATCAGGCTCCACTGTCACCCCTTCATAATCATCTAGCTGACCAATCGCCCATGAAAACTCACTGGGGGTTTTTATTTGATACAATTCACCTACAATAAAATAGTTGTCATTAGTGGCAATACCGGCAGGATAACTTCCCATATCAAATAAACGTCCTCTTACTTTAGCCTCATCAATAAAAGTGAAAAAGCGGCTGATATATTCATATACCGGGCTGCGGAATCCGCTACGAAGTGAGCCGTAAACAAATAGCTGGAAAACGCCGGGATTAGTCATGCCCTAAAGATAAGCTAAGAGATATACTTCGACAAGCTCAGCAGAGAAAAGGAAGGCCGTTGTGTGTCAGGTAATAAACATCTGACGCTTACCTTAGAAAAATTGAAGGCGAGTAGCTAAACCACTATATTCACCTGGCCTGTTAGCTTACCCTTCGACCAAAAATAAATACACTTCTTTTGGGCCGTGAACTCCCACGACAAGCGTTTTCTCAATATCAGCGGTGCGGCTAGGACCCGTGGCAACGGTTAACAGCGAAGGAAAATGATCACCATACTTATCTTTGGCAGCTTGTAACGCATCCTTCAGATCATATACCAATTGATGAGTAAAAGCAATGCAAATATGAATCGGTGCATACACACTTGCAGAACGGCCGCTGGTTTGTGCCGAACTCATGACAATGCTGCCGGTTCTGGCGACCAGGCTTTCACAACCTGTTATGGATACATCACAGCCGGCCAGGTCCGTTTTTACAACCCTGTCCGCTAACTGGGAAGCTACAGGAGCGATCAATTTATCTTCCACACAAAATATTTTCTCCCAATCCTGTTTTTTTACAAGGCTGCTTAGCTGGAAGGCAAATTCCTGCTGGTTGATACAATAGATAAACTTGCCCTGCAGCTTTGTAAACTGTTCCGCAAACTCTACTTCAGGTTCCTGTTGCGCGAGCTGGAAGATAGAATTGTTCCCTTCACTTTGCGGAAAAGGCAAAGGCGTTGAATGACTCAACGCCTTGCGGATCTTTTTTAAAATATTTTCTTTTGAAGGAGAAATACTCATGTAAGTGATTTATTGGTCACCTCACTATCATAGGGTGGTACACCAGCCGATATTTCACCACTATCACCAACCAGCTCCTCTTTTTTATCTTCTTTTAATGGTTTCTTTTCCTCAAACGGACGCTTACCGATCAATGATTCTACATCACTCTGGAATAAGACTTCTTTTTCCAGTAATGCATTGGCCAATTTTTCTACATCGCTTCGTTTTTCTATCAACAGACGCTTCGTTTTTTCATACGCGTCATCAATCAGTTTGCGAACTTCCTGGTCGATCATTTTAGCCGTTTCATCTGAATAAGGTTTGGTAAATGTCGTTTCCTGTTGCGGGTCGTAAAAACTGATATTGCCGATTTTATCATTCATGCCATACACGGTAACCATAGCGTACGCAATTCTGGTTATTTGTTGCAGGTCATTTTGTGCTCCCGTAGAAATTTTTTGAAAGAAAATTTCTTCGCTGGCCCTGCCACCCAATGTCATACAGATCTGATCCGTTAACTGGTCAATATTGTACAAGTATTGTTCTTTTGGTGTGTACTGGGCATAGCCAAGCGCTGCTGTGCCTCTTGGCACAATGGTTACTTTCAATAACGGGTAGGCGTGCTCCAGGTACCAGCCACAGATAGCATGACCGGCTTCATGAAAAGCAATGATCTTTTTTTCTTCGGGCGAAATTATTTTGTTCTTTTTTTCCAGTCCGCCAATCACCCTGTCCACCGCATCCTGGAAATCTTCCATCTCTACGGCTTCCTTTCCTTTTCGTGCGGCAATCAAGGCTGCTTCATTACAAACGTTGGCAATATCGGCACCGGCAAAACCGGGAGTCTGTTCTGCCAGTTTATGAATATCTAATGTTTTAGAAATTTTGATGGGCTTCAGATGCACTTTAAAGATCGCTTCACGACCAACCAGGTCGGGTTTGTCGATACTGATCTGCCGGTCAAATCGACCCGGGCGTAGCAAGGCAGTATCCAGTACATCGGGGCGGTTAGTAGCCGCCAGTACTATGATACCTACATCAGTACCAAATCCATCCATTTCTACCAGCAATTGGTTCAGTGTGCTTTCTCTTTCATCATTACTCATCATAGCATTCTTTCCTCGTGCACGACCAATAGCATCTATCTCATCAATAAAAATGATACAGGGAGCTTTTTCTCTTGCCTGCTTGAACAGGTCTCTCACTCGACTGGCACCAACACCTACAAACATTTCAACGAAATCAGAACCACTCAAACTAAAAAATGGAACCTGCGCTTCACCCGCCACGGCTTTTGCCAATAACGTTTTTCCTGTTCCTGGAGGGCCGATCAATAAAGCACCTTTGGGGATCTTACCCCCGAGGTTAGTATATTTTTTAGGATTCTTTAAAAAATCTACGATCTCCATTACTTCCACTTTTGCCTCATCCAATCCTGCCACATCTGCAAACGTAATGTTGACCTTTGTTCCTTTATCAAATAAGGTAGCTTTTGATTTTCCAATATTAAAAATACCACCCGGGCCACCGCCTCCACCGCTTCCACCACTCATCTTACGCATCAATAGTATCCAAAGGCCTACAAATAATAATACAGGTAATAAAAACTGTAAAATTCCACCAAACAGATCCCTTTCAGTATCAGAATATTTCAGCACTTCTTTTGCGGCTGGGTTTTTCTGGTAAAAATCACTCATCTCTTTCTCAAAAGCCTCACCCGTTGTAATATTAAACGTCATGTGAGGACCCTCCTCACTTATTTTTCCACTGATCCCTTTTTTCAATTGATCTGCGTACCGGGCTTTCCCCTCTTTTGTCAGGTACACTTTTACCTTTTTCTTATTCTCAATAATGACATACTTGGCAATATCATTATTATTATTCAGGACCATTTCCCTGAACTTCATGGAAGATATTTTGGCCATGTTCGGCGACAAAGGGTTGAACAGCTGAAATCCTATCAGCACGGCAAAAATGATGGCATATATCCAGTAAATGCTAAAGCGGGAATTTTTCTTCGGCTGATTGGGGTCATCTCCTCCGCCGGGGCGATTGCCAAACCGGGGTTGCCGTTCGTTTCTATTGGGTTCTTGTGACATATATTATTTCCTCTCTGTGATCCTGCTAATTAATAATTATTATAATAAAAAGTTGTTGTTAGTGAAACATTTAACATTATTCATTGTCCAAAGTACTCAGTCTGAATATTTCTCGCTGACTGCATCACTCCACATTTCTTCCAGTTGATAAAATTTTCTGTTTTCCGGAAGCATCACATGCACTACTACATTCACATAATCGATCAGTACCCATTGTAGATTGCTGGAAGCCTTCATGATGATAAGGATTCTCACTGCACTTTTGTTTTACATGCTCTTCCACATTATCTGCTATGGCCCGGATCTGAGGCTGGCTGTTTGCTTCGCAAATAATAAAGAAGTCGGCTACCGCTTCATTTATTTTTCTCAGATCAAGAGACACAATATTTGCTCCCTTTTTCTCCTGGATAGCTGCAATAATGGTTTTGATGATTTTTGAATTCCTCGTTAGCCGTGCTGCACTTTTTTTCTTGCGGTTGGTCAGGGGTGCCAGTTGTTCCAAAAAATGTGAGTGTTTTTAGTTTTTGTTTGAGTTTTCCGGAAACTGTCCATTACTATTACTGGCTATAAAGTTTGTAGCGATTTTTACCAGAAAAAAGGGTCCAGCGACCAGAAACTATTTACTTTGTCAAAAATAGCAATTAATTGCCACAACCTTCCTTTACAAAACCTGTCGGCCTGCCATTTGTTGAACTCCAATCTGTTGACAGTACCAACAACTATGCCCGGAAGCAAATACATGCTGGTTTGGCACAGCACGGCCTGGCGGTCTTTGCCCATGAACAATTGGTGGGTAAGGGCCAGCGGGGGAAGGCCTGGGTAACCGAAAAAGGGGCAAATATCATCTTGAGCCTTGTGATAAAGCCTCATTTCCTGCCCCTCACACAGCAATTCCGGTTAAGTGCCTGTGTGGCAGTGGCTATTCATGAATTTTTTAGCAGATATGCCGGTGAGGATACAAAAATAAAATGGCCCAATGATCTGTACTGGCAGGACAGAAAGGCAGGAGGGGTCTTAATCGAGTCGGTAGTCAGAAATCGGGAGTCGGGAGACGCAAGTGAATCGGCCGCTCAGGGCTTACAAACAGCTTTATTGAATTGGATTTCAATAGTTGGCGTTGGCATCAATGTCAACCAAACCTCTTTTCATGCTGAAATAAAAAATCCAGTTTCGCTAAAACAAATAACCGGGAAGGTTTTTCAGCCGGTTGAGCTGGCAAAGGAATTTTGCGTTGTTTTTAACAATCGTTTTACTGAATTAATGATTGATGGCTTTGATAATATTTATAACACCTACCTGGCTCACCTGTATAAAAGAAATGCCCTGGTTAAGATGAAAAAAGACAGTAAAGTCTTTGAAGCAGTGATAGAGGGAGTTTCACCCTCCGGTAAATTAATTGCAAGACACGCTATCCAGGAAGAGTTTGATTTTGGAGAAGTAGAGTGGGTAATCAAATAAACTCCACCTCCTTCAGTAAATTTTTATCCTTCTCGCTGTCTCTTGCTTCTATTTCAAACCGGTTATGATAGTAGCCATTTTTAATCCAATCAATAAAATATTTAAACAGGAAGCTGGTAAACCCGTTTTGCTGATACTGTGCTACATGCTTCAACTCATGACAAACCCAATCAGTATCACTTAAGAATTCTTCGCGTGGGGTGTTGTGAAGGTGGATGGTGTTGCCAAAAACAATCGCCACTTTCCCTGCCTTCATTTTGGCAGCTGCCACTTTTGCCAGCCATGAATTTTCTTTTACACGGACCTTCATAAAATAATGACTTCAACGCACACCATTTCGTTGCAAAACAAAAAGCTTTCATTGCTGAAAGCTCTTGCCTGTATCTCATGGAAGCAAATCTTATTTTCTCTTCTCCCTCCACAATGTAAAGTTTCTCGATATGGTAAAGCTCCAGCGGAACTGGCCCTTACCCCATGAAGTGACCGTGCGGGGAATGAAACGGTTTTCCAAAATTTCTGTATTGTTGGTAAAATTAAGCCGGAAAGCATGGCCCGAAGTAAGTATTTCAAATCCTACACCTAACGGGTCATAAAACCTGATATTATTATTTACGCGAAAGGAGTCCTCAACACTTTCTTTGCGGAATACTTTAAAATAGTCTACCACCAGGTTCAGCCTGTTCTCCACGAGGGGCAAACGGATGGCACCGCCCAGGGCAAACAGGGTTTTCTGATCGTAAGAAATAGCATAGCTACGTCTTACCAGCGTGGGATTTATTTGCCCGCTTACTTTGCCCATCTTCCTGGCAATGATCAATTGAATGGTATTACTCATCCTATCAGACAAGCCTTTATAACTGTTATCAAGATTGGGAAAGGCACTGGCTTTGTTGGATGCTATCACATTATTGACAAACAAAGCAACTGATACGGGATGTGATGGATCATTCTCTATTTGTTCCATCAGTTTATATTTTAATCCTAACTCCCATAATTTTTGCTGCTGCGCAGCACCTTTAGCACGGGCGGCAATCATATCAAGCCTTTTACCCAGGCCAACCTGGAAAGCAATACGGATATCCGTGGCGTTGTCTAATCCAAAAAAATTCTTGAGCCCGCCGAAATCGCCGCCAACATCACCAAAATTGTGCGCAACTTTAAAAGCCATTTTACCCTTGCCAACCGTCTCAGTCGTATTAGCGTTGATAGCTTTCTCGGAGCTAAAGATCTGTACAGGTTTTTTTGCTGTATTGTCTTGCGCTGAAAGTTGGAAAGAAAAAAAAAGTCCTGTCAAAGCAAATATTCTTTTCATGCGTTTGTTTTTGTATCAGCAATAATCGGTGGACAACAAGGCTGGGTTGCCTGCTATTGCTGCAATAAATCTAAATAAAACGTTGATAATCTGCAAGAAAAGGATTTGCAGGGGGCGAGTAGGATCAGGACATCGATGTGATGATCTCCTGGGCGTGGGCTTTATTTTTTGGTTTGGTAAAAATCTTTCGAATAATACCTTTTTCATCTATAACAAAAGTGGTTCGCAAAACACCCATGTATTCCCGGCCGAATAATTTTTTCATATCCCACACGCCGTATTTTCCCAGTATGTCAAAGTCTGTATCGGCAATCAAGGGAAATGGCAGTTTGTATTTTGTTTCAAATTTCTTTTGTTTGGCAGTATTGTCAGGACTAACTCCTACCACTTCATATCCATTTTTTTTCAACGCGGTATAATTATCCCTTAGATTGCAGGACTCGATCGTACAGGTTGGTGAACCGGCTTCAGCATAGAAATATAACACCAGCTTTTTCCCTTTGTAATCAGAGAGAGAAACCTTTTTCCCATCCTGATCCCTGCCAGTAAATACAGGGGCTTTGTCGCCTTCTTTTAATGTTACCATAGTTTGAACAAAGATTACTTATTCTTTTTTGAGCTACTTCCTTTTTTCTTGCTGCTGCTCTTCTGTATCGCCTTTTTCTTGGGTGCAGGAGTGTATGGGTACCGTTTGAACCACCATGTTTTTGTCGTGGTATTACCTACCAGGTCAGTGGCTATGGCAGTAAGCTGGTGCACACCATAAGGGCAACGCTCATCAAACTCATATATCCAATTTCGGCTCTTATCATTAGTAAAACGAAGCCATTGACCATCCAATTCCACCCGGAAATTTTTTACAAAACCAAAATTATCAGTTGGCTTAAATACGATCCGGCTCGCAGCGTTTAGGTTAATGGTATCACCTTTTCCTCCCCGGAAGCCATCAGGATCAGCTATCTGTGGCGGAATAATATCTGCCAATACCTGGAAACTTCCAAAGTCGCCAAATTTAGCCGTCAGCCAGCCATTCTGCAACTGCACTTTTCTTAATGTACTACCGCCGGATGTTCGCTGCATGATCAGCCTATCCTTCCATTCTTCTGGAATTATTTTATTCGGCTTGATGCTAACAGTAACATCTCCATGCACTGGGTAAGAAGCATCATTCACCTGGTGTAAGGCAGTGACAGAATAATAGGAGGAGGGGCTATTGCGATAATACAAAGAGGGCAACGTATCATAAATACCATCGCCCTGAAATTGTATTTTAAAATCTTCCCGCTGCAACCTATTCGCTTCGTTGGGTACCAGCCTCACAGCATTGCTTTGATAGGCATTTGCTTTGGTAAGGTTCCCGTCATACTGAATTGAAAAATTCAATTGTGCTGTATTACCATTTGGATCTTTTACGTCAATACTGATACTATGAATCAACGTATCAGCTAGTGCAATCAGTCCGTCTCCTTGTATTGGCTTATACACCGGGGAATGATTACCAGGCAGCTGGGTAAGCAGTTGCAGGTAAGGGCCGCCATTTTTATCATAGCGGTAATCAATATGCGCATTGATATATACCCTCTCCTCAAAATCAATACTATCCAGTACAAAACTTAGCTGCGGTTCATCATCAAAATAGAGTTTGGCAGAATAAATACCATTTTGGCTGCCTCCTCCGTCCATTTTATCATAGGCCTGGATTGCAAAACTCAGTTTGTTCAATCCTGTTTTTATGACAGGCTGTTTCGGAATGATATAACCATTGTCTGTTTTTTTCAACGAGAAAAGCTGAGGTGTTTGTGCGTACAACGTTTTACTCCTGTCATATATCGCCAGTCGAAGTATTGAAGGTGGGGTGTTGTCTTCAATAGGAAAGTTGAACAAAAGCGGGTTCAATCTTTTTGCGGTTGCCGTTTCTAAAATTTCAAAATGCAGGTGGGGCCCCTGGGAACCGCCGGTATTACCGCTGTATCCAATAAAGGTTCCTTTCGATAAGGGAAACTGATCTCTTGAAAACTCCAGCTCCACTGCCCAGCTTTCTTCTTCGTATTGCTTTTTTGACACATATTCTTCCAATGCCGGAAAAAAGTCATTGAGGTGGGCATATAATGTAGAAAGCCCGTTGGGATGATTAATAATGATAAATCTTCCATACCCCTGCGGACGAATACCTACATAAGCAATATATCCTTCAGCTGCCGCATACAATGGTAGATTCTCTTTGGCTTCAGTTCTTATATCAAGACCCATATGCCAGTGATCGGGCCGGAGCTCTCCAAAGTTGGCGGACAGTTTCATAGGAATTCTGATGGGACTGCGAAAATAATTATGCGGAAATTTATTCGTATCCATAGGTTGTGCACTGGCCGGTAAACCTATTTTGGATAAAATCAGTAGTATAACAATAGAGATTTTCAGGATGCGGTTCATGTAGACTGCAAATTAAGAATATACGAACTTACCGCCTTGCTATAAACTTATAAATTTGAAGGGTCTTAACACAACAGAGCGTTAATCGCTGGAAATCCTTTCTTTGCTTTTTTTTAATATTACTCCCATTAAACTCTATGTAGTGTAATAAATAATATGCGATGATGAGAATTACATCATTCCCCTGCTAATCAATGATTAACAGAAGTTTGGTGTAAGCACCGCATCCATCCCGACCAGGTCAACTTCATCAGGTATAGGTCGTACCGGTCATTAGTTGTATCTTTTTGCCCTTTATGCCAATGAAAAAGCTGCTCTGGCTATTGCCACTAACTACCCTATTATGTGCCTGCCCGTTTGAATCGACGGTGCCACTAGCTCCTGCACCTACCGAACCGGTTGATACTAACCTGGTGGGGTATTGGTATGGAATCGTTAGAGACGGGAGTGATTTTTTTGGCATTGAAGCATTGGAAATTACCAAACATTCAGACTCAATATATGCCATAACCCGGTATGGCAAAGCGATGAAAGGTGATATCATCCTTCCCGATACAGCTTATTTCACCGGCTATATCTCATATATCGGTGACAACCGGTTTATGAATATTGAGGGCTCTGTTTTAATCACCCTTCCCCGGCGCAATAAAACGCCCGAATACAAGAAACAACAAGTTTTTTACTTATCAGCATTTGAAACACACCATGATACCCTGAGCATCAAAACTATCTCCGAGGACTTTTCACCGACCCGTAAAATATTTAAGACTTCTGAAGAGCTGAGCCGGATTGTAACTGAATCGCTTAACCAGCAAAAGAATATTTATGATGACCTGTACACTCTTTCCTACCGGAAAATTCCAAAGCCACCACCGCTGAAATCTTTCTGAAAAACTATTGAAAAAAAATCCGGTTTCACTTCCTTCAAAACCCTGCCATTCCCTTAGTTTTGCGCAATTTGTTTTTTCATGACGATATCTTGAAGTTTAGCTGTATCGCCAGTAAATACTAAAGAGAAAAAATGCCAAAAGACAATTCGATCAAATCAGTACTGATTATTGGCTCCGGCCCAATCATTATCGGGCAAGCGTGTGAATTTGACTACTCCGGCACACAGGCAGCCAGGAGTTTGCGGGAAGAGGGTGTAAAAGTCATTCTTATTAATAGTAATCCTGCTACCATCATGACAGATCCTATGATGGCGGATCGTGTTTATTTATTGCCACTCACTGTCGAAAGCATCGAACAGATTTTGGAGGAAAATGATATTGATGCCGTTTTACCCACGATGGGGGGACAAACTGCGCTTAACCTGGCCAAAGAAGCAGAAGACCTTGGTTTATGGAAACAATATAATGTAAGGTTGATCGGGGTTGACATAAAAGCTATTGATAAGGCTGAGGACAGGGAAAAATTCCGGCAATGGATGATTGCCATTGGTGTGCCGGTAGGACAGGCAAAAACTGCCAACTCTTTTTTGGAAGGTAAAGAATTTGCGCAGGAAATAGGATTCCCGTTAGTGATCCGCCCCTCTTTTACCCTGGGTGGTACGGGTGGTAGTTTTGTACATGAGAAAGATGACCTGGATGAAGCCTTGAACCGTGGTTTACAGGCATCACCGATACATGAAGTGCTGGTAGAGAAAGCGGTATTAGGTTGGAAAGAATTTGAGCTGGAATTGCTCAGGGATGCCGCGGACAATGTTTGTATCATTTGTACTGTTGAGAATTTTGATCCCATGGGTGTGCATACCGGTGATTCCATTACCGTGGCACCAGCAATGACTCTAAGCGATACCGCGATGCAACTGATGCGAAATACAGCCATCAAAATGATGCGGGACCTGGGGAATTTTGCGGGTGGTTGCAATGTACAGTTTGCATTAAACCCCGATACAGAAGAGATCATCGCTATCGAAATTAATCCGCGGGTAAGCCGCTCATCGGCATTGGCAAGTAAGGCTACTGGTTATCCTATTGCAAAGATCGCAGCAAAACTGGCCATCGGCTATAACCTGGATGAATTGGAAAACCAGATTACTAAAACAACATCAGCTTATTTTGAACCCGCACTGGATTATGTGATCGTAAAAATTCCGAGATGGAATTTCGATAAGTTTAAAGGAGCTAATGATACCCTGGGCTTGCAGATGAAAAGTGTAGGCGAAGTAATGGCGATCGGCAGAAGCTTTACGGAAGCTATTCAAAAAGCCTGTCAGAGTTTAGAGAACAACGCGGTAGGCTTAGGATACTATGGTAAAAGCCTGATGCATGCAGATGAGTTGCTGGAATATATTAAGATTCCGAAATGGGATCGCATCTTTCGAATAAAAGACGCACTGATGGCTGGTATATCAGTGGGTACGATTTCAAAAGCAACGAATGGTATAGACAGGTGGTTCCTGTATGAGATCCAGAAGATCTGCAAACTGGAAAAAGAAATTGCCAAATATGACCTGGAAGATATGCCGATCGAATTGCTGAGAGAAGCCAAGGTAAATGGTTTTAGCGATGAGCAGATCAGCCGAATTCTCGAACATGGCGATGAAGAGGACGTGTATAATAAAAGAAAAGCTGCTGGTATCACCAGGGTGTATAAGATGGTAGATACCTGTTCGGCAGAGTTTGAAGCGAAGACTCCTTATTTCTATTCAACTTTTGAAAATAGTCCTGCGCAGGCCTTTCCCGATAAGATTGCCTTTGCCTCATCCAATGAATCGAAGGTTTCAGATAAAAAGAAAATAATCGTGCTGGGTTCGGGCCCCAACCGTATCGGTCAGGGAATCGAATTTGATTATTGTTGTGTGCATGGCTTGCATGCCATCAAAGAATGTGGCTATGAAGCCATCATGATGAACTGTAATCCTGAAACGGTAAGTACCGATTTTGATATGGCCGATAAATTATACTTCGAACCGGTGTATTGGGAACACCTGTGGGAGATTATTGAACATGAAAAACCATATGGAGTGGTTGTTCAATTGGGCGGGCAAACTGCCTTGAAACTTGCTCAAAAATTACATAAAAAGGGAATCAGGATTATCGGTACCTCCTACGACAGTTTAGATATAGCCGAGGACCGCGGTCGCTTCAGTGATATGCTGAAACAATTAGATATTCCTTACCCTGCTTATGGCACAGCGGATGGTGTGGACGAAGCGATTGCCGTTGCCAATAAAGTGGGGTACCCGGTTCTTGTCCGGCCTTCCTATGTTTTGGGCGGACAAAGAATGCGGATCGTACTCAATGATGAAGAAGTGGAAAAAGCAGTGGTTAGTTTATTAAAACATTTACCTGGTAATAAGATCCTGGTTGATCATTTTCTAGACAGATGCCAGGAAGCAGAGATAGATGCCATCTGCGATGGAGAAAAATTTCATGTGATGGGTATCATGGAACATATAGAACCTGCTGGCATCCATTCCGGGGACAGCAATGCTGTGTTGCCTTACTTCAACCTAACACCTCTTGAAGTGCAAGATATGGTGGACTATGCCAAGAAGATCGCACTGGAACTGAATGTGGTCGGGCTTATCAATATCCAGTTTGCTATTAAAGATGGTAAAGTATATGTAATAGAAGCTAATCCAAGAGCTTCACGAACCACTCCTTTTATTGCAAAAGCCTATAACAAACCCTATCTCAATTATGCCACCAAGGTGATGCTCGGAGAAATAAAAGTGCCTGATATACCCGACGAAAAAAACCTCGAAGGATTTGCTATTAAAGAGCCAGTGTTCAGCTTTAATAAATTTCCTGGTGTTAGTAAAGAATTGGGACCTGAAATGAAAAGTACCGGCGAAGCGATCCGCTTTATAAAAAATCTAAGAGATCCTTACTTCCGCCAATTGTATAAGGACAGGAGTATGTATTTAAGTAAATAGAATCACAGCTTGCCTGGGAAACAGCGAGAGTTGACATGCAGCCATTTCTGGAAGTACCTGTTCTGCTTATTTGATAATTTTTATTTTGTCAACTTCTTTTCCGTTTATGTCGACCTGCCTGAGTGTAAGCGACTTTCCATTCACATCTAGTACGGTAAAGGAATGAACCCTTGATTCAAATTTTACTGTGAATTTCTGCCAGCTATCCTGATCTGTTGTTTGCTCAGGATTATACAATCCCTGGCCACCCGCTCCGGTAACAATATAAATAACCCCTTTAGGTTTTGTTTTTCGTTTGCCATCAAAATTTTTATCCAGGGTCCATCGCCCGTTCACTACCCGTCCACGGCTACTATTATCAGTTGCGTTTATCAATGGCACACCCATTCCATCCGGAACAAAGGTCATCGGGTAGCTGCGTTGATAATTATGTACATGGCCTGCGAATACCAAATCAACATTTCCTTTTTCAAAGATGGGTGACAGCAATCGCATTTGCTGCTGTTCATAATGTGCCCGGGAAGAATTAAAACCCGGATGATGAAATAATACAATACGCCATGTCGTATTTTGTGCATTGGCCAAATCTTTGATCACCCAATCTTTCAGTAAAGAATCATTCCAATCAACGTAAGGGTTGGAATCAAGTACCGTCCAATGCGTATTCCCATACTTAAAAGAAAAATTTGTCATCCGTGGATATTTTTCTCCAGCGCCATCAAGAAATGCTTTCCGGTTCGTTTCTGATGCTTTTAACACCGGGACCAGTGAACCACCTTCCTTTCCACCAGGTCCGTTCAGGGGTTGTTCCCAAAAATGATAATACGCCAATGCATCGGGATAGCGATCCAGATCCCTTGTCAGCGCATCATGATTCCCTACAGCCGCTATGATGGGGATGGAACGCAGTATCGGTGCACCCATAGAATCAGCTTCATCTTTATTATACACTGGCCAGTATTTTGTTTTGTATTCACTTACCAGGCCTCGTGAATAAACAATATCACCGGTGATGGCAAGAAGGTCGGGCTTTGAATGATAGATTGCCGTTGCGATTTTGCCGGCTGCTTTTGTTCCAGCTGCTATATCCCCGGTAACCGCCACACGATAAGCATGCTCCGGCCCCTTCAATGCTTTCGCTTCACCAATGAAAACAATTTTATCATTTCTTAAAACCCGGTAAGTAAACAGCGTCCCCGGGTCCAGTGATGCAAACGAACTGTTATAAACAAGAAATGGTTCAATACCTGTTATGGCGAGCCGGGTAGTAGTTAGTTTCTCTCCTTTTATCCAGTGGTTGCTGTTAGCATTCTTGTAATCGACTTGCCAGTTGTCCTTTGTAACCGGTGTATGCCAGAGCAACTGCAACGATTGCAAAGATGCCTTTTTGCCGATCTGCAAATAAGGTTTTACTAAAAATTCGGGTTGCTGGGCATTGAGTGTAAAGAATAAAAGACAAAAGCCAGGAAAAAGTAAATACTTCATATATTATTTTAGTTGGGGGTGCCAAATATTATTCTTCATAATTTCACATCATGAATAATGAGACGCAAGCTATAATAAAAAAGCTTGAAACAACGCTGAGCGGCGAACCCTGGTATGGCCGGCCTGTGTATGCAATCCTAGATGAAGTTGATCCCAAAAAAGTGTTTATCAAACCCAACAATACAGGGCATTCCATGGCTGACTTATTATATCATATGATCACCTGGGCTGATTTTACGGTAAAACGAATTGAGAAAGACAAAAAAAATGACCTGGCTACCGCGGAAAACCTGGACTGGCGGACCATCAATCCTAAAGTGCATACCTGGAAAAAAGGATTGGCGGAATTTAAAGCAATTCACAAAAAAATCATAGCCCTGCTGAATTCGCATGACGATGATTTTTTACGAGAGATCGTTGATTACCGGAAGTATAATTTCCGTTTCCTGCTGAATGGGATGATCGAACATACTATTTACCACCTCGGGCAGATCGCCTATCTTAAAAAATTACTGGACTAGGCACTCCTCCGAAAGCCAGTATTGCTTCGAAAATAACAGGCAACGCCCTATCCGTCAAACCTTCTTTGTCATCAATAAGGATTTGCCTACTTTTTCAAAATGGCATCTTATGGTTCCAACTTTTGGAAGAAAACGCCATTTGTCAAACTGTTACTGGCCATGATCGCCGGTATTATCGTGCAGTGGATGTTGCCGATCAGCATTAACACATGGTGGATCAATCTTGCTGCCGTTTTTGTGGTGCTGGTGAGTTTCTTTTTTATTCCTTTCTTTAAACGATACAAACTTTACTTCATCAATGGCATACTAGCAGGAGTAATTTTCTTTTCTATGGGAGCGATGCTCGTCTGGCAGCATGACATTACAAAAAGCAAACAATGGCTGGGATATTTTTATAAAGAACAAGATGCCCTGCAGGTGACACTCGATGAACCTCCGGTGGAGAAAACAAAATCCTTCAAAGCAAATGCAACGGTTAATGGCCTGTTTCAAAATGGTCAAATCGTTCCGGTCAAAGGAAAAATTATACTTTATTTCAGTAAAGACTCCGCATTTCAACTTTCTTATGGCTCCCGGATCATTTTTAAAAAGCCGTTACAGAAGATGAGGAACTCCGGTAACCCGGGCGGATTTGACTATGGCCGGTATTGTTTTTTCCAGGGCATCACTCACCAGGTCTATTTACAACCCGGTGAATTTGAAGTGGTAGACGGGAGGAATGAAAATTGGCTCAGGAAATTTATTTATTCAACCCGTGAAAAAGTATTGAATATACTTCGCACTAATATAAAAGGACAAAAGGAGCTGGGACTGGCTGAAGCATTATTGATCGGTTATAAAAATGATCTTGATCAGTCGTTGGTACAATCCTATACCAATACCGGTGTGGTGCATATCATCGCCATCTCTGGTTTACACCTGGGGTTGATCTACTGGTTGCTGGCTCTTCTGTTAAAACCATTGCTAAAAAGGAAAAAACTCCGGTGGCTACGACCTGTACTTATCATCACCAGCTTATGGCTCTTCAGCCTGCTGGCGGGGGCCCAACCTTCCATTCTTCGTTCAGCATTAATGTTTACTTGCATTGTACTGGGTGAGTCATTATCAAAGAAAACTTCTATTTACAACACGATGGCAGTTTCAGCCTTTATTTTATTATGCATCAACCCTTATTGGTTATGGGATGTCGGCTTCCAATTGTCATACGCGGCTGTTCTAAGTATTATTATTTTCATGCGGCCGGTTTATAATTGGTTGTACATAAATAACAAGGTGCTGGATTTTATCTGGAAGCTGAACGCCGTTACCATTGCCGCGCAAATATTCACCGTTCCATTAAGTATCTATCATTTTCACCAATTCCCTAATTATTTCCTGCTCACCAATTTTGTGGCTGTGCCCGTATCCAGCACTATTTTACTGGGAGAGATCTTGCTGTGTATCATTTCTTTTGTGCCGGTGCTGGCGCTACTGTTGGGTAATCTCCTGACCTGGCTAATCCGGCTCATGAACCTGTACGTAGAACGGATTGAAGCTTTGTCTTATTCAGTATGGGAGGGATTACAGGTAAGTCTTGTCCAGGCATCTTTATTGATCTTGTTCACAATGGGTATCAGTTATTGGCTATTGGAAAGATCAACAGCCGGAGTAAAGCTTGGTATATTTGCTTTACTGGGCTTTGTAGTACTACGCTCCCTGTCTTTCATTCAAACTAGTCAGCAACAAAAGATCATTGTTTACAACGTACCCCAAAAAAGAGCTATTGATTTTGTAAATAGCCGGCATTATTTGTTTATTGGCGACAGCGATCTGGTTGTAAATGAATTTGCCCGCAAATTTCACCTGGAACCATCCCGGGTACTTTTCCGGGCAAAACAAACGAAAGCCCTCAGCAATTTATTGGTGGATAAAAACTTCGTGGACTATCAGGGCAAACATATTTTATTGCTCGACAATCCTGTCTCCTTCGTGCCGCAACAACCAAAGCCGGTCATTGATCTGCTGGTTATTTCCAAAAATCCAAAACTGTATATAAAAACATTGGCAACTGCATTAGATATAAAGCAGGTAGTAGTTGACGGGTCTGTGCCTGCCTGGCGATCCAGCCACTGGAAAAAAGACTGCGATTCACTCAGCATTCCCTGGCATGATGTAACGGTGAAGGGGGCGTTCGTGATGAAGCTACGGTGATATGCTTTTAGAGTGATGTACCGGGTTAATGTACGCAAGAAAAACTAAATAGCGACTGGGTTTAAAAAACCTGGTTTGTATAACGGTCTAAAAGTCTTACTTACAGAATACAGGAATGAAAACATTACTAGTTATTAAGTGAGTGTTTCAGATGATATTTGTAATGGTTGTAAATTGGATAAACCTGTAATTGACTTTAGCGTGTTTGCCATAAATAAGACTCCAATAACCGGGGCCGCCTTTATCGGTTTGGTCAACTTGCTTTTTTAATAAAATTTAAAAAGGGTGTGGTAAAGACATCTATAGATATTATGTGAGTCAATGGAACGAAACAAAGTTACTCCAGCAGTGCCGCACTAGAACAGGCGCTTTTGTGATGAAGTGCTGGTGACTTACCTTTGCCGCTCCTGACGATTTGCCTGCCTTTCAACACATCCATAGTATGAATAAAAAGATTCAATCTGCCCTTATTTCTGTTTTTTATAAAGACGGCCTCTCCACTATTGTCAAATTACTTTCGGAGCAGGGTGTTACCATTTATTCTACGGGGGGCACCCAAACATTTATTGAAAAGTTGGGAGTCGAAGTGATCCCGGTAGAAGAGCTCACCACTTATCCCTCCATTTTAGGTGGCCGAGTAAAAACTTTACACCCTTCTGTATTTGGTGGTATCCTCGGAAAAAGAGAGGATGCAACTCATGTGCAGGAGATGAAGCAATACAATATCCCTGAAATTGATCTCGTGATTGTGGACCTTTATCCGTTTGAAGAGACAGTGGCTTCCACGACCGACGAAAAGTCTATCATCGAAAAAATTGATATCGGTGGCCCCTCTATGATACGAGGCGCCGCTAAAAATTTTAAAGACGTGGTGGTTATTGCTGCTAAAAAAGATTATGCAGCATTAGAAAATTTACTAAACGAACAAAAAGGAGAAACTACTTTAGAACAACGAAAAATTTTCGCTTCCAAAGCTTTTGAGGTGGTGGCACACTATGATGTGGCGATTGCCAAATATTTTAACCCTTCAGAGGCATTATACTTCCTGGAATCCATCCCTAATCCTAAACCCATGCGGTATGGTGAAAATCCACACCAGTCGGGCATTTTTTACGGCGACCTCGATAAACTGTTTGACCAACTGAACGGTAAGGAACTTTCCTATAATAATTTGGTTGATGTGGATGCTGCGATGCAATTGATTAGAGAGGCCTCCCCAATGCCCTCCAAAGGAGGGGTTCCAAACTCCGGTAATTTGGGAACGACTCCTTCATTGGTAGAATCCAAAATCGCCCTCGCGGGGGGCGGGGAGGCCGTATTTGCCATCATCAAGCATACCAATGTATGTGGTATAGCTCAGCGGGCTACTGTGCAAGAAAGCTGGGATGCTGCTCTGGCCGGCGACCCGGAAAGTGCTTTTGGTGGCGTATTGGTTTGCAACGGGATTATTGACAAAGCTACAGCCGATGCGATCAATGAAATATTCTTTGAAGTATTTGATTGCGCCAGCATTTAATGAAGATGCATTGGTTGTTTTGAAATCAAAAAAGAATCGCATATTACTACAACTTAAATCGCTGCCTGCCAACAAAGAACAGTACAAGTCCTTATTGAATGGCATGTTGATACAGGGAACAGATGAAGGCAACTTTGCCGAATGGAAAGAAGCAGGAGGAAGGGAAAGCTCCGCTGTCGAGAAAGAAGACCTGGCTTTTGCCAATTTAGTCTGCAAACATTTAAAATCAAATGCCATTGCACTGGTAAAAAATAAACAACTCATTGGAAAAGGCTGTGGACAAACCAGTCGCATCGATTCCTTGCGGCAGGCAGTAGAAAAAGCAAAGCAATTCAATTTTGATATGAAGGGTGCCGTCATGGCGAGTGATGCCTTTTTCCCATTCGATGATTGTGTGAAAATGGGACATGAAGCAGGTATCACTGCTTTTATACAACCGGGTGGTTCTATAAGAGATAATGATTCGATTGACTATTGTAAAACTAATAACCTGGCAATGGTCATTACGGGCCTGCGGCATTTCAAGCACTAATCCTATTGTGATCATAGTGGTTAATAGCGGGAACTAAAATTAAAACCAGGTTAAGTCTCACTTTACAGGGACTTAGAGCGTATGAACCTATTTGATTTTCATAAAAACATTTTACAGTCGTCTGCTGACACTTTGAAAAAGTTATCGGTATTCAATCCTTTAACCATCCGTAAAAAAGGAACAAGGTCAAAAGCCATTTTCGCCTTGTCCCTGGTTTGTGTTTTATGGGGCACCACCTGGATCGCTTCTAAAGAAGGGGTGCGGCATATGCCTGCTTTGCAACTCGCAGGAATCCGGCAATTAATAGCCGGTGTGCTATACGTTGGCTTCTTTCTGTATAAAAAGATTCCCCTGCCAAAAGGCAAAGAATGGATACCAGTCGTAGTATTAAGTTTTCTGAATTTTATCATGAGCAATGGTCTTAGCACCTGGGGAGTGCAATATATTTCGGCGGGTCTTGCCTCTATCATGGGTGCCATTTTCCCCTTATGGCTAGTCGTGATCGGGTTATTTATTTCCAAAGACAAACTTCCGAGGAAAGCAGTATTCGGTTTATTACTTGGTTTTAGCGGGGTATGCATCATTTTTTTCCCTCACCTGGGTGATTTTATGAACCCCGGTTTTTTAAAAGGCATCATTTTATCGCTAATTGCTACCTGGACATGGGCCTTTGCAACCCTGTACACAAAAAAACAAGCGTTGAATTTTAACCCCTACTTCAGCCTGGGTTTGCAGATGCTTATTTCTGCCGTAGCATTGATCAGCTTTACCAGTGCTACCGGTAATGCCGCACCCATTAGTAAAATTCCATGGGAGTCATGGGCCTCTATTGCCTATCTTATCATCTTTGGTTCATTGATCGCCTTTGTCTGTTACTTATATGCCTTACAAAATCTTCCCACCGAACAGGCATCCATTTATGCTTATATCAACCCGATGGTTGCTGTACTATGCGGTTGGTTAGTATTCAATGAAAAGATCACCATCTTTATTACGGTTGGCGGAGCCGTGACCTTGTTAGGAGTGTATTTGGTCAATAAGGCTTTTAGAGGAATTCCTCCCCCGGAGCAACCCGAAACGGAAGGAGTTTAATCAATGCTGACGGACTGCGCTGATTCCACCTCTTGTACAAACTGTAAATAAATTTCTCTCCATCCCGCAAACAATGCACTGGTTCCCAAAAATGTATTATGCCAGATGCTGATGAAAGTTCCGTTGACCTTTTTCACTTTCTCATAATAACGTAGCATTTCTTCCAATGCTTGCCGTGGCTTCAATTTTCTGTTCAAAGAATGAGTTGGCTTCCATATAGCAAAAAGGCCGGAGTAAGAGCCTGGTTTGTGCTTCTTTTTCCAAGTCATACCAGTAAAAAGACGAAGCGACAGATGCACGGAAACCATTGACACTCCCATATCCCATAGAAAAATCTTCCGTGATCCCGGCCTCTATAAGCCGCCTGTAAGTTTGGGGTAATGTAAAGCGGATAAAATGCTGACGCGAGCTACTGATCTTTTTTCCCGTAATCATTTCTATTGTTTTGATCTCCTTGTTGATCAATGCTGGCTTATCACCACTTTGCCAGGATGGATGAACACCAATGGTATATTTTCCACCATGCCGCTGAATGATCTGCTGCAACGCTTTTTCATCAGGTAAAATATTCTTGTCAAACTTCCCAGTACTTTCCGCCACCAGGAAAAAATAACGGGGCTCCAGCTTGTATTGTGTGTGCAGTTTATCCATCCAGTCGTACGAATCAAAAGGATCGGCTATTTTATTACACAAAACTTTCCGGCGCAGTGAAAAGTTTTTAAGATCCCCTTTCAACAGATCCTTGAGGGCTGCGCCAGTCCTTCTCCACCACTGTTTGTATTTAAAGGAATAAGCTTCATCAATATCATAAGTGGGAAGAAACTTGAAAACTGAGGTTGAAAAATGAATGTCCGGAAATGTTGAATGCAGGGCCTGCCTGAAAATTTCCATCCAACTATTTATCAGGGGTTGATCAAGGAAGTTTTCCCTGGCGGCTAAAGAATTATCGTGAGCATACCTGCCATAGACATCTTTTTTATGAGGCAAGTACTCTTCATAGCGGCTGAGTAAATAAAAAGACGCTGCGAATATGTCGAACGGAAAGTCGCCCCGGGTTTTAAAGAATCCCTTATTGTTTTTCTGCTCAAAACATTCAATCACCTGTTGCCGAATATCTTTTTCAAACAATAAATTATGGGGAAGCAGCCAAAACTCATTTTCAGCAATGGACTCCGTACTGTAATTTATCCGGGGACCGGGAAAATTAAGGTAGGTATCCCGCTGGTCGGTCAGTTCAAATGGCTTTCCTGTAAGTTCGTTACCAATAAAATCACAGGTATAGCGAAGCCGGGGTGATATGGAGGAACTAAAAACGATCATTTTTTATATTTCTTCGACAAACGAATATACTTATCCGGGCTCAACCACTGGTCAGGGATCATTTTTGGAGTCCTTGAGCTTCTTTTTGTATCGCAATCCGTTTATTCCGGGTTATCAAAAACCATTAGCCATTCATCAGGAAACCTAGAAATTATTTTTATGTACCATAATCTGCTGTCTTGTTCCGGCTACTTTTCATTGCACTTAACAATGGTGGGGAAAGTTTTATTCATTTCTTCGTAAAACATAATAATCCGTTTCAGCCGATTCAATAAACGTATCGATCGTAAAAAGATTTTCTAGTAGTTGTAAAATGTTTTTTTTCTGTGGAATCGGATAGGGATGTTCTTCTTTATTTACAAAATAGGCAAAATTCTGGGTGATCCGCCTTCTTACATTATTATTCAGCTGTGAAGTTATTCTCTGTTTTACATGTGGCAGTGAAAGGATCAACACCGCGCCCGGCTCCGATATTTCATATATTCTTTTTAACAACAATGCCCGCTGTGCTGGCGGTATATGCTCCAGCACGTCTAGCAAAAGAAGTTGTCTATACCTTCCCACCAACACGCCACTGATCAGATCGGCACAAAAAAAAGTTCCTTTATAATTATTTCGTTTGAAAAGTTTCGTCGCAATCGTAATAAAAACATCACTGGTGTCAATTCCCGTAACAAGAAACCCATTTTTTGCCAGGAGTATGGCCTGGCGGCCAAAACCACATCCTATATCCAGTACAGGAATGTCTTTTTCAAAGCAGGTTAGCAATAGTTGCACTTGCTGCTCGATCCTAGTTTGTATTTCTTTGTATATTTTTCCTTTCTCCTGGTAATCAGTTGTCCACAATTCGGGCTCTGGGCAAGAAAGTATACTGTCCTCATGCATTTCACCAAATTGATTGTAGTAGTTGACCTGGTCAGGCATAACGGCAATGATAACGACATAAAAATAAATAGCCAGTGAATCTCACTGGCCATTCAGCAGAATAAAATACCTACTAACGGGTCTCATACTTTTCCTTCCACAATTCGTTGAAGGATTTTTTAGGAAACTCCATTTTACCCCTGTGAGCTGACCAGCCTTTCAACAAGGTGTTGACGACCCAGTTCTTCGTGCCGCCGCCCGCCATATTCATCCATTTGCGCCGCAGCATTCCCTGCTTCCACATTTTCCACGCTATATTCTCTCCTAACTTACTATGCCCTTCTTCCACGGCTTCGTGCCGGTTTTCCAATAATAATTCATGCAGGTTGATTTTCACGGCACATACTTCCGTGCAATTACCGCATAGCGATGAAGCATAACTCAAATGCTTCCATTCATCCATATTTTTTAAATGAGGAGTGATGACTGAGCCGATCGGACCACTGTAAGTGGCTGCATAAGTATGCCCGCCAATATTCTTATACACAGGGCAGGCATTCAAACAAGCGCCACAACGAATACAGTAAAGGCTTTCCCGCTGTTTTGCATTTGCCAGGATATTGGTGCGACCGTTATCCAGTAGTATTATATACATTTCATCGGGGCCATCCACTTCATTGGCATGTCTTGGACCAGCAATGATCGTATTATAAACGGTCACTTGCTGCCCTGTACCATAAGTAGCCAACAAGGGCCAGAACAAAGCCAGGTCGGTGATTGAAGGAATTACTTTCTCTATCCCGGCTACAACAATATGTGTTTTCGGGAGAGCGCAGCTAAGTCTTGCATTACCTTCGTTCTCGGTTACAGCTACCGCACCTATATCACTAATAATAAAATTTGCCCCGGTCAGGCCTACTTCTGCTTCCCTGTATTTATCCCGGAGAATATTTCTTGCAATTAATGTCAGTTGTTCCGGCGTTGCTTTAGGATCTGTGCCCAATTTCTCTGCAAAAAGCTTTGCCACGTCTTCCTTGCTTTTATGCATAGCAGGGGTAACGATATGATAGGGAGCTTCACCATCCAATTGCTGGATGTATTCCCCGAGATCAGTTTCCACACTTTCAATTCCGTTTTTTTCCAAAAAATCATTCAGGTGAATCTCTTCTGTCACCATGCTTTTGCTCTTGACTAATTTTTTACAATTCTTCTCCAGACAGATTTTTTTTATTGCCTCCAAGGCCTCCTGTGCATCTACCGCCCATATGACTTTTGCACCACGCTTGCTGATGGCGCTTTCAAAAGCTTCTAATTGTTTGTCCAACGTCTCAATAGCTTTCCATTTGATATTCTTAGCTCTTTCCCTCGCCAGGTGAAGATCGGCAAACTGTTCTTTTCCTTTTGGTACGACAGTATTGTACTTCCCGATATTAAAATTGATCTTGCGACGATGCTCTTTGTCCGCTGCTTTGATCTCGCTTTTAGCAATAAACCCGGCTGCTGTTTCTTTCACGGTGTTGGTCTTATTTTATTATAGTTAGTTATTTGGCCGCCTGCAATTGGACTACCTTGTTTAATGCATCATAAAATTCCACGCCATATTTCCTTATCAAAGGTTCTTTTAGAAATTCAAAGACGGGCACTTCCAGTTTCTTTCCCAAGGCACAGGCAGGATTACAAAGTTTTTCCCTTGGCTCATAATTAACCCGGTCATAGTTGCCGTGTTTTCCTTTTTTGACAATAACAGGAAACAGGTGGCAGCTAATGGGCTTTTTCCACGCGATCACCCCATCATAATAGGCTTGTTCAAATGCACATTTGATGATACCTTTTTCATCCCTGGTTCCATACACACATATTTCATTGTCGTTACCCAGGGTTGGTGTTACCCATCCAAACTCCCTGCTATAAACATACTTGCCTTTTTTTTCAATCTCTGCCATGGCCCTATCAGAAAGGTATGGTTTGATCTTTTCGTACATTTCCAAAACAATCTCCAGTTCTTCATCATCCAAGGGGGCGCCAGCATCACCTTCCTCGCAGCAACCACCCTTACACTTGTTCAGGTCACAGACAAATTTTTTCTGCACTACTTCATCGCTTACCAGAATATTATCTATTACTATCAATGCTTTTTATTTTGGCAAAGGTAAGCCCTGCTTATTGTTCTCCTTCATTTGTCCGGCGAAACAGTTTTCTTTTTAAATGTTGACCAGCAGCGGTCAACCGGTTATGGGAGGTAAGATAAGTGAGCACCCTGTGTTCGAGCCAGTGATGCAGGGGAACCAGCAACGCCGCCAAAGCGATCATAAAAGCGAGATCTTTCAACGGCTCTCCCTGTGTAATGGAGTAAATATTTTTCTTAAAGACCAGGAAAATAAATTCAAAGAGCATCAAAAACACAAAAAAACTGATCGCTTTGATCAACCCGGCGGAAACCTTAAACATACCCAGCACAGCCAGGGTCATAAATAAGATAATGATTCCGAAGGTGATCCCGATATACTGGATATTATTATTCCGCCGCTTGGTCTCCTCCTCTTCCTTGAGTCGCCTTTCCATCCGGCTTTGCTCATCGGCCGCTTCTATTTGCATCAGGTCCTTTTCCTTTCCTAGTTTGTTCAGGCTGTCTTTGTAGGTTGTATGGAGGGAAGCAAAAGCATAAGCCTGCTCAAAATTTCCCTTTTTCTGGTACACAGAATCGAGCCGCGCCACTACCTCACTCATTTGGTCGAGATTACCGATGCCATCAGCTATCGCCTTGGCTTTCAAAAAAAAAGCTAATGATTTATCCCATTCACCTGTTTTAAAATATAACATTCCCCTCTGGTAATAGTAACCGTATTTATTGGTGCTATTCACATCCTGCTCAAAAAAGGTTGCTACTTTTTCATAATAATATTTAGCGGAATCGTATTTCCCCAGTCGAAAATAAATGAGACCATACGATTGGTCAATAAAGTTTCCAAAATTCACTTTTATTAAAAAATCCTTCAACTGGGGATGCGCATTGAAATAATTCAATGCTTTCTGGGGCTGATCGGCACTGAGATAATTATAAATGATGCTCTGGTAGATCATGGGTTTTATCGGATTGTATTTGATAGAGTCTGCCACCTGCAATGCTTTCTCAAAATAATACAAAGCCATATCATAGTCCTTATTATTGGAGTGCAGGTTACCGATCCGGTTGAGTTCATCTATTTTTCGATATACTGATTGCTGGGAAGGTATGATTTCGAGCAGCTTCAATGATTTTACCTGGATATCTATAGCACGGTCATAGTCTCCGATCGTGGCATAAAACACAGAGAGTTTATTATAGCCTTCCCGCCGGAGGTATACACTTTTGATATCTTCCCCGATCCGGATACCGGTAAGAAAATTACGAAGTGCCAGCAGTTTCTCGTTCTTTGCAATATAAACAGACCCATATTCCAGGTGTATTTCGGCGGTGATACTATCATTCTTCAGCAGGCTACTATAAGAATTGGCCTGGTTACAAAAACTAAGCGCTTTATCATTATCGGGTAAAAACCGGTGCACTTTCGACAAGGCCAGGTATGCTTTTACGACAGAACTATCCATCTTATTTTTACGTGCCAGTTCCAACGCTCTATTATAATAAGTGATCGATTGAATGATATTGTCCTTCCGCCCGGCGAGATAGGAAAAGCGTTCCCCGTTAATTAATAAAGCTTCTACCATCCTGGCTTTATTACGGGAGGTTTCCGCTATTTCAATGAGTTGTTTACCATAAACGTCACCCGCTTTAGGATCCATTGTCATCATCACCTTAGATAAGTAAGCTGTATTCCTAAACTTGTCCTCCTCCGTTGTTGAAGCAGCAAGAAGACGCTGCACAGAATCTACTATCCGGGGCTGAGACTGCCCATAACCTATAGTGACAGCCTGGAGAAACAGCAGGATGCAAAACAAATTTCTCATACCTGAAAATAACTCATTTTCCCTTTAACACAGTTCTAACAACATCTTTTTATGGAGGAGTTCCATCAACTGCATCCTACGATCAAACCACTGTATGCGTAACACGAGAATATTCACCCTCCAAAAGTCGGTGAAGGTTTTTTTCAAAATGCTCTTTTGGGTGCCGGTCATCGGTTTTAGTTTATTACTAATCTATAATACCCTCCCTTATTTCTCTTTCAGCAAAAATTTTGATTTCATAGAAGAACGAAGTTTCCTGTTTAAAAGTAATTTCTACAATACCTGCTTTTATATTCACATTGCAGCAGGTGCACTTTGCATTGGCACTGCCCTTATCCAATTTTCGAGATATATCCTTAAAAAGTCAAAGGCCATCCACCGCTTTTCAGGCAAGATCTATGTTTTTGTTGTGTTGTTCCTGGGAGCACCCACCGGCCTGTACATGTCATTCTTTGCCAAAGGAAGTTTTTGGGAGAGATCCTTATTCATGTTCATGGCAGGCTGGTGGTTTGTTACAACACTCTATGGCTTAACTACTATTCACAAAAGAAATGTGGTAGCCCATAAAATCTGGATGATGCGTAGTTATTCCATGGCCATGACGGCTGTTACCTTCCGGGTTTATCATATTATTTTTTACCTGCTGGACTGGGGTCACCTCGAGAATTATGAGCTATCCCTCTGGATCAGTGTGATCGGTAACATGTTGTTTGCAGAGTGGGTCATTTATCGCCAGGGCAAAAAATATTTAAGATCGTTCACCGTATAAGTTTGAAATGTTCCAGAGGTGCAATACGTTTAAAAAGTTTACTTCAACCTCTCGAACCTTTTAATCATTTTAAACCTTTTAAACTTAATGACATGAAATCAATGTTGTACGTCGGCGCCACGTTGATGATCGGAGCCAGTATTTACGGGTTTGTTGATTACAAAAAGACAAGCCACCAAAAAGAGTTTACCAGCATGTATGAAGAAGAAAAGAAAACAAACCCGGTTGTCAGTACCGGGGACTGGATCCCGGAGCCAGTTGTACCAAAAAAAGAAATTCCGGGCAGGAACAAAAAAACGATCCTAAAGAAAAAAAATACTGGTAACAGCGAAAAGGAAGCCATCATAGCCCTTCAGCCAATTCCGGGAGATGAAAAGATCGCCCCTACAACTACAGAGATCGAAAAGCCTTTCGTTGAGGTAAAAACATCCAATGACAGCGATGTGGAAAGGAAAGTAACAAAGAAAAAGAAACTGAACCACAAAATATTCAGCCGCGCGCCTTTAAGGGAAAGAGAAGAAATCAGTTTGACAGAACTTCCTAAAGAGACGGTTAAAAAATTTGAAAAAAAGGAACGATAAAACTCCTTGAGCCTGGCTCCTGGCCCTGTCCCGTTTTAAAAAGGGACGGGGCTTTTTTTATTTGTTTGCAGGAGTGCTGTCGGTCCACTTCAGCGTATTGATCAAATGTTGCAAGTCTTTTCTCAAAAACTCATTTACGATCCCCAATGAGTCGGTATTAGGAGTGGCATCAAAATATAAGGCTCCACGCAAAAAATGTCTAAAAGTATCCGTAAGAAAGAACTGATTGGCCGTTGCTGTATTTCCTCCCAGGCTAAAATACATTCCTCCTACATTATTAGGAGTCTGTATCCTCGCTTCTTCTATCCCTGTTGAGACATCTACATGTTGTTTGTAGGCCATTTTAAAGCCATCACTGACTAATGAATCAAATTTATTCCGCTCACCGATTGATTTATAACTGATATAGATCCGGCCAGCAAATTGGGGTATATCCACATTGACCCACCAGTCGCCGGCTTTATCATCAAAGAAGGTGGAGTCTTTTGTTACTTGGGCATACAAAGGATATTCAAATGTGTAAGGATAGCCCGGCTGATTGAAGAGTTGGTATTTTTTTTCGGGAAAATCTATATGAAAATAGCCCTTCTTCTTACCCACTGAATAGTCGCTGTTACAGGCAACCAGGTACAGCGCACAGGGCGTAAGAAACATAACGAAATAACGGGTTACTTTATTCATACCGGTAACTATTTACTCCTTCGGTTTAATTGTCACTTTTACCTGGTGAATGCGGTTGTTATCCGCCTGCAACACAGTAAAGTCAAAATCCCCAACCGATGTTACCGAATTCTCTGCAGGAAATTCTCCCGCCAGTTCCAGTACAAGGCCTGCCAATGATTCACTCTCTCCCCTTACCTTATCAAATGTATCCATCGGCAACTTCATCGTTTTGCACATATCGTGTATCATTGTTCTGCCTTCAAACAGGTAATTATGATCATCCATTTTCCGGTTGCCGCTCTCCTCCTCATCAAACTCATCCTTAATTTCACCGATTATTTCTTCCAGGATATCTTCCATAGTTACAATACCACTGCTACCCCCAAACTCATCCACCACGATAGCGAAATGAACATGTTTTTGCTGAAACTCTTTTAACAGATCTTCTATCAATTTTGTCTCAGGAACAAAATAGGGCTGGCGCATCAGTCCATGCCAGTCATAATTCTCTGGTTCATTTAAATGGGCAATAAGATCCTTGGTATTGATGATACCAGTCACCTCATCCAGGCTTTCTTTAAAAACCGGTAACCTTGAATAATGAAGCTCTTCCACCCTTTTTACTACATTTCCAAACGACATCTTATACTCAATACCACTTACATCCAACCGGCTCCTCATGATCTGTTTAACAGATATATTGCCAAACTTTACAATGCCTTTCATGATGTTCTTTTCTTCCTGCGACGCTTCCGCATCGGTTTTAATATCAATAGCTTCGTCGAGTTCCTGCATACTCATCGCATCGGTCTTATCAGCCCCTGTTCTTTTACCTATCTGGTCCGCCAATTTCACTGTCCATCGACTGATTCTTCTTAATAATAAATGCAGGGCTTCGATAATAAATGAAGAACCGTAAGCAAACCGCAGGTTATTTTGCGCCGCCCAGACCTTGGGAAATATTTTGCCCACAAACACCAATACAAAGGCAATGGCTGTTACTTTTGAAAGCACTTCCACCAACCCTCCCACTTTATCAAAAGAAATAAACTGGTTGATTAAATAATTAGATAATACGACGATACAGATATTTAATAAGGTTCCCGTTATCAACAAAGATGCATACACCTCCTTTGGTTCTTCCAGCAGGTTGACGATACGCTTGGCTGAAGCATGTTGTTTTGTCTTCAGCATATTTATATCTTTTTTGTTCAGAGAGAACAATGCCACTTCTGCTCCGGAGATAGTAAAAGTGAGCAGCAACAAAATAATCAATGCAATACCTAAAAAAGTAGTTCCCTGGGAATTGATAGCCAGGAAAACATAAGAGAAATAATCTATAATGGAAATTAGTATCGGGTGACTATCCAAAGCAAGGGGTTTTATTTATCGAAAAAGCAGGTCAATTTGGCCTGCCCTGAAATCCTGAAACAAAGGTAAACCACGGACTAATAGGATTGATAAGGAATTCGCCATGCTCCTATGGTGACCATTACCGGATGTTTGATCTGCTAAACCCCTTACCTGCCACTTGGGCAGGCAGGATCCTATTTTAAAAAGGTAGGCTTTCTGTAGGATCACCTGGGATATCTGTGCTACCCATTCCCTCTGTCCCGGACCCTTCTCCAGGTCCGCTCCCTCCCTCGACTCGCTTATCTAGCATAATGAGGTTATCACCCACCACTTCAGTAGCAAATTTCCGGTTGCCGTCCTTATCATCCCAGCTGCGCGTTCTCAGCCTTCCCTCAATATATACAAGGCTGCTTTTGTGCAAATACTTCTGGGCCAGCTCGGCCAATCCTCTCCAAAGAACTACCGTATGCCACTCAGTTTGAGATACTAACTTACCAGAACGGTCCTTAAATGTTTCAGTGGTGGCAAGTGGAAATTTAGCTACGGCAATATTGCCTTCCAGATGTTGAACGTCGGGGTCTTTGCCCAGGTTGCCAATGAGCATTACTCTGTTTACGCCTCTCATACACTTATTCTTTAGGTTAAAAAATCGTCTAAGGCTATATTGCTATTAAAATTAAAAATATTTAGCAAGGAAAATATCAAAAAATCATGCCATTTCAGTGTGATCTAATAAGTTCTCAGCTTCCCAGCGTTCTCTTTTGACGGAGATACTGGTTAATGAATTGAGGAAATGCATAGTTATCAGCTTTTTCTTTTGTCATCCATAACCAATCATTTTTCACCCGGGGTTTAATTTTCAATTTCAATTCTATAAACTGGCCGCTTATCCGCTGGTGAGAGAGTTGTTGCGTGAATATTGACGAAACGACTACCACCTGGTATTCATGTTTTGACAATGCTTTTTTCTTTTCGAGGTGTAATAGAATGTTTTTTATACCCAGTTCTTCGACAGATTCCACCAAAGGAAATTCGTAGAGGTCCTGCCAAATATCTTTTTCCGTACGTTGCCGGATTGCAAATTCATTTTTATAAGTTACGACCAAATAATAAAACCATCGCCTCCTGATGCTTATTTTCTTTTCTTTCACCGGCAATTCGCTTATGCTGTTAGATAGGAAAGCATAGCAATGCTTCTTAAAAACGCATGCTGAACATAGTGGCGCTATTGGTTTACAAATCACTGCTCCCAAATCCATTATTGCCTGGTTATACAATCCCGGTTGATTTTTATCCAGCAATTCAGCCGCTAATATGGTAAATAGCTTCTTACCCGGTGTCGAATCAATGGGTGTGTATAAGCCAAATAATCTTGCTAACACCCTGAAAACATTGCCATCCACCACGGCATGTGGTAAATCGAAGGCAAAAGAAGAAATGGCTGCGGCCGTATAAGGGCCGACTCCTTTCAAGGCTTTTATTTCTTCGTAGCTATCTGGGAATATCCCGTCCCGCTCTTTTGAAATAAAACGTGCTGTCGCCACCAGGTTTCGGCACCTGGTATAGTAGCCCAATCCTTCCCAAAGTTTGAAGATCTTTCTATCAGTCGCCCTTGCCAACTTGTGTACATCGGGAAAGGCTACAATAAACTTGTTGTAATAACTTAATCCCTGCTCTACCCTTGTTTGCTGCAGAATGATCTCGCTAAGCCATATTTTGTATGGGTCTTTCTCCCCTTTCCAGGGCATTTGCCTTTTGTTTTCCCGGGTATGCCACTTTAGTAAAAGGGGGGCAAACTTCTTTTTTAGATCCTGGTGGTCCTTTTTCTTCATGAAATATACTGATAGGGTTTGTCGTGAGCCTGCAAAATATCTGACATTTTCGATAGAATGATGAATCCTTTGATTTTATAAATAAAATAGATGGTTGAAAAAATTATGCCTATTTAGTTGACTATCATATTATTTTGTTATAAATTGGTGTCGAAAGTTTTCGGGAAAAACTACTAAAACATGTAACAATGAGAAAAGCCGACCTGGTCAATCAGATTTCCGAAAAAACAGGCATACCCAAGGTAGATGTGCTTGTTACTCTTGAAACTATGTTTAAAGAAGTAAAAGACGCCCTGGCCGGGGGCGAAAACATCTATATCCGGGGTTTTGGCAGCTTCATCACTAAAAAAAGAGCTGCGAAAATTGGCCGCAATATCAAAAAAAATATTGCAGTGCATATCCCTGAGCACTACATTCCAGCTTTCAAGCCCGCCAAAGAGTTTGTGGCAGAAGTAAAAAAGCTAAAAGAGCCCAAACCTGACGCTGGACCGGGTGAGGAGGTTGAATAAACCTCTCTTCCAACATTTTTATACAGCCTTATTGAGGTAACTTCGCCTCCTCAATTTTTTGACGTGAAAAAACCTCAATGGCTCACTATCGGTATCGCCCTACTGCTGACTGCCGGGATTTTTGTATTTGGCAGAACTGTTCCGAAAAAAAATGCAACGGCGGTTATGGAGCATAGCCCGGATGACGGACATGACCACAGCGCCGATATGTCTCCGATTTCCATAGATACGATACTGAATTTGGCCAAAAAACAACTGACAACTGATCAAATAATAAGGTTAAATACCCTTGAAAACTCAATTTCTAGAGGTGATATAAAAGATCAGCAACTCCATGTTTATCACCAGTTAGCCCGGTTTTGGGCTGACTCCGCACATGTATTTGAGCCTTATGCCTGGTATACTGCTGAAGCAGCCCGATTGGAAAATTCAGAAAAAAAGCTCACCTTCGCTGCCCGTTTGTTTTTGGATAACCTCCAAAACGATGAAGTAGTACAACGCAGACAGTGGAAAGCACTGCAGGCAAAAGATTTGTACGAAAGGTCTTTGAAGATTAACCCCGGCAATGATTCAGCCAAAGTTGGCCTCGGTGCCAGCTACCTGTTGGGCAATATTTCAACTACGCCAATGGAGGGGATATTGAAGATCAGGGAAGTAGTGGAAAAAGATAGTACCAACCTTTATGCTCAGATGATGCTGGTAAAGGGTTCACTTATCTCGGGTCAATATGATAAAGCGATCAGCCGTTTAGAAACGGTTAACAGGATCAAACCAGGTGATATTGATGCTATGTTATTACTGGCTGAAGTTTATGAACGGATGGGGGAAAAGAAGAAGGCAATAAACTGGTACCAGCTTTGTCTTCCATTGACCAGTGAGCCAGCACTAAAATTGGCGATTGAAAAGAGGATAAAAGATTTGGAATAAACGCCTTTGCTGCTGTCAGGCTGGGCTGTGAATAGAAAATATTTATTAAACAAGATTAAAAAATTATTTGAGTATGCCTTGTGGTAAAAAAAGGAAGCGTCATAAAATTGCGACGCATAAGCGTAAAAAAAGACTGAGAAAGAACCGTCATAAGAAGAGGAATAAATAGTCTGGAGTCGTGAATCTATAGCCTAAAGTCAGTTCTATCAAGCAATGATTTTGGCTCCTGACTATCGACAATCGACTAAAGACTCTTTCAGTCAACTGGTTGTTTACCGTATAAGTTTGCCCCGAAGGGGTTCCTAAGGAACTCCCCACCTAGTCCACCCGCAAAATATCCTACAGGTTTCAATCCCGCATTCCATACGGATTTCCGGCAACCGGTGTTTACAGCATAAAGGTGATTCATTTATGTAGCTGTAATGAACAAAGAACTTATTATTAATGCAGCCCCACAGGGAGTAGAAATTGCCCTGCTGGAAGACAAGAAACTGGTAGAATTGCATAGCGAAAAAAGCGATGCTCGTTTTGCCGTAGGCGACTTGTATTTGGGCAAGGTAAAAAAACTTATACCTGGTCTCAATGCCGCTTTTGTAGACGTTGGATTTGAAAAGGATGCGTTTCTTCACTATACTGACCTCAGTCCTTATGCCAAGTCCCTGTTGAAGTTTACCAACATGTGCATGCAGGATAAGACCGAAACAGGTCTTGATTTTAGCAAGTTCACCATTGAGCCGGAAATCGTAAAAACAGGGAAGATCAATGAAGTGCTGGGAGGAAAACCACATGTCCTTGTACAAATTCTGAAAGAACCCATTGCTGCCAAAGGTCCGCGGCTGAGCTGTGAACTTTCTCTGCCTGGTCGTTTTGTTGTATTAACACCTTTCAATGATATTGTAGCCGTATCGAGGAAAATTCATTCTTCAGAGGAAAGAAAACGGTTACAAAAGATCGTCGAAGCTATCAAAACCAAAAATTTTGGGGTTATCGTTCGTACAGCTGCCGAAGGGAAAAAAACTGCTGAATTGCATGAAGATCTGACTGCCCTTATAGAAATGTGGAAGAGCATTCAAAAAAATCTGAAAGGAGCTGTGGCACCGGCTAAAATTTTAAGCGAGCAAACAAAGACCACCAGTATACTTCGTGATCTGCTCAATGAGGATTTCAACAAGATTGTAGTGAACGACAGGAATATTTTTAGCGATACAAAGAATTACATACAACGAATAGCTCCTGAGAAAGCCGACATTGTTTCGTTCTACCAGAATGGTTCGACTATTTTTGATTCGTTTGGTATTACCAAACAGGTTAAATCGTCGTTTGGCAAAACAGTCAACCTGGATAGTGGTGCCTACCTGATTATTGAACATACCGAAGCGCTGCATGTTATCGATGTTAACAGCGGCTATAAAAGCGTTAGTAATAACCAGGAACAAAATGCCCTGGAAACAAACCTGGAAGCGGCTGAAGAAATTGCAAGGCAACTAAGGTTGCGTGACCTGGGAGGAATTATTGTTGTTGACTTTATTGATATGAAGCTTCCGGACAATAAAAGGAAGCTGGTGGAAAGAATGGAAGTGTTTATGAGTCCTGACAGGGCCAAACATGCCGTGCTTCCCATTTCCAAGTTCGGTATTATGCAGATCACCCGGCAACGTATGAAGCCGGAAATGAATATCAATACACAGGAAGTATGTCCCAGTTGTAATGGAACCGGCAAAATATCATCTACCCTGTTGCTGGAAGATGAAATTGAAAAGAATTTGAGTTACCTGGTGACTCATAAAAACAGCAACTTGAAATTAGTAGTGCATCCTATTCTCTATGCCTATCTCACCAAAGGCTGGCCCTGGAGCACCCAAATGGCCAAATGGAAAAAGAAGTTCGGTCAAAAAACCCGGTTGGAAAAAGACAGCAACTATCATCTTACTGAATATAAATTTTTTGACCAGCACGATGGGGAGATAAAATTATAATGAAAAGACCCCGCATTTATCGGGGTCTTTTCATTTATAATATTCTTTGTCTTAGTACCCCGGGTTTTGTTCCAGGTTAGGATTCACATTTCTTTCTCTTAATGGTATAGGAAAAGTCATTTTATTATCATTCCATGCTTTGCCATCTACAGTAAGTTGTAAACGTTTTGCATCCCAGGCACCTTGTCCTTCAAATGCCAGTTCCAATTCTCTTTCATCTAGTATTTGTTGCAATGTAGCTCCTGACAAAGCAGGAATTCCTGCACGGCTACGAATACGATTAACATCATTGTCTGGTGTGTCGCCAACAGAAGCACTCAGGCGGCGATTACATTCTGCCCTGGTAAGATAAGCTTCGGCCAGTCTCATCACTTTCACATTCTTATTGATATCTCTCCACTTGCCGCAACGCCAGGCACCTGCTTCAAAAAAGAATAATGCACGGCGGCTATCTGCAGCATTGTATTTATTATAGTGAACAGTTGTTACTTCTATATCACCATCTCTGGCTCCAAAGGTAGTGGTGCTAAAATAAGTGAAGCAACTATTAGTACCTGCCTGGGCAGTTACCTGCATGGAAAACAAATCTTCAACTGTATTCGCCGAATTATTAAATGCACTTGCATAAGAACCCACTAATGAAAAGCTGTTAGCAGCAGCTACTGTTATACAACGGTCAGCAGCATCTCTTGCTTCAGCATATTTTGCCTGTTGTAAATACACTCTTGCCAATGCTAAGGAGGCAGAAGGTTTATTTGCATATACTCCATTTTTAGCAGGTAAAACATTTTCTGCCTCTGTCAGGTCTGAAATTATCTGCTGATACACTTGTTCTACGGTTGCTCTTGGGAGTTGGTAAAATCCATCCTGTGGGGCACTTGGACCGGGTGCAGTAATCAATGGCACTCCTTTCAGTGTATTAGTGCTTCCGGATATGTATGGTTTTTCGCCAAAATATTTTATCAGTTCGAAATACGTAATGGCTCTTTGAAATAATGCTTCACCTTTTACTTTATTCAAATCAGCAGGAACTATCACTGCAGTATTTGCTAAAATATTATTGGCATTGTAAATTACCCGGTAAGCGGCAGCATAAGTGGCTGCGGCATTACTATTACTGATAAGCATGTTTTTACTCCATATTTGCCGGGGTTCAGGAAAAGTGCCTACCCAGTTGAGTTCTGCATTGCTAGCCAGCAATTCACTCATCCATAAGACGGCACCCCCAAACAAATTGCCGTTCCCCAGTGAAGCATAGTTACCAATGAGTACTTTTTTTACTTTAGCGTCAGTTGAAAAGGCCTCTGCAGCATCGATGCTTTGAGGATTATTTAAATCTAATTTTTTATCGCAGGCTGAGAAGAAAACCAAAACAGCCATTGCTATTAAAATTGAAAATCGTTTCATAATAAACTAATTAAGAGGGTTATTAAATTATAAACCAATTGTTAGGCCAAATACAATACTCTTTATCTGAGGAGCAGCATAAAAATCACTTCCCTGGTTTACGTTGCCTGCCCTGTAATCTGTATTTACTTCAGGATCCCATCCCGGATAATCGGTAAAAGTGTGAAGATTTACCCCACTTACATAGATACGGGCACTGGATAGTTTGGCTTTGTTTACAAATTTTTGAGGCACGGTATAAGCTAATGTTACATTTTTAAACCGCACATAAGTAGCATCATAAATATAACGGGTACTCATACTTGGGCTGTCAAAATCGCCAAACCGGTTCAATCTTGCTTGCGGCACATTGGTTATATCTCCTGGTTTTTTCCAGGCATTTAACTGATCTCGGGTCTGGTTATCAAACCAATCTGCACTGGCACTCATAAATCCACCGGCACCGTCCTGAACCTGATTGCCAAATACTCCCTGGAAAAGGAAATTTAACTCAAGCCCTTTCCAAGTAACAGTGTTTGTAATACCTCCGATCCAATCGGGATTTGGATTACCAATAATGAATTTACCGGCATCGCTGTAAACATTAGTTGTTGTTTTATTATCCTGGTTAAAAAATATCGGATCACCATTAGCAGGATCTACCCCCGCATATTTTACACCATAAAAGACACCGATAGGCTGACCAATAATGAGTGCATTTGCATAACGGGCATCGCTGGGTAACACCTGCTGTTGTTCACCATCCAGCTTTGTTAGTTTATTTTCATTTTTCGCTACATTCAGCGAGGTGATCCAACGAAATGATTTTGTTGCTACGTTGACAGAATTAAGAGTTAGTTCTATGCCCTTATTCTCCATTTCTCCAATATTACCAAGTACGGAAGTAGTTCCTGATGGAGAGGGAGTGGGAACCGATAATAACATGTCGCTGGTTTTTTTCTTGTACCAGCTAAATTCACCACTCAGCCTGTTGTTGAATAATCCAAACTCAAGACCTAAATCAAGAGAAGCCGTTTTTTCCCACCTTAAAGCATCATTTCCAAACCTGCTAATACCCAGACCAGAAACCACACCATAGGTAACTGCTCCATACTGAGACTTCGAATCATAAAAACCCAGGCCGCTATTATTACCCAACACCCCATAGCTGGCACGTAGTTTTAAGAAGCTAAGCCATTTACTATTATTCAAAAAGCCTTCTTCGCTTACAATCCAGCCTACTGAAGCTGCCGGAAAATATCCATACTTATATTCTGTACCAAAACGGGAGTCAGCATCTGCACGGAAGTTTATAGTGGCAAGATACTTCCCTTTAAAGCCATAATTTATTCTTCCAAAATAAGAGAATATATTATTTTCATCCTGCGTACTGGTACCACCATTAATAGTACCTGCGCCGGCCAATGTTTTAATACTTTCATCTGCAAAAGCCTGGCCGGTCACAAGGGCATATTCATCATACCTGTTTTCAAAACTTACACCGGCTGTAGCATCAATTTTATGATTGTCTCCTATAGTAGAAACATAGTTAAGATAATTATTAGTCATCCATCTTGTATTTCTTAACCATTGTGCCTGTGCAGCACCCCCAATTCCCGCACCGCCTAATGATCGGCTGCTCCAGAAACGGTCTTCAGTCTGGTTAACCATATCAAGTCCCAGCGAATTGTGAAGAGTTAATCCCTTTAATATTTTACTCTCTGCATAAATATTACCCTGGTTTCTGTATCCATTTACATTATTAATTACAGCTTCATTGTCAATTAAAGGATTATAATAGGTGGTAGTAGGTCTGTCATACAATGCACCGGTAACATTATTTCTTACAGGTGTTATGGGAGCCAATGCTACTATTTGCATTGGCGTGCTGAATGCATTATCTAACGGAACTCTTTTCCTAACTATTTTAGACAAATTTGAATTAACGCCAAGCTTGAGCCAGTTATTAACTTGGTGATCAATATTAAAACGTATACCCATCCGTTGAAATTTATTACCAATCAAAATACCATCCTGATGGTTTATACTTCCACTAATGAAGAATTTAGTTTTATCATTACCACCCTGCGCATTTAATTCGGTCTGGTTTGTTTTTGCATTATTATCAAATGCAAGATCTTGCCAATCAGTATTTGTTTCCACATTTCTCCAGTTACTAAAGCCGCTATACCTTGTAAAACGTCCTTCGATATAAGTGGTCATATCAGCTATCGCTGCAGCTTCACTGGCATATCCTCTCCAGTTGCCAGCCCTGTTAAAATGATACTTAGCGGTATTTATTGCCGCCTCTTTGAAATAGGCAATGTATTCTGTTGCGTTTAAAAATCCCCTTTTGTTGGTAGGTTCCTGTGACCCGTACTGGGTGTTCAGGGTAAATTTTGTTTTGCCGTTTTTACCCCTTTTAGTAGTAATGAGGATGACACCATTAGAAGCACGGCTACCGTAAATAGCTGTAGCTGATGCATCTTTTAATATATCAAAAGTTTCTACATCATTAAAGTTGATATCTGCCGTAGCGCTACCAAAAATACCGCCTACTAACGGTACTCCATCAACCACATATAAGGGCTCATTGCTACCATTTATAGAAGTAGCTCCACGAACCCTTACTTTAATGCCTTCTCCCACTTTACCGTTTTGTGATTCTACAAACACACCAGCTGCCCTCCCCTGTATGGCCTGGGTTAGGTTTGGCACTGGCATATTTTGTACTTCCCCTCCTTTTACTCTGGCTATACTGCCTGTAATGTCTCTTTTAATTTGTGTACCATAACCCACTACAACAATCTCATCCAGGCTGCGGGACTCGCCGGCTTTTAAAGAAAGAGAAACAAATGAGCCTGAAATGGCTACATCTTCTGTTTCGAACCCAATTGCTGAAATGGTAAGTGTTTTTGCATTGTCAGGAACAGTGAAAGAAAAAGTTCCGTCTGATTTTGACACGACACCGGTTCTAGTGCCTTTTACGGTAACTGAAGCGTTAGAAACGGGTGAACCGCTACCATCAGTTATTTTACCGGAAACGGTTTTTGTTTGCGCCCAAAGAAGTGATGCCGAACATAGCAATAGCACCAGCATCAGGCCTGCTGTTTTTCTCATATGTGTAGTTTTAGTATTATGAATATAAATATTCGTGAATCAAAAACAAAAAAAACCATGCACTTTGCTGCATGGTTGTAGAAATCATTGAAATTTTAATGATACATCTAACTTCTGTCCCTGCTTCCCAGGTATATCATAATATATTGAATAAGTGTAACAACCGCGGCCAAAGCAGCCACAACATAAGTAGTAGCAGCCCATTTCAAGGCATCTTTTGCCTTAGGATATTCTGATGGATTAGTCACATTGGTTTGGTCCAACCAGGCCAGGGCCCTTTTGCTGGCATCGAACTCAACCGGCAGAGTAATCAGTGTAAAGAGTACGGTTAGACTCATGGCAATGATCCCTATTAAAAGGACGGTGGGGTTTTTTGTGGTGGCCAATACGATCATCCCCGCTAACAGCACCCAGTTAACCAACATAGAACTGACCTGGACTGCCGGAACCAGCTTGCTCCTGAGCATCAGGGGTCCATAGGAAGTGGCATGTTGTACTGCGTGGCCACATTCATGAGCGGCAACTGCAGCGGCAGAAACACTTATCCCGTTATAGACTTCAGGGCTCAGGTTCACAGTTTTGTTGGCCGGGTTATAATGGTCAGAAAGAAAACCCTGCACAGAGGTCACTTTCACGTCATAAAGGCCGTTTTCCTTGAGCATTTTCTCAGCGATTTCACGACCTGTCATACCATTAGCCAAGGCTATTTTACCGTATTTGGTGAACTTGCTTTTCAGTATGGCTGATACCAGGAAACTGATACCCAAAAACACGAGCGAAACGATAAAAATCTCATTTGACATTATCATAATAATACGTTTAGTTACCCGTCCTTATCACAAATTTATTACCATTTATGCAAATTGATTTTTTTCCGCCGTTTTGTCATCCCAAAACATCTCTATCGGATAATAAAAGAAACAAAAACCTGGTGAAACTTGCCCTTTAAAAATTGCATAAAATACTATTTATCAATTAATTATAAGTTTTACCAGGCAGAGGAATTACCCAATTTTTCTATCGCAGGGCATGTTGGAAGTTATACACAGCATTAAAAATTTATTTTGAAATCTGGGTCATAATTGTAACTTAGCAATAGAATTTAATGGGTTAGTAAGTAAAAGGGTCAATCGAAAGATTGGCCCTTTTTACTTTTAAAAACCTCCTGTCATAACACCCACCCGATAGTTGACTCCTGACTTTTACTCGCACAATTTTTTTTGTAACCTTATCTTTCTTTTCTGATCATTGTTCAAACATTTTATTAATCGATTTTCAAAGGTTTAATTTTAAGGTATGAGTAAGATAAAGACTTCTTTTTTTTGCCAGCATTGCGGGTATGAAAGTGTGAAATGGGTGGGGCAATGTCCTTCCTGTAGCCAATGGAACACGTTCGTTGAAGAAGTAACGCAAAAAGAAAATACAAAAGACAACAGCTGGAAAAATTATAAAGAGGAAAAGCGGACCAATAAAACAATTTCGCTGAATGAAGTGGACAACAGCGATGAAAAAAGGCTGCCGACCCCGGATCCGGAATTGAACCGCGTTTTAGGTGGCGGTATTGTTGCAGGTAGTTTAGTTTTAATTGCAGGTGAGCCAGGCATTGGCAAATCTACTTTGTTTTTACAAATTGGTTTATGGTTGAAAGGGATTTCCGTGCTCTATATCAGCGGTGAAGAAAGCGAACAGCAAATTAAAATGAGGGCCGATCGTCTGAAATTGAGTAATGAGCATTTCTATTTGCTTACAGAAACATCGACGCAAGTTATTTTCCAGGAAGTTAAAAAGCTGAAACCACAATTAGTTATTGTAGATTCTATCCAGACACTTCATACATCTTTTATTGATTCTTCTCCCGGGAGTGTATCACAAATAAGGGAATGTGCAGCCGAATTTCAGCGTTTTGCAAAAGAAACAAATACACCTGTTTTTTTAATAGGTCATATCACCAAAGATGGCAGTATTGCCGGACCAAAGATCCTGGAACATATGGTGGACACGGTTTTGCAGTTTGAAGGCGATCGTCATTATGCGTATCGGATTTTACGTACTTTAAAGAATCGATTTGGAAGTACTGCCGAACTGGGTATTTATGAAATGACGGATGACAGGCATGAGAGGTGTACTGAATCCCAGTGAAATATTGATTACACAAAAAGAAGATCAACTGAGTGGCATTGCTATTGCTGCAACTATTGAAGGTATGCAGGCCCTTGTTGATCGAGGTACAGGCATTGGTTACCCAATCCGTTTATGGAACACCACAACGAACGGTTAGTGGTTTTGATCTTCGTCGTCTACAGTTATTATTAGCAGTTCTAGAAAAACGTGGTGGTTTTCATTTTGGCATGAAAGATGTTTTCCTGAACATTGCTGGTGGCATTAAAGTAGAAGATCCTTCGATTGACCTGGCAGTACTGTGCGCGTTGCTTTCCTCGTATGAAGATGTGACGCTGCCTCAGCATACTTGCTTTGCGGGTGAAGTCGGACTGAGTGGTGAGATCAGGGCGGTTAACCGTATCGACCAGCGAATAGCTGAAGCGGAGAAATTAGGTTTTGAAAAAATAATAGTATCCAGGTATAACCAAAAGGGTTTGAACAAACAGAAATTCAATATCGAAGTAGTGTTGATGGGAAGAGTGGAAGAAGTTTACAAACACTTGTTTTAGTTGAGAATCAACAAATCGGTGTAACGGTTTCTTCAACGCTTTGTCGTCTTTATTTTTTTGGCTAGCTTGGATAAATGATCAGCTTAAAAGAAATTAAAGACTCTTTTCTTCATTTGCTGTTCCCACATATATGCGCCGGGTGTGGCAGCGATATACTGAGCGAAGAAACTGCACTATGTATGCGGTGTGTAGAGGCGATGCCGGAAACAAATTTTGAAGTCCTTTCCGGCAACCCGGTGGAAAAGACATTTTGGGGGAGACTCCCCCTGGCAGCTGCTACGGCCCAGTTCTATTTTACCAAGGAATCCCTGATGCAGCACCTGATGCACCAGTTTAAATATAAGGGCAATAAGGACCTAGGCCTTCAATTGGGCATGATGATGGGTGAACAGCTCCGGGATTCTGGTCGATTTGAGATTGATGGGCTGATCCCCCTACCTCTTTTCCCGGCCCGGGAAAAAAGAAGAGGCTATAACCAGGCGTTCATTTTATGCCAGGGGATATCTGTAATCATGAAAATACCAGTATGGGATAAAGCCATTGCCCGTCCCCGGCATACCGAAACGCAAACCCGGAAAGGAAGAGTAGAACGGTGGAAGAATATGGAGGGTAAGTTTATCCTGGATGATCCTGAAGCAATCCGGGATAAGCATTTACTTTTGGTTGATGATGTCGTTACCACTGGCGCCACATTAGAGGCTTGCGGCAGTGAATTATTGCAGGCTGAAAATGTGCGGTTGAGTATTGCTACTCTTTGTGTGGCTTCACGATAGGCAGAGGGTAAAAGAGAGAGAGAATGAGACAAAGAGTTGTTGCTGGCTTATACATCTATTGTAGAATTTCTTTATTCCAAATTGGACTCTTTAATCGATTCTCTCTTTTTCTCTTTTTGCTCCTTTAAACTCTTAGCTTTATTTTTGACTTCCATGAAAATCCCGGTATTGCTCGCCCTATCCCTACTGATTCTTGTTTCCTGTCGTAAAGATTCATTTATTACTTCTCCTGATGCAAGAGTGAGGATCACAGCTGATACTTTAAAGTATGATACCGTCTTCGTAACCTCCGGTTCCACTTACCGGACATTTAAGATCATTAATGAGAATAACCAGAAGATCAGGATTTCCTCTTTAAAACTGATGGGAGGTGCCGGCTCTGTTTATAGCATGAATGTGGATGGAAGCCCGGGTACACAGTTTAGCAATCTTGCTATTGAACCCAATGACAGCCTCTATGTTTTTGCGCAGGTGAATGTAAATCCGGGTGCAGCCAATCTTCCTTTTATTATCAGGGATAGTATTGAGATCAGCTACAACGGAAAAAAAAGATTGGTGCAATTGGAAGCATGGGGGCAAAATGCACATTTCTTACGGAATAAAATTATTGCAGCCAACGAAACATGGAACAATGATCTGCCCTATGTAATCCTGGGTTCCTTATTTGTCGACGCTAACCGAACCCTGACCATTAATAAAGGTTGTCGCATTTATGTACATGCTGATGCCCCGATCGTTGTTAACGGAACTTTATTGATCAATGGTTTGAAGGACACAGCCGATAGAGTGTCTTTCCAGGGTGACCGCCTGGATGAACCCTACAAAGATTACCCGGCCAGCTGGCCAGGCATATTCATCCAGGCAAGCTCGAAGGATAATGTATTTAACTACGCCTGGATTAAGAATGCATACCAGGCTATTGCCCTTATCGACCCGGCGCCGCTTCCGAATACTTACAAACTGACGCTTAATGAATGTATTATTGATAATGCATACAATGCCGGTATCGTTTCAATTAATTCGAGCATCAAGGCAAGGAATTGCCTGATCAGCAATTGTGGTAATAACTTATACCTGGTTAGTGGCAACTATGAGTTTACTCATTGTACAGTAGCTACGTATGCCAGCAGTTTTATTCCGCATAATAACCCTGTGTTATTTCTCAGTAACAACACACCCGTTCCAACAAACAACCTGACAGCTGCATTTCGCAATTGTATTTTTTGGGGCGAAAATGGCCTTGTTGATAATGAAGTAAAAACAGATAAACGGCAGGGTAATTTTACCGTATCATTCAACAATGTTTTGTGGAAAGTGCAAGGCACCCCGGCCGATATTGCACCTCCCACTGGAACTATTATAAATAACCAAACGCCAAGATTTGACAGCATCAATACATTTCGGCATTATTATGATTTTAGGTTACAAAAAGGAGGATCTCCCGCCCTTGATAGCGGAACCGATTATGGAATCCTGACGGATTTGGACGGGAAGTCAAGGCCTGTTGGGCTAAAACCCGACCTGGGGTGTTTTGAAAAACAATAGCTTATTTCGATCCAGCCCAATACCGTTCTCCCTAACATTGATGTTAATGCCCGATTAAAATTGTAATTTTGTCCACCTACAAAAGACTTCAATCATGAAAACACTGTTGATCGGCATGGTACTCGGACTAATAACATTACCTGATGCCTCCATTTATGATTTTAAAGTATCCGGTCTTGATGGAACCGATATTGATTTTTCCCAATATAAAGGAAAGAAGATCATGATCGTCAACACTGCATCCAAATGTGGTAATACCCCCCAATATGCAGAACTGGAAAAGCTGTATGAAAAGTATAAAGACAATTTGGTAGTAGTGGGTTTTCCGGCTAATAATTTTGGAGAACAGGAACCCGGCACCAATGCTGACATAAAAGAATTTTGCACGAAAAATTATGGTGTCACTTTCCCGATGGCTGAAAAAGTATCGGTGCGGGGCGAGGATGTGCATCCCTTATTTAAATGGCTGGTAGAACAATCCAAGGAGCTGGCAAAAAATGAACCATCCACTAATTCAAAGGATATGGTGTGGAAACGATTTTTACAGGATCCCGTTATCTGGAATTTCACCAAGTTCCTGCTGGATGAGAATGGAAAATTACTGGCTGTATTTCATCATAAATCAAACCCGATGAGTGATGAAGTGATAAAGTACCTGAAGAAGTAGGATTATCAGTAATTAGATTCGATTTAAAAAGTGCAGGCGGCCTGAAATAATCAGTGGTCGCCTTTTTATTTACGGAAAGTCTATTTTCGCCTTCCATGCAATTTGCCGACACAATAAGCCAACAAGGAGTAAAACAGAAGCTTGTTGAGCTGGTTCATCATAACCGCCTTAGCCATGCGTTACTGTTCCTTGGTAAGGAAGGAAGTGGATCCTTGCCCCTGGCATTGGCTTTTGCTCAGTACATTGTGTGTGAAAAGGCAAATCCCAAAACAAAAACTCCAAATTCCAATGTGTTTTTGTTCGGAGACGAACCAGTAACAAGCAACCAGCAACCAGCAATAGATTCCTGTAGTGTTTGTTCTGCTTGTTTAAAAGCTCAACAGCTTGTTCATCCTGATATTCATTTCTCTTATCCAACAGTAACCAAAAAGCCCGGTGAGAAACCAGTAGCTACTGATTTCATAACCGAATGGAGAGAGTTTATAAAATTTAATCCTTATGGAAATATTTTTGACTGGATCGAACAGATAAAAGAAAAGGAAAACAGCCAGGGAAAAATTACAGCCGAAGAGTGCAATGATATTATCCGGAAACTGAGTTTGAAAAGTTTCGAAAGCGAGTACAAGATTTTACTGATGTGGATGCCGGAGATGCTTGGAACAGAGGGAAATAAATTGTTAAAACTGATCGAAGAACCTCCACCCAATACCTTGTTTATCCTGGTCACAGAAAATGCTGCACAGGTATTGCCAACTATCGTGAGCCGGTGCCAGCTCATAAAGATCCCGGCCCTGGAAACTTCTGCCATTGAAGAAGCACTGATCAGCCGTAATAAAACTGAACCGGCGATTGCCCGGCAAGTGGCGAGTGTAAGTGAAGGCAATTACCGGGAAGCGTTGCAATTGGTACAACATGCCGAGGAAGACTGGCAAGCCCTTGTCCGGGAATGGCTGAATGCGATATTAAAGACGGGGCCGGTAGCGCAAACGCGGTGGGTAGAGGAGATCGGCCGCCTGGGCCGGGAAAAGCAAAAGCAATTTCTCCGGTACTTTAACCATTTGCTCGAACAGGCCGTTCATCTCAGGATAAAAGCAGCATCCGGTCAGGCCGGGACGGCTATCGGAGCTTCCAGTCAGACAGAGAGTGTTAGACTGGATACTGAGCGGGATTTTACTGAAAGGCTCAATAAAATAGCCAGTATTGAGCAACAAAAGGCCATAATCGAGGAATTGGACCGGGCCAGCTATTATATTGAGCGTAATGCCCATGGCAAAATGCTCTTTCATGCCCTGACCATTAAGCTATACCATATTATTCAGGATAAGATTGTATTTTTGATGGATTGAGGTAAGAAAGTCGTGTGTTCGGAGTTGGGAGTGGGTGTGTTGAACGATTTGAAGTTTCTTTATTGATTTACGATGTCGTCTATTTCTGTATATACTATACAATACGGGTTTTCTCAGTTGGCTGTTTCACAGCTCAGTAGCGGACAGAACCCTGAAGAGTGCGACGCAACGAAAGTTCAATAGAATTACTGCCGTCCGGATCATCTTTCTCCTTTATTTTAATTTTTTAATTTTTACTTTTTTCAATGAGTTGTACAAGTTGCAGTACCGCTTCAAACGGTAAACCGGGAGGATGTAAGAGCAATGGCGGATGTAGTACCGGCGGATGTAACCGTATGAATACGCATGACTGGCTGCGCAACCTGCCGATGAGTGATGTGGCCAGCGCCTGCAAAGTGATCGAAGTAACGTTTAGCCAGGGAACCCGGAAAGATTTTTTTCGTAATCCTGCTTTACAGCCTTATGAAAAAGGCGACCTGATCTCTGTTGAAGGGGTAAGTGGTTTTGATGTAGGCGAAGTGTCGCTGACAGGCGAGATCGTTCGTTTGCAAATGAAGAAGAGAGGTATTAAGGAAGATAACCCGGAAATGAAGAAAGTGCTCCGTCATGCCAGTGACCGGGATATTGAGATATGGAAGCAAAATAAAGCGAGGGAACCGGAAGCGGTGATTCGCAGCCGGGCCATAGCCCGACAATTGAAACTGGATATGAAAATAAGCCAGGTAGAGATGCAGGCCGATGGAAGAAAAGCAACTTTTTTTTATATCGCTGATGGCCGGGTTGATTTCAGGGAGCTGATCAAAGTATATGCCTCCGAATTCAAACTTAAAGTAGAAATGCGGCAGATCGGCGCCAGGCAGGAAGCGGGGAAAGTGGGTGGTATCGGCAGTTGTGGCCGCGAGCTATGCTGCAGTACCTGGCTGACCGATTTTAAATCTGTGAACACAGCAGCGGCCCGTTACCAGAATCTTTCTATCAACCAGACCAAGCTTAGCGGTCAATGTGGCCGGTTGAAATGTTGTTTGAATTATGAACTCGATACTTATTTAGATGCCTTACAGCATTTTCCTGATAATTGTGATGTAATACAAGTAGCAAAGGGCAATGCTTTTCTTATTAAGAAAGATATTTTCAAAAACCTGATGTGGTACACATTGCCCGATAGCAATAAACAGTACCCGCTGAGTATCGAGAGAGTAGGAAAAATAAAATCATTGAACCAGCAGGGTATTATTCCTGATGCCCTGGAACCTGTGGAAGTTGTTTCTAAATTAAAAGAAGCCGAACCTGAATTTGTGGAGCTGGTTGGCCAAATAAGTTTGAGAAGCCTTGATAAAGCCGCTGATCAGAAACGCCGCCAGGGCCAGCAACAAGACGGAAGGCATAAGGGACAAGGCACAAGAAATCAAGGGCAACAACAGCAAAGAAAACATCCAGGTGGTCAGTCCGGAGGATCCGGTGGTCAGAAACAAGGCGGTCAAAATCAACAACGTAAACAGGGTGGACAGCAAGGGCAAGGAGGACAACAAGAACAACGACCACAAAGAAACCAAGGCCGTGGAAACCAACAGCGGCCGAATAACCCCAATCGAAACCAGCGCAATCAGCAACGGCCAAATAATCCTAACCCCGGAAAAAAGGAAAGCTGATACACATAACATTTGATTGAGCCCTTCGTTGATGGCTCCTCTTCCCAATTTTTTGCAAGAGATCCTTTGTCAAAGATGCCGACAATGCCAATGTTGAATATGTATGCCCAACAGATATTGACAACTCAATAGAAATTTTTAAGAAATCAGAAATAGCTTACATATCTCCCAATGCCCTGTAAATGGCATCCTGAATTTTTCCGCGAATCAGCATTTGTCCAAGTTTATTATTATCTCTTGTCGGATAGACGCGGTTAGATAAAAAGATATAGACCAATTCTTTTTGTGGATCTACCCACACACAGGTACCGGTAAAGCCAGTATGACCAAAGGTTTCAGGCGACGCCAGGGAGGAAGGATAAGGGTCTCTCCTGAGCCTATTATCTTTTTCAGGCTTATCAAAACCAAGCCCGCGACGGCTAATCTTACTGTTATACGAAGTAAAAAGTTGGATCGTCTCGGGTTTCAGGTATCGTTCTCCATTCAGTTCTCCACCATTCAACAACATCTGGTAAAGCAAAGACAGATCATAGGCATTTGAAAATAATCCGGCATGACCAGCCACTCCCCCAAACATAGAAGCACCCTCATCATGTACATCACCTCTTGTTGTCTGCTTACGAAAATGTTTTTCTGTTTCTGTTGGCACTAAACATTCCATCTGGAAACGGTTGCGGGGCTTGAACCCCGTAGAGTACATTCCTATTCTATTGTAAAAATTCTTTTGAGCATACTGATCAAGTGTCATTCCGGACAACTGTTCTACTATTTTTCCCAAAAAAATAAAATCATTATCACTATACACATATTTATTCCTGGGCCCTAATGGACTTTTTAGTATCCGGCTGAACATAGTGTCGGTCCAGTCGTCCCGCATATAAATATTCTCTGCTACCCTTACGCCATAACCCTTCTGCGGTTTGCTGGCATAAATAGCCGGGTTAGGGTTACCGGAAACAGGATCAATCGTTTCTTTAAAAAAAGCAATAAATGGCGCAAGCCCCGCCTGGTGGAGCAGGATATCTTTGATGGGAAGATTGGCCTTGTTGGTTCCCTTTGTCCACGGCAGGTAGTCACCTAATGTTTTATTCAACTGCAATAAACCGTCTTCATACAACTTCATGACAGAGACAGTCGTGGCAGAAATTTTGGTCACGGATGCCAGGTCGAAAATACTCTCGGGGCTCATAGCGGGTGAGGAACCATATTCATAATTACCAAAAGCCTTGTGGTATATAATTTCTCCCTGGTAAGCGGCCAGTACGACACATCCCGGAAATGCTCTTTTAGCAATCCCGTCCATAGCAATGGAATCGATCACCACTAATTTTTCTTTGATAGCTGCTCTTGCCGGCTTAGTGCCTTCATGAACTATTCCATCTCCAAAATTGAACCGGCAAACGGAAACAGGTAACCGACCTATGGAAACTATCTTTCCTTCCAGCAGATCTGCAGCAGCCTGTTGCGTAATGGCATCATCCTGGTAACAGGCCACCAGTGTCCACGCATCACAAAAGTTCTTGGTAGCTAATACATTCCCAAATGTGAAGGTGATGGTTTTAATAAAATTCAGTTCCTTGTAAAGTTTAATAGCTATTGGACTTAATCCGAAATTATCTGCCGGGCGAAGTGAGTAGTTATGAATCCCGATAATGATGGCGTCATACTTTCCCTCTTTTTTTACTTCTTTTATTATCTCGTCTGCTTTTGACTGCCCGTCTTTGTAGGAGAACAGGAAGGTGTTTGCATCCAGGTCAGCATGTATCCTTTTTCCAAATTCATTTAACTCTGAAGTGCCAATACCTACATAGGCTATCTTTTTTTGTTTACTCGTCAAGGGTATTTGAGCATAGTCCGTCCGGGAGGCCGTCATGCCTGCTTGTGACAAAACAGTAAGACTGTTTTGCGCCACCTCTTTCCGGATCGCATCTGTTTTAGCATTCAGATCCTGTAACAGATTCTTTGTCTCGATAAATTGTGTTTGGTTACAACCCAGATCATATTTTGAAGCCAGCACTTTTTTCACCTTTTCATTGATCTCTTCCCAGGTCAATCTTTTTTCAGCTATTGCCTTTTTTACTGCTTCAATAGTTTCCGGCACACTAGCGGGCAGGCAGAGCATATCGTTTCCAGCAATCAGTGCTTCTACGGCAATCGTGCCGCCGGGAAAATACTTAGCGACTCCCTTCATTTCTAGTGCGTCGGTAAAAGTAAGGCCATGGTAGCCCATATCTTTTTTCAGCAGATTTGTTACATTATTTTTTGAAATGGAAGTGGCCTTATTGGCTGTCTTGTCGATGGCAGGAATATACAAATGTGCGATCATGACGCTGCCAATACCAGCGTCAAAAACGGCCCGGAAAGGCACCAGTTCCATTGAATCCAGTTGTTTCCTGTTTTTATATATTACCGGCAGGTCATAATGAGAATCCACATCCACATCACCATGGCCAGGAAAATGTTTCGCACAAGCCATGATGCCCGCATCCTGCATTCCCTTCATGTAAGCGACCCCAAACCTCGATACTTTCTCTTTGTCTTCTCCAAATGAACGGTAACCGATTACCGGGTTATTAGGGTTATTATTGATGTCAACCACCGGTGCATAATTTACATGCACACCTATTCGTTTACACTGGTCGCCCACAGCAAGTCCCATCTGGTAAATAAGATTCTCTTCATTCAAGGAGCCCAACGTCAGTTGATAAGGGAATTTTATAACACTGTCCAGTCGCATTCCCAGCCCCCATTCACCATCAATAGTGATCATCAGTGGGGTTTTGGCGATCCCTTGGTAATAATTGGTCAAATTGGCTTGTCGTATCGGCCCACCCTGGAAAAAGCAAAGGGCCCCTACATTATATTTCTGGATATCATTCGCCACTTTTGCAACATGATCGGCACCGAGATTGGAATGTGCGCGGATAACCATCAGTTGAGCAATTTTTTCATCATTACTCAGACTGTTAAATACACTGTCGGTCCACTGCTGGTTGGTGAGTTTGCTTTTATACTGTGCAAATGAAATGACGGGAAGAAATAATAAAACTAATAAAGTGGTTTTGAACAATTTCATAGTATGGCAAATTATAATGTTTCCAAACGAATCTTAAAATTAATCTTTTTGCTCCAAAGCGGTGGTCAATCAATTCAAGTTTTATCATTCCATTTTCAATAAAAACTAAAGCCCTCGCCTTTCGGGGTTTTGTCGCAATTTGAAATTTGCAGGGAAAATACAGGAACACGGATCATACGGACGAAAGGGATACACAAGGGTCGATTCTGCTTCGCAGAATTATGGATATCAATATCGTTTTGGCGATCCTTTTAAATTCTGTTTACAGAATTAAGATCCGCGTTTATCCCTGCCCGTCCGGTCAGGTGGGCGTCCTATCGGTAAATCCCCGCCTGAACGGACGAGCAGGCGTGTGCTTGTATTCCAAAGCCGATAACTATCGGGTGACACAATACTCTATCTGGAGGGTTGGGTGGGGGCAGGTAAATCAGTATTTTTGACGGCTAAACTTGATTTGTGGCTGATAAGATTTTATTACTCCCTGATAATATTGCCAACCAGATTGCTGCAGGTGAAGTGATCCAGCGACCGGCCAGTGCCGTTAAGGAATTGCTTGAAAATGCGGTGGATTCAGGGGCGACAGAAATAAAACTGATTATCAATGATGCCGGCAAATCATTGATACAGGTGATTGACAATGGCAGCGGCATGAGTGAGACCGACGCCAGAATGTGTTTTGAACGCCATGCCACATCCAAAATAAAATCTATTGATGATTTGTTTCATATTCGCACTATGGGATTTCGGGGTGAGGCCCTGGCATCTATTGCGGCTGTTGCCCAAGTGGAATTAAAAACAAAAAGAGCCGAAGATGTAACTGGTATTTACATCGAAGTGGAAAATAGTGTTGTAAAAAAACAAGATCCTATTGCTGCACCCGTAGGCTCCAGCATTGCAATGAAGAATTTGTTTTTCAATGTCCCGGCCCGAAGAAATTTTTTAAAAAGTAATGCTGCGGAGATGCGGCATATCGTGGATGAATTTACCAGGGTTGCGATGTCCTTCCCCGAAATTCTTTTCACCTTTACCGCCAATAACCAGGAATTATTTCATTTAGAGTCCGGGAGCCTGAAACAACGTATCGTACAGCTACTGGGTAATAATTACAGTGCTAAACTGGTGACAGTAAAAGAGGACACTGATTACATGAACATTTACGGTTTTGCAGGTAAACCGGAAACAGCAAAGAAGACAAGAGGAGATCAATATTTTTTTGTTAACAACCGTTTCATTAAAAGTGCTTACCTGAACCATGCTGTGATGAATGCCTACCAGGAAATGATCCCATCCGACAGTTTTCCGATGTATGTCTTGTTCATTGACCTGGACCCGGCTGTCGTAGATGTAAACGTACATCCTACCAAGCAGGAAATAAAATTTGAAGATGAAAGAATAATTTACGCCTTTGTTCAGTCTGCCATAAAACATGCACTGGCACAATTTAGCATTACACCCACCCTGGATTTTGAACTGGATGCCTCTATTCAACAATTATCGTCCGTACAACAACCTTTTACAGAAGAAAAAAGATCTGCGGCGGTGTCTGGCTCCATTTATAAAGGGTTTACTCAAAAAAACCAGGCGCATTTCATTGAGAAAACTGACAGGACGGAACTAAAGCACTGGAGAGAGTTTTATGAATCTCCGAAGTCAGAGCGTAGCAGCCAGATGTCTGAAACCCTTTCACCAGGAGACGCAACGCAAACCTCAGGTTTCAGACCTAAGTCGTCTGATTTTGTTGAATTTGTTCAACTGCTGAATACCTATATAACCATTCCATCCGCCAGCGGCTTCCTTCTTATTCATCAACAGTCGGCACATGAAAGAGTGTTGTATGAACAGTTCAAATCAGCCAGCAAGGACAAACCCGTGGCCACACAGCGAAACATGTTCCCGGTAACGTTAGAATTAACGCCGGCTGATACGGCAGTGATGGGAGAAATTTTGACTGACCTTGGACTACTGGGTTATCACATTGAACCATTTGGTAAAAACACATTTGTCATACAGGGAACACCCGCCGATGTAGAAACCGGAAACGAAAAGCATGTTATAGATATATTGCTTGAACAATACAAACACTTTAGCACTGACGTAAAATTTTCCAAACGGGAAAAATTAGTTCGTGTATTGGTAAGGCAACAATCCATCAAAACCGGGGTTCGACTAACAGAAAGAGAAATGCAGCAACTGGTATCTGATCTTTTTGCCTGTGAGCAATCTAATACAACACCCGATGGCCATCCCACTTATTTGGAATTTAAGAAGGAGCAACTGGAGAAAATGTTTGGGAAATAAAAAGGACAGGACAATAGTCTATTTCTTCACTGCTCTCTTCACTGCTTTTTTTACCTTTTCAGCTTTTTTTTCAACTTTATGGGCAACACCCGCCGCTGCCAGGCCAGCTACCTTTTTAACGGCCCTTCTTTTTACTTTTCTTACCGCCTTCTTAGCATCTTTTTTCACGTTACTGGCGGTGGTCTTCTTTTCCGCTGTCAATTCATGCACTTTAGCTTTTGCTAAATCGAGGGCATCTTTCGCTTTCTTAACCAATTGATTCTTTCTGCCAACAATAGAGCCGGCGACAGCGGCTACTTTTTGGGCTGCTTCCTGGACTTTTGCTACAACTATGTTTGTTTTAGATGGTACTGACTTTTTTGGTGCCATGACTATTTTTTTATTTATCGTAAATATAGTGAAGATAGTGTTGAATAGCGAAGCCTGTTACGCTGAAACTGATCTGCAACCCGGGTGACAAGACTTCAGTAGTTAGTAACGGTTTCTTATTCCCTGCAAAAATTTCTCTACTGCCTTTCTCACGTCTGCAGCAGATGCCTGGTGATTATTTACCAATGTCGAGAAAATAAGAAGCTTCCCTTTTTTAGTGTACAAATAACCGCTAAAGGCGACAACACCCGAAAGTGTTCCGGTTTTACCATAGATATAACCGCTGTCGGCTTTGTAATAACTGCTGATCGTTCCCCTGCCACCCGTTGGGAAGATAACCTTGACACGCTCCATTCCAAATTCAGTTTTCATTTTATTGAGGATGGCGACGAAATCCTGCGGGGTAAATAAATTATAGCGGCTGAGACCGGAGCCATCTACCCAGCGGGGCTTTTGGGGCAGGTCTTTAAAATCTGTCTTTAATATAGTGTCAATGATTTTGGCATCATTCATCACGCCTAGTCTTTCATTGCTCACCATTAGTAAGGATTGCTCCGCAAAGAAATTATCGCTGCGGTGCATCATGGGTTTGAGGAGGGAGTCGGTGTGTTGGGAATGAATTCTTCTTTTCTCCTTTCTCAAATTTGACCACTGTTTTAGGGCCTGACCGGCAGGGATCACTACTATTTCTTTGTTTACTGTATCCTTAAGTAATTCTATCGATGATCGTATCCCATTAGTAACATATGGAACAGATAGTTCCTTTTTCTTTTCCATTCCTTCTTTCAACAAAAACACATTGCTTCCTACCTCCCTGGTAACTGCAAAATTTTTATTTGATTCGATCCCGCTAAAGTTCACGCTCCAGTTTATTTCAGGTACGGAATAAATAAAGGGTGGCTTGGTCGGATCATTTTTCTCCTGTACCCATTTGATGACATTTCCATAGACCGGCAAAGGACTTCTTTCTGCCATATAATACTCATTATAATCATTCCATGACCAGCCTGAACCCCAGCCGTCATCCTCCCAGTTACTTTCTGTTATGTAAATATTCTTTTTTTGGCTATTAAGAAATTCAATGACCGGGTGGATAGTAAAATCCGAATGCAATAATGTGGGATCGCCGGTTGACGTAACCAGGATAGAGGTATCATTCTCAATAATCAATGCGCCGGTTAAACTATCCCCCAAATATTTCATAGCTGCATAACAAGTAGGGATCTTGGTATTACTGGCCGGTATAAAATATCTATCGCCCTGGTGATTGTACCAGTATTTATTGGTGCTGGGGTCAAATACACTGATACCAACATGAGCGGTTTGCAGGGCTTTTGCCTCGAGCACTTCAGCTTTGGCGGATTTCGCTATTTGTTTTTCAACAGAGCAAGATGCAAGAAACAGGTACGAACTGAGCAGTACGAAGATTGTTGAACTTGTAAGGCTCTTTCCAAACTGAAAATTCTTCATTGAAATCTGCGTATTGAATTTATAATTGAGCAGTTCGCCACAGCCAAGATAACATCTCAGAGCGATACCACTTTTTTCTCTTTCATACTCTCCAGCGCTGCTTCAATGATCCTTGTATTCCTTATTCCATCAGCAGCAGGAACAGGGTTCGGACCGCTCCCGGTCAACGCTTTATATACATCATCATAATATCCCATATAGTTACCGGGAGAAGATGTCGTTTCATGCCGAACGACTTCACCATCAATTTCCGTATGCAGTAATCCATCCGGTGAAGAAGGGGTCGGGCACCAGCTTTCTAGTGAGGGTCTCACCCCGGCCTGCAACTGCCGTTCCTGCATATCAGAACGCTGTTGAAGAAAAGAACCTTTCGTACCATGCAGCACATAGGCATACGTTGATTCCCGGGCTATAACGGTTGCCTTTAACCGCACTCTCAGCCTGTCATAATAGAAAAGAATTTCAAAATAATCCGGTACCGCCACATCATCCCGCATTTTGATCAGGTCGGCAAACAAAGCCTGAGGGAAACCAAATAATTGTATGGCCTGGTCAACCAGGTGCGGTGAGAGGTCATAGAGGTTACCGGCCCCCGGCATATTACCTTCTTTGTGCTGCTTACCACTAAATGCCGGCCGGTAACGGTCATAGCGGATCTCTGCTTCCCGCAGTTCACCTAATAATCCTTGTTGCACAACATCCCTGACGGCCCGGTAATCGCCGTCATACCGACGGTTCTGGTATACACTGAGGAATAAATTATTGATGGCGGCTAATGTTGTTAACTCTTCTGCCTCCTTTACCGTGATAGCAAATGGCTTTTCCATCACCATATTTTTTCCGGCCTTCAACACCATTTTGGCTTGTTCGAAATGCAAATGAGTGGGAGTATTTACAACGATCAGCTCCAGATCCTTATCCGCACAAAGGTCTTCTACAGAACGATACAATTTTGCGTTAGGATATCGTTCTGCTGAATCATGGTTGTGTCTTTCGACAATCGCTGATAATATATACCCGGGATGAGCGTCGATAAAAGGTGCGTGAAATAATTTTCCGCTCATGCCGTAAGAACAGATACCGGTGGAAACCCCCATATAAAATATTTTATTTTAAGTTTTCCTATGCCCCTAAAGGGGAGATATGAAAATTACCTATAATGCAGGGTTTTACAAACTCTAATCCCAAAATTTCTTTTTGTTTCAGATGCAATGAAAATGGAATGTACAAGTGTGCGACGCAATAGGCGATGCCATGAAAAACTATGGCCGGCTCGATAATAAAAAACTAATCGCTATAACATTCTTGCCATCTGTAAAAATTATTTGATCTATGTTTCCCCTTTAGGGGACAGGGGGTTCTAACCCCGTTCTTGTGCTCGCAACCATCGCTCGGGTATCTCGTTGCTGCTGGCCAGCAAATAATCCTTATAACTACAAGCTATAAACTTTTTATCGGGTAACTGCATCCACCAGCGACCAGTTTTTTTACTCTGCAAGAAAGTAGTCTCCACTTCCGCAAATGCCATATGGTATTCACTGAAAGAATCTTTTTCATCCAACGTTGCTTCCCGCCTGCCACGACTACGGCCATCCAGCACATACCAGATCATATGACTGATCTGTTTAGCGGTCAGTTCATCGCGATCCTGTTGCGCATCATACCCGTAGATCCCGATACTGGTTATATTCGGACTCATTCCAGCATACTGCATCAACACACAAGCTTCTTCACCATTCAGCCCATTCGGAGAAAGTGTATTGGCAGGTGCATAGGCGCTTGCTATTGCAGTAATATCGAAGCTGAATAGGTTACTGTTTCGGATAACCGGTTCCATTTCATCAATACTTTCTTTCACGCTTCCTACCCGGTAACAATCAAACCGAAGTTTATCCATCGTTTCCAGCATGCGTGGATGCACATAGTAGCTCTGGAAACCAATATGATTATAGTGACGGATAAAATTTGGTTCGCCAGTCAGCATCTCCATCAGGAAGTTTTCATGCCGGAAAAGGGATTCTACATTCAGATCGATCAGGGCATCTACACAGCTCGCCTCAATGACCTTTTTGCTTTCCGCATACGCATGGTACTGGGAAAGGGTAAGATCATGCGAACCACCCAAAATGATAACTGTTTTGCCATCGTTCATCAATTCCTGTACAACTGTTTTTAATGCAGCATACGAGTCAGTGAATAATGAACCGGCTTTAATGTTTCCGATGTCCGCAATTTTAACATCCGTATGCCAATAATATAATGAATAAAAATGCCGGCGGATAGTATCCGGTGCTTCATGTTGTGCATGGATCAATCCCCTGCCTCTTTGTTCCCCGCAGCCTACTATTACGAGCTGGGTATCATCCAGGTCAGGAAATTCCTCAGCATAAACTGCAATCACTTTTCCGAGCTGTCCCTCCTTATAGCTTTCATCCTGAGATATTTCGTGCAGGTTGACGGGAGATAAAAAATCAGCGATGTTGAGATAATCAGACATCCGGGAGGTTTACAGCAAACTTACACGAAATGTGGCACTATCCTTCCCGGTTTTCAACAGAAACTCCTCATTATCATATAGTAATTTTATGCCAGGGCGACTGTTACCCGTTTGTTTCCCGTCATATGTTTTGTTAATGAGTAAACAATTTGTTTTTCTAGCCCGCAGTTTTCTTTTTTTTCTGCTGGCTACGGTTGCTGTTAAAAGCATGGCGCAGGTAAACGAATCTTCTGTTGCCGGAACGGTAGTTGACCGGTTATCCAAACAACCTGTTGAGTTTGCTTCTGTCGAGTTATTAAGCTCTCAAGATAGCGCAGTAATACAAAACACCATTACTGACCGCAGGGGAAAATTTCTTCTTGAAAAAATAACTACTGGCAACTATATTCTTTCCTGCAGTTTTATCGGTTATGGTAAAACGTTGATCCCGGTAAAGGTGGGTCAGCAAAAAGAAAATCTTGGCAACATTGAGCTGGGGGTTCATTCGAAAAGCATGGAAGAGGTAGTGGTAACCACAAAAAAATCGTTGCTGAACAGTTCGATCGACAGGAAGATTTATCAGGTTAGCCAGGATATAATGGCCCAAAGCGGTTCGGCCAGTGATATCCTTAAAAATATTCCTTCCGTGGAAGTGGATATCGAAGGGGGCGTCTCATTGCGGGGATCCGAAGATGTGATGATACTGATCAACGGGAGACCATCACCGATGATGGGAAGAACCAGAGCCGAAGCGTTGCAGCAACTCCCGGCCAATTCAATAGATCGGATAGAAGTGATCACCAACCCATCGGCCAGGTATAAACCAGATGGCACTTCTGGAATCATCAATATCGTATTGAAGAAAAACACCAGCTTAGGTTGGAACGGATCTGTAGTGGCCAATGCAGGCAAAGGAGACCGGTACAATGGCGCCATCACCCTTAATTACAAACCCGGCAAACTGAATCTTTTCAGCAATTACAGTATCCGCCAGGATCGCCGTTTCCGGTTAAATACTTCCAACAGGGACTATATTGATTCCTCGGGTCAGCCAGGAAGCTATTATGCAGAATCCAGCTCGTCGCTGGCAAGACCTGTTTCAAACAGGGTCAGTTTAGGCGGAGAGTATACATTGGATGACCGTAACAGCATTGGTCTCTCGGGTAATTACCAGTACCGCCAACAGGTAAGAAATGATATCTCCGAAAGAACATTCTACGATAAAAATCAATTACTCGTCAACCGTTTTCATCGTTTACGATACGATCCGGAATTTGAAAGTGAAAAAGATGCCGCCTTGTTCTGGCAGCGTAATTTTTCGAAGGAGGACCATGAATTACGGACCGAATTGAATATTTCATCTTCTGCGGAACAAGAAGACAACCATTTTACCAATGTTTATTATTTTCCCATTCAACCTCTTGCATTCGACAATACCGTAGTAAAAGAAAAGGACGACCAACAACAACTTAATATCGATTATACAAACCCTTTATCGGAGAACGCCAAAATAAATGCCGGTTATGATGGCTCATTCAACCAGGTAGACCTGGAGTTTTATGGTGAGCATTATGATACTGCACAAAAAAAATTCATAAAAGACCTGGAAAAATCTAACCTGTTTAAGTATAGGGAATCAATACATGCTTTATATGTGACGTATGAACGGGGCTTTGAAAGGTTTGGTTATTCGGCAGGGATCAGGGCTGAGCAGGCTTTTATCGATGGCACCCTGGTAACAAAAGATTCGTTGATCAACAACCGGTACTTTAAATTTTACCCTACCCTTCATCTTTCTTATAAATTAAAGAATGGTGAGCTGCAGTTGAATTACAGCAAGCGGGTAAACCGCCCGGATGGAGATGAACTGAACCCCTTTCCTGAATTCCGGGATCCTTATCACTTCCAGGCCGGCAATCCCAAACTATTACCCGAGATCATTCATTCGGTTGAGTTTGGTTATAAATGGCAGCATGACAATTTTTCATTGGTGCCAAGCCTTTATTACCGGTACAAGCAAAATGGATTTACTTCTGTAACAATACCGCTTAATGATTCAGTACTGCTGACTACCGAACAGAACCTGTCCAATGACCAGTCAGCGGGCCTGGAAATGATCCTGAGCGCCAGGGCCGGCAACTTTTTTTCCGCCAACCTTAGCTCGAATTTCTTTTATAACCAGATCGATGCGGCAGAACTGGGATTCATCAACAAGAAGACAATTCTGTCAATGAGCACCAACTTTAACTCCACTTTTACGATCACTAAGACCACCCTGCTCCAACTTAGCTCGAATTACCGTTCCGCGAGGCTAACGCCACAGGGAAAATCATATGGAAGTTTTGTACTCAACGCCGGATTACGTCAGGATCTTTTTAAAAAGAAAATGTCGGCAACGCTTACCGTATCCGATCTTTTTAAAACACAACGACAAAGAACAGAGCTAAATATACCAGGGCTGCAACAATTGTCAACCGGGAAAAGGGACGCCAGGATTATCTTCCTGGGTATCAGTTACCGGTTTGGCCAAACCCCCAAAAAACCGACCGATGAAAAATTGCAGTTCGATGATAGCTTATAGTGTATATGCTTTCCTCCGTCCTAATTCTCTCCCGACTGACGAAAAATATATTTATAATGAAGCGGGCGGGAAAGTGGCCCCGGGTTTATCTTTGCCGCATGGAGCAATTGTTACAGCAGATCAATGAGCATAAAGAAAAGATAGCCGGTTATTCCGCAGCTGATCCACAGGCCCTGGAGGATTTTCGTATTAAATATCTTGGTACAAAGGGTATTGTAAAAGCCATTATGGGTGAAATGAAATCGGTAGCGGCGGAACAAAAGAAAGAGGCTGGGCAGTTGCTGAATGAGTTCAAACTTTTTACCGAAAGCAAGTATGAGAGCCTGAGACAGACGATAGCCGGTGGTGAGCAAGTTACAGCAAGTACGCTTGACTTGAGTTTGCCAGGTGATATATTGCCAACCGGCTCCCGGCACCCGGTCATCATGATGAGGAACAGGATCGTATCTATTTTCCAACGCCTGGGCTTTGCGGTGGCTGATGGACCGGAAATTGAGGATGACTGGCATAATTTCGGTGCGTTGAACCTGCCCCTGCATCACCCTGCGCGGGATATGCAGGATACTTTTTATATCCAACAAAATCCTGACTGGGTATTACGTACGCATACCAGTAATGTGCAGATCCGCGAAATGGAAAAGGGTAAATTACCCATTCGTGTGGTTATCCCCGGTCGTGTTTACCGAAATGAAACAGTGAGTGCAAGAAGTCACTGCTTTTTTCACCAGGTAGAAGGATTATATATCGATGAGAATGTTTCTTTTGCTGATCTAAAACAAACTTTATACTTCTTTGTAAAAGAAATGTATGGCAAGGATGTAAAAGTTCGTTTCCGTCCTTCCTATTTTCCTTTTACAGAACCCAGCGCTGAAATGGATGTTAGCTGTTTTATCTGTGGCGGCAGCGGTTGCAATATCTGTAAAAAAACAGGCTGGGTAGAGATCCTCGGTTGTGGTATGGTGCATCCGAATGTTTTAACCAATTGTAATATTGATCCCGCCAAATACACCGGCTTTGCATTTGGTATGGGTATCGAACGGCCGGCCATGCTGAAGTATGGTATCAATGATATCCGATTATTTAGTGAGAATGATATACGGTTTTTAAAACAGTTTATCCCGGCAATATAATTGTTTAGTTGACTGAATAAAAAAACGACCCGCAAGCAGGTCGTTTAATTTTTTTAGCCGTTGGATTTTATGCTCTTGCTTTCGGATTATAAAAAGCCAGGATCAGCGCCGCCGCAATGGTTATCCATAAACCGATACCATATCCTTTTCCAAGTGCCTTGAAGATATCTCCTATTGCCATTCCATTGATTAATGGAGAAATAATCAGCATAAAAAGTATCGCCAACAATGGCAACCAGGAAAGGAGATTTCTGCCCAGCATATAATTCCCGTTGTTCAAGGCCCCGACCAGCAATAAGAGGCCCGCTATTGGGATCAGCAGCAAGATATATTTTGTCCAATCTCCGCCGCCGGAAAATACCATATCATAGCCGCTAACGCTAGCTCCAAAAAGACTGAAATATGCCAGGAAGAAGCAGCCAAGTAGCGCCACACCTAAGATGATGGATAACATTTTTTTGTCCATAGTAGTTGTTTTTGGTGATGAATAATAATTATATGATCAGGTTTTGGAAGACTGCATTCGCTTGTAACAGAAAAAAGCTGCGGCCAGGAAAGCTACCACGGCAATATAGAACCAGGGGGTAAAGTCCACACTTATATTCACTTTATCTGTCAGGTCGCTCATCTTATCCCCGATTTTATCAATGGTGTTGCCAACATCATTGTCCGGTGTTTTATCACTCAGATCAGGTATATCTAATTTGGCTTTCTTCTTAATATCCAGCATCATACCGATCAGGGCGCCGGCAGATGCGATTCCGGTAACCAATGCTCCACCAATAGCTGCTTTCGCATTGGTAAATGATAACAATAAACCCAGCACACCGAGACCCAATGCGATCATCGCATAAAGATTAGGATCTTTTTTATCGGTTTTGGTGGTCGCTTTTGTAATTCCTTCGTCGACCTTATCTGTTTTAATATCATTCAGGAAAGGATTATCCGAGCTGCTGTTTTTCATTTTAAAACCAGTGGCTAATTCAAAACCACTAACCTGCTGCAGCGACATATTGTTACACTTAATATCTACAAAGGGTAGAAAGAAGAGCAGAACACCGGCGAGAAAAGCTACCGATGAAGGTATTTTTGTTCCAAAGACTCCGGGGGGTGATGAGGCTGGAGGTTGGATATAAGTAGTGGTGGTGGTTGCGGAAGTTGGTTGGTTGGTATCCATATCAAATTTTTGTTTAAGATAAGTAAATTAAGAAAATGAACGACTATTTACTAAAAATGAATCTGGCTCCCGCTTCTACACTAAAATACGCAAAATCATGCATACCCTGCTGCAGACGAACAATATATACTTTATTTTTTTTCCGCTTTTCCAGGTTTAGTCTAAACACCCAGGGCCGGTCACCATTATTTTTATAGCCTGAATATCCTGCCGCATATCCCTGCAGGCGAAGCCCTTTGCGATTCCACTCAACACCACTTCCAAAAAGAAGAGCATCATTCTGTCGGAGATTATCAACATTGGTCTGCCAGACATACAAACCAAGCATTCCCATCCATTTCCATGAGGGATTCTTGAACGGCACCCCGCCTCCAATATCAACCCAATACCCGGGCACATCGGCATACCTGGCCGAACCCAGGTGTCTCCCCGAAGGCATCCTAATTCCTACTCTAGCGGTCAATTGTACCTTTTCTCTCCACTTTTTCAACAGCTGAATACTGGTATTCACTATAAAATCACCTACCGTATGATCGTCATGATAGTTCAGGTAAAAGATCCGTCGTTCCGTTTTTGTTTCGTGTGTCATTTTAAACAGCTCATACGGCACAAATTGTATATCGATGGAAATAGTACTATTCGGCGTAGTATAATTGCCATACAGCATAAAGTTTTGCGTCTTATCCCCTTTTGAAAAATGGGCATTCGCAGTCAATCCGATGGATGTAAGACTGTCAATACTACCGTTATTAATCAAAGGAATGGTTAGAGCGTTAGGGCCAAGATACTTGGGACTAACGATAATATATTTTCCCCAATGGGTAGTTCCATCCCATTGAACATTGTCTCTCCACCATTCAAAAGTTTGAGAAAATGAAAACAAAGGAGACAATAAGAATATCAGCAGCAATCTTTTTCGCATAATCAACAGGATAATTTTTTAAAGATACTATTTGCCTTGTCACTATGATAAGGATATTTTATTTTTTACGATATGGTGCCGGCTATAAGTTAGCAGGTAATAGTATCTTTATTCTTTTCAATCAATTTATTCATGGACATCGATACAATTTGTGTTTGCGGGGCCGGAACGATGGGGAGTGGTATCGCCCAGGCAGCAGCGCAATCTGGTTTTTATACCCTTTTATATGAATTAAACACAGCTGTTCTTGAAAAAGCTAAAACAGGCATTGAAAAAAATCTAGATTCCCTGGTGCAAAAAAGGAAAATGACAGCTGGCGAAAAAGAAACCATACTGCAGCGGATCCAGTTTACTGATGATATTCATTCTTGCCTGGCAGATGTGTTTATTGAAGCCATTGTGGAGAAGACAGAGATTAAAATTGCTTTATTTAATCAGTTGGCCGAACTCAATCACAGCGAATCCATTTTTGCCACGAATACCTCTTCATTATCGGTTTCAAAAATTGCTGCTGGAATAATGAGTCCGCAACGGGTGATCGGTATGCATTTTTTTAATCCTGCCACGATCATGAAATTAGTGGAAGTGGTAAACACGGAGTTTACGAATTCGCAAACCACCCATACGATAGTCGACCTGGTCCAACAAATGGGTAAAGTAGCAGTGCTCTGTAACGATTCTCCCGGCTTTATTGTTAACCGGGTGGCCCGCCCTTTTTATATAGAATCGTTACGACTGGCCGAAGAAGGTATTTCAAATTTTAATCAAACAGATGAATTAATGGAAGCAAGTGGTTTTAAAATGGGGCCATTTAAACTAATGGACCTGATCGGGAATGACATAAACTATGCTGTAAGCTGTTCACTATATGAACAATTAAACAATACTGAACGGCTAAAACCCTCTTACCTGCAAGAACAAAAAGTAAAAGAAGGCAGGCTGGGAAGAAAAACAGGAGAAGGTTACTACACCTATCCTCCTAAAACGAATTAAGAAACTCCCTGTAAGTTTGTAGAATATTGAAACAAATGAATGACCAAAGCTCGCCACCTGGCCCCGGAGTTGAGACAATTCTCGTTACCGGCGGCACTGGTTTCCTGGGTTCCTATATTATTAAGCAATTAGTGGACAACGGATACGAGGTCAGGGCAATCCGCCGGAATGACAAACTGCCTTTCTGGATCTCCAAAGAAATAATTGACAAAGTCAAATGGATAGATGGAGATATACTTGACGTGGTGGCCTTGGAAGATGCGATGGAAGGAATTGATACCATCATACATTCCGCTGCCATTGTTTCGTTTGCCAAAAAAGACTGGAAAAAAATGTACCACGTAAACGTGGAAGGAACAGCCAATGTAGTAAATATAGCATTGGAAAAAAATGTACGACGCTTGATCCATATCAGCTCGGTGGCTGCTGTGGGAAGAACAGCAAGCGGTGGGCATGTCAATGAAGAGAAAAAATGGGAAGAGTCTAACGCCAACACGCAGTATGCAAAAAGCAAGTACAAGGCCGAACTGCAGGTATGGCGGGGTATCAGTGAAGGTCTCGAAGCGGTTATATTAAATCCCAGTACGCTCCTGGGCTATGGCGACTGGAGCAGCGGCAGTTGTGGCATTTTTAAAAATGTGTTTGAAGAATTTAAATGGTATAGCCAGGGTATCAATGGATTTACAGATGTGGAGGATGTAGCGAAAGTCGTACTGCTTTTTGTGGAGAACAGTATTACTGAGGAGCGGTTTATTGTAAATGGCGATACCTGGTCTTTCAAAAAATTACAGGATACCATCGCTGATGCGTTTGGAAAAAAACGACCCGCGAAAAAAACAACCCCTTTCCTGATGGCACTGGCCTGGCGGATGGAAAAGTTTAAGTCATGGTTTACAGGGAAAAAGCCTTTATTGACAAAAGAAAGTGCAAGAGTGGCGCAAAGCCAAACCTGGTTTGAAAATGATAAAATTCTTAAAGCCCTTCCAGGATTTTCTTTTACTCCCCTGGAAGAATCCATAAAACAAGCTTGCAAGCTCTATAAAATCCCGCACCAGATCCCTGGCCGGGGTGGAGGTGTTCCCGAAAAACCAGCATAATATTGCGTTGGTTTATTATAAAAGTTTTCACAACTCTTTCTTTGTAAGAAGATTTATAGATAGTTCTCCGTGCAACTGTAATGGCTTTGGCAGTATCTTTAAACGACAATCCATTTCTATGCAAAAAATTAGTTTTCTTATTCTTTTCTTGTTATGCGGGTTTGCTTTTCATACCAAAGCTCAATTTGTCGTTACGGGAACAATCCTCGATTCGGCCACCCGGGAACCGCTTGTAAAAGCCTCTGTATTTTGCCAGAATACTACACTGGGTACTGTATCAGATAAACAAGGAGAATTTTCACTGGCATTAAAGTCCGGTGGATATGATCTTATCTTCAGCTATACTGGTTTCCAGACACAAACTGTACGGGTTACGGAAAATATGCCTGGCGGGAACAAACTGGAAATAGTAATGGTGAAAGAAGAAACGAGTATTGGCGAAGTAGTGATCAGGTCCAGCAGTGAGGTAACCGATGGATGGCTAAAATATGGTGATTTTTTTATCAAGAATTTTATTGGGTCCACCCCCAATGCTGCGCAATGTGAATTGACCAACCCGGAAGTATTGAAGTTTTATTTTTATAAAAGAAGCAACCGCTTAAAAGTACTGGCAACGGATAAGCTTCAGATCGCTAACCATGCATTGGGCTATAACCTAAGTTACCAGCTTGATTCATTCGTTTATTTCTACAACAACGATCTCAATTCCTACCGGGGCTATTGCCTTTATACAGAAATGGAAGGCGATGATAGCTTAAAAAAAATATGGACAACTAACCGGGAGATAGCATACGAAGGTTCCAAACTTCAATTTATGCGCAGTTATTATGATAGCACAGTAGCGGAAGATGGATGGATAGTGGACCTGCTGGATGAGAAGAATGATAAAAAATTCATTAAGGTAAAGGATGTATACGATACGCTTTATTACGGCGCCTTAGACAGTACGATGCAGATAGAGATTTATTATCCCAGGAAGATAAGTGTTACCTATACCAAAAAAAGCCCCGAGCCCGAGTACCTGAAAAAAATGAACTTGCCGAAGTCTGTCCCCTACCCGATTTCCTATATTGACTTAAGAGAAACCATCGCCATTACGCAAAACGGCTATTACTATGATCAAAACGATTGGATAAACCAGGGTTATTGGAGCTGGAAAAATGTCGGGGACCTGTTGCCCTATGATTATTTGCCGGATTAATATTCCGTAACTGGTTAATTGGCTTATTAGTTAATTAGGAGACTCCGAACTTTATTGTTTTTACCCGACTAAACCAATTCACTAATAAACTAGTAAACTATTTAACCTTTCATCACTTTATCCCATAGTTGTGGTATTCGCTTTATCCAGACAAATTCTTTCATTTTTTCCCGGGCATCCTCTACCGGTGAACCAAAATAAACTTTGCCGCCGGGTATGGAATCTTTCACCCCGCTTTGTGCATATACGATGGCATCCTTCCCGATGGTTAGTGTTTTGCTTACTCCTACTTGACCCCAAAGAATCACATTGTCTTCAATAGTGGTCACGCCGGCAATACCTACCTGCCCGGCAAAAAGGCAATTTTTCCCAATAATCGTATCATGCCCGATATGCACAAGGTTATCCATTTTGGTACCGGATCCGACCACTGTATCATGGCTTACTCCCCGGTCAATTGAACAGTTCGCTCCAATTTCAACATCATTTTCTATTATGACCCGACCACAACTGGTCATTTTTTTATAGGGAACCTCCCGGTTGATCTTTTTGTTATAATAAAAGGCATCACTTCCAATGACTGTACCAGCCTGGATGATAACATTATCCCTGATAATACAGTGATCCAATATCACTGCGTTAGGATAAATGATACAGTTCTTTCCAATAGTGACCTGGTTGCCGATATAGGCGCCCGGCATGATAATGGTTCCTTCACCCACCGATGCTGTATCGCTGATCATTTTCATTGACGGTGCAAACGGGCGATAGAAATTCACGATACGGAGATAGGCTTCAAAAGGTTCCTCGACGATCAATAATGTTTTATCCGCTGGACAATCAGTAAACTTATCGATAATGATAAAGGTGGCAGCCGAGTTAACGCAAGTGGCATAGTACTTAGGATGATCTACAAAAACCAAATCACCATACTCTACTTTGTGTATCTCATTTATACCGGTAACATTTCCTTTTCTATTCCCGATAATTTCGGCACCGATCAATTGTGCAATGGTTGTTACCGGGACAGGTTTTTCAAAACGCATGGTGATAAATTTTACCAAAGGTAACACCCCGGCAAATGGCAGGTACCGTGGAAAACAAGTGATTTTGAGGTTTCCCAGTCACTTTAGAGATACCATTCAAAAAATAATTTTCTGCTCATAAGAGCAACTTTTATTGGAAACAAGCAATCTCCTGTAGCGTGATCATATCCAGGAAATGTTATTGACTACGAATTGATTGATAAAAACCGGTAAGCTTGGGAAGCTTTACCATCAAGCCTTTCATTACTAGTTGAAAATGGGACACCAACAACAATGATCACGCTGATGATTGTATCAATCAAAAAAAAGAGGTTATAATGATAACCGCTATGTATCGGTTTATCCACAAGCGCCTTTAAAATGTTAATAAAATATTTTGGAAATATTGATTGGTTAAAGAAAATAATTTCTATTATTGTGTCAGGAAATTTATTTCCTGGTACTTACTAACCCATCCTTATATTATCCCTTCGCTTACTACGGAGGGATTTTTTTATTCGGTTAACCCTGGAGAGAAGTAAAATAGAAATCAATTCCTTGCTTTTTATTATTCATACTACGATTTCATATCTCTAATTTAATTCATCATTTCATAGAAATCGAATACAAGTTTTGATCAAACATTCATTCTCTCAATAGTCAATAATTAAAAATACCTTTACACCAGTCTAAAAAATATTGCATGCTGAAATCAATGACCGGTTTTGGAAGAGCGGAAAAAAATGTGGGCGACAAAACTTTCCTGGTTGATATTAAATCACTCAACGGAAAACAATTTGAACTCCAGTTAAAACTACCCTCCATTTTAAAACCATTTGAATTTGACATTCGCCGCATTTTATCTGAAAAACTCGCCAGGGGGAGTGTAGACTGTATGATCAGTCTTAAGGACACCGGCAATGCTAAACCGGTTACGATCAATACCGACCTCGCCAAAGCCTATTATAAACCACTTGCCGAACTGTCTGCCGCCCTCAACCTGGATCCTTCTCATATCCTTAGCACCCTGGTCAAGCTTCCTGAGGTTATCACACCTAGCAGTGATACGCTATCGGACACGGAATGGACTGATTTTCAACAAGTTTTGCTAGCGGCCGTTCAAAACCTGAATAACCACCGGTTGAATGAGGGGGCGATGATGGAACAGGACCTCCTGCTACGTATCAGCAATATAGAAAATCAACAAGCTGAAGTAATTAAACTGGAGCCACTCCGTAAACAAAAAATCAGGGAAGGCATTACCCGTTTGCTGGAAGAAAATGTGGGTAAAGAAAACTATGACGGAAACCGTCTGGAACAAGAACTCATTTATTACATTGAAAAAATTGACATTACGGAAGAACAGGTGCGATTAAAAAACCATTGCGATTATTTCAAAACGTTGCTGGCTGAAAAAGAAGAATCAAAAGGGAAAAAACTCTCCTTTATATTACAGGAAATTGGCCGGGAAATTAATACGACTGGCTCGAAGGCGTACGACTCCACGATACAAAAAGCGGTAGTGATGATGAAGGATGAACTGGAGAAAGCAAAAGAACAAGTGCTGAATGTACTGTAGAGAAGTTACGAATTGTGCGTTATGAGTTTCGAGCCGCTAAAATCATAACTTCTTGATTACATTTGCAAAAATCAGTTTCTTGAAAAGATTTAGGAATATTTGTATTATTTGTCTCGCAGCTTATTGCTCGCAACTCCTAGCTATTTCCTGTACTACCATTGATCTATACGAAAAATCTGTCTCTATCCCGGGCCATTCCTGGGAAACGAGCTACAAGCCTGCTTTTACTTTTTCGATCAAAGACACTGCTTCCCCCTACCAGCTTTTCTTTATTATTCGCCATACTGACCGATACAGTTTCAACAATATCTATATCGACCTGACCACTCAACAACCAGGCGATGATAGCACACAGACCGGCCGGTATGACCTTCGTCTTGCTACTGACAATGAAGGATGGCTGGGAACTGGTATGGATGATATTTACGAACACCGTATCCCACTCACACCAGCCAGCGGCGAATTTTATTTCAGAAAACCCGGAGATTATACTTTCACGGTTGGACAAATTATGCGAGAAAACCCGTTAAATCATGTACTAAATGTTGGGTTGAGAGTGGAGAAGAAATAATTATGACATCTTTGCAATATGCCTGATGCCAGCCGAAAAAGATTAAATCGCACGACGATCATTTACTGGATGCTGTTGTTCTATATTGTTGCCGCGTTAGCGTGGTGGTTCATTTCACTCGAACAGCAAAACAAGCAGATCGCTGAGCTGCAATATAAGTCTATCACTACGGTAAAAGATTCCTTACCTGAAGCTCAATGGAAAGGTAAACTCCTGGCCATTAATCGTGAAACCAAAAGAAATACAGGGAAATATATTTCTGAAGGAGTAACCTTCTTGATATTGATTCTTATTGGTGCTGTGTTTGTTTTTCGCTCTGTTCGCAGACAATTAAAATTGCAACAGCAACAACAGAATTTCATGATGGCAGTTACGCATGAGTTAAAAACACCTATCTCTGTTGCACGGCTTAACCTGGAAACATTGCTGAAATACAATCTTGATCCCGAAACTCAAAAAAAACTGATTCGCACCACCCTGGATGAAACAGCCCGGTTAAATTTTTTAACTAATAATATTCTGATTGCTTCACAGCTCGATGGCGGCGGTTATCAATCTTCTAAAGAAGACCTTGACCTCTCTACCCTGCTCAAAGATTGCCTGCAGGATTTCAGAAACCGTTTCCCGGACAGGATGTTCAATGAAGAAATTGAAGCCGATGCCGATGTAAAAGGGGATGCCTTATTGCTGCAAATATTGATTAACAACCTGCTGGAAAATGCCATTAAATATTCCGCAAAAGAAAGCCCTGTGACAGCGAAACTGAAAAAATACAGATCGGGAATTGAACTGCAGATACTGGATAGGGGACCAGGAATTGCCGATGACGAAAAGAACAAGATCTTCTCAAAATTCTACCGTATTGGCAATGAAGCCACCCGTAAAACACAGGGAACAGGCCTCGGTCTGTACCTTTGCCGCAAAATAACCCTGGATCATAATGCCGACATTTCGGTGACAAACAATGTACCCCAGGGAAGTACTTTTGTCGTCATTTTTAAACTATGAGTGCAGATAAAAAAACGTCCATATTATTAGTAGAAGATGAGGAAAATCTTCATGAAGCGTTAAAGCTAAACCTGGAGCTAGAGGGTTATGATGTTACATCTGCAAGGGACGGCGCTGCCGCATTAAAAACTGTACACGGAGAATACTTCGATCTGATTATCCTGGATGTGATGCTTCCTGAAATGGATGGGATCAGCGTTACTGAAACCATCCGCATCAGTAATAATGAAGTTCCTATTTTGATACTCAGTGCAAAAAACAGTAGTGCCGACAGGGTGTTGGGTTTAAAAAAGGGAGCTGATGATTACCTCACCAAACCTTTTAACCTGGAAGAATTATTATTGCGGGTACACAAATTGATTAATAAGAATAAAAAACTACAGGATAAATCTACTATCGGCGACACCTATACTTTCGGAACCAATACTGTCGATTTCAAAGCACAGGAGGCCATTAAAAGCAGCGGAGAAAAAATACAGTTGAGCAAAAAAGAAACCATGTTGCTAAAATTACTGATTGAAAATAAAAATGAAGTAGTACCCAGGGAAAAGATCTTACAATCCGTCTGGGGATATAATGTTTACCCTACCACCAGGACTATCGATAACTTCATTCTTAACTTCCGCAAATATTTTGAAGAAGATAGCCGTAACCCGAAATACTTCTATTCAGTAAGAGGTGTAGGCTATAAATACTCAGAGTAAGTTCTTCCAACTATTGTTCATTTCTTCCATAATTTGCCTGGCCTTTTGTAATAATTTTTCCCTGCTTTTCCCGGGTGTCACATGGGTGAATATTCCCACTTCACATTCTTCCAAAATATGTTGCAATTCCCTCACCTTTTCTGCCGTAATTCCGCTGTTGCTCAATTTTGAAAAAAGTACCAGCTTGTTCATTTCAGTACCCGATAAATCAAAATGCTGGTTGAAGAAATACCAGATAGCTTTTTGCAAGGCTGCATAAAACCGGGTGCTATCACTGAGCATAGAATAAACAGGAGTAATTATTTCATCAACAAGTATGATGGGTTTAACCGGATTCACCGAAGGGTCCGGCCGGCGAGACTTTCGCATGATTAAAACCCTGCTCAAAATAATAGTGCTGAGCAATACGAAACCTATTCCGGCCAACCAATAATTGCTGTTTTTCCCATTCCCATTTTTCACCGGGTAATCCTTCAGAAAAGTATTGACAATTCTATCTCCAGGGTTGATATTGATCGCTACTGCCGGTGCAACCACAGTTCTATATCCTCCGCTGTCGGTACTAAAAAAAGAAAACCGGATGGCCGGAATAGTGTAAATACCGGGCTTAGAGGCTACAAATGGGTAACTGAAGATTCTGCTCCCTGCCAGGGGCGCCCTGGCTTTATCAAAAACATCTTTTATCTGTGGATCAAAACCTTCTAAACCTGCCGGCCATTGAACTGTAGGTGCACTTAATTGAATAAAATTCCCTTTGCCGCTTATGGCGATCCTAAAAAATCCCTCTTCATTTTTTTTAAGCTTATCCTTTTCGAAAAAAGTTGTAATTGTAAAACTTCCGGTAGCGCCGGTAAAAACGGTTGGTTTATTTTTTTCAGGAATGGGTTTGACATGGACAGTAATGGGTTCTGTACGTAGATCAGTTTCAAAAATTTCTGTCCCCTCGGCGGGACTGTCATCATTTGTATTGCCCAAGACCCCTTCTATGATTTCCTGTTCTGTTTTCTTATTGAATACACTACGGGAAAACTCCACCTTGTTTTTTACTTCCATTGCATCAACAGTAAATGTACCTGCCTGTAAGGGATACAATTGTGCTTTACGGATGGTATGTACATCAAATTTTTTCCCGTTAAAATTTTCGGTGGTTACCTGTTTATCCGACAGGTTTATCATATCATATACTGTAAAACCATAAAAACCGGGATTCTTTACAATATCTGATTTCGATTCAACCCGTGAGTATAACTTGAACGTCGCTACGATTGGTTCGCCGACAAAACAGTTTCTTTTGTCCACCATCACTTTCACAAAAAGATTCTGTTTGATTTTTTCGTAAGCATTCTCACCCGGTCTTAACAAATAATCTGAGGCATCCATGCCATTATCTTTACTCAATCTTTTAATGGCTTGCTCTTTTGAAATTACGATCAACAGTGCATCATTACTCCGTATGAGTTTTCCATTGATCGTTAGGGTTGCTCCGGGTATGATGAATTGGCCCGGTCGGGTAGCTTCCAGTGTATAAACCGTATTTTGAAGCGGTTTTGCGCCGCTTAGCGTTGAGACAGATCCCAGGTAAATATTGGGCCCGGCCACAAACCTGAAGTTTTTAAACGGAGGGGGTTTGACACTCATCGTTTTTTCTCCCTCCTCGATAATATACTGCACCTGGAATGACTCGCCGGCAATAACAGGTTGTTGTGGTACAATTGTCTTAAAATTTACCTGCCCCTGCCCAACTAACAAAACCAGGGAAAAACCAACGATGCTAACGATCTTTTTCATAAATACCGCACTAAAATATAACGGTGATTGTAAAGATCAGTTTAAAATTTACCAAAGGAGAAAACTGGCTTTTAGTGGTTGGCTGGACAGGCCCCCGGTGAGTGCCAGGTTATCATAGGTCCCCGAATTGGGGTCGTATGACGATATCCTCTACACAGGCCTGTGGCGACAATTGCGATGCGGCATAGACCAGTTTTGCAATATCTTCAGCTTCCAAAATACGCCTGGATGAGTTGTCAAAATTCGTCCAGGAATCAGTCAAGACGGCCCCTGGATGAATGGAAGTAACTTTAATCCCATGCGGCTTCATCTCTTCCCGCAAATTCTTGCTGAATCCATAAAGGGCAAATTTACTGATGCTGTAAGCCCCGCCATTGTCATAGGCATCCAGGGATGCGATGGAACACATATTAAAAATATGGCCGGATCGGCGGTTCATCATTGTAGGCAATACGGTGCGAGTAAGATGATAGGCGCTATAAACATTCACCGCCATCTGGCTTTCCAGGACCCCATCTGGTTCATTGTGTACACCACCCGGTTCAAAAAGACCGGCGTTGTTTACCAGGATATCAGGAACGGTAAGAGATAAACACCAGTTTCCAAAAGCTATAGCCTCTTCCTTATTACCCAGGTCAAATGGCTTTGCCTTTATCATCACTTCCGGAAATCTCGTCATTAAGTCTTCCACGGTGTTATATAATGCCACTTCTCCCCGGGAGCAAATAAATAAGTTGTGTCCATTGGCTGCAAATATTTCTGCAATAGCCCTTCCTATTCCTTTTGAGGCCCCGGTAATAACAATATCCATAACTGCGAAGTTAGCATTAAGAAGTACGAAAGGCGAGGTCCCGCAAATCTACCATGATTCTTTTACATGGGAAGTTTTGTCCTTCTTACTACGTAATTTGTATTTTGCAGCAATGAAGTATCAACACCTGTTCTTCGATCTTGATCATACCATCTGGGATTTTGAAACCAATAGCCGGCAGACACTGGAAGAAATGTACCATTTATTAAAGTTGGAAACATTAGGTGTCAACGACTTTGATCTTTTTCATAAGAATTACCTCGTTCATAATGAGAAACTGTGGGAGCGTTACCGAAACGGCCAGATCAAAGTAGAGGAACTCCGCTGGAAAAGAATGTTCCTGGCACTCCTTGATTTCAAAATCGCCGATGAACCGTTGGCGACAACCATGGGCCTTCATTTTCTGAATCTATTACCTACCAGGAAAACTCTTTTCCCTTACACCATCGAAATTTTGGATTACCTGGTTGAGAAAAATTATAAACTGCACCTGATCACTAATGGTTTTGAAAAAACCCAACATAGCAAACTGAGCTATTCGGGATTAGACAAATATTTTATTGAAGTAATAACTTCTGAAGGCAGCAATAGCTTGAAACCGCATAAAGAGATCTTTGACTATGCTTTTCAAAAAACCGGCGCAATACCCAGTGAAAGTATTATGATTGGTGATACGATCGATGTAGATATACTGGGAGCCTTCAATGCCGGTATTGACCAGGTGCATGTCAATCACTTAACAAAAGAGCCGGTAGCTTTTAATGACCAATTCCCTACTTACACGGTTTATTCATTGAAGGAGTTAGAGAGCATTTTTCTCTGAGCAGTCTTACCAGCTTGCGATAACAGTTACCCCACCCTTTGGCATATCCCCAATCTTTACATGGATCTTTGCATCCAGGGGAAGTAACAAATCAACCCGTGACCCAAATTTAATAAACCCCATTTCCGCTGCTTGTTGCACATGCTGACCCGGTTGGAGGTAATTGATGATCCTTTTGGCTAACGCACCAGCGATCTGTTTTACCAGTATTTCTTTCCCTTCTCTGCGATACACCACAGAATGTCTTTCATTGTCGGTAGATGATTTGGGATGCCAGGCCACCAGGTATTTTCCCTTATGATACTGGCTATAAGCTACTTCACCACTTACCGGGTTCCTGTTCACATGCACATTCAGCGGACTCATAAAAATAGAAACCTGTATGCGCCGATCCATGAAATATTCATCAGCCTGTACTTCTTCGATCGCCACTACTTTCCCATCAGCCGGTGCAACAATAGCATCATCCTGGATAGTGAGTGTTCTTGACGGGATCCGAAAGAAGGAGATCATAAATATTAACAGGCCAAGGGTACCAATAAAAATGATCCAGGTGATCAGGGGTAAGGAAGAGCTCAGGAAATAAAAAGATAGCACATTGACTACACCAAATAGAATTGTGCTGATAGCAATTGTTTTATAGCCTTCTTTGTGGATGGTCATTCAATAGTATTAAGTATCAAAAATAGGCAAACCAGCTCTATCCTGCCTGTATTACCGGAAATGATAGATTCCCCGGATACCTGCGTTCATATGAAACCAGGTTAACTGATCCTCGTAGGAATAAGAAGCATAGAAGACGGGTCGCCCATCGGCAGGTCTGGTGCGAACACCGGCAAAAGCATTCACCACATCAGTATAATCTGTTGTTATAAATCTTACCCCGAGGCCAAGAAACATGTCAACAGATACTTTTGTACCGGCAGGAAAAACTGTTCCTACTTGTAAGGATGATGTAATAACGGGGCTGGTAATTTTGGCTTGATCATAATAAAATCCATCATCACCGGAGCGGCTAGTTGCATAAAATCCCCTGTTTATATCATCAAATTTCCGTGTAGCCCAAGACATACGCAGTCCAGCGTAGTCATTTCTATTTCTTTTTTTACTGTAAAAATTGTACCGTACTTCCGGCTGGATCCTGAAATATTTTTTATTGATGGCTTCTGCATCCTTGTCGGCACTATTTCCGATCCGGATAGTAATTTCAGTTAAAAGAGAAAGTCGATTAGTAAATCTGTATTCCAATCCGGGCTGTACCCCAAAATTGAATTCCGGCAATGGAATAAATGCACCCGTGAGACTGGCTGACCATTTTCCTTCCGGCTTTACTTCTTGTCCACTCAGCGATGAGAAAACAAGCAGTCCAAATACCATAAAAAAAACCTTTCGCATAGAGGCAAGATTACAATGCTACAACATTTCTTGCTCATTTGATAAACAACTGAATGAATAACCAGACGAAGGGAGTTGCCAGCAGCAAGGAATCGAACCGGTCCAAAAAACCTCCATGACCCGGCATCAAGGAGCCGCTGTCTTTTACTCCCGCCCTTCTTTTTAATTTGGATTCCAATAAATCCCCAAAAGTGCCGGCAATAGCCACTATTGCGGTCATACTAACAATGTGAAAAATATGAAAGTTTACAAGCCATGTGACGAATCCTGCGGTCAATACAGCAAGAATAATTCCTCCAATCGTTCCTTCCCAGGTCTTTTTAGGAGAAATTTTTGATAAGGGAGTTCTACCCATTAATGAACCAACAAGGTATGCCATTGTATCATTTATCCAAATTGCCAGGATCGTTATGATGGGTATGGACCATTTTATAGCAGGTCCGGCTGCGCCGTCATAAGGGCTTGTTCCCGAATACTCCTTTGCAAAATGGTAGATTGAAGTGTTGTATAAATCTATCATCAATCCCCAACTGAGTGATATATAAATAACTCCCACCACAGCCGCACCAAAAGCCCTGATCTTAATGGTATTCTTCTGAAAAATTCCGAACAACAACAATATAAAACCCGCTGCCGATACCGGCATAGAAATATTCTCCTTCAATTGATATCCATTGACCTGGAAAGCTTCGCCACAAAACCATAGTACCAGGCCATAACCGATCAGCATTAATCCAAGTTTGGTATAAAGATGAAAATAAACGACGTGAATTTTTTCTGTCAGTTTCAGGTATTCCCACCAGCAACCGAAATGTATAATGGAGAATAAAATCAAAAAGCTCCAGTGGTTCCACAGCAACCCCATCAGCATGACGGCTGCAAACGCAATGGCTGTTATTGCTCTTGTTCTGAAAACGGGCCAGTTAAATGCCATAGACAAAAATTAGAAGGGATGATCCTTTATGGGAATCGAATCGTCTGCATATACCTGACTGTACGTTACGGTTGAGCGTTTTTTCATCCACACAATCATCAGGGTCACGAATGCAAGACTGATAAGAGCCATCAAGGTTAAATTTGACAAGTTTAAAGCATTCTCATTCTGTAAAGTTGCGGGGTTAAAATAAACCAGGGTGATTAGGAACGCATCATAAAAAAAATGGGCAAGGATGGCTGTCCATAAACTGCCACTATACCAATAGATAACTCCCAGCAGGATACCCAGTACAAACCTGGGAAGAAAACCGTAAAACTGAATATGCATTGCTGAAAAAATGAAGGCAGACAGGATGATTCCCGCCCACGGGCTTTTGAACAATTTGATCAGCAGTCGTTGAGCAATACCCCGGAATAATAACTCTTCACCAACAGCAGCCAGCCCCGCGATAAAGACAATGTTTAACACCAGGTCTTTAAAGGTATGTCTTGATAACAGGGCTTTAATGGCTTTCGCCGCTTCATCTTCCTGTGATTTCATCCATTTTTCCAAACCCGCTGGAAACTGGATCTGGCTGTTAAGCACACCGAGGTAATTGGCTAATGGAATGGCTAGCACCATGATACTGATAGCTACCAGGAAGTAACCATTGTTAGATGGGGCTTTCAACCCCAGGTACTTCTTACTGTCTGTGCTGAAAAGCCTTGCACAAATCAGAGTTGGCACCAGGAATAAACAGATAAACTGGATGACCTGCATACCCCTGATTACAGTGATCAGCCTGTTACTGCTGTAATCCCATTTGGAACTATCCGTCATCTCGATAAGACTCATCCCTGCTATTTTCGACAGCAATACTGTACCCAAAAGCCCTAAAAGAAAAAAACAGGCTAACGTGATACTGATCAATATCAAAAATTGTGTCGCTGGTGATTTTGTTTTTAATAATCCTTTCATTAGAAACTATGCTGTTTAGATCGTAAATTTGCAACCTCAAAAATAGGCAAATGAATTTTGAATGGTAAAGATCGGCAACATACAACTTCCTGAGTTTCCGCTTCTTCTGGCACCGATGGAAGACGTGAGTGATCCCCCCTTCCGGGCGGTGTGTAAGGATAACGGGGCCGACCTGATGTACACCGAATTTATTTCAAGTGAAGGGTTGATAAGAGACGCGATCAAGAGCCGTAAGAAATTGGACATTTTCGATTATGAACGGCCTGTAGGTATCCAGATATTTGGTGGCGACGAAGAAAGCCTTTCGCTGGCAGCCAAAATTGTAGAAGTGACCAATCCTGATCTGCTGGATATCAATTTTGGCTGCCCGGTAAAAAAAGTGGCGTTGAAAGGCGCCGGTGCCGGTGTTTTAAAGGATATCGACCTGATGGTTCGCTTAACCTCTGCTGTTGTTAAATCAACTTCATTGCCTGTTACTGTTAAAACAAGATTGGGCTGGGATGATAAAACAAGGAATATTGAAGAAGTAGCTGAACGATTACAGGATGTTGGCATTAAAGCTTTAGCTATTCATGGACGTACCCGGACACAGATGTATAAAGGTGAGGCTGACTGGACGCTGATCGGCAAGGTTAAAAATAATCCGAGGATCACAATCCCTATTTTTGGAAATGGCGATATTGACTCGCCTGAAAAAGCTGTTGAATATAAGAACCGGTATGGTGTAGATGGCGTCATGATTGGCCGTGCAGCCATCGGCTATCCCTGGATATTTAATGAGATCAAACATTATATAAAAACCGGTGAACATTTACCTGCACCCACCATTGAAGACCGCCTATTTGTTTGCCGTAAACATTTACGCAAATCAATAGAATGGAAAAACCCGATCGTGGGCATTAATGAAATGCGCCGGCATTATGCTAATTATTTAAAAGGCCTTCCCAATATCAGGGAGTTTCGCAATAAACTGGTGACGTTGAAAACCGAAGAAGAGATAAACGAAGTTTTTGACACTATTGACCAAATCTACAGCGGCTATGAATTTGAAAAAACGCCGATTGAGTTGGTGAATTATCATGAAAAATGTCCTGTTTAGTGAGGCGGGATGCTGAAGTGGCCTGAATCATTATTATGAATAATGCCTGGCAGAATGAGTCGGGACCCTGAAGCGGCCTGAATCATTAAAACAGCCTCTCCAAACTCTTTTCTTGAATCCCTGTGGGACAAATCTCAGCTATCTCTTTTGGCATGAACCCTGTATGTTTAAAAAATATCTCCCGATTGCAAATTGTCTCCCGGCTAAGGTCGGTATAATGTTCATAGGAAGAATAAGGCCAGTCGGCTAGTCGGGTTGTTAATCCTGCTTTTATTGGATTTTGATGAATATAGCAGAAGCATTGTACTAAGTAGCTGATCTTTGCGCCATTGCTTTCATCAAGTAAAATCTTTGCCTTTGTTTTTTGTTGAAATAAAGACCCAGTTGTTTTGTTTTGCTTATTAATGGCTTGCGAATAACTGCTCAATAACATTCCAATCCTGTAAGCAAGCTCCTGCATGGGTTTACCACCAAATGTGTTTCTTTCTTTACTACTGTCCTCGTTAGCTTGAATGAGGATATGAAAATGGTTGGGCATAAGGCAGTAAGCAACGATCTCGGATACAGGCCCTAATTGATCCCTGATCTTTTTTTAATGAGAAGATGATATGGAGGGTTCAGGTCGCCACAGCGTCCCGACACATCTAAACTGTTGAATAGGTCGGGAAGTTGCAGCGGCCTGAATCATTCTTTTACGGTTCAGACAGCTTGCAGCGGTCCGTCCCAACACCTCATTAGGTTATCTTGATCTTCATCGCTCGCATCAACCCATAAATAGAAACCAGCGTCCAGGTACCTTCCAGGATTACAAAGGGCCAGTAATTGATCAGGAAAGACGCATAACACGCTAATGAAGCCCCAATGATGTTCATGACATAAAATAATTTTCCATCATTGGGTATCATCTTAATGGTATCGAGAAAATAAGCAAAGAGGATGATTCCTACACCCAGTGTTCCGATCAGGTCATTATAATTCATAATTAGTATTTTTTATTACTAAATAAAAAGCGCTGTTGAATCTTACTCTGCAGCAACTGCCTCGATCTCCAGCAGCCAGTTTTCATCATAAATACCGGTAATGATTATCGTCAGCGCGGGGGCATGATTACCCAATACTTCCTGACGTATGTTTGAATTCTCTTGCCGGTACTGCCTGTCAGAAAGGAATACCGTTACTTTCACCAAATTCTCCAGCGTCATGCCCGCTGCCTTTACTTGTGCTATTACGTTTTCCCAGGCCAGCAGGCATTGTCCCCGAAAATCAGCAGGAATAGTTCCTGCGCCATCCTCAGGTACCTGTCCACTGATAAAAAGCATTCGCCGGCCAGCCGTTATTTCAACGGCCTGCGAATAAGACAAACCTGTAGGGGATATATTTTTCAAATTCATCAAAATATCTTTTACTGTTCAATCGCTTTGCTAATAGTGGGGGAAACCGGTGAAACAGACGGACCAAAAAAATGAGTCAGCGCCCCTTCCTCGTTCACAATATATTTTGAAAAATTCCAGGACGGAGGCTTATTGTTCCACCCGTTTTTCGCTGCATCGGTCAGCCATTGGTAAACACTATTTTGTTCCATTGATTTTTTCACGCCACTTTTCTTCATCAGGGTAAACGTGATACCATAGTTGGACTGACAGAATTGAGCAATCTCCGCATCAGTCCCTTTCTCCTGTTCCTTAAATTCATTGGCCGGAAAACCAATTACCACTAATTTTTCTTTGTATTGATCAGCCAGTTTTTGCAGGTCAGCGTATTGATTGGTATAGCCACAATCGCTGGCTGTATTGACGAGCAATATTTTTTTCCCTTTCAGTGTGGAAAAATCAAGTGTGTCCCCATTGTTGAGCGTCCCTTTAAGCGAATAAAAAGAAAGGGGTGGCTTGTTGTTGCCCGAAAGCGCTGTCACCCTTTTACCAGTAAGTTTTGTCCAAAACATCCAGGCCGGATAAATCGCTTTTAATATTTTTTGCCGGTAGGTCATATTAGTCGAATTGCGGTTAGCGATTTCTACATATATAATAAATGCTGCACAGAATAATAAAAGAAAAATTACAAATCGTTTTAGTTTTCTCATTCGTTATTTGATAAGGAATTTCAGCAACTTCAGTTTTCCCTTTAGTGGCGGATATTTCAGGGCAGGATCGAACCAGGTGGGCGTTTTCAACACGGCTTTCCTATGTGTAAACACATCAAAAGTTCCCTTGCCATGGTACCCACCGATACCGCTCTGGCCAACACCACCAAAAGGTAAATAGTGATTGGTGAATTGCATGGCGGCATTATTTACACAACCGGCACCAAACTGGATCTTCGCAATCCATTCTTCTTCTTTCTTTTTACTGCTTGTAAATACATAAAAGGAAAGTGGATTGGGATTCCGCTTTATGATATTGACCACCTCCTCCTCCTTACTAAAACTAAATACGGGGAGTATCGGTCCAAAAATCTCCTCCTGCATCACCGGGGCATCAACAGACACATTATCTAAAATGGTAGGTGAAATAAACAGTTTTGACCTGTCGTGTTGCCCGCCAAACACAATTTGGCCCTGCGATAAATAGCTTATCAATTTATCGAACCGTCTTTCATTGATGATCTTATTATAGCCATAGGTTTCTGCTGCATTCTCTCCATAAAATTTTGTTGCATATTTTTTGATCAATTCAATCAATTCATCTTTTACATCCTTATGCACCAGCAAATAGTCCGGGCTTACACACATCTGCCCGGCATTCGTGAATTTTCCAATAACAATTCTTTTAGCGGTCACTTTTAAATTTGCATCCCTTTCGACAATGCAAGGGTCCTTGCCTCCTAATTCAAGTGTGACAGGTACCAGGTCTTTTGCTGCTAACTGGTAAATAGCCTTTCCAACCGGGATACTGCCAGTATAAAAAACATGATCAAACCGGAAACTATTCATCATGGCAGGAACTACGGTGGCCCCATCTCCCTGCACTACCTTGGCCAGTTCCTCTGAAAAGGATTCCCTGACTATCTTTTCAATCATACCAGCCGTTGCAGGTGCATACTCGCTCGGTTTTATCACTACGCAGTTGCCAGCAGCTATAGCTCCTGCTACCGGTATCAACAGCAACTGCAATGGAAAATTCCAGGGACCAATGATCAACACCACTCCCAATGGTGATGGATAAATATAACTTCGGGACGGCAGGTTCACTAAATTAGTGGCGGCTCTTTCCGGCCGCATCCATTCTTTCAGGTGTTTCAGGATATGGTTGATTTCCTGCATCAGCAGGCCATTTTCGGTAAACCAGCATTCTTCGGGGGTTTTCTTCAGATCAGCATACAGCGCATCATAAATTTCCTTCTCATACTTGATGATCTTCTTTTTTAGAGTAAGCAGCTGCTGTCGGCGAAAAGCGTACGGCCTGGTGATGCCGCTTTCATAAAACCTTCTCATTTTCCCGAGACTGGTTATTTCTGACATTACGTCTAATTTTATACCAAGTTATACCAATTTGGATTTAATTATAGTTCAATTTACTTTGGTATAATGCCGATGTTACAGCCGTTTAGGGCAACGAAGGTGTGCTATTACAGACGCACAATTGGTGTTAGGCAAAAATCAGTGGTGTCGTATTTTGAAAAAATAGTAACTACAGTGACGTAAAAGTGCGGAAATTTGAAATATGGTACACTAATTTACTCCCTGACTTTGCAATCATTTTAAAATTGATACATTACTCAAAACTCTCCATTCATGACCGACGAATACTATATGATGCTGGCGCTGAAAGAAGCAAAAAAGGCATTTGAAGATGATGAAATACCCATCGGTGCTATGGTTATTGTCAATGAAAAGATTATTGCGAGGGGACACAATATGACGGAACGATTAAATGATCCGACAGCGCATGCTGAAATGATCGCCCTTACCTCTGCCTTTAATTTGTTGGGGAGTAAATATTTGCCGGACGCTACTTTATATGTAACTGTTGAACCTTGTTTTATGTGCGCCGGTGCTCTCTATTGGAGCAAAATAGGAAAAGTTATATACGGTGCAGATGATGAAAAAAACGGGTATAAAAAAGTGGCGGGCACCAACTGGCCATTCCATCCCAAAACTGAATTAGTAAGAGGTGTGCTAAAAGCAGAATGTGCCAAACTGATGCAGGATTTTTTTAAAAACAAAAGATAATTAATGGCAAAAGCGATCAAACGAAAAACCGCACAACCACGAAGCGGGGCTAAAAGTTCAAAAAAATCAATTGTCACTCATCCTGTCACGGGAACAGAAAGAAAGTTTGACAGGGCTATTTATGAACCGGTTAAGTCCGCTATTCTTCAGAGCCTGAAAGGAAGCAAGGGTAAAACTTTTACTGAGCTGGCTGATGACGTTGTAAAAATTATGAAAAAAAAGATGCCTGGTTTTAAAGGCTCTGTGCCCTGGTATACAATCTCTATCCGGCTAGACCTGGAAACAAAGGGAATTGTAGAAACATTTACAGAGAAAGGCAAGAAGCTGAACCGGATAAAATAAAAGGCTGTTTCAGAAAATCCGAAACAGCCTTAATTGATGATACTATTTTAGGAGGTTATTGATCCCACCACAACTTATCTGAAAAAAATAGCCCCGCTTAAGGCGGGACTATTTTTTATAAAGTAATAACTAAGACTAATCTACATCCCAAAACAATCTTGATGTAAAAATATCAATAGTTCCTTGTGCCAGAACATTTGCACCATTTGCTACTAATTCAGCCTGGGGATAAAACAATCTTTTTGGCAATGCCTGTGAGGGAGAAGTTGATGCAGAGGGAGGTGTTACAGGAAAATTTGTCCTGCGGAATTCACTCCATGCTTCCAGGCCACTGTAATTAACTAAAGCGATCCATTTTTGCATCCAGATAGCTTTCAATTTATCAGGTGATGCATTCCAGTCTGCAAGGTCTATACCACTCGTAAGTAATGTTGTGGCGGTGGCAGCACCGTAGGCCGCGGTTGTACCGGTAATTCTGAAAGACTCTCTTACGCCTTGCTCATAATAAGCTTGTGCAGTAAGTGGTAGTGTAACAGCAGCACCATAACGTTGCTTGGCTTCAGCCAATAAAAACTGAGACTCTGCATTTGTCATCAGTACCATTGGCCTGTTGAACTCTCCCTTTACTAATTGAGACGGTCCAATATAAGACGTGTTTTGTGATAAAAATCCAGAACTGGCGCCAAATGGCACACCTACATAGTTTGCTATAATTTCTGGATTAACACCCTGGCCACCCTTTGGGTAGAAAAGCCGCTTCATTCTGAACGTATCCTTCGTGGCAATTAAAGAACTAAAAAGAAATGTTGTGGGTCGTGGATACCGTGCTAATGCCTGGGCGCCACCGGCAGCATTGTATCCCCAGGTCTCATAAAAAGGATTTAATTTACCTGTACTCGCAACATAACCAGGATTGCTGGTTACATCCAAGCCATTTGGTAAAAAACCTTCCGTTGTTGCAGCCGCTTTATTGATCTCGGCTATAATATAGGCGTCCCTTCCAGCAATCCTGCTCTGACGAATCAAAATACGTAGCTTCAGACTATTTGCAAATTGTATCCACTTGGTATTGGCGGTTGCCGGGGCACTTCCAAATACAATATCTGATGGAGCAATAGCAGAAGCAAGCGGGCTAGCTTTTAAAATAGTGATGGCGGTATCAAGTACTTTAATAAGATCCTCATAAATGGCCTTCTGGTCATCAAACTTTGGCGCAAGAGAACCTGTTCCTTTCAATGCGTCTGTATAAGGAATATTTCCATACAGATCCACCAGGTTTTGATAAACGTAAGCTTTTAAAACCCGGGCAGCACCTCCAAAAAAAGGTTGCCCTTTTGACGGAGCGCCATCAATGGTATATTGCAGGTCCTGCAGAATGTCATAGTAACCACTCCAATAATTAAAATTCGTATTGTTGAACTGGTAAGCAAAAGTGGCATTGCTTATAATATAGGTACTTGACTGAGTCCATTGACCGGACCAATAAGAACCTATTTCATTGGGACCTAAGGTAGCTGCTATACGGTTGGCAGCTGCGGCAAAAGTAAAATCAGGCGTAGAACTCGGCAATGAGTTGGGGTTGGTATTCACGTCCAACCAACTGGTTTTTTTGCAACTTGACAGTGCTAATAATACACCGGCTGCTATTAATATATTTTTATATTTCATTTCTTAAGGGATTTTGAAATTATTTAAAAGTCAAGTTCAGGTTAACACCAAATTGTCTTACCGTAGGAGTTTGGTCTGTATTATTAATACCAACACCATTACCTGTTGTAAAACTGAATTCTGGATCCGCAAAGTCATTAGCCTTATCAACTATTGTGATCAGGTTACGGCCATACAATGCTATAGATGCATTAGAGAAAACCTTTGTCTTAGAAATGATTGTACTTGGGAAACTGTAGGAAAGATTAATATCTCTCATTTTAATAAACCAGGCCGGCACAGTGAAATTCTCTGTGATGAGCCTGTAGGCATCTACCCACAAGCCATATTCAGCTTCACGTGTCATCACTGAGGTATTGGCTATATATTTTCCACTGCCAGCCGGATCAAGGTAAGATGAGTTTGGAAAAATGTGTGGCACCCTGTTGTCTGTCCATTTACCTGAACCGGTAAAGGTCATTTGACGACCCAAGTCACTATACATTACATTTCCACCCCTGTATTCCCAGTTAGTAGTCAACGTAAACCCGGCATAGCTTACATTCATACCTGCACCCAGCATATACTTAGGCGTAACACGGCCAAAGTTTTTAAGCGGTCCTGTTGTTAGCGGATATCCGGTGGTAGGGCTTACTATTACACGGCCCAGGGAATCTCTCAAATAACCAATTGATTTCAAAACCGGGTAAACCAAATCCTGAACTACAAAAGTACCGGCATAAGAATAGCCGCTAACAAAAAATTCTGATACACCAGGATACAATTTGATTACTTTATTCTCATTGATGCTACCACGTAGCGTCATATCCCAATTTAGTTTGCTGGTGCGCAATAATTGAACCTTTACATCAGTTTCCCATCCCCAGTTTTTCGTGTCCCCAACATTTAATACCAGGGTTGAAAATCCTGTGGAAGCAGGAATAGTAACCCGTAAAATTTGTCCTTCACTTTTCTGTGTATAATAAGAAACATCAATATTCAGTTTGTTATTGAAAAACTGAAATTCACCACCGGCTTCTATGGATTTTACAAACTCGGGTTTCAACCCGGCTTCAGGCAACACATCTCCTACACTTATGCCCACTGTATTTCCATAAGGAAAACCACCTGCGTTACCAAAACTAGGATCCAATCCATAAAGACCGATATTATCATTGCCATTCTTATTATATCCGACTCTAAGTTTAGCAAAATTCATCACATTGCTTTTTATAGCAGGAATCAGATCCGTAATGATCGCTGATAGATCCACACCCGGGTAACTGTAGGTATACTGATCTTTTGACCGGCCTGCTTTGTAAAACCTGGACGTGGCATCATTCCTGAATGTGGCATGCAGGAAGACCATATCTTGCCACCCGATTAATGCATCTGCATAGTATGAATACTTTCTTTCCTCTGTATTGGATTCACCTCCTCCGAGTTCTCCACGGCGATTGCCTACATTAAAAATGCCGGGTACTACAATGGAACTCGAGCTTACACTTTCGTTTTTGGTCTTACGGGTATAAATATTATATCCAACAAGTGCTTTTACAGTGAAATCTTGGAAATTTTTATTCAGACTCACAATAAAATCATTGTTTAACACATTGTCAGAACTGGTATTATCTGAAACACTTCCCTGCAAATCTGTAAGGGCACGGGTTATACCGGAGCCATCACCCTGGTCCCAGGGAGCAGGTACTTTCGCCTGTGTTTTAGCCCAGGTAGTATGGAAGAATTGACCCACCGTACTTTTTTGCGTACGGATATTCTGCATCGCATTCAATTTGTTACTGACGGTTAACCAGGGAAATAACTTGTAGGCAATGTCGGCACTACCATTAAAATTTGCGTCCTGGTATTTAGTACGGTAATTATCTATTCTGAAGAACGGATTATTATAATAGTCATTGTAGTAACCATTCGGATTAGCAAATTTATTTGTCCGCCAGTCTCTCAGTTGTGTCAGCGGAATATGAGCTGCCTGGTTTATACTTTCATCATAAAAGTTAAAGGTAGTACGGTCATATTTAGCCTGCACATAGTTAGCGCTAAACCCTATCTTTAATTTGTTGTACTCCTGCGAAGCTGCAAACCTGGCGCCGGTACGGTTCGACTTGTCCTTTGGAACGATTCCTTCCGTTTTGTTATTTTCAGCAGAAAAGAAAAATGTTGAATTATCCGTGCCACTACTGAATGATACCTGGTTGTTCAATGTAAAACCTGTATTCCAGATGTCTTCTCTTATTCCCGCTATAGCTGCGTAGGGTAGCGTGTTGACACTACCATCTTCCAGGATACGACCAACCGGACGCAAGGAGCCATCATATTGATCACCAAATTGCTGGTTCTCATATGACCGCCAATTAGATTTCATCCGGTCGAGGTAATTGGTTTGATAACCCGCAGCACCAAAACTGGTGGCATAGTGTGAGCCGCTTCCAAATTTTTCCTGGAACTCGGCAAGGATATTAATTTTTTCAACATTATAAGAACTACTATAATCCACTCTTAGTTTTCCTTTCTGTCCTTTTTTGGTATTGATAACAATTGCACCATTTATTCCATTTGAACCATATAAAACGGCGGCTACACCTCCTTTCAATACGGAAATACTTTCAACGTCATTTGGATTAATTAAATTAAACAAAGTAGAGGCTCCACCAGGTTGTGGCAAGCCATCAATGACAATCAACGCATCGTTGTTGCCAGACATAGATCGGTAACCACGCAGATTAAACTTCACGGAGGGGTCGACTGAACTGTTTGCATTGGTAATAACCAATCCTGAAACTTTACCAGATAAGCCAGCTGCAATTTGCGGAGCCCTGCCCACGGTAAGTTCTTGATTGGAAATTTTTGCAACGGAATATCCCAATTCCTTCGGGCGACGCCGGATTCCTAAGGCCGTAACAACAACTTCGGTTTCGGTTTTAGCAATAGTGGTCAGGGAAACAGCAACAGCTCCCGAACCAGGTACCGAAGTCTCTTTTGAAGAATAATTTACCGCGGAAATAACCAATACATCCCGGGTTTGAGCTTGTATCTTAAAATTGCCCTCGGCATCAGCAGATACCCCGGTAAGATCACCTTTGACCTGGACGGTTGCAAACGGAATTGGTTTACCGCTTTCATCACGAACCTGACCGGAAATAGTACGATTTTGCGCAGAAGCTAACGCAGTAAAAAGCATCAGCACTGCAAGCAGTGGTAACAGTTTTCTCATGTGCAGTAATTTTTATTTAATAATTTTTTGAAATGTCCCTCTTTTCCCGCGTTAGAGCGCCAGAAATTGAGGGCGTTAAAATACGGCTTTTTAACATTCAATTAACCGTTAAGTAAAAAAATAATTGGCAAAAACCGGCAAAACCCAGCACAAACTGGCTTTTTACAACTTTTGTTGCTCTGATGAAGGAAAATTTTCGCCTTTTTGATAAAAAAGCAAGGTGGGTTAGGGAACAACTTCAACAGTCTTTGAGATCTCTGCTACTCATTGGCAGCATGTTGAAAAATTCAAGGAGCCAAATAATTGATCCTGAAAAAGTAAATTTGATTGCACTTTATTGATTAAGCCATTTGATTTTATATCCGGTCATGTTAAACTTCCTCTTCCTACTTTTGTTATCTTAATAAAATCATCAGTATTAAACACTAAACTTAATAATCATGGCATTTACATTACCAGCACTACCGTATGCACACGATGCACTCGAACCACATATTGACACACAAACCATGCAAATACACCATGGCAAACACCACCAGGCTTATGTTGACAACCTGAATAAAGCTATTGCCGGTACGCCCCATGAAAATAAAACACTGGAAGAGCTGGTGGAAAACGCCGGTGATATTTCCCCTGCGGTGCGTAATAATGGCGGAGGTCACTGGAACCATACTTTTTTCTGGAATAGTCTTGCTGGCGGAACAGGTGGTGCTCCTTCCGGTAAATTAGGAGAAGCAATTAATGAAGCTTTTGGTTCTTTTGATGAGTTTAAAACAAAGTTTGCAGCGGGTGGGATAGGAAGGTTTGGAAGTGGCTGGGTATGGCTGATCGTAAAAAAAGATGGAAAACTGGATATCAGCTCGACGCCCAACCAGGATAATCCGTTGATGGATGTAGCAGAAGTGAAGGGAGTGCCTCTATTAGGAATAGACGTATGGGAGCATGCCTATTATTTGAAATATCAGAATAAACGCCCTGATTATTTGACAGCTATCTGGAATGTTGTCAACTGGAACCAGGTGGCTGAGCGTTTCGGACAGTAATTTATATATCTCCATAAAAAAACCTTCCTTGAATCAGGGAAGGTTTTTTTGTGTACCGGTTGATTAGTTATTTGCATTTGTCCATTATCTCCTTCATGATCTTGTCAGCCTTTTCATTCATCTCTTTGTCATTTTCTTTGTCTTTATATTTTTCCTGCATTTTATCGCGATACTCCTTCATTTCTTCTCCCAGGTCCTCCAATTCTTTTTTTGCCTTTTCATCAGCAGGATCTTTTGCCATTAGTTGCATTTCCTTACACTGGTAATCGGCCAGTTTTTTTACATCACTTTCAAAAGATGAAGAAGAGGAAGATGTACAGGATGTTAAACCCAATACAATAGCCAGTGCAGCTATAGAAAGAAAATTCTTTTTCATATTGTTTGTTTTTGGTTAAAAAAACCTTGGTCTGTAAACACAAGATCTGTTGACGAGTACAAAATAAACTTAATTTGGAAAAAACAAAAAAGAGAGTAGTACATCAGTTCAAAATTTGCCAGGAAAATACAGCAACACGGATAGCATGGTCGAAAGGGAGGCAAACGGATCGATTTTGCTTCGCAGAATGATGGATATAAATATCCCTTGGCGATCCTTTTATTTCTGTTTACAGAATTAAAATCCGTGTTTATCCCTGCTTGTATTCCAAATTGGTACATTACTGATCAGGGTACCGGGTCATAGCCACTCCCACCCCAGGGATGGCACCGGCTAATTCGCCTGATAGATAGCCACATTCCTTTCAATACCCCGTGTTTTTTTAAAGCTTCGGCCGCATAGTGAGAACAAGTAGGAGTATAGCGGCATTTCGGGCCCAGCCAGGGAGAAATAACCAACTGGTAGATCTTGATCAGCAGGAGGAATGGAAGGCTTAATATGCGAAGAAAAGTTTTCAATTTATTTCATCAAACAGCAAACAAAGTTTATTGATCCCTTTACCCACCTTATCATACACTTCCTGGTAACCAGGTACTTCTTTGCCGGTGTAAATAAAAAAAACATTTAACCGGGAGTTTTGTTCTTTTAGTTTTTGTTGCAGCAGTGTTTTCTGAAGTCGCCAGGCCTCCCGGGTCAGTCTTTTTATTTTGTTCCTGTCAACTGCTTTTTTAAAAAATTTACTGCTGACACCCACACCAAATTGTAAAGATGTGCTGTCAGTTCTATTCAGTATATAGTGAATCCTGAATGGAAAGTGTGTAAACTTTTTTCCCTCGCTGAATACTTGTTCAGTTTGCTTCCGGCTTTTTAACCGTTCGTCTTTTCCTAAAGTGAATTGTTTAGCCACAAATGAATATAGGTTGGCCACGAAGTACACCAATGTCACTAATAAATACAAGTAAAAAGAGATAAATAGATTTAATATAAATTCTTCTACTCGTGTTATTCGTGCAATTCGTAGCGAAACAAAACTAAAAATAGCCCTCCCGCCTAAGGCAGGAGAGCTATCAAATATTAAGTATCGAAAGCCCTCCTGTGATAGTCAAAGGACAGGCGATTAGGATTTCTACTTCAGTTTACTCTCATCAGAAACCGTCAGTTTTCTACGGCCTTTTGCACGGCGACTCGCTAATACTTTACGGCCATTAGCAGATTGCATCCGCTTTCGAAAACCGTGTACGGTTTTACGGCGCTTACGATGAGGTTGGAATGTACGTTTCATAATTATTTTTTTATCCGCCGAAGCCTTAACAAAGGCGGTTTTATTTGAAATGCGGCCGGGAGAACGGACCAGGTTTCAAGTTTCACCAGCAAATCACCACACCTGCTGTTTGTGAAAGGACGGCAAAGGTAAGGGTTGGAAGGCAGAACTGGAAAGCTGAGAGCAGGAAAATTCACTCTTTCCCGTGATCATTGATTATCAATGATTCATGTTACCAGATCGACATGGCTAGACTTGACCGGCTCGCCGTAGAAGACGGTAGCGTGATTGTCAAAATCCGTCGTGGAATCAGTGGTATAAAACACCCGCTGCCCATTCTTACTGCACCGGCTTTCAATCTCCGGGTGGCGGATTAGATAATCGGCCAGGCTTGTGGCGACCATTTCTCCCTGCGAAATCAGTTTTACACCTATGGGAAGGTATTCTTCAATTTTCTCTTTTAATAAAGGATAATGAGTGCAGGCCAGCAGGATTACATCAATATTCTCTCCTTTCTCAAAAATATTATGCAGGTTTTTTTTTACAAAAAAATCGGCTCCATGACTGTTATATTCCTCATTTTCCACCAAGGGCACCCACATCGGGCAGGCTTCCTGGTAAACTTTAAGTTCAGGGAAAAATTTGGCTGTCTCCATCGGGTAAGATTGTGAGGTCACTGTTCCATTGGTAGCCAAGTATACCTACGCTTTGCGTTTCGGAAAAAGTTCCGATAATTTCTGCTGTCGGTCTTATTACTCCCAGTACTCTTTTGCCAGGTGCTATCACAGGCAGATCATTTTGCTGAATGGTTCTTAATGCTTTGGCCGAAGCAGTATTACAGGCAAGAATAACAAGCGAACAGCCCTGGTCAAAAAACCATTTGACGCATTGAAGAGTATATTGATAAACAGTCTCAAAAGAACGGTTACCATAGGGAGCCCTGGCATTATCTCCCAGATACAGGTAATCATATTGTGGAAGTTTATTGATGATCTCTTTCAGCACCGTCAATCCCCCATAGCCTGAATCAAAAACACCAATGGGATTTGCCTGTTGCATACAACAAAAATACGGATTGGTAAGGCAGGCTTAAAAAAATACCGGTCCCGCCTGAAGCGGGACCGGTATCATATCCACTATAAAAATTTTTTACTTCCCGCCGACAGGGGCTTTTGGAAGAGTTACTTTAAGCTTTGCCGCAACGGCCGCTATCATATCATCGCCATCCGGTGCTACGAGGAAGGCTTCTTTTGAAAATACATGCGTATATCCTTTTTCTTTGGCTACCAGCTTAATGGCATCATAGACCTTGCGGTAAATAGGTGCCAGCAATTCATTTTGCTTGGCTTCCAACGCCTGGTTTACTATCTGCTGCCAATTTTGTATCTGGTAGATCAGGGATGGCAATTCCTGTTCAATTTGTTTGCGAACAGCAGCAGGAGTTTTGACTGAATCCCTGTATACACTGTCTTTGTACTGGTATAAAGAAACGATCTGTGCATACTGGGGGTTTATTGAATCAGCCTGGTAACGCTCAAGCATAGTATCAAGTTTTGACTGTTTCAGGCATCAGCCCTACCATATTGTCAACGCTGATATAACCAGCTTTCATTTGCGCACCGGCACTGCCTGCAAAGAATAGACCTGTCATCAATGCCAATGCTGTAAGAAATTTTTTCATTTTTTTTGTTTTTGTTTATCCCGTTCCTCCGGCTTCTTTCCGAAATCACCTGGATGGTTGCTTGATATGATTGATAAAGAAGGTCGTTCGTTGCGCCATTCTTTTTCTTTTAACAATTAACGCACCCCCAAATCTTTAAGCACATCCTCGCTTTTGTCCAGTTTTGGGTCGGCAAATATAATGGTAATTCCTTCACTTTTATCCAGCACAAAATCATAACCCCGCTGAACTGCCATTTTCTGAACTGCGTTATAAACCTTGTCCTGTATTGGTTTAATAAGTTCCTGTCTTTTTTTGAACAGATCTCCTTCAAAACCAAAGCGTTTGCGTTGCAGATCACGGAGTGCTTTTTCTTTGTTAAATAGCTGATCCTCCCTTTTTTTCTTAAGATCATCACTGAGCATTACCTGTTCTGCTTCATAGGCTTTGTACATATTGTCCAGCGCAGCCTGCTGCCCATCAATATCCTTTTGCCATCCGGCGGCCACATCATCGAGTTGCTTTTGGGCGTTTTTGTAGTCAGGTATCTTATCCAAAATATACCGGGTATCAATAATGGCGTATTTCTGAGCCTGGGCAGTAGCGGTAATCAGCAGCAGGCTACAAACAGCAATCAGTATTTTTTTCATTATAAAACATTTTTAAATAAATCATCAAAATTTCAACAGAACAAAAGAAACAGATGAGAAATTCAGTCAAATAGTTCCGTTCAGATAATATTTTTTATTCTCCATGGAGGGACGGGGTTGTTATTCCGGTTCAAAACCAAGCATAAAGGTGAACCTGGAAGATCCTTTTAATCCCGACTGTCCCGGGGTGATACGATCCAGGCCTACACCATAATCAAATCCAAGCAACCCAAACATGGGCAGGAAGAAACGCATACCCACACCTACGCTGCGACGAAGACGGAACGGATTATAGTCCTTGTAATCATGCCACCCATTAGCCGCTTCAAAAAATGATAAGGCATAGATGGTGCTGCTGGGGTTGGTTACCAGCGGGAAACGCATCTCTAAAGTGTACTTATTAAAAATGATAAAAAATTTGTTGGCACTTTGCTGATCTGGATTTACTGTCGGGTCGGATGACTCATACACGGGGTAGCCACGATGTGCCACAATATCATAGCCTAGCAAGCCATAATTATTGGTCAAACCGGCATCACCCACCTGGAAACGTTCAAACGGTGAGTAGTCAAGCTTTCTATTATACCGTCCCATAAACCCGTACTTGGCTGCAATCTTCAGTACCAACTGACGATTCTTTTCAGCACCGGTTGGTTTACCGATCGGTACATACCATTCTGCATTGAATCTCCATTTATGGTATTCCGGATTTTTATATTTATTGTCGGACGTAGCAATATTCTTATTAAATGTAGAATAAGGTGGCGTGAATTGCACACTTGCCATCAGGTTAGATCCACTCGTCGGAAAAATCGGGTTGAAGACCGAAGAACGTTGCAACCCTAATTTAAAGCTCACATTATTAGAGGTGCCTGTTTTAAAATTCTGATCAAAGATGGGGTAGTTGCGCAGCTTATACTGTGTAATGTTTAGCGTATAAACAAGACTGAAAAAGTCATCAGGCCATTTTAATTGCTTCCCTAATGAAATAGAGAAACCGGTAGTCTTCAGGTAATTGGTATCTGATCTAGCCCGGTCAATCGTTCCCGTAAACGGATCAAATGCATTAGAATATTTACTGTTGTTGATACCAAAGGTCAATGAGTTTCTTTTTTTTCCTCCCAACCATGGTTCCGTGAAAGAAGCACTGAGTGAACGATAAGCCCGGCCATTTGACTGGATACGGAGACTTAGCTTTTGACCGTCTCCTGTGGGCAACGGATCCCAGGCTGATTTCTTCCAGATATTTCTAATAGAAAAGTTGTTGAACGTAACACCCAGGGTTCCGGTAAGCCCTACACCTCCACCCCAGCCTGCCGATAGTTCTAATTGATCGGAGGATTTTTCTTCCAGCTTCCAGTTTATATCCACCGTTCCATCGTCAGCATTGGGAACTACACCCGGGTTGATGGTTTCCTGGTTGAAATATTGCAAGTTTGCCAACTCCCTTTGTGATCGAATAAGATCAGAACGACTGAATAATTCTCCGGGTACGGTTCTCAGTTCCCGGCGGATCACATAGTCCTTTGTCTTTTCATTGCCGGCAATCGTAACATTTTTTATCCTTGCCTGCGGACCTTCTGTAATTCTTATTTCATGATCAATGGTGTCATTATATACAGCCGTTTCTACCGGCTCTACCCTGAAAAAAAGGTAACCATCATCCATATATAAACCACTGATGTCACCACCTTCCTGTGCTAACTCTTTACCAAGACGTTTATTGAGAATATCAATATTATAAATATCGCCTTTATTGATACCCAGGAGCACATTCAGGACAGAATCAGAATATTTAGCATTCCCCTTCCACGTTAGATTTCCAAAATAATACTTCTTGCCTTCCTCTATTTTCAGGTCCACATTTATATTTCCTGTTTGGGTGGCTATTGTTGTATCAGCAATGATCTGGGCATCGCGGAAACCCTGAGAATTATAATAGTTCAGTACTTTGTTCTTATCCTCTTCAAATTTTGTACTATTAAATTTGGCACTACTTAGTTTGAAACGAAAATAGGGATCAAGCAATCTTTTGGTTTTGCTGAGAGAGAGAAAGCCCCAATCGTTTAGCCATTCATTGAAAGAAAATGTTTTGCTCACACCGTAGGGGCTTGGCGTGTTGTCAGCCTGTAAAGTTACTTTACTCATTTCCTTAGTCCCCTTCATCTGCTTCTTAAGTCGTAAGCCATCGACATTGTTGTTGCCATAAAACCGGATATTATCAATATGAACTTTTTGGCCTTTGTCCACATAAATGGTCATCGCATTGGAATTGACAAACGTGGTATCAGGCATTTCTTCTATCCGCACTGTTACATGCTGGTAGCCTTTCTCCGTATAAAATTTGGTGATCTTTTCATTGACTTCCCGGCGGGTATTCTCTGTGATAATGGTTTGTTTGGCGAGATTGACCTTTCCGAGAATATCTTCCTGGTCTGATTTCTTAATGCCAACAAATTTAAAATTACCAAGACGGGGACGTTCCACCACGCTTACTTCTATCCATACTCTATCATCCTGGATTTGGGTAACATATACCTGGACGCCAGAAAAAAACTTTTGACGCCAAAGTGCCGTAATGGATTTTGCAAATATATCGGTACCGGGATACATGAATTTATCACCGGGCTGCAGATTAGTGATAGAATATACAATGGAAGTATCAAGGTGTTTTACACCGGTGATCTTAACATCTGCGATGATATACTCTTTGGGAATACGGGCATTTTTCCACTCGAGCAATTTGGGGTCTACTGAAGCAGGAACTGTATCCCTAACCTGGGCCTGTGTGGCATTGATTGCTCCCAGAAAAAACATCCCCAAAACACTAAGCCTTAGTACCCCACCCAACCCTCCCCTAAAAGGAAGGGCTAAAGAGACTCTACTCTTTGTATTTATATTGAAATATCTTAAAAATCTTTTAGTAAAGTTTTTTTGCATGATTGATTGTTCAATGTCAGTCTCAAATACGCCGAAGCAGCCTTACTATTTTGTGTTTTGGCACACCCCTTCTGGTTGAGGCGGCAAAATAACGGTAAATAATTGAAGTCTTTGTTAAAGAAAACAGACAAAAAAGGTTATTGAGGTCAAATTCGACAAAAAAGTCACGTGCGGGTCGCGAGGCAGTTTTGGCCTACGAGAGTGGCTGTTTTTCCATTTGGTCGCTGGTTTTACCGAAACGCCTTTCCCGCCCCTGGTAATCCAGGATGGCTTCGTATAGATTCTCCTTCCGGAAATCAGGCCACCTAACATTCGTAAAATACAGTTCGGCGTAGGCCAATTGATACAATAAAAAATTACTGATACGGTATTCCCCGCTGGTTCGGATCATTAGCTCCGGGTCGGGAAATTCACTGGTACACAGATATTGCTGCAGCGTATCCTGGTCAATATTTTCTATGTTCATCCTCCCGCTTTTCACTTCCCAGGCAATGCTTTTTACGGCATTCAATAATTCCCACCGCCCGCTGTAACTCAATGCCATGATGAGATTCAGACCTGTATTATCTTTTGTGATCTCGAGTGCTTCGTTCAACTCTTTTTTCGCATACTCCGGTAACATATTCATATCCCCGATAACATGCAGCCTGATATTATTCTTATCAAGGCTATCCACCTCCTTGCGGATGGTACCTACCAACAGTTCCATCAAGCCTATCACTTCATATTCGGGGCGGTCCCAATTCTCCGTGGAGAAAGCATATAACGTCAGGTATTCAATACCCAGTTCTGCAGATCCTTCCACGATATTACGGACACTTTCGACACCATGAAAGTGACCAAAGAGCCGGTCTTCCCCCTTCTCCTTTGCCCAACGTCCATTCCCATCCATGATAATGGCAATATGACGGGGAAGATTGCTCTTGTCTATTTTTTCAAGTAATGCTGACATAACCATTGTGATCAGAAACGGGCACAAAGTTATCGCAGATTAACGGGATTCAAATTGATTTTATGCGGAGAACAGGAATATTACGAGATTTCGTGGAAAGACTCCCGCTACTTGAATTGGCCCTAAGGTCTTACAACGTTGAAGCCACAACCTTTTTACTGCTGTGGCTTTGAATAATGTTACGTCTGTAAAATCGGTGGTCGGACCCCTGACCTAATTCCGGCCATACACAGACACCGTTGATCTACCTTTCAAAAAACCCTTCGTTTCATACCAAAATTCAATTTTGCTCAGGTGCCGTAATCCTCCGTCAAGGTCAATAATACGACTCTCACTTCCCTGGGCAAAGCGGTTGCGCAGTTCAACAGTCTGAACACCGCCATTATCAAAATGAATTTTCATGTTATACATTTTTAATGGCCCATCAGTTACTTTCAGTTTTACCTGTCGAACATCATCTTTCCAGTTTCCAAAGTGGATGACGTCATGATCGGCACTAAAACCCACTTTCTTATCGCCGAGGAAAAACCAATTCCCTGTTTCTTTTTCTACCCCTGCATTATTAAAAGTAAAAGCGGTGGTCATGCCAAAAACTGCAACGATGACAGTACCGTAAAAAATGTTTACCAGGCGCATAGTCTAAGTTTTTAGGTTAAAAAATAATTTTTGTGCCCTCCTGCCCGTATTTATGGGGCGATATTAGATAGACGCTTCGGAGATAAAGTGGTTTAATAGTAACACAAAGATAATAGGAATACAGTTTTTGCTCTCCGCTGTGAAAGCAATTGTTATCCTACTTTTCTAACTAAAAAAAATCTAGCCCCCCTATTTTGCGGTAGGACAACGATACGATTGAAGATTGAAAGTGACATGAAACATAGCCGTTACAAACTGGTCTTTCTGTTTGCTATTGCCACGCTGGCGGCCGGGAATACCAATAGGGTCGCCGATTTCATACGACCTGTCACTTAATAATAGTCCATTGGAAGTGCTGCCATCCGGATTCGGGGGGAATACGGCCGGGTCAACATAGGTTTTGCTTACATCATCCAGGTAATCGGTATTGGTAAACCGGTGTAATATTTCAAAGCCTATATTAATTCTCTCATTAAACGAGTACTTGACACCGCCGCCAAATGGAATGGCAATCGCCATGGAATTGTACTTTTTCCGGTCAGGATATAAAGTACTGCCCTGGCCTTCTGTGCCTAAGGGCCTGAGGAATATTTTTTCTCCCCGTAAATAGGCATATGGATCGTAACTAAAAACACCCACTCCAAAAGTTATATATGGAGTAAAACTAAAATCACGTTCACCGGGCATAAAGCGGAAGAAATTAAAATCACCCTGCAAATTCAGCTCCCAAACCCTGCTGTTAAAGCTAAGATTGCGGCTATACATAACTTCGTTATGCTTGTTATACTGGTCAGAATAGCCCAATTGGGCAAAGCTGGCCCCCAACCTGACGGCTATATAATTACCTAAATTTTTACGGAAGAAAATGCTGGCCGCGAGTTTTGGCCTTCTCAAACTGGCCCTGGTATTTAAATCTCCAAAATAGTGACCGGCACCCACCCCAATACCAAATTCACCTTCTTGTACCACGGCATCCTGAGCTGACACAGAATTGCCTGAAAAAAAGACAAGGGCTGAAAACATCCCGATAATCATCGGGCCGGCAAAAATTTTCTTCGTCATAACTTAAAATAAGTTCGGGTCAACTTAGAACGCTAAAAATAGCATTTTCTTTTATTTTAGTGCCACCAATTACACAAATAGTTCGACAGGCCAATACTTTAGGCCCTTCAGATACCATAAATGCTGCACTATTCAACACCTTGCACCACTGGAGAGTTACCGGGGAACTTGCAACAATATTGCGGAGATTTTTTAACGTAAGACTATTGACTCCCGACTATCGACTCCTGACTGCTATCTTAGTTTCGTTTGTCTAGTCCCCAGGTGAGTTTATTTCGAAGGGTTTGCAGGAAATTGTTCTCGCTGAGACGAACGAGTTTAATGTCAAAATTCTCCTTTTTTACTGCCAATTGAATGTTTTTACTGACAATTTCTCTCCTGGAGTCAAGGGCACAAATAATTTGTTCTGACCGGCTTTCAATTTCAAAAGAGATAATATTATCATCAGGAACGATAATTGGGCGGACATTGAGGTTATGGGGAGCTACCGGTGTTATAACAAAACTACCCGACTCCGGGAATACAATAGGGCCATTACAACTCAATGAATACCCTGTCGATCCAGTGGGTGTTGCCACTATCAATCCATCAGCCCAATAGGTATTTAGGAATTCGCCATTGAGATAAGTGTGGATCTTTATCATGGAAGCCACATCCCTTTTATGAATTGAAAAATCATTCAACGCGTAAGGAACATTTCCAAACATGGGAAGGCTGGCATCCAGGTGGATCAATGTCCTGGTATCTTCCACATAGGTTCGCTTGGCTATTGCCTGCACAGCTGTTTTTACTTCTTCGCGACCAATACTGGCCAAAAAACCAAGGCGGCCAAAATTGATCCCCATGATCGAAATTTGTTTATCCCGAACCAGTGTAACGGTGTCGAGTAGGGTGCCATCGCCCCCAAGACTAATGATGAATTCAATTTCACTCGTCAAATCCTCCGAGAGTGAGAAGGTTTTTGTATCAGCGGGCAATTGGATGCTTTCCTTAATTTGTTCAAAGAATTGCTCAAAAATGACCGGTTCAATTTTTTGATTGATCAGTTCATCAAAAAATAATTGGACATCTTTTCGTTGTTCGTCCTCCATCACCCGGCTATAGATCGCTGCTTTCATTTTTTAGAAGATAGTCTTACGGTGTAAAAATAGACCGTTTTGCCCCAAAGAATTAAATGCCCACTCCAGTTTGAATGTAATATCATAAAAAGTGAAGATATCGATGCCAACACCACCTGAGTACAACAGCGTATTGGAAAGTGAATTATCACCTGGCTGTGGATTGTGAACATAACCCGTATTACCAAATACTTTTCCGAAAATCCGCACGGGAATGCGCTCTCCTTCTTTTCCTTTTTTCCGCGAAGGGACTTTGACCTTACAATTCAACAGCTCCCGTGTGTAAGTTGTTTTCAGGTATCCGCCGGCAACACCATCAATTACATAATATTCAAAGCCCTGCATAAACACATCGCCATAACCCAAAAACCGCTGGTTGAAGTAAGGTTGCTTAAAAGGCAACTTAATTCCGCCGTATGTATTGACGCTGAAAAAAGACTTGGATGATACCGGCCAGATGGCCAACCCTTTGACATGTAGCTGCCAGATATTAATTATATTATTAAACCCGCTTTTGCCGACTGAAAGTTGTGCTGCATATCCTTTTGTTGGATAGGGAATATAGTCCAGGTCAAAATAGGTTAGGGTATAATTGATACCCGGGAAACTGATACGATTGCGACCCGATTTAAAAAAGGAAGGATTTAGTGTAACGATTGTATCTTTTATCTGCTCGTTTATATATCCAACTCCAAAACTATGCCTGGTTTTGATAGCTCTTCGATAGGTAAGTTCCACACTGGCATTTGTAAAAGTCCGGATATAATTATTTTTATCTTTCAGGAAAACTTGTTTGTCATTAATGGTATTATAGTTAAGCTCACGGTTTTTCCCTGCGGCAAAGGCAACTTTCATTCCCCACTTTAACTGTTTATCAATATACAACCTGTCATAGCTTACGGATAATTGCTTAGTATAGCCATTGCCCAATGTGAGCCTGAACTTATCATTTCTGCCGGTAGCATTATTATAATAGATTTTGGCACCATAATTTACCCGGCTAAGACTTGCTTTTTGTTCCACCAGCCACTGGTTAAGGTTACGGTCAACAGGTTTAAAGTAAGGAAGCGGAAACAGGTACCATCGTTCTTTCATTTCCACTATGATATCGATCCGGGTTCCTGTTATATTTTTTGCTGTTACGGTAACGGAGGTAAATAAGGCGGTATTCATCAACTGGCGGCGAGCGACTTCAAATTTTTTCACCAAACCTTCGAGTGAATATTCCTCGCCTGTTTTAAAGGGTATCTCCCGTAAGACGATAAACTCCCTTGTTTTTTTATTTCCCAGCAGTAAAATATCGCCGACGATTACCATGGCATCTGAGGCAGGCGCAATGATTGTATCTGCTGGTGCGTTCACCACGGTTATGATAGCCCGGGAAGCAGCTTGTTCAACAGGCAAGACTGGTTGTTGTGCCGCCAGGACCTGGCAACTTAGCGTAATGACAAAAAGAGGGAAATGGTATATATTTTTCCGCAGCATATCCGGTTTAAGCGAACGTCTAAATTAAATGGAATTTCTTAAAGGGTAGCGATCCTGACCATGATTTTGCTGATCAGAAAATCAGTAACTCTTTATTCCGGGAGATATGCATCAATAAATGAACCGAAAGTTTCCCCAATTACCAGTAAAAAAATGAAAAACCCTGAAAACATTTCAGATCTTCAGGTAATTCATAAGGTTATCGTAATTGCTACGCAGTTCGTTAGCATACAATTCCTCGCCAAAAAAATATTTCACGTTATACTCATAACGGGTAAAAGTGGCAACAACATCAGAAACTTCGGGTTTGTTGATGCGGATGGTAACCTGCATCATTCCCGTTTCTGCATCGTTGGAAGTATTTAACTGCGTGATCTGTGCATCATTTGTTTCAACCAGTTTGCTGATTTCATTAAAAGAATACTGGTTGCTTTCCATTTCCAATACGATCAATCCTCCCGGCTCACTAAGGCTCATGAATTCGGACGAAAACTTCAGCAGTTCATTGTACGCCAGGGTGCCGACCAGTTCATTTTCTTCCGATACTACCGGCACAATACTCAGACCACTGTCGGCAGCCAACTGAACGGCTTTAAGAAAATGATCATCATCTTTTACTGAAATATCGGAAAATGATTGTTGTAGTTCGGCCAATTCTGCCTTATCGTTTTCCGCCTGCAGCAGGTCTTCTTCACTGATGATACCGATAAATTTCTCACCCTCTACGATAGGCAGGTGGTTGACCCGGTTATCATTCATTATTTGCAAGGCCTGGTGCACCTTGTCGTCAAGGTGCAGGGAAGGAAGTGTCTGGGATAACAGTTCACGGGACAACATGGATAGCGGCTTTATTTTCAATGAGACATCAACGATCAGCTAACTGTTGCAGGCTCATTGAGCTTTTTCAAAAATTTATGCAGAATGGCATTAAATTCATCGGGTACTTCCATCATAGGAGCATGACCACATTTATCTACAAAATGCAATTCGCTGTTGGGAATTAACTTATTGAACTCCTTGGCTACAAATGGCGGGGTGATCGTATCGTTATTTCCCCAGACTAGCAACGTAGGTTGCTTAATTTGATTAAGTTCTTCTCCTAAATTGTTCCTGATAGCACTTTTCGCCAATGCTATGATCTTAATAGCCTTTATGCGGTTATTGGTAATACTGTATACTTCCTCCACCAGTTCTTCCGTAGCCATCGCCGGATCGTAAAAAGTCAGTTCTGTTTTTTTACGAATATATTCTTTGTCTCCTCGTTTAGGATAGCTGTCACCCATGCCATTTTCAAAAAGACCTGAGCTCCCGGTAAGCGTCAATGATTTAATTCTTTCGGGATGTTTAAGCGTATGTAACAGGGCCACATGACCACCCAGGGAGTTGCCTAAAAGATGAACCGCCTCCAATTCTCTTGCCTCTAAAAATCTATGGACAAACTTAGCCAGCCCGCCCACTGATGTGTGCAAAATATCCATCTCCAGCAAGGGTAACATTGGCACAATTACCTTGTAGTGCTGGCGAAAGTATTCGATTAGATTTCTGAAGTTGCTTAACGCTCCAAATAAACCATGCAAAAGTACCAACGGTTCTCCGCTGCCTTCTTCTATGTACCTAAATTTGTCGTGTTGTTTAATTTCGTACTCCATGGCAGTCAATTCTGTGTTCCTCCGGGAACGTTCCGCTACTAAATTAGTCGATTTGGCGCAAAAAATAAGCAGTTTCGTGTATAAAACGATGTCAATCGTAACAAATATAGGGGCAATAGAGTTGTTTTAAAAACATGTTTTCAAGTACTCCCGGTTACAGTTGGTACAACTCATTATACAAACTCCGTATATATCTTTTTGAAGCAACCAAAAGAAAATCAGTCGATCAATGATTGGATATATTATTGGCAATACCATCGAAGAACTGTTCCAGTTCCGCAAACATGTCTTTGAATAAGGGGATCACAGAACCAAATCCATTGATAGCTTTGGGACCCCAGGGTTGTACAAAAGAATAGGTCACTGATTTATTGATGGTTTCCGGTTGTATTAATTTCATCTGTTCTGCATAAAAAAGCAATACACTAAAAACTACGATGTAGATAGCACTATACAGAATGATTCCGCCGATCTTATTCACCCATCCCAGCATTACCACTTCAATGGTTCTTTCAATAGCCTTGGCACCCAGGCGGATCAAGAGGAGCACGATAAGAAAAACAAGGGCGAAGGAAATGATCGGCAACCATTGTTCTGATATGTTGACATTTTTGCCGATATACCCTGCTGCCACCGTGGAAAATTTCATGGCCGCTGCTAATCCAATGATCACAGCGACCAAAGAAAACAGGCCTACCACCAGGCCACGCTGGTAACCCTTCATAATGGCTACTATAACGAACACCACAAAAATAATATCAAGCAACATTGATCTGTTTAGCGTGTTAACGTTCCCCGGGCAGTATTTCGGACAATTGAAATCCTAAAATTCTCTTATTCTTAGCCGGTAACAACTACTACTGTGACAATAACTCTTTTACCAAAGCAGAAATCGTTTTCCCATCAGCTTTCCCCGCCAGTTTTTTTGTTGCCACTCCCATTACTTTCCCCATATCCGCCGGCGTGGAGGCTCCCACCGTTGCAATGATGGTGGCTAGCTCCGCTTTTATTTCATCTGCCGACATTTGTTTTGGTAAAAACTTTTCAATCACGGCAATTTCTTCTTCCTCTTTTTTAGCAAGGTCCGCACGGTTTTGTTGTTGAAAAATTTCCAACGAATCTTTCCGGCTCTTTACTAATTTTTGTAAAAGTTTTACTTCATTTTCAGCGGTTATGTCACCTTTAGCACCTTCTGCAGTTTTCGCGAGGATGATAGCAGCTTTAATTGCACGGAGGCTTCTTAATCCTGCTTCATCTTTTGCCAACATGGCCGTTTTAAGATCTGCCATTATTTTTTGTTCAAGGGACATAGTATGATAGTTTATAGATTCATTATAATATCGAAGTAAGAGATCAGAGGTCGGAAGTCAGACCTCTGACCTCCGACTTCTGTTGCCTTAATCTGCTTTATTTTCTTTTAATTGTTTGGCCCTGAATTTATCATAAAACTCATGCGCAAACTTTTTCATTTCCTCCACTTGTTCCGTATACTTGGTAGCGCGGCCGTAAGTATCAGCCATGGTCATCATGGTCTGGTAAAAAAAGTCAGCCATTTCATCCACCATCATGTCTTTTGTCCAGAGGTCAATCCGTAGGGCGGTTTTTTCTGCACCATCCCAGAAGGAGATCATCATAGCTTTAGCCTTTTGAGCATTCTCGGCCCCCGTATCTGTGGCACTCCAGGAAATCGAATCCGGTACCCGGCCTTCATCGGTCATTACCTCTATCGTGATCGTTGATTTATTCATAACTGCTCCTGTCTTCCGCCTGGGGCGGGAATTTTTTTAATTAAAAGAGAGCAAAGGTAACCGAAATCAATGGATGGTCTTTCTCGCAGATAGGCTGGCTTTCAGTATACTCTGCCATAGCAACGCAGCTGTTTTATCCCAACTATATTCCCCAGCGACCTGCCGGCCCTTTTCGATCAGCTGTTTCCGGAGATTCTCATCCTTATACAGGAGCATCATTTTATCAGCAATAGCTGTATGGCTGGTAGGATCAGCATATAAGGCAGCATCTTTTGCAATCTCCTCCATCGAAGAATGGGCGGAAGTAATAACGGGAACCCCACAACGCATGGCTTCCAGGACCGGCACACCAAACCCTTCCCATAAAGAAGGATAAACCATGCCATAGGATGCCCCGATCAGTTGAACCAATTCAAGATCTTCGACGTACCCGGTTAGCACCACATCATTCCTGTATTTGTATGATCGCAAACTTTCTTTGAAGGATCCATATTTCCAGGCCTGTCGTCCTGCAATAACAAGTTTCATATTAGTTTGCTGTCTTTTTTTGAAAACAGAAAATGCCTTTAACAGGTTTATGAGGTTCTTGCGGGGATGAATGGAGCCTGCATATATATAATATTCTTTCCCATCCGTGTATTTACTTTTTGTGATAGCCTTTTCTTCATCGCTGGAAGGCTGAAAGGAATCTTTTACACCATTATATACTACATCTATTTTATCGGCTTCTGTAGTGTAGCGGGCGACAATATCTTTTTTTGAAAATTCAGAGACCGTAGCGATGGAACTTGCTTTTCTTAAAAATTTTGGTGTATATTTTTTATAAAAAAATAAATGGGATCTTTTTATGGCCGAAGGATGCTGCAGAAAAGCCAGGTCATGCACAACCAGGCATTGAGGCACCCTGGTAGAAAGTGAACAAAATCCATCACAGGAAACGAACAGGTCTGCCTTATACTTTTTGAGAACAGCGGGCACTTTCACGTCGTACCAAAATTTCCAAAGCAGCGGGTGTCTTGCTGCAGGGCCGGTCACCACTGCTTTTACATTGGAGCCGAACACAAATTTTTCATCGTATGGCCGGTCAAAAATGAAAATGAACAAGTGGTCGGGGTGATCGCGAACCATTCGTTTAGATGTTTCATATATAAAATTGCCGTACCCTTCCAGGTAATCATTCAGCAAAAATCTCGTATTAATTGCAATCACCATTTGTATAAATTGGCTACACCCTATTGTCACCTAAGAAGTAGCCGGTAACAAAGGTATTGGTTGTAATATTTCCGTTGTAAAACAGCGATCTACGCCAATAATTCAAACAAATTGAAGATGCTGAGAACTGAATACCGGGAAAATTCTTAGGAAATTAAATTTTAAAAATCATGTTGATTGGGAAACAATTGGTATCAAATTTGTTGTGTACTTACCCGGAAAACCGTTGAACACTTATCCAGTATATTATAGTAGCACCAGTGACAAAGAGCACCGTCACCTTTAGGAAATGAGTCTTTGTCCTGTGTCAATTAAAATTTTTTAAACGACCTCTTAGGTGGAAGAGGATGGTGGCTTGTAAAAGGGGCTCTACTCAAAGAGCCCCTTTCTTTTTGCTTGAACGCTCCGAAAAAAGATCTTCCTCTTACAGCCAATAAGTTAGCTTTCTTATCGGGTGATCCCTTACCACCAGACAGTCTTGTAAACTAGCCAACTCTTCATTACATTTGTTGTTATGGAAGTAGACAATATGGAGTACAATACCACAAGAAATCACCTGACCATGAGAGAATATGGGCGCCATGTACAGAAGATGGTGGAACATATTATGACCATTGAAGACCCCGAACGACGCCAGCGTAATGCACAGGCAGCCATCGAATTAATGGGTTTTTTGAACCCTCATCTCAAAAATGTAGAAGATTTCCGGCATAAACTCTGGGACCATTTATTTCTGATTTCTGATTTCACACTGGATGTCAAATCTCCCTACCCCATTCCTACCCGGGAAACACTAAAGGCAAAGCCTGATCAACTTCCCTATCCGAAAAGATATCCTAAATTCTCACACCTGGGTAAAAACCTGGAAGTCATTATTGATAAAGCACTGAGCGAAGAAGACCCTGATAAACGCCTTGGTTTTGCCAATGCCGTCGCCTATTATATGAAGCTTGCTTATAACAACTGGCATAAAGAAATCGTACATGACGATGCTATCCAAAGTGAGCTATCTGCTATTACCAAAGGGCAACTTACTTTCACGAATACACCTTATGTAAAAGCATTCCGGCCGCAACAGGAGAATCGTGACCGTGGCGGATACAGCAAAAGAGGTGATGGTGGAAAGTACCAGCAACGCGGTGGCGGTGGTGGTGGTCGCAGAAATGATGGCCGTGACAACCGTGGTGGCGGTGGCTTCAAAAAGAAGAGATATTAAATCCCTATAAATAATTTGTGTAGTAAAGGTTGACAGGTAATACTGATCAACCTTTACTTTTTTCGCCCCCCCTGTCATCCTAAAAAATTACCTTGCACCTTTCCTGGTAATTTGTACTCATATCAATCAAATAACTAAACCAGATGCATTCATTTGAAGTAAAAGGGGGTAATAAATTACAAGGGGAGATCATTCCGCAGGGAGCGAAAAATGAAGCCCTACAAATTATCAGTGCCGTTTTACTGACCCCTGAAAAAGTAACTATTACTAATATCCCCGACATCATTGATGTGAACCTGCTGATAGAATTGCTGGGCGAAATGAATGTGAACGTGGAAAGAACTGACCGGCACTCCTGCACTTTCCAGGCTGATAATGTAAATATTGACTACCTGCATAGCGAAGCCTTCAAAAAGAAAAGCGGGAAACTAAGAGGATCGGTGATGCTTGCCGGACCCCTGCTATCAAGATTCAGGAAAGCATTTATCGCCAGGCCGGGTGGTGATAAAATTGGCAGGAGAAGGCTAGATACCCATATCACCAATTTTGAAAAACTGGGCGCCTCCTTTACCTATCAGGAAGAAGATGGATTTTTCCATATTGGCACACAAAACGAGTCGCCATTGCAAGGAACCAGTTTATTGCTGGATGAACCCTCGGTAACCGGTACTGCGAATATTGTTATGGCTGCGGCAATGGCAAAAGGTATGACAACCATTTACAATGCTGCCTGTGAACCCTATATCCAGCAATTATGTAGGATGCTTACTGCGATGGGTGCGAAGATCAGCGGCACCGGCAGCAATATGCTGATCGTGGAAGGTGTAGACTATCTTGGTGGCACCAACCATCGTCTGCTGCCGGATATGATCGAAGTGGGATCTTTTATAGGCCTGGCAGCTATGACGCAAAGTGATATAATTATTAAAGGCGCCGGCATAAAACATCTTGGTATCATTCCCGAAAAATTTCAGCAGCTCGGCATTCAACTAAATTTTACAGGCGATGATATCCATATTCCGGCACAGGAGATCTATGAGATCCAGACTTTTTTAGATGGATCCATCATGACCATTAACGATCACCCCTGGCCAGGTTTTACACCCGATCTTTTAAGTATAGTGCTGGTCACCGCTATCCAGGCTAAGGGATCTGTGCTTATCCACCAGAAAATGTTTGAGAGCCGTTTATTCTTTGTAGACAAGCTGATCGATATGGGTGCACGAATTGTCTTATGCGACCCGCATCGGGCGGTAGTGATCGGCCTGGAAAGAGAACAAATGCTTCGGGGCATCACGATGAGTTCTCCGGATATCCGTGCTGGAGTGGCCTTGCTGATCGCTGCACTCAGCGCGGAAGGAAAAAGTACGATCCAGAATATTGAACAGATTGACAGGGGCTACCAGGACATAGACGGACGATTGAGAAAATTGGGAGCAGATATTAAAAGAACAGGATGATAAAAAAACCACCTGGCAATTTTGCCTTCACAATATCTCTAAAAATGATGCAGCTATCGTTTTTTTTCCTTCTTCCGAAAGAAAGAACTGCAAGTTTTTATTGGCGACTATGCTGAGCCGACTACCAGGATTGAAAAACCATTTAGCCTGCAGGAACCGGTTGCCACAATCAAAGAATATAACAACTGGTACGCTGCCAACAAAAGTAATTATAAAAAATATTTTTTATCAACAGCTCTTCCCGGAAAGTGAGTCACTGCAACGTGTTAATCTTTTGCATACAGGAAGCATGTATTTCCTTGTGAATATTCTCAGAAGGATTTGAACGTAATCGTCAAAACGGAACAACAATAAATCCTATCTTTAATAGTAACTCGACAAATGGGTGGTATCAGAAAAAATAAAGACCGGTCGCAACCCCATAAACCGTTGGTAAGTTCGACAAATGCCTTTCCAGTAGTAGGAATCGGAGCTTCAGCTGGAGGGTTGGATGCTTTTAAAAAATTACTCAAGGCGATCCCTGAAAAATCAGGTATAGCTTATGTGCTTGTTCAGCATTTAAATCCTGATCACGAAAGCCTGTTGCCGGAATTACTGCAAAAAGTGACCCCAATACCTGTCCTGGAAATTTCGGACGAAGTCAAAGTAGCACCCGATCATATTTACATCATCCCCAGCAACAAAATTATGGTGGCCAATGATGGTGTTTTGAAACTGAGTCCCCGTCCTAAAAAAAATATCCCCGACAGAAGCCTGCCGATTGACCTGTTCTTTGCTTCGCTGGCCGAGGCATACCAGTCGCTTGCTATTGGAGTTGTTTTATCCGGCACCGCCACCGATGGAACGCAGGGATTAAAAGCCATTAAAGAGTTGGGTGGGGTTACGTTTGCCCAAGACGAAGCCTCAGCTGCTTTTGGTGGTATGCCGCATAGTGCTATGGAAGCAGGCGTGGTTGATTTTATTCTCCCCCCGGAAGGTATTCCAAAGAAATTATTGGAAGTCGTACAAACTATGAATGGGTTCGTGCAAAATGAAAGCACAGCAAACCCGGATGAAAGTGTTTTTAAACAGATCCTTTCTCTATTGCGAATCCGTAAAGGCACCGATTTTACCTACTATAAACAAACCACTATCCGCCGCAGGATATACCGGCGGATGGCGCTTAGCCAACTAAGAGAACTTACGGCTTATTTGAAATTCTTACGGGAAAACAACACGGAGCAAGATGTTTTATACCAGGATCTGTTGATCCCGGTAACCAGTTTTTTCCGGGATACTAAAACTTTTGATAATTTATGTCAATCCATTTTTCCTGCCCTTATTAAGAATAAACAACCCAATGAACCGATCCGCATATGGATAGCAGGCTGCAGCACCGGTGAAGAAGCTTATTCAACAGCTATTTGCTTTAAAGAACTACTTGGTGACAGGAGGGAAAAAGTACAAATATTTGCCACCGATATCAGCCTTCCTGCTATTGAAAAAGCAAGAACGGGTATTTATTCAAAAAACGAAGTCGACTCTTTAACTCAACAGCGTCTGAAAGAGTTTTTTGTAAAGAGGGAAGGCGGTTACCAGGTAACCAAGGAGATGCGGGAACTCTGCGTGTTTGCTCCACACGATTTTTTAAAAGACCCTCCATTTGGTAACATCGATCTAATAAGTTGCCGGAATGTGCTGATATATATGGAGCCTTATCTTCAAAAAAAAGCGCTGACCACCTTTCACTATGCATTAAATCCAAAAGGCTTTTTATCATTGGGAAAATCTGAAACAGCCAATCATGCACCCGATCTTTTTTCCCCTGCCGGTATGCAAGACAAGCTGTTTACCCGAAATGATGTCAAACGCAAGTATATCTATACCGCCAGCCGCGGAAGCGAACAAATTTTGCGTGAAAAGGATAATCATACGAAAGGGGGGAGTATCCGCACTGATTTTCAGAAAACTGCTGATGATATCATGCTCAGTATGTACACGCCTGCAGGAATAGTGGTCAATGAGGCCATGGATATTGTACATTTCAGAGGCAGCACGGGTGCTTACCTCGAACAATTTCCGGGCAAACCCAGTCACAACCTGTTTAGAATGGCGAAAATGGGCCTGGCATTTGAACTTCGCAATATTTTACATAAGGTCAAAAAAGTAAAGGTCCCGGTTGTAAAAGAAAATATTCCTTTTCAGATCAATGAAACAGAACACCTCATCAGTATTGAAGCCATCCCATTGCCGGATATCATTGAACCCCATTATTTAATTCTTTTTTATGAAGGGCCGGCGAATAGTCCTCAAATCAGCCAGCGGTCTGCCACAAAAAAAACAGTTAAATCAAAAAAAAGTAGTACCGATCAAAGAATAGAGCAACTTGAAAAAGAATTGTTGCAGGCCCGGGAAGACATGCGCGGCATCACCGAAGACCAGGAAGCTGCAAATGAAGAACTGCAAAGCGCCAACGAAGAACTGCTCAGTGGAAGTGAAGAATTGCAAAGCCTGAACGAAGAACTGGAAACCAGTAAGGAAGAACTGCAAAGTATCAACGAAGAACTTATCGTTGTCAACCAGGAATTGATCAGCTTAAACGAACAGGTAACAAGAGCGCGGGACTATGCAGAAGCCATAGTAAGCACGGTCCGCGAGCCTTTACTGATCCTGGATAGGAACCTCCGGGTAAAGTCAGCCAACCTTTCATTTTATAAAAAATTCCAGGTACACGAAAAAGAAACAGAAGGCAAACTGGTATATGAATTGGGTGACCGGCAGTGGGATATCCCGGCACTCCGTAAGCTGTTGGAAACAATACTGCCGGAAAAAGAAAGTATTTTTGACTTTGAAATGAATTTTCACTTCCCGTCTATCGGGGAACGCAGCATGCTGCTGAATGCCCGAGAAATAACAGTGGCAAAAGGTGAAGAAAAATTAATCCTATTGTCCATTGAAGATATCACAGAATATAAAAAAGTGGAAGAGGTACTCCACTACCGGACAAGTATACTGGAAGCACATCACCATGCCAACCTGGACGGCATCTTGCTGGTAGATGCCAAAGGGAAGATTCTTTCATACAATCACCGGTTTATTGAAATTTGGAACATGCCAAAGCAGATTGCAGAAGCTAAAGACGATGATGCTGCTCTTGCTTTTGCCATAACACAATTGGTACACCCCGCGCAATTCATTGAAAAGGTGAAGTCCCTGTACGAACATCCATCGGAAACAAGCGTGGATGAACTGGAATTTAAGGATGGAAAAATTATTCAGCGGCATGGGTATCCTGTGATCGGCGAAAACGGTATCTATTATGCCTGGTCCTGGACATTCCGGGATATTACGCAGCAAAAAAATGATGAGAACAGGATAAAAGAAAGCGAGGCCAACTTTCGCCAGTTAACTGAATTAATGCCTGATAAAATAAGTACATCTGACCCCGAAGGCAACATCAATTATTATAATCAAAACTGGCTGATTGATACCGGGTATAGTTCCCAGGAATTAAAAGACTGGGGATGGGAAAAAATCATTCATCCCGATGACCTTGAAAAGTTGACGAGTGGCTGGAAACATTCGCTGGCGACAGGCGACGATTTTGAAATGGAGTTCCGGCTCTTACACAAAAACGGTGAGTATAACTGGCACCTGTGCCGTTCTGCCCCCTTAAAAAATGAATCCGGGAAAATAGTAAAATGGATTGCTGCCACCACAGAGATACAAAAAGCAAAGGTAGAACAACAGCGCAAAGACGACTTTTTGAAAATGGTGAGTCATGAACTCAAAACTCCTGTTACTTCCATAAAAGGCTATGTCCAATTACTTTTACTTATACTGGAAGAGCATAATAAAACGAGTTTTCCCGTGCAGGTAAAATCCTCGCTGGTCAGGATCGACCAGCTTGTGTTGAGATTAACGAGGCTGATCACCGAAATGCTTGACCTGACAAGAATTGAGGCCGGTAAACTTGAATTACAAAATGATGTGTTTAGCATCAATGATGTTGTTGACGAAACAACGCAAGATATTCGATACACCCATCCCAAACATCTTATTACCATAGATCATGATTTTTACGGGACGGTGACAGGCGATAAAGACAGGATAGAACAGGTCATTATCAATCTTCTTAACAATGCCATCAAGTATTCAGCAGACAATAATAAAATTGAAATACGCGTACAAAAAGCGGACAATAACCAGGTAGCAGTAAGTATCCAGGACTATGGTATCGGCATTGACGAGAAAGAACACCAGAAGATCTTTGAACGTTTTTACCGGGTGACAGGGAAGTTGGAACAAACCTATGCTGGCTTTGGTATTGGACTATTTATTGCCAAAGCGATCATTGAAAGACACCATGGATTTATTCATATCCAAAGTGAAAAAGGAAAAGGTTCCATTTTTACTTTTACCCTGCCCCTAACAATTGATGATAAAGCTTCTGCGTGATAGGATCAATATAGGACAACCACCCTTTTTTTGAAAATAAGAATTGCATGACAGGAAGATCTTTCTTCTGCTTCTCCTGATCACTCTTGCAATGGGCACATAGGAGGGAAACAGCCCGTCACCAATTATCTCCAGCGGCCATTGAACCTGCATATAAAAGCGGCCGCCAACGGGTGCGACTGCATACCTTGTAAAGTGGAGGATAACATCGAAATAAAAAGGGTGTCATAAACTGTGATTTTTTTCACCAGGTGATGATAACCCTGTACTATACCATCAGGACCCAGCATATTGAATCGTCCTACATATTTCTGATTTTTTCCTTTTTCTTTGCAAATGTCTCTTCGTCAAAACAAGATCATCATTATCGCGGCCCCTTCAGGTTCCGGGAAGACATCCGTGGTCCGGCATTTGCTAAAAGTGATGCCTGATCAACTGGCTTTTTCCATTTCCTGCGCCACCCGCCTGCCCCGCAACTATGAAAAAGACAAAGTGGACTATTATTTTATACCCGTGGAAGAATTTAAGCATAAGATAGAAACCGATGAATTTGTAGAATGGGAGATGGTGTATGAAGGAAAATACTATGGTACACTTAGAAGTGAAATGGAAAGGATCTGGCAGCAGTATAAAACCCCCCTTTTGGATGTAGATGTCAAAGGCGGCATTAATGTGCAACAACAATATCCTCATCAATCATTATCCCTTTTTATCGAACCGCCATCCATAGACGAACTGGAGCGGCGCTTAAAAGGCAGGGGTACAGAAACGCCGGAAACACTACAGGCCAGGATCTTCAAGGCGTCTTACGAGCTATCTTTTAAGCAGCAATTTGACCATATCATTGTGAACGATACGCTGGAAAGGGCTTGTGCGGAAGCTGAAAAAGTGGTGAGACAATTTTTAATCCCCCCTATCCTTTAGTGAGTTTGGAAGTATCTTCGCACCATGACCGTAGGGGCCTCAATATTAGTTTTTTTGCTTACCCTCCTGTTGATGGGTTTTTTTGCCGGCATTGAAATGGCTTTCTACAGTGCCAACCGGCTCAGCATTGAAATCAAAAAAAAACAAGGTGGTTCTTCTTTACAGATATTATCCAAATTTGTGGACACTCCTGCCCGTTTTGTAGGCGCTACCCTGATCGGTTTCAATATCTTTTTAGTTTTTTTTGGATTGCAGATTAGTAAGGTAATGGCGCCGGTATGGCGTTATCTCAAGATAGGTTCTGCTACAGTACATTTAGTGGTAGAAATTGCGCTAGCCACCTCTGCTGTCCTCATCCTAGCCGAGTTCATTCCCCGCGCAATTTTCAGGGCGAAGAGCAATGCGCTTCTCAGCAGACTGGCATATGTCAGTGATTTTTTTTACCAACTATTTTCTCCTATCAGTTCCGGGTTAATTAACCTGTCAGAATGGATATTAAAATATGTCTTTAATATCCGGCTTGATAAAAACAAGGAAGCGCTTAACCTCAGCGATCTGAAACATCTTTTTTTTCAAAACACCGATGATGAACGGCAGGAACGCAATGCCCAATTGATGGAAAACGCGCAGGAATTGCCTAATGTAAAGATCAGGCAATGCCTGGTGCCCCGGAAAGAGATCATTGGTATCGACAGCCAGTCAAGCATTGAGGAAGTAAAGAAAAAATTTGTGGAGACCAAACTCAGCAAACTGGTTGTATTTGAAAATAATATAGACCATATCACCGGTTATATCCATCAGCTTGATCTTTTTAAAAGACCCCCTTGCCTTCAATCGGTATTACTGCCGATACCGGCAGTGCCCGAGAGTATGAGTGCTACGGATCTTATCAGCAAATTCACCCGGGAGAGAAAAAGTATTGCCTGGGTGGTGGATGAATTTGGAGGTACGGCGGGTATCATAACCATGGAAGATGTGCTGGAAGAACTATTTGGAGAAATACAGGATGAATACGACATCGAAGAATTTGTTGAGAAACAACTGGTTGAAAACGAATATATGTTCTCCGGCCGGTTGGAGCTTGATTACCTGGAAGAAAAATATGGGTTTGATTTTGGCAATGATGAATCAGAAACACTGTCGGGTTATATTATCAATCATCATGAAACTATTCCCAGCCAGAAGGAACGCATTATTATTGATGATTATGAATTTGACATTATACATGTAACCGATACAAGGATCGAGATGGTAAAAATGAAAAAGCTTAAATAGTTTATTAGTTCATTGGTGAATTGGTATCATACCCCCTTAGGAAGAACCCAATTAACTAAATAATCCGTTACCCAATTAACTAACTAACCAATTAACTAAAACCCCGGATGGCATTACTTGATTTTTTTAATAAGCGAAAGAAAGACCCGGCTTCTGAAATGTCTTTCATTGATCACCTGGAAGATTTGCGCTGGCATGTTATCCGGTCGGTCATTGCTGTAATCGTGGGTGCTGTCCTGGTATTTTCCTATTCCGGTTTTGTGGTGGATGAGATACTGTTTGCTCCCACCCGTTCCGATTTTATTTCTTCCCAATGGCTTTGCCGGCTGGGCCGCGGTATTGGGATCGGTGATGCACTTTGCTTTACAGAAGTAAAGGCTCAGTTCCTCGAGACAAGAATGACAGGACAGTTCATCGCTTCCTTCACCCTGGCATTTATTGGAGGATTTATCCTGGCATTTCCCTATATCTTCTGGGAATTCTGGCGATTTGTCAAACCAGCTTTGTCAAAAAATGAATTAAAGAAAACGAAGGGAGTAATTTTCTGGGTTTCCCTGTTATTTTTTGCCGGGGTATTGTTTGGTTATTTTATCCTGACTCCTTTTATGGTTAACTTTTATTTTAATTATAAAATGAGTGACCAGATCACTATCATGCCCTCCTTTTCCGATTACCTTGAAAACCTGATATATACGACAGCAGGTATTGGTGTTCTTTTTCAAATGCCCTTGCTTGTCATGGTACTCGCCAAAATTGGTATTGTAACCGGGCGTTTCTTAAAAAAATACCGCCGGCATGCCTTTATTATTATTTTAATCGCTGCTGCCATCATAACACCTTCCACAGATCCCTTTAGTCTCACCTTGGTTACCATTCCTTTATACCTGTTGTTTGAAGCCAGTATCATTATTGCCAGCCGTATTAATAAAAGGCAGGAACAAGAAATAAAAGAATGGAGCTAGGATGAGTCGGAAGTCTTTAGTCGGGAGTCAAGAGCCGGAAGTTTACTAACTTTGTAGCTGCGCTATATTGACTATTGACTCTAAAACTCTAAACTATGCAATCTCCATTTGATCTTAGCAAACCTATCGCCATCGGTAGTGATCATGCCGGATATGATTATAAGGAAGATCTTATTTCTTTCCTGGAAGGAAAAGGGTTGGATTTTAAAGATTTTGGCACAGATAGTAAAGAGTCGGTTGATTATCCTGACTTTGCCCATCCTGTTGCTTCGGCTGTTGAAAATGGCGAAGCAGCATTTGGTATACTGATTTGCGGGAGCGCCAATGGTGTAGCAATAACGGCTAATAAACACCAGGGTATCCGTGCTGCAGTTTGTTGGGGAGAGGAACTGGCACAATTGGCCAGGTCGCATAATAACGCTAATGTTATTTGTATCCCTGCGCGATTTGTAAGAGAAGGAGATGCCGAAAAAATGGTGGCTGGGTTTATAACTACCGATTTTGAAGGAGGCCGCCATGAGCGCCGGGTAGAAAAAATAGCTTGTGGTTAATACTAACAGGTATATCAATCCTCCAACTTTCCCCTTCCTGATTAATACGAAGGGGTTATTTTTATCCCATAACATTAATAACTATGATCACTAAATCTGTCATCTTCCTTTTGCTATGCCTGCCCCTGCTTGGATCGGCGCAAAAAAAAGATAAAGGAGCTATAAAAGCTGCCACTACTATTACTGCCGAAGACATGAAAAAGCATTTATATATTATTGCCAGCAAAGAAATGGAGGGGCGTGATACCCCTTCACCCGGTTTGGAAATGGCAGCCAATTATATTGAAGAATACTTTAAATCAATCGGATTGGCACCGGGCAATAAAGACAGTTATCGGCAACATTATCCTTTATACCGCGACTCGATGATCGGTGCATCTCTAAAAATTAATGGAAAAACTCTTGAGTTGAATAAGGATTTTCAACCTCAACCAACTAATTATGCCGCGACTATGCGTTTCTCTGAAGTTGTTTTTGCAGGCTATGGCATTAGTGATGGGGATAAAAGAGATGATTACAAAGATCTGAAGGTAGCTGGCAAAATCGTAATGATACTTGATGGAACCCCGGCTGACTACAAGCCGTCTCAACCGGGGGCTTCTGTAGCCAGTGCCAATGGAAAAATAAACACAGCCGGAAGTAAAGGAGCTGCTGCAGTTTTGATCGTTTATGGCAACTACCCCCGCAAAACGATCAATACCAGCAGCAACTGGAGTATGACCGGTTACAAACCCTCTGTACCACCTTTCACATTCACCATATCACCTGATGTGGCTGCTTTGATCATAGGACAAGATGGAAAAGATATAATGGATAAGATGAAAGCTGGTTTGTTGACGACAAATACCTACCCGGCACAAATTGATATGGATTATTCAAAAGCATCCAAGACAACTTATGTTTCCAATATATTGGGGTTCCTGGAAGGTACCGATAAGAAAGATGAATATGTGGTGCTCACGGCTCATTATGATCATATTGGAAAAAGAAATGATACCATCATTAATTACGGGGCCGATGATGATGGCAGTGGCACAACCGGTATTCTTGAACTGGCCCAGGCATTTGTTGAAGCAAAAAAAGCTGGCCATGGCCCTCGCCGGAGTATTTTATTCATGACGGTGAGCGGCGAAGAAAAAGGATTGTGGGGAAGTAATTATTATAGTAATCATCCTGTGTATCCTCTTGAAAAAACAACCGTTGACCTCAACATTGATATGATCGGCCGCACGGGTACAGAATACCTGAAGGATAAAGACTCCACCAACTATGTTTATATTATAGGAGATGATAAATTAAGTTCTGATCTGGCACCTATTACTGACCAGGTAAATGCTACGTATATGAAAATGAAGCTGGACCGCAAATACAATGATCCGAATGATCCGAATCGTTTCTATTTTCGCAGTGATCACTACAATTTTGCAGAAAAAGGGGTGCCGATCATTTTTTATTTTAATGGCACGCATGCAGATTATCACCGGCCCACCGATACTCCTGATAAAATAAACTACCCAATGATGGTACAAAGAACCCAACTGGTATTCTATACAGCCTGGGAAATGGCAAATCGTCATGACATGTTGAAAAGGGATTTGAAGTTGGAAAAGCTACGGAGATTTTAGAATAATTCTCCGGTCTTGACAGCCTATGCGGAGACAGCGATATATAAAAAAATATAATATGCTGATAAACCAGCTGGATCTTATATAAACAGAACTGTCACAAATACGTTCCTACGGGCTATATGCTTTATTAACACGTAAAAGAGACTGGAATAGTAGCCTAAATAACTGCTCAAAAAAAAACCTGCTTTAAAATGCGGGTTTTTTTATTATTAATTAAACCCACACAAAAATGACCAGTCTATTATGAGCAATTACGTTTTATAGGGTGGACTGGTGGAAAGGTTTGAAAATACCCCTGACCATTCAAAACCTATAAAAGGCTACCAGAAGAAATCCAGAATTAAAAGAAGTAAAAATTATAAAACTCCGGGAGGAATGCTGATACCGGAGGTTTTAATCCCTACCCTTAAGTATGAACACAACCCCGTCTTTTTCATTGAGGACGGGGTTATTTTTTTAAGGATTTTCTGTACCTTAAATAAAAAGTTTAAAATGGCAGACAATGAAAATCCTGGGGATCTGAAGAAACCTTCCGAGAATGAAATAGCAGACTATTATGATGATGTGAAGAAGCTTGAAATGAAGGGACATGAAAATGGAATTAAGAAAGCAAGAACTGCTTTATTTGCAACGGCCGTGTTGCTACTGATTGGAGAGATTATCACAGCCAATGCCATAGGTGCCGAATTTACCCCTTTATTAATTGGGATCATAGCCATAGAAGTGGGCGTCTTTGTAGCCCTGGCCCTCTGGACAAAAACAAAGCCTTTTACCGCTATTGTCGTGGGTCTTATTTTATTCATCTTATACTGGGTACTTGGCATTGCTCTTAACGGTGGTGAAGGGATTTACAAAGGGGCACTTATCAAAGTAATAATTATCGTTTTACTGGCGAGTGCATTAAAACCCGCTAGGGACTGGGAGCGTTTAAAGAAAAATGGCTGAGAAAACCCAGCCATTTAATAATATTTGATCAAACAATAGTTTTTACCACCCGAGTAGCCATGCAAAAATCAGCGGCGCAACGATCGTTGCATCACTTTCAACAATGAACTTGGGTGTAGTAATATCCAGTTTACCCCATGTAATTTTTTCATTAGGAACAGCACCGGAATAGGATCCGTAGGATGTCGTTGAATCGCTGATCTGGCAGAAATAACTCCAGAAAGGCACATCATGCCATTCCAGGTCCTGGTACATCATCGGAACTACGCATATCGGGAAGTCGCCAGCAATACCGCCACCAATTTGGAAAAAACCCACTCCTTTCCCGGATGAATTGTTACGATACCATTCTGTCAGCCATACCATATACTCGATCCCACTTTTCACTGTACTGGCTTTTAACTCTCCTTTTACTACATAGCTTGCAAAAATATTCCCGGTGGTACTGTCTTCCCATCCTGGTACAACGATAGGAATATTTTTTTCTGCCGCTGCGACGATCCAGCTGTCTTTAGGATCTATTTCATAGTATTGTTTCAAATCGCCGCTTAACACTGTTTTATATAAAAATTCATGCGGGAAATATCTTTCCCCACTTGCTTCTGCATCCTGCCACTGTTTTACTAAATGTTTTTGTAAACGCCGAAATGCTTCTTCTTCAGGAATACAGGTATCCGTCACCCGGTTATAATGGTTCTCCAATAGCTCCCATTCTTCCTGTGGGGTAAGGTCGCGGTAATTGGGTATTCGTTTATACTTTGAATGCGCCACGAGGTTCATCACATCTTCTTCCAGGTTAGCTCCTGTGCAACTGATAATATCTACTTTTCCTTCGCGGATCATTTCAGCCAGTGAGATACCCAGTTCACCGGTACTCATAGCACCTGCCAGGGTTATCATCATTTTACCACCCTCCAGCAAATGTTTTTCATACCCTTTGGCTGCATCCATCAATGCGGCAGCATTAAAATGCCGGAAATGATGTTGAATAAATTGCGAAACAGGACCTTTGTTCATAATATAGTTTTTAATCCGCCTTCCATTCCCTCCGCGGCGAAAGACAATGCGGTAAGGTCGCAAAAGTACATTTTTGTACAAACAAAAAGTCCCGTCTCTTTTAAAGGAGCGGAACTTTTCCGTCAAAAAAACATTTCCTGTCTTATTTTGCCAGCTTTTCTATTTCTTCCATATTACCAGATGGACCGACCTTTATGCTATACCTTTTATTTGTTACATCCAACCTTAACCGGTAATGGGTCCCTTCCGCATTTGTGATCTCTCTTACATCAAGGATCTCAGCATCCGGGAAACGTTTGTCAACCGCTGTCATAACAGAAAGTGGTAACTGGTCAAAGAAAATATCCCTGATACATCCTTCGAGAAATCCTGATGGATTGAACCAGGCAACCACCCTGCGCCCCGCCAGCAGGAAAGTAGCTTTGTCAAATTCTTCCTGTTTATCCCAGCTTACACTTTGTGCAGTACTGAACTCCTTTTTAAATACATCCAATATCAGCTGATTTGGAGTAGGTCCTACATTGGCAAATGCAGTTGACAGACCCACTATCAACAATGCGTAAAATGATACAATAATTTTTTTCATGGCTTACTGTTTAGTGATTAATGATTTTTGATTTACAAATTAAAAATATACTCGAATAAAAGAGTGAGCAAGCCAATTGTGTCTGAAGGACTTCTTTGAAGATTGGTGGTGATGGTTGTTAATGATCTTAACGATCATACCTATTCATTAACGTTCCTTATGTAAATAACAAAACCCCGGATCTGCCTGAGCGGACGACGGGGCTTGTTTTACCACACACCAAAACTTAGTTATACAACGCAGTTTCTGCTGAACTGTTCTTCTATGCTTTCTTAATTTTATTATAAATACTCCAGCCATTACCAGCTGACTTTAAAACAATCTTGGTATCAGCATTCTCCAGGGTAACATAATAATTTGTTTCTTCGTTTTTTGCCGCTTCGAACAAATCACTTACCCAATAGCCTTCATAACCTTTTTTCAGGTTGTTTTGTAAAGCCAATGGCAGATCGATGGGGCTTAAATGACGGGACATCCCCAGCATTTCTCCTTCTTCATTATAAAAAGCAAAAATATATTTGCCATTATAGCTAAAGGTGGCTTTGTAATAGTCTGTTCTTACGGTCCAACTAACTTCGCTGGCTGTGGCAAATTCTTTTTTAAATGCATTCAGCACTTTTTGGTTTACGGTCTCGCTGGCAAAAGCACTTACTGTGCTTACTATTATTGCCAGTGTCAAAATCATCTTTTTCATATTACTTTTTTTAAAAGGTTTAGGTTTTGTGTCTTTGATCAGTGTGACGGAACAAATGTAGATTAGGTTACACCCGGGTGCAAGCCAATTATGTCCAAAGGATTTCTTTGGAGATTAATGGCAGCGTGTGTTAATTGCTGTTAACATACCCTATCTACTGCTAACCGCTGGGCATTTATAACCACCGGTCATCCGGATTACCCGTCGTCTACAGACAGGATGGAGAAAAAATTTTGTCATATTCGATACTATTTAGACATTTGTCTAAATATGTAATTACATATGAATGTTGTCTTTAAAGCACTCAATGATGGCACCCGCCGGCAAATTCTGAAACTATTGCAGGAGAAGGATATGACAGCCGGGGAAATAGCTGACCAGTTTCATATCTCCTTCCCCAGCATATCTCATCACCTGGACCTGCTAAAACAGGCAAAACTGGTCATCTCCGAAAAAGAAGGACAATTTGTTTATTATTCCCTGAACACAACGGTGGTGGATGAAATAGTCAAATGGCTCTTACAGTTCAAACCGAAAAAAAAATGAGCGATGAAAAAATACTCCATAAACTAGCCTGGCCAATCATAGCGCCCCCTGCCGTCAATTTAGCGTTGATTTGGAACAAGCTGCCTGAAAGTATCGCCCTGCACTATAACCTGCAAAGTACGATAGACCGCTATGGCCATAAAAAGGTATTGATCCTACTTGCCGGTGTGCTTATCATTAGCAATGCACTGGTCTACCTGTTGCTCACCAATATCCACCTTTTCGACCCCAACAAGTATGTGGCAGATAATAAGGATCGCCTCGAACGGATAGCTTTAGCTGTTGTCGTCTTCCTGTCGGCACTCTTATTCCTTATCATTTACAGCAGTACACAAGGAAATGTAAAATTACCGGTGGGTCTTGTTTTTTCCGGTGTCGGCTTATTATTTGCTGTTATTGGCAACTATATGCCCAACATGAAACCAAACTATTTGGCTGGCTTTCGCTTGCCATGGATCCTGGAAAATTCCGACAACTGGAAGAAAACTCATGCGCTGGGAGGAAGGCTATGGTTTGGGGGTGGTTTATTGATTGCTGTTATTTGTCTTTTCACTACACCTGTTTTGCCAATTTATGTTTTCTTCACTATAATGACCGTGATAACAATAATCCCTTGTGTGTATTCGCATCGTTTGTATAAGAAACAAAAAAGAGAATAACGAACGACTGGTTTGTTTAAACATATTTAACGCTATTAAATATCGTTATGAAAAAAAAATCTCTCTCGCTGCTCTTTCTTCCCTTCATTGCCATCAGCAGCTTTGCGCAAACCAATGCCAGTTTTATCGGTTCCTGGCAGGGGAAAATAAATCCTGGAGTTGAGCTCCGTGTCATTTTTCATATAACAGAAGATGGAAGGGGAGGTCTTGTAGCAACCACCGACAGTCCCGATCAAGCTGCCTATGGAATTAAGTGTGATACAATAATAATTAACGGTGAGAAGATTAGCATTAAGATCAGGAAAATGGGTGGCAGTTTTGAAGGCAGGATGCTGAATGACTCCACCATCGGAGGAAAGATCATTCAACAAATTGAAATCCCGATCACTTTAAAAAAGGGAGTAATACCAATTGAAAGAATGCGACCGCAGACGCCTCAGCCACCTTTCCCTTACAAAAGTGAGGACATAGAATATACCAATGCAGACGGCTCCATTCGTTATGGCGCCACCATCACTATTCCTGCGGGACCTGGTCCTTTTCCGGCTGCTATATTGATCACCGGTTCCGGCGCACAAACCCGTGATGAGGATATCATGGGACATAAATTGTTTGCTGTATTGGCTGATCATCTTACACGGAAAGGATTTATACTACTACGGGTAGATGATCGCGGAGTTGGCAGAACCACCGGTAAATTCAGTGAGGCCACCAGTGAAGATTTCGCCAACGATGTGAGCACCGGCATCGATTTTCTTTTATCAAGACCAGAAGTAAACAAATTAAAACTGGGAATGATCGGCCATAGCGAAGGAGGAATGATTGCTCCCATGGTTGCCATAAAAAGAAAAGACATCAGTTTTATTGTACTGCTGGCCGGCCCGGGTGTGAAGATCATTGACCTGATGACCGGGCAGGGTGTTGCCATTCTTCGTTCATCAGGTGTGTCTGAACCGGCGATAGCGGCCTACGGTCCCTTATATAAGCAAATGCTGGGACAGACCCTCAACTCACCGGATACTGGCTCAGCAATAGCAACGGTTAAACAAACAATGGAAGCATGGGTCATTACAACAGAAAAAAAATTAGTGGTGGAATTGGGGTTGGATACCCCCGAAGGGCGAAACAGCATCGTATCAAACCTGGTTCAGCCTCTTCATTCTCCCTGGTTTAAATATTTTATTGCTTTTGATCCGCAACCTTACCTGGAGCGACTAAGCTGCAAAGTGCTTGCAATCAATGGTGATAAGGATATACAGGTGATCTCCCAACAAAACCTGCCCGCTATCGAAGCGGCATTAAAAAAAAGCAAGTCGCCCGCTTACCTGGTCAAAGAATTACCCGGTCTGAATCATCTTTTTCAAACCTGTATAAAATGTAACCTGCTTGAATATGGAGAGCTGGAAGAAAGTTTCTCCCCTGTGGCACTGACACTGATCAGTGAATGGCTTGTAAATAATATAAAATAATACAATGAGGTGATTCATACCCTGGCTGTAGTAAAAAAAACTTATCATTTATCAACTATTTAGCTCACGCATATCTTTCCTTTAATCACCCCGGTATACTAACGGGCAATATGATCAGTGATTTTGTAAAAGGGAAAAAAAAGTTTGATTACCCACCAGGTATCCAACAGGGTATTATGCTGCACCGTGCAATTGACACTTTTACTGATGCCCATGAAGCCACGAAAGAGGCCAAAGAAGTTTTTCGTCCTCATTACCGGTTGTACAGCGGCGCATTTGTAGATGTTGTGTATGATCATTTTTTAGCTACCGATCCCACAGAGTTTAGTTCATCTTCCCTGCTTGATTTTTCACAGCAGGTTTACCGGGATCTTACTAAGCAGATTCAATGGTTCCCCGATCAATTTGCCATGATGTTCCCCTATATGAAAGAGCATAATTGGTTGTTGAACTATAGCCACAGGTGGGGGACCGGGAAAAGCCTGGAAGGCGTAGTCCGGCGTTCAGTCTATTTAACAGAAAGTGATACAGCTTTCCAATTATTTGAACAACACTACCAACTTTTGCACGATTGTTACCGTCATTTCTGGGCATTTGTGAAACCATTTGCCAGAAACCTGTTTGACGGGATGCAAAATGATGCAGGAATCACTTTATAAATGGTAAAGCTTAGATAAGCAAATCATTTATTTTTGCAGATACATTATTTCTGATTTTCTATGATAAACAAATAAATTATAGCTGATGAAAAAAGCGATCGCGTTATTGGTAGTATTTCAACTATTCTTTTTTTGCCTGCTGGCACAAACGGCACTTCCGCCCATTGACAAATCACCGATGGATATGTGTTATTTTCCTAATAATTATCCGGTACTGAAGATCCAGGATAAAATATCCGAGCCGCTTGCCGCAAGGGTTGTCTATAGCCGACCGCAAAAAGCAGGTAGAACAATTTTTGGTGACCTTGTAAAACTCGGGGAAATATGGAGAATGGGAGCCAATGAGGCTACCGAGATCGAGTTTTATAAAAATGTGCGGATTGGCGACAAGAAAATAAGCAAGGGTCGCTATACCTTGTATGCGATAGTGAATGAGAACAGCTGGACCATCATTTTAAACAAAGACACCGATACCTGGGGTTCATTTAAATACGACGCAAAAAAAGATCTGGTAAGAACAGATGTACCTACCCAGAAAACTGATACTGCCATCGAATCATTGGCCATGGTATTTGAAAAATCAACGGGTGGGTGTAATCTGATCATTGGCTGGGATACTATTAAAGTTTCATTGCCCATTATTTTTTAAAGTTTTTTATGCGAGTAACTATCTTCTTATGGTTTATTTGTTTTCTCCTGTTCTCCTGCAATAATAAAAAAGGGAATAAACCAAAAGATCCCGTCGATACTACCGGGGTAAACAATACAATAAAAAAAGATAGCTCTCCCGTTACGGGGCAGAACAGATCCCTTGACACTTATGCACCGGTGGATGTTTCACCGATGGATATGAGTTATTTTCCTGTTGATTATCCAAAACTAAAAATGACCAAAAGAACAACAGCTTCACCGTTGGCAAGAGTGGTTTATAGCCGGCCGCATCTCCAGGGCCGTAAATTATTTCATGGTCTTTTAAAATATGGTGAAGCCTGGCGGCTGGGGGCCAATGAAGCAACAGAACTTGATCTCTACACAGATGTAACGATACAGGATAAAAAAATAAAAGCCGGCCGGTACATTCTTTACAGTATTCCTGAACAGGGAAAATGGATAATAGTGGTCAATAGTAATATTGACAGCTGGGGACTTGCACCCGATCCTTCAAAAGATATTGCCCGGTTCAGTGTTCCTATCACGGAAACCGGTAACTCGATTGAATTCTTTACTATGATCTTCCAGCCCACTGCCACCGGTGCTGACCTTTTAATGGCATGGGACAATGTGGAGGCAAAACTTCCTATTACTTTCTGATTACAATAGTGACCTTTCTTTTGTAGTGACGGGGTCATTTCATTTTTTGCAGGGGACTAGCGGGATTATTAAGATATTTACAGTATGTGTGGCATTGCCGGTATTATACAATCAACTACTTCTGGATCCAATAAAGAGCAGCTTAAGAAAATGACTGACGCCTTGGCTCATCGCGGGCCGGATGGCGAAGGTTTATGGCAGAATATTTCAGGCAATGTACTGATGGGTCATCGTCGTCTTGCTATCATTGACCTGAGTGGCGCGGGTCATCAACCCATGCATTTCACACCCGATCCCACCATCAACAGGGAGGGCATTGCTACCCGTTATACTATCGTACACAACGGAGAAGTCTATAATTATATTGAGTTGAAAGAAGAATTAAAAAAGAAAGGATATAGCTTCCGGTCACAAACAGACACGGAAGTAATTGTTGCGGCCTATGATTGCTGGCAGGATGAATGCGTAGATCATTTTGATGGCATGTTCTCTTTTGCTATCTGGGATGAGAAAGAAAAGGAACTTTTCGCAGCAAGGGACAGGTTTGGTGAGAAACCTTTCTTTTTTTACTTCGATGGACAACAATTACTCTTCGCTTCTGAAATGAAAGCTTTGTGGGCAGCAGGTATCAAACGAATACCCAACCAGAAAATGCTTTTCAACTTTATAACCATCGGTTATACCGATAATCCAACCCAACCGGGAGAAACTTTCTTTGAAAATATTTCTAAACTACCCCCTGCCTCCACATTAAAATTTACAACAGCAACTAATCAACTTGATTTAGAAAAATACTGGGATATTGATCCAGCAAAAAAATATAAAAAAGTATCGGAAGAAGAAGCCATTGAGCAGTTTACCTTCCTGCTTAATATGTCAGTGAAAAGAAGATTACGAAGCGATGTGGCTATCGGAACTTCTTTAAGCGGAGGACTAGACAGCTCCTCCATTGCTGCCCTGAGCCACGAGCTGATGTCTTCCAGCAACAGCCATAAAGCTTTTACAGCGGTGTTCCCAGGCTTTGAAAAAAATGAGGCCGCTTTTTCAAAACAAGTGGTGGATCAATTTAACCTCCAACAATTTACCATTCCTGTTTCAGCAGACGAGCTGTTAGACGATTGGAAAAAACTTTGCTATCACCAGGAAGAACCTTTTGGTTCTGCCAGCACTTATGCGCAGTATAAAGTGTATGAACTGGCAAAACAACACCAGGTAAAAGTATTATTGGATGGGCAGGGCGCTGATGAAACACTGGCTGGCTATCATAAATACTATAAATGGTACTGGCAGGAATTATTCAGGAACCGGAAGTTATTCCGCAGTAAAGAACTGGCGGGAGCCAAAGCAATGGGCGTCGGGGACCGTTTTGGTTTTAAAAATATGATCGCCGCTTATTTTCCTGGCTTTGCCACCGTTGTTTTGGAAAACCAATATTTACTAAAGGCTATCCGGCATGAAGATTTTACGAAGGATTTTGTAATGCGGCAGAGCAAAGAAGCTTATTATACTACCCCTGATCATTTTACGCTTAATGGTGTATTGCATTTTAATACCTGTGTCCATGGACTCGAAGAATTATTGAGATATGCTGACAGAAATTCGATGGCCCATGGCCGGGAAGTGCGTTTACCTTTTCTTTCACATGAGCTGGTAGAATTTATTTTCTCCCTTCCTGCTAATTTTAAGATCCGTACAGGTTGGACAAAATGGCTTTTGAGAAAAACGATGGAACATAAGCTGCCCGCCGAAATAACCTGGAGACGGGATAAAGTAGGATTTGAGCCGCCGCAAAAAAAATGGATGGATAACCCAAGAGTAGTGGACGCCATCCTGGAAGCGAGGAAAATATTGATCGATGAAAAAGTTTTAAAAGCTGGTGTAGTCCATAAAGCAATTCAACCACTGGCCTCCACCGATGCAGATAATTATGATTGGCGTTATTGGTCCGCCGCCGCCCTGTTTAATTCCTGAAAATAACAAGGCTGTCCTAAAAGCCAATTGATTATCATATCGACTTCCGGGACAGCCCTGGTAAATTAAATTTACTTAAAACCCTGCGGCATCTCTTGGTTCTCCTCTTTTCAATTTTTGTGTCAGCTCCTGGTTGCCAAAAGAATCAGATTTAATCCAATACCAGTTTTTCTCATCTTTTAAGACAATATGGTAAGCCACTTCATCAACACTTACTATTTCGGTTACTCCAAATATTAGTTTGCCATCATGCTTCATTTTTACTTTGGCCAGCACATTGGAAGGCAGATTTTTCTCATTATAATACCTTATAGTTTTTAATAAGTTACCCTCATTATCGTAAAGGGCGCAAACTCTTATTTCGCTCATTTTAAAATCAGCACGGCAACTGTTGTCGGTTTGATTCCAGCTTACATCCGATGCGCCGGTGAAGGTTGCCTTAAATGCTTTGATTACTTTTTCACTTATTTCGGGGGGCGTTGTAGCCGCTGCTGACAATCCAGCCAGGAGCACTACCAGGTACATTACTTTTTTCATGGCTATTACTTTTTTATGATTAACGATGGATAACAAGGAAAAGTTACGATGGGTGTGCCGGCCTATGCAAGCCTTTTTCGACCACTGGAAAAAACGGGTGTTGCATTAAAAATTCAAATAAACTGGTAAAACAAACTGAACCATGGTAAAGAATACTTCAACATGCAATTTGACCGTTGAACCATGATTTTAATTTCCTGTATGCTGTCCAAAATGTTTGTTAAAGAAAAAAAGCCAAGGATAAGCGGTTATTCAAGAATAGGAATGATTGTGAATGATATTTCACATCTTTGCAATCTCAACAAAACCACATTATGAAGCTTGCTACCAAACTCATTCATGCCGGTGCAGAACCCGATCCTTCTACCGGAGCTATTATGATCCCTATTTATCAAACCTCTACCTATGTACAGGAAGCCCCTGGAAAAAATAAAGGTTTTGAATATGCCCGCAGCCAAAATCCTACCCGAAAGGCACTGGAAGAAGCTTTTGCCGTTATCGAAAACGGGAAGTTTGGCCTGGCCTTCAGTAGCGGGGTGGCCGCTACTGATGCGGTTATCAAATTATTAGAACCCGGTGACGAAGTGATCTGTGGAAATGATATGTATGGTGGTACCTACCGTCTTTTTACTAAAGTGTTTGAAAAATTCGGTATCAAATTTCATTATGTTAACATGCATAATGTTGAAACGATCAAAGAATACATCAACAGCAGTACCAAACTGATCTGGCTGGAGACCCCTACCAATCCCTTAATGAATATCTGTGATATTGCTGCTGTTTCAGCTCTTACTAAAAACACAAATATGCTTGTTTGTGTTGATAATACTTTTGCTTCACCTTACCTGCAAAACCCGCTGGACCTGGGTGCCGATATTGTGATGCATTCTGTGACCAAATACCTGGGTGGGCATAGCGATGTCATACAAGGATGCCTGGTGATGAAGGCACCTGACCTCAGGGAAAAATTGTATTTCATTCAAAAAAGTTGTGGCGCTGTACCCGGACCAATGGATTGTTTCCTGGTATTGCGAGGAATTAAAACGCTGGGTGTGCGAATGAAAGCCCATTGTGAAAATGGAAAAATCATTGCCCACTGGCTCCGCAATAATGCTAAAGTTGCCAAAGTGTATTGGCCGGGATTTGAAGACCACCCGGGTCATGCTATTGCAAAAAAACAGATGCGGGATTTTGGCGGCATGATCTCCTTTGAATTGAAAAATGACAGCATAGAAGAGGCCAACCGGGTTTTATCCTCCACTCATTTATTCTCCCTTGCTGAAAGCCTGGGCGGTGTAGAATCACTGATCAATCACCCGGCGAGTATGACACATGCTTCTATTCCCAGGGAGGAAAGGATCAAAAACGGTTTGAGTGATTCCCTGATTCGTTTAAGTGTTGGTATTGAAGATGCGGATGATCTGATCGACGACCTCCAGAAGGCAATCGGGTAATTTTAAAATATTTGTATATGAAGCAGTTTCTTTCTGCTTGCTTATTTGTAGTGATGTTATCCTGCGATGGACAAACCGAAACACCAAAAAAAAATTTCCTTCCAGGAAAACTGGTTGATTATTATAATCAAAAACAGTACGACAGTATATTCTTCTTGTTTTCCCCGGATATGAAAACTGCACTTCCGGCCGAACAAACAAAAGCTTTCTTCTCACAGCTGCAGGAAGATGCTGGTAACATCAGAAGCTATGAGTTTAAAGACAAAAAGGAAAGCTATGATCGTTATAAGGCCTACTTTTCAAAGGGGATCTACTGGCTGAGCATCTCGCAAAACGCGATGGGTAAAATTGAAGGCTTATACGTTACTGAATACGATAGCCCCGGCGAAAAGTCTACCCAGTTGAAAAACACTATTCCATTATCGCTTCCCTTCTCCGGTGAATGGTTTGTTTTCTGGGGGGGCGATACAAAAGAACAGAACTATCATGTCATCAGCCAGTCGCAGAAAAATGCTTTCGATCTGGTTATTGTTGACCAAAAAGGGCAAACTTTTAAAACCAATGGCCTGACCAATGAGGACTTCTATGCTTTTGGGCAACCACTACTGGCACCCTGCGATGCTGAGGTGGTTTCCGTAGTGGAGGGTGTAAAAGACAATATTCCTGGCGAAATGAATTCCGGCCAGGTTACCGGCAATACGGTCGTATTAAAAATTGCTGCCAACGAATATCTTTTATTTGCTCATTTTAAACAAAACTCCATCGCCATAAAAAAAGGAGACCTGGTTAAAAAAGGCCAACTGCTAGGTCTTTGTGGAAATTCCGGGAATTCTTCGGAACCGCACCTGCATTTTCATATTCAGGACAAAGAAGATATGTTCGGCGCAACGGGTATCAAATGTTACTTTGAGAAGATATTGGTGAATGGCGTTGAAACAGCAGATCATTCTCCTGTTCGGGGAGAGAAGATCAAAAATATTCAATAGTATACCGGCCGGGACTTGTTCTTTACTTTTTTTTATCGTGATGATCGCCGTCTTCCCATACCGTGATTTCTGGTTGGGTGTTGTCACCTCATCACTTCTTGCTTACTATTAGTAATGGAAGCAGTTTCCGGCTGAAAGAGCCTCTTTTCTTCCGTGCGAACCGGCAATTCATTATTAACCTTTAAGCCTGTCATTACTTCACCAACGATGAAATGGGAAGCCAGCCATTCACCTTGTTCTGGCTTACAATAAAGAGATAATCATCAGTCAAGAAAGATAGCTTGTTTTTAAAGAATGGCTGAATAAGTAGTCATTTCCTTTTTTTTATCTTTCGAGTTGTTTTTAGCTTTTCGCCCGCAAGTTTCAGTCCTTCAACCGAGAAAACACACGCTTCACACACACCTGTTATTACCACAACTATTTCCGGAAGTGGGGCCGTTATTCCCCGTTAAACTCGGTTTTGACATTGGAAAGTAAACTAGCAACATATCGCCGTTAGCTGAATTCAGCTGGCATAGTAATTGGCATAGGAAACTGAGTAATCATATCCGTTAATTTAAAATTTTTTTTATGCTATATCTTATTGCTGTTATCCTAATTATAGGTTGGTTACTGGGATTTTTTGTTTTTTCGGCCGGTGGACTTATTCATGTTTTGCTGGTAGTTGCAGTTATTGCAATTTTGTTACGTCTTATACAGGGTAGAAACCCTGTCTGATGGCAGTAACAAAATGAATCCAACATCAATCTCATTAGCGGAACTTTTAAATGAGAAGGCTGATTTTTATAATCAGTCTTCTTTTATTGCCAACGACCCTGTTTGCATACCGCATCTTTTTACAAACAAACAAGATATTGAGATAGCTGGATTTTTTGCTGCCATCTTTGCCTGGGGCAACCGCACTACTATTATTCATAAATCAAAAGAGCTGATGGGATTGATGAATATGAAGCCCCACCAGTTTTGCCTGAACCATACCCGGGAGCAGTTGAAAAGATTGATGGAATTCAAACACAGGACATTTAACACCACTGACCTTCTTTACTTCATTGAATTTTTGAAATTTCACTATGCTGATAACGATAGTCTCGAAACTGCTTTTACAAAGCACGGAGAAACTGTTGAAGATATGCTGGCAGGATTTCACCAGTACTTCTTTTCAATGAAGACTATTCCTCAACGAACGAAAAAACACATTGCAACACCAGCAAATAATTCCAGTTGCAAGCGGTTAAATATGTTTCTCCGCTGGATGGTCAGAAAGGATGACAGGGGCGTTGATTTCGGTATTTGGGAGAGTATTTCCCCCGCCCTACTTATTTGCCCGATCGATCTTCATGTGGCGAGAGTGGCCAAACGTTTACATATCCTGGACCGGAAACCAACCGACTGGCAGGCGGCCATACAGTTAACCCAGTACCTTCGATCTTTAGATAAAGATGACCCGGTCAAATATGACTATGCTTTATTTGGAATGGGTGTTATGGAAAAATTTTAGAACAGGAAAAACCGTTCCCGGCCACCAATTCTTTTCTTCACACCAGCTGCCCGAACATTGTAAGTAAATGTAGCCATGAAATAGCGCCCCAATATAGTATTATGGGTTGTTGTGATGGAGTTCCTGCTAGCATTGACATTGATGCTGGTGTTACGGTTCAATATATCATTCATTCCAAGTTTCAATACACCCGTTTCATCTTTGAACATCGTAAAATTAAGCGCTCCGTTCCAGGAGGTACCATTTTTTGGCAAACCGGCCGGTATGCTTCCATTGTAGGTATAAGCGACTTGGGTTTCCCAGATAATATGTTTAGGCCAGCGCAATACCATATCTGTACCCATACTATAGCTGCGCACATTCAATTTCTTAAACTGGTCAGAAGTATACCTGGTAAAATTCTTTCCGAAACTATAACTAAGGTTCCATTCGAATATGTCTTTCAGGTTTACACCTGCGCCAAACCAGTGATAATAATTGAAAGTGGTTTGCCAGCTCGTAATGCTGTTGAAAAACAACTGGCTTTTTGTAAAGTTCATCCAGTTACCGGTATTCCAGGAGAACATTATGTTCTGCGTGTTCTTGTATTGTTTGTTAACATTCACGTTCATGCTATAGTTACGGGAATTATTCGCGTTGACAGGAATGCTTGTCTGAACGCCCCTGTTATCGATCGTGATACTTTGTACAATATCATTGTCTGAGAAACTGGTATTGGCCCACCCTCCTGCATTCAGGTAACGTTTCGCATCATTAAAATAATAGTTCGCTGAAAAACTATTTCGCTTCGTTGGTAAAAGGTTGGGGTTGCCCTTTACAATAAAATAAGGATTGCTGATATCGGTCACCGGGTTAAGAAAATTGAAGCCCGGCAAGTTCACATCTTTTGAATAATTCAGCGAGAGCTGCTTCCAGACGAATGAAAGACCCGGCAACACATCGAATTGCTGTTGTCTCAATTTAGTTCCCGAAGAAACTAGGTTATTATTCACACGCTGGTCTAGGAATCGGATCGACGGTGTGATCGTAATATCTTTCCATTTATACTCAAGGCCTGGATTGACAATAACCCGGTGGCTTGCCCGGCGAAAATCACTGCTTAACAAGGCATTGAATATTTCAAATTTGGCATTGCCGGTCAAACGGTTGTAGGTGCTCACCCCATTATTCAATTTGCTATACTCATATCGCCCCCCGATCCGAATAGTAAAATGTTTATCCAATGGCTCGCTATAATTGAAAGAGGTGATCGCATCAGTCCGGGGAATTTTTTCTTTTCTTAACTGGGCGTATAGACTGTCGTAAGCGTTGGGATGGAAGTAATGTAAATCCGATTCCGACATATAAGCATTGTACCGGTTATTAATATCAAGCGACTGGAGTACATTGAAACGCCTTCCTTTTTTGGTTGTTGACAAACGTGTCAGGTTGATATTATGCCGGTAGATATAAGTATCCGCATCATTGTTCTGTATGATGTCACCGGTACTCAGCGGTCCAATCTTACTGTTATTCCCGTTTACCTGGCTATTCCGGTCTTCAAATTGAGTTCCGAACAGGTAACTTAGGTTGACAAGCAAGTTGGTAACGGAATCTGGTTTCAACCGCAAACCGGCTCCGATTGTGTGGCTATGCGTAACCATATCACCGATAAGACGGGTAAACGTATTGAGGATCGTATCACCAATAAATTGGCTCATATCGGTAATGGTTTGCCGCGGCGCCCGAATATTTCCATTGAAATATTGAAGATAGAGCGACCTCTTTTTGTTGGGTGCGTGATTCAGATTAAAACCGGCACCCACGCTGGTCGATATACCGCCAAAATTCTGCATCCCTCCGAAGTTTATCCCATTGATTGAAACACCGCTGCCGCTATTACTATTCCATGAACTGCTATTATTGCTGCTGCTATTGCTCCTAACCCGGTCAAATCCTCCTGCCGATGTCAATTCAGAATGGCTGAAACCAGCGCGGTTAATATTGTTGCCATAACCGAGTACACTTAGTTGCAGGGTATCGCGATAGATATTAGCGATAAATCCAGATTCAAACCGCTTATTTGATCCGGCCCCGGCATAAGCTTTTCCGAACACCCCTTTTTTTACTCCTTTTTTCAAGGTAATGTTTACTACTTTCCCCACATTGTTGGGATTATCATCTCCATTGCGTAACATTTCTTCTCGATCATCCATCACCTGCACTTTATCGATCACATTCGCCGGTAAGTTCCGGGTTGCCATCTTAGGATCATCTCCAAAGAATGTTCTACCATCCACCAGGATCCTGTTTACCGGTTTGCCATTGACAGCAATGTTTCCATCCCGGTCCACTACTACTCCCGGAAGTTTTTTAAGAAGATCTTCTACTAAAGCATTCGGCAATGTTTTAAAAGCTGATGCATTGAATTCAATCGTGTCTTTTTTAATGACTACTGGTGGCCGTTCAGCATACACCAGTACTTCATCCAGTGATTTGGTGTCGGGTGACATATTGATAGTGCCGAGATCAACCGTGGATTGAGCCGCGGTCATTGTAAATTCAAAACGGTAGACACTATATCCTGAATAGGATATAACAACCCGGCAATTGAGATCTAGCGGAAGCCCTGGTACTTTAAAATCTCCTTCAGGCGTACTAAGGCGGTAACTAAGTAGTGTAGTATCGAACGCTTTGAAAACGGACACCGTAGCCAGTCCGAGTGGCTTGTTTTGGGCTGTGGAGTCAGTTATTCTTCCTTTTAAGGTGCCCTGTGCCCCTGCTATACCGTAGAGGCAGCAGGAAAGGCAAAAAAATAACAGCAATTTTCTCATCTGGCTGCAAATCTGTGATGAAGATATACGATTCTATTCGTAGAAAAAAATTCCTACCTATAATAGTGAGGTTTTTTGGATAAATGGTCATTATTATGGATGAGTATATGTCCGCCCCCGAAAATCCTTTCCCTCTTTTGTTATCCGTAATTTTATATCACCCAATGGAGAAAATAATAATATCCGCCATAGTGAAAGAACTGGGGATGATCGAAACAAAGAACAATTCTTCCCCGGACAAACAACTACTTGTTGACAGGATCAACGAGTTAATCAATTCTGATTTGCAGAAACTTGTTTCTATTCTTTACCGGATGGACGTGGACGAAGACAAACTAAAACTTCTTTTAACCAATAACCCAGGCACCGATGCGGGCATTATCATCGCTGACCTGATGATTGAACGGGAGGCCCAAAAACTAGAAAGCAGGAAAGAGACTAGGAGTAATCCTGAAATTTCTGATGAGGAAAAATGGTGAGAGAAAATAACTGTCGAGAAGCATCAACGCAACGAAAAATATTTTTGCCCTCCCCGCCTCTGCGGTACAAATTATCAGGCTTTTTCTTTTTTTTCAAACATCAACTCCTTTACCTTCTCTTTATCTTCTTTTTCTTTCTTGAGATCGAACATAGTTCCAAAAACATGATCCCAGATAGTAGAGCTTACTCCATATCCATTATGTTCGTTTTTATAATGATGAAGGTGATGATTTCTCCAAAGTCCTTTCATCCATTTGAAGGGTGGATTCCAGGCATGAATAGCATAGTGCATAGTGCCATACATTAAGTAGCCCAGCAAAAATCCGGGAAAAAACATAAATGTTTGTTGCTTTATCAAAAGATACATCAGGCCAAAGATGGCAGATGCAAGTACTAAACTGGGAACAGGTGGCATAAACAGCCTTTGCTTATCCCTGGGATAATGATGGTGATTGCCATGCAATGTATATATGAATTTTTTTGCCCGACCGCTATTGGCTATCATATGAAAAAGAAAACGGTGCGCCAGGTATTCAAAAAAAGTCCAAAAGAACATTCCGCCCAAAAAGGTAAGAACAATTCTTCCTGTATTGAAACCAAGCGTATTGCCACTGTAGTACAACATATAAATCATTACCGGGAGATACATGCCCCAGATTACCAATGGATGGGTTTTGGTCAGCATTTCCAGGTAGGGATTCTTAAAAAGCTGGGCCTGACCTTTATTATGAATTTTTTCAAACTCCATGACACAAAGATAAGGAAGGAGGGGAAAATCGCCACGGGCAAGACTGATTTCACAGGACTTTAATCCTGTGCCAGGAGCTGGTTAACTGCCTGGAAATGATAGCCTTTAGACTTCAGGTACTTTATCAATTGTGGCAATCGGAGATAGAATTTGTCTGTTCGCCGGGGATCGGTACCCAGGTGAATCAGCAACATAAAACCATTCAGTCCTGCTGGTTTTGCCTGCTCATAATTAATGATAGAATTATAAATCATTTCACTGCTTTGATAGTTCTTTAATTCCGGCCATGTGTAATCTGCAGGGCTTCTTGTGCCGGGACTAAAGTTGATCAGCTGCAATCCCATTTCTTTTGTCCATGTTGTAATGCTGTCATTGTACCATTCATAGGGTGGCAGGAAGAACTCTGCCTTCTTACGGGTAATTCCATAAGCAGTCATGGCGCTGCAGTTATTGGCCAGGTCAACTATAAATTCTTTTTTTGTGACCAATAAACTATCTCGTTTGTTCCAGTCACAATACAACAAATGTTTATCGGAATGTGCTCCCAGGTAATGACCGTCCCTGCTGAGTCGGGTAATAGTTTTTTTAAACCCGGGGTTCCGGTAGAAATCCCCGGTAAAGAAGAAAGACGCTTTTACTTTTTGCTGCTGCAACAGGTTGGCAACAAAATCCCTTCCTTCTGCAAATTCATGACCTGTAAAAACTAATGCTATATTTCTTTTGGTACTGTCTCCTCGTATTATTCCTCCATGACTATACGTAAACTCATGCTGTAAAGAAATCCGGGCAGCCTCTCCTTTCGGAGTGGCTGCTACTTTTTTCCTTTGGCAGCCTCTGCCTCCTTCGCAGCTAGTAAATAGATCAATGATGCGGTGCCGTCCATGGTAGGTTCATTCGTACTATAGTCGCCGTAGTCGTCATGATACACAGCCAAATCACTTTGAAATTCCGCATACTCATCCGGCTGGTAGAGGGTGATACCGATCAGGCTTTTATAAATGCTCCCGTACACCGGTCCATCTATTAAACCTCCATCGATCGGGTAATTTTTTATATGCGTGAAAGCAGAATGCGGATCAACCGGCGTATCTCCCCAGGCCGGCAGACCATAGACCATACTGGTTCCCCACGGATTGCAGCCAAAGAGCCAGTCAAAATTCGCTTGCTCCAGTTCATCAAATGTCTTATCCCCGGTGAGTTGTTTGTACCAATAGCACTGAATGGCAAAAGAAGTGGTGAGATTGTTGCTGCACCAAATATAGGGAACGCCACGATAAAAGGCATTTGACTTTGCTTTATTCCACACCCGTTGAATACCTTCTTTATAGTACCCGATAATTGTATCCTGGTAACTAGAATAGATCTTGCTCTCCTTTTTATATACACCAAGCGCCGTAGCTAAGGCATAATGACCAAGGTTAATAAATGGATACCATTGATAGTGTTTAGCTGTATCCGCTCCCAGCCAGGGGGTGACTGGCTCCTTCAAGGCATAGTTAATGGATATTCCTAAAGTAGAAATTTGATGATCGAATATCGACCCTTTCTTCATTTTATAAATTTCCACACCCGCCAGTTCCATGTCATCCTCCCAATTGTCTTCGGCATAAATATATGGCGAACGGACAGATGCAGTTTGTGAATTACCAAACTTGGTATTGCCAAAACTATAGGAAGAAAGGGCTCTATCAAATAAGGAATCTGCAAATTTTTTTCCTGCTTTTCCTGAAAAAACTTTGAATGAATGACTCTTATCTCCGAAAATTTGAAACCCTAAGGCGAATGCACTGGCGAACTTTCCCGCCGTCGAACTTGTTCCTGTTGTGGCATTCATGAACTTTCCCCGCTGCTGCGGCTCACCACTTACAAAATATACTGGTCGTTCAAAGCCCCTGCCATAAAAGCTATCTTGTTTTGGCATTCTCATTCCCATATGATCACGGTCATCGGCGATTTGGTTGAACATCCAATCAGGCCTTGGATGCATTTTTAATAACCAGTCCAATCCCCATCTTGCTTCATCCAGCACATCGGCCATTCCATTTTTTCCCTCCAATCCATTGGCCTGTTTCAGATCAGTAAATACTTTGGGGAAATCCCGGTATGCCATCAATAAATGATAAGTAGCATTAGCCGAAGTTGTTGAATATTGCAAATAATCCGATGCATCATGCCAGCCACCTACCACATCAATCCGGCTGCTGTCCTTGATACCGGCTTTTTCTCCATATAATACATACCCGTCATGCGTATGACAACTATCTTTTAAAAAAGGATTAAAACCGGTCCGTTGCTGTCGCATATACCGCAAACAAAAATCGGCCGCCCCTTTATATACCTCATCGCCAATGGTAAACTCAGGGGATCTTGCTCCACCAGCCTGTATATAATACCGCCCGGGTTTTTTATAGGAAGAGAAATTAAGGCGATAAGTTTGTTTAAACGGTCCGTAGGCACCATAGGGATTTCCGGTTTTGCCGGAACTAACGATATTTTTTGTTGCTGCGTCAATTAACTGCCAATGACCGACAGCTAACTGCTCCTTGCTGCACCATACCGCCACTTTTATTCCACCGGGGGTATAGCCCAGTTGATTGATGCGGATCCAGGCTGATGAAGTTCCATCCTTTCCGGAAAAAGATAATAACAATAAAACTATCCATAACCTGTACATACCCGTGATTTAATTTAAATTAAAAGAAAAGTTATCAAATTTTGGCCAAATAAACGATTGCCTTTGATTGCCCGGCCTTTGATCCCGGGACGGGTACCAGAAAATAAGTACCGGATCACAGGTATTTTAAGATAAAGCAAAACTTTCGCTTTCTTTGCCACAAATTCAAAGACTATATGAAATTAGTTTCTTACCTGAAAGAAGAGAGAGAACAGTTAGGTGTGCTGATCAACGAGGTAATATACGATATGGAAGTACTGCATCCCGATCTTCCCAACAGCATGAGTATGTTTTTAAATTACTGGGAAGATTCCTTCCCCGTGGCACAGGCCGGGGAGTTGATGTTAAAAGAAGGAACAAGAACCAGTAACCGAGGCGTTCTCTTAAAAGATGTGCAACTGCTGGCCCCGGTGCCTTTTCCAACCTCTTGTCGTGATGGTTATGCTTTTCGTCAGCATGTGGCGGCTGCCAGGAGAAACAGGAAAGTAGACATGATCCCGGAGTTCGACCAGTTTCCAATTTTTTACTTCACCAACCATCATAGCATCACGGGACCGGGTGACGTAGCTTGTATGCCTGATCATTTTGAGAAACTGGATTTTGAACTGGAAGCTGCTATCGTTATTTCAAGACCCGGAAGAAATATTAAAGCTGCTGATGCGGATGAATATATCGGCGGACTGATGATCATGAATGATCTGAGTGCAAGAAGGCTGCAAATGGAAGAAATGCTACTGAACCTCGGACCTGCCAAGGGAAAAGATTTTTCTACCGTTATCGGGCCCTGGCTTGTAACACTGGATGAATTACAATCTTATGAAATTCCAGCGAAAGAAAACCATACCGGTAAAAGCTGGAACCTGCGGATGCAATGTTGGGTAAATGGCAAACAGGTGAGTGATGGTAATGTTGGCGATATGGACTGGACCTTTGCTGAAATAATTGAAAGAGCTTCTTATGGTGTTGACCTGTTTCCCGGTGATGTAATCGGTAGTGGCACCGTTGGCACCGGGTGTTTTTTAGAATTGAATGGAACGGGCAAACTGAATGACCCGAACTATACTGAACAATGGCTGCAGCCAAATGATGTGGTAGAGATGGAAATTGATGGCCTAGGGAAACTCAGTAATACGATCGTGGCAGAGGAGAGTGACTGGAGCATATTGAAGTTGAAAAAAAGCTAATCGTGTTGAACCACAGAGACACGAAGACACGGAGACACGATTTAAAAACTTTATACAACCATATTCTGAATTGACGCTTTTATTGTAAAATAAAAATGATTCTTGATCTTAAAGACCTTACAACAGCTGAAAAGCAATATTACCTCCAGCACGCCATTGCACCCCGCCCTATTTGTTTTGCTTCTACTATTGATAAAGCGGAAAATGTAAACCTCAGCCCCTTTAGCTTTTTTAATATGTTTTCTTCCAATCCGCCCATTGTTATTTTTTCTCCGTCAAGAAGAGTGAGGAACAATACGACGAAACATTCTTTACAAAATGTGCTGGAAGTTCCTGAAGTAGTCATCAATATTGTAACCTATGATATGGTACAACAATCTTCGCTGGCCAGTTGTGAATTTCCCAAGGGAGTAAATGAGTTTGTAAAAACTGGTTTTACAGCCACTCCTGCCACTATCGTCAAACCACCAATGGTGAAAGAAAGCAAAGTGCAACTGGAGTGCAAGGTTCTTGAAGTAAAACGACTGGGAACTGAGGGCGGCGCCGGTAACCTGGTGATCTGTGAAGTATTGATTATGCATATTCATGATTCATTACTGGATGCAAACCGCAAAATGGATCAACAAAAAATAAACCATGTAGCAAGATTGGGCGGTGATTGGTATTGCGTGGTCAATGAGAATAATTTATTCCAGGTGGAAAAACCGAATACACAACTCGGTATTGGTATTGATGCGCTGCCATTTTCTATCCGGACCAGTAAGATATTATCCGGAAACAATCTCGGACAACTCGCCAATGTGACTGAACTGCCCGTGATCGAGCCCTCTTTTGATGATCCCCATCTAAAACAAATCATTCAGTATTATAGCAACAACCCCGAAGAAATGGAACGGGAACTGCATATCTATGCAAAAAAACTACTGGATGCAAGCAAACCAAGGGAAGCCTGGCAAGTACTGTTATCGGCGACATAAGCCGGGTATTTGGTTTTTCTGCTGAGTTGGAAGCTGGTTTATCATCCTGTATTTCTCTTGTTATTTTTTACCTTTAAAAGGCATACTAAAAAGAAATCTTATGCATAAAGTAAGAATACCATTTGTTTTGTATGTGCTTATACTGGCATCAACTCTTTATGCTTGTGTACCGCAAAAACAAGTTACTTCTTCAAAAAAAGAGCTTACCACTATTAATACGACGCTAGGGCAAAACAATAACACACTACAAGAACTGGAAAAACTACGGAATAAAAAGCAAAATCAAAATGAGATAGATGATACCACCAATGCCCGATTCAAAAAATTTATTGATAAAACAAAAAAAGAGATCGACGCGTTGATCAAGAACAATACCGTTTTGATCGGCGAAACAGTGGTGGAGAAAGATGACTGGGAACGGTTAAAAAAAGCCCTTTCCTTTTCCCGTAGCTCTTCCAAAAAAATCAATGATAAAATTTTATTCCTGAATGACCTTATGAACCGCAATATGGTGGTCAGGCTGGACCAGGATGTGCTCTTCGAACCGGGCAAATACAGCATTTCTCCTTCGCTTGTCGAAACGATTGGCAAACTCTTTGAACCTGCTGCCAAAGAAATAGAACTTTTCACTAACAAATATCCTGACATCCCTCTCTCTCTCGTCATTACCGCTAAAGGTTATGCAGATGCAACAACCATTTCGGAAGGAAGTTCTCTTTACCGCGATCTGAAGAAAAGACTTAGCTTATCAACTAAAGAACCGGACGGTAAAGAACTCAATAAAGAATTATCCCGGGCAAGAGCAGAAGCTGTAAAAACTCTTTTTCAAAATTTTGCTTTTACCCGTGCAAACAACCAGATCTTCTTAACTAAAGTGCTTTACCTGTACGAGGGTAAGGGTGAGAATTTCCCTGATCCAAAAGTAAATGATTATAAAACCAATGATCCAAGAAGAAGGGTGGTATTGCTTTTCTGGAGTGTGTTCCCTGATTGAACCCAGGTTTTTGTCGTACCCGTCCCCAAGGTTGGTTGTTCAGAGGTCATTGCAACAAGTCCTGGCTCTCCATTTTAAACAAGGCATAGTTTTGAATTTCTCTTGCTTGTAAAAGCGTTATATAAGGCAGGGTAACGGAACCCCCGGCGGTTCGTACTACCAGCGTGGCCAAACTATGTTGTTGCTGGTATAAACTTTGTTGCAGTTGAATAGTTTGAATCTTATCCCACTGGAGTACCAGCTCATCTCTGCCAAAAATTCCTTTTGATACCTGAAACGCATCCTGGCCGGGCCAAAGCCTGAACTTACGCTGAAACAACCCGTGCCAAACCCAAATGAGAACAATCCATAGCAAAATAAAAAGTGCTTTCTCCCGAAAATAGAAATACAGTATGATCGCACCTAAGATGGCCGGTATGATCCCTAGCAACAATGTCTTCCGACCTACATATGCTTTTTGAATCCTCACCGCTTCTATTTCTTTTACAGGTAGTAAGGAATGGTAGTATTCGAGTAAGACAGGAATAAATGTATCCCTGGTGATGGGCACTTTTACCTGCATCTTATTTTGAAAATGATCGGTACCGGTAGCATGCATTTGCAACAGGGATATTCCCAATTTCTTTCTTATCCAGTTTGCCTTCCAGGAAATGAATTGAATCTTCCGGAACGGCACAAATTTCTCCTTTTTGTTTATTAGCCCGCTTTTGATCCTAAAACCTTTGTCTGTTTTGCTGATCAAAAAATCAGCATAAGTTAAGATGACGGTAATCACCGAAATACCAACCCCGATGACCAGGGCTGCCAGTGCGAGGAATAAAAATAATTTAAACGTATCCGGTTGAAATGAATCTCCCAGCCATTTTAAAACGCCGCTATATTCCTGATCTGACACGCCTACTGTTTCAAGCGTAGAAGAAATAAACACCAGCAACAATAAAAAAGCTTTTAGGTGATTGGCGGAAAGGCTAAGTCTCAAAAGATCGCGGCCAGACAGGCTTATCAACAAATCCTCCCGCGATTGTTGAATCGCTTCTGGGGGTGAGTGAATGCCCGTCCGCTGCCCGAGGATAAATTCCTTCAATGCAGCGGACCTGAATTTATCCAATGCTTCGATCTTCACTTCCATTTTTTCTGAGCCCGCGGAATCAAACGATAGTCTTGTAACATTGAGAAGGCTATGCAGCCAGGTTTGTTCTGCATGTACCGCCTGTATTTTCTCCAGCGGTAAAGTAATGGTGCGTTTGGTAAGAAACCCTTTTTTGATCACTAATTCATTGCTGATGACGCTAAACCGAAAATTAAAATATTCAAACGCAGAGCGTGCCAGGGAAAGACCAGAAACCACCAGCGCAATTACTTCATAATTATCCATTCTACTTCCCGGAGATCTTTTCCGGATAATCATCAGAAGCAAAAGCGGCCATAAAAATTTCAGCAGGCTGATCAAAGCCTTATACAACAGTAATAGCAGTGCTGCAGGAGATTGACGCTGGTATTTGGACCAGTCAGGTGCCGGTTTGCTCATAACCGGATGTTTTTTTCATTATAAAATCACGAAGTGCCAGGGCCGTTTCTTCTTTCAACCCCGGAATTTTAATATCAGCACCCTGGGTACCCGCGGTATATATAGAAAGCGAGGCCAGCCCCAATTTTCGTTCAAATGGTCCTGAATTAATGCTACAATGCTGGATACGGTTAAAAGGACAGACTGAAATACCCTGGATCAACCAGCCGCTGCGATACATAATATCCTTTTCGCGGAGTGCATAGGCTTTCCGGGTAAACGATTTACGCATCAACCAATAGGTTAGTAGACATAATAAGAACAGGAAGCTGGTAACCGTTATCCAAATCAGCAGGTAGGTAGGAGGCACAAGCAGAAAAGATCCGGCTGCAAAAACTAAGATGATACCCCATACTATGGCCCAACTCCATTGCAACACTTTCCAATACGAATGCTCAATTGATTGGAGGGAGACTTCTTCGGCACGGGGTAATGAGCCGGTGTCAATGGTTTCGTTCGGGAAAAAATTCATGATGATGCAAATCTATCATTTTGCACCAAATACTTTCTTTAATATATCTGATGTTCTCGCCATGGGGTTGGCCCTGATGTTAGCTTCCTCTTTCGCCACCTGGTCGAACAAGGCATCCACAGCTTTCCCGACGACATAGGAAGGAAGGTCGGGATCAATTTTTTTAAATGTAGTGGGCAGTTTATTATACGAGTTTACAATTCCAGAGTAGTGCTTTGTGGCCTCCACTTTATCAAGCGAAGTTTTTACCGAAGGAGCAAATGCTACTATTAATTTCTCTTTAGTCTTTTCTTTAAAATAATTCGTAGCGGCATCCTTAGAACCCTTGATAATATTCACTGCATCTGTTAACGTCATTTCCTTAACGGCATTTACAAAAATGGGCTTAGCAAATGCTACTGCGTCTTCAGCGCCACGGTTTATGGAAAGGATCGCATTATCTACCTGTGCTCCCATACCAAGGGTACGCAAGGTGCTTTCCACTTTTTTGGCATCAGGTGGTAACAGCATTTTATAAAATTCGCTCCCAAAAAAACCATCTGTTTTATTCAGGTTTAAAACGGCCGTTGTTACTCCCTGCAACAAAGCTTCTTTGATCCCCTGCCCTGCCTCATTTTCAGTAATACCCGTTGCTGATTTATTCCCCTGTAATATTTTAGGCAGCTTGAGCTGGGAAAAAGATGTAAAAGGAATGATCAGGCTAAAGAGTACCAGTGTAAAAAAAGCTTTCATATGCGTATTAAAGTTTATACTCCGGCAAGATAGCAGGGTTTGAAGCCCGGAAAAAGAGTTTCCGTAAAATTTGACGTTATTTTAAGCTATTGGTTGCGCCGGCACTATCTTATCGCGCCTCCAAACACTTTTCTAAGTAGCTCGGTTGTCCTGGCTGCAAAATTTTGACGGATATTCAATTCTTCTTTAGCCACCAGGTCAAATAGAGCATCAGTAGCCCTGATTGTGACAAAGGAGGGTAAATCCGGGTTGATCTTCTTAAAAGTAGTAGGGAAATTATTATAGGTATTAATTACATCACTATAATACCGGGTAGCTTCCACTTTATCTAGTGACGCCCGTATCACCGGCAGGAAAGCTCCGATCAACTTATCAGTTGTTTTCATTCGGAAAAAATGGGTGGCGCTGGTATCACCATTTCGAACGAGTCCGATTGCATCGCTGATCGTCATGCTTTTAATGGCATCAACAAAAATAGGTTTGGCAAATCCGGCTGCATCCTCAGCTGCCCGGTTGATCTGTAAAATAGCCTTATCGACCATTTTACCCATTCCAATGTCTCGCAAAGTATTCTCGATTTTACGGGCATCAGGCGGCATCAATATTTTATATAAGGCATCTTTAAAAAAACCATCTGGTCTGTTTAATTGCAACACTGCTTTTACCAGGCCCTGCCCTAATGCTTCTTTGATCCCTGCTCCCGCTTCCGCTTCAGTAACACCGCCCATACCCGTAGGTAGTTTAGATAAGACATCACAACTTGAAAGCGACATTGATAAGCACAGGATAGCTAATAATTTTTTCATTGTTTTCATTTTATTTACGTGAGCAACTGGCATGTACTTACACCTCAACTATCCCTGCAATTTTGCTTCCAATCAGCCAGGAAATCCTTTTTATCCCATTTCTAAGGAAAAAACACCCCAATAATTGGTGAGAATGAATAAAAATCAGGTTGGGACAAACTATTGGTTAGCTAGTACTGAATTATTTTAGTCCCAGGCGTTCCATAACTGCCTCTATTTTTGATTTTGAAAACGGGCAATTGTTCTCCCGTTGAGAGATTGATATACCCCCTCAGCCGTTTTCATATTGAGCTGGTAGGGAGCCAAAACCAGGAATTTAATCATGCGCCTACCAGTCTTTTACAGCCATTCTTCCTCTCTTCTTAAAAAGTACGCTAAACAGCTTAAAAGGCCAGTTTTGAAAATCGTTTGGTTTACTTATGTTTGTAATCCAAAAACTACTGTTTTATGAAGAAAATAATTTTTCTGTTGACCGTTTCTGTCTCCTGCTTACAGATCATTGGTCTTTCTCAAACCCGTGTCGGCATATCAGGTGGTATGACCGCGGCCAGTATGAAAGGTGAAGGCACCGGCGACGGTAAAGGGGGTTTGATAACTAGCTTAGTGGTGGATGCACCCATAGGAGCATCAAAATTTACTTTTCATCCATCCCTGTCTTATGTACAAAAAGGACAGACAGAGCCACATCCTCCAGGAACTTTGATCGATAAACAGTTTATGGCCCTCCGCTATATGGAGTTAGCCAGTACTTTTCTTTATAATATCGGTGAAAAAGGAGTTTTCTTTTTGGGTGCTGGCCCTTCCATAGCATTTAATCTTCCTTCAAAAAGAGTGTCCACTATTGGCGAGACTAAAACACAAACCGATATTCTTTTTGGCCCAACACCAGAAAACGATCTTAGAGGTGTGGATTGGGGTGCTAATTTTTTATCCGGATACAGAACTTCTGGCGGTTTTTTCCTCGCAGTTAATTACAACTTGGGTATCAGAAATCTTGCAACCGAAGGCGACCCTGGCACTTTAAAAAATAATTATGTCGGGATTCAATTGGGCGTTTACCTTAATAAATAAAGTCAGCTAATTCATTATACAGGACCCTTCCCCTTCCCATGGGAAGGGGTTTTTTTCTCCTTAACTCTAACCAGTACCTTTGCCTCCATTTTATACAAAAGGGAACAGGGCATTGATTACTGGTAATCCGTTGAACTGAACTCCTGACAATGGGTAAACCAGCTATGTGCTGTAAGGATCAACAAACAGTACTAAGAACAACAACTATGAGCACACAACATCTTTCAGAGCAGGAACTGCTTCGTCGTGAAAAATTGGCTGAACTAATCATGTTGGGCATTGAACCCTACCCTGCCCCTTCATACCCTGTCAACAGCTATTCAGTTAGTATAAAAGAAAATTTCACCGCAGAAAATAAAGAGCAATTTGCTAATATATGCCTGGCTGGTCGGATTATGAGTGTCAGGGATATGGGGAAAGCTAATTTTGCTGTGATCCAGGATGCCCATGGAAGAATACAACTTTATATCCGCAGGGATGATATTTGCCCCGGCGAGGACAAATCGCTATATGATATAGTCTGGAAAAAATTAATTGATATCGGTGATATCATTGGTATTAAAGGCTATGCATTTATTACAAAGACTGGTGAAACATCTGTTCATGTAACCGAGCTTACACTTCTGAGCAAATCGCTTCGTCCATTGCCCATAGTAAAAGAAGCCGACGGGCAAACATTTGATGCAGTTACTGACCCCGAATTTAAATATCGCCAGCGATATGCTGATCTCATTATCAACCCTACTGTAAAGGAGACATTTATCAAAAGAACAAAATTGATCAATTCGATCCGGGAATTCTTAAATGGAAAAGGTGCATTGGAAGTAGACACCCCTGTGTTGCAAAGTATACCCGGTGGCGCCATCGCCAGGCCCTTCATTACGCATCATAATGCGTTGGATATTCCATTGTATTTACGTATTGCCAATGAGCTCTATTTAAAAAGGCTGATCGTTGGGGGCTTTGATTGGGTATATGAGTTCAGCCGCAATTTTCGTAACGAAGGCATGGACCGTACGCATAACCCCGAGTTTACCATTCTGGAATTTTATACAGCCTATAAAGATTATTTCTGGATGATGGAAACTACAGAGCAATTGCTGGAAAAAGCTGCGATGGATGTTTGTGGCACTACCGGAGGTTACGGTTGGCAACAAAACCATTTCCTTCAAAGCTCCTTTCAAACGCATCAGTATTTATGAGGCGATACAGGAACATACCGGTACTGATATAAGCCGTATGAACGAAGAGCAACTCCGGTCTTTTTGTAAAGGACTGCATATTCCTGTTGACAACACAATGGGCAAAGGCAAACTGATCGATACCATTTTTGGTGAGAAATGTGAAAAGAATTATGTACAGCCGACTTTTATTATAGACTACCCGGTTGAAATGAGCCCCCTGACAAAAAAACACCGGGACAAACCGGGACTGGTCGAAAGATTTGAACTGATAATTAATGGAAAAGAAATTGCCAATGCGTACAGCGAATTAAATGACCCGATAGACCAGCGGGAACGTTTTGAAGAGCAGGTTAAATTACAGGAACGGGGTGATGACGAGGCAATGTTTATCGACCATGATTTTCTGCGCGCCCTGGAATATGGCATGCCTCCTACCTCCGGTATTGGGTTTGGTATTGACCGGCTTTGTATGCTGCTAACCAACCAGGCTTCTATACAGGATGTATTATTATTTCCGCAGATGCGGCCAGAGAACAGACAGGAAGCCGCAACCGAATAAACTGAGATAATTTATCATCACAAAGCCATCTTCTGCTGCAAGATGGCTTTTGTTTTCAGCAACATAGCTGATCTTTGTTGTCATCTTTTCAAAATTGTTGTAAGTTCAGTACCTAAAACCAGCAGTACGAAAGCTATTTTCCAATAAAATTGACTGACTATAATATTTTTGGAATCGCGTTAAACCAACTAACATGAAAAAATATTTCCTTATAGGTTTAATTATTTTCTCAGCAATTACTACATCCATTGCACAATCTAAGGATGAGAAGCAGACTGGTAATAATGTACTAAACCCTGATCATACTGTTACGACTGAAAATACCGTAACCATAAAAGGAGCTAAGATCCCCTACAAAGCCATCGCGGGTACAATACCTGTTTGGAATGATTCTGGAAAAGTAGTGGCAGGTGTTTTCTTTACTTATTATGAGCGCACAGATATCACAGACCGGGCAATAAGACCTTTGGTTATTTCCTTTAATGGTGGACCTGGTACACCCTCTGTATGGATGGAGCTGGGTTATACAGGGCCTCGCTTATTAAATATTGACGATGAAGGTTATCCTATACAACCTTATGGCGTAAAAGAAAACCCTCATTCCATATTAGACGTTGCCGATATCGTATTTGTTGATCCTGTTAATACAGGCTATTCAAGAATAACCGGGAACGCTTCAAGAACCATGTTCTTTGGGGTAAACGCAGATATCAAATACCTGGCTGAATGGATCGGCACTTTTGTCACACGCTATAATCGCTGGCAATCGCCTAAATACCTGATCGGTGAAAGCTATGGTACCAATAGGGTTTCTGGCCTTGCGCTGGAACTCCAGAAATCACAATGGATGTTTTTAAATGGTGTCGTATTAGTTTCTCCGACGATCCTTGGTATTGAACGAACAGGACCGGTAGACCTAGCTTCTCGCCTGCCTTATTACGCGGCGACGGCCTGGTATCATAAAGTGCTTGCTGCCGATCTTCAAAGTAAAGAGCTAACAGTTATGTTACCGGAAGTGGAAGATTTTACTATTAATGAATTGATCCCGGCACTTGCTAAAGGCGGTTTTTTGGAGGAAACCAAGAAGAAAATGATAGCCTCGAAAATGTCCAGGTATTCGGGCATATCAGAAAAAGTGATACTGCAACGCAATCTCAATATTCCACCCCGTTTTTTTTGGAAAGAATTGCTGAGAGACAGGGGTTACACAGTAGGAAGATTAGACAGTCGCTATCTTGGTTTAGATAGCCAGGATGGTGGTGATACAACTGAGTATAATCCAGAACTTATCGCATGGAATCATGCCTTTTCACCTGCGATGAACTATTACTTGCGGCAGGGATTAAATTATAAAACAGATCTGAAGTATTATATGTTTGGCCCTACCAATCCCTGGGATCGTACCAATGACCGTACCGGGGAAAATCTTCGCCTGGCTATGCAACAAAATCCTTTTTTACATGTGTTCATACAATCCGGGTATTACGACGGTGCCTGCGATTATTTCAATGCGAAGTATGATATGTGGCAATTGGATCCCAGTGGAAAGATGAAAAACAGGCTAAGTTGGGCTGGTTATCCAAGCGGGCATATGATGTACTTGCGTAAACCCGATCTTGAAAAAAGCACGCAAGACCTTCGTGAATTTATCGGTAAAACACTGCCAAAACCAGGGCAACCAGCAAGGTATATCAAACCTTTCTGACAACAATTTGGCAAGAGGATTGTCCCCTCCGTGTGAGTGCCCATAGAGCACGGCTTTTCAGGATGAGAATTTCCAGTTCATTTTTGCAACAACTTGCTAGCCAATAGCTGTAATGGGCGATAATACAACCAAGCCACAGTTTGCAGGATCGATATAATTTGTCGACCATAGAGATCTGTACTGGAAAGTTTTGGTCAATTTTACAGGAATCAATAAATTCAACTTGACCTCGATATTTTCCTGAATGAACTAATTCGAGTCTCATTCCTTTTGCAACAGCTGTACTACTAAATTTTTTTATTGATGATTTAGTTTGTGTGTATAAAAAGATCATCCATTTTACACAAACAAATCATTATACAATGTCGCTCCCGGCACCACCGAGTATTTCTCCAGTTCAGTAATACCTTCTTTTGCCAGCACCTGTTCATCAATAAACAAATTACCGGTACATTCACCTGAGGCTTGCCGAAGAATAAAATAAGCTGCATCGGCCAAAATATCCACGGTACGGCTCATATTGGCCAGCATAGTACCGCCGAGTAAATTTCTTACGGCTGCCGTATCGATCGTGGTCCTCGGCCAAAGGGCATTGGCAGCTATCCGGTCTTTCTTTAATTCTTTCGCCCAGCCAACCACCATCATACTCATGCTGTACTTGGTGATGGTATAGGCCACATGTTTCTCAAACCATTTTGGATCCAGGTTGATAGGTGGAGATAATGTAAGTATATGCGGGTTTTCTGCCTTCCTCAGATGTGGCAGGCAGGCTTTTGTTACCAAAAAAGTTCCCCGTACATTAATATCATGCATCAGGTCAAAACGTTTGATTTCTGTCTGTTCGGTAGATGTCAGTGAAATAGCTGATGCATTATTGATCAGAATGTCAATCCCCCCAAATTGTTCGATCGTTTTATCAATAACATTGTTGATCTGTTCTTCAAAACGAATATCGCATTGAACAGCCAGCGCCTTACCACCTGCCGCTTCAACCTCTGCTGCTGCCGAGAAGATAGTCCCGCCAAGTTTAGGATTCTCTTCTACGCTTTTGGCGGCGATAACAATATTGGCACCTTCCGCCGCTAATTTTAAAGCGATGGCTTTACCGATCCCACGGGTGGCACCGGTGATTAGAACGGTTTTATTGGCAAATGACATATGGTTGATGTTTAATGTTCCGGTAAAACCGGCTTTGTCTGAACGATATCATCTATCTGCTGCAGGATATCGGCATTGAGTTTTTCAACAGCATCCAGCGCCTTTAAGTTTTCTATCAATTGTTCTTTAGTAGTGGCCCCGAGGATTGCCGTTGTTACATCTGGGTTTTTTATACACCAGGCAATGCTTAATTGAGCCATCGATATCTCCAATTGCTCTGCCAGGGCTGACAGCTTTCTCACTTTTCCCAGCATGTCATCTTTCATCCACCGGTCTTTCAACCAATCGAAACCCGTCAATCCAAACCGGCTTCCTTCGGGAATACCATCATTGTATTTACCGCTCAATAATCCACTGGCTAGTGGACTCCAGATCGTAGTGCCCATACCCACCGTTTTAAAAACCATCAGGAATTCATTCTCCATTTTATTTCTCTCGAACAAATTATATTGAGGCTGCTCCATGCCCGGGCCGATCAAATTATACTGGGTGGCCGCACGGTGCGCTTCCATGATCTCCACCCCACTCCATTCGCTGGTACCCCAATATAAAATCTTTCCCTGTTGTACCAGGTTGTGCATAGCCCATACTGTTTCCACAATGGGTGTACGTTTATCGGGCCGGTGACAGAAATACAAATCGAGATAATCCAGTTGTAGCCTTTGTAGCGCTTCATGACAGGCTTCTGTAAGATGTTTCCTGCTAAGACCTGTCTGGTTGGGTTTGTTCTCTTTTCCCCGCCATCCCCAAAATGCTTTGGAGGAAACAGTATAGGAGGTCCGGTCCCAATTTTTCTTTTTTAATACACGGCCCATCATCTTTTCGCTTTCACCCAGGGCATACACTTCAGCATTATCAAAAAAATTAACGCCATGATCGTATGCAATACCCATCAGCTCATCAGCCACTCCATCATTGATCTGTTTGTGAAAACTTACCCAGCTGCCAAAGGAGAGAACACTCAATTGCAAGCCCGTTTTACCCATGTAGCGATATTCCATATTTGTCGTTTGATTTTAGTAGTTGCAAATTTAGTTAACTGGTTAATCAGTTAATTGGTTAATTAGATTTCCTGCCATTGGTTGTGGCACAGGTTGCTGAAATTTCTTATACCGGGCTTCCAATGCCTGGTGCTTTGGTCTGACAACTTCGCGGAGAGCTTGCTTTTGTATTTACGACTTTGTATAAAGGGAAATTCGAACTTTGAATCTCTGTTAAATAAATAACCAATCAACTAACTAACTACTTAGGGAATCCACTTTCAGAGACCTTCAATTCTCCCGTTGGATAACGAAAAGTGATACGGCTGAAATCCTGGGTGGCTTCGAGTCCCTTTCCGGGATATATTTTTTTATCCGGTGTACGATATTCTGCATAGTTATCAGAATAAAAAAGCTTTGTATTCTGATCCCACCACAGATCCTTGCACTTCAAGGTATCACCTGTTCTGCTGATCACCACCACACTATCCCAGAGATACACTTTGTTCAGGCTTTCATAATACTTCCCTTGCTTGCTATCAAGCCAGGTTTCAATAGTGGTGCTGCTATCATAAAAATCGCAATGAAGGGATTTAGGAAATTCGGCATACACTGTATCGGCAAAAACTCTTATCATCAGCGGGGCTTTTAGGATCGCCCGCAATTCACCCTCCTGGCTCAGCATACTTACTACACCGGTGGCTTCCTCCCTCATCACCACTTTTTTTGTCATATCCTCTATCTCCTTTTCATCATTCTCACAACTGATAAAAAAAATAGCCGCGAGCCACGAGCTGCAAGCCACGAGCCTGGATAGTTTATAGATGTAACCTCTTTGTTTAAAATCGCCTGCTGCCAGATATGAAGACTCTTTTTTCATGCAGACTCTAAAGCCCCCTTTAGGGGGGTTGGGGGTTTAGTCATACTTCCTTTTGATGAACCAGAAATCGCTGAGAGAAAATCCTAATGAAAATCTGAACATATTTTCTTTCAGCAAATTATCATTATTACCTCTTTTCCCATATTCAAATGCCATATTGACCAAGGTAACCTGGTTAGGAGCCTGGCGGCTTAAAGCAACCGGCAAACCGAGGCCAAATGATGCCCCATATTGCATCATTTCTTTATTCACTTTTACATAATCCGGTCCCATAAAAAATCCAAACCGGTACGCTACATTACTGAAATAATTTCTTTTTGGTACTGGATTTAACTGTGTTCCTACTTTTACCTGCCAGGTATTTCTTACTGAATCCACCTGGTCATAAATCCGGTACTCATCCCAATTTTGTTGGGAATAGTCAACGCCGATCAACCATCCGCCTTCTTTATTGACGACGGCCGATTTTTGTACCACAAAACCAACGGTATAAGAAGTGGGAATATTGATCTTGCCTTTTATATTACGTATATCGGATACACTATCCAACCTCAGGTTGCCGGAATTATCATCGAAATAGAAAGTTTCTCTCACCACATCCCGCGTCGCATTTATTTTTTGACCCCAGTTACCAAATGCCCCAATGTTCAGTAACACTTTACTGCTAAGGGGAGTTCTAAATTGCAACCCGGCATTGAAATATAAACTTCCAAAATTTGTTTTAGTCTCATAATTGGCCTGGTAATAATCAACAGAGTCATTGATAAGACTTCTGCGGGTGCTATAATCTTTGCTTCCAAAAAAATATCCCCCGTTTATACCTACACTGAGTTTCTGTTCTCCCTTTTTTGTGATACGCTGGAACAAACTGAATCCGGTACCTGCGGATGCCAGGTAAGCGCCACCATCACCCTCATATTTTGTTATAGCGCTGTCAATGCGATTCCCTGTGTTTGGATCAAAAAGAACTTCGCTGCGGAAAATATTGTAACTAACCCTGGAGATCGGTCGTAATCCAAAACTTAATCCCCAATTGGTCTTAAGGGGTACCCCTACCTGTACATAGGAAAACAATGCGTTGCTGGCGACAAATTTTTTCGGCGGTGACGTTTCTCTCAGTGTACGGTTTTCAAAGTTTAATCCTACATCTAAGATGGCTCTTCCGGAAGTTAATTTCTTTGATTTTTGCTCCCTGATAGCCTGGAAGGAGGAATAGGAGGCCGGGTTACTGAAATTGATTGAAAGAAAATCGGTATATCCGGCTGAAACGCCCCCCATACCCCTGTTAATAATATGTGTCGTCGGTGTAAGGTCACCAATGCCATAACGGGAATAAGGTGAATTATCCTGTGAAAAAACAGGTGAAAAAGCAGTAAAGAATAAAACCAGGAACGTCAGGAATAAGCAGTGTAACGTCTTGATTATCTTAGGGGTTATTGACTTCGCTAATTGCATACAGACCTTTAAAGATTAAATCAGGGTCTGCAAATATCTTGTTTTTAAGGTGTGAACCCAAATAGACTATATCACCCCCGGTTAACAGCACGTTAAAGTTCCTGAACCGCTCGCGGTAAGCTTCTATAAAGCCATCTATCTCTTTGGCCATACCCAGCACCACTCCTGACAAGATATTCGTCCTGGTATCATAGCCAATTAGTGGCAAATTGCTGTCAGCTTTCACTAACGGGAGCTTGGCAGTATAATGATTCAATGATTTTAGCCGCATTTCCATTCCCGGAGAGATAGCACCCCCGGTAAATTCATGGTATTTATTGATAAAGTTGTAGGTGATACAAGTGCCAAGGCCAATGACAAGATTATTCTTACCTGGATAAAAATGAACTGCCGCCGCGGCTAATGCCAGCCGATCAGTTCCAATAGTTTCAGGTTTACCAACGGGTGTGGTAAAGGCAACTTTGGTAAGATGGCTGAGTTTGTGAAATTTTGTTTTAGTCAACAGCAATTGCTCAATGGCAACATTGTGATCTATAACAGAAGAGAGTATCGTTTTGGTTGGCTGAAACCGGTCAAGCAATGATTGAATGGTTTCAATAGAGTCATCATTTAATACGATGACCTCTTTCAATTCGTCGTCCTGGAAGACAGCTATTTTTTTACGGGTATTACCAAAATCAAAACAGAAGGTTGCAGACATGAAGCAAAAGTAATCCTTCTGGCTATGTCTCTGCAGGCTTGCTACTTTATTAAAAATGGCTATGCTGTATTATTTCCCGAGGTCGATCCCGCCCAGGTTTTTAAAATGCCCGTTTAATTTTATTTTCTCTTTCAATTGTTCCATACCTGCTACCATTGGCATGACTTTGGCCAGGTGTCGTTTCAGGTATTCCTGCCGCTGCCGTTCATCCAGCAGGGTCATCAGCTCATACTCTTCTTCCAATGAGAGTCCAATATGATGCGCCACATCATAACTTGTTATTACACCCTCCTCTTTTTTCCCAACGGGTCCTGCAGAAAAATCTTTGGTCACTTTCAGTAATTGGTGCAGTTCCCGGATGCCGCCCATTATTTTTCGCATCATAACCGGGTTTCCTTTTTCATGATTGTCCGGGTAATTTACAATGGCACCGCTGTACAATTTATCCGGAATTTCTTCTATGACTTCCAGAATGCGAAAGATCTTAAGCCCTTTTGTTTTGATATCCATCTCCCCATTATCATACAGCTTGGATAGTTCTGTTATTTCAACTAATGAACCATAATCCTGCATTTTATTGTCGATTACGGCAGGGATTCCAAATGCTTTTTTACTGGAATTGCATTCATTGATAAGCTCCTTGTAGCGTGGTTCAAAAATGTGGAGATTCAGATTTTCCCGGGGATACACCACGATGCTCAGCGGAAATATTGGAATGAAATTCGTCATAGGACAAAGGTAATAGGAAGAAGGAAATGGCAAATCGTGGGTGAGCTAGTTTAACTTTTGTAAACCCCTATTTTTTCCTTCTTATTAAGTTCCTTCAGTCGTGCATATTTCAAAAAAGTGTAATACGCCGTCATTCTTGCACATACATACCCGGCATGACCGTCTAAAAAACCAGCCCTGAGAATATAGTGATTGAAAAAAGAAAACCCGGGTGCCAGCCGCATCTTGAACCAGGACGCTTGTTTACCCTGCCGGTAATATTTTTCTGCATTCAACATAGCATAATTTACCATTTTCAAAGCATAATCATTTATATCCTTCATGGTCCGGTGAAGGACATATCCCGAGAGCATGTGAGTTATTGTTCCAGCAGGAATAACTAATTGTTCATGCACCGGGGCATCATTCCAGTTGATCACTGTACGATTGAACAAGCGGGTATGTTTGTCATTGCCCCATTCGCCATGTTTTAGATATTTATCGCCGAGAAAATTCTTATACTTTATCTCATATACTTTCTCATAGTGTAGCCCCTGGTTCAACAGTGATCGTTTCAGCTCTTCATCAATAGCTTCATCAGCATCCAGGCTGAGTATCCAATCATATTTTGCCAGGGCGTTAGCTTTATTCTTCGTTTTACCAAAGCCTTCCCAGCCTCCCTGGTGCAGCTGAACGCTAAATTGTTTTACTATTTCAATGGTCGTGTCGGTACTCCCGGTATCATATACAATGATATCGTCGGTGACACCCTGCAGGGATCGCAACGTTTGGCCGATAATATCCGCTTCATTTTTACAAACTATAACTATTGATAATGCCTGCATCTAATTACAAAGATTATTGATTTTTGGTCAAAAAGCCTACTGGCTTGCTGCATTCGTCCATTTCCACCACCATAAAATGATGAACGAATAGATAAAAACGCCAAACTGAACCTCTAAACCAATATCAAATACAAAACTGAAAGCTGCCGTTGCATTTAACAACCACCACAAGAGTCTATTATTCGTCTTAATTATAAAAGGAATGAGCATAACTAGGCTGAAAAGTATAAATCCTGGCCAGCCACAACCTGCACCATATAGCATCCATTCACTACTGGGATAGATCTTGTCGGCTTCGATCATAGGAGGGTAATTTGTTTCATACCATTTTTTTGCTTTTGCCATCACATCTCCAAACCCTACGCCGGTAACAGGTTGTTCCCTCATTATACTCCATCCGGCCTTGAGTGAAATGACCCGAACCGCATCCGTGGAACCGGGCAGGTAATGCGCTTTTTCAAAAAAACCCTTGTCGTATAAAAAATATTTTACCCTGTTTTGAAAACTGGGTAATACTTTATACGCTATCATTGGCAAAACCAGCAATCCGACGATCAATACCAGTCCAAATTTCCACCCGGTGCCAGGCTGGCCAGCAGGAGTTGCCGGCTTTCGTTTTTTAAAGATCAACCAGCAACCAGTACCTGCAATCATTATATAAAAAGAAAACAATCCTGTACGGGCAGCGAGGATATGCAGAAACACGCTCAACCATATTGCGATAACGACAAACAACCAGGAGATCAGCCTGCTTTCGTTTCTCCTGGTGACAGAAAACCATCCGGCCAGCAAAATACATACACTTACCAACCAGCTGAAACGAACATGGTCATTCTCCAAAGGGGTGACCAGGCTTTTTGCCCGCAAGTAACTTTCATTGATATCTGCAACATTGGAAATATAGTGAAGCATACTCCAACAGGTGCCGGCCGTAACTAACCCAACAAAAATATACACCAGCCAATCCCATTGCTTTTTTGAAAAATGAAAGGGTCCTGCAAAAGCGAGCGGCAAAAACAAAAGGGGCAATTTGATCCGGGCAATATCAGCCCATTCTTTTTTATCCTCACTCCATAACCCTGATAACAGCGGGAGAAAGAATAATAAACTCATACTCCATAAAAGCGGAGATGAAAAGAAATCAGACAAGTGCTTTTTAAACCCGGTATGAAAAAAAGAAACTACTACAAATGCCGCCATGCTGACCGATAGCAAGCCACGGGAAAAGAACAGTGCCGTCACCATACTAATTGCCAATGTAAACATGACAAGGCTTCTCCATTTATTTGCTACCGGAACATTCTGTAACTTGTTTTGCATAATCAAACCTCTTTGGACTCTACGCTCTTCGGAAGAGAAGAGTTTGCGGGGTTCATAAACTTACAACATCTTTGTAATCATGTGGAGAGAGTTACTTGATAAGCTAAAAGGGGGGGATGTAAAAGCGCTGGCCCGCAGCATTTCACTGGTTGAGAATGAACAACCCGGTTATGAAACCATGCTCCAATCAGTACCTTCTTCTCCAGCTAAAATAATCGGTATCACCGGACCACCCGGCGCGGGTAAGAGCACCCTGGTTGATGCATTGATTGGGCTATTGGTCGGAACCGGTAAAAAAGTGGCAGTACTTTGTGTCGATCCATCTTCACCTTTTAATCTTGGTGCGGTGCTTGGTGACAGGATAAGAATGAGTGACTGGTATACCCATCCCAATATTTTTATCCGATCGTTAGCCACGCGTGGCTCAATGGGTGGGTTGCATCCAAAAATCATTGAGATCACCGATCTGCTGAAAGCTTTCCGGTTTGACCATATCATTGTGGAAACTGTGGGGGTGGGACAAAGTGAAATTGAAATTGCGGGATTGGCAGATGTAACAGTGGTGGTAATGGTTCCCGAAGCCGGTGATGAAATACAAACCATGAAAGCGGGGTTGATGGAAATTGCCGATATCTTCGTCGTAAATAAGGCAGACCGCCCCGGTGCTGATATGTTTGTCAGAAATTTACAGTTAATGCTGGCACCTACATTCAGTAAACATTATAACGAAGTGCCCATCGTAAAAACAGTGGCTTCGCAAAAAGAGGGTATCGATGAATTGTTCGACATCATTACACACCAGTTACAAAAATCCCATTTGTCCGATAAAACTTTCTGGCTCCTGGCCGAGAGAGCTTTTTACCTGGTCGAACAAAAAAGAATGAAGGGAGTTGATAAACTGGCGTTGAAGAAAGAGATTGAAGCAAGCTACCAGAAAGGTAATTTTAACCTGTATAAATTTATTGCGGACAAATATTGACGATGGAACTAATCCCCGATGAAAACTTACCAAGGTTTGCCGTTTGTGAACCGGCAGCCTTTGAAGCGGAACCGGGCAAGATGTATTCCTGGTGTAGTTGTGGTCTCAGCGAAAAAGAATCTTTTTGCGATAATGCGCATAGAAAAAAAGACGGCCTGCCTTACAGCAGTATCAAAGTAATTTTTGACAAAGCAGTGATAGTTTGGTTTTGTCAATGCAAACGAACAAAAACGCCTCCCTTCTGCGACGATACGCATAAAACCCTGGATCCCTCTTTGTAAACTTTGCATTTAGTGGCCGGGAATTTCTTCCCGATCACAACCAATCGGTGCACCCGGTGGAATTTCTTTATGGATAGTGGGTTTGGCACCAGCCGGATCTTTCATTCTTTCCAATGCGAGGAGTAAGTGACCCTTATACATTTCATCGCCTGCTACTTTATTCTGCGACTCAATAAATGTTTTCAGGTCGGCCAATGCTTTGTTGAGATTCGATTTTACCGCAAAAGAATTATTATCATTTATACTTGCCGATAACAAGTAGGTCAGTAATACCTGTTCTGTTTGCAACTGGATCATTTTTTCCATACCTGTTAGCCGGGCAGCCTTCCATGTTTTTGCGAGCAGTGCATTGATCATTTCTGCAACACCTAATCCATTATTAGCTGTTTCATATTGCACCATCCGGTTTAATCGTTCCGTATTAAATAAAAATGATAGTGGAAGATCAGCAGCGGTTTCCGCTGGAGACAAGGCATCAAAGGCCAATCCTGTTCTTTTCCGAAATAACTCTCTTGTAAAATCATAGCCGGCAGGCCTTGGTGGAATGAGCTGCACTATCCGGTCTGGAAGTTGTAAGAACCGCGGATCAAGACATTCAATAACAGCATTCAATGCTTTTCGTTGCTCTTCTTTTGGCAATGCCCGTGTAACAGGCTGCCCATCGCCCCGCAAAGCATAGGTATAATACATACCGCCCACCAGTTTTGTTACCGCCTCTATTTGATACCGATGAAAAAAATAAATCGGCACCAGCACATCTTCCAGCATCGCCATCGGCATACCTGGCCTGATATCTTTTTCACTAAACTGTGATAATGCTTTCGTACGAACCTTCATCACATCCCGCAGTCCCGTTACTGCATCTCCGCCATTATCCCACAAGTGTGCTTGTGGATGAAGTCCACCGGGTCTTCTCGCATCCTGGTCAGAAATAAATTGAAGTCCTTTGGCCGAAGCATCTGTTAATATCTTATTTAATGCGGATGTTTCATTGGTACCCGCAGGAAAGTCCCGGTAACCAAAATTAATAGCGACCTTATCCCATTCGCCAATTTTATTATCATAGGCATCGCTGATATCAATTTCCCCGGCTGCATTTAATCTAACCGTTGGATGAGGATAATCCATCACACTGGCCCGGTCATTTACGCTGGCTGCGTAATTGTGCATCAATCCCAATGTATGACCCACTTCATGGGCTGACAATTGTTTTAACCGTTGCAGCGCCATCTTCAGCATTTTATCATCCGCCGGAACGCCAGTCTCAAAAGGTGCTAGTAGACCCTGAGCGATCATATAATCTTGCCTCACCCGCAGCGAACCCAATGTAACATGCCCCTTTATTATTTCTCCGGTCCTGGGATCTGTTACCGATGCGCCGTAACTCCATCCTCTCGTAGAGCGATGTACCCAATTGATAACATTATAACGGACATCCATAGGATCAGCATCTTCCGGTAATAGTTTTACCTGGAAAGCATTGGTATATCCTGCTGCTTCAAATGCCTGGTTCCACCAACTGGCCCCCTCCAGCAATGCGCTCCGAATCGGTTCCGGTGTTCCATTATCTACATAATAAATGATGGGCTTTACCGCTTCACTCATCGCAGCTGAAGGGTTTTTTTTCTTTAGCCGGTGACGGGTAATAAAATACTTTTGAACCGGTTCTGAAACCGGTGTGCTGTAATCAAAATAAGAAACGGGAATAAAGCTGCTACGGGGATCAAAAACTCTTTTTTCAAAATTATCATCCGGTAGCTGCACAAATGAATGATGCAATCGCAAGGTAATCGACTCCGGGGAAGGTGTAACTGAATTTACAAAACTTCCTGTTATTCCATCTGTATTTACAAATGTAACGGTGGATTCAAACTCGGAGTTGAGTGGAAAATTTTTAGTGCGGGGTAAATAAAAGGCGGACCTGCTTTTATCCAAGGTATAATTTCCTTGTTGACCACTTTTCAACCGGATGGATACCTGCATGGCATCCCGCAATAAAAAGTCGGTGGCATCGACAAGATAATGATCACCGGTCTCTGCTTCTATGGTGAAACCCCATAGTACTGATTGGGCAAAGGATTGTTCCACCGCTCTTTTCTCTGCGATGTCATTGGTGATGGCCCGGTAATTATAATTGGGCTGGATCAGCAATATTTTTCTTCCATTTTTTGAAAATTTGACGATACGTTCCGCACCTAATAACCCGCGGTCCAGACCCACATCATTGGAACCCAACCCTGCTGGTAGTGAGGTCACATATAAAATCTCCGTTTCCAGCTTATCTATCTCCAGCCATATTTTACCAGTATTTTCATCCCAGTAAAAATTCACCAGGCCCTCTTGCTTTTTCAGGTCCTTTGTTTTTTCTTCAAGGGAAGGCAGTTTTTGTGCTGATGTGAAAAACGGTGATAAGAGAAGGAGCCAATATAGCTTTCGCATAAACCAATAGTTTTATCAGCTTAAGATAAGCAAAATAAAAAATAATGGCTGTCAATAATGACCAGTGGGTGTCAGGCTTGTTTATTACTGTTCCACCACCGGTAACCAATATAGCCGACGATGGCAAACGGAGCAAAAGCGAGGTAAAGGATACCTGAGTTCATGCCCTTCGCAGGCTTTTCACCAAGCTGTTGGGTTGTTTTAGTGCAGATAGAACATTGCGCCGAAGAATAATGAAAGGAGGACAGGAAAAATAGAATAGTAAAGAATAATATCTGTGTCCGCCTTTTCATACAAACTATTGAATTGCAAATTTACGTCGACTATAAACAAAAAAGCACCTTTTTTAGGTGCTTGTAACTTCTTAAACCGCTTCTGTTTCCATTCTTTTCTGCACTTTTTTCCGCTCATCTTCATTTAGTATAACTTTCCGCATACGGATAAAGTTAGGGGTCACTTCAATACACTCATCCTGCTGGATGTATTCCATACACTCTTCCAGTGACATCTGTGTTTTGGGAGCGATACGGGTGGCATCATCACTGCCACTTGCACGGTGGTTGGTCAACTTCTTTGGTTCAGTTGCATTGACCACGAGATCACCCGGTTTGATATTTTCCGCAATAATCTGCCCGGCATATACTTCTTCGGCAGGATCGACAAAAAATGTTCCCCTGTCCTGTAATTTATCAATAGAGTAACCGGTTGTTTTTTCTGTGTTCTTGGAAAGCAGGACACCATTACTTCTACCAGGTATAGGGCCTTTCCAGGGCTTATACTCAGTAAAACGATGTGCCATTACTGCTTCGCCAGTTGTGGCAGTTAGCATTTGTGTGCGCAATCCAATTAAGCCCCTTGACGGTATCTCAAATTCCAAATGCTGTATTTCCCCTTTGGTTTCCATGATCAGCATTTCACCTTTACGGCGACTGACCAGGTCAATTACCTTACTTGCAAATTCCTGTGGCACATCCACCACCAGGTTTTCGTAAGGCTCACATTTTTTTCCATTAATCTCTTTTACAATAACCTGCGGTTGACCAATCGTCAATTCATATCCTTCACGTCGCATGGTTTCGATCAGGATACCTAAATGCAAGATACCACGGCCATACACCATCAAACTATCGCCTTCTTCGCTGTCTTCTACTTTTAGTGCAAGATTTTTCTCTGTTTCTTTCATCAAGCGATCCCGGAGATGTCTTGAAGTAACAAATTTTCCATCTTTGCCGAAGAAAGGTGAGTTGTTGACGGAGAACAACATATTCATGGTCGGCTCGTCTACACTTATCACTGGTAAGGCTTCAGGAGTTTCTGCATCAGCAATAGTATCACCGATATTAAAATCTTCTATTCCTACTACGGCACAGAGGTCGCCGGCTATTACTTCGGTCACTTTCTTTTTACCCATTCCTTCAAACACATAGAGCTCTCTCACTTTTGTTTTCTTGATGCTGCCGTCTGCCTGCATCAGCACCACATTCTGGCCTTCATTCAGTACCCCACGGCTTACTTTCCCAATGGCAATACGGCCAAGAAAAGAAGAATAATCCAACGAAGTGATTTGCATTTGTACCGGTCCTTCATTTACTTTTGGTGGTGGTACATATTTTACGATACCATCGAGTAATGGGTTGATATTATCTATCTGTTCCAGTGAATCATTGAACCAGCCGTGTTTTCCCGAACCATAATATGTCGGGAAATCTAATTGTGCTTCTGTGGCATCCAGGTTAAAGAATAGTTCAAAAATGGCATCATGTACTTCGTCGGGACGGCAGTTCGGTTTGTCTACTTTATTAATGATAACAATTGGCTTCAAATTTAACTGTAATGCCTTTTGCAATACAAATCTTGTCTGTGGCATCGGTCCTTCAAATGCATCAACCAGCAGGCAAACACCGTCGGCCATTTTCAATACTCTTTCCACTTCACCACCAAAATCGGCGTGACCCGGCGTATCGATTACATTGATCTTAACTCCTTTATAAACTACCGCTGCATTCTTGCTGAAAATGGTGATACCCCGCTCCCTTTCCAGGTCGTTGCTATCCATGATCAGTTCACCCGTTTCCTGGTTATCCCGGAATACTTTGGTAGTGTGTAAAATTTTATCGACCAGGGTAGTTTTTCCGTGGTCAACGTGTGCTATTATCGCAATGTTTCTTATCTCCATAATCTGTTTTTTCAAACGAGCGGCAAAGGTACGGCAATTAGGCGGGGAGAGCAAACGGATATACAATTAGGACTGACTTAACCCCGTTTAAAACAGAGATTTATGTTAGTTTTATCAAAATTGAACGGCATGAAATTCCTCAAGTGGTTCGGCATCATCCTTTTAGTGCTGATCATCGTTTACCTTATCGGGCCACAACCTACCACTCCAAAATACTCAAAAGTTCTGCCAGTGGTCCCTGCTGGTGCAGTAGCTTTAGAGCAATATATAGATGCCGGCGAGGCAAGACATAAAGTGAAACCAGATAATGAAGCGAGAATTTTATGGTTCAACGATTCACTAAAAACAAAAACAGACTACGCAATAGTCTATTTACATGGATTTTCAGCCAGCCAGAAAGAGGGAGACCCTGTACATTACGATTTTGCCCAAAAGTTTCGCTGCAATTTATACTTAGCTAGACTGGCAGATCATGGTATTGATACCACCGAGCCGCTGCTGCATTTTTCTGCCGACCGGCTTTGGAATTCTGCCAAAGAAGCTTATGTTATAGGCCAGCAATTGGGTAAAAAAATAATACTCATGGCCACGTCCACCGGGGGAACGCTGGCATTAAAATTAGCCGCCGAATACCAAGATATTGCCGGCTTAATCTTACTATCACCTAATATTGCTATCAATAATCCCAATGCGTGGCTGCTTAACAACCACTGGGGATTGCAAATCGCTAAAATAGTGAAAGGAAAATATAACAGGGCCAATGACACCACTGCCCAATATGCCCTTTACTGGAACAGCAAATACCGGATCGAGGCGACTGTTCAATTGGAAGAGTTGCTGGAGACAACAATGAAGGAGGCCACATTTAAGAAGATAACGCAACCTGTATTGATGCTTTATTATTTTAAAGATGAAGAGCACCAGGATAAAGTAGTAAAAGTATCTGCTATGAAGAGAATGTTCAATCAATTGGGCACTCCTGATAGTTTAAAAAGACAGGTTGCTGTTCCCAATGCCGGCGAACATGTGATCGGCTCCTACTTAAAATCCAGGGATATAAAAACGGTGGCACAAGAATGTGAAAAATTTGCCGTAGAGATTTTACATGTGAAAGCGATGATCAATAATTATTGACAAAAAATAAAAGTTTTGGTGTTGACCAAAACCCTTTTCGTTCCCTTTTTGTAAGTTTCTTATAACTGTTAGCTCCACCAGGGAAGTTTAAAAATTTATTCGATGGCTCCCAATGAATGAATTTCTAATAGGCAACTATCTTGGAATTAGAAAATATCATGCTAAGTCAAGTTTTTTACAAGAGAACTTATGAAGCTTTTTCAATCGTTTCTTCGGGAACCTGGTACATACACTTTTCCTGGAGCCATACCACATTGCCTTTTCTTTTACGGACATACCAACAAGCTTTCGTAATCCGCAAGGACACAATCTTGAAGTCCTTTACTTCCTCATCTACCTGACCCGATAGATACAAATAATCGTTATCGTTCTTCTGTATCAGGCTAACCTTCCTGTTCAACAATGAGCATTCCTTTTCATTTTCATCTTGAATGGTACAATTCAATAAATGATTATTATCAAAGGAGGTACTTACCTGGAAAGATTGCCGTTCGTCTCCGTCACTACAACGCAGTAGCCCGAAGCAGATAGCCTCCACTTTTTGCTTAATAAGCTTTAACTTTTTACTCATTGCGTATTCAATTAATGATGGAGTTTACTAAGTACAGAACCTTCTGTATGCTGGAACCCGATATTACGGAGCATCCAACGGTAACTTTTTTCAGCCAACAATTGCAATTTGGTTTTTTCCCTTCTCGCATGTGGTTCTGTATATTCAATATTTACCATCGACATCTTGACGAGTACAGCATTTTTGTTTTTTGCTCTTACAGTATACAGTTTCCCGGAAGACGAAACATTGTTGACGATCTGCGCTTTCCCACTGACCTCCACAAAAAAATCACATCCTTTCCTGAAAAAATGTAACCTGGCGGGGAATACCTGTTCGCATTCTTTTAACAGGTGTGCTGGAGAGTGAGACAAAAACCAAAGGTGCCCTTCTTCATCTATTTTTACCAGGGTTACCACATCGTTAGGAAGTTTAACGAGGCTATTGCTCATGCTATACATTACTGCACTTTTAAGTTCAGCTATCTTTTCACTAAGAAAACGGAAGTTGGAATCAATAACCATAACATACATTTTCCTTAACTATACCAAATGTGATACCAGACTTTTTTTGGTATCGTGCCAATGCAATGGTGGGGCAGGTTGTGCAAGAATTTCCTCATTCTATAGATGCCAGCACTGGCTGTGTATCGGCTACCTAGCTATTACAGGCTGGCATGGTTTTTCTCATTACAAACTGGAAGAAATTCTCTTCTAATCTTTTTTCTTTATTTACATCATTTAAAAAACTACACCGTATGGAACAAAATGAAAAAAATGCTGCCGTTCTTAATGATCTGATAGAGATCAATAATGACCGGATCCAGGGGTATGAAAAAGCTGCGAAAGAAACGGAAACTGAAGATGCAGACCTACGTTCGCTTTTTATGGATATGGCAAATGAAAGCCGGACTTATGCGGCCGAATTGAAAAAGCACGTTGTTGCAGCAGGTGAAGAACCTGCAACAGATACCACTAATAGAGGAAAAATTTACAGGGTATGGATGGACGTAAAAGCTGCGATTACCGGGCATGACCGGAAATCTATCCTGGCTTCCTGTGAATATGGTGAAGATGCCGCGCAAAGAGCTTATGAAAGAGCCCTGGATGAGGATATTAGTGCTGAACTTCGACTACTAATTAATGATCAAAAAACAAAACTGAGAAGATCGCATGACCGGATCAAAAAAATGCGGGATACTCAATCAGCCTAAGAACACATTCATCATGCACGGTAGTCTTCCGTGCATGATGTTATGTTTGTTGTGATGCTTTTAAAAGCAAAAATATTTACAGGCGCGAAATTTAGAAAATACATATAAAACATTCGCGAGATGTTATTGCGACAAACCGATAGTTACATTAAAATATGTATGAATACATGGCTGTTATGTGAAGCCTGCATTCATGCAGAGTCCGATAAACTATTCCCGAAAGAAAAACTGCTGCAAACTTGTTCGCACTGTTCAGATGCCTGCCTGGCTATTGTTGCGGTTATTATCAGAGATCCATTGATCGTCCAGCAGTACGCTTTTGATTGTTTTCTTTATTGCCGGGAATGTCGCAATGAATGCAGGCAATACAAAGAAGCTGCTATTGAACATTGTGGCTCGGTTTGCAACCAATGCGCAGAAACAATGAAAGAATTGTTATTTAACCTCAATTAATTAGTGGAGAATAATCCCAGCCGGGGCCGGATTGCTCCAGGGATTCCCCACCATGGTCTTCAACGTAGTTTATGATAGTATGAATGACACAAAGACTTTAAAATTAACAGCTCCCTGGCTGGAAGTGAAAGAAAAATTAAAGGAAGCTAATGTCGAACTCACTGATACAGATCTTGCGTATCAACCTGGCGAAGAAGAAGAATTGCTGAAAAGATTAGGTAAGAAAATGAAAAGGAGCCGCACAGAAATTAAGGCCTGGATCGAAAGCGTATCTTCTAATAAAGGAAAAGCCTCCTGATTCTATTTTCAGTACAACTTGTTCTCCGAAGGAGTTCTTTGGACCTTCATTGGGGCAGATTTCCTATCTTTCCCATCCGACTACTGCCTATAGCCTTACCGGGTGGATCTGCCGGATCTTTCTTAATTATTTGCTATGTATAAATCAAAAATTGCCGGTATTGGCATGTACGTTCCAACACATGTTGTCACGAATAATGATCTCCTGAAATACATGGATACCAGTGATGAGTGGATACAGGAACGTACCGGTATCAAGGAAAGGCGCTATGCTCATCGCACTGACGAGACCACTACTACTATGGGCGTGGAAGCCGCCAGGATCGCAATTGAGAGAGCAGGCATCACCCCACAGGATATTGATTTTATTGTTTTCGCTACACTTAGCCCCGATTATTATTTCCCCGGATGTGGTGTTCTTTTACAAAGGGCGATGAAGATGAAAGAAGTGGGAGCCCTTGATGTGCGAAATCAATGTTCTGGTTTTGTGTATGCGCTTAGCGTGGCTGATCAATTTATTAAAACAGGAATGTATAAAAATATTTTAGTGGTAGGCGCAGAGAAACATTCATTTGGGCTGGATTTTACAACAAGGGGACGAAATATATCCGTCATCTTTGGTGATGGTGCCGGAGCCGTCGTCTTACAGCCTGCTACGCAAGATAATCAGGGTATTCTGTCTACTCATTTACACAGCGATGGAGAAGCGGCAGAGATACTTGCCATGTACAATCCCGGAACGCATGCTAATCATTGGGTAGATCAAAAATTGGCTGACTTTGATGAAGCAGAAATAGGAGAAATGTTTTTCAGTCATGCTATGTTAGATAATGCCCAGGTCTTTCCAAATATGGACGGCCAGGCTGTGTTTAAAAAAGCTGTTGTAAAATTTCCTGAGGTAATAATGGAAGCTCTTACCGCCAATGGCCTACAATCGTCAGATATAAATGTATTGATCCCCCACCAGGCCAATTTACGCATATCCCAATTTGTTCAGCAAAAACTGAAATTAAGAGATGACCAGGTATACAACAATATCCAAAAATTTGGCAATACAACAGCGGCCTCTGTTCCGATTGCATTATGCGAAGCATGGGAAACGGGTAAAATAACAGATGGTGATCTTGTGTGCCTCGCAGCTTTTGGAAGTGGTTTTACCTGGGCCAGTGCTTTACTCCGGTGGTAATCATTCGGGTTTGAGATCAATTCTTTGCAACTAACCATCGGTTCCTGCTGTCTTATACCAGACAAATAAGTGTCTCTTGAAAAAAATTATCTTCTTTACCTTTTTTATAGCCAGTACTTTCCTGGTACAGGCTCAGCTACGCTGGACGATCCGGCTGGGTACTAAAACGATTTTACAAACCAAAGGGGAAGATGAGATCAACAATGTTTTGAAGCTAACCAAGGACCAGATTGGTGACATAAATAATTTGACGCTTAGTTACCGGCCGACTCCCGATGAAAAAAGCTGGAAAAGAACAGTAACGGTTGATGATAGCACCGGTGCAGGTATCATGGAGGTTCCGGCTGATAACAAAAAAGGTAAAAGCTCCGCTACTATATGCTATACTATCCCCAATGCAGAATTGAAAAAACTTTTATTGTTCCAGCATACCTTAAAAATCTATTCCACTTCCTTGCCAACTGACCCAGCAAAAGCAGCCCTGGTGCGGGTGAGAAAGGTCCATATCTCTACTATTTCTCTTCAATAGCCAATAAACAATTTAAGTGATTGGTGGAGGCAATTTTCATTGACGCCCCTCCACGAAATATTTTATAGGTCGTTCTGCATGGAATTTACCATCATTCACATCTGTTTTTCCTATTATCGTGCTGACACCCCTTCTGACAGGTATAGGTTAACGCCACGGGCAAGCCATATATATTATTAAATAAGGTTAGCAAGCGTATCCCTATTTTTGTTTTAGCATGTCCCGCTATATTCTTTATATCATCAATCCCATTTCAGGAACGCGTTCCAAAAAACGTATACAGGAGCTTATTGAAACGAAGACCAGGGCGAAGAACATTCCTTTTCAATTATTTCCATCAGTTGCCAGTGGGGATTATGCATTCCTTCTTCCGGTTATTAAAGAACATAAAGTAACAGATATCATTATTGCCGGAGGAGATGGTACTATTAGCCAGGTTGTGCACGGATTGATGGATTGTGATCTAAACTTTGGCATCATTCCCTGTGGCTCCGGTAATGGACTCGCTCTTACTGCGGGGATATCCAAACAACCCGCCAGGGCTTTGGATATTATTTTACATGGCCGGCCTGCTGCTATTGATGGCTTTCATATCAATAACCAGTTTGCCTGCATGCTTTGCGGATTAGGCTTTGATGCTAAAGTGGCGCATGATTTTGCACAGCAACCCGGGCGGGGCTTAACAACCTATGTAAAACAGGTGGTGAAAAATTTCTTTACGGCCAAAACATATACGTTTGAAATAAAAGTAAAGGATAAAACATTTATCACTGATGCTTATTTTATCAGCATTGCCAACAGCAATCAATTCGGTAATAATTTTACAATCGCACCACAAGCAGATCTTAGTGACGGGTTGCTTGACATTGTGATCGTTACCAGTCAAAGTAAGCTGAGTGTACTGGTGCAAACCTTGAAACAGATCCGTGGCAAAAACAAACTACAAACCGAAGCTATAGAAGAAAAGAAAAAAGGAATTATCTACTTTCAAACAGATAAAATCAGGATCAGGAATCTTTCAGAGGCCCCGTTGCATATTGATGGTGATCCCGCGGAAACCTCCGCAGAATTGAAAATTGAAATAAAAAAAAGATGCTTCCGGCTTATTCAACCCTGAAAATGTCCAACCCCCTTCGAACACTGAATAAACTCATCATTCGCTGGAAACTTCTCTGATTCGACTCCGAATTAATGGAGACCATAATGTCTTTTTCCTCCCGTTTGGTGAGATGAAAATTAAGGGCTGCTTTATTTTCCTCTTTATCCGTGGCATATTGAAAAGCAATTTTATATACTGGTATTCCATTGCGGGTTGTATAATAATTCAGCATATCATTCTGAAAATATTCCATCATCTTAAACCAGTTATGCTGCAACAGTAAAAAAGGTTTAGTAGCATGATCGGAGATATCGTCTGACAAATAAGGCGCTTCCCAGCCCCCAGCCAGCCTGTCTCTTATCTGAATCACCAACACACCACTCGTATTTTCCTTTATCCATTCGTCGAATGCAAAAAGAAACCGAAGTGAAGTTTCCTGCCCGTAATTGTCCCGCAAACCGGCATCCATTACATCTATTACGGGGTCAGACGGCAACCACACATTGGGTAATACGATCGGAAATGTTGCATTCATCCGCATGGCTGACAGCATTCGGATACTATAAGGATCTTGTTTATGGAAAAAACTCACAAAATCCATCGCATCCGGATCGACGTAAGGAAGATTAACTGTATCCTGTGGTGCTTGCATCATAAATCGAACAGGTTGTGTGCTGATGATCATTTTGCGGCTGTCTCTTGTCACTACCGAATTAAAAAACATCAATGGAATATTCGCGGCTTTTTCATCTGCCACATAATCTTTCAGTTGTTTATTTAAATAACCACGGGTGTTGCTATTTAATTTTTGTTCAAAAGCATAGCCCCTGTCTTTTACATAACGGTAAGGTCCCACACTGAATTTTTGTGCCGGCGAGATCAGGTCCCTTGCAAAAAAAGACGAGAACAAAGGGTTCAAAAGATCACCAGCAATATCATCCACGTACTGTTTATCCTGCAGGCGCAGCGCCTGTCCCTGTTGCCGGCGTAAATACAATTCTCTGAAATAAGCCGCACCGATCATGCCGCCCGATGCGCCATTAATCAAAAATGTTTTTGTCAGCATCGCGCCATTGGTAAGGCTGTCCATATGCTGCAATACGCTCATCGTAAAAGTAGCGGCACGATGACCACCACCACTGGTATTGATCAGCACCAGCAATGGTTTATAACTGTCCTGTTTTTTCCTCCAGGCATTCAAAATGCTGATCATGTTCTGCCTATCCGCTTCCACATTTTCTTTACTGCAAAGGGTCAAGAGCCCTTCCCTGGTATAGGCAGGTCGTTCATTTTTATTCCAATAATTAAGTCCATATGCCTTATTGCGTGGATCGATCCAGTCAAACTTATAAAACAAATTCAGCAGCAAGACAAGGCCGATAAGGTACGGGATGCTCCAGCTTTGCAAAAAATAAGTGATGGCACCTGCCACTCCGATTAAGATCGAAAAGAAAATAGTGATGCTGGCAGCCGCCGGTAGCTGGAAGAAAGGGCTGTCGAGAAAAAAACCAATCAATACCAGGAACAAAAATGCGGCAAACACCGAAAGAATGGCGGCAAAATGATGCCGTTTGAAAATAGATGCCACAAAATCATCTGTATAATGTGAAACATCCCTGGCCGGTCTCAATCGGAGCGGCGATTCAAAATACCAATCCACTTTCATCAATGGAGCGCCATGATAGATCTCTTTCACCGTACCAAGGTGGGTGATATAGGATTTAGGATTGCTGATCATAGGCATCATCCTTCGCTGAATGGATCGGTCAGCACGGAAAAAATAAATCAAGGAGGCGGCCATTATAAAGATCAACCCGGCAGCAAAACCGCCAAAAAGGAAAAGTATTTCCGTAGTGGTGATAAGTTCCTTATAATGGGCATACTGGTATGCTTTAATAAAATAAAAGACCAGGAACACCCCGGGGATGATGGAATTGTTGATACAATATTTTAAAAAAGGATTAGTAGTGGCTGATAAAAAACGAAAGTGCCGGCTAAAAAGAATAAAGGTTGAAATATTCCAGCTCATGATAAACATGCCGATGGAAGCACCGACAATAGCCGAACTAAATGAATTGACATTTCCCAAATACTCCGGTGCAAGGAAGAGCGAATCAGCACCAAAGGTTTTCATAAACGAACCATTCACCGTGCTGAACAGAACAAACCAGAACACTAACAACACCTGGTATTTCCGGACATGCAGGAAAACTAATTGTATAGGAAAAGAATAAAAAAAACCCCGCCACCAGGCTTTCATAAATATAGGAATGATTACAACTAAAAATACTACTAAATGGCTGGTTGGTCAAATGAGATATCGCTAGTTACCGGCTGTCCTGCTTCTTACAGAATAGATTACCCAAATCAATGAAAGCAATAATAACATCGCTATGAACTGGTGCGTTACACCCAACCATAAGAATGTCTTTGCATGTAAAGCATTCAAAACAGTAAGTATACCTAATAATATTTGCAGTAACACTATCAGTAAGGGAATAATCCTTGTTTTTTGAAACAATTTTGTTCCCTGAACTTTTTTTGCCCGCCACCACCAAACAAATATTGCAACCGTGATAATATAGGCAAGCGTTCGATGTATGAAATGAACAACCAGCGGGTTATCAGTTAAAATCGAAAGCCCTGTAAACTGCCTGTTACCTAATGAGTGAATGTTTGATGGCACCCACTCCCCATTAATCGTGGGCCAGGTAGGAGCTACGGTTGCTGCCCTTAAACCCGCCATAAATGCACCATATACCAGCTGAAGCACCAATAGGACAACAAGCCAATTTGCAAATTTTCGTAGGGGTCTATTGATGGTGATCTGCTCTTTGGGGACCAACAGGTCCAAGGCAAACCATACCGTATAGCCTAATAATCCAAGCGCCAGTATAAAATGAACAGCTAGTTTGTAATGACTTACATAGAGCAATTCTGAATTGTCCAGGCCGCTTTGGACCATTATCCAACCTACTAACCCTTGTAATGCCCCCAACAAAAAAAGAATCAACATCGGCTTTATCATTTCCTTTTTGAATCTTTTCTGCACCAGGAATATAATAAAGGGGATAATAAAGGCGACGCCTATCAATCTTGCCCACAGCCTGTGAAACCATTCCCAGAAATAAATGAACTTAAAATCGCTGATCGTAAAATGGGCATTAACATACTTGTATTGAGCTATTGTCTGATATTTTTCAAAAGCAGCATTCCAGTCCTGCTCATTCATCGGTGGCAGAGCGCCCATAATAGGTTTCCATTCAGTGATGGATAAACCGGAGCCGGTCAAACGGGTGATCCCTCCCAACAAGATCTGAATAATAATCATCCCTACACCCACCAGCAGCCAAACGGCTACAGGCTTTGATGATTTTTGAATTGGCTGGCTTGGCATTGCGGTGGCAAAGTTAGTCCCGGAACTTACCCACAACCATTTTTTTGTGCAAGAATATTTCTGAAATTGCAGCTGTATGCTGAAACCCTTTTACCAGGAAGTATTGACCGAAGCCGGTTGTGATGAAGCGGGTCGTGGATGCTTTGCCGGACCCGTGTTTGCAGCTGCGGTTATTTTACCGCGTGATTTCCATCATCCCTTGCTGAATGATTCTAAACAATTGTCTGAAAAAGAAAGGGATGAGCTAAGGCCAGTTATAGAAAAAGAAGCTATAACCTATGCGGTAGCCTCCGTAGACAACAATGAAATTGATAAGATCAATATCCTGCAAGCTTCTTTCAAAGCTATGCACCTGGCATTGGATAAGTTAATGGTATACCCTGAACTGTTGCTCATTGATGGCAATAGGTTTGCTTGTTACAGACACATACCACACCATTGTGTTATTAAAGGAGATGGTATATATGCCTCCATCGCAGCAGCCAGTATTCTTGCCAAAACATACCGCGATGAGTATATGGTACAACTACACCACCAATTTCCTCATTATACCTGGGATGCTAATAAAGGTTATGGTACATCAGCACACCGGCAGGCAATTGAAGCGCACGGTTTGTGTGAATATCATCGTAAAAGTTTCCGTCTAGTCCCGTCCATAGAAGTGGAATTTTCAAGTGACCCATAAAATATATTTTCTTTTGTACCAGGCTACTTCTTCTTACTGATATGTTTTGTAAATTACTGATCGTTGCTATCAACTTTTGATAGTCGGCTATTTGGACAAACTTATTTTCTATATGACGAAGAATCTAAAAATTTTAAGCCTCTTGAGAAAGATCCTTATATTGATGGCTGCCTTGAGCTTAGCAGATAATTTATATGCGCAAAATCCTGTATCAACCCGTGAAAAAATAACCATAAAAGGCTATTCGAAAACACAAACCATACATTGTAATGGTGAGCGGGTCGTTATCCTGGATGATTACCATAAAATAACGATTACCGGCCATTGTTCCCAACTCGCCGTATATGGAAATAAATCTGTTATCAATCTTGAAACCGCATCGCTGATCTCCTTACATGGTGACGAAAACAAAGTTACTTACAAAGCTCACCCCGTTAATAAAACTAAAGTGAGCCGGTACGGGGATTATAACAGGGTTACCAAAATTGAATAATCTTTCGTGGTCAGCAGTGCTCCGTATAAAAATTGTATCACCAAAAAAAATTCCTGATTCCGGAGCTATGTTTATTGCGGCAATGGCGATATCATCTTGGCAGCATCATATTTTGCCAAACCATTGCAATATTTCTGTTTTCCGGCGTCGTGATACAGGTACATGCATCTTATTCGTTAGTTCCAACACTCCTTCCCGATCAACTTTCACGACGTGCGATTTATTAACGAGATAAGATTTATGTACCCGGAGAAACTGGTGTTCCAGCAATATATCCTCGTACTCTTTCAGCGTTTTCGCCACGATGAGTGATTTCTGGGTGGCAAAAAAGAACCGGGTGTAGTTACTGCTCCCTTCCAGCATAATAATTTCTTTAGGATCATATAAAAAAATTCCTTCGCTGGTTGATAATGCCAGTTTGAACTGTTGCTGGTCTTTTTGCCGGAGGTTGTAAATAAGATTATCAACCAAAGGTTGCTGGGAACTTTCCAATGCAGTTTGTTTTTTTACAATGTGGCGGTTCACGGCATTCTGCAGGTCAACAATATCAATTGGCTTCAGCAAGTAGTCCAGTGCGCTGAAGCGGATAGCCTTGATGGCATATTTATCATAGGCGGTAGTGAAGATCACATCAAAGTTCCAGTCGCTGGCCCGGTTCAAAAAATCAAACCCATTCATGACCGGCATTTCTATATCCAGCATCACCAGCGAGGGTTGGTAGGTTTCCAGTAATGCTAAAGCTTCTTCCGGTTTGTTGGAAATCTCGATCTGCTTTTCCCCGGGTATATGTTTTTCTATCAGCACTTTCAGGATCCGTCCGGCTGATTGTTCATCATCAACAATAAGTATTTTAATCATGACGACCAGTTGTATTAGCTGATAAATGGGTTGATAAAGTTATCATTACTCTTGTTCCTGCAGCGACACCCTGCTCATCAAACAGGTCCTGCGTTTCGATAGCAGCAGATCCCGGACTCTGTTGGTTGATGATGGCTATGCGTTGTAAAGCCAGTTTGGTTCCTTTCGATTCTAATTTGGCAGCCCCCAGTTTCTGTCCTTTTATATCGCCTGCTCTCGCTCTTCCGACGCCATTATCTTCGATCACACATTCCAGTTTACCGTCTTTTTCAGAAAACTTCAATAGTAGCTTTTTCTCACCTTCCTTATTTCGCAAACCGTGCCAGATCGCATTCTCTGCAAATGGCTGTAATAATAAAGACGGAATATAAATATCCTCTTTGTCTAATTTATCGGCCACTTCTATTGAATAAGCGAATGACTGGCTAAACCGAAGTGACTCCAATGATAAATAAAGCCGGATAGTTTCCAATTCACTGCTGAGGGGAATAAAATTCTTATCTGAATTGTCGAGCACTAGACGCAGTAATTTGGAAAAGCGGGACAGGTAATCGTAGGCGGCATCCACTTTTTCTGTTACAATACATTCCTGTATAGCATTCAATGAATTAAAAATAAAATGCGGGTTCATTTGAGCACGGATAGCTTTGGCTTCCAATTCGGCCAGTTGCTGTTTAACAGCAGCTTTATTCCGGATAATCCTTACCCGGCGCCTGAAGAAATAATAAATAATGGCGGCCGCTGACAACAACCCAATAATTCTAAACCATCCCGTTTGCCAAAATGGTGGCCGTATTGTAAACGGATATTGTATGGGTTGCTCTGTCCATACATTATTATTGTTACAGGCCCTTATTTCAAAGGTGTAAGTTCCCGCCTGCAAAAAATTAAAAGTAACAACCCGGTTATTGGTGTAGGTCCAGTTGCTGTCCAATTCTTTTAACCGGTAGGCATAACGGATCTTGGAAGGATCGGTAAGACAGACAGCTGTGAAGTCGAACTGGATGGAATTATGCCTGTAAGAGAGTGTTGGTGCTTGAACCGTATATAGATTTTCACGTGATCCCTTCATTGATACAGACTTGATCAGCAGGATGGGTGGGAGCTTATTGAGGCCGATACTATCCGGGTGAAAAGAAATAACTCCCATGGAAGTGAGCCCCCAGATAGTCCCATTCCGTTGTTGTTCTAATTTCAAGGTTTGATAATACGAAGAAAGCAGTCCATCTTTTTCATTAAAAGTGATCAATTGTTCCTCCTTACCCGGGTTGATCAATACCGACAAACTCATATAATCTCCACACCACACGTTGTTGTTTCTGTCCGCCAGTACAGACAAAGCGTTATCCGAAGGCAACCCATTGCGGGAGTCGTATTGTTTTTGCAAAACAAGTTTCTCATTTTGATAGTTGCATCTCAATAAACCCTTCCCTTGTGTGGCTACCCAGGTATTTCCTTTTTTATCATTGATGATCTTATTGATGTATAAACTGGTTACAGGCATATTCCGGATGGAATCATCCACCAGTTCACCGTTACGAAGTATATACAAGCCTTGGCTTCCATAAAACCAATAACCTGAATTTCCGGTTTGAAAACAGCCAAATAATTCAGGCGGCCGGGAATATTTTTTCTGAAAAGGATAGTGGGCTACCATCGGTTCAGCAGCCAAGGGGTCAATGATGGTTACTCCGTTCTCGGTACAGGCAAATAACTTCCCATCATTGGTTGGATATAAAGCTTCGCAATTATTATCTTTTAAAAAACCGGTATCTCTCCAGTTGATCAGCTTGTTATTTTTAAAAAGACTGATCCGCTGGTAGCCGCTACCTGCCCACAATCCCGCTTCTGCATCCTCGTACATACACAGTACTTCGGCCAGTGGAAATAATAACGGAATATTTTTATCCGGAAGAATAGCTTGCTGATCTTTCTTAAAAACGACCCCCCGGTTGCCGCCAAATAATACATCCCCGTTTTTTCTTTCCAGGAAAGAAAAAATTTCTATGTGATTATTAAACTGTGGTGTATGCTGCCGAAATGCAGTTTTCGTGAATTTTTGCAACCCTTCCCAGGAACCAATCCATATATTTTCTTCGGCATCCATCAGAGCTGATACCGCATTATTCGTAATTCCCCCGAAAGAAACCAGTGGTTGCACCATGCCGTTCTCCAGGCTGCCAACGCCACTGGTGGTTAGCGCAAACATATTGTGCCGATACTTAAAAACCGCTCTTCCTAAAAAATCTTCTGTGTAAGAGGTGCTTATTTTTCCCTGGATCATTTGCACGGGATGACCCTCATCCCGGTTCCAGAAGATACTATCGGGCGAAATAACTGCCACAGAACGAACAAAATTGTTAGGATCGGGATTGATCCAAACCTGTTCATACCTGTTGCTGGCCAGCGGTATTTTAAAAATACCATCAAACGAGGCGGCGTACATATTCTTGTTATCTGTTGCAAGACCAAACACTCTTTTCGTAAACGATGCAAAAGGTACTATGTCAACTACTGATACCTCCTTTTTACGTATTTCCTGGATCTGGTCTGTTGTTATTTTATATAGCGCTTCGATATCTCCCGCCCAAATATTGCCCAATGCATCCGTCAATAAGGCTTCCACCGCCAGCAATTGTTTACTTTTCAGTTCGATCTTTCTTATACCGTCTCCTGTAAAATAAAATATTCCCTTATCACCCCCGATCCATATCCCCTTCAGGCTATCCTGGGTGATACAAAGAATACGCCCGATCGATTCATTGGTGATGGTATACTGATAGTTGGTGAAGCTATAGCCGTCAAACACACTGACCCCCAGTTCCGTACCTACCCATAGCATCCTGTCATTGGTTTGTGCCAGTGCAAATATTTTAGATGAAAGCAGGCCATCACGGGTACCAAAGGTTTCAAGCCGGTAATGGGGTGATTGTCCCAAGCCATTGGAAGATAGCATGACAATAACCACTAAGAGCAATATGTGCCGGTAGCGTAACATTATGAAGTAAAAATATACACCCTTTTCCCGATAGTATCTCCATTCACTCATTCCTGCAACCATTCGATAACTGGTAATAGACCATTACACCTTTGGATAATTCTTTACTTCCATTCCCTTTTTCACTCCTTTTTCTCTGTAGTTAGAGATTTAGCTTGGTGTATTAATTCACCTGGCATGATGGAAACAGATCTGGTAAGAGAAAAAATTCGTGAAGTTCGGGATGAGATGAAAAGCAATGGTTTATGGTCTCAGCCGACACCCGATTGGGTTAAGGAATATGAAAAACGAACTATTTCAACGGGCGAAGATTTTTGCGAATGGCTACAATTTATCTATTTGCCTAATCGTAAACTGGAACCTGCTGCCAGACATGAACCTGATGTAAAAAAATACATTGCTCCCCAGGCTATAAAATTTTTCAGTAGCGATATAAATAAGGGAAGGTTGCTCCGCTTGTTGATTGAGTTGGATTCATTGCCATAAAGGCAAGCCATTTATGATTAAATCTGATTTTATGAAAAAAATCTCCTTGCTTTTTGCCTTTTTTATGACTGTTTTGACCAGCTATTCACAAGTAACAACAGATTCTAAAAAGCAGGCTGGCAACATTTCAATTAATGACAACACAAAAATAAAACAAGCTTCATTGACCCCTTTGTGTTATGGCAAAATAGCCGCAGATGGAAAAATTATAAGCGGCACCGGGAATTTTAGTGTAGTTAGACCTCCTAACCAGGATGGTTGGTACCAGGTTGTTGTTAGTGGCATTACGGAAAAATCCATCGTATTCGTAAATGCAAGTGGTACTACACACAATTGTGCATATCAAATCCTTAAGGACGATAAGGGGCTCAAGTTATTAGTGTGTGCAAGGAAGCTTGGGGAAGTTTTTACAACAGATGCAGAATTTCAATTTATCATATACAATCCCTAATTAACCTGTCCTAGGCATAAACCCTTAATCATTAAACTATTTCATCATGAGGAGGAGTTTTGCTGGCAGAAGAGGAATCAGTGTTTTAATTCAGATCATAGGTTTTGCTGATGACTTGTAATACTATTTTTCTTATTAACTAAAATGAAAAAATGAAAAAACTACTTCTCCTGCCTGTTATTAGCTGTGTTGCTTTCCTTCAACTCAGTGCCCAGCCCGTTATAAAGAAAGAAAATAAAGTAACTCCTGTTGGAAAAAGTGATGTGAAGTCACAACCGGAGATAAAAAAAGATAATAAAGTAGCAGCCGTCGGGAAAAATGAATTTACTACAGTCAACAATATGCAAATGGCTACACAGCTTACCAATTTTGTGGCCCGGCATGCTATGACTCCCTTACAATACCAGTCAGAGTTTAATGACTGGAGTGAAAAAGGATACCGGGTGGTATCACTTAGTGGTTATACAAAAGGTGGACAGGAATTATATGCAGCGGTCTGGAACAAAGCTTCAGGTCCTGCCTGGTCGGCAGTTCATGGACTCAGCTCCGCTGGCTACCAGGCTTCTTTCAACGACATGACCAATAAAGGATACCGGCTGGTCTGCCTCTCCGGCTATGGTGTCGGTAACCAGGCAAAGTTTGCAGCTGTATGGGATAAAAGTTCCGGCGGCGCCTGGACAGCTAAACACAATATGACAGCTGCACAATACCAGCAGGCTTTTGATGATAATGGAAAACAGGGCTATCGACTGACCTTCCTGTCTGGCTATGTTGTTAATGGTACTGAATACTTTGCTGCCGTATGGGAAAAAAAATCGGGGGGCGCACTCATCGCAAGACATAACCTGACCGCTGCCCAATATCAACAGGCTTTCAATGATTATACCGGCCAGGGCTATACGCTAAAACTGGTAAGTGGTTATGAAAAAGGAGGCACCGACCTGTTCGCTGCCATTTGGGAAAAAACAAATTCTTCTTTTTGGGCTTCCCGTCATGCTATACCAAGAATGAATTACCAGCATGTGTTTGATAATATGTACTACCAGGGATTTGTACCCGTCTATGTAAATGCCTATGCTGCTGACGGTGGTGACAAATACAATGTAATCTGGGAAAATACCAGTATGACACAAGCTGATATCAAAAAAATGGATGATGCAGCAACAAGTTATATGAGTACACAGGGTGTCACCGGTTTATCATTTGCTGTTTCCAAAAATGGAAAAATAGTTTTTGCAAAAGCTTACGGCTATGCCGACCCGGCCACTTATGAAGAGATGTCTCCCCATCATACCATGCGTATCATGAGTATTTCAAAATCGGTTACAGCAGCGGGTATTATGAAGCTCATGGAAAAGAATAAGATAACCATGAACCAGCGTGTTTTTGGACCCAACAGTATCCTTGGTTCAAAATACGCGACACCGGCTGACAAAACCAAGCTTAATGACATCACTATCTGGCAATTATTACATCACAACTCGGGACTTCGAACCTGTGGTAGTACAATGCCTGAATTTGGAGACGCCACTAAATCAGATGATGACATTATGAAAATGCTGCTTGACCTTCCTGACCTTTTGGAAAATCCTCCCAATACAACAAATGTGTATTCCAATGCCGGCTATTTTATACTAGCGCTTGTTATTGAAAAACTAAGCGGTCAATCGTATGAAACTTATATCCGTAACAATATATTGACCCCGGCTGGTGTGGGGTCTACTATGTATGTCGGTCTGGCCAATGGCGGTATCAAGTCAGGTGAAGCCCACTATGCACAAACCTACAAGCCGAATTTGCAACTATGGAAAGGTTTTGGCGGTTGGGTGGCCAGGCCAATGGACTTGCTGAAATACCTGGGCGGTGTGGATGGTTCTCCTACCCCGGCCGATATTCTCCAGGCAAATACCCATGATACGTTAACACAGGACACACCATTATCTCCGGGGTACGGTTGTGGTTGGAGCGTTTCAGGAAATAATCAAAGTCACAATGGTGCAAATAGTGCATCACGATCATGGCTAGCCGAGATCGGGAACGGGTTAAGCTTTGCTGTAATTGTCAACAGCCCCCCTTCCAATGATCCGGGTGGTCATGGAAAAATGCGTGATGAACTTTCAGCTGCTATTAAAAGCGTAGCGTCTTTTCCTTCTTATAATTTATATTAAAAAATAATTGATAGTTGAGTAGAAATTTTTATTGTTCTATTCATTAAACCTCACAATCATGAAAAAAATAATTCTTCTTGCCGCAATAATCAGTACTGGATTACTTCCACTTTGTGCCCAGCCTGTCACAAGCACAACTAGCAATCCCAAACCTGCCAGACAAACCCAGTTGACTGTTGCACCGGTGCAACAGGATAAATGCTGTGCTGTAAACCCTAATACACTGACAGCCTGTGCGCAAAGCCTGTTTCAATCATTTAAAAACTTAACTGCCGGTGTGGGTGTCAGTAATTGTCATCCTTCTTTGAATTTTCCAACAGTGAGTTATGCTATGCCAGAAAATTGTTTCTCTCACCAGGCAACATCGGCCAGTATGGTAACTTATAGCAGTTTTTATATCCCTGAAAGCAAACAATACCCGGCATTAGCTTCTGAGTTCAGGGTAATTTGGGGTGCAACAGCCGGAAGTTTTTCTTACTATGGCGCTTGTGCGCCCAACCCCATTATTTTTCCTCATCCCGGCGTTACCGAGAACCATGTGTTTGCAGCAAAACTGATTAAGCAAACTGATTACAAAGCTTTCTCCGGCTCGCCGAAAAATTATACGACGATGGCATCCGTCCCTGCTGTTTCCGTTGCAGATATCCAGCAGATCACTGCTGTGTACCTCGAAGAAAAAGGTGGATATATCAGTACTTCCGAAGCTGCTGATTATAACAACGTCCTGTCTTCAAAAGGTATAGTTGTCAACGTAAAATTAAAAACCGGCAAAACTGCATTATGCTATATCATCAATAACTATGATACCGGTGGTACGATCAACTGGAAAGAAAAAAACCCGGCTTGTGTAAAATAAAGTTGCCCGATAAAACATAGCTTGGCCAAACCTTTAATAGAATCAGTAGGCACAAGTAAAGCTTGTATGTATATTTTTTAAGTAAGCCAGACTTTAAACCTGGCATTGATAAACCAAACCATTAAATCTTATTGTATGACAAGGATCTTTTTGCCCTTATTATTTTGCCTGGTTGTTATGTCCGCCAATGCGCAAGTGGGCAATAACGCCAAATTAAATGCTCACAAAGTAAAAATTGACCAGCTTTTCATGAAATACGAAAAGCAGATGAATGAGGCTGTTAAAACACTGGCGACGATGAGAAAAGCCCTGGAGAGTGCCATGAAAGATCTCGAAACTCAGAATAAATTGACCAGTTCCGAAGGCAAGGACCTGATGATAAGGTTTAACCAGGCAGAAACATTACTCCCCAGTGTTCTAAAAGAAATTGATGGTGTCAATAAAAATGTTTTCAGTAAGATGATAATAATCCGGTAGCACCCGGCCGACCTGGGAAGCCCTTCGCTAACGCTGTCGTAATTGTCACTGCAGAAAGCTATGAACGCTATTGTGGTGATCTTGCCAGCCTGGTTATACCTGCGTTACAATTCATTTATTTTCAAATCTTGACCGGATTAACCCAGCATTTCAATTTGTTGCAGACCACATGGCGATAGTGACTAAAAAGCATTTGCATATATTCTTGTGTCTCTCTTTAAAATAATTCAAAGAGTGACATAGTAACCTATCCTCCTTGCGAAGACTTTCTCACGCTACGAACCCCGGTGGAGCTGGTCAATAAAGATAACTGGTGGAACAGGACGTTTCCACGCATCGTTTCCACTCCTTCCTGGTCAAATCCAACGGCTGGTTATGACATTGTCAGCGTCTGGGGTTTAAAAATGCTTTTTTGGCAAATTCTTGTTCAATAATCGTCATTTACCCGGCGTTTCGTATTTTCACCACCTCTTATCTTTGCAAAAATTAAAGAACAGTCATGCAGCTAAAGCCGGTAGCCACCTTCGATACGATTGACCCAGAGCTGTTTAAACGTGATTTTTACCGCCCCGGTGTTCCCGTGGTGATCAAAAACCTTTCACATGACTGGCCCGCTTTTGACAAGTGGAACTGGGATTATTTCAAGCAATTGGTGGGGGATAAAAAAGTGCCGCTGTATAATAATGTGAAAAGCGATGCGTATACGCCTATTAATACCGCTGACGATTATAAGACCTTTGGTGAATATATTGACATGATTAGCAAAGGACCGGCAGCCTGGCGGATCTTTCTCTTTAATATTTTTGACCATGCTCCCCAATTGATCAAAGATTTTGCATGGCCCGAGCACCTGATGAAGGGCTATATCAAAAAATACCCAATGCTATTTACGGGAGGTGCCGGGTCTATCACCCACCTCCATTATGATATCGACCTGTCGCATATCATGCACACACAGTTTGCCGGCAGAAAAAGAGTATTGATGTTCCCATATAAAGAACAGTATAAATTATACCGCAAACCGTTTGAAGTATTGAGTCTCGCAGATTTTTCTAATTATTATGAACAAAACGGTACCCCTGATTATGAAAAATTTCCGGCACTTAAATTAGCCGAAGGATTTGATTTTATCATGGAACCCGGTGACACTTTGTTTATGCCGGCCGGCTACTGGCACCATATGGAATACCTGGAAAGTGGTTTTGCCATGAGTCTGCGTGCTATGCAACCGTCCATCGCCGGGAAAGTAAAAGGGATGTGGAGCCTTCTCGGTATGCGAAATATTGATACGTTGATGAAAAAAACTTTACCGATATGGTGGTATAAACGAAAAGAGAAGAAGGTGTATAAAAATGCGGCAAAAGTGCTTGCTGCTACCTGACGCTCCAAAAACTAAACACACTCCTGCTTTATTTCCCCTTCAATTCATCGATCGTTTTGCGCATCCAGTAATCAGTAACGGAATAGTAACTCACAGCATGAAAAGCTACTTTTCCTTCTTTATCGACGATCACTTGTGTCGGGTAACCTGCAATATTATATGAGTCGGCTATCTTCTTTCCATCCGGTATCACCGTGTATTTAAATTCATATTGCTTAAGGTAAGGCTCGAGCTGTTCCTTCCGATCCAAGGCAACAGCAAGGAAGACCACATTGGGATCAGCCTTATAACTATCCACTATCTTGTTCAAATAAGGACGTTCAGCTTTGCAAGGCGGGCAGGTGGTGAACCAAAAATTTATAACCAATACTTTCCCTTTTAATTCTTTTGTATCTACCTCTTTGCCTTCCATATCATAGGCTTTGAAAGCTTCAAATTTCTTCCCTGTTTTAAAAGAATCCGTTTCAGCAGGTTTGGGAGCAGCCATGGCTCTTTGCAACTGTTCCTCTTTGCTTAGACTTATTAACAAAAATCCTTTACTGGCATCCTGTGTATTGGCGGGCAGCACCCCGTACTCTCCACCCATCATGACCAGCATGGCTTCATTATAGTTATACTGTTTGCCTGTTGAATCTTTGAAAACACTTGTCTTCAGTACGTTGTATTGCCGGCCATTGTAAGTAAAGGAATACTGGCTGCTGGCAATAGCAGCGTATAAAATAAAAAGTGCGGTGAGCAATTGTTTCATAAAAAATTAAGATGTTAAACAGGTGAATACATTCTTATCGATTGGCTACATAATAAATGCCTTCGCAATTGGAAGGCATTCGTACTTAATCATTTTTAATTACTATCATACGATAGTCCACACTTCATTTCCTTTCAGTAATTTGTCCAGGTCTGCAGGTTTTCGTGACTTAGCTTCTTCGATCTGTGCTGCCATCACATCTTCATAACAGTGGCGGTTGGTTTGATAAAAAACACCAAAGGGCCTTGGCAAGTGACCTTCAATTTTCGGATCATCAAAAATGCGGACCAATATCTGCGCTTTATAAATATCGTGCTCATCGTGAATCCATAGATCGTCGGCACTATGGTCCTCATCCAGGTTTACCACTTTAGGAGTGAAGCCATCGAGTTTGATCCCTTTGTCTCTATTGGCGCCAAAAATAAACGGCTTGCCCTGTTCCAGGAACAATGTTTCCTGTGGCTTGGTACCTTTTTCTGTAAAAATCTCAAAGGCGCCATCATTAAAAATGTTGCAGTTCTGGTATATTTCTAAAAAAGAAGCTCCTTTATGATGGTGGGTGCGCAATAGCATGGCCTGTAAATGTTTGGGATCCCTGTCCATTGTTCTTGCAACAAATGTGGCATCTGCACCCAGCGCTAAGGCCAGCGGATTAAACGGATGATCAATGCTCCCCATGGGCGTACTCTTGGTGACTTTGTTCTCTTCCGATGTGGGTGAGTATTGTCCTTTTGTTAATCCATAGATCTGATTGTTGAACAGCAGGATATTAACATCAAAATTCCTTCTCAGCAAATGGATAGTATGATTACCCCCGATACTCAAACTGTCGCCATCACCGGTTACGATCCACACACTTAGTTCAGGGCGGCTGGCTTTTAATCCTGATGCCACCGCGGTAGCCCGGCCATGAATGGAATGCATACCGTATGTATTCATATAATACGGAAAGCGACTGCTGCAACCTATACCTGATACGATCACAATATTTTCGCGGGCAATGCCCAGCGTCGGCATTACTCTCTGTACCTGTGCAAGAATGGAGTAGTCGCCACAACCGGGACACCAGCGAACTTCCTGGTCAGTAGCAAAATCTTTGGCGGTTAATACTGGGGCTATCGTTGTTTCACTCATAATAAAAAGTTCCAGACAAATTTAAACAATATCGGGAAAGAAACGGTTATCCCTTTCACAATTCCTCCTCGACATAATATCAGTTTGAAATACAAGCACACGGATTTAAAAGATAGGACGCCCGCCTAACCGGACGGGCAGGGATAAACACGGATCTTAATTTTGTAAACAGAATTAAAAGGATCACCATGGGATGCTGAAATCCACAATTCCGAAGCAGAATCAATCCGTGCTCATCCCTTTCGTCTGTGTCATCCGTGTGCCTGTCTTTTTACTGGCAAATTTCAAAGCCTATAGCTATCGGCTGCGACACTTCTCATTCCCTGCTATCCGGCATTTCCCAGGAGCTCCTCCCAATATTCCGCCGCCCGCCTGGTATGCGGGATAACGATGGTGCCACCTACAATATTGGCTACGGCAAATACTTCATATACCTGTTCGGTGCTAATACCAAGTTCATGCGTCTTTCCTAAATGGTACTTGATACAATCATCACAGCGCAGCACCATGCTAGCTACCAGGCCTAGCAATTCTTTCATTTTCACATCGAGGGCGCCTTCGGCATAGGTGTTGGTATCCAGGTTCCATAGTCGTTTCATTACAAGGTTGTCTTTGCTGAGGATCACTTCATTCATTTTGGTACGATACGCATTGAATTCTTTTACAAGGCTACTCATAATATAAATTTTTAATGCTCAAATGTAGAAAACATAACATTTCATCAGGTATCTATCCCGAAACGATGATCAATTCGTACATTCAGCTTACAAATTATGGGTATGAAAAATTGGCTAACAGCCCCGGCTCTCCTTTTAATTTCTCTGGTTGCTGTGGCGCAAACCGGTAAGGAACTGGTTAAAGTCACGGATATGCTGAAAATAAAATCTATCGGTGGCCTTACCTTAAATAAGGATGGCAGTAAGGCTCTTTTTACGGTAACAGCGATAGAGCCCGATGGGGAGAGTAAACTGGAGTTTAAATATGTGACCCAGGTATGGTTAACAAATACCAATGGCAACTCCTCCCCCAAACAATTAACCACCAAAGAAAGTTCTTCGCAGGCAGTTTTTAACCCTGACGGAAAACAGATCGCTTTTGTCAGGACGGTAGATACTAAACCTCAAATATTTTTATTGGCGCTGGATGGTGGTGAAGCAGTTCAGCTTACGAAATTTAAATATGGGGCCAGTACGCCAAAATGGAGTCCTGATGGCAAACAGATCTTATTCTCTTCGACCATTCCGTTTAAAGATCTATTAAAAGATTCTTTACTAAATCCTGCTAAGGAGGTTCCGAAATGGCCGTTTGAAAAACCTGGATTATCCAATGAGCAATTAAGACCTGCTTCTGTAAAAGCAGATCCTGATGGAAGCGTAGATGAGATAAGGGCCTACCTGGAAAATGATGTGACGGATAAAAAAGCCAAAGTGGTGAACCGTTTGAATTTCCTGGATGAGACGGATATAAATGGGGAGCTGAGTTTTAATCATTTCCTTATCACCGATGCAAAACTCGATGCAAAACCGATGGTGGTAACAAAAGGTTTTTACCGGTATAATTTAGCTGATTTTAGTCCTGATGGCAAACAACTCATCTTTGCCGGTGAAATTGATTCACTGCAACACACTGACCGTTCATTGGAAAGTGAAATATTTATCGCCAATATTAATGGCAGTAATCTTCGCAAACTATTAGGTGAAGAAAGTAAAAACTATAGCTCGCCCCGCATTTCTCCTTCCGGTAAATGGCTGGCTTTTCAGTATGGCAATACTTCATTTGTAAGTATTCCTTCCCTGGCTATTATGCCGCTACATGGCACCGAAAAAGATATTATTGATATTCCCTTTGACAGGGCTAAGGCAAATATCACCTGGAGCAATGATGAAAAATATATTTACTTCTCGGCCCAAAGCAACGGGGGGCAGGTCCTGTACAGAGCCGATATCCATACAAAAAAAACAGAACCATTAACTGAACTCCATAGTGGTGTTACCAATTTTGACCTGGTCAATGATCGGCTGGTTTTTGTAAAAACAGAACCAGCGAACCCTTTTGAATTATATACAGCAGACGCTACCGCAAAAAATGCAAAGAGGATCAGTCATTTCAATACAGCATGGATCGCCAATAAAAAACTGAGTTTTCCGGAGAAGCATAGTTTCAAAAATGAAAAGGGGATGGAAATAGAATACTGGGTGATGAAACCAACAAACTATGAGCCGGCAAAGAAATATCCATTGCTGCTTGAAATACATGGCGGACCCTCGGCTATGTGGGGACCCGGTGAAACAAGCATGTGGCATGAATACCAGTATTTCTGCAGCCGGGGTTATGGTGTGGTCTATTGCAATCCCAGGGGAAGCGGTGGCTATGGTCTTGATTTTCTCAGGGGCAATATCAATGATTGGGGTACTGGTCCTACAAGAGATGTTTTAACGGCGCTGGATAAAACAATAGCCGCTGAAAACTGGGCTGATACGTCCCGGTTATTAATAACAGGTGGTTCTTATGCGGGTTATCTTGTTGCCTGGATCATCGCACATGATCAGCGTTTCAAAGCGGCTTGCTCACAAAGAGGGGTATATGACCTCGCCACTTTTTTTGGTGAAGGCAATGCCTGGCGCTTAGTGCCCAATTATTTTGGCGGGTATCCCTGGGAGCCGGGCACCAAGGCAACCCTGGAACGTGAATCCCCCATTAATTATGTACAAAACATCAGAACACCATATATCATTTTTCATGGAGATAATGACCGTCGTACGGGTTTTGTACAAAGCGAAATGATGTTCCGCAGTTTGAAAGCACTGGGCCGACCTGTTGAATATGTACGTCATCCCGGGGGCACCCATGAATTGACCCGGAGTGGCAATAACCGGCAGCGGATCGACCAGATGCTCAGGACCTATGAGTTTTTTGAGCGGTGGATACGATAAATATTTTATTTGTATGCTGCTTTAACGCCTGAGCAGTCGTCTTTAATTTTTATACTATGCTACACAAAAAGAAAATAGTGACTTTCTCCGTCCTTTCCATTTTTGTCCTCCTGGGTATGGCGGCGGTAACTCCTAAACTTTTGCCTAACAAAGACAGGAACCTGCAAATACTCCCTAAAGATATCAGCGATGCCAAACTGGATAGCATCATGGAGAGTTATAATGTAGCGCTGGGTGTTAAGTGTAATTTCTGTCATGTTCCTGTGAAAAATTTCAAGGATAGCCTGGATTATGCGTCGGATGCAGAGCCTATGAAAGAAGAAGCCAGGAAAATGATGCGGATGACCATTTATATTAACAAAACGCATTTCTATTTTGATAAAAATGAAAAACCGGAGTACCTGCGTACGGTGCATTGTAAAACCTGTCACCGGGGAGAGGCGTTTCCGCCGGAAGATTAGTCTTCCTCTTTTTTACAGGATTTCAACCAATTTTTTATTCCCTCTACGATCTGTTTGGCCACTGCTTTGTGAAAATCAGGGTTCAATATTAATTTTTCATCTTCCCGGTTACTGAGAAAGGCAACCTCCACGAGGCAGTTGGGATAATCGGTTGGTCCGCTGAGAGCAAAGTTGAAACTGCCGATATTTCCAAACTCCTTGAGCCCATCGATCTTCAACAGGCTTTCCAGGATATACTGCGTCAATGGCCGGAAGCCGATATACCGGTAGTAAGTGCTGACACCTCTTACACTGTCTTTTACCGATGAATTCAGGTGGATACTAATCATGAAATTGGGATCCTCCCGCTTTATCATCTCTGTTCTTTCTATCATGCCAATGGACACATCGTTGGTTCTTGTCATGAACACAGTAGCTTCCTTATCGAGTAATTCTTTTTCAAGTTCTTTGGCAATAAGCAGTGTGTATCTTTTTTCAAGAATATTTGTAGCTGCTCCTGAAGCGCCGGAATTATCTCCTCCATGTCCTGCATCCACTGTTATCCTCATGTTGTCAAGGCTCAGGTCTTCCGGTTGTCTTTTTACTTTTATAGTCAGCCGGTTGTCCCGGTAATAAATACTGTATCCCCAATGCTGCTTATGTTTCAATTGGATAATAATACGAAACACATCATCTTCGATCTGCTCATGATAAACGTTTTTGATCTCTTTGGCGGAAGAACGTTGAGTGATCCAGTTGGTATTGCTGGTCGCACCAAATACATCCACCACGATGGTAGAAGGATTGATCTGCTGAATGCTTCTATACGGAAGCTTCTCATCCAGGGCTACCGACACATAATCGTGAGCAGAATCTCCATTTACCATCCAGCTATTGGTCAGGTAATAAGGCCGGATCCTGGCGGTACTGTCTTTTTTAAAGTTTGATTTGGGTAAATAGGCAAAATGATTTTTTGATAATTGTATTTTATAATTTCCAATGGTGCTGTCCACCACTTTTACTACGATGCTGGTATCCAGGTAAGTCATTTTAGCTCCACCAAGACGGTCGGCACCCAACCCATACTCCAGGTAAGGTAAGGAACCGGTTGTTTTTCCTACGATTGGCCTCAGGAGAATACCGGTCTGTGCAAAGGCCGCCATATTAAAAAGCAAGCTTATATAAAAAACAAATCGTTGCATAGGCAATTACATTAGAAACAATATTTTCCTGCTGCGATCATTTTATCTGCGATCCTTCTCCTGGCATCTTTGCTGTTAAAAGGCTCTGCTTTGGTAAATCTTTTTAACCCCATTAATATCATCCGTTGCTCATCACCCTCAGCAAATGCATTCACAGCATCCTTACCTGATTTATTCACTTTGTCTGCAGCATCATAAAGATAAGTTCTCATGATGTCTATATGAAACTGGCAAGAGGCTTCTCCCCGTTGATCCACCATTTTCATCACCCGCAGCAATACACTTTCTGCATTAAATGTTTCAATAGCCATATCGGCGATATTCATCATCACTTCCTGTTCGTTCTCAATTTTCATCATAAGTTTCTGCACGGCAGCGCCGGATGCCATCAGGATAGCCTTTTTAAGGTTGCCAACCAGTTTTCTTTCTTTGGCGAAAGGAGTTTCATCTTCTGCGCCAAAATCAGGAATACTCATCAATTCTTTTTGCACTGCCATGGAAGGACCCATCAGATCTAATCTTCCGCCCATTGCTCTTTTTAGCGTCATATCAAGGGTAAGAAGCCGGTTAATTTCATTTGTTCCTTCATAGATCCGATTAATACGGCTGTCACGATAGGCCCTTGAAATATTATACTCAGCACTAAAGCCATTACCTCCATGTATCTGCACACCTTCATCCACTACAAAGTCCAGCACTTCACTACCGTACACTTTCAGCATGGCACACTCAATCGCATACTCTTCGGCGCCTCCTAATAATGATTCATTAAATGGCTTACCCGCCGACACTAATTCATGTTTTTTATCATCTACCCATTGAGCCGTACGATATAAGCGATGATTCACCAACAAAAACCTTAATAGCCATCTCTGCCAGCTTGTGCTTGATCGCTCCAAAGTTGGCGATCGGTTGTTTGAACTGTTCTCTGGTTTTGGCATACTCAATAGAATGTGTTACCGACTTTCTTGCACCACCCAGCGCTGCTGCACATAATTTCAGGCGACCTATGTTCAGGATATTAAATGCAATTTTATGCCCCTTGCCTATTTCGCCCAACAGGTTTTCCACCGGCACTTTACAATCCTGGAAATACAGTTGTACTGTAGAGGAACCTTTGATTCCCATCTTTTGTTCTTCCGGGCCTTGCGTAAAACCTTCTGTTCCTCTTTCTATAATAAACGTAGAAAATTTATCGCCATCAATTTTTGCAAACACCGTATAAACTTGCGCAAACCCGCCATTAGTGATCCAGCATTTTTGTCCGTTTAAAATATAATGTTTACCATCATCGCTCAGTTTGGCCGTAGTTTTTGCAGACAATGCGTCACTCCCACTGTTAGGTTCTGTTAAGCCGTAGGCACCGGCCCACTCTCCACTGATCAATTTGGGAATATATTTTTCTTTTTGCTCAGGAGTGCCAAAATATAATATAGGCAGTGTACCAATACCCATATGGGCTGCGATAGCCACGGAGAATGAATGCCCGGCACCCAGGTAATCATTAACGATCGTGGAAGTAACAAAATCTTTTCCCAAACCGCCATATTCTTCCGGGAAAGAAGTGGCTAGCAAACCCAGCTCACCAGCTTTGGTCAATAACGATTTCATCAGGCCCGGCTCGAGATCGTCAATGCGATCCAGGATAGGATAAATTTCTGCTGCCAGGAACTGGTTGCACATATCCTTTATCATCAGTTGCTCTTCGCCAAAATCTTCCGGGATAAATGTTTCAAAGGGTGATGATTCTTTCACCAGCCATTCACCACCTTTCAATACCGTTTTTGTTCCTGCTGCAGTACTCATTGTATAAAGATTTAAACGTTTACTATTCTTTTTTATTTGCCCGGCTTCATAACTACTATCATCTTTCGTCCCCGCCGTTGGCGGTGCTCTTGTACGTTCAGTTGGCTACTCATCAGATATGTCGCCCCCGTCCGACCGGGTCGTCTGGGTGAGCCTACGGCGCTCTTCTATCAATTCCTTTTTTTGATCAACGGGTTAAAGCCCGGAGCTATTGACATTTAGCTCCGACGACGGCAGCGATATTAAGCCGCAGCGAACGTCGCTTCCTGGCGATCGCCGCGTGAAATCTTATTTCAAATTATCATACACTATCTGCAATACTTCTTTACACACATCGATCTTGTCGGGAGGAACAGCTATCTAATGCTTCGTTCAATGTTTCATCAGCCAGTTGCATGGCTTCTTCCTGCAATTTTTGCGCCTGTTTTGTGAGATATATCAAATTGATCCGCCTGTCATTTTCTGATGCCACCCGTTTTACAAGATTTAGTTTTTCCAGGTTGTCTACCAGGCGAGTGATGCTTGGTTTATCCCTGAAATGTGGCATTACATAATTCCTGCTGGCTGATACCTTCCTGTTTCCACAAATGATACAGAACACTCCATTGTTCGATAGTTATATTCAAACCGGCTACATTGAATTTTTTTTGCAAACGCCGGGCAATAGCGGTGGAAGCTTTCCCAGTTATAAAACTGTAGAGCTCTCCTTTTTTAAATTGGTTGTTTGGCATATAGTTGTTTGTGCAACTATCCAAAATTAATAATATATTTGGAACGGGCAATTTAATTTTTAATAAATATTTGTTTCGTTTCGCACCATGGAGCCCTGCTGCATCGATATAAAAAATCTGTTATTGCCTATTACCTTTTTGGTGCCGGGCCTGCTAAAATGGTATGTTTTCATGGCTATGGCGAAGAAGCCCAGGTGTTTGAATTCTTAGCCAGGTATGCTGGTAATCAATTTACCTTTATCTCAATTGACCTCCCCTTTCATGGCAAAACCGAATGGAAGGATGGGTTGCTGTTTACTCCTGCCGACCTTCAGCAGATCATTGAGGAAATTGTAGCTAAGAATAGCTCACAAGCAGCGGACCATTCTGATAGCTATCGGGACCAGAAAATTTCTTTGATAGGTTTCAGCCTGGGTGGCCGTATTGCCCTTAGCCTTATACCAGGCCATCCCGCAGCAAATAGAAAAACTGATTCTGCTGGCCCCGGATGGATTAAAAGTAAATTTCTGGTATTGGCTCGCCACGCAAACCTGGATAGGTAATAAATTCTTTGCTTTAACAATGAAAAAACCTGGCTGGTTCCTTGGGTTTTTAAAACTGGCGAACAAACTGAACTTCGTAAATGCCAGTGTTATCAAATTTGTACAACTATTATATTGGTGATGGCACCGTTAGAAAACAATTGTATTGCCGGTGGACTGCGTTACGAAAACTAAAACCAACTATTGCTGCAATAAAATCATCTATACAGGAAAACAAAACAACTGTAAGATTGATCTATGGAAAACATGACCGCATCATAATTTCTTCGGTGGGCCAAAAATTTAGAAAAGGGATCGAAGAATATTGCGAGTTGGCCGAGATCAATGCCAGTCACCAGGTACTGCACGAGAAACATGTGAAAGAAATAGTACCGGCTTTGTTGCACTGATGGCAATGATTAGCTTTGTCCAAACTGCATGATCTTTCTTTATATCATCATATTATTGTTTATTCTTTACAGCCTTTTGATAATTTATTTCTGGCTGGCCTGGCAATCGATCCCGGATTTTCTTCCAGCTGCTACTTCCTTACAAACCAAGATCAGTGTCATCATCCCCGCCAGGAATGAAGAAGAGACTATTGGCCCCTTATTACAGGCGCTGCAGCAACAGGCTTATCCGACATCATTGTTTGAAGTGATCGTAGTGGATGATCATTCAACCGATGAAACGGCGGGCATTGTACGACAATACCCGTCTGCGAAACTAATTCAGTTAAAAGAAGATGGTATCAACTCCTATAAAAAGAAAGCCATCGAAACAGGGATCGCAGCCGCTTCAGGAGAATTGATTGTGACCACAGATGCCGATTGTTTACCAACCGCTGGCTGGTTGCAAACAATCGCTGCTTTCAAAGAAGAAAAACAATCCATATTTATTGCTGCACCAGTAGTGATTGAATGTAATGCTTCCCTTTTACGAGTTTTCCAGGCTATTGATTTTATGGTCTTGCAGGGAATAACAGGGGCCGCGGTGTCTAAACAAAAAATGTCTATGTGCAACGGTGCCAACCTGGCTTATGAACGAAAGGCTTTTTATAAAGTAAATGGCTTTGCAGGCGTTGACCATATTGCTTCGGGTGATGATATGTTGCTGATGCATAAGATATGGAAGCAATTTCCTGGCAACGTTCATTACCTGAAATCAAAGGAAGCCATTGTTTCCACTCAACCTATGAAAACATGGAAAACATTTTTCAACCAACGAATCCGGTGGGCGAGCAAGGCAAGAAGCTATGATGATAAAAGGATCATTGCTGTATTGCTCCTGGTGTATCTATTTAATTTATCATTTCTCGGGTTGCTGGTTGGTGGGTTTTGGAATCCTGTGTACTGGGTCTGCTTTATAGGGCTTTGGTTAATAAAAACAATAGTAGAGTATCCTTTTTTTATATCCCTGGCAAAGTTCTTCGACAAACAATGGGCCATTAAGATGTTCTTCTTTTTTCAGCCGCTACATATTTTTTATACGATCATTTCAGGTCTTTTTGGGCAATTTGGTAGGTATGAGTGGAAGGGACGAAAGGTAAATTAGGCGAACTACAGAAAGAGTAAAAAGAGAAAAAGAATATAGCGCTCAATTTCTTATCCTCCACAAAAAGTTTTCCCTGCTACCTTTTATACTCTTACATCAACTCTTTTCCTCTTTTCACTCCTTTAACCTCCTAGGCTACTTTTCTCTATTAAACTCTTAGCTTATCTTTCCGAAATGGCATCTCAATCATTCCAGGCAGCCGCATGGCGACGATTAAAAAAGAACAAAGGCGCTGTGTTTGGATTGATCGTCATTGCCCTGTCTGTAGTAGTGGCCATGTTCGCTTATTTTATCTCCCCTGATCCATCTCCCTTTGCTAACAGGATTATTTTAGAGATCGGCGGGGAAAAACCCGGCTATACACAAACCTTTCTTAAAGTAAAAAAAGATAAGGATGTCGTTGCAGCCGGTTTCCTAAGCCAGCTCATCTTGGGGAAAGAAGATGTTTATTACTATACTCCCATTACCCATCATGAACAAAATGGTGATAGTATCATTGTCCAGAAATTTATTGATGAAGGGTTGACTGAACGGCAAGCCTTTCTTTCAAAACAAACCGCCCCCGATCCTGTTGTAAATAAAAAATTTTTATTGGGAACCGATAAATATGGCCGTGATATTTTAAGCCGTATCGTTGTGGGTACAAGGGTGAGTTTAAGTGTAGGGCTGATTACGGTCATCATCTCCCTGAGTATTGGTTTGATATTGGGTTCTCTCGCTGGTTATTTTAGAGGTCGCACGGATGATATTATCATGTGGTTCATTAATGTGATCTGGAGCATTCCGACCTTGCTCCTTGTCTTCGCTATCACCCTGGCATTGGGAAAAGGGTTCTGGCAGGTTTTCATTGCTGTAGGATTAACAATGTGGGTAAACGTAGCCAGGCTGGTCAGGGGCCAGGTATTGGTAGTAAGAGAATTGGAATACATCGAAGCTACACGGGCCCTTGGATTTTCTAATTTTAGAACAATCGTCAGGCATGTATGGCCTAATATTATGGGACCAGTAATGGTGATCGCTGCCAGTAACTTTGCTTCAGCTATTGTTATTGAAGCTGGCTTAAGTTTTCTCGGCATTGGCGTGCAGCCGCCCCAACCCAGCTGGGGACTGATGATCAAGGAGAATTACAATTTCATCATTACCCAAAATCCTATGCTGGCCCTGGCACCTGGTTTTGCTATTATGTTGCTGGTACTGGCTTTTAACCTGTTGGGAAATGGATTAAGAGATGCGCTGAATGTCAGGGGAAGAATTTAGACTTTTTGGCTTCCGGTTATTTATATCTATAGCTATTAACGTTGCAAGACATAAAAAGAAAAGACTTCCTATCTTATCCGTTTCGATCAGGTCACTTAAAAAATTTACAACAATGATCATGGTAAGCATAACCCCGATGACCGCCGCCACCACTTTATAAAATCTATCCGTTACATGATGAAATAGATGCTGGGCATAATAGAGCATTGCACCCAGCAAAAGCAGAAATAAAAATAAACCCGGTATTCCCTGTTCGATCGCCGTTAGCAAAAAATAATTATGGACCGTTGAATGCTCCGGGTTATCACTTACCCATGTTTTGTAAGCCGGGATGGTATATCCCTTGTAATTATCATAAAAAGTATTGGGACCAAAACCAGTGAGGGAATTATCTTTTATCATTCTTACCCCGGCTATCCAGCGGTAAAAACGTTCCGCTGTGGAGATATCTTTTAATTGGTAGGTTGATATAAGATGCGCACTAAAATCCCTGTGATAAATAGTTGTTTTAAAATCATGGGCATACTGGAGGTAACGATCATTGGATCGTAGCCAGGAAAACAAACCGATTGTTAGAATGATCGCAGCGATATAGGAATAGAACAATAGCCGCTTTTTAAGCAACCAGTAAGCTGCCATCCCTGCTAACAGAGCCAGCCAGGCCCCTCGTGCATACGAAAAGAATACAGCAACCAGTGACAGGAGCAGGGCTATGAGCAGCAACAATTTTAGATCTCTTTTTTTTGTCAAATGAAAAAAGCCCACCAGCACAGGTATGATACAAACCAGCATCGCCGAATAATTCACATGATTTCTAAAAAAAGGGGCGACTGCATCGTTGACCCCGGCGAAGCTGAACCCGTTATTGTATTGACGAATCAATACGATTGATGCTACTATTAACAGGGATCCGAACAGTAACCCTGCAGCTATTTGTATCGATTTCTTTTTCCTGAATACGATCAATGGTGTCAGCACAAAGGCACCCGTATACCAGCCCTTAGCCAATATATATTTTATAGAAACCCACTGGTTGGTAGAAAATAATACGGTTACCAGCATCCAGCCCATCACCACCACCCACAAAACTAATAGCGGGTGCTGCCAAATTTTTCTGTCAACGGATACCGGCGAATACAACCAATACACCAGGAATACCACTGACACTAGCAACATTAATAGCTCAGCCGGAATATCGGTGCCGATACCCGGCGAAAAATTATACTCAAAAGAAAAAGGCAAGGTGGCCAACAATAAAAAGAAAAGAAAATTTATGTTTTGCCAGCCTGCATAGAACAACATTCCTATAAAGGGAAGCAGCGCCAGCCAATACTGCTCTACCAATACGGCAGTTGCCATGAACGCAATAAAAGATCCTGCCAAAAAGACAAACGGGAGTTGCGCTTTATTTACGGCAACCATCACTACAGCGAAGTTTTTCGTCTTTCCATGATCACGGCAGCCAGCAAGGCAAACAGTAAACTGAGTACAGCAGTTGCCACCATTATTTGCATTCTCCTTGGCTTATCAGGCCAGGCAGCCGCCTTAGCTTCTTCCACGATGACCAATGCCAGTGGCTTACTATCCACCATCACCTGGTATTCACCAACCAGTTTATCATATTGCAGCAGCTGGTTTTGCAATAATGTTTTCTTTTCCTGGATGGCATTGCCGGAACTATCCAGTTGCCGTTGTAGTTTATCTTTACCTATCTCCAGTCCTTTTAGCGTAGTTGCATTACCCGCGCCCTGCAAATCCCGGTGGATGGACTGCAGCTTTTCCATAATGGCGTTGGCCAGTTGAGGGGCAAGGTTTTTATCTGTATCCCAAACTTTTACTTTTAGTTCTCCGTACTCACTCTTCATCACTTTGGTATTTCCGCGCAGTCGGGAAGCTGCTTTTACTCTTGCAGCACTGCCCTCTCTGGACATTTTGTAATGGTCATAAAGATTGAATTGATCAGTAATTGCCAGGTAGACCGTATCAAGCCTTGCGGTACCCAGGATCATATCCAGGTCATCAGCGTTACCCAGTGTTGAATAAAGCGCCTGTATATTTTCGTTGAATATTTTTGATCGGTCGGTAGCAAAAGAATTAGCCGGTAAGGCAGTGGCAACAGAGAGATATTGCCGGGGCTTTAAAAAAGTAATGATCCCAACCACCAATACGGAAAGCAATACGACGGCCGCCACTTGCTTCCACCATTTGCTAACAAGGTCAAAAATATCAGGCATGTAGTTGTGGTTAAATTTGTTTACTAATATTTCGCCATTTTTTTATATCAATCAATCTCAACACTATCATTACCGTCAGGGTGAGTAATCCAGCCACAATAATCAGCATCCATTTGCTGATCGCAAGGTCGCGGCTCCCATAATAAAAAACGCCTACTATACCTGCTATAAAAATATACATTAACAGGGAGCGAAGGTGCATATTAATTCCTGATTTCTTATGAACATAGAGCATGGCTGTAATTCCGCAAAAAGCCTGGCTGGCAAGCGCTGCTATACAACTACCCTGGGCCCCCCAGCCGGGAATCAATAACAGGTTCATAACAATATTCAGGAAAACGGAGCCTAATACGATATAACAAAATTGAATGAGCTGCCCGTTTGCCGTCATCACAGTGCCATATATCTGTACCAGGGAGTAAGCAACCAACGCAGGTAAACACCATTGCAACACAATTATGGCGGCTGAGTCTGTATTATGATATAATAACTGCTGTATCCATGGTCCCAAAAAAACAATTGTAATAGTCGTGGTCAATGAGAATATCATTAACAGGTGACGACTGTTTACAATTACGTCGTTCATCATTTTCCTGTTCTCCTGGTGACGGGCAACAAAGGGCAGAAGAAAGGTAGCCAGTAAATAACCGGCCATACTAGCTGCATCCAATAAGCGGTAAGCTCCTGCATACAACCCGGTTTCATAAGCGCCATTACCATGCATTCTTTCCAGTAAAAAACTATCCAGCCGGTTATGCACCGACATTAATAAAAAAATTATTCCGAACGGCAGGATAGACCTGAGCAATTTCCTGTTCAACATAGAATTTGTTCGCCAGGAGAACGTGATCCCTCTTTTTAAAAGTACAATCAGCACTACAATAACCGCAAGGGCTGTACAGGTAACTTGTGCCTGTAGAAATTTCTCCATAGTTATCTCCCCCGCAACGGCCGGGAACCAGAGAAAACTACCACATAGCAGGATCATTAAACCTTTATCGGTTATGGACAGCCAGGCATCGGTGCTGAACCATTGGTACGCGGTAATAATAGTTCGTAGAAAAATAAACAAGGAAGTGAGTGCCTGGATGATTATAACGTAAGTGAGAATAGTCCAGTTCCTCACCCCGGTTACATAAGCCACTCCTGCTACAACAGCAGCGTAAAGAAGAATTAATAAAAGTTTGATAAAAAGAAAACTACCGGCCTTATTAGTAAAGCTTTGCTGGTCAGCGGCTAACTGTCGGTTATAAAAATTGGTCAGACCCCAATCGAGTAAAAAACTAAGAACGATCGAAAAACTAAATAATGAGTAGTAACTGCCATAGATGGTGGTGCCTACCACATTCTGTACCTGCCTGTCAATTCCAAATATCCATATTGGCTTGATGACAACATTCAGGATGATCAGCAATCCGAGTGAGGAATAAAACCGGGAAGACACTTTCATGATCAGACTTGAAAATCTCCACCAATTAGAGGAGATGTAGGGTTTACATTACTTTTACATTACGGCTAAAGCTTTCATCGAGTGAGATAAATGTTTCCGTTCTTTCAATTCCTTTTATTTTCTGTAACTGGTCATGCAGTACAAACCGGAGCTGGGCTATGTCCTTGCAAACAATCTCTGCAAACATGCTATAGTTTCCAGTTGTATAATTCAGGCGCACGATCTCGGGTATTTTTTGGAGATCCCGGGCCACTGCATCGTACAATGAACTTTCTTTCAGGTAAATGCCGATAAAGGCAATAACATCATAGCCTAATTGTTTTAAATCTGCTTTCAACCTTGTACCTTTAACCACGCCTGCCTCCTGTAGTTTTTTGATACGAACATGAATGGTACCCCCGGAAACAAATAATTTCTTTCCCAATTCTGCGTATGACATTTCCGCATTCTCCATCATGTGGTGAATGATCTGAAGGTCGAGTTTATCAAGATTTAGTTTAGTGGCCATTTTAGCTATTAGTTTTAGATATTATTTACAATATTCATCAAATATTTGAATAATTTCTATAATTTCAAAATAATTATTAGAAAATTTGGAATGAATTGCCTCCCCGGCTTATATTTGTCTCATCAAGCTCTTTAAAGAACATGATTTACACTGTGGGGTGATGAAATGGCGAAAGCCTGGCAGACATGCCCTCTTGTCTCGGGGGTGGAGGTAACAGGATAAATATAGCATAGAGCCGTTTTGTCCGCCGAAAGGCGGATAAGGCGACCGGGGTCGACCACCGAACTTTGTGCTACAACTAACTGCTCCGTGGAGGTTCGATCCCTCCCCCTACAGCATTTTTTGTGATTGATTAAAGCCTCCCTGAAGTTTTCACGGAGGCTTTTTGTTTGAAATGGCTCAACCCTGGCAGCGACCCTCTTGTCTCGGGGGTGGAGGTAACAGGATAAATATAGCATAGAGCCGTTTTGTCCGCCGAAAGGCGGATAAGGCGACCGAGTCGACCACCGAACCTGCCTGCCGGCAGGCAGGCTTTGTGCTACAACTAACTGCTCCGTGGAGGTTCCCTGCCCGACTGCGTCACGCAGGCGGGGACCCTCCCCCTACAGCATTTTTTGTGATTGATTAAAGCCTCCCTGAAGTTTTCAGGGAGGCTTTTTGTTTGAAATGGCTCAACCCTGGCAGCGACCCTCTTGTCTCGGGGGTGGAGGTAACAGGATAAATATAGCATAGAGCCGTTTTGTCCGCCGAAAGGGGGATAAGGCGACCGGGGTCGACCACCGAACCTGCCTGCCGGCAGGCAGGCTTTGTGCTACAACTAACTGCTCCGTGGAGGTTCCCTGCCCGACTGCGTCACGCAGGCGGGGACCCTCCCCCTACAGCATTTTTTGTGATTGATTAAAGCCTCCCTGAAGTTTTCAGGGAGGCTTTTTGTTTGAAATGGCTCAACCCTGGCAGCGACCCTCTTGTCTCGGGGGTGGTAACTGCCTGCCTGCCCGACTGCGTCACGCAGGGGAGGATCCCCTCCCCCTACAGCATTTTGTGATAGTTGAATTGCTCCCTGATTTTTTTGGGAGGATTTCTTTGGAGTGGCTTATTCCTACTGAATACTAGACCAGAGTTCGTAAAACGAAATAGAAAAATCAATGCAGCTTTAAAACTGTCACTTAACAACTAATTCATAATCTTCTTTACTGTCAATATCAATGAGACCTTGCGGGAACAAGATAGTTGCCACTTCTTCTTTATGTTGTATAATAATCTTCCGGGCCCCTTCGTCTCCGGTTAATTGCTTTAATTCGTCAAACAATGATTGATGAAAAAAAGCAGGTGGCCCTGTCGTTTCTCCATAATTGCTGATAACAATAGGTTTACCAGTTTCGGTATAAGTTGCTATTAAATTATTCAGCACAGCTGAAGAAACAAAAGGCTGATCGCATAAGGTAATAATTACTCCATCAACTTGCACCTTTAGTTGTAAAAGTGCTTCTACACCTACTATTACTGAAGAAGCCATTCCATTCTGCCATTCTTTATTCTCGACAACAGTTACCCGGGTTAAATCAACTTCCTGTAACAAGGATGTTGCATTGGCTCCTACCACCACCACAACACAACATGCATCCGCTCCTGCTGCTTCATCTATAGCATGTTGTAGTAAAGTTTTCCCCTTATACAAAAGCAATTGCTTGGGGCTTCCCATCCGGGATGAACTCCCCGCTGCCAATATCACTAATCCTATTTTATCGTTGGCTGCTGACAATTTATTTGGGTGTTTCAACTTTAAGTTCTTGAGTTACTGCAGCTGATCGCGGATGGATCATTTTGTTGCTGGCCCGCAATGATTGAACAGCTGTGTTCGCATACAAGGCCTTTATTTCTGCCAGAATTGATAAAGCAATTTCTTCCGAAGTCTCAGCACCAATGTCTACACCCACCGGGCTATGCAGAACAGAAAGTTGTTTGTCTGAAAAGCTTAGCCCTTCTTTTTTTAACTCGCCCAGCATCCTTTCGCACTTCTTCTTTGGACCTAGCATCCCAATATAGCGTACATCCCTTGGCAAAAGCTGGCGGAGCATCGCCATATCGTAATTATAGTTATGCGTCATCAGTAAAAAAACAGTTTGATCATCTATGCTTAGCTGGTCCAGTACATCACCGGGTTTTGAAACCATAACCTGGCACGCATTGACAAATCGCTCCTTTTTGGCATAATTAACCCGGCCATCAATCACGGCTGTTTCCCAACCAAGTATACTTGCCATGTCAACCAAAGGGATTACATCATTGCCGGCACCGAAGATGATAAGGGATACCGGTGGATGAATCATTTCAACAAAGGCGGTAAAACTTTGATCGCCCGAAATATAATTCTTAAAGAAGCTGGTCTGGTTTTTCATGGCTTCTTTTGCTTCCGCTGCAAGGATATCTTTTAAGATAGGCGGATCACCCACTACTGTTCCATCCTCTTTTAATAGTAAGCAGGTTCCATATTGCAGGTGTTTTTTATCTTCTAAAGAGAACAAGGTGATCAAAACAGATCGTTGCCTTTTTTCATTTACCAATTCCAGGTAATGGATCGGGTTGAAAGGATCGTCGACATCCACCGGTTCTATCAACACCTGGATAATGCCATTGCAACCCAGGCCCACACCAAGTGTTGCATCATCCTCGTCCATCGTATCATAGGTAACCAGTCGTGATTTTTTTTCAGTCATCACCAGCAAGGCTTTTCTCAGGGCATCACCTTCCAAACAACCGCCGCTGATGGCGCCGGTTAACTGGCCGTTGTCTTCGATCAGCATCCGGGCACCGGGCCCGCGGTAGGAGGATCCTTCCACCTGCACTACGGTAGCCAGGGCGGTTTGACGTCCCTGCTCCTGCGCCACTCTATAGGCATTGAGTATGTCCCTAATTTCTTTTGTCATACTATCAAGACCGGATTTTTAAGAGGGCAAACGGATACGTGAAAGGGGTAGCCGTGTTTCTGCAAATTATGGTGGATCTCACTAAGCCGGATTATTTTTTAGAACTGGGTGCATAGGCTCCCGTATTGAGCCAGGTGATCCATGCCTTCTTAAATTCAGCATGTGTCAAGGGTGGAACGGTACGCCCCTCACCCATATTCCAGCCTACTTTAACCAAACCATCATCGGCATGGGCAATCAATTGTGCCATCGTTTTATTACCGTTAGTTTTTGGATTCACCAATTGTTTCGCTAATTGCTCAGGTGTTCTTCCCTGGAAAACCATTTTCATATTAGCCGGGGGCAAATGCCAGTCAGGATGCCCGGGTGGTTTATTCAATCCCTCGATATTCGTTGGTTGATGACAGTTAGAACATTTCATAGCATACAATCCTTTCCCATCTTTTCCTCTTTTTGGTAACATCGTATGCAACTGACTGTCGTCGCCTTGTAAGGGCACATCCCCGGCAGGGTGACAATTCATACAACGCGGACTCATCAATACTGCATAAACATCTTTAAACGCTTTAACTGATGCAACACTATCCTTATAACTTTTATTTCCCTGGTTGCGGACAGCGGCCTCCTTCTTAAAACTAAAGCTCATCAATACAATCACCGATATAAGGATCGTCAAAACAGTAATTGTCTTTACCGGCCAAAGATATTGCCTCTTACAATCGGAATACTGATTCATAATAATCGAATTAACGTGTCGGAATTTGTTTTAATGGGGACTATCTTTCTTTTCGCTGCATAGCTGCTGCTACATGAATGGCTTGCCGGATTCGCAAATAAGTACCGCAACGACAAATATTACCAGCCATGGCATCATCAATATCCTGGTCAGTTGGTTTTGAGTTTTCACGAAGTAGAACAGCCGCTGACATCAGCTGGCCAGATTGACAATACCCACATTGCGGAACATCCAATTCTATCCAGGCCTTTTGTAAAGGATGATCATTATTTTCTGCCAGGCCTTCTATCGTCACCACTTTTTTTCCTTCTGCGCGGCTAACTTTGGTAACACAGGAACGAACAGCTTCCCCATCCAGGTGTACTACACAGGCACCACATTGCGCCACACCGCAGCCATATTTTGTTCCCACAAGACCGAGATGGTCTCTAAGCACCCAAAGCAAAGGAGTATCGGGATCGGCGTCTACCTTGTAGGGTTTTTTATTAATAGTTAGTGTGATCATAGCTAAAATATAAATAATGAAAAAAGTTGTTACTTAAAAACCACGCTTACCCGTTTGTGGCAAAGTAAAGGGTTGCTCGTAACGACGTTTGCCCTCCGCTTTGTATAATGCATTGGCCACTGCTCCAAATACCGGCGGAAAAGGTGGTTCGCCTAAACCAGTAGGGTCAATATCATTTTGCACAAAATGAACTTCAATCTTTTTCGGCGCTTCATGAAAGCGTATCATCCTATACTTGTTAAAATTGTTTTGTGCTGAAACACCATTTTTATGGATCAAGCCTCCGTAAAATGCAGTACCAATTCCATCAACCACGGCACCCTCCACCATGTTTGTGGCGGCATCAGGATTCACCACAATGCCACAATCAATGGCACTGAATACTCTTTCAACATAAGGTTGTCCCTCTTTTATTACCATATCCACCACGTGAGCGGCATAAGAATTATGGCAGAAATAAGCAGCGACCCCCCGGCTATATTTTGTATTTTCAGGTTTACCCCACCCTGATTTTTCCCGTACTAATTTCAATACATCTGCATACCGGTCTGCATTATAATCATTGTTTTTTCCAACAGGATTTTCTTTAGCCCGCATTAAAAGTTCTAACCTGAAATCTATCGGATCCTTACCCATGGCTTCTGCTATTTCATCCAGGAAAGATTGCTCAGCTGCCGCATTGAAGTTTGATCGCGGAGCCCTGAAGACGCCAATTGTAATATTGGATGGCAGTTGCCATCCTTCAGCAAGATAATTATCAACGGCCCCTGCAGGAAACCTGTTAGCATGAATAGGATGTTCTGGTATACCGCCTCCTTTTACATGAAACGCAACCAGGTTTTTATTGGCATCAAGTGCAGCCCGGTAGGTGGCTGTGTACATGGGACGATAAATACCATAAGTCATATCATCTTCACGGGTATAAACCAATTTGACCGGTGCTTTTACTTTTCTAGAGATAAGGGCCGCCTCTGTCAGATAATGTCCATAGGCTCTCCGGCCAAAGCCCCCGCCCATACGGGTCATTTGGATCTCTATTTTGTCTGCAGGCAATTTTAATATTTTTGAAAGAGTAGGCTCTGTAGATCCCGGCGATTGCAAAGGTCCTACGAGTAAGGCATTCTCATCTGTAACATGGGCAAAGAAATTCATTGGCTCCATGCAGTTATGTGCCAAAAACGGTGCATTATATGTTCGCTCAATAACCTGGGCCGCATTCTTAAAAGCTGTTTCGGGGTCTCCATCCTTTCTTAACTGGGTAGCAGGTTTGTTTGCCTGTTCTTTCATTTTTGCAAACTGGGAATCCGTACTTTCAAGTTCACCCGGAACCGTAACTTCTCTTTTTCCATCCCTGCCAGCCATCGTAAACTTCGTATCACCTACCGGCTCCCACTGAGTTATCAATTTTTTACGAGCATTCATTACTTCCCAGGTGGTATTGCCGACGACCACCAATAGATCATTGAAGGTGCGGGTATCAAAACCACTCTGCTCATAATTATCTTCATATAATTTCAGGGTAAAAACATCTTTAATGCCCGGCATTTTCAAGGTTTGCGAGGCATCAAAAGATCTGAGTTTCATCCCGAATCCAGGCGGATGTTCAATCATGGCGATCAACATTCCGTCCTGTTTATAATCCATTCCAAAAAGAGGTTTACCGGTAACGATCTTCAATCCTTCGACATTTTTCTTTGAGCTCCGTACTATTTTAAAATCCTTTGGCTCTCTTAGCTTTACCCCTTTTGGTATAGGAATGGCCGATGCTTTTGCAGCAAAGTCTCCATACTTTCCAGACCGGCCGCTCTTTTCATGATAAAGTACACCTTCTTTCGTTGTCACTTCTACTGTTGGTACTCCCCAGGTTTGCGCTGCAGCTTCTATCAACATATAACGGGCCGCTGCCCCTGCTTCGCGGAGTGGTTTCCAATACATCCTCACAGAATTACTTCCCCCGGTAAATTGCGGCCCTAATTTGGCATTATCATGCGGTCCCATCTCTACCATTACTTTTTCCCAGTCTATATCCAATTCTTCCGCTACGATCATGGGAAGAGAGGTCATCACATTTTGTCCAAACTCCGGATTAGGGTTAAGTATCTTAATGATATTATCTGATGTGATTTTTATATACCCGGTTAATTCATTCCATTGCTCCGGAACGTCAAGTCCGGGAAATTTATCCCCGAGCCGAAAATCTGCGAGGCAACTATAACTTATCATCAATCCGCCACCCGCCAATGCGGATGATCGTAGAAATGCCCGCCGGCTTATTGCATTCTTCTGATTGGTCATCTTCGGGAAATTTACGTGTGAGAACTTTTGATCTTTTGCACCCTTCTAAAATTACAATATTTTAAGGCGACTTTTTATGATTCTTCGGCTGCCAGCATCCTCTTTGTCCAAATAAAAAGAAATTAGATATTTGAGGATCTTAGTGCTGCTTTATTGTAAAGGGGTGTAGCATAAAATTTCTATGTCGATTGTTATGGTACCCTCTGCTAACTCTCTTATACTCAATAGCTAGTTTGGTTAATAATTGGGTTGCTCGTCAGGTTCGGCAATGACGCTGCCTTTCTATTCAAAAACTCTTGTTCATGAAAAATTTCCTTTTGTCATTATTCATCTTTTCATCAGCGGCAACCAGGGCACAGGATCAAACTGTAAAGGAACTGCAAGCAGCGTCAGGTAAAACGATCAGAAAAGATGATGCTGATGCGTCAACCAGAAAATGGAAACAGGGCGGATTCTATAGCATCAATTTATCGCAAGGTTCATTGAGCAATTGGGCAGCCGGTGGCGACAATTTCTCTTTATCCGTTAATTCGCTGCTCAGCCTTTTTGCCTTTCATAAAAATGGTAGGCATAGCTGGGATAATACTTTTGATTTCAACCTGGGTTATGTAAATACCACCAGTCTTGGGAGCCGCAAAAACGATGACCGTTTTGACCTGCTTTCAAAATATGGTTATGCGTTAACATCCCAAGTGAATCTTTCCGGATTGATCAATCTTCGTTCGCAGATCTTCAATGGGTTTATTTTCCCTGATAATGTAAAGACCTATTCGTCTACTTTTTTATCGCCTGGTTATTTTTTGTTGAGCCCGGGTCTTGATTACAAACCAACAAAGAGTCTTACTATTTTCATTTCACCTGTTACAGCCAGGTGGGTGATCGTCAGGGACACGGCACTTGCCAATAAAGGGTTATACGGCGTAGAACCGGGTAAGCAATCAGTTCTTGAATTCGGGGCTTTTGCTACTATTGGCTACCTGAAAGAATTCAATCAATTCATTACCTACAAAGGGAGGCTTGACTTGTTTTCTAATTACCGGAACAAACCTCAAAACATTGACCTCTTTATGTCCAACAGTCTGAATGCGAAGATTGGCAAGGTACTATCTGTTTCCTGGAGCGTCGATCTGATCTATGATGATGATGTGAAGTTATTCGGCAAAAATCAAAGCTCTCCCGCCCTGCAGGTAAAATCATTAGTGGGTATTGGATTGATATTAAATTTATGATTTTCCTGTTCTTTATGTCAGTACTTACTTCTTTTTTATACTTCGTCGCTGTGACGTAAGGTGCTGTTGAAAAATATCAATTATCTTTTTGGCATAATGAAGTTGAATAGTAAAAGGCTTTTCCTTCCTGGGCGAGAGCTTACCCTTTGCAATAATATTTTTATTATGGACAATAGCGTAAAACGCAAACAACTTATTTCCGGACTCTGGTACTGGTGTTACATAACCCGTCACTCCTATTCCCCAATCGCTGTTAAACAATTCACAGACATTAAAGGCCATTTCCGCAGTAACTTTTGCTGATACACAATTATGAGATTGTGCGTGGATCGGTTCCACTTGCAGGTGTTTGTATTTTTGACCAAGATTATACGTAGTGATACCTCCCTGGTAAAATTCCCCGGCAAATTCGGCTTGTGAAATGGCTACCTGTAACAAACCCGATGTAACGCTTTCTGCTACGGCAATTGTTTCCTTACGTTTTACCAATGCGTGGTGAATCTTTTCCAATTTTTTTCCATCAAACAAGTCCATGAACTATTTATTTTAAATATTATCCCGGGACCATTGCTATTTCAAAAAACCTTCCGGCCGGAAGGTTTTTTACACTTGTTCTGTTTTTATTTCAATGCGCAACCAGTTCCTCGAGGTTGATAACCTCGAGATCCTTTCTGGCCGGTCCTGTCAACACAGTTCCATCAAATGAAAACCTGGAACCGTGACAGGGACAATCCCAGCTTTTCTCTGCAGCATTCCAACCCACGGTGCATTTTATATGTGTACAGGCAGAGTTGACAGCATGTAGTTGTCCTTCCTCATCTTTATACAAGGCAAATACATGCCCTTCATACTTGACAATTTTTGCTTCCCCCGGAGCCAATTCAACCAGTGAACTGATCTTTTCGCGGGAAAACTTATCACCGATAAAATGTTGCACTACATCGGCTGCTTCTTTTACAAAATTCTTGAATCCAGCTACGGGTTTAAGCCTGTTCGGATCAAACAGATCCTGGTATTCACTTTCACCATTTACCAATATATCAGTAAGCATTACAGCGCTGATATGACTATTGGTCATCCCTATTCCTCCAAATCCTGTTGCCACAAACATGTTTTGCTGGTGTCCTGGCAAATGCCCAATATAGGCAAGCCCGTCAGCCGGGTTAAAGAATTGGGAAGACCAACGGAACGAAATTTCTTCCACGTCATAAAATTTTCTCACGTATGATTCCAGGCATTGAAAACGGGCTTCTGTATTTTCTTCATGCGCCGTTTTATGATCTTCACCACCGGTGATAAGGTATTTCTCACCATCCACTTCCTGCGTCCTGAAATAATGATAAGGATCATGCATATCATAAGCTAGTCCCTGGGGGTATTGTTTTTCATCTTTCAATTTTGCTGCGACCACATAACTTCTATAGGGAGCACAACGAAAATGGAGAAGATTTACACCCGGCGGGATATGCGTTGCATAGATCAAATTTTTTGCTTGGAGTGATCCCTGGCTTGTCGTAATATCGAGTACCTCAGCTTCATCCACAGCCGTTACCCTGCAATCTTCCTTGATAACTCCTCCCAATTTCTCGAACTCTTTCGCCAATGCATAAACATAACGGGTCGGATGAAATTGTCCCTGGCCCTCTATTTCAATTGCCTTTGTAAAGGGGATCGGTACAGGTATCGTATTACTAACAGATACACGATTTCCTACCTTTTTAAAAGCCTCCAGTAGGTCGTCTAATTCCCTCACTTGTTTTTCATCCTGCGCATAGATATAGCCGGGCACTTCCTTGTGGTAACAATCAATATTGTATTCGTCAACATGTTTTTTTATAAGATCAAGAGCCTCCCGGGCAGCTTTAGCCACTAAGTTTGCTTTTTCTTGACCGAAGTTTTTGATCAATTCAGTATAGGGCGATTCCATAAATGAATTAAGATGTGCTGTGGTTCCGCCCGTGGTTCCAAACCCAAGACTATGTGCTTCAGCGATCAATACGGATTTACCAGCTTTTTGTAACAACAGTCCTGTCGTAATTCCGGTTATGCCACCACCGACAATAACTACATCATAATGATTATCAGAATAACTGGTGTTTTCCTGGTTTTTATAGCCGGGCATGTTTTCCTGCCAAAGACTTTTGCATGCACCATCTCTTTTCATGGTATTTCGTTTAATGGTATACATTCTTCCCTTTTTGAGGTATGCTTAAATTTTTTCTAACAGAGATTGATAGACCAAAGAAAGTGCCATAACATCCCTGCTATCCTTTTCGGTACCCCTTATAGGTACAGCATTTGGGCCAAAAGAATATGAAAAACGGGCTAAAAATCCTGATCTTTAAGTGCTTTACCTTAAAAAGCCGTCTTGTTTATGGGATATTAGAAAAACTCGCTTTTTCTCCAGGGTGGAAGTGTCGAAAAAAGACTGCTGAGAGTTTTACATTTGGACAAAAAATAGCCCCCTAATTCAAATTACACGCTTGGATTACCTTTGCCGGTCATGGGGCAAAAAAAATTACTACGTTTTGCGGAGCTGGATACTTTTCCAAATGTGCTGCAGTTTCCAAAAGCGGTGGCTGGTAAATGGAAAGATTTTTTTAAAAACAATAATCCTGTCACACTGGAACTGGCCTGCGGTAAAGGAGAGTATGCTGTAGGCCTTGGTCAATTGTATCCTCAACAGAATTTTATCGGTATTGACCTGAAAGGTAACCGCATCTGGGTGGGAGCAAAAAAAGCATTGCAACAAAATCTACCTAATGTCGCTTTTATACGAACACAAATCGACCAGGTAGCAGATTATTTTGCAAAAGACGAAGTGTCGGAGATCTGGATCACTTTTCCTGATCCGCAGTTGAGAATGTCAAAAGCAAAAAAAAGACTCACACATCCAAAATTTTTGCGGCTCTATCAACAATTTTTACTACCCGGTGGCTTGATACATCTAAAGACGGACAGTCCTGCGCTTTATCGTTTCACCAAACTGGTGATTGACTTATATGGCTGCAACTTACTCAAGGATTTCGACCATGTTTATAAGGAAGAAATTATTGACGAAGAATTGAAAATCAAGACACATTATGAATCTTTGGATATTGCAGGAAGCAGGAGAATACATTACTGTCGTTTTTCCTTGCCCGCTATTTTACCGGGAATAGAGAGAGACGACGAACTCAAACAACTTTTAAAAGGTCATGAAGGAACTGATTGAGGGCCTGGATTTTTACTTGAATGCTGAGGGATATGTGGTATTGACAGAAAAATACCTCTTTGACCGTGGGTATTGTTGTGGAAATGGATGCCTGCATTGCCCATATGCGTATCAAAACGTGGAAGAACCGCGACGTTCAGCGTTGATGAACCAGCTATCCAGTGATGAACGAACCTGAAAGTTTAATATTTGTAATGAACTGAGGATGAAGCCACACCGAGCTTCTATCGCTTTTCTCACCTTTACCAGCAGATAGTGTGCCTTTGGCACAAACTCTGTTTTATCATATACGGGTTATAAAAGACCCGTAGATTATGAAAAAGTTTTTTCTTATCGCTTTAGTCAGCATATTATTTTCTATGACTGGTACTAGCCAGACGAAGCAATTGAAGGATATGATGGGGCGATGGGATATATCGGGGGAGGAGAATATGGGAGCTTACCTGGATATTATTGATAGTACTACTATCATCCTGAATTATATGGGAGAGAAGAGAAAAATAACAGATTACACTATTGATTTTACCAAATCTCCGGCCTGGTTCGATTTTTCAACAAAGGATAATGCCTCCATTCTGCGCATTCAAAGTTTGTTGGAAATGACGGGTAATGATACGATCAAATGGCAACTCTTTGTTGATGAAGAGCGCCCTGATCATTTCTCCGCTACAAAAGGCGAGTTATTCCAATTGAGGAAGGATAGATCTATTTCCGCATCAGCATTGGCAAATAACTAACGACTGCCGCCAATAAAAATGAACTTTCAGCTCTTGATCTACAGTCAATGAGTGAAATTCTTCCACCTTTTTTTATCTTCATCGCATGGCAACCGATAAAAAATCGTCAGGAAGGTCTCCCCGTGCGTCCGACCGGTTAAAGACCCTAAAACCTTCAGGAAAAAGAGAGGAAAATTTCTTTGAGCTAGTATTTGAAGTAACCCGACAAATTCCTTGGGGAAAAGTAACTTCTTACGGGGCTATCGCTGCCTGTTTGGGTACCAAATCATCAGCCCGGATGGTAGGATGGGCTATGAATGGAGCAGGAAGAGTACATCCAAAAGTACCGGCGCATCGCGTGGTGAATCGTATCGGCATGTTATCAGGCAAACATCATTTCTCGCCTCCTGGTATGATGCAAAACCTATTGAAGAAAGAAGGCATTAAAGTAAAGAATGACCAGGTGCAGGATTTCAAAAATGTTTTTTGGGACCCGGTGAAGGAGTTGGGCTTCTAGTGGTTTGATGAAAAATATTTCAAAAGTAAGGGGGTGTAAAAACACCCACTGCATTAAACTAACTGCCTGCCCGACTGCGTCATTCTCGTCCGAACGGGTCATCAGGGCGAGCAGGCGGGCTTATGAAAAAAATGTAACTAACTTCTATACATAGATAATGCGGGGGAGTAAGAGCCAATGACCAGCGCAGGTTCACCCCTCTCTTCCTGTGCAATGGTGATACTTTTTTCCAGCACTCCTTTATAGTGATCCCCGATAGGTATCGTTGTGGCGGGCAAGTACACCTGGGTCGAATCAAATTCGATGATCGCTTCCAGCGATATGATATAGGATTTATGGACCCGTTTGAAAAGATTGGTGGGTAGCAATTGCTCCATTCTTTTGAAGGTGATCAGCGCCAGGTAATTTTTTTGCCCTGTTACGATCTTTAGATAATTCCGGCAGCCTTCTACATACAGGATATCACTGAAATTGATTTTTACAAACCTGCCATCAACCCGGATGAAAAAATATTTTTGCATATCGTCGTTTTATTCCTGCCTGCAATTTTCGAAGTAACCACTTATTCATTCCAGGTACTCATTTCAGCGGCAGGTTGAATTTTACCGAGGTGGGCGGCATGCACATTTCATCATTGCATACCATAAAGGTTACGCTACCGGTTATATTCGTTTTTACATTCGCTTTTAATTTTACCGTCTGCACAAAATCAACTTTATTCGAAAACTGTAATACTTCTACACCGAACAATTTTTCAAAATGCTTTTCCATTTTCCCCACTTCTTTGGTTCCGCCCTCCATCGTAACCAGGGGATTCTTAGCATAGGAAATAGAAGTAGGGACCGGCCCCCCATCGGGAGTTGTCTGTGAATAAATATGCCAGTCGTCTTCGATCTTGGCGGTTAAACGAATTTCATAGGTTTTATCTCCTATTTTTTTTGCATCAAATGACCAGGATACCGGCTGCTCCTGCGCCCTGATAACCATCCCGGCCAGCACCAGTACCATCGATAAAAACAACTTCTTCATACTTTCTTTTTACTATTGTGGAAACAGTTCCTTTAATGTTTTATTTAATTCTTCCCCGCGTATATTTTTGGCGATAATCTTACCTGTAGGATCCAATAAAAAGTTCTGCGGAATGGCCCGGATACCATACTGTTTAGCTACCACATTACTCCAACCCTTCATGTCACTCACCTGTGTCCAGGTCAGCTCATCTTTATGAATAGCATCCATCCACGCTTTTTCTTTACCGGGGTTATCCAAAGAAACACCCAGGATGGTAAACCCTTTTTGTTGATAATTATTAAATGCTTTGACCAGGTTGGGATTCTCTGCACGGCAAGGACCACACCAGGATGCCCAAAAATCAATTAATACATATTTGCCTTTGAAGGAGGACAGTGAAACAGCATTTCCCAAAGTATCGTTTTGTGTGAAATCCATCGCGAATACGCCAACCGCTGTTTTTTTAGCTGCCTCGATCAATCCCTTAAACTCCTGCCCGGAAACCCATTCACGAGTTGCCGCAGGTAAGCTGGCAAACATGGGCTCCACTTTTTGCACATCGATATCCCAACCGGCATACTGCTTTAAAACATATAATGCGATCGGTGAAGCTGGGTTTTTTTGCAGAAAAGCATATAGCACTTTTTCTTTTTTTTCTTCCGAGATGATCTTAGACTCGTCTTGTATTTTTTTCATACCCGCTTCATCTTTTGTTTTGGCATACTCCCGGTATTGCTCATTTAGGCCTCTTGCCATATCATCATACGGCTTTTGCATGTCACCCAGAGCGAGATAATCTGCATGCGCTTTTGATCCCTTAATCGTAGCCCCCTTCAATGAATCTTTGGCAACAATGGTCAACGCACCCGGCTCCAAAAAAACAGGGATCCTCTCTGTTTGTGGTTTAACATTGGCTTCCTTGCTTTCATAGCGGACAGAAATGCTCGCCAATACCGGCTCGGAAATTTTAGTTTCTAATTTGAATTTTCCATTATCCAGCTGAACACTGTCATTAATAGTAACATCACCGGCCCGGTAAGTCAAATAAACCCATTGCACCGGTTTCGTCAATTCCAGTGTACCCTTAATCTTTACCTCTTTGAGGGGAGGGTCTATAAATGCAAGGAACGGGATAGCGATCAGAAAAAGCAAATTTTTCATTTTATTGAAGTTTTGTTAGTAATTAAAACTCGGTTTATCCGTTATCAAATAAATTATCATTTTAGCAAAGCGTCGATCAGACCCGGAAGCTCTTTAGCGGAAGGTGCCGGGGCATTCATATTCACCACTTTAAAATCCTTGTCAAACAAAAGCGTCCGGGGAATGGTCACAATATTATAGTCATCCAATTTATTCCGGTTAATCAGCCATTGAATGCCATCGGCTTTTCTTTTTTCCACATTTTTTTTCCAGAGATCAATGCCATCATCAATAGAAAGTGATACAAAAGCAATATCCGGGTTGGCTTTATATTTTTCTCTCAGCGTTTCATAAAAAGGCATTTCGGCCAGGCACGGTCCGCACCAGGTGGCCCAGAGATCAACATAAATTACTTTTCCTTTCAGGCTGCTTAGTTTAATACTATTACCATTCAGATCAACTGCTGTGAAGTCTGAAGCGATATCACCCTTACCGAATTTCAACAAAACAGCCAGGCTCTTTTTTAAAGCATCCCGGTAGGGTTTGGTTGCAATACTATCCAGCCTTTTAGTAAATCCGGCCAACAGCTTTTTATCACTTACCATTTTCATTTCGTTATTGAGCCGGTAGGAAGCAAACCAGTCTTTTATCTGCCGGGCATCTTTTTCTTTGCCCGCTTGTCTCACTAATTCATCCGCAATATCCCTGTACACCACTAGTTTCATTAACGTAGCGTCTGTAAAATCCTTGCTGTATTGCTCAATAACCTGCCGAACGATCCGGGTATACACTTCTGTATAGGCTGCCAGGGAATCTTTAGAGATGCGGGGGCGGTAAGATGATATACCTGATCGCAAACTGTTTACCAAATCGGCCTTGATCCGGGCATACTCCAACCGTTTAAACTCTGGTGAAACATCTGTTACTGCATCCAGTTCTTTTTTTCTTGCGGCAGCTATTTGCAAAATCGTATCTATTGTTTTTTGCGGTATCAGTTTCACATTTCTCCCCGCCTCGATATAAGAACCTCCTTTTGGAAAAGGAGTGTTGCAGAGATACAAATTAGCCGGGCTTCCCTTGCCTTTAAATGTCCCCTTCAGTGGCGCATTCTTATCGACGAACAATTCCATATTATCACCCGGCGAGAGGTAAAGGATATTTCTTCCCAGCCTGAAATAATTTGGAGATGCCAGTTCGAATTGAATACTGAAATTTCCACTGGTATCCGGCACGATCATTCTTTCACTGGATGGTGGTAATATATATTGCAGGTCAGAAAGATCTTCTACATCCACCTGGTTGCTAAAATTTTTTAGTTGGCCTTGTAGAATGACGGTATTCTTTCCTGCCTGTGCTTCTGCCCCACCTACCACGCACAAACAAATGCTTAAAAAAATAATTACTAATCTCATTCAGTTAGTTTATAGATGGGTCAACAAGACCTTGCTATTTGAACAATTCATTTAGCTTTGCGAACAATTTCTTTGCTTCCAGGTTACTGTCAGTAATCATAACAATTTTTCCATACTATTTATTTTACTCTTCTAATTTAGAATCTCATCCAACTTTTTGTATATCTCATCATCTTCGCCTACAAATCTTCCAACTATTTTCCCGGTTGGATCAACAATAATTTTTGTTGGGAAACCGGCAACACTAAATTTTAAAATATAATCTTCATCCTTTCTGCTTAACACATGATGCCATTGATAATCAGGTTTATCATAAATAAATTTCTTCCATCTCTCTCCGTTGTCCGACTCCTGTGCCACCCCCAATATTTCCATTTTAGCGCTGTACTTATCCAAGTACTCCTTCATCTTAGGCATACCGGCAATACAAGGTCCGCACCAGGTGCCCCAGAAATCAATAACAACATATTTACCTTTAAGTGATGCTATATCAAACTTTTTCCCGTCATAGGTATTCATGGAATTAATATCCGGTACAGGTTTGCCTATTGCAGTAGCTGAAAGTCCATCCACTCTTTTAGCCAGGTCAATATAAAAAGGTGTAGACACTAATTTCTCTTTGTTCATTTTTCCAAATAGTTCAACCGCCATGTCATTCGGCACATGTTTACGCAACATCATATCAGATAACAACCAGGCAGCTGCAATCGATGAAGGATTATCTCTTACAAATTTTTCTTTGATGCTTACTACTTCGTCATCCAGTTTTTTCATTAACTTATTAATTTCTCTAATCTCAGCAGTATCAGTCACCTCTTTATTTGCAATCTTTAAGGCCAGATTCACACCCTTGTTCTGCAATGGATATATTGTCCTATTTAACTTTGCCAGTTCTTTGTTTGCTTCATCGCCTGATGGATAAGCATCTACAAAGTCAGTTATCTTACCTGAAAATTTTATGTTGGCATCTGGAGAGGCAATAAGTTGAAGTACTGAAGACTTCGCCGGATAATATCCTCCATCTTTTACCCTTTTTACAACTCTCTCTACTCCCGTGCTAATGGTTAAATGCGTCATTTCCTTAATTACGGTTGAATAAGAAAACGACTCATTAATTACCTGTATTGAATCTCTCCGGGCTCCACCTTTGGCTGCTTCGTCTCTAATGAAAATATTCATATACTTAGAGTCGAGTCCTTTTATTTTTCCCGAAACGGTAAAACTATTTGTTTGTGAAAATGATGCTGTGCTAATAATAAGAAAGCATATTCCAATTAGTTTTTTCATTTTATTCATATATTATTTTTGTGTATCCTCTTGCCGGAATTTAATATCCAAACAGCTCTTTTAGTTTTGCGTCTAACTCTCCTCTATTAAGATTTCTGCCGACAATCACTCTATTCTCATCCATTAAAAATGTAGTGGGCAAAAATGGAACGCCATACATTTTTGCCACTTTGCCATAATTATGGTCGGCTGAAACATCATATAAATGGTTCCATACAGTTTTATCTTCCTCAATTGCTTTTCTCCATTTTGGCTCCTCATCAGCGGTGCCAATAGCCACCACATCGAAACCATCTTTTTTATATTTCGCATACAACTCTTTTAAATGAGGAAAAGAAGCTCTGCATGGCACACACCAACTGGCCCAATAATCAACCAACATGTACTTACCTTTTACACCAGATAGTTTTAGCATTTTCCCATCAACAGTTTTCAATTCAAAATCAGGTGCCTTTGAACCTATTCCCAATGTTTCAAATATTTCTGTGTACGTTTTTTTATAATATTTAAACATGGCGGTTTCCTTAGCTTCTCCCTTGAAAACTTTATAGTAAGTTTCCAACTCTTCTTTATTCATTCTTCCTTCGCTATATTGAAAACCTAAAACATAAGGAGAAATTGGTGAACCGGGGTTTTTCTTAACATACTGAAACAGAAACTGTCTATATTCTTCCTGTTGTTCATCCATTAATTTTCTGAACCCATCAGCTTTCTTTCTATAATTACTTATCAATTCCTCATCTTTTGACTTGTATGCTTTTTCCATTTCAGCCCTTAGTTCAACCAAAGGGCTAAATTTTTCCCGATTTCTAACACTGTCAGCTTTTGCTTTTTGTAATTGTAAAAGGGCATTATACTTTGAACCTGTTACTTTAGGCTCGAATCTCCCGTCTCTTTCATTAGCCTTGGTAATATCCAGCTCTAGTTTAATCGTGCTATTTTCCAAAATGAAATCGCAATTATATTTTGGCCCTATATTCAACGTTACCTTATCTACATGCGATACTTTCCCTTTAAAATTAAATTTACCATTCTGCATCAGTACGCTATCTATCACTTTTGCATTGCCTCTATCAACTATATTCGTCTCAATCAACATGACCCAGCCTTTATCCAACCCTATAACCTCTCCACTAATTGTAAACCCATCCGCTTTTATGGTATTCATTTTGAAACTTAAACCAGATACCAGTAAGGTAACCAATGCAAGTAGCGTTGTAATTTTTTGTTTTGATTTCATATAATTCTATTAATCGTCTAATAATAAATCTGTAAAATTTCTTATACTTTGAAAACATGACATAAGCAGAACTACAATTTATTCAAGTACAGATTTCAATTTTTCTTCCAGTTCTTTGCCCCGCAATCCCCTGGCAAGAATTTTACCATTTGGGTCAATTAAAAAACCATCGGGAATAGGCTGAACGCCATACATTTTAGAAACCTTACTTTCAAAACCATCGAGGTCAGATGTCTGTGTCCAGATCAGCTTATCTTTTACAATAGCTGCTTTCCATTTTTCGGCTGCATTTAACTCATCTACGGAGTATTGTAAAATATCAAAGCCTTTGTCTTTATATTTTTCATATAAAGCTACCAGGTTCGGATGCTCTGCCCGGCAAGGCACACACCAGTTTGCCCAGAATTCCAGTAACACATATTTACCTTTGAAATCGGAAAGCCTCACTAGATTTCCGCTTGTATCTTTCGAAATAAAATCCGGGGCATAGTTACCAACAGCAACAAACTTTCTGGCTTTAATTTTTTCCCGGATGGCAATACTATTACTGCTATTTTGTATTTGAACAGGAAATGTATTATATAGACTTTCCAATTCATCCAACGGTAATTTATCCTGTTTTACCCAAAGCAAAGTTGCACTCATGTATGAATTTGGATGGGCCCTGATAAAAGCCATCTCGTAAGCCTGTATAGAATCATATTTTGCATTGATATCTGTAGTTATATTTTTATATTCTGCACTATTGTTTTCTACCGTTTTCAATTTTTCCCGCAATGGCAACACCCGTTTGAAAATAGAATTAGTATGTTTTCTAGTTTCTGTTTGCTCATTATTGGAAGGTGTTCCGGTAATAGAAATTTCATCAAGTGCATCAATATAACCATTGATGATAATAGTTCCTTTTTCAAGATAAAATGAAAAGTTTTTTCTGCTTTTAAAACCCCGGGTATTTGCCCAAGCATTTACTGTTGAACCAATTTTTCCTGTGAACTGAAATTTGTCCTCTTTTGCTTTTGATATCATGGTATCGGGTTTTAGCCTTTTACCATTTTGATCATAATTATTGATAATGATGATGACACTATCACTCCCAAGTCCTTTTATATTCCCGGTAATTATATAGGCGCCTGTATTATCATTTTGCTGAGAAAAAGATGACAATGGAAATATACAAGCTGCCATGATAAATAGCAGGATCAATCGAAAAACTTTATTCCTGCCTCTATTTAAGTTGCTAGTTTTCATTTTTTAGCATTTTATTTATTTAAACCCACTGACTGTAATTGTTTTATTACAACTGTATTTTATAAGGCTGCCGTATTACCGGCATTAAGCAAACATGGTCATCGCAAACCTGCCAGGTAAGATAGCAGATGGCTTCCCCTTTGGCCTGACCGCTGATTTCCTGGGTAAATATAATGTCACCGGTATAAGCGGTGGTGCCATTTCCATTATAGTATTCAAAAGAGGGCATTTGCAAGGTGTTATTTTTTTTGTAGCCTTCGGGCAATTCTATTTCCACTTCTGTTTTTATAAACGGATCTCCCTGTTCTATATGCGCATACAAGTGATAACCTGTATGAATTTTAAATTTTATAACAATTTCTTTTTTACCATCTTCTTTATTAATTACACCTGTAGCTACACTTACCGGGTTGCTATGCGTCGTTTCTTCCGGAATAATATTATCTATGGATTGACTTTTTTTTTATGATAATTGTTTCCTTCGATCTTTTTATCATATGTGTTTACCATAAACTTATAACCACCTGTTTCTGTAAAAAATATTTTTTCTTTGTTGTTTTCAAACCATTTGCGCCATGCTGCCGGTGTAGTAAAATCCAGCATCGTATACCGATCCAGAATGCGTTGCGCCTTCTCGGTGTCTTTACCTTTTTCCAGCATGGTAATGCAGGTATGTAAAAGACGTTTATCATAATAAGGGATGCCCAGACTTTTCACATCTTCATCTACCGAAATCACATACATTGCATCTTCGGCATAAAAATAATCCTTGTTGGAATCGTAGTATTTCAAGTAGGCTTCTGAATTTGTTCCCAATTTTTCAAAGAGATCTTTTTTCTGGTATCTTTTAATATAATCTTCAAATGTTAATACAGGTTGTTTCGTGTAAGAAAGCGATCGTTCTTCCTCAGCAGAAAGTTTTTCTCCTGATGCTTTTTTTTGCTCCGCATTTTTTTTCTTTTCCAGATATTTTAAATCAAATTCATTATTTGATTTTATCCTGCTTTCATGAGATTCTCGGGTTGACAGGTATTTAAGTTCTTTCAGATATTCACGGGTGGCCCGCCTGTCCAGGTATTTTCGGGCAATGATACCTTTACCATCAAATTTAGAAATGTAGGAAACAGCATTTGCCAACACGGTTTGCGATTCGGGTGTCATATACTCCGGTGAAGCTGCAAAGCCCCAATGAAAATAATTGCCGTGCCTGCCGATGGCAACTGCATCTAAGGTTTTTTGACAAACACCGCTTGAAATAGATTCTGCATCCGGTGAATCTTCGAATCCCCATGGTCTTGCCACCAATCCGATACGGAAACCCGGATCCGTCTTATAACCTTTGGTTTGCACCCGCCACATAGGAATGGTTACAGGTGTTTTATGCCCCAGGAAATATTCGTAATGAAAAGCCTCCTCAGGAGTGGGTAGTTCTTCTATCGTCATTTTTACCGGGAATGGTCCGTTGAAAATGGGATGCTTACGATCAAAGTTGAGTGCATGTGCATCGAGGCAAAGACAATACCAGTCAATTTTTAGACCGATGCTCCTTCCCAGAGGTTCTCCCAATTCACCGATAAGCAAAACCGGTTTATCAAAGTCTTCTGTAAAATAGGCTGCAGGAATATAGTTTACGATTCTTCCTGTGTCGTCTTTTACGGCTTTCTTCTCTGTAACAGCTGCCGGCTTGCCGTCCATTACGGTAACATCATAATCGTTGGACATGGGCTGTTTGTAATCAGCCGCCTTTACCACAGTTACTTTTGTAAAATACCGGCTCAGCATTTTCTCAAAAGAAGACATTCTGCCAGCTATATCCTTTTGTTTTTCTTCCTCATTTTTATAATAGTTTTCACCATAGCTATCCATATAATTACCAGAACCGCCCACATAAAGTACTTTCAGGTTCTGTTTGCTTTGAGCATTGGTATGTATGCCCGCAAAGAATATGAACATAAAAAAACTGAGGAATAAAAATATTTGCTGTTTCATATTCTAATTTTTTAGAGAAGCAGTTTTTCAAAGCCGTTGTACATATAAAAAACTAAGCTGTTTTTGCCTCCTGTAGCCTTACAAAAAATTGAAAATTCTGACTGCTGCTAAATAGATTTTTTACGATCCAGCAGCGACTGAATCATCATTTCCAACGTGGCTTCATTGCTGCCATCTGTTCTGAACCGGGAAAAAATAATTTTTCCATCCTGGTCTATCAGGAAATTTACCGGAGCAGCATTCCTGTTATCCAAAGGACCTTTTACCCAATCCTTATTATCTTTTAATGGAATAAAACTATAGCCACTTGACTTCATAAAAGGCACTACATAATCATCCTGCTCATCAACAATATTGATACCCAGGTAAACAAAATCTTGTCCTTTAAATTTCTTTACTACATTTTCAAAATGTGGAAACTCACCACGACAAGGACCGCAGCCCGGAAACCAGTAAGTAATTAAAACCACTTTGCCTTTATAGTCATTCAGCGAAGATTTGCCTTTGGTTAAATAAGTTTCCATGTTAAAAACCGGTGCCTTTTTTGCAGCCGTATCCCTGATGTACCTAATATCTTTATAGATGACATCGGCATTTTTGCCCAGCTTGTTGCCATATGCAGATACTTCTTTTTTTAACTCCGCTGTAGGTTCGGAAGCATAAGACAGGAGCAAATTATTATAGGCCTGTTTTGTATTACCTGAAGCATCCAGTGCTTTAGATTTCAGTAACAAAATATATTCCTTTGCAGTTCCCCACCGGGGTATGGTCACACTGTCCATGATGGCAGAAGCTTCGGCACCTTTGCCTTTTGCCAGTAAGGATTGTGCTTCTACTATATTTTTAGCCAGGACAGTATTGGCCTGCCATGATTTAACGGTACGTTCATCTGCTTTTACTGCCGCCAGTTCTGTTGCCAGTCGCAGGGCTTCTTGCGGAGACTGCTGCAGCAAAAGATTAAAATAATCAGACATGCCGGAAGAAGTCCAGCGGAATTTTTCTACAGGAAAATCTTTTTTTTGCTGCTCATAATATTTAATTTTCAGATCGGCATCTTTTGTTTTGTTGGCCAGCCAGTACAAAGCCTGCGCACCTCTTTCGGAAGTAGGAAAATTTTTTGCTACTTCCAGGCTGAGTTTTCTATACTTCTCAAAATCAGTGTCGTCAAATCCATTAGCATAATAAAAGGCATAATCTGGGTTTGAGGGTGCTGCATCTTTTGCCTTAGCAAGGTATTCACGGGAAACTTTAAAATCACCCCAGCGTTCACCATCTAACCAAAGATCAAAATACGCTTTGTCAAAGTTTGGATCAATAGCTACGGCCTTTAATAAAAAGGGTTTTGCTTTTGGGCTTTCCTTGCTTGCATAAGCATGACCCAGTGCATAAGGTATCGCCGCTGAATTAGGAAATTTTTTCAGCCATTCTTCATATTGTTTTACAAAGGTCGGATCTTCCTCCACCCCCCATTTGGCAAAACCTGTTGCCTTTAAATATTTATCATGTAATTCAAGATCTGCTGGATTTTTTTCAATAGCATGCTGTAATTCACTAATCAATGCCGGATCAGAGGCCGTTTTTTCCTTATCGGGTTGAGCATACACATTTATAGTTGCGATTCCTAAAAAAAGCAATAAGACGCAGGATGAGAAGAAATTTTTTCTTTTCATAAAATTTATTCTTAATAATAGAGAAAATATTTTAGTTCACATTTGCCTGGTTAATAGGTATTCTGTTTTAATTTATCCTGACTCGCAAGAATATCTGGAAACGGCAAAGGCAATGCAAATTTTCGGGAGTTCTTTGGCATTGTATAGGTTTGCACAGGTGCTGATGTGTTAGGGCCTGATAAAGTCAAAGGATAAAAAGTTTTTGTCATTAATACATCATCACTGGGATCCGTATTATTATTAAATCTCCGGATGTCGTACCATCTTGTAACAAAAGGCAGCTCTCTTCTTCTTTCCTGTAAAATTTTTGTAACTGCTTCTGCCTGGCTAGCTGCCGTTAAATTTACCCAGGCACCGGGTCTTAATCTTTTTGCACGCAGGGTATTGACTGCTGTTAATGCTCCTGATACATCCCCTGTTCTGGCAAGACATTCAGCTTTTATTAAATACATTTCAGCCGTTGTAGGCCCGGCAGGTAACCGGTCTTTAAAGAAAAAGATGTATCCCGGATAATCATAGGACGGGCTTGAATTCATTCCGCGGTCATATGAATAACCCTCTACAATATGATACTCATAACGGCGATCATTGGTCTGGTCGTAAAGACTCAGCAACTCCAGGCTCGGAACATACCACCAGGATCCATAATTATTTACACGGAAATATAGAAACTCTTTCCAGCCTACCATATCGACGAGGTTTATTTGGTTATTGTGTGTATAGGGATAGCGAATCGTAAAAACTGATTGGGAAGGCGTGCCGCCATTAATTGTTACATTCTGATTGGTTCCATAGTTCATATCTGCCGTAGAATTATAATCATTCAGCACACTATATTCTGCTAAAGCAAGATTGGCATACTTCAGCGCTTCCGTATAATTATTCCGGTTGAGATAATACCTTGCTGCAAATCCATTTACTGCTGCTGTATTGGAACGCCAATGTTCCACCCTTCCATTAGCTACGAGGGGTTTGTTTATTTTCAAAGCTTCCGCTAAATCGGACTCTATAAATTTGTACGTTTCTTCCAGCGATTTGCGGGCCAGATCCTCTTCAAAACTCGTTGATTGTTTAATAGGCAAACCCATCTCATTTTTGTTTGCATCGGTGTAGGGCAGACAAAATGTATTGGCCAGTTGCCAATAAGCATAGGCTCTTATCATATGTGCATCTGCTTTTATTCTTGCTTTTTCGTCGGCTGTACCATCTACTTTGTCCACATTATTTAATACTGCATTGGCGTAGAATACATCCCTCCACTCACCCGTAGCAATACCCCACAAATTTTCACCAGATGTAGTTGTTGGTAAAAAATCTACATCCCAAAAAGCATGTAATGTGTTTGGCAGAAAATTAAATGTTGAAGGCCGGGCATTGAAAAGCGGAACTGTGAGACCATAATCATCTGTACGCAAAAAAGCTGGATTTTGATCACTGTAAAAGATGGTGTAGTTCTCCAGTAATGCGTTGAGATGGGCAACAGTTTCAATCGGAAGTGATGAACTTTTATTGGGTCTTTCTTCCAGGAATTTTTTGCAGGAACTCATACCAGCAATCATGGTAATCAAAGTGATATATGCTACATAGTTTAAACTGAATATCTTTTTCATTTGTGTTGTTTTAGAATTCTTAAAAATCACATTTAATTCCAAAAGTTGTTTTAGGTCTTGGGTTTAAGGAGCCCAGGGGGTATAATGGGTCTTCCCCGTATTTATTGGAAAGAACCACGAATAGATCATTTCCTTGCACAAAAACCTGGAAGTTATTAACCCCCATTTTGCGTAAAATTGTTTTTGGTAATCGGTAAGTAAGATTTATTTCCTGCATACGGATCCAGGAAGCCGATTGAGCTAAATAGGACAGATTATTGTAGAACCTATCCCAGAAAAAGAATCGTGGCTCATTGGAATTTAAGGGCAATGTGAGAATATCGGTAGATTTCCCATTCAATACTTCCCCAACAAACTTGTTAGGAAGAACACGGGTGGTCCATTGTACCGGATAATTAAACCCTCTCCGCTGAAAAACATGTCCAAAATTTCCTGTGATGATAAAAGAAAGACTAAAATCCTTAATATCGAAATTGTTCATAAATCCTAAGGTATAAGGGGCAACAAGAGAGCCTGTATTCTCCAAATAAGTTCTTGCATCTCCCGGAATAAAAGTCTGTATGTCAAAATTTACATTATCCGGTCCTAATACAGTAGGCTGATTGCTACTGTTAAAGCCGGTATACTGATACATCCACAAGGTATTGGCATTATACCCCACAGCGTAAGAAGAAGTAGATCTTGAAGCTAAAGAGGAAGCACTATATTGAGCCAGGAACAAATCTGTAATCTTATTTTTATTATAAGAAAAATTAAGGTTTCCGCTCCAGTGTATATTTCGGGTAATATTCAACTTTGTTCCCACTTCAAATTCAATCCCACTATTGGTCATTTTAGCATTGTTCAGTCGTTGTGTGGTGGAGCCGTTAACAGCCGGGATTGCAATTACGGCAATCAGGTCTTTTCCTTTTCTTTGATAATAATCGATTTTACCAAAAAGCTGCCCTTTTAAAATAGAATAATCTATCCCGATATTTATTGTACCGGTTTTTTCCCAACGCAATGTAGGATTACCCAAACTCGAGAATGTTGCCGTAAAGGCATTTGTCAGCACATTGGGAGTAGCGGCCAGAGAAATCAGCGGCATAAAAGAAGTGCTTTTATCGACGTTTCCATTGAATCCATAAGTAGCTCTCAGACTTAACCGGTCAATAAAATTTATATCATTCATAAAACTCTCTTTCCATATCTGCCAGCTTGCTCCGGCCGACCAGAAAGGATTATACCTGTAAGCGGGATCATCCGTGATCAAATTTGAGGCATCTGTTCTGAAACTACCAGACAGAGTATATTTATCATTATAGGTATAGGCAGCATTTGCAAATGCGGAAAAAAACCTGTCTGTAGAATAGCCAAATGAATTTGTGTATGGAAGCGTTTGGGTTTGATTCAACCAATTTCTGATTGTTAATGTTGTTGGCGTTCCCGTTCCGTTTTGATTCCCATTTACCGGAGTACCACCCGGACCATTAGGGAATGTACCTACCTGCAAGGTTTTATCATTATAGCCATAGGTTCTGGCATAATTGAAAGTTTGCAAATTGCTACTTTGCTGTTCAGAACCACCCACGAAATTAACATCGTGTTTTCCTCCAAATCTCTTGTTATAGGAAATCAGGTTCCGAAAATTCCAGGCAACCAACTGATTTCTGCTTTGATCGAGAAAACCTCCCTTTGGTAAATTTGGAATGGGGTTAGTTGTCATAGCAGCAGCCAATCCGGGATTCCAGAATGAAGAATGGTTTACAGTTTGCCTTACTAAAAAGTTATCCTCACTATAGTGATTTCTTGTAGTTGTATTAAAATTCTCATATTGAATCCGGGACTCGAGCGTTAATCCTTTCATGGGTTTTACAATTATACCAGCTTGTATTCTTCCATTAAACTCACGGCTGACAAGACTCTTGCTATTTATTTCCTGTATTGGATTATAACTCCAATCTGAATAAGGGAAAAGGTTCCGGGGAACTCCTCTGTTTATCAGTGGAACATAATATTTAAGGGTAGTACCCGTTAAACTTCCATCAGGATTCACTAACATTTCATAGGGAGATAAATTTGATATTTCTGCAAGAGTAGTTCCGTTGTTTGTAAATTTATTATACTGTACCATCGTATTCAGAGACAGGTCCAGCCACTTATTCAGGCTGGCAGTTGTACGATAGTTAAGCATAAACCTGTCATTGTATGTTTTTTTAAAGTTGGATTGATTTTTTTCAAATAAAAACGAGAAAGCATTACTCATTCTTTGCGATGCACTGAATAGACTCAGATTGTATTGCTGGGTTACAGGATTTTCCAATAGCTGATCTGATATCTGCTGCCGGTTGTCAAGGGTTTTTAAACTATCCAGCGCTTTATCTCTTTGAGCCAGAGAAATGAAACCCAGATTATGTTCGTTCAAGGCATTCATACCAGGACTCCAGGACCATTGGCTGTTGTTAACAATAGAGCCGTTATTAAATTGAGGAGTCCATTTATTATAAGCTAATTTTTCATAATCAACCGTTTCAGAAGATGTGGCTAATGGCCTGGAATAATCCAGGTCAATTTTTCCACCAATGCGAGTAAAAGCAGAGAACTCAACTTTTAAAGGTGCTCCTTTTTTGGCATTCTTTGTAGTTACTACAATGACTCCATTAGCTGCCCTTGCCCCCCAGATTGATGAAGCTGCTGCATCTTTTAATATAGTAACTGTTTCTACATCATTTGGGTTTACTGCATCAAATACCCCTTGTATTGGAAATCCATCTACAACCACAAGCGGGCTCTGATTAGCATACAGTGTAGATAAGCCTCTGATTTGGAAAAAGGGTACTCCTTCGGCATCCATAGTCAGCGCCTGCACACCTGCATTAGTACCTATAATACGGGAAGCAATATTGGTGGAAGGTTTATCTAGTTGCTCTTTGCTTACTGTGCCAAAAGAACCGGTAGCTCTTTCTTTAGGTAATGTTTGATAACCTGTGTTAACCACAACAGTTACGTCCGTCATATCAGACACTTTTGTTTTCAGTGTTACAAACACTTCTCTTTTATTATTAATGGGCTCTTCCCGGGTTTCTACATTTACACCGGAAAAGATCAGGGTGGCGGATTGATCAATACCTCTTAAGCTAAACTCTCCGTTGGCGTTAGTAGCAGTAGCAATAGTTGTTCCTTTGACAGAAACAGTAACTCCTTCAACAGGTTCGCCTTTCTCGTTCATTACCCGGCCCCTGATATCGATGGCTGGCGGCATTTCGTCTGCTGTATTTGCCACAGGAGTTTCTGCCTTTGGCTTGATGACGATCGTTCTTTCAACAATTGAAAAACTAAGAGGTTTGCCTTCCAGGCATTGTTCTAATGCTTTATCCAGGCTAACATTACGGACATCAATACTGATCTTGCCTGCCTGCTGCAACAGCTCGACGCTGTACAAGAAATCATAGCCGGTTTGCTTCTGTATCTGTTTAAATACTTTCTGCAATGGCACATTTTTTTCTGACAGGGTAACCTGTGAGTACCCGGTGGCACTGACCTGCAGGCAGGCAGCGAAAAGTAGAATGGCTGTGAATTTCATGATCAGCAGCGTTTTGATTAGCACCCTCCGGTGTAAATACCGGTAGTTACAAAGAGCCTTTAAATTCATAACTTTGTTCGTTCCGATTACTTCGGGACAAGTTTTGGGTTAAACGATAAGCAGTCTTGCGGGACATGTGTAATTCGGTTAATCTGAACTTTTTGCCGTCCCGGCTTCTACCCGGGGCGGTTTTGTTTATCCGCCCGGATGAATCCATTCGGACGGTTACTAACCAGTATTTTCTATTTTTTGTTTTGCACTACCATCACTTTTTTTCCATTGATCTGGAACTTCACGCTGCCTGTCATCCCCAGCATTTCAAATACTTTTGAGGCATTTACATCTCTTGACATGGAGCCACCAATCTCCCCGCTAACCATTCCTTTATACTCCACCTGCACATCATACCACCTGGCTATTTGGCGCATAATCGTGGCAATCTCTGTCGCTTCACCAAAATCGAATTTCCCATTCTTCCATGCCATTACCGCTTTTATATCCGGGCTTTTATTGATCACCAGCTGCCCATTAGAATTTAACTGAGCCTGTTGACCCGCGGAAAGAAACTGCTGGTTGCTCGTTACGGGTTGCTCGTTACCTAAAGCACTAACTTTCACCTTACCTTCTAAGAGTGTTGTATTTATTGTCATTTCATCATCATAGGAGTTAATATTAAAATGAGTTCCCAATACTTCCACTTCTCCCCTGCCAGCTACATTTACTCTAAAAGGCATCGATGCATTCTTCGCTATTTCGAAATAGGCTTCGCCGGTCAGTTCTACTTTTCTTTCCTTGCCCGTAAATCCTGCAGGGAACCGGAGTGACGAGGCCGCATTTAGCCAAACCTTACTGCCATCAGCCAATGTTAACTGGTATTGACCACCCCTTGGTGTGGAAATGGTATTATACACAACCGCGGCTGTGGAGCCCAATGCTGTATAAGCCAACTGCCCATTATCCAATTTCAACACCTTTATATTGCCCTGTTGGGAAAGGGTGCCAATCTGCGCACTATCCAATACGATCGTTGAACCATCCGCCAACGTAAGCAATGCTTTATTGCCTCCGGGTGCCACATCATTATGGTAGGGTGCAACAGGATTGGTTTTTGCAATCGCTGGCTTCTTTTTATCACTAAGCAGGAAAACAGCACCGGTGCCAAGCAGGACAATGATAACTGCTGCAGCCACCCGCTTCCAGGAATTAAAGCGAATAACTTTGGCCGGCTTCCCCATGGATCTGATTTTTTCACGAATACGTTCCAGCAATTGTTTCTCTGCTTCACCGTCTAATTTCTCCCCGGATTGTATACTGTCATTGAATTGCTGTTGCATGATCTGTTGCAACGCCGTCGTATCGTTTTTCTCCAGGTAGTTCAACAACCAGTTCCGGTCTTCAAATGACCAGTCACTTTTTACAAACAAGTTTTGCAATCGTTGCCTTAAGTCTTCCACGCTTAATTTTTTGATTCTACTATTATCTCTCTATTAATTAATACAAAAGGTACAGACAAAAGGGGGGGCTAGTTCTGCAATTATTTTAAACAGGATAGCTTTTTCAGCTTAAATAGTTGGCAATGACCAGGATTCCCAAGCCGGGATGCTGGCGGACATATTCTTTAATCGAGCCGATTGCAGCGGAAAGGTATTCCTTTACTGTATTTTTTGATATATTCAGTTCTGTAGCTGCCTCCTCATAACTCCGGCCTTGCAGTTTGCATATTTCAAACACCCTTCTTTTTTGCGGGGAAAGTTCGGCGATGGCTTTTTCCAATATATTTAGTTGCACTTCTCCAATTGACTCATCATATCCAGGATCCTCACCCTCCTGTCCCAGGGACTGATAGGCCTTTGATTCTTTCAATTTTTTCTTCAGCGCATTAATGGAACGGTTATAACTGGAAACAAACAACCAACCGGCAACGGAACGATTTGCATCAATCGTGTTTCTTTTTTCCCAAAGGCTGATAAAGACTTCCTGCACAATATCTTCGGCAATAAGCACATCACGGGTGAGTTTATATACATTCTGGTAAACTGCCTTTTGATATTTCCAATACAATTCATCAAAAGCCTGCATATCATCCTTTCCCAATTGGGAAAGCAGCTTTCCTTCATCATATTGCGGATGGTTACTCATGCAGTTAGTTGGAGATCGAACAATAAAGCTACTTTAAAAAAATAACAGGACCAGTCCTACAACCTATAGTGGCTCAGCCAATGGCACCTTTTGAGGAACGCTACGGGTACAATGTATACCTGATCAGTCCCGGCCATGGGCGAAGGGTTCACTGGTAAAACAAAAGAACGCCTAATTTTGTCCCTGCTAATTCCGTCAACACTGAAATTATTTTAACCATAAAAAATAAGCAAGGCATGGGACTAAGCCGCGCACAAAAATTTGTAAAATGGTTCAGTCCTTCCGCTAAATTTGAAAAGATGATGGCTGAATCAAAGCAGTGGAAATTTACATGTGATAACTGCGGTAAAGCCTCCAGCATTTGGGAGGGCGGTGGGATCCGCTACCAGGCTGCAGGAAGTCCATCGGTACGGGTAAAATGCCCGCATTGTCAAAAGGCGTGCCTGCAAAAAATAACTAAAGAAACCGGGGCGATATGATGAATTGCCTTTGTTCCAAACACCCTCTTACCCGCTGAAAGACAGTCACTAAAGCTGATGATTCTGGCCGGGTCTCATTTCTGGCCCTGATATTGCGTGTATACTTTATATTGCGATTGATCATCAATAGTATAGCATATGAAAAAAATAATTATTCTACCCCTTTTCTTGTCCGCGCTGATGGTTTTATTCTTCTCGTGCAGCAAAAATACTGGCGCTGATCCAGTAGACCCTTCCGCCAGCATTATCAACATGAGGGGTTCGGTTTTCTCAGTGCCCAACCTTACCATCGCTACCGGTTTAAAGGTAACCTGGGTGAATGATGACAATACGATCCATACGGTGACGGCTAGCGATGGCAGTTTTAACAGCGGGGATTTAAACCCGGGAGCCAGCTTTAGTCAAACGTTCAGTACGGTTGGTGTTAGAAATTATTATTGTAGCCACCATGCCGGTATGACCGGCGTCGTGACGGTGGTTTCCCGATAAGCAGGTTTTCAGTAATAATAGGGACTGATCATCCAATAGACCACCACTCCAGTCACTGCTACATAAAACCAAATAGGCCAGGTAATACGGGTTAATTTTTTATGCTTTTCAAATTCACCTGTCATCCCCCGGTAAGCCGAGAAGAGTATAAAAGGAAGGATAATACCAGCCAGCGGAATATGCGTACCTAATATGATATAATAGATCATCCGCTTACTTCCCACGGCGGCTTTTTCAATTTCACTTATCATGCCATCATGGTTCACATCACCAAACCGGGTTTCTCCCGCCAATAAGTGGTGACAAATATAACTGACCAAAAAAAGCATGGAGAGAAACATGGCGGAAAGCATGATGTTTCTGTGCAACAGGAAGTTTTTGCTTTTGACTGCTATCAATGCCAGTATCAATAGTACAGCGACCAAAGAATTAAGAATTGCATTGGCAGTAGCGAACAGGTGTACATCAAATCCCAGGCTCACGTTCAGTTTCACCCTGCTTAATAAAACCACGGCAGAAAAAACAATGGCAGAAAAAACAAAAATTAAAATTCTCGCTTTTCTATCATTCTTCCTCCAGGCGGCTGTCAGCATGTCTATGATTTTTTTCTGATAAAGACTAATAATAATCCCACCCCCATAATGGCCAGTAGAAAAATGACAGCGATCAGCTGAAGTTTACCATCAAAAAAACTTTTGCTCCTGGGATCCTTTTCCATCGTCAATAGCACAAGGTCTTTAGATAGCCTTGCCAAAGCAAGGGAGTCCAGCCCACTGTAATAACCTCTTACATGGCGGTTACTGTCGATCAGTACAAACCGGTCACTATGTATAAAATTTGTATCAACGCCCTGTCCATCCACCAACCCCACTTTCATTTCTTCGATCACCATATCATAGATCGCTTTTTTATCACCGGTTAGCAGCCACCACTGTTCAGGATTGATCTGGAATTTATCGGCCCAATATTTTAATCGTTCCACCGAGTCCCTTTCCGGATCGATACTGAAAGAAAGGAAATGAACCTTCTTATTGGTTTTATCGCCTACCCGCTGGCCATTGTGAATGGATTCCGCCATTCGTTTCATATTCCGGGTAAGACCCGGGCAGATCGTAGGACAATGTGTAAAAAAGAAATCGGCAATAATGATCTTTCCTTTCAGGCTATCCCAGGTGACAGTCTTTCCCTCCTGGTTGGTCAATGCAAAATCAGCAAGCCTATGCCATATCGTATCATTTACCTTTCTTCCTTTTTTTGTAATGGTAGACACCGAGTCGGGCAGGTAATGCCGTGGCATTGTAACTGCCGTTTGGCTTTTTCGTTTTACAATGAAGTAAGCGATCAATGGCAATAGTAATGCCATCATCACCGCATATACAGCTTTCCTGGTCACGATTTCTACATTTTACTTCTCTGTCAATCACTCTTCCCTTTATCGGAACCTCTATATTCTATGGAGTGAAATGGAAGTGAGGTTAAATAAAAACCATCAAACCGCCTCCGGTTTAATGGTTTAGGTTTTATAAAAATAGAGTTGCCTTATTCCTTACCGCTTTTCTGCACCGGCTTTTCCTCATGCTTTTCGGTCTGCCCCTTTTTAGGTGGCATTGTTGTTTCCTTAAAATGCTGGTCAAATTTGTTACGAAGATTCTTGTAGGAATTGCCCTCCCAAATAAATGCAGTAATAAACCAGATGAATAACATCAAAGGAACGACGATCGTCATGATCATATTCCTGATCTCATCCCCGAGGTGCATAAATACAGAAACAATATAGTAAGCTTTGGCCAGTGTAAGGATACAAACGATGCCTTTAAAGCCAAGGATGAGCGCGTCCCGGTTCGCATCACTTTTATTGAGACTATAAATCGTTAACCCGATCCCAAGTTCTATTACGGTAATAACAGATAATAAGATGGTCGTCTTTCTTATTCTCTTCTTAAACTCGGCATCATCACTATGAGGATGATGAACAGTTACTTCTTCAAATGCCGGATGTTGCATACACAATTAAATTACAAATAATTAAATCCTAAATTAGATAAAAACAAAGGAATACAAATACCCATACCAGGTCCACAAAATGCCAGTACAAGCCTGCTTTTTCTATCATCAGGTAATGACCCCTGTTCCTAAATACATTCTTTTGCGCCATAATCAGCATCACGATATTGATGATCACCCCGGAAAATACATGGAAACCATGAAAACCCGTGATGCCAAAGAAATATCCGCCAAAGGCAACAGGCCCTTTTTCCCTTACATGAAGTTCAGCTACATCGATCATACCCCGTAGTTGGACATCTGACATAGCTGCCAGTTGTGCCAGTTCCTGCGTATGATCATGTTCATGCACCAGTTTCACCAAAGCATCATGCGAGGTATTATTTAATGCGGCACTTAGTTCAGGTCCATGCACCAGGTCACCCCAGGGATTACCTCTCATGTTCTGAACAACAAAGTCAATTTTTCCATCTACCAATACAGCATGTTCACCAGTCAGCAAGTGATGCCATTCCCAAGCCTGGCAACCTAAGAATGCCAGGCCCCCGATAATGGTCCAGAACATCCATTTAATAACTCCCGCCTTATCTCCTTTGTGCCCGGCATGTACCGCCAGCACCATGGTTACAGAACTAATGATCAATATAAAAGTCATTACGCTCACAAAAGCCAGCGGTAGATTAGCATGACCGGCTCCTGGAAAAGCACTGAATACTACGTTGGGGTCCGGCCAGAAATTCTGGCTAAACCGGATAGAGCCATACGAAATCAGGAATGCACCAAACGTAAAGGCATCACTCATCAAAAAGTACCACATCATCAGTTTGCCATACTCCAGGTTAAAGGGACTTTTACCTCCGCTCCACCATTTGGTCTGATGTACTGTTGTTTGTGTTGACATAAACTAAAAAATTCCAAATTTTTAAATCACAAATTCCAAAAAAAATGTACGCCTTTACCTCCCGCCGATCACAATAAAGAATAACAATAAATAAATCCAAAGCAGATCTACAAAATGCCAGTAAATAGCGGCTACTTCTACTGGCACGGAACTGTACAGTTTCGTTTTTCCTGCAAATGCTTTAATAAACATCACTATCAAAACGACAATTCCGCCGATCACATGTATTGCATGCAATCCAAAGATAACATACAGGAACTGCCCGGCACCTGACCCCGTGAAGGTTATCTTTTGTGCCCACAAATCCTGAAACCCCAGCCATTGCAATAGTACAAAAGCAGCTCCCAGGATAAGTGTGGTACCAATTAGCGCCCGGTACTGGTTCATCCCCCTCTGTTTAAAAGAACGCAATGCCATCTGCAGCGTTATGCTGCTGGCAATAATCGCAGCGGTTGATATCCAGAATACAGTGGGTATCGTTACAGGCACCCAACTTGACTGGTTACTTTTTACAATAAAAGCACTTGTCAACCCGGCAAACATCATAACAATGCTCCCGATCGCTACCCACATAGTAAACTTGTGGGGATGAATTTTTTTACCCTTAGCCCCTGAAGGGGAATTTTTATAGTCTTTTATTTCCAAGTTACTTACCATTAATCAACCTCTTATTTTGTCAGATTATAAAGCCCCTTTAGGGGTTGGGGTTACGATTTACTTAAAAGCAACGCTAACATCACTACCGGCAAATACATATAACTTCCAAACATTACTTTCCTTGCCGATCCCACATCCATCTTTCTGTATAACGTTACACATCTTCCGATCATAAACAAATTCGCCAGTCCTATTAGTATCAAACTTATTATTCCCTGCGTGTTATTATAACTAGTCATCCCGGTATAATAAGGCGCCAGCGTGACCGGTACCAAAATCAGCGAATAGGCAATTGTCTGCAGCGCTGTGAACTTTGTCGGTCCTTCTTCTGACGGCAATAATTTGAATCCCGCCGTTGAATAATCTTTGTGTGCCACCCAGGCAATTGCCCAAAAATGTGGGAATTGCCAAAAGAACTGGAACGCAAACAAAACCCAACCGCCGGTTCCCAGGTTATTGTCACCTGCCGCCCAACCGATCAAACAAGGCAAGGCTCCCGGAATAGCACCTACCAGTACTGCAATTGAATTTACTTTCTTCAATGGCGTATAGATAAATGCATACAGGAATAAACTAAAAGCCGCCAATCCTGCCGCCAGCCAGTTGAAATAATTTCCGAGAATAAAAACTCCCAGCGCACCGGTGATGAAAGCAAAAGCCCATCCTTCCGTTACACTCATACGACCCGAAGCAACCGGCCGTTTGGCCGTCCGTTTCATCATCGCATCAGTATCTTTTTCAACCACCTGGTTAATAGCATTGGCACTACCTGTGACCAGCATCCCACCTACAAAGAGCAATAGGACCATTTTCCACTTGTCTACAAATGTGTCAGATCCCTGTGTCAGCAAAAAACTTATTACACTGCTGAACACCACCATGATACTCAGCGAAAGCTTAACCAATTGTAAATAATCCTTGATCTTTTTCATTCGGCCTCCTCCCGACCTCCTCCGTAAGAGGAGGCCACCGTTACACAGCCCTCGCTTATCGAAAATTTATTATAATATGTCAAATACCTTTTACGCATATTTTCTTCCAAACAATATGAGCCTTTCCAAATGTTCGGACTCTTAAGCCCCTCCTTGCGGAGAGGTTTGGGGAGGCATTTTTAATGTTTACTCTCATTTTCTCCCACCGGCTCTGTTTGCGGAATAAATTCCCTTCCATCTTTACCATAGTCATAAGCCCAGCGATGTACCTCAGGTATTTCACCTGTCCAGTTTCCATGACCCGGACGGATAGGTGTTGTCCACTCCAACGTATTGGCGCCCCATGGATTAGGGTTAGATACTTTTCTACCTTTGAATATAGAGTACAAAAAGTTGAACACAAACATCAGCTGTACAGCAAAGACTATAATAGAAACGATCGTGATCATTTTATCCAGCTCGGGGAAATCATTAAACGAAACCCATCCTCTTTTATCGAGGTAACGGCGAGGAATACCTGCAAGACCCTGGTAGTGCATCGGCCAGAAAATAAGATAAGACCCTGCCATGGTAACCCAGAAATGGATAAAGCCCAGCGTATTGTTCATGTAGCGTCCAAACATTTTCGGGAACCAGTGATAGATCCCCGCAAACATCCCAAACATGGAAGCTACACCCATTACAATATGGAAGTGCGCTACCACAAACATGGTATCATGCAGATGGATATCAATCGTTGAGTTACCCAGGAAAATTCCTGTCAAACCACCCGATATAAATAAGCTTACAAAACCGATGGCAAACAAGGTGGCCGGTGTAAACCGTATGTTGCCCCGCCACAAAGTAGTGAGCCAGTTAAATACTTTAATAGCTGAGGGCACCGCAATCAGCAAGGTTAGTAATACGAATATCGAACCCAGGAATGGATTTAACCCCGTTACAAACATATGGTGCGCCCAAACAAGAAAAGCCAGGATAGTAATGGCGAACAAGGAACCAAGCATCGCCATATATCCAAAGATGGGCTTCCGGCTGTTGACCGAAAGAATTTCTGAGACCATTCCCATCGCCGGTAATAATATAATATATACTTCCGGGTGACCCAGGAACCAGAATAAGTGCTGGAACAAGATGGCGCTTCCTCCTTCGTTCGCCAATATCTGTCCATTCACTACAATATCACTCAGGTAGAAACTTGTTCCGAGATTACGATCAAATAATAACAGTATCAATCCTGATAAAAGAACAGGGAAAGATAATACGCCTAATACAGCGGTAAAGAATAGCGCCCAGATAGTGAGGGGCAACCTGGTCATGCTCATTCCTTTTGTTCGCATGTTCAGGATGGTTGAAATATAATTCAAACCCCCGAGCAGTGAGGACACAACAAATAATGACATGCTGACTATCCATAGATCCATCCCCAGTTTAGAACCATCTGAGGCCTGGCCCAATGCACTTAATGGCGGATAGACCGTCCATCCCCCCGAAGCTGGACCTGTTGAAATAAATAAAGATGAAATCATGACCACACTGGCCATGAAGAAAAACCAGTAAGAAAGCATATTTAAGAAAGGCGACGCCATATCTCTTGCACCGATCTGCAATGGAATAAGAATGTTGGCAAAGGTTCCGCTCAATCCCGCTGTCAATACAAAAAACACCAGCACGGTTCCGTGCATGGTTATTAATGAGTAATAAAATTCAGGTTGTATCTGGCCCCCTTTGGCCCACTTACCAAAAAATGTTTCAAGAATGGGAAAAGTTTGTTCAGGATATCCTAATTGCAGCCGGAAGAGGACAGAGAATAAACCTCCAATAATGGCCCAGATGATCCCTGTAATCAGGAACTGCTTCCCGATGGTCTTATGGTCCATGCTGAAGATATACTTGGAAACAAACGTTTCCTTGTGATGAGCATGATGCTCATCATGATGCACCGCATGTGCGGCCTCTCCGGAATGTATATTCATTGCTTCACTCATACTCTTGTATTTTGGCAACAACTTTCGTTGTTATCTGTTTTAATCTTGCATTTTCATTTGTGGCTTGATGCCGCCTGCCGACACATTACTTATCACTGAATCTGGCTTGGCCGCTTTTGGATCCTTATCAGGATTAGCCACCAGGTATTGCGGTTTTTTACCCGCCAGCCATGCATCAAATTCTTCCTGTGTTTCCACTATCACTATACCTCTCATACTATAGTGACCCTTTCCACACATCTGGTCGCAGGATAGTTCATATACAAATTCCGGCTTACCGGTTTTTTCAATCATTTGTTTGGTGGTGAACCTGGGAGTAAACCACATCGTAGTGGGTGTTCCGGGTACTGCATCCATTTTCATCCTGAAATGAGCCAGCCCCACATCATGGATCACATCTTTTGCGTTAATAACCAACCTCACCGGTTTGTTTACTACCAGGTGCATTTCTGCAGCATTATAAACGTCATCATGATTAGCGGGGTCATCCCATAGTTGGCCCATGGGGTTATTCTGAGCTTCGTTCGTGTTCTTAAAATACTTTTTACCTAAAATATTATCTTTCCCGGGGTATCGAAACTCCCATTTGAACTGGCTGCCTGTTACTTCTACTGTCATAGCATCTTTAGGAGCATTCCCGGTGATCTTAAACCAGTAAAACAATCCAAATCCAACCAGTACCGTCAGAGCAATGGCCGGTATCACGGTCCATATTAGTTCTAATTTATTATTGTGCGGATAATAGAAAGCTTTTCGCTTATCCGATTCCTGGTATTTATAAGGAAACCAAAACAAACAAAATTGGGTGATCAGGAATACAACCCCTGTGAGTGCGATGGTGATATAGAGCATCCTGTCAATCAATACACCATGATCAGAAGCCGCTTCACCCAGTATCTTTCCTTTTAGTTTTTCATTGCAATAGTATACACCAATCATGCCGATGATCAGGAATGCCAGCAGCATAAATGCATTGATCTTGTTGGTTTGCTTACGGGCCTTTTCTTCGCCACGCAATACTGCTACATATTCACTGGCCTTGGCTATCTGAAATGTGATCAGAAAACCCAGCCCTAAAATCGCAACGATGAAAAATGTTTGCATATTCTTTTATTTATTGTCTGACCATCCCGGTCTGACACCTTCATTTCATTTATTTTCCAAAATGTACCAGGCCGTGACGGTCTGACATTTCTACGTATGATGAATCACACTTTCCTTTATAAAAGGATGATTCTTTGCCACCAACGGGTACCTGCTTAGTGTTCTTCCGGTGATAAACATGATTAGTCCGACAAAACCCAGGGCCACACCAAAATCCCATAATATCATTGGAACACGATCCGGTGATGGGCTCGGGAACACCAACTGGAAAAAATCTAACCAGTGACCGAATATGATCAGCAATGCCATAAATGTCATAGTGGTATAATTTCTCTTAGCTCCCCTTCTCATCAATAACAAGAGCGGAGCCAGGAAATTGATAATAAGCATCATCCAGAAAATACCACTGTATATTCCCTGGGCCCTTGGTTTGAAATATGTTGTTTCTTCAGGAATGTTCGCATACCAAATGAGCATAAACTGGGAAAACCACAGGTAGGTCCAGAAGACAGAAAAAGCGAACATAAACTTACCGAGATCATGAAGATGCTCCTCATTGGTCAACTCCAGGTAATTATTATTTTTCAGGAATACCACAAACAAGGTGATCAATGCAATACCTGCCACAAAGGTGCTGGCAAATGTGTACCAGCTGTACATCGTACTATACCAGTGTGCGTCGATACTCATCAGCCACAACCAGGGGATAGATGACATAACCGTCAACGAAAAAATAACGATGTAGATAGCCGCCCAGACTGTGTTTTTCCAGATATATTTTTTTCCTTCTTCCACGCTTAATGGCTTGTCATCGATGCTGCGGGAAAGTTTTCTCATCTTCCATCCTAGTAACCACCAGGCTGCAATGGTGAAAATGGTCCAAGCGGCAAAAAAATTCTTATTTAAAAAGCCTTTCTTAAAATTCAAGATCTTGTCATGCTTTACATGCTCGGTGTCTGTCCAGTGATACAACTCATGGTTACTCCCAAAACAAATCAATAAAAGAATAACACCACAAATAATCCCGACTACCGGCACACAGGCTGAAATCGCTTCCGTCACCCGGCGAAATGACATTTGCCACCCGCCCCAGGCCAGCGTGGTAGCACAAATAAAAAACATCGCAGCATTGACCACCAGCAAAAAGTAAACGCTGTTCTGCAACAACGACCCCCAAAAACGGGCCTGTTGGCGCGGATCACTTTTAGAGCCATGCGTTATATACAACCCAATAATCGCCAGTGCCCCGATGACGATGAGCATCATCGCTATGGTGTTGTACCTTTTTGTTACTATAAACTTTTCCCTTATTGACATCAGTGTTCGTTTATTGTTTTGTCAAAACTATTTTGGTGCAGCAGCCGTCACCGAATCAGTCTTGGCCGCTGGTACAACTGAAACAGATGCTCCCTGCTTTGATTTAATAAATGCAATCACCATCCAGCGCTCCATCGTATTCAGTTGCGCGGCATAACTACCCATGGCACCTTTGCCATATGTAATAACATGAAACATCGTTCCATCAGCCGTTTTCTTCATATCATCTGCCAGCAAATTCTTTGGCGCATTGGGAAAAGGACCATTGCCTTCATTGTATAAAGGGCCATTCCCATCCAATTTTGCGCCGTGACAGATTCCACAATTCACCTGGTAAAGCCTCTCCGCTTCTATTACATCAATACTGTCAATGCGCAATGGATTGTTCACAGCTGCGGATTGAATATATCCTGTTGAATCATTTGGTAAGGTATAAATCTGCAACATATCTCCGCGGGCGATAGTTCCTGGTACCGGCAGCCCCGTATAATGAACGCCATATTTTTGCAAATCCTCTGTGGAAGAATATGTTTCGTAAGCACGGCTGTACGCCATATCCGGCATATAGGTTCGACCGGGGCTACGTCGTACTTTATTGCAACCTGCTATGACGATCACCATCGTTATACTGGCACCTATGATCCAAATTTTTTTCATCATCAGTTGATTATATAATTATTACTGAACGGCTTCTTCGGTTCTTTCAAAACGCTTGGTGTCTCTATCATAACGCCCCAGCCACCAGCCCGTCTCTTTATACACCACCTGCACGTCAGCAGCTCCTGTACGCTGTAAAAAACTTATTGCTTCAGCATCATTTGTTTTGTCTGTACACTCCAGTACCATTACAAATGTGTCATCTGTCGATCGAAGATTGAAATGATCTTTTTTTACAAAAGGCGCCATCTGGCACAAATAGCAAAAGGTGAGCACCATCCCAACCGAAGCAAATAATACCGTCAATTCAAACGTGATCGGGATCCATGCCGGTAAGGAGAAGAATGGCTTACCCCCAAAGTTCAATTGCCAGTCAACCGTCAATGCCCAGGTAATGAAACCAAGAGCAGTGGCAGTTCCGGTAATGGCATAGATAAACCCTGCGGTATGCAGGCTGGTATCCCGTAAACCCATCGCTTTATCCAATCCATGGATAGGAAATGGCGTAAAGATGTCATGGATCTTATAGCCTGCCCTCCGGGTTTTTTTAACGGCAGGAAATAATACTGCCTCATCATAAAAATTACCCGTTACAAATTTTTTTATCGCCATAATGAAAAAAATTCCAAATAAATAAATTCCAAATCCCAACAACTTCTAACCTCTCGTATAAAAGCAACAACTTGTTACGCTATCCAGGCACACATCTATGCTCCGTGATCATGTCCATGTTTATCGGTAAACTCATCCGTACTTTCTTTTTCTATCTCATCCATTTTCTCTTTATAATTCTCACCACTTCTTTTCAATATATGCTTGATCTCAGCCAGCGCAATGACCGGGAAGAATTTGGAGAACAGGAAATAACAGGTAAAGAACAACCCGAATGTTCCCATATAAAATCCAACTTCCCAGATCGTACGGCGTGTAATAAGTGGCCCATGAACTGGGCAGGTAATCACGGTAAACCGAGGTAACGATAATTACAAACCGCTCAAACCACATACCGATGTTTATCAATATGGACATGAAGAAAGTAAGCACAATGCTCCTTCTCATTTTGCGGAACCAGAATATCTGCGGTGACAATACATTACATCCCATCATGATCCAGTAACTCCATCCATAAGGGCTGCTAAGGTTCAGCCGGTTTTCGAAAAATGCAAAGTGCTCATACTCCACTGCTGAATACCAGGCCATGAATAATTCCGTGAGATAAGCAATTCCCACAATGGACCCGGTCAATACAATTACTTTATTCATCACATCGATATGTTCGATCGTGATGTACTCCTCCAGTCGCAATACTTTTCGGGTTACGACAAGTAGTGTTTGCACCATGGCAAACCCAGAGAAGATGGCACCTGCTACGAAGTAAGGAGGGAAGATAGTGGTATGCCATCCCGGAACTACGGAGGTGGCGAAGTCAAATGATACGATAGTGTGTACTGACAATACAAGTGGTGTACTCAACCCGGCGAGCACTAATGAAAGGGCTTCATGACGCTGCCAGTGTTTGGTGCTGCCTGTCCAGCCGAAAGCGGCTACACCATAAAACATTTTTCTCCATTTCTTTTTAGCCCGGTCACGCAGTGTAGCCAGGTCAGGCAACAAACCAGAATACCAGAATAATAAGGAAACAGTAAAATAAGTTGATATGGCAAATACGTCCCAAAGAAGCGGTGAGTTAAAGTTCACCCACAGCGGACCCCTGGTATTAGGATAAGGAAGGGTGAAGAAAGCAACCCATACCCGACCCATGTGCCAGATCGGAAATTGACCCGCACAGATTACTGCGAAAATGGTCATGGCTTCAGCGGCCCTGTTTACACCGGTTCTCCAACCCTGACGGAATAATAATAAGATCGCAGAAATCAATGTGCCGGCGTGACCGATACCGATCCACCATACGAAGTTGGTGATATCCCAGCCCCAACCCACCGTTTTATGCAGGTTCCACTGGCCAGTACCATATATCACTTCCATGGTTACGGAAAGAATTCCAAAGCAAAGCACCAGCACGGACAGAATAAAGCCGATCCACCATGCCCTGGTGGGCTTGGCTTCTACGGGACGGCAAATATCTTCGGTTACCTGGTGATAATCCTTATCGCCTTCCACCAGCGCTGGTCTTACCTGTGATTCGTATCTGAGTAATGCCATAAATGATTATAAAAATTCCAAATAATTATATGCTTAATACTACTTCTTCAAACTTTTCAACCTTCCATTCTTTTTTCCAGAACAGAATTTAATGTGGCGTTTCTTCCGGCTTTGTTGCAGATGGCACTGTGCCTTCCGCTTTATGTTCTCCACCGTTATCATGACCTTGCCAATGTTCATCGATCTCGTCTGTATTCCTGATCTTAGCCAGGTAAGTGATATTGGGTAGCACGTGCAGTTGTTCCAGTACATGAAAACTGCGCTGGCGATTGTCGTTGCGAACCTTCATTATCTGGCTTCCTTTATCATGTGCGTTACCAAATACAATTGCGTTAGCTGAACAAGCTGTTTGACAGGCCGTTGTTGCTTCTCCATCTCTCAATACACGATTGTCTTTTTTGGCATCTAGTTTGGCCATTTGTAATTTCTGAATACAAAAAGTACATTTCTCCATAACACCGCGGCTGCGAACCGTTACATCCGGGTTTAATACCATCCGGGTAATATCATCATTCATCTGGTGCACCACTTTATCCAATTTCCCGACGATGGTCTGATCCTGGTTATCAGGAAAACTATCCGCTCCCATATAATCCGACCAGTTAAAGCGGCGAACTTTGAATGGACAGTTTTGTGCACAATATCTTGTACCGATACAACGGTTATAAGCCATTTGATTGATTCCTTCAGCACTATGATTAGTAGCAGCAACAGGACAAACATTCTCGCAGGGAGCGTTATCACAATGCTGGCACAGCATAGGCTGGAATACAACTCCCTTCAGGTTATCGGGATCTTTTTCATCGGAGATGAAATAACGATCGATCCGCAACCAGTGCATATCATGATAACGAAGCACTTCTCTTTTACCAACTACCGGAACATTGTTCTCTGCATGACAGGCAACCACGCAGGCGCCACAGCCATAACAGGAGTTCATATCAATGCTCATTCCCCATTTGATACCTGGTTGCTCATGCTGTGGGTATAAAGTTGCATTCCGGAAATCATCATTAGCATTTTTATAATATGCATCTTTCAGGTCCTGGCTGAATTGAGGAATTACATTCGGAGCTTTCTTAAAAGATGCCAGCGTAGTTTCTCTTACTACTTCTTTACGGTTTTCGTAAGAGTTGTGTATTTGCGTTTGCGCAATTTTATAGGAATCCTTTTTATTATTAGCTGCAGTTACACCGGTTACATGATAGTCAACCGATGTTCCATTGTAAGTTGTAAAAGGATATGCATTTCTACCAACTCCTGCTGCTGTTGCACCCATTCCTTCATTTCGTCCATACCCCAACGCGATCGCAATGGTATCGGCATTCATTCCAGGGATAACCAGGATCGGCAGGTCTAATTCAATTTTTCCGACAGTAAATGTTATTACTGGTTTCTGCGGATAATATTCGTAGTCTGTATTTAATTTGATCCCCAGTTCTTCTGCTTTCTTCATCGAGATCAACGCGTAGTTGTCCCAGGTAGCTTTGGAAACCGGGTCAGGTAATTCCTGCAACCAGGGATTACCAGCCTGCGAGCCAGTGCCGATAGCAACTTTTTGATACAATACTACTTCGCTGCCGCTTGTTTTTTTATATCCTTCAATAGCCGTTGTCGCGGCTGCTACATCACCACCACTATAAGCACCACCGCCACCAGTGGTTGCGGCATCTTCCTTCACCCCGTCCTGCAATGCTTTGTTGAAAGCGGTTTCTGATCCTAATTTCCCGATCCAATATTCTTTGAAATAGGTTTCGTAATCCTGTGTGCTGCCACTCCATCTCAGTAAGGATGTTTGGAATGGACGTGTTTTGAACAAAGGATAAATAGTGGGTTGCAGAAAGCTAACAACACCTGTTTTTGGTTCAGCATCACCCCAGCTTTCCAGATAATGATGATTAGGAATAATGTATTCACACAGCTCAGTTGTTTCATCCATTTTTTCGTTGAAAGAAACAGTGACCCTAACTTTTTTCAGTGCTGCTTTGAATTTCTCCGCATCATAATATGTATACACAGGATTAGCGCCGTATATCATCAATGTACCAACTTGCCCGGTCTCCATTTGTGTAACAAGATCAACCATATCACTGTCAATACCCTGCCGGTAATTAACCGGCTGGCTCCAGTTGATCGTTGAGCCATTAGCGCCAATAGCACCATTAATAGCATTTACAATTACCTGTATATTTTTATCATTGCTGCCGCATACTACTAATGCAGCGCCGTTGTTTGCTTTGAGGTCAGCCGCAACTTTGTCAATTCCTTTTTTCAGTTTAGTATCGGCAACAGTGGCAGCTCCGCCGTTCAGTGCTGCTAATAACGCCAATGCCACAGCGCCTGTTTCAGAAGGGCGATGTGTAAAACGTTCATCTGCATTAGAGCCTGTCATGCTCAGGTGACCTTCGAAATGATAGTGCTTACTCATCGAAGGATTTTTCTCATCTATCTTTCTTCCTTTTGCATAGTCCCTTGCAAACTCAACCGGGCTCAGCCAGGTGCCTAAGAAATCAGCACCCAGACTTACAATTACTTTGGCCGCTCCAAAATTATAAGAAGGAATTTTTCGTCCAAACCCACTGGCTTCATTGGCCAGTAGCATGCCGCTGTAAGAAACAGCATCGTACTGAACATGTTTTAAACCGGGAAACTTACTGATAATATCTTTTGTAGTAGGAGAAACAATGGTGGACGTCAATAATATCATCGACCCACCCGCAGCTTTTGTAGCATCGCCAACCAATTTATCAAATTGTTCGAAGGAAGGAACCTCTTCAAATTTTACCTCCTCCCCTTTTGCTACACGGTGCAAGGGAAATTTTGCACGGTACATATCATACAAGTCAAGCACGGAGGCTTGAGCTCTGGCTGATGTGCCACCGGCAGCAAATGAACTATTCTCTAAAACGTTTGGTTCTATTTTAATAGGTCGGCCATCCCGTACTTTTGCCACTACCGGTATCACATCTCCATCCTGCACATAAGTTGTTGCATAATATTTAGGAACACCCGGAATCATATTTTCCGGTTTATTGGCATAAGGGATCGCTTTTTTAACCGGGATCTTACAACTGGCTGCCAGTGTAGCAGCAGCTGTACTGAATCCCAGATACTTCAGAAAATCCCTGCGGGGAGCTTTGGCGTCTATTAATCCTTTATCATCAAACCCTTCAAAAGGCAACTCTTCCGGGAACTCGTCCTGGGACAACTTTTTGAGGTTCTCCGGGTCATTCACCTCTCCGAAACTTTGCCAGTACTTATTACTCATAATGTGCTGATTCGATAATTTGCTAATATGCTAATTCCGTAGATCCTTTTCTTGTGCTGACGCCTCATTAGCATATCAGCACATTAGCCAGTTGGCTAATTATTAATAGTGACATTTCTGACATTCCAAACCACCGATATCTTTCACCGTTACACTATCCATTCTCTTGTTCTTTATGTCGTTATGAAACTTTTCGTAAATGCTGTAGAACTTGTTGCCGGTGCTGTCGCTGTAATTAAAATCCACTTTTGTTTGGCGATGGCAGTTTACACACCAACCCATGCTGAGTTCAGCTTCCTGCTTCACTTCATCCATCGCTGTAATCTCGCCATGGCAGGACTGGCACTGCACTTTGCCGGCCCTGATATGCTGTGAATGATTAAAGTAAACGTGGTCGGGCAAGTTGTGAATTCTTACCCATTCAATAGGTTTTGCCTTTGATGGATCCCATTTGGTTGGGTTCTTAGGATCAAAGCCGGCATATTTATATAATTTCTCGATTTCGTAGGTACCATTTATCTCATCGCCATTCTCATCATATAGTTTTGGTCCTTTCTCATAGGTGGTAATAGATTTATGACAGTTCATACAAATATTTACCGCGGGTATTGCAGCTTGCTTACTATCCCATGCTGAACCGTGGCAATAAAGGCAACTGATCTGGTTGATACCGGCATGTACCTTATGAGAATAATAAATGGGTTGTACAGGCTGATAGCCTTTCTGGCGGCCGAATCCAATGGCAGCTTTGCTGAAATAATAACCCATTATTGTGAAACAAAGCAATGCTCCCACGGCGATATACATTTTATTTCTATAAAATGGTACCGGATCCGGACGGCGGACTCCTTCCACGTCATCACTCATTTTTTTCAGGTTGCTATTTACCTGCATAAGTATCAAGGCAATAATTCCAAGAATCAGGGAAATAACACCGAAAATAATAGCGTTCGAATTGTCTTTCCTTGCATCACCACCTTTGGGTCCATCTGTTTGTTTTACAACCGCAGCATCGTTTATATAGGCAACGATATCATCAACATCCTGTAATGTAACATCTGCAAAAGCCGTCATCGGGGTTTTATACTCAGCTAATAAACCCTGGGTATATGGATCTGATGCCATGTAGGCAGAAGGATTATTGATCCATTTCAGTAATTCCCCATGATCAGCCCATTTATGTCGTTGCTCCAATCCAGCTAAAGCCGGACCAGTTCCGGGTTTTAATACCTGGTGGCAGCTGGCGCATTTGCTGATAAATAAGGCCCTGCCCTTAGCAATGTCCTGTGCCGAAATAGTTTGAATGCTCGAAAAAACAATAAGAAAAAGTACAAACAGCGTTAGTCTTCTGGCCAGTGGTTTACAGGGAGTCATAGACACAATTAATGCTGAAAAATGTGGATAAAATCCGTTCGATTGTCGCAAAAATAAGTCAGGAACTTAACAAAACGACATGCGGTTTAACATTTTTTTGACCCGCTACCAGCGTGCATTTCAGAGCATTTTTCGCGGGTTTTACCGATCCTCTAAAATTGTTTGTCATAAATCAGTCAACAATGGGATAAACTTTATCATATATCAAATTCCGCAAAAGAGTTGAAGGTTTTTTCCGCACTTTTGCGCTTCATGTTCGAAAGATTACAAAAAAAATGGAAAGTTAGCGGTTTACACCTCGCTTTAATCCTCTGCACTTTTGCGATCGGCGGCAGTGCGACCGGTTTTGTGGGTAAAAAAATAATGAACGCCCTGTCTATACAGCAGGATTGGTTGTGGGCTGTCATATATATACTCCTCATCACTATTATCTGGCCACTTGCTGTATTGATTGTCAGCATCCCGTTTGGTCAGTTTCTTTTTTTTACCCGTTATATAAAAAAGATTGGTATGAAGCTGGGGATTGTGAAGAACCGGGAGTCAGTCGGGAGTCAGGAGTCGGAAGAGTCTTGATACAAAGCGCACAGATGACTATTTTCTCTTGATCCATTCATTGGAAGAGATCACCCCCAGTTCCGGCCGGGCCTCCCCGGGTAAAACGGTAATAAATTCCAAAACATTCACATCGGGGTGATCGAAATAAATGGCGATGGCAGGCATCCAGGCAAATTCCATTGATTGCTCTATATCGTCTTTCAGAAAATTATACGGCTTCAGGTTTTTCTCTTTTAGCCAGGCACGGACTGGTGCAGCATATCCTGCACGTCGCACGAAAGGCAAAATGTTTTTCTCCATTTCATCTTTTGGTTTTTCCCATAATCCCCGCATATACTCTTTGGTTGGCCGATCCAGAAAAAGCGATCCTTCTTTTTTCTTCAGTATGACAATAATCCAGCTTCCATATATTTTTGTAAAAATCAATGGAGCGTGCCAGGTTTCTACCGGCAGATGTATTTCGTACATTCCTTTAATCATACAGGAATTTTCTATTTCATTCCTGCCAATGCTGCTTCGGCGGTAATATAACCAAATGAGGACCATTGGTTACTTGCAATAATGGTTTGAAAAACCTGTCGGGCCCTGTCTCGTTTTCCTTTTACTAATAAATAGTTACCCAATCCATACCCAAAAGAAGCAAGGCCAAACCCTTGTTTGTCCTTTTGTAAATAGTGAAGGGGGTCTGCCAAATCAGTTCGCTGTTTGTAGAGCAATAGTATTTCGAGGTAATCTTTATTTTCAATAAGTTCTGTGTTTTCATGGACTGTGTGGAGCAGTGCAGCTGCTTCTGTATTCTTATCCAGTTTGCGTAACGTAATGTAAAGCCAGTTAGCAGTGGCAACATACATATCGGGATTGGTGGAAACTTTCAGGCATTCTTCATATGCCTTTAAAGCTTTTTTGTATTCCCTTTTTACATAATAGGCCAGGCCGAGGTGATACCATATATTAGATTGGAGCGTGCTGGTGGGGATATTTTTGGCATTGGGTAGCCCGTCAGGTTCTACTTCATCGGGTTTTCCTTTTATTAATTGGGCCGCTTTTTTAAAGTCAGCAATGGCTTTATCAAAACAGCGTAAGGTAATATAACGGTGTCCCCGGTGCCGGTACAGGCGGGCATCTCCGGGATGTAACGCAATCCCGCGGGTGAAAATATCGATCGCTTTTTGATAGTCGCCCATATACGCTACTCGTCTCCCCAGCCAAATGATTGTATTGACGTGGGTACTATCTATCTGAAATTCTTTCTCCGCCTCACTTAGTTTTTCTGCATATATTTTTTTTGCCGCTTCACTCAATACCGGAAGGGGATATCCTTTGTTTTCATAACAACGCGGCTGGGCAGCAACAATTGACGATACCAGGATTACACAAAAAAGAAAATATATTCTCATCCTGAAAAGTTACAAATTTGCGCTTGTAAATAATGACATGAAGAAAATAGCCATTTTCGCTTCGGGGGCTGGGAACAATGCGCAGAAGATAATTGAACATTTCTCCTTACCGCTAAACCCTATTCACCCCGCGGAGAAGGGGGACTCGAAACCCTTAAAAATCCAGGTGGCCCTGATCGTTTGTAACAATCCCGAAGCAGGCGTATTAAAAATTGCAGCTAAAGAAAATATTCCTTCCCTAATTATTGAAAGAGAGAAGTTCTTTCGGGGTGATGCTTATATAAAGGAGTTAAAAGAATGGGGAATCGATTTCATTGTATTAGCCGGGTTTCTCTGGAAGATCCCCGCCGCGTTAATTCAGGCTTACCCCGATCAAATCATTAATATTCATCCTGCTTTATTGCCGAAATATGGAGGAAAGGGTATGTACGGTCATAAAGTTCACCAGGCTGTCTTAGATAACAAGGAAAGAATAAGTGGTTTGAGTATTCATTATGTGGACGAACGCTACGATCATGGAAAAATTATTTTCCAGGTCAACTGCCCTGTTTTGGAAAACGATACAGCAGGTTCCCTTGCACAAAGGATCCACACTTTGGAACATGAACATTATCCAAAACTGATCGAACAGCTGTTATCGAAATAAATCCTTCGGGGGTTTTTTGCTTTTGTAATTTTCATATGTTTATTTTTATTTTAAATTCTAATAGGGAATTCACTTATCCTGCCAAAATACTATTATAATGAAACGACTGTTCATAGTGCTCCTGGCCCTTACAAGTGTTCTTATTTCGTTTTCTCAACCCCTTATGACCGGCATGCTGATGCCTGCAAGCCCGGAATCTGCAGGTTTTTCAACCCAGCGACTCAGCCGGATAGATGAAAATATTAATAAGTGGATTGCCGATGGCCGGTTAAATGGTGGTGTGGCGCTGATCGTTCGCAACGGAAGGATCGTTTACCACAGGGCCTTTGGCAATGATGACCCGGAAAAAACAAAACCACTACGTTTCGATAATATTTTCCGAATCGCTTCTCAAACAAAAGCGATTACCAGTGTAGCCATTATGATGTTGTATGAGGAAGGAAAATTTTTATTAGATGACCCGCTTTCGCGATATATCCCCGAGTTTGCCAAACAACAGGTGCTGGATAAATTCGATGAAAAAGATAGTAGTTATACCAGTGTGCCCGCCAAATCAGAGATAACAATAAGGCAATTGCTTACTCATACATCGGGTATCGGTTATGCGCAGATCGGTACCAAAGAAGCCAATGCTATTTATGCCAAAGCCAATATTACAGCCGGCATTGGTGTACAAAAAGGGAGAGTACTGGCCATTGATATGAAACGGCTCGGCAAAATGCCTTTGTTCCATCAACCTGGTGAAAAATTTACATATGGGCTGAATACAGATGTGCTGGGATACCTGGTAGAAGTGATCAGCGGTATTAGCCTTGACCAATTTTTCCGTCAACGGATCTTTGCCCCGCTGGGAATGAAGGATACCTGGTTTTACTTACCGGCTGCCAAACAACACCGCCTGGTTACCTTGTATGAAGAAGTAGATAAAAAATTAGTCAAGAGAACAGAAGTGCAGCAAAATGGACCTTTTTCTCTTAACTATCCTAATTCAGAGGGAACTTATTATTCCGGCGGAGCTGGGCTTTCCTCAACTGCCTTGGACTATGCTATTTTTTTACAAATGTTATTGAACGGAGGTGAGTACAATGGCACCCGCCTATTATCTTCTAATTCTGTTCGCATGATGACGATGAACCAGATCGGTGATATCAGCCGCGGTAACAATAAATTTGGATTAGGTTTTGGTATTACAACTGAAAAAGGAAGCAGTATATTACCCACGCCGGAAGGAGTATTTGAGTGGGGCGGTGCTTTTGCTACCACTTATTGGGCCGATCCAAAAGAAAAGCTCATTGGTATTTTTTACCGGCAACTTTGGGGCACCACATTAGGTGAGATTGCCAATAAGTTTAAAGTATTGGTGTATTCAGCGTTGAATGATTGACAGATTACTGTCATACAGGCCAAAAAAATCACATAAGGCATCTGCTTGTTTTCTGACTCTTTTGAGTCCTTTTGACTTATTTGACGCGGACTGCTGACTTTACACTTCTTTTAGCACTTTCTTTTGTTACTTGCTGGCCAATTAAATGATTTTGCAACGTTATTTTTTTTACATACTCACTTTTGTTGTCATTTCTTTTCTGGCAACGGCCCCCGAGGCCAGTGGGCAGGTCTATAAGATAAGGGGGATGGTGTATGATAGTTCCCGTAACTATCCGCTGGAACTAGTGAGTGTTTTGTCCACTTCAGGAGGAGGTACTATTACCAATTCCGAAGGTTATTATGAGATTGAAGTAACCGAAAAAGATTCCCTCTGGTTTAGCTACCTGAATAAACCCACCATTAAATTCCCCGTGCTAAAAATTGCCAACCCTCTTGGCTTTGATATCTCACTGCAGGTAAGTGTACCTACACTAAAAGAAGTGAAAATAAGACAACGCAACTACAAGCAGGATTCAACGCAAAACCGGCAGGACTATTCAAAGATCTTCAATTACCAGAAGCCAAAATTAAAAACATCTATGACAGGCATGGGTGTTGGCTTTGACCTGGATGAGATCATAAATATATTTCGATTCCAGCGAAACCGGAGTATCGCGTCTTTTCAAAGAAGGTTGATCATGCAGGAACAGGATAAATCGATTGATCATCGTTTTAATAAGGCATTGGTACGCCGGTTGACATTGCTCGAAAGTCCTGAACTGGATAGCTTCATGTTGCTCTATCGCCCTTCCTTTACATTTACCCAGATGGCGGGTGACTATGAGTTTCAATATTATATAAAGACTGCTTTCTTCCGGTTTAAAAAAGGTTTAAGCCCGGTAAGGGACTTCTACAAAGAGGAAGAACAATAATTTCTTTCCATACTTTCCCTGTTCCAAACAGAAAAAGTAAAGTAATTTACTGTTGCTTTTTCTTCCTGCTCCCTGCGAAACAGCCCGTATTCCCCTGTATCTAAACTCATGCATAAAACAGCATCATGGAAGTACACTCGCATAGCCATACACCCCGGAAAAATTGGACTCATTATTTCTGGGAGTTTTTAAATCCTGCTCATTTCGAAGAATATGCAAATCTCAGTACATTAAAACAGCTGGATTGGATAAATAGAATCAGATTAATGAAACGTATACTTACTAGTGCCCGTAATCTTATTTTATCTTTAAAAGAAGAATATCACCTGGAATAAAATTTATGGAAGTACACCACCATTCACACACCGCAAGAAAAAAATGGACCCATTATTTCTGGGAATTTTTAATGCTGTTCCTTGCTGTGTTCTGCGGTTTTTTGGCAGAGTATCAGTTGGAGCACAAAATTGAAAAGGACAGGGAACAACAATATATGGAAGGGATGTTAGAAGACCTTGTAGAAGATACGGCCATGCTATCTTCTACGATCGAGTTTGCCACCCGTATAAGGATTGGGCTTGATTCCCTGCAAAAGAATTTTTTTGATACGGATAATGTCGCCGCTAATACCCTGACCATTTACCGGCAAAATAGTGTCTATATAAGAATTATAGCAGTAAGTTTTAGTGACCAGACTACTATACAATTGCGCAATTCCGGGGCCATGCGATTAATAAGGAAAAGGGAAATAACCAATGCTATTTCACGGTACTGGAAAGGTATTAATAGAGTAGAATACGTTTCAGGTCTTTTAGAAAAACGCCTTGATGAAATTTCTGAAAAGGGTTATAACATTTTCAACAGGAACAATATAATTAAGGTATCAAGAGATTCTTTGACCGGATTGGATCATGTCTCCATTCACCCTGCCGCCCGGCTTATGACAAGCGATAAAAATATATATATCAATTACGCTAACCAGGTATACCGGCTGGCATCCAACATAGATCGTTTTTTTATACCCTTTTTAAAATCTCAAAAACTAAGAGCTGATAATCTCATTCATCTTATCCAAACAGAATATCATTAAATAATGAACGAAGAAAAAAACATAACGGAAGAAATACCCGAATCAAGCAATCCGAAACCCTCAGCTATGAACGTTAATCCTTTGCCGAAAGGTAAAGGAGAACCAGGCATTTCACCTTTCCCCTCCCCAGGAGAAAAACAAAATAAAACTGAAGCTACCGATACGTCAATGTTACATCCTCCACCTCAAACTTCAATAACGAGCCAGGACGTGAAGAAGCAAAAAAAGAGCGTTCAAATTATTATTGATCAATCATCCGACACAGAAAATTAAAATCTAGCAATAAAAATATGGAAGTACATCATCACGGTCACGTACATGAAAAAAAGAAATGGAAAGAATATTTGTTTCAATTTCTCATGTTGTTCCTGGCGGTATTTTGTGGTTTTTTAGCAGAATATCAATTAGAACAAACAATTGAAAACCACCGGGAAAAACAATTTATGGAGTCACTTATTGACGACCTTGAAAAAGATGTGGTATTGCTGGAAAATGCATCAAAAATTGTAACACACCAATACGAAAATCTTGATTCTTTGACAGCAATTATTTATGCAGGGAATTTGGATCAGGTACGGGTGAGGAAAATGTATGAATTGCAAAGAAAGTACCTGTCCCCGCAACAACTGCGACTGATTAACCGCACGGAACTGCAATTGAAAAATGCCGGTGGCATGCGACTTATACGAAACAGGCAGGTTACTGATTCGCTCATTAATTATTGGAGTATATCTGAATTATTGTACGAAACCAGGTACCAGATTAATCTTCACCGTGACAAGGCTAAAGACATCTCTTTTACTATATTCAACAATAAATATTATAAACACAAGGAATTTCCTTTAGGCAATCCTTTGGACCCGCTTATGGGTGAACCCGAGCTAATGACAAAAGATCCCTATGTGCTAAATGAATTTGCAAACCGTGTTTCACATATGTCAGATCTTTTGAAATTTAATTATAAACTGGGTCGTATCGACAGGCAGGGAAGTAATGCAAAAACGCTTATTAGATTGATAAACGATGAATACAACTTCAAATAGATGAATGAGTAGAAAAGATACAGAAAAAAGCCCTGAGGCGGACGGCATAAGGCGAAATGCTGAACATGAGCCAATGCCGAAAACTTCTGACCCTTCTACCTTACACCCTTAAACCTCAACTATGGAAGTTCATCCTATGCACATACATCGAAAAAGAAATGGAGCCATTATTCCTGGAAGTTTTTAATGCTCTTTCTTATTGTTTCAATTGGGCTTTTATGCGGAAAACCTGAGGGAAAATACCGATCCGAAAGACATCAACACCATATCGCTGAATTATCATTATTATTGCTCTGCAACTAAATTTTTCTCAACAGACGACTGTTGCCCTGCGGGAACGGGCCAAAAGCTTATAGAACTTATTAATAAAGAATACAATTTTGATTAAAATATATTCTTATGGAAGCACACCACCATGCACATATTGCCAGAAAAAATGGATCCGCTTTTTCTGGAAATGCTCCTGTTCTTACAAAAATAGTTTTATGAAAAGTAAAATGATTATCCTTTTTCTTTTAATCCGTGTAATGGTGCAGGGGCAGACTGACAGTACGGATCTCATTGTGCAAAAGATAATGAAGGATCAAAAAATTACTGGCATGTCCCTGGCGGTTATTAAAAATGGCAAACCCATTGTGAATAAGGGTTATGGCCTGGCCAACGTAGAGCATAATATCCCCATCACAGCCGAAACAGTGATACGCCTCGGTTCTGTCAGCAAACAGTTTTTTACTACGGCCATCCTGAAATTAATGGAAGAAGGAAAATTGAATATTGATGATAGTGTACATAAATTTTTTCCGGATGCGCCTGAAACTTGGAGACCGATTCAGGTCAAACACCTCATGTCTCATACATCCGGGTTAAAAAGAGAAGGACCTGCTTATAACAATCATATTATCCAGCCGGACCTTGTTATTATTAAGTCTGCTTTTTCCTTACCCCTCGATTTTAAGACTGGTGAAAAATACCAGTACTGCAATCTCGCCTACTATATGCTTGCCGAGATCATTACACAACGCAGTGGTAGGCACTGGCAGCATTATATCCGGGAAAAGCTTTTTATCCCTGCGGGAATGAAGAACAGTGGTATGACCGATTTTTATCCCATCATTCCCAACCGGGCCAGTGGCTATATGCACCGGAAAGACACCTTGATAAATGCCGATGCCATGTATGCGGTGAGGCCCAGTGGTGGCTTTCTTTCCACCTCCACCGATATGATCCTGTGGGATAAAGTGCTGAGAGAAAAAAATAGCATACTAAAAAAAGAAAACTGGGATTTGCTATGGCAACCTTTTATAAAGACATCGGCCAACCCGGACTCTAAAGCATATTATGGATTTGGTTGGGTCATTGATGAACGCAATGGCCGCAAAATAGTGGAGCATGGTGGCGCCAATGTTGGCTTTCGCTCCTATTATACCCGCTATGTAAATGATGGCTTGTCCATTATCATTATGACCAACACCGATGAGGCAAACCCGGCGGCGATTGCAAAGGCTTTAGCCGACTATTATTTCAGATACTGGCAGAATATGTCAAAATAACCGGTCTTTTTTACAAGCAAAGGACTGATCCTTCAACTAGCAAATATGATCTTTAGCAGGAAAAATGTAGTGGAATGGATGAGTATACTGTTAAAAGGGGTCAACTCATTTAGAAGTATAAATAGAACAGCCCCGGAAAAATGATACAACTCAAACGCAGCATCGGCAAATGGAGCCTGGTACTCCTGATCATCAACAGCATCATCGGCGCCGGGATATTTGGACTGCCGTCAAAAGTGTTTGGACTATCCGGTGTTTACAGCCTGCTGGCTTTTGGCGTTTGTGCTATCGTGGTCATGGTTTTTATCCTGTGTTTTGCTGAAGTGAGTTCCAGGTTTGATAAAACCGGTGGCCCCTATACCTATGCCTACAAAGCGTTGGGGCCTTTCCCGGCATTTTTGACAGGCTGGTTATTATTATTGAGCCGGATATTTAATTATGCTACGCTGATCAACTTGCTGGTGATCTATCTTTCTTTTTTCTCTTCGATTTTTAGTCTACCCGAAATAAGAATAGCCATCATCCTGGTGCTCACCAGTTTTTTTACGCTCATCAACCATATCGGGGTCAAAGATTCAACTAGGGTTAATAATATGCTCACCATTGCCAAATTACTACCGCTTACCGCCTTTATTGTGATCGGATTGTTCAATATTCAACCGGGCTCTCTTGCTGCCACTACATCGTTTGAGTTTTCCTCTTTTTCTACATCGGTATTATTGCTGGTATTTGCATTTGGAGGTTTTGAATCGGTGCTTATCAATACGGGAGAAGTAAATAATCCGCGAAAAAACCTGCCGTTCGCGCTGATCACCGGGTTCATTTTTATCGCGATCTTTTATTGTTTGATCCAGGTGGTTTCCATTGGCACCCTGCCGGGTCTCGCCACCTCTGAAAGGCCCCTGGCTGATGCGGCTCGTGCTTTTATGGGTAATTGGGGCGGTTTGCTAATCGCTACAGGGGCTTTGATTTCCATCACCGGCACCCTGAATGCCATTGTGCTGGGAGGTTCCCGCCTTCCGTTTGCATTCAGCAGCGAAGGACAGTTTCCAAAAATATTTTCGTTTATACATCCTAAACGTCTTACGCCTACCTGGTCACTTCTTCTTTTTATTGCTATAACAACCGTGGTGTCACTGGTCTGGTCCTTTTTTTCAGCCTTGACCATTGGTTCTATCATAAGGGTGATGGTTTACCTCATGGTTTGTATTTCTATGATTAGGTTGCGGCAAAAGAAAATGGCTGAAAAAGATTATTTTAAAGTGCGGTTTGGATATTTTTTCGCTACTGCCGGGATAGCTTTTGGAGGATGGCTTTTATTTTCTTCCCGGTGGAAGGAATTAAAACAGATCGGTATTTGCCTTATGGTCGGTATCGTTTTTTATGGAATATTTGAATGGCTTAGGAAAAGATCGGTGAAGACAACATATCAGCCTGACTGATCTCCTGGGAATGCTGTATCCGGCTGTCAAGTTGCCCAATAAAATTATCATTATAACAAAATTACTGGTTGAATCGTTTTGAACTAATTACTATGAAACAATTACTGATTCTATTCTTTCTCCCTGTCCAGTTATGCGCCCAATCTTTTACCAAAGAAGAGATTTCCCGCTGGGATAAACAGGCAAAAAAAGTTACCATCATCCGGGATAACTGGGGTATCCCTCATGTTTATGGTAAAACAGATGCCGATGCAGTGTTTGGATTGATGTATGCGCAGTGCGAAGATGATTTTAAAAGGATAGAGATGAACTATATTGAAAAACTGGGACGCCTGGCAGAAATAAAAGGTGAAGCAGAGCTATACAATGACCTGTTGATACGAATGATCATTGATTCAGCGGATGCAGTAAAAGATTATAATAAGGCCCCTGCCTGGTTGAAGAAATTATGTGTTGCCTTTGCAGATGGTATCAATTACTATCTCTACAAAAATCCCGGTACCAAACCTGCTTTGCTTTCTCGGTTCAAACCCTGGTATCCCTTGTTATGGACGGATGGCAGCATTGGTGCCATCAGTACGGCTGATATTACGGTGAATGAGCTGAAGAATTTTTATTCTGGTGAGCCACCCGTTGCTGTTACTAAAAAAGAAGAAGAACCCGTTACGGGCTCCAACGGATTCGCCTTTTCTCCCAAAATAACCAGGTCAGGCAATGCCATTCTTTATATCAATCCCCATGTTACTTTTTATTTCCGCCCGGAAGTGCATATGGTGAGTGAAGAAGGATTGAATGCCTATGGTGCCGTTACCTGGGGACAGTTCTTCGTGTACCAGGGCTTTAATGAATATTGTGGCTGGATGCATACCAGCAGTGCTGTAGATGCCGCCGATACCTACATTGAAAAAGTTTCAAAAAAAGATAACGGGTGGGTATATCAATACAATACTACATATAGGCCTGTTATTGAAAAAAAGATCTCCCTGAAATACAAAACCGGAAATATCCTGCAAACCAAAACAATCAATACACTCTTCACACATCATGGTCCGATAATGGCTAAACGTAATGGCCAGGTTCTCAGCATGAGAGCTGATAACCGCATCATGAACGGGCTTATCCAATGCTGGCAGCGGACAAAAGCAACCAGCTTTGCTGCTTACAAAAAAACAATGGCTCTGAATGGAAATATTTCTAATAACACGGTATATGCTGATGCCGAAGGAAATATTGCCTACTGGCATGGCAACCGCATCCCCGAAAGAGATACAAAATTTGACTGGACCAAAGCAGTAGATGGAACCATTCCTACCACTGAATGGAAAGGCTATCATACCATTGATGAAACCGTTCATGTATATAACCCTCCGAATGGTTGGTTGCAGAATTGTAATTCCACTCCCTATACAGTAGCCGGTACTAACAGTCCGAAGAGAACAAGCTACCCGGCTTATATGGCTCCGGATGGTGAGAATTTTCGGGGACTAAATGCTGTGCGGGTACTTGACGAAGAAAAGTCCTACGATCTTGATAATGTGATCAAAGCCGGGTATGATACCAGACTTACTGCCTTTGAGATCCTCGTCCCTGCTTTGGTGCAATCATTCGAAAAAAATGTTGCCCGTACTGATTCACTTTATGCGCGGCTTAGTGAACCCATCGGTGTTTTAAAAAACTGGGATTACCGTTGCAGTGAAAACTCCATCGCCACGACATTGGTCATTGAATGGGGGCAAAAAATTACACAAGCCATAACAAGGACCAACGTCCCGGGTAACGAAACTGCCGACCAGGTTGATAAAGCAAGACAATTTGCTGCCACGGCATCAGTCAACGACCTCGTGCTACCATTTGCGGCGGCCATTACGGAACTGGCTAGCCGGTTTGGTCGCTGGCAGGTGGCCTGGGGTGAGATCAATCGTTTCCAGCGAATATCAACTGATATCGACCATCGATTCAGCGATGCGCAACCGAGCCTACCCGTGGGCTTTGTATCTTCCACCTGGGGAATGCTTCCTTCCTATACCAGCCGTAGTTTTCCAGGCACAAAAAAAAGATACGGTGTTAATGGCAACAGTTTTATATGTGTCGTGGAATTCGGTAAAAAAATAAAAGCAAGATCATTGTTGGCGGGTGGGCAGAGTGGTGATCCCAGTTCCAAACATTTTTTTGACCAGGGAGAAATGTATAGCAAGGGGCAATTCAAAGACGTGTTATTCTATAAAGAGGATGTAATGAAGCAGGTGGAGAGAAAATATCATCCTGGTGATTAAGAAAAACCAACACCAATAATTACTGATCAATATGGAAGTACACCACCACTCACATACGGCAAGGAAAAAATGGACGCATTATTTCTGGGAATTTCTCATGTTGTTCCTCGCTGTATTCTGCGGTTTCCTGGCAGAGTATCAACTCGAGCATACTATAGAAAATCAGCGGGAAAAAAAATATATCAGGTCGTTTATAGAAGATCTGAAAGCAGACACGATGAAGATAAACGAGGTGCTTTACCAATCAATCAAACAGCAGAAAGGGTTTGATAGCCTGATGGGAGTGTTGAAGGACCCGGGTTTTGTAAACAATCCTTCTGAATTTGAAAAACACGCTTTCCATATTTTCACGCTTATCGTTTTTTTTCAAACTGATAGAACACTTCAGCAACTAAAAAATGCCGGTGGACTAAGACTTATCCGCAAACAGGCGGCTTCTGACAGTATAATATCTTATGATAACATGGTTAAGGAAGTTGGAGAACAAGGAGAAGACTTGCATGATTCTAACCGGAGCGCTGCAAACCTGGCACTACAAATTTTTGATTTTAGTAGCTCCAATAGCCCTTTTATTAACCGTACACTGGTAACAAGACCTGAAAAAATAAATTTACTTACTACAGATCCTACAAAGCTTGGAGAATTATTTAATATAGTACTTGGCTTCAAAATAACCTCGGTTCTTTATTGTAATCTGTTAATGGATTTAAAGAATTATGCAGAACTGCTGGTTGTTTTTTTAAAAAAAGAGTATTCTATTAAATAAAATATGGATAGACAAGTTGTTGTCAATCATAACCGGGTGCCAGCTGCTAATGGAAGTTCAATATGAAAATACCTACGACCTCAAATGAAAGAACTAAGTCACTGATAAATTATTACTCAGAAAAATATCACTTAAGAATTAGAACTAATGGAAGTACACCACCATTCACACATGCCAAAGAAAAAATGGAAGCATTTTTTCTGGGAATTTTTTATGCTGTTCCTGGCCGTTACCCTCGGGTTTTTTGTTGAAAACTGGCGGGAAAAACGGATCGAGCATCACGACGAGAAAGACCTGATGCGGTCCTTACTGCTTGACCTGAATGCTGATTGCCATAAGATGGACTCTTTAATACAGAAAAGAATGACAAGACATATACACTGTGATTCCCTGATAAATTTGTTGGGCAACACAGAAAAGGGTGTACTGCAATATTATTATGGGAGAAATGCTTCCAGAAGGATTCATTTCCGCCCGCAGGAAGGTACCTTGCAACAACTCAGGAATTCGGGGGGCTTTGGCCTGGTGCATGATGCAGACGTTTTAAACGGCATTAATGCTTACGAACTTGATTTAAAAAATAACCAGGAAAACATTGAAGTGGAGGAAAAAGAGTTAACGGAGTTCACGGCCATTGCTGCCAAAGTTTTTGATGTTAACGTGTTCCAGGAAATGACACGAAACAATATCGTGGAAAAGCCGGGCAAAAACCCTGTTCTACTTTCCTATGATAAAGGGCTGCTCAATGAGTTGGGCATTAAATTACACTACTGGAAGCGTACTTCATTATCGGTACTGGCGAGTCTGACCAGTATGAGAAATAATGCGGACATGCTGATTGGCCAGATCAAAAAGAGATACCATCTTAAATAACACTTATGGAAGTACACCACCATTCACACACGACAAGAAAAAAATGGACCCATTATTTCTGGGAGTTCCTCATGCTGTTCCTCGCTGTTTTCTGCGGCTTTTTAGCAGAGTATCAGTTGGAGCATAAAATTGAAAAGGATAGGGAAAAACAATTTATTCGGTCGCTGGCCAATGATATAAAAGCAGATACAGCGAGGATCCATCGCATAATTATAGCACGAACAATAAGGGATCCCAGCCTGGATTCAATAACGTTGTTATTGAATAGCAGTTCACCAGCTGAGTATTCTGCAGATCTATATTTTCACGCTGTAACATCAGCCCGTACTGTCTCCTTTCGGTTTCTTCCCAACGATGGCACAATGCAGCAATTAAAAAATTCTGGTGCTTTCCGATTGATCCGGAATCATACTGTCGCAGATAGCATTGCAAAATATGATGTTAGTATGAGAGGTACGATACGGCAGGGAGACCTGGAAGAAATCCTGATACAAGATTACAGATCAGCTGCCTCAAAAATATTTAATGCTCTTTTTTTTGATCTGATGCTCGATGCTGATAATGTTCCGCGTAAACTGGCGGAATATCCCGCTTTATTGCCTTTTGACAAGAGTGATCTTCATACTTACAATTATAAATTATATTCTATGAAGGCGATTAATAAAGCAATACGAAGGGATATTAAATTGCTTTTGCGACAGGCAGAAAATTTATTGGCACTACTAATCAAAGAGTACCACCTGAAATAAATAATATGGAGTTTACCACCACCCGATAACTATTGGGTCACATCGGCGCCGGTACAGTGGTCCTTGGATTGATGATCCACTTGCCGCTCTCCATAGATTCTTTTGCCTGACTTAATTGCAAAAAAAAATTACAGCAAAAGAAAGCTTGGATACTTCCAAATTTACTTATGATGTACAACCAGGTAGCTTTATTCCTGCTGAAAAGCCAAAGAAGGCGATACTTATTAAGAGTACCCGCACCCAGCTATCTGAATTATTTAGTTACACATGGATTTGGTCTTATTGCCAACCTCTATCACAGTGGGGAGCAGAGTAGCAAATGAAGAACAAGTGAAACAGGTTTTCGAAAAACAATCTCCGCGTCGCACAACTGTATTCTTCGATTTTATGCCCCAAAACTGGGATGGCGTTGGGATATATCGCGGCACACCGCAACAATCCAAAAAAAAATAAGCTTGATAACTAAAATATGAAAATAAGATCGCTTGCGCTAGCAGCAGTAGAGAAAACAATTGAATAACCGGAAACAAATACTACAAATCACTAACTTGTAAATGAAACAGGCTGTTTATGTTAAGCGATCCTAATAGTTCCTGGAAAAGCAGAATGATTCGTTTTGTTATTTATGTGGCAGTTGGTTTTCTTTGTGCTTTTTTGTATCGCTATCTAAAAAATTAAGTTATGGAACAAACAAATCTTGGGATCGGCACCCGGCTCCAGCACATTCAGCATGGCCCCGGTGTTATTGTTGGTGTGAAATATGCCAGCTACCTTATCTCCTTTATTAATACCGGGATAAAGGAAATTGATAAAACGGACCCCAAACTCGAAGAGATCATTCCTGAAAATGTGAGTGCTGAAATTGAAACCCATTCAGAAGTTGAAAGATCGCTACTGAAAATATTGCGACTCTGGGGTGGTCTTACCGAAAACGTACCCCTGGGTGATAAATGGGTAAAAGCGACCATGTTATTACAGCCTGCCGATAAAAGTTTAAAGCCAAAGGAAATACCGATTGAGGATTTCTTTCATAAGATCGTTATGCTCCGGGACAGGTTGAGGGTGTTGGAACAAAACATAAACAGTCATAAAAAGCTCAACGATGAAGACAAAGTAAACCTGCAACAATACATCACGCGTTGCTATGGCTCGCTGACTACTTTTAATTTATTATTTAGAAATAAAGAACAGTGGTTCGTGGGTGAAAAAGGGAGCAAGGAGGAATGACTCCTGCTACTACAATAAAAGAGGTGCAACACACCTCTTTTATTTTTACCACATAAACAAAACGTGTTTACTCAAACTCCGTTTGCATTTGTTGTTGCTTTTGCTTTATTAAACCAATTTTTAAGGCCTCCCATATTCTTACCTAAAAAATCTTTGCCTTTAGTTTTAAGATTAGCTTTTTGTTCCGATGACATCCGGGAATACCTGTAAGCGCCGTACGCAGCCGCAGCGGCCAGCAACAAACCTACTTTACTTCTTTGCATAAAATATAATTTTAGATTTTACTTCGTTCACTTTATTATAAATAAAATATCATGCCACAAAACAACAAGGCGGGGACCTGGTAAGCGGGAAATTTTCTACACACAACGTTCATTTGCAGTAAGAAGTTAAATAAAGTTCGGGGAAAAAGGATAAGGGCTTGAAAAGAAAATTGACTTTTCCGTAACAATCTGTCAAGTATTCCCGGCGCTGCTTTCCCGCGATTTTTTATGTGTAGAGGATACTAATAAATTAAAAAGAGTGAATAGGCACTTAGTACTATATTTAGCAGCAAACCCACTACTATGCAAGCATTAATGCCCGTCCCAACGAAAGACAGAGAGGTATTCCTGGATGTATTGAGGGGCTTTGCCATCCTGGGAATCTTTATTGCGAACCTGGGTGGCTTGAGTTGGTACAATGAACAGGCAAAAGCATCGGGTCCCTACCTGCTTCCGGAGATCGATCACACAATGAGTTTCCTTCATCATCTTTTTATTGAAGGAAAATTTTATTCCATTTTCAGCCTGCTCTTTGGTTGGGGAATTGCACTGCAAATAAAAAGAGGTGTTGCCCGTGGAATTAATCCCCTGCCCACTGTCCGAAGAAGGCTATTTTTTATGCTGGTCCTGGGCGTCCTGCACCTGCTGATATGGCCCGGTGATATTGTTTTCTTTTATGCCCTGCTTAGTTTTATCCTTTTACCCCTCCGGAAATTTTCCAATAAAACATTGCTAATAACCGGTAGTATACTACTTCTTTCACCTATTCTTTTGTATGGGTTAAAAATGACCTGGCCCGTATTAAATTACCCGACCGAATTAATGATCAAAACGGGAATAAAAGTGGATGGTGCCCTATTGGGTCATAAAAGCGAAGAAGAGTTTATGATTATGTTGAAAAATGGAAACTGGTGGGACCAGTTAAGGGGGAATATCGCAGGTTTCTTTTTCAGGTACAACTATTTATTCTTTGTCAGCCGGGTACCCAAGGTATTAGGTATGTTTTTGATCGGTTATGTGCTCGGTCGTTCTGATTTTTATAAAAATATCGGGCAGCATAAAAAACTATTATACTGGATCATAGGTGGTGGACTCGCCCTTGGCTTACCGGCGAATTATTTCCTGGCCCATCATATGTCGTTGTACAATAGTGATTATTACGGTCTAAAAACTAAAGGCCTTTATCAAACTATCTTTTTTGCATTGGGTGTTGTGCCATTGGCCATGGCCTATGTAGGACTATTTATGTTAAGCTTTCAAACTGCTGCGGGCAAAAAAATATTATCTGTTCTGGCGCCCGTGGGTAAAATGGCTTTCAGCAACTATATTATGCATTCGCTGATCGGCAATTTTGTTTTCCTGGGTGCCGGGTTGGGATTGATGGGACAGATAGGCCCGGTTTACTATACCTTGTTTGGCATTGCCGTTTTCATTATCCAAATCATTTTTAGTACGATCTGGTTAAAGTATTTCAATTATGGCCCGGTGGAATGGCTGTGGCGAAGCGCTACTTATAAAAAATGGCAGCCGTTTAGAAGGCAAGTGTTCCCCAGTTAATAGCGATAACTAATCCAAACTTTACTTTTTTCTGCCAGACTCGGCATAACCGTCATCATTTAAAAAATATCTCATTCATGCCCACCCAGTGAAAATGTGGATTCGGTCTGGGAATAAGATGGTCTTGTTTCAAATCTCGGCGCCCTTTGTCCATGGACTCCTTCGGAGCGACTCAGCGGACTACTATTTTTTCGAAAGCAACCTCTCTATGTTGTGAAATAACAAAATACTTCAGCAGCATTTTTGTAACTTGACCCGATGAAATGGCTTTTTCTTTTTCTATTTTTTCCATCCCTGGTTCATTCCCAGGATTGTGATATTCTTATTACCAACGGCAAGATCATTGATGGTACCGGCAATAACTGGTATTACGGTACTATCGCTGTCAAAGACGGAAAGATCGTAAAAATGGGGCGTGACCTTAGTTTGTCTGCAAAGAAAACAATTAATGCAAATGGTTTGATCATTGCTCCGGGCTTTATTGATGTGCACACCCACCTGGAAGGTGATGAAGCCAGAGACCCTCATGCAACCAGTTTTATCCTGGATGGTGTTACTACCTGTATCACTGGTAACTGCGGTTCTTCCAATACTGATATCGGGAAATACCTGGGCTGGGTTGATTCACTGAAGCTTTCCATCAATGTGGCTTCGCTGATCGGTCATAATGATGTTCGCAAAGCCGTAATGGGCCGTGCTAACCGAGATGCCACTGCAGACGAGATGAAACGGATGGAAGCGATCGTGGACATGGCTATGAAAGGTGGTGCCGTAGGTTTATCGACCGGACTTATTTATATCCCCGGCACCTATACCAAAACACCAGAGATCGTTGCGCTCGCAAAAGTGGCCGCCAAACATAATGGCGTATATGCTACACATATGCGAGATGAGGGTGACAGCGTAACCTATGCTATTGAAGAAGCGCTGACGATCGGGCGGGAAGCAAAGATCCCGGTGGAGATATCGCATTTCAAACTCAGCGGACAACATAATTGGGGAAGAAGCAAAGAAACAATACCGATGATTGAGGCGGCGAGAAGAGAAGGAATTGATGTGACAATTGATCAGTACCCTTATACGGCCAGTAGTACATCTATCAGCACATTAATACCCGACGAAATACTGGCAGACGGGCAAGATTCTATCAAAGCAAGATTACAACGACCCGAGGTAAAAAAATATGTGATCAATTCCATGCTGGCGAGGCTGAAAAAAAGAAAACTCAAGCATTTTAGTTATGCCGTCGTGGCTTACTACTCTCCTGATACTACTTATAATGGTAAAAGTATAGAACAAATCAACAGGATGAAAGGAAGAAAACACAAAGCGAAGGCAGAGGCCCTGACCGTAATAGATATCATGATGAGTGGGGGAGCCAGCGCCGTTTTTCATGGCATGAGTGAGGATGATATCAAACGCATCATGCAATATCCTTTCAACATGTTTGCCAGCGATGCTACGATCCGGATATTGAATTTTGGCATGCCGCACCCCCGTGGATATGGAACCAATGCAAGGGTGCTGGCGAAATATGTACGGGAAGAAAAAGTGATTTCACTGGAAGAAGCCATTCGCAGGATGACTTCGTTGCCGGCACAAAAATTTCAGCTAAAAGACCGGGGTTTATTGAGAGAAGGCTTTGCTGCCGATATTGTGATTTTTGATGAAAAGGAAGTAAAAGATGTCTCTACCTTTGAAAAACCGCATGCCTACTCAAAGGGGTTTCATTATGTAATTGTAAATGGAGTGATGACAGTGGAAAATGAAAAGCATTTAGGCATAAGGGCAGGCAAATCATTATATGGGTCGGGTAAATAGATTATTTCGGGGAATAAGATGCTACGACAATTTTAATCAGCAAATATATGCGACTGGCCATGTTCATTTTTTGTGTGTTGCCTGTTTTTGGATTTGCTCAACAAAAAAGCAAGATGGACCTGGACAGCTTATTGAAGAAACAGGCGGGGCTGGGTTTTAGTGGTGTGTTACTGGTTGCAGAGAATGGGAAACCCCTCTATCACCATGCTGTTGGCCTTCGCGAGTATGTGCTCCCACCCTACCATTAGAGAAAACCGATATTTTTGAACTGGCTTCCGTCTCCAAACAGTTCACGGCAATGATCATCATGATGCTGAATGAAAAAAAATTACTTGACTATGATGATCTCATTGAAAAATATCTGTCGCTCCCCTATAAAGGGATCAGCATCCGTCACCTGTTGACGCATACCAGTGGTTTACCCGATTACCAGGCTATCATGGATCAATATTGGGATAAAAACAACGTGGCCGGGAATGATGATGCCATAGCTTACCTGAATCAGTATGCGCCTCCTGTTCTATTCTCACCAGGCACAAAGTACACCTATAGCAATACTGGTTATTTATTGCTGGCCAGTATTGCAGAAAAAGCCAGTGGTAAAGATTTTATTGAGTTGTGCCGGCAATGGATCTTTCGTCCGTTAAATATGAACAACACGGATATCAGGACGCGTGCGGAAAAAGCAGCTACAAAAAATTTTGGTATTGGCCATATCTATGTAAAAGAAAAAGATCGGTATGTACGGGCAGACTCCTTTCCTTCTTCTGACTACACGATCTGGTTGGGCAAGCGCAAAGGACCGGGTCGTATCAGTTCCACAGCAGCTGATCTGTTAGTATGGGACCAGGCTTTGTACACCAGCAAACTGGTAAAGCTGGCCACACTACAGGAAGCTTTTACACCGATGAAACTCGAGGATGGCAAATTTTCTAATTATGGATTTGGCTGGACCCTGAGAAGGGATTCGGTGATGGGTAAGATCGTGTCACATACCGGCGATAACCCCGGTTATAAAACACAGATCATTCGTTTTATTGACCAGCAAAAAACGATTATCCTGTTGTGCAATAATGCTCATGAAAATTTTGATGCCATAATAAGAAGTATTGAATCTTATATCAGACCCATACATTGATGGCATTTTCATAATTTTTAGTCATCCTGGTTTTGAAACTGTTGAATATTTAGTTGCAAAAAAATCCTCAGTATTTTTATCCCTGTATAGCGATAATATGGCAATTTAACTCTGAGACCCCAGCCTTCTTCCTCATCAATGAAAAAGAAATAAAGTTATTTTATCTTTGAAAGAACACACTCACTAAAACTATTAATCATGTTAACAGGAGCAATCATTGGTGCTATTATTGGCCTTTTGGTCGTAGTATTTTCGTTTTTTGCAAAAGAACAGCGGTTTAACAAGGTACTGCGAACGCTTACCACCCCGGGGATGGAATATGCGGCATTGTATCACTATGCTTCTTCAAAAAGATATAAAAAATCTTTTAAGTTTTTTGACTCTTATGGGGTATTCTATATCATTGGCAAAAATGCCTATTATAAAACAACCGAAACGGGAACGCCGTTGGAATTTGATCTTACGCAATGTACCGCGCAGCAGGAACCTACCTGGCGGATGCTGAAATGGTTTTCCATCACTACGCCGGCCGGTGAAAAACACTATTTTGATTCCCACAAAATGGGCGCTTTTGTAAATAACAGCGACGAAACACTTAAAGGACTTGCAGCCGTTAAGGCAAAAATGGCTTCTTAGAAAAAATCCAGCGGGATAGCATGAGCTTACCTGGGAATTGCGTTTGCCATTGCCCTGGCAGCTAGATTAGCAGTGACCCTCCGGGATGATGTGATGAGACTGACTCCGGCGACAACATACACAGGACATCTCTGATTTGGAGAATCAGAAAGAAAAAAACGAGAACGCTAACTTTTTCGAGGAGGTTCATGCAGGAAAGTCCTATCATTTCTATATCCTTCGCTAATGTAAGTCCCGCTTTGGAAACTTAAATTTTTACTCTCCCAAACCAATCATCAAATGACATTTCTTGTGACGTATACAAACCAAGCTAGATTAAATAATTTACCAGCCTCCTCCCCCGCCGCCACCACCACCCCCACCACTGCTGCCACCACCAAAGGAAGAACCCCCACCAGATGAACTGGAAGGAGGCGAACTTGCCGATGTTATGGCACCGCTAAAGGAGGAGGCAAAAGACGAAGAGAAGTTCTCATTATCTTTCGTAAAGCTTTGTGACAAAGAAGAACTAGCTGCACCACCCAGGTACGCTGTATTGATGATCTCCTCGAATTTCTTCCCCCAGGCTATTTCGCAACCCAAGGCAATGGCAAAAGGCAAGTATTTTTCATACAGCTCCAGGGATTTTTTGGGAGGGTTCATCGTGTCAAATCTTTTTTCATCAGCTGCAGCAAGAAACATCCTGAAACCCTCAATTTTATCAGCTAATTTTCTTCCTTCCGGGTTATAGGCGGCTAACAATTTTGAAAATATCTTTAAGACGATCACACAAAGTATAATACCGGCGATAAAGTAGCCTATCTGCCAGTAATTCGTCAATATCACGGCTCGCATTACTTCAACTACACCCCATATCATCGTCAGTGTGCAAACCAGGGCAGGTATGGCAGTATATGTCTTGTTCAATGCAAAAAATCCTTTGTTCCAGTTTTTAGATCTGCCATCCTTACTTTTAAAATTATTTTCACAATATTTTTGGACGGTTGTATTCAGGCTACCCAGGTGACTGTTGTACGTTCCTTTTTTGATGGTGGTACCAACCAGGTCATCAATATCACTTTGAAAATCTTTATACTGGCTTACTAATGGCTTTGACTGAATTTTACTTTTGCTGAAACTGTATTTATTGTGTTTGAAAAGAGTTCCTTCTCTTTCTACATCAATTTTGATTTTATTACGAACAGCTGCGTCAACAATGGTAGCGGCGGTTAGTTGCCGGTCAAATTTTTGCAGCCAGATATAGCCCAGTGCAGCGGGACCGTAACCAGCGGGTGGTTCAAACAACGGGTACACGGGGCCTTTCTTCGGATCACGGCCGTAACGAACCCAAAAAATAAAACAGAAAATAACACTGAACAATGCAGCCAGCGGCAAAAGAAAAACCGCCTTGTTATTCCATACATAGTATCGCAATTGTTGCCATGTTGAAGGTTGCCCGGTTATTATTCCCTTTGGCCACGATGTAGCAATGGTGATCCCGTGTTGGGGAGGCAATGGCCGGGTTGTTTTAAAAACAATGATGGCACCATCTCCATCGACGCTGCTGTTAAATCTGCAATCTTCATTTGCTGCACCCTGCGGGCCTGTATAACATTTACTGGATAGGGGAACAGCGCCTTTAGGCAATAGTATGGTGCACTGTGCTGAATCGATCCGGAATGACCATCCATTGCCTGTCACATTCCAATACAATTCGTCAAACTCTTTCAGCCGTTTTAATTGCCGGTCTGTTTCGTAAACAATCGTATAGGTATGGGTGCCCTGCGGCAACAAAACGTCACTGCTCCCGGAATATACCAGAATCCCATTCTCTTGTTTTTTAGTGTGATAGTTTTCTTTTACGCCATTCCGCAATACTTCTTTTAATAGGAAAGTCGTGTTTTGAAAAAGTTTATACTTGTTGATATAATAAAGAGGGAAAGCTCTTACTATTCCCCGTTTGATCTCATTATTCCTTCCCCCTGCCTTTAGCAGCAATGAATCGTAGCCATAAACAGGATGCCCCCTTTCATCTCCATTGTAAATTGTTATTTTTTCCTGCACGAGTAATTTGCCATCTATGCCTACCCGTATGGTGGTATTGAAAGAAGTTATGCGGTCACTGGTAGTGAAACTGAGGTACTTTGCAAGATCCTTGTTGGTGTAAAAACTGTTTTTTATGTTTTTCTCCAGCGCCTCCCCATACAATTGCTTGTTTTCATCGAATGCAATCGTCCCTTTAGCAGCATTACTTTTTTTTTGTTTAGCTTCTATTGCATGAAAAGCCTGCATTATTGAGTTTTTACTGCTGGTTGTAACCAATTTTTTTATTTCAGGGTATTTTTTTTCAAATAGGGGTAGCGGGATCATATTATCCCTGAAAACCGTTGAAGAAATAGTGTACAACAAAGAATCAATTTCTCCATCTGAAAAATATTTTTCACTGGCGGAAGTATAAAAATACCCGGTCGGTTTTATTTTTTGTGCGGTGGTAAAAAGAACAGAACCGGTCAATAAGAGTATGAGAAGGCTGCTTCGCATGAATAGTTTACTGCTGGCAACAACTGGCCAGTTTTGAAACGGGGTTAGGAAGTTATTGGAGGCTTACTTTTGGCACCACTCTCGCCGTGGCATCTTCCACAAAGAAGGCCCCTGCTTTAAACGCAAAAATGCCTGCAACAATATTCTTGGGAAACACAGCGATACTTTGATTGTATTCTCTTACCGTACCATTGTAATAGCGGCGCGAATCATTGATTTTTTCTTCGATGCTGGCCAGCTGACCCATCATTTCCTGGAAGTGGCTGTCTGCTTTCAATTCTGGATAATTTTCCGTCAACGCCAGCATGTTGAACAAGGCCTGGTTTAATCCTTTTGACGCGGCATTTTGCTCACCAACCGTGGTGGCGCCCGCACTTTGATTTCTCCATTTCACCACTTCCACCAGCGTTTTGTTCTCATGCCCGGCATATCCTTTTACTGTTTCAACGAGGTTAGGTATCAGGTCATTTCTTTGCTGCAGGCAGGTGCCTACGCCACTGGCCCCCTCTTGCGTGAGGATGCGTTCCTTAGCTAATTCATTATAAATTGAAATCAGGCCGATAATCAGAAAAAGCGCTACAACGCTGGCCACAATGAGCACAATAGTGGAAGTAGACATGGTTTAATGGTTGATGTCAATGAATGGTTCTAGTAAGTGAATATAAAATTTTGTACCCAGAAAATTCAAACCGATTATTCTCAGCCGGACAGCTCTATTTTTTCTTCGCCACTTCCCTGATATGGTACTCCTGTATGAGGGGCGGGTTTTCTGGGGACAAAGTAAAATAAATTTCAAGCTCCGTTTTTTCTCCTTCAATTATAAAAGAACCCCTGAGTTGGTTCTCTGGTTTTACTTCTTTGACTGAAATTATTTTTCCAGCTTTGGCATACAATTCTTTCGCATATTTTTTTAATGAATCAATTGGATAGTCGGGGAAAAAGTTCTCAGCAAAAATTCCGGTTTGCTCTGCATTTATCCAATCGGGGAGTACTTTTACCAGTTCATTTTTTCTTTGTTCCAGGATCTTTGATGGTGGCAGTTGTGCCGGTTTCAATGCTGCCATTTTTATAATCGTATCCAATACTTTCAAATTCACGGCACCCATCGGCGCATAAGTCCTGTTGCCAAATGCCACTACCCCAATTCCATATTCGGGCATAATGCGCCACTGACTGCCAAAACCCGGTAATCCTCCACTGTGAGAAATATATGTTTTACCATCGCAATCCTTTAACCATCCCAGCCCATAACTATAGGCCGCCGTCACTGCACAGGTTCTTCCATCAGGATATTTAAAATTTGGGTTGAACCCGTTCCATCGCCAGGGGTGATGCATTTCCCTGACAGAACTTCTTTTGATCGGTCCATCGTCTTTTGCATTGTTGGGTGGCCATGCCGCCAAATGAAAAGCCATATAGTTACCAAACTCTTCAATAGAACTGATCATACTGCCCATAGCACCCCAGGAGCCATCAGGAGTATCATGCAACAAAGTCTCTTCGTTCCATTTTTCGTTTAACCAGCGATAACCATGTGCTAATTTGTCCGGCGCCACATTCCCAAATTCCCATTCCGATGTTTTCATACCCAGTGGCTGCCAGATCTTTTCCCGGATATAATCCTGGTAACGCTGACCCGAAACATTTGTTATAATTTTTCCCAACAAGGCAAAACCCAGGTTGCTGTATTCATAAATAATGCCCGGTGGATTGGAAAACGAAATTTGTTTCCCGATAAAATCCATTAAATCCTTATCGGTATCTGCGAGCTGTCGGTCTCCCCAGGGATTGTCTTCCGGGAAGCCAGCACCATGGGTTAATAAATGGCGAATGGTAATATGCGGAGCATCGGCAGCTGGATATTTTACATTTTTCAATTCGGGAATAAACAAATATGCCGGGTCGTCCAGGTTCAGCTTGCCCTCATCTCTCAATTTTAATATGGCCATGGCTGTAAAACTCTTACTCATGGAAGCAATGCGAAAAAGTGATGAGGATGTAACCGGTATCTTTTTCTCAATATCCGTGTAGCCATGATTGCCGGTGTACACCAACTTTCCATCCACTACAATGCCAAAAGCAATTCCGGGAAAATGATTCGAATCAGCGTGGCGCCTGTATAGGCTGTCGATCACTGGAAAAGTTTTGCGGATCTTTTCCAGTCTGTCGGGATCCGTAAATACCGCGGATTGGTAGGCAGAGTCGTATGATACTGCGATAAGTTTATCCGCGGTTTTATTTTGATTACAAGAGCTGAGTAGTAGAATACTGGTAACTGAAAAAATAACTGCCTTCATAAACTAGAAGTTTAATGGTTGTACCGCTTCTCTTACGGTGTACAATACTTTGCTGCCATCAGGAGATGGAATAACGATCGTAATGTTCTTCATCTTCATCGTTTGTTCGGGGGTCCAGTATTTTCTTGACTGGCCAAAAATGACTATCGACAACAAAAGAGAGCAGGTGAGCAATAATTTTGATGGCATATAAAAATTTTTAAAAAAAATGAATAATACAATAAACCAACCCTTTTTCGGAAAAAGACCAGGAACTTTAAGCATATTAAGTTAGGGATTCATAAGATTAACTTTTCAAAGATTTTATGCCGACATCACTTCTGTTGTTTTTGATTTCTTCATAGGTTGTTTTTTCCAATAGGTTAAACTTCGCCATGCCCATTCCAGCGGGCCAAACTTGAAATACCGCAACCATATATGGCTCCAGATAATTTGTATCGCCCATGTTACTGCCACCACATAATAAATTTCATATCGTTGAAGTTTGCCAAAATATCCAAAGCCAACACCGTAGAAAAATAATCCAACCAATACAGACTGCATCAGGTAGTTGGTAAATGCCATCTGTCCTACTGGCCGCATTAATGCAAATAACCATTTAAACCAACCGGATTTATACAGGAGCATAATCAATCCAAAAATACCAAGAGCCCGGAGTGTACGGGAAATTTCATAAAACTCAAAGAAGACATTTTTTGTGTAGTCAAATTTGTTGAACTGGTAATCAATTAAGGGCTGCAACCTGAACCACGATAAAACTAACCCAATACCCAGCCCTAAGCTGAAAAGGAGCCAGTAGGTTTTGGAAGAAGCGGTGCCCATCAATATCCCATTTTTATAAAATGCCATACCAATAAACATAAATAAAAAAAGATCCCATACAGCATTATAAAAAAAAGTGGTCTCCATGAAAAAACTTCTTTCGCTTTGATATTTATAAAAATCCCCATAATCTCCCCTTACTTTACGCAGATTGCTTTCCATTTCCTTTTTCCTCGCTTCTAATGAAGATTTTTCTTTAAACCCGGTCATAGCGCCTAACTTCTCTTGCTGTTCGTCATTTAGTTTAGTCTTCGTTGTATCCATTTTTGCAATCATCTCACCTTTATGAATAGTCGCTTTATCTCTTTGGAAATCAACATTTTCCCGAAGAGTCATCAAGAGTAAACAAATACCGGCCGCTATCAATAATAATTTTGGAGACCACTTGCGGAATACAAACAAAATCATTCCGCAGCAGGCATACTGAAAAAGGATGTCCCAGAACCACAGCAATGCAAATGCATTAAACAAACCAAAGACAAGCAACCACAGTTGCCGGCGGAAAAAATAATCGGCGGGCAACAAACCATCTGTTTTTTTTTCCTGCCGGCTTATAAATAAGATAATACCGGCTCCAAACAACATCGAGAAAAGGGCCCGCTGGCTCCCTTCAAGTATCCAGTCAATAATAAACCATGTTCTTTGATTAATGGTGCCCATTTCATTCATCACAGCAAGATCGCCAAAACTGGCAGGTGCAGGTAAACCAAAGCCCGGGATGTTCATCAATAAAATACCAAGGATGGCAATGCCTCTTAATGAATCGAGAATAACGATACGTTCTGATTGGTTGACCGGTACAGCCAATGTGGTTGACATACTAGATGGGTTTTGGTGTTGGTTAAGGGTAGGAATAAAAGCCTACACAGGGAGTGAAAAGTTAAGGTACTAAATTAAAACCAGTTACAATATCCACGGTATTTCCATTTACCATGTAAAATTAATTTTGGGTCTTTCCCTGGAAAAATGTTGTATCTTTTATATACTTCTGCATCTATTTGAAGACGGCATTTTACATTAACCTCTAAAATGTTTGCATATGAAAAAGCCTATTTTTCTGATGCTGGCATACGGGATGTTTGCCAGTGCTTTTGCTCAAACAGAACCCGCGGCACCATGCTGTGGAATAATTTCAGTAAATGCAACCGGAAAATTTGCAATCGCCAGGGATCATACTACCGGTAGACTCTTGCAATTTACCCCCACCAAGGTGGATATGACAGTTATAAAAAAAGGCGATGAGGTTTCGGCCTCACCGAAACTAGATAAAATAACTGCTATAAACGGTGTTCCAAAGACGTATGTGACCGTTAGGCCCAATTATGCGACTCCTTGCTGTGGCATTGTTAGCGTCAGGCTTGATGGTGCTGCACCCTGTTGCGGCATGGTGCATTTAAAAAACAATAGTTCGGGAAAACAATATGAAATCAGTGTGCCCAAAGAAATTCTCGCCACACTTAAAGCTGGAGATAAGGTCTTGTGGGACGCCGAAAACCAGCTGGCGATTGTTCAATCATCTTACGGTGTTATTGGCCGGCTGACAAATTCATACGGGTATGCTGCCACCTCGCCTCTTGGAGAGGTTGGGGATCATCCAAATAATGGCGATCTAAACCCAGACAAAAAGATGGAGACAGTAACGAATGAGACCGACAAATGGGTAATAGTTGCCGATAAAACGATCAAAAAAGGAATGGGAAGGCTGAATCTGGTTTTTGCCGACAGCGTTATTTGGAGCGTTGATATTTACAACAGCTCCAAAAAATTCATTACCAATCATAGTATAATGGACATCAGGAATGCGTCGGACACAAGGAAATATTATGAAATGACACCGGGTATTTACCATTTTAAACTCAATACGGTAATGGTTGAAAATGTTCCTATTGAGGCGGGAAAAGAAACAAGGTTAAAGCATGGAGTGTTAGATATTACAGCAAATGAATTATGGGAGCTGCGATCCGAAACCAAGAAATTTTTAACGTCAGGGAATAAGCCCAAAAAAATGGCCATCCCTATTGGCAGTTACCACTTAAAGCTGGGATTGGAATTCTACACCGTTGCAATTAAAGATAGGGAAACGGTGGAGTATTGAGGCTCTATTATATGTTGTATCCATTTATTCTGATCACTATCTAAAATAGCAGAACATGAAAAAGTTTTTATCCTCTTTCCTTTCATTATCGGTCTTATCTTTCCTGGTTTCAAATTTACCTGTCGCATGCCAACCACGTCTCGATTTTAATGGGCTTTGGAGAACAGGAGACGATGTACTGGTCCACCTAAAACATTCCGGATCCAGCATTATTGTAAATTATGTAAACCCCGGTGATTGTTCAACCGGCCATAACTGTGTTATTGGAGGCGGCGTGGAATACTATCTGAAAGGAACTGTCAGCAGTAATGATAAAATGGACCTGACCATGATGCACTGTACGCATAAGAAAGCTATGCGTGACGATGGCCTATCTACCTATTGGTCCACTCCGTGCAAGGTGACAACTGTAACGGACAAATCAATATCCGGAAGCTCGCTTATCGAATGGTACCAAAACGATTATATAAATGGGAAAGAGGTCAATTTCAAAAGAGACGCCAGCCGTGATTTCGATCGTCCCTTTAAACTCACCCGTACAGACTGCAAAACGGAATTGGAAGACCTGGTGGCTGAGATCGATCGCCTGGCTGAAGTTAAGAAAGAAATGGAAGGGGCGCTAGAGGATGTTGGGAAAAGCCTCCATGCGGCAAAAGATGTTTGGGAAGGTGAGGTACGTGATCAATTAAAAGAAGAGATTTTCCATGGTGTAGTTCCCCCAGTCGTCAAAATTCTCCCGCAAACTTATGATCAAGACCCGGGTAGTTATGTCGAAAGTTGGGCAGACTTTGTAGCCGAGCTAGGTAAATCAGGAGGAAATTGGGCACTTGAAAAGGCAGGCAAAATTGTGTTGCTTTGGGATCTCTTTATAGATTGGGGAAATGTAATCGCAAAAGGTTTGGTGACGTTAGATGAAATGGACCAAATAAATAACGCATTAGTTGATATGGGTGACCAGGTAGTGGCAAGTCGTCGGGCTTGGGTAAATGCGATGATTGAATATGAAAAATTGAGGCAATTATGTGCCAGTGAGATTCCCTTGGATCAACAACCGAAGCCAAAAGTTGACGAGCCGTTCGATAAGTCATACAGAGAAGACACAGACCGCTTACGTGAAGAAATGGATAATGCAGAGAAACGAAAAAGTTCAGCCATCCAATCGGCAAAGACTGAGCTAAGCAATACTGCCATTGCAGTGAAAGATTTGGGGGACTTTTTAGAGCCATTTAGAAATGCAGATAAAAACAAAACAATGAATGAAGTAATGACAGCTGCCGGGATCATAAAATTACAGACCGGTTTTATGGACGCTGGAAAGAAATGGATCAATGTGTTCAACCAGTTTAAAGCAATAGAGGAGAATCAAAAAAAATTGAAAGAACTATCTAACCTTCGTGTTATATAAGCCCTATTCTTTAAAGATAATGACTACTGCCTCGTGTTAGATTTCTACCCGGTTGTAATTAAAAGATGGGAAAAAGACGGAGAATTGTTCAGTAGTTCAAAATTTTTTGAACTGACTCATCCATCCTGGATTTCGCCATAAAATTCTTTTCCAATTCAATATTAAAAGGGATCGGCGTATCCAATGATGCACAACGTATCACCGGCGCATCGAGTAGGCTAAAACAATTTTCAGCTATCCAAGCAGCGATCTCCCCACCAATGCCACCAACCAATGTATCCTCATGCAGGATCAACACCCGCCCGGTTCTTTTTACGGCTTCTCTTATGGCGAGATAATCCAATGGTAATAATGTGCGCAAATCAAGAATGTCTATCGAAATTTCCGGATGTTCGGCTGCATAATCTTCCGCCCAATGTACGCCGGCTCCATAGGTAATGATGCTGAATCTCCTCCCCATCCCTTACATGCCTTGCTTTGCCAATCTCAATTTCGTAATATTCTTCGGGCACGGGCCCGGTCACAGCACGGTATAATGCCTTATGCTCAAAATACATGACCGGGTTGGGATCGTTGATAGCAGCTATCAATAACCCTTTCGCATCAAAAGGAGTCGAAGGATAAACAACTTTTAATCCGGGAGTATGTACAAACCATGCTTCATTACTTTGAGAATGAAAGGGACCAGCCCCAACGCCGCCACCAGTTGGCATCCGTATCACCACATCAGCATTTTGTCCCCAGCGGTAATGAGATTTTGCAAGATTATTTATGATCTGGTTAAAACCCACCGTTACGAAATCAGCAAACTGCATTTCCATCATGCTTTTATATCCTTCCAGGGATAAACCAAGAGCAACTCCGACAATGGCACTTTCACAAAGAGGCGTATTTCTTACTCTCTCTTTTCCAAAATCGGTGACAAACCCTTCGGTTATTTTAAATGCGCCTCCGTATTCTGCAATATCCTGTCCCATCAAGATGAGATTGGAATGATGTTCCATGCTTTGATAAAGACCCTGCTTTATTGCATCGATGAGTCGGAGTTCGGCTGTTGGAAGTCCCAGGCCAGAATTGATCTCCGAATTATCAATGACCTTCACTCTTGACCGTTGACCGCTACCTGTTGAACGCTCTGCATATACATCCTCCAGTTCTTCTTCTGTATCTGCCATCACCGGTTTTGCAGTCCCACCGGGTCCTGCGGAAAACCCAGCGGCCAACTCGCTTTCTATTTTATCTTTAAACTCGTTTCTTATATCTGCAATCTGAATTTCTTTTATGACTCCTTCTTCCAGCAAAAATCTCTCATAATTTTTGATCGGGTCCTTCATTTCCCACAATTTGAAAAGATCGGTTGGCACATACTTAGTACCACTTGCTTCTTCGTGTCCCCGCATCCGGAAGGTGAGACATTCAATTAAATAGGGCTTCTGATTGTTGATACAAAACTCCCTTACTCCTTTTATAGTATCATAAACAGATAAAATATTATTTCCATCGATCTGCACACCCTCCATACCATAGCCCCTGGCTTTATCAATTAAACTAATACACCTGTACTGTTCAGTTACGGGAGTACTTAATCCATAGCCATTATTCTCAATAATAAAAATGACCGGCAGATCCCAGACTGCTGCCACATTCAGTGCCTCATGGAAGTCACCTTCACTGGTACCGCCATCCCCGGTAAAAGCAAGGGAAACTTTGTTCTCCTTCCTTAACTTGTACGCCAGCGATACTCCGTCAGCTATCGCCAGTTGCGGACCAAGATGTGAGATCATCCCGCAGATATGATGTTCCTTGTTGCCAAAATGAAAACTTCTTTCTCTTCCTTTACTATATCCTTCCTGCGCACCCTGCCATTGCATGAATAATTTATGTAAAGGCATGTTACGGGTTGTAAACACTCCCAGATTTCGATGCAAGGGCATGATCCATTCATCCTCCTGCAATGCCAGCGTAGCGCCAACTGCAATGGCTTCCTGGCCAATACCACTGAACCATTTGGAGATCTTTCCCTGTCGGAGCAGGACCAGCATTTTATCCTCGATCATGCGCGGCCAGAGAAGGCTTCTATAAAAATCAATAAGCTGTTGGTTGGATAAATTTTTTCGGTCGAAGGTCATGAGAAGTTTAAAATATTTAAGAAGTTCAAAAAGTCTTTAGACCTGCTTCAAAGGTATGAGATTGTAGGGCAAATCTGGACGATTCACCAACCTCTTAATCCCAGGAATCCCTTTAGAATTTTTACACCACCACCAGCTCATAGAAATCATCCGGCTGCAGGTATTGCTTCGCCAGCGTTTGTATTTCTTCGGCAGAAATTGTTTTAATGGTGTTGATACTGTCGTAGAAATATTGCTCTGTCAGGTTGTTGAGTATAATATTCTTCCACCTGCCTATTATTTGAAAAGGGCCATCAAGATCCCCTAGTATGCCACCCATCATGTAATTTCTTACCAGCAACAATTCTTCATCATCCACCAGTTCTTCCCGCAGGTTTTTCATTTCCTTATATACTTCAGCAATGGTTGCTTCGCACACCTCTTTCCCGGCTTCCGTACTTATCATCCACGCCGATTGATGAATATGGTTTTGCAAATAACTGTGAATACCATAGGTGTAACCTTTGTCTTCGCGAATATTGCTCATCAGCCTGGAGCCAAAAAAGCCACCAAATAAAGCATTTAACATCTGCACTTTTAAAAAATCAGGATGATGGCGGTTAGGAAACGGTCTTGCTATCCTAATTGATCCTTGCACACCTTCTTTATCGATAGTTATCCTGAATTTTTTTTCTGCCGTTGGCAGCGGAGTGTTGGTTTTCGGTTCCCCTGGTATATTCGGGAGATCTCCAAAGTGCTGGTTCAGCAATGAGGCCAAACCAGGAGGTAATTTTCCGGCAACAAACATGATGAATTTTCCCTGCTGATAATATTGTTTGTAAAAATCAACCAATTGATCCCGGCTCAACACATCAAAATCTTCCAGGCTACTGTATTTCCCGTAGGGATGATTCTCCCCGAACAGGTACACATCGATCAGCCGGCTTGCTACAAAATCATTTTTTTTAAGGTTAACCTGTAGCCGCTGCTTCATGTTCTGTTTATATATATCCAGCTCCTCTTGTGGCAGCACCGAGTCAATGATCAACTCCTTCACCACGGGTAACAACTCATCCAGGTGTTTTTTCAAACAATGCAAGGTGATAGTGGCTGTTTCGTTGTAACAGGACCTGTTGAGATAAGAACCAAAGTATTCAAAATGTTCATTGATTTGAAAAGCTGTTCGTTGGGTAGTACCGTTACGTAACAGGAAGTTGGCCGAAGCCGCTACCAGGTTTTGTTCTTCCTGCCAGTTGCCTGCAAAGAAAACCCACTCCAGCAACAACACTTCTTCGGCGCCTGCATTGATGGTGTAAACTTCTACGCCATTGTCCAATACGAATTTATCTGCAGGTCTTAATCGTAAATCAAAATTAACGGCATCAACTATTTCGGGAGTTTGTTTCCTATCTGGCATTTGATTCCTTTCTTTTGGGTATTGATTAGTTATTAGACAGATAATGGATCGTATTGCAATTAGTATGGCGGAAAATAGTACGGCATTCCTGCAAAATATCTTCCGTAGTAACAGCACCATACTTTTCCAGTTCGGTATTCATCCAGGATGCATCACCCAGTATCTCATAGTAAGCTAAACTGTTGGCACGGCTCATCACACTCATATCTTCGAAGGCAATCATGCTTTCTGTTTTATTCTTCACTTTCTGCAGTTCTGCTTCGCTTACCAATTCAGTCTTCATCTTCTCCAATTCGGTCTCTACGGCATTTTCAGCATCCAACATTTTTACTCCTTTCACCAATTTTCCTTCAATCACTACCAACCCGTTATCAGTGCTGCCAAAATGATGGCATTCAATACTACTGAACAATTGTTTTTCTTTGACCAATGATTGATACAGCCTTGATGAGCCCCCACCACTGAGAATATCAGTAAGCAGATCAATACAATAATATGCTGGATCAAGCCTTCCCGGCATATGCCAGCATTTGAATAATGCGTCCAGTGGAACATTGGCTCTAATCTCCTGCCTTCTTTCCTCTGTTTGAACGGGCTCCTGCGGCAGGTTACGATGATAGGGTGTGCCGGCAGGGATATCTCCAAACCATTTCTCTGCCAGTATTTTTACCTTTTCAATAGTTACATTTCCCGCTACCACCAATACGGCATTTACCGGGCGATAATGTTTAAAGAAAAAATTCCTGACATCATCCAATTTCGCATTCTCAATATGGGATAACTCTTTCCCGATAGTCATCCACCTGTATGGATGTTTTATATAGGCCAGCTCCCTCATCTTATGCCACACATCGCCATAGGGTTTGGTGAGATAGTGTTCTTTAAATTCTTCACACACTACTTTACGTTGGGTTTCCAAACTTTTTTCATCAAAGGCCAGGGAAAGCATCCTGTCACTTTCTAACCAAAATGCTGTTTCCAGGTTTTCAGCAGGTAACTGTATATAATAATTAGTAAGATCATTCGTAGTGTAGGCATTGTTCTCTCCCCCAGCCATCTGAAGGGGTTCATCGTAGCTGGGAATATTAACGGAACCGCCAAACATCAGGTGTTCGAATAAATGAGCAAACCCTGTTTGTTCGGGATTTTCGTCCCTGGCTCCTACATCATACATAATGTCCATCACCGCCATGGGGGTGCTCAAATCCTGGTGAACAATGACTCTTAGGCCATTCGCCAAAGTAAATTTTTCAAATTGTATCATAGCTATAGTAACAGTCGTTAAAATTAAAAGTTGCCTGTATTCCCGAATTGAAGGGGGAAGGCAAAAGTATTGAAAATTACAGTGTTGAAAGGGGGCAATACAGGCTAGCCACGAATTGCACGAATTACACAAATTACATGAATGGATATAATTAAATACAAATATATTGCCGTTGGCAGAATTGCGGCTTTGAAAAAGTATCCATTAACGCTAAGGTTTTCACTTCGTGAAAACTTGTATGACCTCGTATCCTAAAAGAGTTTCTCTTATGCGTGAAATTCGTGCCATTCGTGACCAAAACAAACCGCCGAAGGCGAAACTATTTAGTGAATACTTCTTACTTTGAACTCGAATTCCTTCATTACATGATCACGACGGACAATGATTTTTACTTTTTCATTGGGTACCTGCAGCGCAATTTTGTACTGGTTGAGATTCTGTGAAAAATTTTTGTTGACGGCTATTACTTCATCTCCTTCTTTTACCCCAGCCGCCTCAGCCGGGGACCCTTTGGCAACATCTCCGATAATAATCAATCCCTGCAAATAGTATAGTTCGACTCCCGAGTAGGAATAATCAAAGGGCTCGGGAAAATGGGAATTGGGCGTCAGGTGTATATCGCTGCGCGCATAGTTCAATATCACGTTAAATCGTCGCAGAATATCATTCCCTATCAATCCACCCATATATGGGTAAGAAGTCACATTGTTTACATCATCAAAAATATAAACCGGCACATTCCGGAAACGATAAGGGCCCAGTTTCACTTCCTTGATCACCGTTAATTCCATATCGATCTTTCCTCCTAAACCCTCCCCTTCTTTTATCCATCTTTTTCCCTTCTTGTCCAACAACATACTATCAGCAATAAAATCCTGGGTGAGTAACATGCAAACACCGGCACCCATGTCATACAAAAATCTTGAATTAACGGTTTTATCATCCTTGACCCTCAGTTGCTGTGCTACTAATTGGTTGATATTAGGTTTGAGTAAATAACCACCGCGTGGATATCGAATAGTCCCCTTGGTGCAGAAAGTAAGTTTCATGCTGTCATAATCTAGTTTCATAATATACCGGTTCAAAATAGAAAACCCGATAATACCATCGATTCTTTCCCCGTACACCGCGGTGAGTATGCCATAATCATTAATATGAAAATTAAGGCTGTCAACAGTTAGACCAGGAAAATGCAGTTGATGGTTAAATAGAAAACTTACTTTACGAATGCCCGCAATACCCCGGATTGTTCTTTCTGTAGGTGTTGGTTTCAGGTTCAAGTAATCCACCGTGGTAGAATCCAAGGAGATCCCGCTGCTGCCCGTATCTAAAATAAAATTAAGGGTGTCTGGAAAATTTCCCAGTTTGGCTTGCAGTATTACAATTCCCCCTGTCAGTTGGATAAAGGGGATCCTTGTAATATCTCTTGAAGGAGGTTCAATAAACTCTTCCTGTGCGGCAAGTGGTTGGGTGACCAGCAATAAAATTCCCATGACCAGGGAGTAGGCAATTTTCTTCATGCAGCAAGTTTCGATTGCGTAAATTCTCTCTTGTATGACAATTTTTGTCTTCAAAATGATGCAGTACAAGCTGCGGCTTACTACCATTTTTTCGGCAGGCAGGTAAATTTATCTTAATCCGTGTGGGTTTTAAAACCGTTCAGCCTTTTTATGATATGGACTTACCTTTGCAACTCCACCCAACCCCAGTACACGGCGAAGGGTTAAAAATACCTGACCGGATATGCAGCTCGAGCAACTATATCATAAAGCCTCCCATTTTGAATTTCTGACCGTAGAAGAGGGCGTTTACCTCTATCATCATGCCCCGCTGACCGACCTGATGTTCATAGCAGATGAATTGAGAAAAAAACAAGTGCCCCATGGCAAAGTTACCTGGCAAATCGACCGGAATGTAAATACCACCAATGTATGTATCGCCAATTGTAAGTTTTGCAATTTCTACAGGATACCTGGTCATCCTGAAGCCTATATCACTGATATGCCGGTCTACAGGAAAAAGGTCGAGGAAACATTGAAATGGGGCGGCGACCAGTTATTATTACAGGGGGGTCATCACCCTGAATTAGGGTTGGATTTTTATGTGAATATTTTCCGCCAACTAAAGAGAGAGTTTCCAACTATTAAATTACATACACTCGGACCGCCTGAAATAGCACATATCACCAAACTTTCCGCAGGAAGATTGACGCACCGGGAAGTTTTGATGGCCTTAAAAGAAGCAGGTATGGATTCATTACCTGGGGCCGGTGCGGAAATATTGATTGACCGGGTAAGACGTTTAATCAGCAAAGGAAAATGTGGTGCACAGGAATGGCTGGATATTATGCATACAGCACATAATTTACATATCACTACCAGCGCAACTATGATGTTTGGCCACGTAGAAACAATAGAAGAACGGTTTGAACATTTGGTAAAACTACGAGAAGTGCAAAACCGCAAGCCAGAAGAGGCCAACGGCTTTCTTGCTTTTATTCCCTGGACCTTCCAGGACGTAGACACTTTGCTGGCAAAGATCCGTGGGGTACATAATCTTACCACTCCTGAGGAATATATCCGTATGATCGCACTCAGCCGTATCATGTTGCCCAATATAAAAAACATACAGGCCAGCTGGTTAACGGTAGGAAAACAAACCGCACAGATCTGTTTGCACGCCGGCGCCAACGACTTTGGGTCCATCATGCTGGAAGAAAATGTAGTAAGTGCTGCCGGGGCACCGCATCGGTTTACTTATAAATCCATTCAGGAAGCAATACGCGAAGCCGGTTTTGAACCACAGTTGAGAAATCAGCAATATGAATGGAGAGCGATACCGGAGACGATAGTGGAGCAGGTAATTGATTACTAGCCCAGACCGCCGAAAAAGAAACTGTATGGAGAAATCCTTGAAAGAATTGAAAACATTTTTTAATCAACTCCGCAGGTAGGTTTTTACAAAAATAAATAACCTGTTTACAAACTTTGGAGTCAAATTGTCCGCCGCGACGGATTGGGATTTATGAAGAAAACATTTAGCTGGTTTAGAAAAATCGCCTTTGCAGAAGGTGTTTCGTTCCTGGTTTTATTGCTGGTAGCCATGCCAATGAAATACATGGCAGATATGCCTCTTGCGGTAACGATCGTGGGAGGACTGCACGGTGCCTTATTTGTGGGATTTATCGTGTTAGCTTTGCTGGTGAAAGATAGCTATAAAAAAAGTTTCGGATGGTTAGCCAAATCTTTTATAGCGTCCATCCTCCCATTTGGAACCTTTGTAATGGATAAGCAGTGGAAAAGGGAAGAAGCTAACGCATGATCTTGCTGCCCTGTTTTTTAGTTTCCGTTTATAAAAAAATCGTTGCTGCATGATTCATTATCAACGAAAGAAAAATAGTAACAGATTATCTTTAAATATTTCAGAAAACAGTTGCCGATGAAAACTCTCAATGGCCTGCTTTTAATCATTGTTTTAATTTTCTCCGGAGCCTGCTATACACCACAAAAAACACAGGCTAGCAGCAAATGGCAATCGCTATTTAACGGTAAAGACATCACTGACTGGATGGTTAAGATACATCATCATGATATGAATGTAAATTTTGGCAATACATTCCGGGTGGACGATGCTATGATCAAAGTGCGGTATGACCAGTATGATGATTTTAATGACCAGTTTGCACATCTTTTTTATAAGTCGCCGTTCTCCTTTTACCACCTGGTAGTTGAATACCGGTTTGTAGGCGAGTTACATAAAGGTGCACCACCTTATACTTTACGCAACAGCGGTGTGATGTTTCATTCGCAGGATCCCCGCACCATGCCCAAAGAACAGGATTGGCCCATTTCAATAGAAATGCAATTCCTGGGTGGTCTTGGTGACGGCAAAACGAGACCAACCGGAAATATGTGTTCGCCGGGTACGGACATTGTTATCGGTGGAAAAATGGCGGCGTCACATTGTGTAAGTTCAACCTCCAAAACCTATGATGGCGACCAATGGGTAAGAGCTGAATTGATCGTGTTGGGTGATTCAGTGGTCAAGCATATCATTAATGGCGATACTGTTTTACAATATTCCAAACCACAAATTGGCGGTGGTGTGGTCAATCGCTACGATCCGGCCATCAAACAAGATGGAAAGCGTCTTACTAACGGATTCATCGCTTTGCAAAGTGAAGGCCACCCGATAGATTTTAGGAAAGTGGAGTTGATGGACCTGTCATACTTAAATCCATATAAATAATGAAACGTATTTATTATTTCATAGTTACCTGCACGCTAATGATTGCCTGCCGTAACAATTCCGATAAACCTGCCACTGATGAGGACAGCTTGGGGAAACAATCGAGATTTTTCTGGCAATCATCATTTAATGATTCTACCGGAAAACTGGAAATGATAAAAATACCAGGTACCGATTCGGTATCCTCTCAAATCATTATCGATTTTTTAAATAAAGGCAACCCGAATATCCGGTTAGAAATGATAAAATCATCTCAAGATACTATCTACCTGAAGATAGCCGATGCGACCTACCTTACTCAGCAAATGGGATCTACCGGCCCTACTTTTTACCTGTCTGCAGTAGTGTACAACCTGACAGAGATCCCCGGTATCAACTTTGTGACACTGGAATTCGAAGAAGGGGATCATGCTTCACCCGGAACCTTTAACAGGAATAGCTTTAAAGATGAGTAACTCATCATTTTCTCTCATATCGCCAATGTTGTAATAAACAAAGAGTCACGGTATTTAGCTTTAATTCAAGATACCAGGACTCTTTATTTGAAATTTAACTCAATAACAGATCAGGTCACTTTGGATATTTTTCTATTTTATTATGGACCGGTTTTACCGTTTTCAGGTAAGCATAGATAGCTTTGAGGTCCTCATCTTTAATTCCCGCCAATGTAGTGAGTGGCATAACGGTGTTTTCTTTTCCAGGATTAAAATTGTAGTTTTTCTCTTCCCGGTACTGTGTGAATTTATTCAGGAACTGTTCTTCATTCCAGGTGCCAATTCCTGTTGCAGAATCAGGAGTAATATTGGCTGAGACTACTTTAAATGTTCCCACATTAAATGCAAATCCGCCCGCAAACATTTTGGTCATATCGGGACCCTGCTGAGTTTGAGGAGAATGACAGACTAAGCAATCAGCCATGGATGCCAGGTATTCGCCATATTTTATTTTGTCTGATTCCGGGGGCCGAACATTTGCATCCACTGATGCTTGTAATACAGGGCCGGGATATGCCATGGCTATGGGGATCATCAGTTGCCTTGGCGGTACCACGTTACGGATGGGCTTCAATGTCCTGATATAAGCAACTATACTCATGAGGTCATCCTTCGCCATTCGATTGAATTGTATATAAGGCATGATTGGGAATAAGGTATCGCCCTTTTTATTGATCCCTTGTGTTACGGCTCTTAATATGTCATCATCCGTCCATGTACCAATTCCAGTTTCATTGTCCGGGGTAATATTTCTTCCATAGATGGTCCCTGGTAATCCTGCCAATTTATTATCAAAAACAAAGCCGCCGCCACCTTCAGTGCCCGGTATAATTGGTCCGGAAAATTTAGTAAAATCTCTTTTACTATGACAGTCAATGCAATTGGCCACATGATTAGCCAGGTATTCTCCTCTTTCCAATACTTTTTTGACTGAATCTCGGTTATCTGAAACTTTTGTCTCCGATTTTTTATTCCTGCATGCCGAAAAATAGGCTGCCGTAATAATGACGGCACAGATTGCCGTCAGGGCAATGATCTTTCTCATGTTGGTTGGTTGTTTAATTGGCTAAAAAAATTTCTGCAGGAAAAGGTAGAGAGTTTTTATGAAAAAGACAACATTTTCTTCATTAAAAACTATTAGCTGGTACTCATCTATTTAAGTACATAACCAAAGCTAAAGGTAAGCGGCACTTTTACCCCGTCATTTTGCGGGAATATGTTACCGTTAGAGAAATGTGCAATGCGAAGCCCGGCATTCAGGTTCTTTTTCTTACCGGTAAAAATGCCCATCCCCATTGCATCATAAAAAGTGAAATGCCGGCCCGTTTTTTCATTATCGATAATGGTTTTTGAAATAAAAGTTGGACCTGCAACCGTATACTCAAAATATAAATCGGTCTTTTTCGAACGAAATGCAGTGAACCGTGCAACAGGATATAATGACAACGTAAAAAACTCATCTTCTTTGTTCCTGCTTTTCCAGTACCCCATACCTGCTGCCCAATCCAGTGAAAATACTTTTCGTGCATGAAATATATTCCGCTGGTAATGGAGTGAAAATCCCTGTTTCAAATGTGCTGCTCCACCCCAGAACAAAGGAAGTGTTTTTGAGAACAGGTCATTGACACCGTACCCCAATCCATTTGTTGAATAGCTGAGTTGTAAAAAATGTTTAGCAAAATAATGACCGCTTTCAATATTGCTGGCTACTTTTTCTTTTGAAAGTTCTTTTAGATGATAGTTGAATCCGGCAGAATAAAAAACCGTAGGTGGTTGTTTATCTTTTTTATGTGCAGGTGACCAGGTCGTACTTAGTTGCAGATCCCATTTCCTGTTGATATGGTATTGCATTCCCCCTCCCAATAAGAAAGTAGCATAAGTGGCATCCCTGATCACCGGAATATAATCTATTTCAAATCCTTTTCGTGTAATGATACCAAGACCTCCTTCTGCAAACACGGAAAATCTTTTATGTATGGGAAGTTGAGATACCAGCGTCAATCCTCCTGCATTCATCCAGACAGAGTGATTTGTTTTGTCACCATTGATATTGTAGTAGGTAACCCAATCAACCGGTCGCATATAGGTTATCTGAGCAGACAAATATTTATTGAATTGGTATCCGAACAATACAATCCTCGGGGCTAAAGAAGGAACGTTTATGGACTCTACCGTGAAACCTGGTTCCAGTTGCTTATAAGAAAACGGGTAATTGATATATCCCATATTAACCCCGAAGAAGGAATTTTTCAAGCCCCAGGGGTATTGAATTCTCTTATTTCCGGGTTGTGCTGTGACGGGTAAACTTGTTAGAAAGAGAACTCCTGTAATTAATACCGATAAAAAACCTTTTCTCTGCATCCCTGTCATTTATTAGTAAAGTATTTGTTGTACCTGGTAACTATCCCGTTGCATTTTATCTTCCGCATCAGCACCCTCGGAAAATACAACCATCCGGGCATTGTATCCCTTTGCAATTTTTCCAAGGTCTTTCAGCCCCAAAACTTTTGCCGGGTACAGGCTGCACATTCGTAATGCTTCATTTAATTCAATCTGTCCCAAGTTAACCAGGTTTCGCACAGCTTGCACCATTGTCAATGCTGAACCGCTTAAAATACTACCGGCTTCATACTTATCTCCTACTAGTGTATGTTGGTAATAACCTTCTGTTGTCTCAGTAACTGCATCAGTAATGACAAATAATCTTTCCTTCATTACCTGCTTTGCGATCCGGATAGCAGCAAAATCCACGTGATAACCATCAGGTATGATACTGGCCATAACTGCCAGATCATCCATAGCCGCTCCCACCAAACCTGGCCGCCGGTGTTGCAGTGGACTCATGGCATTATACAAATGAGTAACCGCTGTAATGCCGTCTGCAAAGCCGGATTTAGCTTCTTCATATGTCGCGTTGCTGTGCCCGGCTGAAACAACAATATCATGAGAAAGAATTAACTGAATGACTTCCTTACTGCAAACTTCAGGGGCCAGTGTTATCATCCTGATCACCCCTTTTCCATAATTCAATAATTCTTCTGCATCCCTCATCGTGGGTGGATGGATCAGCGACATGATATGTGCACCTTTTTTTTCGGGGTTCATCCATGGACCTTCCAGGTGCAAACCCAAAATACCCTCACCACCCTTATTCCAATAATCTCTCACAGCATCAATGCATTTATGAAAAACCTCTTTTGTATTGGTCGCCACGGTTGGAAGACAAAATGCCGCCCCGCCTTTTTCACAATATTCCCGGAGTTTATGCAATGAATTGCCATCGGGATAAACAGCTAGTAATTTTCCATAGGCACCATAAATCTGCAGGTCGATAAAGGCAGGGGCAATCCAACAATTACGAAAATGTTCTACCCGTTGAGAAGAGGATAAAGAGGATACAGGAACAACCGCCTCTATTTTTCCGTCTACTACCATTATGGCATGATCATTCAACCAGTTATCACCAGTAAAAATGCGGTCAGCAGTATAGATTTTTTTTTCCGGCATGTGAATGGCCGGTAAAAATACAATCAGAACCCCATGATAAGGAGAATTATCAAAATCATATTTTCTATAATTTCCGGGGATTATTGTTCACCAGCGAGCGCCATAGACCCCATTAATAAACCTGCAGAGATACTGGTATGTTAGCATCATCTCGCAAAAGCTGCTTATCCCGTTTCAACCTAAGGTATTTCTGCACATTGACATAAGAATTAGTCATCAAAGTTTATCCTGTCACAAACCGGTACCCGATCCCTTTGATAGTAATGATTTCCAGTGAAGGATCCTCCTTGAGGTAACTACGGAGTTTGGTAATATATACATCCAGGTTGCGGCTGTTAAAAAATGAATCATTTCCCCAAAGCAGGTTAAGAATATCTTTCCGGTCAATGATCTTTTCCCGGTTCTCATAGAGCACTTTCAATAATTCACTTTCCCGGAAAGAAAGCTTTCGTTCCTCTTTTCCATTACTGAGCAGCTGGCGGTTTAGTTGAAAATTATATTTCCCGATGGTAGCAGCACCGCCACTTATTCTTTGTGTGTCTTCCGAGCTGATTTTCAGCAGGTTTTGAATCCGGACGATCAACTCTTCCATACTGAAAGGCTTCCGGATATAATCATTCCCGCCAAGCGAAAACCCTTTTACCACATCTTCAGTTTGTGTTTTGGCTGTCAAAAAAATGATCGGCACTTCTTCATCCAGCTCTCTAATCTCATCGGCAATAGCAAACCCGTCTTTATTAGGTAGCATAATATCCAGCACACAGATATCCGGCTTTTCTATTTTGAAACGGTCAAGTACTTTGGCTCCGTTGCCTTCCATGATTACTTTAAAGCCACGACTCTCCAGGCTTTCCCTAACGATCTTCCCTAAAAAGAGTTCATCCTCAACATATAAAATTTTTTCCTGGTTCATATATTTTGTTTGGGGAGTGTGATGGTAAATTTTGTTCCGATACCAGGTTGACTGTCTATTGTGATGGTACCCTTATGTTTTTGGACTACCTGTGCTGCATAACTTAATCCAAGTCCATACCCTTTCGCATTATGTGTGTCGCCATGTGGTATGCGAAAAAATTTATCAAACACTTTGTTTGCATATTCCGGTGCAATGCCAATACCGTTATCTGTTACCATTATTACAATCTCGTTTTCCTTTTCATTCAGATCGATCCGGATGGAAGGCTCCTCCTTACTATACTTAATTGCATTATCTAAAAGGTTGAAAATAACGCTCAGCAAATGCAACCGGTCTCCTTGCATCGTTAGCTCGCCTTCATCTATAATCGACACGCGTGCATTATTTTTCTCCAATTGCAGTTTTAAAGACGATACCACTTCCTCTACCACTTCTTTCAGGTTCAATGTCTCGTATTTGAGTTCTACTTCTTTCTTTTCAAACATGGATAACTTCAGTACTTTATCGACCAGCAGTCCCAATCGTTGTAATTCGTTTTGTGAAATATCAAGGTACTCTATTGTCCTTTTTGGGTCTTCAATCGCTTTAAAGTTTTTCAACGCTTCAATAGCTACCCCCACAGTAGCAATAGGTGTTTTTAGTTCATGTGTGATATTGCTGATAAATTCATTCTTTAATTCGGCTAGCCGTCTTTGTTTTAACAGGCTACGGTAGAGCAACACAAAAGATAGGATGGTGATGCCCAAAAGAAGGAAGGAAAATAATATGGGTTGTATAATTTGTCTAATCAGGTAAGGGAAGTTATTTCCCAATTCCAGTTTATAGGTAACGGGGTTGGCAAATCCAACAGTCACTTCGTTGAATACCGCTTCATCAGATACTTCGGCCTGGTTCATTGTTACAATAGAAAAAGGGATATTGAGCTTTTCTTCCTTCAATGCCACCGTATACGCGGAATCAATCTCAGTTAATCGAAGAGAGTCCTGGAGTGAATCCACACCATACAATAAATTAAAAATATGGTTACCCCTTCCTCCCGGCTGGCCGGTTATTCTTTTTTCTCCAAAGGAGTCCTTGCGGACAAACTTTATAGAATCCTTGCCCACCCCTATTGTTTTCTTATCCAAAGAAATGACCATCCCGGCCTTGATATCCGTTGTAGTCTTTAGTGAGTCATACATTTTATCCCTGATTACATTGATCGTTGAAATAATCTCCTCTTTGGGTCTGAAACGCATACTTACTTTTTCTGACCGGCTATCATTCATATAAATTTTTACCTTCTTACCCCCGCTTGTATCCAGCCAAGCCCCGTCTAACTTTAATTTGGCAACCTGCAGCTGTTGTATGGCATCCCGAAAAGCTATTTCCGCCTTTATAGTGAGTGTCTTTTCTTCCCGGGCATAATTCTGCCTCAACCAGTATACCTGGAAGCCGGTGATGCCTAAGATAGCGACACCCATTAAACCTGCTAACCAATGGAATTTCTTCATGTGTTTTGTTTGCCGGAACAAATGTAAACCAATGTCGCCTCCGGTTGCAGCTGTTTTAACCTTTATTAACCTTAATGCAAGGTGGTTTAACCCAGCGGGAACAGACCCCTTATTATTTTTGGTGCTAATTAAAAAACAATGAAATGATACAAGATTTCCAAGGTCCCTGCTTTTAAAAGCGAAGAAACGCTACTATCAAATTATACTTTAACCATTTACTTAAAAAATAAAAAGATGAAAAAAATAATGATGGCCTTCTGTGTTCTTTTTTTAGTCACCCTTGCCCAGGCCCAGCAAAAAGAAGGTGCCATAACATATGAAAGAACGATGCAAATGCAGATACGCATCAATGATATGCCCGGCGGCATGGAACAACAATTACCCAGGTCAAGAACAGATAAATTTGAACTGGTGTTTGGCAATAACCAGTCGCTTTGGAAAGCAGCGGAACAGGAGCCCGAGAATGATCATACAGGCGGAGAAGGGGGAATGCAGATCCGTATGATCGTCGCCGGAACTGATGATGTACTATATAATAATTTCGAAACAGCCAGGAGCGTAGAGAAAAGGGAAATGATGGGCAAAACATTTATAATCGAGGACAGTCTTCGTTCCTTAAAATGGAAAATGACAGGCGAAACCAAGACTATTCTTGGACTACCTTGTATGAAAGCTGTCACCAGCCGAATCAACACCCGCACCTCGATGAATATAGATAATGGAAAAATGGAACGTAAAGAAATACAGGATACAGCAAACATTACAGCCTGGTTCACTTCGGCTATTCCCGTTTCGGCAGGACCGGCTGAATACCAGGGACAATTGCCGGGTTTGATCCTTGAAATGGATGTAAACAACGGAAGACAAACGTTTAAAGCGCTCACCCTCCATAAAAAAGCAGACCTGGCCATTATTAAAGAGCCTTCTGGCAAGAAAAGATACACACCGGAAGAATTTCGCAAAGAAAGAGATAAAATGATGGAGGAAATGCAGCGTAATAACCAGGGAGGTCAGCGCATCATCCGGATGAACTAATTATAAAAACTATTCTCATTTATAAGAGCTACCGCCATATTGTCAAGACCCTTTGTAGGTTAAATCGTACAAAGGGTTTTTTAATGCCGTTTCTTTTGCAATTTTTACCTTTATTGATACAATGCAAAAAGAATTTGCCAATAAAGTTGTGGAGATCATCAAAACTGATTCCGATGTGATTGGTCTTGCCGGAGGTGGGTCCTTCATTTCAAACGAACTTGATGAATATTCTGACCTGGACCTTATTTTAATCACGGGCAGGAAAATGTCGGGGGATCGGCAAAGGATGCTTGACTATGCCCATCAATTTGGTGATCTTATTTCCGGCTTCACCGGTGAACATGTGGGGGAACCAAGAGTATTGATTTGTTTGTATGACCATCCTTTATTGCATGTGGATATAAAATTCTTAACCCTGCCAGAATTTTATGACCGGGTGGAAAACCCTGTCATACTTTTTGAAAGAGATAACCAGCTTACCAATATTATTGATACCACAAAAGCTGAATGGCCGCAGCCCGGCTATCAATGGATAGAGGACCGTTTCTGGACATGGGTCCATTATATTGCGTCCAAAGCGGCCCGCGGAGAATATTTTGAATGCCTGGATGGTTTGGGTTTCCTGCGTGTAAGAGTTTTGGGTCCGCTGTTACAAATAAAAAACAAATTGACGCCAAGAGGGCTGCGAAAAGTTGAAACAGCAGTAAGATCAACCGACCTGGAAAAATTAAAACGCACTCTTGCCAGCCACCACAGGAGATCCATATTTAATGCCCTGGATAATTCAGTAACCTTGTACCGGTCACTTCGGAAGAAATTGTACCCAATAGAAGTGCATCGACAAAACAAGGCAGAACAAAAATGCCTGGCTTATCTGGAAAAAGTAAAATGATAGAAGACGGATCTCCCCAATAATTATGTTTAAGCCAGAAACATAACTCACTTCTCTTATATCTATTTATCTGTCAATCACTTGCTTTCTGGCTTTTCTGGCATGTCTTTGGTATTACTTCTAAAAACAAGCAACATGATCAGCCAATTTGAAGTTTCGGCATACCTGGCGAATAATTTGCCCGAAATAAAAACAGAACTTAGAAATACGTACCCTACCCTGAATATTTTTAAAAGCATTCAGTGCCTTGTTAATCATACAAGAGGAAAGCTTATTCAGCATGATATCCAGGCAGTAAAAAATTGCCTGGCGGTCGCAGAGTATATTTATGCGAGAGGTAACAAGCTTGTAAAAAATGCCATGGAAAATGTTTTTGTGTATTCCTTTTCTTCCCTGTTGAATGCAAGCAGCCACGAAGAAAAAAGACAGATTCAAACCATAATGCCCTTGCACCTGTATTCTGCTTATGTACATCAGTTACGTAAAACTGGGTCATAGGTTAAGCATGTATTAAACTACCCCAAGTACTTTGTCTGTAATGAGCTGGAATCACTCCCCTACGTATAAAAATAATAACTGAAGTTTTTATGGTGACAAATCCACGGGTGGTCTGAACTTAAAACTAGAACTTTAGATAAAATCTCATGTTATCTCCGCATCGCAATAAATAGTTGGGACCATGCGCATAACTCCCGGTACTGCAAATTGAAGTAGAAGGTATTAAAAGAATTTGTAGTAATTAAATTAATGTGCGTGCTGTCTGCCTGTCAATTAATTGATGTTCTGGCCACCCTTTGATCTTACCTGGTAATCACCCTCATTCCACCACCGCTGCCTGCATTATTCAATCCTGTTTTACTCAAACTATAAGTAAAGCTTAGTAAAAAGAACTGCCGAAGTGTCAATACCCTTGAGTCCTCAATATAATTGTTGTTGGTGTTCCGGCTGATGCCGATATTCTTGCTGAGCAGGTCCCTGGCGCTTAACTTCAGCTCACCCCTGTTATACTTCAGCATTTGCTTGCTGAAGCTGGCATTCCACAAGGGCATTGTTGTATTAAAACCCGCTGCCCGCTGGCTGTTTATGATATAGTTGAAATCCGTTGATAGGTAAAACCCTGCTGGCATTTCCCAATCCAATGATAGACTATAATCCTGTGAAAGATAGTAGGTGTTCAATGCTGATTGCAGGGAATATTTTGTTTTGTAATAATTAAATCCTGCGCCAAGCGATACACTTAATTTTTCTACCGGGTTCATATCCAACCGCAGATCCGGCCCAACAGAGAGTGTTTTTATAGTATTGCCATTCCCGTTGATGAATTGTTTTGTTTTGAAAAGTCCTGTATGGCTGCTCAATTCAATGCTACCTTTCAGGAAACGAACCGGCATGCTATAACTGATAGTACTGTTGATACTATACACCCCATTTACATTTACAGGCTGGGTTCTTTTTACGCCCAGCTGGTTGATGGAATCATAATTCACAATCTTATTTTTTGTTGCCTGTGCTGTTAGGAACATAAACAGGTTCTTATTCTTATACGGGCTCAATACATTCAGATGGGCCTGGGCCGTGTGAATGAATTCCTGTTTCAGGTCTGGATTTCCTTCGCGGATGTTCAGGGAATTGCTATTGTCCGGCACGGGCTGCAGTTGGGCCATTGTTGGCTGGTTGGTGGCGGTGTTGTAGGATAAGGAAAAGTTCTTGAAACGACTGAAATTATACTGGAACCTAGCATTGGGCAATATATTCGTAAATGTTTTGCTAATCAATGAATCTTTTATCCCGCTGATTATTTTTCCCTTCAATTCGGCCTGTTGCCAGTTAGCCCCAACTGAATAATTATATTTCTTCTGCTGGGTCCGCATACGAAACCCTCCATTTATATAGCTGTATGTATTTTCAAAATCATTACTAAGCATATTGTTGAGCCGGTCGTACTTTCCGTTCGCTTTATTGAAATCATGTGTCTTTTTTTGTGAAGTGCTTTTTGTATTGCTCTTGCTGGCACTGAATTCCAGCAGCGATCCTTTCCACACAGGTTCTGTATAAACAGCTTTTGCATTGTAGCCCCATAGATCGCTGGTGGTAGTATTTTGCTGGTTCAGCGTATCTCTTTTTAATAAAGTACCATTAGGATTGTAAAAACTATTAACGGAAGAAAGGCTGCCGTCGCCATTACTTTCATTCAGGCTAGTTTGGAGCGACAATGAAAACGTTCTCCCTTTTCTTGCAAATTTTTTCCGCCATATAATATCGTTACGAAAATTATACCCGGAACTGGTGGAGGTCGTATTGCTAAAGCCTTCGTTAGTTTTTACTTTATCCTCTGATAAAGTCTGGTAATCTACCTGGGAGCTGTTGTTGGTTTGCTGGTGACTGAAAGAAGGGGTGATCCGGATCGAATTCATCGAATCAACCTGGTACAGAGTATTCAGGTTAAAGCGGTGATTGTTGTTCAGGTTATTTGTAAAGGCATTTTGTTTATAGAAATAAGATGAATCGGGTAAAAAATATTGCCGCTGAATATGGCTCTCCTGGCTGGGATTATACCGGTTATAAAAGTAATTGCTCTGGAAATCCAATTTGTTGCCGACGATATTATTATAATTCAATCCTCCCCCCCAGGCTGTGTTGATACCGCTATTTCTTCCCCCGTTATTCATTCCTAAGGCCGCTGCTTCCTCGCCCGACACGTTGATGTTAATATTTCCACCCCCGCCTCTTTGCATTCTTGCGAGCTCACCCGTAAAGTTGAGGATATCCATAAAAGAAAATCCTTCCGCATTAGTATTGTTTCCCATACCAATGGCAGAGAATTGTCTTGCGCCTTTGAAGGAATTCACAGTAAACTTTCCCTCATATCGTTCTTGGTTCCCGGCACCGCCATTTACTTTACCAAATACTCCTTTCTTTTTATCCTTCTTCAGTTTCAGGTTGATCGTTTTTTCATAGTTTCCGTCTTCGAAACCCGTAAGCGCGGCCTGGTCGCTTTGCTTGTCATATACCTGTACCTTATCAACCGCATCGGCGGGAAGATTTTTGGTGGCGATCTTGGGATCATTGCCAAAAAATTCTTTTCCATCTACCAATACCCGGTTTACTTTCTCCCCCTGTGCCTTTATTGTTCCATCTCTCTCCACTTTAACTCCCGGTAATTTTTTCAACAGCTGCTCAACACTTGCATTGGGTTGCACTTTAAATGAACCCGCATTATATTGAATGGTATCATTTATCAGTGTAACAGGCGGTGCCTCATTCATCAAAACAACTTCCTCCAGCGTTTTGGCTTTGTCACTCATGGCCACATGGCCCAATTCCTCATTTTTATTATTGTCTGATACAGTAAAGATCCTATTAGTATTGTAATAACTGACATGGGTGATCATCAGGCGGTACTCGCCATTGGCCAATCCTTTAAGTTCAAAACGACCATCCTTTCCTGTCATGGTAAAAGTTACTAAGGATGAATCTTTCTTCTCCAGGATGGTGATTGTAGCCGCTGCAACGGGCTGCTTGCTGATAGTGTCAAAGGCTATTCCTTTTACAGAGCCATTTCTTTGAGCAGCAACAAGGAGGGAACAAAAAACCGATAGTAGTAAAAGGCAGATCTTTCTCATAGCTCATTCATTTCGGCTACGAAAATATTCTCGGTAAGCTGCAATACGGGTTAACAGGTCTTTGTTTAATGTTAATGAAGGTTAATGTTTAAGAGAGCTATAGTGCCGGAAATAGGAAATCCGGAATTATCCTGGATGGACTTATTCCGGATTTCTTACAATTAACTAACTTTTTTTTATATGACCAATCAATGCATTCTCATCTCCCGCATTCCTTTTTCCATCATACGAGGCATGCCGGGCTGTTGCTGGTTGTTGCCCCCCGTCCGGTTTAGGTTGAACAGGAAACTCACCATGAAATATCTTTTGAGCACCACACTTCGTACGTCTTCCACATAAATTTCGTTGACAGTACGGGTAATGCTCTGGTTCTGGTTCAGGATATCATTAACAGAGAACTTTATTTCGCCATTCTTCTTTTTGAATAATTGCTTGCTGAGGCTTGCATTCCACAACGGGATGCTTTGGTTAAAGCCTTCGCCCCGGCCAGTATTGATCAGGTAATCGAAATTGGTAGAAAGGAGGAGATTTTTCGGAAATGTATAGGTAACATCACCCGAATAGGTTTGTGTATAGTAATTGAGGTCGTCGCGGTTGTCAGAATAGGCAACACTAGTATACGCCAGGTTAGCCTTCACACCGAAATCGATCTTTTCTTTGTTGATGTTAACACCGGCACCCTGGGTCACACTAAAGGTTTTTGTCTCCAGTCTTGATTTTTGTACCAGGTTGATGTCCTTGAACATATTCATGCTGTTCGTCAGGTTAACGCTGGATCCCTTCCATTTCGTACTCTTAAATGGTAATCCCAGTGTAAGGAACATATTCGCATTATAATAACCATTGGTGTTGGCATAGGTTGTATTGGTGATCGGGCCGGCAAACGTAATATCACTGATGATCTTATTCTGCGTCATGTTGAAACTGAAATTGGCCGCAAATAATTTAAATGAAAGTGCATTAAATGTGTTGTACCCGATATTGAAGCTATGATTGAATTCCTGTTTCAGGTTAGGATTACCGATACGGATATTTAATGTATCCAATGGATCCGGCACGTTTTGCAGTTGGGTGATACTGGGCTGGTTGCTTCTTCCATTATACCGGATACGTAGGTTTTTGGTACGGCTCGGTGTCAGGTTAAAATTGACAGTGGGAAAGATATCGGTATAGGTACGTTTAAAGGAAGAATCTTTTCCAGTCACAGCCTGGAAACTTTCATTTTCCTGTGATGAGCTTTGCATGCCAACACCTAACTGGTAATTGTATTTTTTCTGTTGCACGCGGAAGTTGGCTGTATAACGGTGTGCTTTATACGTATTGTCGAAATTATTAGTGAGCAAAAGGTTCGGCGAATCGTACTTGCCGGACACCGTGTTATAATTGGTGGTAGTTTTATCCGACTCATTGACGTTCCTGATAAAAGAATAGTTCAATTCGATCAATTTGTTCAGTCCTACCGGCTCGGTATAGGATGCGCTGTAAGTATTATTGTGCTGTTCAATCTCCTGGTCATTTATCTGGTTTTGCGCAAACAGCCTGGAGATAGTGCCATCGCTGCGCAGAACCGTATTCTGAGAAATGATGGATCCATCGCTGGTACTTCCGCTGGTAGTATTATTCCATCCCAGGGTGATGGTTCTTCCCACTTTCGAGAATTTATGACGGAATAATAATTCTCCGCGATAGTTATAACCCTGGCGTTCATTCGTTCTTTTGTTTTTCGAAGTAGCAACAAGGAATGACTGGCCCGGGAGAGTAGCAGTACTATAGGAGGAATCTTCGTTAACGTTATTGGAGCGCTGCAAGGTTAAGGAGGGCGTAAACAGGATCGAATTCATTGAATCAAGCTGGTATTCCAGGCGTATATTAAAACGATGATTCGTATTGTTATTCGTAGAGGCCGAGATCGGAACAAAGCGGGACACGACGGAATCTCCATCGCGATACTTGCTGGTTCTAACACTATTTTGTTCCTGGCGTGTGGTAGAGTTGGACAGGAAATAACTGGAGGAAATTTTGAACTTGCTGCCCCATTGGTCAGAATAATTCAACCCTGTTGAAAATGAACGGATCAACCCGGCATTACCGCTGCCTCCGAATCCGCCCCCGCCAAATCCGCGGCCGCCCGATATCTGCATACCACCGCCACCAAATCCACCACCTCCGAATCCGCCATCTCTGCCACCGCCCTGGAATCCGCCGAATCCTCCCATAGAACTGATGACATCAGAAAATGAAAAACCCTGTTTGTTGATATTATTTGTATTCAATAACAACGATATCCGCTGGTTGCCATTGAATTTGCTCATGCTTAAATTGGTTTCATAACGATTATCACTTCCGTAACCCACCAAAGCTTTGCCGAAAAATCCTTTATTGCGGTCTTTTTTCAATTTAATATTCAATGTCTTGGTACGGCTTCCATCATCCATTTTGGTAAACTTTGACTGGTCACTCATATCGTCAAATACCTGGATACTTTCAATCATGTCTGCCGTGATATTTTTTGTGGCCAGCTTTGGATCGTTCCCGAAAAATTCCTTGCCATCCACCAATACTTTCTGTACCTGCTCTCCCTGGGTTTTTACATTTCCTTCCCTATCTACTTCCATACCCGGTAATTTTTTCAGAAGATCTTCCGCTGAAGCATTGGGTACTGTTTTAAACCCACTGGTATTAAATTGAACGGTATCATTTTTCACCTGGATCGGGGATTCGCTAATGACCGTCACTCCTTCCAGTGCTTTAAAATCTTTCTGAGGTGAAAGATTACCCAGGTCAATTGTCCTGGACGTTGCAGTAATAGCAACGCTTTGCTTCATTTCTATATATCCTTTACTGGAAATAATCACCCGGTAATCACCATCTTCCAACCCTTTTACTTCAAATACTCCTTGTTTATTAGACAGGGTAAAGGTGACCAGGGAAGAATCCCTTGCATTTAAAACGGAAATCGTGGCATCAGGAACGGGTTGTTTGGCGGTCGTATCAACTAGTTTGCCTTTGATGCTTCCGTCTGCTTTTTGAGCACTGGCAGTGGTAAATAAGGCAGCAACCAGGACAAGCAGGGTAAAAATCTTCTTCATAATCAATGAAATAAGTGTACGAAAATAGACGTAAGTATGCCAGACAACCTTCGGGCGGGAGCTGTTTTTTTATAAAAACCCGATGAACAGCGGTATTGCGACGATGAATGGCCCATTTACAGGTTAAAAAGCAAAATCAGGGCCGTCGAATTCTTGCTATTTCCCGGATCAGGCCGGAAAGCTAGCTAAACAGGTACTCTACATCTTCCCTTGTCAGCGCCTTTACAAACGAGGCATCGTCGGATATGATGTCTTTAGCCAGGGCCCGTTTCTTTTCCTGGAGTTGCAGGATCTTGTCTTCAATAGTATCCTTGCAGATCATCCGGTAGGCAAAAATGTTTTTGGTCTGACCGATACGGTGCGTCCTGTCGATGGCCTGCTGCTCCACGGCGGGATTCCACCAGGGATCAACAATATATACATAGTCGGCTGCAGTAAGATTCAGACCCACACCCCCGGCTTTTAAAGAGATAAGGAAGACCCTTACTTCGTCATTGTTCTGGAAACTTTGAATAGCTTTTTCCCGGTCCGGGGCCGAGCGTGCTTCCATCAAAATACTCATACTTCACCCCGAGTTCCTCCAGTTTGGCCCGGATCAATGCCAGCATTCCGAGGAACTGGGAAAATATCAATGCCTTATGATTACCGATATTCTCCGTGATCTCCCTGGCCAACTCATCGAGTTTGATCGAATGGTTTTCAAATTTTTCCGGCTCATTTAATATGGCCGGGGAATCACAAATCTGGCGCAGCTTCATCAGCCCCTGCAGTATCGTTAATTGTGATTTTTGGATTCCCTGCGTTTCAATAGTACCCAGTATCTGGTTGCGAAAATCATTGCGGTAAGCATCATAAATATTGCGCTGCTTATCTTCCATTTCACAAAAAAGTATCATCTCCTGTTTCTCAGGCAGATCTTTTGCTACCTGTTCTTTTGTTCTTCTTAGTATAAAAGGGTAAAGAATCTTTTTGAGATGTTCTTTCCTGTCCTGCTCCCCAAACTTATCAATCGGTATGGCGAACTCCTGGCGAAAAAATTCCATTGTTCCCAGCATCCCGGGGTTTAGGAAATTCATTTGTGCAAATATGTCAAAGGTATTATTCTGCAATGGCGTACCACTCATGCACAATCGGTTCTTTGCATTCAGCAAACAAGCCGCTTTGGTTACTTTGCTCGATGGATTTTTAATAGCCTGGCTTTCATCCAGCAACACATAATCAAACTCAATTCCCATCAGCAGTTTAATATCGCTTCGCAATGTGCCGTAGGTGGTGATCGTTATGTCATGGTCCGTTAATTCTTCTTTCACCCTTGTCCTGGCACCGCCATGATGAATACGGTACGTTAACTCCGGTGTGAATTTTTTTATTTCATTCTCCCAGTTGTATATCAGTGTGGTAGGACAAACCACCAAGGCTTTTAATTTTCCCTGTACGCCTCTGAAATACTCCATGAAGGAAAGTGCCTGTACGGTTTTACCCAAACCCATATCATCGGCCAGTATTCCTCCCCACCTGATATCTTTTAGATAATTTAACCATTGGTAGCCTGCCACCTGGTAAGGTCGCAATATCATTTTTAAATGATAGGATGGTTCAATTTCTTTTATCTTATTGAACTCGCGGAGTTTTTCATACTTTTCTTCCAACTGCACCACCAGCTCTTCTTCATCTCTTGTCTCATAGAGTTCATCCACTACACTTAAATGATAGCGGGAGAGTTTCAATGAATCGGTTTTGCCTTCCCCTACCCTGAAAAGCAGTGAATATTTTTTTAGCCATTCTTCGGGTAAAATACCCAGCGTACCATCATTCAGCTGCACAAATTGTTGTTTGTTGGCCAGTGCTCGTTTTACTTCAGCCACCGTTACTTTCTGATCGCCGAATACAATATCAACTTTTGCATCAAACCAATCGGTATTGCTGCTGATGAAGATCTTGGTCTGTGGTTTAGCTGTATTGAACCGGAAATTCTTTAACGCCTCAAATCCAAACACCGGGGTCTTCATCTCCTTCATTACATCTACAAACAAAAAGAACCAATTATTCTTTAATACATCGGTTCCTTTTAATGCCAGCGTACCCGAATCTTCATTGAATACAAAACTGGAATGCAGGTTTTGTAGTTTCTGAATAAACTCATTCTCTTTTTCACGGTTACGGTGTACCACCAAAACTTTATCACCCTGTGGTACTATCATTTCATCCCTGTCCCTTGTTTTTGTCTCAAATCCTTTGTAAGAGAAAGAAGGTTGAAAAACCAGGTAGTCACCTTTCTCGAGCAAAAACAATTTCACCTCTGGATTGCCCTCTCTTATTTCCTGCACCAGTGACTTATCAAAATCAACTTTGTGTTCTTTTGCCAGCGGCATAATGAATTCATGGAGGGTTTTTCCCCATTCTTCAGCCGGCACGCTTATCTTCCCAGTTGGTAAAAATTTTTCTACGAGTTGAATTAATTCGTTGCTCTTCCAGAGATAGGCCTGGTTATTATACAGAAAGAAAAGCGGGCTTGCTGCTTCATTATCTCCGAGGTCAAATTCAAGTGGTCCGGCCTTTACCCGGCATTGAATGGTGTAAGGAGCCCCGTTAGATGCCGGGGATTTTACAATAAAATGTGGCCGCGCCTCTTCCGCCTGCAGTTGCAGTTGTTCGAGGTTATTTGTTTTGAACGTCTTTTTATCCGGCAACAAGAACACAAATGGGTTGCCTGCCGATTCAGTAAAGATCTTTTTCAGTTTGGGGAGCAGGTATTCCGCCATCAGTTCCTTTGTTTCATCCGGCAGGTCATCTTCCTCTTGGTGAATAATATTTTCCCAAATTCCGGAGAATGGTGAATTACGGCTGATATACTTATTGATCTCTGATTCTTGCAGTTTCCGAAGCAAGGTAAGCAGCTCTTTATCTTCATCCGGCAGGTTGTCGGTATTGACATAGCGGCTGATATCTGCTTTTTCCACCGTGCCAACAAAAGCATCACTATTGTCATTGGGTTCCCCGATCACTACATCCACTTTGAATTGCGGATAATTCTTTTTATTAAAATTAAAAATGATCCCTAACCGATGCGATGGCGTGATAACTGTTTCACCCGTCAATTGCGGCATCTCGGTGGCCCTGGGCCTATCAGCGTCTTTCTCCTTTTGCGGAAGTAGTACGGGTTTTGGTGTGTGTTGCTACTTGTGCCACTCTTTTAATGCCGGCGTCCAGTACGCGGAGGAATGGCTTTGCATCTTTGTAGGCAAACTCAAACTTTCCTTTCAGGTCATCTTTTAATGAATATCCATACGCTTCAAGCAGTTTATTCTTCTCTTTATCCCAGTTCCTGATACTGTCAAAATAATTGACACCATAGGTATTCAACAATTGCAGGAATACGATCAGTTTGGGCAAACACAATGGATGTTCTGCATCTTCATAGTCACAGCTGGTATCGAAATTTCTTTCTTCATTTTTGCGGATGATAACTTTATACAACTGCCCGTTTAATTTTACAGAGGCCTTTACCGTTTCATTTTCAGCATGGTCAATTGTAGCTTTGTTGGATTGCAAATAATTTTGCGCTTCCTCATAAACTTCCTGTGAGGAAAGCAAGCGTAGTGTTTTCAATTCTATCGCTTTCATTTTGGCGACAGTATGACGCTGATCATATTGCACTTCTTCTGCCTGCAGATGGCCCCTGTCGATCATTTCCTGCAATTGTAAAAGGGCCGCCGCCTCATGACGACATATATCGCCCAGGTTGTACGGACAGGTACAACGCAAAGAAGTTGATTTGGGATCTTTGAATTTCTGGATATAAACTTTGTAATAAGTAGCGTAGCTGTCATCTTTTACGCGGAAGATAGCTGAGCCAAAAAGGTCGTCGTATTCTACCAGTTCGGCATAGCCGATGGCATGAATTTTCTTGCCCCTCCGGATTACTTCATCGGTTCCATGTGTGTAAACGTACTTGATAAGGTGCGGTAAAGCCATTCAATATATCATTTTGCAATCAGCCGTTAGCAGCCGGCTCTCACCAATATAATGTGCAGCTGCTTATTGCCCTGGGCTGACTGACGAAAGGGCAATCGGCAAATGTAAAAGAATGTGCAGCGGATTTCCTCGTAAAATATGAGAAATAAAAAATAAATTTTGTTCAGGAATAGTACTGGAAAAATGGAATATCTTTACAGGTTTTTTTGCCCGCACCTATATAATTTTTTCAAATTTAAAATTCCGCATGAACTCCGCATATTCCTCTTAAAATGTTTTCCTTTGATGATGACCTTCCTGGTCATAAATGTATTCTCTAATTTTCTGTGGTGGTATGTGGCTGACAGAAACAGCAAAATACTCCTCCAGCCACTCGAATTTACCTGATATAGGTTTTCCTGGTTTATCCTATTTGAACTCTGCTTTTTAAAGTTGTAAAAGTTTGCTTATTGGTTGATCACATGAAAGTGAAACTAAACAATGAATATGATCTGTAAATCCATTTACACAATCCAGGAATATTCCTTTTGATCTGGCATTTTCACGGATGTGTTCAAAAACTATCTGTTTTATATCTTTCCTCAGGAAGGGGAAATCTGTTTTTTGTGGACCAGACTAATTGTTCAGGGTTTAGGACAAATGCCCCACTTTCAGGTCAGGGATAAAAAGCTCCAATCACAAATGGGTTTAGCCAAACAAATAAAATAGCAAATTATCTAGCAACCAATTTGCCACCGGCATACAAGGGTAGCACATTGGCCACATCAATCGTAAGACAGAATTTAATATCGTCTATCAAACCAAATCTTTCCACCAGCCGGTGATAGTGTGTGAGCTTGGGTGCAAACCCAATCAGGTTTTTCTTATGCGTTGCATACATCATTTCCGCCATCAGGGAACTGTCGCAATGAATAATAAAATCTTTAGCAATACGGTTTATTACCGCTCCCGCAAATAAAGTGTCTTCCAGGTTAAAGCGATCCTTCCAACCAGCGCACCCGAGTACCACATCTTTTTTCTCTTTCACTAAAAAATCACAGACAGCCGATAAGATTGGGAAATGAACCTGAAATAATCGTGTTCACATTTTTATCCAGCGCCATCTGCAGCAGTCTTGTCCCGTTTGTAGTGGTAAGTACCAACGTTTTATTTTCAATAAACTCACGAGTATACTCCAGAGGGGAATTGCCATGCAATAACCCTTCTGCGATCATTCCATCTCTTTCCCCGGCTGCAATGCCGCCAATATTCCGGCTGATCTCGATGGCTTTGGGAACAGAATCAACAGGAATCACGCATTTTGCCCCGTTATAAAGTGCAGATGCAATTGTAGACGTGGCCCTGAACACATCAATGATAACAACTACACTGTTACTCAGATCATACAGGTGTAATAAAGCAGGGGAAAGAGTAGTATGGAGGGTGGGTTTATGCTTCATAGTTGGAAAACAAAAATAATGGAACGGGAACTATCAAAGGGCTTTGTTATTTTATCAGCAACATTTTCCACTTCCCGGTCTCTGCAATTTCTTTGATCGTTTTATTCCGCTGTTCCAGCAGTTTTTTTATATACCTGGTAAGGTATAGGTTGTTAAACCACTGTCCTATCATACCATAAGGTGATTCAAAATGAAACAAATCGATTACGATCGTACCATTTTCACAGGGTTTAAAATAATGTTCATGCTTCATCATTTTTAAACTTCCCTGCACTAACTCATCCATAAACATCTCTGATTTTCTCATTTCTGAGACTTTTACACGAAACATACGGCTCCTAAAAAGATGCCTGGCACGCCAGGTTACCGTTTCTTCTTTTTCAATCAATCCAAATGTTGTTCCTGCCACCGCTTCTTCTTTATACTTAATCATAGATTGTTTATGCACTCCAATATGGCGACTCAGGTCAAAAACGACCTGCACCGGTGCGGCAATAAATGTAGTGAGGTGAATAGTTGGCATTTTTAATTTTTGATGTCCGAGTTCAGAAGTCAGAGAGCACGCGCAATATCTCAGCGTCAATCCGACCCCTGATTGCTGACTTCCGGTATCTCTTCTAATATCATCCAAATGGTATTTTCGAAACCTTTGCCTGCAATAATTTATCGCGGACCCTGATATAAATGTCAGAATCAATGGCTGCAAACCTCGGTGGCACATATCCCATTCCAATCGCTTTGCCATGGCTGGGTGACTGTGTGCCGGAAGTTACATAACCAATCGTAGCACCGCTAAAATCTTTTATTTCATATCCCTGCCGAGCAATACCTTTTTCGATCATTTCAAACCCAACGAGTTTTCTTTCTACACCCTCCGCTTTTTGTTTGGCAAAAATTTCTTTGGCAGTAAAATCTTTCGTGAATTTAGTGATCCAGCCAAGCCCGGCTTCCATTGGAGAGGTGGTGTCATCAATATCATTCCCGTACAAACAAAAACCCATTTCCAGCCGCAGTGTATCCCTTGCTCCCAGTCCTACCGGTTTCAAACCTTGTGGACGGCCCGCCATAAAAATAGCATCCCATATTATTTCCGCTGCATCATCCTTGTCTTCAAAATAAATTTCAACGCCACTGGCACCGGTATACCCTGTTGCACTAACCATCACATTATCCACCCCGGCAAATTTTCCCTTAATGAAAGTGTAGTACTTTAAATTCAAAATATCCATTTCGGTCAGGGGTTGTAAAATCTTTGTAGCATTCGGCCCCTGTATGGCCAACAGGCAGGTCTTATCCGAAATGTTATGCATCTCTACATCATTGGTATTATGTTGTTGAATCCAGTTCCAGTCTTTTTCAATATTGGAAGCGTTCACCACCAGCATATACACTTTGTTCTCTTCAATACAATACACCAGTAAGTCATCCACTATGCCGCCTTCTTCATTTGGCAGGCAACTATACTGTGCTTGTCCTTCTTTTAATTTAGAAGCATCATTGCTGGTTACCCGTTGTATCAGGTCCAGTGCCTTTTTACCTTTTAGTATAAACTCTCCCATATGGCTTACATCAAACACCCCGGCATTCTTTCTTACGGCCGCATGCTCGTCATTAATACCTGAATAAGATATGGGCATATTATACCCGGCAAATTCCGCCATTTTAGCGCCCAGGGCTAGATGTTTATCCGTGAAAGGTGTGTTCTTCATAACAACAAAATTGTTTGCAAATTTAGACCAAAATCATTTGTTAATCCACCCCCCTCCCCAAGCGCACGGAGAAACTGATCTTTCTTTTTTCCTCTACCCAGTATAAGTCATGGCCTCGATCAACATATCCACCGGGTTAAATCCATTGGCGAGTATGAATTTCTGCAAGGCTGACCCTGCATTCAGGTAGCCTTGCAGGTCTTCCAGCGTCCATTCGGACCGGATAGAAAAAGCAGGCCAGTCGATCTCTTTAAACGGAAAAAAGATCCCTTTATAATTATCGTGCACATAGTTTCTTTCTTTATCGCAATAAAGTCCAAGCCTATTGAAATAATGATCCTGTTTCAATTGGTCGATCTCCGGGGAAATCGTGCGCCCTCCATACAACCAAACTGCGATCCTCCACCAGGTTTTGTTACTCTTTTTACTTCTGTATAAAATTTTTCAAAGTTGAACCAATGCAAAGCCCGCGATACCGTCACAAGATTAAAAATGTTATCCGAAAAAATTGTGTATTCGGCTGGTTGAACAGAATAAAAAATATTCGCTGCCTGTTCTGCATGGTCTAACTGACTTTGGCTGATATCTATTGCATACACTTCATCAAAAAAGTTTGCCAGTGCTTTGCTGTCTGCCCGTTGCCTGTTGCCAATCCCACGCAGTTTTCCTTGCCGGGATATGTTGCACAATGAAATCAAACAAATCTTTGGATAGCCCGGGCGGTATTTGGCATAGGCAGCCGAGCCGCCTGTTAAGAAAAGTTCTCTTTCATAGGTTAAAGATAAAATAGAAAAGCCCCGTATAAAGCGGGACCTTTCTCTTCCGCTAAGCGAGGCTCAACCGGCCCCGCCAGCGGGACTTCAACCTATTTTATCAGTATAATTAATGACCGTAACTAACTACTCTCGAGATTTTCCATTCACTGCCTATTTTCTTCCAGATATGAACAAACTTAAATGTGCCACAATCTGGCTTTCCGTTTTCTGTATGGCAAAAACGGTGTTCTCCTACTTGCATTGCTCCATATTCTTTTACCGGGTAAACTTCAAGGCTACCAGCAATCAACTCCCTTTTCAGATCGTTGTTTTGGGCAGCAGTATTCTTAAATGCTTCCATGTTCTGGGTATAATTCGTAAGCCCCCCGAGGTCATGATAGAATTCCAGGTCATCCGTAAACATCGTTTTTAATTTTTCAAGGTCGCGGCTGTTAAAAGCATTGAAAAGAACACTGTCCATATGAGCAATTGTTTGGTATAGTTCTCCCGAAGCGGATGCCTTGTTCTTTGATTCAACAACTGGTTTTCTTGAATCAGTACAAGCTGAAATAAGTAGAAATACAAGGACCAAGGTGAATCCCAAACGATAACTGCCTTTCATGCTGAATTTATTTAAAGTATTGTTTTTGTAAAATAAATTATACCCTAAAACCACTCAATTAATGAAGACACCGGTGAGGGTCCTGCGGCCAGGGCCTGATCTCTGTTTTTGGTATTCTCTTTCTTTTTTAGACTAATTGGAATTTGTTGTTTGGCGTTTTTCTTTTCTTCGAGCTCTTTCAGTTCTTGTTTTTTCCTTTCGATGGATCTTTCGAGTTCAAAGCTGTCGTTATTGTTATCATAACGATAATCATTATTGGGCAGAGTGGTCGCAGCAGCGCCATGGGGATCTTTTAGTTGTCCATCAGCGCCCATGATATAGTCCACATTTACTTTATACCCAAACCTTTCATCGTCTATATCCCAATCCCTTTTTCTGCCACGGCGGTGGCGTTCGTTTATGGTTATATTAAAAGCATGAAGCTTATCAATAGTTTCATCAAATCTTATCTTTTTACCGACAGGCACCCTGATAATAACGATCACCTGTTGTCCCCTGAACTTTGTGTCCTTATCAATAGCAATATTGCTTCCAAGGTCTAGTACGCTATCTTTATAGGCAACATTGAATTGCAGTTTCTGCGCTTTGCTTTCCGCATCAGCTACGGTTCTGCCGCGACTATACTTCTTAATTTCTACATGATAGTTGTTATCCACACTTAACAGTACATCTTCAATTTTTACATTGGTAATCTTCAATGTGTCTTTGGTTATATCCATACCCTCTCCATCAATATCCAGCCATGGCAAAGAACCGCTGTATTCAACCTCGGGCTCACTCACTTTTACGATCATCTTACCATTGAGCGGCTGTACAATAGATAATTCACTGGATGGTCTCTTGTAATTACTCATCCTGAAATCATGAACCAGGCTCGCAACAAACAACGCCACACATACCCATCCTACAGCCCACAGGCCGCCAAATGTCCAGCCCAGGTAATTATGTTGCGATTTTACTTTCATAATGCGGCGAAGCAGCCATACGATAAACCCTATCAGCGGGATCCCTAAAAATAAAATCAATGTACCCCATCCGTAGAGATTTTGCCAGAAACCATCTATGATAAAGTTTTTTAAAGGCCATACACTTACACCACCGATCAATACGCCTATCAATCCTACAAATAATCCAAAAGCAATAGAACCAGCAATGAACAGGAAGAATGCTTTAAAAAGAACGCCAATGATATGCCCGATACCGCGACCACCCCTGCTGGCGGCCTCCCTGGCTTCAGCGGCAAATGCTTTTCCCCGGGTGTTAGCAAATTCCCTGGCTTTGCCACTGAGGTTTTGCGCCGAGCCTTTAACTTCTTCGGCCCAACCTTTCATTCTTTCTTTAATATTGTCCGCTCCCTCTCTTACGTTCTGACGAATCCGGTTCACATCAACTTTTTCACCCCTCATTTCCATTTTCTGGTATTCGCTGTTTGCTTCTGGTAACACGATCCATAAAACGATATAGGCAAGAATAAAGGTTCCGGTCAATGAGCCAAACATAATATTGGGAACTATCGATCCTTCATGAAAGAAGGGCCAGCTTAGTACACCAAAAACTATATTTAAGAGGAGTGGTGCCGCAAATATTAAGCGAATGGTAGAACCGCTCCTGCCAAAATATGCCGCCAAACCCCCAGCTACTCCACTGATAACTTTATCATCGGGATTACGGTACAATCTTTTACCTGAAAAATTATCCAGGTCTTTTGGCGGTAAAACGATCCATAATATTATATAGGCGAGGAATCCTAATCCAAACCCACCAAAACTTATGATCGCAAACAATATCCGTATAATAGCAGGATCAATTCCCAGGTAGCTGGCGATACCACTACACACACCACCGATCATTTTATCTCCGCTGTCCCGATATAAACGGGTCTTTTCTCTCCTGGTATTTGTGTAATCGGCATCTGTATGACGCTGTTGGGATGATGAAGCTGATGAAGCTGTTACATTCTCTTTTTCTTCAGCTTCAAAATCTTCGACTGTACCCATTGAAGCGATCACTTCATTCACATCCTCATCTGTTACAGCGAGGGCTCCTTTACGGATCTTCTCATGAAGCAACTCTGCTATCCTGCTTTCAATATCGTTGATGATCTCATCACGACTTTCTTCATTGGCAAAATAGCGCCGTAAACTTTCGATGTAGCTCTGCAATTTTTCATAAGCCGAATCTTCGATCGGTAAAACCCGGCCGCTTAAATTTATGTTGATGATCTTTTTCATGTTATTATTATTTGGTTGAAGTCCTTTTTATTGAAACGAGAGTCTCGTGGTTTATTGATTATTCAAAGGTTCGTCAGATTTTTTATTGGCCAGGGCATTTACTCCATTCGACAACTCATTCCAAGTTTGCTCCAGCTCTTTATAAAAACTCAGTCCTTTTTCTGTCAATGAAAAATATTTGCGAGGTGGTCCAGAATTACTTTCTTCCCATCGATAGGTCAGCATTTCTGCATTTTTCAACCGGGTAAGCAATGGATACAGAGTGCCCTCCAATATCTGCAAATTAGCGGCGCGCATCTCTTCCACGATATCACTGGGATAAGCTTCGCCGCGGCGGATAATGGAGAGAATGCAAAATTCCAATATGCCCTTGCGCATCTGACTTTGTGTATTTTCAATATTCATAACCCTTCATTTTTCAATTATAAATCAAAGATAAGGTGATATTTGGTACTATGCAAGACAAAGTACCATATTTTTTATAGTAATGGCCTATGAAATGGATGATATTTTAACATGAAATGCAGGCTGGATTTGACTTAGGGCTCGAAAGTGGCGTGGTAAAATTAATTTTAAAGTTTCCATAAATGGCAAAACAAGCGGACAAACAGTCATTTTCGGCTGGTTTTGGGTTACTTTGCTCCATGCGGCCTTTTGTTATTCCTATAGTATTATTAGTATTCTCCTTTTCAGCCTGCTCGAATAAATACCACAGTTTCAGAAGCAATTACCAGTTTAAAAGCCCGGATGGTAAACCTCATTACAGTGATTTGGACTATTGGGCGGCACATCCCGGAAAGTGGGATCCCTCAGATAGTATTTCGCTGGCAATCCGAAACGAGCACATAGATTCAACTGTAGATGTTTTCTTTTTGTATCCTACCTCGTATACAAAAAGAGCAAGGTCAGGTCCGAACGCTGCTCTAGATGATGATCGGATCAACGCTAAAACAGATTATTCTTCCATATTATACCAGGCCAGTGTTTTTAACAATCAATGCCGCGTTTTTGCCCCCAGATACCGGCAAGCGCATATCTCTAATTTTTTTTCCCGCAATAAGGAAAAAGCAATGAAAGCATTTGACCTGGCCTACGAAGACCTGCGATCGGCTTTTGAATTTTATCTAAAAACATGGAATAAAGGAAGACCCATCATCATCGCGTCACACAGCCAGGGTAGCTTGCACGGTGAACGGCTCCTGAAAGAATACTTTGAAAACAAACCCCTAACAAATAAACTGGTCGTCGCCTATATTATTGGCTGGCCCGTACCAAAGCAATATTTTGCGTCGTTGCGAATGTGTGAAGATTCTTTGCAAACCGGGTGTATTTGCAGTTGGCGGACACTACGGAGAGGATTTGTTCCCCGTTTATTAAAAAATGAGAACGGTAACTCCTTTGTCACCAATCCCCTCACCTGGACAACCGGCAACGAATATGCCGGCAGGAAACTAAACAAAGGAACCATACTAAAAAAGTTCAATACCTTATACACAGCAACTACTGATGCCCAGATCAGCAATGGTTTTTTATACGTGAAGAAACCAAAATTCCCGGGTAGTTTTTTCTACTTTACCAGGAATTATCATGTTGGCGATATTAATTTATACTACCTGAACATCCGTGAGAATGTGTCACGGCGGATAGCCCTGTTTTGGAAAAAATAATATACTGTAATGACATCCACGCGGCGTTTCCTATACCAGTTATTGAATCAAAAAGCGAGCGGTTGGTTGATCATCTGTGTTGCCACTTTCAGTAAGTTAATACTGGCAATGGTTTTTTCTAATTATGAATCTGATAAGTCTTTTTATCTTTTGCTGGCAAAAAACCTGGCGGCAGGAGAGGGGTTTACTATTCCGGTTGCCCTGCTCAATAATCCCGGCATTACGGAAAATATTTATTTCCCTTCTGCCTTTGCACCTCTTTACTCGGTCCTGGCGGCGCCATTGTTACAGTTATTTCCCGATAATTTTTACCTGGTCACTTTGCTCATTGAGTCTATTTCATGGCTGCTTTTTTTCATTGTAGTACGCAAGCTCCTCCTCCGTTTGGCACAGGATCATTTTTATACAAATCTTTTTCTTCTTTTCTCGGGTTTCTTCCTTTATACAGTTGAGTTTAGTTCCTCGTACAAAGATGTACCAGCTATCGCATTACTATTTGCCGGTGTGTTAAGATGTATAACCATCAGCCAGTCAACGACACGTTTTTCTTTTATTTATTACCTCTTGACTGCCGGTCTATTCCTGCTCCCGGGCCTGATAAAATATACCTACCAGCCATTTGCACTCATTTTCCCGCTAACATTAGTTTTTATTGCCTTTGTAAAAAAGCAAAATTCCCTGCTGCGGCATGGCGCTTACACCCTTTTTCTTGCTGTACTGTTGCTGACATTGCACTATTTTCATTTCCTTTCGTTGGAAAAACAAACACTGGTCCACCATCCTGATATTTACTCGCAGCGATGGTCCATGTCAACAATGGGAAATGATTTTATCGCCGGGTTTTTCCCGGAAAACCTTCAGCGGATGTACCCTTTTATACCGGCAACGCTTGTCAATCTTGATATGGCGGCGGTACAGGTGAAAGCACAGTTGCCCTCTGCCTATCGTTTCTATGGGGTACTGTTTTATACTATCAATTTTATAGGTATTGCTGTTTTACTCACCGCTTTTTTTTACCTGTTAAAAAGATTTTATCGTAAGTCTTTTTCCGATAGCATATTTTTTCTACTGGTGGGTTTAGCATCTTCTTTTTCACTAATAGCCTTGTTGTCGTTTATGTCAATAAGGTACCAAGCTATAGAATACAAGGGAGGTTTTTCTTCCTGGACCTATGTATACGAAAGCGGTTTGTTTTTATTCCCCCTTATTTTTCTGCAGCTCTGTTTGTTTATTTTCCTTTTTGCTAAAAAACAACAGACTTTTTTTCTCCGTTGGCTACGGGTATTTTTATTGTTGGTTGCAGGAATAAGTTTTCTGCACGCTGTTTATTTCCGGGTTAAACAAATAAGACAACTCAAATCTCCGGGGCCAATATCTATTTCTGTAAACAAGCTGGTAACAGCGGAAGCCGATAGTTTGCAAACGGCCAATAAGGGATCTGTGGTGTGGCTGGCTACTGAAATGCCCCACCTGGACTGGTTTGCGAAGTTGCATAGACAAACAGTGTTGAATCACCTTTCATTTTTGAACGACAGCTCGTTTAGGCTTCCGCCAAAGACGATCTTATTAACGGCTATTGCCAAAGACGATACTTCTTTTATACGTAATTATATTGGCAGACCTGGGGTAACACTGTATCGTAACTATAACGATGCTGTTTTCCTTTATTTGCAAAAGCCCGGTGAGTGATTATCATTTATCTCCCACCATTTTTTTAACCAGGCATTTTCATCCTCTTATACCCTGACAATGCCATACTCCTTAGCGATATTGATCGTGCATATCCACTTTAAGGGAATGCTTGTTCAATCGTTGTACGCCGGCTTTTTTTCGTGTGCCGGTCCTTTTATTGTTGCGGGAATTTAGGACTGGCATAAGCGCCGTTTGCTTATTGGATACTTGCCAGCAAGAAATCCATACTAACTCTAAAACAAAAAGGGATCAAATCGATCCCCTTCTTTTAACTCTTGCGATCTGCCAGCCGGCGGAAAAGCAATACTCTATAGCCCTTAGTTTAAAACGCTGCGCTTTTCGGGGTTCGTGGAAAAGCAATTACATCCCGGATATTGGTCATCCCGGTAACAAAAAGAACCATCCGCTCAAAACCAAGCCCAAAGCCGGAATGAGGAACCGTGCCGAATCTTCTTGTATCAAGGTACCACCAAAGTTCTTCTTCAGGGATATGCATCTCTTTCATCCTGTCCGATAACCGGTCAAATCTTTCTTCCCGTTGCGAGCCACCTACGATCTCTCCGATTCCCGGTGCTAAAATATCCATGGCTGCCACTGTTTTACCGTCATCATTCTGGCGCATGTAAAATGCTTTTATCTCTTTTGGATAGTTAGAAAGTATCACCGGTTTCTTAAAATGTTTTTCCACAAGATATCGCTCATGCTCACTTTGCAGATCCATGCCCCAACCACTGACAGGATATTGAAATTTCTTTTTCTTATTATGACTGCTCTCTTTAAGTATGTCTATCGCTTCGGTATAGGTGATCCTTTCAAAATCATTATTGAGTACCAATTCAAGTTTTTCTACCAGGCCCAATTCACTTCTTTTATCCTGGGGTAATTGCTTTTCTTCTTCTACTAAACGTTGTGCAAGGAAGTCCAGGTCTTCGCGGTTATTGTCCATTACATACTTAAGGAGGTATTTGATAAATTCTTCGGCGAGATTCATATTGTCCTCCAGGTCCGAGAACGCCATTTCAGGTTCTATCATCCAAAACTCTGCAAGGTGCCTGGTAGTGTTACTATTCTCGGCTCTGAACGTGGGACCAAATGTATAAATATCACCAAAGGCGGTGGCGCCCAACTCTCCTTCCAATTGCCCGCTGACAGTGAGATTCGTAGCTTTCCCAAAAAAATCATCTGAAAAATTTACTGAGCCATCCTCATGGCGGGGTGTTTCATCAAATGGTAATGTGGTTACTTTAAACATCTCCCCGGCTCCTTCTGCATCACTGGCTGTAATGATAGGAGTATGCATATATATAAACCCCTTATCATTAAAAAATTTATGAATCGCAAAAGCCAAAGCATGACGTACACGAAATATTGAACCGAATGTATTGGTACGAAAACGTAAATGCGCTATCTCTCTTAAAAATTCAAGGCTATGTTTTTTGGGTTGCAATGGATAAATTTCTGCATCACTGTCGCCTAATACTTCGATCGCTATCGCGTTGAGATCCATTTTTTGACCTTTGCCTAAGGAAGGAACAGCAGTCCCGGTCACTTTCAAAGAAGCAGAGGTAGTGATCCGCTTGAGCAAGTCCTCCTGCTGGCTACCCAGCGCGACCACAACCTGCAGGTTATTGTTAGTGCTACCGTCATTAAGTGCTATAAACTGGTTGTTGCGAAAAGTTCGCACCCATCCCATTACAGTTACTTCCTGCCCGGTGGGCTCCTGTAACAGCAGCTCCTTGATCTTGATTCTTTTATTAAACATCCTGAAATTTTAAGAGCGGCAAAGATAAATAATAGCCCAAGACCTTTTTATTTACCTTTTTCGCCAGCTACAAGGCCCGCACAGACTGTTAATTCCATAAACATCCTGCGTTTTTGGCTTAATAATGGCAAAGGAGCAGGGTTTGGGAACTTGCAGGAAGTCCAAAAATTTTTGGTTTTCCCGAATTTGCTGTATAATTGCATTGGAAAGCGGCTGATAAACATAGTTCTCCCAGACAGTTGATTCTCATTTACCCGCCGGTTTCATTCAACATAAACTCAAACTTTTTTCAGATTTCAAGATTGGTTACTTCGAGTTGTGACTAACATCAAGATTATTATATGTATGATATTCTCCAACTGAACGAAATGCTCGTTCCTGAACTGCTGGACATAGCCGAGCAGCTCAAAATACCCAACGCTAAAAAACTGGGCAAACAAGATTTAGTTTATAAAATTCTTGATGGCCAGGCGATTGCAGGATCAAAAGGCGCCGTTGCCAGCAACGATGGTAAAAGAAAACGTATTATTAAAACAAGCACCAGTACAGGCAGTGAAGAAGCTGTTGTTGAAAGTGGTGGTGAAGAAAAAGCAGCCGTGAAAAAACCCAGTATACCCCTAAAAAAGGAAGACAAAGCGCCCATAAAAAAAGGACGTAAAAAACCTGATGAAAAAGAAGCGATAGCTGAAACTGTTGAAACACAGCCAACGGAAGAACAGCAGGATAATAAATCTGAAGAAAGCCAGCTTGTCCAGGCCATATTGAATGAAGGCAACCAGCAGTCGGCAGAGAATCCTTCCGGGACCGGGCAAAATAAATTCTATCCTCCCCGCCGTGAGCAACAATTCAATGTTGAATTTGACGGGGTAATATTAGGAGAAGGAGTGCTGGAAATGATGCCGGATGGGTATGGGTTCCTTCGCTCTTCTGATTACAATTACCTGTCATCACCGGATGATGTCTATGTTTCACCATCGCAGATCAAATTATTTGGTTTGAAAACGGGTGACACGGTTCATGGAGCTGTCCGTCCACCAAAAGAAGGAGAGAAATATTTTGCTTTATTAAAAGTAGACACCATTAATGGCAAAAGCCCTGAGGAAGTGAGAGACCGGGTACCCTTCGATTACCTGACTCCGCTTTTCCCTTATGAAAAATTGAACCTGTTTACTACTCCCTCCGATTATTCAACACGCATCATGGATCTGTTTACGCCGATAGGTAAAGGTCAGCGTGGATTGATTGTGGCCCAACCAAAAACTGGTAAGACGATGTTATTGAAAGCAGTGGCTAATGCTATTGCTGCCAATCATCCTGAGTGTTACCTGATGGTTGTGCTGGTAGATGAACGTCCGGAGGAAGTGACGGATATGGAACGCAGCGTAAGAGCAGAAGTAATTGCTTCTACGTTTGACGAGCCGGCTGAAAAACATGTAAAAGTTTCAACCATTGCTTTACAAAAAGCAAAACGTTTGGTGGAATGCGGACATGATGTTGTCATCCTGTTAGATTCTATCACTCGTCTGGCTAGAGCTCACAATACCGTTGCGCCATCAAGTGGTAAAGTTTTATCTGGTGGTGTGGAAGCGAATGCCATGCAAAAACCAAAACAATTCTTTGGAGCTGCCCGCAAAATTGAGAATGGAGGTTCGTTGACCATTATCGCAACAGCGCTGGTGGATACGGGAAGTAAAATGGATGAGGTGATCTTTGAAGAATTCAAAGGTACTGGCAATATGGAACTACAGTTGGAACGTCGTTTGTCTAACAAGCGAATTTACCCCGCTATTGACCTGGTGGCCTCTTCCACAAGAAGAGATGACCTGTTGTTAGATAAAGATGTGTTGCAAAGAATGAACCTGCTCCGTGTTTTCTTGACCGATATGAATGTGGAAGAAGCCATGAGAGAGCTGCAAAACAGGATGAAAGGAACAAAAAGCAATGAAGAATTTTTGGCGAGCATGAACAGGTAATCAATGATTTGAATGATAAAAAAAGGCTGATATCTTCTATCGGCCTTTTTTATTTTTGAAACCAGTAATGGCGATACAGAAAATTGATATCGAACAGTTTTTGGAATTGTCCCGGCAACATCCTGTGTTGGATGTTCGCAGCCCGGGTGAATTTAAACATGCTCATATTCCCGGCGCTCATAGTCTACCCTTATTTACAGATGAGGAAAGAAAAATTGTGGGCACTGCTTATAAACAAGAGAGCCGGGAAAAGGCGATTAAGATTGGTTTGGATTTTTTTGGGATAAAGATGACAAAGATGGTGGAAGAGGTTGAGCAGTTAGTAAAGAACCAGCACTCGACAGTTAGCAACGATACTCCCGACTCCCCACTCCCGACTCCTAACTCACCAGTCATTCTCGTTCATTGCTGGAGAGGAGGAATGCGTAGTGCCGGTGTTGCCTGGTTACTAGATCTATATGGATTCAACATTTATACCCTTATTGGGGGTTATAAAAAATTCAGGAATTATGTGTTGGATACATTTTCGCTTCCCTATCAATTCAATATCCTGGGCGGATATACGGGATCTGGAAAAACCGAATTGCTGAAATCATTGCAACAGAAGGGAGCAATGATCGTTGATCTCGAAGATCTCGCTAATCATAAGGGCTCAGCTTTTGGCAATATAAATATGCCGCCACAACCTGGCCAGGAGATGTTTGAAAATCTTTTAGCATTGCAGTTAAGACATCTATCTCGGAGTTTTGATGATTCGTTGGAAGCCCCCTTCAAGGGTTTTGGTGGCATTTGGCTTGAAGACGAATCACAACGAATCGGGTTGGTAAATATCCCTCCCGAATTATGGAAAACCATGCGGCAATCCAAAGTGTATTTTCTGGACATTCCTTTTGAAGAGCGATTGAAACATATCGTACAGGAATATGGTCAATTAGACGCCGAAAAAGTGATTGACGCCATAAACAGGATTTCTCAGAAATTGGGCAATTTGAATGCAAAAACGGCGATTTTACTGCTAAATGAGGGCAAAATCACGGAAAGTTTCGACATTTTGCTCCAATACTATGACAGGCATTATTCCAAATCTCTGTACAACAGAGAGGGAATAAATTCACTGCTACATACTGTCAAATGTGCCTCAACAGGTCCCCAAAATACCGACGGTATTCTTGCTCATGAGCAAAGAAATTACTCAATAAAGGGACACAGTTAATATGAAGATCGGTTTCCCTTTTAATACCGCCGTTTAGAATAAACGTTGCCTTTGTCCGAGATTTGCGGGACTCAAAACTCCAGACTAATGACTATAGACTCCCAACTCCAAACTCCCGATTCCATAAAACTTACTCAATACTCGCGTGGCGCAGGCTGCGGATGTAAGATTGCCCCCAAATTATTAGATGAAATTCTTGCCAATACTTTGGCGCTACCGGATAATAAAGAGCTACTGGTTGGCAATCACAGTAAGGATGATGCAGCTGTTTTTGACCTGGGAAATGGAATGGCATTGATCTCCACTACCGATTTCTTTATGCCGATCGTAGATGATCCCTATGATTTTGGAAGGATCGCTGCTGCCAATTCTATCAGTGATGTGTATGCGATGGGAGGAAAGCCATTAATGGCCATTGCCATTCTTGGCTGGCCAGTTGAAAAACTCCCGGTTGAAATAGCTCAAAAGGTAATGGAAGGAGGGAGAACTATTTGTTCGGAAGCAGGTATACCATTAGCCGGTGGACATAGCATTGATTCACAGGAGCCGATCTTTGGATTGGCAGTAACAGGTATTGTTGCCATCGAAAATGTAAAGAAGAATAACACTGCGCAGGAGGGAGATCATCTATTTCTGACCAAACCTTTAGGTGTTGGTGTGTTATCAACTGCACAAAAAAGAGGATTATTACGGGAGGAACATCTGCCGGGTATGATTGAGCAAATGACAACACTAAATAAAATAGGTGAGGAGTTGGGAAAATTAAAAGATGTAACAGCGATGACAGATGTAACAGGTTTTGGTTTGCTAGGGCATTTGATTGAAATGGCTGAAGGCAGTGGATTAAGTGCAGAAATTTATTACGAAAAAATACCAATGGCAGCCGGAGTGAAGGAATATATTGGTCAACGCATTTTCCCCGACGCAACAACAAGAAACTGGAATGGCTATAGTGCTAAGGTAAAATTTGAAAAAGGGGTGAATGTAATGGAAGCGTTTACTTTACTACCCGACCCGCAAACGAATGGCGGACTGCTGATAAGTGCCAGGGAAGAAGGTTTGAAAGAGGTACAGGAACTTTTAAAAAGAAATGCTCTCTTCCCTGAACCTATCGGTCGTGTTGTCAAAAAACATGAAAAAACTATTGTTGTAAGTAACTAAGTCTTTTCCTCTAGAAACACTTCCGCCATCATACACCTCACACTACCGCCCTCCACTTCTTCGATTGTAGATACAGCAATGGGTAGTAAGGTGGAATAAGCTTCCAGCATTTCCCGTTGTTCTTTTCTTAATGAATTGTAGGCGGTCTGGCTCATGATCAAAAAAGATTCATCATTCTTGTTTTTTATCTGCAACATATTACCAGCGAACTGGTGCATCTGCTCCCGGCTAATGGCAATGATCATATGATTAGTGGATTCTAATAATTGCCTGGCCGCAATCAGTTCCCATTCTTCATCAATAGCTTCTTCACACAACACACAAAAGCCTTCTCCCAGGGTCATCATCACATTAGTATGATAAACCGGCATCCCATTCTTATCAGTAGCGAGGAAGGTTAGAGCCTGGTATCCATTGGTGGCGGCATATTTCTCCAAAACTGACACACTTGTTCGTTCCGATACACAAGCGTAGATCAATTTGTTATCATGATCAATCACCATACTGCCGGTACCTTCCAAAAATCTTCCTTCCACTTCGTATTCACTCCAATCCTGTACATCCGTTACTATAAATTTCTCAGCGATCTGGTCCAGTATTGTACTTCTTTTTTCCATTCGCCTGCTTGGCGCATACATCGGGAAAACAGCGACTATACCATTGGGAGAAGTGCTGAGCCAGTTATTGGGAAAAATGGCATCTGGCTTGACGGGTTCACTGGTATCTTCAATAACCAGCACATTTATATCATGGCTGCGCAGGGTTTTTACCATCGTATCAAATTCCGATAATGCTTTTTGCTGTAATTCTTCGCTGCTGATAACGGGGTTAAATTGAAAATAATTATTAGCCGCCGTTTCTTGATTGAATCCAAAAGCAGCAGGACGAATCATTAATATGGTGGAGGCAATGGACATCCTTCGGCAACCCGTTGGCTATCGGGAATTCAGGATGACAAATTATCGATTTTTTTCGCCAGCTTATGATCTTTTTCTGTTACGATATCGCCGGCGTCGTGGGTGCTCAGCCATATTTCAACCGTATTATACACATTCGTCCACAAGGGGTGATGATCCATTTTCTCCGCTTCCATCGCCACCCTGGTCATAAAGGCAAAGGCTTCGCTGAAATTTTTGAATTGAAATTTCTTGTATAATTTATTGTCTGTTTCCTGCCACATGATGTTTGTTTTAGATTGCCTGTAATGAACTTTTGATTTAAAAAATCAGGTGTTCCTTGTTCTTAATTTTTTCATTGGTCAGTTCCAGCACTAATTGAACACTGGTGATCGCCTTTATCGTTTGGATAGTCTCCTGTAAAGAATCATCTGAGACAGCATCTCCTTTCATCAACCACAAAAAATCAAGGTGCTTGAATTCGGGTAATAAATACTCCCCGTCAAATTGATTGTTATATACATAATGAGATAAGAAACGGGTAGGCTCAGTATACTCATAAACGGCAAAAAAATAATTCCGCTTTTTTTTGGTTAACTGTATCTCGAGTTCGTTATTAGCACGGAAACTGAGTCCGATCGCACTGTTAAGATGCCAGCAAAATTGGTAATCTTTTACCGGGGCCATGATACCCAACAGTCTTGAGTTGTCAAAAAAACTTTCAGTTAGTCCTTTTGTGTTAAGGATTAGTTTGGTGCCGCGGTCGGTCATAGATCATTATTCAACTCTAAATTACGCTAAAACTCAACCATCGCCTCCAATGTTTCAGCCCCTCTTTTAAATTTTACTTTTGTTTGCTCTCCTTTTTTGAATTTGCCCAATGCCTGCATATAATTTTCGAGAGAAGCTATATTATTCTCGCCCAGTTGGATAATAATATCGCCTGCTTTTAAGCCAGCTTTCTGTGCAGGTTTTCCTTCAGTTACTCCATCGGCTCTAACCCCGGTGCCGGCATAGGTATAGTCAGGCATGATGCCCATAGAAACACTAAAACGGGCGGAGGTGGTAGTCTGTGTTTCTCTTGTTTTGGAAAAAGCCAGCCGGGGCTTCGTATCCAGTGCTTGAATTACGGAGTAAATATGCTGAATGATGACCTGCTCCCCGGCATAGTTTACTTTGTCTGCATCGTCCGACGGCTTATGATAATCAGTATGCAAGCCGGTAAAGTAAAATAAGACCGGAATATCTTTACGATAAAAAGAAGTGTGATCGCTGGGGCCCGTACCGCTGCTATCAATTTTAATGATCAGGGATGGGGATGTTTTCATTGCTGCAGCCGGGGAACTAAAATATTCCTTACGGATAACAGTTGACCATTCTGGCGAAGTGCCATATCCGCCAATTGTCAATACTTTAGTACTATCATTCAACCTTCCTACCATATCCATATTTATCATGTAGTTGACGGTCTTCAAATCAACAGTAGGGTGTTCGGTAAAATATTTTGAACCAAATAATCCCAGTTCTTCCCCGGAGAAAGCAATAAAGAGATAATTATTATTAGTGGCTTTTGAAGTTTTTAGTAACCTGGCCAGTTCTATTAATGCGGCTGTTCCGCTCGCATTATCATCCGCACCGTTGTGAATATTTTTTTCACCTGTTCTTACCATTGAGTTGCCGTCCTCGCCGTAGCCAAGGTGGTCATAATGGGCTCCTAATATTACAGTTGTCCTGGCCTTATTGTCAATAAGCCCAATCACATTATGGCCCAGCCGGCTCTTTTCACTGATACTAGTTCTGAGGCGAAATTTCAAGGTGGCTGACTTATCTGAAAAATATTTGCTTGCTGCCTCCTTTGCTACATAAATGGCCGGAACCTCCAGATTGTCAGACTTATCTTTCGGGTCAAATACCAGTTTATCATCAATCGAAGACGTATTGTAAAAGATCATAGCAACAGCACCCCTTGCCCTGATACCCTTAAAATTTGTACGGATGTAATTAACAAGATCAAAATGGGGATTGGTTTTATTCTCTTCCAGCGCTTCTTTCAGGTCAAAAAACCAGGGCATTCCTACTTCCTGTAGCGAAATGGAAGGTGACCCCTCAACTTTTTGATCAGGGCTAAACGGAAACGGGAAAAAATCTTTGCCGGCTTCCAACGTATTCCCGTTTATTATTAATTCTGTAAGCTCATCTATTTGTTTACCATTATTGACTGGAAAAATTTGCGGGTAGTACTCTGTTCCTTTTGGTGTCAACCCAATTGCTTTGAACTGGTTGCTGATATATTGCATCGCCAGTACTTCGCCCTTAGTTCCTGTTCTGCGACCTTCTAATTTGTCATCAGCCAGGTATTGAATATGCGCTTTAAGATTTTCTATGATTTGGGTATCGGGTTTACTGATATTCTTTGACGTGGAGCAAGAAACCAGCAGCACAGCTATTAGCAGGGACTTTGAAGTAGTAGCAAACATAATGGATGGTTGTTCGGCAAAGTTATGAGGTAGGCCCTATGAACACCCACGACCGCTGAGGATTTGACAAGTAAATAACAATCCTCCCGATCCGGTCGCTTAAAAATCGTAATTCGTAAGGTTGTTTCTGGCTACCACTCTACATTTGCAGCAAAGGCAAGCTTGAATAATTGTGCCGTCTCCCTGGCTTCTTATAGTGAAAAAAGAAAAACTCCATATTGCGTTAGTCGGTAATCCAAATAGCGGAAAGAGTTCTCTATTTAATTGCCTTACCGGGTTAAGTCAGCAAGTAGGTAATTTCCCGGGAGTTACTGTCGACAAAAAATCGGGTTCCACTTCTTTGTCTGAGGTAATGACGGCAGATATTATTGATCTCCCAGGCACTTATAGCCTGTACCCCCGGCGGCAGGACGAGTGGATAAGCTATCGGGTTTTGCTGAACCAGGATAAAGAAATAAAAGCAGATGTGGTGGTAGTGGTGGCGGATGCCAGCAACCTGAAACGAAATCTCCTTTTCTGCACACAGATCATTGATCTTAAAGTTCCTGTTGTAATTGCATTAACCATGATGGACCTTGCTAGCAGAAAAGGTATCAAAATCGATATTGCAGCGCTGGAAAGAGAACTGGGCGTGCCGGTAGTGCCCGTAAATCCCAGGAAAAACAAAGGTATTTTACAGTTAAAAAAAGCGATTGAACAAACAAAGCAACAATTATATCATATCCCTGCCCGTGATTTTATTGATAACAACGCTCTTTCTCCAGCTGCTATCCAGGAAACAAAGCAACTCTTTCCACAATTAAGTGACTATAGCGTCATTCATTATCTCATCAATCATAGATCATTTGATCTGGATGAAACTATGCATAAGGCCATAGAGAATATCGGGCTGAAAAATAATTTTAACGCTTCCAAAACACAGGGAGAAGAAATATTACTCCGTTACAGCCGTATCCGTCATATCATGCAGCAAACGGTATCGGAACCCGATCCGTTACAAAAATCTTTACTCACTGAAAAGCTGGATAATATTCTGTTGCACCGTCGATGGGGCTATTTGATCTTACTTGGCGTTTTGTTTTTATTATTTCAAAGTGTATTCTGGTTGGCACAGTTTCCAATGGATTGGATCGATCTCGGGTTTGCCAAACTCAGCCAGGGTCTTTCTAACTCACTACCCGACAACCGCTGGACAGACCTGTTAATTAATGGAGTAATTGCAGGGTTGAGTGGTATTTTGGTATTTGTCCCCCAGATAATGATTTTGTTTGGGCTTATCATATTGCTGGAAGATACTGGGTACATGGCCCGGATCAGTTTTTTGTCTGACAGGTTGATGCGCAGTGTTGGATTGAATGGTAAAAGCGTGATGCCGATGATTAGTGGATTTGCCTGCGCAGTACCTGCCATTATGAGTGCCAGGAATATTGAGAACAGGAAAGAGCGATTGTTGACGATATTGATTACGCCATTAATGAGTTGCTCTGCCAGACTCCCGGTTTATACGATATTAATCGGGTTGGTAATCCCTCAAACCTACTTATTCGGCTTTCTCGGGGTACAGGGGTTAGTGATGATGGGGCTGTATTTACTTGGATTGGTCATGGCTTTGATAGTTTCTTATATCGCCAAATGGTTCATTAAAATAAAAGAGAAGAGTTTCTTCATTCTTGAATTACCAACTTATCGTTCGCCCAGATGGGGTAATGTTTTACCTACGATGATCAGCAAAGCAAAAATATTTGTGCTGGATGCAGGTAAAGTGATAATGGTGATCAGCCTGATCCTTTGGGCGCTTTGTTCCTTTGGACCGGGTAACAGTATGCAAGAAATTTCGCAACGATATGAGCAGTTGAAAATGCAGCCCGGTGCTAATATAGAACTGTTGAATAAAGAATACCAGACCGCAAAACTTGAAAATTCATATGCCGGTATTATGGGAAAAGCCATCGAACCGGCTATCACACCACTGGGATACGACTGGAAAATTGGTATAGCATTAATTACTTCGTTTGCGGCCAGGGAAGTTTTTGTGGGAACGATGGCAACGATCTATAGTGTTGGCGACAATGATGAAGGGAGTCTTTTACTAAAAGAAAAAATGAAAGCGGCTGTCCGGCCCGATGGAAAACCGGTATTTAACCTGGCCTCTGGTTTATCGTTGATGATATTTTATGTATTTGCTATGCAATGTATGAGTACACTGGCTGTGGTAAAACGAGAAACAAGAAGCTGGAAATGGCCAATTATTCAACTGATCTACATGACCGCGCTGGCCTACCTGATGAGTTTGCTGGTTTATCAGCTATTCAAATAATCTTTAAAATAATAGCTATACAGGTTGTCAGACTTCATTAATTCATCATGATTTCCGGAAGCAGCCACGATTCCTTTATCAAGAATATACATCCTGTCGCAGAAAGATTTCAGGCTTTGTAGCCGGTGCGAAATAAAAATTACGGCAGTATCCTTCTTGATTTTGTTCAGCAACCTGACCACCAATTTTTCCGACTCCCTGTCCATCGCCGCTGTTGCCTCATCGAGGATCAATAGTTGAGGATTGTTATATAGTGCTCTTGCCAAAGCCACAATTTGTTTTTGTCCTCCGGATAAATTGATCCCATCTTCTCCTACGATAGTTAAAATAGAGTTGGGAAGACTTTCGACAAAATTAACCAGGTCCCATTTCTGAAGAAACGGCAGTATTTTTTGTGGATCCCGTGCGGCATCTTCAAACACAATATTCTCAATAACCGTTCCATTGAAAATATGAATGTTCTGGGGCACCACACCTACCATTTTTCTCCAGTCTGTAAGTTGAATATCATTCAGACCGATCGTTCCGTTTAAGCTGATCTCGCCGGTTTCGGGCTGGTAATGTCGTTGTATTATTTGAGACAGGGTACTTTTACCGCTCCCATTTTCGCCGATGATCGCAATTGCCTCTCCTTTTGTTACTTCAAATGTTACGTTATGTAGTATTGGTTTTCGTCCTGGAAACCGAAAGGATAGGTTCCGGACTTCAAGTCGATGAAGGTCGTTGAACTGTTTGCCAGAACTGCCATTCTCAGGCTCTATGTTTGTAAATTCAAACATCCGGTCAAACGCCACTTTCGCTTCGCTGATCGGTATGGACACCAGGGCGAGGTTGCCTACCCCAGGCAGCATGGCACTGCAGGCTCCAAGTATAGCAATAAGTTCTCCTGGTTTCAAGCTTCCATTAATTACCTGGAACCCTGCAAAAAATAATATCCCTACTAAGAAAAATGCACTGAAAGAGTTTGCCAGGAAAAGTACCCGCATTTGTATTTTTCCCAGGGAAAAAATATTTTGTTGGAATTGCTGGTAGATCTTTTTATTGTTTTCCGAAAAAATATTTTCTTTATTACTGTTTTTGATCGGTTCCACTCCTTGTAAAGTAGAGATATAATTTCCTTCCGCCATTGCATAGGCTGTCATGATTGCCCGCTGATTTTGACTGATCTTTTTACTATACCGATATACCAGAATAAAAAAAACAGGGATGGCCAATACACAGATGAGGCCAATTTGCACAGAAAATATAAAAACAAAAATGGCAGATAGAATGACAACGAGGATATCCACTACTACATTCCCGGCCAACTGGGTAATAACTCTCTGGATACGTGTGGTATCTGTGAGGCGGGCCGTTAATTCCCCTATCTTTCTTGTATCAAAAAAAGGTTTTGGAAGTCTAAGTAAATGAGTATAAAAAAAGTCGGAAAGCCGAATATTGAAATCTTTTGATTGCCTCAATAAAAAATACTGGCGCAACACTGCTACTCCTTCTTTTGCAATCAATAAAAATAAAACTGATATTACTCCTAATATCAATTTTGTATAGTTCTTCTGAGGTAAAACATCATCGATCAGCTTTTGTGAGAATAACGACATCGTTAATCCCAGGGTGGCAACCACGATACCTATCAGGGAAGCGATTATCAATAATGGGCGGTCTTGCTTTATCAGCTCCCATATCCATTGCTTCTTTTTTGATCTTATTGCATCGGCAGTAACAAACCCGTCTGTGGGTTCAAGAGTTAGACATGACTTTGATTGCCAGATTTCTTCAAGTTCACTCCTGTCCAAATAGGATTCTCCTTTCGCCGGATCACCGATCAGGAATTTCTCTTTACCCTCTTTTGTTTCAACTCCCCAAAAAACAACATAATGCTGCAGTTTTTTATCGATCAAAACATTTAGGACACAGGGTTTTCCATACTCGATAAGAGCTGTAATATCTGCTTCACATCCCTGTGCCTCGAAACCTGATTGTTTGGCCGCCTGGTATAGTCCGAGCAATGTTGTTCCCGTGATCGTAGTGCCGCTAAGTTTCCGGAGGTTTTCAAGTGAGCCGGAGCCCTTATAGTGGTTGATAATTGACAGCAAACAAGCTACCCCACAGTCTGATTCTCCTTGTTGTAAAACAACCTTTTTGTTTGATTTCAATGCAACTGGGATTTTAGAAATGTATATATGTTTTCAATCCTGGATCCTCCTATTATCATGGCCGGATGCATTGCACCTCCTGTATACACAGTAAAAGAAGACCCCCTATCGAATTGGAATGTTCCAGGCAAATATCCCGGCGATAACCACCTACCCAGAACTCTTACACCCACTTTCTTCTTCATGTTAAGAAAGTTGAATCAGCAAAAATGTAACTATAATTACCCATAAAAAAAGGCCAACTCCATATGACAAACCAACTGTGCTCAATGATTTTTTAAATGAATACTTTGTGTACTTCTGTATACCTTTCGCCAACAGTACAAAATATATCAACTCAAATACGTTGATAGTTGCCAGTATATAAGAAAGATAGGCCGGGACATTTTTAAACAGTTGTCCTAAAGATAAAGAAAATGATGTGACATCTTCAAGATCCTGGGGTGGAAAGACAAGCAGGTAGATGTATTTTACAAATACGCCAAGAATAAAAGCAGCCTCGCTGATGATAACTATACGGAAAATTAATTTTGTGGAAATTTTGATATTATTGATGTATTTCAAAATATGAATACAAAAAACAGTCAGGCTGATTTTTATCAATAGAATTATCGGAAATAACAAGTAGCTGATCCACTCATTTTTTTCTCTAGCTGCAATAAGATCCCTGATTCTGTTGATCGGTAGCCGGTTATTCAGTGACTGGAAATAGACATCGTCGGTAAGGGATTGCCTGTTAATAAGATAATTTAAACAGAGATAAAGAAATACATAGTAAACGAATATTCCTGTGTTGCTTGAAAAAAAGCTACTTTTTTCTTTCAGTTCATCGCTAGGTAATGACATGTTTTGGTTTGTACGGGGTTAGAATGTAATAGGTTCTTTTACTATAGGCATCCTCGCAGATGGTATTGTTTTGTTGGTTTTCAGATCGGCAAAGATAATAAAGCTTCCAGAAGGACCGTGCCAGGGATTCGTTTACTATTTATAGGATTGTACTATGAAATGACACATAGCTATGCCGGTAAGGTAAATTTTGTAAGAAGGATACAAGATCAGTTTTTGTTTAAAATTGGTTAGAATGGGTTGTACGAAAAAAATGAAGCAACTAGCCGCGAAGCCAATCTCTTCATTTAAACTGAAAAATTCATGATGTCTTCTCTTACTGCATTAGAAAGTAACCAGAAGAGAAAATCCAACCAACGCTCCCAATAAAGGTAAAAGTACAAGTACAAAACCAAATACTTGTGCTAATAAAGCGATCAAATCAGGTAAAGTCCGTTTTTGGCCGCTTTCCATAGCAACCATTGGGTTCATTTCAAGTTTTTTCATACTGTTAGTGATTATGAAATTAAACAATCTCGTCCGGAGTGTAAGAATACACAGGGCATACAGTTTATTGTTCCCCCATGGGATTTACCCAATCTTTAAAAACCTTAAAATAAAGTCTAGTTTATGATATGTCAAAGATTTTCAACAGGTTATTCCTTATTGCGAAGGTCTGTTTGCCTCCCAATAATTAATTTTTTCACCCTAGATAAAAAAGGCGATAAGAGATCTAAAGTACCTATGCTAGGAAGGAAAGGTATTTGCTAATGTAGCGTAACAGCTTGAAACTAATTTCAAAAAATAAATTAGAGAAGTAAATAAGGGGACGAAGAATTATGACGTTTTCCTAAAAAAATGAAGAACCTGGACGTTTTGCCAAATTCTTCATTTAAAAGTTCGTAGTGATCTTGCCTAACTGTCCTTAGAAACTTACGTTAAGAGAAAATCCCACTAAAGCTCCTAGTAAAGGTAAAAGTACAAGTGTAAATGCAAACACTTGAGCAAGCAAAGCGCTTACATTTGGCAGAGGTCGCGCCTGGCCACCTTCAATTGCCACCATTTGATTCATTTCTAGTTTTTTCATACTGTTAGTGATTATGAAATTTAACAATCTCGTCTTGAGTGTAAGAATACACAGGGCATACAGTTTTTTGTTCCCTCATGGGATTTACCCAATCCTTAAGAGCCTTAAAATAAACGAAAATAAACGATATGTCAAAGCTTTTGGGGAGCTTAATTACTTTTTGAACCTATAGTGTTCAGAAAAAAAATGAAGAAACTGGCGAATAGCTCAATTTCTTCATTTTACTTGAAGAGTTTAGGGTAAACCAACTTACTAACCTATTTGTTGAATTTAAAAACTAACAAACAGAGATAGTCCCACCAACGCCCCCAATAAAGGTAGAAGTACAAGTGCAAATGAAAACACTTGAGCAAGAAGAACGCTTAAATTTGGTCGATTCGATGACTGGCCACCTTCAATCGCAACCATTTGATTCATTTCTAGCTTTCTCATAAATTTCCTGTTTAGATTAAAATAATTCTGATCTTGAGTGTAGCATTACACAGGGCATACAGTTTTCTTCCCTCATGGATCATAGTCCAATCCTTATGACAAAATACTCAAAAATCACCGAAATGCAAGAAAAATTAAAGAAATTACTTGATTCTTTCCTTTCGAAGCATATCCCAGGACAAAAAATTAGGCATTGGGTATTACCCTGTTGATTCGAAATACTGGTAAAGGCTATGGAAATTAGATAAAGCTTCCTATTATCGACGCTAAACCCCGGCTGTCAATTATAGTAATGGTGAGGCTTTATTGTGCAGATGGAACCCAATCATCCTTTGGTTCAAAATATTTCCACAACAGCGCCGATATTTTTCTGGCCATAATCCAGGCTTCATTATTATAGGACCAGCTGGTGTCTTTATTGTTTTTTGTAAAAATGCAAAAAACGTAGGGATTATTCGGAGCGTTAACCAACAACACTTCACTTCTTGAAGCGTTTACACAACCGTTTTTACTGAAGACCTCCACCGTAGGAGGAACTTGATTAATAGCTTCATTTTCGTCCCAATAATTTCTGCCCAGGCAGCGCATCATCTTTTCACAGGCAGCCTGAGAAAAAATTTCGCACCGATAAATTTTTTCAAACAACGTTCCCATTTCTGCAGGAGTAGTTTGCCCCCATCCATATTGTGTTCTGTTATTTTCCCTACCCGGGGTTCTTGAGTTAACTCTTGTACTTTTTAATCCGAGGCTGTCCAATATTTCATTTATTCTTGTTCCTTTTCCGGCCAGGCTTTGCAGCCAAAGACTGGCGGTATTGTCGCTGGTTGTCAGCATCAGCATGATCACTTTTTTCAATACTATTTTCTCCCCGCTTTTGAATGATCCCAATATATCAGCGCCTTCATACAATAATGAATCTTTATAAATAAGCTCCTGGTCATATTTTAATTCTCCTTTCTGGATCTTGTCCATAATACCCAGCAGGATGGGCACTTTTACAATGCTGGCCGTGGGAAAAATAGTGTCGGCATTTATAGAAACTGTTTTTCCAGTTTTAATACTTTTTATATAAATACCAATATCTCCGTTAAAGCCTTTAATTGTCTCTTGTATTCTTGCCTGCAATTTTTTATCTGTTTGTTGAGCCGGGGCTAGCAAGGGAACTAATAAAAATGTGGCAATTATCAATTTCTTCATGTTGCATAGTTTGATCGCCGCTAAGAAAAACATCGAATGGTCAATGTGTTGCTTATTTCATATTCATATAATCTATGACGAGGTTGCAAAACGTTTTAATGCCTGTTTTCATACCACTTTCATCGATGAAGAAATCAGCCGTATGATGTGGTGGCGCTTTTTTGGCATCAGCACCTTTAGGCATACCACCCAGGTAAAAAAAGAAAGCCGGCGCCTTTGTTCCATAATAAGAAAAATCTTCCGCCCCGGTTACCCATTCTCTTTCGGAAACATTGGCAGCGCCTGCAGCTGACTGGAGAGACGGGATCATTTTCTTTACGAGGTCCGGTGTGTTATAGGTCACTAATGTTTTTGTGTCAATAGTTACCTCCGCCTTCGCACCGGAGGCTTCTGCAATTTTTGACGCCGTCCATTTTATTCTTTCATGCACATCTTTTTGCATAGTGTTGTCAAGCGTTCTTATTGTCCCATCCATCACACATTCTTCCGGGATGATATTGTTTCTCACCCCGCCGTGTATTTTTCCCACTGTTATGATCACGGGTGCTTTTGTCAACTCAGATTGACGGCTGACGATCGTTTGCAATCCTTCAATGATTTGGGCGGCAATTTGAATGGGATCAATCCCTTTCCAGGGTTGAGATCCGTGGCTTCCTTTTCCTTTCACTACAATATGAAACCAGTCTGATGAAGCCATAAAAGCCCCGGGCTTGTATTCAATTTTGCCGACTTCGATATCTGATTCTATATGCATACCAAAAATGGCATCCACTTTTGGATTTTCCATTACGCCTTCCTTAACCATTAATGCGGCTCCGCCTTCCTCGCCTTCGGGAGGACCTTCCTCAGCCGGTTGAAAAATAAACTTCACCGTACCTTTTATTTCGCTTTTCATTCCCGAAAGAATTTCGGCAGCACTCATCAGCATCGCTACATGTGTATCATGTCCACAGGCATGCATTACCCCTACTGCCTCTCCATTATAGGTTGTTTTTTGTTTAGAGGCAAAAGGAATATTTACTCTTTCTACTATCGGTAACGCATCCATATCTGCCCGCAAGGCAATACAGGGCCCGGGTTTGCCACCCCGTAATATTCCCACTACTCCCGTTTTGGCAACTCCTTCCGTTGTTTCTATTCCCAATTTCTTTAAATGATCTGCAATGATTTTAGCGGTTCTTATCTCCCGGTTGCCTAATTCGGGATGTTCATGAAAATTTCTTCGCCATGCAATACATTTTGCTTCTATTTTATCTGTTGCTACCGAAACCTGCTCTTTCAACTTTGAAATATCCTGCTGCCCCTCAACCTGGAGTGACATTACAATTAAGACGAATAACAAAAAATGCTTTCCCATACCTTATTTTTTATGAATGTAGGATAAATCCAGTCTTGCTTCTTATCATTTTGAACTTACCCGATTTTATTTATATTTAAACCAGAATGCTGCTGCGTCATATTCCTTTCTTAAAGGCTGTTTTTCTACATAGCGTTACCGCTTTTGGCGGACCACAGGCACATATCGGGATGATGATGAAAACTTTTGTTCATCAAAGACCTTATGTTTCTGAACAGGAATTGATGGAATATAATGCTTTTTGTCAATTGCTTCCGGGAGCATCCTCTACACAAACCCTTACGCTTATCGGGTATAAGAGAGGGGGAATTCCGCTGGCTGTACTGACACTGCTGATTTGGATCTTACCGGCCTGTATACTGATGGGGTCATTATCTTTTCTTTTACCATTCATTGATAAACGACACCTGGGTACTGATATTTTTAAGTTCATTCCTCCTATGGCAGCAGGATTCCTGGCATATGCTGCTTTCACGGCATTTCCGCTTGCTATTCGGAACACCATTACGTGGATCATTATGATAATGAGTACAGCCGCTACTTATTTTTTGTTCGGACAGCCCTGGGTAATTCCTGTATTGATTATTGCGGGTGGTATCAGCACCAACCTGAGCCGAAAACGTATTCCGCAACTGGAACAAAAACCAAGAAAAATAAAATGGTGGAACTTCTGGCTCTTCGGTATCATTTTTATTGTGGCAGGTATAATAAGTGAGATGGCAAGAAAAAATGAATGGCCAAACAGGAAGCCTATAAACCTGTTTGAAAATACTTACCGGATGGGAAGTCTTGTTTTTGGGGGAGGGCAAGTACTAATGCCGATGATGTATGAGCAATGGAGTGTAAGACCTGAAGCCAGGGCGATCAAAGAAAGAAATCCGAATGTTGTGCAGATCGATGAAAGAGAGATGTACACCGCCATGGGGATAGTAAGAGCTGTGCCAGGACCGGTTTTTTCCATTGCTTCGTTTGCCGGTGGCACTGCTTTAAAAGATATGGGAACAGAGATGCAAATAATGGGCTGCCTTATTGGAATGATTGCTATTTTTCTACCCAGTGCCCTGTTGGTATTGTTCTTCTTTCCTATTTGGAATAACCTGAAAAAATATGCTGCAGTATATCGTTCACTCGAAGGGATCAATGCAGTTGTCATCGGGGTGATGATCGCTTCTACCTTTTATATCATGAAAGATATTTCTATTACAGATCTTAAAACCGTTAGTTTTATTAATCTCGGTGTAATTTCCGGAACATTTTTGTTACTTAATTTTACCAGGATCCCCGCCCCCTTTATTGTTATAAGTTGCCTGGTACTCGGCTATTTTTTCTGATGCTGCTTTTTATAATAACCGCCCTTTTCAATTTCATCCAGCACTTTGTCGGTGATCATATAACGGACCGATTTGCCTTCACTAATAAACTTTCGTATTAAAGTGGCTGATAATTGGAGCAGTGGCGCAGTAAGAATTTCAATATTGGCATCAGTTGTATTCTTCATTTCAAATCCTGGCCTTGTGTAGATGTATAACGAGTAATTTTTTACAATCACCTCATAGTTTTTCCATTTATGAATATTCTGAAAACTATCGCTTCCCATGATAATAGAAAATTCATGTTCCGGGTGTTTTTCAGCCAAATAGGCAAGGGTGTCGGTAGTGTAGGAGGGTTTGGGTAACACAAATTCGATATCAGAAGCCTTGATCCGAATATCATCTTCCGTAGCCAGGCGAACCAGGTGAAGGCGGTGATATTCGTTTAACAAGTTAGATGCAGTTTTAAGCGGGTTCTGAGGAGACACTATAAACCAAACTCTCTCAATATCGGTCTCGTTTAAAATATGATTGGCGATAATCAGATGGGCAACATGGACCGGGTTAAATGAACCAAAATAAAGACCGATTTTCATTTAATTAATTGATAATCAACGATTTATTTCAACAAATATATGTTCCGCCTCGTTTAATCGAAGGCTAAGATGATAACCAGATACATTGACACAAATAGGATCGCCAAGGGGAGCCACCTGCTCCAGCGTTACCTTTTCTCCAGGTACACATCCCATCTCCATCAGCTTTAAAAAGATCTCGTTACTGTTGAATTCTTTGATCACTCCTTCCTGTCCCGGTTTCAATTCGGATAGCCTAACAATCATGGCGGTGTTTATTTACAAAACTACCCTTGTTAGGTTGTTTTTGTTTACGAATTTTGAAAATATGCTCCTTTCTCCTTCACAATCAAAAATTTGCTTCTTTTTTCAGGAAACAAGTTTCGGTTTGCAAAACCGGGCAATATTGAAGAAATTTATCGAATCGATCTTTAAAAAAGAGCGAAGAACGCTTGAGTCATTAAACTATGTCTTTTGTACGGACAAGGTGCTGCTCGGCATCAACCGCGAATACCTGGCTCATAATGAATATACCGATATTATCACTTTTGAACTCTCAGATAAAGGTCAGCCTGTTTTAGGTGAGATCTATATAAGTATTGACCGGGTTCGGGAAAATAGTGTTATTCATAAAACAACATTCAAATCGGAGTTTCACCGGGTTGTTTTCCATGGTGCCCTCCATTTATGTGGATATACAGATAAAACGACAAAAGACAGGGACAGAATGAGACTAAAAGAAGATTTCTATTTGAATTTATATATTTGATGGTTCCACGGGACACTGTTTCAGACTGAAACAGTGTCCCGTGGAACCCTTACCTTTGTGAAAACATCTTGTATGGCCAGGAAAAGATGGACAAAGGCAAACAAAGAAACTCCTTCCCTATTAAAATTTAGGGAGAAAAGGAAATGGCAGATTAATCTTCGGAGATATGTTGTGCAAGAAAGTCCTTGTCCGGCCTATGCCCCCTATTTCGGACTTGATATTAAAAACATGCGACTGTGGTTCGAATGCCAGTTTCATTCAGAGATAGGATGGAAAGATTTCGGGATCAAATGGCAATTTGAACATCTCGTCCCGGTAACTTATTTCGATTTCGCAAAGGATGATGAGCTAAAGCTTTGCTGGAATTTTACTAACCTAAGGGTAGAAAAATTTCAGCTGAATAAAGACCGGGGATACCGGCTGGATGTGCTTGCGGCCAAAAACTACTTCCGTGAATTGTACGAAACCACACGATATACCCCCTGTCAAAGACTGCTTCATAAGATCGACCAGCTTGAACTTTCTGATTTTATAAGCACAGAAAGTCAGCAAGCGTTCATTAAAGATCACAGAGAATACCTGGGAATGATTGAAAATTATACAGAGTTCGAATTCGAACTTCTTAATAGCGGGCGGACTATAGAAGAAGTGAAAAAGGAAATTGATTTCCTAAAAAAGTTTATGTAGCAGGGATAACGAGGTACCTTTGCCGACTTATGTTTCCAGAATATGACGTTATAGTAGTTGGTGCTGGACATGCCGGCTGTGAAGCGGCTGCGGCTGCTGCAAATCTTAGTTCCAGAACCCTTTTGGTGACCATGAATATGCAAACCATTGCCCAAATGAGCTGTAATCCGGCTATGGGCGGTATCGCCAAAGGTCAAATTGTTAGAGAAATCGATGCAATGGGCGGCTATTCGGGAATCGTCACGGATCTTTCTACTATTCAATTCCGGATGCTTAACCGTAGTAAAGGACCGGCGATGTGGAGCCCAAGGGCCCAGAATGACCGGGTACTCTTCTCTATTAAATGGAGAGAAATGCTTGAGCAAACCCCCAATCTTGATTTTTACCAGGATATGGTAAAGGGGCTGCTGGTAAAAGATGGGCGATGCACCGGTGTGGTCACTGGTTTAGGGCATGAGATAAAAGCTAAATCCGTAGTGCTTACGAATGGAACTTTTCTGAATGGAATTGTCCATATTGGAGAAAAGAATTTCGGTGGGGGAAGAATGGCAGAAAAAGCCGCAACGGGTATTACTGAGCAACTGGTTTCCCTCGGATTTGAAAGCGACAGGCTAAAAACCGGAACACCACCAAGGATTGATGGGCGTAGTCTTGACTATAGTAAAATGGAAGAGCAACCCGGTGACGAAGAAATAGTAGGCTTCTCTTACCTGGCTACCGAAAAGCCGAAAAACCAACGGAGCTGTTGGATAACCTACACCAATCAAAAAGTACACGATATTCTAAAAACGGGATTTGACAAGAGCCCCATGTTTGCCGGACGAATTGATGGAGTAGGGCCGAGATATTGTCCTAGTATAGAAGACAAGATTAATCGTTTTGCAGAAAGGGACAGGCACCAGTTATTTGTTGAACCGGAAGGATGGAATACAGTAGAAATCTATGTCAATGGTTTCTCTACTTCATTACCGGAAGAAGTTCAATACGAAGCTATTCGTAGCATAGTTGGTTTTGAAAAGGCGAAAATGTTCCGCCCTGGTTATGCTATTGAATATGATTTCTTTCCCCCAACCCAACTGAAGTACACATTAGAAACAAAACTCATTAGTAATTTATTTTTTGCCGGTCAGATCAATGGCACCACAGGATATGAAGAAGCGGCTTGCCAGGGTCTTATGGCGGGTATCAATGCTCATCTGAAAACAAGATCCCTTGAACCATTTATTTTAAAAAGAAGTGAAGCCTACATTGGAGTTTTAATTGATGATCTGATCAGTAAGGGAACAGATGAACCTTATCGCATGTTTACCTCAAGGGCAGAATTCAGAACCTTGTTGCGCCAAGATAATGCTGATCTGCGTTTGACTGAATTGAGCTACCGGCTCGGTCTTGCCTCACAGGAGAGAGTGGAAAAAGTGATGGAAAAAAAATACAACGTTTCCGCCATAAAAAAAATATTAAAAGAAACCAGCATAGAGCCGGACGAGATCAATCCCTATTTCACGACTATCAATTCTTCCTTGATATCAGAAAAACAAAAAGCAGAAAAAATATTATTACGTCCCGGTGTGGAACTGACAGATCTGAAAAAAAATATCGCATCCTTTCACTCATTGCTGCATGGCTACGATGAGGAAACCCTTGAGCAGACCTCGATACAAGTAAAATATGATGTATACATAGAAAAGGAAAAAGAGTTGGTGCAAAAGATGAGCCAGCTGGAAGAGTTAGCGATCCCTGAAACATTCGACTACAGAAAAATCACCTCTCTGGGCAATGAAGCAACGGAAAAATTAAGCAGGATTAAACCAAGAACATTAGGACAGGCAAGCCGTATATCCGGAATCAATCCAAGTGATGTACAAATATTAATGGTATTCATGGGTAGATAAAGAACTACCGGATCACCGAACCTTTCATGACAAGTTCTCGCCCCGTTAAAGAGTTATTCTTTACTCCCATTATCAATCCCCTGCACGAAGAACTTACGCACTGACACTGAAATGGCTCCATGTTTTGATCAAGGAATTCAGCGTAATCTAAGGTAAGCTCTTCGCCTTTCTTAATATTCCGGGTAGCCAACACGTTTAGTCCGTCGAAAACTGTGTTGGGATCACAGCAATGATTTTGTGGTGCCCATTCAGAAGGATCGTCGTCCCAAAGGATAAACAACTCTTCACTTACCGGGTATGCATAGCGCCGGAAGTGAAGTTTTTCGTCCTCAGTCCAATTTTTCTCCACAAACCGCTTGGTGATAACCCGCTGTGCACGGCCCTCTCCCTTAAAAATCACTTCATTTACTTTTATATCACGACTGGCATAAATGCCATACCCTGCGATAGAATTTCCTTTCATAACGAAGGGTTTTTTACCGCGTTGATGGCGGGCAATTCCTTCCTTAATGATATGTTTCAAAAAACCCGCTTGTCCAATACCATCATGTTTTAAAATATAATCTGCTGAACCTTCAAAACCATCCGTGTAGAATACCGAACAGGTAAAATTGATCTCGAGAAAATAAATTTCATTCTTATCATTTACCCTAAAGTCTACTCTTCCATACCCCACACCATTAAACCCTTTAAATATTTTTTCTGCAGCAACGCGAAGTTGTTGATCCAATGCCGGGTCATTACAGGGCACATTGCAATCGGGATGAAGCTCGGAAGTTTTTAATGCATAGGTCTTAAATTCTTTTCCCTCGGGAAATAAATACTCCACCGGCCTGAAAACAGTGCAGCTATGTTCGTCGACATTAGCAGCGACCAATACCGTAAACTCACGTCCTGCGATATACTCTTCCACCAGCAGGGGGCCATATTCTTCCAAAATACTGATACATTTTTGTTGCAACTCTATTTTATTCTGCACCAGGGAATGCTCATCAACACCCAGGCTATCACCAGCTTTGGCGGGCTTTACAAATAAGGGAAAGGACAAGTGTTTCACCGCCTCATCCACATCTTTAAGCTCACTAATGATCACGTATCCCGGTGTTTTTACTCCTTCGCAATAAGCGAGGTACTTCATCAACTCTTTTGGCGGGTCGTATAGTTTTGTTGTTGGTCCCGTAAAAGGAAGATTCAATATCTCCAACGTATAGATAACATCAATAGATGGCACTTCCCATTCAAGGTAGCCTTCACAAAGGTTTACAAAAATATCGTACCCGTGTTTGCTTAGTTCTTTGAGTTGCTTATACGTCGTGAGTTTATTGAGAAATACATTGTGCACGGCTGCATCAGGAATCAACAAAGACAGATCCCGGGGTGGGTCATAGTTTTTATAGTCAACGCCGGTGGTGGAATAATCAGGTTGCAGTACACAAACTTTCATAACACACTTCTAGTCTACCGCCTTCAAAGCGGAAAAAATTATTTTGCTGTAACAGTCTTTTTGCTTTTCGTTTCCCTTCCCTTTTTTGACTCAACCGGCTTCACCATACTCCTTCTCAGCGCATCACGGAGTATTTCAGTAATGACCGCGGTAAAAGATACTTTGGACGCTTTCAGGATCGCCCCTATCGACGTATAATCCTCGTCTTCACTTAGTCCGCATTGGGCGTTTACTTCCAGCATATATAATTTTCCAGTAGCAGCATCCTGGCGAATATCGATCCGTGTATACCCTTTACCGCCACAAGATCTATAAGCATCAAGACTTAATTGTTTCAAGGCTGGAACCAGTATAGGATCAACTGGTTTGTATTCATAAAAATTTTCATTCTGTGGCATCGGTGTTTCATCTTCATATATCTCCCAGAGCCTGTCAAACGATAAAAATTTTTCTGAATCGGGCAATGATTGGTGAAAAACTCTCTCAACAGGTTCATATACAATACAATTACCGGGATCATCAAATGAGCCCGTAATAAACGTTGTGAATTCCGGTCCGGTAATGAACTGCTCCACAAATAAACCATCTATCAATAGGTTCCAACCATGATAACCCTTGTATATTTCTTCCACCCGCCTGGCGAGTTCCTCTTCCGTATGAACAACGTTTTTAACTGAAACACCCATGCTCCCCCCTGAAACAGCAGGCTTTATAATGATCGGTGTTCCCACTCTTTTACAGATACCTCTTGTTGATCCTTTTTTTTCTGTGATCACCCGCCAGTTACCGGTAGACACGCCAGCTCTATCAAAAGCCTTTTTCATAGGTATCTTGGATGTGGTAAGTGTGTAAAAATGGGCATCAGAGCCTGTATAAATAAGTCCGTATTTCTCCAGCTCATGTATAACCGATACACCAGGCGTTCCATTCACCTCATCACCATCGCACAGATTTAATACCAATGGAGTTTTGCCATTGACAGTTTGGGCGATTACACGGATAATTTCCTTATAATTATCCATCGTCACAGGCTGCCACTTCCATTCAGTTTTGAGATCCTCAAATACTTTGGTGTACTCTTTAATACTTTGCGTGAAATCGTAATAATGCTGAATATTGGGATCGTCTGATTCCAGGTGAGGAGCCAGTACCCAAATTATATACGGCTTTAAAAGCCGGGTGGCTTCGGAAGTTTTCATCGATCAAGCTACTTTATTCCTGGCCGCCCGTTTAGCCAGTTGTTGTTGAATAAAATCGGTAAGGCGATATCTATCGAGGGCTTCCCGGGATAGAAAAGCTGCTCCTTTGATTTCACCCAGGCATTGATGACTTCCGCAATAACAGTTGAAGGATTGTGTCATTTTCCATTCAGTAGAAGGATAAAAAAATGTCATTTCCTCATTGGGTAGCAGTTTCTTTAATGCTACCAACTGCATGGCGGTGGTATCAAAGAAAACGTTAGGGTCACAACCGTGATTGATATATTGCAAAAACTGTGGTTGCAACGTAATGTGTTTGCCAACCCCGACCTGTACAGTCAGGTAGGTGGGTTCGGCGGAAATGGTGCCCGCCGAAAAACCTGCAATGATCTCACCAGCTTCGAATGAACGAAGGACGAATAATGCGTTTTGTTCGTTGAATTGTTTTTGGCGCACTTCAGCTATTACATGCTTGCTTATTGTGCGATAAGCAGGGGTTGTAAATGTCTTCATAAAATGGTTAGTAAGTATTCGAATAGAAAGATAGATATAATGTTTTATGTAACAAATTCATAATAGTTAAATGTTAATAATTAACAACTAATGTGAACTATAATTATAAAATCATTTGCAATCCATCAATCGTTTCATCTATTACCGGATCAGCCGCAAATTCAATTTTTATGAAAAATGGGCTGCTGCTTTATGCCCGATAAGTTATAAGTTCAGAAAGACAGGACTGAAATAAACAATTAAAGATTCTTTTGAAAAGCCAGGATGTTTTCAACAGCAACATTAGTTGGAATGATCTGTTGGTTAAAATAGTATCCTGCTAAAGAAGGGAACTAACAGGGCAGTGATCCGTAGGGAATCGCTATATGTATTAGTCTGAAAGTTTTGCGGCGCTAAGGCTAAGACCTGCCATGACCAGTCTAATCTCACCAAAACTTACTTCACTTCCAAGGAATTGTTTAATAGGTGTAATAGATCCACCAGTAAAATTTTTAACGGCTGATTCTATAATGGCCAGCTTTTCCGGGGTTATCAATTCTTCAATTCTTATTTCACCACTGCGAATAAACCTGGTCATATGTGTTTCAATAGTTCCAATACTAAGGTTTCGGGCGCTGGCTATTTCAGTGATCGATTGTCCCTCCTTATATAACTTATACGTTTCGGCATGGGTTCTGCCTTTAATTTTAACGCCACCGGTTGTTTCTTTTCTTTCCTTCTTGGGCAATTTATCATGTATACGCGATGAAAGATTATTTTCGTTCATATATGCTAAAATGATATCGAGGAATGGTTGGCCGAATTTTTCAATTTTGGCGTCCCCAAATCCACTCACCTTTCGGAGCTCCTTTAATGTGTGTGGTAAATAGTAAGCCATTTCCTCAATCGTCTTGCTTCCTGCTACAATATAAATGGGCAGTTTTTTTTGTGAACAAATATTGTCCCGCATAGTTCTTAATTGTTGATATAAAACAGGATGTGGACTTTCGATCCTTTTATATGACGCTCCGGCATACGCAGTAACGGTAAAAGAGGGCAACACAAATCCCTGCTTTCTAAGATGAAATGCTTCCATCTCCAAGCTGCCGGTAAAGCCTTCGAGCATAAATCTCTTCATCGCAAGCTCTGCGAATATATCCTGGAGGTATTCATTGTATTCTTTGGCATGCTGTCGGCTGTCGGTAACTGCTGGGGACTGTTGGATGAATTGGATCAACGAGCCGATTTCGGGAACAAAATAATCGGACGCAGCTTTAATTCTTTCCTGCAATGTCCTATTCTCTTTTATTACTTCCGCGTGAACAAAAAAAGAACGGAGTTGGGTTTGAAACTTTATTGCCGTTTCCTGGAGTTTGCTCAGTTTAACTAAAAATTGTTCGGTCCATTCTAATGCTTCAGCATTGAATGATGAAACGTGTTCCAGCAAGTAGCCCTTTAATTCCTTCCCACCTGAAAAGGCGGTTGAAAAATCAAAAGTTGAAAGCAAAATACCCTGCTGGTAGAGCTGAGTGGCAATCGCCAACTCCTCCTGGAGCTGGCTGCCCGAGGAACTTCTTCCCGAAAATGCCAGGATTTGGGGGTCATTAAACAGGCTGGTAGATCTTACGCGGCTTTGCAACACCATACCCTCAAGGCTGGTACATCGGCTTAATGCTACATATACCTGACCTGGTGCAAATGACTCTCCCGCATCGATGATCGCCTTCTCAAAAGTCAGCCCCTGGCTTTTATGGATGGTGATAGCCCATGCTAAGCGCAACGGGTATTGCGTAAAAGAACCCAATATATCAGAATCCAGCTGCCGCGTCGTTTTGTTGAATGTATATTTTATGTTCTCCCATTTTTCCTTTTGTACTTCAATTTCAACGGATTCTTCCTTGCCCAACTGTCCGGCAAGGGCGCATAGCACCACTATTTTATCCGCTTCCAGTTTTGAGACAATTCCAATTTTTCCATTGAAATATCGCTTACCCCGTTCAGCTGAATCATTTCTTATAAACATTACCTGCGCTCCTACTTTGAGTTGCAAAACTTCTTCGGCAGGGTAGGAGCGGTCTGAAAACTCATCCTGCACTTCGGCTTCATACCTAAACAAATTGCTGTCGAGGTTTCTTAATTCGCCTTCATTTATTTCAGCCGCTTTATGGTTATGGGTGGTTAGAATAATATACCCATCTTGTTTGCTTCGTCTGAAATTAGGTAGAAAGCGACTGTCAAATATTCTCATTCCCTCCGCATCCAGTTCATTATTTCGAACCTGGTTTAGCAACTGAATAAATTGTTCATCCTTTTGCCGGTAAATCTTATTGAATTCTATATAAACAGGCGGGTCGTCCTCCAAGACTCTGCTGTTGAAGAAATACTGACCGCTATAATAAGGTGATAACAGGTTCCACTCCTGTTGCTTTACTACTGGAGGGAGTTGTAACATGTCGCCGATGAATAATACCTGCACCCCGCCAAATCTTTCGGTTGGTTTTTGGCGGATATAGCGCAAGACCGTATCAATGGCATCCAGTACATCACAGCGGACCATACTTATTTCATCGATCACCAGTATTTCTAATTGTTGTAAAATTTTTTTCTTATCGCTATTGAAACGTAGTCGGCTCGTTAGGCTATGGGCATTCAACGTATCACCATCGCCAGTGAATCCCTTTCCTTTTGTTTCGGGGATATAAGGGGAAAGAGGAAGTTGAAAAAAAGAATGGATGGTAACACCGCCGGCATTAATAGCCGCCACACCAGTGGGTGCTACTATGGCGATCTGTTTGGGACAATTTTCCCGGATGTATTTCAAAAAAGTGGTTTTGCCAGTACCGGCCTTACCGGTAAGGAAAATATTGCGATTGCTTTGATTGACCAGCTGGATAGCCAACTGAAACATTTCATTGCTAGTATCTGGAGTAAATGTTGCCACGATGTTTTATTTTTAGCCACGAATTGACACGAAATAACACGAAAATTTTACACAATTAGCCTTTTGTATTCTAGTCTGGTTTTACCAAAGTTGACGATTAATCCAACACGACAACCTGATGCCTTAAGATAGTTTAATGTTTGAGATATCGTTTTTTCGACAATACCATCGTCTCCGGATTTTACTTCAACGATAATATCTCCAAATAATGTAAAGTCTGCATTAAACGTATGTTTTAATTTTTTGCCTTTGTAATAAACAGGCAGTTGGTCTTCCCTTACATAAGAAAAGGCATTTTCAATACACTCCTGCTCCATCGCATCTTTATAAATAACTTCCGAAAACCCATATCCTAAGACTTTCCTGACTTCTATACAATAACCACCAATCGCATAAACTTCCTCTTTATAAAGAATCTGTGTCATAAAATTGTTATATAAAAAAGCCACGAACTCACATTTTCAGACACAACAGCCAACAGGTTGTTTTTCGTGTCTTTTGGTGTGAGTTCGTGGCTAAAAAATTATGCTTCTGCGGTCTTTGCGCCCAGCATCAGCAATTCGTTTACCTGTATTTCGGTAATGAATTTTTTATTCCCGTCTTTATCCGTGTACTGGCGGTTAACGATCTTACCTTCGATGGCAATTTCTTTCCCTACCGTCAGGTGTTTTTCGGCAATATCTGCCAGTTTACCCCACATCACAAGATTGTGCCATTGCGTTTCCTTTACTTTCTCGCCTTTCGTGTTACGGTAGATTTCATAGGTGGCGATCCGGATGTTAGCTACTTTTTTTCCACTTTCGAATGTTTTTACTTCAGGTGCATTACCGAGGTTTCCGATCAATTGCACTTTGTTTTTTAATGCGTACATAACTTTAAGTTTTGTGCCTCCGTTCCACCGGCTGGCGGATTTTGCGGAAACGATTTTAAATTTTGTTATTTCAGTCAGTCGGCGACGTCAACCGATTGACAACACAAAGATGATAGCGCCGGAAAGCCATAGCCGGTTTTTACCCGTTTCTTCCCGAAGCTAAACGTGTAAAAACGTTTGCACACGGATAAAATTTCCTATCTTAATAGTCTGAAACCCTTACTATGTCTGCATTGGAAACTAAATTATGCCTGGCCTGCGGAAAAGTTCTTAAAGGTCGGGTAGACAAAAAATTCTGCGATGATTATTGTCGAAACAATCACAATAACCAACAAAAAGCCAAAGGAAGTTATAGTGGCTTTGTCAGAAATATTAATAATGCTTTGCTTAAGAACAGGAAAATACTGGAGTCTATCTTACCTGCCACGGAAGAAACGGCAAAAGCCAATAAAGATAAATTGATAAGACTCGGGTTTCAATTCAAATACCTGACCCATATCTATACCACCAAAACCGGCAAGAATTATTTTTATTGTTACGATTACGGCTACCTTCCCCTGGAGAATGACTGGTACCTGATCGTCAAGAAGAAAGAAGAGTGAAAAAGTTGATGTGTTGCAGACTCTAATGAAAAAAAGCTTTACTCCAGAGGTTGCTCTATATTTTCTTCATCTCTCGGCTTAAGATTATGCCGCATGATCAGACGGGCACAGGTATTCCAGCGCAAAATGGCATCATCATTACCGGGGTGACGTAGTGTTTCTGCCTTCTCATAATGGTCCATTGCATCTCTTAGCCATTCATAAGCAATAAACCCACCATCAGGCATCCGCTTCCCTAATTTGGCTTTGCCCTGTCGCTCACAGATCAACCCGGAATAATATTCCCGGTCATATTCCTCAGGAAGACGGTTCAGTAATTGTTTTGCATGATTCATATCACTCAATGCGGAGCTGCCAAACTGGTCGGTGATCGCCAGTAGCATGATGACCAACGCCTTACTGTTCTCCGGATCCGCTTCCAGAATATCAAGACAAATACTTTCGGCCAGCATCGGCTCATTAAGAAGACGGTAGCGCTCTGCTTTTTCGAGAGCCATCGGGATACTCTTCCTGGAGATGGGTTTAATTTGAAACATATAAGTATGTTTTAGATATTCCGGCAGACAATATCAGTTTTGTTTTTCCTGGTTCCCTTTCTTCGAACGAAACATCCTGAATAATCTTTTTACCGGATCATAATATTTATCTGCCACTCTTTCTTTCAGCGGAATAATCGCATTGTCGGTAATCGTTATATCCTGCGGGCAAACATTGGTACAGCATTTCGTGATATTACAATAACCGATGCCATTCGCCTTTTTCAAATCTTCACGCCGGTCCTCTATATCAAGCGGATGCATTTCTAACGAGGCAACATGTACAAAAAAGGCCGGGCCTATAAATTCATCATGCAACTGGTGTTCCCGCAATACATGACAAACATCCTGGCATAGAAAACATTCGATGCACTTTCGGAATTCCTGTACCCGATCGATATCCTCCTGCGCCATCCGCCAGGTACCATCGGCCGCATCGGCTGGCCGAGGTTTGAATTTTTTTAGCTTTTTCTTTGCCTGAAAATTCCATGAAACATCTGTTACCAGGTCTTTAATCAGGGGAAATGCTTTCATGGGCTGTATAAGAACCGGCTTATCAACAGGCAGATCGCTTAGCCGGCACATGCACATAAGTTTGGGTATTCCATTTACTTCAGCCGAACAGGAACCACAATGTCCCGCTTTACAGTTCCACCGAACAGCCATATCATTTGCCTGCTTTGCCTGTATCAACAATACAGCATCGAGTACCACCATCCCTTCGGAAACTTCGATGGCATAGTCTTCGTATTTAGTGGCATTGGTATCTCCCCGTAATATTCTAAAAGTTACTGCAGGCATACGCCATTCTTTTATTATTTCATTTCAACGATAATTTGTTTTAGATCATCGCGCATTTCCGGCAAAGGCTCTTGACTCACTGTCATTTGTCCTTCCTTATTTTTTTTGATAATCAAATTAAACTTGCCGCTGTTCACATCCTTTTCGGGATAGTCTTCACGGAAATGAGCCCCGCGGCTTTCTTTTCTTTCCAGGGCGGCCATATTGATTGCCTCTGAGATCGTTAGCATGTTAAAAAGATCCAGTGCTGTATGCCAGCCCGGGTTAAACTCCCTGTTGCCCGTAACCCGGATATTGTTGATGCGCTGACGCATAAGCCGAAGATGCTCCCTGGCCCGGAGCATTTCAGTTTCGGTTCTTACAATTCCGACAAGCTGCTGCATCATTTCCTGCAACCCGTACTGAACGTCAAAGGGGCTATCTCCTTTGTCTCTTTCAAAAGGCTCCAATGCCCATTTAGCAGCCTGAGTAACCTGGTTTTCATCGATAACACCCGGTTTATTTTCTTTCGCAAACTTTGCTGCATATTCACCGGCTCGTTTTCCAAATACCAGCAGATCAGAAAGTGAATTTCCACCAAGCCGGTTGGCGCCATGTAGTCCTGCAGCGCATTCTCCTGCAGCAAATAGTCCGGGCACAGTTGACATTTGTGTATCCGGATCAACCCGAACTCCACCCATCATATAATGAGTTGTCGGTCCGATTTCCATCGGTTCTTTGGTAATATCTATATCAGCAAGTTTTTTAAACTGGTGATACATGCCTGGTAATTTTTTCTTGATATGATCCTCTGAATTAGAAATTTTCTTTTTGATCCAGGAGATGTCAAGGAATACTCCATTATGCGGGGTTCCCCGGCCTTCTTTAATCTCCCGAACAATACAACGGGCCACATGATCACGAGTGAGCAATTCCGGCGGGCGTTTGGCAGCTTTGTCTCCTTGCGTGTATCTCCATCCTTCCTCTTCATTATCGGCGGTTTGGTTTTTATACAGCTCGGGAATATCGTTAAACATAAAGCGTTCGCCGTTTTTGTTCAAAAGAATGCCCCCTTCACCCCGTACCGCTTCTGTAACCAGGATACCGGCTACACTCAGCGGCCAGATCATGCCGGTAGGATGGAACTGCAGGAATTCCATATCCATCAGCTCGGCACCCGCATCATAAGCCAGCGCATGGCCGTCCCCGGTATATTCCCAACTATTACTAGTGATCTTATAGGCTCGTCCTACTCCCCCTGTTGCAATGATCACCGCTTTTGATTGGAAGACCTTAAACCTGCCTTTTTCCCTTTCATAGCCAAACGCCCCTACAATCCGGTCGCCCTCTTTAAGCAACGTGGTAACAGTACATTCCATATGGACTTCGACACCCTGGTGGATGCCATGATCTTGCAAGGTCCGGATCATTTCCAGCCCGGTTCGGTCGCCGACATGTGCCAGCCGGGGATATTTATGTCCTCCAAAATTCCTTTGCAGGATCTTCCCATCTTTTGTGCGATCAAATAAAGCTCCCCAGGATTCCAACTCATTTACTCTTTCTGGTGCTTCCTTTGCATGCAATTCGGCCATGCGCCAATTGTTCAGATACTGTCCTCCCCGAAGGGTATCAGTAAAATGTACTTTCCAATTATCCCTGTCATCTACATTGGCCATCGCTGCGGCAATTCCACCTTCTGCCATTACCGTATGTGCCTTCCCTAATAATGATTTGCAAACTAATCCTACCGTAACACCATGGGCAGATGCTTCAATAGCAGCACGAAGACCAGCCCCACCTGCACCGATAACAAGGACGTCGTAATTGTGTGTATCGTAATTTGCCATTATTTTTTATGAGGAACAAGCCAGGTTTCGATCATGATTTGATAATTATTATATTCTAAAAGAATCTCCAATCGGTCCAAATTCCCGTCGCGCAGAGACGAACGTACAGATCTGTAAACCCAACCCAAAACAAACTCATCCAGGCCCACAACATATGCTTCCGGTTCAAACAAGTCACACACTTATACATTTTAAGGCGGACAGGCTTACCGGAGAGGCGATCCATAAATCCGCCTGCAACATGCCGCAAAGAATGGCATCCTAACGTATAACCACCAAGCAATATAGCATTGATGGCCAAAACCAAAGTACCTACGCCCAACCCAAACGTTTTTTGACCGGTTGCGGGGTTGGTAAACCATAATGCTTTCCAAACGTCGATGGAGAGAAAGACGATAAACAATAAGGCGATATACATAAAATACCGGTGAATATTCTGAATGATGAGCGGGAATGAATTTTCACCTCGATATTTCTTACGTGGTTCACTGACAGCACAGGAAGGGGGATCGGCCCAAAATGCTTTATAATAAGCTCCACGGTAATAATAGCAGGTAAGACGGAATAAGCCAGGCGCCCATAAGATTAAAAGTGCCGGCGACCAGGGCAGGAAACCTGGCCACCACCCTGGTTTTGGCCCAAACCAGCTATGGGAAGATTCTCCGAAAAGCTCCGGCGAATAAAGAGGTGAAAGATAAGGACCGTAGTAATAGTTTTTTCCCTGGAAAGCAGCCCAGGTAACATAGACGACAAAAGCAGATAGGCCCAGGAAGGTAAACAATGGTTTCACCCACCAGGCATCTTTGCGGCTGGTGTAACCAAAACGATGGATCGTTTTTCCCCAATTTACTTCGGCCATATGAACGGCTTGAATTATGAAGGATAAACTACAACATCCCGCTGGGTCCTGCGGACAATTCTCTGTCACTAACAATCACATTAAACCCTTGTAGCCGAAGATAATTCAAAAGATGATAAAACAAAAAGGTGTATTATACTTGAGCGGGCCGGTTATACATGCGGTTTACCAAAAAAAACAGAGGTTGTCATAATCACTACGACAACCTCTGTAAAAAAGATATTTTTCAATTATTCCTTTTTCCCACTGCCTTTTAACAGGGCAACAAGGATAATAATGAAAACAGCGCCCCCTACGATCCAAACCCAGGGTTGCTGATACCAGTTGGAATCACTCTTATTCAGGTCAACGTCAACATCTAATTTCTTATCCTGTGCCCATAATTGAACGGCCACAAAAAATGACATAATAAAAAATATCCCTTTTTTAATAATCTTGCTCATGGTGTTGGTTTTAATTTATAAAGAGTGTCTGGTTGGTTAACATTTAATAACCGTACCAATTAGCGCTTCAGCGAGAATCTGGTATCAATCGGAGCATTTGTAAGCTTTGTTGTAGAAATAATTCCACAATAAAAGGAATGGGTACACAGACCGGTGGCCAATAGAAGATTTGTAGCTATTCGTTTCAGGAGAATAACAATAAGGGCAAATCAATGCCTGGTACCCTTTTAAATTGCCCGAAGCCTTCTTTGTAAAAGCAAAAGCCTGGCAGCGTTACTGCCAGCTATTTTTGGAAGAATGTTTCACTTTCAAGTGACCAAAAAACCTGGTTCGGGAAAAAGAAATGCAGCGATCTCATTATATCCCTGATCACGGGCAATTAACGGGATTGCTTTCCTAACAGTTTTGCCCACGTACCATCAAATGTGAAAACCCCCTGCCAGAGGGGGTCTATCTTTTTGAAGTGGTGTGGGGCGGGATCGAACCGCCGACACAAGGATTTTCAGTCCTTTGCTCTACCGACTGAGCTACCGCACCTTACCAACCGTTGCCAAAGCGAAGGTTGGAATCCCGGAACACTTCCTCCCCGATAAGTGGAAGCCTCTCGTTGATTTTGTGCTTCGGGGCTGCAAATATAGCTGGAATCCACATAAAATCCACACTTGCCCGCCACAAAGTTTCCACTACATTCCGTATTCACTCAGGAACTTGATCCGCATGATCTTCAGCTGCTCCCAGTTAAAATTATAGTCGGCCAGTTCTTCCTGTGCTACCTGCAGGGAGGAAGTTTCACAACTTTTAAAATACTCGATGATCTCATCCTGGTCGTCTTCATCCAGCATTTCATCAATGGCATAAGTGAGATTTAATTTGGTACCGCTGGCGGCAATCGTTTCCATTTCCTCCAGCATTTCATCCATTCTCCAGCCTTTGTTTTTGGCAATGGTTTCCAAGCGAGACCTTTTTATCTGTATTCTGGATGATATACACTTTGCTACCGCTTTTATTCACCACACTTTTCATCACAAAATCATCCGGGCGTTCAATATTATTATCCTCTACATACCGCTTTATTAGTTCTACGAATGGTTTACCATAATTTCATAGCCTTGCCTTTACTTACACCCTGGCATTTTTCCAATTCCTCCAGGGTTGTAGGATATAAGGTCGCCATATCCTGCAAGGATGTTTTCCAAAAAGATCACCAAGGAGACAAGGTTGATTCTTCTTTGCTTCTTTTTTACGAAGTTCGATCAGCATCGCCATCAGCTTTTCATCAACAGCACTACCGGTGGTAGTCTCTGTTACTTCTTCATCATCTGCATTCGCCTCATCGTACAATTTATTAAGTACGATCTTGAATGATTTTGGCTTTTTAAGAAAGGCTTCGGCTTTTTTAGTGAATTTCAGCACGCCGTATTCTTCAATGTCTTTCGACAATAAACCTTCCAGTATCAATTGCCTTACCAAAGAATTCCAGAAATGATTGTCCCTGTCATTTCCACTGGCAAAAGCTTCCAGCGCATCATGCCGGAACATTTGTATCTGCGGAGTGAGTTTACCGCTAATGATTTGCACTACATAGTCTGTTGCAAATCTTTCATCCAGCTCTTTTATGGCTTTCAACACAATTACCACTTCGTCTTTTGCCTCGATCCTTTCTTTTGGCTGTTTACAATTATCACATTGCCCGCAATTTTCTTTTTCATATTCTTCCCCGAAATAACTCATCAGCACTTTACGGCGGCAAACGCCTGTTTCGGCAAACCCAACCGTTTCGTTAATCAGCTGTGCACCTACTTCTCTTTCGCTAAGTGGCTTGTCCCTCATCAGGTGTTCCAGCTTACTTACATCTTTATGAGAATAGTAAAGAATACATTTTCCTTCGAGTCCATCACGGCCGGCGCGACCCGTTTCCTGGTAATAATTTTCAATTGATCTTGGGAATATTATAGTGAATAACAAACCGGATATCCGGTTTGTCGATACCCATTCCAAATGCAATGGTGGCGCAGATCACCTGCACATCTTCATCCTAAAAACTGATCCTGCCTTTCTGCCCTGAGTTTACTATCCAGCCCGGCGTGATAGGCCACGGCCTTAATTCCATTCGCCATCAAAATATCCGCCAACTCTTCGGTTGTTTTCCTGTTAAGTGTATAAATAATACCGCTTTTGTTCTTCATCCCTTTGATAAAGCGGACAATATTTTCATCAGTTTGTGCCTTTTTTATTTTAGGCAATACTTCATAATAAAGATTAGCCCTGTTGAAAGAGGAAATAAAAATATTCGGCTCCCGCAGATCAAGGTTCTTAACAATATCACTTTGCACTTTCGGGGTGGCGGTGGCCGTTAAGGCAATAACCGGGACATCCGGATTTATTTGCACCATCATTTCCCGCAGGCGACGATATTCCGGACGAAAATCATGTCCCCATTCGGATATACAATGCGCTTCATCAACCGCAAAAAAAGATATTTTTAAATCAGAAAAGAATTCAAGATTCTCCTGCTTCGTCATTGTCTCTGGTGCCACATACAACATTTTTGTTTTGCCGTCAAGCAAATCATCATGTACTTCTTTTATTTCCTTTTTATTGAGTGTTGAGTTAAGAAAGTGTGCCACTTCATCGTTGCTGCTATAACCCCGCACCAGGTCCACCTGGTTTTTCATCAACGCAATCAGTGGAGAAACAATCAGCGCGACTCCTTCGCTTACCATGGCGGGTAATTGATAGCACAAGACTTTTGCCTCCTCCTGTCGGCATGATGACGAAGGTATCGTGACCTGCCAGCAATGATTCTATCGCTTTTTCCTGGGTGCCTTTAAATTTATTAAATCCAAAATATTCCTTCAATGCTTTATGCAAGATCGAAACGTTGGTCACCGATACTTTTTTTTGAAGGTACTGTCTTACCCGCCTTTAGTGGTGGTTTTGCGGGTAAGGATGCAGCCGTTTCACTTATTACTTTCGTTTTTACTGTTTTGCCTTTGGCTGGCCCCGATGATGACTTCTTTGCTGTTGATGTTCCCATTATCTGTTATTCCATTGCTAATTACAAATGCATATTCATTTAAGATACTTCTTTTTATCTGACCTTACTGTCTTGTGCAAACATATTTTTTCACGACCCGAATTTTCGATGGGTAAATAAGTGTTTTCCTGTTAAAGAGCCGGGGAGTCCGTAATCGAATCAAACTATACCGGGCATCGCATCTGCAGGTTGCACAACTTCTCCCGTCAAATGAGGACGGCGAATTTATGAATATTTCGAGGTTGGCAGGAAGTGAAAGAGTTAAATTTGCTCTGGCATGAATGCCTTGCTTCATCTAAACAGTTGCAACTGAGGGCCCGACGGTGTTTTGGTGCTATTTCATCGCTATTATAAGCATAACCAAGACTTCCTGCCAAAACCTCTAAATTTGCGGCTTTCAACCATGGCTATTTCCATCAAACAAGTTGCCCTTAAAACCATTGAGCTGGAAGCACAATCCATTGCGGGTCTTGCTTCTTTTATCAATGATGATTTTGAAAAAGCTGTCACCGCTATTGCCAACTGTAAAGGGCGGATAGTGGTAAGCGGGATCGGTAAAAGCGCGGTTATAGCTCAGAAAATTGTAGCCACTTTTAATTCTACGGGAACCCCTTCCATTTTTATGCACGCCGCTGATGCTATTCACGGAGACCTGGGTATTGTGCAGCAGGAAGATGTGATCATTATTATTAGCAAAAGCGGTGAAAGCCCGGAGATTAAAGTTTTGGTGCCTTTGTTAAGAAATTTTGGTAACATATTAATCGCCATGGTGGGAAGCACCTCGTCTTACCTGGCAAAAAACGCAACCCTTCTTTTAAATACTACTGTTGAGCAGGAAGCCTGCCCGAATAACCTGGCCCCCACTACCAGCACCACTGCCCAATTAGTGATGGGCGATGCACTGGCAGTATGCCTGATGGAACTTAAAGGATTTCAAAGCGATGATTTTGCAAAGTTTCATCCCGGTGGTACTTTAGGCAAGAAATTGTACCTGAAAGTGGCTGATCTGTCTGCCAATAATGAAAAACCCAAAGTTCTGCCTCATCAATCTTTAAAAGAAGTGATCGTAGAAATGACGGTAAAAAGACTGGGTATAACGGCTGTAGTAGATAGTGAAAATAATTTATTGGGGATCATTACGGATGGTGACCTTAGGCGAATGCTGGAAAAAACGGTGGCTATCGACAAGATAAAAGCGGGTGATATCATGACCGCAAATCCTCAATCTATCGGTCCGAATGAGCTGGCAGTGGATGCATTGGATCTGATGCGGAAAAAAGAAATATCACAATTGGCGGTTATTGGAAAAGCCCGCCCGGATGACCCTGCCGGCGGGGCCACCTATTTAGGTATTATACATTTACATGACTTGATAAGAGAAGGGTTACTATAAATCCATGCTTTGTGCTGTGCAGAAAAAAAACTAATACATTTTAAACTTTTATAAATCAACGTCCGATTGGGGACAAGGGATATGAACAAACATCACTATGTAGCGATTATGGCAGGTGGGATTGGAAGTCGCTTCTGGCCAATGAGCCGGACAAATTTTCCCAAACAATTCCTGGATATTTTGGGAACCGGTAAAACGTTGATTCAACAGACCTTTGACCGTTATATGAAACTGGTGCCGAAAGAAAATATATATGTTGTCACGGCGCAGGAATATGTTGGGATCGCCAAGAAACAATTACCTGATATCCCTGAAGAGAATATTTTGGCAGAACCTTCGCGAAAAAATACGGCTCCCTGTATTGCCTATATCGCTTTTAAATTGCTAAAGAAGGATCCGGCCGCGCTGATGATCGCAGCACCGGCGGACAATCTTATTTTGGAAACAAATGAATTTATTAAAACTGCTAGAAAAGCCCTGCACTTTGTTGATCATATCAATGCCCTGGTTACAATCGGTGTAAAACCCACCTATCCTAACACCGGTTATGGTTATATCCAACATGAAACAGCCGAGGTTGCCCCCGGTGTATATAAAGTAAAAACGTTTACGGAAAAGCCAAATATTGAACTGGCCAGAACATTTATGAGTAGTGGTGATTTTTTGTGGAATGCAGGCATTTTTACCTGGAAGGTGAAAAATGTGTTAGCTGCCTTTGAAAAATATTTGCCTGAAGTGTATGACGTTTTTGCCGCAGAGAAAGACAAGTTTAATACGCCGGAAGAAGTCAAGGCCATTGAGAGTATCTATCCTCAATGCACCAATATTTCCGTTGATTTTGGGGTAATGGAAAAAGCCGATAATGTATTCCTGATCCCGGCAACATTCAGCTGGAGTGACCTGGGTACTTGGAACAGTGCCTGGGAAAATAAAGACAAGGACTATTTTGGGAATGCAGTGGTGGGAAAGAAAGTAATGGCGATAGATGCAAAAAACTGCATGGTGCATGTACCCGATAATAAACTGGTGTTGCTGCAGGGGCTGGAAGAATTTATTATCGTTGATACCAAAGATGTTTTGCTGATTTGCAAAAAAGATAAAGAGCAGGAAATAAAAGACTATGTAGCCGAGGTTAAGCGCAATATGGGGGATAAGTATTTATAAGCTCCGGCTGCGTTGTGCAAAATATAAATTTCTTTTGACCTCCTGTCAATATTAATCATATGCTTCAAAAGTTGCGCACTGTAATCTTTCATGTCAATGACCTGGCTCCAGCGAAAGAATGGTATATGTACGTCACTAGTGTTGAGCCCTATTTTGTTGAACCTTTTTAGGAGGGCTTCGCTATCAATGGCTGTGACGGGGCTGGACCGGTTGATGAAAAACATTTTACCCTGCAATCATGCTGAATCCTACTGGGCTGTGGAAAATGTAAAGGAAGCCTCTGAAGAGTTTTTGGAAGCAAGTGCTACCCTGGTCGGGGAACTAACCAAGGTGGGAGCTTCTATTCATTTGGCTATTGTTGCCGATCCGTTTGACAATCATATTGGTTTTCTTGAAGGTGCATAAAACAATAAATTTCAGTACGAATAGTTGTTTTTCTTCCCGTCTTATTTACTTTTAGGTTAGAAAAAAGGTTATGGTTGCCCTCCCAGTCAATAATATCCTGTTTCTTGACCTTGAAACGGTGCCGCAATTCCCGGATTATTCTTCATTACCTGGAGAATGGAAACAGTTATGGGACACCAAATCTGCATCGCTGGTTAAATACCATGAAGGACAAACCAACGAATCCCTGTATCCGCGGGCCGGTATTTATGCTGAGTTTGGAAAAATTATTTGCATCAGTTGTGGGGTACTACAGGGATATGGGGATCATCGAAAGATTATTCTCAAAAGTTTCTGTGGTGACGATGAAAAATTATTGTTGCGCCAGTTCACTGAGATGTTGGCTAAGTGGGTAATAGGTGAGCCTAAATTTCTTTGTGCTCATAACGGGAAAGAATTTGACTTCCCTTATCTATGCCGCCGGATGATCATCAATGAACTGCCGATCCCCGGCACATTAAATATTGCGGGTAAAAAACCCTGGGAAGTAAATCATCTTGACACACTGGAGCTCTGGAAGTTTGGGGATTTTAAAAGCTATACTTCCTTGAACTTATTGGCCCATACACTGGGTATTCCTACCCCAAAAGATGATATTGATGGTAGTATGGTATGGGAAGTATATTGGAAAGAAAAGAACTTACCGCGCATCGTAACGTATTGCCAGAAAGATGTCGTAACGGTGGCGCAAATTTTTTTACGAATGAATGGTGAGGTGTTGATCAATGAAGAAAATATTGAAATAAAAGGCTAAGAGGTTAAAAGAGAAGAAAAAGATACAAGGAGGGTTTCCGAAAATAGAATATTACGCTGCCCGTCAAAGAGCTCTATTATTCTCTTTTTCTCCTTTTCTCATCTAACTTCTTAGCCTGTTCCTTAAAATGTTTAGATAAATGCAAAGAACAAATTATTCGTCCGGTGCCAAGTGGGAAGATATTGTAGGCTATAGCCGAGCCGTGAAAGTTGGAAATATTATAGAGGTAACTGGTACTGTTGCTGTTGATGAAAATAGTTTACTGGTTGCAAAGGATGATGCCTATGGTCAAACGAAGTTCATTATTGAAAAAATTGATAAAATTCTGCAAAAAGCCGGCTCTTCCTTAAAAGATGTTATACGAACAAGAATGTTTGTTACAGATATAAGCCGTTGGGAAGAATATGGAAAAGCACATGGGGAGTTCTTCTCCACCATCAAGCCTTGTACTTCGATGATCGAAGTAAAAGGGTTGATAGGCCCGGAATACCTGATTGAAATCGAGGCCACCGCTGTTACCAATCACTAACCCGGATAAATACAACGCAATGATAAAATATTTTCTATTCCTTCTTATTACTGCGATCCTCGGCAGTTGTGCCAATGACAAAAAGAAAGCAGCAGTTGATGAAACGAAAGAACGAAGTGCTGATTCCACCTTGCTAACCAATACAAGTTGGGGTTTGATTAACAGGAATACTGACTTTGCAGCATTACAAAAAATTTTTGGCGTAGGTAATGTATCGGACGAAAGGATATGCGGGCCGGAGTGTATCGACTCTATCGATGTGACAATAGTTTTCAGCAATACGAATAAAGAGTTGGTCATTTATTGGAAAGACAGTTTATATCACAAAGCCATTAGTCTTATTGAATGTTATGCAGAAGAGGCACCTTATCATACAGCTACCGGTTTCAAAATGGGTACGTCTTTGCAGGAATTACTGAAAGCCAACGGGCAAAAAATAATTTTTTCTGGGTTTGACTGGGACTATGGTGGCTATATCACTTCCTATAGCAATGGTCAATTAGCTACATCAAATATCCACTACCAGCTTGATCTGAATGACACGACAGATTATGCGCTGCTGGGAGATGCCGAGTTCCATACGGATATGCCGGTAGTAAAAAAATATCTCGACAAGATCGTGGTATCCAAAATTTCTCTATCCTTTAACGAATAGAACCGGAAAATAATGAACATCGAGTCGTTGCGGGACTATTGCCTCTCAAAGCCCCATGCTGAAGAAACATTTCCCTTTGGACCGGATACGATTGTTTATAAAGTAGGAGGCAAAGTATTTCTACTAACCGGTTTGGATAGTGATCATCTCCGCTTCAATGTAAAATGTGATCCCGATAAGGCGGTTGAACTCCGGGAAGAATTTGCCTGTATACTGCCAGGCTATCACATGAATAAAAAACATTGGAATACCGTTGTGGTGGATGGTTCTGTTTCATCCAAACAATTAAAGGAATGGATCGATCATTCGTATGATTTAGTCACCAGCAAAAAGAAAGCAAGGTAACTGCTACTTGTCTTTTCATTTCCTAATTTGCGTATTATCTCATTCTCAAATTCCTAAATTGAATATTACTTCAAAACTCCCCAAAATTGGCACCAACATCTTTACCATCATGAGCGGCCTGGCCACTCAACACAATGCTGTGAACCTTGGCCAGGGTTTTCCTGATTACCCGATGAGCGAAGAACTAATGGCGCTGGTGAATGAGGCCATGAAAAATAACTTCAACCAATATCCACCTATGCCGGGATGGTTACCGCTCAGGGAATCGATCGCAGAAAAAGTGGAGTTGCTATATCAAACAAGGATCAACCCAGATACAGATATCACCATTACCCCGGGAGGCACTTACGCTATTTACTCAGCTTTCACCACCATCCTGCAACCTGGTGATGAAGTGATCGTATTTGAGCCGGGGTATGACAGCTATATCCCGAATATTGAAATCAATGGTGCAAAAGCAGTTACCATTAACCTGGTCTATCCCGATTATCATATTGATTGGGTGGCAGTTCAACATGCCATCACACCCAAAACAAAAGCCATTATTATCAATTCGCCACACAACCCCACCGGAACGGTGATCGGGGAAGAAGATATCGGGCACTTGAGAAAGATCGTTGCCGGTACAAATATTTTTATCATCAGCGATGAAGTATATGAGCATCTTGTTTTCGATAATATACCGCACCAAAGCATTCTTCGCTACCCAGATCTTTTAGAGCGAAGCTTTGTTTGCTTTTCTTTTGGTAAAACGTATAACTGTACCGGGTGGAAACTCGGTTACTGTGTGGCTCCAGAACCGTTGACAAGGGAGTTCCGAAAAGTGCACCAGTTCAATTGTTTTACCTGCCATACTCCATCACAGGTGGCACTGGCAACCTTTTTAAAAAATAAGGATGCTTATCTATCGTTGTCGTCATTTATGCAGGAGAAAAGAGATTATTTTAAAATGCTGATGCAGCAAACAAGATTTAATCTTCAAAACTCCTTTGGCAGTTATTTTATTTGCGGCACGTATGAGCGAATAACGGAAGAAAAAGATAAAGACTTTGCCATTCGCCTGACTAAAGAAGCCGGCGTTGCTACCATTCCTGTTTCCGCCTTCTACCAGGATGGTAAGGATGATAAAGTACTTCGGTTTTGTTTTTCGAAAAAGAAGGAGACGCTGGAAGCTGCCGTTGAAAAACTTTCAAAAGTTTAATGTCAATTGATCCCCGATACAAAGGAATTTTTTACATGCTCCTCGCTGCACTTGGCTTTTCACTGATGGGTGGAGCAGCTAAATTATTGAAAGGAAGTTTTGGAGCCGGGCAACTGGTGTTTTGGAGAAATGCGGTGGGTTTAGTGGTGTTGCTCGCCGGTTTCGTAGCCAGGCCCCCGGTAAATAAAGGTGGTAAGTTTCATCTACTTCTATTTCGCGGACTGATGGGAACAACAGCACTGTATACATTGTTGTATTGCATCCTGCATCTTCCGCTTGGCACGGCCATGACGTATAACCTTACTTCCACCTTATTTATTGCCGTGTTCTCCTTTTTACTGTTCCGGGAATATCATGGGCGGATCGTATTGGCAGCAGTGCTGCTGGGATTCCTGGGTATGTTGCTTATCTATAAACCGGCTATGCATTATCCCTGGTATTATCATATGGCAGGGCTGATCTCCGGGGTCAGTTCGGCGCTGGCGTATATTACTGTAAACAGGCTGGCCGGTCATTATGATTCCCGAATTATTGTTTTATCTTTTATTGGCACCGGTTTCCTGGTGCCGGTCGTCTTTATGCTTATCCGGTATTCATTCAACATGACACCCGATAATGTTTTCTTTATAAACTGGAAATGGCCCGCAGGTGTTGAATGGTTTTATGTACTGTGGCTTGGATTGGCGGCATTATTTGGCCAATACTTTGTAACAAAGGCCTATGGTGCCGACAAGGCTGGGGTTGTTTCAGCGATCGGTTATGCCAATATTATCTTCTCCGTTTTCATCGGTATGGCGCTCGGTGATGCCTTTCCGGACTGGATGTCCTCTTTTGGTATCCTTTGCATAATCGGCAGTGGAGTTATTATTTCCCTGGTTAAGAGACGGACCGTTGCCTCGCGTTAATTTTTTGATCATCAAAAATAAATTTGGCCGGCAATTACTCTTATCGTATATTTGCGATATAAGATTAAAAAATGGCTATCCATAAAAAGGAAGTATTCACTCAGAAAGAACAAGATCTGGCCAACTTTGCAAAAGCTATGGCGCATCCTGCCCGGATCGCTATCCTGAAAGTGTTGGCGCAACATAATGAATGTATTTGTGGGGAGATCGTGGATTTGTTGCCGCTGGCCCAGTCCACCGTATCACAACATTTGAAAGAACTAAAAAATGCCGGCCTGATCACAGGCACCATTGATGGTCCCCGCAGTTGTTATTGTATCAACTGGAAAGCCTTTGAAAAATTCAACGGAGAATTCAACCTTCTTTTTTCCATCCTTAAAGTAAAAAATGAAAAAGCCTGTTGTTAGACCCAATCCCCCAACGGGGCCTTAGCAGCACTCAACCTACTGAGATCAATCACCTTTAAAATAAAACTATGAGTAACGCATCTCAAATAAAACAAATAGTAAAAGAAAAATACAGCGAAATCGCGAAGCAGTCAAAAGATGTAAACACCACTTCTTGCTGTGGTGCCACCAGCAGTTGCTCTGGCAATGATGTGTATAATATAATGGCTGATGACTATACGCAGCTGGAAGGCTACAACGCGGAGGCTGACCTGGGATTGGGTTGCGGTCTGCCGACAGAATTCGCTAAAATTAAGGCTGGCGATACGGTAATTGATCTTGGTAGTGGCGCCGGTAATGATGCTTTCATTGCACGAAGGTTAACCACTGAAACGGGAAAGGTAATTGGTATTGACTTCACAGAAGCTATGATCACCCGGGCAAGAGAAAATGCAGAAAAGCTAGGGTTGAATAATGTAAAATTCAGACTCGGAGATATTGAAGACCTGCCCGTTACTTCTAGTAAAGCGGATGTAATTGTTAGCAATTGTGTGTTGAACCTTGTACCCAACAAACACAAGGTATTCAGTGAGGTCTATCGCGTATTAAAACCAGGAGGCCATTTCTCAATTTCTGATATTGTGCTGGAAGGGGAATTACCTGCCAAGTGGAAAGAAGTAGCTGAATTGTACGCCGGCTGTGTTTCCGGGGCTATTCAAAAAAAAGATTACTTGAAAATCATCGAAGAAGCTGGTTTTAAAGAAATCATTCTACAAAAAGACAAGACCATTATTATTCCTGATGAGATTTTATCAAACTATTTAAGTGAGGAAGAAATCTTCTTATTCAAGAACAGTGATACAAGAATCACCAGCATCACTGTTTTTGCTCAAAAACCGGCCAAGGATGATCGCAATTGCTGTGAACCCGGTAGTGGTTGTTGTTAAAACGTCTCGTATTTTTTCATCATAAAAAGTAAAGCCATGAAAACAGAGATTCAAAAAGACCCAACCTGTTGTGAACCCGGCAGTATTTGCTGTGGAAATGACGGCGGCATTGGGTGTTGCTAAAACAAAAAGGGTCCCGCCATGCGGGACTCTTTATCTTTACCAATATGCCCAAGAAGATTCTTTTTGTTTGTGTAGAGAACAGCAACCGTTCCCAGATGAGCCAGGCTTTTGCCAAGATGCTTGGCGGTGATTCTGTTAAAGCATATAGCGCCGGATCTCAACCCTCGGGGAGGATTAATCAAAAAGCTATTGTGGCGATGAAGGAATTGGGTTATGATCTGAAAACTCATCGTTCCAAATCTCTCGACCAGGTGAAAGAATATGCTCCTTTTGATGCGGTAGTAACCATGGGTTGCGGCGATGCCTGTCCCTGGATGCCTGCCAAACAGTTTATTGATTGGGAAATACCTGACCCCCGGGAAATGGATGAAGATGAATTCAGGAAAGTCCGTGATTTTATCAGAGAAAAAGTCAATGCGCTGCTAATCGCTCTTAGTTGATCGTTCCGATATATTTTGCGGGTATCGGGTTTTCACTGCTTTCACTTTCCCATAAAATGCTGATCACCCACCAGCGTTTACCATCATTGCATATCTGAAAACTATTAATGCCCCTCGTAAAGGGTTTTTCGTCCTCTTTTGACCTCTTACTTTCATACGTGCTGAAAACCTGGACAATATTTGTATACTGTTCTGTTTTTCTCCCGATCTCTGTTTCAAAAAAAACTTTTTTTCCGGGGCCGGGTCCGAGTAAGTAATAAACTCTTCTTCAATTAATACTCCGCTTACTGTTTCACCCGTTGGTCTTTTGGCAGTCAGCATCATCCGGGCATCGGGCACAAATAGTGTTCACATAAAGTCCCCGTTTCTTTTTTCTCCTGAAGGACCGAAGATGACATCATACAACACTTTAACGATCGCACCCACCGATGAACCATCATTTGGATGGCAGTACACTGTATGGCTTATAGCCAAATGAACTCATCGTTGCGGTTAATGCTATAAGCAAAAGATGGTTTTTCCTCATCGGCTGTTTTGTGATCAAGGTGGCAAACATTCTATTCTTTTCTGCGCACTTTATAAAACTCTATCGAGTTTGTTTACTTTGCATAAAATCACAAGCTTGAATACTGCTTTTTTTTCCCGCAATACCTACATTTTCCTTTTCCTCCTGTTGGGCATTGCTTATTTTTTTGGATTGTTTGTTCCGCTGATGGATAATGATTCTGCGCATCATGCCAATATAGCCCTCCGGATGTACCTGACGGGTGATTATGTTACGCTAGTTGATCATGCCGGCGATTACCTGGACAAACCTCACCTGCATTTCTGGCTCTCTGCCTTTAGCTATAAAATTTTTGGTGTCAGCTCCTTTGCTTACAAACTGCCTTCCTTCCTTTTTACTGTAATAGGGACCTATTCCACCTATCGTCTGGGTAAAGCATTATACAACAAGGAAGTTGGTAAATTGGCGGCACTGATGGTTGCTTCGGCTTTCGCCTATATGTTAGCTAATAATGATGTGCGAATGGATGCTATACTTACTGCTTCGATTGCTTTCGCCACCTGGCAGTTGGTGGAATTTATACAAAACAAAAAACTATTGCCTATTGCCGGTGCTGCACTCGGATTGGCACTTGGTTTTTCCACCAAGGGTCATATTGCTGTTTTTGTTCCGGCGGTGGCTGCCCTGTTCTATATTCTTTACCGCAAAGATTGGAGATCGTTCCTGCACTGGAAATGGTTGCTACTGGTTATTCTTTTTGGACTATTCATTGCCCCGGTGGTTTATTGCTACTATTTACAATACAACCTGCACCCGGAAAAACTGGTTCGGGGCAAAGACCATATCAATGGCGTGAAATTTATCTTATTGAATCAAAGTGTAGAACGCTTCAGCGGCGGTATGGGAAGTGATGCGAAACATGATTACCTTTTTTTCTTGCATTCCTTCCTGTGGGCCTTTGCACCCTGGAGTATTTTGGCATATATCGCATTGGCCGGCCGGCTTAAAAGTTTCCTGTCCCGGAGAGACGAGTGGTTAACGACGGGAGTGTTTATTATCATCCTGCTGATTGTTTCTTTTTCAGGATTCAAGTTACCACACTACCTGAATATTGTTTTCCCAACTACCGCAGTATTGACCGCTTCCTTCGTCATCAACCAACCAACACAGCCGAAATGGATCAACAGCATTTTTACGATCCAACTAATTCTTGCTGGACTACTTTTACTCCTTATCGGTGTTATAAATGTGTGGGCTTTCCCCGTAAAAAGCTTCGGGATTATCGCCGGTGTGGTGATACTATTAGCCGTTATTTTCTATTTTCTTAAAAGCAGTTATTATGGCCATTTGCAAAAAGCGGTGGCTGTTAGTGTGGCTACCATGGCGCTCTGCTTCTTTTTATTGAACACCAATTTTTATCCAAAGCTATTAAGTTACCAGGGCGGTAATGAACTGGCTTTTGCTACGAAAGGAAAGGTAAATCCTCACGATGTATACCTCTGGAAGGAAACACAGAGTTCTTCTTTCAATTTCTATACTGGTACATTGCGTCAACAGTTTGCTGATTCCATTATACAGCCCGGAAAAAAAATATGGCTGTTGTTTGATGTAAGAAATGAAAAAGAAATACAACAAGCGGGTTACAAATTGGGACAGCAGTTTTCTGCTTTAGATTATGAGATAACCAAGCTGGATTTAAAGTTTATAAATCCTTCATCGAGAGAAAAACAAAGTACCAGGATGGTGTTGGCGGAGATAAGCAGATAATAGTAAGGCGTTTGGATTCTCCTAAGGATTACTTAAAGCCCCGCTGCTTTACTGATCTCCAACATTTTATCAATCGGCTTTTTGGCAGCTAACCTTAGTTCTTCATCCATTTCAATGGCCGGTATTTCATACTCCATGCATAAATAAATTTTCTCTAATGTATTACGCTTCATATGCGGGCAGTCGTTGCAGGCACAACTGTTATTAGGCGGTGCGGGAATGAATGTTTTATCAGGCGATGCTTTCATCATCTGGTGCAGGATACCCGTCTCTGTTGCCACGATATACTCCTGTGATGAATCTGTCTGTGTATATTTCAATAATCCAGTGGTAGAGCCGATAAAGTCTGCTATCCGCAAGATGGGGTCCTCGCATTCAGGATGGGCGATTAGTTTTGCGTGGGGATGCCGGATTTTTAGTTTGGTTATTTTCTCCAAACTAAAGATTTCATGCACCATACAGGCGCCATTCCACAGCACCATATTCCTGCCGGTTACTTTGTTGATATAAGCTCCCAGGTTTTTATCAGGTGCAAAGATCATCGGTTGCTCCTCGGGGAAACTTTCGACAATTATTTTTGCATTACTGCTTGTACATATCACATCACTCAACGCTTTGATCCCGGCGCTGCAATTGATATAACTGACTACTACATGATCCGGGTGTTGTTCTTTAAACCTTCGGAAAAGCGGAGGTGGACAGCTGTCGCTCAGTGAACAACCTGCTTTTAGATCAGGAATCACTACTTTCTTTGTTGGGTTAAGGATCTTTGCCGTTTCGGCCATAAAATGCACCCCGGCGAATACGATCATATCGGCTGTGGTCTTCTCGGCCTGCTGTGCCAGCCCAAGACTGTCCCCGATATAATCCGCCACGTCCTGAATATCTGGCTCCTGGTAGTAATGGGCCAGGATCACCGCATTTTTTTCCTTCTTGAGCCGCTCGATTTCCGCAAACAGGTCCAGTGTCGGATCGAGGTCAATATCCAGGAAACCCCGTCTGTCCAGCGAGCGGGCTGCCTCTTCCACGTCCGCCATTGCTTTGTTAGTCGAAGTAGCGTTGTTCATTTTTTGAATTTTAGTTTGACCTTTCCAAATCCGGCAACATCGAAATGTTGAGGTGGCAATATTCCAACAACTACCACAACTTTTCAAAATAAAATTTTCTAAGTCCTGTATTAATACAATAATAGTATTAATACAATTTTATAAAAAAGAGTTTATTATTATTACAGCTGTTAATAGGTGGAAAAGATCTGCTGCAAAATTACCCTTTTATAGTAATGCACATTTATGGTCCGGTAATTAACAAAGGCTTTCATTGATTTTACTAGGTTTGACTCATTCTATCCACAGGTATGTGAAGTGGGACTGATGAAAACTTCCCGATCAAATTCCTAAGGTAATTTGTGAATAAGCAAAGGATAGTTGGTTGAATAATTGCCATTTCATCGGTGATTACCTGGAACGCCCTAATTCATTCCCAATCATCATGTTTCATATTAACGTTTCACATAGGGATATACACATTATTTATTCTTCATTGACAGTGTTGTGGGGAGAAAAAGATCCATGGATGATGCAGATTCAAATGTATTTGGTGAATTTGTCGGCCACAGATTACACGGATCACCTCAAATAAATACATATTCGCCACGAATTGACACGAACTGATACTAAAACCCAGTCGTTTTTATTCGTGTGATTGGGTGGCGAAAAGAATGCTGCGTCAACAGTATTCAATCTGTGTTAACCTGTGTAATCTGTGGCTGTATTCTCATTTTGTTAGTGGAAAGATCGATAATCAGGAAAACACTATTTTTAATGCTTCTAAAATTTGCTGTATGAAATACCTGAAACACCTGTTGGTAGCATTTTGTTTATTTATTGTATCGTTGGCCAAAGCTGATGAGGGTATGTGGCTGCCCCTGTTGCTGGAGAAGATGAATGAGAGGCACATGAAGAGCCTGGGGATGAAGATCAGTGCGAAAGACATTTATAGCATTAATACCGGGAGCCTGAAAGATGCTATAGTAAGCTTTGGTGGATTTTGTACCGGCGAGGTGATCTCCTCAAAAGGATTGGTGCTGACTAACCATCACTGTGGATTTGATGCTATCCAGAATCATTCCACCCTTGATCGTAATTATATAAGAGATGGTTTCTGGGCGAGAAACACCGGTGAAGAAATTCCTAACCAGGGGTTATTTGTCACGTTTATCGTGAGGATAGAAGATGTAAGCAAGCAAGCTTTACAGGGTGTTACCTCCGCTATGAGTGAAAGCGAAAGACAATCTGCTATAGATAAGAATATAAATGAAATAAGAAAAGCCATGAAAAAAGAAAGTTACCAGGATGGATTTGTCCGTGGTTTCTTTGAAGGCAATCAATATTACCTGTTTGTTACAGAAACCTACAGGGATGTGAGGTTGGTGGGCGCTCCACCGTCGGCCATTGGCAACTTTGGAAAAGACACAGACAACTGGATGTGGCCCCGGCATACAGGGGATTTTTCAATGTTCCGCATTTATGCAAACAAGGATAATAAACCTGCAGAATATTCTATTGACAATATTCCCTATACCCCTAAAAAATCATTGTCAATTTCTTTGGATGGGGTTACCGAAGGAGATTTTACAATGGTGTTTGGTTTTCCAGGAAAAACCACACAGTATTTGCAATCGGCCGCTGTAGAGCAGATCATGAAGGTGAATGATCCTGCAAAAATTGCAATACGTGAAAAGGCGCTGGCTGTGATTGACGGGTATATGCGGAAAGATGAGCAAATTAAAATCCAGTATGCCTCTAAGTATGCCAGTATTCAAAACTCTTATAAGAAATGGCAGGGCGAAGTGTTGGGACTCACCAGTACCAATGCTGTCGGTAAAAAGAAAGCATACGAAGCCGAATTTCAAAAGAGAGTAAATGCCAGCCCGGAATGGAAAGCAGTATATGGCACACTGCTGGGAGACCTCGAAGCGGCCTACGCGGAATTAAAGCCTTATGGGTATGCCAGGGATTATTTCCTGGAGATCACCAGTAAAGTGGAGCTCCTTACCATAGCAGGATGGATCAATTCCTTACGCACGGCGAGCGAAAGAGAGGGGGAGGCGGGCTATAAAAAAAGGCTGGAACAAGTAAAAGGAATGTTGAGCGGCTTGTACGATGAGTTCAATGCAGGAGTAGATCAACAACTGTTTGCAACGCTGATGGAGATGTATATTAAAGACCAGGAAGAAAATTACCAATCACCCTCTTTCAAAAAAGGGCTTTCGGAAAATGGGAATAGTGTGGTGAAAATAGCTGACAGGCTGTATAAAGAATCCATATTGAAGGATGCAAAGAACACAATGTTGTTACTTGGCAAGCCAATGAATGAAGTGGTGGATTTTGCCAAAAATGAAAAGGCGATACAATTATATATAGATCTCGTGAGTACTTATTCGAACCAGGTAACCAAAAAGCTTAACGAGATCCAGGGGAGAATAAATAAATTGAACCGTACTTATATGCAGGCGCAAATGGATGTGTTCAAGGAAAAAACATTTTATCCTGATGCTAACAGCACGCTGAGGGTTACCTATGGCAACGTAAAGGGGTATAATCCGAGAGATGCAGTGAAATATGACCACTATACTTACCTTGATGGAGTGTTGGATAAATACAAACCAGGGGACTATGAATTTGATGTCCCCGAGAAACTGAGGACCTTATATAAGAATAAAGCGTATGGGCCATATGGAAGCAATGGAAAAATGCCTGTTTGCTTTATTGCCACCAATCATACCACCGGGGGTAACTCGGGTAGTCCGGTTTTGGATGCCTACGGAAACCTGGTAGGCCTTAATTTCGACAGGGTATGGGAAGGAACGATGAGTGATATAAATTATGATCCATCCATTTGCCGGAACATTATGGTAGATATTCGATATGTGTTATTTATCGTGGACAAATATGCCGGTGCGAGCCACCTGGTGCAGGAAATGAAGCTGGTACATCCAAAGAAAAAGGGAAAATAAGCACCAGGGTCACTATAAACTTCAAAACGACATAGAAAGGGGGTAAACGCCCCTTTTTTATTTAGTAGCAACGGCGATTTCGCGGTCATTTTTATATAGATTTTCCACAGTTTTTCCCCTATTTTTGCCATCCTTAAAAAAAGCAGGGTTTACTATGTCTATTATTCAGGATATCAGAGATAAGTATGCAAAGGTGGCGGTTGTTGCAGTTGCACTAGCATTGATTGGTTTTATCTTAACCGATTATTTTTCAGGTCGTGGCAATACAGGTGGGGGTGGTGGATCCACTACTCTTGGGAGTGTAAACGGTACCCGTATTAATGCGGACGAGTTTGCAAAAAAAGTAGAGCTGACGGAAGCGAATATGAGGCAACCGGGTTATCCTGCCGGAGCCATTACTCAACAAGCGGTTGAACAAGTTTGGAAACAGGAAGTTGATAACATCATCCTGGGCGATGAGTTTGATAAATTGGGAATCAAGATCGGTAAAAAAGAACTGGGCGACATTTTATATGGCCCGAATATGCCAGCCGATCTAAAGCAGCAGCTTAGTGACGAAAACGGGTACGATCCAATACGTGCAAAACAGAGGATCGATATGATGCTGAAGGATAAGAACACCTCCCAGGAGCAAAAAGATAATTTTAACAAATATGTAGAGCAACTGATGCAAATGCGTCAAACTGAAAAATATATTGCTCTTCTTGCTAACACCATTAATTTTCCGCGTTGGTTCCTTGAGAAACAAAATGCTGACAACAGCCAGCTTGGAAAAATTTCTATGGTAAGGGAAGTGTACTCCAGCATTGCTGACAGTACCGTTAAAATTGATGACAAAGAAATTGCGGCTTATATCAATAAGTATAAAGATGATTTTAAACAGGAAGAAAGCCGCAGTATTGCCTATGTAACCTTTAATGCATCACCAACAGTGGAAGATTCATTGGCCATTAAAAACCAGCTGCTTTTACTAAAACCTGAATTCGACACTACCAGCGATGCAGTAACATTTCTTGCACGGAATGGAGTTACTAATTTTTTTGATGGTTATGTAGGCGCGTCTCAAATGCAGGTAGCTGCAAAAGACAGCATACAACGGTTAGCAGAAAACGAAGTGTTCGGTCCTTACCTGGACGGGGGAAGTTATTCATTAGCTAAAATGATCGATATAACAACACTGCCAGATTCCGTAAAATGCCGTCATATATTATTAGGAGTAACAGATCGCAATGGTCAACCCATCATGCCCGACTCTGTAGCGAAAGCGAAAGTAGACAGCGTGGCATTAGCTATACGAAACGGGGCCAATTTCGATACCCTGGAAACCAGGTATACGACCGACCAGGCAGCCCATGCTACCAAGGGAGTCATGACTTTTTCATCTACGCAGATACAAGGGGAAGGATTTGCCAAAGAGTTCGGTCAATTTATTTTATTTGATGGCAAACCCGGTGACAAGAAAGTAGTAAAAACAGAATTCGGCTGGCACTATATCGAAATCCTATCTTTTATTAAACCTCAGCCAAGCTATAAAGTTGCTTACCTGTCGCAGGAAATTATTCCGAGCGCGGAAACAGATAATAAGGCACTGGAAGAAGCCAACCAGTTTGCAGCGGATAGCCGTGATCTGAAAGGATTTGACGAAATATTTGAAAAAACACAAAAAGCAAAAGGCCGTGTAAAGGGTGTCGGACCTAACATCAAACCAAATGATGCGCAGGTGCCAGGAGTTGGTTTTTCAAGACTTTTGGTAAGAAATATTTATGACGCTAAATTGGGAGAAGTATTAAAACCAGAACGCATTAATGATGACTACGTGGTAGCTGTCGTTACTGCCATATATAAAGAAGGAACAAAAAGCCCCGCCGTGGCCAGGATGGAAGTGGAACAAGTATTACGAAATGAAAAGAAAGCGGCCATGCTGAAACAGAAAGTCGGAAAAGTTACTACGCTGGAAGCAGCAGCAGTTGCTTTAGGTGGTAAACAAATAGAAGTTGTGGACAGCATCAGGATGAATTCGGCACCAACGCTGGGCTATGAACCGAGAATTATCGGGGCAGTATTTAACCCCGCCAATAAAAATAAGGTAGTGCCTGAAGTGCTGGAAGGGCAGAGTGGTGTATATGTGATCAGGGTAGACAGTGTTTATTCCACACCAGTAAATACGGGTGATATAGCAGAGCAGCGACAAAACCTTTATCAGCAAACCAAGCAGTTTATTGGCAACACGCAGGCGCCAGCTTATCCCCTTAATATTTTGAGGAAAATAGCCACTATAAAAGATAAGCGGTCCAACCGATATTAGTATAATTACGCAACCCAACCTAAACCGGAATAGCCTCTTCCTGACTTGCCACAGGAGAGGTTATTTTGTTTTACGGATGTCGCAAACAACTCCCTGTTTTAATTTGTTATTTTTGCAAACAGATTTGATATGATGAGTGAGCCGTTTGTAAATAAAGTAGCCGAAAGCGGAATAATAACCCTTGACCTGGAAATGTATTATCCCAGGGACCCAACAGCGGTATTTGACTTGAAGGATCATTTGTTCATGCAAATGATATTAAAAGAAAAAGATTTCCGCGAAGGATTGAAGAATCTTGACTGGTCAGTCTATAAAGAAAAAAGTGTTGCATTAATATGTTCGGTAGATGCCATCATTCCTGTGTGGGCCTGGATGCTGGTAGTGACTTACCTGCAGCCATTGGCAAAAGAAATTGTGATGGGCGACGAAAAGGAGTTGCATAAAACCCTTTTCCTGAAAAATCTTTCCGCTATAAATATCAAGGAGTTTGAAGACAAAAGAGTTGTGATAAAAGGTTGTGGTGAAACGCCTGTGGGCGACTATGTATATATGGAGATTACGAAACTGTTGCGACCCGTTGCAAAAAGTATCATGTATGGGGAGCCTTGCAGCACCGTACCGGTATATAAGAAACCAGCAAAAGGAAATTAGGTTTAATTAATATTCAAACCGATTGTCAGGCCCATCCAGGGCTTATACTGGTAGCTCCAATCTTTTCTGTTCCTGCCTAATAACACATCACGACCCATACCCAATCCGAAGCTCAGTTTATTAACAGTAAAAAGAGCAGCCACGCGGCTCATTAAAACAAATCCATCGTACTGGAACAAAACCTGATTCTGGGAAGTTGAGGGGTTGATCCGAACCTTTGACTTTTTTGCATACATCGATAGATCCTTAAAACCATCCCCGCCGCTTAAACATGTATAACATGATAGCAGGGATCACAAGCATTACGCCCACGGTAGTAAAAAAGCCAAGACCGTTATGAGCAAATGGGATTTTTTCGAAATTCATCCCAAAAATGCCGCCAATAACAGTGGCAGGCGCTAGCAGGCAAGTAACAATGGCCATCACTTTCATCACTTCATTCATCTTTAGGTTTACATTATTCACATGCAAGTCCTGCAGACTGACCATAATATCGCGGTAATTTTCACTCAGGTCCGAGGCCTGAATAATATGATCATATACATCTTTATAGTATTTGGTATGGCGGTCTTCCAGTAATTTACTTTCGCTACGTATAAAACCATTTACCACTTCTCTCACCGGAGAAAAATTTCTTTTTAAAACGATCAATTCTTTTCGCAGCTGCGTAATATGGGCAAGTGCCCTGGGATTATGACCCCTGGTTACTTCTTCTTCCAACCTCTCAATATCGTCACCTAGTTTTTCCATTACAACAAAGTAGTTATCTACAATCAGGTCCAGTAGTGAATAACAAAGGTAGTCTGCACCTCGCTGTCTCACTTTGCTAACCGGGCTCTTCAATCTTTCTCTTAGAAAATTAAACACATCGCGACGAGCATCTTCCTGGAAACTGATCACCACATCTTTGGCCAGGATAATACTTATCTGCTCCTGTTCTACTGCATGTGTTTCTAAATTGTAGTACAGCATGTTAAGCAGGCAAAAAATAATATTATCAGCTTCGTCTAATTTGGGACGTTGGTTGATACTGAGAATATCTTCGATGACCAGCGGATGAATATCAAAATGGGTACACACAGCTTCTACCTCAGACTTCCGAAGCCCGTCAATATTTATCCAGGTAGTGTGGCCGCTGGTTTTATACATAAAGCATTCACCTACAGCGGACATTTTTTTCTCCTCCAGGTACTCGGCATTATAATCATAAATGGAAACAACCACGTCTTTCGCTTCTTCCCGGTGGGGAATTATGGTTGGGTTGACAGAAAGGATCTCCTTCGTCCGCTTGGGCGCAAAAAGGTTGGGCAAGTACAGGTATTTCAGGTATTTATCGGGACGTAGGTTGTCAAGTTTCATAATAAGGAAAGTTAGGAAAAACTATTACAGCCACAATAAACCTCAATTATTTTTACCGGCCATACCGGCCCTACTATAAGCAGCTATGAAAACAAGACTATTACTAGTCGCATTGCTTTTTATAATAACAAGCACAGCTTTACAGGCATAGCACGTAAAGGTAAAGTTGAGTTTTCCGGTGGGCATCCATATCGGGGCGCCGGGTCCCTCAGCCTTTTCATGGGGCTATTTGGATTGGCCCGGAATGGAGGTGGCAGGGAGGGCGGTACCTACATGTACCCGATTATTGGTTCAAGCCTCAATGTCACAAAACAAAGTGGGTGCCTGGTCATTGGAAAAACAGTCGCCTGGTTATAGGTAGGTGCCGGGTAATTGGAAGTGACAAGCCAATAAACGTTTACAGAATCGTTCCGTAAGTCAGATCTTTTTCTAATATGAACCTGCTCGTTTCGCTGGGGAATTACAATTTTTCATATAGCTCCCGCAATTTTTCCCTGGTCATTATTTTTTCCCAACCCATTCCAAGTGCATTTTCCCAAAGCGGTTTCATACCGAGAGAAACATTGATCATCTTATCAAAATCATCTTCCCCCAATCCTTTGCAGATGCCGGTTGGTATTTCAATCTTATTTTTTTCCACCATGTATTTGAATTCCTTCACCCCCGCAGGATAATATTCTTCCAGGTGATTCATTACAATACAATTACCAATGCCATGTTTGGTACCGAGTAAATAGCTGAGGCCGTAACTTACCGCATGTGCCACACCGACCTGGGAATAAGCTATACTCATCCCACCGGCATAAGAGGCCATCATCAATTTATCATCACAATCAGCATCCCAATTTTCTTTATTGATAAACACCTCGCGACAAAGCTGTAGCGCTTTTTCTCCATAGCTTTTGCTGAATTCATTCAGGTAGGTTCCTTCCAAACTTTCAATACAATGGACATAGCAGTCCATACCGGTATAGAAACGTTGATTGACCGGGGCATTGGCGGTAAGCTCGGGATCAAGAATAATTTGGTCAAAAGGAGTGAAATCAGAATTCATCCCCAATTTTTTGGTGGGTCCTGTTAGCACAGTCGTTCTTGATACTTCAGCACCTGTACCGCTTAGCGTGGGAATCCCGGTTTTATACACGCCGGGATTTTTTACGAGGTCCCAACCCTGGTAGTCAGAAGAAGAACCGGGATTGTTTATCATCAGGGAAACGGCTTTAGCCAGGTCCATGGCAGAGCCTCCTCCAATACCAATTATTCCACTTACGGTGCCAAATTCTTCTTTTAACTGTTGTGCCAGCGAGTCGACATAGGTTGTTTTAGGTTCATAGGTCACATCCACCATGATCACTTTATCATTGCCCCGCAAGGGAATACGGCTGAGCAAAGGCTTGTTCTTCCCACTGGGTTCTGTAGAAAAAAAATGATCAACCAGGAAGATCATGGGGTCATCATTTTTGCGGCGGGGTGCTAGGATCTCATCCAGCTGGTTGAAGGCGCCACGTCCGTATACTACATATCCCACCATTTTAAAGTTCCTGAATTGCATTTCTAAAAATTTTACTGGTAACAAAAATAGGCGATTCGAAGACTGTTTGAGAGAGGACAGTTTATCCAGCTTTAAGTTATGAAAAACGCCAACCTACATCAACTGATGAAGAAAAGAATATTTTTATCCTGTTTTCAGCATTGCGGGAAAATTTCTTTTGTCCCTGTCAATTTATAAACAAGAAGGACTTGCATATTTATGTTAAAAGCTTACTGGCTCTTTCCAGGTCTTCCGGGGTATCTATTTCCACACCCATATAATCCACTACTACCATCCGCAGCGGTACGCCGTTCTCAAGATAGCGAAGACATTCAATTTTTTCTACTGCTTCAAGGACGCCAACCGGCCATTGGGTAAAGTCCATCAATGCCTGTTTACGAAAAGCATAAACACCAATATGTTCAAAATACGTCGCCGGTATATTTTTATCCCTCGGGTAAGGGATCACACTACGGCTAAAAAACAAAGAATTCCAATTCCTATCAACGGTCACTTTTACATAATTGGGATCCAGGATATCATTACTACTAGTGATTACCTGCATCAGGGATGCCACTTGTACAGAAGCATCTTCAAATTGCTGCAATAATTTTTGCAGCGGCTCTTTTTTAACAAAGGGGGTATCACCTTGTACATTTACAATAATATCTACTTCCATGGCAGCAGCTGCTTCAGCGATACGGTCACTGCCGCTTTCATGTTCGTGTTTACTCATCACAATGTTCCCACCGGCAGCTGTTATTTCCGTATAGATCATTTCGCTGTCGGTCACTACGATCACCTCATCAAACAAACCGGTGGCGAGGGTAGCATCATACGTGTGCCGGATAACTGTTTTACCTGCCAGCAACTGCATGAGCTTGCCCGGGAAACGGGTAGCCGCATATCGGGCCGGGATCATGGCGATCTTTTTCATACTGTAAAACTACACACCTGAGCCGTAAGAAATCACTAACTGGTTATCCAGCATATACATTTCAAAAGAATAAGAGGCGCCATCTGCAAATTCAACACTGATTCTCCTGAACCAGGTATACTCTTCGCTATAGACTTCTTTATCAACTTTTATGATGTAGTCATTTTCTCCTTTCTTAAATGTTTTGTTTTCAAAAGGAAATACATCTTTTTCTGTAAAAACGTCTTTGAATTCAGCAATCAAACGGACCAGTAAAAAACCCTGTTGCATTGAAAAACCAGGAAGAATATACGTGTCGGAGCCGTATTCATAACCATAATGTTCGTGGCGCTCCGCCCCGTTCTTGTATAATTGTTTGTGCAACTCCCAACCACCGTCGGCAATATTGGTCATAGTTCCACTCTTAACGATAAGTTTAGCGCCAAAAGGAACAGTGACCTGTGCCAGGTAGGCTTTCATTTCCTTTACCGTAGGCAATTTTGGTGGTGGCCAGGGGAATAAATAAGAATCAATAATATAACCAGTCTTATTATTAAACTTTACTTTTTTCCAATAGCCCGTTATACCTTCTGTTAGAATAGATTTCGGTTCTTCCTCCGATTGCAGCAAGGTAACTTTTGTTCCATAGGGAATTTTATCCAGCACTTGGGAGCCGGTCTCTGGTTTTTCGCGAACACTTAACCCGGTTTTGGCAGCCACATACAGCGTACCTGATTGCTGTGCTCCCACTCCCAGCGATAAAAAAAACAAGGACAACAAAAAAAAGGTTCTCATTTTCTAATGTTTTGGTGAATCGCAATAAGCGCTATACGTCTAATTTTTGAAAAGGTTTTTTTAGCAGGAGCAGCAGGTCTTCATCTTTTTCATCAGGATAATCTTTGTCAATGCCATAACGGATCTGGTGTGGTTCCAGGTTTTTATAGGTACCCAGCAGGCGGTCCCAAATGGAAAAGATAGCACCATAGTTACTGTCTGTATAGGGTTGCTTCCAGTGATGATGCACTTTATGCATATTGGGTGAAATGAAAACATAACCCATCGCCCGATCCAGCCATTTCGGTAAACTAATATTGGCATGTTCAAAAGCCGTAAAAAAAACAAGGAATGTCTGGTATATCATCACGGCATACATGGGTGCACCGGTAGCCAGGATACCCATAAAAAAGAAAACCCCCCGCAACACACTTTCAACAGGATGGTGCCGCAAACCGGTTGTAACATCCACACTAGTATCGGCATGATGCACTACGTGGAATCGCCAAAGCAATTTCCATTTATGTTCAGTGATGTGTACCAGCCAGCCACCAAAAAAATCAACAACAAGAATGGTTATTAAGATAGTGGCCAGGGTACCGGCCCCCATCCAGTGCACAATACCAAACTCGTTGGCAAAACACCAATCACTGATCAAAACAATGACAATTGCGAGGAAGGTATGGATGACAAGGTGAATAATAGTTAGCCCGAAATTCACACCGGCATGACGGATCCTTGTTTTCCTGAACTTCAATCCTAGCAAAGGAATGGTCCCTTCCAATATCCAGAAAAATAAAAGGCCGCCCACCAAAATAGCCATCCGCTCCAATGGTCGCTGTTCTAAAGTCTGAAAATATTGAACAATGTCACCCCACATGTTGAATTATTTACAGTCAAAAGTTACGAGGAAAAAAGAGAAAATTTCTGTTAACTAAGAGCATCTTGTTTATTTTCAGGGAATTCGTGTTTGCAATCGAAACAATGATTAACCTTATCGACTGTCATTGCATAATCACCCAGGAAAAAAGTGGAAACAGCGCTGATCCAGTTGATGGCTTTACGGGGCGTACTGACCTGCTCAATATTGTTAGAACCACAACGGGGACAGACGATGGTACGTTTCTGCTCCTTTCTTAATTGGCTCAAGATTTCCCAGGCTCGCTCCGCTTGCGAAGCCGCCACCATTATTTTTATTCCACCAACAGCGTTGGTAAGGATGGGGTCAATTGTTACTGTATTCTCATCTTTTAACCAACAGTTGATCCCAGCTTCTTCCAATACACCCCTGGCAATATGCGCTTCAATGTAATTGTTATATGAATTGAGAATAATAAAATCCATACCATTAAAATGAAAGCCCTGAAATATTCAGGGCTTATGATCTAAATTCATCAACGGCCATATTCGTCTCCATACTCTTCCGCATATTTTTCATACCGCTTGATCAGCTGAATATTTTTCTTTTCCACATCGGTAAGAAAACCTCGTATATCCACCGTATTGGGAATGTACCAGTCTTCCATTTCAAACATCTGGCGCAATTGTTTTTTATTGAAAGAAAAGCCATGGCGGGCAAAAATCTCGTTCCGCATGAACTGCAGGTCTTCCTTCATCATATTTTCCACATCGGCTGGCTTTAATAATCGCTGGGATGCTTCCGGGTAAGAGCCTACAGCAGGATCGTATGCAAATTTCCGACGGTTGAGCTCATATTCTTTGGCGGGCTTTTTTTTGTTAAACGGTGTCCAGGATCCTTTTACTACATCGGGGGAAGATTCGTTCATTGTAAAACTAAATTCACCATCATCTTTATGATCCCCGGGTTCTTTACCTATAAAGGCATAGTTCTCACCTGATTTGCTAAACGTGCCGCGAAAGGGCCTGTCATTACTGCCTACAATGGTACGGCCTACCAGGGAATCCCCGGCCACCGCCGTGATCAGCATAGTGATCTTGTTGTCACCAAAAGCTCCAACATAGGAACCCAGGAATTTTTCATAGGGCTCAGATGCAATTTGCAATGGGGTTTGTTTCAAATCGGTGTTGACAGTAGCGGACCTTGTCTCAGCGGTGTCTGTGGATGATTCCGAACTTTCAACTTTCTTCTTATCATTATTACAAGCCAGTAACAGGGTAGCTGTTACAAACAGGAACATCAATTTTCTCATGACGAAAGGTTTAAATTTGTAGGGATGATTTGATCGTCTTTAAAATTAGTACAAATTCTCACCCGGACAAATATTTGGAATGCAGTTTTGCTGACGACACTGGCTTTTTTCTGCTGGTTGATGGCCTCCATCACTATGGCCTATATCCCCTATAACACCGATGTGGGCTTTTTGCGGATCAAACAGCAATATATAGAGATTGATCATTGGAGGAAAGCATTCTTTATCCATGTATATGCCAGCATGTGGGTATTGTTGGCAGGGTTTACCCAGTTTTCAAAGTGGATATTGAAGAACAAACCCCGGCTTCACCGGACATTCGGGTATATCTATGTGGTGGATGTATTACTGATCACGGGACCAGCCGGATTGTTGATGGGTTTTTATGCCAACGGGGGATTGCCTTCCAGGATAGCTTTCGTATTACTTGCTGTATTATGGATCTTTTTCACGGTCATGGCTTTAGTAAAAGCAAGACAAAAAAACTTCAAAGCACATCGTCAATATATGATCAGGAGCTATGCCCTTACTTTGTCAGCATTGACACTGAGAGCATGGAAATATGCTATTACCAATTCGTTTGAACTCCCGCCCATGGACGTTTACAGATCCGTCGCCTGGTTAGGTTGGGTTCCCAATCTCCTCTTTGCGGAATGGTTGATTTGGAAGACGCGGAGAAAGAAGATCCTGGTTAGATCGGCACTTGAAAATTGAACATTGTGTATTGAATATTGAGCATTTTTTTTAAAAATTTACAATATTCAATGTTCAACAAACAATTCTCAATTATAGACTCTCTATTGGTTGAGCATTAACGGCATTACCAGCATCAACAACTCTTCATGTTCATCCAGTTCAGTTGGTTTGATGATACCTGCTTTGGTAGGCGTTGACAATTCTATATTTATTTCATCGCTGTCGGCAGCGCTAAGCATTTCAATTAAGAACCGGGCATTGAAGGCAATCATCAGGTCTTCACCATCGTATTGGCATTTCATTCTTTCAGTTCCTTCAAAACTAAAGTCCACATCTTGTGCAGCCAGCTGTAATTCACTACCACTGATATTCAAGGCTACCTGGTTAGTACTCTTATTGCTGAATACGCTTACCCGGCGAAGTGCACCCTGGAAATCGTTCTTATTTACTGTTAACCGGTAGGGGTTATCGGTTGGTATCACCACTTTGTAATCCGGGAATCGTGCATCAATCAGCCGGCAACTCATTTGCGTAGTGCCATGTTTTACAAATAAATGATTACTGTTGTAGCTGATCGTTATTTCATCATCGTTGAAAGGAATAGCGGTCTTCACCAAATTCAGGGGTTTGCGGGGAACAATAAAAGAATCAGCTTTTGGACAGCTTACATCTGTTCTTTTGTAACGGACCAGGCGATGGGCATCTGTTGCCACACACTGTAATCCTTTTTTATCCAATTCAAAGAATACGCCAGTCATAGCCGGACGCAGATCGTCGTTGCTGGTAGCAAAAAGGGTTTTATTGATAGCAGTGACCAGCGCAGCAGCCGACATCGTAAAAGAGGAAGTATCATCCGCAGCCGGTTCTTTTGGGAAATTATCAGGATTTTCCCCCATTACTTTATACTTGCCGTTATCGCTGGTGATCTCAATACCAAAATTTTTATCAATCGTAAAAGTAAGGGGCTGGTCTGCGATGTTTTTCAGCGAATCCATCAATATTTTGGCAGGGATACAAACCTTCCCGCTGTCTTTGGCTTCAATATCGAGCTGAACCCTCATCACAGTTTCCAGGTCGGTGGCAACCACGGTCAACTTGTTCTTTTCTACCTCCAACAGAAAATCTTCCAGGATGGGGAGTACCGTATTGGAATTAATAACACCTGCAATATGCTGTAATTGTTTCAGTAGAGAAGAGGAGGAGGCAATGAACTTCATCAGTATGATTTTTATTGTACTTTTTTGGCCTGATGGAATTCGGTGTAAAAAATTTTCTGCGTGGGTTAAAAAGATGGCTGAAAAGTTTTTACCCTCATTTCATCGTCAATTGGTTTGTAGCGAAACTACTGATTTTTGCCATATGCCAAACACCTGTTTTAGGCGGCTGGATTTCATCTTTTTCGGGGATAACAATCTCCCCAAAGAAAGACTTTCAGCGAGGGCCCCCTGCAGGCGGGCAGCTATAACCAACTTATTTGTATATTGCCCAACCTCAAAATTGAATCATGTTCGACAAACTTTTTGGAAGAAAAAAGAAAGAGGAACCCCTACCTGGGCCGGAGATTTCATTTGGCCGGTACTCGGACAATAATAAACCGGTGCATAAAGTAAACCGCTGGACGGATGCGGATAAACTATTCAAGGAAAAAAAGTACAGGGAAAGTATGGATGCATTTTTTGAGTACTTGCGGGATGATACGCAGCAAAATGTGGTGTATGAGCGCAACGGTGCTGAAGGCCGGTTTCATTTTTACCAGGGTTCAAAAATTGTGCGGGGTAATTTTAATAATGAATTATTAAAAGCCGAGGTTACGTTGGCCCGCATGCCACAGCCATCGGTGCCGGTAATGCGCCGCTTGCTGGAAATGAATTTCAACTTGTATTACAGTCGGTTTGCACTGGATCATGACAGGTTGTGCATGCGTTTTGACAGCGATATTGAAACGGCCAGCCCCAGTAAATTGTATTACGGACTGAAAGAGCTTTCAACCAAAGCAGATAAACAGGATGATCTGCTGGTGCAGGATTTCACCATACTGGAAACAACAGACAGTGAACATATCACCACCCTCCCCGAACAGGAAAGAGAAGTGAAGTATGAATACCTGCAGAAATGGATAAAACAAACACTGGATGCCATCGGCAGCGTGGACTCCGATAAACTTTCCGGGGGTATTGCATATTTGTTGCTGGTACTCATTTACAAGATTGATTATTTAATTGCTCCCGAAGGTAAAATGCTTCACGAACTGGAGCTGATAACGGGGATCTATTTTAAGAAAGATGACCGCCCCGTAACAGAAAAGAACCGGGATATGATAGCAGCATTTAAACAATTACAAGTAAAACCGAAGCAAGAAATATTCAGTTATCTTTTCCGGTCAAAATATACATTTGCTATAGTAGCACCCCAACAGTACAAAACAATTGCAGAGTCTATACACGGTGCCAACCAGAGCCTGGCCTGGTACCGGGATAATAATTACCCCTTTATTGCCACACAAATTGCGGAGTATGGCATCGCCTATTGCCAGTATACTTATAGTTTACCGAAGGTGATTGCTGAGCTTTTTCATTTATATATGATGATCAATTACTCCGATTATTTTACGGCCCTTGGATATACCCGGTATTATGATTCTAATAAGAACCAGTTTGCTTCTGCCGGGATCATTGAAAGAATAAGAAAGATATTGACAAAGTGGAAGGATAAATACCCCCTATTGGAGTTTAAAACACAAAACCTCCGCTTCGATAACCTGGTGAATTTTGACCTTACATTTACGACAGAAATAGAATTATTAAACACAGAACCTAAGTAATGATTAGCCACAAATGACATTGATTTCACTAATAAGGAATTTGTTTTTGCTGAAAGTGAACACTGGTATTAAATTGTATTCATTCGGTATTCTAAGTTCAGTATTTAGCCAAATTTTTCTTTTTTTATTCTATAGGCCCGGAGTAATTATGCTGTAATAAAATAGCTGAACTATATGGATTCGAAACAGATCATAGAACAATTCCAAAAGGCAATTATTCAAATTGCTACCGCCAACGGAATCGGCACAGGGTTTTACCTAAAGGAATTTGACCTGATCGTCACCAACAACCATGTAGTCGCCGACAACGCGGAGGTAACCATTGCAGGCAAAGCTTTTGTCAAGGCCTTCTCAAGGGTTTGGTACACTGACCGGAAGCATGACCTCGCTTTCCTGCAGGCACCGGAAAATCTGGAGTTGCCGGAAATAAAACTCGGGCGATATGAAGACATGCATGATGGCGATGCAGTGGTTGCCATAGGTCATCCGTACGGATTGAACTATACTGCCACGCAAGGAGTGATCTCGAAAGTCGATAGGATCAGGGATGGGTTAAAGTTCATACAGATCGATGCGGCTATTAATCCCGGGAACAGTGGTGGTCCCTTGGTAAATAATAAAGGCGAAGTCATCGGCGTCAATTCTTTTATCATCAGAGGGGGCGACAATCTCGGTTTTGCTTTACCGGTAAATTATTTGCGGGATGCCCTCCAAATGTATCTGCCCAATAAAGGGCAAGCATCCACCCGTTGCTTCAGTTGCGCGTATTTGGTAACGCAAACTAATATTGATTCAAAAAAATACTGCCCCAGTTGTGGCACAGAAGTAAAATTACCGGAGATTCCGGAAAAGGAATTAGAGCCTGTAGGGGCTGCCAAAACCATCGAAGGAATATTGAAAGAATTGGGTAAAGATGTTCGGCTCGCGAGAGAAGGGGTAAACACCTGGAGTGTAAAAGAAGGATCTGCCCGGATCAAGATCACTTTCAACCCCGAAAATTTTTTTATCACGGGTGATGCTTACCTGTGCCAAATGCCATCGGATGCCACCAAGATTAAACCCCTTTATCAATTTTTGTTACAGGAGAATTTCAGGGTAAATGGTCTGGTCTTAAGCTGCGTAAAGCAAAACATCATATTGAGCAGCATCATGTATGACCTTGATATGACCACGGAGAACGGCGCTGACTCCTTCCGCAATCTTTTTCAGAAAGCTGATTATTATGATGATTTCCTGAAAACGGAATACAACTGCGTGGACAGGCTGGAAGAGTAACTACTGATTGAAAAGATCTTCACTAATCGTCTCACATGTATAAAAAAAACCTGAGCAAAGAACAGGCTCTCCAAAAACTGAAGCATTACTGTGCTTACCAGGAAAGGTCGCATAGCGAAGTGAAAGAGAAATTATACAATCTCGGGGTATGGAAAAAAGAACACGATGAAATCATTGCCATCCTGATCGAAGAAAACTATTTGAATGAAGAGCGATTTGCGATTGCCTTTGCCGGGGGTAAATTCCGGATAAAACAGTGGGGCCGGGTGAAAATAAAATATGCGCTACAACAAAAGCAGGTAAGTGAGTATTGTATTAAAAAGGCATTAAAGGAAATTAACGAAAGTGATTATTTAAATGTGTTGGATAAGTTGGCCACGGGCAAGTATAACGACCTGAAAAAAGAACAAGAGTTCGTAAGAAAAAAAAAGACAATAGATTATTTAGTAGGAAAAGGGTTTGAAATGGAATTGGTGAGTAGAGTGCTCGGGCAGAAAGAGAACGAGTAAAAAAATACCCCAGAAAAAATATAGAAGTACCATTACGGGATAATGAACTTAGTTGTTGTTTTCCATCCCCTTCCTGAAAAATGTATCCAGTACACACCCTTAGCCAGTGTAGGAATTGTGATTGCCATATATTCTGCTTTGCCATTTACATCTTGCGTATATACCGGTTGCCCGGCCCCTGAAAAAACTGCGATACGCTCTACGGGGAAATGCGAGTTTACATTTACCACATTACCAGTGATAATAGTGGGATAAATGGTTACCGGCGATAGCTCCATTCCGTCTAGTAAAACGGAGGGAGAATAAGTGTTCCGGCCATTTAGATCTTCCATACGAATACGGTATAACAAAGGAGTTATTTCAAAAGTCTGGTGTTGTAGCTGGTATGAACCACCAGGCGACACTAATGCTTCGCCCGCAGATTGGAAATAAACTCCATTCGTGCTGTATTCTACAACGAATCTTCTTGTTTGCTGGTCTCCCCGGCTGGTCCATTGGATCTCATTATATCCATTATTACGGATTACATTGAATGATGTAAGCGTTGCCGGTTGGTTGAATAGCCTGGTAATCTCGGGTCTTGTATTGTCTTTGTTAGCTATAACATGCTGTTGTGCTGATAAAACAGCGGCGTACAATATGGCAACAACCAGGAAGACTTTTTTAAGTTGTATAATTGGTTTCCACATAATCGTTGCTTTAATACTGATAATAAAACAAAATCAATGCCATTGAAATTTTACTTTCCTGCGCCAGTTATGATTTTGTGGTAACAGTTGTTGAAGTAGCTTTAAAATGGGGAAACATTTTCCCAATAATTTTTAATAAATAATTGAACAGTATAGAGAAAGCAGAGGGGATATAGGAAAACCAGGATTTTTTACTAGTAGCAGGATTGCATGTGAGCAAGAAATTTTTTCGGTCGGTCATGTCTATGACGTATTCAAAAGACCAGTTGGTAGTTTCGGAGCTGAAGTAAAGTTCGAAAGCAGATGTCCAAAAGTAAAGCGGCCCCTTCAGGAGGCGCTTTTTTTGGGGGGAAACTATTTTTGATGGCAACCGGGAGCAGTTAATCATTTAGCTAAATAAAGTATTTTTATAGTTATTCAAGTAACTATGTCAAATCTTATCGTAACCATAATTCAAACTGATCTTCATTGGGAGGACAAGGCAGCCAACCTGCAAATGCTGGAACAAAAGATCAACGACATAAAAGAGAAAACTGAAATTGTTGTACTCCCCGAAATGTTCAGCACTGGTTTTAGTATGCAACCAGAACTATTAGCGGAAACAATGGAAGGTGAGACGGTGCTATGGATGAAACGGGTAGCGGCAAAAAAAAAGATCATCCTCACCGGTAGTTTTATCTGTCGTGACGCTGAATGGGACCTGGCAGACAAAACAGTTCAGACCCGTGCCCCAGGCGGGGTTCCGATCCATTATTACAACCGGCTGATCTGGATGCTACCAAACGGACAGTATGGTTATTACGATAAACGTCACCGGTTTGCGTTTGCTGGCGAAGACAATCATTATACTGCCGGAACAAAAAGATTAATTGCCTCTGTGAAAGGATGGAAGATAAATTTACAGGTATGTTATGATTTAAGATTTCCAGTCTGGGCCAGGCAATCTTCCCAACCGGCGAGTGAAGAAGACTCAAAAGAGGAGTATGAATATGATGTATTACTGTATGTAGCCAACTGGCCCGAAAGACGAATACATGCCTGGAAAACATTATTGATGGCAAGAGCCATCGAGAATCAGTGTTATACAATTGGCGTTAACCGTGTTGGAAACGACGGCAACGAAATTCATTATAGTGGAGAAAGTATGGTAGTTGATCCGATGGGAGAAGTCGTTTACCACAAGAATGAGGAAGAAGATGTCTTCACCATTACCCTGGACAAAGCGCACCTGGCAATGACAAGAGCAAAATTTCCATTCGGGAAGGATGCTGACGACTTCAAACTGATAGATTGATCAGCTGTAAAGCACCTGCCTACTATTGAGATTTTCGCGATAGCTGTTCGGACTTTATTAATTCCATTGCTTTCTCCAATTTATAATCAGCGCCCCGCCTTACGGCATCAATGGTTGGAAAAGAGTTCACTTCAGGCTGCACACCTCGTCCATTTTTGGGAGTATCCTTATTGATGACCAACCGGAATAACGGAAGCCTGAAGCGCACGCCTGTTTCAGGCAATGTTGCATTCGGTATCAGCCAAGCTGAATTTCCATAAGCCCCGCCTCCTGTTTCTTCGCCAATTACAGTTATATTATCCTGCTCGATGATGGCACTGACGAATAAAGTAGTGGCTGAAAAGGAATTGCCGCCGGTTAGGATGTAAACTTTGTTATCGTAGTGATTTCTTTTTTTTGGTTTGAAATAATGCCGTTCAAAAAACCCGAAATGATATTTACCATCTCGTTTCTTTTTGGTAAAGAAAGAAATGAAGAGCTTGTTCCAGAAATGATCCTCTATATATCGCTGGTAAGGGCTTCCTTTCCGGAGTGCATATAAAGAATCGCTGACCTTGAATTTTTGCCGGGCTAAATAGCGGCTGATCAATGTAGAGTTGGTTACACTTCCGCCTCCATTGCCGCGAACATCTATAATAAGGTGAGTGATATTATTCTGCTGCAGGGCTCTGAAAGAATTACGAAAAAATTTCTTTAATCCATATCCCCTGGCAAAGGAAGAAAGATCCATCATGGCGGTATGATTGACGGTGTCGATCTTTAATAGACGAATCGTATTAGTCTCCAGTCGTTTTCTTTCCTTTTTTGATGGTTGTGGGGAAGGTCGGAAGGGGCGGGTCCCGATACGTCTTGCGGTATCTGTTGCAGGATTATAAACCGGAACTGTGATCGTTTTTGCCAAACCAGCCGAATCGATATAGTCAATCGTGTATTTTTCCGATAAACCAAACAAAGAACTGTACAACGGCCCAAAGAAGCCGCGATTGCTAAGGGTTTGATATTTATGTGTCCGGTTATACCCATCGGTAGAAATATAATCAAACAACGTATCAACAATTGCTTTGGGCGTTCTTCCATCCATCCCGGTGACTAGGGTACCTCGTTTAAGAATAGTATCGCGGCGGTTGAGATTAGTTGTCACCACCATGGTGTCGTTCCATATTTTCATACCTAGGGGAAATATTTTTCCCAACCGCACCGTATCATTGTATTTTCCCCAGGCTTTTGAAGACCGCACGGTAGTATGACCACAATTGATCTTGGCAGTAACATAAGCCAGCACTTTACGAAACTCGGGTTCCGTCATTGAATCTTTCAAATGCTGTTCGCCCCACTTGAAAAAGTAATCCATACTGTCTTTTGAAGTGTACCAGTAAAGGCCTGGGTGGTGCTCTTCTAGGATGGTTTGATATAAAGAATAATCCTTCTGCATCTGCTGCAGCGAATATTTTTTGTGGGGAGAGAAAGAGGATTTGCTGATACCACAACTCACAACCACTACCGGCAATAAAAACAAAATCAATTTTCTCCCCATAATCTTAAATCAGGTAAATCTCGCCCGCTCCTGGCAGACAGTTCGTTATTTCATATGGTTCCAACCTTGTGCAGTAACCGGGTGTTTTCCACCACCTTTCGTAAAGATATGAACGCCTTGACCGGGTTCTGTCATATATCCCACCACACTAATTTCTTCATTTAATACTAATTTATCATATTCTGTTTGAGGAATGGTAAAAAGCAATTCATAATCCTCGCCGCCACTCAGGGCACAGGCTGTTGGATCTATTTCAAACTTAAAGGCAGCTTTTTTCATCTCTTCGGCCAGGGGTAATTTTTCTTCGTACAGCACACAGCCCAGGTTACTGTCTTTGCAGATATGAAGGATCTCAGAACTCAGTCCGTCACTGACATCTATCATGGATGTAGGAATGATCTCCTGTTTTTCAAAAAACTCGATAATATCCTTTCTTGCTTCCGGTTTCAGTAATTTGCCTATTACATACGATTCTCCTTCCAGGTCGGGTTGCACCCCCGGGCTTTCGATAAAGATCTTCTTCTCTCTTTCCAGGAACAATAAACCCACATAGGCAGCGCCCAGGCTACCACTTACACAAAGCAGGTCTCCTTGTTGGGCAGTACTTCTTTTTACAAATTTGTCAGGGGCTACTTCCCCGATCGCTGTTACAGAAATGATAAAACCTTTTTGGGAAGAAGTAGTATCGCCACCCACCAGGTCGACACCATATTTCTCACAGGCGGCATATACACCTTCATAAAAATCATCCAATGCTTCCAGGCTGAAACGGTTACTGATGCCCAGACTTAGTGTAATCTGTGTAGGAATTGCATTCATGGCATACACATCGCTGAGGTTGACGATAACACTTTTATAACCCAGATGTTTCAAGGGGGAATAGGTCAGATCGAAATGGACGCCTTCAATCAACAGATCGGTGGTGACAACAGTTTGCTTACCAAAATGATCGATCACAGCGGCATCGTCACCTACGCCAAGAACGGAGGAGGCATTTTGTAGTTCAATATTTTGTGTCAGGTGTTCTATCAAACCAAATTCTCCCAGGGATGATATTTCCGTTCTTTCAATACTCATAGTTGTTTCTTATTGTTGATTACTGCTACCATTTCATCATGGATCTTACCATTGGTCGCCAGGACCCGGTGCTGGTAAACAGAAAATTTATTTCCTTCATGATCCGTCACTTTTCCTCCTGCTTCTTCAACGATCAGGTAGCCGGCAGCACTGTCCCAGGGTTCCAGCTTGTGTTCGTAAAAGCCATCAAATCTTCCGGCTGCTACCCAGCACAGATCGATAGCGGCAGAACCCAATCTTCTTACAGGAACACCTTTACGGATAAATCGTTCAAATATTTCAAGCGGTCCATTGGTTGCATTGACATACGTGTACGGGAACCCGGTTACCAGGCAGGCTTTGATGGTTTCGGATTGTTGACTTACACGGATAGGTTTATCATTTAACGTAGCGCCCTTTCCTTTTTCTGCAAAATAAAACTCATTCATATGCGGGTTATAAACAGCACCCATTATTATTTCACCGTTATGTTCAATACCAATAGAAACACAGTTGAGAGGAATGCCATGCGCGAAGTTCACTGTTCCGTCTATAGGGTCAATTATCCATTTGTAGTCAGAATCTTGTTTGATCTCCCCTGTTTCTTCCGCCAGCACCTGGTGACCAGGATAGGCTGATTTAATAATATCCAGGATCGCTTTTTCAGCCGCATGATCGGCTTCAGTAACCAAGTTGTTGACACCCTCTTTATTGCTTACTGTAAATACGTTATTGAAGAAACGAAGGATTTCTGCAGCGCCTGCCTTGGTGGCTTCTATCAAAGTGGTTTTGAGCATGGGCAAAGATAAACAGGGATTACACAGATTTACTCGTGAAATCCTACTAATACTCCGGTTATTTCGGTGATAGCCCGTATTTTGAACTGTAGGTAAAAACTTCGTACTTCGCACATCTAATATTATACTATTCTTGCTGCTTTCTATTATTATAGTTAATTACAATGTCAAGCATTTTCTTGAGCAATGCCTGTACTCAGTTCAGAACGCAATTGCCTCCCTACCGGCAGAACTGATTGTAGTAGACAACAATTCTACCGATAACAGTATTGACTACCTCGCACCGAAGTTTCCATCCGCTCATTTTGTGGTCAATAAGGAGAATGTGGGCTTTGCCAAAGCTTGTAACCAGGGACTTCAGCTGTCAAAAGGAAAGTATATTCTTTTTTTGAATCCTGATACCATTGTTCCGGAAGATTGTTTTCAACGCTGTGTTTCATTCTTTGAATCGCATCCTGATGCCGGGGCTCTGGGCATAAGGATGCTGGACGGGAGTGGAAAATTTCTCAAGGAATCCAAAAGAGCTTTTCCCTCACCGATGACCTCTTTGTTCAAATTGTTTGGATTGTCAAAACTATTTCCGCATTCAAAAACATTTTCAAGATATCATCTCGGGCATCTTGATGAGAAGGATAGTAATGAGGTGGATGTTCTGGCGGGAGCCTTTATGATGGTAAAAAAAGAGGCCCTGGACAAGGTGGGAAATTTTGACGAGACTTTCTTTATGTATGGCGAGGATGTAGACTTAAGTTACCGGATACAAAAAGCGGGATATAAGAATTATTATTTTGCCGGCAGCAGTATCATTCATTTTAAAGGGGAGAGCACCCGCAAAGGCAGCATGAACTATGTACGGATGTTCTACAAAGCCATGAGTATTTTTGTCGGCAAACATTATGGCGGAAGCCGGGCAGGATTTTTTAATTTTCTGATTCATATCGCTATTTGGTTCAGGGCCGGTTTATCTGCTATTAGTGGTTTTATCCGGAAGATCGGCCTACCACTGATTGATGCGGGCCTGATACTGATTTCATTCTGGTTAATGAAAACTGCCTGGGCTACCTATGTACGACCAGAAACGGAATACGAGAACCGGTTATTATGGATCGTCTTTCCGGCTTTCACGGTGTTTTATCTTATTGCAGCTTACTATGCCGGGTTGTATGACAGGTGGTATAAGAGAACAGAGCTGATACGTTCTACACTGATCGCCACCATTGTTTTGTTGGCAGCCTATGCCTTGTTGCCGGAGCAATACCGTTTTTCGAGAGGTATTGTCTTGTTTGGTGCCGTACTGGCTTTTATTCTCATCAGCATACTGCGGGGTATTCTTATTAAAAGTCATGTATTAAACAGCAATAAAGAGAAGGAAGAACATGCTACAACAGTAATAGCAGGAACTGAGACGGAGTATCAGCGAACGATTCAATTGTTGGAGGAAGCGGGTCTGCAACAGAAGATATTTGGCAGGGTGTCTGTTGATGAAAATGATGAATCCGGTTTGAGCAAGCTGAAAAACCTGCAACAGCTATCTGTCACAGTTCCTTTCCGGGAGATTATTTTTTGCGAAGGGTCATTGTCGTTTTCAGATATTATTCAGTCTATAGAAAAACTGCCCCGTGGATTGGTTGCCAAAATTCATGCAGCCGGAAGCAGCAGCATCGTTGGCAGTGATTCTAAAGATACAACCGGTGAAGCGGTGTCAAAAGAGAATGGCTACAAGCTCGCTGATCCATATAACCGCAGGCTAAAAAGACTGATCGATGTTAGCATTTCACTGTTAGGAATTATTACGATTCCCGTACATGTTTTTTTTATAAAAAAGCCCTTTCAATTTTTTTCAAATTGTCTTGCAGTGCTGTTTGCAAAAAAAACATGGATAGGGTATGCAACCACTGAAAAAAACCTGCCTAAGTTGTACCGGGCTGTCATAGCCTGTAACGGGATCCCTGTTTCAGCCAAACAACTATTACCGGTTGAGAACCTGGCAATGCTGGACTATTGGTATGCCAGGGACTATGAACCTTCGGGTGATTTGAAATTGATCTGGAAGGTGTACAGGAAATTAGGCGACTAATAGCGGGATTTCTTCACTTTTGATTCGCCTGCGAAGCTTAGAATCGTAGTAGTATATTCGCGGCAGTTTCAAGGATACATTGCGTAACTTTAAGTCGACCGTTTAACCACTACATGGCCAATATTATTGACATAAAAATACCACGGGCTATTGCCGCAGCCTTACGGATCCCGCCCAATGACCCCAAACGACAGCAGGTACGGGTATTAAAGAAGTTATTGAAAAAAGCAAGGTTTACTGAATTCGGCCAGCATTACCGCTTTGATGATGTATTGCTTAGCAAGAATCCCGGAAAAAGTTTCCAGGGGCTTGTGCCGGTGCATGATTATAATAAAATATACGATGAATGGTGGAAGAAAACACTGGAAGGGGTACCCGATGTAACGTGGCCAGGCAAAATCAAATATTATGCTGTCAGCTCGGGAACATCAGAAGCAGCGAGTAAATACATACCGGTTACAAAAGAGTTGTTGCGAAGCAACACCATCAATTTCCTGCGCCAGATAATAGGCCTTGTCAGGTATGAAGAAGCTAATAAGAGAGCAATGACAAAAGGCTTTTTATTTTTGGGAGGGGCAACAGATTTAAAGAAAGGAAAGGCAGGCTGGTTCGCAGGAGATCTAAGCGGTATTTTGGCAAAGCGAAGACCTTTCTGGTTTCAGACTTTTTATAAACCTGGCGGACGTATTGCTGCTATCACAGACTGGAATCAGAAACTAAATGAAATTGTAGAGCATGCGAGGGAATGGGATATTGGATATATTGTTGGGGTACCTGCCTGGTGCCAGATGTGTATGGAAATGGTGGTAGAACATTATAAAGTAAAGACCATACACGATATATGGCCCAACCTTAGCTTCTTTGTTCACGGAGGAGTAGCATTTGAACCCTATAAAAAAGGGTTTGAAAAATTATTGGCCAAACCTATTGTTTACATAGAAAATTATTTGTCCAGCGAAGGATTTATTGGTTATAAAACAAGAGAGCAGGCCAAGGGCATGCAGTTGATACTCAACAACAATATCTTTTTTGAGTTTGTCCCGTTTGATGATAAAAATTTTGACAGTGATGGAAATATTGTTGCGCATCCGGAATCAAAACTCATACACGAGGTGGAAGAAGGAAAAGAATATGCCCTGCTGATGAGTACCAATGCCGGGACCTGGCGATACCTTATCGGCGACACCATAAAATTTGTTGACCTCGAAAAAAGTGAAGTGGTAATCACAGGGAGAACGAAACATTTCCTGAGCCTTACAGGCGAACACCTGAGTGTGGAGAATATGAATAAGGCCATCGAATTGGTTAGTGAAGAATTTAATGTCAGCATCCCTGAATACACAGTGGTGGGAGTGCCCCATGGAACACTTTTTGCGCACCAGTGGTATATTGCCACCAATGACAAAGTGGATGCCGAAAAAATAAGGCAACGGATCGATGAGAGCCTGAGGCGATTAAACGATGATTATGCGACCGAAAGAGACAGCGCATTAAAAGATGTTTTTCTGGAAGTATTACCGGAAGAAAAGTTTATGAAATTCATGGAACTAAAAGGAAAACTAGGCAGCCAGCATAAATTCCCAAGAGTAATGAAAGGGAGGATGCTGGAAGAATGGAACAGGTTTTTACAAAAAAATCATATATAAGTATAGTAAGAACTACAAACTGCGCACGGCGAAATACTTTACTTAAATCAAAAGAACTTATATGCAGGATGTAATGCAAAGAACATTTTTGTATGCGGTGTCGGTTGGTCAACGCATTCTCGATTTGCCATAAACTGTAGTCAACAAAGAATACTTGCGCCATTTAGTAAGAGGTTCCGCTTCTGTGGGGGCCAACTACATAGCGGCAAGACGGGCACGATAATAGGCAGATTTTACCAGAATAAGGTTAAATAGTAAGTAGTGAGGTTTTCGTACTTGGTACTTATAACTTCGTATTTTACTCTATGTTAGAATCAATGCTCAAAGGACTGACGTTTGGCTTGCTGCTGAGTATTGCAGTGGGCCCGGTTCTTTTTTCCATTATCAAACAAAGTTTGAATAATGGCCACCGGGGCGGGTTTGCCTTCATCGCCGGAGTGTCCGCCAGCGACATCACGCTGGTGCTGGTTAGCAATGTGTTTACAGAACTGTTTGACAGTATAAAATTGTACAAAACGGAAGTAGGAGTAGCGGGCTGTATTTTCCTGGTTTCCATGGGCGTCTTTTTTATTTTTTTCAAAAAGGTAAAAGTAAATGCAGAAGGAAAACAGGTGTTTAAAATTCGCAAGAGTGACTATGCCAAAATATTTTTTTCTGGCTATTTTATGAATACACTCAATCCTGCGGTATTTATTTTCTGGATCACTACCACCACGGCTACTATCAGCCATACGGTGCAGGACCGGGTCATCATTTTTGCTACCTGTCTTACCTGGATGCTCGGCACCGATATTTTGAAAGTGATGCTGGCCGGCAAGATCCGTAACCGGTTGACGCCACATAATATTCACATCATTAATCGTATCAATGGGATCATACTGATTGTATTTGGTTTTGCCTTAATCTGGGGCTTGCTGTTCTATGGAAAGCGCATCTGAGAATTTTAACATTCCCTGGCTATACGGATTTGTATGGGTGCCGGGTCGGACTTAAAACAATGGGTTTATCTTTGAACGATCCTGACAAAACCACCACAGCACTGGTGTCTGCACTGGTAATGGGATATGGCCCCTTGTTAATAGAACATTTTGCAAGCAGGATTTCTATATCCTCACCGAATAAAATACAGGAAGGAAGGAAAATTCAGGATGCAGGTATTTTATATGTATATTCCCCCGCAACGCTCTTTTTGAAGGCAAAGCAGTAACTTCTTTTTATATTGCCGGATATAATGCAACTAAAACTACGATTGAATAAAAGCTGGTCCCGATGGCTATCGGTTGCAAAAAAAATACTTTTTATTCTTTTCTTGCTGCAATTCTTTTATATAATCATACTTCGATGGGTTAATCCACCCCTTACCATCACTCAGCTCGTGAGCTGGGTGAGCGGTCATGGGTTGAAAAGAGATTATGTTGGTAGTAGGAATATGTCACCCAATGCGAAGCTGGCTGTAATGGCAGCTGAAGATCAGTTGTTTCCAGACCATAATGGATTCGATTGGAAGAGCATTAAAAAAGCAAGAAAATATAATGAGCGAAAGCCTGGCCGGGTAAGGGGTGCCAGCACGATCAGCCAGCAGGTGGCTAAGAATGTTTTTTTATGGCAAGGCAAAAGCTGGATCAGAAAAGGATTAGAAGTGTATTTCACTTTTATGATCGAAGTGTTTTGGGGGAAAAAGAGAATTCTGGAAATGTACCTGGATGTTATTGAAATGGGAGATGGAATCTTTGGAATTGAAATGGCTTCCCGGGAATACTTTAATAAGCCGGCAAAAAATCTCACCAAACAGGAAGCAGCATTGATTGCTGCTTGCCTGCCCAATCCCAAACGATATGCCGTAAAACCGCCTTCTATGTATGTTACTGCCAGGTCACGTAACATAATGCGGCAAATGAATAACCTGCAAACAGATCCGGATATACAATATATCACCGGTATAAAGCCGCCATGAAAAACTAGTCGATAGTTAGTTCGATCTTATCACTGTTGTGCGTTGGATAGTATTGACCCGAGTGAATAGCAAAAAGGAAATAGTATTTACCTTTTGAGAGACCGGGGTTGATCGTTAGTCTTATTACTTTTTTCTCATTCATTTCAGAAAGCGGCAGGCTGACAGGAATGTCTTTTACCCAACCCGCTTTATTAAAAAAGGCAATGACGGTTGTATCTCGCAGTACGGTGGTTGATCTGATAAAGTCATCATAATAAGGAGGAATAGTATAAGTGCAGTTCAAAACAAGATCTTCCCCTTCTTTTAGGATGAATTTTCTTCCGGGGACATCGACTTTTACTTTGGCAAACGAAATAAATTCCGGATCATATTGATAACCCACCCACCCAAGGGGTGTTGGTAAGGAGTCGGTAAGCCGCCAGGTATTGTAGATATCGAGGTAATAAATTTGTTTTCCAAGCAAAGAATCCTCCACCGGCCAGAAATTATAATTGTTTCTCCTTTCCCTGTAAAAGTTTTGTGAATAAGTCATTTGCCCGGTATAGAACCAGTATTTGGAAGCCCGTTGATAAGAATTACTAAAAACAACAGGCAGTCCTTTTGTTTTTTCTTTCATGTTTGCAGGCCATTCTTTCCAGGCATGGTATCTTGTCTTAATTGCCTTTAACGGCACGATATCAATGATCATGATCAACCTGGTCAATAGAACCAGGAGAATGGTTACTGGAAGCAGCTTGAAAAGTAATTTTTGTCCCCGTATAGCCAGCGGGCTCAATCGGTCATTTAAAAACTGGTGGGAAAGCACGATCAGAGATACCAGTACGGGAGATGTCCAGTTTCCTTCTACTTGTCCGCGAAATGAGCTAAGCAGGAAAAAGCCATAAAGACCGATCATCGTATACCGTAGCGCTTTTTCGACCCGGTAGTTATCGGAAACGACTTTTGGCTTGTACATAAAAGCTGCAGGTAATAAAATAAAACCAGCAATCGGTCCGGGCAGCAATAACTGCCCGGCAATATAGTCAACGGTAAATGACAGTTTGTATGCATTGACATTACTCTCCAATAAGTGATACCGGAGGCTAACCCAATCATGCTGGTATTGCCACCAAAGATGCGGTGCAAACAACAGCAATGCAATTACCCCGGCCACATACGTTTGATATTTGGTGAATAAACGGACATTCGACAACAAGACAAAAAAAACGATCAGCACTGCATGGTACTTGCTATAAAACAGGAACGCAATTGACAATCCCAATAAAAAAGTATTGAGAAAAGAAGAATTTTGTGAAAATCGTTTATAACACAAAAAGAAAAGCGCAGTAAAAAAGATCAATGGGATATCGGGTACGGCCACAAACCCGGTCAACTGGATAACAGCTATTGACAAAGCAATGGTATAGAAAAGAAAAGGATTCTTCCTGTTAATCAACTTTTCAATAATAGCCAGCGAGAAAACATTAAGCAGTAAAGGAAACAGACGAACTCCCAGTTCATTTGGGAAAAGGGCATAACCCATTTTTACCAGGAGGGCGATCATGGGCGGATGGTCAAAATAACCCCAGTCAGGATACTGGCTGTAAACCCAATAATAAGCTTCATCATCCTGCAGTTCGGTAAGCCCCGATTGCAGGATACCAAGTAATAACCACAATCCATAAAAAAGCAGTCTATGATTTTTTTGCAGGAGGTCCCTCATGTTGATTGCGAAAATAGCAACTATTATTCGAGCAGTTTGTCCACAGCAGCAATGGCTTGTTGCAAACGCCCATCATCATTGCCATAAATTTCAGTCCAGGGAACCGTTTGATTAACCATACTATCCTTGTAAATCAAAAAGAGCTTTTGGCGGCTTGCCAGATCCGGGTATTCTCTTAATGCATCTTTTACCCATGGCAGATCGGGATGGCAAAGGAGATAAAGATCATATTTTCTTTCTGCAATTTGTTCCAGTATAAAGCGATGACAGTTACCAAAAACAAACTCACACCACACTTTCATAACATACATATCAGTATCTATAAATAAGGGTGAACCTGAATTGGGAAGTAGGGAGCCGGCAGGCAAATCCATCCTGGCGCTGTATTCATCTTCCAATGCCAATTGTCCTTTTGCAATCTTTAACAGGTCGTCATAGGTATATGCCATTCCATGCGTCAATAGGTATTCCCTTGCAAACTCGGGGCACCACATCGTATCATAATGCTGCGCCAATTGTTCGCACAAGGTACTTTTACCCGTGCCTTCGGGTCCTATAATGACTATTTTTTTAAGCATAGGTTTGCTTGACTCTTTTTCTCCATTCCAGTAAACCAAAAACAGCCATTATGAGTAGTATAAAATAATATACACTGGTGAATACATAATCCTTTACAAAATACAATGGCATTGAAGCAATATTCGTTGCAATCCACCAATACCAGCTTTCCACTTTTTTCTTAGTCATCAACCACATGCCGGTAAAAGCAGTAGCAGATGCAAACGCATCTGCCCAGGGAATAACACCGGGTGCAAAATCTTGTTGCAGATAGGTGAGCAAGATGAAGATGACGAAATAAAAGGAAAGAAAGAAAGCAACCTGGTATTGCCACCATTTCCTGCTGGAAAAACTAATATGAATAACAGGATGATTTTTTGCATCTTTTTTGGACCATAAGATCCAGCCATAAATGCTCATAATAGTGTAATAGAAGTTTACACTGGCTTCACCAAATAAGCTGCCATTGAAACTCAGGTACACATACACGATCGTATTGATTAACCCGGTAGGGTAAACAAGAATATTTTCTTTGCGGGAAAACCAAACACTTACAATACCCGAGATCACCGCTATATATTCCAGCCAGCCCGTGTTTTGGATACCTTCAATAAACTGTTGATATATTTCCTGAAATGACAAAAGCTATTTTTTCAAAAATAGCAATACTTATATCAAAGAAAATTTTGGTAGCATAGAACTTTAAAAAGCAAGGGCTGTGCGATGGTGGCCTCACCCTTTAGGGGAGGTCGGGTGGGGTTGGCCTTCTGTATTTTTTCCAGCTCCGCAGGTACTTTACACCGGTTGCTGTTTGAAACCTGGTAGCTATTTGTTGCCAGTTTCCATTTTTATTGGACCATACTAAAAAATGAAGATGGGGCACGGCAGCAAAACCTGTCTTGCCACTTAGTGCAATTACCTGTCCTTTTTTTACCGTATCACCAACATTTACAATGGCGCCATTTGGTTGCAGGTGCCAGTAACCGGCCCGGGAGCCATCAGCATGTTGAATCACAATATTGTTGCCGTCAGAGCGGTATTTTCGATTAAAGCCACCGCGTTTTCCATCTTCTTTTACCCGTAGGACGATCCCATCCCTGGCGGCGGTGATCTTTGTTCCCCGGTTCATATTAAAATCAAGTGCTGCTCTTTCCTTGTGCGTGAAGCCGCTGAAATATCCCTGTATCACCCTGAATGATTTGCCTTCTTCAAAAGGCAGGGCATACACATAGCTGGTATCGTCCAGGATAAGACCCTTTTGTAACAACTTTACTTTCTTACGCAAAGGATTTTTACTGGCCGAGCAGCCCAATAACATGAGGGTAAGAATAAAAACAATCCATTTCATCACGGTAAAAATAAGTTCATCCTTAACATAACCGGCTTCATAATTATTTAATTTTTAGCCAAATAAAATCAGGGAAGCTAGTATGTTCCTGCCCGATCTGATCGGTCAGGCGGCATTTTTAAACTAAAATCAAATATGTATCAACAATAGGGCCGTAATGACGATAAAGGAACTAGCTGCAACATGCAAAGAGCTGGCACAAACCGGCCGGTGGGATTTGAACCAGGGCAGCGCTTTTTCAAATAATGCTGTTTAGTATGGAGCAAAAAAGGGAAGTTTTTAACTACATGGTGGAAGAAATGTCCAAGTGTTGCGACCGAACCCATAGTTTCCGCAATTCATTTCAGCGTTGGCATAAGGATGGATGTAACTTTCAAGGACTCAGGAAAGATGGACAGGGAAGAAATAGTTGCTTACGAAGTAAAAAGGGCAAGATCGTAAAAGAGCAGTTTTTCTGTTAACAGGATTGTAATGGAATGTAAGCGATATGGCCTTTTAATGTAAAATAGTAGATCGCTTTTTATTTTATAAATCTATTACTTTGTGTCATGCACAAAAAGATATTGCTCCTGGGTAGCGGCGAATTGGGTAAAGAACTGGCGATCTCATTAAAACGTCTTGGACAAACGGTTATAGCGGTGGACAGTTATGCGGGTGCTCCGGCCATGCAGGTGGCCGATGATTTTGAAGTGATAGATATGTTGAATAGCGAACAATTGGATGCGGTGGTAGCCAGGCATCAACCCGACCTGGTCGTTCCAGAAATAGAAGCCATCAGAACAGAAAGGTTTTACGACTATGAACAACAAAACATACAAGTGGTGCCCAGTGCAAGGGCGGCAAATTTTACGATGAACCGTAAATTGATAAGAGACCTCGCCAGCAAAGAACTGGGGTTGCGGACGGCGAAATACTTTTATGCCACAACTTTTGAAGATTTCAGCAAAGCAGTTGGCGAAATTGGTTTTCCTTGTGTGGTGAAACCCTTGATGTCTTCATCTGGTAAGGGCCAAAGCGTATTGAAGAAATGGGAAGATCAGCAAACTGTATGGGATTATGCTATCAACCATTCAAGAGGAGATATCAGGGAAGTGATCATTGAAGAGTTTATTTCTTTTCACACAGAAATTACCTTATTGACGGTTACGCAGAAAAATGCCTGCCTGTCCGGCAGACAGGGGATAACCTTATTTTGTCCGCCCATCGGGCATCGACAGGAAAGAGGTGATTACCAGGAAAGCTGGCAACCCGTTGCTATCAGTGACCAAGACTATACGGATGCCTGCAACATGGCAGAAAAAGTAACGACGGCATTAACCGGCGCAGGTTTATGGGGAGTAGAATTTTTCTTAACGGATAAAGGCGTTTATTTTTCAGAATTAAGCCCCCGTCCCCATGATACAGGGATGGTTACACTGGCCCGCACCCAAAATTTTTCGGAATTTGAATTGCATGCACGAACAATCCTGGGACTGCCCATCCCATTGATAAAATTAGAAAGAGCCGGGGCCAGCGCCGTGGTATTGGCCAACAAAATAACAGAACACGTGAATATAACTGGAATTGAAAAAGCATTACTACAAGACAATACTGACATAAGAATATTTGGAAAGTCAACCACGAGACCATACCGCCGGATGGCAGTAGCGCTTGCTTATGATGAAGTAGGTACAGATATAAATGAGTTAAGACAAAAAGCAAAAGCAGCAGCTGATTGTATTGCTATCGAGTAATGATAGCCTCGCAGATGGTAGTTATTTTTTTCAACTACTATTTCGTCCCGTCGGGACTATTTCAAAAAAAACAGTCTAATCAAATGCAATATGGAAATAGAAAAAATAGATCTTTCTGAAAAACTTTCACAAATCGATGATTATTTCAATCCCAGGATTGTTGGAGAGTTAAACGGTCAGCACGTTAAGTTGGTAAAATTCCAGGGCGAATTCATCTGGCATCATCACGATCAGGAAGATGAATTGTTTTACGTGGTTAAAGGAAGCTTTGATATGCACCTGCAGGATAAGATCATAACGGTGAATGCCGGAGAGTTTTTGATCATACCCCGGGGGGTGGAGCATAAACCGGTAGCCAGGGAAGAAGTAGCAATAATGTTGTTTGAGCCAGCAACTACGATTAATACCGGAAATATCGAGAACGAATTAACGGTAAAGCATCTTAAGCATCTATAAACGAACGTTGAATCCGGTACTCAGGCTTCTACCATCTTTTTTAAATTATTCAAACCCTGCTCAAATTGCTGGTTCAGACTTTTGATGATCATAGGCCCCATCAGGCTGGCTATGGGCCAGGGAAACTGACCACTGTTCTGCCAGGTTACTTTAGTCTCCCCATCACCCCAGGGCTCAAATAACCAATTGTCTTTGGCTTTGCTTTTCCAGGGTTTTAAAAACTCAAGGTCAAAATGAATGTGCTTTTCATCGAGGTTGTTTAGTGTTAAACTCCCCACACCTACTTTTTTTCCTTCCCAGGCATATTTATGACCCGGGATTTTGGCGGCTCCTGTAATTGTATTTTTTACGGTAGGGTCTGATTGCTGCCAGGGATTCCATTGACTGTAATAATTCAGGTCGCTTACCCGGTCCATTACTTCGGTAACAGGCCGGCTGATCACAATTGTTTTTTCTACATTAAAAGTTTTCGGCATCAGCGCCGAAATGAGTAATAATGTTACAACCAATCCAACAAAGATGTAAACAACGATCATGGCAAACCATTTAAGTTTGTCAAGGTAAGGATTTACTATGGTGTGGGCAAACCGCTTATCATGAAGAAGTAGTAGCAACACTCACTCCAACGACGCAATTTCAAGAGAATACTTATTGCAGCTAACTGAATAAAAGAAAAGCAAATCTCATAGCGTCTCATTTTTTATTTTGATGACCTGGGCCGCAATACTTACTGCGATCTCTTCGGGCGTCTGGCTCTTAATAACAAGACCGACGGGGGCATAAATGCGTTGCAAAACCTGTTCAGGAATGCCGTCCAGCCTGTAGTCACTAAATAATTTCTCCATTTTTTTCTGGCTACCCAGTACACCGAGATACCCGAATTGCTTGTCCAGCAGTGCCCGCAAGGCTATATCATCGGTACGATAACCAAATGTCATGATCACCACATAATGGTTGTTGCCAGGGGGTATCAGGCTGTTTAATTCAGCATAGTCACTCAGCACATGTTTTTCATGCGCGGCATCATTATCCAGCATTGTTTTAAGACCTGGTCTATCATCGTAGATACGGATATAAAAATCCATTGACTGCATGAGCCGGGCGAAAGCGAGTGAGCAGTGACCGCCGCCGATAAGAAAGAGCTTGTTCTTATAACCGGTCTTTTCTATGTACACCCAATCTTCGTCAGAACGAAAAAGAAATTCAAAATCTTTTTGTGGAACAGCGTTAACAAACTGAATTCCCACCGGGGATAGTGTTACTGTTCCATTTTTATTTTCTTCAAGCGAATCAATCAGGGATCTAATGGTTGCTCCATCTTTTTCCTGTACCGTATACAACCAAATGGTTTGTTCGCCTGAACAAATCATCCCGCTTTGATTAGTTGCAGCAGCTTTATCATGAAATTGTTTCCTGACTCCCGACTCCTGGCTTCCTGCTCTTAACTTTTCCCTGGCCATTTCAACAAATTTATGTTCCATCATACCTCCACCTATGGATCCTTCCATCTCATTAATTGCATTCACCGCCATAAGAAATCCCTGGCGACCAGGACTACTGCCGCTGCTTTCCAGTACATACAGCAACATAACAGGGATATGTTGTTGTAGGGACCCGGCAATTAATTTCCATACCGGGAGTTGTTTATTCATTGGCGGAGGCGCTCTCTTTTATATTTTCATTACCGGTTGCTCTCTCTGTATTTGAATATAGACTCATCAGCAATTTCTCCGGTGTCATCGGGGCATCATAAGGAATGACCGCGGAAGGATTAAAAGCTTTTACGGCATTGCGCAAAGCAAAATAGGCAGCGATACCGTACATCAATGGAGGTTCCCCCACAGCCTTGCTGCGGAAGATCGCCAAATTATCTTTTTGTGTTTCCAAAGGATGAATAGTGATCTCTTTGGGAACGGAATAAATATCCGGTATTTTATACGTACTCAACGCATTGCTTCTGAATTTGCCATCCTTGTCATACACGATCTCTTCCATGGTCATCCAGCCGATGCCTTGTACGATACCGCCTTCACACTGGCCAAGGTCAATGATGGTATTCATACTGTTTCCAAAATCATGTACCACTTTTACCGAATCAATTTCATAAATACCTCGCAAACAATCGATCGTTGTCGTTACTATCGCTGTTCCATAAACATGATAGGCAAAAGGATGACCTTTTTCCCGTGACGGGTCGAAATGGATTCCCGGAGGAGTGTAATGGGCCAGCTCTGATAAACTGACACGCTTTATATAGGCAGCCATCACGAGTTTATTCCAGTTCCATTCTGTTTTTTTGCCATTGATATATACCCATTCTTCCTTTAGTTCAAAAGGCGGCAGTGCTGTCTTTCCAATATCAGCAGTAACGACACAATCTTCATTAGCAACCTGCTGGAGCCGTTTTAATATTTCAAGACAGGCAATTTCGGTAGCCTTACCATTCAGGTCTGCTGCCGCACTTGCTGCTGTTGGGGAAGTATTGGCAATTCGCCACGTGTTAGTGGAGTTAATTTTTATCTTAGCCGGATCAATGGAGAATATTTTTGCCGCTACCTGCAGCATTTTTGTATTTACTCCTTGTCCCATTTCCACAGCACCTGTACTGATGCCAACACTTCCGTCGGTATAGACATGTACCAACGACCTGGCCTGGTTCATCAGCGTTTTGGTAAAGGAGATGCCAAAACAGATGGGCATAAGCGCCATTCCTTTTTTATAAATTTTGTTCTTACTGTTAAAATCTACAACGGCCTGCTGCATTTTTTTAATGCCATATAATTGGTTGGTTTTTGTCCAGCATTCATTCGCTTCACTCTCTGCTTTTTGTCCATAAGGAAATTGATCACCTGTTTGTAATAAATTTCTTTGCTGGATTTCAGAGGCGGGCAGGTTTAATTGTTCAGCCGCTTTGGCAATCGCCGCTTCTATTACAAACATTCCTTGCGGCCCGCCAAAACCCCGAAATGCCGTATTAGGGGGTAAATGTGTTCGGCAACTATAAGCGGTGGCCTTGACATTCGGAACAAAATAGGAGTTGGTGCAATGAAATAAAGTTCTTTCCATCACGGCAGGTGAGAGATCCGCGGCGGCGCCCGCATTTTGATAAAACGTTACTTCATAAGCTACGATCTTCAGTTCCTTACTTAAACCAATCTTGAAATCAGATGAATAAGGATGTCGCTTCCCCGTCATACGCATATCTTCCATCCGGTCCAATGAATATTTTACCGGTTTGTTTAAATAATAAGTCGCCAGGGCACATAGCACTCCCCAGGTTGTGGCCTGGTCTTCTTTTCCACCAAATCCGCCGCCCAATCTTGTAGTGTCTACTTCTATTTGATTCATGGCCAGCCCCAGCACTCTGGCGGTGGTTCGTTGAACAGCAGTGGGTCCCTGCGTAGAAGAATAGATCCGGATAGCGCCATTCTCCTGTGGGATAGCATAGGCTCCCTGTGTTTCAATATACAAATGTTCCTGCCCGTTAGTTTCGGTGCGGCCTTCAACAACATACTCGCATTTCGACCAGGCTGCATGTGTACTACCCAGCTCAAATGTTCTGGGCGGGATAATGAGTTCTCCTTTTTCTTTGGCTTCCCTGGGGTCAGTGATAATAGGCAGGGGCTCGATCTCGAGGATTATTTTTTTAGCCGCCGCTTTTGCTTCTTCCTGGGAAGCGGCTACTACTAATGCTATGGGCATTCCGCAAAAATGGACATGGGTGCTGGCTAATAGTTCTTCATCAGGGATGATGCCACCGATCTGGTTTTGACCGGGAATATCTTTAGCCGTGAAAATTCTTACGACACCGGGCATCGAAGCGGCTTCACTCGTATCCAGTGATCTTATTTTACCATGTGCCACCGGGGAATCAAATGCCGCTGCATACAGCGTACCTTTTATCACCGGGATATCATCCAGGTAAATGGATTCCCCGCGGAGATGAGTATGTGAATCTATGTTCTTCATATTTGTTTATCCACAGATTACACGGATTTTCACAGATAAGGAATTGAAATCTGTGTTCATCTGTGTAATCTGTGGCATGTATTCATTTCAATAACTTTTTATATTCCTTTGTTGCTTCCGCATCGCTGATAGAAGCAATTTCTGACTCACTCACTTCAATTGTATCTATATTCTTCATATTTTTTTATCAACGAATTGCACGAAACCAATCAAGGGAAATATTTACCGAAGGCAATCAATTTGGATTTTTTCGTTTCATTTGTGCAATTCGTGGCCTTTTCTATTTCAACAATTTTTCTATCGCCATCTCTGGAAACAACTCCATGAAATGCGCCTTGATCAATTGGCCCAGCAATAACTTTTTGTATTCCTTAGTCCCTCTAGCATCACTGATCGGAGAAATTTCTGTCTCCATTACTTCAATTGTTTTGTGCACCAGCTCCTTGGAAATCTTTTTTCCCTTTAAAAAATCTGAAGTTTTTTGCAGATACAAGGGAACGGGTCCCACGCCGCCGGCCGAAAGACCCGCTTTCCAGATCAAGTCCCTGTTCATGGTCAAATGGATCGCTGAATTTACACTGGCAATATCGAGGTGGGTTCGTTTGCTTACTTTTTCAAAATGAAAAACATTGTTTCTCCCCGGCAGTTCAAACGAGACCTGTTCAATGTATTCCCCGGGTTTTTTATCTAATGTTTTATAACCTGTATATAATTTTCGTAACGGCATTTCCCTTTTTGTCGTTCCATCACTTAACAGCAATTGAGCATCCAGGGCCAGGAAGAAAATAGTAAGATCGCCAATTGGTGAGGCATTAATAAAATTGCCGGCAATCGTTGCCATATTACGGATAGGGGTGGATGAAATGAGTTTAGCATAGCGTTGAAAAGCAGGGAATGCCTCATTTATGACCGGTGATGCTTTCAGATCACTCACGGTGGCGGAAGCTCCGATAATACATTTATTATCCTTTTTACTGATACCACTCCATCCCGGATCATTAAATACAAAACGAATGGCAGCTGCAGTCATCTCATCAGGTTGTTGAACATACAGGTCGGTACCGCCACCTACAAGATGAGTCGGGAGTCTGCGCGCAGCGTCCTGCGGAGAGCCGGGAGTCAGAGACTGATCGTTTGATGAAGACAGGTCAGTGCTTTCTGTAGTATTTAATTCCTGCAATCTTTTATTGATACCATTAAAATATTCAGGAAGGATCTTTTTTCTTGCTGCAAACGCTGTCGCTTCTTCCCCTTTTCTTTCTTTCATTAACCCGGCTATCTTACTAGCAGCTCTTTCGATGGATTTATATCCCGTGCAACGACAGATATTTCCATCGATAGCTGCAATGGCATTGGTGGGAGTAGTTTCATTATCACTCAAACAAAAACCCGCGAGGGACACTACAAATCCCGGGGTGCAAAACCCACATTGGGTGGCGCCTTCATCCGCCATCGCTTGCTGGATGGGATTTAATGTTTCTGCATGATTGACACCTTCAATGGTTACGATATGTTTGCCCGGCGTATTACCCAGTGGCACCAGGCAACTGGTCATTGATTCATATTGTAATTCACCATCGACAAGTTCTCCCACCAAAACAGTACAAGCGCCACAATCGCCTTCCCGGCAACCGATCTTCGTTCCCATTAAATGCTGGTGATAGCGTATAAAGTCAAGCAATACCATACCGGGTGGCAGGTCAGTAGCAATTGTTCTATCGTTAAGGAGAAACCGTATCAAAATAGTTTATTTCTGATCTTTAAAGTTAGCATAATTGATGCAATGCAGTATCGGGGCAAGCCGTAAATGCATGAATCATGGCAATCAAAAATTGTATGGCTGGCGATAGAAATTGTATTGCCTGGTAATAAAGTTCTTTCCGGATCGACCAGGTATGTCCCAAAGAAAAATAGTTTTTATTAGTGTCATTTGTGAAATTCGTGGCGAAAAACCAGTGATTGCGAAGCAATCGGTATATGAACAAACAAATCTATTATCGTCTTATTGCTTTATGGGTATTGTGTGAAGCGATGCTCGGAGGCATCATCCATGGATTTAAGATCCCGGTGTCGGGATTGGTAGTCGGCAGTTGTGCCATTGTTTGTATTTGTTTGATCGCCTGGTATGTTCCTGTTAAAGGAGCCATCATTAAAGCCACCCTTATTGTCGCCATATTTAAAATGATGTTGAGTCCGCAGGCGCCCCCACCCGCTTATATTGCTGTATTTTTCCAGGGCTTGATGGGAGAACTCTTATTTTATAACCGAAGATTTTTTAGAGTCTCCTGTATATTACTGGCGGTGTTGGGTTTACTCGAGTCTGGATTGCAGCGGATATTGGTGCTGACTATTGTATATGGGAATGACCTGTGGAAAGTGATCAACAATTTTATCAATGGACTAACCAAACAAAAGGTAGCGACTAATTATAGTCTTCTCATCGGTGGTGGGTACGTATTGCTGCACCTGCTCACCGGGTTGGTAGTCGGCTGGTGGGCTTCCCTGCTTCCACAAAAAATTAACCGGTGGCATAATAGTAAACAATACCACGTTGAGATACAAAGTGCCAGCACCATTGCCTTACCTGCAGTTGTAAAAAAAAGAAAGCGGTTAAAAAAAGGTTTATTTATTATATGGATACTACTGATCGGGTTGTATATACAATCTTATTTTAGAATCGGTGATCCGTTGTTACCCACTCATATTTCATTAAAAATTTTATTGCGCTCCCTGATCATAGTACTGGGCTGGTTATTTATAATTGGTCCGCTATTGAAACAGTTACTCCATATTTGGTTGAAAAAGAAACAGACCCGGGCCCAACAGGATGTGCAGGAAGTACTGCGGTTGTTACCGGCCACGCAACAACTAATCGCGGCAAGCTGGAAACAATCGGCGGGCCACAAAGGGTTGAAAAGAATAAGAGAATGGAGTAAAATGGTTTTGGTGAATGCACTCTCTTCTAATGAAACAACAATAGCCGGAAAGGAAATAAGGCGGGAAGAAGAAAGCATTTCGCTTACCAACTTATCGCCAACCTCACCGAGTCGGATGGACCGGCAAAAAGTTTATATTCTTACTGCACCCATTCAAACCGGGAAAACCACTTCCTTAATAAAATGGGCATCGGGAAGAAATGATGTAGTGGGCATCCTGACCCCGGTTGTGGACGGGAAGAGAGTTTTTATGGATGCACATACCAAAGAGCAATTCCAAATGGAAGCTACCGAAAGTGAAACAGGAGTATTCACCGTTGGACGCTTTATGTTCAGCAAGACAAATTTTGACCGGGCCATTCAAATTATCCGTGATGCCACAAATAAGGACGGCTGGTTGGTGATCGATGAGATCGGCCCCCTGGAATTAAAAGGCGAAGGATTTCATGATATACTAGAAGAAGTGCTGTTGACGAGGCAGCACACTATATTACTGGTGGTGAGGGATAAGGATGATATGCCAGAAAAGGTAAAACATGCCTTTAGAATAGATAACGCCACTATCATTGCCAGTCTACACACACTATAATGACACTGGCCGATAGCTTGTATTATGGTCATCGGGGATAGATTAAGTATGAACCCGAATCGGGTTGAAAAATACTTTATCTCTTTCGTACCTTGTTGGGGTGGAGGAAAATCTTCCCAAAAAAACAAGTCGTCTCCGGAGGGTGAGAAAAAACCTGGGATATGCCATGTCGCTGGCCTGGACTGCTTCGCCGCAATTACTCATGCGCTATTCCCTGTTGGGCATGTTCAATGCCATCATGCCCCCGGTATCGGTATTCTTGGGCGCTGTGCTTGTCAACAAGATCGCTGAAGCCCGTTTGCATCCGCTTACCTTCCAGGATGTGCTTCCCATTGTGGTTGGTTTATGGATCACATTTGTAGTGCAACGGGCTGTTGGTTCTTATATGAGTTATGGCAGGAATTTGTATGTGCGTCGCGTGGAGCTGGAGGCGGAGCGGCGTTTGCTCACAAAAGCATCAAAGGTTGATCTTGGGCATTTTGATAATTCTGACTGGCATGACCGCCTGGCCCGTGCCAAACGTGATGTGAACTGGCGACCCGGTGATCTTACCTGGTCCATACTCGGTTTGTCGGGCAATATTGTAACGATCGTACTGATGTCGGGTCTGTTGGCAAGCCTGCATTATTTACTGGTGGTGCTGGCATTGGGCGCTGCTGTTTTGACATTGGTATTGGAAAGTCGTGTCACCACCAAACTTGTATAAATATTATTATAAAGAAACGCCGGAAGAAAGGGAACGGCAATACCTCGGCGATCTGCTGGTTCAACCACGAAATACAAAAGAAGTAAGAGCGTATGTGCTGGCGGATTACTTACTGGGGAGACATAAAAAACTATCGGACGATCTTTTCAAACAGCGGCAATTGATGAATCGCCTGGGTAGTCGCATGTCAGTGGTAAGCGGATTTATTACTGGCACTATCCTCGCGCTGGCCTATGTGTTTGTTGCCAACAAAGGAATACACGGCACGATGAAACCCGGAGATGTGGTTTTGGTGATCGGAGCTTTTACTTCTGTGTCGGGAACATTGGGACAAATCTCCAGCACTTTTGTGGCGGTGGACCAGCATACCACATTTCTTGAAGATTATTTTTCTTTTTTGAACATTGATCATTTGGTTCCTGTACCAGTGAAACCAGTAGCGCTTCCTGATTCGGTTATTGAAGGAATTGAATTTGACATGGTGACCTTTACTTATCCCGGTGGTACCGAACCTTCGGTACAGGAACTAAGCCTGCATATCCGCCAGGGTGAGTTGATGGCGTTGGTAGGTGAAAACGGAGCCGGCAAATCCACCTTCGTTAAACTCTTGCTTCGTTTTTATGATGCGCAGCAGGGATCGGTGAAGGTAAGTGGTGTCGACGTAAAGGATATGGATCCCGAGGTATTGCGGAACAGGATCGGGGTGTTGTTCCAGGATTATGCTACCTATGAATTATCAGTAAGAGAAAATGTACGAATGGGAAGACCTAATGGTGCGGGAGATGATAAAAAAGTGATCAAGGCGTTGCAGGATAGCCGTAGTGAGTGGCTGGTGAATAAAATGCCGCATGGGCTTGATTCAAAAGTGGGACGGTTATTTGAAGGGGGTCACGACCTGTCCGGTGGCGAATGGCAACGACTGGCTCTGGCCCGCATCATGTACCGCAATGCCGATATATGGATACTGGATGAACCAACCTCTTCGCTTGACCCGGAAGCAGAAGCGGCCATTTTTGCTGAGTTGAAAGCAAATTTGAAAGGACGTATCGGTATCGTTATCTCGCATCGTTTCTCCACGGTTCGGATTGCCGATCGCATAGCAGTGATCGATGAGGGAAGAGTGACCGAGTTGGGAACACATGAAGAATTGATAAAAGCAGGTAACCGTTATGCCAGGTTGTTTGAGCTACAGGCAAGCGGATATAGATAATAGCTCTATCTCATTGATTTTGTCGCGAAGTCCCGGCAACTTCGTCCGGACAAATGGATACAGGTAATAAATTTCATGCAGAGTTTATAGAAGTATGATGATACCAGCTACAGTAATTCTATCATCGCCTGTTGTGTCACTCACTTGTACGTTTGGTAATTCTATTCAACATATTTTACAGCATGACAGGGGTATCTACTAAAAACCCCACCAGGATCCAGGCGGGGTTCCGTTGATCATTTTATTTTTTAATACCGACGATTCTTATCATCCTTACGGTCCTTGTAACGGTTCCTATCATCGAATTTAGCATAAACCTTTCTTATTTCCCGCTGACGTTGCTCCTGTAAAAAACGCATCTGTCTTTGTTTTTCCATCCGACCCATATAGAAACTGTTTCTTAGCTTTTGGATCTTGTAATCATACTTGCGGTTGATTTTAGCGATCAGCTGGTCTCTTTTTCTTTCATTAGAGAACCTGCTGTTGCTGTAACGATCATCCCTGTCAAAGGAGTAGACGTTGTTGTCGTCGTCTCTTTCATACCGGTTATCATCACGGTGATCACGGTCACGTTGATCAGTTGGTCGGTTGTCTCTGTTGCCAGGCTGTGCCTGGGCCAGGGTAAACAGGCCGACTGCACATAAGAGCGTAAAAATCTTTTTCATAGGTACATTTTTTTTAAAGTGAATTAATAATGTACATAAGGGGCAAAGCAGGGACCAATGTTTATCAAAGGAACGTTAATGCTTGCTGTAACGCTGTTCATGCCGATGTTACAGGTGCATCAATAAAATTTTCTGCTAATTAACGTTTAGTAGCGCAAGTATTGGAAGAGTAAAACAAGAACAGGCTGATGGGAAGCGCTAAAAAAAAGAGAGTTCGAAAATATACTCTTAAGACTCTTTGCTTAGCATATCAATAGCCTGCTGAATAAACTCATTCCGTTCAGGAACAATTTCTTCTTTTATTTTCCAAACCATTTCGTAGTTGATACCAAAATATTCATGAATGATCCTGTTACGGAACCCAATGATCCTGCGCCATTCAATTTCCGGATTATCTAATTTGAATTCTTCAGGCACGCGGTTAGCGGCTTCCCCAATAATTTCAAAATTTCTTACTACTGCATCAATCGTTTTATCGTCGGAAATAAAATTGTCAAAAACTCATTCCTTTGGTATAGGAAAGAATTTTTTTATACGAGTCAGGAATATCTTCCAGTAATAACTGTATTTCCTGGTTAGACATAGATGAGGTCGGGTTCGATAACGGTGAAGTACTTGGGTTTGATACCCCCACGGGATGCAAGATCCACCTTTAGTTGCAGCATCAGTTCCAGTTTACCGGCAAGGTCCACAAAAGCAAGCCCGATGGGCTGGGAAAAATCTACCATCACATCTACATCACTTTCACCAGCGATAGCTGTATTGCGGCTGTAAGAGCCAAACAAGGCCGGGTCCTTTAAGCCGTATTTTTTCCAGCGAGAGTTTTATCTGTTTAAGCGTTGCCAGTATGGTTTGTTTGTCAGTTATGAAGCGAATTGACAAATTTTATTCTGTTTGCCTGCTGACCGTCCTTGCTACTGACCGGGTTGATCGAACCGATTCACAATTCACCATTCATTATCTTACATCGTCGCCATATCAATGACGAATCGGTACCGCACATCACCCTTCAGCATTCGCTCCCAGGCTTCATTGATCTCCTCCATGCGAATGAGTTCGATATCAGAGACAATAGCATGTTCCGCACAGAAGTCCAGCATTTCCTGTGTTTCGGGTAAGCCACCAATTAGTGAACCAGCCAGGCTTTTGCGGCCAGAGATGAAAGTACCGGGCGGCACTTTCGCATGGCCCGGGGGCACACCCACACAAACCATTACACCATTAGTGCGGAGCAGACCCAGGTAAAAATTATAATCATGATCGGCCGACACCGTATCCAGTATAAAATCAAAATATCCAGTCACGGCTTTTGTTTGGGATTCATCACTCGTCAATACAAAACGGTGAGCACCTAATCTTTTTGCATCTTTTTCTTTGGACGCGGTATGACTGAGCATTGTTACTTCAGCGCCCATAGCCACCGCCAGTTTCACGCCCATATGACCAAGCCCACCTAATCCCAGGATACCTACCCTTGTTCCCGCCCCTACTTTCCAGTGTTGTAAGGGGGAATAGGTTGTAATACCGGCGCAGAGTAAAGGCGCTACCGCATCGAGTGGAAGTTTATCCGAAATATGCAGCACAAAATCTTCATGCGTAACAATGGACTGGCTGTAACCGCCATGGGTAATGCCAGTCCCGTCTTTTTCAGGACTGCCATAGGTAAACACAGCCCCGGTAGCGCAAAACTGTTCAAGACCATCTTTGCAATTATCGCATTCGCGGCAGCTGTCCACCAGGCAACCCACACCGGCCCGGTCACCCACTTTGAATTTTTTTACATGACTGCCGACGGCTGTCACGATTCCCACTATTTCGTGGCCTGGCACACAGGGATAGATTGCATTGCTCCATTCATTGCGGGCGGTGTGCAGATCACTATGGCAGACACCACAGTACCGTATGTCGATCTGTACATCATGCGGTTTGGGTTCTCTTCTTTCAATAGTTAAAGGAGCGAGGAGAGAGCTGGCAGTTTGAGCACCGTAGGCTTTGGTAGCAGACATATTGAAAGGGTTTGGAACAGGAACAACAAGAAAGAGAAAAAGTTGGGTAGTGTAAAACATTTCTATTTCCTTGCTTCCAAAAAATACCTCCTGCACTCCTCCAGCTTATCGGTATTCATCATATCAATACCCAGTGCTTGCTGTCGCAGCCAGGAAGCCGGGTTATCGGGGCTGGCCCATAGCCGGAGCAGTTTACCCATTCCGTGCACTTTTTTTACCAACTGCAGGATGCGGCTGGTACTGTCCGACGGACTGACATATTTCGAATACAAATCACTGATAAAAGCTACCCGTTGCAGGGTGGCGCTGTCATATACTTCATAAGGGCGGCCATCAAAAAAAATATAAGGTGGATAAGAATTCCATTTTGAAATGCTGCCCCTGTCACCGCTGATGTCAACCTGCACGGCTTTTGCGTTGACGGAACGGTCAAAAACCAAACGGTGATTGCCTAACAGGTTGATAAGCGCAGCCATAGCCGCTTCACCGTTCTCCTTGATATCGATCATCAGTACCGGTGCATAACTGCTGTCTTCGCTGATCTTTCCTTTATACTGGTGGAACAAGGCAATAATGGGTTGCAGGTACAGGCTGTCTAATGTTTTGGCAGTAGCCAGTTCATTTTTATCGTGAGCTACTAATAGCCGGTTACCTGAGAGATAAATATCTGCTTCTATCGAGAATACTTTATGACGCAACGCATTGGTAAGAGGTTCCGGTTTTTGATAATCGTTGTGGGCATGGATGAGGGGTTGGGTAGATGATTGAAAACAGGTGAGGGTTAAGAGTATTGATAACAGCCATTTCATGTGACAAAGATGGCGGGTTTTTTTATGCAAAGAGCCTTAAAACGTAAATTTGGATATGGCTGATGTGCATGATAAGAAGACCAGAAGTTATAATATGTCGCAGATACGAAGCGGCAATACTAAACCGGAAATGCTGGTAAGGAGATTTTTACATGCCCAGGGATTTCGGTATAAGCTACATGATAAAAAGTTACCCGGCCGGCCTGATATTGTGTTGCCGAAGTATAAAACCGTCATCTTTATTCATGGTTGTTTTTGGCATGGACATAATAACTGCAGATATTTTGTGGTGCCGAAGACAAGGACGGATTGGTGGCTGGAGAAAATATTAAGAAACAGGGCCAATGATAAAAAAGCAGTAAACGGCTTAAGAAAAGATCGCTGGAAAATCATTCATCTGTGGGAATGTAATCTGAAGCCAGCGAAAATTGAAAAGACATTCTCCTCTCTATTGAAAAAATTCTCCTGATTTAGTTATTACCATTTCTTCATAGTGACTTAAAGGCCAATATACTTTAAGTCACATAAAATACTATTGCTATATGGATATTAAAGCCAAAATCGGTATCCGGATTAAAGAGCTACGTACCGAAAAAAATCTTACACAAGAAGCAGTGGCATGGAAGGCGGAGGTTGACCGAACATTTATGAACCATGTTGAAAACGGAAAACGAAATGCTTCTATTGATACCCTTACAAAGATTATTTGTGTGGGGCTGGAAACAAGTTTCAAAGAATTTTTTAATGCGGATTTATTTAACGGAAAAAAGAAAAAAGCATGATAGGAAGAAAAGTGAGTGTAAAAGAGTATAAAGCAAAAGGGGAAGCAAAAAAAAGATTCAGTGGATTTTCTATAGAAGAAACTCTGTTGAGTCACTATGAATCACTAAAAGGAGAAGCCAGAAAGATCGCAAAAGCTTACTTCAAAGAAAATATCCATCCGGAAAATGGTTTTGGAGCTTTAAAAGTTGAAGAGGCCATTCAACAATATTTATTTGAAATAAAAGCGGAAGTTCCCTTTCCCGGACCAGCCAAAGGAGAGGGAGATTTTACGTTCATTGATCTCTTTGCAGGAATTGGTGGATTCAGAATGGCGCTGCAAAATCTAGGTGGAGAATGTCTTTTTAGCTCGGAGTGGGACAAGTATGCTCAGCAAACTTATCGGGCAAATTATGGAGATATTCCTTTTGGCGATATCACAAAGAAGGATAAAAAATTGCATTCCCCAAAAATTTGATCTGCTATGCGGGGGCTTTCCTTGTCAGCCCTTTTCAATTGCTGGAGTAACAAAAAAAAATGCCTTAGGACGTAAACATGGATTTGAGGATGAGAAACAAGGAAATCTATTTTTTCATATTGCAGAAATTATTGGAACAGCATAAACCAAAAGCTTTTTTTCTCGAGAATGTAAAGAATCTAATATCCCATGACAAGGGCAATACGTTTAAGATAATTAAGGATAGATTGAGGGCACTCGGATATTCTTTTGATCACCGAGTATTAGATGGGAAACATTTTGTGCCCCAACATAGGGAGAGGACTATAATGGTCGGCTTCAGGGAAGACATATTCGGGAAAGAGTTCAAATTTGATTTTGACAATGTCAAATTGCCGGAGGCCAGTAACAAATTGAAAACTATTTTAGAAAAAAACCCAGATCCTAAGTATACATTATCTGCGCACTTATGGGGCTATTTGCAGGATTATGCAAAAAAGCATAAAGAAAAGGGTAATGGCTTTGGCTTTGGCCTCGCTGATTTAAATGGAATAACGAGAACAATGAGTGCCAGATATTACAAGGATGGCGCGGAAATATTGATTCCCCAACCAAATAAAACTCCACGAAGACTTACTATTAGGGAAGCTGCAAGGCTTCAGGGATATCCTGATACTTTTATTGTTGATAAGGTCTCAATGAATCAGGCGTATAAGCAATTTGGAAACTCAGTTGTTGTTCCGTTGATTGAAGCAGTTGGGAAAGAAATTATCAAAATAATGGAAACCAAAGTAAGATGAATTTAAAAAATCTTTTAAAATTGTTTTCGGATAATAATTGCGAAACAGTTTACGTAAAAAGATTAGGAAAGAACAATAACTCCAAACAACAAATTTATGTAGCTCAAGGGGATACTCAAGTCCTTAATGTACTTCCGGTTACCAAGTTTGACGCTGTATGGAAATCAGTTTCAAAAAGTGCGACTTTTCATGCTTCATGCATTTTCTATTGGTTAGACGAAGAGGGGAAGAAGTTTTTAGCTCCGAACGCTAAATTTATTTTTTACCCGAAATACCCGGAGGTTCGATTTTCGGGATTTGTTCTAGGGTGTAAAAAAGCGCCATCTGAAATTTTGAATAATTCAAAAGAAGGTCGATTCCTTTTTTTGGGAGTATCAAAGACGGACGAGATATTTGGATTTGTTTCAGATGCAAATACTGATATTTCAAACGAATTTTCGAAGCTTAAAAATATCCCAATGGTAGGGATACTTTACTCTCTAGCCATTCAGGCCCGAAAAATTATAACTGATACGCGTACGCAATTATTATATAAGCTTAAAGAGATTCATCAAAAAGGTTGGATTCCTTCAAAGCAACTCAAACCGGGATTTCTCATTGCACCTTGTAATGAGAGTAGATGTGGCGGCCTTACATTGGAGGCAGAACTGGGAATTATTCAAAATGGAAGGTCGGAGCCTGATTATTGGGGGTGGGAAGTAAAACAGTTTGGAGTAAGGAAGTTGCATTTAATTAATAGCGCTCGAGTGACGTTGATGACGCCAGAACCAGATGGTGGAAAGTACAAAGATGATGGAGGGATAGCATTTGTTAAAAAGTATGGCTATGTATCTCCGAAAAAAGTCGATAGAATGGATTTTACTGGCTATCATAAGCATGGGATAGTTCAAAAGAAATCAAAATTGATCCTCAGTATTATTGGGATAGACAAAACAACAAATAAGATAACGGATGCAACTGGTGGTATTCATCTTGTTGATGCCAAAGGGAATATTGCTGCTTCTTGGTCCTTTTCAAAAATGTTAACGCACTGGAATAGAAAACATGCTAAGGCTGTTTATGTCCCTTCATTATTAGAAACTACCCCGATTCGTCAATACTACTATTCTAATAATGTAATGTTATGTGAAGGAACTGATTTTTCTTTGTTTATTGAGAGCATGGCAGCAGGGAAGATATTTTATGACCCAGGGATTCATATTGACGGCGTTTCATCAAAAGCAGTATTAAAGCCGAGAAGCCAATTTAGAATTTATTCAAAGAGCATAAAGGAATTATATTCCAAGACAGAAATATTTGATTTACAAAATCTTCGACATAATCATTAGTGCTTCTCGTTAAAAATCTTGTGAATCAATCGATCTAATTTTGCTTCATTGCCCCCACCGCCTTAACCTCATGAGCACTTCGATTGATTACCCTCAATTTATTGTACCTTTTTTCCTAAATGGACCCCTTATTCATCAACAAATAAAAAATCGCCTCCCTATCACCAATGAACGAATGCATTCAGGTCATGGAAAAAATGTTTCGTTCACTCGCTAGCGGGAATCTGTGACAAAAACTCAATTCGGTCAGTTTTGAAAATATTTCAATAAAACAACTTTATTTCCTATTTTTGCTATTATTCGCCAAAAAAGGAAATAATTTGAGCTGGATTGAGTTCAGAAATGCACTGATTGAGTACAAGATCTTCTCCATTGGGGATGCGAAAAAGTATTTCCCTGGTTTTGATTCGAAACGACTGGTAGAGTGGCAAAAGAAAAATTATATCCGTAAGCTTATAAATAAATGGTACCTGTTTGCTGAAATACCGGTGGATGAATTATTACTGTTCCGCATCAGCAATTGTTTGTACCAGCCCACTTATATTTCGCTGGAGTCGGCATTGGCGTTTTATCATTTTATTCCTGAAGCAGTATATAGCATGCAGGCAATTACTACCCGCAAAACAATTGCCTATAAAACAACGGCCGGAACTTTTAACTATCGTACACTCAAACCCGCTTTCTATTTTGGCTATAACATATTACATAAAGACAAATTGCCCGTATTGGTAGCCGAACCGGAAAAAGCATTGCTGGATTATTTATACCTGGGCGCCGGTCTTAATTCAGTAAAAGATATTAAAGCGCTGCGCTTGAATTATGCAGAACTGCAGCAAACAATTGACTGGAATAAATTGGATAACTATGCACAGGTGTTTAAAAGCAAAACGCTTGATAAAAGAATAAGGATATTAAAAAAAGTATCGCTGCATGCTCACCCTGCCTGAAATAGAAAAAAATTATCCGGAATCCCTGCGGGGTTTCAAACGCTTTATCCTGCGGGAATACCTGCAGCATAAAATTCTGCAGATCATTTTTGACAGCGAATATGCCAACCGGTTTGTTTTCCTGGGCGGCACCTGTCTGCGTATCGTTCATGGCAATACCCGTTTTTCGGAGGATCTCGATTTTGATAACCTGCACATGAAAGAAGATGTGTTTGAAAAAATTGCTGGGCTTATCCGCAAACAATTAGAACAGGAAGGATACCATGTGGAAATGAGAACAGTTTATCGTGGTGCCTATCATTGCTATATCCGTTTTCCGGAATTGCTGTACCGGGAGGGTCTGTCCGGTCACCCGGAAGAAAAAATACTGATACAATTAGACACAGAACCACAGCATTTTGATTTTATACCGCAACGGTATATCCTGAACCGCTTTGATGTTTTTACTACCATATTCATTACCCCATTGGATATATTGCTGGCCCAAAAGTTTTATGCCATCATCAACCGGGAAAGAAACAAAGGCCGTGATTTTTATGATACTGTTTTTCTTTTATCAATGATTGACAAGCCTAATTACGATTACCTGGAGCTGAAAATGAATATCACTAATGCCAAACAACTGAAAGAGGCGGTACTGGACAAATGTAACAAGATTGATATGAAAGAAATGGCGAAAGATGTGCAGCCATTTTTATTTGATGCTGCTGAAGCAAAAAAAATTACCTTGTTTGAAGAATATCTCAAACAGGTGAACCTGAAGTAAACAGTTGTTGCATCTGCATAATAAAAGAAATGGACCCCTTATTCATCAATAAACAAAAAATCGCCTCCCTCTTACCAATGCACGAATGCATCTCGGTAACGGAAAAATGTTTCGTTCGCTCGCTAGCGGGGAATGCCTGCAATCTTTGCGTTCACCTATGTGGCTTCCCGATTATAGTGGCCTGCTGGGTATGATGATGGTAAATGCGTCAAACCTCTATACGATGGGAATTTAAGTGATTAATGTTATTCATCGAAACAAGGGGGAAAGTATTCCCTCTCATTAGAGAGTAATGCTATTATTTAATGCAAAGCACGGGGGCACCGCTTTTGATCTTTGTTGATCAACTACCCTTCCCTAAAATAACCTTAAATAGTTACCACCGGCTTCACCCACTCCACACTATTCCTGAAATTTGCCCGATAACAGGGAGAAAAACAAAATGAAACTATTTATAGCCTACCTATTGTTACTGTTCACGCAAGCTGCTTGCCAGGCCGAAGCAAAGAATAATCGGCCCGTCAACAAAAAACCTTACCTCGTCTCCGCCGAGTCAAAAAGCAAGACCAGCGCAGAAGAACTTAAACAGTCATACGGTGTCGCCGCCCTTTTTATCAAAAATGGCTATACCGCTTACCGTATTACCTATAATACCACCAACGCCGATGGGAAAGAAGTAGTGGCTTCCGGGGCCTTGTTGCTGCCCGATACAAAAGCTCCGCTGCCCATTTTAAATTATAACCATGGTACTTATTTTCCATCGAAGGAAAGGAATGCACCTTCTTACCTCGGTAATAATGATGAGCTCAGCATCGGGAAACTATTTTCGGGCGCCGGCTACCTGGTGGTGATGCCGGATTATATCGGCTATGGTAGCAGTAAAAAGGAAGAACACCCTTATGGAGCGTATCATCATATCGCCGCTTCGGTGATCGATATGCTAAGAGCCGTCAAAGAATTTTGTGAAAAAAATGATATCGCACTTTCTGGAAAGAATTTTTTCAGCGGCTGGAGTGAGGGTGCTGCGGTAGGCCTGGCGACGGTCAAAGCATTGGAAGAAAAATACAAAGGCGAATTCACGCCCACGGCTACCGTGCTCAATGCGGGGCCTTATTATACCAGTGGCTTTGTCGATCATATCCTCGGGGCAAAAGAACCACTCCGCTATATGGCGAGCTATGCCTGGATACTCCAGTTTTACAGCAAACATTATAAGATCGATAAACCTTTTTCTTATTACTTCAATGAACCCGCAGCATCGGAGCTGGCCAAAAGACCAGAGCGCTATACCCTCAGCGATCCGCAACAACTATTTACCTCCACGTTCCGGGAACAGTTTAAAGCCGGGAAAGAAACCGCCCTGCAAAAGGCCATGGCAGAGAATGACCTCTGGAACTGGAAACCCCAATCCAAAATTGTTTTCTGTCACGGTGACAAGGATGATTATGTACCGCTCTTTAATTCCGAGAAAGCGTATACTACTATGAAAGCCAAAGGAGCTGATGTGGTACTACAGGTATTCAAAGGACAAAACCATAGCAGTGGTGCCATCGGTTATATCCAGCAGGTTTTTTCCAATTTTGAGAAAGCTAGATAAAGGCACAAGGAACAAGGGACAAGGGGCAAGGCCGTTTTATTACTACTACTATTTCTTTAGTGCAGGATACTATTTACAAGATATTGTAACCGGTGAATAGTTGACTAAATTTGATTCATGAAAATTGGATCAATGATGAGAAAAATTATGTATGGTTGCTTACTAAGTTGTTGTTTGATCTTTTGTTCAGGCACCCCTCTCAAGTCAAAAAAGAAATGGATCTCCTTATTTGACGGAAAGAGTTTTGCTAATTGGAAAGTGGGTAACAACGCCGCCACCTTCACCATAGAAAATGGAGCGATCGTAGCAAATGGCCCGGTAGCGCACCTATTTTATACCGGTGATATACAGCAGCATGATTTCAAAAATTTTGAGTTTAAGGCTGATGTCATGACAACACCCGGCTCCAACTCTGGTATTTATTTTCATACAACTTACCAGGAAGCCAGCTGGCCAAAAAAGGGATACGAGGTACAAGTCAATAATTCACAAAGCGATTGGCGCAGAACCGGTAGTTTGTACGGTATCCAGGATATCAAAGAAGTGTATGTAAAAGACAACGAATGGTTTACCGAATACATCAAAGTAAAAGGCAAAAGAGTGATTGTAAAGATCAATGATAAAACAGTGATGGATTATACAGAACCGGACAATGTGGCCAGGGAGAAAGGCAATGAAGGCCGGCTCCTCACCAGCGGCACATTTGCCTTACAGGGTCATGATCCCAGGAGTAAAGTCTATTTTAAGAATATCATGGTAAAGCCGCTTGCTGACTAAGGGTTATCATCAGAATCTTGCTTTCTTTCCCTACTTTTTTTCCCCGCCAAGGCGGGACAGGCTAAGCTAGCAAAAAAGCCAAGGCGGTTCTATAGGTGAGACACCGCTATCATTGATTTCCTTCAAAAGAACCGCCAATGGAAACCCAACGATGCAAGTCTATGCTGCGTGTTATTGTTGGCTCCTGAAAGCGCTGGCTTTTAAAAGAAGCGCATGAAAACCCTGATTTTACTACTGCGTAAGAAGTTTGCTAGCCGGTATGTACAAATAGAATGCTGCATAATATGACTTGTCCCGCGCCTATCTTTCGACATCTAGAACACTGAGTTAGGAGGGATCAGTCCTGGCGAAAAATCGAGCGCCTCAGTATTTTACACAAACAGGCAGAGTCTATAAATTAATTCCCCAGAGAGTGAATTTCCCATCGGCGGTTTGCCAACTGAAAATTCCCAAGAAAAGATATCTGGCGCATCAAACCGGCTTGATTTTTTTGCTCCAGTTTTTTTATCAAGAAAAAAAGTGGAATAGCTGAAATGTTAATCAACTTAGCATTCGTTCCTTCTTTCAAGCAGTGTTGCTTATCTTTGCAATCCCAAAAAATAAATAATATATGGTACAGGAGAAAGGAACCATTTCCATCAATACCGAGAACATTTTTCCCATCATTAAAAAATTTCTCTATTCCGATCACGAGATATTCCTGCGGGAGCTGGTGAGTAATGCCGTGGATGCAACCCAAAAAGTAAAACGGCTGGCGTCATTGGGTCATTATAGCAAAGACCTCGGCGACCTAAAAGTAAAAGTGGCGGTAGATGCAGACGCGAAGACGATCACCATTTCGGATAACGGTATCGGCATGACGGCTGAGGAGATCAAAAAATATATCAACCAGATAGCTTTTTCCGGCGCTACCGAGTTTATGGAGAAATTTAAAGAAGCCAAAGATGCCAATGAGATCATCGGTCGCTTCGGACTTGGTTTTTATTCGGCCTTTATGGTAGCCGACAAAGTAGAGATACAAACCCTTTCTTACCAGGAAGGTGCTGAACCGGCACGCTGGGTATGCGATGGCAGCACTTCTTTTGAAATCACGGAAGGCAACCGCACCGAAAGAGGAACGGATGTGATATTATATATCAATGCCGAGTCGGAAGAGTTTTTAGAAGAACACCGTATTAGCGAGATACTGAATAAGTATGCAAAATTTTTACCGGTACCGGTTCAGTTTGGTACCAAGACAGAATCAGAACCCGATGGTGAAGACGAAGAAGGTAAACCGAAATACAAATCAGTTGAGGTTGATAATATCATCAACAATACTAACCCCATCTGGACAAAAGCCCCGTCAGAACTGAAAGACGAGGATTATCTTGATTTCTACCGAGAACTTTATCCCTTCTCAGAAGAGCCACTATTCTGGATCCACCTGAATGTGGACTATCCTTTTAACCTGACCGGTGTTTTGTATTTCCCCAAACTGAAAAATGATTTTGAGATCCAGAAAAACAAGATCAAACTATTCAGCCGCCAGGTATTTATTACGGATGAGGTAAAAGATATTGTACCTGAATTCCTGTTGCTGCTCCACGGGGTTATTGATTCACCGGATATTCCACTGAATGTCAGCCGGTCCTTTCTTACAGGCCGACAGCAATGTAAAAAAGATCAACAGTTATATCTCCCGCAAAGTGGCGGACAAACTAAGCGAGCTATTTAAAAAAGACCGGAAAGCCTACGAAGAGAAATGGAAAGACATTGGACTCTTTGTAAAATACGGCGCCATCTCCGATGATAAATTTTATGAGAAAGCAAAAGAATTTTTATTGCTCACCAATACAGGTCATGAAAAATATACGCTGGAAGAGTATGCCATTAAAGTAAAAGATTTTCAAACCGATAAAGAAGGGCAGCAGGTATACCTGTATACTATTGATCCGGAGGGACAGGATAGTTATATACAGGCCGCAATAAAAAAAGGCTATGATGTATTGCTGATGAATTCACCGATCGATACGCATTTTATTCATCACCTCGAAATGAAGCTGGAAAAAACTTCTTTAAAAAGAGTGGATGCAGATGTGGTGGATAAACTGATCGTCAAAGAGGAGGCTGCCTCACATAAACTGACGGAAGAGGAGATCACCAAACTGAAAACCATATTTGAAAAAGCGATCAATAACCCCGCTATGAAAGTGGAAGTTGAGAGTCAACAAGCCGAAGGCATGCCCGTTACTATTACCATGGAAGAATGGATGCGCCGGATGAAAGACATGGCAAAGATGGGTGGAGGAGGCGGTATGAACTTCTACGGGTCCATGCCGGATAATTATAAAGTGGCTATCAATGCCAATCATAAGATCATCAATAAAATATTGCTGGCTGAAGAAGGACAGCAAACGACTATGGCTAAGCAGGCATTTGACCTGGCCCTGCTGGCGCAGGGTTTGTTAAAAGGAGCAGATCTTACAGCCTTTGTTGAAAGGAGTGTGGAAGTGATCTAGTTAAAAAGGACGTTCACCTTACCCTTTTCCGTAGCGAGATTATTTTGCATCCCCGATCCGGATAGTGATGTAGCATCCCCTATTCCTGGCCTTTTTATTAATTTTTATAGCCTTCCCCACGACTACGCTGCCCCTATAAATCCCGGCTAAACCGGCGGCTTTTAGGCCGATCCGTTAAACTATTTGCAAAACCGTGTAGTCCTTATGTAACTTATCGGCATTTTGCATCCTCGGTAGTACATAAAACCATCGTCATGAAAATAATTGCCAAATCTCTCGCCGCGCTGGGGCTAATTGCCATCTTCAGCTTTTCCAAACCAATAAACCCAGGCACTTCATCACCACAAAAAGCCAGCTCCAAAATACAGGTAGCCATCCTGTTAGATGTAAGCGGAAGTATGGACGGGCTGATAGAACAGGCCAAAGCCCAGCTCTGGAATATGGTAACGACCCTGGGAAAGGTTCAGTGTACGGACAAAAGCCAGCCATCAGTAGAACTGGCCCTCTATGAATACGGCCGCTCCAATAACGAGGCAGCCAAAGGCTATGTGAAACAACTCAGCCCCTTTACCAACGACCTGGATGCGGTATCTAAAATTTTATTTGGGCTCAAAACTAACGGTGGTGATGAGTATTGCGGGCAGGTAATCTATACTTCTATGGATGAACTGGCATGGGATGCTGCCCCTGGTAACTATAAAGTGATTTTTATTGCCGGCAATGAAGATTTTTTACAAGGCAGTCTCCATTATACAAAAGCCTGCACCAAAGCAAAAGACAAAGGAATTATTGTCAATACCATTTATTGCGGTAACTACCAGCAAGGCATAGCCGAACATTGGAACCTGGGCGGTGAGTGCGGGAACGGTAGTTTTATCAACATTGATCATAATGCAACAGAACCCGATATCCCTACTCCTTTTGACGCCCAACTGATCACACTGAATGGAAAACTGAACACCACTTATATCGGCTATGGAGCTTTGGGACTCGCCAATTCCGCCCGCCAGGAGGAAGTTGACAAAATGAATTTCTCCGTCAGCAGCCAGGTTGCTTCTCAACGGATAGCGGCAAAAGCACAATCAAATGTATACGGTAATTCTTCCTGGGACCTGGTAGATGCAATCAAAGCAGATAGCACCTATTTTAACAAACTGGACAAAAAGACACTTCCCGATAGTTTAAAGAACAAATCAATTGAGCAATTACAGCAATTGGTAAAACAAAAAGGAGCGGAAAGAACAGCCATCCAAAATGAGATACTGACCATCAATGCTAATCGAAGTAAATATATCGCTGATGAAAAGGCAAAAGCAGCCATTAAGAATAATGAACCTACCCTGGAATCGGCAGTAGAAAAAACGATTAAGGAGCAGGTGAAAAGGTTTAATATGAAAATTGATTAAGTAGCGGGTATATGTAAATTCTCGGGTAAATGTAAATTCTTATATCCATCGTAAGTTGTTTGATGCTCTTGTTCCAGCAACAAAGCATTTTTGAGCTAACCTTTGCTGGATATGCTGCCAAATAGCTATATAATGACTCATGTCACCAATAAACAAGTCAAAAGATGGCTTTTTTCAAACCATCCGGGCAAAAATGCCAAAAATATACAGCCGGGATTTGTTGGATAACCTTTTTTTAGTACCCATCTACTAAAATTGAATACCTGGAAAAAGACCTTGATATACGCCACAGTACTGCAATCCGCTTTTAAAAGAATTGGAAAAACTGGATTTACTCGTAAAGCAAAAATAGGAAGAGATGATTTTTATATCAACCTGGCATTGTTTGATTTGCTGGTGGGAAATAAATGAGTTTGAACCAATTTACCGCATCATTTCGTAGGTGCCCCCTGTTCCAACCAGCACCGGATCGCTTCTCTTTCTTCCGGGGTCATATTGGTCTTGTTGTTCTGGGGCATTGTTTTAGTAATGACCACCCGCTGCATAATAAGATCTTTCTTGGCAACTATTTCCAGTGGCGTATCATAGGTAACACCATTTGGTGGTGCCGTGTACACCTCATCGGTAGGCCGGGAAGAATGACAACTGATACAACGCTGCTCGATGATCGTATTGACTTCGGCAAAACTCACCTCCTTGCATTCGGTGTTGGAAAGCCGGGGGGCAGTCGCATAAGCCACTGCTAATAGCAATAGTACAGATGCTGGCATTATCCATACACTCAATCTACCCTGTTCCCGCAGGTTCAGCCAGTGTTTAATGCCGGCGCTACCGAGACTGATCGCAGCCAAAACGATCCATTGATACTCGTGACCAAATGTGCTGGGAAAATGATTACTCACCATTACAAACAATACCGGTAACGTAAAATAATTGTTGTGTATAGAACGGAACAAGGCATTCTTTCCTTTTTGCGGATCAGGTAGTTGGCCCTTCTTGGCCGCTGTCACCATTGCTTTCTGCGAGGGAATGATAACAAAGAATACATTGGCTACCATAATACTCCCGACCATCGCGCCGAAATGTATAAAAGCTGCCCGACCACTAAAGACAGTACTGTAAAACCAGGCAAAGCCTACCAGGAGTAGGATACCGGTTATTGTAAACAACAACGAGTGTTTACGTAGTGGTGATTTGCAAAGCTGATCATAAGCCAGCCAGCCCACAATAAAAGAACCAATACTGATGGCAATAGCTTGTGTGGAAGTCAGCTTCATCACATTCGCATCGATGAGCATGGCTGATGCATTGAAATAATAAATAATGAATAGCAACGCAAAACCGGAGATCCAGGTAAAGTAAGCCTCATATTTGAACCAGTGCAGGTGTTTGGGGATGGTTTTTGGCGCTCCTTTGTATTTTTCTAAATAGTAAAAACCGCCGCCATGTATGGCCCAGAGATTACCGGCCAGTTCATCCCTTACATTTTCTTTCCTGTTGAGCGCATTCTCTAAAAAAACAAAATAAAAGGAAGCGCCTATCCAGGCGATTCCAAATGTGATATGCAGCACACGAATCACAATGTTCAGCCATTCCATCAGGTGACCTTCATAAGGTGTACCTTTTACCATAAAATAAATGCTGGCGATAATGGCAAGAATGCTACAAAGGATGGCAGCATAGATCCAGCTTTGTATAAGACCGGTTCTTTCATACTGCTGTTCATTCTCTGCATGATTCTTTGCGAGTGCATGAATGCGATAGGTCATGATGATCAGCATGACAAGAATAGCGCTGAATAATATTAGCAGTATGGTGGCCATTATACCTGAAAGTAAAAAATAGTTTTCTATTTTTATGTTTCATCTTCGTTATTATGATTGATGCTGCCATAGTAAGCGATCGCATTGTTACACCGGAGGGTATTATAAAAGGAGTGATTCTGATCAGGGATGGAAAAATTGCAGCGATAATAAATGAACTACCCCAGGGAGATTTCCCTGTAACAATTGTTGACGATAAAGTAGTCATGCCCGGTGTTGTTGACCCGCATGTGCATATCAATGAGCCCGGCAGAACCGGCTGGGAAGGATTTGATACAGCTACAAAAGCAGCCTTAGCGGGCGGTATTACAACATTGGTTGATATGCCGCTGAATTCCTCACCGGTTACCACAACAGCTGGCGCTTTTGATGAAAAAATAAAAGCTACCGGGGCAAAACTGCATACCAATTGCGGTTTCTGGGGAGGTGTCATCCCGGGAAACGAAAAGGACATTCCACCATTAATCGAAAAAGGGGTGCTGGGATTCAAAGCCTTTCTCACCCATTCTGGTATTGATGAGTTTCCCAATGTAACAGAAGAAGACCTGGAAAAAGTAATGCCTGTTATAGCAAAAAGCGGCTTACCATTATTAGTACATTGTGAGCTTAGTCAGACGGGCTCTCCACCATCTTCTCTCCCTAGCAGTTCCTATCAATCTTATTTGTCATCAAGACCAAAGAAATGGGAGGATGATGCCATTGCACTGATGATCCGTTTATGTGAGAAATATAATTGCCGCACGCATATTGTTCATCTATCATCTGCTGATTCTATCGAACAGGTTGCGACAGCAAAACAAAAAGGCTTGCCATTGACCGCGGAAACGGGGCAACATTATTTATTTTTTAGTGCCGAAGAAATTGGTGATGGTAACACGGAATTTAAATGTGCCCCACCCATACGGGAAAAAGAAAACAATGAAAGACTATGGCAGGCATTACAAGATGGTATCATTGATTTTGTTGCCACGGATCATTCACCCGCACCACCAGAACTTAAAGAGTTAGAAAGCGGTGATTTTATGAAAGCCTGGGGCGGAATTTCGTCCATTCAATTTTCACTGCCGGTATTATGGACAGCCGCCCGGAAACAGGGTTGCCATTTGAGTGATATGGTAAAATGGCTATGTGAAAAACCGGCACAATTACCCTCACTTCAAACCAAAGGAAAGATTGCCATAGGCTATGATGCGGACCTGGTGGTATGGAACCCGGAGAAAACATTTACAGTAACTAAAGATAGCATTCATCATAAACACCTGGTTACTCCTTATCTCGCCAAGGAATTATACGGCGTGGTGGAACAAACATGGTTGATCGGTGAAAAAGTATTTGATAATGCCCGTCCCGATGGGTCATTTGGACAGGGGAAATTTTTACATTTGAATAAAGGCCGTATTTTATATCATGAATAATCCCAACGCCCCGGCATTTACTACCCTTACAGATCTTGCTGCTGAACGGTTAGGTGGCAAAGCATTGGTATGTACCGATGATTTTTTTGCAGAAAAAGAAAACCTGCTCAAACCCGGTCGTGGTATTTTTATTACCGATAAATACACCGACCGTGGCAAATGGATGGATGGTTGGGAAAGCCGCCGCAAAAGAACTGAAGGCCATGACTGGTGTATTATCCAACTGGCTACTTCAGGAAAAATACATGGTGTCGATATCGATACCAATCATTTTTTGGGCAATCATCCGCCGTATGCGTCGATCGAAGCCGCTACTATTTCTCCTGCAGAAAATATGGACCCGGAGACGATCGGGTTTGATAAAGTAGCGTGGAAAGAGATATTACCAAAAGCACCGCTCCAGCCGGGGTCACAAAACTTTTATGAAATTGCCGATCAAAGTATTTATACTCATGTAAAACTGCATATCTACCCGGATGGCGGTGTAGCCCGGCTAAAAGTATATGGTGAAGTATTTAAAGATTGGACCACGGTAGATGCCAGCGAAACAGTAAACCTTGCTGCAGCCACAAACGGCGCCAAATCTGTATTATGCAATGACATGTTCTTTTCGCATATGGATAACCTGATCATGCCGGGACGGGGGATCAATATGGGTGATGGCTGGGAAACAAAAAGAAACCGGACACCTGGGAACAAAGACTGGGTGATAGTAAGGCTGGCGCATAAAGGTATCATCGAAAAAATATTGGTGGACACCTGTCATTTCAAAGGAAACTATCCTGATAGTTGTTTGATAGAGGGGTGCAATATTGAATATAAGGACGAACACAAATTCGATGGAGATGCTGTTGACCTGGTAGCCATTGGTTGGACAACCATTTTACCGCAATCAAAATTGAGTGCCGATCATGAACATTTTTTTGAAGACGAAATTAAAGACAAAGGCCCCTTCACTCATGCGCGATTGACAATTTTTCCTGATGGAGGGGTGAGCAGGCTGCGGTTATGGGGAAGGCTTAAGACATAGAACGCTGATTTTTATGATTATGATGATTTGATAGGATGTATGACAGATAATTATAAATATTCGGATATTACTTCGATAATCATAAAGGCATTCTATAACGTCTATAACCAGCTGGGGTATGGATTTCTTGAAAGAGTGTATGAAAATGCATTATTGATCGAATTAAGAAAATTTGACCTGGACTGTTTACCTCAATGCCCAATAGAAGTGCTTTATGATAACACTAAAGTTGGATTTTACATTGCAGATATAATAGTAAACAATTGTGTAATTATAGAGGTGAAAGCCGCAGCAGCCCTGTGTGAAGAGCACGAAGCACAACTAACCAATTATCTTCGGGCTACCGAAATAGAAGTGGGTATTCTTGTAAACTTTGGGAAGAAGGCCGAATTTAAAAGGAAAGTTTTTTCATCTGAGTATAAAAATCTTAAGAAATCTTAACGATCATGATAATCTGCGTTCACCTAAAATGACACTACACGAATTCAACATATTACCCAAACAACAACTCATTAAAGAGTTAACCAAATGCTGCGGTTCATCAGCATGGGTAAATAGAATGTTGCCTTTTGTTCCTGCTGATGATATGGTGGAATTGCTGGAAGATGCGGAAGAACAATGGTGGCAATGCAGCGAGTCAGATTGGAAAGAAGCATTTTCGCATCATCCTAAGATCGGGGACCTTGCATCGCTGACAAAAAAATTTGCCTCAACTGCAAAATGGGCGACGGGAGAACAAGGGGGTGTAAACATGGCCACAAAGGAAACATTAGGAGCGCTGGCAGAAGGAAACCGCTTGTATGAAGCCAAATTCGGTTATATCTTTATTGTTTGCGCAACGGGAAAATCAGCCGATGAAATGCTGGTGATTTTACAATCAAGATTACAGAACAGTCCGGAAACAGAAATACAGGTGGCGGCAGATGAACAGCAAAAGATAACCCGACTACGACTTGAAAAACTATTGGAATGAGCCAGCTTACTACACATATTCTTGATACATCGGCAGGAAAACCTGCAGAAGGTGTTACTATCGTTTTATTGGTGCAGGAACCCAAAGACCCGGTGACGGCAGGCTGGAGGCAGATCGCCATAGGCACCACCAACAGGGATGGCCGTATTCCTGATTTCCTGCCCGCAGATAAAGTACTGGAACCCGCGGTGTATAGATTGAAATTTGAAACAAAAGAATATTTTGAAAAGCAAGCGATACAAACATTTTATCCTTTTATAGAAATTACTTTTACAGTTACGGATGGTGACCACTATCATGTTCCGTTATTGCTAAATCCCTTTGGCTATTCTACTTACCGGGGATCCTGATCGAGGGTCTAAAAATAAAAAACTGTTATGAACCTTTCCATACCGGATAACAAACGAGAAGATCTGCTCCATACATTACACACAGCCAATCTCAAATTCCAGCAAACTTATCCTGGTGATAAACCAGACCGGCAGGCGGTACATACCGTGTACGGAGGTGCTAATCTGTTTAAAGCAGACACTTGCCTGAAGATGGGAGAGATCGCATTGAAAAATTTGCAAACGTATTCTCCTGATTTTGTAACACTGGCGCGGGTGCTTAAAATGGAAGGGTACGAGGAGTTGCCCGATGGCAGAAAGAAAATAGAAAAACTCACCAGGAAGCTGGACCTGATGAACGAATCTGAAAGAAAAGATCACCCCGCCTGGCTCTCGTTTACTGTTTATAATAAGATTATTGAAAAATTAAAGACCGAGGCTGTTGAAGATTTTCGAATTGACTTTGAAGACGGCTTTGGAAACCGACCCGATGAAGAAGAAGATGCAACAGCTGAGCATGCTGCGAATGAACTGGCAGCAGGTATGAAACAGCAAACCATTTCTCCCTTTATCGGTATCCGGATTAAACCATTTACGGAAGATCTGAAACTAAGGGGAGTAAGAACGCTCGATATTTTTCTAACTACTCTGCTTATGAAATCCGGAGGAATATTACCGGAGAATTTTGTGGTGATGCTGCCTAAAGTGACGATGCCTGAACAGGTTACTGTACTTGTTCGCTTATTTGAGATCATCGAACAAAAGAATAATCTACCACCCGGTTCGCTCAAAATGGAAACGATGGTGGAAGCTACTCAGATCATTATGGATGAGGAAGGCCGCAACCCGTTGATGAGAATTATAAGGGCCGGTGAGGGGCGCCTGATAGCGGCACATTTCGGAACCTATGATTATACAGCATCCTGCGGTATCACAGCCAAATACCAGACCATGGCTCACCCGGTTTGTGATTTTGCCCATCACATGACAAAAGTAGCGCTGGGTGGCACGGGCATTTTTTTATCTGACGGGGCTACGAATATAATGCCGGTTGCTCCTCACCGTGGGAAAAAACTTACAGACAAACAGCTAAAAGAAAACCAGGAATCCGTTCACAATGCCTGGCGGATCGGCTATGAGCATACCATGCATTCACTGATCAATGGTTTTTACCAGGGTTGGGATCTGAACCCTGCCCAGTTGCCAATGCGGTATGCCGCTACCTATAATTTCTTTTTGAGCAGTATTGACGATGCCACGCATCGCTTAAAGACATTTGTTGACCGTGCCGCCATTTCCACACTCACCGGGGATATTTTTGATGATGCAGCTACGGGACAGGGACTACTCAATTTCTTTTTAAAAGCTATGAACTGCGGGGCTATTTCAGAGAAAGAAGCCATTGCAACCGGGCTGACCATTGATGAGATCCGCAGCAGAAGTTTTTATAAGATCCTGCAAGGAAGAAGAAATAAGAAGCCACAAAGTTCTCCATCGTAAATTTGGGGAGCAAAAATTACCGCATTATGATGATTGCTGTATTAGGAGTCGGGATGATTGGCCGGTCCATCGCATTAGACCTGGCAAAAGAACATACCGTAACGGCGTTTGACCTCAATGCCCACAATTTGGAGGAGATAAAAAGCAGGAATGCTGATATTCAAACAGCTGGCGCTGATTTTTCACAGTTTGCAGAATATGAAAGCTGGTTTTCGCCCTTTGATATTGTTGTTATAGCTGTACCTGGTTTCTTGGGTTATAAAACACTGGAGGCAGTTATCAATGCCGGCAAGAATGTGGTTGATATTTCCTTTTTTCCAGAAGATGCCCTGCAATTACATGACCTGGCTGTAAAAAAAGATGTCACAGCGATAACGGACTGCGGCATTGCGCCGGGTATCAGCAATTTAATTCTCGGCCGATATAATGAGGAGATGAAGATCGACTCTTTTGAATGTTATGTGGGAGGGCTGCCGAAGGAAAGAAAACTACCCTTTCAATATAAAGCACCTTTTTCGCCGGTGGATGTGATACAGGAGTATATCAGGCCAGCAAGATTAGTTGAGAAGGGTACAATTGTTACCAAGCCGGCCATGAGTGAAAGAGAGATCCTGCCTATAGAGGAAATAGGTGAATTGGAAGCATTTAATACAGATGGTCTTCGCTCCCTGATCTATACGATGGGCCATATTCCCGACATGAAGGAAAAAACACTGCGGTACCCCGGGCACGTTGATCTTGTAATTGCATTACAGCAGGCGGGTTTTTTTGATACAACCCCTATACGGATCAATGAAGTGGATATTACACCATTGGAGTTCACATCAAAATTATTAGTCAATGAGTGGAAGCTGGGGCCCGAGGAAGAAGAATTTACAGTAATGAAAGTAAAAATAAAAGGAGAGGGAAAGACAATAGCTTATGATTTATTGGACAGGTACGATGAGACCACAAAAACTTCTTCCATGGCCAGGACAACAGGCTACACTTGTGCAGCCGCCGTTAACCTGATCGCTAAAAATATGTTCAATGAAAAAGGAGTATTCCCTCCGGAACTGGTAGGAAAAGACAAGGCTTGCTTTGACTTCGTGATGGAGTATTTGAAAGAAAGAAATGTAAATTGGAAAAAAAGTTAGCCACGAATAGAGGATATGATTACCAACTATATTTATATCGTGTATTCGCGACTTAATAAAAAAAGCGGCAACGCCGCTTCCTGTCTAATCTTTTATAATCTTAAATAGCCTAGTTCATTTATTCAGCTTCCGCCACCACTTCTTTCACCTCGGGGATCATTCGCTTCATCATTCCTTCGATACCGGCTTTCAGTGTGATCATTGATGAGGGGCATCCGCTGCAACTTCCCTGCATCGCAAGATTTACAGTCCCGGCTTCATAACTTTTAAATTGTATAGCGCCGCCATCCATTTCTACGGCGGGACGAACATAATTGTCAAGCAATTCTTTAATGCGTTTTACCACATCATCATCGTCAGCTGATACTTCATTACTGCTGGTTTGTTTGACGGCGGCCAGCTCTTCTTCATTGATAATTGGCTTTCCTTCTTCGAGGTATTCTTTCAAAAACTGCCGGATAGAAGGAATGACATCCTGCCAGTCCGTTTCACCGGTTCGGGTAAGCGTTACAAAATTGCTGGCGATAAATACCGATTTGATAAAGGGAAAACCAAACAACTCTGTTGCCAGTGGTGAAGGTTTGGCACTTTCGCCATCAGGAAAATCGATGCTCTTACCTGGATAGAGCAGCTTGTTTGCCACAAATTTCATGGTCTCCGGGTTGGGAGTCATTTCCGTATAAATGCTGATCACGGGGTTGCCTGTTTTTATCATAGCTCACAAATTAGAATGTAAAAATAACAAGAATTCCCGGCGATTGTTTACGAAGGCGGGAAACAGCCACCAGTGGGCGTTTTTTTGGCCTCAGATTATACATTTTTTCACAATTTAACACCCTTCGTTGTGCTAATCCATTTAAGACAGGTTTAGCCACGAATTCGCGAATATGACAAGGAAAGCTACTGATCACCCACTATCCGTAGATAGTAGTATGGTGCGTTTATCCAGCAGTTTTAATCGTTGAAAATCTGTGTTTCTGTGGCTTACTCCTTGAATTTTCCCGTTTTTTTCAGGTAGCGGATAAGAATATAAATAAGCAGCAGAAAACCCGGTATAATACCCAGCAGGAGATTACGGACTTGTTTGTCGTACCCGGTTAGTTCAGGGTACTTTAGTAAAAGGATCAGCGCAATACCGATCAACCAGATAAATTGAGTGGTATGCTCCTTCAATATCCAGCGTTTCCAGTTGAACTCCATGCTGCGAAAGGTTTTGCCAATTCCTTTCAAATTAGGGAACCAGCGGTTTACTTTTCTACAATAAGCAGCAAACCCGGTTCCGAACTTTCCCCGCAAAAAATTTTCCTCGGCTACTACAATAGCCTGGTAGATAAACAGGAATACAGGAATAACAATAGCCACATACACCAAGGAGTTGGCAAGAATACCTACTCCTAGCAGCATTAGTATATTTCCCACATACAAAGGGTTGCGGCAATGATTAAAAATGCCATCCGTAACCAGGCCTTCCGCATAGGGCTTTCCCTCTTTGCCACCGCGTACGATATAGGCTAACCCGATCGTTAATCCCCGGATCAATTGACCGAGGCAGGTGATGAATAGCCCCATACTGATTGGCCAGGCATAATAGCAACTGCCAAATTGGGTTGGTGCAAACAAAGGCCATGAAGGAATGAACAAAGCAGCATAAAACAGAATGAAGATCCAGTTACGGAATTTGAAAAAGAAATTACCGATAGCTACCATACGAGAACATATTTAACGCACGAAAGAAAAATCAGAAAAAAGACTGTTTGCTATCTCTGCTCCTTACCTCCTTTTCTATGGGCGATGTATTTTGCATAGTTATTAAAAAGCCGGGTAATACCGTCTTTAATAATTCCTCATTAAAATTGATTAAAAGGCCAATCTCTCAGTTTGCAAGCCTTAAATGATTAATTACTTTTTTCTTAAAAAAGGGAGTAACGGTTTCAACACATTTTATTTCTACAATTACTTCTTCTTCCACCAAAAGATCTATCCGGAATCCCACATCCATCTTGATTTCTTCATAGATCACGGGAAGGGGTGCCTGTCTTTAAGACAGGAGGCCTCTTTTTATTAACTCATAGTGCAGGACTTCATCATAAACGGACTCTAGTAACCCTGGCCCCAATATTTTATGAATTTTAATTGAGGCGTCGATTATTTCACCCGTTATCTTATATTTCCATCTATGATTGTATTTCCCCTTCTCTCTTTAATCTCTGGGCGACTATTTCTTCGTCGCAATAAGCCCGGCGAAATTATACCACTTAAAAAACACTTCACAATGAGCAAAACCTTTGTCACGAAGCAGCGTAATGTTCTCGCTCAGTTTATAGGGGACCAATACATTTTCAAGCGCTTCTCTTTTTTGTGAAATTTCCATTTCACTGTATTGATTTCGGCGTTTGTAGTTATAATAATAATCGATAAAAGAACGATTGAAATTGCTTTCCTCCGCCAGGATCTTTTCAACCAAAATCAGCACACCACCTGGATTTAAGCCGTCATAAATATTTTTTAATAATTGTTCCCTGTAAATTGGCCGTACAAATTGCAGGGTAAGACATAACACTACTACGGATGCATTGTCGATCTTGATACCCTGGCCAAGATCAGCACAGCGTAATTCATAATGCCGCGAGAAACCGAGTTCCATCAGTTTCGATTTGCACTTATCCAGCATTTCCTGCGAGTCATCTATGCCAATAAAACGGATTTGCTGGTTTACCAGGGTGTTCATGCCGATCATCGTGGCGCCGGTCGAACAGCCCAGGTCATAGACATCAGAACCTTCTTTAGCATGATCAGCAGCCAGTTCAGCCATCATGCGTTGTATTTCACCATAAAAGGGAACCGAACGGTTCACCATATCATCAAATACATTAGCCACATTTTTTCCAAATTTAAAATCGCTGGCCTTTTCTATTTCATCCCTGAAAACTTCATCTTTGCTCATAATACTAATTAGGAACTGCAAAGTAAAGCAATTTAGATTTGAGCCGATCAGCTCCATTTCAACAAAGCACATCATGAAGAAAATGTATCACCTGGGCAACTGCACCACCTGCCAGGGTATTATTAAAGAAACCGGTATCGATAGGAATGCGTTCCACATGCAGGACATCAAATTTGAAAAGATAACCCCCGCCCAACTAGAAGTAATGAAGAAAATGGCGGGGAGTTATGAAGCGCTATTCAGCCGCCGGGCTATGAAGTACAAAGAGTGGGGTTTGAAAAATAAAAAATTGGAGGAGAAAGATTACCAGCAGTATATACTGGATGAATATACCTTCCTGAAACGACCCGTAGTCATTATTGATGATAAAATATTTGTCGGCAGTGAGAAAAAAACAATAGCAGCACTAAATAAAATAATTTCCTGATTTTTGAAGCAACCAGGTTTCCTTCCCATTTCAATATGCTCAGGCGAAATACTTTATTACTAGAAAATTTATCCATGGTAATGACAGAGATTATTCATCACCATCCGATCGCATCAAGAAAAGATATTAAAAAGGCTTCTGTATTAATAATGCCTTAAAAAGGAGCATTCTTCCCACGATAAATTTTTTGTCGTCAGCTATGTTTTTTGTGTAAACGGCATGTTTTTAGAATAGAGTAGCAGATGACCGGACAGGGAGGTAAAATTATCGTACACAGTCCCATATTACCGTGATTAATAATGAATTGCGGTGCTTTTGATCAATCATTCACTTTAAACCAATACATTATGAAATGGAGATATGCAGTGATACCAGCCTTATGCACAGGATTATTGTCGTCCTGTGTCAGCAGCAAAAAATTTAAGACGGCACAAAGTGACTATGTCATTTTACAAGGCCGCTATACCAGTTTGCAGGGAGAATTAAATACCTGTATGGACGAAAAGGCAAACCTAAACAGGTTAAAAAATGGGCTGGAAAGTGACAATGCTCTACTCAACGGAAAGATAGCAGATCTTAATAAGCAGATGGATTTTATTAAAGCCAATAATACATCCGCCTTAAAACAACTGGAAGACCTTTCTGTAATAACCTCGTCACAGGCCGAGAGTATTAAAAAGTCGATGGAAAATATCGGCGCCAAGGACCTGTATATTCAAACATTGCAGCAACAGATGGCGCATAAAGATTCATTGAATATGGCGCTCGTCATGAATTTAAAAGGGGCAATCGGAAATTTGGCCGATGAGGATATCAATATCAAAGTAGACAAAGGTGTGGTGTATATTGATATCTCTGACAAGCTACTTTTTAAAAGTGGTAAATATGAAGTAACCCCCCAGGCAAGGACAGTATTGGGAAAAGTAGCCATGGTACTAAAAAATCAACCGGATATAGAGTTTATGGTAGAAGGTCATACCGACAATGTTCCGTATCGCAGCGGACCCTTACTGGACAACTGGGACCTCAGTGTAAAAAGGGCTACCTCTGTAGTAAGAATATTAGAAAAGGATTATGGATTGGATCCGGCTAAAATGGCAGCAGCCGGACGGGGTGAATTCAAACCCATTGGAGAGAACAGCAGTACGGAGGGAAAAGCCATCAACCGCAGGACAAGAATCGTGATCTTGCCAATGCTGGATCAATTCTTTAAATTACTGGAAACGAAAAAAGCATAAGATACTTCTGGCAAAAAAAACGAAACGCCATTCAATAGTTGAATGGCGTTTTGCTATGTAGAAAAGTACGAATTAAAAAACTTCAGCAATGAAAATACTCCGGTCCCTAACTCCGGTCGTCTTTTATAACGGTTGTTCTTGTCACCTCTCTTTCCTGGCTGGAGCTTGAGTTACCACGTAACAGGGCTACCAATATGATGATTAATACAGCACCTCCCACAATCCATACCCAGGGTTCTGCATACCACTCGGTTGTAGTGGTGGTGGAGGAAGATTCCTTGGTTATCGTTGTATTACTGTTGCTGGTAGTATCCTGTGCCAATAAGAACAGATTCATACAACTGAAAAATAGCACCAGGAAGAATTTGCCTGCTGCGTTTACGCTTATTTTTTTCATGATCGTTGGTTTGAGTTAAAAAAATTAAGTTCAACTACCCTATTAGATAATTGGGCCAGAATTAATATCTGCTTGTTTTTGAAAAAAAGACTCGAATTAGGGGAATAGTTTCCACAGTTCAGGGGAAACATTGGTAATGATTAAGTAAACAGGGATTGAATACGGCAAAATAGCGCAACAAATAGTAATTATTTCTCCTCTTCAAACATTCCCGTTTGTTTATTCTTGCGAACGTTATCGGCAGGAAAAAAGCGGCCATTCATGGCAACATATACACCGGCGGGCAAAGTCTGTGCAAAAGCCAGGGCGCTACCTAAATTGAAAAGACCGTCTGAGCTGCCAAATTTGATAGGTATCATGGCACCGGTGAGGACAATAGTCTTATCTTTTATTTTTTTAGATAAAATTTTCGCTGTATCGCTCATAGTATCGGTACCGTGGGTGATGACGATCTGGGTTTCCTCACACTGGTTGCACTGGTAAGCAATAAGCTCCCGGTCTTCGTCGGTCATCTCCAGGCTATCTACCATCATTAATGTCCTTATTTCCACATGGGCTTTATTGCGACCCATTTCCAACAGGTCATGCATATGGGTATCATTGAAATACAATTGACCTGTAATTTCATTGTATTCTTTATCAAATGTACCGCCGGTAATAAAAATGCGGATAGCCATATCGTTGTGTTAAAAGGTGAAGATAGTTAATCGGGATATTGCCGGCAGCGGGCAAGTATTGTAATTATCCAATAGAAAGGCGCAAAGCGTAGAAAAATTAAAAAAAGATAGCCGGAACTTTTTTTGCTATTAATTAATTATTACATTAGCAGGCTTTTTGAACAAAAAAAGGCCCTTCCGTAGAAACGGACTGACCTCTAACGATTGCTTGCCATATGAAAATCTTAAAGAGTAGATTCGGGTGCTGACCTTTGATGCCTTCTGATAGTTATCGGGTACCAGCTTTTTTGAAGATTTTTGGCTTTACCTTTGACCTCTGACGCTTGCCTTTTTGATGATTGCTGCCGTATGATTAATCTTCTGACACGAAAGTAAGAGGTAACGCCTCGTCCTTCAAAACAAATACGGCATAGTTTCATCATGCCTAAAGGAAAAGGGGACTTGCAAAACCCTTACTGGACGTTAATTTCAGCCAAAACTCTTTATGATGCCCAACCGCTCGATTGATATACTTTTTCAACTTATACGTTCGCTTGAAAAAGCTGAAAAAAGGCATTTCAAGCTCTATATCAACCGCAGTTCCGGCAAGGAAGACCTTAAAATTGTCCGCCTGTTTGATGCACTTGACAAGCAAAAAGAATACGACGAAAAGATTTTGCTTAAAAAGCTGGATGATGTGACCAAACCACAATTGGCCAACCTCAAAACACATTTGTATAAACAAATTTTGGCCAGTCTTCGCTTGCTGAAAAGTGCAGATAGTTTGGACCTGCAACTCAACGAGCAATTTGACTATGCCCATATCTTGTACAAGAAAGGTTTATTTCTTCAGAGCCTTCGCATCCTGGAAAGGGCAAAAGAGATCGCGAAAGCCAACCAGAAATTCAATTTCTTACCACAGGCAATAGCACTGGAAAAAAGAATAGAGAACCTGCACATTACCCGTAGCATGCAAGACAGGGCAGAAATATTGTCTGCTGAAGCCAATGAAGTAAGCCGTCATATAGATATGGTCGCCAGATTATCCAATCTGGCTTTGAAGCTGTATAGTTGGTATGTACAGCATGGTCATGCCAGGAATGAAGAGGATGAAAAAGATATACGCCAATTCATGAAAGACAACCTCACCCGGGATGTGTGGGAACAAATGGGGTTTTATGAACGGCTCTATCTCTACCAGAGTTATACCTGGTATGCTTTCATCCGCCAGGATTTTTTACAGTATTACCGGTACACTCAAAAATGGGTAAACCTGTTTGATGAACAACCTTTAATGATCCGGGTTGAAACGGGGCATTATATCAAAGGGTTGCATAACCTATTAAATGCTCATTTTGACCTGAGGAATTACCGGCAATTTGAAAAAACATTAAAACTGTTTGAGAAAGTGGCAGAGACGGACAGGGTGAAGGACCACGACAATTTCCGCATTCAGGCATTTATTTATATCAGTACGGCCCGCATCAACCAGCATTTTATGCTGGGAACTTTTAAAGAAGGTCTTGCATTCATTCCGGCCATAGAGGAGAAGTTAGAAGGATATCATCTTTTTATTGACACGCACCGCATACTGGTATTGAATTACAAAATTGCCATGCTATATTTTGGCTCGGGGGATTATAATGCTTGTATCGATTACCTGCAGAAAATAATTAATGATAGAGCCAATCTCCGGTATGATCTTCAATGCTATGCACGGTTGCTTCACCTGATGGCTCATTATGAACTGGGCAATGATATCCTAATGGAATCATTGAGTAAATCTGTCTATCGTTTCATGGCAAAGATGGATAACCTGACGGTGGTGGAAGAAGAGATGTTTAAATTCCTTCGAAAATCAATATCCCTGTCTCCGCGTCAGCTAAAACCCGAATTGGAGAAATTTTTATTTGATGTAAAGCACCTCGAAAAAAACAGGTTCGAAACGCGGGCTTTTGCTTACCTCGATATCATCTCCTGGGTGGAAAGCAAAGTGTATGATAAGCCGATGGGAACGGTGATCCATGAAAAATATTTGAAGAGTAAAAGGAAGAAATGGAGGTAGGTCGGGAGAATTGTAAGGAAATTATTCCAGGCTAAAAAACACTGGCCGGTTTGCCAACTCTTTTTTGGCGAATTCCCGCCGCGGAATATTAACTTACAAAGAATCATCTCCGGTCACATGCTTTCAGCTTCAACGATCAAATTATTGCGGATACCCTTTTCCGTTTTTTTGTCGCCCTTGTATTTTTTTGCTTTATCGCAAGTGCCACAGATCAACGGGTGGAAAGCATCCCTGGTATTTTTCATTCTTCATTTCCTGATCTACCCCGCCAGTAACGGTTACAATAGTTATATGGACCGTGACACCGAAAGCATCGGGGGCATAGAAAAGCCGCCTCCGACATCCCGACAACTGTTTTTGCTCACGATCGCATTAGATAGTGCCGCCATCCTGTTGAGTGTGTTGATTCATCCGCTCTTTCCCTTTTTAATGATGGTGTACATCGGTGCTTCAAAGGCATATAGTTATCGTGGTGTGCGGTTAAAGAAATTTCCCGTGATCAGTTTCCTCATCGTGATCATTTTCCAGGGTGCCTTTACGTTTGCACTAGTTTTTTTCGGAAGCAATGCGGACCCTACATTCCTTATCCCCTGGCAGGGAATGGTGATCAGCGCCTTATTGATTGGGGGCTTTTACCCGCTTACACAAATTTACCAGCATAAGCAGGACCTTGATGATGGTGTGAGAACCCTTAGTTACAAGCTGGGCTATACCGGCACTTTTGTGTTTTGTGCAGTTATGTATGGCCTGGCCTGGGTATTCATGGCACAGTTTTTTATCCAGAAAGGACAGAGCATTAAATTATTGATCCTTAGCATCTTTTTTGTGCCAGTCATCGTTTATTTCATACAGTGGTTTTTACGCGTAAAAAAAGAGGAAGCAGCTGCCAATTTTAAGAACACCATGCGAATGAACTGGCTGGCAGCGATCTGTTCGAATACCGCATTTGTCATTTTATTAACCTGGAGGTGGTTTGAGTAAATTACTATCAATTGGCACAGCCGTTCCGGCCTATAAACATAAACAGGAAGACATTCTTGATTTTATGCAACGGGTCTATGCCATGAGCGAACCAGACAAAAGAAAATTAAAATTTCTCTACCACCAGGGAGGCATCGACACCCGTTATTCTGTGATACCCGACTATAGCTTGCCTGCTGCAGGTTGGCAGTTTTACAGCCCCTCAGAAAATTTGGAACCCTTTCCAAAGTTGGAACAGCGGATGAAGTGGTATCAAAAAGAAGCGGCAACGCTTTCATTACAGGCTGTTGCTAGCTGTATGGAAAAGTTTCCCCGTGCCAAGATCACTCATCTCATTACCGTAAGTTGTACAGGTATGAGCGCACCGGGACTGGATCTCGAACTACTGGAGCTGTTGCAGCTACCTGCTCATACTTTCCGGACATCGGTTAATTTCATGGGATGTTATGCAGCTCTCCATGCATTGAAAATAGCCGATGCATTTTGTAAAGCAGATAAGGAAGCGAATGTACTCATCGTTTGCACCGAATTATGCACGTTGCATTTTCAAAAAGAAAATACAACAGATAATATCACCAGTAGTATGCTGTTTTCAGATGGCGCTGCTGCTGTGTTGATCAGTGGTAATGTAGAACAGGAGGGACTTAACATCGATCATTTTTATTCGACGGTGGCAATGAAGGGGAAACAGGATATGGCCTGGGAACTTTCTTCCAAGGGTTTCCGGATGACCCTTAGCAGCTATGTGGCAGCTATGATCGGCGAGAATTTCGATGAACTGGTGCAAAACGCATTGACAGCAGCCCACCTTTCTAAAGAAAAGATTACCCATTGGTGCATACATCCGGGAGGAAGGAAAATATTGGAAGCAGTTCACAAAAGTCTTGGTTTTAGCAATGGTCAGTTGCAGCCCTGTTATGATGTACTAAGAGAATACGGCAATATGTCTTCGCCTACTGTACTTTTTGTATTGGAAAGAATAATGTATGGCCTGGACAAACAGGGAGCTAATAAAATTTTTACTGCTGCTTTTGGTCCTGGCTTAACGATGGAAACAGTTATTTTATCTTCATGATCGATCTTCACCACCGCAGCTACCAGAAGGAATTAATGGATGGAGACGATATTCCCTTTGCCGAAATGGCACAAACCCTGGAGGAATTAAATATCGTCAATACCTGGCTGGGCGGTCATGCGATTACGATAGAGGGATTGAAGCAATGGGTGAGTAATCAAGAACCAATCATGGTTTGTGAGATCGGTTGTGGCGGTGGCGACAATCTTTTTGCCATACATAAATATGGAATTAAAAATAATATCCCCATCAATTTTATCGGGATTGATAGAAATCCTGAATGTATTGCCTTTGCGAGGCAGCAATATCCTCAACTACCCTGTCAATGGATCTGTAGCGACTATGCAGTGGTTAAGTTTGGCAACTTATTCCCGGACATTATTTTTTCATCGCTGTTTTGTCACCATTTCACCACTGAACAACTAATACCGATGTTACAATGGTTACAACAAAACAGCCGGCGGGGTTTTTTTATCAACGACCTGCATCGTCATTGGCTGGCTTATTATCTGATAAAGTATATCACCAAGTTTTTTAGTAAGTCGTACCTGGTAAAGAATGATGCAGCTGTGTCGGTAGCCCGGAGTTTTAAAAAGAAGGACTGGCAACAATTATTTCAGCAGGCGGGAATCAAAGAATACAGTATAAAATGGAAATGGGCCTTCCGGTGGTTGGTTATTTCCAGGAATAGATAATCTGTCATTGACCAAAACAACATTATATGATGCAGCCATTATCGGCGGCGGCCTGGCAGGCCTGGCTCTTTCCATTCAACTGGCCAGGCAGGGACATAGCGTTGTGTTGTTTGAAAAAGAGCGGTATCCCTTTCACAAAGTATGCGGGGAATACATCAGTTTGGAATCATGGGACTTTCTGAACGGATTAGGTGTGGATTTAGACAGGATGAAAGTGCCGATCATTACCCGGTTGCAGGTGTCAGCGGTGAACGGAAATTTATTACAACATCAACTTCCATTGGGTGGGTTTGGCATCAGCCGACACCTGTTGGATAATACCCTGGCCCAGTTGGCAATTGCCGCCGGCGTTATAATCAAAGAGAATATGAAAGTGAATGAGGTAATGTTTGATGATAATGAATTTACTATAGAGGCCTCTTCGTTAAGCTGCCGTGCAAGATTGGCTTGTGGTACTTACGGCAAGCGAAGCAATATCGACATCAAATGGAAACGTCGCTTTTGCGTGGCCGCAAAAAACAAACTCAATAATTATATCGGTGTCAAATATCATATCCAGGGCGACTTTCCTGTCAATACAATTGCCTTGCACAATTTTAAGAACGGCTATTGCGGCATCGTAAAAATCGAAGGTGAGCAGTATAATGTATGTTATTTGACCACTGCTGGTAATCTTCAAAAAACTAAGGGGGATATCAAAAAGATGGAACAAACGATACTGGGTCAAAATCCCCATCTCAAAAAGATATTTACTGAAAGCAAAATACAGTCTGAAGTGCCACTAACTATTTCACAAATAAGCTTTGAGAAAAAATCGCAAGTAGAGAATCATGTGCTGATGATCGGGGATGCCGCCGGTATGATCACACCTTTGTGCGGGAATGGCATGAGCATGGCCCTGCATGGCAGTAAACTGGCAGCAGGACTTATCAATAAATTTTTACTGGGCATTACGCCGAGAGAGATGATGGAAAAAAGATATGTCCTTCAATGGCAACGGCATTTTGAAGCCCGGTTAAGAACAGGCCGCAGGATACAACGCTTATTTGGCAGCTACAGGCTCACCAATTTATTCATCACGCTGATCAGACCTTTTCCCCGCCTCGTGGATTCTTTAATAAGACGAACCCATGGTAAACCATTTTGAATTAGCCTCTTTATTTAATTCTTAATCGGCAGGAAAGAGTAGTTTTTGCCATACCCGATCATTTGCTCAAAAAAACTTACGGGGTATTCTACTTTTACATCGGTTATTTTATTTCCATCCATCACCGCTACAAGCCTGGGCTGAATAAAACCCCGGTATGGTTTTACATTTAATTTTTTAAAGCGTTGTAATATTTCTGAATGGAGCGCAGCATCTACTTTTACTCCATAGGTTTCCACCAAATTTTTGCCGGCATTAAAATCACCTTCTGATTTAATTCGCTGGATTTCCTTCAATAGTTGGCCAAAAAGTTCCCTCAATTTTTTGTAGTCGTTGATACGCACATACGTTTTACCACCTTTCTTCACCAATTCAACTACTTTATCTTTCTTTCCCATTTCAAATGCCCATTTTGCATTTAACTGGCGGTTTCGCATATGCGCTTCTTCAAGCTGGTCTCCTGGTTTCAGCCGGGTAAGCTGTGTCATCAGGCCATTCATCATATAGCTATCATATTCTGCCATACCCACATCTGTCGAAGTGGTCACCCCAATATCAACCAGCTTTTGATCTATTATATAATATAGTGCCACCAGGTCGGCCCGGGCTTCTTCCAGGGTGGAGGCATAATTTTTCAGTGTTTTATCCGGCGTTTCTACACCAGGGTTTAATTGTCCCGACGCATGACCCACACACTCGTGCATATCAGTATGGAGATCCGCTGCCAGGTTGCCCCATTTTTTTATTCGTTGTTTTACGGTATCATCCAGGGCGAACTCGTCGAGTAAACCACTTTTTGCACCCGCTACATTGTACGAGTAAATGATATTGCTAAGGGAAACTGATTTGGAACCAGAGTCCTTCCGTATCCAGTCTGCATTCGGGAGGTTGATACCAATGGAAGAGTAAGGTGCGGCATCACCGCTTTGTACGATGGCTGTGATCGCTTTGGCTGTGATCCCCTTTACTTCTTTCTTTTTATGTTCGGGTAGTAACGGAGAATTATCTTCAAACCATTGTGCTTTATCAGCAATAGCTTTAATACGTTTGGTGGCTATCATATCTTTCATAGATACTACACTTTCAAAACTCCCTTTTTTACTAATTGGGTCAAGATAGGTTTCAATAAAACCATTTACTACATCCAGGCGGCTACTGGTATCTCTTACCCAGGCAACACTGTACTTATCAAATGTGACAAGATCTCCGGTCTTATAGTATTGGATCAGTAATTCAATTGCTTTTTTCTGCTGTGTATTTTCGGCTACACCCGCAGCTTTTTCCAACCATCCAACGATCTTTTCAATAGCCGCCGTATACATGCCGCCTACATTCCAAACTTTCTCTACTACGTTTCCATTCTCTTTCATGGTCTTGCTATTGAGCCCCCAGGATCGTTGCTGGGGCTCTTTTGGGAATTTTGCATAGAAACTATCCACTTCTTTTTGTGTAACACCTTCATAAAAATTTACCGAAGAAGCAACCACATTATCAATATCTGCCCGGAGGTCCACCAGCTTGGGCTCCACGGTAAGATCGTAAAGAATGGGTTTGATCCGCGTTAAAAAAGCCTGCACCGTCTCGCTGGATTCTTTAGGAAGGTAGACGGTATCAGAACCCTTGACTAGCAAAGAAAAATAATCAAACGAACAGGCCGGTATAAATTTTTCATTGCCATAATGATGATGATTACCATTGCTAAACCATACCCGGCCACAGTACTCTTTGAATTTTTTCCAATCACTAGTAGTTGTATCACCCGTATAAGTACTGTAAACAGTTTCCAAGGTTTTACGAAGTAGCAGGCCATATTTACTTTTCTGGTCATAAATGATATCCCGGCCAGATAAAGCGGCTTCATATAAATAATAGGCCAGTTGTTTTTGCGCAAGGCTCAGTCCACTAAAACCAGGTACCTGGTAACGGTATACCTGCAAGTCGGCAAATGATTCTGCTTCTACCATGAAGCTGGTATCATAACTGTCCCCGCCACCGCCGGGCGAGGCAATATTAGTTCCGGTACTATCTGTCTTCCCGGGTCCCGTAGTTTTATCCTTGCTATTGCAAGACCATACAAGGGATGCCAGTATTAAAAGACTGGCCAGCAGGGTTGCATTATATTTCATAAGTCAATTTTAAGAAGACAAAAATATATTGATCGTTTTAATACAACTTTCAATCCAGACTATCCTGTAAACGGAGAAAAAATCAGGTCGATACGGCTTACATGGTTACTTTCGGTACAAACCGGTCCGGGATGCCTCTCAGTTACATTGTTTATGGCTCACTTGCCCTGGTTGTGATCACCATCATCCTTTTCATAGTCAACAAAAAAGAAACACTAGAATGGTCTTCATCTCCGGAAATCTGATCTAACCTGTTAAAAACAATCCTGCAGGCTGATCAAAAAAATTCTTCCGGGCGTCCTTCGTACCTTGCACCGACTACCACAGACCGATCCGGAAAGTGACAATATAAAACTATGACAGATTATTTAGAGGGATTGAATGACCGGCAAAAAGAAGCAGTACTGCATATTGACGGCCCGATAATGATAATAGCCGGGGCCGGAAGCGGCAAAACAAAAGTTCTTACCACCAGGGTGATTCACTTGATGGCAAATGGTATTGATGCATTCAATATCCTGGCACTGACATTTACCAATAAGGCAGCCAAAGAAATGAAGGAGAGGGTAGAAAAGATCCTGGGAAATAGCGAAGCAAGAAATCTTTATATCGGTACATTCCATTCTGTATTTGCAAGGATACTTCGTTTTGAAGCCGATAAAATAGGCTATCCCCGCCATTTCACTATTTATGATACGGACGATGCCAAAAGTGTTGTAAAAGCCGTCGTCAACGAATTAAATCTTGATGATAAGCATTATAAGCCCAGTATAGTCTATAACCGTATCTCTTCTGCCAAGAATGCATTAGTAGGCCCCGAAGAATACAGGAATGATTATTCCATTCAGCAGGAAGATATGCGGTCCAATCGACCGGCTATTGCACAGATATACCAGGCTTATGTAAATCGTTGCTTCAGGAACGGGGCTATGGATTTTGATGATTTGTTACTTAAGTTTTATGAATTATTGAAAACCATCCCTGAAAGTTTAGCAAAATACCAGCGTAAGTTCAGGTATATACTGATTGATGAATACCAGGATACAAACCCGGCACAGTATGAGATTATCAAGTTACTCGGTGCGATGCATGAGAATGTATGTGTAGTGGGAGATGACGCACAAAGCATCTACAGCTTTAGGGGTGCAACCATTCAAAATATTTTACAATTTCAGAAAGATTACGATGAGGTGAAGCTGGTCAAGCTGGAACAAAACTATCGCAGTACCCAAAGTATATTACAGGTTGCCAATGAAGTAATCAAAAACAATAAGACCCAGATCGAAAAAGTATTGTTTACAGAAAATGCTGAAGGCGAAAAGATAAAGTTGGTGCGTACCATAACGGATAATGATGAAGGAAAATTTGTGGCTGATAGTATCCAGGAACAAAAACTTCGCAATCATTACAGCAATAAGGATTTTGCGATCTTATACCGCACCAATGCACAAAGCCGTGCTTTTGAAGAAGCACTGAGAAGAATGGGTATTGCTTACACCATTTACGGAGGTATCAGTTTTTACCAGCGCAAAGAAATCAAGGATATCGTTGCTTACCTCCGTATTATTGTGAATCCCAAAGATGAGGAGGCCTTAAAGCGGATCATTAATTATCCTGCAAGAGGAATCGGTAAAACAACCATAGATAAGCTAGTGTTGTATGCCAATGAGAACAATAGCAGTATGTGGAACGTAATGGAAAGAGCGCAGGAGCTCGGTTTCAAAGCGGGGATCTTAACGGCACTGGAAGAGTTTGTGACGATGATAAAAAGCTTTACCAGCATGCTGACAAAACAGAATGCGTACGAAGTAGCTTTTCATGTTGGCAAACAAACGGGGTTGGTCAAAGAACTGTTCAATGATAAAAGCACGGAAGGAGTAGCACGGTATGAAAATATACAGGAGTTATTGAACTCGATAAAAGAGTGGGTGGACGATGCAACGAACCGTTCTCAAATAGATGAAGATGGCGTTGTGGTCAATGATACTGAGAATCTCAATTCGGGAGGAGGAGCCACGCTAGCTTCTTATTTACAACAGATCACGTTACTTACCGACGCAGATGAGAAAGATCCAAATGCTGATACGGTAAAATTGATGACCATTCACGCTGCAAAAGGACTTGAGTTTAGTTGTGTATTCGCCGCAGGACTGGAAGAAATGTTGTTCCCTAATGCGTTGTCGGTTAATACCCGGGAAGAACTGGAAGAAGAGCGTAGACTTTTTTATGTGGTTATCACAAGAGCTAAACACCGGCTTTGGATCACTTATGCGAATACACGGTATCGTTTTGGTCAGTTAGTTCAAAATGACCCCAGCCGCTTTATCGAAGAGATCCCGGAACACTATATGGACAGAAGTTTTGCAGGAGGAGGCGCCAAAAACCATGTGGGAGGCAGTAAATGGGGTCGGGGCTCTGCCTTTGACCGGATGAAAGGGAAATATGTGGATGATGGTGAATCCGGTAAAGTAAGTCAGCAGTCAGGTACTTATTACAATTCCGGTCCGCCTGTTGACAAAACCACACCCACCTATCTGCCTCCTAAAGGGATGCCTGCAAAAGTAAAAGAACATGTTCCTTCACCGGATTTTATAGCCAGTGATACTTCTAATTTACAGGAGGGACAAAAAGTGGAACACCAGAAATTTGGTTTTGGGGAAGTACTGAAAATGGAAGGGGCGGCGCATAATCCGGTAGCTACAGTTAAGTTTGAATATAATGGCGAAAAAAAGATCATGTTGAATTACGCGAAACTCAGAATCATTGAATAAGAAAAAAAGAGGGAGCAAACCCGGGTGTAAAAAGGGAAGACAATCTGAATTAACAATTTGCATAAGGACTGATATTTATATTTGTTTGTCAGCTCCTTATTAGCCACCACATGTTATCAGCCAGACAAAAAAGAAAGGCCAGGAAAACAGTTATTGCCGCTGTTATTGCTGCCCTATTGACTACCGGGGGTTTATTAATATACCAGTCTGTCGTTTTTCGCAAAGCAAAATTTACACGTTACCCCGAATTTGGTATCGATATCCCTGCATCTTATTCCATACATGGCATTGATGTTTCCAAATACCAGTCAATGATCGCCTGGGAAGAAGTGAAAGCCATGAAAGTAGAGCATATTCAATTGGGGTTTGCTTTTATCAAAGCCACAGAAGGGATCGGGAATACAGACCCGCATTTCAAACGAAATTGGAAAAAGTCAAAAGACCATGGCATTATCAGGGGGGCCTATCATTTCTTTGTCGGGTCAAAAGACGGAAGAATGCAGGCAGAGAATTTCATTGACAAGGTGGATTTGGAAACTGGTGATATGCCTCCTGTATTGGATGTGGAGCAATTGAATGGCGCTTCGGCCTTATCGCTAAAAAGAGAAATCAAAAAATGGCTGGAGATCGTGGAGAACCACTACCAGGTGAAACCCATTATCTATACCAATATCGATTTTTATAAACGGAATCTTGGGAGTGAATTTGACAACTATCCTTTGTGGGTGGCTCATTATTTCCAGTTGGCGCAACCCCGCATCAGTCGCAGCTGGATCTTTTGGCAACATAGTGACCAGGGCAGGGTGAATGGCATTGTCTCCAAAGTTGATTTCAATGTTTTTAGCGGAGATTCCCTGGAGTTTAAAAACCTGCTGATTGATTAGGGATCCGGTAACAGTTTCTGAAATGCAGTAACTTGATGACCCGAAACGAGGTATTATGGAAAGAAACTGGGATCCGGGCGTTAAAAAATTTTTTCTTAAAATTCTCAATTCAATTGCGCTGGGACTATGCTGGATGATGGGGTCAGCCACAGCAGGAATCTATTTTAAGCTGGGTTATACAGACGGGAAACCGCTTATTTACACGATCATTTTCTATGCCTGTATGTTTACCAGCCTTTTTTTCCTGGTTCGTTACTTGCTTAAAATATGGAAAAAGGAGTAGTCCCAGCCCGTACGTAACTTGGAGAAAAATGCTATTTTAGAAATTCATTCAGACCGTATGGAACTAAAGCAAGTATCTAAATGGTGTTTTATTACCGGCACGCTGCTGATCTGGTTCATTAAATTTATTATCCGCCCGATGAACCTGTTTGATGAGCCGGGACGTTTTTTTTTGAATATCGCTCCTAACTTGTTGGGCTCATTCCTGATACCGTTTGGTGCCTATTGGTTTTTTAGCGGCAGAAATTTCCTGGCAGCCCGTCTATTTAGAATTGACTGTGCCTATGATCTGCGGCTTGTTTGCTCGATGGGCTTTGGAATGCTGATCATAAATGAATACCTGCAACGAATTCCTTTCTTTGGCCGCACATTTGACATGAATGATATTATTTTCTCCTCGGTAGGATTACTGTTTTCTTATTTTGTTTTTGGCAAATTGCAATTTCGAAAGCTGCGGAACTACCAGGCGCAGATCCCTTAGTTTTTTGAGTCCAGAATTACAGGTGTATTACCCTTACCCATGATGATCACTTTGGAATTAGGTGATTTAGCCAGTTCCAGGTAGGCTTTTATCTGTTCATACTGTAGTTGCTGATCTGTCAAACCGATATTAATGATCCGCTGGTAATCGGCAATCCCCTGCGCTTCCACTCGTTTCCGTTCAGCCTCCTGCTTTTCTTTTAATAACACAAACTGCATTTTCTGTGCATCCTGTTCAGCGTTAATCTTTTGTTCGATCGTCGCTTTCACCGACTCGGGTAAAGTGATATTTCTTACCAGCAACTGCTCCAGGATAAGCCCTCTTTTTTTGAAATCATTATCAATACTTGAAAAAATTCGTTGCTGAAATTCATCTCTCTTGGTGGAGTATAATGCAATGGCTTCGTAGTATACAGAATTATCACGGATTTTGGTTCTTGTTAAAGGTCGTACAATCTTATCAGTATAATCATCACCCGTTTCACGAAGCAAACGAGGTGCTTCGGAGGGAAGTAGTTTGTATAAAACAGTAAGATCGATGGTTACTTCCAATCCATCGGAGGTCAGCACACGTATGGCATCATCTCCTGTTTGCCGCCCCTCGTCGTGTACACCACTCATGGTATAGTTTTGTGTTTTTATATCCAGCCTGCGCACTTCTACAAACGGGTTGATGAAATGCAGGCCACTGCCCAATACATCATTCTGCACTTTGCCAAACAATGTTTTTACTCCAACCTGCCCCGCACCAATCTGTACAATACTTTTTGACAAAATCCCGGCTACAAATAAAAGCAGTCCAACAAGCCGGACAATTTTTGCATACCTGGCAAATTCCTCATTTTTTTGTAAGGTAAATCCTGCTATCAAAGCAAGCAGACCGATAATAATTAGTGCCATGTTAGTTTTAGTTTAGTTGTTAACTGCTATGATCCGATACAATAACCCATTGACCCTCTATTTTTCTGAACAGCAAGGTATAGTGACCACCCATATCCCCAATGGAACGCTTCAGGAACCATTTGCCCGTGATATGATAATATTCTTTTGACAACTTTTTTACCTGTAACAAGGTAAAAGTTAGTTTGCCCATGGAGGCTGTGTCGGGGTAGCCTTTTTTATAATTGTTTAACGTATTAGTCCAGCCATATGTCACTCCTGATTTTCCAATAAACATAAGGGAATCATTTTCCCAATATCCTTTCATAAAATTGTCAATATCCCCGCGATTCCAGGCGGCAATTTGTGTATCCAGGATTTTCCGGATCTCTTTCTCATGAGTAGATTGAGCAACTAATTCAGAAGTGGTAAAAAGAACAAAAGCAAAAAACCATTTTTTCATCGCTGAACTTTTGTTCAAGGTAATTCAAAAACGATAAAGAAAATTTTAACCCTTAAAAGTTAGCAGGACTGCTGGTGATCATATTATTTAACCTCTTGCGGGGCTCTTAGTGATCGCAGTCATCAGCATGGGCATGATTATGTACGCGACAATACCGGAAATTCAAAATATGGGCCGTGATGATCAAGGCAACTGCGGGCAACAATAACCAGGTCTCATATTGAATAAAAAACTGCTTAAGTACCAAAAAAATAAATCCTGCCAAAAGAAGGGAGAGTGGCAACAGGCTATGATGGTGCTTTATATAGCCATGGTAAAGCGAATAAAGGCCAATGCTTAAAGCCAGTAAGATCATACCTGCTTCAAAAGCGGTGTTATGAATGATATTAACGCCGAAAAGGGGCAAACTGGTCAGGAAAAGGGGAAGCAGCGCGCAATGGATGGCGCAGGCCATAGAGGCCCCGATCCCTAATGCATCCCAATTGATCTTGAATTTCATAAGAAAAGTAAAGGTATTAAAAAGCAACATTGTTGCAAAATAAACATACCCTTTGCTTTTCTGTATGCCCGGCATGCCAATAAAACAAGTTTCGCGGCCTACCTTTGCCGGACTATTATGTCAAAAAAGAGGTTATTCTATATCGGGTTTTTTGCAGCCCTGGCACTTGTTTTCTATTTCGTACTTACCCTGATTATACCCGGGTTTGGGAAGAAAAAAATTCCACCTGTCAGCTTTGTTAAATCCTTCTCCTTTACCAACCAGGATGGTAAAGAGGTGACCGGGAACGATGTAGCCGGCAAAGTATATGTGGCAGAATATTTTTTTACGCATTGTGAGGGCATTTGTCCCATGATGAATAATAATATGAAACTGGTGTATGAACAATTCAGGAACGACACCAATTTTCTTATCCTCTCACACACCAGTGACCCCGACCGTGATTCTGTGGGACAAATGAAAAAATATGCCGATTCAATGGGAGTAGATACAAGGCAGTGGATTTTTTTGACAGGAGCTAAGCAAAGTTTGTATAATATGGCCAGAGACAGTTATACGATTGATGATCCCGCTAATAACCTGAAAAGCATTGACGACCAGTTTATTCATTCCCAATTCTGGGCTTTGGTGGATAAGAACGGGGATGTGCGAAAGATCTACGACGGCCTGAAACAAAGCGAAGTAAATAAACTGATTAGCGACACCCGGCGCTTACTGAAGGAAAAACAGTAAACTTTCGACACCTGGTTTTGTTAGTGAACTAGCGTTAATATTAAGTATGTCAAATCAAACAGCTACAAAGTTAGATAACCAGGTCAGTGAGATGCTGAAAAAAAATAACCTCAGTATCACCGGCAGCCGGAAAAAGATTATGCAACTTTTCCTGGAGCAAACCGGCGCCCTGGCGCATGGAGATATTGAAAAAAAAGCAGGCGAGAAATTTGACCGGGTGACCGTTTATCGCACCCTGCAAACTTTTGTTGATAAAGGGATCATCCATATTATACCGACAGCAGACAATTCAATCCGCTATGCGCTTTGCAAGGATGAATGTTCAGAAGGTCATCACCACGATCATCACATTCATTTTGTATGCAATAATTGCAACAATACCTATTGCCTCGATGATGTAGTGACACCAGATATAAGATTGCCCAAAGGCTATTCTGCTGAACAGGTAGAAGTAGTGGTGGAAGGGGTCTGTAGGAATTGCAAAAACCCCCTGTCCCCCTAATGGACGGTCAAGTTAAGAGAAAGCCCCGGTGTAGAAACATCGGGACTTTTTGGTTAAGGCTCTGATTAGAAGCTATATTGAAGTGTGTCTGCCACACTTATATTTCATGATTCCAAAAATAGGTGCTCCTTACCATATTTCCGAATTTTATGCTGCCACCGTTCGGGCATAAGCCAGGTAACCCCTGCGTTATTGCTAATAAAACAGGGGAGTTATTTTGAAGTAGTGAGGCTATCCATTTCCTGCTTTACAAACTGCATCAATTGTTGAATATAAGCAGGAGAAAGATCAAAGGTTAAACCAGCTGCTGTGAACAATTCAGGTAATGTCCTGGTACCTCCCAACTTCAGCGCCGAAATATAATTTGTAATAGCTGCACCAGGATTTTGCCTGTACTGCTGCCACATCCCAATTGCGCCCAACTGTGCTATTCCATATTCGATATAATAAAAAGGCACTTCAAATAAATGTAACTGGCGTTGCCAGCCGAAACGACGGTATTCTTCCAGTCCCGTGTAATCAATAACCGGTGAAGAAAATTGGCTAAGAATATTCATCCACTGATCATTTCTTTCTTCTTCTGTGTGATGGGGATTTTCGTATAACCAATGCTGGAATTTATCAATGGTTGCTATCCATGGGAAAATAGTAATGACTCTTTCTAATTGCTGCTCTTTGGCTCTTGTTAATTCTTCTTTGTTATCAAAGAAAACATGCCAATGGTTCATGCTAAACAATTCCATCGCCATACTGGCTACTTCCGCTATTTCAGTCGGGTACTCCTTAAAGCCAGTCAGTTCGAGTTCATGCGCAAGAAAAGAATGAATAGCATGACCACCTTCATGCACCATCGTGGTAACATCATCCAACTGCCCGGCTGCATTCATAAAAATGAAAGGAGCACCACTTTCGGCAAGTGGACAGTTATAACCGCCGGGGGCCTTACCCTTCCTGCTTTCCAGGTCAAGATGACCCAGGTCTTGCATCTTACGAAGGCAATCACCAAAGAAGGATTTCCCCCCCGCCCGGTTCTGCGGATTGGGTTCTGCGGACATCTCATCAAAACAGGCGATCGTCTTTTCAGTTAGCTCATTTCCATTTTCAAAAGGCCGCAGAGGTTGGATACCTTCAGGCTCTGCCTCTATATCCCAGGGCCGGAGTTCGGCCAAACCCAGTTTTTTCTTTTTGGCCTCATAGATCTGGTTGACCAATGGCATCACATACAATTTTACTGCATCGTGAAATTGGTAACAATCCTCCTTGCTGTAATCAAATCTTCCCAGCTCTTTAAAACGATAATCCCGGTAATTTTCAAAATCAGTATTGATGGCAACCTGGTGACGTTTTTGGAGCAGGGAAGTAAAGAGGTCGTTCAATTCTTTTTTATCCGCTAGCCTTCTTCTATTGATCTTATGATATACCTCTTCACGAAGATGGCGGTCAGGGTCCTCCAAAAATTTTGCAGCCTGCTGAAGTGTATATTCTTTTCCTTTTACTTCCACGGTCATTTTTCCTGAAATGACCCCGAACTGTTGTTGCATCACACTCAGTTCTGCCTGCAGGGGAATATTGGATTCACGAAATAATTCAATGCTTTTTCTTACATTTCTCAGGTAAGCGTAATACTGGTCGGGGTCCAGTTCTTTGATAAAAGGAGACTCCACCAATTTCTTATTGAGCTTGTCAGCATACGGCTGGATCTTTGGCTGAATTTCCATCATAAAAAAAGTAAAAGATTCTTCCCGCTCTTTATTTTCCGTATCACAGGTCATTTTTATCTGCCGCCAGCAAGCATCTTCGCTGATTACTGCTTCCAGTTCGCTGGAATCTTTCATCCATTGTTGCAGCTCATTCACTGAGCTAATCACCCTTTCCTCCAGGTTCTTCAAATAAGGTTCAAGACTTTCCCAGGTGGTTATGGAAAAGTCTGCCGGTAAAAAATGACGGGGCAATTTTTTAATATCAGCGCTATAACTCATCGTAATTTTTTTGTTAAATGAAAAAGCCATCCGCCAGTAAGCGGACAGCCTTAATAAAATAAAAGTCCTATTTCTTTTTTGCCGGTGCTTTTGTTTTTGTGGCTTCTTTCTTTTTTGCCGGTGCTTCTTTTGCTTTAGCAGTCTCCTTTGTTTTTGCAGCTTCTTTTGGGGCAGCCGCTTTTTTTACAGCCGGTTTTTTTGCAGGGGCTGATTTCACCGTCATCTCTTCTTCAGGTTCTTCAACAACCTTTTTTCCTTTTTTAGGTTGCTTTGCCTCACCCCATACGATCAATTCGGGCTTAGCTTCCTCAGGCGCTGCTGGTTCTTCTTCAGGGGTTTCTGTCAGCTTCAATTCAATTGTCTGTTTCTTAAGGATCTCTGACCATTTTACCATTTTCTTCATATCGCTGGCATATACCCTTTCGAAGTCCATATCGGGATACACTTTTTCAAAGTATTTTTTTACAGCGGCAGAGTCCTTTTCATCGGGTAAAGGTACACCGGAGCTGCCCATGGCAGCTAGCACTACGACCAGGTTTACATTCTCCCGGACGGTATAGACTTCGATGCTTTCCAGGTGAGAGAAGCTATGAATACGACTGGATACAAATCGGGTCGAATTGTCGTCCAGGGAACGGACAATAGCACCATCAGTTTTACTATTAATTAGTTCAAATAAGCCCGGCAACCCGGTCACGGCAATAAGTTTACTGTATTCCATAAGTGTTTTGATAATTAAGGAGCTGCAAGATACTTGAGTTCAGGCAAATGGCAGGCCGAAAATAGTCGGGAGCTAACCGAATGTTTTTCCTGCTCCAGGCGTCATATAATCCAGCTATTTAATTAATTAAAAAATAAAATTGGAATAATGAAAAAAATGTCTTTGGTATTGTTGGCATCTTTTGCTTTTGCGATCACTTCTTCTGCACAGGGTGGTGGTTTTCAGCGCCGTACCCCCGAAGAAAGAACGGCCTCCATCCATACTAAATTGGACAGTGCTTTTAAAGTGGAGCCGGTAAAATTGGCCAGTTTGGATACAGCGTTGACGGTCTTATTCAAGGCTCAGGATGCCAGGATGCAAGAACTCAGATCGGCTGCAGAAAGACCAGACCGGGAAGCCATGCAGGCGGAAATGAAAAAATATACAGATGCCCAGGATGAAATGCTGAAGGCTGTTCTTACTAAAGAACAATTTGACATTTGGAAGGAGAAGATCCAACCTGCCATGCGTCCCCAAAGAGCACCAGGAGGTGGTGGTAACTAATTCGAGATCACTTTTTAAATGCGATACGACTTCCGTCCCGCTATAGTGGGACGGTTTTTAATACCAATTGCAGTTTAAAATTAGGCCAATCTCATACTGGTATAATGCCGATAGAGTAGCTGTTTAGGCCAATTGAGTGAAGCGAAAATTGGACTACTTACAGATACCGTATCGGTATTATTGCCCCATCCACTCCTTGAATGCAGCGGCATTTTCCTGGCTGATAATGATCTCTTCGTTGATAATAGGTTCTACCTCTACCTGCAACTTACTTTTCGGATAGGTCTTTATTTTTTTAATGGCGCTAAGGTGAACCAGGTATTTCCTGTTCACCCTGTAAAATTGTGCCGGGTCTAATTGCTTTTCTATATCGGCCAATGACTGGTCGATGATAAATTTCTGGGTCTTATTATCTACCAAACAGACCAGTTTATGGGTGGCATAGAAATAGGCGATATCATCTGTCTTGATGCTGATATAATCAGTTCCCCTTTTGACCAAGAAACGTTTCTTGAAACCTGAATTGGCGGGTTGTCCATCGGATCCTGGTGATTGTTGCCAGCGTTGCAATTGCTGAAAATGGCTGGCAAAATGTTGTTTCAGTTTATCATATTTATGCAAAGCCGTTTCAAGCTTATCCTGTTTTACTGGTTTTAATAAATAGTCAATGCTGTTATGTTCAAAAGCCTCCTGCCAATATTCGTCGAAAGCTGTGCAGAAAATCACCGGGCTTGTAATATTTATTTTTTCGAAAATTTTAAATGATAACCCATCGCCTAATTCTATATCCATAAAAAGCAAGTCCGGCATCGGGTTTTGTTGCAACCAGTCTACTGATGTTTTGATACTGTTAAGTATCGTTACCACCTCAATGGTAATAGCGGATTTTTGGATGGCCTTCAATAATTTCTCCGCCGCCGGCTTTTCGTCTTCTATAATGATAACTTTCATGCTAGGCTATTTTAAGTACAGGTAATCTTACCGTAAAATCTTTTGCCTCTTCCTGTATAATGATTTCCTTGTTGGTAGTAAGTTTATACCTTTCCTGGAGATTGTGCAACCCGATCTTTGACGATTCTTTTCGCAATGATTTTTTCTTTACCGGGTTATGAACGACCAACTCGTCTTTGTTCAATTCTATGGCAACGATCAATGGCGCCGCCTCAGAGAATGCATTGTGCTTAATAGCATTTTCTACCAGTATTTGTAAGGAAATAGGTGGTATCAGGTATTGATCCATCATAGCTTCCTCCATGATTATTTTAAGCTGTACCGCTTTTTCAAAACGGATCTGTAATAAAAGAAAATAGCTTTGCAGAAAATCCATTTCTTCCCGCAATAGCACAAGGCTCCTTGCTTTATTTTGCAGGATATAGCGGTAAACATCGGCAAGATTATCATTGAACTGCTTTGCCCGCTGCGGTTTTTCCTCGATCAGGTGACTGAGTGTATTCAATGAATTAAAAATAAAATGGGGATCGATCTGGTTTTTTAAGGCCTCCAGCTCCGCTTCGGCTTTCGTTCGTTCTAATTGTTCATTCCGCAGCATTTCACTTTCAGATTGCTTTACCAGGAAAACCGTTTCATAAATATGGGTGATGAAAAGAACTGCTATAAGAGTAATAAGTGTGGATTCGGTAATTACCGTCCAATTGACCGGACTAGTTGAAAAAATTTTATACCAGCCAACTAACAGCAGCGCACTTACGGGCACTGTATAAAAAACGACAGTTAATAAAAGGACAGCAATTTTCTGAAGCGGCTTGTTGATCCAGTCAAAATAAGTTCGAAGTGAAAAATGTAAGTAGCGGTTACCCTGCCAGATGATAAAGGCAATCATAATAGTATAGAGAAAGCTCAGTTTAATTTCCCATTGCGTGAAATTCTGGCCGTTGATCATGCCTGTTATCAGTGGAATAGCTATTCCAAATACCGGCATCAGTATCAGGCGGAACCCAATATCGTTGACAGGATCTTCCTGTTTCTTCCCTGTCGGGTGATTTGCTATGTTCATCCTTCCCATTTCCACCTTTGTTCGGTTTTTAATTGCCGGGTAAAAATTATAAAATAGTTTAGATATACAACTTCATTTCATCATTTAAACTTTTTTATCATGAATATTGATTCAGTTAACTGGCTGGCGGTGCTTGTTGCTGGTATATCTTCGTTTGTGGTGGGTGGTATCTGGTATTCACCCGGGTTGTTTGGAAAAGCCTGGATGAAAGACAGCAACTTGACAGAAGAAGCTGTCAAAAAGGGAAACAAAGGAAAAATTTTCGGATGGACCTTTATCTTTTCATTGTTGATGGCTGCTAATCTTGGAATGTTCCTGGCAGATACACCGGTGGAATGTACCGGTAACTGTGCCCAAAAAACGGACCTGGTATGGGGTGCCACGGGCGGTTTTTTAGCTGGAATCTGGACTTTTTGTGCCATTGCGATCCACAGTTTGTTTGAACAAAAACCCTGGCGTCACATTCTCATCAATGGGTTTTATAGTGTGGTTTCCCTTATCTTAATGGGTGCTATAATTGGTGTGTGGCGATAATCCGGGATAAGTGAGTCAGCTATTGTTTGACATGCATTGTCCTATAAAAAAGGGAAAATGAGAAAGTTATTTCTATTGACTGCAACTGTGGGCCTGACTTCGCTGCTAGGGGCACAGCGCCCCTGCAGCAAACCTGAGTACCGGCAATTTGATTTCTGGATCGGTGAATGGGAAGCATTTGGTACTAACGGTCAGAAAGCAGGCGACAGCAAGATCTCACTGATCCTGGATAGTTGTATCATCCTGGAAGAGTGGACAAGCGCTACCATAACCCAGGGAATGCGCTATGCAGGTAAAAGTTTCAATACGTATAATGCGGCAACCAGGCAGTGGCAACAGACCTGGGTAGATAACGTGGGTGGCAGCAATGAATACCTTATGGGAAAATTCGACGACAATAAGATCATTTACAGTTCCTCACCGTTTCCTTTCAGCAAAGACACCATGGCAATTCGTAAAATGACCTTTTCCAATCTTAGCCCTGTAAAACTCAGGCAACACGGCGAAATCTCGAAGGATAACGGAGCCAGCTGGGCAACTGAATATGATCTCGAATACAGGCGAAGGAAATGATGAACGGCATGGATTCCCGGTTTTATCACCGGAACTTTAAAACGGATCATTTTTGTAAACCCAGGAAATTTATTCTTAAAGCACGGTGGAAGGAGGTAAAGTCTGCTTTATCGATTTATAAAATACAAAGTATGAGAAAACTGTCAATTGCAATTCCTCTAACAGTACTTTCTTCTACTGCGGCAAAACAGCATTACGCTATACCAGAAACTTTAGGGTTTGGATAAGATTTCCTCAATCAACCTGACTCAAAAAACTGCTATATGAAACATATTCCCCTTTTATTCCTGTTAGTTTTTTCGGCTATGCTTGTAGCGGCACAGATGGACGTACCCGCCAGTGGTAATAATCCAAGGGCTCTAGTTTCCGAAGAAGTGGGCATCACCAGTATTACTATAAAATATTCGAGGCCCGACGTTAATAAACGTGAAGGGAAGGTCTGGGGTGAATTGATCCCATGGGGATTTAGCTCGCTAAATCTGAATACTAATAAAAATAACATGCCCTGGCGTGCGGGTGCTAATGAGAACACGACGATCACCTTCGAACATGATGTAAAAGTTGAGGGAAAGAATATCAAAGCTGGAACGTATGGTTTGCATTTGGCCATGTGGCCTGACAGCGCGGTGCTGATTTTTTCCACACAAGCTGAGGCCTGGGGAAGTTTTTATTATGATGAGAAATATGATGCACTCAGAACCACTATCAAACCAGTCGTGCTGGATAAATCAGTCGAGTGGTTGAAATTCGAATTTATTGAACACAAGGAAAAGTATTGTGTCGTAGCGATGCAATGGGAAAAAGTTTCCGTTCCATTTAAAATAGAAGTGGATGTAGATAATATCGTTTTGTCAAGATTAAGGGAGCAGGTGGCCAGCCAGAAAGGATTTAATAGCACGAATATGATACAGGCCTCCTCTTTCTGTTTCAATAGAAATGTAAACCTTGAAGAAGCATTAGGCTGGGCGCAGCGGGCCATTACAGGTTTCCAGGGACAAAAAAGTTATCCTAGCCTTCGGAATCTTGCAACAGGGTATGAAAAGTTGAATCGCTTGCCACAGGCCGATTCTATTATGACAGAGGCGATGACCCTGTCGACTGTGAACCAGCATATCGCTTATGGCCGGGCGTTGATCGCTCAAAAGCGGGCCGATAAAGCGCTGGAGATCATGCAAGGTGCCCGATCAAAATACGGGGATGTGTTTGCTGTGAATAATGGCTTGAGCTTTGCTTATGCGGCCAAGGGAGATTTCAAAAATGCTGAGGGGCATGCAGAAAAGGCAAAGGCACAGGCACCGAATGAGGCGGCCAGGAAAACGATCGAAGCAAATATTGCTAAATTGAAAGAAGGAAAAGATATCAATTAATTTATGGCAACAACAAAACCAAAGAAAAAGGTTGAACTGAAAACCAAAGAAAATGACGCCGATACAGGCGCCTTTATCAACTCCATCAAAGAGGAGCAAAAACGCCAGGACAGTGAAGCGTTGATAAAACTGTTTACGCAGGTCACCAAAGAAAAACCAAAAATGTGGGGTAGCAGTATTATTGGGTTTGGCAGTTACGTGTATGAATCACCTGCAACCGGGCGCAGGGGGGATTGGTATATCACCGGCTTTTCTCCACGAAAGCAAAATTTGACACTGTATATCATGACGGGTTTTGGACCATATACTGCACTGCTGAAAAAATTGGGTAAACATAAGACGGGCGGTTGCTGTCTATACATCAATAAGCTGACGGATGTAGATGAAAAGATCTTGAAGGAAATGCTGGTGGATTCATATAGCACCATGAAGAAAAAACATTCAACAACCAATAAAAAAACAAAAAATGGATAACGCTATCAGCTGGTTCGAGATTGGAACCACCGACCTGGAAAGGGCAACAAAATTTTATGAATCTATTTTTGGTGTTTCACTTACGCCAATGGATTTGCCCAATATTAAAATGAGGATGTTCCCCCTCGATGACATGATGAAAGGGATTGGTGGAGCATTGGTAGATAGTGGCGGCTTTCATAAACCATCAGCTACAGACGGACCATTGATTTACCTGAACGGGAATCCTGATGTACAAAATATACTGGATAAAGTGGAAGCTGCGGGGGGAACTATCATCATGCCAAAGACTGAAATTAGCCCGGACTATGGATTCATGGCCGTAATCCTTGATACGGAAGGAAACAGGATCGGCTTGCATTCAGTACCACAAGGGTAAGATGAATTTTTCTTTTCAACCATTAACGACCGCAAACTGGAATGACTTTGAAGAGTTATTTGGTTCAAGGGGAGCTTGTGGCGGATGCTGGTGTATGCACTGGCGGCTGAAAGCTTCTGATTTTGAGAAAAGAAAAGGAGAGGATAATAAAAAAGCTATGAAGGAAGTGGTAAAAAAATCACCTCCGGGCATCATTGCCTATACAGGTGCCAGGGCTGTTGGATGGTGTGCTATTGCTCCCCGAAACGAGTACCGGCGTTTAGAAACATCAAGGATATTAAAACCAATTGATGAAGAGCCGGTATGGAGTGTCAGTTGTTTTTTTGTAGCGAAAGAATTCCGGAACAAAGGATTGTCCGTACAGCTTTTGAACAAGGCGGTGGATTTTGCTTTTTCAATGGGTGCGATCGTGGTAGAAGGGTATCCGGTGGAATCAAACCAAGAACAAATACCGGATGTATTTGCCTGGACGGGATTGTCTTCAGGGTTTATTAAAGCCGGGTTTAAAGAAATAGCAAGGAGAAGTGATAAAAGACCCATTGTAAGAAAAAAGAAATAATTATTGATTCCTATAAAAATCAAGTTATGTCAAACATTGACTGGAGCCGGTTTGTCGTTCGTATTAATATACAGGCACCGGTAGAGAAACTATATGAAGGGTGGGCTACCCGTAAAGGTATCGAACATTGGTTTTTGAGATGGTGCGAATACAGCAACCAGGACCACTCGTTGATTGGAGAGAATGAGTTTGCCAAAAAGGGAGATACGTATAAATGGAGATGGTATGGTTATCCCGATTCGGTTACAGAAGAAGGTGCAGTCCTGGAAGCTAACGGGAAGGATTTTTTTAAGTTTAGTTTTGGGAAAGCAGGTGACTGTTCTGTGCGTATACAACAGGAAGAGGGGGAAACAATTATGGAATTGGTACAGGAAAATATACCTACTGACGAACACAGTATGCAAAATTATCATGTAGGATGCAAAACGGGCTGGACTTTTCATTTAGCTGATATGAAATCGATTTATGAGGGGGGGATTGATTTGAGAAACAAGAATGAAAACTTAAAGGATATGCTGAATTCTTAAATTCACCCATAGTTCATCAGCATTTCTTCCTGCACAATCATAGATGAAGTAATTGATTAACGAGATTTCGTTTTGATTCAAGATTAAACATCAATGTTCATAAAATGCAATCACAAGCGACAACCGTAAAACAATATTTGGCTGAATTACCGGAAGAACGGGAGAAAGCTGTTTCCGAATTGCGAAAAGTGATTAAGAAGAATTTACCAAAAGGGTTTAAAGAAGCAATGGAATATGGGATTGCAGGTTGTCAGGTGCCCCATTCTTTTTACCCGGCTGGGTATCATTGCAACTCAAAACAACCACTGCCTTTTATAGGGTTTGCTTCACAGAAACATTTCATAGCGCTTTACCACATGGGAGTAAATGCTAACCCGGCGTTATTAAGTTGGTTTACGACCGAGTATGCCAAAGCAGGGGTGGATAAATTAGATATGGGAAAAAGTTGTATTCGCTTTAAAAAACCGGAGAAGATTCCATTTAAGTTAATTGGGGAGCTGGCCTCTAAAGTAACAGTAGATGAATGGATTGTTACGTACGAAAAAACATGAAACGATAAATTTGATCAAGATGAAATACCTTGTCATCATAATCCTTAGTATCCTAAGCAATTCAGCTCGGGCATTGGATATGGATTCCACAAAAAAGGAATACCTGGGAGTCCTTACACTAACGGAAAAGTACAGGGATGACAAAAACTGGACTAAAGCTGACCAGGCGGTGGTTGGCGAGCATTTTCAGCGGTTGACAAAATATAGAAATGCGGGGGTGGTGGTGCTGGCAGGCCGCACCCAGTATGAATCAAACAATCCTGAGATGATGGGGCTTGTTATTTTTTATGCTAAAGACGACAAAGAAGCAAGGCAGTTTATGATGGATGACCCGGCAGTACAGAATAAAATTATGCTGGCAAAAGTGCATCCCTATGGCATAGCATTGAATAAATGTAATTGATCATCTTTTAAATGAAAATGTATGAGTATTGAAAACATTGACAAGGCCACACAGACCCAAATTGCCAATATTGAAAAAAATACGGGTAAAAAAATGCAGGAATGGATAACTATTGTCAACAAAAGTGGATTTGCCAAACATGGCGAACTGGTCAATTTTTTAAAAGAGAAACATGGCTTTACTCATGGTAATGCGAACACCATTGTTCACTATGCTAAACAAAGCCATGCCGGAGCTGCGGAGAACAGTGATGACCTGGTCACGGACCAATACAAAGGGAAAGAAAATTTGAAACCCTGGTATGATAAAATAATGGCGGAAATATATACGTTTGGTAAGGATGTAGAGCTGGCTCCTAAGAAAGCTTATGTAAGTCTGCGAAGAAAAAAGCAATTTGCAATTCTTCAGCCATCCACAAAAGACAGGCTGGACGTGGGTTTGAACATAAAAGGAGTTGCTGCTTCAGGAGTGGTGGAAGATGGATCCAAGTGGAATGCTATGTGCACCCATCGTATAAAGATACAGGAGGAGAAAGCGATCAATAAGGAACTCATAAACTGGATAAAACAAGCGTATGAGCAGGCGGGATAAAGAGCGACCTAGGCTGGTTTTTTAGGAGCTCTATATTGCTTTCCGTTCCTCCTTTTCTTACGACCAAACAGCCCGGATATGGTATGTAGAAAATGGAATTAACACTCCCTATTTGGGTTTGAATCAGAACTCTATACTGTTAGCCTAGCAAAAGAAGGGAACCGTTTGGTACTGACCGATGTAAAACGGGAAGATGCAGGGAATCCACCGCTAGCGAAAAAAAACCCGAAGTAATGCTCCGGGCTTTTTATTAAATGGCATTTATTATTTTTTCCGGGTGTATTTGATGCTCATGGTATTAAATTCTTTTCCATCGGGCATCATTATATACATTTTCATTTCCTGTGTATCATCATCAATGATTTGAAAAGTTTCCCGGATACCGGTATTGGATTTTGTTCCCGGGTCCATCATAGTTCCTTTCATGTTAATTGTTTTGGTGGCTTCATCCCAGGGGCCATTCATCACCATAATACCACTGCCCATATTATCAATCCAGGTACTGACAAATTCTTTTTTATGGATATCATAGGCAACTGTGCTCATGCCAGTAAAAGGCATACCCATCATATCCCCGGTGTGGGTTGCTTGCTGGTAAAGGCCATTCATTATCATTTTGTTTACAGCCGTTGACGTACTTTTCTGTTCCGGCGCCCCAGGGTGCATCCACATCGTTACTTCTCCGTTCCAGGTACCATCCCATTTAGCCATCATTTTGTGAACATCGCCGGGAGTCATATATTCTTGCCAGTTCTTCATCATAGTGGCAGAGTCGGGCATAGCCATATCCCCGTCCATCTTGCTATCTCCCATTTTGGTAGTGTCGGAACTTGTTTCTTTCTTGTCCTCTTCCGTTTTTTTCTCATTGTTACAGGCAAACAGCAGGAAAGCTGCCGTACCAAGCAGTAAGGTTAACTTTTTCATTTTGCAAGTTTTGATTTAAGGTAGGAAATATTATAGAAACTGGCTATGTATGATAAAAATAAAAGGGTAAAGCCGGAAAATGACCGGATGGAAATGGCCTATTTTAATGAGCCTCCAGCCAATTCATCCCTTCTCCGCATTCGGCGATCACCGGCACTTTAGATGGCAGTGGCATAGCCTGTTGCATGTTTTCCAGTATCAGTGGCTTTAATTCCTTCACTTCTGATTTTACCGCATCAAACACCAAGTTCATCATGCACCTGCAAGATCATTTTGCTTTGCATTTTTGCTTTTTGCATAGCAGCCTGCACTTTTTGCATGGCCAGTTTGATCATATCGGCGGCTGTTCCCTGGATGGGGGAGTTGATGGCATTTCGTTCCGCAAAACCGCGAACCGTAAAGTTGGCAGAGTTGATATCCCTTAACCATCTTTTTCTGCCCATCAGTGTTTGTACATAACCATGTTCCCGGGCAAAATTGATCGTATCGTCCATATATTTTTGAATACCCGGAAATTCTTTCTTGTAATTATCAATGATCGTTTTGGCCTCTGTTCTGGAAATACCCAGATTATCAGCCAGACCAAAAGCCCCCTGCCCGTAGATGATACCAAAGTTTACACTCTTGGCTTTATACCGCATTTCTTTGGTTACATCTTTCTCATCGATATTGTAAACTCTTGCTGCAGTGGCGGTATGAATATCCGTTCCGTCTTTAAATGCTTTACACATATTCTTATCGCCGCTGATGGCTGCCACAATTCTTAATTCTATCTGTGAATAATCGGCAGATAGTAAAATATGTTTGTTATCTCTTGGTATAAATGCTTTCCTGATTTCTTTCCCCCTGTCGGTTCTTACCGGAATATTCTGGAGGTTAGGATTGTTGCTCGCCAACCGACCCGTAACGGCAACTGCCTGGCCATAGGTGGTATGCACTCGGCCTGTTTTCCGGTTGATCAATAATGGCAATGCATCTACATAAGTTGATTTTAATTTGGTCAGTTCCCGGAATGAAAGAATATCTTCAACGATCTGGTGACCTTTTACGGCTAGTTTTGATAACACATCTTCCCCGGTCTGGTACTGACCGGTCTTTGTTTTCTTGGCAGAAGGATCCAGTTTTAGTTTATCAAACAATACTTCTCCCAATTGTTTGGGTGAAGCCAGGTTGAAACGAACGCCGGCTTGTTTGTATACACTTTCTTCTGACTTTCTTTGCATCCGTCTCTAATTGTTTGGAATACTCATTGAGGAAGTCGGTATCTACCCTAATACCTTCAAACTCCATATCCACCAACACTTTCACCAGCGGGTTTTCTACTTCATTAAAAACTTTTTCTACTTCTTTGGTTTTTAACAACGGAACAAAAACATTTTTTAGCTGCAGGGTGATATCGGCATCTTCTCCTGCATATTCTTTGATCTTTTCAATTTCCACATCGCGCATACTTCCCTGTGTCTTTCCTTTTTTCCCGATCAGCTCTTCAATATGCACCGGCTCATAACCCAGGAATTTTTCACTTAGCACATCCATGCTTCTTTTTCCATCCGGCTCAATGACGTAATGGGCCAGCATCGTATCAAATAATTTGCCAGCCAATTCAATACCATACCATTTCAGCACCAGCAGGTCATACTTGGTATTCTGACCGATCCATATTTTCATTTTGTCGTTGAACAATGCACTAAAATGAGCAAGGATCTCTTTTGTTTTATTTTGGGCAGCAGGACAGGGAATATAAAATGCTTCACCCGGTTTGACTGAGAAACTCAGTCCTACCAGTTCTGTGTCATTGGCATCAATTCCGGTTGTTTCCGTATCAAAACAAATTTCATCGTGTTTCTTTAATGCTGCTACCAGCTTTTTAATGGCGGCATCACCTTCTACTGCCTCGTATTAATGCAGTGTGTTATTGATATTCTTATCAACAGTTAACACTTCATAAGTTTCTCCATCTACCGGAATAGGCAGTTGATTTCCTGCCGGCTCTGCACTCTCCACAATATTTCCAAAAAGATCGGTCTGCACACCTTGCGGGATCTCTTTTTCAACAACACCTTTGGATGAAGAAGCTAACAAAAAATCTTCTCCCAGTAATCTTTTTCCCAGTGTTTTGAATTCTAGTTCTGTAAATATTTCTTTTAGTTTTTCCTTATTCCAATCTTTGAGTCTGAAATCTTCTTCATGAAATTCAACCGGAACATTGGTGATAATCGTAGCTAATTTTTTTGAAAGAATGGCCATCTCTTTTCCTTTCTTTACTTTTTCACCCATGGCTCCTTTTATCTTATCTGCATTGGCTAAGGTATTCTCCAGGGAACCATATTCAGCAATAAATTTTGCTGCTGTTTTTTCTCCTACTCCTGCTATACCCGGAATATTATCCACGGCATCACCCATCATACCCAGTATATCTATTACCTGGCTTACATCTTTGATATTCCATTTAGCACACACTTCTTCGGGACCCATAATTTCGACATCACCACCCTGGTAGGCGGGTTTGTAGATTTTTATTTTTTTGGAAACAAGCTGTCCATAATCTTTATCCGGTGTTACCATATACACTTCATACCCGGCTTTCTCGCCCAGCTTGCTCAGGGTACCAATCACATCATCTGCTTCATACCCGTCTATTGCAATGACAGGGATATTAAATCCTTCAATGATCTTTTTAATATCGGGAACTGCAGCACTGATATCTTCCGGTGTTTCCTGCCGGTTAGCTTTATAATCTGCAAAATCGGTATGTCGTTCTGTTGCCGCCGATGTATCAAAACATACGGCCATATGCGACGGCTTTTGTTTGGTGATCAGCTCCACCAATGTATTGGTAAAACCAAATTGGGCATTGGTATTTTTTCCTTTGGAGGTTAAGCGGGGATTGCGGATGAGGGCATAATAAGCCCTGAAGACTAAGGCATATGCATCGAGTAAAAAAACTTTTTTTTCCATGCCCCTAAGATAAGAAAACGCTGACAGGCAGTTGAAAAATACAGGCAAACTGTTCTCTCGCAGTTGATTCGCTGCAATCCAGGAAAATTATTTTTTTAACCCTTCCAGCTGTTTCTGAAACAAATACATCTCATCCCTCAACCTGGCCGCCTCCATAAAATCTAAGTCCCTCGCAGCTTTTTCCATTTCTTTTTTGATCTTATTGAGTGCTTTTTCTAATTGCGGAATGGTCTTGTATTCAGCCTGCTCTTCTGCAGCGGGGGTTATCATATCTTCATCTGGTGCTATGGCATATGGATTGGCAGGGTCATATCCTTTAATGTCCAATACAGAGGTTTGTGCAAATACTTCTTTTGTTGATTTGATGATGGTCGTCGGTGTAATACCGTGTTCAATATTAAAAGCAATTTGTTTTTCTCTACGCCGCGTGGTTTCATTGATCGTTTTCTCCATACTGTCTGTCATTTTATCTGCGTAAAATATAACCAGTCCATTTACATTTCTTGCAGCGCGGCCAGCAGTTTGTGTCAAAGATTTTTCATTACGCAAAAATCCCTCTTTGTCAGCATCAAGGATGGCCACCAGTGAAACTTCCGGAAGGTCCAATCCTTCCCGCAACAAATTCACGCCCACCAGCACATCAATTTTTCCCAGTCGTAATTCACGAAGTATTTCTATTCTTTCCAGGGTGTCTACTTCACTATGGATATATTTTGATTTGACATTGATGCGGTGAAGATATTTATCCATTTCTTCCGCCATCCGTTTGGTTAGCGTAGTCACCAGCACCCGGTCACCCATTTTTATTCTCTTATCAATTTCATCCAGCAGATCATCTATTTGGTTTACCGAAGGGCGAATTTCAATAGGTGGTTCCAGTAAACCGGTTGGTCGCACCACCTGTTCTACTACGATTCCTTCGGATTTCTCCAGTTCATAATTGTCCGGGGTTGCCGATACAAAAATGGTTTGGTTGGTCAGCGATTCAAATTCATGAAAATTCAGCGGACGGTTGTCTAAGGCAGAAGGCAGTCGAAAACCATAATCAACCAATACTAATTTCCTGCTTCGGTCACCGCCATACATACCACTTACCTGCGGAATGGTCTGGTGGCTTTCATCGATAATGGTGATATAATCTTTAGGAAAATAATCCAGCAGACAGAAAGGCCGGGTACCGGGTTTTCGTCTGTCAAAAAAACGGGAATAATTTTCAATACCACTGCAATAGCCCAGTTCCCGGATCATCTCAATATCATAATTAACTCTTTCACTTAATCGCTGCGCTTCAATATATTTCCCTTCTTTTTTAAAATATTCCACCTGGGCCATCATTTCATCCTGCATCTCGTACAATACTTGCTGGAGAATGTCTTTAGGGGCTACATACAAATTAGCAGGAAAAATGGCAGCGTCGGCCATCAGGCCAATACGTTTGCTGGTCGCTACATCAATACTTTCAATTTCTTCTATCTCATCGCCAAAAAAAGTAACACGGTAGCCATAATCAACATAGGGCAGATTAATATCAACGGTATCTCCTTTTACCCGGAATGTACCGCGACTGAATTCTACAGTAGTTCTGTTGTAAGTAGAATTAACCAAAGAATGAAGAAAAGCTTGTCTTGAAATAGTTTGTCCCTTCTTGATCCTTATGATGCCGTTCTCATAATCCGTAGGATTACCCATACCATAGATACAACTGACACTCGCCACTACAATTATATCTCTCCGTCCGCTCAGTAAACTGGATGTTGCCCTGAGTCGTAGCTTGTCCAGCTCATCATTGATACTCAGATCCTTTTCAATATACACATCACTTACCGGCATGTAAGCTTCCGGTTGATAGTAATCGTAATAAGAAACAAAATACTCTACCGCGTTATCAGGAAAGAACTGCCGGAACTCTCCGTATAACTGGGCCACCAGTGTTTTATTATGTGTCAGAACCAGGGTGGGTCTTTGTACATTTTGGATCACATTGGCGATAGTAAAAGTTTTACCACTACCGGTTACTCCCAACAATGTCTGGTAACTTTCTCCATTTTGTAGCCCTTCAGTCAGTTGACGGATAGCATCCGGTTGGTCACCGGCTGGGGGAAAAGGACTATATAGATTGAATGGCATATGAGAACCTCCGCCTCCGCATTCAATTGTTTATGAAGCGGATGTAAAAGCTACAACGGGCAGGTGCAATTTAGCAAATACCGGGCTACCGATGCAGCGCAATGGTCATAAAATCAATCTTTAGCTAGATTCATCAGCCAAAAATTAAAAGATATACCATCTATATAGGCGTCACCTGGTATTCACATCCAATTAAGTAATTTGACGCAAACAAACGCACAGTATGAAACGCACGGCTAAGCTCAGTCTTCTTTTTCCGATTCTATTGTTCAGCTTAAATGCGGGTGCCCAGCAATTTAGTGACGCGCTGAATGTGCTGGCCACCCAACATGCTCCCGAGAAAATCTATATACATTACGATAAAGAATATTATGTAGCCGGCGAAACGATTTGGTTCAAAGCATATTTATACGCCAATGGCAAACCGGGTGGAGGCAGTAATAATTTGTACCTCCAGTTTACCGATAGCAAGGGAGGGGTGGTTAGTACTAAAAAGTACCAGGTATTAGGGGCCGTGGCGAAAGGAAGTATAGAGGTTCCCGATTCACTCCCGCAGGGTAATTATTATATAAGGGCTATTACACCAGGCATGCATAATTACGACGAAGCCTTTATTTATAAAAAAAACATATTTGTATTTAAACCTTCCCGAACTGAATCAAATGAAACGGTACCTCCCAGTCTGTCATTGAAATTTTTCCCGGAGAGTGGTCATTTGGTCGACGGTATTTTAACCGTAGTAGGCTTTAAAGCCGTTGATCAATGGGGCATACCGCTGGCTATAAATGGTGTGATACGGGCGGATGATGGAACAACGATTGCTTCCTTTAAAAGCTATCATGATGGGATTGGTAAAGTTCAATTTAAACCGCAGGCTGGAAAAAAGTATATCGGCGAAGTTGAAACAGCAGCGGGAAAAAGATCATATCCACTTCCTGATGTCAATACTTCAGGGGTTAACCTGAAAGTACAGGATGAAAAGGGCGGCAAAAAATTCCAATTATCCCGTAGCGATAAGGATAAATCACAGTTCGACAAAGTGTTGCTGGTCGTTCAAATAAATAACCAGGTAGTATATGAAAATGAAATTGCTTTTGAAGAATATCCTTCAGTAATCGGGCATCTTGTAACAGATAGTCTTCCATCCGGTATCCTGCACTTTACCCTATTTAATAAAGACGGTATGCCACTGGCGGAACGTCTTTCTTTTGTAGATAACCAGGAGTATGTGAGTAATGCCACTGTTACCGCTACGAAAATGGCAACAGAAAAAAGAGCAGAAAATAATATAGAAATAAATTTTACGGAACTGATACAGCGAAGCTGCTCTGTTTCCATTACCGATGCTTCCGGGAGCGGATTGAATGACAACGACAATATCTATTCCCGTTTTTTATTGACCAGCGATCTGAAAGGTCATATTTACAACCCGGCCTGGTATTTTTCTCATCGCAGTGATTCCACGAAACTGGCGATGGATAACCTGTTGCTCACCCATGGATGGACCCGGTTTAACTGGACAAAGATCCTGGCAAAAGACTTTCCAGAAAAAAAATATGCTGATCAGTCGTTGATTTCCGTTTCGGGGAAAGTAGTGGATGTCAACAGTAAAACACCCGTTTCCAATGGCCAGCTAAACATTTACCTGGAAGCGGAAGATTCTACTTCCCAGAATTATGAAGTGCCGGTGGATGCTACGGGTCAATTTAGAATGGATTCGCTGGTATTTGCCGGTAAGGCAAAGCTGTTTTATGCTTATGCTGATAGTAAAACGAAGATCAAACCGGCCCTGGTCATCCTGGATAATGATCCACTGCAAATGGTAATGACGACCATACCAGGTAATTTGACAGAAAACATAATATCCCGGGATATCAATACAGTGCAGGGTAAAGAGGAAGTGACTACCCGCTATGGTTATGTAAAGTCCCGGTTGGATGGGATCAAAGTATTGGAAAGTGTAACGGTTGAGTCAAAAACAAATCAAAAGCCCAGCGACGTCATTAATGAAAAGTATACCAGCGGTGTGTTCAGGACTCCCGGAAAAGTAAATCTTGATAACATTAATGAGCCTGCCAATGATAAATCGATGAATGCGGTGGAGTATATCAAGAACAGGGTACAACAGGTAGAAATACAAAACAACCAGTTTGTAAACAGGAAAAATTTTAGCCTGATGTCGGGACAAAAATGGCTGGTAGGAATTTTTCTGAATGAGATGCCGAGCAATATTTTCCAGTTAAGGATACTGAGGGTAGGAGATATTGCCCTTGTTAAGTTTTATGAAGCCGGTTTTGTAGGGGTCGGCAGCGGGTACCCCGGTGGGGCCATTGCCGTTTATACCAAGGAGAAACTTGACAATGAAACAAAACCTGATAAACTACCTTACGTGGAGTATAACGGGTATTCAATATCTAAAGAGTTTTATAATCCCGATTATAATAGTAAGGACGTGAGACAACCACTGTCGGATAAACGTACCACGCTATATTGGAATCCGGACCTCTACACGGATACCGATACCAAATCATTGAAATTGAATTTTTTCAATAATGATTTCAGCAAAAAATTCAAAGTGGTAGTGGAAGGGTTTGATGCGGCGGGTAAACTGGTGCACCTGGAACAAATAGTTGGAAACTGATAAGGAAGAATTAAAAAAGGCTGTTTCTATTTTGGAAACAGCCTTTTTTGATGAGATACTATTTTATTAAAAAGAGGCCGTCACTGCTACTTTTGGTTCTTTGGCAACCTTACCTGCGTCAACCGGCACACCGGTAATACTGTAGTCGGATAATTTAAAACTGAATTCTGCAGCCACGTTAATTTTGCCGCCGCTAACGGTCACCGTACCCGGAATGGTATGTTGCCTGGCAATGTCACGGATCTTCAAATCGCCGGTTACTGTTACATTGTAAACACCGTCTTTTTTAAATTTCACTTTGGACAGGTTATCAATTTTACCGGTAAAAGAAAAAACAGGATAAGTATTTGATTTCATCCAGTTGTCGCCATTAAAATGTTCCTGTACCCGGGGATTAGTAAAGGAAAAATTTTTTACGGCCGCTTCAAATGCTACGACCCCGGTTTGGGTATGCAGAGAGCCAATTACCGTTTTATTTTCTGCCTTGGGTAAAGCATCTTTAGGAGTAGTAGCATCAAAGGAAACCGTAGCTGAACTTGTTGTTTTCTTTTGCGCAAGAAGACTGCCTGCCGATATAACTAATGCCAGCAAGAGAATTGTTTTTTTCATTTTTGAATTGTTTTATTTAAAGTTGATCGTTTAAAACTTATAGCAGTGATGCCAAGGATCTCGCTAAAAATACTGCCACTGCAGGAACCTTTTGCAGAGACGGGATCCCCGGATCTTATATTTTTAACCTGGTCATATTGTTCCTTATCAAATGAAAAGATGATGTAGGAACCGGTAGTGTCGGCAAACTGGATATTGATGGTAGAGTCACCTAGCTGCTCCACCTGAGTTACGGTTCCATCCACGACAAGGATCTTTTCCCGGTATTTATTGTTTGCGGCAGAATCGTTGGCTTCAAATTCACGGATAAGATGCACAGCCTGTACGGAAAAATCTGCATTCATTTTATGGGTGTCGGTATGTGTTTCGCTCCAGATATAATTTTCAACCAGCATAAACCCTATAAAAGTAAAAACAGGGCCAATTAACAGCCAACTTGCCTTTTTTAACCATCCTGTATCAGGGATAACTGTTAAAATCAACCCGATCGAAAAGAAAGCAGCGAGGTAGGCAGCTGTCTTGAGCATACTGAAAACATTCGCTCCTACGCCCAGATCAATCAATGTCTTGGTAAAAAGATAATAGAGAGTAACCAATGAAAGTCCCAATGTTCCCGCCATAAAAGCAGGCCAGTTTGTTTTCTTATTTTGCCAAACCAGGATTGCTGTTAAGACAGATAACACAGGAATCAGCCAAAACAGGTAGAAGGTAAAATTAAATTGCGGGAATGGATTGGCCAGGCCAAACTGTGCTGCTGAGATATCAAAAAACTTTCCGGCCGGTAAGAAGTATCCACTAATGATATTTTCTTTCCATACCACCCAGGGCAGGAAAAAGGAGATCAACAGACCGCCGGCATGCACTAGGTGCAGCCATTTTCTGAACGTCATATGTTGAGCAGGTTGGTTCATACTTACACAAAACGGGTTCGTTACCGGGATGGTTGCGAATACCTAGGGCAAATATACAATGTTTAAACATTGAATTAGTTAACTAAAACAAAATAATTGTGAAGAAACCATATATAATGCTACTGGTCAAATATTTAAAGTGGGCAAAAAAAAACCGTCCCGCCATACCTCAGGTATGGCGGGACGGTGGTCTAACAGTAAAGCAAACTAAGCCATCTGCATTTCCTTTATTTTTTCCCGGATCTTCGTCTCAATTTCGTTGGCCATCTCAGGATTGTCCACCATCAATTGTTTGACGGAATCACGGCCCTGGCCCAGTTTATCATTATTATAACTATACCAAGATCCACTTTTCTGAATAATTCCCAATTCCGTACCCATATCAATGATCTCTCCGGTTTTAGAGATCCCTTCTCCAAAAATGATATCAAATTCTGCTGCCCGGAACGGCGGCGCTACCTTGTTCTTCACCACTTTCACTTTTACATGGTTCCCGATAGCTTCATCCCCGTCTTTGACCTGTGTCTGTCGCCGGATATCAAGACGAACCGAGGCATAAAACTTTAATGCATTACCACCGGTGGTAGTTTCAGGATTACCAAACATCACCCCTATCTTTTCCCGCATCTGGTTAATGAAAATGCAAATGGTATTTGTTTTTGAGATCGTACCAGTCAGTTTCCGCAATGCCTGGCTCATCAACCTGGCATGCAAACCCATTTTGCTGTCGCCCATCTCTCCTTCCAGTTCACTTTTAGGAACCAGTGCCGCCACGGAATCGATCACCACTACATCTAATGCACCGGAAAGTATCAGGCGATCGGCTATTTCTAAAGCCTGTTCGCCATAGTCTGGTTGAGAGATCAACAGATTGTCTACATCCACTCCCAATTTCTTTGCATACCCACTATCAAAAGCGTGTTCCGCATCAATGAACGCACACATACCACCTTTCTTTTGCGCTTCGGCTATCACATGAATGGCAAGAGTTGTTTTACCAGAAGATTCAGGTCCATATATTTCTACGACTCGTCCTCTGGGAAGACCGCCGATACCAAGCGCTACATCAAGCCCGATAGATCCGGTGGAAACCACTTCCTGGAGTAATTCTACTTTTTCATTCATCATCATCACACTTCCTTTGCCATAGTCTTTCTCAATCTTATCCATTGTAAGTTTGAGCGCTTTCAGTTTTTCGCCAGTAAGATGCGAAGTGTCTGTTGGTTTTTCTGTCTTTGCCATGGGTTACTATTATGTTTTTGCGTATTGTAAGTCGGAATATTCCGACCCGATTTCAAAACTAAAGTATTTAGTAAATAAAAACTAATATTTTTTGGATTTTTTTTTGAACTATGTTTTACCCGTAAAAGATAGGGATACCAGGTAAGGCGGGCGGAACCATTAGGCTGCATTGAAACTAATAATAAAAGTAGTCCCCTCATCCGGGCGGCTTTGTACCTGCATGTTTGCTTTATGTGATTGGATGATGGAATAAGACGCGGTCAGTCCAAGACCTACACCACCTTTTTTCAGGGTGAAAAAAGGATCAAATAATTTTGACAGGTACTCATTAGGAATGCCCCGGCCATTATCCCTGATCAAGACCCGGAATACACCCGAGTCCTCCTCTAATGAAACCGCCAGTACTCCTTTATTGATCTCCATAGCTTCAATAGCATTAATCAATATATTAGTAAAGGCAATAACCAATTGGTTTTTATCAACAGGTACGACCAAGGGCCGGGAATGATATCTTTTTTCCAGTTGAATGTTGTTAAGGTTGATCCTATCTAGTGCATGCTCCAGGCTTTGGTCCATTATTTCCTGGAGCGGGTGATTTTCAAAAACCAACTCGGCCGGACTGGCAAGGTTTAGTAACTCTTTGATGATATTATTTATCCTTCCGGAATTTCGCTGGATGATACTTAAAAAATTCTTCTCTGTTTCGTCATGAGGTTCAGACAGTAATTGCTCTACCGATAACGTGATATTATTCAGGGGATTCCTGATCTCATGTGCCAGCATCCGGATCAGTCTTTCATTGGCTGCCAGTTTTTCCGCCTGCAGGTTACTGAGTTCGGCTTTTTTTATATTGGTTATATCATGTATGATACCATGAACGACAGGCTGCTGTTCAGCATTTTGGTGCACATATAGCGATAAAAGGCAATTCTTTACCTCATTACCGTTGCCGGATATCCTTATTTCCAGGTCGTCAATATTTCCGGATGTCTTGACAAGGTCACGTATCCTTGCCTTCTGAACATTATCACTAATGAACTCATATAGCGAACGTCCAAGCAGCACCCCGTTTTTAGATTCCAGTAACAGGGAGCCGGCAGGATTTACTTCTGCGAAAACAAGATGGGGGTCCGCAATAAAGACCGCATCCTTCGATCCCTCGAATACGGCCCGATACTTCACTTCGCTGGCTTTTAATTCACCCAGGAAAACCGCCCTTTCCAATGCATAACGGATACAGCGTTCCACTTTCTCGGTGCCAAGTTCTGACTTGACCAGGTAGTCCGTTGCGCCAAACTCCATGGCCTGTATATCAATACTCCTGCTTCCAAAACCGGTCAGCAAAATAATGGGTTGATTAAGATTCATTGTGGAAGCATCCTTCAACAGATCAAGTCCCGTTTTAGCGCCGAGAAAATAATCCACAAAATATAGATGGTAAGCCTTGTCCCGGATTACCTGCAAGGCAGTATCATAATCCTTGAACCAGTCTATAATAAATTCCTTGCCTTCGATGCTATTGATGAACTCACTGAGAAGGAAAAAATCATCTTCATCGTCATCGATGATGGCGATCCTTATTTTTTCGCCATTTAATAAAGACATATAGTGCTGTTCCGGTTTAATGATGGAAGTGGTAATGGATGGCTTTTTTTCCATTTGATTTTTAATCTAGCAAAAAAAGTTCCTAAAATCCGTTTTCAAATGTTTTTGTGAAGGTTAATTGTTTATTTGGGCTTTTTAATGAGGGATCCAGGTATTTTTCAGCAACGTTATATTAATCCAGGTAATTTTCAATGACCGGCATGCTACCTTTCTATACGAAGCCTACAAACTTGAATTTGGTTTACTACTGATGTTAGGAGAGGATAAAAAAAAGGGATATGTTTTTCAAAACAAATCATCTCTAAGAGGCCAGCAGCTTCCATTTGCGGGGACGAAATTGTAGAAACATTTCCCCAAATCAGGGTTTAAAGATCCGCAAAATAAGAATTAAATCAGCCCAGAAAATCCTCAAAACCTTTTGATCACCGCTTAATTATGATTGGGATTAAATGTTACAGAATGAGAGCATATACCGCGCTATTTTCACCAGGTCTTCATTACTGGATGGCTTGATCACATAGTCCAGGGCTCCCAAATCCAAACATATTTTTTTGAATTTCTCCGACCCCGACGTACTCCAAACGATCTTGGGAATATCTTTATATCTATCATTTTTACCTACATTTTGAAGAATATCAGCACCCGTAAGCCCAGGCATATTATAATCCAGTACGATCAGGCACGGCATCTTATCATCATGCAATTTTTCCAGGGCAGATAATACCTCATGGCCATTGTTCACAAAAAAAAGGACATATGAGTCATCTAATGAAGAAAATACTTCGGTCAGCATCTCCTGGTCGTCGGGATCATCCTCCCCGAGTAGAATAAATTTGGTAGAGGACCTTCCCTTGATTGTAACTTTTTGTGGCACAGTTTTTTCGCAGATTTTTTCTGGTTCAAATGTAAGGTAAGGAGTTTTTCTAATTGCCCCATAAAAGTAGCAAGAAGGGATTTATTATCTCCGCATATTCTTCCTTGATTTTTACCAAATCAAACAGCCCGGTATGAAAAAAAAACTTAAACAAACTGCCCGTGCATACTTGCCTTCACCAACCAATAATCTTCGCGCAAACACCGCCCCTCCTAAAGCAAAAACAGGCGCTGATAAAACTGGCAGTGAAGCCCTAAATGGCAAACTTGCATTGCAAAATGGAAAGAAGCAGAGCCTGCCGGCTCCGGATATGTTTTATTCTCCCGAACTTGATAAGCGCCAACTTCTCCAGGTATTGTTGCAGGTCAAAGAGGGAAACTTTTCCGTGCGTCTGCCGGATGATAAGATTGGATTAAGCGGAAAGATTTGTGATACGCTTAACCATATTATTTCATTAAATGAAATGCTGATGGAGGAACTGATCCAGGCAAAAAATACGATTGGCAAGGAGGGTCACCTGAATCATCGTGTTGTACTACCCCGTTTTGCCAGGGGATCCTGGGCATCGGGTGTGGATTCTATCAATACACTGATTTCTGACCTCGTACACCCGACCATTGAGATAGCCCATGTGATCAGTTCCGTTGCTAAAGGAAATCTTTCTCAGGAAATGCCATCGAGGATTGGGGATCACCTTCTACAGGGAGAATTTGCAAAAATTGCTGCTGAAGTAAATGACATGGTGAAGCAATTGAATTTATTCTCCATGGAAGTAACAAGGGTTGCCCGTGAAGTGGGATCGGAAGGAAAATTGGGCGGACAGGCAAAAGTAAAAGGGGTCGCCGGTGTATGGAAGGACTTAACTGACTCTGTGAATCAAATGGCGGGTAACCTGACTGCACAGGTTAGAAATATTGCGGAGGTAACAACTGCGGTGGCTAAAGGTGACTTGCGCAAAAAAATTACGGTGGATGTCCAGGGTGAGATCCTTGAATTGAAAAATACGATCAACACGATGGTGGATCAGCTGAATTCATTTTCGTCGGAAGTAACCCGTGTGGCCCGTGAAGTAGGTACTGATGGTAAATTGGGTGGACAGGCCGAGGTAAAAGGAGTTGGCGGTACATGGAAAGACTTAACTGATTCTGTGAACCAGATGGCTTCAAACTTAACAGGCCAGGTACGAAATATTGCCGAAGTAACAACCGCCGTGGCAAGAGGTGACCTTTCAAGAAAGATTACAGTGGATGTAAAAGGTGAAATCCTCGAATTAAAGAATACCATCAACACGATGGTGGATCAGTTGAATTCATTTTCAGTCGAAGTAACCCGTGTGGCAAGAGAAGTAGGTAGTGAAGGAAAACTCGGTGGACAGGCAACAGTAAAAGGAATTGGTGGTGTATGGAAAGACCTGACAGATTCTGTGAACCAGATGGGATCGAACCTTACCGCACAGGTAAGAAATATCGCCGAAGTAACAACTGCCGTGGCAAAAGGCGACCTGTCAAGAAAGATCACGGTGGACGTTAAAGGTGAGATCCTTGAGTTAAAGAATACAATCAACACGATGGTGGACCAGTTAAACTCATTTGCGTCTGAGGTAACCCGTGTGGCACTGGAAGTAGGTACCGAAGGTAAACTGGGTGGACAGGCAAAGGTGCAGGATGTAGGTGGTACCTGGAAAGATCTAACAGAGTCAGTAAACCAGATGGCCTCTAACCTGACCGCCCAGGTACGAAATATCGCCGAAGTAACAACCGCTGTGGCCAATGGTGACTTGTCTAAAAAAATTACGGTAAATGTTGCAGGAGAAATTCTTGAATTAAAGAATACCATCAATACGATGGTGGACCAGCTGAACTCTTTTGCATCGGAGGTAACCCGGGTGGCACTGGAAGTGGGTACAGAAGGTAAACTGGGTGGCCAGGCAAAGGTGCAAGGTGTGGGTGGTACCTGGAAAGACCTGACAGACTCAGTAAACCAGATGGGATCAAATCTTACAGCCCAGGTGCGAAATATTGCCGAGGTAACAACAGCGGTGGCAAAAGGTGATCTTTCCAGGAAAATTACGGTGGACGTAAAAGGAGAAATTCTTGAATTAAAAAATACCATCAACACGATGGTGGATCAGTTGAACTCATTCGGTTCGGAAGTAACCCGTGTGGCCCGGGAGGTAGGTTCTGAAGGAAAGTTGGGTGGACAGGCCGATGTACCCGGTGTGGAAGGTCTTTGGAAAGATTTGACGGACTCTGTAAATAAAATGGCATCCAACCTTACATCACAGGTACGAAATATTGCGGAGGTAACAACAGCCGTGGCAAATGGTGACCTTTCCCGAAAAATTGAAGTGGATGTAAAAGGTGAGATCCTTGAGTTGAAGAATACGATCAATACAATGGTGGAACAGCTGCGAGCATTTGCTTCTGAAGTAACCCGTGTGGCCCGTGAAGTGGGTACGGAAGGTAAATTGGGTGGACAGGCAAATGTGCCGGGAGTAGGTGGTACCTGGAAAGACTTAACCGACTCTGTGAACCAGATGGCGGGTAACCTGACAGCACAGGTACGAAATATTGCAGACGTGGCGATCGCGGTGGCGAATGGTGATATGTCAAGAAAAATCACGGTGGACGTTCGTGGTGAGATTCTGCAGTTGAAAGAAACACTTGAATACGATGGTGGATCAGCTTCGTGCCTTTGCATCGGAAGTAACCCGGGTGGCCCGGGAGGTAGGTACCGATGGTAAACTCGGTGGACAGGCATTCGTACCGGGTGTTGCCGGAACCTGGAAAGATTTGACCGATTCGGTAAACCAGATGACAGGTAACCTTACATCGCAGGTACGTAATATTGCCGAAGTAACAAAAGCGGTGGCATCTGGTGACTTGTCCAAAAAAGTAACCATCGACGTAAAAGGAGAAATCTTCGATCTGAAAAATACCATCAATACGATGGTGGATCAGTTGAACTCATTTGCTTTTGAGGTAACACGTGTGGCGCGTGAAGTGGGTACCGAAGGTAAGCTGGGTGGACAGGCCGAAGTACAGGGTGTGGCTGGTACCTGGAAAGATCTTGACCGACTCCGTGAACATGATGGCATCTAACCTTACCAACCAGGTGCGTGGTATTGCAAAAGTGGTAACAGCGGTGGCAACCGGTAACCTGAAACAAAAACTATCCATCGTATCACGTGGTGAGGTGGCACAGTTGATCGATACGATCAATGAGATGATCGATACACTTGCGGTGTTTGCCGACCAGGTAACAACTGTGGCCCGTGAAGTGGGTGTGGAAGGAAGATTGGGAGGACAGGCATCTGTACCCGGTGCATCAGGTATCTGGAAAAACCTTACAGAGAACGTAAACCAGCTTGCAGAAAATCTTACCACACAGGTACGTTCTATTTCTGAAGTGGCATCTGCGGTAACGAAAGGTGACCTTACCCAGATGATCCGTGTGGAAGCGAAAGGTGAGGTGGAAGAATTGAAAGATACCATCAACCAGATGATCGCCAACCTGAAAGAAACAACATTGCGTAACCAGGAACAGGACTGGTTGAAATCAAACCTTGCGAAGTTTACACAGATGTTGCAGGGACAAAAAGATCTGAATACGGTAACACAACGTATCCTTTCTGAGCTGGCGCAGGTGGTAAATGCACACAAAGGTATGTTCTATATTCTTGAACAGGATGATAATTTCAAAAATCAAAAACTGAAATTATTTGCTGCTTATGCATTTGGAAAAGAAGTAAAAACATTCCACAGAATTTGCATTGGGTGAAGGACTGGTTGGACAGTGTGCTCTTGAAAAAGAAAGTATCCTGCTTGACCAATGTTCCGAAAAATTATATCAAGATCAGTTCTGGTCTTGGGAAAAGCCAAACCTGTTCAACCTGATCATTCTGCCGGTACTTGTTTGAAAAAGAAATAAAAGCGGTTATTGAACTGGCATCATTTGATACATTCAGTGAAACACACCTTGACTTCCTTAAGCCAGCTGACAGAAAGTATCGGTATCGTATTGAATACGATCGAAGCCAATACACAGAACAGAAAGCCTGCTGGTAGCAATCACAGTCACTTGACTGATGAGTTAAGAAGAACCAATGATGAATTGCAGGATAAAGCTCACCTGCTGGTAAAACAAAAAGAAGAAGTGGAAGACAAAGAACAAGGAGGTGGAAGAAGCAAGATTATCACTGGAAGAAAAAGCAGAACAGCTTACAGCTTACTTCCAAATACAAATCAGAGTTCCTTGCCAATATGTCGCATGAGTTGCGAACACCGCTGAACTCGCTTGCTGATTCTTGCACAACAACTATATGAGAATCATGATGGCAACCTGAATGATAAACAGATTAGCTATGCAAAAACCATTCACTACTTGCGGTGATGACCTTATCCAGCTGATCAATGATATTCTTGATCTTTCAAAAATCGAATCAGGATATATTTCTACAGACTTTGTCACGGTTGCAATTCCACGAGATCACCACTTTTGTGGAAACAACATTCAAACATATTTCGGAGAATAAGAATCTTACGCTTCAACATTGAAATGGATGATAAGCTGCCGGATAGCCATGGAAACAGATACACAGCGTCTGAACCAGATACTTGAAGAACCTTTTTTCCAATGCATTTAAGTTTACGGAGAAAGGAGAGGTGAAACTGAGGATCTATGAAGCCAACAATAACTGGAGACAGTCGCAATCCAAACCTTGACAATGCCAAGCAGAGTAGTTGCTTTGCGATCAGGGATACCGGTATCGGTATCTCCAAAGGATAAACAGAATATCATCTTCGAAGCATTCCAGCAGGCAGAAGGTTCTACCAGCCGTAAATATGGTGGTACAGGTTTGGGACTTTCTATCAGCCGTGGTCTGGCCGATCTTTTGGGAGGATCCATTGAATTATCCAGTGAAGCGGGCCAGGGAAGTATTTTTACCTTGTTCCTTCCGATTGATTATAATCCTGGTATCGGCAAACGTGAAAAACAAAGCATTCTGAAAGTGAGTGAATATAAATTGGCCGAAAGCAACAATCCCGATGCCATCTTTCATTCAGTACCAACCATTAAGGTAAATGATACGAAAGACCTTGAAGCATTAAATGAAATCATCAATGACACGGGCGATGACCGGAATAATATTTATTCGGGTGATAAAGTAGTGCTGGTGATTGAGGATGATCTTCGTTTTGGAAAGATCATGATTGAGAAAGCACACGAGATGGACCTGAAGATTGTTATTGCCACCTCTTTTGGGGAAGTATTTGACCTGGTTAATAAATACTCACCTATTGCCGTTACACTCGATGTGAAATTGCCGGATGCCAGCGGATGGAGAATATTGGATCTGTTTAAAAATGATATCAATTTCCGTCATATCCCTGTACATCTTATTTCCGGCGAGGAAAACCGATTATTGGCGATGCAACGAGGGGCAAGAAGTTTCTACCTCAAGCCTTTGCAAACGTCGGCGTTAAAAGATTTGTTCACTGATATCATACAATATAATGAACGTAAAAAGAAGAAATTACTGATCATCGAAGACAATGAATTAGATTCTTCACAGGTTGCCAAAATTCTGGACAATGGGGAGCTGATTGCCATCGAGATCATTGACTCCGGTATGAAAGCGCTCCATATGATCAAAGAAAATGATTACGATTGCATTATTGTGGATTATATGTTACCGGATATTGGCGGATTGGAATTACTCGGAGAGATCAGTAAGGCGAAGAAAACGCAGATGACCCCGATAGTAGTGTATTCCGCCAGGGAATTTTCACCAAAAGAGAGAACCCAGCTGAAACAATATGCCAATAAGATATTCCTGAAAGATGTCAACTCTCTGGATCTGTTGCTGGAGGAAATTGTTTTGTTACTCCATATTGATCATAAAGATTTGTCGCCGGCGAAAAGAAAACTGATCGAGAACCTGCGTTCCAGGAATGATGTACTGTCTAATAAGAAAGTATTGGTGGTAGATGATGATGTACGTAATCTTTTTGCGCTTACCACGGCATTTGAAAGATATAATATCCAGACGATTACTGCCGAAAGCGGCCAGGAAGCCATGCATATCCTGGAAGAGAAGAAAGATATTGATATTGTGCTGATGGATATTATGATGCCCGAAATGGATGGATATGAAACTACGCAGAAGATACGCCGTGAGCATAAGAACACTGGGTTGCCAATCATTGCTGTCACTGCAAAGGCAATGAAGGGAGACCGGGAGAAATGTATAGAAGCAGGTGCGTCTGATTATATAACAAAACCAGTGAAGATCGATCAGTTACTTTCTCTAATGAGGGTATGGCTTTATAAATAAGGTTTAAACCTTTTAAACACCTTGAACTTCTGAAACCCCGGAATAATGGAATTAATAAAAAAAAGCCATCCCAAGTCGGATATCAAGATCTTGTTGGTTGATGACAGGGAGGATAACCTGTTCTCTATCGAATCTATCCTTGAAAAGGATAATTATACCATCGTGAAAGCCAATTCGGGGCGAGCCGCACTAAAGATATTACTGGCAGAACACGATTTTTCTCTTATCCTGATGGATGTGCAAATGCCCGACCTGAACGGGTTTGAAACAGCTACGATTATTTACGAACGGGATAAGTTAAAGAGCATTCCTATTATTTTTATCACAGCATATAGTAATGATGAGGACCATATTTTCAGAGGTTACCGGATGGGTGGGGTGGATTATATCTATAAACCTATCAACTCTGAGCTTCTGCGAGCTAAAGTGAGCGTATTTGTAGAGCTTTCCCGGAAAACACATGAGTTACAGCAGCAGGAAAAGAAACTGATAGCAGCCAACCGTTCGCTGCAAAAAGAGATTGATGACAGGAAGGTATCGGAAGAAAAAGTACGGCAACTCAATGAACAACTCAGTGGGAGTAATGATCATTTAAAATGGATGAATGATGAGCTTGACCAGTTCGCTTATATGGCGTCGCATGACCTGCAGGAACCCCTGCGAAAGATCCAGATGTTCTGTGATATGATCATGAAACAAAATACATTCGACGAAGAATCCGAAAAGTATTTTTCCAAGATCATCAATGCCACCCGCAGAATGCAATCGTTGATCAATAACCTACTCAATTTCTCCCGCCATTCGGTCAGTTCTTCTGATTTTAGGAAAACAGACCTGAACCAGCTGGTAAAGGATACGTTGAGTGAAATGGATATGGAAATAGAAAAAAGTAAGGCCCGGATCCATTGCACAGAGCTTCCCGTCGTTTTCGCCGTACCCAATCTTCTTCAACAACTTTTTTATAACCTCCTGAGCAATGCCATTAAATTTCGGAGAAAGGAGGTGGCACCGGAAGTTCATATAAAAGCAGGGACAATGACAAATGATGAAATCTCGAAATTCATCAGTCCGGGTAAAAGTAAAAACTATTATAAGATAATCGTTTCAGATAACGGTATTGGTTTTGATGAAAAATACCGCCTGGAGATTTTTAAAGTGTTTAAACGATTGCATAACTACAAGGAATTCGAAGGAACAGGGGTAGGGTTATCTATTTGTAAAAAAATTGTCGAATCCCATGGTGGTTTTATTACGGCCGAAAGCAAAAAGGATGAAGGGTCTTCTTTTATTATTGGTCTTCCGGAGACATATCCAATAAAATGAAAAATGCAATTAACCTATCCAATAAGCAATCATCATCGAAACAAGACCCACGGCCAGCCCGACATACACTTCTTGTGGAGTATGATCGGAAATAATAAAACGGGCTGTGCAAACCATGCCGGCAATCAATATCGCCACAGAGAGATAAACGCCGAATTGAAGGCCCTGCGTCAAGGCAAGCAATAGCATAAAGGTGACGACGATGCCCATTGAAATAGCATGCAAGCTTACTTTCATTTTTATATTCACCATCAAACCGATAACCGTACTAATAAAAGTGGCTATGGCAAACTGTACCGCTTCCGGGGGCATATCTATTGCATTCCTTGTTTTTCCAAAACTGTACCATACATAAGAAATCCAGAAATACCAGATCATGCAAGCGATAAAAGGAATCACCCGGTCCTTTTGTGTACGTAAATAGATACTGTCGATAAATTTTAATCCCTTGAGCAGTAAAACTGTTATCAACGGAAAAAAAGTAAAAGCCATAAAGGCTGCCCCCATTACCGCTGTGTTTTTCAGCCAGGGATCAAAACCTGCATATAAATTCGGATGTATATATGCCAAAAACCATATGACCATCACCGGGACAAACACCGGGTGAAAAATGTAAGAAATAATTTTTGCCATCAGCTTCAGGGCAGCTGGCTGCTCAGGAAACGAAGGGGTTCTTAGTTCCTTTAATTGGTTCTCTCTGTCCACCATCAATCCGGGCGTCATAAAATATATGCTGTTTCTGCAAAGTAAAGGAATCTGGCAAAAGGAATTGATTTTACTATCTTTATCGTCATTGTCAAAGCCGTTTCCTCTTTTGGCTAGTTATTTACCAAAAAACAATGCATGAAGAAGTTATTGCTTGCTTTTTTCTTAACTTGTTTTTTCCAGCAAGGATTTTCCCAACGTATCAACAAAGCCAAAATGCAGGCGATGTATGATGCTATTAAAGAGGCAGGCATCCGGCACCCGGATTTTGTTATGGCGCAGTGTATGCAGGAAACAGGCAACCTGAATTGCAAAAATTGTTGTCTCCGTTATCATAATCTTTTTGGGTTTTACAAGAAAGGGAATAAATGCAAAAAATTTGATTCGGATGAAGAATGTATAGCGTATTATAAAGAATGGCAGGATAAACGTTATGATAAATGGCGGGCAAAATATCCCCAATCAGACTATTATCATTTTTTGAAATATGTGAAGTATGCCACCGGAGATAAGTACAACGGGGAATTAAAACCTAAAGTGGCGTGGGTGAAGAAGAATTTGAAATTATAGTTGTTGGCTACTAGTTTCTTGTTACCGGGTACTTCCTGCACCGGGATTTTATTAGGGTTAAGAAAAATCTTTTAAACGCGAAAGCAATTAGTAACTAACACCCAGCAACCAGTGACCTGCATCTAAAACAATATTCAATCAATCAGGGTTTTGCCTTCGGGCTTCCTTTTATCATCAACCCTTTTATATTACTGATATGGAAAGGGGTATGTGCGGCAAAAATATTATTGAGAAAGAGTAATTCGTTGATCCCTTCTGCCCGAAGCATTCCAATAAAATCGCCGCCGTAATAACGGGAGTCGATCACGATCACTTTTTCATAATTATTAATAAGAAAGGGTGCAAAAGCATTTCCATACGATTCTTTTACCACAGCGATCTTCCTGCCATTTTTAAGCTGCGTTTCCATTTTACAGATAGCGAGATCGCCTTGCAGGAAAACGGAATAGCTGTTATCACCACTAACCTGTTCAGCATACATATGCGAATTCGCCCAATAGCCGATACGCTTGCTTCCGATAAAAAAATCCAGCGAATCGCGGAATAGATAATACCGCACCGAATCGGGGTTGTTCTTCAAAACCGATGACCGGGTCAGGCGATGGAAGAATCCCAGGAAGCCAGGTTTCACTTTTGAAGGAATGCTGTCGAGAGAAACAGGCGTTAAGCCCGCAGAAGCGCAGAAACTTCTATAAGCATAATAAGCTCCGAGACTGGTCCAGTGATGATCAGTATTAAAATATATGTACTCGGTGCGGTGCTTTCTTATCTCGTCTACTGGATTTATCTTAATGATCTCAGGATCTTCCGCCGCAAATATGGTGTTGATCGCTTTTTTATTGGGCTTTACCTTGTCTTTGTATTTTTCCGTTACTTCAAATTCAAATCCATTGGGGATAACCAGGTTATAAATCTTCAGCCCCGGGATTTTGAGACGGTTGTACATATTGATCACCCCCGCATATTGTTTGCCCATTGCCTCGCCACCACTGAACAATTCAAATCCCCTGTTCTTAAAAATAAAAACAGCACCTTTTTTTATTCCAATTTCACCATCATCAGGTAAGATCTCAGGGATTGGAGGTGGTGGAGGAGGCGCAATGATATGAGATTCATTTAATGTATCCGTGACAGTAATTTCTTTTTCTCTGTTGCGTGAATTACAGGCTACCAGCGTTGTTAAAACAACTATAACTATATGCGACAGCTTCAGCATATTGCCCTTATTTTTTTAAACCCTTTATCTTTTCAATATGAAATGGCGTATGCGCTGCAAATATGTTATTGATGAACAGTAACTCATTGATGCCCTCTGCTCTCAGCATTTTTATAAAGTCGCCGGTATAATATCGCTGGTCCACCACAATCACTTTTTCATAATTATTGATCAGGAAAGGTGCAAAGGCATTACCGTATGATTCTTTGACCATGGCGATCTTTCTTCCATTCTTGTGCTGTGTTTCCATTTTTACTATCGGAAGATCTCCCTGCAGGAAGACGGAATAGCTATTGGGCCCGCTGGCCCCTTCGCCATACATTTTTGATTTGTTCCAGTAGCCGATAGTGTTGTTCCCAACATAAAAGTTCAAGGAATCGCGGAAAAGATAGTACCTGACTGAATCCGGATTGCTCTGGAGTTTGGGATCCCTTGTCAGCCTGTATAAAGAACCCAAAAATGAATTTTTTGTTTTCGAAAGAACTGTATCTAAAGATAAGGGCGTCAATCCTGCCGTATAACAAAATGCCCGGTAAGCATAGTAGGCGCCGAGACTTGTCCAGTGATGATCGGTATTGAAATAGATATATTCCTCCCGGTGTTTTCTTATCTCATCGATGGCCCATACTTTCTTAATATTTGAATCAAGGGCGTTATAGATATTCTCAATCGCCGGCCGGTTGGGTTTTTGCAATTTGGCATATTTCTCGGTGAGCTCAAATTCCAGCGCTACCGGAATTATTAAGTTATATACCTGGAGGCCGGGTATACCAAGACGATTATAAGCGTTGATCACATTGGCATAGGAAACTCCCATGGCGGGCCCACCGCCAAACATTTCAAAAGCCCTGTTCTTAAACACAAATACTTTTTTCTTCACTTCCCCGGTTGCGTCATCATCAGGCAATGGCCCGCCAGTAACAACTTCATTCCTTATTGTATCTGTTTTTTCATTGGCCTCCGTATCATTGGTTGGATCATAGATCTTTATCTCGCTGGATTGAAAGCCAATGGAATTCCGGAAACTGGAAGAGACGCCTATCCATTTATCACGCAGGGGGAAATTATCGGCATAGTATGCTTCAATATCTTTAAAATAAGTTCCATTCCATAAGGTACTGTCGGAAAAATCCGGGAAGGTTGCCAGTTTGCGATTCTCCATCACAGATACTGATTCTTTTTTCATGGCCAAAGAAGCAATACCGCCCCCCAATAAAATTCCACAGAAAACGATCACGTTAACCCGGTGGATCTTTTTATTTGTCTTTTCACTCATACTTTTCACTTCAATAGTTGTTACCCGGTCAAAACCGGAAATAAATAAACGGGTTATAACTCTTTCCTACCAGCTGGGCAATACACAGGAAGATCAATAAAACATTGAATCCAATCGTTGCTGTGTCAAAAATAGTAGTGCGGCTGGTTCTTTTTTCCACCCAGGCGGTTACCCTATGATAGACCGGCATACAAAGAATAATGGCCAGGATCAACCAAAACAGATGAGTGGTCAACGTATTCATCACATCCATATTGCCTTCCGGTCCGGCGCTGAATGAAAACAATTTGTTCACGTAAGCGATCAGCATATCGGTTTCGGTAAAATAGAAAATCACCCAACCCGGGATAATTATTATCAGGGCGTAGAAATGAGAAACAAAGGCTGGAAGTTTATCCAGTACTTTTTGAAGGAATGCTTTTTCCAATGCGATGAAAATGAAAAAATATAGGCCCCAGAAAATAAAGTTCCAGCTGGCGCCATGCCACAAACCTGTGAGGAACCAAACCACGAAAAGATTGAAATACACTCTTTTTTTGTTGCCACCTAAAGGGATATAGACATAATCCCGGAAAATACTTCCTAATGACATATGCCATCGTCGCCAAAACTCACTGATAGATTTGGCGATATAAGGATAATTAAAGTTCTCCCGGAAATGGAAGCCGAACATTCTACCCAGGCCGATGGCCATATCAGAATAACCTGAAAAATCAAAATAGATTTGGATGGCAAACATGATCAGCCCTACCCAGGCCTCCAGGCTTGACAAGGAAGTAAGCTCGGCGAAAGTCAGGGGATCGCTATTATCGCCCATATACTTTCGCACCAACTCTGCTGCCACATTGGCAATGATGACCTTTTTAAATAACCCGATGCAAAAACGGGAAAGACCGGCACTGAAATCTTTTAAATTCTCGTTTCGTTTATCTATTTCATGCTCCACGTGCGCATAGCGAATGATCGGTCCGGCTACCAGGGAGGAATACAACGAAACATACATTAAGAAGTTGGGAAAGTTTTTTTGTGCTTTGATATCTCCCCGGTAAACATCCACCACGTAGGAAATGGTGTGAAAGGTGTAAAAGGAAATACCAATAGGTAAGGCATAACCGGGTGCAGTAAAGGATGTTCCTAATAATGAATTCACCTGGTCAACAATAAAGACATCGTATTTAAAAGTAGCCAGCAGGGCCAGGTTAAAAACCACGGTTACTACTACCCCTATTTTTGCCCAGCGGGTACCCCGGTGTTTTTGGATAAAAAGTGAATTGCCCCAGTCAAATAGGGAAGATAAGATCAGCAGGGATATCCAGATCGGCTCGCCCCATCCATAAAACATCAAAGAGAAAATAATAAGAACCCAGTTTCTGTACTTATTATTCTTACTGCTATAATAAAGAATAAGGTTTAAAGGAAGGAAAATAAAAAGAAAAAGCAAGCTCGCGAATACCATGGTGGGGTTGGGGAGTATTTAGCTCCGTAAAATACTACTTTGATGTTTCATTCAAAATGAATGGATGAGTTTTTTTGAGAAATTTCATAAGATGGTAGCAGAAAGGTTATCATTGCCAATTGCGTAACTTCATGCTTTAAAAAATTTTCACATGCAATTAACGGCAAAACTTATCCAATTGTTACCTCTCCAAACCGGTACCGGGAAAAATGGACAATGGAAAAAGCAGGATATCATTGTTGAAACCGAAGGACAGTTTCCAAAGAAAATTTGTATCTCCATCTGGGGTGACAAGATTAATGAAAGCCAGTTACAGCCTGGTGCACAGTTGGCGATCTCCTTTGACATAGAAAGCCGGGAATATAATGGCCGCTGGTATACCGATGTAAAAGCATGGAAGATTGAAGCAGCCGGGACCGCGAAAACTGAGTCGACCCCGATGGATGGCCAGCAATATTTTGATGAAGGCCAGATGGAGACCAAGGACGACCTGCCGTTTTAGGGTTGCCGCAAAAAATACAACCACCAATTACACAGATTAGCTGCTACGCAGCTCTCACCAACAAAACCAAATTTTTTCATGTCTGTTTGTGTCTATTCGTGGTTAAATCGATTGCGAAGCAATCTGAATTTATCTGTATTATTCCGTGTAATGGGTGGCTAAAAGGTCATAGTTCTTTCCTGAGTCGGGCGACTGGAATGTTCAGCTGCTCCCGGTATTTGGCCACGGTTCGACGAGCAATATTGTATCCTTTTTCCTGCAGTAATTCAGTCAGCCGCTCATCGCTGAGTGGTCGCTTCTTATCTTCTCCTTCAATCAGGTCGCTGAGGATCTTTTTTACTTCCCGGGTAGATACTTCTTCACCACTATCCGTACTTAATGATTCACTGAAAAAGAACTTTAAGCGGTAAGTACCAAATTCGGTTTGTACAAACTTGCTGTTCGCCACACGGCTAACGGTGGAGATATCAAGATTTGTTTTTTCGGCAATATCTTTTAAGATCATTGGTTTTAATTCCGTCTCATCACCAGTCAGGAAGAATTCATACTGGTGCTTCATGATGGCGTTCATGGTACTCAGCAAGGTATGCTGCCGTTGTTTGATGGCATCAATAAACCATTTGGCGGAATCTATTTTTTGTTTAATAAAAAGAACAGCCTCTTTCTGGCGTTTATCTTTTTTGGCCCCGCGGTCATATTCTTTTAGCATATCCCTGTATCCTTCACTGATGCGAAGTTCGGGGGCATTGCGGCTATTGAGTGTCAGTTCCAGTTTGCCTACATTATTAAAGATAAAGAAGTCGGGAACTACATAGTTTTCGGCTTTGTTTAATTCAACGACAGTGCCGCCGGGTTTGGGGTTAAGCCGGATGATCTGTTGCATGACTTCCTTTAGCTGATCATCATCAAGGTTTAATCCCTTTTGTATTTTTTCGTAATGTTTTTTGGTAAACTCATCAAAGTATTTGGTAATAGCTTTAATAGCTATTTCAATAATGGGTCCCCGCTCCACCACATCATCTTTGTGCCGCTGTAATTGTATCAGCAGGCATTCCTGGAGATCCCTGGCAGCCACACCCGGTGGGTCAAACTGCTGGATCCTCTTGATCAGCAATTCCACTTCCTCATTGGTAGCTAAAATATTCTGGCGGAAAGCCAGGTCATCTACAATAGCGGCCGTTTCCCGGCGCAGGTAACCGTCTTCATCGATGCTTCCAACAATTTGTTCAGCAATCAAATGCTGCTTTTCATCCAGCTTCAATAAACCGAGCTGGTCTATCAGCATTTCATAAAAACTGGTTTCTGTTTTAAAGGGGAGCTGCCGGCCTTCATCCTCTTCCGGATAGTTATCATCGCGGAGTTTGTAATCGCCTGGTTCATCATCACCATCCATGCACATACTCGCTCACATCAATATTTTCATACTCGTCTTCACTTCCATCCTGCTCCTGGGTTTCTTCTTTTCCGTTTTCTGCAAATTCATCCTTGATGTCATCGGCGTCCTCGTGTTTGTCCTCATCCAGTTCCAGGGCGGGATTTTCTTCCATCTCTTCTTTAATCCGGATCTCCAAACTAGCCGTAGGTACCTGTAGCAGTTTCATCAATTGAATCTGCTGAGGTGATAATTTTTGCAGTAGCTTCTGTTGTAAACTCTGGCTAAGCGACATGAATCATCTGATTTTAGGTTCCTGATTTATCCAAGACAAATTAAAAAAAAACGGCCATTGCACAAAAATAATGCCGTAAATTTAGTAACAAATAAATGAAATATGACGCAACGACCTTATAGTTTTCTTGTTGTGTTGTTGTTAATCTTTCAGGGTGAGGTTGTTGCACAAGAAAATGCCGATTCGGGCGGGATTGTAAATAATTCTAAAAAAGGGGTAAAACCATTAATTTTCAGAGGTGACCGCACTATTTCCGGGAGAGAGACGGACAGCAATTGGAGAAAACAAAAGGAATACAATCAACGTTACAGTGGTTATGAATCGCAAAAAAACGTTGTTCCGGCAGCAATCGGATTTGAAAAGCAACATCATCCCGATATTTTTTCCCATGATCTTATGACCATAAAAGCGATGTCATCTTTTAGGATGCTGAAAACAGCCATCCCATCTTCATTTTACAAAGACCAGCTGGGTTTTTTCTGTAAAAAAGAATTACAGCTCGATAAGATTACCGTGGTTCCTCTTCGCTTCCGGCTGGGTTCGTTGGAGTACGTAAATTGGATGGAGCAAAAACCGAATATGGTCAAACCGCTATAAAAAAACTATAACGATACGGATTGCTCACTCAGCACTTTCTTAATCACACCAACCAGCTTATCTCCCTTCTCCTGTACCTGCTCTTCGGTCCACAGTAAACTGATGGCTGTGGAAATACAACGGCTCATCACCGCATCGCTGGCAGCAAAATCTTTGTTGGCATGGTGAATGACCTGTGCTTTCAGATCAGGGTGTAACGCCTGCAACGTGATTGAATTCTTCAGGTGATCCCATTTACGGATATAATGCCAGTTATTGTCGTACCAGTAAAAGTTACCTGCCAGGATATTTTGTGCTTTTAGTTCATTGACCACGGCACTTGTTATTTCTTCGGCCGGTAAGAACCAGCTGATGAAGGTGCAACTTTCTCCTCCTGGATCAGGTAGTCTACGGAAAGAAACTTCGGGGACCTGTGCCAGTATATTTTTTAACTGCGCATGATTTTTTTTCTGAATGCTCAAAAACTCCGGTAATCTTTTTATCTGCGCCAGCCCAACAGCTGCATGTAATTCAGAAATACGGTAATTATATCCAATAAAGGGGTGAAGATCAGCACCACGGTCCGCACCACCTTTATGATCATGACCATGATCGGTGTAACCATCCGATTTTATATAGATATCTTCCTGGTTTGTCATTACTACACCACCTTCGGCGCAGGTCATTGTTTTTACAAAGTCAAATGAAAATGTCCCGGCATCACCGATCGTTCCCAATGCTTTTCCTTTGTAAGTCGCACCGATACTCTGGCAGGCATCTTCCAATAACAACAGGTTATGTTCTTTGCAGATAGCCACCAGCGAATCCATATCTGCCATGCTGCCACACATATGCACCGGCATGATGGCCTTTGTTTTTGGTGTGATAGCATTTCTGACCGCATCCGGCGATACGGTCAATGTATCATCCACATCGACAAGCACCGGTACAGCGCCTACGCTCAGTATTGCCTCAAAACTTGCAACAAATGTAAAGGTGGGAGTGATCACTTCATCTCCATAGCCGATACCCAAAGCACTTAATGCAGTGGTCAATGCAGCGGTGCCGCTTGAAGTGAGCTGTGCATACTTACTACCAAAGGTTTGGCAGATAGCTGCTTCCAGCTCTTTACTTTTCCAGCTGCCTTTCCGGGGACCGTCAAACCCATAGCGCATCAGGATACCAGTTTCCAGTACATCATTTACTTCTTTTCGTTCTTTATCGCTCCAGAGTTCAAAACCAGGCATGAAGTCTATTTAAAATGAATTATTTATAATCCCTGCAAAGGTAGAAAACGAAGGGCAAAGACCTTCCATACGCTCAAAATGCCTATTGAAAATAATTAAGGGGGAAGGAACAACGATTGTGAAAGAGCTGTTGTCAAGTTAGCAAAGACGGGTTATGAAAAAAGGGTTGATTGTCCTGTTATTTTGTTGTCCTGTTGTTGTTTCGGCCCAAATGAGAATAGCTGTCCGGGCAGGGATGAATTTGGCAACAATTCATTTTACTGATGCTGACCCCGAAAAAAGAATGTTACCAAGGGTACATATAGGGACGATGGTGGCGATCCCGTTCAATGAGAACTGGTCTTTGTATACCGGGCCTTATTATGCAGGTAAAGGTGCACAGTATGGCCGGACCTTCTCAACAAAAAAAGTAGACTCCTTCACCACACGCCTGAACTATCTTGAACTTCCCCTGCATATTGGGTATAAATTTTCTTCCGCCAAAGAAAACAGGCTGGCAATTGAAGGAGGTCCTTATCTCTCCTACGGCTTCGGCGGACAGTCAAGGATAATCACTTACTCGAGTCCACCTAACACACAGCTGCACAAAAAGGAAACGGACCAGTATAAACGATTGGATGCCGGGTTTAATCTTACAGCCCTGTTTGAAATAAAAAGCCGGTATGGGATCAGGCTTGACTATTCAAACAGCCTTGTTAATATTCAACGGGCAAGAAAAGAAAAAAATAGGGTGCTTGGCATTTCTTTCTTTTGGTTTTTGAAAAATTAAAAGGAAGTAGAAGATTGACCCCAACCCAATAAACATTTGCTTTTGAAATGGGAACTCTCTCAAATTTCCCTTCTCCCTTCATTGCGACTCCGACGAAGGAGGAGGAAGCAAGGAGAGGGAAAATTTGGGGAGGGCTTTTTATTAAAGGAAGAACGATAGTTGGGGTGAGGTGTGTGTTACGCTCAGGGCTTATAAAAATTCCACTTCCCTCCTGGCTGCACCAGTATCGCTATCTCGCTCAGGTCACTTTCATTATTATTTTTTCCAACCGCCGTGATAACATACCGGTAAGAAAAATGCCTGGAGGAAAGCGGCTCAGTCAGTGTAAAACCCTGGCGGTTGGTTTCGAACCGGGAAATATATTTAGGAACGTTACCAAATGTTTCACTGTGAGAATCGGCGGCATACTGGTACACCACGTAATATTTTATCTCCACTAAATTTCTTGGGTCCGGTTTTACTACTAACCGGATGATGGAATCATTGGTGATCGATCTTTCCACGATCGGGGGCCAGGGTTTTTCATCATCGATCCAGCGCATTGGGGGTAATAGGGCTGGGTACTTGTAGTAATTATTTTTCAGGCTGTCATTCCATCCATTGGGGTTGCGGTCAAACAGGCGGCTGCTATAATAAATACTTCCCTGCACGGTTGGATAGCGACGTAACAACTGTATCTGTTCAGGCAGCTCCTTTGGTTTTTTCCATTTGGGATAATTCTCAATGGCTTTGTAAACGCCATGACCAATATACACATGGCGGCCATAGCTATGGCGGCTCCACCAATCAACCATTTTTTCATAAGCAACCTTATCGTGACCTATTTCAAAATAGATCTGCGGAGTAACATAATCGATCCATCCTTTTTTTAACCATAGAAGGATATCAGCATAGAGGTCGTCGTAGTTAGTCTGCCCTCCTTTGCTGTCGCTACCGTCAGGATCGTCTTTTTGATTACGCCATACACTAAAGGGAGAAATGCCAAAACGGCAAAGCCTGTTTTCCTGTTTGATAGCAATATTAAGTGCCCGTATAATGGAATCAGTATTACTTCTTCTCCAATCATCCTGTCGAAGTGAAGTACCCGAATTTTTATAGGTCTTCAGGTCGGGAAATTCTTTTCCGGGTATCCGGTAGGGATAAAAATAATCATCCATGTGGATAGCGTCTACATCATATCGCTTCACTATGTCACGGACGACATCCACCACAAATTTTTGTGCTTCTTTATTTCCGGGATCAAAATATTTCTTATCACCATAGATTACAAACCATTCCGGGTGTATCCGGGTAATATGATTGGGAGCAATAGAGGAACTAGGGAGATGATGAACGGCCCGGTAAGGATTCAGCCAGGCATGAAACTCCATTCCTCTTTTGTGTGTCTCTTCGATCATGAACTCCAAAGGGTCCCAAAGAGGAGAAGGTGCTCGCCCCTGTACACCAGTAAGCCACTGGCTCCACGGTTCATAAGGAGAGGGATAAAAGGCATCGGCTGAAGGGCGAATTTGTACGATCATCGCATTCATACCATTTCGCTGGTGCATATCCAGTAATCGGATATAATCTGCTTTTTGACTTTCAGGATTGGTTACACCGGGTTTGGGCCAGTCGATATTGTTGACAGTAGCGACCCAAACGCCACGGAATTCATACTTGGGTTGTGCAAAACTGAAATGGGAAAAAAATAGGAATAGTAATAACCAGGTGAGAGGTTTCATCATGATATTAAATTCGGTTAGTAAACAGGATCCGGTGTGTTGATCAATTACAACACAAGCCGATGCCCACCTTCGATACTACTTCGGCGGGCACGTAAAAATACATCATTCACCTCCATTCCGGATCTTATCGAGCAGATCGCTGAGAATATTAGCATCTCTTTCAGAAAGATTACCCAATACACCATCAATTTCATCCTGGCGGGTATCCAGGCGTTCGAGTAATTTTTTTCCTTTGTCACTGATCATAATATCAACAAGGCGACGATCATTTTTGCAGGTCAATTTTTTCACCAGTCCTTTCGTGATCAACCGGTCAACAATGCGACTTGTATCACTCATTTTTTCCAGCATTCTTTCCCTGATCTGCAAGGTGGACAATGGTTCTGGGGCACTACCCCTTAATATTCGCAGTATATTGAATTGTTGGGGCGTAATATCTTCTGCTTCAAAGATCGCAGCGGTTCTTTCTCTCATCCAACCAAGGGTATAAATAATATTGATCGCCGCTTTTTGATGAGCGTTACGAAATTTTACTTGCTGTATGTCTTTGTCAATACTCATTATCAATATGTGCGACTGTTAAAAGTAAAAAGTTTTGAGCTAAGCCGGCACGTTGCCCAAAACTTTTTAATAAAGATCGAATAAAATTGCCCGATCAGTTATTGTAATAAAATTTCTCTTCAACAATCTTGCCGTTCTTCCAGCGCTGAACTGCCAACTGGCGATACGTACGGGTACCAAAATCTTTGTGGGTAAAATCCATCCACCATTCGGTTGCCGCTACATCATCGCTGATGATCGTATTTAGCACTTTGGCGCCACGAAATTCCGTAAGACCATTTACAAAAGTTTCTTCGTACTGGCGGTTGACATCTTTACCAACTCCGCGCCGGGTAATCATTATCCTGCATCACCACCTCTTCGGAATAAAATTTTTCAAAAGCTTCGAGGATTTTGCCTTCCAGGATCAGTTGATTTAACTGGTCAACGGTTGTTCTTAAGTCTTGCATAGTATATGTTTTTAAGTGTGTAACAAAGGAAAGAACAAAATTAATGTTGCAACATTGAATTTCCAAATAATTCAGCAGAAAAGGAAAGAGTTAGCCATTTATTAACATTGGAGGGGCAGCGACGGTGCACAAAAACCGGTCTGACTATTGTTGACGTATATCAGAAAAAGAGTTGCTTTACAGTACCATCCTTAAATCTTCAAGCATGAAACTTTTATCCGAAGCTATCCGGAACTTTTTTGAAGGCTTTGCCTCCTTTTATACAGCTATATTTAGTGAGATGAAGAAATGGTAGTCCAGGAGTTTAAAAGAGGTAAAAGAGAAAAGGGGTTAAACCATAACTCACTTATTATTGCCTGATGTCTCTTTATGTATAGACTGTTTTTGCCTCTCTGAACTGGTAGAGTTGTGTAACACTGGGTCTTTCCGTTTTAGACTGTATTTCTCCTTGCCTCTTTTTATTCCTTTATCCTTTTAGCCGTAATTCCGCTCCCAACTTAAAAATCGTCAGCAAGTGATGCGCTTCATGCAACAAGAAAAAATTCAACCATTGTCCTAGTGTTAATTTCCCGTAAACAGGATGAGTACCCGTTTTTATATAGTCTGTCGAAGGGAATTCCAATATTTCTTTTGCCATTAACTCTCTCACGGCAAACAAATCCCGCCAAATTTCTTCAGTTGGTTTGTTACAACCCTCCAGGAATTGCGGGTCCGTATCAGCAGTATAACGTTCAAAGGAAGGGTTTTCTTTTTCAAGGATCTGCTGCACCCGCGTAATAAAGATATGCTGGTAAGTTTGCAGGTGGACAATATTCTCAAAAATTGACCATTTGCCGGGAACCACCTGGCGCCTGAGCTGCTCATCGGTAAATCCGTCGATCATATCCGTTAGTGATTCGTGCTGATATTGCAGCCGGGTTGACAATGAAGATGGCACTTGCATATCTTTTTTTTTATGAAGGTTTTGAAAGTTGACTCAAATTGATAACAGTAATTTTTACATCGTTATCGCTCCCACACTTTGGTCCCTTCACTACAGTTGGCGCAGATATCGATATTCTTTCGACCCTTTAATATCTTTTTCCTGAATTTAGTGTACTCGCCATTCTTCCAGATCTCTTTGAACGACCGGGTTTTTAAATCACCTAACTGGTGCTGTGCATCTTTATCAAAACAACAAGGCGCTACCAGTCCATCCCAGGTTATCACAGGGTCATGCCACAGACGCCAGCAATGATTGGCCAGCTTACCTTTATAGATATGCCCGTTTTCCGTTTTTCGGTACCGGCTGTATTTGTCAATCGTTGGGATCAGCTGGTTAGGGTCATTTTCAAAATCATATACCTGGGCGGTTTTTAACCAAACATCGTCTACGCCAATTTCTTTGGCTAATTTTTTTACATCCTCGATCTGGTGCTCGTTCGGTTTTACTACCAAAAATTGAAAGACCACAAAAGGTTTTTTACTTTTTAATTCTTTCTTCCACCTTACAATATTTCGGGCACCTTCCAGCACTTTTGAAAGTGTACCTCCAACCCGGTATTGCTGGTACACATCCTGCGTAGTACCATCAATGGAGATGATCAGCCGGTCGAGGCCACTTTCGATGGTCCGCTTTGCATTGGCATCGGTAAGATAATGCGCATTGGTGGAAGTGGCAGTATAGATCCTTTTTTTGGAAGCATAAGCAACCATATCCAGGAAACTGGGATTGAGATAAGGCTCTCCCTGGAAATAAAAAACAAGATATAAAAGGTCGTTGGATAACTGGTCAATGGTCTCACTAAAAAAATCCTTTTTTAGCATACCGGTTGGCCGGGTAAAGGCCCTCAATCCACTGGGACACTCCGGGCAACGAAGGTTGCAGGACGTAGTGGGCTCAAAGGAAATAGAGAGCGGTAATCCCCATTGGACGGGCCTTTTGGTCCACTTGCTGATGTAAAAACTAGACAACACTTTCACCCCATTCCAGGCTCGCCGGGGTGTTATTTTGGATAGTAAATTAAGGGTGTCGTGACGGTTAAATCTTGCCATGGGGCAATAAAGGTAAGTTGGTATCTTCAAATGGTCTTATTATGAGCTTACCACTGCCTGCATACCGTATTTTTCCCCTGGGTGATTCAGCCATCACCCTCAGTTTCGGGAATTGTATCGATGAAGCCATCAACCAGGAAATTATCGCCAGGTTCACCCAATTACAGGAGCATCCCCTGGCCGGAATGATCGAAGCCGTGCCGGCCTACAGTTCTCTTACCATTCATTATGATGTGCTGGCAGTAAAGAAAAAATGTACCGGCGATCAAATGGTAGTAGAATACATGCAGCTACAACTGGAAGAACGATTGAAACAACCAGCACAGTACCATTATATTAAAGAACGGCTCGTAAAGATCCCCGTTTGTTATGATGATGAATTTGCAGTGGATATACAAACGATGGCAGTAACCAAAAAAATTACCGCAGAAGAAATAATTCATATGCACACATCTAAAATCTATAAGGTGTATATGCTTGGATTTTTACCAGGCTTTGCCTATTTGGGAGAGGTTGATGAAAGGATCAGTATGCCAAGAAAGCCACAACCGGCAAACATTGTAGCCGGGAGTGTAGGCATTACCGGCAAACAAACCGGGATCTATCCATTAGCATCACCGGGCGGCTGGCAGATCATCGGGAGAACACCGATAAAATTATTTGAAGCCACAGCCGATGAACCAACATTGATAAGAGCAGGTGACAAGGTAGCGTTTTATTCAATCAGCAAGAATGAATTCGAATCATTTGGTAAATCCGATTAATTGTAACCAGGCAATCTGTGTTAATCCGTGTTCATCCTCGCCTGAATGACTCAGTCGGGCAGGTGTGGCTTGTATTTTTTATTTGTGTAATTAGAGTACTGAGCTAGTCGAAATATTCGTGGCTAAAAAATGAGTTTACAAATTATCAAAGCAGGCATACTAGATACCATACAGGATCATGGTCGCTATGGCAACCAGCACCTGGGTATCAACCCCACCGGGGCGATGGATAAATATGCCATGCAGGTGGCGAATATACTCGCAGGCAATAAACCCAATGAAGCCGTTATTGAAATGCATTTCCCTGCATCCGTTTTTATGTTCACCAAACCGGCATTGATCGCATTGGCCGGAGCAGATTTTTCTGCCAGCATAAATGGAGAACCGGTTCCCAACCTTCATGCGATGATTGTAGGCAAAAATGATGTGCTGCAATTTCATAAACCATTGTACGGGGCCCGGGCCTATTTGGCTGTTGGTGGAGGATTGGCGATCAATCCATGGATGGGCAGCCATAGTACGCACCTGAAAGCAAAAGCCGGTGGTTTCAACGGAAGAAAATTGCGCAAGGATGATGAATTGATGCTCGCACAACCATTTCTTTTTTCCGTTCGGCAGGATGATTTTATTGTCTTGCCCTGGCAGACCGATACAAACTGGGATGGCCGGGGCAAAGAAATTGATGTAATACCTGGGAATGAATGGAACCGCCTGACTACCGAATCAAAAGAAAATTTTAGTATGACATCTTTTGTCATTACCCAACAATCCGACAGGATGGGTTACCGGCTGAACAATATTCCATTACCGGTCATGACAAATGAAGAAATTATTTCGTCCGGAGTAAGTTTTGGTACCGTTCAATTATTACCCGATGGCAAACTGATCATTCTACTGGCCGATCACCAGACCACTGGTGGCTATCCAAGAGTGGCGCATGTTATTTCAGCTCACCATTCACGACTGGCACAAATGAAAGCCGGGGACAAGATCCATTTCCACGTCACCGATCAGCTAACAGCCGAAGAACTTTTAATGAAACAACAGCAACACTTGCAACAACTCAAAAATGCCTGTACTTTCAAGTTGGAAGAATACTTTAAACGATGAGTGGACACAGGAATAAGATGGACGATGCTACGGACTGCTCTCCCCTCTCCCGTCCTTGCGACTCCGACGCAGGAGGAGGAAGCAAATGGAGAGAGGTTGGGGGTGAGGTAGACCTCAACTGCGACCTCAGCGAATCAACCGGCAACGACGATCTCATCATTCCCTATATCACATCTGCCAGTATCGCCTGTGGCTATCATGCCGGCAATGAAGCTACCATGCGGCAAACCATAGAAACCTGTTTGAAATGTAATGTAGCGATCGGTGCCCATCCCTCTTTTGATGACAGGGAAAATTTTGGAAGAACAGAAATGAACCTGGAAAAGGAAGAGGTCTATGAATTAGTAACAAAACAATTAATGATAATCGAAAAAATTGCCCGTTCTTACGGTACAAGACTCCGGCATGTAAAACCACACGGTGCTTTGTACAATATGTCGGCCAGAGATGCAGGATTGGCCGGTAGCATTGCCAAAGCAGTACAGAATTTTGACAAGGAACTAATTTTATTTGGACTCAGCGGCAGCCAGTCTATCGGCGAGGCACAAGCGATAGGTTTACAAACAGCCAGCGAGGTCTTTGCTGACCGCACCTTCCAGGATGATGGAACACTGACTCCTCGTTCCCAACCCAATGCGCTGATCGACCAAACTGAGAAAGCAATTGCACAAATTTTACAAATGGTGAAAGAAGGAACGGTAACAACAGTCTCAGGAAAAAAGATCCCGATCATTGCTGAAACAATTTGTATCCATGGTGATGGGAAACATGCAGTAGAATTTGCCAAAGCCATATATCATGCAATCAGGGGTTGACAATAAAAATAGTAAACGACCCAAGGCCCCCTTTAGGGGGTTTGGGGGTCCCATCTTAGGTGCTGCATTTTTAATGGCCACGTCCGCCATCGGGCCAGGATTTTTAAATAATACCAGTGTATTTACACAGCAACTGCTGACGAGTTTTGGTTTTGTAATCCTAATCTCTGTTATTATAGATATCGGCGCCCAGCTCAATATCTGGAGGATCATTACCGTGAGTGAGAACCGGGCCCAGGATCTTTCCAATAAATTATGGCCGGGGCTTGGTTATTTATTGGCTGTGCTGGTGGCTTTCGGAGGACTTGCATTTAACATAGGCAATATTGCAGGCTGTGGTCTGGGCTTTGAAGTACTGACCGGCATTGATGCCAAATGGGGAGCTGTTATAAGTGGTGTTATTGCATTGATTATTTTCTGGACGAAAGAAGCAGGTAAAGCAATAGACCTGTTTGTAAAGATATTGGGGATAGCGATGATCGGTCTGACGGTGTACGTGATGTTTGTGTCACAGCCGCCCTTTGCGCAGGCAATCCGGCATACATTCTGGCCGGAAAAAATTGATGTGGTGATGATCGTTGCGCTGGTGGGAGGAACAGTCGGTGGATATATCAGTTTTGCAGGAGCGCATCGCCTCCTGGATGCTAATATTAAAGGGGTGGCAGCCATCCCGCAGGTAAACAGGAGTTCTGTGACGGGAATTCTTATCACTTCCATTATGCGGTACGTGTTATTCCTCGCGGCCCTGGGTGTGGTATGGGGTGGAGCCAGCTTAGTTGACAAAAATCCAGCAGCCTCTGTTTTCCGTGTTGCAGCCGGGAACATGGGTTATAAATTCTTTGGCGTTGTACTATGGTGTGCCGCTATCACGTCTGTTATTGGTGCATCTTTTACATCAGTATCTTTTTGGAAAACATTTCATCCGGGTTTGGAGAAAAATCAACGCGTATTGATATCCATTTTTATTGTCGTATCAATGCTTGTTTTTGTCTTATTGAAACAACCTCCCACGGTTATATTGGTGATGGCAGGTATATTGAATGGTGTGATACTACCAGTTGCATTGGCCATCATGTTAATAGCCGTAACCAGGAAAAGATTATTTCCATCCTACCGGCATCCGCTCTGGATGCATATTGCAGGTTGGATCGTAGTGGCGCTGATGACCTGGATGAGTATCATCATCATTCAGCAAAATACCGGGAAGCTATAATCCCCTGAACGAAGTTCGCAACCTTCGCTTAGGCTCGGTTGCCCTAAAGGGGAGACTTAGATCAATAATGTCCGATTGGCTCAATGAATTTCTTAAAGGAAAAGAAGACTATAGGCTGACCGCTTAGGCCGCCAAGAATTTAAATTTAGTAAGACTTTTAGCTATCGCGTCTTTGCGTCTTCGCGTGAAAAAAAACTTTGCAAGAAAATCTAGTTTTCCATGATCTTATTAATATCTCGTTGCTTCGTAATAAACTCGCTGGAATAGATCTTCAGCAGCAGCATAAATAAGGAGATCAGCAAGGGTCCGAATATCAAACCAATAAAACCAAATAGTTTTAAACCGATAATTACACCAAACACGGTGGTCAGCGGGTGTACATTCCCCAGTTTCTTTAAAAGAGTAAAGCGAAGCACATTATCCACCAAACCGATGATGCCAAATCCAAAGATCAGCATAGCAATACCTTTTACATCCTGTCCATTAGCAAATAAAATAATAGCAATCGGCACATAGGCCAGGGCAGCCCCTACTACCGGTAGCATAGCGGCAATACAAGTTACACCAAACCAGAAGAAGGGCTCATTGATCCCGATAATTAAATAACCGATCAGGCCGATTACTCCCTGTACAAAAGCGATCAGCGGGATGCCAATGGCATTTGATTTTACCATGGTATGCACTTCCTTGCTCAGTCTCCCAACGTTTTCATCTCTCAGCGGAATATATTCAAACAAGGTATTCTCCATGCTGCGACCGTTCACCAGCATAAAGTAGAGAATAAAAAACATAAAGAAAAGGGTGGTGAGCGTACTGAAGGTAGCACCCAATATTTTCGGCAGGCTTTGGGCAATAAAGTTGCCAAGCTTGTTGATATTTCCATCGCTGGCGATCACCACGTTATAATCCTGTTCAATATTACTCACCACTTTTTTCAGCGCTTCCACCAATTCATTAGAATGCTGGATAGCATAGCTAACTTTAGACGATAACATATTGGCGAGCAATCCCACCGGTAAGCAGATCACCACTAAAGAAAACAACATCAGGGTCAGGATCGTCCATCCTTTTTTCCATTTTTTCTTTTCAGTCAGGTAAAACATCCAGTTATGCAGCAGGATGTAGAGTGTGATAGCCCCCAGCAGCGCCGGCAAAAAAGAAGATAGTTCATAGAACAGCAGGATACCCACCAATAATATCAGGATGATAAAAAATACCTGTCGTACCCGGTTCTCGCTTAGATAGTCGCCCATAAGTAAAAGTTAAAAGTAAGAAATACGAAGTACGAAAAAAAACAGCCACATAGTAAGAAATACAAGCTTAGCCACACCTGCCCGACTGAGTCATTCAGGCGAGGATGAACGCAAATTAACACAGATGAATACAAGCCTGCCTGCGGCAGGATAATACAATTTAGCCACGAACAAACACGAAATAGCACGAAAGGACTCTTGCAATTTGTAAAACCTGTGATACTAGTCAGGCAATCTAAATATTCAGACTGTATTTTTCGTGTCTGTTGGTGTATTTCCCCGCTTGGGCGGGGCAGGCTGTGGCAAAACAATAAAGATTGCGCAAGCAGTCTTTCTCTGTGTTAATTTGTGTTCATCTGTGGCCAAACAAAAGCTGCGTTAGCAGCCGATCTGCCGCCAGGCAGTCCGTGGAATATGAAAGCCTCTCGCGGCATCACGCAAATGACTCCGAACTCCCGACTCTACACTTTGACCTGCTTCCATTTTCCTTTCTTAAAGTAGTATAGTGCCACCACCGCTATCAACGACTCCGCCACCGGAATAGCAATAAAAGCCCCCAGTGGCCCCAACCCAAATGTTTTGGCCATCAAATACCCAAACGGTATCTGGAAAAGCCAGAACCCCACAAAGTTGATCCAGGTTGGTGTCTTCGTATCACCCGCACCATTCAGCGCCTGTATCATCACCATACCCACACCATAAAAAATATAACCGGCGCCAATGATCTGTAAAGACAAGACCCCAAATTGATGTACTTCGGGATCGCTCGTATAGATACTGATGATCGGTGAAGCAAGAAATAAAAAGATCAGCATCACAAAAGACATGAAGATGGCATTGTATTTCATCGTCAGCATAACGCTGCGTTCTGCCCGGTCAGGTTGTTTGGCGCCGAGGTTTTGTCCCACCAGGGTGGCCGCCGCATTGCTTAAACCCCAGGCCGGTAAAATAAAGAACACCACATTTCTCAGCGCTACCTGGTAACCTGCCGATGCATCGGTGCCACCGGTATGCGCCACCAGGGCCGCCAGCACGATCCAGGAACCCGACATGATCACGAATTGCAGGGTAGCCGGCCAGGCAACTTGTACCAGCGTTTTGATAACGGGCGGATCCCATTTAAAATGAAAACGCCTGATCTTGATGGTTCCCTTGCCTTTGAATAAATGATAGCATTGATAGAGTACGCCAGTACTTCTCCCGATCACGGTAGCTATCGCTGCGCCTTTTAATCCCAGTTCCGGGAAAGGTCCATAGCCATTGATCAGGACCGGGCATAATATGATATTGATCAAAGAAGCGAGCGCCAGGCTTTTCATCGCCATCGCCGCATCACCCGCCCCGCGGAAAATACCATTGATCAGGAATAGCAGGATGATGGCCAAACTTCCTCCCAGCATGATCTGGGTAAAAATGGTTCCATCCCGCACTACCTCTTCAGAGGCGCCCATTAATCGTAATATATCGGACGCGAAAATGATCCCGGCAATACTGATGACAACGGTAATGACCAGGGCGATGAGCAATGATTGCATACCGGCATGGGCCGCGCCATCCGGGTCTTTTTCACCGATACGCCGGGCCACTACGGCGGTGGCAGCTGTACTCAGGCCAATGGCAATAGAATAGATGATGGCGATAGCCGATTCGGTCAAACCTACGGTAGCAATGGCATTGGCGCCGAGTTTGCCTACGAAGAACATATCCACGACGGCAAAGACCGACTCCAGGCTTAGTTCGAGTATCATCGGGATGGCCAGCAACACAATGGCGCCGCGAAGGCTGCCCTTGGTATAGTCGTGCTCTACTCCCCGCAGCGATTGTTTGATCAGGGCCCAGAAATGAGATCGTTTGTTATTGTATGTTGGTTCTGACATGATTGAAAACAGTTGTTTCCCCGTTAAGAGAAGAATGAAAGTAAATAATTATAAAATGAGGGATAGCAACGATTTGTTGCTATTGATAAACGGTTGGTAAATGAAACTCAGCAATTACCGTTTGCGATGCTGAACCGTGCGGGGACTTTCATATTCGTTGTGTAAGGGGCGAAGATAAGGAGATTAATAAAACACTCCTTACGGAGATTGTCTGTTACTTTCTTGTCATTTTTAACCTTAAAGACACAAACAAGAGCCAATGAAGAGGTATTAGGAGATGATGTCGTATTACATGAATGAGCTCAATTAAATGAATGTCATAAAAAATCCCTTACTTGCATAAGGGATTTACTAAGAAACCTACAAGAGAAGGCCGTTGGTTGTCACGAACCAGTGTAGCCTTCTCTTCTTGCATTTGCTACACAATCAGCACGATTGCTGTAGCCTTGCGTGGATGCTCCGACAATCCTACCATTGTCAGCGGTTCTCCGCCAACGCCATTGCCTTTGCGCATCTTCATAAATCAACCATGTGTCTACTGCCATTTTGTTTAAATTTTATGGCTTCTAAATAACCAACGTTTAAAGTGCATGGTTTTTTACACTATTCCGGACAGGTTTTGACCATTAATGATATGTAAAAATACGACTAATTTAACAAATTTTGTCACTTATTGTTACTTTATATGTAATTGATTATATTACATTTGTAAAAAAAATAGTATTTTTTGTCAAATTTTTTGTCCATTTTCTTGTAAATTTATTGTCTATGACTTATCATCGAGAATATCCTCATTTAGAATTTAAGGAAACTTGGCGCTTAGATAAGCGGCCTCTTATCGTATTAGGTCAGTGTATTAGTTTAATTCAAGCAATAAGTAATACACCTGTTTTGCCTGACTATTATGAAGAGTTAATGACTGTAGCATTAAAAAAGGGAGCGCAAGCCACTACTGCTATTGAAGGAAATACACTAACCGATGAAGAAATTGAAAAATTACAAGCTGGCGAAAAACTCCCCGCTAGTAAAGAATACCAAGAGATTGAAGTAAGAAATATTTTGGATGCGTTTAATGTCTTATTACTAGAAACCATTTATGATAAGAAAACACAGTTGATTTCTAAAGACCTATTACTTCGTTTCCATAGATTAGTTGGGAAAGGTTTAGGAGAACATTTCAGTGCTATCCCGGGACATTTTAGAGAAGCAGATGCGGTAGTAGGAACATACAGATGCCCTGATTATAGAGATGTACCTGCACTAATTGATAAATATTGCGAGTGGCTAAGGGAACAATTTAAGTTTGAAGACGGCAAACAACTATTTAGTGATGTAATTATACAAGCTATAGTGGCGCATGTTTACTTAGAGTGGATACACCCATTTGGCGATGGCAATGGAAGAACGGGAAGGCTAGTTGAATTTTATATACTTTCTCGAGGAGGTAATCCAGACATAACATTACACATACTTTCAAATCATTATAATCTTACTAGACCGGAATATTATCGGCATTTAGATAATGCTGCCAAAACGAAAAACTTGTCTGCATTTATTGAATATGCTCTTGTTGGTTTTAGAGATGGACTAAAGCAAACATTGGGAAAGATGCAGAATAGTTTAGTAAAGATTACTTGGCAACGATTTGTATATGACACTTTCGAAAATATTGAAATGAAGCAAAAAGAAGTATTTAAACGCAGACGCAGATTAGCATTGGAAATTCCGCTTGACACACAATTTCTGGCAAAAGATATTCCCGATCTAAATATTAAATTGGCCAAACTATATTCAAATGTTTCGGCAAAAACTATTGAACGAGATATTGAAGAATTAAAATCTCATAATATCATTATTAAAAAAGACGGATATTATATTGCGATAACCACATCAGTCAGTAGAATGATGGCTAGGCGAATAAGCAATTGAAAATATCTCAAGCGAAGGTCTATTTCTTTTTAACCGTACTGTTTTTTATTGGGGTAGGAATATCTTTTTTTAAACAGCTCATCGGCAGGAAGGCGCTGGGAAATCCTTTAGTGTAAGTTTTAATTTGTGGAAGCGGATTCGGTGCCCTTAAAGGAAGACTGTTTTACGCAGGGAACGAGGCATCTTTAAAAAGTAGATTGTCGAAATCTTTTATGACCCTAATCGAACCGGTTAGTTTTTTACCGGGCAAAAATGTTTTGGCTGTTGTGGAATTGGAAACATAAGGTCGCAAATTGTGACCTTATAAACCCGGGAAGAAAGAATTTCAGTGACATTCGGGGAGTATATTATTGGGAATGGAGGATAATTTTGGACCTAACTGGATTGCTAGTAGCGTCGTCGTTGAACCTCCCCGCCCGTAACAAAGTGAAGACGGGTCGCACTTATGCGTTCGGTAACTCTGCTCAGCTTTTCTTACTTTCGGTTATTAACCACCCCGATGGATTTTATTCCTTTCATTGATTATTGCGTCAAACACATCAAAGGTGATGAAAAAGGCGAGGCACAAGTTTTTCTTGAACGTTTTTTTATTTCACTAGGCTATCAAGATGGATATAAAGGTGCTGGCGCAACTTTGGAAGAAAGAATAAAGAATATAAAAAAGAAAACAACCAGCTTTGCTGATCTCGTCTGGAAGCCTCGGGTATTGATTGAAATGAAAAAACGAGATGAAGATCTTTCAATCCATTACCAGCAGGCATTTAGTTATTGGCAGCAGTTGGTACCCAATCGTCCTAAGTATGTGATGCTTTGTAATTTTGATGAATTCTGGATATATGATTTTGATACCGACATTTATGAACCACAGGAAAAAATTAATCTTGTTGATCTAGATAAACGAAAAGAAGCGTTTTCGTTTTTATGGCCTGTTGAAAAGAAACCACTATTTAAAACTGACAGGGAAGATGTTACAACAAAGGTTGCAAAATTCATTTCTACTCTTTACCGTAGCCTTATTGACAAAAATAGAAACCCGGCAATTGCTCCTGTCGATTCTATGCATTATTGTCTGCAATGTGTGCTTTGTATGTTTGCAGAGGACATTTACCTGCTACCAGATAAAATTTTCACCCGGCTAATTAACGAATGTATAAATAAACCAGGCAGTGGATTTGATAAAGTGCCGGAAACCTACGACCTTATCGGAGGGTTGTTTCGAGAAATGAATAGTCAAGGCAAAGCTCATGGTGGCAGATTTAAAGACGTTGATTATTTTGATGGAGGTTTATTTGAAAAAATACAACCAATAGAGTTGACTAAAAAAGAAGTAGAACATCTGGAAGTAGCCTGCACTAAAACGTGGAGACATATTAACCCGGCAATCTTCGGTTCCATTTTTGAGGGTGCGATGGAAGATAAAGAACGACATGAATTGGGAGCCCACTACACCCATGAAATAGATATCAAAAAAATAGTAGACCCTGTCATCGTGCAGCCTTGGAAGGAAAAGATAGAAGCAGTAATGGATGGATTTACCGTGAAAAGAAAAAGTGAAACGCTTGATAAACTGTACGAATTGCATAAAGAATTATGTCAGTTTAAAGTGCTTGACCCCGCTTGTGGTAGTGGCAATTTTTTATTTATAGCCTACAAGGAAATGAAGTTGCTTGAAAGAGAAATACTGAAGCATATAAAAACACTTTCAATTGAAAGGGGAAGTACAGAAAAAATTTTACAACACAAGTTGAAGAACGGCTTGGTAAGTACTAAGCAATTTTATGGAATAGACTTAAACCCATTTGCTGTTGAAATAGCAAGGGTAACATTAATGATTGCGAAAGAGCTCTCAATCACAGAATCATTTGACAGTGAGGAAACCCTACCATTAGATAACCTGAATGCAAATATTATTTGCGATGATGCTCTGTTTGTCAAATGGCCGGAAGCGGATGCTATAATTGGCAACCCACCGTTTCAGAGTAAGAATAAAATGCTAACTGAATTTGGAGGAGAGTATTTGAATAAGCTCTGGGATGCATATCCAGAAATGAACAAGTATGCAGACTTTTGTACTTATTGGTTTTATAAAGCTCATAAGCATTTAAAGGAAGGTTGCTATGCAGGGTTAGTTGGAACGAACACAATCAGGCAAAATAATAGTAGAGAAAGTAGTTTAGATTATATTGTTAAGACTAATGGTGAAATTTTCAATGCTTATGGTAGCATTAACTGGAGTGGGGAAGCGGTTGTTTTTGTTTCAATCGCTTGTTGGAAAAAAGGTTACTATATTGGCGAAAAGATTCTATATCTCGAAGACAAAAACGAAGAGCTTCATAAATATGTAGTACCTGTAATTAATAGTAGTCTTAGCTTAAACATTGATGTTACTTCAGCCAAAATTCTTGAAAGCAATAAAAAGCCAAAAAAGGTATTTCAGGGGCAAACACATGGACATGAAGGATTTTTATTGTCTAAGGAGAATGCCATTAAAAAAATAAAACAATATCCGCATTACAAGAGTGTACTAAAGCCATATCTAACCGGCGATGAATTAGTCTCCAATTCAAATTCACAACCCGAAAGATTTGTTATTGATTTTACATTTCATGATATAAACTCAGCTGCGGCATTTGATGACTTGTTTGCTATTATTCAAAAGGAAGTCTTGCCTTGGCGATTGGAAAAAGCGGAAAAGCAAAAAAAGGAAAATAAAGAGCTCTTAGACAAAAACCCTAAAGCTGCCATAAATAAAGACTATATTAATGCACTTAATAAGTGGTGGCTCCTGAGAAGGGGGAAAGAGGATATGCTAGAGGTCTTGCGACAATTGAATCGATATATTGTTATAACCCGGGTTACAAAACGACCTGTTTTTCATTTTATATCAAATGAGATTAGCCCTAGTGATGCTCTTATGGTCTTTGCATTTGATGATGATTACTCATATGGAATAATTCAATCAGAATGTCATTGGAAATGGTTTGTTGAAAAATGTTCGACACTTAAAGGAGACTTAAGATATACGCCAGATTCTGTTTGGGATACATTCCCTTGGCCTCAAACTCCTACCGAAGCACAAATAAAAACAGTTGCTATAGCTGCCAAAGCTCTACATTCAGAAAGAACGGTAGTATTGACAAATTTCAACATGAGTCTCAGAGAATTGTATCGACGGTTGGAGCAGCCCGGCAAGAACCCCATTAAAGAGCTACATGATACATTAGACAAAGCAGTATTAGATGCATACGGCTTCAATGATGAGAAAGACATATTATCTCAATTATTGACTCTCAATTTATCAGTAGCAGAAAAAGAAAAGAAAGGTGAGAAAGTTCAAGCACCAGGCCTGCCGGAGTTTGTTAAAAATAGAGACAGTTATGTGAGTGATGACTGTATAAGGTTTGAATGGGAATAATTTATTGTGACATAAACGAAGAGCGATACCTCGGAATTGATAGATAACGAACTGAAACTAGATCGACAAGGCACAGTTTAAATTGATAACAAAATATTTATTATGCCAATTTTTGAAATCACTAGTGGAAGAGCGAAGTTAATTAAGCTTTCAGGATTCAATCGGGAAAAGGAGTTACAAAAGGTTGTTGAAGATAACCTTGTAACTATTTTTAATTGTAGAATAGTTTCGACAGAGTTTTATACTGGCAATTTGCATTCAGGAAGAATTGATACTTTAGCGATCTCAGAAGACAACAATCCAGTTATCATTGAGTATAAAAAGGTCGCATCTTCGGAACTCATTAATCAGAGTTTATATTATTTGCATTGGATAATGGATCACAAAGGGGATTATCAGGTGGCAGTTAATAAAACTTTGAGTAACTCTGTAGAAGTGGATTGGTCAGAAGTAAGAGTAATTTGTCTAGCTCCAGAATACAAAAAGTATGATTTGCATGCCGCCCAAGTAATGGGCGCAAATATTGAGTTATGGCAATATAAGCTGTACGAAAATGGGATGTTGAATCTCGAGGAAGTGTTTAGGCGCTCAGAGTCATTAGCACATATCGATAGTAGCGAGGTTGTTACCAAAAACCCTATAATGGTTAAGGCAGGGAAAAAGGCTGCGGAAACGAGGAGGACAGGGATATACACAATTAAGGGGCATTTAGAAAAATTAAATCTTTCATTGAAGGATTTATTTAATGAAATAAGAGAATATATAACTGGACTGGACACTTCCATTGAAGAAACACCCAAAAAGCAGTATATAGCATATAAGACAAGTCAGAACTTTGTTTGCCTTGAGACAAGTAGAAATAAAATCACTTTATTTCTGAAGCTAAATCCGGATGAAATTAAGCCATTGCCTAGGCAAGCAAGAGACGTAACAAGAATTGGCCATTTTGGGACGGGAGATTTTGAATTAACTATAAAAGACATGAGCGATTTCGAAGAGACAAAGCAATTGATAAACCAATCGCTAAAAAATATTGGTGGTTAACAACTCTTATGTCGGAGAGATATTTAGATACGAACAATATTCTTTCATACTTCCGGCTTAAAATAAACACATTAAATGTACTAAAAAATAGAGTTTAGGTATGATATCTGAGAAAGAATTTATTGACCGCGTCAGATCAGTTTCAAAAACTATTTCCAGTAAAACAGGAAAAGCGGCCTATACTGGTTTCAGGATTGAAGGGAATACTTTGTATTTTCATCGAGTCGTACCAAAAACAAATTGGGATTTAAATCTGAAGGAGCTTTATCATATCTATATCAGCAATGACTTTATTAATACTCTATAATAAAAAAGATAACAGGGGGGTAGGTAAATTCTCCATCAGTACCTCTGCTGCAAGCAATTGAATGCATTGATCATAAAGGCCATAGAATAGCTCAAAAATGAATAATTAATACGACACCAAGCAAATGCAAATAACAACAAACAAATTCACATTAAAGCAATTGCTAGGCAATTCCAATGAGCAATTTGTTGTACCAAGTTATCAAAGAAGGTATGCATGGGGTCGCAAGCAGCAGTTAGCATTATTTGATGATATCGATTTTTTAAAGGAGGACGATAATCATTTGTTTGGAATGATTTTGTGTCATACAGGTGTCTATAAAGGAGGATTTAATCAAGCAGAGCTCGTCGATGGACAACAAAGGTTAACTACTATTTCTCTTTTGCTTTTGGCGATAAAGAGAAAATTTGAAGAATTTGACCTTAGGAAGAAAGCTGAAGAAATAGAAGGTTTAATTTATTGTAATGACATACAAGACCTCCAGCTAAATAAAATTCTGTTGGGCGATTTAGATAATAAAGATTATGTCAAGATCTTTAAAGGTGAGACAGAAGAAAGTATTATTAATGAAAAATTATTAAATGGCTTTAAGAATTATTATGCTTGGCTTAGTGAATTCGATAAAGAAAAGGTATTGACGTTTTATAATAAGCTAATAAATATTGCCGTCATTATAAGGCTAGATGTTTCATTTCCAAAAGATGCCTATAAGCTTTTTGAGTCGATTAATAATAGAGGACTAAAACTATCACCTACTGATATAATAAAAAACTTTATCCTGGGCCACGCCTCTAAAATTGATAATGAAACATTGGAAGAGGTGAAAACATTGTGGAGTGAAATCATTACTCATTTGGATGGAATCAATACAAATCAGTTTCTTCGTCAATATATGTGCATGGAGTTGAGGAGGAAGGTTACAATGAAAGGATTGGTTGAGGAATTCAAAAATTACTATGTGAATAATGTCAAAGACACTGAATTGTTGTCAGCCGCAGAACTTTATATCGACGATGATGAAGATATCGATGATGATGTAGATGACGATATTAACGGGGTGATAATGGAAGAAAATAGTGAATATGGAGTAGAAAAAAAGAAAAAGAATATAGTCTCGATAATGCAATTTCTAAGACAAGTTAGTGATGCAGCATTGCTTTATAAAAACATTAGGTTACGAGAATTCAAAGAAGTTAAAATAAACCATAGCCTGTTGAATTTGCAGAGAATATTGTCTTTCCCATCGTATATATTTTTGCTTAGTTTGCTAAGGCGTGACGTTCCACTAAAAGATAAAATTGACGTTTTAAAATTGATTGAAACGTTTATGCTCAGAAGACACATCTGTCAGAAACGAACAGGAGAATTGGATTTGATATTTGCCCAACTAGTAAATATCCCTAACCAGGATATTATAGGGGAAGTAAAAAAAGGGCTATCAGAGCATCTTCCATTAGATGAAGAGTTTTACGAATATTTTCCCAAACATATATTTAAGGGAAAATTGATCGACAGAGCTAGATATGTGCTGGAACAAATAGAGTATTTCTTAATTAATGACAAAGGGGAGTATAAATTGTCATCTGCTACAGATGTTCACCTTGAGCATATTGTTCCGCAAACTATAACTACAAAGAAAGCAAAAAAGGAATTTGGTGATTGGGTAGAATATTTAGGCGAAAATGCTTTGTCTAGACACAAAAGATATATTTCCAAAATTGGAAATTTAACTCTTATTGCGGGTGAATTAAACATTAAAGCGTCTAACAATCCTTTTAACAGCAAAAAGGATAATTACAAGGAGTCGAACCTAAAATTGAATCATTCTTTAGCGAATTATTTCCGTCAGTTTAAATTTCAGCAAATAGATGAAAGAGGGAAAGAACTTTCTGATATTGCTTTAAAAATTTGGAAATTTTAAATAAAGACAACTAGCAATGAATACTCGTCAAAGCGCATTTCAGTGGTATAAAGAAAAGTATGGGAAGTTAGATTTACCCATTTATACTTCGAAATACTTCCAGCCATTCGAGTCATGGCCTAAAAAAAGTGTTTGGTTTCCGCAGATACCCATCCAACAAATAACATCTGAAGAAAACAAGAGTATTAATATACTTTGCCAGGTTGCTCCTAACAAAAATAAATTCTTTCATTTAAAAGTGCCTACGTCATTTCTAAAACAGAATTTGGATGCGTTCGATGAGATTAATGGTAAAATCGCTCTTTATTTATCAGCAGATACGAGGAATTTATTTCAGGAGATAAGAGGTAAAAGTAGATTATTGAGTTTTAAAAAGTATTTGATGCTATAATTACTTCTTGGCGCGAAAAAATACTAATTCCTTCAAGGAATCTACGACACATTTTTCACCTTAGCGGGTCTTCAACAAAGCAGCACGCCCCAGTTGGTGTACAGAGCTTGTCGAAGTATCTATTCACTACTTTTTAAAACTTACTATAGATCAATGGCCGGTGGAAGACAAACACCAGCCACAACCTGGTAAAACAATCCTATTTAGTTTGTACGGGAATGCCAGGATAAAAAATATAATTTATATTACAGGATATCGAAAAATAATTAGTAATGGCGGCAATATTGACTATACAAAACCTGGGCAAAACATATCAGAGTGCAGGCCGAACGCTGACGGTGCTGGAGGATATTAGTTTTTCTGTAGAGGCGGGATCAACCATGGCCATTGTAGGTCCATCGGGCAGTGGCAAAACTACCTTGCTTGGATTAGCTGCCGGGCTGGATCGTTCAAGCACGGGGACCGTGGAGTTAAATAATATAAAGCTGGATCAGTTGAATGAAGACCAACGTGCCAGTATAAGAAATCAACAGGTGGGTTTTATTTTTCAAAACTTCCAGTTGCTCCCTACATTGACGGCATTGGAGAATGTGATGGTGCCTTTAGAATTACGCGGGGAAAAGAACATAAAAAAAAGAGCCCTTGACCTGCTCCACAAAGTGGGCCTGGTAGAGCGGGGACATCACTACCCTGCCCAGCTGAGCGGTGGGGAACAACAAAGAGTATCCATGGCGAGGGCCTTTATCAATCAACCCCAGATCTTATTTACCGATGAACCGACTGGTAACCTGGATGCGGAAACAAGCCGTGGAATTATTGAACTGATCTTTAACCTGAATAAAGAAGCCGGTACTACGTTGATCATGGTAACACATGATTTGGATCTTGCCAATAAAACGGGAAGGATCATAAAGTTGAAAGGCGGCAAAATTGTATCGGATGAGTTCAGTAGCGAGTCGATAGTCGATAGTCGATAGTCAGGAGTGGGGGTCAGGAGTCAAATTTTTTAAGAACACATGGATTTATTTGAATTTAATGCCCGAAAATCAAAACATAGAATACAAATCATCCTGGCATGATGACTACCTGAAATGGATTGGCGGCTTAGCCAATGCCAATGGAGGAAAAATCTATATTGGTATTAATGATAAAGGAACTGTTGCAGGTATTTCAGATTACAAGCAATTAATGGAAGAAATACCCAATAAGGCAAAGGACCTGATGGGTATTATGGTAGATGTAAACCTGCATGAAGAAAAACGATTGTTTTACATCGAGATCATTATACATCCTTATGCCGTGCCCATTTCATTAAGGGGCCGGTATTATTACCGTAGCGGCAGCACTAAGCAGGAACTTACAGGCACAACGCTAACAGAATTTCTTTTACGCAAAAGCGGTAAAACATGGGATGAAGTAATTGAGCCCACGGCAACACTTGCCGATATTGATGAACAAAGCGTACAATTGTTTATAGCTGCTGCTTTAAAGTCGGGTCGAATTGCTGATGTTGAAGGATTATCCCTTACCGAATTGCTGGCTAATCTCCGGTTAATAGATGAACAAGGGAAATTGAAAAGAGCAGCTATTGTTTTGTTTGGGAGGAACCCTACTAAATTCTACAATAATTGTATTGCCAGGATCGGCCGTTTTGGAAAGGACGATACCGATTTAAAATTCCAGGAACAGGAAGAAGGCAATATCGTTCACTTACTAAAGACTGTGCCAGAGCAATTAAACCGGAAATTCTTTATCAAGCCGATAGATTTCGAAGGGTTGCAGCGTATTGAAAAAGGAGAATACCCGGTAGCAGCCCTTCGTGAAATGTTGTTAAATGCTCTTGTCCACAGAAACTATTTAGGAACAATCATTCAAATGAAAGTTTACGATAATCGGTTCTCAATTTGGAATGAAGGGGTTTTGCCTGAAGGAATAAACCTGGACTCTCTTAAAAGACCGCATCCATCCCGACCCAGAAATCCATTAATTGCAGATGTGTGCTTCAAAGGAGGTTATATAGATATGTGGGGTCGGGGGACTTTAAAAATAATAAACTCTTGTAAAGAAGCCGGGCTTGAATCAGAAATTATAGAAAGGGATGGTGGATTATCGGTCACTATTTTTAAAGATTTTGATCAAACAGAATCGCTAAGCAAATTTGATTTAAATGAACGGCAGAAGGATGCTATGATTTTTTGGAAAGAAGCGAGGGAGATAACTACCGGAAAGTACATGAGGAAATTTGGCGTAACAGATAGAACTGCAAGACGGGATTTAATACAATTGGTAGAATTGGGACTTCTTAAAAAAACAGGAGCAAAAAAGTCAAGTAAATATTTATACGTCGCTAAGTAATTTTTAAACCGAATATCTCGTGTCCGATAAATGTCCGATATGTCCGATAAATGTCCGATATGTCCGAAATGGAGGGAAAACTTGAGTTTAAATTGGCTCAAAGGGCTCATGATTGGCTCATGATTGACTCATGATAGATTCAGGAATTAGTTCCAATGATAGGGAAAATCTACTCAAACCAGGATATAACGATCAGTAAGTGAATGTATTACGTTAATAGTGGCATAGTTGACTCAAAGGACTCATAATGGACTCAGAGTGGGCTCAAATCAGATGGCTTGGTCGGGAGAACTGAGTCAGGAGTTAGGAGTCAGGAGTAAGGAGTCGGGAGTCGGGAGTCGATAGTCGATAGTCGATAGTCGATAGTCGATAGTCGATAGTCGATAGTCGATAGTCAGGAAAAGGATCCGAAAGTTAATATAGATGATGCAATGAAAAAGCAAAAAGGTTTGAATATTGGATGGTTGTTAAAAATGGCATGGCGTGATAGCCGGCGAAACCGTTCGCGGTTATTTTTATTCGTATCCTCTATTATACTCGGCATTGCTGCGATGGTCGCTATTTATTCGTTGGGGGATAACATGAGCTCCGAAATAGACAAGCAGGCTGCTTCCTTATTGGGCGCCGACCTGGAGATCAGCAGCAATAAACAAGTAAGCCCCGGAGTACGAAAAATGGCTGACTCGCTGGCTGACAGAAGATCGGAGCAACAGAGTTTTACCTCCATGATCTATTTTCACAAAAACCAGGGAACACGTTTGGTGCAGGTGCGTGCATTAGGCGGGGACTTTCCATATTACGGGGAGTTGGAGACAGTGCCTTTATCTGCCGGACGATCTTTCCGAAACACACAAGCCGCATTGGTTGATGAAACAGTGCTATTGCAGTTTAATGCGCAGGTGGGTGACACGGTGAAGATTGGTAATTTAAGTTTTGTAATTGCAGGTACCTTACTAAGTGCTCCCGGGCAAACCGGTTTATCAGCATCAGTAGCACCGGTTGTGTATATACCACTGAGATATGTTGAACAAACAGGGCTTTCACAAAAAGGAAGCAGGATCAACTACCGTTTTTTTTTCCAGTTCGACCAGTCGGTGAACATGGACGAATTGATGAAAAGGCTTGAACCCCGTTTGGATAAGGAAGGCCTGAACTATGATACTGTTCAAAGCCAGAAGGAAGACACCGACAGATCGTTGACCGATCTCACACAGTTCTTAGCGCTGATCAGCTTTATTGCTTTATTGCTGGGATGCATTGGGGTAGCAAGTGCTATTCATATTTATGTACGGGAAAAAATAAGTTCGGTAGCTATCCTGCGTTGCCTCGGCGCACGGGGCAGCCAGGCATTTCTTATTTATCTTATACAGATCGTAGTAATAGGTTTTATTGGTTCGGTGGCAGGAGCTGCATTAGGAACGCTCATCCAGCAGGCCTTACCCATTTTATTGAAAGATTTTTTACCGGTAACCATCGATCCACAGCTTTCCTGGAAAGCTATCGGGCAGGGTTTATTATTAGGAATTGTGATCTCCTTTCTTTTTGCTTTACTACCACTGATCTCAATTCGAAATGTTTCCCCGTTAAACACCTTGCGATTATCGTTTCAATCCCTCAGCTTATTTAAGGATCCGGTGAAGTGGCTGGTCTACCTCGCTATCATGGGTTTTATTTTTGGGTTTAGCTATTTTCAACTAAAAAGTACACAGAAAGCCCTTTATTTCTCGCTGGGTGTTTTAATAGCCTTTTTAATATTGGTAGCCATAGCTTCCCTGTTGATGTGGACTGTCCGTCGTTTCTTTCCGGACTCCTGGAGTTATTTATGGCGGCAGGGATTGGCCAATTTATTCAGACCCAATAACCAAACCACCATTTTGATTGTCGCGATTGGTTTAGGTACAGCATTTATCTGTACCCTGTTTTCTATTCAGTCTATATTACTCAATCGTGTGATGCTCTCAGCCAGTGGTAACCAGTCTAACACCATATTATTTGATATACAGCCTTTACAAAAAGATAGCGTCATCGCATTGGCAAGACAACAGGGTCTGCCGATAGACGGAACCGTGCCCATCGTCAACATGCGGTTGGAGAAAGTGAATGCCATCACACTGGAAACGCTGCAGAGCGACAGTACCATAAAAATGCGCGACTGGGTTTTTGAACGGGAGTACCGGGTAACCTTTCGTGATTCGATAACCGATTCCGAAACAATAACAAAAGGTAAATGGGCAGGTGAAGTGGATAAGACTTCCGGGACAGTATTTGTTTCGATCGAAGAACGGTATGCCCGCAACAATAGCATTGATATTGGGGATACGATGGTTTTTAATGTGCAGGGTTCTGTTATTTCCACCGTGGTGGGTAGTATGCGTACCGTTGACTGGAACCGCATTCAAACAAATTTCCTGGTGGTGTTTCCTACCGGTGTGTTGGAAGAAGCGCCGCAGTTTCATGTATTGCTTACCCGTATTCCGGACAGGGAGGCGTCAGCACGATTTCAGCGGTTGATGGTGCAGCAGTTCCCGAATGTTTCGATTATTGATCTTAGTTTGGTATTGAGTATAGTGGATAATTTATTAGATAAAATTGGCTTTGTCGTTCGCTTTATGGCGGCCTTCAGCATCTTTACGGGGCTGATCGTTTTAATCGCCTCCGTGCTGATCAGTAAATACCAGCGCATACAGGAGAGTGTGTTATTGCGTACACTGGGTGCAAGTCGTAAACAGATCTATAACATCACAGCCCTGGAATATTTTTTCCTGGGAGCTCTTGCTGCAGCCACAGGTATTGTTTTATCGTTAGCCGGAAGCTGGTGGTTGGCAAAGTTTATTTTTGAAACGAAATTTACTTTGCAGTGGCTGCCCTTGTCGATTGTGTTTGTTGCTGTATGCCTGCTTACTGTATTCATTGGCTTGATCAACAGCCGTGCTGTTGTGAGGAGACCACCGTTGGAAATCTTACGAGAGGAAGTGTAAACGTTTTAAAATTATGGGACTATCCGTATATAACAACCTAATAATGGAACCACATAGCCACATAGTACACAATAGAAGAAAACACATAGATTTCTATGTGAGATCCTATGATTCTGTGTGCCTATTGTGGTTCAAATAAATTCGTGGTGGCTTTATCCGGATAGTCAACCCCAGCCTTTTCTTTCTACAATAACTTCTCTAAGTGCTTCCAAACATTTTCTGCTACAATTTTTTGGCCTTCAGCAGTAGGATGAATGCCGTCGTCCTGGTTCAGGTCGGTTTCACCGCCAACACCTTCTAAAATGAAAGGAATAAGTGTCATTCCATTTTTGGCGGCCAGTTCAGTATAAATATTCCGAAACTCAGTTGCATAGGTTTGCCCCATATTCGGTGGAACTTCCATGCCGGCAAAAATCAATTTTGTTGCAGCATTCTTTGATTTTACTTTATCAATGATAGCCTGTAGATTTTTTTTGGTTGCTGCAAGTGGAATGCCACGCAACCCATCATTAGCTCCCAGTTCGAGAACAAATATGTCCACCGGTTGCCTCAGTATCCAATCAATGCGGGTACTGCCACCGGAAGAAGTTTCACCGCTTACACCTGCATTGATCACCTGGTAAGCAAGACCAAGAGAATCTATCTTTTTTTGAAGGAGTGCCGGGAAAGCCTGCGAAGGACTCAGGCCATAACCTGCCGTAAGACTATTGCCAAAAAAAACAATGGTTTTCTTTTTTGTCATGGTTGCAGTGTCCTTTACAATAGAATTATTTTGATTACCATTCACGGGTTCTTTATTATTGTTGCAGCTTGCAAACAGTACTATAAGGCAAGCCATACTAATTGATCCTTTCTTCATAATTCGTTGAATTCAAAATGAGCTAAAACTTTTCTCTGACAACCCAGTCGGCACATCGGGGAATGCAAATATAGAACAACATAAAAGGCTGATACAGGTGGCAGAAATCCTGCGTACAGTTCAAATTTTCACATGCTGAAAATTATTTGAACATCTATATGTTATTTCTAAGTGATCTATGTACTACCGTGCCTGCGCGCCGCTTCGGCAGGCAGGTGTGGCTCAATGCTTTTTTACCATATAGGCACAATAGAAAACTTAGGCTTTCACATAGGAAAGCGAAAACTTGAAAAGCACCCGAAACCCTAACTTCTTCGAGATTTTTTCTGGATTTCTTTAACATTTCTGCGGGAGCTTCCGAATAAAACCGAACAAGTCCCGAACAAAGCTCGGAGAGGGTAGGTTTCTCCCTGGATTGATTGCGGTATTTTGCTGTCACTTTACTGACTCCGCAATCTTATTTTTATACCTAATCTTATAATATGCGCTGCTCCTTTTTCCTCCCGCTCACCATTCTCATTCTATTGCTCTCCGCAACATCAGTCCATGCTCAGCCCGCCAAAGCTGAAGTTGCGATCCAGGAAATCATGCAGCAATCCCCCGTCGCCGGCCTTTCGGTCGCCGTCGTAAAAAAAGGCAAGATCATCTATACCCATTCTTTTGGGATGAAAGACATCGAAACCAATACCACGCTGACGGATGAGAACATTTTCAGGATCGCTTCTATTTCCAAATCATTCTCGGCTACTTCCATACTGCAACTGGCAGAAAAGAAAAAACTTTCACTGGAAGATGATATCAGTAAGCTGGTTGGTTTCACCATCAGAAACCCGAAATTCCCGGAGACAGTCATTACACTCCGGATGGTGATGTCGCACCGCTCCTCGATCAATGACAGCGAGGGTTATTTTACACTTGATGCCATCAACCCGGCTAAAAACATCAACGCAGCAAAATGCTATAACGATTATAGGCCAGGTACCGGTTACCAGTATTGCAACCTGAATTATAATATGATCGGAACGATCATTGAAAAAATATCAGGTGAACGTTTTGATCAATATGTAAAACACCATATTCTCGATCCGCTGAAATTATATGGCGGTTATTGTGTGGATTCGTTAGACAAATCCCGCTTTGCCACTATTTATGAATACAATGATTCTTTAAAAATATTCAAGGCTTCTCCCGCAGCCTATGCACCCCGCAGTGAACAAATAAAGAATTACACAATGGGGTACAGCACTCCCATTTTTTCACCTACGGGTGGCATGAAGATCTCCGCTACTGACCTGGCTACTTATATGATCATGCATATGAACCAGGGCCGTTATAAAGGCAAAAAAATCATATCAAAATCCGGTGCCCGGCAAATGCAAACTAAGTTGTCACCCGAGGAAGGTTACGGACTCGCGATCATGACAAGCGATAAGTTGATCCCCGGCAAAACCATGAAAGGACATACCGGCTCGGCCTATGGGCTTTACAGTGCCATGTTTTTTAACCCCGATGAGAAATTTGGTATTGTTGTTATTTCTAATGGCTGTCATCCAAAGTATTCAGAAGGGTTTAATGCAGTCATCAGGAAAACGGTGAATTGTTTGTATGATCATTTTATTGCTTCGCAAAGGAATCAATAATAAAACAACGAGCTGCTGACGCAGTTTTTGTTTTGGCCAAAGATTATCACAGATAAGGACTGCTAACGCAGTCTTTTTTGTTTGCTCCAGCCTGCCCCGCCCAAGCGGGGAAATCACACGAACAGACACGAAAAATACAACCTTGAATATTCATATTGCCTGCCTGATATCACGATAAATTAATTGCAAGGCCTCTTTCGTGCTCTTTCGTGATTGTTCGTGGCTAAACTGTATTAACCTGCCGCAGGCAGGCAATCTGAGTTAATCTGTGTAATCTGTGGCTGTATTTATTCGTGGGATTCGTGGACTGAGCATGTCGAAGTATTCGTGGCTAATCTTCCTTTTTATTCTTATCGTTTCTTCCCATCTTTTTTTATTGCAATCCTGCTGTTGCCTGGTTTTTCCATATTAGCTGCCATGCTTGCATTTTCCGTGGGCAGGTTACGTGGATTCAAGGAAAGTTTTCGCCCAGGTGCAGCAGCAGTGGGGTGTACCTTCCTTCCTTTTCTTTTCCGGGTGCTGCGCTTTTTCTCAGGGGTTTGTATAAAAATTTTATCTGCCAGTGAACGTTTAGTTTTATGGCTTGCGGTGACCGGGCGTTCAGTGCCCGGGTCGACATCGTTATTTTCAAGCGCCAGAATGTTAATATGCTTGTCACGGTTGGCTTCAGCCGGCACATCAAGATGACGGTCGGCTGGCTTTATTGTGCCAGGATTTTTCTTTGCCATAAGGGGTGTTTTTATAATAAATAAATCAAGAATGCTGCCAGACGGCTGCCAGCACGAAAATTGCAGGGTAAACAATGATGGCGAATTTACTAGAACAGGTTACGGCTTTTGCTACCAAAGCGCATGGGGATCAGCAACGTAAATATTCTACGGTCCCGGATGAATTGACCGGCGAAAGCAGGCCGGAAAGCTATATCGCTCATCCGATCAGGGTGATGAAGACCTGTAAAAAATATTCCACATCTGCTTCCCTGCTTGCAGCGGCATTGCTTCATGATGTGTTAGAGGATACGACGACCAGTAAGGAGGAGATCCAGGATCATCTCCTGATGATCATGAATAAAAAAGAAACCGACCATACATTGCTATTAGTGACTGAACTCACCGATGTATATACCAAAGCGGCTTATCCTGAGCTAAACAGGCGAAGAAGAAAAGCAAAGGAACTGGACCGCCTCTCAACGATCAGCCCCGAAGCACAAACCATCAAGTATGCGGATATCATGGACAATGTAAAAGGGATCACTAAACATGATAGTGATTTTGCACCGCTTTATCTCCGTGAATGCAAAGCCATACTCGGCCGGATAACAAAAGGAAATCCCCAGCTATACGAAGAAGCGAAAGCATTGGTGGAAGAAGAACTACAGGAATTATAATTTCCTATTTATTTAAAGGGAGCTAAAGATAAATCCTGGCGAAAAATTAAGTGTGTCAGAATCTTACTTTCTTTCTTTACTTTTTTTCTTGATAAAAAAAGTAACAAAAAAATCAAGACGGATCAATGGGTTAGACCCTGTTCTGCGGAGTTCACTCTGGTGATCCGTCGATGGGAAAGTATGATTTTGTAAGGACTTTAATGTGAGTATCCGCTGCGTGCTACGGTTGGCTCATGGAGGCGCGGGCTTTTTCGCCGGCAGACTTTCGTTCACCCCAATATTTCATGACGTCGAAAAAGAGGCGCTTAAAAACTCAGCTCTTAAAACTGTGTAAGGCATTTTTTTAGCCGGTGGTTTTTATTTTATTGATAAATCATATAGAATTTGGAGTCCTGCATTTAAAGACTTTCCCTGCGCCTATTTTTCGACATCATGAGTATTTATACTGACAAGGACCTTTGCTGGCGAAAAATCTAGCGCCTCAGTGTCTGGCCTTATCAGGCAGCGGAGTCGATAAATTATTTCCCAGGAGAGTGAATTTCCCATCGCCGGTTTGCCAGCGGAAAACTCCCAGGAGAAAGTCTCCTGCGCATCAAACCGGCTTGACTTTTTGGTCACCTTTTGTGTTAAGACAAAAGGTGAAATAACGAATCAACATTAAATGACTTATCCTACGCCTATTTTTCGACATCACTGGTACTGAATTCAGAGGAAGGATATGATCTGGCGAAAAATCTAGCGCATCAAAATTTTACTTTATCAAGCATCGGGGTCTATAAATTATTATGGCAAATTTTTTTTAATTAGTCTATATTTAGTAAGGAATCACCTAAAGAAATCTTTCTGTATGCCTGCATACGAAATAGAAATAATTCTTAACCGCCAATTAGCCGATTGCCTTTCCATTCCCGTTTTTATTACCGATACACAGGGAAATCTTATTTTCTATAATGAACCTGCCGAAGAAATATTGGGGAAGCGTTACGATGAAACTGGTGAAATGTCAATTGAAATGTGGTCCACCATGTTTAAGCCCATGGATCAAGCCGGGAATGCCATGAGCCCCGATGAACTGCCACTCGTAAAAACCATAAGGAATTGCAAGCCTTATCACAAAGCATTTCATATTGTGAGCCTGAAAGGGAAGGTGGAGAAAATTGCTGTCACTTCTTATCCTATTCTTGGCAGGTCCGGCAAATTCTTAGGAGCTGTTGCGATATTTTGGGAATCAAAGGACGATGAAAATTAAGATAAGGGGTGTTCGTGGTTCCATACCCACGGCCGACCCTGACACCGCTTACTATGGAGGTAACACATCCTGCACCGATATTTCGGAACAGGGTTGGCGTTTGGTATTGGATGCTGGTTCCGGCATGCGATATTCCAATACCGGACCCCGGCCGGATAATAAAAGAATCGATATATTATTAACACATCTCCACCTGGATCATATCCTGGGTATTGGTTTTTTCCAGCCACTTTTTGATCCTGCAATGGAAATACATATTTGGGGACCTTCCAGTTCGAACCATAGTTTACGTTCCCGGCTGACCAGGTACCTGTCACCACCCTTATTTCCTGTTTTGATCCGTAACCTGCCCTGCCGGCTAAGCTTTCATGAAGTTGATAACAGTGAGTTTGCTATTGGTCCCTTTACTATTCAATCAGAATATGTAATACACCCCGGCCCTACGGTGGGTTTTAGGGTCGCCGGGCAGCAGTCAGTGTTTGCGTATATACCAGATCATGAACCCGCACTGGGCCGCACGGGCATGTTAAATGATCCAAAATGGATCTCGGGGATCAGCCTGGCAGCAGGTGCCGATCTTTTATTGCATGATGCACAGTATAGTTTGGAGGAGTACCCTGGGAAAAAAGGTTGGGGTCATTCATCTATGGATGATGCCCTGCGTTTTGCGTCCATGGCCAAAGTAAAGAATCTTTTATTAGCTCACCATGATCCGGGCCATACAGATTTGCAGTTAAACGAAATGTTTGCAGCATTACATCAACGGAATAATGTCGGCTTTCAATATGAACTGGCAAGGGAAGGGATGGAAATTGATTTGCCATAATCACTCATTTTTTTTTCTTTTCCGCAACATATAGAGATAAAGACTTTCTACTTTCGTTCTCGCCCAGGGTGTTTTTCGTAAAAAAGTTAAACTGGATTTGACACTGGGGTTACTCTTAAAACAATTGATATTGATCTGTTGCGCCAGTTCTTCCCAGCCATAATATGACTGCAGTTCAGTGACGATCGCTTCTAATGTTTTACCGTGAAGGGGATCTTTGGAGGGGAGCATTGATCTATTTTTTCTTTGCTCCTCTTTTGATCGGCTTGCCATATTTTCTCATCATCCTGTCTTTGTGTTTTATGATCACATTCACCTTTCTGTTCTTAGCAGATTTTTCATGAAAGGAAGGGCCTCGTTCCTCATCCTTCTTTTTTGGTTGTATATGTTCGGTCTTCATAAAAACCTTTGGCTTCTCTTCTTCGGTTAGTTCATCTGAAATGGTAAGATTAGCAGGCAATGCGGAAACCGGCACCTGGTATTTCATCAGGGTTTCGATAGCAGTCAATGCCGCCTTTTCTTTGTCGGTGATAAAAGTGATGGCGATCCCTTGCTTATCAGCTCTGCCGGTTCTGCCAATGCGGTGTATATAATTTTCCGGTACTTCCGGTACATCAAAATTAATGACATGCGTGACTTCGGCAATATCGATGCCTCTGGCTACAATATCCGTGGCAATGATCAGGCGGTAGTTGCCTTCCTTGAATTGTTTTACAGTATTAAACCGATGATTCTGTTCTTTGTTGGAATGGATCACCCCCGTAGTACCGGGAAATTTAGTTTCTATTTGTTCATACAACTGGTCTGCTAATTGTTTGGTAGCAGCAAACAGCAGTACTTTGGTCATCGTGATATCTTCACGCAATAACAATTCCAGCAGGTTCACCTTGGTATAAAAATTAGGAACCTCGTATCCAATTTGCAAAATATTTTCCAGTGGCGTTCCTGTGGGTGCGGCTTCTACTCTTTCCGGGTCATTAAAATAAGTATCGATCAGGGTTTCCACCTCTTCGGTCATGGTGGCGGAGAATAAAAGGTTTTGTCTTTTCGGTGGCAAAAAGTCAAGGATGTTTCTTAGCTGTGTGCGGAACCCAAGGTTTAGCATTTCATCCACCTCATCGATCACCAGTTTCTTTATCATTTTTGTTTTAAAGGCGCCGTTCATAGCCAGGTCAAAAAATCGCCCGGGTGTAGCTACCAACACATCCACTCCTTTCATCAGTTCAAGTTGCTGTGTGTTGATATTGACACCGCCATATATTCCTACAGCAACCAGGCTCATATAGGATGTCAATGATTGTATCGTGGCAACTACCTGCACTACCAACTCTCTTGTTGGTACGATGATTAGTATCTGCGGTGATTTATCCTTACTGAATTTCCATTGCCGCAGGCAAGGCAGTAAATAGGCCAATGTTTTACCGGTGCCGGTTTGTGCGATGCCACATACATCTCTTCCTGACATAACGATAGAAAAAACCCGGTACTGAATAGGTGTGGGAATGGTGTAGCCCAGTTCCTGCAAGGCGTTGCGTAAGGGTGTGTTTAGGTTCAGGTCGTTAAAGGTCATACAGGTAAGAATAATCGGTAAAGGTAGCTTTTTAATCAGCAGCAGTCGTAAACAAACTGGTAGTGACTCGGGTTATAACTTGCACAGATAAAAGCCAGGCACACCGATGACACGGAATAGAAGGATAAACACGGATAGATTTGCTTCGCAAATGACGGATTTTTGGTTTCAATAATCAGAAAAGCCTCATTAATTCTGATTACAGAATTATGATCTGTGTTTATCCCTGCCCGTCCGGTCATGATGGCGTCCTATCTGTTAAATCCCCGCCTGAACGGACGGGCAGGCGTGCGCTTGAAATTTAATCCAATAACTATCGGGACAGGATAACAAGGGTTTTATTTTATCACTCTCATCCTGTAAGCATTCATCGCCGTGACACCTAATTTTTTGATCAGGCTGTTGTTGACCAATACTCCAACCGGTGCGCCGATAAGCGGTATCAGCTGCGCCATTTTTGCCAGGTCAATATAATCCCGGTACTCCTGCTGAAAATTTCTCCAGTCGAATTGATTGATATCGGTAGGAAGATCTTTGCTTTTTTCTTCCCAGTCAACCATCTTCAGGTAAACAATTCTACGGTGTTCCTGACTGGAAAAAGCCAGTTCAAAAATGTGGAGGATATACAGCCTTTCTTTATAATCGTTGGTGTCAAAGCCATAGATCGACGCCATATCAAACAACAATTTTATCTTGATGCCGATCAGGATAGGAAAATCAGCCAACCCCAGTAATAAACCTCCGGCACCAGTGATGCCTCCTTCGATAGCGGCCGTCTTCCGGTAAGTATCAATTTTTTTCAATGCCAGTTCTTCCCGGATTTTTAACGGAGAAGTTCTTACCGGGTCAGCTGTTGTATGTTTGGCTCCGAATAAAACCCCGCGTATCATTTGTTTTAAGGTAACGGTTATAGCTTTATGCACTTTTTCTGGTATCCAGCTATTGACCTTTGTCTGCATTTTTTTGGAAAGCTTATTTAACAAAGAAGGTCTGTGCAGCATTTGTTTTTGCCACTTACTTAATTCGGAAGATGCTTGCAGGCTATAATAGTCCATTAATAAATTAATTCGTTGTAAAGGTAGTTATGATGAAATAATGATGGGTGAATACGAGAACAGCTGTCGCATCGTTGAAAAAATATTACCAACGGAGGCGTAAAGGCGCTGCGCGTTGAAACACGGCGTTTCATTCACTCTCCGTCTCCCTGTTTTTCCGGTTATATTTTCAACCCCGTCAAACTTATTCGTCCACGCATCCTCTATTAATGATTAACTTTCCTCCCTAATCCTCAGTTCACCATGGACAATGCAAAAGACCTTCGTCTCGCCGTCTTAATTGATGCCGATAATATTCCTTACCGGCTGATCAGCGGCATCCTGGAAGAAATAGCCAAGTATGGCGTGCCTACTTTTAAACGAATTTATGCCGACTGGACAAAACCACATGTGTCCGGATGGAAATCAGTTTTGCTCGATCACGCCATAACACCGGTACAACAGTACAGTTATACTACCGGCAAGAATTCTTCAGACTCTGCCCTTATTATTGATGCGATGGATATCCTGTACACAGGCCGGGTTGATGGTTTTTGTGTAGTGAGCAGTGATAGTGATTTCACCAGGCTGGCTACCCGGTTGCGGGAAGCTGGTATGAAAGTATTTGGTATGGGAGAACAAAAAACTCCCTCACCTTTCCGGGCAGCTTGTGACAAGTTTATTTATATAGAAATATTGGACCAGCCTGAAACCACTGCTAAGCAGATCAAGCTTTCTGACCTGCGTAAGAAAGAGAAAGTAATAAGCAAAGCAGACAAGAACCTTTTAAGTCTTATTACTGCCAGCATCAACGATATTGCCGACGAAACAGGATGGGCTTTTTTGGGTGACCTGGGTAATTTGTTGTTGAAAAAACGACCTGATTTTGATCCCCGTAATTATGGATTTGAAAAATTATTATTGCTGATCAAGAGCTTGGGTCTTTATGAAATAGATGAACGGGAAACAGGAAGAAGAAATGTCAAATTGGTATATATCCGCGTAAAATAAAAAATGCCGGACTTTGTGAAATGACAAACCCCGGCATCTTACTTATTTCTTTAATTCTTTTTCACACATTTATAGATGATCGCGGATTGTCCGCATCCTGGTTTTCGTACATTGTTTTTAGGTGTTTTGTTTTTGGATGCCAGTGTAAATGGTATCCCTACTTTCATGCTCCAGCCCGAAACCTCTGATCCTAACACAGTGGATACTGATTTGGAACCCGAAGCTGTAGAAATAGTTTTTTTATCCAGGTTGCCCAAACCCCTGAAATAATTAATACTGACGGTAAGCTCCCGTGTGCTGCCCTTACCAAATTCAAACCCAGCACCTGCTATCACGGCTGTGTTCCAGTTGCCTGCATTGTATTGGTAAACGATTTGCCCCCGTTCTGCTTTAATAATGACATCTGTTTTTACAGACGGAATAAATCCCATCCCGACAGAAGGCTGGATTCGAACCCACGAATTTTTATTCCTGGTTACACTGGGTTGTTTTACTTTGTCTGGTTTTGCAGTACCGCATCTTGAATAGCTATATGTTTTCGAACAACTGCTCTTGAAAGTATTCGTACTGTGGCTTTTTTTCACGCCACTCTTTGTTGCGTGCTTTTTTACTGCTGCATGTGTTGACCGACCGAGCGAAATGGGTTTAGTATTGAAGAGGTAACCACCCTCCCATCTCAGTTGCATATTACCCGGGGTTGCTATAAAATTGGTCATGCCATGTTCAGGATCCCGAAAGCTGAATGATACCACAGAACGGCTGCTGGCGGCACCCAGAAAAAATCCATGACCTTGTTTGGAGGCATAATTCAGCCGCATACTTGCCTGCGGGGTGAACCTTGTTCCCAGAGGTGTAAAAGAATGCAGATCATTGTAACTGATATTTGTCCTGGAATTTTCAAATCCTACCTGGGGTAGTAAACTAAATCGCTGGGCATTCGCTGCCAATCCAAGCGCAACGAAGCAAAGGAGTGTACACGTTGCTTTTCTCATAACAATAGTTTTTAGTAGAGAGAAGTTAAGAACATTTTCTTCTGGAACAAAAATTATTACACGAGCGGCAGGTATGGTTTTCAACCATCCTGATACCTGACTGGCACAGTTTTTATCGTAAAGAAGTAGTATTTATTATTCACTCTTAAAATATGAGTTATGGACAAAATGGAAATGAAAGGTAAATGGAATGAGTGGAAGGGAAAGCTTAAGCAGAAGTATGCTGACTTGACCGATGATGACCTTAGGTATGAAGAAGGCAAAGACCAGGAGTTATGGGGAAGGATCCAGAAGAAAACTGGAGAGGCAAAAGATGACCTGGTTAAATGGTTAAAAGGATTGGGGTAATAGACGCTCATAGTACCCCGTGATTTGCCCATACAGGTTGTGTACTAACATCTTTAGTATGGGCAATCTTTTCCTCATCATTCAATCAATGCTAAGCTGGCAGCAGATTAATGAATTACCGGATAAATAAGATTTACAGTTAGTTAGCGATCTCCGTGCACGGCGGGTTCCTTCACTATGTATCTCCATAGGTACCGCCTGGAGTCTGCAGTCAGTCAATTGATTCCCGTTCAATTTTTTTGTACCTGCTTGTAAACGCTGTGAGTTGTCAGAAAATATCTGTCCCTGCTGCTGAACTATCCAAACTAAACCGATAGTGTTACTACCTTACTCTTTAGATGAAAGCAAGCAGCTAATTCGTATACGGAGTTGCTACCCAATCGATTTTTACAGCAGCCGTTCCAGTTCCTTTTACATGGATCTTAAAACCATTAGTTGTTTTATCAGAAAAGGTTACAACCGGAGAACTATTTGCCACATTCATAGGTGTAAGATTGATTGCATAATTTGTTGTTGCCTGTGGTATTCGAAAAACAACAGTGCTGGAAGCACCTATGGCAACCGTTACTGAACCTGCAATCAATGGTGACCTGCCACCGTTTGCACTATCATAATTAATGGTGGTAGTTGTAGGGGGGTTATTAGTTGTATTGTTGTTATTGCTGCTTGAATTGGGATTGACATTCGAATTTGAATTATTTGATACAGTTGTAATACGATAGTCAATATACTGTTCGAGATCCTTAAAAAGCCCAGCCATATCTACATATTTCACCGCTTCGAAATTGAGTTTAATCCCGCTCAATACACCCGATACTCTTAATAACATACTGGAACCATTTACCATCACCTTTGTAGGACCCACTTTCGTCATTGGTGGCCATATTGCTGATGTGAAAACCCTTCCCCCCGGACGAATTATCATCTTCAGATCAGAGCCCGTCGGTTCAAAAACATTCAGGAATATGGTACGAGCCGAAAGATCGGCCGAACCTGTAAAGGAAAAATTTCTTATGCCATTATCCTGGTGCATGCTTGCTGCAGCTCCGATCGGCAGGTTGACTGGTCCCCAGCTGAATGCGGAAGTACCCGCCGATACATTGAATTCATACTTTACTTTTCCAGATCCTGTAATGGCTCCTCCCGGAGCAATATCGAAGTATCCCGATTCACCCAGTTCGCTTCTGAGAAGAACCGTTACCGCTCCCATGGCAGTTTCAGGTACATTACTGGGATTGGATAATGAGCCGGAACGATCTACTTCCATCTTGACGATATCCCAACGCCCAACAAGGCTATAGGCTTTTCTTATTTTATCGCTCAACGATTCGCGGGGTTGGGCGAAAGAATTGATGCTGAATGATAGCATTAAGAGCGAGGTGATGAGATGCTTTTTCATATTAGAAATTTTTTAGTTTCCTATACGTAAAAGGTTCCAGTCTGCGGCAGTCGAAGAGGTTATCAAGGCGGGCACTGAAATACATTGCTGGATTATTTTATCTTCAATATCATACTACAGCAAACTTCTGCCACAAACAAAGCCCGGTTCAAAGGTAAAAACATAATTGATTTTCCTGTTAAATCACTTTAGTTACTATTGGCGGTCATTAAAAAAGGGAGTAGACTGGTTTGAACGAGAATATCTACCAAAAAAGGGCTTTTTGTTGGATCTGGTAGGATTAGAAGTACGTGTTTTGAGTGTTCATTTGTACACCCGGTATGTCCATTACTAAGTTTTCTCCGTAGGCGCTGGCAGGAGTTTGATAGCCAGTTAAAAAGTTGCCGTTCAACACTTTTTGTACAATGATCAAAGCGCTGTGGGCAGTCAGCGTATAACCCTCGGGACCACTCAGTCGTACAGTGGCTGATTTGCCAGCAGCATTAGTAGCCTGTCCCCACACCAGGCTGATGGCTTTGCTCCGTTGTTCATCAGAAGGACCGGCCGGCCGTTTATTTATTTTCTTTTTAATAAGGTTACGTACAAAATTTGTCCGCAACAGCCAGTTGAACAGGAATTGTACTTTTAACAGATAAAAAACTTTCCTTGACATACCGGTAAAACTTTCTATGTTGGGAATACCGGTTGTAAAATAAGCAGTAGAGATATCTCCCCAGGGAATCGTCATGACAAATATTTTTTTGGTGTCGCTGCCGGATGATACGGTGGTAAAATCAACCCACATTCCTTTCTTTCCCAACTGTTGCCGGATGATCTTTCCATCTTTTCTGATAGCGCCACCTTCTCCTAATTTATTGGCCATCGTTGTAGCTGTACCATGCGATAAGCCACCCCCCAGGGTTGCAAATGCCAGTTGAAGCTTTACTGCATCGGGCAATAATTTTTTTAACTGCAACGCCAGGCAATCGGTAGGTACTACATCAAAACCGGCTCCGGGCAATATCATGATGTCTGCTTTTTTTGCAGCGTCATTATATCGTTTCATCATTTCAAACATTGTGATATCACCATTGATATCAAGGTAGTGGGTACCGGTTTTCAAACAGGCTTCAATCATTTGTTGGGCGGTAAACTGGAAAGGTCCCGCTGTATTCATCACCAGCTTCACTTCTTTTAATGCGGCCAGCATGGTTGCTTCATCATTCACATCAAAGATCCTGAAGGGTAGTTGAAGTTGGGCAGCCAGTGGTTCAATCAAATGCGGGCTCCTGCCGGCCAGGATAGGTTGCAAATGATACTCCTTTGCAAAACGGGCAATTAATTCGCCGGTATAACCATTGGCGCCGTATAAGAGGAAGTTGTCTGATTGCATCACGAAAAGTACGGACTCTCCCTGACATTGTACCCACCGATAGCTACACTGCTTTGGTACCGGGCTGTTGCCTGAAAATGGTGCTAAGTAATTTATACAATACCGGGTGTTTATCTTTCAACAGATCGGGACGTTCAAAAAAGTATTCTGACACGACCGCAAAAAATTCTGTTTCACTGCTGGCACCATAAGGATTGATATCGGAATCACCGGCATGGATCTCTTTTATTTTTTTTTGCATCAGTTGCAGCCAGGGGAGTATATATTGCCGCTGGAGTATAAATTCAGGAAGTCCGTCGGTAGATCCGTCCATTTTATCTACCAGGTGTACAAATTCATGAATAGCTGTATTGGTCTTACCTGTTTTATTGAGAAAGGCTTGCCGGAGTTCATGCTGTGATAAGATCATGGTTCCATTCATGGCGCCGGTTCCAACCATACCAAGCACATGGCGGTTAGTACCTGTTTGTTTAAAGTCGTCCCCAAAATGCTCGGGGTAGAGCAATACTTCCTGCAGGTTTACATATTCCCAATCGGGAAAACCAAAAATGGGGATGACGGCGCTGGAAGCGATCAATACCTTATCAAGTTCTTCTACTGTTGTTTTGACGCCGGTAATTTTTGTTTGGGCTAAAAATAATTCTATCCTTTTTTCAAATTCGATGCGCCTGGTTTCATCTAGCTGAGAGTAGAACTCCACTTGTTCCTCTAAAATCGCTCTGTAATGTTCGGGCATTGGTGCCACGATCAGTGGTTTGTGTTTTATGCGCAAGAGTAAGGCAACAGCTAAAACCACAATGGCTAGTACAAACAGAAGGAGTAAGATTGTTTCCATACAGGGTATGAAAATAGGAATAGAAGAATAAAATGAGCCAATTCATTTATTCCTTCTATTTACTTTCTACGCTAAGCCGGGACAAAAAGGCCAAGCCGCTTGTACCGGCTTGCCGGGTGGGCAGCAGTTGAACAGAAGTTTCTTATTGTACCACTACCTAAGAGGGGTCTCTATGTATTCTGATCTTTTTTCTTATCGGCTTCTTCCTTTGACTCACTATCATTTTCTTCTGCTCCCTTTTTTATGTTTTGCATAAAAGAAGATACAGGTCCTTCCATATTTTCCTGGGGGTCCGTCGTTTTTAGTGTTTTCGGATCAGGTGGTAAAGCCGGTTCTTTTTCGTCCTTGTCTTTTTTTTGATCGTCGGTGTTATTTGGCATGGTATGCAAGTTTAAGTATAACTTAGAAATCAAAATTCGGGCCGCTATTCAATTTTGCCATCCCGGCGGCTTATTAATTGCCCTTGTTTATTACCTCGTAAAGAAAAAAGCAAATTGCAAGATAAGCCACCGCCAAAATAATAGTAAAGACCAGGAAGCCCTTTCCCCGACGTATGTCCACTAAAATAAACTTTTCCGGTTTTTCCTTATTATAGTAAAGGTCCACCTGGCTTCCTTTGACAAATAGCGGCAGATGACGGGCAGCAGTAAAATAATAAGCACCGCGTATTGTACTCCTTCCAATGGGTGTGTACCTGATCATCGCCAGGTAATAACGGTTGCCTTTCAATCCATGCCGCTCCTGGATGTCTTCCACCAAACCCGTAACCAGCTCACCGGTTTGGATTAGTTTTTTCACCTGCTGGTGCTTCCATAAAACAAGCAGCATGGGAATCAAACCCAGGAACCCAATACCAATTACGATCCAGTCAACCATAGTTTAGTAGCTCAAGAGTCAAACTAAATTACCTGCAAATTTTTTCTAAGTTAAACCTAAAAAGCGAGGAATCGAGCTGCGGGTTTACCAGGCCTGGCAATTTTTTATTTATCATCTTAACGCAGTCATACATATCCGTACACAATAAAATAGTATCGACAAATTGGATCTATGACATAAAGGTTTCTTTTTTATTAGCCCAATGCCTTGGCAAGGACAAATTTTATTGATGAAATAAAGAACGTAGCCTTCGAACCAACTTCTAAAGTAGTACCGCAGAAAAAAATTAGCTCCTTGCTTCTTACCAAAAGATCAGGATCAACTACCCGGCGAATGAATAAAGCGTAACAAATAGAAATCCCGTTCACGGAATACATTATTCCACCACAACCGCAGGGTTATATCAAATGCCTTCGTTATGATTTCTTTTGACATTCAGTTTGTAAACAGGATCTGTAGGGGGCACCTTCTCTTTTGTACATCCTGGTTTATTGAAATGTCCAATTAAAGCTGGTAATGTTTTTCGATTTGCTTGCCAACCAGTTTTACCAATCCCGAAGGACGTTCTTCATTAATGGTCCATTTACAATCCTTAAAAGTAAGATACCCAAACGAAGCTTCATTCAATATCACATGAAAATAAGTGGGCACTCCTGCTTCGTTCAATTCACCCGATGGATTTACCCAACCCTTGTATTTTTTATCATCGAGTTCAAATGAGATATCAAAAACATTTTCTTCGCTTACTGTCATAACTGTAGTTTATAAATCAACCCATTCAATTTCTTTGCCAGTTTAACAGTTTTCACCTTTTGTCCCGCAAAGGCGCTCAATTTTTTCTCAAAAGGAGTACTCGCAAATTCAGCATTATAGATGTCGAAAAATATGCGCCGAGAATTCTTTCAATGCAGGATTCTATTCTTTGATACCGGCTAGTATAATGCCTTACGCAGTTCCAAAAAACAGCGTTTCCATGCGCCTCTTTTTCGACGCCAAGTGATGTAAAGGTATGCGAAAACCACCCCGGCGAAAAAGCCAGCGCTTGCATGAGCCAACCATGACACGCAGCGAAGACCTGCAGTAAAGCCTTTACACACTCATACTTTCCACCGGCGGTTCGTTGTAGGAAAACGTCCAATAACAAAGATTCCGCTTCGAACCGCCTTGATTTTTTTGTTACTTTTTGTATCAAAGACAAAAAGTAAGGAAAGTCGGTATGTTGCCATAGTTCTCGATTTTTCGCCACGACGATTTATTCTTATTTGTTGTGGATGTCAAATAATATGCGCAAGAAAAAGACTTTTAGTACCGTTTCATTATTCCACTTTTTTCTTAACAAAAAAGTGGAGCAAAAAGTCAAGCCGGTTTGATGCGCTAGATTTATTCTCTTGGGAATTTTCTGCTGACAAACCGGCGATGGCAAATTCACTCTCCCGATAAATAATTTATAGACTCCGCTGCCTGATAATGCAAGATGTCTGATGCGCTCGATTTTTCGCCAGTATGAGTACTTATAAATTCAGCATTGCAGATGTCGAAAAATATGCGCCGAGAATTCTTTCAATGCAGGATTCTATTCTTTGATACCGGCCAGTATAATACCTTACGCAATTTTGATAACAGAGTTGCCATGCGCCTATTTTTCGACATAGCTAAATCGTTCGGTGAACGAAATTTTTGCTGGCGAAAAAGCAAGCGCTGGCATGAGCCAACCATAACACGCAGCGAAGACCTGCATTAAAGCCTTTACACAATCAAGCTTTCCAAATGACGGATCGTTCGAGGAAAACTACGCATAACAAACTCTTACCCATCGAGCCATCTTGGCTTTTTTTACGCAACCTTCCGTTTCGGTTGCCTTTTTTTGCTAAGCCTGTCCCGCCTTAGCGGGGAAAAAAAGTAAAGAAAGAAAAAAATAGTAAGAAGATTTAGTCCTATAATCGATTATTTTCGTTAGCAAACGGATCTCATCGCCATACAATGAACAAACCAGCATTACTGATAACTGAATTATTCTCCGTCCGCAACCAGTATGGAAAAAAAATCCTATCTCAAAAGTTGAGTTTGCTGAATGCACTCAGCAAAGAAAAAATAACAGGCAAAAAGGATTTACAATTACATTATGACAGCCTGTTATTTCTAATTGCTTATCCTGACAACAAAACTATTTATAACCTCGCTTCCCGCTTACTACGACAACTGCAATCATATATTCAATCCCATGAACCAATAAAAGACAAATTATATAACTCAGGCATTACTAATACCTGGCTTTGCGCCGCCTATAGTTTTGAATTGGTTAAATGGCTCAGAAAAAAATATCCGACATCCATCCGGCTCAGCTCTTTTGAAGCCGATGAGGGCCAGATCCAATCTACACTGGCCGTGGTGATGCGCAAAGTGGAATCCGAAATATTACTGGATGGTAATGCTGACTGGCGATCATGGCTGAGCCGTTCATATCCACCCGGAGAAGATCTCCTGGACCAGTTGATTGCTGTTTTCGATCAGGCCGATCTACAGCCCGGTGTAAGAGATGAGCTTTGGGCAGCAATTGGGATAAACGTAGAAATTAATTTTCCCTCGCATGATTGTCTTCCCGCTTCCTTATTTACGCCTTATTATCATCGCTCACTTATTAAAAAAGAGCAGCTTCACCGCCAGCTTGGTATACAACCCCTGTTCGTTAATCTGGATGAACAGGAAGCCGAACAAATTATTGCTTGCGGAAGAATGATACTCATTCGTCATCTCCGCGAAATTGATCCTATCACTTTCACGGCGCCCCGTTTTGTTTCTTTTTATCAACTCTCCCATGGTATTTCCATCGCCCTCATGGGTATGGTTCCGGAACGAAGAAATCCCCTTGACAGTTATATGGGATACCTGGTTTTTAAAAATGGTTTGCCGGTAGCTTATGCCGCCACCTGGATACTGTTTGACAGTGGCCGGATCGGGCTTAATGTTTTTCCTTCTTATCGTGGAGGTGAAGCCCAATTTATTTTTGACCAGGTCTTGAAACTACACGCCAGAGTTTACCAGCTACATCGCTTTAGTGTGGATCCATACCAGATCGGCAAAGACAACAGTGATGGTATTCAGTCAGGCGCATTCTGGGTATACTATCATGCAGGGTTTCGTCCTGTCAAAAAAGACCAGCAAATCCTGGCCGAAGCAGAAGCATCAAAAATAAGATCCATCAAAGGGTACCGGAGTTCCGCTACGGTTTTAAAAAAACTGGCAGATGCGAGAATGGAGATGATGTTGAAAAAAAGCGCGGTACAATTTGATGCTACAGATCTGAGCTGGGCCTATGCCCGTATATTAAAAGTGCAGTATAATGATAATCGGAAACAAGCCGAGGAGTCTGCATTTTCAAAATTGGTGGAATGGTTGGTCATAAAGGATCATCAGGAAAGGAAACTTCATTATATTTTGACAAACTGGTCTGTTCTCCTGTTGAGTCATGAAAAACTACTGCGCGGCAACAAAGAGGTGAAAAAGATATTGAAGAAACTGTTCCAATTAAAAGCATACGGCAATGAAAAAGACTATATTGCTGAATTGCAACGGGCAATAGCGTTGAGAAAATTTGTAGAGAACATCCTGGAGAAAATGTTGGGTTGGGAAAACACCTGAATTCTTATTCATTGTCCTCTCAAAATATCACATTCATTTAATTGTTGATACTACCTGTTATTGCCCGGGGCAAAACTTGTCCTTATAATCTTGGCCCAATATGTGAATTGTATAATCTTTTAAAGTAATCATATAACGACCAGGCTGGAAAAAAAATAGAACTTTAGAATAGTTTAGAATGTTCACCATATCATCAGGCTGCTAGCACAAATGATTGATTATCAAAGCAATCAGTTTTTCTGGCCATCCTGTATTTATCTATAATTATAATTTTTATTATGAAACCCTGTGCAAATGAATTAGAAAAAAACGCTTCCGTAATTGCGGGATTAGAAAGCATGGCCGCCCAGGCTGTAGACGAATATCTTGTCGATCCACAGCAATGCTGGCAACCCACCGATTTTTTACCAGATATGTCAAATGAGAATGCATTGGAACAACTGGTGGAACTCCGCAAAAGGACTGATGCTATTCCTCCCGAAGTGATTAGTTCCTTGGTTGGTAATATGATCACGGAAGAAGCCTTGCCGAATTACCAGTCATTTTTTAATTTATTAAAAGGTGTCAATGCCGAAGGAAATATGGCTGGAGCCGGTGGCTGGGTACGCTGGTCAAGATCATGGACGGCTGAAGAGAACCGTCATGGCGATTTGTTGAACAAATACCTCTATCTGTCCGGCAGGGCCGATATGAAAGAAGTGGAGATCACCATTCATAATCTCATCACTAACGGGTTTGATGCCAAAGCAGAACAAGACCCTTACCAAGCCATGATCTATACTTCTTTCCAGGAAAGAGCCACTAAAATTGCGCATGTTAATACAGGTAAGCTAGCCGATAAAGCCGGGGATGAGGTCCTGTCGAGGATCTGCAAAACGATTGCCGGCGATGAAGCCCGTCATGAAAAAGCGTATAAAAGCTTTATGTCAAAAATATTTGAATTAGATCCGGATGGTGCCTTACTGGCATTTGAAGCGATGATGAAAAAGCAAATAACCATGCCGGCCTTGCTAATGGATCAGGCGAGTAAAGACAGCTTGTTCACCCGTTTTTCCCTGGTTACAGAAAAGATGGGGATCTATACCACTTTTGATTATGCCAATATCATTACTCACCTGACAGAACGATGGAAGATAGCCGGTCTTACGGGGCTCAAAGATTATGCAGCCAAAGCACAGGAGTATTTATGTACCCTTGCTGATCGCTACCGGAGAATAGCTGAACGGTTAACAGTGCCAGCAGTGGTAAGCCCTGCCTGGATACGGTATTGATCTTGTTTTCTTTTCCTAGCCTGGTTCATGGTACTCAAAAAAAGTAAAATGTGATATCATTTGCCATTGCTTACTCCTGTAAGCATATATCCTTACATATTTCAAATGATAGCGATCAGTTTTATGGGTCGCTTTTTTTTGTACTGATAGTTTGCCTCTTACAATAGCCAGACCCGGATGCATTTCCACGGTTACGGAATCATGTTTTCGCTGCAGGAAACTTCCCTTAGCCACTGATTTTAACCAGCTCTCCCTGCCCTCTACCTTGCCGGAGCCATGACTAAAAACAAAATCATCCGCATATAATTTTTCAAGGGCCGCCGTTTTATTTTCCACCACGTAATCATCTATTTGCTGGTTGAGCAAGATCACATAGTTGCTGTCGGCTACTGTGCTTACTTGTCCCCGTAGGTTATAAACCTGGAAGACGACCAATACAAGGAGGATCGTTTTTTTCATACGTAAAGCTAAATGTTTGATTTGACTTGATGGTTCAGAAGTGCCTTTCCAACTTTCGCATACTGCAAATTATGGTGAATTTCTATGTGTTATTTCTATGTGATCTATGCTCTTTGTGGTTCAAAAAGTTTATTTACCACAATAGATTCTGTGTTAAAAACCAAGTGATTTAAATCAGTTATTTTAGCTCTTTAGGCCGCTTAAGTGAGCCTGTTTAGAGGAGCGTCACTTGTGGTGCTCCTCTAATTTTTGATAGGTACCTTATTGCTATGCCGGAAGCTGATTTTAACCCAATTAACGGCGCTCTCTGGCACCCTAATTGTAGCCCCTCTATTAAGTCAATGCAATAAAAATCTTTCGCCCGGTGTTATTGGCTATCAAAATAAACAGGTATAACAGCACCGAACTCAAAAGCTCTTTTTAGCCGGTCCGCTCTCAGAGTCCCGTGGACATGACTCCCTGAGAAGGGCGGTAAGACGGTAAGTAAAACAAAACCGACAATAAATTCTTTCCGACTTTCCCGGTATGGTTTAAATTTTTGCTTTTGAGAGAACTTCAAAAGAAACTTAAGTATTCAATAAAATAATTGTTATGGCAAAATATTCAAAAAAAGCAGCGGAAAAGATTGAGAAAGTAATGCAGGAGAAAAAGAAGGGTACGCTAAAAAGTAGTAGTGGCAAAAAAGTCACCAGCCGCAAACAAGCCATTGCTATTGGTATTTCAGAAGCCCGGCAAGCTGGTTTGAAAGTACCTAAAAAGAAAACCGCTGCCAAAACGAAAAGCACTAGTAAAAAATAAGCAAGCATCGTATTATAGGCCGGGTGGATTGCTCCACCAATCCGCGTGGATACACTCCTCATGGGGTGGCAACAACTTCCATTGGTGACAGGCATAAAAAATTATTCTTGGCAAACTTGCGACGAAAAAAATATTCCTTACGCATACCATGGATCATCGCTATCCTGGTGATCACTTCCTGCAATATCTCCAAGCAGGGTTTATTTGCTAAAAAAACGCCCCATGAAAAATATAAAGAAAGCCTGGCTGATGCAGGTTTGTCAGGCACAAGACTGGGTAGGTTGTGGCTGGCCGCTGCCGATAAAAGCCTGGCTCAACCAATCCCTGTTTCAATACCTTACCAGGAAACCGGGTATTTTGAAATGGATGCTCCCGGGGCGGCTGGATATATTTTTTCATCAAAACAAGGTGAGCAGGTGGTCGTTACTATTACCACTACTCCCGGGAGTGGAATTCTTTTATTTCTTGAGTTATGGGAAGTAGCGAGTAAGGAAAAACCTGGATTATTGATAGCTGCCGATACAACAACAAACCGGTTACACTATGAAATAAAAAAGGACGGCCAATATATTGTACGGTTACAACCTGAACTTTTACAAGGACTTGCTTATACGGTACTTATCCGCACCACTCCCTCTCTTGCTTTTCCTATTAATAAAGTTGACAATCCCCGTATCATCAGCGTTTGGGGAGATGCCCGTGATGGCAATACCAGGAGGCATGAAGGAATAGATATTCTTGCAAAAAAATATACGCCAGTTGTAGCTGCTGCTGATGGAAGAGTTACCAGTGTACGAGAAGGAGGCCTGGGAGGAAAAGTGGTATTCCTACAGCCAAAAGGAAAAGACTACCGTTTATACTATGCGCACCTCGATACACAAATGGTTCGTTCCGGTGACCAGGTGACTGCTGGCGATACACTTGGGCTAGTGGGTAATACGGGTAATGCTATTAATACTGTGGCCCATCTCCATTTTGGAATTTATACGGGAACTGGCGCTGTGGATCCTTTACCATTTGTAAACACCAGCCGGCTATCAGCCAAATCGATAAAAGCGGACACAGCAACTATCGCTGCGTATGCCAGGATTAAAAACAACGGTACGCTGTTTATGAATTCACTGGTTTCAGCGGGCAGTAAAAAAATAATTCCTACGGGATCTTTAATAAAAATACTTGCTGCAACGGATGATCTTTATAAGATTTATTGGACGGGTAATGGAGAAGGATTCGTAAAAAGCTTTGCTATAACCACGGAACCGCTGCGACGCCACACTTTACAACAACCGCGTCAGCTATTTGACCAGCCGGATAGTACTGCAGCAGTAAAAAGCCAGCTTGCCACCGGCAGTGCCGTTACCGTACTGGGGACCTATGAGACCTATTATTATATAAAGTGGAATCAATACCACGGTTGGATAAAAATCTAATCCTCCAAACTATCCCACTTTCGGTAATCTAAAGTAAATCCTGCTGTCTTTATATTTTCTTAAAACGACGACGCCTGGATTCCGGAACAGCGCTGTTTATCAAGGCCTGTATATAAAATACCACAGCAAGAATAATAAACAGATGTACCAACGCCATGTTGGTCTTTACCAGGAAGACCGCTATCAACCATATTGCTACCAGCAATAAACTCAGTATAAAATATATTCTGTTCATAATAATAGGTTTTCTGTTAAAATAGGGTAAGGGTTAAATAAGAGCTGACTCACTACATTGAATGAATCAGCCCATTGATTTGTTTTTTTTATATAGGGTTTAGATTAGACTTACCAACGGGAGCCTGATAGTGCGTTCTGCAGGCAGCGAATTTTATAAAGAATGTTTTTAGTTTCATAACATTATTGTACATTAAGTAATAATAATAACCCGGTTAACTATATACTACAACTATGCCAGCCTAACTTTTTTACGGTTTCCATTTTTTGCTTGGACAATACGGGTACTCGAATGGTCATGTAGGGAAATATTTTTCCGTAATTTTTTTCTGATATTTTAAAAAATAGTAAACTGTTTCCTGTTGAGCCTCGCCTTGAGTAATTCGAGCTGCTATACGGAATGAAAGTAGTAGTTCGAGGTTATTGGGGAGTTCACGCCTGGTAGAGCTGGAAGCCGATAGATTCGCAAGATTTGTATTGCATCAAATTTGCGTCCCTGGAAGGCGCCGATGGAAACCTTTGATGCAAGACTTGGCAGCGTGTTGTGAGTAGCTCAAGAAAGCGCTAGCTTTTTCCCCGAAGTGGGGTTTGCTCACTGCAAGATTGCGTGAAACCTGATAAAGAATAACCGTCCCAGTGTTCCTTGGCTCCTTGACATCCCGAGGTACGGGGGATATTGTACTAGCAATTCCACTTTTTCACTTTACTTTTTTTCCCCGCTAAGGCGGGACAGGCTTAGCAAAAAAAGGCAACCGAAACGGAAGGTTGCGTAAAAAAGCCAAGGCAGTTCGAATTGGAATCTTTGTTATTGGACGTTATCCTACAGGCTGAATTTATCAGTACTCATACTGGCGAAAAATCGAGCGCATCAGACATTTTGCATTATCAGGCAGCGGAGTCTATAAATTATTTATCGGGAGAGTGAATTTGCCATCGCCGGTTTGTCAGCAGAAAATTCCCAAGAGAATAAATCTAGCGCATCAAACCGGCTTGACTTTTTGCTCCACTTTTTTTGTTAAGAAAAAAGTGGAATAATGAAACGGTACTAAAAGTCTTTTTCTTGCGCATATTATTTGACATCCACAACAAATTAAGAATAAATCGTCGTGGCGAAAAATCGAGAACTATGGCAACATACCGACTTTCCTTACTTTTTGTCTTTGATACAAAAAGTAACAAAAAAATCAAGGCGGTTCGAAGCGGAATCTTTGTTATTTGACGTTTTCCTACAACGAACCGCCGGTGGAAGTATGAGTGTGTAAAGGCTTTACTGCAGGTCTTCGCTGCGTGTCATGGTTGGCTCATGCAAGCGCTGGCTTTTTCGCCGGGTTGGTTTTCGCATACCTTTACATCACTTGGCGTCGAAAAAGAGGCGCATGGAAACGCTGTTTTTTGGAACTGCGTAAGGCATTTTGCTGGCTAGTAAAAAAGAATAGAGTCTTGCATTAAATGAATTTCCCTGTGCATTTTTTTCGACACGATGGATATTGAAATTGAGAAGGGCCTATACTGGCGAAAAATCAAGCACCTCAGGATCTAGCCTTAGCAGGCAGCAGAGTCTATAAATTATTTCCCGCGAGAGTGAATTTCCCATTGCCGGTTTGTCAGCAGAAAATTCCCAAGAGAATAAATCTAGCGCATCAAACCGGCTTGACTTTTTGCTCCACTTTTTTGTTAAGAAAAAAGTGGAATAATGAAACGGTACTAAAAGTCTTTTTCTTGCGCATATTATTTGACATCCACAACAAATTAAGAATAAATCGTCGTGGCGAAAAATCGAGAACTATGGCAACATACCGACTTTCCTTACTTTTTGTCTTGATACAAAAAGTAACAAAAAAATCAAGGCGGTTCGAAGCGGAATCTTTGTTATTTGACGTTTTCCTACAACGAACCGCCGGTGGAAAGTATGATTGTGTAAAGGCTTTACTGCAGGTCTTCGCTGCGTGTTATGGTTGGCTCATGGAAGCGCTGGCTTTTTCGCCGGGTTGGTTTTCGCATACCTTTACATCACTTGGCGTCGAAAAAGAGGCGCTTGGAATTTTCCTATTGTGCCAGATCGTAAAGCATCGCTCTCTGTAGTTATCTTTTAACCAGAACAGAGTCCCGCGTTAAAAGACTTTACCTGCGCATATTTTTCGACATCATGTATATTGAAATTGAGAAGGGCATATCCTGGCGAAAAATCGAGCGCCTCAGAATTTTACCTTATCAGGCAGCGGGGTCTATAAATTATTTCACGAGAGAGTGAACTTGCTATTGCCGGTTTGCCAGCGGAAAATTCAGAGGAGAAAGACTCTCGCGCATTAAACCGGCTTGATTTGTTAGTTCTTTTGCATCAAGGCAAAAGAACAGGAAGAAAAAAATTGCTCTTTGCTAAGCGAAATTATGATCAATTAGGCGGCTTTTTTTTGCGAACGGGCATCGAGAGGTGCCCGTTTTTTATTCATGCATCCCTGCCACGAACGATTTGTTGGCGCAAATGGTTTTAGCCACAGCCTGCCCCGCCCAAGCGGGGACTTTCACTAATGACACGAATAAAAAATTAAAAACGAATGGATTTGCCTGCGGCAAATGAATACACTTGGCCACACCTGTTCGACTGAGTCATTCCCGTCCGACCGAGTCATCCGGGCGGGCAGGCGGGGATTGAACAGAATACACAGATAAATGACACGAACGCCCTACGACGCAGCCTATGAGTGAACGCATAGCGCCTATTTTTCGACGAACTGTACTGTCGAGGTGTATGAAATTTCTAACGGCGAAAAATCAGCGCTTCCGGAGTTGTGGGAAATCACGAAGCAACAGTTTGCAGTAAAGCCCTGGCATAGGCAGAGTCTTCCGGTGCCGGTTCGCTAAATGAAACGTCAACTATCTAGGTCTCGCTTTCGAACCGGCTTGATTTTTTGGTTCTTTTGTATCAAGACAAAAGAACAGAAAGAAAAAAGTGGAATGCTGAATATTTTATTCCGCCGCCGCGCCAACAAATATCTTCTCCACCTTATCATTCTTAAAACTAAAAATAATCCCCCCATACACCGACCCAACAGTAATCGTTGTTTTATCAGTAGCAGTCGGATCAATATCTTTTGAGTAGGCATCCCTCACTTCCTGGTAACTGCTGCCAATACCAACATTCATTTTTGTTTTATAGGCGCAGGGACTTGTGATAGTGATGGAGAATACCTCAGGGCCAGAATACTTATCGCTGCTAATATTCAATGAGATACCCTTCGTTTTATAAACCCAGTCCTGGTGTGTCAAACCATCAGCACCCCATTCTTCTGCTCTGGATCTCGATGTGGGCTTACCAATCAATTCGGTCAATTTTGAAGCCTTCATTCCTAAAGATAGGTCTCCGATCTTTTCCCAACCATTCCCGGTGGGTGCAACCGTATCTGTAGTTATTACCAGCGTATCGCGAACAGGCACAAGAACCGTCGTAGTAACGGTGTCTTTACTGGTTTCCAGTTTTGTTTCGGTATTCGATTTATTGGAATTGCAGCTTGTTATTACCAAAAGGCTGATGAAAGCCGCTAAATAAATTTTCATGATCGTATAATTAATGTTTTGGCGCGGGTTGGCCAGGTAAAGTACAAAACTACCTGCAATATCACCCGATAGCTATGTGGCTAAGATAGGTAGGCCACAGCCTGCCCCGCCCAAGCGGGGAATTAATACAATTAAATACAAATTGTTTGCCTGCGGAAAATGAATACACCTGGCCACAGATTACACACCTGCCCGACTGAGTCCCCGTCCGACCGTTTCATCCGGGCGGGATTCAGGGGGGATTTAACACAGATTATTTCTGCTATGCAGAAGATGAACACAAAAGATCCGCTGATGCAAATTTGTTTAGCCACGAATAAACACGAACCCTTCGACAGGCTCAGGGCCACGAAATGCTTTACGATCTGGAAAAAGAGTGAATTCCCAGCGCCTATTTTTCGACGAGATGAATAATGACGGTGAAAGGAACACTGCACGGCGAAAAATCAGCGCCTTTCGGGTCTAACATCAACACGCAATGGAGTCTCGGACTAAGGCACTTGTAAAATCGAGTTTCCTTCGCCGGTTCGTTGTAGGAAAACCAGCACAATTGGACATTCCCTTTCGAACCGGCTTGATTTTTTGGTTCTTTTGCATTAAGGCAAAAGAACAGAAAGATTAAAATTCAATCAGTAATTTTACTCCCCTATGTCACTATTCATCTCATCCCTAAATTCCGGCAGCAATGCCAACTGCTACTATATCGCCAACAGCAATGAAGCCATCCTGGTGGATGCGGGATTGAGTTGCCGGGAAACCGAAAAACGGATGAAACATTTGGGGCTGCTGATGGAAAAGGTAAAAGCGATTTTTATATCACATGAACATGGAGATCATATTACCGGCCTCCATGGCCTGTGTAAAAAATACCAGTGGCCGGTCTATATGACGGCGGCCACAAGAGCCAATAGTCCTGCCACTGTTTTGTCCCGGTTAGTTGAATTTCAAAAGAACAAACCCATTACAATCGGCGGGCTGACAGTTACCCCCTTTAGTAAAAGTCATGATGCCGCCGATCCGCATAGTTTTATGATATCAGGTTCGGGCATCAACATTGGCGTTATCACCGATATCGGCTATGCCTGCAAACAAGTGATCAAATATTTTAGTCAATGCCAGGCCGTTTTTTTGGAATCCAATTATTGTACAGCTATGCTGGCCAACGGCAGTTATCCCTATTATTTAAAACAACGTATCAGCAGTGATGCCGGGCATTTATCCAATAGCCAGGCCCTTGACTTATTTACCAATTACCGATCGCCTGGTCTGCAGCTGCTTATTTTGTCGCATCTATCTAAGAACAACAATAAACCCGAACTGGTAGCATCTTTATTCAACCAACATGCCGGTACTACCAGGATCGTAGTAGCTTCCCGTTATGAAGCCACGCCGGTATTTTGTGTAGCAACTAGTGTAAGAGCTGTTTCCAAGCCGGTAAAACGCAAGGCAGTACCTAATGAAAGCCAACTATCGTTGTTTTAGGAGAAAGATTCTCGGCGGGACTATAAACTTTCCAGGATATCCATAAATATTTTTTCTTCGGCCACGAGGTCGCCGTTACTGTTTTTATTTCCGGCTTTCTTTTTCAACCATTTTTCGATCTTCCCCTTCTCATATAGTTCCAGCAGCACAGGATGAACATAATATTTTTTGCACACCGTCCGGGTATTGCCCAGTTGTTGTGATACCTTATCCAGCACTTCCGCTATTTTTTGTTTGGCTTCTTTTTCACTTTCAAACGGACCCGTTTCTTTTAACGCATTCAATGCAGCTACTGAGCCGCACCAGGTACGAAAATCTTTGGCCGTGAATTCTCCTTCCGCGATCTCTTTGATATATTCATTCACCATTCCTGATTCGATGCTTTGTCGTTGTCCTTCTTCATCAATATATTGAAACAGTTCTTTACCGGGTATATCCCGGCATTGATGCACAATCTTTGATAATTTTTTGCTTTGCAGCGACACCTGGTGCTCTACCCCTTTTTTGCCACGAAAAGTAAATTTTACTGTGCCGGCCCGGATCTTTACATGCTTGTCTTTCAACGTCGTGAGGCCAAAGGAGCCATATAATTTTTCATAGAATTCATTACCGATACGTATACCCGTTTTTTCCATGAGGCTGATGACCGCCGCCAGTACTTTATTCTTGGGTAGTCCCTCCAACGCCAGGTCTTTGTGCACTTGTTTCCGGATGGCGGGTAATACTTTACCCAGCTCCAGCATGCGATAAAACTTTGTTGTGTTCCGTAATTGATTCCATAACGGATGATACCGGTATTGTTTTCTGCCCATTACATCTTTGCCAGTAGCCTGCAGGTGTCCATTTTCCCGCGTACAGATCCATACTTCTTCCCATGCCGGCGGAAGAACTAATAAGCGAATACGTTCGAGTTGCGATTTATCTTTTAGTGTTTTGTCCCGGTATTTATAAGTAAACCCATTTCCTGACCGCACCCGGCTAATGCCGTCATCGCTGCAGTTCACATATACCAGCCGGACGGCATTGGCTGTAGCTTCCGGATCGAGGCTTAGCTTTTTAAGCCGGCTGCTTTTCATGGCGATTGGTGGGAGGGGTTCGGACATCCTTTATTATTTTTTCATCCTAAATATTAGTAGCTCGGCTTTCAGAGGCATAAATTATACCAGCTTCTTTTATTCTATTGAAACTTTGCTCCACTTTTTTTCTTGACCCTTCGATTCACTCTGGGCAGGCTCCAAAAGTGGAGCAAAAAAGTTAAGCCGGTTTTATGCGCAAGAGTTTTTTTTTGGGGAATTTTCTGCTGACAAACCGGCGATGGCAAATTCACTCTCCCGATAAATAATTTATAGACTCCGCTGCCTGATAATCCAAGATGTCTGATGCGCTCGATTTTTCGCCAGTATGAGTACTTATAAATTCAGCATTGCAGATGTCGAAAAATATGCGGTGGGAAAATCGTTCAATGCAAGACTCAATTCTTTAGTTTCCGGTCAACAAAAATGCCTTACGCAGTTTTAAAAACAGTGTTGCCATGCGCCTCTTTTTCGACATAGCTAAATCGTTCGGTGAGCGAATTTTTTGCTGGCGAAAAAGCCAGCGCTGGCATGAGCCAACCATAACACGCAGCAAAGACCTGCAGTAAAGCCTTTACACAATCATACTTTCCACCGGCGGTTCGTTGTAGGAAAACGTTTAATAACAAAGTCCAATTCGAACTGCCTTGGCTTTTTTACGCAACCTTCCGTTTCGGTTGCCTTTTTTTGCTAAGCCTGTCCCGCCTTAGCGGGGAAAAAAAGTAAGAATAAAATCTGTGAAAAACTTTGAAATAAAAAACGGGCACCTTTCGATGCCCGTTCGCAAAAAATAGCAATGCTTAATTAATTACAATTTCCTTCTTCTCCTTTTCCTTCCCGGCAATGAGCGGCAAACTTACCTGCAACACACCGTCTGCATAAGTAGCAGCAATGGCGCTGGTGTCAATACCATCATCCAGGGTAAAGGTTCTTTTGAAGCCACCACGACTGTATTCTCTCAACACCCATTCCGGGCGGGGGAAACCTTCTGGTGGTGTGTAAGAAACAGTGAGCTCATTTCCATTTACACCGATATGGAAATGTTCTTTGATACGGCCCGGGGCAAACACCAGCATTTCATAGCTGTTCTCTGTTTTGTAAATGTTTACTGCGGCTCGTTGCATGGAGCGGATAAATCCCGACCTGGCGGAATTTCCGTAAGCGTTGCCTTTTGCGGCGCATGACTGATTGTAGTACATGTTGTTTACTTTTTAATTTATAAATAGAATTACGATAGGAGAGGTCTAAAAATGATGCCGGGTGGCAAACCCTGTAATTCTGTCAGTGGACACGACAGGATTTTATAAATCTCTGCGACCTTTGTGCAAAGGACTCTCCAAAAAAGTCCTTCGGACCTTCGGGGCGTCTCCGCGGTTATAAATCTCCAATCTGGATGACCCCATCTTATCATTTTAACAGAGCTATGCGTGACGGGAACAGGCTGCGCCATTTAAAAGCATGTTAAAGAACGACCGGTACCTATCTGTCGGGCATGAAAACTGCGTTAGTAGTTTGTTTAACCACACTTCCTATGCGTATCAATAAAATTATTACCGGCTTTGCCCTGCTCAGCCTTTTTTTACTCAGTTGTAAAAAAGAAAAACAAGACGACAACACGGATCCCGATGAATGTGTTACCTCCAATGGCGCCGAAAGTGGTGATATCATTTCGGGGCGGTATATTGTCGCGTATGATCCTGCTTCCGTTAATGGCAGGTCGATGCCGGCTACCAGTTTGCTGGAAAAAAGCAAGTCGGTACTGGAGCAACATGACATCCCAATTTCTCGTATGCAGGCTGTATTTAGCGGGGAGCCCGGTGGTTTTATTGCCAGTTTATCGGATAGTGAAGTAGCTGAACTAAGAAATGACGCCGCTATCAGTGCTATTGAGCCTGACAGGGTGATTGCCCTGGCACTTTGTTTTACGGTAGCCGAGCCGCGGTTGATTACCTGGAATATCAACAGGGTGGGATATGGCAATGGCATAGGTAAAACAGCCTGGGTCATTGATACGGGTATTGATTTTGATCACCCTGATCTGACGGTGGATGTTACCCGTAGCCGTTCTTTTATTTCGGGTCAGACTTCGGCCGATGATGGCAACGGGCATGGCACTCATGTGGCGGGTATTATCGGGGGCAGGAATAATTCGTTCGGGGTGTTGGGGGTGGCGTCGGGAGCTACGTTGGTTTCGTTGCGAGTATTAAATGATGAAGGGGAGGGCACTTTATCTTCTGTTATACAGGCTTTGGGATATATCAATACAAATGGCAAGGCCGGGGATGTGGTGAACATGAGTTTGGGTGAAGAAGTAAGTTCTCCGATATTAATACAGCAGGTGCAGAACACTGCCAATCGTGGAATTTATATCGCCATTGCGGCCGGTAATGATGGTAAGGCGGCTAATCAATATTCTCCGGGTAACGCCAACGGGCCGAATATTTACACAGTATCAGCCATTGACAGCCTGGATCGCTTTGCCAGTTTCTCCAATTTTGGCAATGATGTAGTTGACTATGCTGCCCCGGGGGTTCGGATACTTTCTACTTTTTCCAATGGCCGGTATGCTTATTTAAGCGGGACTTCGATGGCGGCGCCGCATGTGGCCGGGCTATTGTTGTTGCGGGGGTCCAATATTACTACATCGGGGTTGGCAAAGAATGACCCGGATGGGGTGGCCGACCGGGTGGCGCATTATTAGGCGGCCGGCCTGTTTATTTCAATATTTTTCTGTTTTAGTCTTTTGCCAAAAGCTGAATATCCCTATTTTTGCACCCCCAAGGGAAATTCCAAAGTTAAAAATCCCCTGCCTACCGGCAGGCAGGCAAATTCCATGGCATCGAAAGATAACCCTGGTTTGGATTGGGATTTGAGATTTGGCCTTTTGGGATTTACTAGATTTTCCTGCTTAGCTCAGTTGGTTAGAGCATCTGACTGTTAATCAGAGGGTCGCTGGTTCAAGTCCAGCAGCAGGAGCTGACGACAAGGGTTTAGAAGGTAATACTTTCTGAACCCTTTTTTTAATTCCAGTACAATTTCACTTATCAATACATAAGTTAAGGTCTGAAGTCTTTTTATAGGGATTTTAAGCGTTCAGATTTTTACCTACTTGATAGACAACAATGACGGGAATTATTAAAGAAGTAGTTTGGTAAAATTTAACCAATTTACAGCCTGTTTACAATATATTGGACTCATGAGTAGAGATTTAACTACATCTGGACATGATCGATAAAAATATTAAGCGACAACGAGGCGATTAAAGCAGTTTACGCAATTTAGGCTTCCAGGGTGTACTTTTCGAAGGTCGTTTTCGATTCACCAAGTTGCAGCTTGTAACATTTTACGAGGTGGAGACGCAAATCCTGGCATTTCGTGAAGCAGATGGAAGTAAATATTTGTGAGTGACTCAGGGAGGCGTTTAAAGAAAATTATTTCATCTTCTAATAAAATCTTGGCTTTTATCGAGTCGTTGATTGGATTGTTCCTTTCTTCTGTCTGTATTTTTTCATCTTTAACCAGGCTATGGTAGGGACGTTTTGGAAACAAAAGCGGGGACCAAAGAAGCGTATCAATCACCCTGTCTAAGCCGAACCTAGGATTGCCTGTTTGTTTCTGTAAAAATTTCAGGTCATGCTTCAATACATTATGACCACATAAAAAGTCGCAATCCTTGATAAAATTTACAAACTCAGGAATCGAGCTTTTGTGGAAATTTGCGCCATCTGATCTTATCGAACCAATGTCCAACACTTTAGCATCGTCTGTCTCAACATCAAAAAATGCAATAAGGCTCATATCCAAGCAATTAGGCAAAGCTTAAAATACTACAATTTACGTTATTAACATAGTATAGTATTGAAGGGCGGCTTTCAGAAAGTATCCTTTTCCCGTCGATTCTCTAAGGAATACAACTCTCTCCGAGTCCCTCCGAGTCCTTCCGAGTCCCTGCAAGTCCCTGCAAGAATGCAACAGGACAAACAGTAAAAAGATTGCGCGAAAATGCCGATACAATCATTGAAGTAGTACTTGATCAGTCGGGAAAGGTTGTCAGCCAATCTATCATCGGCAAAGCAACTGGTTCAAGATAAAGCAAAGTCACCCTTCTATATACGAGTTGGTTGGAGGGTGACTCCTGCAACATAAAGAAGAAACAGGTTACACTAATTATAGCCTGTTTCTTTTCCCGTTATAATAAAGACGGGCGGTGGACATTTAGATGGATATTAAGGGTTGCCGAACCGGAAAATTGAACCCAACTTCACTATTCACCCATTATTCCACGATAATTAAGGATATGCTACCTTTTATGTTATATTTGGTACAGTTTAATTTACCTTAAAAATTTAAAGTCATGAGCATTTTATCTTGGATCGTTTTCGGATTGATCGCTGGAGCTATCGCGAAACTAATTCACCGGGGAAATGACCCGGGGGGTTGGATAGTTACTATTATCCTTGGAATAGTAGGTGCATTTGTTGGCGGGGCAATAGGTAGATACCTGTTGGGGTGGGAAGATGCAATGGGTTGGACTTTGAAAAGTTTTATATCCGCCATCGGTGGTGCCATCATTGTGTTAGCTATTTACCGACTGGCAAGTCGTGGAAAAACAAATGGCTAATTCCTGTATAGAAGTCAGAACTAATCTCAACAAGTTGACTTACTAAAATCTTAATTAAGCGTCCCAAAACTCCACTTTCGGGTATTGCTGATTATAGTAAGTAAACGCGAGATTCTTTTATGAACCCAAAGAGAATGGACAAGCTTCAATTATTTGAGGCTTTTTTCATTCCCAAGTCCTGCAAAGCCTTATCACGACTGTTCAGTAATGACAAAACTTCATATAGCCGGGAGGTTCCGATACTTTATATCCTGATAATAGAGTTTTTCGGGGAAGATGGACCCTACTATAATTCCTTAGTCCTGAAAGGGGAGACCTTATTAGTGATCCAGGTTTGTGAGAAATGGAAAACTGAATTTGTTTTTTATTCAGACCAAAACGTGCAGGATCCTGTCATCTTGATTTTTTACAATACAATTTACCTATTGAGAGTTCTCTACAAAATTTTCAGTAACTTTCAGTAGCATTCAGCATCCTCCGAAAACAGGTATATCATAAATGCCTAAATTTTTGGTTATGCGTAAACATCCTTTGACGCAAGTCATATTGCTGCTTCTGTTCTGTTGCCAGTTTTTGACCCCTGCCCGTTCACAAGTTATTCCTGCCGATGACCGAGACCTGGATAAGATCTACACGGAGATCAATAACCTGTATAAAAAAATGGGTGGTTGGGAAGCCATGTATTGTGCAGAATTCGATTGTGCGCAAATGCAACAGTTCCAAAAGCGTTTGCGGGATGCCATGTACTATATGCGACATCTGCATTTTTGGTTAAGCCGTTCGACTGAAGCGCAAATGAAGCACCTGCTTACTGTAGGTAATGAAACCTCACTCGCATCTGAAAGGGCGGCAAAGGTTCAAAAGATACTGGCCTGGCAAAATTATATTCATCAAATAGCCAGTGGTATGCTCAGTATAGCAGGCATGGCCTCATCGCTTGATGAAATAGCACGGGATCCTAAGTTATTTGACCAGAAGACATATGCACAAATGCTTGATCTTATAGACAAATTCTATGAAGGAATGAAAGACCTCGAAATGCTCAGGAATACACTGGCTGAAGGGCGTACCCACAGGGATTTTCCAAAACCTATTGCCGATATGATGCCCGACCTGGCAGGTATTAGCAGCAGTGAATGGAATGATATGAAAAGTAATCTTTCCAACCTTAAGACTATCATGCAATCAGCGGATCGGTATGGTACTGAATGGAAAAAATTTTTGAAAGAAGGCAGGGGATTTAATGCGATAGGGCAGGTAGTAGGTCGTATTGTCAAATCCATCTCAGAAAAGGAGATCGCCGAACGTTCGAAGCTGGTAGATGATCTGCTTCGCGATATCGTAGCGCAGGATGCTGTACAGTCGGCCAGCTATAAAGATCTTCAGCGAAAACAGCTGAGGCGTAACAAAGCGGAAAATATTTACAAATGGTTAAAATATTTTGTGATCATCGAAGGGCATGAAGGAATGCTGACCCGCTGGATGCTTACTTATAATAACCGTTGTTCTTTTGACCTGGGATATACAAGTACAGTGGTGATGCCAGAAGAGGCAGCTGTTTCAAATTTTACATTTGTGACCGATAAGGATAAAAACAAGAGCTGGGGACAGGCTCTGTTATACCTGAACCCGAAAATGAATCATGTTGCCAGCCTCCTGGTTGACTTGCCAACTGTAAGTGAAATCATGCCAAAACTCACTCTGACAAAGAACAGCTTTAACCCAGGAGAGGATATTAATGCGACATTCAAAGCGCCTGTATGTTATCCTGCAGATTCATGGGTGGGAGTTATTAAAAGCACTGTTGCACATAATGATGAACCCCTGAACAGTTCAAGCGTGATAGGAGGCAAAAGTTTCCTTAACCGGCGGCAGGAAGGCACCATGCTATTTAAAGCGCCACAGGAAGCCGGTAATTACGAATTGCGATTATACGATGTTGAGTATGGTGAAGAAGCCACTACTGTCGCATTTTCAGTTCAAAAACCGGCGGATACTTTACACACAAACACGGTGAGTGGATTATCCGACTGGGGCACCAATGCTGTTAAGCATCGGGGCAAAAACGGACAACGATTTACTTATACCTTTCCTCCCGGGAATTCTTCCGCGACAGTTTGGGGCTCGCAGCCATATACCGATGATTCACCCATCGCATTAGCAGCAGTACATTTCGGGCTGATCAGTTTCGAGGGGGGTGGGAAAGTGACGATTGAGATCCGTGCAGGCCAAGCATCTTATAAAGGAACCAAAGCGAATGGTGTTTCCACAAGTGACTATGGTTCCTGGTCCGGCAGTTATATTTTCGTTAGGTAACATCTTTGCTGCACACGTTTCCAGAAGCTTTATGCTTTAATAGTATGTCCTTTTTTTTAGTGTGTGATTAGTGAATAAATCCTCTCTCCAGAACTCAAATACACTGAAGAAAGAGAAGGCATTATTTTTTATCTGATCTCCAATTATGAATACTGATCTGTTGTATTAAAACTATTCCCCTATAAAAAGACTGACTCTGAGGTGAATGCCAAAAAAGTTCGCATCATTTTTGAGCAATTAGGTGAACCTGGCTGAAGAAAGCCACATCAATTTTTACCCCGTGGACAGTAGTAAAATGGAAACGAAATTCACTTTTTTGAATCGGGTTTTCAAAGCCAGCTGCGGAGAAAACTGGATCAGGGAATGAAGGCCTTCCCCCAATTACAATTCTTGACTATCTAAGCTTGTCTATCAGTGTGGGATACTTGAAAATTCTTTCTTTCCACTCCTTGATACCTGTATCCATGCAACAAGATGCATCAAGTTGGGGATTTATATAACCAGTTGGAGGCTTTATTCAATAAACTAATAATCTTTCTCCGGTAAAAATCCACCTATATTTTTTTAACTACCTGTTGGCACAGAAACTGTATATTAGGATAGAGATACAACACACATCCAATAACTTCAAACAGAACTCATGAAAAAGATCATGTTATTATCCCTGGTGGCTACAGGTTTGCTGGCACTGCAGGGAGCAGCACAAGTCGATACAACAAAGCCAAGAGTAACAACAAAGGGGGATGAGAAAAACGTCTCCACCCGTACATCCGTTCGAACCAATGTCCCCAAAGCACAACGAACAGCGACTGTTCAAAGTAAGTATAGACCCACCGATCCGATAGGTAATGATCAGCCTGATGTTTTACTCGATATTCCGAATGTATCAGTGGACGATATCACATTAAGAGTACATAAACTACATGCAAATCTTTCACTGGACGCAAGAGTAGCTAACCTGGTACAACTAAAAGCGGGGGTTGACCTGAATGTGGATAGCGTTTACCTGAATATAAAGGGTGTACAGGCAACCGTATTATTGATAGTCCGCCTCGATAATGTCAGAGCCATTATCGATAAAACACTCGAAACCCTCAATAACAATCCACAGTTAGTAGAACGTTTGCTGAGTACCGTAGATAATGCCGTTAATACCGTTGGGGAAGTAGCAAACACTGCTTTGAAACCTGGTGGGGTTATCAGCCAGACCGTCAATTCGCTCGGACAAACGGTGCAACATACCCTTGATGCCAGCGGCAATATCCTTGAGAAAACATTGGATGCTACCGGGAAAGTAGTATCTACAAAATCGATCGCCAGATTGTTGGACCTTCCCGTGATAAGCGAGACAAAGAATGCAACAGGACAAACAGTAAAAAGATTGCGCGAAAGTGCCGATACAATCATTGAAGTAGTACTTGATCAGTCGGGAAAGATTGTCAGCCAATCTATAGTCGGCAAAGCAACCGGTTCAAAATAAAGAAAACGTAACCTTCTATATGCGAGTTGGTTGTAGTGTAACTCCTGCAACACAAAGAAGAAACTGGTTATGCTCATCATAGCCAGTTTTCTTTTTTTTCCCGATATAATAAAGACAGGCGGTGGACATATGATAATAGAGGTTGCCGATCCGGGAAAATAAACCAACATAAAATGGATAGCTACGACTTTAGGTATTATGAAAATTAAAAGGATGTCTTTTCACTCACCTAACTTGCGATTTTTCTTTTTAGCCTCACTGACAGGATCCTGGCAGGAAATTAACTCTTCTAACTCTGCCCGGTTACGGGAGTTGGATATGTATTTCCAGCCCTCGACTTGAATTTCATGATTGACAATTGACTGCACGTTCTTGCTGGTTGCGGCAATATAAAATATTACGTCAGGTCCGCAATAAATTGTCTGGATGGACCCCGATTTCGCGGGATTACCGGTACCTTTAAGAAACAATCGAAAAACATGAAACGATTATATCTACTTGTGCTGTCAATGATTTGCGTGGTTGCTATGTCAGCTCAAACGGACAAGGCACCCACACCAGGAACTAGTATTGTCTACGAAAATCCTTATGATATTTTGAGTGCCGACGATTGTAATCCCTCGGAAGTATATCTTAAAAAGAAAGTAAAGGCATTGCTGGCAAAAAACTATAAAGAGTATGCTGCTCTCGCCATTGATATTACCTCCTTCAAAGGACAGAAAGGGTATAGTGACAAGGACAATCCCAGTAAGATCATTTACCCTTATAAAATTGAATTGTTGGTTTATTTAAAACGTAAGGTGTCGAAGGAAGGAAAGGAATTGACCGAATACAGTACCTGGGAGTACGACAGCGTTTATGAGTATGCCACCAAACCAAAAAAGGAGTGCGAGTTTTACATGCTTCCATCATCAGATCCAAAACTTCTGTCGAAGGCAGTGTACTGATCAGAATTACAGTTTGTGTCTTGGTCGATTACCTGAGTAGGGTCTACAACCCATGTCCACCTGGCTTTCCAGGAGTTAATAAAATTCTGGCAATTAATGTCTAACAGGAACCAATGCGAACGGGATGCCGCTACGGAGCATCCCCCTCTCCTTGTGGAGAGGGGTTAGGGGTGAGGTGGGTGGGCCAAAACCTTTTTCACAAATCAATGTTTTCACATTAAATTGAACTCAAATTTTTTACTATGTCAGCAAAAAAAATAATAACTGTGTTCGGTGCCACCGGCGCACAGGGAGGCGGACTTGTCCGTGCTATTTTAGAGGATAAGAACAGTGAGTTTGCGGTAAGAGCCACTACCCGGGATACTGATTCCGATAAAGCAAAGGAACTGTCCCAATTAGGGGCCCAACTTATTACCGTCGATATAGATGATCCTGCTTCCGTAGAGAAAGCACTGGACGGCGCCTATGGCGCTTACTTCGTTACTTTTTTCTGGGCACATTTTTCACCGGAAAAAGAAATGGCCGAAGCAGCGATCTTTGCTGAGGCAGCAAAAAAAGCTGGATTAAAACATGCCATCTGGTCCACCCTGGAAGATACCCGCGAATATATACCCCTTAGTGATGACCGCATGCCCACACTTAATGGAAAATACAAGGTTCCTCATTTTGATGGAAAGGCCGAAGCGGATAAATTCTTTACCGAAGCCGGTGTTCCCACTACCTTTTTATTGGCCTCTTTTTACTGGGACAACTTTATTTATTTAGGTTCCGGACCGAAACGGGGCGAAGATGGAAAATTAACGCTTACGCTTCCTATCGGGGATTCAAAAATGGCCGGCATTGCAGCTGAAGACATTGGCAAATGTGCCTATGGTATTTTCAAAAGAGGGAACGAACTGGTGAATAAAAAAATTGGCATAGCTGGTGAACAACTTTCCGGCAATGAAATGGCCCATCTAATGAGTAAGGTATTAGGAGAGCCGGTTACTTATAATAAAATACCGGCAGAAGTTTTCAGAAGCTTTGGATTTCCGGGTGCTGATGACCTGGGAAATATGTTCCAGTTTTATGACGAGTTCGAGGAAGATCTGAATAAGTCAAGGGATGTCGGTTTCTCGAAGCAACTCAATCCTGATTTGCTGAATTTTGAGCAATGGCTTTATAAATATGCCAGCCAGATCCCGCTTTAAGGAGCAGTCATTTTTAGTTTTAAACTTCAGTAAATGGCCAAACTAACCCGGAGAAATATCTGGCTAAAATGGAATATAGCATTTAAGATTATTCCTGCGATCATTGTCATTGGACTGCTAAAATTTCTTGCCAACCGGAATGGGTATGATGTGCTGGAACTAAATGCGCTGTTCACCAGTTTGGTGGCGGGGACGATCTTTCTCATAGGGTTTCTTATCAGTGGTGTGCTTTCGGATTATAAGGAAAGCGAAAAACTTCCCACCGACCTGACCGCAACCATCAAAAACCTGTTTGATGATACCTATACCTTATTAAAGAGTAAGAATTCTGATACAGCCCGGCGGTTCCTCGACTATCAGCGATCGTTTATTGATGCTGTCACTGATTGGTTCTATAAAAAAGAAAAAACAGCCTCTTTACTGCAAAAGATCGGTAAGATGAATGATTTTTTTGCAGAACTGGATCAAGAAGGGATCCAGCCCAACTATATCATCAAAATGAAAAATGAGCAAAACGGTATGCGCAGGATCATTATGAGAATTGATACAATACGGGATACTGAATTTGCGGGTTCGGCCTACGCTATTGTTGAAGCCATGGGGGTTTTAATAACGATCGGCCTGATCCTCATCAGGATCGAACCCTTTTACGCCTCGCTGTTTTTTACGGTTCTCGTTAGTTTCCTGATATCTTATATGTTCCTATTGATCCGGGATCTTGACAATCCCTTTGATTATTCAATGAAAGGGGAACAGGGAACCGAAGTCTCTCTAAAACCCATTCATGACCTCGCGGCTGAATTGAAAAACTTTTCATGGTCAAATAGAATTGAATGAAAAGAAGGAAGTTCGGATCAATAGTTATTTCAACCAGCCAAAAATACCTTTGCTTTCCTCCATGCCTATATAGACGCCGTCTTCCCGCCTTGCTACCGGCCAGTGTTGTAGATAATAACCTTCACCACTTACATTCCGGCCATTTTGCATACTGTATTTATACCGGTGCAAGGGACACACTACATTTCCCAATGCGTCAATATATCCTTCTGCCAGTAAACCACCGGCATGGGGGCATTTGAATGCAAAAGCAAATAATGCTTCAGCATGCTTACCGATACAGATCTTTTTATCTTTTAATGCCGTTACCGCAATATTATTATCAGCAAAAGCCAGGTCATTGATATGATCGGCTATTTTGTGCCAGGTATATTTTTTTTCAGTCATTTTTTTCCGCCGCAAAATTTCATAGGTTATTCTAAATATTAAAATGTTTTTTACTGGATTGGGTACCTATCATGAATTTATTTGTGTTAATCCGTGTAATCTGTGGCCAAGTATATTTATTAGCCGCAGGCAAACATTTGTAGTTGATTTATTCGTGTTATTCGTACAATTCATGGCTAATACAAAAACTCAGTCTTGTACGGATACCTGATCCTGTACAACTCCCTCACTTTTTCCAATATGATCCTTCGCAGCGCATCAATATTTGTTTTTTCGATAGCAGATATAAATATAGCATTACCATTTGTTTCCTCGTTCCAGCGATCGCGGAGGTCCTGTAATATTTCCTGTTTAGTACTTTCTTCCAGCCATTTATCAAAGGTTTGATCTTCGTACAGATCCATCTTATTGAAAATGGTAATGGTGGGTTTTTCAAAAGCATTTAATTCCTGCAATGTTTTATTGACGACACCCAACTGATCTTCGTAGGCCGGGTGAGAAATATCAACCACATGCAATAAAATATCCGCTTCCCTCACTTCGTCCAGGGTGCTTTTAAAACTTTCCACCAGGTGATGCGGCAGTTTTCGGATGAACCCCACCGTATCACTTAATAAAAAAGGAGTCGTGTCAAAAACAACTTTGCCGGTGGTAGTATCCAGCGTGGCAAATAATTTATTCTCAGCAAAAACCTCCCGCTTACTCAGCAGGTTCATGATCGTGGATTTGCCCACATTGGTATAACCTACCAGCGCCACACGGATAAACTCACCCCTGTCTTTCCGCTGGGTAAAAGCCTGCTTATCTATCTCGGCTAACCGCTTTCTCAGTAAAGAGATCTTATCTCTGACTATACGACGGTCGGTTTCAATCTCACTTTCACCAGGACCTCTTGTGCCGATACCACCCCCTAACCGTTCAAGGTGTTTCCACATACCGCGGAGTCTTGGTAATATATATTGATACTGGGCCAGCTCTACCTGGGCCTTTGCCTGTGCGGTCTTTGCTCTTCTTGCAAAAATGTCGAGGATCAGGTCGCTCCGATCGATCACTTTCACATTGATCGCTTTTTCAATGTTGTTGATCTGGGCCCCGGTCAGTTCATCATCAAAGATGACGACCCCCACATCTTTACCTTTTACATAGTTGCCGATATCTTCCAACTTTCCTTTGCCAACAAAAGTTCGGCTGTCAGGATGCTGAAGTTTTTGGGTAAATCGCTTTACTGTTATGGCCCCGGCTGTTTCAGCCAAAAAAGCCAGTTCATCCAGGTACTCCTGCACCTGTTGTTCGGTTTGATCTTTATGCACTAAACCAACGAGTACGGCTCTTTCTTCTTTTTGAATACTATTTTTCTTGTCGATCATAATAATAAAAACTCCTTCCACTTGATGGAAGGAATGTCAAAGTTAATTCGAATAAATAGGACAGCAGCATTTGCTGATTCAAATCGAACTCCAAAGTGCTGGAGTCCTAAGCCCCTCCCGTCATTGCGAGTGGAGCGAAGCAAAGGAGGGGTTTGGGAGGTCTATAAACCGCTTAATGTTAAACCCACGGAATAAGGTCTTACTTCAGGGCCGAGGCCATCTTTAAATAAGGTTGTGAACTGGTAGGTTCCGTAAATCGTAAAATGTCCCATACCGATCCTGCCCATGCCTGAAAGGCGGTTTTTGTTGAAAAAACGTTTACTCGACTCTTTCATCACGTAATCATTGATCGTTGTATTTGTTTTACTCTCAAACTTTGAATTTCGGGTATGAGCGCTTAACATGGTGCCAACTTTCACCCCCACGGCAAATTTGAATCCTTTCCCGGTTAGAGGTTTGGCAGAATAGCGGAATTCAATCGGAGCTTCGAAGTAAACGGTAGCCAGTTTTGTTTTCTTGAAATGATTGGTATCAGACAGGTTGGTGAAATGAAGGGTGGTAGTAGGATCTTTTATGCCCACATAGGTTTTAGAGAAAAGCATTTGGTCGGAAGAAATGCCCGGGCCAAATGCCATACTCAGCTTGGGATTGGTCTTAAAAGGGAAATCGAACATGAAATAGGCATTGATACTTTTGGACAGCCCGCCGGTATTAATAGTGTCTGGTATGCCGGCCCAGCCGGTATAGCCAAATTGAACCAGGAAATGGTCATTGGGTCGGTTGCTCATGTCCGGTATATCTTTTTTCTTAGTAACCGGACTGTCCTGCGCCAACAGGGAACTTGCAAAAAGAACACCGAGTAATAGCGATAAAATTTTCTTCATAATATCTTAGTAGGGGACAAATGTATTTTCATCCCGGTTAACAAAAGGTTAAAGAACCTCTTGATTTTCAACAAAAATGCTTGTAATTTTCTACAAGTTGCCTGATTTATTCCTTGTTTTTCCAGCTTTTAACCTGTTTTTCCCGTCATTGAGCCTCTGTTTTGTCGGAATGGGTCTCTGAGTAACAGATAATCCAATCTTTCGCTCTAGAAGTGAAGCCTTTATGATGAGCAAGGTGTTTTCTAAGCCGTTCTTCCAGATTTGCAGTTGAACCAATATAATAAAGATCGAGACTGAAGGAATAAAGGATATAAACAAAATGAGGCATCAGTAAAAAATGAAACCTTATTCAGGGCATGAATAAGGTTCCGTTTAGTGGACCCAGTAGGGCACGATCCTACGACCCCCTGATTATGAGTCAGGTGCTCTAACCAACTGAGCTATGGGTCCAATACTTCAAAAAAAGAACTAAAGCTAACTACTTAGTTTTCCCGATACGATCGGGACATTGTTTTTCTATCACTCGTTCCTCGTGATGAAAAATGGCCTTCGACCCTCCTGATATAATCGGGATCTACTAACTTAGATTTCACTGTAATAAGTAGAAAACGGGCTTATTATTCCGTTCTATCAAAACAACTTTACTTGAACAAGGCTGCAAAAATAATGAAAAAGACCCGTTAATCAAATCGGGGTAAATTGTTAAAATATTCCTTAGATTTACAATAGCTGACGATTATAGTGAGTATTATGCTTATGACACTACGTTTATCTCCTTTTGCACTAAATAAGGACAAAACCACTTGCAAAAAATTATTTTGGCATTTACATCGGTTTGTAAGGAAATTTTACTGCTCCACACCCAACCCCGTTAGAGTGCTAAACTGCTTAATTCCGATTTTTTTACCCACTTTTAAAAATACAGTATGAAAAAAAATGAAACCGCCCCTGTTTCAGCAAAGGTTTCTTTGTTTATAAATGTTGCAAGAATGATGAAACTGACTACTGCTTTGCTACTATTTGTTTGCCTGCAAGTGTCTGCCAATACCTGGTCTGCAGAAAAGGCAACGCTGGAAATCAGGGTATCGGGAAAAGTTACATCCGCCTCGGGTGAAACATTGGCTGGTGTCTCCATCGTAGTAAAAGGGTCAAGAACTGGTACGACAACAAATGCCACAGGTAATTTTACCATTACCGTTCCAGATGATGCGATACTTGTTTTTAGCTTTGTGGGGTATGAAACTGTTGAAATAGCGGTTGCCGGGAATCCTACAATGACAATAACCCTGACACCCTCTGAAAAACTTCAGGATGCAGTGGTAGTAATTGGCTATGGCACTGCCAACAAAAGAGATTTGACCGGATCTATCACCAAAGTGACCGGAAAAGATATTGCAGATAAACCCAATACCAATCCGGTTTCGAGCTTACAAGCCAAAGTGGCCGGGTTAACAATTATTAATAATGGTACACCGGGCGCCGCTCCGGATATTCGAATCCGTGGTACCAACAGTCTCGGTGGCAATTTAAAGCCTTTATATGTAGTAGACGGTATTTTCAACGATAATATTGATTATATCAACCCTTCCGATATCGAGTCTATCGAAGTGTTGAAAGATCCTTCCTCACTTGCCATCTTTGGTGTTCGCGGTGCTAATGGCGTTATTGCAGTAACTACAAAAAAAGCCAAATCGGGGCAAACAATTATCAATTTCAATACAGCATATGGTTTTAAAAAATTAGTCGATAAAATTGCCTGGGCAAGTGCAGATGAATTCAGAACGTTGTATGAAGAAGAAAAAGTAAATATTGGCGCCAACTCACCGTTTGACTATGGGAAATGGACGGCTAATACAGATTGGGTAGATGCGGTAACAAGAACGGGAAAGTTTAATACCAATAATATAAGCATCTCTACCAGCACCGAAAAAAACAGGTTTTACATGGGTGTTGGTTATACGACCGACGAAGGAATTATTAAACATGAAAAACTAAAAAAAATTCAGCTCACACTTTCTGATGAAATAAAAGTGAATAATTTTCTTAAGCTTGGATTTAATATTAATACGGTAAAACAGGATAACCCTTATGGCGCCTCCTGGGTATTGGATGCGGCCCGTAAAGTAATTCCCCAGGTTAGTGCCGGGACTAAAAATTTCTATACAAAAAATCCATATGGCTTAGACAGCGCCTATTATGATTTATATTATGAATTGCCGCAAATCCAAAATTCCGGTGTCATAAATCCATTATTGATACTGGAAAACGAATGGGACAAAACGATCAGCCAGGAAGACAGGATCGTAGCAAGTGCTTTTGCTGATATTACCTTACACAGGAATTTAAATTTCAGGTCGACTGTCTACGCTGATTTCAGCCATGTCAATTCCAGGGTATACGCTCCTTTATATGAGGCCTATGATGCCGCCAATAACGCAGCATTTTTGTATGGTAAAAGAACCGGCGTAAGGGAAAGCGATGATACCTATAAAAAATTCCAGACGGATAATATCCTTACTTACAAAGGCAGAATCGCCGGAAATCATAACATTACAGGCCTTGTAGGCTTCACAACCTATGATTTCAGGTATTATGGCCGTTTTGGTTCTTCCCAGCAAAGCATCAGCGGTAATGCTATCCCCGACAACAAAAGATTTTGGTATGTCAGCAATGGTTTTGAAGATCCGCTTTCTGTGAGAGCTTCTTCTGGCCAATATGAAAGAACTACTGCATCCTTCTTATCAAGAGTTTTATATAATTATAGAAACAAATATTATTTCAATGCTTCTTTTAGAATGGATGGTACTTCGGTGTTTCCAAACAACAGGTGGCAGCCTTTCTGGGCAATAGGTGCTGCCTGGGAGCTGACCAAAGAAGAATTTATGCAGAATCAGAATGCGTTTGACTTTTTAAAATTAAAAGCTTCGACTGGTGTACTGGGTGTGCAAAATACAGGGGGGTATAATTATCCTGCGTACCCTCTTTTGCAAACAGGTTCTGCAGCCGTTTTCGGTGACCTGGTTTATACTGCAGCACAACAATCTTATTTAGCAGATGAAAATCTTAAATGGGAAACTAACCATGCTAATGAAATCGGCTTGGAACTCGATGCCTTTAAGCGTCGCCTGCATTTTGAAGCTGCTTATTATTCTAAAACAACCAAAGGGTTGTTATCAAGAGTTAATAATGGCGGATTAAGTGATGGATTGTTAAACCAGGGATCTCTGAAAAACAGTGGATTGGAATTTTCAGCTTCCTGGACGCAGTCTATTGCGAAAGATCTTACTTTAACTATTGGAGGAAATCTTACAACCTTTACAAATAAAGTGTTATCACTTGCAGGGGAAGGAAAACCAATTTTTGATGGCCCTTCTATTACTCGGGTAGGTTCACCAATTGGTTCTTTTTATGGTTACATCGTGGAAGGTATTTATCAAACATATGCGGAAAAACTGGCGTCTCCTGTCAACACAGAATTTTCGTATGGCCCGGGCGATTTGAAATATAAAGACGTCAACGGAGATGGTGTTATCAATACCGACGATAAAACGATCATTGGAAATCCCACCCCGGATTTTACTTATGGTGGTTCCGTATCGCTGAAATACAAAGGGTTTGATCTTGGACTGGATTTTGGTGGCGTTTATGGCAATGAGATTTACCGTATATGGGGTGGAACAGAATCACCTTTTCAACGGGTAAACTATCCAAAGTTTAAAATCGACAGGTGGCGTGGTGAAGGCACTTCTAACTGGGATCCTATTTTAGGACAAGATCACAGGATCAACTATGAAATTTCAACCTATGGCATTGAAGACGGAAGTTATATCAGGCTAAGAAATCTTCAGCTCGGATATAATCTAGCACCCCGCGCTATTTCAAAATTGAAAATGAAATCGTTACGCCTTTTCGTGAATGTTCAGAATGCTAAAACATGGAAAAATAACCTCGGTTATTCACCTGAGTTTGGTGGCTCTGCCACACAGTTTTCTGTTGACTATGCGGGGAATGCAATTCCGGTAGTAACAACTTTTGGGTTAAATGTGAATTTTTAAAATATTAAATAGCAAGAAATGAGAAACATTAAACCAACTTTTTTTGCAACCCTCCTGGCACTTCCCCTGTTTTTCCTGAGTGGATGCTCAAAGTTTTTAGAAAGGGATCCACTAACTTCCACATTGGGAGATCTTAATCAGGGTGGTATCGAGGCCGAGATATTTGGAATCTATAGTAATCTTAGGAATAGCGCAGGCTTTACCACCATTCCCTGGATTGGTATACATGACTTTCGTTCCGATGACTCAGAAAAAGGAAGTGATGCTGCTGATGGCGCCGAGTGGGTAGCGCCCCTTGATAACTTCCAATATGTGAAAGATTTCTGGGCTACTAATACCTATTGGGATGATCATATGACGTTGATTACGCTTGCCAATGCCGCTATTCATAAAGCTGATTCACTTGTTCTCACAGACCCCAATACGCTTAAGAATATTGCAGAAGCCAGGTTCCTGAGAGCGTTTGCATATTTTGACCTGGTCAGAACTTTTGGAGAAGTACCGGTACATACGGGTAAAATATATAAATCAGCTGATCTGTGTAAAGCAAAATCACCTGTGCCGCAAGTATATGCGTTTATTGATGCGGATCTGCAATTTGCAGCAGCTAATTTACCTACAACATGGGGTTCAAAATATCCGGGTCGCCTGACCAGCGGAGCGGCCTTAACATTACATGCAAAAACATATCTCTACAGGCAAAACTGGAGTGCCGCCCTCGGTCTCTGTCAACAGGTAATTGGTGCGAATAACTATTCTTTAAATTCGAGTTATTTCGGCATATTTAAAGATGCTGGTGAAAATGGCAGTGAGTCTATTTTTGAAATCCAGGCTTATGTTAGTCCTAATGGATCAATAGATCAGGGATGTGGTTATGCTACTTGCCAGGGAGTAAGGGCAGCTACTTCCACCGGCTGGAACCTTGGCTGGGGTTGGAACACGCCAACAGATAACCTGGTGAATGCTTTTGAAGCAGGTGATGTTAGAAAAGGATCAACAATACTTTTCTCCGGGCAGTCCGATGATCCTACTACTGGTGGTTATGGCCGGGTGCTGCCTAACTATATTTTGGCCCCGGTTCCGGGTCCTCTACCCAGGAAGCATTGGAACAAAAAAATATATGCTGACCCTGCTTATCGCGCTTCGACAGGATATAGCGATAATCCAAGATGGATCAATAAAAGAATACTGCGGTATGCTGATGTGTTATTAATGGCCGCAGAAGCCCGTAATGAAACAGGCGCCGGTGCCACCGCCATGCCATGGGTAAATGCAGTAAGAAGAAGAGCCGGTCTCACCGATTTAACATATACCACCCAGGCACAATTAAGGGCGGATATTAAAAAAGAAAGGAGAGTGGAATTTGGTGTAGAAGGGGAAAGATTTTTTGACCTTGTGAGGTGGGGTGATGCTGTATCTGTATTAGGTCCATTGGGTTATACCCATCGTTGCAGGTATTATCCAATTCCGCAACCTGTGATTGACAGATGTCCGGGTACCATCACCCAAAATCCGGAATGGTAATAGTGACGACAATGAGCTTAACTCGAAAGAAAATTCTAAAAAAAAGAACATGAAAAAAAATATTCAACAGTTTCTCCTGGCAGCAACAATTGTATTATTGGCCACCAGTTGCCAGAAAATGCAACGTCCGGCCTTGGGTGATTATCCCAAGGATACAAATCCACCGGGAGGTCCTTTAAAATTCTATGCCGCATTTGATGGATCTAGCACTGATCCATTAATGAATGCAGTGGATAGTATCAGGGCCAATTTTCCATCAGACAATCCCTTGGTTTCTGTGGCTGGTATTAGCGGAAAAGCGATACAAGGCAATGGTACAAAAGCCGTCAAGTACCCCTCTGCGAATGACTTTAAAAACGTATCAAGCTGCACCATAGCACTATGGGTAAATAACACCGTTAACCCCAATACAGAACTTTATTTCTCCCTGGCAAGTAAAGACTACTGGCATGAAAGCGCTGCGTTTTTACTGGTAGAACATGCCGAGGTTGACAAATGTACCTTCAAGTTTGCATTACAGGATAAGTGGGTGGAGTACACCAATAAATCTTTTACAAAACCATTATTAAATGGCCAATGGCATCATTTGGCATTTTCCTATGAGGAGACCACTTCTACATTAAAAATCTATTTTGATGGGGTGGAAGTTCCTACACCCGGAACCTCTGGAAATTTGGGTTTTGGTAAGCTGAATTTAAAAAATGCGACCAATCTGGTATTGAGCGGTTGGAATAAACATGCTGGTTTAAGTGGCCCTACTGATGGGTGGATATCTGCTTATAGTGGTAAGATGGACCAGTTTCGTTTATATGGAAAGGCGTTGAGTGCCTCAGAGGTACTTGCGTTATATAATAGCAAGCGGTAAAAAATAGATCCGATAAACGGAGCGATATAAATTTTAATGGAGAAGGGCTGAACAATATTTTGTTTCAGCCCTTTTTAAACTTTACAAGATAATCACAACGTGTTCTTCACATGGTTAAGGCAATCACTAGTTTACGGGCATCTTTTTTTTTGGCTAATGTTATGCTGCTAATCGGTTGTAACAATAAAAAAACTCTTTTTACAAGCCTTCCATCCTCCCAAACCCAGATCACCTTCACTAACAAACTGGAAGAGCATAAATTATTTAATATACTTTATTACCTCTATTACTATAATGGCGGTGGTGTAGCTACCGGGGATATTAATAATGACGGTCTGACGGATATTTATTTTACTGCCAACAATAAAGCGGGGAATAAGCTCTACCTGAACAAGGGAAATTTTGTATTTGAGGATTTCACACAACAGGCTGGTGTAGCAGGAAAGTCCGACTGGTGTACAGGCGCCACCATGGCTGATGTAAATGCGGATGGGTTTTTAGATATTTATGTTTCCACGGTAAGCAGCAAGTATGGATTGAAAGGACACAATGAACTATACCTTAATAATGGGAATAGCACTTTTTCAGAAAGATCCGAACAGTACGGTCTAAATACTTCCTGCTTTACAACTCAATCCGCTTTTTTTGACTATGATCGTGACGGTGACCTTGATTGCTATATACTCAATCAATCGCATCATCCACATGCGAATATTGTCGATACCAGTAACCGGAAAGGGTATGATTCTCTCTCTGGCGACCGCCTTTACCGCAATGATGGCCCTGTTGTTTTCTTGCCAACCGGGGAACGAACGGGGGGCTTTGTTGACGTATCAGCCCAGGCAGGAATTTACCAAAGCAACCTGGGTTACGGGCTTGGCCTGGCAATAGGCGATATAAATAACGACGGGTGGGATGATCTGTATATTGGTAATGATTTTCATGAAAATGATTACTACTATGTAAATAATGGGAATGGAACTTTTACAGAAAGCGGATCTAAGCACTTTCGACACTATAGCCGCTTTAGCATGGGTAATGATGTGGCTGATTATAATAACGATGGACAGCTTGATATTGTAACAGTAGACATGCTTCCCCCTGATGAAAAAACGTTGAAAACTTATGGCAGCGATGAAAACGTTGATATTTATAAAGTAAAATTAGAAATACAGGGATACCAAAAGCAATATTCAAAAAATTGCCTGCAACGAAATAATGGCAATGGAATAAGCTTTAGCGAAACTGCATTAATGAGTGGTATTGCCGCAACGGATTGGAGCTGGGCACCCTTGTTTGCTGATTTTGATAATGATGGCAATAAAGATCTGTTTGTCACAAGCGGTATTGTAAAAAGACCGGTGGACCTCGATTACGTTCGGTTTTCTTCTGACTTAAAATCCAAAGGATTGGATTATACGGATAAGATGGATGAGGAAGCGATCAATGGCATGCCCGACGGGAGTTCACACCCATTTTTATTTAAAGGAGATGGAAAAAATAATTTTGCTGAGGTGAGTAGTCTTTGGGGAACAGGAGAGATGAAAGGGTATTACAACGGGGCCTCCTATGCCGACCTGGATAATGATGGGCGGGTTGATCTGGTCGTCAATTGTATTGACGCACCAGCCCTTATATTAAAGAATAATGCACCGGCGAAAAATGCCGTCACCATTTCATTGAAAGGCGAAAATGCAAATAAATTTGGGATTGGGGCCAAAGCATACCTGTTCATAAAAGGAAAGATGCAATATCAACAGTTGATGCTGACAAGAGGGTTTGCCTCTTCTTCAGATACCAGGCTTCATTTTGGTGTTGATTCTTCTTCTGTTATCGACAGTATCGTAATTGTCTGGCCATCACAAAAAGCCCAGGTTCTTAAAAAAGTAGCAGCTAATACACCACTACTTGTATTGGAAAAAAATGCAACAGGAAGCTTTGACTATGCAAATGTCTTCAATAAGCCGGCTGCTTTTGTTGAGGTAACAAATGAAAGGGGGCTCAACTGGAAACATAAGGAGAATGATTTTCTTGACTATAACATACAATACTTAATTCCACACCTACAATCAAGCCGGGGCCCGAAAATTGCAGTAGCTGATGTGAATGGAGATGGGTTGGATGACTTTTATGCAGGCGGGGCAAAATATCAACCCGGGGCATTGATGATACAAAAACCCGATGGAACATTTGCCGCCAGTGATACGGCCGTATTTGGCGCCAATGCGATTAGCGAAGATGTGGATGCAAAGTTTTTTGATGCGAATAATGATGGTTTTATTGATTTGTGGGTGGTTAGCGGGGGAAATGAAGTACCAGAAAATGCGCTCTCCCTGGAAGACCGGTTGTATATAAATGATGGGAAAGGGCATTTTTCGAAAGCGCAACAAGCTATTCCGCAGAAATATGAGAATAAATCCTGTATGGCGGTAGCAGATGTGGATAAGGATGGTGACATGGATGTATTTGTTGGGAACCTGGGCAATCCGGTTTCTTATGGCGATATGAAAGACTCTTATTTATTTATGAATGATGGCAAAGGGGTCTTTTCGCTTGAGTATCAAAAAATAAAACTTGAAAAGTTGGGTATTGTCACATCAGCAACCTTTGCTGATGTAAATAATGACAGCTGGCCCGACCTGGTTATAACCGGCGAGTGGATGCCTTTAAAAATCTTTATTAATAACCAAGGAGTATTTACAGCAACAGCTATTCCGCAATCAACCGGCCTCTGGCAAACTGTAATGACAGCCGATATCAATGGTGACGGATTTGCGGATATCCTGGCTGGTAACTGGGGACATAATTCAAAATTATATGCTGGCAAGAATGGACCCCTTAAATTGTATATAAAAGACTTTGATAAAAATGGCTCAATAGAACAGATCATGGCATACAATATCGGAGGAGAAGAGTATACTTTTCTCGCAAAAGATGAACTGGAAAGATCGCTGCCGGTATTAAAAAAACATTATTTAAAATACAGTGATGTGGCGGGTAAAACAGTAAGCTATATGTTTTATGACCTGTTTAAGGATTATAAAGAACTCAAGGCAGAAATTCTTTCTTCCTCCTGTTTTATCAATGACGGCAAAGGAAATTATACCAGAGTCAATCTGCCAGATGAATTGCAGCTGGCACCGGTGATGGCATTTGCACCGGCAGGTACTTCTTATCCTGCTTCTTTTTTTGGTGTTGGAAATTTTTACGGGGTCATTCCTTACGAAGGGCGTTATGATGCCCTGCTGCCCACTATTTTTTCATATGATAAAGCTAAGGGCAAATTTATCGATCAATTAAATATTCCATCCTTTGATGGGGAAGCAAGAGACGTCAAATGGCTAAAGACCGGAGGTAACGGTAGATTATTAATGATAGCGAATAACAATAAATGGATACAACTTTTCAAAGAAAATAACTGATACAGGAAGGAAAATTGGCAATTCGAATTCTTTACAATATAATAATTTGTCATGAACACTAATAAGCTTTATACACTGCTTTTTTCGGTATCAATTCTTTTTGCTTGTGGCGGTTGTTCCAATAAAGGTGCAAGTAACCCTTCACCCCCCACTCCTGTTCTACCGGTTAATGAAGTGGATGCCTGGATGACTAAAACGGATCAATCTGCATTACTTCAAAAGCAAACAGGTATACTTTCATTTGGTACGACTGCCAATAGTTACCCAGCCATAGATGTAGACTCCGCAGTAGCCTACCAGGCCATGGATGGCTTTGGCTATACATTAACCGGTGCCAGCGCTACCCTCATCAATCAACTGGGGGCGGCTAAACCAGCATTGCTGGAGGAATTGTTTGGAACTGGTGCAAGCTCTATTGGCGTCAGCTATTTGAGAGTTAGCATCGGGGCCTCTGATTTAAGTGCATCTGTATTTAGTTATGACGATATGCCCGCCGGGCAAACCGACCCAACCCTGGCAAATTTTTCTTTGTCGCAGGATTCCGTTGATTTGATCCCCTTGTTAAAACAGATTTTGGCAATTAACCCCCATATAAAAATTATGGGTTCTCCCTGGAGTGCACCGGTATGGATGAAGGACAACGGGAGTTCTATTGGGGGAAGCCTTCAACCGCAGTACTACCCAGTGTATGCAAAATATTTTGTTAAGTATATTCAGCAGATGCTGGCAAAGGGAATTACGGTACAGGCTGTTACGGTGCAGAATGAACCGCAGCATGGTGGCAATAATCCCAGCATGCTAATGTCAGCGGCACAACAAACCGACTTTGTAAAAAATCATTTAGGACCTGCTTTTCAAGCCGCAGGAATCACAACAAAAATTATTATCTGGGATCATAACTGTGATAATCCCAACTATCCCATCACAATTCTCAATGATCCGGCTGCCAGGCAGTTTATTGATGGCTCAGCCTTCCACCTATACAATGGTGATATTGCTGCACTATCAACAGTGCACACGGCCCACCCGGATAAGAATCTTTATTTTACCGAGCAGTGGACAGGTGCTAATGGTACATTTGAAGGCGATCTGAAATGGCATATAAAAAATGTAGTGATTGGCTCTACGAGGAACTGGAGTAAGGTTGTGCTGGAATGGAACCTGGCCAACAACCCTGCCTACGGTCCTCATACACCGGGGGGCTGCACCGAATGTAAAGGCGCTTTGACGATCAATGGCACTTCTTATGCCAGGAATGTAGCTTATTATATAATAGCTCATGCCTCCAAATTCATTCCTGCCGGTTCGGTAAGAATTGGTAGCAGCTTGCCGGCTAACCTGCCCAACGTAGCATTTAAGACGCCTACCGGGAAAAAAGTTCTACTAGTAGAAAATGAAAATTCCAGTACAACAACATTTAATATATCCTTTAAAGGCAAATGGGTCACTGCCACCTTACCCGCTGGTGCAGTGGCAACTTATATCTGGTAATACAAAATTAAAGAGGGTGGCAAGTGGATTTATTTGTTGACAATTATTTTCTTTTCCTGTCCAGGAATTAAGGAAAAAAAAACAGTAACTTCTCGGCAGGGCGAATTGGCACTATGAGAATATGAGCGTAAAAAATACCATAATCATTTTTTTTATATACAGGATGGTAGCTTGTTGTTTGCTTCCTGTTATTGTTTTAACCGCCTGTGGAAGCAAGGATACTCCTGCTCCACCCCCTGTAGTCACGGTCAGGAACCCCTCTTTTATTGATGCTTCCATAAATACTGTTTCGTTAAGCACCATTGTTTATAATGTAAATCTTCAGCCGGTAATATCCATAAATTTCTCAGAGCCTTTACTGCCCGGTACTGTTGCGGCAGCAGTTACGCTTGGTGATATAAATGGTGGGAGCATTGCGGCGACGACATCATTGCAGAATGCCGACAAAACAATACTTATTCAACCTGCTACCCCTTTAGCTTACCTGAAAAAATATTTTGTAAGGGTTGAAACTACTTTAAAGTCAGCCTCGGGTGGGTTTCTTCAATCACAGCTAACTAAAGTATTTGTAACACGAATTGATTCATCAAGGAAATTTCCTGCTATTGCAGACAATGCATTGCTTGATTTAATACAAAGGCAAACCTTCAAATATTTCTGGGACTTTGGCCACCCGGTAAGTGGATTAGCAAGGGAGAGAAATACATCAGGAGACCTGGTTACTTCCGGCGGCTCTGGATTTGGCATTATGACGATACCCGTTGCTATCAACCGCAATTTTATAACCAGGTCACAGGGGCTTGCCAGGATGCAAACCATTGTTGGTTTTCTAAAAAATACGGCGGTTAAAGTAAAAGGTGCATTTCCGCATTGGCTGAATGGAAGCACTGGCGCCATTATTCCTTTTAGCGCTAATGATAACGGAGCAGACCTTGTAGAAACATCGTACCTGATAATGGGATTGCTAACGGCCCGGCAATATTTTAATGGCGCAGATGCGGAGGAAACGAATTTGCGGATTGACATTAATACATTGTATAATAACGTAGAATGGGACTGGTTCAGGCAGGGCGGCCAAAATGTTTTATACTGGCATTATAGTAATGACAAAGGATGGATTATGAATCACCAGGTTCGCGGCTGGAATGAAGGCCTGGTAACATACATACTAGCCGCTTCTTCCAGCACGCATGGTATTCCGGTCACCGTTTATAACAATGGCTGGAAAGGCGGAACCGGGTTTCTAAATGGCAATAATTATTATGGGTACACGTTGCCATTGGGTCCTTCCTACGGGGGGCCGTTGTTTTTTTCTCACTATTCCTTTCTTGGTATCAACCCCAACGGATTGAATGACCCATCGGCCAGCTATAGTACGCAAACAAAAAATCATACACTCATAAATTATACTTATTGCAAAACCAATCCCCAGGATAATTTTGGATATAGTGATTCTGTATGGGGATTAACAGCAAGCGACATTGAAAATGGATACACGGCCAGCTCGCCAACAAACGACGTAGGTGTTATTGCCCCTACAGCAGCATTATCTTCTCTTCCTTATACACCGGCAGAATCAATGGCGGCCTTGAAGTTTTTCTATTATGTACTAGGCGATAAGCTTTGGAAAGAGTACGGCTTTGTAGATGCTTTTTCCCTGAAAAATACTTGGTTTGCCAGTTCGTTTTTAGCAATAGACCAGGGACCCATTATTCTGATGATTGAAAACTACCGAAGTGGACTATTATGGAATTTATTTACAAGTTGTCCTGAGGTAAAGGCAGCTATGCTAAGCCTCGGGTTTACGGCACCGTATTTATAGTAGAACGACGATTAGACGGATCAAATTGAAATAAAAACTGTTCAACATCTGTACATGGAAAGGCCAGGCTAGCCGAGGAAAGACATTTGCTGAGCAAAAAAGAACGGAAGCTCATGAAAAGAATTACCAATTATCTTATTGCGACATTTTTATTTGTTGTAGCTGCTTCAGCACAAATAACTACCACCCAACAGGGCTTCAACCCAGCCAGCCGTCCAAAAAACCTTTCTGATGCTGCCCTGCTTGACCTGGTGCAGCAGCAAACCTTCCGTTATTTTTGGGATTTTGCTCACCCGGTAAGTGGTTTATCAAGAGAGAGAAGCAATGTAGCCTATGATTATGGCGATGAAGTGGTGACCTCGGGAGGAACCGGATTTGGCATCATGGCTATAATTGTGGCAACAGAAAGAAAATGGATCAGCCGGGATACGGCGGCAAAGTTTTTATTAAAGTTGGTAAAGTTCCTCTCAAAAGCGGATTCATATCACGGTGTGTTTCCACATTGGTTGCATGGAAGTACCGGCAAAACCGTCCCCTTTAGCCGTAAAGATGATGGAGCCGACCTGGTGGAAACATCTTACCTTTTCCAGGGCTTATTGTGTGCAAGACAGTATTTTAATGGAAAGGAAAGTGTAGAAAGAGATTTACGAAACCGCATTGGGTGGTTGTGGAATGATATTGAATGGAACTGGTTTACAAAAGGCGGGGAAGAAGTTTTGTATTGGCACTGGAGTCCTAATAACGGATGGAGCATGAATTTCCCGATACGGGGTTTTAATGAATGTTTGATTACGTATATCTTGGCTGCCTCCGGCACTAATGAAAAATACCAGGTTAGCCCGGTAGTTTATCATCGCGGATGGGCAGAGAGCAATTTTTTTAAAAATGGGAAAGAATTTTATGGAATCAAGCTTCCGCTTGGATTTGATTATGGGGGCCCTTTATTTTTTTCTCACTATTCTTTTTTAGGACTGGACCCGCGGGGATTAAAAGACCGTTATGCTGATTACTGGGAACAAAACAGGAATCATACCTTGATAAACCGGGAGCATGCCATTCGTAATCCGAATAAGTTCAAGGGATACAGTGCCGATAACTGGGGGTTTACAGCCAGTGACACATACAATGGGTATGCTGCACATTCCCCTATGGAAGATAATGGCACGATTACACCCAGTGCAGCATTAAGCGCCTTCCCGTATACTCCTGAATACAGCATGCAGGCATTGCATTTTTTTTATAATAAAATGGGTGATAAAATATGGAGTGAATATGGCTTTGTGGATGCATTTAATGAAACAAAAAACTGGGTCGCGACATCACATTTGGCCATTGACCAGGGACCCATCATTGTAATGATAGAAAATTACCGAAGCGGATTATTATGGAAATTATTTATGAGCTGCCCGGAAATACAAACAGGGTTGAAAAGATTGGGCTTTGAAAGCCCGGCCTTATCAAAATAAACAAGTACCTGCCCCGTTGTTTATTTTTTTAAATGAAAAAATATAAGCCCGAGATGATCACCCGTCATGCTGACCAGTCTAAATAAAATAAGAAGCATACGATGCCATCGTTCCGTATGGGTAATTACTGCTATAATAGTTTGCATAGTCCTGTTGACAAAGTGCATGAATAATAAAGCGGAGCAAAAACAGCTTTCCGGGTCGACCGAGACCAGGTATGAAGATTTTGCAGGTTCTCAGCAATGTGCTGCCTGTCATCAGGAAATATTTGATAGTCATTTGTTAACAGCTCACCACCTTACCGGGCAACCCGCCGATAAAAAATTTATTAAAGGAAGTTTTGAAAAAGGAAAAAATTCCTACTGGTATAGCCCTTTGATAGAAGTGGCCATGGAAAAAAGGGACAGTGGTTTATTCCAGGTGGCGTATTATAAAGGGGAAGAAAAAAAAGCGATGCGCTTTGACATTGTCATGGGTTCGGGTGCAAAAGGGCAATCATTTCTAACCTGGCGAAATGACAGACTTTTTCAGTTGCCGGTTACTTATTTTACGATTGCCGACAAATGGTCCAACAGCCCTGGCTTTCCATCGGGGCGAGTAACGATTGACAGACCTATTACAGCCCGGTGTCTGGAGTGCCATACATCGTACGCAGAAACTAGTGGTGCCACTGCCCTGGAGCCTGTAGCATTTAATCATGACCGGATATTATATGGGGTGAATTGTGAAAAATGTCATGGGCCTGCCAAAAAGCACGTGGAGTTTCAAACAGAGCATCCTGCAGAAGTAAAAGGAAGATATATCGTAAACCCTGCCGCACTTTCCAGGCAGCAAAACCTCGACTTATGTGCTTTATGTCATGGTGGTAAAATGGACAAGATAAAACCATCATTTCAATTTATTGCGGGCCAAAATTTATCAGATTTCTTTTCAATCGATACTTTACAGCATGAACTGGCCATTAGTACCGGGAATGCGGATGTACATGGCAACCAGTATGGATTACTTAAAGCAAGCAAATGTTTTAAGATGAGTATAACTATGACCTGTAATACCTGTCATAATAGCCATTTAAATGAAAGAGGTAAAACGGAAATATTTTCCCAGCGCTGTATCACTTGTCATAATACCAAAGCAGATAGTTTTAAAACTCCTGGCCACAAACAAATTACAAGGATAGAAGAAAACTGTATAGATTGTCACATGCCGGCCCAACCTTCCAAAGCTATTGCCGTGTTTTTAGAGGGAGAGGAGACACCCAGGGCATCACTGGTACGCTCACATTTTATAAGTATTTACCCGGAAGAAACAAAAAAATTAAAAATGGTCAAAATACAATGAATGGATTTTTTTCTTCTTCACCACTATGGCAAATGGCCGGGCTTACATTCATACGCTGGATAATGGGTATCTTTCTGATCTGGCACGGATGGGAAATATTTAATATGGCTAAGATAAGTGAGTATGCTGGCTGGGACGTATTTAAGCCCTCTTCCGCAAAGCTATTGGTGTATGCCGGTAAAGCAGCGGAATTAGTGGCAGGTGTTTTATTTCTTTTAGGTTTATTCACCCGTATAGCGGCCTTACTTACCGCAGGTACTATGGGCTATATTGCATTTTTTATCGGTAAAGGCATTATTTGGAACAGTGACCAGCATCCATTCTTGTTTGTATTGTTGGCAGGGGTGTTTTTTTTCACTGGTCCGGGAAAGATCAGTTTAGATCATTACTTATTTGCAAAAAACAGAAGATGAGAAAAAAATACTTCATCGTGGTGTTGCTTTTCCTATCGTTGCAATCTGGTGCGCAGCAAAAAACCTATTGCAATCCTGTCAACATTGATTATGGTTATACACCCATTCCCAATTTTTCCGAATGGGGAAGACACCGGGCAACTGCTGACCCTGTTGTAGTAAACTATCAAGGCGATTATTATTTATTCAGTACCAACCAGTGGGGTTATTGGTGGAGTAATGATATGCTCAATTGGAAATTTATTTCAAAAAAATTTCTTCGTCCCTGGCATACCGGGGTATATGATGAATTATGTGCACCAGCTGTTGGTATTATCGGAGATACGATGATAGTAATGGGTTCTACTTATTCAAATAATTTTACCATATGGATGAGTACCAATCCAAAAGCCAATGAATGGAAGCCCCTGGTAGATTCATTTGAGATTGGCGGATGGGATCCTTCTTTTTTTACTGATGATGATGGTCGATTGTATATGTACAATGGAAGCAGTAACAAATTTCCTATGTATGGTATTGAGTTAAACAGGAAAACTCTTCAACCTATTGGCACCAGAAAAGAAATGTATTTGCTGGAACACTGGCGCTTTGGGTGGCAGCGGTTTGGCGAACATATGGACAATACATTCCTGGACCCTTTCATTGAAGGCTCGCATATGACCAAGCATAATGGCAAATACTATTTGCAATATGGTGCGCCAGGAACGGAATTTAGCGGTTATGCAGATGGTCTCCTGGTTGGTGACCATCCCTTGGGCCCGTTTGAATCGATGTCGGACCCGTTAAGTAGTAAGTTAGGAGGATTTGTCAGGGGTGCGGGCCATGGTGCTACATTCCAGGATAATTTTAAAAATTACTGGCATATATCCACTACTGTTATATCTGTGAAAAATACATTTGAAAGAAGATTAGGGGTATGGCCAACTGGATTTGATGCAGATGGAATAATGTATTGCAATACAACCTTTGGAGATTATCCCCACTACCTGCCCGGACCTGGCTATTCAGGTTCATCTTACGGTGCCAATGGAAAATCTGAATATTTTACCGGGTGGATGTTGTTAAACTATAATAAACCTGTCCAGGTCTCCTCCATACTGGGTGGGTATCTTCCCAACCACATTACAGATGAACTGGCAAAAACCTACTGGAGTGCAGCCACCGGTAACAGGGGAGAATGGCTACAGTCGGATTTGGGAAATATATCTACCGTCAATGCCGTACAAATAAATTACGCCGACCAGGATGTTAGTTTCCCAAAAGAAATGGACACTGTTTTCTTAGGCAAAACGATTGGATTGTTTCATCAATATAAAATCTATTATTCCATTGATGGAATAAAGTGGAATGTACTGGTAGATAAAAGCAATAACAAAACCGATGTCCCACATGATTATGTGGAACTTACTACTCCTGTCCAGGCAAGATTTATTAGAATGGAAAATATGCATATGCCCACGGGCAAATTTGCGATCAGCGGATTTCGGGTATTTGGTAATGGCAATGGCGCAAAACCGGATCCGGTAAAAAGTTTTATTGTGTTGCGAACAGAAAAGGATAAACGCAGCGCTTTTATTAAATGGAAACCGGTGGACAATGCATTTGCCTACAATATTTATTATGGTACACATCCGGATAAATTGTACACCAGCATAATGGTGCATTCTAATAATGAATACTGGATGAAGAGTATGGATTCTCAGAAAACTTATTATTTTTCAATTGAAGCTATAAACGAGAATGGCGTTTCGGAGAAGAAATATGGAAGAAATTAGTAAAACTTCACCCGGATACACGTTTTGTTTTTTCAGGCCACATATTAAATACAGGGGTTGGTACTTTGGTAAGTTTGAATGACGCTGGTTACCCGGTTTATCAAATGCTAGCGAATTACCAGGAAGGTGTAAAAGGAACTGTAAAGGGAGATAATGGTTGGTTAAGAATTATAGATATGGATTTTAAGAAACGAAAGGTTTCCGTATCAACTTATTCGCCGTATATTGACCAATACATGAATGATCCTGCACATCAATTTGGGATAAAGAATGTTTTGCCGGAGGCGCAGTGAGCTGGTATTAGAAAAAACAACGGGGTCAATTATAAATAAAATAGTATGAATTGTAGTAAAAAGTATTGGACTACCTGGCTTTTATTGCTATTCTCAGTAGCTGTGTTTGCACAGCCGGAACTAAAAGTGATGAGTTACAATATCCGGTTGGATGTAAAGGCAGACGGAGAGAACCAGTGGGATAAACGCAAAGAAAAAGTAGCGGCGTTGATGAATTATTATGAAGCTGATTTTATCGGTGGACAGGAAGTGCAGCATCACCAGTTAAACTACCTGCTGGAACATCTTTCGGGATATGCACATATCGGCGTCGGGCGGGATGATGGAAAAGAGGCGGGAGAGTATTCCTGTATCTTCTATAAGAAAGATAAATATATCGTTTTGCAGCAATCAACCTTCTGGCTGTCACCCACTCCTGACTCCGCTTCCAAGGCCTGGGATGCTGCCTTTAACAGGGTTTGTACCTATGGATTATTTAAGAATAAAAAAACCAAACAACTCTTTTGGGTCTTTAATACGCATTTTGATCATATCGGAAAAACGGCGAGACTGGAATCCGCCAAATTGATATCTCAAAAGATACAGCAATTAAACACAAAGAATTACCCGGTAATACTGTCGGGTGATTTTAATTCCAGGCCTGCTGAACCGCCCGCCCAGTACATTATGGGATGGATGCAAAACGCAAGAAATAGTAGTCGACTGGTACATGGCGGGCCCGACACATGGAATGGGTTTAAGTTTCATGAAAAGCCCGATGGGTGCATCGACTATATTTTTATTACCCATGATAAAAGAATGACCATATCAAAATTTGCGACACTCACGGACTCCTATGATGGAAAATATCCATCTGATCATTTCCCGGTGTTGGCGACCATTCTTATGACGAAATGAAGCAAGCAGCAAGAAAGACAATGAAAACAATCAAATGAATTGTATGAATCAAACCCGCCCAACTTGTCAGTACGTGCACAAAAGGATGATTGTATATGGCGCCTTACTGGTATTATTGTTATTCATGGCATTGGTGCCTGTAACCGGGCAGCCTTTTGTCAATGATATCGCAGTTTTTAAAAAGAAAGACACTGCGGCCTTTCCGCCAAAGAAAGCTATTTTATTTATCGGCAGTTCTTCATTTACCCTCTGGAAAGATATTCAGGATTATTTTCCGCAACATACCATTCTCAACCGCGGTTTTGGCGGGTCTTCATTGACTGACCTGTTACGGTACAAGCAGGATATCATTTTCCCGTATGAACCCCGGCAGATCGTTATCTACTGCGGTGAAAATGATCTGGCCGGTTCTGATACTGTCACGGCATCGATGGTATTGGAAAGATTCCGGCAATTGTTCACCGATATAAGAAATTATTCCCCTGCCATGCCGGTAGCGTATGTGGCCATGAAACCAAGTCCCAGCAGGGCCCACCTGAAGACGAAAGTGGAACAGGCCAATACGCTGATACAGTCTTTTCTAAACCAACAAAAAAACACCGTTTTTATAGATGTGTATCAGGCGATGCTGAATGAGCATGGTTTGCCGATGGCTGATATTTTCCTGGCAGACAATCTCCACATGAATAAAAAAGGGTATGCCATCTGGCAAAAATTAATTGCACCACATTTACTAAACCAATAAAGAGACATAATGAAAACTTTACTACGATTGATCCCGGTCCTGTTTGTAATTGCCACTCTGCCTGTATCAGCGCAGATGAACCGGGATATTAAAATGAAAAGTTTTATTGACGGGCTGATGAAAAAAATGACAGTGGATGAAAAGATCGGCCAGCTTAACCTGTTGACACCTGGTGGAGGAATTGCTACAGGTGCCGTGGTCAGCAAGGGCGTGGAAGAAAAGATCTCCAAAGGACAGGTAGGTGGATTGTTTGGGGTGATCGGTCATGATAAGATCAGGCAGGCACAGGAACTGGCGGTAAATAATAGCCGGCTGAAGATACCTTTGTTATTTGGATCTGATGTGATACATGGATATAAAACTACTTTTCCCATCCCGCTTGGTTTGTCTTGTAGTTGGGATATGCCGATGATTGAACGAAGTGCAAGGATCGCGGCCATAGAAGCTACGGCGGATGGTTTAAACTGGGTATTCTCCCCCATGGTGGATATAGCCCGTGATCCCCGCTGGGGGCGGATCGCAGAGGGAGCCGGCGAAGACCCTTATCTCGGCTCAGCAGTGGCGGGCGCCATGGTACGAGGTTACCAGGGAAATGACCTTGCTAAGGACAATACACTACTTGCCTGCGTAAAACATTTTGCTTTATATGGAGCAGCCGATGGCGGTCGTGATTATAATACAGTGGACATGAGTTTGTCAAAAATGTATAATGAATACCTGCCTCCTTACAAAGCGGCTATCGACGCCGGCTCTGGTAGTGTTATGAGTTCCTTTAATACTATTAATGGTATTCCGGCAACAGGTAACAAATGGTTATTGAACGATCTGTTAAGAAAACAATGGGGTTTTAAAGGACTGGTGGTGTCAGATTATACATCAGTAAATGAAATGATCGATCATGGAATGGGGGATCTACAAAAAGTATCGGCACTGGCATTGAATGCGGGCCTTGACATGGATATGGTGGGCGAAGGTTTTTTAACCACATTAAAAAAATCACTACAGGAAGGGAAGGTCACACAAAAACAAATTGATGACGCTTGCCGAAGAGTATTGGAAGCGAAGTACAAACTTGGGTTATTCGATGACCCTTATCGCTATTGCAATGCTGAACGGGCCACCAAAGAAGTCTTGTCAGGGGATAAAAAAGACGCAGCCCGTGAATTTGCAACACATTCTTTTGTATTACTTAAAAATAATCCCCTCCCGGGAGGGGCAGGAGTGGGTACATTGCCATTAAAAAAATCAGGAACCATCGCCCTGATCGGTCCATTGGCCAATGATAAAAGCAATATGCTGGGTACCTGGGCAGTGTCCGGGAATTCATCATTGGCCATACCCGTATTGGAAGGAATGAAAAATGGAGGTGGGAGCGGTATCAATATTTTGTATGCAAAAGGCGCTAATATTTCTGACGACACTGTATTTGCCAAAAAAGTAAACGTATTCGGAACCCGTATAGATATTGATAATCGTTCACCACAGGTAATGATCGATGAAGCGTTAAGTATTGCCAATCGTTCCGATGTGATTGTGGCAGTAGTAGGAGAAGCCTCAGAAATGACTGGCGAATCTGCCAATCGTACGATACTTGACATTCCAGAGAGCCAGCAGAAGCTACTGAAAGAACTAAGGAAAACGGGAAAGCCACTGGTATTAGTGATCATGGCCGGCCGGCCTCTTACGCTAAACTGGGAAACGGCAAATGCTGATGCTATTTTATATACCTGGCATGCGGGGCAGGAAGTAGGAAATGCCGTGGCCGATGTATTATATGGAAATTATAATCCTTCCGGTAAGCTTACGGCCAGTTTTCCCAGGAATGTCGGACAAATCCCCATTTATTATAGTCACCTGAATACAGGCCGGCCCAATGCCGGGGATCTGTTTCAAAAGTTCCGGAGCAATTACCTGGATGTAGAGAATAGTCCTTTGTATCCTTTTGGTTATGGATTGAGTTATACTTCGTTTTCCTATGGCGAAGTGAAACTCAGCGCCAATTCGATGAGCAATACCGGGGGTATCACGGCTACTATCACGGTAACCAATAGTGGCAATTTTGATGGAGAAGAAGTGGTGCAGTTATATATACGGGATATGGTGGGCAGCATGGCCCGCCCGGTAAAAGAACTAAAAGGGTTTCAAAAGCTCCTGCTTAAAAAAGGGGAAAGCAGGGAACTACGTTTCCGGCTGACAGTCAATGACCTCAAATTTTATAATGATCAACTGAAACATGTTGCTGAGCCCGGCGATTTTAAGATCTTTATCGGTGGTAACAGCCGGGATGTGAAGGAAGCTGCCTTCAAATTGTTGTAAATAAAAAATGTATAGTCATAGCATTGAAAAGCGTTGGAGTTTTTTGTATTGATCAGTGCCCGAATTCAAAGACTATAAATCCGCGTAGATGAAAAATCCTGTTTTCCTATTGCTGCAACTGTTGATCAGTCCACTTATCCTGCTGGCTCAAGACAAGGAGCGGATGAATATCATTTTCATCCTGGCTGATGATCACCGCTATGATGCCATGGGTTTTATGAACAAAATTCAGGGGTTGCAAACACCGGGTTTGGACAGGTTGGCGAAAGAAGGGGCACATATGAAGAATGCATTTGTATCCACGGCACTTTGTTCGCCAAGTCGTGCATCCATATTGACCGGTCAATATGCCCATTCGCATACAGTCGTTGATAACGATGCAGCCCTGCCGCCAAACCTGGTATTCTTTCCCCAATATTTACAAAAGAGCGGCTATCAAACTTCTTTTTTCGGAAAATGGCATATGGGTAATACAGATGATCAGCCTCAGCCAGGTTTTGATCATTGGCTAAGTTTCCGCGGACAGGGAGTATATAACAACCCGGTTTTTAATATCAATGGAAAGGGAACACCACAACCGGAGGGAAGTTATGTTACCGACCAACTTACAGAATATGCGATCGGGTGGTTGAACAAAACAGATCGTAAAAAACCTTTTTTTGTTTACTTGTCTCACAAGGGCGTTCATGCTGAATTTCAACCTGCTAAAAGACATGCCGGGAAATACAAAGACATGTCTATTGTATGTCCGCCGTCGATGTATTTAACCGCAACAGATAACAGCAAAACATTTGGTACCGTTACGGCCCCATCAACAAAAGTGAATTATAAGGATATTCCCCAATGGGTAAGAAACCAGCGTCATAGCTGGCACGGCGTGGACTACATGTATCATGACCAGATCGTATTTGATGATTTTTATCGCCGCTATTTCGAAACATTACAATCGGTAGATGAAAGCGTGGAACGGGTGATGAACTGGGTAATCGAAAACAAGCTGGAAAAGAATACGATGATCATCTATATGGGAGATAATGGTTTTTCATTTGGGGAACATGGTCTGATCGATAAACGACATGCCTATGAAGAATCGATGCGGGTGCCCCTGCTTATTTGGGCGCCGGGAATGATAAAGCCACAGTCTGCCTTTGAACAGGTGGTAATGAATGTTGACCTGGCCCCCACCTTTTTAGAGTTGGCTGGGCTCATAAAGCCATCACAGATGCAGGGCTATTCCTTTACTGATTTACTAAAAGGCTCGCCAGGTACTTGGAAAAGGGATAAAGTCTTTTATGAATACTATTGGGAATCATCCTTTCCGCAAACACCTACTACGTTTGCCGTGCGATCCACCAGGTATAAATATATTTATTACAATGGTGTTTGGGATATCAATGAACTTTTCGATCTGCAAAAAGATCCCTATGAAATGAATAACCTGATCCGGGACACAGCCTATCGAAAAACTGGGTTGCAATTAAAAGATGAGTTGTTTGCCTGGTTAAAAGAAACGAACGGTTTGCAGATCCCGTTAAAGAAAACTGTCAACCACCGTAATGATAATCTTTACCGGGGAACCTATTAGTGCACATCGTGAAAAAAATAATTATTTTATTAGGAATGACAGGATGGATGGCCTGTAAGCAAAACCCGAAAGATATTTCAGCCCTCCATCGCGACAGCACAGCATCCTGCGAAAGCAATCTGCCTTCTCGTTTTGCCCCGGCAAAGGACAGTGCTACTTTGGTACAAGGCTTATCTTCCACAGAAGACATGATATGGATCGAAGGCGGGGAATTTTTGATGGGAGCCGCCGATGTGGAAGGAAGAGCTGATGAGTATCCTCAGCATACTGTGGAACTTGATGGCTTTTGGATGGATGTTACTGAAGTTACCAACGCGCAGTTCAGCAGGTTTGTTAAATCAACTGGGTATAAAACAACGGCAGAAAGAAAACCCGATTGGGAAGAGTTAAAGAAACAATTGCCGGCGGGTACGCCCAGGCCTGACGAAAAATTATTGGTGGCCGCTTCACTGGTATTTACACCCCCAACTCAGTCAGTCGAATTGAATGACATATCTCAGTGGTGGACCTGGAAACCCGGTGCCAGTTGGAAACATCCGCAGGGTCCTGATAGTAGTATTGAAGGAAAGGATGATCATCCTGTTGTTCATATATCATGGGATGATGCTATGGCCTATTGTCAATGGGCCGGAAAAAGACTGCCCACCGAAGCGGAATGGGAGCTTGCCGCCAGGGGTGGACAAACCGGAAAATACTTTTGGGGTAATGAAGATCCCGGGAATGGAAAGCACCCGGCCAATATCTGGCAGGGAAGTTTTCCCGGCTTCAACACGGCAGAGGATAATTATACCAGGTCATCCCCGGTACGATCGTTCTCACCGAATGCAGTTGGCTTGTATGATATGGCGGGTAATGTGTGGGAATGGTGCAGCGACTGGTACCGGCCGGATTACTATAAAACTATCGAAAATAAAAAAGTGCGGAACCCTCTTGGTCCCGTATCGGGCTATGACCCCATGGAGCCAATGGTAGCAAAAAGAGTGGTGAGAGGCGGCTCATTTATGTGTCATCCTTCTTACTGCAAAGGATACCGGGTAACAGCAAGGATGAAAGCCTCCCCTGATACAGGGTTGGAGCACACCGGTTTTCGATGTGTAAAGGAAAAAGAATAAATTGAGTGATGAATAAAAGAATAGTAACAATACTATTGTTATTGACAGCCGTTACCACCACTGCACAGGATCTGGCATTGTTTGAAAAACATTGGCATGTTTCGGGAACTGATACCCTCCCTTACCGTTTATTATTACCGGAGAATTATGATGTGTCAAAAAAATATCCCCTGGTATTTTTTCTTCATGGTGCAGGTGAAAGAGGGAAGGATAATGAAAAGCAACTAGTACATGGCGCCAAATTATTTTTAAAGGAGGAGGTGAGAAAAAATTTCCCAGCCATTGTTGTTTTTCCGCAATGTCCGTCCAATAGCTTCTGGAGCAATGTAGATATCCGTACTGACAATGGGAAAAGGATCTTTGCGTTTCAAGAATCCGGGGAGCCTACCCTTGCAATGAAGCTGGCAGACGAATTACTAAAAGAAGTAATAAAAAAATATCCGGTCGATAAAAAACGGGTGTATGGCGGGGGCCTTTCTATGGGTGGAATGGGGACTTTTGAGATAGTAAGAAGAAACCCAACATTATTTGCAGCTGCCATTCCTATTTGCGGGGGTGCCAATCCTGCCACGGCTCCAAAACTGAAGAAAGTGAAGTGGTGGGTCTTTCATGGTGCGAAAGATGATGTGGTACTGCCCGAAAATTCAGCAGTAATAGTAAAGGCGCTGGAACAAACAAAAGCGACTGTTAAATACACGTTATACCCCAATGCCAATCATAATAGCTGGGATCCTGCATTTGCTGAGTCAGGACTGTTACCCTGGTTATTTTCCCAACATAAGTAGTTACCTGACAGGTCTGGGTTAACGGATCTCTTCAAAATCGATATAATCTTTTTTAGGGGGTGATTGTTTCGGTTTTGAGGCCGCGGATTGTGGCGATTGTCCCTTTTTCAGGATATCTTCCTGCATCCGGTCCTGCCCTTCCTCCTGATTCATCCGGGCCGACATTTCCCCAAACTGCTTTTTGATTTTCTTGCTGGCCAGGTAAACGGGTATTACCAGTTTAAAGATAAACTGGTACAGTAAATAGGCCAGTATGGCGTATAAAACGAATCTCACCCTGCAAAGATAGGACGTGTTGTTTTTTTGTTACCGGTATTTTGCCCCTGTTTGCCGGAGGACAGGGAGGTTTACCGAATTATTAACCTTCTTAAATTGCTCCATGTATTTGGCAGATAATCCAACTTTCCCATATATTTGCACCGGAAATAGCAGTAAGAAGGGAACGTGGTCGTTCCCTTCTTCTTTTATACCCCATGAACGGAGACGTACAAATACAGGCAATTGAACAGAGAGTGGAAGCATTGATCAGTGCTGAACCGGATGTTTTTCTGGTAGAAGTGAAGATCAAACCCACTAATAATATTAAAGTGTTTATTGATGGTGACCAGGGAGTTAGCATTGAAAAGCTGGTTCATTATAATCGTCGCTTGTACAGGCAACTGGAAGAAGAAAACCTGTTTCCTAACGACGATTTTTCCCTGGAAGTCTCTTCACCGGGGGTAGAGGAACCCCTTAAATTGTACCGGCAATACCTGAAAAATATTGGCCGGTTTGTAGAGGTGACCGACAATGAAGGCAATAAAAAAGAGGGGAAATTAATAAGTGCAACAGAAAGCGGGATTGTAGTGGAGGAAATAAAAGCGCGCCTGACCGGCAAAAATAAAGATAAGGTAGTCGGGCAAGGCAAGGGCAAAAAATTAGAAACACTGCAACACGCTGTTTCTTTTTCAGAAATAAAAGCAACACGGATACAGATCAAATTTTAAATAAGCGGAGTTCAGGGATTCCCTCTCCATAGCAGGAAGAGACCCGGGATGAGGCGATAAAAACAATTAAATTCAAAATAAATTCTAAAACAGCTACGTGCGCTGAGCTGCAAGTTGCGAGACGCCCCTGTAACAAGCAAGGTTCCACTCAAAACTCAAACTCGGATCTCGATGCTAAATTCAAGTGTTATGTCAAGTATTAACCTGATTGATGCGTTCCAGGATTTTAAAGAGGCCGAGAATATTGATCGCCCTACCATGATGAAAGTGGTGGAAGATGTATTTAAAACCCTGTTACGTAAAAAGTATTCCAGTGATGACAATTTTGATGTGATCGTAAATGCGGAAAAAGGAGATCTCGAGATCATCCGTCGCCGGATGATCGTAGAGGATGGACAGGTGGAAGATCCCTTAGCACAGGTAGCCTATTCTGATGCTGTGAAGATTGAACCCGACTTTGAAGTGGGAGAGGAACTGTATGAAGAAATTGACTTGCTTGATTTTGGCCGCCGTGCTATCCTGGCTGCCAAGCAGACATTGGCAAGCCGTATCGGTGATCTGAAAAAAAATGTACTGGCTAAAAAATATGGTGACAGAACCGGGGAGATCATTAGTGCAGAAGTATACCAGGTTTGGAAGAAAGAAATTTTATTACTGGATGAGGAAGGGAATGAGTTGATCCTGCCCAAAAGTGAGCAGATCCCCCAGGATTATTTTAAGAAAGGAGAAAGCATCCGGGCCGTGGTGAAAAAAGTGGATATGAAGAATAACAATCCGGTGATCATTCTTTCCAGGACCTCTCCCGAATTCCTCGCCAAATTACTGGAGATAGAAGTACCGGAGATTTTTGACGGCCTGATCGTGATAAAAAAAATAGTACGGGATCCGGGAGAAAGAGCTAAAGTTGCGGTGGAATCCTATGATGATCGTATTGACCCGGTAGGTGCCTGTGTAGGTATGAAGGGTAGCCGGATTCACGGGATCGTCAGGGAATTGAAAAATGAAAATATTGATGTAATTAACTGGACAAGTAATATTCAGTTATTGATTCAGCGCTCCTTGACACCCGCCAAGATCACCAGCATGGAGCTGGATAATGAAGCAAAGCATGCGAATGTGTATTTGAAGCCCGACCAGGTTTCCCTGGCTATCGGCCGGCGGGGGGTTAACATTAAATTAGCCTGTGAATTGACAGGGTACGAATTGGATGTTTATCGCGATAATGAAGGAGAAGTGGAAGAATTCGATATTGACCTGGATGAATTTAGCGATGAAATTGAAACTTGGATCATTGATGAGCTGAAAAGAGTAGGTTGTGATACCGGAAGAAGTGTATTGAACCTGACTCCCGATGAATTAGAAAGAAGAACTGACCTGGAAAAAGAAACAATTGCAGAAGTAAGAAGAGTGCTGAAAGAAGAATTCGAGAAAGAATAGAAAAGTGGATGGTGAAAAAAGAGAATGGGCAAGACCCCCTTCGCTAATCGCTATTGACAATTCACTATAGACAATTAAAACATCTGAATGGCAGAATTAAAACTTCCAAGATTATTAGCAGCGGCTAAAGAATTTAACGTTGGTCAGGATACGCTTATCGATTTCCTGATAGGAAAAGGATTTCCGAAGGATGAATTGAAACCCACCTCTAAGCTTTCAGAGGAGATGTATCGTTCTTTACAACAGGAATTTTCAAGCGATAAGGCAGCTAAAATGAAGAGCGATCAGCTGGAATTGCCCAAAGGTTCCCAGGCTGATCTGAAAAAGAAAAAAGAAGACGAAGAGATAAGTTTTAGGAAAGAAGATAAAACTCCCGTTAAACCAATAAAGAAAGAAGAGGAGGTGAAACCTGTTGTCGAAGTAACGCCGGTAGCATCAGGGGCCGTGAAAACGATAACGAAGGAAGAACCTGTTAAAGAAGAGGAAATAGTAAATATAGAAGCACCGGAAATAGAAGGGCCAAAAGTGTTAACGAAAATTGATCTCTCTACAATCGATTCATCAACCCGGCCAAAGAAAATAACCAAAGTAAAAAAAGAAGAAGTAACTGCCGGGGCGGAAGAAGCAACACCCGTAACAAAAGGGAAGGCAAAAAAAGCAAAGAAGGAAGAAGAAGAGCCTGTTGTTCCTGAAGTGGTGGCCAAAGAGGAACCTGTCGAAGAACAAAGTTCTCTTATTGAAAATATTGAGGTGGAGAAATTGACAGGTCCGAAAATTCTTGGAAAAATCGATTTGCCGGTTGATAATGACACAAGACCAGTAAAGGATGAAAAGAAAAAGAGAAAGCGTATCCCGATAGAGAAAAAGGAAACAAGGAGAGAGATATTTATCAATAAGGATACCGGCGGCGACAGAAGACAAGGTGGAGCTGGCCCGGGTAGTTTCAACCGGGGCAGGGGTGCAGGCACCGGGGCCCGCAGAACGGGTGGTGGTACCGGCGGACGCAGGGAAGATAAACTGATCGACGAAAAAGAAATACAGAAAAAAATTCAGGAAACTCAAGCCAAACTGGCCGGTGGCGGTGGTCGTGGTAAAAACCTGAAAGCAAAGCTTCGCCGTGAGAAACGACAGGAATTGGCAGATGCACAAGGCGATACCGGGGATGATAATAAATTACAGGTAACAGAGTTCATCAGCGTGAGCGAACTGGCCAGCCTGATGGATGTAAGTTTTGCCGAAGTAATAAGTAAGTGTATGGGTCTGGGCATCATGGTGTCTATCAACCAGCGACTGGATGCGGAAGTAATAGAATTGGTAGCCAGTGAATTTGGCTATGATGTGGAATTTATCGATATGGAGAAGCAAATGGAAATGGAAGAGGAAGATGATGAAGATGATGAAGAAGACCTGCAACCCCGTTCACCGATCGTTACCATCATGGGTCACGTTGACCATGGTAAAACATCATTGCTTGACTATATCCGCAGTGCCAATGTGGTAGCGGGTGAGGCCGGCGGTATTACCCAGCACATTGGTGCTTACCAGGTGGAATTAGCAAATGGAAAACAAATTACATTTTTAGATACACCGGGGCACGAAGCCTTTACGGCGATGAGGGCAAGAGGAGCAAAAGTTACTGATATTGCTGTTATCGTAGTGGCTGCTGATGATGCAGTGATGCCACAAACCCGGGAAGCGATCAGTCATGCCCAGGCAGCCGGTGTACCCATGATATTTGCTATTAACAAAATTGATAAGGACGGAGCAAACCCGAAAAGAATATATGAACAGCTGTCCCAAATGAATATACTCGTGGAAGAATGGGGCGGCAAATTTCAAAACCAGGAGATAGCGGCAAAGAGCGGGTTAAACATAGATAAATTGTTGGAGAAAATTTTGCTCGAAGCTGAAGTGTTGGAATTAAAAGCCAATCCCAACAGGGAAGCTACCGGAACCATCATAGAAGCATCCCTGGATAAGGGCCGCGGGTTTGTTGCTACCCTATTGGTGGAGAATGGAACGTTGCATCCCGGTGACCTGGTGGTGAGTGGTCAATACTTTGGACGTGTGAAAGCCATGTTCAATGAAAGAAATAAGAAAGAAGAAAAAGCAGGACCTTCTGCTCCTGCCGTGATACTGGGATTGAACGGTGCACCACAAGCTGGTGAAAAATTCAAAATGTATGAAGATGAGGCGGAGGCAAAAGAAATTGCTAACCGTCGTGCACAGATATTGAGAGAACAGGGTATAAGAACCAAGAAACATATTACGTTAGATGAAATTGGACGCCGCCTGGCGCTGGGAAGCTTTAAGGAATTGAAAGTTATCATCAAAGGCGACGTGGACGGTTCTGTGGAAGCATTGAGTGACTCATTACAAAAACTATCTACCCAGGAGATTTTAGTGAGTGTTATCCATAAGGGTGTAGGACAAATCAACGAAAGTGATATCGTATTGGCCGAAGCATCTGATGCCATCGTTATTGCGTTCAACGTTCGTCCTTCATTGCAGGCATCTAAACTGGCAGAGAATGCAGGCATTGAGATAAAAATGTACTCTATTATTTACAATGCGATCGAAGAAGTGAAGAGTGCGATGGAAGGCATGTTGGAGCCGAAAGTGCAGGAAAGGATCGTTGCCAATGTGGAAATAAGAGAAGTGTTCAAGTTTGATAAAGCAACGGTGGCAGGTTGTTCGGTACGGGACGGCAAGATAAAAAGAGATTCTAAGATCCGCCTGATACGTGATGGTATCGTTATTTATCCTACTGGTGAGGGCGTCAGTGCGGAGCTGGCTTCCCTGAAGCGGTTTAAAGATGATGCTAAAGAGGTGTTGTCAGGTATGGAATGCGGTCTTACCATCAAAAATTTCAGTGATATTAAAGTGGGAGATGTGGTGGAAGCGTATGAAATAGAGGAAGTAAAGAGAACGCTATAAGTTACAGACTTTGAGCTACGAGCTGCGAGAAGAGTCTGAAAATGTTAGGTCCCGTAGCTCGGGGCTAGCAGCTCGCAGCCTTTCTCCCGAATTTTTTGTTAAATACCCCCTCAGCTACTAATAAGTTTGTGGGTAAAGCTACTTTTGAGATTATGCATTATACCAAGAGAATAATAACTGCCTGTTTCCTGCTGTTGGGTTGTACAATGGTAGCCCAGGCGCAGGTGAAAAAAGTGGTGGCAGATAAAATTGCTGCTATTGTGGGTGACCGCATTATCCTGCAGTCTGATATATTAAACTCAATGGCAGATATTGCCCGGCAGGGAGGGGCAATTCCAGATAATGCTGAATGTTTGTTGATGGAACAGGCCATTGTTTCCAAAGTGCTGATGCTCCAGGCAGAAAAAGATTCTTTACCCGTAACGGATGATGAGGTAGAAGCGGAGCTCGATCAAAAGATCCGGTATTATATCCGGGAGCTGGGTAGCCAGGAAGCCCTGGAAGAAATGGCGGGGAAAAGTATTTACCAGATAAAAGACGATGCACGGGAATCTGTCAAAGAACAAAAGCTCTCCGGGGCCATGCAACGGAAAATTGTAGATAATGTACGGATCACTCCCAATGAAGTGAAAGCTTTCTTTGATAAAATCCCGGTTGACAGTTTACCTTTTTATGAATCGGAATTGGAGATTGGCCAGATAATAAGTTTCCCCAAAGCTTCCAGGGAACTGGAGCAATACATCGTGGGGGAAATGAATAATTACAAAAAACAGATCGAAACCAAGGTTACCACATTTGACAAACTGGCCAGGCAGGTATCTGAAGATCCGGGTAGCAAGGACCGTGGCGGACAATACCAGATCAACAGGAATGAAAAAAGCTGGGATCCTATCTTTATGTCAACAGCTTTTCGGCTAAAGGAAGGAGAGATATCAGCACCAGTAAAATCAAAATTTGGGTACCACATTATACAAATGGTGCAACGAAGCGGTGATGATGCCACGGTACGTCATATACTTCGTATGCCGCCGGTAACAGATGCAGAGATCAAGCAGGCCATTACAAAATTAGATTCAGTGCGCTTGAGTGTCATGGCCGGCAAGATCAGTTTTAATGCAGCTGCTTCTAAATACAGTGATGATGAATCTGCCAAATTCGCCGGGCCATTTATCACCAGCCGGGATGGTTCCACTTATGTAACCATTGATGCACTGGATAAGGATATGGTAGGGATGCTGGCAAAAATGAAAGTGGGAGATTACTCCAATCCCACTGCCTTTACTGATGAGCAGGGAAAAAAAGGCGTCAGGATCGTTTACTTGAAATCCCGTTCCGCCCCGCACCGAATGAATTTGCAAGATGATTATAGCAAAATATCTCAATTTGCGCTGGAAGAAAAAAAAGCCAAAGCCATGGAAAAATGGTTAGCAACAAAACTCCCGGCATATTTTATAAATGTAGACCCGCAGACTGAGTCCGAATGCGTTCAGCTGAAAAAGTTTACGTTTGATAAAAAATCATTTTAAACAGCATTACAACTCCCCCTGGTGGGCCCCTTGCTACGTGACAAAGACCGTAAAAGTCCACGAATTAGTATGGCCATATAGTCTTTATAACTACCTTTGCGGCTTCCATGAGCGACCCCATAAAACATGAATGCGGATTGGCATTCATCCGGCTAAGGAAACCTTTCTCTTATTACCAGCAACAGTATGGTACCGTGCTGTGGGGGCTTAACAAGCTGTACCTGCTGATGGAAAAACAACATAATCGTGGGCAGGACGGCGCCGGAGTAGCCGCCGTGAAATTAAACGTAGAATCAGGCTATCCTTTTTTGCACCGAATCCGCAGCAATGCACCCCAGGCCATTTCTGATATCTTTCAACAAATTGGAAAGGAAATATTGGAGCTGGAACAATACCACCCGGACATTAAAAGCCACCCGGGATTGATGAAGGGGCATGTAAAGTTCTTAGGGGAAATATTATTGGGACACCTGCGTTACGGAACGCAGGGAAAGAATAAGCTGGAATATTGCCACCCGTTTATTAATCGAAATACCATCCCGGCCCGCAACCTCGCATTGGCGGGTAACTTCAATATCGTTAACTCGGATGAATTGTTTGCACTGATTGGTAAGGAACCACATGACACGGTCCGCTTTAGTGACCTGGCTGCCATGATAGAACTAATGCATACATTTCTTTGCAAGGAAGATGAGACCTCCCCGGGTCATATGGATATTAAAAAAGTTTTGAAAAAAACATTACCCTTACTGGACGGTGGCTTTCATGTAGGTGGAGTAACCGGTAATGGTATTGGCTTTGTGTTCAGGGATGCCCATGGTATCCGGCCTTCGTACTATTATGTTAATGAGGAAGTAGTAGTGGCTGCATCAGAAAGAGCTGCGATCCGGACAACATTTAATGTAGGCGAGAATGAAGTAAAAGAACTGAAGCCGGGTCATGCATTAATAGTGGATGAGAAGGGGGAAGTGGAAATAGCGCAGATATTGGAACCAAAGGAAAGAAAGGCCTGCAGCTTTGAACGAATTTATTTTTCAAGAGGGAGTGATGAAAAGATATATAAGGAAAGAAAAGCACTGGGTTACAACCTTAGCGAGCCCGTATTGAATGCGATCGATCATGATCTGAAAAACACTATTTTTTCTTTTATACCCAATACAGCGGAAACAGCTTTCCTGGGAATGGTGAAAGGAATGGAAGCTTACCTGAATAAAGTGAAAGTGGAAAGGATACTAAGCTGGGGAAAGGAGTATGACACGGAGAAACTTAGTGAAATGGTGAACCGCCGCATCCGGATAGAAAAGATCGCTATCAAGGATGTGAAGATGCGCACTTTTATTACGGAAGATGCCGGTCGTAATGAAATGGTGCAGCACGTCTATGATATCACCTATGGAACAGTTAGACCCGGTATGGACACCCTGGTTGTTATTGATGATTCGATAGTCAGGGGCACCACGCTAAAAGAAAGCATTATCAGGATGCTGGGGAGACTCAATCCCAGGCGCATCGTTGTCGTTTCTTCATCACCACAGATCCGTTATCCTGATTGCTATGGTATTGATATGAGCAAGATGGGTGATTTTATTGCATTCAACGCCGTAGTGGAACTGATGAAGGAAAAGTCCCGCCTCAAGGATGGGGAGGGAACAGAAAATTGCCTGAAGGATTTACTTGAAAAATGCAAAGATCTGCAGCGGAACAACCAGTTACATACTGAGAATGTGGTAAAACAATTGTATAAACAATTTTCTACGGAAGAGATTTCTGCCAAGATAGCACAGCTGATAACTCCCGCCGGCCTTGATATCCCGGTTGATGTTATTTTTCAAAGTATTGAAGACTTGCACAAAGCTTGTCCGAATAATTTGGGCGATTGGTATTTTACAGGTAACTATCCCACCCCTGGTGGTAACAAAGTAGTGAACAAAGCTTTTATAAACTATATGGAAGGGAAGAATGTGAGAGGATATTAGGAGTCGGGAGCCGAGCGTCAGGAGTTCGGAGCCTGGGATAGCAAATAACTTATTTTACATTAAATTTCAACCGATGAAGACATTGATTCTTGTGCGTCATGCAAAAAGCGATTGGGGAAACCCGGACCTGGATGATTTTGACAGGCCATTAAATGGAAGAGGAAAAAGTAATGCTCCCGTGATGGCGCACCGCCTACTGGATAAAAAAGTAAAGATTGATGCCTTTATCTCCAGCCCGGCTAAAAGAGCAAGGAAAACAGCTGCCATTTTTGCTGCTGCGTACAAGACAGATAAGGATGATATTATCCTGAGAGATGAACTATATGGTGCCGGAGAAAATGTTTTTTATGATGTAGTGGCCACGGCATCCAATAAATTTGACAGCATTGCCGTCTTTTCACATAACCCGGGCATCACGGACTTTGCTAACCTGCTTACTCCTACAAAAGTTGATAATATTCCTACCTGTGGTGTATTTGCAATAAAAGCCGATTGTACTAAATGGAAAGAATTTGCAACAGCAAAAAAGGAATTCTGGTTTTTTGATTACCCTAAAGCGGGTTTGAAAGATTGATCTAAAAATTGTTCAATTGTTGTTGCCAATGTTGCGCTGCCTGTAATTGTTGGAATTTCATATTGATGATCCCGTGCAACAGCCAATGCCCTGTTTAACGTAAAGTCTTTTTGATCGATACAAACAGCTATGTTCCTTTGGAGTAGATAACGGCCCAGGTACTCCTGCTCTGTCTGTCCCGGGGTGGGAATAAGAATAGTTTTCTTTTTCAATGCTACCATGTCCATCACTGTGCTGTAGCCACTTCGACTGATAACAAATTCAGCTTGCTGTATTTCATGGTGAAGTACAGCAGCCGGGAGGTGGTTATAAAATTTTATCATATTAGTAGATGGGATCAATGAAGATGAACCCGGCAGTCCCCGCACAATCGTTGCAGTTCCCTCATAATTACTAATATCTGTGATGATTTTCTCTTCCAAAATACTTCGTTGTGGTTCGGGACCGGAGAGAATAATCAATAAGTGATCTTGGGTGAAGGCTGGTGCTGCCTTTTCATTAGTCGCTTCAAAACGGGATAGCCAATCAATATAGCGGAGGGGGATAGCTGGTTTTATTTTAGGATGCGATAATTCCCCGGCCAGGTTATTTTCGCCTTCACGATCAGGTACCCAGCATTCTGTAAATTTTTTGATGTAATTATAATTTCTTTTCTGTAAAATATTTTCTGTCCATTTACCCGCTGAGCTTTTGATAGTTAACTGGTGAGTAATAAAAATACTGGGAACCGTAGGGTGAAATAAACCATAGCGGTTATCGCTGATTACAGCATCGAAATGATAGTTGTCGATCATTTTTTTTAACCACCGGTGCTCATATTGGATAGCCCGGCGCATCTTCGGTCCCTGCTGCAGCATTTTCCAGATCAGTCCCCGCGCTGTTTTGGCATACTGTATCCGGTAACCTGGCAGTCCCAGGAAGGATAACCCAGGAAATTCAATTTTTAGTAGTTGTTCCTGTGGTCCTTCACCAGCTATCCATACATCATATTGTTTTGCCACTAATTCCCGGATTATGGGGATACAGCGGGTGGCATGGCCTAGTCCCCAGTCTAATGGAGCGACCAGGATACGGGCTTGCCTGCTCACAGAGCCCGGTGGGCCGGGCTGGATGGGTTTTGCGCCTATATTTCTGCTGAAATCCGTATCCATGTTAATTTTTTTCCCTTTTTGGGAAAAGGGCATACTAATTTGTTTGTAAAATAGTTTTAATTTAGAACTTCTGATTATGAAGACAATTAATAAAATAGCCCTTTTACTCTTATTAGCCGGTACCGTGTTATTGACGGCCTGCAATAAAAATTATTATTCCGGTAGCGGAAAGGGGGGAAAGAATTGTGGCTGTCCCAGCACCAAAGGAATGACGGGCTATTAAACCGTTAGCGATGATAAACAGTAACCGGACATTATTAGTTCTGTTTAAAAAAAAATTGATATCCGGGCAGTTCTTTGAACTGCAAGCTGAATCTCTTAATACAATCTTATCCACTATCGAATCTCCTGAACATTTCTGTACAGCACATGAGCTGGTTGACCGTAACTGCATCACTTCCAATAAGAAAAAAATAGTAAAAGAGTCAAACCATTTCAGGTTGAGACCGTTCCGGTTTTTGATTAATAAGAATTAAGGTTTATACAGATTCGCTTGGTTTGGACTTTCCACCTTTTGTCTTGATACAAAGGGTGGAGCCAAAAAATCAAGCAGGTTTGATGCGGAAGATACTTTCTCCTGGGAATTTTCCGCTGACAAACCGGCGATGGCAAACTCACTCTCTGAGGAAATTATTTATGGACTCAGCTGCCTGATAAATCAAGATGCTGAGGCGCTCGATTTTTCGCCGGTATAGGTCCTTCTAAATTCCATATCCTGGATGTCGAAAAATATGCGCGGGGAAAGTCATCCAATGCAAGACTCTATTCTATCGATACCGGCAAGGGAAATTTCTTACACAGTTTTAAATCCAGAATTATCATGCGCCTCTTTTTCACCATAATCAGGTCCTGAGGTTAACGTAAGTTCTCCTGGTGAAAAAGCCAGCGCTAACATGAGCCAACCGTGACACGCAGCGCAGACCTGCATTAAAGCCTTCGCATTATCGGGGTTTCCCCTGGCGGTTCTTTTGAATGAAATTCATGATAGCTGAGTCTCGCCCATAGAACCGCCTTGGCTTTTTTGCTACTTTTTTTGCTAAGAAAAAAAGTAGAAGAAGACTCAGGTTAATTTTTTCAAAGCTTCCCGCAGTTTCCCGATCATTTCCCCAATTTCTTCTTTTTTACAAGTGCCTACGCTGAGGCGGTACCAGGGTGAACTCCGGTCAGCACCGAATGCATAGAAGGGAACAACAGCAAGCCCGGCTTCATTCAATACATAGGCCGTCACTTCATTTTGATCGGCCAGTATTTTCCCTTCGCTTGTTTTCTTTCCGGTGAGATCAATTTTTATAGTAAGGTAGATAGCTGCTTCGGGTGTAATAGCTTCCACGGCGTACCCTTCATTTTTTAGTTGTGTAAAACCTTCATAGATGCGACGAAGCCGCTCTTCTATTTCAGCTTTGAAAGTTGTCAGATACTTTTTTATGCTTTCCCTGTTGCCCAGGTACTGTGCCACCGCTTTTTGTTCAGCCATAGGAGCCCAGGCACCGATATGTGTAAGGATAGCTTTCATTTTACTGATAATCACGGCCGGTCCTAAACCCCACCCTACTCGTACTCCAGTTGCAGCAAAAACTTTACTAATTGCATCAATAAAAATGGTATAGTTTCTCATCTCCGGACGAAGGGAAACTGGATTATGATGTTGTATAGCACCGTACGTAAGATGCCAGTACATCTGGTCGTACATGACATACAGTTTTTTTTCACCCTCACCCCTTCTTTTATTCTCTTCGATCACCAGGTCGCAAATAGCTTCCAGGTCTTCTTTTTTAAAAGTTGTTCCGGTTGGGTTTTGTGGAGAACAGAGCGAAATCAGCACAGCATCTTTTATATGCGGCCGGAGATTATTAGCTGTCGGCATAAAATTACTTTCCGCTGTCGCTTCAATAACAATATGCTCACCCCCGACAAAATGCGTGTAGTGATTATTATTCCAGGAGGGAACAGCATAAATGATCTTATCGCCTTTATCACAAACCGCCCGGAACACTGCATAGATTAAAGGACGTCCACCGGAAGCAACAAGGATCTCGCTAGTGCCATAATCCAATCCTTCTTCGTCCTTTATAAAGGATAGGACCGCTTCTCTCAGGTCAAGATTTCCTTCGGCGGTGGGATAATTAGTAAAATGTTTGCGGTAAGCATCTACAATTGCATCTTCTAGTTCTTTGGGGATTGGGAAAATGGATGGATCAAAATCGCCGACGGTAAAATTATAAATACGAGCACCCTGGCGTATCTTCTCTTTTATCTCGCCGCCGAGTTTTACAATCTCGGAACCAATTAGTGTTTCTGATAAATGTGACAATTTCATCAGCGAAATATTATTTTATGAGTAAGGACTGATGTTTCATCCCACAATAAATTTATCATGACCGATTCATACTACTAACCCTTTGCGGCAAAAATAATGGAAATTGGGGGAGATGAGCTAAACAGGTGTTTGGTGGCTGTATAGTTCAATACTCGTTATTCCTTGTTCAATATTCATTATGAATTAGGTACCATGGTAATATCACCGCCTGCGGACGGGCAGGGAATATCAAACCCATAATATGGAATAACGAATTACGGAAACGGAACCTGAGAGCTGGTAAAAGCGGTTTAAGGAATATCGAAAAAAAGGCCGCCATCTGGAGGCCGATCGAGTTTTTCTATAGTTAATGATTTTTCCTTTTTCCTTTTCCGTTACCATTTCCATTAGAGCTTACCTTACCCGGTTTCACTTTGATCTTCGGTCCTTTGTTGTTTTTTAGGACGACCTGGGAACGATTGCCCTTAAAGTGAGCGTATTTTACTTTATGATCATTGTAATAGTTGTAGGCATTGGGCTGATTAAGTACTACTTTATAACCTGTGTAAAGATTATAACTACGGTGCGCATGCGGTAATCCATTTGAAAAAACCCATTTACCCGCAGGGTTCCTATGCACATACTTATGTTTGGGAACATGATAATAGATTCCGATATCGGGAAAAAAATAGTATTCGACATAAGAATAGCCATCGGGCCCCCACTGAGGCTGGATCGAGACATTTATATTGACCTGCGCATTGGCAGAATAAAAGCTGGTGCTCAGAGCAAGAAATAAGGCACTAAAAACAACTATCTTTTTCATAAACAATTTTCCTATAATGCTGCGAAACACGTGCCAATTAAGGCTTTTGTTGTTATTTTCTATATTGGCAGTCAGCGGTATAGTTTTTAACGGTATGATAATGTTGTATTTATCCTAGAAAAGAAAAAACGCCCCAAGGACGGTTTTTATAAAAATTTTCAAAGACGATGCCAAGAATAAAATGCTAAAAGATAGTTGATACCAGATTGTCAAAAAGTAGAGTATGACAATAAAAAACTATTTAATAGTTCCATTTTTTCAGGAATGGTCTATCACTACCTTACTATTATCATACAAATCATACTTTACAAACACCGTGCAACCCGGTTGATAGTTGGGAATGGATGCTTCAGCGATCACACCTTTTGCTTTACCAGCAAATGCCGGTAAACTATCCGGTATTACCTGCAATTCTAATTCCACGTACGGATTGTTTCCATTTACATTGACACCCAGGAACGTGTTTTTAGTAATAATAGCTTTGGCCGGACGTCCTGAAACAAGGAGCAAGTCATTGTCTTTCTGGATTTGTTCCAATTCCGCCTTCATCATTTCCTGGCTGGGTAGTGCCGTTATACCAGCAGCCCCCGAACGTCCGCTAAAATCAATCACGACATTCTTTTCATTTTTAGGATCGATCTTTACGGGTATCTCCATGCCCGGTACATAAGCCCCGGGATTTATTCTCGATACCAGCACCCGGCATTCGGTTGTATACTTTTGCCCGAGATCATTTTTTACTTCGAGAATTAGTTTTACCTGGGGACTATTATTAATGGTGACACCGGTATCTCTTACCTCCAGGATCCTGGCTTTGCCCGGGAGACCAATTTTTTGTAAACGGCTGGCATTGATCATCGGCTTAAAGAAAAGCCTGTAAAACAAATAGAACATACCACCAAAAAGAACAAGCATACCCAGCCCGATATAGAGACCGGAAGATCCACCTGTCGCCACCACAGCACCAACGCCGACGATCAGTCCAATAAGACCGCCAATGATGCCGATCCAGCCACCTGCATTCATTTTCATCATATAGGAAAGTTAGGGAGTAATTGTCAATTGCAGTTCCTACTATCCACCTCTTTCTATGAATTTTTAAATAAAACAATTATCCGCATATTATTACCTCACCCTAATGCTACTCCGAGTATCGGAAACTATGGTACCTCTCTCCTATAGGCGAGGGGGATATAGAGTCTTTAAGGTTTCAGAGTCGCTTAGGGGTAAGGTTGATAGGTGAGACAATCATTTAAAATAAAATATTGTTAACCCTCCATGGAGGAGATAAAGATCCCGATTTTTAAAAAAGAAAAATAGTAATATACTTTAAAAAATGTACTTAATCAATCGGTTTATAATCTTTAAATAAATTTAATTTGGTTGCTTCCACTTGTTGACGATAGGCGGTCCATCTGCCCGTTAAAAAATGATTGACCCGCTGTAAAGACATCCCTATCATTTCTTCAGCATTCATCACTAATTTTTCTTCCTGTGTGCCGGGTGCCACATTTTTGGAGCCGATGTATTGCATGGCAATTTGCATTGTTCTTATAACAGTCATACCGGGATCGCGGTTGATACCTTGTTTGTCAGAAGGTTTGCCGCTGATAAATTCACGGATGGATTTAATACTGTCCTGCATCGCTTTGGTTGTCTTACGCAGCGAATCTGCATCTTTTCCGTCCAGGTCCTTGAGTTGTGCAGTAATTTTGGTACACACATCATCACATTCAGTCAACCTATCCATTCCTTCGACTAATTTATCAGCACTTTTTCTTAGCCGGTTAATCATATTTCTCTGAGCCAGCTTCACAGTATTACGGTTGCCAAATCTCGGGTCATCATTTACTTTGATATAAGTCGAATCCAGGTCCCTGTTTAATGCAAGCACTATTTTATAAATCCCCGGCAATACCTGGAAGCCACCCGGCTCAGGTGCTCCTGGTTTTGGCTTGGGTGATCCGGGTTGCCGGAAACCTTTTTCTTCCATTCCCCAGTATTGACGATTGAATCCTGAATCTGCTTTCCATTTCAAATTCCGGATAAGTTCATTTTTATCATTGTAGATTTTTACAAGCACACTGTCTGTTCTTGCTTTTTTGGCAGTGTCGGAATTTTTTTCAATAAAGTAGGACAAGGCCGCCCCGCGGTTTTTATTGGGGGCATCCCAAAGCCCCATGGTGCTCCACTCATACCCGGGTGCTGCACGATATTGTGCCTGGTAAGCGTCGGGAGCAGCAAATACAGTCATTTTTTTTGAAAGGGAGCCATTCCCGGCCGCTACTTTTCTTAATGGCCTTATATCGTCCAGTATCCAGATAGCCCGGCCGAAAGTTGCAATCACCAGGTCAGCTTCTCTTTCCTGGATGGCAAGATCATACGTAGATACAGCGGGATAATTATTTTTCCATTGCTGAAACGAAGATCCGTTATCAAAGCTTACCCATAGACCTTGTTCTGTTCCTACAAAAATTAAGTTAGGTTCTGCAGGATCCTGTATCATACACAATGCATACCCGGTAACTTTTTTTTCATCCACCATTCGTGTCCATGTTTTTCCAAAATCAGTGGTTCGGAAAATATAGGGTTTGAAATCGCCCCGCCGATAGTCATTGGCTACTACAAAGGCTTCCGCTGCATTATGTCTTGATGCCTTGATCTGGGGAATCCAGCATCCTACGGGCAAACCAGGAATTTTTCCACGGAAATTGGTCCATGTTTTTCCGTCGTCTGTAGTTAGTTGCACATTGCCATCATCCGTACCTACCCAAATTACTCCTTTTTGTTTTGCAGAAGGTTCAATAGCAAGAATAGTACAATGATTTTCTGCACCGGTAATATCTAATGTCAACCCACCGGTTGTACTCTGATCAATTTTTACGGAGTCATTGGTGGTAAGATCAGGCGAAATAGTTTCCCAACTGGCTCCTTTGTTATTGCTTTTATGGACATGCTGGCTTCCATAATAAATAGTATTTTTATCAAACGGATGTTGAGCTATAGCTGCGTTCCAGTTAAAGCGGTAGGAATTTTTTTCAACTGTATCAAGATAAGGAGGACGAATATTCCACCGCTCACCTGTTTTGTAATTAAACCGTCCCACGCTTCCTCCCTGGCTCATGCTATATACCCAACCATCTCCGTCGGCATCAGGTAGGGCATCAAAACCATCACCACCGCCGATATTGCTCCAGTAATAGTTGCGGATGCCGCCGTTTGTCCAGGTATAGGCAGGGCCAAGCCAACTGCCATTATCCTGCATGCCACCCATAACGTTATAGGGTAGTTCATTGTCGACATTAATATGGTAGAATTGACCAACCGGTAATTTTTCATCAAAGACCCATGTCTTGCCCCGGTCTCTTGATATACCGATACCACCATCATTACCTTCTATGATCAGGTTAGCATCCTCAGGATGTATCCACCAGGCATGATGGTCGGGATGAATACCGGAGTAAGGTATCATCGTGCTGAATGATTTCCCCGCATCCTCACTAAAGGTAATGGTGGAGTGAATATCATAGATCCTGTTTTCATTTTTTGGATCTACATAAATCTCCTGGTAATAAAATGGCCGGTCCGTAACTTCCGTGGCATTGTTATTTACCAACTGCCACTTAAATCCGCCATCATCACTTTTATACAAACCATTCCGGGTAGCCTCAATTTTTGCATACACCCTGGAGGGCATGCTCCTGGCAAAAGCGAGTCCAATGCGACCAATACTGCCATCCGGTAAACCGTCTTCCTTTGTTAGTTTTTTCCAGTTCTTGCCGCCATCAATGGTAATATACATCCCACTCCCGGGGCCGCCGCTTTTCATCTTCCACGGCAGGCGATAATGCTGCCACATGGAAGCGATCAGTTTATTTGGATTGGAAGGGTCCATTACCAATTCTGCACAGCCTGTGGTATCATTGGTATAAAGGATACGGTTCCATGTTTCCCCACCATCGGTTGTTTTATAAACACCTCTTTCCGGGTGTTGCGCATAAGGATTGCCAATAGCAGCTACGTAGATGGTGGCCGGATTATCAGGATCAATGATAACACGGTGAATATTCCTAGTTTTTTCCAGACCCATCCGCTTCCATGTTTTACCCGCATCCAGGCTTTTATAAATGCCTTCGCCAATATTCAAAGAGTTTCTTGGATTACCTTCACCTGTTCCGGCCCATATTATCGATGGATTTGATTGCTGAATAGCAAGGGAGCCAATATTCTGAATAGGCTGATCATCAAAAATGGGTTTCCAGTCTGCCCCGCTGTTCTCTGTTTTCCAAATGCCCCCGGAAGCTGCACCGACATATACGATAGCAGGATTCTTATGAACGGCATCAATTGCTACAATACGGCCACTCATTCCGGAAGGACCAATGTTTCGGGGCCGTAAATTCTTAAACTGGTCAAGGGAGATCTTTTGTGCAGCAGCAACAAGACAGAAAAGAAATGATGCGATGAGCAAGACAGGTTTTCTCATATCAGTATGTTTTGGAAGATAAACTTACTGATAAAGCAACGGGCAGCAAAAAGATTATAATAACTAGTATTGTTTTATTCTATAGAAGGCTGCGCCGGCACACTGTCGGTGCTACTTGACTCAATCAATGTCTTTAACGCTGATAAACCATCTTCAAAATCTTTTCCTATTTGTTCATCAAGACTGTAGAGGAGATTGAAGATATTCCAGGGTCTTGGCGTCGCCATATGAAAGGTCCAGGTAACAGTGGTGGTGGCAGGGTTTGTTTCCACAAGATTGAAAGCCGACTCGGCTTTTCCTTTTTTGGGCCGGGTGAAGCTGAGGTGGTGAACCACTTTTTTGTTGGGCTCTAAGGCGATGATCTCAATTTTTCCTTCACCGGAAATAACAGGACTTCCTTTCCAGGAACTGGCAGCACCAACCGTTCCGTCTGTACCGGTGAGTGTATAAACGACGGATGAATCCTCCTGGCTCCACACAGAAAACTTATTAAAATTTTCAAGTTTGATCAACTGGTTATAGATGGCAGCAGCAGGGGCATTAATAACAATAGTACGCTCTACCTTCTGGCTGGTCGGCAGCATAAAGGAAAGACCGGCTGTAACAAGGATGATAAAAATCAGGAGACCGCCGAATACACGGAAATATTTCATTTGTTTTTTTTACTGCAGAGTCTTGCGATCTATTTTTTGCAAATATACTTTACTACCAAACAATTCACGCAGCGTTGCGTGACGTCCGGCAAGCAGGTAGCGAGGCAAAATACCGGCAGTAATTAAACAGGTAATTCAACACGGAAAATGGCTCCGTTCCATTCCGGGTGATTTCGGGCATTAACGGTTCCGCCATGCGCCTCTGCCAGCATCTTTACAATGGATAGACCCATGCCGGTTGAATGTTCGCCACCGGTTGGCTTTGCACTTAATCGTGTAAAGGGGAGGAATAATTTTTCTTCGTCACCGGGTTGAAAACCGGGGCCCTCATCATATACTTCAAGAACGGCCTTGCCATCTTCAGCTTTAACATGTACGGCAATCCGGCTGCCTGGCGGAGAATATTTGATAGCATTATTAATCAAATTATCGGCGATCTCAGATATCTTTGATTCATCAGCCTTGATGACAATATCATCATCAATCTGCAAAATTATTTTCTGTTGTTTCGCATTGGCAAGAACCAAATTCGTTGCCGTCACATGCCCCACCACCGTCGCCATCTCCACATCTTTGTGTTTCAGCTGGATTTTACTTGCCTGTAATTTTGCCATATCAAGCATTTCTTCAATTAGGTGAGTTGTCTTCTGGCTAGCGCGGATGATATGTTGGAGTAGCTTTAAATTCTCCGGCTCCGAAATACAATTTTCCTTGAGGATTTCTGCATAAGCCGGAATTGTCGTTATTGCATTTTTGAGTTCATGGGCGACGACGCCAAGCATTTTATGCTGCTGCGTGTTGGCAATACGGGCTTCAAGTCTCAGTTCCAGCTGGTCGATGACAATGTCGGCAAGATTCTGCAGCATGACTCTTTCATCATCATTTAATTTCCGTGGCTTCGTATCGATTAGACAAAGCGTTCCCAGGTTAAACCCTTCACGTATTTTCAAAGGCACGGCTGCATAAAAACGAAAACCCATTTCACCAGCGACAAGGGGGTTGGCGATGGTGCGAGGATCGGTGATCGCATTTTCTACCTCGTATAGGTCATCAGATAAAATAGCGGAAGCGCACAAACCAGGTACGCGGTCAGTCTGGCGGATATCACCCACACCAGTAGCTGATTTAAACCAGATACGGTCTGTGTCTACCAGACTAATAATCGCGATGGGAACGTTCAGGATCTTTGCGGCAAGTTCAACAATATGCGTAAAAGATCCGTCCGGTGGTGTGTCAAGAATTTCGTATTTCTTGAGGGCTTCAATTCTGCGCACTTCTATTTCGGGTGTAGTGGTTCCGGTGGTCATAAATATAAGTTACATCTTATTTCCCAGATTCAAATATTTTGTTTAACAATGATAGCAAAAAAGTTTCTGTATAATCTTCTTTTTTGGAAAAAATACTGGGAGCTAGTGATTTGAACATTGTCCTGTAAAGGGTTTCTGATAAAACCATCGGCCTGCATTCCCCATTAATAATGATATGTATATTATCGTTTGCAAAGGATTGGAAAAGAAAGGGGTATCCGGGTCGCTTTTTATTAGTTTAAAGAGCTCGCCACCGTCAATTTCCTGCAGGTGCACGTCAGGCAATAAAAGGTTGGGCATTGACAAGGCAATATTATCCCGTACATGCTTAGCTTGGCCGGCAGGTATAAAGCCAGTGATCGTATGCTTGTTGCATTTCAAATTAGTACATTACCCCTTCTACGTCTCAGCAGTTATTATCTAAAACCCTTTTAAAGGTTTTTCATCCGGTTTTAGCGTAGCCCTGATATAACTGTTCAAATTAATATATTTTTTAGAAGCATCCTGGATCAGCCTGGAACTAAGACCATCAATTTGTTTTTGTTTATTTAAAATATCCGAGGGGTTATTGCCTAAGTAATAAGCATCGTGCAATGCACTCATCCAGAACAGGTTTTGTTTGATATCCGTTTCCAATTTTCTTTTTTGTTGTTCCTTTACCTTGGCAAGATCTTCTGCGCTTACGCCAGTCTTGATTATTTTTTTCAATTCATCAATAGCGGCTTTGCTTAGGGTGTCCACATTTTCAGGAGCACAAGGAAAAGTTATACTGAAATTGGAGAAAGCATACGGGATCTTATTGATTCCTCCTATTGCTGAAACACCATAAACACCACCTTTTTCTTCCCGCAACTTTTCTACCAGTTTAATATCCATTACTTCACTAAGACTGCGCAACGCGTAGGCATCATTACCGTTGTAAGGAACGGGAGCCGTGAAAATGATGCTGACAATACTTTTGGGATCAGCCCCTTTGGTTATTAGTTTATCTACCTTACCGGCAGGAGGGCGGATGCCGAGATCTTTAAATGTTTCTTTCTGAGTACTGCCCGAAAGACTGCCAATATATTTTTCTAATAAGGGTCTGATGGCTTCTTCCTCAAAAGAGCCTACAAAAAGGAAAGTGAAATCACCGGCATTGGCAAACCGTTCTTTATAGATCTGTATACTGCGGTCGAGATTAATTTTATCAAAATCCTCCGGTTTGGGTAAGCCACCGGCACGGGGATGATTTTGTGTCATCATTTTCTGAAACTCGGAACTGAAATATATCTGCGGGTTAGCAGCCAGGTTAGCATATAATTGCTTCTGCCTTGTCTTAAAAGATTCAAATGCATCTTTGTCTTTGCGGGGTGCCGTAAAATAAAGATGTACCAGTTGGAGTAAGGTTTCTGTTTCTTTTGAAATAGTAGTTCCATTCAGACCTTCACTATATAAAGTAATATTGGGCGCGAGGCTGGTACTTTTCCCTTTCAGCATATTCCCAAGGTCTATGGCAGAAAAACTACCGACACCACTTTGTGATACGATGGCGGCTGCATTGCTGGCTGAATAATAGTCAGCATCTTTTACTAAGGAATGTCCTCCTTTGCTAAATGCGCGGAGTAGTATCTCATCGTTTTTAAAATTAGTAGCTTTTAATATTACGGTAGCGCCGTTAGACAATTTTAAGGTCGTTGTCTGCAGGTCATCATCTGTTTTTGAGCTGATGATTTTTCCTGGTTTTAATTTTCCGCCATCCATCAAGGTAGAAGCCAGTATTTTCTCTTTATAAGGCTCAATAACGGCAACATCAACTGCGTCCAGCACCGCCTTCACTTCTTCTGCCGATGGTATTTTTACATTGGTTTTATCAGGAGCGTTCAAAGTTACTACCATGTTGTCTTTGGTGATCCATAACGTAGCCATTTTATTTACCTCTTCCAGCTTTACAGAAGTAAGATACTGTTTGACAAAATCGTATTCCCATTCAATGCCAGGAATGGGTTCATTGATCAAAAAATTATTGACATACTCATCCACGTATTTGAACGACTCTTCTTTTTCCCTTTCGTTAAAGATGCGGTCATAAAAACTCTGCATTTGTTTTTTCTGCATTTCAAACTCGGTAGGTGTAAAGCCATGCAAGAGGACCCGGCGGTTTTCTTGTATCAACGCATACAAAGAACGTGACATGCCCGTGTCACTGGTATTGGCAACAAGCCGGTAAGCATCCTTAGTCCGGGCCAGGCTATTGCCATAAAAGGACCCGGCACCCACAAAGGGCGGGTTGGATCCCAATGTTATCTCCCGGAAACGATTATTCAGCATACCTGTAAAAAGGCGACGGTTCATGTAGCGACAATAATCACCAATGGTAGTTTCCGGCTGCGGGTCTTTTTTAAACAGGATCTCAATGGAAGGAAAAGCCGTCTCTTTGTCTTTTGCTACAACCGACAATGTTTCCTTGTGATCTGGAACGGCAAACACTTCCCGTTTGCGGGGAGAAGTAGCGGCCGGAATATTGCCAAAGGTTTGTTTGATCTTTTGCTCAATATCATTTACATCAATATCTCCAACCACAATCACTGCTTGCAGATCAGGACGATACCAATCTTTATAAAATCGGGTTAATACTTCAGGCGAAAATTTTTCCAGTATTTCCCTGGTGCCGATAGGTAGCCGTTCTGCATACTTTGATCCCCGGTATTGTACAGGTAATGTTTGTTTCATCATTCTTTCATCAGCACCACGGCTTAATCTCCACTCTTCAATTACCACACCTCTCTCTTTTTCTATTTCTGCCGGATCCAACAATGCGTTGTGAGCCCAATCTTCAAGAATTTGCAAGCCCTTATCTACCAAACCAGGTTTGTCAGTAGGCACCGGAAGTATATATACCGTTTCATCAAAACTGGTGTAAGCGTTTAAATCAGCGCCAAATTCCACACCAATGCTTTGCAAGTAACTGACCAGTTCATTTTTGGGAAAACGCTTGGTGCCATTAAAATTCATGTGCTCCATAAAATGAGCAAGCCCTAATTGATCATTGTCTTCCAATACCGAACCAGTGTTGACTACCAGTCTCAACTCTACCCTTTTTTCGGGAAGGGTGTTGTGGCGAATATAATAGGTAAGACCATTTGCCAGCCTGCCGATTTTAACTTTAGGATCTACTGGCATTACCTGTGTCACATCTATTTGCGTCCATGCTGTGGGAATGAATACCAGCATTGCCAGTCCGCAGTACACTGCGCGCAGGAATAGCCTTAGCTTTTTAACCACTTGCATATATTTTCGTTTGGGACCGTAAATTTATCTGAATGCTATTGCTTCAAAAAATAAAAAACCCCCTTTTGGATGAGTGGGGGTTTTTTTCACAACGAATCAGAGTTTTGTTGGGTGGGGTTTTTCAGAATCTTACTTGCGAAGGAGTCCTTTTGATACATTTCATTTAATCAAGGGCTGGCGGAGCCATTTCGTTCAAAAATTTAATTATTACTCTTTTTTTCATCCTTGATTTTTTTTTCCGCTTCTTTATCTTTCTCCCCTCCGCCTGCTTTGGAAAAATCAAGCACTACCCCGTTGATACAATAGCGGAGCCCGGTAGGAGGCGGACCATCGTCAAATACATGCCCAAGATGGGCTTTACAACGTCCACATTGGACTTCTGTTCTTTGCATACCATGCGTATTATCAGGCGTATAAATAATACTGCTTTTACTTATGGGATCATAAAAACTGGGCCAACCACACCCACTTTCAAATTTGGCATCACTCCTAAACAGGGCATTGCCACAGGCGGCACAATAATAAGTGCCCACTTCTTTAAACCCTTCAAACTTACTGGTCCAGGGTCGTTCAGTGCCCTTTTGACGGGCAATGGAAAAAATTTCAGAAGGCAGAATTTTTTTCCACTCTTCCTCACTCAGTACAACTTTATTGGTGTCAGAGTGGGAATAAACGGGATTATTTTTATTAGCGCTGTCCATTTTTATGGATTTGTTGTTGTTGTTTTGTGAAAAACTACATTGCTGTAACAAGGTGCTGATCGTTATTACACTTAGATATTTTAAGATAGTAGTCATTTTTTGTATGCCATATGGTGTAACAAATTTACGGAAACAAGGTTTGGAGGGATTGTCAGCGGGGTGACGGGCTCAATATCTTAACAGTTCAGGTTGCGAAAAGCCCTGTAGATAATATAAAAGCTGTACATTATATTTGTCGACTCACCACCTTTATGTAACTGCCTATGCTCAATTTAATATTATTCGGTCCTCCCGGAAGTGGAAAAGGTACCCAATCAGACAAGTTAGTAGAGAAATATGGATTAATCCATCTCTCAACTGGCAATCTCCTCCGGGAGGAGATTGCCCTTAAAACACCTTTAGGCATTGAAGCTAAGCGGTTTATGGATAAGGGCCAATTGGTGCCTGATGAAGTTGTGATAGGGATGGTCGGCTCTTACTTTGATAAACATAAAGACGCCAAAGGCTTTTTATTTGACGGTTTCCCCCGTACAGTGGCGCAGGCCAAAGCATTGGACGAATTGCTTACGCAGAAAAAAACAGAGATTAGGAGAGTGCTAATCCTGGACGTAGATGAAGAGGAACTGATCAAGCGGCTGATCCTTCGGGGTAAGACTTCCGGGCGAAGTGATGACGCCGATGAAAATGTGCAACGAAACCGTCAGGGGGTTTACAAAAAAGAGACATTACCGGTGGCTGCCTATTATGCAGACCTGGAAAAAGCGGTAAGTGTGGATGGAATGGGACAGGTTCATGAAATATTTGAACGGCTCACTTCTCATATCGATGAGAAAGTAAAGCAAAACTGACAATTAAGAATCTTGCCACATGAGCCTTGAGAAAGAAAACTTTCTACGTACAAAACTTATTCCTTATTTACAAAGGCTAGAGCCCGGCACAGCACCTAAATGGGGTCAGATGACTGTGCAACAAATGATCGAGCATTATGCCGGTGATGCCGTACGGAATGCCAATGGCAGGCTGAAGATCGATACCATCATGACTCCACCCGAGCAGTTGGAAAGATTTAGAGAGTTTATGATGAGTGACAAACCCTTTAAAGAAAATACGAGGAATCTCTTAATGGGCAAGGAACCGGCGCCACTCCGGTATAAGACAGTGCAAGCTGCCATTGGGGCCTTGCAGCAGGAGTTGATCTTTTTTTTTGAAGCCTACGAAAAGGATCCCCAGCTGGTCATCCGCAATCCTTTTTTTGGAGATCTAAACTTTGAACAAAATGTTCACCTACTTTACAAACACGCATTGCACCATTTGCGGCAATTTGGTGTGGAGCCACCAACGGGGTAAGAATCTAAGCCCTACATATATTTGCCTGCCCCACGGGGCCCTGCGGGCAGCAATTATACGCATTCACACAAGTGAAAACTAGATTGGAAGGTTACTTCACAGCTTTTTAGTTAGGCCACGAATTGCAAGAATCTCACGAATAAATACATTACATATAAGATGATTGTTTTCGGCAAGTACGATAATAAGAGTTTGAGTGGTCAGTTAAAATTTCTGAATAATAAGCGACCAAGTACCCTCCCCTCATTGCGAGTGGAGCGAAGCAAGGGAGTGGCAGGGAGGTGTTTACAGGTTTACTTTTAGCAATGAATCTGCTCTTTGCATACTACTGAGGATAGCTTCTTTCATTTTGCCCACTTTCATTTTTTCATCAGACAAGTATTTTATACGTTGTTCCATATTATCCACTGCGGAGTCCATATCAAATTCAGTCATCCATTTATCCATCGCAAAATTCGCATATTCCAGGTCTTTTATTACCGCATTCAACCCGGCAACATAAGGGGCTGCCGTTTGCTGTGCTTTAGCCGGCAGCTTTCCGATTGAGTCAAGTACCCGTTGAACTTCTTTTTGCATAGTATGCAACTTGCCGATTTTGGACATACCAACAATGTGGTCGTCATCAATAATTTTCATTAGGCTGTCGGCAATAGTTTTAGATTCATCACCGCGCTCCGTATTTTTTTTATCTGAATTATTACAGGACATTGAAATGCATACAGCCAGGCTAAGAATAGAAATCATCATCTTTTTCATGACAAAAGTTTTGGTCCGGCAAAGATAAGACGGATACAAAATCATTTATTGATGCTTTTTTGGTTTTCAGGTAATTTCGCTATATGAATAAACTTGGTAATTATATGGCAGGGACCTGGGTTACAGGTGAAGGGGATGGTCAGCCTTTATACAATGCCGTAACGGGCGATCCACTGGTATACGCCACAAGTAAAGGACTTGATTTTGCCTCGATGACTGCCTATGCTCGTAAAGTTGGAAACCCCGCTTTACGGAATATGACCTTTCATCAACGGGGCAATATGCTCAAAGCATTAGCGCTTCATCTTCGCCACTTCCTGGATAAATTCTATAAAATTTCTTATCAAACTGGCGCTACCAAAGCAGATAGCTGGGTAGATATTGAAGGAGGTATCGGTAATTTATTTGCCAATGCTTCGCTCAGAAGAAAATTTCCGGATGAAACATTTTGCATTGATGGAGAAAGTCACAACCTGAGTAAGAACCAAAGTTTTATGGGAACACATATCCTGGTTCCTAAAGAAGGAGTGGCCATTCATATCAATGCTTTTAATTTTCCGGTGTGGGGGATGCTCGAAAAAATTGCGGTGAATCTGCTGGCAGGAATGCCCTGTATTGTAAAACCAGCCACCGTAACCAGTTTCCTGACCGAAGCCGTAGTGAAAGAGATCATTGATTCCAGGATCTTACCGGAAGGAGCCCTGCAATTAATATGCGGCAGTGCTGGTGATCTGTTGGATCATGTCACTTCGCAGGATGTAGTGACGTTTACCGGTTCGGCTTCCACGGGACTGTTGTTAAAATCAAATCCGACGATCTTGCGTGAATCCGTTCCCTTTAATATGGAGGCGGATTCGTTGAATTGTATCGTGATGGGTACAGATGTGGCCCCTGGTATGCCGGAATGGGAGATATTTATAAAAGAGGTCAGGAAAGAAATGACATTAAAAGCGGGACAGCGCTGTACCGGAATTCGCAGAATATTTGTACCGGAGAATAAAATGGAGGATGTATGGAAAGCGATCGCAACAGCCTTATCACAAACTGCCATCGGTAACCCGCTGAATGAAAAAGTAAGAATGGGTTCCTTGGCGGGACTAGGCCAACGGACAGAAGTACGGGACCAGGTGGAGAAATTGCTGGCCAGCTCGCAAATAGTTTATGGCAGCCTGGATAGTGTGGAAGTAATAGATGCAGATGCTGTCAAAGGAGCATTTATGTCACCGGTTTTATTATTGAATGATAAACCATGGGCGGTAATTCCTGGCTATACAACAAATTCTTCGCATGAGGTAGAAGCTTTTGGCCCGGTGAGCACGATTATGCCGTATAAAAACATGGAGGATGCCATTACATTAAGCAAACTGGGCAAGGGAAGTTTATGTTCAACTATTGTAACGGCGGATTATAAGCAAGCCAAAGAGTATGTGATTAGTGCGGCCACGCATCATGGCAGGATCTTGGTACTGAATAATGAATGTGCTAAAGAATCAACCGGTCATGGGTCGCCACTTCCCCTGTTAGTACATGGTGGTCCTGGTCGGGCCGGCGGTGGGGAAGAAATGGGGGGCTTGCGGGGAGTAAAACATTATTTACAAAGGACAGCATTGCAGGGGTCGCCTACCACGATCACGGAGATCATCAATGTTTATCAGCCTACTGCCAAAGGAAAGGATCCGGGTAAGCATCCTTTCAAAAAATATTTTGAAGAGCTACAGATCGGGGACCAGCTTATCACAGAAAAAAGAGTGATCACTTCAGATGACATCAACCAATTTGCTGACCTTAGCGGCGATCATTTCTATGCCCATATAGAAACAACCGATTTCACCGGAACCATGTTTGAGAAGCAGGTGGCACATGGCTATTTTATCATGAGCCTGGCGGCTGGCCTGTTTGTTGATAGTTATGATAAGAACCCGGTACTGTTAAATTATGGTATAGATGAGCTTCGATTCACCAAACCCGTTTACCCGGGAGCTGAAATGTATATCCGCTTTACCTGTAAGGAAAAATTACCGAATGATAAGAGAGTAATCGAAAATCCGGAAGATTTTAAACGGGGTGATGATATTGACAAAGGGATCGTAAAGTGGCTTGTAGAATTTTTTGATGAAACCGATGAAATAACCGGTGTGGCTACCATATTGACGATGGTGGCTAAGAAAAATCAATAAACTTTTCATCATGACAGAAGCATATGTAAGTTCCATAACACACCAGGGAATTACGACCATTGAGTTTTTTCACCCGCAAAGCAATTCACTGCCCGGTAGAATATTGACGGAGCTGTCGGCGGCCATTGTACATGCCGGAGAAGATCCTAATACGATCGTAATAATTCTGCGATCAGGGGGACAAAAGGCTTTTTGTGCCGGCGCATCATTCGATGAACTAGTGACGATAAAAAATGAGCAGGAAGGATTAAAATTCTTCCGGGGCTTTGCCGATGTGATCAATGCGATGAGGACCTGTCCCAAACTTATAATCGGGAGGATACAAGGCCGGTGTGTGGGTGGTGGTGTGGGCTTGGCGGCGTCAGTAGATTATGCAATCGCCGTCGAAGGAGCCGAAGTAAAGTTAAGTGAACTTGCGATCGGTATCGGGCCATTTGTTGTGGGTCCGGCCGTAGAAAGGAAGGTCGGTGTATCAGCATTTTCACAATTAGCGATTGATGCCGGTAGCTGGCGAAATGCTGATTGGGCAAGAAGAAAAGGATTATTTGCAGAATTGCACCCGGAAACAGAGGATATGGACGAATCCATTAAAAAGCTGGCTAATACCCTGGTGCGGTCCAGTCCGGAAGCTATGACCGAATTGAAAAAAATATTCTGGAAGGGAACAGAACACTGGGATAAGTTATTGATCGAAAGAGCGGCTATCAGTGGCAGGCTGATCCTGAGCGAGTTTACCCGTCATGCTATTTTGAACTTCAAGAAAAATTAAACGGCCACTATTCACCCATGATAATTGCCGCTCCTAAGGAAATTATTTTTTTATTCACCAGGTGAAAAATGAGCTCCCGATCCCATTTGTCGTCTTTCACGTTAACGTAATACTTTGTTTTGCTAGGGGCCCAGGTCGAATCATTTACCGGTTCGTACACAGGGCCCATATTTATCGGGCGATCGTCGTATGGCTGTAGAATGGCTGATCTTTCATCGCCGATACCAACCCCATATTCGGTTTTGCAAAGTTTGCTGCTTGTTTCCAGTCCCCAAAGCTGCATATAAGTGCTGTCTGAATCGCCATTCATCCGTTCAAAAAAAAGGGAAACATCGATGTCTTTGTATTTCGCCTTAATGGTATCCTGCCAATAGCCCGGTGAGTCAATAACCATTCTGAAGGTGAATCGCTGGTTTAATAATGTTTCCAGTTCAGTATCCTTCATTCCAATCTGTAACGGACCAATCCCGTCTTTAGTGATCGTATATTCACTTTTTTCAACCTTTTTCTCTGGTTCTTTTTTGTCTTTTTCTTTTTGATTACAGCTGAAAAGAACAAAAGCAGCAAGCAGAGAGAGCACAAAATTTTTCATGATGAGTAGTTTAAGTTTTTTGATGGTGGTGCTATTTTATTGATGCTATTCCATGTCCCGGAAGACCGCTGTAGGTTCCACACTGATCTCTGTTACTTTTTTATCTTTCAAATAAAAAACGATCGAAGAATGGATATTGTTAATATCCACGAGAGTAATGGATGCCTTGGTAATGATCAGCAAATGTTTTTCATAGGTATCAATGATCGTTGACTGATCAGTGCCGATGCCAATACCTTCAGCGGTCTTAAAGGCGGGGCTTTTCGTACTCACACTTTCCAACCTGGCAACCTCCGCAGGCACTTGTGATCGCATAAGGTATAACTGGAAATCGACACCCTTATAGGACACATCAATAGTTTCTGTGTATATTTCATCGATCATAATATGTTTCAACAAGATCTTTTTGCCCAATATTTTTTCCATCTCTGCTTTAGTCATGCCTATCTTAAATTCATCCAATCCATCGAAACTGGCAGACTGATTGGTTGTTTGCGCGAAAGCAATAAAGAAAGTCATCACCAGGGATATAAGAAGGATTATTTTTTTCATAACAAAAGATTAATGGGTTGATCAATAGAACTCATAGTAAGTTTTCACTTCGATGGACACCACTTTCTTGTCATTGATACGAAACAGAAGTGCTTTTGATCCGATCGATGTATCCATCACAGCGATCGCAGATTGGGTGGTACTTCGCACCGGGTATTTCTCATATTCCGGGGCAACATAACGGGTGTAATCCTCATAGGCATCAATAACAGTTTTTTTGTCGCTTCCAACACCAATATTTTTTTCAGTTTTGCAGGAGGGATCCTTAGTTAGAATATCACGTAGTGTCGCAAAGATATTAGCAGTATCATAAGCGCTTTCTAGATAAAGGATCATCTCCATACCCTTATAGTTTACGTTGATCGTATCAGGGCTATAATCCTTGCCAATATGTTTAAAGGTAAGCGTGGTGCCAAGTATTCTTTCCAGTTCTGCCTTGCTCATTCCCAGCTTGAGGCTGTCAATGCCATCCATAGTAATGGTATAAAGCTTATTTTGTTCCTCGCTGGTTTTTTTGTTGCTACTCTTGCAGGCGAAAAGCAGCAAGACCAATGATCCCAGCACCGGGAAAATCAAATTCTTCATAGCAGGAGGTTTAGTCTACTGAAAGTATAAAATAAGTTCAATGGCACAAAATATCACAACGTTTAATGCCGGCAATTTTCATGATATCTGCCGAAAGCTGGCAAAACTTGACGCTGATCTTGCTGCCGTCATTAAAGAACACAACTATCCGCCTATGTGGGTCCGCCCGGCCAGTTTCCAGAGCCTGGTGCTTTTTATACTGGAACAACAAGTATCGCTGGCGTCAGCCTATGCGGCATTTAATAGACTAAAGAAGAAGATCGGGTATATAACACCGGTAAAGATCCTGGGGATGACCGACCAGGAATTAAGGGACTGTTATTTCAGCCGCCAAAAGATCGTCTATGCCCGTGAACTGGCAACGGTGATCCAATCCAGGAAATTGAAACTAAGATCATTTTCTCTCCTCGCCGATGAGGAGGTTCGGAATGAAATGATCAAAATAAAAGGGATCGGGCATTGGACAGTGGATGTGTACCTGATGCATTCTCTGCAACGGACAGATCTATTTCCACTGGGCGATATTGCGTTGGTGAATAGTTTGAAAGAGATAAAGCGATTACCAAAAGACATAACCAAGGAAGAAATGCTGCGGATCGCTGAATCCTGGCGACCCTACCGGACGGTGGCGGCGATGATATTGTGGCATGCGTATATTAAGAAAAGGGGAATTAAGTTAGGAGTTTAAAGGATTGAAAAGAGAAAAGGAGTAGGGGCTTATAGCTCTTCTTTTCCGAAATCATTGCCGACCCTATTGATGCCTTCTTTCATTTTTAGCACTTTTATCAATTGGCAACAAATAACCAGCTCCGTCAATTCATTGACTGGTATCGGCCTTTTTAACTCCATTTCCTTTTCTCTTGGCTTATATATTCAACCCCCCACAAACACTAATCGTTTGTCCGGTGATATACGTAGACATATCAGATGCGAGGAACAAAGTTGCATTCGCGATATCTTCCGGCGAAGCAAATTTCCCCAATGGAATACCGGCCTTGTATTTATCAGCCGCTTCCCCATCTTTTAAATAACTGGTCATATCTGTTTCCACAAAACCAGGTGCGATCGCATTACAACGAATATTACGGCTACCCAGTTCCTTGGCGACGCTTTTCGTAAATCCTATGATGCCCGCTTTGCTGGCGGCATAGCTGCTTTGGCCGGCATTGCCTATTTCCCCGATGATCGAACTCATATTGATAATAGAACCCGATTTGGCTTTCATCATCGGGCGGATGACCTGCTTGGTCATATAAAAAACGCTGTTCAGGTTAACCTGGATCACATCATTCCATTGTTCCGGTGTCATGCGTAACAATAAATTGTCTTTTGAGATACCGGCATTGTTGACACATATATCAACCGTTCCGAATTCTTTCAATACGTTAGCGACAAATGTTTCGCATTGTGCAAAATCCCCGGCATTGCTTTTATAAGCCTTAGCTCTTACTCCCAAACTTGTTAGTTTGCTTTCCAGTGCGGCGGCTTTTTCGCTACTACTATCACTGACATAGGTAAAGGCAACAGCGGCTCCCTGTTCTGCAAATTTTATAGCTATGCCTTCGCCGATCCCACGGGCGGCACCGGTAACGATCGCAATTTTTCCTTCGAGTAGTTTCATGTGTGAATTTTTTATTTTTCAGCAACTGGTTTATCTTTAGAGAGTATCATCTGTTTCTGATAAATTGATGCCACAATTTTTTATAGATATAACCTGAGATATGAGTGATCAGCCGGTATAATTTTTATTCAAAAGGATCAACTCTTCCAGCATTGTTCTTTCATTGGATAACCTCGGCACCTTATGCTGTCCACCCAGTTTTCCCTTACTGCGCAACCATTCATTAAATGTCCCTTTTTTTACCGCGTGAAGAATAGGTAAGCGGAGAGCAATACTTTTATGCCGCTTTGCTTCATAGTCACTATTAATAGTTTTCAGCACCTTGTCCAGTTCATTAGCAAACACATCAAGATTCGCTGGTTCTTTTTCAAATTCTATCAGCCATTCATGAGCGCCATTGGAACTATCGGAAAAATAAACCGGTGCAGCCGTATAATCATTGACAACAGTTCCGGTTTTTTCAGCAGCAATTGCAATAGCTTTATCCGCATTATCAACGATCACTTCTTCGCCAAACGCGTTCATATAATGTTTTAGTCTCCCGGAAACTTTAATTCTGAACGGTTCCACTGAAGTGAATTGGATGGTGTCTCCCAGTAAATATCTCCATAACCCGCCATTGGTGCTGATGATAAGCGCATAATTTTTACCAACTTCCACTTCCTGCAACCCAATCGTTTCCGGTTCTTTTTTACCATATTCACTGACCGGCATGAATTCCATAAAAATGCCATGATCAGTAAATAGCAGCATTCCTTCTTCCCCGGGTATATCCTGGGCAGCAAAAAACCCTTCGCTGGCATTGTACATTTCCAGGTAATTGATGTTTTTACCAATAATTTTTTGAAACTGTTCTTTATAGGGAGTAAAAGAAACGCCGCCATGCATGTATAATTCCAGGGAGGGCCATACTTCAATCATTGTTTTTTTGCCGGTGATTTCCAGTATCCTTTTAAATAAGACCAATGTCCAGGTGGGAACCCCCGAAATTGATGTTACATTTTCTTTGATCGTGCTCTCTGCCAGTTTTTCGATCTTGCTTTCCCATTCATCCATCAACGCAATGCTCAGATCCGGTGTACGAAGCCAATGTCCCCAGAATGGAGTATTCTGCAACAACACAGCACTGAGATCACCATACTGCGCTTCATTGTTCATGGGGTTAATATTATGACTGCCGCCCAGCACTAAACCCTTGCCTGTGAGCAATTCAGAATCTGGATTAAAATGATAGTAGAGTGTCAGCACATCTTTAGCCGCTTTGAAATGCCCTTCCTGCAGGCTTTCCTCACTTACTGGTATGAATTTACTTTTATCGCTGGTGGTGCCGCTGCTTTTGGCAAACCAGTAAATGGGGGTATTCCATAAGATATTTTGTTCCCCATTCATGATCCGTTCAATATAGGGCTTCAGGTCATCGTACTCATGAACAGGAACCGCGTGCTTTAAAGTCACGAACATTAAAAAGATTGGTGAAATTATATTTCCTGCCAAATTCGGTGTACTGGGCTGATGTAACAAGATCCTGTAATACTTCCCGCTGCGCATCCAGCGGATTATTCTTCCAGGCTTCAATACGCCAGAGACGCATACGGGCAAGTGATGATATGGCAGGGGAGAGTAACTTCATTGATGAAGGCAAAATAGAGAAATTAAAGCAATGGGTGAAGATTTACTGTTCTTGTGTTGCTTCACCTTCCCGGATAGCCTCTTCATGCAAGTAATCTTTTCGTTTTAATTCAAAATTCCTTCCGAGGTACAATCGCCTCACATCTTCATCCTGCGCCAGCTCTTCGGCCGTCCCATGTTTGAATATTTTTCCTTCGATCAGCAAATAGGCCCTGTCGCAAATGGATAAGGTTTCTGTTACGTTATGGTCAGTAATAAGTATCCCGATGTTTTTATATTTCAGTTTGGCCACGATCGCCTGTATATCTTCCACCGCAATCGGATCAATACCTGCAAAGGGTTCATCCAGTAAAATAAATTTCGGATCAACAGACAATGCCCTTGCTATTTCTGTTCTTCTTCGTTCACCACCACTCAGCACATCCCCATTGTTTTTTCGGACATGTTGCAGCCTGAATTCATTTAATAAAGTTTCCAGCTTATCTTTTTGTTGTTGTTTGGAAAGTTTTGTCATTTCCAGTATAGCAGCAATATTATCTTCCACGCTCAGCTTCCGGAAAACGGATGGCTTCCTGGGGCAGGTAGCCAATACCCATCTGTGCCCGTTTATACATGGGCAGGTTGGTAATATCTTCTTCATTCAAGAAAACTTTCCCTGCATCCGGTTTTACCAATCCTACCACCTGGTAAAAGGAAGTGGTCTTACCGGCGCCATTGGGTCCGAGTAGCCCGACGATCTCTCCCTGTTTCACTTCAAAGGAAACTTGATTGACAACCACGCGGCTGCCATATTTTTTTACGAGGCCATTTGTCCGGATTGCTACAGGCATAGGCAACAAAAATAAGCTATGAAGGCTAACGAAAAGGTTTGCAGCCAATAATTACCCGGGTTCCGGCAGCCCGGCTGGAATCATTTAACGGGGTTTTGACTAATGCCCCGGCATAGTTAGCTTTGCACACTTATGAAGGTAATCGACCATATCAAACAAGCTAAAGACACCCTTATTTCTTTTGAGGTACTTCCCCCGCTGAAAGGGAAGGGCATTGAAGCATTGTATAATCATCTTGATCCGCTGATGGAGTTCAAACCGGCTTTTATTAACGTTACCTATCACCGCAGCGAACATGTATTTAAAAAACGACTGGATGGTACATTTGAAAAAGTGGTTGTGCGCAAGCGTCCCGGCACGGAAAGTATCTGCGCTGCCATTATGAACAAATACAATGTGGATACAGTACCGCATTTGATCTGTGGTGGATTTGGTATTAATGAAACAGAAGATGCGCTGATCAATCTACGTTATCTCGGTATAGATAATGTACTGGTGCTGCGGGGTGATGCGGCCAAAAATGAAACCGTTTTTGAACCCGAACCCGGCGGACATAAATATGCATGCGAACTGCTCAAACAGGTGATGAACCTGAATGCCGGTATCTATCTCGAAGACGACCTGAAGGGAACCCACAAAACAGAATTTTGTATCGGCGTGGCCGGTTATCCAGAAAAACATTTTGAAGCGCCGAATATGGACACAGATCTTGCCTACTTAAAGGCAAAAGTGGATGCCGGCGCAGATTATATTATTACACAGATGTTCTTTGATAATGCCAGGTTTTATGCGTTTGTAAAAGCCTGCCGGGCCATCGGTATTAATGTGCCTATTATCCCGGGATTAAAGCCGGTAACAACAAAAAAACAACTTACCATTCTTCCCAAGACATTTTATATCGATCTGCCCAATGATCTCTCCTCTGAAATATTAAAATGTAAAAATGATGAAGAGGTGGAAAAGGTAGGACAGGAATGGCTGCTGGCACAATCAATAGATCTGAAGAAAAATGGCGTGAATGCTTTACATTATTATACACTGGGTAAGCCCCATGTTATTGCGAATGTAGTTCGGAGTTTGTAAAGACTGGCTATGAAGAGGGGATTTTCAATTCTTGTTGAGCTAGTTCGAGATCTCAGCCAACACTTTCTGATTGATCACTACCGGGTATTTCTTTTTCAAGGCCTCTGTCCATTGTTTGTCCAGCACCGCCTGGTAATCACTTACTAGTAATCCTTTTGCTTCCTCCAGGCTTTTTTGCCGGGGTTGGTCATAGGTTGTAAAAATGTAGGCAAACGAAGTTGTATTCTCATTGGTATTGACAACTTGCGGTGTCAGTAGCCCCGGCTTTGGTGTTACATTGAAAAGATTGATTAGTTGTGCCGATTCGAAACGGGCAGAATCACTTGCTACTTTTTCAGAAAACTGTTTGCTGATCGTACGCCAATTGGCAGGATCCTTCTTCACCCGGTCATAAATTGTTTTTGCGATCGATTCGTCTGAACAAAAGAATACGACGGCATCAACAGCTTTGTTCCACGCATAGTTTTTCTTGTTCTTTTCATATAAAGCCCGAAGAGCTGAAGTATCGGCCTGGGATTTGTTCCATATTTCCTGTTGCATGATCTCGAAAAAAATATTGCCATCCCTGAACTCTGCCAACTGGTTCCGGAAATCGTCATTAAAATCTTCCAGGTGATCCTTGTAATAGTTATTGACAGCAAACTGAATAAATTCATCTGTCAACTGATCAAAGGATTTGTTCCCGCTTCCATCAGGTTTGTACCGGAATAACTTGGAATAGTTTATCCAGTCGGCCGTTATATACGTTGAATCACCAATGGTAAAAAGAGGTGTGGCTGTCGTGATCGTTTTTCCAATATCCCGCAAGGGTCGCAGGTCCAGCAGGCTATCTGCCCAAGCAGCTATGGCGGCTTCCTCGTAGGAATGTTTTTTGAAGAGGCCTTTCTCCATAACTTTTTTATAATTAAAATCACGGGTCAATTTCCATCGGTTGTCAGCCATTATTTTCGTTAGCAATTCCTGTTGATTTGCTTTATCATTTATGTCTTTACTGACCGGTTTTAAAGATGTTCTTTTTAGGATATGCCAGCCATGGGCGGTCAAAAAAGGTTTGCTTACAGCACCATCCTTGGGTAATGCCCAAAGAGTTTTTTCAAAGGAGGGATCAAACTGGCCAATACCTATATCTGCCATAGTGCCTCCATTAGTTGCCGATATATAATCACTGCTAAAAACTGCAGCCAGTTTATTAAAATTATCTCCGGCAAGAATTCGTTTATAAAGTGAATCGGCCAGGGTAACCACTTTTTTTTGGGCTGCCTCATCTGCGCCTGGAGGGAGGGCTAATAATATCTGCTGCGCCTTTATTTTTCCCACTGCTTTCCTTTCCCCCATGTTTTTGAAGATATGATAGCCGATCTTAGAGGGCACCAGGGACGAATATTTTCCAACGGGGGTAGCATAGATCACGGTTTCAAATTCGTAAGGAAGTGTAAACACAGTAATATATCCTAATTCTCCGCTGTTGGTAGTAGCGGTCGCGTCATCAGATAATTGTTTGGCTACCTGCAAGAAATCTTCCCCTTTTTGCAAACGTTGCAATACCTCATCTTTTTTACGCCGGGAAGTCGCGGTATCAAACGCGCCACCCGTATTTTTAAAAGAAACAAAAATATGAGCCACCCGGATATCTTTCTGACTGCGATCAAAGGCTTCTTTTTTTAAACGGCTAACCGTTTCCGGGTCATTCATATAATTTTCTGAGATCTGGGATCGCAAGGTCGCCATTTCTATTTTTAATTGAGGCAATGTATCATAGCCTCTGTCATAAGCTTCCCTGATTTTTAGTTTTGAATTGATATAAAGATCCAGGTAGTCAGCAATGGATTTTGCTTTGGGACCAACTGGCTGCAGGTTGTTTTTATAATAAGCCTTCAGGAAATCCTTCGTATCAACAGAATACTTCCCATAAGTAAATAGTGTTTGGGCGGGTGCGGCTAACATCCCGAGACAGGCCAGGAAGACTACAACTATTTTTTTTTTCATGGGCTGGTTGCTTATTATTAATTGGTTACTGGTTATCTTGCTGGCATATTATGTAAAGCTAGTTGCAGCTACTCGTCACCGGTAGCCCGCAAACCGGTCCTTATTGTCCTTTCATTTTAAGCTGCAACACTTCATCAATCTGCTCATAGGTTAGTTTTTTAGCAACAATCCTTTTGTCCTTGTCGAGCAAATATAAAGTAGGGAACGTCCTTACATCATACAATTGAGAGTAACTAGGGATATTGCTATCAGTCCTTGCTTTGTCATCTGCTTTCGAATAATAAACATGGGTCCAGTCATCCAAATGGAGTTCATTGATAATACCCAGCCAATCTTTTTTAGTTCCGTCTGTTTCCTTGGAAACAGCATATATTCTCAATCCGGCTGCTTTCCATTTGGCCCGGTAAAAGGAATCCAACTTGGGCAATACTTCTTTGCAATGGCCACAAGTGGCATCCCAAAATGCAACAACGGTATACGGAGCAGTTCCACTATACAAGGTTTTGACCTGGCCGGAATTGTCCGGCAAGGCTATATCGGCCGCCGGGGTTCCCATGATATTGGCCATTAAGCTGTAAGCTCTGTCAACGATAGTTTTGCGACCCTGGCTGTTCAGCCAGGAATATTCTTTCTGGGCAAAGTATTTTTCAAACAGGTGGACAAAAACGGCATCTTCCCACATGTATTTCTGCACCAGGTAACGGTTTACAAACTTTACCAACAGGAGCTGGGTCATGGCCTCATTGTTGGAAGCGGGTCCCAGCATCATGTCGATTTCCTTAATGACAGAATCAGGATGCAGCATGACAAGTTGGGCAAAATATTTGTCTATTTTATCATCCAAGAAAGGAGTGTAGGCTAAACGCCCGTCCCAAAAATTAAACCCATCCCAATAATGAGATTTAAAATAATTATAAGCATCCAATGAATCCGTTTTAGTTGCCGGTTCTTTCAGCCGCCCGGTAAGCTCTGGTTCCTTCATAGCCATTAATAGGGCGGTGAGTAAGGAGGCAGGATTCTTTTTGATCAGGTCTGCCCGGTAGTCAAGGATGGCTCTTTCCAGTTTAACTAACTTATCTTTTAGTTGTATTGAATCAGTTTTGGTGGTGGCTGCACTTAATTGTAGCCGTACTCCGGAAATTTCTTTTCCTTTAGCTGCCATCTCTTGCTGGTAATTACTAAACAGTACATTGTCAGGCGAATTAACAAATTGGATCCCCGTTTTCATGGTGGCCGTATCAGTAATCACCGAGAAATGCTGTTGTTTATCAACCAGCATTTCAAAAAAACCAGTGCGGTTCGGGTAACCAATCAGGTAAATACCCCCTTTTAATTTTTTTTGCCCTTTGAAAACAACCTCACTTTTATCATTCAGTTTTGCTGAGTCAATAATGGGATATGTTTTACCGAAATAATGACCGAGATAAATAGTTTGATTTTTAAACGGCTTGAAAGTTATCTTGATCTCATAGCCATCAGCAGATTCAGGGGAATTTTGCGCCCATACCCCGATCCCCAATAATAAACCAAATGTTGTAAATATTCTTTTCATAAGTCAGAAATGAGTCGGCAAAGATAAGTTGAAGGGGTAAAAGGTACCGCGTTAAAGGGTTTGAAAAATAAGACAAGCCTGGAATGAGAATGGTTGTAAAACGTTGTTTGAAAAGTGGCATTTTTGGCAAAACAACGTTACCGGGGTTAGTAAATGACGGTTCAGCGAAGGGCTTGACTGGTTAATCACATAGTTTTACCGGGTGAAAAGAAAAAAAAAGAATATAGTACTCGAAAAATTGCTCGTGGAAGACTATGCGGCAGAAGGTAAGTCGCTGGCCAGGGTCGACGGGAAAGTGATCTTTATTGAAAATACAGTCCCGGGAGATGTGGTAGACGTTCGCCTGCTAAAAAATAAAAAAGACTGGGCAGAAGGGGTACCATTATTTGTTCATACTTATTCAGCGGACAGGGTGGAACCGTTCTGTGCTCATTTTGGGGTCTGCGGGGGCTGCCAGTGGCAGATGCTGCCATATGAGAAACAATTACAATACAAGCAACGGCAGGTCGAAGAAACATTAAAACGGATAGGGAAAGTTGAGTTACCACCGTTTCAACCCATATTGGGTGCCATGGAAACAAGATATTACCGTAATAAAATTGAATACACATTTGGCAACAAACGTTTTTTGCTGAAAGAAGAATTGGGCGATGAGTCCATCAGCAGTGAACAGGATGTAGCCGGATTTCATGCCAAAGGGTTGTTTGATAAAGTGGTGGATATCAAAACTTGTCATCTGCAGGCTGAGCCAACCAATGCTCTCCGTCTGGCGGTAAAAGAAATCGCCAAACAGCATGACTGGACCTTCTATGACATTCGCAATCATGTTGGTTTTTTAAGAACGATGCAGGTGCGTCTTTGTACCACTGGTGAAGTAATGGTGAATATGGTGGTAGGTGAACAGGATGAGATAAAAATAAAATTGCTGATGGAGCATTTGCTTCAAAAATTTCCATCGCTGACGACCTTACTTTATACGGTCAATACAAAATGGAATGATAGTTTATATGACCTGGAACCAATTGTATATCATGGTAAAGGATATGTGATAGAGAAATTGGAGGACTTTCAATTCAAGATAGGGCCCAAATCATTTTTTCAAACCAATACAAAACAGGGGGAGCGGCTCTACCAGGTGACAAGAGATTTTGCGGACCTGACCGGAACCGAAGTGGTATATGATCTGTATTGCGGTACCGGTAGTATTGGCATATTTGTAAGCCCCCAGGCAAAGAAAATAATTGGCGTGGAGATGATCGCAGCGGCGATTGAAGATGCCAGGGAGAATGCAGCATTAAACAACCTTAGATCAGCCGAATTTTTTACAGGGGATGTTGTTGAAATAGTAGATGATAATTTTTTGGCGGCTCAGGGTAGGCCAGATATTATTATCACCGACCCGCCAAGAGCTGGTATGCAGGAGAAATTAGTAAGAAAGATACTGGAAATTGGAGCGCCAACGGTGGTGTATGTAAGCTGCAATCCAGCCACGCAAGCCAGGGATCTGAATCTACTGGATGAAAAATATGTTGTAACCAGGGTGCAGCCGGTAGATATGTTTCCGCATACCCATCATATTGAGAACGTAGTGCAGTTGAAGCTAAAAGGATAAAGGAGAAAAAAGGGAAAAGGAGATTTGTTGCGTATTGCCTCTGTCTTATCCCAGGGAGTTAAAAATAAGAGGTCAAGAGAGCGGGAAAGGGCAAAGAGTCTACAACAATATTGTCCTGGCCTTATCAGGTGTTATAATACACCACGGAGTAGTTAAATTCGCCTCTTTTTTTCTTTTCATTCTTTTAAACTCTTAGCCTATATAAAAAACCAATACAGTTAGTATTAAGAGGATGAAGGAGGAAAAAGAGGCAAGGGTCAACCACCGTATTGTTCTTGCCCAAGGTGAATATGAAATATCACGGAGTAGTTTAATTCGTCTCTTTTTCTCCTTTGACTCTTTTAAACTCTTAGCCTAAATTTGCGCAATGAATAATTTTCGGCACACCCGGTCTGACCGGTTTCCTCCTATCGTTAAAAATCTTATCATTATTAATGTGCTCGTGTATGCAGCGCAGATAATTTTGGCCAATCAATATCCGGTTACTGAGAACGTTATGCTCTGGCCCCTTATGCCAGAAAAATTACATGACCTGCTGGTACAGGCCAACTACCTTGACAGCTCCCAAAAATTTCAACCCTACCAGGTTGCGACACACATGTTTGCACATTCGCCTTCCAGTTTCTTTCATATTCTCTTTAATATGTTTGGTTTGTGGATGTTTGGCAGGGTATTGGAAAATGTATGGGGCCCTAAAAGATTTTTATTCTTCTATCTTGTTTGCGGGTTAGGTGCGGCGGCATTACATCTCGGGTTGCAATATTTCCGTTCTGAACAATTATTAGAAGCCTTTAATAGCAATGATGTTGATGCGGTAAGAGCCAGGCTTGGGTCTGTAGCCCCGGCTTTAGGAGCATCCGGCGCGGTAATGGGAATCCTTGTAGGTTTTGGTTACCTGTTTCCCAATACTGAATTGATGATAATGCCGATTCCTATCCCGGTAAAAGCAAAATGGGTGGTGATCGGTTATGTCTTGTTGGACCTTTTCGGGGGCTTTGGAAATGTACAGGGAGACAATATTGCTCATTTTGCCCACCTTGGAGGAGCATTGACCGGATTTATCATTGTTCTAATCTGGAACAAAACCAATCGGCGAACGTTATATTAAGGAGAAAAAGATACTATTGAATAATCAGGCATAACCAACAACCAGAGACCGGTAACCAGCTACACAATGACCTATACTGAAAAGCAATACAAGCAAAGAATTACACTCGGGCAAAGCGGTAATACCCTGGTCATGTTAATTGCTATCTGCCTGGTGGTGTTTGTGGGCCTTGCTTTTATGAAAGCTGTCTGGTATTTCAGGTTTCCCAAAGAAATGGCGCCCCTGCTGTTTGAAAAGAATGTGCTGGGCTGGTTTGCCTTACCGGCTCATACCGACAGTCTGCTGAACAAGCCCTGGACCTTGCTCAGCTATATGTTTGTCCATGACAATGTCTGGAAAGTATTTGCCAATATGCTTTGGCTGTGGTGCTTCGGCTATATTATGCAAAGCATGACAGGTAACAAGAAGCTCGTCCCCATTTTTATTTATGGAGGGTTGGCCGGCGGTGTAGCTTTTATGCTGGCCTATAATTATGTACCATCACTGCAAGCACAACTTCCTTATGCGGCTACTGTCGGCGCTTCGGCAGGAGTGATGGCCGTGGCGACCGCTACTACGCTGTTATCACCGGGGTATAAATTATTTCCGATGATCGGTGGTGGTATTCCGTTATGGGTCTTGACAGCACTTTATTTGATCTCTGACCTGGCGACGGTTTCCATCAGTGATACTGGCAACCTTGTCGCGCATTTGGCCGGCGCTTTTACTGGATTTCTTTTTGTTGTCTTTTTGCGGATGGGCTATGACTGGAGTGCATGGATGAGCAATTTCTTTGATTGGGTCACCAATCTTTTTAATCCCGATAAGCCTAAAAAAGGGATGAGCATCAAGGAGGAATTATTTTACAAGTCATCAACAGCGCCCTATAAAAAAACCCTCCATGTTACCCAGCAGCGGATTGATGAAATATTAGATAAAATCGGGCAGAAGGGTTACCAGTTTCTTACTGACGAGGAAAAGGAGCTGCTAAAAAGAGCAGCTGACGAAGAATTATAAACCAGACGTTACGCAGCAGCGCCAGAACCCGGAACTTTCTTAAATTGCATCAATGGCCTCAAAGTTCCGACTCTTCACCAGGCGGGTTTTAATTTCCATCAACATTGTTGTTGTATTTTTTTTCCTGTTATCCTGTTGGGTTCCCTACCTCAATCCACAGCATTGGTGGTTCATTTCATATCTTGGCCTGGCATTTCCATTCCTGCTTATTATTGTTATTCTTACCCTGGTCGGATGGTTAGTGGTTTTAAAACCCCGCTATGCTCTTATTCCCGGCGTTGCCTTGCTGCTGGGCTTTAAAAGTATCAGCGTATTTTTTGCTTTTCATACTACCAAAACATTTGATTATAAAAAGGAGCCATCAACGATACGGGTTGCTACCTGGAATGTGGCGAGGTTTGTAGAGTTGAAAAAAAATACAAACAAAGGAAGCAATATACGGCGTACTATGTTTGACCTGATCAAAGAACAGGATGCTGATGTGCTTTGCCTGCAGGAATTTCACACGTCCACTGACTCAACTTATTATGACAATATAAAAGCGATACAGGAGCAGTTGGGATACCCATATTATTATTTCTCGTATGACAATGACGGGGATAATCATTACTACAGTTCCATAATCTTTTCCCGCTACCCGGTTATTGACACCGGGAAGATCAGGTATCCTCGACCCACTTTACCCGAAGTATTGTTGCATGCCGATTTAAAAATAAACAAGGATACTATCCGGGTTTTTAATACGCATTTACAATCTCTGCAATTTCGGGCCAAGGATTATGAAAGAATTGACCAGATAAAAAATGCCAAAGACAGCCTGCTACTCAATTCCCGCAGCATTTTATCGAAATTAAAGAAAGGGTTTTCCTATCGTAGTATCCAGGCAAACCTGGCGCACCAGGTAATAAATGACAGCCCTCACCCTGTTATAGTCTGCGCGGATCTGAATGACGTACCCAATTCTTACACTTATTTCACCGTGCGAGGCAACATGAAAGATGCTTTTTTGAAAAAAGGATTTGGCATTGGAAGAACTTTTACCGCCTTGTCGCCTACTTTACGTATTGATTATATTTTTGCGGACAGTCATTTTACGATAAAGCAATTTACACGCGTTGTCAAGAAATACTCCGATCACTATATGCTGGTAGCGGATGTGCAGTTGAAAAAATAATACCAATTACATTTTATAATTATCCCGGTAATTTCGCTGGTATTTTGCCGGTAGAGTGGCTGTTTAGGCCATTTTTTTGATGGCCGGTTACAAATATCGTATCGGTGTAAAATGCTATCTTCGGGCCATGAAAATGATTTTAATCCCCTGTCATTGCTGCTGCTAATGCATCCTGTAAGGCAGGCCATGCTGCTTTAATTCCCGTTATACTATGCTATTTTTTATCATCTTTGCTTCATTACTATGAGCCAGTTAAAAGTATATAATTCCTATAGCCGACAGAAAGAAGAATTTACTCCTATCACACCGGGGCATGTGGGGATGTATGTGTGCGGACCTACTGTGAGTGGTGAAAGTCATCTGGGGCATGCAAGACCCTATATCACTTTTGATGTTGTCTTCCGGTATTTGCAACACCTTGGTTATAAAGTTCGCTATGTCCGCAATATTACCGATGCCGGTCATTTTGAAGAAGAAGGACGGGAAGCAGAGGATAAGATCTCTAAAAAGGCAGTGCTGGAAAAATTGGAACCGATGGAACTGGTACAGAAATATACCAACCTTTTTCATTGGGCAATGGAGCAGTTCAATACATTGAAGCCGACGATCGAGCCAACTGCAACGGGACATATTGTGGAACAGATCGGCATGATACAGGAGATCATACAAGCCGGGTATGCTTATGAAGTGAATGGTTCTGTTTATTTTGATGTAAAAAAATATGCGGCATCCTATGATTATGGTAAACTGAGCGGCAGGATCATCGATGACCTGCTGGAAACAACAAGAGAACTTGACGGGCAGGAAGAAAAAGAGACACCGCCGATTTTGCATTATGGAAAAATGCAGCACCTGAGCATATTATGCGCTGGCAAAGTCCCTGGGGTGTTGGTTTTCCCGGCTGGCATATTGAATGTTCTGCCATGGCGACAAAATACCTGGGCGCCCAGTTTGATATTCACGGCGGTGGGATGGACCTTTTATTTCCCCATCATGAAAGCGAGATAGCACAAAGTACCATTTGCAATCAGGGCGCACCGGTGCGCTACTGGATACATAATAATATGATCACCATCAATGGCCGGAAGATGGGAAAGAGTTATAATAACCAGATAAAGCTGACAGAAATGTTCAGTGGCACCCATCCTGTGCTGGAAGGCAAAGCTTATCACCCGATGGTGATCCGGTTTTTTATTTTACAAACACATTACCGCAGTACACTGGATTTTAGCAATGAAGCATTGCAGGCATCAGAAAAAGGATTGAAACGATTGTGGGAGGCGTATGAAAAATTGCAGGCCATGATCTATGGGCTGCAGGAGGAAGCGGTGGATCGTGATCTTGAAAAACAAATTGAGAAACTCGTCAAGGAATTTGATGAATTTATGAATGACGATTTCAGCACAGCAAAAGTGATGGCCAATATGTTCGAGATCGTACCGGTTATTAATTCTATGAATGATAAAACTATTCCTGTAGCGGCCCTGTCCCGAAAGACTTTTGAACAACTGCAGCGGCAGATGAAAATTTATTTGGAAGATATCCTGGGCCTGCAAAGTGTATCCGGGGTCGACAATGAAAAATTACAGGGTGTAATGCAGCTTCTGATCGACATCCGTAAAGAAGCGAAGGGCAAAAAAGATTTCGCTACATCAGATAGAATACGAAACCAGTTATCTGGATTAGGTATTGCATTAAAAGATGAGAAAGGCGGTGAGATGAGCTGGAGTATTGACGCCCCCTAATCCCCCGAAGACGGACTTTGGAGCCCTAAAGTTTTTAAACTCTGAACGAATGAAAATAGTTCGAAAATTTTCGAAGGCCAATAGGTCTCTTAACTTATTCAATGAAAATGCCGATCCTCTAAACTTCGAGCAAGACGCTACAGTTTCAAATTTTCGGAAACAAGGAACCCTCCTTCGAAGGGTAGGGAGGTCAAACAATTGCAATAGGTCTGCGAGAGTTATCTCTTTAATTATTGCAACTTTTTTTTCGTTCTCACTATGTGCACAAATAAAAAAAGCGCCCGAGATGAAAGAGGGCGAAGGTCCCTGGACACAACTGATCATTCGTGGTGTAACCCTGATCAATGGCAATGGTGCACCACCAATAGGGCCAGTTGATATTGTGATTGAGCAAAACCGGATTGTACAGGTGGCCAGTGCCGGCAGCCCGGGTATGCCGCCCAGTAAGAACAGGGTAGCTTTAAAAGAAGGAGGAAAAGAATTGAACTGTGAAGGTATGTATGCGTTGCCAGGATTTATTGATATGCATGGTCATATTGGTGGTAGCGGACAAGGCACACCAGCTGAGTATGTTTTTAAATTGTGGATGGCACATGGCATTACCACTATCCGGGATCCTTCAGCAGGAAATGGTTTGCAGTGGACATTGGATGAAAAAAAACTCAGTGCCGAAAACAAGATCACGGCACCCCGCATATTGGCGTACACGGCATTTGGAGCGGGTGCCAAATCAGCCATTACAACTCCTGCACAAGCAATAGAATGGGTAAGAGAAAATGCAAAAAAAGGTGCTGATGGAATAAAATTCTTTGGTGCCGCACCAGACATAATGGATGCGGCACTCCGGGAGAATAAAAAACTAGGACTTCGCTCCTGTTGTCATCATGCACAGATGTCAGTAGCAAGATGGAATGTGCTGAATAGTGCCAGGGCCGGGCTTACATCAATGGAACACTGGTATGGTTTGCCCGAAGCATTGTTTACAGACAGGACGGTACAAAATTACCCGGCTGATTATAATTATGCCAACGAGCAACATCGTTTTGAAGAAGCAGGAAAATTATGGAAACAAGCGGCAGCGCCCTATTCTGATCATTGGAACAAAGTAATGAATGAATTGTTGTCGCTTGATTTTACACTTGATCCCACGTTTAATATTTATGATGCCAACCGGGATCTGCACCGTGCCCGAAGGGCCGAATGGCATGAAAATTATACGCTGCCATCACTTTGGAAATTTTATGAACCCAGCCGGGAATCACATGGTTCGTATTGGTTCAACTGGGGTACAGAACAGGAAATAGCCTGGAAAGAAAATTATCGATTGTGGATGACTTTTGTCAATGAATACAAAAACCGTGGTGGAAGAGTGACAACTGGTTCTGATAATGGATTTATTTATCAAACCTATGGTTTTGGGTATATCCGTGAACTGGAATTGTTGCGGGAAGCTGGCTTTCATCCACTGGAAGTGATTCGCGCTGCTACTCTTAATGGTGCACAGGCCCTGGGCATGGATAAAGAAATAGGCACAGTTGAAGCAGGCAAGCTGGCCGATATTGTTATCATTGATGCTAACCCATTGCAGAATTTTCAATACCTGTATGGCACCGGTGCTGTTTATATGAATGAGAAAAACCAGGTGGTAAGAAAAGGAGGCGTGAAATACACTATCAAAGACGGAATTGTTTACGATGCAAAAAAATTGCTGGAAGATGTAAAGAAGATAGTGGACGAAGAAAAGAAAAAAACTGGATGGAAGCTGGTGCAACCCGGAATGTAGAATGTGTCTGACACTTAATCATCCAATTTATTCTCATGGAGTATCGTAGTCATCTCAGCAAAGACAAGAAGCTGAAAAAACTAATCGAAAACGGCAAGCCACACAAGCTGGTTAATCGAAAGAATATCTGCACCTATCTCTGTGCCTCCATAATGAGCCAGCAGCTTTCTACCAAAGTGGCGGATGTGATCTATAAACGGTTTATAAACCTATATGGAGGAAAAGAACCCGCCCCGCAACAGATATTGGATACGCCATCTGAAACACTACGATCGATCGGTTTGAGCAATGCCAAAGTGAGCTACGTAAAAAATGTTGCACAATTTGATATCGAATCCGGCATGGATCCAAGGAAGTTGGGAAAGATGAGTAATGAAGAAGTGATCGAATACCTGATCGGGATCAAAGGAGTAGGAAGATGGACGATAGAAATGTTGCTGATGTTCGCTCTGGGACGGGAGGATGTATTTGCGGTGGATGACCTCGGCATTCAAAACTCGATGATCAAACTGTATCGATTAGATAATACAGACAAAAAGAAACTTAAAGAAGAAATGCTCCGGCTTTCTGCAAAATGGAGTCCTTACCGGACATATGCCTGCATCCATCTGTGGAAATGGAAGGATAATACGCTGGTAGTGAAAAAAATAAGGCCAAAAGAGAAGATCAAATAATAGGACCCACTGCGTCTACTTTGATTTTTAACTGCTTATGAAAAGGTTCTACTGGCATTGTCTGGTTGCTGACAATAATGCTATAGTTTGATTTCATACCTTGCTGTAGTAAAAGCAAATTTCTTCGGCTATTTTTTCAAAGCCTGTTCAGTATAATTATTCGCTCTTCTATTTACTTATAAACCACTTTATATGGAAACCTTGACGACAAATGCCGCCGACACAAGGAAAAAAGACCTGTTGCAGGTGGCTGCCGAAATAGGGCCAATGATCAGTCAGTATATAAATGAGGAAGAAAATAACAGGAGACTTTCAAGACCTGTTTTCGATGCCCTGACTGAAGCGGGTTTTACAAGCCTGTTTCTTCCTGCTTCGCTGGGTGGTGCTGAAGCCGATCCGCTTATTGTTGCAAAACTAGTGGAAGAAGTCTCCTCGCACAATACGGCAGCAGGCTGGTGCCTGATGGTAGCCAATACTTCTGCCTGGTGGTGTCGCCGGTTCCCGGAAAAAGGCATTGAAGAGGTTTACAAAAGCGGTCCTGGTACTTTTATTTCCGGGGCTTTTCACCCACCGATGAAAGCGACTCCGGTAGACGGCGGCTATACAATTAAAGGCCGCACCCCATTGACCAGTAATGTGCATGAGGCGCAATGGATCTTTGTTACGGCCATTGTGATGGACAAGGGCGAAATGAAAATAAATAATGGAATACCGGAAGTCATAGCTGTTCTGATGAAACAGGAAGACTGCGAGATAAGTGATACCTGGCAGGTGTTGGGAATGAAGGCCACCGATAGTAATGATACGGTTGCAAATGACGTGTTTGTTCCCACACATTGTTCATTTGTGCTTAGTCCCGAGTTTCAGCTGGGCAAATATCACAAGGGTCCGCTCTACCAGTTCCCGGCTATGGGAATCAGTGTGGCCTGTTTGATTGCACCGGTGGCGCTGGCGGTGGCAAGTAATGCCATCAATGAACTAAGATTATTAGCGGATAAGAAAACACCGTTGGGCTCAATGTTCCCGATAAGAGAGAGAGCGGTTGTGCAAAGAAAATTAGGTGAGGCAGAAGCAATGGTTCAGTCCAGTCGGGCATACCTGTATTATCAGATAACAGAGAGTTGGAACAAAACGCTGGCAGGAGAAAAAATGTCGCTGGAAGAAAGAGGCGGATTATTGCTGGCTGGTGTTCATGCCAACCAGAGCTGTGCAAAAGCAGTAGATATGATGTATACAGCTGCGGGCAGCACAGGCATCTATACTCGCAGCAAGCTGTCCCATTATTTCACAGATTCACAAGTCATCAGGCAGCATGGGTTTGCCAACGAAAGCCGTTACGAAACCGTTGCACAGATCTTTTTTGGGCTTCCGCCTGATTTGCCTGTGGTTGCATTTTGATCAGCCAATTATTGTTTACTTTTTAATAGGGGAGAAAAATTGAATGCCCGGCTTGCAGGTGCCGTCTGTGGTTTTACATCTATTTAGTTCCGGGATGGGCATATTCATTAGCTTTATCTTACTATAAAGAATATTTATGCTCAAAGAATTATTTGATCTCGTAAGACAAAACGCCCAGGAGACCGTGATAGAAAACACAGAAGTACCCAATGAACAGAATGATGAAGTAGTAGCAGAAGCCACCAACACAGTAGCATCGGGGATGCGAAATATGGTAGCGGGAGGAGGAATTCAAAATTTACTTTCATTATTTAAAGGAGGTAGAGGTAAAAAGAACTTATTAAGTAACCCCATTGTGTCCATGATGATGGGGCATTTTGCGGGTAAGCTGATGAATAAATTCAACATGAATAATAACCAGGCAAATAAATTGTCCGGTAACCTTATTCCCGATGTACTTTCCAGCTTGATTGGTAAAACCAATGACCCCAATGAGCCAGGCTTTTCATTGGAGAAATTAATAGGATCTATTACCGGAAATAAAGGGAACATGAATACTGGTCAATCAACTGGTGGGGGCGGATTACAGGACCTATTGAATCAATTCACAGGAGGAGGAGGAAGTACAGGAGGAGGTCTAATGGATATCATAAAAAACCTGGCAGGCGGGGCACAACAGCAACAGAAAGATAAGGGTAACCTGTTAGATCTTATCAAAGGATTTATGAATTGATGGCAGCAGTGATTACCACACTCTCCATCATTTGCAATTAGTTTATGTTGAATTAAGTACACATACTGTTGTAATTTTTCCCGTTCCCATTTTTAGGGTAAGCGTTGGTACCATTTTGGTATTTATGGTTTTAGCAATAATTCTTGTAATCCTAAAACCGTGAATCATGAAAACCAGATTATTTTTACCAGTTATCATGCTGGGAATTAGTTTAAGTGCTTTCAATAAGCATATCACCATTCCACCAACTATCAAAAGCGTTACAATCGAGCAAGCCACTAATTTACCTGGTGAAGACTATTGCAGTATCTATGCTATCGGTTCATTGACAAAAAACGGCCAGGAAATGGGATCGGCATATACCGGCTATCTTTTTTATTTCTGTTCTGACCTTACTTTTAGTGTATACACTGATAGTTGGGTTGTAAATGGTAACTGGATGATGGATGAAAAAAGCGGAACCATGTTGATCGAAATAGCTGCTCCGGATGAACTCAACTGGCTAAAAGGTGAATGGCGGATATTGGATCAAAACGATTATATCCTGGAAATGGAACATGTTGTGAATGGCGACGTTTGGACTGTTAGGTTTGAAAGAAGACAGCGGTAAATTGGCCGCAAATTAATTAGAATGTTGGGTTAGCAATACTGCTTTGATACAATTGTCCAGTTTTTTGTCAAATACTTCGTAGGCCGTGGCACCGTCTTGTAAACTGAATTCATGAGTAATGATGTTTTCTATAGCATAACGTTGGGGTACCTGGTCTCTTACTAATTTTTCGGCGTAAAAGCGGGCGGGGCAACGACCGCTTTTATAAATAAGATTCTTATCATATGCTTCACCGGGGGAAAATGAAAAATGTTGTGCCGTATGCACTCCAACCGATGAAATAGTTCCCCCGGGACGAAGCAAGTTGATCGCGAGTTTCAAAGTATCGGGGCTGCCGACCACTTCCATCACAGCATCAGCACCACGTCCCTGTGTCTTGCTGAAAATTTCTTCACTGATATTGGTAAGTGATGCATTCAATGAGATGGCACCAAACTCTTGTGCCTTGGTTAACCGTTCAGGAATGGTATCAATAGCGAATAGTGTTTCAGCTCCAAGATGGCGGGCGGCAATGATCGTCATTAATCCCACGGGCCCGCATCCAATCACTGCATAGACACCGGAAGGTTTTATCCCAGCAGTGTCGGCACAGAAATAACCAGTGGAAAAAACATCGCCAACCAGTAATCCTTTTTTTTCATTGAGGTCTGCGCTTAAAGGAAGTAGGGTATTATCGGCCATCGGTACACGGATATAAGCGGCCTGTGCACCGTGGAGACCATGTCCCTTCTCCACCCAACCAAATAAATTTCCTTTTTCGCAACGGCAGGTAAGACCGGTAACACAATAAAAACATTCTCCGCAGGATGTAGTGAAAGGACTGAGCACGCTGGCTCCTTTCTTAAATTTTTTTACCTCCACGCCAGCTTCTTCAATAATCCCTGTAAACTCATGACCCATTACTGTTCCATGATCGAGGCCTGTTTCCCGGCCGTGATAAACATGCAGGTCGGAACCGCAGATGCCCGCCATGGTTACTTTCACAATAACGTCAGTTGGATACAATAACTTGGGATCAGTAACGGTGCTGTAGTCAATAATCTTTTTTCCGCCGAAGGTGAGTGCCTGCATGGTGTGAATGTAAGAGTGGTCTTGCTCAGCGCAAAAAATATTAAGGACAGCGTAGCATTGAAAAGTAGTAGGTAGCAAAAAAGTTTATGCTAATCCGAACAATTCAAGAAGCTGAGGGTTGCTGGTCATGCCTTACTGCAGCAAAACTGAAGTTAATAACAGTCTTATGGCGGTCGACCAGGTAAAGGTCGCCGTGGTTCTTTTACTCTACTTTTACGATAGTCGCCTGTCGTGCAATTATGCTCCAACTATTATTTGCATACTTCCAAACATGTGTAAATCTTCGTGTAACAGTTTTTCCTGCATTGGGTTGTGAGCCCTGCGGTTTAATGACTTCACCGCCCATAACGACTGCAATGTCATCATTGAATGTCACTTTCTCAATGTTCCTATCAAAGGATAAGTAGTTAAGACCCCCTGTTCTAAGATGCTGTTTTGTGCCTTCTACTGTGCCTACAATATTGGCCGGGGTATGAACAACCATGTTCGGCGACCATATTTTTTCAAATAAGGTAGTTGAATCACTTTTAATTACAGCTTCCCTTTCAATAGTTTCTAATCGTTTTATTTCAGCTTCCCTTGGGTCTTGGGCCGAGATCGAACTGGAGATCAATAGCAAAAAAAAAGAGGAAGCGAGGAGCTTGGATAAGGGATGCATATTTTTTTAGGTTAAATTTATTGCTTTTTTGTAAAATTAAATGAATTTAATGCTCTGTTAAGGATGCCACTAAAGGGTCGACATGGAATGAATAAGTAAAATGCTACAGCTATGTCATCAGGAATAATTAGCAAACCTTTTTATCCAAAAATCAACTGCTATCACTTTTTAATTCGTAGAAATATACAATTTCATGACGATGCTCCAGAAAAACAGGCTATAATCGTTGTGAAATGTATCCAGTAGCTCCTCAGAACCCGGCTTAAATCATCAACTAATCGCCTGGATATCTGTCAAATTTTGCCGAGATGTGGTTACTTTCATCATCCAGACCGGCAACCAAGTCAGTAAACTAATATTGATGGACGGGTTGGGGAATCAATTAAAAAAAATAGATATGAAGATGATCCTCGCCGCCATTTTACTTTTTCTAACTAGCCCTGTACCGGCACAGAATAGTGGTGACTCTCCGTTGAACAACCCGTCCAAGATTGTCATTGACAGCAAAGACAATCTTTACGTTTTATTGGCTTACGGGATTGCCAGGATTTCGCCGGATGGACAGGTGAACCGGTTTACAAAAGACAATCCCAACGTGGTGGGTGTAAAGTTCAATAATTCAACTTACCTGGACAGGCAATGGCATAGTATGGTGATTGACGTCAAAGACAATATTTACCTGGCCGAACGCTAGCGGGAAATAACCTGATACAACCCTGCCAGCAAAACATTGGTGGCCGGGCGCAAGAAGGGCATAAAGATGGTAAAGCCCTTGCAGCTTTGTTTAATTTTCCAAAAGGTCTGGCCTATGATAGTAACGGCAATTTATTTATCGCTGATCAGGCAAATCATTGTATACGGAAATTGTCGGCTGATGGGGTGGTGAGTTCTTTTACTAAATTGATATCCAGGTAAAGAACAATAAACGCGAACTCACTGCTACCTTCGATCTTTTCAGTTACTTGATTTTGAGTCCTTATCCACCTCCAAAAATTCCTTTACAGTTGTCCACTTGATGGCATACCGGTCGTTATCATATTGTTGGAAAATAATTCTGCCTTCCATCATATCTCTCATATATTGCATTCCTTGCCAGGCAGGATAAAGTTGGTTATTTGACGGTGAAATAAATCTTGTTAATCTGATGACGAAATTAAGAAGACCGATTCCTCCAGGTCTGAATAATTTATATTTTTCATTCCTGAGTTCACTAAGCAATTTCACAAAATCGTTACAAGAAAGTCTATCTCCGGCAATTCTTAAAAATCTAGGGGTGTTGTCTTCAATGGCTGCTGCTGCAGTGAACGCTGCCACGTTATAAGTGGTCGTAAATTCTATGATTTGATTAGGATTGCCCCAACACAGTATGCGTTTTTTTTTAGACATAATCAATGGCATATCCGTCACTAATAAATCCATGAAAGCACCATTAAAGATAGTTGTTGCTTTGATAGAAGTTGTTGCAAGATATCTGTGGAATTCTCTTCTGAAATCCAAATTTCGATTTTGACCTTCTTGTAAGTTTGTAAAATCGCTTGAATAGTCGCTTGGGATAAATCTGGGAACTTTTGCGGCAATGGCAGCGTCTAAAAAAACACGCTGAACATCTACTATAGTTTCCCTTAAACCAGATAAAGCAGACACGAAACAATATGCTCCTCTACAATGCTTTGCAATCTCCGATTGGTTGCTCGTGTCAACCTGGAAAACTGTAACGCCCTTTTGTTCCAAGGACCTGATTTTTTTTAAGTCCGTTGTTAAACGCGCAATGGCTCTTACTTCAGCTCCTTTAGCTAATAGGGCATTAACTATTTTGCCGCCTAAATTTCCTGTCGCACCTGCAATCACTATTATTTTTCTCATGCAACTGTTTTAGTTTGATGGTAAGATTATTCGTTCTAGCGTTCTCCTACAATGACCGTTAACGGCCTGTGGTTTGCGATGCCAGGGAGATGCAGTACTAAACTTCATGCGGAAAATTAAACTTTTGTTTTGCACAAAACGGGAAGGCAAGGAGACCTGTAATCGCAGAGCTTTTGTTAACGATTCGTACTACTTCCTCAACGAAGGTATTTCCATCAAGGGTTGCCGTCATTTTACTTTTGTAAGAAAGATGAATACAGCTGATCATTTGTTTAAGCTGTCAGCAATTGATTTGCTTTTTGCCTTGTTTAGCCCGATTCGGTTTTTGTTGTCATTTTATTGTTTATAGTTATTAACGTTAGCTCAATTTATGTTCGTCTGTTCCGGTCAGATTAAAGTTATGATGACTCTCAGGAATCACCTATAAAGGTTTGAGAATTGCCGAAAGCGGGATTTCCAGCAACACAGTTTATTTAGAAACTAAATATTGATCTACCTCAAAAGTAGTATTGTCTTTCTTCAACCCTGTTTTTCGCACTACCTGGTAATTTTTTTTACTACAATTTCTTTTCAACTTTAATGAGCTTGTTTATCATGCCTCTAAAAATAATACCATGCAGTGGAAGAACCATATACCAATAAATTCTACCTAATAAACCCAATGGTCGAAACGTAGCGGTCTGGGTGAGAATGTTATTATTATCAATTTTAAATTCGAGCCAGGCTTCGCCGGGTAGTTTCATTTCGGCAAACAAAAGGAGTCTTTTCTCTTCTTTACCGGCAATAAGAACCCTCCAAAAATCCAGGGTATCTCCGACTAAGATGTCAGTATCGCTTCTCCTTCCTCTTCTCATCCCAACACCTCCCACTAACTGATCAATAAAACCTCTGAATTTCCAAAGCCAATTGCCGTAATACCATCCTGTTTTGCCTCCAATCATCCAAATTTTATCAAAAGTCACCTCCGAATTAGTTGTTTTCCGCATGCGTATGTCTTTAAAGCATCCATAAACCGGCACTTCCATATAGTACGAAATTCCTTTCCTTAAAATATTGCTCGTTTGAGCATCTTTCCAGCTTGATAATACCTGGTTCTGTTCGATCTTGTCGAAGGCAAGCTGAATAGAAGTATTGTAATCAATCAATGAAATATTTAAAAGGGAAGCCAGTCGGTTCGGTTTGCAAATCACCTCAATTTTCATGCTGTCCACCAGATTTTTTGCTAAAGAATAAGAAGTTGATGTGACAAAGTATAACCAATATGATGAAATCTTGGGAGTCATCACTGGAACTACCATTATATATCTTCTTAAACCTCTGACCTTTGCGAAATTCAAAAGCATTTCCTTATAGCTAAGAATATCCGGTCCACCGACATCGTAAGTTTTATTATATGCTTCTTGTTTATCGATTACCCCTATTAAAAATTCAATCACGTTGCGTACTGCAATGGGCTGGCATTTTGTTTTCAACCATTTGGGAGCGATCATTACTGGAAGTTTCTCCACCAAATCTCGAATAATTTCAAAGGAAGCACTTCCGGAACCTACTATGATACCCGCTCTTAATGTAGTTAAGGCAATGCGGGATTGTGCTAGTATCGACTCTACATTTTTTCGCGAAATCAGATGTTTTGATAAATCATTTTCATTAACGATTCCACTTAGATAAATTATCTGCCTCGCATTTGTCTCCTCTAATCTTTCCTTGAAATTCTCGGCACATATCTGTTCCATGTTTTCAAAGTCACCTGATTGTGTCGACATGGAATGAATAAGGTAATAAGCTACATCTATGTCATCAGGAATATTTCGCAAACTATTTTTATCAAGAAAATCAACAGCTATCACTTTTACATTCGCTGATACATATTTGTTTTTAAATCTTTTTTCATCTCGTACACAACAGACTATTTCATGACCATGTTCCAGTAAAACAGGCAATAATCGTTGAGAAATATATCCGGTAGCTCCTGTCAATAAAATTTTCATTAATTTATTATGATATTTATTCTTTTGTAAAACATCTTAGTATAGTACTGCTAATGGACAGGTATCACATATTCTTCCTCAGTTTTTTTTAGCTTAGAAAAAATATTTTTCAATTCCAGTTGGATAGTTTTTTGCCTTTTTCCAATCCATGTTAACCACTCCGCGGAACTTATACCACAGTTCCTGTTTTTATTTCGATACGTTGTTTCTAATGTTGCTGGCCTTCTTTTTTGTGTATAAAAATAAGTTCATATTGTCGAGATATTTATGAATTCGAACCTTCCGCATAGGAATGTTATCTTAGTACAGAATAAAGAACTAGCTTCAATTTGCTGTGTTTTTGAAGTTTTATGTTAAATGGCGCTTCACACCTGCCTGCTAAAGTATGTATTCCTTCGTTTTGATGCAGCACAATTCCTTTTTGATACCAGTACAATTCGTTCAAACCCGATTTAACTTGATAGTATTACAATCGCTTATTGTTATTCCGTTCGGCAGCATGGCGCCACACCCTTTTGGTGCGATAATGGTAATCCAGGGATAATGAATACGCCTTAGTTTACCTTTCAAAAGTCTACTTTAGCAGTTTGTTTATTTCTTCCCTGCTAAGACCTATAAAAAAAGGGCACCCATTTGCAGATTCTTTTCGGTAGGGCGTCCTGTGTCGTTGTGATTTTAAAAAAAGTATTTTAAACTAACGTACTTTCCGTTGAGATTGAAAAGTCAGTAGCCACTTTATTCTCTTTTTCAGCCGTGCTTATGGTGGTGAATTCTTTGCGGATAATTTGTAAGCCTTCTTGTTGTGTTAGATTGTTTTCTTTACAATAATCCTGTAGACTTATCTCATCACAGATTAAACGATTTATTAGTGGTGTGTTTTCGAATTGCTTTAAGATGAAACGGTCGTTAAATGTTTCTGGATAAAGTTGTTTGGCTGTCTTTAGTAGTAAACGCATAAGTGTTATACAATAAGCTGGGTATTTTTTTTGGCCTATGTCCTCCTGTTGTATTTTTCTAAATGTAATTATGAGTAGTTCTTCTGCTGTCTTTTTTGATTGACAAATTTCCAATGAGATACCATATAACATTGGGCAATACTTTTCATAAATACTTTCGAAATTTGAATAGCTCATCATGGCTTATTTTTTAAAAATAGCACACTGCGAAAGTCAAACGTTTGGCAATGGAAAACAGAATTTCGGAAAGGAATTATCTACCTACCACGGTTGTTTCATTTGTAAAAATCAAAAACAAAGCCAAGTATTTTTATTCCATAAAGTGGAGGTAATTGCTACAATAGTCAACGAATGGGGAATAATTTGCCCTTGGAGTAGTCAAATGATCCGATAGGATTGCTATACCGTTGTGGACTGGCGATATGGCGATATTACATAATCCGCCAGCTTGAAAACCATGGCTGGGTATAGTTAGTGAATTGAGAACATGCTTTATTCCTCGGCTTTATTTATCAGCAGGATATTTAGCTGAATAAGAATGGAAACGATAACGACTTGTTTGCCACACCAGTGTAACGCCAACCCCATCTTGCAGTCTACAAAACATACCCAGGGAAACCTAGCAGAATAGGTTTGTAGAATGCAATAATGGCTCTTGAGAAAGGAATTGCGAAATGCCTACCTGTGCAGCGGGATAGAATATTGAAACACGAAAAATACAGGCCAGATTACCCAGATTAACGCTTCCCTGTCATGCAATGGAGGGTTCTGGGTTATTCATACCAAATCAGTTTCTAGTAGTTGGTAGAGGGTCGTGTTGGTCAGTGGCACTTACAAGTCAAACGAACAGCTTACGCAGTATGATATAAAGATACCTTTCAGCGCCTCTTTTTCGGCGTCTTTTACTAAACACATTACATGAATTCTTCCCGCCGAGAAAGCCAGCGCCTTTCTGAGCCTGCATTATCACGAAGCAACCTCTTACCATAATGCTCTTGCAATATCGGGATTTGCCTGTGCCGGTTCGTTTCAAGAAGATTCATGATAGCGAAGTCTCCACATCCTGCCTGCCGGCAGTGAACCGGCTTGGCTTTTTTGTTACCTTTTTTTGCTAAGCCTGTACCGCCATAGCGGGGAAAAAAAGTAGAAACCTACAGTTACGCGTAACCTCATAAAAGCCTTGGGAATTGTTCCCTCTGTTGAATTTATTTATCCCTTCCCCAGATTAGAAACGAAAAAGGCTAATGTAAAGTGCTCGAAAAGGAGAGATTATAACTTTGGAATTAACAATAATGAATTCTAATTTTTGAATAAAATATATCCATTTAGAGAGGTGGCAATTAGTAGCCAAATGAAATAGGGGAGTAATAAAGCAGATTTTAATTTCATGATAGGCCAATAATAGAAAAGAATAAATCCTATAAGTACAGTAAGTCCACTTATTATAACAAGTCCTGCTAAAGCATTGTGATAATAGAAAAAAATAGGGTTCCAGCTTACATTCAAAATCCATTGGAGGGAGAATAGTCCAATGAGTAATTTTTTATTCGTAGTGTTTTGCCATATCAACGCCATATAAACAGAAAAGCAAATCATTATGGTGGTCCAGGCTGCTCCAAAAACCCAGCCAGGAGGAGTCCAGGGAGCTTTGGCTAGGCCAGTATACCAGTCAGAAGGAACTCCTTTGCTTGTAAAAAGCCCTCCGATGGCAAGTGCACCAAAATTTAGTGCTAAGAAAATGATAAGTCGATAAATCATTTTTCTTTTAGTTTGATAATGTAAGTAAGATAGCAATTTTAATTTTTATAAATTTCTTTTAGTAGTAGTTCGTATTCTTCAAATCTATGTTTTCTAATCGGTTTGATATAGGGTTCAGTTGAAAAGTATAGAAGAAGACATGGACTAATTGATTTGTAGTGAGTAACATATTCATATCGAATTAGTTCGTTGTTTTTTATACGTTGTTTTATTTTATTGTGATAAGGGTACATAAAGATGTTTCGTTGTTTTTCGTATGAAAAGTAAAAGGATTAAAGTTTTTATCGGGTGACGTATAACTCCTGGCCTACAGCAATATACTCATTCCGTTGCTAGAAGTCATGCGCTCAGAATGTATGGTTAGACAATCACTTTCTCCATTTTTTGTAACCAGCTCTCCTCAATCGTTGCTCCCAATCCTGCCACCTCGGGCAACTTAATGACTCCCCGGGGTAAATAGTCAATACCTCCCGTTACCGGATCTTCTTTAAACATCAGGGCTGTATCAAAATCATAGTATTCAATGATCGGGCTGCAAACAGAAAAATGAGCAAAAGCTGTCATGGCCAGTCTTGATTCGATCATCGCACCGATCTGTAAATGAATACCCGCTGCTTCCGCGAGCTTTACTATTTTTAATGCTTTTAAAATCCCGCCCGATTTTCCAAGCTTGATATTAAAATAATCACAGGCACCGATCTGTATCAGTCTTTCTGCATCGTGTTCGTCACCGCAGCATTCATCTGCCATGATGGGTATCGGGCTCTCTTTTTTTATTTTTGGTAATTGCATAAAATTCCATCGGGCAATCGGCTCTTCGCAATGCTGGATATCATACACGGACAAAGCCTGTAGTGTTGCAATGGCTTCTTCTACGTTCCAGCCCTGATTGGCATCAATACGTAACGGGATTTCATTACCCACGGCTTCCCGGATAGCTCTTATTCTTTCTACATCTGTTTTTCCATGGATACCCAACTTTATTTTTATAGCCGGGTATCCCTCGTTTTTTATTTTTAAAGCATCAGCAGCCATCTTTTGTGGCTCGCCGATACTGACCGTATAATCTGTGATAATAGTTTTATTATTCGACCCACCTATGAATTTATATAACGGCAATTGGGCATGTTGCGAGGCAATATCATATAATGCGATATCAAATGCACTTTTGATACTGCTATTTCCATAAATGATCTTGTCCATCAGTTCAATACAATGACTGATCTGTAAGGGATCCTTTCCTTTCAGGCCGCCAGCGAAATATTGCCCAACGATAAAACAGGTGTCCTGGCTTTCCCCGTTAATAGGCATGTAGGGGCTGCATTCTCCAAAACCAATAAAACCCTCTTCGGTAATTATTTTCACCAGCACATTTTCTGCATTGTCATCGCTGCCAAGAGAGGTGATGAATGGTTCCTTCAGAGGTATAGAAAGTTTATATAATTCAACCTGCCGGATAGTAAGTGTATTGTTCATGCCTGTGATATATCATTAAAACTTTAGCAGAAAATCAGTTCTCAAAAAACGACGCGGATACCCGTGCTAAGCATTCCCACCAGCGGGGCATTATTGTTCACAAAAAGAAACCTGTTTGGATAATCCGTAGTGGGTATCCACACTCTGCCGTCGGTGTAAAAATAAAAATCAGCACCTAGCGGAACTTCCCAGCCTAATCCAAGATCGAGGGTCAATCTTTTTAAGTTGGCTTTCCCCGCTTGCACTGGCACATGATAAGCAGACGTATCAATATTCATATTGTGCGCATTCTGAATTGTTCCCCACACTAAGCCAAACCCTGCATAGCAATAAAGATTCCAGCCCTCTTCGGCATCTGGTTTTCCTTTTACATATTTTTTCCAGCCTGCAGAAAATTGCCGGAGCCGTATCCGTGCACTGTCTATATAAATGATCTGTTGCGGAGTAGTAAGCGAAGATTTGGCCGTTGCCTCAATTTGGTTATTGAACCTTCCATTCGAATAATAAGCGAACCAAACATAGATCCCCTCAGTTGAAGTCAGGTGAAATAGGGTCTGAATGGTTTGACCAATGGCCCAGTACTGCTGCTCCTTTTTGAAACTTCTTTGAATACTCAGATCGGTGGCAATGCTGAACCGTTGCTGCGAAAAAGCAACCGAGAAAAGAAAAGCAAAAAGAAACGTTATGGTAATTCGTTTGTTCAAGAAAAAACACTTTGCAATGTTACATAATTAATTACTTGTTTAACATAAGAAAGCCATCCCGACAAGGTTGTCGGGATGGCTTCCCGTATAACACAGAATTTTTATTTCATCAACTTCAATTCCTTAATGATATTAGCACCACCACCCAATTTATCAATACACCAGAGTACATAACGGATATCCACGCAAATGGTACGGTTCAGGTCTTTATCAAAGGCCAGTTTATGACTCAGGGCTTCATAGTTGCCGTCAAATGCGAGACCGATCAGTTCTCCCTTGCTATTGATAACTGGTGAACCTGAATTACCACCGGTTATATCATTGGTGGTAATGAAACCGATTACCAAATCCTTTCTTGTTGGATCCATATACTGCCCAAAATCTTTTTTCTTCAATAAGTCGACCTGTTTGGCGGGCAGATCAAATTCATAATCACCAGCTTTGTATTTTTCCAGCAAGCCTTTCGACGTGGTTACATAATCATAAAATACCGCATCCCTGGGACGATATGATTTTACACTGCCATAGCTTACTCTCATCGTAAATGTGGCATCTGGATACATCATTTTTGCTTTAACGGGATCCATTTCCATAATCCCCTTTAAATACAATCTTCCCAGCTCTGCATTCTTAGCATTGAACTGCTGGAAATAAGGTCCATACTTGCTGGTGTAATTGGTAAAGAAAGCACTGGCATGTGCAAATGCCGGATCGTTTTGTAAGGTGTTGGCATTGGGATTGGTTATAAATGCTTTCCATTTGGTATCATCAAAAATCATTGTCTTACTGAATACATCGGCAGCATATTTTTTATAAGTGGCTTCCTCATTTAGCGGACCGTATGTGTTTTTTAAAGAACCGTAAAAAGTTACAGGGTGTTGTTCTTTAGCTACATCTTCATAAAACATTTTTGTAACAGCCGCTACAATGTTCTGGTCAGAGGTTTTATTTTCCCCTTCTAGAAAAGCTTTCCGCTGGTTATCGGCAGCTTCTACCGCTTTTTTTAGCTCGCCCGGCGTTACACCTTGTTTCACTAATGCCGTTTCCAGTTGCAGCAAGGAACCTGCAAATGAAATAAGGGGAGAACCGGCAATCCCTTCATTGATATATTGACGGTGTTTGGCATAAGGTCTCCATGCCTCGTAGGCTTTGGACCAATCAGCTAAGATAGCTGAGTATTCAGGCTTGCCATTTGCCCAGGTTGTGAATTTTTGTTCAAATTGTTTCTTTTGTCCCGTTATATCATATTTCAAAAGTTGCTTGGTTTCACCATCATAAAACTTCCAATAGTTGGCAATACTGGCATAAGAAGAAGCCAGTTGTAATTTGGTGGCAGGGTTTTTCTTCATTTCCTCAAACATATATTTTAATCTTACATCCCTCAATTTCACCAGGGTGGGATTGTTGATATCTATTGCCAGTTGAATACCATATGAACTTTCATAACGGTTCGTGCTGCCGGGGTAACCCCAGATCATAGCAAAGTCTCCGTCTTTTAATGGTTTTAAAGAAACTGGTAAGTACCATTTTGGTTTCATCGGTACATTTGCTTCAGCATATTTGGCCGGCAAACCATCGGCACCGGAGTATACCCTGAAAACAGAAAAGTCACCAGTGTGTCTTGGCCATTCCCAATTGTCGGTATCACCACCAAATTTTCCAACACTTTCGGGAGGGGTGCCGACCAGGCGGACATCAGTATAACGCTGGTAAACAAATGCCAGAAACTGGTTTCCTTTAAACAAGGAATTTACGCGTACCTCAATATTCTTTGTCGCATCACTCATTCTTTTATTAATAGCGGCCAATACAAGACCCTGGCGTTGCAGTCTTTCTGTCCCACTCAATCCCTTTAACGAATCCATTACTTCTTTCGTAACATCGTCAATACGCAGGAGAAACTGGACAGAAAGACTGGTAGGAATTTCTTCTGCCTTATTTTTTGCATAAAACCCATCCTGCAGGTAATTATGGTCCATATTGCTGGCCGATGCAATGGCATCATAGCCGCAGTGGTGGTTAGTAAATAGCAGGCCTTCAGCGCTTACCATTTCACCGGTGCAACCACCGCCAAAAATAATTATAGCATCTTTCAGCGAAGCCTTATTAATACTGTACAACTGTTCTTTGGTAAGCTTCAAACCCTTTTTCACCATGTCATTGTACACTTGCTGTCCGAGCAGTAGCGGCAGCCACATGCCTTCGTCGGCAAATGATTTAAGGAAAAGACTGGCGGAAAGAATAATCGTTAAAAAAAACTTCTTCATATGTGGAAATTTAGGACGACAAACCTACTATAAAAAACAGGGGCAACCAAATAGCAACACCTAAGTGGATTATTGTAAATTACACGGCCAAACTACCGCTTATGAACTTGTCCAACCGTATTATTATCTTAGTTTTTTGTGCTATAGCCGTAAGTGCATGTAGTAAAAAAGGAGGAACCAGCAACCCGCCTCCGCCACCGCCACCCCCTGCTGTGCCGGGCTGCACCGCTACTATTGCGCCGGTTGCCGGTTCATTTGTTACCACTACTTCCGTCACACTTTCCTGGAATGCGGTGACAGCTGCAACCGGGTATGATGTGTACCTTGGCACCTCCAGCACCCCTACTTCGATTATTGCCAGTAATATTACAGGAACAACTTATACGTATACGATCCCCGGAACACCTAATGCTACCTATTACTGGTATGTGCAACCAAAAAATACAGGGGGGCCGGCACCAGGATGCAGCAGTTTGGTATCATCTTTTTCATATATTGTCATTCAGTCCCCTCCCGGATTTGGTTATTATGTTGTTGGATACTTCCCATCTTACCGTAATCCGGCTGATGTACCCGATGTAAAATTCAGAATGACGAATGTAGTCGTATATGCTTTTTTTGAGGTAAACACATCGGGGTCATTGAATGTAATCAATCCTACTACTTTAGCGGCCGTTATTGCTAAAGCAAGAGCTAATAATACAAAAATATTTGTAGGCATTAATGATGGTAGCGGTGATGGTAAAACAAATTTTAGAAATATGGCAGCCACTGCAACCGGTAGAAATAATTTTATCAGGGATGTAATGAATAAAGTACGCCAATATAATTTCGACGGGGTGGACATGGACTGGGAGTTCCCCACCACCAGTGACGGTACCGATGTTACCTTTACACTATTGATGAAAGAATTGTCTGATTCACTGCATCGCGATGCCCGTTATTATTTGACATCTGCCATCACCGCGGGAAAATATGCAGGAGGTTTCAGGGATGCTATCAGGAATGAGATTTTTCCTTATGTTGATTTCTTCAATATAATGGCCTATGATGATTTTAATACCACCGTTCCATATCGGCAACATAGTGACTATACACTGGCCCAAACCTGTTTGAATTACTGGCTGACGACACGTAATATGCCGGCATCAAAATGTGTATTAGGGTTACCGGCCTACGGAAGGCCATCGGGTATCACACAAACAGGTACTGTACTGACGTATAAAAGTATTCTTGCACAAGGGGGTAATCCTCAAAACGATTCTGCAACTGTAACGGCTGGAGGATTTACAAACTATACTATTTATTACAACGGCCAGTTTACGGTGAAAAGAAAAGCAAAACTTGCAAAAGATATTGCCAATGGAGTCATGATGTGGGAGAAATGGCAGGATGCTGTCGATGGGAACTCATTGTTGAAAGCGGCATGTGACACCGTAGGCAGAACTTATTGACAATATTCCTCCTGAGCAGGAGTGAATAACACTAATTGAAAAAAAATGAAGCGGATTACCGGTTTGATTTTATTTTGTGTATTTGCGAAAGCGGTTGCGGCTCAGCCAGACCTTAGTATAACTGCTAATCTTCAAACGGTTTTTCCCAGCACGGTTGCGGCGGGTGGTTCAGTGACGGCTATATGTTCTGAAACTAATTCCGGGAACGCTACGGCCGGTGCAAATTCGGTTACACTCTGGCTTTCTGTTGATGCCGTACTGAACGTTTCTAATGACATTTTCCTGGGATCAATTCAATTTCCCTCCGTACCGGCTGGTTTTATAACACCCTTCTTTGGCAGTACTGTGCAAGTCCCCAATACCTGCTCAGGCGATTATTTTTTGATTTTTTGGGCCGATGGTTTACAGGTGGTACCCGAAACTAATGAAAACAATAATGTAGCATTTACCACTCTTACCATTAATGGGTTTAATCTGCCAGCTCCCGCCGCTCTTGCTGCTTCCAATGTTACGACGACTTCTTTCCAGGCTAATTGGAATCCAGTCAATGGTGCCACTTCCTATCGTTTAGATGTTGCCACCAATGCTGCCTTTAGCAGTTTTGTTCCTGGCTACCAAAACCTTAATGTAGGTAACGCTACAGCATTCAGTGCAACAGGTCTTACTTGTAATACTACTTATTATTACCGCGTCAGGGCAATGAATAGCTGTGTTACCAGTATCAACTCGGGCACCGTTACTGTCAATACCGCTTCCTGTTGTATTGCTCCAGTCATTACAGCCCATCCCTCTAACCAAACTGTAACTGCTCCCAACGGTACCAGCTTTAGTATAACCGCGACAGGTTCTAATAATACTTACCAATGGCAGGTGAGTACAAACGGGGGCGGCACCTGGACAAATATTATCTCCGCCGGCACTAGTCCCCTTTATTCAGGTTGGACAACTTCCACCTTATCATTGAGCGGAACTGTTATAAGTAATAATGGGTATCAATATCGGGCTGTCGTATCAAGTACCTGCACTACCGCAACAGCGACCAGCAATGCTGCCACTTTAACGGTCACGGCTCCCTGTGTTGCTCCAGCTGTTACAACCCATCCCATTAATCAATCGGTAGTCGTTCCCAGCGGAACCAGCTTTAGTGTAGCTGCAAGTGGTTCAAATAATATGTATCAATGGCAGGTGAGCACAGACGGCGGAAACACCTGGGTTAACATAACGGCTCCCGGAGCCAATCCAACCTATTCAGGCTGGACAACTACGACATTAGTAGTTAGTGTTACGGTTATCGGCAATAATGGTTATCAGTATCGGGCCGTCGTATCGAGTACCTGTACAACGGCTACGGCAACCAGTAATCCTGCTACTCTAACTGTTACTGCTCCCTGTGTAGCACCTGCAATAACAACGCATCCGTCCAATCAATCTGTTATAGTGGGCGGCAATACTGGTTTTACAATAGGTGCTTCCGGTTCGAATAATGTTTATCAATGGCAGGTAAGTACGGATGGTGGAAATACATGGGCCAATATAACAGCTGCTGGAACGGGTCCTACTTATTCTGGCTGGACAACATCGGCACTTACTTTGACCAGTACGGTAATTTCCAATAATGGTTTTCGGTATCGTGCTGTGGTATCCAGTACTTGCACCACGGCAACCGCAACAAGCAATGCAGCTATCCTAACTGTCACATCATCGTGTGTTGCACCATCTGTGACGATACACCCTGTTAACCAGTCTGTCAACGCTCCGGCAGGAACCAGCTTCACCGTAGCCGCATCCGGGTCAAGTAACGTTTATCAATGGCAGGTTAGTACAGATGGTGGAAGTACCTGGACCAATATAATAGCTGCAGGAACAGGTCCGACATATTCGGACTGGACCACAACATCACTGACCTTAACCGGTACGGTGGTCACCAACAATGGTTATCGTTATCGTGCCATTGTATCCAGTACCTGCACCACTACCACGGCGACCAGCAATGCCGGGATTTTAACTGTAACAACTACCTGTGTTTCACCAACCATTACAACACATCCGGCAAACCAGTCCGTCAACTCTCCGGCAGGAACCAGCTTCACCGTAGCTGCATCAGGGTCAAGTAATACTTATCAATGGCAGGTTAGCACCGATGGGGGTAGTTCCTGGGCTAATATAACATCGGCGGGCTCAAGCCCAGGGTATGCGGGATGGACAACAGCCACACTAACTTTGACCAGCACTGTAACTGGTAATAATGGTTATCGGTACCGTAGTGTAGTATCCAGTACCTGCACCAGTTCGACAGCAACCAGTAATGCAGCGATATTAACTGTTACCACGGGCTGTGTGGCGCCAGCTATAACAACGCATCCGTCTAATCAATCGGTAGTTGCTCCGGGTGGAGCTACATTCACAGTTGTTGCAACCGGGTCTATTACAAGTTATCAATGGCAGGTAAGCACTGACGGTGGAAATACCTGGGCTAACATAACAGCTGCGGGTGCTAACCCAACTTATTCAGGCTGGGCAACTGCAACAATAACCTTAAGTGGCACGGTGACCACCAACAATGGTTTCCAGTATCGTTCGATGATATCCAGCACCTGCACCACTTCGACAGCAACTAGCAATGCAGCCATCCTAACGGTTACAGCCACCTGCGTGGCGCCAGCAATTACTGCTCATCCCGCTAACCAACTTATTACTGCACCTGGTGGAGCCAGTTTTGGTATTACTGCTACAGGGTCCAATAATATGTATCAATGGCAGGTTAGCATAAACGGAGGCGTTACCTGGACCCATATCACAACTGCGGGTGCCAATCCAACTTATGCTGGCTGGACAACACAATTCTTATCCCTAAGCGCTACTGATGTAAGTAATAATGGGTACCAGTATCGTGCTGTTGTATCCAGTACCTGTACAACCGCGACAGCAACCAGTAACCCGGCAACGCTAACCTTTACCAGTACCTGCAATGCACCTGCTGTTACAACTCAACCACTTGATCGTACAATAGTTCCTCCTGCCGGAGTCAGTTTCACTATCGCTGCTTCAGGTTCTAATAATGTGTATCAATGGCAGGTAAGCACTAACGGCGGTGGAACCTGGACCACTATAACGGCGGCTGGCTCGAGTCCAACGTATTCGGGATGGACAACACCCACCTTATCGTTAAGCGGAACTGTAACGGGTAATAATGGCTACCAGTATCGTACTATCATCACCAGTACCTGTACAAGCGCAACGGCAACGAGTAATGCGGCAACATTAACCGTGTCAACATCGGGTTGTATTGTACCGGTTATAACAACTCAACCCTCCAATCAATCAGCAGCTGCACCGCCTGCTGGTACCAGTTTTACTGTCGCTGCGGCAGGATCGGCTAATGTTTATCAATGGCAGGTTAGTACCAATGGAGGCACTACCTGGACGAGTATAATAGCGGCAGGAGCCGGTCCAACTTACGCAGGCTGGACAACAACCACCTTAATCTTAAGTGGTACTGTAGTGGGTAACAACGGTTATCAGTATCGAGCCATAGTATCCAGTACCTGTAGCAGTGTTACTGCGACCAGTAACGCCGCGACTTTTAACTTTGGTGCCGGTTGTACCGCCGGTGCACCTACACTGCAGGCAGGATTTAGTTTTGCCATTCTTGGCACTACAGAAATATCGTTGAACATCATACCGGGTAATGGTACTCGAAGACTGGTCAAAATCAATACCATCAACAGCTTTGTAAACCCTGTGAATGGAACGGATCCGGTAGCCAATCCCTTTTATGCTGGATCCGGGGAGCAAGTAGTATTTAATGCCAGCGGAACCAGCGTCATTATTACAAACCTGAACCCCAATTCCAATTACTGTATACGGATCTACGAAGCAAATTGCAACGGGACCTCATCGGTATATAATTTAATTGGTACCAATACACTGTGTCAGAATACCAGGGTAGTTACCGGTCTTCCGAATGGATTGGATGACTTTAAGATCTACCCCAATCCTAACGATGGAATATTCACTGTAAAAATGAAATTAAATACACCCAACGAGGTTCAGTTTAGGTTGATAAATACAACAGGTCAAACAGTGTATGAATCGGCCACTGATAACCTTACGGGAACACAAACAAAACTATTTACCGTCACTAAAGTTCCGCCGGGCTATTATGTCCTGGAGACAAGGATAGGAGATGAAACTTTTGGAAGACCGGTCATCATCATCCGGCAGTGATAAGTTGCCTAACAAAATATTGATGTCGATCCAGTCTAAAATTCATACTTCTTTAACCACGAGCAGGCTGTATGAACTATCTCTTTATAATTAGTCTAGAAAATATAAGTCTGTCGAAGTCTAATTTTACTGCTGATCAACTGGCAGGTTCATTCAATTCTTTCCACAATAGATCTTTCAAAGCAGTAAGCCCTTTATTGGTGATAGAAGAGATAAACAAATGAGGGATTTGTTCGGGCAATTCTTTTTTGATAGCAGCTTTTAGTTCGTCATCAAGCATATCGCTTTTGCTGATGGCGATGACAAATTGTTTATGCAGTAATTCAGGATTGTACTGCTCCAACTCATTGACCAGTATGTCAAATTCTTTTTTATGATTATCGCTGTCGGCAGGAATTAAAAAAAGCAAAATAGAATTACGTTCAATATGCCGAAGAAAACGATGACCTAACCCTTTACCTTCTGCCGCTCCCTCGATGATACCCGGCAGGTCAGCAATACAAAAACTTTTTCCATCACGGTACTCTACCATACCCAGGTTGGGGGTAAGGGTAGTAAATGCGTAGTCAGCAATTTTTGGTTTAGCAGCCGTAATGACAGAAAGAAGGGTTGATTTGCCGGCATTGGGAAAACCAACTAGGCCAACATCAGCCAATACTTTTAATTCCAGCACTTTCCAGGCTTCCGTGCCTACTTCACCGGGCTGCGCATATTCGGGTGCCTGGTTAACAGGAGTAGCAAAATGCGAATTGCCTAGACCACCTCGCCCTCCGGGTATCCAGATCACCTCCTGTCCATCTTCCAATATCTCCACTTCCTGTGTACCGGTTTCAGCATCCCGGGCAATGGTGCCCAAGGGTACCTCAATGATTACATCCTTTCCAGACCGGCCACTGCTATTATTGCTGCTGCCGCTTTCACCGTCTTCTGCGAGTACGTTCTTGAAATAACGAAGGTGTAAAAGCGTCCACAGGTTACTATTACCCTTTAAAATGATATGGGCTCCACGGCCGCCATCGCCTCCATCGGGACCACCCATAGCTGTAAACTTATCCCGCCTGAAATGTTTACTTCCGGCACCACCATGCCCGCTACGGCAGAAAATTCGGATCTGGTCAACAAAATTACTTTTTTCCAAAACTATATTTTTACCCAATGCAACGAAAGTTTAGGCTTTGTCCTGCCACCAATCGTACTATGGGTTGCAAATATACGCTGTCCTCTATGCAAACTTTTTATTATGAAAAAAGGCGTCAAATTGCTCATTGGCATAGTTGTGGGTTTGGGTTATAATAGCAGGAACGTTGTCACTATCCCTGGATTGATTCCAGCCTGAATAAGAAGGGAAACTGAAATAAGCGGCTTGTACAGGGACAATTGCTACGTCACGGCGGATGACAATTGCAAGGATTTTTCGAAAACAGAACTTCCTGTAGGTGAACCTTTAAAATAAACGTCAAATGAAATACTTATTGCTTCTACTGATCTTGCCTTTTTTGTCTTCCAGCGATTGTGGTGAGAAAGAAAAGAAAACGATCCCCGCCACAGGCAATGACTCTGTGCCTGCTTGTGTAAGGAAAATGCTCAATGAAAAAAAGGAAATGCCTGCTGACCTTCCTCAGAAGATTGATGAGTACTTATATAATGGGAAATCTGTATTTCTCTTTACCGCCCGGTGTTGTGATTTTTATAATACACTGTATGATAACAACTGCAGGGTAATTTGCGCTCCATCAGGAGGCATAACAGGAAAAGGAGATGGTAAATGCGAAGATTTTTCAAACACCGCTAAGTATGTTAGATTAATTTGGGAGAATCCTGACAATTAAAAAAGTCCCGCACCTTTAGGATGCGGGACTTTCTATGTTAGAAAAAAGTTTTATTGAACTACAACTTTTGTACTGAAGACAGCTTTGCTGGCCTGGTCAAGCACGTTTACTAAATAAACACCTTTTGAAGCTGCAGAAGTGAGCTTTATAGTTTGGGCCTGATTCTCACCGCTAACAGTCACAGCTTGCTGAACTATCTGGCGGCCTGTTACATCCGTTACCTGTACTTTATAATCACCTGCTTCCAATTGGTTAAATTGTATAACAAACTGGTTATTGGTTACCGGGTTAGGATAGATGCTAATCTTACCATCACCGCTGTTAGGAGCAATGTTGCGACTGATAACATCTGTATTGGTAACCGCAGGTTTAGTACCTGACGAAAGCAGGTTACCATTAGCTAAGTCTGAACTCTGCCATATTGAACCTGTAACTGAATAAGGAGTCGCTGCGAGGGTTTTAGCATCAACAGTAAATAAAGAAGCACTCTGTGTTGCGCTGGCAACTATTATTTTGTTCTCATCATTAACAGCTGCACCGTTTATAGTAAAGCCAGCCGGCAGACCCGAAACAGTTCCTAAAAACGTAGCCACTTTGGATTCAATGTTAACTTTAAAAACATTGTTGCGGGCAGAAAAAACATACAAATTACCATTGTCATCGGCAATCACATCGCCACCGTAGCTGCTGCAGGAATTGTGAATGGAAACGCCTTTGTTAGCCTGGTCGTCCACTACGGAGCCGAGATCAATAATCTGTAATTTTTTGCCGGTACTGAACTGGATCAGTTGAGTAGCATCATTCGTCATAGCATAGCCATTTCCATCAGAAGCGATCACCATGCGGGTAACAATATTGCCCTGGTCAGAAGTTTTTTGTGGTTTACCGGTGAAAGCCTGGTCAGTTACATAAAACACTTTCATGGTTTTCAGATCTATGTACCTCAGTTGGTCGATCATCATTGGCGTATAGTAAAGACGGTTGTTCCTTTTATCGTAGGCCATCGCTGCCACATTTGTTCCAAAAGCAGCGTTGATCAGATTGCCATACAACTTGTCATTCAGCGGAGCTTCAAATTGTTTTTTGCTCGTAGCATCATAGGCCAAGAAAGATGCGTCGTTACCACTCAGCAACACCTGGCTATACTCACCGGTTTGCAGATTTAGTTTCCGTAAAAATTGCCAGTTGGAGCCACCACCCTGTTGTCCCATATCGGTAACAGCATAAGCAAAACGATCAGTTTGTTGGGCAGAAACTTGGGTAGTTAGTAATACAGTTCCTAAAAGAAAGGAAGCTAAGGGTAGATTTTTTTTCATATACCAGGTTTTGAGTTTTTTTGTAATAAATGTTGCTTCACTAAACAGAAGTAACGGGAAGTAAAGCTACCATCAAATTACAACTATTTGGTAAAAAAGTAAAGAAATTTTTATAAGAGGTAAGGCCAGGGATCCGATATCAACAAGTAAAAAAAGATCAGCTTTTTATACCCAGGTAGTTATTTTTTTATTTCTTTTCCCGCAGAGGTTTGCGACCAGGTTGTATAGGAAATGTTTTCACCCTCTTTTGTGGTAGGGGCTTCCCGTGATGGCTCGCAGGCTTTAAGGCTGTTCAGGCATTGAGCAGGGAGGGCCTGGTAAATAACAGTACCCTCTGTTTTCCATTGCAGCATTTCATCGCTTACCTGCCTGATAATTTTTCCGGGATTACCCACGACCAAACTACGGGGTGGAATCAATTCTCCTTCTTTGATAAAAGTCAAAGCGCCGACAATGCTCTCATCACCCAGTTGCACATTATCCATAATCACTGCGTTCATGCCGATCAAACAATTTTGCCCAATGGTGGCACCGTGGATAATAGCGCCATGGCCAATATGTGCACCTTCCTTTAATAACACAGTCATCCCCGGGAACATATGAACCGTGCAATTTTCCTGTACATTACACCCATCTTCAAGAATGATCTGTCCCCAATCACCACGTAATGCAGCACCTGGACCTATATAACAATTCTTTCCAATATTTACATTCCCGGTAATAGCAGCCTGCGGATGAACGAATGACGATTCATGTATGACGGGCTTTATTCCATTAAATTCATAAATCATCAGAACGGTTTCAATGTCTTTTGATAATTGAATATTTTCTTTTCTTCGTTCCATCCAACCTGATCAAGGACAAATGCAAATTTTTCGGCGGTCAGTTTCTGCCTGGCATACCGGCCGGATTCACCTCCATGTCCCGCTCCCATATTTACTTTAAATAAAACGGGATTGGTGCCCAGGTTATTCTCCCTCACTTTTGCCACCCATTTTGCAGGGGAAGAATAAAGAACCTGTGTATCATGCAAGCCACCGGTAGCAAATATGGCCGGGAATTTTGCTTTACGAACATTGTCAAGAGGGGACCAGGTGAGCATGTAGTCATAATGTTCTTTTTTATTCGGATCTCCCCATTCCTCATATTCCAATGTTACCAAAGGAATGTTTGGATCAAAACTATCAGAGATAACATCCATCCACGGCACTTCTGCCAGGATACCACGGAAAAGATCCGGACGCATATTGATTACAGCTCCCATTAACATCCCTCCCGCAGAAACGCCATTGCCAAATAACCTGTCACTGGACGTGTATTTTTCATTAACTAAAAATTGCGCAGCATCTACAAAATCAACAAAGGTATTTTTCTTGGCAAGCACCCTGCCTTGTTCATACCACTCTCTGCCCATCTCCTGTCCGCCGCGAATATGGGCAATAGCATACGTGATTCCCCGGTCCAATAAACTAATTACAGAAGAATTAAAATAAGGATCAGAATTGGCGCCGTACGATCCGTAGGCATATAAAAAAAGGGGATTGCTTCCGTCTTTTTTTACCTTGTCTTTTCTAAATACAAGGGAGACCGGGACCCTGGTACCATCACCTGATACACTCCAGATTCGTTTGGTTTGGTATAAAGCAGCATTAAATGTTTTTCCGACGTTTTGCTGTTTTAGTAGCTTTTTCTGCCCCGTGCGGAGATTATATGTATAATTGGCACTGGGAGTGGTGAGGGAAGTAAAAAAATAACGAATGCTATCCGATTCATATTCATCAGTAGCCATAGACATAGTAGCTACATAAACTTCCTGGTCAAAAGGAAGCGATTTCCACTTACCCGTTTTACGGTCCAGGATATTTATTTGTGAGAGACCGTTTTCTTTCGTTTGCGCAACGATATAGTTTTTTAGAACTTCGACATTTTGCAGTAAGGCCTTATCATTAGCGGGAATAACATCTTGCCAGTTGGCCATCGTCGGGTTGCTGATGGGCGTACTTACATATTTAAAGTTCTTTGCGTCCTTGTTGGTGTAAATATGAAACACATCTCTTTCAAAATGAGTGGCCCTGTATTCCAATCCCTGTTTCCTTGGTTGGATGAGAACAGGGTAGGCGCCAGCGTTGTCGGCATCCAGGTAACTGACCTCCGTTGTGTTCGTGCTGCGTGAATTGATAAAAATATAGCGGCCACTTTTTGCACTGGTTAGACTTATTCTATAGGTGCTGTCCTTCTCTGCAAAAATTTCCTGGTCAGCAGATGGATCGGTTCCTAAAACATGTCGCATTACTTTATAGGCCCGTACAGTATGATCATTTAAAATATAGTAGAAAGATTTATTATCGTTGTTCCAGGTATAATTGCCGGAGGTATTCGAAATGGACACTGGCAAAATCTTCCCCGTTGATACCTGTTTTACATAAGCAGTTGTACGCCGGGCACCTGTCGTATCAATGCCATAAATATAATAATCACTGTTGGGAGAACTGGCCGTGCCTGGTACCAGGTAGATCTGGTATCCCTTAGCCATGGCCGGCACATCCAGGATAATTTCTTCAGGAGCAGAAATGGAGCCTTTCTTTCGGGCAAAATAGGGATATTGTTTCCCTTCTTCGAACCGGGTATAATACCAGTAACCTTTTCGTTTTGTTGGCAATGACTCATCTTTTGCGGGGATACGGGCCACTAACTCATCATATATTTTTTTCTGTAGCTCCTCCGTCGGTTTCAAATATCCCTCTACATACGTATTTTCAGCTTTTAAATGCGTGATAACATTTGAATCAGCCGGATTATTCAACCAGTAATAATCATCAACACGCTGGTTACCATGTTCATTAAAAACTTTTGCTTCCTTCTTAATGGCAGGAGGTGAAATAGTTTGTGCCAAAAGATCCTGGAAATGCAGTAGGCTGACCAGGACAATCAGGAATGAAAGCTTTTTCATACATCTTTTTTATATAGCTAATGTAAGGATTTAAATCAAGGGCTTCCCGGTTCTGAAACAGGTGCCTTTAAAAAGGCCGACCTGCTCATTTTTTTGATTCATGATGGTAATAAGATAAACCCCCGTACTTCGCCCATTATGATTTTCGAGGGCTTCAGCCACTAACACATCTCCGACATTCACTGCTTTGGTAAATACGATGTTTACATCCAGCGCTACTGAAATATTATTCCTGTTATTACAGGCAAAGGCAAAGGCGCTATCTGCCAGGGAGAAGGCAAGCCCGCCATGAACGATGCCAAACCCGTTCAGCATCTCTTGACGTATCAGCATTTTTATTTTGCTATATCCTTCCCGGATCTCCAGTACTTCAATGCCCAACCATTGGCTGAACTGATCATGCTGCATCATATGATTGACCACCTGGGCAGCCTGTCTGTCTTTTTGTTCACTCATATCAGATAATTTTCCTCGCGATCATTCACCGTTGAAATGGGGTTGTCTCTTTTCGAGGAATGCCTGAACCCCTTCTTTATAATCTGCTGTTTGTGCCGCCTGTTGCTGAATAACATCCTCGTTTCCGAGCTGCTCCTCCCAGGAGTTAGTAAACGAATCAGCTAATGCTTTTTTTGTAAAAGCTAACCCCTTCGTGGGCATTTTTGCTAAGTAATAAGCAATGAGCAAAGCATTCTCCATAAATGTTTCCTCAGGGAAGAACTTATAGATCATCCCTATTCTTTCGGCATCAGAAGCTGTTACTTTTTCTCCCAGCATCATCAGGGCGGAAGCTTTCTGCCAGCCAACTAATCTTGGTAATGTATATGTTCCGCCACTATCTGGTATCAGACCGATCTTACTAAAGGCCTGGATAAAGGAGGCGGACTCTTTTGCCACAACGATGTCGCAACATAGGGCAATATTAGCTCCCGCCCCTGCGGCGACTCCGTTTACAACGGCAATAACTGGTTTTTCCAATTTTCTTATCTTAGTTACAATAGGGTTATAATGCGCTGAAAGAATTGTTGCCATACCCGGTGGTTCCGGGTCAACTACCTCGGCCAGGTCCTGCCCGGCACTGAATCCTTTACCGGCCCCTGTAATAAATACACAGCGAACCTCGTTTTCTTTACAAGTATCTAAAGCATCCTGCAGCAACAATGCCATTTCGCGGTTGAAAGAATTAAGTTTATCGGGTCGGTTCAGCGTAATGAAACCAATAGCATCTTTTATTTCAAATAGGATGGAAGACATGCTGTTTTTTATCAAACAAACATACAAAACAAAAGGCAATGGAATGGATAGACTGCTTATTATCCTTGCCGGTTAAACAGTTTCGGAAGGTGATAGGTATAGTTGTAACTTTAATAGTAGCCGACGGGGGTAATTAAAATCTTAGTCTCTTGTCTTTAGTCAACATTTTATGGGGAAGCCAGCTTTTCTTTCACTTTTTCTTTTGTTACTCATTTTGATGAGTTGTAAGAAAGAATTTAGTATAGAAGGACGACGTATGGCGATAAGAGATACACTACCAGGTCCAGTCGTCAGTAATGAATTTCCATTTTGTTCACCCTGTTTAACCATTACCGGATCGGGGCTATCACAATGGAGTTTTAGATCGGGCAATTCGATTCTATGTGGTAAGGCCGATACGGCCATCATAAACCCCGATAGAAACGCTTTTACTTTTTTTGGTCCATCCTCCTGCTCTGCCGATACAGGCATGGTTATCACAGTTTACCTGGATACAGATACGCTGAACAGGGACCGGTCTGGCTTGTTGGCAAAAGGAGCATTTTATTATTATGACCGTGTCACCCCCTCGTATATCTTCATGAGCCAGTCAGTCAACTTGTTTTCGGTTACTATAAGCAGTTATACTCACCAGGGAAGAATTGCTACCGGCACTTTCCAGGGAAGTGTTTTACGTTCGAATGGCACCGGAGCCAGTATCACATCGGGGAAGTTTACAGTAAAGCTGATCTAGCGGCTATCTCAAAAAGTAAAATTTAAACCATAGCCGGTAAGACGGGAAATCGGGAAGGATTGATTTTCAGTTTCATTTTACCTACCGTCATTCGCCTTTTTTCACGGGGTCCTTCACGAGATTCTTTCAGCGGAACGACAAAAAACATTTTTGAGAAAGGTTCTGGTTGAAATAAATGCAACATCAATGACATTTAAAATAGTCGAACGGCTCCTTACAGTCATCGCATTGGTATAAAGATTTGCAAGCGGTAGAACCAAACTCGCTGATGCGGTGTGTGTGATACGATCCGCATTGCGGGCATTGTACTGCTTCAGCTGCGGCAAATAATTCATTGTTACATACCTGCTGTCTTGGATTGGGAGGCGCTATACCGTATTCTTTTAATTTTATTTTTCCTTCCTCACTCATCCAGTCAGTCGTCCAGGCAGGGGAGAGAACCTGGGTTATTTTTACGCTTGTAAAACCATTTGCCAGTAACTCCATTTTAATGTTCATGGCGATCATATCCATGGCCGGGCAACCACTATAAGTAGGAGTGATAACAACTTCAATTTCCTCCCCGTTTATTTTTACTTCTCTCACTATACCTAAATCAATAACAGTAAGCACAGGCACTTCCGGGTCTGTGACGGTTGCCAATATTGACCAAATCTTGGCCTCCCCAAATTCCTCCGCAGGAGGAACTTCAAAAGACTCTGATAATTTTACGTCTACTATTTTTTCACTATTGGGTATTTCTGACATTAATCATCATTTTATATCCGATAAGGAAGCTTCGATGTTTATGATCAAAGCCCTCCTGGGTTAGGCGATGGGGTTTAGGTTACCAGGTGGCTCCCGGGTAAGCCCGCTGCATATATTGCAACTCTGTAAGTATATAACCAAGCTGTTCGGTATGCTTTCCTTCTTTGCCCCCCGTTTGCATAAAGACAGTTCCTCCAGCTTTGCCAACAGGAGGGGCCAGGGAAGCCTCATTGAACACTACACTCACTTTTTCTTCCCAATCTTTTTTTATTTTTTCTAAATCAATCTTCATTTCTTGTTCATATTCAGCCGGTACAAACATTTCACCGGTATATCGCCATAGTTCATCAATGGCTTTCAGCATCCTCGTTCTACTTTCTTCCGTTCCGTCACCCAGCCGGATCACCCATTCACTACTCCATCGTACGTGATACGTTGTTTCCTTCAACGATTTGGCGGCAATGGCGGCCAGTTGTTCATCGCTGCCGTATTGTAGTTGTGCATATAATAGGTATTGGAACTGGCTGTATAAATATTGGCGTAAGATCGTTTGACCCCAGTCACCAATGGGTAGTTCCACTAGCAACAGGTTTTTAAATTCCCTTTCTTTTCGCAGGTAAGCCAATGAATCTTCTGTGGCCTCTCCAAGCCCCCGTCCGACCTGGTCTACCGGGCGGACCTCAGAAAGAGGGATTTCAGATCCCATTTTTTTAGAATTGTTAATTAGCTCCGCGGCATATTGGTAAAAATTTCTCGATTGCCCCAACAAGTCAAGGGAAATATTCGTAATAGCGATGTCTTGTTCCAATATCGGTCCATGACCGCACCATTCACTATTTCGTTGTGCGAGGACCAGCGTCGTATCTGCTAAATGTAGAATATAAGCCTCTCTAAAACCCTCCGAAGGAGGGACTTTAGACTCAGCTCTATGTAATGTGTTTCCCATGTTCGGAATTTAAGTAAGCCTCCCCTGCGGGGAGGTTTGGAGAGCCTTACATATGGTTTACTTCATCCGGCAGCTCATAAAAAGTGGGATGCCTGTACACTTTATCCATAGCGGGTTCATACAATTCTCCCGCTTCTTCCGGGTTGGAGGCTGTGATGTGTTTACTTTCCACCACCCAGATACTGATCCCTTCCATTCTTCTTGTATAAACATCCCTGGCATTTTCAATAGCCATTTGTGCATCGGTTGCATGCAGGCTGCCGGCATGTTTATGATCAAGCCCTTGCTTACTTCTTATAAAAACTTCCCAGAGTGGCCAGTCGGCACCCTCACCCACCGATCCTTCGGCAAGCTCAGGAGGGGATTTAGAAGAGGTTTTTAACTCATCACCTCCTGATTTATCTTCCGGGATATCACCGTAATAAAATTTCCTGATAAAATTCATACGTAATAAATTTATTTTTTGAAACCAATCCTTTCTCTTTTCTCAAAATCTACTTTTTGTTGCTTATCATTTAATAAAAGTTCCCATGCTTAATAAACGTCACTAAAATCCTTATTGTATTTGTTTTCCGGTTTTTTTACTTTATCCTGGAGATCTTTATAGTTGAGCAAGTGCTGGCGAATGAGTACAAAAGTGCGGATGATGATGATATTTACTTGAATAGCCTTTTCACTATTGAGTATGCTTGAGAGCATGGCAACAACTTGTTCACTAAATGCAAACGGCATTTTTCTGATACCACCCCTGCCCGTATTTTTTGATATCACATTTTGAGATATCAAAAAATCGAACTCCTTTCTTGTCAATTGAAACATAAAATCAGAAGGGAAACGATGAATATTTCGTTGTACAGCCTGGTTTAAAACTCTGGTCTCCACTTCATACATTTCGGCCAAATTTCTGTCCAGCATCACCTTATGCCCCCGGATCTCATATATTTTATTTTGTATGATTGATAACTGCATAAAATAATATCAATTTCTTGAGGTCACAATTTGTGACCTCAAATTCAATGGATCACGCAGCTTCCGGGTTTTGTCTTGCCTTTCTTTTTTCAGCATAAGCACTAGCCGCTTCTCTTACCCAATCACCATCTTCCCATGCTTTTCTTCTTGCATCCAGTCTTTGTTTATTACAAGGGCCATTTCCTTTTACAACATTCCAGAATTCAGTCCAGTCTATTTCACCAAAGTCATAATGTTTTCTTTGTTCATTCCATTTCAACGCAGGATCTGGTAACTGCATATTCAACACTTTCACCTGCTCCGCACACATATTGACAAATTGCTGTCGCAATTCATCATTTGTTTTTCTTTTGATTTTCCACTTCATACTTTGGTCACTGTTGGTGCTCTCACCATCCCTTGGACCAAACATCATTAAGGAAGGCCACCACCAACGGTTAATAGCATCCTGGCACATGGCTTTTTGTTCGTCAGTACCATTACTTAATACCAATAATATTTCAAATCCCTGTCGTTGATGAAAACTTTCTTCTTTGCAGATCCTCACCATCGCCCGGGCATAGGGTCCATAAGAGGTGCGGGTCAGCATGACCTGGTTTAATATAGCAGCGCCATCCACCAGCCACCCGATTGCTCCCATATCTGCCCAGGTCAAAGAAGGGTAATTAAATATGGATGAGTATTTCGCTTTACCGCTATGCAGGTCATTGATCATTTCTTCACGACTCATACCCAACGTTTCTGCAGCAGAGTATAGGTATAAGCCATGACCGGCTTCATCCTGCACTTTGGCCAGCAGGATAGCTTTGCGTTTTAAGGAAGGGGCCCTTGAAATCCAGTTGCCTTCCGGAAGCATACCTACTATTTCACTATGGGCATGCTGACTGATCTGCCGGATATTTGTTTTACGATAGGCATCCGGCATCCAGTCCTTTGGTTCTATTTTGACTTCTTGATCAATTTTATCCTGGAATAGATCTTCCAGATCCTGTACAAGCATAAATAATAAGTTAGACTGCAAAGTTACTAAAACTAACACCTGTTTGGTAAGGAATGGGTGCAAATTAACCATGTTAAATTCCCCAACTTACAAGGCTTGCAACTAACAATAGAATTATAATCAATAGCAGGATAATCCTTTTCAAAGCACTAAATTTTGATATATATAATAACCAACCATATTACTTGATATCAAAATCCACTACTACTTTTTCCGTTTTCGGATGAGACTGGCAGGTAAGAATATATCCTTCGTCAATCTCTTCTTCTTCCAGGCCCCAGTGCACATCCATGCTTACTTCGCCTGCCAGCAGTTTCGCTTTGCAGGTGCAACACACACCTCCTTTGCAGGCAAAAGGCAAGTCAGCGCCTTCTTGTAGTGCTGCGTCCAGTATAGTGGTATCACTGGTTAGTGACAGATCAAAATCAAAAGCACGACCATCCAACTTAACCGTAATCTTACTCTTTGGACCGCTGTCGTCTCCCGTCTCCCGACTCCTGACCACCGACTTTTTCTGTCCCGGCGTAGTGAATAATTCAAAATGAACTTTCTTCCTGTCAATTCCTTTTGTTTCCAGGTAATCCTTTACACAAAAGATCATTTCTTCCGGTCCGCAGATAAATACATCGTCAAAAGAGGTATAATCCACCAGCTTTGACAATTCGTTTAATTTTTCCGTATTGATTCTTCCGAAATTGATGGGAGCATCTGTTCTTTCCCTGCTCAATATATTGATACAACTAAACCGCTGAAGGTATTTGTTTTTTAAGGCTTCCAGTTCTTCAAAAAAAATAATGGAATTCCGGTTTTTGTTCCCATACACCAGGGTAAAAGTGCTGGCGGGTTCTGTCCGCAGTGTCGTGGAAATTATAGAAAGCACAGGAGTGATCCCGCTACCGGCTGCTACGGCTAAATATTTTTTCTCGTGGAGTGGATCTAAGTCCACATAAAATTTACCAACTGGTTCCATTACTTCCAGTATATCACCTTTCCTTAATTCCTTGTTAGCAAAGGACGAAAACAAACCCCCTTCAACTTTTTTGATAGCTACTTTCCATTCATTATCTAGCGGGGAGCTGCAAAGAGAATACGTTCTGCGAACTTCCTCGTGGTTTATATGCGTACGCATCGTAAGGCTTTGGCCTTGCCGGAAACTAAAATCTTTTTGTAATTCCCCGGGTATTTCAAAGGTGACAGAAACACAATCACCCGTTTCTTGTTTTACCTCTTTAACTGTGAGATGATGGAAGTGAATAGACATGTGCTTAGTTCTTTTTTAAGCCGCCGATCAGGTGATTGACCATATTGTCTTCCATCGTTTGGGGAGTGACCCTTTTGCCGCTGCGATGCCAGAATTCAAGACCGCGGACAGACGAGAGAATGGTCAGTGTGGCCACGTACGGTAATACTGGTTTCATTTCCTTATGGCGGATACCTTCTTCAATAATGGCTTCCATTTTTTGTACGTAGTTGCGGCGTTGGGTAGTAAAGTTGGTTAAATAGGGCTCAGAAAGATGTATCCATTCATTGATCATCACGGTATAGTCATCGAAACGGTTCAGCATCATTTGTACATGAAAACGAATTAGGGATTCAATTTTTTTTATATTGCTCAACTCATTATTATCAAGACTCTCTAAATGAACATTGCAGTCATTGGCAATACGGTAGACGATCTCCTGAAGAATTTCTGATTTGGATTGAATATGATTATACAAACTGGCAGCTTCAATACCCACCATTTCGGCCAGGTCCCGCATGGAAGTAGCAGGAAAGCCTTTTTCCCTGAACATCGCGGAAGCCCGCAGTAGGATGAAGTCTTTTTTGGAAGCTTTTTTTCGTGGTGCTTTGGCCATGCTCAAAGATAATAAACCATGTAATAAGGCAAGACATTGCTGTTACCCTTTCGGTTGAGGAGGTTTGGAAATCGGTTCTCTTTTTTCTATCCTGTTCGGAATAATCAAAAGCGGGTCGAGATCTGGTTTAATTAGTCTTGCCGCAGCAGGTTCTCCTTGTGAATCAAAAAAAGTCCAGAACATGCCATTCCAGGAATCCCCAATAAGATGTGATGTAGTAGTGATCCTGCTACCCTGCCATTCCAAAATGGTGTTAAGTTCTAAAATGGCCTGGAAATCGCTGCCTTTTTTTACTACCTGTACTATTTTACCCGTTTCATATTTTTTCCACGCTGTGTCGGGTACCTGGCTAAACATCTGAGATATATAGGTGGTAAACTCCTTTTTGCCACCCAGCGAACCAATCAATGCCGGGTAACTGTACCGGGTAAAAAGTTCCCAGTCTTTGGTTTTAAAACCGTAAGTAAGACTATCAGCACAATGGCGGATATTCTTCATAATAAAAGCGGTATCGAACTGAGCGTTTGAACAGTAAACTATACAGGAAAGAGAAATTATAAGTGAAAGCCGTTTGAACATAAAGACGGATAATGCCTTCAAAGATATTAAAAAGCCTCAGTTGGTTGCCTTACATATATGAAATTCATGTAGGTTTGCACGCTTTTTATATTGTCAGCAGTGAACAGTCAATAGTCATGGTTTTTCCCGACTCCCTGACTCATAACTCCCGACTTAATTATTAACTTCAAACTTTGCACGTATGTCTTTGATCTCTGTCGGCACTATGGCTTTTGATGCTATCGAAACTCCCTTTGGAAAAACAGATAAAATAATAGGTGGTTCTGCTGTGTATGTGGCCTATGCTGCCAGCAATTTTGTAAAACCGGTTCAGCAAATTTCGATAGTGGGTTATGATTTTCCCACAGAAGAAATGGAAGAACTGAAAAAAAGAGGTGTGCAATTAGAAGGCGTGGAGATCGTTCCGGATAAAAAATCTTTTTTCTGGAGTGGCCGTTATCATGAAGATATGAACAGCCGGGATACATTGATAACGGATTTGAATGTGTTGGCAGATTTTAATCCAAAGGTCCCGGACAGTTACCAGGGTGCAGAGTTTCTGATGCTGGGCAACCTCGCACCGGCTACCCAGATAAGTGTGATAAAGCAATTAAAGGAACGACCAAAGCTGATCGCAATGGACACGATGAATTTCTGGATGGAAATTGCGATGCCTGACCTGGAAAAAGTATTAAAAGAGGTGGACCTGCTGATGGTGAATGATGCGGAAGCAAGACAATTAAGCGGGCAATTTTCTTTGGTAAAAGCTGCGAAAACCATCATGGCAATGGGTCCGCGATATCTTATTATCAAGAAGGGAGAGCACGGTGCCTTATTGTTTCACGAGGAGAATGTATTCTTCGCTCCTGCATTACCGTTAGAGGAAGTATTTGATCCTACTGGGGCGGGCGATACGTTTGCAGGAGGATTTATCGGCCATCTCGCAAAAACAGGAGATATTTCTTTCGAAAATATGAAAAGGGGTATTATCGTTGGTTCCGCCATGGCTAGTTTTTGCGTGGAAAAATTTGGACCGACCAGGTTAAAGGAAATCACCAAAGAAGATATTTCAAGAAGGATTGAACAGTTTAAGGAACTCGTAAGCTTCGAGATTGAACTCGTCTAATACTACTGCCTGTATTTTCTTTATGTAATCTGCCTGGCCACTTTATCCTGCATAGTGGCAAGGGTATCAACTTAATTTAAATTTCTTGCCAGCACCACCACATTCTTAAACTTCTCTTTTTTTCCTGCCAGGTTAAATAGTTCTGAATAAACGATGTACGTGCCCACTGGTAGTTTATTTCCTTTATCATTCAGTCCATCCCAATTCCAATAACCAGTTAATGCTAATGTACCATTGCGCACCAGGTTTCTGACGGGCCGGCCGGCCGCATCAAAAATGATAATATTGGCAATATACCCGGGTTTCGTTATTGCATATTGAATGGTGGCAATATCATCTCTGCCATCATTATCAGGAGAAAAAACTTTCGGGGATACTTCAAATGTTGCCTGGGTGCCAGCCGGCATTTTATACTGAGAGTTTTTATAGGTTGGTGTCGCGTAACCGGCAGTGGAAGCAGCACTATGCCAGTTGGTCTCATTTTGCGACGGCCCATCAGGATCAATCCGCTCCAGCGACACTCCTTCAGGATCATCGATCAGTTTAAAATGCCAGTCATCCCTGTATTTTACTTCATCTACTATATTGCCCTGGAAATTTAAGGCTACAACGGTTCCTTCATTATCAGAAAAAGAGGGAGGTGAGGAGATCACCAAAATCTTATCCGGATCTTTTACGAGGTATTGCATTGCAAGATTCGATGCATCCGCTGTTTCAACAATATAATCACCGGGGAATATATAATATGGACTAGCACTTAGCACAATGATTGAACTGATGACACCGGAACTATTCCGGTTGGCAATAGATAGTTTCGAAGCATCCAGGATTTTATTGCTGTTATTATAAAACTCGACAAAATCAAAAGCATTCGATCTTGGATTAAAAAGGATCTCATTGATAATCCAGTCACCTGCGGCTGCATCCACCGGCAATCCCACTTTTGCTTTATTGGATGCACCGATAGTATTGCCTTTACAGTCTTTGATACCACTGGCTGTAATGGTATAGACAGTATTGGCTGTCAACGGTGCCGCTGTTTTTAATTGAACCAGGTTAAATAATGGCGCAATCGCTGTGGCACTAAGAAGAATTAAGCCGCCATCTACGGAATAGTTACTCAACGTTGCTCCTGTCAAACTGTCTACCGGTTCGTTATATACCAGGATGATAGTTGCGTTATCGGTAGTGTAAGCTCTTTGTAATTGTGGAGCTCCGGTATCATTGTTGACAGCATCAATAGAATTTTTCTTTCCCGGTGTGCCCCCCGTGAGGCTGGTACTTGCTTTCCAATTGCTGATTCCTGCACAAGGACTTTTCGTATCAATCATTTCCAAGGTCCATCCACCATCTTTTTTTACTACATTCTGGAACCATTCTGATGTATAACTAACTGCATGGATCGTTCGACCATTGGCCGCCCTAAGAAAAAGCTGATCACCATCATTGTCCAAAGAAGGAAAACTTGTTACCGAAATCGTGTTGCCGAAGGCCGACATAGCCGCTACAGCACTGCCCGTGCACACGATTACAAAACTATCTGGCTGCAATATAAAATTGGGGAGGGGACCACTCTGCCCGGTCACATCGCCAATTCTCCAGTTTTGCAAGTTGATTGGAGCTGCCGTTGTATTTTTTAACTCCAACCATTCATTATTGGGTAGTCCTATTTGAGGTGTTGGATCGGACATTATCTCGTCAATTACCACATCATAACGGTTTTGTGCCAACATGGGTGCCGGAGTTAACAGCAGCACAAGGAGCAATAGTTGGGAAAATTTCATTGCTACCAAGTTAATCCAAACGTTTGTAATAAAAGAAAAGACATAAAAATTAGTAGGGGATATTTGGGGCGAAACTCTTGTCCACCTATTTTTGCCTGAACGCCAAACGTATTGCGAAGGCATTAGCTGGAATATGATAACCATTAAACATACAAAACGCACCATGAAACATCCGTAGGGAGGTTTGCAGCGTTATGTAAGTAATAACATAAAAATGTAGCAGGCCTCCTAAACGGGAGGTCTTTTTTATTATTGTCTGACGGTCTCCGTTCGGCAAATAAGATCAATTAAAAACTAAAAAAATGAAAGTTGCAGTCGTAGGTGCCACCGGCTTGGTCGGCACAAAAATGCTCCAGGTCCTGGCAGAAAGAAATTTTCCGGTAACGGAATTAATTCCGGTCGCCTCAGAAAGATCAGTTGGTAAGGAAATAGTATTTAAAGGAAAACCTTATAAGGTTGTTAGCATGACAGATGCGATAGCTGCAAATCCGGCAGTGGCTATATTTTCCGCTGGTGGTAGCACTTCCCTGGAGTGGGCACCCCGGTTTGCGGAAGCGGGCATTACCGTAATCGATAATTCATCGGCCTGGAGAATGGATCCAACAAAACCACTGATAGTGCCGGAGATCAATGCAGACGTGCTGACAGCAAACGACAAGATTATTGCTAACCCCAATTGCTCCACAATACAAATGGTAGTGGCGTTAAATCCTCTCCACAAACAATATGGAATAAAAAGAATAGTCGTTAGCACCTACCAGAGTGTCACCGGAACGGGGGTTAAAGCCGTTGATCAGCTAAAAGGCGAAAGGATAAAAGAGGTGAAAGGCGAAAATTCAGATTACCCGATGGCCTACAAATACCAGATCGACCTGAATGTGATCCCACAAATAGATGTGTTTCTTGATAATGGCTACACCAAGGAGGAAATGAAGATGGTAAAAGAAACTTGCAAGATCATGCGCGACAATTCAATACGTGTTACGGCCACTACGGTTCGTATTCCTGTGGTCGGTGGCCATAGCGAAAGTGTAAATGTAGAATTTGAAAAAGAATATGACCTGTTGGAAGTAAGGTCTCTGCTTCAGTCTGCCCCGGGAATAGTGGTAGTCGATGATACAACTAACCAGCTTTATCCGATGCCGATGGATGCTCACGAAAAAGATGATGTATTTGTGGGGAGACTCAGAAGAGACGAAAGTCAGCCCAATACCTTAAATATGTGGGTGGTGAGCGACAATTTACGAAAAGGGGCTGCCACCAATGCGGTACAAATTGCCGAATACTGCCATCAAAAAGGGTTATTTTAATTTGTTTTTCAATTCGTTGTTGTTAAAGTTAGCGGCAACTCCAAGGTTTTTTTTGGGGAAGCAGGCAGCCTGTCAACAAGGATTATTTAATTGTTTTTTTTTTACAAACTTTTGATAATTTATTAAAAAATCTTATCTTGATGGCTGGTTATCAATTTTTTGGTACAGGAACGGTTCGAAAATTCGGTTTCCCGGCACCGTTAAAATGTAAACCATTGTATATATCAGAATAAAAGATACATTTGTTAAGATTTATACAATTCCTAGAAGAAAAAATCCAGTAGTACTTTCTTATTTAAAACCGCGGACAATTTTAAGTTAATCACTTTTAAACTTAAGGTAATGGTAAATTCTACTCTTAACCCAATGAGGAAAATATTCTTTTCTTCAGTGCTATTAATTTTAGCCACATTTTCCTACGCACAAAATGGTTCGCAATGCTACAAGCCATTTTCGGGAGTAGGTAAGGTACCAACAGCAATACAAGGCGGCCTTCTTTGTGTGGGCTGTGCTTCAAGTAATGACCTCAGCAATCTGGTTGATGCTGATATAACTAATTCTGTTGACGTCAGCACTTTTGTTGGGTTAACAGCTGGGGGCGGCGTTTCTGTCAGGGACACTGCTTCGGATACGCCGGCTGGACATTATGCCGGGTATGTTGTAGGAATAACACCCGGGTTGTTAACTGCTAATGTGCTGGATGCGATAACAGTAAGTACCTACAATAATGGAGTGCTCCAGCAATCTGTGAGCGGCAATTCATTAGCGTATACTTCAGTAACTGGATCAGGAATGGCGCCCCGTACCTACGTTTATTTTCAAACCACGACGACATTTGATGAGATCCGTTTTACTTACGCATCAGTAGTGGGATTACTGACTACGGTAGATGTCTTTTACGCTATGGCTTTTGATCCGAATTGCGGTAATAATGAGAATAACGGAGTTTGCGCCGATGCGATACAGGGTCCCGGTACTTTTGTGACCAATCCAAACTCAATTGTTTGTGTATTATGTACCGTTATAAATCCTGATAACCTGGTAGACGCTAACAAGGACAATTTCGCAGTGCTCTCTACTCCTGCTGCGGCATTAGCCACTAGCTCTGTTGGAGTATTGGATGAACAAAATATATACCCGGCTGGAAGCAGGGCAGGATTTATCATCAGTCCTGACCAGGCGGCCACATTGCTTGATGCCAATTTGCTAAATGCCATTACCATTGAAACCTATTTATTTGGCACCCTCCAGGAACAACAAACTTTTAATGCCGGCGGCGGTGGGTTAGTAAGTCTTACTGTACTTAGCGGAGGTCTTGTTCAAAAAGCGAAACTCGGGTTTGTTACTACCCTGAAATTCAATGAAGTCAGGATAAGAGTAAATCAACTTGCCGGTGCAAGTCTGGGCGGTCTGCGCATATACGGTGCTTTCGAAGAGCCGGCAGCTTGTACTGATTGTGAAACTCCATTGGTGAGCACTGCTCCTTCACCTTATACAGGATCACTTGTTGCTGGAAATATTTCTCCTTTTAATCCATGGACAGGAGTTTACGGCTTAGGTCTTCATAATCTTTCTGGATCAGCCAATATAGTTGATGGCGACCTTACTAATTTTGCTACCTACAACTCTTTAGCAGGCCTCCTTAGTACGGGAATAAATATTACCGTAGAAAACGACGGCCCTCTTTTTGCAACGGGCACTTTTGGCGGGTTTGTAATTGAAAAAGACGGAGCATTATTAAATGTGAATGTACTTAATGCAATTACCGTAAGCTTATATAATGGAACAACATTAGTTAGCTCACAAACAGGTGTTGCGCTATTGCCCGCCGGTGTGCTGAACACGTCCACAGGCAGAACGGTTGTGGGATTGAAAGCCACAGCTCCATTTAACAGGATCAGGATAAATATTGATAACGGCTTACTTGAATTAGGGCTGGGAGGTGCATACCATATTTATTATGCCTTTGTGCAGTTAGATTCTGATAATGATGGCACACCAGATTGTATTGATAATTGTGTTGGTAATAACGCACTGGATAATGATGGAGACGGTATACCCGACGCCTGCGATAATTGTAATGTTGGTACCGCGGCTCCGGCCCCGGGAGCGGATACTTTCCTGGGCGCTTGCATAATCAATACGGCAAACCTGACAGGCATTACAACGAATAATATGCCTGCTGGTGCTCAACTGACTGTTCATACCGGGACACCAGCTACGACAGGTAATAAACTAGTGAATATAACAGCGGTTCCTCCGGGAACTTACTACCTGGCATTTTTTGATCCGGTAAATAATTGCTACGGAAAAACTAGACTTATAACAGTATTGAACACTGTATGCCCAGCCCAGAATCCATTACCGGAAGCAGATCATACCGCTACGCTGAAAAATACTGCGGTAACTGGTTCTGTTAAAACAAATGACACAGATCCACAGGGTAGCGCCTTGACCTATAATACGACAGCTTCGGTGGCACCAGCAAATGGTAACGTCACGATCGCTGCCAATGGCGACTATACCTATACGCCAAATACTGGTTTTGTAGGTGTTGATAGTTTCAGGTATGTAGTATGCAATATCTATGCACTTTGTTCTACTGCATGGGTGTATATATCTGTTACTAATCCAAGAGTTACCGGTGGCAATAACAATCCTCCTCTGGCTCAGACCGATTATACACAAACACTGACCGGCGTACCAGCAACAGGAAATGCAGCCTCGAATGATTTCGATCCGGATAATAACACATTGAGTTGGAATTTAATAAATAATGCATCAAACGGTAACGTTATAGTTTTGACCGATGGCAACTATACCTACTTTCCAAATCCAGGGTTTAATGGGAATGATACTGCTCGTTACAGGGTTTGCGATAATGGAACACCAAGCAAATGTGATACGGCATTGATCATTTTTTCTATTAAACCGGATACGAATGGTCCTGCCAATAATCCGCCGTTTGCGCAGAATGATGTAGCGGCTACACCAGCAGGAATGACCGTCGGCGGCAATGCTCTCAATAATGACTTTGATCCAAATGGTGACATTTTAACAACGGCACCCATTGGACCGTTACCTACAGGATTTGTTCTTGGCATGTCTGGAGGATTTGTCTATACTCCGCCTCCTGGATTTACAGGAACGATTAAGGTTCCTTACCAGGCTTGTGATGGCAGCTTGTGTGATACAGCCACTATCACAATAGTTGTGTTCCGGTCTCTCGCCATCGACCTTACACTTTCCTCCAGGGTATCTTCCACAGGGTTTAATGTGGCAAACCAGCAGGAGAATACAATTGTATTGGATGTTAGTGAAATATTAGGTGGAACAACCAATAATACAGCGGTACCAATTCAGGTAAGAATATTTAAATCTGATAATTTTATGTATTCGTTTGATCCGCTCCAAACAGCAGCTAATGCTCCAGGGGTGGTAGCGGTAAATAATCCAAACTGGGCTTTAACAACCAATAATTCAACGGTGATGGTATTTACAATGAAACCAGGAAAGGATATTGATGGCAACAGCTTTAGTTCCATTGCAGTTAAATTGAAAGTGGTGACCGGGGCGTCAAAAGGAACCAGTAATTTTAATGCCACCATTATAGGAGGTTCCGGTAATGAAACGGATGTCACTAATAACCAGGTTGTACGAATACTTAATATTTTCTAATTACCAAATTATTGTACCATGAGAAATTATAAAAAAATCGGCTTTGCTCTAATACTGTTCATGCTGACATCAGCAGTTGTAACCGCACAACCATTTCCACAGGCTGATCCTGCTGTAGTTGATATTACCAAAGATCCTTTGGGTGATAACATAATAGGCACAGCGGTGCTTAAATTCCGCGTGGCGAACAATTCTGCGGGAACACCAGCTAATGGACAAATACCTGCCAATGCATTGGATTACACGATACAATTCAATCCTTCTTTTACGTTTGTGAATTTGCAACCAACTGCAGAATTTGCGGTTACGTCAGCTTTACCAAATGCTCCTGATTACGTTGTACATATCACCAACCTGGTACCTTTAAACCCGGGTGACGTGCTTGATTTTTTTCTTAGGGTGAAAGGAACACAGCTTGTTGCCTTTCCACCCGGCGCCACCGTTACCTGCAATGTAGACAGGACGCTCCCAATTGCCTGTGGCAATACGATTTTTGCTAATGATAATGTTTCAAAGGCGTTTGGAGTTACACTGGTTCTGCCGGTCAAACTGCTAACCTTAAGTGCTGTGTTGAATAATAACCAGGTTGCTTTAAAATGGGTGACTACAGATGAACTGAATTTAAGTTCTTTTGAACTGGAAAGAAGTACTGATGGTATCAATTTTACCGTTATTAACAACAGGTCTGCTGCAGGTAATACCATTGGAGAAACAAGTTACCTGTACGACGACAATATTCAGTCAGTAACAGCAGGCGTTATTTATTACAGGGTAAAAGCTAAGGATATTAATGGCAGTTTTGAATACTCCAGGATCAGGACAATAAAATTGGGTAAAGGCACTTCATTCCTGATGTATCCAAATCCATTTACTGACCAGGTTAATTTGCAGATAACATCCCAATCGAACGCAAAAGGATTGGTTAGACTTTATAATACCGCTGGCGTTCAAATAAGGTCAATGGATATCTCGCTCAGTGCTGGTGTTAATGCACTTTCGCTTACAGGATTGGAAAGACTTTCCAATGGATCCTATATTATAGAGATTTATATTGCCGGGGTGAAGGTGTACACGGAGAAGCTGGTGAAATAGAATAGTATAAGTTAGTTTTTAGTAGTGATAAAGCCCCTGCAAAGGGGCTTTATCAGTACCAGAAAGGGGCAAAAAATATTCCAGAATCTTATACCAGACAGGTATTGATAAACCCGATCAATGGTTGCAGTGCATCAAACGCCGCAACCGTTTTCTTAACCAGGTCCTTTGCAGTAAGATCAATATCATTCACTTTTGCCATGGCGATATAACTTTTCAACCGCAAATAGGCTGCAGCAGGGTTTTCAGGCTCATAGCCCCTCGGTACCCGGCTTAGTAAAAACTCCGAGCTTTTATCAAGATCACCATATGCCAACCTGAATCTTTTTGAACCGATTAACTTTTTAAATGAGGAAAAGTTATAATCGATCTCCTGTCTTATTTTCTTAAGTTCTTCCGGCATAGGCATATAAATGCCACCACCCATAAAAGATTGCCCGGGCTCCAAATGAAAATAATAACCGGCAGTATGCATGGCTTTTCTTCCGCCTTTATTTATACTGGCGCCAAAATTTGGCTTGTAGGGAGATTTGTCTTTTGTAAATCGAATGTCCCGGTTGATCCGGAATAAACAGTCCTTTGCCAGCAGGTTTTTTATGGAAGCATCCTTTTTGCCATGTTGATCAATCACTGTCTGGATAAAGTTGCTAAAATCTGCTTTCGCAGCTTCATAAACGCCTCTGTTTTTATCAAACCAGGGTTTGTTATTATTCTTTTTTACATCTCTTAGGAATTTAATAGTGGATGGGCGCAGCATGGCAGCACTACGATTTAATGATTATTAGGAAGTATTAGGAAATGAAAATTGCGAAGCTTCTTGAAAATTTACAACTGAATATCTCAGTCGGGCGAATGTTTACATCGAGGAAATATTGGTTCTAGATTCTTGCCCAGTTCTCCCCACTCTTTATCCGGTAAATTGTCATCTCGCTTACACCATAGTTTTGGGCAAGCGACTGAATAGTAATATTTCTTTTTTTGTTACTTAATATCTTTTTGATCTTTTTGACTTCCATGGCGGTGAGTTTCAGGCCTTCGGTCCGGTTGGCCTGTTTTACCTTATAAGCTATCTTGGCAGGACTGTTCTGCTGGTGATCAATCATCTGTTCTAAGGTCGACCAGCGAAGATTTTTTAATTTATTGTCCAGCTTATTGTGATTACGGTGAATCACGTATTTATGGTGGGATGACGGCTTTTTTAAAAAAAGCTGGGCCATTTCCCGGTGGATATACAACGTGCCTTTGTTGTTGGGACGATGCAAGTTCAATGTGCGGTAACCTGTCGTCAGTGACCCGCTCAATATTTTTCCATCTTTTAATACATCCAGTTTGTAACTGGCAATGCGTCCATGGGTGGACACTGCATAACGATTGCGGAGGTGCCTCCATCCGGAAAATGTTAATGGTTTCCAGATTTCACCGGCTATTTTCTTGATCATTGCAACTTTTTTTAAGCCCAGGGCTTGGCTGCAGTTAATAACGATGGTACGCTTGTGTTATCAGAGCAGGGGGATGATTAATTACTAAGATAAAAAATTTACAGGCATTGACAATATTATTTTTTGCCAATGATTTGCAGGAACTCCTCTTCAGATATGATCTTTACCGAGTTGATTTTTTTTGCTTTTTCCAGCTTGCTGCCAGCATCTTCCCCTACCACCAGGTAATTAAGTTTTGTGCTAACGCCGCTGAGTAGCTGTCCGCCGTTTTCTTCGGCGATGGCTTCAGCCTCACTTCTTTTTAAAGTAGGTAAAGTGCCTGTAAACAGGAAGGTTTGCCCTTTTAAATTGCCCGCTGAACTCAATACTTTCTTCTGGTTCTTGAATGGGAGCCCCAATTTCTCCAATTGTTCCAGGATGTCAATATTGCTTTTATTGCTGAAAAAATGATAAATACTGCCCGCCACTTTTGGCCCCACATCCTCCAGGCCTTGCAATTGTTCCAGGGAATATTTTTTAAAATCAAGCAGGTGATTGACCGCCTGTGCCAATGTTTTGGCTGTGGTTTCACCGACAAAGCGGATCCCCAACGCATAGATCAGGCGGTGAAGCGGTTGCTTTTTTGAATGAAGAATAGCGGTTTGTAAATTATCAATTGATTTTTGTCCAAAACCTTCCATTCCGCTGATCCTGGAAAAATCAAGGGTATATAAGCTAGGAATATCTTTTAATAAATCCAGTTCATAAAACTTACGGACATTGGCATCTCCCAATCCACGGATGTCCATCGCATCCTTGCTTACAAAATGTATAATACGTTCGACCACTTGTGCCGGGCATTCAATGTTACTGCAGCGCCAGACAGCCTCTTCTTCTTCTTTAAATAATTTGCTGTTGCAAACGGGACAGGTGGATGGGAAAATTATTTTCTTTTCTTTACCTGTTCTTGCATCTGCCAGTGACTTAACGATCTGCGGGATCACATCCCCGGCTCTTTCAATCAGTACAGCATCTCCAATGCGTAAATCTTTTTCTTTAATATATTCTTCATTATGAACGGAAATGCTGCTGACTGTGACCCCGCCAACCGCCACGGGTACCAGCTTTGCCACGGGTGTTACAGCCCCGGTTCTTCCTACCTGGAATTCTACGTGCAAGAGTTTGGTGGTGCCCTGCCTGGCCTTAAACTTATAAGCGATGGCCCAGCGAGGATGATGGGAGGTCATGCCCATTTTATCCTGCAGGACCAGCTCATTCACCTTGATTACCATACCGTCGATCTCATAAGGCAGTTTGTCCCTTCCCGCTTCAAAATCGGTGCAATAGCTAATAACGGGTTCAATGCCTTCAAATACTTTTTTCTCTTTTTCCGGGCTGCGAAAACCAAGTTCCCATAACAAGGCCAGTGAGCCCGAGTGGGTCATTAGTTCAGCAGGAGCTTTTTTGCCTTTTATCAGGGAATAATAACTAACATGATAGACAAAGGCTTCGAGATTTCGCTTAGCCGCTTCCGTTGGATTTTTAATACGGAGCGTTCCGGCAGCTGCATTCCGGGGATTCGCTAAGGGTGCTAACCCTTTCTCCACCAGTTGAGCATTGTAATTAGCAAAATTGGTTTTATTGATCAGCACTTCACCGCGGATCTCCACTTGCTGTATTCCATAGTCAGAAAATTTTGCCGAGAGGGGAACGGAACGAATCTGTTTGATGTTTGAAGTTATCATTTCGCCTTCTACACCATCACCTCTTGTGGCGCCACGAACCAACATATCATTTTCATAGATCAAAGAAATACTACCCCCATCAAATTTTGGTTCTACACAATATTCTATCACCGAAAGACCCGTCAATTGTCTTGCCTTTCTGTCAAAATCAACCAGGCTATCACCATTGTAAGAATTATCCAGCGATAACATGGGAACTAGATGCTGAACAGTGGGAAAGGCTTTGGTCAGCCCCTGGGCTACCCGTTGCGTGGGTGAATCGGGAGTTTTTAAATTGGGGTTTTGCTCTTCAATTTTTTGCAACGCTTTATAAAGTTGGTCATATTCAAAATCCGCCACCAGGGGATCATTCAATATATAATACCGGTGTTCATGAAAACGCAACACATTTCTTAATTGCTCAGTATCTTTCTTTGTAATAGAGGCGGATGACTGTTTTTTAATCAACTCAGTTGTAAGCTTTTGCAGATCCCTGGTATTTTCTTTAGAATACATATGGAAAAATTGGTGGGTAAAGTTAGTATCTCCCGGCAAAAAAGGAAGACCGGGAAATTTTGCTTAAAAATTAATGTGTCATAAGTACATATTTATTATCTTCGAAACCAGATTGCTTAAACCAGGTGTCCCCACGTGGTTTTACTAACGATTCCAGGGTTGTTAAAAACTTGCTATGAATAAGATTTCTACACTGTCTCTTATTGCGTTTTGTTTTTCATTCGCCGTAAATGGGCAATTACTTACCTGGACGCCCAACTTTGCCAAAGACGTTGACAATATATCGGTCACCGTAGATGCCACAAAAGGGAATATGGGTCTGAACAATTACACACCTGTTACGGATGTATACATACATACCGGTGTCATTACTAACCTGAGCAATTCCCCCACTAACTGGCGATATGTAAAATTCAACCAGGATTTTAATCAACCCAATTCACAACTGCAGGCTACATCCCTCGGCGGCAATAAATGGAAGTTTGACATCACCAATATCAGGGCCTACTATGGCGTACCGGCCGGAGAAACTATTCTCAAAATCGCCATTCTTTTTAGAAATGGAAATGGTACTGTCAAACAAGCTAACACGGACCTCAGCGACATGTATATACCTGTATATGATAATACAATTGCGGCGCGGTTCACTGTACCTCCCTTTCAACCCACTTATATAACCACACCCGAGCCCATTACAAAACAAGTTGGTGATAATATTGCGCTGACGGCCATTGCTAATAATTTATCTACCATGAAATTATTTTTAAATGGTACTGAGATACAGTCGGCAACAACAGTCAACACTATTTCTGCAAACCGGGTACTAACAACGCCAGGGAATCAAACCATCAGGGTGGATGCAACAGAGGGTGCTACCACTAAATCAGAGACCTTCCAGTTTTTTGTAACAAGTGCACCAGTCGTATTGCCATTACCTGCGGGAGTAAGAGATGGTATCAACTACCTGCCGAATAATACTTCAGCCATATTGGTATTAAACGCTCCGGGAAAAACAAGAGTTTCTGTGATCGGGGAGTTTCCCGGAAGCAACTGGGTAGAACAGACATCTTATGTCATGAACAAAACCCCTGACGGAAATTATTGGTGGCTGCAAATTAACGGGCTAACGCCAGGCACTGAATATGCTTTTCAATATTTAGTAGATGGGGCCTTGAAAGTGGGGGAACCCTATGCAGAGAAAATTCTTGACCCGTCGAATGACAACTCCATACCCGCTACAACCTATCCTTCACTAAAACCTTATCCTACCGGGTTGACGAGTGGGATAGTGAGTGTATTACAAACTAATGCTCCCGGCTATACCTGGGCCATTAATAATTTTTCAAGACCCGATAAAAGAAATCTCGTCGTGTATGAACTATTACTCAGGGATTTCCTGGCGGCGCATGACTGGAAAACATTGAAAGATACCTTGGGTTACCTGAAGACGATGGGAGTGAATGCTATCGAAATAATGCCCTTCAATGAATTTGAAGGCAATGAAAGTTGGGGATATAATCCTGACTATTTTTTAGCACCTGATAAATACTATGGACCTAAAAATTCTTTGAAGGAATTCGTTGATTCCTGTCATAGTAAAGGAATGGCTGTCATCATGGACATGGCCTTGAATCATACTACCGGTTTAAATCCTTTGGCGGCTTTATACTGGAACAGTGCTACGAACCAACCTGCCGCCAATAATCCCTGGTTGAATGTATCGGCAACCCATCCTTATAATGTGTTTAATGATTTCAACCATGAAAGTTTACGTACCAGGTATTTTACCAGCCGGGTAATTGAACATTGGCTGCAGGAATATAAGCTGGATGGTTTTCGCTGGGACCTGTCAAAAGGGTTTACCCAAAACATCCAATGCGGTGGCAGCACCAGTAATGAAAGTTGTATTTCGGAGTACCATGCCGACCGGGTAGCTATCTGGAAAAGATATTATGATACGATGCAGTTAAAATCTGTGGGGACGTATTGCATTCTCGAGCATTTTGCCACCAATTCAGAAGAGATCGAATTATCCAATTACGGCATGTTATTATGGGGAAATAATACGTTTAATTTCCAGGAAGCGGCTATGGGTTTTACTGCCAATTCCAATTTTGACGGTTTCCTTCATACAACGCGAGGATGGAGTAATCCTCATTTGGTTAGCTATATGGAAAGCCACGATGAAGAAAGGCTTATGTACAAAAATCTCCAGTTTGGCAATTCTTCCAACCCCGCTCATAATGTGAGGGAATTAAACACGGCACTGAAAAGAATCGAACTATGCGCAGGATTTTTCCTGACCGCACCTGGTCCCAAAATGATCTGGGAATTTGGAGAATTGGGATATGATTTCTCCATTAACCGCTGTGTAGATGGAAGCGTTAATAATAATTGCAGGCTGGATAAAAAACCCATTCGATGGGATTATAAAAACGAGATACAACGGAAACGGCTATACGATATTTATACCAGCCTCAATAAACTTAGATTTCATCCCTGGTATAAAGATGTCTTTATCGCTAACAATATTAGTCTAACCCGCAGCCTGGGTGGGGCTTTTAAATCAATGTCCATTCGCAGTGCGATGGACTCATCGGTACTGTGTGTGGTTGGAAATTTTGATGTGACGGCACAAACCGGCTCCTTTAGTTTTCCCGTGGCTGGTACCTGGTATGATTACCTGAATGGAGGCACTTTTACCGCTACGGGTACTGCTCAAAGTATTACGCTTCAGCCTGGCGAGTTTCATGTTTATCTGAACAGGAACCTCGTGAATGCAGTTGTGACACCTGTTTCAAATAACACTATCCAGGGTAGTCAATTGCAGGCTGCGGTTTATCCAAACCCGGTCCAGGCAAACGCCATTCTCGAAATAAATGTGCCACAAACAGGGAAAGTACAGGTTGATCTGTTGAATAATATGGGACAGAAAATAACTACTATTTTTTCAGCCAACCTCAGTCGTGGAAAACACAACCTGCCCCTTTTTGATAAAATCAATAATTTGCCGGCTGGGATCTGGTTATTGAATATACAATCAGCAAATATATCAATCACAGTAAAATTGGTCATTCAATAGATTTTTAAAGCCACTTTTATTTATGACGGAAAAAGAAATGCGGCTGAAAACTGCCGAGATAGAAAAGATCAGCCACCTGGATTATTTTAATATTGCTATTTCGGTTGACTGTGTAATTTTTGGTTATGATGAGAAAGTATTAAAAGTGCTGCTGATAAAATCAGACCTCGAAGAATTTGCAGGCCTTCACTCCTTGTTAGGTGATCTGATACGACCCGATGAAGACCTGGAAACTGCCCCTTACCGGATATTAAAAGAAAGAACAGGATTGGATGATGTTTTCCTCGAACAGGTACAGGCTTTTGGCAGTCTTGAACGCCACCCTTCCGGTCGTGTAATAACCATTGCCTGGTATTCACTCTTAGATATCAAACATCACAAACTCCAGCTAAGCCATAATGAATTGAACTGGCATCCCGTGAATGATATTAAGAAGATGGCATTCGATCACAAGCTGATATTAGATACCTGCCTTGGCCGGCTCCAGGAACAGGTTATGGAACATCCCGTTATTTTCAACCTGTTACCAGAAAAATTCTCGCTCCGGGAATTGCAGGAGTTATACGAAGCCATATTAGGTATAGAACTTGACCGTCGTAATTTCAGGAAAAAAATATCCATCAAAGATTGGTTGGTGGATATTGAAGAAATGGAAAATGATGTCCCGCACCGGCCGGGAAAACTTTACAAATTAAAGCCGGAATTTAAAAATTAGGTACCAGGGTCAAAATTTCTCCTGCGGGAGCGTCCGCAACTATTTTTTCGGTTTATTGGAATCATTGTTACAGGCTGACGTGATCCTCCTGGACATTCTCCTATAAAATCTTGCAAAACAACAAATTCAGTCAGTCATAGGGGGCAATCAGGCCTGTTTTATGTACTATTTTATCCACCGAAATCATTTCCGCAAATGTTTGCGGGAAAGCCCAAGTAAAAAAATGGCTAGAAATGTATTAAATACACATAAAACAGTTTAAATTTATAACGCTTTAATATTTTATTAACACTTGCCAAACCCCGATTGCTTATGTCAGCTCAAAAACTGCTTGCTGCCTTGCTCAGCGTTGTGTTCGTTTTTGCCATACAAGTGTCCTTTTCCCAGGACAAAACGATTACTGGAAAGGTTACTGATTCCAAAGACGGGTCGCCTGTTTCAGGCGCCACTGTTCAGGTAAAAGGAAACAGGACCGGAACATCCACAAGATCCGATGGTACCTTCAGCCTCTCAGTACCTTCCTCCGCAACAACGCTGGTCATTTCTTCTATTGGTTTTGACAGCCAGGAAATTTCAATTGCCGGTCAGTCTTCTGTTGAAGTATCGTTTGTTGCTAACGCTGGTTCAAACTTGAACGAAGTAGTGGTGACAGGATATGGTTCTTCTAAGAAGAAAGATTTGACGGGGTCAGTTGGATCCATCAAAGAAAAGGATTTCAATAAAGGTGTTTTCACTTCTGCAGACCAATTGATGCAGGGAAAAATTGCCGGAGTACAGGTAACTAGTAACAGTGGACAACCGGGTGGTGTAAACACAGTTAAAATCCGCGGATCCTCTGCCGTAACCGGTAGTGGTCAGCCTTTGTATGTTGTTGATGGAGTACCCCTGGATGGCAGGGCTCCCCGGCCTGGTATCGGTGATCTTGGTTTAGGTGGAAGCAACCCGGGAACCAACCCCTTGAACTTTATCAATCCTTCAGACGTAGCGTCAATAGATATATTAAAAGATGCTTCTGCTACTGCCATTTATGGTTCAAGAGCAGCATATGGTGTGGTCTTGATCACCACAAAAAAAGGAAGATCCGGCGAGCCCCGGATCGAAGTAGGTGCTTCGGTTGGTACGTCCAAGATTGCAAAACGAGTCGAAGTGCTGGACGCGCAGGAGTTTCGCCAGGCGCTTACTTATTATGGCCTGAGTAATTCAAATGATAAAGGATCAAATGTTGACGCGCTTGATGCGATCCTGAGATCGGGGATGATCCAGAATTATAACGTTAGTGTAAGTGGTGGCGTTGATAATGCCCGTTACAGGCTGTCACTAGGAGTACTCGACCAGGAAGGCATTGTAAAGAAATCAGGTATTAAAAAATATACGGCTAACGTGAACCTGAACTTCAAGTTCCTGAATAGTAAAAAGTTGGGCATGGACGTTAACCTTATTCCGAGTCAGTACCAGGAAGAGATTGCTCCCATTTCCAATGACGCCGGTTCGAGAGGAAGTCTTATTGGTAATGCACTGCAGTGGAACCCAACCGAAAACCTGATCATTAGAAAATCTAACGGCCAGGATTCCATCAATGTACTGGTCGGGGGCGATTTGCTGAACCCGGTTGCGGTACAGGAGGCTTTTACTGATAAAACCAGGGTTACCACAATATTGGCAAGCATTTCCCCCTACTATAAGTTAACAAAAGATCTTGAGTATCGCTTCTTGTACAGTATCAACTATGGTATTGGTAAAAGAGGTACGAGTGTGAAACCGTTCATAAATTTTAATGATACCTATGGCAGAGGCCGGGTAAGATTGGCACAGTCCGAATTGATCACCAAGTCGCTTACACATACCCTTAGCTATAACAAACAGATAAGTTCAAGCTTTGGTTTAAATGCTGTAGCGGGGTATGAGTATATTAAATATGTGAACAAGGGATTTGACCTCAGTGGCTTTGGTCAATCCGGCACGCCGGGTGGTTTTGGTGATTTTGGACTGGAGTATGAAGATTATATTCAGTATACCAATCCAACGAACAGGTCCTTTGGTTCTTATTCAGATCCCACCAATGAATTACAATCTTATTTCTTAAGAGCATTATTCAACTTTAAAGACAAATATTTATTGACGGCTACGTTCAGAGCGGATGGTTCTTCTAAGTTTGGGGAAGACAACCGCTATGGTTATTTTCCTTCCTTGGGAGCTGCCTGGAATATCAGTAAAGAAGATTTCTTCCAAGTTAATTTCATCAACTCCCTCAAGTTACGTGCGGGATGGGGTAAGACCGGTAACTCTGAATTCCCTGCTGGTTCGGCACAGTCCCGTTATTCATTCTCTGGTGGCGGTTCGGGTGCCTTGAATGCCGTTAACAATGGTAACACCACATTGAAATGGCAGGGTGACAGGCAGTATAATATTGGCCTTGACGCCAGTATATTGAAAAGCAGGGTGAGTATTACAGTTGACTATTTTAATAAAAGAACAACAGACCTGCTCTTCCCAACCGAAGCACCTGTACCCGGAGTGGCTGGAGTTCCCCAGTGGCAAAACCTGGCCGGTAATATAGATAACAAAGGCATCGAAGCGGCGGTCAATGCAGCCATTGTTGCCAAAAAAGATCTTTCATGGGATTTTGGTGTGAATGCAACATTTGTTACAAATGAAGTTTCCGGGCTTTCTTCCCAGATCAATACGGGAGGTTTGCACGGTCAGGGTATTACTGGTACAACTGTTGAAGTAATTAAGAATGGTTTACCGATCAATGCTTTCTTCACCAAACGATTCTTAGGATGGGATAAAAGTGGACCTACCGCCTTCGCCATATACGAAGATGATGGCTACACATTATTTTATGTAGGCAATCCCAATCCCAAAATGTTGCTGGGTATCAGTACCACATTCCGTTATAAAAAACTGAGTTTGACCGCTAACATGAATGGCGCTTTTGGACATGATATTTATAACAATACCCTGAATAGCGTTATAAACGTGGGAAGCATCAACAATGGAAAGAATATAGCCAGGTCGGTTTTTAAAGACCCCGTAAAGGAATCTTTTGCCAACCCGCTTTCTGCTTCTTCACGGTTTCTTGAGAAAGGGAGTTATCTGAAAATGGCCAATGCTACAATATCTTATGCATTTGGAGACATCGGAAATAGTATCAAAGGGTTATCAGTTTACATCACAGGTCAAAACTTGTTTGTGCTGACGGATTACACGGGATTTGATCCGGAAGTAAATACCGACAAAAGTCAGAACGGTGTTCCCTCCACTGGCATCGAATACATACCGTATCCATCAGCCAGGATATTTAGTTTTGGAATAAATGTTGGATTTTAAGTAATAACCATTAAAACAGGAACTTTATGATACGTAAATTATTTTTCTTTATACTGATTATCTCGTTGGTGGCGTCAAGTTGTACCAAGCTCGATGAAAGGCTCAATGCCGAGATTGCACCTCCGAGCGGATCAGGATCGGTTAATACTGCGGCACTGTTAACTGGTATCTATGATAATATCAGGGGTATCTTCCAGGACCAGGCAGGAGTCTATGCCCTGTGGGAAATGACAACGGACGAATTGATCGGCCCCACTCGTGGTGGGGACTGGGATGATAATGGTGCCTGGCGGGTTTTACATGCGCACAAATTTGATGCTGACCATATCCGGGTAAGAGAAGTGTTCGCCAATCTGGGTGGTATAATGTATAGTACGACCGATCTGCTCCGCTTCAACCCTACGACGCAGGAGAAAGCCGAAGCAAGAATGTTAAGAGCTTTTGCCGAGTTTATGATATTGGATGGTTGGGGCCAGGTACCCTGGAGAGAGCCCGGAGAAAGTGCACTTATTTCACCCCGCGTAAGAGTGGGCACAGCAGCCCTGGATTATATTATCGCCGAGTTGAATGCAATAATTCCTGATCTTCCTAATGGACCTGTTATCAGGGCTAATAAAAATGCTGCCAGGGTACTACTAATGAAATGCTACCTGAATAAAGGCGCTTTTGCAAACAGGTTGGCACCCACATTCGCTGCAGCAGATATGACACAGGTTATCACCTTAGCTGACCAGGTAATCAGTTCTGGCTTATATACTTTCCGCCCTGTTTACTTTGATGCTTTTGCTCCAAATAATGCGACAATCGGCACAGAGAATATTTGGACACAGGAAAATCGTGGTGGTTCATCATCCGGGAATATCCGGTCAAGGTATTATTCGACAATGCACTACAACCAACAGGTATCTGGCTGGAATGGCTTTACAACACTCTCTGATTTCTATAACAAATTCGAAGCGTCCGATAAGAGGAGAGGAATTAATTATCCCTATACTTCTCCAGGTGCCCCACCCAATCCTGCCAATGCGATAAACGTTGGTTTCCTCAGGGGACAACAATTTAATCATACAACCGGTGCCCCGTTGAATGATAGAACAGGTGCTCCTTTGGCTTTTACCGATGCCGTAAAAATTATTGAAAAAGGAACTAACCTGGAAGTAACTGGTATCAGAGCTTTTAAGTATCCCATCGATTTTCAGTTCGATGCCAATGGTAACGCGGATCACGATTATCCATATTTCAGGTTGGCCGATGTACTGTTAATGAAAGCAGAAGCAATTTTGAGAGGCGGAACCGGTGCGACCAATGCTGGAGGTTATGGTACCACTACGGTGGCTCTTGTAAACGCGGTAAGAACGCATACATCAAGAGGTGCTTCTGCAATGGCTTCAGTTTCCCTGGACCAATTGATAGATGAAAGAGGCAGGGAATTATATCTTGAAAGTTGGAGAAGACAGGATCTGATCCGTTTTGGTAAATTTTTATTGCCCTGGCAGGAAAAAGCCGCCAGTGATCCAAAATATATATTATTCCCGATTCCAAATGGTCAGTTGGCTGCTAATCCAAACCTGACACAAAATCCGGGATATTAAACTTTGTTGTAAGTATAAGCAGTTAGTATAATTCTAGCAATCAAAAAGCCATTTTCTAATGGCTTTTTTCTTTTTTAATCATGTCCTGCATACCTTGTTAAATGGTCCTTCCAACTGTTGCAAATACGATAAATTTGGGCAGTATATTTTTAAGAATGAGAAGATCTCCTATACGAATTATTGCTCCGTTACTCTCACTTATGATGATTGTTGTCGGTTCATGCCGGTCCAACAAAAAAGCAGACCCTCTTTTTACGCTCGAGAAAGAAACCGGAATTGAATTTGTCAATACCGTAGTGGATGGTCCTGAAGAAAATAGTTTCTTTTACCGCAATTACTACAATGGTGGCGGAGTGGCGATAGGCGATATCAATAATGATGGTTTAAGTGATGTGTTGCTGACCAGTAACCTGGGGGAAAATAAATTGTACCTGAATAAAGGCGGGTTAAAGTTTGAAGACATAACCCACCGGTCAGGTATGCAGCAGGACAGCATGTGGAGCACTGGGGTGGTGATGGCCGATGTCAATAGCGACGGCTGGTTGGATGTGTATGTTTGCAATTCTGCCCATATGAAAAATGGGAACCGGCGTAACAAACTCTATATTAATAACCAGAACCTCAGCTTTACTGAAGCAGCGGCCCAGTATGGACTGGATATCATGGCCTATACCACGCAGGTATCATTTTTTGATTATGACCTGGACGGCGACCTGGATTGTTTTATTATCAATAACAGCCCGATGCCTATCAATAATCTTGGCTACGAAAACAAAAGGGATCTACCGGAGGCAGAATGGCCCGTGGCTGATTTTTTTAAAGGAGGTGGCGACCATTTGTATCGGAATGATAACAACCATTTTGTGGAAGTAACAAGACAAACCGGCATTCATGGCACGCTAATAAGTTTTGGATTGGGTGTATCCGTGGGAGATGTAAATAATGATGGTTAGCCAGATGTATACATTGCTAATGACTCTTATGAAAGAGATTATTTATATATCAACCAGCAGGATGGCACTTTTAAAGATGAAATGGAAATGAGTATTGAGCAAAACAGTTTTTCTTCCATGGGTGCAGATATCGCCGATATCAATAATGATGGTTATATGGATATTTTCACGACAGACATGCTTCCCGGTGATGATTACCGCTTAAAGACATTAGGCGCATTCGATAATATTGACCTGTACAATACCCGTATCAAAGTAGGCTTTTACCGGCAGTTTATGAAGAACTGCCTGATGGTAAATAATAAGAACGGTCAGTTTGTGGAAACGGGTTATTACAGCGGGGTATCTGCCACCGACTGGAGCTGGGGGGCATTATTTTTTGATGCTGACAACGATGGGTTCAATGACATTTATGTATGCAATGGTATCAATCATGATGTAACCAATCTCGATTTCATGGATTTTTTTGCAGACGATATTGTAAAGAATATGGTGATATCAGGGCAGAAACAGAGTGTTGATTCGGTATTGAAGAATATTCCGATTTTCCCTATGCCTAATAAAGCATTTAGAAACAATGGTAACCTGAGCTTCTCCGATGCCGGCGAAACATGGGGATTTATGGAGCCCACGTTTTCCAACGGCGCAGCCTATGGCGACCTGGACAATGATGGGGACCTGGACCTGGTGGTCAACAATGAGAACCAGGCGAGTTTTGTGTACAGGAATAATAGTCGTGAGCAGAATGGGAATACGTATATAGGTGTGATGTTGAAAGGGAAGGGTTCTAATAGCTATGCGATCGGCAGTAAAATAGAAGTGTACAGTGGAAAGGATATCTACTGCAGGGAGGTTGTACCGAGCCGTGGCTTTCAAAGCAGTGTGGATTATAAGCAGATCATTGGTTTGGGTAAATTAACAGGGGTGGACTCGATGACGGTAACCTGGCCCGACCGGAGCCGGAGCACCTACAAAGCGCCCGAATTAAACAAAGTACACCAGCTGCAACAGCCGGCAGGAGGCAGCCCATTGAATGTGCAGGAGGCAGCAAGTAATACGTTATTACAATTATTGACAATAGATCTTGACAAACATAGCGAGGATGATTATATAGATTTTTATTATGAAAGAAACTTACCGCAGTTGCTGTCGCGGGAAGGTCCGGGGATAGCGCAGGGGGATGTAAATGGAGATGGAATGGAGGATATGTATATCGGGGGAGCCAAAGGGCAGTCGGGGCAGTTGTATATGCAGGGGGCAACGGGATTTATAAAAAAGGAACAGGCGGTATTTAAAGTATATGCAGACCTGGAAGATGTGGCGGTGTTGTTCTTTGATGCGGATGGTGACAAGGACCTCGACCTGTATATCGGTTCCGGGGGCAATAATATGGAAAAGAATAGCCGTGAAGCGCAGCACCGGTTGTATACCAATGATGGGGCAGGGAATTTCACTATTGATGTGAGGGCATTCCCCAATAATGATATGAATATATCGGTAGCGGTAAATTATGATTATGATGGGGATGGAGATGAAGACCTGTACATCGGAAGCCGCAGTGTTCCATTCAGCTATGGGGTATCGCCGCACAGTTATATTTATAATAATGACGGCAAAGGACGTTTTAGTGATGTGACGCAGCAATTAAATCCTTCGCTTGCAAAAGCGGGGATGATAACGGGCGCGGTATGGTGTGATGTGACAGGAGATAACAGGAAGGAACTGATCATAACCGGGGAGTGGATGGCAACAAAGATCTATAGTTATAATAAAGGGGGAAATAAATTTGAAGAGCAGGTCAATACTAATTTAGGTGAACTGTATGGTTGGTGGCAGAGCATAGCGGCCGGTGATATAAACGGAGATGGGAAGGCGGATTTGATAATCGGTAATATCGGAGAGAACTTCTACCTGCGACCCAACAAAGACAACCCGGTAAAGTTGTGGCTACATGATTATGATCAGAGTGGAACGATGGACCAGTTCCTGACCCGTACAGTGGATAAACGGGATATGCCGGTATTTTTAAAGAGGGAGATAACGGATCAGTTTCCCGCGTTAAAGAAACAGAACCTGAAGCACAGTGAGTATGCCAGGAAAAGTGTACAGGATTTGTTCAGCAAAGAGTTAATAAGCAAGTCAGCCCAAAAAGTATTTAATTATTGTCAATCCATCATAGCCATCAATGACGGTAAAGGAAGCTTTAGGGTAGAGCCGCTACCACAGATGGTACAATTGTCAAGCGTGAATGCGATAGCGCTGACAGATATAAATAAGGATAACAGACCCGACATGATACTGGGTGGTAACCTGTTCAATTTTCCACCTCAGTTTGGAAGGTTGGACGCCAGTTATGGTCATGTAGTACTAAATGGTGGCGAGGACAAATTAAATTATGTGGAAACCCGGCAATCGGGGCTGCTGTTGCGGGGAGAAGTGCGGGACATCCGGGTGATCGGAGAGTATATAGTGACGGTGATCAATAATGAAAAACCGGTGGTGTACCAGGTGAAAAAGTAAAGATCATCAAATATCTATTGGGAACAAAACGTCTAATGAGGAATGTAAGTATCATAAAGAGTGTTGCCGGTTGTATTGCCCTATTGGCAGTCTTGTCCTGCGCTAATAAACAAACCGCTAAAGATCCTTTGTTTAGTAAGGAGGAGAACTCCGGTATTAATTTTATCAATTCTGTGGTAGATAGTAAAAATGACAATAGTTTTTTATTCAGAAATTTTTACAATGGTGGCGGAGTGGCGATAGGCGATATCAATAATGATGGTTTAAGTGAAGTGTTGCTGACCAGTAACCAGGGGGAAAATAAATTGTACCTGAATAAAGGCGGGTTAAAGTTTGAAGACATAACCCACCGGTCAGGTATGCAGCAGGACAGCATGTGGAGCACCGGGGTGGTGATGGCCGATGTCAATAACGACGGCTGGTTGGATGTATATGTTTGCAATTCGGGTCGAATGAATGATGGCAACCGGCGCAACAAGCTCTATATTAATAATCAAAATTTGTCTTTTACAGAATCAGCAGTTGGATACGGGCTGGATCATTCCGGTTTCTCCACACAAGCCACTTTTTTCGATTATGATATAGATGGAGATCTTGATTGCCTGATCATTAATAACAGTCCGCTGCCCTTCAGCTCTCTTAATTATGCAGGAATGCGGGATACGGACATAGCCCACTGGAATGTGAATGACAAGCTGAAAGGCGGGGGCAATCATTTATTTCGTAACGACAACAATTATTTTTCAGAAGTTACCAGGGAAGCAGGGTTACATACCGGGTTGATAAGTTTTGGATTGGGTGTTTCTGTTGGCGATATTAATGGTGATGACTATCCAGATATATATGTTGGCAATGATTTTATAGAGAAAGATTACTTATACATTAATCAAAAGAATGGATTGTTTACGGATAAACTGGAAGAATGTATCCAGCAGATTAGTATGTCGTCCATGAGCAGCGATCTTGCCGATATCAACAATGACGGCTATCCTGAAATTTTTACTACTGATATGATCCCGGATGAGGATTACCGCCTGAAAACAACCGGCACTTTTGATAATATAGATCTGTACAACAGCAAACTGAAAGCCGGGCTTTATCACCAATATGTAAAAAATGCTTTGCAATTAAATAATAAGAATGGTACTTTTTCCGAAATAAGCAATTACAGCAAAGTATTCGGAACCGACTGGAGTTGGGGAGCTTTATTCCTGGATGCAGATAATGATGGTTTTAATGACCTGTTTGTCTGTAATGGAATCAATAAGGACCTGGGAGATCTTGATTTTCTCGACTTTTTTTCTAACGATGTTTATCAAAAAATGTTGCAAACAGGAAAACGGGATGAAATAGATGAAATACTCAGGCATATTCCGGTAAACCCTTTGCCTAACAGGATTTTTAAGAACGACGGACAATTAAATTTTACAGACATAGGTAAAGAATGGGGTTTGGGTGAACCATCCTTCTCCAATAGCATTGCTTATGGGGACCTGGACAATGATGGGGACCTGGATTTGGTGGTCAACAATGAGAACCAGCCGAGTTTTGTGTATAGGAATAATAGTCGTGAGCAGAATGGGAATACGTATATAGGTGTGATGTTGAAAGGGAAGGGGTCTAATAGCTATGCGATCGGCAGTAAAATAAAAGTGTACAGTGGAAAGGATATCTACTGCAGGGAGGTTGTACCGAGCCGTGGCTTTCAAAGCAGTGTGGATTATAAGCAGATCATTGGTTTGGGTAAATTAACAGGGGTGGACTCGATGACGGTAACCTGGCCCGACCGGAGCCGGAGCACCTACAAAGCGCCCGAATTAAACAAAGTACACCAGCTGCAACAGCCGGCAGGAGGCAGCCCATTGAATGTGCAGGAGGCAGCAAGTAATACGTTATTACAATTATTGACAATAGATCTTGACAAACATAGCGAGGATGATTATATAGATTTTTATTATGAAAGAAACTTACCGCAGTTGCTGTCGCGGGAAGGTCCGGGGATAGCGCAGGGGGATGTAAATGGAGATGGAATGGAGGATATGTATATCGGGGGAGCCAAAGGGCAGTCGGGGCAGTTGTATATGCAGGGGGCAACGGGATTTATAAAAAAGGAACAGGCGGTATTTAAAGTATATGCAGACCTGGAAGATGTGGCGGTGTTGTTCTTTGATGCGGATGGTGACAAGGACCTCGACCTGTATATCGGTTCCGGGGGCAATAATATGGAAAAGAATAGCCGTGAAGCGCAGCACCGGTTGTATACCAATGATGGGGCAGGGAATTTCACTATTGATGTGAGGGCATTCCCCAATAATGATATGAATATATCGGTAGCGGTAAATTATGATTATGATGGGGATGGAGATGAAGACCTGTACATCGGAAGCCGCAGTGTTCCATTCAGCTATGGGGTATCGCCGCACAGTTATATTTATAATAATGACGGCAAAGGACGTTTTAGTGATGTGACGCAGCAATTAAATCCTTCGCTTGCAAAAGCGGGGATGATAACGGGCGCGGTATGGTGTGATGTGACAGGAGATAACAGGAAGGAACTGATCATAACCGGGGAGTGGATGGCAACAAAGATCTATAGTTATAATAAAGGGGGAAATAAATTTGAAGAGCAGGTCAATACTAATTTAGGTGAACTGTATGGTTGGTGGCAGAGCATAGCGGCCGGTGATATAAACGGAGATGGGAAGGCGGATTTGATAATCGGTAATATCGGAGAGAACTTCTACCTGCGACCCAACAAAGACAACCCGGTAAAGTTGTGGCTACATGATTATGATCAGAGTGGAACGATGGACCAGTTCCTGACCCGTACAGTGGATAAACGGGATATGCCGGTATTTTTAAAGAGGGAGATAACGGATCAGTTTCCCGCGTTAAAGAAACAGAACCTGAAGCACAGTGAGTATGCCAGGAAAAGTGTACAGGATTTGTTCAGCAAAGAGTTAATAAGCAAGTCAGCCCAAAAAGTATTTAATTATTGTCAATCCATCATAGCCATCAATGATGGTAAAGGAAGCTTTAGGGTAGAGCCGCTACCACAGATGGTACAATTGTCAAGCGTGAATGCGATAGCGCTGACAGATATAAATAAGGATAACAGACCCGACATGATACTGGGTGGTAACCTGTTCAATTTTCCACCTCAGTTTGGGAGGTTGGATGCCAGTTATGGTCATGTAGTACTAAATGGTGGCGAGGACAAATTAAATTATGTGGAAACCCGGCAATCGGGGCTGCTGTTGCGGGGAGAAGTGCGGGACATCCGGGTGATCGGAGAGTATATAGTGACGGTGATCAATAATGAAAAACCGGTGGTGTACCAGGTGAAAAAATAGTGATAGTCAGACATCATGAGTAAACGATAATGCTACATCAAAAACAACATAGGCTGCTTTTCTGTCAGGCATGTCTTATTATTATCACAGGAATTTTTTTTTCCTGTACTACCAAGAAGACCAGCAAGACGCCTGCTTTGTTTGAAGTGCTCGATAGCAAACGTACTGGGATTAATTTCAGCAATAACCTTACGTATAACAAAGAGTTTAACCTTTTTAAGTATATCTATTTTTATAACGGTAGTGGTGTGGGTGCCGGGGATTTTAACAACGACGGGTTGGTCGATCTTTTTTTTGGCTCGAATCAGGGTAACAATAAATTATACCTAAATAAAGGAAAATTGCATTTTGAAGAAGTAACCAATGACGCAACTATACCGGAAGATGGCGGATGGACTACGGGTATATCCGTGGTGGATATAAACAATGACGGCTTATTGGATATTTATGTCTGCCGGGTGGGTCAGTATGAAACGCTCCGTAGTAAAAATTTGTTACTGGTCAACAAAGGAGTAGCGACAAATGGAACGCCCAAATTTGTTGACGAAGCAGAATTATATGGGTTGCAATTTTCAGGATTTAGTACGCAGGCTGCTTTTTTTGATTATGACCTGGATGGCGACCTGGATATGTTCCTTCTTAATCATTCCGTACATCAAAATGGCACATTCAAACCCCGTAAGGAATTTATCGGTACCTATCACCCCCTGTCGGGCCATCGTTTTTATAGAAATGAGGGGCTGCCTGTATCACTCCCTTCGGAAGGCAGGAAGGGAGGCTTTACTGACATAACGAGGGAAACAGGTATTAACAGCTCGGCAATCGGTTATGGGTTGGGTATAGCTGTCGCCGATATCAATCTTGACGGATACCCGGATGTTTACATTGGGAATGATTTTCATGAGGATGACTATTTATACATCAATCAAAAGAACGGCACCTTTAGAGAGCAAGGACGTGAAGAGCTCATGCACACCAGCCAGTTTTCAATGGGAGTGGATGTAGCAGACATAAATAATGATGCCTGGCCTGAGATCATTTCTATGGATATGTTGCCGGCAGACCCTTATATTCTGAAACGGTCATTGGGCGAAGACGCCTATGATATTTTCAATTTTAAAATAAGCGCAGGCTATACCTATCAATACACCCGGAACAATTTACAGTATAACCGCAAAAATGGTTTATTCAGTGAAACAGGTCTTTACAGCGGGATCGCTGCTACGGACTGGAGCTGGGCGCCGCTCTGGATGGATTTCGACAATGATGGATTGAAGGACCTGTTTGTGTCCAACGGGATCCCCAAACGGATGAATGATATTGACTACATCAACTTCGTTTCTAATACAGAGGTTCAGCATCGTATCAATACCAATTCCATGGAGGAAAAGAATATGTCGTTGATCAATAAATTCCCCAGGATTGAATTGCCAAATAAATTCTATAAAAATAACGGCAAGCTCGTTTTTTCTGATGAAGCGAATGCGATAAAAGGTGACCAACCCACTTTTTCAAATGGGACCGTGTACGCTGACCTTGACAATGACGGAGACCTCGATATTGTGGTTAATAATATTGATGCAGCCGCTCTAGTGTATGAAAATAAAACGGCAAAACAAAACCAACCAGGATCTCTACGGGTGAATTTGATTAGCGACAAACAGAATATCAATGCAGTAGGTGCAAGAGTGATTCTTTATTCGGGTAACGAGATCAGGACCTATGAAAAGCATCCGGCGAAAGGGTTCATATCCAGTATGGAAGTGCCGATATTGATCGGTATGAAAAATACTAAAGTCGATTCCATGTTCCTGGTTTGGCCTGATAATTCATTTGAACGGGTAGAGATGGATTCCACCCAATCACAGGTGACAATTACGTATAAGAAAGGCCTGCCCTCATTCAACTATACTTCCCTGCGATCATTTTATACCAATGCCACGAACCGGGCAGTCGACATTACAAAAGAAACAGGGTTGGAGTACAGGCATAGTGAAAACCGTTTTGTAGAGTTTGACAGGGAACCACTTATTCCTCATATGGTTTCCACAGAATCACCTTGTATAGCTGTAGCTGATATCAATCACGATGGCAGAGATGATGTGTTTATCGGTGGCTCCCGGAACAGTAAGCCCCTTATTTATATCCAATCGGTTTCTGGTAAATTAATAAAAACAGAACAGCCTGTTTTGGATAATGACAGCAGTTATGAAAATACTGATGCCGTATGGGCAGATGTAAACAATGATAACAATACAGATCTTATCGTTGCCAGTGGCGGCAATGAATTTTATGGGCCCGATTCACACAATACTCCAAGAGTATATTTAAATAACGGGAAAGCGGTATTTACAAGGAAAGAAAATGCCTTTGACAGTTTATCCCTCACGGCTTCTTGCGTTACTGTAAATGATTTTAACGGCGATGGTTTTATCGATCTGTTTATTGGTGGCAGGGCAGTGCCCTGGGAGTATGGTAAATTGCCGCGATCGTACCTGTTGCAGAATGATGGAACGGGAAGATTTAAAGATGTAACTGATATATTGGCGCCTGAACTAGCTTATGCCGGTTTTGTCACCAGTGCCGTTTGGTTTGATATCGACAGGGATGGTGATAAAGATTTATTGCTTTCATTGGAATGGGGTAGCCTTACGGCTTTTATGCATGATAAAGGAAAGTTAACCCGTAAAATTTTATCTGATAAAAAAGGCTGGTGGAATTTTTTATTGCCTTATGATATCGACAATGATGGAGATATGGATTTGGTAGCAGGAAATCTTGGCTTGAACAGCCGTTTAAAAGCTTCTGTAAACGAGCCGGTTCGTTTGTATTATAATGACTTCGATGGAAATGGGAAAAAAGAACAGGTGCTGACGTATTATTTGACGGGCAAGGAGATTCCTTTTGCCAGCAAAGCCGAGTTGGAGAGGCAGATGCCATTTCTGAAGAAAAGATACCTTTACGCCGAAGATTTTGCAAAAGCAACGTTAACTGAGCTGTTTGGTGCTGATAAATTAGGTAATGCAGGGCAACTGTCCGCTGATTATTTTGCCAATGCGATTTTCATTAATAACGGGCAACTTCAGTTTCAAGCCCAGGCCTTGCCTTTTGAGGCACAGTTAAGTTCATTCAAAGATGCTGTCGTCATCAATGCCAATAATGATAAGCTGCCCGATCTGCTGGTAATGGGAAATTATTATGGGAACAACATTGAAATGGGAAGATATGATGCTGATTATGGAACGGTCCTTATTAATAAGGGGAATGGCCGATTTGCGACTGAAATGGTGAATGGATTCACACTAAAAGGGCAGGTAAGGAGTATATGCAAAATCAATATTGGCCGGACCGAAGCTTTTATACTCGGATGCAATAATGATACAGCCCGGGTGATCAGGTTTTCTACCGCTCCATAGTTGCAACGATCACATCACAGGATAGTATATCCTGGTGATCCATTTGGTGCTATCAGTTTCTTTTTTTCTGTCTGTTATCAATGATTGAAAAGGGATAGCTGGGGCAATGCGCTTAAAATCGGAAATGTAAAGCTGTAACTGTCCTAATGCTTTTTGAATTTCTTTATTATCACCTTTTATTTCAGTTATTAGAATATTTCCTCCTCCCAACATCCACCGATAACTCATATTCCCGGAAGATGGCAGTTTTTTATTCACAGGAATTGCTACCTTAAGAAGATAAATGCTGCTGTCTTTTGTAAAAATATTAAGCATCGGGTTGCCGGTCTCGACTGCATCTTGTAGTTTGATATACGCTTTTAGTTCATCCACCAGGCCATAGATATCATTCGTTGTCGGATGTCCTTTTATTTCTTTAACGTTCATGAGCAGAATAGAATCAACTACGGCCTTATTCTGAATATCATAACCATAAAGGTTTTTGGTCTCCGCATAATAAGTACTGATGGATTGAAACAAGAATGGGATGTCTTTTTCTATTTTTCGGGCAGTAAGCCAGGCCCGTACCCTTGATAGCGGATTAGAAGATGTAGATATTCTGCTGTTCAACTCTATGTTTACAGAATCCGGGTTAAGAGCGTGCAACACCAGTTCGGCTGGTATGGATATATTTTTATTGGAGATATCGATAGGTAATGAAAGAACCTTTTCATCCTGAAGTTTATATTGAATACCATTGAGCAGGTAAATGGGATCGGACTCTCCTCCCCGTTTATCACCGGGCCACCAATTCCTCCAGTTTTTCTCATTGGCCAGGTTCCGGAAGAGCGCTTGTCGGTTTACCGGGATATCAAGTGTTTGGAAAATAATGATCTTGGCCGGAATAAACAGGTAGATACAGGAAAGAAGCAATAATAAAACAACAGTAATAACTATCAGCATTCTTTTCATCAGGCGGTAATACATTTACCAAATCGGTAAGTAAATTTATGGCAGCGTATCTGGAACAACCTTTCCACCGCCGGGCGAAATCCGTGTTTCTACACCTCAGGCAACAAAAGTATAGATTTAACTACGGTAAGGGAAACTGAGTTCATATTTATTTATTTTCCCAACAACAAACGTTTGCAGCAATACTGAACTAGATATTCCTTGTCATGCGTAGAGCTGTTTTTGTACTTTACTCATTCAAACGGTTGCTCAATGAATAAAAAACTAGTCCTCTGGACAATCACCGTAGGCCTTGGCGGATTTTTATTTGGATTGGATGTGGCTGTTATATCTGGCGCAGAACAGTCTATTCAGAAATTGTGGGGTTTAAGTGATCTTACACATGGTACTGCCATTGCCATGGCATTATACGGAACTGTAATCGGCGCTGCATTTGGAAATGTTCCCGCTAACAGCATCGGGAGAAAGAAAACCCTGACCTGGATCGGTATAATTTTCCTGGTATCTTCAGTGGGTGCCGCTCTTGCACAGGATGTATATACTTTTATGTTATTCCGGTTCCTGGGAGGTTTGAGTATTGGTGCTTCATCTGTAGTAGCTCCTATTTATATTGCTGAAATAGCGCCCGCAAAGCACCGGGGGAAAATGGTAATAGCTTTCCAGCTCAATATAGTAGCAGGGATATTGATTGCTTATGTTTCCAATTATTTATTCAGGGGTATAGGCGGGGAGAGTGACTGGCGCTGGATGCTTGGCGTGGTAGCCCTGCCCTCGTTGATTTTTTCTGTGTTGATGCTTTTTACACCGGAGACGCCAAGATGGTTGTTGCTTTATAAGAAAGATGAACCCGCGGCCAGGAAAGTTTTACAATTGACCGAGAAAAATATTGATAAAGTCGTTAATGACATTAAGAATTCTGTCAGCACGGTAAAAGCATCCCTGTTTTCGGGGAAATTTGGAAAACCTTTGCTGCTTGCTTTTTTACTTGCTTTTTTTAACCAGCTGTCTGGTATCAATGCCATCATTTATTTTGCTCCCCGGGTCTTTGAAATGGCGGGATTGGAAAAGGGCAGTGCTTTTCTTTCCACTGCGGGCATTGGCCTGGTAAACCTGCTTTTTACTATCCTGGGCTGGTATTTAATTGACAGGCTGGGGAGAAAGACATTAATGTATATAGGGTCGGTTGGATATATAATTTCCCTGACGCTGATTGCTTTTGCATTTTCGTCCGGCAATACCAGCCCGATTTCGTGGTATGTGTTTGTTTTTATTGCTGCACATGCGGTCGGGCAGGGTGCAGTGATCTGGGTTTTTATTTCGGAGATTTTTCCAAACTCCGTTCGGGCAAAAGGCACTTCCTTCGGCAGTTTAACGCATTGGTTATTTGCGGCGGTTATATCACAAACCTTTCCATTTTTTGCCGAATTGCCTGCCATAGGGCCGGTTAAAATTTTCGGATTTTTTGCAGTGATGATGGTTTTGCAGTTACTGTTTGTGTGGAAACTAATGCCTGAAACAAAAGGCACAGCACTGGAGGATATGGAGAATAGGATAATGCATTAATGTATGAACAAGATTCTCTGCATTGGTGAAGCATTGATAGATATGATCTGTACTGATAAAAGCAAAGCTTTATCAGATGGCGAAAATTTTTTAAAAAAGGCCGGCGGCGCTCCTGCCAACGTAGCCGCTGCTATTGCTGCACTGGGCGGTAAAGTGGAACTAGCGGCTAAAGTAGGCATTGATCCTTTTGGTAAATACCTGGTTGAAATAATGCGGTCATTTGGCGTATCCACGAAATGGATGCTACAGGATAAAATTCATTTTACCAGTTTTGCTTTTGTTTCGCTGAAGGAAAATGGAGAACGGGATTTTTATTTCAACCGGGGGGCTGACGGACAATTAAGTCTGGAGGAGGTGGATGGAATTGACCTGGATGACTTTTCAATTATTCATTTTGGTTCAGCCACCGGCTTTTTGCCGGGTCCGTTGCAGCAAGCTTACTATGGCTTGTTGCAAAAGGCATTACAGAAGGATATTTTCATCAGCTTTGACCCCAATTACCGGCATTTATTATTTAAGCTTTATAAGCAATCGTTCATTGAGCAGAGCTGGAATTTTCTGAAGAGTTGCCATTTCTTTAAAGTAAGCGATGAGGAAGCAATGATGCTGACAGGGCGGAAGACAGTGGATGATGCGGCAGCGGATTTTTTACAGCAACTGCCGGCGGTATTTGCTATTACTTTGGGAAAAGAGGGAAGCTTACTGGGATTGCTGGGCAAAACACATCACATTAAAAGCATTAATATAAAACCGGTGGATACCACCGGCGCTGGTGACGCATTTGTGGGGGCGGTATTGTATCAGTTATCCGGGAAAACGAATGCTGGAACAAATAACCTGGATTATGAACAATGGAAGCAAATAATTTATAATGGCAATAAGGCCGGGGCGAGAACCTGTGAATGGCTGGGCGCCATGGAAGGATTTAAACATTTAAGTAATGATATTTTCAATTGAATAAAAAAATCCGCTGAAATAGCTATTTTGGAACGCAGTATTTTTCGGTCAAAGCAAGCAAAACCCCGTTTGTCCAGCCAAATCCATCCTGCCCCTCGTATTCACCGCCTCCGGCCTCAAGGGTTGTATCTACTACATTGTATTTTTCCATTAGCCTCCCGGTACGTTTGAAAACATCAGTATTTAATTTGAGCCACCGGTTTGCTATGACGGCCGCCAGGTCATTGTATCCATAATTTTCAAGACCGGTTATTACTATCCAATGCAAAGGAGCCCACCCATTTGGCGTATCCCATTGCTGCCCCGTTGTTGCTAATGTTGTAACCAGTCCGCCAGGCCTGAGGAATTTTTCTTTAACAACCTCACTGGCTTTATCAGCCTGTTCCTGGGAAGACATTTTTAGAAAAAGCGGCGTGGCTCCCGCCAGGGTCAACGATTGCTTTTGACTGTTATTCGTCCAATCATAATCAAAATAAAAGCCTGCAGTACTATTCCAGCAATATCGCTCAATTGTATTTTTTCTTTTTTCAAGAAATGACCGGTAGTTGTTGGTTTTCTTTGTGTCGCCTTTCAGTTGATAAGCCTCTGCAATGGTTTGTTCCAGGTGAAATAAAAGACAATTAAGATCAACGGGAATAATATCAGTGGTATGGATCGTGTCAAATTTGTGTTTCTCTTTGAACCAACGGCTACTGAAATCCCATCCGGATTCTGCCCCTGCTCTTAAATGACGAAACATATCTGCCGGATCCCGCGAGGATTGAAGCGATAACTCAATATCTTCCCGGTATGATTCCGGTCGGGGGGTATCATTCTCATCCCAATAGCGGTTCATTATCTCTCCGCCAAGCATTTTTACTACCCTGTGTTTAGCTGATGACATGTTGTTTAGTTGTTCAGCACCCCGCATCCAGAACTGGTATTCTTTTTCCAGTTGAGGTAAATAAGTGAGCAGCGTTTCATTTCCTTTAACTTCCTGCAGCAATTTTATCATCAGGGAGTAAAATGGTGGCTGGGAACGACCAATAAAATAACTCCGGTTGCCATTAGGGATATAACCAATTTGATCGATCAGGTAAGAAAAATTCCTTACCATATTTTCAAGCATATCAACTTTACCGGAAGCTTTCAGGCCAAGCATGGCAAAATAACTGTCCCAATAATATAATTCCCCGAATCTTCCCCCAGGAACGATATAAGGCCAGGGAAGCGGGATCAGGGTGCCTTCCTTTTTATCAGGTTGTCGTGTCAGAACTTCCCACAGTGTTTCTATATTTTCTTCAACGGACTTATGCAGGTCGCTGTGATAGTCGTTTGAATGAGGAACAGGCAGATCAAAGTTTTCAAGTACAAATTTTTTAAGTGAAAAGCCTGGTTCATTTTTTTGTTGATCAAACAATTCATTTATTTTGTCAAGAGATGATTTGGGAATGCAATCAACAAAGGTTTTGCTATCCGGGAAGATGCGGCTCGTCTGAATGGCTGAGAAAAGCGAAGTGGTTTGATAGGTTTCGTGCTTATCCATATCCAGGATACTTATTGGAAACAAGGATTTGTTATACGTCCTTTTTCCTTTTAGAAATTTGATGAAAGAAAAAAAGACACAATAGCAATATCGCCATGGGGATCAGGGAGAAATAGAAAGCTTTTTGTCCACCAATATTTTTAAATAAATAACCAACAAGCCTTGAGCCCAGTGTACCACCAATAGCAGAAAAGAAAACGAGTAAGGAAGCCATGGGGCTATGAAATTTTTTTTCAGTGGCACCTAACACAAAAGAATTAACCAGTGGATAGATTGGGGCAAAGAAAAAGCCAATAAGCGGAAAAACATAGGCAATAACAGGAACATCGGACCAGGAATTTATTTGTTGTGGTGCCAGCTTTTGGGTCTGGGGCAACACAAATAACACCATCAGTGCTGCTCCGATCAGGCAAAAAGTTAATATAGCAAACCAGGAAATTCTTTTTACTAATAATGAAGAGATATATCGACCCAGCGCAATAGACAGAAAAAGGATGACGGTAATGGTCACGCTCATATTTTCACGCAGGTGAAGTACTTTCTCATTGAAAGTAGGCATCCAGCTCATGATGCCCTGTTCTGTCATTACATACATAAAGGCCGCCACCGCAAAAACGAGAACCAACGGCCTTTTCATCAACCGGATCATTTGTATGAAATCACTTTTTACACTGGTTCCGGGTATTTCATAATTTAATCGAAAATCAGAAAAAAGAAGAACCAGGAATGAGATGGCGATCAAACCCGCTAATCCGAGATAGATGCGTAACCAGGCATCGGGATCTGTATCACTGTAAAAAAGGGGGATCACAATAAACCCGGCTGCGATCCCGATCATAAAAAAACTCTCAATGGAGCTGAGAAGGCTTTTATGTTCTTTATCATTAGTGGTGATCAGCCCTATCAACGAGTAAACAGATATTTTAACAACTGCAAAAGAGATACCGACACAGGCAAATAAGATCCGCACAGAGGTAAAGGAATTTCCCCAATACATACCCAGGCATCCTGCGAATACCAGGATCAATGCAAGCAGCATCCCTTTTTTATAACCCAGTCTAGGTAAAAAAGAGCCAATAACAAATGATACCAAGGCGATAGAAAGATCTTTGAAAGCTTCCAGGGAACTGGCTGTCAATTCATCAACCTTATAGGTGTTTATCGATTTTTGGATCAGGATACCAACGCTATTCAGCAGAATGGCAAATACAAAATAATTGATGTAGAGAGATAGTTTGATTTTGAAGGTAGACATGGCAGGCGTTCAAAAAATGAAATGAGTTGTTATAGAGCCGTTCCAAAATAAGCTACTAAAAACTTATCTCATACTATCGAGTAAAACTATAACGTTTGCGGTGTAAAAAAATAATCCCCGGTGGTTATAAGGAGCCACCTTCTACCAGCAAGGACTCCAGAAATACCTCATCAGGGGTGGGGCCATTTTTGAGACAGGTCAACATTTGGGTAAATGCCAACTTACCTAATTTGTATCCACTCGTTTCCACGTAAGTAATTTTAGGGTCATACATCGTGGGTATGAAACCATTACTGATACCAATGACACCAATGTTATCAGGTACTTTTAACTTTAATTCATGAATGGCATGCATCACTCCAATAAGGATGAGATCGCCCATGCAAAAAATAACATCAGGTTTTTGATCTTGTTGCAGGGCTTCCAGGGTTACTCTTTTTGATTCTTCAATTCCTTCAGGATATTGAATAGACAATTTCGTGGAGGGAGCGTTTTTCTCAAATGTATATACAAAGGAAGCACACCGTTTCCTGGAAATACTGAGGTGCGGATGACCAAAAAGTGCCAGCACATTTTTTTTGTCCTTTTTAATGATTGTTTCAGCTGCAATTTTTGCCGCTTCTTCATCTGCCAGGCACACCTTATTATAGTTGCCTGTTTCTGGCACCCTGTCAACAAACACAATGGGTGTGTTCATTTCCTCCATTTTTTTAAAGGGCGTCATATCATCCGTTTCGATGGATACAGAAGCAAACAAACCCATCACCATGTTTTTACGAAACAAATGAAGATTGGAAGTTTCAAGCCCTACTTTATCTCTGGACTGCATGATCATAACCGAATAGCCATGGAGCCTGGCTTCTTCTTCTACTGCAGCAATGAATGTATCATAAAAAAAATTATCAATGGTGGGAACCATAATACCCAATACATTGCTTTGGCGTGTTCTAAGTTGTACAGCATAGGTGTTGGGTTCATACTCCAGTGCTTCTGCCAGTTCTTTTACCCTCTTCTTCGTAGTGTCGGAAATATCGGGATGGTCTTTCAAGGCACGGGAAACAGTAGAAATGCTAATACCCAGTACTTCTGAGAGTTTTTTCAATGTACTTTGCTGCATTAATGATCAGAGTTTAAACAATGTGTCAAACGAACAAGCAGCTAAAGATAATATTTTATAGCCTCCGAAGTCGAAACTTAACGACAGGTAACAGTTCTATAATTTAAAAGTTAAACCAGCACTGATCAGGTAGTCTGCAAAAGCCGCATCCCCCTGCTGGTGTATACCCGATATCAGCAGTCCTGCGCTTATCGGAATTACTTTGTGTGCGATTTCTTTGGAGCGCAACAGGTGCAGTAAGGTTGAAGCTGGCTCTTTTAGTTACCAAGGTTACAGAAGGTTCGGCGGAAATAATATAACCAGGTCTTCTGAATCCACGATCACCACCCAGCAGGTCGCTGGAAGGAAGCCCTTCCACACGAACTCCACCTGCAAAAGTAAACTTGTTTACCATGTAGCTAAAGCCGGCACGGATCATAAACAGATCTGGCACACTCATCACATCGGTATTATACTGTTTTGCAGTTGCGGATGCCGCCGAGCCTCTTGCTGTGGATGTCCCGTTCACTTCTTTTGGATTTACCAAATAGAAGATACTTCCATAGACTCCTAACTTATGCATGAAATTGTAAAAGCTATTCAACTCAATGGTTACACCCGTGCCACCATCACCGGGCTGAATCGACTGGTCAACGGGCCCCAGTACACTTGAATCTGGTTTTTTATAAAAATAATCCATGGCATTATTGCTGCCCGTTGGGAGTTTGATCCCAAGACCCAGTTGCACATTTCCTTTATGCGATTTTGTGGGATCAAACATCCATCGGAATGCTGAAACCCGGGCATCCCCAATACCAAAAGTGTGTGTAGCATTTCTTGTTTTCCCATCATGCTCATATAGGGAAGTACGTTTAAAATTCATAATGGGCAATGTCATCGCCAATGACCATCTTAGATCAATGGTCCTGATGGTGGTAATATCCAGTTCATAAGCGTAGTTGATCACATTGCTTTTTAGCTCGATCCGTTCTTTTTGTTCTTCCGTACCGACAAAATGTTTGTAAGACTTAAAATACCGGTTATTGAGATTCAACTCCCAGCCTTTGGCATCAGCGGGCCTTCCGCAAACACCGGTTGTGCCTTTGATAGCGACACAACCCTGTGCATTTGTTTTTAACTGGGCTAGAGAAAGTACTATTATCAGAAAACTAAATACAGGGTTCATAATTTTTAGGTTTAATTTTTAACTACCAATCTATCTGTCAACCAAAGCTTTTTTTCACCTTGTTTATTTTTTAAATTTTAATCGTTGTATAATAAACTCCCCGATCTTAATACCGGCTTCATTACCATGGTCATTGTCAACTCGGTAATGGATTCCACCGTATAATCTCGACATCGCCGCTTCTTTAGCAGCTTGTCTGAATGAGACAATGTGCCGGCTTTGAATACCAAACTCAAGTGATGAAGTATCCGAAAATGCTAAATTATCACCAAACCAATAGGTCATTACTTCTGCTGCTGCAGCTGATATGGTAGCATGTCCGCTTGTATGCGAGGGAAACGGAGGAGTTTGTAAATAAGGCTGCCATTCGGAAGCTATGAATTTATTGATCACTGTTTCAGGACGAACCAGGTTGCTTCTGAATTTTTCTTCCCAGCAACTGATGAACGCTTCAAATAATGCGATAGATGTTTGTGCATAAGCCGCTACCGTGGTTGAAAAATCAGCTTTTGTTTTTTCAGCGGCAATACCAACAATATTCATCCAATGACCAGGAGGGGAGAATTTTTTTGTGGCAAACATAATATGCCCACTTACATTCATCTTAAATGGATTGTCATCCCAAAAATCGGCCATATGCTTCTGATCTTCCGTCAGGCTGTCGCCAATATGTTTTACCTCGACTACCGCTTTATAAAATTCACTTTTCTTATCAGTTATATTGTACAAGGGCGGCTTCGGAGGTCTGAATTGAGAACAACTATCCATGAGTATGGTACGGATTTTTTGCCAATGCGGCTCTATGGCTTGTGCATACATAGGCGGGGTAGGGATCCAGCGGCCTTCTTCAGTTGTTACACTGTATTTCGGGGCCGTTCGCAATTGCAGGTAATTATCATTTTTGCTCCACCTGATAATATGTGCTGAAATACTATCGGCGAACCGTTGCGAAGCTGTTACAACAGACGAAGGCATACCGGCACTGTCCGCTTCCTGTTTTAGCTTGTCAACATAAGTCTGCATGCTTCCTTCCGGAAAAGTGACAGCTTCACCAACTTTACAAAAGGCAAGTAAAGCAGCTAACTGATAACTCACCTCGGCTGTATCTGTCGCCGGCAGGACGGGCAAATGTTTTATTTGTCCTGACAACGATTGAAAACGTTTGTCAAAAGCCGCCACCACTTCATAGGCTGCTATAGTGGCATAGGCATAATTGCGGGAAGCAATCATGGGAGGAAAATTATTTTCCAACACCACATTATTTAATTGCTTTACCGTTTTACAATACAGTAGGGGATCATTAATATAATGTAGACTATTATCTTCTTTTTGGGTGCAGGAAGAAAAAAAGCTGATGGCCAAGCTGGCCATGCAGAAATAGTTAAGCATAATAAGCGTTTAATAGATAGATGAATTTACCAGCAGGTAAAGTCTGTAAATAAAGTGTTGGCAGGCTAAGAAACTTTTGGAGGCTGGTGGAGTGTCCTGATCAGCACATCGTTTAATGTGGAAGAATAACGGGTAGTAAAAAGAGTGGTTACCCTATCATGGGCTGACAGGCTGCAGAAAAGATTTTTATCATCATAGTCGCCACTATTCGTCTTCAGGGAAGAACTATTCTTTTTGTCATTGTTTTCCTGGTCCTGCCCTGCCGAAGATTTTGCCAGGTTATTAGCAGTTTTTGTTAACTGTTGCTTTGATTCATTAGCAATACATTTTAACACCAGCACATCACCTTCCATTTTTCTTTTTACATAACTATATTCCTTGCCATCAATGGTAATTTCGCCATAATGCCTTTCATAGTCAGTATACCTTGCCTGGTAAGCCATATGGAGGGAAACCCTCATTTCTATCAGTTGAGATTCATCATAGTCACTATTATCGATACGGACTTCCAGTTTGGCATCGGCTTTAATTTGCAGCAGAGAAATAACCAGGCGGTAGCCGCCAAGGTTAAAAGCAAAGATCAAAAAAAAGAATATGGCTGCAATCTTTCTCACCTGTCAATTTGGATAACTAAATTAATCCGTTTACATGAAAAATAAAAGGCCGGGGCTCACTAATTCTGGTAATGATCGTATTATTTACCCACCGCAAACGTTTTCTTTTCCAATCCAACTCCTTTAATGGTCAGACTTTTCCATTGTTGAGGTAAGGAGGGAGTTAACTGGATAATTCCTTTGGAGGTAATTTCCAGTCCGCCGAATCCCATCAATACACTTTGTAAGATGCCGCCGGCGCCCGTGGCGAAATAAGGATTCGTGCCACCTTTTGTTTCAGCAATTACCCGGAATGGCGGATTGAGGTTCGGTAAATAAGAATCTTTGAACCAATGCCAGGCTTTTTCTTTATCACCTAATCTTGCATATAATAATGTAAAAATCGCTTGCGTCATGGCAGGAGTCCCTTCGTTAGGTATCCTGCTTCCATAATACTCAAGATCTTTTCTAATTTGTTGAGGGTCGGTGATTTCTTTCAACGGATACGCTAAAAGGTTTACATCTGCCTGCTTGATACCTTCACCTTGGTAGGTGACGTGTTCTTTCGTCACTCCATTTTCCATTTTTAGAATGGGAATATTATTGGCGACATTCATCCAGTCAACATCAGCAGGTACACCGAGTAATTTTGCAGCTTCCGTGGCAAACTGCAGATTAGCTTTAGCGGCGGCATTAGTGAATGCGTTGTTGTCAACATTCTCCGCCCATTCATCGGCTGCTACTACATTTTTAATATCATATTTACCCGGACCATTTCTTTCCACCCGGCTTGCCCAGAAATCAGCAGTTGCTGATAGGATCGGCCATCCTTTTTCTCTCAGCCAGTTTTTATCCTGGGTGACACAATAATAATTCCAGGCTGCCATACCTACGCAGGCAGTAATATGATGTTCGAAGGGACCGCTTAATGCCCATACCGGTGTTTCTTCCACCCCTGTTGCTGCACTTTCCCAGGGATACATGGCTCCTTTAAATCCTTTACTAAATGCATTTCGTTTGGCTGCTTCCAATCGCTGGTAGCGATATTCGATCATACTTTTTGCCAGTTCGGGATGCAAAACCAGCACCGCTGGAAACATCCACAATTCTGTATCCCAGAACACATGGCCATTATAGCCCAAACCGCTTAGTCCCATGGGTGAAGGGGATAAAGCAGTTCCTTCCCTGGTAAAAGAATATAAATGATATAGCATACTGTGTATATCCTGCTGACTTTGGGGATCCCCTTCGACAATGATATCACTCTTCCAGAGCTTATCCCATGCTTTATTGTGAAAATTCAGCAGGCGGTCACGGCCTTCCAGTTTTGCATAGATGGTCAACCGCTCAGCTTCATTCAGCGGGTCATCATGGTGGGCAGATGTAATGGAAGAGCCGGCAATCGAATAACGGTAGGTTTCACCTGCTTTTATTTTTTTACTAAATTTCATGAGGTGCATATTGTTGTCCCACATTTCGTGTATTACCCGTGGTTCTTGCCCGTGATGTTCACTAAATAAAAAAGTATTGGAAGCACATATCTGCAGTTTGCCGGTCGGGCTTTTTGCAGCAGAGGTCAATAAACTGATCACCACATGTGGCCGGTCGATCTCGTTATAATAGTTCTCTACATCTTTGAGCGCATCGGGTGCTTCCATTACACTGCTGCTGCTGATAGTGATATCTTTTTTTGCCATAATGTTGATGTCCATTAAAACAGTAAAAGGAAGTTGGCGCAGTGAATAATAGGTATAGGAGATGGTGGCTTTGTCTGCATAGTCAAATGAGGTAGTGAAGCTGGCGTGTTGCATGTCCAGCTCCTGCTTCAGGTTACTGGTATTCCTGGCATCGGTCCTTTTGCCGTCAATATCCAGGGTGGCATTTAATAAATTAAAGCTCCGCAAAAAATTGCTTACTCTTCCTCGACCATATAGATCATACGCTCCTGCCAATACTACTTCTTTGACTTTAAAGGGTTCAGGGGAGGAAACAATACCAATCATGCCATTGGCTACGGTCACTCCATAATAATTAGCAGGATTGATTGTGCTGGCGTTAATCTTCCAGGGGTCAACCTGGGCAGAAACATTTACAAAAGCAAAGACCAGTATAAATGGGGAGATTTTTCTAAGAAGCATAGCAGCAATTTACGTAGGTGACCAGTATTAAAAAACGCTGTTCAAATTTAGGATACCTGGCCGATATCGATTCCGCCTTAAAAAAATAGCCAGGGCCAGTCAAAGAATTAAATTTTGCTGATTGGGAAAAACTCTTTAAACTTGTGCAAACGATTGCACAGATGAGTTATAGAACAACCATAGCTGATATTGCTAAGGAGTTAAATACGACAGCGGCTACCGTTTCCCGCGCATTAAGCAATCATCCCCGTATCAGCGAGGAGACAAAAAAATCGGTTCATCTCACCGCCACAAAACTAAACTACAACCGGAACAGGGTTGCTTCATCGCTTCGTCTTGGTAAAACGCATGTAATAGGTGTTATTATTCCGAGTGCAGAGATCAATTTCTTTGGTTCGGTAGTACATGGCATTGAGAATATTGCGACCCTACATGGATATAACGTGCTGTTGTATCAATCCAATGAATCCAGGGAGTATGAAGAAAAAGGGATCGAAACTTTTTTATCCGCCAGGGTGGATGGTATTCTTATTTCTCTGGCAAAAGGCACACTGGACTACTCTCACTTTGAACAAATAAAAAAAAGAAAGATTCCCGTAGTTTTTTTTGACCGGACCAATGATGACCCGGGTTTCGATTCAGTAGTGATTGATGACTACAAGGGAGCCTACCTGGCCACGGAGCATCTTATCAAAAATGGCTATAACAAAATTGCACATATCGCAGGTCCGGAGCACCTGAAAAATTTTTTTGAAAGAGTCAGGGGGTATAAAAAGGCGCTGCAGGATAATAGCAGGAAAGTTGACGAGTCATTGATATACTATGGAAATGTGTCGATAGAATCAGGCAGGGAAGGAGCCCGTTATTTTTTAACAAAGCCCGATCCACCGGATGCCATTTTTGCGACGGAAGATTTTACGGCATTGGGCGTAATCAAAGAATTAAAAGAAAGAAGGATCAGGATACCGGAAGAATTTGGGATTGTTGGTTTTGCCAATGAACAATTCGGAGAGCATATTACACCAACTTTATCCACCGTTGATCAGCAAACGATACAAATGGGAAAATCAGCATTGAATCTCTTGATTGAACTGATCGATAAAGGGGGGACCGCAGAAATTCAGCGGCAAAAAATTGTATTAAAACCGATCCTGATTTGCCGTGATTCATCAAAAGGACGGAATCGATCAGGTGAAAATGCTTAGTATTTCATTCGGAATTCAGGTGCTTACCTGAACAAAAACATATGTGTAGATAAGGAACAAAATGAGGTTTAAGAAGCAAAAAATAAAATTTGAAGAAAGTTAAAATAGTATTAACATTGTGTGTTTAATACACATTTGATTGTGTCTTTTATACATAATGTGTATTGAAAACTGATTGCTAAAAACTTTAATGATTGCTTATGTCCTTCCAAAATTTAATTAAGGCCACTGGCCTTATGCTGCTAGTACTGCTGGCACAGATTTCTTTCGCACAAACAAGAGTAGTAACCGGTAAGGTTACAGATTCAAAAGATGGTTCGGGAATGCCGGGTGTAACAGTTTCTGTAAAAAACGGTTCTGCAGCTGCCCAAACAGGGATTGATGGTACATTTTCCATAAACGTTCCATCGAATGCAAAAACACTGGTGTTTTCTTCTGTTGGCTTTACAACTTTTGAAACATCGATTGACAATCGAACGTCGGTTGATGCTACACTCACCAACAGTAACGCAGCATTATCTGAGGTCGTCGTGATCGGCTACGGCACTGCCAGGAAAAAAGATTTGACTGGCGCTATCACTACAGTTACTGCAAAAGATTTTCAAAAAGGGAATATTACAACGCCGGAGCAGCTTATAGCTGGAAAAGTTGCCGGTGTTTCTATCATTTCTAACGGAGGTCAGCCAGGATCTGGCAGCCAGATTCGTATTCGTGGCGGTGCTTCTCTGAATGCATCCAATGATCCGTTGATCGTAATTGACGGTGTACCGGTTTCGAACGGTGGAATTGCCGGCGGCAACAATCCACTCAGTTTTATTAATGCAAATGATATTGAATCTTTTACTGTATTGAAAGATGCTTCCGCTACGGCTATCTACGGTACCCGTGCTTCAAATGGGATCATCATGATCACAACCAAGAAAGGTAAAGCAGGGAAATTCAAAACCAATTTTACGTCTACCAATTCCATTTCGAGAGTTACCGATAAGGTGGATGTACTCACCGGTGATGAAGTGCGGTCCATTGTCAATGCAAACGGCAGCGCCACGCAAAAATCACAATTAGGAACGGCTAATACAGACTGGCAGGATGAGATTTACCAAACAGCATTTGCAAGTGACAATAATATTAGTTTCTCCGGTGGATTGAAATCACTACCCTACCGTCTTTCCCTGGGATATCTTAACCAGGAGGGTGTTTTATTGACGGACCACCTGGATAAAAAATCAGTATCGTTAGCAATAAACCCTGTGATATTAAATAATCATCTGAAAGTTGATTTCAATATCAAGGCCACCCAGCAACAATACAATTTTGCTAACCAGGGTGCCATTGGCTCAGCAGTTTATTTTGATCCTACCAAACCCGTCTTCTCTGGCAACAAGCGTTATAACGGATATTTTGAATGGCTAGATCCAAATGCCGGATCAACTTTTGGTTTTCCATGGAACCGGGCAGGCAGGAATCCGGTAGCAATGCTTACCGACAGGGAAGATAAAAGCAATTCAAAAAGGGTGATCGCCAATCTTCAGTTAGACTATAAATTTCACTTCTTACCTGACCTCCGCCTGAATGTAAATTTGGGCGCTGATCTTGGTCGTGGTAAAGGCGAGCAATATATTTCTGATAGCTCTTCCCTGGCCTATGTCGATTCAGGCTATTATCGCCAGTATAAGGAAAATAGAGACAACACGGTATTTGAGACTTACCTGAATTATGTAAAGGAGCTTAAAAATTTTAAGAGCAGGATTGACCTGATGGCAGGTTATTCATTGAATAACTTTTTTAGCAGGAGCTATGGATATGCCAGCTACACAGCAAGAGGCAAAAAGAAAGCGGGTTCAGATCCTACTTTCCCTACGTATGATTCTGATGGAACCCTCCTTTCCTATTTCGGACGCTTTAACTATACCTACAATGATAAATACCTTTTGACCGCTACGGTAAGACGGGATGCATCTTCGAATTTCGGCCCAACAAATAAGTGGGCAACATTTCCTGCAGCAGCTTTTGCCTGGAAAATTAAGGAAGAGTCTTTCCTGAAACAGAATCGTGTGCTTTCTGATCTGAAATTGCGATTAGGATACGGTGTCACAGGACAACAAGACATCGGTGCCTTTAACTATGAATCATTTTACAGCTTAAGTAATATAACAGCCCAATATCCTTTTGGACAAACCTATTACCAAATGTACCGTCCGAGTGGTCGCAACGAAGGAATCAAATGGGAAGAAACAGCAACCTACAACGTTGCGTTGGATTATGGATTCCTGAATAATCGGATCAATGGCAGTATCGATTTCTACTTGAAAAAGACTAAGGATCTTTTATCTAGCATTGCTCAGCCTGCTGGTACCAATTTTGCTGCGTTCTTTATCACCAATGTCGGCCAAATGGAAAACAGGGGAGTTGAGTTCACCATCAATGCAAGTCCTGTGCAGAATAAAATAGTTAGCTGGGATGTTTCTTTTAATGCTACCTATAACAAAAACGAAATTACCAGGCTGACTATTGTACCGGATCCGAACTACCCTGGTTTCCAGACGGGACAGATCGGCGGCTCACAGGGACGTGCCTTTATCAATACTGTAGGGTATTCAAAATCCACCTACAATTTGTATCACCAGATCTATCAAAATGGGTTACCCGTAGAAGGCCTGTTTGAAGACATGAACCGCGATGGTATCATCAATGAATTGGATAAATACAAAGGAAAAAGAGCGGATCCGAATATGTTCTATGGTTTCAGCACTAATGCAAGCTGGAAAAAATGGAATGCCGGTTTTGTGCTCAGAGCAGCGTTCAATAATTATGTGTATAATAATATCTGGAGTAATAACGGCAGGCTGAATCAGATTCTTAACGCCTATGTGTTAGGCAATGCATCCCGTAATTACCTGGACACTAGATTTACCGGTGCAACCGAGCAGCAACCTCTTAGCGATTATTATATTGAAAATGCATCGTTCCTGAAAATGGATAATTTGAATATTGGGTATAATTGGGGCCAGATCTTCAATCAAGCAACCTTGCGTTTGAATTTAACTATCCAAAATGTGCTTACGGTTACTAAATATTCGGGTCTTGATCCTGAACTGGCTGGTGGAATTGATAACAACCTGTATCCCCGTCCAAGGATCTATTCATTGGGATTAAACCTTGATTTTTAATAAGCAAAAAAAATCATTATGAAACTATTTAATAAAGTATTAGTTATAACGCTTTCAATTTTTATTCTGGGTTCCTGTACTAAAAGATTAGATCTAAGTCCTCACCATGATCTTACTGCTGACCAGGTTTATTCAACACCTGCAGGCTATACACAAGTAATGGCTAAGATCTATGGGTCCATGGCCCTTACCGGAAATTCCGGTGCAGCAGGAAGCCCTGATATTTCTTCCCAAATCATTGCTGATGAAGGAAATTCAGATTTCCTTCGGATGCTGTGGTATCTCCAATGCCTTTCAACTGATGAAGCCGGTTGGACCTACCATAATAATACAGACCCTATCGGGATTCATCAAATGACATGGTCCTCATTGAATCAAACTGTTGGTGGTCTATACTACCGTTGTTATTTTTTGATTACCCTGGTCAATGATTTTTTACGAGAATCAACCGATGCAAAATTGGCATCGAGGAATATTACCGGAGCTGATGCGACGAAGATTAAATTATATCGTGAAGAAGCCCGGTTTGTTCGTGGTTATATATATTGGGTTTTGATGGACGTTTTTGCAAATGTTCCGTTTGTCGATGAATCCAACCTGATCGGAGTCGGCCTTCCAGCGCAGAAAACAAGGAGCCAGTTATTTAGCTGGATAGAAACGGAATTGAAATCGATTGAAACTACACTGGCGGCGCCGAAGAGCAATGAATATGGCAGGGCAGACCAGGCGGCCGTATGGGCATTATTATCCAGGATGTATCTGAATGCTGAAGTGTATACCGGAACTCCTAAGTATACTGAATGCATTACTTACTCAAATAAAGTGATTGCCGGAGGATATTCCCTTCATGGCAATTACAAGGAATTAATGCTGGCTGACAATGACCAACTGGCAGCTTCCGAATTTATCTGGACGATTCGTTATGACGGCTCCCGTACTCAAAACTGGGGTGGAACAACTACTCTTACGCACGGCCCCGCCGGCGTGCCGGGAAGCATATCCGGTACTAATGGTAATTGGAATTGTATACGGGTTACCGAACAATTTGTAGGACTATTTGATGCTGTCGATGTTCGCGGACAATTCTATACCTCCGGTCAAAATTTGTTGATGAATCAATTGTTGGATGTTCCTACTGATGGATATTCTTCTACAAAATTCAGGAATTTAACAAGAACTGGTGCTCCTGCTCCCAACAGGGATCCGGGCGGCAACTGGGTTGACATTGATTTTCCGATTTTCCGATTGGCCGAAGTTTATCTGAATTATGCTGAAGCAGTAACACGTGGAGGAACTGGCGGAAGTACAACAACTGCAAAAAATTACCTGGATCTGCTAAATGTTCGTGGTCGTGTTGGACAGGCATCAAACGCGTCGGTAACATTGCCGTATATCATTGCAGAAAGGGGCCGTGAACTCTTTTGGGAGTGTCTCAGAAGAACAGATCTTATCAGGTTCGGACAGTTTACCACCAGTACCTACCTATGGGCCTGGAAAGGTGGCGTGAGAGGTGGAACAGCAGTGGATTCGAAGTATAATATTTTCCCGATACCTACTACTGATCTGACAGCCAACCCGACGCTGAGACAAAACCCGGGCTATTAATACTAAAATGAAAAATTGCTTTATATGAAAAATATCATAAAATTCCTTGGCACATTTTTATTGGCAGGAACGCTTTTTTCCTGCGAAAGAAATGTTGAGACAATTAATTTTGAAGGGGGTACTCCGCCGGTGCTAACGGCAGACCGCACCACGGTAGCACTTGCTTTTGCAACCCAGGGTAATGAGGCCCTGAAACTGATGTGGACGAATCCTGATTATAAGTTTACAACGGGATTAAGTTCACAAGATGTGTCCTACCTCCTTGAAATTGGGGCAGAAGGCACCAATTTTTCCCCTGTTAAACAGATTACACTGAGTAAGGACCTGTCGATCAGTTTCACACAGTCAGAATTGAATGATTATTTGCTGAATACGCTTAACCTGGCGCCGGCAGTGGCAAGCGGCGTTCAATTCAGGGTCACGTCAAGGTTGCTGAACAATACAGTACCGCTGACTTCTAATACGCTAAAATTTACTATCACACCGTATGCTATCCCACCGAAAGTTACGCCCCCGGCATCCAACAAATTATTTATCGTGGGAAGTGCTACACCGGGTGGATGGAATAATCCTGTTCCGGTGCCGAGCCAGGAATTTACAAGAGTAAGTCCAACTTTTTACCAGATCACAGTACAGATCATCGGAGGTCAGTCCTATTTATTATTACCTGTCAATGGCGATTGGGGTGCTAAATTCGGAGGAGTTGGTTCCAACAATACAAATAACCCGAACGAGGACGATTTTAAAGCGGGTGGAGGGGACTTGTTAGCTCCCACTGTAAGCGGCAACTATCGGATTGAAGTAGATTTCCAAAAAGGAAAATTCAAGCTTATTAAACTGTAACCTCAACATTAATACTTTTTATTATGAGAAAAATATTCAACGTAGTTTTTTTGGTTGCAGGTGTAACTGTTTTTTTTGCTGCCTGTGACAAAGCGAATGACCTCCCTTTGTATGGACCAGGAAAAGGGATAACACTAAGCTCTTCTGCTACATCGATCGCCCCGCCTGCTGCGGATTCTAATAAAACTGTTTTGGACCTTAGCTGGACATACCCTGCTTATGCTACCGATTCGTCAAATGTCAAATACATCGTGGAGATTGATTCGGCAGGTAAAAATTTTTCCAAAGCAGCGAGCAGGATTATAATGGGAAAATTAGGTACTTCCTTTATTGCAAAAGAACTGAACAGCATTTTATTGGCAAATGGGTATGCTTTTAATGTTCCGGTTGATATGGATGTAAGAGTTATTTCTTCTTATGCGAATAATAATGAACGATTTTTTTCCAATACCCTTAAAATAAGGATGACCCCGTACAAGATCCCTCCTAAAATACCTGTACCCGCATCAGGTAAATTGTTTATTGTTGGCGCTGCTACGGTAGGCGGCTGGAGCAACCCGGTCCCGGTTCCTTCGCAGGAGTTCACCAGGATCGATGAAACCACTTTTGGCGGAATATTTCAGTTGACCGGTGGCCAGTTTTATTTATTACTTCCTGTAAATGGTGATTGGGGCAGTAAGTATGCGGTGCCGAACAATGGATTAGCCGGAGTGAGTGGAGGGGGTGATTTTATAGCAAATGCCGGGCAGGATATTCCTTCTCCCACTGCCAGCGGTCTGTATAAAATAATAGTTGACTTTCAAACAGGGAAATTTGTTGTTACTGCTTTTACTCAACAACATGGTCTTCCTGCTGCGTTATATATTGTCGGAGATGCAACGCCTGGTGGCTGGAATAACCCGGTACCAGTGCCTTCCCAACAATTTACACGATTGACTTCAACACGTTTTCAAATCGCTACGATAGCCATGACACCGGGAAAAAACTCTCTTTTCCTTCCCACCAACGGAGACTGGAGCAGGAAGTTCGGTGCTGTAGATAATACGGCGGCTGGTATCAAATCAGGAGGAGCTTTTAAACCCGAAGGACAGGATATGCCAAGCCCTGATGTTGCCGGCAATTACCGCATCACTGTTGATTTTATTAATAACACGTACACCGTCGTGAAATTATGATCCACCATTAAGATAAATAGGTAGAGGCCACTGTCATAGTGGCCTTTCTATTTTGTTTACTGTTTATTTTAAATGTAGCAGCATATGAGAAACGCAGGAAAAATATTTGTAGCAGCACTACTGATATGCCTATATGGTGCCTGTGAAAAACCTCCCAGGGTTCAAATTGAAGATCCAATAATTCCCGTACCCTCCTCATTTGTAAAAGGTGCCGATATCAGTTGGCTTACACAAATGGAGACGGGCGGCAGAAAATTTTATACTGCCGCGGGAACAGAGCAGGATTGTATAACTGTATTAAAAAACCTGGGTATGAATACGATCCGGCTACGAGTATGGGTGAACCCGGTGGGTAGCTGGAACAATAGCGCTGATGTAGTGGCCAAAGCTATCCGGGCAAAGAACCAGGGTATGCGGATCATGATCAATTTTCATTATAGTGATACATGGGCCGACCCTGGTCACCAAACAAAGCCGGCTGCCTGGGCGGGACAGGATATGGCAGCTCTTAAAAATTCTTTAGCTGTTCACACCACTGATATTTTAAATGCATTAAAGACAAACGGGATTACTCCCGAATGGGTACAGGTGGGCAATGAAACAAATGATGGGATGTTATGGCCCGAAGGGAAGGCATCCACTAATATGGCGAATTTTGCGCAGTTGGTCAATGCAGGGTACGATGCTGTTAAAGCAGTATTTCCTTCTGCAAAAGTAATAGTGCATGTATCAAATGGATGGAATAACAGTTTATTCCGCTGGCTGTTTGATGGATTAAAAAACAATGGCGGCAATTGGGATGTAATAGGGTTGTCATTATATCCTACCCCGGGAAATTGGTCCTCTCTTAATTCGCAGTGCCAGGCAACCATGAATGATATGGTAGCAAGGCACAATAAAGAAGTAATGGTTGTAGAAGTGGGAATGAGCTGGGACCAGGCGGCGGCTTGTAATGCCTTCCTGGCTGACCTGATCACTAAGACAAAATCGGTGACGGGTGGTAAGGGTCTTGGTGTTTTGTACTGGGAACCACAATCATATAATAATTGGCAGGGTTATACTCTTGGCGCATTTGACAATGCAGGAAAACCCACCATTGCCTTAAACGCCTTTAACTAAAATATAAATTCTTACTTAATCAGATCTTCATGAAACCGGGCAAACCCATAACCTTGTTAATCGTTTGTTTTGTGCTTTTGTGTAATCGTTTACATGCACAAGATCAGGACCTTGTATATGTAGATAAAGAGGGCGTATTACGATGGACAAAAGATAAAAAAGAAGCAAATTTTTTTGGCGTGAACTACACGGTACCGTTCGCCTATGGCTACCGGTCACACAAAGCGCTAGGGAAAGATTTAAAAAAAGCAATTGATGAAGATGTCTACCATTTTGCCCGTTTGGGAATGGATGCGTTTCGGGTGCATATTTGGGATGTTGAAATTACTGACTCTTTGGGTAATCTCTTGCAGAATGATCACCTCGACTTATTTGACTATTTGTTATACCAGCTGGAATTGCGCCATATAAAGACCCTGATTACTCCGATCGCTTTCTGGGGAAATGGATATCCGGAACGGGATGAAAAACTAATTGGTTTTGCAAGTGTCTACGGTAAGGATCAGTCGGTAGTGAAAGAAGTGGCCATTAAAGCACAGGAGAATTATTTACAACAGTTGCTTAAGCATGTCAATCCTTATACAAAAAAGACCTATAAACAAGATCAGAGTATTATCGCTATCGAGATAAACAATGAACCTCATCACAGCGGACCCAAAGAAAAAACGACTGAGTATATTAACCGGCTGGCTGCTGCCATCCGAAGTACCGGTTGGACAAAACCGGTTTTTTATAATATCAGTGAATCACCGCGGTATTCCGATGCGATCGCTAAAGCCAATGTAGACGGTCACAGTTTTCAGTGGTATCCGAGCGGCCTGGTAGCAAACCGTGAACAGAAGGGAAATTTTCTTCCTCATGTGGACCAGTACACCATACCATTTGACAGTGTTCCTGCATACAGGAATAAAGCAAGAATGGTGTATGAGTTCGATGCGGCAGACATCCTGCAATCCTATATGTATCCGGCCATAGCCCGCACTTACCGGACAGCTGGTTTTCAATGGTGTACCCAATTCGCCTATGATCCCATGGCAACTGCATACGGTAATACAGAATACCAGACACATTATCTTAATCTGGCGTACACGCCTTCAAAAGCAATCAGTATGCTGATCGCTTCAAAAGTATTTCACCGGGTTCCGAGGTTGAAAAGTTATGGAGCCTATCCCACTGATACCCTGTTTGATGTATTCCGGGTGAGCTATAAAAATTCTTTGAGCGAGATGAACAGCGAGGATGAATTTTATTATTCGAATTCTACCGAAACAAAACCTTTGAATAGTGCCAGGCTGAAACATATTGCTGGTGTTGGCAATTCTCCCATTGTTCAGTATGAAGGTAGCGGTGCTTATTTTTTAGATAAAGTGGATGTTGGTTGGTGGAAACTGGAAGTGATGCCCGATGCCATTCAAATCCGCGATCCATTTGACAGGGCCTCCCCAAAAAAAGAAGTAACGAGGATAGAATGGCGGCAAAACAAAATGCATATTGTCATTCCTGAGCTTGGAAAAAACTTTATTATACAAGCAGTAGACAAAGGAAATGATTATACTACGAGAAATAAACTAAATGGGAATGTATCGGAAGGCTTTTATATTTCTCCCGGGACTTATTTAATACAGGCAAACCCTAATTCGAAATTGAAAGGAATTCAGGAATACGTAGCTCCTCAACCTTTTTCAAACGACCTGTTTATTTCACATATACCTAATGCGGAAGTTTCTGTGGGAAAGCCATTTGTCATTTCGGCAAAAGCAGCTGGTCTTGATACATCCGATAAAATTTCTGTCGAGTTGCGAACAGGGCAACGCTGGAGAAATATTCGGCTTCAAAAGACAACAGCGGGCGAATACGCTGCCGAAGTACCGGCAGACGCCGCGACAACGGGAATTTTAAACTATCGGATCATTGTTCAAAAAGCAAATAATGATTATCACGTCTTCCCGGGGAACAATAAAGGAAATCCATATACGTGGGACAATCCAAACACGGACACTTATCAAACAATAGTAGCTTCAGAGAATAGCGGGCTGGAAATTTTTAATACCAACCAGGATCGAACGAGCCTGGTACACTACAACCCGGACTGGAGAAACAATTCCATTCGCTTTGTTCCATCGCACAAAACAACCCAGCTTGCCGTAAAAGTATCCGCAAAAAACTTACTGGATGAACAAGTAATCGGTTGGCAATTTTATTTTGGCTACAAATTAAAAGGTCGGGAAACAGAAATCGAATCTTTCTCCAAATTGGTCATCAGGGTGAGAGCAGAAACTCCAACCCGGGCCAAACTAGCGTTGATAACAAGAGATGCTTTATGTTTCTCAGTACCGATTACCACCAGCCATGAATGGAGCGAAATTAGAATTCCGTTGACCAGCCTGCAAGCGGATTCGAGTTTGTTGTTGCCAAGACCTTACCCGGGCTTTCTTCCCCTTTGGTTTAAGTCCAATGCTACCGGCCATTTTAGAATACAGGATGCAGAAAAGTTACAGGTTATCTGTTATGGTGAAGGAAAGGCTGCTGATCTTGAAATAGTTTCCATGTGGTTGGAAAAATAATTGTCAAATTATAAAATCAATTCTATGTATTGGAAACGCTTCGTTATCGGCTTGCTTGTTATTGTTTTTAGTCTGCATGTTATGGCGCAATCCAGCCAGCCCAGGCAAAAGATCAATCTTGATGACAACTGGAAGTTTCATTTTGGCCATGCCGCCAATCCTGAGAAAGATTTTAATTACAGCATAGCTACCATTTTTTCCAAATCAGGGGGCGCTGCCAGAACAGCCATCGATGCCCGGTTCAATGACAGTGCCTGGAGAACGTTATGTCTTCCCCATGATTGGGCCGTTGAATTACCTTTTGTAAATGTAGACAACCGCGATGTAGAGTCACATGGATATAAACCGGTGGGAGGTCTTTTCCCAGAAACGAGTATTGGCTGGTATCGGAAACATTTTACGGTAGCAAGTGCAGATTCAGGTCGCAGGTTCCAAATCCAGTTTGATGGAATTTTCCGGGATGCTAATATATGGCTCAATGGCTTTTATCTTGGTAACAACAAAAGCGGGTATATCGGGGCCTCGTATGATGTAACTGATTTTGTACGATTTGGCCGGGATAATGTTTTGGTAGTACGTGCCGATGCCACGCAGTACGAGGGATGGTTTTATGAAGGCGCTGGTATTTACCGGCATGTTTGGTTAAACCAATATGATAACCTGCATATAACGGATGGCGGACTTTTTGTGTATGCCGATGTGCAGGGCAAGAATGCCAGTGTAAATATTGAAACGACAATCGAAAACCAAAATTTTCTTCAGCCAACTGCACGGTCTATTCCTATATTACAGATCGGGCAGGAAATCAATTAGGACAAACCAAGGAGCAACCGCTTGCCTTATCTGTGAATGGAAAAAGTACGGTAAAACAAAAGATCACGCTGAACAACCCGGTATTATGGTCATTGGAAGATCCTTATTTATACCGTGTAGTGTCAGTTATTAAATCAGGGAACCAGATTGTTGATATTGTAAAAGACAGGTTTGGGATAAGAACATTTCGGTTTGATGGGAATGAAGGATTTTTTCTGAATGGAAAACACTTAAAGATATACGGAACCAATAACCATCAGGATCATGCAGGTGTGGGGAGTGCCATGCCCGATTATTTGCAATATTATCGTATAAAATTGTTGAAAAATATGGGAGTAAATGCTTATCGTACCAGCCATAATCCTCCCACCCCTGAGTTATTGGATGCCTGCGATAGTCTTGGCATGTTGGTGATGGATGAAACCCGTTTACTCAACAGCAGTGCAGAATACATGAACCAATTTGAGCGGATGATCCTGCGTGACAGGAATCATGCCTCTATATTTATGTGGTCAATCGGAAATGAAGAAGGATGGATACACACGACGAGCTTTGGTAAACGCATTGCACAAACTATGTTAGCAAAACAAAAAGAACTAGATCCAACCCGCACGAGCACCTATGCGGCCGATGTGGCCAATGTTTTTCCTGGTGTGAATGAAGTGATCCCTGTCCGGGGTTTCAATTACCGACAGTTTGCGGTAGCAGATTATCATAGGGATCACCCCACTCAGCCAATTGTCGGAACCGAAATGGGCAGTACGGTTACGACACGTGGTATTTACGAAAAAGATAGCATCAGGGCTTATCTGCCTGACCAGGATATCACTGCACCCTGGTGGGCAAGTACGGCCGAAACCTGGTGGAAACTGGCAGCAGAGAATTCATATTGGATGGGAGGTTTTGTCTGGACCGGGTTTGATTATCGTGGTGAACCAACGCCGTACAAATGGCCAAATATCAGTTCGCATTTTGGTATCATGGATATGTGCGGTTTCCCCAAAAATATTTATTACTACTACCAGAGCTGGTGGACAGATAAAGATGTATTGCACATTTCACCGCATTGGAACTGGCGGGAAAAAAGAAATCAACCGATTGATGTATGGGTAAATACCAATGCGGACGATGTGGAATTATTTTTGAATGGAAAAAGCCTCGGCAAAAAAGACATGCCCCGAAACAGTCATTTGAAATGGACGGTAAAGTATGAACCCGGCACACTTGAAGCGATAGCATATAAAAAGGCCCGCCCGGATGACCCGGTCGGACGGGGAAAAAAATTAACTGCTAAAATGGAGACGACCGGCACTCCTACCGAAGTAGTGATGACCCCTTACAAAACTACAATGCTTGCTGACGGCAAAGATGCTACGGTTATTAACGTGAGTATTATTGACCAGCAGGGCCGTGAGGTTCCCACAGCTGATAATATGGTAAGGTTTGTTATTTCCGGGCCGGGAAAAATTATCGGCGTAGGCAATGGCGATCCGAGCAGTCATGAGCCCGACAAATGCCCCGAGGGTGCCTGGCAGAGAGCTGCCTTTAATGGCAAATGCCAGGTGATCGTTCAATCAACCGGGGGCATAGGAATAATCAAATTCGAAGCAAAAGCAGCCGGCTTATTCACAGCTTCCACAGAAATCGTTACCGTGTCGCCCGGAAGTGTTTCTTCCATTACAATAGATAAAAACTACGAATTGAAAGGAGAAGCAGCTAAACCCAGAGAAGCAACGAAAATGATCGGTGCCGATATCTCGTTTCTACCCCAACTGGAAGAGCGGGGATTAAAGTTTTCAGATAAAGGAGTGGAAAAAGATGCCATCCTGATATTGAAAGATCATGGGTTTAATTATGTGCGGCTGCGAATATTCAATGATCCTGCAAGAGATAGCGGCTATTCTCCGCAAAAAGGCTTTTGTGATCTGGCGCATACAAAAAAGATGGCGAAAAGAGTGAAGGAGGCGGGGATGAAATTGTTGCTGGATTTTCATTATAGTGATTATTGGGCCGATCCGGGGAAGCAATATAAGCCAGCAGCCTGGAGAAATTTACCATTCGAAGCGTTAAAGAAAAAGGTATTCGACTATACAAAAGACGTCATCCAACAATTAAAAGACCAGGGAACAACACCAGATATGGTGCAAATTGGCAATGAGATCAATCATGGTATTATATGGCCGGAGGGGTTAGTAAGTAATTTAGATAGCCTGGCACAGTTGATCAATGCAGGGACTGCGGCTGTAAAAGCAGTTGATCCCACAGTGATCATGATGCTGCATGTGGCGTTGGGTGGTCAAAATGATGAATCAGTATTCTTTATAGACAATATGATCGCAAGGGGTGTTCCCTTTGATGTGATTGGGGAATCATATTATCCAAAATGGCATGGCACCCTGGATGACCTGCAGGATAATTTACATGACCTGGTCAGGAGATATAATAAAGACGTAATTGTAGTTGAGTATTCCGCTCTAAAAAATGAAGTGAATAAGCTGGCATTTGAATTACCGGGTGGTAAAGGAAAGGGTACCTGTATCTGGGAACCGTTAAGCACCTGGGAAAAAGTCTTTGACAATTCCGGTAAATCAAATGACCTTATTAAATTGTATGATGATATAAAAACTAAATACCTGGATAAGTAATGTTTGAAGTGAGCTCTTATCATGTCCCGGGACGATTGCGATCCTTTATTGGGGTAGATACAATAGTGGTAAGGTCGCCCGGACGAATTAACCTTATTGGTGAACATACAGATTATAATAATGGCTTTGTAATGCCTGCCGCCATTGATAAAGCGGTGTATGTTGCAATAGAGAAAAATTTCGGGGACCAAGTATCGCTATATTCAGTTGACTTTGATGAATCAGTTGATATCAGGCTGGAGGATATAAAACCTGTACCCGGGCATTGGTCTACCTATATTTTAGGTGTTGTTGACCAGGTAATAAAAGAAGGTCATAATGTTGAAGGATTTAAGTTGTGGGTGTATGGTGAGGTTCCCCTGGGAGCCGGGCTTTCTTCTTCTGCTGCCATAGAATGTGCTGTTGCCTTTGCTCTAAATGAGTTGTTTGGATTGGGTATCCAAAGAGTGGAGCTCGCGAAAATTGCTCAATTGGCAGAACATGAATTTGCCGGGGTAAAATGCGGGATCATGGACCAGTTCGCCAGTTTACTGGGAAAAAAAAACAGGGTGATCCGACTTGACTGCCGGTCATTGGAGTATGAGTATTTCCCGGTTAATCTAGATGGATATAAAATTGTACTGCTTGATTCACAGGTGAAACACTCCCTTGCGTCTACAGAATATAATGTAAGGAGAAACCAATGCGAAGAAGGGGTAACGATCATCCGGAAAAAGTATCCGGAAGTTGAAAGCCTGAGAGACGTGACTTTACCCATGATAGAAAAATGCCTTCAGCTTGAAAACACTATTTATGACCGTTGCAGATATGTGGTGGAAGAAAATATACGGTTACAGGAGGGATGTCATGATCTGCTCAACGGAAATATGGCGGATTTTGGTCAGAAAATGTTTGCTACTCATAAAGGGTTGAGTGAAAAATACGAAGTGAGTTGTAAAGAACTTAATTTTCTAGTGGAATCGGCGAAGCTCCAACCCGGAGTTGTTGGGGCAAGGATGATGGGTGGTGGGTTTGGAGGATGTACTATCAATATCATCAGGGAAGAGATGGTGGAAAGCGTCAATAAAATGATCAGCGAAGGCTATCAAAAAGCAGTACAAAAAGAATTAAAAACCTATATTGTTGAGATAGAAAACGGCACTACCCGGATAAACCAATAACTGCAATTTAGTACTATGCTTACCTCCAGCGACTACATCGTATTTCTAACTTATTTCTTTATCGTTGCCGCCTATGGATGGTGGATCTACAAACGAAAAAGATCATTACAAACCAGTTCTAAGGATTATTTCCTGGCGGAAGGCTCTCTTACCTGGTGGGCCATCGGTGCTTCCTTGATCGCCTCGAATATTTCCGCGGAACAGTTCATCGGGATGAGTGGAAGTGGTTTTAAAATGGGACTCGCTATTGCTTCCTATGAATGGATGGCTGCGTTAACGCTGATCATTGTCGCTATATTTTTTATGCCGGTATATCTTAAGAACAAGATCTACACCATGCCGCAATTCCTCAATCAACGCTACAATGGAACCGTGGCGATGATCATGGCAGTATTCTGGCTTATGCTGTATGTGGTTGTAAATCTTATGTCCATCCTTTACCTGGGGGCATTGGCAATACATGGCATCTCGGGCCTGGACATTACTATGTGTATTGGATTTTTGGCAGTGTTTGCGATCATCATTACGCTGGGAGGTATGAAAGTGATCGGTTATACGGATGTGATCCAGGTTTTCTTTTTAGTATTGGGCGGGTTGGTGGCAACTTATATCGCATTGAATTTAGTGGCAGAAAAATCAGGACAAACCGGATTGATAAATGGATTCAATTTATTGACCACCCAGGCCAATGATCATTTTCATATGATCTTTAAAAAGGAGAATGAGAACTATATGGATCTGCCGGGGCTGTCGGTTTTATTGGGGGGAATGTGGATCGCTAACCTCAATTACTGGGGTTGTAACCAATATATCACCCAACGGGCCCTGGGAGCAAGCCTGCCTACTGCCCGAAAAGGATTACTATTTGCTGCATTTCTAAAATTATTGATGCCGGTGATCGTTGTATTGCCTGGTATCGCCGCTTATGTTCTGTATCAAAAAGGAATGTTCCAAACCGAAATGCTTGATTCAAACGGCATTACGGATGTAAACAAGGCATATCCCTCCTTGCTTAATTTATTACCAACTGGTTTAAAAGGATTATCCTTTGCTGCCCTCACAGCAGCCATCGTTGCCTCCCTGGCGGGTAAGGCCAATAGTATTGCAACAATTTTTTCGCTGGATATCTATAAAAAAACATTTAATAAAAATGCTAACGACAGGAAATTAGTGAGGGTTGGTAAAATGACGATTGTCTTTTCCATGCTGATCGCCGTTCTGCTGGCATTGGCAATTGGTGAAAAACTGATGGGTGAAGGCAAACAAGGATTCCAGTATATCCAGGAGTATACTGGGTTTGTATCACCAGGTATATTCGCCATGTTCATCCTAGGTTTTTTCTGGAAGAAAACAACATCCAATGCGGCGCTGTTTGCAATGATCGGTGGATTTGTTTTTGCCATCCTATTAAAATTCCTTCCCCAAATGACCGATCTCTCCTTCCTGGCGAGCTCAGGGTTTTCAAAAGCTAACGCCGCTGGAATTTTCGAAATCCCTTTTCTTGATAGGATGGCTATCATTTTTCTCCTCTGTATAGGGGGGATGTATATTATCAGCAAAATTGATCATCGCAGGGGGGTTCAATCTAAAGGACTGGAAATAGACAGGTCAATGTTTAAAGTAGATACGCCTTTTGCGGTAGGGGCGCTGTTGGTTTGCGCAATATTGATAGCGTTGTATACAATGTTCTGGTAACTAATTGCAAGTTACTAAGCAAAAGCCGTCCCAATAAAGGGGCGGCTTTTTGTTATCCTGAACCTGAATGCAGGGTCGGATTGGTTGATGGGACCCGAATTAATTACAGTAGTTTAAAATAACAATATGATTATTTTAGGCAGCAGCTTTTCAGGCAACCCCTTTTTGATGATCAATGATGAACTGGACCAGCTCTTCTAAGGGAACCTCAATTCTTGTGATAGCATCTGTAATATCTTCCCGGTTCACTTGCGCCGCAAAAGAAGCGGTTTTTAATCTTTTCAATACGCTTTTTACTTCTAATCCCTCATACATAGTCGGGCGGATAAGTGCGGCGGCATGGATAAAACCTGACAGTTCATCGATTGCATAGATCATCTTGTCCATTTTACTGACCGGCTCTACCCCAAAAACCCGTGGCCCATGCGAAGCGATACAACGAATAACTTCGGGATCAATATTTCTTTTTTCAAGTTCTTCAATAATAATGCGGCAATGATCGTCAGGATATTTTTCCCAATCCGCATCATGCAGGAGGCCGGCCAACTCCCATTTCAGGGCAGTTTGCCCATCGGCTTGTTCTTTCTCAATAGCCCATGCTTTCATATTGGCAGCCACCTGCTTCATATGCAGGCGAAGCCGTTCATTCGGCACCCAATCATTTAAAAGTTGATGAGCTTCCTCAATCGATAATAGATTACCAGCGTTTGCCGGATCGCCGAAACTGGAACGGTTGAGTTGATTTGAAGACATAATGGGAAATTGAATATTAAATATAAGGTTGAATTATGAAATCGGCTTGCACCATTATTTATTCCACCGGCTTATTGTGCTTCCGCATAAATTTGCAGGAACTGGAGCCAATGGAGCAACAAACATACAAGGGAAAGATCTCGTTTGTCAACTACGAAAAGCATTTTGCGACGATTGAGTACCAGCATAACAACAAGCTGAAGGCTGTTAATTGCAAAACAGATGCATCGGACACTGATAAAAAGCCACACCAATACAAGTTAGGGGATGGTGTAAGTTTCCAGCTTAAACTATCTGACCGGGGCGATAAAATGACCGCGTATAATGTCAAGTACCTTCATAATACTTCGATTGATCTCCTGATTCAAAAAGCCACGCTGGAGAACCGTTTCTCCGGTTATCTGAAAATTGTGGAGGATAAGTATTTTGTAAAAGAATGGGAAAGCTATATCCTGTTTCCCCTTCAATTATCACCCTGGGAAAAACCACCGGTAGCATCAGCAGCGAATGAAGCCATCGCTTTTAAATTGTCAAATCTCCACAAACCAAATAGCATTTATGCGGAGCTTTTCTCCCATAATTTTATCCCGGAATATAAAATGGCCTTGCAGCATTTCAAGAATAAAATTGAAGTAGATGCCACAGTCTATAAAATTTCACCGCATGCCGTGTATGTGAATCTGTTTGGCGATAAAATACAGGCGAAACTACCCCCGGAAGAATTGGCGACTAAAGAGGCAAAAGAGGGTGACACCATACAAGTAATGATCACCCATTTCACCAATACCCGTATTGTAATTAAAAAGAATTGACAACAAGCTATACCAGTGTTCGCCGTACCATCTTGTTTGTTCACCGAAACAAGTAATAAAACGCCTCTTGTGTTTGGTATTTTGTGGCCAAAACGATTATCATTATGTCAGTAAAGATCGCCGGCAGACTCCCCTCTGGAAAACACCTTGAACGGCTAAAACTTTCACCTAATTACAAGGATGGGGCCTTCCAGAATTTGTCACCCACCCCTATGAAACACGAAGGGATATCATACTGGAAGATGATGAGGGAGTTCTTCAAAAAGCATCCCGACACCATGCCCCCAGCTAAATTGCCCTTTATTAAAACTGATCTTGCGAGTTTAAATACCAGTGAACCGGTCATTGTATGGTTTGGGCACTCTTCCTATTTTATCAGGTTGGAGGATAAGAATTTCCTGGTTGATCCTGTATTCAGCGGCAATGCAGCCCCGGTTTCATTTATGGTGAAAGCTTTTCCAGGGAGCAACGAATATGATGCCGATGATATGCCAGCCATTGATTATCTCATTTTAACACATGACCATTATGATCATCTTGATTTTAAAACGATCAGGAGATTAAAAAACAAAGTGAGTAGGATATATTGTTCACTGGGTATTAGTTCACATTTAATGCATTGGGGTATTGATGAGAAAATAATCATGGAGCTTGACTGGTGGCAGATAGAACAATTGAATGCAAGTATGCAATTAATCTCGGCACCGGCCCGTCATTTTTCCGGGAGAGGGATCAAACGAGGTCAAACACTGTGGTCTTCGTTTATATTGAAAACCGCAACACATACTATCTACCTGGGCGGAGATTCTGGTTATGATTCACATTTTTTAGAAATTGGAGCAAAGTATGGTCCTTTTGACCTGGTCATACTTGAGTCAGGTCAATATAACACGATGTGGCCTCTTATACATATGATGCCGGAGGAAATGGTGCAGGCTGCTGTTGATCTGAAAGCAAAAGCACTGCTGCCAGTTCATTGGGGCAAATTCCGGTTGGGGATGCATCCCTGGAATGAGCCTATCAAAAGAGTACTAAGCAAGGCACAAGAAGCCAGGCACAAGGTTCAAGTGGTGATTCCGAAGATTGGAGAGCCATTTATTATTGGCACTCAATTTTCAGGAACAAATTGGTGGGAAATCTAAAGTGTCAGGCTTTTAATTTATATTCTTTGGTCAACGCGTCAGTAGGGATGCGAAGCAATTTACTGAATTTTCGGATCATGGTAAGCGAAAGAGCTTGTTTGTAATTAAGGACTTTACTTATTGTTCCTTTATCACCGTACTCCTTTGCCAGATCGGAAGCCGTGTAACCAAAGTCCTCCATTCTAATCTTGATTATTTCAATTGGATCAACTTCTGGAAGGCGATGATGTTTCTTTTCATATTCGCTTATCAGGATAGCCAGCAATAACATTTCCTTATAATGAGGAGATCCTTTTCCCACATCATATATTTCCTCAATCCTCCCTGAGGCTTCTTTATATTCTTGTTCAGTTTCTACAGGCATCCACTGTGTCATATTTTTATAATTTATTAAATTGTTTCGGGGTCTATGCTGTCATATTCAGTATGTGTGCCAATAAAACGTATAAAAACAACCTGACCCTCATAATTAATAAAAACGATAAGCCGGTAAGTGTTGTGTTTTATCTCAAATCTTGCCCGGTTGTTCTTTATCATTTTGGCAGGGGGAAAATCAAACAACACATCTTGTTTGTTTTTCCAAATAGCTTTATCCGTTACATCCTGCCAGGTTGCCAGGCTTTTCCTGACATCTGCTTGTTTTCTCGAAAAAGCACTTAACTTTTCTAAATAGACGATCAACATAAAGTACGCTTTAGAATCAAATAATTGTTGATCCCCAGTGATCGTAAAGTTTTACCATCAATACTTATCGTCTCCTGATCAACATACTTTTCCAGGATTAATTGAGTAAATGCAAGGTATGTTTTGTTGGTAATTTACCAACTTTCACAGGGAGTATTAATTTTGAGACAATAATTTTATTGTAAATCAGCCTGTTGTAACGGCCATATAAAAATTATTTCCTTAATTTTTAGGTTTGAAATTTTCTCAAACCTATCTTTGCACCCCTCCGAAGGAGTCCTTTGGACATTTAAAAACAGCTGCCGGGATAGCGGCAGCATAAATAAAAATAAAATGAGCAAATTACATTTTACAACAAAACATGCGAACGAGGCTACCGTACAACGCAACTGGTTTGTGGTTGACGGTACTAATCAAACCGTTGGACGTATGTGTGCAAGGATTGCCGCGATACTTCGTGGTAAAAACAAAGCATACTATACTCCACACGTTGACACAGGTGATTATATCATCGTGATCAATTGCGAAAAAGTAGTTTTAACAGGAAACAAACTGGACCAGAAAATCTATGACCATTTTACGGGTTATCCCGGTGGTCGTAAAGAAGAAGTGGCAAGAAACCTTATTAACCGCAGACCTGAAGTAGTTGTGGAAAGGGCCGTAAAAGGAATGTTGCCAAAAAATCGGCTGGGCCGCAAGATGTACAAAAAACTATTTGTGTATGTAGGTGCCAACCATCCGCATACAGCGCAACAACCTAAAGAACTGAAATTCTAATCTCTGGTTGACAAACAACATTAAAAATTCCTAATAATAAAAAATGGAAAAGCAAAGAAACGGAGTTGGTCGTCGTAAAGAAGCTGTAACAAGGGTATTCCTTCAGAAAGGGGATGGCAGCATCACCGTTAACGACAAAGACTACAAAACCTATTTTTCACTGGTCTATCTGCAGAACCAGGTGGAACGTCCTTTCAAAACAGTTGATGCTGTTGGCAAGTTTGATGTAAAGATCAATGCTGTTGGCGGTGGTGTAAAAGGACAGGCTGAAGCAGCTATGCTGGGTATTTCCCGTATACTGGTTGAAATGAATCCTGATTTCCGCCCGGCGCTGAAAGCGGCAGGTTTATTGAAAAGGGATCCACGTTCTGTTGAGCGTAAGAAATTTGGTCATAAGAAAGCCAGGAAGAGCTACCAGTTCTCTAAACGTTAAACCCCTATCCCCTAAAGGGGGATTTTGGTCGTTCATAGTAAAAAGAATTTTCAAAATAATAGAGTCTCTAAATCCCCTCCTTCGGAGAGGTTTGGGGAGGCCAAAAAATTAAAAATGGAAAACAATACATCCTTACAACAGCAACTTCTGGAAGCAGGTGTTCACTTCGGTCACCTTAAGAAGAAGTGGAATCCCAAGATGTTGCCTTACATCTTTGCTGAAAAGAAAGGTATTCACATCATTGACCTGAATAAAACGGTGGAATGCCTGCAGGAAACTGCGGCTGCTATGAAACAGATCGCACGCAGTGGAAAGAAGATCTTGTTTGTTGGAACCAAGAAGCAGGCAAAGGATATTGTAAATGAATCTGCCAAAAGAGTAAACATGCCGTTCGTTACAGAACGCTGGCTGGGTGGTATGCTGACCAACTTTAATACAGTCCGTAAAAGTGTAAAGAAAATGCAGAGCATTGAAAAAATGCTGGGAGATGGTTCATTTGACAGTATCACTAAGAAAGAGCGCTTGACACTGAGTCGTGATAAAGATAAAATGGAAAAAGTATTAGGTGGTATCGCACAGTTAGGCCGTGTACCAGCTGCTTTATTCATTGTTGATATCGGTCATGAGCACATTGCTTTGGCTGAAGCAAAACGTTTGGGTATTGCCACTTTCGGAGTGGTTGATACGAATTGCGATCCTAATAAGGTTGACTTTGCCATCCCGGCTAATGATGATGCGACTAAGTCGATCGCTATCATTGTTAACTATATAATAGCCGCTATCGCGGAAGGTCTAGCTGAAAGGCAGGCTGCCAAAGATGAAGACGTAGAAGATACAGTGAGTGATGATGCAGAAAAAAGAGCTGCGAGATTGGAAGCAGAAGCTCAGGCTGAAGGTGGTCGTGGTGGTCGTGGTCGTGGAGCAAGCGGCGGCGGTGCAGCAGGTGGTGGTGGCGGTCAAAGACGCCGGATCACAGGTGGTCCCGGTGCTGGCAGAGGCCCGGGTGGAGCCAGGAGATAAATTATCTCAATGGTTTACCTGGTGTACCCGACACTTGATTGAACATTGATTATTGAAAATTGATTGTTGAATGTTTACACCCGTACTACACAATATTCAATACTCAACCGACAATCTTCAACTTTAAAACCCTTAAAAACATAATTCTAGATCATGAGTACAGTAACAATAAGTGCACAAGAGATCAATAAACTTCGCCAGGCAACTGGTGCAGGAATGATGGATTGCCGGAAGGCATTAACAGAAACCAATGGTGATTTTGAAGCAGCGATCGACTGGTTGCGGAAGCAAGGTCAGAAAGTTGCTGCCAAAAGAGGCGACCGTGAGGCAAAAGAAGGAGTCGTGATCGCTAAAACATCCGCAGACAACAAAACAGGTATCGTTATTTGTGTTAGCTGCGAAACAGACTTCGTTTCTAAAAATGCTGACTTTGTTGCGTTTGGTCAAACAATCGCAGATGCTGCCATAGCTAATGATGTAAAAAGCCTGGATGAATTGTTGACTACCAAAGCTGGCAATTCCACCGTAGCGGAGCTGGTAAACGATAAATTGGCTGCTATTGGTGAGAAAATCGGCGTAACAAAATTTGAAAGGATCGATAGCCCTTTTGTTGCCTCTTATATACATGGTGCCTATCGCATCGGGGTCCTGGTTGGATTGGATAAAGCAGCACCCGAAGTAGGTAAGGATGTGGCGATGCAAATTGCTGCGCTGAACCCGGTTGCTGTAGATGCTGTCTTCAGTCCCTGAAACAGTAATTGCCCGTGAAAAGGATATCATCATGGAATTGATGAAGCAGGATCCAAAAATGGCGGGCAAACCAGAGGAAATGCTGGCCAAGATTGCCGATGGTAAAATGGGAGCCTTCTTCAAAGAACAAACATTAACGGCGCAGGCTTTTGTAAAAGATGGCGGCAAAACGGTTGGTGACTACCTGAAAGAAAGCGGTGATGTGAAAGTGGCCGAATTCAAAAGAGTAGCGTTAGGATAACAATTATTATTTCTTAATATTATTAAGCGTTCCGTCTCAGACAGGACGCTTTTTTTATTTTTGCTCATCATGGAAAATTACAAGGAATATTTCGAAGCAAATAAAGACCTCTGGAACCAGCGAACTGTTATTCATAAGGATTCATCTTTTTATAATCTCGCAGGATTTAAATCCGGGGAAAGCGTATTAACCCCGATCGAGCTAAACGAAGTTGGTGATGTAAAGGGAAAGAAGATGTTGCACCTGCAATGTCATTTTGGAATGGATTCCCTCGATTGGGCAAGACGAGGCGCTGAGGTAACAGGTGTTGATCTGTCGGATGAAGCCATCAAAGAAGCAAAACAGTTAAATGATGAGCTTGGTTTGAAAGCAAAATTCATTTGCTGTAATGTATATGACCTACATCCTCAAAATGCGGCGTCTTCAAAAACCCCTCCTTTAGAAAGGCAGCGGGAGGCCTTTGATATAGTATTTACTTCATACGGAACAATCGGCTGGCTACCCGACCTGGATAAATGGGCCGAATTAATCGCTTATTATTTAAAACCGGGAGGTATTTTTTATATGGCCGATTTTCATCCGGTTGTGTGGATGTTTGATGATGAGTTTACGCATATACAATACCATTATGAGAACCGGGAACTGATCGTTACAGAGAACTATGGTACTTACACCGACCGGAATGCCGATATAAAAGGAAAGGAGTATGGCTGGAATCACAGTACCAGCGAACTATTGAATGCATTGATAAAACAGGGTTTGCAATTACAACAGTTCAATGAATTCATGTATTCACCTTACTCCAACTTTACCAATTCAGTTGAGACATCGGAAGGACAATGGCAAATAAAGGGAATGGAGGGAAAGATCCCAATGGTGTATAGCGTTAGGGCTGTTAAACAATAGTCAAAACCCTTATCTTCGCCCCGAAAAATTCCTCTATGTTACCCAAGTATAAGCGTATTCTTCTCAAACTTTCCGGTGAAGCATTAATGGGAGATAAAAGTTTTGGTTTTGATACCGATGTCATTGCCCAGTATGCGCAGGACATTAAATCGGTTACAGAATTAGGCGTCCAGGTTGCGTTGGTCATAGGAGGTGGTAATATTTACCGTGGTATGAATGAAGCCGAGACAGGTATTGAAAGAGCCCATGGAGATTATATGGGAATGCTCGCCACTGTTATCAATGGTATGGCTGTACAAGCGGGGCTGGAGAAAGTTGGAGTATATACCCGGTTGCAGAGTGCAATAAAAATGGAACAGATTGCTGAACCCTATATCCGCCGCCGGGCTATCCGTCACCTGGAAAAAGGAAGAGTGGTCATTTTCGGGGCAGGTACCGGAAATCCCTATTTTACTACAGATACAGCCGGGTCCCTCCGGGCCATCGAAATAAGTGCTGACGTAATATTAAAGGGAACCAGGGTTGATGGCATTTATACTGCAGACCCTGAAAAGGATCCTACCGCAACAAAATATAATGTCATCACTTACCAGGAGTGTCTTGCTCAAAACTTGAGGATAATGGACATGACCGCCTTCACGCTTTGCCAGGAGAACAGCCTCCCTATTATTGTTTTTGATATGAATAAAGGTGGCAACCTTCGCAGGGTGGTGACGGGAGAGAAAGTTGGCACATTAGTAAAGGGATAATCCCTACAATATCTCCGTTTTTACAACGCAGAAGTTTTCCCTTATCCGCCTCCCTGCTTTTAAGTTATGGAGTGTAAGCCATTAACTTTGCTTTTCAAACTATAGATATGGCTGGAACCATTGCGGATCTCCGAAAGAACTATTCACAAAAAAGTTTATCAGAGAAGGATGCGGATACTAACCCCATCCGCCAATTTTCAAAATGGTGGGAAGAAGCGGTGGCCTCTGAAATTGACGAAGCAAATGCAATGACATTAGCTACCGCCTCTGCTGATGGTGTGCCTTCGGCGAGGATCGTTTTACTAAAAGACTTTGCTGAAACCGGGTTTACGTTTTTTACTAATTATGGTAGTTTCAAAGGACAACAGCTTGCTCAAAACCCAAAAGCCTGCCTTGTTTTTTTCTGGAAAGAATTGGAACGGCAGATCCGCATTACTGGCCTGGTGGAAAAAATCAGTGGATTGGCGAGTGATCAATACTTTCTTTCAAGACCAATTACCAGCCAATTGGGAGCTATGGTGTCGCCTCAAAGCCAGGTGATTGAAAACAGGGAATGGTTAGATGAGCACTTCGATGAAGTTATGGCCCAGCATACAGGTAAAGTCATTAAGCGACCACTACACTGGGGTGGGTTTTTAGTTAAACCTGTTATTATCGAATTCTGGCAGGGCAGACCCAGCCGGCTTCATGATAGGTTGCAATACACGCTGGATGATAAGGGGGGCTGGAAAATGGAGCGATTGGCTCCATAACACAGTCAGGAGTATGAATTAGCTGCCCATACTCCTGATCATGTTGGTAGAAGTCTATGCTTTTTTCTTTGGAGCTGCTTTCTTTGCAGCAGCTTTTTTAGCGGGGCTTTTTGTAACAGGCCTGCTTTTACCAAATGAACCTTTAAAGCGTTTGCCTTTGGCAGTTTTTTTATCTCCTCTTCCCATAAAAGTAATTTATAAAAGTTTGTATGTAAAAATAATCAAGCAAATTAAAAAAGCTCCGGTACTACAACAAGCACAGGAGCTTTTTAATGCAGTTAATGGTGAATTACAATTTACCAGAAAGTTCTTTACCAGCTTTGAATTTGGCAACTTTTCTTGCTTTGATCTTAATTACTTCACCAGTTTGTGGGTTGCGACCATTACGGGCAGCTCTTTTAGACACTGAAAAAGTACCAAAACCAACCAGGGTAACTTTGCCACCACCTTTCAACGTTTTAGTAACAGCTTCAACGAAAGAATCTAGAGCAGCATTGGCTTGTGTTTTAGTAACGCCGGCATCATCGGCAACTTTTGCGATTAATTCAGCTTTGTTCATGTTTGATGTTTTTAATGTTTTAGTAACGGCAACAAATTTATAGGCTTTTTCATTCCGGAAAAATATTTTTATTTATTATCTACTTTTTATATCCCGCCCGAAACCGCATGGGGTAAGGTTTTGGAGGAAAATGTAAAATCAAAAATCGAATAAACTGATTTTATAAACCGCTGAAACTCTTGCCAGTAGGGCATTCCAACCCCATATTTGCAAATGCTTGCCAGTAGCGGCTTTGAAAGGAATATACAATTGTTTTGGAGCGGCAAAACAAAAATAAATCTTTTGCACACTCAATGCACAACCTCCATAACTGAGCGGAATGCTATGAATTGATTACCCCATTTATCAAATCCGCTCTTTCTCATCTTTTCGGAAAATTGCCTGATATAGCGATCATAGAGGTCTTTCGTTGCGGCATGGTATTGCACGGCATAGGTGATCCCTTCTGCGTCATCCAATTCGAGCAGGTATAGAATTGTAGCATGCGTAAAGCAGCCGGTCGAAATCATGTCGGGAATATGTTCTGTTTTTAACCAGCACAGCCAGTCATTGGCAATAGAATGCTCCACCCTGACTGTAACATTGTAAATGATCATTTGCCATTATAATTTAAGATCCAGGTAAATAGGACAATGATCGCTGTGCTTCACATCAGGGTAAATATCGGCGGCTGTCAGGTTTTTTTTCAACGCACTGGTTACGGTAATATAGTCGATTCGCCAGCCCTTATTCTGTGCACGCACTGTTGGAAAGCGCTGGCTCCACCAGCTATACCGATGTGGATCGGTACAGAAATGCCGGAATGTATCCACCCAGTCATTATCCAGGAATTTTGTCATCCATTCTCTTTCTTCGGGCAGGAAACCAGATGATTTTTTATTCCCTTTGGGATCATGAATATCAAGTTCCGTATGTGCAATATTGTAATCGCCGCAAAGAACCAGTTTGGGATATTTTTTCTTTAGTTTATCCAGATAGGTATGAAATTCGTTCAGCCAAAGGTATTTGAAGCTTTGCCGTTCATCGCCACTGGTGCCGGAAGGGAAATAAGCATTGATAACGCGTACATCTCCAAAATCAAGCTGGATCACCCTGCCCTCGTCATCACTAACTTTATGGCCGGTGCCATAAACCACCTTGTCGGGTTTTATTTTTGTAAAAACGGCAACACCACTGTATCCTTTTTTTTGGGCACTGTACCAGTAATGATGATAGCCCAGTGATTCCAGCAATTTTATATCCACATCACCCTGGGAGGCCTTTGTTTCCTGTAGGCAAATTACATCAGCCGGATTTGTTTTCAGCCAGTCAATAAATCCCTTTTTTATTGCTGCTCTTATGCCATTAACATTATAACTTATAATACGCATTGCTTTATTGTTTAAATTGAAAAGCAATTTACATTTTACTATGCAAGCAACAACAAATACGAAAGCGTTGAGTTCAAAAACCGGAGCTATCATTCCAGCAAAAGAACATGTTTACCTGGACGGACCGAAAAGCCGGGGGTACGAGCTAGGATTTGCCTGGCGGGTATTCCGTCAATTTCTAAAAGGGTTCAGGCATCTTCATTTTGTTGGGCCCTGTATCACAGTATTTGGTTCCGCAAGATTCAAGGAGGATCATCCGTATTATATAAAGGCAAGAGAGTTTGGTAAAAGAATCGCAGAATTGGGATTTACCACTATGACCGGCGGTGGCCCCGGGATTATGGAAGCGGCCAACCGGGGAGCATTTGAGAGCAATGGCAAATCGGTCGGTTGTAATATTCAACTTCCTTTTGAACAGCATGAGAACCCTTATATGCAAAAGTCTGTCACTTTTGAACATTTTTTTGTACGGAAAGTGTTGTTGGTAAAATATTCTTATGCATTTATTATTATGCCGGGTGGATTTGGTACGATGGATGAGTTTTTTGAAACACTGACCTTGGTCCAAACCAAAAGTATCAACCAGTTCCCGATAGTTGTTTTTGGAAAAGAATACCATCAGCCTTTGCTGGAGAATATAGAATGGATGGCGCAACAGGGTACCATTTCAAAAGAAGATATGAGCCTGGTTCTTTTTACGGACAGCGTGGATGAAGCGATGGAACATATCCATCATTATATCAGCACCAATTACAAAGTAAAACCCCGAAAGGGATTCTGGTGGCTGTTTGAAAGAAGGTAGTATGAATAAAGGATAATAAAGACAGATGACAGGAACAAATATACTTGGCTACGCTGCCTGTGCAGTAACGGCAATGACTTTTTTACCCCAGGTGATAAAGACCTGGCAGGAAAAATCAGCAAAAAATGTTTCCTTGATGATGTTTATTATTGCATTTATCAATGAAGTGATGTGGATTGCATACGGAGTTTTGAAAAATGACATGGTCATTGTGATTACCAATGTTATTATGATAATAATGTGTTCCATAATGATCTCACTAAAACTTAGATATAAGGAATGATATACAGTAAAGCTATCATTTTTGATCTTGGGGAGTATTGATTGACTGGAATCCTGAATATGTTTGCTAAAAACTATTTTGACTTCATCGAAAAAGAAATTAATTTTTCTAATTAAATCTGTACTCCGGATGGGCACGAACAGCAGGATGCCAGACGTTCTATTGTAGAACCCAAGCAGGAATGTATAAAAGAGTGTCCAGCCTGGGAGCCGGCTATCGGGGTCTTTTTATGGCCGGTGGAGGGATAGCTAAAAGGCCCGATTGCAGATACTGTAGATATTTTTCGACGATTAAAAGAATCGGGTAAGTACAATTTATATGCATTAACCAACTGGCGGGCAGGCCTATTTGATAGAGCCTTGGTTCGTTATAATTTTCTTCATTGGTTTGACGGAAGCGTGGTGAGTGGGGAAGAGAAAAGCAGGAAACCCTTTAAAGAATTTTATAATATTCTTCTTGATCGTTATCAACTATTGGCAAATAATACACTCGTTATTGATAGATAATAGTGTCAGGAAGTTTAGCGCAGCAGAAAGCATAGGGATGAACGTTATACACTTTACTTCGCCGCTTGAAGTAGAAAAAAATCGAAAGCTTTTAAAGATCTTGTAAAAATATTTCGGTTAAAATTTTCTATGCTTGACAATTTGTTTATTTTGTATTTCCAAATTAAACTGGACCGAATGAAAAATTTCTACCTTTTATTGATATCCATAGTTAGTGTATCCTTTAGTTGTTTTTCCCAGGGATTTCTTAAAAACAAAGGAATAAAAAGTTTCATGGAAGGCAACCCTGCCATTTCCACCAATTTTAAGGACGTGGTAATGGAAGGAACAATGCCCCCTGATTTTGGAGCGGATGCTATCTATGTCGACTTGAAAAAAATGTCGAGGAATAATGAAGGATATTTATTATTACCCGGTTTTTACGAATCAACAAATTTTAGCTACTGTCTTAAAGCGGGGACACCGGGACCAAATGTCAGCGATGGCTATGGGCCTGCACCGTTAAAAGGAAAGATGGAGGATATTGTACTTGCAATCCTGGAGAATTCACAAAAACGATGGGCCATTAAAAATGCAGATTCGGTTGAAAAAAATAATCTCCTATCTGAAGCAGTAAAAGGAGCAGGAAAGATTTCGCAACGGGATGTGCAATTATTGCTTTGGGCAATTATAGCGAAAGTGGATTTCACTAATTTAGCCGGCCGCTCCAAAGTTGTTGCGCTCGCCATGCTTACCCCCGAGGAAATCCTGAAATTAAGTGGTGGTGCTTTTAAAGGTGGGAGCAAATTTCTTATGGATAAAGGGATTATCAGCAAACCGGCACCTGTTCGGTTAATGGAGGAGGCCGGTGAAAAACTACGTAGTCTTTATAACAAGGCCGATGCTACCTATGAGGATTTTGAACAGGTTGCCATGCTCGCCGGATTATCTGACCAGCCTCAAATTGCCCCAAACAGAACTTGGTTTAAACATCCTAAGGAATGTTATTATATCCGTTACGAACCGCAGGGATATGCCAGAACGAAAATCCAGATATATGTTCCTCCGGGTTGTTCAAATACTTTGTTTAAAGCTACTGGCTATGTGGCTACGCCTGACGATTCCCGGCAGCGGCTGGCCCAAACCGATTGGTTTGTTAGTGACCAGCCAGATTAATCATTCATTAACTTTTGATCAAGGCAATTATTTTTGATCTTGGGGGCGTATTAATTGATTGGAATCCCCGTTATGTGTACCGTACTGTTTTTGACACGGAAGAAAAAGCAGAATGGTTCATCCAGAATATTTGTTCACTGGACTGGAATGAAAAACAAGATGCCGGTTATCTTATTGCAACCGCGGTTGAAGAGAAAGTAGCCGAATTTCCAGAATGGGAAAAGGAAATCAGGATCTACTATGACCGCTGGACGGAAATGCTGAAAGGACCTATTCATGAGACCGTGGACCTGTTCCGGCAGTTAAAAGAAAAAGGCAAGTATAAATTCTATGCGTTGACCAACTGGAGTGCTGAGTTATTTCCGGTGGCATTAGAAAAATATGATTTCCTGCATTGGTTTGACGGAAGGGTGGTAAGCGGTGAAGAAAAAACAAGAAAACCGTTTCCTGAGATTTACCAGGTATTATTGGACCGGTATGATGTGAAAGTTGAAGAAGCTTTATTTATAGACGATAACCTGAGAAATATAGATGCTGCCAAAGAGTTGGGATTTAACTGTATTCATTTTCAAAATGCAAAGGATTTGGAGACTCAATTACTAGAACAAAGGTTGTTATGAATTACTCCAGCACCGGTCTCAACCATTTCTCTGCCTCTTCCAAACTCATCCCTTTTCTTTTAGCATAGTCTTTCAATTGGTCTTCTGCAATTTTACCCAAACCAAAATAATGGCTTTGCGGGTGTGCGATATACCAACCGCAAACGGAAGCCGGGGGGTTCATAGCAAGACTTTCGGTCATTTCAATCCCGATATTTTCAGTGACATTCAGGAGATCAAATAATTTTATTTTCTCCGTATGGTCGGGGCAGGCAGGATAGCCCGGAGCAGGGCGGATGCCTTTGTATTCTTCCCGGATCATCTGTTCATTAGAAAGGTCTTCTTCTTTTTCATAGCCCCAATACTCTTTTCTCACTTTTTCATGCAGGCATTCGGCAAAAGCTTCCACAAACCGATCGGCTAGTATCTGGACAAGTATCTTATTATAATCATCGTGATCGGCAGCAAATTGGTCAATATATTTTTTTGCTCCGTGTATGGTAACGGCAAATGCACCCATGAAGTCGGAGCCATCGTCACCATCACCAAGCGGTGAACTGTTTGGTGATGGTTTTATAAAGTCGGAAAGGGAGTAACTTGGTTGTCCCACCGCTTTCTTTAATTGTTGGCGGAGTGATTCTAATTTCACCTCTCCTTTATCAGTTTGTAAGGTCACCGTGTCTGCATTGTTACTGGCTGCAGACCAGAAGCCAATCACCCCATCAGCAGTGAACCATTTTTCACTGACCAGCTGCTCCACCATTTTTTGTGCATCGTTATAAAGTCGGGTAGCTTCAGCCCCGAAGATCTTATCTGATAACACTTCGGGGAACCTTCCCGGCATTTCCCACGCTATGAAAAACGGACCCCAGTCAATATATTTAGCTACCGTGCCCAGATCATAGTTCCTTAGCACTTTTACCCCCAATACAGCCGGTTGCACGGGTTCGTAGTTCTTCCAGTCAAAATATTCTTTGGTAACAACCGCATCTTTATATGGGATCAGTACTTTTTTATTTTTATTTAGAAACTGGTGTCGCAAGCCATCGTATTCTGTTTCTGTTTTTTCAAGCAAGGAAGATTTTTGCTCTTTGTTTAATAAAGTGCTGACGGCCGTTACACTCCTGGAAGCATCCAGGATATGCAGTACACCATAATCATACTGAGGGGCGATCTTTACCGCGGTATGTGTTCGGGAAGTGGTAGCGCCACCGATCAGTAAGGGTTGTTGCATATGTCGCCGCTTCATTTCATGGGCCACATGTACCATTTCATCCAGGGAGGGGGTAATTAATCCACTCAAGCCAATGATATCAACGTTTTCTTTTTCTGCCGTATCCAGTATTTTATCAGCCGGCACCATTACGCCGAGGTCAATGATGTCGTAGCCATTACAGCCTAATACAACTCCAACTATATTTTTTCCAATATCATGTACATCACCTTTCACCGTCGCCAGGAGTATTTTCGCGGCGCCGGCACCTTCTTCATTGATTGTACCGGCAGCGAGATGGGCTTGTTTTCTTTCTTCTTTTTCTGCTTCAATGTAAGGGGTAAGCACCGCTACACTTTTTTTCATGACTCTTGCACTCTTTACCACCTGGGGCAGGAACATTTTACCGGCACCAAAAAGATCTCCCACTACGTTCATGCCGGCCATCAGCGGGCCTTCGATGACATCAAGCGGCTTTGGATATTTTTGCCTGGCTTCTTCGGTATCTGCATCAATATAATCGGTGATGCCATTTACCAGGGAATGTTTCAATCGCTCTTCTACCACCGCTTCCCGCCAGCTTTCATCTTTTATATTCTCTTTACCTTTTGCTTTTACTGTTTCTGCAAAGCCAATTAATTTTTCTGTGGCTTCGTTGTTATCATTATTGCGGTTCAGGATCACCTCTTCACATAGTTGTTTCAAGGTGGGCTCTATTTCATCGTACACCACCAGCTGACCGGCATTGACGATACCCATATCCATACCGGCTTTGATGGCATAAAAAAGAAACACGCTGTTCATGGCTTCCCGCACATGATCATTACCCCGGAAAGCAAAGGAAAGATTGCTGACACCGCCACTGATCTTTGCCAATGGCATCAATTGTTTGATCTCTTTAGTGGCTTCTATGAAATCAACACTATAATTATTGTGTTCTTCCATGCCGGTGGCAATAGCAAAAATGTTGGGATCAAAAATGATATCCTGCGGGTCGAAGCCAACCTGTTCCGTAAGTATCTTATAAGCCCGGTGACAGATCTCTACTTTTCTTTCTTTGGTATCAGCCTGACCTTTCTCATCAAAAGCCATCACAATCACGGAAGCGCCGTAACTCTGGCAAATAACAGCCTGCTCTATGAATTTTGCTTCCCCTTCTTTCATGGAGATGGAATTCACAATACATTTTCCCTGTACACATTTTAAACCGGCCTCGATGATCTCAAACTTTGAGGAATCGATCATGATGGGGATTTTTGCAATATCCGGTTCGCTTTGTACCAGGTTCAGGAAAGTAGTCATCGCCAGCACACCATCCAGCAGGGCATCATCCATATTAACATCCAGTACCTGGGCGCCATTTTCCACCTGTTGCCTGGCCACACTCAATGCTTCTTCGTATTTATTTTCTTTGATCAGACGGGCAAACATTTTTGATCCCGTAACATTGGTACGTTCGCCAACATTGACAAAATTGGTATCGGGACGAAGCACCAGGGGTTCTAACCCGGATAAGCGTAAATAGGGCCTGATATGTATTGGTTCTGACATTTTATTTTTTATGTACCCAGCTGTAGTGCTACTAGCATCTTCGTTGCGTCGCACACTTGAGCCTCTGGTCCGCTTATCAGCAAAACTTTCAGCGGATGTATTGATCTTATTTATGACCTGAAGTCGCAATTTGCAACTTCAAATTTTCTCTAGGGTCACAATATGTGCCCTTAGAATTGGATATCGTAATTTGCGATCTCCAATTTATACTAATTCCTTTTCCACTACCGGCAATTGTCGCGGCTTTATCCCTTTTACTTCCTGTGCAATATGTTTAATATGATCCGGTGTAGTCCCGCAACAACCACCTACAATATTTACCCAGCCCTCTTTGGCCCAATCTTCGAGGAAATGTGCGGTCTGCTCCGGTTGCTCATCATATTCGCCCATGGCATTGGGCAGGCCAGCATTGGGATATGCAGAGACATAACAACTGGCTATTTGCGATAACTCTTCGATATGCGGCCGCATTTCTTTGGCACCTAAGGCACAATTCAAACCAATGCTCAAAGGTTTAGCATGCATTACAGATGTATAAAAAGCTTCCAGTGTTTGCCCGCTTAATGTTCTGCCGGATGCATCGGTGATGGTGCCGCTGATCATGATTGGCAATGGCTCCTGCCTGGTATCCCTGAAGTATTTTTTGATAGCAAAGATGGCTGCTTTCGCATTTAGCGTATCAAAGATGGTCTCGATCAGTAAAAGATCCACACCACCATCCACCAATCCTTTTACTTGTTCATAATACGCATTCACCACTTCATCAAATGTTACAGCGCGGAAACCGGGGTTGTTTACATCCGGGGAAAGAGATAATGTTTTATTCAAAGGTCCGATGGCACCGGCTACCCAGGCTTGTTTACCCGATTGTTGGATAGCGTCTCTTGCACATTGGGCAGCCGCCACATTCAGTTCATAGGCCAGTGATTGCATGTCATAATCAGCCATGGCAATTGAAGTGCTGCTGAAGGTATTGGTTTCAATAATGTCAGCACCGGCCTCCAGGTATTCTTTGTGAATACCGGTAATGATCTGGGGCTGGGTGATGTTTAGCAGGTCATTGTTGCCTCTCACATCGGAATGCCAGTTTTTAAAACGTTCACCACGATAATCGGCTTCTGCCAGTTTATGACGCTGGATCATGGTACCCATGGCGCCATCAATGATCAGAATGCGTTCATTCAAACAATCCTGGATTGTTTTCATATACCTGCTGTTTGTGAACTATAAACGTTGGGAAACCATCAAAGGAGTTTCGTACCGTTTATTAGTTCCGTTTTTTGATCAGGCCGAACAATAAACAAATCCGCCTGTAAATAGAGGTCAAAGTTACATTATTTGAGGGGAATAAACAAGAGAAGGAACAAGGTTCAAGGAACAAGGCACAAGCGGCGTGATAAGGCAATCTCAAACTCATTAGTAGTAGTAGAATACCCACGACTGGTACCTTGTACCCTGAGTTGTCTGCCTTTATTTTGAAACATAGTTCTCTACCGGCAACCGGTTCTGCAGGCTCCTGGCCAGTGTCATTTCATCGGCATATTCCAGTTCACCACCAAAGGCAATGCCGCGGGCAATGGTAGTCACCCGGATAGAGAGTGGCTGTCCACCGGATCCTGCGGATAGTCTTTTCTGTATATAATAGATCGTGGTATCTCCCTGTATGTTGGGATTGAGCGCAAAGATGAGTTCCTCGGTATTTTCTTTTTCCACCCGTTGAATAAGGGATGCGATATTCAACTGGTCGGGACCAATGCCATCCAGCGGTGATATGACGCCATTCAGCACATGGTAAGTGCCATTGAATTGCTGGGTGCTTTCAATGGCGATCACATCCCGGATACTTTCGACCACGCAAATCACATCCTGTTTTCTCATCGAGTTGGAGCAGATGGAACAGATATCAGCGTCGGCCACATTACAGCAACGATGACAGAATTTTATTTCAGTCCGCATCCGGGCTATCACTTCGCTGAATTGTCCTACTTCTTTGGTATCCTGTTTCAACAAATGCAAGACCAGGCGCAGGGCTGTTTTTTTGCCAATGCCGGGAAGCCGGGCAAATTCATTGACCGCATTTTCCAGGAGGGAGGAAGAGAATTGCATGAGGCAAAGATAATTACTGGTGGCGGTTTTTGGTCACTTGTTCAACGTAAAAGCATCAATGTCACGATTCGCAGCCGAGTCGGATGCTGGACCCTGAAAGGCTGTGGTTTAAACCGGGATATTCCGCCAATTGCCGCTGGCTAAACACAATCTTGATTTTGTATGCAAAAAGCCATGTATACAGCATTTTGTTCAGCCGTTCTCGTTTAAAATGTAGAAAAAATACTTACTTTTGACGTTAGTAACGTAATACGATAGCATGATTCTTTCATTTGGAAGTAAGGAAACAGAGGATATCTGGCAAGGGATAAGGGTTAAGAAATTACCGCTAGTAGTTCAGGAAGTTGGCAGGCGAAAGCTCAGAATGCTAAATAATGCTTTGGATTTGAAAGATTTAAGAATTCCACCAGCTAACAGGTTAGAAAGATTAGCAGGTCGTTTAAAAGCATTCTACAGCATTCGAATTAACGATCAATGGCGGATTATTTTCAAATGGAACGCTGGAAATGCCACTGAAGTCGAAATATTAGATTACCATTAATAGGAATAATTATGGCGAAACTAAAAAACATACACCCTGGCGAAGTTCTTCTTGAAGAATTTTTGATCCCCTTTGAGATCACAGCCTACAAACTTGCCAAAGACATTGGTATACCTCAGACAAGAGTTTCGGAAATCCTGAAAGCAAACAGGAGAATCACCGCCGATACCGCACTTAGATTGAGTAAATATTTTGGCAATTCAGCAAAATTCTGGTTGGGACTTCAAGATGATTTTGACCTCGAAGAAGAGAGGATGTCGAAGGGTCCCTTGTTCAATGCCATAAAGAGTCTATCTAAGAACGCCGCATAACATGAGCTGTAGAATAAGTTCTGCTTTTTAACAGAGCATATTGTTTCCATCATAGCCCATAAACCGTTTCCCATTTCCTATTATGGTGTTGATGGACTGGCCTGTATTCCGGAATGCAATAAGTGTATGCAACTGATTGGGCATTATAACATAGCCGGTACTATAATGGCTTTTACTTTTCAAATGATCAAACCAATTATAGACAGCATCATAACTGTTCGTTTGGGCTATCAGTGGCAGTTATTGGTGACAGGTAACTCTTCGATAAACTCAGCGCGATAAAGTAATCACCCTCCGGTTTGGTAATTTGTCGTTTGACGGGCGCATCGTGTTAATTTGACGGCGAGTATTATTATGCCAGGGTTTGCTTGCCGGGACTTCGCCTATAAATGATTATTTCTGACTTTCGAGTGAAAATATTAGGTCTTAATTTTTGTTTTCGTTTTTACTTCAGGCGTCTGTTTTATAACAGAGACATACCAACGATTCAGGAATTCATAAATGATATACTCCTGCAGTCTTGCCTGGGATGTAAAGAGACGGTTTAATGACATATGAATAAAGCTACCTACCTTTTCTTTAAATGAATCAGCGGAATCTGTAGAGCTGTTCGCCTGTTTTGCTTTTTTGAGAATTGGTTTAATAATTTTCAGGAAAGTATTGCTTTCCGAGAATATCGTATTGTAAAAAGCAGAGGTTTTATTCTCAGTCCCGTTCATTATTGAGTTAATAGCCTGTTTGTAATTATTATATTTTCTATTAAGCTGTAGCAGCAGCGTTTTTCCTGCATAGAATTCCTTCCCAAAACTTTCTTTTAGATTACGTAACAAAACCTGTTTTTGTTCTAGCGTATATTCAAAGGCATTTAAGAGATCATCAGTTGTACGCAAACCCCACAGCCAACGGAAGTTTTCTCTTTCATCCCCTTCCGTTAGTTCAAGAAATCTTAACTTATTGAGGCTATCGTAATAAAAAAGCTCTTCCACCCATTCCATTGAGTCGGATCCATATCGTTCTGCTTCACGATGGTAGGTATCAATCTGGATTTTCCAGATAAATTTTGCAAGAACTGTTTCTTTGATCATTTCTGTGATCTGACCGATCACTTCTCCGGTGTCTTTGGTATCGATAAGGTGGAATCGTACTCTTATGTGAAAGGCAGGGTCGTTATACCGGACATAAAACCATTTGCTGAGTATTTTCTCCTTCAAAAGCTTCGCTGTCAAGGGGGCCACAAGATCTATCAGAATTTTGTCCGCGGATTTGATACCGCAATAAAATTTGTAATACAACCATTCTGAACCAGGAGTAAATTCAGTTTCAAAGCCAGCAGTATTCTTTGAAGATTTAGGAATGATACCGGAAGCATATACATTTTCGGTTTTAATAAGCGGGGCAATAAACTGGTTGACGAAAAATTCGCCTTTTTGATTGGTTACCGCGCTGGATTGATCAAACAGGAACTCTTTTAAAATAATGGAAGGCCTGTTTTTAATGGTATCAGCAAAGACCTGGAGTGATAAGCTGCTTTCCGTATCAGCCAATAGTTCGTTGTCGTTATCTGCCAACACAAAATAGCGCGGGAGTCTCCATCGGGAAAGAAAGCTCCCGATGACAACCGGTTGATCTTTTTCAATGGCGGTAACGAATTCTTCCAGATCGGCTTTTTTGAATTGCCATCTTGCTTCGTGTAGAATTACGTTTTTGTATTCAACCCGGGGAAGAAACTTAAAATGCTTAGCCATACTACCCCAATGGAAAGCAAAGCCTGTTCGAAGATTCTGTGACTGTAAATCACACAAAAACTGGTAAACCGGCAATGCATTTGAACGGAAATTATGGGCAGTGCTTAACCGCGGGATAATTTGCTTATTTAATTTAATTGAGAATATATTTATCCGTTCTCCCTCCACCGAAATCAATAGATCACTCAGGGGAAGCTGGTGTTCCCTAGACACCGACGACATTGCCAGGTAAGGGATTTCATACATACGAAAAGCTGGACGTAATAAAACATTACCGGTTCGGTCTTCAGGAAGATGAACTATTTCTGCAAAAACTATATCCGGATTTAGTGCTTGCTCTTTTTCTGTTAGCTCACAAATAGTTTTGTGAATTCCCAGGTCGCCATGTGCAAATCTTCCCAGTAGGTTGGCTGCACTGGAGCCGGCAATACTTTCAATAACGATCTTAATCGTGTGGGCTGTAGCTAAGTTATTATCGATGTTCACCATTCTAAACAGAGCCGCTAAGGATGGGGGAAGATTTTTCCAGTTGACGTTATTATCCGTGAAGTCTTCGTCGGTTAGTTGGATGGTATAACTGTTGTCGTGATCAGCAATTTTCAATTTTTCAAATAGCCATTGCTGGGTTTTGCTCCATCTTATCGAATAGCTACTTTCCGCATCTTTCTGCGGGAGGAGCAGTTCCTCAGTTAATGGTGAAATATCCTGGCTACCAGGTTCTGGATAACCAATACCCGTTTCTGTGTCAAGTACTTCAGATAAAGACATTGCGGCGCCTTCATAGCGATCTGTAAATCGTTTTACGAAAGACTTCAAATTTTCATTATTGTATTCGGGATAAAGGTTATTTAGTATAGTTAGTGCGGACAGGATCTGGGCCTGAATAGCATTATTTACAGTGCTGTCCAGCGTTTTTTTAAAAAGGTCGGCTTGAAAGAGTTTGCTTTCTTCATATTCGATATTTAACCCTCGAATGAGTGTAATTATTTCATCAAAATCAAAGGCCTCTTTATTTCCTGAAATTTCAATCTCCCGCAATCGAGTTATTATGTTTTCAAACATCGACGTTATGGCTGAGAGTTCACTATTGCCGTCTCCTGCAAATTTTTTCATTGTTTCAAGTAATTGGTAGGTAACTTCACTACCAGTGACAGAAGGCTCCAGTTCGCAAACCAGAATTTGCGATGCCAGCAACTCATTAATATAATCAACTGCTTCTTCAGGATTAACATCTTTTTCTAGTAATTGTCTAACTTGTTCCAACCGGATGCCTGTAGCGGCTTCTGCTAAGATAGTTTTCAGGTATGTTGTATTTGCAACAGAACTAATCTGGTGCATCCGGAGGCCATTTTTATATTTATATTCAACATAACGCAACTCGTCGCCTATTGTATAAATGCTGTTGTTGGGATAGTACAACAGTTTTTCTTTCAGACATGGAAGCGTTGCCAGCGTTTGTGCCAAGGCACACAGATAGTCCATATCAAGCCGGGTATGTTTATTAGCGAATCCATCAAAAGTGATTTTCGTGTTCCCGGTATGCCATTTTACTACAGAGCAGCCAGAGAATAAGCCGAAAGGAGTACAACGGCTGCTCATCCGCTGATAATACTTGACAAGAGAAAACTTTATTTTTTTGATTTCTTTTTCAGATTTGGAATTACCAGATTTTAATTTACATAACTCGTGGTATAATACGGGAGAGGCCAGGAATATGGCTTCTGAAAACATATCATTATCCTGTACCTTGGCCATTACTTCATTACTGATGACATTGGGGAAAGGAAGAGCAGGTGTTCTTATTACAAGAGTTTCTAAAAACTCGTATGGTATTTTTTCAGGCATACCAGTGAATTATGACAATAAAAACGCTTTGGTCCAGCTTAAAGATTTGGTGCTAACAAACGAAAGCAGGCAAAGGTTCACACCAACGAGACCTTCCAGTAAGTCGCATTCTTTGCCAAGATATACACCTTTTTCTAATTCTGACGGTATCATTGATATCGTTTGTTCAATCCAGTACTGTTGGGCTTCTTTATACTGTTCGATTCCGCTTATTGTATAGAATGACTGATAAAACTGGGCCATACCGGCTGAACCATGACAGAAAAGTGATTCTGTTGTTCCCGTGGATTCAGGATCTTTCCGCATAATGGTGAATGTGCCGAGAAGGTTTGCTTTTTCGATCCATTCTGGTTTGTCAAAAGTTGCGCCAGCTTTATAAAGAAGTAAAATCGGTCCAAAATCCCCGTAGCACCAGCCAAGCCGTTTGTTAAGAAAAAATTGAGATCGATCTGTAGCGTTTACGGTGCTTGGGAAAAAGGACCATTTATTTTTGTTTACGTCAATATCCTGCTGGAAACTGAGCATAAAATGAATACCTCGTGTAACTGTTTCTTTTATACAGGCCAGTTGCAAGCCGGACTTATAAAGATCAGACAACAAGATAAGGAAACTGCTCAACCCATGCGAAAGACTAAAATTGATCTCAGCAGTTTCTTTGATATTAATTACCCAACTTTTGAACCAAATGCCCTGTTCAACTGACTTATTAACATACACTTCTTTTTCTATCACAGCTTTATTGCAGAGTGTGGTGACAAGATTGATAAGGTAGTGTTCAATTTTCCTATCCGGTAGCCGTTGTGTGAAATAGTGAATAATGCCGGTGGCTCCATGGAGATAGTCAATCTTATCATGCAGACGAATCTGTTCCAATGATGTTTTGTACAGGTATTCATTTAAGGCATCAAGATCGTCCCGGAGGTTAATTTCAATCAATCCTGATTTGTATAATTGGGTGACAACATACCCTAAACCCGCGCCTCCACCGCCAAAGGAATTACCAAATAGTCGAAAATCGTCTTTTGCCAGGTTGGCATACACTTGCTCTAGCATAACGGCAGCTTTTTCAGCATATACCGGTTTATCAGATGCTTCATGGAGGGCATCATAGTAGAGAGATAGGCCCAACCTACCACTCAGGAGGGTGTCGTTTTTCGGCTTGTGCTGTTCTATTATTTTGTGCAGCTTTAAAAAAACCTGGGTAACGATTTCATTCATACATCAGCCCTCGTCATTCAATTATAGTGAACAAATTGACTAATATTTCTTACGAAGCTACTATCGCCAAGGGCAGGTTGGAATTTTCTTACACCAATTAGTTCATTTTTGTTACCGATACTATTTTTTAATTTTCAGGGCTTCCAACACGGTACTCTTAAACGTTATCCCGATGGGTATACGGGCAGTTGAATTTTTAATTGCCAGTTCATTGCCCTCGATCAATGTAATATTGTCTACAGGCACAATATATGAATTGTGTACCCGCACAAATTGCCTTGTGGGGAGTGTTTCTTCCAGGAATTTCATGTTTAGCAATGCCAACTTTTTTTTACCACCAATATGAAAGGCTACATAGTTTTTCATTCCTTCTATATAATCAATTTCATTATAATTGATACGTGCCAGTTTTCCTTTTGATTCTGTTTTGATGAAAATAAATTCTGCGGCGGTAGTAGTTTGCTCCCTGATTTGTTTGGACAATACATTTATGGCTTTTGACACACCTTTAATAAACCGGGAGTACGTAACAGGTTTTAGCAAATAATCTACCACATCATGTTCAAAGCCATCCAATGCAAATTCAGGAAACGCGGTACAGATAATGAAATTACTTTTTCCCTGTGTGGCTTTAATTACGTCAAGACCGGAAAGCTCCGGCATTTGAATATCAACAAAAACCAGGTCAACCTTTTGCTGCTGGAGAATATTTATTGCTTCGACCGGGTTGGTGGTAGCGTAAGCCAATTGTAGAAAAGGAGTTTGATTAACGTGCTGGGTCAGCAAATCCACAGCATGTTGTTCATCATCCAGGATCATGCAGTTGATCATACAGTAATTTTAGGCAGTTAATGGAATGAGGTGGTCCTGTTTTTTTATTTCTAAAATATTATTTTTGTTTTCTAACAAAGTTATCGGTATTAAAAGATGCACCGTAAAGAAATCGCCTTTGACGTGATTTTCAAGTAAGGCGGCTTCACCGTATTCCATCCGTAACCGGCTTTGTATATTTTGCAGGCCTACGCCGATCCCTGAGTTGCCTTTGGAGCCATTACTAATCTTATTGTACACTTGAAAGACAATATCATTACCATTTTGATAAAGTTTAATCTGCAGGGGATGGAGCGGGTTGTTTACTATACCATGTTTAAAAGCATTCTCAACCAGCGTAATAAACATATGTGGTAAGATCCGGTAGGATTCCGACTCTATGTCATTTGTAAATTCAATATTCAGCGTATTGTTGAATCGCATTTGTTGTAACCGGATATAATTATTCAAATGGGTTACTTCATCACCTAATTTTACTTTTCCATCCATTTCACCCTGCTGCAAGCTATAACGCATAATATCAGTAAGTAAAGCAATGCCCTCAGCAGTATCTTTGTCGCTAATTAAAGTTTTAGAGTAAAAAAAACTGAGGGTATTATATAAAAAATGTGGATTGATCTGGGCTTTCAAGAAGTTGTATTGAATTTTTAGTTTTTGATTTTGAAGTTCTAAGTTTTGAGTTTGTAAATCCAAATTTCTATTTTGCAATGTTAGCTTCTCGTTGTTCAGAGATTGAAGGTTAAATTCTATGCCACTCAATTTCATAACATAAAAGTATCCAACAGCAAAAAACATGTAGGTAATATAATAGTCAATGCCGTACATTGCTAACTCATTAAATTTTATTCCAGAGTAGTACTTTCCATGTCCTAGCCACAAAATGAACTGTGAACAGTAAAACCAAAGAACTATTATATAGAGTGTTACGGAAAAAATGAAGAGAAGAGTTTTCTGAAACAAATTTGAATCAGAATATTTGTATAAGCAGTAAAGAATGAAATAGAAGTTAGAGATATGAATGCAATGGATCAAGAACACATCCAAGGTGTCGGAATTCACGTTGGGTGTAAACAGATCCCACAGTATTTTAAATAAAATATAGGATCCCCAAAATACAATATGTAATCTGAATTTATAAAGCAAGAATTCAGTTAATTTTGTTTAATATTGTGATTGCCTCAGCAATGCAATTAGTTGAATTAGTGTTAATTTTATAGTGTGGTGAAACTCCTTTTTCATCAAGGCTATTCTTCCTTCCATAGTCGCAAACTACACTCGGGACACTTAAAAAAAAATGCTGTGTATTGCAAATTAGATTATAGTCTAGCGCTTCGCCGGTATCTACCACTCCGCCTGTGCTTTCTCCTAGGAGAATTACTTTCCGTGAGGAAACAAAAGCTAAAATTATAAGCTCTGTCGCACTTTTACACTTACTGTCAATAATAATGCCGACGTTTTTAGGGCTTTTGTAAATTGTATCATGTTTTATCCATTCAGCACTATCTCGTATTAACTTGTTTTTGTTATTTTTTATTTGCTTTACAAGATCAGAATATATCTTTTTTGTCGTATCGTCATCAGGTAATCCACTTGAATAATTGCTATAAAAGCTATAGGCGCTATCTGATGCCATCATGTATCCTTCTACATATTTAAATGGTTGTGTATACAAATACTTTACTAAGGGGTACGATCCGGTTATCATGCCTCCCGAATTCCCGCGAAAATCGAGAATTAAATTTTCTTTCGACAGTATCAATTGATTGTTTGCTTTACAAATTGAGTCAATGGCATTGTTAAAGGCAGAGCTGAAGGAAGGGATTTTAAAAATGTTCGTATTGTTGATGGTATAAAAAGAAGGATTATAAGATAATTCAAGAGGAGGGTTATCAATAATTATCTGCGGATTGATTTGTAGAGGAAGTGATTTGAGTGTCATAAAGTTACTAAATACTAGAGTAGAATCATTTTTAAAGTATGTTGATGTAAAATAGTTTATCGTATCGCCAGTATAATATCTCGCTATATTAGACGCAATGCCCCTATTTTCACTTGTTGGATATATATAGAATTTAATTTGTCCTTGTTTGTAACGCTTTGAAGTGGTCATTACTATTTTTCCAACATATCCGAATCCTATTTTTGTTATCTTAAATATGTAATCATGATTTTCAGAGTACCATAGCCCTTCGACGTTAGATTTAAGAGTGAATAAGTTATTTGTATATTTTAATTTGCCATTAAGAAATGATGAAGCTTCGCCACTGTTAATTTTTTTAGCCAATAAGATATGTCCGTCTTTAAAGTTGGATAAATACTTATACAGAATGATATCACAGCTACTGTTTTTATCTTTTCGGCAATCTTCAAGTTCTTTGGAGATAGTTTCTTTTATTTTTTTGTGGTCAATTTGATATGCATCCGTTTTTAATGAAAAGCCAGCATAGTCTTTTTCTATGATCTCAATTAAGCTATTAAGACAATCTGTTAGGTCTGTTTTTTGCGCAAGCGATTTATCAACGGAAATGAAGATAAAAATTACTGGCAAAAAATATTTCATTATTGCACGGGTCATAAAATTTGAAGGGCTACTTTATCCATATTACTTTTTTATTGCAGTAGATGTCTGTTCCTAGTGTCTTGCTGAGAGTTTAGTCCTAATTTTCTATGGAGTCAAAAAAAATAATCAACAGTTACAGGTGGGAGGGTCAGTATTTCTTTCTTTAACTTTTGATTGAGGTTGACATTGCGTTGGTTTGCCTGATGGTGGTTCGTCATCAGTAGTTATCTCACCATTAAGCCCAGCAATCATATACATGTTTAGTTTCATGATTGTCCTTTTGTTGAGGCTCAACTTTCTTTGGCGAGCTGCAGTAGCTTGTGTCATAATTGTAGGTTTTATGTTATTAAATTAATCAATTTAAATGTACTTGCAAAGTATAAAGACAAAAAAAAGGTTACACCGAAAGGCTTTTTCCGTTTATGGATTGGACGGAAGAACGGACCGTTTCATCAGCTTCTATAGCATTTCTTATCACCGGTAGCCGTACAATCACGAAGACACTTTGGTAATCAATTCTTTGTTAAGCAAAGCCCCACTCTGCACTTTCTGTTCGCTACTCAGTACTATTAAGAGGTACTTTATTTTCTTTCAGCAAACCTTCTATTCATTCAGCTACCATCGACCTAAGCCCCCCTCCTAAGTCTATTGAAGGATAGGAGCACAGCCTCTTTCCCTATCTTGCAATATGACCCGCAAAGAGCGATATCGAATCGTTATCGATTATTTCGAAGAGCATATCCGGGTAGCTGAAACAGAACTAGCATTTTAGGATCCCTATGAATTACTGATGGCCGTTGTCCTCTCCGCCTAATGCACAGATAAAAGAGTGAATATGACCACCCCCGCCATTTTTGAAAAATATCCGGATGTACAATCCATGAGCAAGGCAACATTCGATGAGCTTTTTTTCCTTATCAAAAGCATTTCTTACCCTAACAAATAAGACAAAACACCTGATCGGGATGGCCCATAAAGTAATGGAGCTATTCAATGGCCAGGTACCGATGACAGTGGAGGAGTTGGTGCAATTACCCGGCGTCGGGAGAAAAACAGCCAATGTGATTACCTCGGTGATTGAAGAGAGAAAGTCAATCGCTACACTGTAAATTATAAATAGCGTGACTACGATAAATATATTGCTTGCCGATTTATTTATTCTTCGTATCCTTCTTATTAAAATACTCTTTCACAAAAGAAAGCCAATCGTCTTCTTTTTCTGAGATTTTGACATCAGGTACAATCCCGATTTTGTCATATCTTTTACTTAGGGTATGTGTAGCCATCTGTGCAGGAATGCTGATTCGATAATATTTATCACAAATAGTAAAGATTATTGGCCATCCAAAATCGACTGTGCCAGAACTGTTGGTGCCAAATAGTTTTTACTTTTTTACTTTGTTTAGAAGCTATAATAAACAATTCAGCTGCACTTGCTGTTTTTGAATTAATTAAAATCGCGATATTTTGGGGAAATGTGAGAATGGAGTCCCTTGTCATAACTTCTGAAGTGTCCTTAATTATTTTTTCTCTATTATCTTTCATTTCTTTTAAGGTATAATTAAGGTTGTCAACTACCGATTGTGAGAGTTCATTATTATTTTTTTGATAGGATTTCCTCAATATTGGAAATAGAAGAATCCGAGGCTATGTTATAAGCTTCGGGGTATTGGATAGGGTTTGTATAAAGATATTTTATTAATTTATTGGAAGACTCTATACTTCCACCTCCGTTATTACGTAAGTCAATTATTAAATTTTTTTTGAGTTTGATAATCGAGTCATTTTTACGCAAAAGGGAATCAATACTTCTAATTTCAGAGGGATAAAATGATGGGATACTTATATAGGAAGTAGTGTTATTTAATATCCTAAAATTTAGTGAGTCGACTCTAAATACTTCTCCTTCAACTGCAGGTTGGTTGGATGAAGCTTTTTCAAAAAAAGTAGAGTTATCGAGCATAATCTTTCCTTCTTTTAATCCAGCATTATAAACACATTGGTAAAAATATTAGTGGTAGAAGTAGTAAAAATGAAATTTATGATCGTGGTTATAAAAAACTTGAAATAATATCTCATTTTTTTTTGAATAACTCTGTTTATCATATAGCACAACTCCAAATAATGCATTATTTTTTTCTACGATCTTTACTGACAACCCTCCTCTTCTTTCATACCAAGTTCCCACCAATAATTTTTTTTTGAAAATTTGGAATCTGGTTTTTAATTGAATCTTTAATATAACCATAAGTTTTATTTCCCTTTTTAGTGATCCCAAAATGGCTATCATTGAAGTATATTATGTATTCATTTAAAATTGTTAAACAAATTTTTGCATCAATCTTTTGTGCTTTTTTGAGAAGATGATGTTTTAGTGAAATATAAGCTGCTAATTTGCCTTCTTTCTTAGTTGGAGGAAATCCTACATAGTTTTTTTCTACTAGTAAGATTAAATTCTCCAAAGTGGGTTTGCAATCGCAATTTTGACATCTTATGGCATGTGAATAAATTAAGAGCTACAAATAAAATGTACAAGAATTTATACTGGGTATTCTCTTTTTATTGAAAATGAGGTTGCAATTTTATTTTTATCAAAGCGTATGTTTATTTAGTATATTAATAACCTCTGAAATACAATTTTCGGAAGATGTATTTACAAAAAAATCAGGATCTATTCCAACGCCATCTATGCTTTTATATTTTACGAAGTCACAGACAACATTGGGGACACTTAAAAAATAGTGGTTTTTGCAATTAATGATATTATACTCAAACGCTTCTCCTGTATCAACGACCCCGGCTGTTGTTTCGCCAAACAAAAAAACCTTTTTTGAATTTTTAATAGCGAGCAAAACTAATTCAACAGCGCTGGCACAGTAGCCGTCAATTATTACACCAATTTTTTGTGGATTGTAATAAACAGAGTCATGCTTTACAAGGTCGCCGCTGTCAAAAACCAGACCGCCCTTGTTTTTTTTCATATTATTTAATAACTTAGTAAAATCTTTTTTTGCTACTGTATCCTGGGAATCAATATTAACCACATATTCTTCGTAAAACTTTATTGCGCTATCGGTGGCAGTCCTATATCCGCCAATATACCTGAAAGCATTTGTGTACAGGTATTTTTCAAGAGGATATATACATTCAATTGTGCCGCCGGTATTTCCTCGCAGATCCAGGATTAAATTTCTGTATTTTGAAAAAAGAGAAGGTTGATCACAAAGTGAATCTATTATTTTTTTATATTTATATGAAAAAGAAGGAATTTTTAATACAATACTATTATTGACAATTTTTAATTCCGGTTTATTTGAAAGAGAAGCAGATTTTGTTGTGAGAAGTGAATCATAATTTGCTTTACCTATTAATTTCCTAAGTGAATAAAAATTCTTGAATAATAACAGAGAATCATTTTTTAGTTTAGCTGTGGTATACGCTTTTACCCTATTCCCTGTAAAATAGTTTTCGAGAGTTATAACAATAAATTTATTATTGGTTGAACGAACAATATAAAATTTAGTTTGGTCCTGTTTAAATATCTTTGATTTTGTATGAACTATGTTACCTATAAAACCAGATATATTTTTTTTAATTTCAACGACAATTTCTAACGATTTTGAATACCAGATCCCTTCAAATAATTCACCTTTAGTAGTTAACTCTTTTTTGAACGGGAATATAAGTTTGCCGGAAGTGAAAGTATTTATTTCTAAAGAGTCGGCTTTTTTTGCAAATGAGATATGTTCATCTCTGAATTGATCAAGGTATTGATAAAGGATATAACCACAGTCATAGTTTAAAATATCTTGTTTTTTTGATATTTCCTTAATTATCTTCTTTTTTAATACAGAATAGTTGATTTTACTATTCTTTACTTTAAATGTAAATCCTGCATAATCCGACTCAATTATATCAGATAAATTTGCAAAAATTTCAGAACAATTACAATTTTGACAAAATAAGTTTTTTGAAAATAATGTAAGAAAAAAAATGAAAAAAAAATGTTTCATGTTGTCTCCAATAATTGAAAATTTGAACAAGTATCAAGATGGGATAATTTATAGTTTTTATTATCCTATTTTTTCCCATTAGGGATTATATGGTCTTATTCTTCAACTACTTCATCGGATCGTCTGGTATACAATGTGTCTGGTTATTTACTATCTTACTTTGAGGGTCACAAGTCATTGGACGACCAGATGTATTACCACATTCGTCAGTAGTTACCGCACCATTTAACCATACCATCATATCCGAATTCAGCCTCATAATGGTTCTTTTATTTAGGTAGAGTTTCTTTTGCAAAACTTCTCTAGATTATTTCATAATTTTAAGTTTTATGTTATTAAATTAATCAACTTAACTGTACTTGCAAAGTGTAAAGACACAAAAAGCGTTACACCGAAAGACTCTTGCTGTTTATGGATTGGGCGGAAGAACGGACCATTTCATCATCCTCTATAGCCTAACTTATCTCCTCGCAGCCGTACAATTATGAAGACCCTTTGGTAATCAATTCTTTGCTAAGCAAAGCCACTCTGCACTTTCTGTTCGCTACTCAGCACTATTAAGGGGTACTTTATTTTCTTTCAGCTAACCTTCTATTCATTCAGCTACCATCGACCTAAGCCCCCCTCCTAAGTCTATTGAAGGATAGGAGCACGCCCCCTTTCCCTAACTTGCAATATGACCCGCAATCAACGATATCAATTCATTATTGATTACTTCGAAGAGCATATGCCGGTAGCAGAAACAGAACTGGAATTCTATGACCCCTTTCAATTACTGGTCGCCGTTATTCTCTCCGCCCAATGCACCGATAAAAGAGTGAATATGACCACCCCGGCCATTTTTGAAAAATATCCGGATGTACAATCCCTGAGCAAGGCAACATTCGATGAGCTCTTTCCCCTTATCAAAAGCATTTCTTACCCCAACAATAAAACAAAACACCTGATTGGGATGGCCCATAAAGTAATGGAGCAATTCAATGGCCAGGTACCGATGACCGTGGAGGAACTGGTGCAATTACCCGGCGTCGGGAGAAAAACAGCTAATGTAATTACTTCGGTGATTGACAAACAACCCAATATGGCTGTAGATACCCATGTCTTCAGGGTGAGTAGACGGATCGGACTGGTGCCACAAACCGCCAACACACCCTTTGCCGTCGAGAAAGGATTAATAAAAAATATCCCGGAAGCACTGATCCACAAAGCCCATCACTGGCTGATCCTCCATGGCCGCTATATTTGCCTGGCCAGAAATCCTAAATGCGGCAACTGTGGTTTACGACCCGCCTGCCGCTATTACCAGTTTACTAGGTCATGATAGCCGTTTAATAAAAGGACCCCCTGCCTCTCTCCCGATTGTATTATTTTCAAAGGACCATATTTATTAGCTTTACAGGGAGGCTTTCGGGAAGATATTTCAGAACTAAAAATGCAGATGATAGCCGTAAGACGGAAAGTCGGGAAGTATTTATTTAGCAGGTGAGAACCGGTAAGCCGGAAAGACGGGAAGGATTGATTTTCAGATTCATATTCTTACCGCCTTATCGCCTTCCTCACTGAGTCCTGAGGACCGGCAAAAAAACAGTTTTGAGATAAGTTCCGGGGAGAAACATCTAAAACCATTATAACTATGCAAGAAGGTGCATTGCTATTCGACGAATCATTATTTAACAGCAATCTTTCCTTTTGCCCGCTGGTGAGGGCTTTGAAAAAGAATATCGCGGAGGGTAACCCGGGCATGAAAAAACTATATGGCCATGTGGTAGAGGAGTTTGAGTCGCACCCCGAACTGATGGATATCATTACTGATATGGATGTATTGCTGCCCCACACGGAGCTGATCGAGGCCTTACTTTCTTCTGTATTTCCACCCACTACCGCCAACTATATGTATGGCGCCTCCCTTCCCTTTAAAAACCAGGCCGTCTATGCATCGCCCCGGTTTTCATCTATGTTGAAACCGGGTACCAACGAGATTAATGTACCGCCGGGCCAGGTTGGCATCGATCTCAACGAAGAGAAACTCCAGTTTGCTTACGGGCTGATCTTAAAAAAATACCTCGGTGTTAACTCCCCGGAGTTTTCCCGTTCGATACATCCCTTTCCTAATACAGAAACACGGCTTAGCCGTTATATGGAACTGCGCATCGACGCACGATTTATTGATATCAACCCGATCGGTGAAATGCCAAAGTTGCCGGTGAGTATCCTGAATAAACATACCAATAACATCATGACCATGAAGGAGCTGATGGAACAGATACCGCTGGAAAAATTTGTGTTTGAAGGAATTTCTGTGATCCGGATGAATGATGTAACAGAACAGGACGTGATCACCCAAATAAAAAACCGCCTGTTGACACTCGACGCTTTTTCCGATGCCAATGTATATACCGACCTGGAAAAATATATCCAGGATCTAATCGGGCTGAAGGATCTCACTATTGGCATCACTCCTTTCTTTAAGGTCAACAATCACTATGTGTATTCCGACCTGCACAATAACAACAGTATCCTGTTCAAACATTTTCAAACGACGGGCGAAAAAGATGAAATAAGCGATTATTGCAAGCTGCTGTTCCGCGAAAACAAACAACCGCTTTTATTTGAAACGCTGGATGAGCTTTCCTTAAGCGATGTGCGGTGCCTGCAATATTATCACAAGGAAGGCGCCAGGAGTTTGATCATTTGCCCCTTAAAGAACCAGGACGGGATGCTGGGCATCCTGGAAATAATGTCTACTATCCCGGGAATGGTAACACCGGTCCATATTGCAAAAATTGAAGATGCCATTCCCTTGTTTACGATTGGTCTTGAAAAAAGCCTCGAGCGGCTCAATAGCCAGGTGGATGCCGTGATCAAAAAGAAATTTACGGCCGTACAACCGGCGGTGGAATGGAAATTTACCGAGGCGGCGCTGAACTATATCGTCAACCTGCAGCAAAAGGAAGATACCCTGATCGGGCGTATTGCCTTTAATGATGTGCATCCGCTCTATGGCGCTATTGATATCCGAAACTCTTCTACCGAGCGCTCGCATGCGGTGCAATCAGATTTGATCGAACAATTAGGGATGGCTCAGAAAGTAATTAAACAGGCACAGGCCAGTGTATCGGTCCCCCTGCTCCAGGAGATCGAATTTAAAATAGATAAATTTATTGAAGCCGCCGCTGATGTGTTACAAACCGGCGAAGAATTGGGCATACAGGATTTTTTACAGGGACAAGTGGTGTCAATGTTCAATCACCTGCACACCACAGAACCTTCTCTTAAAAATGATATTGAACACTATTTTGCCATGCTTGATCCACAACTGGGGATGTTGTACCATCACCGGAAAGAATACGAAGAAAGTGTTTCCCGTATCAATGAAACACTGGCCCGCTTTATTGACAAGGAACAGGCAGCGGCTCAGAAAGTGTATCCGCATTATTTTGAGCGTTATGTAACGGATGGCCTTGAATTCAATATTTATATTGGCCAGTCTATTTCACCCCGCAAAAAATTTGATGATATCTATTTAAGAAACCTGAAAATGTGGCAACTCACGGTGTTGACCAAGGCGTCGAGAGTAACGCATTCCCTGGAAAGCGAATTAAGTCATCCCTTGCGCACAACCCAGTTAATATTATCCCATGGACAGACACTGTCCATTCTTTTCCGTACGGAAGAAAGAAAATTTGATGTGGATGGCGCTTATAATATCCGCTACGAAATTGTCAAAAAGCGGATCGACAAGGTACATATCAAAGAAACCAATGAAAGGCTGACACAACCCGGCAAGGTTGCGATCGTTTATTCACAGGCCAAAGATGCCACTGAGTATAAAGGATATATTGAGTTTTTGCAAAACAAAAACCTGCTTAAGCCCGGCATTGAAGATCATGAACTGGAAGAACTCCAGGGTGTTTCGGGGCTGAGAGCTTTGCGGGTAGATGTAAATTTTGATGACCTGCCCCGGCCAGAGAAAAAAGTTGAACCTGAAAGTTACCAGGTTGCCGGCATTGCTTCCCCGCAAGTGCTGACCGGGAAATAACGGGTGAAGGTCTTTTTCCTATTAATAAAGCCATCCGCCGGCTGGCGAATGGCTTTTAACAGTACAAGGTGAGACTTCTATTGAAATTTCCAACCCAGTCCTAACAGCGGTATCTTATCTTCTTTTGATGCCGCATAGGAAAGATTGATTACCAGCCGACGCAATGGCGCGAACCAGATGCCTCCACCAACGCCGGTTGCCATTTTTTTAATGTTATCATTCTCCATCCAAACTCTTCCTACATCCACAAAAGCCAGTAAACCCCAGGCCCCCGGGAAAAGATAAGTTCTAAAGTTGGCGACACGGAGGCGAAGTTCTGCCTGGTTATAGAATTTATATTTACCTGTAAATCTTTGTTTGCGATACCCTCTCAGGTTTTCGTCTGAACCAAGTGTTTGTAATTGGAAAAACTCATATCCTTTATTTCCCCAGGTAACGCCACCACCGGTGCGGTTAGCAAAAGTGAGCCGGTCTGCTATCAGGTTAAAATGGAAAGTAAAATCACTGTTTAATTGCGTTATCCGCTCCAAGCTATTATCGCCTAATCCCTTGTATCGTTTAGCGGTAGAATTCCAAACAAATCCTTTTTCAGGCATGATGATATTATCCCTGGTATCAATCAGCAACGAAAGTTTAGCGCCAAAGTAAGATTGTTTTTTGAAGACCGTTAGTGGGTTAAGTCCGGCGGCAAGCGTATTTAAAACCACATTCCGTGTTTTATTAAGCTTGTCATTGGGGTCCATATTATAAAACATGAATGTTGGCCCGAAAAGAAGCATTACTTTATCCGAGAATCGCTGGCGTAACTGGAGTGAAATATCACCCAGGTCATATCGTATCCGGTAAAACCTGAATTTTCCTGGTTTCGTTTTATCGTAGACACTGTTCATGCCGTATCCAAAGAAATTGGAAGTATTATTCGGCCCTCTGTAATCGATGTCAGTTACCAGGTCCGTTTTATTGCCCATAATACCAATCACTTCATTATGGTATACAAAATTGAAAGCTTTGGTAGAAAATGCAAACGATGCTTTTGCCTGGTGCGTTACTTTATAAGGGTGTTTGCGGAAACCATGACGGATATACTTAAAAGTAGGTCCCAGGAAGATTCCATCATCAGGATTATAACCGATGGTAGCAAAAAAAGACTGGTAGGGGTATTTAAAATATATTCTTTCAAATGAATTGACGATCGTGTCATTGGCCATCTTGTTTCTAAAACGGCCGGTTAAAGTATTACCTCCATCGGTCCTGTCGTATACATAAGGTTTTGCCCGGCTGGAGGTATTCTCAAATATATCTTCACCGCCCCCTCCGATCAATCGGAGTTTGATCTTTTCATTATCACCGTGCAACACAAATTTATCCTGCCCGTCCATACCATATACCCTGATCTCTTTAGTTATCAGGGGATAAAATTTTCTTTCATACATTTTGGTGGCGGGGACCCCGTCCTTATCGAGTTTGGTCATTTGCACCAGGGCGGTGCCATCATTGTCATAGGTTACTTCAATCAGCTCTTTTTTATCACTGCCATTTATACTCACGATATCAGAGATGAACATGTAATACTCCATCACTTCCCGCACGATATTATTACGGCGGGCCTTTAAAGTTTCTGCGATCGTACCGGCTTGCATAGACCTGATCTCTACGGGTTGTTGTGCCAACGCCCTATCTATTACCTCATCGGTCATTTGAGAAACAAATTTATCAGCAGCAGCTTGCCAGTCTTCTTCCGTCAATTGATTTAAAAAGAAACGGTCAAGATTACGGGCAGCAAAATTGAAGCGGCTGATGCTTCGGGCAGCAGATTTAAAACCTTCCAGTTGCGGTACCAATGAGCGGCCTTTTACAAAACCGGGCAGCACTCCATCATTGATATAGAATGCCTGGTCCCTGTCCTTTGGAATGGGGAAATACGTTTTGCCTTTTCCGTTAGCATTGTCAATTGCTCCCCAGTTCCATTGGCCTTCATGCCGGTCCAAATCCATCACAAACATATCCAGTATCCTGGCCCGCAAAAGGGCTTTCTGGTCAACCATATTATCATTATCATCTTCTAATTTTTCTACCACTTCTTCGGTATCGTACGCTTTATCAACAGAAGCGGGTATGCGTTCTTCAAAAGTGACAAGCGTATTGGCAAAATCCTGGCGGAATTCGCCCAGCCGGGGATCATCAGCTATATAAACCAGTCTTACTTTGCCATAAGGAACGCCAGCGGCATCGGCCAATGGCTGCATAGATAACGATGCATAAGGATAAGAAGCTGAAACGCCATCAGCCACCAGGTCAGCCGCTGCGTCACTTTGCAGGTCACCCGGCAATGTTTTGGAGGTAATATATTTTTGAATAGAGCGGATCGTATATTCACGTCCGCTTGCATCTTCCAGCCGCAATGATTTTGTTTGTTTACCACCGCCTAATTTCTTCGGTGTTAGCCCTCCTTTCTCAGTAGCGAGATTCAGTACCGGAACTTTCACCGGGGTATTCCATTCTGTCCGGTAGTTAGAGCCCATCCAGAACATTCTTCCACTGCTGGTACTAAAACTGGAGGCCGGGGCAGACGCAGAGTCGGTTTGGGCATTGCCTGGCAGCATGGCAATCAATGAAAAAACAAGGAATAAGATAAGGAATCTCATGGTTGAGGTTTTAGTAGTTATGATAAAAACAGGTCTTAATTGCATAAGATACGATTTTTTGAAAAAAAAGCAAATTATTGCAAATCAGTTTAAAAAAACAAGGAAAACTTTCAGCATGTTATAGTTGTAAGTTTGCAGTTTGGCACAATAATGACATAATATTTTTGGCCCTCAGCTATTCCGGACAAAGTTTTATGTAAATTAGAAATTTTCTTTGGGGGTTTGTTTCTTCCACCCAGGGATTTACTTATTGGCTTTTAGACTAATGATCCATCAACCTATTTTTCAACTGGTGATAAGAAAAAAACATATAGTTCTCCTTGTCGGTTTATTATTGTTTAATCTATCACTTAGCGCACAGCCAGATACCCTACTGGCAAAAAAGAAAGCTCATGAGGACACTATTTCCCAAAGGATAATCCTGATCGGAGATGCCGGCCAGCTTACCTATGGCAAACATCCCGTGGTAAATGCCGTTAGAAACTACGTCACCCTTGATAAAAAGTCCACTATACTCTTCCTGGGTGATAACCTCTACAAGGTCGGCCTGCCTGATATCGAGTCGATATATTACCAGGCCTCCAAAGCTGTACTTGACTCACAAATATCCTTAGCCGAAGGCACCGAAGCCCGGATTTATATGGTTCCCGGTAACCACGATTGGTTAAATGGTGGCCGGGGAGGTTATGATGCCGTCATACGCCAGCAGTTGTATGTGGATTTTTTGCGGAAACCCAATGTAAAATATTTCCCGGAAGATGGATGCCCCGGGCCGAAGGAAATAAGCCTTGGTTCTGAAGTAACATTAATTCTTTTTGACAGCCAGTGGTGGTTGCACACGCATGATAAACCTGGTGTGGAATCCGATTGTCCCAGTAAAACAAGGGAAGAACTGGTTAGCCAAATCGAAGAAATCGCTACCAAGAATGCAAAAAAATTAGTGATCCTGGCCTGTCACCATCCTTTTAAAAGTAACGGCACTCACGGTGGATACTACCCTTTTAAGCAGCATATTTTTCCTTTAACAGACCTGCGACCCAACCTGTACATCCCTTTACCGATTATCGGTTCCATTTACCCGATCGCACGGAGTGTATTTGGAACTCCGCAGGACCCAAAGCATCCGGAGTATGCCAATATGATCAACGAGATCACATCTGCTGTAAAGTCTATACCCAATTTAATATTTGTGGCTGGCCATGATCATAATCTTCAGCATATAAAAGACAGTAATCGCCACTACATTGTAAGTGGCGGAGGTGCCAAAGAGAACAGGTCCTCCAAAGCAAAAAACAGCCTGTTCAATTCTTCCAGTCACGGGTTTGCGGTTCTGGAAGTATCCAAAGGCAAGAATGTTTCCCTGGATTTTTATACCGTAGAAGATAGTATCACCGTTGCCAAACCCTATACAGCATCGCTACTGAATTTCTCCACCATTCCTGCAGCGGCTCTTGATACCAATGCCCAAATCGTAGATGATCCTTTTTTGAAATATAAAGACACTTTTACTATAGCCGCCAGTAATGATTTTCCATTGATAAAAGGGCTAAGGAAGTTTTTTATGGGGCAAAATTACCGGGCGGAATGGTCTACACCCGTAAACATGAAAGTGTTTAACCTGAATAAAGAAAAGGGGGGCTTTACCATTACCGGGCTGGGAGGCGGGAAGCAAACAAAATCTTTGCAATTAAAGGATAAAAAAGGGAAAGAATGGGTACTTCGCAGTTTAAATAAAAATCCGATCAGGGCTATACCCGAAGCCTTCCGGGGTACGATGGCCCAGGACCTTATTGCGGAATTAAATTCTGCCTCGCATCCTTATGGCGCCCTGACTTTCCCCGCATTGGCCAAGCCACTAAATCTCTATGTACCGCACCCCGAGTTATTCTTTGTACCCGACGACCCGGCATTAGGATTTTATCGGCCGCTTTTCGCTAACAATGTGTGCATGCTGGAAGAAAAGCATGCCCTGCCGGGAAGAGATAGCACCAAGACTACTGCCAAAGTGCTGGATAAGATGCTGGATGAAAATGATCATCGACCCCGGCAGCAGGATGTATTACGGGCAAGGTTACTCGATATTTTGACCGGTGATTTTGACCGTCATTTTGATCAGTGGCGATGGGGTACCCTGGATACCGGTAAGGGAAGAACTTATTACCCGATTCCCCGTGACAGGGATCAATCTTATTTTTATTCAGACGGAGCCGTGCTGGAATTTATTAGTGGACGGGCCATGCCCTTCTTAAAAGGATTCCGGTATACGATTCCAAAAGTGAACTGGCTGGGATACAGTGCACGCGATTTTGACCGCATATTCCTGACCGATCTTGATGAAGGAGAATGGAAAAAAATTATAGCTGAATTTCAGCAAAGTCTCCCGGACTCAGTACTTAGAAATGCTGTCCAGCAGCTCCCACCTGAAATTTTTCCACTTGCCGGCGAAACAATGATAAAAAAACTTATCAGCCGTCGCAACCTGATGATGCAGGAAGCGATGACCTATTACAAATTCATTTCTGAAAAAGTAAATGTTATCGGCAGCAACCAGAAAGAATATTTTAAAGTGAGCAATAATGGAGCGGGATTGCAGGTGAGAGTATATGCCCGGTCAAAAGGGAATGACACCAGCTTTATTATGTATGACCGGATCTTTCTGCCCTCCGTCACCAGGGAAATACATTTATTCGGATTGAATGACGACGACTTGTTCGACATAGAAGAAAATGCCAAGTCCCGGATAAAGATCCGCATTATCGGGGGTAAGGGTAATGATACATTCGATATCCGCGGCCAGGTTGAAAATCTTTTATATGATCTCAAAACGGACGGCAATTATATTAAGAATAATAGCCGGACCAAAAACCGGTTTGCACTGGATGCACCGGTAAACGACCGAAGTATCCTGGGCTATAATTATAATACCACCAAACTACCGCGTATACATCTAAACTACAATTCTGATGATGGGCTGATCATGGGCGCCGGTATTTCTAAAAGAACTTATGGTTTCAGGAACCTTCCCTATGCGTCGGATCAGAGATTATCCCTGCTGTATGCACCAAACCATAGAGCTTACCAGTTCAATTACAGGGGTGAATTCAATCATATTACCCGGAATATTGACCTTGTTTTACAAGGTAATTTTTCAAACCCTGCATTAAGAAATTTTACGGGGCTTGGCAATTTCACCCAGATTGATAAATCAAGAAATTTTAATTATTACCTGACCCGGTACCGGTCCCTGGAAGTGGAAGCGCTGATAAGTAAACGAATTTTTGAAACCCTTCGGGTGACGGCAGGTCCTTATTATTATCATTACAGTAATAAGTATAGCGATAACGCAGACAATGTATTAGGAAAGTTCAGGGAGATAGGCCTCGATTCAATGGACATCTTTAGTACTAAAAATTATATGGGCGCCAAGTTTGGGTTTCTAATCAATAATACGAACAAGGAATTCTTACCCACCCGGGGCATGTATTGGCACACCGAGATTACCGCCGGTGCCGGGCTTACAAAAGGCAGTGATAACTATGTCAAATATACTTCAGACATGGCCCTGTATGCCAGCCTGAGTGAATTGCCTAACCTGACGGCCATATTTAAAATGGGCGGCGGGCGCATATTAAATAACAAATTCGAGTACTTCCAGGCGATAAGCCTCGGAGCCAATAACGCCCTCAATGGATTCAGGAAAAACAGGTTTACCGGGAGATCCTCACTATACTCCAGCGTGGAATTGAAATATAAATTATTTGATGTTAACTCTTTTATCCTTCCCGGTCCTTTTGGTATTACTGGTTTTTTCGATGTGGGGCGTGTATGGTTAAAAGGGGAACAATCTAGAACATGGCATAAAGCATTTGGTGGTGGCCTGTACTATTTGCCATTTAACCTCTTTGCTATTTCGGCCACAGCGGGATTTTCGGAAGGTGAAAAGATGATTAATTTCACCCTGGGCACGAAAATCAACATTACCTATTAAGTGCGGCACGGTTTTGACAAGGCAAGTACACAGGCAGGAGACATTCATCCCTTTCAAAGCTTAGACTAATGAACCCCCATATCATTTTACCGAGACGTTCGGCTGTCAGGAAACACGACTTAAGAGTAATCCTCGTTATTGCCATATCATGGACGATCATTGATTTTATAATCTTTCTATTCAGGCTACTTACAGAGACGTATACTCCAAAATATGAAAGCACCACCAGCGGCGCCACCAGGACCATTTTATTGCGGGAATTGAATGTTTTTATTTTTAGTCTTATCATTGGGTATTTCCTGGTCTCGGTTTTTAAGAACTTCCGGCGTAACACCTCTCCCGCATTAACACTTCTTATCAAAACCCTGCTCCTGGCGACCGTGGCCATCGCCATGAATTTTTTTATTTATTTTACGTATAGCCTGGTCATTGAACAACGACCGGTAGCAGACGCATTCCATAAGTTTGTCGAAAATACCTTTCGCAGAAAGTGGCTGTTAGAGAAAATGCCGGAGTGGGTCTTGTTATTCGTACTCACGCAACTTGCCCTGGAGGTCAATAATAAATATTCACAAGGGGTCTTTTTTAATATCATTATGGGCAGGTACCTGCAGCCAAAGGAGGAAAAAAGGATCATTATGTTTATTGACCTGAAGAACTCTACGCCCATAGCAGAAAAGCTGGGACATAAGGAATATTTTAAATTTATCAGGGATGTAATTTATTGTTTATCGGCCGGGGTAGCAGAGTATAATGGTCGAATATACCAGTATGTCGGGGACGAAATTGTGGCCTGGTGGCCTTGTACCAGTATCAATGCCCGGAAATGTGTGAACTCCATCATTGAAGCAAGAAAAATTCTGAATAAGAATGCAGAGATATTTAAGCGGGGCTATGATATAATACCGGAGTATAAAGTGGGAATTCATGCCGGCAATATAACGGTGGGGCAGGTAGGAATTACTAAAAAAGATCTTGTCATGAGCGGCGATACCATTAATACAGCGGCAAGGATTCGGAGTGCCTGTACCGAGCTTAACCAAAAATTTCTTGTATCCAAAGAAATGATTGAGTTACTGGATATGAAAGACTGGCAAACTGAAAGTATGGGGATGGTCGACCTGAAAGGCAAGAATGAGAATATAGAATTATTTGCTTTAAAAATCTGAGTTGCCTACTGGCAGCTTGCCTCATGTCAGCTACCCGCACAACCTTTCTTCCCCGGGAACCCAGCAGAAAAAAAGCAACACGCAGCTCGCTACAAGATCAATTCTTTTTATAATTAAATTTATAAATAGTGGCCACTCCTTCCCCGCGTTCATTGGAAATATACAGGTCGCCATTGGGCGCAAAGGTTAAACCTTCAGGCTGATTATACATAATCGGATCAAGCCGCAACACCATTTCCAGTTTTCCATTTGTATCAAGAATGACCAATAATTTTCCAACAGAAGCGATGACGAATAGTTTACCGGTGATGGGATGAATCCCGGCCGCTGATGGTTTGAATTCCGCTTTGTCGTCGTTTAAGAATTTTTGTATCTCTTCTATATCGATCTTATAGATCGGTTCCGTCGAAAAACTTTCTTTGTTCGGGTCAAACCGGTAGGCGGCTCTTATCTTATCTTTTTCATGATCACATTGCTTACAGATCATGACCAATGAACCATCCTTATCCTTATACAGGGCTTCAAATTCATTCTTACCTTCTATCCCCAGCTTATATTCCTGCGGGCCAACCAGGCTGTCATCGGTACGAACCTTAACAATACCACCGGTACTGATCAGCATATATTCCGCTGAGTCGGTATGAACAATATCTTCATAATCGTCTTTGCCAGAAAACCGGACGCGGTCATATTTATCACTCTTATTCTTAAAATCGACGGTATAAATATCACCTTTCTCATCATTCTGTGCTACGAGCAAGTCTTTTCCGGGTATATATCCCATTCCCGATATCTCGTGCAGTTGTTTGACCAGTTCCATTTTCTCATCCGGGGAGGTAAGATCGTAACCGGCGGTAGCTAACATCACTTTTGCAGTGTCGGTAACAGTTATATAGGCAAATTTAGAAATGGTCGCTTTCCTTTTTTGATAGCCCTCGTTGGTAATGAACATATCCCCGTCTGATTGAAAAGTGATGCCTTCCGGTTGCGGAAAAAGCTTGGGGGAAAGCCGGTAAACTGTTTCTACATTGCCATTCAGGTCTGTGATAGCCAGTTGTTTACTGGCAGAGGACAGGATAAAAAGTTTCTTCGAGATCGGGTGAATGGCCGCCGCTGATGGTTGAAATTTTGAGGTTTTAACCGGTGACAATGCCCTGATTTTTTTTGCATCAATAACGTAAAGAGGATGGTCGTCATAGCCAATGGAATCGGGATAAAAAGCATAGGCGCTCACTGAGTTTTCATCATCCGTTTTACAGTTTTTGCAAATAACTACCAGCGCATTACGGGATGGGTCGCTGTAGATGGTTTCAAAATCATTGGTACCCGAAAGATTGGTCGTTCCCATATCCAGCGACAACACTTTACCAGAACTGTCTTTCTTAAACTTGGTGATCATGCCATCACTCCGTAGAATATAGGCTGTCTCATTCAAAATAGCTATGTCCTCATAATCACCTTTATCCCCGAATTGTAGTTCTTCCTTTATAGACATATACTCCCTGTCCATTATGAAGAGCTTGTCTGACTCATCGGTTATGGCCAGGAAAATATTATTCTTTGAATCCCACGCAATACCCGATATCTCCAGGAGACTGGGGTCTGAAAGTTTAATGGTAAGAACCTTTGAGAAATTATAATGCGGTGGCGATTTTAGCTCCCTCACTCTAGGACGGCACCCGGATATTGTAATGATAAGCAGCAGGATACCCAGCAAACCCCATACCCGGAAATTTAAAAATATCATTCTTCTTATTTTGTTTAAATTTATCAAAAGTTATCTTTATAGCATGACGGAAAGCCAATTATTACTCATTCAGCAAGCAAAAACACATGTTACAGACTTACTAACGAACAAACTTAGTAAAAGTATCAGGTTTCATACGCTACAACATACACAGGAAGTGGTGGCTGCAGCCGAAATCCTGGCAGACCAGCATCCCTTGTCAGATGATGATCAATTGGCTTTGTACCTGGCGGCATGGTTTCATGATACCGGCTATACGTCCGGAAATGCGCTGGATCATGAAGCGGTGAGTATACAGCTGGCCACTGAATTCATGGATGCTACTTCAGTTAGTGACGAAATTAAAGCCAAAGTAATTGGCTGTATCAATTCGACACGCGTGCCGCAAAATCCTACTTCTACGATTGAACGGATCATTTCGGACGCCGATCTGTTTCATCTTGGCACCGATGCTTTCAAGGAGAAAAATCGATTGCTGCGGGAAGAGTACCTGGAGTTTAGCGGGCGAGATATACCAAAAAAAGAATGGAGAAAAACCAATATCCGTTTCCTGGAAGACCATGTTTATTTTACTAATTATGGCCGGGAAAAATTGCGTCCCGTAAAAGATATGCACCTGGTCGAACTAAAGGAAAAAGATAAAACCACTGCAGAAATGAAATCCACTAAAGAAAAGGATAAAGACAAAGACAAAAATAAAAACAAATCGAAGGATGGTGACAAACTTTCTGTTGCAGCGAGGAAACTGACAGATGCCAAAGCGAAATTGGAAAAGGAAAAACAGTCGGAACGCGGAATCTCTACCGTATTCCGGATTGTGGCTCAAAATCAGAATAATCTAAGCCAAATGGCTGATGCCAAAGCCAATATTCTTATTTCGGTAAATTCTATTATCCTGAGTATTATTATTTCAACCTTATCAACCAAGATCCAGGAAAACCCCAACTTGCTGATCCCTGTCATCTGCCTGGTACTCGTTTGCGTAACGGCCATCGTGTTTTCGATCCTGGCCACCCGGCCGAATGTAACGCATGGCACCTTTACCCAGGAAGATATTCATAAGAAGAAAACGAATCTTTTATTCTTTGGGAATTTTTATAAAATGAGTTTGCCGGATTATGACTGGGCCATGCAGGAAATGCTCGGGGATAAAGATTATTTATACAGCAGTATTGTCAAGGATAATTTTTTTCTTGGTGTAGTTTTAGCAAAAAAATATCGCTTTCTCCGGTATGCCTATAATATATTCATGTATGGGCTTATCGTCACCATGCTTGCCTTCGCCATAGCTATCATGATCCCGGAGGCCACCGATTTGTACAAGCCAGGATAATTGATTGTTTTATCAAACCAATTATAATATGAAAAAGATCGTCACTATTGCTTCGGTGGCACTATTGTTTGCCTGTAACAATGCCAAGAAGGAAAAAGAAACAAGTACAGGAGAGAGTGCTACCACCTCATCAACGGAAAATACAGCTTCGGCAGACTCGCCGAGTCCTGCGGTGGGTACGGCGGTTGTAAATTACTCCATTAAAGATACTGCCCGGAATATCGCCGGATCTGTGTTGGTGCAAAAGGATAAAAAAAATCTGTCGCCGGGTAATGATTTTCTTGCCATTGTTACCACCAACAGTTCCGACGGCGAGTCTTTTGTACTAAATTTTCTTTTTGAATTGAAACCCGGTACCTATCCCGTGGTAGGTCTAGCGTTTACGCGTGAAAACCAGGTCTTCGGCGGGATATTGGGAGGGGAACCAAAGATCACTACTTACCAGGTAAACCTTACGCAGCTTGACAACCTCGGCAGTAATGGTATTGGTGGAAATAAGTGGAGGATGTCAGGCACGGTGGAGGAGGAGGTAACTATAGATGCCATGGGTATCATGAAAATGGATCCCAACCATCCGAATGATATCAAAGTAAATAGGATTAGTTTTTCCAACCTGACCTTTGATGATAATTGGGAGGAGATTTTGAATAAGGCGACTGAAAAACTAAAGTAGAAATATTGTTTATCTCCATGGACCGGGTTACCGGTCTTTTTTTTATCTGTACTTCTGAAATATCGATCGATCTATTATCTTTTAAATAATTCTCCGTCTTTTTTAATGCCATTAAGGATACCAACAGCCACAAAATACCAATGATGAAACCGGCGATCACATCGCTGACGTAATGAACCCGCAAGTACACTCGGCTAAATCCAATCAGCAAGATCAAAATGATAAGCAGTGCCACCAGGAAATATTTCAACACATCATGGTGGATCGAATGCACAATAACATAAATGACAAAACCATAGAAGGTAACGGCCATGATGGCATGCCCGCTTGGAAAACTTAATCCTTTTGCCGCTTTTAATAAGGGTGCCAGCGGTCGCTTGCGTTTGAAGAGTTGCTTTAACAATAACATTAGCACAAGACTGCTCAAGGCAATAGCCGCTACCCGGATGGAATACCAGGAATGATCACCGATAAGGAGAAAATAGATTATGAACAATAGGTTGGCAGGGATCAGGAACTGGTGTTTGGCCAGGAGGGTGACAAATAGCATGAATTTGTTACGACGCTGGCTGGTCCGGGTTTGAAGCCAGTCAAAGATCGCCAGGTCAATATATTTATAGGTCCGCAATTGTTGGCGGGTAAGAAAAACCAATATGGCTAACCCTGCAGCGACAACGACAATTGACAACAGCATGACTGATGAGACAAGCGCAACACCTTTCCATAGTTCGAATGTCTCCGCGTTCATAAGTAGCTATACATGTATTTTGCAGGGATGAGTCCTTATTATTTATGGAGTTGTGCCTTTTGCTATAGTGGGGGCCCTTCTTGTACTCCTATCACTCCTGGTTCAACAGCCGGGGCTATGTTTCGTTTACTGAATTTTTCTATACGCCGCATGATCCAGATGGAAATCACCAGCCATAAAAATCCGATGGCGAAACCCGCAAAGACATCACTGGGATAATGTACCCGTAAATAGATCCTCGTGAAACCAATGATAATGATTAAAAGCACCAGCAAAGTTATCAGCAGCCATTTCAACCAAGTCCGGCTAATACTGTTCCAGACGATATAAATAAGCATGCCGTAAAAGGTCACACTCATCAGGGCATGACCACTCGGAAAACTAAGGCCATGCACTTCCCTGATCAAGGGTATATCAGGGCGGTGACGACCAAACAGGTTTTTCAGTAACACCATCAATGCCAGGCTGCTTAATGCAATAACAGGGATTTTGATAGAATACCATCGGTGTTTTTTTATGAACAGGAAATAAATGATCAGGATCAGGTTGGCAGGAATCAGGAAAATATGTGTGCCCAGGAAAGTAAAGAACAAAACGATACTGTTTCTTGCATTACTTACATAGGGTTCAAGGAAATCAAATACCCTGAAGTCAAATTCTTCATTTTTCAGGATGAACACATTACGGGTAATAAAAACAAACCCGATAAGGGAAGCAAGAAAGATCGCCAGTACAATGATCATTTCAGCTGAAAGCAGTGCCAGTTGTGCCCAGCCTTTTTTTATTTTATGTGATATCTTCCGGATCATATCCAGCTTGCAAAGCTATACTGTTTACAAAGCATTTCTTGTGCCGGAGAATAGTTTTTTTTCGTACCCGAAAATCGAAGCCCGGTATGATAATGGAAAGAATGTGCCTGTACGGAGATAGGTTATTTCCGGGGTAAATGGGCAACCAGTTCAATTTCCAATCTTGCATCAGCCATGTACAGCCTCGGAATCTGTACCCAGGTAGCGGCGGGAAAATCTCCTTTGTAATATGCTTTGCGGGTATCATTGTATCGTTTCATGGCTTCTATATCAGTCGTAAATAGATTTTCCTTGACTACATTTTGAAAGGTGGCGCCATAGTTCTTCAATGTTTTTTCGAGCGCATCATAAACCCTTTTTATCCCGTCGGGGTTTACATCTCTTGCCACGGTGCCAGAGATATAGATCACATTGTCCACTTTGATGGCTTGGGCATAGCCTGCAGTGGTATCCTGCGTGCCGGTTCCCCAGTTGTATTTTTCTTTTTTAATAGCGTTGTCTTGGGCTTGTAAGGTGAGCATGAAGACAACCTGGAAAACAACCAGCAGGATAAATAGCTTTCTCATAACAGTCAATTTTTACGAATATAGGAGTAAGGCGGGTTAATGAAAATAAAAAATCCACCGGCGGAAGCGGGTGGATGGGACGTAAAAGCAAATCAATATTTTATGCGTTCAGCATTTCTTCCAGTTTCATCACCAGTTCTGTTTTGGTTATCGGCACTCCCATTATTTTGTTATAGCCTTTGGCATCGACAAAATAAACATCCCGGATGATCTTGATTAACTGGCCGTTGTTGATCTCCGGTATCAATACGGTATCAAAGTTCTTGATGATGTCGCCCAGGTTTTTGGGAAAAGGACGAACATAACGCAGGTGTGCATGACTGATAGCATGGCCCTTATTTTGCAGATCTTTACAGGCACTTTTAATGGCCCCGTAGGTTGAGCCCCAACCCAATACCAGTATCTTTCCCTTCTCAGGGCCGCTGTCTAATTTTTGTTCCGGTATATATTCAGCGATCTTATCTACTTTCTCCTGCCGGATCTTTACCATCAATTGATGATTCTCCGGTTCATAACTAATATTTCCGGTGACATTTTGTTTTTCTAAACCTCCGATACGATGTTCCAATCCCGGTGTTCCCGGAACAGCCCAGGGTCTTGCTAATTTTTCATCCCTCAAATAAGGCTGTAATTTTTCTTCCTGATCGCCCAGCTCTGTTTTGAACTTTACAGTAATGGGTCGCAGTTCTTCCGTTGATGGGAATTTCCAGGGTTCGGCTCCGTTGGCAATATACCCATCGCTTAAAAAAATAACAGGTGTCATATGCTGTACGGCAATTCTCACGGCTTCATACACAGCGTCAAAACAATCAGCAGGAGTAGAGGCAGATACAACCGGCATCGGGCATTCACCATTCCGGCCATAATAGGCCTGCATCAGGTCTGATTGTTCTGTCTTGGTAGGCAATCCTGTGGAAGGACCACCTCTTTGTATATTACATATTATTAAGGGGATCTCAAGCATTACCGCTAATCCCATGGCTTCGCCTTTCAAGGCTATACCCGGGCCGCTGGAAGTTGTTACTCCCAATGAACCGCCATAAGCAGCGCCAATAGCAGAGGTGATAGCGGCTATTTCATCCTCAGCCTGGAAAGTCCTGATACCAAAATTTTTATACTTGCTCAGCTCATGCAGAATATCGGATGCGGGGGTAATAGGATAAGAACCGAGGAAAAGTGGCAGGCCGCTTTTTTGTGCGGCTGCGATTAGTCCCAGCGTTACGGCCTGGTTACCCATGATGGATCGGTAAGTACCGGGTTGCATTTTAGCCTTCTCTACGGAGTAAGTGGTCGTGAACGTTTCTGTCGTATCCCCGTAATTGTATCCCGCCTGCAGCACTTTTACATTGCTTTCAAATATTTCCGGTTTCTTTCCGAATTTCTCTTTTAAAAATGTGATGGTGTTTTCCATATCCCGGCTGTACATAAAATACAGGAAGCCGAGTACAAACATATTTTTGGCCCTGTCTTTCTCCTTCATCCCCATGGTGAAATCTTTCAGCGCCTCCCGGGTCATTTTCGTGATGTCCATCCTGATGACTTCATAATTGTCCAGGCTGCCATTCTCCAGGGGATTCTCTCCATCCGGGTAATTGGCCAAACGTAGATTCTTGGCATCAAAACCATCAGTATTGATAATAATCTTGCCGCCTTTTTTTAACTCACTTAAATTGGACTTCAGCGCAGCGGCATTCATCGCCACCAGCACATCACAGGCGTCACCAGGAGTAAAAATCCGGTCGCTGGAGAAACGGAGCTGGTATCCACTCACACCGGGCAGGGTTCCGATCGGGGCCCTGATCTCTGCCGGGAAATCCGGGAAGGTGGAAAGGTCAATACCCAGCATGGCGGTATTGTTGGTAAACTGCGTACCGGTCAGTTGCATACCATCACCGCTGTCGCCGGCAAATTTGATAACGACATCCTGTAAAACTTCCTGTTTGCGTGTCATTCAGTAAAAATTATTGCTGCAATTTAAAACAAGTTAGGTTTGGTTGGGGAATTGATTTTATGGGCAGTATAGGAAGTAGCTGCCGAAGAACTTAGACCGGTACGTCTGAACGAAGGGTGTGCGCAAAACAAATGACTACCCCATACGTTCCCGAATTGATTTTACATTTACAAAAACCAGGAAAGATGCTTACTGCTATACATCCAAAACTACCCATGCGTGATAAAGACGCTACCAAATTGTTTTACATTGACCAACTGGCATTTCAGCCAATTGGAAAAGATTATGATGGGTACCTGATGATTCAACGGGACAATATTCAAATTCATTTCTTTGAATTTAAAGAACTTGATCCAAAAGAAAATTATGGTCAAGTTTATATCCGGACCGACAATATTGATAAGCTTTTCCAGTCAATGTTAGATAAGCAAATACCCATACATCCGGCAGGACATTTGCAGGTAAAACCGTGGGGGCAAAAAGAATTCTCTATGCTTGACCCCGACAATAATTTGTTGACATTCGGGCAACTCGTCTAAAGCTATTTCACCCGTCAAGACTCCCGACTCCTGACTAACGACTACTACTTATCCCCTTCCATCAAGCAGCCCTCCAAAAATACCCCCCTCTTCCTTACGGTGGTAAGTGCCATAAGCTACAATTCTTCCGGCCAGGCGGCTGATTGGTAATGATTGTATCCATACTTTGCCCGGTCCCTGCAATTTGGCAAAGAACAGTCCTTCCCCACCAAACAAAACGTTCTTAACTCCTTTTACCATTTCGATTTCAAACCCTATGGTTGGCGTATAGGCCATCATGCAGCCGGTGTCTACTTTTAATATTTCACCTGCCTTCAATTCTTTTTCTATAATAAAACCACCTGCATGCATAAACGCCATACCATCTCCTTCCAACTTTTCCATAATAAAACCCTCACCGCCAAAAATGCCAACACCTAATTTCCGTTGAAAATGGATACCCACACTTACCCCCTTGGCTGCACAGAGAAATGCATCCTTTTGCGCAAGGATCGTTCCACCCAGTTCGCGCAGGTCCATCGGGATGATCTTTCCGGTATAAGGAGCTGCAAAACTTATCTTCTTCTTTCCCTGTCCCGCATTGGTAAATGCGGTCATAAACAAACTTTCACCGGTCAATACTCTTTTACCCGCACTCATCAACTTACCCAGGAACCCGGTCGGTTGCTGGGCCGAGCCATCTCCAAAAATGGATTGCATCTCGATACCATCATCCATCATCATCATGGCTCCGCTTTCGGCAATGGCTGTTTCGCTAGGATCCAATTCTATTTCTACAAATTGTAATTCTTCTCCATAGATCTTATAGTCGATCTCGTGGTTATTGCGGGTTGCTGTACTCATGGTTTATTATTTTTTGTAAAGTTATACCGGGGTAACAAATTTATTGACCACGAATTACACCAATTACACAAATAAGAAACCCTTTGATCAAGGACAACTAATTTGTATTGATCGTATTTATATAGTGTGATAAGTATAATTCCCCGCTTTTAGTCGGGCAGGCTGTAGCTGACCTGTATTTAACCTGCCGTAGGGCAATCGTAAAACTAGCAGCATCGGGGTGCTTTTATTTTCGAGTTTTGCACTTAAGACACCCCTTCTGGCCGGTCGGCAAACCATCTTTTAGACAGAGCCTTGGATATCAACGCCACCAACCGGGTTAAAAATGATAAATGGTGTGGTTAAAGCCAACAGATTTGTTTACTTTGAAGGCCTTCCAAAAAATGAAAAATGAAAAATGAAAACCGCGACACAGCTTTTTAAACCAGTCGGATGAGCGTTTTGTACAAGTCCATTTTGGTCAATCAAATAAAAAATAAACAAATGAAACAACGATTATTGCTATTGGCAGCGTTCACTATCGCATTATCGGCGTTGGTAAACGGCCAAACCAAACTGGTGGAAAAAGTCACCAAAAAGGCAGGGGACGAAATTGTCATCCCTTACGAAAAATACGTGTTGTCCAACGGGTTGACCGTGGTCCTGCATGAGGATCATAGTGATCCCGTAGTGCACGTAGATGTAACTTTCCATGTAGGTTCTGCCAGGGAGGAGATCGGAAAATCCGGATTCGCTCACTTCTTTGAACACATGTTATTCCAGGGAAGTGATAATGTGGGAGATGACCAGCATTTCAAGATCGTTTCTGATGCAGGTGGTACGTTGAATGGAAGTACCAACCGCGACAGGACCAATTATTATGAAACAGTTCCTTCGAACCAACTCGAAAAAATGCTCTGGCTCGAAGCCGATCGCATGGGATTCTTTCTTGACGCGGTAACCCAAAAGAAATTTGAGATACAGCGTTCCACCGTAAAGAACGAAAGAGGTCAGAATTATGATAATCAACCTTATGGCCTTTTATCAGAATTCACTGCCAAGAACCTGTATCCCTATGGTCATCCTTATTCCTGGCTCACGATCGGTTACGTGGAAGATCTCAACCGTGTCAATGTAAATGATCTCAAGAATTTTTTCCTGCGGTGGTATGGCCCCAATAATGCCACCTTGACAGTAGGCGGTGATCTAAAACCTGCTGAAACTATTAAACTGGTAGAAAAATATTTTGGAAGTATCCCTCGTGGCCCGGAAGTGAGTCCGACCAAATTACCGGTGCCCAAACTCGACGCTGACCGCTATGTTTCCTTCGTGGATAATTATGCCCGTCTTCCGCGCCTGGCGATCACTTATCCAACTGTTCCCAATTATCATCCGGATATGGCTGCCCTGGCCTGTCTTGCACAAGTATTGGGACAAGGTAAGAATTCTATTTTTTATCAATACATCACTAAAAAACAATTGGCACTGAACGTGCAGGCTTTTAGTGGTTTGTCAGAACTATCTGGTGAATTCGTTATACAAATCACGCCACCGGTAGGCACGTCACTTAAAGATGAATTGGCACTTTTCAGAGCCGCCCTGGATTCATTCGAAGCAAGAGGGGTGACTGAAGAAGATGTAGAAAAATTCAAAGGTGGCACGATCACACAACAGATCAATGGTCTGCAAAGTGTTGCTGGCAAAGTGGCCCAGCTCGCGCAGTTCCAGACCTTTACCGGCAATCCCAATAAGATAGCTGACCTGGTGAAGATGTATTCATCACTGACAAAGGAGCAGGTAATGGCGGCCTACAATAAATATATTAAAGCAAAGCCCGCCGTTATCGTGAGTGTACTCACCAAAGGAATGGAAAGCCTGATTGCTGCAGAGAATAATTATACTATTGATCAGTCCAACTATACTGCACCTGATTATGGCTATGCTGGTTTAAAGTATACAAAAGGAAAGGACAATTTTGACAGAAAAAAAATGCCTAAAGCGGGTCTGACCCCGATGGTAAAAGTTCCGAAGTTTTGGAGAAAGGATCTGCCATCCGGAATCAAGATGATAGGCACTGAAAATACAGAGATCCCGATGGTGACCATTTCCATAACTATTCCAGGCGGACACCTGATGCAGGCAAACGATCTCACCAAAGCCGGGTTGTCTAATTTCTTTGCCACGATGATGAATGAAGACACAAAAAATTATTCTGCTGAGAAACTCGCCATCGAATTACAAAAACTGGGCAGCTCTGTCAACATCAACAGTAATGTGGATGGAATAGCTTTTAACGTGCAGACTCTCAAGAAAAATGTTGGGCCAACCTTGGCTTTCCTGCAGGAACGTATGTTCAGACCCGTATTCACTGAAGAGGCCTTTAACCGGATAAAAAAACAAAGCCTTGACGGTTTTCGGTTATCGAAGGCACAACCAGCACAGGTAGCTAGTGTAGTTTTTGCAAAAATGAATTATGGTCCTAATCATATCCTGGGTATCAGTGAAAATGGAACCGAAGAATCCATTAAAAATATTATGCTCCAGGATATCCAGTCTTACTATGATAATTACATGACCTCTCAAGGTGTGAAAGTAGTTGTAGTGGGTGATATCACAGAAAAGGAAATCCTTCCACAACTTGATTTCCTTAGCAAGCTGCCTAATAAAAAGATAACTATGCCCAAGATTGATGCAACTCCGGTTATTGATAAGACCAGGGTGTACATGGTTGATATACCCAAATCAGCCCAATCGGAATTCCGGGTGGGATATGCTACCGGTTTGAAGTACGATGCTACGGGTGATTATTATAAATCGAGGTTGATGAATTATGCGTTGGGTGGTGATTTTAGCAGCCGTCTCAACCTGAATCTCCGGGAAGATAAAGGTTGGACCTATGGAGCCCGTAGTACCGTTAGTGGTAATGAGTATAGGGGAGATTTTGCTTTCAGTTCAGGAATACGTGCCGATGCAACTGATAGTGCCCTGGTGGAAGTAATGAATGAATTGAAAAACTATTCTTCTGAAGGAATTAAAGAAGAAGAGCTGAGCTTTATGAGAAACTCATTAGGTCAGCGGGATGCGCTTGCTTATGAAACCGGCCCGCAAAAAGCAGGATTTATCCGACAGATATTGGATTATAATTTACCTGCCAATTATGTGGATCAGCAAAATAAGATCCTGGCCAAGATCACCAAAAAGGAAATTGATGGCCTGGCTAAAAATTTAATCCGGCCTGATAAGATGAATATTCTGCTGGTAGGGGATAAGGCCAAGATACTGTCTGGTGTACAGAAATTGGGTTATGAAATTGTGGAGCTCGATGCAGAAGGCAGGAAAGTAGAAAAGAAAGGATTTTAAGATAGATCATTATTCCGGTGGTTACGGAGACAACGCCACTCGTCAGCAGACGGGTGGCGTTTGTCATGTAAGTCAGTCCTACTAGGAATTGAGTAAGGATGATTCCAGTTATTTTCCTGCAGTGCAGAAGCTGTACCAACCTGGTTTCACTTTGCAAAAGTAAAGCGGTCCCCTAAAGAGGACCGCTTTGTCACCAAAACCTACAACTATTATAAAAGCGGTTGCAATAGAAAGACAACGTCAGGCAACTACTCGCTGCTTACGAAGTTTCCCCAGCCATACTTTTTTTCCCTGTATCCGTCTTACCAGAAACATGATTCCTACAAAAATGAAGAAGAACGGACCAGTGAATCCTAACAGTGCTATAAATTTAGAGCCATAAAAAGCACTCATCGGTCTTTTTAATCGTTCTGCTATCAGGTACATACTCGGCACCATCACCAGCGTGAGGAAGAACGAAAGAATAAGCCCGAAGATGATCGTCCAGCTTAGTGGTCCCCAGAATACCACACTATCACCGCCAAAGAAGATATTGGGCCGGAAGTGCTGGAACAATCCTACAAAGTCAATATTAAACCCAATCGCCAATGGCAGCAAACCCAGGATGGTGGCGACCGCCGTCAGCAATACCGGAATAATCCTGATCTTACCAGCCTGGATGGCGGCTTCTCTTGTCCGCATTCCACGGCCCCGGAGTTCATCCGTAAATTCAATGATAAGGATACCATTTTTAATTACAATACCCGCCAGGCCAACAATACCTACCAGCAACATGATAGTCGCGATCGTCATCCCCGTAATGGCATAGCCCAGTAACACCCCAATTACGGAGAAGAATATCTCGGTTATCACAATAAACGGCTTGCTCATTGAATTGAACTGCAATACCAGTATCAAAAAGATAAGACCAATGGCGATCATAAAGGCTGTTCCTAAAAATGCCTGCGTTTCTTTTTCCTGTTCGCTCTGCCCGCTTAGTTTGATGGTTACATCCGGCGGTATTTTTTCCTTGCTTTTGAAATCATCAATCTTTGTTTGCAATTCAGCATTTACGGCACCCACCATCGTCGGGTCAAGTACATCTCCCTGTAACTGGATTGTACGTTTTACATTCTTTCTTTTTACTCCACCTGTTGTGTTGGTATAATCAATCGTTGCTACGGCACTAAGCGGGATGGATTTTACCTGCATCGTATTCATATCCATAAAAGTGATACGCATATTGATCAGGTCGGTGATATTATTGCGCATGCAGATCGGTATAACGCAACTGTATCTTATATTCATCTTCACCATCTTTTATTTTACTTACTTCTTTTCCAAAAACAGCGGTCCGTATTTCCATACCTACCTGGCCGGTGCTGATTCCTTCAATCATTGCTTTTTCCCTGTCTACATTTATAGTGATCTCGGGATTATTCAGATCCACATCGGGCTGCAGATTTTCAATGCCCTCTACTCTGTTAGTATCTAAATAATTAAATAACTGGGTTGCCACGGCTGCAATATTCTCAAAATTATCACCCACTACTTCTATGTTCACCGGAGGATCTGTGGGCGGGCCGCCATCTTCCTGGGCCACTTCTATATTGGCCCCGGGAATACCTTGCATCACTTCCCGAATGGCATCTTTGTATACGGACTGTACTTTTTCCATGTCTTTTTTCAAATTCTACAAAGGATACCTGTATCCGTCCGAGGTTAGATTGTATACTTCGGTTATTATCCCTGGGATTATTAGCACTCACCGCTACATTCGTGATAATACTTTCTACGATACTGCCCGGTGTCCCCGGTTATTCTTTTTCCAGTACTTTCTCTACTCTTTTTTCCAAGACCCTGGTGATGCTGTCTGTATATTTCACATCGGTACCCACCGGTAATTTTAAATAGACATATACCAAATTGGGATCACCACTGGGAAAGAAAGTATGATTTCGTTCTGCCGAGTTTAATACTAATCATTAACAGCAGCAATGCAAAAGCAAATATGCCAAACAGCGAAATGAATGCATACACCGGTCTTCTTCCTTTCAGTACCCACCGTAATAATTTTTCATACCTGTTCATCAGCTTTGGCAATACCTTTTTCTGGAAAGCATGAATCAAGTCATTTAGTACATAGGCATTAAATACCATTAAAACGGCCATCAGTAATAAGAAATTGGCAAGTCCATGCATACCACCGAAGTGCATTAAAACACCGGCGATAACAAAAACAATAAACCATTTATTCCTGAAAACAGCCTTCTTCGGTTTCTCATATTCCTTTCCTTCCGGTTTCATAAAGCTTACAGCAAATACCGGGTTGAAGAAAAAGGCTACGATCAGTGATGCTGCCAGTGTAAGGATCAGTATCGTAGGCAGGTAGATCATGAATTTACCGATCAATCCTTTCCAGAATAATAACGGGAAGAAAGGAGCCAGCGTAGTAGCTGTACCAGCCAATACCGGAATAAACACTTCCCCTGCCGCCTCCTTGGCACTTCGGACAATCGGGACCTTCCCATTATTATAAATACGGTGGGTATTTTCAATGACCACAATCGCATCATCCACAATTATTCCCAGGCCAAACAACAAGCGCAAACAGTACAATGAAGTTGAGCGTAACAGTGGTGCCAATGATACTATCGGCCAGTGGCAGGAATAAAAATGCAACGAATACACTCAGCGGTACACTCAATGCCACAAAGAAGGCATTGGTAACACCCATAAAGAACATCAGGATGATCAGTACCAGTATAAACCCGATGATGATTGTATTGATCAATTCATTAAAAGAAGTCTTTGTTTGTTTGCTCTGGTCGCCGGTAAATTCTACCCGCAGATCTTTTGGCAGCTCTTCACTTTCCTGCATGTCAGCTACTACGGCTTTTACTTTGTCTGCACAGTTGATCAGGTTTTCTCCAGCTCTTTTTACAATATTCAGTGTAACCACATTTTTTCCATCCAGCCGTGCATAGCTGTCTTTTTCTTTGATCGTATCTTTTAATTCGGCAATATCTCTCAGGTAAACAGATGCTCCCTGGGCACTGCTTCGCACCACAATATTTTGCAGATCGGTGGCATCGGCAAACTGGCCTTTTACCTTCAGGGTACGTTTCATATTACCCACTTCGATCAAACCACCGGTGATGTCATTGTTCTCCCGGCTGATGGCATTTTCAATATCCGTGAAACTTACTCTTGCCGCTGTCATTTTATACGGATCCACATTCACCTGTATCTCTCTTTCCGGTGCACCAACAATTTCAGCCCTTGTTACTTCACTCAATTCTTCAAAGCGGTCCTGCATCTTGTCGGCATACTGCTTTCAGCTTGATCCCATCATAATCACCGCTCACATTGACAAACATGATAGGCATTTCACTAAAAGCAAATTCCTGGACATCGGGTTCCGGTGGTCAGGTCGGTCGGCAGATCAGCTCTTGCCTTATCAATAGCATCTTTTACTTTTTGTTTGGCCAGTTCTGTTTTTACATCCGTATCAAATTCTACCACGATCAAACTATAATCTGCCTGTGAAGTACTTTGAATTTTATTGACTTTGGCACCACTGATACCTTTCAGTTGTTTTTCAATCGGTCTTGTTACCAGGTTCTCAATATCCTTGGGTGAATTACCAACATAGACAGTTGCCACAGAAATAGTAGGCACAACAATATCCGGGAACTGTTCCTTCGGCATACTGTTGAATTTCATCAAACCAAATACGGTAACGATGATGGCAATGATATAAACAGCGGTTTTGTTATCAATGGCCCAGCTGGTGGGTTTGAACTCTTTGAACTTTTTGGTAACTCCTTCAAGAATTTTCATCTGAAATATTTTAGATCGTCAATTTGATTTTGGTTTAGCCAGCACCACTACTACCCTCATCGTCCCTTGTCTGGCTTCTTCCGGTGGAAGAAGGTCCCACTTGTACATCCTGTAATTCTATTCATCAATAATATTTCGCCCCTTCGGGGTTAGAAAACTATTTTATCTTTATCACTCAGGGGTTGCCCCCCCGCTATTGTTATGTCGCTTCTACGGAGCTTCAATACATCCTTGTCAATTTTTCCGCTTCGATACACTCTTGTACAGCCTGTCCCGCCGTGGCGGGAACTGAAATCTTACCCCTAGGAGGTAACCCCGCTACATAAGAAATCATTCCTGACCAGCGAGTTCTGGCTCTTAACTTCCGACTCCCCACTACTTCCCCGTCATCACTGCCTGACCATCATACACTGTCTGGTAGCCTTCTGTAATGATCAATTCACCACCTGTCAAGCCACATTTAATTTCAATTAATCCATTGTAGGCTTCTCCAGCGGTCACTATTTTTTTTCTGGCCACCATCTTATCTCCGGTCTTTTCCACTACATAGACATATTTATTCTTCTCATCACTCTGCACCACATTTATCGGAACGGCGACGGCGGCTTTTGATTCATAGTCAAGGATCTTCATGGTAGCTGTTTGGTTAGGTTTTAGAGAAGGGTCGGAAGGAAGTTTTGCTTCTGTTACAAATGATCTTGTGATCGGATCGATGGATCCACCTACTACGCTGATGACAGATTGATAAGGGGGCTTGCCGCTATCTGACACTACTATTTCCACCTTATCACCTTTTTTTACCCTTGACACATAATTTTCAGGCACATTGGTCACTATTTTTAAATTATTGTTGTTCACGATCCGGATACCAGCACCGGGCATAGCAGCACTTTGTGGTGAAAAGAATTCACCCACTTTTACATTCATCTCATCAATTGTTCCACTGATGCCGGCATATACATTTGACATATTTGCCTGTTCCTGAGCCAAACCTACCTGGGCTTGCGCAGCTCTTAACTGTGCGGCCAATGCATCCACATCTGCTTTTGCATTAATTACCTGTATTTCAGCACCTATGTTTTGTTTCCAAAGATTCTGGTAACGTTCATACACGGTCTGGGCCTGTGTCAGTCTTGCCTTTAGTTGCCCGGTCTGTTGTTGTGCCGCCACCACACCCTGCCGGGCTAAAGCATCATCCAATTTCAAAATCAGCTGCCCCTTATTTACTTTTTGTCCTGCCTTTACATACACGGCTTTTACTTGTCCACCCTGTCCTGACGGTGCCACATAGGCCATCCCTTCTGCATCAATCTTACCCTGTAGTTCTATGAAATGTGAAAAGGGCTGGATCCGAAGCGTATCGACACTGACTAATTTCTGCGCCTGTTGCACCGCTTTAGGATCAGCTTTGGCAAGCTGTTCTTCCAGTTTGCGGATATCCGCATCCAGTGTATTCTTTTCTTTCTTTAGCTTTTCCAGTTTTACTTTCATATCGCCGATATTCCCTTTTTTATCTTTGGCCCCGCTACCGCAGGCCAATAAGGAGACCATAATGACAAGGGTGAATGAAATCTTCAGAATGTTATTCATAAAATCCATTTTAGTGGTCAGGTGATGATTTAGGTTATTACAGTTTGCCGGTTGCTTTCATAAAATCTACTTTGGCAATGATGGCATCGTATAAAGCAGTGATATAATTAGTTTGTGCTGACTTTAAATCTGTCTGGGCCGTATTGATCTCCGTTTGTGAGCCAATGCCCATTTCATATTTTTTCTTTGTTTGCTGAAACACTTTTTCTGCCAGGTCCATATTCTTTTTCTGGTAATCCATGGTAGCAATAGCAGAACGGAAATTGTTCTTGGCAACTTCTATTTCATTATCGATGGAGAGTTTCAGTGCGTCCCGGTTATTTAGGCTTTGCTGTAAAGTCAGTCGGGCTTGTTGGATCCTCGCATTGGTCGCAAACCCGTTGAAGATGGGCACATTTACCCGAAGTGATATGGCCGAAATCCCAAACCAGTCTCCTCCAAAAAAATCAAATTTATTCCGTTGCGCATTCTGGTTGTAATAAGCATTAAGATTTACCGTGGGTATTTTATTGAGCTTATACCTTCTAATATTATAGTCATTCAGTTTTATTCCCAGTTCCGCGTACTGGTATTCCTTTCTGATCATTGTATTGAAAGGTGGCCGCTTCCAATACACCTTCTTTAATATTGTTTTCATCGAGTCCTTCTGTAAGCACCAGTTCATCCTTAACCGGCATCCCCAGTAATACTTTTAAACCAAAGTACCCGTTAGTGATCTGGTTTAAAGCTTTTAACTTTTCTGTTTGCAAGTTGGTCAGGGCTACATTTACTTTGTCTACATCCAATTGTTCCGCAAAACCATTTTTATAAATCTCCCGGGTATCATGCAACAGTTTTTCAAAACGCGCAATATTGGCATCCAACAATTCAATTTGTCTTTTGCTGACGACCAGTTGGTAATATATTTTATAAATATTTGCCTTGATCAATTCTTCTGTTACCTCCACATTTTTTTGAGAGAATTGAAGAACAGCTTCCCTCGCCATCAATCCTACAAAGACCTGCCCGTCGAATAGTAATTGGTTCAATTCTACTCCGCCGGTCATATTATGCTTAAGACCAAAAGCAATTTTCGAAAAGGTTCCGGGCGGACCTCCAAAAAATTCGGCAGGCACCAGGCTCACCGGTAGTTTGGCATTATAGGTATAAGAGCCTGAGCCACTGATCTGCGGGTAGGCATTGGCCGTCACTTCCCGGTTCACCTGCTCTTGTATTTGTACACCCAGGAGCGCATTCTTCACATTTACATTATTCTTTTGGGCATAGTCCATTGCCTGCAGAATTGAAAATTCATGTTTGATGATTCCTCTTGTATCCGGTGACTGGGCCAGTGCTAGTTCAGCAAAAAAAACTAGTACCGTTAACGGGGCTATCCTTTTATTTTTTACTCTCATCATATGAAAGATTTTTTTGGCGTTGTTCATTATATTTCTGGATCAATTTATGTCCCTTGGTGGTAGCAAGACCATAGATAAAATTTTCGATCATTATTTCAGAAGTTTGTGCCAGGTTATATTTTCCGGGAGGAAAAACAGCCACGTTAAAAGGGATCATGATCGACTCGATCCTGTATTTGGACAACACATCCACATTCAGATCCGCACGGTACAGTTCATCTTTTATACCCCATTCAATATTATTACGGATGATCTGTAACAGGAATTTATCCTTATAATTTTTGAACCGCTGGTAGGCTTTAAAATGGAATTTCTCCAGGTCAAACAGCAACATCGGGTTCATATTGTTGAGTTCTTCCATGATATGCTCCATGGTCAGAAATATCTCATGTATGGCATCAACAGCTTTTTCCCGGCAATCGATGCAGTCGCCTTCCACTTCGGTGATATGCCCATCTACAACAGCTTCTACCAGTTCGTCTTTGTCAATAAAATATTGATAGATCGTTTTTTTTGACATACCCAGGTGATTGGCTATGTCATCCATGGAGACGGAGCGAATCCCGAACTGCATGAACAACTCTTCGGCTTTTAATAATATGCGGTCTTTGGGTTCCATTCTGTCTATTTCAGCCGCAAAACTATGGAAACTTTTTTTGTAACCAAAGTTTCCACCGGTTATTTTTGCTAATTCGCCGAAAGAGGTCCTACCTAACCCCTTATTTTTTTAAGTTACCTTAGCCTTTCATAACAAAAAGAGTTACCGGCATGCCGCGAGAACCATTCAAATGGAAAAAAATAGTTCAATACCTGCTCCAGGGCCTGTTGATCCTCGCTCCGCTGGCCATAACCATCTATTCCATTTACTGGATCGTCTCCACGGTCGACAACTGGATACCCATTTTCCGGGAGCCGGTAAAGGATATCGACGGGAAGACTATTGGTCTCCGGGTAAAGAATTATGGACTAGGCTTTGTTATTATCCTTGTCGTGATCGTTACCATAGGTTATCTAAGTTCCTTTTTTATCAAATCAAAACTCTTTCACCTGTTTGATAGCTGGTTGGAAAAAACCCCCGGAATAAAATTTATCTATTCTTCTGTTCGGGATTTTTTTGGTGCTTTTGCCGGGGAAAAGAAGAAATTCAGTTCCGCAGTACTGGCTAATGCCTTTGAACAGGATGTTTGGGTAGTGGGATTTATCACTGACGAGGAAATGGAAAAATTCGATCTTGGCGCTGATCATGTGTCGGTGTATGTGCCGCAATCTTACCACTGGGCGGGACAATTATTTATTTTGCCCAGAACCAAAGTAAAGAAGATCAACAAATTTAGTTCCGGGGAGGCCATGAAGTATGCTGTTACTGGTGGCGTGGTGGACTTATCCACCAATGGAATAGTTTTAGATGAAGCAGAAAAGAAAATATCGGTATAATGAAGAAGCTGTTACTTTTTTTGCTACTCTTCAGTTTTGCAAAAAATTCATTTTGCTGGGGCTTCTATGCGCATAAGAAGATCAACTACTATGCTGTCTTCCTGCTTCCCCCGGAAATGATGGTGTTGTTTAAACCCCAGATCGATTTTTTAGCGGAACATGCAGTTGATCCTGATAAAAGAAGATATGCGGTTAAAGAAGAAGGTCCCCGCCACTATATTGATATTGATCATTATGGTGTCTATCCTTATGATTCTCTGCCAAGAAAATGGGCTGATGCCGTTGCAAAATATTCAGAAGATACTTTAAACACGTACGGTATTGTACCCTGGTGGTTGCAAACCATGTTAGTCCGGCTTACCGAGGCGTTCAAAGAAAAAAACCAGGCAAAGATCTTAAAGTATGCGGCCGAGATCGGTCACTATATTGCCGACTCGCATGTGCCCCTGCATGCCACCAAAAATCACAACGGTCAATTTACTGACCAGAAAGGCATTCATGGATTTTGGGAAAGTCGTATTCCTGAATTATTAGCAGAAAAAGAATGGGATTTTTTTATTGGTAAGGCAGATTATATCAGGAACCCGGCCGACTTTATCTGGAAACGGGTTTTGGAAAGTGCCGCCGCCGCAGATACGGTGTTGAAATATGAAAGAGAACTGACACAACAGTTTCCGGCCGATCAGAAATATTCGTTTGAGGACCGGAATGGTATCACCATTCGTCAATATTCTTCCGCTTTTTCCAAAGCCTATGATGCGAAGCTGAAAGGAATGATAGAAAAAAGAATGCGCCAATCTATTTATGCCGTAGCAAGTTTTTGGTACACGGCCTGGGTCAATGCGGGGCAACCGGATCTGAAAACACTCACCAACAAACAATTTTCGGCTGAAGATCTGAAGGAATTTGAAAGCCTGAACAATTCCTGGAAGAATGCTGCCGTTAAAGGACGGGAACATGAATGAGCGCATACCCCCGAAGGAAAGTTAATTTCCTACATTTGCACCTCTATTTAGTACAACGATTATCATGTCTGAACAGGATACAAAAGTGATTCATAATTTTAACGCGGGACCTTCTGTTTTACCGGTCGAAGTTTTTGAACAAGCCAGCCGCGCCATTCTTGATTTTAATAACACCGGGTTATCAATCCTTGAAATAGGCCACCGGACACCCTTGTTTCAGCCTGTTATGGAGGAAGCCAGGGGATTGATAAGGGAGTTAATGAACCTGGATGATGATCGGGAAGTGCTTTTTTTACACGGCGGTGCCACCACACAGTTTATGCAGGCACCCATTAATTTGCTTAACGAAAATGGAGTAGCGGCTTATACTGACACAGGTATTTGGGCTTCGAAAGCCATTAAAGAAGCAAAATTGTTTGGTCATGTTGAGATAGTTGGCTCCTCCAAGGAAGATAATTATACGTATATCCCTAAGCATATTACCGTCACCCCCACGGCTTCTTATTTTCACATAACCACCAACGAAACTATTGCTGGCACGCAATGGCATGACCTGCCTTATGATTGCGGGGTTCCATTGGTAGCAGATATGAGCAGTGATATATTAAGCCGGCAACTTGCGTTTAATAAGTTTGACCTTATATATGCAGGCGCACAAAAAAATATGGGCGCGGCGGGTGTCAACCTGGTCGTGGTCAATAAAAATATACTGGGGAAAGTAGCCAGGGCCATTCCCACCATCCTTGATTATCGCAATCATATTAAAGAAGAGAGTATGCTGAATACGCCACCGGTATTTGCCGTATATGTAGCCATGCTAACTCTGCGCTGGTTGAAAAGCAAAGGTGGTGTAGCGGCGATCGAAAAAGAAAATAACGCAAAAGCAAAATTGTTTTACGACACGCTTGATGCAATACCCATTTTCAAGGCCCCGGTCGCCCTTGAAGACCGTAGTAAAATGAATGCAGTATTTACTATTGAGGATAGCGCTCTTGAAAAAGAATTTCTTCATGATTGTCATGCTAATGGCATGGTAGGGGTGAAAGGTCATCGTAGTGTGGGTGGGTTCCGGATTTCGATGTATAATGCGCTCCCCCTTGAAAGTGTGAAAGCGCTGACCGATCTCATGAAACAATTTGCAAAACAAAAAGGATAACTATTGATTAACTGATTTGACTGATTAATCAACTAACGTATGATCAAACAGGAGTATATTAATTCTGATATTACTGCTGAAATATTAGCTGCAGCTTTTGAAGTACCTACAAATGTTAGCACAGGATTCGTTGAGTCTGTCTATCAAAAAGCAATGACAGTGGAATGCGGTCTCCGGAATATTGAAGCTACTTCGGAAATCGTACTCCCTATTTTTTATAAGAATGTAAAAGTTGGCGCGAGACGGGCAGATCTATTGATCAGAAAAAAGGTCATTGTCGAATTAAAAGCTACTATTGAAATGACAGATACCCATTTAGCGCAGTCAATAAATTATTTTGACGCCTTTAATCTTGAAGTAGGCTTGTTGATAAACTTTGGGAGTAAAAGCCTGCAATACAAACGAGTAATTCATCCAAGGCTATTAAAAAATCAGTAGAATCAGAAAAAATCAATTAATCAATAGTTCATGGCAATTATCAAACCCTTTCGATCTTTACGACCCCAACCAGAGCTGGCCCAACAGGTAGCATCAAGACCCTATGATGTTTTGAATACCGAAGAAGCGAGGGAAGAAGCAAAAGGTAATCCCTTATCTTTTCTGCATGTTACTAAATCAGAGATTGATTTGCCCCCAGACACAGATTCACACAGCGCTGCTGTATATGAAAAAGCTAAAACGAACTTGCAGGAATTGATACAGCACGGGGTGGTTTTTATAGAAGAAAAGCCCTGCTATTATATATACCAGCTTGTCATGCCCGCCCTTGCCGGATCGGACGGGAATGGCAGAAGCCAAACGGGATTGGTTTGCGTTTCGGCGGTCGCTGATTATTATAGTAATGTAATCAAGAAACATGAGTTCACCCGGCCGGAAAAGGAGAAAGACCGCATTGATCATATGCGTACCATTGAAGCCCAAACTGGCAATGTGTTTATGGCATATAGGGATGTTACGAAAATAAATGCCCTGGTCAATGGATGGAAAGCAGCGAACAAACCGGTGTATGATTTTACCGCCAGCGATGAAATCCGGCATAGCATCTGGGTAGTGGACAGGGATATAGTCATTGATTCGATCACCGAATTATTCAATACACAAGTTCCCGCCACGTATATTGCTGATGGCCATCACCGGGCAGCTTCTGCGGCAAAAGTGAGTCAACAATTGCCTGCAAGTGAAAGTGCAAAATATTTTTTGACAACTATTTTCCCGGCGAGCCAGCTGTCCATTCTAGATTATAACAGGCTGGTTAAAGACCTGGGTGGATGGACAGCGGCAAAACTCATCAGCCGTTTGCAGGATGATTTCTTTATCACGTTAAGTACAGAACCGGTAAAACCATCGCAGTTACATGAGTTTGGGATGTACCTGGAAAAACAATGGTACATTCTTACCTCCCGGAAAGGAACGTATACCGACGATGCGATCGGGGTGTTGGATGTGACAATTCTCTCTAATAATATACTGGATAAATTACTGGATATAAAGGACCAGCGGACGGATAAACGTATCGATTTTGTAGGTGGCATACGGGGTTTGAAAGAACTTGAGAATAGAGTGGACAGTGGTGAAATGAAAGTGGCCTTTAGCCTTTATCCTGTTTCAATTGAGCAGTTATTTAATATTGCAGACAGCGGAAAAGTGATGCCCCCTAAAAGCACCTGGTTTGAGCCAAAACTGAGGGATGGGCTGCTTTCCCATCTTATCTAAGACAGACCATAGGATTCAACCTATAAGTTCGGGAAATTACACCTAACCAGGCTTTCTTGTGCCGTGCACCTTGTACTTTGTGACTTTACACCCCTGTTTCTTGTGCCTTCATTAACTAATTTATTTGTTATTTTGCAACAGAGACGTTTATTACAGCGTCTCTTCTTTTATAATTTGCGATATGAAAAAAATCTTATTCTTCTTTATTGCTTTCTCCTTCCTGCTAACAGCAAGTGCTCAGCCGGAAGACTCAAAAACGATGCACGAAACTGCCAGGACCTTTATGCGGTCAGGTGATTTTGATAACGCTATCCTGGTACTGGTCAGGGCTTTGCAGGGTAATAGTAAAGATCTCGAAATGCAGAAGGACCTGGCCATGAGTTATTACCTGAAAAGAGACTATACAAAAGCACTGGATGCGGTTAAAAAATTAGTTGACAGGGATGATGCCGATGTGGCAACTTTCCAGATTGCGGGAAATGTATACAAGGCATTGGAGGAAATAAAAGATTGCACCAAGTTATATAAAAAAGGATTAAAAAAATTTCCAAAGAGCGGATCATTGTACAGTGAGTATGGTGAACTGTTACTGTCGACAAGAGATCTTTCCGCCATTGAGCAATGGGAAAAAGGCATAAAAGTGGATCCGGCCTATAGCGGTAATTATTATAATGCGGCCCTCTATTATTTTAATTCAAAAGATAAAGTGTGGAGTATTATTTACGGAGAAATATTTGTGAATATGGAGAGCCTGAGTGAAAGAGGCATGGCGATGAAACAGTTATTGCTGGACAGCTATAAGGAAAAACTCTTTGCCGCAACGGACCTACTGCAAAACGAAGAAGATAATAAGAGCGGGTTCGCCAAGTCTTTTTTACAGACGATGGCTAAGCAATCTTCATTGACCAGCAAAGGAATTACCGCCGAAACATTGACAATGATCCGCACAAGATTTATTCTTGATTGGTTCGCTACCAATGCAGCCAAATATCCTTTCCGATTATTTGATTATCACCGCCAATTACTATCAGAGGGCATGTTCGGGGCGTACAACCAGTGGCTGTTTGGACCTATCGAGAACCTAGCGGCTTACGATAACTGGACAAAAACTCATGTAGAAGAATACAATGGCTTTAGCGCTTTCCAGAAAACAAGGATCTTCAAAATGCCGATTGGACAATATTACCAGGGAGTGAAATAAACAGGGTTTTTATACCGCTTTTTGCCTAAATTGTCTGTACGTTTAGTTTTGATCAACTAATACTATAACGACTGCCCATGACAGAGCCAAAAAGGTTATTTGACTGCATTCAATACCAATTGGACAGAAAGCCACTGGATGATATGCTGGCTGGTAAAGAAGCCGGACAATGGAAAAAATACAGTACTGCAGCCGTAAAAGATATTGTTGATAAACTCAGCGCTGGCTTATTAGAGCTTGGCGTCAGTTGCGGTGATATGACGCCGGAAGGAAGAGACAAAGTGGCTATCCTTTGCAAGAATCGCCCGGAGTGGGTGATGCTTGATTTGGCTGTCCAGCAGATCGGCGCCCTGCTGGTACCGGTTTACCCCACCATTACTGTCAACGAACTGGAATTTGTTCTCAAAGATGCCCAGGTAAAACTGGTATTTGTCAATGATGAGGACCTGTATTTAAAGGCACTGAGCCTGAAAGAAAAGCTTCCTTCGCTCAAAGCGATATTCACTTTTGAGCATGTGGCCAACGCAAAACACTGGAAAGAAATAATTGAACTGAGTACACCTGAGTTACTGGTGAAAGTAAAAACGATCAGCAACAGAATTGGATACGAAGACCTGGCTACCATCATATATACATCCGGCACCACCGGCACTCCTAAAGGGGTGATGTTATCGCATCGCAATATTCTATCCAATGTCATGGCCTGTATTCCCTGTTTCCCACCGGGAGATGAACTGCGGTCCTTGAGTTTTTTACCACTCAATCACATTTTTGAGAGGATGGTAACCTACCTCTATTTGTTCAGGGGTACTTCTATCTATTATGCAGAAAGCCTGGAGACAATCGGTGACAACCTGAAAGAAGTAAAACCGAATATGTTTACCACGGTACCGAGGCTGCTAGAAAAAGTGTATGATCGTATCATGCAAAAGGGAAGTAAGTTGTCGGGGGTTAGTAAGAAATTATTTTTTTGGGCACATGATCTGGCTGAAAAATATGAGATCAACAAAAACCAGGGTGCCTGGTATAATTTTAAACTGGGCGTTGCCAATAAGATCATCTTTAGCAAATGGAGAGAAGGATTGGGTAATAATCTCAAATGTGTGGTGACAGGTGGAGCGGCTTGCCAGGTACGCCTGATTCGCATTTTTACTGCCGCCGGGATTCCTATCATGGAAGGTTATGGTTTAACAGAAACTTCGCCGGTGATCTCCGTAAATCGTTTCGAAGAAAGCGGGAGGAAGTTTGGAACGGTGGGTCCGTTGATAACGGATGTACAGGTAAAAATAGCCGAGGACGGTGAAATACTCTGCAAAGGTCCCAACGTGATGATGGGTTATTACAAACGTCCCGACCTGACTGCCGAGGATATAAAAGATGGCTGGTTTCATACCGGTGATATCGGGATGCTTTCCGAAAACAATTTTCTGAAAATTACTGATCGTAAAAAAGAGCTGTTTAAAACCAGCGGTGGGAAGTATGTGGCACCATTGCCCATCGAAAACAAACTGAAAGAATCGCCATTTATTGAACAGGTAATGCTGGTAGGTGCCGACAAAAAATTTGTAGGAGCCCTGATTGTCCCCTCTTTTCCTAATCTTCGTGACTGGGCCCGGAAAAACAATATTGCTGACGAAAACAGCGATGGACTTCTCCATAATCCTAAAGTAATTGACTTCTTTAAAGAACTAGTGGAGAGTTTTAATAAATACTTTAACCATGTAGAACAGGTGAAAAAATTTGAATTGCTCTCAAATGAGTGGAGTATTGATACCGGTGAATTAACTCCAAAAATGTCATTGAAAAGAAAAGTGGTGATGGAAAAATACCGGGATTCTATAGAAAGAATTTATAGCTAGGCAACTATGCCTGATTTTCGTTGTAAAGGTGAGAAGCCTATTTTCTTTTATCAGACGTGTCCTTCCTGTTCCTTTGCATCATCTTCTGCACAAATTCATCAAACTTCGGCTGCTGCTCCGGGGTAAATGTGTTTCTTACTCTTTTAAAATGGCTAAAAGTAAGTTTATCAATGGCAGCCTGTTTTTCACAGATCCGTTGACTATAAAGATTTACAAAACTGTCATTGGTATTTTGTTCTTTGATCAATGCATAGAATGCCGTTTTAGCAGCACGTACTGAATCAAATAATGGTTTCAAGTTTTTGAAATGCTCATCTTTCATGGCCTTGTAGTCTGTTTGTTGTTGACTGGTCATGTTCAGTTCTTTCACCATCATTTCAAAAGGCTCCACCCTGTTGTGTTTTTTTGATCCCTGTTTTTTCTTCCCGTTCAGCATAAATACGACCAGGGCAATATTGACCAGCAATAAGAGGACAACAGCGATCGTGAGAATCTTATTCGTGGAACTCTTCATTTTATTTGTCCTGGTTTATATCAAATAGGATGGCATTGTTATCATTTAAACTGTATTCAGCAGCTATTGATTGAAGCGTGTCCAGTTCACTGATAGTGGATTCCAGGGTGTCATTTTTTTGAAATATAACGGCAATGTTTACCAATAAAACTGCCGCCAAGGCTGTTAATGCAAAAGCAGGACGTAACATCCATGGCCTTTTTATTATCGGTACAGCTACTTTGTCCCTTGTTTCAAAGCGGGCAACCATTTTGGCTTTTACCCGGGTATAAAAAAAATCGGGTACAACCGCTCTGGGAGTGCTGTCAAGGCTATCAAGGATTTCCTCGATCTTTCCCGAAGGAAGCTGTTTGTTTTTGTCGTTAATCATGATACTTTAGTTTTGACGGGAAGACGGCCTAAAACCTTCGTCCCGTAATTTACTTACTCAGTTTGTTTTCCTAATATTTTCCGAAGGTTTTGTTTCGCCCGGTGCATCAGCGACTCCACCGCCGGTACCGAGGTCTGCATCACCTCGCTTATCTCCTGATAACTAAGATCTTCGAGCTTATGCAGGGTAAATACTGTTTTTTGATTTTCAGGCAGTTCCGATATGGCTTTAAACAGCCGGGCGGCATTTTCCTTTTTGTCAAGAGCCACCCCGGGATGGTGAAAATCGGGTAGTTCATGAAGGGGTTCATTGCCCTCTCCAAACAACTTTTGCATGAATCCAAACCTTTTTTTGCTTTTCCGGCTTCGTAATAGGTCCAGGGCACGGGTTGTGGCGATGCGGTAAAGCCAGGTTGACAGTTTTGACTCACCTTTAAAGCTGTGAATGGAGCGGTAAACCTGGATAAAAACTTCCTGTGCCACATCTTCGGCATCCTCGGCATTTTGCACAATACCGATGGCGGTATTGAATACCCTGTCCTGGTAATTATCTACCAAAAACTTAAACGCAATTTCATCACCATTGCGGAGACCCTGTATCAGCTCAAATTCATCCAACAGTAAAGGGTTTGGGTTTTGAGGCTGTAAACTACGAAAACATGGGTTTATAAATGCTAAAAGACAGTCAATGCTGCCTCAGCCGGGCGGGTATTGAACTACGGGACCAACGATCTTAGGAATTCTTTTCCAATTCCTGATTTCAAATACTTTTCTCTTTTTCTTGCTGTCACCCAATCTGGTTGCAGCAGCCATTCTTCCCCTTGTTGTGATCATTTAAATGAAGATCTGCATCTTTGGCAATTCCTACACAAATCTCTGCATTGACGTCACTTATTATCGCATACACAGTTATCATACTTAAGCCTCCTCGAGGAATCCCTGCCTGCCGGCAGGCAGGGAGCCTGTATCAAAAGTTTAGGATTTCCAACCCTGTGATCCGGGTGCGGAGTTGGGGAGGGGTAACGGCAAACACCAGCTTGTTATCCGTAGTTGTTTGTCCACCGAACATAATATGAGGCAAGGGAAGATCATTGGAAAAAATTTGACAGGAACTGACCTCAATCAAAAATTAAAAGATGAGATTGAGAAAAAGAAGCTACATTAACTCAATTTCCATTTTCCTGCAATTGCGACGATCATCAACATAAGGACATGGCTCAATTATCTTCTTTCTCTTTGATCAGGCCGCCGTTAGTATTAAATTCAGCTTTCCAATATTTACCATCCCGGCTGAATTTTACCTTATAAGTAGAAGAATCTCCCTCATGTGCATCTTCCCAGATCACTTCGGTAGCGCCAGGATATTTTGCTGTAAAGGCAGATTGAACCGATACAGGAACAGTACTCGCGGAGATCACATTTTTTTCATCGGCCCTACTCTCATCTTTAGAATTGTTACAGGCAGTATTTATAATAAAACCTACTGGAATAAATAGGGTTATCAATAAATTTTTCATAGAAGTTTTTTAGAATAATGGCAAAGTGAGTGCCATTACCCGAAACATCAGGATTCAATATGTTTTAGAGATAACTTGTATAATAAATCGCCTCAAAATGGCGATTTTCTTTCCTATATTTGCTCCCCGTTAAGGCAATTTGAGGCAGCAGGTTTAGCGGAGATGGGTCCCGTAGTTCAATGGATAGAATAGAAGTTTCCTAAACTTTTGATACAGGTTCGATTCCTGTCGGGACTACTAAAGTTGCCTAAATACCTCATAACTACAGCACCTTCCTTGATTCATGAGAAAAATTTTCTACTCCGTTACAATACCGGTATTGACCCTCTTGCTTTCGGTGAGTAGTTTTGCTCAACCCATGAAAAAACCAGTCCTTAATCATACCGCTATTTATGTAGTGGATCTGAAAGCCAGTATTTATTTTTATCAAAATATTATTGGCCTCGACACGATTCCCGAACCCTTTCAGGATGGTAAGCATGCCTGGTTTAAGATCGGCGATGGTATTGCTATGCATATTATCCAGGGAGCAGCCACGAAAAAAGAATATTTTAAAAACCAGCACACCTGTTTAAGCGTAGGATCTGTTATTGCCTTTACAGAAAGGCTCAGGAAAAATAATATTGCCTGGGAAGATAGAGAAGGAGCAAAAATGGCTATAGCTAGCCGGGTAGATGGGGTAAAACAAATCTGGCTGCAGGACCCGGATGGCTACTGGATCGAGATCAATGACGCGAAAGAATAAGTCAGTCGATAGTGATTAGTCGTTAGTCAGAGCCGTGGATTAGACTACCCCCACTAGCTTGCCACCATCACGAACTCTCAAGTACCGACTAGCGACTATTAACTCCCCACTCTACCTTATCTTTGTCCGCCCGGATGAAATCCCGCCTTAAAGACATAGTCGGGCAGGCGTTCGGACGGGCCATCCAAATTTTTTCTGATGAAATTTTATACTCTTTTAATAAGATACCGTCTCTGGGTAGGTATTGTGCTGATTGCCCTGGGTATTTATGTGAACTATTCAGCCAGTTTCTGGCCGGCATTCCCCTTATATCTTGTCGGTGTTATCCTGCTATTGGGTCATTTCTTTTTTGGTCCCCTTCGCCTGATACAGGAGCATATGGAAAGCGGCAATATGGAAGGCGCTGAAAAAGTGCTCAACTCCATCAAGTTTCCCAACTTATTATACAAGCCAATTCGCTCCGTTTATTACACGCTGAAAGGCAATATTGCGATGATGAAGGAGGATTTCGTCGGCGCTGAAAAAAGCATGAAAAAGGGGTTGGACCTTGGTATGCCGATGAAAGAAGCAGAAGGGGCCAGTATGCTCCAAATGGGGATGCTGATGATGCAAAAAAACGATATGAAACAGGCTGAGAGTTATATCCGCTCTGCTATCCGAAAGGGTTTGCCCGATAAAGAAAATGAATCTGCTGCCTACCTGCAGATGTGTAGCCTGATGATGAATAAAAGAGAATTTCGTGCCGCTAAAGAATTTTTCAGAAAAGCAAAAGCATTGCGCCCCACTACACCACAGATCGTTGACCAGATCAAGCAGATTGAGAAGTATATTTCCAGGATGCCGGGATAGGAGGCGGGAGGGAGTCGACAGTTGGGAGTCCATAGCCGGGAGTTAAGAGTCAGGAGCTTCCGTATTCTTATGTAAATTTTTTCTTCATTATTGCGCCTTGTGCCTTATACCTTGTGACTTGTACAATGTACCTTGTACCATATAATTTACTTATGAAAAAATCAATTCTCTTTAGTATACTGGCAGTTATTTCTTTTGTTTCATACAGCCAACAATCTCCTTCCCAGATTTCACTGATTCCTCAACCTGTTTCAGTAGTTGAAGAAAGTGGTTTATTTATTCTACCAGCTGCTGTAACACTTATCGTTCCCCCCAATGAAGAGGTGAAAAAAATCGCCTCGTTGTTTTCAAAACAGCTAACGACTGCCACAGGATATAAAGTCACGATTAAAGAAGGCAATAAGGCTGCAGTCAATTCGATCTTCTTTTCTTTTGATAAAACATTACCGGAAGAGGGCTATCAATTAAAAGTTAACAAAGCCGGTATTACCATTGTTTCCAAAGGACCGGCGGGTATTTTTTATGGAGTACAAACACTGCTGCAACTACTTCCGTCCGCCATTGTCAGCAAATCAAAAAATGCACCCCAACAATGGAGCATTCGTAGTGTTACTATCAACGATCATCCCCGCTTCGGGTGGAGAGGTTTGATGCTGGATGTGTCGCGTCATTTTTTTACAGTGCCCCAAGTGAAAGATTATATTGACCAGATGGTAAAGTATAAATTCAATCTATTGCATTTACACTTAACCGATGACCAGGGCTGGCGGTTGCAGATAAAAAGTTTACCGAAACTGACGGAGATAGGTGCCTGGAGGGTGGAAAGAACGGGCACTTTTGGAACCCTTTCAAAACCCAACCCAGGTGAAGTTCCCACCTATGGAGGGTTTTATACACATGAAGACATCAGAGAACTGGTGAAGTATGCTGCCGAACGCTTTGTCAATATTTTGCCAGAGATAGACATTCCCGGTCATAGTTTAGCTGCTATTGCTTCCTATCCGGAACTTTCCTGCACGCCGGGAAACTATTATGTTAGCCCGGGCGACCGGTTTATGATCTGGCCGGGCGGTGGCCAGCATTTTTATGGCCTGTTGGATAATACTATTTGCCCCGCTATTGAAAAAAATTACGAATTCATTGATAAAGTGTTTACAGAAGTGGCACAGTTGTTTCCATTTGGATACATCCATATGGGAGGTGATGAAACGGCCCGGAATTTCTGGGAAAAAAGCGAACCCATAAAAGCATTGATGCAAAAAGAAAAACTGAAAAACCTGGATGAGGTGCAAAGCTATTTTGTAAAACGAGTGGAAAAGATAATCAACAGCAAAGGAAAAAAAATGATCGGCTGGGATGAGATACTCGATGGAGGGTTAGCACCGAATGCAGCGGTCATGAGCTGGCGGGGTATGAAAGGGGGTATCGAAGCTGCTAAAATGGGACATGAAGTGGTGATGAGCCCCACTGATTTTGCCTATATAGATTATATGCAGGGTGATGCCAGTATTGAACCACCGGTGTATGCTACACTGCGATTAAAAAAAGCCTACCAGTTTGAACCGGTCCCCGAAGGTGTGAATGCATCATTGATAAAAGGCGGGCAAGCAAACCTCTGGACTGAACAGGTATATAATATGCGCCATGCCCAATACATGACATGGCCCAGGGCATTTGCGATTGCTGAAGCGCTATGGAGCCCCAAAGAAAAAAGAAACTGGAATGATTTTGTACCGAGAGTCGAACATCAGTTCAAAAGATTGGATGCCGCCGAAGTAAAATATTCGCCCAGTATGTATGACCCGATCATTGAGGTCAGTAAAAAAGATACGGCTACCATAATTGTCAAACTCAGTACTGAAGTTGACGGTCTTGCTATTCATTATAGTTTTGACAATACATTCCCTGATAATTTTTACCCAGCCTATAGCTCACCGCTAACCGTACCGAAAGATGCCTCCTTTATGAAACTAATTACTTACAGGGGTAGTCAACCCACCGGTAGATTATTGGTCATGCCGATGGCAGAATTGAAGAAACGAGCGGGCATAAAGTAACAAGGAAAAAGATTCATAGAATATGTCATTTAACAAAGAAAGATTGGAAAAAAAATTCAGGGAAGAATATGAGAAGCTGAATGACAAGCAACGACAGGCCGTAGATGCCATCGAAGGGCCCGTTATGGTGATCGCAGGTCCAGGAACAGGAAAAACACAGATACTGGCGAGCCGGATCGGGAAGATATTGCTCGATACAGATGCCTCGCCTGAAAATATACTTTGTCTTACTTATACTGATGCCGGGGTAGTGGCCATGCGGAAGAGGCTGTTGGGTTTTATCGGCCCGGATGCATACAAAGTGAATATTTACACCTTTCATGCCTTTTGCAATGATGTAATACAGGAGAATTTGTCGCTGTTTGAAAAAACGGCGCTCGACCCTGTCTCCGAACTGGAAAAGATCCAATACTTCAAGGAACTGATCGATGCTTTTCCCAAAAACCATGCACTGAAAAGATACCGGGGCGATGTTTATTTCGAGGTCAACAACCTGCAATCGCTTTTCAGTACGATGAAGAAAGAAGGATGGACGCCTGCCTTTATTAACCAGAAGGTAGCGGAGTACCTCGCTGACCTTCCTACCCGGGATGATTTTATTTATAAAAGAAAGTACAAAGATTTCAATGCAGGCGACCTAAAAAAAGATAAGATCGAGGAAGTGACGGAAAGAATGGATAAACTCCGTGCTGCCGTGGGAGAATTTGATAATTTCCAGCAATTGATGCGGAAAAAGAACCGCTATGATTTTGATGATATGATCAACTGGGTGATCAGGGCCTTTGAAGAAAATAAAAACCTGCTGGCCAATTACCAGGAAAAATTTCAATATATCCTCGTGGATGAATACCAGGATACTAGTGGTACACAAAACAGGTTGGTGGAATTATTGATCAGTTACTGGGACAAACCCAATGTATTCGTAGTGGGTGATGATGACCAGAGCATTTTCCGTTTCCAGGGTGCCAACGTCGAGAACATTCTTGATTTTGCGAACCAGTATCAAGAAGACCTGTTAACAGTGATATTGACTAATAATTACCGTTCTACCCAACCAATTCTTGATATTTCCACGACACTGATCAACCGGAATGATGAACGCCTGGTAAAAAAAATGGGAGGGCTCACCAAAGAGCTTTTATCCAGCAGGTTGGAGATTAAGGAATTGACACATCTGCCACAGATCAGGGAATATGAAACACAGAACCAGGAGATGATCGGGATCGTACAGGAAGTACAGAAACTGGTCAATAATAAAATACCACCGGGTACGATTGCCATTATTTATAAGGAGAATAAATATGGAGAAGAACTGGCGCGTTATTTTAAACTGCTCAATATCCCCGTCTATAGTAAGCGACATCTCAATATCCTTGAATTGCCGCTGGCACAGAAGATCGTGTTATTGCTAAAGTATCTTGCGTCTGAACACGACAGGTCATGGAGTGGGGATGAAATGCTGTTCGAAATCCTGCACTTTGACTGGTTTGATATTCCTCCTATCGAGATCGCGAAATTGTCGATTGAATCTGCAAAAACAAAATATACGGATAGTGAGCGATCGATCCGGCAGTTTATGTCAGAGAAGACCGCCGCACCTCCTAAAGATCTTTTCAGTCCCGGTTTTCATGAAGGGTTAAAAAAAGCCTCGCTGGTGGTGGAAGAACTGGTACAAGATGTTTCCAATACAACTTTACAAACCCTTTTTGAAAATGTCATCCGCAAGACTGGCCTGTTGGGAAAGATCATGCAAAGCGAGGATAAACACTGGCAATTACAGGTGCTCTCCGGTTTGTTTGGTTTTGTAAAAGAGGAAACACACCGTGACCCGTATATGGATCTGCAAAAACTGGTTAGCCTTATTGAACTGATGGAAAAAGAAGATCTCTCCTTACCACTCGTGCAGGTAAGCGGGAGCGAAAAAGGCATCAACCTGTTGACAGCCCATGGTTCCAAGGGTTTGGAGTTTGAACATGTATTCGTTGCCGGTTGTAATGCCTCATTCTGGGAAAAGAAAAGAAAACCCAGCGGTGGTTACAAGTTGCCCGATACACTATTCTCTTCTCAACCTGCAGCCAACAATGATGAAGAATTGAGACGCTTGTTTTATGTTGCACTGACAAGGGCTGAGCAACATCTTTATCTCTCGTACAGCAAATTCAAAAACGATGGCAAGGAACTGGAGCCATCCATGTTCATTGCAGAAATACAGGATGAGCATACCATCCGGGCTATACCCCAACTTATTGATGCCGATGCTTTGGCCGCATTCGCTGTTCTGGACTTTAGTGCTCTTATCCCGGAAATAGATAAAATTGAAGAAGACCTGGTCAACCGCTTGCTGGAAAAATTTGTTATGAATGTAACCGCATTAAACAATTACTTAAAATGCCCCCTTGATTTTTATTTTAAAAACCTGATCCGTATCCCCTCACCAAAGAATGAAGCGACTGAATTTGGTTCTGCTGTGCATGATGCGTTGGAAAAATTATTCCGGAAAATGCAGGAAGGGAAAAAAGACCAATTCTCTTCAAAAGAAGAATTTATTGCCGATTTCGAAAAATACATGCATCGTCACCGCGAAAGTTTTACCAGGGAACAATTTGCACGACGAATGGAATATGGGCAGGAAGTGCTGAGTAATTATTATGATAAATACATTCATCGTTTTAATAAGATCGTTGCCATTGAACGAACAATCCGGCATGTTGTCGTAAACGATGTTCCGTTAAAAGGAAAACTGGATAAGCTGGAATTTGATGGCAAATCAGTAAATGTGGTGGATTATAAAACTGGTGATCCGGACAAAGCGATTCCAAAAATAAAAGGACCTTCTGATAAAGATCCTCAGGGAGGGGATTACTGGCGACAAGCAGTTTTCTATAAAATATTGGTTGACAATTATGGAATCAAGGATTGGAAAGCAGTAAGCACCGAGTTTGATTTTATTGAACCTGACAAAAAGAAGAATTACCGGAGGGAAAAAATTATTATCACCCCCGCGGATATAACTACGGTGACAGAACAAATAGTTCAGACCTGGGAAAAAATACAGAACAGGGAATTTTATATGGGTTGTGGTAAAGAGGACTGTCACTGGTGTAATTTTGTAAAAACTAATAAGCTGGCGATTGCCCTCCACGAAATTGAAGATGAGGATAGCCCTGAATAAACTTGTTAGTTATCGATTATTTTTTCACAGAAGACACACTGGCATTTTTTTATTGGCCTGGCCAGCGAAAGCCTGACGCTGAACCTATATTCACCCAGGGTTTGTTACCGGAAAACTAAATTGTACAGAGCGGGAATTATTGAATCCCGTTTTTATGAAAGTCTTGGCTATCAAACCCTGCAAACCAGTTAAGTTTGCACTTTGCATGACTTACAAGAGTTTCATATCATCTGCAGCAATTATTATAATTATCGCCATCAGCATAGTCTATAGCTCCGGCTGTGCCAATATTATTCCCCCACAGGGCGGGCCAAGAGATTCGATCCCGCCGCAGTTAGTAAAAGTCACGCCGGGTGATTCTACCAGGAATTTTACAGGCACGCGGATCGTGTTCACTTTTGATGAATTTATAGAATTACAAAATGTCCAGGAAAACCTGATGGTTTCTCCTGCGCCCGCCATCAACCCTTCGGTTGATTTCAAGCTGAACACGATGACGGTTAAATTAAAAGACAGCCTGGAATCAAACACAACCTACACGATCAATTTTGGGGATGCTGTTAAAGATTATACCGAAGGCAATTCCTTAAAAGGCTTTACCTATACTTTTTCTACCGGCAAGTATATTGATTCATTAGCATTGACCGGTAAAGTGATATTGGCCGAGAACGGCAAAATAGATACCACGTTACTAGTTATGTTACATACCAATGCTGATGATTCTGCTGTGGTAAAAGATCGACCCCGGTATGTAGCTAAGCTGGATGGGCAGGGAAATTTTGTTTTCAAAAACCTGCCACCCAAAACTTTTTACCTGTATGCCTTAAAAGACGAAGGAGGTACTCGTCGTTATCTCAACGAACAGCAATTATTTGCTTTTGCCGACAAGCCCCTACAACTCGATGGCAAAACAGAACCCGTAACATTATATGCCTATGCTGCAAAAGAAGCTGGTCAAAACGCAGCCGCGCCTCCTGGTTCGAGTATTATGGGTAGCGGTAACCGGCTTAACAAGGGAACTGGTGCAGAAAACCGTTTAAAATATCAATCGAATCTAAGCGCAAACCAGCAAGACCTCCTGGGTAATTTTGAGATTAGTTTTGAACGACCACTTCTTGTATTTGATTCAACAAAGATCAGGCTGTATACCGATTCGGTTTTTACACCCGTGCCTGTTTATTCCTTTCAAAAAGATAGTACCAACAAAAAGTTGAAATTGATAACCGGTTGGAAGGAGAATACGGCTTACCATATTATTATGGATAAGGATTTTGCCCAGGATACATCCGGGAAAAAATTATTAAAGACCGATACCCTCAGTTTTACGACAAGGAAACTAGCCGATTATGGCTCGTTGCAATTAAAATTCCGCAACCTGGATATGACCAAAAATCCAGTTTTACTGATCATGCAGGGTGAAATTATTTATAAGTCTGTCCCGATGACAGGCACCGGTTTCTCACAGGTGGTTTTCTTACCCGGTGAGTATGAATTACGTATCTTGTATGATGAGAATAAGAATGGCGTCTGGGATCCGGGGCAATTCTTTGGCAAGCATCGACAACCTGAATTGGTGAAACCGGTGGAGCGGAAGATCACGGTCAGACCCGCCTGGCAGAATGAGTTTGAGATAGCATTGTAACTACTCATAGTTTTCTTTCTTATCAGGCCACTAAACTATCACCTTTCCAGTACGTGGAACGGGAACCATTTTGATAGAAGGCAACAGATTCTTATCCACCAGTTGGAAATAAAATACTGCCGTGGAGTTCCGGGCCTCTTCTCTTTTTTCGATTACATCATGGGAAAATCGAACGTATAAATTGATACGCTTCAACAGGCAATGCGTGTAACAGATTTTTCCCCTCTTTTCCTGGAGTATATTTTTATTGAACATTTGGCCGATGGTACGGGTTATGCCGAAAACCGGTAAAAGAGTAGGCGAAGAAAAACTACAACAATGAAAAAAGTACTCAACTCAGGTTTGTTGGTATTAATGCTTATTAGCGTTTTTACTTTTGGATATTCCCAGGGCGACGGCGTTTCTGAGGAAGAAAATTATGTCAAAAGGAATATTGCATTAACGAAATTCAAAGTACTTGGAGTAAATGTCAAACAGTATGCAAAATGCCTTGAATCAGTAAACTACCTGGATGCAGACAAGAAATTAAAATTTACTATGATTGAAAGAACGGATTTCGGCGATGACGGCAGGAATTATGACCTTGTTGCCAATGATGGAATTCTTACATCAACTACCCTTTTCACATATGATGCAGATACTGAAGTTGTGCAGGCGGGGGCTTATAAAATTGGAGCGAGCCACGACTCATTTGTGATTGATGATTCCTTTGCTCATCAAGCGGAAATTGGATCGGGCGGCAAATTCAAGATCATCATCGGCTGTAAATTTAAGTGGGTCACGTGTAGCCAGATGACCAATCCCGGAAATCAATATCTATGTAATTGGGCGGGATGGCCATATGGTTCGTTTCAAGTTACAGAATGTGAGTTTAAGGTTGAATTCTAGAGCGTAAATTATTTTGGCCACTTGAATAGGTTATTGATATTTGTTATAGTGGCCAAAATCATTTTGAACCAAAATATTAGTTACACCCACCATGAAGAAAAGACACCTATTATTTTGTTTGCTGCTTACAATATGTTTTGTTTCAGTTGCCAAGATTCCCATAAGGCTCTTACTGGAGTCTTCAGCCTTACAGGAGTATGCCGAGGAGTTAAACGTTTTGATCAAAGTCATTATTTTCCTATTTGCTACCCACCTGCTAGCGCGTAAATATAACCTTCTTCAACTTGGCGGGTTTAAGCGTCCCCTATCCAAAAACTATTGGTTGCTCCTGCTTCCCTTTTTATACCCGGGAGTATGGCCTTTGTCTACTATCAGTTCAGACTGTATTCAAAACTTTCCGTACCTGTTTGTAACAATGGCCATGCTGATATTGCACGCCCTTGCTGAGGAAGTCGTTTTCCGCGGCGTCATACAGGGGTACCTGTTAAAAAACAATATCAACAAATCATTTCACTTCATTGCCCTTACAACATCAATACTTTTTGCTCTTTCGCATCTAATCAATCTCAAAGAAGGGAACCTGCCCAGTGTTTTAAACCAGATGGTGTATGCTTTTTTTATGGGAATGCTTTTTTCTGCCTTACTGTTGAGGACGAATAATGTCTGGCTCCTGGGAATAGTGCATGGATTAATGAATTTTATTTTTACAATGTGCAGTGACACAGCAGGAACAGACCCCGACACGCAAGGCACGGCAACCTTACTGGAGAGCCTGGTGAGTATGGCAACCTTATCACTTTTCTTCTCACCGATACTTTTGATTTACTGGTTTTTAACGAGGGGGGTCAAGCTCCCTGTAAATCCATCACGATGAGAAACAATACAATGCCCTTTGTGCTGACATTTTTATGTACCACGGTATGCCTTGTGGTGTTAGTCAAAAACTGGGGCGGCGACCAGGCAAGCTGGCGATTCACCTTTTCACTCATCGGATTTATTATTTTCTTTATTCTCTCTTGCGCTTCGGCTTACGTTGCTTTTTTCAACAATAAAAAGTGATCAGCAACCCGATGGGTGTGATCTGCCGTTCCTTTTTTCATGCAGGCTTGCATTAATTAAAGGATACCGGTTAGCTGCCGGTTTCTGTAACAAAATATTTATTTCTTTTCTTGAAAATTATTTTTAGTAAACCTTAATCCTGTCGCAGGTCCAAGTTTCGGTAACCAATTAAAGACAGGAATCAAAATAAAATACATCCAAATGAAAAAGATAGTAATGTCCATTCTCCAAACATTGTTGTTTGTTAGCTTTTCCATTATCACCTTTTCTCAGGACGATACAGGCTACGGTCAGGAAGCTTATGTTAAAACCAATATCGCTTTCTCCAAATTCAAATTGTTAGGGGTGAGTAGCAGGCAGTATGCAAAATGTCTTGAATCGATAAATTACCATGAGCCAGGTAAAAAATTAAAATTTATGGTCATTGAACAAATTGATTTTGCCGATGATGGCAGGAACTATGATCTTGTTGCCCATGATGGCATCCTAACATCATCGATTGCTTTTAGTTATTCCGCCGGTAGCGACATTATTCCGCAGGGCACTTATCAAAATACTTTGAGTCATGATAGTTTTGTGTTTGATGAGTCTTTCTCTCATCAAGCCCAGATCAATGCTGCTGCCACGTCTGCAAGGGGTTGTAGATTCAAGTGGGTTTCCTGTAGCCAAATGACAAACCCCTCACAACAATTTCTTTGTAACTGGGCAGGCTGGCCATATGGCTCTTTAGTTTTGACAGGATGTTTTACTGGTTTCGAATGGTAATAGTTTTTGTAGACACTAGAAATTCATCCCTGTATGCCCATGCTCAGCAACCGCGTCATACGTTCGGGCTTCGATCCTACTAACTAAAACATTCCATATGAAATGGTATACGATCTTTTATTATGTCTCAATCTTAATTGGGGTAGGTGCTATGATTTTTTTTGGATGGCGGTTTTTTCAAAGAAAAAAAGGCAAAAAATGAAGCTCAATAAGTCCTTCGCTTATTGTACTTAATAGTGTAATTTTTTGTTTTGGTAGTTGGAACACCAAATAGATCGTGTGGTAATAAGTAGTCCTACCTGCCAGATTAAGGTTTACTTCTCCTTTCTTTTATGAATTACTTTTTTTAATGAATCCCGGTTTAACATGAATTGGTGTATCAAATTTTTTCTTGTTTTTATATGAATCTATTTTTATTCATCATTTGGCCGATGGACCGGGTAATGCCGAAAACCGGGTATTTAAAAAAGTAGGCGAGAAATTTATACTACAATGAAAAAGTTATTTTATTTCACCTCAGTTTGCCTGACCTTTTCCTTCCTGACCTTTTCACAAGTGCCCGTCCCACCCGCTTCAGGCAGTAATCCTTATGAATATATTGGCAATTCACACAATTTGATTTTGAAATCATTTTTTGAAGAATACACCAAAGAAAGAGTAAGGAATGAAGAATTTTCTCTGAAGGATCTGGATAAGTATGTGATTGAAAAATCAGGGATCAAAGAAACAAGTTTGGCTGCGGATATTTTGAATCAACCGGTGTTTCTAACTTGCAGGAATACAACATTTGCAAACTTGCCAGATCAGCTGGGCCAAATGAATGCGATTAGTGTCAAGTGTGGCAATTACCTGCGTTCAATTGATGCTGCCATTGAAAGTGAACTTGAAGTAGGATTTGAATCACTAAATAATAGCACTATCAACCTGGAAAATGAGATCCTGGCAGATAAGGAATTAAGCGAAACGGAGAGAGCAGTTTTATTAAGCACCGCATCCACCGTTAGATATAGCGCCTATTTTTGGAAAAGTTTTTCAGAAAACGCAGATGTCAAGTCGAAAGGTACTAATTCAACTGATAAACTACCCGGTTGGTTGAAGACAATTCTTAAAGCAGATGCTAGTGGAGCTACAAACGGAGCAATTGGCGGGGCAATGGCTGGTGGACTGGCTGGTGTTGGAGTAGGGGCACTGGCTGGTGGTGCAACTGGTTCAGTTGCAAATGCAATTGAGCAATTCTTTGATTGGTTATTTTAATACTACTACTATGATCAGCAAATTAAGAATTTGGCAGCTTTTAGGTATCTCTGTGCTTATGGGTACGATTTCCTTCCTCTCTAAGAGATATGCAAACTTTGACTTTCAGCCATACTCTTTAGGAATTCTTACTGGGTTTATCGTATATATACTTTTAAAGGATCGAAAAACCGGAAACTCGTGAATTGTGATTAGGTTAAGCAGGTATTTGGAGGATGGTTTTTGTTGGTAATTATTTTATTCATGAAACCTCTTTTGCTAATACATTTTTGGCTCCAGTTGCCGGAGTACTGGGTGCCCTAGCTGGTGGATTTGCAGGAGCTTGCGGTCATTCTCTTGTGAGCATGATCGGCCAGACAATAGCGTCATTATTCTAACTAAATTATAAAGAATGAAACTTAAGAAGTTTTTTTTCGAGTTCAGAAAAATTTCGCATAGGAGCAGTTTTACTTATAATATAATGACTGTTAGTGAAGCATTCTTTGTGTCAATAGTAATTTCTAAATTGATATTCAATCTTGATGACGAAGGAACACTATGGGTTATAGGAGTGGCAGTGATTCTTGCTCCAGTGGGTATATTATTTGCCGGAGGTTACAAAAAAATCAAAGCGGCTTTTATGAAGAAACATAATCTAAGTGAAAATGAGTTTTGACGTTTGACAGACAATTGCAACGAGATTTTAATACTCTTTCATTAGATAACGGACTTTCATTTACCAGCAGCTTTTCCCGGCAGGTTCTCCTAATGCCTGGTATTTGATATTTTCAGAAATATAATTTGAACTACTAATGAATAACAGCATTGATGAAACTTCTTTTGCCAATACTCTATTGTCTCTGGCCTATTATTGGCTGGTCACAGACAGAAGATACTTCAGCAAAAGAAGTTTCTTTCACACAAAAAATTGATACTATTGAAACTTTTTCTGGCAAAAAATTCTACAAACCAGAAATTCTCACCTCTGGATTTATAGACATTGTAAACAATGGCCAGGTGAATGCCTCTGCAAGATTTATCCGTTTGTTTATCGGCGAACCCGGCAAGCTGGCCATTCCTCTCTCCATTTATAGTGGTGTATCCTCCAACAATTTTCAAAATCAGCAATACCCTGGCGGACAGCGGTCCAATGAATATTTAGTAAATAGCTTTATTAACCCGTTGAGCGGGTTGGTAAATACCGCCTTTGACGGGGTTATTTTTTTTAATCGTCCTGGAAAAGTTACCCGTCACGGTTTATTATATCATGGAGGAATAAGAATGCTGACCGGTTATAAAACTGGGTTGATAACAGACCCATCAACCGGTAAACCCATTAATTTCATGAGCCTTGTCAGTGCAACGGGTGTGTATTTTCAGACAGGAGCCTGGGAGCGAAATAATGCTAAAAATGTGGGTGTATTCTGGCTGGCGGCCCGTTATATAGTATGCCAGGCTGGTGCAAAACAACTAAAGGAAATTATACCCGCGATCACAACCAATGGTTTCTATCATGGCTGGTCGGTAGCCTGGGGAGTGGAGATAAATAATTTGGTGAACATAAAAGTGATCTGCTATAACTATGTAAAAGGTCCTGAGATCGACTATTCGCTTCCGATCTTCCAGTTTTCATTTAATTATAGTTTGAAGTAATCATTTTGGCCAGCAAAGAAGGGTAGAAACAACCATACAATATTTAAACGTAGGGATAGGGCAAAAAAAAGCATCCGTTCACAACGGATGCTCTAATTTTCTACACCAATGTCTGCACTACTTAATTTCTTCAGCAGCTTGTTCGCGTGCATGATTCAGCACGTTCAGCACAATTTCTGTGCGGGGCGTTACTGTGATCTTGTCCAACCGTTGCATGGAGGCTTTCAGCACATTCAGTTTTTCACGAAGTGTCCAGTCATTTTGTAAGGCAGTTTCGATAGCGTGGGTTTGTTCTGGTGAGGACTCCTTGTACAAATACAATAAAAGATCCTCAGGGGTAAAGTTGGTCATGGGCAAAAACCGGTTAAATGTCCAATAATAAGATGTGTCCTAATAGAAAGATATTAAAAACGTCCGATATATTAACGGGACTTGCTATGCCTTATTGTGTACCTGTTACTAATTCTTTAACCGGCTTGGCGGGACGTCAGGTTTTTCCAGGATGAGGAAGATTTCTTCGTTATCCCGCTTCATCAGGTATTTTTCCCTGGCATACTTTTCTACGATAGCGGGATTTGTCTTAAGTGCCTCTAACTCTTTGCGTTCTGATGCTAATTGGGTGGTGTAATACTGCCTGCTTTCCTGTAATTGTCGAAGTTCATTCCTACGCTCAAGCTGTGTAAAAAAATCGTTTTTATCCAGGAAAAGGACAACAATGCAAAAAGCTGCAAAAGAGATTAAATACTTGTTTTTTAGGAAGCCCGGGATATGGGTTAATAATCTCATAGTTTGGATATTTTTCTGAAGTTGGAGGTTCGAGGTATGAGGTCAGAGGGATTGTTTTATTGGAAACCTCTGACCTCCTACGTTATACTTCTGACATCCGACATCATTTCCCAAATTTAATCTTTCCTTTGGGATATACGGCCGTACTTCCTAATAATTCTTCGATTCTAATTAGCTGATTGTACTTGGCCATCCGGTCTGTCCTGGATGCAGCTCCCGGTTTTTATTTGTCCGCAATTCAACGCAACAGCCAGGTCAGCAATGGTAGTATCTTCTGTTTCACCACTGCGATGACTCATGATGGTGTTGTATCCATTATGCTGGGCCAGTGTTACCGCATTGATCGTTTCAGTCACGGTTCCGATCTGGTTTACTTTCACTAACAATCCATTACCGATCCCTTTATCAATACCTTGTTGTAGCCGGGTAACATTTGTTACAAACAGGTCATCACCTACCAACTGGCATTTTTTACCGACGGCTTGTGTCAAGGCGGCCCATCCGTTCCAGTCATCTTCAGCCATACCATCTTCAATGGAAACAATCGGGTATTGTTTCACCCATTTTTCCCAGAATTTTACCAGCTGGTCGCTGCTGAGTTCTTTACCATCGCTTTTATGAAATACATATTTTTTCTTTTTCGCATTCCACAACTCACTATTGGCGGCATCCATAGCAATTACGATTTGTGAACCCGCTTTATAACCAGATGCCTGTATAGCTTCCATCACCGTATCAATTGCTTCTTCATTGCTTTGAATGTTAGGAGCAAAACCACCTTCATCACCTACATTGGTACTGAATCCTTTTTTCTTCAATACAGATTTCAGCGTATGAAAAATTTCCACTCCCCATCTCAATCCTTCACTGAAAGTGGATGCGCCAACCGGCATGATCATAAATTCCTGGAAATCTATTTTATTATCCGCGTGGGCACCGCCATTCAGGATATTCATCATCGGGATAGGTACCGTCTTTGCATTCGTGCCGCCTATATACCGGAACAATGGTAGTGCTGCTTCTTCGGCAGCAGCTTTGGCTACCGCCATACTTACCGCCAATAATGCATTCGCTCCCAGTTTGCCTTTGTTGGCAGTGCCATCCAATACGATCATCATTTCATCGATACCCGTCTGGTCAGCTACATCAAAGCCCAATAACGCCGGGGCAATGATATTGTTTACATTGGCAACGGCTTTTAAAACTCCTTTGCCTCCATATTGCTTTTTATTCCCATCTCTTAGTTCTACGGCTTCATGAATACCGGTGCTGGCGCCACTCGGCACGGCGGCACGACCAACAGCACCTTCGTCAGTTATTACATCTGCTTCTACAGTCGGATTACCTCTTGAATCAAGAATTTGACGGGCAAAAATTTCGGAAATATAGCTCATGGCTGGTTTGAAGATTTAAGATTAATAATTGGATAGATTTTCCAATGGCAGGTTTTCGTGGTGCAAAGAAACGATGTTTTAGGTAATTACTCCTGATGAAATCGCGTGGATAATCATCGGTTAACCTGGTAAATTACCTGTTAGGTAACGGTTTTTTTGTATAAATTTGATGCCAATTCAAGGCATGCTTTCCAGGATAGTTAGATACCTTTTCAGTGTGGTCATTACCATCGCTACTGCAAATGCTGCAAAAGCACAGGCTGGCCTTTGCCCGTCCAATCTGGACTTTGAACAGGGAGATTTTACCGGCTGGGTTTGTGAAGCAGGTAACGTAAATGGTTCCGGGATTGTTAATACAACACCGACATTGCCAATTCCCGGAAGGCACACGATCATATCTGCTGCTACGGCAGGTACAGATCCCTATGGTGGATTTCCAATGCTTTGTCCGAATGGAAGTGGCTATAGTGTAAAGCTTGGCAACAATGGAGGAGGTAATCAGGCAGAAAGTATATCCTATACCTACTCCATTCCATCGACGTTGACAGTTTTTTCAATGCTATTCCATTACGCCGTTGTTCTTCAGGATCCTAATCACCTTCCCCATCAACAACCTCGTTTCCGGGCCCGTATCACTGATCTTTCGGGCGGATTACCCATACCTTGCGTTGATTTTGATTTTACGGCGTCAGCTTCACTTCCGGGTTTTTTACCGTCATCAATGGGTGGTGGGGTAATCTATAAAGACTGGACTCCCATAACCATAAACTTAACGGCCTATATCGGCAAAACCATTAAACTGGAATTCATTACCAACGACTGTACGTTTACAGCACATTTTGGATATGCCTATCTTGATGTCAATACCAATTGTAATGGCTCCATTTCAGGTACGAATATCTGCCAGGGTGAAACATCCATCAATTTGACCGCGCCTTATGGGTTTCAATCTTATGAGTGGTATTCCAATAATACTTTCACAACACTGGTTTCTACTTCGCAAAACTTACTACTGAACCCGGCACCCAGTGTAGGTACTGTAATTCCTGTGATTGTAACACCTTATTCAGGTTTCGGTTGCAGGGATACGTTATATGCCACCATTGGTGTTGCTCCGAAACCGGTATCCGTGGCAGGTCCGGATATAACTGGTTGTTCGCAACAACAGGTGCAAATAGGGGGACCGAGTACTGCCGGGTATAATTATACCTGGACACCAGCCAGCCAGGTAAGTAACCCCAACATATCAAACCCTTTTGCCTGGAATACCCCACCCACTCCCACCCAATTTATTGTCACCACCACGGATTTGCTGACAGGCTGTTCATCAACCGATACAACAATTGTTAATTCTATCTCTATAGATACGACGTTGATGTTGACAGGCAAAAATATTTATTGCAGCGGTGATCCTGCTGCCGGTATTTTATCTGTGCAAAGCGGGCCAACGGAGATACAATGGTATAATGGTACTACCCCCATACCCGGAGCTACAAGTGTTACTTATCAGCCAACAACGACAGGTAGTTTTTGGGCCCAATTGCAGCTAGCTGGCTGCACGGATTCTACCCGTATCGAATTGTTTACAATAAATCCGGTACCGGTATCAAATGCCGGCCCCAATGCCAATATCTGTCTCAACCAAACGATACAGCTTGGTGCAGCTGCCAATCCTTTATATACCTATTTGTGGACACCCGCTGCGCTGTTAAACAATGCAACGATTGCCGACCCCATTGCTTCGTTTACCAACACTACCCCTGTCCAATTTATTGTTCATACCATTGATGCTGTAACAGGATGCAATTCTTATGATACCACTTTAATTACACCACGGGCAACTGATACTGCCATTGTATTGAGTGGCAAAAAAGATTATTGTTTTGGCGATCCGGCAGCCGGATCCCTGTCGGTGAAAAATGTTCTTACCGCAGTACAATGGTATGAAGGCATTACTCCAATACCCGGGGCTACTGGTTTTACATTCACACCAACCACAGCCGGAAATTACTGGGCCCAGGTGCAACAATCGGGTTGTACTGATTCTACCGCTACGATCCCATTTGGTATTCATGCGGTGCCCAGAGCTTCGTTTACTGCCAGTAGTGACACCGGGTGTTTCACCAATCATAATTTTGCATTCACCAATACCTCTTTGGTAACCGATGGATCTGCTTTAAGTTATTTATGGAGATTTGGCGATGGCTCAACGCAAACAGTTACTGATCCCACCAAGACATTTTTAACTCCGGGAACTCATTTTGTAAAATTGATTACCAGTACTTCATTTGGTTGTATAGACAGCACCAATAATTATATTGTTCGTGTATTTCCTAATGCCGAAACAGCCTTTAAATGGGATTCGATCTGCGTCAATAATCCCATACAGTTTTATAACCAGACGAATACTAATGGTTCCGTACAGGTAAATTATAATTGGAACTTCAATAATGGAAATCCGCCGGTTTCAATAAAGGATCCTTTGCCGGTTATATTTACTACAGTAGGTGCTACCGATGTAACATTGATCGCTACAGCGCTGGGTTGCGAAAATTTCCCTTCTTCGCTGACACATAAAGTTGCCGTGCATCAGCAAGTGCCGGGTACGCGGTACCGGGATATAACTGTACCACAAGGCAGTTCAAAATTTATTCATGCTCGTGGCGATGTAGGAACTATTTACAGCTGGACACCGACAATCCAGTTAAGTACTTCTTCAAAACAGTATACCGAATTTACTGCCGTAGATGATGTATTATATCACATTGAAATTATAAATAAGTATTCCTGCCGCACTACCGACACCCTGCAAATGCTGGTACTGAAAAAACCTGGCTACTACCTGCCGACAGCCTTTACTCCCAATGGAGATGGACTGAATGATGTGGTGAAACCCTACCTGGTGGGAATGAAATCACTAAAAAGCTTTTCTATTTTCAACCGCTGGGGCAATCTTGTTTTTTATACCACGAAATACGGCGAAGGCTGGGACGGAAAATACAAGGGTATCACCCAGAACGCAGGTGTGTATGTATGGATACTCGAGTTTATTGACGATAGGGACAAGAAAATTTCCGAAAAAGGAACTCTTACCATCGTAAGGTAATGAACAATTCCAGGTTTTGCCGGGCCCTGATAGCAGCCTCTTCGGCTCTAATTCACTTTTTGATAAACAAGAATCGGCTATACGACCGTCTGTCTATTTTTTTTACCATCCGACGACCGCCCCGTTTTTGATTGGCAGAATCCCACGTATCTTTAAAAAAATCAAAAAATCATGCGATTTATTCTTATCACGATAAGCCTGTTATTGTTGCTAAATACAAACAGCATACAGGCGCAAAAAGCCCCCAAATTGATCACTACGGTAGAGGGGATTAAGGAATATGAATTAAGCAATGGCTTACGGGTATTGCTGATACCCGATGGTTCACAGACCAATATTGCCGTTAATATCGTGTACAAAGTTGGCTCCCGGCATGAAGGCTATGGAGAGAGTGGAATGGCTCACCTGCTGGAGCATATGCTGTTCAAGCAGTGCAAAAAATTTGTGGATATAAAAAAAGCAATTGCCGATAAGGGCGCGCAGGCCAATGGCACTACCTGGTACGACAGGACCAACTATTATGAGATATTGTCGGCCTCCGATGAAAATCTTCGTTGGGCAATCGATATGGAAGCAGACAGAATGGTGAATTCTAAAATTCTGCCCGAGGAGTTGAAAAAGGAATTCAGCGTAGTGCGTAATGAATTTGAGATAGGGGAGAACTACCCCAGCGGAGTATTAAATGAAAGGATCCTTTCAGCGATGTACCTCTGGCACAACTATGGTAAGTCCACCATTGGCAGCAAGGAAGATATTGAAAGGGTGAAGGCAGAGAACCTGAAAGTTTTTTACAAGAAGTATTATCAACCGGATAATGCTGTGCTAATGATAGCCGGAAAATTTGATGAAAAGAAAGCACTCGCGTATGTACAGCAATATTTTGGACCCATACCCAGGCCTACGAGAGTTTTGCAGCCAACGTATACCATCGAACCCCCACAGGATGGCGAGCGGAATGTGGAGCTTCGCCGTGTAGGGGATATTCAATATATAAGTATGGCTTATCATACCCCTGCTGTGGCGGATATAGATTATCCTGCCAATGATGCCCTGATCCAGGTGTTAACCAATGACCCGTCCGGTATATTGTATAAAAAATTGGTGGAAACAAAACTGGCTTCTAAGATCAACGGATACTCGATGACTTTATATGATCCGGGATTTTCTTACTTCGAGTGTGAAGTGCCCAAAGAAAAAAGTCTTGACAGTGCCCAACGTGTTTTATTAAGCTCAATTGATGCTGTAGGCGCAATGACTTTTACAGAAGAAGACCTTACCCGGGCAAAGAATACGATCCTAAAAGGTATGGAAGATGCGATGACCCAAACTACCAATTTTGCGGTTGCACTTACAGAATTTGTCGGAGCTGGCGATTGGCGGCTATGGTTCCTGTACAGGGACAGGATCGAAAAGCTGACGGTGGCGGATTTGCAAAAGGTGGCTAAAAAATATTACAAGCCCTCCAATAGAACCTTTGGAGTTTTTATTCCTGAAAAAATTACTCCGGAAAGAACGGTGGTGGCAGAGACACCCGATATAAAAGCTTTATTAAGCGGGTATAAGGGTAAAGAAGTTGCCGCGCAGAAAGCCAATTTTGAAAATAACATCGACAATATTAAAAAAAATACAGAATACGGCACATTGGCAAACGGCGGTAGATATGCGTTATTGGAAAAACCAACCAAGGGTGATAAGATCACTGCTTCGATCACACTGCGGTTTGGCGATGAAAGAACCTTGTATAATAAATCAACAGCAGGGTACATACTGGCTACTATGCTTAAAACAGGGACTACCACCCGGTCAAAAAAACAGATTGCTGATGAATTGGATAAAATAAAAACGACTATCTCTTTTGGTGGCGGGGCCGGAAATTTGTCCATCAATGTAAGTACAGATAAACAAAACCTGCCTGCGGCTTTGGCTTTGCTGGAGGATTTACTCCGACATCCAAAATTTGATGCAGCAGAGTTTGATAAAGCCATATTAGATACAAAAGCAAATATTGAGGCAGGGAAAAGCGACCCTCAAACGCTGGCTTCTGAAAAATTGGGAAAGTTGACAAGCAATTATCCTCCGGGACATCCTTTATACACATCAGCGGCAGACGAAGACCTGGCGGACCTGGCCAGGCTGAAAATAGACGATGTGAAAAAATACTACGCTGATTTTTACGGGGCCAATAACTCCGTTTCTGCATTTGTTGGACAACTTGATAAAAAAGAAATAACCGATTTTTTACAGAATGCATTTGCAAAATGGAACAGCAAGGAGAGCTATAAAGAAATCGAACATAAATTCTTTGAAACAAAAGCTACCACGGAAATCATTAATACACCGGATAAGACCAATGCGATGATGCTGGCAGGAATGAACCTTAATATTTCCCGCAAGCATCCTGATTACCCCGCCATATTGATGTCGAATGAATTGCTGGGTGGTGGTGCCTTCTTATCATCCCGTATACCACAACGGTTAAGGGAGAATGAAGGAATGAGTTATGGTGCCGGTAGTTTTATTAATGTTCAGTACAAATACAATACAGGTAGCTGGGGAGTGTATGCGTTTTTCAACCCGATCTACAAAGGAAGGCTGGATTCTGCCTTGAAGCAGGAGGTGGACAAAGCGATAAAAGGTGGATTCACGGCAGACGAATTAAGTAAATCAAAAAATAGCTGGATCGAACAGAACAAGACCACACTCGGCAGCAATGAAAACCTGGCAGGAATTCTTAATTTTTATATGTTGACAGAAAGAGATCTTACAGAGTATACAAAATTCCAGGAAAAAATTGATGCTTTATCGCTTGATGCAGTCAATGCAGCTTTGCGGAAGCATTTTGATAAATCAAAATTAGTGATGGTGTACGGAGGTGATTTCGAAAAAGGAAAAACTACAAACCCCAACGATAAAAAAGGATTCTAATTCGTCAGTGTTTTGAAAATAGTTTCGAGACTCTGGCTTTCGCTTTGCAGTGAAACGATATTCAGGTTTTGCTGCAAAGCGATCTCTACTATTTGTTTTCTGACAGCTTCCGGGTTGGCTGTGTGCAACTTGAAGTGGGATGTTTGCGGCTCTTCTACTTTTAAAACATTACTGATCCTTTCCAGTATCTCCCTGGTGACTGGCTCTTTGAATTGAACGACCACTACATGATGGTCTTTATTTCTCCTTTGCAGTTCACTCAGTTTATCATCCGCCACTAATTCTCCTTTATTGATAATAATTACGCGGTCACAAATTGCTTCTACTTCCTGCAGGATGTGCGAGGAGAACAACACCGTTTTATCCTTTCCCTGTTTTCTTATTACTTCTCTTATTTCCACAATCTGGTTGGGGTCCAGGCCAGAAGTAGGCTCGTCTAATATTAGTACTTCCGGGTCATGGATCAATGCAGCAGCCAGCCCGGTTCTTTGCTTGTAACCTTTTGAAAGCTGCCCGATCTTCTTTTTGCTTTCTGATCTCAATCCTGTGAGGTCAATGACATTTTCAATTTTTAGACCGGGCTTTTCCATGCTATGCACTTCGGAGATAAATTCTAAATATTCCCTTACATACATATCATAATAAAGCGCATTAAGTTCCGGCAGGTACCCGATCTTCTTTTTTATTTCCAGGGGTTGTTCCGCTACATTGATTCCGCATATAAATGCTTCGCCGCTTGTTTGTTGTAAATAACCGGTAATGATCTTCATCGTTGTGGACTTGCCTGCCCCATTCGGCCCGAGAAAACCAACGATCTCTCCTTTATTTACAGTAAAAGAAATATCATTGACAGCTTTTTGTTCGCCGTATTCCTTTAGAAGATTCTTTACTTCGATGGACATGGTGCAAAGGTACGTTCCCTTTATTTTACCGCTACGGCGATCTTTGAATCGGCCGTGCCATAATACAGGAACCATTTGCCCTTATATTTTGCTAGACCTTCCAAAAAGCAAACCTGGTTTACCTGTCCTGTTATTTCGTAAGGTTTGTCCGGTTTGATAAAATACTTAGCGGATCGTTCTATGACTTTCGTGGGATCAGTTTTGTCCAATACCACCCAGCCTGCTGTATAGGTTCCATCAGACAGGCTGGTGTCACCAATGGCTTTATCATTCCTGCTATTATAAATTAACCATATGCCAGATTCCATTAACATGGCCGGGGGACCGGACTCTACAAGGTCGCTGTCAAATTTTTTATCCCGGGGACCAAAAATGATCCTGAAACTTGCAATTTCAGGTGAATTACGCCGAAGCGATATCGATGGTTTTTCACCTTCTTTATATAACACGGGTGACCAGTTGATCAGGTCATCTGAAGTGGCCGCCCAGATATTTACATCCCCTCCATACATCCAATACTTGCCATTGATCCGTGTGGCTACAGGTATTCCTTCCCGGTATTGGCAAACGATTGAACCTGACTTGGTCCATTTGTTGACGTATTGACCGCTATCGGCTTTTGCAAAAACATGCCCATGTTTGGTCCACGTATAAAGATCCGCGGATGATGCCACCAGCATTCTTGCTTTGTCACCATCATAGGCAGTATAGGTCATAATATAATTACCATCTTCATCCTGTACAATTCTGGGGTCTTCACAGCCACCTTCCCATTCGAATATTTTTGAAGCATCGTTGTCGGGATAAAAAACCGGGACTGGGTGTTTGGTGAAATGTAGTCCGTCCAGGCTCCAGGCAAGTCCTATCCTCGAAGTGCCGGCATATTTGCCAATTTTATCTTCTGCCCGGTACAAAAGAAAAAGAGTATCGTTTCTTACAATGGCAGCCGGATTAAAAACATCTTTTTCTGCCCAGTAAATTTCCCTATTAAGTATAGGACAGGTAAAGGTTAATGAATCAGCAGCCAGGACCGGGTTGACAGAATCCGCTTTTGCAAACGAAAAAAAATCTTTCGCTGCTACTATCTCTGTTGCATCGGTGGTTACGGAGTTGTCGTTGGTTTTATTTTGGCAGGCCACTAACCATACTGCGAATAAAAAAAATATTATTCTCATAAGGAATATAATTTAAGATGATTTGTTCTGGGGCTCTCTGTTTATTACCTTTTCATAATTGTTTCATATTCCAGGAGGCTTGAATTTCAAAAGTACCTTTTTAAAAGTTATAAAAACAAACAGGCGTTTGCTTCTCGTGATTGGACAATATGTATGCATGAATGAGTTGGTCGGAAAAATGCAAATCATTATCTTGCAGCTCTTTTCAGCATGAAGAAAACAAAACCATACACTAATGTGCAAATAGCGTCAGCCATTGTGTTGATACTTGCTTTGTTATGGCTTACAGTAAGTCTTCCTTTTGTCTATGCGGCCCAGCAGCAGCTAGTCCAACTGGATAAGATGGCTAAGGCAGAATCACCTGTTGACGAGAATGATGAAGGAGCGACCAATCCATTTGGAAATAGTACAGAGGAGAAAGCTCCAGGCAGTATATCTTTTTCTGAAGAATACCTCCATGACCATCCCAAATCAAATCATTTCTTTTCCAGTACGCTGCAATATCATTGCGGCAAAGATGCAGGCACGTATATAGCTTTTCACGGCGAATTGCTTGTTCCTCCGCCTAACCAGGCATAGTCCGCATTCCAGTATTTTTTTACAACAAATATCGCAGAGCACAACCGGACTAAAGATGTCCCGGTGACTAGCTATTAGCCTATTTGTAAACCCGAAAAGTAATGAGCAATTTACGGGTTTGCAGGTTGGGAGCCATGATTCTTTAACCAAAACATGAAATAGTACAGAATTCTTTGCATTCGGTCATAACAACATGCATGACCTGTTTCAACCTCCCTGTGCTCACTAGCATTTTTCTGATTTTATTTGTTGTAGCAATGTGTTCCTTTTTTTATTCGTATAATTATTTTTTATGAAAAATTTAAAATTCACCAAGGGGGATTTTTTTGGAGGCTTGACTGCCGGAATTGTTGCGCTGCCCTTAGCGCTTGCATTTGGAGTGCAATCTGGAATGGGCGCAGCAGCTGGATTGTATGGGGCCATATTTCTCGGCTTTTTTGCTGCCGTTTTTGGTGGCACACCTTCGCAGATCAGCGGGCCCACTGGTCCAATGACCGTTGTTTCAGCAGCAACGATCGCGTTATTCTTGAGCAAATCTACAGATGGTAGTATAGAATCGGTTTTAGGAGCCATTATCGCCAGTTTTGTGCTGGCAGGTCTTTTTCAAATACTGATGGGAATTTTGAAGATAGGTTCGCTAATAAAGTTTATTCCTTATCCCGTTGTTTCAGGTTTTATGAGTGGCATCGGAGTAATCATTATTTTGTTACAATTATTTCCGGCCATTGGACAGGCTTCTCCAAAAACAACTATTGATGTGGTAGAGCAGATAGCCCCGGCACTTCAGAACATAAATGTGTGGGCGGTATTTTATGCAACACTAACCATTTTAATTATTTATTTGTTTCCAAAAATCACCAAAACAGTTCCCAGTACATTAGTGGCCTTACTGGCAGTAACCGGTTTGTCGGTTATTCTCAATAAGCCTGTTCCAATTATTGGCGATATTCCTCAGGGGTTTCCGCCTATCCACCTGGCAGGGATTCTGACGATAAAATCGGAACTATATGTTGTGATTTTAGAAGCAGCAGTGACACTCGCTGCCCTTGGTGCAATAGACTCACTGCTGACTTCTGTAATTGCGGATAATGTGACCAAAACAAAACATAAGAGCAACAAAGAATTAATAGGCCAGGGAATTGGTAATTCAGTTGCAGGATTATTTGGTGGCTTACCGGGTGCAGGCGCCACTATGCGGACATTAGTGAATATCCGTTCCGGGGGCAGAAACAGGATCTCAGGAGTACTTCATGCGCTTGTTTTATTGATAGTATTATTGGGTGCAGGAAAGTACGCAGCTTTGATCCCCAAACCAGTTTTGGCAGGTATTTTAATAACCGTAGGTATCGGTATCCTTGATTATAAAGGGTTAAAACATATCAGTAAAGTTCCAAGACCCGACGCTGCTATTATGATAATCGTATTATTGGTTACAGTTTTCCTTGACTTGTTAATAGCTGTTGGTGTCGGAATGGTGATGGCCGCTTTTCTGTTCATGAAAAAAATGAGCGACATAGCGGAGGAAAGAACCAAGGTAACCGATTGGGCGGATATGAAACCGGAAGATGGTTGGAATGATGAACTGATACCTGCTGAGATTCAAAAAACAATTGTAGTAAAACACCTGGACGGGCCGCTCTTTTTTGGCTTTGCTTCCGGGTTTTCAGACCGGGTAGCCCAACTGAAAAACGTAAAATATGTGATCATCCGGATGGAGAAAGTGCCTTTTATAGATCAGACAGGTTTATATGCATTGGAAGATGCTATATTGTCTTTGGAGCAAAGAGGAATTCATGTTTTATTAACGGGGTTACAGACAAATCCACGAGACAGAATGGAAAGGATCAGGGTTATTCCAGACCTGGTTTCTAAAGATAATATTTTTAAATCCTTTGGTGAATGTGTGGGTTGGCTGGGAGAAAGGTATAGAAAATAATAGCGTGCCTCTGCCAAGTAAAGGCTGGCAGTATATCCAGGAACTATTTAATAATAAATTTCAATTAACGATTTATGATAGTATTGATCTGCATATTTTTTATTTTGGGCTATGCTGCCATTACCCTGGAGCATACTATCAAGCTAAACAAAGCAGCATCTGCCATGTTAACTGGTGTTTTATGCTGGACGGTGTATGCATTATTCACTACAGATTCACATCATGTTAATGATCACCTGTCAGGCCACCTGGGTGGAGTGGCAGGAATATTATTTTTTCTTTTAGGGGCGATGACAATCGTGGAGTTGATTGACGCACATGATGGCTTTCAGATAATCATTGACAAAATTCAAACAAGCAATAAGAAAAAATTAGTCTGGAGCATCGCATTTATTACATTTTTCTTGTCTGCTGCGCTCGATAACCTTACCACTACCATTGTAATGGTTTCGTTGCTTCGCAAATTAATTGGAGACAAAAAAGAGAGATGGCTTTTTGCCGGTTTGATTGTAATTGCAGCTAATGCAGGCGGTGCCTGGAGCCCGATAGGTGATGTAACAACAACTATGTTATGGATCGGTGAGCAGGTTACCACCTGGAATATCATTGTAAAGGTGTTTTTACCAAGTTTGGTTTGCTTGATTGTTCCTACTTATTTTATTGCCAGGCAAATGAAAGGAAAACTGGAGCAACCAGTCATTAAGGAAACAGATGTAAACCTGACCAGTTCGCGATTTGAAAGAAATATTGTTTTCTTTTTTGGGATTGCCGTGCTTCTTTTTGTTCCTGTTTTCAAAACAATTACACACCTGCCTCCGTTTATGGGAATACTATTTGGTTTAAGTGTACTGTGGATCATAACGGAGATCATACACAGCGGCAAAGATGAAGCGGAAAAAGGTGTGTTGTCAGTTAATCATGCACTCCGGAAAATTGACACTCCCAGTGTGTTATTTTTCCTGGGTATTTTATTAAGCATAGCTGCATTGGAAGTAACAGGGGTACTCACTGATGCGGCAACTTTTATGGACAATACGGTTGGCGATATTAAGATCATTACTATATTAATAGGGTTCTTTTCTGCCATAGTTGACAATGTTCCATTAGTTGCCGCAGCACAGGGTATGTATAGTATGGAAACATTTCCGACAGACCATTACTTTTGGGAATTCCTTGCTTATTGTACAGGAACCGGGGGCAGTTGTCTGATCATAGGTTCAGCTGCAGGAGTTGCTGCCATGGGTATTGAAAAGATAAGTTTCTTCTGGTATATGAAAAAGATAGGCTGGCTGGCATTGATCGGGTACTTGTCAGGCGCTGCAATTTTTCTACTTCAAAATTATTTGATCAGCTAAAAATTACAATTTGGTAAATTCATACAACGGATCAATATGTGTTCCAGCTTTCATTTCAAAGACGGGATTGATAAGGCCGTTATGTAATCCATAAACCCAACCGTGAAGGTCAGGTCTTATATCATATTTCCATGCCTGCTGAATGATGGAGGTTTTAGCCAGGTTCATAACTTGTTCCTGAACATTTAATTCCACCAGCCGGTTATTTCTGGATTCTTCATCAGCAATCCCGTCTAATTCAGTCCGGTGTATTCGATAAATATCCTTGATATTCCTCAACCACATGTTTAAAATAAGGTTGAAATCGAAATTAGTTATAGCAGCTTTGATACCACCGCAACCATAATGACCACAGACGATGACATGTTTTATTTTTAAATGGTTGACAGCATAATCCAGCACACTCAGTACATTCACATCTGTATTGATAACGAGGTTGGCCACATTGCGATGAACAAAAATTTCACCAGGTTGGGTTCCGGTAATCTCGTTGGCAGGTACCCGGCTGTCGCTGCATCCAATCCAGAGAAATTCAGGTGTTTGAATATGAGACAATTCATCAAAAAAACCGGGCTCATCATTAATTTTTTTGGATGCCCATTCTTTATTGTTATTTAGCAGAAGCTCGTATGATTTCATATACTCTTTTTTAAAAATCAAAAATAGAACTTAATCGGCTTGATTCGTATCGAACTGATTCAAAGCAATTTTTTATTCCGGGGAAATTTTTTTTAGAAAATGACAATTCATTACAACTAGTGTTAATTTTACCTCTTTTATTTGCATACAGTGAAAAATAAGTTTTACCTATTCTTTATTCTTGTTGTAGTTGGCCTGGCGGGTCAATCTGTTATCTCCTGGATGACTCATCCGGAGTATTCAATTGTATTATTGGAGGAGGAGACACAAACAAATGATAAGAAAAATGAAACACTAAAAGATAAAATTTTTGCCAATTACCTGGTAGAACAGGGTAGATCTGTAATGTCCACTTATACTGTTTTACTTAAAATAGATTTTAATTCCTCGTTATACAGTTCATTGCCGGAGCCGCCTCCCAAAAAACAAACTTAATTCTGCAATTATCATTGTCTCTTTTTCAACTCCAGCAATCCATGAAGGAAAACGTTTGTTATTTTGAATTTAATTAAACGGTTTTTATGAGTAGAAATATTTTACCTAGCCAACACCGACAATATACGAACTGTAAAGGATACTATTCCGTAATTCGATTCTGTAATTGCAGGCAAACCAGTTAAAGGAGCACCATTAATAAATAGTAAAAGAATAATCATGAGAACACACAACAAAGAATCGCAATCTTCAGTAACACCTGCTGTGGCACTTCAATACCTGGTTGAGGGTAACCAACGATTTGTAGGTAATTTGAAGTTTAACCGCAACTTGTTACAGCAGGTAAATGAAACCCGTGACGGACAATGGCCTTTTGCTGTCGTACTGAGTTGTATAGATAGCCGGACATCTGCCGAATTAGTTTTTGACCAGGGCCTGGGCGATATCTTTAGTATACGTATTGCAGGAAATATTGTCAATGAGGACATTCTTGGTAGTATGGAATTTGCCTGTAAAGTTGCCGGTTCAAAGTTAATAGTTGTATTGGGACACAGTAAGTGTGGAGCAGTAAAAGGAGCCTGTGACCATGTAGAGATGGGAAACCTTACTGCTCTTCTTTCCAAGTTGCGTCCGGCAGTAGATGATGAAACTGCTACTAAAAAAGATCGCACCTCTGCAAATAGCCAGTTTGTCGAAAATGTTGCGGGTATTAATGTTCGAAGAACAGTGGAGGCAGTCCGGTATCGGAGCCATATTTTACATGAAATGATTGAAAAAGGGGAAGTTGGAATTTGCGGAGCCATGTACAATGTGGAATCCGGAGAGGTCGAATTTTATGATGACACGTTGATGATAAATTCTTACCGCAGAAGTTAGTCAATAAAGCCATCTAATAAGTAATCAAATTTTTAAAAAGGCCGTCCCGCCAGCTGAATTAATCAAAGTGCGGGGCGGTTCTTTTCTGAATTGACAATGAAAAAATATTTTACTGTTATATCTATTTTGTATGTTGTTTGTGCAAGTGCTCAAAACGACCGGTACAGTGATTTCAATAATATCAACTGGCTACAACAGGTCACGACCATCCATCTGAATAAAAAATGGGCATTGCATGGCGAATATCAGTGGCGGAGAACGGACGGTTTGAAGTACTGGCAGCAAAGCCTTGTCCGGATTGGACTAAATCGCAAGCTCAATGATGCAGTGGCATTGCAAGCCGGGTATGCGTGGTCAGAAACGTTCGCTTATGGCGACTTTCCCATCGCAGCCATGGGAACTTTTCCAGAGCATCGCTTCTATCAGCAATTAGTGTTACGCCAGCCTGCCGGAAGGATTACCATGACTCATCGTTTCAGAACAGAACAAAGATGGCTAGGACAAGTTATTACTACCGGAGGAAGAAGAGAAGTAGGAAGTTGGTCTTTTGTTCACCGTTTTCGTTACCAGCTCCGGGCCGCGTATGCATTGTCGGACAGGCTTGAGAAACAACCTTACCTGGTAGCAGCCGATGAGATCTTTATCGGCGCTGGCAAAAAAGTTGGAGTGAATATTTTCGACCAGAACCGGCTGTTTTTATTAGCGGGCTATAAATTCAGTAATACATTCTCGCTGGAAGCGGGGTACATTAATCAGACTTTACAGCAGGGAAAAAGAGTCAATAATGCTACTATCATGCAGCGCAACAACGGCATCCTACTGGCCGGCTACCTTACATTTTGACTCAGAAAGTATTAGTCAAAATCGAACAGGTTGCTTAGAAAGCCACCCCTGCTGCGATTTGGATTATTTTGCTGGTTCCTGTTGAGCAATCCGCGGTTATCGTCGTCATCGTCATCATCATCATCATCCTGGTTACGATTCTTGTTGTCGTTTTGTTTAAGTTGTTGCGATGAGTCAGCCGCCGCACTTTTTTCGATGATCTTATCGAGTTCGCCTTTATCCAGCCATACGCCACGGCATTTTGGGCAATAGTCGATTTCAACCCCCTGGCGTTCTGTCATCATCAATGTTGCTTCACAATTCGGGCAATTCATATGTTTGTTTTTTATCAAGAATGATAGCCATTGTCTTACTATAAAATTACAGATGGTAAAACCACAGTAAAAACAAAAAGTTTAAAAAAATGTAGTTGACCTTACAACTCTTTTGATTTGGTAGGAAGTTCATCAAATTCTCCGCGGAAGGCATACCAGCCAAAAATGACCAGGCCGATCGCAATAGGAGTGAAAATGGCAATGATGATCACCCAGATGACCGGGTTATTGATATCTTTTTTTCCGGCCGTGTCGATATTGGCAATGGCCCCGGCGATCAATTCATAAATTACTAGGGGGGCCAGTAATAGAAAAATTAGCCCAAAATATTTTTTAAATGCATTCATATTGAATAATTAAGTTGTATAGTAATTGTTAGACGCTACTTCTGTTGAATCTCTTTTACTTTTTTATTCCTTAAAACTCCAGGTCTAATCTCTTATATTCCTGTCAATTTTATTCGTTAAATACAGGGTTCCGATGATCAAACATAGAAATGCTACAAGTATCGGGTACCAAAGACCTACCAATGGATCTGATTGATACGTGGTGGTTAATAACAAGCCGATAAAAGGAACGAGTCCGCCAAATACACCATTGCCGATATGATACGGCAGACTCATAGACGTGTAACGGATCTTGGTCGGGAATAGTTCTACTAAAAAGGCAGCGATGGGGCCGTAGACCATCGTAACATATAATATCAGTATGAACACCAGACCGATAAATTTCCAATAAACAGCGGTGCCAAGCCGGATATTCCTGTATTCAATTTTTGATTCAGCCCCAATTTTTTCTGTCATCGTCGCCGAATAGGAGCCATTAGTGGCTGAGTTAATGGTGAAAGATGTAGTCCTGACTGTATCACCAGCAGTTACCGATATTTTATCAAGCGTATCAGGCTGTGGCCTGGTTCTTCCTTCGTTCATTCCTGCCCACTGTTGGGGATTGGAATCCTTTAAGAAGGTTGAAAATATAGGACGGTAAGTTAGTATCGCCAATGCCATTCCCGCCATCATGATCCATTTCCTCCCTATTTTATCGCTCAACCAGCCCCAAAAAATAAAAAAAGGAGTGGCAAAAGCAATGGCCCATAGTAGAATAGTCCGGCTCTGTTCAAAATCGATAAAGCATTTAGTTTCCAAAAAATTTTGTGCATAAAATTGCCCCGTGTACCAAACTACTCCCTGCCCCATCACTGCACCAAATAATGCCAGCAGCACCATTTTGAAATTGGCTTTTTTACGAAAGCTTTCTTTTAATGGGTTCACGGATGTTTTACCTTCTGCTTTTAGTTTAGAGAACATCGGCGATTCTTTCATCTTCAACCGAATATAAATAGATACTCCAACAAGTAAAATAGAGATCCAGAACGGATAACGCCATCCACCCCATTCACCGTTGAAAGATGCATCAGACATGTTGGATTTTACAAGGAGAATAACACCGAGGGCAATAAATAAACCCAGTGTTGCTGTTGTTTGTATCCAACTGGTATAGTAACCCCTTTTACCAATGGGGGCATGTTCGGCAACATAAGTAGCCGCGCCGCCATATTCTCCTCCCAGGGCAAGACCCTGTAATAGCCTTAACATTAGTACCAATATGGGTGCGGCAATGCCAATGGTTTCATAACTGGGCACGCAGCCAATAAGAAAAGTTGAACCCCCCATTAATATCAGGGTAAGCAGGAACGTGTATTTACGACCGATAATATCACCCAACCGTCCAAATACCAATGCTCCAAACGGACGTACAATGAAACCTGCTGCAAAAATGGCCAATGTGCTAAGCAGGGCAGCTGTAGGGTTTTCTTTTGGAAAGAATTGGGAAGAAATGGTAGTGGACAGCATTCCAAAGATGTAAAAGTCATACCATTCGATCATGGTGCCCACAGAGGAAGCGGCAATCACTTTACGGATAGCTCCGCCAGAGGTTTTTGTTTCGTTCATATGGTTAAGATATGAAATTGAGTGATAAGCAAAAAAAATTATCAATAGACATTTCATATAGTGAAGAAAGAGAAAGAAGCACCCAAACTGTGATGGAGAAGCGATCTTCTTAATCTGATATGCTCTGTGCGGTAAAGCATTTTATTTATGTAATTTTATCCAGGAATAAAAAGCAATAATTATCATGGCCCCTCCCTTCCAGATAACATCAATAGAGCAATATCATAAAGCCTATCAGCAGAGTGTGGAGGATCCGGAATCTTTCTGGGCGGCTGTGGCGACGCATTTTTACTGGCGAAGAAAATGGGACAAGGTCCTCGAATGGAATTTCAGAGAACCCCGGATAGAATGGTTCAAGGGCGCTACGCTTAACATTACAGAAAACTGTATTGACCGTCACCTTAAATTATTGGGAGATAAACCAGCGATCATCTGGGAGCCAAACAATCCTGATGAAAGAACCAGAATAGTGACGTATAGCCGGCTTCATAAAAGGGTTTGCCAATTTGCGCAGGTGTTAAGAAATAATGGAGTAAAAAAAGGTGACAGGGTTTGTATCTATATGGGTATGGTGCCGGAACTGGCTTATGCTGTATTAGGTTGTGCCCGGATTGGGGCGATACATAGTGTGATCTTTGGTGGCTTCTCTGCACAAAGTATTGCCGACAGGCTGGATGATGCAAAAGCTGAATATATTGTTACCTGTGACGGTGCCTATCGGGGAGGAAAAGATATTCCACTAAAGAGTGTGATCGATGATGCTTTGATTGGGAATAAAGTGGTCAAACGGGTGATTGTTTATACCCGGACAAGAACACCTGTTTCTATGATAAAAGGCAGGGATGTTTGGTGGGAAGACGAAATGGAACATGCCGAAACACAGATCGAAAAAGACGGGGTGGTATCATTTCCCGCAGAAGAAATGGATGCGGAGGACCCCTTATTTATTTTATATACATCTGGCAGCACAGGAAAACCCAAAGGTGTTGTGCATAGTTGCGCCGGTTATATGATCTGGACGACTTATACCTTTATTAACGTATTCCAGTACAACCCCGGCGATATTCATTTTTGCACAGCCGATATAGGATGGATAACCGGTCATAGTTATATTGTATATGGTCCGTTAAGTGCCGGCGCCACTTCGCTGATGTTTGAAGGGATTCCTACCTGGCCGGATGCAGGTCGTTTTTGGGATATTGTTGATAAGCATAAAGTAAATATTATTTATACAGCGCCTACCGCCATTAGGAGTTTAATGGGTTTTGGGTTGGACCCTTTGAAAGATAAAGATCTGTCTACATTAAAAACATTAGGCACGGTTGGAGAGCCGATCAATGAAGAAGCATGGCATTGGTATGATGAACAGGTAGGAAAGAAAAAATGCCCGGTAGTGGATACGTGGTGGCAAACTGAAACCGGTGCAGCCCTTATTTCCAACCTTGCAGGAGTAACACCATCTAAACCGAGTTGGGCAACATTACCATTACCTGGCGTGCAGCCTTTGTTGGTAGATGAAAACGGAAAGGAGGTGACCGAAATGGATGAACAGGGAATGCTGAAAGGAAATCTTTGTATCAAAGCGCCGTGGCCGGGGATATTAAGAACTACTTATGGTGATCATGAACGTTGCCGCACTAATTATTTCGCCACCTATGATAATTTATACTTCACGGGTGATGGGGCGCTAAAAGATAAAAATGGTTTTTACCGCATCACCGGGCGAGTGGATGATGTTTTGAATGTAAGTGGTCATCGGATTGGTACGGCTGAAGTGGAAAATGCAATCAATATGCATGCGGGTGTAGTGGAAAGTGCTGTGGTGGGTTACCCGCACGATATAAAAGGTCAGGGTATTTATGCGTACGTGGTGTCTGACGCCTCCAGGGCGTCTGACACATTGGATGATGATCTGAAAAGGAAAGACATTTTACAAACGGTAACCAGGATTATTGGGGCTATTGCCAAACCGGACAAGATCCAGTTTGTAAGTGGTTTGCCCAAAACAAGAAGTGGAAAAATTATGCGGCGTATTCTCAGGAAGATCGCTGAAGGAGAGACGTCTAATCTTGGTGACACTTCCACTCTCCTTGACCCAGGGGTAGTTGATGAAATAAAGAACGGGAAACTGTAAGCTTTACTTTTTTCAATGTGTGCCGCTCATGATGGTGAATAATGGAGGTAAAAAAAAAGCAGCCAGGTAGCTGCTTTAATTGGTTTTTCATTTTTAAGTTTCTGCCGGATGCGGCAATAGAATTATTTTCTGATAGCAACTCTTGTACCGGCCCCGGTAAATCCATATATTTCTGTTACATCCTCATTCTTCATAGAAATACAGCCCAGGGTCCAGTTTTTGTAACGGTCTATGACAAACCCTTCGCGGGGCCAGGTGCCGTGTATGCCGATACCACCACCAATACTGGCATCCGCAGGTATTTCTCCCCTTTCTTTCCGCCGGTTAAATTTTTCAACGCTCTCGGCATTAGGATAATCCAATGTAAGAAAGCGGCACCACTTATCATGTACTCTTTTAGCCGTAATGCGAAAGGTTCCTTCCGGGGTATTTTTATCTCCCTGCATTTTTTTATCACCCAGGCTGTTATTCCCAAATACAACAGGGTAGGTAGCATACCAGCCTTTCGCGTCAAATACACTTAGTTCGTAATCTGACTTGTCGATAATGATGGAAGTAGTACCTATCGGGCCACCTGCCCAGCTAAAACGCTTGTTGATCTTCGTTCTTTTAGACGGTTTAACGTCAGAAGCCAGTAAGCTACTTCCGAAAAAAACGCAGGTAAGGATAAACAAATTCTTCATTCAGGAAACTTTGAGATCAATGACCGTCTGATTGTCAAACGCAAACTGCTGCTTTTTATTTTGTTGGTGGATAAGCTTGGTGTTCTCTCCCAGATTTTAACTTGACGTTTAGAAAATATTATTTGCAATAATAAGAATCAAACCTGTAGGATGCTCCATAGAGTTTAGTTTAGAAAGAAATCAATCCATCTTATTTTATTTTCCGACGAGTTTAGCGGGATCAACGAGTAGAAAGTCATGCCCCGGTGAATACGTACTTGCAAAATCCCCGGAACCCGATTATTAGTGGGGAGGAGGTCCAGGTGTACAAAAGCCGGTCTCCCTGGAAAGGAGACCGGCCTTGTACTAAAGCATAACTTATTATTACCAGTTACTAAACCTGAAACCAAAAGTATACGGCGTCATATCTAATCCTCTCTCGTGCATTTTTTTAACGGCATAAGAACCGTAGAAGCGAACCGGTCCCAGGGCGAGTTCGGCTATATAAGAGAGTTTCCATTTTTCGAGTTCAAAATCATCTTTTGCTTTCTTTTTTCCTTCGTCTGATGTGATAGTTTTGTTACGGGCACTATAAAGATAGCCGCCGCTGACACCGCCACTGATACCAAATCCTTTTTTACGGTTAGGGGTAAAATTAAAATTCAGCATGATAGGTACGGTCAGGTAATCGGTAGCCAACTTATTTTTTTCATAGCTACGGCCGTTGGTCAGATCCATTAATACACGTGGCGGATCCACAACCGGCAGCGTGGTACTCTGGTAACGAATGGGTTGTTCGTAGCGGTAATTATTTAGCTCAATTCCAAGTCCATATTTCAGGTTCACCACATGTTTTATGATATTCAGCCTTTGCATAAAGAACCAAATATTTACATTCCTTGATTTACCATCTTTCAGCTCAAACCAGGCTTTGTTGCTACCCGGTGCATAAGCCTGGGCGGCAGCACTGCTGTAATTGGTATTGTCGTTGACATTTGAAAAACCGAGATCAAGTATCATCCAATTGGTTGTAATATTGGAAGGCTTGTTGCTGCTACGGTTTCTCATTTTGTACTCTTTTTCTTTTATTACTTCCCTGTTATTCGTACCTGCTTTCCGGATAATGATCATGTTGCCGATACGGAGGGTATCATTGGGAGCGTTCTGCCTGGCGGTGGTATCAGCCTGGGCAAATCCGGTGATCAGGGTGCATAGTGCTATACATAGGGTAAACGTATTTTTCATTCTCATCTTTTTACGAGTAAATAATTTTTTTGTCTTTTTTTAGCTGAACATCCTGTGTTGTCAGACCTGGCTGCAGACAGGTATTATTTCAGTTTGAAGGACAGCCCGGCTACCAGTAATTTATTATCATCATCGGTAGGGTCAATATCAGTTCTTTTTTCAAAGGTCCGCGCTACTTTCCGGAAGAAGCCACGTAGTTTGCTTTTCTTGCTGGACTGGTCCATGTCTGTATCAACCTGCGATGCTGTTCTTATTGATTCAGACGATGGAGGGTCTTTGGTTGTTACAACTGAATTTGTTAATGGATCCTGTTGTGGGATTATTTCTTTTTGAATAGCAGCAATAGGATTCGACACATCAACTTTGCCGATATTTCGGTTATGTACAGGCTGTGGAAGATCATTGGATGGTGGATGCCTGGTCGTCACCAGTGTCTCTGCTTTTTTCTCCTGCATTAAGGGAATAGTAACAGGTAGCTGCTTCGCCACTACATTATTCTTTTCCTGAAGAGGTACCCTTGCGGTAGCGGTTTGACTAGGATCAGGAGTATATGATTGGTTGATATTATCTACTGATACGGTAGAATCTTTCTTATTGTTTACTACAGGAGAAATAACAGGAGGTAATTTTTCTCCGGGAGTTCTTTTTACAATTTTACCAGTCTCATTGTCAGATCTGTTATTCATCACCACAGCAGTGGTAATACCGAGTCCCAATAACAATACCGCAGCGGCAGCAACTCTCCACCAGCGAACCGGTAATCGCTTTACTTTTTCCTCTCTTCTATATAAGGAAGCTTTACCCGAAAAAATTATTTTCTCTGGTTGCAGCCTGGCACGTTGCAATAACGCCAGTTCTTCTTTAACGAATGGATGGGAAGAGATAAATTCTTCGATAGTTGTTTTTTGTGCAGTCGTTAGTTCATTATCCAGGTAAAGCAGCAGCCATTCTTTATAATTGGTCAGCGAAACAGGAGTTTCACCATTCACTTTCATCAGTTCTTCTTTACCATCAAATATAATAGTAGTATCAGGAACAAGCTTGTATTGCAGGTGCAGATCTAATTCTTCTTTTAAATCAGGGTTTTTCTGAACAAATGCCTCCACCTGGCGGCGGTCGTTGCTGTCAAGTTCATTATCCATATACAGGATAAAGTACTCTTCGTAATTATAGCGGGTAATGTTCATTATTATATAACGTTTTCCATTTTAACCAGCCACTCTTTTAGCTGTACCCTTGCCCGGTGAAGATATACTTTTACCTGGCTGGCATTCAGGTTCATGATCTGTCCTATTTCCTCGTAACTATATCCTTCATAATCTTTCAACAACACCAGCGATCGTTGCGTCTCGCTCAATCGGCTCAGTGCGTCCTCCAGTACTTTCTTTAAATTGTTAGCCGGCTGGTTCTGCACTTTTGCGTCTGCGCTAAACTCTTCCCGAAGCTGTATCCGTTTGACTTTCCGGATATGATCGATCATCTGGTGATAAGCAACCGTAAAAAGGTAGGATTTGCATTTTTGTGCATCCACTTCTTCCCGGTTGCGCCACATTTTTTCAAATGCAGTCTGTACCACATCCTTTGCATCCTCCTCGTGACGAAGATTTTTCAGGATGAACCGGTATACATTATCTGCATGTTCGGTTACACAGTTGTTGTATTCACGTTCAGTCATAAACAGCCGCGATAGCAGGTAAAGATAAATTAAGGAGTCCTGCTTTGACAAGTGATACGGTTAAACCGTGCAGTATGTTACAGGTCCAAAAAGATTTTTACAGGATTAACCCACTGGAAATCAATATAGGAAAACGGGGAGGGCTATAAATTGGTTGGAAAGATTCTCCAGGGTCGTTTCTCCCTGTGATCCGTTTTTTATACCGCTGGGGCACTCTTTTGATACTTTTTTACAACAGGTCGGTGTTGATTTCTTGCTTTTGGGCGTGGAGGCGTTCAGTATCAACAGACTGGCTATCAGCACAATAGCGATAAGACCAACGCTAATCCAGTTTTTTTTCTGCATGGTAGTGATTTTGGGGTTGGACGAAAATAATTCACCAAATGTTACAGCTAACTTAAAGATTCTTTTGCCTGGTGCCAAGCACATATTGACAAGAGGTTCTTTTAGCCCGATAAAATGCCGAATTCGCGGTTTGTAGTGAGAAACTGCCTTTTACCCATTGAAACCTACTACACCTTCCCACTTTGGCGGGGCAAGCTGGGTTCCTATATTTGCCGTAAAAATAATGCGATATGAATGAAAACCTGGTACAGCGGATTGCCAAAGAGGTGAAGGAAATACAAACTGCCGGACTCTATAAGAAGGAGCGGATCATCGCCAGCCAGCAGGGAGCTGAAATAACCGTTGGGGGAAAAACAGTGTTGAATTTTTGCGCTAATAATTATCTCGGGCTATCATCACATCCCCGTGTAATCGAAGCGGCACACCAGGCAATTGAAGAAAGGGGCTATGGTATGAGCAGTGTCCGTTTTATATGCGGCACACAGGATATTCATAAAGAACTCGAGGAAAAGATTTCTGCATTCCTGGAAACTGAAGACACTATTTTGTATGCGGCAGCATTTGATGCCAATGGTGGAGTATTTGAACCCTTGTTCAATGAACAGGATGCCATCATTTCCGATGCCCTCAACCATGCATCTATTATTGATGGCGTTCGATTATGCAAGGCACAACGCTTCCGGTATGAACATAACAATATGGAAGACCTGGAAGCAAAACTGAAAGAATCGGCCCAACTGCGCAGCCGTATTATTGTAACGGATGGATCATTCAGTATGGACGGAACGATCGCACAATTAGATAAGATATGTGATTTGGCCGACCAATATGATGCTATCGTGATGATCGATGAATGTCACTCTTCCGGCTTTCTCGGAAAAACAGGAAGAGGTACTCATGAATACCGTGGTGTGATGGGAAGGATTGATATCATTACAGGAACCTTAGGTAAAGCATTGGGAGGTGCTTCAGGTGGGTTTACTTCGGGAAGAAAAGAAGTGATTGAGATGCTGCGACAAAAATCAAGACCCTATCTTTTTAGTAATACAGTTGCTCCTTCCATTGTCGGTGCCTCTATTGCTGTATTGGATATGCTGACCGAAACGACGGAATTGAGAGATAAGCTCGAGTACAATACGAAATACTTCCGTACTGAAATGACCGAAGCGGGCTTTGATATCAAACCGGGCGATCATCCCATCGTTCCGATCATGCTTGTATGATGCAGTGCTGGCGCAAGATTTTGCCGCCAAATTATTGGAGGAAGGAATTTATGTGATCGGGTTCTTCTTTCCCGGTGGTGGCTAAGGGCCAGGCAAGAATACGGGTACAACTTAGTGCAGCGCATGAGCAAGAGCACCTGGATAAGGCCATTGCCGGATTTACCAAAGTGGGGAAAGAGCTGGGAGTGTTGAAGTGATCATACCGCCGCAACTAACATTTCCTATTCAACTTTTGTAGTTGCTGTCAGATCTTTATTGCAAATAGTTCGAGTGGTAATTCTTTTCCTTTCAGGTCAATGACACCGAGACTTTCAATTTGCCAGTCTTCAAGGCCTACGCTTTTTACAAATTCTGCAGATCCTACAAATTTCTGGTTAAGTTCCCCAGTCATCGTTCTTATCCTGGCGGTGGTATTCATGGCGTCCCCACTCATCGTAAGATCCTTTTTGACAATGCCGATCTCGCCCACCGTCACGAAACCCAGGTGTACCCCTACCCGGTATTCCGGCACCATGCCATACTCCCTCCTGTAATAATCACTTTCTTTTTGTATGATCCGCCGCGCTCTAATGACAGATTGGATACATTTATTTTTATTGTTTTTCGTGGATAACCACGAAACAACAATTTCATCTCCCACATATTGATAAATGAGTCCATCATATTCTAATAACGCCAGGGAAATATGATGGATAAAGTCGCGGATGAAATAGAAATATTTTTTATGTCCCAGCTTCTCTGCAATTGGTGTCGAATTCTTTAGATCAATAAAAAGTATTATTCTTTTTTCTTCTTTCGGCGTCAAATATTTTCCAAGAAAAATATCTGTAAATACACCGGGAGAATATTTTTCATTGATTTCAAGGATCAAAAGCGTGATTACATATAGAAGCAGTCTTGCTTCCACATAATTCAATAGCCAGGTAGTTTGAAATACATAGTAATAAAACGAACGGGAAGCACTAACCGGGTTTTTACCGTAAACAAAAATATATATCACATAGAAAGCAAAGACTGCATATAAAGCAGTCGCGATACAAAGTATTAAGGTTTTTAGTAAGAAGTTAAGCCAAAGAGGATATTTTCTCAGTTTATCCTTTAACGGGAATATCAACATATAGGCCATCGCTGAGTAGACAATCAGGCCCAGGATAAACCGAAGTATGAATATCCCTTGTTCAGATTGAGCAAAAGGATATTGCTCGGTTTTTTCTGTCAGGGTAAGGGTAAGAAACCTGGAATAGTCGAAGCAGGTCCAGACAATTCCAATTACGATCAGGGTTTTGAAGTAGTATCGCCTGAGAATAGAATTTTTGTTGAAAATATCCGTCAACGTCATAAAAGTAGGTAGGCGACTTTGGCGGGGAGGTTCAGCAATTAATTTGGTCATTCCTTATTAAACAACTGAATCCAAGGAAAGTTTGGTTTGACCCGATGTATTTAGTTGAATTTGAGAGTATTTGCAATATTTTTTAGCGCTTCAATTCCTGTGTTTTCCCCTGATATTGCTACGAGGAACCTTCCACTGCTGAGATAGGTAAAAGTGCAATCACCGGGACGGTTTTTTATACAGCTTTCAAATGCTTTATGCCCATTAAATTCTATTATGCTGAAAGTGGTTTCATCATCATTGGCCGGGACCTTATTAATAACATCAATATATTGCATCGCAAACAATCCTACCCCACCCGGACCAGAACAATCCACAACTTCCAGTTTGATTGTCATACTATCGTTTAATTTATAATCGGCAGCGGCCACTAATGCTCCCATCGCAGCACTTGCGTCCAGGTTAGAACGAGTTGCTCCCATCAGTTGTTCGGGCATTAAAGCTTTTAATTCGTCAGCACTTAACGGGGTAGCATTACTAAGCTGTTCTTTTACCTGCTCGATCTGCAGCTGAGAGTCGATTGTTTTTTCAGGGCTGATAATTGCAGTATCGTTACTACTCACTTTGTCAGTCGACTTGTTGTTATTGCAGGCAATAAAAAAAAGGAATAGGGCTAAGAAGGGAATCAGTCTTGTTTTCATTTCATCATTATTTAGAAAATAGCGGGCTCTGCCGTAAAATTACCCATTTAAACAAAAGATTATACCAGTTATTCACGGTGCTTTTTTACATTTAAGAAAATAAGCAAATAAACATCCTTTTAACAACTACCCTGTTATTTCTTTATATAACGGGTCATGCCCAGTCCGATTCATTTCCGCAAAGCTAGGCAGGTAACTGGAAAGGTGAACTGGAATGGTATAAGACCGGGAAACCGGAGCCGCAAAGAGTAAATATGGAATTACGGATCCATCCAACCGATAGCAGCAACACCTGGTACTGGCAGATCATCTATTTACTGAAACAAAAGATAACAGGGTATATAAATTAATTTGTAAGGATGCTGCAAAGGCGCATTGGGTGATCGATGAACAAAATGGTATTGTACTCGACCAGTTTTGGACAGGCAACAAATTTTGTAGGGCATTTAGGTTAATGGGCTACACAATTGTTAACAGCTACTGGATCGAAAATGATAAACTGGTCGCAGCGTTTTATAGTATCAGTTGCCACATCGGTCGCGACAACAGGTATCGGAACTGCAGATATTCCCCGGGTTGATAGCTATAAAAGGGGCAGTTATCAAAAAGCTGTATTGACCCGTCAGCTATAGTTATAATTGCCTGTTTTATATTTTATAAAGAATGACCGGAACAAATTGATTGCCATTAACTTTGGCTAAATTTTTTGCACAATGATTCGTTTTTTATACGTATTGCTCCTGCCGGTTTGTTTTTTTTCCTGTTCCCAAAACAATGTGAGACAGGACAAAAGCCTCGCAAAATATTTTAGTGAGAATATGGTGGAAGGCTGTTTTGCACTAATGGATAATGGTACCGGGAAGTTTACGGTACATAACCTGGGCCGTTACCGGGATAGCAGCTACCTGCCAGCATCCACATTTAAGATTGTGAATTCATTGATCGGTTTGCAAACCGGGGCGATCAGTGGTGATAGTATGGTCATAAAATGGGATGGTGAGAAGCGGTGGGTAGATGAGTGGAATAAAGATCTGAATATGTATGAAGCATTCAGGGTATCAGCCGTTCCTTATTACCAGGAAGTAGCAAGAAGGATTGGAAGAGATACCCTGCAGTTATGGCTGGACTCCTTAAGTTACGGGACAAGAAAAATAACGGGAGCGATTGACTCATTCTGGCTCAATAATTCCCTGAAAATAAAACCCGATGAACAACTCGGCCTGGTGAAGAGACTCTATTTTGACCAGTTACCTTTTTTTAAGAGTTACCAGGAGACGGTGAAAAGGGCCATGCTATTTGAGAATAATGCCAACTACAGGCTGGGTTATAAAACAGGTTGGGGATTTACGGAAGAAGACCATGCCCTGGGGTGGGTGGTGGGTTGGATAGAAGAAAATAATCATCCCTATTTTTTTGTATTGAATATTGAGTCGGCGGATAAGAACTTTGATATGAAAGTACGAATGAAAATGCTGAAGGATATACTGGCGTATCTCGGTTTTTTTGACGGGAAGAAGTAATGAGTTCATTAGTCAATATGCTGATTTGCTGATGATCGACCTATTCTGGTTCAAAAATTGCACGGTTAGAAGCAGCACTAACCATTAACATATTATCAAATTTGTCTATTGTCTTTCCAGTTTCAACATAAAGAATTTATTTGGCTGTTGGCCGGACTTGTCATGCTGGTTATCTTATTCCTGGGCGTATTGCAATGGAAAAACAAGACAAGTAAAAAGATCGGCGATAAACGATTAGTAAAGGCCCTGATCAGCAATTATTCTCCCCGATTATTTGCTGTCAAATTCATTGTTGTTTCTATTGCATTTGTTATTGGTGTTTTTGCCGCAATGAATCCACGAAAGCCGGAAGAGTCGGATGCTGTTACCAGGAAAGGAATTGATATAGCCATCATACTGGATGTAAGCAAAAGTATGCTGGCTGCCGACATGCCACCCAACCGGTTGGAAAGGGCAAAACAGTTTATCACAAAGCTGATGAATGATATGCCAGATGACAGGATCGCCTTGATACTTTTTGCTGGTAAAGCCTACCTGCAAATGCCATTGACGGCTGATCATGGAGCGGCCCAGTTGTTTGTATCCGCTGCCAGTCCAGATGCAGTGCCTCAACAAGGTACAGTGATTAGTGATGCCCTGAGCATGAGTACCAATGTATTTAACGCCACCGATAAGAAATTTAAAACTGTGGTCCTTCTCTCAGATGGAGAGACACATGATGAAGATGCTGTAGCAACAGCAAAAAAATTATCAGAACAGGGTGTCATGATCAACACGGTTGGTATTGGTTCACCGGAAGGATCTTCGATACCCGACCCTGCAACGGGTGATGTAAAAAAAGATGAAACAGGTGCTACCGTTATCTCCCGCCTGAATGAGGAAGGGTTAAAAGAGATCGCCCAGGAAACAAACGGGGTGTATATCCGCCTGGAAAATAGCGAACAGGCGGTAGCAGGTTTGAAAAAACAATTATCGCAAATAGAGCGGGTGGCTTTTACTGACATGTCACGGATGAATTACAAAACTTATTTTATAGCGTTGATAGCGGTGATGTTCCTCCTGTTATTAACTGAAAATTTTATTTCAGAACGCCGGTCAGCTGTCGGGGAAAGAAAAAATGTGATAGCATGAAGAAGAGCCTGTCCATAGTATCCCTGCTCATATCATGGCATTCCTTTTCCCAGGTTACCACGGTAGAAAAAGCCATACAGGCAGGTAACGATTATTATAAAAAACAACAGTTTGCAAAAGCTACGGAAGAATACAGTAAAGCAGTGGTGGCTGAACCTTCCAACACAACGGCAAGGTTTAACCAGGCTAATTCATTGTACAAACAGGATAAAAAAGTAGAAGCGGTCCAGATATTTGCGACAATGGCGGCCAGTATCTCGGAAAAAGAATTAAGATCAAAAACATTTTATAATAGGGGTGTCATTCTGAGCGATCAAAAAAACCTGGAAGAAAGTATTGAAGCCTATAAAAACACACTCCGCAATAAACCCGATGACAAGGAGGCAAGAGAGAACCTGCAAAAGGCGCTGTTGGAATTAAAGAAGAAGAAGGAGGAGAAGGAAAAAGAGAATGACCAGCAAAAGAAAAATGAACCGAAAAAGCAGCCTCAATCTAAAATGAATCCCAAAGAAGCCGAGCAACGCCTCAAATTACTGCAGCAAAAGGAAAAGGAAGTACACCAGCGGGTGCAAAAGGAAAAAACTAAAACGGGTGGTTCGCAGCCAAAAGATTGGTGATCTTTGCAGGAGCTGGTTTGCAGCGGAAAGGAGGAATGATGGATACTGCAGCTAGCCGATCAGGAAGGGCCTGTCTTCAGGCTACGGCACTTTGCTTAACTTTGATCTCTTTATTCAGCATCTTCTCAAACCAGTACAGGTTTCTATGCAATTATACTGCGAATCCTTGACAGCATATAAACGTCTTACAACCAAAGAGGTTAAGATTGGCGATCTGCTGCTGGGGAACCCCAATGGTCATGTCGGTCACCCGATCCGGATACAAACTATGACCACTACGGATACGATGGATACTATGGCTACGGTGGAACAGAGCATCCGTTGTATAGAAGCTGGTTCGGAACTGGTACGCATAACGGCGCCCTCAATAAGAGAAGCAGAGAATTTACTGAATATCAAAAATGAACTGAGGCGAAGAGGGTATACCACTCCGTTGGTAGCGGACATACATTTTACTCCCAATGCGGCAGAAATAGCGGCGAGAATAGTGGAAAAGGTAAGAGTGAACCCCGGCAATTATGTTGACAAAAAAAAATTTGAACAGATCGAATACACTGATGAGGAATATGCAGAAGAAATTGACCGCATCCGGCAGCGGTTTACACCATTAGTAACCATCTGTAAGCAATACGGTACGGCGATGCGAATAGGTACCAATCACGGTTCGCTGAGTGACAGGATCATGAGTCGGTATGGAGATACGCCGGTAGGTATGGTAGAGAGTGCTATGGAGTTTTTGCGAATTGCAAGAGCAGAAACCTATCACAATATCATGCTGAGCATGAAGAGCAGTAATCCACAGGTGATGGTGCAGGCTTACAGGCTGTTGATCAAAACCATGTTTGACGAATTTGGAGAATGTTACCCCTTGCATCTCGGTGTTACAGAAGCTGGAGATGGAGAGGATGGAAGAATAAAATCAGCAGTAGGGATCGGTACCTTACTGGAAGATGGGATCGGGGATACGATCCGCGTGTCATTGACAGAAGATCCGGAATTTGAAATTCCGGTTTGTAAGGACCTGGTAAAGAGATACGGAAGCTGGAATGGAGTTCCGGCCCAAGAGCACCGAAAATCTGTTCCAGTGGCCGATAAGATTCCTTATGACCCCTTTAGTTATCAAAGAAGAGACACATTTTCAGTTGATAATATCGGAGGTAAGCAAGTGCCGGTTGTCATAGCAGATCTTAGTAAAATAAATAAGATAACGACGAATCATCTGCAGAGCATTGGTTACTTCTATGATGCAGCAACAGATAAGTGGACCATTGGTGATGCCGCAGCGGATTATATTTTTACCGGTGACCAGCTCCTGGATTTTGCCTTGCCAGGCACATTAAAAGTTATTGTTTATCCTGCTGCATGGCAATTAGCGGAAGAAAAATCGAAGTATTTGCCGATTTATAGTGACAGTGGTTATGCCGAAGCAGTGTTGAAAAGTGACAGGCTGAATTTTGTAATGATTGACTGTTATAATGACCGGAACCCTGCACATGATCATCCCTACCTTGATTCATTGGCTAACGATCCATCTGTCGTGATCTGCCTGAGTTCAACGAATACAAATGCTATGCAGTCGGTCCGCCGTATGTTTATCGAACTGATGAGCCGTGGCATTAAAAATCCTGTTATCCTGATTACCGACAGCAATTGGCAGACGCCTGATGAACATCTTATTCATTTTGCCACGGAAACAGGCGCTTTGTTTTTAGAGGGTATGGGTGATGGAATTTGTTTGGGATATAGTGGTAAAATAGAAATAACTGCGCAAACACCCGGCTCGGACAGGGAAAGTTTCAAAGCCACTGGAAGAACCTACCTGGAGGTAAAAAACATTTACCAATTCACCAATAATACAGCATTCAGCATTTTACAAGCTTCAAGGACAAGAATTTCGAAGACAGAATATATTAGTTGTCCCAGTTGTGGCCGGACCTTATTTGACTTGCAGGAAACAACAGCAAAGATTCGGGCTGTAACGAATCATTTAAAAGGGGTGAAGATCGCCATCATGGGCTGTATAGTAAATGGCCCGGGGGAAATGGCCGATGCTGATTTTGGTTATGTTGGCAGTGGCCCTGGAAAGATCACACTATATAAAGGCAAGGAAGTAATGAAACGGAATGTAAACAGTGAGGTGGCGGTGAAGGAGTTGATCGACTTGATAAAAGAAAGTGATGCCTGGGTTGAAACTTAAATCCGGATGATGAAAAGAAAGTTCTGGCTCATTAGTTTCCTGGTAGTGCTGGTGGCTGATATTACTGGCATTCAATCTAATAATGAATGGCTGCAATATATTTTCAAACAGCTGTTATAATCCTGTTATTACCTGTTATTTTCTTCCTCAGATAGCGGAGGGTGACATATTTTGTAGAGCAGAGAACAGAACCCTGAAGAGTGCGACGCAACAAAAGCTGCTAGTAGCACTAAAGCCGGGTACAAAAAAATTATATGCAAAAAACAGATTTTTTAGTAATTGGTTCCGGTATCGCAGGATTGACCTATGCCCTGAAAATAGCCCACCAGTTTCCTGATAAAAAAGTACTGGTAATGACCAAGGCCTCTGCTGATGAAACCAATACCAAGTATGCGCAGGGTGGCATAGCCGTCGTGAATGACCTGGAGAATGATAGTTTTGAAAAGCATATTGAAGATACCCTGATCGCCGGTGATGGATTATGTAATGAAAAAGTTGTGGAGATTGTAGTGAAAGAGGGGCCCGACAGAGTGAAAGAGCTGATTGAGTGGGGAGCAAAGTTTGACAAGGAAGAAGATGGGGATTATAAAAGGGGAAAGGAAGGGGGTCATTCAGAGTTTCGTATCCTGCATCATAAGGATGTAACGGGGAGGGAAATGGAAAGAGCGTTGATCGATGCGGTGGCCCGGCAAAATAATATTGACTTTGTCAAGCATTGTTTTGTTGTCGATATTATCACTCAGCATCATTTGGGTTACCTGGTGAATAAAGCCACCCCAGATGTAGAATGTTATGGCGTGTATGTATTGAACCTGCAATCTAATAAGATCGAAAAGATACTTGCTAAAATTACGTTGCTGGCTACCGGCGGAAATGGGCAAGTTTACAGAACTACTACTAATCCTTCCATTGCAACGGGTGATGGCCTGGCCATGGTGTACCGGGCGAAAGGCAGGATAGAAAATATGGAATTCATACAGTTTCACCCTACGGCCTTATATGAGCCGGGCATACGCGGACAGGCCTTCCTGATCACAGAAGCCGTGCGGGGAGATGGAGGCATTTTGCGGAACAAGGACGAAGAAGCCTTTATGGAAAAATATGATACCAGGAAGGACCTGGCACCGAGAGACATTGTGGCGAGAGCTATAGATAGTGAAATGAAAAGAACGGGTACTGAACATGTATGGCTGGACAGCCGTCATTTTTCTAAAGAAAAGTTCACTGAGCATTTTCCCAATATTTATGCGAAATGTTTGTCTATTGGTATTGATATTACCCAACACATGATCCCGGTGGCTCCGGCTGCCCATTATAGTTGTGGTGGGATCAAAACAGACGAATGGGGAAGAAGTTCTGTCCGGAACCTATATGCCTGTGGCGAATGTGCCTCCACGGGATTGCATGGTGCCAATCGTTTAGCCAGCAATTCCCTGTTAGAAGCCATGGTATTTGCCCATCGCTGCTATGTGGATGCCACAGAGAAGATCAATTCCATTAGTTTTAATTTAGCTATCCCGGACTGGAATGCAAAAGGGACAACCGAACCCCGGGAGATGATCCTCATCACACAAAGCCTGAAAGAACTGCAACAAGTCATGAGTGATTATGTGGGTATTGTCCGTAATGATGTCCGATTGCAAAGAGCCATGCGTCGGCTTGACCTGTTGTGGGAGGAGACCGAACAATTATATGAAAGCAGTTCTGTCTCACCGCAACTGTTGGAACTCCGTAATATGATAACAGTAGGTTATCTTATTGTAAAAGGGGCCAGCTTTCGAAAAGAAAGCCGTGGATTGCACTACAATACGGACTATCCCGATAAGAGCAATCTTATCCAGAACATTGTATTGTAGTTTTTATCTTTGTGCATCATGTACTATGTTGCTTACGGTTTCCTGTGGCTCTTTTCCCTACTTCCACTACGCGTATTATATGTGATTTCGGATGGCTTTTATGGTCTTGTATTTTATGTCTTTAAATACAGGCGGAACATTGTTATGGGTAACCTGCGCATGGCATTTCCCGAAAAATCAGAGAAAGAAAGAAAGGCGATCGCTAAAAAGTTCTATAAGAATCTGATGGATATGTTTATTGAAACCATCAAGATGATATCCGCGTCAGATAAATTTATTGGCAAAAGAACTACTGCTAACTGGGAAGTGATGAATGCCTTTTATTCGTCTGGTAAGAGTGTGCAGGTACACCTGGGCCATAACTTCAACTGGGAGTGGGGAAATAATGCGGTAGTCTGCAATACACCCTTTCAATTATTGGCCGTTTATATGCCGATGGCCAGTAAAATATTTGAACGTTTGTTTTATAAATTAAGGACCCGCAATGGAGCTATTTTTTTGAAAGCAACCAAAATGAAAGAGGAATTTTTACCTTATCGTAATACACAGTATGTTTTGGGACTGATCGCTGACCAAAACCCAGGACACCCTGGCAATGCCTGGTGGTTTAATTTTTTTGGACGTCCTACCCCCTTTGTAAAAGGACCTGCGAAAGCAGCTATTGCCAATGACACCGTAGTGTTATTTGCTTTTATTCATAAACCAAGAAGGGGCTACTATGAAGGGGTGTTCTCTGTTGCAGCGGAAGATCCACAGCGTTTAACGGAAGCAGAGCTGACGAAAAAATTTGTCCTGTATATGGAAGAGGTGATAAGGCAGTATCCGGATATGTGGCTATGGACACACCGCAGGTGGAAGCATGAATGGAAACCGGAACATGGGGAGGTACTGCCATAAAAATGCTTCCTTATTGGGGAAGCATTTTTTTGTGGTTTCTCAATTTTTTAATTTGGTTTCTTTTTTAGTTGCAGGTAATCGAGGAAGTAAATCACTTTGAAGGACAAGTTATTGTTATCGTCCGCCTTCATGGTGCTATTGAAATTTTTAAAATAGCCCTCATTAACGATCCGGTCGAAGTCCTGTGCTGAATTTTTCCAAACCAGGTTGATAAAACTGCCGGGAGCAAATTGCCAGGTATAAACTGCATCTACATTAAATGCGTTGTAGTTCTGGTTCACATTTTGTGTAAAGGCAGTATTGGTGATGAAACTTTTATCCTTTTTTAATGTATAGAATGTTTCATAATCTACTTTGATCCAGTAATGACGGATCCGGACATTAATATTCATTTTGGCATCAAAGCTATATTTCAGGCTTAAAACATTCTCAACATTTTGAATATCTCTTTTCCCGATTACTGGTTCACCGCCGCTGGTGCCGGCGAAACCGGCATTGTTATTTTGTGGCTGCAGGTTGAGACGGTGATTGACTGAAAATTTGTCACTAAAACGATACCGGTTGCTTAAGCTGAAATTATAACGTTCACTGTTGAAGAGGCTCCGGTTTACATATAACATTTCAGCATACAGCCCGTATTTCTTGGCATTATTCGTTTCAAACCAGACATTACCAAAATAATTGGACCAGCCAGGGAAAATATAACCTTCTTGCCTGGCCTCAAAAAAATCATTGTATGCTGGTTCAAACCCGATCATGCTGCCGAAATACCAGAGGTTTTTCAGCTGGCTGTTGATATTCATGTTGATATTGGCGGACCGGTAGATGGAGGGTTTCAACTGCCTTGAATAAAAAGCATTCAGGTTAATAAAGATATTATTATACCAGTTCTTAGGTTTAATCCAACGGTATCCAAACCAGGCGTAATGGTCTAAGGTGTTACCATATTGGAAATATCCAAGGTCCCGGGTGTTGTATTTGTCATCAGTCAGGTCCTGGCCCGCCTGAAAATTAAACCGGCCACTGGTTTTTCCCAATCCCAGGCTATGCGAATATCCACTCAACGTTTTGCCACCGGGAAGATAGCCGATCAGGTTGCTGTAGGCGGCTTTTCCGTTTACATTCCACATGTTTTTTTTATCAGTGAAGCTAAAAAGCCCGGCGGTTACATTGGCATCATAATCGCTTCCGCTGCGCAGCGTATTGGTATTGATCAGGGAGATACTGGAATTATTTTTTAAGGTCTGATCAAGAACAAAAATATTGTAATTCGTCAGTGGATCGGTCACCACTTTTCGTTCAGCACCGGTAACGGTATTTTGAAGTACGGCATAACGGGTATTAGTAACCGCATTAAAAAAGCCAATGCCCAAACCTTTTTGCGTTCGACCGGAAACTTTGGTAGCATTGATCAGCTTAGATTCCAGTGGGTTTTCTTTGACGATCTCGTTGTTTCCCAAATATTCCTCGGCATAGTGGGGTTGGTTGGCCTCTTTGCCGATCCGGCGGGTATAAAACAGGTTTCCTTTGCTAAATAGTTCAAAGCCTTCTGTAAAGAATGGCCGGTTCTCCGTATAACGTACTTCAAACGGGGTAAGATTAAGGATCACATTATCACTTTGCACCTGTCCGAAATCAGGGATAAGGGTGGCATCCAGGGTAAAGGCCTGGTTGATACCATATTTAATATCCATTCCACCATTCACAGAGGAGGTCCAATCTTTCTTGCCGGCTTGCTTGTTTGGAAAATGGTTCACATAGGTGGAGAAATAAGGAGAAAATTGCAAACGCAGCGGTGGTTTGATATTCGAGATACCTGACCAGACCCCTTCCTGGGTAAGAAAACCATTCACGTTGGGGTCGATCGGGTTCCAGGTATACTGCTGTTCGGTTTTTCTTCTGCGCCGGGTGATATTAAGCCCCCAGTTTTGTACCTCACTTTTACCAAACCTGATAGCGGAGTAAGGAATAAACATCTCAAAACTCCAGCCGTTGTTATGAATGACAGCCCCACTTTTCCAAACCGAGTTCCAGGAAAAATCTTCGCCATTTGTTGTGATTTTCGCATCCCATTGTTCGCCGAGTGGAGTAATAAAATATTCGAAGCCGTTTTGTTTGTCAAAATACGTATCAAAGATCAGCCCGATATAATCATTGGTACCAAAACCATCACGCCCTGCCAATTCAGTAGCGATACTGTCTTTGGTACGTTCATAACAGAAGCCACCGAAATAGATACCCTGGTCATCGTATAGCAGGTAGGACACTGTTTTGGTTTCAGGTTTCTCCACGGCGCCCACGGAAGGCCGGAACTCAACCAGGTCCGTCATAACCGGGGCAGTTTTCCAAGCTTCATCGTCTATCAGACCATCAATTTTGATAGGTGTTGTGACCCGGGTGGCCGGCAATTGCTTGGGTGCGGGGCTTTGAGCAGATAAACCGGCAGATAGTACTATGGCAAGTGCGGAGATCAGTTTGGATTTGATTTTCATGGCTATTCTTTTAATAGTGGTTATGACGCTGAAAATAAAAAACTGTTACAAAGGATACGGCATAACTACTAATAGATTCGTACTCCAAAAATAATAGCAGGCAAAGGTGGTTTTTTTTTATTTATCTGAGAGGTGACAATTTCCTGACAAGTGGTCAAAAAAGGAGGGCGTTAACCTTTTGTTGGGAAAAATTTTACTCAAAGGATTCTGATTTTTAGTTTATCTGATATTTCCTACTTTAGTGGAGTTTCAAAAATCATTTTAATAATAAAGCAGGTACTATGTCTCAAACCCCCGCCATATTCTGGCCGCACAGCGAACATTGGTCCGTTAAAATTCCATTGCAATCCCCGCATTATCGTATGCCCAGTATGGGTGAGAAAGGATATGTGGTGTTGAAGACGCTCGATATCAATCATATCCCAGCCAACGAATGGGAGAACCTGGTGTATATGGATTGGAAAAGCGGTGGCGATACCAATTTTGCGCCACTGGCCTCTTGCGACGGTACGATTGAATGCAAAGGTTTCTGGGAAAATGGTAAGACCGATAAGCATGCCATTTTTACTCCGAATGCTGAGTTGGCACCTAAGCTGATGGAATATATAAGATCTATTCCCGCCAATTTTGGAAGAGTAAGAGTGATACGATTGGAACCACAAACGCATGACCAGGCCATCCGCTCTGTTCACCGGGATGATAATAACCGGTTGAATCCCGAAGAAGAAGGCTGGGTGGTTAGAATGTGGATCGAATTAACGGATAACCCTGATAGTTATATGCTGCTCTATGACAGTGATGAGAATAATTTACCGATTAAAGAATCAGAAGCCAGGGTGCCGATGCAAAAAGGTTCTCATTTTATCGTGGACTCACAACGGCTCTGGCATGTGGGTGTACACAATGGAAATAAATCTAGATATGCAGCTATTATAAGTGTAGAAAGTTCGCCGGAGCTGGAGGAATGGGTAAAGTCAAAGATGTAAAGTTTTTCTGGCCACAGATGAACGCAAATGACCACAGATAAAGGCTGCTAACGCAGTCTTTTTTGTATTGCCACGAAAACACACAAACGGACACGAAAAATACTGTCTGAACATTTATAGGTCGCCTGACTGGTATTACACGTTTACAACTCGGAAAGACTCTTTTGTGTTTTTTCGTGTGTTCGTGGCTAAACCTATATTAACCTGCCGCCAGGCAGGCCTGTATTCATGCGTGTATTCTAAGTTCATCTGTGGCTAAATCAATCTGTGGCTATCTCAATTGAGTACACTTGTTTCTTTTACGATCTCGGCTTTTTCCTGTTCTTTAATTTTACCCCAGCCTCCCACAACATTTCTCAGGTTGTGAATGCCTTGTCTTTTTAAAATCGAAGAAGCGATAACACTACGGTAGCCACCGGCACAATGCACATACAGGTTTTGTTCTTCTTCCCCACTGGGTCCTGCGGAGAGATTGGCCATGGTGGCCGGGTCGGTCATAACATTCAGCGGCAGATTCAGGGCATCTTTCAGGTGGCCATCTGCAAATTCTGTGGAACGGCGGACATCAACTACCACTAAGTTTTTATCGTGAGGTATATCCATTATCAGCTCATCGGCCTCTACATCGATGATCATATCAATTTTTTCGCCGGCAGTTGCCCAGGCTTCATAACCACCATCAAGGTACCCGGTCACTGTAGAAAATCCTACCCTAGCCATACGAACAATGGTCTCCTTTTCTTTACCCGGTTCTGTCACCAATACGATCGGTGCATTAAAAGGAAGCAGGCTCCCGGCCCATTCTGCAAAACGCCCCTCTAAACCAATTGAGATGGAACCTGGTATAAATCCTTGTGTAAATGTATTAGCACTACGGGTATCAAGAATAATAATATCATTTTTCATTAGCTTAAACTGATCAATCGACAACGCATTTAATCCCTGTATCAATACATCATCCAGGCTGTCATACCCTTCCTTATTTATTTTTGCATTGATCGGAAAATAGGAAGGTGGTGCTGCAATACCGTCCGTTACATCTTTTATAAAATCTGCTTTAGTGGCCGCTTTCAGTGCATAGTTGTATTTTTTCTCCTCACCGATTGTGCTGTGTGTATTGGGTCCCAGGTTTTTTCCACAAGAACTACCAGGTCCATGGGCCGGGTAAACGATCACGTCATCGGCCAGCGGAACTATTTTTGCCTGCAAGCTATCGTACATCATCCCGGCCAGATCATTCATTGTAATATCGGCACCTTTCTGAGCAAGGTCAGGACGACCTACATCTCCGACAAATAATGTATCACCCGTAAATATGCAATGATCTTTTCCGCTTGCATCTTTTAATAAATAACAGGTTGATTCCAGCGTGTGTCCGGGGGTATGCAAAACTTCAATGGTAAGGTCACCCACTTTAAACAGCTCACCATCTTTGGCCACATGCACCGGGAAATTCGTATGGGTGCCCGGCCCGTATATGATAGGTGCTCCGGTTACTTTCCCCAGGTCAAGATGACCACTTACAAAATCAGCATGAAAATGTGTTTCAAATATATATTTTATACTACTTTTTCTTTCATTCGCCAGCCCCAGGTAAGCGTCAATATCTCTTAGTGGATCGATGACAGCCGACTCACCATTGCTTTCAATATAATAAGCGGCTTCACTTAAACAACCTGTGTATAATTGCTGGATGTACATAAATAAACTATTTAAAATTCGCCTTCTATAGGCTAGGCTAAATTAACTTATTATAAACAAAAACACCCCTTCAGTGTTCAATGGGGTGTTTGATAAAAAGGTAATGAAATTATTAACTGAGCAATTCTTTCAGGAATTGGTTAAGCTCTTCCATACGGCTGATATTCACGGAATAATAGATGAATTTGCCATCCCGGGTGGTTTTAACAAACCCTGCCTTTCGCAAAATAGCCAGGTGTTGGGAGGCTACTGATTGCTCCAGCCGCAACTTTACATATAAATCCGTTACTGTCATCCTTCCATGCTCATCAACCAATTTCAATATCTGTTGCCTTAGTTTATGATTAACAGCACGCAATATTAAAGCTGCCTTTTTTACATTCAACAGGTCGAGTTTCAGCAAGGTGCCATTTTCTGGCGCTGCGCTCAGCGTTAGCGAATAGTTGTTCATAGATTATCGATTAAAATAGATTGCAAAATTACCTGATATAGAACATTTTTTTCCAATATTAATTGTTAATACTCTTTCTGAAAGAAGCAATCATAATGCCACGATAAAGAGGGGATATTACCCTTAATGGATGCGTGCTGGGGAATAAAATTCTTTGACATATAAGGGTTCGGTGTACGCGAGGTCAGCAAACTCCTGTTTTCGGAAGCTCTTATGCGCGAATTGGTTAAGATGTGACGCATTGCTGCGGGTATCGGTAAAACTGGCATTGGCATTTGTTAAAAGATGTTGCAACTTTTGATAGCCGGTGCCACAAAAAAGAACGGATGAAGATGTTAAAAGTGAGGAAAAACTGGATTCATCGGCCATCATTGCATGAGGGGCTATTTTCTCATTGATTGATCTGTCATATACGGCAGCAAAAACCTCCATTCTACGGGCATCGATCAGGGGGCAGATAAGCTCCCTGGCTTCTTCCTTTACAGCATAGGCCATCATCTCCAAAGTTCCGATGGTGATCAAAGGGATAGCTAACGCATAGCATAATCCCTTAGCAGCTGCCAATCCGACTCTTAAACCTGTATAAGAGCCCGGACCAATACTTACCCCAACAGCCTCTATTCGTTGGGGGGAACAATTATTTTTTTGCAGGAGCTCAACTATAGCCGGGTGCAACCAGGCGGCATGATCTTTTTGATTTTCATTGATAGACAGATCCATTATGTTTTCATCATTCGCCAGGCATATGGAAGCGGCATCAAGCGCGGTATCAATAGTTAGTATCAAACTCATTTAGGATAGTATTTCTTTTTGAAGCAATGCAGATGGTTGATAACGGGAATTTGTTGCTGCCAGTGTGGTCAACAACTCATACACATTTTTCAAACCGATTATGGTGCCCCATTCAAAAGGCCCGTAAGGATAATTAGTTCCCAGTTTCATGGCGGTATCGATCTCTTCTTTGGTGCTTACTTTTTCATCGAGAGTATACCAGGCTTCATTGATGATCATACTGATGATTCTTGCAGTTATAAACCCAGGAATATCCGGCACCCATTCGATCTTTTTATTGAAGCAGGAAAATATTTTTTTAATTGTTGCTTTAGAGGTTTCCTCACCGGCCACCTCAACAAGCGGTCTTTTTAGAAAGCTGTTCCAACCATTGATCCGAATAAAACCCGGCGGCAGGCTGCCAGCAGTGTTATTTACACTATTAACAATTATCGTAGGCGCTTGTTCACTCTCAGAGTTTAGTAGGCCAGGTCCGGCCGCCGCGGCGCTGTGAGTTGAAAACTTTTTCAATTGGTTGATCCTTTCATCACTATGACTAAATAAAAGATCGATATAAACATCGGCACCGTGCACGGGAATGACTTCCTCCTGCCAAAAGACATCGATAGGATCCTGCAGTCCCTGCGCCAACATCTCTTCCTGTAAAGCATTATTGGTTATCACCACAATTTTCATCTGCAATTTTTTATTTCTTAAGGAGTATAAGCTAGCCTAACAATTTGAAATTTGCCAAAAAAATACCCGCAGGGTTCTGTGACCAGGGACACGGATGACACACCTGCCCGTCCGGTCAGGCGTTTGCTTGTATTTCAAATTGATACATTACTCAGTCTAATCCTTTTTTGCAAAGAAAACGTATAAAGCTAAATTCGCTCTACTGAATTTCTCACGTCCCTGTTTTGCAAGGAGTGGGGCGAAGTCTAACTTAGCACTATGGATAAAACTATTATCACCACCAGCAATGCACCGGCACCGATCGGACCCTATAACCAGGCTGTATTAACCGGTAACTTGTTATTTATTTCAGGACAGATCTGCATCAACCCCGCAACAGGGGAGCTGAAGAATAAAGATATACTGGAAGAAACCCACCAGGTAATGCATAACCTGAAAGCAATATTACAGGAGGCCCGGATGGATTTCAGTAATGTGGTGAAAACCACCATTTTTATTACCGATATGAAGCAGTTTGGAGAAATTAATACAGTCTACGGCAAGTATTTTGAAAGCGACCAGGCTGCCGGCAAGGCTGGATTTCCGGCCCGGGAAACGGTACAGGTTTCCGCCCTTCCCAAATTTGTAAATGTGGAAATCAGCATGATCGCTGTAAAATGATTGACGGCCTTAACTTCGCCCCGTCTTTGCGTCATTTTTGCGTGACCAGTATGCTTTGTTTGAACTAATTTCTTAATTTCACCAACTCTCTAAACGGCTCCAAATCTCACAATTTAACCTCAGCTATGAGAAAAATTTACGCAGCATTGCTTTCCGCCACCTTGATGATATTTTTTACAAGTTCGCTGCTCACCGGGTGCAAAGAAAAAAATAATAATATAGAACAAACGTCAGAAAAAGAAGAAGAATATGATGGACCCAATGAAGCCATTGAGTTCGAAATTGAACGTACAAAAAATCCTGTTACCGGAAAGGTGCCCTGGGAAAAATTACTGGTTGCTATGCAGCAAACCGAACAATCAAAAGATCGGCTGAGGCGGAACAGAATAGAATCAACCCAGGCATTATCATGGATAGAAAGGGGTCCGAATGGTGACTTTTATGGACCGCAGGGAAATAGCCGTCCCCCGGGTCAACAAACTTCAGGAAGGATCAGGGCTTCGATGATTGATTCGCTTGATCCGACGCACAATACTGTTTGGGTAGGAGGTGTCAATGGAGGATTATGGAAGACAAGCGATATTACAGCATCCCCTGCCAACTGGACCCTGATAAATGATTTTTTAAGTAACCTGGCCATTGCGGCGATCACCCAGGATCCAAGACCAGGATTTCAACATATCATGTATATCTGTACGGGCGAATCGTATGGAAATGCAGATGCAGTAAGAGGTGTAGGGGTATTTAAAAGTGTTGATGCGGGTGCCACATGGACCTTTCTTCCAAGCACAAGTACCTATATCAACGGCACAAGAATTTTGTGTGATTACCAGGGAAATGTTTATTTAGCAACCCGCAATACGGGTTTACTCCGTTCTATTGACGGAGGAATTTCTTGGACAACAATTACCCCGACTGGACAGGCTAATAGTATTTGTGACATGGAGATCAGTACCACAGCGGGCCCGGCCCGGTTACATGTCGTGATGGGTATCGGCAGCGCACAAACTCAAAGTTATCGTTATACTGATGCTCCGGCCACAGCAACTACCACAACAGCCTGGGATGCACCGGTAACTCCTTTTCCCAGCTTTAACAACAGGGCAGAAATTGCTGTAAGTGGAAATGTACTTTACGCGTTGCCGGCAGACAATTCTGGCCAGGCACCAACAGTTTATAAATCTATTGATGGTGGAGCAAACTGGGCAAGCGCAGGCTCAACGCCCAATTCCATGAGTGTAACAGGGTTTACAAATACCCAGGGTTGGTATGACCTTTCTGTAAGAATCAATCCTGCTAACCCGGATGAGTGTATCATCGGTGGAGTAGATTGTGCAAAGACAACAAATGGCGGAACTAACTGGGTAAGGATCTCATCATGGGCCGGTACCGCAGGTCCCTATGTACATGCGGATCAGCATAACGTTCAGTGGTGGGATGGTGGTTCGAAATTGATGTTTAACTGTGATGGTGGCGTTCACTTTTCAACTGATGGCGGAGCTACTATCAATGACCGGAATAAAGGATTACGATTAAAACAATTTTATTCTATAGCCATACATCCGTTTGAAACAAATTATTTTATTGCCGGCGCTCAGGACAACGGTTGTCACCGGCTGAATCACCCCGGACTGGATAGTTCAATTGAAATCACAGGTGGTGATGGCTGTTTTGTAGCAATCGATCAGAATGAACCTCAATTTCAGTTTGGTTCGTATGTGTTTAATGTGTTCAGGAGAAGTGTTAATAACGGCGCATCCTGGACTACTCCAGTTAACATCCAGAATACAGGAAGATTTGTGAATCCCTGGGATCTTGATAATAATGCAAATATTATTTATGCCTGTAATTCAACCGGCACTTACTTGCGGTGGAATAACCCCCAAACAGGCAATTCAACGGAAGTAGTAACGGCATCAGGATTCACGGGTAATGTATCGGCGGTACATGCATCACCTTATACAGCCAATCGTGTATATTTTGGTATGGGCAGTGGGGGCATCCAGGTGGTAGATAACGCACATACAGGAACATCAGTGACTGCCACCGTTATTACTCCAACCGGCGCTAGTGGATTTGCAAGTTGCGTAGTAACCGGTTCCTCCGATCAGATCCTGATGGCGACTTATTCCAGTTATGGGGTCAATAATGTTTGGATCACTACTAATGGCGGTACCAGCTGGACAGCATGCGACGGCAACTTGCCAGATATGCCGGTGAGATGGGCGCTTGTGCACCCGGATGATGATACCAAGGCATTCATTGCCACTGAAACCGGTGTCTGGGAAACTGACCTGCTTAATGGCCCCGCTACTATATGGGTTCCCAATACTACATTCCCGAATGTAAGAACTGACATGATCAAGTATCGTGCTTCGGATCGCACCATCGCTGCGGGTACCCATGGCCGTGGTATATGGACAGCTACCGTGGCACCTCCCAGTGGTTTTAGTTTTAATAGTCCTTCACCTGCTACAGCTGTTTGCCCTGCACCTGCTACCATGGATATTGTGTTGGGAACTATTATCAATGGTGGATTTTCCAATCCTATTACCCTTTCCTCCAGTGCTCCACCGGCGGGCACCAGTGTTAGCTTTATACCGGGTAATGTTATAACACCTGGCAACACGGTGACTGTAAGGCTTAGCGGGACCAATACATTAGTACCGGGTACGTATGTACTAACGATAACCGGAACAGCTGCAGGAGTCCCTGCACAAACCAGGGATATAAGTTTTATCATAAACCCAGGCACTGGACCGGCGATTACAACACAACCCATTAATCAAATATTATGCGCTGGCAGCAATACTTCTTTTAGCGTAGTCTCGGCCACAGCTACCAGTTTCCAATGGCAGGTGAGTACAGATGGCGGAGCTAATTATACAAACGTAACCAATGGTGGTGTTTATACGGGTGCCATTACTGCCACCCTGACTATTACCGGTGCTACTGCTGCTTTAAATAATAACCGTTATCGTGTAATTGCTTCTACCGTGTGCGGGACAACAACTTCGACTGCAGCAATCCTGACTGTAAATGCAGCTCCGTCTATTACCGCACAGCCGTCGAATGCTGCCGTATGTACGGGAGCCAGTCAAACCTTTACAGTAGGCACAACGGGCAGTTCGCTTACTTACCAATGGTATATTAGTACCGATGGTGGTGGTTCTTTTAACATTCTTCCTAACGGTGGGGTGTACTCGGGTGCAACTACTGCCAGCTTAACTATTACTGGGGTCACAACAGGGCTTCATAATAACCAGTACCGTGTTGTTATAACCGGTGTTTGCCCGGTTTCACCGGTTACATCAAATGCAGCGACACTCACCGTAGCTACTTCTTTAAATATAACCAGCCAGCCGGTGGATGTAATTACCTGTGTGGGTACCAATGCCAATTTTAATGTCATTGCAACGGGTGCTGGATCTTACCAGTGGCAGGTAAGCACTGATGGCGGAGGTTCCTATAATGATGTGATCAATGGTGGTGTTTATTCAGGAGCGACAACAGCGACTCTCAGTTTAACAAGTGTAACAGCAGTGTTGAATGGCAACAGGTATCGTGTCAATTTAACCAGTAGCTGTGGCAATGCAACATCTAATCCGGCACTGCTTACGGTAAATACGTTGCCCGCTATTTCTACACAACCAGCAGATGCTACACTATGCGCCGGTTCTAATAATACATTCTCTGTAACGGCTACCGGGTCCGGTATTACTTATCAATGGCAGCTAAGCACCAATGGGTGTGCGGGTCCCTGGAGTAATATTAATGGCGCAACATCATCCAGCTTATCACTGACAGGTATAACGGCAGGTCAGAATAATACCGGGTACCGTGTTATTATAACCGGTATTTGTGCACCTGTGGCTACATCCAACTGTGCATTGCTGACGGTTGTTACCTCAGTGACCATAACTACGCAACCAAATAATGTAACGGTTTGTGAAGGCAGCAATGCCAGCTTTACGGTAGCAGGCAGCGGTGCTGGTGTTATTTACCAATGGCAGGTGAGTACGGATGGCGGAGCTAATTATACTAACGTAACCAATGGTGGAGTTTATTCGGGAGCGACCAGTGGTACATTAACTATAACTGGTGCCACCTTCTCCCTGAATAATTACAGGTACCGGGCACAGCTGTCCAATGCAACTTGCTCAACACCGGGTGTTTCCAACGCAGCTTTACTCACTGTAAATACATTGCCAGCCATATCATCACCACCTCAAAACGCTACAATTTGCCTTGGCAGCAACACTACATTCAGTGTGATGGCTACCGGCATCGGCATTACCTACCAGTGGCAGGTAAGTCCAACAGGATGTGCTGGTGCATTTACGAATGTTGTCAATGGAGTAGTTTATAGCGGTGCTACGACTGCGGCATTGACAATAACAGCAGCCCCGGCTTCCATGAACGGATCTGCTTATCGTGTTGTAATAACAGGAACCTGTGCCCCGGACGTTACCTCTAACTGTGCATTGCTAACAGTGATCAGCCCGGTTGCTATTACTACACAACCTGCCAATACAGAGGGCTGCTCTGGCAGTAATGCCAGCTTTACAGTAGCGGGTAGTGGTACCGGTATCATCTACCAGTGGCAGGTAAGTACTGACGGCGGTGTGAACTGGACAAATTTAACAGGTGCGAATGCTCCAACCTATACCATTACCAGTCTGTCCGTATTAATGAATAATAACCGGTACAGGGCCCAATTATCCAATTCAACCTGTACTACGCCAACCAATTCCAATGCGGCCACGCTTATTGTTCGGCAATTGCCAACCATTGGGTTGACCGCCGCACCGCTGACAAGTTTATTACCGGGTCAGATAACAACATTGACGGCAACACCAAGTGCGTCAACAGGTGGCACATTGACTACCAGTTGGTTTAAGGACGCAGCGGCTCTTCCTAATGCTGGTAACACCTATGTAGTGGATGTAACCAAACTAGGATCATACCAGGTAAAAATTCAAGAGTCATTTGCAAGTGGTATTACCTGTTTCAATGAGTCGCCGGTTGTTGTAATCACCGCGACGACAAGCTCCAAGTTGTTTATTTACCCAAGCCCGAACAATGGGTTGTTTATGGTTTCTTACTATAACAATAGTGGTAGCGGTACATCAAGAACAGTGACAGTATATGATTCTAAAGGAGCCAAAGTATATGGAGCGAAGTTCCCGATTACTGGTCCATATACCTTATTGGAAATTGATCTGCGACCAGCGCAGCAGGGTGTTTATTATGTAATAGTGGGCGATGCCAATGGTAAGAGATTAGCGGATGGAAAAGTACTGGTAAGCTTCTAGACAATAAATAGTAATTACAATGAATCCCATTCCGGCATTGAACGGGGTGGGATTTTTCTTTGTCCTCTATAGCTTTTTCAACAGCCGAAGCTGTAGTGTAAGTATGTAGCGACGCAGTGGTTTTCAAATCATATCACAATTGACTACTATATTCAATTGTGATTCTTTAACCTTGTAGCCGGACAATGGGCAGACTTCGAACCATATTGGCAAAACCAGTGCTGTGGGCGGCAGCTAAATTTTCTTCCAAACCCGATCGTAACCGAATATTTGAGGCACTGACAGAATTATCCGGTAATATTCTTGAACAACCGGGCAAGAGAGGACTCGTGATCCCCTTTGAACATCATGCGGGTAAATTTATCATTTTTTCTGATCAGCATAAAGGTAGGAGAAATGGTGCTGATGATTTTGCACAAGCTGAACCGAATTATTTGGCAGCATTGGATCATTATAGCCAGCAGGATTTTTGTTTTATCAACCTGGGAGATAGCGAGGAGCTATGGGAAAATACATTATGGCAGGTCAGGAAAAAGAACAAAGAAACCTTTGAGGCAGAAAAAAAATTCATTGCGCATAATAATTATGTGAAAATATCTGGTAACCATGACCTCTATTGGAATACAAGTCCCCTGGCATCGCTTGATCTGCTCAGCATGTATGGTGAAAAAGTAAAAGTGTATGATGGGGTAATATTACAGACCATAGTCAATAGTCCACAGTCGACAGCCAGTCGTCTTGATTTAGCAACAGACGAAAAACCCGTAGTGACCCATAACACTGTGTTTCCCATTCACCATTCACCCCTTACGATCTTTCTCACGCACGGCCACCAGGGTGACCGCCAAAGTGATGGTAACTGGTTCAGCAAATTTTTTGTTGGCTGGATCTGGGCACCACTACAGGCATTGTTGCGGATCAATCCAAATACACCAGCATACAATGCGGAAAAGAAAACGCTACATAATTATATTATGTACGAATGGTCTTCCGGGCAAAAAGACATGTTGCTGGTTACAGGTCATACTCACCAGCCTGTATTTGAATCACTGACACATCTGGAACGGTTATACAAGCAATTCCAGTTGGCAGAAAAAGAAAAGAACAACGACCAACTAACAGCATTACTGGAAGAGATAAGAAAAAGAGAAAGAGCGTTTACAGCTGTATCAGTGGATTACATGAATATGAAACCTTCCTATTTCAACGCTGGTTGCTGTTGTTTCAGCGATGGCGATATTACGGGAATTGAAATTGCGGATGGCTGTATAAAACTTATTAAATGGTCACTGATAGATGGAAAGCCGGAGAGGATCCCATTAGAAGAAATTACATTGGAAGAGTTGGTCAGTGCGTTGTAAAGTTTTGGAAACCGCCTGATTTACTTGTCATACTTTTTGGACTGAAAACCGGCTAAGGTTGGTGGATGCTTAGGATCAGCATATTATGTGTCCGATTGCAAAGATCCTGACAGTGCTTTTCCTCGTATATAGTGAGTTGGTAGGATTGGGTACCTTTATTTTCTATTGGCAGAAGGCCCGTGGCTGCTCTGTCCTACCCTGCATAGCTAATTAAATAATCACACATGAATACTTTTACTCCGAATCAAGAGACTAAAAAAAAGTTCAAGTTTAGAAGGGTAATGAAAATACCGGCAACTTTTTTGCTCATTTTTTTGCTTTTGACCGGGGGAGTTAATAAGAGTTGGGGGCAAAATCTTTATTGGAACGGTTCGGGAACATGGAATAATCCAGTCCCTCTTTTCACTGGCGGTTGGGCAAATAACAGTGGTGGGGATGGGGGGCTATTTCCATATGGAATAGTTTGGGTCAATAACAGGCCTGCTGTTTTTAATGTACCAAACAGCACGATTACAGGGGCCTCTATAAATTTCTCGAGTATTACTGCTAATGAAAATGTTACGGTTACCGTCGGGGGAACACTTGGAACTGGAAGTGTTGTTGCTCCTATCACTGTAGCCAATGGTAAGACATTTGATTTCGGAATGCAACTATTTTCTTTGGGTACAGGTTTGATCAAAGAGGGTGCAGGAACATTAAAGTATGGTCCTTCGGGTGGGGGTGCCTATACGGGTGGGTTCACCTTAAATACAGGAACGGTGCTTCTTGGAGGAGCCACCAATTCATTGGGAGCAGCAACTCTTACAATCAATGGAGGTATACTAGCAGCATCAGCTACTCACACTTTTTCAAATTCAAAATTTACAACCATTACTATAGGCGGGAATTTTAGTTTTGGTGACGCCACAAACGTGTCAAACATAAATTTCGGTTCCTCTAGTTCTGAAACGGCTACTATTACGCTCGGAACCGGCACAACCCGAACTATTACTTTGGCTGGAACAGGAACTTACACATTATGGCCTGTAATAAGTGGAACTGGTTCAAATCTTACTGTTGCAGCAACTGAAGCTGGCACCCTCGTATTGACTGGTAGTAATACCTATACAGGTTTAACTACTGTTTCGGGAGGAACACTGCAATTGAATAAACCGGGTGGAACAACCATTCCTGTTACCAATAATCTCACCGTTACCGGGGGCACTTTAAGAATAAGTTCAAACCAGGCGATAAATAATTTAATGCTGGTTCCAGGCGCCACTTTGCTTGTAGATAATGGAGTTATACTCACGGTCAATGGAACTTTTAATTATAATGGCGGCACCATCACACTAACCGGCACCGGTGCAATTGCTTATGGGTCTTCGGGTATTTTATCATATGGTGGCAGTTCACTTCAAACACCTACCGCTTCAGAATTTCCTGTGTCAGGCGGACCCAATGATTTAACTATTAATAACAGCGCTGGTGTATCTTTTCCTGGTTCTTTTTCCCGGACCGTTAATGGAACACTAACATTAAACTCCGGAGCTTTGTCAATCGGTTCAAATACGCTAACGCTAAACGGGCCTACGACGGGCAGCGGTACATTAACAGGAACTGCGTCTGCGGGGGTCTCAACATCTAATTTAGTGATCGGCGGTGCCGCAGGTACAATAAACTTTACACAAACAAACGCTTCTGCCCGTTCATTAAATAACCTGACGCTAAAAACTGGTGGAAACGTAACGCTTGGAACGGCCCTTGATGTGTATGGTACAATAGAATTGACTTCGGCAACTTTGCATGTAAACGCAAAGGATCTTACTCTCAAATCAAATGCAACGAACACGGCCCGTATAGCAAACCTTACGGGAAGTACGCTGGATGGGGCTACCAATGTTACCATGGAACGCTGGATCAAATTGCGTGCAGGCGGCACCGGTAGAGCCTATCGTTTACTGGCGCCAACTGTCAATACCAGCGGCTCCATACAACTTAACTGGATGGAAGGGGGCATGAATACTTCAATAGGTGTCAATATAAATCCTGTTCCCAATTATGGTACACAGATATCCGGGCCCGGGGGCAATGCGAACGGTTTTGATGTTACGCAATCGAATGCTGCTTCCTTATTCCTTACTGCCAACGGGGTTACACCAACCTATACCGCTGTTGGCAGCACCACCGGCACTTTAAACGCTTTAACGGGTTATTTTCTTTTCCTGCGTGGGGACAGGAGCACGAATATGACGCTACCACTGGCAATAGGTATGCCAACCAGCAGCACCACTTTACGAACTAAAGGCACCCTGGTGACGGGCACACAAACAATATTTTCCAATACATTGATCGGTGGCGGTGCATTAAATTTAATTACTAACCCCTATGCCTCACCTATAGACTGGTCATTGGTTCAGCCTGCGTGTACAAATATTTCTACTTCTTACACCTTGTGGGATCCCAATTTTGGAACAAGAGGAGGCTTTGTAACGGTAAATACTTCCGGTATAGCCAGTTCTGGATTGGCAACAAAGTTTATACAACCGGGCCAGGCATTTTTTGTACAGGCCAGTGGTGGCGTTCCGACAGTGAGTATACAAGAAGCTCATAAAACGGCTGGTAATAATAATGAGGTATTCCGTCTTACTACAGCGGTAGAATCATTCAGAACCGAATTATATTTTACAGAACCCAATGGTTACCGCCGTATTGCCGATGGTGTGATCGCCCTATATGATAATAGCTACAGCCCGGGCATAGATGCCGATGATGCCATCGAGATCAATAACTGGGATGAGAATATTGCTATCAGCAGGGAAGACAAACGCCTTGCCATAGAAAGCCGCCCGGTGATACAGCTAAGAGATACGCTGCCTTTGTTTATGAACAATATGAAACAAAAGGATTATGAATTTGAGTTTACACCTTCACTGTTTTCCAATGGAGCCTTAAATGCTGAATTGATTGATAATTTCACGGGCACCCGTACTTTATTAAGTATTCTAACCAGTACTGTTGTACCCTTTACCGTTACAGCCGACCCTGCTTCATCGGCAACCGATCGTTTTAAAGTGGTGTTTGGGCCATCTTTGGTTTTGGCGGTAGACCTGATTACGGTAAAAGCATATAAGAAAAACCAAGGTGTCCAGGTTGACTGGACGGCAAGGACGGAATCGGATATGGATCATTATGAAGTGGAAAGATCAGCCACTGGTAGCAACTTTGACAGGAAGACAATAGTAGCAGCTTTGGGTAACAGTAATGGAGCCGTTAATTATAGTTGGTTCGATGCCAACCCAGAACGGGGGAATAACTTTTACCGCATTAAAGGCGTTGATAAGACAAGTAATACAAGATACAGTGCAATCGTAAGAGTAACAGTGGGAACAAACGAACCGGGTCTAGTTATTTATCCAAACCCTGTTACTGGTAACAGCTTTACTATAGAGCTGAACAATTTGATAAAAGGTGTTTACCGGGTAAGTCTGATCAATAATCTTGGTCAGCAGGTATTAAGTACCAACATACAGCATGAGGGAGGTTCGGTGACAAAGACGATACCCATGCCACAAAGATTGCCAAAGGGAATCTACCAGTTAGTACTGAAAACTGAAAACGGATCCGGTAACAACCCGATCAACCTGGTGCGACAGGTGATCAAAAACTAAACTAAAAGAACCAGAAAAATCGAGCCCCATGAGAACCAGAGGTATCAACAGCTTGCTGATCTTGCTCTGTTGTATTTGCTTACCATTAATAACCCTTGCACAGGGCCCACCCGATCCGGATGATACACCCATTGACGGCGGACTAACATTATTACTGGCTGCAGGTGCGGCTTATGGCGTAAAAAAATACCGCAATTCCATTAAGAAGTATGCCGGGGAAGAGAAGGAACTGAAATAAGATTCGGGCCGCTGAAAATCCTTAGCCAACTGAACCTTACTCCTTTCCATCTTCCCCCGACCCGAAATTGATCTCCGAAACCCGTTGGAGTACCAGGGATCCCCGGTCTCCAGATTCCCATCCCGGATTCTATCTGTAACATTCCGTTGGAAAACATTATCAACTTATCCAGTTATTTTGCTTTCCCCCCCAAAATACTCTACTTTAACTGATGATTTCACGACTGAAAGCTATAAAATCCAGTATTTTAAGGAACAGAGTTTTTGCTAGTTTCCCCAGGTAGGCGTTGCTCATTTATTTAGTTGAACCAGAAAAATAAACCGCTATGCTAAGAAAGTTGTGTTCCCGTTTGCCGGTTTTAGTATAAAATTTAAAATCAGATAATATACGTTACAATAATCGAGCTCTATAAATTATTGTTGTCAATTAAAATATAATGACATGAAGATTTCTACATTGAGTTTAAAGGCTGCGAAATTATTCTTTTGTGTCCAGTTACGTAAAATCGTTTCAGCAACGGGATTTGTTTTTTTGCTTTTGATTGGGGGAGTTAGTAAGAGTTGGGGGCAACTTTTTTGGAATACTGATGGTGTTTCTGAAAGTTGGGGAGCAGCAAATTGGAGTTCCACAGGTTCTGCTCCATTTACTTCTGCCTGGGTTGATGGGAGCAATGTGATTTTTAGCGCCACAAGTGCAATTACATATGTTACAGGTCGTCCTGTTGGAAATATTTCTGTAACGGGGAGTGCATCTACTGTAACGATAAGTGCAGCAGGAACAATGCCAGCGGGAGCGCACACGATTGATGTAAGTTCAGGATCTTCATTAGTTTGGGGTAGCCAAAGTGTTACGGCTGCCGGCACTAGTTTTATTAAAAATAACTCTGGTACATGGAATATAGGATCGATTGGAAACGCCTATACAGGAGGGTTTACTCTTAATGCAGGCACTATCTTGGTTACTGGAAATAATTCTATGGGAGCAGCGGCACTTACAATCAATGGAGGAACAATTCAATCTTCTTTGAATTCAACTTATGGAGTAACAGCGATCACAATAGGTGGTGATTTTACATTGACCGGTACTGGCAATCCAACTTATCTTGCAAACGTATCTTTAGGAGGTTTTACCAGAACAATTACAAACTCAGCTACAGGTGTTACTCGCACTTTTTCAGGAATTATATCGGGAGGCTCCTCAGGAGTAGGTTTGACTGTCGCAGGTACTGGAACTACTATATTAAGCGGAGCAAATACTTATACCGGTTTAACAACAGTTTCAGGAGGTACATTGCAACTGAATCGAACTGGAGGAGCTACCATTCCTGTAACTAACAATGTTACTGTTAATGGAGGTACTTTGAGGGTGAGCAGCAATCTAACAATAAATGACCTGGTTGTAAGTTCCGGAACACTTACAGTAGATCCAGGCGTAACATTAACCATTAATGGAACATTTACCGGTGGCGGAACTATCACTAATAATGGAAAAATTATACTGGTTGGTCCTTCCACTTTTCCCGGGGCAACCACTACTGTTTCAGCCTTTAATGACCTGGAAATAAACAGGTCTTCTGGTGTGAGTTTGGACAAGTCGTTAGCCATCGCAGGGACACTAACATTAACTTCCGGAGCTTTATCTATTGGGTCAAATACTTTGACACTTAACGGTTCGGTATCAGGCAGTGGTACGCTAACGGGCACTGCGTCTGCCGGTACCTCTACCTCTAATCTAGTGATCGGCGGTGCAGCGGGTACATTAAACTTTACTCAAACCTCCGCAGCTACCCGCTCATTGAATAACCTGACGTTAAACACAGGTGGAAGCGCTACACTTGGAAATGCCCTGGATGTATATGGTACGATCGCATTGACTTCGGCAACATTGCATTTAGATGCAAAGAATCTTACATTAAAATCAAATTCAACTAATACGGCCCGTATAGCAGACCTAACCGGCAGTACGCTGGATGGCGCTACCAATGTTACTATGGAACGCTGGATAAAATTGCGTACAGGCGGCACCGGTAGAGCCTATCGTTTACTGGCGCCTACGGTCAATACTCCCGGAAGCTCGACCATACAGGCTAACTGGATGGAAGGGGGCATGAATACATCAATTGGTGTCAATATAAACCCTGTGCCTGGTTTTGGTACACAGATAACAGGTGCAGGCGGCAATACAAATGGTTTTGATGTTACGGCCAGTAATGCACCGTCTTTATACAGCGCCACGAACGCAGTTACGCCAACCTATACCGCAATTGGTAATATCGGAACCGGCAGTAGCTTAAATGCTCTTACAGGTTATATGCTATATGTACGTGGCGACCGGAGTATGGATATGACATTGCCATTGGCGATGGGTATGCCGACCAGCAGCACTACTTTACGAACAACAGGTGCCCTGGTGATAGGCACACAAACAACATTTACCAACACCCTGATCGGTGGAGGCGCCTTGAATTTAATTACTAATCCCTTTGCCTCACCGATAGACTGGTCATTGGTTCAGCCTGCGTGTACAAATGTTTCTACTTCTTATACCTTATGGGATGCCAATTTTGGGACAAGAGGGGGCTTTGTAACGGTCAATACTTCCGGTATAGCCAGTGCTGGATTGGCTACAAAGTTTATTCAACCGGGCCAGGCATTTTTTGTACAGGCCAGTGGTGGTGTTCCGACAGTAAGCATACAGGAAGGCCATAAATCGGCTGGTAATAATGATGATGTATTCCGACTTACTACAGCGGTAGAATCATTCAAAACTGAATTATATTTTACAGAACCTAATGGTTACCGCCGGGCTGCAGATGGGGTGATTGCGATTTATGATAACAGTTATAGCCCGGGCATAGATGCTGACGATGCCTTAGAGATCAACAATTGGGATGAGAACATTGCCTTGGCAAGAGAATCCAAGCGTCTTGCCATTGAAAGCAGGCCGGTGATCCTTACAAAGGATACTCTGTACCTTTTCATGAATAATATGAAGCAACAGGTTTACGAATTTGAGTTTAAGCCTTCACTTTTTACCAATGGCGCCTTAAAAGCCGAACTGATCGATAATTTCACGGGCACCCGTGCTTTATTAAGCGTTCTGACAAATACGGTTGTACCCTTTACCGTTACTGCCAATCCCGCTTCGTCGGCATCCGATCGTTTCAAAGTGGTGTTTGGGCCATCCGTTGTTTTGGCAGTAGACCTGATTACGACAAAAGCATATAAGAAAAATCAAGGTGTCCAGGTTGATTGGACGGCGAGGACAGAATCAGATATGGATCATTATGAAGTGGAAAGATCAGCCACTGGCAGCAACTTTGACAGGAAGACAATAGTAGCAGCTTTGGGTAACAGTAATGGAGCTGTTAATTATAGTTGGTTTGATGCCAACCCAGAACGGGGGAATAATTTTTACCGCGTTAAAGGCGTTGATAAAACAGGTAACGTAAGATACAGTACAATAGTAAAAGTAACAGTTGGAGAAAATGAACCGGGTATAATTATTTATCCAAACCCTGTTACTGGTAACAGCTTTACTATAGAGCTGAACAATTTGATAAAAGGTGTTTACCGGGTGAGCCTGATCAATAATCTTGGTCAGCAGGTATTACGTACCAACATACAGCATGAGGGAGGTTCGGTGACGAAAACGATAACAATGACACAAACTGTAAAGAAAGGAACTTACCAGTTGGTGCTGAGAACTGAAAATGGATCCGGTAACAACCCGATCAACCTGACACAACAGTTGATCAAAAACTAAACTAATTACAATTGAAAAAAAGAAGCGTATGAGAACCAGAGTTATATACAGCTTGTTGATCATGATCTTTTGTATTGGCTTGCCATTGATAACCTTCGCACAGGGCCCACCCGATCCGGATGATACACCTATTGACGGCGGGCTAACTTTATTACTGGCTGCAGGTGCGGCCTATGGCATAAAAAAATACAGGGATGGGAAGAAGAAGAGGGAAGAGGAGGAAGCAGGGTTGAAATAAAGGATATAACGTTTAGGGATACCCATGTTTTTTCCGACCGGATTCTCTCCCCTGGTGCAATATGAGAAGCAGATTATTATTTTAGCTGAGTTCCTTTCTTACATGCATAGCGGACTCCAGGTAGAAAAAAACAGATATTTTAGTCAAGAGCTAAGTATTTCACACAATACAAGCAGAGGAAACTCCGGGTAGAAAATAAAGTGCATGAAAGCGTTAAATAAAAACCCTCGCTATCAACGAGGGTTATCTATCAAAATCCTTTTTTCTTCCATCCATTATTCTCCCGATTCCAATCAGGTAATTTTTTATCAGGGTCCAGTATCACTTCTTTTATTTCACTGGTAGTGGGCACCCCAAATGTCCATTCAGCACCCCGTTGCCATACTTCTACCGGCAGGTTAATTTTATGTTCCTTACCATTCGTTTCTTTCACCAGTACGGTTACCGGCATGGCCATTTTTTCTAAGTTCTCCAACGTTATTTCTCCACCTTTCTCCGGCTTGTCTTCCACATAGGATACCGTTTTTACGGCCTGGTCCAGTTTCCAACTGTTGAGTACCCAGGCCCTCCAAAACCAACCAAGATCTTCACCGGAAACATTTTCCATGGTATGGAAGAAATCCCAGGGTGTTGGATGTTTGAATGCCCAGCGAATAATGTATTCACGAAAGGCTGCGTCAAAACGTTCTTTACCCAGCACCACATCCCGCAGGACATCCAGCATCTGGGCTGGTTTCTGGTAAGCAACTACGCCAAGATTTTGTTGTTGTATTACTTCGGGCACGGTATAGAGGCCATCCATTTTTTCGCCAAATGAATACCTTACCATATAAGAAGAGTTGGGATCATCAAAAAAACTGGCTTCTTTGAATTCTCCTTTGTTAAATGCTGCTGTAGAAAGACCATTAATAAACGTAGTAAATCCTTCATCCATCCACGCATACTTTCTCTCGTTGCTGCCAACGATCATCGGGAACCAGGTATGACCAAATTCATGATCGGTTACACCCCACAGACCCGTTCCGGATGATCCAGCACTGCAAAAAACTATACCGGGATATTCCATACCACCCACTACCCCGGCTACATTTATGGCGGCAGCATAAGGATATTCAAACCACTTATTGGAATAATGTTCCACCGAACCTTTCACCATTTCTGTAGAACGTTGCCAGCCATTTTTTGTAATACTCTCAACAGGATACACGCTAATGGCCAGTGATTTTTTTCCACTGGGTAAATTTATTCTTGCCGCATCCTGGACAAACGCTTTACTGGCCGCCCAGGCAGCATCTCTAGTATGCTGGATTTTGAATTTCCAGGTGGTGGTGGCTTGTTTTGGCCTGGAGCCTGGGTCAGTTACTTCTTTATTGCTGCGGATAGCTACCGTTTTATCACTGTTCATGGCAGCAGCCCATCTGCTCATTTGTTCTGTGGTATAACATTCCTGGCGGTTTACTAATTCACCGGAGCCAACTATTATCAGGTCGGAAGGAGCCGTAACCGTAAAATCAATATCGCCGTATTCTAAGTAAAACTCTCCGGCACCAAGATAAGGTAGCGTATTCCAACCCTGTATATCGTCATACACTGCCATGCGGGGAAACCATTGCGCCACTTCATAAATGATACCATTCTTCGTTTTTAGCCTGCCCATCCTGTCGGTTCCGTATTCGGGAACTATAAATTCAAAGCTGACAGATAATTTCACTTTGCCCCCTGCTGATTTCACTGCATCTTGCAACCATACCTGCATCCTGGTATCCGTAATTGTATGTTTAGGAGTAAACGTTTTTCCATTGTATTCAACAGCAACAGATTTGATGTTATAGCCATCCGTAAATTTTGAATTAGCCCATCTCCCTCCTGCTTCGGTGGTAGTGGCAGAACCACGGGAATCTTTTTTATAAATATTCTGATCGAGTTGTAACCAGAGAAACTTTAAATGATCAGGGCTATTATTGGTATAATGTATTTCTACAGTACCGTTTACACTATGGTTTGCGGTATCCAGGGTGCTGTTGATCTTGTAATCTGCGCGGTTTTGCCAATAGCGGGGACCAGGTTCACCACTCGCACTTCGAAAATCATTGCCGGGATAAGGATAGAACTGCGGATTAAACGTCTCCTTATTATCAAATTTAGATTGGGCCAACAAGCCAATGGATAATATCAATCCTAAGAAGTTCAGCACTAAGTTCTTCATACAAAAATTTATTTAAAGTGCCTAAGGTAACATAAAAGGCTGCAAGTAGGTCTACCGCTAGAATGGTATTTGCAATACTTTATGGAAAAGAAAGGAGTAAGGGTTGACAAGATTTCAAACTCTGTCGCCTTTTTTATGAAAAGATTAATTCAGCTATGGCAACACTTTCCAGTCTGCCTACGTCTACCCACCGGTCACCGGTATGGTCATATCCCTTGATAAGATGGTCAGCCGCCAAGGTAAGATAAACATCGATCAGGGAAAATTTACCAGTGAAGCCACTTTCTTTAATCAACCGGAAAATATCGTATTCAAAGACTACGACACAACTATATGCTTTCTCCACCAAAGAAGATCTCATTGCCTCCCCTTTAGTGGTGTCGGCCGCTTTGGTTATAAAACTCTTTGTGGGGATCCTTTCCTCCCCTGTTTTCGTATTTCTCCATCCACTAAACCGGGCATGCTTGTCGAATAGAAGATAACGGGATGTTGTACGATCCGTGACACCAAAAGTAATCAATGCTTTATGTTCATCATGAAACTTCAATAATTTACTGATATCAAGATCTGTAAGAATGTCTACATTGCAGGTCATGAATCTTTCACCCGGCGTAAATAGTTCTTTGGCTTTTAATAAACCACCACCGGTATCCAGTAATTCATCTCTTTCATCGCTAACCATTATATTGCTTCCCCACCCGTCATTTTCTACGATCGCTGCATCAATTTGGTCGGCAAAGTGGTGAACATTGACAATTATATCTTTTACTCCAAATTGTTGCAAGTATTCAATATTTCGTTGTAATAATGATTTTCCATTCACTAAAGCAAGAGCTTTAGGATTTGTATCGGTCCAGGGTTTAAATCTTGTACCAAGCCCGGCACTAAATATCATAGTTTGCATAAATAAATAATTCATTCACGACATAATGCATACGAACACATAGAATACACCTAACTAACTGCATCCTAGGTGGTTCAAACACCATTTGTTGATCGGTTAGCTCTTTTTATTGGGTAAAGGGTTTAGCCAATTTTTCTCCTCCTGAATATAATGTTTCAACTCCACTTTCACTTTGAACTTATTCTTTAAATGCCTGGCCATGGCATCAGCAGCATACACACTTCGATGTTGCCCGCCGGTGCAGCCAAAGCCCACCATCAAGCTTTCAAAATCTCTTTTAATATATTCCTCCACCGTGATATCAACGATATCAAACACACTATTCAGGAATTCAGGCATCCTGGTTTGTTGTTCCAGAAAATCTTTTACTTCTTTATCCCTTCCGTTCTGTGTTTTCATACTCTCCACGCGGCCGGGATTTAATATACCCCGGCAATCAAATACAAATCCACCACCATTACCACTGACATCCTGTGGAATTTGCTGGCGATACGAAAAACTGTTGACTTTAACGACCAAGGGTGTTTTTTCGGTAGCTTGTGTTGGCGTGAACAGTTGGATAACTTCATCCGTCACACACATGTCCAGTACTTTTCTGAATTCCGGAACAGAGATACCAGGACTTTGATTTTCGAAAAAATCTTTTAAATTCCGTAAGGCCAGTGGAATACTGGTCAGGAATTGTGCTTTACGTTCAAACAGTCCACGAAAGCCATACGCTCCCAGCACCTGCAACAACCGGATCAATACATAACCATTGAACTGGCTGCGGAAAATACTCTTATCAACACCTTGCCCGGTGATCCTTGAAAAACTATTCATATAGTCTTCCAGTAAATCATTTTTCCATTCATCAGGAAGATTTGCCCTCGCCTGCCAGAGCAGGGAGGCTACATCATACTGCGGTGCCCCTTTCATACCGCCCTGGTAATCTATAAAATGAACCGACGCTCCCTCCGGACCTCCCCCGCCTGGGGAGTCTTTTACCATTATATTCCGGCTTTGAAAATCCCGGAACATAAAGTATTTGTATTCCGTGTGAGTGAGGTAATTACTCAAGGCTTCAAAATCATCGATCAATTTTTGCTTGTCGTAGGGTTTCCGGAGTGCATCGAGAAAATAATACTTGAAATAAAACAAGTCGGCCATGATCGCCTGTTTGCCAAATTCTTTATTAGTAAGGCAATGTTTATAATCCAAACCATGGTCACCATTTATCTGTAATTGTGCCAGAGCCTCCAAACTTTTTTTGAAAAGTCCGTATACTTCATCTGTGAATCCTTTAGCTTCGAGATGATCCAGCAGGGAAACAGTACCGAGGTCCTCTTGCAGGTAAAACATTCCATCAGCACTGACGGCAAATATTTCGGGAACAGCAAGATTCTTTTTTCTGAACTGTTGCGAGAAGTAAACAAAAGTTTCATTCTCTTTTATATTGGCTCCATACGTGCCAATGACCGAACTGTCTTTGCCATGTAACCTGAAATAACGGCGTTCGCTACCACTTTGAGGCAGCAAATCGATGGATACCACGTCAGTACCTTTCCATTGTTTATATAAGGAAGAAACGGATTCAACTAAGTGTTGCATCCGCAAATGTAATTAACCGGGTGCAATTCAAGGAAAGCGTCGCACAGAGACTAAAGAGAGAAAGAGACAAAAAGAGAAGTGAAAGCTAATTGAAAGCCATCTCTTTTTCTCCTTTTTCTCTGTGCGAGAAAATTCCCGGCGACTTATAACCCTTCGAGGCTAACGGGCATTAGTTTTTTAAGCTAAATTTGCCCATTCCCGATATTATGAACCATACACTTTCCAACAAACCCGATCCTTCGATACCTCAGGACCTTCGGGTTAGAATCGTTACTGCAGCCAGCCTTTTTGATGGTCATGATGCTGCCATCAATATTATGCGTCGCATCATGCAGGGCAAAGGCGCTGAGATCATCCACCTGGGTCATAACCGGTCGGTAAAAGAAATTGTCGAAACCGCTATAGAGGAGGATGTGCAGGGAATTGCTATCACCAGTTACCAGGGTGGCCATGTAGAGTTTTTTAAGTACATGAAAGATTTGCTGGATGAAAATGGATGTGGTCATATCAAGATTTTTGGTGGTGGCGGCGGGACTATTTTACCGGCAGAAATTGAAGAGTTGCATCAATACGGCATCACCAGGATCTATTCACCTGATGACGGAAGAAAATTGGGATTGGAAGGAATGATCGAAGATGTGATCAAACAATGTGGCCCCCTAACCCTCCAAGGGGCGATTAAAGCAGCACCTAATTGGAACGGAAAACTTCCATTAGATGAAGTAAAAGATGTAAGAAGAATTGCAAGAATCATTTCCCTTGCTGAAAATGGGAGTGATTACTCTCAGCACTTAAAAGAATTACTTGAAGTAGCAGACGCTGAGAACCCCCCTTCAGGGCAGGGGGGTTTGGCGGCCCCTGTTCTTGGCATTACCGGAACGGGCGGTGCCGGCAAGAGCAGTGTAACCGATGAGATCGTAAGAAGGTTCCTGCATAATTTTACAGACAAAACTATCGCCGTTATTTCTGTAGATCCCTCTAAGAAAAAAACAGGTGGTGCGTTATTAGGTGACAGGATAAGAATGAATGCCATTTCTCATCCCAGGGCCTACATGAGAAGCCTGGCAACAAGGGAAGAGAATGCGGCACTTAGCGGTGCGGTACAGCAGGCCATTGACATTTGTAAATCAGCGGGCTTTGATTTTATCATCCTGGAAAGTGCGGGTGTGGGGCAAAGTGATGCCAGCATTCTTGATTATTGTGATATAAGCATGTATGTGATGACTCCTGAATATGGGGCTGCTTCTCAACTGGAGAAGATCAACATGCTTGACTATGCCGATTTGGTATGTATCAATAAGTTTGATAAAGCCGGGGCATTGGATGCGCTGGCAGATGTAAAAAAGCAATACAAAAGAAATCACCAGTTATTTACGGCTAAGGATCATGAATTGCCGATCATTGGTACGATGGCAAGTAAGTTCAATGATGACGGTGTGAACCATTTGTTTGAACTGCTGCTGAAAAAGATCGAAGTAAAAACACAAACTACTTTTGGAGAATATCATTTTGCCGAAACAGCCAAAGTCGGACAGGCAGTAATCCCGGCGAGCCGGGTACGTTATTTGTCTGAAATTTCAGAGAGCAACCGGGGCTATGACCAATTGGTAAGGGAGCAGTCCGCCATAGCATCTAAGCTGTATCAATTGCATGGCTCACTAGAAACGCTGAAAGACAAAGCTGAGGCATCCTTACTCGATATACTTAAACAGCAAATTGATTTTTACACAGAGCAACTAACACCTGTCGCCAGGAAACTAATTACTAACTGGTCAAATAAAATAGCCGAATACCAGAAGGATTATTATGAGTATAAAGTAAGGGACAAAGTTATCCGGCAGGAGATGTACAGCAAAAGTTTATCGGGGACCAGGATTCCCAAAGTAGTGCTGCCCGAATACAAAGATTGGGGTGATATACTAAGATGGCAGGGACAGGAAAACGTGCCCGGTGGATTTCCTTATACCGCTGGTGTATTTCCATTGAAACGAGAAGGGGAGGATCCTACCAGGATGTTTGCCGGGGAAGGTGGCCCGGAACGAACCAACCGGCGTTTTCACTATGTTAGTGTAGATCAACCAGCAAAAAGATTATCCACAGCCTTTGATAGTGTAACGTTATATGGAGAAGATCCTGATGATCGTCCTGATATCTATGGAAAAGTAGGCAATAGCGGGGTAAGTATTGCCACGGTGGATGATGCCAAGAAATTATATAGTGGCTTTGATCTTTGTGACCCGAAGACCTCTGTCTCCATGACGATCAATGGACCCGCCCCGATGTTGCTGGCTTTTTTTATGAATGCTGCTATTGATCAGCAATGCGAGAAATATATAAAGCAGAATAATCTTAGGGATGAAGTCAATCGTATCATTGAATCGAAATTCAATATTGATGATTTACCAAGATATACTGGAGTAGAGGGCAAACCTATCCATCCAAAAGAACTTCCCAATCTTTTGGAGTCTGACATCTCTCCTTTGGGGGGTGGGGGGGGCTTGCCTTTCGGGAATAATGGTTTAGGCTTACGCCTGCTGGGATTGTCGGGTGCAGATGTATTGCCAAAAGATGTATATGAAAAAATAAAAGCCGATGCTTTGTCCCAGGTCAGAGGTACCGTGCAGGCCGATATCTTAAAAGAAGACCAGGCACAGAACACTTGTATCTTCTCTACCGAATTTGCATTAAAGCTGATGGGAGATGTACAGGAATACTTCATTGATCAGAAAATTCGGAATTTTTATTCCGTATCAATCAGCGGCTACCATATTGCAGAGGCGGGAGCCAATCCTATTTCGCAACTGGCTTTTACTTTATCAAACGGCTTTACTTATGTAGAATATTATCTGAGCCGTGGAATGAATATTGACGACTTTGCACCCAATCTTTCTTTTTTCTTTAGCAATGGCATGGACCCGGAGTATAGTGTGATAGGAAGAGTGGCCCGCCGGATCTGGGCCAAGGCCATGCGGTATAAGTACAAAGCCAATAAGCGCAGCCAGATGCTGAAGTACCATATCCAGACATCGGGTCGCAGTTTGCATGCGCAGGAAATTGATTTCAATGATATCAGGACCACACTGCAGGCATTGTATGCCATCTATGATAATTGCAATTCACTTCATACTAATGCTTACGATGAGGCTATCACCACACCTACGGAAGAAAGTGTGAGAAGGGCCATGGCCATACAGTTGGTGATCAACAGGGAACTGGGCACTGCAAAGAATGAAAACCCCAACCAGGGCTCTTTCCTTATCGAAGAACTGACAGACCTGGTCGAAGAAGCAGTATTGACTGAATTCGACAGGATAACGGAAAGGGGTGGTGTGCTGGGTGCTATGGAGAGAATGTACCAGCGGAATAAAATCCAGGAAGAGAGTTTGTATTATGAGCACCAGAAACATTCAGGGGAGTTGCCCCTCATTGGTGTCAATACTTTTCTTAATAAAAAAGGGAGCCCGACTATTTTGCCAACCGAAGTGATTCGCAGCACGACGGAAGAAAAAGAACAACAGATACAGAACCTGCAGGCCTTCTGGAAAAGACATGAAGCGAGGTCGGCCGAGATGCTGAATCGATTAAAAGCTGTGGCTATCAGCAATGGGAATCTTTTTGCTGAATTGATGGAAACGGTAAGATATTGTTCTCTCGGCCAGATCACTCATGCTTTATATGAAGTAGGAGGACAATACCGAAGAAATATGTGATAAAGTATCTAAGTGTTGTTAAACTGTTAATGACGGCTTTCGTTGACAGGTATGATGTATTTTACATGCCTTGATTTTTGGTAATGATGGACTGTACAATGAAAAAAAGTGTAGGTATTTTTTTTAGTTTTGTTTTGGTGAGTGTTGTAGCAACAGGACAAAATATAGATTCTGTTATTACCAGGTACGCCAGCGAATTCGGACAGGAGCGTACCTATCTCCAATACGATAAATCTGCATATGCCCCCGGGGAGACCGTTTGGTTCAAAGCATACGTCATGAAAGGGGTATCTCCGGCAGAGGAAAGCAAAACTTTTTATACAGATTGGACGGACGATGCGGGAAACCTTCTTTTACACTGTGTTGGTCCGGTGGTGGATGGTACCAGCAATGGCCAGTTTTATATTCCAGCCGGGTATACAGGTAAATTTATTCATGTCAGGGCGTATACCAAATGGATGCTGAATTTTGATTCTGCTTTTTTATACGAAAAGGATATTCGCGTCATTACAAAAAACACTCGGGTCGCCGCGGGTAAAGTTCCCGTAATTCCCGAACTGCATTTTTTTCCCGAAGGTGGTGATGCTGTGGCAGGAGTTAATAATAAGATTGCTTTTAAAGCACATGATCAATGGGGTAAACCGGTTGAGGTGACCGGGGTAGTACAAAACAGCAAGGGTCAAAAAATTGATGAATTAGTTAGTCTACATGATGGGATGGGTTATTTTTTTTTAATTCCCGTACCCGGAGAAACTTATATTGCCAAATGGTCTGTTAGGACTCCTTCGGAGAAAGATGAAAAGGGTGGCAGCTATACTACTCCGTTACCAGCCGTGAAACCAAGGGGAGTTGCATTGCAGGTAACTCTAGCAGGTAACAAGAGGATCTTTAGTATTGTAGCCGGACCAGCCGTGGCCAAAAGTATTGGTACACTGCATGTACTTGGCACTATCAATCAATACCCGGCATTTAAAGTATCAAGAGATATAACCCAGGGTATTGCCAGGGGTGTAATTCCAACCGAAGCGCTGCCTTCGGGGATACTGACCATTACTGTTTTTGACGGGGAGTGGCAGCCCCTGGCAGAACGGATTACTTATATCAATAACGACGAATACCGGTTTAATGCGGAAATGACGGTAGAACATTGGGGTTTGAATAAGCGAGCCAGGAATGAGATCCAGATCACGGTACCTGATAGTTTGCCGGGCAGCTTTGCCGTCTCAGTAACAGATGCGGGCATTGAGACCGACAGCAGTGAGAATATTATCTCACATCTTTTATTGACCAGTGATTTAAAAGGCCGGGTGTATAATCCTGCTTATTATTTTTCTGGTAATAATGATACAATTAATCAGCGGCTTGATCTCGTGATGCTGACAAATGGCTGGCGGCGTTTCAAGTGGGAAGACGTTGTAAAAGGGAAGCTACCTAAAATCATTTATCCAAAGGACACATCGTATCTGTCATTGTCCGGAAAAATTTATGGCGCCACGCCCACACAGCTAAGGGATAATGCCAGTATTATCCTAATTGTCAATCAAAAAAAAGCAGGCGACGGAAATAAAATGCTGATGCTACCGGTGAAACCGGATGGTACTTTTAATGATCCATCCTTTTTTCTTTTTGATACGGCACATATTTATTATCAGCTTTCTAAAGGATTGGCGGATGCCTCAGTAAGTTTTATGGAAGGCCGTCTCCCGGCTCCGCGGTATCGTATGACGGCTAACGGTTCATTTTTTAACCAGTTTGGTGATACGACCGGGTACGATCGTCATTACCAGTTATCGGACGAAACTTTGAGATTGCTGCAGCAACTGGAGGGAAAAGTATTGGACAATGTAACCGTAAAGTCGAAAACAAGATCACCGCTGGAAATAATGGATCAAAAATATTCTTCCGGTTTATTTTCAGGTGGGGATAGCTACCAGTTCGACCTGGTGAATGATAGAACAAGTATTGCTAGCCGTGACATTTTCGAATATCTTCAATCCAAAGTAGCCGGGCTACAGATCAACACCAGCAGTAACCCGCCAACTATGGTGTGGAGAGGGGGTTCGCCCCAATTGTTCTTAGACGAAGTTCCGGTAGATGGTCAATTTGTATCTTCCATTTCAGTTTCCCAGATAGCCTATGTTAAGGTTTTTCGGCCACCTTTTTTTGGCGCTTCCGGGGGTGGTGCGAATGGTGCCATAGCGATTTACACCCGCAGGGGCGATGATGCAAAAGCCGAGCCTGGAAAAGGCTTATCTAATAATACGGCGAATGGTTATACGCCCATACGTCAATTTTATTCGCCCAACTACAGTTCCTTTAGCCCCGCTAATGAAAAAAGAGATACCCGTACCACTTTATATTGGAACCCACTGGTAAACACTACTCCGTTAAAAAATAAAGTGAAGCTTATTTTTTACAATAATGATGTCAGCAAATCCTTTCGGGTGATCATTGAAGGGATAACCAGGGATGGTCAGCTTGTACACCTCGAGCAGATCATGGAATAAAATAAGATAGAGTAAGAGTGAGTAGGAAGTGCAACACGCGATAGCTATCAGGTTTGAAACACCCAGGAAATAGCTTACAGTAGAAAAATCACTTAGTCTCTGCCAATCCCTATGTTCCTATCTTCCTATGTGTTTCGTTCTGTATTTTAATATTGGCAGAGGCTTCTTCATCAATCATCCAATGAATATTTCCGCTCACTGGCTTTATCAGTTGCGCAGGATAGGCAGGTTTTATTTTTTTATGTTGTATAATATCGCTGACTACTATTGCTTTTTCTTTTCCAGAGACTAAGAAAATAATTTGGGCTGCTTTATTAATAAGCGGAAGGGTAAAGCTAATACGCCAGCTTTGTTTTTGTTCCAACCAAACTTCTTTGACCAGTCTTTTTCTCTCATGTAAAATAGAAGTTCCTGGAAACAAGGAAGCAGTATGACCATCATCCCCAATGCCAAGCAATAGCCAATCGAACTTGACTTTTTTAGTACCAAAAAACTCCCGGATACTTGATTCATATTCCTTAGCCGCCTTTTTTGCAGTACCATTTACTGGTACAGGGAAAATATTGTTTGGAGGAATTGAAATATGATCCAACAGATTTTCTTTTACCATCCTGTAGTTGCTTTCTTTATCGGCATAGGTTACAAAGCGTTCATCACTCCAGCAAATAAAAACTTTTTCCCAGGGTATGTTTCGGCTGAAATCAGTGCTGGCCAATACCTGGTACAATCTTTTGGGGGTATTACCTCCCGAAAGTGCTACTACGAAACTTCCTTTTTTAGCAAGGCACCGGTGGCATTCAGCTACAAAGAAATGAGCGGCTGCCACGGCCAGTGTTTCAGGATCTTTCCAGGTGGTGATGGCGTGATTACTTCTCATCTATCTTTTCTTTAAAACATTTTTTGGAACCTTGTTGTCGGGTAATAATGTCCAGGTGCAACCCTGCGGTTTTATCAGTGTATTTGCTGCCGTTGGTCCCCAGCTTCCGGGTTCATAAGTTGGAAGTTTTGTTCCGGTTTGTTTCTTCCAGGATTCGATGACAGGCGTCACCACTTTCCAGGCTTCTTCCACCTGGTCAGCGCGCATAAATAGCGTAGCATCGCCCTCCAGTATATCTAGTAATAGTGTTTCATAAGCTTCGGGTACGGGCGCATCATAACTTTCTTTATAAGTAAAATCCATTTCCACGGACTTGATTTTAAGTTCTACACCGGGTTCTTTTGCATGAAATAATAGCGTCGTTTCCATTTCAGGCTGGATACTTATGATCAACTGGTTGGGCCGGGTGTCTGAAAACATTTTCACGCCAAACAAGTTGTGGGGCACTTGCTTGAATTGAATAACAATAACGGAAGTACTTTTAGCCAGGGATTTGCCGGTGCGCAAATAAAATGGAACATTTTTCCATCTCCAGTTATCAACAAACAGTTTCAGCGCTACAAAGGTTTCTGTTGTAGAGGTTGGATTAACGTTTTTTTCTTTTCTATAGGCTACCTGTTTTTTACCATCCAGTTTTCCTTCACCGTACTGCCCCCGAATCACATTTTTTCGAATATCGGTTTTGGTGAGCGGACGCATGGCTTTTAGGACATCCACTTTTTTATTGCGTACATCTTCGGCTTCAAAAGAAACAGGTGGCTCCATAGCTGTTACACAAAGCAACTGGAGCAAATGATTTTGGATCATATCCCGCAAGGCTCCCGCCTGTTCATAATAGCTTCCCCGGCCGCCTACCCCAATATGCTCTGCCACGGTTATTTGTATATGGTCGATGTATTTATTGTTCCAGATCGACTCAAACACAATATTGGCAAAACGAAAAGCCATCAGGTTTTGAACTGTTTCTTTGCCTAAGTAATGATCGATCCGGTAGAGCTGCTTTTCTTTGAAATGTTTGGTTAATAGCTGGTTGAGTGCCCGGGCGGTCGACAAATCGCTGCCAAAAGGTTTTTCCACCACGATCCTGTCGGTAGTGGCATCACTGGCAAGTTGATATTGTGACAACATCAATGAAATCGGTTCTATAAAGCGGGGCGCGACAGAATAATAAAATAAACGAATCGCCCGGCCACCCCAACTTTTATCGTTTCGACTTATGGTATTGGAAAGGCGCCGATAGGTATCCTCGGTGGTAAAATCACCTTCAAAAAAAAACAAGTGGGATGCAAATTCTTTCCATTTTTCTTTGCCGGCTTTACCACTACGGGAAAAAGTATTTACTCCCTCCAGCATATACGCTTCATAAGCCTTCTCCGTCATTTTTTCATGGTGAACACCATAGATAGAAAATTTCTTAGGCAGGTATCCACCCGTATACAAATTATAAAAAGCGGGTATAAGTTTTCTCCAGGCAAGATCTCCTTTGCCGCCGAAGATGACAATATTTGCAGCTTGTGTAAATTTTTGCTTCATACAAACAGTTACTCTTTTTTTGGTTTTTGTTCAGATGTGATAACTAAAGGTTTGTCGATCCAGTCAGCATGAAAGTTGCCGGCTTTGTCGATACGTTCATAGGTATGCGCCCCAAAAAAATCTCGTTGTGCCTGAATAAGATTAGCCGGCAATTGAGCTGTACAATAGGCATCAAAATATTGCAACGAGGCCGACAATGCTGCGACAGGATTGGCTGCTGCTGCTGCCAACGGGATCAAAAGGGCAGTATCTTTTCTTAAACCCTTCAGTACCGGTTGAAAAATGGGAGACAGGATGATGTTACTTAGTGTTGCGTTCTGCAAGTAAGCTTCCTGCAAATCATTCAACAGCACCGACCGGATGATACAACCCCCTTTCCATACCCTGATAACTTCGGCTATATTGATCTCATACTTATACATTGATGAGGCCACACCGAGTAGTTGTAACCCCTGTGCATAGGATAGCAGGAAGCCAAAATGCAATGCATTTTTACAAAGCGTTATCAATTGTTGTTGATCGATTGTTGCATTCTTTTTTGGGTCCGCATAGTTGGCGGCAGCCAATAACCTTTCATCCTTCATGGCAGACAAATACCGCATGGTGACAGCTGTATCAATAGTGGATAAAGGTACATTCAGGTCCATAGCACTTTGTGATGTCCATTTGCCAGTACCTTTTTGCCGGGCTTTGTCCAATATCATATTTACTAATTGCTCTCCTGTATCATCGTCTTTTTTATAAAGCACCGTTGCTGTTATTTCAACGAGAAAAGATTGTAATTCCGTGGTGTTCCATTCAGCAAACAATGATGGTAATTCTTGGTGGGAGAGTCCACCTATATTTTTTAGCAGGCCATACACTTCACTGATAAGCTGCATCATGGCATATTCAATGCCATTATGTACCATTTTAGTATAATGACCGGCCGAACCTTTCCCAATAAATGTTACACAAGGTCCATCACTCGTGTGTGCAGCAATTTTTTCTAAAATATTTTTTAAGGCAGCATAACCCTCCGCATTTCCCCCGGGCATGAGGCTGGGACCAAGCCGGGCGCCATCTTCACCGCCACTGACGCCCATACCGGTAAAATGAATGCCGCTTGATTGCAATCTTGCGATTCTTGCGTCAGTATCTATAAAATGTGAGTTGCCGCCATCAATTAAAATATCACCGGGTTGCAATAAGGGAGTTGCCTCATCGATCACCGTATCGACAATTTTACCAGCAGGCACGAGTATCATGATACGCCGGGGTTTTTCAAGACTGTTTACCAACTCTTGCATCGTGGCAGCTGCCTGTACCGGTTTGCCGGCGCCTTCTTCCAGCAGTTTTCTTAGTTGCTCAGGATTCCGGTCATAGCCGCATACTGCAATCCCCTTATCTGCCATGTTGAGTACCAGGTTGAGACCCATTGTACCTAATCCGATCATTCCGAATTGTGCAGGCATACAAATATTTTATTGAAGTTACGACGACGACTGTGAATGGAATAAGCCAATGTGGCATTATAAAGAAGAATATCCTGTTACCGGCAACGCTTAAATTCAGCTACCTTCGCATCTTTCTTAAATAAATTATTTTGCGTTTTACAGAATTTAATTTTCACGCTAACCTGCTGGAAGGTATTGAAGCCTCTAATTATGAAACGGCCACACCGGTACAGGAGCAGGTAATCCCACCCATTATGGCCGGTAAAGATGTAATCGCTTCGGCACAAACCGGTACTGGTAAGACAGCTGCTTTTTTGTTACCCGTTATGGATCGCCTATTAAACAACCATGTGGATGGACAGGTTGGCGCGTTGATAGTGGTGCCAACCCGGGAACTGGCCATCCAAATCTCGCAACACATGGAAGGGCTTTCTTATTTTTCTCATCTCAGTTCATTGGCCGTTTATGGCGGCAATGATGCACAGAGTTTTGTAGCAGAGAAAAAAGCATTGCAGATGGGGGCCGATATCATAGTTTGTACACCCGGTCGTATGATTGCCCACCTGAATATGGGCTATGTAAACTTCAAAGGGTTACAGTTCCTGGTTTTGGATGAAGCAGACAGGATGCTGGATATGGGTTTCCAGGATGATATTACTAAGATCATCAAAGCGCTTCCAGCAAAACGACAGAATTTATTATTCTCTGCTACCATGCCAATGAAAATAAGGCAGTTAGCAAAAAAAATCCTTCACGAACCAGTTGAGATCAATATTGCTATTTCCAAACCACCGGAAAAAATTATTCAGAAAGCTTTTGTGGTCTATGAACCACAAAAACTCCCGTTAGTCAAAAAGTTATTGAAAGAAACGCACTATAAAAACGCACTGATCTTTTGCAGCCGCAAACAAACTGTGAAGCAACTGACAAAGGAGTTGAAACACGGAGGTTTTAATATTTCAGAGATCCATAGCGACCTGGAACAAGCTGAAAGAGAAAAGGTACTGAGTGCATTTACGGCCGGGCGTATCCCGGTATTGGTGGCCACTGATATTTTAAGCCGCGGTATCGATATTGATACGATAGATGTGGTGATCAATTACGATGTACCGGGTGATGGCGAAGATTATGTGCATAGGATCGGGCGTACTGCCCGGGCTGAAGCAGATGGTGCAGCCTTTACCTTAATTGGAGAAAAAGAGCAGAATAAATTTGCGGTTATCGAAAAATTGCTGGGTAAAGAAGTAGAGAAGGTGCCGTTACCGAAGGAGCTGGGTCCCGCACCGTTATATAATCCAAGAACCCGTTCCGGACACACTGGAAATGCGGGACATCAAAGACCACAGAAAAAATTCTATCGGGGTGCACCCAAGAGGAGATAAGGAAGATTCTTTCTTACTTTAGTAGTCACATTTAATTGTTGTGGATGAAAAATCGTTTGGCAGGAATCATATTAGCTACGGCGGTTCTGCTTGTATATAGTTGCTCGCAAAGCAAGTATGCCTCCACCAATAAAAGTTACCAGCAACAAGTGAAGGCTTATGCAAAGCTATTGCAAGAGTATCCTGTAAAGGATTCTGCCGGGTTACCTTTTGCTATCGATTGGGTAGGAACGACCAACCTGTCTATGCGCCGGGCCAATTTTGTTGTTATCCATCATACCGCACAAAACAGTTGCGAACAAACCTTGCAGACATTTACCCTGCCCCGTACCCAGGTAAGCGCCCACTATGTTATTTGTAAAGACGGAACAGTGCATCATATGCTTAACGACCTGCTGCGGGCCCATCATGCCGGCGTTAGTAAATGGGGTAACACCACGGATCTTAATTCATCCAGCATTGGTATTGAGTTGGACAATAATGGCTTTGAATCTTTTACGGCACCACAGATGGGCAGTTTATTGTCATTATTGGATCGTTTGAAAAAAGCATACAGCATTCCCACGTCGAATTTTATCGGGCACGGAGACATTGCACCAACGAGGAAAAATGATCCTAACTGGCGGTTCCCCTGGCAATCACTGGCAGAGAAAGGGTTTGGTTATTGGTTTGATGATGCAACAAATGTTGTGTTGCCCGTTGGATTTAATCACCTGCAAGCATTACGGGTGGTGGGATTTGATACAAAAGATACTAATGCTGCCATAGTCGGATTTAAAAGACATTGGTTGCAGGACACCACAAGAGGATTAAATGAGCAACAACTGAAAGTGCTGTACCAGCTTAGTAAAAAGTATCAATGATAGAGCAGGAAAGGAGTGATGCGTTCCTCCCATTCGTTAGTTAAGTCAGTCGTTACTTGCTTTCCATCTTTCAATTCCAAGATACTATTTTCGATTCCCAATAATTTATCCAAATGCTTTTCGCCGGATGGATTGGCAATTGTTTTATATAACCTCTCCTGGCACTGTCCTGGATATAATTCGAGCAGTTGTTGGATGATGGTAATACCCGTCCGCACCGGCATGAATGCATGATCGTCAGTGACAGTAAGCGATAAACCAAAACAATGTTCTCCGCTGAACAAGCTCCCGGACGGGGTGTATTGAATTTCGGAGAATTTTATTCCAGGCAGGTTTTGCTGTTCAATTTTTTCCAATAAGAAAGAGTTGCTGATCCAGGGTGCTCCAAAGCAAGTAAAGGGATGAGGGGTGCCCCGACCTTCATTGACAGTAATACCTTCTAATAATCCCATGCCGGGATAACAAAGTGCAGTTGCAAGGGTTGCAATAGCCGGAGATGTGGGAGTAAAAGACGAGGCCGCGGTTAGTTGATTCCTATTCCAGTTTTTTACGCGGACAACTTCAAGGTCGATATCAATTTTTCGGGTCGCTGAAAAGTAGGTGGCCAGTTCGCCAAGCGTACAACAGTGACGAACCGGGATGCTCCACCTGCCAATAAAAGAGGAACAGGTTTTTTCCTCCAGCATCGGTCCTTCAGCCTTTTGGATATTGCCACTGATCGGGTTGGGCCTGTCAAGTATTATCAGCCGTTTGCCTGATTTGGCGCAGGCTTCCATTACATAGGTCATGGTCCACAAGTAAGTATAGAAACGGCATCCTACGTCAGGTATATCGAATAAGACCGCATCAATACCTGCGAGCTCTTCTGCAGTGGGCAGCAGACGATCACCATATAAACTAATAACAGGTAATTGTGTCAGCGGATCACTGGTATTGTGTTGAAAGCTACCATCCTCACCGGTAGTAGCCAGGCCATGCTCCGGGGAAAAAAGAGTTACGATGGTAAAGCCTGCCTGCCATAGGGCCATCCTGGAGTGCATGCCCTCAGCTGTTTTGGCCGCATTATTACTAACCATTGCACAACGGATTTTTTTTAACGCGTTTGGCTGACCCAGAATTACATCGACACCACATTGGATTTTTGTCATGTTAATTCAATTCGCCGGCTGGCTCATGATCATCGTATTGGTCCCTTAATTTTAAAAGTTCATCTTTCATACGCAGCAGTATTTTTTGATGGGCTGAAGATCGGATGAGATTTTTTTGTTCCTGGGGATCGGTTTTCAAATCATACAGTTCCCATTCGTTCACCGGGTAGAAATAGATCAGTTTGTATCGTTCACCCCTCACACCCAGGTGTTGAAGCACGGTATGATCAGCGCCGTATTCATAGAAATGATAATAGAGACTGTTACGAGGTATGCTTTTTTGTTTGCCGGTTATAATCGGTACCAAACTTAACCCTTGCATAAAATCCGGGACTTTTACGCCAGCGGCATCCAGGATGGTGGGTGCATAGTCAATGGTCTGGGTCATACTAGTATTGCTGGAACCAGCTTTGATATGTCCGGGCCATCGCATCAGCAGGGGTGCCTGCATGGAAACATCATACATCCAGCGTTTGTCAAACCAACCATTTTCTCCCAGGTACATTCCCTGGTCACCGGTGTATATGACCAGTGTATGGTTGGTGAGGTTGTTTTTATCGAGGTATTCCAAAACCCTTGCGACATTCTCATCAACAGAAGCTACACAAGCAAGATAGTCCTGCATATACCACTGGTATTTATATTTCAGTAGGTCATTTCCTTTTGGCTTTAGTTGCTGCAAGAGTATTCCCCTCTCTTCATAAATTCTTTTCATATTGCTTCTGCCTGGTTCGGGAATGCGGTTGAAGACAGCATTGTAATAAGTTATGTCTGCCTGGTCCGGTTTTAAATGGGGAATATCCATAAGAAATTTGGGATCTACTTTCAGATCGCTGCATAATTTCATATCATGCAACAGGCTCATGGTTTGCAGATGCCAGGCAGTGCCATGACCGGCAGTATCCAGGTAAAGAGTAGGAGGCTCGGGATATGTTTTACTATGGAATTGTTCAACATATTTCAATGGAGGCAAAAAATTGCGGTGTGGCGCTTTATGATGCACATGCAATAAAAAAGGTTTTGTTTTGTCACGGTTATCCAGCCAGTTGATAGCTTCATCGGTGATAACATCAGTTGCATAGCCAGGGTATGTAGTGGTATCACCTTTCATGGATATAAATCTCGGCTCTACGTATAGGCCCTGTCCTGGTAGTATTTTCCAAAAATCAAAACCAGTGGGATAAGAGTGTAAATGCCATTTACCGACAATGGCTGTTTGATAGCCGGATTGTTGCAACAGTTTTTGCAGGGTGATTTTTGATGAATCAAACCTGTTGCGGTTATTCTTTACCCCATTTTTATGTGAATGTTGACCAGTCAGCAAAGTGGCCCTTACGGGACCGCAAATAGAATTAGATACAAAATTGCGGGTAAACAATACTCCTTCCCTGGCAAGCCGATCGATACCCGGGGTGGTAATAAGTTTTTTATTATAGGCGCTGATAGCATCGGCATCATGATCGTCACTCATTATGTAAATAATGTTCGGACGAGGCTGTGCCACCGATGTAGTAGACAGGATGAGTAGAAAGGCTAGCAGGCGCATGTATAAATTTTGTAGCCTAAGATATGCAGAATTGAAGAATAATACTGACTAATGAAATCAGGAAGAGTTTCCGAAAAGGAATTGAAAAAAATTGACTTTGGCTTACCGGCGGAACTAAAAGAAAATAAAAAGAAGCTAACAGGTAAACCGTCTCCAACCGCCAAGCTCCCAAAACAAAATGAAAATTTGCATGAGGGTCCTTACAGGTGCTTATAACTCAAAACCGGGGGCGCTAACTTTTTCGATCACTGATTTATCATCTTCTTTTCGGGTGCGGATCGTCTGCACGGGCCAGGCGTCCAGGTCATCGGCCGGAAATTCCTGGCTGACTATTTTTTCAATATTGCTGTCATCGAGATCGGCGCGCAACCATTGCTTTGCTGTTTCCTGGGTGAGTATTACCGGCATTCTGCCACTGTTGGGACCGGAATTATGAATCATCGCCATCAACTCGTTGGCAGGTCTTGTAATGATACTAAACGTTCCGATCATTTCACCGGTGTCGGGGTCAGGCAGGGGAGAATAGTTATACAAACCGGCGAAAGAAAACAGGGTTTTCTTTTTCAGTTTGATAAAGTAGGGAAGTTTTTTTTTGGCACCGATATCCCGGTGTTCAAAAAAGCCCGTGGTAAATACCAGGCAACGGTTTTTTCTCAGCCGATGCCAAACCGATCTTTTATCATTAACCAGTTTTTCACTCCGTGCATTAGCCATGCTGTTCCTGTACTCTCTGATCTTCTCCGGTGTATTCATATAGTCGGCGATAACACCCCATTCGAATAATTTTATTTTATAACCCTCCTCGTTGATGACTATGGGCCAAACGCTGAACGATTGCGCCACTTTATGGAAGGTGGGTTCAAATTGTATTTCCTGGTGGCCGGATAAGTCGAGATAATCGGCGATTAATTTGATATTACAGAAGAAACTCATGTCGTAGCACATCGGAAAATTTTTCTATTTCCTCCAAAACTACTTCAGTTTGCTGACCTCTCCATAGCAGGGCCAGGAATAGCTCTCCATATCGTTCTTTCAGCGTCACTTTTAATTTATCGGCCGGGGAATAGTTCCACCAGGGAAGCTGCTTCCGTACATACGAGCTAATATTCAGTTTTAATAGCGGGCTGGCCTGCCATTTTGATTTCATTAGGTTGATATAGACCCGGCATCCCGCAGGCTGTGACGCCGCTACTTGCAATTTTGCCAGGTGCTCGGGTCGGGAGCTATCATACAGGAAGCGATAGGGGTCCTTCCATACTAATCGCATATGACGCTGCGCCCTTTCTTTCTCCACCTCGTGCCGGGGGTAATGAGTGAGTAATACTGTTTTTGTTGCAGGGCTGTCATATAGAAACGCTCCACGACTATATTCCTGCCGGACAAAATACATGGGTTGTTTCAGCATTGCTGATAATATTTCCGGAGTCAATAGGGAATAGGGATTCAACATAGCGTTCATTTTATCTCAAATAATTCATCCCACCGCGTCGTAAATCGTTTGCTTCTTAACTCCTGTCTCATTTTCCAATTTCGCGTCAGGCCGGTGGCCACATATTTAACAATATCATCCCGGTGACTGAAATTAATATTGTCCATTGCCTCCATCAAAAAATGTTTGCGGTTGTCCGGTCCCGTTATAAACAGATTCGCCTGTATAGCGGTATCGGGTACCAATCCTCCCAGGATCACCCCCGCTTTCAGGTATTTGATGCCTGGCTGATATAATTTTTCTGCGAGTGGAAGGGCATACTGGATCAGTTCGGTGGTGTCTGCCGTAGCTTTTGCAAAAGTGGTATGCTGGTACCGTGATTGAGGGTTGTATTCATATTTTTCAGTACGATTGCCATTGGTGACGACAAAGACCTGTAGCGAACAGGCCGCACATTGCTGGCGGCGAAGTTTTTCGGCGGCCCTTGCGGTGTACGTGGCCACGGCTTCCCGGATATCGCTCCATTCAAAAGCCGGCTTACCAAACATCCTGGTCGTTGCAATCATTTTTTTTGTTTCCAGGGGGTCCTTCATCGGAATGCAGGGAATACCGCGCAATTCCCGTATCAAACGGGTACCCACCACCCCACCCATATTTTTATTGGCCCATTGTTCCGGCATGTTGCGCAATTGCCATCCATCGTTGATGCCGAGGTGATGTAGTTTCACAGCGTATTGACGCCCTACTCCCCAGATTTCATCCACCATTGTTTGTTCGAGTGCCGCTTGTATGGCGGCCTCAGATTGGAGAACCATCACCCCTTCCGATCCCTTTTTATTTTTTTTCGACAGTCGATTGGCAACTTTTGACAAAACTTTTGTTGGTCCGGCACCGACCGACACTTTAATTCCCGTCCATTGTTCCACCGTAGCCTTGATCTGGCGGCAGGTGGATTCCAGTTGGTCGGCAGGAATCATATCCATTTCCAGGAACGCTTCATCCACCGAATACACTTCCACCCGGTGGGCACCGACAAGCTGTCGAAGGGTCTCCATCACCCTAAGGCTAAGGTCGCCATAGAGATTATAATTACTGGAAAAGACAGTCACCTGGTTCTTTTCAATGATGGCCTTATTCTGGTAATACGGTGATGCCATACCCACTCCCAAGTGTTTGGCCTCATCAGTCCGGGAAATGATACAACCATCGTTGTTGCTTAGTACGACGACGGGTTTGTTCTCCAGGTGTGGTTGGAATAACCGTTCACAGGAACAATAAAAACTATTACAATCTACAATTGCTTTCATCTGCTCTATGCCTCGGACGGCGTCCCAGGACCCGTCCGCAGTTATTATAATTCGATAATATATTTTTTAGCATTCGCTTGAACAGGTAGCGGTTGACGGCCTTTTTTAAAATTAGTGATGTTGCCAAACCGGCGTATTACTTTTTCTGAATCAATGAGCCCGTTTTCATTGTTGCCAATAGCCTGATAGGACGAGAACTCCCAGTCGTTCAGATCTTTTACAAAGCCATGATGAACAGGATTCCGGTGACAGTATAATACCATAGCAATAAGATAATCTTCGCTATCGACCAACCTTCTTTCAAAAGGAGACTCAAATAAAGGCCCGGTACGGTGGTAGGCCTTATTGATAGATTGAGCATATGAATTGAAAAGATGACCTAATTGTTTTGATGCATTCAACCTGAACATTCCTTTGCCGTCTCTTCGCGGTACTTCTACATTTTCTTTAACATACACCAGCAGGTGAAAATGGTTTTTCAGGAGGCAATAGGCAAGGGTTTCCATTATTTCCCCACAATAGAATCGATACTTTTCGAGGAAGTAATCATAATTTTTCTTCTCTTTAAAAATAGTTTCACCGTTCACCCCCCGGTTGTAGAGGTGGAAGTATTGGCCTTCGAGGATTGGTTGAATGTCCATAATTGAATTTATAAGTTTTTAACCGCCGTCAGGGTCTTCGACCGCTGACGGGGTTTCGACCGCTGACGGGGTGGATCCTCAAACCTGGTGAATGACGTACGTAACCACTCCCCACACCACAAAATCATGGAACTCGGCCAGGTTAATTGATTTGTACCGGTTATTCTCCGGTATTAAAAAAGCTGATGAGAAATTCTTGTGAAATCGCCGGACCAACAATTCACCATTTAACACGGCCACGATGATTTTTCCTTCGACTAGTTTCACCGACCGGTCCACGATCAGCACATCGTTGTCGAAAATGCCGGCTTCCCGCATTGCGTCACCCTTCATCCGGAAAAAATACGTGGCCGGTTTATTCCTGATCAATTGCTCGTTCAGATCAATACCCCGTTCCATATAATCATCGGCAGCCGCGCCAAAGCCGGTGGCATTAGCGGTCTTTACTTCCTGCTGTACGAATTGTTTTGAACCTTTGTAGGCGGCGCTATAAAACTCTTCCCCTTCCATAATTATTGTTTTAAACCTACCCGAGCTGGTCGTCTTGAGTTGGCATCATTTTTAATGATCCGATGTGGGCGGAACTGTTCAATTCCCACAGTAAAAATAAAAAACAATTTTGTAATACTAAAATATTTAGTAAATTAGTGCTAAGAAAAATGGGTAAGCATTTTTTACTGCTAAAACGGGTAGGTTATGGAGAGATTTGTAAGCACAATTCCCGGGTACCGGGTATATGAGTATTTATTGGTGCTCAGTCCACATGATGAGTTGTGGAACAGGATCATCAAAGTAAAGGAAGGTTTTGCTGATGCGTATAAAACAGAACAGGCAAGATGGGGTAAACCGCAGTTGGTGTTGGTCAGTTTTCTCCAGTATGAAATGATGGAAGAACGCATCCTCAACCGGTTACGGACAATAGCCATGGGATATCCGCCCTTCAAAGTTGAGTTAAAAGATTTTGGCAGCTTCCCTTCCCATACTATCTATATTAATGTAACGAGTAAATTGCCCATACAAAATTTGGTAAAGGCGATCCGTACCGATGGGCAACGACTGATGAAACTGAATGAAGAAAATAAGCCGCATTTTATTTTGGAACCGCACCTGACTATCGCGAGCAAATTAAAGCCCTGGCAATATGAAAAAGGATGGTTGGAATATAGTAACAAGCATTTTACAGGGCGATTTATTGCCGACACCATGACCTTGTTAAAAAGACCCGCTGGCGAATTCGAGAGCCATCGGACGAAGTATCATCGTGTGCAGCAGTTCGATTTTCAAAACCTGCCGGTTACAACCAAGCAAGGTGAATTATTTGGATAAGCGATACAACCACAGCGACACCATGACACAAAGCAGCCCAAAGCAAGTTCATAAGCCGCTAACTGAAAGAGAAAATTGGTTAGCTGGCCAGGTAGTGGATATGGCTATATGTATTCATAAGGTATTTGGTCCCGGATTGCTGGAAAGTATTTATTCAAAATGCTTTTGCTATGAATTGAAGAAGAGAGGCATCTTCTTCGAAAAACAAAAAGTAGTTCGCTTGCAATATGACGAAATGGTAATCGATGAGGGGCTTCGTATAGATATTTTAATAGATCGTTGCCTGGTCGTGGAATTAAAGGCACAAGAATATTATCATCCGGTTTGGGAAGCTCAATTGCTAAGCTATTTGAAATTAAGTAATAACAGACTTGGGCTTATCGTCAATTTCAATGTAGCCCTAATGAAGGATGGGATTAAGAGAATGGTAATATAAAAGGCTTTGAAACACCAGGACACGAAGACACAGAGACACAAAGATGCTTTTGAAGAGTTTGATTGTTCCTCCGTGTCTTGGTGTCTTAGTGCCTCCGTGGTTCAAAAAATTTCCCTCTTAATTACAGGGAAAATTCAGAGGTGATGGGTTAAGCGCCAGCGAGGATAAGGACTTAAAACTCTTTAATATAAAAGGGTTTGAAACACAAAGACACGAAGGCACAGAGACACAAAGATGTTTTTGAAGAAGTTTGATTGTTCCACCGTGTCTTGGTGTCTTAGTGCCTCCGTGGTTCAAAAAATTTCCCTCTTAATTACAGGGAAAATTCAGAGGTGATGGGTTAAGCGCCAGCGAGGATAAGGACTTAAAACTCTTTAATATAAAAGGGTTTGAAACACAAAGACACAAAGGCATAGAGACACAAAGATGCTTTTGAAGAAGTTTGATTGTTCCATCCGTGTCTTGGTGTCTTAGTGCCTCCTTGGTTCAAAATATTTCCCTCTTATATCAAAACCAGCAAATCAATGTCAGAGAAATTACAACTAGACCATTTTAGAGTTACACCAAAAAAAGAAGACCCGGACAACCCTCATTACCTGCAGGGAAGAGGCGCACAGTTTAATACTAAGAACCGTTTCCTGAAGAACGAAACAACAAGGGAGCATATCGAAGGCATTGATGATTGGGAAGAACCCAATGTATCCACGCAATACTTCGAACAGGAATCTAAAACCATTGTCAATAAAGTAGAGAGCCGTGATGTGGGAATGATGTACAGTATGAACCCCTATGCGGGTTGTGAGCATGGCTGTATTTATTGCTATGCCCGCAATGTGCATGAATATTGGGGCTATAGTGCCGGTCTTGATTTTGAGAGGAAAATTATTATAAAGAAAAATGCACCACAGCTCCTGCGCAAATTTTTAATGCATCCGAAATGGGATGGTACACCGATCATGCTGAGTGGTAACACCGATTGCTACCAGCCGGCAGAGCAACAGTATCGTTTAACAAGAGGGTTGCTGGAAGTTTGCCAGGAGTTCAACCAGCCGGTCGGCATTCTCACCAAAAATTCCTGGATACTGAAGGATAAAGATATATTACAGGAGATGGCTAAAAAGAGACTGGTGTCAGCGATGGTATCTATCACTTCATTTAATGAAGATCTTCGGCGGATTATGGAACCGAGAACAACTACAGCCAGGCAAAAATTAAAAGTGATCCATGAATTAAGTACTGCCGGTGTGAGGATGGGTGTTATGATGGGACCCATGATACCTGGGTTAAACGAGCACGAGATGCAACGAATTATGAAGGCGGCAAAAGAGAATGGAGCAACCTTTACGGCCTACACCTTTATTCGCTTGAATGGTGCCATCAAATTATTATTTCATGACTGGCTGTATAAAAATTTCCCGGACCGGGCCGATAAGATCTGGCACCTGATAGAGCAAAGTCATGATGGAAAGGTAAATGATAGTCGCTGGGGGGTTCGTATGCGGGGTGAAGGAAATATGGCAGAGATGGTAGCCCAGCAATATAAAAAATATGGTAAGCTGTACAAGATGAATGCGGAAGAATGGAGTTTGGATACGAGTATTTTCCGAAGGCCGGGTGTGCAAGGGAAATTGTTTTAAGAAAAAGTATATTTTACATTAGTGACAATTTATATAGTATCGGATTATACCACCCTTTTTTTGACCGGGATTGCTGCGACAGTGTCACAAATTAATGGAAGGTAAACCCTGTGAAGTGTATTCTCTCAGGAAAAGCACCTTTTTACCCTATCTTTTTTATAGACTATCCAAAAAATTCAATTTCTCAATTAAAAATATTGCATACTAGTTTTTTTCACCTTATTTTGTAATAAGTCTCTTATTCAAGATTTTAGCCTTGGAATTAAAGCTATTACGATTTAAAATAATGTTTTTCTGATGATAACTAATCGGCTAATAAAGAGCCCATTAAGTATAAAAAACCTTTTTAACTCATCTTCACATGAATAAATTAAGCAATTACTGCCTGAAAACAGGCTTTTTTTGTGCCCTGGTGGCGATGCTATTGTCAGGTATTGGTTTCTCTTCCTGCAGCACTCCAAAAAATACGTATTATTTTAAAACCGTGCCCCGGGATACCAGCATCTATTCAATGTTCAGAAGGGTGGAGGAATCGAAAATCAGGAAAAATGACCTGCTAGCGATCAATATCAGCAGTTTAAACCCACAAGAAGATCTTACGTACAATGCAGCGGGCGGTATTGGCACAAGCTCAGCACCTGGTGCTTCAGGAACTGGCTACCTGGTGGATGCCACAGGGAATATTCAATTACGTAAACTCGGATTTATTTATGTGGAAGGCATGACTAGAAGGGAGTTGAAAGACACAATACAAAACTATTTAGAGCCTTATTTAAAGGACCCGGTGGTGACGGTGCGCTATCTCAACCACAGGATAACCGTCCTGGGTGAGGTAGCCCAACCTACTATCATTCAAATGCCGGAAGAACGGTTATCAATTTTGGAGGTATTGAGTTCGAGTGGCGATCTCACACAATTTGGCAAAAGGGATAATATTCTTATCATCAGGGAAACCCCAGATGGTAAGGAGTTGAAACGCGTTAACCTTGAAAATCATTCTATTTTTACATCGGAATGGTATTATCTCCAGCCTGACGATATTGTGTACGTTGAACCGAGTGACAAAAAAATGAATGAAGAAGTAAGAGGTAAAAGATTACAAACGGCGGGCCTGGTCTTGTCAGGCTTATCGGTTGCCGTATTAGTATTGGATAGGGTCTTTAGTAAAACACCCCGGTAGAATGAGTGATCAGCCATTTTTTAAGGAGCGTACCGAATCCAACTTGTTGGTACAGATCGTGCAGCGATATCTACCATTCTGGCCATTGTTTGTGCTGACAATGGGTACCGGCCTTGCTATTGCCTGGCTCTATAAACGGTCGCAGACCAAAATCTATATGGCGGGCGCCAAAGTGCTATTAAAGGATCCCCAGAAAGGCGGTGGGGACAGTAAGGTGCTGGAAGCGTTGAATATATTTAGTGAAAAAAAGATCGTGGAGAACGAGATCATCGTATTGCGGTCATCCCTGATACTGGAACAAGTGGTCCGTGACCTTGACATTTATGCCGGGGTGTATAACCAGGGCCGACTACGTACAGAAGAATTATACAAAGACAATTCACCGATTTGGTTCAGGGCTCTTGACAAGGAAAATATTGAGAGTGGCGGTAAGTTTTATTTTAGTGTGGATTGGAAGCAAAACTCCATAAAAATAGATGACCGGGTTATTCGATTTGATTCGACCATCACTATTGGAAACACGGTCTATCGTGTTGTTCCCAATCGGGACTATACCCGCGACTTAACCGGGAAGAATTATTATGTGGTTTTTAATTCAGTCGCTTCTGCAGCGGGTGCTATTGCCGGGGCCCTTAAAGCCAATGCTATTTCGAATGCCTCCACCATCATTGACGTGAAAATTGAGACCCCAGCCCCCCAAAAAGGAGTGGATATTCTAAATAGATTATTTGAAGTGTATAACCTGGATGCTATTGAAGATAAAAACATGATCGCTGCCAGTACCTTGCGATTTATCGAGGATCGCCTCAACTTAGTGGTCGGGCAGTTGGATTCCGTAGAAAAAAATGTCGAATCCTATAAGTCAAACCAGGGGGTGTATGATTTGGGTGATCAGGCCTCCCTTTATTTAAATAATGTACGGGACCTTGACAAACGGAGCAGCGAGGTAGATCTCCAGATAGACATATTAAAAGACATTAAGAATTATATTGGTAAGAAGGGAAATAAACCGGGCACCGTTCCTTCCCAGTTGCTGATCAATGACCCGTCGCTATCCGGCTTATTGGGAAAACTATACGAGGCGGAATTTCAATTAGATAAGATTCGGAGCATCAACGGTGAAAAAAGTGATGCGGTATTATTAGCGGTTGATGCGGTGGACCGGTTAAAAAATGATATCACAGAGAATGTCAATAATTTAGAAAGCAACTTAAGGTCCGTCAAAAGAAATGTCAGTTCCGGGATTTCTATGAACAACTCCCTGCTTAGCACGGTGCCCCGGAAAGAAAGAGGGTTGCTGGATATCAGCCGTCAGCAGGCCATCAAAAACAATATTTATATTTTCCTGCTCCAAAAAAGAGAAGAGACGGCTTTGTCTTCTGCCGGCACTACACCCGATCTCCGGGTATTAGAGAAAGGAGCAGCCTGGGGGCCGATAAAACCGGTGGCCAAGAAATATTATATGACAGGACTCTTACTGGGTTTGGTGGCGGCGGTATTATTTGTATTATTAAAGGAACAGTTTAACCGTAAAATATTATTCCGGACAGAGATCGAGGATAAAACGAAAGTTCCTATAGCGGCGGAAATTGTCCAGACTCAAACCAAGGAACCGATCGCCATTGAGGAAGGCAAAAAGACCATTATTGCGGAACAGTTTCGGGCACTGCGTACCAACCTTACTTTTATGGGTCTAAATGAAAAGCAGAAGACCTTGCTGGTTACTTCGAGTGTATCAGGTGAGGGAAAAACTTTTATCGCATTGAACCTTGCTATCAGTATTACCCTGACTGGCAAGAAAGTGGCGTTGATGGAAATGGACCTGCGTAAACCCAAGCTGAGCAAACAACTTGGAATCAACAGGGACCCGGGTATTTCCAACTACCTGATTGGTAAGGCCCCTATTAATGAGATCATTAAAGAAACACAATACCCGAACTTGTTTATTGTCTCAGCAGGGCCCATACCTCCCAACCCGACCGAACTGATCGGAGGTGAAAAATTTAAAGAAATGATGGCACTTTTGAAGGAGAAGTTCGATTATGTCATCATTGATTCCACTCCTATTGGTATGGTTACCGATTCACAGTTACTGGCTGGTTTTGCCGAAACTACTTTATATGTAGTACGTCATGATCTTACTCCCAAAATATACCTGCGCCTGATCGACGACCTGTACCAGCAGAAGAAATTCAATAATATGTCCATCGTATTTAATGGCTTAAAGCAACGGGGCTTTTCTTTATTAAATTATGGATATGGATATGGGTATGGGTATGGGCATGGCTACGGCTATGGTTATGGCGGAGATGGCTATGGCTATGGTTATTATGTCAGTGATGAAAAGAAAAGTGGAAAACATGGTTGGTTAAAGCGCATTACTCGAAAATAAGTGAATGGAATATAGGCAAGTGGGGAAGCAGAGCTAGCAGGGAAAGCAAGTGGTAGAGGAAAAATATAGATCGGTTTATTGCTGCCAAATAAAAAAAGCCAATAGGTAAAGGGTTCTTTCCTTGAGCTAGAGTAATTTCGCTCGTGGCTTTTAAAATTATCCTTCTGTTACAAATTCTTGTGACTGAGGGACAGCGAAGCTTTGCAAACATCGAGAAGAAACCCACCCCATATTTCGAAACTTTTAATTATCGGTTTTAACCACCTTTCCTTCGTCAGGGCAGGTTGCGACGCTACGTTACAAAGAAACACTGGGTAAACACCGTGACGCTGTGTTCCCCCAGTCTCTGTGGTTAAAAAAATCAAACTACGACACTATCCAATTGGCCAAGGTCAAAACCTTTAACCAGCCACCTGCCCATGACCGATAACTCAATATACTGGTATGCCGTCTACACAAGACCCCGATGGGAAAAAAAAGTAGCCGGCCTGCTTCAGGATAAAGAGATCGTCCACTACTGCCCGTTGAATAAAGTAACAAGACAATGGAGCGACAGGAAGAAAACAGTACTGGAACCCTTGTTTAAAGGCTATGTCTTTGTGCAGGTGGCCGACAAAAAAAAATGGGAGCTGAAAAGTATTAACGGTATAATTAATTATGTGTACTGGCTCGGTAAACCGGCCATCATAAAGGAAACGGAGATCGAGACCATCCGTAAATTCCTGCATGAATTCAGTGATGTAGAGGTGACGGAAGGAGTTTTACCCCTAAGCGCAACCGTTAGAATAAAACAGGGGATACTCATGAATTACCAGGGTATCCTGCTGGAACTAAATGGTAACAAGGCGAAAGTAAGAATTGAAAGTATGGGTATACAGCTAAGCGCCTATTTTGACCGGAAAAACCTGGAACCTGCCTGAAAATAACAAATGAATTCAACCGATAAGATATATGTAGCCGGTCATGCGCGGGTTGGTGGGCAGTGCCATCCTGCGGCTTTTGGAAAAAAAGGGATTTACCAATATCCTTACCCGGTCTTCCCAGGCCTTAGATCTCCGTAACCAGGAAGCGGTCAAAGAGTTTTTTGCAAAAGAAAAACCCGATTATGTTTTCCTGGCAGCCGCTAAAGTGGGTGGTATCCGCGCCAACAGTGTCTACCCGGCGGAATTCATTTATGATAACCTGGTGATCCAGTCGAATATCATCCATGAATCATACGTTAACGGGGTCAACAAACTGCTTTTTTTGGGCAGCAGTTGTATCTATCCTAAAAATGCACCGCAACCGCTGAAGGAGGAGTATTTATTATCCGGCTTGTTGGAACCAACTAATGAGGCTTATGCTATTGCCAAGATCGCCGGTATCAAATTATGCCAGGCTTACCACCAGCAATACGGCTGTCGTTTTATCAGCGTAATGCCTACCAACCTATACGGACCGGGAGATAATTATGACCTGCAAAATGCACATGTACTGCCTGCCCTAATTCGCAAATTTCATGAAGCAAAAATTAACGGGGACGAAACTATAACAGTATGGGGTACCGGGAATCCCCGCCGCGAATTTTTACATGTGGATGATGCGGCCAGGGCTTGTTTTTTCCTGATGCAGGAATATGAGGATGCTGAGATCATCAATATCGGAACGGGAACAGACAGCACCATTGCAGAATTAGCCTTGCTGATAAAAAGGATCACTGGTTTTGCCGGTGACATGGTTTTTGATATGACAAAACCCGATGGTACACCCAGAAAGCTGCTGAATGTAGATAAGATCAATGGACTAGGATGGAGGGCCGCTATTCGGCTTGAAGAAGGGATAAAAAATGTGTATAAGGATTTTGCAGATCGTTACGAGTATTATATTACCAAGACACAATATCACAAAGAAGCATAGTGAAATGCTTTGTTCACCTTTTCTCTGTGGTCTGAAAATAGTATAAAACGCTTGTGTAGAATCGCCGGCATAATAAACCCATCCCTTCCCATTACCAGCACACAGGCATTGGTAAAACAAATGTGTGATATCCTGCAACACGGCGGGCCGGATGATGAAGGTTTTTACAGTTGTGCTGCACAGCACCTGGTACTGGGCAACCGGCGATTAGCATTGATCGATCTTTCGCCGGGCGGACACCAGCCCATGTCATATGCGGGTGAACGTTATTGGATCACTTATAACGGGGAACTATATAATTATCCTGAACTAAAAGAAGAACTGTGGCTGCAGGTTACCAGTTTGCTTCCTCCAGTGATACTGAAGTGATACTGGCCGCTTTTGCCGCCTGGGGCACCAATGCCTTCCGGCGTTTCAACGGTATGTTTGCTTTTGCCCTCTGGGATAATCGTACGGCCACTATTTACTTGGTAAGGGATGCTCCGGTATCAAACCGCTTTACTATGCCATCACCAAAGAAGGTCTTGTCTTTGCATCGGAACTAAGGGCCTTTGCTCCTCTTACCTGGCTGCAAAAGAAAAACAATAACTGGCCGGTATACCTGCTTGCTTACGGGCATTTGCCCGAACCAATTACGATGTTGCAGGATGTAAAACCCCTGCCAAAAGGAACCTGTTCTCCGCTACCGGGTAGGCGACTGTAAATGGGATATTGAATCATTTGCCTATTACAGTTATACGGAAGAAATAGATGACCGGGAGCAGGCAAAGAGAGCTGATCCGCGAATTGCCTGCAGCAAGCAGTACAACGGCACTTGCTAAGCGATGCGCCGATTGGTGTTTTTTTAAGCGGGGGTCTTGACTCGGGTATCATTGCCACGCTGGCTGAAAAATACCATTCAGCTAATTTAAAAACATTGTCTATCGTTTTTGAAGAAAAAAAATACTCAGAAAAAAAATACCAGGACCTGTTGCTGCAACAACTGAATTGTCCCAACTGGCAGGAAACATTAACGGAAAAAGAATTCCAGGAAAATTTCCCCGGCATCATTAAAGCCATGGACCTGCCGGGTTGTGATGGGATCAATACCTGGTTCATCAGCAAGTATGCGAAGGAGAACGGTTTAAAAGCAGTGCTCTCCGGTATTGGCGGCGACGAATTGTTTGGCGGCTATCCATCATTCAGCCGGATCAATACGGTGAACTGGATCGAAAAAATTCCTTCTGCCTTATTAAAGGCAGGACGGTATTCGGGTTCAAAAAGATTAAAACGCATGGCCTACCTGGGTCTTGGCGGGGCCAAAGGTTTCTATCTTTTTTTGAGGGGGCAATTCGTTCCTCCGGTTATCGCCCGGCAACTCGGCGCTACCGAAAGCGAAGTATGGAAAATATTGGAAGAGCAGCCCGAGTTGAATGATATAAGCCATTTAACCCCCGGTAACCAGGCCAGTTGGATAGAAATGAATCTCTATATGCAAAACCAGTTGCTGCGTGATTCGGATGTGATGAGTATGGCGCATGGTATAGAGATCAGGGTACCTTTCCTTGACAAGGATTTTATTTCATTGGCGCTGCGTTTGAAAACATCCATTAAGTATTCGGGTCAATTACCCAAGCAATTATTGATCGATAGTTTTGCACCTGTTTTACCGGAACCGGTTTGGAACCGACCCAAGATGGGATTTACTTTTCCATTTGCCGAATGGCTGGGAAAAAATGAATTGGTAAAAGACACCATGGCAGGGGCAGGGCATAGCCGGAACAGACAACTATCAAAAATTTAGCCGTGGCCAGATGCACTGGTCGCAGTTGATGTCATTGTTATTGTTATACCAGAAAAATGAAGCCGGAGTTCCCAGGTCTGAAGCCAGGGCATTTAGAGGGGAAGCAGAAAGCCAGATGTCGGATGCTTGACAAGAAATTCTTTCGTGGCTAACCGTGTATTAGCCTGCCGCAGGCAGGTCTGTGTTAATCTATGTTAATCTGTGGCAAGCTGTATTTATTAGTGGCTATCAGCAAAATATTTTCGGCCAAGGGTTCTTCTGACCTCTGACTTCTGACCTCTGACCTCCGACCTCCGACCTCTGACCTCCGATCTATGAAGACATAAAGTGCTCTATTCCTTACCCTTCGTGTTTTCTCCGCTACCGGCGGCATAGAAAAAGTTTGCCGTATTGCCGGAAAGGCCTGTATGAACTGGGTTTGCAATATGGTGGACTGGTGAATGTATTTTCCATGTATGGAAAACGGGATACCGCAGATGGGAACAGCTATTTCCCCCAGTTGGTGTTTACCGGTTTTGGAGATAATAAAATCCGGTATGTATTAAGAAGTATGGCAGCAGGACGCAGAAACAAAGTGGTTTTGATGAGCCATATCAACCTGCTGACCGTGGGATTTTTTATAAAATTTTTCAAGCCTTCCGTTAAACTGGTCCTGCTGGCACATGGTATCGAGGTATGGAGACCATTGCCGAAATGGAAAAAATATATGCTGCGTAAATGTGACCTGGTTTTACCGGTTAGTCATTTTACCAAAGAAAAAATGAGAGCATTATATGGACTGCCCGAGGAAAAATTTATCGTGCTGAATAATTGCCTGGATCCTTTTTTGGAATTGCCCTTACAAAAGGAAAAAAATGGCCATCTACTGGAACGCTATGGCTTGAAAAAAGAGCAACTCATTCTGCTGACTGTTTCGAGGATGGCCGATACAGAACAATACAAGGGTTATGATAAAGTATTACAGGCCCTGCCCGAACTGGTAAAAGCATCACCCGGAACTCCGCTACCTGCTGGTAGGCAAATATTGATGTAAAGGAGAAGGGACGGCTTGATGCTATCATTGATCAACTGGGTCTGCAGGATACGGTGATCTTTAGCGGTTTTGTACCGGATGAAGAACTGGCGGCACATTTTAACCTCGCCGATATTTTTATCATGCCCAGCGAAAAAGAAGGTTTTGGAATTGTATTTATCGAAGCCATGTTTTATGGACTGCCGGTTATTGCCGGTAATGTAGATGGTTCGGTGGATGCACTTTGTGATGGTGAATTGGGTTTATTGGTGAACCCCAATAATAAAACAGAAATTATATCGGCCGTAAAAAAAATATTGACTAACCGGGCGCCTCATTTACCCGATCCCAAAAAACTGGAACAGCATTTTGGTTATACGGGGTATAAGGAAAAATTGAAAGAAGCACTTTGGCAAGGATAACCGCATTATGAAAATTGGGGTTGGTCAAAAGAGAACCCTGCAAAAAAGGACACTTCCCCTTCCGCCAGCTGGCGGAGCGAATTGAGTGCACTTCGAATTAAAGAAAATGGGGTGGGTTCAAATAAAAAGAATCCAGTAAGCTCAAATCAAAGAGATCAAGGCAGGTTTAATTTTGTTAGCAGGTCAATAACCCCAATCGAAAAACACTAATTTTGCATTTTTAGAAATGGAAGCATCAAATTATACCATCGCTGATTTTTCATCACATCTTTTTTGGGATGTGAACAAGGAAAAACTGGACTTTAATGCTAATAAAGCACAGATCATTCAGCAGGTGCTGGAATATGGACTCCTGGCAGACTGGATCATTATATCTGGTATTTATGGAAATCAAACTATAGCTAAAACCGCTGCCACATTCAGGCAACTGGACCCCAGGGCATTGTCTTTTATTGTTGCTTTATCCGGGATGCCCAAAGAATCTTTTAAATGTTATTCTACCAAACAATTGATACCCCAACACTGGAACTTTTAAAAAAGTTATTGGGGATTGCTCTTTTTAAAAACCTTCGCCTTGCCGGGTGTACTTCCCTGGCGTTGCAAATGGGGCACAGAAAATCAATTGACCTGGATTTATTTGGCATACTGCAGGCAGATGATTTGACGCTTTCGGGAGAGCTAAACGTTTTTGAAAAGTTTACCTGGCTGAAAAAAACGCCCCATATCAATATCTTTTCAATCAATGGGATAAAAGTTGATTTTTAATTACTCTTACCCCTGGATAAATGAAATGGTTTCGGAAGACGGTTTGCGCCTTGCCGGTCTCCAGGACATCGCGGCAATGAAACTGGCTGCTGTAACAGGAAGAGCCACAAAAAAGGATTTTATTGATATTTATTTTTTGTTGAATCATTTTAGTTTACATGAAATGATGAGTTTCTATAACGCAAAATATGCAGATGGTTCTCCATTCCTTGTACTTAAAAGTTTAACTTATTTTGAAGATGCTGGGCAGGAACAGGAGCCGGTTATGTATAAAAATATTTCGTGGCAGGGAGTAAAAGAAACAATACTTAAAAAACACAGTGAGTACCTGAAAACCCTTTAATTATAGTTCCCGAAAAGTTTCTTATTTAATAGTTAACACTTAACACGTAACATTCGCAATTAATGAAGAAGGCATTTATCACTGGCATCGGCGGACAGGACGGAAGCTACCTGGCCGAATATTTATTGAAACTTGGATACGAAGTGCATGGTATCGTGAGACGGAATTCTGTTCCCGAACACCAGCAAAGCCGTATTGATCCTATACGGCATCATTTGCGTGTGTATTACGGCGACCTGCTGGATATATCCGGCCTGGAAAAACTAATGCAGCAGATCAAACCGGATGAAATTTACAACCTGGCGGCCCAAAGTCATGTTCGTATCAGTTTTGATATTCCTCATTTCACTTCCCAGGTCAATGCCTTGGGTACACTGAATATTTTAGAAGCATTCAGGAATACCTGCCCGGGAGCAAAGTTCTACCAGGCCAGTTCATCTGAAATGTTTGGAAATGCCGTAGATAAAGATGGTTACCAGCGGGAGACAACACCCTTTAAACCCGTAAGTCCCTATGGTTGCTCCAAGGTATTCGCACATAATATCGTACATAATTACAGGAATTCCTACCGGCTCCATGCCACGAACGGGATATTATTTAACCATGAAAGCCCGAGAAGAGGTATCAATTTCGTCACCAACAAAGTGGCGAAGGGAGCCGTCATGATCAAAAAAGGCCAGGCCACTAAACTGGAGTTGGGTAACCTGGATGCGGTCCGGGATTGGGGACATGCCAAAGATTATGTAAGAGCCATGCACCAGATCATCAACCACCCCGTGGCAGATGATTTTATTGTAGCCACCGGTCAAACTCATTCGGTGAGAGAAATGACCGACTATGTATTCACACAGTTGGGAATGGAATACCGGGACTATGTAACACAAAACTCTGTTTTCTTAAGACCCGAGGAATTATCTTATTTACGGGGAGATACATCAAAATTTAACAGCACATTTGACTGGGTGCCGGAATATACATTTCATCAGATGATGGACGAGATGGTTGATTTCTGGATAGAGAAGCTGTGAGCATAGAAGTAGCCACCAGCCTATTTTTGAAATTGTAGGAAACGCATGAGAGGAAAAGTTTCTTACTACTAACAAACACAATTGTAGTAATCATATTTGTGGATATTCTGACAAAGATCTAGAATGTTTAAGCCTATACTAAAAGCATATTCTACTAGTTTGCTGGGGGTTTTTTCTGGTTTACTCACCCAACTAGTTTACATCAGGGAACTGGCTCACATGGTTTCAACAAATGATTTTACACTTTATGCATTTGTCTTTCAAATTACAGCTTACTTTAATATTCTTCAATTGGGACTGGACTTTGCTACCTCAAGGGAAATTGCATTAAAACTGGGTCAGAGCGATCCTCAGGGAGCTTATCACTCATATTTGTTTATTAAACGATTCAACAATAAAATTTGTATCGGTGGATTGGTTTTGGTAATTCTTTGTTCGCTACTTTTTTACAATGGAAGGGGTATTGCATCAGGCTTTAGTGCTTTGATGGCAGCAAAGCTGGTTATTCTGTTCGGAGTATCACTATTCATTACTTTTCTTTCCAATCCAAATATTGTTGCATTGATAGGAAGTAATAAACAATCTATCGTAAATATTAACAACATACTGGTTACGATTACCAGTACATTGGTTGGGTTTATTCTTCTTAAAACTACTCCTTTGGGTGTATATGCAATGCCCTTATCATTAATTGCCTTCAATTCTCTGAATTTTTTTTTACTCAGAGAGAAAGCTATTAGATATTGCTCCTGGCTTACCAGTAGTATTTCATTAAAAATTGCAAAAGGGAATAATAATAGTATCCTCAAATTCTCAATTCTTACAACTATTGGTGGATTTGCATGGACAATAGAGGCAACGTCAGATGTATTCATTTTAAATGGAACTGGCTATCTTGCCTTAGTTGGTTTTTACGTATTGTGGTGGAGGTTTCCGCAGATGTTTTTTGACCTGGCAACCCGACTTACCAGTAGTGCCTTGCCAAGTTTGAATACTTCATTCGGTAAGTCAGAGCCAGAAGCGAAGGTGATTTTTAACCGCCTCTTGATAATTGTTGGTGGCATTGGGTTTATGATATTTATCTGTATCGCAACTTGGTTGCCGGCTTTTATTAATTTATGGGTCGGTCCCCAGTTTTTTATCGAAGATTTACAGGCTACAAGTTTCCTGATTGGGTTATTGGTTTATAGCAGAACAGTTGGTAACTGTTTTGGTATGTTTACGATTTCAATAGGCCGCATAAACTATTCAACAATCCTTTCATGGGTACAAGCAATCGTTAAAGTGATTATTGCAATTGTTTTGGTAAAACAATTTGGATTAAAAGGGCTCTTTATGGCTTCAGTTGTCGGTTCTGTAATACAAGTAACTGGTTGTGCAGTCCTATTGCTTAAAAGAAAACTACTTAGAACGGATGTTCTTTTGTTATTGACAATCGGTTACTTTATACCATTTATTCTGATCTTCTTTAATATTGAAGAAAAAGCATCCCTGTTTACTTTTTTATATGGCACGTTAATTACGCTCGGCTGTGCCATAATAGCTTGGGTATTGTTTATCGAAATCATTTCACTTAATAAGAAGTTAGCCTTCAGCCTATCACCTAAAATATTTTTAAAAAAATCAAATAAGTCAAAATTATCAGTTTGATCTTTATTCATAAGAACTGCCGGGGTTAATTTAATATAATTGTTGAATAAGATTATTTACAGGTTGTAGTTGGCAAATAATATTTTTCCTAAAGTGAAATATTTAATTATAAGTAATGACAGTCCAGGGTTAGGGGGGGCGGAGGAAAGTATGCTTCGTGTATCCGGCTTTCTGAAGGATACCTGCACGCTTAAATTTTGTATAAGTAAATATGCCGATTTGCGGGTAGAAGAAAGCATTAAGAACGCAGGATTTGATTACGAGTATTTTAATATGCCCGCATCAGCGCCCAATTTTTTCAGAGGGTTAATTCAGGCCCAAAGGCTGGTAAAAAAGTACAAAAAACAGGTGTTTATGATATGGTGCCATCACACCGATAGTAACCGATGGCTTCAATTATGGCTAGCCTTGGTGGGCGCTAAATTTATTTTGGTCGAGCGGGCGATCCCTTCTGGTAAAAGCGATTTTGATAAAAGTAAATTAAGTATTCCAATAAAAAGATATGTGATCCGCAGGGCATTTAGCGTGATTTTATGTGCTTCGTCACAAGCCGAACATTTTCAAAGCATTTTTGGCAAAGCAAAGCGCCTTGACATTATTTCAAATTCAAGATCAATTGATGATGTGAATAATCAAATCAGGGCATTAAAGAAAACGGCAATCTCCCAATTTGATTTAAAGGGAAAAGTAATTTGTTATGTAGGCAGGCTGGATCCCCAAAAGGATCAGCTAACTTTAATTAGAGCTTTTGCAAAAGTTTCAAAAAAACATCTATGTAGTCTTCTGCTTGTTGGTGAAGGGAATGATGAACAGAGATTAAGAAAGGAAGTATCAGATCTTGAATTATCAAATGTGTTTTTTACAGGCTATTCTACTGAGGTTAACAAATGGCTTGCAATCTCTGATTTATTTGTTCTGAGCAGTCTTGCTGAAGGTCTTCCCGGTGCATTAATTGAAGCTATGGCAGCAGGTTTACCTTGTATTGCGACAGATATACCAGGTAACCGGGATTTGATTATAAATAATGAAACTGGCCTATTAGTTCCCGTCTCTAATGCAAATGTTTTGGCTGAAGCAATAGAGATATGTTTTGATAATCCTAGAAAGGCTCAGCAATTCGCTGCAAATGCTTATAAAAAAGTGTTGGCAGATTATTCAACTGAAGGGGAAAAAGAGAAATGGGTTGAATTGATTAATGAGGTACTGAGTAGCGAATTATTAAAAACCAAGAACAAGAATTAAACAATGTGCGGTATTGCGGGTATAGCAGGTAAAGGAAGTTTAGCGCAAAAAACGCATTTGGAAGAAATGGTGAACAACCTAAAACACCGGGGGCCAGATGGTTTAGGGATCTGGCAACATGAAGATTGTTTGCTTGGGCACACAAGACTTGCGATTGTGGATATTGAGGGGGGGAAACAACCCATGCAAAGTTATGATCAGAAATACATCATCTCATTAAACGGGGAGATTTATGGGTATAAAGAGATAAAACGACAATTAAGTCAGTATCCATTTCAAACCAATTCAGACACGGAAGTTATTCTAGCCCTATACCAACAATATGGTAGTGATTTTATTCATCATCTGCCAGGTATGTTTGCTTTTGCATTGTACGATATACAGAAAGGTAAGTTGTTCCTGGCCCGGGACCGCTTTGGAGAAAAGCCACTTCATTATGGATTTACCCGATCTGGGCAATTGATTTTTGCATCTGAAAGCCGGCCAATTCACAAAACAGGATTGGTAAAGAGCCATATTAGTGTGACTGCCATTGCGCATTTCCTTCAGCATTTGTATGTTCCTGTAAACGAAAGTATTTATGAAAATATTCATTCTTTACCGCCGGCATCTATTGCGGAGTACGATGTAAACGACGGCGACTTTAAAATAACCAGTTACTGGTGTATGCCTCAAACACGGCAAGAAGTTAACGCACAGGAGGCTATTCCTAAATTACAGTCACTTTTTACACAGGCTGTTCAACGCCAGATGGTGGCCGATGTGCCTGTTGGCTGCTTTTTAAGTGGAGGACTTGATTCAACTACGGTTACGGCCATCGCTTCAGGGATGACCAATCGGCTGGCTACCTATTCATTTGGATTTGAAGATGTAAACAGTGATATGCCTTATGCCCGTGAAGTAGCGAATAAGTACCATACCAATCATACCGAGTTGTGGGATAAAGCAACCAATATTGCTGATTTAATGCTGCAAATGGGAGAAGTATACGATGCCCCTTTTGCCGATGCGTCTGCTGTGCCTACTTTCCTCATTTCTAAAGAAGCTTCCAAACATATGAAGGTAGTATTAACAGGGGATGGTGCTGATGAACTTTTTGCTGGTTATGGTTACTATTATGGACCTCTTCAATATTTTAAAAGGCAACAAATTCTTCCAGCCACATTAAAACTGATGTGGTATCGAGCGCTGCGAAAAAGCTCGTCACTTGCAGGCAAGGTAAATGAAGGTTATAGCCAAAGGGTTGTTGGTACCCGGATGTCCCTTAATCACAATTCGCTTATTGATGCACATATTTCCAGGCGAACCTATATGACTGATTCTATGCTGCAGTTGCTGGGAATTTCTCCGAATCATCATATTGATGAAGAAGTGAGAGATGGTGTAAACGGCACTTTGAATGATGCGCTACAATACGATATTAAGCAATACTTGCCGGGCGATCTATTGGTAAAAACAGACCGGGCATCAATGGCCAACGGTCTTGAGCTCAGGTCTCCTTTTTTGGATTACGAATTTGCGTCTTTTTGTATGCAATTACCATATTGCTTAAAAATTAATGGTGAAAGCGAGAAGCTTATCATGCGAAGTGCTTTTGCGCATTTATGGCCCGACTCAGTAAAGAAAAGGACCAAATCAGGCTTTGCACCCAATGTTGATAAGTGGATGCAACGCAGAGAAGTATTGCAACTTAAAACGGATATGTTTGACTCAAACAAAACCATATTGTATGATTTCCTTGTTCGGAAAACTGTAAAACAAATGAGCCAATCCAATGGGTGGCATGCCTGGATTTTACTTACCCTGGCTATTTGGCTTGAAAAAAATAGATAAAAATACATCATCCTGCACATAGGAGTTGGCTCAAAAGCACTGTTATCGAATATTTTCGTTATGCTATATACTGAGTACTTAGAACCAGGAACTCAAGATCCTCTGATAAAAGATGGCGATAGATTAGTGAATCCTTTAAATGGTCATTCTTTTCCTATAATAAGAGAAATTCCTCGTTTTACAGAAAGTGAATTATATGCCTCTGCTTTTGGATCTCAATGGCTTAATTTTCGCAAAACACAACTGGATTCTCACACAGGACATCCATTGAGTGAAGACAGGTTGAAGCGTATTTGTAAAGGCGATCTGAGTATATTAAAGAACAAAAAAATATTGGAAGTTGGATGCGGAGCAGGCCGGTTTTCTGAAATATTTTTAAAATCGGAGGCCAATTTGTTTGCAATGGATCTATCCAACGCCGTGGAAGCCCAGTATCTAAATTTTTCGTCAAATTCGAATTATCATTTATGTCAGGCAGATATAAGGAGATTGCCTTTCCCTTTGGCATATTTTGACGTAGTAGCGTGTTTGGGAGTAGTGCAGCATACACCTGATTCAGCCCAAACTATTTCCCAACTCCTTAGTTATCTTAAACCGGGAGGAATCTTAATATTTGATCACTATACAAGTTACCCTAGTCCACCGGGAAACAGCCAAAGTTGGAAAACCAAAATACAACCAAGTTACTGGTTGCGGAAAATAATGTTGCATATGCGTCCCAAAACAACAATCCTTATTTGTAAATTGCTCACAGCAATGTTATGGCCCTTTCATAGGCTTGCCTGGGGCATTCGGCATACCATGTTAGGAAAATTTTTCCGAAAATGGTTGTTGTTATTCAGCCCCATTCACGATTATCATGAACTTTATCCTTTTCTCGACAATAAAAACCTATATCAATGGGCTATTCTCGATACCCATGATGGGCTGACCGATTATTACAAGCATATGCTATATAAAGAAGAAATCTTTGAAATATTAAATAAACATCAACTTAAACAAATAGACGCGTGGTACGGTGGTAACGGGATAGAAGTCTTTGCTATCAAATAAATATCTATGTTAGTATCTGTAGCCGTACGTCAAAAACTTCAGGTTTTCAGCGACCTGTAAAAATGATGACGCTCTAGCAAAGGCCAATGAAGAATATTCAAATTCAACGGCGATGATTCAAATATTGGCTGAGAAGGCATTTGAGCATGTAAAAAAATATACTATAATGAAAAAAAAATAAAGTTACAAAATTCAATTGGGGAATTAAATGGAGATTCAGCACTTTAAAAAAAATTGAATAATAGACAAAGAATGAAATATAATGATCATCCGCTTTTAAGATTGTCGGAATTAAATCACAAAGATAATCAACCTGTTGAGGACCAGTCCTCTAAAATTAATTTTAAGGTTAAGAAAATGCCCTGGAAGGAAAAGGTAAAAAGGGTAATCGGGTTTTACCTTTATCCAATTAAAAACTGAGTTGAAAAAAAACAAACACTTAAAAAAATACGTGAAATTTCAGGAAGTAACTTTCCTAAAAGACTGCCTGATGTTATTAGCAATGGCCAGAAGGGATCAGCTGTTGAAATTTATTTAGCAAAAGTTAAGAAAATAATTAAAAATAAACCTCAAGTAGTTTTGGTTTATGGTTGTGGCACAGGAGAGGAGGTTTTCAATATTGCGAAATACCTTCAACCCAGAAAAATTATTGCAATCGACTACTTTAATTATAGAATAATCTGGCAATCAGTTGCAGAACAGGCGAAGGTAAAGTATGGAACAGATGTTGAATTTATACAAGTAGATTTTAATAACCCACAGTCAAAGCTTTTGCAAAGCGCCGATGTTGTTTATTCGCAAGCAGTACTAGAGCACTTAGGGGACATGAAAAAAATCTATCGTCAATTATGTTCTTTCCTTAAAAAAGATGGGTATTTTGCAGCTATATGGGGACCCATGTGGTATAGCTATTCAGGGGATCATATAGCAGCAGAACTGGGTCATGATAAAGGTTTCCAACATTTATTGCTGAATGCAACAGAGTATTTTGATTTTTACAGATCACATCCACGAAATATGCCAGTGGTAGCTGCAGGTGAAAAAACGTGGCTTGAATTGGGGTTGCATAATTATGCTACTTACGCGGAATATATTGAAAGCCTACAGGAATATTTTGGAAATATTGAGTATCTGCATTGGGTAGTTTCTCAAGAGGCATTAGGTTACAGGGAGAAATATCGACTTAAGTGGGACCAGGTTCTTAAAAATCATCCTTTCATTTCCGGCTTTGATATGGCGGTGACCTGTGCAAGCATCTTATTGAAAAAATAGAAATATCAACTAGTGTTAACATACGTGCAAACACAAATCTGTGTTTTGCAAATTGAAGAATATTTAGCGCATGAAAGTTAGCATAGCGGTTCGCCAAAAATTTCACGGTTTTCAACTTGCGCAGCAATTGCAGAATCATAACTCCTTATTAAAACTTTATACCGCACACTATGGCCCGATTTTAGGAAAAGATAATAGTGTTGGATTTTCAATTGCTAAAGAAAGAATTACTACAAATATTTACAGCGCCTTACTTACTTATGGTTTCAAAAACAATGGGTTTAATAATGACAACTACTTTGGCAAATGGGTAGCTGACAAATTGAATGATGAAAATATTATTGTTACATGGGGTATTCAGGCACTGCCCATCATTCAAAAGGCGAAGGAGTTGGGTATTAAAGTTGTGCTTGAAAGAGGTAGCGCTCATGCCAATACACAAAAAGATCTTTTACTGGAGGAATACCGTTCATTGAAAATTTCAACTAGAGGGCTTGAAAAAAGTTTTTCGACCAGGAGGATGGAAAGGGAATTGATGGAGTATGAACTGGCCGATGTAGTCAGCATTCCTTCTTCCTTTGTTAAAAGAACTTTTTTACATAATGGTTTCACAGCAGAAAAATTATTTGTGAATGCCTATGGTGCTAACCTTCGCTATTTTACTTACCAGCCCCAACCGCATCAACCCTTTAGGATAATTTATGCCGGTACATTAAGCATCAGGAAGGGGATACAATATTTATTGTCTGCTTTTTCGGCACTTAAACTTTCAAATGCAGAACTCTGGCTGGTGGGTCGGGTGGAGCCGGAGATAAAAACATTTCTTTCACGCTATGTAGAAGAAAATATAAAGATACTTGACCCCGTACCACAACACCTCTTGTCTGAATTATATAACTTATGTGATGTATTTGCCATTTGCTCCATTGAAGAAGGAATGGCTATGGTCCAGCCACAGGCTATGGCTTGTGGGCTTCCGCTCATTTGTACTACCAATACAGGTGGAGAGGATCTGATAACGGAGGGCATTGAAGGTTACGTATTACCCATCAGAGATACAGAGAAGCTTAAGGAAGCCATCTTTATTCTGTATGCAGATAAAAACAAACGCATGGAGATGGGACAAAGAGCCTTGCGAAAAGTCTCCAATGATTTTACATGGGCCGATTATGGCCAAAGGGCCGTTAACTTTTATAAGAAACTGACTTGTGAATAAATTGGAATACCTGCTTTCATCTGCATTAAGGATATTCAGTGAAAAAAAATGTCCCTATTGTAAAATAGGCAACCATGTTGTGATAGATAGAAAGTATATAGTCACCAGTTTACTACATTGTAATAACTGTGGACTGTATTATCGTCACCCAAAGGATTCAATCAAATTCAATAAGTTGTTTTACCAGAGAAATTATAGAGAGACAGATATCACAAGGAATATACCATACAGCAATTTGCTGGAAGATTACAAGCGAAATAATTTTGCAGGCTCGGGGAAGGATTATCATGATAAAGTGGATGTCTTTAATGCACTTTTCTCGGGAGAGCATGCAGAAAAAATAAAGATCGTTGATTATGGTGCAAGTTGGGGCTATGCTTCCTTTCAGTTCAGGAATGCCGGATTTGACATCCAATGCTTTGAAATATCAGAATCGATGGCTAAAGCAGGGAAAGATTTGTTAGGAGTTAATATATGTACTACGGTATCAGCCCTGCAACCTTCAAATGATATCTTTTTTAGCGCTCATGTCATTGAGCATATGCCCGATATCAATATATTATTTGAAGATGCGAAGAGGTTATTAAAAAAGGGAGGGTATTTTATTTGTTACTGCCCTAACGGTTCTGTGGATTTTCGCAAAAAGCATCCTGTGGAGTTTCATAAAAGGTGGGGGTTAGTTCATCCAAATTTTCTGAATAATATTTTTTTTGAAAAAACCCTTGCTACTTATCCATACCTGATCGCTTCTGATAACAAGGGACTAATAAATGAAATAAATGCCTGGGATAAGGCATCACAAATTACGGCAGGTATGGAAGGGGATGAGTTAATAGTAATAGCTAAAATATCAAACTAAGGTTTAATAGACTACACCGGTAATTCATTTTCATAGCTACTCAAAATGATCTGACATGATGAAAAAATTATTGATAGATAGATGGGGCCTGCACTTGGATTCATTTACAGCTAACAGATACAGGCTTGTTAAGAAATACCTAATTAACGGCAAGATAAAGACTTTGAATATTGGTACGGGGGGTGGGGTTGAAACATTACGATTATTGCAAAGGAAGAATATTGTGACTACGGTTGAAATTGATGTCAATGTTTCGGCACGTACCCGGAACCGCGTTGTAAGAAATGGGTTTGCTGAGAAGCATACGGAAAAAGTAGGTCATCTTTTGGATATTGATATTACTGAAAAGTATTATGAGATCATGATGTGCGAAGTGCTGGAGCATATCAAGGATGATGAAAGAGCAATACAAAAATTGGCACAACTGCTGGAAAAGGACGGCCGACTAATATTATCAACTCCTACAGCTTTGTATGGCCAGATGCCGGGTGATAGAGTGGCGGTAGAAGAAGACAAGAATAATCCCGATTACCATGTACGGGTGGGGTATCAGGGCATTGAATTGGACAGGCTTTTATTGCAACACAACCTGTTGACACTGAAGAGGGTATATAATGGGTTCATATTGTCGCAATACTATCATCGCATGGAAAGGGCCTGCAGAGCTGTTCCTGTGCTCAAACCACTGTATTTCTTGCTTTCCATATTGGGGCGCCTCATTATTCCAATACTGGAAGTTTTCAATGTGCGACCCAATGACCAGATCACAATTGCTGTTAAATTATAAGCATGGCTTTAATTGCAGGTGCCTGTTTACCGACTGAATAAAAAATGAAAAAAAAAAGGAATATAGCCATTGTTTTTGCTACGTATACCCTTGCAGATCCTACAACAAGAAATACTATCAACTCTATCAGCGATTTATTTGATACTATAATTTCAGTAGACCAGAACTCAGTAATTAAATACAAGTCACTTGAATCAAAGAATGTAAAAATAATATCTATTGCAGATCTTGTGAAAGTCCCGAGGTTATTCGGTATAAAGAATATTATTAAATGGCTGATCTACAAAATTAATGTAAGGTGGTTGATCTATAAATACCAACCTAATTTGATGATAACATTCATGTTAAAACCATTAGCTGCTATTAAAACGCCTACCGGAGGAAAATTAGTTTCGTGCATCTATGATATCCCCGATCCCCAAACATCCGGTAAATTAGATTCCCTGATAAATATAAAGGGTTTTAAAAACCTAAAAAATGCTGATCTTGTATGGGCCAGTGATGAGCATAAGTCTATTTTTACGGCTCAATTTGCTTCACTTGGGAAACTTCCTTTAGTTTGTTATAATTGTCCGAGTCTGAAAACTCTTACAGACAACCAAACATCAGATAAGGTTTGGTTAAGGGGAAAATTGCGAGATTCAGGTGCTATGATTGGGGAAAATAATGGAACTATTTTAATTAGGGCTGGTGCGATTGGAAAATATGGAGGAATTGAAGAAACTTTATTAGCTATGAATGAAATACCAGAAGATAATTTGTTTTTAATGATGGGCAGGCCTGACAAAGATTATAGGAAATATTTAATTTCTCTCATAAAGGAAATGAAACTTGAAAAAAGGGCGTTTTTTTGGGATATGCCTGACGATAATGTATGGCAAAGAGCTTTATCAGGTGCGGATATTGGGCATTTAATTCATTCACCTCCGCTTGACAATACTGTACTCGCAGGAATGTACAAATACAATTCATCCTTATCTAATTACAGACTATTTTCATATATGGCATCTGGAATACCCATTTTTTCCTATAATGATAAAAGGCTGGAGCGTTTACATAACGATGTTAATTGTTTTCATGTTCTCAATATTAAAAATCTTACAAATGAAATTATAGAGGCTTGGAGAATATTAAGTGAAGACCGCTTTTTGCGAGATGAAATGGGACTTGCAGCAAGGGAAGCCTTTACTTCGAAATATAACTGGGAAAATCAATTTAATGAAATTTTTAGTTTTATCGCTAGCCCAAATGAGAAAGAGGGGGCTAAAGTATAATTGAATTTCATGACCAATTCAAAGGGAGAATTAGTTGCTGTAGTTACGGGTATTACCGGCCAGGATGGAGCTTATTTATCCAGGCTATTATTACAAAAGGGTTATAAGGTATTCGGACTTATAAGGTCTCAAACAGGATCTAATACCAACCGCTTAAGCTATTTAAATATTTTAAATCAAGTTAGCCTATATGAATGTGACCTTCAGGATCTTTCTCAGGTAATAAAAATGTTGTCGCAACTTAAACCCATTGAGATTTATAACCTCGCTGCACAAAGCAGTGTGTCGCTCTCATTTCATCAACCTATTGGCACAATTCAGTTCAATATTAATTCTGTATTAAATATACTGGAGGCTATTCGATTGGTTGATACAAAAACAAAGTTTTACCAAGCTTCAACCAGTGAAATGTTCGGTAAGATTGAAAATCTTCCCATAACTGAAGAATCAACAGTTCATCCGCTAAGTCCTTATGCGATTTCAAAGGTGGCGGCCCATTACATTACAGTTAATTATCGGGAATCCTACCAATTATTCACTTGCTGTGGTATTCTTTTTAATCATGAATCTTACTTACGAGGAGAAAACTTTTTTGTGAAAAAAGTCCTAAAAGGAGCTCTGGATATCATAAATAAAAAAATTGATTTTCTTGAAGTCGGCAATTTAACCATTAAAAGAGATTTTGGTTTTTCCGAAAAGTATGTTGAGGCGATGTGGCTTATGTTACAACAGGAAATTCCAGAAGATTTTATTATTTGCTCAGGGAAATCGATTCAATTGTCAGTTATTGTTGAATTTATTTTTAATTATTTGCAAATTCCGTTGTCAAAAATTAAAATTAAAAGCACACTTTTCAGACCGACTGAAATAGAAGATATATATGGTTGTAGCAAAAAAGCAAAGGAAGTATTAAATTGGAAATATGATATTGATTTTCTCGACGGTCTCGTAAATCTTGTTAAAGAAGAACAGCTTAATTACAAAAAATAATACAAAGATTCTTTGAGTAAATCACTAAATTAATTAATGGCTGATGTTGTCACTGATATATAATCCTATCAATTAATCCTTGTTAATTAAAAATATGGGAACAAGTTTTTCCGCGCAGATTCCAGGAATTATCCATCTTATAACAAAAATAAATCCAGCAACCGTTTTGGATATTGGTAAAGGGTTTGGTAAGTATGGTTTTTTAATTCACGAGTATTTAGGAATTGATAATCAAAAGAAAATAAATCCGTCACTAAAATTAAATCAATTGAGTAAAATACAAATTGATGCTATTGAAATTGATGAAGATTTAATGTTACCTTACTTGAAAGATATTTATAGAAATATCTATTTTGGAGATGTAACTAAATTATATTCAACTCTTTCAAAGTATGATCTGGTTTTAATGATTGATATTATTGAACATATTAATAAGGAGGATGCACTTGTTATATTAAACTATTTTTTAGAGAAGGGTTCGGCAATAATAATTGCTACTCCGATAAAATATTTTCAACAGGAATTGTATGAAAGCAAATATGAGAATCATGTATCTCATTGGACTAAAAAAGATTTTAAGAAACTAGGGTATCTGGATTGTCAATATTTCGATGCTGGTGCTGTCTATTTATTGACTAAATCAAAATTGGATATAAGAGGTTTTGGGAATTCGCTAATGAAAAAAATTCGACGTATTGCAAGAGCATTAAAAAACGAACTTAATTGAGGCGTTGTAATTACCCGATAAAAGATCTAATTTAATATCACTTGTATGACAAAGATAAATGAACCTAAGAAAATAATAGTAACTGGAGGAGCCGGCTTTATAGGATCTCATGTAGCTGAAATTCTGATGAGATTAGGCCATGAAGTGCTGATAATAGATGATTTAAGCGGAGGTTTTAGATCTAATATTCCAGAAAATTGTGGTTTTTTTCAAGGTTCAATTAATGATCCTTTGGATCACATATTCATAGATTTTAAACCTGATTTTGTCTACCACTTGGCTGCCTATGCTGCGGAAGGTTTATCCCATCATATTCCAATGTTTAACTATAAAAACAATGTACTGGGTACCGTAAATGTTTTAACTGCTTCAAGTAAAGCTCGTGCAAAACATTTTGTTTTTGCATCTTCCATTGCTGCTTATGGTCATCCGCAAAGTGATGTTCCTTTTGATGAATCAACCCCTTGCTATCCTTGCGATCCCTATGGCACGGCAAAACTAGCTTGCGAAAATCATATCAAATCGTTTGCGAGTTATTTTGGCACTATAAATTATACTATTTTTCGACCTCATAATGTTTTTGGACCTAATCAGAATATAGCGGATCCGTATCGTAATGTTGTTGGCATTTTTATGGCTAAAGCAATGCAGGGCCTGCCAATGCCGATTTTTGGAGATGGCACACAAACAAGAAGTTTTTCTTATATTAATGTTGTTGCCCAAAGTATTGCAGCGGCGCCCTTTATTGAGGAAGCACGCAATGAAACCTTTAATATAGGGGGTGATGATCCAATGTCGGTAAAAGATTTAGCAGAAAAAATTTCAGTAATATTTAAAGTACCGTTAAGAATTGACTGGCTTTCTGAACGCAAAGAAGTTGCTCACGCTCACTGCCACCATGATAAGGCTCAAAAGGTATTTTCAGACATTTATAAAAAATCAATTTCGATTGCCGAAGGATTGGAACTTATGGCAAGCACTGTCATAAATAACCCAATGCCTGCGATTACTGAATGTCCTTCGGAGATTGAATTGTTCGAACAATTACCTCTGAGCTGGTCAACAAGGCTCAATATAATGATAGAGAATATTACAAATATCCCTAAACGTTAGAAAAATATGAGATTTTAAATACTAATTAGTATGAGGAAATTAGATAAAATCCTGATGAATCGTCTTGGAAAAAAATACTTGCCTCTTATTTAGTTTAGGGCCTACTTGAAAAAAGTATTTGAAAAAAAGATTCACGTAGTTTCTCCTATTTCTGTTGCCGACAGGAAGTATGACGAATTTTTGCATAATGATTTTTCGGACACCTTAAATTTATTGGCTACTAAAAAGTCTTTGCCTTCATATTTCGAGGGATGTAATTATGGAGGCGGAGATTTGGAAATTTATGATTTAATGTTGGAGATATATAAGCCTGAAAAAATTATCGAAATAGGATCGGGGGGCTCAACCCAATTTGCTTTTTATAAAACCACGGAAACTAAAATAACAGCTGTTGATCCCGAACCGAGAACTGTAATTCCTGGAGGAATTAAATCAAGAGTACAATTTATTCAAAAAAAAATGTGAGGATGCGGACATTAATATATTTGATGATTTGAAAAGAAATGATCTACTATTTATTGATAGCAGCCATTTGAAAGATGAAGCTGAGTATCATGTCAAAAATATATTACCAAGATTAAAACCCGGAGTTATTATACATCATCATGATATATACTATCCGTATGATGTAAACCCTGGCTGGGGTGAACAGAAAGTTGTGCTTGAGTATTATTTTAAAAATAGAGGTCAGTATGAGATTATTCTTCCAACTGCGTATGTATATTATTGTAATAATTGGCTGTTCAGAACTAAAGTAAATTTGGCAAAACAACTCCCTCCTAATAATATTCCTGCATCTTTTTGGGTACGAAAATTATAGGGAATTAAGTTTATCAAAAATATTATGGCTATTTTAATATTGTATAATGCCCGTCGTTAGTATTTGTTTGACTACTTATAATAGGGAGGCAGTACTTAGGGATACTATTGACAGTATCTTACTGCAAACATTTTCGGATTTTGAATTAATCATTAGCGATGATAATTCGACAGACAATACCCGTGAAATTTGTGAGGAATATGTAAAACAAGACAGTAGAGTGAAATATTTTAGAAATAATGAAAACCTTAGAATGCCCGGTAATCTGAATGCTGCAATTTCAAACGCTTCCAGCGATTTTATAGCCAACTTGCATGATGGTGATATTTACAGAAGCGATTTAATAGAAAAATGGTACAACACATTAAAGAGACACCCTGATGCATTATTTGTTTTTAACCAATACCAAATGGTTGATAAAGAGAATAAAAAGTTAACATTGATAGACCATAAGTTAGATGAAGTTAATGATGGCACCTGCCTTTTTGAATATTTTTTCAAAAATCTTACCTCCGCGCCCTGGGGAACAGTAATGGCCCGAAAAGAAGCTTATCTTAATTTCGGACTATTTGATTCTGGTTATGAATTTATCAGTGATGTTGAAATGTGGTTAAGACTCGGCAGTCATGGAAAAGTATGCTATGTAAAGGAACCATTGAATGAACTGACACCCCGGGAGCTTACACACAAATATTACTTACCTCATTGGAGGATAACTTATTTGAATCTTTCCATCTTGTATCGTTATTATAAAATGGAGACAGCGGGAATACCTTCAGCAGTAATAAAAAAAAATATCAAAATCCATCTTTCCAGGTCAATCCTGATTTTGATAAAACATTTCTCGATTAAAAGAGCCAGAGAATATCTCTACATGGTATTCAGCAGCCCTTTCACAAAGATGAAAATACTTTTCCTGCCCTTTGTACTTCTTATTCCTTTTAAACCAACCGGCTTTGACGTCAAAGAGTGGAAGAAAACATGTGCCTTGAAGCAAATTGAGTCTTAAATGAATCTTATAAGGCCAGATATATTTGGAGCATATTGTGCTGGAATTATTTTTATTCTTGCTTTAATGGTTTTGTTTATTCGGAATAAAAGGGGACTTTTTCTTACTGCGGTAACCGGATTACATATTGTATTTCTACTTTTTTTTGGGATAGGATCTTTTTTTTATTTAATATTTGGAATCACTTCTGACCGTTTAGCCAGAAATATAATTACATCAAAAATCGACCTGCTCTATCCATACCTAATTGGGGGGTATCTAATCCTGTTTGTTATTGAAATGTATAACAGGAAAAGAATAAGTAGTATTCACCGGTTGACCTTTATTTATTTAAAGGACAAAATAAATTTAAATTCCTTTAATCTTTTTATTTTATTCCTGTCATTTATTGGTTTTTTGTTCTCTTCCAGCTCGGTTTCTACATCAGGAGCAGGAACCATATTTCCGGTTTTTTCCAATTTATTATTTCCAATAAGTATTTTGATAGTCTTCAACGTTAATAAAAAGGATTCTTTATCCATTATTATTTTCAGTAGTCTAATTTTATTAGTTGGAGTGCAGACATTTGTATCATCATGGCGCTCACAATTGATATTATTTTTTGGCTGTATTTTAATTGGTTGGTCATTGCGAGGTAGAGTTAATTATTATATTGTATCCCTACTTGCCCTTACGTTTATCATTTTCATTATTCCATTTCAACAGATAAAAAAAGCTCGTTCAAGTGATTTTAATTTTGATGTTAACAGGGCATTTGAACAATCTTTAGATATTTCAATTGGGAACCGTTTAGAATTAGCAGGAAGTTTTTTTGCTGAAAGAATAAATTATATGCGTGAAATGGGGTATGTTCAGAATGCTATTGAGAAAGATATACTTTCTTATAGGAACGGAGTGACATACCAAGAAATGTTTCTTCAACTTATTCCGAGGTATATCTGGACTGACAAACCTGTTTATAACTGGTTCACAGGGTATGAAATTCCTCGTAAAATAGGAATTTTGGGTAGATATGATGAATCGTCCAGCTGGGGTGTAAATAGTTTTGCAGAATTTATTTATAATTTCAGTTATGAATACCTTCCGATTTTCATTGCAGCACTTTTTTATCTATTTGATTACCTTGATAAGTTAGTATACAGAATAAGGTTGAGGCCGGAATATACTTGGCTTTTGCAAATAACCCTATTTTTTCTTTCATTAAACCTTGTTTCAGTAATTTTTTCTTCTACCTATTTTTTATGGTCGTTTATTGTAATCATTATTTTAAATGCCATTACTGGCCTAACTGGTGAAAATTATTCTATACGGAGAAGCACAAATTAAAGGTACAGGCGCCTGGTGTTATGCGGAAGCAATTAAAGAAAAGGGACATGAATTGTTCCTATATAGAAATGATACATTTTTGGAAACGTATTCATCCTCTTTTTTCTGGAAGCTGGTAAGGAGGATAAATAGGCGATCAGTTTTGGGAATTCATCAAAAAAGACATTTTAAAGGATTGTTGCATTTGGCACAAATAAATTTACCTGAAATCATTATCATACTTAAAGGAATTCACTTAGGCAAAGAAGATATTCAGGGTTTGAAAAAATATTCATCATTTGTAATAAATATTAATCACGACGACTTTTTTAGTCATAATAAAAACAACAGAAGCAAGCGGCAATTTGAAGCCATTCCGGATTATGATTATATTTTTACTACCAGAACAGTTAATGTGAATGAAGTAAAACTCTTCAACAGGCGCACAGATTTTTTTAAATTTGCCTATTATCCTGAAATTCACTCAATTCCATTGTTAAGTAACGAAGAGAAACAAAAATATTCGGCTGATGTTTTATTTGTTGGAACTTATGAACGACACCGTGCCGCAATGCTGGAAAAATTAATGATGCAGCAAGATTTTGACCTCGCGATTTACGGAAATGATTGGCATAAACTTAAAAGAAAATCTATTCTTCATAAGTATATACGAAGTTATAAGGGACTTTGGATGGAAAATATGGCTAAAGCTATTGCCTGTGCAAAAATTACTTTGGGCTTTTTGAGAAAGGAAAACCGTGATGAATACACACAAAGATCATTTGAAGTGCCCGCCTGTGGTGGACTTTTACTGGCTGAGAGATCTAATTTTCACAAATTTCTTTTTAAAGAAGAGAAGGAAGCTGTTTTCTTTGATGCAGATAATATAAATGAATTAAAAAATAAGATTAGTTTTCTTTTAGAAAATGAAAATCAGGCTAATCAAATCCGAAAGGCTGGTCATACAAAAGTTGTTACGGGCGATTTTAGTTATTATGATAGAATTAATCAATTGATGGAGCGGTTTCATGAATTCCACCGCTAAATTGCTTATTGTTTATGATTACTTCTTCCCAGCGTATAAAGCTGGTGGTCCCATTCAATCATTAACCAACCTGGTCCTTATATTGCAGGAGGATGATTACAAGATTTCCGTGGTAACCAGCGGACACGATTTGAATACCAGCGATAAACTACAGGGTATAAAAACTAATGTATGGTCAGAGATTTTTTTACCTCAGTCCGCTTCTCCTGTTGATATTTGGTATGGCGGGATTAATCAACCTAGTAAACAATCCTTCATCAGGCGCCTGCAGAGTATAAAGCCTTCTGTGGTTTATTTAAATGGAATGTTCTCATTCAGGTTTGTAATTATTCCCTTACTATCTATCAAGAAGGCAAAAATAAAATTGGTGCTCTGTCCACGAGGTATGCTACAATCCGGTGCACTTGCCGGTAAATCATTTAAGAAGCGATTATATCTTTCGGCATTAAAAATTTCAGGGCTTGTTAGAAATATTACCTGGCATGCAACGAATAAAGAAGAAGAGGAGGATATAAAGAGGATATTCGGAAAACGATCGAATGTCATCGTTGCCGGAAATATTCCTAAGAAGCCGCTTGCTTCAATCAACAGCTCCACAAAAATCCCCGGGCATTTGAAATTGATCTACCTGTCGCTAATCACAGAAAAGAAAAACCTGCTTCAACTGGTTGAAATTATTTCGAAGACAGATAAAGATATCTTCACTTGATATTTATGGACCGGTTAAGGATATTGATTACTGGAAAAAATGTCAACAAGTTAATAGAAAAAAGCCGGGGTAAAATAAATTACAAGGGTGATATTATTCCCGAACAAGTGCAGCAGGTATTCAGTGACTATGATGCTTTTATATTCTTGACAAAGGGCGAAAACTTTGGGCATGCTATTTATGAAAGCTTGAGCGCAGGACGGCCTGTTATCACCAGCTATTTTACTCCCTGGAATGAGCTGGAAGAGAAGAAAGCAGGCTGGAATGTTGACATATCGGATAGTCGAGCCATAGATAAAACACTACAAAAGATACAGGACATGAGTAAAGTCGATCACCAGTTGTTTTGTGAGGGTGCATATAAATTAGCCAAAGGATATTATGAAACAAACGATTTTAAGAAGGAGTATACCGAGCTATTTAAAGTCTCCTGATGCGGCTGACTGATCCTTTAAACAAAGCGCATATTAATTTATCTCCTCAAATTCATCGGCGCTTTTTGTCTCCTCTATTTCGGAACCCTTGCCATCATCGGTTTATCTGCGCCGGAAGGACGTTACAGTTCCTTTGTTGCCCACTATCTCAATTTTATACCGCGCATTCCGGTCTTCACTGATGTACGGAACCCAAGTGCTGCTATCCCTTTTTGGATATGATACCTATATGGCGTCGGCTATACAGATCAGGATGACCGACGGCGGCGCGGTGAACTATGGTCTATTCCTGTATCGGTTATGGTATTACCAGTTTCTGGCTGGCCTTTGTATTTGCCAACAAGGGTAGCTGGAAAAAGAAATTGCTTTGGATGACAGGAGGGGCCTTGGTTTTATGGATCATAAATGTAGTTCGTATCAGCCTGGTATTGCTGGCAAACAGCAAGCAGTGGGCCATACCATTGGGTTGGGATCATCATACCTGGTTTAATATCGTGGCATACGGGTTTATATTTTTGATGATGTGGGTGTATGACAAGAAAAAAAGCCCCCTCCGCGCCCTAAAGGGGGAACTGGAACCCCCTCCGCAAGTTTCCTGAAACAATATGAATTTAACTAAACGCTTTCTCAAGTGAAGAAAATTATTGTTGATACCAACATAATTTTTCATTAGGATCAAAAAGATGTCCGTGCTTAGCGATCATTATGAATAAATGTGCCTGGTTAAAGGAGGCGGAAAATCAAGGAATAAGTTTAGCTTTGTAATATGAATCTAACAAGTAAAGAAAAGTTGATGTTACAGCATTTCTTTACCGGGCGACCGGTAAAGAAGGCTTACCTGTTTGGTTCATACGCAAGAAATGAGGCGTGTAAGGATAGTGATATTGATATTTTGGTGGAACTGGACCATACAAAACCGATAGGCATGAAGTTCTTTACTTACCAGACAGAACTGGAGGAACTGCTGAAGATAAAAGTAGATCTTGTAAGTGATGAAGGATTGTCCAAATATGTAAGACCCTTTGTTGATAAAGATAAGGTATTGATATATGAAAGGTCAAATGACTGATAAGATCAGGGTACAGCATATATTAGAAGCAATAGCGGAGGTGGAAAAATATCTTACTGACGTCTCCTATGAAGAATGGCTTGCGTCATCCGAAAAACGTTTTGCAACTATTAAGCAGGTAGAAATAATCGGCGAAGCCTGCAATCATATTTCCCCTGCATTAAAACATTCTCACCCGGAAATTGAATGGAGATCGATAAATGGTTTCCGTAATATTTCGGTACATGAATATTTTGGTGTAAGCTTCCAAATAGTCTGGGAAATTGCTCAAAACGATCTGCCTTTATTGAAACAGGCTTTCACAAGCGTCTTGCCGGAACTATAAATTTCGATACACAAGACAGCCAGTATTTGTGGTGCATATTTGTAATGTTTTCTAAACAACAAATAAATAAACACCTCAATTTTTAAATATCTTTTCATTTCCCAATGATCATCCTTGGAATAAACGCTTACCACGCCGATTCATCCGCCGCTATTTTTGTGGATGGCAAAATGATTGCAGCCATTGAAGAAGAACGTTTCAGAAGAGTCAAACACTGGGCCGGTTTTCCGCAACTGGCTATTGAATTCTGTTTACAGGAAGCTGGCATCGGCTATGAAGAGGTGGACCATTTTGCGATCGGCCGGGATCCAAAAGCCAAGTTCATTAAGAAGTTGATTTACCTGGCTACGCATCCTGCCGGTAGTTTTACGGCCGTTAAGGAACGATTACTAAACAGCCGTAAAGCATCTTCGATAGAAAATGAGTTGGCAAGGATCTCCGGGCTGTCGCCAGAGAAATTTATTCATAAAATAAAACAGGTAGAACACCACCGCAGTCATATCGCCTCTGCTTTCTTTGCGTCTCCTTTTGACAAAGCCGCCTGTCTTTCTATTGATGGTTCGGGGGATTTTACCACCACGATGATCGGTATCGGAAACAACAATAACATTGAGATCCTCGATTCTGTTGATTTCCCTCATTCCATCGGAATTTTTTATACTGCTTTTACCCAATTACTGGGTTTCCCGCATTACGGGGATGAATATAAAGTGATGGGTATGGCGCCTTACGGGAGTCGGGATTCTCGAGTCGGGAGTCAGGAGTTAGGAGTCGGGAGTCAGGAGTCGGCGCGCAGCGTCCTGCGGAGAGGGAGGAGTCGGGAGTCAGGAGTCAAAAGCGGTGAGTCCCTTGATGCAAAATTGAAAAAGGTAGTTAAACTTACGGTGGATGGTTTGTTTAAACTGGATCTTTCTTATTTCCGAACAGGGACACAGGGAATCATTTCTTATGGAGAAAACAATGCACCGGTAGTGGCACCGCTGTACAGTTCAAAAATGATAAAAGAGTTCGGGGAGCCCAGAAAAAAAGAGGAGCCGTTGACGCAGTACCATCAAGATCTTGCTGCCGCCGTTCAACGATTTACCGAACAGGCCATTTTTCATATATTGGAACATTTGCAGAAGCGCACTGGGCTGGAGAATATCTGTATAGCAGGCGGAGTGGCGCAAAACAGCGTCGCCAATGGAAAAATACTTCGCCATACTTCTTTTAAAAATATATATATACCCTCTGCTGGTCATGATGCAGGTATATCCATGGGCGCTGCACTTTATACGCAGCACCAGCTAGTAAATTATAAAAGACAGCCTGCCATACAATCGGCCTATACCGGGAGCCGTTTCAGCAATGGCGTCATCAAGGAAATGCTGACGGAAAAAAACATTTCGTTTACTGAACTGCCCGATGCTGAATTATTTGACAGGATCACCCACTGTATGATCAATGGCGGCGTAGTAGGCTGGTTTAGCGGCAGAGCCGAATTTGGGCCCCGTGCTTTGGGTGGCCGCTCCATTATTGCCGATCCCCGCCGGGCCGATGCCAAAGAAATTCTTAATCTAAAGATCAAACGCAGGGAAAGTTTTCGCCCCTTTGCCCCTTCCATCTTAAAGGAATATGTTGCTGATTATTTTGACACAACAGGTGAATCGCCTTTTATGGAAAAAGTATTCCCCATAAAAAAAGACAAACAGTCGTTAATTCCTGCCGTCACGCATGTGGATGGAACTGGGCGTTTGCAAACCGTGGATGCCCTGGTTTCGCCACGTTATTATCAACTGATTGAAGCGTTTCGTAAGAAAACAGGCATTCCTGTTGTGCTGAATACATCTTTCAATGAAAACGAACCTATCGTAAACACGCCATCAGAAGCGCTGGATTGTTATTTGCGGACGAATATGGATATGCTGGCGATGGAGAATATTTTGGTGGAACGGAAGACAGGTGAATGGGGTCGTTGAACTTTCCATTTTAATAACTTGATTTATTTGGAAAAACACTTTCTTTGTACGACACACCCGGCTAGATGAAAGTCTCGATCATTACTGTTACCCTTAATTCTGAAAAATTCCTGGAGAGTTGTATCAACTCTATTATCAACCAGGAGTATAAGAATATTGAACACATCATTATAGATGGCCAATCAACTGATGGTACCCTCGCCATCATTGAAAAATACAAAGATCATATTGCCAAATGGGTTTCTGAAAAGGATTACAGCATGTATGATGCTATCAATAAAGGCATGGACATGGCTACAGGTGAGATCATCGGAACGCTTAACAGCGATGATATTCTCGCTTCCCCGGATGTGATCGGTGAAATTATCAAGGTTTTTAGTGAACAGAATGTTGATGCTGTGTATGGGGACCTGGTATATGTAGACCCGAATAACCTGTTAAAGATAAACCGTGTATGGAAATCTGATCCTTTCAAACGTAGTCGCTTCCGGTATGGATGGATGCCGGCCCATCCTACTTTTTATTTCAGGAAAAAATTACTCGAAGTTTGTGGTAATTACCAGACCCATTATTTTACTGCCTGTGACTATGAATTTATGTTACGGTACCTGTATCATTTCAGGGTGGCTGCCTGTTATCTCCCGAAATTGTTTGTAAAAATGCGAGGAGGCGGGATAAGCAATGGTAATATTTACAGAAGGCTGCGCGTTAACCGCCGTGATTATCTCGCCATGAAGAAGAATAAGATTCCCTTTGCGTTTTTCGTTTCCTTTCTAAAGCCTCTGATTAAACTCCACCAATATAAATGGAGAAAGCGCAGTTTGTTTTAATTCGTTTCCTTCCCAAGCGATTTTAAGACCAGTGACTGTCCCCGCCTGCTCAGTAGCGGACAAGAATCAATTCAAAAAGCTCCGTATGGGCCAATTCTTCCTGGTTTTCGTCCTTCAACGTTTTTTCGTAGCTTAAAGGGGGCTTTATGGATCCTCTGTAAAAAGCGATACGGGATTAGCAGTGGGTGCTGTGTTGAGCTATTTCCCCACTTTTCCGGTGTCAACACTATATTTTTGGGCAATATACTATGGCAAATTTCTGTCATAAAAAATAGGTTCTTTTTAAACTTTTTGTATCTTTCTGGCTCGAATCCGGGTCCGTATTGCGAAAAGAAAATTGATGAAAGAAAAAGACATACCCGGGTTAGCCAATCTCCTATCCGATCATTTTTGGTTACTAAAAAGTAGTGTGTACAATAATTAATGTAACACTATAGTAAACCAACGATGAAATCCTAATTTTATCACACGCATAAAGCTGCTTAGATGCTTGATATTTTACTGACAGCCTCTGTTTCATTTATCATCACTTTCCTGGCTATCCCGGTGGTGTTGGAGGTAGCGGCGAAGAAGAAGCTATATGATATTCCTGATGAAAGAAAATTGCATACCCGGCTTATCGCTTCCCTGGGTGGCATCGGCATTTTTTGTGGTTTTATAATAGCCACCCTGCTTTCTATCCAGGTGCAGTTCCATTATGAGTTTCAGTATTTTTTTGCCGCAGCCATCGTCATTTTCTTCCTTGGGTTGAAAGATGACCTGGTGATCTTATCAGCCACCAAAAAATTTATCGGGCAGATCATAGCGGCTTCGATTCTTATTCACCTCGGTGGTCTGCGCTTAGACAGTATGTATGGCTTGTTTGGCATTGAACAAATTCCAGAAGGTTTTGGATTGGCTTTGTCTTACCTGACCATTATTGTGGTCATTAATTCTTTTAACCTGATCGACGGAGTGGATGGTCTTGCTACCAGCCTTGGTATTCTTACTATGCTGGTTTTTGGTCTTTACTTCTTTGCCGTCAATATGGAAGCCTATGCCTTACTGTCATTTGCGATGGCGGGTAGTCTTATAGCTTTTATTATATTTAATCGTCATCCTGCCCAAATATTTATGGGCGATTCGGGTTCGCTGATGATAGGCCTTGTGAATGCAGTGTTGGTAATAAAGTTTATTAACGTGGCGCATGAACCCACAGTAGCCGTACCGTTTACTTCTTCCGTCGCCATCGGGTTTGCCATATTGATAGTACCCCTGCTGGATACGCTTCGTGTATTCAGTGTCCGCATTTTTAAAGGAAAGTCACCCTTTACCCCGGATCGGAACCATGTGCATCATTTATTACTCGATAGAGGATTGAGCCATACCGCTGTTACCCTTATTTGTGTGGGTGTCAATGCTGGATTTATCCTGCTGGCCTGGTTTGGCAGAGGATTGGGTACGACCTTATTACTCTCGATAATGATTGCTCTTGCTTTTTCCGGGTTGGGCTTGTTATACTACAACCGAAGACGCCGCACAATGGTTATTGCCAAACGTTTGGATGGGGCGACCGAATTAAAAACCGTTTCCAAAGTGGTGACGCTCACCCCGGAAGTCCTGGTTGCGGACAAGAACTGATGATCCTGGCTACAGAGACACAACGTCACAAAGAAACACAGTGAAATTTTTCAGCTCGGGCTCAAAATTCGAAGAAGATTTTTCCTTCACCTATTTTTTTTCTTAAATGCAAAGCGGACTCTGGGCAGAAAAGGATCATGCCCACAGGGACACAACGTCACAAAGAAACACAGTGAAACTCCTTGTTCATCCTGTCTCTGTGGTTTAAAACACAACAAACTTCATTGATCGTCCTTATGATAAAGAACGCGCCAGGCACGTCATTGCGAGCGAGGAACGAGCGAAGCAATTATTCAGCCACCAGTTCCAATAGTAATTCTTTATCCTGGTAGAGCAGCAATGTTTTATCTTTTATCTCGAACCTGTCCACTTTTCCTAATAGGTTTAAAAAAGCATCTTCCGTTTTTTGCACGGCTTCACAGTACATTTTAGTTGAGAAGATGTCCGTGAAACGTATGTTGTTGTTATTCACGGCCGCACTGCCGCCAAAACTATTGCAACTACCATTACCACCGGCGCTTTTCTTTTCCGGGTCCAATTTGATAAAGGCCTTTGTTTGTACTGCTTCTACGCCGGTTGGCGTATGGATCTTTTCTAAAGCCCACCGGGTATTATAAAGTGGGGTTGCGGGCTCTCCATTTTCTTTATTGGCTGCGCAAGAAAGGAAAATGGTGAAAAAGCCTGCGCTTATAGATGTAATCAGCTTCATCATTGTTTTTGTTTTTTATCTATCATCCGGATGCAATACTAATCCTGTTTACATAGCCCAATTAAGTAAGAAAAACGTTAAGCATTTCCCTAAACCAATTGTAAAAAAGAAAACCTCTGTGGAAACAGAGGTTGAACCAAAACTAACTGCTTATGAGAGAAATAGTTAAACCGCTTTGGAATTAATAAGCGGAAGCTTTAAAATTAAGGCTTCCAAAAAATCCCCCCTCTCTTTCTTCCTGCTCTGTAATTACAAAATCTTCCTTATGAGATGAAAATCTGAATTTCTTAATTACCTCTTTATGTTGCTTTATCTTTTTTAATGATTCATTGAGAAATTTGGTGATTGTCTTTTTCATTTTCTAATACGTTATTAATGATAACGGTACATTTTCAATTTTCATGCCACAGGTTAGAGGGCTTCCCAATTATTGAAAACTTAATAAATGATTGAAAATTAGCTATTAGCATTTTATAATTTTATGGGCAACTAAAAATTATCCCGAAATGGGGTATAAAATTTCGGGATGGGTTGCTATTTATATGAGAGTTATACCTTGACATATATCTTTTTCTTATCCATCCAATAGCAAATAGCCCACATCAATGTGATAACAAAAAGTGCAAAAAGCAGCGAACCAATTTTAGGATCTCCGGGGATGCGAACCAGCACTTTTTGATACAGCCAGTTCCAGGGATTTACATAGACCATCATTCCTTTTTCATTGAGGTGATCGGGAATTCGTATAAGAGCAAGTCCTTTGGGAAGGAAAGCACTTAGCGCAAAAACAAAAAGCGCATTTTTCCCAAACACATCAAAAAATTTGGCAAGCCCGCCTTTTATGTTTTTAAATTCAATAAAATAGATCATGGTAGCAATCGTGATGAGAGCCAGACCGGTCGTATATACGGTATAAGAACTGGTCCATATTTTTTTGTTGATAGGAAAAATCATATCCCAGCAAAAACCGGTGATGAGAAAGGCTACACCAGCTACGAATAAGCCGCTTACCATTTCAAAACTTTTCCCCTTCTTCTGAATGTAGTCCCCAACCATGTAACCAAATATTACCTGGACGATGGCTGCCATCGTGCTCATCAGCCCTTCCGGGTCAAATGGCATCCCTTCACCTTTATACATATGTGCTTCGCCAAGAATGGCTTTGTCTACCTCATTGCCAAACCAGCCCTTCATACTATAGGGGTCAGCCTGGTCACCTAACAAAAAGCTAAGAGACCAATACAATAATAGTAATACCAGGCCGGCAAGAAAGGCTCCTCTCGGTTTCAGGTAATAAATAATAACTGAAGCAAAAAAATAGGAAATGGCAATCCTGGCCAATACACCTAATATCCTTACCCCCTGCGGATTTCCTTTTTCATCCAGGTAGGCCCATTGTTTAAATACCAAACCCGCCTCCGTCCACTTTACAAAAGGCCACCAGGTTAGAAACAAACCGATAGCAAAGATCAATAAGGATCTTTTCAATACTTTTTTCCAGAAAAAAGCATCTCCTCCCGCTTCTAGTTTGGGCATCACAAATGCCATAGCATTGCCCACGGCAAACAGGAAAAAAGGAAAAACAAGATCGGTAGGCGTCAATCCATGCCAGGGAGCATGCTCCAACGGGTCATAGATATGTGACCAGCTTCCCGGGTTGTTGACCAATATCATCAGGCAAACAGTAGCGCCACGGAAAACATCAAGAGAATAAAAACGTTGGTTCAAGGTGGGTTTTTAAAGAACTAAATGTAATGATTTGCAGGCTAATAGTTCATGAATAAACATTAATGATGTATCAGCCGAAAGTCCTGAGTTTTTATCGAAGGATCGGATTTGGAATTTAAAAAATCCAGGCAAACGGATAAGACGGGCAGGGAGGCCAATACCGGTTTAGCAACAGCCTGCCCCGCCCAAGTGGAGAATTGCACGAATTACACGAATCGATACAATTGAATACAAATATTTTGCCTGCGGCAAAAGAATACAGTTTGGCCACAGATGAACACGGATTGACACAGATTTTCTGCTACGCTAAATTTGGAAAAGGTAGACTCTACATACAATAAACGACTAAGAACCTTCCTTCGGAGAGCAGGGAGGCTTTAATCTGCCTTAATTCTGTCTACAGAATTAAAATCCGTGATTATCCGTCCCATCTGTTTAATCCGTGGGCCTGTATTTAGACAATACCAAAACATCCATAGAAATCCGGCAATAATTGCTTTAAAGAGGCGATGAATGAGGGCAAATTGTAATGTGAAAAGGGCTAACTGATTCTCGGAAAGGAATTACCAACCCCGGGGTTTAAATCCTTCAAAATCTGCACATTTTATTGTCTTTCCACTCACATCTTACCCTATATTTGCAACCAAAATTTGGGGGTACAAGACCAGATATTTTCTTGTATTTCTATAATTAAATGAGAACCAATCAGATAAAAATATTTTATGTGATTGAGATGGCGAAGCTATCCTAAAAATTGACAGGTTTGAGTCGAAAATGGTTAGCCGTATATACACGGCCAAGATGGGAAAAAAAAGTAAACCAGCTGTTGATAGAAAAGGGACTGGAAAGTTACTGCCCGTTAAACAAAGTACGACGTAAATGGAGTGACCGGGTAAAGCTGGTTGAAGAGCCCTTATTTAAATCCTATGTATTTGTCAAGGTGAATGAGGAAGACCGCAGCGCTGTGCGGATGACAAACGGGGCCATCAACTTTGTATACTGGGATGGGAAGCCTGCGGTAATAAAAGAAAGAGAAATAAATGCCATCAGGCGCTTTTTGGATGAGTACGAAAATGTAGAGGCCCAACCCATGGAATTAAAAGTGAACCAGCGGGTCCGTATTACCAATGGTACATTGATGGATAAGGAAGGGAAAGTGCTGGATATTCGGCACAAAACAGCCAAAGTCGCGATAGAAAGTCTGGGCTATATTTTGGTTGCATATATTGACAGAAGTAAATTAACTTCGGCCCTCCCTAAGTAAAAACCAAAACATTTTTTTGCAGCCACGGCTGCATTTATAGTAAAATAACGTTGCAATGAAATTCAACCGGATCATCTTACTGCTTGCATTGCCTTTATATTTTTTCTCCTGTACCCCGCAACAAAAACTGCCCAATTACATGGAGAATTTGACTGATACAGCCGGTAAAAGTTCGCTACATATTCCCGAACTGCGCATCCAGAATTATGACCTGCTTTCAATACAAGTGTATAGCCTGGCCAGTGATCCAAAAATTGACCAGGAGTTTAACCTGCCCCTGGTGAATGCCACAACAACTGTTTTAGAAGGACAGGGAGCATCAACAGCCGGTTTCCTGGTTGATGCAAAAGGAAATATCGAACATCCTAAACTGGGCACTTTTCATGCAGCCGGATTGACCAAAGCACAACTGGCCGCTGAATTCAAAAAGAGATTGACGCAACCCGTTGAATTACTAAGGGAACCTACCATCATTATCAGGTTTTTAAATTTCCAGGTCACCGTAATGGGAGATGTTAGCAAATCCGGGGCTTTCCTGGTGCCCAATGAAAGAATTAATATTCTACAGGCTATTGGCTTGTCAGGAGATATCACACAAACGGGTAGAAAAAATACGGTGAAAGTTATCCGGGAAATTGATGGCAAAAGAGAAGTAGGCTTTATTGACCTCTCTTCAAAAGATCTTTTTTACTCTCCCTATTATCACCTGATGCAAAATGATATCGTAATTGTAGAACCCGGCAGGATTAAGCAAAAATCTGCTGAGCAGGCAGTGGTAGCCCAAAAAGTGTCATTTGCACTCACCATTGCCACCGTTGCCGCATCGTTGGCCAATATTTTCATCAGGAACTAAACATTGATCATAAAAATCGCAGATGGAAGAACAAGTCAATAGTAAAAGTGAACTTAATAATCTTAGTTTACGGGATATCTTTTATAAGTATATCCGGTTTCTCCCTCTTTTTGTCCTATCCGTTGCTTTTGCACTGTTGATTGCCTACCTATATTTACGATATACTGTCCCGATCTACAGTGTCAGCAGTTCCATGCTGATAAGAAGTGAACAACCTGGAGGTTCACGTAATGAAAACGTTGAACTGCTCATGGGGGGAAATAAAGCTGCCAACATCCTGAATGAGATCGAAGTTTTGAAATCACGTCCCCTGATGGAACGGGTAGTGGATAGCCTTGACCTGCAATGGAGCTATAGCGCCAAAGGAAAAATAAAGACAGTCAACATTTATAAGCAAGGGCCGTTTCTGATTGAAGCATTGGACATGGCTGATGCTAACAGCAAGTTTACTTTCAAAATAAGATTCAATAACGATAAGGAATTTCGAATTGACGAAGAGAAAAACTTATATACGTTTGGCCAGGAATTCCGGAATAGCCAGGGAACTTTCAGGCTGGTTCGCAATCCTTCTTCAACTATTGGAAAAGAGTATTCTGTTAGCTGGACGCCTACCCGCGAGGCTGCCAGTCAGTTTGCAGGGGCAATAGTGGTAACGCCAAAAGCTACTGGAACAGGGATCCTCTTTCTTAGCATGCGAACGACTAACTCCAGGATGGGAGCCGATGTAATTAACAAACTGATGGCGGAGTATGCACTCTATAGTGTAGAGAAAAAAAATGAAACATCCATTCAAACACTGGGATTTATTGATGACCGCCTGAGAGAATTTCGGCAGGCAATAGATAGTGTTCAGCAAATTTTAAATGTATTTGAAAAACAAAATAACCTGATAGATTCTAAAGCTCAGTCAGAAAACTATTTTGGTAATCTAAGTGATGCAGATAAAGCGCTTAATGACCTGACCCTTAAATTAAATGTCACAGATATGCTCATCGGCTATCTGCAACAACGAGAAAACAGGTATCAAAAAGTTCCCACTACGTTCAACCTCGAAGATGCTACCTTGGGTCAGCTGGTAACTGAATATAATAAATACCAGATCGGTCGTCAACAATTATTGGATGGGAATGTACCCGAAGGTAATCCAAGGATCAAAGAAGTCGGTGACCAGATCGAAAAATTAAGAACCAGTATTCTGGAGAATTTGAAAAATATCAGGTCATCACTTACGTCCAACATTGGTACAGTAAGGGGGAAAAGTCGGCAAAACCAATCTCAGTTGCAGAATTTGCCGGAAAAAGTACAGGAGCAATTAAAGATACAACGACAAGTGGAAGGATTGCTTGCCCTCAATAGTATTTTGCAGGAGGAAAGATTAAAGCAGGGGATCATAAAATCTGCTAATGTACCTAACTCAGAGATCATTAACCTGGCCTATGCTTCTACTGTGCCTGTGAAGCCTAACCGTAGAACGATTCAGCTCCTGGCAATTTTAATTGGACTGGGTTTGCCTGCCCTGGTCATTTTCCTCGCTGAAATTTTGAATGATAAAGTAACCACCAGGGCTGATATTGAAAAAATAACGGCGGCGCCAATTCTGGGAGAAATTGGGCACTCCTATTCAGACAAAGTACTGGTGGTAACCAAAACCACCCGCAGTATGGTGGCCGAACAGTTCCGTATTATACGATCCAACTTGCAGTATATTCTTAACAAAAAGGAAAAATCAACAATACTCTTTACTTCCTCCTTTAGTGGTGAGGGTAAGTCGTATGTCACCACGAATATGGGTGCTGTACTGGCACTGGCGGGTAAAAAAACGATCATACTTGAATTCGATATCAGGAAACCAAAGATCTTGGCGGGACTTGCTTTGCCCAAGGGCCCGGGAATTACTAACTTCCTGATTGGAAAGGCAGAATTAAAAGACCTGGTAAGGCCTGTACCTGAGCAGGAAAACTTGTATGTGATGGGTTGCGGCCCTGTTCCACCAAACCCGGCGGAGTTACTGTTGGATAAGAAAATGGATGAATTATTTGCCTGGTTAAAGGAAAATTTTGATATCGTTTTAGTGGATACGGCACCTGTAGGGATGGTAAGTGATGCGATGACATTAAGTAAATATGCCGACTCTACCTTATACCTTGTTCGGCAGGGGCATACCTTTAAAAAACAAATCGGCCTGATCGACGAATTTTATACGGATGGAAAACTTCCAAAAGTTTCTATTGTTATCAATGACGTAAAGATCAAATCAGGTTATGGCTACTATGGCTATGGCCGGTATGGTTATGGGTATGGGTATGGGTATGGAAGTTACTATGAAGAAGAAAAAAGACCGAAAAATTTCATGGTAAAGACATTGACGGTAATTGGCCTGGGAGGATTATTCAGGAAGAAGAAGAAAAACAAATAAAATTATTGCACTGACTCAATGCGTATTTTAGTAACAGGAGGAGCAGGATTTATAGGCTCCAATCTTGTTGAACAGTTGGTACACGATAAAAGAGTGGACACAGTAAGAGTGCTGGACAATCTTGCAACGGGTAGTCTTGAAAATATCCAACCGTTTTTCGGTCATCCCAAATTTGAATTTACCGAAGGTGATATAAGAAATTATACGACCTGTCTTACCGCCTGCGATGGTATAGATAGTATTTCTCACCAGGCCGCCTTGGGTTCAGTTCCCCGCTCCATAGCAGATCCGTTGACGACGAATGAGGTGAACATCACCGGCACGTTGAACATTTTTACCGCCGCCAAAGAAAAAAAGATCAAACGGGTTGTCTATGCTGCCAGTTCCTCTACTTACGGAGATCATCCCGGTTTGCCAAAAGTGGAGGATAAGATCGGTAACCCGCTTTCGCCTTATGCGGTTACAAAATATGTGAATGAACTGTATGCCAGGGTCTATGCGGATCTATATGATGTAGAATTAATAGGATTACGTTACTTTAATATTTTTGGTCCAAAGCAAAATCCCAGGGGTCCTTATGCTGCTGTCGTTCCAATTTTTGCAGCCGCCTTATTACATAATCAGCCTCCTGTTATTAATGGCGATGGTCTTCACAGCCGCGATTTTACCTATGTTGACAATGCCGTGCTGGCGAATACCCTTTCTTTATTTACTACCGAGGTGAACGCCATAAACCAGGTGTATAATATTGCCTGCGGGCAAAAGACTTCGCTGCTACAACTCTTTGAAGGCTTAAAAAAAGAAGCGGGTAGCTTACTGCAACCTCTTCATGGACCTGAAAGGGCAGGGGATGTTAAGTATAGTTTGGCGGATATTTCCAAAGCGACACAATTGCTGGGATATACCGTTCAAACTTCTGTAGAGCAAGGATTGAAGCAGACCTTTCAATGGTATAAAGAACAACATCAGGGATAAATGCAAAAGACAATTATCATAACTGGCGGTGCTGGCTTTATCGGCTCACATGTAGTAAGGTTATTCGTTACTAAATACCAGGACTACCGCATTGTCAATTTGGATGCACTCACCTATGCAGGGAACCTGGAGAATCTCAGGGACATTGAATGGTCGCCAAATTATATTTTTGAAAAAGCAGATATCGTGCAGGCTGATGAGCTAGAAAGAGTTTTTTCAGCCTACCAGCCGGATGGTATCATTCACCTGGCTGCCGAAAGTCATGTTGACCGCTCGATCCTTTCGCCGCTGGATTTTGTCTATACCAATGTAATCGGTACTGTCAATCTTTTAAATGCGGCCAACAAGCAATGGGCCGGCAAGACAGAAGGTAAACGATTTTATCATGTGTCTACCGATGAAGTGTTCGGGGCCCTGGGTGCCACCGGGTTTTTTACTGAAGAAACATCCTATGCGCCTAACTCGCCTTATTCTGCCTCCAAAGCTGCATCCGACCATTTTGTAAGAGCCTATGGAGAAACGTATCATCTCCCGGTGATCATTACCAACTGTTCTAATAATTATGGTCCCAATCATTTCCCGGAAAAACTGATCCCGCTTTTTATTAATAATATCATTCACAAAAAGCCCCTGCCAGTGTATGGTGATGGTTTATATACAAGAGACTGGCTTTTTGTAAAAGATCATGCCACTGCTATCGATTTGGTTTTTCACCAGGGGAATAATTTTGAAACGTATAATATTGGTGGGTTTAATGAATGGAGAAATATTGACCTCGTTAAATTGCTCTGTCAGTTGATGGATGAAAAATTGGGTAATGCGGTGGGCACTAGTGATCAATTGATTACTTATGTAAAAGACCGGCCGGGCCATGACAGGCGATATGCCATCGATGCTTCAAAGATTAATACCGAATTGGGATGGAAACCATCGGTTACCTTTGAAGAAGGCCTGAGCCAGACCATTGATTGGTACCTGGAAAATAAGGATTGGTTGAAACATGTGACATCGGGGGAATACCAGGATTACTATAAAAAAATGTATCATAGGGGGTGAAGATTGTTGAATAGTTGTTGAAAATGGTTGAATGGTTGTCCGCAATATTCAACTGACTTTAACCATCTTAAACTATTTTTTATGAACACTTATCTATTCTCATTTGAGAAACTGGAAGTATGGCAATTAGCAAGACAACTGGCTGGTAGCATTTATAAAAAGACACAATTATTCCCAACGGAAGAAAAATATTCGCTGGTTTCTCAACTCAGAAGGTCGGCTATATCTGTATGTGCTAATATTGCTGAAGGTACAACAAGGGTTACGGCCAAAGATCAGGCACATTTCACCACTGTTGCATTCAGTAGTCTCATGGAAGTGTTTAATCATCTGATTATTTCATCTGATTTGGGTTATATTAGTGAAAATGAGTTGGCTGAATACCGACAGAAAATTCAACCTCTCACGGTAAAACTCACAAACCTTAAAACATCTCAGGTCAAACGAATTGGCAAACTTGGATTGTTTTGGTTGATGATAGCAGCGCCTCACATAATAAAGCCCTTGATACCCTTACAACTATTAAACAACATTTAACCATGCTCAACGATATTCAACTTCTCTCATGAAGGGAATAATACTAGCCGGCGGAAGCGGAACAAGGCTTTACCCTATTACCAAAGCGATTTCCAAGCAGCTAATGCCCATCTATGATAAGCCGATGATCTATTATCCCTTATCTGTTTTGATGATGGCCGGTATCAGGGAAGTACTGATCATTACTACTCCTGAAGATAATGCGCAGTTCAAAAGATTGTTAGGAGATGGTAGCCAGGTGGGTTGTCGCTTTGAATACGCGGTACAGGAAATCCCAAACGGCCTGGCACAGGCATTTGTAATCGGCGCATCATTTATTGGTCATGATAAAGTGGCACTGGTGTTGGGCGACAATATATTTTATGGTACAGGACTCGACAAGCAGTTGCAATCGCTGGCTGATGTGGAAGGGGGTTATGTCTTCGCTTACCAGGTATCTGATCCTGAGCGATACGGTGTAGTAGAATTTGATAGTAACATGAAAGCTATCTCCATTGAAGAAAAACCAAAACAGCCCAAGTCAAACTATGCTGTTCCTGGTTTATACTTTTACGACAATGAAGTAGTGGCCATTGCCAAAGCATTGCAACCATCCGTGCGGGGGGAATACGAGATCACCGATGTAAATAAAGCCTATCTCCAAAAAGGTAGATTGAAAGTTTCCATTCTTGATAAAGGCACTGCCTGGCTGGATACGGGTACCTTCGATTCACTCAGCGACGCCAGCGAGTTTGTAAGAGTGATTGAGAAAAGACAGGGAACCAAGATCGGGTGTATTGAAGAAGTGGCATTCCGGAATAAATTTATAACAAAACAGGAATTAATGACCCAGGCAGAAGCTTTAGCCAAAAGCGGCTATGGTGAATACCTGAAAAAAATGGCTGCCGACTGATATGAATTATTTTGCTCATCCCACTGCTGTTATTGATGAGGGTTGCCAGATAGGCGAAGGAACAAAGATTTGGCACTTCAGCCATATCATGCCCGGGTCTGTAATGGGCGACAACTGTAATATCGGGCAAAATGTTGTTGTGTCATCCAACGTAACATTAGGTAATAATGTGCGAGTGCAGAATAACGTTTCTATTTATGAAGGAGTGATCTGTGAGGATGATGTCTTCCTGGGACCCTCCATGGTGTTTACCAATGTATTCAACCCCCGAAGTGCAGTAAGCCGGAAGCATGAATTCCTACCGACCTTGGTTAAAAGGGGGGCCAGTATCGGCGCTAATGCCACGATCGTCTGCGGAAACGAAATTGGCGAATTTGCATTTATTGGTGCTGGGGCTGTGGTTACGAAACCGGTGCCGGCGTACGCGTTGGTAGTGGGTAATCCAGCTAAACATACCGGGTGGATGAGCGAGTATGGACACAAACTGATTTTTGATAAACAAGGAAAGGCTACTTGTTCAGAAAGTGGGGAGGAATATCAACTGGAAAATAGCAGGGTCGCCCGGATTAAGTAATTGTAGAATTCCCCGTTGGCCGGCCAGCATTGGGGCCAACAGCAATAGAAAATAATCACATGAAAAATTTTGCATTGATAGGCGCCGGCGGATATATTGCTCCCCGGCATATGAAAGCTATCAAAGACACGGATAATAATTTATTAGCGGCGTTGGATAAACATGATTCAGTAGGAATACTGGACAGCTATTTTCCCAATACTGATTTCTTTATCGAGTTTGAACGATTCGACAGGCATATTGAAAAACTGAGGAGACAGGGTACTACTACCAATTATGTCAGTGTGTGTTCTCCCAACTATCTCCATGATGCCCATATCCGGTTTGGTTTGAGAATAGGGGCAGATGTGATTTGTGAAAAACCATTGGTGCTAAATCCCTGGAACCTGGAAGCTTTGATGGAGATTGAACAAGAGACCCAACAGAATGTGTACACTATTCTCCAACTCCGTCTTCACCCCGCGGTGATCGCCTTACGAGAAAGAATTAAGAGAGGCCCCATTGATAAAAAGTATGACATCAAGCTCACTTATATTACATCAAGAGGCCACTGGTACCATACCAGTTGGAAAGGTGATAGTCAGAAAAGCGGTGGTATTGCCACCAATATCGGGGTTCATTTTTTTGATATGCTGCTTTGGATATTTGGCGGGGTAAAACAAAATATTGTAACTGAACATAGTGCTGATACCGCTTCGGGAAAATTGGAACTGGATAAAGCTTCGGTAGACTGGTTCCTGAGTATTAATGCCGACACCTTGCCTGCTGCAGCAAGGGCTGCCGGTAAGCGGACATTCCGGTCGCTTACCGTGGATGGTGATGAATTTGAATTTAGTGATGGGTTTACAGAATTGCATACGTTGTCTTATGAAGAGATATTAAAAGGCAAGGGTTTCAGGCTCACGGAAACGATACCATCCATTAAGCTGGTTCACGAGATAAGAAATTCAATCAAATAATTAATCAAACGATGGATATCAATAATAGTAAAATATTGGTTATTGGAGGCGCGGGCTTTATAGGCAGTTTTGTAGTTGCCGAACTATTGAAAGAACAGGTGAGTGAAGTGATCATCTACGATAATTTTGCCCGCGGTAAAATGAGCAATATTGAAGATTGTTTAAAAGACCCTCGCTGCAAATTATACCCTCACGGGGGTGATATCCGGGAAATTGATATCCTGAATGAGGCCATGAAAGGGATGGATTATGTGATTTGCTTATCCGCAATGTGGCTGCTGCATTGTAAGGATTTTCCCCGTACTGCTTTTGATGTAAATATTGCAGGCACCTTCAATGTATTGGAAGCGTGTGTAACAAATAATATCAAAAAATTGGTCTGGTCGTCTTCTGCTTCTGTGTACGGTGATGCAGTGGAACTGCCGATGACAGAGCACCACCCTTTTAACAATAAAAATTTTTACGGTGCCACCAAGATCGCTGGTGAGGCGATGGCTACCGCTTTCAATGACCGGTACAATTTACCAGTCATCGGTTTGCGGTATATGAATGTGTATGGCCCCAACCAGGACCAGACCGCTGCCTACACGGGGGTGATCCCAATCATGCTGAACAAGATCGATGAAAATGTGTCTCCTGTGATCAATGGTGATGGCAGCCAGGCTTATGATTTTATCTATGTAGAAGATGTGGCCCGTTGTAATGTCATGTCATTAAAATCGGATACCACTTTTGGCTTTTATAATGTAGGTACAGAAGTACAGACTTCTATAAAGACTTTGTGTGATACCATTTTGAAGCTAAAGGATTCGTCATTGAAAGTGCAATACAAACCGTATAGCGCAGATGATGCCAGGGCATTGGTACAAAACCGTATCGGTTCAAGGGAAAAAGCTGAAAAAGAATTGTGTTTTAAATATCAATATGAATTGGAAGAAGGACTGCAGAAATTAATTGACTGGAGAGAGGCACAAAAAAACAAAAAATAATAAGTGCTTTCATTTTGACATTTTAATAGAGATAAGAAATAATTATGTGTGGCATTGCAGGCATATTTAATCTGAAAGGTTCGCTGGTTACCCAACAGGAGGTGAAGCGGATGACTGATGCATTGTCCCACCGGGGACCTGATGGCGAAGGAATTTTTCTTGATGATAACGCAGGGTTAGGCCATCGCCGTTTAGCCATCCTTGATATTTCACCAAAGGGTGCGCAACCTATGAACAGCCACAATGGTGACTGGACCATAATTTTTAATGGCTGTATCTATAATTTTAAAGAACTACGGAAAGAGTTACAGGAAAAAGGCCATCAATTTCTCTCAACATCTGATACGGAAGTAATTTCTGAAGGGTTGGCTGCTTATGGTCCATCTTTTTTTGAACGGTTAGATGGTATGTTTGCCATTGGAGCCTGGAATAAATCAAAAAAAGAACTCTGGATCAGCCGTGACAGGTTTGGGGTGAAGCCCCTGTATTATTTTATAGGCAATGGAGTTTTCCTTTTTGCTTCAGAAATAAAAGCATTCATTACCCATCCTTCTTTTAGAGTAGAACTGAACCACGATGCATTGAATGAGTATTTTACTTTTCAGAACATGCTTAGCTTCCAAACACTTTTTAAAGGAGTGTATATGTTGCCGCAAGCTAATACGGTTTGTGTTAACTCATCCACTTCCGAGATAGTGCATAAAAGCTGGTGGGACTATGATTTTTCCCGGACCAATGAAAAAATGAGTTTTGAGGACGCCCGGGTTGAGACAGAGAGACTATTCAGCAGGGCAGTGGCCAAGCAAATGATATCTGATGTGCCGGTAGGCAGTTACCTGAGCGGCGGTATGGATTCGGGATCAATTGCCGTAGTAGCATCAAAACATGTTTCAAGGTTGTTCACCTTTACTTGTGGTTTTGATATGAGCCAGGTAACGGGGGTAGAAGCCAACTATGATGAACGCCGGGATGCTGAGTTAACAGCGAACTACATAAAGAGTGAGCATTACGAACAGGTGATGAATGCGGGTGACCTTCGCTGGAGTTTACCTAAATTGGTTTATCATTTGGAAGACTTGAGGGTGGGAATGAGCTACCCAAGTTATTATATCTCCCGGCTGGCCTCCAAGTTTGTAAAAGTTTGTTTGCAGGGAACAGGAGGGGATGAATTATTTGGTGGTTATCCCTGGAGATATTACCGGATTTTTAAATCACTGGACAGGCAGGATTTCTTCAATCAATATTATGATTTCTGGCAACGGTTAGTGAAGGATGATGATAAATCAAAGTTATTTACCCCGGATACATATAGAAGGATCGGGAACATCAATGAGATAAGACCCATATTTGAAAAGGTGTTTTTATTTAATGATAAACTGAAGTACGACCGACCGGAGGAGCATATTAATAACTCCCTGTATTTTGAAATCAAAACATTTCTACCCGGCTTATTGCTGGTAGGCGATAAACTTTCGATGGCACATGGCCTGGAGGAAAGATTTCCTTTTATGGATAATGACCTGGTGGATTTTGCCATGAAAATTCCGGTGAAACACAAATTAGGGAACCTGGAAAATATGAAACGGGTGGACGAAAACGATTTTCAGAATAAGAAAAAGTCATATACAGAATACGATGACGGGAAAAATGTATTGCGGAAAGCTATGCTGGATTTTATGCCCGAACAGATCATAAACCGGAAAAAGCAGGGTTTTAGCGCACCCGATGAGAGTTGGTACAGAGGAGAGAATGCGGCCTACATGAAGGAATTATTGTTAGATAAGAAAACTGTGTCTTCTGAATTCATTAATCCCGCCTTTACCGAGCATATCATTGATGAGCATATCAATAAAAAGATAAACCATCGCCTGTTGCTCTGGAGCCTCATGAATTTTGAATGGTGGTGCAGGATATTCTTGAACAATGAAAAAATAAATTGATAGTACTAAATGAATACAATTAAAAATATCCTGGTTACGGGAGCCGGGGGGTTGGTCGGCTCTCATTTACTGAAATCTCTTGATAAGGGGGATTATAAAGTATACTCTGTTTCGAATAGTTTAAAAAGGGAAAATAATATTGCTATTGATTTTTCAAACGATTGGGATACTGATCGGCTACCGGAAAATATTGATTGTATCATTCATCTTTCGCAAAGCAGGAATTTCAGGGATTTTCCCGGCAAAGGAAAAGATGTGTTTTATGTAAACACGGTAAGTACTTTGAAATTGATTGATTGGGCCGTTGCAAAAGGAGTAAAGAAATTCATCTATGCATCTTCAGCCGGTGTATACGGGAATAGCGATAACCCATTTACGGAAGAAGAGACGATTGTTTATAAAAAAGAGCTGGGCTTTTATCTCGGGACAAAATACTGCAGCGAAATAATTTTAGATAATTACTCAACGCTTATTGATATCATACAGCTGCGGTTCATATTTGTTTATGGAGCAGGACAGGACCGAAGTATGCTCATACCAAGACTGGTTGATAACGTCAAAAATAATAGCACTATTACTTTACAGGGCGAAGAGGGGTTGAAGACAAATCCAATCCATGTAAGCGATGTGGTAAAAGCCATTGAAGCTGCTTTTACTATCGATGGAAGCCATAAATTTAATATTGGAGGAGGAGAAATACTTTCTTTAAAGGAGATCGTTGAGACCATTGGCAAGCAGCTAGAAATTGACCCCCAGTTTGCCTTCCAGCAACAGCCTGCCAGGCACCTGATCGGCGACATCAACAAAATGAAAAATACTTTAATTGTGCCCCGGGTAAAATTTGCAGAAGGAATAAAAGACCTGCTTTAATGATGAACGATAATACGGACCAGCAATCTATGACTACGGGTAAATATAAAATTTGCTCAAGATGTATTTACGACGAAAGAATGCCCAATATTACTTTCGACAAGGATAATGTGTGTAATTATTGCAGAATGGTGGAGTCGTTGGTAAAGCAGTATGGAACGGGGCAGGATAAAGGGATGGATACATTGAATGGGATACTGGAAGAAATAAGAAGAAAAGGGAAAAAAAAGAAATATGATTGTATAGTAGGAGTGAGTGGGGGTACCGATTCCTCCTTCATGATCTACTGGGCGATCAAAAATGGACTAAGGCCACTTGCTGTTCACTATGATAACACATGGAACTCTGCTATTGCTACAGAAAATATCAGGAAAGTATTACAGCATTGGAATGTTGACCTGTATACGCATGTTATCGACAACAAAGAATCGGATGATATTTACAGGAGTTTTTTTTAGCAAGTGTATCAGAGTTAGATGCTTCAACCGACCTGGCATTGTCTGAAACGATGTACCGGGCCGCGGCAAAATTTAAAGTTAAGTATGTACTGGAAGGACATTCCTTTCTTGCCGAAGGGATAACTCCGCTTGGCAAAAATTATTTTGATGGAAAATATGTAAAGACAATTCATCAGCGTTATGGAAGAAAGAAAATGAACTCCTATCCCCTGATGTCTTTTTGGCAATTTATTAAATGGACGATATTTTACCGAATCAGGAAGATACGTCCTTACTGGTACATGAAATACACCAAGGAAGATGCGATGCATTTCCTGGAAAAAGAATGTGGCTGGACCTATTATGGAGGTCACCACCTGGAGAACAGGTTATCGGCATTTTGGCATGGGATCTATTTACCGCAGAAATTTAATATTGACTACCGGAGTAATACCTTGTCAGCAATAGTCAGGATGGGAAAGATCAGCCGGGAAGAGGGATTGAAAAGATATAACAGCCCGCTGGTGATTGAGCCTGAATTGCTGTCATATTTTAAGAAAAGACTTGATCTGAGTGATGAAGAGTATGAAAGAGTAATGAACCAGCCTCCTAAATACTGGTGGGAATTTCCAACCTATAAAAAAAGATTTGAATTACTCCGTCCCGTTTTTTACCTGCTGGCTAAGGCTAACCTCGTTCCCATGAGTTTCTATTTAAAATATTGTTTTCCCGTTAAGAATAAATCATGATAACAATTATTGACTATGGGATGGGAAACCTGGGTTCTGTACAGAACATGTTTAAGCGGATTGGCGTTCCCAGTGAAGTAACAGGCAATGCGGAAACAATTGCCCGCGCCTCCAAACTGCTTTTGCCCGGAGTAGGAGCTTTTGATGCAGCGATGGAAAAAATCGCTGAAAGCGGTTTAAGAAATATACTGGATAAAAAAGTGCTGGAAGAAAGGGTTCCTACATTGGGAATTTGCCTCGGGATGCAGCTAATCACTAACAGCAGCGAAGAAGGTGTGCAACCCGGACTGGGATGGCTGCCGGCTAAAAGTTTGAAATTTAAATTTGCTCCTGATTCTAAACTGAAAATACCGCATATGGGTTGGAACCGGGTCTTTGAAAAAAGACAATCACCCTTAATAAAAGATCTGCCAGAAGAACCCAGGTTTTACTTTGTGCATAGCTATTATGTAGCATGCGATAATGAAAACGATGTGTTGACCACCACTCATTATGGCTCGGACTTTCATTCCATCGTTCAAAAGGATAATGTATACGGGGCGCAATTTCACCCGGAAAAAAGTCATAAGTACGGTATGAAACTCCTGGAGAATTTTGCTAAGATATAATTGATGCTAAAGACAAGAATTATTCCCTGCCTGCAATTGATCGATGAAAGCCTGGTTAAAGCGGTTCAGTTCAACAAATTCGGTTATATCGGTGATCCGTGCAATACCGTCCGGATCTTTAATGAACTGGAAGTTGATGAACTTTGTTTTTTGGATATCAGGGCCAGTGTAGAAAACAGAACGCCGAACTTGAAAATACTGAAAGATATTGCCAATGAGTGTTTCATGCCACTCACCTATGGTGGCGGTATCAGCAGTTTTGAACAGGCAAAGGAGATCCTGCTGATCGGATTTGAGAAAATAATAATAAATACAAACGCCTACTACAACCCGGAATTGGTTACCAGCATTTCAACTCATTTTGGGGCACAGGCAACGGTCGTCTCAATTGATGTGAAAAGAACGACCAATGGGCTGAGTATTTTTGTAAAAGATGGCAGGGAAAAGATTAATGAAGACCTGGTCACCTATGCCAAACGCATGGAGAATGTGGGTGCCGGGGAACTCTTGGTAACCAGTATTGACAGGGAAGGAACCTGGGATGGATTTGATGTGGAAATGATCAAAAAAATAACGGATAGTGTATCGATCCCCGTTATTGCCAATGGCGGAGCCGGTTCTGTCAAGCATATTGGCGAAGTGGTTAAAAAAGGCGGGGCATCGGCTGTTGCATTAGGCAGTATGCTGGTTTACCAGAAAAAAGGGATGGGGGTATTGGTGAATTACCCGGACAGGACCCAACTTGCAAATGAACTATTGTAAATTATTTGAACCAATAACAAGAGAAACGAATCATGAATAATCAATTAAAAGAAAGTAAAATACCACTCGATTGGTTGTTATGTCCTTATACCAGGGAACCGTTGAAGTTCGCAGAAACTTATGCCTATTCAAGCAAGTATAAGTTTCCGTTTAATGAAGAAAAAGGTTTCTGGGATTTTATTCCGGATGGCCTTGATTTTTTAAATACAAAGATCTGGAAGACCTGGCAACATCTCCAGGAGAATGGTATTGTTGGATATGTAGAGGATCCTGTTGCCAATATTGCAACTGGGCCACTTAAAGAATATGTCAATTTTGGTAATTTCTGTAATTACAAGGGTAATGTACTTGATATCGGTGTAGGCCCGCAGAAGAATCCAAGCCATTTTGAATATTCTGTGAGAAATGATGCTTTCCTGGTTGGGCTGGACCCGATAATCGGCGACCAGCCACGGGATTTTCCTTTTATTCATGGGTTTGGAGAGTTCACACCTTTTAAGGATCAGCTTTTTGACCAGGCGCTTTTTGTTACCTCGTTGGATCATTTTATAAAACCATACGATGCAATATTGGAGGCACACCGGGTATTAAAAACAGGCGGGGAGCTTTGCATTTTTCACGGCGAAAAGGCAAAGAACACACCAAAGCCTGCTACGAGTCCTGAATGGTATACAAATCTTACGATACCCGAGGGCGCTGAAGATCCTTTTCACCTAAGGAGGTTTGATTCGGTTGAGTTGGAAGGTTATTTAGCAAATGCAAATTTCAAAATAACAGAAGTAGAAACAAGGGTGATAAATGAATTCAGGAAAGAGATTTTTTATAAAGCGTTAAAATTATAAGTAGTAATGGGAAAGAAGATGATGAGGGTTGCACTTATAGGTAATGTATGCAATAACATGTATAATATAGGGCTTGCCCTGAAAAGATATACCAACATTCAACCCCATTTATACCTTGGTAATGACCTGGATATTCATACCACCCCGGTATTAAATGATCCGGATGCAGTTAACCAGGGAGATTGGGTCTTTCACGACAAAAAATGGGATCCAACTTCATATTATAAAAGATTGGATAAGACTTTTATCCGTAAACTAACGGCTGAACAGTACGATGCAATTATTGTTTCTTCAGCAGGTGTTTGGCTTGCACCGCACGTAAAGAATTCTACATTTTTGCACTGGACCACTGGCGGTGATATCACCAAAATGCCATTTCCACGGGCCTTTAGTTTTTCGTACAAAGGAGTTTTTGCAAAACTTAAAGCACTTTATATTGGTTCCATCCAGAGGAGAGCCATGAAATATGTCAGTCATTTTCTGAGCCATCCCTTTACTCCCAACTACCTTGCTCTTAGCAGGCTGAAAGTTCCACCCGAAAAAATAGCGGAGGTATATTTCCCCATAATTATTGATACAGAAATATTTAAGTTTAATCCAAACTACAAATCCAGGATTAGTAAAGAGAATCTTGAAAAAATAGAAAAATTTTCATTTAGGATTTTTCATCCCAGCCGTTTAATGATCAGCAGGCGCCAGGCGCTGGTAGATGCAGGACAATGGAAAGGAAATGAAATGCTCCTGCAGGGGCTCAGGGTTTTTATTGATAAACACGGAATCAATGATATCTGTGTTATGTTACCCAACAGGGTGCAGTCAGTTGACAAAGCAATGTTTGATGCCGAAATTGACAGACTTAAACTGAATAACAATATAGTATGGCTGAATGGTAAAACAAACCAGGGTTTTGATAAACAGGAAATGGTGGCTTTGTACTCTTCTTCTGATTTGGTTGTTGATGAGTTTGGTGCCGGTTGGTTTGGCTCCATAGTAGTGGAAGGAACAGCTTGTTCACGTCCAACGATGTGCTATCTTGATGAAGTGGGAATGAAAAAAATGTATCCCTGGCATCCTATTATTTCTACTAATACCCCAGAGGGTATCGCAGACGAAATTGCAAAACTATATTTTGATAAAGAGTATGCCCGACGAAAAGGTGAGGAAAGCCGTAGCTGGTCTGTAGAATTTCACAATCATGAGAATGCGGGTAAAGCATATGCTACGCAGCTTCAACAATTGCTTTCAGAAGGTTATGTAAATAGGTAGAATTTTCTTAAGAAATAATAATTTCTTAATATTTTTATGTAGTATGAACAACTATGTTTGTTTTGTTAGACTGAATAATTTAGAACAAGATAAATATGACAAAGTGTGTTTTAATAGAGCATTTAACTCCTGATCTATAATTGTAAAACAAATAATTATTAATTAATAAAAGCTAACAATTATGAAAACGCTGCTATCAAGTTTAATTACCCTAATAATGATTTTATCGGGTATCGAATGTTTTTCCCAAACTAACACTTTTCCCAGTACCGGAAATACAGGAATTGGAACATTAAGTCCTAGTCATAAATTGCACGTTGTAGGTGACGTCGCGGTTGATGGATATAGGCTGAAATTTCCAACAGCAATTGAATATTCAGGTAGTGGCCAAGCTCAAATTTGGCGAGACCCAGTATTCGGTTTTGTAATTAACACCGCATCTGGTTCTGCTTATGATTTTGCGCTTGTAGATCCTTCAGGAAATGGACTTTTAATGGCACCTCATGGGTACCAGCAGTTATTTACTCCTGGAGATTTTGGTATAAACGCCGCAAAGAAGTTTTACCTCGATGGAATCTCTGACACATATATATCAGAAGTTTCGGGTAATGCAATAAATTTTGTATCAGGCGGAACTGAAAAAATGCGAATAGACGCAAACGGAAACGTTATGATAGGAGCACCAACTGATCCTGCCTTTCCTACCGGATATAAATTGGCAGTCAAGGGTAATATTATTTGCGAGAAAGTTACGGTTAAATTACAGGCTAATTGGCCCGATTACGTTTTTGACAAACAGTATAAATTGATGCCACTAAAGGAGTTGGAGAAATTTATTCAGAAAAATAAACATCTTCCGGAAGTTATTCCTGCAGCCGAAGCAGAAAAAGAAGGCATTGATTTGGGTGATAATCAACGAATACTTTTGAAAAAGGTGGAAGAACTTACTTTATATATCATTTCCCAGCAAAAAGAAATTGAAAAATTGAAACAAGAGATTGGGCATATTCAGAAAAAGCGAAAATAGTGACTATGAGAATTTAATAATTCTTTAAACGATTTTTTGAATCAAAACTCAATTTTATGAACAATCCTCAGTCATTCTTATTGCTGATTCGAGGTTTAATCCTTTTTATTGGCATTTTTTTGTCCACAGCTATTGTTGCCCAACCACCGGTATTAAAAATTTACTATGATGAAGATGGGGGAGAAGAGCTTGAAGATATTGCAAATGATGTAAAATTATTGCTTCAAGCAGCAGCCACATTCCATGTGACAGTGTTGACAGAGGAGTTTTCCGGCAGTTTGCCAGTTTCGGGAATTGTACTGGATATAGATGCTGGTATAACTAATTTACCCAAAAACTCAAGCTGTGTCATCGAAGGTACATCAGGTGCTTTAATCACATTTAGTGCTCCAATAACGCAGGGATTAAAGTATGGTATTTACCAATATTTGGAAAAGAAGTTAATGTTTCGGTTTTATTTGCCAGAAACAGAGGCTATTGAAGAATTTTTATGGACTAAAATCCCACCCATTACGACGGTTTCGGGGATCATTTTGAACATGGATACAACTTATACCCCTCATTTTAAATACCATTCTTTTGGAGGGACCACTTTTCTAGAAACTTATGTAGATAAAGATAGTGCTGTTGGAAGGGAATGGAAATTATGGAAAGACCGGAATGGATTTTATTCAGATGTCCAGGATGTAACGCAGGCCCTTGGTCGGAGATTCGGGAACGATGTAGGAGTTGCTACATGTCAAATAGCAAAACACGATAACCTGCGATTGCGTGGTAATGGTTCAAGGCCTGATGTAAATGATACTACTGCACTGAGCAAGTATCGAGATGTTTGCAGCGAAATGTATGCAGTTGATATGAGTGTTGGGGGGCTTCCTAAATTGACCAATCCGTATTTTAACAGTGTTATATCAATAGAAACAGGAGATGGCGAAGATTGGGGCAATAGTTCTATTAATGGCGATGGCTGCCTATCCGGTGAGTGGGGAAATAATAATGATAATTATCCTTCACCCTCAGATCAGAATTTTTTAATGGCAAAGCATATCACACCAAAACTATTTGAAATATTTCCCAATTTAAAAACAGTGCAGATTATGGCATATGCTGCGCATTCAGATGTGCCTTCATTTACTGTTGAAAAGGGTGCAGGCACGGAAGAAATATCAGTAGACGAGAACATTGATATAATTATGGCAACAGATCTTTATGGAGATCAACATACTACAACAGGGGATGCTTTGCGGCAAAGATGGAAAACCCGCATGGATGGTGCCGGACAATTGGGAGAATATGATTATTACGTATCGCATTATAATAATTGGGGACTTCCGTTTTACCTTAATTTCAGTAATACTGCAAATAAGTTAAAATGGCACGAAGTTAATGGTGCCTTGGGTTTTAACTATGAAACCCATCATTCAAAATTTTCTCCTGGTTTTTTACTACAGATTTATAACCGGTTTTTCAAATCGTTGGAACCGGTTGAGAATTCCTACGATGAGTTTATGAGCGATATGTTTGGTGCAGCTTCAAGCCAGGTAATGGCACTATTTAATTTTTGGGAAAAGGATTTCATGGAGGTTCCAAACACATCAGATAGAAAAGAATTATCCTGTAAGTACTACATTCTGAATAAATCATTTCAATTATTAAATGAAGCGGATGATGCGACATCCAATGAAACTATAGACAAAAGAATAACTGAATTGAAAGCTTACTTGCATTTTGTAAAGTTAATGTTGGAATATTTTAATGTCTTTTCCAATAGTGGAAACCCATGTCTTGACGGAGAATATACTACCGAAAAGGCAGAAAAGTTTGATGCATTAGCGGAATTTTTATATCGCATTTTGCCATATAAAATAGTTAACAGTTCAGCAATGATCGAAGAGTTTCGTGATAGACTTTCAAAATCCTGTTCCCAGAATCCAATTATGTCTATAGTGTTATCCAACTGGAATGTCCGATATTCTGATTATCATGAATCCTTTTCGACCTATTCTTTGACTGATCTAAATGGTATTTTTGAAGACGATCTCTTAGAGTTGGCTGACAAGTTCGATAATTGGGATATGGATGATATGGAGTTTGAAAACGCATCCATTCAGACCATAAAAACTAAGATGGCAAGTTTCGACCCTGCATATGTATCCAAGACAACCATTAAAACAGAAAGTACCGGGGATGCGATCGCAAATAATGCTGTATTTAATATTTATGCAACGGATTCCAATAGTAAAATAACCTTATCAGCCTATGAAATTGATTTTTCATACACACAGGGATATATAAGGAAAATGCCCGAAAAACGATATGTCCTGGTTGTGCTGGACAAAAAAGATAAGTCCTTTAGTTCCGAAACCATAATTACTTCATCTACCTCAGGAGACCTTATAATTGATATTCCCACTTCAGGAGAATTTAAATTAACTTTTTTCACTACACTGCATGGGGCCAGAATTAATAAAATGTTTATTACACGAGAAGGCAATAACGTGATTTACAAGGAGTATTCTCAGACGAGACCAAATTTGATAACGGGTAATCTTAATATTGATTTTGAAACTAACTTTTTTTATGTTCCTGTAAATGTGTCGAGAGTTTATTTTTTTAATTATCAAGGTAGGATATCAACTAAGAGGCCTAAGTTTGTTTCCCCACTGACTAAATGCGCCGTAAACCCCGTATATATTTCTGCGGAGGATGACTACGTGGCGTATTTTGATGTGCCCGATAATACTAGTGGGTACGGTCAATTTTGGGAAATACAACCTAATTCCGATCCCTTTTCATTTATCAATATTTCAAATAAGTTTCTTTTCCTGGAAAAAACATATACAGAAACGCCACTGGGACCTCCGGTATTAAGTGCAAACAGAACTGAAGTTTGCGAAGACGGAACTTTGGAGTTATTAGCTACAATAACACCAGCTACAGGGCTTAATTATCATTGGTCGGGGCCTAACGGATTTTCAAGTTCTTTGCAGACGCCAGTAATAACTAATATTTCAACTAGTGGAAGTGGAGTTTACAGTTGTTATACGACAAACAGCATTAACTCCTGTCCTTCAGATGAATCGGAGATTGTTATAAATGTAAGAGAAGATTGCCAGGAATGTGACAGTGAAATAGAGATTACAAGTACGCTTAGTACCAGTTCGTTATACCAGTCGTCCGACTGGATTAAAGGAAGTGCCTTGGTCCAACCTTCAAGTGGTTCAGTCGTATTCAGAGCCGAAGATTATATTGATATGTTGCCTGGTTTTGAAGCATCTGTTAGTTCTACAATGTATTTTGAAACGTACATACTTCCATGCTTAGCCGGAGGCGCAAAGAGTGCACTTGTCTCTGCTGAAATGTATAGTAATGATGATAAAGTGAAGGTGTATCCAAGTCCGTTCTCTTCGTATTTAAACTATAGCATTGAAATGGAAAAGTTTGACAACAATGTAAAAATAGAGTTAATGAACAGCTTGGGAATGCTTGTTTACAGCAAGGATGAGAAAGTAATGAATGGAAAACAAAGAACTGTATCAAGCATACCTTTAAGCCATTTGGTGAGTGGAGTTTATTTCATGACTATAAGAACTTCATCAAAAACTTATCGGTTCAAGGTTGTTAAAATGAAATAGCTATTACCGTTCCATAATTTTGTAAGAGGTTTTGGGTTATTTAAAATAGAAAAATTTAAAAAGGGTAACTATGCTTTCTCAACTAACAATCTTTGACCGTGATTTCTAAAAGACGATGGATCTTTTTTGTGATATTGTTTTTGTTTTTTTTTAAAAGCAATGCGCAAAGTGGAAATGCTACCAAAAACAGTTTAGTTATTAATGTTAAAAATTTTGGGGCTAAAGGAGATGGGAAGACAAACGACTACACTGCTATTCAACGAGCAATCGCAGAATTGCATCGAGTAAAAACAGGAACGCTTTTTTTTCCAAAAGGAGTGTATAAAGTAGATGAGGTCTTCCGCCAGGATGAAATGGGAAAAGTGCTGAATGACAAATCTCATTTCTTTTTTATAGGATTAAATAACATTTCAATCAAAGGGGAACAGGGAACTGTTATCTCTATAAAAGGTGATTTTCACAAAAAATCAGAGTGGGAAATAAAAGATAGAAATTTTGGGTACAGCTTTGATCACCAGATTTCCTTTATTTTCCGGCAATGTAAGAATATCACAATTGAGGATATTGAAATCAATGGCAATTGTGATAAAATGACGCATGGAGCTAATACAGTGGAGAATACCGCATATGGTTTTTTGTTTGGCTATACCACAGATGATATTGTTGAAAATGTAGTAATGAGGAATTGTTATATCCATCATATGTCAACCGATGGGGTATGCTGGAAAGGAAAAGGGGGAGGATTTTACGGGGAAAATCTGAAGCTGAAGAATAATGGACGTTGCGCCATGAGCATAGTGCAGGGAAAAAACATGAGGTTTGTGAATTGCGAATTTTCTGAAACAGGTGTTACCGGTAAATATGAAAGTCATTCTCCCAATACAGGTGTTGATATCGAAAATGAATCGTACAACACGATAGAAAACATAGTTTTTAAAAAATGCAAGTTTGAAAAAAACAAAAACACCCAGTTTGTCGCCACTGGGTTTGACGGAGTAGGGGCCGGGCGATCAACTAATATTCATCTTGATAGTTGTTATTTTGAAGAAAACCGCCAGATAGAACCGGTGCGGGACAGGGCAGTAATGATGACCACCGATAATAGCAGCATTACGAACTCTACCATAATTGGAACATTGAACTTTGATATCAATGGGTGTAATGTCAATGGACAACCCGATAAAGGGGTTACAATAAGCAACTGTATCATTAAGTCAAGCGGGTATGGGATCAGGCTCAATTGTGAATTTAAAGTTAGAATAGAAAAGTGTACGATCGAGCAACTACCAAATCTGGATAAGGAATCTTGTAAATTAAATTATCCATTTATTAGTGGAGGGCCGAATGTGATTTTTGAGGGCAATACCTTTATTTTTAATTCCAGCAATTGGCGGCAAACACACCAGACCTTGCCGTGGAGCCTGAATCATTATATCCAGGGATGTAAGTCTGTAATCAATAATACTTTTACCTGGAAAGAGGAGAAAAATAAAAAAGCTCCTTCTAATGCAAAACTTTTTGTCTTCATTGACAAAAAATTTCACAGCATAAACAAAGTTGTCGGGACTGATAAAATCATAGTGAATTAGTGGACGTTAATTATTATTTGTTAACCGGAGATGGAGAATAGAAGCCCGCGGCAATTTGTCAAAGACTTATTGTATTATGGGCTGGGTAACATGCTGTATAGTCTTGTTCAGTTTTTCAGCATGCCCATGGTAGTAAAAAGTATCGATAAAAGCCAGGTGGCCAGTTGGAATATATTGTTGCCCACCGGTATATTACTGGCAGCTATTGTAACATTTGGTTTGGATTCGGCGGTGGTCAGGTTTGTAAAGGATGCCAGGACAGAAAAAGAAAAGAAAACGATCTTTTCAACTGGTTTTTTCTTTGAAATAGGGTTGGCACTAAGTTTGGGTCTTGCTATGTGGTTGTTTGCAGCCCAATTCCAGGAGGTCATAAAGTTTTCTCCCGAATATGAATCATCATGGTGGATGCTGGCAGCCTGGCTACCAGGTGTTATCATTGCTCAATATTTTCAGAACTGGTTCAAATATACTTTCCGCAGATCGTTATTTCTATCCCTGATCATACTTCAATCCGCTGTTTATCTCGGTGGTATATTGTGGTTGAAGATCACCGGTCATGTTAACCTTTTTAATGTAATGGGGATCATGGTGGCCAGCCAGTTTGCGGTAGCCATTATTGGTTTTTTTTATTGCCGGGGGCTTTTTACTTTTTCAGTAAACAGGAAACTCCTTGGTCAATTACTGGCCTATGGCCTGCCTTTTATGGTGCTGGCATTCGGATTCAACTTCATTGGGTCGGTTGACAGGTACGTGCTGGCAGGAAAGATAACAAATGCCGACTTTGCGGTTTACACACAGGGATTCAGGATCGCTGCCGTAATTTCAATGGTAGTGTCTTCCTTCAATTTTGCATTTGGGCCTTTTTTATTGTCCTTACTTGGGCAGCCCCAGGCACCGGGTATCATTTCCCGTTTTCATACTTATTACCTGATGGTCATGTGCTTTGTCAGTCTTTGTTTCATGGCCTTAGCTAAAATAATTATAGATGTACTGGCCGGTTATGATTATATAGGAGGTCAGAAGTTTATGTTGTTGTTTGTTACAGGGTATATTTTCTACGGCATGTACTCTTTTGCGCAGGCAGGTATTATTCATTCCCGGAAAAGTTATCTTGGCTTATATACATTATTGGCAGGACTCGCCGTTGTTTTCCTGGTCGATTTTTTATTAGTAAAAAGATATGCGGGGTATGGAACCGCGTTAGGTTTTATGCTGGCTAATCTTATCATGGTTATCGTAGCAGGTTTTTTTTCAGCGAAATACATACGGGTCAGGTATAATGTCCTGACGGACTCCATCTTACTAGTAGTAATACTGGGTGGAGGATTGTTATTGTCCAATTTCAATTTCTCACCAAATATTTATATTGATGGTGGTATAAAACTGGCTGTTGTGATGATCGTCGCGGGATCTTCGTTATTTACATTATTATCAGCAACAGACAAACGATACATTAAAAATTTCCTGGCTGGTAAAAAGATGGCTTCCACCACATAATATGAAGAAAGTTGCTGTTTTTATCAATAGCCTCAGGGGTGGTGGTGCTGAACGGATTGTTTCCTACTTGCTCAATGAGGGATATAAAGATTTCGAATTTCATTTGATACTGTTGGAAAATGAAATAGAATATGAAATACCAACCCAGCACATTAAAATATTTCAACTAGAGAAAAGAAAAACTCCCGGTTATATAAGTGTTCTCAAAACCCGGTCGCTTGCAAAGAAATTGCATGCTTACCTCCAGGAAAACAAGATTGACACTCTTTTTTCCTTATTAAACAGACCTAATTTAATTTCCTGCCGGGTCAGGAAATTGGGATGGCAGGGAAAGATTATTATCAGCGAGAGAGCTGATACGATTGCTTATTACAAGACAAGAGTATTTGGTTCACTGATGCTGAGAATGGTAAAAAAGTATTATCCATTAGCGGACAAGATCATTGTCATTTCCTCCGGTATTGCCGACAGCCTCAAACGTCTTGGTGTTAATGGATCTGAAGTCATATACAACCCTGTATATGTTTCTGGAAAAGAAATTCAACGCAAGGAAAGGAAAAACGATCGCTTTACCTACATTAATATAGCAAGGTTCGATGAACAAAAGAACCACCGATTATTATTAGAAGCCTTTGCTAAATTGTCAAACAAGAAAAGCCGGCTTCTTTTATTGGGAAAGGGAAAGCTAATGCAACAAATGGAAGAGCTGGCGATCCAACTCAATATACAAGACAGGGTTGAATTCCTGGGATTTCAGCAAAATGTAAATGAATGGCTTCAACAATCAGACTGTTTTATTTTTAGTTCCGATTTTGAAGGCTTTGGTAATGTAATTATTGAAGCATTAAATAACGGTATACCGGTTATATCTACAGATTGTCCTCATGGCCCGAGAGAGATCCTGGCTCCGGAGACAAAAGGAAAGATAATTACTGATGAAATTGACCTCGCCAGGTATGGCATATTGGTACCGGTAAAAAGAGCCGATCTGCTGGCAAATGCTATGGATAGAATGTATGAGGATAGGGCTTTGCGGGACAATTATACCCAGCTTTCATTGGCAAGGGTAAAAGATTTTGATATCAAAAAAATAAGCGAGAAATACTTTGATATTTTCTGAGACTTCCCTGGTCAAAAATCAGGTAACACAGCAAATGGTTCCATTTAATCAAAAGGAAATAAATACAATTGCGGTTGGAAAAAAAGAAATTCATTGTTTTCAGCAAGGGGGGAAAAATATTGATAAGGTTACGGTAGAATCCTTTGGTGAAGAATGGACCAAATTCGGGATGTTCTCTGATGAAGAAATTCAAAGAACCGGGGACATGTATTTCGATGTGGTGGATAAGGAATGGTTAAAAGGGAAGAGTGTGCTTGACGTTGGATGTGGAACGGGGCGGTGGATGAAGTATATATCCAAATACTGTGAGTATGCAGATGGGGTTGATCCAAGTAAAGCGGTGTTTTCAGCAGCAAAGCTTTTAGAGGATATTCCCAATACCCGGATCTCTCAGTCAGATGTTGATAATATCCCTTTTACAGATGAAAGTTTTGACCTGGTTTACAGCCTCGGTGTATTACACCATATACCAGATACAAAAGCAGCAATGAAATCCTGTGTAAAAAAAGTAAAAAGGGATGGCTTTTTCCTGGTTTATTTATACTACAACCTTGAAAACAGGGGCTTTTTATTCAAGACCCTTTATTGGTTGTCGAATGGTTTGCGGCTGATCGTCTCAAAACTGCCTTCAAAAGCGAAAAGAGTAGTGTCGGATATACTGGCAGTACTTTTATATATGCCCTTTATTTTAATATCAAGACTTTTTCAAGGGTTGGGGCTGGAAAAGCTATCATTGCGGGTACCTTTGTCGGGTTATAGGAATCAAACCTGGAATATAATCCGGAATGATTCATTAGACAGGTTTGGCACTCCGCTGGAACAGCGGTTTTCCCGTCAACAGATTGAGAAGATGATGCTGGATTGTGGACTCGAGGATATCAGGTTTTCAGAAAAGATCCCTTTTTGGCATGCCGTCGGCAGAAAAACAAAATATTAATTATGCAATTAACATCCGATACCTGCTGTTGAAAAACTGAGGGGCCGGAGCGTTTAATTTTTTATGGAAGAATTTGTAGTACTATATACCAGTTATGATCTGCTGGTTGTTCCTATCGTATTTTTCCTGTTTTATTTTATAAGCAGGGCTATCAGCCGGCGTATGCCGTCGCGGGAAATGCGGAACTACTTTATGTATGGGATGCTGTTAAAAATGGTGGCGACCATCATATTTGGACTGACCGTTCAGTTTTACTTTGCCGGGGGGGATACCAACCGGTATTATGTGGCCTTACTTGATCTAAAACAAGCTATTAACGACGACCCGGGTAATCTGTTTAATATATATGGCAATATCCAGTTGAAATCCGACAACCCGGTTGCGCAGTATATTGCTGCTGATAAACTAGGAGACAACCTGGGGTACATGGTAAAGACCAGTAATTTTATGGTACCTCGGTTCGGTTTGTTGTTCTCATATATTTTGGGAAATAGCTATACCGCCCTGTCTATGTGTTATAGTTTTTTTGCATTCTGGGGCTGCTGGAAATGTTTTATTGTTTTTACTTCCATATATCCAAATATTAAAAGAGGACTGGCCATTTGTTTTCTATTTTTCCCCTCTGTGGTTTATTGGGGATCGGCCATTACAAAAGACTCTATCTGCATTGGATCACTGGGACTATTTGTGTATAGCTTTTACTGTCTTTTCTTTCAGAAAAAAAGCATTTTTTTACATATTGTCTCCCTGATCGTGTGGGGTGCTACTTTGTTCTTTACCAAACCTTATCTTTTATTATCACTACTTCCGGCATTATCGCTGTGGTATTTCCTTTACATCAACAGGAGCATTAAGGATAAAAGTCTCCGGTATGCCTCCTTTATGGTGTTGCTGGCGATCATTGCTGGTTCGGTGATGTTCCTGATTCAATTCATGCTACGGCTCGAGTTTCTTGAACTGGACCAGTACCGGGCGGAAAACCTTGCCCAATACGCAACCAGTTCGCAATTGCTCTATACCCAGATCGGCGGATCGGTTTTTGATATCGGCCGATTGGACGGATCTCTTGGGTCTTTAGCTGCCATGTTTCCCAAAGCAGTGAATATAACATTGTTTCGCCCTTATTTGTGGGAGGCAAATAACCTTCCCATGCTAATCAGCGCTGGCGAATCGCTCGTCATATTTTTCCTGTTTTTGTATGCCTTGATCAAGCTGGGTTTAAGGAAGTTCTTTTCTTCGATCTTTAATTCACCCGTCATGGTGTTTATGTTTGTCTATTCTATTTTCCTGGCGGGGCTGGTAGCCATTACGACCAACAATTTTGGTTCATTAGTACGATACAGGATCCCGGCTATGCCTTTTTTCCTGGCCATGGTGATGATTTTGGTGGGTCAGGTTCCGAAGATTGAGCGTAGCCGGGTAGGCCGATTTATTCTCAGTAAAAAGAAAACGAAAGCTACACGATAGCTTTGCTTACAATATTATGTGTGGTATAGCAGGATCTGTCAACTACAGGTTAAATATCCCTCAACTCACCAAGGACCTCTGGCACCGCGGGCCTGATGACCAAACTACGCTGGAAATTGGAACGTTGCAGTTTCATCACCACCGGCTGGCTATTTTGGATATTGCTGGTGGGCAGCAACCAAAACAGCATGGACCCTATACTATCATTTTCAACGGCGAGATCTATAATCATCTTGAGGTAAGAAAAAAACATAACCTGGCCTGCAAAACAAATTCTGACACGGAGACAATTTTGTATGCCTATGAAAAACTGGGGGCGGCTTGTCTTCTCGATTTCGATGGGATGTTTACCATCGCTATATATGATAGCAGCAAACAGGAACTTTTTCTCGCAAGAGACCGGGCAGGAAAAAAACCCCTTTATTATTTCACCGATGGAGAAAAGTTTGTATTTGCCAGTGAGCTGAATGCATTGCGTAAGCAATTGCCGCTTGAAATTAATGACAGCCATATCCGGCAATATGTGCGGATGGGGTATTTCTACAAATCATCCACACCGTATAAAAATGTTTTTGAGTTACCTGCCGGTAGCTATGCTTATATTTCTTCTCAACACCCGGAAGTAAAGATCACTAAATGGTGGGACATTCATCCCTGTTACAACCAACGATCAGCAGATGATTTTCAAACAGCTACCCAGAAAATTGATGCCATACTCCACCAGGCAGTTAAGAACAGGGTAGAGTCATCCGATTTGGAAGTAGGTTCTTTTTTAAGTGGTGGTATTGACAGCGGACTGGTAACGGCTATTGCAAAACAATACAATAAGTCGTTAAAGACATTTACAGTTTCATTTGATGGAGAATTTGACGAGGCACCACTAGCCAGGCAGGTGGCCGATAAATACAAAACAGACCATCATGAAATAAAGATATCTTTTGATAACCTGGTGAATGATGTCGAGAGAATCTTATCTAATTACGGGGAACCGTTCTTTGATAGTTCTGCCATACCTAGTTATTATGTAAGCGAGGCCGCCCGCAAACACCTTACTGTTATTTTGAACGGGGATGGTGGTGACGAGATATTCGGCGGTTACCGACGTTATGTTCCTTTTGCCAAATATGATTTTTTCAAGTCTGGCGGGTTTACAAGAGGTGCAGCGTCAGCCCTGCATGCCCTGCTTCCAGCTTCCAATAATAAAAAAAGCAAGTATAATTATTTTCATCGCCTTACCGCGCTAGCTGGAAAAAACAACCTGGATCTCTACTTGTCTTCTACTATTGACAGCTTTGAAGGTTTTGAAAAGCATATAGTGGGAACTGGTGGTGAATTGGATTGTATCAAAAAGGATTTTGACATCATTAAGCAGTCAAAACTATCAGGGTTGCAGAAAATAATGAATCTTGATTTCGATAATATACTCGCCGGTGACCTGCTGGTAAAAATGGATATAGCCACGATGGCGCATTCACTAGAGGGACGCAGTCCTTTGTTATGTAAGGACCTGCTTGAGTATATCCCATCACTAAACGATTCGTTTAAGATAAAAGGAACACAGACAAAATATATTCTCCGCAAACTGGCCGAAAAATATTTGCCAGCCGAACTGATCAATCAACCTAAAAGAGGATTTGAAATCCCACTTAAAAAATGGATCGACGGGGAGTTAAAAGAATTGATCGCTTCGTATATCTTATCACCCGGCGCCTACTGTACAAATTTTGTTGACCAGCAATTCATCCAGCAACTCTGGAACAGGAAAATAAAAACGGGGGATGAAAAAAGAGCGAAAATGATCTGGACTCTATTTGCCCTGGAGGTTTGGTATAAAAAAGCATTCGCACTAGTATAAATATGGTAAAACCAAGCGTTGCTTTTATTGAAAATCATGAAATAGGAGTTTACTCCATCCGGCATGACCTGGTGGTGGAGTTATCAAAAAATTATGACATAACGGTGCTAACAGAGGTCGATGATTCCTTTAAGAATGGTGACCTGGAAGGCGTAGTGAAATTTATCGATGTGGGGAGAAGTGTATTGAACCCGCTGTCGGCCGCCAAATACAATTCAAAACTTCATAAAGCATTGCAGGCAATAAAACCTGTAGTCTGTCTCACTTTTACTATCCGACCAGCTATCTATGGAAATATAGTCACACGCAAGCTGAAAATTCCTACCATCTCCACTATAACAGGCACTGGGCCTTTGTTTGAAAGCAGCAGCTTGTCATACCGGGTAGCCCGTTGGCTCTATAAAAGAGTTTTAAAGAAAACAAAATTTGTATTTTTCCCCAACTTCGATGACCTCAATGCTTTTGTTGAGAGAGGCTATATAAAAGAGGAACAGGCCAGGAGAGTTCCCGGCTCTGGCGTAAATTATGACAAATACCTGCCCCAACCCTCTTCAAGAATCAATGATGGAAAATTTACTTTTTTATTTATAAGCCGGTTAGTAAAAGACAAGGGAGTGATGGAATTTATAGAAGCGGCTTCGTTGTTAAAAGATAAATACCCCCATGCAGAGTTTCATATCATTGGTCCACTATGGGGTGCCAATAAAAAATCATTGACAGTAACTGAAGAAGAATTAAAAGGGTGGATAGACAGAAAATGGATCATATACCACGATAAGCAAAAAGATGTAAAGCCCTTTATGGCAGATGCGGATTGCGTGGTCATGCCATCTTACCGCGAGGGAATGAGCAATGTATTGCTGGAAGCAGCCAGCATGGCCCGTCCGCTGATCGCCACTGATGTTACCGGCTGCCGGGATATTGTAGAAGATGGAGTGAATGGTTTTCTTTGTAAAGTGAAAGATGGGAAAGACCTGGCTGAGAAAATGAAAAAGATGATGGAGTTATCCACAACTGCAAGAACAGAAATGGGAAAGAAAGGAAGAGAAAAAATGATCAGGGAATTTGACAAAAAAATAGTGGTTCAATCTTATATTAAGGCAATAGACGAAGTTGTTAATGGAAAATAAACAACATGCTTTTACCCTTTCGATAGATTGGGAAGATTTCGGGCAATTACTCGGGCGGGATATTAGTGGAGTGGTTACACCACCATTACGGGGAACCATTGACCGGCAAACAGACATCATGCTGGAAATGCTGGATGACACAGGAAAGAAAGCAACTTTCTTTATTTTGGGAATGTTGGCACAACATCGTCCTGACCTGGTCAAAAAAATTGGGGCTGAAGGACACGAAATTGCATTGCATGGCCAGCATCATAAAAATATGCGGACATTGACCCGGGAACAGGTGTACAAGGATTTGAATGATTCAAAAAAATTGGTGACCGATATTATCGGCGGGCCGGTGTTGGGTTACAGGGCACCTTATTTTTCAGTGGATGAGAGTAATTTGTATGTGCTGGAAATTTTAGCTGAACTCGGATTATTGTACGACAGCAGTATTTTTCCAATTAAATTGAAGAGATATGGTATCGCAAACTTTAATAAGGAGGATGCTTTATATCGCCTGCCAAATGGAAAAGAGATCGTAGAGCTTCCGCTAACCGTAGCGAGCGTGAGTGGAAAAAATATCCCGGTGGCAGGTGGGGGGTACATCCGGGTTTTTCCAAAATTCTTTCTGAAGAAAGTCTTTAAGAAATTGAATGATGATCACCAGGATGTGATGCTGTACATGCATCCCTATGAATTTGATACAAAAAGGATCGACTGCTCTACCAACCTCCCAGATGGCTCCAATTATTCAGGAACAAAAACATTTTTAATAAATTTGCGCTGGAATTTATTCCGGAATTCTATTCGTAGTAAAATAAAGTCATTATTAACTCAATACGAGTTCATTACTTGTTTAAAAAAAGCAGAATATGTCAAAAACAACTCACACAGCCCAGGAGTTCTGGGACGTCCGTAGTGATCTTTTCGCCAACTTTTACAAAAAGCCATCCTTATTTGACAAACTTTTTCGTAAGGCAGTTTATACAAGAACGGCTGTTGCATTAAAAGTGATCAAAGAATATGGCAAATGCACCGTGCTGGATATTGGCTCCGGTCCAGGGGTAAACAGTGTAACATGGCTAAAGAATTCGGAAGCTACCCATTTACTCGGAATTGATTTCGCAGAAAACATGAATGAGTATGCCCGCAAGACCACTGCTGCTGAAGGCGTGGGAGAACGAAGTAAATTTATTGAAGGCGATTTTTTAACACATGATTTTGCAGGCCAAACCTTTGATGTCTCTGTTGCAGTTGGTGTGTTGGATTATGTCGGGGAAGCTGAGGCATTCATTAAAAAAATGGATAAGGTTTCCAATAAAGCATTTGTAGTATCCTGGCCAATGGATGGATTGAGAATGGCCTTACGGCGTCGCCGTTATACCTGCCCCGTCTATCATTATAGCGAAGCCGATGTTCGCCGCCTTCATGAAGGATGTACTATCAAAGACCTGGAGATCATTTCAACCCAGGGAGGAATGGTGAGCATTGCCAGGAAATGATGAGCTTCACCAATTATTTTACCAATCTTGTTTCTAAATGAGATCCACTGAAGAAAAACATGTCGCTATAGTGGGTTATTCCGGCCATGCCTATGTCATTATTGACATTTTACTGAGCGCCGGTCGTTTAGTTACAGCTTATTGTGACCTGGACGAAAAAGGATTCGATCCTTACCAACTAAACTATCTCGGAAAAGAAGCAGCCGTAATTGACAAACTAAAAGAGTTTGATTTTTTTGTTGGTATAGGTGAAAACAGTATCCGGGAAAAAGTTCAGACTCAATTAAGCCAGCAACTCGGCAACCCGATCAATGCTATACATCCTGGCTCCATTATTTCATCTTCAGTAAAAATGGGGAATGGAGTAATGATCGCTGCCAATGTTACCCTGAATCCTTTGGTAGAAATTGGCAGGGGAGTAATTTGTAATACTTCCTCCTCCATAGACCATGAATGTATCTTAGACGATTTCAGCCATATTGCTCCCGGGGCTGTTCTGTGCGGTAATGTTATAATTGGAAAGAGATCCTATGTGGGTGCCAATTCGGTTATCCGGCAGGGAATCAGGATCGGAAGTAATGTTATAATTGGTGCAGGTTCAGTAGTAGTGAAAGATATTGCAGATGGTACAACGGTAATGGGGAACCCTGCGGTTAGCCGGTAAGCGAAAGTTATTTTAATACAGTGAGAACCTTCCTGGTTTGTAAGAACACAAATGCTCAGGTAGGTTTTTTTGTTTGAACCTGTACTTGGATGACGGTATGGTCAAATCTTGATAACTTCGTAATCGCCTGAAAGCCGGCCAGTATTGAAAAAAACTGCTGCTGGCGCTATTCAGTCTCCATAAAAATCAATAGTGAGGATGATACTTGACCTAAATAGTTTTATACATGAAAAAGTACTGGGAAGAAGGGAGTCTTTTTTCCGGGAAGATATTGAGGCGAATAGGGCGAACCTTCGGGACGTAATCGAAGGAAAAAAACTGCTGGTGATCGGCGGCGGCGGTACCATTGGGTCTAACTACATCAAATCGCTACTACCATTTAAACCAGCTTCGGTTGTCGTGATTGATTCCAATGAGAATGGATTGACTGAACTGGTAAGGGATGTACGCAGTACAAGAGGACTTTTTGTCCCCGATACTTTTATTACATACCCGGTCAATTTTGGAAGCTACCTCTTTAAAAAGATATACGAAAAATATAAACCCTTCGACGTCATTGCCAATTTTGCAGCGCATAAGCATGTTCGGAGCGAAAAAGATATTTTTTCCATTGAGGCTATGGTGCAGAATAATTTATTGTATGCCCACCAATTGCTTCGTCTCGTGGTAAATGATAAACCTTCCCGTTTTTTTTGTGTTTCCACCGATAAAGCGGCCAACCCGATCAACATCATGGGGGCTACAAAAAAACTGATGGAAGACCTGGTTATGACATTTTCGTCCAGGATGCACTGCACAACGGCCCGTTTTGCCAATGTCGCTTTTTCGAATGGCAGTCTGCTGGACGGCTTTGTAAACAGGGTGTTGAACCGGCAGCCTTTGTCTGTACCAAAAGATGTCACCCGCTATTTTGTTTCACCGGCAGAGTCGGGTGAGATTTGTATGCTAACCTGCATGCTCGGCAATAGTGGGGAGATATTTTTTCCAAAGTTCAATGAAGATATGCTGACTAATTTTTATGATATCACACATCAGTTCCTGGGAGAAATGGGATATACCCTGCTGGAATGTGATTCCGAACAGGAGGCGAAGGAATTTGCAATCAATTGGAGTCCGGGTAATACTCAGTACCCCGTCTACACCTTTATTTCTGATACAACAGGTGAAAAATTGTATGAAGAATTTTATACAACCGGGGAGCTACCTGATTGGCAAAGATTCCAGTCATTAGGGGTGATTCCGGCAAGTGCCCGTGGAGCACATGACATGGAAGGCTTTTTCAGTAAAATGGAAGAGTTAGTAAACAAACCAAACCTTGAAAAAAGCGAGATCGTACAGCTTTTTAAAAAATGTATACCTACGTTTTCTCATATCGAAACAGGAAAGCTGTTGGATAAAAAAATGTAACTGAAATAATTTTTATATAAGCGAGTATGATTCCCCTGTCAGTCCCCAATATCGCCGGTAATGAGTGGAAGTACGTAAAAGATTGCCTTGACACCGGCTGGATATCTTCAGTAGGTTCTTATGTGACCAGGTTTGAGCAGATGGTTGCTGATTTTGCCGGTGCAAAATATGGAATAGCTGCCGTCAATGGTACGGCTGCTTTGCATATCGCCTTGTTGTTATCCGGGGTTAAGCAAGATGACTATGTGATCTTGCCCAACCTCACATTTGTGGCTTCAGCCAATTCTATAAAATATCTCGGTGCCGAGCCCCTGCTGATCGATGCCGACCCCGCACTCTGGCAAATGGACCTGGATCTGCTGGAGGAATTCCTGGAAAATGAGACCGACGAGAAAGATGGCCGCTTGATCTATATTAAAGATGGCCGGTATATCGGAGCTATCATGCCCGTTCATATCCTGGGGAATATGTGTGATATGGACCGTTTCCTTTCCATCATTAAAAAATACCCGTTGCCGATCGTTGAAGATTCAACTGAAGCATTGGGCAGTACTTATAAAGGAAAAAGCGCCGGTACGTTCAGCCCATTAGCCTGTTTTAGTTTTAATGGAAATAAGATCATTTCAACCGGTGGGGGTGGTGTGATTGTAACAGATGATGAGGCACTGGCCAAACATGCGAAACATATCACGACTACGGCCAAAGCCAGTTCTGAAGAATATTATCATGATGAGGTTGGTTATAATTATCGCCTCGTAAATGTATTGGCCGCCATAGGAGTGGCACAGATGGAGCAGTTGCCATCTTTTATCAAAAGGAAGAGGGAATGCACCGCCTTTTATAAAAAGGAACTTACCGGGGTAGCCGATATTCGATTCCAGCAGGAATTACCGGATGTAGAAACAAATGCATGGTTGGTCACCATTCAAACAGAAAAGCAGCAACAGGTGTTGGATCATTTAAACGCCAACAGTATACTTAGCCGACGTTTTTGGATGCCGATGAATAAATTGCCTATGTACAAGGACTGTGTGTACGTTCAAAAAAAGGACAATGCTGATTATATCTATAACACCTGTCTCAGCATTCCCAGTTCAACCAATATTACAGATGAAGAATTGGCTATTGTAGTAAAGGAAATTAAAAAGGTGATAGATTAATTACCCGATAAAATGACAACAGGACAATATTTATGCATTTTAATTAAATCAGGGCTATGCCTTGGTAGCCTCCTCTATGGGGAGAGGTATGGAGGACGACGCTATGTATAAAGTCATCAAACGTCTTTTTGATATTGTTTTCTCGCTCATTGCTTTAGTTGTACTTCTCCCGGTTTTTGTTCCGATCATTATTCTGTTGTTGTTAACGGGGGAGCATGAGGTCTTTTTTATGCAGCAACGTGTGGGGTATAAAAACAGGATGTTTGGAATCTATAAGTTCGCCACAATGCTGAAGAATAGTCCCAATATGGGACTGGGGGATATGACAATTAGGAAGGATCCACGCATCACTCCTGTAGGAAAATTCCTTCGCCAGAGCAAACTCAACGAATTGCCGCAATTGCTGAATATCCTATTGGGAGATATGTCTTTTGTAGGCCCCCGGCCATTGATGAAGACAGGCTTTGACAGGTACGCGGATGATATGAAAGCAAAGATTTACAATGTTCGTCCGGGGCTGACGGGCATCGGATCTATCATTTTCCGGGACGAAGAATTTATACTAACACAAAGCCAGCTACCACCCCATGAATGCTACAGACAAATCATTTTACCTCATAAAGGGGCGTTGGAAATATGGTACCAGGAACATCAAAATTTTTTTACAGACTTTATGATACTGTTTCTTACTGCCTGGCACGTTATAGTTCCCCGGAGTAAGCTGGTTTATAATGTTTTTCCATCCTTACCCAGGAGAAATTTTTAACTGTTGGTTATTTGGCCCGTCAATAAATAACTAACTTTAGTTGCAATCATGCTTAAACTATTTTCCAGATCAAAACCCGCCCCTCGCAATGGCAATTTCAGCATGTTAAAAGCTGACATGCACTCTCATTTGCTGCCAGGCATTGACGATGGTTCGCCGGATATTGAAACTTCACTGACGCTTATAAAAGGTATGATCGAGTTGGGATATACGAAGCTGATAACCACTCCCCATATCATGTGGGATATGTATAAGAACACCAGCGAAGTTATTTTGCAAAAATTGGAATTGGTCAGAAATGCGGTAAAAGAGGAAGGGCTGGTTGTTGAGATCAATGCCGGAGCTGAATATTTCCTGGATGATTATGCAGAAGGATTATTAAAGAGTAATACACCCCTGTTGACCATCGGCGGTAATATGGTGCTGGTAGAATTCTCCCTGGCATATCCATCCCGGGGTTTAAAAGATATTCTATTTGAAATGCAGATGCAGAATTACCAACCGGTAATTGCCCACCCGGAACGGTATATTTATATGGAACAAAACAAAAATTTCTATGAGGAGTTGAAAGATATTGGTTGCTTATTCCAGCTTAACGTGCTTTCATTAGGTGGCTACTATGGAAAGTCCCCTTTGGAGCTGGCCCACTATCTAATAAAGAAAGGTTATTATGAACTGGTAGGTACTGATTTGCATGGAGAACGCCACCTGGCAGCACTTCAAAACCCGGCGATTATGGCCCCGCTTTTGAAACTGATGGATAGCGGAAAAATAAGAAACACAGAATTGTAGAACCCGATAAATTTTTGTTTGTGTAAGAGTTCGGCCTTTTTGGCTGAACTTTTTTTATATAGGGTTGTATCCTTGGGTAGTGACTGGTTCGTATTAAATCAAGGAATTACATTGAGTTATGAATGCAGTTACCATAAAAGACGTGGAGACTATTTCCGGTAGTAAAGCCCCTACGTTACGCATCTGGGAGCGGCGGTATAATTTTCTTAAACCACATTGGACCTCTATCAATTTCCGTTATTACGGTAAAGATGAACTGAAAGAAATCCTGAATATTGCTTTTCTGAATAAGTTTGGTTTCGGGGGCGCAAAAGCCATTACCTGGGGACCAATGTTCCGGTGCAAGATGCGAAGTATAACATGAATGCTACTAAACCCGATATTGTTTTTGTACACCTGGCGGCCACCGGTTCCGACTTTCATTTTGAAAAATTTTTCAACGAGGTGCAATACTGGTTTGTCCGTGTCACCACCATTATTTCAGGTCAAATGACAGATCATTACACGAAAAAAATTCCCCCTTCTGTTCAAACGAAGCGATCTTAAGCCGGAGTAATGGACTTTATCTCCTCATTTTGAGACATATTGGCTGGTTTTTAGCCCGGTACCATTCTTGTTAACTTTAACAAGAAACTGGTTTTTCACTGACTGAAAATTACGTTTACTTTAGAGAGGCTATACTTAAACTATTATTATGTCCACGCTGGAATTCAATGATATATTACTGACAAATGCTGATTTTCTCAAGCCATTTGCGATAAACCTTACAAGAGACACGGAGGAGGCAAACGACTTGTACCAAGAGACGTTGTATAAAGCATTGGCTAACAAGGAAAAGTATTATGCAGGTACTAATATAAAGGCCTGGTTGTTTACTATCATGCGGAATATTTTTATTAATAATTACCGCAGGAAAGCAAAGCAAAAAACCATTTTTGATAGCACCCCTAATGACTACCTGATCAACCTGCCGCAGGTCACTGTTAACAATGCCGCCGAGAGCGAAATGCGGTTAAAGGAAATAAAAAAAGCGATCCGGGATCTTCCTGAAATATTTAAAACTCCTTTTTTATTGTATTTTGAAGGATATAAGTACAATGAAATAGCTGATGTGCTCCGCGAGCCGCTGGGAACTATTAAAAGCAGGATTCACTTTGCCAGAAAACTGCTGAAGGAGCAAATAAGCCGTTTCTAATACCTACATGATTTCCAAAAACACAGAAATTTTTCTGGTATAAGCTAGTGTTGCAGCTGTTGTAGGCTGATGACCCGATAATTCTTATTGATCCAAGCGTCGGGGAGGCTCTTACAGTTGTACAAGAAGGATAAAACAAAGGTTGTGGCTCAAAAATCAGTGATCATTATTGGTAGTGGATTTGCAGGATTATCTGCCGCTTCTTTTATGGCGAAAGAAGGCTGGCAGGTTACGGTTATTGAAAAAAATAAAACGCCAGGGGGCAGGGCCCGGCAATTAAAAGAAAACGGATTTACCTTTGACATGGGCCCCAGTTTTTACTGGATGCCGGATGTTTTCGAAAGATATTTTTCCCACTTTGGAAAAAAGGCAAAGGACTATTACTCACTTGCACGCCTTGATCCCTCTTATCGCATTTACTGGGATGATGGCTATACAGATATCCCGGCTGACTATAACGAACTTAAAAAAGTATTTGAATCCATAGAAGCAGGCAGTGGAAAAAAGCTGGAAAAATACCTGCAAGGAGCTGCCTATAAATACGATGCAGGAATAAATAACCTGGTTTATAAACCCAGTCGCTCCCTGGCAGAGTTTATGAACTGGCAAACCATCAGCGGTATTTTTAAACTGCAGGTGTTCTCTTCTATCAAAAAACATATTGCACAATATTTTCAGCATCCCAGGCTCCGGCGGATGATGGAATTCCCCGTTTTGTTCCTGGGCGCCTTGCCACAGGATACCCCAGCCTTGTACAGCCTGATGAATTATGCTGATATAATAGGGGGTACCTGGTATCCGCAGGGAGGTATGTATTCCGTTGTAGAGGGGATGTATCAACTGGCATTGGAATTGGGTGTCCGGTTTCAGTTCGACGAAGAAGTAAAAGAAATAACGATCAAAGGGCAGACAGCGACAACTGTGTCAACCGATAAAGCCTGTTACCAGGTCAATGCCATCGTTAGCAATGCTGATTATCATTTTACGGAAACAATATTATTACCGGAAGAATACAGGAGTTATTCTCCTTCCTATTGGGATAAAAGAGTAATGGCGCCTTCCTGTTTACTGTATTATATTGGACTGAATAAAAAACTTACACAACCGGTGCATCATTCATTATTTTTTGATGTCCCCTTTGACCAGCATGGCGACGAGATCTACAAAGACCCTACATGGCCATCTGATCCATTATTTTATGTAAGTGTTTCATCGTTTACAGACAGTTCCGTAGCTCCTCCCGGTTGTGAGAATATGGTATTTCTGGTACCTGTGGCATCCGGTTTGGAGGAAGATACAGAAGAGTTAAGAGAAAAATATTTCCAGATCATTGCCCAGCGGATGGAAAAACATATTGGTGAATCCATATTGGACTCGGTGATCTATAAGAAAACTTATTCTGTCAGCGATTTCGTACATGATTATAATTCCTTTCGGGGAAATGCGTATGGTTTGGCAAATACATTACGGCAAACGGCGATATTCAGACCTTCCTGTAAAAGTAAAAAGGTAAAGAACCTGTTTTATACCGGTCAGCTGACTGTACCCGGACCAGGGGTTCCACCAAGTTTAATTAGTGGGGAGGTAGTGGCTAAACAAGTAATTAAAGTATTGGGATAAATAGCTTATTTTAGAATTAATGTTACAGTTATTTCATACCACCAGCGAAAATTGCAGTCGCATTGTGACGGAGAGATACAGCACTTCCTTTTCTTCCGCTATCAGGTTGTTGCATAAAGATCTGCGGAAGCCTTTTTTTAATATTTATGGCTTTGTCCGGTTTGCTGATGAAATAGTGGATACTTTTCATGAACATGATAAACCCTTCCTGCTGGAGCAATTTAAAAAGGAGACCTATGACGCCATACAGCGGGGCATCAGCCTTAACCCGATACTCAATAGTTTTCAGCGAACCGTCAATCAATACAATATCGAACGTAAATTGATCGATGCTTTCTTCCATAGCATGGAACTGGACCTTTCAAAAACCAAATATGACAAAGATGGGTACTGTGAATACATATACGGTTCGGCAGAAGTAGTCGGCCTGATGTGTCTTGCATTTTTTGTGAGGGTAAAAACGAACTTTATACCGAATTAATTACATCAGCAAGAGCACTGGGAGCCGCCTTTCAAAAAGTAAATTTCCTGCGGGATATCAAAGCTGATTACAATGGATTGGCCAGGGTTTATTTCCCCGGATGTGATTTCAACAACTTTACCGCATGTGATAAAAAAGAGATCGAAGCAGATATACATAATGACTTCCAAAATGCTTATCACGGTATCCTCCGGCTGCCGCTGAAAGCCAGGTTTGGAGTGTATGTTGCTTACAAGTATTATTTTTCTTTGTTTAAAAAAATAAAAGGGATGAAGCCGGCTTCTGTGTTAGAAAAAAGAATTCATATTCCTAATTATCATAAGGCAATGATCATTTTCAGGGCCGGGGTAAAAAATCAGTTACGGCTTATCTGAGATGCCCATGACAGAGGTGATATTAGTGGATGCTGATGATAAAGCGATAGGCAGCAGGGAGAAGATGGAGGCTCATCAGCTGGGGTTGTTGCACCGGGCTTTTAGCATTTTCATTTTCAACTCCAACGGCAAAATGCTGCTTCAGCAAAGGGCCTTACATAAATACCATAGCGGTGGTTTATGGACAAATGCTTGTTGCAGTCACCCCGCACCTGGCGAAGACACATTGATCGCGGCCCGGCGTAGATTGCAGGAGGAACTGGGCTTTGCCACACCTATCCAAAAAGCGTTTGATTTTACTTATAAAACAGAATTTGGGAATGGACTCACCGAACATGAATTCGATCATGTTTTTGTGGGAGAGTATGAAGGAAAGCTTGATTGTAACAAGGAAGAAGTCATGGATTTTTGTTACAAAGATGTTCGGGAAATTGCTACTACCCTTCAGCTCCATCCGCAAAAGTTCACAATATGGTTTCAACTGGCATTTCCTAAAATAATGGACTGGTGGAACCAGCAGTACAAGAATAAACCCGATGACTGACGGGTCGTAAAAAGAGTATAATTTTGCTATGAAATGACAACGGTTTATTACATATTGTTACTGGCAGCAACATTTCTTCTGATGGAAGGAATAACCTGGTGTACCCATCGGTTTGTCATGCACGGATTTTTGTGGTGGCTGCACAAGGATCATCACCAGGTAGAACCCGGTTTTTTTGAAAAAAATGATGCCTTCTTTGTCATCTTTGCTATTCCCAGTATGCTGTTCATCTACTTTGGCAGTTTTGATAACATTTGGTGGATGCAGGCTATTGGCTTTGGCATCATGGCTTATGGCTTTGCTTATTTTATGGTCCATGATGTAATTATCCACCAGCGTTTCAAATGGTTCACCAGGAGTAACAATGGGTATATCAGGGCAATCCGGTGGGCACATAAAATGCACCATAAACATTTAGATAAGCATGATGGCGAGAGTTTCGGCATGTTGTATGTCCACAAAAAGTATCGGGAAAAGATCCGCCGGGATAAAAAACTGATGGCGGATAACAGAAAAGTCGCATATGACCCCGATGCAGCGTAGCGTCCTTCCTTCAACTTATTATCTTTAGTCAACAAATAGTGTCCTGAATTCTCCCGTTACATACGATTACATTATTGCAGGCGCCGGCTGTGCCGGTTTAAGCCTGGCCGTCCATATGATCCATTCCGGGCAAATGGGCGACAAAAAAATATTGATCATTGATAAAGAGCGTAAAGAAACCAATGACCGAACCTGGTGTTTTTGGGAGGACCATCCAGGTTTGTTTGATCCTATTGTCTATAAAAAATGGAGTCACGCCTGGTTTTATGGAAAAAATTTTTCCCGCTTGCTGGAGCTTTCCCCTTTAGCGTATAAATTGATCCGGGGAATTGATTTTTATACCTATTGCCTTGACCTTATCCGGCAACATCCCAATTTTGAAATAAGGACGGGCACAATACAGGCGTTAAAAAGTGAAAAAGAACGAACGTGGTTACAGGTGGGAGAGGATAGGTTGGTGGCAGATTATATTTTCAATAGTATTCTTTTTGAAAAACCAGTAGTAAAGAAAAAGGAACATTACCTGCTCCAGCATTTCAAAGGCTGGGTGATCGAAACGGAAAAAAAAGCATTTCATCCCGGACAAGCAGTATTAATGGACTTCCGGGTAAGCCAATTGCACGGAACAACTTTTGTATATGTGATGCCCTTTTCAGAAACCAGGGCATTGGTGGAGTATACTTTATTTACTGAAAAGCTTTTGGAACCCGTACAATACGGGGAGGGATTGAAAGAATATATAACTGACTTTTTGAAGATTGACTCGTACCGGGTATTGGAAGAAGAATTTGGTGTCATACCGATGACAAATCATAAGTTCGCTGTGGCTGATGGAAATATAATTAATATTGGCACAGCCGGCGGGCAAACCAAACCTTCCAGTGGGTATACCTTCAGGTTTATTCAAAAGCATTCTGCCGCGATAGTTAAGAACCTGGCGAAAACAGGCAACCCTTTTATTGCGGTACCATCTGGATCAAAACGATTCAGGTTTTATGACAGCACATTTCTTCGCATACTTAAACATGATACCATCACCGGCGAAAAAATATTTACACGTCTTTTTAAAAAAAACAGACCCCAGCTTGTGTTGAGGTTTTTAGATAATGAAAGTTCCTTTACCGATGAATTGAAAATCATTTCCTCTTTGCCAACGCTTCCATTTCTAAAGGCAGCGCTGAAACAACTATAATTTCTACCACCCCTTTTGGGTTGGGGCTCAATTGTCAGGGTCCATCTGCATAAATTCTCGCTTAACAGCTTTGAGCATGCTGAATAATTGGGCAATCTGTATCAATAATAATACCGCTAATGCCAGCAATACGAACCAGGGAAGATGAATGGCTTTGGCGACAACCCCTTTTTCGAATTTTATATTATACCAGCCGGTCAGTGCTGATCCGAAGGTCATTCCAACCAATAAAAAAGAGAGCAGGGAATATACTACCTTCATGAACATGATCCGCATGGTGGAATATCCCACTTTAAAGTTCTCCAATATGCCTGCCGGGATAATGAGTACCAGGGCGATCCAGCTCCAATTTTTACTGAACCAGGCATTATTCAATGTGAGGTTCAGCAGGATGATCAGTATAATAGAAAGCAGGCCCCAGGGGAACAGGAGAAAAGTTGAAGCTTTGCGGGATTGTGTTGCCATACCAGGTGGTTTGTTGTGACAAGGAAGGTAGAAAATAATTATGGAAAAAAAGCAAAAAAAGCCTTCCCGCCCTCCTCCTGCAAACTAGGATGGTTCTTTATTTTCATCTTCATTTTTATCTTTTTCAGTATCAGCAGCGATTTGTGACACCAAAAAACTTAAGGCATGGGCGATGCCAAGTTCAACATGCAGCTGGTTTTCTACCTCCTTCACTCCTGGCACCGCCGCAGCAATGCTTTCTGCGTATTGTTTTTCTTCCTCTGTGTCGGCCTTGCCTTTTAGTAACACCTTGCCATCGGTAACTTCCACCGTCATTTTTTGTTCATCAACTTTGGAATCTTCGTATAGCCGTGTAAGGATCTGCTGTTGTATTAACTTATCGGCATCGTTGAGGCGGTCATCCGGCTGGTTAGTTTCTTTCATATTTTTAAATTTAATTGGAAATAGCTTGAAAGAAAGAATATAAAATTATGCTGATTTGGTCGATCTTGGTGGTCAATACTATAATTATTATGTAACTATAGCAGTTTTTCTTGGATACCTTAACTCATATTGTATTAGGGGCTTGTATAGGAGAAGCCACTGCTGGTAAATACCTGGGTAGAAAAGCTATGGTAGCCGGGGCCATGGCCCAAAGTATTCCCGATATTGATTTCCTGGCTTATTTCTGGCTGGATAAGACAAGTAACTTGCTGGCCCACCGGGGTATCACCCACTCTCTTATTTTCGCAATAGTGGTGGTGATTGCCCTTTCGGCTGCCACAAAAAAAATCTTTCACAAAAGAAAGTTTACCTGGCGGCAAGGCTTCTGGTTATTTGGGATAAATGTTTTTTGTCATCTTTTTATTGATGCATTTAACGCTTATGGCGTTGGCTGGCTGGAACCATTCAGTGATGTACGGATTTCCTTTCACCTGCTTTTCGTAGCCGACCCTTTTTTTTCTATCTGGCCATTACTGGGAATGATAGTTATTATTGCTTTCTACCGCAGGCAAAAGATAAAAATGATGGCCTGGCGATGGGGTATTGGGATTAGTATGCTTTACCTGGTATATGCGGTATTTAACAAAGTATCCGTAGAATCAGCCGTGCGGAAACACCTGAGAATGCGGGGCATCGCCTATCGCTCTTTTTTTACAACTCCTTCGCCCTTCAATGCCTGGCTATGGTTTGTGGTTATCAAAGACGAAAAGGGCTATTATACCGGCTACCGCTCGGTTTATGATAAAAAAGGCACTGACTTGAGCTACGCTCCTCAAAATGATAGTTTATTATCGGAAGTAAAAGATAGAGAGGAGGTTGAAGAGTTAGTACGGTTTGCCAATGGATATTACACCGTTGAAAAAAGCAATGATACGCTTGTCTTTAATATACCTCGTTTTGGGAAAATAGCAGGCTGGTATGACACCGATGCCAAGTTTGCCTTTTACTATTACTTGGATAGTCCTGATGCCAATCATATGCTGATACAACGGGGTCGGTTTCAAAACTGGAACCGGGAGACGATCCGGGTATTCATGCGCCGTATTGCCGGGGACTGATCATTCCTTTTGCTAAGATCAATGCCGTTCTTCTTATTCAGCTTTACCCTTTGATCATTGCCTTCAAAAACTGTTGAACAATGTCAGATTTTCCAATAGGTTCTAATAGGAATATAAACAGGTTAATACCCAGCGCAACATAAGTGGCAGGATGGTTGAGTTTCTTGTATTTCCAGGCACCCAGGAGTAGCATTCCTATGATCAATACTTCCGTAAAATAGATGGGCAGCATGATATCTATGTTTGGCCAACTCTTGCGATGCATATCAACATAAATATTTTGTATACCCCGGCCAAGAGCTGGCATCATAATAATAAACACGGAGGTTATCAGCCACCAGGCATGATGTTCAATTTTTTTTCGGTGGATAATGCTTTTAATAACGGCAAGCCCGAAGACAGTCATCATTACAATTTCAATGGCAGCCACGCCAAAAAAGAACCAGGGTTGGAATGGTCCAAAGCGTTCCGGCATTTCGGTAGCAAGCTGCGTTGTTACAATATCCCGGTGCATCATACCCAGTGCCGTTAAACAAACTCCCCCGGCAATGAACATACCAATAATGCCATTGGTTCTATGTCTTGCCAGTTGGCCATGAGTAGCAAAATAAGGTTGAATGATCAGGTAAACATACCAAATGGTACCTGTCCAGTAATGAATATGGACGGCCCATGCGTTCTCAGAAAAATCACCCCAATAATCTTTAAAGATCCCAAATTGCATAATTACCATCGGGATGATCATCCATTTGTGCAATGATTTATACTTATTCACTTTATATAGTTAAGGAGTTTCCTGGTCAATGTCTGGATGATAAAAATATATAACTATTCCCCGCTGGCCGACCCATTCCATCATTGGGTGTGACCGTTTGATAATCGCTTTCTATTGTCTTACTGCTACTAATACAGACCGCAACAAGCCACAAAAAGTAAAACGGGCAGTATGGCAGAGAGGCCTGTATTCTCCATGCAGAGGCAGAATCATGAATTTTTCAAATCCACCAGCAACAAGTGCATTGAAAAAAAGGATGGCAGCTAGCTGGTAAAAAATCAGGCCCAAACTCAACCATAAAATAATTTCGGGTGTAGAAAACCAGTAAGCCAATTAATTGGTAAGGGTTTTTTTCGCGTTGGAAGTAGATAGTGCAGCGATATTGTAGTCCTGACAGAGATCCCTGCCAGCTGGCAGGGATGTTGAAATTGTAGCCTCGACAGGAATCGAACCCCCGCCCGTACCGAACGGCATTGGTTACCAACTTAAATTGCTGACGTACGTTCGGGCGGGTGTATCTGGCGCTTCGGAAACTCTTATACTATCCTCGTCCGACTGGTATCAGCCGGGCAGGCATTGTACTACGATGCTATGACTTTCTTAAGAAATCTTCTTCCGGCTGCAGACTTATAATACTTTTCCCTTTGAATAGCTTCCAATTCCGATTCAAATGATTCGAAATAAATTAACTTAAAAGGAATATAAGGTCTGATGGATTTTGTCATTCCTGAATTGTGTTGAACAAGTCTTACTTCAAGGTTTTGACAATGACCCTTATAAAAGTAATCATGTTCAATGCTTTTTAATACATAAGCAAAAAACATATTACAAAATTAGTAGCCTCGACAGGAATCGAACCCCCGCCCGTACCGAACGGCATTGGTTACCAACTTAAATTGCTGACGTACGTTCGGGCGGGTGTATCTGGCGCTTCGGAAACTCTTATACTATCCTCGTCCGACTGGTGTCAGCCGGGCGGGCATTGTACTACGATGCTATGACTTTCTTAAGAAATCTTCTTCCGGCTGCAGACTTAAAATACTTTTCCCTTTGAATAGCTTCCAATTCCGATTCAAATGATTCGAAATAAATTAACTTAAAAGGAATATAAGGTCTGATGGATTTTGTCATTCCTGAATTGTGTTGAACAAGTCTTACTTCAAGGTTTTGACAATGACCCTTATAAAAGTAATCATGTTCAATGCTTTTTAATACATAAGCAAAAAACATATTACAAAATTAGTAGCCTCGACAGGAATCGAACCCCCGCCCGTACCGAACGGCATTGGTTACCAACTTAAATTGCTGACCTACGTTCGGGCGGGTGTATCTGGAGCTTCGGAAACTCTTATACTATCCTCGTCCGACTGGTGTCAGCCGGGCGGGCATTGTACTACGATGCTATGACTTTCTTAAGAAATCTTCTTCCGGCTGCAGACTTAAAATACTTTTCCCTTTGAATAGCTTCCAATTCCGATTCAAATGATTCGAAATAAATTAACTTAAAAGGAATATAAGGTCTGATGGATTTTGTCATTCCTGAATTGTGTTGAACAAGTCTTACTTCAAGGTTTTGACAATGACCCTTATAAAAGTAATCATGTTCAATGCTTTTTAATACATAAGCAAAAAACATATTACAAAATTAGTAGCCTCGACAGGAATCGAACCTGTATCTGGAGCTTCGGAAACTCTTATACTATCCATTGTACGACGAGGCCAAAAGAACTATTTTAATCAAACTCATCTAGAGTTTCGGAACTCTTATACTTCCCCGTCCGAACGGCGTCAGCCTTGCGGGCATTGTACGACGAGGCCTGTTTCACCCTCTCTTCCTGGGCTTGCCGAAGGAGCAGGAGGGTCGGGTAAGGTTATTTAATTAACCCGGGTGCATTGGTTGTAAAGATCTTTACTGCAATGGCGAGCAAAATTACGCCAAAAAATTTTCGAACAGCTAATAATCCGGCTTTTCCCAGGATACGTTCTATCCAATTGAGTGACCGCAATACCAGGTAAATAACAATTAAGTTGACCAGGATCGCTCCCAGGATCATATATTCATTTTTATCAGCACTTTCAAATGTGGCTTTTAATGACATCAGCGTTGTCAGTGTGCCGGTACCGGCTATGAGCGGGAAGGCTATAGGCACCACTGTCGTCGAGGCGGGGCCTCCCCCTTTCTCGGATTTAAAAAACTCAATGCCCAGCACCATTTCCATACCCAATATAAATATCACGATGGAACCCGCTACCGCGAAAGAACGGATATCTACACCCAGCAAGTTTAAGAACGGTTCGCCGATAAAGAAGAATAATACCATTAAGCCACCCGAAATCAAGGTAATCTTCCCGGAATTGATACCACCAGCCTTTTGCTTTAGTGAAATGAGCATCGGTACTGCTCCGACAATATCAATCACGGCGAAAAGAGTGAAAGTCAGCGTCAAGAACTCTTGGAAATGAAATTGCATGACCGTTCGTTTTTACAAATGTACTTATACCGGCGAGACAATGGAAACATACTATTTATTATTTCGTGATACTATCGGCCTGTGGCGCTTATCCTTTGCGAAAGCACCGGATCATTACAGCAGTATTATCTGAAAATATATTTCTCTTTAAACAAATTCAGCTCAGTTGACAGGTATTGTAAACAGTCCCTGCATAAGCAATCACTATATCGTTGCTCTATATAGGCCCGTTGCTCAGCTGATAAATTAATCCCGTAACACTGGCATTGGGTAATAGTACCCAGTTTGCATTCGAATGTTTTTTTGCACCGCGGACAGGTTTTTGTTTCATGCTGGTACATGCTTGCAGTTTTTTCAGAATGTGAAATGAATGCCTCCCGATCCATTAAAGCCAAGCGTATTGAAACCGCTAATCTCGGTGTATTTACTATTTGTTATATTCCGGAGATCTGCGAACACCTTCAGTTTGTTTTTCATAAAACCATAGGCCGCATACATATCAAAGAGTACATAACTTTTTAATGTGGTATATGCGGTGCTAAATGTGGTGTTATCAAAATAAGTATCCTCCCGTTTTCCCGTGATAAGTAAATTGGAACTGATAAAAAAAGACTGGCTGACCTGGCTGCCCAGGTTGATTCCCGTACTTGATTTTGGTCTTCTCATCAAATTGTTATACGTAGTGTCTTTACCAGCTTTCCGTGTGGTTATTTCGCCAGTAGTATACGTATGGAAAGCTTTAAGGGTAGTACGGCCACTTATTTTGTAACTGGCTTCCAGTTCAACACCATGATCTTTTTGTTTATCCTGGTTAATATATTGTGAACGGAAAGTAGTACTGTTAAAGAAAAAAAAGATCACATCTTTTACATTCCGGCTATAGGCAACCACCCTCCCTGTAAGTTTATCATGAGGAGAGAAATATTGTACACCCATTTCACCAGTAATAGCTGATTCAGGAAGTAAGTCCTTGTTTCCATATTCAGAAAAAAGCTGGTATAAAGAAGGAGTTCTGTAGCCCGATGAAAAATTAGCAAATAGCTTCACTCTTTTATTGATTAGGTAAGATGGATTGATATTGAAGACAAAATGGCCACCATAGGTAGTGTGAAAATTCACCCGGCTTCCCATTTCAAGATTAAACCCGGATGCAGCATTCCAGTTCATCGCCGCATAAATGCCTGTTTGATCCTGGCGAAGACTATCACTTGAATACGAAGTTGAATAGGGTCCGAAAAATCCAACTGATTGATATGCCTGGTCAGATTGGGAAGCGCGGTAGTCAATACCTGCTGTAAGAGTTACCTGTTTGCTGAGCGGAGCATACACGTATGCATCAACAAAATGTTCTGAACCGGTATACTGCCCGCGGGAATATAGATCGCCATTCCTGCTTTTTAGGGAATCGTCAATATAAACCCTGTCGATATTGTTATAGTTATATAACACAGTGAGTTTGTTTTTACCCCATACCAATTCATTTCTCGCACCCGCTTGCCAGCTTTTTTGGGAGTAGATATAATCCAATTCATCCGTAAATGCTCCCTGGTCAATAGCACCATTTATAGCATTATAACGAAAGAATGGTTGAATGTGGATATTTTTTGTCGGTTGTATACCCCCTCCCAACTGGAATGAATGCTGCCGGAATTTATCCTTATCGGCTCCGGGAGCATTGTCCACAGCTTCATTTATCCCTTTGGTACTATGAATGGAATAAGAAGCGTTGTAATCAACTATCCCTGATTTGCCATTGACTCCTGCATTGCCCCTAACCGTCTCATTGCTGCCATAGCTTAGCCTGGTCTTTCCGGCGAATTTTTTTGAAGAGGCTTTCTTCGTGATAATATTTATCACACCGGCAATGGCATCACTGCCATACAAGGTCGACTGACTGCCTTTTAATATTTCGATCCTTTCAATTTGGCTAACAGATAAATTCCGGATATCAAAATTTCCCCCGATACCCGAAGGGTCGTACACGGGAATGCCATCAATGGTGATGAGTGTATGCGAAACATAGCCACCACGCAGGTATATACTTTTATCCTTGCCTGTATTACTATTGGCACCGCTGATAAATATACCGACCTGCTCCGATAAAACTTGGGATAGATCCTTGCCACTGCTCTTTTCTAATTGCTCGTGGGTGATAATAGTAACGACCTTGCCGGTCAATGATGTTTTGTTGGGATACTTGTTGGCAATAAGCACTACTTCATCCAGGGAATTACCCGTTGTATCCTCCCGAAGAACCGGGACAAGTTGCGCCGCTAGCTGGCTGCTGATAATGACAGCAGCCACAACAAAAAACTTTTTTTTCATTTTACATGAATTTTTTGTGTGACTGCTTCCGGAAAATAAGAGATAGAAATATAAATGTCCTGCGACTTTTACATCTCATGCCTTTCACCCGAAAGCTGAATGTTGTTTAGTTGATCAGGCAGGTCTTCTGGCTTGGGGTTTACTTCAACGCCTTCCCGTTGCAGTACAACAGTGGCGAAGTTTGAAGCTTCTCTTTAGTCCATCCGATGCAGGATGAGGAGGCCCTTTACAGCTACGGGGATAGCGTCAGATTTTAACTGACTTCCCTTTTAATCCCGGTTATTATGCCGGAAACCAAATCTTTGCAAATGTAGGGAGAGCAATTGTCCAGGCAAGAATAGTTTTCAACATCATGGTTAAGCTATACAAATAATTGATCTACCACCGAAGTTGCTCACTTCCCCGGAACGCGGACCCATTGAAAGGAAAATCCCACATAATAATTTCTTCTTGGCGCTGCATTATAAAAACGGTTGGCAGCAGCATTGATATCATTGCCAAGACTATAGTTTTCATCGAGCAGATTATCCGCACCGGCATAGAAATTCAGTCGATAACTATTAGTCTTGAATTTTTGCTTGATAGTTTTCTTCCAGCCCAGTCTCCAACCCAACAGATGATAGGCCTCAGCAGTGGCCGTATTGGCATCATTCAGGAAGATCCTGGAAGCTGTGTAATAGGTAATTGCGGAGAACAACGCGTTTTTAAAATTAATATCTGCCAATGCAGAAACAATATTCGCAGGAACAGAGGGAATGGTTTTTCCGGAAAAATTATTCGTGCCCCTGGCAAAGCTGCCATACCTGAATTTGTTATACGTGTAGGCGGTATTAATCGTATAATAATCAATAATCCCTTTTCCGCTACCGGTATAATTGGTTGTGATTTCAATTCCTTTTTGGGTAACATCACCTGCATTCACAAAAAAATCTGCCCCCGAACTATCTCTTCGCTGTACCAATGCTTTATTTAGTTTGAAATAAAAGCCAGTTGCTTCTACCTGTAATCTTCTTTGAAATAGTTCATAGTTGACCGTCATTTCATAATTCCATCCGTACTCTGCTTCCAGGTGGGTGCTTATTACTCCCGTTGACGGTAATAATTCAGCCACCGTGGGAGGTGAAAATCCACGGGCAACTGTACCTTTTAAAGTAAGTTCATTCGTCAGTACTCTTCTTATTGAAATTCTTGGCGCCAGTTCATTGCGGTAAGACTTGGTTTGGGTAAGCACCGGGAACTGACTTAACCGCGACAAAGTGACGTGGGTCTTATTCAGGCTTAACCCACCATTGATAATCCATTTTTTTATTTCCAGGTTTCCCTGGATAAAACTGCTGTTAACATTATAGAGTATATCATCATTGGTTTGCAAAGTATCGGGTTTGCCATTTTTATTCTTAAACAGAACGGTATTGAAAAAGCCATGTTGAAATTCTCCGCCACCCACCAATTGCCAGGCCCCGCTTTCTTTTATTCTTTCATATTTAAAAATTGTACGGGCTCCAAAAGCGGGTTCGCTTCTTCTTTCATAATTACGAACAGCAGGATTATTGATCTCCGCCAATGCACCATAAAAAGTAGTATGGTTGGTAAAAGCTGGTGTGATATAATAAAAATGATTGAAGCCCGCCATGAAATTTAACTGGTCAATCGCCGCTTTGGCATTAACAGCCGATGGCAATGTTCCTGCTGCTGGTCGTGCATTTCTTGGATTATTGTTGAACTCGGCAAGCGTTAAGGCACCGGGTGTTTCGTAATACATATCGGTAAACAGGACAGAAGCTGTGAACTGTTGTCTCTCCGAGATCTTTAGTTTGGAAACCCAGGAGAAATTATCCCTTCGCATACGGCTTTGTGTACGATAGCCGTTTGATTGATTGTGCGCAAACGTTAATTGATTCATATTCTCATTTTTTCCATACCCAAATGAGGTGAAAATATTGTGCAGGTCATAACTTCCCGTTATATACTCCGCCTGTACACCCGGGTGCCAGGGATACAAAGTATGCATCACAATCAGGCCACCTGTTCCAGCACCATACAAACTACCGGCCGGCCCTTTGGATATTTCTATCGTTGAAAAACTGTTCCAGGCAAATTGGTTGAAATAAGTATTACCCCCGGGATCGGTAACAGGAATATCATTCCAGTAGACTTTTACATTGCGGACACCAAAAGGTGAACGCAAGGAGCTGCCGCGGATATTGATCCGATAGCTGCCCGGCGAACGTTCTTCCATTCTCACCCCTGCTACTGTATTAAACCCGGCGACCAACGATGTTTTGTGATTACGGTCTGCCTTGTTGAATCGAATAATACTAACAGGAGTAACCGAGGATCGTAACGAACGGTTCTGCTCAAAAGCTCTGACAATAACTTCGTCCAGTGCTTTTAATGAATCGGGTTCTTCCTGGGAAAAGCAGGGGGAATAAATGAGGGTAAAGAAAAAAAAGAGGGTGGTACTTCGCATAAAAACAAAGGGATAGACGCTCATTAAAGTTAGAACCTTTTCTTTGTATCTTCAAGCCATGACTGCGAAGAACAAACTAGGCCTGTTTTCTCTCACCATGATTGTGATTGGGCTGGTAATAGGGACAGGTATTTTCCGTACTTCTAAAGATGCAGCGGAAGCTGCTGCTTCGCCTGCCATTTTTTTTTCAGCGTGGATTGTTGCGGGATTTGTAGCTATTTGCGGAGCGCTGACCTATGCTGAAATTGGCAGCCGTTACCCGGTCACAGGAGGATATTATAAAATATTTTCTTATGCCTACCACCCTTCTCTTGCCTTTGGAATAAATGTTATTATTCTTATATCAAATGCTGCATCCTTGTCAGGTGTGGCGTTAATAGGCAGTGAATACATCACCCCGTTGTTATTTGAAACAGGCAGCATTGAGCAATGGAAACCTTTTGTGGCTATGGCTGCCATTATACTTTTCTATGGTGTTAACCTGATGGGTTTAAGAATGAGTTCACAAACACAAAATGTATTGATGATCATTAAGATCAGTATGCTGCTGGTGATCATTGCCGCATTATTTTTTCCGGCTATCCATAGTACAGCCCCTGTGATCATTGATGAAAGTAAAACTTCAACTGCGGCCCTGTTATTATCTTTTGGTGTGGCATTAAAGGCAACTTCGTTTACTTATGGTGGTTATCAGCAAACAATCAATTTCGGCGAAGAAGTCGAGAATCCGAAGAAAACAATCCCCCAAGGTATTTTTATCGGCATTGTTATCATCATTGTGCTGTATTTACTGGTAAGTTATTCCTATGTAAAAGTGATTGGTTTTAATAGCTTGAAAGAAACCAGTGGCATTGCTTCGGTTGTAGCAGAGAAAATGTTTGGCACTACCGGAAAGTATGCATCTTCCATTTTATTATTCCTGGCTGTGCTGGCTTATGTAAATGTTTTATTGCTAAGTAATCCAAGGGTGATGTATGCCATGAGTACCGATGGGATATTGCCGCGGATATTTCAAAAAAAGGATGAAAAAAAGGATGTACTAACAGTTAGTTTGACTGTCTTCGCTGCAGTTTGCATTATTGTTTTATTTTTTGCTGATAAATTCGAGAAGATACTCAGCTTTACTATTTTCCTGGACTCTATTGGCATGGCTACCTCAGCCGCGACTATTTTTGTTCTGCGCAAAAGAACGAAACACCTGGATGGAACCGGGATCTACTCCATGAAGCTATTCCCGTTATTGCCTTTATTATTTATTATAGCCTATACCTTCGTGGGCACCATGATAGCAGTAAAGGAACCACGGCTGGCCTTGACGGGAATAAGTGTGCTGGCTGGTTTTATACTACTGTATTTTATTGTAAAAGGGTTCAGGAAAAACCAAGTTTAATACATGGACATTTCTCAGATCATCAATGAACTGGGTGAAGACAGGGAAAATTATTTCAATGCGGTCGCTCCACCCATCATGCAGACCAGCAATTTTTCTTTTACAACGGTAGCTGACCTCCATAAAGCTTTTGAAGATGAAATGGGGGGTTATTTATACAGCCGCGGGTTGAATCCTACAGTTGAGATCCTGCGTAAAAAATTGGCGGCATTGGACGGAGCAGAAGATTGCCTCGTATATAATAGCGGTGCAGCTGCCATCTTTGCCGGTGTTTTTGCGAATATAAAATCGGGTGACCATATTGTTTCGGTAAAAGCGCCTTATACATGGGCGCAAAGAATGTTTGAGGTGATTTTGCCAAGATTTGGTGTTACCACTACTTATATCGACGGAACAACTATTGAAAACTGGGAAAAAGCAACTAAACCCAATACCGTTTTTTATTATCTCGAATCACCCAATAGCTGGGACCTTTCCTTGCAACCCATCAGGGAAGTGGCGGATCTGGCCAGGGCAAAACACATCACTTCTTTTCTTGACAACAGCTATTGCTCTCCCCTCTATCAAAAGCCTATAGAAATGGGAATCGATATGGCTATGCAGACTGCGACAAAATATATTGGCGGTCACAGTGATACGTTGGGCGGAGTGCTGAGTGGCTCTCAGGCGATGATAAAGAAAATATTCAATAGTGAATACCTTAACATCGGAAGTGGTATCCAGCCATTCAATGCCTGGTTACTCATCAGGGGTCTTCGAACCTTGCCGGCGAGATTGGAAAGGATAACGCGGTCGACAGCAGAAGTAGTTGCTTATATAAAGCATCATCCGAAAGTGGAATCAGTTTTCTTTCCTTTTGATGAAAGCTTCCCGCAATATGGGTTAGCAACAAAACAAATGAAAGGGGCTTGTGGTCTGTTCACTTTTGTTTTGAAAACCAAGACGATGACATCAATCGTCAGGTTTTGTGAAAGCCTGCAACATATTATGATGGCTGTTAGCTGGGGCGGTCATGAAAGCCTCGTGATCCCTAAATGTTCGGGACTAAAACCCGGAGATTTTAATCCGGTCAACAGGGAACATCGTTATATCAGAATGTATGTAGGGCTTGAAGATGCATCCTATCTTATCGCCGACCTGGAACAGGCATTGGCCCAATTAGATTAAGAATTTTAAGGCTAGCATAAAAATATACAGGACGGCATCATTTCACTTATTTTTGTCAGATGACAATGCGTTTACAATTGATTCTTTTATTGTTGCTGGGGCATGCATCTTTTGCCCAGGAAAAATGGGATTTGCGTAAGAGTGTAGAACATGCCCTGCAAAATAATATTTCGGTAAAACAAGCCGACCTGCAGGTAAGATTTGCAGAATTGGAATTACAGCAAAATAAATTATCTCAACTACCGAACCTCAATTTAAGCAGCAGTGTGGGATATAGTTCCGGACGTAACCAGGATCCAACAACCTATTCACTGATTACGACAGGATATGCCTTTAATAATATTTCTCTCCAGGCCAACGCTGACTTTTTCAATTGGTTTAGTAAAAGAAATACCATAGCAGCCAAAGACCTGAGCCTAAAAGCTACCCAGGCTGGATTTGAGAAAGCCAAAAATGATGTGGCCTTGAATGTGGCAGTCGCTTATTTGCAAGTATTGCTCTCCAGGGAGCAGATAACGCTGGCAAAAGCAAATGCGGCACAAACATTTTCGCAGTTGGATAGAACACGCAAGCTGGTTACTGCGGGCAGGTTACCTGAATTGGATGCGGTCAACCTGGAATCGGTACTGGCTGGTGACAGTGCAAGTCTTATTACGGCACAGGCGGCCACCATCCAGGCATTGCTGCAAATGAAGGCACTGCTTAATATAGATGCGGCAGTTGAATTTGATGTAGCTATCCCGCCAGTTGATTTGATACCAGTAGAGAGCCTGGCAGAACTGCAACCTGATGCAGTTTACAGACTCGCGATAGCCAACCTCCCACAGCAAAAAGCTGATGCCTTAAATGTAATGGCTGCAAAAAAGTCTGTGGAAGCTGCAAAAGGTGCTATGTATCCAACCTTTTCTTTGTTTGGCAGCCTGGGTAGTGCATACAACAGTAAGGCGCAGGAAATAATCTCCAAAACAGTCATAATCGCTCCTGTCGGGACCGTTACGGTAGGTACCACGCCCTACCAGGTGTTTCCTCTGACACCATTCGACTCCTATACCTTCGGTAACATGGCATACACTGACCAGCTTAATCAGAATTTTCGCCAGTCGGTTGGTTTAAATGTAAGTATACCCATTCTCAACGGAGGCAACCTGCGTTCTGCCTGGCATCGGTCAAAACTTAATGTAAAACAGTTTGAATTACAGCAGGAACAGAATAGTTTTACCCTAAAGCAGGATATTTATAAGGCCTATAATGATGCTGTCGCGGCCATGCAGAAATTTAATGCCAATAAAAAAGCAGTGGCTGCATCCGAGAATGCATACCAGTTTGCCTTAAAAAGGTATGAGTTGGGGCTGTTGACAACCTATGATTTGATTACTACACAATCCACCCTTCTGCAGGCTAAAAGCCAGCTTTTATACTCTCAATACGATTATTTATTTAAAATAAAATTGCTGGAATTTTATAAAGGACAGGGACTGACACTTTAATGTCAGGAACCGCGCTTCCAAATTTGAATGCTATGAATAAGAAAATTAAATGGGCGATGATCACTGTGGGGGGATTGGTGGGTTTGTTCGCCTTGACTAAAATGCTGAGTAGTGGCTCAAAAAAAAATGAATATGTGGCTGTTGAAAAAGCCACAACCAGGACTATTGTTGAATCAGTGAATGCAAGTGGTAAAGTATATCCCGAGGTGGAAGTAAAGATCAGCCCTGATATCGCTGGGCAAATAACTGAATTATATGTACAGGAAGGAGATAGTGTTACGAAAGGGAAAATTCTGGCCCGTATCTATGCAGATATCTACGCCTTACAACGGGATGAAGCAGCTTCTCGTGTTAATCAATCAGTTGCTACCGTGGATAATAGCAAAGCGTCGCTGGAATCTGTCAAAGCTAATCTCGACCTGGCCAAGCAAACCCTGAATCGTAACCAGACATTATATGATCAGAAAGTAATTTCTAAAGCAGAATTGGAACAGAGCGAGAATGCAGTAAGAACAGCCCAGGCAAACTATAATGCGGGCCGGCAAAATATCAAAAGCCTCCAGGCAGGTGTTCAGTCTACCCAAACAGGACTTAACAAAGCTACCAAAGATTTGGGTCGTGCTACGATCGTTGCTCCTATGAGTGGTGTGATTTCATCTTTAAAAGTCAAAAAAGGTGAGAGTGTATCAGGAAGCGGATTTAATGTGGGTACAGAAATGATGACAGTTTCAGATATGTCAACGCTCGAAGTGCGGGTGGATGTGGGTGAGAACGACATTATCAAAATTAATATAGGCGACTCTGCCGACGTGGAAGTGGATGCTTATAACAACCGTAAGTTCAAAGGGGTAGTGACTAAAATTGCAAGTAGCACCAAAACTTCAGCAGCTTCATTAACGATGAACGATGTCACCAATTATGAGGTGAGAATAAGGCTTGACAGGGCATCTTACCAGGACCTGGCCGGTAAACGGTTTCCTTTCCGTCCGGGTATGAATGCAAGTGCAGATATAAAAACAAAAAGGGTAGATAATATACTGGCAGTGCCTATCGGTGCCGTCAATGCAAGAGTAAAAGGGAGTGATAAAAGTCTGGCAGATAAAAAGGAAGAAGATAAAAAAATTCAGGAGGAAGACGAAGGGCTTGCAGATACTAATGCAGAAACAGGAAATGAACTGGAAGAAGTGGTATTTGTATTGCAGGCCGATGGTACCGTAAAAAAAGTAGTGGTGAAGTCCGGGATACAGGATATTAATTACATTGAAATACTACAGGGGATAAAACCCGGTGATGAGGTAGTGGTGGGTCCCTATACAGCCATCAGTAAAAACCTGAAAGATGGCATGAGTGTGAAAGTAGTATCCAGGGATAAATTATTTGAAAAGTAAGATCACTACTGTTTCATAAACCACCTTACATTTATTTGATAGAAATATTATTGTATCAAATAAAGATTGAGTAGGAACCTGGCTTATTCTACCCAGGACATCGACAAAGTCGCCACTCATGTAGAAGAAATACTTCGTAAAGATCTGCTGTATGATTTTTGGCATTATTGGAGGAGGTAGTTGGGCAACGGCATTGGCAAAAATTCTGACCGATAAGAAACACTCCATCAATTGGTGGATTCGAAGCCCGGCAATAATTAAACATATAGAAGAGTATGGCAATAATCCTCATTACCTGAGTGCCGCCAGGTTTGATGTAACCCTGCTCTCCCTGTCAACTTCCCTGGAAGATGTCGTAATTAAATCTGACGTACTGATCATTGCAGTACCATCGGCTTATGTAGAAGAAAGTCTGGCCGCCTTCACGCCAGAACATTGGAGAAACAAAAAAGTGGTTTCGGCCATTAAGGGATTATTACCCGAGAAAAACATTTTACTCAACTACTATTTGCAAAAACAATTCAATATCCCGCTGGAAGATTATTTTGCAGTGTTAGGTCCCTGCCATGCCGAGGAAGTGGTGGAAGAGAAACTTTCTTATCTCACTTTTTCCGGTACAGATAGTGCCACCGCATCAGCAATAGCTTCTCATTTTACCAATGAATATATCAACACAGTTGTTAATCATGATATACTGGGTGTGCAGTATGCCGCAGTACTCAAGAATATTTATGCCATAGGTGCAGGCATTGCACATGGACTGAATTACGGTGATAATTTTCTCAGTGTTTATATTGCCAACGCCGCTGATGAGATGGCCGGGTTTCTTAAAAAATTTGGAGTAGAACATATCACCGTAGGAGACCATGAAGGAGAAGACCCCGTTACTCATCGCAAGACCCCTAACTATGCTGCCTCTGTATACCTGGGTGATCTGCTTGTGACCTGCTATTCTCCACACAGCCGTAACCGGGGTTTTGGCAAAAAGATAGGTATGGGACAGTCCGTTGCAGACATAAAAAGTGAAATGAATATGGTAGCAGAGGGTTATTATGCATCCCGGTGCATCTATAATATTAATAAGTCGGTGGAAGCAGCTATCCCCATAGCTGAAACTGTCTATACTATATTGTGGGAAAATGTTAAACCCGCTGAAGGCTTTAAACGCATTGAACAGGGTTTGATCTGAGTTGTAAAGAAAATAGTGATTGGCAAAACAGTGCGAATATTCATTCTGTTAGACCAATGACCAATAGCCCGACACCCTAAACTTTAGTTTATGCCGTTCTCCTATCATGGATTTGCCCCCGCCGCCATACTGATCATGGTGCTTTGCGTGGCAGGAAAACAATTGTATGATTACTGGAAGCAGTATCATCAAAAACTTTAACTTCACGGGTAATAAATTAACTGCTCATGATTCAGTTTTTCCAGGTTCTTTTCCTGGTGGCCGCCATTGTGGTTATCGTAATTAATGTATTGGAATTTAATAAATGGCAGGAAAGTAAAAAAGAAGGCAGTATAAAACCTCATCCCATCAAATGGTTCAATTTTGTTCTTACTTCTTTGGTAGCGCTCGGCTGTGCACTGAATGTTATCATCCAATGGATCACCAGGGCTTAGAAGAATAGTTTCGCCGCAATTCCATCAGCTAATAATTTCCCTTCATTGGTCAGGATAAGCGAATTGTTTTCCAATTTCATCAATCCTGCCTCAATAAATTTACTGCATTTATCCAGCAATCCTTTACCCGTAATTGCTAGTTGTAATCCTTCCTTGGTCCGGAGCGAAGTCATGATATACTCATTGAGTTGCTGGGTAGGAGTTAACTCTTCTTTTTCAAAGGGAACGATGCCCTGGTTGATCGATCCGATATAAGTGATATTGTTGGAAATGTTCCATTGGCGGGATATACCGTTAAACGAATGTGCAGAGGGGCCAAGACCCAGGTAATTTTTACTCCGCCAGTAAGAAGAATTGTGCCTGCTTCTCCAACCTGGTTTAGCAAAATTGGAAATTTCATATTGTTCATAACCGGCCTGTTCCATCCACTCCATCAATAATAAAAATTGCTCCGACTGTTTATCAGGATTAATATTATCGCTTTTTTGCAGTTTTATCATTTTCTCCAGCGGGGTTTTAGGTTCAACCGTTAAAGCATAGCAGGAAAGATGTGGTATGTTCAGGGAAAGAACCGTTGCTACATTTTGTTTCCATTTTTCATTGGTCATTTGCGGTGTCCCGTATATCAGGTCCACGGTGATATTGTCAAATTGCTTAACTGCCAAATCTAAACTACTGATCGCCTGGCCGGCTGTATGTGCCCGGTTCATCCATAGCAGATCTTCTTCAAAAAAACTCTGTACACCGATGCTGAGGCGATTAATATCAATTGTTTTCCAATCCGCCAGTTTTTCTTCTGTAATATCATCGGGGTTAGCCTCAAGGGTTATTTCGGCATCGTCAGCTACAGTAAAAGATAAACGCAGGGCAGCAACAATATTTTTAATTTCCTCGTTGGAGCATAAACTGGGTGTGCCACCACCAAAGTAGATGGTATCCACCGGCTCATTAACCAGGTAATTTTTCTGTAAGGCGATTTCCTTCAATAAAGCTACAATCAGTTCGTTCTTATACTGCAGGGAGGTGGCAAAATGAAAATTGCAGTAATGGCAGGCTTGTTTGCAAAATGGAATATGAATATAAATACCGGCCAAATCGTTTGCTATTTAATGAATAATTTTACTGGATGAATACATGTAAAGCCGGGAAGAAAATAAGATGTAAAGGATATCTCTCCCTATTATTCGCTTACCCTCTTCCCGCCTTACCGGCAAAACAATACCCTGTTTCCAGGTGAGAAAATTCAGACTGCAAATATCGGTGCTTAGTTTCTTGTTGCTGAGTATTTATACCTCCGCACAGGATCCCTATAGTCTTTACCTCCACGGCGCAGACAAGGATTCTGCAACGATCGTTTCAGCCACGGGCTTACAAACTGAATTTATTTCCAGGATCGCCTGCGCGGATTATATAAACAAATTGCCAGGTTACCTCCGGTCAAAAGGATATGTAACGGCTTCTATTGACAGTCTCCGGTTTGATTCCACATCGGCCCGCATCGTGTTGTTCCTGGGAGAACCTTATCGTTGGGTACAATTGGATGCTAAAAATGTCGAGTTATCAGTTCTCGATGCTATTGGCTGGGGAGGAAAAATGTTTGTTGGTAAACCTGTTGATTTTACCCAGGTGCAAATATGGGAGGAAGCGATCTTGCATCATTTGGAAAATAGCGGTTATCCCTTTGCGAGGGTTTATTTGGATAGCTTGCAAATTGTGGAAGGTAAAGTTTCTGCCCAGCTAAACGTTACGAAAGGCCCCCTCTATAGAATTGACAGTATTCGAGTATACGGAAATGCCCGAATTTCCAATAGGTACCTCCAGCAGTACCTGGATATTTTAAATGGGAGTCCTTATCATAAAGAGAAATTATTATCGATCCAGAAGAAAATAAGGGAGCTGACTTATGTGGAAGAAGAAAAACCGGCTGACCTTACGATGCTGGGTACGGGGTCGGTCCTGAATATGTACCTGAAACAAAAGAAAAGCAGCCAGGTAAATATCCTGATAGGTGTGCTGCCTAATAATAACCAGTTAGTTTCAAAAAAGCTATTACTAACCGGAGAAGGAAATCTTCATCTAAAAAATGTATTAGGCGCCGGCGAAACGATCGGCTTCAATTTCGAAGCATTGCAGGTAAAGTCACAGCGGCTCAATCTTATTTTTCAATATCCGTATCTTTTCAAATCCGCGCTGGGATTGGATTTTTTATTTGATATTTTCCGGAAAGACAGCTCTTTTGTGAATGTCAACATTCAACTGGGGGCACAGTATATTTTAAGTAGCAACCAGTCAGGCAAGATTTTCATACAAAAAATTCAAACCATCGTCAACCAGGGTGGTGTCAACAGTCCGTTGGTCATACAAAGCCGCCGACTCCCGGATGTGGTAGATGTGAATGCAGTCAGTATCGGCCTGGACTATGAGTTTAACAATACAGATTACCGGCTCAACCCCAAAAAAGGAAGTGAACTTCGGATCATCACGTCAGTCGGGACTAAAAAACTGAAAAAAAATAACGAAATAGTTGATTTGAAAGATCTCAATGATCCGGCGTTTGATTTCGATCGATTGTATGATACGGTGAAATTGAAAACGTACCAGTTCCGGGTAAGGGCCATGGTAGAAAAGTATTTTCCACTTGGTAAACAAAGTACACTAAAAACGGCCCTGCAAACAGGGATATTTCAAAGCGGTAATATTTTTCGGAATGAACTTTTCCAGATTGGAGGGTACCGGTTGCTGCGGGGGTTTGATGAAGAAAGTCAGTATTTATCCCAGTTTGCTATTGGCACAATAGAATACAGGTTACTTTATATAGTGGGTCAAAATTCATTTTTTTATGTTTTGGCCGATGGAGGTTGGGGACAGAATAATAGTCAGCGAAAAAAATTAAACTATACTTATTTCGGAACAGGGTTGGGTCTTGCTTTTGAAACGAAGGCCGGTATTTTCAATCTAGCCTGGGCCATCGGAAAAAGAAATGATACAGAATTCAACCTCCGGCAATCCAAAATTCATTTCGGATTTGTCAATTACTTTTAGCAATCCCAGATCTATGACAGTAATTAGATCGCAAGAAAAGAATGGCCGTAGATGGATGCTATCCTTTAGAATAGATTAGGTGTGGTTTCAATACTTTTGCCATTATATAATACTGTGAACCGGGTTTTTCTACTAATATTCTATGCGCTGGTTTTTGCGGAAACTATTTCTGCGCAAGCAATTGTTGGTGCTTCAACCAATCCTCAATTCTCGAAACGACCAGCACAGGATTCAGGCTGGACCATGCCCCAGGGAATTCCTTTTTCTTCTCCTCAGTTTACGGCAGAGATACTCAGGCATCACCTATATTTCGGGTTTAACTCTAAACCTGAGATTGCACCATCATCAGATATACGTCGGGTTACCGGGAAGGAGCTCTTGTTTTACCTGCTCACCTTTTTATTGATCGTATTTGGTTTTCTACGGACAGTATTTCAGAAATATTTCAATGACCTGTTCCGTCTTTTTTTCCGGACAACATTGAAACAACGGCAATTAAGAGAACAGCTGATGCAGACCCCGCTGCCTTCCTTACTGCTGAATGTGTTTTTTATTATTACAGGGGGTTTGTATATCACGTTTTTAGTCCAACATTTTAAACTAAACCCGGTCAATAATTTCTGGTTACTATTTCTCTATTGTTGTATCGGTTTGTCGGCAGCCTATTTTGTCAAATTTATAGGGCTCAAAGTTTCAGGTTGGCTGTTCAATATGGGGGAAGCTGCGGATTCTTATATTTTTATCGTTTTTATAGTCAATAAAATGATTGGTATCCTCCTCCTACCTTTCCTGGTTTTATTGGCTTTTACCCTGGGAGATGTTTATTCCGTAAGCCTTAGTTTATCCTGGTGCCTTATCGCGGGTTTGTTAGCCTACCGGTTTATTTTAACTTATGGAGCTATCCGTAATCAGGTCAAGGTCAACCCATTTCACTTCTTTTTATATCTCTGCGCCTTTGAAATCGCCCCTCTTTTACTGGTATACAAGGGTTTGTTGTTATTTTTCGGGATAACTGCTTAACTTTGCCGCCAACTTTAGCCGAACCGAACATGAGTAAAAATGGGGTTTATAAGGCCGACGTTCAGGCCAAAGCGATACAGAAAGTCCTAATTACCCAGCCGAGACCTGAAAGTGAGAAGTCACCGTACTTTGAGCTATCCAGGAAGTACAATCTGGACCTTGACTTCCACCCGTTTATCCGGCTGGAAGGCATACCTGCAAGGGATTTCCGAAAGCAAAAGATCGAGATTCAGAACTACACCGGAGTGATCTTCACCAGCCGAAATGCCATTGACCATTTCTTTCGCACCTGCGAAGAAATAAAAGTGAGTGTTTCCCAGGATACCAAGTATTTCTGCATTACTGAAGCGGTGGCGCTTTACCTCCAGAAATTCATACTTTACAGAAAACGCAAAGTTTTTTATGGCACCGATGGCACTAACAAGAGTATGTTTGATGTCATCAATAAACATAAGAGCAATGAAAAATTCCTCTATGTCTGTTCAGAAAATCAGCAGGATAATGAAATAGTGAATTGGCTAAAAGCCAATAGCTGTGAGTTTATACTTGCCTTTATGTACCGAAGTGTGAGTAGCGATGTAAAAGAGATCCTGACAACGACGGAATACGACGTTATTTGTTTTTTTACTCCCAGCGGAGTAAAAAGCCTGTTCGATAATGTTCCCAAATTCAAACAAAACGGAACGGTGATTGGTGCATTTGGCAACAACACTTCCAAAGCTATCGAAGAGGCGGGATTGGTCCTGGAAATAAAAGCTCCGCAACCCCAGATGCCCAGTATGGTGGCGGCACTGGAACATTTCCTCGCAACAACTATGAAGAAAAAGTAATTGACAGGATAGGATTGGAAAAAGGACACTATAACGGTGTCCTTTTCTTTTTTCACCAGACTTTTTTCAGTGAACTTTGTTAAAACAATAATCCCCAGTAACCGTAGTTGACAGGAATAAATGACCAGTTGGGAAAACAAATATGAAAAAACAACATACCAATCAACTCATTCATGAAACAAGTCCTTACTTGCTGCAGCATGCCCATAACCCTGTAAATTGGTATCCCTGGAGTGATAAAGCACTGGCAAAAGCCAGGGAGGAAAATAAAGCTATCCTGGTTAGCATAGGCTATTCGGCCTGTCATTGGTGCCATGTAATGGAAAGGGAAAGTTTTGAAGACGAGTCGACGGCGAAAATTATGAATGAAAACTTCATCAATATTAAAATCGACCGGGAAGAAAGACCCGACCTCGATCATATTTATATGGATGCTGTTCAGGCAATGACTGGCAGCGGTGGCTGGCCGTTAAATGTATTTCTGACACCTGATGCAAAACCTTTTTATGGAGGCACTTATTTCCCACCACAACGGGCTTTTAACCGTCCTTCCTGGACCGAAACCTTGCAGGGCGTCATACAGGCTTTTGCGGAAAGACGGCATGAAATAGATGCCCAGGCCGACAACCTAACAACACACCTGTTGCAATCGAATTCCTTCGGAGTAGAAAAAATGGCGGAGGAAAAAATATTCACTGCCGGCAAACCAGGAGAGATCTATGATAACCTGATGAAAATGGCCGATAAAGAATGGGGCGGTTTTGGAAAAGCTCCTAAATTCCCACAGACACTCTCCATTCAATTTCTGTTACGATATCACACAGTCGCAAACGGACCCTACCCTAGGGGTGACGTATAGCTTACAACAGGCCCTTCTTTCGCTTGATAAAATGATCGAAGGTGGTATTTATGATCAAATCGGGGGCGGCTTTGCCCGGTACTCAACAGACACAGAATGGCTGGCCCCTCATTTTGAAAAAATGCTGTATGACAATGCACTGCTTGTGTCAGTTTTAAGTGAAGCCTACCAGTTTACCGGAAGAGAACGGTACAAAGAAGTGATTGAAGAAACCATGGAATTTATACAAAGAGAATTGTTACATGCTTCAACCGGCGGTTTTTATGCAGCATTGGATGCAGACAGCGAAGGGGAGGAAGGAAAATTTTATGTATGGAGCCAGGAAGAAATAATAGCAATATTGGAGAAAGACGCTGCGATATTTTGCGAATATTATGATGTAACAGAAAATGGCAATTGGGAACATACCAATATCCTGCGGGTAAAAAAAACGATCGAAAATTTTGCCGCACAGAAAAACTTATCAGTTGAAACGTTAGAAAAAATATTAGACAAAGGAAAACAGCTGCTGCTAAAACAACGAAACAAAAGGGTCCGGCCGTTACTGGATGATAAGATTATTCTTGGATGGAATGCATTGATGAACACTGCTTGCAGCAAGGCTTTCGGGGCAACCGGGAATAAAGTATACCGGCAGCTGGCCATTGACAATATGCAATTTCTTTTAGCGGGATTAAAGGGAAGAGCAGAAAATGAATTTCATCACACGTGGAAAAATGATAAGGCGAAGTACCCTGCTTTTTTAGATGATTATGCGTTTCTTATCCAGGCATTGATCCACTTGCAGGAAATAACAGGCGACACCAAATGGCTCACAAAAGCAAAATCAATTACTGCGTATGTTATTGAAAATTTCAGTGAAGATGAAACCGGTTTCTTTTTTTATACGTCATCAGGACAAACAGATGTGATCGTTCGCAAAAAAGAAGTGTATGATGGGGCGGTGCCGTCAGGTAATTCCATAATGGCATACAACCTGTACCATCTTTCCATTTTGCTTGATCAAAAAGATCCGGTGACGGCCGGGTGGGGGCAAAGAGCTGTCGCCATGATCACTTCCTTGGGAAAAGCGGTCACCCGTTATCCCACTTCATTTGGCAACTGGGCCTGCCTGCTTATCGAAATGATCGCCGGGACCAACGAAATTGCACTGGTGGGACCGAATGTCGCGGATCTACATTCCGAACTGCTCCGGCAATATATTCCTCACCGGGTTTTGATGGTTTCCAAAGAAAGCAATGAGGCCTTCCCGTTATTGGCTGAAAAACCGGTCGGGAGTGTTTCCGTCATTTATCTATGCCGTAATTACACCTGCCAGCAACCCGTTTTTTCAGTAAAAGAGCTTATGTCACTGATAAACAGAGCCAAAAAACGGCAATTAATTTTAAGGTTAATACAATAAAACAGACCCGACCTCCGTTTGAACTTTTACCCCTTGCACAATAGGCTTTGATTCCAAAAAAATAAATCTTAACCTTGTGGCAAGGAACAATTCAAAACATTATATTTGCCCAATACCCTTAAGTGTATGACAATGAGAAACCTTTACTACACCCTTCTTTCAGTCGTCAGCATGGTGCTGCTGGCCAGCTGTGGAATCCTGGGAAAAAAGAATAAAGGCAAGAGCGGCGGCCTGACAAATGATGGGCAGCTGCATGGTATTGCCCCCGGGAGCAAGTACACCCTTCCCAGACCTCCTGGCATGGTGTATGTGCCACAGGGAACATTTCATATGGGCCCCAGTGATGAGGATCCTGCATATGCATTCAGTGCCCGTAACCGTACTGTATCAATCAACGGTTTCTGGATGGATGCCACTGAAATCACCAACAATGAGTATCGCCAGTTTGTAATATGGGTTCGTGACTCGGTCGCTGCCCGGAAACTTGGATATGTAAAAGCCGGTGCTGACGGAATAGAATATGTGGACCAGGTGAAAATGAGAACTTTCAAATGGAGTGATCCAAAATCAGTAGAACAGCTTGGAAATACGGATTTGATCCTTACTCCAGAAGACAGGATCAATGGTAAAAAAGAAATAGATGCTTCGAAGTTGATCTATCATTCTGAAGTATTCGACCTGAAAGAATCTGCAAAAAGAGAAAATGCTGGAAAACCCCGTTCCAGATTTATTATTAAGAAAGACGTTCCCATTGCTCCCGATACATTGGCCTGGATTCGTGACTTTGCTTATTCCTATAACGAGCCAATGACAAAAAGATATTTTTCACACCCGGCTTTCGGTAACTACCCGGTTGTAGGAGTAAGCTGGAAACAGGCTACGGCATTTTGCGAGTGGAGGACACATTATCTGAATGCCTGGCTCGATAGCAAAAAAAGAGCACAGGAATCAGATTTCCGCCTTCCAACAGAAGCACAATGGGAGTATGCAGCTCGTGGTGGTCGTTCCCAGTCTATGTTCCCCTGGGGAAATTATTATCTCCGGAATAAAAAAGGATGTTTGATGGCCAATTTTAAACCCGGCCGCGGTAACTATCCTGAAGATGGTGGTTTCTATACTGTTCGGGCCGATGCTTACTGGCCGAATGATTATGGTTTATATTGCATGAGTGGTAATGTGGCTGAGTGGACTTCTTCTATTTATTATGAGGGACGTAATAATTTTCAGCATGATATGAACCCGGATGTTCGCTGGAACGCAAAAGATGATGATCCTCCTCTGATGAAACGTAAAATCATTCGTGGTGGCAGCTGGAAAGATGTCGGCTATTATCTGCAAACTGGTACTAGTACATATGAATACCAGGATTCCACCAAATCTTACATCGGTTTTCGTTGTGTAATTGATTTACCCGCAGCACCCACGAAAGGTAAAGGCAGTCGTAAAAAGTAATGACACTCACTTATTTTGTTTCATAAATTTTTTTTGAGAGGGCAGTAAAACATACCTGTCCTCTCATTCTTTCTTATTAATTATTATCTAGTTAAAACCACTTTAAAAAAATCGAATTATGGCAGCAAAGATTCCTTCCAAAGTAAGTAAATGGGTTGACGTAGGTGTTTCTTTTGGTGCAGCATTAGTAATCTGGGGTGCCCTTCGGAAAATCACTCACCAGCCGGATGCTGATATGTGGCTGTGGATAGGTCTTACCACAGAGACAATAATATTTATTACCTATGGTATTCTATATGCTGTATATCCGCCTATTAAGGATGCCTCTCATGATGAAGAACAGTTTTCTGTGGCGGGTGCCCAAACAAGGGCTTCCTTTAGTGCTATGGATAAAATGCTGTTGGAATCTGACATTACTCCTGATACCATGAAACGCCTGGGTGAAGGTTTTAAGCAATTGAATACAACAGTAGGTGGCATGTCTGGCATAACAGACACTATCTCTGCCAATAAAGAATACGCGGCAAAAACAAGGGAAGTAACCGGTCACCTGGACAAAGTCAAAGATGCTTATATCACCGCGGCTACTTCCGTAGGTGCTTTCAATACAGCTACTGAAGGAGCCAAACTTTTCCATGACCAGATCCAGGTGCTGACTAAAAACCTTTCGTCATTGAATACCATTTATGAACTGGAGTTGCAGGAAAGCAACAACCACCTGAAAGCGCTGAATGCGTTCTATGGTAAGCTTTCTGAAACTTCTGCTTCCATGCTAAACAGTGCTGAAGATGCGAAGAAAGTTCAGGGTCAGATCGGCGAACTGGCAACCAACCTGGGCAGGCTGAATAATATTTATGGTAATATGCTGACAGCTATGCAGGGCCGTAACTAATAATATGTTTGACAAGTAAATAAGTATTTCGTGTTTTTCGAAAGCCACTATTCTAAATTATAAACTTTAAATCTTCATGTCTTTACCTAAAGAACCGCGGCAGAAGATGATCAATATAATGTACTTGGTGCTGACAGCCCTGTTGGCATTAAACGTATCATCAGAGATCCTCAATGCATTTAAAACCGTAAACAGAAGCTTAGAGAATACCAATGTGACCGTTAATAAGTCTACCGAAACGATCATGGCATCGCTGGAAGAGAAAACAAAAGAAGCAGAAACAAGAGACAGGGCCATGCTCTGGTATCCCAAAGCGCAGCAAGTTGTTGCTACTTCTTCCACGCTCAACGCATATATACAGGATTTAAAAAATAAAATTTATACCCTTGCAGGCGGAAGCTTAACAGATCCTTTACAACCGTATAAAGAAGATAATCTGGACATAGTTACCAAATTGATGGTAAAGGATGGCGAAGGCAAGAAGCTAAATGCCTTACTATTGAAATACTCAAATGATATAAAGGCAATAGACCGGGAGATTGACAGCGCTTTCAAAGACCCGTTTATTGATCTTTCCAACCCTCCAGGGAGGGACAAGAAAGTTAAGGAATGGGACCTGGCTTATTTTCACATGGTGCCCACAGTAGCCGGACTGACTATTTTAAGTAAGTTCCAGAATGATATTAAGACTGCTGAAAATAAAGTGGTTGCCTATCTCCACTCCAAAGTGGGAGAGGTGAAGGTTATTTTTGACGCTTATGCCGCTATTGTTGGCCAAAACTCAACTTATTTGATGCCTGGTCAAAATCTTGAAATAAAAGCAGGTGTTGGAGCGTTTAGTAAATCGTCAAGGCCTTCGGTTTCAATTGGTGGCGCCTCGGTACCACTTACAGACTCTGGTTTTGCCAGGCATACGATGGCCGCAGGCGCAATGGGACCTCATTCTGTACCGGTTAGTATCAGGTATTTTAACCAGACCACCGGCAAAGAAGAGGTTACTAATTATACCGTTCAGTATACGGTGGGATCGGCCAACGCCTCGATAGCTCTTGATAAAATGAATGTTCTTTATATAGGAGTTGACAACCCTGTTACGATTGCAGCCAGCGGCGGTGGAGATGATAAAGTAAATGCAACGATATCAGGAGGTGGCGGATCCATAAGCAGAGTGGGGGGTGGTAAATGGGTCGCCAGGGTTACACAACAATCCGACGATTGCATTATCAATGTGACGGTTGATGGCAGAACAATGGGTGCTATGAAATTCAGAGTTCGGCAGATACCGGGTGCGCAGGCGACAATAGGTGGTGCGATCAGTGGTGAAAATATTGCAGCAGGGACTTTCAGGGCACAAGGTGGTGTGGCTGCCTGGATAAAGGATTTTCCGTTTGATTTGAAATACACGGTTACCCAGTTTACGCTAAGCACGGATACCGATGAGGGTGATATTGCAGAAGCCCAGGTACAGGGAAATGCATTTAATGCGAAAGCTGCTCAGATCATCAGGGATCATGTAAAAGCTGGTAAGACCGTTTATATTGATAATATCAGGGTGCAGGGAGAAGACGGTCAGAATAAGAAAGTAGCGTCGTTGGTGTATTATATTAAATAAATAGTTTGTATATGAAAACAAATTTTTTAAAAGCAGGATTGGGTTTTGTGGTGTTGTCGCTAATTTGGGCAGATGCTGATGCGCAGCGAACACCCCGCAGAAGAACCACCACTCCGACAACGGCCGATACTACCCGGCCTAACCAGCAGCAGCAAAATAATAATACGGCTATACCTACGTATAATCCTAATGTAAATATTCCGATCACCTATGACACAGCAGGCTCCGGTTCAAATGTCGCACGGGCATCACTACGTCCCGACAATGCCTTTGATAAAGGCAGCCTAACTACCCGTACGCCACTTCCCTATGAGCACCTTCGCTGGGATGATGCGTTATACGCAGAGAAAGTATGGCGGGAATTGGATCTGAGAGAAAAAATGAACCAAACATTCCGCTACATGGCTCAGGAAGATAACGGTAGCCAGTTATTCTTTGATATCATGATGAGGGCAGTTAAAAAAGGAGAAGTCACCGCCTTTACCGACGACAGATTTCATACACCGATCTCTTTAGATGAGATCAACCTGCAAACGGCGGGTGGTTATGATACTGCCGACCGGGTTGATATTAATGATCCATCTAAAATTACTGCCAGGGTGGTTACGCTAAAATCCTTTGATCCCAATAGTATAGTAAAGTTGCGTTTAAAAGAGGAATGGGTATTTGACCGGGAATCAAGTAAAATGTTCTGCCGCATTCTTGGTATAGCACCTCTATTGACAAGATATGATGAACAAACCGGAAGAGAGAGAGGTTCTGTAGTTATGTTTTGGATTTATTATCCTGATCTGAGAGCTACCTTAGCCAAATATGAGGTCTATAACCCTAAAAACATGGGTCAAAGCCGCATGACTTGGGAAGAGCTGTTTGAAAGCCGGATGTTTAGCAGTTACATTTTGAAATCAACAATGGATAATGCTTCTAATAAGATGATACGACAATATATCAAAGACCCAATCCTTGCCTTGCTGGAAGGTGATAATATTAAAGAAAAGATCTTCAATTTCGAACAGGATCTGTGGTCCTATTAATACGAAACAAATCGTTTGCAAAATAACCTTAAGAAAACCCGTCTTGTTACCAACGAGACGGGTTTTTTTATTCCGGCATGATCAATATCATCTAAAAAAAAGTTCAAAAAATAGTGAGTTCCTTAGGAAAATCAGATTTAAGCTGTATTTTCGTTTCGGTTTTTCATAGGATATTGGATTTTAAAAACGGGGCTGAATCTCTATTCCGGCCCCAATTTTTTTTCCTACCCCATCTCAACCGGCTTATTTTAGAAAAAGCAATTGCTTTGCAATCCCCTATCTTGCTTCAATTTTACACGAATAACGAAGGCTAACTAAATACCTATTCCAAGAATCATCTTATGGGGCTGAGGCAAAGTATTTAACCATGACCCTGGCTTTTGCCACACCAATTATTTTCCCGATCTCCAGCTCACCCTTACCCTCCCGGATGATCTCCCGTATATTTTTTACTGATCTAAATTCCTTTAGCAGGATATCGGCAGTGGCATTGCCAATTCCCGGAATTTCTTCCAGCTCATTTTTGAAAGTACCCTTGCTTCTTTTCTGACGATGAAAATTGATCCCAAACCGGTGGACTTCATCACGGATGCGCCGGATAAACTTTAAACTGGCACTGTTGTAAGGAAGTTTCAGAGAGGCGGAGTCCCCGGAAAAAAATACTTCTTCTTCATTCTTTGCCAATCCCACCAACGTAAATTCCCCGTCAATGCCAAGTTCCTGTGCCGCTTCAAGAGCAGCGCTCAATTGCCCTTTCCCCCCATCAATGATCACCAGCTGCGGAAAGGGCTGTTCTTCTTCTCTCAACCTTTTATAGCGCCGGTAGACCGCTTCTTTCATCGTAGCAAAATCATTGATGCCTTCTACCGTTTTTACATTAAAATGCCGGTAATCTTTTTTGCTCGGTACGCCATCTTTAAAGCATACCATGGCAGATACAGGATAGCTACCCTGGAAATTCGAATTATCAAAACATTCAATATGAACAGGCAATTCCTGCAATTGCAGATCTTGCTGAAGCTGTTCCAACAATTTTAGTTTATCAGAATTTTTCACATGAAGTTGAAGACGCTCCTTACTATTGATTTCTTCAATAAAATACAACACATTTTTTTCTGATAAGTCCAGCAATTTCTTCCGGTCACCCCCTTTCGGTACCGTCACTTTTACCTCATCTTGCGGGTAGTCGATCATAAAGGGAACAACGATCTCGGTGGCATCACTATTGAAAGTGGTTCTTAGCATGGCGACCGAGAAACTGAGTATTTCTTCGGTGGATTCATCCAGGTGAGTTTCCACTCTATTAGTTTGTGTCTGGATAATAGCGCCGTTCCGTACCATCAGGTAATTGACAAAGGCCATATTCTTATCCGCCAGCTGGTGGATAGCAAATACATCCATGTCACCGGCCCTTATGTTGGCAACTACTGACCGGGATTGGTATTTTTCAAGAAAATCAATTTTCTTTTTTACAAGGCCCGCTTTTTCAAAAGCAAGTCCGGTGGCATGTGACTTCATCTCCTCTTTAAAGTGCCTGATAACGGGAGCCAGGTTGCCTCGTAAAAGATTTTTGAGATGGCTAAGATTTTCCTTATAATCCTCCTTCGTTTGCAGCCCTTCACAGGGACCCTTACAATTGCCCAGGTGATACTCAAGGCAAACCTTAAACTTCCCTTTTTTGATATTATTTGCTGTCAGATTTAAAGAGCAGTTCCGGAGCTGAATGGTTTGTTTGATAAATTCCATCAACTCCCTGACTTTTTTCACAGATGTGTAGGGGCCGAGGTATTCTGATCCATCATTGATCTTTTTCCGGGTCAGAAATACCCTGGGAAAAGGCTCATTTTTAATGACGATGAAAGGATAGCTCTTGTCATCCTTAAGGTTGATATTGAACCGTGGCTGGAACTGTTTAATCAACGTATTCTCCAGCAAAAAAGCATCCTGTTCAGAATTAACAATAGTGAATTCAATCTTCCCAATCCGCTTGACTAACTCATGGGTTTTGTAGCTGGTAAATGTTTTTGTAAAATAAGAACTGACTCTTTTGCGGAGATGTTTAGCTTTTCCAACATACAATAATTCATTGCTGTTGTCGAAGTACTTATAGATACCCGGCTGTTTGGGAATCGTATCGGCAATATGTTGAAACTCTGCTGCGGTCATTGTTCAGGATTCTCATTCCAGCTTACTTTGGTGGTTGTTGTTATTTCTGGCTTACCAGGTTTCTGGCTGGTGGTCACTACCTGGAAACTTTTATTCATCTTCCACAACATTTTTTTTTCCAGGAAACTATCTTTATTACTGATTACCCTGGTGATGATAATATTATTCACCTGGGTCTCCGCTCCTGGAACCGGCGTGGCCAGCAGTTCCTGTTTTTTCACTTCTTCTTTTTCAGGGTCTACGGGTAGGTAGGAAATTATAACACGGTTCATCATCTCATCATAGATGGGGGGCTCTTGTTTGTATCTTTTGGCAACTTTTATATCGGACAGGTCGGGGATATCCAGGAAATCCTGGGCTGCGGTTGCAAACTTTTCCCTTGGTATATAAGTAGTATCGCTATGAAGACTATCAGTATACACAACCTTCATGATTGAGTACAATGAAGTATCAACATGGGCTACTTGTCCCCTCACCAGGGAGATAACGGAAATGAAACTAGCCTGATCTTTTTCTCCCGCTTTGTTTCCGGAGGGTTGTTTTTGATTGCAGGCAGGTGCTATTGAAATAACGGTCAGCAATAATAACAACCAGTAGTTTTTCATGGTGCAAAAATAACGCAAAACTGTTTTGGGGATTGTACTAAAACAAAAATCCCGTCCAGGTTCAGGACGGGATATTGTAAGCAGTGAGCAGTTAGTATCGGTGCTAATTTACTTAAGCATAACACCCATTTTCAAACCAAAATCAAACAAATGTTCCTTAACTGGATATTTATTTTGAAAACTAGACATAGTCTGGTAACTCACTTGCGGCCCAATTCTCCAATTAAGTTTACCGGTAGAATAGCCTGCAAACAATTCAAAGCTTGAGTTAACATTCCACTTACGGGTTAAAGATGGCACTTCCGCATAGTTTTTATAATCAGTGGAGATCAGGTAAGCCCTGTTGCTCAAAACATAAGTCGGTTGAACAGTACCGCTAACACCAAAGTAAGACTTAGCTTTACCCGCTAATTTAAGTTCAAGACCGATTGGTGCCGAGAGAGAAAAATAAAGATTGTGGAGCCAATTGGCTTTATAACCTCCGGCATTACGGTAGGTGGTCATTGTAGAAAAAGTATTGGTACCTCCGGCAGCTGTACTTAGGGCAATGGTAGTGACCTCACTCGGATGGGTATAGGCCCTGATATTATATTTGCTCACATTAAATTGGAGGCCGCCAATTAGTTTAAGGTCCCTTGTTAAGGGGTATCCACCCGAGAATCCAAGCTGCAGCCCCACATCGGGCTTATGGGTAACCACACTATTAACATCAGTAGAATAAGTGGCATTGGCAGTACCATTGCTGGCATTACGGGCAGTATTTATGAATACTTTATTTTCACGTAACGCTCGATAGCTAATGGTAGGGGTAAAATAAGCCTCGACAGAAATATTTTTCTTTTTACCAATCCTCTGATAGGAATTAATTACGCTTTCAATACTTAACGGGTAACTATCCTTCTTATCGGCCATTTTATCGTCATTGATAAATGCTGCAGTTTCTATGATGTCTGTATTATCCGCGATAGAAGAGGGTTGTGCTATGCTTTCCTCAACAGGCATAGCAGGAACCATTACTGCTTGGTTATAATTGATCTGCCTGGCCGGGGGAGTGGTTTTTACAATTGACTCTGGCAGGCGTACTGGTTCGACTTTGATAACTGGGATTGGGTTAAGGTAAACAATGACCGGTGGTTCACTGATCGTATTAACCGCCTCATTACTGCTTGGCTGTTCAACCGGTGTATTGTCTATGTAAAGGTTCTCCCGAAAGTTGTCGGTAGAAGTAATAAAGGAAGCTTTGTTATTAGCAACTTTAGCGGGAACAATGATGACATCAGCATTTTGTTTCTTCTCAGCTACTGGTTGTTGCAGCGCTACTTTAGGCATCGTGCTAACTACCTGTCGGTTTTTCCCGGGGAGACTGAGCATTACCCAGGTAACCGCACCAGTGGTCAATAATAATAAGGTAAGGCCGATCCCATACCAACGCCTGCGTACATGGAGGGTATTATGAATCCCTTTCCACACTTTATCGGATGGGAACATCCGGTATTGGTCAGCATTTTGTTTTACAAACTGCTCAAAATCTCTATTGTTAAATCTGTTCTCCATAACCAGTCGTCAATTTAGGATACGGTTAAACTTATCGCTGACCTACCGCAGCCAACCAGTCCGTCTGTTGTTTTGGTTTTTGTAATATTCGTTTCCTGATCAAAATATCTTCGAGCATCGCCTTAGCCCTCGTATACTGGCTGCGGCTGGTGCTTTCTTCTATGTCAAGTATATTGGATATCTCCCGGTGACTATAACCTTCTACCGCGTAGAGGTTAAGTACTGTCCTGTATCCAATTGGCAAGAGTCTTATACATTCTACCACTTGTTTGGCCTGTATGATAGCGGGTACACTGTCTTCTCTAACCTGTACGCCGGTGGCATGAATGATGTCCACACTTTCATTGAATTTCTTATTCTTTTTCAAAATATTGATGCAGGTATGAACTATAATCCTTCTTATCCATCCTTCAAAAGCACCCCTGTTCTCAAAAGTGTGAATCTGTAAAAAGACCTTAATAAAACCTTCCTGAAGCATATCCTCAGCATCTTCCCGGTTGTGAGCAAAACGATAACACACAGCCAGCATTTTAGGGCTGTACCGGTTGTACAGCTCCCGTTGGGCGGTAGTATCATTATTCAAACATCCTTTTAATATGGCTTCCTCGGTCATAATGTACGTTGGCTGCCTGTAATTTAGACATTTTTTTCGTACGAATGCTGCACAGAAATGTAAAATATGCCGTCAAAAATCGCCTGTTTTTTTTGTGACAGCATTCATCTATGCATTTCCCGTCTTTTCTTGCGTAGCCGCTTAGGTCCATACCATAACCACAGACCCGATACAACCAGCATGAAAAGGCTCAAACCCATGATGATCGTATAACTCAATTTGGCCTGGTCGCCATTGGTTCCAAACACCTTATCCAGTATTGAACCATCGTGTATTTTTTCAATAAAATCGCTTTTCCGGGTTTCGACGAAAAGTAGCCGGCCGGTAGTTCCGTCGAGTTGCAAGCCTTTGAAATGGTCTTTAAAAGTAAATTTTACGATCCCCTTATCGGGTCGTACATCAATCCGGTCTAATTCGGCAGAAAGATTGGCGGAAACAGAATCATGGAGAAAATGAATGGCATTCTTATGAAGGCTATCAAGGGATAACCAGGTGGAAAGGTCGTTCGACGCCCCTTTTTGAGTGGGTGCCAATAAGCCACTCTGTTTTTTAATACCCAGCAATACACCCGTAATGGATAATACCAGGAAGAATACAAAAAGAAAGATGGCAATCTTCCTGTGGAACCAACGGAACCAGCGAATTCGTTTTGCCTGGGCTTTTGTGTTTGTCATAAAATGAAATGAATGAATAATAATGGCTTGTTGCGTCTCAAGGCATTATTTTTAGAATGATGCTCTTAATGCTATAAATAAATTAGATCCCGCAGCCACTATACCGGATGAATAAGTACGATAACGTTGATTGGTTATATTTTCCCAACCAGCTGTTATTCCCCAATTTTTTACTATTTGGTAAGAAGCTTTCAAATTTAATGTGTACCAACCCGGTGAATACGGTTTCCCATTGACGTCTTTTGCATATATATCTGTTTTAGCCTGCTCGGAAGGAGACAGGTCCGCATTCTCTATTTTACCATTATAAAAAGCAGATGCTTCCACAAATATTTTTTTGACACGATAGCGTATCAAAGTACTTCCGTAAAAAGGAGGGGCATGACGAAGAGGAACCTGCTCATTTTTTACATCGTCGGTTTCCTTGCCAGCTATCAAGTTTACATGTGTTTGTATTGACAATCCCTTCGCGAAGAAATATTCTGCGCTTAACTGGAAACCGGATACGGTGGCTCTCGCTACATTTTGCAATGCCTCTACCCGACTTTTAACACCATCGACAATAATACTATCCTTCCCGTTAAAGGTAGTGGGCCGGCGAGCGATAGCATTGTCAAGGATGGTATAAAACCCATTTAATTCTACTTTGAGTTTGTTGATGCTGTTTTTAACCAGCCCCACTTCAAAGTTCCATGCATACTCAGGTGTGAGCTTAGGATTAGGAACTGTGATATTCCCAGGTATGCTTTCGTACAACTTACCGATATCATCCACATTCGGCATACGAAAACCGGTAGAAATATTTCCATTTAGTTGCCATCCTTCAACCGGGCGATAAACCAGGCCTGCATTTCCAGTTAATGCACCATCTCTTAAGTCTGCTTCCTTGTATGGAAACTTAATAAACGTAGTGTCGAATGCAGCATCAAGCGTATTGTAGCTGTAACGAAGACCTGTAGTTAGCGTGACTTTCGGACCGAAATTTACTTTGTAACTGCTATAAATGCCGGTGGTGCTCCAGGTACTGCCATCGGGATACCGGCTCACCATAGGCGTGACGACATTCGTAACAATATTTGTTCTTTCTCCGAATGATGCCACTTTGTTGTACACATACTCGGCACCATAAAATAATTCACCTTTCCCGATTGTTTTGGTCGCATCCAAGTTTACATTGATGGCAGCTACCTGCTCTACCTGCTTATTCCGGTTGTTGGTAGCTCTTGTGCGATCGATGCGTGCTTCTTCATAAGATTGATAAGCTGCAATGAACCTGAATTGGTCATGTAGCTTTGTTTTTTTAGCGTGAAGAACGTTAAGCGTGTGCATGCGCCACAACATATCATCATAGGTCCATTCAGAAAATCGAAGGGCGCCCATGCGGTATTGGATCAACCGGTCATACCGGGGATGAGCACCGGTGCCGGAATAAATAAAACTATATTGCAGATCCCACTTTGGACCTGGTTTGAATCGCACTTTTTGTAAAAAATTCAATTGGTCATAGCTACTGAATCGCTGAATTCGGGGATCGCTATTCTTTACGATACTATCCTGGTTTAATATTCTTTCTACGTATTCAGGACGGAGATAACTATCCTGCCCGCCATTCTTGCCCATTTTCAAATCTTCAAAATCATTGTAAGAAAAGCTGGAAAGTAACGACCATTTTTTCCAGCCGAGGCTCAGATCAATATGGCCGGTTCTTTCTTTATTGGCAGTTGAATATCTTGCCAACACACTGCCTTTTACCAGCATTTTGTTATCGGTGGCGAGTTTCGCCTCCAATGTATGAAAGTCCATAACCCCTCCAATAGCATCACTGCCATATACGAGTGATCCCGGGCCGAAGATCACTTCGGCAGTTTCCACACTCAATGCATCAACACTGATCACATTTTGCAGGTTACCGCTTCGGTAAATAGCATTGTTCATACGAACGCCATCCATAACCAGCAACACTCTGTTAGTGGCAAAGCCACGGATCATTGGGCTACCGCCACCCAACTGGCTTTTTTGGATAAATACCTGCCCGCTTTGTCCTAATAGATCAGCGGAGGTTTGCGGGTTACCGCTCAGTATGTCGATCTTGTTTATTTTTATGATCTTATTAGGGACCTCATTTAATTTTTGTTCCCACTTATTCGCCGATAATACAACTTCTCCCAACGTTTTTAACGTATCCGATTGGGCACGGGTAATAAAAGAAATATAAAGCAATGCCGAAAGCAATGCAATCTTTCTCATACATAAGAATTTAGTGATTACAGAATTGTTGGGTCGTCAAAAAACCATAGTCAGGCGCGGGGCGGAGGAGTGGGTATTTCCCTGAACTGTTTAAGAGGAATACCAGACGGGAATGAAATGAAGAAATCAGGTTGAAGAGTGGGGCAAGGTTCCTCATAAGGCTGGGTATAAAAAACAGGCAGACTTTTCAAAAACTGGGCAAGTTGTTTATTTTGTTCCTTATTTTTTGCTGCGGCATTCCTTTCCCATTCTACGAGTTCTGTTTCCTCCTCATCATATAAACCAGTGAATGTGTAAATTCCTTGTTCCAATTTTTTGGTATGTATATCAAACATGCTGTTATTGACCCAGATCTCATGTTTGTCCATCCAGATAACTTCATGCTCAGGTAAAAGGATCGTCTGTAGATGCTGCTGCTCCAATTTTTCTTTCATCCGGAGCCGGATCTCTTGTTTTTTTACGGAGATGACAAAAATATAGATCAAAGGGGCAAGCCCAAACAGTAGTAGAAAAAAGCTGGTTATCTTTTTTGTGTTCTTTCTCACATAAATCAGTCGTAAACAAATATAGCACTATTTCTTCCGGATAAGGCTGTCTATGGGGTATTTGGCCTTCATGGAATCCATGACAGCCTGGGCCCAGCCAATTATCTTATTCTTTTCCTCGCTGGTGAGACGGGCATCTTTGTGTATCCAGGTGTAAGTATCTAAAGGCATGAATCCATCCTCTACCATTTCAACGGTTTCTTCCATTTTATGATATTGATAGCGGAGGCTTTTATGGGTGTATTCATCATAATTCATACTCTTTTTACCATTCTTAACATGATCATTCAACCACCAATGAACCGGTTGAAAAGTAGCATACCAGGGATACCGGGTATTATTGCTGTGACAGTCGTAGCAGGCTTTGGCTAAAATAGTCTTTACATCAGTGGGGATGGTAAAGGAGTTGCCGATATGATTGGGTTGAGGTCCTGTGGCTTTATTCTTTTTAGGATGGATGAACTGGATGACAATTAATGCAACCAACAGAACTTTCAGGATCATTCTTATCATATACAAAAATGGATTTTATTAAAATTACAACCTATTAATTAAGATAGTGCCAGTCATTTCCTTTGGTACCGGAAGATTCATCATCGTAAGAATAGTAGGAGCTATGTCTGCCAGCTTTCCATCTTGTATACTTCCCTGCCATTTATTATCTATAATAAAAAAAGGAACAGGATTCAGGGTATGGGCGGTATTGGGTGAACCATCTTCATTGATCATATAGTCAGCATTGCCATGATCAGCTGTAAGGAAAATAGTATAATCATTTTCCAATGCAGCTGTCACAACTCTCTCCACACAGGTGTCAACCGTTTCTGCTGCTTTAATAACGGAAAGCCAGACACCGGTGTGACCTACCATATCGGTGTTCGCATAGTTCAGGCATATAAAGCCGGCGGATTGGTTTTTTATTTCAGGGATCAGTGCATCAGTCAGTTCGTAGGCACTCATTTCTGGCTGCAAATCATAAGTAGCCACTTTCGGAGAGGAAATCATTATTCTTTTTTCTCCTTCAAACGGTATTTCACGACCCCCGCTAAAGAAAAAAGTAACATGAGGATATTTCTCTGTTTCGGCTATGCGTATTTGTTGTACACCATGTTTTTCTAAAACTTCGCCCAATGTATTATTCAGATTATCATTGTCAAATAGCACATGCACGTCTTTGTAGGTTTGATCGTACTCTGTCATCGTGGTGTAGTGCAGCGACAATTTTTTCATATTAAAATCTGGAAAATCAGTTTGCGTTAATACCTGGGTTATTTCCCGGCACCTGTCGGTTCTGAAATTGAAACAGAGTGCCACATCGCCATCCTTGATGGTTGCCAGAGGCTGGCCTCCTAACCCGGTTAAGTAATCTTCAGTAATGATAACAGTGGGTTTGATAAATTCATCCGATACCAGTTTGAGATAGGAGTTTTCCACGGCAGCGATCGCATCGGGTGCTTTTTCACCTGTTCCGTTTACCAATGCGTCATACGCCAGTTTTATCCTTTCCCAACGTTTGTCCCGGTCCATGGCATAATAACGGCCACTGACGGAGGCAATTTTGCCAGTGGTTTCATTGCAAAAGAGTTGTAATTCTTTGATAAAACCCAGCCCGCTTTTTGGATCACAGTCGCGACCATCAGTAAAAGCATGGATAAAGACATTGTTAAATTCTTCCGTCACGCACAGCGATAAAATGGCTTTAAGGTGATTAATATGTGAATGAACCCCGCCATTACTTACCAGCCCCAGCAGGTGAAGTGGTTTTTTATTTTTCTTGGCATATCGGATTGATTGTAGCAGTATCTCGTTGCGGTAAAAGTCACCATCTCTTACCGCTACATTGATTTTTTGAAATTCCTGGTAAACTACCCGGCCGGCGCCTAAATTAAGGTGCCCTACTTCGGAGTTCCCCATCTGACCATCTGGCAGGCCAACAGCTTCACCGCAAGTAATCAGGGTTGCATTTGGAAAGCGAACATACAAAGACCTTGTAAACGGAATATTTGCATGTTGAATAGCATCAGCCGACGCAACTTTTCCTAGCCCCCAACCGTCCATAATGAGCAGAATGACTTTTTTTTGCGACATGTTTTATCAAGAGATTATATTTTTTGCACAAATACATTCATTTTCAAGGGGCAATACCCGTCCGTACCCTGTAAAACTACATTCAAATCGGTTAATTGCCAGCCAGGAGGTTGAAAAACTCATGGTTTGTAGTACTTTAGTATTGGAAAAGAAACGATTTTTACTATGGCATGTTTTTAGAGTAATACCTTTTGTGAAAATCTATTTTGTTATGAAACGTCTGTACGCAACTTTACTACTTGGTTCAATTTTGATGCTGTCTTCTTTTACAGCTCAAAATGGAATGGATGAAGTAATAGGTGCATTGCGTTCCGGCAATTCTTCCCAGCTTTCCAACTTCTTTGACGAAAATGTAGAGCTGACGTTGCCTGACAAAAGCGACAATTACAGCAAAGCACAAGCTCAATTGATCGTAAAAGATTTCTTTACCACAAATGGGGTGAAAGGCTTTGAATTAAAACACAAAGGCGATTCGCCAGGTGGACATTTCTGTATCGGTACCCTTCAAACCAATGCCGGTAACTTCCGCACCAATGTTTTTATGAAGATGAAGAATGGTAAAGAAGTAGTGAAAGAGATCCGCTTTATCAATTGAGTCATCAAAATTAAAGATTAGTAAAAGCTCCGTCCGGTCAAAACGAGACGGATTTTTTTTTATAAACGTGGGTGGCCCGCCGCTTCGCGGTGAAGTAGTACTTTTGTGCTTATGAATTTTGATGAACAACTGAATCACCTCATCGGGGAAGCCTTACGCGAAGATATCGGCACTGGAGATCATTCTACTCTCTCCAGCATTGATGCAACGGCCAGGGGAAAAGCTGTTTTGAGAATAAAACAGGAGGGTATACTGGCAGGTATGCAGGTGGCCCACCAAATATTCACGCAGAAGGAGCCTCTTTCGGTATTTACACCTTTTAAAAAAGATGGCGAAGCCATGTTATATGGAGAGGAAGCTTTTATCGTGGAAACTTCTGTTCATACCATTTTGCAATGTGAAAGACTAGTGCTGAACTGTATGCAACGGATGAGTGGAATAGCCACACTGACCAATCTATATGCTGAGAAATTAAAAGGATATAAAACCCGGTTGTTGGATACGAGAAAGACCACACCCAATTTTCGTTTGCTGGAAAAAGAAGCTGTCCGTATCGGAGGTGGATTCAATCATCGGTTTGGGTTGTATGATATGATCATGCTGAAGGATAATCATATTGATTACAGTGGGGGAATTGAAAAAGCTATTCAGAGAGCTTATGAATATGTACAGGTAAAAGAACCTGGACTGAAAATAGAAGTGGAAACCAGAAACATTGATGACGTAAAGAGAGTAATTGCCATGGGAAAGGGAAAAGTCTTTCGTATCATGCTGGATAATTTTACACCGGAACAGCTTGCGGAAGCAGTGGCATTGATCGGTGAAACTTTTGAAACGGAAGCCAGCGGTGGCATCAACCTTGATAATATTCAAACGTATGCAAAGACAGGTGTGGATTTTGTGAGTGTGGGAGCATTGATACACCAGGCGAGAAGTTTGGACCTGAGTTTGAAAGCGGTCTTAACAGCCGGACACTGATTATTATGATTTTTAAGATTAACATTTCACGATCATACTAAATCTTCACCATCATAAAAATCTGCGTGCTATTATAAGATTATGAGTAAGAAAAATAAACCAGATACGAGAGGATTTGTTTATAGTACCGATCCCAATTTTTCTTTTAGAAAGGAGCAGTCGGCCACTGAAACGTTACCACCGGCCCAACAAAAATTAAAACTGAGACTTGACACCAAACAAAGGGCTGGAAAGGCGGTCACACTTATTGAGGGTTTTATCGGTAAGGAAGGGGACCTGGAGGAGCTGAGCAAAAAAATAAAAACATTTTGTGGTACCGGTGGTTCCGCAAAAAATAATGAGATAATCGTGCAGGGTGATCAGCGGGAAAAAGTATTGCAATGGCTGGTAAAGAATGGATATAAACAATCAAAGAAAATATAAGGAGCTGGTTGCCCGGGGTTACGTCATCCTCTAAACCCCTTCTTTTTATGACTGCCATCACAATAAGGCTTGTTGGCAGACCCCCCGCACCTGCACAAGGCCACTGTTCCTGTCTTTCTTTCTTCCCTTCCATCGCTATGTTTGATTACACATTCGTTTTTGATAAGGTAGGGTCCATCAGGAGTGATCTCCACTTTCATAATATGTGCTGATTCGGCCACCACTTTATCCGGCACCGCATCTTTTATTTCTTCAGCATTCATATAATAGCTTAATGCTCCGCTGGGACATTGACGCACCTGTTCAATAATCCTCTCTGTTGTGGCGCTTTCCAATTTTATCCAGGGTCTTTCTTTCGGATTGAATACTTCGATCAGACTCTTCCAGCAAATAGTAGAATGAATACAGACTTTCGGTTTCCAGACAACGGTTATTTCATGATTTGTATACTCCAATGTCTCTTTTGGCATCAAACATCTTTAAAGCAAGTTACGATTTTGCTGAGTAGAACTAATGCGGTACAAGAGTGCGACGCAACGAAGCAGATAGTAGTAATGTTGTTGGGTAAAAAATAGAGAACTCATTGCCATTAAAGCCATGCAACTTGAATCATAGTTGGACTACGTCTTCCGCGGCGGCGGCGGCAGGGGTTTATTGTCCCTGCGCCAGCGAGTATGCTTTTTTATCTCCCCACATATTCAATAATTCAAAAGAGCAGATCTTGAAATTGCCACTCATACTGACATACAAACCGATGATATCCTGTTGATTCAGGGGTTCAGTGTCCATTCGTTCAAAACGGACATTATATTGATTCACAAGGTTGGTATAAACAGAGCCGGTTGGCCAAACCTGTGTGCCACGGTTGCTAATGCTGAGGAGATCAAATTTTACACCTGCATGCCGCTTGCATTTTTCAGCAATGACGGTCGGCTGTTCGTCGCTTTCAATAAAAAGGTCAACCCCCACAATCGTTTCATTTATTCCTTCCTTTGAAACCATCATCGAATTTATTTCCAGTTTTAACGGAGCGGGAGTCCCTGGCTTATTTGCAATAATCTCTCTGGGACCTACTTCGGGCTGCTTGCCAAAATTGCCGATAATAGCATCAGCAAATTGTGTAGTATTTACAGAAGCTTTTGTCTTATCGCCAAAATCACCGGTATGGATACCCGATTCCAATGTATATAATAAGGCGTTTTCTATGATTGCCGCATTTTCTGAAAGTCCCACATGCCGCAGCATAGCCAGCCCACTTAGCAGCAAGGCTGTAGGATTAGCAATGTTTTTGCCCATAATATCCGGAGCGGTGCCATGCACCGCTTCAAAAATAGAGATATGATCACCAATATTAGCAGAAGGTGCAAAACCAAGTCCGCCAACCAGGCCGGCGCAGAGGTCAGATACAATATCTCCCTGTAAATTGGTAAGCACCAGCACATCAAACGTATCGGGTCGGGTAACTAATTTCATACAGAGATCATCCACGATGATATCATCGGATTTGAGTTCTGGATATTCTTTAGCTACTTCCTGGAAACACTCCAGGAACAAACCATCTGTTATTTTCATGATATTGGCCTTGTGCACACAGGTAATGCGTCTTGTCTTTTTTAACCTGGCCATTTCAAACGCATAACGGATCACCTGCATACTTCCGGGTCTGGTAATAAAGCGGCGGCTCAAAGCCACATCATGGGTCAGCATGTGTTCAATACCACCATAGGTATCTTCAATATTCTCCCTAACCACAGTGATATCGATCGGGATACCAGCCTTGCTGAATACAGTATCCACGCCATGAAGTGTCCGGAAATCTCTTTTATTGGCAAACGTATTCCAGGTCTTGCGGGCGGTCACATTAATACTTTTTACACCCGTACCCTTGGGTGTTTCCATAGGGCCCTTAAAAAGTAAACCAAGTGCTTCAATGGTTTGTTTGGCTCCGGGGGTCATACCGTTATTGAAACCTTTGTCAAACACCCATTTGCCCATATCCACCAATTCATACTCGAGGGGCACCTTGTTCGCCGCGAAGATCCTCAGCACCGCGTCCATAATTTCTGGGCCTATCCCATCACCTTTTGCAACAGCTATCTTCATATCAAAAAATATTTTGTTTAGTGCCGCAAAATTAAGCCCTGTCAGGTGATTTAGGCGTTAAATAAACAGCCCGATGGTATCTGTGGTAATTTGTTTAATTTTACGCCATGACCAGCATGATATCCGAAGGGGTGAAAGTGAGTGTTGAAACATTCTACCAGGCTGACTACAGCAACCCGCTACAGTCGGAGTTCATGTTTGCTTATCGCATTTCACTGGAAAATCATAATGCTTTCCCGGTAAAACTACACCGTCGTCACTGGTACATCTTTGATAGTAATGGCAGTCACCGGGAAGTGGAAGGCGAAGGGGTAGTGGGTGTGCAGCCTACCTTGCAACCCGGCGAAAACTATCAATACGTAAGTGGGTGCAATCTCCGCACCGAGATGGGCCGGATGAAAGGAACCTACCAGATGGAAAACCTCCATAGTAAGAAAATGTTTGACGTCAGTATCCCCGACTTTGAGATGATCGTTCCGATGAAAAATAATTAAACCCAAACCTCGAACCCTGTCCCTAAAGAGAACTTAAATCCAGGTATCACTGAAGTTTCATAGTTTCTTAAAGAATTTAGTTTTTTTTATTTTGCTAAGGTAGCTGTCCGGGATGCTGATAAAGATTCTTCAAAGAAAAAAACGAAAAGAAGTCAACTAAAAAAATAATATTAGTTTCACTGACTGGTTTTTAAAACCCACAAAAAAACAAATGCTGATTCTCATTAGTATTTGGTTTTTAGCATTACTGTGCCTCATCATTGGATCAACCAATAGTTTTACGGAAAGTCCTTTTCAGAAAAAGCATTTTGTGATAAACCTTTTCACAGCATCCTCTTTTTTTTCAATGCTTAGTGTAGTGGCTAATTACTATAGGCATCAGGATAAATAGCCCTTTGTCCAAACACGTATATCGTTGCCTATCTATTCAACGAAGATGTCATGAATAGATCGGCTGGGTGGAGTAGTTGAGTTTGTACAAATAAAAACAAGCTACTGTAAGGAAACATGGGTGGTGAAACGACTATTCGGTCCAAGTCTCCCCTTTAGGGGGCCAGGGGGTTAATCTTTTTCGTCCTCTCCTTCATTAAAGCGATCGCCTCTTCCCTTGATTGAAAAATGGACCCGTTGATATTGACCAGGTTATCGGCCAGTTTATCGTATCGCTTGGTCAACAACCAGGTAAAAATGTGGAGGTAGTGGATGCCATCAAACACAATGGCTTTATTCCTCGCAAATTCATCTTTCCGTTTTAAAAATTCTCCCGGCATATCCGTGTAATGCATACCTGGACGAAGATGATGAATAATATGATAGCCATCATTCCAGCACTTCTTATTATAGACTGTATTGATGCAATTGATCGAACTGGTATAAAGATTTTCCGGATCGTTGCTGTCAATGAATGAATGCTGTGTCCAGTTGCCGAGCATCATCACTAATCTCGCAAATAATAACGGGACAATAAAAACCACCATCGTGGCTTTAAAATTTACAAAACACATGGCCAGGCAAAATGCCAGGAAGATATATTCCCCGGCCGTGAGACGCTGGTACAATTTTTTTCTTTTCCTGTTAAATAAATACCGGATCGTATTGATTACGCCCACGAAAATAAATTTAAAAAAATAGGACAGAAAACCACGAACACTATCCCGTTGATAACCCATCGTACTGCTGGTATCATCTGGCATATTGTTTTCAATATGGTGCATGCCCATGTGATGGCTGAAATATCCTTCAGGGGCATGCCCAAACAACGGGCAGATAATCCAGGTAATATAAGCGTGCAGGGGTTTTTGATAAGGGGCTTTGAAGATCTTCCTGTGGCAGATACAATGAAACATCAAACCAAAGCTTCCTTTGAAATAAAGTTGGGAAAGGTAGAAATAAGGAATGGCCATCGCCCACCACCACCAGCCTTTTAGCAAAGGGGTAAAAAGCAATATAGCAACCGGTAAAATTAACAGGTGAATAGTGGTCAGCAGGTAAATGAAGGGCAGATCCCTTTTGTCATTCATTGTCCGCAGCCAAAATTTATCGTACAGGTTTAATTTTTCCTTGGGTACATAAATCGGGTCAGTAACTGTAACAAGAGATTTCATGAATAGCGGTGAAGGTAAAGAATTTTAGCACGGATTATGGGATTCCGACAGATTAAAGAATAAACCCTGCCAAATTTTAACCTTAACTAACCCCTGTTTAATGGAAACAGGATTAAGAAGATTTAACAAAAGAATTGTTTATCATTTTCCAATCTTATAATGCGTGCTGTTATTTAGGTTTATATTTTGCTTCATTTAGTATTTTGGTTGCCGGGAGGCTCATCAGTTCTTCCGGCATCATACCTGGATTTTTACCCTCAAATTTTTTTATGATCTGCCAACCGATCCATTGCCCGATATTTCCCGGAGAAAGCTCCTGTGAGAAGCCCTGTGTAAAAGGCCCCTCGCCAATATAGGTTTGAATCACTGCCGGAATGAGAGAATAGAGATCTTCATTTTTAACGAGATAGCTCCATATCAAACCTTCGTTTTCAATACACCAGTTTAATTGTTGTTGTGTATAACCTGTTTTAACAGAGTCGGGAATAGCGGGTAGAAATTTATCCAGCAGCCACCACTGTTTTCCCCGTTCGATTATTTGTTCGACCAGCGACTTGCTGCCACTTTTATCAGGAAAAATATCGTGAGTTATTAATTGTATCGCATCGGCTATGATATACTCTTTGCTAAACCGGCGGCTCCGGTAGACGGGAACCACATTTTCAATAAAGAAAGGATCATTGTAAACTGAAAAATTTTTGCCGAGATAAAATTGGAGACTGATACCTAACAATCCCGGTGCTAAAAAATTAGGAGTTGGACCTGTATCGGCGTGTGCGAGGGCATCCACCGGGCCGGCAATGGTAGCAATGGCTGGCACCATATATTGCGGAAAATAATATTTTATAAATTGGAATGCTTTTCTAAAATCTTTTTCAAGGTCATGAGTGCTTTTAAATACGGTATTTACTGTGTCATATAAACCATCGCTAAGGTTCAGAAAGCGTTTGACACCTGGGATGGTGGAAGCACTGTCCAGACCCAGAATATTCTGAAGAAAAATAGGAGTGAGAACGGGGTATTTTTTGCTTAGAGTAGTTAACTCTCTTATTACATTACTGGTATCGATTGCAAAAAAGTCCCGGTCAAACCGTTCCACGCGAATATCAATTTTTATACCCGACACATCGGGAACGCTTTTCTTTTTTTTGCAGCCAAAAAAGGAAAGTAGAACCAGTAAAAGAAACCCGATTTTTTTCATTGTAGTTGTAAACGTTAACCCGTCAAAATTGTTGTAATAACGAAATTACCGGATTAAAAATTAGCGTTAAATCGCTGGCCATTGGCGTAAATTTGTAGCATGAAGATCGCCCTGGTACAACAGAATTATCATATCGGCAATTTTGAGAGCAATACCCGTAAGATCATTGCTGGGATTGAGCAGGCGAAAAAGCGGGGAGCTGACCTGGTCGTATTTTCAGAACTCTGTGTATGTGGATATGCCCCCCGGGATTTTTTGGAGTTTGAGGATTTTATCCATAAATGTTATGAAGCGGTTGACCAGATAAAGCAACATGCAGATACGATTGGCGTGCTGGTGGGAGCACCCGACAGGAACCCGGTAAAAGAAGGAAAAGATCTGTTCAATGCTGTCTACTTTCTTTATGAAAAGGAAATAAAAGCAGCGGTTCATAAAACATGTTTACCGAATTATGATGTTTTTGATGAATACCGCTATTTCGAACCAGCCTATGATTGGAAAGTGATCGCATTCAAAGGGAAAAAGCTGGCCGTAACAATTTGTGAAGATATCTGGAACCTGGGTGATAATCCTTTGTACCGAAACTGTCCCATGGATGAGTTGATAAAGCAAGGCCCTGATGTAATGATCAACTTGTCCGCCTCACCCTTTGATTATACCCACGTAGAAGACCGGAAGGCTATAGTAAAACTAAACACTGCAAAGTATAAACTCCCCATGTTTTATTGCAATGCGGTAGGCAGCCAAACCGAGATCGTTTTTGACGGGGCCTCATTAGTTTTTGATAAGCATGCCAATCTTATCAGGCAGTTGCCCTTGTTTGAAGAAGCCATAGAAGTTTTTGAGGTAACTGATGAAGGCGCATTGGTGCAACCTGTAATGGTAGAAGCCCGGGATTTGCCGGATACAGAATTGAATCCCCCAGCGCTGGATCATAGTTTATGTACAGCGGAGATATATAATGCTATCGTTTTGGGGATAAGGGATTATTTCAGCAAAATGGGTTTTACCAAAGCAATTCTTGGAAGCAGCGGTGGTATTGACAGCGCCGTTACCCTGGTACTGGCCTGCGAGGCTTTAGGGAAAGAGAATGTGAGGGCTATTTTGATGCCATCACCATATTCAACCGGTCATAGTGTAAGCGATGCAGAACAGTTGAGTAAGAACCTCGGGAACCCTTACGATATTATTCCTATAAAGAATATCTATGAAAGTTTCTTAACAGAGCTTAAGCCTGTTTTCAAAGAACTGCCCTTTGGGATAGCGGAAGAAAATATCCAGGCAAGAACAAGAGGAAATTTATTGATGGCCATAGCTAATAAGTTTGGATATATACTATTGAATACGTCTAATAAAAGTGAGCTGGCTACCGGCTATGGTACGCTGTATGGGGATATGGCCGGGGGGCTTGGTGTATTAGGAGATTGTTATAAAATGCAGGTATATGCACTGGCGAAATACATTAACCGGGATAAAGAGATCATTCCTCCTAACATAATTACAAAACCACCTTCAGCAGAATTAAGGCCCGGACAAAAAGATGCTGATTCATTACCTGACTATGCAATCCTTGACCGGATATTATATCAGTATATTGAAAGACGGCAGGGACCAGGGGCCATCAAAGCACAGGGTTTTGATGCTGCTATGGTGGACAGGGTATTAAAGATGGTTAATGTGAATGAATATAAGCGGAACCAATTTTGCCCGATCATACGCATTTCTCCCAAAGCATTTGGTGTGGGCAGAAGAGTGCCGATCGTCGGGAAATACCTTTCCTGATCTTAATGCTTGAATGTGAGTACTACCAGTCCTGCAATGGGAGTGGTCACATTTTGAGAGATTACAAGGGTTGTTTCTGTCAATGACACAATATTAAATGTCCCCGACGTAGTGCCGGGAACCAGTATCGTTGCTAACGTCAATTGCGTCTCACCACTTTGAAAAGACCAGGCCATTCCTGCAGGAGGGGTTGCTGTTGAAGGTGAGCAGCTCACACTACCCTCAGTGACGGTGTACAATGTTGGTGTAAAAGCCATTGTATTATCGGTCGCACACGCTACTTGTGGACTAGCTGAAATATCGGCTCCATTAAAGGTGGCACTTTGAAATTTCCAGGAACTTTGCGTGAGTAGTTGTGTTTTTGTCTTCAGAGCGGGTGTGTTATCTCCTTCTTTTTGACAAGAAGAATAAATGAAGAAAACCGCAACCAGGACGGTAGTAAGCAGGATGAATTGTTTTTTCATGTTGAAACGAATTATTTCGGCAAAATAGCCTTTTTTTCAGGAATAAATCGCAAAAAACCCTGAAATGCTGCCATAATACTCCTCGTTTTTAATAACGGCAAATAATTTGCATATAGCAAGTTCGTACTTTGCACTTCACCTTATTACCCTCCACCGGGGAGGGCCTGGGACAAAAAGCATAATGCGATAAAGTGCTGTCTTCCTTACAGTAAGGGTACTCATCTATCGTTAAAACAATAGAAGCTATGTTAAAAACAGCAGAAGATATCCGGCAATTAAATGAAAAGATCAGTTATGCCGGGCATTTCACGGATAAACTAAGAGAAGAAATAGGACATGTTATCATTGGGCAAAGCCATATGCTTGACAGGCTGTTGATTGGTCTACTCAGTAATGGGCATGTGTTGCTAGAAGGTGTGCCCGGCCTGGCCAAAACCTTAACCATAAAATCGCTGGCGCAAGCTGTACATGCAAAGTTCAGCCGCATTCAATTTACCCCGGATTTATTACCTGCTGATGTGATCGGTACCTTGATCTATAACCAGCAAAAAAATGAATTTGTGGTTCGTAAAGGACCCATTTTCGCCAATTTTATCCTGGCTGATGAGATCAACAGGGCGCCGGCCAAAGTGCAAAGCGCTTTGTTAGAAGCGATGCAGGAACGACAAATTACGATTGGCGATGCAACGTATAAACTGGATGAGCCTTTTTTAGTGCTGGCAACACAAAATCCTCTTGAACAGGAAGGGACTTACCCGTTACCAGAAGCACAGGTAGACCGGTTCATTATGAAAGTTATAGTGGATTATCCGACTATGAAAGAAGAACAATTGATCATCCGGCAAAATATACAGGGAGCCTTTGCTACAATTAAACAAGTTGTGTCAGTTCAGGAGGTCATTAATGCAAAAGACCTCACCAGGCAGATATACATGGATGAAAAAATAGAGGAGTATATCCTGGATATAGTGTTTTCCACCAGACAACCGGAAAAATATAATTTAGGAAAACTACGGCCGCTTATTTCCTATGGTGCTTCACCCAGGGGAAGTATTAATTTAGGCCTAGCCGCCAAAGCGCAGGCTTTTCTCAATAAACGTGGATTTGTAATTCCTGAGGATGTAAGAAGTATATGTAAAGATGTGCTTCGTCACCGAATTGGTCTTACCTATGAGGCGGAAGCCGAAAATGTGAAGGTGGAAGATGTGATAGAAGATGTGCTGAAACAGATCAATGTGCCGTAAGAAGAGTGGGCGGTTAGCCGATGACCGTTGGCCGGCGGTAATTATCAGGAATTTCTTGAACCAAATAGTAAATGCATGATGTTATTTAATGGACGCATACGATAGTATGAAAAATATAAATTGAAGTGAGTCTATGGATAGCAGACGGCCATCGGCCAACTAACAACGGTCAACCTGATTATGTTAACAACTGCAGAAATAATAAAAAAAGTCCGCGAGCTGGAGATCAAAAGCAAAAAGATCACTACGGATCTGTTCACCGGAGAATATCATAGTGCTTTCAAAGGAAGGGGCATGTCGTTTAAGGAAGTGAGGGAGTATGCGGCAGGAGATGATGTACGCTTTATTGACTGGAATGTATCAGCAAGATTTGGGCATCCTTACAGTAAGGTGTTTGAAGAAGAAAGAGAGCTAACTGTAATGTTGCTGGTTGATATCAGTGCCAGTTCTTTGTTTGGTACCGCACAAGGAAGAAAAAAGGATATCATCACAGAAATAGCTGCCGTATTAAGTTTCTCCGCCGTGAACAATGCCGATAAGATTGGAGTGATATTTTACAGCGATGTGGTGGAAGGCTATATTCCTCCCAAAAAAGGAAAACAACATGCATTATATATTGTAAGGGAATTACTAAGCAGGGAACCAAAAGGAAAAGGGACTGCCGTCAGTAAGGCGCTTCGCTACTTTACTAATTCCACCAAACAAAAAAGCATTGCTTTTGTACTCAGCGATTTTATAGATGCCAATTATGAGGACCCATTACGTATTGCGGGAAAGAAACATGATGTGATCGGCATCAAAATTTATGATAAAATGGACCAGCAATTACCGGATGCGGGGTTGTTGCAGGTACAGGATGCGGAAACAGGAGTTACAAAATGGGTGGATAGTAGCAATAGTTTTGTCCGATATAGTTATGAACAGGAGTTTTTCAGGGTAACAGCCTATAGTACGGAAACATTTAAAAAAGCCGGGTGTGACCTGCTGCATGTAAAAACAGGTGAGGATTATGTCAGGGTGTTACAGCGTTTCTTTCTCAGCAGGAACAGATAATCAAATGATCTTTAAAAGGCAAATACTTTTCTTTATCACTTTGTTTTTGGTGCAGTTTGTCATGGCACAAAGTGGACCCACTATCAAGGCCGCTGTTGATAAGAACAGGATCCTTATCGGGGAGCCACTTCAGCTGACCCTTGAAGTATACCTGCCACCGGGCCCGGGTCAAAAATTCAATCCTATAGACACGATCGAACACTTTGAATTGCTTGAAAGGCCGTGGTTGGATACAACCAATCGTAATGGCGGCCTGTTGATCAAAGGAATATATAAACTAACCAGTTTTGATTCGGGTCATTGGATCATTCCCTCATTTCGTGTTTCCCGTTCTGTAAAAACAGATACCATTCCTATCGACGTTGTCTTTTCCGAATTTGATCCTGCACAGGATTATCATAGTATTAAGGATATAATTGAAGTAGATCCATCAAAGAAAAAAACACCCTGGTGGTGGTATGCCGCCGGTGCGGCTTTGCTTCTTGCCTTGCTGTTGTATTTCCTGAAAAGGAAGAAACCACAGGCTGTTGTGGCTCCGAAAATAGTGATCAGCGCATACCAGGAAGCTATGCAACAGCTGGAACAATTACAAAAAGATAAACCGGAAGCCAAACAATTTCATACCGGGCTAACTGATATTTTCAGACAGTATATCTTTAGAAAGAAAGGAATATTGTCTTTACAAAAGACAACTGATGACCTGGTGTTGCAATTGAAAGACCTGGATTTGAGTAAGGACCAGTTCGATAAACTTTCGCAATCATTGCGGTTGAGCGATTTTGTAAAATTTGCGAAATATATACCAGCCAGTGAAGATGACAGAAACTGTTTGCATGAAATCAAAAATGCAATAATGGCTATCGAAAAATCGGGGACTAATTCCTCCCTATAAGGAGTTAGAAGAGTTTATGCTGTACGACTGGATAAAAAATATGCACTTTGCCAATCCCGAGCAGTTCGGGTTATTGGCTTTGTTACCGGTTCTTATCTGGTGGTATATAAAAAAACACAGTAGGAAACAGGCAGTCATAATAGTTTCATCGGCCCATGCTTTTACCGAAATGTCGTGGAAAAACAGGTTTCGTCATGTGCCATTTGTACTACGATTGCTGGCCCTAAGTGCTTTGATAATTGCATTGGCGCGGCCCCAGGAAAAAAGCGAGGAGCAGCGTTCCGAGGGAGAAGGGATCGACATCATGTTATGTATGGATGTAAGTGGCAGTATGGGTTCCACTGATATACCTCCTTCGCGGATGGATGTGGCAAAGGAAGTGGCAGAAGAATTTGTTCGCAGTCGCCCTATAGACAGGATAGGCCTGGTGATCTTTTCTGGCGAAAGCTTTACACAATGTCCTTTAACTAATGACAGGAACACACTGATCTCACAGATCCGTGCCCTGGAAAACAGGGCCCTGCTAAAGGACGGTACTATTATAGGTGAAGGATTAGCCACAGCGATCGACAGGTTGAGTAAGAGTCCCTCAAAAAGTAAAGTTGTTATCCTCATAACTGATGGTAAAGAAGATGCACCTGACACCAGGCTGATCGATCCACTGACAGCATTGGATATTGCAAAATCACGGGGAGTAAAAGTATATACTATTGGGATGGGTGCCGTGCCATCCAATATTGTGGAAGTGACAAGTAATAAACCCAGGCAAAAAAATCCCAATATTGATTTTATAGATGAAGCGTTGTTGCGGAAGATCGCTACGGAAACGGGTGGCCAGTATTTCCGGGCAAGGGATAAAGAAGGATTGAGGGATACTTACCAGCAAATTGATAAATTGGAGAAATCTAAAATGGAGATCAGCTCACTCCGGCGTACCGAAGAAAAGTATTTGCCATTTGTACTGGCAGCACTGGCATTTGTTTTTTTAGAAGTCGTGCTGCGTTTTGTTGTATTCCGGAAATTCCCATAGTTATCTTTTATGGCATTAAATAGCATTCGTGTAAATTAGCTCCCTGAATGAAAGCAACAGTTTATAAATCTACAGGAAGTTGGTATAGTATAAAAGACGAGACAGGTAAGTTCTGGAATGCCCGGATGAAAGGGGTGATGAAACTAGATGATATCACTTCTACCAACCCGGTTGCCGTAGGTGATATCGTGGAAATGGAGCCACAGGCCGATACAGATAACTCCGCTATGATCGATGAGATACTCGACCGGCACAATCATATCAACCGTCAATCGCCGCGGCACAAACACCAGCAGCATATTGTAGCGTCCAACCTGGACCAGTCATTGCTGGTTGCTACGTTGAAAGAGCCCAAAACCTCCCAGGGATTTATTGACCGGTTTCTTGTCGCATCCGAAATGTACCACGTGCCAGCGCTGCTTGTTTTTAATAAAGCTGATCTCTATAAAAACAAGGAGCTGGAAAAATATGAAAAATGGAAAGAGATGTATGAGGCCGTGGGGTACAAGGTATTCCTGATCAGTGCAGAAAAAAATGAAGGGATAGAAACCGTAGTGAATCTGCTAAAGGATAAAACTACACTCATCAGCGGTCATAGTGGTGTTGGAAAATCTTCATTATTGAATGTGATTTTTCCCGACATGAACCTTAAAACCCAGGACGTAAGCGGCTGGAGTGGCAAAGGACAACATACAACCACTTTTGCCGAAATGTACGATCTTCCTTTTGGCGGAAGGATCATTGATACGCCCGGCATGCGGGAATTTGGATTGGTGGATATTGAAAAGCAGGAAGTCTCCCATTATTTCCCTGAGATGCGGGACCGGTTAAATAATTGCCAGTTCAATAATTGCCTTCATTTTAATGAACCGGGTTGTGCCATTAAAGAAGCAGTCAATAACGGAGAGATACACGAGGACAGGTACATAAGCTACCTGGGCATTATGGAAAGTGTTGGAGAGAAAAGTTACTAAGCTCCTGTCCTTTGGTCCGATAGCTATGGGTTTTACCCCGGAGATCAATTAACGCCGTAGCGGTATGTATTGATGAGTAGCGGACCGAACGATAAAAGGAGCGTCGCAACGCCAGTTGATAGTTGCACAGTCGCTGGTAAAAAAATAAAAATTATATTCTTTAAGAAAATAAGCGAGCCATACGGTACACCAAATCTAAGTTCTCGGCTTTCCGGCAGGCAGGCTTTAGGGACTTGGGTTATGCAATATTCCTTCTTCCTTCATCGTACAATTTTCCGTCAAGCACATTGGCCAGTTCAACCACTGCTTTATTGTCTTTGCTAAGGGCATCCCTTGTTTTTGTTGGAAAAATGGAAACGCCATTATAAATACTATAATGAAGGGTAATATTGTGACCCTTGAAACGAAATTCCCAGTCGATGGTATCAAAATCGTCTTCTTTGTGGGAAAATTTTACATCAAGATCCTGGCTAAGGATATTGGCGGTGCGGTAAAACTCTTTTAATCCACCGTCATCGGCAATAACGGCTTCGGTGCAACCGAGGGTGGTACGTAGGGTAAGGCTCATGTTTAGGCGTTTAGGGTTTATCTATACTTTTGAATAAGTATAATATAGCTAAGACCGGGCCGGGAAGCATTTAGCTGCACAATACAGCCATTAACTTTTGAATTTTTTCGCCTTTTTCACTGATTTCATGACTTTGGGATCGCCACTCATGATCTGTTCGGCCCCGACATTTTTTCCATCACTGGGACAGCCTGACTTACGTTTAAACAGGTTACTCAGCGTCCCGCATGACGTGAGAAGCATGGTGATACTTAAGATTATAGCAAAAAAACGGAGATTTTTCATCATTTGATAACTTCTTTCACAAACGAATTTAACTAAAAATAATTGTCCTGGAAAATTAGCAATATTGGTGAGCCTGGAGTCGTTAGTCGTGAGTCAGTGCAGTGGTTTTTTAAGAATCACGAGCCAATCTTCCTAAAGCAGGAGAAACAATGTAGAGGTTAGGATGCTTCTCCCGACTCCTGGCTCCGAACTTCCGGTTCCTTTCTGAACCAATCCGCATACCGCACATAGTTATTGGCGATCCGGTTGATCTCACCGCTGATCATTCCTTGCGGGATAGCTTTTATTTTTTTAGCGGGTACCCCGGCATAGATACTTCCCGGTTCGCAGATCGTGTTTTCCAATACCACGGCCCCGGCGGCAATGATAGTATTACTGTGAACAACTGCATTATCCATTACGATAGCACCCATACCGATCAGTACATTATCATGTACCGTACAGCCATGTACGATGGCATTATGTCCAATGGAAACATTGTTACCGATGGTGGTACCACATTTCTGGAAAGTGCAATGAATACAGGCTCCGTCCTGTACATTTACCTTGTGGCCCATCCTGATAAAATTCACATCGCCTCTGACAACAGTGTTGAACCAAAAACTACAGTCATCGCCGGCAATAATATCACCTACAAGCGTAGCGTTCGGAGCAATAAAGCAATTGCCGCCCAATTGCGGAAATTTATCTTCTACGGGGAGTATAACTGGCATAGGTATGTTTGTAGTTGTATGTTTGAAGCTTATAGTTGTTGTGTAAAGTTGGGAATTTCTTTGCGTCGTTGCGTAATCTTTGCGTCCTTTGCGTGAAATAAAATTACTTGAACCAACGGGAACTTTTTCTTCGGCATGTGGCCCAGACCTCAGCAGCCCCGCTTGCATTAGAAATTGTGCGAGCAAAAGGATGCAAACTGTATGACCGGGAAGGAAAAGAATACCTGGACCTGATTGGCGGGGTAAGTGTGGCCAATATTGGACATGGTCATCCCAACGTAGTTAAAGCCATTCAAAAACAGACAGAAGCCTACCTGCACATCATGGTATATGGTGAATTTATTGAAACTCCGCAAGTGCAGTATGCCAAACTACTGACCAAACATTTACCGGCCTCTCTTAATGCTGTTTATTTCACAAATTCAGGCGCGGAAGCCGTGGAGGGAGCCATGAAATTGGCCAAACGAGTAACCAACAGAACACAGATTATTGGCTTTAACCAATCATATCATGGTTCTACACAGGGAGCATTGAGTGTGATGGGGGATGAGTATTGGAGAAATGCATTTCGTCCTTTACTTCCCGATGTACTGCATCTTGAATATAATTCTTTTGATTCCCTGAAGGATATCACCGAACAAACAGCCTGCGTCATCATGGAAACAATACAGGCAGAAGCCGGTATGATAGTCCCAGCAAGGGAATGGATACAGGCCTTGCAAAGAAAATGTAACGAGACAGGGACATTGCTGATCTTGGATGAGATACAGGCAGGCTTTGGACGGACGGGTAAACTTTGGGGTTTTCAGCATTTTGATATCGTACCTGATATTCTATTATTGGGGAAAGCATTAGGCGGCGGTATGCCCCTGGGAGCTTTTATTGCTGACAAAACACTGATGGATGCTTTTACCCATAACCCGGTGTTGGGACATATTACCACTTTTGGTGGTCACCCGGTTTGTTGTGTGGCTGGTATGGCGGCTATGAAAGTATTATTAAAAGAGGGATGGATTGATACTGTGAAAAAACAAGAAGAACTATTCAGGTCCCTATTGATCCATCCAAAAATAAAGGCAGTACGCTCTTTTGGATTATGGATGGCTGTGGAGTTTGATTCGTTTGAAACAAATAAAAAAGTGATCGATGCCTGTATTGCGGAAGGATTGCTAACCGATTGGTTTTTATTTGCTGCTGATTGTTTGCGAATCTCGCCACCACTCAATATTTCAAAAAAGCAAATTAAAAAAGCAACCGGAATAATTTTAAAGACACTTAGGTAGCAAAGCCAGTGTCTAGTCTTCAATCTCAACGACCACTTCTATTTCTACCGCAATACCCATGGGTAGCGAATTCATACCTACCGCAGAACGGGCATGCTTTCCTTTTTCGCCAAAGATCGCTACCATCAGGTCGCTGTACCCGTTGATCACTTTGGGCTGATCTGTAAAAACATCGGTACAGTTTACCATGCCCAATACTTTTACAATTCGCTTTACCTTATTTAATGAACCCAATTCTGCTTTTAAAACAGATAGATGACTAATGGCGACTAACCGGGAAGCTTCATAACCTTCTTCGATCGTCAGGTCTTTACCAACTTTACCGATGACATTGGTTCCATCCGCCTTTGTAGGCCCTTTGCCTGCCAGGAAAAGAAGATTGCCTACTCGTACAGCATTTACATAGTTCGCTACGGGTTTGGCCGGGGGTATTAATACAATTCCTTTTTCTTTGAGCTTGGTTTCTGGGTCTTGCGAAAAAGAAACAACGTTCAGTACCACAGATAGACCCATCAGCAGTAATATTTTCTTCATCTTACACAAGTTTAAATAACCAGGCAGCCAGGCAAGCGCCGGCTATTGGTCCCACTACAGGTATCCAGCTATAACTCCAGTCACTATCTCTTTTTCCAGGTATGGGTAAAATAAAATGGGCGATCCTTGGACCAAGATCCCTTGCCGGGTTAATGGCATAACCGGTTGGTCCGCCCAGGGAAAGACCAATACCTAATACGAGTAAACCAACTGGCAATGCATCTAATGCTCCTAAAGTAGAAGCGGCCGGCGACATAGCAAGTGCACCAAACACCAGGACAAAAGTTCCGATCATTTCTGTAATAAGATTATGACCGGTGCTACGGATAGCCGGTGCTGTACAAAATACGGCGAGCTTCAAATCCTTATTATCTGTTTCAGCAAAATGTTGTTGATAGGCTAGCCAGACAATGATAGCACCCGCAATAGCACCTGCAAATTGGCCCGCGATATAGGTGATCAGCAACGAAGAGTCAAAATTTCCAAATGCTGCCATGGCAATGGTGACAGCAGGGTTTAAATGACCACCTCCACCCAATGCCGTAGAAGCATATACACCCAGGAACACTGCCATTCCCCAACCGAATGTAATGACAATCCATCCGCTGTTCTGGCCTTTTGTTTTGTTTAAAACAACATTTGCCACAACACCATTACCCATGATGATCAGTAAAGCAGTACCGATAAATTCGCCGATAAATGGAGACATAATAATTAGTTTTTGGTTTTTTTGATGATTTTATTTTGCTACGGGTTGTATATATGTTGTTCTAACTACTCAGCTGCCCATGCTTGTGCCGCTTTGACAGCTTTTTTCCAATTGCGTTGCAAGTCATTTCTTTTTTCATCCGTCATTGACGGGGAGAAGGCTTTATCTTTTAGCCAATACTGTTGCAATTCATTGATATCTTTCCAAAAACCTACAGCAAGCCCGGCAAGATAAGCCGCACCCAGTGCAGTTGTTTCTGTTACCTGCGGTCTGATCACATTGGTATTGATGATATCGGCCTGAAATTGCATTAATTGGTTGTTGACGGTGGCACCACCATCCACTCTTACTTCTTTGATGGGTAGGCCAGCATCGGCTTCCATTGCCTGCATTAAGTCCATTGACTGGAACGCAATGCTTTCAACAGCCGCTCTGGCAATATGCGCATCCGTGCTTCCCCGGGTGATGCCAACAATGGTACCTCTTGCATGCTGGTTCCAATAAGGTGCACCTAAACCTGTAAAGGCAGGAACAAGGTATACGCCATCATTATCCTCTACTTTAGAAGCCAGCGCTTCCACATCGCCAGAAGTTTGAATAATTTTTAAACCATCCCTCAGCCACTGCACCACGGCGCCACCGATAAATACACTTCCTTCCAATGCATACTGCACTTCGCCATTTACCTTCCAGGCAATGGTGGTGAGTAAATTATTTTTTGATGTAACAGGTCTTGTTCCGGTATTCATCAGCATAAAACAACCGGTGCCGTATGTATTTTTTACCATACCAGGCTGCGTACACATTTGACCGAATAGGGCAGATTGCTGGTCTCCTGCTATACCACTCACTGGAATAGGATTTGCTGTTAATATATTTTGGGTATGGCCATACACTTCGCTGCTGCTGCGAACTTCGGGCAACATATTGGCAGGTATTCCAAATAGAGACAATAATTCTTCATCCCACTTTAACTCATGAATATTGTACAGTAAAGTTCTGGAAGCATTGGAAACATCAGTTGCATGTACTTTGCCATTGGTTAATTTCCATAGCAACCAACTGTCAATAGTACCAAAACACAACTCACCTTTTTGCGCCTTATCTCTTGCACCTTCCACATTATCCAGTATCCATTTTACTTTGGTGCCCGAAAAATAGGCATCTGTCACTAACCCCGTCTTTGCCTGGATGGTGGGAGCATGTCCATCTTTCTTTAATGTATCACAATATTCCGCTGTTCTTCTGTCCTGCCAAACAATCGCATTATAAATAGGCAGGTGTGTGTCTCTATCCCATACCACTGTAGTTTCCCGTTGGTTGGTGATGCCGATAGCTGCAATCTCGGCAACGGTAAGTCCGGCTTTTAATACAGCTTCAGTAGCTACACCCAGTTGTGTACTCCATATTTCATTAGCATCGTGTTCTACCCAACCAGGTTGCGGAAAGATTTGCGTAAATTCTTTTTGTGCAGTGGCAACAATGGTGCCTTTTTTGTCAAACACAATGGCTCTTGAACTGGTTGTTCCCTGGTCCAGGGACAAAATGTAATCGGGCATAGCAATCGTTTATTATGATGAATAAATATAAGTGTAAAGTCCGAAAGAAGTCAACCGCCTGCACCTGGAAAGTAATTTTCTTTCCGATCGGGCATCTTCCCGTCTCAGCATTTACAGTTCCGAAAAATAATTGGGGTAGTCGGTAATAATACCATCTACTCCCATTGCTTTTAATTTCTTCATATCCTGAACAGTATTCACTGTCCAGGGAATGATCTTCATACCTTTTTTGTGACATTCCGCCACCAGTTCTGTCGTTACGATGGAATAATGGGGACTGTACATCTCTGGTTGGTAACCAAGTTCCTTTAATTGCTCCTCCAGTGTTCTTTTTTCAGTGCCGGGGATCAATACAGCTGTAACCACATGGGGATATTTTTTATGCAAGAGCTGCAACGGCCGGAAATCGAAAGACTGCAGGTAATACCGCCCTTCTATTTTCTTCGATCGTATCACTTCCATGATAAGGTCTACCGTTTCTGCCACCGGGGGTTGGCGGATGCCGTCATAAGCAGCATTCGTTTTTAATTCTATATTATATGACACGGTCTTTTTCTGACTGGCCGCATACCATTCGGTAGAATCAATAAATTCTCCCAACAGGGGTTTATAAGCTGGCATACGCTGCTGTTGTGGAAAATCTTTGTGCGGCTTTAAACCAACATCGTATTTTTTGATGCTGTCATAATTCATTTCATACAACAGATGTTTTTGAGCTTCTTTACTATCCAGGAATTTTCCATCCGGGGTTGTAGTGATGTCCGGGTGGAAATAAATATCGTGGGACACGACCACTTTCTTGTCTTTTGAGATGACTACATCTGTTTCTACCGTGTGGACATTGTAGTCGATGGCCTTATAATAAGAAGCGAGAATATTTTCTGGCATCAATCCCCTCGCACCACGGTGACCCTCTTTATTGAATACAGGTAAATTTAGTAGTGACCGGTTATTGCTTGCGGGCAGGTGCGTGGATTTACAGGCTGCCAGCAAGAATAGTGATCCAAAACAGGCGACATAGATGACTTTACTCATAATTAGTTAGTCAGGTAAGGTTTTAAGAAAGCCGCCCATTTTATATATCCTGCTATGTTTAGATGGAGCCCATCATAAGTATATTGTTTATGTAGCCGCTTTTCCATATCCAGGAACTGGGGATGTATATCCAGCAAGGTTACATTTTCGACAGCACATAGATCCTTTAATCCTTTATTGACAGCCAGGATATGTGTATCCTTATTAAAATGATTTTTAGCCGGGAAAGTATTGTTGACAGGAAGTAGGGTATGGAAATATATTTTCGTTTTGGGTGAAGCGGCTTTCGTGTAGGAAATAATTTTTTGGTAGTTGGCGAGGATGATGCTGTCAGGAATATTTCTTGAAATATCATTAATGCCGATCAGGATGAATAATTTAGCTGGTTTTCCTGCTGTTACTTCATCTAATCTTTCCAAAATACCAAAGGTTATATCACCGGAAATGCCCCGATTTCTTGCTTCACTCAATTGCAGTAGCTCATGCCAGTCAACAAAATCCATGATACTGTTGCCAAGAAACACAATATCTTTTTCACTATTAGGATAACTGCGAAAATTATCTACCCGGTTCGCAAAGTTGTTAGGGCGAAATGTACTGTCCCAGGAAAGTGTTTGTGCTTTTCCCACAAGGGACCAGGTAAGGAGCAATATAGGTAGGCTCAAAATCTTCATACTTATCCCTTAATAGTTTCAACATATGTTTTGCCAAAGGGGTCTGTCGCAACAATTTTGATCTCATTTGATTCGGGTGGAATGAACGCTTTAAAAATATGCTCTGTTTTTCTGGGTTCAGCAAATCCTCTCGGCTTGGGAAGATCCGGGCCTAATAAGGTTTTATACGCAACTGGATCAAAACCTTCGAATTGCTCCAATGATCCTTGGGAAATGCCGTCTACGATGTATTCTGTTTTCCAGGCCGGGTCGTGGTTCCAGATATTGACCAGTATTTCTTTTTGGGAGTTGGTTTTGGGTTCCACAAAAATTTTCATTTGGTGATCTGCGGGCTCACCGGTTGCTTGATAGTGCCATTGCAATTCATTTCCATTTACCCTATATACTCCATAACCGCAGGGAGTTCCATCACCGCAGATAGATCCTGTCCACCAGGCACCGCAAACAGTACCATGATTGTGTTCATAGATATTACCAGTAATGACGTTGCGATGGTAGTGTGTATGACCCGACATGATATGCACTTTTCGGCCATTGAGAAGGGGATATAACTCGGTATTGTTTTTTATGCCATTATGAATGGGTATGTGTACACATAGAATGACCAGGTGCTCCTTTGGTACAAAAGCAAGATCTTTCTGTAACCAATCCAATTGTTGTGCGGATATGTATCCATCATATTCGCGGTCTTTTCCCAAATAGCGGACATCATCCATGATGATATAATGCGCTTTTCCGCGGTTGAAGGAATAATAAGTAGGTCCATACATTTTTTGAAATGTATCATCGGAGCTTTCATCACCTCCTTTATTATAATCCATATCGTGGTTGCCGATACATTGGAAGAAAGGAATACCCGTTTTTTCTACTGCCTTGCTGTATTCGCTGAAAAGCTGCAATTCATCCCAAACAATATCGCCCACCGTAATGCCATGTAACAAAGATCCGGGACCGGCTGCTGCTACAATCTTTTGCACGCTGGGTACGGATTGGGTCATCATCTTTTCCACATCGCTGGCATTTTTTACCTGTGGGTCGGCCCAAATCACAAAGCCGTGTTCATTGTCATTCCTGGTGAGAGGAGTAAGGTCAAAATCACCATCTTTTTTGCGGCGGATATTATCAATATACTTGTAATGCCTGGCGACACCCTTTTCGTGCAAAAACTCATATCCTGCCGGCGTACTGATAAAAACAACTGATGCAGCAGGGTGAGCTTCCAATTCATATTTTCCCTGATTGTCTGTTGCAACTACAGAATATCCATCGCTGATCACCACCGATCTTATTCCCTTTCCGTTAACCAACACACGACCACGAATTTTCCTGCTGCTGGAAATTGCGGAAGCCGGCAAATTCCCAGCTACGAGCAATCCCGCACCCAACCAGGCAGCGTCAGTTATAAATTTACGGCGTTTCATATTTCTTGATTCATTTCCTAAGCCAAGCATAAGGAACAGAGTCATCATTCAACCTGTTCCTTAGGGTAGATTTATTTACCGTTCCCACCACACTTTTGAATTAATATTATCCCCGCCCATCCATCCGACGGCTTCCTCATAATTTTTCGGATTGCTGATCCGTACTGGAATGGGATACAGTAAACGGGAAGGTACCACACCGCCGTTCAACATGCCAGCTTCTACCGGTAATACCGGAAGACGGGTGCGGCGATATTCAAACCACTGTTGATAGTCTACAAAAAATAGCCCGTAATATTTTTGAAGCATGATCCGGCCGAGTGTTCCGTCGTATGCTGCAAACGCATTGGTAAAATAAGTCGCGGGCATCGTAACACCCCATTGCTCAATCGCTGCTTTTACTGCTTTTTCGTAGGCTGTTTTCGCTGCAACATGATTATTGGCTTTCCATTCCATTTCGGATTTTATAAATTCAATTTCTGAATAAGGAAATATCGGTACGATCATCGGTGCTGTCACCAGGCCAACCAGCAGGTTTGAAGGGGTAAAGCCAAATTGTGATTCTGGTCCGGTATATCCATGTGGGATACCTCTATATCCAATGGTTGGATTGGGTGGCGTAAGACTTCTTGCTTCTGAAGCAAATTTTGGACGTCGCGGGTCATTCATAGCATTTAAGGAGTCCAGGAAGAATTTACCGGCGGCGCGAAAAGTTGTAAAATCTATTGGCCGTCCCCAGGGCGAAACCAAAGGAGTGATTCCCGTAAGATTCAAGACGGCGGCCTCTGTATTACTTACAAAGACAGGATACTGGGTGGGATTGTTGATCATTGTCCTGATTTTCGTATAGACATCAAGATTTGTCTTTTTTGATAGCCGCAGTAATAAACGCAGATGCAGGGAATTACAGAATTTTTTCCACCTTGATACATTATTTGCAAATAAAATTTCTGTTCCAAATGCCATTGGTCGGGAAGTAACAAAAAGTTTGTTGGCAGAATCAAGACTCGCTAACAACGCCGGATATATATCTTCCTGCTTATCAAACTTTGGATAAAATACCTGCTCATCCCCACGCAGTGCTTCCGACATGGGTACATCGCCAAAACAATCTGTCAGGTTGGAAGCTACCCATGCATTCAACGTTAAGGCGATGGCCTGGTAGTTGGGGTCTGCAGCTTTTACCGAAGCTTCATACATTTCCTTTATATTTTTTAACCAGCGATAGTAGGTATTCCAGGTGCTGTTGCCGGTATTCTCCGTGATATCAAACCTATGTAAACCACCGGTCGAACTTGGAAAAGGCAGCATTACCTGCATGAGGTTAAATGTAATGTTATCGGCTTGTTGCATATTAAAAGATGCCACTTCATAGATGATCGGGTTCAGTAATGTTCCCGGGCTTATTTGCTCAATCCGGTTAGGATCGATATTTATCTCTTTAAAGTCTTTGGTGCAGGAAAGACCCACGCAGCTGCAGATAGCTATAATTGCTGTTTGTATTTTTAGTAGTCTCATGATTATAGTTTTAAATAGTTTGAAAAATTCAAACAGAATTAAAATTTTAAAGTAATATTCATTCCCATTGTCCGGGTCGAAGGCAATTGACCTATTTCTACTCCAGGCAGCAACGTCGTACCATTAAGCGCTGCTGTTTCCGGGTCAAATGCTGGGAAATCAGTAAACATCAGCAAGTCACGACCGTATAGTGCGACAGATGCATTTTTGATGAATGATTTTCCTAATATTTTTTTAGGGAATGTATATTCGACCCTTGTTTCTCTTAACTTGAGATAAGATGCATCAAAAGAGTTTGATTCAACATTTGCCCTGCGGTAAAATTCTGTATAATAGGTAACCGGTAAAACTTTCCTGGTGTTAGGTAAATATCGCCCGCTTCCGTCATCCACCACACCTTCGCCGATAATGAAATTATCCTCCCGGCCCCGCAGTGTATGTTTCAATTTGCCTTGTTCAGACATTTTGTGGTGTGTTTGTGAGTAAATGATACCACCATAGGAGGCGTCCCACAGGAAGCTAAAGCGAATATTTTTATATTTAAATTCGTTTTGAATACCGCCTTTCCAGTCAGCAAAAGCAGAACCTATATATTGAATATTGGTGGGGCGAACTGGCAACCCGTTTGTTTGACTATAGATGATCTGGCCATCAGGGCTTCTAACAAACCCAAAACCATAGATATCACCGGTGCTGCCACCTACTTTCGCAATAAGCGTAGCATTTCCTCCCGTTCCAATGATCTGGTTATCTTCTCCGCCCAGATCTTCCGCCAGGGACAATACTCTGTTCTTGTTTTTTGCCCAGTTAAGGGTGGTGGTCCAGGTGAAATTTTGATTCTTGATATTGGTGGAGTTGATAATTATCTCGACACCACGATTGCGAACAGCTCCTGAATTAAGAAATGCCGCAGAATAACCAGTTGACCAATTCATAGGAACCTGTACGATCTGGTTTTTTGTTACACTATTATAGTAAGTGAGATCTATCCCGATCCTGTTTTTCAGGAAGCGGATATCAAGGCCTGCTTCCTGGCTATTGGATACTTCAGGCTTTAGGGTGGCATTATACAGGATAGGGTCTACAGAACCAGAGCTTGCAAAATCGCTGGTACCATAGTAACGTTGTGTTTGATAAGGGTCTGTATCATTACCAGCCTGCGCAGTTGATAAACGCAGCTTAGCAAATGAAATGGAGGTGGGGAGTTTAAAAATATCACTCAGGATAAAACTGAGGTTTAGGGATGGATAAAAGAATGACGCATTTTCTGCCGGTAATGTGCTAGACCAGTCGTTGCGGGCAGTCAGGTCGAGGAAGTATTTGTTTTTATAACCGAATGCTGCTACCCCATACACACTATTTACGTTGAAATTTTTATCGGTTACTTTTACCTGGGTAGCCGCCAATCCATTATTGAGTTTGTAAACACCGGGAATTACCAGCCCGTCAATATAGCTATCTACCCGGTTATAACGGTGTGTCATTTTGTTGGCACCCACAGAGGCAGTAATAGTCAGATCCTTGAAATACCTGTCTTTGTACGTGAATAAGAAATCCGTATTGGCTTCAATATCACTGATCTCTTGTTCCTTATAGTAGCCTTGTCTAAAGTTAGCAGTGCTAAAGGGACGCTGTTGTTTCCTGGTTTCACTGATAAGATTCACACCGGAACGAAGCATCAAGTCAAATTTTTTGGAGATCTCGTACGTAGCTGAAAGGCTTCCCACCAGGTTGTTGTTATTTACAGCATTTGTCATTTCATAGGCGATCAAAAACGGGTTGTCGATAAATGAGCTGAAAGGATGGATCTGGTCAATCTGCTCAAATCCTTTTTTCCAGATATCCCGGTACCAGTTTAAATCCACATTCGGATTTTGGAAGATCATGAAATAAGAAATGGATTGGTTGTTGTAGCCGGTTGCCGGCAGATTGTCACTTTTTTTATTGGTATAATTAATTTTGGTATTGATTTTTAATTTATCCGATAGCTTATAATTCATTCCTGTTTGTGCAGTAATTCTTTCGTAACCTGTATTAGGCATTATCCATTCATTTTTTGAATGCGTAATAGAAAGCCGAGCCGTTCCCTTATCACTACCCCCTTCCAATGAAACGTTATTGGTGAGCGTAAAGCCAGTTCTCCAAAATCCTTTTATATTATCCTTGTAGGGTACCCATGGAGTACGCTCCGTGCCCCTGGCCTGCAATTGAGGGTCATATTGAAAATAGGACTGGCCGGCAAACCGGGGACCATAAGCACTACTGGTTCCACTGGTACTGGCACCATCTGCTGTTGCACCATATGAATAGTATTTTTGACCCGCTGCATTTAAAGCAGTGCCTGTTCCCTGTCCATATTCATATTGGTAGTCCGGCCAGCGTAATACATCATTCATGCTGATGTTGGTATTCACCGTTATGCCAATTCCTGTATTTTTCTTTGAACCAGATTTAGTAGTGATCAGCAATGCACCGTTACTGGCCCGGCTGCCATAGAGTGCAGTAGCACCAGGGCCTTTTAAAACAGTAATGCTTTCTATATCATCCGGATTAATATCATTGATATTGTTTCCAAAGTCAACCGGCACATCATTTCCCGCGCCAGCGCCATAAGCGGTATTAACACCGGAGGGAGATGAATTTTTGCTGCTCATCGGCACACCATCCACCACGATCAAAGCATTGTTGTTGTTTGGATTTAACGACACATCTCCCCGTAAGGTAATCCGGGTAGAGTTGATCGGACCAGAACCTGAGGATAAGAGTTGTAACCCTGCTACTTTCCCCGATAAGGCACTCGACCAGTTATTTGAGCGGGCATCATTTACATCGTCGGCTTTTATTTGTTGCTGGGAATAACCTAACGCTTTTTGCTGGCGGCTAATACCCAACGCCGTTACTACCACCCCTTCCATTTCTTTGTTGATATTTTCCATTTCCACATTAATGACGGTTTGGCTCCCCACTTTTATTTCCACCGGGGTGAAACCGACAGCAGAAATGGTCAATGTCTGGTTGCTATTTACTTTTATTGAATAGGCTCCCTGCTCATTGGTAAGCGAACCAGACTTGGTTCCTTTTAATTGAACGGAGGCATTGGCAATGGGCGAACCATCTGCGGTGTTCTTGACCACGCCACTTACTGTTTTTTCCTGTGCCGCTACGGCCATGCTGACGCTCAGGAGAAAACAAGCCAGCAAAACACGGGGGTTTGCAAATAATTTTGCAGCAGTTGTTAGCAATCTCATAAAGATTAATATTAAGGTTGATAAAATAAAAAATGGGGGCAGGCAATTCAATGGAGTAGCGAAAAAAATGACGGGGTGTCTGGTGGCAGTACCGCTCATACTCTTTTCATTATTCTCTCCACAAAGAAATGACAGCTTCATAGTAGCGATCGTAATTGGTTATTATGAAATAATTAAATCTTACTTACGTTCTTTCCTGGCCAGCGTCAGTTATTTTAATATATACTGTTCTGCTAAATGATTGTAACTGGCAACTTGTTCATCAATCCACGCCTCGTTCCTGCCTAATGCTTTTGCCATGATGATAGCCACTTGTGGGGCTACCCGGCAACTTTCTCTTGCATCCAGTAACAGCGCCCTGGTTCGTCTTGATAAAAAATCTTCTATCGTCCGGGCCATTTCGTGTTCAACAGCCCAGGTAATTTGGGTTTTATGAATTCTAAGTTCTTCACTGATCCATTGGTGGGCATCGCCATTCATTTGCAGGCGAATTAGTTTGGCATCGCTACCATAAAAGTAAAGAGGATCATTCCAGTTTATATCATTTTCATAGCCATGAATGTGTAAACTGGCTGTAGTAGGTAGATTATGTTGCCACTGCAGGTCCTTTTCTATCCTGTTCACCATGTCTTCACCCATTTTACGATAAGTGGTCCACTTCCCCCCAAGTATGGTAAACAGACGGGAGGGGGAAACGATTATTTTATGGCTGCGGGAAATTTCTTTTGTTTTATGTTCTCCTTTCTTTGGTGCCGCCAACGGCCGCAAACCTGCAAAAACACTGAGCACATCGCTGCGTTGCGGTTTCTTTTTCAGGTAGCTACCGGCCGTTTCCAGGATAAAGGCAATCTCTTTTTCTAACGCCTGTGGTTCCAGCGATGCTTCTTCTACCGGTGTATCAGTTGTGCCTACTACCACTTTATCGTGCCAGGGTACTGCAAATAATACGCGTCCATCACTGGTTTTTGGGATCATCAGGGCATCTTGAGAAGGAAAAAAATCCTTGTCCAGCACAATATGGACACCCTGGCTTACACAGATAGTTTTGGCACTACCGGGTTTGTCCATCATTAAGATATCATCAACAAAAACACCGGTGGCATTTACAACTGCCTTGGTTTTAAGCTGAAATATTTTTTTCGTTTCTGTATCTTCTGCAACAACTACATTGATATTGCCTTCGTCATTTTTTAAAAGATTAACCACTTTTACATAGTTAATAGCTGTGCCACCAGCTTCCAAGATACTTTGCGCAAGGTTGATGGCAAGACGTGAATCATCAAACTGTCCATCATGATAAAGAACACCACCTTTTAATCCCTTTTCTTTAATTCCGGGCATTTTTTCCAGCACCTCTTTCCGGGAAATAAAAAAAGAGGGCCCCAGGCGTAGTTTACCCGCAATCCGATCGTACAATTTTAAACCGATGGTGTATTTGAGTTTGTCCCAGAAAGTATAAACAGGAACAATAAAAGTTTGATTTTTTACGAGGTGGGGAGCATTCTGAAGTAATAGTCCTCTTTCAATACTAGCTTCCCGAACTAATTTTACATCCCCTTGTGCCAGATAGCGAACCCCGCCGTGTACTAATTTCGTGCTGCGGCTTGAGGTTCCCTTTGCAAAATCGGCCTGCTCTAGTAACAACGTTTTATAACCCCTGGAAACTGCATCCAGGGTAATGCCCAGGCCGGTAGCACCGCCGCCGATGACAATAATATCCCATACTTGGCTCGCGTTGCCCAGTTTTTCCAGTTGTTGGCTTCGGTTCGTGATATTACCAGGTATTAGCAATTCGTTCATTTTCTATTCCTTCACTATGTTTCATTTATAAGCAAAACGAAACAGATTAATAATGAAATGAAAGTAAATAAAATTTTAGTTATTTGGATAAAAATATCTCGAAATAATAAGGATATTTTATTGTTTCGTTTGGTTTTATAGCTTTGTTGCCTATTTTACCTTTGAAATTCAACAATATCGGTCTAAGTAAACATGACTGCCACAAAAAAAATAGTAGTGTTGACGCTGGCTGAGCGGCATCAGCATATCCTGGATATTTTGAAAAAGGAAGGGAAAGTAAATGTATTGGACCTTTGTAGTGACCTCAATGTTTCGTCAGTTACCGTTCGAAAAGACTTGAAGTTACTGGAGACAAAGAACCTTTTGTTTAGAACACATGGCGGCGGTACCCTTTCCAATCCTTATACTGCCGACAGGCATGTAAGTGAGAAGGAAAAAATAAAAGCAAAAGAGAAAGCAGAGATTGGCGCTGTGGCGGCTGGCTTGATCGAACCCGATGATTGTATCATTATTGCTTCTGGCACTACCGTGCTTTCCTTAGCAAAGTGTATAAAGCCACAAGGACATCTTACCGTTATTACTGCAGCACTTAATGTGGCTACCGAGTTAAATCATGACCCCGCTATAGAAGTATTGGTGTTGGGTGGAATGCTTCGAAAAAGTTCATCATCGGGAACAGGATTGTATGCGGAGAAAATGCTGGAAGATTTTTCCTGTAGTAAATTATTCCTGGGGGTGGATGGGATTGATATTGATTTTGGACTTACCACCACGCATGTCATGGAGGCACAATTGAATCGTAAGATGATTGAAGCAGCTCAGAAAACGATCGTGCTTACTGACTCCAGCAAATTTGGTAAAAGAGGTTTTGGAAGAATTTGCGGATTAGAGGAGGTAGACCAGATCATTACTGACAACGGCATCTCTCAACATTTACAGGATAAATTAAGAGGAATGGGAATTGAAGTCACGATTGTTTAAAAGGCTACCCTAAAACTTCCAAAAATGCCAAAATTCTTATCGTTTTGTCTTGTCAGTGTCGCTGGCAGCACCCGCCATACAAAATCGACGCGGAATAAATGGAAGATATTGTCAATACCGGTTCCCAATTCCAGGTATGGATGACCATCCAGGGTTTGAAAATTGTGTCCTTGTTTGAAGTTGAATGCTTTATTAGCAGGCGAAAGGCTTGCCCAGAGCGCCTTTGCTGTCCACAGCTGGCGGAACCGCAGTTTAGGGAATAGCCGGAAAATACCATTCCCGATATTATGCTCCACGTTAATACCGGCATATTGATCATGAATAAATTCCCAGCGGTTCATCATGTTGAATGCATATTTGTTATAATAATATAGTTCGTTACCCGGGGCAATATCAAGTAAAATATACGGTAAGGTGCCAAATGTTTTACCAGCGTACACCAACCCCGATAGATTTCCAAACGGTGGAATATTAATATAATCAGATACACTGGCTGAGACCTTCGTGTATTGATAACTACTTCTGAATACACCGGCAAAACCCTGGCTGATATTAATTTCTCCGATAGGGTATCCGCTGCCTAAACTGGTTCGGTAGAAATAACTCTCGAGAAAACGTTCCAGGTAAGCAAAGCGAATACGCAGTGACGCTTCAAAATTGGTGAAGGGCTTACCACTGCCGGCCACTTTGAATGAATCAACCGGCAGCAGATTTCGGAGGGGCAAGGTAGTTTTATGAGAAATAGTAATGAGGTTCGACATCCACGGCAATGTCTCATTAAAAAATTCAAATCTTTTCTCATTGACTTTAATATTCTTGACGGGGATATTTTTCTTTCGGATTGCTAAGGCAAATATATTATCGGATGACACTTCACCATAAGAGTTTTGTCCGAAATCAAGGTCATTGCTGAAGGAAACATAGAGATAGGTTCTTGGACTTTTATTCGGGAGATAAAAAATCTCACCCAGGCCTTTGAGTTTTTTATCGCCAAAGCCATAAGCGAGATAAGTATGGAACTTGAACTTTTTATTAAAATGCTTATTGGTCGCCAGGTCAAACCTCACCCGGTATCCTTCCCAACCGTTTGAAGTAATCCAGTTAAACCAGGGGCCGATCTGGTAATTACCGATGTCCTTGTAACCAGTACCGATAAAGGCCATTGTCCTGGTAAACTTTTGAAAGACGGGGGCATTGGTCAGGGTATCGATCATCCTGATAATTCCACTTTCTGTTTTACTCAAGGGTTCATGTCTTGCCGTAGTCCAGAATTCCTTTGGTTTATCAGTGGCTTTTGGTAATGTGATGATCTCTTCCATTATTTTGTTTTTGCTTACTTCAGTAGCAACAGAAGGATCATTAACGATTACGTTTCTATAGGTTGTTGTTTTACGGGCAATAAACCCCGGGTTTTCCTTTCCTATCGGAGAAAGATCAGCCACAAATTTATCTTTAGACAAAAACCAGACAGAGTCATTCACCATTTTATACTCCTGGATCAGGCTCAGGTTTTCGAGAAAATTTATATTGGCTTCTTTCCCTAGTCGCAAATTCATCCGTTGAATTGCAAAAGTGCCCACATGCACCCAACAGTCGCCTTCGAATGTATCACCACCCTTACGGCGGGGGGTAAAAACAAGGTGGTAAAAACGCTGGTTATTGATAACCTGTGTGTCAACCACTCCATAGTTGTAATAATAGTCGCCATTGTCACTGGCCGGGCTTACAAATTGTTTATCAAAGACGGGAATGAAATTATTATATACGTTCACGACCTGGTCCATACCGCCCAATAATTTTAATACGCTTTCATTTTTAACACCATTGGTATTGGCTGCTTTGATGATCTCTCTTCTTTTTTTAGGACTTTTCTGGTAATAATAATCAGACAAGGCTTCCGTTAGATAGGTAGGCAGGTATTTTACCCCTTCGGATGTATCAATATTCTGGTTGATCAGGTCGCTGATAGGTTTAAGTGGCTTGAACTTTCCAAATTTCTGAAAATTGATATTTTTCAGGTCGAGTTCCAGTTTGTTATACAATTCATAGGAGAAATTATTAAACCGGTAGCGATCATTGTCGGGTTTGTGCTGTACGATTTTTCGCCAGACCAGCAATCCTTTGTTTACTTTCACTTTAACCTGCACCCCTTCATTGAAAGTCCCTCTTTCCATAGTAACAGTAACAGACAGGGTATCCTTGTTTTTGTCGAAGACGTAACGAAAGGGTTGGTAACCAACGCAGGTTATTTCCAGGGTATCAGATGGCCAGTCATTTAAGTAAAAGGAAAAACTACCCGAAGAATCGGTGAGTTTACCGGTTGTGGTATTTTTAAAACTTACGGAGGCAAAAGGAATCCTTTCCTCACTGTGGGCATCCTGCGCGAAGCCGTGGAGGATCTTTTGACTAATTGCGGTTTGTATAATGGTAAAAAAGACAAAAAAAAGGAGCACGGCCTTGTATAGTTTCGAAGGGGACATTATACCTTAAAATTACAGCCAAGAGGGGAATTTAATGGTTAAATAAATTGTTCACCCGCCCGGGTACTAAAAAAATATTTGGACAATTGAAATGCTTCCATGTACTTTGTAGTACAAAGTACTTTTTATGGCAACGAAAACACCCATCCCACCCGATCATTCGGAAGAACAACACCCCGGCGAGATCGTAAAAGATATTAAACAACTGATGAAGCGAAGTACCCGTTTTATCAGCCTCAGCGGGTTGAGTGGGATTGCTGCCGGTATTTGCGCATTAGGCGGCGCCTGGATAGCAAATGGAATGCTACGAAAATTTGGCCGGCACTATAATTATGAACCATTTTACAACCAGGCGAGCGACTCGTTGACACTGCAATTAATGGGTCTGGGAGCCGTTGTTTTTCTTGTGGCTTTACTTTTATCTTTTATTCTCACCCAACAAAGGGCCCGGAAACTTAATCTTCCACTTTGGGATTATACATCAAGACGTTTACTCGTGAACATTGTTATACCACTTATTGCCGGGGGCTTTTTTATACTGGGTATGCTGAAGCACGGTGAGTGGCGTTTTGTAGCTCCCGCTTGCCTGGTATTTTATGGTCTCGCTTTGATCAACGGCAGTAAATACACTTTGACAGACATACGTTACCTCGGCTATTTTGAAATTTTGTTTGGTATAGCTAGTATTTGGTGGGTCGGTTTTGGCTTGCTTTTTTGGGCAATAGGGTTTGGCGTGCTCCATATTATTTACGGGACCATGATGTGGTGGAAGTATGAAAGGAGCCCTCTGAAGGATCTTCGCAACCTTCGCTAGGCACGGTTGCCCTAAGGAGAAGACATTGCTCAATTAGTCATTATTTATTCAATAGGTTTTTAAAAGATTGACTTTTAAGAAATGGATTTCAGCTTTTTGTTCTTTAGTAAAAGTATAAAACAATAGTTCACGCATTGCTTTTAGGGCTTTGTGTAGCACGTCCCTCCGAAGGAGGAATTTAGGGAGACCGGTTATTATGAAAAATCCGATCAATGGTTTAAATAAAATTTTTGAAAGCCGCATTCGCCTGGGGGTGATGAGCATCCTGATGGTGAATCAGGAGATCAATTTCAATGACTTGAAGCAGATGCTGGAGGTAACAGATGGCAACCTGGCTACTCATTTGGTAAACCTGGAAGAGAACGGATTTATTAAAGTATACAAAGGATTTATTGGCAGAAAGACCAACACAACTTATTCTATTACCAGACCCGGTGAAAAAGCATTCCATGATCATATCACGGCACTGGAGAACATGATCAAAGGGATGAAGTAAAGAAGTAAAGCATGACGAAAATAATAATCAAAATACGGTCAGCTATCCTGGTTTTTCTTACCCATAAAATTGCGCTGCCTTTATTAAAACTGGTCAGGCGGCCTAATATGTTTACTTATAATAAGGAGCAACTTGGTTTTTTCCCGGAGGGATCATTGGGTAAGGACCTGTACCTGTTTCTTGACAAAAGAGATTTGCCATTGTTAAAACATTATGCCCGCCACGATCTGAAACATGTGCTGTTGAATTATGATACTACCGATGAAGGGGAGATTTGCCTGCAAAGCTGTATGCTGGGTAATGGCCGGGTGTCATTCCCGGTCCTGGCCACAGTGGCATTTGGGCTTATTACGATGCCAGGACATTGGAAAAAAATGCGGATGGCCTTCAGGCAGGGCAGGAACGCTGCTGTATTTCATGGCTGGAAATTCAACGAAATGCTGCAGGAGCAAACGACTAACCTGAGAAGTAAAATATTCAATCACTCTTAAAATTTTAAGTATGGAAACAAGATCTTCTTACCGCAACTGGCTCAGTATTGCTGCCCTGTTGCTGGTTTTACCGAGTGCCTGGTTTTTTTGTGTTAATGTGCTTAACGAAATTGGAGTCAGCGCTCCTTATTTTGGCTCCCAACCTGTATTTGAAAGCCTCGGCATTCATGAATCACTGGGTTGGAATATCAACCTCTTAATAGTTGGTGGACCCGTCCTTGCTTTATTGTGCTGTGCTTTACAAGTGCTACATATCGAGTGGCATTTTTCCGCGGAACAGTTTAAGTTCAATATCACGATCCGGAAAAAGTGGCTTCCACTCTTCCTCGTTTTTGTAAGCGGGTTATTGCTCACGATTTTATTTATATACCTGGCAGGGGAGAACTGTAATTGCTAAGCTGATAAAAAGAGGAATGAAAAAGAAAAATTCTCATTAAGAGCCAGGAGCCAGAGTTTTAAATATGCTTTGGATGGGCTAAGGGGTTTCTTCATAGGGGAGCACAATGCCCTGGTTCATTTGATCGCCACTATAGCTGTAGGTGTTTTAGCTTTCGTAACGAAGGTGTCAAAAATGGAAGTAATGGCCCTGGTACTGGCCGTTGGTTTTGTATGGGCAGCGGAGTTATTCAATACAGGTATCGAAAAAATAATGGATTTTATTTCTAAAAAACAACACCCAAATATAAAATTTATCAAAGATATTTCTGCTGCGGCTGTATAGGTAGCAGCTATTGTTGCATTGATAACAGGCTGTATTGTCTTTATCCCAAATTGTTAAATGAAATCGTCAAAACTATTCCGGTCGGGTTACTTGCCAGTTACCAATAGCCTGCATGAATGGATGCTGATCTCGACGTGCTTCAGTGTGTTGCTTTTACTAACCAGGATGATAGTAACCGATACGGCAGTTTATCTTTTCCCGCCCTGGAACCTCTTTCTTGCTTTTTTTCCGTACGTGATCACCTGGTGGATGACAAGAAACATCAATATCATTGAAAACAAAATAAAGTCAACGATTGCCCTGGCCGCCTGGCTTTTATTTATTCCCAATTCATTTTACCTTATTACCGATCTTTTTCATCTTTCAACCTTCCCGTCCGCACCAAAATGGTTTGACCTGCTGATGATCTTTTCTTTTGCCTGGAATGGAATTCTGTTCGGTATTATTTCGCTTCGCCGGGCGGAGATAATTATTGCTTTGGTGAGGGGAAGAAACTTTTCTGTATTACTGGTATTTACAATTATGTGGCTTAGTGCTTTTGGTATTTATATTGGCCGCTTCCTGCGATACAATAGTTGGGATGTCATTACAGATCCATTTTCTCTCGCCCGCGAAATTCTGGATATGTTCATTCACCCGGTTGATAACAATTATGCCTGGGGCATGACCCTGTGTTATTCTGTTTTTATGACCCTGCTGTACTTTACTATAAAAAATCAGCGAATCTTTTGCGATTACAAGATAAAAAGTCTCCCAACCGGGAGACTTTTTATTTTATTGAAACATTGGTTGCTTAAAAATCAAGTCCCATAGCAAAATAATACTGAGGTTTTCCCCGGAAGAATCCATTCATTTCCCAACCAGCGTCAAAACGGAGAAAATATCCAAGCAAAGTACTCCTGGCTCCAAAACCATAGCCCCCTGCAAAAGGACCTATACCACCTGCTCTTACCTGTACAGCAATAGGAGGCGCTCCATAAGTAATACCGGGTCTTTCTATTTTATCATAAGCTCCGTTCCAGGCAGTACCCAGATCAATAAACTGAACAACCTGGAAATTTCTGAGGAACGCATTATTAATCGGTTTATTGAAGAATGAAGTAAATGCCGGCACCCTTATTTCACTGTTTATGATTACGGCATTATTGCCATTAGAGATATTTTGTTTAAAACCTCTCAGGTTAACAGCCAATGACTGGTAAGCATAGTCTGCATCCGGATCAGGCTTGTTGGCAGGATTAAAATAGCGATAGCTTCCATCATTCCGTTGATTGTTGCCAAACATCAGCCAATTGTCAACGCCACCCAGGTAATAAATGAATTTTTCTGAACCCCAGGAAACATCACCGGCCGCACGAACCGCCCAGATAATATTCCGATAGATAGGCTGGTAATGACGGGCATCAAAACCAACATTAAACGTATTGGGATGTTCTACCGTGCCGCCTTTAGGATTTGTCTTACTAAGGCGGGTATTATAGTCCACGTAAACTTTCCAGCGGAGACCATTCCAGATATTGGTAGCAGGATTGGTCACATCATCATGCACATATTCCATATGCAGTAATCCATAAGTCTGACGGTCATCAATTCCTCTCAATGATTGATTCGGGAACTGGTCATTGGCCAGTTTTACATATTTATCGCTACGGTAGGCGACATTAAAACGAAGGCTCTTTACACGGTTAAATGGATAGGTGAGTGAAAGCTGGTATAAATTAGTGTACTGTTTTACATTGAAAAAGGATGAATCATCATACAACGGAGGATTGGCCACTGTATTACGGTAATAAGTAAAACCGTAATCTATCCTTTTTTTCAGGTATTGCGTGGTCAGTACATACTCATTATTATCCAGGTTGGGACTGATGCGGAAGCCACCTGCGAATTTCCAATCCTCAAACAGGTCGGAGGTACCCACCCGCAAAATACCATTGAGGGGATTTTCATTGCTCAACTGGATAGGTCCATTCCCGCCCTGGTAAGGTTGGAAACGACTAACCAACACATTGTTATTAAATCCGCTTACCAGGTAATCGTTAAAGAATTTTGGGGGACGGTACTCATACACTTTTGCAGTTTTCAGTATGGGATCTCTTGTTGTGATTTCCGCACTCACTACTGTGCCGGCCCTGGTACTGTCGGTCTTTTCATCATCGAAGCCGGTATTGAAAACTTCAACTGGTTTGCTGGTGAGGCTATCCGTCCTGACGGGTTGTAAATTAGATGCTCTACGAGCCTCATTCTTTTCCTCTTCGATCACTTTCCGCATATACTCGGTTGGCCGGGCATTGATGTTCCGGCGCTTAAGGTTGTTTTCATCCACCTTTAGCCGATACAATAATTTGATATTGCCCAGCTTTACCACTTCACTTACCTGCTGGTTATCACCGGCCGTTCTTGTTTCCAGCATACTGCTCTGGTAATTTGTTAATGGGAAAACATAGGAGGAATCATTGGTGACGGAAATAAAACCTACGGAATCAATATCAGTCTTGCCCCATTCCTTCAACAAGCTGTCCACATCTTGCTGTGGCGGATTACGGAGTACTTCATCACCGATAAACACCAATGTATCCAGACCGGCTCTTTCTGTAGTGAAAGAAACCGGCATAGCGGTTATTGATACCATTCTCATCACTTACAAAGGTAAAGTGAGACTGGTTGTACTGCGAAGGGAAGCGGGCATTCCCATGTTTCAGGTCCGTCAGTTTGGAGATCTGTTTGAAATCAGATTTGTTCCAGTTGTCAACCAGGAAAATATTGAAATGACTGCCGGGTAATGAGTCATCACTACTGGCTGCCAGCGCAGTTGGCCGGTTGCTTGAATACAATATCCCTGTCTTATTAGGAAAAGCTACAAAGGAAGGGTCCAGGTCATCGTACACATCATTAGTGACCTGTTCAAAAGTTTGTTTATCTATCTTATAAACATAAATATCAGTCTGTCCGCTTCTCACCCCACTGAACAAAAGCGTATTATTATCCAGCATATATTTCATATCCTGGATCTGGTCAAACTTGTCAATTTCGTGCGCCCAAAGTTTGTTACGGTTAACCATGTCATAGACAAAGAATTTTGTTTTGCCTTCGTCATTATACAATACTGCCAGCCGGGTGCCTTTACCATCCCATGCCAGCAACGGGTAGTTGGGATGCTTTACATCTTCCCTGGATCGTACACCTTGTTTTAATAAGATTTTTCTATCGACAAAATTCTCCATCAGTACCACCTGATAACGACCTTGTTTGAATTCCACCAGTGCATAACTAAAACTTTTTGGTACTGGGTTAGCATTAAAGCGTATATAATCTTTTTTGCCAATCTCTTCTGTTACCGATAACTGGCCTTTTGGCGTGTTCCGGCGGCCACGGATATCTTTAAAGTACTGTTGTGGTACTTCTATCATAAAGTCCTGCAGCAATTTTTTAAATTTCTTCTTAGCTATTTTATTCGAAGCATTATTCAGGTTGCGGTAGATACGGGCCAGGTACAGGAAATAAGTGGTTTTGCTTTTCCCGTATTTATCAGCAATATATTTCCAGAAGGAATGACCGGCCAGCAAGGGTTTTTCAAAAGCAAAATGATAAAATGTATTGTAATCACCACCGAGCATTGTGGAGCGAAGATCATCATCCAGGGAAGTACTCCAGTTTTCCGCAGCATAGGCAATATAGCCATCGGTTAACCATTTGGGTAAGTCGAGCAATGCCTGATTAGCCGCAAACTCACCCAGGTCATCTCCAAACAGTACATTATCTACCAGTATTTTGGCAATACCCTGCCTAACCTGGCGGCGAAGATTATCATGATTACCATCAAAGTAAACAATCATTTTGTTGTTCACTAATTTGGTGACACCACCGGTATTTTGCCAGTCAATGCCCAGTCCGATATTGGACTGCTGCATTTCATCGTAATTATTGTATACAACAATATTGATCCGGCGTTGGAGCCCATATTCAACAAATTCTTCGATACCGGGTAATTCCAGCTCAGCAATTTGTGCTACATACTTACCCAGCCCGAGGCCATCCTGGCTAAAATAGCTGTTAAAGTTTTCCGTCTGGTAATATTTCCAATTGAATTTCTGGTACTGAACACGGTTTTTGCCGAATTCTACCGTGTTTACTTGGGCTGCAGTTTCCATAAAAAAGAAAACGGAAAGGCAGGCAATCAGGCTTAGTGATTTCTTCATAGACTCTTCGCTGTTTCTTCCCAATAGCTATCGGGATTATTAATTGGTCATTTTTATTAGTTGGCAGCCAGCTTCAGTTATTTATGGCAAGGTCAGGGCTCTGGAGTGTCAGTAATTCTGTTCAACAGCAGCGAGACAAACTATCTTTGCTACCGGGACACCGTCCCATTTTTAAAAGTACGAAAAAACAATCTATGTTAACTGTTAAGTCCTTCACTTTTAGTCCTGTCCAGGAGAATACTTACCTATTGTATAACGCTGAGAAGCACTGCTGCATTATAGACCCGGGTTGTTATTTCCCGGAAGAAAAGGAGGAATTAAAATCGGCTATCGAAAAGATGGGTCTGATTCCTGTTTTGCTGCTCAATACCCACTGTCATCTCGACCATGTTTTTGGCAATAAATTCGTATATGACACGTGGGGACTGACCCTGCACCTGCATGAAAAAGAAAAACCGGTCCTTGATTTCGCTCCACAATCAGGGATCCTGTACCAACTGCCTTTTAACAATTATGATGGTCCCCTGGTTTATTTGAAAGGGGGCGAAAATATAAAGATAGGGGTGGAAGAACTGGAGATCCGCTTCACTCCAGGTCATTCTCCCGGGAGTATCTCTTTTTACTATAAGGATGGAGGTTTTATAATCGGTGGCGATGTACTGTTTAACGGAAGTGTAGGAAGAACAGATCTCCCGGGTGGAGACTTTACTGTCCTGGTTAATAGTATTCAAACCCAGTTTTTCACTTTGCCGGATGAAACAAAAGTGTATTCGGGGCATGGGGAGGTGACAACTATCGGTTTTGAAAAGATGAATAATCCTTTTGTGAAGTTGTAGTAGGAGTCGTTTCTCCTTCCCCGCGAAGTGGAGAGGGTCAAGGTGAAGTAGATTAGAGAATGTGTAACTATTTGTGAAGTTGTGCTACATAATCTTCGGTCTCAACCATCTCCCAACCACCGGCAACCGTTGCAACTCTTTCCTTTCCACAAACAAGATAAGCAATGCAAACAAAGCGATAAATGCTGCGCCCACGCCACGGTTTACCCACTGGTTTAAATCAAGCAAGAGGAAGGCCTGGTGCAAACCAAACAGCAGCAAACAAATAGCGATATAAGCCAGTATTTTTTTCCGGGCATAGGGAATGGGATAATGCTTTTGACCGAGCACATAACTAATTACCATCATAAATCCATAACAAAGAACGGTAGCAATCGCGCAGGCCATGTATCCCAGTATAGGAATGAAGATCCAGTTAAAGACGATAGTGATAACCGCGCCACCAATAGTGATCCAGGCACCGGTCAGGTTCTTTTCTTTGATTTTATACCAGATGGAAAGATTATAATAAATGCCAAGGAATATTTTTGCAGTCATTAGCAAGGGAACCACTTTCAGGCCTGTATAGTATTCCGGGTGACGGGTACCCATAAAGTATTTCCAGATGTCGAGAAATAATGTAACACCAAGAAAACAAAAACAACAGGCGATCACAAAAAACTTCATGATCCTGGCATAGGTCCGTGGCGCATTTTCGCTGGTGGATTGTTTAAAGAAAAATGGCTCAGCCCCCATCCGGAATGCCTGGATAAATAATACGATCACCACGGCCAGTTTATAGTTGGCGGAATAGATACCGGATTGTGCAAAAGCTTCCTCTGTTGTGCCCGGGTACAATTTCAACAGCATGATACGGTCAATCGTTTCATTGATCATACCGCCGAAGCCCACGATAATTAAGGGCCAGCTATATTTCATCATTTGTGTCCAGAAAACCGGGTTTAGCCGGAACCTGAATTGAAAGAACTCTTTGGCAAGTAATACCAGCGTCAGACCACTGGCGACCAGGTTGGCAATGATTACATAACCCAAACCGATTGTTGGGTCATAAAGTGAGGCAAAGAAGTTACCTGCTTTTTTTTCATGGGCATTTTTACAGACCACTAAGAAAAATAAGACCAGGCCGACATTAATCAGGATATTCAGTATCCTGATGGCGGCAAATTTCCTCGGTCTTCCTTCGTACCGGAGTTTAGCAAATGGCATTACACATAATGTATCCAATGCCACTATAACAAGTACCCATAAAATATACTCAGGATGACCAGGTAATTCCAGGAAGTTGGCGAAATGTTGGGTCGATAAAAGTAAAGCGCCAGTAAAGAGGAGCGTAGTCAGGAGAATAGAGGAAGAACAAGTGTTATAGACTTTGCTTTCAGGCTGCAAAGAGGAGAAGCGGAAATAAGAAGTCTCCAGGCCATAGGTGAAAATGATGTTGAGGAAAGCGGCGATGGTAAACAAAGTGCTGATCTTGCCATATTCACCGGGATCAAAAATAGTTACCAGCAGTGGTGTCAGCAGGTAATTGAGAAACCTGCCGAAAATACTGCTTGCCCCGTACCACAACGTTTGTCCCGCCAGTTTTTTAATACCACTCAAAGGATTGGAAATTTTCTACCCCGGCCTGTAAAGTCGGTGCAGGTACGACAAAAGTAGTAGTTGCTCCGTCAAAAAACGAATCCTGATGCCACCCCACCGTTATTTAAGACAATTGCAACGCTTTGAGCGCTTGCTGTATCTTTATTGGGAAAACTAAAGGCTATGAAGAAGATTGTTGTGCTTTTGCTAAGTTTTGGCAATATTAGCCTGGCGGTGCTATCACAGGCCTATGAAAGCACTATACAGTATGATAAGAAAAAGCAGAGTGCCATTGTAATCGAGTTTGCTTACCCCCCGGCAGCGGTGGAAAATGCTTTCATTCAGCGTATGGAAAAGTTAGGGTACAAAGCGAAAGAAGAAAAAGGCCTGTTGAACAGGGACAAGGGTTTCCTGGTATTCAAGAATGCCAATGTCACTGAAATCAGTAAGGATAGAATGGATTATATTATCAACGTGGAGCGTAAAAGCAGGAAAGAAAGTGATGAAGCCATTCTGTACCTGGTTATGAGTAATGATGGGCACAATGCAATGGCCAAAATGGAGTCCTTTAATATTGGCAACGCCAAGGTCTTTTTAAATAATTTGGTTCCCGATGTAGAGGTGGCCAATCTTGAATTACAGATAAAAGCCCAGGAAGAAATCGTGATGAGGGCCGAAAAAAAATTTAATGACTTGCAGGATGATAAGAAAAATCTCGAGAATAAACTGGCAGATAATGCGAAGTCGCAGGACGACACGCTAAAGGATATTGAAACACAAAAGCAAAGCCTGGAAACACTGCGTGGTAAAAGGAAAAAGAATTAAAGATTACCGGGGTTGCTGAAACCGCGGATCTTTCAAAAATGCAGAATCCGTTAATGTTCGTAGAAAAACGGTGATATCGGTAGCCTCTGCATTGGTTAAGGCAATTCCATTCGTAAGCAAAGGATCAAGGGTTGTGCCTGGCTGCACGCCGCTGCGATAATGATTGATACATTGCAGCAGCGTATTAAATCTTCCATCATGCATATAATTCGAGGAGATATAAGTATTCCGTAGAGTAGGTACTTTAAACTTCAGTGAGTCTTCTTTTTTACCGGTTATTCTCAGTCTACCATAATCTTTCAAAAAATTATCGACGGGCAACCCAATATTCCTGATACTGTGATCGGTAAACAAAGGTTCCGGGTGACAGCTGGCACAATTGGCTTTGTAAAGCAGGTAACCCCTGTCTTCCTGTGCCGTAAAAATAGCGGTCCCATTTTTAAACCGATCATATTTTGAATCGGCTGACACCATATAACCAGTAAATTGTGCCAGTGCTTTTTGTATATACTCCGGGCGGATAAAAGGATAGCGAAAGACTTTTTTGAATAACTCCCGGTATTCTTTATCATCTTTTATTTTATTAATGACACCTTGAAACGTCTCTCCCATCTCAGTGGTTCCATGGATCGGTTGTGCCGCTTCGTCTTTTAGTGAAGTAAATTCTCCATCCCAGTGAAAACTGGTACTCCAGGCGAGATTAAAAAGCACGGGACCATTGCGCAGGGTATGTGAGTTGTTCACCCCATGGCTGCGGTCATGTTCAAAAGTGCCAAAGCCCCCGATCTGCTGGTGACAAGAAGAACAGGGATGCATATTGTCAATCGAAAGGCGGCCATCATAAAATAATTTCCGTCCCAGCTCGAAACCTTCCTGGCTTAACGGGTTGTCTTGGAACGTGTAAGCCGGTAAAGGAAAACCGGCAGGAATTTCCTGCGACAGCAGTTGTAAATTATCTGTGTCCTGCTTTTTTTTACAAGAACCCAATAAGTAAGCGGAAACAACAGTAACAGATAACAATACCAATATCGTCAGGAGGCTTTTCCGCACAGGATTTAATTGTATAGCAATTTACGTTTTAATCTCTTCTTACTTTTTTCCTTGACAAAAAAGTAACAAAAAAGTCATGCCAGTTACCTGCCTGCCGGCAGGCAAGATATATACGAGTCCACTATGATGCGAAGCTTTGTTCAGCGAACTGGAACGGGAAAGGCTGATTATGCACAGGTCCGTCTTATAGACTACGCTATGTGTCTTGTTTGAATGCTGTAAGCGCTGATTCTTCGCCGTCGAACATTTCATATACTTCAACACTATATCTCGTCGAAAAATAGGCCCTGAAAAATTCCCCCAAAACGCAAGGTCGCAATACCTTCGTGCTAGTTTGTATTCATTTGTATAAACGTGGCAATATAAGACAGCCTAGGCAGCTATTCTGGTGGCTAATCCATTTGAGTCTGTAAATTAATAGTCACCCGGTCTTAATTTTTGCCGACCGGTTTTTATGTCAGCATTCTTCTTTTTCCATTCCAGTCTTTTTTCTTTAGCACCTTTGCTGACCTTAGTGGCAATCCTGGGTTTTTTCTTTTCAAGGGCTTTTTTTATCAATTCATTCATCCTTTCAACAGCCTCTTCCTTATTGGCCAGTTGAGTTCGGTGTGTTTGAGATTTTATCAATAAATAACCTTCGGTATTGATCCGGTTGGATAACTTTTCTGTCAGCAATCCTTTTTGTTCGACTGTCAACAGTTGCGAAGAATCAATATGAAAAGAAGCGATAACAGCAGTTTCTACTTTGTTTACATTCTGTCCTCCTTTGCCGCCGCTACGGGTGGTTTGAAATGCTATTTCTTTAGATATGTCGATCATGGGACGGGTTGCTGGTTATTAGTTTGCTGGTAATGTTTCCTTCAAAGGTACTATTCATTAAAGGTTTGAAATTATCTTTACACGATAACCAGTAAGCAGTAACCAGTAACCAGTAACAAGCAACCGGCAAACAACAACCAATATGCGTGCAGTTATTCAAAGGGTCAGCAAAGCAAGTGTAACAATCGATGGAAAAGTTCATTCTCGGATCGGGGAGGGATTGCTGGTGCTACTGGGAATTGAAGATGCGGATACTGGAGAAGATATTGAATGGCTCTCCGGTAAAATTGTTCATCTCCGGATTTTTGATGACGTAGCTGGGGTTATGAACGAATCCGTTCTGGAGAAGAGTGGTGAAATAATGCTGATCAGCCAGTTTACCCTGCATGCCTTTACTAAAAAAGGGAATCGTCCTTCGTATATCAAAGCCAGTAAACCGGGTATCGCTATTCCTTTGTATGAAAAAGTGATACGGCAACTATCAATAGATCTTGGCAAAGAAATCAGAACAGGGGTATTCGGGGCTGATATGAAAGTAGAATTGCTGAACGATGGGCCTGTTACCATTGTGATTGATACTAAGCTAAGAGAATAAGAGAGACAAGGTGAAGTTCGCAGCGACTATTTTAATGTAGGAAGTGATGACTGCTAAGAGAAAGCCGGCGTTAACTCTTTTCTTCTCTTTTTTCTCTTTTATCGTCTTAGCCCTATTGTATTCCTATTTTCTCCGTGTAAATTTTCCCATTGCTCATACCTATCATCAGGAAAAAGTTTTTCTGGTTGACAGGGATGTCCACTGCAAAGGATTGTTTGTTGATCTCTTTTTGTTCTACTACCCGGTTGCCACCGGTAGTCCACAGCATTACATGTTTTATGTATGTATTACTTTTAATAGTGATTTGCCTGCCCTGGGTAAGGAGTCGATAAGGCTTACCTGTTTGCGAACCTGGCAAGGGTTCTTTTTTTACTTGCGCATGTGAAGTAATGACAATAGCAAACAGGGAAATAAAGCTTACAAGCTTACAAATAATCGGGTTCATAGAGTACGTTGATCTTTTACAGGAATTGGACCGTCTTCACGGGAAGTTGTAAACGGCAAGAATCATGCTATATTGCAATCAATACTTAAATATTTTTTTGTCATGACACTTAACCAGGCCCAGCAACAAGTAGATGGATGGATAAAAACAACAGGGGTTCGCTACTTCAGTGAACTAACCAATGTAGCTATACTGACCGAAGAAGTAGGAGAGCTTGCCAGTATCATGGCAAGAAAATACGGCGACCAGAGTTTTAAAGAAACGGATAAAGATAAAAATATGGCAGATGAAATGGCAGATGTTTTATGGGTTTTAATCTGCCTTGCCAATCAAACCGGCATTAATTTAACAGAAGCATTGGAAAAAAACTTTGAGAAAAAGAATACCCGGGATGCCGACAGGCATCAGAATAATAATAAATTAAAATAAGGGCCTGTTTGGCATAGTTTTTAAACTTCATATCTAATTATGTCAATCAGAGATGCCTGGAAGATCACAAAGCTTTCTTTTAAGGATTTTTTTAGTGAGAATGTGCTGAAGCATAGTGCAGCCCTGGCTTTTTTTACTATTTTTTCTCTCCCGGGTCTTTTGATTATTATTATTTGGGTCAGTGATCTTTTTTATGGCCGTGAAGTGGTGGAAGGGTCGGTCTATCGCAAGATCGAAGGATTTGTAGGACATGATGCAGCATTGGATATCCAGGAAACTATCCGCAATGCCACACAATCATCCGACGGCCAGCTGGCTACTATCGTAGGTTTGATAGCACTCCTGATCGGCGCTACCAGTATATTTGAAGAAGTACAAAGTTCTATCAATAGTTTTTGGCGGTTGAAAGCAAAACCACGTAAAGGGTTTGGTTTTTTAAAATTCCTGTTCAATCGCCTGCTCTCCTTTTCCATGATCATTACGTTGGGATTTATCCTGCTGGTCTCTCTTGTTATTAATGGTGCCATGGACATTCTGCTCGACAACATGATGCTGAAAAATCCGCAGCTGACCGTGGTTCTTATATACATGCTGAATATTATCATTACGTTCCTGGTGTCTGCTTTTATATTTGCTGCTATTTTTAAAGTATTACCGGATGCCCGGATAAAATGGAAGCATGTACGCATCGGTGCAACCGTTACGGCATTATTATTTATGGGAGGCAAATTTCTTATTAGCTATTACCTCGCTCACAGCAGGATGAGTACGGCCTATGGCGCTGCGGGCTCCATTATCATTATATTATTATGGGTATATTTTTCTTCCATTATATTATACTTTGGGGCGGTTTTCACCCATGCTTATGTTGTGCATAAGGGCACAAGGATCTATCCCAATAGCTATGCCGTCTGGGTGCAGCAGATAGAAGTGGAATCTGAAAAATCAATTCTGCAACAACCCGTTGAAAAAACCATCATAGAAATACCTTCCCATATCCAGGAGACGGATTCCCGGGAAGAACAGGAAGAAGAAAAAGCTGGATAGCTAACAGCGAAAATTCAATCTCCCAAATCTTGGTTCTACTACTTACTTTTGCGCCATTATGGCAAACGATTCGACACTAGCCAGCCTGTCGGCAGGCAGGTTCCAGGCAATTATCTCTCATTGTAAAGAGTACGGGTTTATTTTTCCCAGCAGCGAAATATATGACGGTCTCCAGGCGGTATATGATTACGGACAGATGGGCAGCGAGCTGAAAAAGAATATCAAGGATTACTGGTGGAAAAGCATGACACAACTGCAGGATAATATCGTGGGTATTGACGCCGCTATTTTTATGCATCCTACCACCTGGAAAGCTTCCGGTCACGTGGACAATTTCAACGACCCGATGATCGATAATAAAGACAGCAAGAAACGATACCGGGTGGACCATTTGATCGAAGGATTTGCGGAGGAACTAAAAACCAAAGGAGGAGAAGGAGAACAGGAGGCGGACACGCTGGTGGCTGTTATGGAATCATTGTTAGCCGAAGATGATTTTGCAGCGTTAAAAAAATTGATTGAGGATAAAAAGATAAAGTGTGCGATCAGCGGGACATGTAATTGGACGGATATTCGACAGTTCAACCTGATGTTCTCCACGGAGTTTGGTTCAACCGTTTCCTCCGACGATGAAGACAACAATGTCTATTTAAGACCGGAAACAGCGCAGGGTATTTTTGTCAATTTTTTGAATGTGCAGAAAACCGGCAGGATGAAAATTCCTTTCGGTATTGCTCAAATCGGAAAGGCTTTTAGAAATGAAATTGTTGCAAGACAGTTTATATTCCGGATGCGGGAGTTTGAGCAAATGGAAATGCAATTCTTTATCCGACCCGGCACACAAAAAGAATGGTATGAGAAATGGAAGGAGATAAGATTGGAATGGCATAAAAGTTTGGGGATGCCGGCTGAGAAATATCGCTATCATGATCATGTGAAACTGGCACACTATGCTGATGCCGCCTGCGATATTGAATTTCAATTCCCTATTGGTTTTAAAGAACTCGAAGGCATTCATTCCAGAACCGATTTCGACTTGAAACAGCACCAGGAATACAGCAAAAAGAAAATGCAGTATTTTGACAATGACCTGGACCCGGCTACGGGTAAACCTTATGGCAACTATATTCCCTATGTGATTGAAACATCCATCGGTTTGGATCGTATGTTCCTCGCCGTGATCAGCCAGGCCTATGAAGAGCAGGATCTGAGCAAAGATGATAAACCGGATAGTAGGGCCGTTTTAAAGCTCCCCGCAACATTATCGCCTATCAAATTGGCCGTACTACCTTTAACGAAGAAAGATGGCCTGCCAGAAATAGCAGAAAAGATTATGAGCGACTGCCGGTCAGCGTTCCGTTGTTTTTACGAGGAAAAAGATTCTATCGGTAAGCGCTATCGCCGGATGGATGCTCTCGGCACTCCTTTCTGCGTCACCGTTGATCATCAAACAAAAGAAGACAATACTGTTACTATCCGTCATCGGGATTCGATGGAACAGGAGAGAGTAGGCATTGATAAATTGAAGGAGATTGTACTGGCAGCTATTGGGTAAATTTTTTCATGTCGTCGTTACAACAACTCATTTAGCTGTAATTTTCTCCATCTTCAAACACCGAATTGCTGCAAATGATGATCAATATGTTTCCAGGTCGCCTTACTCCAGTTTTCTTTTGTCACCCTGCCAAAAACAGGATGCTTTTCGCTAACAACATTCGATTCAGTAAAGCGGTTCACGAGGTCGATCAATAGCGCTTTTTCTTTTTCAAAATCTTTGGCACTGTCTGTCATAATAAAAGTAGGGTCGGTAGGGAGACCATGTTTATACGGTTGCTCATCCCATAGCCTGCTTTTAAATAATGGCCCAATCAATCGTAACAAAAAACTCCCTTGTGGCTGGTGTGTACCATAGGCAATTCGAATTGGCGGTTGCAGGTGTGCCAGCATTTGCGACACCTCCATCTTTCCCCATTTACGCGGAGTGGTAGGGGTTAACTTGTAAATGCGGGCAATAATGTCCTGTTTTACCACAGGGTCAAATAAATTCTTTACTTCCATGGTAAAAAAAATTTAAGAAGCTAAGGGCTTTCGTAATAAGGAATTTCATCATGGCTCGTATTTTCCTTTTGCTGCCAATAAGCGAGGGTGACAACATGCCCCTCCGGTGTTTTGAGCAGCCGGCCAAAAATTGCATTAATGGGATTAAAAGTATAATCCGATACACCCACCGTGTATGTTTCCGGAGGAGGTGGTTCAGTAACGGCGGGTGGAGGAATCGGCGGTTGTGGATCGTCAGGATTCGTGGGTTTTGGCGGCGGAGCTGCAGCCAGTTTTGGCGGTGGTGTTGGAATTACGACAACGGTGTAGCGGTTAAACGCCAGTAATTTTTTTAAAAACGCTACCCGGTGCGGTGTAACATTTTTTTCTACGATGCCGCATTTAACACCCTCCAACTCTTCAAACTCATGATTTTTATTAATGGCCATGCCCCTTACATTAAAGATTGAATATAATTATAGATCCAGCTTAACAAACCAACCAGCATAATACCTGCTGCACAAATCACTAGTCCAAACCTGGTAGCGGGCTCCGTATTTATTTTTTCAACAGGTTGCTCATTTTTATCCATGAACATCGCCCGTACAACCCGCAAGTAATAATAAAGTGAAATGATCATATTCAGCGCCGCAATAATGATAAACCAATAGCTGCCTTTGGATGCCCCGGCAGAGATCAGAAATAATTTACCAAAGAAACCGGCTGTTGGCGGAATACCCGCCAATGAAAACAAGGCCAACGCCATTATCCAGCAGAGGAAGGGATTGGTTTTGTATAGACCTTTATAATCATCAATATTTTCTTTTCCTGTTTTATCAGCGATAACAGAAGCCACACCAAAAGCAGCCAGGTTGGAGAAAACATATATAAGAATAAAATAAACCACGGAAGCTGTTCCGTTGCTATCATTACTGCTGATACCTACCAAAATAAAACCTACCTGTGCAATGGATGAAAAAGCAAGGAAACGTTTGATATTTTGCTGTCGCAAAGCAAATAGATTACCAATAACCATCGTGGCAATCGCCAGTATCACCAGTATGGTATACCAGACGTCTTGCATTGGTTGAAATACTTTGTATAAGGCTGTGATGAAAATAAAAGCAACCGAACCTTTTGAAATAACAGAAAGAAAAGATGTCACCGCGATAGGCGAACCTTCATACACATCTGCGGTCCATAAATGAAAAGGAACAATAGATAATTTAAAAGCAAATGCGGTAAATAAAAATACAAATGCCAGTATCTGCAGCGGTGAGCCATCTAATTGTTGTGGTATTTCAGCAAAACTGATTGTGCCGGTTGCACCATACATAAGGAAATGCCAAACAACAGAATGCCCGATGAAAATGCTGAAGACAGGATCATTTTCATGGCTGCTTCGGAGGAACGCTTTTTCAGCAGATCAAAATTTGCCATGGCAGCAACGGGAATGGTTGCCAGTTCCAAGGGCGAAAAAAAATATCAGCAGATTGCCACTGGAGATCATAAGGAACATGCCCAGCAGGGCCGATAACATCAGCATAAAAAATTCCGGCAGATGCTCAGTTTTTCTTAACCAATCCGCACAAACTAATGAGATAAGATAAACGCCAAGGTTTAAAATATTTTTTTCAAATACAATCAATCGGTTGGTATAAAACATGTCTCCAAACAAAGGACCCTCCTTATTAAAGAAGAAACCAGCAAGAAAATTCACCAGCAACAGAACCTGTACCAATGATAACAGGGATTCATTCTTCATTCCCCTGCCAATTTTAATAAATAATAGCAGGAAGATGATAGCAGTTACTAGCAGTTCAGTTTTCATCAATATGAAAAACTCGTTCATTGATCTGTTTTATTTTCCGCCTATCTTATTCATTATTTCTTCTGCCGCCGGTCGCATCAGATCATTTAACCAACCCGGGGCAATACCAATGGCAAGAATTCCTGCCACCAATATTATAGCAGCCAGTTTTTCATTCCATGTAGCATCGTTAGGGCTGCTGCTCCACTGGCCATTGATGGAGAGAGGTAGAGGCGGTCCCATGGCTGTTTGCCCAATAGCTCTTAAAATATATACTGCTGTTACTACAATTGACATGGCCGCCACAATGGTTGCAATACGCTGAAATGTATCTGCATGTTGCCAGGAACCCATAAAGACGGTCATCTCTGCTACAAAACCACTAAATCCCGGTAACCCCAGCGAACAAAGACCAACAATAAAAAATACGGTGGTGATAAAAGGCATCGTTTTCATCAGTCCGCCCATTTCAGCTACCATGCCGGGTATGTGTTCGGTCATATATCATTCCGATAATGGCAAAGAAAAGTGCAGTCATTAAGCCATGTGATACCATTTGCATTACTGCACCTGTCATAGCTGTTTGGGTCAGCATACCAATACCCAGCAAACTAAAACCAACATGACTTACAGAAGAATAAGCATTGATATATTTCAGATCCTTCTGCATCATCGTAGCAAAGGCGCCATATAAAATGGCAATAGCAGAAAGAATGATAATGATATTGGCATATTCTTTTGCTCCTTCCGGCAGCAGATAAGTAGCCACCCGCAAACAACCATAGCCACCCAGCTTCATGGATATACCAGCCAGGAACATTGAACCCGCCGTTGGTGCGGATGAGTGACCATCGGGCACCCAGGTATGAAAAGGAAATAAGGCTGTAAACACACCAAAGCCAACAAACAACAAGGGAAAAATGATAAGTTGTGCGTTATCGGAAATATGCTGTTTTTGATAAAGTCAGCAGATCAAAACTATGGCCGGCATGTAAAATATAAACCAAGTATCCCAACTAATACCAGGGCCGAGCCGCCCATTAGCATCAGTGCCAGTTTATTGGCGCTGTATTCTTTTCTGCCGCTTCCCCAGATGCCGATCAATAGATATTTTGGAATCACAGAAATTTCGAGGAAGAAGAATAGAATGAACAGGTCAAGGGAAATAAAGAAGCCATAAGCACCAAGACCCAGTAATATCAGCAGGAAATAAAACTCTTTGGTCATTTTTTCTACATTCCAGGAAACCAGTACACCGGCGATCACCACAAATGCTGTGAGCAATATCATGGCTACTGAAATGCCATCTACCCCCAAATGAAAATTGATATTCCAGGGAGGAAAATAATTTGTAATTCTGACTCAAATAACATTTGTGACGTATTCCCTTCTCTCTCTCCGTTGAAAAGCAAACAATAAAACAAACGCTACAACCAGTTGTGCAAGCAGATCCTGCCAAGGAGATCCATTTTACCTGTTGCTTATTCGCGGGACAAGCAGATACTGCAATTGCCGTGAACGCAATGGTATCCCTATGAGTAATAAAAGATTCATCAATACTTATTTGTTCAATATGTCTTATTTCCATACATAAATAAACAATACAGCAAGAGCCAATAACACCCACCAAAAAATAAATAGCATATGCTGTACTTTTCCTGATTGTACTTTTTTTATTCCTTCAGAAATAGCCTGTACTGTATGTTCCTGTCAGTTCACTAAACCATCAACTACATTTTTATCAAACCAGGCAGCCGGCCTTGCCAATCAGGTTGAACAATACTTTCTTCGTTATGAACAGATAGATTTCATCAATATAAAATTTATGATAAGCTGCTTTATACAAACCACTCACTGATGCCGCTAATTTGCCGGGCTTGTTATTTTCTTTTTTATACAACCACATGGCTGCAAAAATGCCGGCGAGGCCTAAGGCAACAGGAGCAATGGAAAATGTGTAAATGAAATGCTGATTCCAAGCGACTTCCCATCAGAACTAACAAATTCACCGAAAGGAATAAATCCAGCTGCTGCAGCGCCAACACTTAGTAATATCAAGTGGCAGCATCATGGCAAAACCACCTTCCTTGCCTGCAGTAGCCTTAGCGGTGGCCTGACCGTGATGTGAGCTATGACCCTCGTAAGGTTGATTCCAGAAAATCCTGAAATATAAACGGAACATATAAAAAGCAGTAAGACCAGATGTGATTAATGCGATCCAGTAGATCGCCATATTATTGTTGATAAGCAGCCAGTAAAATTTCTTCCTTGCTAAAAAATCCTGCAAAAGGAGGAACACCGGCAATAGCAAGACAGGCAATCAAAAAAGTAATATGGGTAATCGGTATATATTTTCTTAACCCACCCATATCTTTCATTTCGTTGCTATGTACATAATGAATAACTGCACCTGCTCCAAGAAACAGCAATGCTTTGAACATCGCATGGGTAAATAAATGAAACATAGAAGCTGTATACCCCGCACCTTCTTCGCCACCATATTTTGAAACACCCAATGCAAACATCATATAACCGATCTGTGACATGGTGGAATAGGCCAGCACTCTTTTTATATCTGTTTGTGTACAGGCAATGATGGCCGCAATGATTGCTGATATGGCCCCCACCCAGCCTACCAATCTCTAACGCACCTGGAGCGGTGATGGCAAATACCGGGAATAATCTTGCTACCAAAAAAACACCTGCCACCACCATCGTTGCCGCATGTATCAATGCAGAAACAGGTGTTGGACCTTCCATTGCATCGGGCAGCCAGATATGCAACGGGAACATGGCACTTTTGCCAGCACCGCCAATAAATACTAAGACCAATCCCCAGGTTAAAGCAGCTGACACCTAAGAAAGGATGAGGCAACCGCCGTTTTTAATTCATTGGATTCAGGGGACGTTAATCGTTCAATCAATGTATTAAAATCTAGTGTGCCGGAATAAAAGGACAAAATTAATATACCGATCAAAAATCCAAGGTCAGCAAAACGTGTAACAATAAAAGCTTTTTTACAGGCAGCAACGGCACTTGGTTTGTCATAATAGATATCCGATCAGTAAGAAAGAAGAAACACCAACCAGTTCCCAGAAAATATACATCTGGAAAATATTAGAAGAAAGTACCAAGCCCCAGCATGGAAAATGTAAACAATCCAAGAAAAGCATAATAAGTAGGAAATCGTCTCTTCACCTTTCATGTAACCCAGGCTGTAAATATGCACCATCAGCGAAATAAAGGTGACCACTACCAGCATCATCACTGAAATAGGATCAAGGATGATGCCCATATCAATGGAGACTCCTCTGAAAATTGTAACCAGGTCAATTTCACTGGAATGAATTTCTGGTAAACTCCATCCACTTTGCCATACTCAAAAAAATATTCATAGGCAACGTATAAGGCGATCAGGGTAGACGCAAGCAGTAGAGCGGTTCCGATAAGACCCGAACTTTTTTTAAAAAAATTTCTTCCAAACAGACCCAGTAATAAAAATCCGGCCAGTGGCAGTAAGGGAATCAGCGCTATGGTGGTGGCGTTGGACATAAATTAAATATCGACTATGGAACGAGAAATAATGAACATTGAACCGCAAAAGGCCCCCATTTCATCATTCAATTTTCCATGCCTGAATGACTCAGTCGGGCAGGCTTGTTCGGTGTTCATTATTAATTAAAAAAATTAAAATTTCATTTCTTCTGCATTTTCTACATCAATTGAATTATGACTTCGGTATAAATTAATAATGATCGCAATCGCAACCGCAGCTTCAGCCGCAGCAATGGCAATAATAAATATGGTAAAGAACAATCCATCCATTTGATGAGGCCACAGGTATTTATTAAAAGCAATAAAATTCAGGTTCACACTATTCAGTATCAGTTCAATACTCATCAGCATCGTGATAAGGTTTCTGCGGGTGAAGAAATCCATACACACCAATAAAGAACAGTGCGGCACTGATAAATAATATATGATATAATCCGGGTTCCATATTTATAGGCTATAGGTCTTTTTTTTGATTATTTCCTGCCTGTTCCCCTGGCAGGGCTTCTTGCTCCTGGTTCTTTATTTTATTTTCTCGTATCGCAATGACGATACAACCGATCAAGGCTGCCAGCAATAACATACTCACCACTTCAAAAGGTAAAGCATAACCTTCGTCCTTTATACTTAGCATTCTGTTTCCGATATTAGCCACGTTCACAGGTACCGCTGCCTGGTCAGTTTCATAAAATGTATGCTGGTAAACCTGCAGCATCGTCAATGCAAAGCCACAAAAAACAGCCAATGCGGCAAAATATTTTTCGCCCCGATTTTTGCTTGGGTAATTTTTCCCCGGCCTGCTGGGTAAGAAAGATGGAGAAGATGATCAGCACAACAATACCACCTACATACACCACAATTTGTACAGCGGCAATAAATTCGTAATGCAAGCCAGAAATAAATACCCGCAATACCGATCAACGAAAATAACAAGTAAATAGCTGCCCGAAATATCTGCCTGGTAGAAACAGCCAATACCCCACTCACCAGGGTAAGGGCGGCTAGTAAATAAAATATGATAGTGGATCCACTCATTTTAATTGGTCAATTTATTCTACTCCATCCTTGATTTTAGATCCGGGTTTATTTAAAATTTTGGTCAACTGGCTTCTGTCAAAAACACTGTGTTCAAATGTTTGCGCCATTTTAATTGCATCTGTAGGGCAGGCGATGATGCACAAATTACACATGGTACACAGTTCCAGGTGATACACAAATTTATCAATTGCTTTTTTCTTTTTTCCTTCAGGGGTCATATCAAATTTGGTAACGATCTTGATCGTAGCATTCGGACAGGCCAGTTCACAGGCTGTGCAGCCGGTGCAGCGATGTTCATTGTTCTCATCATGCAGCATTACCACTTCACCTTTGAATCGTTCCGGCAGATTCAATGTTTCCCTGTTGTCAGGATATTGCTGTGTAATGATCTCTTTATGATGCGTAAAATAATAACCTGTACGCCTCATCCCTTTCAGCAATGATTTTACCGCGCTGAAAACTTCTTTTATATATTTTACTATGAACATGTTTTTTAATATTGAATATTGAACAGAGAACATTGAATGTTGAAGTACAAAGAGCCCGACACTTCGATGTTCATCATTCCTTGTTCCCTGTTCAGTATTTTTTATTTGCTACCAACATTACATTTCTTCGTTCACTTTTTCTGTGTAAATCTTTCATATCCAGTCATCCGTATTCAAAAATGCCACCCCAATATCGCCATCACTGTTACCAATAATAAATTAAACATGCTGATCGGTAATAAATATTTCCATTCCAGGTTCAACAACTGGTCAATCCGTAACCGGGGGAATGTCCACCTGAACCACATGATCACGAATATTAGGAAAAATGTTTTTCCAAAGAACCAGATACTGGATGGAATATAATCCATTACATGATTAAAACCTTCCCAGTTGCCAATATGAAAAGGCATCCATCCACCCAGAAATAATGTAGCACCAATGGCACATACAATAAACACATTCACATATTCTGCCAGAAAGAACAAAGCGAATTTCATTCCTGAATATTCTGTATGAAAACCGGCTGTTAATTCTGATTCTGCTTCTGCCAGATCAAATGGAGCCCGGTTGGTTTCAGCAGTTACTGCAATAATAAAGATGACAAAAGCAATGAGAACGGGAATATGTCCTTTAAATATCCACCAGCCATCAGCCTGCGAATGAATGATATCAGAAACACTTAAGACTACCTGTCAATACTACAATGGCTAGAATAGATAAACCGGCAGATAATTCATAACTCACTATCTGTGCACCACTTCGCATGGCACCCATCAATGAATATTTATTGTTACTGGCCCAGCCGGCCATTAAAATACTGATGACCATAATGGAAGAAACAGCAGATACATATAATACGCCAATATTGAGATCCCATAATTGAAAATCTTTCGCAAAGGCAATCGGTGCCATCAGCAACATGGCAACGATCATGGCAATGAATGGAGCCAGGTTGAATAAAAATTTATCTGCACCATCGGGCGTTAATCCTTCTTTCACCAATAATTTCAACGTATCGGCCAATGATTGGAACATTCCTTTCGGTCCTACCCGGTTTGGACCCAGCCGTATCTGCATCCAGGCAGATACTTTTCTTTCCATTAATACCAGCACCAATCCCAACGTAGCAAACAAACTAATTACCGCATACACCCGCAATAACCATTTCAATGATCAATGCCCAGGTGGGATTAAATGTTTCATTCAACCATTGATCTAATGATCTTGATATGTTAGAAAAGCTCCACATTCTATCAAAACAGGTTACTCATTTATCCGAATCATTTTTTTATTCTTTTCAATCGTAAAACTTGAAACGTCGGTATCGAAAGCCCCTTTCGGAGAGGTCTTATCTATCAATATCCGGTATCACCAAATCCAATGTTCCCATCATCGCTACCAGGTCACCGATCTTACTGCCCCTTGCCATATGATCCAATGCAGAAAGATTTGAAAAACCCGGTGAACGGAATTTAATCCTGTAAGGTGTGGTGCCTCCTTCGCTCACAATGTACACACCAAATTCACCCCTGGCTGTTTCCACTCGGCTATAAAATTCTCCTTTCGGTAATTTTAATACGGCTTTTGTTTTGGCCTGGAAATCACCTTCGGGAATATTATCAATCAATTGTTCAATAATGCGGATCGACTGATGCATCTCTTTCATCCGAACCATATACCTCGCAAAAGAATCTCCCCCGGTTTCTAGTGATTTCATCAAATGCTACTTTATCATATACTTCGTAAGGATATAATTTACGGATATCGCAATTCACACCACTGCCTCTTGCGGTTGGCCCAGTACATCCATACGAGATCGCATCTTCTTTTGACAGATAACCAACACCTTTCATCCGGTTTTGAAAAATAATATTGCCGGTAACCATTTCATCATATTCATCCACTTTCGATTTGAACAGCTGTAATAAAGTCTTTTACTCTTTTTTGAAAATTGGGATGCAGATCCTGCCATCACTCCACCAGGTACCATATAATTCATGGTCAGCCTGGCACCACAGGTTTCTTCCATGATATCATTAATGGTTTCTCTTTCCCTGAAAGCATGAAAGAAAGGTGTAAAAGCACCAAGATCCATTGCCATAGCACCCCACCATAATTCATGCGATGCAATCCTGGTTAGTTCATCCATCAATACCCGGATCACCTGTGCCCGGGGAGGAATTTCTATCTGCAATCCTTTTTCTACACACAAAGCACAACCATGATTATTGATATGAGAGGAGAGATAATCCATCCGGCTGGTGACATAAATAAATTGCCGGTAAGTAAGGCTCTCACACATTTTTTCGATAGAGCGATGAATAAAGCCAAGATGAGGTTCTACTTTCTTGATCGTTTCTCCATTCAGTGTAATGACAAGATGCAATACACCATGCGTAGCCGGATGCTGCGGTCCTACATTTATAATGATATCGCCAGTGCCGGCCTCCACACCATCATTAATAATATCTGTTTGCCTGTACATGGGTTGCAAATTGAATAACGAACTGAGAATAAAGAATGATGAAGCAATGGTCCTCTATTCTTCGATGTTCATTATTCCTTGTTCATCATTTATTATAGTTTTATCATATTCACCGGGTCTTCAAAATCTTTTCGCATCGGATTTTTTCCTTCCCATCCATCGGGCAAGTATCAGTAACCGCAGATCGGGATGATTCAGGAAATTAACGCCAAACATTTCATACACTTCTCGTTCATGAAAATCAGCCGTTTTCCAGATACCGGAAACCGTTTCTATTTCAGGTTTGTTCCGGTCAAGCTTCGATTTGATCACTATAGTTATGTCGATACGTTGTAGAAGACAAATGATACACCATGGTGAGATGTGTCTTCCAGTCAATACAGGTCAGACAAAAAAGATAATCGAAGTGCAGAGAGGGATCATGTCGGAGTTGATTTGGCAGAGGGCAACCAGTCGGTTGGTTCAATAAGAACAGTGATCCATTCGCCACCCTCTTCAAAAGTGGCAGCGGGAAGCAGTTCAGTTATTTTGCCTTTTAGTTCCTCGTTCAGCATATTTACTCTTTGCCGGTTTTTATTTGTTCTCTTGTCAACCCGCTTTTTATTTTTTCCTGCAGGGTTATCAGTGCATGCAGCAAAGCTTCCGGTCTCGGCGGACAACCGGCTATATATACATCTACCGGTATTATATGATCAGCACCTTTTACAACAGAATAGGTATTATAAAAAAAAGGGCCGCCGCTGATGGCACAGGCTCCCATGGCAATCACATATTTGGGATCAGCCATCTGGTCGTACAATCTTTTTAACACGGGCCCCATTTTATTGACAATGGTACCGGCAATGATAATAACATCAGCCTGCCGTGGGTGTGGCCCTGGCTACTTCAAAACCAAACCGGGAAAAATCATATTTGGCAGAAGCAACAGCCATCATTTCAATACCACAACAACTGGTGGCAAATGTTAGTGGCCATAATGAATTGGATCTTGCCCAGTTGATCATATCATCCAGTTTACTCAGTACGATGCCGCCACCTGGCGTTTCATGTATTTCGCCGGGGAATACAGCCCCTCCATCCCCCGAAGGGGGGATCAAGGAAGAGTCTTTTGATATGTTAGTGTCCTCACTCATTCAGATTTTCTAAAAATGTTTTTAATCTTCAAAAAAGCTAGCCCTGTAATTAGATGGCCTCCCCTTTCGGGGGGAGATCGGGAGGGCCTTACATCCATTTCAAGGCACCTTTTTTATGCGCATATAAGAACCCCATAAAAAGTATAAAGAAGAAAATGACGATCTCAACAAAAGCTACCCAACCCATACTTTTTGCCACTACAGCCCAAGGGTATAAGAAAACAAGTTCCACATCAAATATCAGAAATAACAGGGCAAATAAATAGTAACCAACATTTAATTGTGTCCAGGTTTTTCCCTGCGTCGGAATTCCACATTCGTAGGGCTCTCCTTTTTGTTTATTGGTAGAAGCTTTTAAGACAACTTTCGATACTAATATGGCAATGCCAGAAAAGGCAATGGCAGCGATGATCAGAACAATGAGTGATGAAGCACCCATAAATGTTAGGTTTTTACGAATATACCAACTATACGCTAAAAGTATACACGACAATTATCAACGGTTGACCTATCGGGGATTACACCTTATTATTCGCTTTGATATTGCCAGTAACATTATCCATAAAGTTCCTGGTGAATAGCTTTTCTTTCATACCCCATTTCCTGGATTCTTTTTTTGGCTTCATCGATCATAGCCTTCCATCCGCATAGAAAGAAGCTGGCTGGTTGTCTGCCGGCGCAAAGTTCTTCGTATATAGCATGCACATAACCCATCTTACCTTCCCATTGTTCTCGCGACAAGGTTGGCAGGTAATGAGTAACCGGGTAATTCATCCTGCAGTTGTTTCAATTCATCATAATAAAGCAGGTCCTTTTGAGTACGGCATCCAAAAAGGAGATAAATGTTTTGGTGAGCAGTATGATGAAGTTTGATATGCTGTACCATGCTACGGAATGGAGCTATGCCGGTGCCGGTACAAATCAGGAAAAGATCCTTGGCGAGATTTTCTTCCTGCAAGACAAACACACCCTGTGGTCCCCGAAATGTAAAATCACTCCCAACCGTTATAGAGTTAAAGATCCACGGAGTACCTACGCCATCTTCCATTAATACAATGACCAGTTCAAAAACATTAGTCCCATCGGGCCAGCTGGCAATGGAATAACTACGCCACCGTTTATTAGGTTTTTCATGAATGGGAAGATCCAGCGTCACAAATTGACCCGGCACAAAATCGAATATATCCATTTCAGAAACCTGTATCCAATAGCGACGGGTATTGTAAGTCTCATTTTCTATACGGATTACAGTGCCTTTTCGCCAGGGTTGAAGAGCCATTGTTAGTTGGTTTTGTTAAAGATAAAACCTATAACACATTTATAGGGTCAATTAAACAAATAATTATGCAACTGCTTTTTAAAGATGAATTATCTTTGCGTCCTTGATGAGTGTAAAGGATTTGCTGGAACAGTACCAAGTAACCCCCCGCCTTTTTCAACTGGCGGACAGGCTCTCTTTTGCCCAGCCGCAAAAAATACATCTTAACAACTTACAGGGCAGTTCATCACAGTTTGTTGTGGCTGCTACTTTTTTGCATCCAGGCTGTGCACAGTTTAATCATCTTATTGTTTTAAATGATGCCGAAGAAGCCGCTTATTTTCATAATACATTAGAAAACCTGACGGACGCTCTGGATATTTTCTATTTCCCCTCTTCTTTCAAAAATAGGAAGAACTACCGTTTACTGAATTCCTCTCATGTGATGCTTCGCACCGAAGCTTTGACAAAGATTGCTACCGGGGGTTCCTTGTCTTCACCAGGTGTAAGAAAGAAAATCCTGGTTACCTATCCCGAAGCCCTTTTTGAAAAAGTGGTGTTACCGGCAACTCTGTCCTCCAATATCATTCATATTAAATCAGGCGATACCCTGAAAACAGAAGAGCTGCTGCTGAAACTTTCCGAATATGGATTCGAAAGAACCGATTTTGTATATGAACCAGGACAGTTTGCCATACGGGGAGGTATTCTTGATATTTATTCTTTCGGTAATGAAAAACCTTACCGGGTTGAATTGTTTGGCAACGAGGTCGATTCTATACGAATCGTAGATCCCGAAACTCAACTGAGTGAAAGGAAATTATTACAGGTAAGCATTATTCCAAATGTGGATACACAGTTTGAAAATGAAGAGAGGATCTCGCTATTTGATTTTTTGCCAGAAAACAGTGTTATATGGCTGCAAGACTATGAAGTATGCAGAGAAAGAATAGCTGAATGCGAAGAAGACCTGCAGATTTTTTTGCGGGTACAGCAGGAATTTAGAACCAACCGCCCGGACACCTACACTGAGTCTGAAGGGGGAGAGAAAAGGTTGGTGACGACCGGTGATTTTATCGTAGCAGAGAACCTGGGCAAAGAGGTTACAAAAAAACACCTGGTGGAGTTTGGCTACCAGTCTTACCTGGCTGATTTCATCATTGAATTTCAAACAAAAGAGCAGCCTGCCTTCAACCGGCAGTTTGATTTGCTGATCAGGGATCTGAAAAGTTGGGAAGCAAAAAAATTTCAACTATACATTTTCGCCGAGAACCCCAAACAGCTGGAAAGGCTACAAAGCATTTTTGATGACCTGAAAGCGGAGATCGTTTTTACACCTTTGGCCACTTCCATCCATGAAGGGTTTATTGATGAAGACCAAAAGATCGTTTGTTATACCGACCACCAGGTTTTTCAGCGGTATCATAAATACAGAGTCAAACAGGCTTATAATAAGAGTAAAGCATTAACCCTTCGAACACTTCGCGAATTACAACCGGGGGATTTTGTCACTCATATAGACCACGGTGTTGGAATTTTTAGTGGGTTGCAAAAACTGGAAGTAAATGGTCGATTGCAGGAAGCGGTGCGGTTGATCTATAAAGACACTGATATTCTATACGTCAACATTAATAGCCTGCACAAGATTGCGAAGTATACCGGTAAAGATGGAACGGTACCGAAGGTGAATAAATTGGGAAGTGATGTTTGGAACAGGTTAAAAGAAAAAACAAAAACCAAGGTCAAAGAAATTGCATTTGACCTGATAAAACTGTACGCCAAAAGGAAGACCCAGCAAGGATTTCAGCATACACCGGATAATTATATGCAAACGGAGCTAGAAGCTTCCTTTATTTATGAAGATACTCCTGACCAAAGCAAGGCAACAGCGGATGTAAAAAAAGATATGGAATCTGCATCACCCATGGACAGGCTGGTATGTGGTGACGTGGGTTTTGGTAAAACAGAGGTGGCGATCCGGGCTGCTTTCAAAACTTGTATCGATGGAAAACAGGCCGCTATATTGGTTCCCACCACCATTCTTGCTTTTCAGCACTATCAAACATTCCGTGAACGGTTAAAAGATTTCCCGGTTACAGTTGATTATATTAACCGCTTCAAATCTTCCAAAGAAAAAAAAGAAACACTAAAGAAATTAGAAGAAGGAAAGATCGACATCATTATCGGTACGCATGGTTTGCTGGGAAAGGATGTGAAATACAAAAACCTCGGTTTACTGGTCGTAGATGAGGAGCAGAAATTTGGCGTGGGTCACAAGGAAAAAATTAAAACACTCCGCACCGCCGTGGATTGTTTAACATTAACTGCTACACCTATTCCAAGAACATTACAGTTCTCCCTGATGGGGGCCAGGGACCTCAGCATTATGAATACACCACCGCCCAACCGGCAACCGATACAAACCGAGGTGCAGGTATATAATGAAGACTTCATACGGGAAGCAATTTATTTTGAAACAGAAAGAGGTGGACAGGTCTTCTTTATATACAACCGTATCGCTGGTTTGGCTGAGATGGCAGCCATTATCCAGGCGCTTTGTCCTGATCTGAGTATAGGGTATGCGCACGGACAAATGGAAGGTCACCATTTGGAGGAAAGAATACTGGACTTCATTGACAGGAAGTATGATGTATTGGTTTGCACCAATATCGTAGAAAGCGGGGTGGATATTCCGAATGTAAATACGATTATCGTGAATAATGCACATCAATTTGGATTGAGTGATCTGCACCAGCTCAGAGGCCGGGTAGGGCGAAGCAATAAAAAAGCTTTTTGTTATTTGTTGGCACCACCGATGAGTACCTTGCCCAATGATTCCAAAAAAAGATTGCAGACACTGGAGCAGCACAGTGAGTTAGGAAGTGGTTTCCAGATTGCAATGAGGGACCTCGATATAAGGGGAGCCGGCAATTTACTCGGAGGCGAGCAAAGCGGCTTCATGGCCGAAATAGGTTTTGAAATGTACCAGAAGATCCTTGATGAAGCTGTCCGGGAATTGAAACGAACAGAATTTAAAGAATTATTTAAAGAAGAAATTACCAAGCAGGATGATTTTGTACAGGATTGCACCATTGATACAGACCTGGAAATATTAATCCCCGATGAGTATGTAGAGAGCATTACGGAAAGACTTTCTTTGTACCAGCGCCTCGATAATTGCGAAACAGAAGCAGATCTTGCAGCTATCCGGGAAGAACTGGAAGATCGGTTTGGTGCATTACCCCAGCCCGTCGAGGATCTTTTTATTACTGTTCGCTGCCGCAAACTGGCTGTTGAATTAGGGTTTGAAAAAATGTCTTTAAAAGAAAATGTATTCCGGTGTTTTTTTATCAACCGCCCGGACTCACCGTATTTTGAATCCGTTACTTTTCAAAAAATAATAGAGTTTTTGCAGACAGGAACCAATAAAGCAAAGCTTAAGCAAACAGGAAGGCTGTTTATGCTGATTGCCAACGACATGAAAAATATGGAAGCGATTCATCGGTTCCTCGACAGCATGCATTCGTGGTGTTTTGCATCTCCGGCCATTCTTGCAGGACAATAACCGAACATATTTTTTGAAAAGAAATCACTGGTTAAAGTGCCTGCGTAGGCCTTGAGATCCTTCCCGGCATTGGCCTTTCTCCTGTATTTGTGGTATTTTTAGTACTCTTAAGTGTGTGTATGAGATCCCATCCAGTTCCCTTTGTAATTGTTGGCCTGTTGCTGAGTTTATTGTCATGGGGGCAGGATGATTCGGAATATACCCTATTGCTAAAAACCGGTACACTTACTCCCCCCAAAAATATTTCTGCTGAGCGACTCCATCAGTTTAACCGTAACGTAACAAGAACAGCCGAAAAAACTTTTGCCATTATTCAATTTGATCAACTCCCCACAGCTTTTCAAAAAGAGCAACTCCAACAAGCTGGTATTGAACTCCTGGATTATATTCCTAACAATGCATACACAGTCACTATAACCGGCTTATTAAATGAATCAGTTCTAATCGAGACAAGAGCCAGGGCAGTAGTCGAATTGACCCCCGCTCAAAAAATGCACAGTTCGATTTCATCAGGTCTTTTTCCTTCCTGGGCTGTTCAGGTGCCGGGTACTGTTGACGTCTGGATAAGTTTCCCTAAGACATTCTCTTATGAAACAGTAAAAAGGGAACTACTGGCAAAAAATATGCTGATCATAAATGATCAATTCAAAGACTTTTACATTCTTTCTCTGCGGGTAGCTTCTTACCGGGTATTTGAACTGGCATCATTACCTTATATTGAATATGTGCAACCGGCTCCCGGCGAAGATAAACCGCTGAATGGCTGGACCAATTGGAATCGTGATGGCCTGAAAGGGAGTTTACTTAACGCTCCTCTCAGCGTTGGTGGCCGCAATCTTAAAGGAACGGGTGTAGTGATCGGTGTTGGAGATAATGCCGACCCCCAACTGCATCCTGATTTTACCGGGAGACTAATCAACCGGGCTGCAAATCCGTATACCAATATGCACGGTATTCACGTAACCGGTATTGTTGGCGGAGCAGGTATCAGGGATGAGTTACGAACAGGATTTGCACCAGGATCAACTATTATCGCTCAAAATTTTTCAGGAATTTTTACCAATGCACCCGCCTATGTCGCCGACTATGGAATGGTCATTACTAATAATTCTTACGGTAATCTGAATGAATGTAATTATCATGGTTTGTATGATCTGTATGCAAGAATATTGGATCAACAGGCATTTGATTTGCCTAATCTCGCGAATATTTTTGCAGCGGGTAACAGTGGTGGTCAAAACTGCCTTCCTTACGCAACAGGTTTCAGAACAGTCCTGGGTGGCTTTCAGTCTGCCAAGAATATTCTTACCGTTGGGAATGCCACCCCTGTCGGTGCCTTATTTGTTGCGTCGAGCAGGGGTCCGGTGAGAGATGGACGAATAAAGCCGGAGCTAATTACAATTGGCTCATTCATTATGTCTGCTGCACCTCATCCAGTTTATAATTATTATACAGAGAATACCGGTACCAGTATGGCAGCCCCGGCTGCGGCTGGGGGTGCCGGGCTATTGTATCAGCATTTTAGACAGTTGACCGGAAACACACCCAGGAATATACTGGTAAAAGCACTGCTTTGCAATGGTGCAGATGATTGGGGTAATGATGGGCCTGATTTTAAACATGGTTTTGGATTGATGAATTTATGGCGTTCAGCAGCTATGTTGGAAAGTAATCATATTGACTCATCCACTATTGCCACCGGCAACACCAATACATTTCTTGTAAATGTTCCAGCCGGTTTATCAAAATTAAAAGTGATATTGGCTTGGAATGATCCCCCTGCATCTGTGCTATCCACCCAGGCACTGGTGAATGACCTTGACCTGGAAGTGGAAACACCGGCATTAGTTACCATACTACCCCGCGTCCTGGATACCATTTCATCAAATGTTGATGTAGTGGCGGTAAATGGCGTGGATCATATTAATAATATTGAACAGGTTATTATCACCAACCCGCCACCAGGAAATTATACCATCAAGATCAGGGGAACTGCCATTCCACAAAATTCACCACAGCAATATTTTGTAGTGTATGATTTTGTGCCCGTTGATGTTAAGCTGGTAGCTCCAATAGGTGGGGACACTTATATTCCAGGCGAAAGGATTTTGATCCAATGGGATTCCCATGGCGATGATGCAAGCACTTTTAAGTTGGAATACTCACTTAATAACGGAACATCATGGATAGTTCTGGATGCGAATGTACCTGCTGAACAGCGCTATTGGACTGGTGGTCCGGATCTTGGTTTCCTGGTTCCCAACATAGCGACCCATGAAGCACTGATACGAGTGACCAAAAATGCAACCGGTGTAAGCAGCACCAGTTTCCCTTTTACTATTCTACCACAACCGGTGGTCACCATGGCTTCTGCTGCCGATCAGTGTGAAGGTTATATTACTATCAACTGGTCAACAGTTACAGGGGCCACTGATTATGAAGTGATGATTTTGAAGGGTGATGGAATGATTCCTGTTGCGACAACTACCGGTAATACCTATACGTTTAGCGGCTTGTCAAAAGACACGGCATATTGGGTAACCGTCAGGGCGAGATTAAACAGCACTCCCGGGAGAAGAGCCCTTGCCATTTTCCGTAAACCTGACGGGGGTGGATGTAATGGTAGCATCTCAGATGGCGATATAAAATTAGATGCGATTATCTCTCCTTCTTCCAACGGAAGAATACTTACATCAATCGCCCTTGGTAGCAGTGTACCGGTAACGATAAAGATTAAAAATCTTGACAATGCGGTAACCACCGGCAATATCAACGTAAGTTATAAGCTGAATGGCGGTATTCCGGTTCATGAAACAATTATCAACCCCGCCATTCCGGGGGGCAGTATTTTGTTGTATACTTTCCTGGCCGGCAATATTAATATGTCGGCTGCCGGAAGCTATGAGATCCAGGCAAGCGTTTCAATGGCAGGGGATCCCGTTCTTCAGAATGATTCGTTGACAGTAACATGTATTCAACTGAATAACCCTTCCATCACCGGGATACTGTACCCGGCTTTTTTTATTGAAAATTTTGACCTGGCTCCTGTGCAATCTTTTAATAAAAGACAAATGGGTTTAATCGGGCTCGAACGGTATGATTTTGTTACCAGCAATGATTCGGGAAGAGTACGAACCTTTGTCAACACAGGTATAGCTTATTCGGGCAACCGTGCTCTGACGCTGGATGCAGCTATACTGAACACCGGTACTACTGACTCACTGACCGGAACTTTCAATCTTGCCAGTTTCAATGTGGCTACTGATGATATCCGTCTTGATTTTCGTTTTAAGAATCATGGACAGGGTAATAACCCAGCCAATAAAGTCTGGGTGCGGGGGGAGGATACTAAAAACTGGCTTGAAGCATATAATCTTTCTACTTCTCAGAGTGAAGTGGATGGATCTTTTAAGTTATCTGGAAGCATTGAATTAGGTGATCTGCTGTTCAATGCCGTTCCATCACAATCTTTCAGCAGCAGTTTCCAGGTGCGGTGGGGACAGTTTGGAACACAGATTGCCGCTGACAATAAGGGAGGTGCCGGTTATACCTTTGATGATATACGGCTTTATAAAGTAACAGATGATATTCAAATGATCAGTATTGATGCACCTGCTGCTACCGCTTGTGCCTTATCTGCCGTCACAGCAGTTACCATAACCGTTCGTAACAGTGCGAATATGAATGTGTCCAACGTTCCTGTTCGATTCCGTGTGAATGGTAGCGCATTTGTTCCCGATGAATTTATTCCTTTCATTGGTGCGAATATGACAACACAATTTACTTTTTTAGCCACTGCTGATCTTTCAGCTTTAGGATCACATCTTATTGAGATCAAGACAGCTTATCCTACAGACACTTACCCAGACAATGACACAATGAGCTGGCAGCTTGTTAATTCTTTTATCATACCGGTCACTACGTCCACGCCTTATCTCCAGAATTTTGAAACGGGAAATGGCTCCTGGTATACCGGGGGAAAAAATAGTTCCTGGGAGTATGGTACACCTTCCTCGCATACAATAAACAGGGCAGCCAGTGGCACCAAGGCCTGGAAGACAAGGACAAAAGGAAATTATAACGACTCAGAAAAATCTTATCTGTACTCCCCCTGCTATGATATTTCATCAATGGTTTCACCCACCTTAAGTATTAGTATTGCCCTCGACCTGGAGGACTGCGGCGGCGGTTTTGTTTGTGATGGCGCCTGGATGGAATATTCGTCGAACGGAAATGTATGGATACGCCTGGGAGCAATGGGCGAAGGAACGAATTGGTATAACAGAGGTTATTTGAATAATAATATGTGGAGTGTAGAGAAGTATCATCGCTGGCATGTTGCAACGATACCTTTGCCGGCTGGATTGAACCAGTTGAGACTCCGTTTTGTCGTGTCCTCCAATCAGACAGTTAATCGTGACGGAATAGCCATTGACGATATACATATTTACAGTAATGTTAACGGAATTTATGATCTGACAGGGGCAAGCCCCGAAGTTACTCAACCAATCGTTACTGGAACAGGTTGGATTAATTTTACTGACTCCGGCACTAACAAGCTGATCGCCGCGGTCAATCCAAACGGTCAGAATATGGGCAGTACTACTAGCCGGTCTTATATTTATTCGGGTGCTGTTCGTTCCCACAGCAATCAGTATTATCATAACAGGAATATCACAGTTAAGCCGGCTATAGTTAATTTACCGGATTCCGCCGTTGTCCGGTTTTATTTCCTCGATTCAGAGACAGAAGGATTGATCAATGCTACAGGTTGCAGCACTTGTCTAAAGCCCACCATGGCCTATGAATTGGTTATTGCAAAATATAGTGATCCGGATGATTTTTTTGAAGATGGGGTAGTGGAGAATAATGTGATCCCTGGTGGTTGGAGCTTTATTGATCCTTCAAAAATAAAAATGGTCCCCTTTGATAAAGGTTATTATGCTGAATTCAAAGTAAAGGAGTTTTCCGAGTTCTGGCTCAGCACTGGCGGATCCATAACTACCACGCCTTTGCCGCTGCAGCTTTTAAGTTTTACTGCAAGAAGAAAGAATAACAACGATGTTCTGACCGAATGGAAAACAGCATCGGAATTTGATGTCAATCGTTTTGAAGTGGAAGTGGCCAAAGGAAATACGGGTTACCAACAGAACCAGTTTGTGAAGATCGGTGAGGTGGTAAGCCAGGGTACGTCTACCCAAGAGCAATATTATAATTTTACAGATAGTGAGACGGGTAAAACAGGAGTTCGCTACTATCGTTTAAAGATCATTGAAAATAACGGCCGCTCCAGGTATTCAGCCAGTAGACCGCTTGTATTTGACGAAGAGATAAAATGGCATCTATTTCCAAATCCCTCTACGGGTATCTTCAATCTCAGCTTCCAGGCAGCCGATGGTGAAAGGGTGTCTGCGAAAGTGTATGACTTAAAGGGTAGTATAGTTCGGGACTATCGAATACCGGCCAATGGATTTGTTCAGAAGCTAAGCATCGATCTGCAGGAATCCCGGTACGCTGCGGGTTTGTATTTATTGGAGGCAACAGTGGCAGGCAATAAACAAAGTTTTAGGCTGATAAAACAATAAAGCGGCATAGATCAGACAGACTAGAAGCTATTTTCTTGCCAGGCCTATAATTCTTCGCGGCCGGGTTGATACCTCCTACAAAATCATAGAAAAAGTAAAACAGGTTTCTTTTGCAGTAGACGTATAAGTCAATGTCCCGTTATGAGCCTTGGCAATTTGAGCCGATATATAAAGCCCTAAACCCAAACCATTTTTGCTGGGCCGGTCACCCTCTTTTGTAAAAGGTTCAAATAAAAAAACCTGTAACGATTCCGGAATTGGTTTGCCTGCATTGGTTACGGAAATTTTTAAATGCTGGTCGATTGCAGCGGCATTGATGAATATAGGACTGTTGGGATCTCCATGACTAACTGCATTCGCCAGAAGATTCGACAATAGTTGCGCAATCCTGTCAGCATCACAATTTACCGGTTCCGCTATATTGATTGTTGTAATAATTTCATTCTTGGGAAATATAAGTTTCAATTCATCGATTACTTGTTGAAGTACCGGTTTTAGAACAACTTCTTTTGGAGCAATGATGATTCCTTCACCCATACGGGTTCTGGCAAAATCCATGATGTTGGCAATAAGTTCATTCATACGATAACTGCTCCGTTTGACAGCTCCCAGCAGTTCCCGGGCAGTAGGATGAGGTTGTAATTCCTGAAGCAGTTCAACTGCCATACTGATGGCGCCTAATGGATTACGAAGGTCATGACCTAATACGGCGATCAGTTGTTCTCTTAGCAAAACGTTTGCCTTTTGTGTTTCAAGTTCTTTTTCGGCAATCGATTTGGCGTATTGTAAATTTTGTTCATATTGGAGCCGGTCTGTTGCTTTGACCAGCGTATAATAAATACCGTGACGCCCTGCATCATTTGAATTGAGTTCAAGAGCATTTAAAAGAACTTTTGATCTATTACCCGAGGCGCCAATTATTTCAACCAGTATTTCATCAAAAAAACCCTGCATGCGTAACAGGGGTGACAAATGTGTTTCAAAATATATTTTGCTTCCGATTGAAAGTAAGTCAGAAAATCTTTTGCCGACTAGTTCATCAACCGTGGTACCAAGCCAGGTAGCTAATCGTGTATTACTTCGTACAATTATATTTTTTGCATCTGCTATCAAAAAACCTGATAAAGATTGTTCAAAAAAATCTTCAGAATCTTGAAGGATTTTCATGACAAGAATTCTTTAATCGCAGCTATCGTCTCTTCAGGGGCACTTAAATTAGGACAATGACCAGTCGCCTTCATATTTACGAGTTTACTGGTTTTCATTTTATTATGCATATACATTCCTACCGCTTCCGGAGCAATTACATCTTCAGCACATTGTAAGATCAAGGTAGGAATGTTCACTTTTGAAATAATTTCTCTTTGATCAGAAAGAAAAGTAGTGCGGGCAAAATGTTTTGCAATAGCCGGATCTGTTTTGCAAAAACTATTGGCCAGCTCATCAGCCAATTCCTTTTTTTCAGGATTACCCATGATGATGGGGGCCATTGTCATCGACCAGCCAAGGTGATTACTGTCAAGCGATGTCAACAATTCCTCTATTTGTTGTTTGGTGAATCCTCCCACATAATCCCCATCATTTATATAACAGGGAGACGGTCCCACTAAAACAAGCGACTTAAAATATTCCGGAGCTTTTATAGATGCCAACATCCCTATTACAGAACTTACAGAATGACCAACAAAAATAATGTCCTTCAGTTGTAAGGCTGCACATAACTCTATGATATCTTCTGCATAACCTCCCAGGTTATTGTACTTTTCAGGATCGTATGCTGAAAGATCAGATTTGCCGGCGCCAACATGGTCGAACAGTACAATTTTGTAATCAGTATCAAAGGCGGGAGTTATATATCTCCACATATTTTGGTCGCAGCCAAAACCATGCGAAAACATGATTACCTGCGAACCCTTTCCTTTCACGATGGCGTTGTTACGTTGTATAGCATTCATAAAGCAGGAGTAATTATTGCAGAAAGTTATCAAACAATCAGGATAAAATGGAATTATTTTATCATTTTAATAAGCATAAGTAAGTAAAAATCTCATCCAAGTTAGGTTCAATTAGCAATGATTGGGCTATTGGCATAGCCATTAAATATCCGACCCCAATTAAAATTGCAGTTTGTCGGTTATATAATACAAAGATTGTATGTCTTTCGCTACTAATGGTGCATCAGTATTTAGTTGATGTCCACCGCTTTTTAGTACATGAAAAGTCGCTTGGGGAATTTTGGCTCTGTAGCTGCTTAAATGAGAAAAGGGAACCTCTTCATCGTCCTGGCAGTGATAGAAGAAGACCGGAACTTTGCCAGGTAACAACTCCGCAAAATTGTCATTAAGATGTAAAGGGATTTGCCATTCCTCCGTACCACTCCAAAATGGCGTGGCCAGTAGAAAAATTCCTTTAATAACTATATCCAATGAATTTTCAGAGAGGTACTTTAAAATCATGAACGCACCGAATGAATGTCCTGCTAAAATTACTTCGCTTTTGACGTCAGAAAGCTTCCGGCCAATTTGTAAAGTCCACTCAAAATCAGGAGAAGTCTCGTCAGATAAGATTTCTGGATAATCTATTTCGAATCTATCTCCCAGTGCTGCTTGTAAAGAAGCGACTAATTCTGTCTGCTTCGTAGCCTCCGTCGCCTCCTCCCTGAATAAAAAGGATGTATTTCTTCATTTAATCAACTGGATTTGGTCAACACTTGGCTTTGAAGGATTGCACGTTCACCCCTACCATAAACAGGGTATGCGGGTTAGCGGTTGAGTTTCTTTTTTACTGGATTGATTTCAGCTATTTCTTCTTTAAATGATGAGGTAAGTACTGGTTTAACTTGTTTTGAAGTTGGAGAAATAAAATATATATCAGAATTATTGTTTGTAGATCGGGTATACGCGATCCACTTGCCATCAGGCGTCCACCTTGGCCAGCGACTATCAGTAGTTCTCTCAGTAAGGTTTCTCAAATTTGTACCATCCGCGTTTATAAGATATATATCGCAAGTATTTTTAATACAGCTATGAAAAGAAATCAGTTTTCCATTGGGAGAAAACGAAGGCAATGCACTAAAGCCTTTCATATTAGTTAATGGGTAGAAAGAATTATTTATTAAGTCGAACAAGAAAATTTCTGCATTTCCACTTCGGTTAGTACTATCGGCCAGGGTTGTTTGAATACTTGCTACTATCACATTTCCCTTTGGTGAGAATTTGGCTCCAGATTCAACCCAATGGTTGTTGGTAATTCTTGTTTTAATTTTTGTTTCGAGATTATAAAGATAAAGTTCTCCTTTGGGATGATCATCGACGGTCGCAATTAAAAGTTGTTTGCCATCCGGCGAAACATCCGCTATCGATCTAATCGTACTATCATTAATGATGACGAATTCAGTATGTGTGCGAAAATCAAAAGCTTTTATTTCCCGGTTGGACTTGTTGTACACTGTGTAATACAATCTTTTGCCATCAGGTGCCCAGGAAATATTATATTCAGTAACTGGTGTTTTAGTCAGTCTTTGTATCCGGGACGTATCACCGTTCATCAGGTAAAGATCATAATTGTTGTCCCTGTAACTTGCATAGGCGATATGATAAGCTTTTTGTGAACAGCTTATTAAAAAGCAAGAAAAAATTATAATGAATAGCTTTCTCATAAGCTCCACCTGGCGCTCGTGTAACGAGAACGCTTTATTTCGGCAAAATTTTTTAAATGCAAAGATGGTTTTATGATCTCAAATTGTATAAGAAGGATAGGATCATTCATTGGCATCGGGTTAAAACTCGTGGTGGCAGCATCAGCACATATAATAAAACCGTATGTCGGAAAAAATGCGAGTGAACCAGGGAATTGCTCGCCAGGGGGAGAAAATAGCAGATTAAAAAACCTGTCCAGGTGCCTCTTGATTCAATAAGCACCGGGACGGGTATATCTTTCAATAAACGAGTTTACCAGCCTTGCTTGGCGATTCCAGCTTTAATAGCAGCCAGGGCTTTTTCTTCGTTCATCAGGGTAGTAAGCTTATTTCCTTTTCCATCGTTACCCTGGGCCATATAAGCGCCCTTTGCTGTTTTAGTGATCACAGCATCAAACATTTCTACTCCTTTTTCTTTGGTCTTTACGTTGTAAGCAGTGATTTTTACGTCTGACATGGTCGATAGTTTTTGAGTTAGTAATCGTTGAAATTAAGCATTCCGGTGGGTTTTAAACGGGAAAACTTGTAAACAGGCGCGAAGAACCCCCTGTTTAAGGGAGCTAAGTCATTTATTCATAAAGCGTTAGGTGAAATTGGTGATTTTGGGTGAAAGCAACATATTTGTACCTTCTAAACATCAAGTTTTGCATATTTCGCATGACTTTCAATGAATTCCCTCCTTGGCGCTACTTCATCGCCCATCAGCATGCTAAAGATACGGTCCGCTTCAGCTGCGCTTTCAATAGTCACTTGTTTTAGAGTTCGGGTGGCTGGATTCATGGTTGTGTCCCAAAGCTGGTCGGCGTTCATTTCTCCCAGGCCTTTATAGCGCTGAATATTTACGGAATCGTCTTTTCCACCCCCTATTCGTTCTATCAGTGTCTTTCGTTGATTTTCACTAAAAGCATAAGCCTGTTCTTTTCCTTTTTTTATAAGGTATAAAGGAGGCTGGGCAATATAAACATAGCCCTGTTCTACCAGTTCAGTCATATAGCGGTAAACAAAGGTGAGGATCAGGGTGGCGATATGTGAGCCATCCACATCAGCATCCGTCATAATGATCAGCTTGTGATACCTGAGTTTACTAAGATCAAGGGCTTTCGGGTCCTCAGGAGTTCCCATTTTAACTCCTAGTGCAGTAAACATGTTCCTGATCTCTTCATTATCATAAATCTTATGCTCCATTGCTTTCTCTACGTTCAGGATCTTACCCCTAAGTGGAAGAATTGCCTGAAAACTCCTGTCCCTTCCTTGCTTGGCAGTTCCACCGGCAGAATCTCCCTCAACCAGAAATAATTCACAACGTTCAGGGTCACGATCAGAACAATCGGCCAACTTTCCGGGAAGTCCACCACCCGTTAATACGGATTTGCGTTGCACCAATTCCCTCGCTTTCCTGGCAGCAGCTCTCGCCTGTGCTGCAAGAATTACTTTGGCAACGATATTCTTAGCTTCCCTTGGGTTTTCTTCCAAGTAAGCTTCCAATGCCTTTGATACAGTGGAGTCAACGACTCCCATTACTTCATTGTTACCCAGTTTGGTTTTGGTTTGCCCTTCAAACTGTGGTTCAGGAACTTTTACAGAAATGATAGTGCTTAATCCTTCCCGAAAATCATCCCCTTCAATTTCTACCTTTGCTTTTTCAAACAAACCATTTTTGTCACCATAACTCTTGAAAACTCTTGTTAATGCCCGGCGAAAACCAGATACGTGCGTACCCCCTTCGATGGTGTTAATGTTGTTCACATATGAATAAATATGTTCATTGTAACTGTTGTTATAATTCAGCGCTACCTCTACCACTACATTTGTATTGTCATCTTTTCCTTCGACATAAATTACTTTTGGAATGAGCGGAATTCGCCCGGCACTGGTGTCTAGCATTTCAACAAATTCTACGATACCACCTTCACTATAAAAAACATTCGAATAGGCAGCACCATCCTCTTCTTTTTCTCTGAGATCATTGAGTATGATGCGCACACCACGATTGAGATAGGATAGCTCACGTAGACGACCTTCTAAGATATCTTTATTGTAAACAGACGTGATAAAAATGGAATCATCAGGCCAAAAATGAACTTTGGTTCCTGTCGTATCGCTGGTGCCTGCTTCCCGGACGGGATATTGGGGCACGCCAATTTTGTATTCCTGTTCAAATATTTTTCCATCCCGGTTCACAGTCACTTTCAACAATTTGCTCAAGGCATTTACACAACTGACCCCCACACCATGAAGACCACCCGATACTTTATAAGAGCCTTTATCAAATTTACCACCGGCATGTAATACCGTCATTACCACTTCCAGGGCACTGCGTTTTTCTTTGCTATGCATGGCAGTCGGAATACCACGGCCATCATCTTCTACTGAAATGGAATTATCTTCATGAATGGTAACAAAAATATTTTTGCAGTAACCTGCCAGTGCTTCATCAATCGAATTGTCTACTACTTCATAAACCAGGTGGTGTAAACCTTTCACTCCAATATCACCGATGTACATAGCCGGTCGTTTGCGAACCGCTTCTAAACCTTCTAATACCTGAATACTATCTGCACTGTAACCGGCCGATATAGCGGCTGCTTTTTCTTTAGCTTCTATGGTCATAATAATGGTAAGAATCCGTCTTTAGAAATGATAAAAAATGATACTGACAAATGTACGAAAATAAGCCCTGCTATCCCGAATTTTCAGCCCCTTTTTTGGGCTACATTCAGAAGCTGGCGAATAAAGGGAAATGCCCGTTTTTAGGGCATTTCAGCTAAAAATATCGGGGGTAAAGAAATGAATTTTGGGACGCTGTCATCAATGCTTTATTATTTGGGCCACCATATCAGCTTCGGCACACACTTTATTACCCACATAGACAGTGCCCCGCATCTCACAAATACCCCTGCGGATAGGGGCGGACAGCTCCATTTTTAAGATCATAGTATCACCGGGTCGTATGATTTGCTTGAACTTGCAATTATCTATTTTCAGAAAATAAGTATCATAGGTCCCTTCCCCGCTTAAATTAATGGCAAGGATCCCTCCACACTGCGCCAAGGCTTCTATCTGTAATACACCAGGCATAACCGGGTTTCCCGGAAAGTGTCCCTGGAAAAACCATTCGTTGAACGTTACATTCTTGATCCCCACAATATGCGTGTCACTTGATTCAATGATCTTGTCGACTAATGCAAACGGAAAACGATGGGGTAGTTTTTTTTCAATATATTGGTGGTCGTAAAGGGGAGGTTGAGTGGGATCATATACCGGCACACCCCTGGTATGCTTATTCTTTTTGATGTATTGCTTGATTTTTTTAGCAAACTCAACATTCGTACTGTGACCGGGCCGGTTGGCAATGATCCTTCCCTTGATGGGATACCCGATCAAAGCAAGATCGCCGATTACATCCAACAACTTATGTCTCGCGGGTTCGTTGGGGAAACGTAGTTCAAGATTATTCAGGTACCCTTCACTTTTAACTTCAATATTTTCTTTGTTAAATATTTTCTTCAACCTGTCCATTTCTTTTTTGTCTACAGGTTTATCAACGATCACTATGGCATTATTAATATCGCCGCCTTTGATCAGGTTTTTGTCAAGCAACATCTCCAGCTCATGTAAAAAGCAAAAAGTGCGGCAGGGTGCAATTTGGTCTTTAAAGTCCCGCATCGATTTTAAACCGGCATGCTGGGTCCCCAACACCGGGGAGTTGAAATCGATCAGGGTCGTTACCTGGTACTCTTTAGCAGGCATGGCCACCAGCTCCACTCTTTTATCTTCGTCATAGTGGTAGATATTCCTGTCAATGCTGTACCATATCTTGGCCGCATCCTGCTCCACTACGCCCGCTTCTTCTATCAGATCAACGAAAGGCTCAGAGCTACCATCCATGATCGGCATTTCTGGTCCATTGATCTCCAATAGGCAATTATCAACTCCCATTCCCACCAATGCTGCCAGCACATGCTCTACGGTGCTCACCTTCGCCCCGTTATATTCTAACGTGGTGCCGCGACTCACATCTGTTACGAGATCACAATCAGCTTTGATAACTGGTTCTCCGGGTAAATCGACCCGTTGAAACTGAAAGCCAAATCCTGGCCTGGCAGGTTTCAGTACCAAATGAGCCATTACACCGGTATGAAGGCCAGTACCCGAAATACCGATCTCTGTTTTCAGCGTATGCTGTTTATCGGGATTGAAATTAGGGGCCATAATGCCAGCAATATAAGTCTTATTTTCTATGGAGGAAATCATGCGGGTAAAGATAGTTATTCATTCAGAATGCTATCAACGCCGACTAGCTAAATTGTCAGATGATCCTATAATTTTTGTATGCAAATAAACGCTTACCAGTTAGTTTTTCAACCCTGTACAGAATCCTATCCTTAAAGGAAAACCGCTTTTTACGGGTATCAAAATGCGCATCCCAGTTTTTTTCAGCGATCCTTGTTTGCATAATGGCCGGGTGGCTTCCTTTGAAAAGTTCAACTGAATCAGCATCTTTCAGAAAATCAAATTTGTTCTCTTCTGCTGGAAGCGGAGGAGAATATCCTTCCCCATTCCAGAGACCGGAAAAATCAACAATTTTTTCAAATTGTTTTGAGGGATGACGAACCCAACCATAATGATAGATCACCGCATCAATTTCTTTGGCATTCAATTTCCTGCCTTCTTTGGTCCTGAAACCCTGGGCATCTTTGTAAGAACTGATCATACGTTTATTTCTTATTAATCTTATTTCATGACTATACCAGCGTCGTGAATCACCAATATAATCATAGCTGCCATAAAAATGAACATACCTTAGAAGTAATCCTTCTACTTTTTGATTGCCGGCATATTTTTTAGCGGCCGAAACTATTGCGTCAAGGTATTTTTCATGAACTACTTCATCTGCCTGCAGGTAGAAAGCCCAATCATATTCAGCTCCAATATGCGCCAGGGCTTTGTCTGTTTCAACAGCCAGCACCCGGCCTCCTTCCTTCAGGGAATCATCCCAAACAGAAAGAACAATTTTTATTTTTGGTGAATTAATGGATTTGATAAGTGCCAGGGTATCATCTTCGGAGTTGCCAACGCTAACAATGAATTCATCAACTATGGGAAGGATGGAACTAATTGATTCTACTACCGGGTAGTCATATTTTATGGCATTGCGAACAAAAGTAAAACCACAAATTTTCATAACGGCGCTTAAGAAACTTTTTCTTCGAGCAGCTGTTTTACCAGCATCTCCAATTCTTTTATTCTTTTTTCCATTTCCGGGAGGCTTCGGGCTATAGCCTGGCTGCGTAGAGCAGCAGTATAGTCGTAGGCGGGTGAGCCGGTAACCGTTTTACCTGGTTCGATTGATTTACTGACCCCGCTTTGCGCATTTACTTTAGCACCATCTCCCAATTGAATATGTCCGACGAGACCAGCCTGCCCGCCGATCATGACCCCTTTGCCAATTTTTGTACTGCCGCTTACACCGGCCTGGGCAGCGATGATGGTATTGGCGCCCACTTCAGTATTGTGACCGATTTGGATGAGGTTATCCAGTTTAGCCCCTGACCGGATAATAGTAGAACCAACGGTTGCCCTGTCAATGGTTACATTGGCACCGATGTCCACACTATCTTCAATGATCACGTTACCTAATTGCGGGATCTTTATAAACGTTCCATCGGGTTGCGGCGCAAAACCGAAACCATCACTCCCGATTACCGTCCCGGCCAGTATGTTTGCGTTGTTGCCGATTTTACAATCATGATAGATCTTAACTCCGGGATCAATCATACACTTCTCTCCAATAATAACATTATCACCTACAAAAGAATGGGGTAAAATTTTTGTATGATTGCCGATTTTTACATGCTCCCCCACGTATACAAAAGCCCCGATAAAAACATGCTCACCGATCATTGCCGTCTTGGCTATATAGCTGGGTTCTTGTATGCCTGTTAATTGCTGTTGAATGATCTCCTGGTATTTGCTAAGTAAAACGGCAAATGAAGTGTATGCATCCGGCACTCTTATCAGCGTCGCAGTCACCGGGTGTTTAAGTTCAAAAGCTTCATTCACGAGAACTATGGAGGCTTTGGTTTGGTAGATATATTCCTCATATTTGGGATTGGAAAAAAAAGTGAGTTGTCCCTCTTTTGCTTCTTCAATTTTACCAAATGAATCAACTGTTGCAAGGGGATCACCTTCTATCCTACCATTAACGAGAATTGCTATTTGTGAAGCAGGGATTTGCATGAATTAAAACTTGGTGCCTTGCACTCGGATTGAGGGAATACAATCGAAGGCTGGGGCCTTTGAACCTGTGACTATCTTAGGTAACAAATGTAATGTTTTTTAATCTCGCCATAAGCGAGCCCGCTGTTATGATGAATAAGTGCATTGTCTACTTTTGAGATGTCCTTTATGCTGCCGTCTTTAAATAATATATTGATACGTTCGTCACCGGGATCATAGGTGGTATTGCTGGCCTCACCGGTAAAAACAAAATAGTCCGAGTCCTTTTCAGTAATACCTAATTTATCACAAGCTTCTTTTATTTTTTCCGTTATAAATGTTTTGTCCACGGGTTCAGCCTGCAATTTTACTTTTAGGAGATTTCGTTCTACTAATGAACGGCAAAGTGTCGCTAATATTTTATCAGGATGATAACTCCAGTTTTTGATGGTCGTCATTATATCATTATCATCAAGACGGCAAAACATTTCCAGGTGATCCTCAACGGGAGAATAAGTATTGTTATTTTCTGCACCGGACATGTCCTGAGGAGGTCCTGTCCAAAGGGCTTTGGAGGAGGATAAAAAAAAGTTCAGTGCCTCTGTGGCAGCATCAGCCGGCTGCCCGGCAGAGATAAGTTCCCTGGCCCGGCGGATGATTTTCACCAGCATCATTTCTGAGCTCAGTACTGTTTTGTGAAGGTATACCTGCCAGTACATGAGGCGACGGGAGACTAAAAATTTTTCAATAGAGTAGATCGCTTTTTCTTCCACCACCAGGTTACCATCTTTTACGGTCAGCATTTTAAGAATACGATCATACCCGATCACACCTTCCGCCACGCCGGTAAAAAAACTATCCCTGTTCAGGTAGTCCATCCTGTCCACATCCAACTGTCCCGATACTAACTGGGATAAAAATTTCTTGGGATACTGATTCGTAAAGATGGCAAGAGCAGTCTGGAGCTGACCATCCAGTTGTTCATTTAGCTTTCGTATCAGTAAAATAGAAAGAGTTTCATGATGTACATCTTTGATCAGTTCATTTTCGAGGGCATGCGAAAAGGGTCCATGACCGATATCATGTAACAAGATGGCCACTTTTGCACCCAGTTCTTCCTCCGCTGAGATGGCAATGTTCTTGCTTTTTAATTCATTCAATGCCGTACACATTAAATGATAGGCGCCCAATGAATGATGTAATCTTGAATGTACGGCGCCGGGATATACCAGGTGAGCAAATGCCATCTGGTGAATATTGCGCAAGCGCTGGTACCAGGGATGAGAAATGATCTGGAGTATCAGCGGGTGATCAATAGTAATGAAGCCATAAACAGGATCATTAATGATTTTGCGGACAGTGGGCATTGTTGTTGTTTTGTTAAAGGCAAGACGACAAAAGTACAAAGGCAGAGTTTAATAAGCTATTTTTGGCTGGTTACTGGTTTCAGGTCGCTAGCTAGTTTCACTAAACCCATACCGGCCTTTAATAACCAGGAGATATACCAGTAACGAGTTCGTAGTAACCAGTAACCAGCAACAAATAACCCGCAACAAGTAACAAGTATGGCAGTAGCAAAAATTATTTGGGTGGACGATGAAATAGAAAGCCTTCAATCGCAAAAAATGTTTCTCGAGAATAAGGGGTATGAAGTACAAACGTTTACCAATGGGTTTGATGCAATTGATTATGTAAAAGAGAACCCGGTTGATGTGGTGCTGATCGATGAAAGCATGCCAGGTATCACAGGTCTTGAAACACTGGCGAAGATCAAAGAGATCAATCAATCACTGCCGGTAGTGCTGATTACAAAGAATGAAACAGAGAACCTGATGGATGACGCCATTGGCTCGCAGATCAGTGATTACCTGATCAAGCCGGTCAACCCTAACCAGGTTTGGCTAAGCCTGAAAAAAATAATTGACAACAGGAGATTGGTAGCCGAAAAAACTACAACAGCCTACCAGCAACAATTTCGTCACCTTTTTACGGCCCTCAACAGCAACCCGGATTATAATGAGTGGATGGATATTTATAAAAAGCTGGTGTACTGGGAGCTGGAAATGGAAAAAAGTGACAGTCCTGAAATGCAGGAAATATTGCAAAATCAAAAAAGCGAGGCCAATACTGAATTCTTCAAATTTGTTTCCAGAAATTATGCGAGCTGGGTAAGTCCTAAAAGTACAGATGGGCCTGTGATGAGCCACACGCTTATGAAATTTAAGATATTGCCTCATTTGGAAAAAGGAACTCCTTTATTTTTTGTGTTGATCGACAATCTCCGGTTCGATCAGTGGAAAGCGATTCAACCCATATTTGCCGAAAGTTTCCGGATATTGGAGGAAGATAGTTTTTACAGCATCCTTCCTACGGCTACGCAGTATTGCCGGAATGCCATATTTGCGGGGTTAATGCCTATTGATATTGAGAAACAATTTCCGGTGCAATGGAAAAATGATGATGAGGAAGGGGGAAAGAACCTGAATGAAGAAGAGTTTATCCGAACACATTTGAAACGGCTGGGAAAGACAGACCTGAAAATCTCTTATACCAAAGTAGTAAATAACCAGGCAGGACTTGACCTGGTAAATAATATTCATAACCTGCTGAATAATGATTTGAATATTATCGTTTACAACTTTGTAGATATGCTCAGCCATGCCAGAACGGAAATGGAAGTACTGAAAGAGCTGGCCGGTGACGAAATGAGCTACCGCAGCATTACTTCTTCCTGGTTTGAACATTCACCGCTTCACCAGGCATTAAAAAAGGTGGCGGATAAGAACATTAAAGTGGTGCTGGGTACCGATCATGGCAGTGTAAGAGTAAAGACACCGTATAAAGTGGTAGGCGATAAACAAACTACAACGAACCTGCGCTACAAGCATGGCCGCAACCTGAATTATGAACCAAAAGAAGTGCTGGCTTTCCGTGACCCAAGAGAAGCCGGCCTACCGGTGCCCACGATCAATTCATCTTTCATATTTGCAAAAGAGGACAGCTTTCTTTGCTACCCGAACAATTACAATTATTATGTAAACTACTACCGGAATACATTCCAGCATGGTGGTGTGAGTTTGGAGGAAATGATCGTGCCAGTGATAAAAATGCAGAGTAAATAAGTGAGAGGTCAATGATGAATAGTGAATGGGTTGTGGAAAACAACAATTTCGATTACCTCTTTAAGCAGACAGGAAATTTTACATTTGTGTAATATTCACTACTGACAATTCACTTTTCATTATGAAATATACGCAATCCACTCTCGATAAATTAGAAGCGATTCCTGAAGAAACCGGTTATGTATTGCGGTATGAACGCGGCACATTTCAAAGCGGCTATTGTATCCTGGAGGAAAGAAAAGTGGTCGTACTGAATAAATTTTTACAAATAGAGGGACGTATTAATACCTTGCTGGATCTGATCCCCCAATTGGATGTCAAGGCGGAACTACTGACGGAAGAATCAAAAAAACTATACACGGATATCCTTTCCAAATTACAGGCAGCCGAAAAATAGGCCGGACTGAAGCTAAAGGTGTTCTCACTATTGTAGTTGTCAGCCAGCTAGGCTTCGTACATTTGTCCAGTGTCATATCCTCCTCTCAAAATAACTTTTCTTGGCAGCGGTACCAGCAGCGGTGTACCTATGATCGGTTGTGAATGTGAGGTTTGCCTCTCTACTGACAAAAAAGACAAACGACTCCGCTCAAGCATTTTAGTGGAATCTCCTAACACAACTTTGGTAGTGGATGCGGGTCCTGATTTTCGCTACCAGATGTTGCGGCTCAATATAAAAAAATTAGATGGCATCATTTTTACCCATCCCCATAAGGACCATATAGCAGGGCTTGATGATGTAAAAGCATTTAATTATCTATTGAAGAAACCAATGAACATTTATGCTGATTCATTAACCGAAGAGGCATTGAGAAGGGATTTTTATTATGCCTTTACGGATACCAAATACCCGGGCATCCCTGAGCTGAATTTGAACACTATTATGCTTGACTCCTTTATTGTTGGCGATATTCCCGTTACTCCGGTATTGGTATGGCATTTGAAAATGCCGGTACTGGGTTTCAGGTTTGGAAAATTTACATATATCACTGATGCCAACAGGATTGATGAATCCGAAAAAGATAAGATCAGGGATAGCGAAGTGCTGGTATTGAATGCGCTGCGAAAGCAAAAACATATTTCCCATTTTACGCTTGAAGAAGCAATTGGGCTGGCGCAGGAACTGAAGGTAACTTCGGCTTATTTTACCCATGTCTCTCATCAATTGGGCCTCCATGCTGCTGTGGAGGCGGAACTTCCTGTTCATATTCACCTGGCATACGATGGTTTAACGTTGGAACTCAACGCGGAATAGATCGAAAAATATAAGATGCTAACACTTGTTAGTGTCAGAAAAAATTTCCTTACCTTGCATTCGCCTTTAATGATTGCAGTAATGATTGCTTGCCTTCATTGAAAGGCCCGGGACTGTGCCACTCCTCCATTGGGCGTGGCACAGTTATTAGTAAAACAACAATGATTTAATAGTTATGAATTTTCAATCTGCAGAACTCACGCAACAGGTAGCTCAAACAGCTAAAGACTTTGCCCAACAGCATATCAAACCTTATGTCATGGAATGGGATGAAACCCAGGAATTCCCAGTGGCAGTTTTTAAAACAATGGGAAAGCTGGGTTTGATGGGAGTATTGATTCCCGAAGAATATGGAGGCGCCGGTCTTTCTTATTTTGAATATAAAACGGTGATCGAAGAGATCGCCAAAGTTTGTGGTTCTATTGGGTTAAGTGTGGCGGCGCATAATTCTCTTTGCTGTGGTCACATTATGACATTTGGTAATGAAGATCAAAAGAAGAAATGGTTGCCCCAATTAGCCACCGCTGAATGGCTGGGAGCCTGGGGACTTACCGAAGCTAATACCGGGAGTGATGCAGGTAATATGAAATGCACGGCTGTTAAAGAGGGTGATGATTGGGTGATCAACGGAACGAAAAACTTTATCACGCATGGAAAAAGCGGAGATATAGCCGTTGTGATTTGCAGAACGGGCGAATCAAGAACAAAAAATAATTCTACATCGCTGGTGGTAGAAAAAGGAATGAAAGGATTCAGTGCCGGAAAAAAGGAGAACAAGTTGGGGATGAGGGCCAGTGAAACAGCAGAAATGATCTTTGATAATTGCCGGGTGCCGGATAGTAATCGTTTGGGTGAAGTGGGTGACGGCTTTAAACAGGCTATGAAGATTTTGGATGGTGGCAGAATTTCGATTGCCTCTCTTTCCTTGGGAATAGCAAAAGGCGCTTATGAAGCTGCCTTACAGTACGCGCAGGAACGTCACCAGTTCGACCAACCGATCTCCAATTTCCAGGGTATATCGTTTAAGCTGGCGGATATGGCCACCCAGATTGCTGCCGCTGACCTGCTTACCCTCCAGGCCTGTGATCTGAAAAACCGTAAACAACCCATGACCAAGGAAGCAGCCATGGCAAAATATTATGCCAGTGAAGTGGCGGTAAGCACTGCAAACGAAGCGGTGCAGATCTTTGGTGGTTATGGCTATATTAAAGATTTCCCAGTAGAGAAATTTTATCGGGATGCGAAGCTTTGTACGATCGGGGAGGGAACAAGCGAGATTCAGAAATTAGTAATTAGCAGGGAAGTGTTAAAGAGCTAATCGCTTGAAATCTTTTTAAAACCAGATATTTTTATCGAAACTTTATTTCCTGGTATAAATCTTTCTATTCAGGGTTCATGCTGTTGATCAAGTCTTCCTTTTTCTTACGGCTTCCTCCTTTTATTCTTTTTTCTTCGGCGATGGCTTCGATGATGGTATCGAACCATTTGTAATAGACCAGATTTACACAATTGTACTTAGAAGAGAAGCTATTGGGATAATATTTTTTTTTGTGCTGTGCTACCCGTGCTGGCAAATTAGAACTGACTCCGGTATAAAGTGTTGTATGGTTAAGGCTTTCAAAGAGGCGTTGCAATTGTACGGGGCTTCTCAAACGTCGAAGGTCATTGCGAGGCTTTCAAAGAGGCGTTGCAATTGTACGGGGCTTCTAAAAGGCCGAAGCACGTCATTGCGAGGCTTTCCAAGAGGCGTTGCAGTTGTACGGGGCTTCTAAAACGCCGAAGCAACTAAAACCCCCGCTGGACCATCTGCCAGAACTCGGCAGGTATTGGTTTTCTTAATAATTGGGTATAGTAGAAATTGCGGGCCTCTGTAACATTATGAGCACTCTTCGCGGGGTTAACGCCTCCGATACCATGCCGCTCACCTGGATACAACATGAATTCAAAATGCTTTTTCAGGTTCTGTAGTTTATCAACCAGTACCAGGCTGTTTTGCATGTGGACGTTATCATCCGATGTGCCATGGACAATACGCAACACGCCTTTTAGTTTGTCAGCATATGTCATCACCGAAGTGGATTTATATCCTTCGGGATTTTCTTTTGGCGTATCCATATACCGTTCAGTATAATGCGTATCATAAAACTGCCAGTCAGTAACTGAAGACATTGCTATACCATGTGTAAATACATCGGCTCCATAGGTTAAAGCCATACAAGTTAAATACCCGCCAAAACTGCCGCCGGTTATACCTATGCGTTCTCCATCGACAAAGCTTTTTTCCTTTAACCACTTGCCGCATTGCATATAATCTTCTATTTCATATTTACCCATTTGCCGGTGTATAAAATTCATACCTTTTTTACCAAAATGTCCACTGCTACGGTTGTCAAAAACTACCTGAATCAATCCTTCCTTTGCCCACCATAATTCGCTGGCCGATGACTGCCACGTATCCATAATACGGCCAGCACCCGGTCCCCCATAAATGGATGCCAGTACAGGATATTTTTTTGAAGGATTGAAATCAAGCGGGTAGATGATCAGCAGTGGCAGATCAAATAGACCATCCGCCGATTTAACCCGCACCAGTTCTTTTTTTGGCAGGTTATAACTGGCAAATTCATTTCCTTTAGTATCGCCGAGTTCACGTATCATATTTCCCTTTATATCCAGTAATGCCATACGGGTGGGTGTTTTGATATTGGAATACGTAGTGATGAAGTACTGATGATCCGGAGAAATGTTCATGGCAGAGAAAGAGTAATCACCAAAAGAAAGACGGGTGAGTTTTTCCCCATCAAAACTGACGGAATAAAGATCCCAACGAGCGGAATTTTCTTTGCGGGCAGCAAACCAGATTGTTTTTCTTTTTTCATCTACTCTATAAACTTCTCCCACCGTGTATTCGCCCTTCGTGGGCTGACTGATCAACTTGCCATTCATATCATATAGATAAAGTTGCATCCAGCCACTCTTATCACTTTTTAGCAAGAAACCCTTGTTGTTTGAAAGGAACTGGACCCTGCTGCCCATATCCAGGCTGATCCAGGTAGATTGTTTTTCATCATACAGTTCTTTTTTAGTGCCATCAGAAAGAGCCACGTTATAGATCTTAAGATTATCCTGCCCGCGGTTCATCCACTGCACCAACAATTTATTGTCAGGGGTCCACAGCACTGGTCCGAAATACTGATCTTGTTTCTCATTGAAATCGGCCCAGGTAACTTTTTGCGTGGTAATCTCCACCAGTCCTATCCTCACCTCCGGGTTGGGATCACCGGCTTTGGGGTATCGTTCATTTTCAAGGTAGCCATGCTGGTCCTTTATTACATAAATAGGAAAAGCCGGAACTTTACTATCATCGAAACGCATAAAGCAAATGATCCGGCTATCGGGACTCCACCAAAATGCCCGGTAACGACTTCCCCTTCCGAGGATCTCTTCGAAATAAACCCAGGAAGCATAACCATTCTTAATGATTTCCGATCCATCATGAGTTAATTGATAATCTTTTCCTGTCTCTTTACGGTGCACATATAAATCATTGTTTAACGTATATGCGGCGGAGTTTCCATCAGGACTCCAGGTGATATTCCTGGCGTCTTTAGGAGCCACAAAATCCCTTTTTGGTAATTCGATTTTCGGCTCGTCAAATGGGATTGCCTCACCCGTCTTTGCAGATACTGAAAATGTTTTTGTTCGGCCAGCCGCATCTTTTTTTGTCTCAAGGTAATGGTTATCATCGATCCATTTGCCAATCACAGGCAGCGGTTTACTAATATTTGTTTGCGCAGAGCCAAAAGCCTGTTCGAAACTTACTTGTTTTTTCTGGGCGTTCACCAACAGGAATCCCCATGATAAAAAGGTGAGCAGTAGAATATTCTTCATGCGATTTTTTTAATTATAAAATTTACCAATTTTTTTAAAAGAAGAAAAAATGAATTTTCTTCAACACATTATCTCATTAACTTCTCATCTTACTTCCTGCATATCCACCAGTCTTTTATAAAATCCATTTTGTGATAATAACTCCTCATGATTCCCTCTTTCAACTATTTTTCCTTTTTGCAGTACAATGATCTCATCTGCATGACGGATGGTGGAAAGCCGGTGAGCGATCACAATGCTGGTACGATTCTGCATCATATTGTTGATAGCATCCTGTACCAACCGCTCACTCTCTGTATCTAGAGAGGAAGTGGCTTCATCCAGGATCAGGATCGGGGGATTTTTAAGAACGGCCCTTGCAATTGTCAACCGCTGTCTTTCGCCCCCGCTGAGTTTGCTGCCCCTGTCACCAATATTACAGTTATAACCACCTTCTTTTTTAATGATAAATTCATGAGCATTGGCGATACTCGCCGCTCCGGTTATTTGCTCTTCAGTAGCTTCAGGGAATCCCAACGCTATATTATTGGCAAGGGTATCGTTAAATAAGATCGGTTCCTGGGTAACAATACTCATCAGGTTACGAACTGACTGTAAAGAGTATTCCTTGATATTAATACCATCGATCAGGACTTCACCGCCTGTTACATCGTGGAACCTCGGCACGAGGTCAGCCAGCGTCGATTTGCCAGCTCCGGATGAACCTACCAGCGCTATAGTTTTTCCCTTTTTTACCGTAAGGTTGATATTGTCCAGGATTAATGCATCATCATATGAAAAACTAACGTTCCTGAACTCTATCGATGAACTGAAAGTAGTCAGCTGTTTTCCATTGGGATTATCATCTACAGTAATAGGAGTATTTAGTATTTCTTCAATGCGGTTGATCGCAGCAGAACCCTTACGCATATTGCTAAAGGATGTGGATAAGGCTTTTGCAGGGTTAATGATATTATAAAAAATACCGAGAAAGCCAAGAAAAGCTGATGCTTCCAATAACTGATTTTGCAAAACCAATACGCCGCCATAATATAAGACAGCGGTAAAAAGTATAACTCCCAGCACCTCTGAAAGAGGAGAAGCCAGGTCACGCCGGTAGGCAATATTATTTTTGGCGGCCAGCAGTTCTTCATTAGATCTGAAGAATTTGTTGCGTAATAATTTTTCGATATTGAAGGCTTTGATCACACGAAGACCACCCAGGGTTTCATCCAGCGTAGAAAGTGTTTCCCCATATTTATTAGCCACATCCTGTGAGTGCTTTTTTAATGAGCGGGTGATACGACCAATCACTAATCCAAGTACCGGGATCAGGATCAGAATAAATAGAGTTAGTTGAACACTAATCAGGAACAAAACAGTCAGTGTTACAATGATCGTCATGGGATCCCTGATCCAGCCCTCCAGGGTACCTACTACAGAACCTTCCACTTCTCCCACATCACTTGTCATACGACTCATCAGGTCACCTTTTCTCTTTTCATTAAAAAAACCAATTGGCAACCGCAACACTTTATCGTAGAGATCTTCCCTGAGTTGGTTGACAACCCGGTTCTTTAAGGGATTTAGGATATAATAGGACAGATAAAGAAAAAGGTTCTTTAACATGATAAAGCTTACCATCAGGATGCTGATCAGGCCAAGCGTTTTAATATTATTTTTTGTGTCGACCGCACTGGCCAGCAGATCATTGATCCATTTAATGGCAGGGTTGGTGGAGGATTTAATGATGCCTTCCCCGGTAAAAATAAGTTGTAGGAAGGGCATCAGCATTCCAATAGACACAATGGAAAAAACGATGCTCAGCAGTATAAACAGGAAGTAAAGAAAAATCTTTCCCTTATAAGCCCCGAGGTATTGAAAAATCCTTGAATACTGCTTCATTGAAAATGCTTCTGCTGCAAAGCCGCAAAGTAACTAATTTTACAGCGTCTGCCGAAGTTAATAACGCTGCAGATTAACAACTATTTCAATTATGGAAGAAGGGAAAAGACAGAAACAAATTGCCGGTCTGCTGAACAAGGAAATGAATACCATCTTTCAGCGGCTTGGATTGAGTATGATCGACGGGGGAATGGTATCCATTTCATCGGTGAAAGTGACGCCTGACCTGCTGGAAGCGAGATTTTACCTGAGCTTTTTCCAGGTAAAAGATGTAAAAGCGGCACTTCATAAAATTGAGGACCGGCACCACGAAATAAAAAAAGAGCTGGCCGCCAATGTCCGGCACCAGCTTCGCAGCATACCTGTATTGAAGTTTTTCCAGGATGATACCTTAGACCATGTGTTTAAAATGGAAGAGATTTTTAAAAAAATAGAACAGGAAAAACCCCCGGCTCCTCCTGAAGTAGGAGAGTAACAGGCCATTTTATACCTGTGAATATTTATTCAACCAACAGGATCATATCAAAAAGATAAACCATGTTCAAACTTGGTTCCCCATTTAAGAGGACATCGGGTTCTTTCCTTTTTGCCTGGCGTTATTTTAAAGCAAAAAAATCTACCCACGCCATTAATGTTATTTCCTGGATAAGCATTACCGCTATTATTATTGGCACTACTGCATTGATCCTCGTCTTAAGTGTTTTTAACGGGTTTGAGGGGTTGGTTAAGTCACTATACTCATCCTTTTATACAGACCTGAGAGTATCTCCTGCATCAGGAAAAATGATCCAAATCACACCTGAGCAATTGGAGAAATTAAAAGGCATAACCGGAATAAAGATCTATGCACTGGTGGTGGAAGAAAAAGCACTGGTAAAAAACGGGGATTACCAGTCGGTGGTGTACTTAAAAGGGGTTGACGAGAACTATCGTTATGTGTCCGGGGTTGCGGATAACCTGGTCAACGGAACCTATGAGCTGGGAAACGAAGAAAGCCCAAGACTTATACTCGGTGCAGGTGTGGAGGGAGCACTGGGTATACAAGCCGATAGGAATATTTTTACATTGAAAATTCATTTGCCGCGCAAAACGGAAACAGAGCAATTTGACGAAATTAATGGCATCAGTAATGATACCATCCAATCGTCAGCAGCCTTCCGGATACAGCAGGATTTTGATAATAAATATGCGATCACCAATATCGACTTTATAAAAAAGTCACTCAGACTTGGTCCAAATGATTACACTGCTGTAGAGATTGCCTTGAAAGATCCTTCTGCCACCAATGATATAAAGAAAGAATTGAAGAAAATTTTTGGCGATACCTACCTGGTACAGAACAAGTACGAACAGAATCAAAGCCTTTACTCCATAATGAATGTGGAGCGATGGGTAATTTATGGGGTGCTATGCCTCATACTGGTGGTGGCAGCTTTTAATATGATCGGGGCCTTGACCATGCTGGTATTGGAAAAACAAAAAGATATAAGTGTGCTCCATGCATTGGGCGGAAATAAAAGTTTTATCCAGCATATTTTTTTAAATGAAGGAATGTTGCTGGCATTAATTGGTGGTGGTATCGGCATGCTGTTGGCCTTACTGATCGCTTGGCTGCAAATAAATTTTCACCTCATCCCTTTGGCCGGTGGATCTTTTTTAATTAGTTATTTCCCTGTCAAACTTCGGTTGATGGATTTTCTGCTGGTTGGCGCTACTGTTTTTGTTATTGCCTTGCTGGCATCCTGGCTACCCTCGCGGAAAGCAGCGGCGCAGGAATTCTCTTTGAGAAGTGAGTAAAAAACCATGTCCACCAATAGGGGAAACTTAGGCCAAATTGTCTTTTACAAATCCAAATATATTTAAAGAAAAAAAAAGTCTACATGACATTGTAAAAACTTTTTTCGTTCAAGAATTGCAACGAAATAAGGAACTCTTCAATGTAAGTTCCCCATTTAGGGCAACCGGTCTGGTGAAAGCCGGGGCAGGTTGCGAACATCGTTAGGGGTTTAGTAATCTCCTAATGTCTCCGGTAATTGCGCCAATGCTTTAGCCAATTGCTCATCATTCGGAGCGATACCATGCCACTCATGCGTACCTTCCATAAAGTCAACACCCTTTCCCATAATCGTATGCATCATAATGCCGATAGGTTTACCCTGGCCGGTTAATGATTTTGCTTTTTCAAGTGTAGCTACCACATCATCCATATCGTTGCCGTTCATTTCAAGGGTAGTCCAGCCAAAAACCTCAAATTTCTGGCGGATATCCCCCAGGTTCATTACTTTATCTGTTGGACCGTCAATTTGCTGACCATTCCAATCAATGGTGGAAATCAGGTTATCTACCTCGTGATGGACCGCAAACATTACAGCCTCCCAAATCTGACCTTCATTAAGTTCCCCGTCCCCATGCAGGGAGAAAACTAGGTTCTTTTCGCCATTTAGTTTTTTGCTTAAAGCAGCCCCAATAGCCACGCTCATTCCCTGGCCTAATGAACCAGAGGCGATCCGTACACCTGGCAAATGATCATGGGTAGCCGGATGTCCCTGCAATCGCGAATTTATTTTGCGAAAACTAGCCAGTTCTTTTATATCAAAATACCCTGAACGGGCCAAGGTGGAGTAAAATACTGGTGAAATATGTCCGTTGGACAGAATAAAGACATCTTCATTTGCCGCGTCCATATTAAACAACGGATTGTGTTCCATAACTTTGAAATATAGTGCCGTAAGAAAGTCGGTACATCCCAATGAGCCTCCGGGGTGTCCACTGCTGGCGCTATGTACCATTCGAACAATGTCACGTCTTATCTGAGAAGCAATTGCGGTTAGTTGTGCCATAAAGTAGGTTCTTTCTGAACTTTTTGAATAGTGACCGGTCAAATCCGTTTGTGCTGCAAAAGTGCAATCTTTTTGAATACAAAACCTTACGGGGGTATTCAATCTGCGAAGAAATCCAGAACATCCTGTGCTTTATCAAAAAACCAATTGTCTATTGCATGCTGTAATGCATTCCCTGGCATTCTCCGGGCAGGGTGTATTAGTTTATTATCGCAGAAAGCAACGTACTAGGCTAATTGCCAGGCCGGTGGATGGCGTCACAGCGCATAAAACCATTTCTAAAGTGATAACATTAGCCAAAGAAGCGCAGGCAGTTGCGGAAAATAATGAATAGCTATTCTACGTTGTTCATAGCCCTGGCAAGAACCGGGGCATTTTTTTTGATCCGATAATTATCGGATTATATCGTTTCATTAGATTTGCCGTCCGGAGAGCCGAGTACAACCTGTAAAATTTAAGTAAAAAAGCGTAATATGACAGAAGATATCAAATCAATTATAGCGGTGGCAGATGACCACATGAATAAAGCAATCAATCACCTCGAGGCTGAATTGGTTAAAATAAGAGCCGGAAAAGCTAACCCGCAGATGGTAGATGGCATCCAAGTTGATTATTATGGTTCTCCGATGGCCATCAACCAGATTGCCAATATCAGCGTAATGGATGCCCGTACTCTCAGCATTCAACCCTGGGAGAAGAACATGCTACAACCGATAGAAAAGGCCATCATTGCAGCGAATATTGGTATCAATCCTCAGAATGATGGAAACCTGATACGGCTGTTTTTACCTCCGCTAACTGAAGAACGGAGAAAAGAACTGGTAAAAAAATGCCAGGCGGAAGGAGAGCACTCTAAGGTAGCTATCCGCAATATCCGACGGGATGCGATAGAGCATATTAAAAGGTTACAGAAAAATGGGCTAAGTGAAGATGCCGCAAAAGATGCCGAAACTGATGTACAACAGGTAACTGACAAGTACACCGCGGCCGTTGAAAAACATCTCTCCTCCAAAGAAAAAGAGATCATGGCAGTATAAAATCTGTACAATAAATTCTTGAGCAGCAACATCAAATGGTGTTGCTTTCTTTTTTACCCGGCCTATTAGCTAAATAGACACCGAGTAGAATAATACCAAGACATAATAGTTGAACCCAAGTAATTTTTTCTCCGTCGATAAATCCCCAAAATAATGCAACAAAGGGTATGCCATACGTTACTAAAGAAGCGAATAGAATACCTGCTCTTTGCACCAGTATATAAAATAACGCAGTAGCAATCGAACTCCCGGCCACACCCAGCGCGATAGATTCAAGGGTAGCTCTTTTTACAACTGTATCAGAAAAATCAAGGGTTAAAAAACCCTCTTGCCATAAAATGATACCGGCTGGAATAGTCATAAACGCCAACGAAACGGTGGCTATATGAATTGGATTGAGTTCTTTTAAATAATGTCCTACCATATTTACATTAATGCCATAAAGGAAAGTGGCTGCTACTACCAGCAAGGAATAACCCAGGTTATCGAAAATTACAGTCGTTTTATCCAATAATAATGGCAAGACTGTGAGCAGGACTAGGCCCAGGAAACCTGTCAATACCCCCAGGATTTGCCGTTTCTTGATCTTGTCTTTAAAAAAGAAAATACCGATGACGACCACACAAATGGGAGTTAGTGAATTGAGAATACCCGCCAGGGAACTGTCCAGCCTTGTGATCGCTATAGCAAATAAAAAGGCTGGTAATAGATTTCCAAAGACGGCACTAAGGATAACTAAACCTAGTTTGTTTTTTGGTATTCTAGAAAAATGAAAAAGAGCAAAAGGAACAAAAATCAAACCGGCAGAAAAAATACGTAATGCGGCAATTTGTGCAGCTGTTAATCCGAGCTGGCTGTCATGCATTAGTTTAAAAGAACTGCCCCAAATAAAACAAAGAATGAAAAAGATACTCCAGCTAATGAACTTGTTACTCATAAAGAGTACCAAAGGTCTTAAAAGGAGAGCACACCCCGGTAATTTTCTTGTCCCGGACCACCAGACTGGTGCGATTGGATGAAGTAGTATATTGTGCTAGCATTTATTAATTTAATAAGTATGAATAGTATCAAATTAAGCGATTTTTCTACCAGGGCGCCAGAGGGCCTGGATAAAAAGGAAACAAAAGAAAAAACAGATACCATCATTAAAGAACTGGATGAATTGCAAAACCTGTTGTATGCGGAAGGTAAACACGCGATACTGGTTATATTACAGGGTCTAGATAGCAGTGGGAAGGACGGTGTGATCAGGAATGTGCTGGGTAATATGAACCCGCAGGGAGTTATGGTAAAATCATTCAAGACCCCGACAGCAGAAGAGCTATCGCATGATTTTTTATGGCGGGTTCATCGTCATGCACCACTAAAAGGTATGATACAGGTATTCAACCGGTCGCATTATGAAGATATTTTAATTACCCGGGTACATAAATGGTGTAGTGATGAAATGGCAAAAAAAAGGATGAAGGCCATCAATGATTTTGAACAGCTACTGCAGGAACAAAACAATACCCATATACTTAAATGCTACCTTCATATTTCCCGCGAAGAGCAGCAGGAGAGGCTGGCTGAGCGAATGAAAGACCCCACCAAAATGTGGAAATACAATGCCAAGGATTTTGAAGAATCCAAACTTTGGGATATCTACCGGCAGATGTATGAAGATTGTTTCAATAATTGTCATTCACCTGCCTGGACAATCGTGCCTGCAGACCAGAACTGGTACAAGGAATATGTTATTGCCAGCCAGTTATATGGCTTACTAAAAGGACTAAACATGCAGTACCCGGTCTTAGCCAGGTAAATGAGCGGAATGTCTCATTGCTGATATCATCGTAATTTTTTATAGCAATAAAACTACTAATTATGGGGATGCTGAAAGAGTTTAAAGAATTCGCCATGAAGGGCAATATCGTTGATCTGGCGGTTGCTGTGATCATCGGCGGGGCATTTGGTAAAATAGTTACTGGCCTGACCAACGGCCTTATTATGCCCCTCATTTCTATGGTGATGGGGAAGGAAAGTGTGCTTGAGCTTAGTTTTAGTGTGGGGAAGACTGTTTTCCCGGTTGGGATATTCCTGCAGGCTGTGATCGATTTTATTTTAATCGCCTTTATCCTGTTCATCATTGTCAAAGCTATGAATGCCGTTAAGAAGAAAGAAATACCTGCTCCGGCAAGCACCCCTGAAGATATCATTCTTCTCCGGGAGATCCGGGATGCTTTGAGGAAATAAAAGGGAAAGCAGCCGCCAAACTGCCATGTCAATTTCCCTTATTTTTGTACAGTCCTGTTCAGATAGCAGGACTTTATTTTTCTTACATCAATGGATAGGAAGTGAACAATACCTCGTACCAGATAAAGTTGCCGCAGTTTGAAGGTCCCTTTGACCTCCTTCTTTTTTTCATCGAAAGGGATGAGCTGGATATTTATAATATTCCTATCACGGGTATTATCAATGATTTCCTCGATTATATTCACCAGCGGGAGGAACTTAATATTGAGTTGAGCAGTGAGTTTATCCTGTTTATCTCCACCTTGATGCGGATCAAAGCAAAAATGCTGCTGCCGCGAAAAGAACTGGATGCCCAGGGTAACGAGATCGATCCCCGCGAGGAGTTGATCAACAAAATACTCGAGTACAAAAGATTCAAGGAGGCTTCAGCTGAAATGGCTGATATGGAAGCCTTGCGGATGCTGATGGTTAAGAGAGGAAATATTCAGCGTGAATTGTCCCAGATTGGTGAGGAAGACAGCGAGGGAACGGAGATACAGCATATAACCCTGTTTAAGCTGATGCGGGCTTTTGAAAGGGCCATGCAAAAATATAGCGACCGGATTAATAAACCGGTGCATACGGTAGTTCAGTACAACTATACAATGGAGGCGAGCCGGGACCAGATGCTGACAAAGGCAAGAGAATTAAGGACTATCTCTTTTGAAGAAATATTTAATATTTGTGAGAATAGAGTTCATGCTATCTTTCTATTCCTTTCGCTCCTCGAACTGGTGCAACAGAAGTTTTTGAAGATCATTATTGGAGAAGGAAAGAATAACTTTATCATTGAATACAATGAGCCGGAGAACCGGCTGGCCGAAATGGAAGAAATTAACCAACCCCAATAAATATTTTTTTATGAAAAGATCAGCAACTGCCATCTGGAAAGGAACCGGAAAAGAAGGAACAGGAAAAATAACTACCCAATCCGGTGTAATAAAGAATAAAAAATATGATTTCAGGAGTCGTTTTGATGACGGTACCTACACAAACCCGGACGAATTGATTGCCGCCGCTCATGCAAGCTGCTTTGCACTGAAGTTAAGTTTTGTTGTAGGAGCTGCGGGGTTTACTGCACGAAAAATAGATGCTACCTGCAGTATTACCCTGGAAGGTGGTGTCATTACAGGAAGTCACCTGGACGTAAAGGCAAAAGTACCCAGGATGAAAGCCGACAAGTTTGCAGAGTGTGCTATGGATGCGAAAGAGAACTGTACGATCAGCAAATTGCTGAACACCACGATAACTATGGACGCTTCGTTGGAATAAATGATCCCGTCAATATAAGAGGCGTACCTAAACAATAAAAGCCATCCTGCCTTATGCAGGATGGCTTTTATTATTCTCAAAGACAGTGATGATAGCTACTGATCACCTTTCTTGAATTTTCGGTCTAATGGTTAATGGTCTTTGATCAGAAATATTTCAAAAGAACTATCCGTTGAGTTTAGCACTGTAAATCTACCGAGCACTATATAGAACTTTTATACATGGTACATTATGCCGGTATCTTGCACGGGGACTACGGGTATGAGAATTTATTTTCAACCACCCTGTGAATGAACGCATATTGGATGAGAAACAGAAAGGACATTTTGAGGCGTTAAAATACCTGGCTTTGACCAAAGTGTAGAACAGATCAATCTGTTTTTCCCTGGGCATTGCCTGCTTTGTAATGGATAATTATACCGAATCACTCCAGTAAATAAAAAGAGGTGTTACTTACTTTAAAGATGGCACCCGGGAGGAGCAATTTGCTTTTGCCAACCTTTTCCTATTGCTTATCCTGTATAATTTAAATAGTACAAAACTGTTTAATTCCCAATACAAATCCACCTACACCAATTTTTACAAAAAAGCAAGACCCAACAGTTTATCCAGGCAGGGTAGAATACACTCTTTTGAGAAGACACTGATGCATTGTTTCTACGACACTTTTTATCTCAGCTCATACAAAGAAAAATCTGAATTATTTCAGAAAGCAATTGATGAACTGGATGCAAATGGAGACAATGATGTACAAAAGCAAACCTTTAATATTTTTTACTTTCACGGATGGTTATTTAGCCAGGTACAGCGGATCTCCTATAAAGAATATGTGCAAAGGAAATATTTAAAAAAACCGGCCAAAGAGAGAGGGTAGTATTCACTCCTTAATCATAGATCCATAGGAGCAACGGCTTTTTCGAGTTGTTAATAATAAATTTCAATTGCTCCAGCATACCCGGGGAAACAGTCGGACAGCCATTACTCTGGCAGATGTCATCGGTTACTTCAGCTTCGGGAACACAAGTGTGTGAATGCAGTACCACGGTTCGTTCAAAAGCTTTATTATTACTACTGTCCAGCCCGAACAATTTATAAGAGTAACCAAATTTTCCGATGTAGGAATTACCGATCTTGTATTTGCCCAGGGATGTACAGCCACTGCCGACCACATTACTGTATTTCCTCCCTTCCAGCCAATACTCAAAACAATTGCCATGGGCCACAAGACCCACCGATTGAAGCGTATCTTTTTTCAGGTCATAAATAAAGAAACGGTTTTGTCCTGAAGGAAGGCTCATGTCAAGTAGGAAACAGGTTTTTTCATTGTATCCTTTTCGCTGGACAAAGAGTTTAGCCGCTGCCGCTTTTTGGGCGAGCTTTTCTATGTCATGTACTGTTGAAGTAATTGTTTTTTCTTTTTGGATACCCGGGAGGACTGCCGTTCTTTCCGGAGCACTTGTATGTGCAAACCAGGCAAAAGCCACCACCGCAAAACCGGAAAGCAGGAAAAGTCGAATCAGTTTCATTTTTACAGCGGTTGAACGGGGATAAGAGACAAAAACAATAAAAATCCATAAGCAAAGTCACCCCTTTTGATGTTAAAAATGAGTAAAAAAAAGGCCGATAGAGGCAGGAGCGAATCATTTTCCTCCACCCCTGATTATTCCACCCGAAAGCAGAAAACTTCGATGGTCTTATCTAAGACTAAGGATCGCATATTTAGAAATGCATATTCCCCGGGAGCTGGTTTTTGTGAAAGAACCAAGATGGCTGTATCGCCGTCTGTTTTAACTATGTATTCAATTTTTTCGGATTTGCTGGCTTCACCACCCGATAATCCTTTTTTTTCTTTAATGACAGCGTGCCGTTCTTCTCCTTCCACTTTCAATTTATGAAGTCCGAGCAGTGCTGTACTACCCAATACTGTCAAAGCCATTTTGCCGCTAATGGTGAATGACATACTATCGGCCGATGGTATCGCTACGGATGACTGGGCACCGGCTATAATGTACATGGAACTGGCGCCCCCGAGACCGAACATTTTTAATTGTGTTTTCCGGGTAGCTGGTAATTTTTCCAACGCGGTTGTTTGCATGGAGGCCCTATCTAAATGATAGGGTTGATCGGGTTTGATCCCGGTTGATTCGGTGCCCGTGCTGTCCTGTGCGACAACCATCCCCGAGAGGCAAATGATTGATAGCAGCAAGCATGTCTTTTTCATCAGATTTAATTTATAGTCTCCAGCCGACATAGAGCTGCACTACATTATTCTTGGCTTCGATATCAGGAACAAAATTGGGTCGGATTCCACCTACGCTAACATCATTAAAGCTTATATTGATCCTGCCACCAATAAATAATCCTGCAAAAGGAGAAATTTCAAGGCCGGCAGCCAATCCATAGTCAAACTTTTTGAAATAGTCCTCCAGGTTTCCACTCCCTGATCCTGTGCTGTCGACAGCAGCATTTAATAAGAAAGCAACCTGTGCTCCCACATGAATTTGCACCAGTTTTGAAAAATTGATTGTAGCCAACTGGGGAAAGAGCAAGTAATCAAGATTTACATTACCCGTGTTGGTACTTGTTTTGTACTCATAACCCTGGCGGGAAAGAATAAGTTCCGATCTGAATCCTAAGGCCTTTTTTGGTTTGGGAGCAATGTAGGCGCCGAGCATATAACCCGTATGGTTACTAGCCTGTATGGAGGAAGCGTTGGTAACATTGGCAAAATTGATACCTGCTTTGGCAGCCACACCCAGTTGGGCAAAGCAATAAACAGGCACCATCATTACAATACAAAAGAGAATTTTTCGCATAGCTATCTTTTGTAAAAGATACAAATTTCCTGGGAGTAAATTAACTTTCTGACAAGACAGAAAAAAGCGAGGATTATCCAACGGTGGCAATCAATGAGGGAATGGGTAATGGTGAAGCTGATTGCGCCGAAGTCGGCCCCCCCCTTGCAACAATACCCCGAGAGCAGTTCGACATCGATAATAACAAGTTCAGATTATAGCTAATAAGAAATTGTTGCTCCAAGTCCTGCATATAAATAGTCAGTTTTGTATAGGCCGGATAAAATCTTGAATGCAAGATGTCCTGTGCAGTGTGCCGGTGCAACACGATGAACTTTTAAATCGTTTCTCAGCATATTCACTATTTGAACTGTTTGATTTCTGTCAAATGGAATCAGGTGAAAGCCACCATAAACTAAGTCTATTTCGTCCATTGTAAATGCCTTGGTTTGCTTTACAATATGTTCAATTCCTGTGTGAGAGCATCCTACAATTAAAACCTGTCCGCTGCCAGTTTTTATGGAGAGAGATAGTTCGGGGAGGTTTGTATTTTTGCAAGCGTCACCTTTCTGGTCAAACTGTCCTTCAACAAAACTCTTACCCGGATAACAAGAAAAGTATCCCATGTAGGGTGAGTTTGTAGCAATGATTTTTAGTCCGGGAAGGATTTCTTTTGATGACTTAACAAATTCAATATTTGCCTTCCAAAACCGTCCCGATTGGATGATAGAAAAATTTGTGCTTCCTCCGTCAAAGTAGCGCATATAAGTCGGCAACGAATCCGTAACGGTTGGTTCTTGTCCGGTAGCGTCAAAAGGAACGGGTGCTCCCCAAAATATGTCGTAGGGGAAATAGATTTTCACTTTTGGATTCACTTTCAATAAATAGTCCAGTCCATTAAGGTGGTCAAAGTGTCCGTGAGAGACCACGACAATGTCTACCTGTAAAAGGTCAATGCCGAGTTCAGTTATGTTCTTTTGGAAGATGTCAGCGTTACTACCTGCGTCAAATAAAATGGTCTTGCCCTGGTATTTTGTAATGCAAGAAAAACCAAAATCCTTTGTCAGGGAACTGTCTTTACCAAATGCGTCATAGAGGTTGGTAATCGTGCCTTCTTTGACCTCAATTATTTTTTTGCCTGACGGCTTGTCGAATGAGATTAGTAACACAAGAAGAAGAGTAGTGCAGAGTATTTTTATTTTCATGCAATCAATTTTGTGTTTGGATTTTTAGAATCTATATGGTTGATTATTGTCTGCTTGGTGTATACTGGCAGCTTAAAGGGTTTTCGTCAAGGTTTTATTTTACATTTAATATGTTCTAACTTCTAAAGCCAGAAAGTTGTGCAAAGAATGTAATTCATTGAAAGATTAAAGGTAATTGTCGCTCAAAAGAATAATTTCATTTATTTGGCTGGTGGCTTTTCCGAATGATTTTGTTTGATTGTTTTCATTTGTATTATATCTACTAGAAAAGCGAATGCCATTGAAAAGTAAATATATCCCTTAGGAATTTCAAATTGAAAACCTTCTGCAAGCAGCGAAACCCCTATCATCATTAAAAAGCACAAAGCCAATATTTTAAACGATGGGTGTTTTCTAATAAATTCGCTTATTGGTTTTGACGCCATTAGCATTATAACAACGGTCACAATTACCGCGGTGTACATTACCCAAAGTTCTTGAACCATGCCTACCGCAGTAATAATTGAGTCGATGGAGAAAACTAAATCCAATATGATTACTTCAGAAAGTAATCTTTTAAAGCTTCTGTTTTTAGGTACGTCCAGCTTGTCTCCATTATCAATTTCAGTTTTATGGTAAATTTCTTTTGTGCTTTTAAAAATTAAGAAAAGTCCGCCAACAATGAGTATTAAGGATTTGCCTGAAAAGTCAATATTAAAAAGTGTAAAGAGTGTTTGATCTAGTTTCAAAATCCAGGCTATGAAAGCTAAAAGTAATAGCCTCATTACCATTGCCAATCCTATTCCCCAAATTCGAAGTTTATTTCTTTGGTTGTCGGGCAACTTGTCAGCTAAAATAGAAATGAAAATAATATTGTCAATACCAAGTATTACTTCCAGGGCAATTAAGGAAAGTAAGGGAATTATTGATTCAGTCATATTTTGTTTTTGTCATTTTGATACTTGTTGTTCCGCTCCATACGCTTGCGCCTAACGTTTAGACTTTTCTGCTGTGCTGGCATTTATTACTCGTCCAACCCAAACTGAAGATGAAGTTAACAACAAAAACGCTAAATAAAATTACTTAAAGCGCCATAATAGAGGATAGCAATATGCTGCTATAGGAATTCCATATTGGCAGGTCGGTTTCGTTAACATACTTCTATCTCGGGTCAGGGTTAAATTTATTATCCTCAACGTCTTTAAGAAAAGCAATTAAATTATTGAAATAGTTTTGTTGGTCATCGTACATACTCATATGACTTCCAGCAGGGCATAAGTAGGTTCGGCTATTTGGGATTAATCGTCCTTCTTTCTTTATGTCGTCTGGATCCATTGTGTCGTTCATTCCGCCAATCACAAGAGTCGGAATTTTGATATTTGGCAATCTGTCCCACATTTCCCAATCTTTAAAATTTCCTGTTACGTGGAATTCATCTATTCCCTGCATTTGGTTATAAATAACAGTATTCAGTTTTTTGAGTGATCTCATTATTGGTTCTGGCCAGGGAGTAAGCCGACAAGCCACTTTGTTATACAACTTATTGACCAGCAATTCCTGATACTCGGGAGAAGCATGCAAGTTTAATTGATCCAGGGAATCATAGGTTTTAATTTCCGCTGGGGTAAAGAGTTCCTGCTTTAGTTTAGCAGTATAGCTAATGTAGCTTTTCATTCCTGCGGTCATGTTTGATATAACAGCTCCTTTGACGTTGCCTTGGTATTTTTGCAAGTATTCCATAGCTAACATACCTCCCCATGATTGACCATATAAATAAAAATTTTCCAATCCCAATCCCTTCCTAACTTGCTCTACTTCCTCTACATATCTTGCAATATTCCAAAGAGATGTATCGGATGGAACATCCGAGTTGCCGCACCCCAATTGGTCATAGTAATAGAATTCAATACCTGATTGTGGTAAGAAATCTTCAAAGCACTCATAATAATCATGTGGAAAACCTGGGCCACCATGAAGCAGCAACACTTTGATATCACCGTCACCTATCTTCTTCGTCCACACCTTATGTTTGCCGTCAACGGTAATCATTTTTACGCCCCCGCTTTGTACCGTAAGGTATTGAGGTACTCCCTTTTCATTTTTTGAGTTGTCAGAGTTCGCAACTATGTCTTTTTGGTCACTGCACCCTATTGTCAAAATAGATAATAGTCCGATTAACTTTTTCATATGTTTTCAGCTTTAGTTTTTCTAAAATAGGTGCCCGCCTACGGGCAGGCCTTTTTGCAGGTGTGGAATTAGCACTCCATCCATCCCGGAACTGCTGTCTGGCTTTTTGAAAAAAAAGTAGATACCAAAGCTCGGCGTCACCTGTCCCGTCATTAAGCGGGATTCGCCGAGCTCTGAACCAAAGCACAACAGATTTATCGCTGCTAATTGTTGCGATGTTCAAGCCCACTATTGGCAACACCCTTTTTGTCCGTTTGTGCTTTTACTTAATGTAGATCATTGGTCGGCGAAATAAAAAAGGCACGTTTCCGCTATAACACATACCATGCTTTAAACCTGATACCGCCATCTATTAAAATAACGATAACAGCAATAAACAAATCTAGTTTCTCGGTCTGTAGATATCGGAAACTACTAGTTTGACGGTGGTAGTACCAATATTCTTCCCGCTATGAGTAACGGTTGGGAAAATGAAACCCATTCCAGTTTTTAGCTCTAACACCTGTGGTTCACCTTCTTTCGGGTAAATTTTAAGAGTGCCCCCCTGCAGTATGTATAATGTAAAATCCGGATGTGTGTGCAGGCCGACAGAATCTCCAGGATTAAGTGTCACCTCATGAAGTTTTACATTAAGTGTGTCAGCAAGTACCTTATTAAATGCAGCCTCTACTTTGACGGGGTCCATCGCCGGATCATAAGAAGGCAATGTAGTTACTTCACTTTTTGAAACATCCGTTTTTACTGTTTCATCTTTCTTGGGTTGTTCACTGCAGGCCATAAAGGCAACTACCCAGATAACTGGGAGAATCATAAATACGTTGATTTTCTGTTTCATGACTTTATTTTTTGAATGAAGAATATGTTACAGTTTTTATTTAAAATAGCGCTGGGCATAAGCACAACGGCCACAGCTTTGCATTCAGCAGGGCATCGGTAAACGTTCAGTCCGGAACTGCAGCCCGGTTTTGTTTAGAATTTGAAGTTAAGAACTTTGCTCGGTTTTATTCGTCGAGCTGAAACCGCTGCTGAAATATTTTAATTATGAGGTTTCTTTGAAAATACGTTCAAGTTGTTTTCCGTGTCGACTAGTATGTTCTATCATAAAAATTAGCCATTCATATCTGGTCAAGCCATTAGGAGCCGGCGGAAATTGCAGTTCACTGCTAAGCTCTTTTAATTCCTTTTCCTTAATTGCTCTAATCTGTTGAGCTGTTTGGTCGATCAAGGAGTTCATTAGTTTTTCAAGGTCATGTGGAGGCTGATTAGGTTCTAAGACGGGGGCAGTTTTCATTTTATCTTCACTACGAAAAATATTTTTTATCAATTGTACTTGTTCATTAAAAGGTCGGTCTGTTGGAGTTGCATTGCCATTAAGTAACTGGCTAAGAATTCCCCCGTTGGACATAATTATGTGTTCTGTTATCTGACCTGGTGTCCAACTTTCTTCGGTCTTAGTTTTATTCAGTAGTTCCGCTGAGAATTTAGAAAGTCGATGTATGAACTCTCTATTGACGGTTTCTACTTCAACGATTAGTTCTTCTTTAGATAAGGGATTTGTATTCATACAGTGTGTCGTTATTCATTAACTATTAGAGATGTGTCACCTAAAGATTGCACTACTATGACCGCTAACTCGTAGCTTATTGCAATATACGTTCCCTTTTCACCACTTTGAAAAAAATTGCCTATTTGATTTTTATGGAGTTAATTCGTTTTTGCAAGATTGTAAGACTTGGGACAATCCTCCTAACCAACCGGGCCTCTTAATCTCCAATCGAACTAACAAGTTCAGCATATCCGTATTGCAACCAGGTAAATAAACGCAGATCGATCTTGCAATCACCTGCTTCGCCAGCTTGCTTTTATTTTCTCCACCGGAACATTTTCTTCCAACATTATTAAAATACAAATCTGGAGCTTTCTGATTCCACCGCCACATGAAGTTGTGCACCGGCAGTGGCGCCACAAAAAAATAAGTATGCAGCAAGATGGAAGAATCTTTTTTGCATACTTAAATGTAACTAGAAAATGTATTATCCTAATAACTGCTTAACAGTTATCTTGTATTTCAGCATATCCTTCACGGCATCTTCAATAGCCTGTGCATCAAAACCACATTCCCGGTACAACTCTTTTGGCGTTCCATGTTCTACGATCCTGTCAGGGATACCCAAAATTCTTATCTCGTTTTTATATCCGTGCAGGGCCATGAATTCAAGAATAGCGCTGCCAATACCCCCCTTAACAGTTCCGTCTTCTACTGTCAATAATTTTTCATATTGCCGGCACGCCTCATGTAACAAATTTTCATCCAATGGTTTGGCAAAACGCAGATCATAGTGTCCCGGGTTGATACCCTCATTCTTTAATTCTCGGATGGCAGCCGCAGCAAAATTTCCTGGGTGACCAAAGGATAGAATAGCGATACCACTACCATCTTTTCCACGGGATCCTGCGGACAGCTTTCTGCCTGTTCCGATTTTTATTTCTTTCATCTCTGTTTTCCACTCTGGCATCACACCTTCTCCTCTTGGATAGCGGATCACAAAAGGGTTTTGCAGGGAGTCGAGTTGGGCCGTGTACATCAGGTTCCTCAATTCACTTTCATTCATCGGGGAACTAACGATCATGTTAGGTATACATCGCATATACGCAATATCATAGCAACCGTGGTGAGTAGGTCCGTCATCGCCTACTAAGCCGGCACGGTCGAGGCAGAAGATAACAGGCAATTTTTGTATAGCCACATCGTGTACTACCTGGTCATAGGCCCGTTGCATAAAGGAAGAATAAATATTGCAAAATACACGCATACCCTGTGTGGCCATTCCGGCACTTACCGTTACCGCATGCTGCTCTGCAATACCTACATCAAAAGCGCGGTCTGGCATTTTTTCCATCATATATTTTAATGATGAACCAGAAGGCATGGCTGGGGTGATACCAAATATTGTAGCGTTTTTTTCTGCCAGCTCGATGATCGTGTAACCAAATACATCCTGGTATTTGGGAGGTTGTGGCAGGTCGAATTTCTTTTTTTGTATTTCACCGGTTATTTTATCAAACAAACCCGGGGCATGCCATTTGGTTTGATCTTTTTCTGCCAGGGCATATCCTTTTCCTTTTGTCGTTATGATGTGCAGGATCTTCGGACCGGGTATGCTGCGAAGATCTTTTAGTGTGTCAACCAGTTTGGCCACATTGTGCCCGTCAATAGGTCCGAAATAGCGCAATTTTAATGCTTCAAATAAATTGGAGCTGCTGCTGACCATTCCTTTCAATCCATCCGTAAGCTTATGGGCCATAGCACGGCTGAAATTTTTACCAATCGGTAATTTGCCCAACAATCTCCACACATCATCTTTTACCTTATTGTACGTTGGAGAAGTGGTGATATCGGTTAAATATTCCTTTAAGGCACCTACATTCGGGTCGATACCCATGCAGTTGTCATTTAAAATGATCAACAGGTCGGTGTCGGCAACACCGGCATGATTCATACCCTCAAAAGCAAGTCCGGCTGTCATGGCACCATCACCGATAACGGCCACTACTTTCCTGTCTTGCTCACCTTTGTATTTCGCTGCCATCGCCATTCCCAAAGCTGCCGAAATAGACGTGGAGGAATGACCGACACCAAATGTATCGTATTCGCTTTCGCTTCTTTTTGGAAAACCGCTCAGGCCATGGTATTTCCGATTGGTCGGGAAAACGTCTCTCCGGCCTGTCAGGATCTTATGACCATAGGCCTGGTGTCCTACATCCCATACCAATTGATCATACGGTGTATTATAAACATAATGCAGGGCAGTCGTCAGTTCCACTACACCAAGGCTTGCGCCAAAATGTCCCCCATGTACGCTTACCACATTGATTATATGTTGGCGCAATTCATCACACACCTGGTGTAATCTTTCCCTGGGTAATTTTTTCAGGTCGGCAGGTGAGTCAATTGTTTGTAAAAGTGGTCCCGGTGTGATTTCCATTTATTCGGTTTAATCAGTGCAAAAATACTATTTTCCGTTCAGCCTTTTTTACCAAAGATTATATGACAATATACTAAAAGGAATGTTCTGTACCACAGGGCTTATGGCTTTTAAAGGGCGGTAGTATCGGTCCATTTGTAAAAGCTATCAGCCATTGGTATATTTACGGAACCCCCCTTAGGCGGGATTGATTAGATTTGCTTTTATGTGGTTAGGTAAAACGAGATATTGGATATTCCAGGCAATAGGGTGGGGATCTTTCATACTCCTCCACCTTTTCTTTAACTGGTCCCTGGGTAAAATACAGACTGCTGATGACCGCGTTCTGTTTTTTGGCCGGGCGGGAATCTTCATTGTACTAGGTCTATTCCTGACCCATATTATGCGGGTCGTTATCATCCGGTTGAATTTGCTCCAAAAGAAGCTGGAAAAACAGATTTTACAGTTCGTTTTGCTCACCATGTTCTTTTCCTTTATCGGGGCTTATAGTGACCTGATCCTGAGGCAACGTTTTGAGTTCCTGTCAAAAAACGAGGGAGAATTAATCCAGAAAAAGAATATCGGCTGGTTGATCATCAGTAACTCGTTCTCCTTTTTTGTGTACTATTTTATTTGGAGTGCTATTTACTTTATGTATCATTATATTTCCAAAAGCCGGAAACAGCAATTGGATACGCTGCGGTTGGAGTCGCTGGTGAAAGAGCTCGAATTGCAAACGATCAAAGCCCATATCAACCCGCATTTCATTTTTAATTCACTCAATAGTATTAGGGCACTGGTAGATGAAAATCCACAACGGGCCAGGAAAGCGGTAACAGAACTAAGCAATATTCTCCGGAGCAGTCTACAATCAGAGAAAATGGAAACAGTAGCGCTGGAAGATGAGCTGAATATCGTAAAAGATTACCTGGCCCTGGAAAATATGCGGTTTGAAGACCGGCTAAAAGTTGTTTATGATATAGATGAAGACACCCTAAACCAGCCCGTGCCTCCGATGATGTTGCAGACATTAGTGGAAAATGCAATAAAGCATGGCATCAGTAAGCAAATAAATGGTGGTGTTGTAAAAGTCACTTCTGATTTTAAAAATAACTTCCATGAACTGATCGTTCAAAATACCGGCCAGTTAAATGGAACCATCAATACGGAGGGTTTTGGACTTTCCAGTACTACTAACCGGTTAAATTTATTGTACGGTGATAAGGCGAGTTTTGAAATAAAGCAGATCAATGGTTCTTTAGTGGAAGCAAAAGTACAGTTACCGGTGAGTATAGTTTGAAAATGGAACATCCGGAGCCGTCAATCCGTTAAAGTATGATTTAAAGAAGGTAAGCACATACAGAACGAGAACCCAGTAAACATGGAATGAGCCATAATAATTACCTTCAGGGAATGATTATTTGGCGAGTAATCCTGAAAGCTACCGGGAACAATTTCTAAAATAAAAATAAACTGATGAAAGCAATCATTATTGACGACGAACGTTTGGCCAGGACAGAATTAAAGAGACTGTTACAGGATTTTCCTGAAGTGGAAATAGTGGATGAAGCGGCGAATGCTGAAGAAGGAATCAGCAAAATTGAAAGCCTGCATCCTGATCTTATTTTCCTGGATATCCAGATGCCCGGTAAATCAGGGTTTGATATGCTATCACAATTAGAAAGAAGCCCACAGGTGATCTTTACTACGGCCTATGATGAATTTGCCCTGAAGGCATTTGAAGTAAATGCGTTGGATTATTTGTTGAAACCGATAGAACCCAAACGTCTTGCGGACGCTATTCAAAAATTACATTTTTCCGAGAACAAAGAACCCCGGGGTGAAACAGAACATACCAACAACAGTATCCTGACGGAGGCTGACCAGGTATTTGTGAAAGACGGCGAGCGATGCTGGTTTGTAAAATTGAACGATATACGCTTATTTGAAAGTGTGGGCAATTATGCTAAAGTATTTTTTGGGACCAACAAGCCACTGATCTTAAAGTCCCTGAATGCTCTTGAAGAAAGACTGGATGAAAAAACATTCTTCCGGGCTAACCGCAAACATATTGTGAACCTCCGGATGATTGATAAGATCGAGCCGTATTTCAATGGTGGTTTGTTGCTCGAATTGAAAGGGGGAGAAAAGATTGAGGTAAGTCGTCGCCAGACGGTCAAGTTCAAAGAAATGATGAGCCTTTAAGACAGCGAGGAGTCTATAGTGGTTAACTAGGAATCGGTGGAGCATAAGGGTATAAATTATTATAATAGTGGCATAAACTAAATAAGATTAGATGAAGAAATTCTTTCCGATGAGGTTGTTGGTTCCAACAGCCTCATTTTTATTGTTCACAGCAAGTTGTGTCGGGCAAAAAAGATCAATTGATGCTGTTATTAACCCAAGAGAAGTTGAAAGAATAGAAAGAACGTTGGCGGCTGATGAAATGGAGGGGCGCCGCATTTTTACACCGGGTATAGAAAAGGCGGCTGATTTTATCGCCGCAGAATTTAAAGCTGCTGGTTTACAAACTTGGAACAATGGCGGCACGTACCGGCAGGAATTTGCAATGGTTCGTCCAAAGTTCATCAGCGCTTCAGCAACCATTGACGGAGTTACCATTGATCAGAAGAATATTATCGTTATCACTTGTCAGCCTCAATTAAAGATCGACAAGCAGGCGGGGTATGAACTGGTGTATATCAAAGCCGGGACTAATCTTCGCAGGGACGCGGCGGCACTTGCCGTATCCAATAAAAATTTATTGGTGATGGTAGATGAAAGCTATGCGGCAGATTTTCCAAGATTATCTGCCCTGAAGCGGTCAATTTTCAAAACGGATAAGAACATAATTTTTATTTTAAATAGTACAACACCGAAAAATTTTACAGTTGAATCTAGTCATGAGATCACGGAACAGAAATTGGCGAATGTGGTGGGTGTATTACCGGGAAAAGGGAAGAAGGATGAGTACGTAATTTTCTCCGGTCATTATGATCACCTCGGAATTGGTAAACCTGTTAATGGTGATTCCATTTTTAACGGCGCCAATGACGATGCAGCCGGAATAACCGGTGTTATCATGCTGGCAACCTATTTTAAAGAAGTAAAGGACAATGAGAGAACTATTGTCTTCGCCGCTTTTACAGCCGAAGAATCGGGAGGTTTTGGTTCACAGTATTTTTCCCGCCAGTTAGATGCCAGTAAGGTGATGGCCATGTTCAATATCGAAATGATCGGCACAGAAAGCAAGTGGGGCAAGAACTCAGCTTATATAACCGGGTATGAAAAATCCAATATGGGAGAAATATTGGCTAAAGATCTGAAAGGAACTGGCTTCACTTTTTACCCGGATCCGTATCCCAGCCAACAATTATTTTATCGATCTGATAATGCTACATTGGCAAGGCTGGGCGTTCCGGCACATACTATCTCTACCTCTAAAATGGATAGTGAGCCCAATTATCACAAACTGACCGATCATATCGAAACATTGGATATGGAGAATATGACGATGATTATCAAAGCTATCGCATTGAGCTCTAAAAGTATTGTTGCGGGAAAAGAAACACCAACCAGGGTGAAGGTGGAGGAGCTGAGGTGATAAGGTCTAATATGTCTTTGTAAAACGGAGTTGGTCAAATGACCTTTACGGGTACACTGTGTACTGCGTCACTCATTTCTTTGATCAAGGAGGCGTCTTTTTCAATCGCATTACCCACCACTATCACATCAGCACCGGCTTTGCAATTCAGGTAGGCTTTCTCCGGTTGTATGATACCACCTCCGACAATAAGGGGAGCTTCGATATGGTCGGCCACCGCTTTTATCATGCTTTCCGTGATTGGCCGTTTAGCGCCACTGCCGGCATCCATATAGATCAGTTTCATACCCAGCATTTCTCCCGCCATCGCCGTACACATCGCTATTTCATTTTTATCTGCTGGCACCGGTGCTGCATTACTGATATAAGAAACTGTGGTGGGGGCACCACCATCGATGACGATATACCCGGTTGGCATTATTTCCAATCCGCTCAGTTTGACAAAAGGAGCAGAAACTACATGCTGCCCGATCAGCAACTCAGGGTTACGACCGGATATTAAGGACAGGTATAATAAGGCATCAGCATATTTACTTACCTGGGAAGGGCTGCCAGGAAAAAGGATGACGGGAATGCTACAATTTTGCTTGATATGTTGCACGCATTCATCTAAATGATTGGAGATAACTAAGCTACCGCCAACCAGCAGGTAATCTACCCGGGCTAAAGTGGAAAGTTCGATCAATTCATCCAATACAGCGGTATTTACCTTATCAGGATCAATCAATACGGCAAAGGATTTTTTCCCCTGCTTCTTCTTATCGGCCAATGCATTATAGATAGTTGACTTCATCCAGTTCCGGTTGATACCTGCAAAAATGCGAAAAACTTTCGGTATTGCCCACTTGAAAACCAAATAAACAATTTTTGCAAAAAACCGCTGTAACTTTCCCCTAAAATCACCCGTATGAGAGTTCGTTCACTCGTTATCTTACTGCCGCTCATGATCGCCTGTAATAACCAGGTGAAGACAAAAGATGTAACAAAAGATACGGCAGGACAGATCACCCAGCTGCCGCCAATCCCGGCCATACCGGATACTATTTTTAATGGGTTTGGTACAGAGCCGTTTTGGTTTGTTCATGTCATTGAAAACAGTAAGATCATTTTTCACCCGGCCGATGGCCCTGATGTAGAAGTGCCATTTGTTACGGCAACTATGCCTGATAGTATAACAAGAAAATATAATTCCAGTAACAGCACCACCACCATGGAATTAACCATTGTCAAAAAGGATTGCAGTGATGGCATGAGCGATGAAATACATCCCTATAAAGTCACGCTTCTGCTCAATGCAATAACTTACTCTGGTTGCGGGAGAAAAGAGTAGTGATGGGCTTTTCAAAATTTCTATTTGTAAACAAAGTTGGGAGCCGATGATTTTGGTATTCTTACGGCGGGTATAAACGAAAATTCCTTTCGTTTTTTCTCCTTTGATTTTTTTATTGTGATGATCAACCTGTAATGCCTTTCTGGAAAGACTATCCACTGGACGAACTAAAAAAAACAGCTAAAATCAAGTGTTACAAGGCACTAATTCGTAAAAACCCTTGTCTCCTTTGTGTTTTAAATCAAGGTTAATGGAATATGAACTTTTTAGTGTACTGGAACTGAATTTCCAAAAGTTTTTAATAATACTATGCATTACCCACTGTGAAGAAATCGCATAAATCAACACTGGCAAGGATTGGCGGAAACCGTATTTCCTTATCCACAATATGTGAATATCTCAGACTATGAATTACAGATTCAAAAAAATAGTTTCGTTCCCTACCGTTGATATTTACTTAACCCGAGAAATTCTTTTTGTTATGAGTACCAAGACCAAAGCGTCCGCCAAAAGCGGGTTGCAATTTTCTCGTCGCTTTACACGTGACGACCTAAGTGTATTCGATATGTTCGAATATGATTACAGAACCTCGGTTATTCGCAACCCGAGCGGGGAAGTAGTGTTCGAGATGAACAACGTAGAAGTACCCAAACAGTGGAGCCAGATCGCCACCGATATTCTTGCCCAAAAATATCTTCGCAAAGCCGGAGTACCTCAACCTGATGGAAGTCTTGGCCGGGAAACATCTGCCAAACAAGTAGCTCATCGCTTAGCCAATTGCTGGAGAGTGTGGGGAGAGCGGTATGGTTATTTTGCTTCGCCAAGTGATGCACAAATATTTTATGAGGAACTGGTTTACTCGGTGCTGAATCAGATGTGTGTTCCCAATTCACCGCAATGGTTCAATACCGGTTTATATGAAAGTTATGGCATAGCTGGCAAACCTCAGGGTCACTATTATGTTGACCAGACCGACGGAGAGTTAAAGAAATCACAGAATGCCTATGAACGTCCTCAGCCGCATGCTTGTTTTATCTTAAGTGTGGAAGATGACCTGGTAAATGAGGGTGGTATCATGGATCTTTGGGTTCGTGAAGCAAGAATTTTCAAATATGGATCAGGAGTTGGTACTAACTATTCCAATCTCCGGGGTGCCGGTGAAAAATTAAGCGGGGGAGGAACTTCTTCCGGTTTGATGAGTTTCCTGAAAATTGGTGACAGGGCAGCCGGGGCCATTAAGAGTGGAGGTACTACCCGTCGTGCGGCTAAAATGGTTTGTCTTGATCTTGACCACCCGGAGATCGTTGACTTTATCAACTGGAAAGTAGAGGAGGAAAAGAAAGTAGGAGCATTGATTGCTGCCGGTTATCCTTCCGGGTATGAAGATGAAGCCTACAGAACAGTAAGCGGGCAGAATTCCAACAACTCGATACGGATTCCCAATTCATTCTTTACTATACTGGAAGAAGATGGCGAATGGGAACTGAAAGGAAGGATGGATGGACGAATAATGAAAAAGATACCAGCCCGGGAATTGTGGAACCAGATCTCCTATGCTGCCTGGCGTTGTGCGGATCCCGGAACACAATATAATACCACAATCAACGAATGGCATACCTGTCCCGAAGGCGGGGAGATCAGGGCATCAAATCCCTGCTCTGAATATATGTTCCTGGACAATACAGCCTGCAACCTGGCATCGGCCAACCTGATGAAATTCTTTGATACAGACACTAACCATTTTGATGTTGAAGGATATGAATATAACTGCCGCCTGTGGACAGTAGTGCTGGAAATATCAGTATTAATGGCGCAGTTTCCTTCCAAAGAAGTGGCCCAACTCAGCTATGAATACCGGACATTGGGATTGGGGTATGCCAACCTTGGCACTATGCTGATGGTAAGCGGTATTCCCTATGACAGTGAAGAAGCCAGGGGTATTGCCGGTGCCATCACAGCGATCATGACCGGTATTTCCTACAGAACGTCAGCGGAAATGGCGCAGGTATTGGGTGCATTTCCCCGCTACGAAGAGAATAGAGAGCATATGATGAAGGTGATGCGCAATCACCGGCTGGCAGCATATGATGCAGATGAATATGAGAACCTGAGTTTAAAGCCATTGGGTATCAAAGCACAATTTTGCCCGGATTATATCCTGAAGGCCGCCTGTAAAGCCTGGGATGATGCCGTGGAAATGGGAGAAAAATATGGTTACAGGAATGCGCAGGCTACTGTGATCGCACCTACAGGCACTATCGGTTTGGTAATGGATTGCGATACGACAGGGGTAGAACCTGATTTTGCATTGGTAAAATTCAAAAAACTATCTGGAGGTGGTTATTTCAAGATCATCAACCAGTCAGTACCAGCGGCATTAAAAAATTTGAAGTATTCTGAAAGAGAAATTGATGCGATCATTAAATATGCAGTAGGCACCGGTTCATTTGCGGGGGCACCTTTTATCAATCACCAGGTATTGAGCGAGAAAGGGTTTATTGCTGATGAAATCAAACGACTCGACGCCGCAGCTATAACTGCTTTTGAGATCGGCTTTGTATTTAATAAATATACATTGGGTGAAGAGTGCCTCCAACGATTGGGCTTTACTCCACAGCAATACAATGATTTTGAATGGAGCCTGCTGGAAGCAATGGGATTCAAGGATGATGAAGATCAGGATCGCCAACGATTATGTATGCGGTACGATGATGTTGGAAGGCGCTCCATTATTGAAAAATGAACACTTGCCCGTTTTTGACTGTGCCAATAAATGCGGACCCAATGGCCAACGGTATATCCATGCTGAGGGTCATATCCGTATGATGGGAGCCACACAACCATTTATCAGTGGCGCTATTTCCAAGACTATCAACCTGCCTCATGAAGCTAAGGTGGAAGAAATTGCCGGAGCCTATTTGCTGAGCTGGCAACTGGGCTTAAAGGCCTGCGCATTATACCGCGACGGGTCGAAACTTTCGCAGCCATTAAGTAATAAAAGTGACAAGAAGAAAAAAGAAGCTGCTGCTGAGGAAGAAGAACAGCGGGTAGATCAGCATGGTTTGAGGGAACTACCAGAATCAAATATCGTTGACCTGGGAAAATTGACGGTGGAAGAATTGCTCGAAGAGGTGCAGAAAAGAGTGCAGGCTTCTCCAGATACCAAACTAAAAAGAAAACTGGCAAGCATAGTAGAACGCCGGGCCCTACCTGCCAAACGACGTGGCTTTACGCAGAAAGCCAAAATCAATGGACAAGCCATCTTCCTCAGGACCGGTGAATATGGTGATGGCACCTTGGGAGAGATCTTTATTGATATGGCCAAGGAAGGTGCTACCATGCGCAGTATGATGAACTGTTTTGCTATTTCAATTTCTATCGGTATGCAGTATGGGGTACCCTTAGAAGAGTTTGTTGACAAATTTGCCTTCACCCGGTTTGATCCATCCGGAATGGTGGAACATCCGAATATTAAAACAACCACTTCGATTGTTGACTTTATTTTCAGGGTGTTGGGTTATGAATACCTGGGTCGTACAGATCTTGTGCATGTACTCGACAAACCCGAAGTATTGAATTCAGGTGCAGATGAGTGGGATGAAGTACCCTCTAATCCGCTGGAGTATGTGGAACCTGAATTATCCAGTGTTCGTATTACACCCTCATCAGGTACAACCATACAGCCGGCGACGAAACGGGCACCGCAATCTGTAAAAAAAGAGAACAGCATGGACTCGATGAATGCCATGAATACAAGGATGCAGGGTGATGCGCCCCCGTGTACGAATTGCGGGCATATAACAGTACGTAGCGGCACTTGTTACAAATGCCTAAACTGTGGCACGCAGGGTGGATGTAGTTAAGTATAAGATCATTAAAAATTATATGGTTGTGGGTAAAGTTCTTTATACAAACTAAGCAGTTATCGGGCTAAAAACAGTGTAATCAACGATACATGGTTGATTAGTTTGGAATCTGAGATAAGCAATAGATACCGGGGACAGGTTTCACCCGGCACCAGCTTATCAGTAGAGTTGCCAGTCGAGCTAGCCGCCATACAAGTACTGATAGAATCATATTATTGGTAATTAGTAGCAAAGTTAGCAAGAGAATCAAAGAAAGGATGCCTCGCATATTGGAGGAAAATACCCGGCTAGCATAAGCTAGTGTTATGCGTGTTGTATTTGACGGGCCAAAGCCCATAACCATTTTTATTGTATGAAAGGCTGGTTTAAACCCAAAGCGTTTACTCACTTTACTCCAAAACTAACGATCCACGATGAGGGCTGGATAAAAGAGTACGTTTCTAACAAATTTACTATTGCGAACCATAAATTCTATCCGTTAATACACAGAACAATTATTGCAAAAAGACTAAAAAGCGGAGAGGATAGATTGGGTAATAAAATAAAAGGACACCATACATACAAGGATGAAAAACGTGAATCAACAGCGAAATACCGGGAAATATATTATCCAAATCATCTAGACGCACATATCTACTCTTACTATGCTCAAGAAGTTTTGGGGCCACTTTATGAAGCAGAATTAAAAAAGAACCCTAGGTTAGACCAAAGCGTAGTTGCTTATCGTAGGATTCCTCTTGAAGATAATTCACGATGCAAATGCAATATCGATTTTGCCAATGAAGCTTTTGACGAGATAAAGAAATTTAAAGGTGAAATTGCAGTTTTAGCGCTTGACATAAGCAAATTTTTCGATAGTCTTGATCACGGTATTTTAAAGAAAGCATGGTATAAATTGCTTGGAGAAATTTCTTTAGCCAAGGATCACTACAATATATTTAAAAGCCTTACACAATTCTCATTTGTTGAATTGAACAGTATTTTGAAAGAATACGGATTTAAACACCCTAACCAACTAATACAAAAAGACATCTCTTGTTTTGTCAATGACGGACACGAATTCAGGATTAGAGTCAAGGAAAAGGGTTATTTAAAGAGAAATCCCTTTCGAAGAAAAAATGACGACAATAGTAAAGAAGTAATAGGGATACCTCAAGGGACCCCAATTAGTGCATTTCTTGCTAACCTCTATTTATTAGAATTTGATAGCAAAGTATTACAGATAATTGGCGATAAGAATGTTTATCGTAGGTATTCAGACGATATTCTAATAATTTGCTCAAGAGACAGCTATCAGAAAATATCTGAAGCCTTGTATGAGTTAATAAAGGAGTTTAAGCTCATTATTCAGCCTTCAAAAACTCAAATTTCATTTTTCAATAACGGTAAATTAGTCGCAAAACAAAAACCTGTCGTTTATTTAGGATTTCAATTTGATGGAATTAACAAACGAATTAAGTCGGGAAGTGTTGCTAAATTTTATCGGAAACTTAAAAGAAATGTAAGATATCACGGTGCCAGGGCATTAGTAGCAAGAAAAAAGAATGAGAAGGGAATTGCAGTTGATGCGACCATACATCGTAAGGATCTCTATGAGAGGTTTTCCTTCCTTGGTGGAAGAGATAGGCGGAAGACTAAACGGAGTTTTTTCTCGTACGCTTATTTCGCAATTGATGTTATGAATAGTCCCCAAATAGGTAGGCAACTGTCAAAATCCTGGGATATCCTACATGGAGAAATTGCAAAGTACGAGGAAAGATATAAGCTACCCAGAATCAAAAACTAACTTACAGAAAGACCAAATAAAGAATGTACCCATTAAGTTCATCCCGGCATTAGCCAGGATGTTTTTTTTGGAAATAATGAGCGGTAATGGAAGAGAATTAGATGGGATCGATTAACGATTTCAACTTCCTTCACCAAACACATTACTCACGGCACCTTCCAGCATCGGGTATTTTTCTACCACGAAATTTTTGATAGTGATTATGGCTTGTTTTGCCTGCTCGTCCGTAAGACCAGCTTCTGCTTTTAATTTATCAATGAGTTCTTGCATGCGTCGTTGTTTAGGAATTTAAGTTAAAGAAAATTATTCACGCAGCATTATTTTCTAGCGTGAATTCCGGGACGGACAAAAGGGTGTAACTTTCGTAAAGATAGAGTCGTTATAAGGTATTGTAGCGGCAGGATATATCCTCCATTCAATGATTTTAAAACCTCACACTATGCTTAGAATCATTCTGGTCACGACGATACTCATATCTCTGGAAAGCTTTGCACAAACCTCTAAGAAGGAGTACTGGGCCGAGCGTGCGAAGCTGCAACCTGAAATTATCCAGCAGGGTCAGTATCTGGATAAAGCTGATCTGGTTTCCGTAGAGAAATTTATGAGTTACTACCTCGAAGTCGGACCGCAGCGGGTAACCAAACAGTGGAATCATGAACATATGAATGAGCTATTTGCTGATTCTTCATACATCTATTTCGGGCATTACGCAGGTTATACTATGCTCAGGTTCTGGAAGGTTGAGAAACAAGCGCTGGCGGGGGTCAGTTATAAGGATATCGATGGCCGGGTGATAAGGGAGCGTTTCATCAAAGAGATTGTACCAGAGGACGACAAGGCAAGGGTGGAGAAAAAAGAAAAATCTTGCACCTCGTCCAACATAGTTGCCCAATTTTCTTATAAATATCTGCAGGATGCAAGAAAGGTGGAGATCAGTTATCGTTGGAAGATTGGATGTGACTTTCTGTATAAGATCATCAACAAAACCTATACTGCTCACTATAGTTTCGATTCCAATAGCTTTTCCAACTGATGAAAAGTCAACAAGGAATAAAAAAATTCGCGACAAGCGGGTTTTAAAAATTAAAAAGGTTCCAAAAGTTCTTACAACCTTTGAAACCTTTTAAACCGTTGCAATTTTTTTATACCTGTTTATGCCACTTTCAGCAAACTCAGCTTACTCTTATCAAACTTACGTTTGGCATATTCCAGGTCGAGGGTAAATTGTGTTTCTTTAGAAGAAGGTAATTCATACATGGCGTCAATAAGAATACCCTCACAGATGCTCCGCAGACCCCTGGCTCCTAATTTATATTCCATCGCTTTCTCCACCATAAAATTCAGGACATCTTCTTCTATGGTCAAGTGAATACCTTCGAGTTCAAATAATTTTTTATACTGCTTTAATAAAGCATTCTTTGGTTCGGTGAGGATAGCCCTTAAAGTGGCAGCATCCAGTGGATCAAGATGGGTAACCACCGGTAAACGACCCAATAACTCAGGGATCAAGCCAAATGATTTCAGATCCTGTGGGTTCACATAGCGAAGCAGGTTTTTCTTCATATCCTCCTGTAGATCCTTGTCAACGTTAAAACCAATGGTGTTGGTTTGCACCCGGCGGGCTATCACCCGGTCGATGCCATCAAAAGCGCCACCGCAAATGAAAAGGATATTTTGTGTATTGATCTTCACCAGTTTTTGTTCAGGATGCTTACGGCCTCCTTGTGGCGGTACCAGAACTTCGGAACCTTCGAGCAGTTTCAATAAGCCCTGCTGCACACCTTCACCGCTTACATCGCGGGTAATGGAAGGATTATCTCCCTTGCGGGCTATTTTATCTATCTCATCTATAAATACAATGCCTCTCTCTGCTGCGGCCACATCATAATTACAAACCTGGAGTAAACGGGAGAGGATACTTTCCACATCTTCACCGACATAACCAGACTCCGTAAAAACAGTAGCATCGACAATTGCAAATGGCACATTGAGTAAACGGGCAATACTTTTAGCCAGCAATGTTTTGCCGGTTCCTGTTTCGCCCACCATAATAATGTTGCTCTTTTCAATTTCAACTTCATTGTTGCTATTGGCAGGCTCGGTATTTCTCTGTTGTAAACGTTTATAGTGATTGTAGACGGCTACCGCCAGTGTTTTCTTGGCCTCATCCTGGCCGATCACATATTCATCCAGGAATTTTTTAACTTCCACTGGCTTCTTAACCGTAAGCTTAAACGAAGAAGTTCCTTTGTCATCTTTTATGATCAATTCCTGGTCAATGATCTCCCGGGCATGTTCTACACAATTTTCACAGATATGCCCTTCCTGCCCGGCAATAAGGATTTTTACCTCATCCCGGCTACGGCCACAAAACGAACAATGTAACGGATTTTTTGCCATACTGTCTTACGCTATAACGGATTACAAATGAATTCGTAACTCACAAAATTATAAAACCACCCTGAGAAGGGAGGTTTTATTTCAAAACATGAACTAATATTATTCTTACCGGTTTATAATCAATTGCTTATAGTTTATCTATCAACTGATCAGCAATACCATAAGCAATAGCTCCTTCGGCATCCATCCAATAATCCCTGTCGAAATCTTTCATGATCTGTTCGACAGTTTTACCGCAATTCTTAGCCAGTATAGTGGCACCGATCTCTTTTACCCTCTTTGTTTGCTCGGCCTGAATTTCCAGATCGGCGCTTACACCTTGTATATAGCCGCCCAATGATGGTTGATGGATCATCACCTCACCATGCGGGAAAATAAATCGGTATCCTTTCCTACCACCGCTCAATAAAATACTGCCCATAGACGCGGCAAGACCCATACAGATAGTACTGACAGGACTTTTGATTAGCTGCATGGTATCATAGATCACCATACCACTCGTAACCACGCCACCGGGACTATTGATATAGAATTTAATTTCTTCCCCAGGTTTGTCAGCATCCAGCAACAGCAATTTGCTGACAATATCCTTTGCGCTTTTATCATCCACCACACCCCAGAGATAGACAGATCTTTTTTCAAAAAAATATTTCTCTAATTTCTTGTTGAACATGCCGATCTCGCTGTCACTCTTTGGACGTTCTTCTTTTTCCTCTTCTTCATCTTCAGCCTTTCTCGCGATAGTAGTTGGGGTGTTATATAAAAATTGTTTCCGGTTCATACGTTATTATTTCGTTTTGTTTTTTGAAGTCCCCTGTGAGGGACAGGAGTTTAGTCTTTCTTTAGTTTCCTGGCATTAGTCAACAATACTTCATCCACCAGTCCGTACTCTTTTGCTTCTGCAGCCGTCATCCAGCGATCCCTGTCAAAATCTTTTTCAATTTGTTCAATAGACTTACCTGTATGAATATTCACTACATCATATAATTCTCTCTTCAACTTACGGATCTCATTTACCGTGATCTCAATGTCACTCGCTTGCCCGCCAATAGATCCGCTGGGTTGGTGCATCATCACTCTTGCATGTTTTAATGCAGCTCTTTTTCCCTTGGTGCCAGCTCCCAATAATACACAAGCCATAGAGGCGGCTACGCCAATACAAATAGTGGCGATATCCGGACTAACATATTGCATAGTATCATACACCCCCAGCCCGGAATAAACACTACCACCCGGACTATTGATATACATATTAATATCTCTTGATCTGTCGGAAGAATCAAGAAATAATAATTGTGCCGTTACGATATTGGCAATTTCATCATTGATAGGGTACCCAAGAAAAATGATACGGTCCATCATCAACCGGCTATATACATCCATTACGGCAACGTTCAAAGAACGTTCCTCAATAATATTGGGAGTCATAGCGGTTACCAGGTGAGAAGCATAGCTGTTAAGTGTGTTACTTGAAATACCCCTGTGTTTTACCGCATATTTTTCAAACTCGGAATTAAAGGTCATATAGGTTTATTAGTTTATTAGTTAATTGGTTAATTGGTTCTCAGGATAAACTTTCTGCATTGTAGCTGGGTTCACTAATAATCCAATTACCTTCTTTCTCAATTCCTCAAATATCCGTCCAAATGCCAAAACCACAAAAAAAGATGACAAGCCTGCCTGTTGACAGACAGGATGACTGGTTAAAACAAAAATTGGTTAACCGGGAACAGGTTCCTGGTTAACCAATTAACTAATTAACTTATTTAGAGCCTTAATGGTGATGGTGCTGATGTGCTTCCACCATTTTGGTAAATTCTTCCGCACTGATCCCTTTATCGGCAGGCTTAACCTGTGTGGCCGACCAATCAAAGATCTTTTGTGTCTGGATGCGGTTATAAGCATCTTCTACGTATTTTCTGTCCTTCATCATTTTTTCAACATAGTCGGTCACCCAGGGTTGATCCTCATTTAGGTTAGCGCCGTTCATATAGCTGAAAAGTTGTTGCCTGGCAAAAGCCCTTATCTCATCAGGATGTACTTGTATGTTGTTGTTCCGTACGATTTTGTCGGTGATCAACGTCCATTTCAATTGATTCAGGAAGGCAGGAAATTCTTTTTCTACTTCCTCATCAGTTTTGGGCGCCTGGTCCTTTGCCTGTTCGCCTTGTGTTTTTACCCACTTCTTTAAAAACCCTTCGGGAAATTTTATTTCCGTATGGTCCGTTAGTTCATGAAATACCTGGTCGTTGATCTGGTTGCTAGCCTGCCCGCTCCAGTAATGCTGAATCTCTTCTTTGATCTTAGTACGAAAATCTTCCTCATTTTTTACGGCCTGAATACCTTCAGGGCCCTGCGGGGGATATAGTTGATTGAAAAAATCCTCATTCAATTCCCTTTTTTCCAGTAAACCCACTTTGGTAATGATGATCTTAAAATATTTTTCCGCTGTAGCAGGATCATCTTTATTTAAACCAAGATCGCCAATAATCCACTCTCTTTCTTTTTCATCAAATGCAGTCTTCAATTGTACTAGTTCAGCGTCCCCTGCTTTTTTGCCTATCCATTTTTGGCGGATACTTTCGGCAAAATATTTTACAAGAAGGGAGTTATCTTTTTTATCTGGCTGGCGTACAGCATCGTTTTCCAGTTCATTGCCATCAGCATCCGTTTCAATAAAATTTACATTTAAAACATTCTCTTCAGTCGTTACTTTGTCTTCATCTTTCATGTTGCCATAACGATTTTGCAAACGCTCCACTTCTTTGTCTACCATTTCATTGGTAACATCAATTACAAAGCGGGTAGTTGTTGCTTTGGCCAGGTCAGGCAAATCAAATTCAGGTTTCATGCCTACCTCAAACTCGAAAGTATAATCTGCCGGGTTGTTTACATCCAGCTGTTTAAAATCGGATGCCAATGGTAACGGCTGCGCAAAAATGTCCAGTTTGTCGTTCTCGAGGTAACCGTTCAATTCACGGTCAACAGTTTTTAATACTTCGTCAGTAAATAATGACGTGCCATACATTTTTTTGATAAGTCCTGCGGGGACCATTCCTTTTCTAAACCCGGGAATATTTGCTTTTTTGCTATATTCTTTTAATGCCTTTTCAAATGAAGGGAGATAGTCTGTTTTTTCAATCTTCACCGTGAGCTTTTCATGCAACGGGCCGATATTTTCCTTGGTAATTGTAGCCATGAGAGAGGTTTAAGAAGTTTAAAAGGTTTAAGAGGCTTAAGTTGCAGTTCCGGTCATTTGTATCCCGGAACATTTTAAACTTCTTAATCCTCTTAAACTGTCAGTGTGCGGGTGGAGGGACTCGAACCCCCATGCCTCACGGCGCCAGATCCTAAGTCTGGTACGTCTACCAATTTCGCCACACCCGCTTTTACAAATTCCTAATAACAAATTCTAAATTCCAAACATCAGTTTTGTTGGGGTTCACTGGAATTTGTGATTTTCTGTTTTGGGTTGCAAATGTAGCGGATTTTACGCTATAAAAACGGCAGTTTTTCACTAAATTCGTAGACAATGGAAACAGCAGCGCAGTTACCGAAGTATAACCTGAATGAGGAGGAGGAAAAGAAGCTTATTCTCCGGGAGTATCGTTCGCTGCTGAAATTGCTGAAGACCAAACTAAAACCCGGTGATAAGGCGCTTATTCGTACTGCTTTCGAAATGGCCGCAGAAGCCCATAAGACGATGCGGCGCAAAAGCGGAGAACCCTATATCCTGCACCCGATTGCTGTAGCAAAAATCTGCGCCGATGAGATCGGACTAGGTGTCCGTTCAACTATCTGCGCATTGCTCCACGACACCGTGGAAGACACTGATATTTCCCTGGAAGATGTTAAAAGAGAATTCGGAGAGGAGATCACACGGATCGTTGACGGGCTTACAAAGATTTCTAATGTTATTGATGTAAATGCCTCGCAGCAGGCAGAAAATTTTAAAAAGATATTGCTGACACTGACTGATGATCCCCGTGTAATTCTCATTAAACTGGCTGACCGGTTACATAACATGCGAACGCTCGACAGTATGCGAAGGGAGACACAGTTGAAAATTTCGTCCGAAACGGTCTACGTCTATGCGCCACTGGCACACCGGATGGGTCTGTACAATATAAAAACAGAAATGGAAGACCTGGCCATGAAATACATGGAGCCGGATGTGTATAAAGACATTGCAAAGAAACTCGCGGAAACAAAAAAAGAAAGAACCAAGTTTATCAATGAATTTATCAAACCAATCAAGGATAAATTAGACAAAGCCAATTTGCCTGCAGAGATCTATGGAAGGCCGAAAAGTATTCACTCCATCTCGAATAAAATGAAAAAGAAGGCCGTGGATTTTGAAGAAGTATATGACCTGTTTGCGATCCGTGCCATCCTGGATTCGCCGCCGGAAAGGGAAAAAGAAGATTGCTGGAAAGTATATTCTATGATAACAGATGAATATACACCGTCGCCGGAACGGTTAAGAGACTGGCTTAGCAATCCCAAGTCCAATGGGTATGAAGCGCTCCATACTACGGTAATGGGACCACAGGGCCGTTGGGTGGAAGTGCAGATACGAACCAGAACGGATGAATGAGATTGCGGAAAAAGGATTAGCGGCTCACTGGAAATATAAAGAAGATGCCGCAGACGAAAGCCGCTTTGACAAATGGTTTCAGCAGATACGGGAAGTAATCAGCAACCAGGAAACGGATAGTATCGACTTCCTGCAGGATTTTAAAACCAGTTTTCTTGCTGAAGAAATATATGTCTACACACCCAAAGGGGATGTGAAAATGCTACCGGTTGGCTCCACCGCATTGGATTTTGCATTTGCTATTCATAGCGCTATCGGTGTAAAAACGATAGGGGCCAAGGTAAATCATAAATTAGTTTCTATCAGTCATAAGCTGCATAGCGGTGACCAGGTGGAGATCATTACCAGTAATAAACAAAAAGCATCGGAGGACTGGCTGCAATTCGTTGTTACTTCGAAGGCAAAAGGAAGGATTCGGGATGCGCTGAAAGAGGAAAAAAGAAAAGTTGCTGATGAAGGAAAATATACTATCCAGCGAAAATTAGAAGGGCTTGGGGTTTCTATGTCCCAGCACAATATTGATGAGTTAGTACAATGGTATAAACTTCCTTCTCACCTGGACCTGTTTTACCAGGTAGCGGTAAAAAATATTGACCTGAAAGAACTAAAAGAGTTCAAAGTACTTGCCGATAAGATCGAAGCGCCGAAACCAATAAAAATTCAACCTGAAAAGTCTGAGTACATTCCACAACCTGGTAAAAAAGATGCAGAGTTGATCATATTTGGAGAAAGCAGCGACAAGATCGTTTACAATCTTGCTAATTGTTGCAAGCCGATCCCGGGAGATGATGTCTTTGGATTTGTCACTACCGGAAAGGGATTGACGATACACCGCACCAACTGCCCCAATGCTGCCAAATTACTGGCCAGTTATGGCCACCGGGTAGTGAAAACCAAATGGGCAAAAAATAAAGAAATCTCATTTCTTACCGGTGTTAAGATCGTGGGCATGGACGATGTAGGTGTCGTGAATAAAATTACCATGTTGATATCCGGCGAACTGAAAATAAATATTGCGGCCCTTACCATTGAAGCCAAAGAGGGTTTATTCGAAGGGAATATCCGGCTTTATGTGCATGATAAAGAGGAATTGGACAAGCTGGTGCAACGCCTGCTAAACCTCCCCGGCATCGAGTCCGTGGAACGTTATGACATGGAAGATATTCCCTGACGCAGCATTTGCATATTTCTAATTGTCAAAAGGTTGTCAGAATAGGCAGGCATGAAAAAAACTTCGTGCCGGAATTTTTTTATATACAGAAACATTTTATATTACTTTATAGACGCTGTCAGTTTTTTGCCATTTAGGTCAAACCATCCTACCACTAGAGAGCATCCAATTTTTTTAATTACTAAAACCTCGCAACATGAGACATCAATTCAGTAAGATTGTAATGATTCTGGCAGCTTTGTTGTTGCCATTATGGCTATTGGCTCAAACAACTATCACAGGTCGAGTGACAGAAGCCGGCTCTACTAACCCATTGTCTGGCGCTACGGTCTCCGTTAGGGGTACTGCCAGCAGTACACAAACCGACGCTGATGGAAGGTTTACAATTGCCGTTCCTAACACCAATGCAAAACTTGTTATAAGTTATGTTGGTTATGTTTCCCAAACAATTGATGCTACAGATAATATCAGCATCAGCCTGGCTTCCGACAATACGAAGTTGAGTGAAGTGGTCGTCACGGGGTTGGCCACTTCTGTAAAAAGAACAAACCTTGCCAATGCCGTGGCCTCTGTTTCAGCTAAGGACCTGGTAGGTACTGCGCAACAATCCACTGTGGACGGTGCTTTGTATGGAAAGTTTACTGGTGCCAATATTTCTGCCAACTCGGGTGCCCCGGGTGGTGGTATATCGATTAAACTGCGCGGTATTACGTCCCTGGTCGCTAATTCCCAACCACTATTTATTGTGGACGGCGTATATTATGACAACTCTTCTATTGCGGGAGGATTAAATACAATTTCCAAGGCTGCCGGACAGGGAAGCAACTCCAACCAGGATAATCCCTCCAACCGGGTGGCCGACCTGGATCCGGAGGATATCGACCGTATTGAAATACTAAAAGGAGCATCTGCTGCTGCTATTTATGGCGCCAGGGCGGCGGGTGGTGTGGTGATCATTACTACAAAAAAAGGAAGGGCAGGAGGAACTCCCCGTATCGAAGTTTCGCATTCAATCGGGGTACAAAAACAACTACGTAAATTGGGACAACGGACCTGGGATGACGCTAAAGTGCAGTCTGCATTCGGTGCCTCCGGGCTTGCTTATTATATTGCCAACGGGCGAGTAATATACGACTACGAAAAAGAATTGTATGGTAACGATGGATTAATGAACAATACCAGACTCAGTGTAAGCGGCGGTAACGATAAAACTACCTATTATGCAGGCTTTACAAGGAAAAATGACGAGGGCATTGTAAAAAATACCGGTTATCAGAAAAATTCTTTTCGTCTTAACCTGACACAAAAAGTCGCCAGCTTCCTGGATCTTTCTGTCAATGCGAATTATGTAGAATCGGAAGCTGACCGCGGCTTTTTTAGTAATGATAATACCAGTACCACTTTGGGTATTTCATTTGTTTCTACTCCCTCCTGGGCCAACTTGTACCCGGATGCAAATGGTAACCATCCTAATAATCCTTTTGCTCCCTCCAATTTTGTACAAACAAGAGATTTGATGACCAACAAAGAAAAAGTGAATCGAACACTGATGGGTGGCATAGCTACCTGGAAAGTTTTTAATAACACGAAGAATAACCTGAAAATAATGGCTCGCGGTGGCATTGATCACTATACCTTAAATACGATCGCTATCTTTCCAAGGGAGCTTCAGTTTGAAAAGGATGGTAATGGTACCAATGGCGCTTCTATTTATGGCACTACCATAACCCGCAACAGCAATTACAGTTTTTTTGCGGTGCATGATTTTACACCATCTGAAAAACTGAGTTTCCGTACCCAGGCAGGTATAACCGAAGAAAATGTAAATATCAATAATGTTTTAACTACCGCTACGCAACTTATCGGTACCCAGACCAATGTAAACCAGGCTGGTGCGGTACAGGTAGACCAGGCAAGAACCCTCCAGCAGGATCGCGGTTTCTTTGCACAGGAAGAGATCAACTATAACGATATTGTAATTGCCACCGTGGGCGTACGAGGTGATAAATCTTCCCGTAACGGCGATGCTGAAAAATTATATTATTTTCCAAAGGCCTCTGTTGCTCTCAATGTACATCAATTAATGTCTCGGCCCTCCAATAATATAAGCCAGTTGAAATTGCGAGTGGCTTATGGTCAGTCCGGAAATTTTGCTCCATTTGGCGCTATTTATACGCCGTTAGTGCCGGCTGTTTTTAATGGAAACACCGGATCTATTGTTGGGTTGGTGCAGGGAAATGAATTGCTGAACCCTGAAAAACAAAGTGAGCTGGAAACAGGAATTGACCTTGGTTTATTCAAAAGCCGGGTAAATCTTGAATTAACTTACTATCGGAAGAAAGTTGAGGACCTGATTTTGAATGTCCAAATTCCCACTTCCTCTGGTTTTACTACAGCGTGGAGAAATGTGGCTACTATTCAGAATAAGGGGTATGAGGTAGGGTTTAACGCCATCCCGGTTATGACAAAGAACTTGAAATGGACATCACAGATCAATTTTTGGAAAAATAATGCCGAGGTAACACAACTGGATGTTCCGGCATTTAACACCGGTGCATTTGGTGCAACATTGGGTACCTATAGAATTCAAAAAGGGAAAAGTCCCACACAGATCGTGGGCATCGCCGGACCCGGTGATAAAGTGGACCCGGAATCAGGGCTTGGCATTTTTGGTGATGCAGAACCCGATTTCCAGATGTCATTTGGAGAAAATGTGACGTATAAAAACTTTGAATTCTCAGTATTAATGCATTGGAAAAAAGGTGGAGACAATATCAATCTCTCCACATTATTATCTGATATATTCGGCACTTCTCCTGATTTTGATGAAACATCACTGGATCCGGCGGGGGCCGCTAAGAATGGTCCCTTCCGCCTGGCCGCTTTAGGTACCACGGCACAGCCATGGGTGGAAGATGCGGGATATTTCAGAGTTCGTGAAATAGGAGTTAGTTATCGTCTTCCTAAATCGTGGTTTAACAATGTTGCTGATGTTAAAATTGGTTTATCAGGTAGAAATCTTATCAACCGGTTCAAGTATAATAGCTATGATCCCGAAGTGAGCAATTTTGGAGCGAATGCCATCTCCAGCAATGTGGAAGTAACACCCTTCCCATCTGCCAAGAGTTACAACTTTGAGATCACTGTTACCTTTTAAGAACTGAATCAACATTATTCAACCGACAAAAAGATAAATATGAAATACAAATATCAAATCGCCAGAAGACTAGCAGTCATCACAGCGTTACCCTTACTGTTATTATGGTCATCCTGCAAAGTAGAGCCAATAGAGGACCCTAATAACCCTGGATTGGGTCCTATTTCATCAAATCCTACACTTGGGGAAATTCAAAACCTGGTAACCGGTACTGAATCGGGCATGCGGGATGCTATGGGATTTTACTGGGATGATGTGGGCGTAATTGGCCGAGAGTTTTACCGTTTTTCTACTTCTGATCCAAGGTTTACTTCTGATCTGTTAGGTAAAGGCACTGCAACATTAGATAATAATACATTTTACACCACCAATCCTTTTTCAGCAAGATACAGGGTGGTAAAAAACACCAATATTCTTATTAGTGGCCTGACTAATACTTCGGCCAGCATTTCTGCTGCCCAGAAGTCGATTGGAATAGCCTATGCCAAAACTATACAGGCACATGAGTTATTAATGGTGCTCAACCTGCAGTATAACAACGGTGTTCGGGCAGATGTTGCAAATCCAAATGCATTGGGGCCTTTTTTATCAAAAGATGAATCATTAAATGCTATACTCGGATTATTAAATACGGCTTATACAGATTTAAATGCAAATGCCTCCGTTAGCTTTCCATTCGCTTCTACATTATTTGGCAATACTGCCGGTAGTTTTGCCAGGTTTAACCGGGCTTTGGCCGCCCGGGTATTACTTTATAAATCGGATTGGAATAATGCATTAACTGCTTTGAACAATTCATTTTTTGATATCAACGGTGATCTGAAAACTGGAGCCTATTATACCTATTCTACCGCTGGGGGTGACCAGTTAAATCCCATGTTCTTTCCACAAAACTCCAGTGGTGAAACAAGGGTAGCCCACCCGACATTTATTTCGCAGGCAGATCCAGGTGATGCCCGGCGAAGTAAAGCACAGGCGAGATCGTCGTCCACTACCCAGGATGGTTTAACCAGTAGTTTCGATTTTTTTGTTTACCCCACTAATACAACCAGCATACCTATCATCCGTAATGAAGAATTACTATTGATCTATGCAGAAGCAAAAATTCAGTTGGGCGGTGTTGTTAACCTCAATGACGCAGTGACCGCCATCAACAAGATCCGCAATGCTGCGGGACTGTCCAATTACACTGGATTGGTAACACAAGCTGCTTTGACAGATGAAATGCTCAAACAGAGAAGATATTCCTTGTATGGTGAGGGTCACCGCTGGATAGACTTACGACGTTATAACCGGCTTAATACTTTGCCGATTGATCGGGCGGGAGATGATGTATGGACACAATTTCCTCGGCCGGTAAGTGAATAAAATGATACCAATGATCGTTTCAAAAAACCCCGCTGTCAACGGGGTTTTTTTATTTCCCAGCAAGAATGAATGATGTAGTGAGGTAGTAACGTTGAATCGATTAAAAAATAGTGATATAGGGACGAATGAAGTTGCAACTTTCAACAGCCGGCAGCGGAGGAAGAGCATTATAGATGATTTTCCGGCTTAAGCAGAACTATATTTTGTTTAACTTGCCCATTGCTAAGGACCCCGTCAATTCAGATGCAATTACACCATTTTTTTAAATCAATCTTGTTGAGATTTCTCGCAGTAGCGGGTTGTCTGTTTTTTTTATCGGCTCCACTCAAATCGCAAAGTTTTTCTTTTAATTGTGCCAAGGATACTATTCTTGCGGGTTGCAATCCTGTATCTTGTATTACATTAAAGACTGTTTTGCCAGATATCCACGGTCTTTCGGATTCTTACGCTTTAAATCCTGGCAGCTCTATTGCGGGTTGTTTTCCCGTATATGTTCAGCCCAATGATCCTGCCGGAACTTCCACTGGCCTTTCAATAGATGACAGGTATAGTGGGGTCATAAATATTGGATTTTCCTTTCCTTTTTACGGAGTGCTATATAATAATTTGGTAGCAAGTACAAACGGGTATCTCAGTTTTGACGTTTCATTAGCCGGTCAATTTTCACATTATGCCAATAATGGCGATCTTCCTAATGCCCAATATGACCGGGCCATAATCATGGGGCCCTATCATGATCTTCTCCCCGGTGGTAGCACATCACCGACGCAACGAATACAATACCAGGTATTCGGGACAGCGCCCTACAGGAGGTGGATCCTTAGTTTTTATAGAGTGCCGTTGTTTTCTTGTACGACCCTTATTGAAAACACCCACCAGATCATCTTGTATGAATCAACCGGGATCTTCGAAGTGAAAATTTTCAGCAAACAGGTCTGCTCCTGGCAGGGGGGCAGAACAATGATTGGCATTCAAAATTTTTCCAAAACCCAGGGTATGTCGGCCCCCGGTAGAAAAATGAGTGATCCGGCCTGGGGCTCAATAGGAATGAATGAAACATGGCGATTTGTGCCTACTGCGGGACCATCACTTTTTAAAAGAGTGGAGCTATATGATTTATCCGGCAATTTAATTTCAACAGGAAGCACCGTTGTCATCGGCAATGGAATATTGGAAGCAACTTTCCCAAATATATGTCCTCCACCAGGAGCGGTTACGCCTTATATTGTCCGGTCGGTCTATACCAAAATTGATGACCCGTTGACAGAAGTATTCGGAACAGATACCCTCACCGTTTCAAGAGCATCTGGAGTTTCGGCAACAGCAGCTGCGACCGCCACCTTGTGTAATGGTGCTACTGATGGCTCGATAACTATTACGCCAACATCCGGCACAGCTCCCTACACCTATTCTTTAGATGGAGCCACCCCGGTGTCTGGTCCCGCATCCTATACTTTTACTAATGTTGCAGCAGGACCGCATACTGTTACCATCACTGACAATAATAATTGCACGTATACAACCAGTGTTACCGTGATTTCGGGTCCCTCCATCACCACCACCGCCAGTAAAACAGATGTATTATGTAATGGCACCGCCACCGGCACTATTACGGTTACTCCTCCTTCACTCGGAACCCCTCCTTTTGAATACTCATTGAATGGAATAACCTGGCAGTCCAGTAATATATTTAACAGTGTAGTAGCGGGAACCTATACTGTATCATTCCGATCAACTGATATTTGCACGGGCACCCTTTCGGTTACGATTACTGAACCCGCAGCGCTATCTGCCAGTTCCTCCAATACCAATGGAACCTGTAATGGTGGCGCTGACGGGACTATAACAGTATCAGCAAATGGCGGAACAGGAAACTTACAATACTCCATTGATGGCACAAATTTCCAGGCATCAAATGTTTTCAATGTGCTGCCCGGTACCTATACCATTACGATAAAGGATAACCAGGGCTGTCTTACTACCCTGAGCACTACCGTGGGGCTTACCAACAATCTTACTTTCACGTCGCAAGCGGATGCGAGCATATGTGAAGGAACCTCTTCTCAGCTGTCATTAACTTCTAATGCGCTGGCATATAGCTGGACCCCTGCAACCGGGTTAAGCAATACCACAATTTCAAATCCTGTCGCCAATCCAACCATCACTACGCAGTACGTTGTTACTGCCACACTGGGTGTATGTTTTGTCACCGATACTGTTATGGTAAATGTGAATAAAGCACCGGTGCCAAATGCGGGGGTCGATGGTTATATTTGTTATGGACAATCCTACCAATTGCAGGGTACAGGAGGTACGCAATATTCCTGGTCACCCCCTACATACCTCGACAACCCTTCTATATCGAATCCCATATCCGCAGCTGGCAAGGATATTACCTATACCCTGTCCATACTTTCCGATATCAATGGTTGCGCTTCATTGGTAACTGACCAGGTAAGTATTGATGTAACACCGCCGATCAAGGTAAAAACTTTTCCTTACGATACGCTTGGTTACAGTGGAGACCAGTTCCAGTTACTGGCTGTTCCCTCCGACAGTGATGTTATTAACTATTCCTGGTCACCTTCAACGGGTCTTAGTGATCCAACGATTGCTAACCCGGTTGTTACGGCGGGGGCCATTGGCGATGTGGTAAGATACCAGGTTACGGCATCAACCATTGCAGGCTGTAAAGGCGAAGGCTATATTACGGTGAAAGTTTACAAAGGCCCGGATATTTACGTGCCGACAGGTTTTACACCCAATAATGATGGCAGGAATGACCGTTTCACGCCTGTCCCGGTGGGTATAAAAAGTTTTAATTATTTCAGGGTATTCAACCGATGGGGACAGGTAATCTTTTCCACCACCAGGCTACATGATGGGTGGAACGGTAAACTCGGGGGCCTGGATCAGCCAACCGGCACTTATGTTTGGATGATTGAAGGCATTACTAAGGATGATAGGGTGATTACCAGGAAAGGAACAGTGACGCTGATAAGATAGCGCTATCAAAAGAATACTTCGACCAAGCTTAGTACGATCGGGGGCTTCAAGCAGGCATCGGTTAACAAGCAGATCAAGTTTGGGTATAAATTTATAGCAGGGAGCATGATTTAATATGGCGCCTTTTTAGCGAAGCCTTATTTTTGCCCGCCTGCATAGTTTTGATGTAAACAAAGGCAGGCTCGCTCAACCCCCGGGTTTCCGGCTAAACAAATGACCTCGTGAGAAAAATTACAAAATAAGTTATGGTAGATGTTATACTTGGCCTACAATGGGGCGATGAAGGAAAAGGAAAGATTGTTGACTTTTTTGCCAAAGATTATGATGTAGTAGCCCGATTCCAGGGTGGTCCCAATGCCGGTCACACATTGTATGTAGATGATAAAAAAGTGGTGTTACACCAAATACCCTCGGGAGTTTTTCATAAAGGGATCATTAACCTGATCGGTAACGGAGTAGTGCTTGACCCCATCACTTTAAAAAAAGAATGCGATACCGTGGCTTCTTTTGGTATTGACCTGAAGAAAAATCTTTTCATCTCGGAACGTACACATCTTATTCTGCCTACTCACCGGGCATTGGACAAGGCTGCTGAATTATCGAAAGGCAACGAAAAAATTGGTTCCACGCTGAAAGGGATAGGTCCGACCTATATGGATAAGACCGGTCGTAATGGATTAAGGGTTGGTGATCTGCTGGATAAAAACTTTACTACATCATATATTAGGCTCCGGTTGAAGCACCAGCGTTTGTTGGATAACTACAATTTCCAGGAAGATATAACAGCATGGGAACAGGAATTTTTTGAGGCCCTGGAGTTTTTGAAAGAACTTAATATTGTAAATGGGGAGTATTTTATGAATAAACAGATCAAAGCCGGGAAAAGGATATTGGCGGAAGGAGCACAGGGCAGCATGCTGGACATAGATTTTGGAACTTTTCCATATGTAACTTCTTCCAGTACAATTTCAGCTGGTGTTTGCAGTGGTTTGGGTATTGCACCGCAACAGATCAGGGATGTAATTGGGGTTACCAAAGCTTACTGCACCCGGGTTGGGAGCGGACCTTTCCCCACAGAACTGGACAATGAAACAGGAGAGGAGTTAAGAAAGACCGGGAATGAGTTTGGTGCTACGACTGGCCGTCCCCGTCGCTGTGGCTGGATCGATCTGGTAGCACTGCATTTTGCTTGTATGATTAATGGAGTAACAAAAATAGTAATGACCAAGGCGGATGTGCTGGATGCCTTTAGAGAACTGCAGGTGTGCGTTGCATATAATTTAAACGGGGTAGAAAGCCGGGAAATTCCGTTCCAGATGGATAGGGTAAAGCCGGAACCAAAGTATAAGCGATTTGATGGCTGGAATACCGACACCAGTGCAGCGAAATCCTATGCAGGGTTGCCTGATTCGATGAAGACCTACGTAAATTTTATCAATGAGTACCTTGGTTTAAATATTTATTATATATCGAATGGACCCGGGCGGGAACAGATAATTGAAGTAATTTAGATTTGTCATGCTGTCCCGGTGATTAAATCGGCCTGTCTGCGTACAGTCCGATGACATACTGAAAAACCGAAAGATAAAAAAAACGATTTAAAAATTTGGTCAATTAAAAACTTCGCTGAAATTTTACAGCAGTAATCCTGTAAAGACTATGGCAGTAAAACCAGATAAAGTAAAAAAGATCCCGGCGAAAACTAATTCCGACTCTGAGAAAGCAGCCGCCAAAAAAACATCCTCCAAACCAGATAAGGAAGATGATGATGATGATTTTGAAGATGATGAAGATGTGAAACCCGTCAAGAAAGGAAGCAAGTCCGCTTCTTCCAAAAAGAGTAAGGAGGATGAAGATGATATTGATGACGGTGAAGAAAAACCTGATGATTGGGAAAAGCCTGAAGAAGAGGAAGAGTGGGACCCCGATTTTGAAGAATTTGATTTTCCTAAATCAAAGGGTAAAAAAGCTGGCGGCGTTATTGGAAAAAAAGGCGCTGACGATGATGATGAATTCAAGATCGATGATGAATTCAAAGATATGTTTAATGATAAGGACTATGAAGACGATGAAGAAGAAGATTACTAATCCCCAACTCTCCCAGAAGAGTATAACCAACATTGATTAACTCCACCGACACTAACTGCGTTTTTACAATAAGCGATTTCGAACAGGCAAAAGAAAAAGTGTTGAACTGGACACGACGGTTCAGCACTTTTTGTTTTTTGGACAATCACCAGTATCAGTTAGAACCTCATTCCATAGAATGCTTAGTGGGTGCGGGTGTGAGACGAAGTATTGCCAGCTCCGCTGGTACAGCATTAGAGCAAATGCAGCAATTCATCCATGAAAAAAAAAGCTGGCTTTTTGGTCACCTGGGATATGACCTGAAGAATGAGATAGAGAAACTTGAGTCTTCGAATCCCGACGCCATTCAATTCCCGGATCTTTTCTTCTTCGAGCCGGAAGTTGTTATCAGGCTTTCAGCCAATAAGATGATGATAGAAGCAGATGACCCGGGTGCTGTATTTGCTGAAGTGTTTGCAGCTTTACCGTACACCATGCAGTCAAAAGTTACTATTGAAAACCGGCTTACCCGGCAGGAATATATTTCCATTGTGAACAAGTTACAAGAGCATATCCTACGCGGTGATTGTTATGTAATAAACTTTTGCCAGGAGTTTTTTGTCCATAAAGCAGCTATTGATCCTGTTAGTGTATATAAAAAACTTAGTGCCGAATCTCCTAACCCTTTTTCTGCTTTGTATAAGGTGGATGATAACTGGTTAATATGTGCCAGCCCGGAAAGATTTTTAAAAAAGCAAGGAAGCAGGATTTTATCTCAGCCCATCAAAGGAACGGCTAGAAGGATCATTGGAGATAAAGGCAAGGACGATCTCAGTAAGGAGCAATTGGTCAATAGTCCAAAAGACAGGTCAGAAAATGTGATGGTTGTTGACCTGGTAAGAAATGACCTGGCCAGGATCTGTGAAGAAGGAACAGTGCAAGTAGATGAGTTGTATGGTGTTTATTCCTTTCCGCAGGTGCACCAGCTGGTATCGACGGTGAGTGGTATTTTAAAAAAAGATATTTCTTTTACAGAGATTATCAGGGCTACATTTCCGATGGGCTCAATGACGGGTGCTCCAAAGAAAAGGGTGATGGAATTGATTGAAAGTTATGAGAAGACAAAACGGGGGATCTTTTCCGGTGCTGTTGGGTATATGACAGCGGAGACTGACCTGCCTGCTGACGAGGCAGGGTTTGATTTCAATGTCGTAATTCGGAGTATAATGTACAACGCGCAGTCACAATACCTCTCTTTCCAGGCTGGTTCAGCTATTACTTTTTATAGCGACCCAGAAAAAGAATGGGAGGAATGCCAGTTGAAAGTAGCAGCGATGAAAAAGGTGTTGGAAAGAAAATAGAACGGTATGAGTGAGTGGCTTAATCCGAAGATTGCAGCAATAGCTGTATGCTCTCATCTAATATCTCATATCTTTTTGAGACAAGGATGTTCATTTTCTGTTTAGGTAAACGCAACTGATATTTTCCATTAAGCGCGATCTCATTATCAAAACCCGGATTATAACGGTTAAAAGTTGCCATATCCAAACCCACATACTTAATAATGATTGAAGAATTAAATCGCCCGGATACATTATAAGTTGAGGAGGCACTCATTTCATCCTCTTTCAGGTTTCCACCCCCGTTGACCAGGAAATCTTTCATTTCGTTTTTAGTAATAGTAGTAATACCACCCTCTCCTTCGAATATATAATGGGTGGCGATGAATTTTTTTACATGGTTCATGGTTTCATTGGGCAGGTCATGCTGCAGCACCCAAAAATCCTTACTACCCCCACTTTTTTTGATGGCCTTGTTAACATTGCCCGGTCCACTGTTATACGCTGCAATTACCAACAACCAGTCACCATATTTTTGATAGAAATCTGTTAGCAGGCGGGCAGCGGCATGCGTGCTTTTGTAATAGTCTAATCGTTCATCCTTGCCCTTAGTCATCTTCAATCCATATTCCTTGGCTGCAGCCGGCATAAAGGCCCAGGGACCCACCGCACCGTGCCATGATTTAGCATTGTACTTCAATCCTGATTCTATAACAGCAAGGTATTTTAGCTCTTTGGGCAGACCATGGGCGGTCAGGACTTCGTCCATCATATCCAGGTAAGGTTTGGCCCACTGTTTCATGGCTAAAAAGCCTTTTCTATTTTTTGCTATATAATTCTGCACGAAACCGACGGCCATAGGGTTTAATTTGGCACCATTTAAGCCATCACCAGTAACGGCAGTATGGAAAAGGTTCGTAAATCCCTGTTTGGTGTCACTTACCTGCATATTATTAAGATCCATTGAGTCCTTAATAATAAGGGTGTCATTGATCAAGATCTTAGCATTTAGATCTTGCTGAATCCCGGTAGCTTTTGTGGCCTGAACAACCGAAAAGCCCAGGAAGGCCATAATTGAGATTTGCTTTATTTTTTTCAAACTAACTGATAAATAGTGATTTATAAGGTTATTTGTCTAGTAGAACCTTTGAAATTTGCAGCAAAGATACTTCATCGAAGTGGTTTGCGATCACTTGCAAGCTAAATGGCATGCCATTGGAATGTTTGAAAAGAGGGAGGGAAATGGCGGGAATTCCTACCAGATTTGCCATAACAGTATAAATATCAGCAAGATACATGGCTATTGGGTCGGTCATTTTTTCGCCAGTCTTAAAGGCTGTGACGGGGGAGGTGGGTAGCAATATGCAATCAAAGTCGTTGAAAATCAACTGTATCCTATTTGTTAATAATTTTCTGACTTTTTGTGCACGGGTAAAGTAAGCATCGTAGTAACCCGCACTCAAAACAAAGGTGCCGAGCATGATACGACGCTTGACTTCCTTGCCAAATCCATCCGACCGTGTCTGTTTATAAAACTCGGTTAGTTCAACACCCCGGGAGGGGCTGCGATAGCCATATTTTATACCATCATACCTTGAAAGGTTGGAAGATGCTTCCGCAGTGGTTAAGACATAGTAGGCGGGGACGATATAATCTAATAATTCAAATTGCACCGGAGTTACCTCATGTCCCTCTTCTTTTAATTGTTCAATCCTTTTTTTTATGGCCATACTTATTTCTGGATCGATTCCCGGATGATTCAGTGCCTCTTCAAAATAAGCAAAGCGAAATTTTTTATCAGTGGAAAGTTGTGATGAATAAGCCGGCACTTCTTTTTGAGAAACGGTGCTGTCATATTCATCGGGTCCTGCCATTACTTCGAGCAACAAAGCAATATCACTGGTCGTATTTCCCAAGATACCTATCTGGTCGAAAGAGGAAGCATAAGCGATCAGACCGTACCGTGAAATTCTTCCATAGGTTGGTTTTAGTCCGATGATGCCGCAAAAATCTGCCGGTTGGCGAACGGAGCCACCGGTATCACTTCCCAGGCTAACCATACAAAGGCCTGCTTGAACAGCAACGGCTGAACCACCCGAAGAACCACCTGGGACTCTTGATTCATCCAAAGCATTTACTACTTTTCCATAAGCCGAATTTTCATTGGTGGAACCCATTGCAAATTCGTCGCAGTTGAGGCGGCCAATGATAATGGCCTCTTCTGCCAGCAGCCTTTCCACGGCCGTGGCCGAATAAATGGAAGTGAAATTTTTTAGAATATTGGAGGAAGCAGAAATACTATGATCCTTATGGCAGATAACATCTTTGATCCCCAGCACGACTCCATGCAATTTTCCAGGAGGTTGGCCCTTCTGCAATGCGGAACTCCTTTTATTATCTAACTGCTTTGCTTTTTCAAGTGCCTCATCGGCATATACTTCAATAAAAGCATTGAGGTGTTGGGTAGCACGAATGTGCTGCAGGTAATGTTCTACGGCCTGTAAACAGGTCACAGTTCCATCTTGTAATTGGGCATGGTATTGCTCAATGGAAGAGAAAGCAAACAAATAAGAGGGCTTTAACGTAAGGAAAATTTGTTGAGAGGATTACTCTTTCACAGCGTTTTTTACATCATTGGCACTCTCTTCTATTTCCTTCTTCACATTAGTTTTGGCATCATTGAATTCACGGACACCTTTTCCCAATCCACGCATCAGTTCAGGTATTTTGCGGCCCCCGAATAACAGCAATACAATCACCAGTATGATGATGATCTCATTAGTGCCCAGCATACCCAAAAGTGTAGGTTGTATCATAATCATGAAAATTAGATAACAAAGATACTAAGTACTAGAAAAATAAAGGAATAATTAGTGGTAAGGTCCTGCCAGCAAAAAAAAAGCCCCGGCTTGTGCCAGGGCTCAACAATGATTTATAAAGCAACCTTACTTCCTGCTGTTTCAACGGCCTGGCGCTTCTCCCGGATCCTGGCACTTTTTCCACTACGGCTACGCTGGTAGAATAATTTGGCACGGCGAACATTACCCGCCTTATTCAGGACAATTGAGTCAACATTTGGCGAATAAAATGGGAAAACCCTTTCCACTCCTATGCCATCAGAGATTTTACGCACCGTGAAACTGGCTGTAGCGCCATTGCCTTGTTTCTTGATCACATCGCCTTTAAAAGACTGGATCCTTTCTTTATTACCTTCAATGATCTTGTAGTTAACAGTAATATTATCACCGGCTTTGAATTTCGGGAACTCTTTCTTGCCGGTCAACTGCTCGTGTACATATGCGATGGCGTTCATAATCCTGATTTTTAGGTGGGCAAAGGTAGGGTTGAAGAGCAGAAATACCAAATATAAAAAATGCCAAACTTTGCCGGAAAATGACAGGTAGGTTTGGATAATGGTCCGAAACTACCAGGATTATTACCCGGAAGTTACCTCGCTACATTAACCGTCCTTTTTTCCCGGATTACGGTCACTTTGATTTGCCCCGGGAAAGTCATTTCGGTCTGTATTTTTTGAGCTATTTCAAACGATAACTTCTCCGATTCCTGGTCGCTGACCTTATCAGCTTCGACAATTACCCTGAGTTCCCTTCCAGCTTGAATGGCATAAGCTTTTTCTACACCATTATACGTCATCGCCAGGTTTTCAAGGTCTTTGATACGTTGCAGGTATTGTTGCATGATCTCGCGGCGGGCACCCGGCCTGGCACCACTGATGGCATCACAAGCTTGCACGATCGGGGAGATTACAAACTGCATTTCCATTTCATCGTGGTGGGCGCCTATCGCATTTACCACGGCCGGATTTTCACCATATTTTTCAGCCAGCTTAGCTCCCAGCAAGGCATGGCTTAATTCACTTTCTTCATCCGGTACTTTCCCAATATCATGAAGCAACCCGGCTCGTTTTGCCAGTTTGACCATACCCTGGTTCAATCCCAATTCAGCCGCCATCGTAGCGCAAAGATTAGCCGTCTCCCGGCTATGCATCAGCAAGTTCTGACCGTAAGAAGATCGGAATCGCATTCTTCCTACCATCCTTACTAATTCTTTATGCAAGCCATGGATCCCCATTTCGATCACGGTTCTTTCCCCGATCTCCATAACCTGCTCTTCAATCTGTTTTTTTGTTTTTTCCACCACTTCTTCAATTCTGGCCGGGTGTATACGTCCGTCAGCTACCAACCGCTGCAAACTCAACCGGGCAATTTCACGACGAAGCGGGTCGAATGACGAAAGAAGAATGGCTTCTGGTGTATCATCCACAATCAGGTCAACACCTGTAGCAGCTTCTATAGCCCGGATATTACGGCCCTCACGACCAATGATCTGCCCTTTTATCTCATCACTTTCCAGGTTGAAAACAGTAATAGTGTTTTCAATAGCCTGCTCAGCAGCTGTACGCTGTATGGTTTGAATAATGATCTTTCTCGCTTCTTTATTGGCTTTTTGCTTAGCATCATCAATTATTTCCTGCTGAATGCCAAGAGCTTGTGTATGTGCTTCACTTCTCAGGCTTTCCACCAGCTGTGTTTTCGCTTCATCGGCGGAAAGACCTGCAATTTTTTCAAGACGGCGGATATGTTCTTCCTGGTGTTTTTCCAGTTCCGTTCTTTTGATATTCACCAATTCAATCTGGCGGTTCAGGTTTTCCTTGATAATATCGTTTTCTTTGATTTGTTTATCAAGACCTGTTTCTTTCTGCGTAATAGCCTGTTCCTTTTGGCGGGCACGATTCTCACTGTCATTGATTTTTTTATTCTTTTCAAATACCTCTTTGTCATGGGCGGCTTTCATGTGCACAAAACGTTCTTTAGCTTCCAGCTCTTTTTCTTTACGGATCGTTTCCGCCCGAAGCTCTGCTTCTTTGAGGATTGTATTTGACTGGAGTTCGGCTTCTTCTACTTTTTTACGGGTGTTCTTGGCGAAAACCAGTTTACCCGCTATGAGGCCTGCTAAGAGGGCAGCAGCACCAATGATGATGTACAGTATATTCGGATCCATGAATGATTTTATTTAATAGTGGCACAATGCGTTGTTTTAGGCCTTATAGAAATAACCGGCACAAGTGGCGAATATACAAAAGGTAGGGAATTAGTGGAAATTTGGCTAGTTGATGATAGGAAATTTATAGCCCGTCATACCTGAATATCATATTTAAGTTGCTATATTAAGGGTCATTTTGACACTATCCGGCAGTAATGCTGGCCTTAATAACCACTTAGCTAATCGATATGAAAAAAAGCTTATCCAGGATCTTTCTGTTTAGTTTGCTGTTTCCTTTAGTCCTGCACGCTCAACCCTCTTTTAAAAAAGATATCGGATGGGCGTTTTTCAGGGACCTGACACATGAATCCTTTGCCGAAAAATTCGATCATTATAGAGGAAGGGGTTATTTGCTTAAAGATATAGATGCATATAAAACCCCATCTGGTACCCGTTATGCTATGATCTGGGAAAAGAATAACGGTAGCAGGCACTGGGCCGAGTACCGGGGATTGACCAATAATGAGTACCATGCAAAATGGGAGGAGTATAAAAGCAAGGGCTTTCGTCCGGCAGATATAGAAGGATACGACCACAACGGAGGGCTGAAATTTGCCGGGATCTGGGTTGAAAACAAAGAGAACTATAGGTGGAATTCAAGAAGGGGAATGACAGCGCAGCAATTTGAAGCCTATATCACGGAACAGGAGAACGATGGGAAAAGAATGGTTGATATGGAAGCTTACCAAAGTGGAAATAGCCTTCATTATGCTTCGATCTTTATAGAGAATAAAGAAGATATTAAGTGGGAAGAAGGCCATGGCTTATCCAGAACGAATTATGAGAATAAGGTGGACGTTCTGACCAGAAATGGTTTTATTATTGTCAATTACGAAGCCTATACCGATAATGGGAATCTTCGATATGCTTATATCGCTGAAAAAAGAAGCGGCTATGGGTACCAGTTGCGAACTGAAAGAACCGAGCTCCAGTTTGCAAATCTTTGGAGGGAATATGATGACATTGGGTATCGCATTATAGATTTTGAATGTTATCCTACGCCAAATGGGATGCGCTATGGCGGAGTGTGGATAGAAAATGATGACAGGTACTCCTACAACAAAAGGAAAATACTGGATAGCATCATCAACAAATACAGGGTGGACAGTACGATACCGGGTATTTCTGTGGCAATAATAAAAGATGGCAAAATGATCTATCGGAAAGGGGCCGGCTTTGCAGACAAGGAGGCTGGCAAAGTAGCCTATGGAGAAACGATCTACCTGACTGCATCCGTAGCCAAAGTAATAGCTGGAACGTTGGCCGTTAAATTGTATGCCCGGCAAAAAATGCAGGATGAGACGCCTATCAATTTTAATTTAAATAATACCACTGCCACCTATTTGACGAGGGTTCGGAAATCTGACGGGAGAATTGTGACGATTCCCGCACATCATACGCATACGGTAAAGCAGGTTTTTTCTCATTTAGCCTGTATACACAACTATGGCACAGGGCCTAGCCCGGCCGTTCGTCAATATGCAAGATCCATAGATGTATTGACGCAGTTTTGGGATACTCCATTAATTCCTGGCTGCTCAATGGGACAGGATCGTAACTATTCGAATTACGGATATGTGTTCGCTGCGGCAGTATTAGAAAATGTAACCGGTAGATCTTCTCCGTCACTTATAAAAGATGAACTGGCAATTCCTTATGGACTAAAAACATTAAGGGCTATCAATGAAGCTGCAAACATTCCGTATAATTACGACCGGGCGATACCTTATAAATCATCGGATGGGAGCCCTACCCAGCATAATAATAAAAGCTGGAAGGTATTTGTTGGAGGCCTGGAACTAAGTACTGTTGATCTCTGCCGCTTCGGCTGGAAATTACTGAATGGTGAAATTGTGAGACCTGCTGCCCGGGATAGCGTATTATGGAAACGTGTGAATCCAGCAGAAAACAGGGGTATATCCTGGATTGTGAGTGGGGATGAAAAGACCGTCTGGCATGATGGATCCTGGGAAGGGGCGAGATCGATGATCAAGATCTACAGGGAAGAACAACTTGTTTTTGCGATAATGTCCAACCAAGACGACCATTCGATAAATGTGCTCATGAATGCCATTACTGATGCTGTCCGCAACTAATTAGGAGTTTTGTTTTACATCCAGCTGGCTATCGAGTAATTTCTCAATTGTATTGAGTTGGTCTGCCAGGTTTTCCGTAATAATTCCAGCCGCTGCACCGGCATGTTGCTCGGTTGCGTACCATATCAGCACCATGGCAATATAGTCCTGCATGTCCTTACCGGCAAACAGGGTTTTGAATTCGACGATCTTGTCATTGATGACTTTTAAAGTTTTTCTCACTACTTCCTCGTCAGCGGGATTGATTTTAACCCGATAACTTCTGTCCCCGATAAACGCTGAGATCGCAATTAATTCACTCATATTATTGGAATTTTCAATAACTATATATTATATTCGTTACCGTTAAGGATAATCTGTTATCGTTGATAGTAAAGGTACCCCGTGTAAAACTATTCGCAATCAAAACCTTTATATCATGTTTGCCAAAATTAAGTCGTCAATTTTTATTGATGCATTACAGCTTCAACTGACCACGCCAATTGGTAATTGCCTGCGCGGAGTATTGAAAGATGATACCGGTATTGTTTGCCGTACTATCGAAAAAGATATTAAGTCAGACAAGGAGGATCTTACCTGGGGAGGTTTGAATGACCTGCCCTATGGAAGATACACCCTTGAGCTTTCGCAAGGCGGAAATGAAATGAAATTGAACCTGGTTAAGAGAGTGTAAGAAAGCGTTTCAATCTGCTGAACAGCGCTTCATTCCCTGCCAAAATTTCTTGTTACTGAACCCGGGCCTGGGTTATTCCCCCAACATCGCTATGCATTTATCAATTTCTTTCACGTAGTCATTGATCCTTTTTTCAAATTGTTTTTTATCAACTTCGCTCATTTCACCTGTATTCAATTTCAGTACCGTTACCTGTTGCTTGAGGTCCTCTGCATTTTTTTGTTGTGCTGATAATTTTTCCCTGGCAGCTATAAGTTCCTCTTTTAGCTTATTGTTTTCTTTTTGTATAGCAACCTGCTCCTTCACCAGTTGATGAAGTTTATGGGTTATTCTTTTCAGATGTTGTTCTGTATTGCTCACCGCATTTGTTATTTCCTGATTTCAGCCTGCAGCTCTTTTTCCAGGGTGGCCATTACCCGGCTCATCCAACCATCCACCTCTTTATCGGTCAGTGTTTTTTCTTCATCCCGAAAGGTAAAGTTGACGGCCATTGATTTTTTCCCGGTGCCAAGCTTTTCACTTTCAAAAATATCAAAGAGTTTTATCTCTTTCAGATTTTTCAGCTTTATAGTCTGTACAGCCTTCTTTACTTGTTCCCAGGCCAGCTCTTTAGTTACGATCATGGCTAAGTCTCTTTGGACAGCAGGATACTTCGATATTTCTTTTACGACATTGGCCTGTGTGGCGGCCAACTCTGCTAATATACCCCAATTAAGGTCAGCAAAGAATACAGGTTGTTTAATGCCGAACCGGGTGAGAACGCTTTTCTTTACTTCGCCAGCACCCGCAATAATTTGATTGTTTAATTTATAAACGATATGATTATCGAGCTTGGGGACTTGTAATATGTCAGTTGAATCAAGTGTAATTCCCAATAGTTTAAAAACAGTTTCTACGGCACCTTTCAGGTAATAAAAATCGGAGCCCGTACTTTTTTGTTTCCAGTTGTCCTCGTTTTTATTACCGGAAATAACGATACAAAGTTTTTCCGCCTCATTGTACCTGGATGCCGGTGAGCCGCTTTTAACTGGGCTAGTAGAATAAGCTTTGCCAAATTCAAACAAGCGAATGGAATTGTTCTTATGGTTGAGGTTATGCGCCACTACTTCCAGGGAAGTTTCAAACAATGAATTTCGAAGTATGTTTAGATCTGCACTTAAACTGTTCATCATTTTCACCATGTCCTTGCGTTCTTCTTCGGAAAAATAAGCAGTGTTCGTGATGGAATTGGTAATCATTTCATGGAAACCTTGTCCCACCAAAAAATTAGCCAGCTTCTCCCGGTAAGTTTCCTTTGCATAATTTTCTTCAACAGCCGGGGTGATGGTAATGGCTTCGGGGATCTCAATATTATCGAGTCCATCTATCCGCATGACCTCTTCCACGAGATCGGCCGGTAGACTGATATCTGGTTTATGATAGGGCACAGCCACTCTCAGCTCATCAATACCTTCTTTTACTATTTCAAAACCAAGGCTATTGAGAATATCTTTAACCGCATCCGGATGATAGTTCTTGCCACTCAATTTTTTTATAAAATGATACTTGATGGAGACCTCAGTTTTTGGAAGTATGATGGGATACTCATCCACGATCTCAGACGCAATTTCGCCACCGGCGATCTCTTTAATAAGAATGGCGGCCCTTTTTAGTACATTGACCGTGGCAGAAATATCCGTCCCTCTTTCAAAGCGGCTCGCAGCATCTGTTCTCAACCCGTGACGGAAAGACGTTTTCCGTGTGATCACGGCATCAAAACAGGCACTCTCCAAGAAAATGTTTTTTGTTTCAGCACTAACACCGCTGTGTAAACCGCCAAATACGCCAGCAATACAAAGACCTTCTTTAGCATCGCAAATCATCAGGTCTTCCGCACTGAGTTTTCTTTCTTTCTCATCCAGCGTGATGAAGCCGGTACCGTCGGGCATATTTTTAACCCGTATCTTTTTTCCTATAAGCCTGTCGGCATCAAAAGGATGCAACGGCTGTCCTGTTTCATGCTGAATGAAATTGGTAATGTCAACAATATTATTGATGGGACGCAGACCAATGGCTTTTAATTTTTGTTGTAACCATTTTGGAGAATCTGTAATCGTCACATTCGCTATACTGACACCCGAATACCGAGGGCAGGCCGTTGTATTCTCAACTTTTACATCGATAGTTAGGGATGTGTTGTCAACTTTAAAAGCATTGCTGTTGGGCAACTTTGGCTTAATATCTTTTTTGTCGTGATGACTTAGGTAGGCACAAATATCCCGCGCCACGCCCCAATGGCTCATCGCCTCCATCCGGTTGGGGGTAAGACCTATCTCGTAGATCACATCGTCGTAAGGTTCGAAATAGGTTGCAGCACGGGTCCCTGTTTTTATAGCAACGGGTATTACCAAAATGCCGTCATGAGAAGTTCCCAAACCAATTTCATCTTCTGCGCAGATCATGCCATGACTTTCAACACTCCTGATCTTTGCTACTTTCATGGTCAGCGGCTCGCCGTTGATAGGATAAATAGTTGTTCCTGCAGGTGCAACAACAACTTTTTGACCGGCGGCCACATTCGGTGCGCCGCAAACGATCTGCAATGGCTCACCGTTTCCAAGACTGACGGTCGTGACTATAAGTTTATCTGCATTGGGATGTTTTTCCGTAGTCAGCACTTCGCCAATTATCAGCCCCTCAAGGTTTCCTTTTACTTCTTCATAGTTTTTCATGCTTTCCACTTCCAGCCCGATTGAGGTAAGGATACGGCTTAGTCTTTCCGTTTCAACAGTTACGGGCAGGTATTCGCTCAGCCATTTATAGGAAATCGTCATATTTGTTCACTTCTATTAATAGCTGCGAAGATAAAGGAAACTGGTCTCTGACACCTTTAAGGGTCCAGATACGTTGGCAGTAATGGCAGCTTTAATAACAGAAGTTTATTCAAACTTTAGAATAAAGATTTTTCACTAAAGGATTTACAGGTTGGTGTCATGCAGGGTATTCATCGGTTCTTCTGGCCTGCGTCCAGGAGGGTACTATACACAAATCCATTCTTTTAATTTGTCCGTTATCAGGTTTAAAGAGCAGCAAGGCAGTTTTATCGAGTCAAGGTTGTTATAGGCTCTGGCAACTTGATTGATCAGATCACATTCATTCAATACATTATTGGCCGGACTAAACTTTTTAATTTTCCTTTAACGCATTTAGTTTCAAGTTGCCTTTCATTGCATAGATCTTTAGATACCTGTATTTATGGTGAATTATTTTATTCCCGTTCATTGCGTCATCACTCAGCAAACACTTCCACCTCATACACATCCGTTTTATTTCTGCCTATTTTGTCACTATAAAACCCTCCCGGCTCCGGAATAATCTCCCTAAGGTAAAAACTGTTACACTCATTACTTAACCCCTCGAATACAAGGGTAAAATGGCAAAACCCACCTTTAGCCTGGCAAAAATACCAGTCCGGCATCAGGGAGATATCAAATGCGTTTAGTAGCTGGGCTTTCCTACCGGCATCTTCTACTAAATAAGTTGATTTCCAAATGCGCAAACCGGTCGAGAAAAAGGATTTGTAGCGACAGTGAACAATCGTCTGTCTTTCTTCTTCAGTTTTAGTAGCCTCCTTTACCTGGTGGCTAATGGTCGTTTTTTCCTGTTGACTCGTTTCCATACCCGAATGTAAGCCCGGCAACAGCCCATTGCGGAAAAAATATTAACAAAATGAATGTAAAGTTGGAAAAAAGAACAAATTCATAGCAGGGCGTTTTCAGCTACCCGGTCTGCGATCGGAAAAATTTCCACGAGCATATTTTTTGTCATCGTCAAAATGGATGCTGATAAATCGCTGCTGCTAAAAAATTTAAGGCCATCTAAATCTAACTTCTTCTTTACTTTTTTATTACCTAAACCCCTATTTTTAGACATGGTAGGTGGGGAAGTTTAAAATGAACCGATTTTTTTAGAATAACCCTTGCAACTCATTGTAAGGCTCAAGACTGTTTCAATAGATCAAACCGAATTTTTATGAAAATCAAAGCAGTCGCTGTATTAGTCATCATTGTTTTGTCACTGCTACCGATATACCTGCTGTATAAATATTTAGCGAAAATGATGCGGCCGCGGGAATCGATCAGCCGATTTCTTTTTTGGGCACTGGCAATCATGGTTTTAATTTTTGCGTATACTTTCTTAGTTGTTGTCATTGTCAATTTACTGTTTTCCGAAGCTTAGAAATATCTCCTTATTTTTACCGCAACAAAATCAATGCTGTATGGCGTATAATCTTTTAAAAGGGAAAAGAGGGATCATTACCGGTGCACTCGATGCAAACTCCATTGCCTGGAAAGTTGCAGAGAAGGCCCACGAAGAAGGAGCTTCCATTGTACTAACCAATGCTCCTATTGCGATGCGAATGGGTGAGATCAAAAAATTGGCAGAGAAAACAAATTCCGAGATCATTCCGGCAGATGCGACCAGTGTAGAAGAGTTAACCAATCTTTTTACCAAATCACAAGACGTACTGGGTGGTAAGATCGACTTTGTCCTGCATTCCATTGGCATGAGTGTTAATATCAGGAAGAATATTCCTTATACTGATTCGAATTATGATTACTTTATGAAAGGCATTGATGTTTCTGCTATGTCGTTTCATAAGATGCTGGCCGTGGCTAAAAAAATGGATGCGATCAATGAATGGGGCAGCGTGGTAGCATTGACATATATGGCGGCACAACGGACCTACCCTTTTTATACGGATATGGCTGATATTAAAGCCATGCTGGAATCTATTGCCCGCAGTTTTGGTTATCATTATGGAATAGAGAAAAAAGTCCGGATCAATACGGTTTCTCAATCGCCCACCAAGACGACAGCCGGCACCGGAATCAAAGGGTTTGGTGATTTTTTTGATTATGCCAATTCTATAGCACCATTAGGGAATGCCAGTGCGGAAGATTGCGCGAACTATTGTATTACCCTTTTCTCGGATTTGACAAGAATGGTGACCATGCAAAACCTGTTTCATGATGGTGGTTATTCCACCACGGGTGTGAGTAACGAGGTGATGCAGAAGTTGGGAGTAGAGCACCCCCTGTCCTCCTAGCCCCTCTCTCCTAAAGGGGAACCAAGACCAAAAAAACAAACATCTTGCATACGACTACTAAAGCACAAAGCCTCTAAACTTAGAGGCTTTGTGCTTTCGGGAATATATTATGACTGTAATGACTAATCGATCCAAGTCATTTTTTAGAGGGACAGGGGGTTTTAATATTCATCTTCATTAAAAAGAAAATCTTCCTGCGTCGGATAATCGGGCCAGATATCTTCGATAGTCTCATATACATCGCCTTCATCTTCCAGTTCCTGGAGATTTTCTACTACTTCAATGGGAGCACCGGAACGGATCGAATAATCGATCAGTTCATCTTTGGTAGCCGGCCAGGGGGCATCTTCAAGGTACGAGGCTAATTCTAAGGTCCAAAACATCTTCCAGGGTTTTAATTTTATTGAATAAGGTTTTCAGTGGGTACCCACCCCTTGATTTTCGGCAAATGTAGCTTTATTAACGAATTTTCCAAATCCTTAGTTGTAAACGGGTTTTTGAAGGATTTCTAAAAAATTCAAAGTGGGCTACCATTTTCATTGGCCAGGGCACTATTTTTATGGCTATTTCTGCCGCCCAGTACGTATATTAATTGGCAGTCTATAACCTTTGTAAGCAATTTTCAAAGCGATTTGTATAGTTTCGGGCCGAAAATATCCTGGTAGAATTGATTTATTAAACCCATTTTTGGCTGCATGCTAACCGGAAAAAATATTCATAAACGATACGGCAAAGTGGAAGTTTTGAAGGGGGTTGACGTGGAGATCAGCAAAGGAGAAGTAGTCGCAATTGTCGGGCCATCCGGGTCCGGGAAAAGTACGTTGTTGCATATCCTGGGTACCCTGGACAAAGCAGATAGGGGCGAAGTAAACATGAATAATACTGTTATCAATTCGCTGACCGGTAAAAAACTGGCCGCTTTCCGGAATAAACATATTGGTTTTGTTTTCCAGTTTCATCACTTGTTGCCGGAATTTACTGCCTGGGAAAATGTATGTATTCCTGGCTGGCTGGCTGGCAGAAAAAAAGCCGAAGTAAAAGAAAAGGCAGAAGAATTATTACAAATGCTGGGTCTATCTCACCGGTTGGAGAACAAACCCAACGAAATGAGTGGAGGAGAACAGCAGCGGGTGGCCGTAGCCAGGGCATTGATCAACAACCCGGATATTGTTTTTGCTGATGAACCTACCGGTAACCTGGACTCTGCGAATGCCAAAGAACTACACGAGTTATTTTTTGATCTTCGACATAAATTCAATCAAACCTTTTTGATCGTTACGCATAACGAAGAACTGGCTAAACTTAGTGACAGGGTGCTGTTTATGAAAGACGGCAAGATAGTTTAATAAGTTAAGGGGTTAAAATGTTTAAGCTGTTGAAGCCATCTTGAAAAACCTTTTAAGCGTATTCAACCATTTAAACTTTTTAAACCTATAGTCTTGCCTTCCACGGAATTTCTTCCACTTTCATCTGGTGGCCGGCATAGCGGCTTAGCACAAATAAATAATCACTCAGCCGGTTGACGTATTTGATGATGAGTGTTTCAGTTTGGAGATTTTCTTGCTTTGAGTCTGTGTCAAATTCTAATCGCACACAACATCTTTCTGCCCTGCGGCAAATGCATCGGGCAATATGCAAATGTGATAAAGTGGGATGGCCTCCGGGTAGAATAAAATTCCTCATCGGGGGTATACCCTCATTCATCCGGTCCATTTCTCTTTCCAGCAATTCTATATCCGTTTCTTTTAGATCAGGGATCCGCATTTTAGGTTCTTTAACCGGGTCGCAGGCCAGTGAGGAGCCAATGGTAAACAGGCGATCCTGTACTTCCTGCAAAATGTTTTTCGCTTGTTCATCGGACAGGAGATCTTTGCACAAACCAATATATGAATTGAGTTCATCCACCGTACCGTAAGCTTCAATACGGAGATGGGATTTGAGGACTTTTGTTCCACCAATCAATGAAGTGGTTCCTTTATCGCCGGTTTTAGTATAGATTTTTGAAGACATGTTATTCAGTAGTTCGCACAGGTTTACGTCTTGTACGTTTATCGTTTTCAATCATACCATCTTTCAACCTGACCACTCTTCTTGCGTGCCGGGCAATATCTTCTTCATGGGTGACCAGAATAACCGTATTACCCCGACTATGAATATCACCGAAAATATCCATGATCTCCTGTGAGGTTGTGGAATCCAGGTTGCCCGTAGGTTCATCAGCCAGTATGATAGACGGATCATTTACCAATGCCCTCGCAATGGCTACCCGCTGGCACTGTCCGCCGGATAGTTCATTTGGTTTATGATGGCTCCTGTCAGTTAAGCTGACCATTTCCAGTACCTGTTTTGCTTTTTCGGTACGAAATTTTTTGCTCATGCCCGCATATACCAATGGTAAGGCAACATTTTCCAGTGCCGTTAACCGGGGTAATAAATTGAATTGCTGGAAAACAAACCCGATTTCTTTATTTCTTACATCTGCCAATGCATTATCTTCCATTTGACTGACATCCTTTTTATTTAAAATATATTTTCCTCCACTCGGTGTATCCAGGCAACCGATAATGTTCATCAGGGTGCTTTTTCCCGATCCGGAAGGTCCCATCAGTGCTACATACTCATTTTTTAAAATATCTAATGAAATTCCTTTTAACACCTGCAACTCTTGCCGACCCATGAAATAACTTTTCAGGATACTATCGAGATGTATGATACTATCATTTTCAGAAAGAGGCAATTTGGGTTCTTTGCGAACAACTGACATTTTTAAATTTCTTATAGTTTATTATTTCCTGGAGCAGCAATCAATTTCCTCTGGCAACAAATAGTTGGCATTATTTTTTTATAACTTTTGGAACTTTGAAAAACTGGTCATCATGTAAGGGTGCATTTTTTAAGGCTTCTTCCCGGCTTATCGAACCTTTAATCTCATCCTCCCGCAGCACATTCTCTTCCTGACTCATAAAAAGAAGGGGTTCGGTGTCTTCAAGATCAAGCTCATTCAATTTTTCCACGAATCCAATCATGCGCTGAAGATCATTTTTGATCTCAATTTTTTCTTTTTCATCAAACTGCAGGCGTGAAAGATGAGCCAGTTTATCAATCATACTGTCGGTAACTTCCATAAGCAAATATAGTTGTTAGCGGGGAGTCACCAGTGGTGACTCGGCGCGCAGCGTCCTGCGGAGAGTCTGTAGTCATTAGTCAAAAGCCATAAAAAAAGTACCATTGGTTATAAGGATTACGGCTCCGAACTGGTGTGGAATGACTCCTGACTATTTTGTTATCTTCGTCGCCATGGAGAAAAAGAATGAAACCATGCCTCCAGGCCGGCAGGTTGTTATGAGCGGTATTCGCCCGACCGGGTTTTTGCACCTTGGAAATTATTTCGGGGCTGTGAAGAATTATGTGCGGATGCAAGAAGAATTTGAGTGTTATTTTATGGTTGCCGATCTTCATTCTCTGACCACTCACCCAGATACAAAGGATCTGGCGGTACATGTGAACCGGGTATTGTCAGAAAATATTGCCTGCGGACTGGATCCTGAGAAAGTTGCGTTGTATTGCCAGAGTCATGTGTATGAAACCGCCGAGTTGTATCTCTATCTGAATATGCTGGCGTATAAAGGGGAGCTCGAAAAAACAGTGACATTTAAAGACAAAGTGCGTCAACACCCGGAAAATGTCAATGCTGGTTTGTTAACCTACCCGGTGTTACAGACGGCGGATATAATTTTGCACCGCGCTTCCTATGTACCCGTGGGAAAGGACCAGGAACAACACCTGGAGATGGCGCGCAATTTTGTCAACCGTTTCAATCACCGCTATGGTGATGTGTTTCCCGAGCCCCACGCTTTTAATTATGGCGATGAGTTGATCAAAGTGCCGGGTTTGGATGGTACCGGAAAAATGAGCAAAAGTGAAAACCAGTATGCTACCATTTACCTGTCGGATGAGGATGAATTGATCCGTAAAAAACTAATGAAGGCAAAAACAGATAACGGTCCCACGGAAGAATACTCACCAAAGCCAGATTATATCCAAAATATTTTTAGCTTGATGCGATTGGTAAGCACCGCGGAGGTGATTAATAAATTTGAAGAAGACTATAACAAGTGCCATATTCGCTATGGGGATATGAAGAAACAACTGGGAGAAGATATGGTCAGCTTTATAACCCCGATCAGGGAGAAAGCCGAGTCGATCCGTAATAACCAGGCTTACTTAAAAGAAGTAATGGAAAAGGGTGCGGAGAAAGCACGGAAAAGTGCGGGGATAACCATGGACCTGGTACGGCAGGCAATGGGGCTTAATTATTTTTAACACCGGAGTTCCTGTATCAGAAATTACACTACTTTTAAGAACGGTGTTTATTAACCACCAATCTAACTGTCATGGATAAAAAAAAGGTTTTTGGAATCATCGGTGTTCTTGCTATCATCGCATCAATTGTAATGTTCATGATGGGGAATAAATCTTCACATTTGTCGGAACTTAAAGATTTCTGGTGGACTCCTTTGCCATTGGCAGTGATATGCTTTTTGGTGGCCGGCACCAAGAAGAAAGCAGCATAACTATGACGGGTCAGTATTATTGAAATAACAGATTTACAAAATGGCAAAAGCAAAGAAACCAAAACATATCGCTGTAGCTGGTAATATAGGCGCCGGCAAAACAACCCTGACAGAAATGCTGAGTAAGCATTACAAATGGATACCGAATTTTGAAGATGTCGATCACAATCCTTACCTCATGGATTTTTACGAGGATATGCCCCGCTGGAGTTTTAACCTGCAGATTTTTTTCCTAAATAGCCGTCTTCGCCAGTTGGTGGAGATTCAAAAAGGCACGGAAACGGTGATACAGGACAGGACCATCTATGAGGATGCCAACATCTTTGCGCCCAACCTGCATGAGATGGGATTGATGAGCAAAAGGGATTTTGATAACTATTTTCATTTCTTCCAGACCTTAAAAACACTGGTAGAGCCACCCGACCTGCTCATCTACCTGAATGCTTCTGTTCCTACGCTGGTGGGGCAGATACAAAAAAGGGGTCGGGAGTATGAAGAAAACATTCGCCTTGATTATTTAAAAAAACTGAACGAGTATTACAACAAATGGATTGCCGAATATAAAGAAGGTCCGCTGCTCATTATAGATGTCGATAAAAATAAATTTGGCGAGAAGGATGAAGACCTGGGGGAGATCATTCGTAAAGTTGACGGACAATTATACGGACTTTTTTAAAGAGACAGTTATGAAAAAAATATCTCTGTCACTATCTTTTTTCATTAGCTTAATGGTAAACTCACAGGAATTTAAAGACACCACATTTTCTGTCAGGGATTTTACTTGTCATTGCAAATACAATCAGAATATCCAGGATGACGTCAAAGTTATTGACCGGGGTGAAAAGCCGGCATACTACCCGGGAGGAGAGAGCGAATGGCAACAATTTGTGAAGAAAAATCTACGGGAAAAATTAAAAGGAAAACATGAAGTGCAAGTACGTTTCGAGGTAGACAAGAACGGAGATCTGTCTAATTTCATCCTGCTGAACAATGCTCCTGAACATAAATACCAGGAAGTAGTACGGGTGCTACATCTATCCGGTAAATGGTTTCCTTCTGTTATGAATGGATTTTGTGTGAAATCTTTTGTCAGGCGGATGTTTGAGCTTTAATAGCCAGCATAATTCTTATACTCCTCCAGCATCTCGGCTATTTTCTTTAACCATTCTGCCTGTTTAGGCCTGTTCATACTATGCCTGGTTTCTCTGTCATAGTCGTTTTGCGTTTCTTCTTTTTCCTGGGTCACTTCCTCATAAATTTTCTTCAGATCTTTCTGGTAAGTTTTTTTATTGAAAACATATTCACTCATTTTTTTATACAACTTACGGGCGAAGACCTCCGCAATATCAAAATGACCTTGTTCATGACTGAGTATGTAATCAGTTTTATGCAGACCCCAGGAACGGGTTTTTGAAAACCGAGATTCTATTTTATAGCTAAAATTAGTACTAGTAATATTATAGTTGATGCCAAGATAAGTGGTAGTGGAAGCGGCGGCATCACTTTCAGGTTTAGGATTTGCTTTATAGTCAGCCCAGGTTAGTTTACGGGCAGCATTCCAGTTGAGCAGTTCTTCATCTTTGCTTTGGCCAAACAAGAAAACAGAGGGAAGCACCAGGAAACAAAGGAGAAAATACTTCATAATATATTTCATGACTAAGTGTCAACGTAAAGTCGCAATAAAAATTTTACCGGTTGCATAACAGGCCGTTAAAAAAATGAAAACCCCTGGGCTCCTTTGTCGTGGCAGGAGACCAGGGGTGATTGAAAAGCTGTGTGGTGCTTTTATTTTATTCCTTTGGGGCTGCCGCCAGAACTTCGGCAGACACTCCGCCGGCGTATTTTTCAAAGTTTTTTACAAACAACCCGGCGAGGTATTTTGCTTTTTGATCAAAAGAGTCTTTGTCGGCCCAGGTATTACGAGGTGTCAGTACTTCTGTGGGCACACCGGGACATTCAGCGGGCACGCCCACTCCAAAAATAGGATCGGTTTCAAACTGAATGTTGTTTAATTTGCCTTCGAGCGCGGCCGTGATCATTGCCCGGGTGTATTTTAATTTCATTCGGCTTCCTTCTCCATAAGCACCGCCGGTCCAGCCTGTATTGATCATCCAGACGTTTACTTTATGCTCCTGCATTTTATCACCCAGCATATGGGCATATTTACCTGGATGCAACGGAAGGAACGGAGCTCCAAAACAAGCGCTGAAAGTAGGCTTTGGTTCGGTAACACCTAATTCTGTGCCTGCCACCTTTGCGGTGTAACCAGAGATGAACTGGTACATGGCCTGCCCGGGTGTTAATTTGGAAATAGGAGGTAGCACTCCAAAAGCATCACAGGTCAGGAAAAAAATATTTTTGGGTAATCCCCCGATCGATGGCTCCAGTGCATTGCTGATATAATGTAAAGGGTAGGAGACCCTGGTATTCTCCGTAATGGAACCATCATCAAAATTTATCCTGTTGGTTCCAGGTAGAAAAGTGACATTCTCTACCAGTGCTCCGGGTTTTATCGCATTATATATTTCGGGTTCTTTTTCTTCGGTGAGGTTGATCGTTTTCGCATAGCAACCGCCTTCAAAGTTGAATATACTGTCTGCCGTCCAGCCATGCTCATCATCACCGATCAGTTTACGGTTGGGGTCAGCACTTAATGTTGTTTTACCTGTGCCACTCAATCCAAAGAAAATAGCGGTATCACCATCCTCACCCATGTTGGCACTGCAATGCATACTTAGCACATTTTTTTCGTGTGGTAAGATGTAATTGAGGATCGTAAAAATTCCTTTTTTTGTTTCACCGGTATAGCCGGTACCGGCTATTAATATCATTTTATGTTTGAAGGAAACGATAGCGCCATTATGCTGTCGTGTCCCACATTCTTTAGGGTCTAATTTTAAACCGGGTGCAGAAATTACATGCCAGTCAGGTTGCATTGTTTCCAATTCTTCATCAGGTGGGCGAAGGAACATATTGTAGGCAAACAGGTTATTCCAGGGCTTTTCATTGATGACCCGCACATTGAGCCGGTAACGAGGGTCGGCACAGGCATAACAGTCCCTTACCCAGATTTCTGGTAAACTATCCAGGTAGTCCATTATTTTTTCATAGACAATATCAAAATATTTTGGTTCGATAGGAATGTTGAATTCATTCCAATGCACAGAATCGGCCGTGGTCTCATCTTTTACCGTGAATTTGTCTCTGGGTGACCGTCCGGTAAATTCCCCGGTGCGGATCACCAATGCGCCGGTATCGTTCAGCACTCCTTCGCCAATGCGAATAGAGTCCTGTACTAATTCTTCAGGTGATGATTGATAATGAATTGATTCAATGTTTTTTAATCCTAATTTCAGAATGCTCTTAACAGGGATCATTAGTATAGGGGCTGACATAGGTAGCAATCACGATTTGTTGAAGCAGCAAAGGTAAGTATCAAAATCAATTCAAAACAAACAAGTGTTAGTAGTACACATTAAAAGGAAGCTAAAATTTGTTACCGGCTTTTGGTTGTCGTTTAACTAATGCATGTTGTTTTGAAATATGTTACGTGTATCCTGATTAGTATTGAAAAACCTTTAATTCCTATTCACTTTCCCGGTTTTGTGATGAAAGATAGTTGGCTGATATGTTTGGTCATTATCTTTAACGGGAATTTTTTCGTTCCCCACAATCAAAAAAGCAAGTACCAAACCTTTAGCTCATGAAATATTTACCCCTAAACAAAGACATTTTTGTTGAAAACCGCAAACGGTTTGTCAGCCAGATGCAGAAAAGCTCCATTGCCATATTTGTCAGCAATGACGAAGTTGCTTCCAATGGGGATGCCATTTATCACTTTAAACAAAATAGTGATCTGTTTTGGCTGAGCGGCGTTACCCAGGAAGACAGCATGGTTATTTTGTTTCCTGATAACCCCGATCCGAAATACAGGGAGGTGCTGGCATTGGTTCGCCCCAATGAGTTAAAAGAAAAATGGGATGGGAAAAGATTGAGAGTAAATGAAGCACAGGAGACCAGTGGGATCAAAACGATAGTCTGGTTAGACAGTCTTGATGGATTATTGCAGCCATGGATCCATTTAGCCGATAATATTTACCTCGACAGCAATGAAAATGACCGTAAGGCTAACCTGGTCAGGACAAGAGATTATCGCTTTATCGATGAAATGAAAAGCCGCTATCCTTTACACAATTATTTAAGGGCAGCAAAGATTATGAAGGAGCTAAGGGGTATTAAAACAGCACTGGAGGTTGAAGTTTTGCAGAAGGCAATTGATATTACGGAGATCACATTTCGCCGGCTGCTACAATTCATCAAACCCGGTGTGATGGAATATGAAATTGAAGCCGAAATATATCATTCATTCCTTAGTCACCGGTCCACCGGCCCTGCTTATGGAAGTATTATCGCCAGCGGCGACAGGGCGAGGACATTGCATTATGTAAGCAACAATGAAGAGTGTAAAGACGGCGAACTTATCCTGATGGATTTTGGAGCAGAATATGGCGGCTACTGTGCTGACCTCACGAGGACAGTTCCGGTAAGCGGGAAATTTACCAGGCGACAAAAAACAGTCTATAATGCCTGCCTGCATTTACATGATTATGCTAAAAGTATTTTAAAACCCGGGATCAGCATTATTGATTATACAGATAAAGTTGGCGAGGAAGCTACGCAACAGTTCTTAAAGATCGGCTTACTGAAGAAATCGGATGTAAAAAATGAGGACCCGGAGAACAAAGCTTATCGAAAATATTTATATCATGGTATCTCTCACCATCTTGGAGTTGATGTGCATGACCTCGGCACACGAACTGAACCGATCAAAGCCGGTATGGTTTTCACGGTAGAACCTGGGATATATATAGAGGAAGAACAAATGGGCGTCCGCATAGAAAACAACCTTTGGATAACAAAGAATGGACATAAAGACCTGATGAAGAATATCCCCATAACTGTAGAAGAAATAGAAACGCTGATGAAGAAATGAGTCAATGGTCCACGGTCAACGGCTACAGGTAGAATCCGAAAGATTGAAGACCAATAAAGTGTTGTATGGCATTTAAATTCGAGAATTTAAAAGTATGGCAACTATCGCTTGAGTTAACAGACGAAATTGACCTTCTTGCCCAGGCCTTTCCAAAACATGGGTTGTACGCCCTTTCAAGCCAGGTAAGAAGGGCCTCGAATTCGATATCTTTAAATATTGTTGAGGGTTCTACAGGATTAACTAATGCAGCGTTCAGGAGATTCCTGGTTATTACTAATCGTTCAGCTCTTGAAGTAGTAGGATGCTTATATTTGGCTAAAAGAAGAGGTTATCTAAACTGATGAAAAGTTTGTGATCCTGTATAATCAAAACGAAGTATTGGTAAAAATGATCCAGGCCTTAATCAATTCATTACACGAATAAAACTACGAACAGTCATTGATCTGTTGTGGACTATCGACCATCGACTGTTGACTAAATCATGAAGCAAATCCCGAACTTGTTTACTTTATTGAACCTCGTTTTCGGTTGTCTCGCCATCGTCTTTATATTACAGAACGGCATTATGATAACTGTGGATGCCGGGGGTACGGAACTTCTTTACATTCCAGAAAAAATATGGATGGCTTCCTTATTTATCGGTTTGGCCGCGGTGGTTGACTTCTTAGATGGTTTTGTAGCCCGCCTCTTCAAAGCCAGTTCAGAAATGGGTAAGCAATTGGATTCATTGGCCGACCTGGTAAGCTTTGGGGTAGCACCGGGTATGATCATTTACCAGTTTCTCCGGCTAAGTTTTGCGCAGGAGGCAGGTGGCGTGGACGTTTCCCTGCTTTGGCTGCTGCCTGCCTTTATTGTTCCGGGAGCTGCAGCCTGGCGATTAGCAAGATTTAACCTGGATACCAGCCAATCGTTTTCTTTTAAAGGAATGCCTGTCCCGGCCGTTGGAATGTTCGTAGCTTCCTTACCGCTGATCTATTGGAATGTCAACGAAGAATGGGTGCAGGGATTGCTACTCAACAAATGGTTCCTTTATGCCCTGGTAGCTACACTCTCCTGGTTGATGGTGTCCACGTTGCCATTACTGGCATTTAAGTTCAAAGATTATAGCCTGAAGAATAATTTGCCGAAATATATTCTCATAGTGCTTGCTATCGCCTCTTTAGTAATATTAAAATGGCTCGCTGTCCCCGTAATAGTGCTTGCCTATGTTCTTGTATCTTTGCTTTTTAAAAATAAAACTGCATGACCTATACAGTCCAGGTAAAAGTAATGCCGCTAACTGAATTATTGGATCCCCAGGGCAAAGCCGTAATGGGTGGCCTGGAAAATTTAGGCTTGAGCGGCGTGGAAGATGTGAGAATAGGAAAAAATATCACCTTGCAGATCAATGCTGCTTCACCCGACCAGGCAAAACAAATAGCAGAGGAAGCCAGTAAAAAATTATTGGCAAACCCTGTGATGGAATATTACGAGGTGTTGGTTAATTAGTTTATTTGTTAATTGGTTAATTGGCGATTTACTTTTTTTGAAGGTTTAGTGATAGCCCAAAGTCCCTGATTAACCAAAGAATTAATTAACTACCAAACTTATTGATCAATATGCTTTATTTAGTTCCAACACCTATCGGAAATCTTAAAGACATAACACTCCGCGCAATTGAAGCATTGAAAGAAGTTGATCTTATCCTGGCAGAAGATACCCGTACAACATCGCACCTGTTGAACCATTACCAGATCACTAAACAATTGTCTCCTTATCACCAGCACAATGAACATAAAGTGCTGCAGCATTTGGTCAGCCAGTTGCTGGAAGGGAAAAAGATGGCGGTGGTAACCGATGCCGGCACTCCCGGTATTTCAGACCCCGCTTTTTTACTGGTAAGAGAATGTATCAAAATGGGGGTAAAAGTGGAATGTTTGCCAGGTGCTACGGCCTTTGTGCCGGCGCTTGTTAACAGTGGTATTCCTACCAACCGGTTTTGTTTTGAAGGTTTTTTACCTTTGAAAAAAGGGAGGCAAACCTTATTAAAGCAATTAGCCGGGGAGGAAAGAACCTTGATCTTCTATGAATCTCCTTTGCGGTTGGTAAAGACATTGGAAGAATTTATAATTTATTTTGGAGAAAGCCGCTCCTGCAGTGTGAGCCGTGAGTTAACCAAGATGTTCGAGGAAAATAAAAGAGGCACATTAAGAGAAGTTGCGGACTATTTCAAAGAAAAATCCGTTAAAGGAGAGATTGTGATCATTGTGGCAGGTATAAACTAATAGCATTTTGTTATATAAAACTGGCACTATTTTTTCAAAACAACTACTTTTATTAAAAACCCACCTATTATGAAGCTGTTCCGTTTGTTTGTCATCCTGGTTATATTCCTGGTTGATTCTTCGCAAGGTTATTCACAAGTCACTTCCATACCTGAACAGGCCAAAGAGAATTTTTTTAAGCAATATCCTGATGCCAAGAATGTGCAGTGGACGAATGATGTTGTTAATGTCAATGCCCGGTTTGAGCAGGATACCAATAAATTAAATGCGGAGTACAGTAACAAGGGTATTTGGAAAAGAACGCTAAAAGACTGGACCTATGATAAGCTGGTCAATGATGTGAAAGATGGGTTTACGAAATGCAAGTATGGTAACAAAGAAGTGATGGATGTAAAGGTCTTGTACCTCCCGGGCTATGTGATACAATACCGGTTGAAGGTCCAGAAGAATAATGTAGAGAACAAATTTCTTTTCTTTAACACACAGGGCAGGTTGGTCAGGACCACGGTGGCATTATAACAGGGAATAATACACCATTTTTGAATAAGCCGGTAATTGGTTACAGGCAGAACCAATTGTCACCTGTCTCCCGATAGCTACCTGAATTTCTTTTTCTTTTAACCATCCTTTCCCGAATTTTGGCATCTTGTTTAATTAACTGCATCATTTATGAAAAAATACATCCTGTTTTTGCTGGTAACTAACCTGTCCTTGTTGACCCATGCCCAACCCGATCGCTGGCAGCAGCGGGTGAAGTACACTATGAATATTGACATGAATGTGCAAACCAACCAGTTTACGGGTAAACAGAAACTGGAATATTGGAACAATTCCCCCGATACTTTAAAGAAAGTTTTTTATCATTTATACTTTAATGCCTTTCAGCCGGGCAGTATGATGGACACCCGGAGCAGAAGACAAGGGGTTGTTAATGGTCCGGGTGGCCGTCCCGACTGGGACCAACGGGTAAAGGACAGGATCATAAATCTAAAACCTGACGAAATTGGCTACCAGAAAATTATTTCCCTAAAGATGAATGGCCGTCCGCAAAATTTCAAAATGCTGGAGACGATCCTTGAAGTAAAATTGGATAAACCGATCTTGCCCAGGTCCAAAGTAGTGTTTGATATGGATTTTGAAGCACAGGTGCCCTTGCAGGTTCGCCGGAGTGGCCGGGATAACCCCAGTTCAAAAGTTCGCTATTCGATGAGCCAGTGGTATCCGAAATTATGCGAGTATGACTATGAAGGCTGGCATCCTACACCCTATGTTGGCCGCGAGTTTTATGGGGTATGGGGCGATTACGATGTGAGTATTTCAATTGACAGTAAATATATTTTAGGGGGAACAGGTTATTTGCAGAATCCCAACCAGATCGGGTATGGATATGAGAAAGCCGGGGTGAAAGTAAATCGCCCTGCAGGTGCTAAACTCACCTGGCGTTTTATTGCGCCGAATGTGCATGATTTTATGTGGGCCGCCGACCCTGAATATATTCATAAAACGAGACAGGTAAATGATAGCGTTACCCTTCATCTTTTATACAAACCTACCAATGTTGCTGCTGCTGAATGGGAGAAGGTGCTTGACGATGCGGAAAAGGCATTCCCGTTTATTGAAAAAACATTTGGTGTCTATCCGTATAAGCAGTACTCATTTATTCATGGCGGGGATGGTGGTATGGAATACCCGATGGCCACTTTGCTGGTAGGTCCCGGGGCCTGGTTACATGAATGGCTGCATAACTGGTACCATGGTTTACTGGGCACCAATGAGTCATTATATGCATGGATGGATGAAGGTTTTGCAACCTATGCCGAGGATAGGGTAACGGCTTTCCTGGAAAATCGGACCCTTTTTCCCTACCTTGATACATACAAGAGTTATGTGTCCCTGACAAAGACGGGAAAGGAGGAGCCATTGACAACACACGCCGATCATTATAACCTGAATGCGGCCTATGGCCCGGCCGTGTATTCAAAAGGAGGCGTATTTATGGAACAGTTGGGATATATAACAGGGGCCCCGGTTAGAGACAGGATCCTGCTCGAGTATTATAAGCAATGGCGGTTCAAGCATCCGAATGTCTCCGACTTTATGCGGATAGCAGAGAAAGTTAGTGATATGAAACTGGATTGGTATAAAGAATATTGGATCAATTCAACCAAGACCATTGATTACACTATTGACAGTCTTTGGGAAGAAGGTGGCAAAACAAATGTGAGATTGAGCCGGGTAGGATTGATGCCTATGCCCATTGATCTGCAAATAACTTTTAAGGATGGAAGCAAAGAATTGCATTATATCCCGATGAACCTGATGTATGGCGAGAAGCCAGTCGAAGACCCGGCTATTCCCCGTACCGTTTATGAGCCCTGGAAATGGACACATAATACATATAGTATTCAAAGTTCCAGGAAGTTAACTGATTTTACCATTGTGGAAATAGATCCATCCTTACGGCTGGCTGATGTGGAGAGAAAGAATAATAAGCTGGAATTGAAATGGTGACGGGCAGGACTTGACGATGTTGGGGATGTTTATATTCGTCCGCCCGTACTGCTGCGTGTTTTTTTGATAAAGATAAAAAGTAAGAACAACGCCAGGCGGTACCTGAGCAGTGGATTTCAGTAATTACTTACCTTGTAAATTACTTCTGATAAATATATCAATTTCAGTCTTGGTTATATTGTCGATATTACTGTGGTGGAATTCATTGAATGTCCAGCCCGGTACTACAGCCGATTTGAAAAACCGACGTGGAAGTTATGAATGAAAGCTGAAAATCGAACGTCGAACCCGAGCTGAACATGATGACGGTTTACAGTTGATTGAAACATAGTTTTCAGCAAACTGTATGGTAGCGACAGGCACTGGTGTGCCGGCTACATTAACCATCTTGGAGTTTTACTTTTATATGCTAAGTACGATTCGCCAAACCATTCTTCCATCCATTTCTCTTCCCGAAGTACAAATTGAGTGTGCAATATTATAAAAAGAAATGGAATGGGAATGAGGGGTGCAATGGTGCCTACTACTATTGCGATGCCAACAAGCATAATAATAAGTCCCAAATACATGGGGTTTCGGGTATACTTAAATGGACCTTTTGTGACAATAAGATTTGCTTTGCTTCCTGGTCGAGGATTGGTGCCCAATTTTCGGAAGAAAATACCGCTGCCAAGGCTGAGAGAAAAGCCAAGAACAATAATAGGAATTCCAAAATATCTCCAGGGATAAGACAACCAACGTCCGATTGGAATAAATGAATGAAGTAGTATCATTGTAATCACAGCTACTACAAAGTAAACTGGAGGAGGAATACGTGGTTTGGCAATATTCATGACAAAGGGTTATTTAATACCTGTATGGAACGGGCAGGGCTAGCTAAAGTACGGAATCAGTATTTCTTCCGCCGATAGCCGTCGCTGCTTCAAAATACTATGTTGAATTTAAGAACGAAAGTTGAGATTTATTTGTCCAGCCCGAACCTCCGTTTATCGCAACTACTTTTATTAACGGGTGTTTATTTAGGATAGAGCTCTCAGCTTTAAAATAAGCATACCGTTTGGATGCGCACAGAAAAAAACAGTGCGCGATAACTAGTTCCGTGCTGCCGCTAAGGAGTTATGCATCGATATACTTAAATATACCAATGATTAGCTTGTTTGGATCTTCAAATTTAAACGAGCGATGTCCGTATGTGGTATTAGTGATTGGTCTGACAATAGTGATCTTCTTACTAATAGCCATTTCGTACCAACGATCCACATCTCCTACTTCAATATATAGTTCTCCACCCGTAGCGGGAGTCTCATTTCCTTCTTCAATTTCAATCAACCCTGCACCATTAGGCGAGATGAAAATTGTGCCCCTTTGATTATCTCCCCTGTCCCAGGAACGTAGTTCTTCCAGCTGCAGCCTGTCTTTATAAAAGGAGACAGTTTCTGCGTAAAGAGGCGTGGAATAGCAAAATCGAAATTCTGGTGATTTTTTATTGGCATTCATGCTATCTGTTTTTAAAAAGAATAGCTGCTAATGGCAGTTATGGCCGAAGGTGGGGAATTATCCCGATAGCTATCGACGCATCCGCCCGGAACTGCTGTCTGGAATGGCAAAGTTAAATAATAAGACTAAACCCGGGCTGTACCTTTCCCGGCGAATATCCAAATTTTTAATGTGGCATAAAGAAACAATTTTTAATTTTCATTAAGAAGCATCCAGGAGGTCCCAAATTTATCACGCAGCTGGGCAAAGCGATTGGCAAAAAAAGTTTTTTCCATTTTCATAAAAATTTCACCATCCCTGGCGAGCAGGTTATAGATATGTTCTGCTTGCTCCGGCGTATCGATTCTAAGTGTAAGATAAGCGCTACGCATAGGTTCTGCACCAGGAATATCAGCTCCCCTGACCATCGTACCACCTATTTCGATCATGGCATGAAGAACTGGCTTCTCCCATTCTTTAGGGAAATTAGGGGGCGATTGTTGGTGAGTCGTCATCATAATAATTTTAGCGCCAAGATGCTGCTCATAAAATCGGAATGCTTTTTCGCAATGTCCCAGGTAGTTCACATAGATATCAAGTTTCAATGAGTTGTCTGTATTCATAATGTAGGTATTTGATTAACCTCTTTAATGATGGTTAAATTCTTTGTAAAGATGATTTTATTTTTTAAATTTTGTAGACTGGAATACAGGAAAATTGTAAGCAAATCGCGACAATTATTAAAGGTTAGTTTAATTGGCCTATTGCGTTTGTTTTCACACGAAGACGCTGTCATTGCAGCTTGCAGCCCAGTTTAGCCCCTGTGGTCTTTCCGTTAACGAACTTCATGTTTAAATTTGTCTGACAGTTCAGAAATAAGTGTGCGATCAGAAGCAGCGATGGCAAATGAAAAATCTCTTTTAAGGACGGCACTTATTTTCACGCTCATACTTGGGAATATGGTAGCGTCCTGCCAACGAGAATAACCTGAAGCCATTTCAGCCTTTCGGTTTCATCTATAGATAATGGGAGAGGGGTTTTTTCAGCCATTTTAACGAAATCGTGGCCATTTTTCGATCCCGATATTTTTTTTCCATTTCCTTTTGGGACTGTATCGAATCCAGGGAGTTTATTTTTTTAAAATTGAAAATGCTAAGCTTAGTACATTTCAACCAGGGCGCCATATTTTGGATGTATGGGTCCAGTAATCATCATGAAGTATCTCCGAAATTGGACACATAGTTGCAGGTGAGGATCAAGGCTTTACATTCGGGGGAGGGGTGGAAAACATTAAGCCCGGAAGTGAAGCTAAACCTCGTTGTACGCTCCTGCCGTTCTTTTTAAAATAGTTTAGATCAGATAACTACTGGTCCAACAATATAAATTTTTATTTTGCTAAAGCTATAACATCCATAGCTACCAACTGACCCTCTGGCCACCGTTCACCTTGTATTGTCGACCGTGCTGGCGGGTTGGTTTTAAAGAACTCAGCGTAAGCTTCGTTCATTTCTTTAAAATACTTCCAATCTGTAAGAAAAACCGTCACTTTTACAGTCCGTTCAAGATTGCTTCCCGCAGCCACCAAGATAGACTGAATGTTCCTGAGTACTTGTCTTGTCTGTTCTTTTATTCCTCCTTCAATACGAACTCCCGGGAATGGACTAAATGCACCTTGGCCAGCCACAAAAATGAAGTCTCCAGCACGAATTGCCTGAGAATAAGGTCCTACTGACTGGGGAGCTTTGTCGGTGGATATTACTTCACGTTTCAGTTTTTGTTCATTATGGTCTTGTGCAAATGCTTGCCTGCAAAAGCATAAGAGTAGCACCAAAGCAAAAAAACTCTTGGATTTGATTGATATTGTTTTCATAATTAAACTTTTTAAAAATTTATAAAATAGGATAGTAGCTAACAGGCAGTGCTTTGGCAAGTGTGGAATTATCCCGATAGCTGTTGGGACGTCCGCCCGGAACCCCTGCCTGACTGCCTCACGCAGGCAGGGCTGCCTGCTTTATGATAAAGTTAAATAGTTAGTACTAAAACGGGGCGGCACCTGTTCCGCCATCGAGTGAGATTCGGCAAGGCCCCGAACTGACGTACAGAGAAAATCATGGAAAAACGGTCTTGGATAAGTCGTAGAAAACTTGCACAAAACCTGATGTTAGTGGTAGTATATTTGATTTTGTCTTCAGTCAGCATTTGGTGGTCTGAGTTTTGCTAACTGTCTTTTATTTGCTATTCCGGTCAAACTCAATACAATTAAAAGAACTGCGAAGCTTCCAAAAAAAGTCATCGGCTGACTTAACGAACCAACAGTTTCAGTGAGAGCCTGAATTTGGTTATGCTCAGTTAGTAAATTCTTTATTAGTTCATTTAAGGAATGTAATGAACCCGCTAAAAGTAATGGCCAACCATTTCTTCTGTCTTTCAGGAAAAAAAGAAGTCCTGTAAATAAACAAATATAACGGCCGGTTGCCCCGGCCGTTTCAAATCGATAGAATGTTTCAGGGCCTTCAATTTTAAATTGGGGAACAAAACTAATCAGCGTAAAAAACAGCGCTATCCCCATGAATACTATAACAGTACTCAAAAGAAAGGCTCCGTGCAGCTTTCTTTGTTTTTTGAAGATAAATGCCAACACAATTAAAATTCCCATTTCTATGGTGACCATCACATTTTGCACAATCAAAAAATCACCTTGACCTGAAGTTAAACCTTTGTACGCCGAATGGACAGACAAAAGTGCGATCGTAGCAACTAACAAAGGACCAATAAACAAAATTGATAGTCCTATTTTACGGTGAATTAAATATTTTTTATTTCCGATAAGCCTGAGTTGGTTTAGCAACAAAAGCAACCAAATAAAATTTGTGGCAATATGGAGGTGGTGATAGGGGTTAGGATTAGAATCAACTTTAAAATAGATGTTCCAAAACCCTGTAATAGTTAATAATATTACAATGAATATTAGTAGATATTCAGGCATATATTTTTTAAAATTTTTCATATAACGTTTTGTTCAGCGGTTGATTATTTGTTGTTGCTAGCTGGTCTGAAATTAAGACTAACGGGCAGGGCTTTATGCAGGTGGGAATAAGTATTCCGTCTGCCGATAACCGCTGCTATTGAAAGTATAAAATTGAATTTAAGAACTAATGTTGAGATTTATTCGTCCACCCCGATCCATTGCATGGATTTGCAATTGGCTGATGTTTGCTGGTCAAGCCCACTTGCATAAAAAGCGATAATACATGCTTCCTGATTTTTCCAGACGAGTAGCTTGAAAGTTTACTACGCCAACGTAATCAGGTAGCAAAACAGTGACGCAAGGCAAAATCTCCTATCAAGGGTGTTACTTTTCATGGCATAAACATCGCCCTGACTTTTGATAATCCCAACTGGAGCTTGGATTTCATTGATTGTTTCAGCGTTAAGTGAGTTTCCAGGAATCGCTTTACCAAAGAATACCTATGTTGGCTGCTGAGTTGATATTTGTGAAATAATTGAATGGCTGCTTAATTCTCTTTTTTAAAAGTCCACAAAGGAAGTTTGCTCTCTGGGTCTGTAAGTTCTCTGATTACTTTAAATCCAAGTTTTGTATAAAAGTGGAGGTTGAAAGGTTGTGCTGTTTCCAAATAAATACTTACGTGATGGCGCTGAGCTTTCTCCATAACACTTTGCATTAGTGCTTTCCCATAACCTAATCCACTAAAGGCTGGATCGACACCTATAACCATCGTGTACCAATGCGGATCCGCAGCATCTTTCTTATGAAGAGGGTCCAAAAAATCCATTACACTAAAAAAGCGGGCAGCAGCATCTTCACCCAACAATGCAGGTATTTCGCCTAATCCCCCTTTTTCAGCTTTTTCTGGTGTAACATCGGTATTACCGGGTGGTAGCCATACAACAGCACCCTCCATGTGTTGAGTTGCATAAACTTCGCCAAATATGCATCCATACCTAAGAATAGCCTCAAAATGAGCCGGAGATTTTTGACTTCGTTCCTCTTTATCTGGAAAGACATAGTTCTGCAGAGGATCATCCATAAAAGCTTTTGACAGAGACTTGGAGGCAGCCTTTATATTTTTTTCAGAAATGGAATGAATGGTAATCATCGGTATTTTTTTTACATTTTTTATTGTACCCGCTTGTATATAAAATCAGCCTTTTTCTCCCAATCGCCATTATTCACGGAAGCCTCTTCTACAAAATGAAGATTTTTGTCAATTGGTGTAATAGTTATTCTCCATCTTGTGGTCTTCTCAGGTATAATTCTTTGACCTTCAAAAATGAAGTGATTTGTCTCCCAGTTGCCCCTAAGCATTCTGGAATTTCCTGATGAATGCAGTCCATAATAAATGTAGATTTTCTCAAGCGGGGAGAAGGATAGATAACTTACTGAACTGTCAACCCCCGTTTTTTCTTTAGAAGTTGATATGCATTGAATATGGTTTCCTTGTATCCTATCACAAATTTCTAAGTAGGTTGCTTCACTTCCATCAACCGTCCAGTGACCTTGGAAAACACCTAGTCTTTGTTGTTCTGGCAGTAACGTTTTATCCTGAGCGTATCCCTCACGTAAAAAGAGAACACAAAATAGAAAAGATAAAAATAGTTTCATGCCTTAAAATTTTAGGGAGTAAATCCCGATAGCTATCGGGACGTTCGCCCGGAAACCCTGCTGACTGCGTCACGCCGGCAGGGCTGCCTGGCTTTTTGATAAATTTAAATATTAAAAACTAAAGCTGGGCGGCACATTCTCGCCGATTGTCTTGCCTTGTCCAAAGCACTTTCAATTCCATCGTTTATAAAGTAGAAAGTTGTCGTGCCTTCTTGAACCCATGGCTCTCTTATTTCGGTGTTAAAACATATACGTCTGCTTTGTATAAGTCATTTGGCCAGCAGACTTCATCTTCCTCAAACAAACGTTTTCCTATAATGAACGCAACTGTCCGTTCAATTGTCTCCCTAATGAGTTTACCATCACTTCCGTCTACATTACCGCCTTCCGTACCTAAAATATTCCCAGAAAGCTTTTTGATTAAACACCCACGAATGGATTTGTCCTGAAACTACACCCATAGGATTTTTAGGACTTCTCTTGTCTCCTGCGAAAAAACCGTCAAGTGATATTCCACTATCAAAGATTATTTTGCTCATACTCCTTACTTCTTTATCTTTTAGTTATGTAAATTTTGTATGTCTGTTCAATTGCTAGGATTGTCGCTTTTCAATGCCCGTTAACTCGCCAGTTTATGTTGTTAGATAACACTCCGACTGAAAAATAGGAGTGAATATTAATACGTTAGCATTATACTTTTTGTATGGTGGTCAGACCATTCACCCTGTCAATCATTTTCACAGCAATGAAATCCTTACCGCTGAATATATAACAAGTATTTTTCTTTAAAGTATACTTCGGGAAAAAGTGAATCTATTTCAATAACCCTGGGTCGTACACCACTTTCTTGTACTTCCATTGCCAAGTTACCACCTTTCAGACAAACAAGGCCAGGCGTAAATTCAGTTTGTGTTTTTACTTTTAATAAGGGCCTGCTCCAGCGCCACAGGTCTTTGAGCGGAGCGACGGCCCTCGACACAACAAAATCAAATTTTCCCGCAGGGTCCTGTGGACGATTTCTGATATCCTCTATCCGGCTATGCTGCGTGGTTACATTCGTTAAACCAATGCCGTCGGCCACCGCTTCGACTACTTTTAGTTTTTTGGCGATGCTGTCTACCAGGTGAAATTGTACATTGGGAAAAAAAATAGCCAGGGGAATACCCGGGAAGCCACCACCTGTGCCACAATCGAGTATTTGCATGCCATCACTAAAATCAAAGCTGGCGGCGATACTTAAGGAATGCAGCACATGTTTTTCGTACAGGCTATCGATGTCTTTTCGGGAAATCACATTGATCTTGTCATTCCATTCTTTGTAGAGGCCATCCAGCAAGGTTAATTGTTCAAGCTGCTCTTCAGAAAATTCAGTAAAATACTTAAGGATAACTTCCATATGTGTACGCATTACCCTCTTCATAAACTGGGGAGGGTTGGGTGAAGTTCACCAATACTTTGGTGGTTTTTTCCAAAGGGCCGGTGCGAACAAAATATAATAAAAGAACATCCATATATCGAGGAAAAGGAACCAGGGCCACAGATCCTTTTCCCCCATTTTCTTCATGGATCTGAATAATACAATCGCTTGCAACAGGAAGCGAACACCAAAAACAGCCAGCACCAAACGCCAATCATAAAAAAGAAGAGCGGCAGCGAGCAAGGGATAAAAAATAAATTGGCTAACAAAATACAGACCTAGCAAAAATTTATGTTTGAACTTATAATACTTGGCAGTGGTATAATGCCTGGTCTTTTGCCGCTTCCAGTCACGCCAGGTAGTTTTGGGAATGGACCGGGTGACGGCGTCGGGGTCAATGACCACGGCTGTATTCGTCTTTGTCGCTGTTTTATTAACGAACAAGTCATCATCCCCGCTTGCCAGGTTATTGAGTGAAGAAAAACCTTTGGTGCGAAAGAACAGCGTTTTCTTATAGGATAAATTCCTGCCCACACCCATATAGGGTATGCCGGCCAGTGCATAGGAGAGGTATTGCAGCCCGGAATGAAAAGTTTCAAACCGGATCAATTTGTTCAGCAGCCCGTTTTTCTTATGATAAGCGCCGTATCCCAGTACGATCTCAATATTCTCATCATAACCATTTTGCATTTTTTCTATCCAGTTTTCGCTGGCAGGTACACAATCGGCATCGGTTAGCAACAAAACTTCATGTTTGGCTTCCCGGATACCCATGGACAGGGCGTATTTTTTCCCGGGGATATGTACGGCTTCCTGGGTCAGCTCCAATACATTCAACGTTTTAAAAGTTTTTTTCAGCTCTTGTAAAATGTATTTGCTATCATCCTGTGAATTGTCATTGACGGCCACCACTTCATAGGTGCTGGGATAGGATTGCACCAGCACTCCCGGAAGATTACGAGCCAGGTGCTCATCTTCATTCCTGGCACAAATAATAACAGACACCGGGTGTTGTTGTGATTTTGTTTTTTGTTTTGACTTATAAAACGCAATGCGGCTGAAAAACCAAGCGTAGTAAAATAACTGTACAGCAGTGATGGCGGCAAAAGAGTAAAAAATAATCTCTTCCCAGGTGATCGGTGGCATAGGGGCGAAGATAAATATAGTTGCTGGTTTCTTGGGACTGGTTTCTGGTCGCTAGTTTCTGGTTTACACATAGGACTATCGATCATTACGCCAGACCAGTAACCAGCGACCAGCCACCAGCCACCAGAGAAGCAATACCAACGTATCTTGCAGCGCAATGGCAGCACTAACATTTGAAGTAGAGCATACAGATACCGGCTCAAAAGCAAGAGCCGGTAAAATGACCACTGATCATGGGGAGATACTGACCCCAATTTTTATGCCTGTGGGTACAGCGGGGAGTGTGAAAGCAGTTACACAACAGCAGCTGGTGAATGATGTAAAAGCACAGATCATCCTGGGGAATACCTATCATTTGTATTTACGACCGGGGCTCGACGTGCTGGAAAAAGCCGGGGGTTTGCACAAGTTTAATGGTTGGTTTAAACCCATCCTGACGGATAGTGGTGGGTACCAGGTTTTTTCGCTGGCAGGTACCAGAAAAATAAAGGAAGACGGTGTGACTTTTCAATCGCATATCGATGGGAGCAAACATTTGTTTACCCCGGAAAAGGTGATGGACATTCAGCGTAGTATCGGTGGTGATATCATCATGGCTTTTGATGAATGTCCCCCGGGAGGCTGTGAGTTCAGCTATGCAAAAAAATCACTAGAGCTGACACATCGCTGGTTGGACCGTTGTTTTACCCAGTTCAATGCTACAGATCCAAAATATGGATACACACAAAATCTTTTCCCGATCGTCCAGGGGGGCACTTATAAGGATCTTCGTCAACAATCGTGTGAATATATTGCATCGAAGGAAGCTACCGGCAATGCGATTGGGGGTTTAAGCGTGGGCGAACCGGAACCGGTGATGTATGAAATCTGTGATTGGTGTTGTGATCATTTACCTCTTACTAAACCAAGATACCTGATGGGAGTGGGCACTCCCTGGAATATCCTGGAATGCATCAGTATGGGCATCGATATGTTCGACTGTGTGATGCCGACCCGCAATGGACGCAATGCCATGTTATTTACTACCCGGGGTGTGATTAATATTGATAACAAAAAATGGGAACATGATTTCTCTCCTATTGATGATGGGTTTGCCAGTGAAATAAGTAATTATTATAGCAAGGCCTACCTGCGTCATTTGATGAAGGCAAAAGAATTCTTGGGCTATACTATTGCCAGCATTCACAATCTTGCCTTTTATCTATGGATGGCAGGAGAGGCCAGGAAACATATTCAACAAGGAGATTTTGTGGGCTGGAAAAAAGAAATGGTGGATGTGTTTAAAACAAAGCTGTAGCGTCAGCCACGAATTGCACGAATTACACTAATGAATACAATTAATCCACCTCCCAATCTAAATACGCTGGGCTTTATTTTTTCTTATGTGTATTCATGTAATTTGTGGTCCACCTATCTTTCACAACCCCACAACGTTTTTTCTTCTACTTTTGCTTTGGACGTTGCTGTTCTGCCTGCAATAGAACGAAGGCGGCTACTTCTTACTATCCCTTCTCCTCATGAAGAAAATTGACTGGTACATACTGAAGAAATTCCTTGTCACCTTTATTTTTTGCCTGCTCATGTTCACCGTCATTGCCGTCGCCGTTGACAGCAGCGAGAAGATGGATGATTTTGTAAAAGCAAATATGGGTTTTCGACAAGCCATGGAGCAATATTATTTTGGTTTTGTACCTTATATCTGGAGCCTGTTATTTCCCCTGTTTGTATTTATCGCCGTCATTTTTTTTACCAGCCGGATGGCTATCCGGTCAGAAATTATTGCCATCCTCGCCAGCGGCACCAGTTATAACCGTTTTTTAAGGGCCTACGTTATCGGGGGCCTGTTACTTGGTTTGGTGTTATGGTTGGGCAGTCGGTACTGGATACCCAAAGCCAATGTGATCCGTAGTAATTTTCAGAGCAAGTATGTAGACAAGAATGATCCATCTAAGAATCCGGTTTTTGGCAATTGTCCGAGTTGTTTTTATCTCCGTATTGATACCAACACATTTATCGGGATCAGGGATTATGACAGTTTCAGCAAAAGTGCAAGAGGTTTTTTTATGGAACGCATAAAGGATAATAAAGTAGTTTATAATCTTCGTGCAGAAACAATACGGTGGGATACTGCCACAAAGAGTTGGCAGTTAACAAATGCGGCTGAGAGATTTATAGACAGTATGGGGGAAAGATTGACGCAACATTCACAGTATACAATTACTCTGAATGTAAAGCATACCGAATTGCGGAAAGATGTTTATGTGAAAGATAAACTGACAACACCGGAATTGGTGAGTTTTATTAAACAGGAAGAATTAAGAGGAACGGAAGGACTGAATACACTAAAAGTGGAGCGATACCGGCGTACCGCTACGCCGGCAGCAGTCTTGCTGCTGACTTTGATTGGTGCCGTTATCGCCAGCCGGAGAAGCCGCGGTGGGAGTGGCATGCATATAGCTTGGGGTATTACTACGGCGGCCTTGTTTATTTTGTCTGACCGGTTCTCTACAGTGTTCGCCACCAAAGGGGATTTTCCCCCCCTGCTCGCTGCCTGGTTACCCAATATCGTTTTTGCAGCGGTGGCGTACTGGCTTTACCGGAGGACACCGAAATAGTTCCTGGTTGTTTGTTGCTGGTTACTGGGATCCCACTGATCGACAATCACTAAAATTTGGATAACCATTCATCCGTAACCAGCAACCAGTAACCTGCAACCTGCAACAAACAACCAGTAATTTTAATTACCTTTATCTATTAAAATTTTTATTAATCCGCCGCTTTGGGTGGCATGTAAATAAGGCATCATGGGAATTATAAAAGATCGGTTCAAGGCTAAAGCAGACAAGGTTTCAGTTGAAATAAAAGAGTTGCTAAAAGAGCATGGGAATAAAGTGATCGGTGAAGTACAACTGTCACAAATCTACCAGGGCATGCGGGGCATGACAGGCCTTGTTTCGGAAACCTCCTTGCTGGATGCGCAGGAGGGGATTCGTTTCAGAGGTTATACAATTCCTGAACTACAGCAGAAACTGGCGAAGGCACCCGGTGGATCGGAGCCATTGCCAGAAGGTTTATTTTACCTGATGTTGGTAGGAGAACTGCCCTTAGAAGATGATGTGCACCATATAAGTTCTGTATGGCAACGAAGATCTCATGTACCCAATCATGTATTTGCAACTATAGAAGCATTGCCATTAAATACCCACCCGATGACACAGTTTGTGGTGGCTGTGATGGCGTTGCAAACGGAAAGTCAATTTGCAAAGAAGTATGCCGCTGGCATGAACAAAAAAGATTATTGGGAGGCCGTATTTGATGATTCTATGGACCTGATCGCAAGGTTACCCCGGGTGGCAGCTTATATCTACCGGAGAAAATACAAATTTGGGGATCATATTCAGCCGAACGGCTTGCTGGATTGGGCTGGCAATTTTGCCCATATGATGGGGTTTGAAGATGAGAGTTTCAAGGAGTTGATGCGATTATATATGACTATCCATGCAGATCATGAAGGTGGCAATGTATCGGCACATGCTACCCATCTGGTGGGTTCTGCACTAAGTGATCCGTATCTAAGTTATGCGTCTGGTATGAATGGCCTGGCCGGTCCTTTACATGGGTTAGCCAACCAGGAAGTGATCAAATGGATATTTGAAATGCGGGAAGACTTGAATGCAGAATCTCCCACCAAAGCGCAGATAGAAGAATATGTAAAGAAAACATTGAGTGAAGGAAAAGTGGTACCGGGATATGGGCACGCCGTGCTACGCAAAACCGATCCACGATTTGAAGCACAGATGGCATTTGGAAAAAAACATATGCCCGATGATCCACTGGTGAATACAGTATGGGATATCTATGAAACGGTGCCCCCTATTTTACAATCGATGGGCAAAATAAAAAATCCCTGGCCTAATGTGGATGCTCACAGCGGTTCCCTTTTGGTGCATTACGGGTTGGTGGAGTATGAGTATTATACCGTACTTTTTGCCGTTAGCCGGGCTTTGGGCGTATTGGCCAGCCTTTGCTGGGACAGGGCCCTGGGCTTCCCACTGGAGAGACCAAAGTCGGTGACCACTGACCTGGTGAAATTGTGGGTGGCCGGAAAAGATAATATTTGGGGAGAGTAGGGGGACAATGATCAAAGGATATCAGGTACTCATTGTTGAATAGAGTGCATTTATGGGAGATTTATTTTGTACGACCTTCTACGATCTTGTCATATTCTACATCATTGGGTTCCCATAATTCAACTTTATTTCCTTCCAGGTCAATGATGTGAACGAACTTTCCATAGTCAAAGGATTGGATCTCGTCAGCAAAAGTCACTCCTTCTTTTTTGAGCAGGGCAACAAGGGCTTGTAAATCTTCCACCCGGTAATTTATCATAAAGTCTTTCGTAGAGGGCGCAAAATATTGGGTGGTCTCCGCAAAGGGACTCCATTGGGTAAATCCTTTTTTTGTGGTGTCTGTGCCCTGTCGCCATTCAAAATTGGTACCATACTGATCGGTGTCCAAGCCCAAATGCGTTTTATACCATTCCTTCATTTTGCTGGGGTCTTTGCACGTAAAGAAAATGCCGCCAATGCCTGTTACTTTTTTCATTTTTGTTGGGTTAGATGGATATTCATGAATACTTTTTTTAGCTGCAAAGCCAAGCCCAAAGGCCGTTAGGAAGCAAATCGCCAGTAAGAATGTACGCATAGTTTTAAGGATAAGTGCCAAAAGTAGCGTAGCATGCCGTTCTGAAATTGTAAATAATTAACCCTGGAGAGAAATGAAGTTGGGAGAGCTTTTATCGATCCTTTTTGTCAACACATAGTGGGCGTACCGCGATGGGGTTAGGCCTGTGGCCGTTTTAAACAAGTTAATAAAATGGGCCTGGTCATAAAAATTCAATTCATAAGCCAGTTGTGTCAGGGATTGCTGCGGGTCTTTTGATAAGAAAGATAAGGCCCTGTTAATCGCGCGGAGTTGTAGATATTTTACCGGGCTTATGCCAATATGCTTGCGGTATGATTGTATCAATGATTTGTTGGAAATACGAATCGTATCACAGGTTTCTTTGACGGAGATGCGTTGGTCCCTGGCGGTTGAAAAAAGGTAGAGCGAAGCATGCAGGTAATGGGGACAATGATCAGCCGTTAAAGATTTGAGCAGGTAGTTTTCGATCAGTGAAAGTTTGGAACCCGCGGTGTTGGCATTTTGAATTTGTTCCAACAGGTCTGGGAAGCAGTTATCGAATACAAGCGTGGCATCAATAAAATTATTCTTAAAATCAGCTGCAGGATATTTAGTAAATGCTTTTAAACCAGCGGGCTTAAATAATACCCCCATCATTTCGTGTTTTCCGCTGTGTTCTGTCAGCACCGGCCTGGTCTGGATGCCGCTGACCCAGGCGTTTGAATTGACGATAGATGTACCGGGTTCAGTATTCCTGGTAATACAATGACCTGCTAAGAAATTAAAAACCAGTTCCTGGTGGAGCAGGGGGATGGTTAGGACAGTATTCATCAGGTTGTCAGCCTGGCAATACCACAACCGGTCAATGTATTTGCTTAATTGTGGGGTTGGTATTTGTTCCAAATAGGTCATCGACCGTTTGAAATATACTTTGAAAATTTACAAATCTGTGATCGGCTTATACTTCGGTACCAAAGCTTTCATTACTATCCAGGCGATAAGATAGGCAATCGCACAAAACGCAAACATGATCGTATAACCCGTTTGTATATGGCCCAGTGCTTTGTAATGATCAAATAATCCACCCCCGATCTTAGAGATAGCTACACCACCCAATCCCCCGGCCATACCACCGATACCTACCACTGAAGCCACTGCTTTTTTCGGGAACATGTCAGAAACCGTTGTAAAGATATTGGCACTCCAGGCCTGGTGAGCAGAAGCACCGATACCAATTAAAATCACGGGAACCCAGAAAGAAATATAGCCAAAAGGCTGTGCCAGTAATACTACCAACGGGATAATGGCGATCAGCAACATTGCTTTCATCCTGCCATCATAAGGAGTATATCCTTTATTGATGAAATAAGTAGGGAAATAACCACCACCAATACTACCAAACATGGTCATACTGTATAATACGGCCAGCGGGAGCATGATCTCTTTTCCTGACATGCCATATTGTGCATCCAAATATTTTGGTAACCAAAATAGGAAGAACCACCAAACACCGTCTGTCATCATTTTGCCAAAAGCAAAAGCCCAGGTTTGTTTATACCCCAATAATTTAAACCAGGAGACTTTTGCAGCTTTTTCATTTGTGTTAACAGTGACCGGTTCATCTTCTTTGTCACTTTCAATATAAGCCAGCTCGTTGGGTGAAAGTCTTTTTTGTTCACGGGGAATGGCATAATAGATCTTCCAGAATATTAACCAGACAAATCCAATGGCGCCGATCAATAAAAAGGCTGTTTGCCAATCCCAGGTTTCCGCGATCCATGGCACAGTGAGCGGAGCCAGGATCGCTCCCACATTTGCACCTGAATTAAAAATACCGGTGGCAAATGATCTTTCTTTTTTAGGAAAATATTCGGCAGTCGCCTTTATCGCGGCGGGGAAGTTACCAGCTTCTCCAAACCCCAACACAGCCCTTGCCACCATGAAGCCTGCGATGGACACTGGTACAGCGCCGAGACCGATCCATGCAAATACATTAGAAACCCCTGTTCCGATCGGTACTGCCACCGCATGCATGATAGCCCCAATCGACCAGACAATAATGGCTAATGTAAAACCGGTCTTGGTCCCCAACCGATCGATTAGCCGACCCGCAAAAAGCATAGAGATAGCATATACAAATTGGAATACCGATGTGATGTTGGCATAATCCGTATTGGTCCAACCAAATTCTTTTGAAAGACTGGGGGCTAACAGACTCAACACCTGCCTGTCAAGATAGTTAACGGTAGTAGCAAAGAATAATAAGGTACAGATGGTCCACCTGTATTTTCCAATCGTTTCTCGGATCATTTGACAAGTATTAAACGCTTATTGTTTCCAGCCAAGCGTACAGTTTTGAACGTTGTTTATTTTTTAATCGTTGCAATTAATTCCAGTACTTTTTTGGTCTCCGTTTCAATCGTTGTGAAATCTCCAGCTTCCATTAATTTTTTGCTGATGAGTTTGCTCCCCATACCCACTGCACACACACCTGCCTTGAACCAGCCTTCAATATTGTCTCTCGTAGTATCTACACCACCGGTAGGCATGAACAATAGTTTTGGAAAGATGTCTTTAATGGTGGTGAGAAATTCAGTGCCCATCATATTTCCCGGAAAAAGTTTGATAAATTTTATGCCGGCATTTTCAGCAGCTATGATCTCGGTCGGCGTCATACACCCGGGGGCATAAAAAATATCTTTGCTAACAGCATAGTCTGCCACTTCTTTTACAAAACCAGGGCTAACAAGAAAGTCTGCACCGGCAGCCATATAATTTTTGGCATCCTTTAAATTTTTAATGGTGCCCACGCCTAATAACAGCTCCGGCATTTCAGCATTTCTTACCGTGGTCATCTTGATGAAATTATTCAATGCCTCGTCGCCCCGGTTGGTATATTCCACAGCTTTGATTCCTGCGCGGTAAATGGCTCTCATCACTTCCACACTCACAGTTTCATCAGGATTAAAATATAAAGGAAGCGTTCCCTGTTGTACGATGGCATCTGTTATTTGTTGTGTCTTGCTCATGTTTAGATTTTTACTTTGATCACTAGTTTTTTTATAGCACCTTCTCCGATCATGGGTGCATGCACATCTTCAGGGAAAAAAATAGCGAATTGCCCATCCGTCAATTGAAAGAACATATCGGGCTGTTCATTGTACAACTGCACATCTTTCTCAGGAATATACCCGCCGTTTTCTGTGACACATTTTTCCCGGGGCTTCCAGCCAATTGTTTCAACACCCCTGATACAAAGCTGAATGTCAATATGGTTATTGTGACACTCAAACTTGGCCACAGATGTTTCTGCAATCATTCCTGTTTTATTGGAAAAGATGGCTTTTAATCCTTCTGCAATATCCGATTTGCCATCAGGAGCCTTTGCCAGGTCTGTTTTTTTAATGTACTCAAATGCCCTTTCAAACAAAGGATGAATTGAAAAATATTTCGAAGCATTATTGAGTGTATCTATTATCATTTTAAAGACCTCCCTACGAGCGATGCTCCCAACCCTTGGTTGTCTCCGAAGGAGGGACTTTTGAACCCTAAAGCATATATCGCTTTAAAGTATGTTAGTTAATATTTTTCCCAGCTCAGCAGCGAACCGGACGTACAAGAGTGCGACGCAACGAAGTTCAATCAGGGAACTGAAGCTGGTAACACTAATAATAAACTGTCCGCTTTAAAGAACTATCGACTTTATAACGAAACTATGATCTAAGTCTTCCCTTTAGGGAGACAGAGGGTTTCTATCTTTGTACCCTTCCGCTCCCGTCTCCTTTCACGAGATCTTTTACATCACTCAATGTCGCATGATTCAGGTCGCCAGGAATTGTATGTTTAAGGGCCGATGCCGCCACACCAAATTCCGCAGCTTCATTCATCGGCATGCCGGTCACTAATCCATATATTAATCCACTGGCAAAGGAATCACCACTTCCTACCCGGTCAACGATGCGAACATTGTATTGTTTGGTATGATAAAATTCACTGCCATCATACACCAGGGCACTCCAGCCATTATCACTGGCACTATGACTTTCCCTTAAGGAGGAGGCGATGAATTTGAATCCGAATTTCGCTTTCATTTGTTGGAATACATCTTTAAAACCATCCAGGTTCAGTTCGCCTTTGGTTACATCTGTATCTTTTGCTTTAAAACCAAGCGTAGTATCCGCATCTTCTTCATTCCCGATACATACATCCACGTATTGGCAAAGCCTGCTCATCACCTCCCTTGCTTTTTCCTTGCTCCACAATTTCTTTCGGTAGTTAAGGTCTATACTGGTAGTGATCCCTTTTGCTTTAGCTGCTTTTAAGGCGGCTTCTGTTAAAGCGGCAGCTTTATCGCTTAGGGCAGGAGTGATGCCGGTTGTATGGAACCAGGATGCGCCATCGAGTATCTTATCCATATCAAATTCACTAATATCAACATCAGCAATAGAAGCATGCGCCCGGTCATACACCACCTGTGAGGCGCGCATCGAAGCGCCGGTTTCTAAAAAATAAATACCCAGTCTTTCACCTCCTCTTGCGATGAATTGGGTATCCACACCATACCGACGCAGGTGATTGATAGCGGCCTGGCCGATCGGGTTAGTGGGAACTTTAGTTACAAATGTTCCGTTCAATCCATAATTACACAAGGCGGCCGCTACATTGGCTTCACCGCCACCATAGGTGATGTCAAAACTGTCCGATTGTACAAACCGTTTAAAATCCGGAGTTGATAAACGAAGCATAATCTCTCCCAGTGTTACTACTTTTTTTGACATGATCTTTTTATTTTTTTTGTAAGTTTTTTTTGATTAGTTGAAAGATACGGTCTACCATGATAAAGCTATCAATCAGGCTACTTTTTTAATTAGTTTTTTTTACCGGTAACGATGCCGGTTCCTATTACAACGTTGTAATTCGATGCTATTTCAATTCAGCAATGGGAGCAGGGTCCATATCTGAGAATGCCTGGTTCTCCCCGGCCATACCCCATATAAATCCATAGTTGGAGGTGCCGCAACCAAAATGCATAGACCAGGGTGCAGAAATAACTGCTTCATGATTGGTAATAACAATATGCCTTGTTTCCTGCCGCTCACCCATAAAATGAAATACACGTTGTTGTTCCGGCACATCAAAATAAAAATAAACCTCCATTCTCCGGGTATGGGTATGTGGCGGAACAGAATTCCACACACTCCCTTGCTCCAATACAGTTAATCCCATCACCAGCTGGCAGCTTTTAATTCCATCCAGGTGAATATATTTATAGATCGTTCTTTTATTGGAAGTGGAAGCATCACCCAGGATCACAGGGGATGCCTCATCTTTTGTCATCAACTTGTTGGGATATTGATGATGTGCCGGAGCAGCAAGCAAGTATAAAAGTGCCGGGTCATTACTGTTGTTACTTGTAAAGACTGCTTCTTTAGTTCCTTTTCCAAGGTAAATACAGTCGAGTTTATTAATAGCAAATTCTGTCCCGTCGGCGGTTACCGTGCCAGCTCCACCCACATTGATAATGCCCAGTTCTCTTCTCTCCAGGAAAAAATCCGACTTCAATTCAGCGTGGCCAGGCAATTGTATCGCTTTGTTCACCGGCTTTACACCACCAATGATCACCCTATCATAATGTGAATACACCAGTTGAATGCTATCATCCTGTAGTAAGCCTGGCACCAGGAAATTTTCCCGGAGCTGTTCCGTGTTCATCTGATTAGTTTCACCAGGACTATTTTGAAAACGTATCTCCATAATTAATTAATTTTCGACAGTTTTTTTACCCACTTTTTCTTTTTGATCCAGGAAATGCCAGTTAAAATAACTCTTGGCATTGTTGAAAGAAATGTCCTGCACCACTTTGCCGATCCAGGCTATATCATTGGGTAATTCCCCGTTCTCTATTTCTACTCCAAACAAATTACACAACAATCTCCTGAAATATTCATGACGCGGAAAAGAAAGAAAACTCCGGCTATCGGTGAGCATACCGATAAACCGGCTGAGCAATCCCATATTGCTGAGGGTATTGATCTGGCTGGTCATACCATCTTTCTGGTCAAGGAACCACCAGGATGAGCCCCATTGAATTTTCCCGACAGCCGTTCCATCATTGAAATTACCAATCATCGTAGCGAACAATTCATTATCTGCTGGATTCAAATTGTAAATAATCGTTTTGGCTAAGGTATTATTCCGGTCAAGCCGGTCAAGGAATTTGGCCAATGCTTTTGCTTGTGAGAAATCACCGATACTGTCCCAACCGGTATCCGGGCCGAGTTGTTGCAGCATCCGGGAGTTGTTATTTCGTAAAGCACCCAAATGGAATTGCTGAACAAATCCTTTTTCCCAATCCCAACCGGCAAAGGTCACCAGCATCGCAGATTTGAATTTCCTGTTCTCTTCCAATGTCAGGCTACCACCGGAACGAATTTTGGCGAAGATGCCGGCAATTTCAGTACTGGTATAATCTTCAGCATAAATTTCTTCCAGTCCGTGATCACTTACGCTGCAATGGTTGGCAACAAAATAATCATGAGTTTTTTGCAAGGCGGTGATATAGTCGTTATACGTACTGATCGAGATATCTGTAGCTTTTTCCAGCCCGGTGAGGTAAATGTTGAAGGTATTGGCATCATCCACATTCATTGCCTTATCGGGACGAAAAGCGGGCAGTACTGTAACACCCCCATCCTCTTTTCTTATTTTCTGGTGATGTTCCAGGTTGTCAACCGGGTCGTCCGTGGTGCAAATCAGCTTCACATTTGCTTTGTCCAACAACCTTCTTACGCTGAATTCTTTTGATTGCAATTTGGCAGAACATTCATCATATATCTTTCGGGCAGAGTCTGCATTTAAGATATCATGTATGTCAAAATAACGTCGTAGTTCCAGGTGGGTCCAGTGATATAAAGGATTCCGTAATGTATAAGGAACCGTAGCTGCCCAGGCCCTGAATTTTTCCCAATCAGATTTTTCACCAGTTATATAAGCTTCCTCTACTCCATTGGCACGCATGGCCCTCCATTTATAATGGTCACCATTCAACCATACCCGGGTGATATTCTCAAAACTTTTATCTTCTGCTACTTCATTTGGTGGCAAATGATTGTGATAATCAATGATGGGCATGTCTTTGGCATACTCATGATACAGACGTTGTGCTGTGTCGTTCGATAGCAAAAAATTTTCATCGATAAATTGTTTCATGCGATCACTTTTAAAATTATTTATTGGGCCGGCTGTCGTTTTTCAGGACTTTACCTGTTCCCGCAAAATGCGGGACGATTCATGGTTCAGTAATTGTGTTCAGCTTTTTATTTTACGCAAAGCATCGTAACACGCAAAGCCGCAAACTTGTTTTCACTCTTAGCGTCTTACTTTCTTTGCGCCTTTGCGTGAAATCATTTATAACGATACACCTCTCTTCCACGGAATAAAATCATCCTGGTTCAGCAATACAGCTTTTGGTATCACTTCACCACTTGCAGCCCTGATACAATACTCTAGTATTTCCTCACCCATCTGCTCAATGGTTTTGTCACCTTCAATCACGGGGCCGCAATCAATATCTATAATATCATTCATTCTTTTTGTAAGATTGCTGTTCGTTGATACTTTAATGGTGGGGCAAACAGGATTACCGGTAGGAGTGCCCAAACCGGTGGTAAACAGTATCAAAGTTGCACCACTGGCTGCTTTGCCTGTGGTCGCTTCGACATCATTGCCGGGTGTGCAAACCAAACTCAATCCCGGTTTAGTAGCGGGTTCTGTATAGTCCAGCACATCCACAACTGGAGAAGTGCCTCCTTTCCTGGCGGCACCGGCGCTTTTAATAGCATCGGTTATCAGTCCGTCTTTGATATTTCCTGGTGAGGGATTCATCGAAAAGCTTGAACCGGCATTGGTAACCGTTGCTTCATAGCTTTTCATCAGGTTCATGAATTTATTAGCAGTTTTCTCATTCACCGAACGGTCAACCAATTCCTGTTCCACCCCACATAGTTCAGGAAATTCTGCTAATAAGATCTTCCCGCCCAATGCCACTAACAGGTCGGAGCAATAACCAACAGAAGGGTTTGCCGAGATTCCACTAAATCCATCGCTGCCACCGCATTTTACACCGATACATAATTGATCAAGGCCCGCCGGTTTTCTTTCCAGCTTATTTATTTCAACCAGGCCTTCAAATGTTTTTCGGATGGCATCAGCGATCAGGCGCTCTTCACTTTGTGATTGCTGCTGTTCGAATATAAATAGCGGTTTGTCAAAATTCGGGTTATGTATTTTAAGGTCATTTTTAAAATCTTCCACCTGCAGATTCTGACAGCCTAAACTCAAGACTGTAACACCACCTACATTTGGATGGTCAGCATATGCTGCTAATAATTTACTCAATATAGCGGCATCCTGTCGGATACCACCGCAGCCACCCTGGTGATTCAGAAATTTTATCCCGTCCACGTTTTTAAAGGGCCGATGATGGTCATTAGTAGCAGGACCCAATTCAATAGCTGATAACGACCCGCCATTCATGTAGGCAGTCAAAAGATGATGGGTGTACTGTTTGTACTTGTCCGTTACAGCATAACCCAGCTCGTTATGCATTGCTTCGCGGATCACATCCAGGTTCCGGTTCTCACAAAAAACAGTCGGGATGAATAACCAATAATTGGCGGTACCAACTCTCCCGTCGCCCCGGTAATATCCATTGAAAGTCCTTCCTTTGAATTGGGAAATATCCGGAGCCTGCCAGTCAAAGCGGGCATGGCGGTAGGCATAGGGATCAGCAGCATGTTTGATATTTTCGGTAGTCATCCGGCTGCCTTTTGGAATAATTGTCTGTGCTTTTCCGACCAGCACACCATACATGATCACTTCGTCACCCGGGTTCATATCCTGCATAAAGAATTTATGCTTGGCCGGGATATCCTGTTGCAACACATAACTGGCACCCTCAAAGGAAATTGTCTCCCCTTTAGCCAGGTTGACTAATGCCACGATCACATTATCGTTACGATGAACTTTTACTACTCGATGTTTCATTTACGCTGTCACTTTTTTCGAATCCAGTTGTGCAATCGTTTCTAATACACCGCTTGTGGTCATGTCCTGAACCAGTTCCTGTACGGTCTGCAGGAAGCCAGGGAGCTTGCTGAGATCAGTTCCCCAAAGCTCTTCGTTTTGTAACACGTCTTCTACCACCCGATAGCTACCAGTTTTACCAGTGGAATCATTATTCCAGGCAGTATAAAAATATCCTGCTGAGTCGTCTTTTATTTCATAGGTATCCCGTTCATTACCGGTATTGTTTCTTTCGCCAAAATATTTATTACCCTCTTTTTTGACGGCTTTCATATATAATAGAAATCCTGCGAAACCAGCGGCCATACGCAGTGGAGGAGTATCATTCAATTCATAATGGCAAAGCAATAAAGGTACATTCCGCATTTTCATTTTGGAAGTGTATTGCACGGTAATGCTGAGCCATTGGTGGTCGATGAACGGGTTACAGAAACGTTCAAAGACCTTGTTGGCAAAATCTTCCTTAACTTTTGGATCGATTTCATAGGGAATGGATTTTGCGATTTCAGTATGCATCAGGGTTTTCGCAAAAACAGAGAAGATTTTATCCGTTACAGCTTCCCTGGTAATAGTAAAGCCGGATAAATAGGCGAGACCACAATTGAAACTATGCGTGCCATTCAGTAAGCGCAATTTCAATTCCTTGAATAAAGTAATGTCAGGGGCTATCACTACACCCTGGTCTGCCTTGCAAAAGGACAGAGTTTCTTTTATTTTTTCATCCCCTCCAATAGCCCAAAGACGAAACACTTCACTCATTGTTAACAGGTCATCCTGGTAACCCAAAGCTTTCTCCAGTTTTTGGGTGTCTGCTGTATTCGGTTTTCCGGGAACAATCCGGTCCACTAATGAATTGCAAAAAGTATTATGCGTTTCCAGCCATTCCAGGAATTTAAAATCTAAATTATTGCGATGAGCCAGTTCCAGGACAATTCCTTCCAAGAGAGAGCCGTTATCGGTAATCAGTTCTGTTGGTACGATCACCATACCACTTTCGTGGCTTCCTTTAAATGCTTTGAATCGCTCATATAAAAAAGCCAGCAATTTTCCAGGGAACGAAACCGGTGGCTCACTGTTGATATCATCCTGAACCAGTTGTATCCCTACCTCTGTTGTGTTGGAGATGACAATCTTCATGTCGGGGTTGTGGGCACAAGCCAGGATATTTTTCCATTCTGTTTTGGCACTAAGTACACGGCTGATGGATGTATTGATACTGTTTTCTTCCACTGTTTTTCCATTTTCCACACCGCGCACACATAGGGTATATAGCCCATCCTGTTTGTCAAATGCAGAACTGTCGCTGTCGGTAGATTTCACGACCACTACTCTTCCGTTGAAGAAGCCTTGTTTATTGGCTTTGTCAATAAAATAATCCGGCAAACCTCGGAGCAAGACGCCGGTTCCGAATTGCAATACTTTTTCCGGCAGTGCGAACAATTTTTCATCCGGAATGGTTAATCCGGGTGATATTGCAATTTGCAGTAAGGCGGTTTTGGATAATTGCATAATTAATTTTTTTGAGGACTCCAGCGATTGCCGAAGACCCAGTTAACCGTAATATCATTTGACTGTAATCCGGCAGGAAGATTATTGCTATACCAGTTGAAATCGTTCCCATTTTCACGATGACAGTTGTAGTAATAGATTCTTCTTCCCCATAATATTTTATTGGAGGTAGGTACCAGATAGATGTCGGCGTCTTTCATGTTTTTTGCAAAGGTGCAATTAACGAGAAAGAACTGCGCGTCACGGTGATAACGACCTAGCATAAAGCCATCATATCCGGTGAACTTACAGTTCACCAATACGGTTTTGGAATCTTCAACCCTTGAGCCATCATGCCAGATAGCTGCCGGGCCCGTATGGGTAATGAATTCGCAGTTCTCCGCCCAGGCCCATCCCCTCGGGCAATAAAAATCTACACCACCCTCCATGATACAATCTTTGAAATACCACATTCCATTTTCTACTTCCCAGGGACTGACGGTGTCGCCGCCAAAAGCCCGGAAACGGCAATTCACCGCTTTTAACCTTGTCGCTGCGTTCATAGTTCGTAAGGCCATCTGGTGACCATCCTTTCTAAGCTTCTTTTCTTTATGGGAGGATGTATCCGAAGCGCACCAGATCGTTTTTTCAGTATAGTCGAAACCAAAGTTGTTAGTAACGGTGAGATTTTTCAACGTAATATCATTGGCACCCACATTTAATGTAGCGACACCCCAATCATCGGTATGCCCGCAACGCCATTCGTCTCTGGCAATAGAAGCGATTATGAGGGTTTTCTCCCTGTCTTCTCCTTCAAAAATGATGTTGGCTTTTTCGATATATATTTTTTCGGCATAAGTGCCTTTCTTAATGAATATCGTTCTTGGTACAGCAGAAGAGTCGGATAAACTATTGATAGCACCCTGTATCGTTTTATAATCGCCGCTCCCATCAGCCGCGACGGTAATCTTTTTTGCAGGTGAGACTTGCTGCAATGCTATACAAAATGGCAGCAGCAGTATTACCGGCAGGCAAAAGAAAGTTATCGTATTTATACTCCTCATTGTTTTGCATATCGCTCGTACCAAGCGCTCACCTATTTCTCGTTTGCTTTTTACTCTGCCGCTTTGTCGGAGCTGGTCATATCATTTGATTTCGTACGTATCACTTATCACCGCTGCGCACAGCTAACTTATTATTTCGTACTTGTTTTAATCAGCCACTTTACCCATTCTTCCGCTGCTTTATAATTGTCAAAGGAAGCCGGTAATCTTCTTCCATCAACATATTCATTATAGATCCAGGGATCACCTAAGGCAAACACCGTCCCTTTTCCATACTTCGCCACAGCCATCACATTGTCCTCTCCATGTTTTAGAACTGTAATACCGGGGCTTTTTACCTGTAAACTGCTGTATTCTTTGATAAACAATTTTTTTGGCGAGTTAAAGATGGCATGTGCACCGGGAGTTGTTACCGCACCTTGTTCATACTGGTCATTTGGCACACGGTTCTTACTGTCTTCATTGAACTGAATACCAAACTGGCTGGCGAGGGCATTAAAATTTTTAAATTCTACATTACCGGCATCATTCCCCAGCAATACCAATGTACCGCCGTCTTTTACCCAATTACTGATAGCAGTCACATCGGTTGCAGCCACAAAATTTGGTTTCCCTGTTTCTTTTTCTGTGTCCGGATCAACGATGATATAAATGGAGGCAGGTTTTAGTGCATCAGCGGTGGGTGCCTTTTCTAATGACCTTGTTTTTACACCATATTTGGTGAAAATATCACCCAACATAGCATAACCACTGTTGGTTTTATCCTCCCAGTTGTAATGCCATCGTATGTTGGTGCCAGTGATATCTTTTTTTGATTCGTTGTTAAAGTAATAATCAAGTAGTACCGTTTTGCCTTTGCCAACGGACTGTGTCTCGTTCAGTTCCATTTCAGCGGCACATTTAATGAAAGCACCTATTCCTTTCGGATCATTCACAATCACCGGTTCTCTCATATAATATTCAAAACTTCCATCCCGGTAAGGATTCCCGCCAAGACCTGATACGGACACCGTTCCTTTTAAATTAACCTGGCCAGTGGCATCTGTTTCGATGAATTGATTGAGGATACCCTGGTAGGCTTCTTTGGCATGATGCAGGTATAAATCAGGCAGATAACCTTTCCTGGCTCCCCTGGCAAAGGTGTAAGCCAGCATGCAGGAAGCAGAAGCTTCTACATAGTTTTTGGGTTCATTGGGAAGATTGGGAACATCATACCACAAGCCAGTCCTGGCATCCTGAACTTTTCTAACGGCCACTGCAAAGCGGTTAAGGATGGCAATCAGCTCATTTCTTTTCGGGTGGTTAGCCGGAAACTGGTCGAGCACATCAACCAATGCCATTCCATACCAACCCAAACTTCTTCCCCAGAAATGGGGCGATTGACCTGTTGTTTTATTAGCCCACTGCTGGGCTCTACTTTCATCCCATCCATGATACAGTAAACCCGTTTTTTTATCAAGGCCATGTTTTTCCATCAGCATAAACTGGTTGGCGATATCATCGAATGCAGCTTCTTCATGGAATAGCCTGGCATACTCAGCAAAAAATGGTTGTCCCATATATAAACCATCCAGCCACATTTGTGAGGGATAGATCTTTTTATGCCAGAAACCTCCTTCTGAAGTGCGGGGATGTGTCCTTAATTGTTCCCGCAACTGGTCAGCAGCTTTTTTATATTTGTCTTTACCTGTCACCTGGAACAGGAACAACAACAGTTTTCCGTTATTGATATGATCAATATTGTATTCATCAGGTCTATACCCGCGGATCGTGCCATCATCCTGGATATAGAGATCCATACTTTTCTGGATATAGTTAAACCATTTCCCATCGCCGGTGGCGGCCCACACGGCCCTCATTCCTTTTAAGATCACGCCCTGGTCGTACCGCCATTTGGCTGCTTTATCGCCGGGTAATAAAAAAGAGTCAGGCCAAACCTTCATCACTGTTTCGGAAAGACGCTCACTCCATTTTTCAGATAAGGGTGCCGGTACGGGACTGGCCAAACTGGTACTTTTCTCGGTGGCCCCGAGTTCAAATTTTATTTTCTGTTTTGCTTTAGATGCATCCGTGTTTTTTATAATGATGTGGCTGCTTCGTTCCCCATTAACACGAAACAACAAGGCAGCCCCCTCTTTGTACGTGATATTGTCAAAGACTATTTTGTCACTGTGGACCACGTCGATCACCGGGTTGGTTTCATCGCTTATTACCTTGATATTTCTAAATGTAATACCTGTTGCTTCTTGTACATCAATGCCTTTATTGGCCTGGATCACCATATTTTCCAGCACAATATCCTTTACATGCATTTCCGGAAGACCCCTGACAAAAATTGCTTTCTCTGCACCATTACAATACACATTGCTGATATGAAAATTTTTGAAGACAGGAGTGGTTTCATCAACCGGTTTGAATTCTACTTTTGGTAATTCTCTTTTTTCACCCAACAGCGGAATAGGATCCTTTGCCGCATAGTACATATCAAAGAGTATCGCTTCACCAGGAATATCTTTCATGTAGATGTCTTTGATAAAAATATTCTCCACCACGCCACCGCGGCCTCTCGTGGTTTTAAAACGAAGACCGATATCCGCCCCGATAAAAGTGCAGTTGCTGACATAGATATTTTTAGCACCCCCACTCATTTCGCTTCCGATCACAAAACCACCATGTGAAGAGTAAACTGTGCAACCCCGGATGATCACATCCTGTGTAGGAATGGCTCTTTTTCTACCTTCGGCATCACGGCCACTTTTCATACAAAGGGCATCATCGCCCACATCAAAGACAGAATTTTCGATCAGTACATTTTTACAACTCTCCACATCAATACCATCCCCATTTTGTGCATACCAGGGATTTTTTACAGAAATATTTCTAACTGTAAGATGTTCACTCATCAATGGATGCAGGCACCATGCAGCGGAGTTTTGAATAGTAACTCCTTCCAGTAAAATGTATTTGCAATTGGTCAGTAAAAGCAGGTTAGGGCGAAGAAAGTCTTTGATACTTTCATAAAAAGCAGCATCTTTCTCCGGCGATATTTGCCCCGGGTTGGGCGGCAGCGCATTAGCTTTCTTAAATTGTTCGGATGGGAACCAGCTTTTTTTATCATCACTCAATACGCCACCGGAAGCTACCAGCTTTTTCCACTGGGATTCATTCAGTTTATCTTTTTTTACCTGTCTCCAGGCATCCCCGTTGCCATCAATGATCCCTTTGCCGGTAATAGCAATATTGGTTGCTCCTGTTGCTGAAATTGGAGATTGATTGCGCATTTGTGGCAGGCCTTCCCAATTGGCAGCTACGAGGGGGTATTTTTTTTTATCGCTGGTAAATAGTAGTGTGGCACCAGTTGCCAGGTGAAGATTGACATTACTTTTTAAAACGATCGGCCCGGTCAGCCATAAACCGTCAGGGATAAAAACAACACCACCACCTTTTTTATTCATCGCATCGATGGCAGCCGTAATACTTTTTGTATTCAGTGTATGGCCATCAGGGATAGCCCCCCATTTTACAATACTTATTGTGTCTTTTTTGAATTTTGGAGCAATCACGACCGGCAATTTTGTCCATTGGGAAGATGCGCCTATAGCGATTGCAAATGCAATTATAGATGCTAGGAGTTTTTTCATTGGCAAGAAAGCTGTTTTAAGAACATTTGGAACTACAAGTCTAACCAGATATTACTTGTTAATCAACGAATTGCAAGCATTTATTTACGCAATCGTTACCGGGAACGGTATCGGCCGGAAGCATATTTTAAAGGTTTGTTTTTTAGACAATTTTTACCGCCTGCCGGGCCAGTAATATCCACTTACCTCCCTGCTTTTGCCAGACCAGCATGACCAGCAGGTTCACTTCACCGGGTTTGCCACCGTCTTTCGTTTTGCCGTTTAATTTGTGCCGCACGATGGCCACTTTATCACTAATGCTGATCGTTTGTTCTGACAGGTTAATGGTCACGAAATCTGATTTTCCGCTGGTAAGCTTTTCAATGAATTGTTTTTTATCATCGATATGCCCACTACTATGTCCATAGTTAAGTCTATCAGAGACGATGTTTTCCAGTTCTAACTTATTTCCGTCGATTATTGCCTGGCGAAGTTTTTCCACCGCCTTGCTTATTGCTGCCTCTTGTTTAGTTTGGCCGAATGATTGGATGTTCATCGATACAAAAAGAACAGCAACTAAAAATATTTTTTTCATAAACAAGTAATTTTAAAATCTATTGACCATGGGCACCAGGTCTGTTAGCTCACTGATCTGAACCGGACGTTTCAACTGGATACTTTTTCTTGCCGCAATGCCGATAAGTATTGACATGGCTCCCTCTCTGGTACCGGCCATTACGTGGTGGGGATTATCATTTGTATCGACAAACATTCTGCGTTGCATACGGACATCACCACCGCCGTGTCCGCCCCTGATCTTTGGCGTGGTGTATACTTCATAGTTCTTTGCAAAATTATCCATCACCATGATCTCCCTTACTTCCCCGGGTATCGCATCATCAGCATTCGACATTTCAATTGCGTGGCGTTTGGCCTGGTCTTCCGGTGTTTTTTGAAGATAGGGAATGTCCTCCCATGTCTCCATGCGCCCGGTCATACCGTTAAAAGCTATTTGCCAGCCTTCATAGGGAGAATAAGTTGTCAACGAATAGTTTACCGTCACACCGTTGGCGTATAAGATCTGTGCCGACATTTTATCATAGATATCAATGTCGTTGCTCCACACACAACCGTCTTTTATATAGCCATCGTGATGTTCATTGTTAACATATAGACCCACCTGTCTTTCGTCTTTGGTAATATCCCAATAAAATTTGCATTTGTCTTTGTGTTCGCAACCCCGGCATTTGGTACCCCGGAAAGCATTATTTTTTCCATAGTGTTCCAATGCGCCATAGGCGCTTACTTCCACCGGCTCTGAATTCAACCACCAGTTCAGGAGGTCAAAATGGTGGGTGGCTTTATGTACCCAAAGCGAACCACCTTTTGCCAAACGTCCATGCCAGCGACGGAAATAATCGGCTCCATGATGCACATTCAGGTACCAGTTGAAGTCAACGGAGACGATATTACCGATCCTTTTTTGTACCAGTAATTCTTTTACCTGCATGGCATGTACACTGTGCCGGTAATTAAAAGCAACCGTTACTTTTTTACCGCTTTTCTTTTCAGCAGCAAGGATTTTGTTACATTTAATTTCATCCGTTGTCATTGGCTTTTCGGTAATGACATTCACGCCGAGGTCCAGCGCTTTTACAATCAATTCATCATGAGTGGAATCCACGGTGGTGACGACAACATAATCCGGCTTTGTTTCCTTTACCATTTGTTCAAAATTGGTAAAACTGGGACAGCTTACATTCAGCATTTTTTTAACGTATGCCAACCTGCCGGGGTTTATATCGGATAAACCCACTAACTCTGTCACTTCTCCAAAGTTTTTGATGATTTCTCTTCCCCACAAACTGGAGCCCCGGGCGCCTGTGCCCACTAAAGCAAGGCGTATTTTTTTTCCTGGCGGAACAGCAAAAGTTTCAAAGGGGTGGAGCATCAGTGAGGCACCAGCAGCGGCGGTGTATCCAAGAAAAGTGCGGCGTTCCATAGACAATCGTTTTTGTATGAATGTTTATTGAAAAGGTTCAATGCGGAACCAATCAATATCGACAAAACCAGCATCGTTTGTTTTAATAGTTCTTGTACAGAATAAACCTGTTTTAGCACCTACCCAGCGGCCGGGTTTGGCTATAAGCTTTTCTCCTATTGACTTAAATGTAACTCCATTTTCACTGTAGCTGAATTCACAAATAGCGCCTTTTGTGATTTTTACCCTGAAATAAATATCTGCACTAGTTGTTTTTTCCCCATCCTGTACTGTTGGTTGTTTTCCTTTGTCGGCATCTTTACAAATACTGAACGAAATATACTGTCCGTCTGCTTTCTTAACCAGGGACAGGAAAGCATAGTCGGCTCCCTGGACGATCAACCCTGCCCGTTCACCATCCAGTCGCGGTGTAAAAGAAAGTTTCACAGTGGTCATAAATTCTTCCGCAGGAAATTTTTGCAACAACAGGTTGGGGACCTCCCAATAATTTTTAATACTGTCGGGTAACTGGTAAGAAAACAACCTTAATTTTCCATGGGAAGGGAAGGCCCAATAGGGTTTAGGGTTGGCCTGCCATTGCCATTGCAATCCTATTGTAGTACTATTGAATTCATCCGATTCAAGGGGAGTAGCAACAGGATAAGATTTTCCTATACCCGGTTTTTTATAGAGCAATACGGGTTCACCTTTACCATCCCCCTCCTCGTCAATACCTATGACCGGCCAGTCATTGACCCATTTCATCGGTTGCAGGTGAACAACTCTTCCATAGGCTTCTTTATCCTGGAAATGCAGGAACCAGTTTTCACCGGCTTTTGTCTCCACCCAGGCACCCTGGTGCGGACCATTGACGGGAGTTGAACCCTGGTCTATCACTACCTTTCTTTCATAGGGCCCATAAATATTTTTAGAACGCAGGATCGTTTGCCATCCCGTAGCTACGCCACCAGCCGGTGCAAAAATGTAATAGTAACCATTTCGTTTATGAAATTTGGGACCCTCAATAGTTGGATCAAGTTCATGACCATCATACACCATCACCCCGTCATCGATTGTTTTTGTTCCTGCCGCATTCATTTGTTTGATGACAATAATGCTTTTGATACCGGCGCGGCTACCTGCATACGCATGAACGAGATATACCTTTCCATCACTGTCCCAGAGAGGGCAGGGGTCGATAAGTCCTTTGCCCGCTTCTACCAGGACCGGATCGGTCCAGGGTCCCAGGATATTTTTTGATCTGGTAAGATAAATTCCAAAATCGGGGTCGGGGTAATAAATATAGAACTCCCCGTTTTGAAAACGGATGGATGGCGCCCACACGCCGCCTCCATGCTGTACCTTGCTAAAATGATCGATGGGTAGTTGACGGGTCAATGCATGCCCGATCAATGTCCAGTTAACCAAGTCCTTTGAATGCAAAATCGGTAAACCAGGAACATGGTTAAAACTGGAGGAGACCATGTAATAGTCATCACCAACTCTTATAGCGTCGGGATCACTATAGTCGGCATTGATCACGGGGTTTTTGTAGGTTCCATTTCCATTGTCGGCTACCCAAACTTTCGAAATGGTATGTTGTGCCTGCAAAGTTTGAGTAAACAACAAAAAAAAGGTAATATGAATAATTTTTACAAACATTTGTTTAAAGTGTAAGTGTCAGACGCTAAGGTTTCCAATCATTAAAGAAGTTCTTTAGTGTAAATTCTTTAGCTTCGTCATCCGTCATTTGTTTTGCCCAGTTTACTCTTTTTGTTTGATTGGCAGAAGGACCATAGTTTTTATACTCGGCATAGCGAGTTGTTTTAAAATTTTCTGTATTGTTCCAATTGCTCCAGCCTTCCGGTTTTACATGTTCACCAATATAACACCGAATGTAGACAACAGCAGCATAAGGCCGCCAGGGACGACCCAATGAAACATTGTGTAATGAAGTGTCGCCGGTTAAAATGCAGTCATTGAAGACATAACCAAATTTCTTATCGGGAGGAGTGGAGGCCGCTGTGATGTGGGAGTTCTTCTTACTGTGAATATGGCATTGTTCAAACCAGACCGTGGCTGAACCAAAGATAAAATCAGTAGTTCCTTCGATATAACACTGCTTGTAATACTGCCTGCTTGTTTCACTGTTGGTGAATAACACATCCTGGTTGCCTATAAAGCGGCAGTTATTGAAAATGGCTTTGTCTCCATCCGATTCAACAGCTACTGCCTGGCCAGCAGTAAAACCCGCATCATTTTGAAAGGTAATATTACTGGCAGTAAAATTATCGGCTTTGCTCAAAAAGCTCCAGGAAGTTCTTGTATTGATCGTATCACCTTTTGGAGAAACCTTCCCCGTATGATCATCCCAGGTAAGAATAGTATTGAATTTATCTTCACCGGCCAGGGTAACAAAATTTTTAGTTGAATCAAGATGGATCTTCTCTTTATAGACACCATTCTTAATTATGATAGTTATGGGCTTTTTGTTGTTCAGCGGAACAGCATCCAAAGCGGCTTGTATAGTTTTATGATCACCGCTTCCATCTTGTGCTACGATAATGGTTGACGATGTACTTTTTTTTATCTTAAAAACCTTCTTCAGGAAATTGTCAATAGCGTTACTGGTTGAATCGAACCAGGGATTGAATAGTACAAAAGAATGAGGGGACCCCTCAAATGTTTTTACTTCGGAATAAATACCATACTGGTTCAGGACTCTTATAAAATCATCACGCCCAGCATGCATTCTGGTTACTGAACTATTAATAAACAATGTGGGAGGTGTATGCCTTCCAACATGTGTGAGTGGCGCCGCCTGTTTCCACAAATCAGGGTTTTCAGTTTTTGAGTAACCAAACCAATTAGTGGCGGCAGATATTCTTTTGCTGTCATCACCTTCGCCTGATTCGGGGTGAATAAATGCCAGAGTCCCATCCATGTCTATCACTGCATTTACATGACTTGAAAAGTTGTCATTACATCCAGTGTTCTCAAATAAAGGATTATAATTTGTTGCTCCTATAAAAGCTGCCAGTTCGCCACCAGCAGAATGACCCGATGCCACAATTTTTGTTGTATCGATATTATATTTATATGCATTTTTCCTGACCCAGCGTATCGCAGCTTTTATATCATGTATGGCAGCAGGATATAATGCTTCAGTAGAAAGCCTGTATTCAGGAGTGATGCAAACATACCCCAATGCAGCAAGCCGTTGTGCCAGCGGATAATGTAAGGTTCTGCTTCCACTTCTCCACCCGCCCCCGTGAAGGATGAGGAGGGCAGTTTTTTTAGAAGAAGCTTTATCATTGGGATAAAAGACATCAAGCTGCAATTCTCTCGTACCCGTTTTGCAATAAATGATATTTCTTATCTCAGTAACTTGGGCCGGACGTTGAGCTGTAACCATTTTTATACCGGGGTAGTTCTTCCGTAGTTTCTGGTACTCGTTATGTAAATTATATGAAGTATCGGGAATGCCGGTGGTGCCTACCGTAGATTGCGAATGGGTCTTTACAGTTGCGACAACCACCATAAATAGGAAAAGGACTTTTTTCATTTATTTTTTTGCCAGAGGGTTATAAATTCTATCAGCCAGTTCCAGTTTCAAGCGTTTTTATTTCTCCTAACACTAATTGTGCTATGATCCTTGCACCATAATCGTTAAAATGGGTATTATCTTTCTGGCCGGTGGGGTAGTTCGGGTGCTCGATTGAGTCCAGTTGCATGAATAAAAGTTTCGCATTTACAGGGCCAAGCTTTTGAAGAAGTTCCCTGCTTTTTGCATCAAGGTCGATAACAGGAGTATTGTATTCTTTGCCGGTTTCCCATACCGCGGCTGTATATGCTGTATGCGTTTCCTGTATATTCCCTTCCTTGTCAAACCGCATTCGTGTTACCGGGGTGATCAGAACCGGGGTAGCTTTTTTATTTCTTGTTTCGGTAATGAATTTAATAAGATTGATCTTGTAATCAGGAACAGTGGTATAGCGATCTTTATATTTTTCCTCTTTAGCTTCGTCATTATGGCCGAACTGCATCAATACATAATCTCCTTCCTGCATACTATCGGTAACCTGCTGCCACCGGCCTTCGCTGATAAAAGTTCTTGTACTTCTGCCGCCTCTTGCCCTGTTATCAATAGTTACCGTTGAATCAAAGAAATGAACAAAGGGCATTCCCCATCCGGCTAACGGTGCCCGGCTGGATTCATAGTTATACATGGTCGAATCTCCGATCATCCAGACTTTTATTTTCTTTTTCTTTTCCACGAAAATAAAAGACATGAATAGCAGGCATAGTACAGGTACTTTAAACGAGAAATACTGCTTCATTTGATTGGTATGAAATTATTTTTTAACTTCTCTCACCACGATCCTTTCCGTTAGATCCGTTTTTAATTCTTTTATCTCCTTTAAAACCAGTTGTGCGATTAACCGGGCACCCAGTTCATTAAAATGAGTATTGTCATTTTTTCCATCGGGGTAGTTAGGATGCTCACCGGCTTGTAATTGCAGGAATAAGAGTTTAGAATTTTCAGGGCCAAACTGCTGGTACAAGGCCCGGCTTTTTTCATCCAGGTCAATAAATAAAACATTTTGTTCTGTCGCCACTAGCCGGGTTAAGGCTGAGTATTCTTTATGGGTTTCAGCAACATTCCCGGCCGCATCAAATTTTCTTCTTGAAACCGGGGTCAAAAGGATCGGTGTAGCCTTCTTACTTCTTGTGTCTTTTATAAACTTTACCAGGTTCATTTTAAAGGTATCCGGTGTGGAATACCGTTCTTTTTTTTCCACCGATTCATCATTATGGCCAAACTGGATAATGACATAATCGCCTTCGCCGGCTTCGGCATAAATTGATTTCCACAGCCCCTCACTGATAAATGTTTTGGTACTGCGGCCATTCTTTGCCCGGTTAATCACTGTAACAGATGAATCCCAAAAATTGACAAAAGGCATACCCCATCCCGTTTCAGGGTATGCTTTCAGGTCTTTAATAGCAATAGTTGAATCACCTGCAAGAAAGATCTTTATTTTCTTTTTGGCCGGCAAGGTAAATGCCAGTAACAGGATGGCGCTAATAGCTAAAGCTATCTGTTTCATTTTAGTAAGCTGTTAATATATACTTCAATATTGGTATAACTTTTACTTAATTTATAATTCGCTGCATCCGAAGCATCAGTTGGAATCAGGCCATTCTTTTTTTCCCATTCATCCGGCATCCCATCCTTGTCGCTATCAACCGGAGCCGGTAGTGGTTTTAAGGTTGGCCATGCGCTGACGGTCAATGGATAGGCAGTGCCATGTGGAAAGCCACCCTGTACGTCTATAAACCTACCGGTCCTGTTTTTGACATCGTTAATAATTCTTTCATCCAATGTGTCCCTTTTAAAACTAGCTCCCACAAATTTTAAGACAGCCTCATAAGCCTCTTGTGCGGATTGTGCCGGTATTGCTTCGGCTGGAATCGGTTTTGCAACGAGTGTACTTTTTTTATCTTCTTCCGTACCCCCATTTCCCATATGAACCCCGGACCAGTTATTTTTAGTTACGGCCTCCGCCTCATCAACATAGTTGCCATCGACGTACCATTTGCCAAATGGAATGACGGGTTCTGTTTCTCGTCTTCCGGGGTTGGCAATCCGGTAACGAACCGTTTTGCTGGTGGAAGGTCCATATTTAAAATAATTGTTGACAATATTGTAATTGCCTCCTTCTCCCGCATAAATAGTATTACCGCCCCAGTTGTAAATGACATTGTTGCGGTAATCAACATTTTCTTCCCCGACATTTCTTATGCCGTCAAAACGCGGATTCCTGTTACTGCAATGTGCAAACAGGTTATGATGCGCCGATAAATGTTTCCCTCCCCAGATGCCACCATACCCATGATGTTCAAAATCTTTATCACCCGTTTCGAAATGATAGGAGTAATTGAGCGGTTCTGAGATCAGGTTCCATTGCAACGTGGTGCTGTCACCGGCATAGACGGAGAAAACCTCATCGGTACTCCAGCTAAGGCTGCAATGATCAATGATAATATTAGTTCTCCTAACACCACCAAAAGCATCATCATGTCCGCTGCCATCAACCTTTCCTTTGTTTTGATTTTTATCACCCATCCTGAATCGCAGGTATCTTACAATAATATTATTACCACCGAGTGAAACGGGGTGATCTGCCAGGCAAATACCATCGCCCGGTGCAGTTTGCCCGGCGATCGTAATATCGCTTTTTATACTCAGGGGTGAAGTAAGATGAATAGTTCCGGAAACCGCAAACACCACAATCCTTGCTCCTTTGGCAGTTACAGCTTTTCTAAAACTTCCTTCCCCATCATCGTTAAGATTTGTAACAACAATTACTTTTCCTTCCCGACCACCCGTGGCGTATTTACCAAAACCTTCAGCACCGGGAAAGGCAACTGGCTGGTTAGGTGTAATAGGCGAGGAAATAGTATTTGATTGTGCGCAGGAAAAGAAGGAAAGAACCCACCAACTATGTAATATCAGCAATATCCTTTTCATGACAATGTATTTACGACAGACGATCAATAGAAAATAAGGCTGCACCCTTCTCCATCACAGGGCTACAGCCTTACTATAAGAGTTGACAGTATGAAATCAATAACCCGGGTTTTGAATCAAATTTTTATTGGCATCAAGTGCCGGTTGAGGAATTGGCAAAAGCTCACCTTTTCCTGTAACAAATCCAGTAGCAAACCTGTCACTTGCCGTAGTTTTTACTTCAGCTCTAGCCCAGTTAACCCTGGTAGTGCCCGCGGGTGTTGATGTGGGAGCTGGTTTATACAAAGAGTTAAACCAAAGTTGTCCTACTGCGGGAATGTCTGCAGTTGAATTGTTATAATAATACATGAATGTTGGCAGGGAGGCTGTTAAAGAATAGGAAGGGTATCCACTCATATAAGTTGGATTTATCATAGCGGTGCTGGTAGACATTCTGACCATATTCGCCCTGCTTTCAGTGATAGCGGTGCCCAACAGGTTCCAGCGTATCAGGTCATATTTGCGAATACCTTCTCCACCCAGCTCAAGTGCTCTTTCACGAACAATGGCTTTAAAGAAATCCTGCTTATTCAATCCGGTCGGTATATCCACGGTGGCGTCTGGTACACTCATTGACTTACCATAGCCCCGTCTTCTTACTGTGTTCAGTGCATTGTAAGCTGCTGCCGTAGCGCCGTTGATCTCATTTTCTGACTCGGCGAACATCAGGTAAACATCGGAGGAACGCAGGATCTGCCATTTCAAACTAAAATATTGTATCGCATCTGTTGGAGAAATCACCGGGTTAGTGATCCAGTCACGCCTGTACTTTCCGTCAGTCATGTTAGTAATGGCCTGTCCCTGCCTGTAAAGGTTGGGTGGTGCCAGCGTGAAGTGTTGAGTGATCGTTACATTCCTTCTCAGATCTGTAGAATCAAACAGATATAAATAGGAAGGCAATGGATTAACACTGCTGTTGCCAAAATTATTCACACGGGGTCCATTGTAGTAACCCAATTTAGTGTCTTCTGCACTGGAAAGCCCAACGGCACTCGCCTGGAACATTAATTCTCCATTAGGATCAGAAAGAGCCCGGGCACAAACATAATTTTTCCAGATTGCCTGGAAACTTGGATTAAGTGTATGCTGACCAGAATTAATGATGTCATTACATTCGTTTCTTGCTATCTGGTAGTAGTAGAGGAAGTCAGCATTTCGTTGCATCCCACCTGTTTGCCTTAAAGAAAATCCACCCCTGTACAATGCGATCCTGGCCCGTAATCCTTTGACAGTGCCTTTAGTGATCCTTTCATCCAGGGGGTCACCGATAGCCGTTATTTCATTACGCCAGGGCACAAGCTCTGAAGCTTCGAGAAGATCAGCAAGCATTTGCGAATAAAGCGTATCCCTGTTCACCCTTGCCGGAAACGGACTGGATACAGCCAGGTCTGCAGCGGGTTTAAAATGCGCAGGAAGATCGCCCCAATTACGGATCGCTTCAAAATAATATTGTGCTCTTAAAGTCAGCGCTTCGCCATACATCCTGCGCAATTGTTTTTTCTCCATATCGCTGCCACTGTTGTACATATCCATTTTTGGGATATTCTGGATACAAACATTTGCAAATTCAATTCCCTGGAACAGTTGATTGAAAGGATTGGTAATTTGAGCATTACCCGAGGTAGCATTATAGCGTGCAATATCCCGGCGATCGTTGTCTGCTGCACCGGATGGTCCCTGCATTTCATCATTGTCGAGCGGATAATATAAACTGACACGGATACCAAAGCCTGCATCTCCAACCAGCCGGCTGTAGGCACCTGCCAGGGCTTTGTACGTACTTGGAACATCTTTGAACACAACGTTCACATCAACATCCGTGATCGGTTGCTGATCAAGATATTTTTTGCATCCTGTTGACAGGAAACAAAGGCAAACCAGGCTTAGTAACGAAGTGGTGTTAAAGAAATTAGGTTTCATATATGCGATAATTTAGTAGTAATTAAAATGTTGCATTCACTCCGAATATAAAACTACGGCTCTTTGGATAAGCGGAATAATCAAGAGCCGGGGTTAATGGACTGCTACGTACACTCACTTCCGGATCATAGCCAGTGTAGTTTGTAATGGTAGCGAGATTACTCCCGGTAACATACAAACGAAGTTTAGTCATTTTTACACCCGCAATGGACTTGACCGGCATAGTATATCCAATTGAAATATTATTTAGCCGCAGGAAGGAACCGTCTTCAATAGCCCAGGAATGCGGATAAAAAGCACCGGCGCCCCTTAAAGGCTGCCACAGCGTAGCATTCGCATTCAAAGCGCTCAGTAAATCCGGGGCAATACCACTTACCACACCACCATTTACAGATTGTACTGTCTGGCCGGTTGGGGTAATTGTTCTCCAACGATTTTCATTAATGGCCAGCATATTGGCGTTTGCTGTATAGCCGTTGGTCAATTCGATTTTGTTGGCATTATAAATATCATTTCCGATTGAGTAGTTCATAAACACACTCATATCCCATCCTTTGTAGGTAAACTGGTTATTCCAACCACCTGTACATCGTGGTGTAGGATCACCAATGATCTTCCTGTCATTGTTTATATCGATCAAGCCATCACCATTAAGATCAGAAAATTTAATTGATCCAGGTTGAACAGGCCCGATGATCGCGGCGTTGGAGGGAATACCTGGTTTGAGTGTATACACACCGTTGGTGGGATTCCAGTTGAAATCATCAACCTTATAAAATCCTGCTGTGACCAAACCGTAGATCGAACCAACCGGGGAGCCAATTATCTGAATATAATCAGTGGGCTGTCCTGAAACGCCCCAGCTTGCTCCGGGGAAGAAAGAGGTTTGGCCTCTTCCCAATTCAAGGATCTTGTTTCTATTAAAAGAGATATTAAAATTAGAGGTCCAGTTAAAACCATCAGCATTCCTTACAATATCTGCATTCAGTTGTACCTCTACACCTTTGTTCGAAGTTTTACCGATATTCTGGTACTGCGTAGTATAACCATAGGTTGAAGCGATCGGTACAAAAAGCAGCAGGTCCCTGGAAATATTACTATAGTAATCTACTGATAGATTGATCTTGTTTTTGGCAAAGCCTATGTCTACACCAACGTTTCGGCTGAGTGTAGATTCCCATTTTAGATCCGGGTTGGGTAAGGTAGAGGGATAATAAGCAATAACTGCCTGGTTATTGATCCCATAAAAATACCTGCCATCATTGGCGAAAGTGGTAAGAAAGAGGTAATCGTTGATCCTGTTATTACCGACTGTGCCAATGCCAAATCTAAGTTTCAGTTCACTGATCAGGTTTGAATTTTTCAGGAAGTCCTCATTTTTCACCCTCCAGGCGACTGAACCGGCGGGAAAATAGCCCCATTGTTTGCCAGGAGCAAATTTTGAAGCGCCATCAGCCCGAACATTAAAAGAGAAAAGATACTTGCTCAGTAAGGAATAATTCACCCTTCCAAAAAAGGAAAGATTGGTGTACCTGGTTTTTCCAAGTTTAGGATAGCCTGTAAATGAAGTCCCCAGGCTGGTTTGCTTAAAAGCTGTACTTGACGCAGTGTTTACCGGAAAATCACGGAACAGGCTTGAATGGCTTTCTGTTCTAAGATCATAGGTTTCTTCTCCGACCAATACATCGAAATCATGTTTGCCTTTAAAACCTTTCACAGTGTAAGTGAGAACATTCGAATTGGTCATCGTTTTCCTTGTCGCTGTGTCTAATCCGGCTATGGGTTTTCTTCCACCGGTAATGATCGAATAGGGTGTAAGCGAGTCGCTGAATTGAAGATCGGTAAGGTCGTTGTAATCAAAACCAAACGTAGATTTAAATGTCAGGTTCTTGGTGATATTATAACTGACATATGCCGAAATATTGTAATTGTCTGTTGTCTTTTTCCTGAATTCCTGGTTGGCCAGGTTGATGGGGTTATAGAGATTCAATCCATTACCAACATTTGGGTCAGCCAATGGGTCCGGATCATCAATATCCTGGTTGGCCGATAAAAAAGGACGAAATTTTACAGCATTTCTCAAGCGGCTATAAGAAGATCCTCTTGCATCTGATACACCTGCCCCAAATACATCCAGGTGAGATAAACGGCCACTCATTCCAACTTTTAAACTTTTCGTGATCTTATAATCTCCTTTTAAATTAAAAATATGACGCTTATAATTTGAGTTAATGACTATGGCCTTTTCATTATTGTAAGTATACCCGAGATTATAGGTAAGTTTTTGATTACCCCCTGAGGCGTTGACATTATGAGTGGTAGTAATCCCGGTGTTTCCAAAAATTTCACCCTGCCAATCTATAGCATCAATATTCTTATATACGTTCAAGGTATCCCAGGTGGTTCCGAAATTCCGGGCAAAACTGGTGCTGTCTGTTGTACTTCCACGAGATCTTTCATATTGGTAGATTACATATTCATAAGGGCTGAATACATCCAGTCTTTTTGCCAGCTTTTTTATGCCAACAAACCCATTATATCCGACGATCAAACGTCCCGACTTACCACTTTTGGTAGTAATAACGATTACACCATTAGCACCCCTGGCTCCATAGATGGCTGTAGCCGCCGCATCTTTTAAAACATCAATGGATTGTATATCCTGCGGGGATATCGATGAAAGACCATTTTCCACCTGGATGCCATCTAAAATATAAAGAGGGGAGTTGTCACCGGTGATCGACATACCACCGCGTATACGGATCCTGACATCGGCATCCGGTGAACCTTCTGCGGTGGTGGCTGTAACACCAGCTAATCTTCCGTTCAATGCTTCGGCTGCAGAATTTATAGGTATATCTTTTAGATCCTTGGCGCCGACTGAGGAAACAGATGCCAGCAGGTCCTTTCTTCTTACAGTCTGGTAACCTATCACCACTACATCAGTCAATGCTTTTGTATCGGGTTGTAGTACAACATCAATAGAGGTAGTAGTACCAATGGCCGCCTCAAAGCTTTCAAAAGAAGCGCTGGAAAATACCAGGGTGGTAGCATTAGCAGGTACGGTGATCCTATAAATGCCCTGTGCATCAGTAGTGGTTCCATTCTTTGTTCCTTTCACAGTCACAGTCACCCCAGCCAATGAGAGACTTTCTGATGAGGTAACTTTACCTGTTATTAGTTTGCCCTGAGCAAATAATTGATGTTGGGAACCGCATGTAAGCAGTAACATGAAAAGTCCCACAGTTTTAAGAATTCTGATCATAGTGCTGTTTTATTAATACCTGAATAAAATTTTATTTTAGGACATTGCGGTATCTCCCGCGTATTTTATCAGCCTGTTTTCAAAAAAAGTTGGCTATTATTTTTTAATAAAAGCTTGTTTATCGAAACGATGAATCAGTTAGTTCCGTTGGCCTGAATGAGATAAGATAAAAACTGGAAAACCCTTGTCTGCCTGACAGGCAGTGAAAGAACCGAATAGCCGGGAAGGAAAAGATAGAGATAGAATCTTGGCAAATTACACAACCCGATAGTCCTGAGTGATAGGCAAAGGAGGGGCTGTGGGAAAAAATGGTCTTTTGGTAAAGCAATCTTTTCATGTCGGCAAGCAATTCTTTTATAATAAACGGGTCACCGTCACCCTTACATTTCTTCACTTTTCAACCCAATAACGATAACAATTCTACACAGAACTTCATTGTAACAGAACGTTTTAGAGTTATTTTTTTACGCAATCGTTCCCGGTAACGATGTCTTTTTTTTTGTTGGCCATGAAGAATCGCAATTTATTAGAATTTGATTTCAAATTTCTTTTTTAATAATAATTCGATTGAATGATAGAGGGTAGAAAAATAACTTTCCTTTCCTGTAAATGAGAGTTTGCGATAGAAAAAAACAAGCTGACAAACCGCCTAAAAAAAAGTAACTTTAGAATTCACGGAAAAGCGCTGAAACGACCTTTGGAAGTGATCACAAAATGAAATTTGAAGCCATAACGATAAAAGATATCGCCAAAGCACTTGGCCTTTCAACCTCTACGGTTTCCCGGGCATTAAGGGATAGTTACGAAATAAGCCCGGAAACAAAAAGATTAGTCCTGGATTATGCCGAAAAGAACAATTATCACCCTAATCCAATAGCCCTGAGCCTGAAGGAAAGAAGAAGTCGTTCTATCGGTGTCATCGTGTGTGAAATTGCCAATAGCTATTTTTCCCAGATCATCAATGGCATTGAATCGATTGCCTATAATAATGGGTATAATGTGATCATTGCCCAGAGCCGTGAATCATTTGACAGGGAAGTATTGAACCTCCAGTACCTCACTTCCCGCTCTATTGATGGGTTGATCATCTCCATATCCACAGAGACAAAAGATTTCGCCTATCTGAAAGAGTTACACCTGAAAGGAATGCCTATTGTGTTTTTTGACCGTATCGTCAGTGAAATTGAAACACATAAAGTAATTGCAGATAATTTTACAGGCGGTTATAATGCCACTATTCATCTCATCAATAGTGGCTACCAGCGGATAGCAACGGTATCCAACCCCGAGCTGCTGTCGATTACAAAGGAAAGGTTGGCGGGATATAAAGCAGCCCTGGCGAACCATGGTATGCCTATTGATGAGTCGCTCATCAAGTATTGCCAGCATGGGGGTATGATCGTTTCAGAAGTTGAGGAAGCAGTAAATGAATTGTTCCACCTTAAAAACAAGCCCGATGCCATCTTCGCCTCCGCTGATAAGCTAACAACCAATTGTCTCCGCATATTAAAAGCAAAAGGAATTTCAGTTCCGGCTGACATTGGCTTGATTGGCTTCTCTAATACCGACCTGACTGAGTTGTTGGATCCACCCCTGTCTGTCATCAAACAACCGGCATTTGAAATGGGGGAGGAGACTATGAACCTATTATTACAGTTGATAGAAAGCAAGAGACCCGTTACTGATTTTGAAACGAAGGTTTTTCCTACCGAATTATTGATCCGGGGCTCTACGAGACAAATTAAAGAGAAAGCCAAAAAAATAGCCTGATTAAGAATGCTTTAAAGTTCCGTGGAACATTGTATTTGTTTTGGAACACAAGCGGGCAGCTTCTATATTTGCAATCCCAAAAGCGATGGATTGATTCTATCAGCGGGGGTTTAGCTCAGCTGGCTAGAGCGTTTGCATGGCATGCAAAAGGTCACCGGTTCGACTCCGGTAACCTCCACTTTTTAATGAATTAGCCCTGTCGACTGAACGTCTGCGGGGCTTTTTTTTAACTATGCAGTATAAAAAGGTAGCGAATTCGGTAGCAGGTTCGAATTGAGGACCACCTTTCCCACCCGAACCGCCTGTTGTGACTGGTCACTTCAAAACCAGTCTTATCATGAACACATTATTTTGGATTTACAAGCAGCGGCTTAATGCCGCCGGGGAAGCACCGTTAATGCTACGCCTTACCCACGATGGCAAGAGAGTAAACGTTAGCCTGAATACTTTCATTAATGCTAAACAATGGGATGCAAAGCGGCAAAAGGTAAAGGGGTCAAATGAGTATGCGAAAGAGCTGAACAGTTTATTGAATACTCATCTATCAAAAGCCGTAAAGTCCTACGGCGAATTACTAAAAGCAGGAGCACTTTTTTCCGTTGAACAACTTCGTGACCATTTTCTGGATAAGGACAAGGTCCGTATGTACCTGATGGAAGCGTTTAAGCAACACAATGCCCAGGTTAAAAAGAAGATCGGTGTTGGCTATACGATCGGTACCTGGAAGAAGTACCAAACCTGCTACAACAAGCTGCACAAATTTATTATCAGTAAGAAAAAGCGACAAGACCTCTTGCTTCAAGAGATGGACAGGAAGCTGATCCAGGATTTTGATTTTTATCTACGAACAGATGGAAACTGTCAGCACAACACTGTTCTCAAAAACATGCAACAGATAAAGAAGGTGGTTAAATGGTGTAGGCAGAACGGCTGGATAGAGCATGATCCATTTGAGCTGTACCAGTTCAAACTAAAAGAAACAGTTCGCAGCTATCTCACTTTTGATGAAATTAACCGGATGCGGAAGGCGGTACTCCATTCTGACCGCCTGAGGGAAGTAAGGGATGTATTCATCTTCCAATGCTTTAGTGGCTTGGCACATATCGATGTGCTGAACCTGCAATCCTCTGATATTATTATAGGCATTGACGGAAGGAAATGGTTACAGCTCAATCGTGCTAAAACTGGAACATTGATGAGAGTCCCATTATTAGGTCCCACAGAGGAGATCATTAACAGGTATAGAGATCATCCCAGGTGCAAAACGAAAGGAACGTTGCTGCCTGTTATCAGCAATCAACCAATGAACAGGGCGTTAAAAGAAATAGCGGCAATAGCAGGGATTGAGAAGTCAATTTCGAGCCACACGGGGAGGCATTCGTTCGCAACTTCTGTTACGGCAGGTCATGGTGTACCAATAGTGGAGAATCCGGTGATACTGACCACCCTTATCCGGTGCAAATTGACCAGCCTTTGTTAACCTCCATTAATTGCATTTAAAAGGTTGTTTTTCGTTATTAAAAATACCAGCTTAATCGTTATCAGTTTCTAATTTCTTATTTCCTTTTTTTCTCAAAGATTCTCCTTTTAGTTCTATACGTTGTGCATTTTGGAGTATCCTATCCAGGATCGCATCAGCTACTGTTTTTTCGCCTATCACATCATACCATTGTTTGACCGGCAGCTGTGAAGTTATGATGATTGAACGTTTGCCATGCCTGTCTTCAATAATTTCGAGTAAAGAGCTTCTGCTTGCCTGATCTAAAGGCTGTATACCAAAATCGTCCAGGATAAATAGATCCTGTCGCTCTATTTTGGTCAGATCCCGGATAGCGGAGCCATCGGCCTTAGCCATCTTGAGTTGGGCGAACAACCGGGTGGCGTTAGCGTACAAGACTTTAAACTTTTGCTGACAGGCCTGTTGTCCCAGTGCTGAAGCCAGAAAACTTTTACCGGTTCCGGTGGGGCCTGTGATAAGTATATTTTCATTTTCAGTGATATACTTGCCGTCAGCAAGCCGGTGGATATGATTTTTATTCAGGCCCCTGCTACTATCGTAATCCAGTTGTTCAACGGTAGCTTTATAACGGAAGCGGGCATTACGAGTGGTTCGTTCAATGGAACGGTTGTGACGATCATCCCATTCGCTATCGATGAGCAGGGTGGTCATTTCATCAGCGGTTAAGAGTTCATTTTTTGCCGTCTCCAGGCTGGTTTTAAATGCGCGGTGCATTCCCAGTAAACGCATTTGTTTCATCTTGTCAAGTGTGCCAGTGTTCATGTGTTTTATTTTTTTATGATTGAATAATAAAATCAGAAGGCTATTGATAATAGTCATTACCCCTTATGTTTCGATGCTCAGGCATAGCATGTGCATCTTGTTGTTCCTGGTCAGTTAATGCATCCAGCCTTTTTTCCAGTATCTGTACAATGATTGGGTAATTGTATACGCCGTAATCGTGTGCTCTGCGACAGGCCATTGCGAGTCTTTGATTACCTACTCTGCGGGCCAGGCTAAGGATGCCGGAACAGGATTTATAAGCTTGCTCGGGATGTTGCTTATTTTCTATTACCCGTAGAATATATCCCGCTACTTCTTCATCTATGGCCTTTGCTTGTTCAATGAACTTCTCGGGAGTCCACTCACTGAGGTAGCGATGTGAAGAAGCCAGGTGTTCATCTGTAGTCGTGTAATGATACTTGCGACCCTGCCTGGGATGTGCAGCTATTTGTTCGTATTTATAATAAATTTCAATCAGCGAAGCAGTGTATTGTATTTTAACTTTCTTCCCGATAAAACGGTAGGGTACGCTGTAATAATGCTTATCAGCGGCAAGGCATACGTGACCGTTCTTCATCACCGTTACGATGTGTTGTTGTTTAAACTCGTAGCGATAAGCCGGTAAGGGTTGTAAAGCCTGTCTCTCTACCTCTTCAAATTGCCCGCGACGACTATAATCACGTCCTTTGAACAGCGTATTATTTAATTGCTCCAGGGCTTCTGCGATTGCTGCATTGAGTGAAGCAAGAGAAAAATATGTATGCGTGCTCACCCTGGTATATATGCGGCTATATACAATCTTTACCATCCCTTCCACCAGTGATTTATCCCGGGGCCGGTACACTCTCGCCGGAAGTACTGTAGTCCCATAGTGTTCAGCAAAATCGGCAAAAGCTTCATTGATGGTAGGTTCATATTTACTGCTTTTGGTAACGGCAGATTTTAGATTATCCGGTACAAGCGCTGCAGGTACGCCTCCAAAATATTGCATCGCATTTTCGCAAGCACCAATAAAATCTTCCCTGCGTTGAGTAGACACTGCCTCTACATAGGTGAGTTGACTACATCCCAGAATAGCAATAAATACTTCTACTGGTTGTACCTCCCCGGTATCCTTATCAGTAATGCTGAGTTTCTCACCGGCAAAGTCTATATACATTTTATCGCCAGCCTTATGCTCAATATGCATAACCGGCCTGGCCCGCCTGGTATAAATAGTAAAGTGAGTGTGGAATTGTGTATGCCCGTAACCACCGGGATGAGCCTGGAGATAGAGTCTCCATAACTGGTCGATGGTTACTCCCTTTTGTTTAAACTTCTTTTCCAGCTCAGGTAACATGAGTTGCAACTGTTCATACCGGGGACCTTTATCAGGAGTTTCAACAGAACCGAACAAAACCTCCAACTCTGTATCAGACAAGCTGCTCAGGCCCTCATAAGTCATTTTTTCTGAAAGAAACTTCCGGATGTATTTCTTTACCGTATTGCGAGACGCACCTGTCTGTTCGCTGATTTGTACTTTACTCCTGCCCTGAGTAAAAAAATTCAGGATCTGCCTTACCTTGTTCATCAGAATCGTTTTATTAGCCATGTGAGGGTCTGGGTTTAGTACCCAACCTCCAACATAAAGGGCCGTTAAAACAACCTGTTTTAAATACTGATTAAGGGGTGGTCAATTTGAACCGGATTTTGGTGGTCAGTTTGCTCCGGATAAGGGTGGTCAACTTCGACCGGATAGAGGTGGTCACATTCACCGGATTTTCCATGCTACAACCGAGATTGCTGCAAGTGTTTTTCATGGGGAGCAACTACTCAAGCCTTCCATAAGGCTATCACACCCTATTAAGGGACGGATCCCTGATGCAAGGGATAAGCCGGCAAATGAACTTGCTGAACATGAGAAGACCCTCTACTATGAACGTATGGCGTTTGCAATTGAAATCCCGACCATTCATGATGATATTGATGGCAATAAGTTGTCACTGACTGTTGGTGGTGTCAAGGCATACAACCAGGACAACCTATCTGCAAGGAAAGGTGCCGATGAACATTTCAAGTTGTTTATCGGATTCCAGAATAAGGTCTGCACCAACCTCTGTGTGAGCACCGATGGATTTATGAATGATCTAAAGGTCAGTACCATTGGACATTTAAAGGCTTGTATCAGATTACTATTTGAGAACTACAATGCTTCTTTCAACATGCACGGGTTAAAGGAGTTCGCCAGCCATTCTATACGCGAAGATCAATTTGCTCAGCTTATTGGGCGATGTAGAATGTACCCATACCTGTCAAAGAAGATGCAGAGTGATATTCCACAGTTACTCTTTGGAGATACGCAATTGTCAGCTGTGGTAAAAGACTACTACAAAGACGAATCGTTCTGTAAGGACAATGAAGGGAACATCAATCTGTGGAAACTGTACAACCTTTTTACGGGTACCAACAAGACAACATATATAGATATGTTCCTGGAGAGGTCTGTAAATGCTTTTCAGTTTGTCCATGGCATAAAGCATGCTCTAAGTTCGGGCAGTAACAACTGGTATTTGGGATAGTTCGATGCCTGTTGTTCAAAAAGGGGCCGGTTCGCCGGTTCCCTTTTTTCAATAACTTCAATAGATGGATGACCAGGATTCAAACTCCTCAAACCATGATGCATCGAGCTTACTCTTAATTGAGCAGAACGGTACCGTTAAAGAAGTCAGGTGCCCGTTTAAGGTAGTATATAGCCAGCCTGATACCGCAAGCTTCATAGAATATCCTGTTTATACTGTGAGCGAGGTCATAGGTACAAGAAAAGATGATATCCTATTTGTCATCGATGGTAACATTTTCTCTCATTCAGGCTTTGTTCTTTACCGCGGGCTTTTCCGATTTATAAATTACAACTTCGATCCCGATTGGCCAGTCTGATCCTGTAAGGTGGTATTGATTCAGTACCAATTTCCAACCATATTTATTCATCTGCCATCAACCAGTGCGACTTGTTGCAACTGGCTAAAGGCATTAACATTTTATCATGGAAGCTATAACGCAAGGTGTCACGGAAATCTCGGTCATCTATAAAAACAAACAGAAAGCCTCTGAGAGGCCACGAATAATTACTTCCGGGGATGCATTAATATTCCTGTTAGACGGTTACGATTTGCAAACTATAGGATTGCAGGAACAGATGGTAGTAATGTATCTGAACCGGTCAAATACGGTACTCGGTGTTTACCGAAACTCAATGGGGGGAATTACAGGCACTGTTGCAGATATCAGGATAATACTATCAGTGGCGCTAAAGGTAGCGGCCACAGGGTTCATTGTTTCGCATAATCACCCTTCTGGCAGCCTCAAACCATCCCGGGCTGATGAAGAATTGACTTTGAAACTAAAGCAGGCTTCTGTTTACATGGACATTCAGTTGCTGGATCATATCATAGTAGACGCCAGTGGTAGAAAGTTTTTTTCTTTTGCTGATGAGGGCATGATATAAGTGCTGCTTATAATTGAAACAATTCAGGGAGTTCAATACCATGCGCATTGGCTATCACGAATACAGATGATATAGTTGTATTGATTTCACCCCGTTCAATTCTACCGAGTTGTCTGTATTCAATGCCGGCTTCAAAAGCAACGGCTTCCATTGTCATTCCTTTGGATTTCCTGATTTTACGCAAATTCTTCCCAAAGGCAAGAAGGAACTTCTCATTACGAGTAATATTCACCACACTAAAGTCATGGAAACGGAGCTTTTAAAACAGGTCATATATGACCTATTACCTAACTTCACAAAAACCAAAACTTATGAGAAGAATTTTTATCTTATTTGTGGCTTGCATTTTTTTCGCTTCATGTGGTTCGAAACAATCTATAATACCAGGATTTAACTTAGGAATGTCTGAGTCAGATTGGAAAAAAGAAATTACATCAAAAATTAATAATGGTGTTGTTCTTGATATGGAATCTGATAGTGTCACATTGAAATACAATTGGAAAATTAGCGATACCTCAATTGTTGTGAAGGCGTCATTTAATGGTGACGGAATCCCACATGATGACCTTCGGGTAATTTTTATCAACCTTAATAACCTTGACGGTTTTACTGACACTGTAAAAAAAGGTTTTTTCGCAGATACTTCACTTAACGACAACGTTCCATTTGCCGATCTACCTGGCGAGTTTGCATTTGATGCGTGCTTGAAATCAAGATTTGATGTAGTCTTGAATCATATTAGGAGAGTGTATGGCAAGCCAGACTCTGTATCATACGACCTTGACGATAGATTTGCGCCGGTGGATACCGTGCAAACATTACATCATTTTACCAATGGCAGCGAAAATATTACTGTATGGCATACCAGTACAAAAGTTAAAAGCAGACTAATACCTGAAATTCATTATGAAAAGGCCGGAGTTACTATTATGAACAGCAATTACGAAACGGGATTACGAAAAGTGATGAAAAAAAGAGCAAGTACGCTTCAGCCCTATGATATTATCCGCTGCACATTGTTTACCAGGACAGTCGAGAAAACCGAAGGTCATGGTTTGAAGAAAGTATACCTCAGAGTGTGGGGGGAGTTGACATCGAACTCGAGAGTAGATAAATCTGAAACGAGAGATATTGAGGATTTAAAGGGAAGGATCAGGCTGGAAGATAAATTCGGCGATTTAATTATGAATTTTCTCGATGTTGAAATTAAGCTACAAGGTCCAATAAAAAGTGTGATTCCGGGGATGGATTACTTATTAGGTGAAAATGTAGTAAGAATGGAGCAACCTACTCAGATTGACTACTATCTTGATATTAATCATAAGGAGTGTTCGGAGAAACTGAGAAATGCAGTCTTGAATGGGTCTGAAATCAATGGCATGTTTATTCCCGAGCTTATCAGGTTTAGCGATGGGGAAATTCTTAGAGGGCCGGTGCGACTATCAAGTTTGAATAAGTATTGAAGGTCATTTTACGATGCACGCCTTCATTCCAGGTTGCCACTTACTGAATTTGAACTCATACAGTGAATCTATACTTTTACCCGCTGGCTCTTCCTAACACCGGTTATATTGCTTATACAGTCGGCCAAGGGAGTGCCAGTTCTCATTGATATTGTTCGGTACCAATCAAATTTACTAACCTAACAGTGGCAATTTTAGTTACTTTAGAGGTAGCTAATTCGGTCACAGCAGAAAGAATTTTGTGGGAAAGTCGCGCCCATGGCATGCAAAAGGTCACCGGTTCGACTCCGGTAACCTCCACAAGGCCCAGGTAATGCTGGGTTTTTTTTTATGAGTTTTCAAGGTGACGGAATAAAGGATCAAGTGGAAAAAGAGCAGATGATTATTGCCGGTACCAACAAGCTCCCCTGGCGTCAAACTGATTTCAGGGTATCACCTGGTCCAAATGCACATAACCTCCCTTCACATGCAGAAGCTGCCTCGTAGTTTCAGCTGATTTTGTCGACAAAAGAAATAAAACAGCATCCGCTATCTCCATCAAATGGGTCATTTGTTGCTGGAATAGATTTTTTTGGTGATTAACAGCTCAAATAAAATAGTATTGCTGGAAGATGATTGGCGCCTAACGTATTAATTTTCACCGACAGAATGACTGATCATATCCCCCGCCCTGAGTTAGGATAATTCTTTCCGGTATCAATTCTCCAGTCGTCAGCAGCCCATTGTGGAAAGGGCTTGAGATCCAGCAGTCTATTCAGTGTTGAAAGGGTGCTATCTTTTATTCAAGAAATTTTTATTGTTTCGGCAACGTTGCCGGATAATTTTTTACAATGGCCAGACTGAATAAGTTATATTGGTAGCCATTTTTACAGGGTTTAGGTATTATTGATTGGAATAACCCGGTAGTTCAGGGAATAATTGTCCTATCTACCTTATTTTACTCATTATTACCGGTATTATTGTTAAAGAAAAAATGATCTCCTGGTTCTCAAATAAAAAATCTAATAACAACGATATGAAATTGTTTACTCTATTGGCAGTCGTACTGACTTGTACAGGCCTGGCTGCGCAGGATCACAAACTGGAAAAATTATGGGAAACAGATTCGGTTATAGCTGTTCCAGAATCAGTGTTGGTTGCAAAAGAAATACTTTACGTCTCCCTGATTGATGGAGGATCCTGGAATGCAGACGGTAAAGGGGGTATAGGCAAACTGAGTGTCGATGGCAAGAATTTGGACTCCTCCTGGATCACCGGGTTGCATGCTCCAAAAGGAATGGGAATCGTTGGCAACCGTTTGTATGCTGCTGATTTGAGTGAAGTGGTGGTGATTGATATTAGCAAAGGCAAGATAGAAAAGAAAATTGCTGTTGATAGTGCAAAAGGATTAAATGACATTACGGTAACGGATAAGGGGATTGTATATGTTTCTGATTCCAGGACAGGCAGGATATGGCGGTTAGAAAATGATATTCCGGCACTCTATCTTGATGGTATAACAGGTGTAAATGGACTAAAAGCTGTTGGCACCGACCTGTATATCGGCGGCGGTAAATTATTCCTGAAAGCCGATGCAGCTAAACAGATCATCCGGATAGCCGAAGTACCACAGGGCATTGACGGTATCGAACCGGTAGGCAATGGTGATTTTTTGCTGACAGCCTGGGCAGGTTATATCTGGTATGTCCATGCTAATGGTCGGGTGGAGACATTGCTGGAAACACACCTCCAAAAAAGAAATACGGCTGATCTTGGCTATAACCCGCAGCAAGGTATTATGTATGTACCGACATTCAATTCAAAAACAGTGGTGGCATATAGCCTGAAGTAAAGTGAAAATAGCGGCCTGGGAGATTTAAATGAATGAAACAAGCGATAAATATTTTTTAGGTAGCAATATATGAATAGAATGACCCAAAGAATTTTTAGTTGTTTGATCACTGCAACAAGTTATGTCAGTATTGGCCTGGCCCAGGAAATTAAAATGCTCGAAGTTTTCGCTGATATTGAAAAGCAGACACAGGTAATGCTGGTTGAAATTCCCAAAGCAAAAGCAGCGCGATCAGAAGCAACCATTGGTATATCCCCTGGTGGAACAGGACAGGAATTGGTTTCTCCCCGCACCCTGGATAGCTCCCGTTTGAAACTGGTCTCTTCCAGGGACTGGACAAGCGGTTTCTTTCCCGGCGTGCTGTGGTTTTTATTTGAGTATACCGGTAAGCAGGAATGGAAATCCGAAGCCGGGAGTTATACTGCTAAGATAGAACGTGAAAAAAGTAATGGCGGCACTCATGACATGGGGTTTAAGATCTATTGCAGCTTTGGCACTGGGTACAGGTTAACGGCTGACCCGCACTACAAAGAGGTGATCCTCCAATCGGCCAAAACATTGTCAACACGCTTTAGTACAACAACTGGAGTTATTAAATCATGGGACAACCGTACAAAATGGAAATACCCCGTCATCATTGATAATATGATGAACCTTGAATTACTTTTCGCGGCCACCCAATTATCGGGGGATTCTTCTTTCTATAATATAGCCGTTCAGCATGCCAATACCACGATGAAAAATCATTTCCGGAGTGACTACAGCTCATATCATGTGGTAGATTATGATACTGCGACCGGAAAAGTTATTCAAAAAACCACGCACCAGGGTTGTGCTGATGAGTCTGCATGGTCAAGAGGCCAGGCATGGGGTCTGTATGGATATACGATGTGTTACCGCTTCACCAAAGACAAAAAATACCTGGCATTGGCAGAAAATATTGCAGCCTTCATGATGCTGCACAAAAATTTTCCAAAAGATCTTGTTCCATATTATGATTATGATGCGCCCGGAATTCCCAACGAGCCCAAAGATGCTTCAGCTGCAGCGGTTATGGCGTCTGCATTATTTGAACTAAGCCAGTATAGCGAGAAAAAAGGATCAAGCTATCGAATGATGGGTAATGCCATTGTCAGAAATCTTACGAATACCTACCGCTCACCTATCGGTGAGAATGGTGGCTTTCTTCTGTTGCACAGTACTGGTTCAAAGCCGGGCAACAGTGAAGTGGACGTTCCGCTTAGCTATGCAGATTATTATTACCTCGAGGCACTGTTGCGGGCAAAAAAACTTAAGGAACAGAAAAGTTTATTTTAAAGCAGAAAACGGGTTTGACCGGCCTGGTAAAATTGATGAAATTGCAAAGGGGATAGCATTATTTTGATTAGAAAATTAATAGTTCTCTCACGAAAAAAAAGTAGATTTATCAGCAACAATTAATTGTTGCTTAGTCATGATGAAACCAAAAGGCTTTTTATTCACCGCTTTCTTCTTTTGTCAAGTTGTATTGTCGGCGCAATCCACTGCCGGGTGGCAAAATCTTTTTAATGGAAGGGACCTTACTGGCTGGAAGCGACTCGCTGGAACTGCTGAGTTTACCGTTGAAGACGGTGTGATTGTTGGCAGAACGGTAATGAATTCCAGAAATACATTTTTAGTAACTGAAAAAGAGTTCGGTGATTTTGTGTTGGAAGCAGATGTTTTTGTAGAAGATGAAGAAGGTAATGCGGGCATACAAACCCGAAGTCATTTTGATCCTGCAGCTTTTGATGGAGTCGGGAAAGTGTATGGACGTCAGTGTGAAATAGACCCCACTTTCCGGAGATGGACAGGAGGTATTTACGATGAAGGAAGAAGAGACTGGCTTTATGCCATGCAATTAAATGCCGCGGCACAGAATGCCTATAAAAAAGGTGTGTACAATCATTATAAAGTCGAATGCATTGGAAATGAAATGAAGACCTGGGTAAACGGTGTAGCTACTGCCTATGTGGTAGATACCCTGGATTCCAGAGGGTTTATCGGACTGCAGGTGCATTCCATAAGAACTGCCGAACAGGCCGGAAGGAAAGTGTGCTTTAAAAACATCCGCATTAAAACCACCGGATTGGTGCCTACTCCTTTTCCTCCTAATGTTTATGTAGCCAATTTTGTTCCGAACAGCTTGACGAACTACGAGAAAAAAGATGGTTGGCGTTTACTATTTGATGGAAAAACAAATAAAGGATGGAGAAGTGCGAAGGCGGATAATTTTCCGGAAGCTGGTTGGACGATCAGCAATGGCATCCTCTCGGTTGTTGATGCTGAAGGAAAAGAATCAAAAAACGGAGGTGATATTGTTACCCATGAACAATTTGCTGCCTTTGATCTTTCATTTGAATTCAGGCTAACGCCGGGTGCCAACAGCGGAGTAAAATATTTTGTTACATTAGCCGAAGCAAGCCAGGGATCTGCGATCGGCCTCGAATACCAGGTATTGGATGATACCCTACACCCGGATGCTAAACTGGGTCGGGAAGGTAACCGCACTTTAGCATCGTTGTATGACCTGATAAAGGCCGATAAACAAAATCGGTTTGTACGAAAAGTGGGGCAATGGAACTTTGCGAGGATCATTGTATATCCTAATGATAAAGTAGAGCATTACTTAAATGGTGTTAAGGTGCTGGAATATATAAGAGGTTCTAAACAATACAAAGACCTGGTAGCAATTAGTAAATATGTGATCTGGAAGAATTTTGGAGAAGCTCCCAAAGGACATATCCTGTTGCAGGATCATGGGAATGCTGTATCCTACAGAAGTATAAAAGTAAAAGAGTTGAACCCCTAAATCCCCAAAGTGGAACTTGTTAGAACATACGAATTGCTGAGTAGAATTACCGAACGATGAAGAGTGCGACGCAACGAAAGGTGATAGTAGTACTTCAGCCCAGTTAATAATAATTGATATAAAAATAAAGAAATCATGCCTGCATCACGCCGTTATTTTATTAAACAATCCGTCAAAGCTTCTGCCGCCGTGTATGTAGGAGCCATAGGATTTAGTGCCAGCAGTTATGGCAATATTATTGGCGCCAATGACCGCGTTCGGTTGGGCGTGGTTGGTTTCTCCGATCGTTTCAGGCAATCGTTACTCCCTTCGTTTCTTAATCACCACACAGAATTAAATTTTGATATTGTCGCGGTCAGTGATCTGTGGAAAGTTCGCAGGGAAGAAGGTCAACATCATTTGAAAGAAAAAATGGGACATGATGTACAAGCCAGTCTTAACAATGATGAATTATACAAGATCAAAGACATGGATGGTGTCATCATCAGTACAGCGGATTTCCAACATGCTCTCCATGCGATCGAAGCAGTGAAAGCCGGCAAGGATGCCTATGTAGAAAAGCCTTTTGCAGAGACGATGGAGGATAACCTGGCTGCATTGAAAGCGATAAAAGCAACGGACAGGATAATACAGATCGGTTCACAAAGAAGAAGCGGTGGTAATTATACAGCCGCTGCGGATTTTATTCAATCCGGAAAGTTTGGACCCATCACCATGGTGGAGCTTACCTGGAATGTGAATCAACCCGGGCGATGGAGAAGACCAGCTTTAGTGGAACAGTGCAGAGAACAGGATACTGACTGGAAACGATACTTAATGAATCGTCCTTTTGAACCGTGGGATCCGCGGAAGTACCTGGAATATCGTTTGTTTTGGCCGTATTCATCGGGTATGCCCGGTCAATGGATGAGTCACCAGATTGATACGGTGCATTGGTTCAGCAAGCTGGGTCATCCCCGCAGTGTAGTGGCCAATGGTGGAATATATATGTGGAAAGATGGAAGAAAGAACTGGGATACAACCACTGCCGTATTTGATTATGGACCGGCGAACGACCTTTCAACTGGTTTCCAGGTCAGTTTTGCTTCACGAATGCACCATGGTGATGAAAATCCTGCTGAAATATATTATTCCAATGGAGGTGAATTAAACCTTATCACCAATATGGTTTCACCTACAGGCGGGCTGCGGGAAAATCATGCAAAAGCCATGGGGATGAAACCCAACCTGCTAACCCAAATGAAACTGGTCGATGTTTCTGAAAAAGTGGTGGCGTCTGCCAACACCGGTGGAGATAGCTTAACCAGTAACCATATGCGCAACTTTATGGAATGTATGCGTAGCCGTAAACAAACCAATGCCCCGGTTGAAGCAGGATATAGCCATTCCATAGCCACCATCATGACCAATGCTGCTGTTCGAACAGGGGCAAAAGTAACTTTTGATGAAAAAACACAGGAAGTCATGGCGAATGGAAAAGTCTTCAAGTACTAATTTTTCGGGCATGAAAAGGCAGTTACCAGTTTTCATTTTTTGCAGGTAAGTGTTTATCATTGTTGCGCAACCGACATTCCGGCGAATGGCTCAGCAATGGAAAAAAATTAGTTAGAGGCTATTACATGTTAAACATGATCCAACATTTTTTAAACAATAACAGCTATAAATTGTAATGAAAATATGGGAGTTTGGAGACAAATATCAGAATACCTTTTTCTGCGGAAGAAAGACCCCAACCGTCCAAAAGATAAATGGATCGGTTATATGCACAGCATCAACCGGATCAGCATTTTCGTATTCCTGCTTTGTCTTATTATCCTGGCAATCAAGTTGCTGAGCTAAGAAGGGAATAAATGTACGCCGCTGTTTGGGCAGAAGCATTTCCCCCTTCACCTAACATTCTTTTTAAAGTATTATAATCTTGTTGCAATGCTGACTTCCTGGTTTCATTCGTTAAAAGGTCCTCCAATTCTTTATTCAAATTTTTAACGGTCAGCTTGTCTTGTATCAATTCGTTGACCACCAGTTTATCCAAGATCAGATTAACCAGTGAAATGTATTTTACTTTCACCAACCGCCTGCCGATCTGGTAGCTAAGCCAGGAACCTTTGTAGCAAACTACTTCGGGTACAGCAAATAATGCCGTTTCTAACGTAGCAGTACCGGATGTAACGAGTGCTGCTTTTGATTGCATCAACAGGTCGTAAGTTTTATCAACTACAGAGGAAACATTGGGATAGTTGTTCAACAGCTTGTCATAAAATTTTTCATCCTGTCCCGGCGCCCGGGCCACCACGAACTGGTAAGAGGGAAATGAGCGGCTTACTTCCAGCATCACCGGTAATTTTTTCAAGATCTCCTGTTTACGACTTCCGGGAAGCAAAGCGACTATCGGTTTCTCGGACAATTTCTGACTCCCGACTCCCGACTCCTGACTCTTCTTTATTACCTCCACCAACGGATGACCTACATACTCCACCTCCCAACTCCATTTATTTTTATAATACTCTTTTTCAAAAGGAAGAATGACCAGCATTTTATCAATGCATTGTTTCATTTTCTTTACACGGTTTGCTTTCCATGCCCAAACCTGCGGCGAGATGTAGTAGATAACTTTTCCACCGGATTCCGTAAATAATTCCTGTTGTTTGGCCCATTTAGCAATCCGCAGGTTAAAACCAGGATAATCAATTAGGATAAGCGCATCCGGTTTATATTGAAGAATATCTTCTTTGCAAAATTGCAGGTTGCGGAATATGGTACGGATGTTTAGCAATACTTCGGCGAAACCCATAAAGGCAAGCTCCCGGTAATGTTTCACCAGTTCACCACCAGCGGCCTGCATTTTATCACCACCCCAGCAGCGAATAGCTGCGGCGCTATCAAGTTTTTTTAATTCTTTGATCAAATTGGAACCGTGCAGGTCACCCGAAGCTTCCCCGGCAATGATATAATACCGCATAATTGATTTGCAAAATACAATTTACCTGAGGAAAACGGTTTTGGACCTCGCTTTAAAGTGCAGGAGCATTAATTCAGGATCTTTAAAAGTAAGATACCGATACCATACATCAGCGTAACAGCAAAAATGCCTTTGGCAGTATGATCGCGGTGCGTATTGACGTATAACGTAAAAAGTACAACGTTCACCAGTAAACTTAACGAACCGATCGAAGTGATCAGTTTATTATCATTCATAAAATATTCAAGAAAATCGCGGAATTTGTAAGACGGGAACTTAAAAAAATAAACAAGAACAAGTCCCAATAGTGGTCCCAATAAACCTAGCGCTAATCCCAGTCTCAGGTTATCTCTTTTGAATATCATTATTTCCAGAGTTTTTCCAGTTTGGACTTTAAAACGTAATTGGTCAGATCAAATTGTACGGGCACTACGCTTACATAGTTATTTGCAAGGGCCCATACATCGGTATCCTTCCCTTTATCAAAATTGACAAACTCACCCGTAAGCCAGTAATAATTGCGGCCATGCGGGTCATTGCGTTCTATAAAATCCTCTTCATATTTGGCATAAGCCTGTTTGCAGATCTTAAATCCTTTCAGCAATTCGGGTGCTACGGCCGGAATATTGACGTTCAATACCGTGTGTTTATCCAGCTTTGTCTTCAGCATTTTTTCTACAATGATCCGGACGTATTTTTTGGCGCCGGTAAAATCAGCCTCAATGCGGTAATCCAGCAATGAAAATCCAACGGAAGGGATGCTTTCTATGGCAGCTTCTACGGCGGCTGACATGGTACCGGAATAAATCACGTTGATACTGTGATTGGCTCCATGATTGATACCACTCAGGCAGATATCAGGTTTGCGACGCAACACTTTGTCTACTGCCAGCTTTACACAATCAACGGGGGTGCCGGTACATGACCAGGTTTCAATATTGTCTATCGTATCGATCTTGAGTAAACGCAACGGCTGACCGATCGTAATAGCATGACCCATTCCCGATTGAGGTTTGTCCGGGGCCACGACTACAATCTTGCCTAAATGTTTTACTGCTTCCACCATGTTCCGGATCCCCGGAGCTGTCACGCCGTCGTCATTGGTGACTAAGATGATGGCTTCTTCCTTCTTGGAAGAGACACGGGGTTTTTTTGAGGAGGGGGATTTTTTTTTAGGACTTGGTGTCGCTTTTTTTGCCATACCAGACAAAAATCCCTGTTTTTTCCGGCTTGACCAAATGGAGAAGGAGTTAAACACAATCGCATAGAGAAAAAAGGAGAGAAGGAGGAATAAGGTGAGCTCACCAATAAAGAATTTTACAATAAAAATGGGTATTGCAATATGTTCATGCGAATGTAGTGCAAGTTTCCTAAACGAATCTGATAGTAGCAATCCGCCGGTAGCAAAAAACTTTCTTATAATAATCCCTCTTTCTATCTTTTTTCTCTGTGCGACAAAAAATCTTTTCCAAAAACTTTGAATATCTAAAATTATTAGTATTTTGCAGCTAAATAAATTAGGCAATTATGGCAATTTCCAATCAAAACCTGAAATATTTGCGCAAGCTCCGCGGCTGGACACAGGAAGAATTTGCTAATAAGCTTCGTATCAAGCGGTCACTCCTGGGAGCTTATGAAGAAGAAAGGGCGGAGCCAAGGATTGATGTACTGGAAGTGGTATGTGATATGTTTAAGCTGACGCTGGATGATATACTTCGCAAGGACCTGAGTGATAATAAAAGCAATTATATGGCCAGGCGCCGGGCGTTGAAGCTGGTCAGTGGCCGGTCAGATATTCCCTTTGTTCCTGTAAAAGCTGCAGCGGGCTATTTAGCCGGCTATGCAGATCCCGAATTTGTGGATGAGTTGAATACTTTCACATTACCCATGTTATCAGGTGGCAACTACCGCGCGTTTGAAATTATTGGTGATTCTATGCTGCCTACTCCAAGCGGATCGGTCATTGTAGGCGAGAAAGTTGATAACCTGGATGAGATCAAAAATAATGTGGCCTGCATTGTCGTTTCGCGAAATGAGGGTGTGGTGTATAAAAGAGTGCAGAAGAACGGGCGGCAAAAAAATAAACTGACATTGGTTAGCGATAATCCTTCCTTCCATCCATATACAGTCAATGCGGATGAGATATTGGAAATGTGGCAGGCACAGATGGTTATTTCACGAGCCAATACTCAGCAGCGATGGGATATGAACCAATTGACCAATATTGTAAGTGATCTCCAGGAGCAAGTGATCTCTATGAAAAAAAGGATGAATTAATTTATCTCACCGGACCCGTGCAGCTGGAGAAGATCATCCATACAGCTGCATTATTGAGCTGTCAACCACTGCAAATACACTTTCCCCGTTCCCTGGCTTAATGGAGTAAGTACCCGTAAAATGACTAAAGGCAGGTAGTACACAATATTCTTTTGCAAAGTAAAAACAAGGGAAGTGGAGAGATTGCCGGCCATTTCCTCTTACACTGATACCCGGATGCAGGTGACCCGTAAAAGTGTACATTAACTCTTCTTCAGTATTTTTTTGTTGCAGCGCCATATCATGCACGAACAAAAAAGGATCCGCGGTAAATTGTGTGTGGCTAATATGTATATTGGCTTCTCTATACCAATTGTTATCCAATATATCATGATTGCCTTTTACCAGTTCGATATGTAAGGATGAAAAATCTTTTCTCCATTTCATAAACAGCTCAAGTTCTTTATTGGCCGTGCTATGGGTAAAGTCTCCGGCAATGATCAACCGGTCCACGTTGAAAAGACGAAGCTGGGCCATCAGTCTTTGGAGGTCAGCCTTGTAAATGCCATCTGGCACGGCGATCCCTGATTTCCGGAAATGCCCGGTTTTGCCCAGGTGCATGTCGGCGATGATCAACGTTTTCTGCTCTTCCCAAAATAAACACCGCTCAGGTGATACCCAGAAAGTATTATTGCGGATGATATGGGGAACTGGATTTTGCATGCGTATTGAACAATTATTGCACAAGGTAAGAACCGGATCTGGCTAATTCTCCAATTGTTGTTGCATTTTTTTTACCCTGTCTTCGAGTTTTTCAGATGACAGATCCTCCCGCATACTATCTACTTTGATGGGGAAGCAGAAGGGGGTAAGTTGTTGTGGAAATTGGAGGATGATCTTTGATTGCTGTATCCTTTCCAGCATATCCCGCAGCCGCACTTCTTCCATTTGCTGGTCCAGTACTTCTTGGTACGATTGCCTTAACAACAGGTTATTGGGGTCATATTCTCTGAATACATTAAAAAGTAATGATGCCGATGATTGAAGATGTCTTGCTTTCTTTTTTTCTCCAGGCATTCCCTGGAAAATCAGACCGCCAATAACGGCCACATCCCGAAATTTTCGTTTAGCCATTTCCGTGCTGTTGACACTCCGCTGAATATCATTTAACAGGTCTTCAGGCGAAAATAATTCGTAAACATTTGTATCGTCCACCGGGATGGGCTGATCACTCAATAATTCAAACCCGTAATCATTCATGGCAAAAGAAAAGGTAATCGGTCTTATCCGGCTGATCCTGTATGCCAGTATTGCTGCCATGGCTTCATGAACCAATCTTCCTTCAAAGGGGTAAACAAAAAGATGAAACCCGTCTTTGGTTTCGATCTGCTCGATCAACAATTCATTTTGCTTTGGAACATGAGAAATTCGCTCTTGCAATTCAAAAAGTGGCCGTAAAACTTCAAGCTCTGGTTCTCCCGACTCCCGATTCTTCACAGCGTACTGAGGGCCCACTCCCGAATTGTCCAACGTTTCTCTCAACTTTTTTCCCAAATTGGCGCTCAGTGGCATTCTTCCGCCGTCCCAACTGGGTATGATCGATTTTTTTGAATTTGATTTCCTGACCAGTGCCGTCATGTCTTTGATCATTACAAATTCAAGATTTCTGCCAGCCAGTGTAAAAACATCACCCGGATCAAGTCTTGAAATAAAATATTCTTCGATGACCCCAATATAGCCCCCCGATATAAACTTTACTTTCATCATAGCGGCACTTACAATCGTACCGATATGCATACGATGACGCATAGCTACCCTACGGCTTTTTATTTTATAGACTCCATCTTCAATTTCCACTTTTTTGAACTCATCATACTGGTGCATAGCGTCGCCACCTTCTGTAATAAAATGCAGGATCTGTCTCCATTCCTCGGTGCCCATATCCCGGTAGCTGTAAGTTGAAATGATCTCTTTATAGGTGTCCTCCGGTAAAAATCCATCAGAGATAGCGATCGTGTTGAGATATTGAAGCAATACATCATAACAAAGCATCATAGGCATTCGGCTTTCGATCAGGTTTTCTTGCATGGCCGATTTAAGGGCGGCAGCCTCTATCAGTTCGAGAGAATGAGTCGGTAAAAAATAGATCTTACTGACTGCATCAGGACTATGGCCGCTTCTACCGGCTCTTTGCAAAAACCTTGCAACCCCTTTGGGTGACCCAACCTGTACAACTGTTTCAACCGGCCGAAAATCAACACCCAGGTCAAGGCTGGACGTACATACCACGGCTTTGAGATTTCCTGTATGAAGATTTTCTTCTATCCATGACCGTAATTCCATATCGATAGAACCATGATGCAAGGCAATGGAACCCGCGATTTCAGGATAGACATCCAGTAGTTTCTGATACCAGGTCTCACTCATCCCCCTTGTATTAATAAAAATAAGTGTCGTTTTACTTTCGCGGATAATAGGGATAAGTTTATGGGCCAGTTTGATCCCTAGATGACCCGCCCAGGGATATTTTTCTATTTCATCCGGGATGATCGATTCAATTTCTATTTGCTTTTGCAGTTCAGCTTTTACCACCTTACTCCTGCTCTACTCCTGGAGGAAAGCGGTGCCAGTAACACTTCTTTTGCTTCCTCCAGGTTGCCGATAGTGGCAGAGATGCCCCAAACGATCGTCTTTGATATATTCACTATTCTTGAAATAGCCAGTTCCACCTGGACCCCTCTTTTACTTCCTAGCAATTCATGCCATTCATCCACAGCGATGATCCTTAGGGACCTGAAAATTTCCGGATAACCTTTTTGAGCTAATAACAAATGCAGACTTTCAGGAGTAATGATCAGTACTTCCGGCATCTGTTTTTTCTGTTTGGCTCTTTCACTCATAGCAGTATCCCCATTTCTAATACCTACTTTCCAGCTTATTTCCAGTTCTCCAATCACTTCTTCCATAGCCCGGCCAATATCTTTTGCCAAAGCACGGAGTGGAGTGATCCATAATAATTGCAAACCGTTATTCTTCCAGGTCGTATGATCATCCGGATATTGATTGATAAAATCAATGACAGCACCCAGGAACACAGAGAAGGTTTTCCCGCACCCGGTTGGGGCGTTCACCAATCCACTTTCATCATTGGCAATATGTTGCCAGGTTTGTTGCTGAAATAAAAAAGGTTGCCGCCCTTTCGTGGTAAGCCATGCTTTAACTATCCCGAATCCTTTGGTTAGTTGGACTTTCATTTCCCGTAAGCCTCCAGCATTTTTTTCAAATCTTCTAATGTATTTATTTCATCTGCCTTTTTATCCTTTCTCCAGCGCTTAATACGGGGAAAGCGTAATGCTACACCCGACTTGTGACGATTACTGGCGGCGATACCTTCGAAGGCAATTTCAAACACCAGTTCAGGTTTGACTGTTCTTACGGGTCCGAATTTTTCCAATGAATTGTTTTTTACAAAATGATCAACCTGGGCAAACTCTTTATCAGAAAGGCCTGAATAGGCTTTTGCAAAGCTTACTAATTTATCTCCATCTTTCACAGCAAACGTATAGTCGGTATATAAATTGCTTCTTCTGCCATGACCTTTCTGTGCATAGATCATCACGGCATCAATGGTAAGCGGGTCAATTTTCCATTTCCACCAATCACCTACTTTTCTACCTACCTGGTACGTGGAAGATTTACGTTTCAACATGAAACCTTCAGCACCATACTCCCTTGACTGGCCTCTTAGTTCTGTTAATTTATCCCAGGAAGAGAAATCAATAACCGGCGAGATCAAAATAGTGGAATGTTTAACTTGTATGACGATATTTTCCAGTAATTTTCTTCTCATTGATAAAGGGCTTTCCCGCAAATCCTGACCTTCATACTCCAGGATATCATACGCAAAAAAAGAAATGGGTACTTCCTCCATATTTTTTTTAGTGACATTTTTTCTGCCAATACGAGATTGTAATAAAGCAAATGGAAGTGGTTTGCCATTACTACACGGAATAATTTCACCATCCAGCACAATACCATTTGGTAACGCTGAAGCTAGTGTATGGTACTCTGGAAATCTGTCTGTCATGAGTTCTTCACCACGGCTCCATACAAAAATCTCATCATTCCTTTTTATCAGTTGTCCGCGAATTCCATCCCATTTCCATTCAGCCTGCCACTCTTCTTCTCTTCCCAGTTGATCGACCGGTCCATCCAGTGCATAAGCAAGGTAGAATGGGTAAGGTTTGGAATAATCAATAGAGTCTCCCGTATTGCTAAGCAGGTCGGCAAATAATACAAGAGATGGATTCCAGTTGCCACTAATACGGTGGGCTATTATGTTTGGTTCTAATTGTACGGTTTGTGCCAATGCATTCACGATCATTTTTTGCGAGACGCCAATTCTGAAATTCCCTGTCAATAGTTTATTAAAAACAAACCGTTCATCTTTATTCATCCGCATCCAATGGGTGACAATAAATTGTTTTTTTTCATCTTCTTTCTTTTTTTCCAGGCCTATTAGCTGGTTGATCAACCAGGCCAATGAATGAGCCTCTTCATTTTCTTCCTTACTTTCAGGTAACATCAATGCAATACTCTCTGCCAGGTCTCCAACTGTGTGATAAGATTCCTCAAACAACCATTCGGGCAATTTTGTTATTTCGCGGCACCACAATTTTAAAAACGAAGAACTGACAATTCTTTTAGGTCTTCGCCCGCTGAAAAGTGCAATTACCCAAACGCTGTCTTTCGCATCAGCTGTCGCGAAGTAATGAGTCAAAAGCTCCAGCTTGGCGGTGGTTTTTGTGCTGGTACCCAGCTCTGTTATTAATTCGGCAAACGCCTTCATTCTTGGTTACTTTTTGTATCCGTTAACAGAGGGGCTTCAATTTCCGGTATTTTTTCATCGTCCTCTGTGCCATACTCTGTTTTTACTTCAGCGGCTTCAATGCCTATTTCGGTTAAATAACGGCTAAAAACTGATTGAAAACCATGGGTGACATAAACTTTTGTGGCGCCCGTCGCTTTTACAGCTGCCAGTAAACCATTCCAATCGGCATGATCACTCAATGCAAATCCCGCGTCTGCATTTCTCCGACGAACATTCCCCCGTACTTGCATCCAACCGCTGCATATACCAACACTGTAAGGTGTAAATCGTTTCATCCATGGTGATGAGTCAGCGCTGGGTGGTGCAATAATGACAGCATTCTTAAATTGTTCTTTTTGCATATCCGGTGTTACACGTTTTACTGCAGGCAGATTAAACCCAGCTCCTAGCAGTGCCTGGTGGATATTCCAGACGGCACCATGAACATAAATGTTATTGGTGATTGCAGCTACACCTTGTAAAACCCGTTGTGCTTTTCCCAAACTATACGCAGTGATCACAGATGTTTTGCCATCTGCCTGGTTACGACTGATCCAATGTTGGATGTCTGTAAAAATTGTAGCTTGTTTCTTCCAGTTATATATCGGTAATCCGAAAGTTGATTCTGTAATAAAAGTATGGCAGGGCAGTGGTTCAAATACACCGCTGATACCATCATCTTCTGTTTTATAATCTCCGCTTACCACCCATACCTCACCTTTGTATTCAATTCTTATTTGGGAAGAGCCAATTATATGACCGGCTGGGTGCAGGGAGATTCTTACCCCATTTTGTGTAATAGGTTCATTCCACTTTACACTGGCCGCCTGGATATTACCGAGACGAAGTTTTAATACCGGTAAGGTGTGACTATGACAGAGATAATGATCGCTACCCCAGCGAGCATGGTCGCTATGGGCGTGAGTAATAATGGCTTTTGGTACTGGTTTCCAGGGGTCAATATAAAATTGACCTGCTGGACAATACAACCCGCTTTCTGTAAACTCGATTAATGGCATACGGTAAAATGGAATGAAAATAGTATGCCCCAAATAGATTCAAAAAGAAGAAGTCTTTAGAACAATCCTTTCCGCACTCCATCCTGCCATTTGAGGAAATATAACTTTTTGTTTTCAAAATAATCCAGCGTCACATTCTGCTTACTTAAAACAGGTTGTATATCAAAGTCAGTGAATACTTTAACTTGTTTATTGGCCAGGTTAGAAGCAATATCTTTACCATATTCCTGCAAGAGTTTTGCATATTTCCAGGCTACTTCATAGCCACGGAACACCATATCACTGGGCCGGGCATACATGACGCTGTTAAAGCGGCTGTTAATGCTTTGACTTACCTTATCTATTTTAGTATTATAAAAGGGAGTGCTGTAAATAATTTCGACCCCTTTGTATTCCGGTTTACTAAAGTCAATACCATCCCAGGTGGGCATACCCATTACTGTTGAAAAATATTTTTGTTTTTTAAGTGTTCCTAACAGCTGTGTCAGCCGCTTCCCAAAGCTTTCATCAAGGCTGCCGGCAATGCACAGCGTTTGCTGGCTGGTATCAAGATGCGGCTGGAGATGATTCATGGTGAAACTATCTGTTAACTCAACATATTTCAATTGTAAAGGTAAAGCCATGGTATTTTTTCCAAATTCATCAAAATAGGTTTTGATACGTTCTTCCAGCTGTCCTTTTTTCCGGAAGATCACAATGGGGTTCAGGGCATAATATTTTTGTATATACTTATAAATACCTTCGCATTGCGTTCTGAGTGTAGGATTCAGTACCACGAAGAAAGGATTAGAGGAAGTACCACCCTCATTGGGGAGATTAGCATTGATTACGGGTATGTTATTCTTCAACCCAGCGTCGGCAAAAGCCTTTATTTCATTACTGCTGCAATAGGCAATGATCAATTCGACTCCATCCGTTTCTGTTCTAGTGAGTTGTTGTGCGAGTGTTTCTTTGGCCGACTTTGTATCATAGATAAATACCTCGAGGTCTACTTTTTCTTTATTCAACGAATCCAATGCCAGTTGGGCGCCTTCATAGAACTCCAAACCGGGATTAATAAATTTGGGAAATACATTTTTGGCATACCGGTATTCATTTACAAAATCAAATGCTGAGTCAAGGTACAACGGTGCAAAAATGGCGATCTTGTGCTTACCCCCGTTGTCTTGCCCATAAGAATAATGAAAGGTCCAAACAAAAGCCAGAAAAACTAAAATATTCTTTTTCATATCTAAATGCGATTCGCTGCTTTAGTAAACTATTGACTCCCCACTCCTGACTATCGATTCATCTATTCCCACTCTATCGTCGCCGGTGGTTTGCTGCTGATATCATACACCACCCGGTTAATACCTCTAACATTATTAATGATCTCGCTGGAAATATTCGCTAAAAATTCATAAGGTAAATGCGCCCAATCAGCCGTCATCCCGTCTACACTCGTTACTGCTCTCAATGCGACAGTAAACTCATAGGTTCTTTCATCCCCCATTACTCCCACACTTTTTACCGGAAGTAAGATAGCGCCAGCCTGCCAAACCGTTGCATATAAATTGTTATCCTTAAGTGCTTTCACGTATAAGTAGTCTGCTTCCTGCAACAATTGTACCTTTTCTTCTGTAATTTCTCCTAAAATGCGGATGGCCAGACCAGGCCCCGGGAAAGGGTGACGATCCACCATTTCTGAGGGAATCCCCAGTTCTCTTCCTACTTTCCTTACTTCGTCTTTGAACAAAGACCGGAGGGGTTCCACCAGTTCAAGATGCAGGTGCTCAGGCAGACCACCTACATTATGATGAGATTTGATGGTAACGGAAGGACCATGTACGGAGATACTCTCAATTACATCAGGATAAATAGTTCCTTGTCCCAGTAAGCTAACGCCATCAATTTTTTTAGATTCTTCCTGGAATATGTCAATGAATAAACTGCCTATTACTTTTCGTTTCGCTTCCGGATCAGTTTTCCCGGCGAGACCGTTATAAAAACGCTGCTTAGCATCAATCCCTGTCACATTCAGACCGAGCTTTGCATAGGTTGCCAGTACATTTTCAAATTCATGTTTTCGTAATACACCATTATCTACGAAAATCCCATACAAATTAGCTCCAATAGCTTTGTGGATTAGCGTAGCGGCGACAGTGGAATCAACGCCACCACTAAGCGCCATAATAACCTTGCGGTCACCAATCTGTTTTTTTACAGCCTCTACAGTGTCGGTAATGAAATGTGCTGGTGTCCAGTCCTGGGAGCAACCGCAAATATTCACTAAGAAATTAAACAAGATCTTTTTTCCTTCTTTTGAATGATATACTTCCGGATGAAATTGCACACCATAGAGAGGAAAATCTGAAGACTGAGGTATGAGGTTGGAATGGTTGTTTGTATTTACTGACTTCTGAGCTCTGACTTCTGACTTCCTAAACGCAGCGATCGGAATACTTTCAGTAGTTGCGAGTAACTCGAAACCATCAGGCATCTCCAATATCGTGTCAGCATGACTCATCCATACCTGGGAGGCGGAAGCGATATTTTTAAAGAGCACATCTTCTTTTTGTGTCTGGAGAATAGCACGGCCATACTCCCTTTTATTACTTTTTTCTACCCGGCCCCCAAACCGTTTAGCAGTTAATTGCGCGCCGTAACAAACACCCAGCACCGGTACTTTGGCAATCAATTCCTGGACATTTACATCCGGGGCTTTTTCTTCATTCACGGAAAAAGGTGAACCGGAAAGGATGATACCCTTTAACCCTGGCTCAAATTTGAAATCCTTATAATAAGGGATTATTTCGCAGTATACATTAGCTTCCCTAACCGCACGTGCGATCAGCTGTGTATATTGAGAGCCAAAATCTAGGATCAGGATTTTTTCGGTCATGTAATTTTGTATAATCTATTATTTGAGCTTTATCCGCCATAATGCTGGCGGTTGTAGTCGTATAGTGGCGAAGATAAAAAAACTGTCCGAGCTTTGCCGTTTGATGTTTGAAATGCGCTCCTATGGAGGGTTTGATAGGATTGTTTAGATACTGCTTTAGGTGTAACCAAATAACAACCTAAAGCGTCAAAGATTCTGTAAAGTCTGGGCAATTTGACCCTAATTTTAACACCACAAAACCAAAATAACATGAAACGTTTTTTTGCATTTATTTTTTTTATCCCGGTAATAATCATGTCCTGTCACTTGGGTCAGGACAGGATAAAGGGTAACGGTTCTATTAAAACAGAAACCCGTGCTACCGCCACATTCAGTAGTGTGGATGTAAACGGTAATATCGACCTGTATGTAAAACAGGATGCTACCACCAGTGTGAGAGTTGTAGCAGATGACAACCTGATGGAATATATTATTACAACAACTGCTGGCGACAGGCTGATCATTGAACCAAAGGATGGTGTTAATCTTTCAGGAAGCAAGGAAATAAAAGTGTATGTTTCTTCACCTGTATTCAATAAACTGGAAGCTTCGGGAGCCTGTAGTATCATCGGAGAAACTATTATTACTGCTACAGACAGGATTGACATTGTAGTCACCGGTGCCAGTGATGCAAGATTGGAATTAAAAGCCCCCGTCATTTCAGCAGATATGACTGGTGCAAGCAACGTTATATTGAACGGGGCAACCAAAGAAATTACCCTGCATGGGTCGGGTGCCTCCGGTGCGAAATGTTTTGGTCTTTTATCTGAAAGGGCACATGTTGAAATGTCTGGCGCCAGTAATGCGGAAGTCTTTGCCAGCGTTAGTCTGGACGCAAACGCCAGTGGAGCTTCAGATATACGGTATAGGGGGATTGCCAGCCATACGGGAAAAGCTAGCGGTGCATCCAGCGTAAAAAGAGTTGACTAACTCAGCCGGAGGATAAAACGAAGACAGAGTTGATGTATGACAGAATTGAGATTGTAATACCGGCACCTGTCAAGGCGCTCCTCCCATCATTTAATGCAAGGGTGCTGATTGTAAGACCCGCAAACACTACAGCGAAGGAGTATTCACGACTTTGTAGTTTTCCTATACTTATTTTAAGAAAGGAATGCTTCCAAGAAAAGTTAAGTGTTAAAAGACTATAAGTTCACATACGTCACTGTGATCTTGATGTCACGGTTTCTACCTTTGTCATCGGTACATGAGATTTTTACCGGCCCTTCTTCAGGAATAAAAAATTGTTTTTCGCCTGCATTGCTGCTTTTGTAGAATTTATTATTGATGTACCAATAGACCTTGCTGACATCATTAGCCGTCTTACAGATCAGTTGTAAGGGCTCCCTGTCCTTTTTATTGATCAAATACTCCGTGCCATTGACGGGAGATGTAATGGAAGGAGCGGCACCTTTAAATATCAGTTCGCAATTGGGATTATGCAGGGGCATCTTCTGGTAGGCGATCCTGTTCTCCTCAAACCATGCCTGCATATCCGGTTCTACTATTTTATGCCATTTCTTTTTATAGCCGGTTTCCGGCGCACAATTCTTACAGTATGATATTTTCTCATTGGGACTGGTCATTACTTCCTGCCAGTTGCTACAAGTATTGGTAGATGAAATCAAGGGAATAAAATAATCAGTGACCAGGCTTGTACAATGAGCTGAAGGAAGCAACCCTGTTTCATTGCAAACCTGCCGTATATCGCAATCTTTGGGTTGTACAAACCATTCTTCATCGCTGTCATAATCGATCGTATTAAAGATCTTAAATAATAAGGGTGTCGCGATATTGGAACCACTTAGATCAGCAGCACCAACACCTGAAAAGTTACCGGTCCAGACACCAACGGTATACTTTTTATTGTAACCAATGCTCCAGGCATCCTTCCTGCCATAGCTGGTGCCGGTTTTCCAGGCGATCTTTGGCATCCGTTCCGTTGCTGTCCAGTTAAGCGGAAAGTCCGGCCGGTTGATCTTAGATAGTATCTCGTTAATCATATAGTTGGCCGCAGGGCTGATCACCGAGACCCTATTGTGAATCGTATCGTCTTGGGTGAAAGAAGGTGCGATATATACTCCGTCATTGGCGAAAGAAGAGAATAAACCGGTTAGTTCTTCGAGTGTGGTACCACACCCACCGAGTATCAACGATAAACCTAGTTTTTGCCTGTCTTTTTGTATCTGTGAAAAATTGCAGTTGGACAATTTCTGAATCAATTTTTCATGACCCAACATCTTCAGTCCTTTTACTGCAGGAATATTTAATGAATGTTCCAGTGCTTTTTCGACAGTGACATAGCCATTGAATTTTTCATCATAATTTTCCGGGGCATATCCCTGGTAGTTTACCGCCACATCGGTCATCACTGTTTTTGGAGTCAATAAACCTTCGTCAAAGCACATGGCAAATAGCAATGGCTTTAACGTACTACCTGGCTGGCGTACCGCATTGGCACCATTTACCTGTCCACCGTCTGTCGTGTCGTAAAAATTGGACGAACCGACATAGGTGATGATCTTATGTGTTTTGTTATCAATGATTACAACGGCCGCGTTTTTAATATTTCGCAACCGTTGGGTTCTTGTATAGTCCTCCACCAGTTTTTCAGTCCTTAACTGTGTATTCAGGTCGATATGGGTCTTTATGTTATCACCATGCCGATCCCCTTTCCGGGATTTTTTTAACTTGTAGGATAGGTGTGGTAAATAATGCGGTACAGTTCCCCTGGTTGCATTCAAAGGTTCCGCCAGTGCGTCTTCAATTTCCTTGACAGTAAATACTTTTTCTCGGGCAAATTTATTTAGCCATTTGTTTCTTTCTTTAATGATCAGGTCATTGTTTTTTCCTATCACTAATGAAGTGGGACGGTTAGGTATTATACTTAATGCCATTATCTCCGCCAATGATAGGTGGTCTGGATTTTTTTTAAAATATAACAGGGAAGCAGCTTTTACTCCTTCAATATTCCCGCCATACGGAACAAGATTAAGGTACATCTGCAGGATCTCTTTTTTGCTGTACTTCAGTTCCAGTTGTAAAGCCCTGAACATTTCCCGCAACTTGCTCCAGATATTCCTTTTCCCGGGTTCGAGGGCTTTAGCTACCTGCATTGTGACTGTACTGGCACCGGAGGTACGCCGCATTTTAAACAGGTTATTAAAAAAAGCTCTTGTCACCGCGAACGGGTTGACACCCGGATGAGAGTAAAAGTGTTTATCCTCTTTGGCTATAATAGTTTTCTGAAGTATAGGAGAAATTTCATCCAGTTCTGTCTTCATCCGCCACTTCTGATCTTTTGTGAGATAAGCGTTTACTACCTCTCCTTTATTATCTGTTATGATGGTGGAATACTCGATCTTATCAGGTAGTGGAAAAATCCAGTTTAGGAGGAAAAACAAAACAATTGACCCAAGCAGGCCAATGCCAAAGCGCTTAAAAAAACGCAACGCACTTTTTTTCGTTAACCTGAATTTAAGCTTTTTCATTCGTGTAAAAGGTTGGTAGCTGGCATCTGTATTGATGCAAAAAAATAATAGTTGAACCAGGTCTTTTAGCCACTTAACAAATATTTATATTCCAGAACTTGCAACTACCATCGTATGTACTGTATCTTTCATATCAAATTCGTTTGTTCCTGTATGGACACCACCGACTCATCCCGCCCCACCCGGGATATTCCTCCTTAGCTGATTCTCCTGCTATCTTCTGTAATTTCCTGCTTCCGGCGGACAAAGTTCGTGTGCAACCGATACACGCAGGCAAGATAGAAATGTACAGCTAAATTTCTTATTCAAATCAATCTTCTTTAACTTCTCATTTATAACTGACCACTTAACCTACACATCTATGCGTATCAAAACTTATTTAGTTCCGCTGATAGCAGCAGGGGCTATTTTTTTGTCTGCCTGTAAAAACAATGCTATAACACTTTCTTTTACCAACGCCAAAGGAGAAGTACCACTGCTCAGCAACCTGGTTTTTCGTTTCAGCAGTTCACTGGCTAAGGATTCGATGCTCAATGCCTGGGATTCGACTGATTACATTTCTTTTGAACCAAAAATACCCGGCAAATTCCGCTGGGAAAGTCCTGATGAACTTGTTTTTTCTCCATCACAGCCATTGACTCCTGCCACTAGTTATAAGGCAAAGATCAAGAGTACGGTATTGAAATTCAGCAAATACAATTCAGTAAAGAATGGTGATAAGATCAGTTTTCACACACCTGATCTGACGCTTGATAATTCCCAGGTAATCTGGATGGGTGAAAGCAGCACTTCGGCCATACCACAGGTTGATCTTTTTTTCAACTACAGGGTCGATCCTGGTGATCTGAGAAATAAACTAAAAGTAGAAGTGGAAGGAAAGAAAGCGGATTTCAATATGATTACTGTTTCACCGGACAATAAAATATCGTTGCGTATCAATGGTGTGAAAGCAGAAGATAAAGACCTGGACGCGAAGATCATTGTTGAAAAAGGCTTGAAACCTGAAAGAGGCAATACAGCTACCGTAGAAACTATCAACAGTTCAATGACCATTTCTTCGCCCTATGTATTGACCATTCAGAATGTGGAATCGGAACATGATGGCACTGATGGCGTGGTAAGAGTTACCACCAGCCAGCAATTAACAGGTGAGAGCATTAGATCATTTTTAAAACTTGATCCCGATCCTACTTACAGGGTGGAGGCGAACGATTATGGCTTTACCCTTCGCAGCGACAAATTTGATGTTGACAAAAGTTATGCCCTGACAATTGTAAAAGGCCTTCGTGGAAAGCTTGGTGGTGTGATGAGAGAGGACTACAACAATGGCATCGCTTTTGGCGAACTGGAAGCTGGTATCAATTTTACCAACTCCAAAGCGGTTTATCTTTCGAAAAAAGGGGGAAAGAATATAGAGGTGCAGATCATCAATGTGCCGAAAGTGAAACTGATTATATCAAAGATCTACGAGAACAACCTGTTACCAGCACAACGGTATGGCTATTACCCGCAGGAAACCAGGAACGGTGCTGATTACGCCAGTTATAATGACTATGAGAGCGATTATTATTCTGACGAATACGGTGGGGGTGACGCTATGCTGGGAGACGTTATCTATGAAAAGGAAATTGATACCCGTTCATTGCCAAAAAGCGGCGTCGGTCGGGTATTGAATTTCTCCCAGTTTGAAGACAGGCTTCCCGACTTCAAAGGGGTGTATCATATCGTCATTCGTTCTTCTGAAGATTATTGGGTCAAGGACAGTCGGTACATATCGCTGTCTGACCTGGGATTGATTGCCAAAGAAGGCCAGGATAAAATATATGTATTTACAAATTCCATTAAATCTGCTGAGCCGGTGACTGGCGTGAATGTATCCGTTTATTCTACCAACAATCAATTGATCGGGACAGGGGCGACTAATAAAGAGGGTGTAGCTGAGATTGTATATAGCAAAAAAGATTTTAGTGGGTTTAAACCAGCGATGATCATTGCCAAGACTGCTGATGATTTTAACTACCTCCCTTTTAATAATACAAGAGTAAATACTTCAAGATTTGATGTGGCGGGGAAAAGAAATAATGCCTCAGGCTTTGATGCATTTGTATATGCGGAAAGAGATGTGTACCGTCCGGGTGAGAAAATCAATTTCTCAGTTATTCTGCGGGATGCTCAGTGGAAGAACCCTGGTGATGTGCCGCTGAAGATGAAATTTTTGATGCCAAATGGTAAAGAATTGAAATCATTCCGAAAGAGTCTGAATGAAGAGGGTTCGGTAGAAGGAAGTATTGATATTGCATCAGCTGCCATTACCGGCAGCTATACGCTGGAAGTTTACACTTCTACCGATATATTACTCGCGGCTAAAAATTTCTCCGTCGAAGAATTTGTACCCGATCGCATCAGGGTGAATGTAAAATTGGATAAGACATTTTTACGTTCAGGAGATGCTGCAAAACTTTCTATTAATGCGATGAACTTTTTTGGCCCACCTGCTGCCAATCGTAATTATGAAACAGAGATACAGGTAAAGCAGAAATATTTTTCATCTGAAAAATTTGATGGCTATAATTTTGGTCTCGCTAATCAAAATACTTTTTTTGATAAAGAAGTCAGGGAAGGAAGCACCGATGCAACGGGTAATGCTATTATTGACTATGCCGTGCCGGTCACTTATGCAAACATGGGGGCTTTACAAACAAGTTTCTACACCACGGTATTTGATGAAACCGGGAGACCGGTAAGCCGGGCTACGACGGTTGATGTTTTTACACAGGATGTTTTTTTTGGTATCAAACAAGACTGGTTTTATTACTTCCCGCTAAATCAACCGCTCAAGCTTGGGCTGGTAGCCGTTAACAAAGATGGTAATCCTGCCAGTGCGACAGCGCGGGTTGAAGTAATTAAACATGAATACCGGACAGTGCTCACAAAGAGCGGGAGCTATTTTCGATATGAATCACAGAAAGAGGATAAACTGATGATCGAACAACAGATCACAGTTGGCAATAATACCGTTTTTACTTTTGTGCCAAGAAGTCCTGGTGATTATGAAGTAAAAGTGTATCATCCAGGTGCAAACAATTATGTTAGTCGTAGTTTTTACAGCTATGGCAGCTGGGGAGCCAACAATAGTTCTTTTGAAGTTAGCAAGGAAGGTAATATAGAGATTGAGATAGATAAAAAATCTTATGAAACCGGGGAGAATGTAAAGGCGTTGTTTAAAACTCCTTTCAGTGGTAAGATGCTGGTGACCATGGAAACAGATCATGTGGTTTCTCACCAGTATGTGGATGTCAGTAACCGGACCGCCAGTGTTGATTTGAAAATGACCGGTGATCATGTCCCCAATGTTTATATAACAGCTACCCTGATAAAACCACATGAAGTGTCAGATATTCCTTTGACCGTTGCCCATGGATTCAAGAATGTTACGGTGGAAGAAAAAAGCCGGAAGATCAATGTGGAGGTAGTGGCCCAAAAGAATGTTCGTTCCAAAACACACCAGAAAGTAACCGTGAAGGCAGCTCCGGGTAGCTTAGTTACCTTAGCTGCCGTTGATAATGGTGTGTTGCAGGTAAGTGATTTTAAAACACCGGATCCCTACAGTTATTTTTATCAGAAGAAAGCATTGCAGGTTACAGCTTTTGATCTGTATCCGTTGTTATTTGCTGAAGTAAGGGCCAGGCTGAGCAGTACAGGTGGTGATGGTGCTGGTGAATTTAGTGCAACTAAAAGAAATAATCCAATGCCTGCCAAAAGAATAAAAGTCGTCAGTTATTGGGGCGGTATCAAAAAAGCCAACGGGAGTGGTGTGGCCGAATTTGAGTTTGAAGTCCCACAGTTCAGCGGAGAATTGAGATTAATGGCTGTTTCTTATAAGGGCAATAGCTTCGGAGCAGGTGATAAGACGATGACAGTTGCTGACCCCATCGTAGTAAGCACTGCTTTACCGCGATTTTTAAGTCCCGGCGATACGGTGAATGTACCGGTGACACTGACAAATACTACTGATAAGTCAGCGTCCGTAACGGCTATTATTTCAGTGGAAGGGCCTATGAAAGTTGTGGGGGGTAATAGCCAATCGGTAAGTCTTGCAGCAAAAAGCGAAGGAAGGGCTACATTTAGAGTGGTAGCCGATCCTACAATCAGTATTGGTAAAGTGATCGTAACGGTGAATGGGATGGGAGAGAAGTTTACAGATGCAACAGAGATCGCAGTTCGTCCACCTTCCACCTTGCAGAAAGTAACAGGCAGCGGTTCCATTACAGGGGGAAGCTCCCAAAAAATAGATATTGCAGTAAGTGATTTTATGCCGGGCAGCACAAATTATAGTTTGGTGGTGAGTCGTTCTCCTGCACTGGAATTAGGTGAACAATTAAGATACCTGGTGCAGTATCCCTATGGTTGTACCGAGCAGACGGTATCAGCCGCCTTCCCGCAAATCTATTATGGAGATCTGTCTGATCTGATGCAGCTGAATAAACAGCAGAATAAAGCGAATGCCAACACCAATATCATCGAAGCTATTCGCAAAATAAAAATGCGCCAGTTGTATAGTGGTGCGGTTACATTGTGGGATGGAGAAGGGAAAGAAGATTGGTGGACGACCATCTATGCTGCACATTTTTTACTGGAAGCAAAGAAAGCAGGGTTTGATGTGGACAATAGTTTGTTGGAAACTATGCTGAACTATATCAACAACCGGTTAAAGAATAAAGAGACCATTACCTATTACTATAACCGTGATCAGAACAAAAAGATTGCACCAAAAGAAGTGGCATATGGTTTATATGTGCTGGCGTTGGCCGGCCGGACGAATGTACCGGCGATGAATTATTACAAGGCCAATACCGCCATCCTGGCATTGGATAGCCGTTATCTATTGGCTGCGGCCTATGCAACAGCGGGCGACAGGAAATCATTTACCGCTTTGCTACCCGCATCTTTTAGCGGCGAGGAGTCGGTCCCACAGACAGGTGGCAGTTATTATTCTGATGTACGGGATGAAGCTATTGCTTTGAATGCATTGATCGATGTTGATCCGGGTAATGCACAGATTGGAACGATGGTAAAACATGTAGCTGATAAACTAAAAAACAGGAAATGGCTTAGCACCCAGGAAAGAGCCTTTGCATTCCTGGCCTTAGGTAAACATGCAAGAGCTGCAAACAATTCCACCGCAACAGCTGAAATAAAAGTAAATGGTAAAGTTATTGCCAAAGTGGATGGTGGACAATGGACTGGTGATATGAAAGCATTAAACGGAACTAACGTTGAGATCGTCACAAAAGGTAGCGGCCGCCTTTATTATTTCTGGCAGGCCGAAGGTATCAGTGCCAGCGGTGCCTACAAAGAAGAAGACAGTTACCTGAAAGTGAGAAGACGATTCTACGACAGAACTGGTAAATCGATCACGACAAACACCTTTAAACAGAATGACCTGGTCATTATTGGCATCACGCTGGAACGTTCTTTCAATACACCGATCGAGAATGTGGTTATCACTGACTTGTTACCAGCCGGTTTTGAAATTGAGAACCCAAGAACAAAAGAGATACCTGGTATGGACTGGATAAAAGATGGGATGACACCAACCGCATTGGATGTAAGGGATGACCGGATCCATTTCTTTGTGGATGCTAATAACAATAAACAAACCTATTATTATGCGGTCCGTGCGGTGTCACCCGGCAATTATAAAATGGGTCCCGTTAGTGCGGATGCCATGTATAATGGAGAGTATCATTCCTATCATGGAGCTGGAGTGGTGAGGGTAGTACAATAAAAAATTAGAACCAGGTTTTGTTGGTGATGCCGTGATGTAAATTGCGGCATCACCATTTTGTTGTATAATAGTTTCGACGAAAGTAATGCTCCTGGCAAAACCCTTGTATGGTTACTTGGGGAGCACTTTTTTTTATCCCTCAACAGTACCATTGGGAGGCCATTGTGCTTGGAAGGGCATAAAAAAGTCCGGCTCTTTCGAACCAGACTTAATAAAGCTTCGTGAATATCGTTTATTGATTAATAATCGTTATTGTATCCACCACTGCCGCCACGGTCACGGTTGTAACCGCCGCCGCCGCCGCTGCCACCACTTTTACCTTTGTAGCCGCCGCCACCGCCGCCACCACCTTTGTAACCGCCGCCACCGCCGCCGTTACCAAAGCTTCTTTTCTTGAAGCCACCGCCACCGCCTCCACCACCTTCGGGTTTGGGACGACTTTCGTTAACAACAATGTTGCGACCGTCAACTTCAGTACCATTCAAAGCCGCAATTGCTGCCTGAGCCTGGTCATCATTGGCCATTTCCACAAAACCAAAGCCTTTGCTGCGGTTAGTGAATTTGTCGTTTACAATTTTAGCTGACACTACTTCACCATGTGAAGCAAAAAGGTTGGACAGGTCCTGGTCTTTCAGGTTCCAACTGAGGTTTCCTACGTAAATGTTCATTTTGAGAGGTTTTAAAAAAAATAAAAGTGTCAACAGTAAACAGTAACCAATGAACATTCTACGGTTTTCGAATCGTTCAGGACTTGTGAAACTGAAAGAGCACCAAATGCAGGACAAAATAACGATTTTTTTTTCCACATATGGCCAAAATTTTACAAGGGACGGCTATAAATATGCTTGTTGGAACCGTAAGGCTTTGGTTTTTAATCAGTAGCGTGCATTTGAATCTTCCGACTGGTGATGCCCATACAAATGCTAAATGTGAAAAACAGTTCAGACAACCCCCGATATTGGATAATGGGAGGCACAAAAAAAGTCCCATCTTTCGAAAGGACTTCTATAATTTTTTTTTGAGAAAACACTATTCGCTCTCTACTTCAAACTCAACTTCAGTGGACTTGCCATTACCAAAATCGATAGTAGCTTTGTAAGTACCAACTTCTTTTACTTCTTCCGGAAGAGTGATTTTCTTGCGGTCAATTTCATAACCTTTTTGTTCACGGATCGCACGGCTTAATTGTAAAGCAGTTACGGTACCAAAAATCTTCCCGCTTGTGCCTGTTTTAGCACCTAATTTCAGCGGGGCTTCATTTAATTTTGCAATAACACTGTTGATCTCGGCCAGCATTTTCTCTTCTTTCTTATTCATCTGCTTGGTTCTTTCTGCCTGCTGTTTTCTATTGCTGGGACTATTTTCAACAGCGAGTTGACGTGGCAATAAGTAATTACGGCCATAGCCGTTTTTTACTTTTACCACTTCGTTCTTTGCGCCAAGATTATCTACGTCTTGAATTAAAATGACTTCCATTGTATTCTTTTTGTTCACCTACCCACGGCCCAGTACTACTTTCAGAACGGTACTGTTCCCTCTCTTCCTGCGCTTACCGAAGGATCGAGAGGGTTAGGGTGAGGGGTGAGGTTATTTTAAAAGGTCTGTTACATACGGCAACAATGCCATCTGGCGGGCTTTTTTCACCGCATCAGAAACTTTGCGCTGGTATTTTAAACTGTTTCCTGACAGGCGGCGTGGCAATAGTTTGCCCTGCTCATTCAGGAATTTTTTCAGGAACTCTACATCTTTATAATCGATGTAGCGCATGCCGTATTTTTTAAAACGACAGAATTTTTTTATCCTTTTATCGCTTTTTATAGCGGTCAGGTATTTAATTTCATTTTTTGCCATGATTTATACCTCCGCTAATTTTTCGGTTCCTGTTTTAACGCCACTTTTCTTTTTAGCATTGTACTCGACGGCGTATTTATCGAGTTTAGTGCAAAGGTGACGGAGCACAGTCTCGTCACGCAGTAACTGGATCTTCAGCTTTTCATTAAAATCAGAAGCAGCTGTGTACTCCAGCACCCAATACAATCCCGTTGTTTTTTTCTGGATCGGGTAAGCCAATGATTTTAGTCCCCATGGATTTTCAGCAATGATAGAACCACCTGCATCGGTAGCCAGCTTCGCATATTTTTTTTGCTCAGCTTTAAACTCATCATCACTTAAAACAGGAGTAAAAATCACCATCAGTTCGTAATTGTTCATTTTACCTTTTTAAGTTTTAAAATTCGATTTATCCCATTGGACATCCTGGCCATGTGCCGGGAAGAATCTGCGAACACAGATTTGGGGCGGCAAAGATAGGAGTTTGAGCTAAGAATTCGGGCTAGTTTTTGAAGAAATTTTAACCTTACCACGAATCATTTAAACCATTGATTTAGAATGTTTCAACAAATGCGAGACGTATTTCTACCCTTGTCCCGGTCACTTCCCCGGTGGAATCTTGAAGATCTGTGATCTGTACCTCATTCAATACGCCATTTTCCTTATTGAACAGTTCGATCCTTTTCATTGTAATTTCCATCCCATGCGATTGCCGATGGTAACCCGATTTCTCCTTTATCTTCCTGGCAGCTAAGCGACCGATACCATTATCCTCGATCTCACAATGTAACATGTCGCCGGTTTTTTGAATGGATAATTTTAACAGGCCTTCTTTTTCTGATGGCAACAACCCGTGTAAAATAGCATTTTCTATGAAGGGCTGAATGATCAGCGGAGGTACCTCAGTTATTTGCGGGTCAATGTCATTAATCGTTATTTTAAATACAAAACGGTTTTGGAAACGGATCTGTTCCAGTTGCATATACAATTCGGCTACTTCCAGTTCATCTTTTAATGGGATCTTTTTTTGGCGGGAATGATCCAGTATCAATCGGACCAGCCTGGAAAACTTGCCGATATATTGGTTGGCCTGCGTTCTTTCATTGCTGTTGATGAATGAGTTTATCGTATTTAAGGAATTAAAAATAAAATGCGGATTCATTTGTGTACGAAGCGCACTATTTTCCAGTTCATTCAATTTTATCTCATAGTCACTCCGGACTCTTGCTTGTTTGTTTATTTGGTTGATCCGGTTGCGGTAATAGTAATATACCCCGGCAACAACCACCGACAGTAACAGCAGGCGAATCCACCATTGGGTCCACCACGCTTTTTTGATCATGAAGGAAAGGGACTGTCTTGATCCGAACCATTCTTTGCCATTAGAAGAGGCCTCTACCATAAAACTATATGTGCCTGCCGGCAGGTTCGTATACCGGGCTGTTCGTTGCTTCCCTGCATACACATATGCGGTATCAAATCCACTGAGTTTATAACGGTATTGAATAGCCGGGGCAATTTTAAAATCCACCACCAGGTAGGTGAAAGAGAAATTGTTTTGTCGATGACTGAAGGATGCTTTAGTTAGTATTGGGCTGCTTAAGATCGTATCTTTTAATTCCAGGGAGGTAATAAACACGCTGATCGGGGTCTCCCGGTATTCTATTTTTTCGGGATAGAAATGATTGAATCCTTCTGAGCTGGCAATAAATATTTCCCCATCCGGAGCTAAATAGCCACTACCAAAAGGATGATTGGTTTGTTCCAGGCCGTGATTCGCATCAAATACCCGAAGCTGGCCTGTTGTTGGGTTGTAACTGGCTGTTCCAATGTTGCCGATAATCCATATAAGCCCAGTTTTGTCACAAACCAGGCTGTTGACAGTGTTACTGGTAAGCCCGTCTTTTTTATTCAGCCATTTTTGCACGGTCAACTTGTTCCTGGAAATAATATACAAGCCACTGTTTCCACCCGCATACACATTGCCCATGCTGTCGGTCGCAAAACTTTGAACTTGTTTATCAATAATATCATTGGGTTGTTCAATTTTATGCAAACGCTCATTTTTGCGATCGTAAAAATAAATTCCGTCTTCCTGTCCTAACCACCAATTGTTGTCTTTGTCGGCCATGGCAGAAAAGGTATGTTTCCTGGCTATGGACTTAAGTACCGGGTGATTGTAATAGGTTTGCATGGTCTTGGAAACCGGCTTAAAAAAGGCAAACCCATAATTGCTACAGATAATAAAATTTTGCTGTGGATCGGTGGCAATGAAGTGAATATCGTTGCTCGGTAATGTATGCTCTGGGTCATCTGGCCGTCTTTTATGCTGCTCGTACTGTCCGTCCGGCTTTAACATCCCAAGACCTCCGCCAAAGGTTCCTACCCAGGGACGGTCGAGACTGTCAATAACGACGGCCCGTACCGTTTTGATTTTTTGAGGTCCGCTTTGCAGGTCATAAAAAGGATAAAAATTGCTGATACCAGTTAAGCGGTTCCATAGGGAAAGATTGCCGTTGGTGCTGATCCAGAAATTATTTTTTTGATCCTGCCGGAAGGAAGTAAAGCCTTCGTCAAATTTCTCACCCTTATTATTGATTAGACTTTTTACCGTATGGAACTGGGGTGCTTGCAGGGGCGTATAAGAAATAGCCCTGGCGTGCACAAACATTGTACCATTGCGGGTAATAAAAAGACGACGAACATAATTGGTTTTAATGGTGGAAGGATCAGCAGGATCATGCGTCAAGTGCAGCATTTTTCTGGTGGTCAGATCGGCTATATAAACACCATACAAACGACAGCCAATAGCATATTTATTATTGCCAATGGGATATATGCTAGCAGCAAAACCTGCCACTCTTTCTCCATCACTGGTAGGCCAATCGTTAATACTTTCCATCTGCCCGTTGCGGGTATTAATAATAACGAGAGAATCTTTTACAAAACTTCCCGCCATGGCCGTGCTATCCGATACGTAACTGACACACCAGGTATTCATAAAAGGAAGTTCATTGATGACGTGCCCCTGCTCAATATCTACTAGTACCAGTTTTCGCCCAAAACCGATGAACCATTGATCTCCTTTAAATTTTTCTAAACAAAGAGGCCCTTTATATTTTTCAAAAAGATGGGCAAGACCCGGCCGCTTTGTTACCTGCAGCTGCTGGTTGACACGATAGCAATTGTTCTGGTTTATAATGATAAGGTCACCACCGGTAGTTTCTCCAAAGAATGGAGCTCCTGAACTAAAAAAAGGTGCTCCCTTCATAGTGTCCCCTCCTGACACTAGTGGGATAAAGCGGCTGGTATTTTCTTTTTTATACTGGATGCCCGATGGTGTATAAATCCAGATCGTGCCTTGTTTATCACAATAAATACGTTGTACATTATTATTAAGTAATCCGGAATTTCCCGGCACACTGTAACCTGAGAGCTGGTACCCGTCAAATACATTGATCCCTTCATCTGACCCAATCCAAAGACGCCCGAGCCTGTCTTCGGTCATCACCAGCCTGAGATCGCTTAGCATCCCGTCAGCATTGGTAAGATGACGAAACAAATATTCCTGTGCGGACAGGAGTGGAACTATCAGCAGCAGGAAGAAGGTAATGGTGATATAATGTCTCAAATGGAGAAGTTGCTGGTTTAAAAGTAGTTAGTACTAGAGAATTTTACAAAAATCAGGGTACCTATCTGTTAAGTCAAATGCCTCATCCGTTAAGTGAAAGGCTGGTTTTGTAATAACTGTTACATCTTTACTCAAACCTGGAAAAGGTATGACCACTCTGCTACGTATCATATATCCTATATATAGTCTCAGTGTAGCCGGTCTTCTTCTGACCACTCCTTTGAAAGCGCAGGATGCCTGGAATGCCGATAGCTGGCAGCAGGTTTTTGCCCAAAAAAAGGGGACGGTTACAGCGCTTTGGTATGATATCGAACCCTTTATTTATAAAAACAGCGAAGGGAAATTGGAAGGGGTAGAGTACGAGATAATGGAATCACTGAAGCCTTACCTTAAAAATAAATATGGCATTGAATTAAATATCGATTGGGTGAATGCCCGGTCATTTGAGAATATTTATAAACAGGTAAAGCAAACAAAACAAAACGGGGTATTTGGCTGGTCTTATTATTCAATTACCCCGGAACGAAAAAAAGAAGTACAATTCTCCCCACCCTATATGCCTGACTTGAACATTGTAGTCACCAATCCCGGCGAACCAGTATATGCCACGGCACAGGAGCTTACCAATAAGTTGAAAGACATGCAGGCTTATACCATGAGCAATACGACCATGGAGGAAGATGTTCAATCGCTGAAGGATAATTTTTATAAAGAGTTGAAAGTGGAGGCAAAAGATGATGATTATGTGATCATGAGAAATATTTCCGACGACCGGAGAGGCTTTGGTTATGTTCCAATATCGGTGTATATCGTTGGGTTACAAAAAGGCATAAAAGTAAAAAGACAAAATGTGCTCACTACACGCCGGGAAGGGTTTGCGGCGGTGATGCCCTTGCAGAGTGACTGGAAACAATTGATGGATGAGTATTTTGCTACAGAAGAATTTGTGGCAACTGCAAGCAATATCGTTTCCAAATATTTGGGCTCGGAAGTAACAGACCTGGTACTGGTGGGTAAAGATGCTGCCGGGAAAAGAATGACGGCTCTCGAGCTTGTTTCTTTGGAAAAGGAAATTGTAACCAAGCGGTTGGTGGAAACAGCCCTGCAGGTGCAACGGGAACGAAATATCAGGAGTGTTATCATCGCTGCCATTGGGTTGGGACTGTTTTTCTTCTTTTTGAATTACAGGCGATATATCGCCAAACAGCGGATCAATAAAGAACTGATGCAGCGCAATGAGATCATACTTCAGCAGAAGAAGGAGATTGAAAAAATAAATAGGATACTTCAGCTAAAGTTTTTGCAATCTCGACTGAACCCTCACTTCCTGTTCAATTCGCTTAACGCTATTCAGTATTTTGTTGGAATGAATGACCGTAAAGGAGCGATGTCCTATATCTCTTCTTTCGCATCTTTCTTAAGACAACATCTTCAAACGGCAACCTCACTCACCCATTCAGTGTTCCGGGAAGCGTCGATGTTAAAACAATACCTGGGGCTTGAAAAAACTCGTTTTGCAGGTAAGTTTGATTTTAGGGTGGAAATTCCCCGGGAGCCTGATCTGCTTGAACTGCATATGCCCTCTTTGTTGACTCTCTCCTTTACTGAATTTGCTTTATATAACAGGGTGTTGAACAGGAATGATAATACCGGGTTTATCCTTGTTAGCTTTACGAAGACAGCTACCAGGCTGGTGATAACGATTGATGATAACGGTATCGGAAAGAACAGGGCCCGGGAACTTTCAGAAAAAAAGGGACTAAACGACCTGACTCCTGATGTTGAACTTGTCGAGGAAAGACTGGCATTACTAAATGCAGATCCCGACAATCCCAACATTGAAATCACAGAGATTGACAAAACAAATAATGACGGAATGGGCACCACAACGATTATCCGCATACCGGCAGTATCAAACCTGTAAAAAAGCAATGGTAAAATGGATCAGGACAATATGGCACCAGCTTGCTTACAGCGGTATTATTGAGTCATTGCCAGCACATTTGCGCAATAAGAAATTCATGTGCAACAGGGTCGGAATCCATGTTTTTGTGTAAGGCTCAAGTTGATGAGCCAGGCACTGGAAAGTTGAATAAAAGAAAAAGTAACAAAGGAAGAGAAGCCCGATATGCTAAAGAAGTATCTTGAACTAGCGGCAGGTGAGAGGGTAGAACTACAAAAAACCATATGAATATTAAAACCAAATAGTATGATAAAAGCTGTCATTATTGAAGACGAACTACATAGTCGTAATTTCTTAAACAACCTGGTTACCGAGTTTTGCCAGGAATTAACAGTGGCCGGTATGGCTTCATCGGTAGAGGAGGCTGTGGCGCTGATCCAGCAAACAAATCCCCAGGTGGTCTTCCTGGACATCGAAATGCAAACGGGCACCGGGTTTGATGTATTGCAGCAATTGAAGCAGCGCAATTTTCATGTGATCTTTACCACAGCCTATGATCATTATGCTATCAAGGCAATTAAGTTCAGCGCAGTGGACTATTTGTTGAAACCGATCAACGTAGAAGAATTGCAGCTGGCTGTAGCCAAAGCCCTGGAAAGTATAGAACAAAAAGCCAGCGAAAATAAGCTGGAACTATTGATCAAAAATTTAAGAAGACCTGCTGGGGAAGATTTTTCTATCAGTCTTTCTACATCCGAAGGAGTGGAGTTCATCCAGTTGTCCAGCATTATCCGGCTTGAAGCCAGTGGGCCCTACACCAGTTTTTTTATGCGGGAAGGCCGTAAAATAATGGTGAGCAAGAACCTGAAAGAGTACGAAATGCTGTTGACTGATCATGGTTTTTTCAGGGTCCACAATTCCCATATTATTAATCTGAAAGAAGTGAGAAAAATGATCAAAACTGATGGTGGTTATGCCGTGATGAATGATGATTCGATGATCACCATTTCTCCTAAAAAGAAGGAAGAGTTTATGATGCTGATGGGTCAGCGGTTGGTTTAAATAATATAGAATAGCCTATGTTACTTCAAACGATTATAGTAGAGGATGAACCACTAAGTCGGGCATTCCTGAATAATTTGTTATCAGAGTTCTGCCCGGAGGTCAATGTGGTGGCAACTGTGCCCACGGAGCAGGAAGCCATTGAAGCTATTGTAAGGCTGCAACCAGACCTGGTTTTTCTTGATATTGAATTGCAGCAGGGCACTGGTTTTGAAGTGCTGAAAAAAACCCGCCAGCAACAGCATACATTCCAGGTTATTTTTACCACGGCATTTGATCATTATGGGATAAAAGCAATAAAATTCAGCGGTGTGGACTTTCTCCAGAAGCCCATTGATATTGAAGACCTCCAGTCTGCAATTATTTCCATTACTGCAAAGCTATCAACCAATGCGGGGCAAATAGCAGTAAACCACCTGCTGGATACGCTCGACAATGATAATATGCCGGAACAACTGATCATCCAGACAACGGAAGGAGCTGTGTATGTGAGGGTAGCCGCTATCAATTATATTGGAGCAAGCGCTGATGGATGTATTTTCTATACAGACGCCGGAGTTATAGCCTCAGTGGGAAGAGGAATAAAAGATTATGAGCAAATGCTCGCCGACCATTGTTTTTTCCGGGTTCATCATAGCTATCTTATTAATCTAAAAAAGGCAATGGCTTCGTCCGCGAATGAAGGGTTATTTATAACAATGGCAGATAAAAGCTTAATTCCTGTTTCGCCAAAAAGAGCAGAGGAACTAAAAAAACTTTTGTTGGCCCGTTAATGATCATCAATTTGGAGTTCTTATAGTAATTAAAACAATACAGAAGTATCCAGGGTTTCCAACTCATCTACCGCTTGTTTGCAGACTGACTCCACGGCTGAGGAAAGTTGTTTGATCTCTTCGATACCGATCCCTGATTTGGCTAACTTTTCGATTGTTAGCAACTCATGCCCGATCAATTGATTCAGCCCGAAAAACCCCACTGTATTCCGGATAGTATGCGTGATCCTGAAAATCAGGGGATAATCATTTTGTTCAATGTTTACTTTAAGTGTAGCAATATCTTTTGGATTTTGTTGTATGAAAATTGTAATCATATCCAGGATAAAGGTGCGATTGTTACGGGTTTGTTTCATTAAAAAGGACAGGTCGATGATTTGTTTTGATTCATGAGTGGGTGAAGAATTATGACCATTACCCCACCGGGCTATTTTAATTAGTAGGTCATTTTCCTTAAAAGGTTTTGACAAGTAGTCATTCATCCCGGCCTGGATACATTTTTCTTTCTCCCCGGCCAGGGCATGAGCTGTCATGGCAATAATGGGGGTGCTGATATGCAACTCGTTCCGGATAGTATGAGTGGCCTGGTAACCATCCATTATTGGCATTTGTATATCCATCAGTATAAGGTCAAATGGTATATCCTTAAGAATTTCTACTGCTTTTTTTCCATTTTCTGCTATTGTAATGTCAAATCCGTTGTTTTGTAATATCACAGTCGCTAACTTTTGATTCATCAGGTTATCTTCTACAATCAGGATATTTTTCACATCGTCAAATTGCAGGTGTTGTATCAAATCTTTGTCAAAGGGAAGGTGTCCGTTCCCGGATGATTTATGGTAAGGAAGACTAAATAGGAATTCGGCACCGGCGTTGATATTACTTTTCAACGAAATAGAGCCACCCTGTAGTTCTATCAATTGTTTAGTAATGGCCAATCCCAGGCCCGTTCCTCCATATTTACGGGTAATATTACTATCAGCCTGTATAAATCGTTCAAATACTGTTTCTGTTTTATCGGAGGGAATACCTATTCCTGTATCCCGGATGCTAAATAAAATTGTAGCAGTTTGTTCATCTTCATTTTCCACGGTACAATTTACATACACCCCCCCCTTCTCAGTAAACTTAATGGCATTACCGATCAGGTTGACGAGAATTTGGGTCAGTCGCATCGGGTCTCCGATTACGGAGTAACTGATAGCTGTATCTGCCGTACAAATAAATTGTAAGCCTTTCTTTTTTGCTTTTGTGGCAAACATTACTTGTATAGAGTGTAACAGTTCTGTGATGTTGAAGGGGAGTGATTCAATAATAAATTTACCGGCATCTAGTTTTGAGAGGTCGAGGATATCATTGATAATTGAAAGCAAGTTGCTGCCCGAGCTGCTGATAGCTTCCAGGTAATCTCTTTGTACTGGGGTCAGGTCGGTTTTTTTTAGAAGATCAGTAAATCCCAGGATACCTCCCAAGGGGGTTCTCAGTTCATGGCTCATATTGGCTACAAAATCTGACTTCGACCTGGCCGACTCCTCTGCCAGCATCCTTGATTTATGCATTTCCTCTTCCACAGTTTTGCGTTCAAAAAAAGTGGGGATTTCGTAACGCTCTGTTTTTTTAAAGTCATTGCTTTGTGTGTGAAACTGCTCCAGGTGCTCCTGGATCTTATGGGGTGGTGACATGATAAAAGTACAACGTTCATCACCTCTTGCCATACAGCTTATTTCCACTGCCGTCAGCGGAATGCCAAAACTTTCTTCGCACCAGCCTGAGGAGTACCCTGCATTCATGATACAAACAGGTGTTGTAGACTTTTTACCAGAACGGATCCATGAATCAGCTTCAAAGGAGTAGGGGTGATGATAGGCCAGGTAAAAATTTTCATCCGGTGAAGGATTGCTTTGGGACAGTATTTCCACGAACGCCCAACCAGAATAGGCAAAATGAACAGGACCCGCCGATAATTTTGCAATAGGGTCAGTTAAATTCATTTTTACATGAAAATTCCTGGCATCATTCATGCCGATAACATGTGCAATGTCGAAAAGAAAATTTTTCCCGATCGCCATCGCTTCGCTTTCACCCCTGTCTGCATATAAATTTTGAATTGTATCTAAAAAATCTTTTGACAGGGCAGATGCTCTTACGAGAACATATCGCTGATCATTGATCTCGATCGTTCCCTTGGTGGGATCCATCTTCAGGTGACGGAAATATTCGCTAACAGTTTGCTGAGCTACATCAAAAAATGGTTTAAATGCTTGGGGAACTTTCACTGAATCACCATAGGGCAAGGAACTAAAGTCTCTTTTAAGCATGGCATTTTCCTGTTCGAGCTCGGAAATACGTTTTATCAATTCTTCCTGGTTCATGTGAAATGATTAGGGTCTTGAATGTAAAATAAATCCCGCAGAGTATACGGGATTTATAGAGGGAAAATAGTTTATGGTTTATAGTTGAGGAATGCGCATTTTTCAGGGGTGCCGTCCACATCATTATTTACATAAGTCTTATTGTAATAGATCACACCTTTGTTCATGAATAGTATTCCGGCGACGACCGGCGTAGAAAAGGAAGTACCATGTATGCCTTCTGCATAACCGTTATTTATATCCGTTGTATAAATATTTTCACCGGGGGCAGCATAATCTACGGCAACCCCATAGTTTGAACCTTCGGGACCCGCGCCAAATATTTTGCTGAATTTATAAGCGGTTCCGTGGGAGGAAACAACCGTAATGAATTTCAATGTTTCAGACCAGGGGTAGTTTGGTGAACCCATTCTCGCGGGAGATCGCTTCGATGCATATCCAGCCTGGTTTCCAGCGGATATAGCAAACCAAACTTCGTAGCCTACGAAACTTTTGATAGCCTCTTCCAGCGCGCCTACGCCGCTTACATTAAGCGCAAAGCTTTGGCTTAGATTCACGACATCGTCATTGATCGATTTTAGCCAGACATGGTCAAGTGCTTTTACAAATATGGCAGGGACTGTTGAGTTGTTGATGTTCTTCACTTTTATAGGTACGATCCAGGCGCCCGCGGCCACGCCTCTTGTGCCATAAGAATTGTCGATCGCTGCAAGAACGCCTGCTACTTTGGTTCCATGTCCCCATTTGTCTTCTACGGTTGGATCATTTGAAAAACTTTTGGCCCAGGGCATGTACACTTTCAGATCAGGGTGATCGGTATCAACACCACCGTCGAGGATCCAGATGGTATTGTACAAACTTTGATTGTAACCATTCTTGGAACCGACCGCCTGGCGCATGGGATCTACATATTGTATTGCCGGATCTCTTGTAACGATGCTGTTATTACCGGTAATTTCATCGTCGGTATTTTGTTCTACCTGTAATTCTACATATTTGACATTGGGGTTTGCGACCAGTTTTTTTACTTCCTCTGTAGTAAGATCAGCATCAAAACCCACGACCACGTTACTTACGAAATCCTTGATACGTGCCATCGGAACAATTGGGCTGCCATCAGGGTTTCTCAGATCCGCTAAAATGGCTGTCTCTGCATCGCGGGCATACATTGCAGCGTCGGCCTCTTTTGCACCGCGGACAGTTTTGCTTCCTGTATAAACCCGGGCGAAAGGCTGCTTAAAGTTTTCTTTAAATGTTACAAAATAATGTCCCGGAGGGGGGTTGACCGGATCGGGTGCTTTATAAAGGACGATCTCGGGTTCTGGTCCTGTTAATGGACCAGCGGGATTGTCTACCCTGTCTTTTTTACAGCTCTGTCCTCCTAATACAATTATCGATAAGGTGACTATGCTGAAGAAATACTTTTTCATAATTTTTTGTTTTTTGAATTTTTTGATACAACAAAGATGTACTGGCTATAGGGAGATTACAATAGCCGGTTAAAGGATACAGGGGCGACACTTAACCAAACAGTCATTCTGCTTAACCGCCTTTCAATAAGGATTTGCGGCCATCCAGATCAGTTTTTTACCCGTTAATTCAAAAGCCTTATTTGTTAACCGCCAATTGATCCGGGCGACAGTTTAAGCGATTTTTACAACATCAATTTTTTAGATCAAAAACTAAAACATGAAACTGTATACTGTAAGCAGAAGAAATTGGGTTCCGGCAGCTGTAGCCCTGGCTTCAGCAATGAGGTGGATGATTATTTCCGTGCTTATCGCACTTTTTATTCATAGTGTAGCCATTCCTTATTAAGCATTTCGATAAATCGGATAGAACAGTCAGCCCCCGTAGTCCCGCTGCGATATTGCAATGGGATTTTTATTTTTAATGCTATCCAGGTTGTTCGGTTAACCCATCACATTCAGTTCCTATTATTAACTGGCGCGATGCACTTGATAATCATAACAACGTCCAAAAACTATCGTTGGAATTTCAACTATTCAAAATAGGAGAATTTTTTTTGTAGCATTTCGTTAGTTTAAACTCCCTATCCATTAATCCTACCTTTTTTTCACCAGCCAGTTATCTCAATTGGGAGTGTTAGAAGTGGATCAGCACAACCAGTGAACTATTACAAAGAAAATTATAAAAAGGTCTATTCTGTAACCGTCGTGTTTTTGAGGCCAGTAAGCATAGCGCCACCAGCTTAATCAAACCAGCCGCCTCAACTAATTAGGCGGCCTGTTGATAGTACAGGTAATAGGAGCACCCATAGGCCATTTTCTAATCATCAAACTTCGTATCTTTTCTCAACACCCGTCTAGCCAAGGCAAGCCTGGCGGGGCAAATGTCAAAGGATAATATAAGCTTCTTATTGATTAATTGGAAAGACCTATCCGTTAAACGTGCACCTTTGTTCACCCTTCCAGATCGCATCTTTGTTCTATCATTTTAATGGATTCAGATTCAGCTTGCTTTTTAAAAACAATAATTATGAAAGCGTTCAAACTTGGTTTTTTCATAGCAGTTATAATAGTGGTCGTTTTAGGCTTTGCTTCCTGGACCGGGAGTAAAACTTATATCCTGCCCTCAGCGCAATTTGAAGGAACACAGGAAGTCCGCAACAGCGCAACGAGTTTGGCAACTACCACTAATTTCAGTTTCACGGTCAATAATGATGGCACGTTGTACTGGTTCGAGGATAATGAGTAATAATGATTGCAGGCGTATTCAACAGTGCTGATAATAATGTAAAATAAAGTGTTTAGCCAAATCATATCCTTTTGGGATGTGTTCCTATACAGCCTTCTTCCTGCAATACTCCTTTGGCCCCAGCATCGAACGCAATACCCTACACAGTACTGAACCCGGTTTTTAGTAAAGGTTTAAAAACATTCACTGCCCTAACGATAAACCCGCAACGACAGGTATCGTTCACGGGTGTTAGCTTAATTAACGCTAGCAGCCTTTTATTTTAAGTTACCTGGTATCCTGGTTTTTTTTCGTTTGTACCGCTAATTGTAATTGTTCAACTGATCCGCGATTCAGGTTGTAAAAATAACATGACTGATTTCGTTAATCGGGGTGTGCGTTTTGTTAAACCTGCGTCATAAAAAGCTGATAGCCGGCGCATCTTTGTCAAAACAATTAAAAACAAAAAAAATGAAACTCGTTATCGCCTATTTTAAGATGTTAGCTTTTAGCGCCCTGTCAATGTTTATTATTGTGGGATTATCTTCCTGTAAGAAGGAAAATTTATCGCACTCGACAAATCCACCGCAATTACAAGGCGGTTTAGTAAACACTAACCTGAACCTGGGCGGCATATTGAGTTCAAAAGAATTCAGTGTCTCTAGTTTTAAATCAAGTCTGCAAAGCCAGATAACTAATTCAGCACCAACTACACCAAGAGGGTATTCTTTTGTCATTTCAAAAAATGGACAGTTCGCTGATAGTTCTTCCTTTGGCTCCGCTTCTTTACGTAACGGTGTTTTTAGCCCGATGCATAGAAACCAGGAAATAAATATTGCCAGTGTAACAAAAACGGCGACAGCTGTAGCCGTGTTACAACTGATCAAAAAGAATAACCTTACCATTCAAAGTAAGATCGGCGGATGGTTGCCCGGCTATTGGAATGCCAAACAGGCGGTCAATGATCTCACTTTTGAAGAGTTGATGACGCATAGTTCGGGTCTAGCGGAATCCAATACGGGTTATGATTCACTAAAGGCGACAGTAGCAAGGGGTTTAGATAACCCTGCCAAACCTTTTGATATATATGCAAATATCAACTTCGCTTTATTCCGTGCCATGATCCCTTATCTGCAGGACAAAAATGGTGCTACCCAGCAGGAGCAGGCAATGGTTCCTTCCAATGTCCCAGGTTTTGAAAACTGGTTATCTGAAAAGTATATTGAGTATATGCAGGATAAAGTATTTGGTCCTATTGGTATTAGTAGTGCTACCTGTACTCCTGCCGCTAATACTGCACAAGCATTTGGTGAAAGTGCCAGTCCGATGGCCCTGATCAATGCAAACCTTGGTGATTGGAAAAATATCAGTGGAGGAGGGGGGTATTTCTTGTCGGTAATGGAAATGGCCCGTTTCATGGCTTACCTGTCACACAGTACCGTGTTGCTTGATAATGCGCAAAAAGCATTGATGGACACGAAATTTATGGGCTGGGACAATGAAGACTCGCCTATGACGATAGCGGGCCGGGCCTATGGAAAAGATGGTGCGTTGTGGTGGGACAGTAATAATAATAATTCACAAGATACCGGAGATGCTGGTCTGCAAACCTTTGTTATTAAGTTTCCAAACGGCATTGAATTATCACTGGCGATCAATTCTATTCCCGGTAATTATAGGAGCCTGGCAACCATGGTGAGGAATGCCTACAATAGTGCCTGGTTAGATAAGTAACAACGATCAATACAAATGAATTTGTTTTAATCCTAAATCGTGAACCCGGATTAAGCATTTAAACGGTTAACGTTTTTTTATTCGGTCGATCCTTTCCAGGTGGGCATAGCGATTACCAGTGATTAATTATTTTTTTAATGATATTCAAAGACTATCCCAAAAGATGGTCTTTTGTATTTTATGAACTGAATAGATTCCGTTAACTCAAACATGTGGTTCATTAAAACTGCTTTTTTTCCGCCTGTTTGTCACCGCATGGTTGACTTGTTAAACTACTAATTAAGAAACAAACAATAAACACTTAAATTAAATTATGAAAAAGATTTTTTTATTCACGATGTTGATCATAATAATGACAAGCCGCGTATCAGCACAGGAAAAGCACGGGGGCGAAATTGAGATCTACTCTTTTTCCTGGGGCGCTACCCATGCGGCAGGTATACAAACAGCACCAGTCCCTGGTGGTAAAGGCGCACTTTGTTTCAACAAGCAAGGCGAAAGGTTTACCAATGTCGTTTTCACTGATGCCCTCTGGCAAAACGCATCGTATGACTCCTTCACAGCCAGGGATAAATGGTACCCCAAAACCTTCCTATAAAAATCCATTGCCGGATGCATGTTTTGCGACAGCTGACAAGAATATCGGAATGTGTATGTGCAACCAGACTGATATTGCCGGAACTGGTGGCGGTGATTATTTGATCGGGTTGTTGTTGCCTGCTGTTCAGAAAATGCGGCCTGCGGGGCATCGGTAAAACTGAACCAATTGATAAGTGTCTTACAAATCCTTACTAAGCCTGTGCATGTTGCACAGGTTTTTTGTTTGGAATCAATCGCGTGAGTGGCAGGCCGTCATTCATGAAAAATAGTTGCAATGGCCAGGCTTTAATGCTATTGGGCTTCTTTTATTCCGTTAACCCAAATACCATATCCGTTAAATACGGCTCTTGTAAGCTTCCGCCCCGTTCCATATTTGTAGTGTCAAAATTCAGCACTCAAAAACAGATTTTATGAAACAGTTCCGTGGATTGATAGTAAGGACTTTGTTTATCATTTCCCTCCTTGCCCTTTTTGTTTTTAAAGTGGATGCTCAGGGCGGTCGTAATGTGAGCGTATCTGTCACTGTGTTACCGCCTTATTCTACTAACGCTAAAGACTATGTGCAGCAAGGCAGCAATGTGATGATCACCATTACTAACCTTCTTTCGGTGCCACAACAGGTGATCGTTATACCGTCTTTGAGTGGTAGCAACGGGGTAAAAGCCGCTCTTCGGAGCAATTATGTACCCCCGGCTGGTTTGTTGCTGGGGCCTGCGCAGGTAAGGGTGCTGACGCTGAATCAATTAAAAGCTACTAATAATACAGTAACGCTAAATGATATTGTAGTACAAACAATCACCAAAGAAGATTACCAGAATAATAAAACTATCCCGGAAGGGACCTATACTTTTTGTGTCAATGTAAAAAATTTTACTCCTGCTGCTGCCTTTGATGAACAGACTTGTGCCAGTTTTGTCATCAACAGCTACGATCCACCTATCATTTTAAATCCCGTAGACAAATCAACCGTAAAGCCGCTTAACCCACAGTTCCTGACTTTTGGCTGGACACCTAGCGGTATTGGGGGAAAGACACGGTATAGTTTTAAACTAGTTGACCTTACTGCCACCCCGCTCAATAATCCGAACGATGCTTTTGACAATAATAACATCGTTCCGTTCTACGAGCAATCCAATATTGTCACCGGCAATTTTGTCTATGATAATTCCAAACCGAAACTAAAAGAAGGAAATAAATATGCAGTCCGGATAGTGGCCTATGACCCACAAAATAAATTGCTGTACAAGAATAAGGGCCGCAGCCAGGTCATCGTATTTACGTACAAAAATGAGTTGCTGATCGTAGCCAATCCGGTAAACCCTAATAACAATAATAACAACCCGCAGAATGACCCGCCTAAAGGTCCCTGTGTGAGTACCACCAAATGGGGCGGCTCATTAAAAAATGTAAATAAGAATGGTATTCCAAACGGAACCAATATTGCAGTCGGACATTTTGTAGTCAAGAATACGGTGTTTAGCAAGAGCAATGGCAGCTATGATGGTTCCGGTGAGATAGAAGTAAACTTTTTAAATACCAGGGTGAAGGTGGAATTCACTGGCATTAAGATCAATGATGATAATCGTTTATTCGAAGGAAAGATAACCGGGAAAGTGGTCAACAATAACGTGATCGATCAGGCGATGGCCAAAGAAAAAACCGGCTCTATCGAATCAGTGCCCAATATGGATCAGCTGATGACCCACCTGGAAAACAATGCACGAAAAGTAAGCAACCTTGCACCCGAAAAAGCACCAGTCGACCTACCCGTTCATTTTGATAAAAATGATTTTAGTATAGGGGTGGTAGGGATCATCTTTGAAGCTACTGAAGCCTATATCAATGCCCTGCTGAATACAGAACTGCCTCAAACCATCGGTAACAGCTATCTTTTGTTATCGGCAAAAGGTATTCCTGTGCATCCGAATGGATATAGCAGCGGCGATATGAAACTTTCGCTGGCAAAAGAGGTAAGTCTTAACCTGAGTGACAAGCTGAGCCTGGTATTTACACCTGGGACTGCCAAGACTTTTGCCACATTTGATTGTGATGGTTTTAAAAGCATGACATTAAACGGAGCCGTCGCCTTAAGCCGTACCATCGCACTCCCCGTTGACGATAGCTTTGATGTAATCGCTGATACGAAAACAGTAGTCAAAGCGCCATTTGAACTAAAGGATATTACCAGCATCAACGAATTTTTATTGGACAATATCAGTTTCTCTCACAAGTTTGTGGTTGCAGATGCCAATGACTTTGTTTTCGAATGCAAAAACCTTTCTATCGATATGAGCAGTTCGAAAAACGGAACTGCTTTTACCAGCGCTTACCCTGACAAAGCCAATAAAAAAGACTGGATCGGTCTGTATGTAAAAAATATAACCCTTACGCTGCCGGAAGGCTTTAAGAAAAAAGGGGGCGGACGTATGAGTCTTAGTGCCGAGAATGCCTATGTAGATAAAATGGGATTCAGCGGTAAACTGTCAGCCAGCGGGAATGTATTTTCCGAAGGAACACTGGCGAGCTGGGGTCTGAGCTTGAATAAAATCGATTTGACCATTAATCAAAGCAAACTTGCCGGTGGCGGTATCGGTGGATTGATAAGTTTACCACTAGGCGATAATACCGATCTTGGTTTTTTTGCTACCATCTCGAAAGGAGATGGTACTGGTGCTAAGGTGGCGTTGAAAGTGGAAACAAACGATGAAATAGATGCTAACCTGTTTCTTGCTAAAATAAGATTATTCGAAGGTTCATCTATCGAAGTAGGAAAAGAGAATGGAAAGTATTTTGCCAAGGCAATCTTGAATGGAGAGATCGGGATTGCCATCAGCTCCAAGAAAACCAATTCAAATGTCAGCCGTTTTGATCTGCCAGATATTAAGTTTCAAGAATTAACCATTGATGGAAAAGATCAGCCCAATTATGTACCCAATTTCGATCTGAAATTTGCATCATTGCAGAACCAGAAAGGTATCCAGGCCAAGATCGGGGGATTTGAATTAAACCTGAACGGCCTTGAATTTAAAAAATCGGGGGATAAAAAAAGCGCTGGTCTTGGTATCAACCTGGGAATTAGTTTGTTTGGCGGTGCTAAGGATGGTAAGAATGGCGCTGGTGCAAAAACCGGTTTTACTATCTGGGCAAAACATGATGGTACCAGGTTCAAATATGATAAGGCCTCTTTAGATGACATCGCGATTGATGTCGATATGGGTGTTGCCAAATTAAAAGGCTCGCTCTCGATCTATGACGAGGACCCCACTTATGGTAACGGTTTCAGGGGACAGGTTGCTGCCAGCCTCGCTGGTTTAGGAGTAGGTATAGACGTTACCATGCAATTTGGACGAACCCTGGAAGCAAAAGGAGATTATAAATACTGGTATTTTGATGCGATGCTCGACCTGGGCTCCGTAGGATTAAATATTCCGGGTACGGCCGCTTCACTTTATGGTTTTGGCGGCGGCGCCTGGTGCAATATGACACGCAGTGGTGGAAAAGATGTAATAAAGCCGGGTAGTTTTACCGCTTCAAAAAAAGATGGTCCGGCACCGACAAGTTCCGGCGTAACGATGACGCCACAAAAAGGTATTGCCGGGTTTAAAGCTGCTGTTTTATTTGGTATTACAGGATCAAGGGAAGCCTTTAACGGTGACCTGACATTTGAAATGGAACTGAATAGTTCAACACTTGCCGTGAATCATATCAAGCTGGAAGGAAATGCTTACCTGATGCAAAATCCTGTGAAGCTAGACCGGCGTGATCCAGGCAAAGCCTTCCTCTATTGCAATGCACTGATTGAATACGATGCCCCCACCAGGGTATTGAGTGGCAATTTTGGTGCGCATGTAAATATTCTCAACATCATACAGGGTGGTGGTGATATCTCGTTCAAATTTGATATGCCCGATAAAGACAAAAATGGTAATGTAAAGCCGGGTCAGAAATTAAAATGGTATATAAAAGTAGGACAGTGGACACCAGGAAAAGATCCATTTGAAGATGACGCCAGGTTGCATGCCGCTATCGGGTTTGATGCCACAGTTTTAAAAGTTGAAATTAAATTACAAGGCTACTTCATGGTAGGTAATGACCTGCCCAGCGGATTGCCGCCACTGCCGGATGAAATCCTGGCGATGAACCAGGGCGCCCCAGTCAAAAAGGATCTTCCCTCATCGGTTTCGAATACTCAAAGTCTTGCATTTGCTTTTGGTGCAGGAATAAAGTTAACAGCAGGCTTTGATATAAAAATTGTGAGTGCGTCAGTTACTGCATTGGCCGGTTTTGATGTATTGATCAGCGACCTGAATGCTACCTGCGACGGAAAAGAAATGGGATTCAACGGTTGGTATGCACAGGGGCAGGCCTATGCTTATATCGGGGGCAGTATTAAATTTCTTGGATTGACAGTAGCATCCGTAGAAGCCGGTGCCGTGTTCCAGGTGAAGCTGCCAAACCCAACCTGGGTTAGAGGGGATGTATTATTCAAGCTGAATATATTGCGCATTATCAAAGGAGAATTCTGGAAAACTATTGAAAGAGGTAAGATGTGTGCGAACATGAAAATGGATATCAACCCTTTTGAAGGAGCTAAACTGATCAAGACGATTACGCCGGGTGATAAGTCCACCAATATTAATCCCCTAGATGCTGAAATGAGGGTCGAATTTACTTATGATGAAACAACGAAAAAGATCTATAATGCCTATACAGAAAATTATGACTACTATTTCTCACAAAACCAGGTAAAACTGCTGGATAAGAATAAAAAGGAAGTAAGTAAGTCCGACTACCTGGTTACTCCAAACAGCTCAGGTCGTCATTTCGTTATCACCACTAAGAAAACGATGGAAGCTTTTACAGATTATTATATCTGGGCAAAAGCAGAAATAGTTGGTGAAGCCAAAGAAGAACAACTGATTAAGTTTACAACGGGTGATCGCCCAACTGAATTTGGTATGAAAGACGTAGTGGAAAGTTATCCTTTGCCCAACCAGCGATTCTTTATGAAGCAGGAGCTGGATGGTAAAGCGATGCGTGGATTCATTAAACTGAAACAGGATCTTGCTTATTTGTTCCAGGCTGGCGAAGTATTTGTGTTGTTCTTCGATAAAAGTGATAAAATGGTCGCCCATGCCAAAGCCACTGCCGGTACACAAAATGCTTACCAGGAAAAGTCATCGTCAACTGTATATTTTGATATACCAAAAGAACTGAAGACAGGTTCAATCTATGAAATTAAGATACTTGGACCAGATCCGCAGGCAGCCAAGAATAATAATGCCTTTGGTAAGGTGGTATTCCAGGGCTTCTGGTTTGGAACCAGCAAGTACAACAATTTCCAGGAGAAACTAAACACGTATAAAGTGGTAAAAACGGGGTATGTGCGCCATCTCATCAATGTACCGTTTAAAGATTCGAAAGAAGGAGATGATAAGACCGCAAATACCAATATTTACCTGCCAGTAATGATGATACAGGGCGGAGAGGAGATGGATGGTTATGAAATGTTCGGCTATTACCGGGAAGTCAACAATGAAGAATCGCTATACGGTAAATTATTTACCGCAATGAGTCCTACCAGCTCCGATTTTCTTCATGAACAAAAAATGAAGTATACCTACCTGAAAACACCGAATGGACATGTCAGTCCCGAATTGACAGAAACGGAATTTAATACGCGGTATAAGATCGCAAAAGATGCCTCCAAAGCGATAGTAAATATCCGGCCTCCGGGTTATCCTTTCGATAAACAAAATTATGGAGCAGGAGATATCCTGTTTACAGGAGGTTTCCGAATATTCTGGATGAAAAACATCCAGGCTCAGGAGGCTGAGTTAAGAAAGAACGGATACCTTACAGGAAATGAAAAGATTGGTGGACCGCTCGGACCGCTGACGGGTGACGATATCAATGGTGGCGGCGGTTTTGTAAACAACAAGCTAGGCTTGGGTAATAATGGTCCGGAAAAGACAGTATATTATGCATTGATCGATTATAGCCCGCTGATTGCCGGTTGGGCACATGCCAAATGGGTTTCTTCTTTCTTTAAAGAAACTAATAAGGTCGATGCAGATATTTATAAGTCGTATAAGGTGGCTGAAAAATTGGGCGTGCCCAAAATGCCAGGAGGAAAGTATGAGGTAAATCTCCAGGCAGATGCCGGAATCGGAACGGGCGGTAAGACTGCGACAGTTAAATTGTCCTATAATTATAGTCCGCCTAAATAAGGATCGAAATGATTAAAAGGTTAAAAGGTTCAAGATGCTAGGTTCTTGAACCTTTTGATCTTTTTTCACCTCTTACACTTCTCTTCTTTTTCGTTAAGCCAAACCACCTATCTGTTAACCCGGGCAAAAATACTCTCTCTCACTGTTCTACTTTTAACTTATAAAACTAAAGATCATGAATCGCCTATTTGTCCTTGCTGTTGTTCTTGTTTTGGGTAGCGTAGTGCATAGCCAGGCTTTAATCGATACGATGCCTAAGACCGAAAACATAAAAGTGGTTAGCCGTTACCTGAATGGGGCAGTGGAGTTGCGCTGGTACCCGGTAGATGTAGCCAGTTGGAGAAAGGCTAATAATTCTGGTTATACAATAAAAAGAATGGAATTAAGTGATGCTGGTTCTGTTGCCGGATATAAGGAACTGGCCGTGTTGAAAGTTTATAGTACGGAGGAATGGCGGCAGAAAACGAATACCAATGATAATATGGTCAAAACTGTCATGGAAACCCTTAAACCCCAGGTACCAGCGGCGGGTCAATCATCCCTGGACTCACAGAATGATGAGGGGGCCATGTTCTTTGCGTATACGCTGGCCACCAGTTTCTCTTCTGAAGCTGCAAAAGGTGCAGGTTTATCTTACACAGATAAGGCCATTGAAAGCGGTAAACAATACTTATATGCTGTGAGCATCAACAGCGGAAAGGGAAAAAAAGATCCTGATGATGAAGCGCTGGTATTGGTGACAGATACCCGGAATAATTATGCTGCACTTTCTCCGCGGGATCTCAGCTTTGAAGAAGGAGAGGGATTTGTTAAACTGAAATGGAACAACACTTCTAACCAGGAGAATTTTGTTGCTTATTATATTGAACGCAGTAGCGATGGTGGAAGAACATATACCACGTTAAATACAACTCCTTTTATATCGGTGGCCGCTGAAGAAACAGAAGAGCTGACCTATACCGATTCTGTAAAAAACTATATTCCTTACCAGTACCGTATTGTCGGCCTTACTCCCTGGGTAGATAAAAGTAATCCTTCGGAATTAGTAAAAGCGATGGGGCGTGACAGAACACCAGCATCCCCGCCAATGAACACCCGGGCAAAAGGTGACCGGAGTAAAATCCTGGTTACCTGGGAACTGCCGGCCCAATCGAGAGACCTGAAAGGATTCGTCGTAGCCCGGGCAAAAAAATTGGAAGGTCCGTTTGTTGCTATCAGTGACAAAGCGAACCTTATCCCAATAACCCAAAGAATGTTTAACGATATAAAGCCATCACCCACTGAACCCTATTATGCGGTCTACTCGGTAGATACCGCCAACAACTTAAGCAGTACTTTTTCGGTTATGGCTAGTGTATATGATACAATCGGCCCAGCGAAGCCAGTGGGAGTCGTTGGACGTATTGATTCTACAGGCCAGGTCAACATCAGCTGGAAGTTTGGAAATGACAATGACCTTGTCGGGTACCAGGTATATATAGCCAATGGCAGGGATAATGTTTTTCGCCAGGTTACTGGTTCACCCCTGGTTGATTCTGTTTTTATAGACACCGTTTCTATGCGCTCACTTACCAGGGAAGTATATTATAAAATAACTTCAGTCGATTATAATAATAACGCCTCTGATTATTCCGAGGTTATTACGCTGCAGAGACCCGATGTTATTCCACCTGCTGCTCCGATGATCAGCAATTATGCCGTTAATGACAACAAAGTAACCCTTACATTAGTTCCTAGCAGCAGTGACGATGTGATTAGTCACCAGTTGATACGGCAGGATGCCAGTGGTGCAAAGTCAACACTGGCTGTCCTGAGAGAAGTAAGATCATACATAGATTCTTCGGTTACAGAAGGCGCCAATTATACCTACACTTTAGTAGCCAACGACAACTCCGGACACCGCGGTATTTCATCCCCCTTGTCGGTCAGCATTACTGAAACTGCTCTAAAACCCGGCGTGGACCGGTTTACCGCAACCTGGAATGATCGGGAAAAGAAAGCCGTTTTGCAATGGTCGCTGGATATAAATGGAGAGCATGAGTTGGTAGTGTTCAGGGCCGGTGAAACAGGAGAAATGAAAGCGTATAAAAAACTGGGTGCCGATAAAAAGTCTTTTGAAGACCCGCTGATCAGTGGAAGATATAGTTATGCTATGAAAGTCCTCTATTTCAACGGTGCCGAATCGGATCTCAGTCAGCCAGTAACCGTAGAAGCCAAATAATTGATCGGTCAATTTCTATTTATGAAAAAGATACTAACCGGAATATTGCTCATGGGGATTGTAATCACCGCCAGGGCCCAGGAATTTGATATTCAACAGTTGCATAAGGCAAAAAAGTTTGACTGGAGTGGTTCATTGGGTGCCAACACAACATTTTATAATACAACCGGTACTGAAGAACACAGTAGCCCTTTTAACTGGAATTTAAATGGCAATATAAATATCCGGATCATGGAAGTGCTCGACCTGCCTTTTAGTTTTACGGTTGGAAAATACCAGCAAGGCAAATTCACCAAGCCCTTCCTGCAATTTGGAATAACGCCAACTTATAAATGGGCAAAGCTGCACCTGGGTCACCGTAATCTTACCTTCAACCCGTATACTTTATCAGGTCATACCTTTCTTGGAGTGGGGATAGAATTGAATCCAAAGAAATTTCGTTTTGCTGCAATGTATGGGAGATTGCGTCCCGCGGTGGAGATTGACACCTCGAACAATACGGTCGTAGTACCTTCTTTCAAAAGAAAAGGCTATGGTGTTAAGATAGGTTATGGCAATGACACGAATTTTATCGACCTGATGTATTTCCGGGGCGAAGATGATATCAATTCCATTCAAACCTGGAAGGATCCAAAGATCAAAGAAAAACAAGGCGATGCCAACGCTTTGATCCCAGTTGGAAATAAAGTTTTGGGAGTTTCTGCCAAGACTACACTCTGGAAAAAATTCACTATGGTTGTCGATGGCGGATTGAGTTTTTATAATCCTAATATCGCTGACCCGGAAGAAAATGAGAACATCGATAAAGTAAATTTTTCAAAAAGATTGGATTGGGCAGGCAAAACCACCCTAGGGTATGCATTTGAAAATCACAACCTGAGACTTGATTACGAAAAAATATTACCTGGCTATATTACACTAGGGAGCTATCTATTTAATACCGATCTTCAAAACATCACATTTTCTCCCAGTGGTAATTTTTTCAAGGGGAAACTTATTTATGCACTATCTGCCGGTATGCAGCAAAACAATTTGGATGCTAAAAAGACAGAAACGACCAAACGTTTTATAGCCAACGGAAATATGTCGATCAACCCGGCACCCGAATGGGGAGTAGATATGTCTTATAATAACTTCGTGACATACCAGCGGCCGGGAACAATACCGCTTAACGACGCCACTTACATTAGCCAGGTGAACCAAACGATTACGGTAGCTCCACGTTTTACAGTCATTAAAGACACTTCCTCCACACATACCTTTTCATTCACGGGTAGTTTAAATGATGTGAATGACCGGAATGTCATCACTAAGCTATATGGCAACATGAAAGCCATGATTGCCGCATTTAATCATGTCTCTTCCTTTAATAAAAGAGGCAACAGCCTCAATACCGGCTTGAATTATAACATAATCACACAGACGGGGATAGTGAACACACAACTTGGCGTTACCCTGGGTTACTCGCAATCTTTTTTTAATAACGTGCTCAGCACGAACGCCAATGTCAATCTTAATAAAAGTCTTATCGATAAAATTGCAGATGGTTCCGTTCTAAATGGCACGCTCACGATGGGTTGCGCATTTGCCCAACGGCATTCACTTAACTTTTCCTTTAATATTATCAGTACTAAATCGAAGCAGTTTGAAAATTATGTGGAGACGATTGGGACAATCGGCTATGCGCTTCGCTTAAAATAAAAGGGGACGTAGGTGCCGTTGTTAAAAAAACCTGTGTCGATGTCACAGGTTTTTTAATAACGGGTTGTTTTTATTTTATTGCTTGGTAAACTTCAGCATATTTTTAGTTCCATCTCCGGCCGTCAGCTTTATGAAATAAATACCGGGAGCCAACGATGACACGTTTACCTGCGCGGGTTGAATAGCGCTATATATTTTTTTACTGATCAAAACGCGGCCCTGCGAATTTATTATTTGAATATCGACGTTAGACGAGTGGACATCAACTGCCAGCCAGATCATATTGGTTGCCGGATTAGGATAAACGCTATAATTGTATTTGTTTTCAAAGTTTACCCGGCGTATGGCAGAAAACTCGGATCTATTATCCAGGTTGACACTCCTGAGCCGGTATAGATTTAAACCTTTAAGCGGATTAAGATCATAAACTATATAGTCAATAAGTGTGCTGCTGTTTCCTGCTGCTGCCCTGGTATCAATCAATTGCCAGCTTGTCCCGCCATCGGTCGATCTTTCAACAAGAAATTCACTACTATTGATTTCCTGTGCTGTACTCCAGGTTATTTTACTTTTGCTATTTTCTTTTATTGCTGAAAAATTAATAATGGTTACGGGCAGTACTAGATCGATATTAAACCCCATGATGATGGCGTCGTGATCTGAAGACCGCCACGGCGACACCGTATAGGTACTGGACCAGGGATTTACATTATCGCCTCCTCCATCGTTAATTCCATCCTCGTAATCGAGGTAAGAAGGTTCAACACTATTGGTGTTCCATTTTTCAACGGCAACAAGTGCCCCATTCATGGAAGGGCTTACCACAGCATGGTCCAGAGAGCCCAACTGGCCAGCAAAAAGGTAAGAATAGGCGCTAGCGCTACTGGTTACAATATACCCGGAAGCCCGAAGAATATCCATCGGATCTTCTTCAAAATAGGCGTTGTAGTCGCCAACAGAAATTACCCGGTCAGTACCGGAAGCGGGGATCACTGTGGTATTGATGAAATTCAGGAGCTGAGTCGACTGAAGTTTCCTCCTGTTGTTGTAGCAAGACTGCCCGTCATTTTGATCCAGGTCGGCGCCAGCAGCGCCCCCGCAGCTTTTTGCTTTGAAATGATTCACAATAAAATTAAATTTCTTGTTGGTGGAGAGAAGGTTGAATGTTTGTGCTAACGGGGGTCTGTCAAATACCGCATTCGCTCCGAGCATGGCAGCACCTACCGGGCTTACCACGGCAGGTTTATAAATTATAGCACAACGGATCTGGTCTGAATTATTATCCTGTGCGCCATTGTTATCCAGGTCATCATCAATAAAACTATAGGTGCCCGGACCGAGTATTGCATTTAACCCGTTTACCAAATCAAGTAATGCCGGCGTCACATCATTTTCATCCTGGTTTTCCATTTCAATCACACCCACTATGTCAGCATTCATTTGGGAAAGAGCATTAATTATTTTATCTCTTTGCCGGTTAAATTCCACCAGGGAATGAGCTCCCCTTGAAGTGGGGAAACCTCCTCCCGCACCATTACCGTTAAAATAGTTCAGCACATTAAAGCTGACAATTTTTAAATTGCCTCCGCCCACGTTGGGTACTACTGGTCTTAGGGCATGCGTAAAAACGGGAGGAGAAGCAACCACAGGTTGTATGCGGTATTGCGAAAATGCAAAACCAAGAATACCAATAATATTGTTTATGGTACTTCCAACCCGCAATGTATTATCGGCATTTACATAGGGTAGACTGGGTATTGTTCCCCTGCCATCGTCGAGTAAAATAGTTCGTAATGCATTGCTGGCTATCACAGCGTTGATGGCAGCTACGTTAGAGGCTCCTGTTGAGGTGGTACCGCTGGCCGGGCTATCGTTTGGATCGACAGCCTGTGTGGGTTGAAACAACAGTCCCCCGGCTGACAGTTGCACCTCTCCGAACGATCCTAAATTCTCGTTGTTGGTTACCGTTAGGTTACCGGGAAACCGAACCAACATGGCTTCAAATTTTTCATAGTCGGCGGGGGTTGATACAGGTAGGGTAATGTCAGCGGTGGGTGGCAAAGGATTACCGGTGGATTGAATGATTACCGTGGAAGTATGAATAACTGCCTGGTGAAAGGATGGAGCAAGGCCATCTTCCTGCACGGTTCCGGTAACCCGTACAAGGTCCCCCACTGCAACAGGAGTGGCCGAGACAACAAAAATTCCTTCTGATGTATTGGGATCGGCATCCCACTGTGCGAGTTCTTCTTCGATATAAAACCCGGCAGGGCTGAGGGTAGGATAAATGCCGGTAACTATCGCTTCTACTGCAAAATTTCCCGGAGATGCGGCGCTACCAGCTCCCTGGATCGTATGAATAAGTGTAGGGGGTACATCATCATCACTGATTGTTATGCTTGCAGAAGATAGATTTATAGTATAGCCACCGGATACATTTGAGATAGTAAGGAAAACAGTTTCATTGCCTTCAACCAGTGCGTCATTTATTGGTGTGATGGTCACCGTTACCGCACCTGATGCGGCAGGTACCGTGATCGTACCCGTTGGATTGACAAGTGGTGAAGGGGTGGCGCCACCGGAAAGCGTAGCAGTATAATCCGTATTAAACGTGGCGGTGCCGGTATTTAGTGTGTAATCAAATGTGGTAATGCCCGGAGTGGGAGGAGCAAAAGTAAATGTAAAATTTCCGTTGGTGGGAACAACGGCTTCAGCGGCGTTAGTACCCGGTGTAACGGATAGTGACCCCCCCGGAGGCGCACCCCCGATAACAATATCATCTATGCCCACCCATTCATCGTTGCCTGCAGCATTGGTGGTGATAATTCGAACCTGAACCTGTGACTGATTATCACAAGCCGGAGGAAGAACTACATTCACTGGGGTAACCAGGGTAGCAAGACTGGGGCCCGTGGTGGCATCAGCGACGAAGCCTGCTGGTATATTAGTAAAATTTCCAACACTGCCTATCCTGTATTGTAGTGCTACCGGTTGCACCGCATTATCGGTTGACCCGTCAATGTCCCGTAGATTGTATTGGACACCGACGTTGCTCATTCCTGTTGTATTCAGGTACAACAGGAGATAAGGGGCATCAGCAGTACCAGACCCTTGCAAAGCCACAACTGGATCGGTTATATGAAATTCGGCGACGCCTCCTGTGGACAACGTGTTGGGATTTGTCTGGTTGGCTATTACATCGAGGTCATTAGGTGCTAATGAAGTAGTGAGCAATGTTTGCGGGTTGGTTCCGGTTGCGACCGTAATATCCTGTCCCAGGAAACCTTCCATGCCAGGAACACCCGTCCAGTTATCATTGGTAGTGATCATCCCGATTACTGTCCAGTTTTGACTGAATGGTATCACCTGGTATGTATTGTCAAAAGTTCTAAAAGAAAAAGAAATCAAAATGACGGCTAACAGGTAAAATTTTTTCATATTATTGAGAGTTTGCAACAACAAATCTATTATTACTGCAGTAGGATTGTAGAAACCCAACTTTTTTATTTATTAACAATTGAGTAGGAATACGCCGGTACCATGCTTTTATAAGGCGTGTAAAGAAGACAGCCTGAAATCTATAACCCTGATCTGCAAAAATGTACTCCCGTTCCATTCATTCGTATCAATGGTAAACACAATGTCAATCGGTTTTTTTTGCTGGAGTAGGTGAAATTTTTCAGCCATACCAAACCCAATCCCGCTGATGGTTGTATTCTCCTGTTTTATGGAGAAACGAATATGCTGCTCTTTCACAATTTTTGAAAAGCCATTATCTGTCACATTTCTTATCAAAAATACCGGGCGCAGATTTTCCGGACCAAATGGTTCCATTTGGGAAATAATATCATAGAAGGGTTGTTTGATATCCTTTACTGTTATTTCAGCGTCAATAATTATTTCCGGAACCAATTGGTCAGGAGTAATAAGTGAGCAAACTATTTCTTCAAATTTATCCCTAAATGCATTTACCTTTTCCAGCTCGAGTGTCATACCTGCCGCGGCAAAATGCCCGCCATATCCTAACAGGTGATCTTTGCAGGCATGGATGGCTTCATATAAATTAAATCCGGTAACACTCCGGGCACTGCCGGCAGCAAATTCACCTGATTGGGTCAGCACGACGGTGGGGCGGTAGTAATGTTCAATTAGTCTTGATGCCACAATACCCACCACGCCTTTGTGCCAATGGGGTTGAAAGACTACTGTTGAACTTCGGTTTTTCCAATCTTGTCTGCAGGGTGATCTGTGCCAAAGCTTCTTCTGTGATCTGTTTATCCGCTTCTTTTCGGTCAACATTGTCACTATGCAACAATTCCGCATATTGTAATGCCTCTTCTTCGTTGTCCGCAATAAACAACTGAACTGCTTTTCTCGCATCGTCCATTCTACCCGCAGCATTTATCCTCGGGGCGATCATAAAAACAAGATTAGTGATATGCAATTTGCTGGCGAGCCCGCTGAGCTTCGCCAGTGCTTTTATGCCATAATTGGGATTTTTATTGGCTTTGACCAGGCCATGAAAAGCGAGAATTCTGTTTTCTCCGGTCATCGGTACAATGTCAGCAGCAATAGCAGTTGCCAGTAAATCGAGGTATTCAAAGGCCATTTCCGGAGGTAAACCCAATTTTTCAGCCATTGCGGCCATCAATTTGAATCCAACACCACACCCGCAAAGTTCTTTATAAGGATATTGGCAATCTTTTTGCTTGGGGTCCAAAATTGCGACCGCCGGCGGCAGTATATCGTCAGGCAAATGGTGATCACAAACCACAAAGTCAATACCCATGTTTTTTGCGTAAGCTATCAGGTCAGCCGATTTGATACCACAGTCCAGCGATATAATTAAAGTGAACCCTTTTTCCTTTGCAAAATCGATCCCGGCTTTACTGACGCCATAACCCTCCCGGTACCGATGCGGGATATAAAAATCAACCGGGGGATGTATTTTTTTTAGAAACTGGTACATGGCAGCTACAGAAGTAGTGCCATCCACATCGTAGTCACCAAATACTAATATTTTTTCATTTTTGTTCATGGCACTCATGATCCTTTCCACAGCCCTGTCCATATCTTTCATCAGCCAGGGGCTATGCAGTTCCGTGAGTTGAGGGCGAAAAAAATTTTTGGCCTGGTCATATGTTTCAATGCCACGTTGCAATAAGATTTTACAAATAACTGGATGTACTTTGAGTGATTGTTGCAGCACCTCCACTTTTTCTTTATCAACGTTTAATATGTTCCATCTTTTTTCTGTCATGTAGAAAAATTCAGCTTGCGGTAGTCATATACTAATTAATTTGTGTTTAATATCTTCGATCTGTTACATACAGCACCATGTCCTCCAATCCTTGCCTGACGGGGCTTTCGGGAAACTGTCGAAGAATGTCAAGCGCTTCTGTTTTGAAGGTATTCATCTTTTCCTTGGCATACGCGATGCCACCGGTCGCCGTCACCTCATCAATGACCCATTGAACTTTTTTCTTGTCCTGGTTGTAATTTTTTACAATATAAATTATTTTTCTGCGGGTAGCTTTCCCTGTATTATTTAGTGTGTAGATAAGCGGTAGTGTCAGTTTTTTTTCTTTAATGTCGTTACCGGTTGGTTTGCCGATATTTTCACTGGCATAATCAAACAGGTCATCTTTAATCTGGAAGGCCATCCCGGTTTTTTCACCAAACGATCTCATTTTTTCGGTGATCGTTTCATCGCCACTGGTGCTCCAGGCTCCCGCTGCACAGGCAGATGCCAGCAGGGAAGCGGTCTTATTTCGGATGATTTCATAGTATAGTTTTTCATCAAGATTCAGGCTTCGGGCTTTTTGCATTTGTAACAGTTCTCCTTCACTCATTTTTCGTACCGCATCAGAAAGTATATGGAGGATCTGGTAGTCGTTATGGTCCAGCGAAAGCAGCAAACCCTTTGCAAGCAGGTAATCGCCGATCAGTACATTGGCCTTGGCCTTCCATAGCGCATAGGTAGAAAAAAAACCTCGTCTTTCCATTGAGTCATCTACCACGTCATCATGCACCAGGGTAGCGGTGTGTAGCAATTCTACGAGGGAGGCTGCCCGGTAAGCCGAACTGGTTAACCTCTCCGCATAATTTGGCTGAGAGTAAAACAAACATAGGACGGAGCTGTTTGCCTTTTCTTTTTACGATAATTCGCATAATACGGTCCAGCAAGGGAGCCTGGCTCCTCACTGCCTCCTTGAAGTGGGTTTCAAAGATTTTTAGCTCGTTGTTGATTAGGTCGGTGGGTAAATGCATTCTTAAAATGGGCAATTTACGCTACAAAAAAAATAATTATGCAATCAGGCAGCAAATTGGTCCAGTTAAGTGACTAAGTATTTTAAAAATAATCAGCAAATAGAGCCAAATAAATATTCATAAAAATTTGGTAATTAACCATCAATCTCTATTTTTGCTAATTATTAGGACATTGTATTTCAAATCTTAATCTTTAGTTATGGCAAGCAAAAAGTATTTATTATTCGCAGGCATATTTTGCCTATTAGCGTCTTCCGGGTTCACTCAAAGAATGGGAGCCACGTATGACGTAAAGGATTCTTCTCTTATTCCTTCAAAAAGAATGGCTCAGCATTCTGAGTTTTTGAATGGAACCTATGATTTTCCTGCAAAACCACGCGATCAGTGGGAAATTGGTATCAAAGCCGGTCTTTTTAGGGTTATCGGCGACGTTCCAGCCCTTCTGTCCCAAGGATTTGGCGGGCATATCAGAAAATCATTTGGTTATGTGTTTTCCATGCGTCTTGAGTATATCAATGGAATTGGCAGAGGATTCAACTGGAAAAAATCTTCAGTTTATCCTGCAGGTGTAGGTAATCCTATGGAATACCAATGGATATACCGGCACAATCCACCATAATTTTAAAGCGAAAACTCAGGATCTCTCGCTCCAGGGTGTGTTTACGATCAATAACATTCGCTTTCACCAGGCTAGAACTAAACTTCTCCTGAATATTTTTGCGGGTGCTGGTGCTGACTAGTTATGAAACATGGGTAAATACTCTGAATGGTACTGCTAAATATAACTTTACAAGTATCCCAACAGTAACCTATGAGAATCGTAAGGATGCAGTTGATGCCTGGAAAGACATGAGGGATGATACATATGAAACTCGTGCTGAAAATCATGGTACCTCCCGTCCAAGTTTGGGTGATGGCACTGTAAGACCTTCAGGTACCGTTGGTGCAGGTATAGCTTACAGACTCAGTAGCAGAATTAATCTTGCTATTGAAAACCGCTTATCAATCATTAAAGATGACCTGCTTGATGGTCAGCGTTGGGCTGAACAATGAGGCGATCTTACCGGTGATTTTGATTCTTATAACTTAACCTCACTTGGTTTAAATATTCAACCTGGGTAAAAAATCTACTGAGCCACTTTATTGGCTGAACCCACTGAACTATCCATACAGCGAGATCCGCAATCCACGTTTAATGCGTCTTCCAAAGCCAGTTTTACCTGATACTGATGGTGATGGCGTAACAGACCAATTCGACCAGGAACAAACTCCAGCAGGTTGCCCTGTTGACAGCCATGGTGTATCAAGAGATACTGATGGTGATGGTGTTCCTGATTGTAAGGATAAAGAATTGATCACTCCAACATATTGCCAGCCAGTAGATGCTGATGGCGTAGGTAAATGCCCGGTTCCATGCCCATCATGCGAAAGTTGCCCTGAACTTTGTAAGGGTACTAATATGTCTGATTGTGCAGCAAAAATCGGATCATTACCAAGTGTTGCATTCAAAGCTAACTCTAACAGACTGGATGATAATGCAAAAGCAGCTCTTTCAACAGCAGCTGCCAGACTGCGTAACAATCCAGGTTGTAAGATCGTTGTGATCGGCTATTGTTCTTCAACTAAGAAAGAACAGCAGTTAAGCTGGGATCATGTAAATGCAGTCATTAACTACATGATCGATAAAGAAGGTATCAGTGCTGACCGCTTTATCTTTAACTATGGCGTAGATGGTGGTGACTGTAATACAGTTGACCTCCGTGCTGCTGCTGACGGTGAGGATGGCCCGGCAACTATTGAACCTCCGCATCCAAATCTTCGTAAGAACAATTAATATTTGTTGACTTTTTGCTAATAGAACCCTCCCGGTCTCCGGGAGGGTTTTTTTAAGCACGGATAAGCACAGCTTTTCCGCCTGAGGCTGAATTCAAGGTTAGTCACAATTATATTCATCACTTACATCATACAAATAGATACAACCCAAACAAAATGGTGATTCAGACATAATGAGGTATTTATTTGTGTAATTCTTGATCAAGAAAAGAACGTCGCCTCCTGCTAATCTTCAAAATCCTCAAAATCCGTGATTTACAATAACCTTAACTGCCTTGTTCCCGACGGATATCTTTTTTACCTATAATTTGCCGGTATCTGTTAACTTTGCCCGCCCGTTATGGACGGAAACGTTTGAGCAGGCACATTATCTATGAAATTTAGCTGGATTCTTATAGCAAGCCTTTTTGTAAGCAGTTGTGGTAGTGGTATTGGTAAAATATTGAAGAACCCCGACCCCGCCTACAAGCTTCGTATGGCTGAGCAATATTATGTGAATAAAAAGTATTCCCTCGCTCAGCAATTGTACGAGGATATAATGCCTTATTATAAACCCAATAAGGAGTTTGAGGATATTTATTATAAGTATGCCTATTGCGCTTATAATATGGGCGATTATTTGAATGCTGAAAATCTGTTTAAGAGCTTCCTGGAGATATTTCCGAATAGTGTTAAAGCCGAAGAGGTGGATTATATGCGGGCGTATTCCTACTATAAACAATCTCCAAAACCGGAACTTGATCAAACAAACACGATAAAGGCAATGGGTATGATGCAGACATTTATTAATACCCATCCCGGTTCGCCAAGGAACAAAGAAGCGACAGAGATTATCGATATCAGCAGGGGAAAACTGGAAACAAAAGATTTTCAGAGTGCTAAATTGTATTATGATATGGGCCAGTTCAGGGCAGCCGGTGTAGCGTTTACCACTTTGTTACAAACCTACCCGGAATCAGTGAAAGGAGATGAATACAAACTGATGATCATAAAATCATACTTCCGTTTCGCAGAGTTAAGCATCGAAGAAAAAAAAATTGAACGATACGAACAAGTTATTACAGAGTATCATGAATTTACTGACAGGTTTCCCGAGAGTAATCTGAAAAAGGAAGCAGAAGAATTTTTAAATTTATCGCAAACCATTATTAAAAAATTAAGTAATGAGCAAATTAAGACGTCAGCTTAGTGCAGGCATCACCAATAATGTTGAGACCCGTAATTTAGATGATTTAAAGGGTAAAACTGGGAACCTGTACGAGTCCATCTCAATAGTTGGCAAAAGAGCCAACCAGATCAATATATCTTTAAAAGAAGAATTGCACAACAAACTGGAAGAATTTGCCAGTCATACCGACAGTCTTGAAGAAATTCATGAAAATAAAGAACAGATAGAGATTTCAAGAGCTTATGAAAGAATGCCCAACCCGGCTTTATTGGCTACCCAGGAGTTTATGGAAGACAAAGTTTACTTCCGTAAGGGTGATGATGAGCTCTTTAGTTAACCTTTGCTGAACCGAGGTTTTTGGGGAAACACCATTTAATGTAAGCGGTCCCGCACAGGCGGGATCGCTTTTGTTTTTTGATACGAGACTAGCCTGGATCAAACCCTATTTTCCGCTGATCTTCCCAACGCAATCGGCGATTGAAACAAGCAAATTGGGTCAATTACGGGTATACAAACGGTAATAAATGTATTTTTGAATAGCATGGTAGAGGGAAAAAAAATAATATTAGGTATAACTGGCAGTATTGCTGCTTATAAATCCATCTACCTGCTCAGGCTATTAGTAAAAGCTGGTGCTGAGGTCAGGGTTATCACTACGCCCTCAGCGAAGGATTTTGTTTCAACGCTTACCTTGTCTACGCTAAGCCGGCATCCAGTGCAGGCAGACCTTTTTAATGAGCAAAGCTGGGCCAATCATGTAATGCTGGGTCGTTGGGCTGACTTGATGGTGATAGCACCGCTCAGCTGTAACACCCTGGCCAAAATGGCCAATGGTCATTGTGATAACCTGTTGTTGGCTATCTATCTGTCCGCTACTTGCCCGGTGGTAGTAGCGCCGGCAATGGATGAAGATATGTGGCATCACCCGGCAACAAAAGAAAATCTCAAAAAACTGGAATCATTTGGAAACAAGATAATCCCTGTAGAAAAAGGTGACCTCGCCAGTGGCTTGCAAGGTGAGGGCAGGTTGGCTGAACCGGAACAGATAATAGAATATATTTCAACTAATTTTTTTTTGACCAAACGGTTGGCCAATAAAAAAGTCCTCGTAACTGCCGGGCCCACATACGAACCCATTGACCCGGTTCGTTTTATCGGAAATCATTCGTCTGGCAAAATGGGAATCGCTATCGCAAAAGAATTAAAGAACCAGGGAGCTGATGTGACATTAATATTGGGGCCCTCCCAAACTGAAATGGCTGCCAAGGGTATTTCCCTGATAAGGGTGCAGACCGCGGAAGAAATGTATAATGCCACTAATGATGTGTTTGAAAAAAGTGATCTCGCTGTGATGACAGCAGCCGTCGCTGATTATGCGCCTGTTTCCGTTGCTGCACATAAAATAAAGAAGAAGGAAAACGAATTGACGGTTGAATTGGTGAAAACAAAAGATATTTTGAAGAGTCTCGGGGAAAAGAAAAAAGCTGGACAAGTGCTCGTTGGGTTTGCCCTGGAAACAGATAATGGCCATGCATACGCACTGGACAAATTGCAGAAAAAGAAAGCAGATATGGTTGTACTGAATTCCTTAAGCGATCCGGGTGCTGGTTTTGGGTATGATACCAATAAGATAACTATTTTCGAAAAAGGTGGCCAGGTGGTCAATTTTGAGACGAAATCAAAAACAGAAGTGGCTAAAGACATTGTAGATACTATAATTCGTTTTTATTATGTGTAAAAAAATCATCGGCTCCCTTGCTTTTGTTGTCCTTGCTTTAATTACCCAGGGACAGGAGATCCAGGCACGGCTTACCGTAATGACCAACAAGATAAGCACCCAGACAGACAAAAAAGTTTTTCTGACCTTGCAAACTGCCCTGACAAATTTTCTCAATAATCGGAAATGGACCAATGATGCTTTTCAACCCGCTGAAAAGATTCAGTGCAATTTCCTGCTGAATGTTGAGCAGGATGTAGGCAACAATGTTTACAAAGGAAAACTGACTGTACAGGCAGCTCGCCCGGTTTATAATACGAGCTATAGTTCCCCGATCATCAATTTTCAGGATGATAATATAGCCTTTCGATATGTGGAGTTTCAACCAATTGAATTTAATGAAAACAGGGTACAGGGCAATGATCCGTTGGCAGCAAATATTACAGCCATAATGGCTTATTATGTTAACATGATCCTGGGCCTTGACTATGGCTCCTTTTCCATTCGGGGTGGAGACACTTATTTTCAAAAAGCATGGAACATAGTGAACAATGCACCGGAAAACAAGGAAATTTACGGCTGGAAATCATTTGAAGGTCTTCGTAACCGTTATTGGCTGGCAGAAAACCTGAATAACAACCGGTTTGCCTTAGTTCATGATGCCTTATATTCTTATTACCGTTCCGGGTTAGATCTTTTTCATGAGAACGAAGATGCGGGCCGAAATGGTATTATGAATTGCCTCATTTTTCTTAATACCATTAACAAGGAGAATCCTAATTCAATGATCATGCAAACGTTTTTCCAGGGTAAAGGTACAGAGTTGGTGAAGGTGTTTAGTAAAGCCAGTGCTGATCATAAAGAAAAGGCCAGGGAATTACTGGGCAAGCTGGATGTTACCAATGCCGCTCTTTATAAGGAATTGCGATGAGAAGCCGCCTGCTGACAATCTTATTATTGATTTATATCACCGGTTGCAAAAGCAACCATGCAATTCCTGATGGAGTATTACCGCAAAAAAAAATGGAGATGGTTTTGTGGGACTTGATGCGGGCCGACCAGTTCCTGGCAGATTATGTACTGAATAGAGATACCAACCTTGATAAGACAACTGAAAGCCTTAAATACTATCAAAAGATATTTGCCATTCATAAAATAAGCAAAGAGCAATTCCAGCAAAGTTTTTCATTTTACCGGTCACAGCCTGTTTTATTAAAGGCAATAATGGATTCGATAAGTACTCCACCCATTGAAGCACCTGTACTACCAGTACAGCCTGAACAGTTTGGAGATCCTATAATGGCTCAACCGGATACGGGTTCAAACAAACAGGTCAAAATTCCCTTCGATACAACATTGAAAAAGACTAAGAAATTATTACCAGCGCAATAATCCCGGTATTTTGGTAATGCAACTTCGCTAATTTTACTGCTTAATCATTTTTTCATGAATAAAGTTGTTGATTCAGCTGCTGAAGCTATCAAAGATATTGGGGATGGAGCCGTGCTGATGCTGGGTGGTTTTGGTCTGTGTGGTATTCCCGAAAATTGCATTACAGCCCTTGTTAGCAGATCAGTAAAAAATCTTACCTGTATATCCAATAATGCCGGGGTGGATGATTTTGGGATCGGCCTGATGCTGAAACAGAAACAAGTAAAAAAAATGATCTCCTCTTATGTCGGCGAGAATGCAGAGTTTGAGCGGCAACTATTAAGTGGAGAACTGGAGGTAGAACTTATTCCGCAGGGAACATTGGCTACCCGTTGTTTGGCAGCTGGCTATGGTATGCCCGCTATATTTACACCGGCGGGAGTTGGAACCGAAGTTGCCGTGGGAAAAGAAGTCAGGGAGTTCGACGGTAAAGATTATTTACTGGAACATGCCTTTAATGCAGATTTTGCAATAGTAAAAGCTTGGAAAGGAGATACGGAAGGCAACCTGGTTTATAAGGAAACGGCGAGAAACTTTAATCCCCTGATGGCTATGGCAGGTAAGGTGACAATTGCAGAAGTAGAGGAGTTGGTGCCCGCCGGTGAACTGGATCCCAATACTATTCATACACCAGGTATCTATGTGCATCGTATTTTCCAGGGAAAAAATTATGAAAAAAGGATAGAACAACGAACTGTAAGAAAGAAAAACCCACAAACTTCCTAATCGCATTCGCAAATTTTATAAACCGTTGGAAACTTATGTCATTATCAAAGGAACAAATAGCACAGCGAATTGCAAGAGAGTTGAAAGACGGGTATTATGTCAACCTGGGAATTGGTATCCCAACCTTGGTAGCCAATTACATTCCTGAAGGAATAAGCGTTGTGCTCCAGAGTGAGAATGGTTTATTGGGCATGGGCCCTTTTCCGGAGGAAGGGGAGGAAGATCCGGATCTTATCAACGCAGGTAAACAAACCATTACTACTGTACCTGGGTCAGCTTTTTTTGATTCAGCGATGAGTTTTGGAATGATAAGAGCCGGCAAAGTTGATTTAACTGTGCTGGGTGCTATGGAAGTGAGTGAAGCGGGTGATATAGCCAATTGGAAAATACCCGGCAAAATGGTGAAGGGTATGGGCGGTGCGATGGACCTGGTGGCCAGCGCAAAAAACATCATTGTGGCCATGATGCATAGCAATCCTAAAGGCGAATCTAAGTTGTTGCCCCGGTGTTCTTTGCCACTGACAGGAGTAAAATGTATCAAAAAAATTGTTACTGATATTGCGGTACTTGATGTAACCGACCACGGATTCCGCTTGCTCGAACGAGCTCCCGGTGTTACCGTAGAGGAAATAAGATCAAAGACGGCAGGTGAGCTTATTGTTGAAGGTGAGATTCCTGAGATCGAGTTTTAAAGCGCCTATATCTAAGGAGAAACTTCCATTGCAAGAAATAACTACCCAAAGCGAGCTGACCAGTAACAAGTAACCAACCCCCATGAACAGTATTTGTTTGAATGGCAAGATACTATCCGCTGAGAAGCCCGCATTGATGGCTTCCAACAGGAGTTACCGGTATGGCGATGGACTATTTGAAACAATAAAAGTGGCGGGCGATAAAATTGTATTGGAAGGTCATCATTTTGACAGGTTGTTTTCCGGGCTTGCTTTGCTAAAATTTGAAATACCCCGCTTATTTACCAGGGAAAAACTTGGACAGGTAATATTGCAACTATGCAGGAAGAATGAATGCGCCAGCCTGGGAAGGGTAAGATTATCTGTGTTTAGAGGTAATGGAGGATTATATGATGAAAGTAAGACGTTGGAATACCTCGTTGAATGCTGGCCATTAGATGGATCAATAAATAAACTAAATGAGAATGGATTGGTAATAGATATTTATCAGGGCGCCAAAAAAAATTGTGATCAATTTTCAAACTTGAAATCGGCAAATTTTCTTCCCTACTCAATGGCTGCCTTGTATGCAAAAGAAAAGAAGCTGAATGATTGCCTGTTATTAAATGTATTGGGTGGTATTGCTGATTCAACAATTGCCAACCTGTTCCTGGTTACAAATGAAATGATCACTACACCTTCGCTGGCCGGGGGATGCGTGGGAGGGGTGATGAGAAGATATTTGACAGAACAACTGCAGGCTGCCGGTTATAAGATGGTGCAGGCTTCTGTAAGTTCGGAGGATGTTACAAATGCCGATGAGGTTTTTTTAACCAATGCCATTTATGGAATTCGCTGGGTGAAACAGTTTAGAGATAAAATATATACCAATGCAAAAACTGTAGAGATCTATGATCGCTTTGTTAAACCCACAACATCATCTTGAAGCGCTAGTCAAACCTTGGATTTACAAAATTGTTCAACTTAGAGCCAAACCGGTAATTGATACCGAAGTAAGTATAGAAATTATAGCCCGACGCCAATTGACGACGGCGTGTCAGCACCTCCTGTGGAGTAGCGCCGCCTTTGGGAAGAAATAATTGGTCACGGGTCAGCTCGGCGTAAGTATCAATATTAAATGAAAGCCCGCCTGTAACCCTGATATTTATTTCAGTATTGAGACCAAGGTTAAAGAATTTCCAGTTGTGAAAATAGTTATGATAATCAGCACCTAATGCAATCGTCCCCCATTTCTGGTTAAACGAAAGATTTGTTTCTACGGTATGACCAAACAGTGTTTCAGTGGTTTTGTCATATAAGGTGGTGTCAAAATAAGCATTACGTCTTGCGTCTACCGTATAGGAGGCCGTAAAAAATTTTGTATTCACTTCCTTGTAAGGAAAGACAGCATACTCAATGCCTGTGCGGAAGAAGATCCTGCTTTTATTGTTGGAAAAAGTGCTTCTTGAAAAAATTGTTTCGTATCCATAGGACCAATGCTGACCAAGACTTTTTATCAGAAAATGGGAGATGTTATAGTTGTCATTTTTGATAGTGATTTTATCCTGTGTTCCGTTTCCATTGTCTAATTCAAAAGTGGTCTTGTTTTTACTGGCATATATTTCGACTCCTGTTTTTAATTTGTCAGTCACCCGGTTGGCAGAAAGATTAAGGCTGAAACTTGAGTTTTTATAGACTTCATCTGCTGATAAGTTACCATTGGTGCCAATTCTAAATACCCAATAATTCCAGGGATCTATCGTGGGTGTAGCGGTTGAATCGGTTTTGTTGCCTTCTGCTGGTATACTCTTAAAGCTGATAACTGCATCCTTAGATACACTTGTCTTGGCGATAAAAGGGGCCAGGCCCAGTTTCATATATTTAAGCAATTGGTCTCTTCTTTCAAAGTCAGTAGCATTGGGATCAGTATTGAGCTCAAGTGTATCCTGATAGTTCTTAAATCGATTTTGCCCAAAGAAGATCACTTGATACTTGCGACCCCCGCTACCCGTGCTTTGTTCTGTTATGAGTACATGCAAGTCAGCTGCAATCCGGTCCCGCATAAAGTCCACAAGATTGATCTCAGTCCGGATAAAAGTCATATCGCAATAGGTATTGCTGCAGTCAATATAGACTTTTAATTTGCCGGTGATTTTTGATTCATTTTGAGCTGAGACTGAAAAAAATAAAAGAAGGGCAATAAAAGTAATAAAAATGCTTTTTTTCATGGTGTGCTTATTATGCTCCTATATCTTTAACAGTATAAAGAAAAGCTACTTAAAAGAGAACGTCAAACTTGATTTTTGACAGGATTGGTTGTTTGACGATTGGAAGTGCCGGACCGGTTTAAAATGAAAAGGGATACTCCTGATTATAGAAATAAAACATCTTCATCATCAGGTTCCTCGTTATTTAACTCCAGAAAAACCTGGTACAGGCTTTGAATAGCCAGACGGCCTTCATCCCCCAATTCAAGACTGTAGTCATTTACATACAGTTCAATATGTTGCCTCATTACGTCTTCATTCATTTCCTGTGCATGTTGTCTTACATAATCAGCGAGAACAGGATAGTTTGAAAAAGCAAAATCTATGCTTCTACGGATAAGCCCGTTTATCTTCATCGCTGCTGTTCGTTTTATGGATTGATTGATGGCAATGCCACCCAGTGGGAGAGGTAAGGCCATCTTCTGTTCCCAGTACTCACCAAGATCCTTGACCTTGTGCAGCCCTTTTTCATAGTAGGTAAAGCGATTCTCATGAATGATCACTCCCAAATCAACTTCTTTGTTGATCAGCGCATCTTCAATGGCTGAAAATAGCATAAATCTTTTATCCTTTGCTTCCGGGTAAGCAAGACTAAAAAGAAGGTTGGCCGTCGTATTTGCCCCGGGAAGAGCAATGGAAGCCTGGTCTATTTCTGCATCGCTTATCTCATGCCGGGCATCCGAAATCAGCAGGGGTCCGACACCTTTACCGACAGCACTTCCGGCATTTAACAAGGTGTAATTTTCCAGCGAACTGAAAAAGGCCGGGAAGCTTAGTTTTGTAATATCCAGTTTGCCCTGCAAGGCCCATTGATTAAGGGTTTCCACATCGGCCAGGAAGATCTCAAATTCAAATCCTTCCGTGTCAATTTTATTATTGACGAGTGCGTCAAAAATAAAAGTATCATTGGGGCAGGGAGAAAAGCCGAGACTTAGTTTCATAAAAGGGGTAACAAATTGATCAATTCGTTGTTCAAGTTAATGATAGATTCTTTCATATTCCATTTCTTCTTGCTTCTTTCTCCGATATAATTGGATACGGCCCTGAGCTGGAGAAAGGGAATTTTTTCCATGAGGCATACATAATGCAAAGCTGCACCTTCCATTGATTCTACGACAGGGTTAAATGTTTCCTTGTACAATTTCACTTTTTGCATTGAAGTGGTGATTTCGTTGATAGAAACTGCCCTTACTTTTTTAAGTTTTACTTTTTTAAGTACTTCACTTTTATTCACCAGCCAACCTCTTGAAAAAGGGTATTGATTTTGGGACACCAGGTTCAATCCAAACAGTGTTTTTAAGTTGCCTTGTTCAATCACACCCTGGTCAGCAATAGCTTCCTGTTTAATAGCCAGCACTGAGCCAAGCGGGATTTTATTATCAAAACATCCTCCCACACCGACCTGTATGACCAGATCCGGACGTTTGACACTAACTTGCTTCGTCAATGAGTAGGTCGTCGCTGTCAAACCAATTCCGGTTACCAGCACATCTGTGTTAATTATTTTGCTGTTTTTATAATAGCGCAGAAAAGGGGAGATCTCCGGGGCAGTAGCGGCCACTATTAAACAATTCATAGCATAAAAATAGAAATAATGTCTCGCACTTACAGAACATAGTTGTTTTACCGATCATCTGAGGCCAGGCATCCATCGTCATTGGTTTACCAATTTTATCTTCAATCGTTATTTTCTTAAACACAAATTTTATCATACAAAATATTGTTGGCCGAGTTAAGTTATTTCATTTTCCAAGGACTCAATGAATAGTTGTAGTCCATCACAGTGGCATTGGTCAATGTAACAATGTAAAATTTATTTCAGTCCCGGCAGTATCATTTTTATAAAAATTAATCACGAGCGTTTTTAAAACTTCGTTGTGGAGAGTGCCTGGAAAAACTGCGAACCGGGGGCGACTGATTGTTTGAGTATGATAATCAATAAATGACTCTTTTTTGCCGGCTGCTGGTGCTGTTGTAAAATCATTTGCGGAAATCACCTTCTGTAAATACCCCGTTATTTTTACCCTATCAGCAAAATTGACCAGGAGCTTTCTCTTTTAAATTTTTATTGTTTGGTTCCGACCGTTGTACAGGTGATATGCTGGGAATGGTGACGGGCTCACTAGTAAGGAGATGATCATACCCGGTAGGATTTTTTTTAAACTGGTGTTGTATACAAATTGCTGTATTTGTCTGCAATCAAAGCATTTGCTGTGAACTTTCTATTACCTTTGCGCCTCACCATTTTCTCCGCCCAATGCTGTGAGGAAACAAAAAGTAAAGCATGGTTTACTTAACAAGATCAGAGCACTTCAACGCTGCCCACAAACTCTATAACCCGGCCTGGAGTTACGAATAAGAATGAAGAGATTTTTGGAAAATGTGCCAATGAGAACTGGCATGGGCATAATTATGAATTGCTGGTAACGGTAAAGGGGGATCCCGATCCGGATACCGGTTTTGTTGTTGATGTAAAGAACCTGGGTGATATCATTAAGGAACATATCATTGAAAAAGTGGACCACCGTAACTTGAATGTTGATGTACCGTTTATGTATGGAAAGATGTGCAGTACGGAGAACCTGGTCATAGCCATCTGGAATGAGTTGTTACCCTATCTACCGCCAGGTGTGCAGTTGCATTGTATTAAATTATATGAAACGCCGAGAATCTATGTTGAATATTTTGGGCAGTAAGATTTAAGGAGTTTAATAAGTTCAACGGGATTTAAAAGTTTAAAAGGTGATGACCGAACCTTTTAAACTTCTTAAACGTTTTAAAACTTTGGAAACTTATTATGAGCAAGAAAGTAGCTGTTTTCAGAAGGGAGCATTTTAATGCAGCTCACCGGTTGTTTAACCCCAATTGGGATGATGCTACCAATGAAAAGATTTTTGGCAAATGCGCCTTACCGCATTACCACGGTCATAACTATGAACTGGAGGTAAAAGTGGTAGGTAAACCCAATAAAGATACAGGGTATGTAATGGACATGAAAGAATTAGGTGACCTGGTAAAAAGGGAGATTCATACAAGATTTGATCATAAAAACCTGAACCTTGACACAAAGGAGTTCAGCACGTTGAATCCGACAGCTGAAAATATTGCAGTTGTCATTTACAAATTATTGCGGCCACATATTGATAAAAAACTAGACATGCAGGTAAGACTCTATGAAACACCAAGAAATTTTGTCGAATACCCGGTAGTCTAACTATTAACCAACAACAAGCATAAGTTTATGGCATATAGAAAAATTGAGCAATTTGATGAAGAGGTTACCTCAGGCCTGGTCGGGAATTACAAAGAAGTTCTTGGATTCCTGGGTGAAGATGCCGAACGCGAAGGATTGGTAAAGACACCGGAGAGGCTTGCCAAAGCCATGCAATACATGACACAGGGCTATCAGGGAGATGCTAGAGCTATTATTAATTCTGCAAAATTTCACGAACCGATAAGTGAAATGATCGTGGTAAAAGACATTGAAGTGTATAGTATGTGTGAACATCATATGCTTCCTTTTTTTGGCAAGGCGCATATTGCTTATATCCCCAACGGTTGGATTACCGGGCTTAGCAAGATGGCAAGAGTGGTGGATGTATATGCGCGAAGACTACAGGTGCAGGAACGGTTGACTGTAGAGATAATGAATGCAATCAAAGAAACCCTCAACCCGCTGGGTGTAGCGGTGGTGATTGAGGCCAAACATTTATGCATGATGATGCGAGGGGTACAGAAACAAAATTCTTCCACCACCACATCGGCCTTTGACGGCGAGTTCCAGAAGAATTCAAGCAGAAGTGAGTTCCTGAAACTTATCAGTACGGATTTGCATTAAACATTATATTTGCACCACAAGTAAGTTTGGTTGGTCGTTCAATCAAACTTTTTTTATGGTCAGGCTTCACGGGCAGACTGTTCAGCCAAAAAGCGGAATAAATAGTAATTTATGAAGCATGCATTTGTTTTTCCGGGACAGGGTTCACAATTTCCGGGAATGGGGAAGGAGCATTATGAAAATAGCGCTTTCGCAAAAAAATTATTTGAACAGGCCAATGAAATACTCGGTTTCCGCATCTCCGATATAATGTTCCATGGCACTGAAGCGGATTTAAAGCAAACCAACGTTACTCAACCTGCTGTGTTTTTACATTCCATTATTGCGTATAAAAGTATTGATGCTGCGGGCCATTCGGGATCACCGGATATGGTGGCGGGTCATTCACTGGGAGAATTCTCTGCCTTAGTGGTTAATGGTACGCTGAGTTTTGATGATGCACTACAATTGGTATCTATCCGGGCCAAAGCTATGCAGAAAGCCTGTGAGGTAACTCCCTCAACAATGGCAGCGGTGTTAAATCTTTCCGATGAAAAAGTAGAAGCCATTTGTGCCGACGTGCAGCAGGAAACCGGGGAAGTGGTAGTAGCCGCTAATTATAATTGCCCGGGCCAACTGGTCATTAGCGGTACTGTCAAGGGAATTGAAATTGCCTGTGAAAGAATGAAGGCAGCCGGCGCCAAAAGAGCGTTGGTGCTCCCGGTTGGTGGAGCTTTTCACTCACCCCTGATGTTGCCTGCTAAAGAAGAACTACAGGCGGCAATCGAACAAACAAAATTTCATTCCCCCACCTGTGCGGTTTACCAGAATATTGCGGCAAAAGGGGTGATGGACAAAGAAGAAATAAAAGATAATTTAATACAGCAATTGACGGGCGCCGTTCGTTGGACGCAATGTGTGGAAGCGATGATCGCTGATGGTGCCTACAAATTTACCGAGGCTGGTCCCGGAAAAGTGTTGCAGGGACTAATACTGAAGATCAATAAAGGAATGCAGGTTGACGGGACGAGTTAGATACAACTTCGCAGATAATACTTCTTGCCACTATGAAAAAGGGGGCCATCTTTATTTAGTCTGCCGATCATCTCCTGCGAAAAAGAAAAATCAGATCAGCAATTTCTATCAACGACCCAGCCTCCCTTCTCTCATTGAATTAGAAAGGCTGCAATAAATTTATACATACAGGCTACCATTCAGCCAGCCGCTATCAAATTCAGCCTTGTATTTTTTGTAAAAATTTATAGCCGGTTCATTCCAATCCAGCACCTGCCAGATAATGCGGTTGAATTTTTTTTCCCTTGCTTCTTCAATCAGTTGGTCGAATAAAAGCTTACCGATCTTTCTACCCCGCATAGATTCGGTGACGATAATGTCTTCCAGGTACATCGCTTGTCCTTTCCAGGTAGAGTAACGGATATAGTATAAAGCAAAACCTACCACCTCATCCCCTAAACCTTTCTCCATTTGTAAAGAAAGTGAGGTTCTTTTCTCCGCGTTGACGAGAGGGGAGGTGGCAACAAAAGCCCACCACACCGGCTTTTCGCCAAAACCACTTTCCGTAAAATGTTCCAGCGTAACGGTTACATCATTGGGAGCTTTTTCGTAGACAGCCAATTCTGTAATCAGTTCCAATAACCTGGGGCAGTCTTCTTTAACGGCTCTTCTGATACTAATATTCATAATTATTTTATGATTGTGAATTAGGTAGTATGGTAAGACTTTAGCGGGCTGCTTGTTCCAGGTCGCCAATAATATCCTGTAAATTCTCTATCCCCACATTCATCCTGATCAGTCCATCCGTGATGCCGTATTTTTCCTTTTCTTCTTTTGGCACACCATAATGTGTCATGGAAGCTGGGTGAGAGAGCAGTGTATCGCAGGTACCCAATGAGACGGTTCGCACACACATTTTCAATTTATTCATAAAATCAATGCCTCCCTGTAATCCACCTTTTAATTCAAAACTAAGCATGGCGCCGGGATGCCTCATCTGTTTCATCGCTGTATAATGGTCAGGATGTGAAGCTAGACCAGTATAGTTCACCCGGGCCACCGCAGGATGTGATTCAAGGAAATTGGCAACTTCCATAGCGTTGTGACAATGCCGCTCCATTCTTACTTCCAGCGTTTTTATTCCCTGGATCAGTAAAAAAGCATCAAATGGGTTGGAGTTGCTACCCAGCAAACGATGAATTTTAGTAGCTTTTGTTTTCATGAACTCAATATCTTTTCCTAATAAGATACCGCCGATGGCCGTACCATGACCATTTAAAAACTTAGTAGTCGAATGAACAATGAAATCCACATCGTAGTGAAAAGGTTGTTGCAGGTAAGGTGTAGCAAATGTATTGTCACAGGCAACGATGCAGTCATATTGCTTTGCCAAAATGCTTAATTCATGTATGTCCACACATTGAATCGTTGGATTAGCCGGTGTTTCCAGGTATACCATTTTAATCGCCGGGTCACCCTTTAATATTGTTGAAGCCTTTTCCAGGTCCCTCAGATCGGCAATAATCGCGGTGATGTTGAAGCCTGGTAAAACAACATTCACCATTTCATTGGTGCCACCATAGAGAGAAAAGTGGGTAAGGATTTTGTCACCAGGTTTTAACGTAGCTAGCAGTAAGGTGGAAATCGCGGCCATGCCGGAAGAATGTAGTATACCCTTCACTTCAATACCTAATCCAAACGTTTCCAAGGCGGCTATTTTTTCTTCGGCTTCTGTCATGGTAGGATTGCCCCAGCGGCTGTAGATATACCCTTCTTCCTTTCCGCTAAAGCGGCGCATACCCTGCTCAGCATCATCAAAGACATAAGTACTGCTGGCATAGATCGGCACCTGGTGGGCATACATCGGGTCTCGCTTATGCCCGCCATGTATCGCCAGCGAACTCCAGCCTGTTAGTGCACGCCCGGATGACCCGGAGGAATTTTTGTCAGCGTTGTCATCGGCAGTATCTGTCGGACGGGGAAAACTTTTATCCATGTTACTGTGTTGAATCCCGATATTTATCAGGATGAAAAACTGTCCGTCGGTCTCACGATGACAGGCAGGCAGGTTGGGAAATTATTCCGGTAAAAATCGGAATCAAAAGTAACTGATTTCATCATTTTAACCAGCAACATGAAAGAACTCTTAAAACAGTATGCGACGTATAATATCTGGGCCAGCCAGCGGATACTGGATGTAATCCTTTCCTTGCCCGAAGAAAAACAAATGGCAGAGATACCCAGCAGTTTCAACAGCTTGTTTCAAACTGTTTTGCATATGTGGGATGCTGAAAGTATGTGGTGGCAACGTATGAAGTTGCAGGAGCATACGATAAGACCAAGCGAAAATTTTAAGGGAAACATGCAGGACGCCATTTCTTCTTTATTGCAGCAATCTAAACTTTGGGAAGAATGGGTCAGCGCAGCGTCGGATCTGTCACTGGATCATGTTTTTCACTACCAAAACACAAAAAGAGAAGTAGCTAAGATCCCGGTGTATCAAATGATTCACCATGTATTCAATCATGCTACCTATCACCGGGGACAATTGATCAATATGCTTCACCAGTTGGGAGTGGAGAAAGCGCCGGCAACAGATTTTTCGATATGGATAATGGGCAAGAAATAGTTAGTTTCATTGTGTAAATCTTACTCTTTTTCATCTATCCCATAAATGAGTTGCTATGCGTGAAAACTTTACACATTATCCTTTTTACTGGTCTTTGTAGATTTGATATACACCTGGTTTGCGGATATTAATAAACCAATTTTGTCTTTCATGATGTTGGTATCATAGGCGCAACGAGAGGTGAGACACCAGTGTCAGGCACTATATGCCCATTTTACCAATGTAGCTCCCCATGTAAAACCACCGCCAAAAGCCGCTAACACAATATTGTCACCCTTCTTTAATTGGTTTTCCCATTCCCAAAGACACAGCGGAATGGTAGCGGAGGTAGTATTACCATACCGTTGGATATTGATCATTACTTTTTCTTTGGCAAGTCCCATCCGGTTGGCAGTAGCATCAACGATCCGGAGATTGGCCTGGTGTGGAACCAGCCAGGCGATATCATCACCGGTCAGGTTATTTTTTTCCAGTAACTCAGCACTCACATCAGCCATTCCTTTTACCGCAAATTTGAAAACAGCTGGTCCTTCCTGGTAGGCATAATGTTCCTTTGCCAGGACCGTTTCAATACTGGCGGGTTTTTTTGATCCACCTGCTTTCATGTGCAAATACTGACAGCCACTACCATCACTTCTTAAAATACTGTCTTGAACTCCATACCCCTCCTCACTGGGTTCGAGCAAAACAGCGCCGGCACCATCGCCAAAAAGTACGCAGGTATTTCGATCGCTGTAATCCACAATGGCTGTCATTTTATCAGCACCACACACCACTACTTTTTTGTACCGGCCACTTTCAATAAAAGCTGTGCCTGTGGTAACACCATATAAAAACCCCGAACAGGCTGCCTGCAGATCAAAACCAAATGCATTTTTGGCACCCACTTTATCACAAATAATATTAGCTGTGGCTGGAAACACCATATCGGGAGTCACCGTGCAACAAATAAAGCAATCAATTTCGAGCGGGTCAATTCCCCTTTTTCTGCAAAGTTCGAGGATGGCCGGAGCAGCCAGGTCTGACGTGGCCAGCCCTTCGCCTTTAAGTATGCGTCTTTCTGAAATACCGGTTCGGGTTCGGATCCATTCATCATTCGTATCTACCATTTTTTCCAGATCAAAATTGGTCAGTTTGTCTTCCGGAACATAGCCAGAAACCGCAGTAATGGCGGCAGTTATTTTTTTACTCATGTGTAGTAATATTACAATAAAAGTGGCCAAAGTTAGGTGTTAGTCGTGAGTCTGGAGTCAAGAGCCTGGAAACTTGAATCAGAGGTCTTGCGTCCTGAGCCTGGAGTCAATACAGGTGAATTTTGGTTTAGAATTTGCAGTTATATATTGCGATTTCCAACGTACAATTCCGGACTTCCGTCTATCTAATCCCGACTATTGACTGTTCTCCCTTTTCCCTATTTTCGCAGCCTATGATAGCGTACCTGAAAGGTGATTTTGTTCACAAGAATCCGGCGGCGGTGCAGGTGGAGGTTAACGGTGTGGGATACGAAGTCCAGATCAGCCTGCATACCTACTCAAAAATACAGCATTTGACCAATGGATTGCTGCATACCAGCCTGCTGATACGGGAGGATGCTCATATCTTATACGGCTTTTTTGAACTGGCAGAAAAGGAAATGTTCCTGCAATTGCTCAGTGTGGGAGGTATTGGCGCATCAACTGCAAGAGTTATGTTGTCTTATATGAAACCTGAAGATCTGGCGAGGGCCATAATTCAGGGTGATATTCGGACTTTAGAAGGGATAAAAGGCATCGGGAAAAAAACAGCGGAAAGAATGGTTTTGGAACTTCGTGATAAACTGTCAAAACAGCCGCTGGATTCAAATATTTCTACAATGAAAAACAATACTTTGCAACAGGATGCGTTAAATGCTTTAACAGCGCTGGGCATCAATCGGCAGGCAGCCGGACAAGCCATTGAAAAAAACCTCGCAGCTGACCCAAACATACCAGTTGAGGAACTGATTAAAAAAGCACTTCGTACCCTCTAATTCCACAATTTTCAGGAAACTAATTGATCGAGAAAAAACATTGAACCTCAAGACTGCTCATATGTTCCGTACACTGGTCGCTTTTACCATTGTGCTTGCCTTCTTTTCACAGGCAAACGCCGGCTATGTAAACAATACCCCAGGTGGCATCCCGACAGCAATTGAGACTGATTTTTTCCAGGATACGACCCGGTATCCCATCCAGGACCGGTATGGTGATCCTTATTCAAATCCCAGCAATAGTTTTGATCTGAAAGATACCGGCTTTATCAAACGTACTATTGAGTATGATCCCCGCACTAAACAGTACTATATCGTTGAAAAAATGGGGAATAAGTATTACCGGATACCAACTTCTTATACTTCAGAAGATTTTCTCCGTTTGCAGGGCCGGAAGGACGAGGAAGATTATTTTAAAAAAAGGTCTGCCATGCTGACCAATATGAACCGGCGGGCCTTCAAACCCAAATTCAGGATCACCGATGACCTGTTCAATCGGATCGTTGGAACCGGCAAAATTGATATCAAGCCATCCGGTTATGTGGATCTGCTTGCTGGCTATGATGGTCAGCATATCAAAAACCCCACATTACCTGAAAGAGCAAGGAGAAATGGGGGGTTTGATTTCGACATGAACTCTCAGTTACAGGTGGATGCCAATATCGGTGACAAACTAAAACTGCCGATCAACTATAATACACTGGCCAATTTTAATTTTGATAACCAGATAAAATTGGATTACGCTGGCAAAGATGATGAGATTATAAAAATATTCCAGGCTGGTAATACCAATTTTGCCTCCAAAGGAACACTGATACCGGGCGCCCAATCTTTATTTGGTCTCAAAACCCAATTGCAGTTTGGAAAGCTTTTTATTACTACGGTGTTGGCCAATCAGCAATCTCAACGTCAATCACTGGGTTTGTCGGGTGGTTCTGCCTCCCAGACTTTTACGATAAGGGCTGATGAATACGATGAGAACCGTCACTTCCTGATGGCGCAATATTTCCGAAAAAACTTTAATAAGGCAATGCAAAAGTTGCCTGTTGTAAGTTCAGCCATTCAAATCTTAAGAGTCGAAGTTTGGGTAACTAACAGAACAGGAGCTACCACCGATACCAGAGATATCGTTGCCTTTATGGATTTAGGCGAAAGAGATCCTTATAATACCCTCGCCATAACAGGAACACCGGGATCAGGTTCATCAGATAGCCTACCCCGTAATGGTGCTAATGATCTTTATGCAAAATTGCTGGCTAATCCTTCAGCCCGTAACTCCTCCCTGGTGCAAAGCGTATTGAGCAGCGGTGCATTCAATCTTTTGCCGGTGCAGGATTTTGAGAAAACATTTGCCCGGAAATTGCAACCCAGTGACTATTCGTTTAACCCGCAGATCGGTTTTCTTTCCTTGAACCAACCCCTGCAACCTGATGAAGTATTAGGGATCGCCTATCAGTATACCTTTAACGGCAAAGTGTTCCAGGTAGGTGAATTTTCAACGGATGTAACTCCCGACACGTCGGGAATTTCTCAAAGAGTACTGTTCCTGAAACTATTAAAAGCTACCTCACAACGGCCCAATCTACCTATCTGGGACCTGATGATGAAAAATGTATATTCAGTTGGATACGGACAATTAGAAAGGGTTGACTTTAAACTTGACCTGGTATACGAAGAGCCCAGCCTGGGTGAAAAAAGATATTTACCTGCTGACAGTGTGTTGCCAGCTTATAAAGGCCAGCCGATCTTGTCATTGGTCAATCTCGACAGGCTCAATAACCAGAATGATCCGCAGCCTGATGGGGTATTTGATTTCCTGGAAGGGTATACCGTTATTTCGCCGCAGAGCCGGGTCATTTTCCCGGTACTTGAGCCTTTTGGTCACGACCTTGATTACGTTTTTGCAACACAGGATTTGAGAAACAGGTTTCTTTATTACCCGCTGTACGATACGATCAAAGCGATTGCACAAACCTATGCTAACCTAAACCGGTTCAAGTTGGTTGGAAAATCCAAATCATCCGGCTCAGCCACCGGAACCAACAGTGATTACCAGTTAGGCTATAACATTCCCCGTGGCTCCGTAATGGTAACCGCAGGTGGACAAACCTTACAGGAAAATATAGACTACGAGATCAATTATGACCTCGGAACATTAAGGGTCACGAACCAGGCCATACTTAGTTCGGGTATTCCAGTAAATATTGCGTTCGAGAATAGCCAGGCCTACGGCTTACAGCAAAAGAACTTTTTAGGCCTCCGGCTTGATTATATAGCCAACAAGAAACTAAGCCTGGGTGCAACGGTTGTCCGATTGGGTGAGCGACCATTTTTCGTCAAGCAATCCTATGGTGATGACCCGATCAAAAATAGTATGTATGGTGTGGACATTGACTATCGTAACGACCTGCCCCGTTTAACCAAATGGCTGGATAAATTACCTTTCTATGCTACCAAAGCCATGTCATCTATTACAGCGTATGCTGAAGCGGCTGTGTTGGATCCGGGCCACCCTAAACAGATCGGTAAAGGTGAGCAAGGACTCAGTTATATTGACGATTTTGAAGGTACCAGGGCCGGTATAGATCTTCGTTTTCCACCGATTGCCTGGACCCTGGCTTCTGTACCACAGGGTAATAATGGTCCAGGGGGTATCAGCCCTTTATTCCCCGAGTCAGCATTGAGTGACAGTTTGGCAAGTGGATATAACCGGGCAAAGATCGCCTGGTATAATATTGAGACTGTTTTGCAGGAAAGAGGGAATTCCAATAACCCGCTGCAGAATGACCTTGCAGAACTTTCCAAGCCAGAGGTAAGACAGGTATTACGCAAAGAAATTTTTCCAAAAGTCAGCACCCAGTTTGGAGAGGGATTATTAACAACATTTGACCTTGCATTTTATCCAAAAGATAAAGGACCTTACAATTTTGAACACAGGAATGGAAGAGTAAATGCAAACGGAAAACTTACCAATCCCAGGCAGTCATGGGGAGGTCTGATGCGGAATATAGACCAGACAGATCTTGAATCCGGCAATGTTGAATATATAGAATTTTGGATGCAGGATCCTTTTGTTGACCAGAACCGTTTCAATCCTGCCGGTGGGCAATTATATTTTAACCTGGGTAATATTTCAGAAGATATTTTAAGAGACGGACAACGACAGTATGAAAATGGACTAAGAACACCCACCAATAATGCTGCTCTTGATTCAAGTACGGTATGGGGACAAACTCCCTCTAACCCGTTGCAGGTAACCAATGCTTTCAGCAATGAACCGAGCGACAGAATTTTCCAGGATGTTGGATATGATGGTTTGCAGGACGCTGATGAAAGAAGAAAGTTTAAAGGCTATCTCGATAGCCTGGCAGCGCATTTCGGTACCGCTTCTCCTGTTTATCAGCAGGCCCTGAACGATCCGTCCGCTGACAATTTCAGACCGTACCGGGATGGAACTTTTACACCTGCTAACGGGATCTTACAACGCTACCGATCCATTAATAACCCACATGGTAATTCGCCGATATCTGATAACAATACCCAGTTCATCAATGCGTATACCCAATATCCCGATGCGGAAGAATTGAACAGGGACAATACGATGAACGAATCGGAAGAATATTTCCAGTATAAAGTGGATATCAAACCCAATATGCTGGCCGGTGGCAACTATATTACGGACGTAAGAACACCAGTCGTTACATTAGCAAACGGATCAACCCGTACTGAAAAATGGTATCTGTTCCGCATCCCCATATCAGAATACGAATTAAAAGTGGGTAATATCCCCGATTTCAAATCCATTCGTTTCATCCGGATATTTGCAACCGGTTTTGAAGATTCCGTGGTGATGCGTTTCGGCAAGCTCGAACTGATCCGCAATCAATGGAGGAAATTCAGGAATAATATTGATACAACAGGTCAGTTCACTTCGCTGCCGACTCCTGATCCGTCCACAGTAAATGTACTGGCTGTAAATATTGAAGAAAATGATCAGCGTCAGCCGATCCCCTACCGTATCCCGCCAGGTATAGAAAGACAACAGCAATTAAGCAATAACAATCAACCATTGTTCCTGAATGAGCAATCGGTGAGTTTGCAGGTATGCGATCTTCCGCAAACTAAATCAAGGGGTATTTTCAAAACATTCACAATGGATATGCGGAGGTATGGCAAACTCAACATGTTTATTCATGCTGAAGCGGTAGTTGGTGCCCAGCCATTGATGGATGGTGACCTGAATGCAGTCATCCGGATAGGTAATGATTTTTCCGGTAACTACTATGAGATAAAGATCCCTTTAAAAATAACACCGTTTGGTACTACCGATTCATTATTGATCTGGCCGGAGGTCAACAATCTCGATTTTGAACTTGATGAACTGCAAGCGTTAAAGTTCAGACGAAATAAAGCCGTTGGTGTCGGTTCAAAATATTACAAGGAAACACTTCCTAATGGAAGATCCTACGCGATCATTGGCAACCCCAACCTGGGAGAAGTAAGAGGTATACTACTGGCGGTTGAAAATGCAAGACTGGAAACAGCTTGTGCCGAAGTGTGGTTTAATGAACTACGGTTTTCCAGGTTAAATGAAGATGGTGGTTGGGCGGCATTGGCAAGAGCAGATATTCGATTGGCGGACCTGGGAACACTCAGTATTTCAGGTACTGCACGAACCCATGGCTTTGGATCATTGGAACAAAGGGTTAATGAACGAAGCAAAGAGGATATCTATACAGTTGATGTATCTGCCAATATCGAAGCGGGCAAACTGCTTCCTAAAAAACTGGGAATACAGATACCGGTGTATGCGGGAATCAGCCATATTTATAAGACCCCGGAGTTTGATCCGTATGCACTTGATCTGAAAATGAAAGATGTGCTGAGAGAAGCTCCTGCCGACAAAAGAGATTCTATCCGCAATGATGCAAAAGACATCACTACTATAAAGACGATCAACCTTACCAATGTCCGAAAAATAAAAACGGATGGTAAGAAGCCAAAGATTTGGAGTATAACCAATTTTGATTTTAATTATTCTTATTTCCAGGCTCGGAGCAGTAATCCGCTGATTGAAAAAGATGAGCTGCGTCGTACCCGGGGAGCCGTAGGATACAGTTATGCGCCGCAGAGTAAACCTTTCGAACCCTTCAAAAAACTGATCAAATCAAATTCCAAATGGCTGGCACTGATAAGGGATGTTAATTTCAATTATACCCCATCACAAATTTCTTTTAAAGCAGATGTTTTCCGCCAGTTTGGAGCAACCCAGGTAAGAACGGTGGGGGGCGGACCTTATAAGATCCCCGAGACCTACAATAAATATTTTACGTTCGACCGCTATTATATTCTGCAGTGGAATCTTACCCGTTCGATCTCGATTGATTATATGGCCACCAATCTTGCACGAATCGATGAACCGTTTGGACGTATTGATACGGAACAAAAGAAAGACTCCATTCAAAAGAATTTCTATAAGGGCGGAAGAAATACCAATTATTTCCAGGAAGCAACGGTCAGTTATAATGTACCCACCAACAAGATACCCTTGCTTGACTGGACTACACTTCGCGCCAGCTACAATACCAAGTACAACTGGCTGGCCGGATCGCTATTGGCAAGAACACCGGAGATCAACCTGGGACACACATTGGCCAATACACAAACAAGGACCATTAATGGCGAGTTGAAATTTGAAGAATTGTATAACAAATGGCGATTCCTGAAAGCAGTGAATACAGAGGGTCCTCCACAACCGGGTGGAAATAAAGATAAGAAGGCCAATAATAAAACAAGTGATGGTGCCAAGGGAAATAATACACCAGGAAACAATACACCAGGAAACAACCCTGTAACTGGAGCGACGCCACAACAGGTGAATCCCAATGATGGCATTGCCAGGGTAGATACCATCAGGAACAAAAAGGGCAAGATCGTTAAACTGAAAAAAATTAAGGCAAAGAAAATAAAAGAGAAAAAAGATCCTAACCAGCTACCGGAAATCGCCGGCATACCTAAGTTCTTTTTACGGATGGCGACCTCTTTAAAAAGAGCAGCTGTTCAGTATACTGAAGATTTTGGCACGACGCTGCCCGGTTATATGGACAGCACCCACTTATTAGGTAATAATTTCAAAAGCGGGGAACCAGGCTTTGGATATATTTTCGGCTACCAGCCGGATACCAACTGGATCAATAATTTTGGGAACAAAGGCCTTCTGTCAAGAGATACGTTAGTGTCTGCGATGATACAGCAACGGTACAACCAGCGGCTGAACATCACGGCACAGGTGAGTCCGTTTCGTGACTTTAATATTGACATTAATTTTGATAAATCATTTGATAAGCAATACTCGGAGCTCTACAAGGACACCAGCCGGTTTGATAATGTAGGCCTCACCCGGTTAAACCCTTATGCATTGGGTAGTTTTTCAGTGAGCTATATTTCTTATCAAACTCTGTTCACGAAGTTCGATCCAAACGTAATCTCTCAAACATTCCAGGAATTTGAAAACAACAGGGCTGTCCTTTCGAAAAGACTCGCCGATCTGAACAATTACCAGGGCGGTGTGATTGATCCTAATGATCCGAAATATTATAGAGGCTATGGACGCTATTCCCAGGATGTGGTGATACCAGCCTTTTTGGCGGCCTACGGCAAAAAAGACCCATCCACGGTAAACCTCCTAAAAAACAGTAACCCCAATTTAAGGTCCAACCCGTTCTCTGGTATTATACCAAAACCAAACTGGACAGTCACCTATAATGGTTTGTCAAGATTGAGAGGCATGGAGAAGATATTTACCAATTTTACGCTTCGCCATGGTTACCACAGTACTTTCAGTATGAACAGTTTTAATACCGCTTTATTATTTGCCGATCCGTTTCGAATTGGTTATCCTTCTTTCAGGGATACTTTGACCGGCAATTATATTCCTTACTTCCTGGTTCCGAATATTACTATAATAGAAGCTTTTGATCCACTGATCGAAGTGGATATGACATTTACCAACCAGTTGACAGCACGATTTGAGTATAAGAAGAGCCGCCAGTTAAGCCTAAGCCTGATCGACTACCAACTGGCGGAGAACCGCTCCACCGAAGTAACGTTTGGATTCAACTGGAGACAAAAAGGGGTACCTATTATTAAGAACCTCCGGATCGGTAAGAATGGAATGAAGTTAGACAATGATATTACGTTCAAATTTGATTTCAGCCTGCGGGATGATGCTACTGCCAATAGTAAACTTGATCAGAAAACATCTTTCGGTACAGCGGGTCAGAAAGTGATCCGGATAGCGCCTTCTATTGATTATATTCTTAACAACCGGGTGAGTTTGAAACTATACTTTGAACAAAACCGCAATATTCCGAAGATCAGTAATGCCTTTCCGATCACCAATACAAGAGGCGGTCTGCAGGTTAGAATATCATTGGCACAATAAGATTTTAATTTTTTCAATACTGACAAAGCAGCAAGGAGCTTGCTGCTTTGTTATTTTACCGATACCAGTTTTTTATAATGCCGGTGAACCAGGTTTAAGCTCCACAGTCGGAGGATGCCAATGTTTGAAACTCCCTCTTGCATCGGGGTGACAAAACTCCGAAAATTTGGAGCGTGTGATAATTTTTAAGCTGATAAATTATGTCTTAACCAGTGGTTTCCCGGTTAAAAAATATAGCATCGGCCTGCTGGGTACATGTGATTGACAGATCGTTGATACAAACATGCGGCGGCAGGGTGGTGCAATAGTAGATCACTTCAGCAACATCGTCGGCCGTCAGGGGCTGTATACCATCATAAATCTTTTTAGCGGTTGCGGTATCCCCTTTAAAACGAACCTTTGAAAATTCAGTTTCTGCTGCACCAGGATTGATACAGGTTACTTTTATATTATGCCGGAGCAGGTCGATACGCATACCCTGGCTGATCGCATCCACCGCAAACTTGGTGGCGCAATACACATTTCCTTTTTCATACACTTGTTTGCCCGCTACCGACCCCAAATTGATGATATGACCGGCCAAACCACTTGATTTTTCGGGAGTTTTTTTAACCATTAATTGCGACACGGCTTTACCAACATATAGAAAACCTTTTATGTTAGTATCGATCATGGTATTCCAGTCGCTGAGATCACCGTCTTCGAAATAGTCTCTGCCCAATGCCAATCCAGCATTGTTGATCAATACATCAATGGCCTGCCAGTCAGTAGGAATGTTCTGTATAGCATCAAACACTGCTTTCTCATCCTGCACATCAAAAGGCAATTGAAGAACGGCTACATTGTATTTTTTTTCCAATTCAGCAGCCAGGGTTTGCAGACGTTCCGTTCTTCTCCCGTTTATGATCATATCATAACCATTAGTGGCAAATCTATAAGCGCAAGCTTCGCCAAAACCTGATGTGGCGCCGGTGATGAAAACGATTTTAGACATAGACATTTTATTTCTGGCTAAGATAAAAGATATTATTTCATGCAAAGGAGTTAAGACGCAATAAGGAAACCTGAAAGACAAATTGTCGGTAAATTCATGTAAAATCATAATTTTTGCATGAAAATGAGATTTCAAAAATCGTTGTTGAGGAAGTCATTCATATTCATAAATCAATTGGTCCCGGCATGCTTGAATCAGCGTATGTTCATTGTTTAGCATACAGACTAATCAAAAGAGGCTTGATAGTGCGAACAGAAGTTCCTGTTCCTTTAATTTTTGAGGAAGTAAGGCTCGAATGCGGTTATAGAGCAGATCTGGTAATTGAAAACAAAGTTGTAGTTGAAGTAAAAAGCATCGAAGCGATAGCACCTATTCACTTAGCCCAAACATTAACATATTTACGGTTTCTAAATTTAAAACTTGGTCTGGTACTGAATTTTCATTCTGTCTTGATAAAAGATGGAATAAGAAGGGTAGTCAACAATTTATAACCTTGCGTCCTTTGCGTTAATCTTGCGTCTCTTGCGATACCTGTATTTTTTGTATCGGAATGAACGCCATAAACCGCAAGGATCGCAAGGAGTGAAAGGTGGAATTAATAGGGCAGCTAATAATTTATAACCTTGCGTCCTTTGCGTAATCTTTGCGAACTCAGCGATACTTGTATTTTTTGTATCGCAATGAACGCCAGAACCGCAAGGTTCGCGTTACTGATTGTTTGAACGGAATGAAGTCAAAGCCAGGGTCATTGCGTTACATAATTTATAGCCTTGCGTCATTTGCGTAAATCTTTGCGAACTCAGCGATACTTGTATTTTTTGTATCGCAATGAGCGCCATGAACCGCAAGGGTCGCAAGGAGTGAAAGGTGGCATTAATAGGGCAGCTAATAATTTATAGCCTTGCGTCCTTTGCGATACTTCGCAAAGAACGCCATGAACCGCAAGGATCGCAAAGGAAAGGTGCTGACCCCGCGAGGAATCATCGAAAAATTTGACAGAAGCGAAAGTTGGTGAGTCGCGACCATTGACATTGACTATCTTATCAACGTCACCGTTCCTTTCATGAAAAGCGGCGAACCGAGATAATCAATAGCACTGACCATCCAGACATAGACCCCACTGGCCTGTTGTCTTCCGTTGAGGCGTCCATCCCAACCGTCGCGGTCAACAGTAGTAGTAAATACCCGTTGGCCCCAGCGGTTAAAAATGGTGAAGTAATTTATTTTTTGGATGCCGGCAGAAATGGGGCGGATGACATCATTCAGACCGTCGTTATTAGGAGTAAAAGCGGTTGGTACAAACACAGATGGAATAGTTCTAAAAATTCTTACCGTGACAAAAGCAGAATCTGCGCATCCGGCTATATCGGTCACGACTAGTTTATACCTGATCGTGTCATTAACGGCTGTATATATACCAACCGGGTTAAAAATAGCCGTATTGGATAACCCGGTAGCCGGGCTCCAAACGTAGTCCACACCTCCCGTTCCGTTGAATTGCAAGGGCTGTCCGGTCACCACGGTCGTATCCCGACCGGCATAGGCTCTTACTCTTGGTAATACGGTTATGACAACTGTATCCCTCCCGGGTTTGGGGCAACCGGCGTTATCAAATACAGTTAGTATATAAGCGGTTGTTCGTGGGGGTGAGGTTATGGGATTTAGTACATTCGGATCATCGAGATAGGTGATGGGTGTCCAGGAAAATGAATTACCGTCATGCGATCCGTTTAACTGCGTCGAAGTATTATTACATATCATCTGTGGGGCACCTGCATCCGCCACGGGGTAGGGGACCGTGGTGATCGTAACCTGGTCGGTGGCAGAACAACTACCGATGGTAGCTCTTAACTGGTAGGTCGTGCTGGCGGCTGTGGGGGTTGCCATAGGGTTTAACAGGGTCGGGTCATCGAGGGTAGCCGCAGGCGTCCATTGAAAAGTCAACCCATTGGTATTGGCCGTTAGCCGCACACCATCCGTTCGGCAGATTGTTGTATCTGCCATAGCGTTTATGGATACACCGGCCACCACTCTCACATGTACCGAATCCCGGTTAATACATCCGTTATCATTTATCTGCACGTAATACCAGGTATTCGTTGTGGGGCTGACCGTTGGGTTAGGGGAATTCGGATTCGAAATATTTGTCAGCGGTGTCCAACTAAATATACCGGTGCCGGTGGCGCCTAATGTAATGGCATCGGGTACACATATCAACGTATCGGTGAAGGCGGTGGTCAATAAAGGCTTGTCCAGAACATTGATCGTGACCATTGCTGTATCCCTGCAACCCTTGCTATTGGTTACTATGAGTCGCACATCCCTTGGCCCCGGACTGGGATAAGTCCATTGTGAATTTTGTATATGAGAAGTATCAGCCAGGGTAGCAATATCTCCAAAGTTCCAACTCCAGCTATTTACCACACCATATTGTGTTCTTGTAGTATCGGTAAACAGGTAGGGATTGGTAAAGCAACCACCGGTAGCAATAAAACCGGGGGAGAAACCGGGATAAACCCCTAATCGCATGGTGGCACTATCTGCACATAATCCTCCTGCCAATGTAACTTTTAATTTAACAATATAGATCCCTGTATCAAGGTAAGTGTGTGTGGGATTGCTTAATAAAGAAGTGTCTCCCGAACCGCTTGCTGGCTCGCCAAATATCCATAGGTATTCCGTTCCCGCTGGGTTGTTTTGTGCCAGGTTTGTAAAATTAAATGTAAGTCCATCGCAAGTGACAAACTCAGGGAGCAAATCAGCATCAAGAGGATCACAATTGCCTGCCAATATATGTAGTTCTTTCCTGGTGGTGCCAATCAATACGCCATTCCTGTATTCATTTACACAAACACAAATAACATATTCACCAGCTATATCAGGAGCGATGCCACTGATTAGACCGGTTATTGGATTAATTGTAACACCGGGTCCCATCGGACTACTACCTGAAAACGGTGATGCATACGGGATAAAATTATAGGGAGGATTGGTGGCTGTTACAGGAGCAGGATCGGCCTGGCTGGCGCCTTCAAAAGCTTCACAAAATTGATAGGATAGCGAATCGCTATTAGGATCGGAAGCCTGAAAAGAATATTGAAAATAACTTCCAGCACAGATTACAGCCGTATCATTGACCAAAAATTGAGGACTGCTGTTGGTTTGCGCATTCAAAGGGGCGGCTGTCCCCGGTATGGTAATGGAAAAAGTATTGCCGATGGCACCGCTGTTCACAACATTTTGTATCCCATTGATTCGGCAACAACGCTGGTAAGCTATAGTGTAACCAGCTGATATGGGAGGCAATTCTATTGAGGGCAGATCATAAACAACGATTGTGTAATAACATACTGCCTGGTTACCTGTAATACACGGTTCATCATATAGCTTTCCTAAATTATATTGACTGGAAATTGAAACACTTACGTTTTGAATAAATTGGTTGGAGCTGGTATTGAAAATGCTAAAATTGATTGGATTTGATAATTGTGCCGGATTGGGGTTGCATAACATGTAAACTGTCAGTGTTATCCTGTATCTCAGGTTTGTGCCGCTACCAGGACCAAGATACTGATAAGTAAAGAACCCCCCTTTAATGTGAGCAGCTTCTGAAGGGGCTGATAAAAAGCAGAAAATAAGTATGCAGAGTAAAATACGTTTCATTAATCGGAACGGTCGACAATTGAATATTAAGTTTCCAGCAAGAATTCCTCCAGCATCCGGTTGCTGTTTCCCGGCTCTTCCAGCATACCCATATGTCCCGATTGCTGAAGAATGTGAATGTACGATTTTCCGGGAAGATGACACTGCTTTAACCCATCTTCTAGAGGAACGGCAACATCGTATTTTCCCATGATAAAAAGCACAGGCACAGTGGCTTGGCGCAATACTTCAGTTCTGTCCGGACGCTGTATCATAGCCTCATAATATGAAACGAACGCAGCGGCCGAAAAGTTGTGCAGGCTGGCCACCTGTTTATCGATCAATCCGGGGTTTTCATCCTTTGTAGTTGGCGAAAACAAATCTGGGGTGGCTGTTTTTAGAAATTTAAAAGCCCCATGTTCTTGTACAAATTCAATCGCCTTCCGGCGGGAAGCTTTTTTCTCTTCGCTGTCGGCAAATGCAGAAGAGTGAAAAAGACCAAAGGCAGATACATGATCAGGATATTTTTCTACAAACGCTAATGTTATATAGCCGCCCATGCTGTGACCGATGATACAGGCCTCCTTGCCCCCCGCAAGGGGGTTCTCGGACTCCGTATCTATAATAGTCTTTACTACTTCGGCGAGGCCCTCCATACTCATGTCGTCAATCATTTCTGATTGACCCGAACCCGGTAAATCAGGGACAATGAATTTGAACCTGCCATATAACGAAGGGTTATCCATGACCGGAGTCTTAAACCCCTCCGGCGGAGGGGCTTGTGAAGACCTCCATACCTCGCCATCTTCACCAAAGCCATGTAACAGAATAACGGGTTGACCGCTACCTGTAATTCGGTAGAATATCTTTTTGCCTTGATGTAAGATTTGTTTGTTCATGATTGTAGATTTATGGGTGTCATGGTTGTAGACCGCGGCACACCTTATTGAGAAACCTGTTTAAGAAAAATTTTTCTAACTTTCAAAGCGGTTATCCACACGAATAAAAATATCCCAAGAGCTACCATTATTTTCGAAAGAATATCTCCATACTTTACAAAAAATGTTTTAGCGGTCGAAGGATTGATGGCGAGCTTGATAGCAGCAGTTGTATTATAGGGCTGCGGGTCAATGACTGTTCCATACGGATCTATAAAACAACTGATACCGGTATTGGCACTACGCGCCACCCAGGTCCTGGTTTCAATGGCTCTCAGTCTTGCATAATTCATATGCTGTTTGTGCCCCGGCGTTTTTTTCCACCAGCCATCATTGGTAATGATACCAATCAGGTTGGCGCCCTGGCGAATATACTTACTCATGTATTCGCCATAAATACTTTCATAGCAAATGGAAGGAGCGATTATAAAACCACCTTTGGCAGCCAGCACCGTCCTTTCTTTTTGTTTGGCGTAACCGGCGGTAGTGCCGCCAAATTTTTCAAACCAATTATCAATGAATTTCAGGAACCAGGGTAATGTTTCCACACCCGGCACCAGCATTGATTTGTGATAGAAGGATTGAGCACCCGAACTATCAATCACCATCGACCCATTGTATGATTCATAATGAACACCATTAAACTCTTCCGAATAGTTGGTGCTCACAGGAAATGCCCGGAAACTTTCAATACCTGTAAACAAGGAGGTATTAGGATGACTTTTCAAAAACCTCCACAAGGGATCCAGGAAAGAATTTTCTTTCAATGCTCCTTCATTAATCCCCGAAGCAGTGTATAGAGCTGTTTCCGGCCAGATGAGGAGACTGGTATTGCTGTCTATTTTTTGTTCGCTGGTAGCGATCAGTTTTTGGAGTTGTACGTCGAAAGAACCGGCAACAACGGAAACTTTTTCATAGGGATCAATATTGGGCTGAACAATGACAATATTTTGATTGTTGGCAGGTATATGCTTATGAACCGTTCCCAACAGAGATAGCAATACCGGGACGATCAGCATCAGTACCGCAATGATTAAATGTTTATATGTTTTGCCTGCATTCCTGTTGAGATTATTTTTAACATGCAGGAATAAAAAAATATTTACTACCAGTATCCATAATGTACCCCCGCTAGTCCCGGTGTATTGATACCATTGCACCCATTCAGGATGCGTTGCAAATGCATTGCCGAGTGTCAGCCAGGGCCAGCTCAGTCCCCAATCCTGGAGGTGGAGATATTCAAAACACATCCAGAAAGCGATCAGGGCAGCATAACCCAGTCGTTCTCCTATCCATTTTTTGGCGATGGTAAAACCCAGCCAGGGAAAACACATGATCAAACTGTTGGCAAAGAATGCTGCAACAGCTCCGGGTGGAGATGCGTTCCATATCCACCAGGTAGTAGCCACATTCCATATAAACATGGTAATATAAGCAAGGCCGAAGAATTTTTTTTTGCTTTCAATTTTTGATTCTAACCAAAGCAAAGGCACCCAGGCCACAAAAATGAGAATACTAAGCGGTGATACAGGCCAGGCGGCCCAGAGCAGTAATCCTCCAGCGATGGCCAGATAAAGATGGGTGAATCGTTTCAAGCAATTTGATTTCTGTAAAAGTAGACCTTGTAACTGAAGCAAGCAACTCCCTGATTGTTAATTCAATGGCATCTAACACCCTTACTATTTAGAATTATTCAGAAATTTTTTTACAGTGCCCATCGGGTAGCTGCCTGGCTCCGACTGCTTTCGGTCAAAAATTGACCTATGGCTGTAATCCTATCGTTGCTATTTGTATATGTTAACAATAAAAAGCACCATACACCTGGTGATTTGATCATTTTTGGGCATTAGCTTCTTTTTCATAATGGAACACCAAAAAAAGATACTGCAACTGGAGCACCAATTAGAAAAACTTTCCTTACAGGTCGATCAATACCGGCAGCAGGTGAACCAGCTGACAAAAAGCGCAAAGCCCCACACCCAGGTACCACAACTGCAAAAGAAAAAGACCAGGGAGGAGTAAGCGAAATAGCCAAGGCTAAAGTTGCGAACTTCGTTCATAGGGTCTTACTTCCTGCTGTAATTCGGCGCTTCTTTCGTGATCTCAATATCATGTGCATGGCTTTCTCTCATACCGGCATTGGTGATCTTTACAAATGTTGCCTTTTGCAATTCATCAATATCTTTTGCCCCGCAATAGCCCATACCTGCTCTTAAGCCACCTGTAAATTGATACACGACTTCTTTTAATAAACCTTTGTAGGCAACTCGGCCTTCAATCCCTTCCGGAACAAATTTCTTTACATCATCTTCCACATCCTGGAAATAGCGGTCACTGCTGCCGGTAGCCATCGCACCCAGTGAACCCATTCCGCGGTATTCCTTGAATTTTCTTCCTTCATAGATAATTGTTTCGCCCGGGCTTTCTTCCGTGCCGGCAAAAATGCTTCCCATCATTACACAATTGGCACCGGCCGCCAGCGCTTTTACCATATCACCAGTATAACGGATACCACCATCCGCGATGACAGGAATATTTTTTCCTTTTAATACCGAAGCTGCTTCCATGATCGCTGTTAGTTGGGGTACACCGGCACCGGCAACAATTCGTGTTGTACATATAGAGCCGGGACCAATACCAACTTTTATTGCATCAGCACCGGCTTCGGCCAATGCTTTTGCACCCGCTGCCGTTCCTACATTTCCGGCAATAACTTGCGTGTTCTTAAAATTCTTTTTTATTTCTTTTAATGCAGCAATCACACCCTTGCTATGACCGTGCGCACTGTCGAGAGCTATTACATCTACCCCGACGGTTTGCAAGGCATCCACTCTTTCTAACAGATCTTTTGTGATACCAACACCTGCACCAACCAGCAATCTTCCAAAGGCATCTTTTACTGCATTAGGATGACTTTTTAATTTTAAAATATCACTGTAGGTGAAAAGGCCAATCAGTTTACCCTGCTTATTGACAATAGGAAGCTTTTCAACTTTGGTTGTTTTAAAAAGCTGTTCTGCTTTTTTCAAGTCGGTTCCTTCAGGGGCAGTGAAAAGGTTTTCTTTCGTCATGATCTCACTTACTTTTCTTTTCATATCTTCTTCAAAACGAAGATCGCGGTTGGTGAGAATGCCGACTAATTTTCCACTCTTATCGATGATAGGGATACCGCCGATCTTATTTTCCCGCATCAATCGCAAAGCATCGCCGATCGTAGCATTGGCCAGTAATGTAACAGGGTCAATGATCAAGCCACTCTCACTTCTTTTCACTTTCCGAACCTGCTCTGCCTGTTTTTCTATGGTCATGTTCTTGTGCAGGATACCGAGACCGCCTTCCCTTGCAAGGGCAGTAGCTAAAGATGCTTCGGTAACGGTGTCCATTGCGGCAGAAAGCAGGGGAACATTCAGCATAATTTCCCTGGTGAGCCGGCTTTTGATGGCTACATCACGGGGTAATACCTGGCTATAGCCGGGCATCAGCAATACATCGTCGAAGGTCAGACCTTCACCAAAAAATTTATTGGAATTGGTGGGGGGAGTGGGTTTATTTCTTGTTGCCATGTGCAAAGATAAACTCTTGGTGGAAATGATGAAAATCATTTTTTTCAGTAGGGAAATTGAACTTTGGGAATAATGAGCTGGTTATCCGTTTTTAATTAATCAATCGTTCTTACTTTTTTGTCTTTGATACAAAAAAGTAACAAAAAAAATCAAGCCAATTCGAAAGGTAGAATCTGTTAGCGCACGTTTCCTTCTGCGAATTGGCACCGGGAAAGTCATTCTCTTTGGGAATTATTTGAAGATAATGCCGCTTGTTATTCGCAGATGCTGAGGCGCTCGCTTTTTCGTCAGGGAAAGTTATTGTAAGAGCAATGTTTGTTTAGGCGAAAAAGATGCGCAGGGAATGTCATTCTGTTCAGAGACTTGATTCAAATAATATTGACCTACGCAAAAAGTGGAGCAGGTAGACTCTAAATATAATAAACGACCAAGAACCCTCCTTTGGAGGGCAGAGGGAGGCCTTTTACCGTATCAACGCCACCGTCCCCTTCTGAAAAACCTGCTTTTTTGTTTCACGATGTGTATAGCTCAGCATCCATACATATATACCGGTTGGTTGCAGGAGCCCTTTCATTTTGCCATCCCATTTTTCTTGCCAGTTGATGGTTTGAAATACCAATTGCCCCCAACGGTTAAACACTTTGAATGCAAGATTGTCTGCTTTTATTGCATTATGCGGCCGGAAACCGTCGTTTAGTCCATCACCATTAGGAGTAAACCCGGTAGGCACATCAATAAAACAATGATCAAGTACCGTCACCGTTTGACGGGCACTGTCGCTGCAGTTCAATGCGTTATTCGTCACCGTTAGTGTAACAGTATAATAGGCTTCCCGGTTAATAGTGGGAAAAAGTTGGGGTGCGGGATCTTTCAGAGTACTGGTCGCGACCACATCAAATTTCCAGTTCCAGGAATCGATCTGGCCGCTGCTGTTATTAACGACTTCCAGTTTATCTTCCGGGCAGATCAAATCCGGCATCGTAAAACTGGCTTTTACTTCATTATTTAAATCGATCGAACTGGTGGCCGTATCCCTGCAGGTACCATTGCTTACGATCAATTGGATAGTATTATTGCTGATAGCAGGCCATACGATCGAATGTGTTTGCGTAGTGACAGCGGTTCCATTATTAAAAACCCAATTCCAGCTGTTCACATCATGTGCGCCATTATGAGTAAACGCAAAAGTATCTCGCAGGCAGCCGTATCGGGACGCCATGCTGAACAAAGCAGAAACAGTATCGGCCGTGGTAAACGGAAGTGATTGTGGTAGTACTGGTTGCCCGCATACATCAAAGATGGGCGTACCATCAACACCAGGCTGACATGATAAATTGTAATTGCCTTTTCTATAAATGGGGCTTGCAAATTTTACCACTACATAATCAGTTAGATCGTTCACACAATTGCCCGAAGCGCCAATTACTGTCACCGTTGAAGGCCCAGTTACCCTATAATCACTGCCACCGGGGGAGATCGAAGAACACTTTATTTTCTTAGGATAATAAACCCTTACAGAATCAGGTGTGCAGGCGGGTTTGGCAACACTATCGGCAAAGATTGGCTGGGGAAGAAAGAAATCAAAAGAAATGCTCCTGCCTTCATTTATTGCATTACCACAAATATCCAATAGAGTAGTGCCATCGGTTCCTTTGTTGATGACAAGCTGGTGCGTGCCATTTGTCAGTGGTGTGCTTAACGTCAGCACCACCTCGTCAAAATCAAAACCAAAAGCACAAGAATCGGTTAGTGCTGTTACTACGTTGTTGGAAGCCAGGCTAAACTCACTGCCACTACCAGTGATGGAGTTGCAACGTACTTTTTTATTCAGCTTCAGCGTCAGTTTTGTTCCGGCGCAATCTGGAATAGCTGTTAACATATTGGGCAACAACGGGTCAGTAATAACCGCCGTACCACCACCAAATGAAAGGTCATAGCCACTTTGCCCGTCTGTAAAATGGCTGATCATCAATAAATATTCATGGCCCAATATAAGGGTAGGCATAGCAGCAAATGTGGATAAATTGGCGGCCGGATCGGAGGCGCATTGTATAAAGCTCACACCATTGGCAGCCGCGCCGGTAGCACCATAGGTGCCTGCCCAGTTGCCGGTAACCACCAGTGAATTATCTGTAAATATATCGTCCGGGTTGTGCCCTGTAATATCATACAACTGCCAGTCGTAATCTTCAAAGTCCAGCAACGGAGTAATAAGAAAACCTAAGGTGCCGGGAGCAAAACAGGTGAATTTATAAAAGAAGGGATTTTTATTTTGATAATTCGCCAGGCTGCCTGGCGAGCAACCCGGTACAAACAGATCGTTGGTGGCGCAAATGGGAACATCGGCCTGGTGAAAAATGGTGGTACCACAAACCGGGAAGGCGGTGGAAGGGGTTTGCCCTAACGTAGTGCAGGCTTGCGATAAAACCGGACCTGTATAAAAGACGAACAGAACGGCAATGAGTAATGCTTTGGGGGTTAAGAAAAATTTCATCGGACTTCAAAACGACAAAAAGTCATCATTTAATTTTACAAGGACAACAACAAAGGCCTTTTCGTTGCCTGAGAGTTATGCCAGGCGGTAAAGCTTGCCGGGCAAAGATAAGATGACGTTCTGCAATTCAAGGCTTAAAATGGCGCCAGCCACAGCGCTGCTGCTCAAACCGCTTTTTAAATTGAGCTCATCGATAGGTACGGTGTCTTTTTCTCTTAAGATCGCCACAATAACTTTTTCTTCAGCTGTCATTTCAATAAATAATTCCCGTTGACTTTTTTTCATCTTCCTGTTTTTGCTACTTTCTTCCCATTGCATCACCTGTACTAATTCTGCAGCATCCGTAAGCAGCATGGCTTTATTACTTTTTATAAGGTAATTGCAACCTGCGCTTTTTGTATCCGTCACTTTGCCCGGAACTGCAAACACATCTTTATTATAACTATTGGCTAATTCTGCGGTGATCATGCTTCCGCCTTTAAGCCCTGTTTCCATCACGATGGTGGCATCACTCATCCCGGCCACTATCCTGTTGCGGGTAGGAAAATTATGTTTGTCGGGTTTTGAACCGCTTTTAAATTCTGTCAGCAATCCACCTTTGCCTGTTACCATATCCCTGGCTAGACCTGCATGTTCGGGCGGGTAGATCTGGTCCAGGCCGTGCGCCAATACACCGACGGTTGACATATCGTTCTTAACAGCAGCTTTATGTGCAATCGCATCTACACCAAATGCAAGACCACTTACCACCATTATATTTTGTTCGACCAGGTCCTTTATAAATTTCTCCGTAAACTGTTTGGCATAATCGGTATGACTCCTGGTGCCGACGATAGCAATTATTTTTGCAACATTCAGATCAGCGGTTCCTTTATAAAACAGCAGCGTGGGAGAGTCATAACAATTCAATAATCGATGTGGGTAAGCAGCATCAGTTATAAATAGTGGGGTGATCTTATACTTTTCGATGAACGTTATTTCTTCTTCTGCCGGTGCAAAATTTTTAAAAGCAGCGATAGAAGCCGCCCTGATCGGGCCAATGCCTTCTATTTTTTCTAAAAGGGATTTTTTTGCATGAAAGATCTCTTCAGCATTGCAATGCTGCAATAAGATTTTTGCCTGTACCGGGCCAATGTTGGGAATAAAGGTTAATGCAAGCTGGTAAAGGAGTTCTGAATCCATATTTTCGAATCGTGAATTCAAATATAAGCGAACTCTAAATTACAGACTCACTACTTTCATTTCAGTCCGCCTGTTCAGGGCTCTTCCCTCTTCAGTCTTATTATCCGACATAGGTTTTGTTTCACCATAACCCCTAGCTATCAGGCGTTGAGCCGGTATAGCTTTGCTCACCAGATAAGTAATCACTGACTTTGCCCTGTTGTTACTTAACAACAGATTGTCTGCAGGTTTTCCTACATTATCAGTGTGACCACTGATCTCAATTTTCAAAGATGGGTTATCTGTTAGCAACTGTATCAGTTTTTCAAGTTCTACCTGTGATTCCGGTTTCAATTCAAACTTACCGACATCAAAATATATATTTTTCAACACCACACTTGCATTGGTTTCTATGGGTTGCAGGGAAATGTCTTTTTTGTAGACTGAATCCGGGGTACGGTTTGTCATCAGGAAATTATCGGAGTAAAATAAATAGCCTTTCCTGTTTACATTAAAGGCATAATCTTTTCCAACCGGCAACGTAATAAAATAATTGCCTTTTTCGTCCGTCTGAATTTTGCTGATGGTTTGTTTACTGGCAAGATCAATCAACTCCACGGACACGGGTAGTCCGGTAGTTGTTTTTTTATCCGTCACCTGTCCTTGTACCCACAATGTTTTGTTGGGGCGCAGATCTTCCCGCAATTCAAAACTGTAAATATCCAGCCCTCCTTTTGAATCAGTTCTGTCACTGGCGTAGTAGGCGGTTTTTCCATCAGCTGCAATGAATAAGGTGGCTTCCCGGTCGATCGTATTGATAGGATAACCGAGATTGGTGGGTTTGCCCCATGATCCATCCGGTTGTTTGCGTACATAAAAAAGATCATCATCTCCATAGCCCTGCCAGCCATTCGAAACAAAATATAATGTCTGGTTATCCGCATGAATAAAAGGACATTGGTCATCGGCAGCAGTATTGATATTGGGTCCCATGTTTTTTGGCTCACTCCATCTGCCGTTGGCCTGCAGCTGACAAACATAAATATCTTTACCACCCAGTCCACCAAACCGGCGGCTTGAAAAGTAAAGTTCCTTTTTATCGGGAGACAGACAAGGTTGTGAGTCCCATTGGTCAGAATTCACTTTCCCACCCAGGTTGGTGGGTTCGCCCCAGCCCTGTGGTGTTAAATAAGAAATGTACAGATCGTAGTCACCATAACTATCATCCCGATTATGTGCTGTAAAAACTAACCATTGCCCGTCCTGGGAAATATTTTGCGCCGCCTCGTTCATCGGCGTATTGATATTTCCCTGGAGTGGTACAGCCGTTTCCCATTCACCCTCTTTTGCAGTGGCAGTATAAAAATCTTCATTAACCCCTTTGATTCTCCGGGTGAAAATAAGTTCCTTGCTATCAATAGAAACAGAAGGGAAATACTCTGATTCGGCTGTGTTAATATTCTTTCCTGCATTTTGCGGGGCAAAAACATATTGCTGCACCGGGTTGTTTTTCGAATAGGCCACGGCAAACTCGTAAGACCGTTTGCGACGTTGTGCAGATTCCAGGCTGGTTGAATTCTTCGGTGGTTTTTTAGTAAGCAATTCATTGACCGCACCCAAGGCCTTTTCGAATTCTCCCTGTCCCGCCAATTGAATAGAACAGGCCAATTTATAATCAAGGGTATAAGCTGAATCCAATGAAAATGCTTTTTCAAAATTTGCAATACCGCTTTTATAGTTCTTTATTTTTCCATAAATACCAGCAAGCACGATATAAGCGTCGACATAATTTTTATCCGCTTCGATGGCTTGTTGTAAAAGACCGGCTGCATTGGCGAAGTTTCCCTCATCCAATCGTTCTAATGCCTGGTTATAAAACTGCACGGCTTTTTTATTCATTTTTGCCGGGTCATATTGTGAAAAGGAAGATCGGAAAATAAGAAGGGACGCTATAAAAAGGAACAGATTCTTCATGGACAGAAAATTGCATTTTTTTGCGAAATCGAAGCTAGATTATTTTTAGTCTTAAAGGCAGAAGAAAATGTTAAACGCAACTCGTCGTCGTCATGTCACTGACGTCATTTTTGTTAAAATCGTGTTTTAAGGAACATTAATATACTTATGAATTTGCAAACTGAGTTCCCATTGCGGATTGGCTTTGATATATTCTATGATCATGGGAGTGATTTCCGATGATTTATCCCATTCCGGTTGCAGGTACAATTTGCAAAAAGGAGCTACATTCGCAGCATATTTTTCTGCCCAATCAAAGTCTGATTTGTGAAAGATGACAACCTTTAATTCATGGGCCAGCGGTAGAATAGGTGCCAGGGGAGCTTTAAATTTTTTGGGAGATAAACAGATCCAGTCCCATAGGCCGCTTAAAGGATGGGCTCCTGATGTTTCGATATGCATCTGAAACCCGGCTTGTTTACATTCTTCGGTTAGTTCATCCAGGTTATGCATCAACGGTTCTCCGCCCGTGATGACCACTATTTCCGCGGGCGTTTTTTTTATAGCAGCAATAAGATCACTGACTGCATATCTCGGATGAATGTCTGCATCCCAGCTATCTTTTACATCACACCACACACACCCAACATCGCAACCACCCAGCCGGATAAAATAAGCAGCTTTCCCCTGGTGGTATCCTTCACCCTGCAACGTATAAAAATGTTCCATTACAGGTAGAAGCGTCGATATTTTTTTCTCCTCAGTCATTTCCTGCTAATTCTTTTGCATACAGGAATGGTAGGTATTTTTCATCAATGCAGCGATCGTCATAGGTCCTACACCTCCGGGCACCGGTGTTATCCAGGAGCATTTCGGAGCCACGGTTTCAAAAACAACATCACCCTTGAGTTTGAAACCACTTTTTTTTGTGGCATCTGCTGTTCGGGTTATACCCACATCTATAACAATGGCTCCTTCCTTTACCATATCGGCTGTCACAAATCCCGGGCGCCCCAACGCAGCAACAATAATATCGGCCTGCAAACAAAACTCTTTGATGTTTTGGGTGTGGGAATGACAAATAGTAACCGTGCAATTACCAGGATTGGTATTACTGCTTAATAAAACACTCATCGGCCTTCCTACAATATTACTGCGACCGATCACTACGGCATGTTTCCCTTTCGTATCAATTTTATAATGCTCAAGCAGTAACATAATGCCATGCGGTGTTGCTGAAACAAATGTCGGCAAGCCCTGTAACAATTTTCCTACATTCACGGGATGAAATCCATCAACATCTTTGTCAGCATCAAGCGCATTAATAACCTTCTCACTGGAAATTTGCTTGGGCAAGGGAAGTTGAACCAAAATGCCATCTATACCAGGCGTATCATTTAGTTCATCAATGGCAGCCAGGAGTTTCATTTCAGAAACATCAGCTTCAAATCTTACCAGGGTTGATTTGAATCCCACTTCTTCGCAGGCTTTTACTTTGGCGGCAACATATGTTTCACTGGCACCGTTATTTCCGACCAGTATAGCTGCCAGGTGAGGCACTTTTTTACCCTCCACGGCACGTGCTGCCACCTTTATTTTCAATTCATCTTTGATAGCCTGGGCAGCTTTTTTACCATCTAAAATTTCCATGCCGCAAAGGTAAGATGTCTGACGTTCTCCGTCCGTCCTCTTATCTATCATACAGTTTGCTTGTGAGTGGGAGACTGTTAGAGAGTTATTTGTCAAACATAAGTGGAATCTTTTTTTTTTACCCAGCGCCATCCTTGTAACTTTCTGACAAATTCTGACTGCTTGACCAGGAAAATTATTTTACTACCCTTTTTTGTATCCTTGAGCTTTTTCATACAGGCCCAAACTCTCCGAAGACCGGTTGCTGCCGGTTATACGGGGGCGGGTGCTTATAGTGTACATCATGTAGATGTTTTTTCTTTTACTGCCAACCAGGGATCATTGGCGCAATTAAAAAACAGTGCGGCCGGAGTATATGCAGAAAGAAGATTTTTATTGTCTGAACTGACTCATTACTCAGCTGTCATTGGCCTGGTAACCAATTCCGGCAATTTTGGTATAAAAGCCAATTATTCAGGTTTTAGTGATTACAATGAAACACAACTCGGGCTGGCATATGGAAGAAAGCTCGGAAGCAAATTGGACCTGGGTGCACAGTTTAATTATAATGGTATTCGTATTGCAGGCGGTTATGGAAATGCATCAGCAGTTAGTTTTGAGTTTGGAACGATTTTCCATGTAAGCGAGAAGTTGCATGCCGGCTTTCATGTCAATAACCCGGTAGGCGGAAAATTTGGTAAAAACCAGGAAGAAAAGTTATCATCAGTTTACGGATTTGGAATCGGGTACGATGCTTCCGAAAAATTCCTGGTCAGTGTTGAAATAGAAAAAGAGGAAGATCAGCCGGTGAATGTAAATGCCGGGGTTCAATATAAATTCATAGAACAGTTATTAGTGCGGGCCGGGATGTCGTCCGCTACATCTTCAGCCTGGCTGGGATTGGGAGTGACTTTAAAGTCATTCCGCCTGGATATAACATCAGGTTATCATCCGGAATTAGGAATTACACCCGGCGTCCTGATGTTATTCAATTTTAATAGCAAGCAGCATTGAAAAAATGGGTGATCATATTATTATTGCTAATCTTGTCTATTCACCACCCAACGTTTACTTTTTCCCAGGACATTCCGGTAAGCACGGAGCAACAGTTGGAGAACCTGGCCGATGCCGACCAGGCCGAAACGGAAGATGATACCTACTTACAGGATCTTGAGCATTTCAAAAAAAATCCCCTCAATCTAAATACTGCAGAGGCAGAGGAATTAAAGCAACTAAGAATTGTAACAGACCTGCAGATTGCCAATCTCCTGCTTTATCGAAATCTCTTTGGCAACTTTATCAGCTTGTATGAGTTACAGGCAGTTCCGGCATGGGATGTGAATACCATTCGGAAATTACTCCCCTTTATTACAACAAAGGCTCCCATTTCATTGAATGATGAGGCCACCACAAGATTCCGGGATGGTGATCACAGCTTGTTACTTCGGGTAGCACAGATTTTGGAAAGAGCGAAGGGTTTTGACAGATCCACATCCGGTACAAAATACCTGGGTAGTCCTCAACGGATTTTTTTTCGTTATCGCTACACGTATAGAAATCTGCTTCAATTTGGATTGGTGGGTGATAAAGATGCAGGCGAGCAATTTTTAAAAGGTGCACAGAACAAGGGATTCGATTTTTATTCTTTTCATTTATTCGCCAGGAAGATCGGTATTATTCAGTCATTAGCCCTTGGTGATTTTTCTGTGAACATGGGGCAGGGGTTGATACAGTGGCAGGGCCTTGCTTTTAAAAAAAGTGTGGATGTGATGGGAGTTAAACGGCAATCGGCAGTTCTGCGTCCTTACAGTTCTGCCGGAGAGTTTTATTTTCATCGCGGAACAGGGATCACCATCAAAAAAGGAAGAATAGAATCCACGGGCTTTGTATCTATCCGTAAATTGGGTGGAAACTTTGTAGCCGATACAGTGAATAATGAGGATTTCGTCTCTTCTTTTCTTACTTCCGGTTATCATCGCACCGCGAGTGAAAATGCAGACAGGAACAACCTGACACAAACAACTTTTGGCGCCAATATTATTTATCGCGGCACTCCGCTGGCAGGTAGGGGTAAATGGTATCTACTATAAATTTTCATTACCCGTACAAAAAAGGAATGAGCCCTATAACTTATATGCCATCAGCGGGAATCAGTGGTATAATGTTAGTATTGATTACAGCTACACATACAAGAATCTTCATTTTTTTGGGGAGGCGGCAGCAGATAAAAAATTCAACAAAGCCTTTATAAATGGTTTACTGGTGAGTGTTGATCCACGAGTGGATGTTTCTTTTGTTCAGCGGACTATTCACAAGGGATATCAATCTATCAATGGCAATGCATTTACCGAGAATACCTATCCTACCAATGAAACTGGTTTTTATGCAGGGGTAACTGTCCGACCGGCTATCGGCTGGCGGTTTGATATGTATGGTGATATTTATAAGTTCCCCTGGCTTAAGTTCCTGGTAGATGCACCCAGTTCCGGTAAGGATTATTTGGCGCAAGTAACCTATACTCCTAACCGGCAGGTAGAATTATATACCCGGTTCAGGAATGAAACCAAGCAATCCAACCAACCCGATAATACAACAGTCACTAATTATCTTGTCAGCATTCCCAAGCAAAGCTGGCGAATACAGGTAAGCTATAAGGTAAGTACAGCCATTGCCCTCCGCAACAGGATTGAATTATTATGGTATAATAATAAGGAACCGGGAAAAGAAAGGGGGTTTCTTACCTTCTTTGATGTTATTTATAAGCCTATGATGAAACCGTTGTCCGGGGTTCTCCGGCTACAATATTTTGAAACGGACTCCTATAACTCCAGGATTTATGCTTACGAGAATGACGTATTATATAGTTATTCAATTCCTGCTTTTTCTGACAAAGGCTTTCGGTATTATCTCACCCTTAATTATGATTTGACCAAAAAAATCGCTTTATGGCTACGATGGGCTCAAACCATTTATAATAATAAGAATATGGTGGGGTCAGGACTAGATGAGATCCAGGCAAATAGGCGAACGGAACTAAAGCTCCAGGCCCGGTGGATTTTTTAGACTAGCGCTGCAAAACAGTGTCAATTATATTTTTTTAGGCTGTCTTAAAGTAATTGTTAAAAAAAAATCTACCTTGCGGCAGCATTTTAAGAGGCATACGTGTCTTTATTTACTCTGAATAAAGTAAAGAATTTACGTTTTCCGTTGACAATCAATGCTTTTAAATCTAAAAAATTAACGTTAACATGAGAAAAATCGCATCACTGTTCACGATGTTAATGCTCTTCGGTGCATTGGCATTTGGTCAGAACCGGACAATCTCCGGTAATGTGACCGATGAGAAGGGCGACGCTTTGCCCGGAGCATCTGTAACTATTAAAGGTACCCGTACTGGGGTTTCCGCTGATAACAGCGGTCAATTCCGTATTTTGGCTAAAACAGGAGACGTTCTGGTTGTTTCAGGCGCAGGTCTTGAAACTACTGAATCTACTGTGGGAGCTGGAAGTACTATCACCATTTCTGTAAAGAGAATTGTGCTTACTGGTACTGAGGTGGTTGTAACAGCGCTTGGTCAGACCCGTCAGCCGAAGGAACTAGGCTATTCTGTGTCTAAAGTAAAAGCAGTAGAATTGACCCAGGCAAAAGCAGTTAACCTTCAAAATGGTTTAACTGGAAAAGTATCTGGTTTGAACGTTAGCACCGTTAACAGCGGCGTATTTGCTGATACCAGGATTACCCTTCGCGGTATCCGCTCATTAACTGGTAACAACCAGCCGATGTTGATTCTAGACGGTGTGCCAATTGCCCTGGCTTATATCAGTTCTATCAACCCTAACGACATTACTGACGTAACTATCCTGAAATCTGCATCTGCCACAGCTGTTTATGGTCCCGATGGTGCAAACGGAGCCCTGGTTATCACTACCAAAAAAGGCAGCCGTACAAAACCACAAATCAGCGTTGGTCATACAGTTCAGGTGGAAAGAGTTTCGTATATGCCTGAATTCCAAACTCAATTTGGTTCAGGTTCTTCTATTGACCAATTCGGATATGGTGTGTACGATCCTATCGAAAATCAAACCTATGGTGATGCATTTGATGGTTCTATCCGCCAGATCGGTCGTGATGGTCCCAATGGTGAGCAATACCTGACTGAGTATATTGCCCGTCCAAAAGAAAAACTGAATTTCTGGAGTACAGGTATTACCAACCAAACTGATATTTCTTTCTCTACTGGTGATTTCTACCTTAGTGCACAGAATGTATTGATACAAGGCATTCAGCCAAAAGATGTGAACCGCAGGGTTTCTCTTCATATGGCTGCCAATAAAGAATATGGCAAGTTCAAGGCATCTTATAGCCTTAACTATACAAAAGGTAATTATGATGTAAATGCAGGTCAGCAATTTGACAACGGTCGTGACTACGTGCCTTACTGGAACTTAGTGAACACGCCGACGCAAATTCCAGTCACCAGGTTTAAAAACTGGCATGGCGAAACTACTGCTGACGGCAATATCAACTGGGCTAATCCTAACTACTATTTCAATGATTATTATTATAATCCATATTGGGTTATTGATATGTTCAGACAGAAAGGCAGATCAGAAGATATTTTTGGAAATATTGAACTGAATCTTAAAGCAACCAGCTGGCTAAATTTCACCTATAGATTAGGTGCAACTGTATCTAACGCCACTTCCAAGTCTACCCAGGCAGCCTGGACTTTTAATCCATTTGCGAAAAGTCATAAATCACAGGCTTCAGGCGGTGCGGGAGATTTCCCTGCTGCTGTAAGAGATCATTCTGGGACCTCCAGTCGGATCAATTCAGAATTCTTTGGTACCATTCGCCGGACTTTTGGCGACTTCAAATTTGAAACACTCCTGGGTCAGTCATTCCGGGAAGATAATTCTAAGAACCTGTTTGCATCAAGTGACAACCTGGCTTTCCCTGAATTATTTAATTTGATAGGACGCAAAGGTGACGCTACAGTGAATGAAGGTGTTTTAAAATCAAGGTTAATGCGTTTCTTCGGAAAGGTGGCACTTGGTTATAATAACTGGGCATTCCTTGAACTGACCGGTAGTTATGATGTGAACAGCCGTCTTGCTAATTTCTATGATTTTAATTTCGGCGATATCAATTATTTCTATCCAGGTGCAAGCCTTTCTGTTCTGTTAAGTGAGGCCATTCCTGCACTTAAGAACAGCAAGAATATCTCTTACGTGAAACTTCGTGGTGCGTATTCCAAAACTGGTAATGTAAACCTGGAAACCTATGGTTTGGAAAACAGGTATAATCTTGGTGGCGGTTTCCCTTACGGTTCATTAGTGGGTTACACATCCAGCAACTTGCTGCGTTTGCCAACTTACCAGCCTGAGTTTGTAAAGAATAAAGAAATTGGTATCGAACTTGGCTTCCTGAAAAACAGGATCAACTTTGAAGTTACTGGTTACAGCCAGGATAACTCCAACCAGATCGTGGATGTACAGTATTCAGGGGCTACAGGATTTACACAAGCAAGGTTGAATGCGGCATCATTTACCAACAGGGGTCTTGAGTTTGATCTTAAATTGACTCCACTGGTTAAGATTCGCGACGTGTCAATTGATGTAAAGGCTAATTATACTTTGCAGGAAAATGAAGTAACAAAGATCATTGAAGGTGTTGAACAGCTTGGTATTGGAAACGGTAACTATGTTATTGTTGGCCAACCGGCTTATACGTTCCAATTAACTGACTATGCAAGAGATGACCAGGGTCGCGTTATTGTAAATGCAAATACTGGTTTACCAACTGTTGATCCTACGATCAAGAGATTTGGACAAACTGCTCCCAAACATTTATTAGGCTTAAGCCTGGGTGTAAACTGGAAAGACATTAGCTTCAACGTGGTAGCTGACTACCGCGCAGGTGCTCAGATTTATACTGGTAACTGGGCTTCCGGTATGGACTTCTCCGGTATTTCAAAAAGGAGTGCTCAGAACGCTCGTCAGCGTTTTATATTCCCTAACTCTTCTTATTTTGATGGATCAAAATATGTAGATAACACAAATATCTACATGACAGGTGGGTACAACTTCTGGTCACAGGCTGTTAATACGGCTGCTAATACCAACTACCTGGTTAGTGGAGATTTCTGGAAAATAAGAGAAGCAAGTATTAGCTGGAAGCTTCCAACAAAATGGTTTGGTTTTACCAAGAATGCTGTTAAGGGTGTAGACTTTACATTAAGTGGAAGAAATCTGTTTATGTTCTTGCCTAAAACAAATGAATGGACAGATCCTGAATTCTCCAATACAGTGGGGAATGCGCAAGGGGTTACAGGTTTTGAAACACTGCCTCCAACAAGGATCTTTGGCGCTAGCATAAACATCCAGTTATAACTTATAAATCTTTTAAGATATGAAACTGAAAAAATTAATATATAGTGTTCCGCTGGCAATCATATTGATTGCGGCAGGAACGGGGTGCAGGAAAAGTCAATTTAACATTAATAAAAATCCGAACGATCCGACTGACAGTACTGTTACCTATGATGTAGTGCTGCCTGCAGCCTTACATGCCACTGGAGTAATCATGGCCAGTTCCGGCAGCTGGGGACCAATTCAAAACTGGATGGGTTTCTGGGCCAGGTCGGGCACCTATGCTCCCAACGTAATTGAGGAAACCTACCAGATCACTACCCAGTTTGGTAATGCTGTCTGGAATAACGCTTACGACAACAACTACGATTACAATATCGTACAATCAAAAGCTCATGCGGTCGGTGCAGATTTCTACGAGGGAATCGCTCGTATCATGAAAGCCCACAACTTCCAGATTTTGGTGGATGTGTACGGAGATGTTCCTTATTCGGAAGCGCTAAAAGGTAGTGGTAACCCAACTCCCAAGTATGATGCAGGTTTGTCTATTTACCAATCCCTTTTCCGTGAGATAGATGCGGGTATCGCGTTAATTAAAAATGCAGTGGTTACAGCCGACAATGCTAATAAGGATATCTGGAAAAATGATATCGTTTTTGGAGACCCTGTCACCGGTGCTCTTGCAAATGTACCTGCTATGAAAACAAGGTGGGCCCAGTTTGGTAATACTTTGAAACTCCGATTGCTGATCCATGCTTATGCAGTGGCCGGCATTAATAAACCCGCAGAAATTGCTATCATTGACGCTGAGGGAAGTGGCTATCTAACCGCGGATGCTACGATTCAGCCTGGCTATAAGTCTGATAAACCTATGCCATTCCACGCTATTTATAAAACCGACGCAGTAGGAGGAACACCGGCAAACCAGGTTTACTATGCGGCTAACAAGTGGGGAATCGATTATTATAAGGGTGATGGCGACCCAAGGGTTACTAACATTGCTTATGCACCCGCTACACCACGTACATATGATGCTGGAGCCAATGGCCTGGTAGGGGTACCTTATGGTTTACCACCGACCAATGCTAATGTGAGAGCTAATTTGGCGGGAATCGGTATCGGTCTGTACAAAACCAGCAGTTCACCACAAATTTTGTTTTCTGCTGCGGAAGCTTATTTCTTGAGAGCCGAAGCTAGACAAAGAGGATTTATCACAACTGGTCCTTCTGCCCAATCATTAATGGAAAGTGGGATTCTTGCCAGCTTCACTTATTTGGGTGTTCCCAACCCGGCAGCTGCACTCGCTGCCTACCTAAGCTATAATGCAGGCTATCCCGATGTGGATTTTACAGCCGGTCCTTTAGCCCCAGGGTATCCTGCAGGAGGAATCGCAACAATCATTTCGCAAAAATGGTTTGCTTTAAATGGCATTAATCCTTTGGAAGTATGGACAGATTACAGGAGGGTTCCTTTTTCGTCTGTATCTACACTTCCTGGGGCGTCTACCACCAATTTTACCTATGGTACAGCGGGTGGTTATGCAGCAGGTCCGGTTCTTTCTGTTTCCCCTCAACTGCCTCCGGGTACAAGAATCCCGGTAAGGTATTTGTATCCGCAAACAGAATATAACTATAACCCGGCGAATGCACCAACAGGAATTACGCCAACTAGCCGTATATTCTGGGATATTAATTAACTTTGCAAATCTTTAAAATTAGAAACATGAAAAAAATATTTTTATCATTTTCACTCTTCACAGCTGTGGCGATTCTGCTCACCAGTTGTTTGAAAGATAAAGGCTTTGAAAATGGTACTTATGGCATCAATGATCCGGACACACAACCTCCGGGTGTTGGATTTCCACGGGCCTCTGCAGCTAAATACACTGTGGGCATTAACCTGAGTACAACCCCACAAGTTGTTAACGGTGTAGTTTTTGTGAACCTGGAATCTGGTGTACCAGCTACTTCGGATGTAGTAGTTACATTAAAGTTGAATGATGCTTTGAGAACAGCTTATAATACAGCCAATTCGACTAACATTTTAGCTTTAAATCCGGCACTGTTTAACGTAGGCCTGACTGTAACGATACCTGCGGGACAAAGAAATGGTCAAATACCGATTACATTTCCAAACACCAGTTCTCTCGATCCCAATTCTTCTTATGGAATTGGTTTAAGTATCGTTTCTACAACCGGTGGCTATATTGTAGCCTCAAATCTTGATGATTTGTTTATTGAGATTACTGTAAAGAACAAATATGATGGCGTGTATGAATTGAAAGGTTATCATAATCGTGGTGCAAACGGTAGTCCTCCTAATTATACATTCCCTTTTACTACAGAAGTGGAAATGTGGACAACAGGACCTACTTCGGTAGCTATGTACTGGCCTACTGGTGGTGATTTTGGTCAGCCTATCGGTGTCGGACCAGGTGCTGTAAACTGGTATGGTCCGGCAGTTTCGCCTAATTTTCTTTTTAACGGTGCCACTGATCTTTGTACAAGTGTATCAGGTATGCCCTCTAATGTGGTAACTCTCGATATGGTAAACTTTGACAATGTTACTGATGCTAACCCAAATGGCCCCATCGTAAACAGGTATGAGCCAGGGCCTAAGAAAATGTATTTAGTATTTCAGTACAATGGAAATGACTTGAGGAGATTTTATGATACATTAACGTTTTTGAGAGCCAGATAATATTTATTTCTAATTTTGTGAAAAGGGGCTGTTTATTAACAGTCCCTTTTTTATTTTATAACCGCCAGCCCGTGGTTTTCAGTAGTTTTGGCTCTCAACATTTTGTAATGAACAAGAGAATTTTTTTATCTGCCCTTCTAACTGGTATCAGCTTGATTGGCTTTGCCCAGTCACCTAGTGCCGATCTCGCCGTTAGTCATAACCGGCTGTTACGGGAAAGAGTTGGCGATGGAGTTTATAAGTTGATCGGGCCCTATAAAGTAGTCGGCTCATCCTATCTTTTTAACGAAAAGAATAAAGGTGATTTATTTTCTACCGGGGCAAAGGCCTATAATATTTTTCTAAGCTACAACACGCATAACCAGCAAATCGAATTCTACTCTACTTCTAACCCGGATAAGCCGTTGGTAAAAGAGCCCGGAGAGGTTGATTCTTTTACGTTGCACGCGAACATAGAGATAGGGATTACTGAGCCTTTACCATTTGTGTATGGCCCGCATATCGGCAGTAAGGAGAAAGCCTATTATATGGTAGTATATGCAGGAAGTAAGTTCAGTATTTATAAAAAATATAAATCAGACCTCGGTTTTGTTTCCAGTAACTATATACAATCCGAGTTGCGTCAGTTTGACCTGGAGCTGGAGTATTTCTATCGCAACGCTGAAGGAAAGTTGAAGAAAATAAAACCCAACACCAGTGTAGTAAACAAAGAATTTAAAGGGATAAAGGACTTGACAGGCGTGATAACGGATGATGCCTTTATGTTGAATCCCGATAAGACCTTTAAAAAGGCATTTGAGTACCTGAATAGATAAGTAATTTGTAAGGGCTGTTAACCAGGACAGGACGACTGAAAAAAAATGTCGATGTTCAGCTAAAGCCAGTGATAGTATGATATCCTAAATTTATTTTTATGAAACCAGCGTACTATCCGATTACGAGCATTTTTGCAGCAATTATTTGTCTTAGTCCGGCCTATTCCCAGGTTACTCAGCCAGTTACCGGAACTCCAGCTCCTAACTATGCTTTCAAATTTGACCCTTCACCCGATCCGGCCATGCGTCATAACCGGCTCCTACAGGAAAGAACGGGTGATGGTGTATACCACCAGATTGGACCTTATAAAGTTACCGGCACACCTTTCCTGTTTGGCGGGAAAAACAAAGGCAACTTGTTTTCGGCCCAGGCAAAAGCTTTTAATATTTATCTCAGCTACAATACGTACAATCAGGAGTTGGAATTTTATTCCACCTCCAATCCGGATAAACCGCTTATGAAGGAGCCGGGAGATGTGGATTCATTTATGATCCATGTTGATGCTGAATTGGGGATTACAACTCCTTTGAAGTTCGTGTATGGCCTGCATATTGGCAATAAGGAAAAAACGTATTTTCTGGAGTTGTATGCGGGAAATAAATTCAGTATTTATAAAAAATATAAAGCTGACCTGGGATATGTTTCCACCAATTATATACAACCTGATCTGCGCCAGTTTGATCTCCACCTGGAGTATTTTTACATAGGCGGTGAAAAAAAAATGAAAAAGATAAAGGCCAATGCCTATACGATGATCAAAGAGTTTAAGAGTGTAATGGATCTGACAGGGATCGTTACAGATGACGCATTTGTCCTGAGCGCTGATGAAACTTTTAAAAAAGCATTTGAACACCTGAATAAGTAACCTCACAAAACCCTAACTATGTCCGATCAAACCAATGTTCCGAATCAATTGAATATAGAGATCTCAGAAGAAGTGGCAGAAGGAAGCTATGCCAACCTGGCTATTATCACCCATTCTCATGCTGAATTTGTTATAGATTTTGTGAATGTGATGCCGGGTACGCCCAAGAGTAAAGTAAAATCTCGGATAATCCTGACACCGCAGCATGCTAAACGTTTTATGCGTGCCATTACGGAGAATATCTTGAAATACGAATCAGTAAACGGGTCGATCAAGGATCTCGAAGAGATACAATTGCCGATGAATTTTGGAGGACCGACGGCGCAGGCTTGAGGAAAGTTGGGAGTCCTTAGTCGGGAGTGGTTAGTTAATAGTCGTTAGTCAAAAGTCTATAGTATTAGTTACAAGAATTTTTCGGGATGATTGATCATATGTAAAACAATCTTCGCGACCTTATTATTATCTGATTTTAGTGCTTGATAGTCCTCGTCTGGGAAGTAGCCGAATGCTAAGGCGAAATCAAGCCAGACTTGGGTTTCCGCATTTTCAGGTCAGAGTCATAGAGCTTTGAAATGTAGTAATCTTTGTATCTCCCTCTTTTGTACACTCAATAATAGTTGTGCAAGCAGATCGTGAAGAGTTTCTTATCTGTGCGGTTAATCCAAATCTCTCTTCGGGCGGAAATTTTTTTGCTACCTGATAAATTTTCATAACCAGTGCAAATGCTTTTGATAGGCTAAGAGTGTGCGATAATCTCCCATAAGTAATCGTTTAATATAAATATATAGAGTATAACTAATGACTATTGACTAACGACTCATGACTTTCTTCTCACAACAGTCCCTCATCCGCAAAACTATAATACCCATCATCGCTGACGATGATATGGTCGAGGACTACAATGTCAAAAAAACGGGCGGCTTCTTTTATTTTGCTAGTTAATTGTTCATCAGCCTGGCTGGGTTTCAGACTGCCGGAAGGGTGATTATGGCAGAGTATCATATTGACCGCATCTTCTTGCAATGCTTTTCGTAAAATGATTCTTGGGTCAGCGATCGTACCGGTAATACCACCTTCACTTATTATTTCGAAATGATTGATCTTATTGGCCCGGTTTAAAAATAAAACAGCGAATACTTCATGCCGGTAGTCTTTTAATTTTGTTTGCAGGTAGCTGGCAATATCAATGCTGGAGTTGACAACTTTTTTTTCAAGTGGCACAGTTGCTTGTCGTCTTCTTCCTAACTCGAGAGCTGCGGTAATGGTAATGGCTTTTGCTTCCCCGATTCCTTTAATGTTAGTCAGCTCTTTTACCGATAATTTACCCAGCTCTCCCAGGTTGTCCTTTCCCAATTTCAATACTTCTTTGGCAAGATCTACCGCTGTTTTTTCTTTACTGCCGTTGTGGATCATGATGGCCAACAGCTCTGAGTTGCTGAGATTTTCTGCTCCAATCAGCAATAATTTTTCCCGAGGCCGATCATCTTTTGCCCATTGCTTAATTGAGTATTTGCCCCCTTGCATAAAACAAGTATAATCAATATTTTTTTCCTGTCAATGGCAGGTACCCGGCAAAAACGGCTTGAAATACCTTAGAAAACACATATTACACCGATACTGGTTTTGGAGGTATTGATTAATACCACCGGCAATTACCAAGCCTTGCCAATTCAATTTTTTTGAGAATGACTATCACGATTCGGGTGATAGTAATATCTTCGCCGCTCCAAAGGAGTACTTTGGACATATCTATCAAGTCATGCAAACTGCCAAGATCTTTTCCGGAACCGGCTCGCAACAACTGGCCGAAGAAATCTGTTTAAGATATGGAGCCAAACTGGGCAAAGTCAATATCCAGCGATTCAGTGATGGGGAAATAAGCCCTATTTTTCTCGAAAGTGTAAGAGGAGATTATGTTTTCCTGGTGCAAAGTACCTTTGCACCTGCGGAAAACTTGATGGAACTGCTATTGATGATCGATGCAGCAAAGCGAGCTTCAGCCTATAAGCTGATCGCCGTGATCCCGTATTATGGCTATGCCCGCCAGGACCGGAAGGATCGACCCAGGGTGGCCATAGGTAGTAAGTTGGTTGCCAACATGTTAGTTGCGGCCGGTGCTCATAGGGTAATCACTATGGACCTCCATGCACCCCAAATCCAGGGTTATTTTGACATTCCAGTGGATCACCTCGACAGCCATGCTGTTTTTATCCCGTATATAGAGAATCTGAAGCTTGAAAACCTTACCTTTGCGGCCCCTGATGTAGGAGCAACGAACCGTATCAGGGAGATCGCCAGTTATTTTAATGCTGAAATGGTGATCTGCGACAAACACCGGAAAAGGGCTAACGAGATTGCGAGCATGGTGGTGATCGGGGATGTGACGGATAGGGATGTCGTGATTATAGATGATATCTGTGATACAGGGGGCACCCTGGCAAAAAGCGCAGGTCTTTTAAAAGAAAAAGGAGCGAGAACAGTGAGGGCCTTGATCACGCATCCCGTACTGAGCGGTAAGGCATACGAAAACATAGAAAACAGTGTGTTGGAAGAATTGATAGTGTGTGATACTATACCGGTGAAAAAAGAGAGTTCAAAGATAAAGGTGCTGAGTGTAGCAGAATTGTTTGCCGTAGCGATCCGTAATGCGTATGAGAATAAAAGTATCACTAGTTTGTTCATTCATTCGCAGCGAAGAGACGATAGTAAACGAAATAGGGGAGAAACCAGCACATCCGGGTAATAAAGGGTAAACAATTGAATTAACAAAAATGTCAGGAGCCAAGAGGCAATTGCATTTGACCATTTAAACAAATAAAAAATAACAAATGAAATCAATTACAATCGAAGGTCAACTGAGGACCGGATTCGGGAAAACAGCCACCCGGCAACTCCGCTCTCAGGAACTGGTGCCCGGTGTAATTTATGGCGGCTCACAGGATATCAACTTTCAAGCTCCTGCTGCAGCTTTCAAAAAATTAGTGTACACCCCAAGTTTCCAGGTAGCGGAAGTAGTATTGGATGGTAAAACTTACAGAACCATTCTGAAAGATCTTCAGTTTGACAAAGTGGACGATAAGCTGATCCACATTGACCTGCTGGAACTGGTAGAGGATAAAAAAGTGATCGCAGAGATACCGCTGAAATTCGTAGGTGTGTCACCGGGAGTGAAAGATGGGGGAAAGCTTATCGTTAAAATCAAATCACTCAAAGTAAAAACTTATCCAAAGTACCTGAAAGAGCAAATTGAGGTTAACATAGATAGCCTGGAATTGAACGGGAATATCAGGGTAGAAGATGTGAAAATAGATAACTATGAGATATTGAACTCTCCCCGTATTCCTATCGCTTCAGTAGTATTGACAAGACAATTGAAACAGGAGGAAGCAGCTGCTCCGGTTGCGGGTGCTGCTCCTGCTGCGGGAGCTGCTGCTCCGGCTGCTGCTGCTCCGGCTGCTGCCCCGGCAAAAGCTGCAAAAGGAAAGAAGTAAGTTTTATTCTTCAAGAATATTCAAACCCGTCCAGCTTCGGCCAGACGGGTTTTTAATTGACTAATTGCGATATTTGGCCCATCTTAACGTTTATATGAAATTTCTTATCGTTGGTTTGGGAAATGCCGGTAATGAATATGCACATACAAGGCATAATATCGGATTTGATGTAGTGCATACCCTGGTCCAAAAGCACAAAGGTAGCTTTGTTGTTGACCGCCTGGCATTTGCTGCCGGGATCAAGTGGAAGGGGAAAACGCTTATTTGTATCTGTCCAACCACTTTTATGAACCTGAGTGGTAAGGCGGTGAAATACTGGATGAATGCAGAAAAGATATTACTGGAGAATATTTTGATCGTGGTTGACGAATTAGCTCTTCCACTAAGTAAACTGCGCCTACGACCATCAGGCAGCGCAGCCGGGCATAATGGGTTAGAGAATATTCAGGAAGTATTAGGTACGAAGGATTACCCCAGGCTCCGTTTTGGAATAGGCAATGATTATCCGAAGGGCTTCCAGTCTGATTTTGTATTGGGAAAATGGACCCGGACTGAGGAACCGCTTGTAAAATTTAAGATCGAAAAGTCTGTGGAAATCATCGAAATCTTTGCCACACAAGGCATTGCAGCGGCTATGAACCAGGTAAATAATCGGGAGTTTTCGCTATGATAAATCAGATTGATTACTTATTTTAGCAGTCTACCCTCCCTGTAACCACCATTTTTTTTAAATCCAATTACCAAATTGGTGCCTGAATATATTGGATGAACAGTCAAGCATTGTATCCGGTGTATTTATAAAAACTGCTGTTTATGAAAATTTTTTGTGTTGGCCGCAATTATGCAGCACATGCTGAAGAATTAGGTAATGAAGTACCCGAAGAGCCCGTTATTTTTATGAAGCCCAAGAGTGCAATGCTGCAACCGCACACCCCGTTTTATTACCCCGAGTTTACCAATGAATTACATTATGAAGTTGAGCTGGTGCTGAGAATCTGCAAAAATGGTAAGTATATCCAGGACAAATTTGCGGGTAAGTATTATGATGCCATTACTGCAGGTATAGATTTTACTGCAAGAGATATACAAAATGAATTGAAGGGAAAAGGGTTGCCCTGGGAGAAAGCAAAGGCCTGGGACAACTCAGCGGTGATCGGTAAATGGACACCCATGGCAGCCATTAAAAATAAAAAAGACATTAATTTCTGTTTGTATAAGAATAAGGAATTAGTTCAGCAGGGCAATTCATCCCATATGATTCACAACTTTGATAAAATTGTCGCGAATATCTCCAATTATTTTTCTGTCAATATCGGCGATGTAATCTTTACAGGCACACCAGCGGGTGTTGGTGAAGTGGTAGTGGGGGACGAACTGGAAGCTTTTATCGAAGATGATAGTATGTTTACATTGGAAGTAAAATAAGTTGCACATGCGATTAATTGATAGCTGCCCACGTAAAACCAACCGTGACATTAAAAACCATTACCTGCACCAGGATGGCTTTTTACATAATACTTAGACCGTCGAAATTGAATCGTTGACCGGAGTTCTTTAACAACCAGCGGAGACAATGCTTTCCCTTAAATTTGCTGCTTATATTGTCTGCCATACATGCTTGAAACTCACATATTACTCCGGGCTTATCGCTTAATGAGCCAGGTTAAAGAGATGGCCCAAACCTATGAAGCCAATCGTTCCATTTGCAAGTATGTTCATTCAACCTCACGGGGCCATGAGGCCATTCAGTTAGCCACTGCTTTCCAATTACAACCACAGGATTTTGTAAGCCCGTATTACCGGGATGAGAGCATGATATTGGGTATTGGCTTTACTCCTTATGAACAAATGTTGCAGTTGCTGGCCAAAGCGGATGATATTTTTACTGGGGGCCGGGAGTATTATTCTCATCCAAATTATCGGGGTCATGATAAACCCTCCATCATACATCAAAGTAGCGCAACAGGCATGCAGGTGATACCCACAACTGGGATAGCACAGGGCATAAAATATAAAGAGAATCTGGCTTCGCTCGAACGTCGTTCCCAACCTGCGGTTGCCTCCGAAGGAGGGATTTTGGACGCTGGCAATTCAAAAATGACTGCTGCTATTACAGACTCCGAAATTCCCCTTGCGGGGAGTGGGGGGGCTATAGTCATTTGCTCTCTAGGTGATGCCAGTATTACAGAGGGGGAAGTGAGCGAAGCTTTCCAGTTTGCCGTGTTGAAACAATTACCTATTATTTATTTGGTACAGGATAATGATTGGGGTATTAGTGTAACTGCCGATGAAGCGAGGGCTATGAATGCTTATGAATTTGCTGCCGGTTTTAAAGGCTTGAACCGGGTGCAGGTGGATGGTAGCGATTTTGAAGCTTCGTATGACGTAATGAAAGAAGTGTGTGAATTTGTACGGCGAAAAAGAAAACCTTATCTCGTTCATGCTAAGGTACCATTGCTGGGTCATCATACCAGTGGTGTAAGAAAGGAATTTTACAGATCAGACGAAGATTGGAACAAACACCTGGCCCAGGATCCAAATCCTAAGTTGCGAAGAAAATTATTGGAAAAAGGAGTAGTGGAAAATGACATTCAAGCAATAGAAAAGGAAGCAGCCGAACTGGTAAAAAACGATTTTGCAAAAGCAATGGCCTCCCCCGAACCCGATCCTTCTACGGTCCAGGAGCATGTATTTGCTCCTACAACTGTTACGGAAGAAAAAGGAGAAAGAAGTCCTGTCGGAGCCGCCAAAGTTATTATGGTAGACGCAGCTTTATTTGCCATCCGTGAAATAATGGAACAACATCCGGAAGCAATTTTATATGGACAGGATGTTGGGAAACGGTTAGGTGGTGTTTTTCGTGAAGCTGCCACCCTGGGCGAACAGTTTGGCGATCACAGAGTTTTTAATACAGCTATCCAGGAGGCTTACGTTGTAGGTTCTACGGTCGGAATGAGCGCCGTGGGGTTGAAACCTATTGTTGAGGTACAATTCGCAGATTATATTTATCCAGGCTTTAATCAGTTGGCTACGGAAATTTCAAAAAGTTGTTATCTCAGTTGCGGTAAGTACCCTGTTTCAATGATACTGCGGGTACCGGTGGGTGCTTATGGTGGTGGCGGGCCCTATCATAGTGGTTGTGTAGAAACAACTGTTTTGTCAGTCAAGGGACTTAAAGTGGCCTATCCTTCCAATGCAGCTGATATGAAAGGATTGATGAAAGCGGCTTACTACGACCCTAACCCGGTGGTGATGCTGGAGCATAAAGGACTTTACTGGAGTAAAGTGCCTGGAACAGAGGATGCTAAAATGCCGGAACCTTCACCTGATTATATCCTTCCATTTGGTAAGGCCAATATTATCTTACATGCATCCGCTAATGCTGTGGAGAACGGAGAGAGTTGCGTGGTGATCACTTACGGAATGGGGGTTTATTGGGCGAAAATGGCGGCAAAAAATTTTGGGAAACAAATTGAAATCGTTGACCTGAGAACATTATTCCCGCTGGATGAGGATTTGATCTATGAAAGAGTAAAGCTGCATGGAAAATGTTTGGTACTCACTGAAGAGCAACAAAATAATTCATTTGCTGAAGCGTTGGCCGGGAGAATTTCAAAAAATTGTTTTCGCTCGCTGGATGCCGCTGTTGAAGTGCTGGGCGCGTTGAATTTGCCTGCTGTACCCATGAACATTGCGCTGGAGCAGGCTATGCTACCTAGTCCTGAAAAAGTAAGCGCGATGATCCGCCAACTGCTTGCGGATTAAAACAGTCAATGACCGCCAGCCCATCGCCCTGAAAACAAGGACCATTAAGGAAAGATGCTAGGTAGCCCCGGAGAAGTTGAATAATAATGAGTGTAATTAATTCCAAGCTATTTATTACTGCTTGACACAGATATTCAACTGTCTTTCAAGTTCAATCTTATTTGCAACTCCTGAAACTGCTTATCATCGATCGTCGCCGGTGCATCCAGCATCACGTCTCTTCCGGCATTATTTTTTGGAAAAGCAATAAAATCACGGATGCTTTCGCTGCCACCCAGGATCGCGCAAAGCCGGTCGAAACCAAAGGCGATACCACCATGCGGCGGGGCTCCGTATTCAAATGCACCAAGTAGGAATCCAAACTTATGCAGTTGCTCTTGTTCATCCATTCCTAATGCAGCAAACATTTTTTCCTGCAGTTCTCTCTGGAATATGCGGATAGAACCTCCCCCGATCTCATTTCCGTTTAACACCATGTCATAGGCATTGGCTTTGATATTGGCATAGGGGTGCTTCAGGTAATCAGCTGCATTTTCAATAACAGGGTTGTTATCGATCATGGTTGCTATTTGCGAGGGTTTGGGAGAAGTGAACGGATGATGCCGGGCCACCCAACGGTTGCCTTCTTCATCGTATTCAAACAATGGGAAATCCAATACCCATAACAATTTAAATTCATCGCTTTTCCTGAAACCAAGACGGGTTGCCATTTCCATACGAAGGTCGCTGATAGCTTTTCTTGTCCTTTCTTCTGCGCCGGCAAGAATTAATACCAGGTCCCCTGATTTTGCATCCGCGGCATCAGCAATGGCCTTTAGTTTTTCTTCGCTATAAAATTTATCAACGCTGCTTTTATAAGTGCCATCCGTATTTACTTTTATAAATACCAATCCCTTCATACCGATTTGCGGACGTTTCACCCATTCGGTCAGCTCATCGGTTTGTTTACGGCTAAATTCACTGCAACCTGGCACGGCGATGGCCAGTACAGTTTCTGCCTCCTCAAATACTTTAAAATTTGCCTCAGCAATTAAACCAGGTTGATCTTGCTTGCTTACATAAACGGTGGAAGGCTTTTTAATATTCAATACTTCCATATCAAAACGGATATCTGGTTTGTCATTTCCATATTTCCACATAGCATCTTCCCAGGTTATCCGTGGAAGCGTTTCAGTATAGTCAATGCCTTTTACTTCTTTGAAAATAGATTTGACCATGCCTTCAAACATCTCCAGTATATCTTCCTGCTCTACAAAAGCCATCTCACAGTCTATTTGGGTAAACTCCGGTTGCCGGTCGGCCCGCAGGTCTTCATCACGAAAACATTTTACAATTTGATAGTAGCGGTCGTAACCACTGACCATCAGCAGTTGCTTAAAAGTTTGTGGAGACTGGGGCAATGCATAAAACTGTCCCGGGTTCATCCTGGAAGGAACTACAAAATCCCTGGCACCCTCGGGAGTTGATTTGATCAGGAAAGGCGTTTCGATATCCATAAATCCCTGCTGGTGTAAATAGTTACGGGCAGCCCGGTTGGTGGCATACCGTAGTTCCAAATTCTTTTTTACATTATTGCGGCGAAGATCGAGGAAACGGTATTTCATCCGCAGGTCATCGCCTCCATCTGTTTTATCTTCAATAGAGAAGGGCGGAACAGCAGACCGGTTCAGAATAGTATAAGCAGATATATTGATTTCAATATCGCCAGTTGGGATATTGGCATTTTTATTAGTGCGTTCATTCACCGTTCCTGTTGCCTGTACTATAAACTCCCGGCCCAGTGGATTTTCTTCCAGTTCTTTATTCAATTCTTCGCCAAACAATAATTGCGTAATGCCATAACGGTCACGCAGGTCAATAAAAGTGATGGCACCAAATTTCCGGATGGTTTGTACCCATCCGGACAATGTCACTTCTTTTCCGATACTGTCTATTCTTAGTTCTCCACAGGTGTGAGTTCTATACATTGTAAATGAGAAAATTAAAATTTAACAAACAAATTTATTCGCAATACAGAGCTAAAGGTGTTTCTCCGTGGCGGCAAAGATAAGGCAAAAGGCCGCGGGGCTTATAACTTGGCGATTTGTTATAAATGCCGGGCACCATCCAAAAAATGGAAAGCGTTTGTAACCTGCTCCTTGTCAACCTGGACAATATGCATTTTATTCGAGGTTATATGCTGCAGTTTAGGTGGGGAAAGCAAATCGTGTTTGCATCATAACAACTTTCGGTTCCGGTAGCAAAAATAAAAAATGGGGGGCTATTAAGATATTTTTCGTGTTAGTATTTTTTCAAATCGTCTAATATCTGCTTCTGGATTAAGCGGAGTATCATAGCACAGATGGTCCACTAGCTGTTTAGCAAAAAAAGGAGCCAGTGAACAACCTTTGGTTCCCATACCATTAAGTATTCCGACGTTAGCATATAGCGGATGAAATCCAACAAATGGTCTTCTTTCCAGGGTGGCGGGTCGGATACCTGCCAGATGTGCTGTGATCCGGAAAGGTGTCTTTAGCCAATCATGTAGTAGTTGTTTTGTTGTTTCCCGGAATAAAATTGTAGGAGCAGGATCATCAAATTCCCATGCATAGTTAGAACCGATCCACCATTGGCCGGGAATGGCAAGCGGTACCAGCATCATGGATTTTTTATAAATATGACGAGGAGGCAGACCCGGGATCTCTACGATCAGTAATTCTCCTTTATTAGGAGCAAAAGGCAGGAGGTTGAAGTAAGGGTTGGAGCTACTGCTATTACCATCACAAAAAATGATCTTGTCAGCGTTTATGTTTCTATATTGAATTTTTCCGGCTGCCATGGTTATGTCACTAAGATTAAATTCCTCTTCGAGCAGTAATCCTTTTTCTTTCAACAGTTGTCGCCAGGAGGGGAGCAAGGTTTCAAGATGAGCTATATACACTGGTTTTATTTCACCACAACCAAAATCATAATTAAAGAATTGACGGAATTGATTGGGTTCTGCATAGTTGTAAACATATTCGGCTTTTTCTTCTACCCGTTGCATAAAACTTACCCTCATCTGCGGAGTGGGGAAGAAGTCAATGATGTTTTTTTGTGAAAGGGTAACGATCCCTAATTCATTTCCCAATTTCATGTAAACCTCTTTTGCAAAGGGTAGAATTTCTTCCGCTTTCCATACCTCCACATGCCTGCGACCTGTGACAGGATTGATAATGCCTGCAGCTATTTTCGAAGATGAATTGGGTGCATCATTATCAATAACAATAAAACTTTTTCCTTCTTTTTGTAAGTAATAGCTAAGCCAGGTGCCACTTATTCCTTGTCCAATAATAAGGTAGTCCATCCTCATGACACAAAAATAGGTTTTGGGCTAAAGCTCTTACAAAATAAAAAGAAAATTGCCACGGGCTTAAACCCGTGGCAAATAAAATAAGCGAACTCGGCTTTGGCCCAAAAAATTACTCCACAGTTATTCTTACTCCTTCCGAATGAGAACTGAATTCCGGTGCATACATACACTGGATCGTTGTGATACCATTACTGAAATTACCGGCATGTGTAGCGAACAAAGTATATTCAAATACATAAGTACCCTTTCTCAGGTAGCTGAAAAAGAAATTAGTGCTGGCGTCTTTGGTGCTTTCATAATAGCCAAGACCACCCTGGTATTTATAGCTACTTAATACATTGATCGGTTCCAGGGAAGAGGCTCTCATGTCCTTCATGTGTACATATTCCATGTCACGGTCAACCCGGAGTTCTACTCTTACCTTTATTTTATCTCCTATTTTAATGGTGCTGCCATCATTTACAGGGGAAATTACAGGTCCGCGATCAGTATTTTTTTCAATAAATAATTTTTTAGACAGTTTTAATGGGGTGGAAGCAGTAGTAATTTTATCAAGATCTTCGAAATACTGCCAGTAAACCCCGCCCCAGCTTGCGGACCCCTTACTCCCCGAAGGGGCGATTGGAGAAGACCCCACTGTTACAGCTATATTCCCCATTTGCGGAGTTACCTTTGCTCCTTCAATTGTTTTTTTGAAGTAACCAGTTCCGGCTTCCTGGCCGACTTCTGTTGATTTGATGGTAGTGGTACTTCCCAGTTTTATTTCAACAACAGGTTCGCTGCTCAGCCACTCAGTTCCCTGTAGCAATAAGGCGTAACATGCTTCCGCTGTGGCTTTTGTTGTTTTCCAGTTATTGGTTTGTTTGTTTTTAAGTAACCAGGTTCTCAGGTCATCTACGGTCTTTGTGTCCTTACCCACTTCCTGGAATGTTTCGATCAATAAAGAATGGGTTTCTATTGGCGCTTCATACCAGAACCAGCCGTACCGCTGATCTTTCCAGTACATACCCAGTTCTTCATTAGTGATTGACGTTTCTTTCAGTGATTTTAAAATAGCAGCAGGAGTGGTGGCGTCAGCTGTCCTGTTTAAAGCTAATGCGATCATACCCTGCATATATTTGCTTTGACCCACCCAGTATTGCTGGGCTTGCTGGTAATAATATTTATACGCAGTTTGTACCACGTCATCCATTTTATATTCCGGGAAGAAACTTCTCATATACAGGTACTGAACTTGTATATATCCAATATGCTGTTGTTTCAGGTTCACTTTGTTCTTAACCAGGTAATCATAATCTTCCTTGATTTTCCTGTCGAGATAAGGAATGGCAGTCGATAAAATTGCTTTTAATTTATTATCCTGTCCTGCAGCAATACCCTTTAGTTTTTTCAAGTGACCGATCCCAGTAGCAATATATTGTGTCATGTACCGGTCATCAGGACCACCGGTAAACCATACAAAGCCACCATTGCTGCTTTGCATTTGTTTCAGTTTTTCGTAAGAACTGTTTAGTTGTTCAGTCATCTTAATCATATCAAACAGCAAGGCAATATTTCTTTTCTGTTCTGCTTCATTCCTGGCCTGCAAAACCCATGGTGTTTCTTCCAGCAATACAGCTTTCAATTCCTGGTTCTTTTGCAGGTTGCTCATCAGTGCTGCCGTGTCTTTTATTTTCCATTGTTCAAATACCTGTTTGATCCGGGGTGATGAATTTGAGACAAAACTGGCTAATGAATTGGCATAATACCTGTTCCAGGTTTGTTCTGCACATTCATAAGGATATTCCATCAGGTAAGGCAGTGCCTGTACCGCATACCAGGCGGGGTTGGAAGTATATTCCAAGGTAAGTGAATGGGTTTGTAATGTTTCACTTTGACTGCTGTTCAACAATTTTGTAAAGCTGAAATTTTTAGTGCCGTTTCCTCGCATGGGCAAGGGCATCGTTTCGGTGACCAGCATCCTGTTGGTAAGAACAGGCATGGCATTTTCTTCACCATCACTATAGTTACCAGCTTTTGCAACGATGCGCCAAACCAATGCTTTGTTGAACTGGTAAGGCACTTCAATCGGGAATGTAACAGCCTCACTTTGACCAGCCGCAACGGTGAAGAATTGATTAGGCACCATATTATGGAAACGGCCATCAACCGGTTCGTTGGTTGCTGCGTCAAACAGTTGAAATGCTGCAGTTCCTGTTAGCTCCTTAGCCGTCAGGTTTACTATCTTAGAGCTAAACTCTATTTTATCTCCTTCTCTTAGAAACCTTGGCGCATTCGGCTGTACCATCAGTTCTTTTTGAGTAATAATCTCTTTGGTGCTGCTGCCAAATGCGGCATCCTTTGTGTGCACCATGGCCATGAATTTCCATTTGGTCAATGCTTCCGGCATGGTAAAGGAAAATTCGATGGCACCGTCGCTGTCAGTTCTCAGGTCAGGGAAGAAAAATGCTGTTTCGTTAAAGTTTTTCCGGATATTAACCTCACCGGGTTGCTGCGTTGCGACGGTTGCGGGTGGTTGTTCTGTCTCAACTTTATCAGCAACTCCATCACCATTTTTCGTTGCTCCATCTTTTTTAGCTTCATCCCTGGCACCAGCCATTGCCATATCTGTTTCTGCCATTACAGGTCTGGAATTACGCATTAACCTTGGATTTTTATTTAATGGGTCCCCGTAAATATCAAAGCCAATTCCATGATCATTTACAAACAGACCATCATAAACCTTGTCGACATATTTTAGATCATCATCCTGCAAATATTTTTGAATGGATTGAACTTGTGTAAAATTCTGTGAGCCGGTCCAGTTCCTGTTGTTGTAATAATAAGCCCAGATGGAAGGTTCACCCCAGCCATGTGGGTAAAACTGATCGAGCGATGCATCATACATGCTGGCCAGCATTTCGGCCGCTACTTTTTCTTTTTTATAACCGGTTATTTTTACTTTCCATTTCTCTAAACTGCCGGGAAGTGTTTTGTCACGATAAGTGGCATATTCGATGGCCAGTTCTTTATTGGTCCACGGAACGCTTATCGTTTGGTTCAATTGATAAAAACGATTGTGCTTCACAAACATCCAGCCCACGCCATAGCCACCCCGATCCGATTCGGCAGCAGGGAAAGTAAAAGATTGTTTTTGATTATTAAGTTTTATAAAGCTATACGACGAAATTCCCGACTCCCGACTCCCGACTCCCGACTTTCTATCCACTTGCTGCACGACAAATAAATTATCTGCTGCCGTTCCCAGTTCTACTTTTGCCATTTCACCCGGTTCCACAGTTGTTTTCATGACACCTGTCCATAAGTAATCAGGACGATTCAGCTGGTTGCTCTTTTCGTCAAATAATTCAATGTATTTAACATCTTTTACGAGTTCACCATTTTTATCCTTCGTTTCCATCTCAATTATATAAAAACCCGGATCATAGTTGCCATTGACAATCTTCCATTCCCCGCTCGCTTTAGCAGAGTCTGTCTTGCTGAATACCTGCTGTGCTTTTTCCCAGGTCTTATAATCCCTTTCATTGTCGTATTCATCATAAGGAAAATGACTGATGTATTCCGCCTTGCTCATGATAAACTGGTCAGGTCTTTCCCAGTAACGATCCCGGATTAGCCGCTTTTCTTCTTTCAATTGGCTGATGGTTACTTTAACAGTGGCGGGTTCATATTCGCCATTCATGTTCTGCGTACGGATATACATTGATTTTAAACTATCGGCCGGCAAGGTGAGAGGTATAGACGTGACGAGCATCAATGATTTATAACTTACTGATACCAATTTCTCACCACTCCGGGTTTCACCATTGATATCTGTTACATCGGCATATACCGTATAGTCAAATACCGGTTCCAATTTTTTTTCGATCTTTAGATCAGGAATGGCAGTGAATTCCACTACAAATTTTCCATCCTTATCTGTTTTTACTTCACCATTAGCAATTTCCATGGCCTCACTGGGTGGCTGCCACCAACGCCAGGATAGCCAGGGATAAATATATCTTGGTTTGCGAACGACCCGGTATTTCACGATAGCCCCGTCAATAGTATTACCCGCATATGCTTTGGCGACACCTGTGATCTTTATCTTGTCATTCACTTTATAGGTGCCTTTAATGGGTTCGTAGTTGACAAAGAATTTTGGACGTTTATATTCTTCTACCTTAAAACCAGTATTACCTCCATCGGCTTTCGTATAGATAGTGAATTGGCCATTCATACCAGTTTGCGGTAATTGAAACTTGCCACTGAATGATCCGAATTCATTTGTTCTTACTTGTAGGGTTTCAACATCTTTATAATTAGCATCACGGAGAATGACGGTAGTCGTATAATCAGCTCTCACGCCGGCTTTTTTTTCGGCGGGATTTCTGCTGAGCACAATTCCTTTGAAAAAAACTATCTGCCCGGGCCGATAAATACTACGGTCGGTAAAGAGGTGGATAGATGTAGTAACCTTGGGCTCATTATTTTCGAAATTGCGGTAATAGTAATTGTCGTAAACCAGGTCGTTCATAAACAACCGGTCGTTGTTATGTGAAATATCAAGCAGGTAAGAATAGCTGCTATAGTTATTATTATCTACCTTGCCTTTCTCCAGTCTGAAAAAACCATTCGCATCAGTCGTATACGCTTTGCCCTTTTCTTTGACATATTTCGATTGTTTGTAGTCATATGTCTGCTCCCAGACCTGCACAGCAGCTTTGGCTAATGGCTGGCCATTATCCCGGTTTACTACAAAGAAATCTTCGTTACTGTTAACGTAACTAATACCAGATACATAAAATAGTTTTGCTCCAAGAATAGCCTTCTTTTCAGTGAGCTCTTTTTCGGAGGAGGCCACTAATATATAATCGCCGGGAGCTAACGCATCGATTTTTATTTCTACACTGTGTTGCTGCAGATCATTAGTAGCTGGTAGGGTTTGCTGCCAGTTTTTTAGCGGGGTAGCAGCTATAATGGCGGGCCAATATTTTTCATCATACTGATTCTCCAATTGTTTTTTCAGGTTCTCATCGGCTTTGATAACCCGGAGATACAAACTGCTGATATTCCTGTATTTCATCAACGCCCTGAAAGGTTGACTTGGCACATTTACTTTTTCTACATTAAACTGGAATGATTTGTTATTGACACTCTTCAGGAGATTGTAGGCATTGATTTTTCCTTCCGAAGAATCTTTTTGAAGCAGTATTTTTTCCAGTATTTCTTTTGCTTTTATCCGGGCATACCGATGTGTGGTATCGCCAAAAGGTTTGTATTGACTGGCTTTTTGCTCATACCAGGCCGCGATAAGATACCATGCTTGTGCGGCGGCAGGAATCCCGGCATATTGATTGGCAATGTGGGTGATGGCATCGAAATATAATTTGTCTTTATCCGGGTGGGTAGATTTACCCTTTACAAATTCAAGTCGCAATAAGTCAGCGTCTATCAGAGCATCGGGTTTGGCATCATGCAGGTGAAAGGCAAGAAGTTTTTGATAGAGCAGCAATGCCTTGTGCTCCAATGAAAGCGAATCCCTGGTGGAAAATTTCCGTGATATAAAACTAGCAGCCGGGTCAAAAGCGCTGGCCTGGTTTATCTCAAAGGCATAAGCCGGCTTTTTAATATCTCTTTCGGTATTATCAAAATAAGCAATAGCCCGGTGTGCCAGCAGGTCATAAAGGGTAGGGCGAAGATGACGTACATTACCTTTTGCGATGATAGCATTAAAGGGCTCCAGTTTTGTTCGTTGTAATAATTTTTCTTCCTTGACTGATTCCAGGTATAGACTACCGATCTTTTTATGAAAATCTTCAGCATCCCAGGTTGCAATATCTGTTTTAGCAAAGTTTGCAGTTTTTGTACGATTATATAATTGCCAGCGGAATTGCTGGAAATAACCATAATACATATCCGCTAACAGGCTTTTTAGGATGGCGGTTATGGGTTCTTTACTGCCTGCAATTTCTTTTTCTACTTCAGCAATGGAAAATAGTACATTGTTTTCCCTGTTTTCATCTTGCAGACCGGTCATATACACCAGCGCCTTGATAACCTGTGCATCCTGCTTTTCAGTTTTGGCGAGCATATAGATCTTCTTTACTTCTGCGAGGGCAGATTTGGGAAGGCCCTTTCCGGTAAAGTCTTCGACCTTCTTCCATTCCTTTTCATAGTTCTTTACGGGGGGCTGGCCATGCGTATTCATTACAAAAAAGCTAAATAAGGTAATGGTAAAAAAAAGGGTTTTAACGGGTTGCATCTTCATGCTGTTAGAATTTAGGTACAAGTTAATTAATCTTATGCGAGGATAAGATGCAATAAGACCGGTAATTTCATAAATAGCCAGGTTTACTGGGTTCCTGGAAATGTTTGATCTGTGGTATCTTGATCGCGACGATTGAAGCCTGATACGGGCTATCATTTCTGCTCAACGCTGCCTTTTCGACGAAAAGCATTGATTTCCTTTAACAATTTATTGAAGCATTTTTAGATAGGGTGGCACGCCTTTGGAAACAACGATGCTGAAAACAATTTTAAACAACATTAAAAACAAGTCACATGAAAAAATTTTTTACCCTTTTGTTTAGCTCACTATTTTCACTTTCTCTCCTGGCCTACGATGGTAGTCGCTTAAGTATCTCGACCGTCAGCAACAGTATGGATTTGAAAGTTGAAATTGATGGTCGCAAGGTTACGATGCAAAACAACACTATCACTCTCGGCAATATCACCGAAGGAAGTCACAATGTAAAAATTTACAAAGAAAAAAAGAGAAACGGGTTTAGTATGGCTCCTCGCAAACGGCAGGAGTTAATTTATTCCGGTTCTGTTTTTGTAAAAAGAGGATTCCACACCGACATTACCGTTAACAGGTTTGGTAAAGTGTTTATTGATGAACGCCGTATTCAACGTTATGATGAGTGGTATGATGAAGATGAAGATTATGGAGATGATGGCGGGTGGGACCATGGTTATGATAATGTGATGAATACGCGGGATTTTGAGCAGGTGAAAGAACAGATTAGCAAAGAATGGTTTGAGAAAAACCGGCTTACTTCAGCCAGGGTTATTATGGACAGGAATAATTTTACAACCCGGCAAATTCAGGAATTAATGCTGCTTTTTACTCTTGAAAACAATAAACTGGAAGTGGCTAAATATGCTTATCGCAAAACGGTAGACAAACACAACTACCACCGGGTGAATGAAGCACTGACTTTCAAAAGCAGTAAAGAAGAGCTGGCCCGTTTTATCCGTGATTCGAGGTAAGCCCTACTGTCCTCTGCCATGGCGGACAGACTTAGACTTGACCTCTTTTTAAAATTTACAATAAGGCCTCTCCAAAAAAAGGAGAGGCCTTAGTATGAGTGCATTAAAGATTTTTAAATTATCGGAAACCAAAGCCCCTTTAAAGGGTTGGGGGTATCAGTTCTGCCATTTTCTTCCCGATATCAGCAGGGCTGCTTACCACATGAATTCCACATTCACTCATGATCTTCATTTTAGCTGCAGCGGTATCATCGGCACCACCAACTATAGCGCCGGCATGCCCCATTCGACGACCGGGAGGAGCTGTTTGACCAGCGATAAAACCAACCACTGGCTTTTTATTTCCGTTTTCTTTTATCCAGTTAGCAGCATCAGCTTCCATCCCTCCACCTATTTCGCCTATCATTACGATGGCATCCGTAGCATCATCATTCATGAATAGCTCTACTGCTTCTTTAGTTGTCGTGCCAATAATTGGATCACCACCAATTCCAACGGCAGTTGATATCCCTAATCCAGCCTTTGCTACCTGGTCGGCCGCTTCATAAGTTAACGTACCTGATTTTGAAACGATGCCAATACGCCCGGGCATAAAAACAAACCCAGGCATAATACCGACCTTACATTCTCCGGCCGTGATAACTCCCGGGCAATTAGGACCAACCAATCTTGTATTTTTCCCTTGTAAATAATTCTTCACTTTCACCATATCCTGAACAGGGATACCTTCTGTAATACACACAATTAATCCAATCCCTGCCTCTGCTGCTTCCATTACGGCATCGGCGGCAAAAGCCGGGGGCACAAATATGATACTGACGCCGGCACCAGTGGTTTTTACACAATCGGCTACTGTATTGAAAACCGGTCTATCCAGATGCGTGCTGCCACCCTTGCCGGGAGTAACGCCACCGATCACTTGCGTGCCATACTCGATCATTTGCGTGGCATGGAAAGTGCCTTCGGTGCCGGTAAAGCCCTGTACCAGTATTTTGGAATTATTATTAACTAGGATACTCATAAACCGGTTTGATTTTAGTCCGGCAAAAGTAAGTGAAATGTAACAATGGTAGATGGTTTGCCCCTACTGGGTATACTTTAAATACAGAATAGTGTACCCGCTGGCCGTCGTTGTGTTGATCCGGGTATGCCCCGTGGTTACAAGGCCACGGGCAACACTGTCTGTCCGATAAACACTGGCAATATCCGTCCCCCCCGTATTTGAAATGTAGTAATCGGTGATCAATACAGCATCAGCTCCTTTTTTAAGTCCCAGTTGTTCCGCTTTTTTTTGAATTTTTTCCTGGTTGCTTTGCATGCCGATGCCACCGACATACCCTTTCCCAATAAATTCATAAGGTTGTTTTATCGACTGTTCTGAAACAAAAACGTCGATATCTTTTGTGGGGGCGTGTGACTTGCCGATATAACGGATCTTGGTGGTGCAGGAAAGAAGAAGCGTAGAAAAAATAAAAATGTAGATCTTGTACATAAGCTGTGATTTTAAATGTTGAAATAATTAACTATTTCAGCATTTATTGTTCCATCTTACAGCTGACGAATCCAATCGTTTGTTAAAGATCATTCAAAATCCCCTGTGCAACTTCCCCAAAAGTTCTGCCCTTGGGCTTTCGAATGAACATCCTGACAGCATTGACCATCCAGCAGCCTGATTGTTGAATTCGGAAAGAAGAGTTACTATACCGGTATCGCTTTTATTGACAGAAAAAAGCTATGATGGAACGGTGGCAGATCCATTCGTGTACCAGGTGAGGATATTAATATTTGACCTGCTCTGATTCCAGTTCCATCCTTGAAATTTTACCCACCTGAAATTGGAAATTGGCTTTTCCCCTTTTTGTATAAATAAACTTAATAGGTGTTAGAACCAAAATTTATGGTGAAACCAAAAGAACACAAAGTAGCATTAAAAAAGTTGCAATTTTTTTCTTATAATTCTATTCTTCATCTGGCGGTGGTACCAGTGTAGGGGCATCTTTATTTAACAGTTCATTCATATCCCGTTCATTCGAGATCTTACCAGTTTCCTCGAGCATTCGCATATCTTTTGCATCCCGCAAAAATTCGGAAGCAAAAATAAATTCATTCAGGCGTTGGTTCTTACTGAAAATTATTTCTTTATTTGTGCCTTCCCATTCTTTATTGCCCTGGTACATATACAGGATATAATTGCCGATCTCCATCACACTGTTCATGTCGTGCGTATTAACGACTGTCGTAATATTAAATTCAATTGTAATTTCCTGGATCAGCCGGTCGATCACCAATGAAGTTTGTGGATCCAGTCCTGAATTAGGCTCATCACAAAAGAGATATTTAGGATTTAAAACGATTGCTCTTGCGAGGGCGACTCTTTTCTTCATACCACCGCTGAGTTCGGCCGGGTATTTTTTATTCGCTTCAACAAGGTTAACCCTGTTCAATACTTCATTCACCCGTTCCAGTTTTTTTCTAAACGAGTCTTTTGTAAACATGTTCAGGGGAAACATTACATTTTGCTCTACTGTAAGACTGTCAAATAAGGCGGATCCCTGGAACAGCATTCCAATTTCCTTCCGGATTTCGGTCTTATCCTGCCCTTTCATGTCAGTGAAATTGTGACCATGGTATAACACTTCTCCGCTATCGGGCTCAAACAGGCCTACCATACATTTCATTAGCACAGTCTTGCCGCTACCACTTGAGCCGATAATAAGATTGCACTGTCCCGCTTTCATGACGGAACTAACGTTTTCGATCACTGTTTTATCACCAAAAGATTTCTTTATGTTTTTTACCTCGATCATAGGAAAGCTATCAGCTGCTAGCCGCTTGTTTCGAACCAGTTTGTTTAATGTGTATGAATAGTGAGGGCATGTGTATTTATTTTATAACAGGATTGTTAGGTCGGTAATAACAGGGCCGATAATATATAATCCGCAAATAAAATCAGTACGCAACTCACAACAACTGCTTTTGTGCTGGCTTTGCCAATCTCCAAAGCACCACCTTTTACATAATACCCGTAAAATGCCGGTACACTGGAAATGATAAAAGCAAATACATATGCTTTGATGAGCGCAAAGATCACATTGAACGGTACAAAGAATTCCAGCAGACCTTTATCATAAATGCTGGCAGAAATAATGCCTGAGGCTACACCTGCCAATCTTCCCCCCCAGATACCGAGTGCCATGGCAAGGACGACCAGTAAAGGGATCATCAGCATCGCCGCAACAATTTTAGGAAGGATCAGGTAGGTTTTTGTATTAATACCCATTATTTCCAATGCATCAATTTGCTCACTTACCCGCATATTACCTAGTTCACTGGCGATCCGGCTACCAGCCACACCAGCTAAAACAATACAGACAAGGGTAGGGGCAAACTCAAGTATAACAGTGTCCCGAACGATCTGGGCAATAGTAGATGGTGGGATCAGGGGGCTTACCAATTGGTAAGCTGTCTGTACCGTGGATACAGCGCCGATAAAAACAGAAATGATAGCCACAATACCCAATGAACCAAAACCAATCTCGGTGCATTGACGAATAAATTCTTTCCAGTACATTTTTCCATTCTCCGGCCGGAAAAACATGCCTTTTAGCATCAATAGGTACCGGCCTATGTCGTTGAAAATAGTCATAAGGAAACATGAAGATACAGGATGCCGGGAATACTTAAGTGACTAAGCTATCGAACAAAGCACAAACGATTTGCTACAGATCTTTACTTATTTTCCGGAAACGTTTCCACCACCTCGATTTTTTTACAATTTCATCCGTCGCAGCTTTGCTCTTTATTTGTGCATCTACAACAGCCACCAGGGCCATATTAAGAATACTTCTAACCGAGCTGCCGAGTTGAAGAATATGTACAGGTTTCTTTAATCCCAGTAAGATCGGGCCGACGGCATCTGCAGTTTCCAGTTCCTTTAATAAATTATAAGCGATATTTCCCGACGCCAGGTTGGGGAAAATCAACGTATTAACATCCTTGTCGACCAATTCGCTGAAAGGATAGTTCTCTTTCATCAATTCTTTATTGAAAGCTACACTGGCCTGCATTTCTCCATCTACCAATAACGAGGGCATTTTTTCTTTTACAATTTTCCTTGCTTTTGCAACCAGCGCAGCTTCAGGTGAATTGCTGCTTCCAAAATTCGAATAGCTTAGCATGGCAATCCGGGGTATGATATTGAAATTACGGACCTCTTTCGCTACCATTAAAGTAATCTCTGCCAATTCTTCAGCAGTAGGATTGAAGTTTACGGTCGTGTCGGCAAGAAACAATGGTCCTCTTTTGGTTAGCATCAGGTACATCCCGGCAATTTTGTTAACCCCTTCTTCCGTGCCGATAGTTTGCAGGGCCGGACGGATCGTGTCGGGATAATTTTTTGCCAGTCCTGAGATCATCGCATCGGCATCACCGCACTCTACCATCATGCATCCATAATAGTTGCGGTCTTTCATCACCTTTTTTGCTTCGTAAGCATTGAAGCCTTTACGGCCCCTCTTTGCAAAAAATATCTCTGAATATTTGGCCCTTCTTTCTTCCATCGCATCACTACGCGGATCAAAAATGGGGAGACCCTCCAGATCAATCCCATTGGCTGCTGCAATATTCCTGATCTTGATCTCATCACCCAATAAAATTGGATAGGCAATACCTTCATCAAAAACGATTTGGGCTGCTTTCAAGATCTTTACATTGTCTGCTTCAGCAAAAACAATACGTTTGGGATCACGACGGGCTTTGTTGCCAATAATTCTCATTACCTGGTTATCAAGTCCGAGACGTTTATTCAGGTTGGTAACATAGGTATCCCAATTTGTTATGGGCAGTTTGGCAACACCGCTTTCCATAGCCGCTTTGGCTACCGCCGGTGCCACGGTCGACAATAGCCGTGGATCAAGAGGTTTCGGAATAATATAGTTTTCGCCGAACATGATATTCTTTTCATTATAAGCCATGTTGACAATATCAGGTACAGGAGTTTTTGCCAGGTCTGCTAACGCTTTTACGGCAGCCAATTTCATTTCTTCATTGATATGTGTGGCCCTTACATCCAGTGCGCCACGGAAAATGTACGGGAATCCCAATACATTATTTACCTGGTTGGGATAATCGCTGCGTCCCGTAGCCATGATAATATCTTTGCGGGCCCCGGTGGCATCTTCCCAACTAATTTCCGGGTCGGGATTTGCCATGGCAAATACAATAGGATTTTTAGCCATGCTTTTTACCATATCCACGGTAACACAGTTGCCGGCACTAAGCCCGATAAAAACATCAGCATCTTTCATCGCCTGCGCCAATGACATTTCATCTTTGGCATTGGCGAACTTCAATTTAAAATTCTCCAGTTCGGTTCTTCCTTTATGCAGCACACCTTTGCGGTCAAACACTAAAAAATTTTCATGCCTGGCACCCAGGGCTTCGTACAGCATAATACAGGCCATGGCTGCTGCACCTGCACCATTGACCACAAACTTTACTTTTTCAATTTTCTTTTTCTGAATTTCCAATGCATTCAATAGCGCTGCAGCGCTGATGATCGCAGTACCGTGCTGATCATCATGCATCACGGGGATGTTCAGGTGTTTTTTTAACTCGGTTTCAATATAAAAACATTCGGGTGCTTTGATATCTTCCAGGTTGATACCACCAAAAGTGGGTTCGAGTGCTTTTACGATCTGCACAAATTTCTCCGGGTCCTTTTCATTGATCTCGATATCAAACACATCAATGTCAGCAAATATTTTGAAGAGTACTCCTTTTCCTTCCATTACTGGTTTGCCGGCTTCAGGCCCGATATCACCCAGGCCAAGCACGGCAGTACCGTTACTGATAACAGCTACCAGGTTTCCTTTGGCTGTGTATTTGTATACGTTTTCTACATTCGCCGCAATTTCGAGGCAGGGGGCGGCCACTCCGGGTGAGTAGGCAAGAGAAAGGTCTCTTTGTGTTTTAGCTTCTTTAGTGGGTACTACTTCAATCTTACCGGGTCTTCCTTTGGCATGATACTCGAGTGCCTGTTGTTTGCGTAAATCGTTTTGCATAATTCGGTTTTAGTATTCTCCTTTCTGCACGGTGTTTCAAAACGGATTCGCAATGTACGGAATAATATTCCGACAGGTTTATACAGGAAAAAGGTTTTAAATGAAGGAGTTATGAAACTATACTTCCACACTGCACCCCAACCATGCCATCATCCCCATACCGATCTCAATTGCATTTTCATCAATATTAAAAATGGGGGTGTGTACACCGGCGGTAATTCCTTTGGCTTTATTCATGGTGCCAAGCCGGTAAAAACAGGCAGGTACTTGTTGCGCATAGTAACCAAAATCTTCCGCACCCATTCGAAGTTCGGTTTCACTCACATTCTCATCACCCATATACAGCGCTGCTTTTCTCATAGCCTCAGCAGTTACTTTCTCATTATTCATCACACAGGGATAGCCAACATCAATATGCAGATCTACTTCTCCACCCATGGAATGAACCAGGTCAACAGTTAATTTCCGCATCAGCCCATGGGCTTTAAACCGCCATTCTTCATCCATTGCCCGGAAAGTGCCCATCAGTTTGACTTCATTCGGAATAACATTGGTGGTATTCCCACCATTGATGGAAGTGATAGAAAGGACAGAGGGATTAAAAGGGTTATTGTTCCGGCTGATCAGTTGCTGCAAGGCAATAATCAAATGTGAACTGATCAGGATCGGGTCAATAGTGATATGTGGGGAGGCGGCATGACCACCTTTACCTTTAATCGTAAAATATAATTCATCAGCACTCGCCATTACCTTACCGCTCCGGAAACTAAGTTGACCCACTTCTAAAATAGTATTGACATGCAGGGCGAGGATGGCTTGTGGTGTTGGATTCTCCAGCACGCCATCTTTTATCATTAGGGACGCACCACCAGGATTTTTTTCTTCACCCGGTTGAAAGATGAGTTTTACGGTTCCTTCCCATTCTTCTTTTAATTCGCTCAGGATTTTTGCGGCACCCAGCAGGCAGGTGGTATGTACATCATGCCCGCAGGCATGCATGACGCCTTCATTTTTTGATTTATACGGGATATCATTTTCTTCTTTAATGGGCAATGCATCCATATCAGCCCGCAAAGCGATGATCCTTTTCCCCGGGTTCTTTCCTTTTATCAAGCCTACTACACCTGTGGTAGCTTTTATTTCAAAGGGAATTCCCAGTTCTTTCAATTTGTTTTGTACAAATTTGGATGTTTCAAATTCCTGGTAACTTAGTTCGGGATGTGCATGAAGATGATGACGGATTTCAATGAGTTCCGGTGCATATTTTTTTGCCAGGATTTTGATTTTTTCCTCCATCGGGCAAAAATACTGATTCGTTATGAAGGCCTCCATGGCAAATAAAAAACCCTGCGCCTGGCAGGGTTTTCCAAATAGGTGTACCGTTGATTCTTTAAGCCTTACGGGGTTATATCATCCTCCTCATTATTCTTACTAGGTTTTACCTCAATAATATCTTTCATTATAAAAACACCTTTGGGAAAATAAGTATTTAACCTTCTCTGGTAAGCTTCAGCATCCTTCTTGTCTTTGAAATTTCCGGCTTTTAACCTGAAATAAGGTGACTGGTACCAGATATAAGCTTTTAATTCAGGGAAGAATGTATACACCTTTGTCTTAGCAGCCATGGCTTCATCCCGGTTGTTAGTGCTGATGATCATCAGTCGGAAACCTTTATCCGTCCTCCTGCCTTCCCGGCTGGTTTCTTCATTGATCGAAGCCTGCTTTTTAACCAGCATGTCAAGCCGGGGATCTTTGTGTACAATAACGGAATTACTGTCATTGGACTGTTTCCCGGAAGTATCTATTTGCGCAAAACAGCTCGAGGTAATAATGCAAACTGCGATGGTGACTATAAGTTTCATGTGTGCCATAAGGTTCAAAAATCTTACCAAAAATATTATTCTTTATTAACTCCTAACTAACCACTCCAGACTCGCCTAATATCCTCCGCCAGCTCCTGCAATATTTTCGATCGGGTGCCAGGTGGTTTTTATTTCCTGGGTGTCCATAATGAAATATGGCGATTGACCTTCAATGGTGTACCAGTTTATTTTATCATAAAAAGTGATGCGTTTCAGGTTCATCGCTGATTTTTCCCGCATCATTTTCTTTACCTCAGAATCATTTTCGCAATAAATGGTTGCATTCACATCCATATGATCCACAAACCAGGAAGCCAGTTCCGTAGGTTTTCCTGTTAAAATATTAACAACCCCACCCGGAAGATCAGATGAATGAAGGACTTCCGCAAAAGTGACTGCACAAAGAGGTTTTGTTTCTGAAGCCAGCACTACACAGGTATTTCCACCAGCAATGACAGGGGCAATGACTGAAACTAATCCCAGTAGTGAATCTTCCTGCGGGGCAATAATGGAAACAACCCCGGTTGGTTCTGGTACAGAAAAATTAAAATGTGAACTTGCAACAGGGTTCACCGCACTGAATATCTGCTGAAATTTATCGCACCATCCGGCATAATAGATCAAACGGTCAATGGCCAGGTTAACTTCTTTCTCCGCTTTTACTTTAGTTGCATCCTGCTGCATCAATTCATCCACGAATTGTGCTTTTCTTCCTTCCAGCATTTCCGCCATGCGATATAGGATCTGGCTGCGGTTAAAAGCCGCCCTACCGCTCCACCCGCTTACTGCACCCCGGGCTGCCAACACAGCATCCCGAAAATCTTTTCTTGAACTTAAACAGACATTAGCCAGCTTTTTTCCCGCTTCATTCGTTGGAATATAATAACGACCCGACTCCGTTCTGGGAAATTGACCTCCGATATAGATCTTATAAGTCTTCAGTACTTCAAGGCGTTTGGAAGAAACAGGTTTTTCTAAACCGTTCTCGCTTACTTTCAGTGAAGATTTTTTAATAGCTTTTTCCATGCTGTTTAGTTCAATAAGTTTAAAACGTTTAATAGGTTCAAGAGGTCTTGGCGGGTCGCTTTTGATACTTGATGCCTTTCAACTCCGAGTTTTCTAAATAAGTAATTAGTCTTTGGATAAGGCTACTTATTTTCATTGCTTGAACAGAAAATTTTTCGAACTTCCCTTTAGCAATATATAAGAACTGAACAATCTCTTTGTTACCAACCCTTCAAAACCTTCAGCAATATAATTCATCATAGAACCAGCTGAACCTTCAATCTGGTTTATTAATCTAAAATTCTGTTTAAATCTGCCTTCGTCGATTAGATCGCCAATTATCTTATTCAGCCTTTTTGCTTCTCGCCATGAAATAATGTTCTCAAGATTTTCAATCGTCGCCATAACGGTTTAAACTTTTGAACCTTTTAAACATTTTAAACCCGGAGTTAAGAAACGAGGTTTAAATACGGCAGCAATCCATGCAATCCACCCTCTCTCCCAAATCCACTTTCTTTATATCCACCAAAAGGAGAGGAAGGATCAAACTTATTGAATGTATTGGCCCATACCACACCTGCTCTCATTCGTCTCGTCATATTAAATATCTTGGAGCCTTTATCGGTCCATACACCGGCACTCAAACCATAAGGCGAGTTATTTGCTTTCTCAATTACTTCATCATCGGTGCGGAAAGTAAGGACGGCCAACACCGGTCCGAAAATTTCTTCCTGTGCGATGCGGTTGCTTTGTGCCACATTGGTAAATAAGGTAGGTCTGCAAAAAAAACCTTTGCCGGGCAATGGACAGGAGCTTTCATACATTTCAGCGCCTTCTTTTTTTCCTATCCCGATGTATTTATGAATGATATCTAGCTGTGATCTTGAGTTGATAGCGCCGATATCGGTATTCTTATCCATCGGATCACCGACGATCAGTGATTCAATCCTGTCTCTTAATTTTCGGATCACTTCTTTGGCAACAGATTCCTGCACATATAACCGGGAACCAGCACAGCAAACATGTCCCTGGTTAAAATAAATGCCATTGATCACTCCTTCCACGGCCTGGTCAAGCGGTGCATCTTCAAAAATGATATTAGCAGCTTTGCCTCCCAATTCCAATGTTGCTTTTTTATCAGTGCCGGCAATAGCCCGTTGAATAATTTTTCCAACATCAGTTGAACCGGTAAAAGCAATTTTATTAATGTCGGGATGATTAACGATAGCAGCACCTGTGGCCCCGGCACCGGTAATAATATTGACCACACCCGGAGGCAGATCTGATTCCTGGATGATCTCAGCTAGTTTCAAAGCCGTTAGCGGAGTTGTTTCGGCAGGTTTTAATACTACTGTATTTCCGGTTGCGATGGCCGGTGCAATTTTCCAGGCTGCCATCAGCAAAGGAAAATTCCAGGGAATGATTTGCCCGGCTACACCGAGTGGTTCTGTAGTTCGATTAGGAAATGCATATTCTAATTTATCGGCCCAGCCGGCATAATAAAAGAAATGATTGGCGGCAGTAGGCACGTCAAAGTCGCGGCTTTCTCTAATGGGTTTTCCGCCATCCAGCGTTTCAATAATAGCAAGTTCTCTTGCTTTTTCCTGTATCATCCTGGCAATACGGAAAATATATTTGGCTCTTTCTTTGGCCGGCATTTTCTTCCACACTTTTTCATAAGCCGTTCTTGCAGCTTTCACGGCCTTGTCCACATCAGCAGCACTGGCATCTGCAACTTCACTTAGCTTTTCTTCAGTGGCCGGGTTAATCGTTTCAAAATATTTTTTGCTTAAAGGTTTTTGCCATTCACCATTGATAAAAAGATCGTATTGTTTATTGATCGTAGCCGCGCTTTTGCTTTCAGGTGCAGGATCATAACTCCAGGAAGTATCAAATTTTAATTTGATCGTATTATTCTTAGCCGGGGGTTTCCCGCCGCGGCGGACAGGTTTCTTTGTTACAGGCATAAAGTATTTTTTATTTCTAGCAAAGAACGCCAAGAGGCAAGGACGCAAAGGCCTGGCGTCTTATAAACTTTGCGCTTTTGCATGAAAGGTTAATCCACACTAAAATAATTCGCACTCTGATACACTCCCGTCTTCTCTTTCACGATCTGCATCAGCACATCATTCGCCAGACTGCTGGCCCCAAAACGAAACCATTGTTATTCAGCCAGTCTTCACCGAGCACTTCTTTTACCATTACTAAATAATGCAAAGCCAGTTTTGATTTGGAAATACCACCAGCCGGTTTCATACCGATCATCTTTCCTGTCTTATAATAAAAATCCCGGATCGCTTCCAGCATCACTAATGTCACCGGCATGGTAGCCGCCGGAACGAATTTTCCCGGTGGATGTTTTAATAAAATCTGCACCGGCATGCATGGCGATATCGCTGGCCCGTCTTACTTTATCAAAAGTGCCCAATTCACCAGTTTCAAGTATCACTTTTAATCGGGCTTCGCCACAAGCTTCTTTTACTGCAGCTATTTCATCAAAAACAAAATTGTATTCACCGGCATGAAATTTACCACGACTGATCACCATATCTACTTCATCGGCGCCTTCGTTCACCGCATATTTGGTATCCCTGATCTTTATTTCTCTAGGAGCTTGCCCGCTGGGAAAGGCCGTAGCAACAGAAGCCACTTTTATTCCCGAATCACCCAGCGCTTTCTTTGCAATTTTTACCATGGAAGGATAAACACAAATGGCGGCTACGGTTGGAATACCCGGTACCGCATCATGGGGGTGCATGGCTTTATAGCAAAGTTGTTTTACTTTACCTTCTGTGTCCTTTCCCTCCAGCGTGGTCAGGTCGATCATGTTCAACACGAGTTTCAGCCCATTCATCTTAGATTCTTTCTTAATACTTCGCTTAGTGAAACGGGAAGCTCTTTCTTCAACACCCACCTGGTCAATGCGGGGTGATAAAGAAAAGTCTGCCTGACTGGCAGGCAATTCGGAAATTAATTTAGTGGACCTGGCAACCGCCATAAATCATATCATTAAGTAGAATAAAGATAGCCAAAGTTTCTGAAGCCCCTCTCAAATCCCCACTCAAACCGGCCATGTCCAGCGCAACAATTGCTGGACCATTAAGTCTGTCTGAATTTGGCTGGTCGACTTTAGGATAGGTCAGAGTAAGTTTGGCCTCTTGTAAAGTCTCCCTTCTTCTTTGGTTGAATTACTTTAAATTCGACATTCTTATTTTCGCAAGTATTGGTCGAAAAATTCATCTAATTAATAAATTAAATTGCAATGAAAGAAACCAACTTCTTCTTTAAACTGGTTTTTGTACTTCTCTTTTTACCCGCAGCAACCATTGTTCAGGCCCAGGTAACGTTCCCGGAAAATGGGATTGCCGACCCCCGGCAGGGACACTATGCCTTTACCAATGCTACGATTGTAAAAGATGCATCGACCACGTTATCAAATGCTACCTTGGTTATAAAGGATGGTCGAATTACCACTGTCGGTACAGGACTTAAAGTTCCAGCCGGCGCAGTAGAGATAGATTGTAAGGGCAAATACATCTATCCATCATTTATCGATATTTATTCAGATTATGGAACACCCCAAAGGCCAACAGGCCCTGGCGGAGGCGGCGGGTTTAACTTTAACCAGGCACCTCAACTGGAAACAGCAGTAAAAGGCCCCTTTGGTTGGAACCAGGCCATCAAATCCGATGTCGATGTATACAAACTGTTTAGCGTAAACGATGCTAGCGCAAAACCTTTACGGGAAGCTGGATTTGGCGCTGTACTTACTCATATCAAAGACGGGGTGGCAAGAGGTACGGGTGCGGTAGTGACTCTCGCTAACGAGAAAGAAAATCTTGTCATTATAAAAGAAAAAGCCTCGGCGCACTATTCCTTTAACAAGGGTACTTCCACACAGTCTTACCCTGGATCAATGATGGGATATATTGCCTTGCTACGACAAACCTATTTAGATGCAGCCTGGTATAAAACAAAACCATATAAGGAAGGCTTCAACGCAACTTTGCAATCCTGGAATGACAACCAGGTTTTACCCCAGATCTTTGAGGCCAACGACAAATGGAATAACCTGAGATCTGACAGGATTGGCGATGAGTTTGGTGTGCAGTACATTATAAAAGCCGGGCAGAATGAGTACCAGCGGGTCAAAGAAATGAAAGCGACCAATGCGACATTTATTCTTCCGCTTAATTTCCCGCAACCTCAGGACGTAGAAGATCCTAATGACGCCAGGTTTGTTTCCCTGAGTGATATGAAACATTGGGAACTGGCTCCCAGCAGTGCGGCTGCCTTTGAAAAAGCGGGTATTCCTTTTTGCCTTACCTCAGCTGACCTCAGAAGTATTAACCTGTTCTGGGCAGCCCTTCGTAAAGCAATGGAATATGGACTAAGCGAAAATAAAGTCCTGGATGCATTGACAAAAACACCAGCTACTACCCTGGGTGTTTATGATAAAGTTGGCAGCCTTGATGCCGGTAAACTGGGTAATTTTTTGATTACCAATGGTCCTTTGTTTAACGAAAAAACAATCATTTTGCAGAACTGGGTCCAGGGAATTAAGTATGCAGTGAAAGATGATGCCACCCGAGCTGCGGGAACGTATGATCTTCGTGTAAATACTCCCACCGGGACAGAGAAGTATACACTGGACGTGAAGAATTCAACCACAGTAACCATGTATGGTAAGGATACTTTGAATTCCAAATTCACTTTTGACGGCAAACAAGTAAAGATCAGCTATGCCCCAATGCCTCGTCGTCAAAGGCCCACCGGTCAACCAGATACCACAAGAAGACCGGGCGGATTTCCTGCAGGACCTGGCGGCTTTTCAAGGCCGGGTGGCGCAACAGAACTTCCAGTAACAGCAACAAGGCTTAGCGGGATCAGCAATGGCACAGAATGGAATGGCACCGGAACAGATTCCTTAGGTAATCCATTGACCTGGACAGCCACCCTGGTAAAATTAGCGGACATGAAGCCAGACACTGTTAAGAAAAAAGACTTGCCAACGGTAGGGAAAGTTGTTTATCCTTTTGAGCCATTTGGGTGGAGCGACGATGAGAAACCCAAACAGGAAGCTATCCTTATCAAAAATGCAACGGTGTGGACGAATGAGAAAGAAGGAATCCTTCAAAATGCGGATGTATTGATCAAGGATGGTAAAATTTCCGCCGTAGGAAAAAATTTATCAGACGCAACAGCCAGGGTTATTGACGGCACCGGTAAACATGTAACAGCCGGTATTATTGATGAGCATTCCCATATTGCAGCAGCTTCAATCAACGAAGGAGCCCAATCAGTAACTTCTGAGGTTCGTATCGCCGATAACCTGAATCCCGATGATATTAATATCTATCGCCAGTTGAGTGGTGGTGTTACCAGTTCACATATACTTCATGGATCGGCCAATGTGATCGGCGGGCAGACACAGCTTATTAAACTCAGGTGGGGAGGAAATGATGATGAACTCAAATTCAAAGGTTGGCCTGGGCAGATAAAATTTGCGTTGGGTGAGAATGTAAAACGTTCCAATTTCAATGTGCCCGGTGGTAACAATCGTTATCCTGATACAAGAATGGGAGTGGAGCAGGTTCTGGAAGATGCCTTTACCCGTGCCAAAGATTATCAGAAGGAATGGAAAACCTATACTGATGCAAAAGATAAGAAAGGAATGGTTGTTCCCCGGAGAGACCTGGAACTGGAAGCATTGGTAGAAATATTAGAAAAGAAAAGATTTATTACTTGCCACTCTTATGTGCAAAGTGAAATTAATATGGCCATGGAAGTGGCCAACAGGATGGGATATACAGTGAATACATTCACCCACATCCTGGAAGGATATAAAGTAGCGGATAAGATGCTGAAGCATGGATCTTTTGTTTCTACTTTTTCTGACTGGTGGGCCTATAAAATGGAAGTAGAAGATGCGATACCCTACAATGCAGCTATTATGCAAAAGGTTGGGTTGACAGTTGCTATTAACAGTGATGATGCTGAGATGGCCCGTCGACTGAACCAGGAAGCTGGTAAAATTGTCAAGTATGGCGGTGTAACGGAAGAAGAAGCATTAAAGATGGTTACCCTTAATCCTGCTAAAATGCTGCACGTGGATGATAAAGTAGGCAGCCTGAAAGCTGGTAAAGACGGCGATGTAGTGTTGTGGAGCGACAATCCCCTTAGCATTTATGCCAAATCTATGTATACCATTGTTGATGGAATCATTTATTTCGACAGGAAAAAAGATGAGCAAATGCAAAAAAATGTAGACGCAGAACGTCTCCGGTTAGTCAGAAAAATGAATGGAGAGAAAAGAGGCGGCGTGCCCACCATAGCAGCGCAACCCACTTACCAGATCATGCATACCTGCAGTGACCATGGACATAGTCATGGGTTGCTGGTGATCGATGCAGATGATATTGATAACAACTAAAAAAGGCAATTATGAAAAAAATATTTTTAATATTGATCTCGGCTGGTGCGATGCTTTGTGGAAACGCACAGGCTAATATCCGCCCGGCCACTGCGCAGAAAGCTCCGATCGTAATCAAGAACGCTACCATCCATACCGGGGAAGGAACAGTAATAGAAAATGGAATTATCGTGATCGAGAATGGGAAGATCACCGCAGTGGGTAAAGATGTCAAGATCCCTGCAGGTGCCGAAGTGACCGATGCGGCCGGTAAACAGGTATACCCGGGTTTGATACTTCCAACTAGTAATCTTGGACTTATTGAACTAAGTTCTATAAAGGCGTCGAACGATACCAGGGAAATTGGCGATATGAATCCTAATATCCGATCTATTGTGGCGTACAATACAGATTCAAAAGTCATCAATACCCTTCGTTCCAATGGAATACTGGCAGCCAACATAATTCCCCAGGGTAGTTTCCTGGCGGGTTCATCATCTATTGTACAATTGGATGCCTGGAACTGGGAAGATGCGGCTGTTCAAACCGATGGCGGGATGCACCTGTACATGCCATCATTAATGCCCAGGCCAAACTTTGGCCGCGGCGGTGGTGGAGGAGGATTCTCTGGCCCGAATGCCGGGGGAACACCCTCAGATCCTGTGAAAGAAGGATTGGAAAAGTTAGAGCAATTAAAGTCTTTTTTCAAAGAAGCAAAAGCCCACAACGCTGTCATGGATGGCAGTGCAACGAACCTTAAGTTTGAAGCAGTAAAAAACCTGTTCACCAAAAAGCAAAAACTATATGTACATGCCAACACGGTGAAACAAATGCTGGTGGCGCTGGATTTTGTAAAAGAATTTGGATTTGATATGGTAATTGTCGGCGCCAGCGAAGGATGGCAGATCGCGGACCTGTTAAAGCAACATAATGTATCAGTAATCTTAGACCAGTTGCACAGGCTTCCTACCGGGTCGGATGATGATGTAGACCAGCCTTATAAAACAGCTGCGGCTTTGCAGAAAGCAGGAGTATTATTTGCTCTGTCAGATGATGATTCGCAGAATCGTGGTCGAAACCTGGCTTTTAATGCAGGAACCGCTGCCGCTTATGGTCTTACCAAAGAAGAAGCGCTGGCAGCTATTACGATGAATGCTGCAAAGATCATGGGAGCATCTGACAAGATCGGAAGTATCACAGTAGGAAAAGATGCTAATATCATTATCAGTTCCGGCGATATACTGGATATGCGAACTAACAATGTGACGGATGCTTTTATTCAGGGTCGCAAAGTAAACCTGGACGACAAACAAAAGCAATTGAATGAACGTTACGAAGAGAAATATAATATCAAACCCAAGAAAGGATTTTAATTTCTTACTGAAAGAAATAAACAAGAGTAAAAGCTGTTCCGATATGGAGCAGCTTTTTTAGTGATTATTATGCTTGTCGTCATCGAGTTCAATCAATTCACCGCAATTCGGGCACCGGTGTGTTTTTTGGACCCGGTTTTTTCTGAACTCTTCCAGGAAGCCGGCCATAATGATGCCAGCTGGCAATGCAAAAAATGCTACACCCATTAACATGATTACCCCGGACATTGCTCTTCCCAGGGTGGTTAAGGGGTACATATCTCCATAGCCAGTGGTGGTAAGTGTAACGACGGCCCACCAAAAAGTGGCCGGTATACTGCTGAATTTACTTTCTTCTACACTCGGATAAGTGTGCTCAGCAAAATAAATGATACAGGAAGAAATGATAATTAAAAACATGACCAGCACGAGGCTTAGGGCCAGCTCGTTAGCTCTTTTCTTGAATATATTGGTGATCATCTGCGCCGATTTCATATAGGCGGTTAACCGAAAAAGCCTGAAGAACCTCATTAGCCGTAATATCCGGAGTACACGAAGATCAAAACCGACAATTGCTTGCAGGTAGAAAGGAAGTATAGCCAGGAGATCGATCAGCGCACCCGGTGATAACATATATCTTAGCCGGCCTTTGATGGAATGACTGTATTTTTTTTCATGGTTGCTGCTCCAGACCCTCAGGATATACTCAACTGTGAAAATAATAACTGAAACAAGATCGAAATAGTAAAAAAAACTTTCGTATTTATCATGAATGTGTGTGACCGTCTCCAGCATCACTGCCGTTACATTCAAGATGATCAATACGATGATAAAAATGTTGAGGACTTTATCCCAGTTATTCTCCCCCACAATTTCGGGATGCATCAAACTGTGAACCTTTTTTTTGGTAGCCTTGTACATAAATGAGAATAGTTTTGGTAACCTGACTCGCCTTAAAGTTAGAAAATAAAAATCCCAGCCGTTTTAATCTGGAGGGATTTTATTAAAAAGCTGAAATAAAGGCATTTTATGTTCGTTATTGCAGCAGGGATGATACCCATTGAGACCATTTTAGCCGCTTCTTCGGGGGTACTGGACGAGTTTTATCGCAATGTGCCGGGTTCTTGTACTCCAATCTTGCATTTTCCTGGCAAACTCAACTGATGTAGTCGGGTCCGCCATTGCTGTTTTGTATTCCCCCATAAAAACCGCATACTCATTAGCATATTTTTGAACCTCGGGATCTGAAAAGGTGGGTACACCAGTTGCTATGCCGTTAGTAGTGTTTGTTGTTTCGTTCTTACCCGGTTTTTCTTCCGCCTCCTTGTTGTCTTTGCAGGCAATCATTAGTCCAACAAGAGTCAATGTGGTAAGTAGTTTTATCATGTTTCCTGGTTTTTGGTGGATAATAAAGGAAGCAACCCTAAATAGTCAGTTAAAATTAAAATCCCCTCGTTTTCGGGAGGGGATCTTTTCAAAAATCAAAAAAGCAAATTATTGACCAGTCAATTTTTTGGATAATTCAATTATTTCCGCAGACCTGGCTGTCATATAATCCGCCAATTTTTGAGCTTCTTCCGGATTATTGGCCAATTTTTGAGAGGCAGCTGTTGCTTTTGCCGCAAGATCCTGGCCCATTTTACCTAAATCTCCCATTTTGCTCATGTCTTTACTTTCAACTGCTGCTTTGTAAGCTGCGATATAATCTTCATATGCTTTTACATATGCGTTCACATCAGGATCACTAAAAGTAGGAACGCCTGTTGCAGTTGTAGTTTGGTCAGTGGTAGTAGTAGTTGTTGTTGTTGAAGTGGTTTCTTCAGGTTTTTTTTCTTCTTCCTTTTTTTTGTCTTTGCAGGAGGCCATTACGCCAACAAGAGCCAAAACGGCAACTAATTTTTTCATTTTTTTTGGTTTAGGTTATTAATAAATGGAGAGCAAACCTATAATTTATTTTTTAATAAAACTATGGTTTCTTGTAAACTTGTTACTCACAGCCACGAACGGTAAAAAGGCTGTCAACTATCAACATCCGATCACTACTGGTTTGATTGTTAACACTCCCATCCAGGTAGTTAACAGCGCAAATAATTAACAAGAATCTCGCCAAAAAATAAAAATCGGGATCAAAAAGCAATGATTATGGCCATTCTCTGTCCCTATGTAAGTGAGTCAGCTATGCATCCTTGCCGTGACAAAGCTTGTATTTCTTTCCTGAGCCACAGGGACAGGGATCATTTCGGCCGATCTTGGGTCCCACTTTCACCGGTTCTTGTTTGACCGCAACATCACTTGCGCTGGCACCACCCGGTTCGAATTTATCCCGCTCGTTGGCTGCATAATCCTGGCCTGCATTATCTACCTCATCTTTATTAGCCCGCATCCGGCTCATATCGGTTTTTTGCTGCCGACCTTCTTTCAAAGGAGCATTTTCTTGTTGGATCGGTATAGAAGAATGGCAAAGGAACGAAACAATATCCTTGTTCACTTCGGTATTCATGTTGCTAAACTGGTTATAGGCTTCCATTTTATATATAACCAGTGGATCTTTTTGTTCCAGGTAAGCGGTTTGCACACTTTGTTTAAGATCATCCATGGCCCTAAGATGTTCTTTCCAGGCATCATCAATCACAGCCAGTGTGATCGTTTTTTCCAGTGAATTGGTGAGTTCACTTCCCTGCGTGGTGATCGTTTTGTCAAGGTTGGTTAATACATTTAATGCTTTGCGGCCATCGGTGAAAGGCACCACTACATTCTCGATATGACTGCCCTGTGTAAGGCGGATATTTTTGAAAACAGGAATCGCCTTTTTTTGTAATTCTGTTTTGTGGTCATTATACATCTCGGTTGCTTCGGTATAAAGCCGGTCAACTAATTCATTCACATCACCTTTCTTAAATTCTTCTTCTTCAACTTTTGTATCCAACCCAAAATTGACGATGCAGGCCATTTTGAATCCCTCAAAATCTTCCTGCTCGCGGAAAGAATCTACCAGGCTTCCGGCTACGGCAGAAAAAGAGGTGTCAATATCCAATGCCAGGCGCTCACCAAACAGGGCATGGTTACGTTTTTCGTATACGGCATTCCGTTGTTTGTTCATCACATCATCATACTCAAGCAAACGTTTACGGATACCAAAATTATTTTCTTCCACTTTCTTTTGTGCCCGCTGGATACTATTGCTGATCATGCTGTGTTGTATCACATCGCCCTCTTTGTAGCCGAGTTTATCCATCAGCGATGCAATTCTTTCACTGCCAAACATTCTCATCAGGTCATCTTCCAATGAAATATAGAATTGAGAAGATCCCGGGTCGCCCTGTCGACCGGCACGACCCCGCAATTGCCTGTCTACACGACGGCTTTCATGTCTTTCAGTACCAATGATGGCTAATCCTCCTGCTTCTTTTACACCTGGTCCCAGTTTGATATCCGTACCACGACCAGCCATGTTGGTGGCAATGGTAACAGCGCCGGGCAAACCAGCTTCGGCCACCACCTGCGCTTCTTTGGCATGCTGTTTTGCATTCAGTACATTATGCGGAATTTTTTTCTGCTGCAACATACGGCCCAGCAATTCACTCACTTCTACCGAAGTGGTACCCACTAAACAGGGACGGCCGCCATTACGCAATTTTTCTATCTCATCTATTACCGCTTTATATTTTTCCCTTTTTGTTTTATAAACAAGGTCCTGGTTGTCCTTACGGATCATGCTGACATTGGTGGGAATTGTAACCACATCCAATTTGTAGATACTCCATAACTCGGCTGCTTCTGTTTCCGCCGTACCCGTCATACCTGCGAGTTTGTGGTACATACGGAAATAGTTCTGTAAGGTAACCGTAGCATAGGTCTGTGTGGCGGCTTCGATCTTTACATTTTCTTTTGCTTCGAGCGCCTGGTGCAAACCATCACTATACCGGCGGCCTTCCATGATACGACCCGTTTGTTCATCCACTATCTTAATAGCCCCTTCTATTATCACATACTCCACATCTTTATTAAACAAAGTGTAGGCTTTCAATAATTGCTGAACCGTGTGGATACGGTCAGCTTTTTGGGCATAGTCATTCAGGATCGCTTCTTTCTGGTGTAATTTGTCTTCTGGATTGTTTTCGCTTTTTTCCACTTCGGCCAGCTTCACACCAATATCAGGTAACACAAAAAATTCTGGATCTTCACCGGAACGGGTAACGATGGTAAGACCTTTATCTGTCAACTCTACCGAATTGTTCTTTTCATCAATATGAAAAAGCAGTTCTTCATCTACAATATGCATGTGCCGTTGCTGATCCTGTAAATAATAATTTTCTGCTTTCTGCATTTTTACTTTAATACCTGGCTCACTCAGGAATTTAATTACCGGACCATATTTCGGGAGGCCCCGGTGTGCCCTGAACAAATACAAACCACCGCCTTTTGGATCATCATCACCTTCGGTAATACGCTTCTTGGCTTCATTCAAAAAGTTCCGGACTATGCGTTCCTGCTCCTGGACCAATTGCAATATCCTTGGTTTAAGAATATGGAATTGCTGGTCGTCACCTTTTGGTACAGGACCCGATATGATCAAGGGAGTTCTTGCATCATCGATCAAGACGGAATCCACTTCATCCACCATCGCATAGTGATGTTTACGTTGCACCATTTCTTCGGGGGTATGCACCATGTTATCCCGGAGATAATCAAATCCAAATTCGTTATTGGTGCCATAGGTAATATCCGCGAGGTAAGCTTTTCTTCTATCTTCGCTGTTGGGCTGGTGTTTATCAATACAATCAACAACAAGACCCAGCCATTCAAAAATAGTCCCGTTCCATTCCTGGTCACGACGGGCCAGGTAGTCATTCACCGTTACAATATGTACGCCTTCACCCGGTAATGCATTCAGGTAGGCCGGTAAGGTGGATACAAGGGTCTTACCTTCACCTGTTGCCATCTCAGCTATTTTTCCCTGGTGGAGCACCGCACCACCGATTAGCTGCACATCGTAGTGGACCATGTTCCAGGTTACTTCCCCACCGGCAGCGGTCCAGGTGGTTTTAAAAATTGATTGGTCACCCTCAATGGTGATATAATTCTTTTTTACGCTCAGATCCTTGTCGAGCTGTGTGGCTGTTGAAATGACCTCGGTATTTTCTTTAAACCGGCGGGATGTTTCTTTTACTGCCGCAAAAGCTTCAGGAAGAATTTCTTCCAGCACTTCTTCAATCTTTTTGTCCCTGTCTTTTTTCAATTTATCCACTTCCTGGTAAATCGCATCCTTGCCCACCAGATCATTAAACGGGAGCTCTTCGGCTGCTGTATTTTTGGCAATAATTTCTGCATCAATTTCGGAAAGATGTTCCTTTATACGATGACGAAACTCCTGGGTCTTGCCACGAAGCTGATCATTGGTCAGAGACTGGTATAAAACAAAAAAATGGTTGATCTTGCCCACATAAGGTTCGATCTTTTTTACGTCTTTCTCCGATTTACTGCCGCCAAAAATTTTTGAAATAAAACCAAGCATTGGAAAGTTAATTAGTTTATTAGTTAATTGGGGTCAAATAAGTCAAATCAGTCATGGGCTTCATTATAAGAGACTTAACTTTTTGACGGATATGCCTTTTATGACTATTCTCTTTGTCAAAAACGGTGCTACAAAACACTCAATAGCCATTTTGACAGAGCCTGCCCCGGATTATCAGGGGGCGGCAAAGATAAGCCATAGTTTGCAGTTAGACTTGCCCGGAACTGTATCGTTTTCGGTTAAAACGTGACAAGCTTTCCGGGTGCTGCATAGCTGATATCCTTTATTCTTTGCAGTTTGCCATCTTGACTTTCCGGGAATGAGTTTTAATAGTAAACTTTGGGTATGGAAAAAGGTTTAATTCTTTTTTTGATAGGGGTGGCTATCTGTTTTTTTGGCTGTTACAATAACGAAAGTGAGACGGACACTGAAGCTATTTATTTTGATTATAAGTTGTCCGGCGAAGAAGGTGATGAGAACCTGACCGTGAAGTTGCAATACCGCGTGGAAGGTGAAGACGGTGATGCTATTTTTATCGATCAACCCGGGATGGTTATGCTTGATGGAGAAGAGATACCTGCCAATAGCACAAAAATGAATGGCGCTTTTTATGAAATTCATAAACCCATCGCCTCATTTATTGGTCCCCATGCCATTGTGTACACAGATATCAATAAAAAGGAATACCGGGAAGAATTTGATTTTAAGATTTTTACCTTATCGGCCCCGTTTGCTGGCGTGATCAGTAAAAATGAGTTGTCAACAAATCCGCTAGTTATAAGGTTTGAAGGATTAGGGTCTAAAGATTATCTAAGGGTGTTGTTCACAGACACTTCGTTTGCTAATGACGAGATCAACCGGGTGGACACTGTTCAGGATGGCAGGCTTGTCTTCACCCAGGCAGACCTGGAAAGGCTCTCTCCTGGTCCGGTTCAATTGGAGTTGATCCGGGAGACGGAGCGAAGGGTGAAAAATGGCACCGGTCAAGGGGGAAGGCTTTTGATCACCTACAGCCTTAAAAGGGAGTTCTTTTTAAAGGATTAATGCTTCAGGTAATAATTTATTTTCCGTGGATGCTGTTTTTCACACTAGCTCAAATTATACGAACTGTAGCTTAGTTATTCCAAAAAATCAAAAATCCCACTATCCTGCTTTCCGGAAAGGGAATCAAATAATTTTTTATACTCTAACCTTTTATCATTAGATAGAACACAGTCTATTAGTCTCACATTCATGGTATGAGTTCTAATATTTTGAATGGCCCACTTCTGCTTGATTTTTGCAAAAAATAATCCCGGTGTGATATAATATGGAAGACCCTTTTTGAAATTGACCAGAACACTCGTATCAGCACTTGTTACCCGGTATCCTCTTTTCAATAATGAATCTGCGGAGTAATCAATTTGGTGTGCTTTTATTCTCTTGAGCAATTTTTCCTCAGGAAAATAGATCAGCATTTTTTCCAAATCAATTATCGCCTTATCTTGCGATCCTTTATAGCCAATATCGGCTCCTGGAAATGTTGTCGCTTCTTCCAGCCTACCTTCTATTTCAACATATTTTTCATTTGCATAAACAATGTAAATTATTTTAATTGGTATACCAAAACCCATTTCAGGATTGTCTGGATTTCCCAAGGGGGACGAATAAATACACTCATACACTGCCTTATAGGTTTGACAATTAGCCTTGTTCGTAAAAAGCAAAGTCAAAACTAACAATAGCCGTGTTACCCATTCAAAACTGTATGTCAAGTAACCAGATATTAAAAGCATAGAAATTCAAAGTTAATAAAAGAAAAGAAAGGGTTGTCATCTTAATTTTAGCATATTAAATTATATGGCAACCCTCGAATAGCAAGCAACACATAGTTCCTTATTCACATTCGCCTTCTCTGATTGCTGCAATGAGTTTTAAGCCCACTATAGGATCGTTCATTGCATCGGCGACTGATTCCTCAGACGCATTCCAGAAGGCAGTGGTCATGTCACAAATTAAATCGGTATCAAATGCCAATGATGCTTCATCCTCGTCACCGAATGTATAATTGAGAGCCGTATAATTTATTGTATAGGTCCCATGAGGGCAGGAGCCTGGGCCACCTATAGCAACACTTCCAGTAAATCCAGTAAGCCTGGGTGGTATTATAGTAAAATGCACATCTCCAACTATATGAAATGTACACCCATTAGTAGATGTAACAGTAATGTCAATATGTTTTGTTCTTACATCCTTGGTTGCAATTTCATTTTTCTTAATCAAATGACCTGCTGGACTGAAACTCATTAAGGAAAACAATGTCAATAAAACAAGTAACTTTTTCATAAAAAATATTTTTCCCGCCTACTCTCTTCAAACCCGGTTTTCGGCTTTCCCGTAGCATTTGGTCTTGCCGCTGGCCCGGCAGGCAAATGATGCACCAAATCTACCTGTCAAGGTAACCGAAGCCATGAAAAATCAACGGGATTATTCCCGGGAAAGACGGGGATTTTTCCCGCTATTTCATGGGCTTTTCCTCCTGTCTTTATGCTCTTTCGCATTCTTTACTATAAAACCGCCTGAAATCAATCATTTCAATGAACTGTATAAATAAAATTCTGCGTATTTTTCCCAATTTACTTGGGATAAATACCGTAGTTTTAATGTTGGCCTGCAACCCAAGGCTTATGAGTAATATCAAGTACATACATACATACATACATACACACATACACGTGTAGTACAGGTCCGGCAGTTGCTTTCTATCCGTTTATTTATCATTTCTAAAAACACTATTTTATGACGACTCCAAAAGGTAAAGAGTTGATAAGAATAGCTGTGGCAGACGATGACATCTCTGTTCGTGAATTAGTGTGTAATCATATCAATACACTTGAAAACTGCAAAGTGCTGATACAGGCTGGGGAAGGACAGGAGTTGCTGGATAAGCTGGAAATTAAACCGGGGATAGACCTGGTCATTCTTGATATTATAATGTATGGCCTGGATGGATACGCCACTGCAGAATTTATAAAAACGGCCTATAAGGATATGCGGATATTATTTTACTCCGTCTGTAAAACGGAACTCGCACTGGCCCTGATGGCGGCAAGTGGCGGGCATGGACTAATCAGAAAAGCTAAAAGCTGTTCAGAAATTGAAGTAGCCATAAAAAAAGTTATGAGTGGATATTATTTTTTTCCCGATATGGAAGAAAAGATGGCAATAAATGAAAATGGTTTTTCAAGTGGCCAATCTGATAAACAGGTTGTGTTATCTGCTGCCGAGGTCGGTTTTTTACAATGGGTAGGTTCTGAAGAAACTTATAAAGAAATTGCTGATCACCTTAACATCAAGCCCCGGCTGGTAGATTATATACGGGAAGGACTTTTTAATCGTTTCCATATAAAAAATAGGGTGAGTCTGGCGATCCTTGCTTATCAAAGCGGCATTCTACCCGCAGTCCGGGTCGTTGGAAACCTGCATTCCTAAAAGAAAAGTTCTTGAAATCTTTCTCCATACGGCAATGGAATTTCCTCCCCAACACCGTACTTTTGCGGCCGGAAAACTTAGTAAGTCAAACAGGTCATATAGGTCAGTGCGAAGACTCCGATTTGACTAATTTGACTCATATGACCAATATGACATTTGCATTAGAGCTTAAAACTAAATTATGGCCGGTCAATTAAAAGAGGTACGTAACCGCATCAAATCAGTACAAAGCACCCAACAGATCACAAAAGCCATGAAGATGGTGAGTGCCGCTAAACTTCGCCGCGCGCAGGATGCAATTATCCAGATGCGTCCTTATGCTCAAAAATTACAGGAGATGCTTAGCAATATCGTCAGCAACAGCGAGGGCGGTGATTCTGGTATGCCATTGGCTGCCGAGCGTCCGGTAGAAAAAGTATTGTTTATCGTTATTACCAGCGACCGGGGATTGGCTGGGGCTTTCAATGCCAATACAATTAAACTCACCAAAGCGACGATCGCTGAAAGATACCCGGAGCAATTCAGGAAAGGTAATGTGACCATCTGGAATATCGGAAAGAAGGGATATGAACATTTTGCCAAGAACAACTATAAAGCAGATGCTACTTTCAAAGATATTTTCCTGAACCTGAAATTTGAAAATGTACAACAAGCCTCCAAAGCAGCCCGGAAAGCTTTTGAAGAAAGACAATTTGATGTAATCGAATTGGTATACAGCCAATTTAAGAATGCTGCCACCCAGCGTTTCGAAGTGGAACGGTTTTTACCTATTCCAAAAGTGGAAAAGAAACAAGGCGCTACCAAAGCAGATTTTATTTACGATCCTTCCAAAGAATTGCTGATCGCTGAATTGATGCCCAAGATCCTCAATACACAGTTATATAAGGCTGTACTTGATTCCAATGCTTCTGAACACGGTGCCAGGATGACTGCTATGGACAAGGCCAGCGAAAATGCGAATGAAATGCTTCGCTCTCTGAAAATTTCTTACAACAGGGCCAGGCAGGCTGCCATTACAACCGAACTGACGGAGATTGTTAGCGGTGCGGCGGCGTTGCAGGGATAGGAAAAGGTCAAGTAAGTCAGAATCCGGACTCCGATAATTGCAAAGGGGTTAAAAAGTCAAATTGGTCAAATGGAAAGACACTAAAGTTGGAAAAACTTGAAGTGTACAAAGTAGCGATGGAGATCGGTGAGATTGTTTGGGCTATTGTTGACAAGTGGGATTATTTTCCAAAAGAAACGCCTGGTAGTCAGTTTGTCAATGTTGCAGATTCTATAGCCATGAATATTGCAGAAGGCTACGGACGGTTTCATTTTAAAGGAGATTAAGAACTTTTGTTACTTAGCAGAGGATCTGCAAAAGAGACCCTTACAGCCACAAAGAAAGCAAAGGCAAGGAACTTGATTTTGGAGGAAGGATTTAATCTTCTTTCACAAAAACTAGACTTGTTCTTTCGTTTGATGTTTGGGTATATTAATTCCATTGGAACCGAGGGTCCGGCATCTTAATTGTGTATAATCTCTTACAAACTATTTCCGACCAGTCGTTATCTTGGTGCTTTGAAACATGACTTATTTGACCCATTTGACTTCTATGACTATTAATAATCTTATACCGCATATCGAGGCTTTGATTTTTGCCAGTGACAAACCATTAACTACGCTGGAGATTACTGAGTTGGTCAACAATTCTTTTGGCGACATGGAAGATAAAATATCGCTGGACCAGGTAGAAGCCTCCCTGGAAGGGATCACCGAAAAGTACGGCAGTGACTTTTATCCGTTTGGTGTGAAACAAAGCGGCGGTGGCTGGCAGTTCTTGACAAAAAAAGAATATCATAGAACAGTTGCTCAACTTAACGGAGAAAAATTCCTGAAAAGACTTTCGGCGGCTTCGCTGGAGACATTATCTATTATAGCCTATAAACAACCAGTGACCAAAGGAGAAATCGAGTCGATTCGGGGTGTTAGCTCCGATTACGCTGTTCAAAAGTTATTGGAGAAAGAGCTGGTCATCATCAGTGGCAGAAACGAAAAGGCACCGGGGCAGCCCTTGCTTTATTCAACGTCCAAAAACTTCATGGATTATTTTGGGATCAATTCTGCGGATGAACTGCCAAAAATAAAAGAAGTGCTGGCAGAGCAACTTATAGAGCCAACTGTTATGAAAAATACGCTGGGAGCCAAAGAAGATAAGGCGGGTGATGGCGAGGTATTAGCTGTAACTGATGGTGGTCAGTTGATCATAAACCAACCTTCGCCCCAGGGAGGTAAGGAAAAGGGCGAGGAAGAAGAAAGCTAGATCAGTCGTTGAATTTTATTAGATAACATGCCATCCTTTTCCGGATGGCATTTGTATTGCTGGGTCACATGATTCAAAACCGTGACAGCCTTATCTTCGCATTTATGCCAGAGCAACTTTCCCATGAGCAATTAATTCAGGCCGCTGACCAATTTGGGACCCCAGTTTATGTATATCATGCCGAAAAAATAAAAGAACAGTATCATAAACTAGCTACTGCATTTTCGATACTGGATACAAAATTCTTTTATGCGAGTAAGGCACTGACAAATGTCAATATCCTCCGTTATATAAAAGGCATAGATTGTAACGTTGATTGCAGTTCTATTAATGAAGTCAAGTTGGCTTTGTATGCGGGGTTTGAGCCGCAACGAGTCCTATACACTTCTAATGGGATAGCATTCAGTGAAATTGAAGAAGCCGTAGCTGCCGGGGTCCATATTAATATAGACAGCCTCTCCAACCTGGAGAAATTTGGAAAAAAATTCGGTCATAGTTACCCGGTGGGAATAAGGATAAGACCCAATATAATGGCGGGTGGCAACCTGAAGATTTCCACCGGGCATGAAGCAAGTAAGTTTGGTATACCGGTGCATCAACTTGATGAAATTGAAGAATTGGTGCGATCCACCAACTTATTTATCCGCGCCTTACATATCCATACCGGTAGCGATATAAAAGAGGCGGATGTTTTTGTGAAGGGAATAGAGGTACTGTTTGACATGATCCCGCATTTCCCTGAACTGGAAGTGATCGACCTGGGCGGTGGTTTCAAAGTGCCTTATCAACCTGGTGAAAAAGAAACCGACATTGGACTTTTAGCAATGAAAATAAAAGAGACGTTTGACAACCATGCCACAATGGGGAAGAAGAAATTCGAGTTGTGGTTTGAACCCGGAAAATTTTTGGTAAGTGAATGTGGGTATATGATCGCCCAGGTGACGGTGGTGAAAGATACCGGGGCCATTGTGTTTGCCGCGGTGAACAGCGGACTCAATCACCTGATACGACCCATGATGTATGATGCCTATCATCATATTGAAAATATTTCAAATCCGGGCGGTGCTAAAAAATCATATACGATAACGGGCAATATTTGTGAGACAGACACTTTTGCCACTGACAGAACTATCAATGAAATAAGAGAAGGCGATTATCTGGTGTTTTATAATGCCGGTGCTTATGGATTTGAAATGGCTTCCAACTATAATTCAAGATATAAACCCGCAGAAGTACTGGTACACGAAGGGGCAGCAAAGCTTATTCGTAAGCGGGATGAATTCAATGACCTCCTCAACAAACAAGTGGAAGTGCTATAAATTGATTTTTATTGAACTGGTTTAACCAGGATAATTACCGTTGTTTTCGAAGTAACTGGTATGGTTCCAAAAGCTGATTCCGTATTGCCGTTTGATTCAATGGTAAGTGTTTTCTCCCTGATAATGCCTGTAGTACGGTCAAGAATGATTTTCCCGGTTGATTTGTTATTCAACTTAGTGGAAGTTTCACTACCCATCATTTCCGCTTTAGAAACGGTAATTGAATTTTCTACAAAATCAACAACGATCGTGGAATCAGTTATATCGGTAATAATATAAGCAGCATCCACTTTTCCGTTACTTGTTTCATGTGAAGTAGTCCAGGCCTCCCCCTTACCGGCCTCATTTTCAGGTAGTATTTTAAAGAAACTTGATTTCCCTTTTTGGGGCGGTTGTGCCAGGTCCAATACATCTTTCAGCATACTGCTGATAATGGCCATCCGGCTGTCCATCGCCGACAACTCCACTTTTTCGGGCATTGCCATCAGTACCTTGCCGGCAGTGTCAATAATGATATTGTATTTTTTAGCCAGCATATCCTTTATAGGTTTCCCCATTTGACCATTAAGATCTTTTTCTTTGTTGGAATCAAAAGATGTTTTTTGACCCATACCATCAAATGCAAAAGTGATTCGGTTCACCTGGTGATTTAGTGTGCTGTTATCAGTAGTCGTATTCGTTACTTTATAAACATGGTACCCGGTGGCGTCAACATTAAAATCAATGGCTTGTCCCATGGCTTGTTGGGCAATCGTGGTTTTCATCTTCATGCTAACCTCCAGCGTTTGTCCCTGCTGAAACAGCAATTTGCCCGTAACTTTTTGGCCAAAAGTGACCGCTGAGAGAACAAAAAAACAAGAAAGGCAAGTCGTGATTCTTTTCATACTGTAAATTGAATATACCATCAAATTTGACGATTCTTCCTCAGAATCGTTGCTACGTAGGAAAAATAATTATAGAGAGTGTTATTAATCTTATTTTAAATTCATCGGGACTTGCTATTTTAGTTGCTTGTTAAAACGTTGTTACTGGGTACGGGCAAAGCGGGGCGATCTTACCAAGCGGAGGGTCGCGATGGCACCAGGGATTGCCCGGTTGCTTGGCTGTTAACGTTTTATTGTCTATGCAAAGCACGATCAACAACAGGAAAGCAGTAGCTTGTGTGGTAGTTATTGATTAAAAAAGAGGGTGAGGTGATGTCTTTTGGTGGACAGTTTCCTTCGCTAAAAAATAGGGCATGAAAAAATTTATAGTAACATTTGGAGTGATGTTTTTTGTTTTATTCGTGTATGCACAGGATTTGGCAAAGTTCAAATTGTATAAGCCGGAAGAAAATGCAAAGGAGGCAATTGAGTCAGCCGTAAAGAGGGCAAAAGTTTCTGCCAAACAGGTGCTGGTGCAGGTAGGCGGTAACTGGTGTATCTGGTGCGCCCGGTTCAATGATTTTGTATCGGGAGATAAATCACTTGATTCACTTGTCCGAAGCAACTATGTTGTATATCATCTTAATTACAGTAAAGAGAATAAGAACCTGGAGATGTTAAGGAAATATAATTTCCCCCAGCGCTTTGGTTTCCCGGTATTCCTGGTCTTGAATGATAAGGGCGAGCTGATTCACACACAATCATCCTGGTACCTGGAAGCTGAAAAAACATATGATAAGGAAAAGGTCCGTTCTTTTTTTACAGACTGGGGCAGGAAAGCACTGGATCCGGCACAATACATTGAATAAATGAATTCCCATGCTGCTGCTTTCATCAAACTGATCAATCATCCTGTTAAATTCAGGCTGTTCCTGTTTACCAGGTTGCCCGCTGCTTATTTTTCGGGTGTCAGGGTAAGAGAAACCGACGGGAAAAAATGCGTGGTACAGTTCCTTACAAATGGCTTTCAAGAAACCCTTTTCGTTCCACTTATTTTGCCTGTCTGAGTATGGCCGCTGAATTGAGCACAGGCGTACTGGCCATGACCTGGCTATATAAAAAAAATCCGGCCGTTTCTATGTTGGTCATAAAAGTGGAGTCAGACTATTTTAAAAAGGCAACGGACCGTACATATTTTGTTTGTGAAGATGGAGCTGTATTTGAAAAAGCGGTTGAAGAAACTATTACAACAGGAGAAGCAAGTACAGTGAGGGCAAGATCGGTGGGAAAGAATAAGCAGGGAGAATTGGTGGCGGAGTTTTATATCACTTGGTCATTTAAAGCAAAAAGCAAAAAATAATTTAAAAAACAAGGTATGAAAATAGCATTTCACGGCGCAGCCAGAACAGTTACCGGTTCGAAACATTTACTGACATTACAGGATGGCAGGAAGATCTTATTGGATTGTGGGATGTTCCAGGGTATGGGCAAGGAAACAGATATGCTCAACCGTAATTTTGGATTTGATCCGCAGGGTGTGGATGTGATGATCCTTTCTCATGCCCATATTGATCACTGCGGTCTTATACCCCGTTTGGTACAACAGGGCTTTGCCGGTAAAATATTTTGTACGCCTGCCACCAAAGATCTTGCGACGGTGTTGTTGGAGGATTCTGCTGAGATACAGGAAGATGAAGTGAAATACCAGAATAAAAGAAGAGCCGCAGAAGGATTGCCCTACCTGCAACCACTCTACACTGCTGAAGATGCAAAAAGAGCGGCCGGTCATTTTCATGAAGAGAATTATGGACAATGGTTTCCTGTAACGGATGGTGTGCAGGCTATGTACACTGATGCAGGTCATATCATCGGCAGTACCTGTGTACATGTAAGAGTGAATGAAGGTGGGAAAGAAACAAGAATGACTTTTAGTGGCGATGTGGGCCGCTACAGGGATGCTATTTTAAAATCCCCCGAAACATTCCCACAGGCCGATTATATATTATTGGAATCAACTTATGGTAACAGTCTGCATGATAATAATGTTACCACACCGGATATGCTGCTGCGATGGATCGAAAAAGCCTGTTTGCAAAAAAAAGGTAAACTCATTATGCCGGCTTTTAGTGTGGGCCGTACGCAGGAATTATTATATGCCCTGAATCAGCTTGAACTGGAGAACCGATTACCCGATCTTGACTATTTTGTTGACAGCCCACTGAGTATTAAAGCCACGAACATTGTAAAGAAATACCCGCAGTATTTTAACAGGACCATTCAAAAGATCATGCAAACAGATAATGACCCCTTTTCTTTTAAAGGTCTTAGGTATGTACAGACCGTGAATCAATCCAAACAACTCAATTTTCAAAACGGGCCAATGGTTATTATTTCCGCGAGTGGAATGGCGGATGGGGGACGGGTGAAACACCATATCAGCAATAATATTGAAAACAGTCGCAATACGATCTTACTGACCGGTTATTGTGAACCCCGTTCCTTGGGGGGCAGACTGCTGGCCGGTGAAAAAGAAGTTGGGATTTATGGTGTGAAACATGAAGTGAATGCAGAGATAGGAGCGATCCGGAGTATGAGTGCTCATGGTGATTATGAAGATCTTTCGCAATGGCTGGCCTGCCAGGATGCAAGACAGGTAAAAAAGTTATTCCTTGTGCATGGTGAGTATGCCGTACAGCAGGAGTTTAAGCAACGTCTTGTTAAAAAAGGATTTTTCGACGTCGAAATTCCTGAACAACATTATGAGATTGGTCTGCCCTAAGGACGTGCCGCCAGTTAGTGCTTCCTTCTAAAAACTTTCACAACTTCTTAATAAACCCAGCACTCTTTTTGACGTTTATATGGTGAACTACGAAGATTAACTAAGTAGTAAATAATATTTTTAATCCATATATAAAAAAGGAGAATCTATGAAGAAGAATTTGAAACTGTGGAGTGGATCTTTAGCTTTCGTCTTCTTGCTTGCAAGTTGTGGTCCCACAGCTCATATCGAAAAAGACGATAATGCCGATTTCAGCAGGTACAAATCCTTTGCCTGGGTCGATAAAGACGGCGAAGGGAGAGGAGATCAGAATAAAAATAACGACCTGACTGAGAAGAAAATTCGTGACGCCGTCAACAAAGAGTTGGAAAAATCGGGTTGGAGGGAAGGAAAAAACAGGCCTGATGTATTGCTTAGTTACGATGTACTGGTAGAAAGAAGTACCAAGGAAAGTAATAGTCCTGTGTATTCCAGGCCCTTTTCAAGACTGTTGTACAATCCTTACAGCCGTCGTTATACAACCATTTATTATCCTTCACAGTTTATGGGATATGAAAGGGATGAACGGCCGATCAAGGAAGGCACGGTGACTATTTCCATGATTGACGCGAAAACGGATAAAACGGTGTGGCAGGGCTGGACAACTGATGAAGTGAATAGTAAAAACCTGACAACCAAGGAAATTCAGAATAGCGTACGATCGATCTTTAAAAAATTTGATATAGCAAAAAACTGATTCATTTCAAGCCCAATCTCAGATAAGGCCTCCCGGTAACGGGAGGCTTTTTTTGTAGCTGAACAATGTAGAAATTTTGTAGCGCTGAAACAAAGACCTGTCAGAGTTCATCTCAAAAGTAAAATTTAAACCATTGTCGCTAAGTCAGGAGTCGGGTAGGATCGATTTTACTTTCTGTTTACTTACCGTCTTATCGCCTTCCCGGCATAAAACCAGTTTAGAGATACCTTTTAGTAAATAAGGTTGTTATCACTACGCACAAACTTGTTTGCAACAATTTTCCCTGATTGGTTCAGGGTGTTATCCTTGAAAGTATGGGCGGCTCTTACGATATCTTCAAACCGGACCAGGGTCTTGCCGGCATTGCAATTCGTAAATAGATTTTTTCTCAACAGGGACCGTTGTGTGCCATATAATCTTATCAGCGGATCGTCATTCTTGGTTGAGCAGTTGATCATTTTATTACTGGTAAAAGAAAGTAACGGACCCATTGTGCTTTCGTCATTGCCGCCCCGATAAATATCCAGTAGTTTACCGGTCTGGGAGTTAAACTGGTTGTTCTCGATGAATATTTTTTCTGCACCATAGTAGCCTTTATTGTCTGTTTCTTCTGATAATAGTATGCCGTTTGTAGCATTACCGGAAAAATTGCTATTTCGGATCACAATACTATCTGCAACAATGCTCTTAAAGGCATAGAAAATATTGTCACAACCATTTTCCCTGCTGAGATCCTGGATGGTAGTATGCTGTATATCCAGATTATAATGATGGCTGCTTCCACTGCTGTCGCTGGAAATAAAATGAGTGGCTTTTACATTTTTCCCGTTGATCGAGAGATTATGCAATGTGAGATGGCCGCTCCCTGCAATAATAAAAACACTAAGTAGGTTGCCGGTAGTAAAAGTCACCTGGTTTTTTTTATTACTGGTAAATTGGACATAGTTAGTAATCAGAAACGGCTTGTTAAGGGTATAGCTCGAACCGGTTAGCTGAATGATTGCCGGTTCCTTTCTTTCCAGTTGTTTATAAATTTCTTCAGCGTTGGTACATTTTACTAAAACGGGTTTTGCTGTTGGAGTCGAAGATGTTTTCTTAAACCGGGCAGCACCGGTTGCCTGCGTGGCGTTGACATATAATTTTTTTAGTATCTGTATATCAGCAAAGCCCGGCCTGGTGGAAAGCGGGTGTTGCAAGCGTTCCTGAGCTGCCTGTCGGATAGAGTCAGGAAACTGTACGGTACCTTTTGTTCGTGTAACAGGCAAAGGAGCAACCAGGTTTTTCTGAAGGGCAAACGAGGTTTTGTAAAATCCGTTCACTACCTGCTGCCTGACAGCCCTGCTCACTTCGTTACCCCAAAAATTAATACCACTGATATCGTCAAACACTTTATAAATAATACTATCGGAATTATTGTAAAAGATATTATTGATAAACAACACATTTGAAGGGGGTAAGGTTCTTTCGGCATCACTTCCTTCGCCGAAAGAGACGGGAGAACAATCATAAAAAGTATTGTTCGCAATGACGGCCTCTGTTACCTGGACATAGCGATGGGCGGGAGAATTGGGAATACCGTTCATAATCGAAAGCGGTGAACGGAAATCGATCCCCCGGCATTGATAAAAAAAATTATTCACTACCCACTGCCCTTTATTGATTACACGTACACCACCCGTGCCCTCTTTACCATTACCCAGGAAAATATTATTCTCTACGATATTATAATTGCCATGGCGAAGTACCACACCTCCCTGTGATTCTTTAAATACATTACCCCGCACCACATTTTGGCCGGATTTAATGGAAACGATCTCGGTCTCTCCATCACAATGTTCAAAGTAATTGTCGGTGATCTGTGTGTTGGAATTGAATTCACAATGTTGTGATACGCCCACCCGGATGATCTCGCCGCCGTTGGATGCCAGTGCTGGTCTTCGGCCAAAATAATTATGATCAATGGAATGAAAATTCTCCCGGCTTCTCTCATCGTCCAGTATCACAGCCAGTAATACACCCATATTTTTCTTATCAATAAAACTGCAATGGTCCAGCCGGTTATTTTTACCATAAAAAGCCACCCAGTAATTCTCGTCCATCCGTTTCGGGTTATTGAAATCATTGACAGTTGTATTGGTGACCCGGCAATTATTTGCCAGTTGTTCGTTATTGATCCTGAAATTGATAACAGGGTCTTTGCCAGCATAACCATTGCTAAAATCCAGGCCATCAACAATAATGAAACTTCCGCCCAGCCGGAGTTGTGACATACCGGTTATCAGCACTTTTCCTTCAGTTTGTGCTTTGAAAGTAATAGGTTGTGCTTTGGTACCGATACAATTCAGTTTTATGATCACATCTTTCCATTCGCCATTTTGCAGTATAATGATATCACCGGGTCTGGCATTCGCATTAGCGGCTTGCAGTTCTTTTATATTCTTTACAACAATGGTATTTGCCGTTACCACAATCGTAATAAGCAAACAAAATTTTAATAGCATTAATCGGAGCATAATAATTTATTTTGCCGGCCATTCTTCGCCACTATTCTTTGCGAAGATTCCCGGATGATCAATTTAGGTTTTAAAACTTCTTCCACTTCACTCATGTCACTATCATTGTGCATCGTTTCGATAAAAAGCTTGGCAGCCACTTTGCCCAATTCAAATGCTGGCTGATCCACACTGGAGATACCGGGTGTGACAAGACTGGTAACCGGTTCATTATTGAAGCCAACCAGCCCGATATCATGCGGCATCTTCAGTCCTTTTTCTTTGATGGCCAGCATAGCGCCGATGGCCATCCGGTCACTGATGGTAAAAATGGCATCAGGCCTTTTTTTCATGCTTAGCAGTTCCTGTGTAGCGAGATAAGCATAGTGCTGGTTGAAATCACAATTGATGATCAAATCAGTATCGACTTTGATCTTATTCTTTTTCAGCGATTTCAGGTACCCGTCAAGCCGCTGGTTGCTGATGCCAAGATTTTTTGGGCCTGCGAGGATTGCAATTCGTTTATATCCTTGTTCTACCAGATGTTCAGTAGCCTGGAATCCCCCATCTTCATTATCGATCCGCACACCGGGAGCTTTCAGGAAGGGAGTTACCCTATCAAATACAACCATCGGCATCTGGTATTCCTGTATCTTTTTGAAATGATCAAATACTTTTGTTTCGCTGGAAACAGAAATAATAAAGCCATCTACGAGGCTATCAAGTAATCGACGGGTGTTGACGATCTCTCTTCCGAATGATTCATTGCTCTGGCAAACCATCACAGTATACCCGGCTTCAAGCGCCACTTCGTCAATGCCTTTTACCATCGTGGCCAGAACATAGTCGAGATTGGGAACGATCACACCAATATTATGTGTTTGTTTTTGACGAAGACCCAAGGCTAATTTATTCGGCTGGTAATTCAGTTCTTCGGACAAGGCCATCACCGCCCTTTTTGTATCAGCATTTACATCGGGTGCATTCCGCATGGCACGGGAAACGGTCGAGATGGAGATATTCAATTGCCGGGCAATGTCTTTGATCGTTGCGGGTTTGTTCATATGGCGATGTTGGCGTAAAGCTACTTGAAACTTCATTACGGAAATCCCGGCAGCGTTACCGGTAGCGTTACCGGAGGCATAAATTTAAGATTTTGTAAGTCATTTACCGGTTTAGCATACATTTTTTCTAACAATGACTGATTATTTTTGAAATCTTCTAAGGACTCAATTATTGCCGGAAAGTAAAATCAATCTATTATTACACCGGAACGATTGCGATATGAAATAAATTTATTACGGAGAAATGGTATTTTTTCTTTCATTTTCAATTCGCCGATCATTTTCTGCAAGGGCTTTCATTTATAAATGACATCGTTTTAAAATCATAACAGTTTATGTATACATTAAAAGGTAAAGTTGCCATAGTTACAGGCGGAGCCCGGGACATAGGCCGCCAGGCGGCGATCAAACTGGCCGGTGCAGGAGCAAAAGTATGTGTCAATAATCTTTCTAATCAGGATGACGCTGATGAAACTATCCGCCTGATCAAAGAGGCAGGAGGCGAGGCTATCGCCGTGCAAGGTGACATGACAAAAGCTGTTGATGTAAAGAAAGTAGTGGATACCTGTATTTCCGTCTATGGAAATGTAGTTCATGTCCTGGTAAATGTTGCGGGTGGATTGATGGGAAGAAAAGTGCTGGCGGATCTTGATGAGGAATTCTGGGATGCAGTAATCAATGTGAATTTGAAATCAGCTTATCTCGTCACCAGAGCCGTGACTCCTTATATGACAGAAGGGGGAGCGATTGTAAACTTTTCCTCGCAAGCTGCCAGGGATGGGGGCGGATTTGGTGCCTTAGCTTATGCAACTGCTAAAGGCGGAGTGCTGTCAATGACCAGAGGACTGGCAAAAGAATTGGGACCAAAAGGAATCAGGGTGAATTGTGTGTCCCCCGGCATGATCAATACAACTTTTCACAACACATTTACCAAACCAGAAGTAAGAACAAATGTTGCTGCTGCTACTCCCTTGCGGAGAGAAGGCCAGGCAACTGAAATTGGCGACCTGGTATTGTACCTCGCCAGCGATGCTTCTTCTTTTATAAATGGAGAAAGTGTGGAAATAAATGGTGGAACCTATTTCGCCTGAGTTAGGTTGGTGGCTGACGATAAATTGAACAGATTGCTATGCTTCGATTGCTTACCATGATTTACTTGTTGCTCTGCCTGTGTTGCTGACTGCACAGCACCCTGTTACATTTTTTACCAAAGCAGAAGCAGCAATGGTAAAAGCAAGTATACATAAATACCCCTTGCTTACAAGTTCCTACAATGAATTAAAAAGGAATGTCGATGGATGGGTAGGTAAAGAGGTGGATGTTCCTGTACCAAAAGATCCGGCCGGAGGTTACACCCACGAAAAACATAAGGCCAATTACATGCTGATGTTTAACAGCGGTGTTTTGTACAATATTACCGGGGATGGTAAATATGCAAAATTGGTAAAGGACTTGTTCCTGAAGTACGCCCTGCTGAATCCTACATTAAAAAATCATCCACAAGCTACCAGCAGTTCACCCGGCCGCATTTTCTGGCAGGCATTGAATGATGCTAACTGGCTGGTCTATGCCGGGATGGCGTATGATCTTATTTATAATTACCTATCCGTCGGGGACAGAGCGAAGATAGAAAGCGGTGCTTTCAAACCAGAAGTAGAATATTTCACAAAGGATCTGAAAAATTGGTTTGACCTTATTCATAACCATGGTGTGTGGGCCTGCGCTGGTGTTGGTATTGCGGGTATTGCCACCAATAACAAAGATTGGGTGGACATGGCTCTGCGCGGAACCAATAAAAAAGGACAGAGTGGATTCCTGGTTCAGATGGAGGAACTTTTTTCTCCCGATGGTTATTATACGGAAGGTCCCTATTATGTTCGATATGCTATTCTTCCCTATTATCTTTTTGCTACGGCGCTTAATAATGCTAACCCGGCATTGAAAATATTTGAACACCGCAACCGTATCCTGCAAAAAGCACTGATGGCCGGTTTGCAACAAACGAATCTCGATGGAACTTTTTTTGCTTTTAACGATGCATTAAAAGAAAAAGACTACACCAGTAATGAACTGGTGACAGCCATTAGTACGGCCTGGGATGTATATGGAAAAGATAATGGTTTGTTGCTGGTAGCAAAAAAGCAAAATAGGGTATTGCTGAACAGGGGTGGTGTAGCTATTGCGGCAGCAATCGCCAGCGGTGTCCCTATCCCGGAGTTTTATCCTTATCGTTCTGTCGAATACGCAGATGGATTAAATGGTAAACAAGGCGGCATCAGTATTTTACGAAATGGGAAAAACAATGGCCTTGCCACATTGATATTTAAGTATACAGCTCACGGTCTCTCGCATGGGCATTTCGATAAACTGAATATTAATTTATTTGACCAAGGTAATGAGATATTGACAGATTATGGGGCCGTTCGCTTTGTCGGTATTGAACAAAAATATGGGGGTCGTTATTTGCCGGAAACAAAAGCATATGCCAGTCAAACGATTGCTCACAATACAATTGTGGTGGATGAAAAAAGCCAGTTTGACGGGAAAGAATCAGAATCTGAAAAGTATCACGCTGATAAATTATTCAGCAATATTCAAAACTACGCAGCGCAGGTAACAGCAGCCAAAGACGATAATGCCTATAAAGGGATTCACCTTCAGCGAACAGTTTATATGCTGGAGCTACCCGGGGGAAAAAGAATGGTGGCTGACATTTATAATGCCAGTTCGAACAGATGAACACCAGTATGACCTTCCCTTTCATTACAACGGCCATCTGATCAGCACCTCGGTAAAATATGAGCCACACCTGTCAAAACAGGAGCCCCTGGGCAAGAAAAATGGTTACCAGTTTTTATGGAAAGAAGCAGAAGCTGACGTAAAAGATACAGTAGTACAGCTTACTTTTCTAAATAAGAGAACCTATTATACTATTTCATCATTGGTCGAAGGAAAAGCCCAGGTATTTTTTACCCGTTCTGGCGCCAATGACCCCAATTTTAATCTCCGTCACGAACCTGCCTTGATCATTCGAAAAAAAGGAATAAACCAGTCTTTTGTCAATGTGACAGAGATACATGGCGACTATGACCCGGTACGGGAATTTTCTTCTGGTGCCTATCCATCCGTACAGCAGATTAGGTTGCTGGTGAATGATGAAAACACAACGGTTGCAGAGATTATGATCGATGATAGGAAACTAGTGCTGGCACAACATAACAAAGACATGGGACCGGCAAAAACACATTCCGTTGACGCCGGCGGTATTAAAATGGAATGGACCGGGCCTTATATAATCTTGTACGAAGGAAAAATTTTGAAGTAAAAATATTTGATAACTAAAACTGACCGGAAATGGAAACCACTGAAACGAGTAAAGTTTTTATAGAGAACAAAGAAGTACCCTGGGAGGCAACAGCACCCGGTATCAAACGAAAGATTATGTCATATGATGAACGGTTGATGGTGGTGAAAGTTGAATTTGAAAAAGGAGCGGTCGGCACCTTGCACCAGCACTATCATTCACAGATCACCCACCTGGAGAAAGGGGCTTTTGAAGTCGAGATCGGGGACGAAAAAAAAATACTTCGTGCCGGCGATGCCTTTTACATACCACCCAATGTCATGCATGGTGCGGTATGTCTTGAGCCAGGTGTGCTGATAGATATTTTCAGCCCGATGAGGGAAGATTTTGTAACGTCTCAACAACCTTAATGTATTTATATATGCGCACTCCTATTACACAATTCAGAAAAAACGCAGCATGAAAGTTAAAGGACTCCGGTGGTGGATTATAGGGTTGATAGGGCTGGCAACGATCATCAATTATATTGATAGAAGTGCCATCAATATCATGTGGCCTTATATCTATAAGGAGTTTGGTATTGCAGAGGCGGACAATAAAAGTGCATTAGCACTTATCACTACTTTTTTTATGGTGGCCTATGCGATCGGGCAGACCGTGACAGGCAAAATGATGGATGCCATTGGCACCAGAATAGGAATGGTTGTTTCTATTGTTGGATGGAGTATCTCTATTGCTTTGCATGCCCTGGCAAAATCATTGATGGCGTTCAGCATATTCAGGGCGATGCTGGGAGTGAGTGAAGCAGGTAACTGGCCCGGTGCAACCAAAAGTAATGCGGAATGGTTTCCGGCAAGAGAAAGAGCTATCGCACAGGGTATATTTGGAGCAGGGGCTTCCTTGGGATCCGTTGTGGCGGCACCGGCCATTGCAGGTCTTTATCTTGCTTTTGGCTGGCGGGCAACGTTTGCGGGCATTGCTATACTAGGCTTTTTATGGATCATTCCGTGGCTGATCGTTAATAAAAATACACCGGATAAACATCCCTGGATCACCAAAGAAGAACAGGATCATATTCTTGATAGAAAGAATAATGTGGCTGCTGCGGCTACTGTCCGGGTATTCACCTGGAAGCAACTACTGAATTTTAAAAGCACCTGGGGCATTATTTCTTCCCGGTTTTTTATAGATCCGATCTGGTGGATGTTTGTCACCTGGTTACCTACATTTTTGAAAGAACAATTTGGCTTTGATATTAAGCAAGTGGGTGCTTTTGCCTGGGTGCCTTACTTATTTGCCGCTATTGGTGGTTTAACAGGTGGTTTTTATTCTTCAATGCTGGTAAGAAGAGGGGTTGATCCGGCCAAAGCAAGAAAAAATGCCATCACGATTGGTTGCATCATCATGCTTGTTTCATTAGCTGCTATCGCTTTTTATATGGATCAGCTAAAAGATCATATCAATGTTGCTATTGCGCTGATCAGTGCGGCATTGTTCGGTTTCCAGTTTCTTATCAATAACCTGCAAACCCTCCCTTCGGATTATTTCAATGGAAAAAATGTGGGAACCGTAGCCGGTATGGGAGGAACAGCGGCCGTTGCAGGCACCATTATTTTAACCTTGTTGGTTCCCTGGCTGACACAAACAACGTATACAACTTTATTTATTATCGCTGCGCTGTTAGTGCCACTGGCCTGGTTGTGTATAACCTTCGTGACAACAAAAAAAACCGTTCATTTAAATACCGAATAAATAACGATCAATTTAAAGCTGCTATCATGAAAAAATATTTACTATTCTGTACTTTTCTTTTAAGCATCATGTTTGTCAATGGCCAAACAACTTATTACTGGGTGGGGAGTTCTCCCAGCGCCTCCAATAATAATATTAACAACGGCGCCAACTGGAATACGGCTCAGAATGGAACGGGATCTGCCCGCCCTTCTTCTACAGGTGCAACAGACATATTAGTATTTGATGGCACTAACCTCGGTGGCACTACTCCGGTTACCGGTCCGGTGACTGTGAATGCTAATGCGGGTATCACTTGTGCGCAATTTAAATTTACGGCGAATGTAACGATCAATATGATCCGGGGAACTTCAGGCACTTCAACCCTTACAGTAAGCGGCGGGGCCGGTGATGATTTTGTGATTGATGCGGGCTCTGCTTTGAACGTACCTGCTACAACGACAGGCAGTATTCGGTTTGCGATGGCTGCCGGGAATTCCGGAATGGTCAGCGGCACATTGAGTATTATCAGTGGCCAGCAATTCAGGATCGATAACACAACAGCAGGTACAGGTAACCTGGTGTTTACCAGTGGTGCAAGTATGTTCACCAATATTACTCCGGCCTCTGCCTCCTATGCTTTTGGTAACAGCGGCCAATCAGCTGAAAGATGGGTGATATTTGAAGCAGGATCTCATTTGTATTATGATGGAGGTTTTAGCCCGATGGGAAGTGGTAATTTATTTTCAGCTATGGAAATGAAACCTGGCAGCACCTGGCATCACCGGGTTACCAATGCAGCTTCAGGCTTTGGTAATTTTTTCAACCGGAAAAGTTTCGCCAACATCATCGTAGAAAATAATGCCAATCTCGTTGCGGAAGGCCCAATTTATCGCATTGAAAACCTCACCATCAATAGCGGCAGCACTTTTACAACGCATACCAGCGGACAAACTGTTGTACTTGGAAACATGATTGTAAATGGTAGTTTGACGGCAGATATCACCAGTACCAATGAATTACTGTTAGCTGGAACCACGGCACAAAGCATAACCGGCTCAGGAACTATCAGTGTAGCAGCTTTGATTGTTGCCGACAATGCTACTGTTACAATAGGAAAGGACATTGCCGTTGATAAATCTGTCAATATCTATGGCAAGCTGGATTTTAGTAGTTTCAAACTGACAGGCAGTGCCACTTTCGAAGCAAACGGGCCAACGGCTTCTGTAGCCGGCACCGGTAATTTAACTGCCGGATCATTTATGATAAAGGGTAATGCAGGCGTACCCACCACGGCAAGAGGCTTAAGCATAACTGGCCCTGGCATCCCGGCTAATACATCCATAGTAGCTTTTTCTGTTACAGCAGATTCTATTTTTATTTCAAATCCTGTATCAGCAGGGGGGACTGGTGTTGCGCTTTCAGTGGAAGGCAGGGGCGCCACACTTCAAACCGCTAACCTGAATGGATTTAATCCGGCTTCTGGTTCTGCCTCTGTTACCGGAACCCAAACATTTGAAGATGGGATTAATTATGTAATTAACGGGGCCACCACCTGGCCATTTGGTATAACGACGGGTTCCACAGCAACTCCTATTACCGCCAGGTTTATTGATATCAATGCACCGGTTACGATCAACAGGGGCATCACCGTTTCCGATCATCTGAAAGTTGGTGGCAAAATAACATTACGGCCGCTGGATCTTGTTCGGATTCTGTCCGGCGGAGCTATCACTGGCACTTTCAATTCATCCAATTATATTGCTACCATATCGAATAGTACAACAGGTGACCTCAGTGTTGTACAATATGATGGGCTGGCTTCTTCCCTAACCATTCCAATTGGAACTGCAAATCATTATTTGCCGGCTACACTTACTCCTACCACCTCTTCCAGTTTTACCGCTACGGTATTTGAAGGTATTACTTATAACGGAGCGATTAATGGCGTTCCATTTACACCATCAGAAAAACAGAATGTAGTCAATGCTGTTTGGAATATCAATCGTCTCAGCGGATCGGGTAACAGTGTTGTACAACTGGGATGGAATGCCGTCTTAGAAGGTTCGACATTTGCCACATTGCCAAATAGCGATATAGGACTGATCAGGAATACCGGCTCTTCGTGGTCCTTACCATTGGGTATAGGTAATAATACGACCAATACGGTTACGGCTACACTCAGCAGTTTTGGTCCGTTGGGTGCGGGAGCAATACCGCAAGTGCAGCCGTTTATTTTTAATGCGTTGCCACCAAAAACATATGGTAACCCGGATTTTAATGGAGGCGCTACAAGTCTTAATACAGCGCAACCTATTGTTTACACCAGTAATAATCCTGCTGTCGCAACCATCGTAGGTGGTAATATACATATTACGGGTGCAGGCTCAGCTACTATTACAGCTTCCCAGGCCACCGATGGATTCTATCCCGCTGCCAGCATCAGTCAACCACTTACGGTGAGCAAAACTGCATTAACGATCACTGCCGATAATAAAACTAAATTCCAGGGACAGGTGAACCCTCCATTGACTATTACGTATACAGGATTTGTTTTGGGAGAAACCTCTGCTGCTTTGTTAACACAGCCGGTTATTACTACTACAGCTATTACTTCATCACCTGCAGGTACTTACCCGGTCACTGTTACGGGAGCAACTTCTAATAATTATACCATCAGTTTTGTAAACGGAATATTAACCGTGCAGCCGCAACAGAATCAAACGATCACATTCACGGCTCCTGTAACAAAAACATATGGTAACGCAGATTTTGCGGCCGGAGCTACCAGTACCAATGCAACCATACCGATTACTTATACCAGCAGCAACCTGGCAGTTGCAACGATCATTGGTAGTACTATTCATATCGTTGGAGCAGGTACTACCAACATCACTGCATCGCAAGCTGGCAATGCAGGATTTTTCCCGGCACCGGATGTAACCAGGCCCTTGACGGTGAATAAAGCCAACCTGGCAATACGGGTTAGAGATACGTTGAAAATGCAGGGACAACCCAATCCTCCATTTACTATTACGTATACCGGGTTTGTCTTAGGGGAAACAGCGACAAACTTGCTGACACCTGTTGTTGCGAGCACAACAGCAATTGACATTTCATCCCCTGGTTATTACCCGATCACTTTGAGCGGTGGCACATCCAATAATTATAACGTAACATTTACCAACGGGAGGTTAACCATTTTGCCAGGTAGTGGAACAAATGCGCAATACATGAATGCCTATATGAGCAACAGCACTACGTTGACAATACGAGCCTATTCGCCCGAACCTGCGTTGGGGGATATAGTGTTGTATGATATGAGCGGGCATCCGCTACTGAAAAGAAATCTTTTTATACCGGTCGGTTTTATCAGTGTGGATATTCCTGTTGCGAGATTTCCGTCAGGACTATATATCGTTACTATTCGTGGAGACAATGTGGATCTGCAAAAAACTATTCGTATACTCAAATAAAAAATGACAAATGAGAAAAGCAGTTGTATTTCTAATTTTTGTGTCGCTGTTATCTTGTATGTGGGCAAACAACAAGCAGCATACGGGTCCGGGCAAGCCGGCGGTATTTGCGCTGGATGCTGCGGCATTAGCTGCCAACAAAAGCAAGGTGAAGGCTGGTAGTGCCTATATCTTGCCCGCTTACAAGCAATTGATCAAAGATGCAACGGCTGCTTTAAAATATGGGCCGGTAAGTGTAATGGAAAAGAAAAATAGTCCACCCAGCGGAGACAAGCATGATTATATGAGTCTTGCTCCTTATCATTGGCCTGATCCATCAAAACCAGATGGGCTGCCGTATATACGCAAAGACGGACAAACAAACCCGGAAGTAAAGGAGTATAAAGACAAAGAGTATTTGCCCAGGCTTTGTGCCGAGGTATCCACGTTGGCGCTTGCCTATTATTTTTCGGAAGAGAAAATGTATGCAGAGCATGCCGCTAAACTTTTACGGGTATGGTTTCTTGATGAAGCGACAAGAATGAACCCCAACCTGAATTTTGGCCAGGCAATAAAAGGAGTCAATACCGGCAGGGGTGCTGGTATAATAGATGTAAGACATTTTATCAAAGTTGTTGATGCTATCGGTTTAATACAAGGGTCAAAATACTGGACGAATGCTGACCAGCAGGGAATGAAGGAATGGTTTACCAAATTTTTGGATTGGTTGCAAACCAGCAAAATTGGAATGGATGAAATGAAAGCAGCAAATAATCACGGTGCCTGGTATGAAGCGCTGCGTTTGTCGATGTCTTTATTTATTGGTGATTATGAACAAGCAAAAAAGTTTGTGCTCAATGCGCAAAGCAGGTTGGATAATCAAATGGATGATAGTGGAAGTTTTCCAAAGGAAATGGAAAGAACTACATCACTGCATTACACAACATTTGTGATGGAAGCTTTTTTTATTATCGCGCAAATGGCTGATAAAACAGGGATCGATTTTTGGAATTATACAAGTCCTTCCGGCAAATCTTTGAAGAAAGGATTTGACCTATTGAGACCTTACCTGGTAAAAGAACGATCATGGGAAGGTGAGCAGATTAAAGAGTTTGATTTTCAAGAAGGGTACCCTTTGCTAGCAGCAGCTGTTAACAGGTTTAATTGCAAAAAATGCAAAGATCGATATAAAGGACCTGGCTGCTGATAAATCGGACCGGCTACGAATTAATTTATTATACTAAACGATTTTGTAAATACTAAAACTGCTATTATGAAACAATTTCGATGCCTACTTGTCATCTTTTTCCTGTCGATGAGCAGTATGGCGATGGCGCAAAAGAAAACCATCACTGGCAAAGTGACCAACCAAAGTAGCAATGAGCCTTTACTGGGAGTTAATATCCTGGCTGAAAATCAGAAAGGCGGCGTTTCTACTAAACAAGATGGTACCTATTCCATAACAGTTGATGGCAAAACCTCCACGCTTGTTTTTTCCTTTGTAGGTTATGCCACGCAGACGGTTGTAGTGGCCGATAAGACCACGATAGATGTGGCATTAGTCCCTGCTGCCACTACTGAGGCAGAAGTAGTGGTGATCGGTTATGGTACACAAAAAAAATCCAGTGTAACCGGTGCTGTTTCCAAGTACACCAATGACCGCCTGGAAGAAACGCCAAACTCACGGCTTGACCAGGCTTTAAGGGAAAAATTGCAGGTGTGCAGGTGCAAAATATTTCTATCAGAGGCAGGCGCTGACCCTAAAATAAAAGTTCGTGGGATACAATCTGTTTCTGCAGGGGCTCAACCATTGGTGGTGGTGGATGGTCATCCTTTATATGAGGGATTATCATTTGTAAATATGGCCGATGTACAATCTGTTGAAGTATTAAAAGATGCTGCCTCCGCGGCTATCTATGGATCCAGGGGTGCTAACGGAGTTATTATTGTTACAACAAAAAGTGGAAAGGCTAATAAAACAAAATACGGTATTAAGTTTTCAACTGGTGTTAAAGAAGCATATGAACTTTACCCAATGATGACCACCAGCGAGTACACCAATTTGCTTTTTTATGAAGCTGGCTTAAGGATAAAGGATCCAAGTATAACTACACAACCTGCTATCCTTACGACAAATGAAAGGGCCGCTTATGTTGTAGAAAACCAATTGCGGGGAGGTGTCGGAACTGACTGGCAAAGAGAAGCTATCCGGAGTGCCAATGTCAAAAATATCCAGATGAATGTATCAGGTGGTAATAGCGGAGTAAAATATTATGTTTCCGGTGGTTACCAGAATGACCAGGGTATGATGTATCATAGCGAATACGAACGGTTTACTGTAAAAGCAAAAATCGATGCACAGCTTAGTAAGAAAGTAAAACTTTCTTTCAATTTTAATCCTTCCTACATTAAGAAAGAAAGCCCCGCCACTACCTTTACTGACTTTTTCAGGTTACAATCTTTTTTACCGGTGTATGTAGATGCTTCTCTCATAGACTTTGTGCGGTTGAATCCCACCTACGCCAGTGTACAGGTGGGTGATTTTGCTCAGGCAAATATGTTTAACAACAGGGTGTACTCTGGTTTAATGCCGGATGGCAGTATGTGGACAACAACCAGTGCAACCAGTCCTTTTGCTACGGCGAACCAATCCCCAAAATCTATCATGGAATCTGTAAAAATTAACTCTAATGATTACAGGGCATTAACATCAGGCGACTTATCGGTGGATATAATTCAGGGACTTACCTTTAAAACATTGGCCAGTGCATTTGTTAAGTATTCTTCGGGACTGGATTTTGGTAAAACAAATTCAAGAAGTGTGGGATATGTTAGTACCGGGGTTTATACCAGCACATTTTTTATTGACTTGCTATCTGAGAATACGCTATCCTACACTAAAAGGATAAAAGATCATTCTTTTGATGTACTGGCTGGCTTTACTGCCCAAAAATCTAAAGTCAGGAATGAGCAAACAACGGCTACCAATTATGCAAGCGATAATATTACTACGCTGAATACGGCTACTGTGGTAACAAATCCCCTTCAAACATTTAATAATACGTTAAGCAGGGGATTGCTTTCAGGTCTTGGACGTATAATATATGGTTATCAGGATAAATACCTGTTGAATGTATCGTTCAGGGCAGACGGAAGTTCTTATTTTGGTCCGGGTAATAAATGGGGATATTTTCCTTCTGCTTCTGTCGGCTGGGTAGTTAGTAAGGAAAAATTCATGGATAATGTTGGCTGGCTAAATAATTTAAAACTCAGGGCCAGTTATGGCGCTACCGGTAATAACAATATCGGCGATTACTTATTTGTCGATCAGTTATATGCTACCAGTTATCCTTTTGGTTCCAGCAATACAGTCTTAGGCGGACAAGCTATTTCAAGAACAATTCTTTCTAATCCGGACATTACCTGGGAACAGACCTACTCGTTTAATGGCGGGGTTGATGTTTCCTTATTTAAAAATGCCGTCTCGTTCTCGGTGGATGCTTACCGGTCTAAAACTGATAAATTATTGCTGCAACAGGCTTCACTGGCATTTACAGGTGTGCCCAAGTTTTATTAATAATATCGGGAAGGTTCAAAATGATGGAATTGAATTTGAGATCACTTCTAACAATATCAGGAGAAAAGATTTCAAATGGACAACTACAGCCAATATATCCCGTACAAAGAATAAAATATTACAATTAGGCAACGAATCCTTGTTGCAAAACCTGGGTGAAAGAACTGAAGTTTACCAGAATAAAGTAGGAGGCCCTTTAGTACAGTTCTACGGGTATAAAACAGATGGTGTGTGGAAATCACAGGATGAGATCACAGCATCTGGACTTACCAGCAGCATTGCTAATATCCTGGTACCTGGGGGATTAAAAATTGTGGATACTGATGGCAATAAGATAATAGATGCTAATGACCGCATCGTACTCGGAAATCCTTACCCTGATTTTATTTGGGGTATCGCTAACAATTTCACTTATAAAGATTTCGATTTTAGTTTCTTTTTCCAGGGTGTGCAGGGTGGTAATGTTATTGGTGGCGATGCTAATTACAATGAAACCAAGCGCTACAACAAAAACTACAATTCGAACAGGTGGGTGAGTCCGGCATTCCCCGGCGACGGACAAACTCCTTATTCAACATTGGGGTTAAACTGGATGTTAGCTGATTATGTAGTGGAAGATGCATCTTTCTATGCATTGCGGGAAGTATTAGTAGGATATACATTACCCGAAAAATTTACCAGGAAAGCAAAAATAAGTTCGTTACGTATTTATTTTTCGGGTCAGAATCTTTTCTATCATAAAGCAGCCAGTTTCAGAGGTCTTAATCCGGAAGCAAGGAGTACATCAGGTCCTTACGCCACTCCGTTGGTAGACGGCTACCAACGAGGAGCTTTTCCCGTACAAAAAACCTTCCTGTTTGGTATTGACTTTAATTTTTAATCCTCAAACTGATCTATTATGAAAAATATAAAATATATAGTCGCTTTTTTTTACATCGGCCTTAGCTCCTGTAAGAAAGTAATTGATCTGTACCCGGAATCAAATTTAAATACCGGAACTTTTTATAGTAATGATGCGGAAGTGAAGGCTGGCCTTACCGCCTGTTACAACGGTATGCATCGCCCCAACTTTCGGGAATGGCAGTTGACCGAATTGCGTTCGGACAATACGTATATGGGAAACACAGGTAGTACGAACTCCTTTAACAGGGATCTAAGCGACCTGGATTGGTTTATTCCTGCCACTACCCACGATGCCATTTACCAGTATTGGCTGGATACTTATTATAATATCCGCAATTGTAATATTTTATTACAAAAGTTAGGTATAAACAGGGATCCTGTTTCAGGGGCCATCAGTTTATCGAATATTGATATTGCGATTAGCGATGTAAACAGGAAGCAGTATGGAGGGGAAGCTCTTTTTATCAGGGCGCACCACTATTTTAACCTGGTACGTTTGTATGGTGGTGTTTTCCTGGTGCATACACCTATTTCGCCGCTCGAATCAAAATCTATGTCCCGGTCATCTGTAGCAGAGATATATAAGTTTATCGAGTCGGATTTAACCACTGCCTCGTCATTTATGAGTAATTTGAAATTTAGCCAGATCGCCGCAGCAGATAAAGGAAGAAGTACCTCGTGGGCTGCCAAAGCCTTACTTGGTAAAGTTTACCTGACACAAAACAAAAAGCCGGAAGCCATTACTCAATTACAAGATGTGGTTACCAATAGTGGATATAGTTTGCAGTCAACTTACGCCAATGTGTTTTCTATCACCAACGAAGTAAATAGCGAGATTCTTTTTACCATTCGATATAAAGCTGGCGGATTAGGTTTGGGTTCAAGTTTTGGAAATGATTTTGCGCCGTTAGCAGGCAGTCCGACTGTTATTACTGGTACGGTAAGAGGTTGGAATACACCATCAAGCAGTATTGATTCATTTTATACAGCCGCTGATGCAAGAAAACCTGTAGCCATCGGAAGATTTATGCCGTCAGCTACTAATACAATACTATATGTCAGAAAATACCTGACACCTGTTACGATCGACCTTGACGGTGAGAGCGACTGGCCGACTCTTCGGTTTGCAGATGTTTTATTGCTGCTGGCAGAAGCACAGGGTAATACTGCAAGTAGTGTTGGCTATATAAGCCAGGTACGGGTTAGGGCTGGCTTGCCGGCAATCTCCGGATCATTTGCCACGGTGGGTGAATTTGAAAAAGAACTGGCCGACCAACGTAGAGCAGAATTTGCTTTTGAAAATCAACGCTGGTTTGACCTGTTGAGATATGGATCCACGATGACAACTATCATTCCATTACAAGTATTGAAAGATCATTTTGCGTATGAGTATGCCTCACATTATAGCAATTATACAGCACCGGTTCCTACGCTGGCACAGCTCCAGGCAAATGTCATAACAGCCAGATTTTTGTTACCCATTCCACAACGTGAGATTGATACGAATACCCAATTGGTTATTCCACAGAACCCTGGCTATTAGTATCCGGGCTCCGAAGGGTGCCTGGTACATTAAAAAGAAAGGAAGGCTATGAAAAAATTTGTATGGAGCATTTGTTTTTTATCCGCAATAAATGGTTTTTCACAAACGGCGGACACAGTATATAAACTGGTGGAATACCCGGCGGGCTTCACAGCTCAGCTGAATGTGATATACACCAGGGTAAAAGATTGGGATGGTAAAATGGATCTATACCTTCCATCGACCGACAGGGGACCTTCCCCGGTTGTTATAAATATACACGGTGGCGGCTGGAATAAAGGAAGCAAAGAGTCACAGACAGGGTTCAATACTTTTTTTAAGGCAGGATTTGCTGTCGCGAATATAGCGTATCGCTTAACCGGTCAGGCCACAGCACCTGCCGCTGTCGAAGACGTAAGATGCGCCCTGATTTACTTACTAAAAAATGCAAGTGTTCTTAATATTGATGTTAATAAAATCGTGATCATGGGCGGTAGTGCCGGTGGACACCTGGCGCTCATGGGTGGTTTGTTAGGTAATGATCACCGCTTTGATGGTAATTGCCCGGGGGTGGAAATTATTAAAGTAGCCGCTATCATTGATAAGTATGGCGTCACGGATGTTTGGGATTGGGGATATGGATTAAATAAAACGAGTAAGTCAGCTACGACTTGGTTGGGAAGCAAAGCGAATGATAAAACATTCGCGGCCTCCGTTTCTCCAATAACTTATGTTAGCAAGAACAGTCCACCGACTTTTATCGTTCATGGTGATGCAGACCCAACAGTGCCTTACCAGCAATCCGTTGCATTACATAAAAAACTCCTGGCAGCTGGGGTGAAAACAGAGTTCATCACAGTAGCGGGCGGTTTGCATGGAAAGTTTGAAAAAGAAAAGAACAGCGAGATCAATAGTGCTATTATAAAATTTATTTTTAGTCTTGATGCCTTCCAATAAATAGAAATATTTAAACCTGGTTGCTATACTGCACTTGATCCTATTACCCATGATCGCCTGCAAAAAAAGATTAGTAGAGGTAAAAACGGTTGAAAGCATAGGAACGCGAGTTAAAAATCGCACGGTTTTACCAGCTACCCAGGCTTCTATGATGGTTCAAAAAATTACACGACTGCATCCCACAACACTTCCACCGGATGCAGTGCCGTCCTGCCAGTACCATCTTTTATCTGGTGACGGCAACTGGTGCCTGGTGCTGCGATGATAACATCTTCGCTTTGTTTCCGAACAGCGGGAAATAAAACCAATTCTCCAATTTGCATGGACAGATCATAATGCTCTTTTTCATAGCCAAATGAACCGGCCATACCACAACAACCAGAGGGGATCGTTTCCACCGAATAATTTTCCGGTAACGATAGTAATTTTACTGACGCAGCTACACCAGATAATGCTTTTTGCTGGCAATGACCGTGTAGTTTAATATTTCTCTTCGCTGTAGTGAATTGTTCCTTAGAAATGTTCCCTTTCTCTATTTCGCTGGCAATAAATTCATCGATTAAGAAAACATTTTTCGCCAAAACTTGTGCTTTTTCTAACAATTCATCAGACGCCAGGTCGGGATATTCATCTCTGAAAGTCAGGATAGCTGAGGGTTCTATGCCAATTAACGGTGTAGTTGCTGAAATAAGGTGTGATAGTAAAGTTATGTTTTTTTCAGCGATTGTTTTTGCTTTTCGTAACAGCCCTTTTGATAACCAGGCTCTTCCGCTTTCAATATGTTCAGGGATTATTACTTCATAGCCAAGTTTTTCTAATAGCTGAATGGCTTTGATGCCGATGGCTGTATCATTATAATTGGTGAACTCATCGCAAAAGAGATATAGTTGCTTGTTGTTGTTTACTGGTCGCTGCTGATTCGCTACTAGCTTTTTGTGTTTACGATACCAATTTTTTAAAGTGGTTTTATGCATCATAGGCATCGAACGTTTCGTAGAAAACCCAGAGAGCTTCTTTATCATCTTACTGATGCCGCCATTTGTCATCATAAAATTATAAATGCCAGGTGCCATCGCACCCAATTTTGCAGAACGACTGAAATTGGCAATTAATGCGGAACGGAAAGGAATACCATTGGCATCATAATAATGCTGCATAAATTCGGCTTTCAGCTTTGCCACATCCACATTACTGGGGCATTCCGATTTACAACCTTTACAACTCAGGCAGAGATCCATCACTTCATAAATTTCTTTATGGTCAAAGCGGTTGAGCTTATCAGAATTGGTTAAAAACTCTCTTAAGATATTGGCTCTTGCTCTTGTCGTATCTTTTTCATTACGAGTCGCCATAAAGGAGGGACACATCGTGCCGCCGGATAATTCGGTCTTACGGCAATCACCGCTACCATTGCACTGTTCGGCATGTTGGAGCACATCCTGGTTGTGAAAACGGAATACGGTTTTGAAAGCCGGTGTTTGTTGTCCCGGTATATACCGCAACATCGTATTCATTGGCGGCGTATCAACGATCTTATGGGGATTGAAAATATTTTCAGGATCCCATACTCGTTTGATCTCTCTTAGCAACTGGTAATTTTTTTCTCCCACCATTTGTTCGATGAATTCGCCCCGTAGCCTTCCATCACCATGTTCGCCACTCAGGGAGCCATTATATTTTTTGACCAGCGTAGCTATTTCTTCGGCGATCGTCCGGAATAACTGGTTGCCTTCTTTTGTTTTTAGATTAATGATAGGTCTTAAATGTATCTCGCCTGAACCTGCATGAGCATAGTGCACGGAATATAAATGGTGTTTTTTCAAAATTTCATTGAAGTCGCGGATATAGGCAGGCAGGTCATACACATCTACTGCCGTGTCTTCTATTACTGGCACTGCTTTCTCATCTCCTGGCAAATTACTTAACAGCCCGAGGCCCGCCTTACGAAGCGTCCATATTTTTTTGCTATCATCACCAAACAATAAAGGAAAATGATAACCCAACCCCATAGCCCTCATATCGGTTTCTACCTGCCCGGCGAGTTTGATAATCTCTTCACGGTTTGTTCTTGCAAATTCAATCACTAAAATGGCTCCCGGAACACCCTGTACAAAAAAGCGATTCTTTGCCTGTTCTTTATTCTCTTTGGTACATTCCAAAATATAGTGGTCGATCAGTTCGCTGGCACTGGGTTTATATCTTAAGGCAATTAGATTGGCCCTTAACGCTTCATCGATCGAATTAAAATGCACGCACAATAAACCAACTTCTTTCGGGGGCAATGGCACTACATTCAATTTTATTTCCGTCAAAAAAGCCAGTGTCCCTTCCGAACCGGCGATCAACTTGCAAAAATTAAAATTTTCTTCCCCGGCCGTAAATGGGGCCGATTCCAATAACACATCAATGGCATAACCAGTATTACGCCTTTCGACCGATTTTTTTGGAAATTCTTTTCGTATTTCTATCTGGTTGTCATAATTGCTAAGCATGCCACGTAGAGACCGGTAAACACCAGCTTCCAAACTATTCCCTTCACATTTCGAATGAAATTCGTCAATGTTCACTGTTTTGAACAGGGCCTCGCTACCATCGCTCAGCAAGACTTTAACTTCCAGCAGGTGTTCACGAGTGCTTCTGTACACCACCGAATTAGAACCACAGGAATTATTACCCACCATTCCACCGATCATTGCCCTGTTAGCGGTGGAAGTTTCAGGACCGAAAAAGAGTCCGTGCGATTTCAGAAACATATTTAGTTCATCCCGTATAACCCCTGGCTGCACCCTGACCCAGTTTTCAGTACAATTCAGTTCAATAATTTTGGTAAAATGTTTTGATACATCTACGATAATACCATTACCTACCACCTGCCCGGCCAACGAGGTACCGGCTGTTCTCGGGATCAACGAGGTCTTTTCAGTCCTGGCAAAAGCGATCAATTTCTTAATGTCATCCGTGTTCTTTGGAATAGCTACCGCCAGCGGCATTTCCCGGTAAGCGGATGCGTCAGTAGCGTACAATGAACGCATCATATTGTCATCAAAGAGGTCGCCTTCAAGTTGACTTGCTAATTGCCGCAGTTTTAGCTTCATTTCCGGGGTGTGGTTTGTAATGCTTTCAAAAATAGTCTCTTTCAGGGTTTTTGAGAGATGCAAATGAAACAACATGGCAGCCTTGGGTATTATCGACATCTTGACGAAATTGAGGCAGTAGAGTTGTTGAGATTTTACAGAAGATGCCGTAATTAACTACGCGTCTACGCGCCTCCGCGACTAACATTCTCTTTTAGTAAATAAAGAGCTCAATAGTCAGTATTGTACAGGACACGAAAGTTGCTGCAAAACTTTTACTTTATAACCTAATGCTTGCTCTATGGATCATCCGCAACACCGTTTTTTAGCTGACGACATGTCTTTTGTTTAGTGGCATATTCCTGGAAGCTTAACTTGTTTGGAAACTGGTGGTAGACTCATGCCGGCTGAATGGATCGAGCCCGATACGCGTCAGAAAATAGTTAGACTATCTGCGCTGTTTACAGGGAGTAGCACCAGTTACGATTTCCACAACAATCCTTTTATTGGTAACGAAAGACAAAAAAATGGATAATGGTGTAGCAAGAATAATAAAAATGCCAGAAGGATGTTAGGATTTGTTGAGGCGGAATTATACAAGAAACCAAAGACTTAAACCAGTAACTTTAAATCAAAACTGCAATGTACAATAGACTAAGAGCCCTACTTTGCATTGTTATTTCCAGCACAGCATCAGCTCAGTCTGTTGCAGAAATGCCATTGTACCCGGGTAATGTTCCCGGTTCGAAAATGGCTTCCATCAAGGAACAAATAATTTTCGTAAATGGTGGTGTCAGGATTTCAAATGTAATTACACCCACCCTGACAAAATTTTCTCCGGTAAAACCAAATGGTATTGCAGTTATTATTTGTCCCGGTGGTGGTTATGCAAGACTGGCCATCGACCATGAAGGAGTAGAAGTGGCAAAAGCATTTAATGAGATAGGTGTAACGGCTTTTGTTTTGAAGTACCGGCTGCCCAATGATACTATCATGATGGACAAAACAACCGGGCCATTACAGGATGCCCAACATGCCATTCGTACAGTGAGAAAACAAGCTGCAGCCTGGGGATTAAGCCCAACTAAAATTGGAATTATGGGCTTTTCTGCCGGCGGGCATCTTGCTGCTACAGCGGCTACACATTTTAATTTGATAGCGGACCCGGCTATGAAAGATGCTGGCTCTGTTCGCCCCGACTTTGCTATTCTTATTTATCCCGTCATCAGTTTTGATGACAGCATTGCACATAAAGGTTCAAAAACAAATCTTGTTGGAAAAAGTCCTTCGCCAGAATTAACCAGGTTATATTCTAACGAATGGCAGGTAACAAAGAATAGTCCGCCGGCTTTTTTGGTCCATGCAGGCGATGATGGAACGGTGCCGGTAGAAAATAGTATCCGCTACTACCAGGCCTGCATAAAGAATAAGGTACCTGTAGAAATGCATTTATATCCAAAAGGAGGACACGGTTTCGGGATGCATAATAAGACCACCAGCGAAAAATGGTTTGACAGCCTGGTAAGCTGGATGAGTACTATGCAATAGAGAATCAAGCAAACTGCTGTAGTGAAAGTTGGATAATTTATACCCTTTTACATTGACCAGTTTTACCCCGGTACTGCAATCGCTACGCTGGACCTACAAAAAACTGGTATAAGCAGCGCAAGAAAAATTGACAGCAAGAGACAACTTGTTAACAACGATCAAAGCTAATAAGCCCGGGTGACCAGCCTGCCGGTCATACCCATGGAAGTGATCACGAATTATAATGATAGAGTGGCAAAGTTTACAGCTACTTTAGAATGTATCAGTGGAAAAGTTGCCTGGCATCTCACTATGCAGCAAATAACGTTGTCAATAGAAGATGAAAGAAAGGCCATTTAATATTGAGTGCTTTGGGTGAGGCTCCCGGCGAACTAAATAGCGGTCAATTGACAAGTGCACTAAAACCGGTTTATAAAGGTTATAAACAAACAAGTATAGGAGTAGCTTAGAACGGCGCTGTCTTGGATCATTTTGGTATTTTTCTGGCTGGTCCTTCTAAAACAGCCGATCTCGTACAATCATTGGTTTTGGTGCCCATGGCGCAAAAGAGCCTGGTCGTTTGTTTACTGGATTGATTTCTTAAAAATTGGCACTTATGCCTGTCCGGTATAATATTGCACATGATCATACAACAAAAAGCTTTCTTATTTGACCTTAATGGTACCATGATCGATGATATGGCTTATCATATTCGTGCCTGGTACCGCCTATTAAATGAATTAGGCGCCAATCTCAGTATGGAGAGAGTAAAGGAAGAATGTTATGGTAAGAATCATGAACTATTGGAACGGATCTTTCCGGGTCGCTTTTCAGAAGAAGAAAAAAACTTGATGAGTTTTGAAAAGGAGAAACAATACCAGCAGGAATATAAGCCTCAGCTGGCTTTATTGCCCGGCCTCGCTGAATACCTTGAGCAGGCACATAGGGCCGGGATCAAAATGGCGATAGGATCTGCCGCCATTATGTTTAATATTGATTTTGTGCTGGACAATTTAAACATCCGTCATTATTTTGATGTATTGATCAGCGCCGACAATGTTTCAAAAAGCAAACCCGATCCGGAGACTTATATGAAATGTGCAGAACAATTGAAAGTTACGCCCGAAAATTGTATTGTTTTCGAAGATGCGCCCAAAGGAGTCGAGTCGGCCTTGAATGCCGGGATGCCATCTGTAGTCATCACCCTGATGCATGAAAAGGAAGATTTTAGTCACTATCCCAACATCATTCGTTTTATAAAAGACTACCGCGAGATCAGCGAAAGTGTGTTGCAATAGTGTATCCTAACCAAAACGGCTTACCTGGTGTTATTATTGAAGTACTTTCCCTTCTATTTCCGAATTACGGCGTTGTAAGGTAGCTAGTTTGATTAGACTTTGGCCCAACAAGATGTAAGGGGAACTATTATAGGTGGTAGCGGTTCTTCAGGAAAAAATAAGATGTCCATAATAAAAAAACCATCCGTCGTAACGAATGGCTTCCCCCAAATAGATCGGGGACAGATTATTTTAGGTCAGCCCGGCTACTACAAAGTGGCCGGAGGTGCCCATTTCATATCTGTTGATATCATGAATACCTCCTTTTTTTTGGTGAGCAATAAAATTACGTAATCCTTTGCTATCAACTACCCCACTCGATTTATTTTTAACAAGTTGCTGATCATCTAAACTGATCAGGCACCGTGGATTACAGACGAAACGCGACCAATAATGTTGCCACTACTGGAGACGATGGCGCCGGATAAGTGTACATATAAACTATAACCCGTATCGTCATAAAGTATATAAGGGTATTCAGTATTATTTGACCTGGTTAACCGTCCGATCATCGCGGTACCAGTATTTCTAACGCTCACTACCTTCATTTCTTTTGTTACATAGTATTTTCCTTGCGGATTTGCGTTAAAGTAAATTGTAGCGGCAATAGCAGGTTCACTTTCCGAACTCACCGGAACCTTTACCAGGCCTCGCTTTTCGTCTGAAATAATTCCACCGGCTTTTTTCCAGCCCTTTGCAATGGAACTGATCCTGTCATCACGTCCAGGATGAGTAAGGCTTGCTTGTGTCTGGGGCAGAAGGCTCATGGCTGCCTGGGCTTCAGGAAGTGTAGCACCCATTTTCTCCAGCACATACCCCGAGAACTCATCAGCCTGTAGTTCGGTGGCCATGGTTGGTATTCCAGTGTTGTTTTGTCCACCGTATAGGTGATGCCCGATCTCATGGGCAAGCACGCTGATAGCAGCCCATTTAGTTCCGGTGGTACGGGAGATATGGTTCATAAAGTGGGGATTGTATAATATATACCGTTTACCCTGCCGAAGCACAGCTACAGCATTCGGAACATTAGCTTCCGCTATCGCAAAATTTACCCTGTACCCCGAGGCTTTTACGATCTGTTCTGCAACCCTGGCTGCTTCACTGACGGTGGTAAAACCGGTAGGTTCATTTGTAGTTTCGCGATCCTGTGCCATCAAACTCATCGGCAGAAGAATCACAAAAAGGTATAGGATAAGGTTTTTCATGAAAAGGCAGATTCAGATTTTGTGCCAGCCGTAAAGACAAGGGGCCTGCCAGGCATATATTAACAAGTAGTTAGAAGGAAAGCCTGTATTCATCATCCGGGCAATGTCAAACAGGCAGTTTGTCTGTTCGGCAAATGGCAGTCAGGCTGCCACCGCTTTTATTAATTTCTGCAGTGAATGAAGTGAGGACAATAGCTCATCGACGCATATGGGCTATTTCGGGAGAGCAGACTTGAACTGCCGTCCGCCGCGGCGGATATGAAATGCGATGGTTTTCTATTGGAATAAAAAATAAATCCCTGTAATATACAGGGTTTCAGCGTACGGGAGAGCAGACTTGCACTGCCGTCCGCCGCGGCGGATATGAACGCGATAATTTTTTATTGGAATAAAAAATAAAACCCTGTAAAATACAGGGTTTCAGCGTACGGGAGAGCAGACTTGAACTGCCGACCTTCGGGTTATGAATCCGATGCTCTAACCAGCTGAGCTACCCCCGCATTTGGCCGGCAAAAATAGCCATTCCATCCTAAAGATTGAAATGAAATTTGTGTCTTTTTCTGTGCATCAAGCATGCGCGGTGCAAAAGTGCAGGTCAATTTTTATCAATTCGGAAGAACAAACTGCCTGATCTTTGAAAGTATTTCCTCCATATCAAAAGGCTTGGAAACAAAGTCATCAGCGCCGGAACTTAAACAAATTTCCCGGGCATTAGGATGGGCGGATATCATGATGATAGGTATATGACCAAGTGTCGCATCTTTTTTAAACTCACTGCATATATCGGTACCACTGGCACCCGACAATAACATATCCATGATCAGGAGATCAAAAGCATCTGTGCGTAATAATTCTTCCGCTTTTTCTGCTCTTTCAGCCACTACTACAGAATAGTTATGGTATTCAAGTATTATTTTAATCATCATCCGTATATCCGGATCATCATCCAGCACTAGAATGTGATGTAGACTTTTATTCATCAGTTACCTCATATTATTTAAAGAGCAGATGATCAATTTTCCTTGTTTATATAACTATATTTTCGCAACAACCTGAATTGTTATTGCGTCATCTTCGTTACCGGGAGGACAACAGTAAATAACGAACCCTCACCTTTCTTACTATCCGCAAAAATAGTCCCACTATGCCGCTGAACTATTTCATTGGCTAGAAAAAGACCGATTCCAAATCCTGGATAAGTTTGTTCATTCTTCCCTTCTACCCGGTAGAACCGCAGGAATATTTTACTAAGATCTTTTTTATCAATCCCGATACCATGATCTTTAACTTTTATGGCTACCTTATCATTTTCGCCTTCCACATATACTTCAATAATATCGGAGTCAGGTGAATACTTGATCGCATTGGTGAGGAGATTAATCAGCACCTGGGAGATCCTGTCTTTATCACCATAAATAGTGCCTTCAAAATCATTATAAACAATAATAGCATGCCTGGCGGTGATCTGCCGGATATCCTGCACCGTTTCTTCTACCAGGTCCCCAAGTTGAAATACTGTTTTATGTAATTCGAGCTTATCCGATTCTATTCTTGACAGATCCAATAATTCAGAAACCAACCGGGTGAGTTTGGTAACTTGTTTTGAAATTGTATGAAGGGAAGATTTAACTGTAGTACGGGAAGATTGAAATTTCTCCTCATTTACTTCATCATGAATATTTAATAATAATTGTACATAGCCCTTGATGGAAGTGATGGGCGTTTTTAATTCGTGACTCGCCATCTTGATAAAATCATCTTTTCGTTCCTCCATTTTTTTAATATCTGTAATATCAGTTACGGAACCAGCATAGCCAGCAAATGTGCCGTCTTCCTCATAATAAGGTGAACCTTCAGTAAAGCACCAGCGTACTTCACCATCAGGCCGCCTGATCCTGAATTCTGTGCTATATCTTGCTTTTTTTGACAGGCTCTCCCTGAACTTTTCAGTGGCAGACCCAATGTCTTCTTCACAAACACGAGACATCCAGCCAGTTCCCATTTGTTGTTCAAAAGGAACACCTGTCCATTCGATCCACGTGTCATTCACGAACGTATTTTGCGCCTCCGTATTTGTCATCCATAAACCTACCGGCGAAACGCTGGAAATGGTTTTCAATCGTAACTCGCTTTCCAGTATTTTTTCCCTGAAATTTTTCTCCTCATCAATATCCATACAAGCACTGATAAAACCAGCAAATTGCCCGTTGGCATGATACCGCGGAACTGCATTATCAGCTATCCAACGATACTGGCCATCTTTTCTTTTAAGCCGGTATTCAATAGTAAATCCTTTTTGTCGGGCGAATGATCTTTTGTAATTATCAATGCATAGCTGGACATCATCAGGGTGAACATTACCTAACCATCCTTCATGACTTTCCTGCTCAATTGTTCTGCCTGTAAATTCGAGCCATGTCCTATTAAAAAAATCAGAGAATTTATCATCACCTGACATCCAAATCATGGCAGGTACATTATCGGCCATGGTGGTAAACAGCTCCACATTATCTTGCAATGTCTGTTCCCTGTTTTTTTCGTCGTTAATATCTAAAATAGTTCCAATAAAACGTTCCGGCTCTCCTCCTACATTAAAATAGACTTTTCCCTGCGCCCTGATCCACCGGGGCTGTTTATCACTATACCGTAGTATGCGGTACTGGATATTAAAATTGCCATCATTAGCAGGATCCATAGCTTTTTCAATAGCTCCCAGGACAGCATCCGCATCATCAGGATGGATGTGATTTGAAAAGAATTCAAAATCCACTTTCATATCAGGGGTGACATCATATATTTTTTTACATTCTTCCGACCAATTTAGTGAGCCTGTTAAAGGAAGGAATTCCCAGGTTCCCAACCTGGTTGACTGAACGGCCATGCGAAATTTTTCTTCACTTTCCTGCAGGGCCATGTCCAATGTTTTTTGGGCGCTGATATCCCTGGCAATTTTTGAAGCCCCTATAATAATACCATTGCTATCTTTAACTGGCGAAATAGTAAGGGAGATATCAACTATTCTTTTGTCTTTTGTGATCCTTTTGGTTTCAAAATGCTCAACTATTTCTCCTTTTTTCAATCGTTCCAGGATCTGGGTCTCTTCCTGGAGGCGGTCCTGCGGTATCAATTTTATAACAGGCTCACCGATCATCTCGTCGGCAGTATACCCAAATACTCTTTCGGCAGCTTCATTCCAGCTTGTAATAATACCCGTTAGGGTTTTGCCGATAATGGCATCAGAGGAAGAATGCACAATGGCTGCCAGGTGCGCCGCCTCTTTTTCTGCAATCCGGCGGTCGGTGATATCAAACAGCATATTGACGGCTCCGATTAAATTTCCGGTTTTATCAAATAACGGAACCGGGTTGGGTTGCACATTCAACTTTTTTCCATCCGGCCGCTCAACAATTATTTCTTTATCGGGGACAGGCCGTTTTTCTTTCAAGGCTATTGCCATCGGGCAGGCGTCCAGCGGCATGGGGGTTACACCATCAGGCTCATAGATCTTCCACGAACCACACCACAAATCTTTACCTATTTCCGGTTCCCGGCCCCATAGCTCGGCGGCAGTTTTATTATAAAAGGTGACGCGACCACTGGCATCACATGTATAAAGGGCGGCAGGAATCTTTTCCATCAACGTTTCATACAAGTTCTCTATCCCCATCTCATAAAGCACTTCTTTTGTTTTCTTATTTTCAGTATTATCATCCAGCTTACTGTTGTGACCGGTCATACTATGATTTTGTAGCATGGTATCCTTACTTTGATGAAACTGGCTCATTACTGCAGGTTGTTGAGGAAAAAAGTTTTGGCGGAGGTTGTTAACGGTTCCTGAAATTAGTGCTGACTATAAAATTAACCTTGAAAATTCTCTTTTTAATAAGTTTCTTGCAGAAAACACTGTGCCAGAAAGAATTAAGCGAGGATGGGATCGTGTGGGGAAAATTATACACAGTGCTGGAATTTTATACCCGCAATTTTACTTTTTTCGGGATAATTCCTGCTGAATAAATGGGAGCAGACTTTATTGCCATGGTGATTTATGAAAATCAGAAATTTGTGATATGAGCCTAATACGTTTAGCCACACCCGCTGATGCAGAATCCATTTTAAATATTTATGCACCCTATATACTCAATACCTCTTTCACCTTTGAAACAGAAGTTCCGTTGATAGAAGAGTTTGCAGGGCGAATCGGAACATATCTTGACAACTGGCCCTGGTTAGTATGCGAAACCGATGGAAGAATTGCAGGCTATGCGTATGCTACCCGGTACCGGGAACGGTCCGCTTACCAATGGTGCACAGAAAGTTCTATATATATCCATGATGATTTCCAAAGAACGGGTATTGGGAGAATACTTTATTCCACTTTATTAGAAATCCTCAAAAGACAGGGATTCAATAATGTGTATGCCGTCATCAATCTGCCGAATGAGAAAAGTGTGTCCTTCCATGAGACATGTGGCTTTGAATATTTTGCTACATATGAAAAAGTGGGATGGAAATTAGGGAGATGGAAAAACGTAGGTTGGTGGAAATTACAAGTCAATAAATATGTCGATGACCCGGCAGCACCTGTTCGCTTTGCTGAATTGAATAAAGATTTTCTGCCTGCCTTGCTACAGCAAAGTTCAAACGAAATACGTAGCTAAAAATTTCTCCGCAAACATTTTTTAGTCAATGCTGATCTCAAATAAAGCCAACGAGATGCAACTGTAATGGGCGGGCAGGTTAGCCGTTGTTTCAGGTGAAAGTGTCTCCAGATAAGTAAATCCACAATTTATATAATAGTCGATTAGTTTTGGGTTGTCACCCCATGTATCCATACGGATAAATTTCTTATTATGAATCTTGCCATGTGCTCTTGCCCAATCAATTATTTTGCCGGTATAATTCTTACCCCGCCAGTCAGGATGTGTAACGATACGGTGTATATAAACCGAGGGATCTTTATTTCTTTCGCCCCAGATATAAGGATCATCATAAGCTGTCATAAAAATACAGGCAATCGTATCGCCTTCCGTTATTTTCCAGTGACGTTTTTCTTCAATCTCTTTTTGCAGCAAGACAGGATCAAATGCTTTCCAGTGCCGAAGTGATTTTGCTTGCTGGTATTCCCGGGCTACATCATAAAAATGCTGCAGCAAGGGCATATCACTCAATATGCAGTTAACGATCGCCATGATATAAACGTAAAAAATATTCTTGGTGGATCAAAAAAGCCGCCTCCTTGAGAGACGGCCTGGTATACAACTCCAATGATTCTAAAAAGAAAAAGCAATCCTGGCAAACAATCGGCGCCCATTACTTCCCATCTGTACGGCATCCCAGGCGCCTCCGGTTTCGGTATTATAAGCCCAGTCTTTGGCACCTTTTACCACGCCAAAGTCGGGATGCGTATTAAACAGGTTATCAGCGCCGGCGTAGATAGTAAAGTTTTTGCTGATCGGATAGCTGAAATACAAGTCAGTAACTAATTTGCCGGCATAATCATATTGGTCAGGTACATCACCATTACCATTATCCAATGGTACAGTAGGGTTAATACCTAAACCATCTTGCCCATAACCCAGCAGTGTGACTTTGCCAAAATAAGTAAACCGTGTTCCAACAGCCAGCTTCTTCATTCCATATTCAAAATTGAAAGCAAATTTCATTTTCGGGGCTGAGGCCAGTATAAACTTTTGTTCCCTGTCACTAAGGAATGTTTGTTGCAGGAAAGTGGAACCCGACAGTTTTGCTGGAACATTGATCTTATCGATCTCCATCGTTTGAAAATTACCGGCGAATAATCCTTTAAAACGATTGTTACCAAATCGCTTATTATAATCTAATACGATATCTATCCCGCTATTAGTAGTATTGACAGCATTTGCAAAGAATTGGGCTAAGCTTACATTCAGTGCAGCCATTTGACCTCTTAGGCCCGCATCAAGATTTGGGTCACTTCCATCAAACTGACCGCTTAGGACGACCCGATCCTTGATCTTAGCCATATATCCATCGATTGTCACATTCAGGTGAGGAGTGGCTTTCCAGGTAAAGCCAATACTTGCATTCACACTTTTCTCCTGTGTCAGTTCAGGAATACCGGCAGCTTTGGCCAGCGAACTGTAATTGGGAGCGATCTTTACTTCTGCGATATTTCCTGCCTGCACGGTAGTAAATGTTGAACTGAAATTAATTTGCTGCAGTGATGGTGCCCGGAACCCCGTGCTGACTGATGCTCTGAGATTAATATTACTTGAGGCTTTTAATCGTGTGGCAAATTTGTAATTATGTGTAAAACCAAAATCACTGTAATCTTCTAACCGCGCCGCCAGGTTCACTAACCATGCATCGGTAACATCTATTTCTGCATCGGCATAAGCACCCCAAACCTTGCGGTTGGCATTTACGACGTCATTGGGTTGGTAACCGGGAAATCCCTGTGAACCGGTGGCTTTGTTCACATCGTAATTCGTATACGAGCCCGGTTCGCCGGCAAAAATTTTATAGTTCTCATACCGGAACTCTGCACCTACTCCAAGGTTGAAGTTGGCAGAAAATTCTTTACTCAAACCCAGGTTGGTGGTATTTTGTAAGAAAGAAAACCCGCCATCATCAAAATGAGTTTGGTTGGCCCCCAGTGAGGCATTAAAGGTTTTATCACCGTAGAAATGAAAATTGTTTTTGCCATATGTATTACTAAGATCCCAATTCCAGTTTGAGCTAAGTTTGCCTTTAAGGCCACCCGTCGCTGAATAATCTTTGATCTTTGTTTGTATGTGCGGACTGTACCATATTTCACCATCATTACTTACTCTCATAATAGAAGGAACCACAATCAGGTTGCCCATATTGTCAGTCGGGAAACGGTCAGGGCGGGCCGACCAGTTACGCGTAAATGCATAGGCATCGGATGATTTATGATTGTATCCCCCAAAGCTGTAGAAGGTAGTTTTTTTACAAGGTATTTCCATATTATAAAAAGTACCAAACATCTCCAGCCCGGCATCGCCATTTCCCCGACGATAGATATCGATATACATCGCATCATCGTTATTATAATAATCAGAAGTATCTAAAGCCTGGCGAAAAGTTTTATTAGTATTGATGGCATCGAAAGTCAGGTTCACAAACCCTCCTTTTTTTCCTAAGGGTAATCCAAAATTGATATTGGCAGCAACGGACGCACCATCAATTTTATCACCGTGTTCATATTGGGTAAAAAGATCTTCACCATAAGCCGTATTGAATTTGGGGTCATGATAACCGGCAATGCCCACTGCACCGGTTACGGTATTGATATTCTTTTTGGTGATCAGGTTGATCACACCGGCAATTGCATCTGAACCATATTGTGCAGATGCGCCGTCTCTCAGTATTTCTACACGGTCAATGGCACTGGCCGGTATGGCATTCAGATCAGTGCCAGCATTCCCACGGCCTCTTGTACCAAACACGGCAACAAAGGCTGTTTGATGTCGGCGTTTACCATTCACCAATACCAGGGTTTGATCGGGTCCTAATCCGCGAAGTGTGGCCAGGTCAATATGATCGGCTCCGTCACTACCACTTTGCTTGTTGTAATTGAAAGAAGGTGCCGTATAATTTAGTACTGCAGTCAGGTCCATTCTTGCTGTTGGGGCCGTAGCTTGTCCAACATTGATCACATCCACCGGTGCCGTTGTTTCTGTTTTCACCCGTCCCGGACGCCGGGTACCCACCAGCACCACCTGCAGTTCGGCTACAGATTCTGCAAGGATGATATTGATATTCGTATCGGTAGCTGGTACAGTTTGGGATATAAATCCAACCGACGAAATTTCCAATTTATCATCTGAACTTATGTTTAGGCGGAACGTCCCATCAGACGCAGTCATGATTCCTTTCCCAGTTTTTTTAGATTTTACAGATACACCGGCCAATGGCACACCATTAGGATCGGTCACCTTTCCGGTAACGGTTTGCTGCGCCATCGTCATTATACTTATTAATAAAAAAATAAAGAAAAGTAAGTAAGTCTTGTTCATAGTGAGAAGTTTGGCCCGTCTGTCCACATTACATGTGGATCGACAGGTAAGTTTAAAGATGACTTAAAAATAGATGAAAAAAAGCATGGCGCAAATGGGAGGCTTAGTAATTAAGTGTGCTGTGCGGAATTGGTGGATAAGCTCGGTCACCACGAATTACAGAGATGAATACAGGTTTGCCACGAATTACACCAATTGCACGAATGAGAGAAAGTCAACCACAGATTGCACAGATGAGCATAAATGAATATAAGCTAGCCTGCGGCAGGAAGGATATCAGTGGGTATTAGTTAAATTAATTTGTGCAATTTGTGGCCAAACAAAAAAGTTGCGTAAGCAGCTTGCAATGTGTGTAATCTTTTAACTCTCCGCCTGAATCAGTCAGTCGGGCAGGTGTGGCTTCAATTTATTTAGCTGCAGTAGCAGCTGCTTTTTCCGTGGCTCGTTTTCCCGGATACACTTCCAGCGCCTTCTCCAGGCAATTCATCGCAGCACTGAGCGCATCGAGGTTAAGTACATAGGCCAAACGAACTTCATTTTTTCCCAGGCCTGCCGTACCATAAAAACCTGTGGCCGGAGCCAGCATGACGGTTTGATTATTATAAGAAAATTCTTCCAGCAACCACTGACAGAATTTATCCGAATCATCAATTGGCAATTTCGCAATAGCATAAAATGCTCCACCGGGGTTGGGGCAAAAAACTCCAGGCATGGCATTCAACCGGGTTATCAATAAATTTCTGCGGCGCAAATATTCCGCCTTTGGTTCATCAAAATAACTATCCGGCAAATCCACGGCGGCTTCACCCATGATCTGTGCCAAACCGGGGGGACTCAGCCTTGCCTGGGCAAATTTCATTGCTGCATCATACACCAGTTTATTCTTTGTCACCAAAGCTCCCAACCTTGCACCGCAGGCACTATATCTTTTTGATATGGTATCCATTAGCACCACATGTTGCTCCAACCCTTCTAAATGCATGGCGCTGATATATTCCCCATCATAGCAAAACTCACGGTATGCTTCATCACTGAAGAGATACAAATTGTTTCTGATGCAGATATCTTTTAATGCTTCCATTTCTTCCCGGCTGTAGAGATAACCTGTAGGATTATTCGGACTGCAGATGATAATGGCTTTTGATTTTTTTGTAATTACTTTTTCAAAGTCGGCGATGGGGGGGAGGGCAAATCCTGTTTCAATATGTGAAGTGATCGGCACTACCTGCACACCAGCCGCACATGCAAAGCCATTGTAGTTGGCATAAAACGGTTCAGGAATGATGACTTCATCACCAGGATTCAAGCAGGTAAAGAAACCAAACAATATGGCTTCACTACCGCCGGTGGTGATCATAATCTGGTCATGGGATACCTCAATGCTAACACTTTTATAATATTCTACGAGTTTGCGCCGATAGCTTTCATTGCCAGCGCTATGACTGTATTCTAACACTTTGATATCTGCATCACGTACCGCATCTAATATTGCAGGTGGTGTTTCAATATCGGGCTGGCCGATATTAAGGTGATAGACTTTAATGCCTTTCTTCTTAGCGGCCTCTGCAAATGGTACGAGTTTTCGAATGGGCGAAGGGGGCATTTGTTTGCCACGATTGGAAATGGTGAGCATAGTGCAAAGGTAAGAATTGAAATGTTGTCCCGAAAGCAAATCGATTATGTCTTCCTGTTCATCGTTTAAAATATACCGGGTTCCAGCAGAACTCCATCAATGAAGTAAAAACAGTTGTGGTGACGAGTGATGATGCCGGAAGACTTACAAAAAACAAACTGCTCAGGCAGACTTGTAATAAATCTCAGTTGAAGATGCCGGTTGGCCATCAATAACCATCGAATGGGCGCAACAAATTTTTTCGATAGCCTCAGCTGCAGCTGGGTGGAAACCGTTCCTGGGATAAGCGCAATAAAGAGAGAAGCCAACCTTGGTATGAAGGTCATGCCATAAGTTTTCTAGCTGAATAGTGGCTTCATTGAATCCTTTTTCCCACAGGATAGCTACCATTTCTCCAAATGCACGAACCTTACGGTTGTCCTTTTGTGCCCTTTTAATTACTATCGTTATGAAATCCTCAAAAAGTTTTTTGTCAGGCCAGTCATTAATAATAAAACTTGAAAGTGTATCTACAGCATCAAGGGTAATGTACTGGTCGGTGGCCAAAAATGTATGGAGGTCGAAACCTTTTCTCAAAAGACGTTTTTCCAAAATAGAAATCCGCTCATTGGTTGCAATAATAACCACACTATCCCCGTTTAAAAATCCACTAGTGACAAATCCTTCCAATGTATCCAAAACAACATCCTCGTCGTCATAGATTTGAACAATATGATCACGGACAGCAACCTGACCCCAAAAAGCACTAGGCTGCGACTTTTCCCAGTTACCTGACCTGTTTGCTGTAGTCATGGTTCAAATTTTTAGTGATTCCTGTGAATTTAATTCCGCACTTTTTTACGCAAAATAAATATACAACACTTGTGCCGGAAGTAGAACAAATGAACAATTTTTTGACCCTGGAGTGGCAATTGAAAAAAATTAATATTGTTGCGAGGTTTTAATCTTCTATTCCCTGCTTTGGCCGGAGGTTTAGCAGAGGGAATTCACATTCAGGCTCTTAGGTGGTCGTCTACGCTCAATACCCGATTCAAATGGACACCCATGCGTCTTTCTTTGCGTCACAACCAATGCCCTATTTATAGATTTACTGCCTGTCCCAGAATGCAGGTGGCTCAATTCCCAACGAACGCAGGTATACAGATCCCTGTCCACGATGATGTATTTCATTGTCTATCCAGTAGAAAATAAAGAAATAAATCGGCCCTTCCCATTGACCAAAGGCCTTGTCCTGTTCCTGGAAACGCTGACTTGTTATGCTTGGCCATAGCGCATTCAATTGTACTGTCGCTTCATCCCAACGCTGAAGCAATTCTTTTTTTGTGGAAGGTTGAGCGGTTTGTGAAAAATGTAGCATGTCATGTACTCGCACCCATTCACCAGTCAACACACCCTGGATTCCTGGAATGGTCATGTCAAGAAATTCCTGTACTAATACGGAAAAGGGGCGCATACCGCCAATAGCATAAGTGAACAATTTATCCTCTGGAAAAGCTTCGATGAATTGGCGGGTGAGCCGCCGGTGTCCCTGCCAATGTGCAAGAAGTTGGTCAGGGGTCATCACTGTTGTTCCTATTTCCACTTCTTTGTGTTGATTTCCATTGTTTGCCATGGTATAATTTTTAAATTTGTTTGATCATGTAATTTAAATCCCCGGACTGACAACCCTATGTCAGCTACTGTAAATTTATTTTTTTGGGATCTTGCAAGGGCTTTTTTTTCCGGAACATTATTCCCGGCAATTTATTTGAAATCGGGTAAGCTCACTGCGGGACCGGGCTAAGAAGAAAGTCTGGGCAATTATTACCGGGACCAGGGTACTGTTTGTTTCAACTTTTTTTAGTCCTGGATATTTTTTTAAGCCATCCATGACCCTGGTACGCCACTTGTAAAAACCATGCGGGATTTAGACACCAACTAAAATAACTTTGACAATCGCATGTCACTGATCAATCGACACATAAAGTTTTTTTTGACCAGCTTTCCCCTTGCTGTGGCAACGACGGCAACTATTTTCTCAGCAGCAGCTGAGATCCCTAATGATTCTTTGGCGGCACCCTCTGTCAGTATTGAATTACTTAATACAGAAGTCGACGCCGATACCTCAACGTTTATTATTCCATTTAGCAGGGCCGGGAACCTGATACTGGTTCAGGCAAAAGCCGATACTACAGAAGGCAACTTTATATTGGATACGGGTTGTCCTCATCTGGTGCTTAATCTTACCTATTTCCGTCATTATCCTGGCGAAGCGGAAGAAGAAAGAAAAGGTATTACGGGTACTGAGTTTTTAGCCAGCCAGGCGATAGTGGCTAGTTTTTCATTTGGATCGGCCCGCTATTATCGACTAACAGCAGACCTTACCAATCTTGGAAGCATTGAAAACTCCAAAGGCGTAAAAATTCTTGGGTTGATAGGTATGCAACTTCTCGACCGCTTTGAAATGATCATCGATTATGAAAAAAATCTCATTTACCTGCATCGCATCAACCGGAAGGAAGCGTCTACATACAGGCATGCGATGTTAGATAATGAATCGACGTATACAACTGTGCCCATCACCATCACGGATGACCGGATCATTGTCCAGACGACACTGGCAGGTAAGAAATTAAAACTGATCATCGACAGCGGGGCGGAGACCAACCTACTGGACAGCCGGCTGCCCGATAAGATATTTGAGAATGTATCCATTACAGGACGAACATTGTTGAGCGGAGCTGGTAACAAGAAAATTGAAGTGCTGACAGGAGATTTGAAAACATTAATGATAGGTAACCGTTCGATCGCAAGCCTTCCGGTGCTGATCACCAACCTGGAAAAGACATGCTTTTCGTATGGTGGTTGCGTAGACGGTATACTGGGTTTTGATTTTCTGTCACTGAAGAAAATTGGATTTAACTTTGTAACGAAAAAAATGTTTATATGGAAATGAGGCGGGGGCACCAACATATTTTAAAACATACCTGGCGATACTGTTGTATCATCATTATTCTTATGACGGCTTTTTCCGGCAATCTTCCGGCCCAGGACCCCTTATATACCGTGAAGAATGGTAAAATGTATATCCAGCTTCGCAAAAACCTGCCGGAATCAGAACTGGACAGGTTTATTGCTCAATTTGACCTGTATCACCTAGCCTTAAAACGTTTTATTAATAAAGGTTATGAAGATTCAATTAGAATGGCAGGATGGGACATCGGAATGAATACAAGTGTCGGTTTTATCATCAGCAAACCATTATTATCGTCCGATGTTATAACTGACCCTGCCGACAGGATCAATTTTGGCAGTAAGGATTTGCCATTGGATGCGAGGTTCCCGTCCGTAAGCAATGACCTGGTACGGGGTTATAACCGCTTCAGGAACAAGCAACCTTTTGTTATCCGGGATTCCATAGTGACGTTCTACCTCCGTAATAATCTTAAAGCCCGCAGCGTAACGCTGGCAGGTAGTTTTAACAGGTGGGATCCTGAAGCTTTATCTATGCTTAAAACAGATAGCGGGTGGATAGCGAACGTGCAACTAGCGCCGGGCAAATATTGGTATAAGTTTATCATAGATGGTACCTGGACAACCGACGCTGATAACAGGCTGAATGAGAATGATGGCCTCGGAAATACAAATTCCGTTTATTATTTTACAAACACGCTATTCAGGCTTGATGGATACACCCAGGCGAAAAAAGTTATCTTGTCAGGTAGTTTTAATAACTGGAATGAGGATGAGTTGGCGATGGAGAAAACAAAGGAGGGATGGAAGCTGGCCCTTTACCTGGCCGATGGAACACATACCTACAAGTATATTGTTGATAAAAACTGGCTAAAGGACCCGCACAACCCCAATAAATTGCCAAATGAATTCGATGATTTCAACTCCGTCATCGCCATCGGTTCGCCTCATCTTTTCAAATTAAATGGTTATACCAATGCTGGCAGCGTTATTGTAGCCGGGTCGTTTAATAGATGGAGGGAAGATGAATTGTTTATGAAGAAGACAGCTACTGGTTGGGAGCTTCCCTATGTATTGGGTCCGGGCAATTATGAATATAAATTTATAGTAGATGGTAAACCCATTGCCGATCCTGGCAATAGCATTAAAAGTGATAAAGAGAATTCTTATTTAATCCTTAAACCCAACTATACCTTTCATTTAAATGGTTTTGAAACGGCAAAGCAAGTTTTCCTGGCTGGAGATTTTAATAACTGGAGTCCGAATTCATTAGCTATGAAGAAGGAGCAAGGCGAGTGGGTATTGACAGTGCATCTTTCTCCAGGCAAACACTTGTATAAATTCATAGTAGATGGTAACTGGATAAAGGATCCGGGTAACAAGCTTTGGGAAGAGAGTGACGGCAATTCCGTGCTTTGGATCGAGCAATAAACAGGTGTGTGCTTTGGGTTTTTCACAACGATAGCGAGGTCATTAGGGAAAAGCCAGCGACAGTTTTAAATAAGTTAATTTAGCCCAAACAAATCACGCCAGTCCGTGTATCAAATCTCCTGTAGTTGTAATTTCAAACGGTTACTGTTGTTGACCGGTGTCATTTTTAGTTCATTATATACACCTGCACAGTTATGTACAGGCAGCCTTGGCGACCCTGTTGTCAATATTACTTTTGGCATAGATGCAAGTGGTGATCCTAGCATTGTACCGCCGGGATCCTACACGTACACCGCAGCAACCTGTCCTAACGACGGGTTTTATACTATTACTAAATCCACTTCGGGTTGTTTTAATAACTCCTGGCATACCGTCAATGCAGACCATACTGGTAATGGAAATTTTATGCTGGTCAATGCGTCTGTTCAGCCATCCGATTTTTTTGTAGCTACGCTGACAAATCTTTGCCCCAATACTACCTATGAGTTTTCGGCCTGGATAATGAATGTGCTGATTTCACCTAGTGGAATAGAACCTGACATCACTTTTAAAATAGAAACACCAGCTGGTGTGCTATTAAACCAGTTCAATACGGGTAGTATGACGGCCACCCCTCAGCCAGTATGGAAACAATATGGTTTCTTTTTTACTACCACAGTTGGTAATCCCACCATCATCTTGCGTATGACCAATAATGCACCCGGTGGCCTAGGTAATGATCTGGCCCTGGATGATATTACATTTCGTCCATGCGGACCTGTAATTAGCACGGCCATACAGGCTAATAGCAATACGATAAAAGTTTGTGTTGCCGATCAGTTGGATTATGTTTTTACAGGAAATGTATCGCCTGGCTTTTTGTCGCCAGTACTGCAATGGCAGGTTAGCACCGATTCAGGAAAAATATGGAAAGATATTCCCGGCGCTAATGCGCTTTCTTATACAAGGCAATCTACATCCTCCGGCAATTATTGGTACCGGCTTACGGCCAATGAAGCTGGTAACGGAGGTCTACTCGTCTGTCGTATCGGGTCGAATGTGCTGACGATCACTGTCCATCCAAAACCGGCCATCAGTGCAGGACCGGACAGGGTTTTGATAGCAGGTGTAAATGCCACCCTGGCTGCCACAGCAGCCGGAACAAATCTTGTTTTTGCCTGGTCTCCACCGGATTTTTTAAGCAGCACTACGATACTGAATCCCACTGTTGCACCCGATAGGGACGTCGACTACTTGTTGTCAGCTGTTTCGCAGGAAGGTTGTACTAATGAAGACAGGGTATTAGTAAAAGTGATAACAGGGATTTTTGTGCCGACAGCGTTTACTCCTAACAATGACGGGAAGAACGACAGTTGGAGGATACCCTATCTCGATCCCTTATTAGGAGCCACCGTGAGTGTATTCAATCGTAACGGCGAAATAGTATATCAAACCTCTGGGGCGGAAGTAAACTGGAACGGGACTTATAAAGGGTTGCCCCAATCCTCTGGCACTTTTGTATACCTGATACAATTTAAAGAAGGGTTACAGGATCTGAAGGGTACGGTGAGTCTTATACGATAAATAGGTGTTAAGTCCGGGACACTTCCACTTTGTGGAATGGCCCCATAAACGGATCAATGAAAAACTTCTATACCTTTAGTATTGCAACTAAAACCTATCCAGCCATGCGTCTCCTATTTATTGTAACGCTCAGTCTCATGAGCTCTAGCCTGGTCGCCCAAACAAAAGAAATAGCTTTCGAAAGTCATAGTGGTAAGTTGAAGAATTTCAACATTGTCCTGGGGAATGATTTGTTTGACAGCGACGATTCCAATTTTGGATTACCCATTCCCACCAATGTTAAAAGTTACCAATTAGATAGTGTCATTTATGTTTCCGATACGGTGTCTGTGATCGTAGTTAGGGAATACCGGCGACTCGCTTCTCAGCCAATGGATTCTGCCAGGCTTTTTAGAGTTGGAAAAGATACATTGTATAATGATCCATTGCTTAGCAAGGGACACTCACTGGATAGTATTAAATCTTCTTTGCAAACATTGGGCTACTATGTTAACCCGGTGAGTAAGATTGTATTTGTAGGATATGATAATAGCAAAACCAGAGAGACTGCACCGGTGGACAAAAAACTAAACCTGGTTCCGGTTATCACAATCAACGACGATAATAATAATTCGCCTTTTGATAGTCAACTGGCTTTAATGCTGGGAGCGATATTGCTACTTTCCCTGCTTGGCGGTTGGTTGACATGGAAGTTTCATCAAACACGTTTACAATAAAGGCAGGGTTCCGGCCGGTTAAATAAACTGCTGCATGAAAAGAAGTTTTTTTCACGATACAGCTTCTTTTCTTGTTGTGCTTTTGATAGTATTTATCCCATTCCCCTTCCATCTTACAAAGGTTCAATCGCCGGTGACAGACTTTATTTTTGGCCGGCTGATCGGTTTTGTTTCACAACACATATTTGGAAAGATCCTGGCTACAACCCGTGTTTATTCGGATAGCACGTCGATGTATATACTTGTTGTGTTGCTTTTCATCGTAGCAGCCCTTATCAGCATAGTGCTGCTACGGATAAAAAAATGGCCACAGTCCCGGGGGAAAATAATTGCATTTATTTACCAGCTTTGCCTTTACTACCTGGCTTTGCAATTATTGAAATATGGGCTGGGTAAAATTTTTAAGAGCCAGTTTTATTTACCCGAGCCCAATACATTGTATACCCCGATCGGCGAAGTGAGCAAAAGTCTTTTGTTCTGGAGTTCGATGGGAACATCCTGGTTCTATAATTTTTTTCTTGGATCAGTGGAAGTATTGGCGGCACTTTTGCTGTTCATCAAACGCACCAGGCTAGTGGGTCTGCTGGTGACACTGGGCACGCTGCTGAATGTAGCAGCTATTAATTTCGGATTTGATATTTCTGTAAAACTCTACTCCCTGTTTTTAGTATATCTCACCCTTTATTTATCACTTCCCTATTTCGACAAGCTTAAACAATTGTTGCTGCGCACAGCGAATCCTATCCGGTTCATACCGGAGGAAGTAGTAGTCACCCGCAAATCATTTTTAGCAGCTTTTGCAACATGGCTGATCATGGGTGTTATATTCCTGGAGGCATTTTATCCATTTATAAAATCAAATAATTTCAACGATGACCTGGCGAAAAGGCCCTACCTGCATGGCGCTTATGAAGTCAGGCAGGTGATCGCCGGGTCGGATACGCTGGGTGCAGACGAATCCCCGGTCAAACGTTTTTTTATACATAAGATGGGATATATCATCTTCCAGGACCAGGAAGAGGAGATGCAGGATTTTAAGCTTAGCTATAATAAAAGCGAAACTGCATTCATCTTAACCGATTATCAATTTCGCAAAACAACTCTTCCCTTTACTTACCAGCAAGCAGACAGTGTTTTGATTCTACCGTACATAAAAGCGGGAAAAGAATACAAGCTTATCAGCAAGGCGCTTGACTGGAGAAAACTACCGGCTGTACAAAAGGATTTTCACTGGACAGTGGACGGGCGCCAATAGCTTCAACGATAAGAATGACAGGGTAACTCAATTTTCCTGGTTTTAGTATACCAGCAAAGCCAAATATTTGTTGATATAGTTGGAATTGGTGATTTTTTATTTCTATTTCATAAAGTATTGTTGTAACGTTCCCGGGGTAATTGCAATGAACCTTCTCCTCCGTAATTTTTCACTTCATTTCAATAAATAAAAAGCCTATTCGACGTTTCTCTACACTTAACCAACAAGTATAACACTGGTTACACCACACGGAAATGACTAAATTTCTGTTTACCAATGGAACGAATGGGGTGAAAGAAGTACAATCGCAGGAGGAGTTAGAAAATTTAATTGCAATCACCGCCCAGCCTGCCACGATCAGGATATGGCAGTACAGCAGCAATGAATGGCTTACCTATGCTGCATTCAGGAAGCTGGTACCCGCCATTGTCAAGAAAGAAAAATTTGCGGTGGGTAATAGCGTGGTCACTCTCAATCACGGTCATCGTGCCTGCAGAAAACACAGGTTAAAAAAATTCTTATACATCACCTGTGCTGCAGCAGGGGTCTTCCTCATTGTTAATTTTACAAAAATAAAGTGGAAAAAAGCGGAACCATTAGTAAGCAGTGCTGCAAGACCAGCTAATGTTCCTTTTATGAACGTTGATTCACTGGTAGCAGCGATCGAAACACTAAGAAGTATAGTGGTTGACAAACATACCCGGAACAATTTGCGCTTGCGGAATACCTGGCCAGACAGGATCTTGCTGCAAATAACTGCTGAGAAAGAAACAAGCAATGCTGGCTCCCGATTGTTTAATGTGGCTGTTTCTATCGATAATACAACCGGAGTAAACCTTGACAATGCCATTGTAAAAATTTCAGTTTGGAAAAAAAAGAAAGAAAGCAGTGCGGATACCTTGCAGTTCAGTGCTATCCGGTATGATAAATCAGTAAAACGCCAACTGGAAACAAGGTACAAGGGTGATAGCCTTTCTGCCTCTTTTCTGACCATCAGGGCGAAGGCTTTTAATTTTTGTTATTCATCAACAACAAAGAATAGTTCAGGTAATTATAATGACAGGTGGTTTTGCCGTGAGTAAGATCACTGTTTTTGAAATTTATTATTAATCATTAAACCTTCCTCTACCATGGCGCTCTACTATCTTCCCGTTCTTATCCGTAGCGACAGGTTTTTTGTTGCAAGATTGGAACAGTCCGGCAAAACCCTGCGGGAGACAGATTTCAACTTTGTTGTTCACGCTGAGGACAGGGTGCTGACACCTTTGTTAACGATAGAGGACCCGGGAAAGATCGTACTCAACCAGATGGCACCTTCTGACAGGCAGGACATCCCGCTCCGTGAATGTCATATTTCATTGAGAAAGACTGGCGATGATTTTGAATTGTTGATCAGGAAGAACGGGGCGTTTGTAGTGGAATCTTTTTATGATGAAGAAATGGGACTGCGCCTGGATTATTCCATGGACCAGAAAAGAGTATCCGTCGGTTTTTATAAATACAAAGTAGAACAGGTTCCTTTCAATTTGAAAGTGACTTTACAGCATAGCGAGGACGAGACATATTCAGGAGAACTCCAGTTCACGATTGTTCGCTCCAAAAATTGCCAACGGGTCGTCATCGATTTTGGCAGCGAGGCCAGCCAGATTGGGTATAAGAATTGCGGCCCTCAATCTGCCATCGTGCAATATGATATCCTCGAGAATATCGTCAGCCAGTTAAACATGACTGATCCTTCTAAAAACTGGAGGAGGGAAGATTTTCTGAATCATGAGGCCGGTCAGCCAATGCTATACCGTTCATTTTATGCGGTGAAAAAAAAGATCAACAGGGAAGCCCGGCAAACCTTTCCTTTCAATTTTGGCAATAACCTCGCCGATGATGAGATCCGGTTGTTTATTACCCGCCAGGAAGTGGCCGCCACGCAGGTTTCTTTCCGCGATGATTTTGAGATAATACCAAATTTAAAACTTGGGATAGAAAAAGGATTGCAGCTATCGATGGGAAATTATACAGAAGATTATAGTATTCGTTCTCATAAAAAAGAGCTCATCTGTGCGGTATTATTGCGACTATTAAGACTGATGATAAATACTAAGCCATCTTTTCAGCAGGGCGGGATCATCGTTACATTGCTGGTACCTAATATTTATACCCAGCATGATGTATTTGAAATGCTAAATGAATTGAGAAGCCAAACCGGTAAGCTGTTATCATCACTCGGATTGGCAGACGATGCCTTATATATTGAATATGAAACAATCTCCGAAAGTGATGCGGCATTCATGGGTTACCAGCAAACCCATGCTGATGAAGTGAATTTGTCAAACGGGGATATTGCTTTAGTGATCGACTGTGGAAAAGGGACTACAGATATTTCTATGGTGCTGGCCGATGATAATGAGAATTATTCCAGCTTTTTCAGGACTGGTTTTGCCGGCGCTGGTAATGTTTTGTTGTATGGATTTGCAGAGGATTTCCTAACCCTGGTATTGAAAGCTATCCCCGGCAACAATGATATATCAGTAAGAGATTTTATCAATCGCCATATCCTCGACCAGAACCTGACAACCGATGTGCTGAATTTTATCCAGTTAATGGAAGAGCAGAAAAAGAAATTCAATAACCTGGCCTCCGGGTCGTCTGGACAGGCTATTGGAATCACTGAATTTGCACTGTTAGCAGAAAATTCCCTGAGTACGGAAAGAACGATCGGCAACCTCTATAAGGACCAGTCTACCTTGTTGCAGTATGCCGAAGTGATACTCAAGGATAGAAGCATAAGATGGGACGATGAAGTAACAGGTCTTATTCATAAAGCGACAGATTGCATTGTCCATTCCATTATTGCCAGCATCAGGGATGTAATGACGAGAGATATTAAGAAAAGAATAAAATCCGTGATGTTGAGTGGCCGTGCTTTTTATTTTGATGAGTTGAAAGTCAAATTACAAAAGGAGCTGGAGTACCTGCTGGGTACAGCTGTTAAAATCAATACAGTTCCTCCTGGCAGAGTATTGAATAATAAGAATGTCGCCATACATGGAGCATTCAGCGGGGCCTATAAGATCACTGATTTTACAGGTATCCCGATTGATAAGAAGGAGGGATTATCAAAGAACAATGATGTATTGAACAATAATATGTACCTCTATAGGGGCATCAAGATCGAACCCGGTAATGATATCCTGTATAATGCGTCCATCGTAAGACGGAATCATCACGAGTTAAAGCCATTCAAGAATAAGACAGTCGACATCTATTTTACCCGGGATAATATTTATTTGCGCATGATGGAGAACCAACGGGTAAAGGATGTCCGGTCACTATACAGCATTCTGACATCGGTGACAGAGACGTATTCTCCCATCCAGGATATGAAGGCGATTTCCATGTTTCCTGCCTATTCAGGTGAACTGGCTTCGATAGATACAGTTTATAATGATGTAGTGAAGGAGAAACAGTCAGGAATTAAAAAAAAGATAAGGAAAAAACAAGGTATCCTCCAGTTCTTCCATTTCTAACTATTAACTATGAATATGCATTATAAAATCTATTGCTCGGTGTTGCTGTTGGCGTTGTCTGCGGCGATTATTGCCCAATCTCCCGGGCTTGACGGGCAACCTGCCCATAAGTTGGATACCAAGCATATCCGTATTGTTGATACGTTGAATCTACAGGATAAAAACACAAGAAACCCTGTTATTCTTAGATCCGAACTTGATTCCCTGATCACACAATACAATATTGCTAACCCATTACGGCAAATTGTAAAAGAGCCGGTGGAAGAGTTTGATCTTGCCAACCAGTATATCCTGGCGGGGCTATTCGCCATTATTTTCTTGTTGGTTATTATTATGTATATGTTTTACCGCCACCATCGATCGGTCATCCGAACATTTGCCGGGCTGAATGAGCAAGCTAAACTGCGGCAAGCAACTGACGCCAACGGGATAACTACCATAACTAAAGACAAGAAAGGAAAAGCAACACTACAATCTTTGGAAAATAAGATCAATGATTTAAAGGAAGAGTTACTCAAGCTATCCAAAGAGAATGAAGGATTGAACCGGGTGATAAAAGAATACAACGGTATACAGCATGAATATGATTCACTGAAACATGGTATTCTGAAAGCCTATAAGGTCAAAAATTACCCGGGTTACGATAAGTCAACCGGTGAAACATCTGCTATGCAAGGCGTCCTGAGTACGGAACATTCAGTAGCAGCTTATGCGTATGAAAAATTTCTTAAACCCATACTGTTAATTACGGACACTAATAAGAACAACCCTGCCAGGATCAGTGAAAAAGACAGGGAAAAACTATTGGACCTGCTCGTCTCTCTCTCTTTATTGTACATCGAGTACTTGTACCTGCGGGTCAATGACCTGGCAATAGGCGGTAAGATGGTGGAGCGGATAAAAGGGTTTTCAAATGGCAATGGCCCTGATGCTTCTTTATTAAAAAAACTGAATACCGAATTCGGCAGCAGGGCATTGGTTATCAAAATGGCGTTAAGCAAAGCTGACTTGCACAAGCTGTCTTATCCTGTCTTTGATGAAACGAACCTGAACAATCAATAATCCGTTACATGTTGAAATTCCTGACAAGTTTCACTTTTTTGTATGCATTCACCATTGCTCTCCTGTTGCTGTATGGTTTATTGTATTATAAGAGTTTTGTAAAGAATGGTTACCAGCAAAGAAGATTTCCTCTTGTGTTCCTGTTGATTTGCCTCGCGTGTTTTTCATTTTTATATTTCAATATTCATGCACCTCTCCAACTGAGAACCTTTAGTAACCTTGACCATCATTTTATCCGGCATGATGGCTTTTCGGTAGCCCGCAGTATCGAACTGGGGAGAACGGACACAGTTAATTTTAAGGGGAATTCATTTAGCCGGTTCGTACTGAGTAGAAAGAACGATAACTTGAATGTGACATCTGCTTATTCCGAGGAACCCTTTTATGCATCAGCAGGTGGTGCGTATAAATTATTGTCGGCGAATTACGCAGCAACCAATCATTCCCTTTCATTCCGGGTAGACTCTATGACAGTTAACCTGAAGGCTGTCTCTGATACCAGTTTTGAGTTGAGAGTCAATAATAACCTGGTTTCCCGTACAAAAAAGATAATCAAGAAAGGATTGCCCGGCTGGAATGTTTTTAAGGATGAGATCGCTTTTATTAATACGCCATGGTATACCCACGAAAAGCTGGTTCTTTCGCTTAAAAATATTTTATTGCTAAGAGATAATGTCAGTCAGAACTCGAACGGGGTGGGAGCCATGAAATTTTTTATATCCGGTCGCTTATTTCAGTACGTCACTGCAGTGAAACACGACGAAGCTAGCATCAAGCCGTCGGGTGTTTCATTCCAGGCGGCTATTCCCAACAAAAGTACCATTGCCTGGGGAATTGGTTTCTTAGATAATAACCGCAACCAGTTCCGCATCAACTATCTCGGCGCCGACAGTTTTGCCCTTATCAATCGTTATCCCGTATCATATCCCCTGACTGAAGAGAAAGACCCTGAGCTTTTAACAAACACAAAGTATGGGGATGCCTGGACCCGACACAGGATTAGTAAATTCCTCGTTGCTGATGCCCGGGATTTGCAACATATGCCCGCTGTATTTGGTGAAGGTTTTTTGTTCGCCCCATTCCATGGTGACAACACCATTGATTTTTCCCCGGTATTATTAAGTTATCAGAAAGATAAGGCCAATGCTCCTTTGGAACTGAAGTCCCGGTTTATGAATGGAAACCCGGCGCCCCTCATTTCGTCAACTAATCAGTTGATTTTACCTGCCAAATCTTCCAATTTTGACTGGGTGTTCACTATCCAAAATTCTTTTAACTGGAGTTTTGGCAGCAGAAATTTATCTGCCAATACCTGGCAGTTATTACTTTTCGGTTCACTGCTGTTCTTTTTTGTGATGGTCTTTTCCAGTTCATGGTTAAAACCTGCTAACAAACTCAGCTGGATTTGGCAGTTATTGGCCTGTGTCACGATGGTATTGCTTACGACGCGTTACTTTTTATACTGGCGGTATAAGAGCTTCCCGCCTTATGAAGGGTTGGACCTACCTTCCCAGCAACAACTATATAGTTTCTGGAATTTTGGAATAATTATCGCCACCACAGTTTTACTGGCTGTTATTTTTGGATTTAGTTTACTGCAGTTTTTATACAGAAGTTCCCGGAGGCGGATAGCAGGCTTATTCAATCAATCCTATACTCCTGTTTTTAATAAGGGAGATATTATAAAGGAAGAAAGAATTGCAAATGCTTTTGTTAAGGTAGCTTTTTTGAAAAAAATAGGAGAAAGAGCAACATTCTTTATCTCTTGGGTATTGATAATATTGATGGCTGGCGGGTATGCTGCCATCAATGATTTTGATGCAACTGCTTGTCGTCACCTGGCTATCGGCCTGGTACTGGTCTACTTTATTTTCATTTATATTTCTTATAAACATTCTCCTCTGGTAACTTCCGCAGAGAAAAGCTGGTGGGGTGTCAGTACCGGCCGATCAGCAGATATTATTATCAATAACCCGGTCAAAGTTTTGTTATCGGTCAGCTTACTAGCCTTATTTTTATTCGTGGATATCGGGTTTGCCATCATCTTCCTGAATTTCCTTTTATTTAACGAGGCCTTCCTTTGTATCAATTATGCTATCGCCGGTTTATCTGCCGGAAGTAAAAGGAATGCAAGGCTGTTTGGTTTATTTGGTTGCTTGTATATGCTCGGTTTTATCATTAACCTGGTATATGCGCCGCATGTTTTCAAATATTTGCTCGAATTACCTCCCTGGCTCTATATCACCGGCTATGTTCTTTTCGCTATTGCCATCTCCTATACGCTTGTTCGCCTGCTGAATCAATCAGCTTGGAGAAAAAGAATGCTGACAGGTTGGGCATCTGCTGTGTTCCTGTTTCTTATTGCCTTATTCTTTTTTCCCAAGGAACGGATACTTGAAAAAGCCGCAATGACTAAGTATCGCATTGATGTGATGACGATGCCGGTTGACCAGGCCATCGAAATAGCCTATTCGAATGGAAAAACATATGAACCCGTTATCAGGGCGGCTCAAAACCAATGGTTCATTAATACTTTTATTTACGAGAAAAATAATCCTGCTGTTAATTTAGCTGGCTTTAACTTATTGCCACATGCCCCCCAGAATAAAGGAGCTAAGTATAATGCACAGGCAACTGACCTTGTGGCCAGCCGTTTCTTTATCGCTGAACATGGCAAATGGTCGGTTCTTTTATTTGTATTATTGCTCTTAGTGCCAACGACATTGCTGGCTTCATTTTATAAACTCTATCCCGACTTTACCAACCGGATCAATACTAATTATCCCACTATCACGGCAGGGTTTTCTCTGCTAAATTATTTATTAATAACTGCCTTGTTGGTGATACTGGCCGCAACCGGTCGTTATATTTTCTTTGGGCAGGACCTGCCCTTTGGAAGTATTCTTAGTAAGCAGTCTATTTTGTTCCCCTCAATACTGATCGTTGCTGTGGTATTGTTGTTTAGGAATATTCCGCTGGAACAGTACCCTAACCGGAAAAAATTGATACCTGGTGCTACTGTATTTGCAGGATTGGGCTTATTGTTATTCCTGGTAAAGCCTGTCTTTAACAAGGATAAAGAATTTGGCGTATCTGATATGGCAAAAGATATGGATTCCTATATTGAACTCCGGTTGCAGCCCTTATTTGATTATTTCGATTCTTCCAGAGCAACCCGTAGATTATCGGTATCCAGGAAAGACCGCTTATTCGCTGACTCGGTTCGGAAACTGCTGGCGGCCGGGTTGATGGACGATGCGGGTAAATTTTTTTACAGGGAAATTGAATTATATACCCGAAGCAATTTCTCCCGTCATCTTGACCAAAGCAGGATGTTATTTCTGGACCTTTATTCAGGAAGACCACAACTGGCTGTCAATGATAATTATTTCCGTATTGAACCGCCACCGCATTTACAACAGTTCTGGACCGGAGATGTATTTAGCGACACCACAAATCATACGATCACTTTATGGAATGAGAATGATGGCTCCGTGATCAGCAAACAGATTAGCAGTTATACCCTTGCACCAACCGTTATGCTTACTCCTGGGTTGCAGTTTACGTTTAAAAAATCGTTTGATAAAAACTTCCCCGGTGAGGCCGGATTATTTGATCAGCTTTGTCTGATAAACCGCTCCGCATCTTCCCTGGAAGTTAGAAATACGGATGGTGCGGTCACATTGGGTAATAATGATACCCTGTTGCTCCGGAATCCTGATAAAATCCGCATAACGGATCCAGCAGGGGGTAATAAACTTCTTGTGATACAGCCGGAGGCATTTATGAAAAACTATTATGTGAATGGCAGCCGCTTTTATGTGTACCCGATGGGTAATGATTTTATATGGGCACGAAACTTTGCAGAAAGCGTTTCATCGGCCTATACAACAAGAGGTCACACAAAAAGAAATGCATTTATTTCTTTGGATGCGCTGTTAATGGATTCTTTGTCGGCAAAGATCCGGAAAATGGTAACGAAAGATACGGCTTACAAGAAAGGAGCTGAGTACGGCATTTGTATTGCTGATGGTAATGGACGCTTGGTAGCCATGACGGATTTTATCAAAGAGGTAAGCCGACCGGATCCCAATGACAAAGCGGCATTTAATAAAGTGATAAGGGGAGATAATGGTTTTGTATCACAGTCACTATTACGCAAGCAGATTGGCAATATCAATTTGCTGCGAATGACCCCTGGCCCAGGGTCTACATTGAAACCTATTGTGTTTACCGCAATTGCTTCACAACTGAACCTTGATTGGGATGCTTTTGCGGCCGAGGGCTTTTCCCAAAAACAGCAATTTTTTGGTGGTGAAAAGGTAGCAGCCTATGATTTCGAAAAAAATAACGGCCGCATCGCCTCCGTCGTAGACTACCTCCGGTATTCCGACAATTATTATCATTCCAATCTCTTACTTCTTGGTTCCTATTCCAAACAAGGTCTCCGGGATCTGCTGGTCAACCATTTCGCCACACAAAACCCCCGATCGGCGTTGATATCCGGTCGGGCGGAGACGAATTTCCACTGGCCTTATTTTAGCTACCAGGGAAAACAGTATTGGCTCAATGGATTTGAAAACTGGCCGGGTTATGTGAATGGTAAAGCCAATTTTGGCTCGGATAGCTCTTTCGTTTCGTTGGGATTATTCAATAATTATGGCATTTATACTTTTAGAAACGGAAAAGGATTTGATAAATTCCCTTCTACTTACGATTCTTTACTTTTCCAGGAAGCCTGGAAAAAGTCCGGCTTCATATTACCAGAATATGCCCTTTTTGATCAGAAAGGATCAGGTATGGATAATGGCAAGCCTAACGAAGTGTTTATGTCATCGTTCCGCGGACATGTAAAGGGCAGTAGCCAGGTAATGGTGCCGCCAGTTAAGATGGTGGATGCTTTTGGCAAGATGATCAGCCAGAACCGCAATTATTCACTAACGCTGAATCCTACTGCACAGGAGCCAGAGTTTAATGCTTTTGAAGTTGATAATAGTGTTACCTATCGTAACTATCAATCGTTGATCAGGGAAAAAGTGTTTAAAGGATTGCAGCAGGTTTTGTTTGGTGGAACTGCCAGCCGGTTGGGTGCCCTGCTAAGAGATGGATCACCCTATTATTATTATGCTAAGACTGGAACAACAGGAGATGATAAGGTAAAGGCTAAATCAAAACTTTTTGCCATAATTATCTCTAAAAAAGATGTAACCCATCCTGATTTTAACTTCAGAAATAATAAATTTTATACGATCTATTTTACTTCACAGAATGGGCCGGCTAAACAGAACGAAGAGTTCCAGGCGGCTATTATAAAATACGTGCAACAGTCATCCGTTTTCAACCGGTATATGAAATCAAAAGACTAGGATTAATAGTTTTCTTCCATTGGGCGGGCCAGTGCCTGTTCCACCGGCACCATATGACCATCGAGGTACATCAAGTGTGCCGATTCTTTGCTTACTTCCTGCTGTAGTTCGCTGTCAATTTGTGTGAGATCCTTTAAAAAATTATTGACAGGTAAGACCATTTTGTTCAGGTATTGCCCTGTTTTATCATATATGTTTGATATTTCCTCTTTGATAAAGAATACCCCGTCCTGTAAAAAGGTTACGCTACCTTCCAATTGCTTTTTTGCGTGGCTATATGAGTCCTTGAGAAAAGAATTCATAGTCACCTTATTGTCCTGCAAAATGGCGGGCTTCGTTTCGCTGCCCATGGGATTTGTCATAACCGTTGATTTTCTAACAGATAGAAAGATTCATGCCAGAACAGGCGAGGAAGAAAGACATAAAACGGGAAACGATCAGTCGCGTTAAAAATGTGGAGAAATTTATTAAAACACCAGAAATCTTAAGGCCTCAGTTTTTAGGAAGAGAAGGTTTAAACAGTTAATGCAGCTTATTTTCCCCATTCCCAAAGTCCCCATTTAACGGTGTCGGGGATTTTTTCCCCAGTTTGCTTTATTGTTACCAGTATACTTCCCCGGTGATGAGATTCATGCGAGATAAAATAGCCTAGCAGCGGAATCACCCCTTTTTTAAATCCCTTCACGTTGCCGCCCGAATCCCAGCAGTTGGACAATAATTCTTCTATTCCAGTGGCAGAATTCGCTAATGCTTTCCTCAATAGTGAACGGTTGAAAGCTGCCTCTTTGTCCAGCACTTTATATTTTCTAGAAATGTCCTCGGCGCAGGCTTGCAGCCATTGCATACGGACATTGTGTATATGGACCCATTGCTGATAGATGGTACGGCTGCCCCTTGTATGTAATGATTGCTGCATACCCGTATCGGTAATGTTGTCAATCAGCAGGTAGTTCATTCTATTATGAACCTGCCAGGTGTTCAGCAGTTGTTGTTTCATAGTAAAATCTAAAATTCATTCGGTGTCAATATAAAAAAACCCTCCCTTTTTTATAGGGAGGGTAAAGGAGGTGGTTAAAGCAAGTAATAATTACTTATTGTCTTGTTTTGTCTTGGTTGTTTTTCCTTTCTCTTTATTTTTTTCTTTCTCTTTTACCCATAGTTCATACGCTTCAGGAGTCAGTACTTCACCCGTAATTTGTAAAGTTTTTGGCTGACCAATACCTGCAAATTGAACATACACATCTTTCGTAAATGGAGCTGCAGCAGCTGCATTGTATTGAACTTTAAGCATAGCCGATTTACCCGGCATGATCGGATCAACTATTTTTTCAGGAGTAGTGCATCCGCAACTGGCCCAGCTATTTTCTACAACAAGGGGTTTGTCACCGATATTCTTGATCTCGAATGAATAAGTCACTGGAGTTCCGGCAATAATTTTTCCGAAATCATGCTTCTCTGAATTGAATTTAGCAACATCTTCAGCTTTTGGTTGTGCCATTACCGCAATACTGAACATAAAAGCAGTCGCTAATAATAAAGTCTTTCTCATGGTTTACAAATTTTAAAAGGTTTGTTTTTTTAAGAAATCTACAGAGGCATTAACCGGGGCGGATCCATCAGGAACTTTCCAAACTGTGCCTTTGATCTTGATTTGTTTATTTTGATTAGTGTTATAAGCAATGGTAATTGACTTTTCAAAAAACCCTTCCACGGCAGCATTGTAACCCACTTTGATCTTTCCTGTAGCTCCAGGGGCGATCGGGTCACGATCCCATTCAGGAGTAGTACAACCGCAACTTGCATGAACATCGTCAAGTTTTACGGCTGTTTTGCCTGTATTAACGATCTCAAATGTATAGTACACAGGTTTACCCTGGGGGATAAGAGAAAAATCATGTTCCGTTTGTTTCAATTTCAGCACTTCTTCAGTAGGTAGGACAGACTGTGCCCCCGCAAAAAGAAACCCTGAAAGAAGACTAAAAAGGATAAACGATCGCTTCATATTTCCCTATTTGAAACTCCAAATTTAGACAAAAGATGGCACATCACATAAATGGGTTGCAGGCAGTTATAAGTTTTTTTTCCTTCTCTACACTCCAGGAATCGGAGCGGAGCTGAGGGTGAGGTCAATCTTCCTATTTTTGCTGCATGGAATCAACCCAGGCGATGTTGGCCGATGCAGAAAAATTATCATTTGATAAATTCAGGGAAGCAGTCCTGAATGACTATCGGACGGTATGCATAAGCCGGGAAACCAGTTTGTTAGGCCGAAAGGAGGTATTGGGTGGTAAGGCCAAATTTGGAATTTTTGGAGATGGTAAAGAAGTGGCGCAAGTAGCCATGGCAAAAGTATTTCAGCCCGGTGATTTTCGCAGTGGCTATTATCGTGATCAGACATTCATGTTCGCGGCCGGTCTCAGCACACCTGAACAGGTATTTGCGCAATTATATGCCGACCCTGATATAAACAACGAGCCATTCAGCGCTGGGCGCCAGATGAATTGCCATTTTGCAACGAAGATGGTCGATGAAAAAGGTGAATGGCTTAATCTGTCTGAACTTAAAAATATTTCATCAGATATAGCACCTACTGCAGGGCAAATGCCACGAGCATTGGGATTAGCCTATGCCTCCAAAGCATTCCGCAATATTGGGCAGCTCCATTCGTTCGGTAATCTTTCCAATAATGGCAACGAAGTTTGCTTTGCTACAATTGGAGACGCTTCTACCAGCGAGGGACATTTTTGGGAAACCATCAATGCTGCTGGGGTCTTGCAGATACCACTGGCTGTTTTTGTATGGGATGATGGTTATGGAATATCAGTGCCCAAAAAGTATCAGACAATTAAGGGTTCTGTTTCATTGGTGCTGAGCGGGATGCAAAAAAAAGAAGAAACCAACGGGATTAATATATACCAGGTAAAAGGCTGGGATTATGCCAGCATGTGCGAAGTTTTCGAAGAAGGAATCAGACAGGCAAGAGAAACACATACACCTGTTCTTTTTCATGTTGAAGAAATGACCCAACCACAAGGACATTCTACTTCCGGAAGCCACGAAAGATATAAATCACCAGAAAGACTTGATTGGGAAAGAGAGTGGGATGGTCTCAGGAAGATGAAAGAATGGATCATCGAAAATTCACTGGCAGGTGTTGACGAGTTGGACGAGATCTCAGAAAAAGCAAAAGAACATGTACGGGAAAGCAGGAAAGCTGCCTGGGAAAAGTTTATGGCCCCTATAAAGGTCCAGGTAGCCAAAGCCGCAGACCTGCTCCAGGCTATGGCCAATGATTTACCGCAGCATACCGTTATTTTGCAAAAAAAGGCTAACGAATTATCAGCCAGCCGGGATCCTTTACGCAGGGATGTTTTAAAAACTTTACATGCGGCACTTGACCTGGCAGGAACGGCTGAGGTCGGGAACGGGGCTAGAGGTTATTATAATGAGCTGTTGTCGGAAAATAAAAAATTGTATAATACTCATCTTTATAATGAGGGACCGGCGGGTGCATTGAAAGTAAGGGAGGTAAAACCGGTTTTTACAGGTGATGCACCGTTGCTGAATGGATTTGAAGTTTTAAACAGGTTCTTTGATGCACTCTTTTCTTCGAATCCAAAAGTAGTGGCATTCGGCGAAGACCTTGGTTTTATTGGAGATGTGAATCAGGGGTTCAGCGGCTTACAGCAGAAACATGGGAGCCAGCGAATCTTTGATACAGGAATCAGGGAGTTATCGATCATGGGACAGGGTATTGGGCTGGCGATGCGCGGCTTGAGACCCATCGCAGAAATTCAATACCTCGATTATTTATTATATGGTTTACAGCCGCTGAGTGATGATGTTGCCACACTTCATTATCGAACAGCCGGCCAGCAAAGCTGCCCCTTGATCGTACGTACCAGGGGTCATCGGCTGGAAGGTATTTGGCACAGTGGTTCGCCGATGGGAATGGCGATCAATGCGCTTCGGGGCATGTATGTATGTGTGCCAAGAAATATGACGCAGGCAGTGGGTATGTATAATACATTATTGAGAAGCAATGATCCGGGATTGATGATCGAATGCCTGAATGGTTACCGGTTGAAGGAAAAGTTGCCCTCCAATCTATTAGACTTTACGGTACCACTCGGTGTGCCAGAAGTCATAAAAGCAGGTAGTGATGTTACCATTGTTTCTTATGGTTCTACATTACGTATCGCCCAGGATGCGGTGGTGATGCTGGAAGCACAGGGTATAAGTTGTGAAATAGTGGATGTGCAAACTTTGTTGCCTTTTGATATTCATCATATCATCCTCAATTCTCTCAAAAAAACAAATCGTATTGTATTTATCGATGAAGATGTTCCTGGCGGTGCAGCCGCCTATATGTTTAATAAAGTGATGGAGGAGCAAGGAGGCTACCGATACCTGGATGTGGCCCCGAGAACTATTACGGGTCAGGCCCATCGTCCTGCCTATGGTAGCGATGGCGACTATTTCAGCAAACCCAATGCAGAAGAAATAGAAGCAGTGATTAGGGAGATGATGCGGGAGTGATAGTATAAATTAATTGATATCTTTTTATCGTTTTCGTACGCAGCATCATTATTGGAATTTTCAGAACTTAATTCATAGCGGGTCGGTACTTTTTTATGAACACTCACCAGCACCATCACCTGCTTTTTCTACCTGTTTATTTTTTTTGACCTGTTTTGATACCAAATGCCCAGCAATTTTCTTTATATTATTGATATACTAGGCACCCTATCTTTTGCGGTATCAGGTGCTTTTCTTGCCATGGAGAAAAAATTAGATCCCTTTGGAGTGCTCGTACTTGCATTTGTCACAGCGATAGGAGGTGGTACACTCCGGGATATAATGATCGGTAATTTGCCAGTCAGCTGGCTCAACAATGCAACGGCTACGATCGTTATTTTTTCTTCAGCCCTGGTTACAATGTTTTTTGGTAGATATTTGAAACACCTCACTATTACTTTGTTCCTGTTCGATGCGCTTGGGCTTGGATTATTTACGGTAATTGGTATTAAACTTGGGATCGCAAAGGATTTTAGTATGGGGGTTTGTATCGCACTCGGAACGATCACAGCCAGTTTTGGTGGCGTGGTGAGGGACGTGTTGCTGAACAATATTCCTTTATTGTTCCGGAAAGAAATTTATGCCTTGGCCTGTATCGTTGGCGGGCTGGTCTATTTTCTTCTCAGGAACCTGCCAATAGATGCTGATCTTGCCACCATTATTTGTATTCTTATCATCTTTGCCATCCGCCTGCTTGCGGTAAGGTTTAAACTTTCATTACCGCGATTTTATAATTCACCAAGTGAAGAGCGAAATGAACAATAAACAGGGGAAAAAATAATTATTACGGCTCCTGGAAAGGAAGTTGATTTTGTCGTTGCCCATAGCAGGTATTTATGAAGATACAGTGACCGGATCCACTCATTCATAATTGATTCTTTATTGGAGTTCTATTGGGAAAAGAAAAATTGATAGCAAGGCAGTTATCCAGCAGGGGAGGCGAGATCTATTGTGAGCAAAAAGGTGAAAGGTGTTGATGGCAGGTAAGTGTGTATTTTATATGAAAGGTGAAATAAGTAGCTGATATGCGCTGCAGCGGAATGGCTGCTGTATCAATCCAAAAATCTTTCTCGTTGCTCAGGAGTAGGTATCATACAACTGTCTTTTTTCCCGTACCATTTATATCTGTTACGGGCAATAAACTTATAGATGGCATCCCGGATAAATTTAGGAATGATCATCAATCCATAAAATAATTTCCAGCCTCCATTGAGATATTTGCAGATCCTGAGCGCCGCAGAAGAATGGGTGTATGCTTTTCCACTATCAACCAGCACAACTGAACTAAGCGTGGTGGGATTGATCATATGTTCTGACAACAATTCTTGGGCCGTGTCTCCCTGCAAAGTGGCAAATCTCAGTTTCTTTTTCCGATCATGTTTAATGGCAAAATTTACCCAATAGTTGCAAAAATTGCAAACGCCATCAAATAAGACAACGGGGTATTCATTCACCGTACAAAATTACTGATGAAACAGGTCGCTTGATAATATCCATTGGATTATTATCAGAATTTATAGTATTCTTTCATTCTTGTCATCAGCATATCTTTTTTTCTCCTCGACACTTCTACTTCATCACCATTGGAAAGAATGACACTGCCTCCCTCACCCCGGATATATTCTTTTATATGTTCCAGGTTGACCAAAAATGATTTATGAATGCGTACAAAGTTGCAGTCGGAAAGTAATCCCTCGTACTCATGTATAGGTTTAGAAGCGCAGATAAGAGGGCGATTGGTAAAATGAAAATTGGTATAGTTGCTGCTGGCTTCGCAATAAATGATATCCTGTATTCCGATCACCTGGAAACCTTTTAGCGAAGGGATGCATAGTTTCATTTTTTGTGCCCCTCCCTTTTGCTGTATATTATGCAAGAAAGTTTCTATCTGCTGACCGCTGTTTTTTTCTTCAATTCTTTTACCGGCCCTTCTTACAGCCTCCACCAGCAACTCATCATCTACAGGTTTTAATAAGTAGTCCACGGCGCTAAAATGAAAGGCCTGCGTCATATAATTGCTATGCGCTGTAACAAAAATGACCTCGAAATTGATCTCACCCAGATCTTTCAGCAAATCAAGCCCACTCTGCTCCGGCATAGCAATATCCAAGAAAACCAATTGCGGTCGTAAACTGGAAATTGCTTCTTTTGCCTCTGCAGCACTGCTGCAACAACCGACGACTTCCACTTCTTTTGCGTTTATTTCCAATAATTTTTGAAGGGAAGTCAGTCCCCTGGGTTCGTCATCGATCAATATGGTCCTGATCTTATTCATTATCTGTTGTCTCCAGTGGTAATCGTAAGATAACTAAGGTACCTGTTTCCGTATAACCTTTTAACCCATTTTTATCCTGGATGGTGACGCTGCTTTGCAAGTTGTGCTTTTCGTTCAACAGCCGGATACGGTTCTTGATATTAGTAATTCCAACCGGGTGATGATTGTTGCCGGATTCTTTTTTATTTTTTAATGATTGCTCAATACCGATACCGTTGTCATCAATAATACATACCAGCTGGTTATCTTCTCCACTCGCAGAATCCCGTGGACCGGAATCCGTGGATTTTTTGAAATCTATATTGATATTTATGTTTTTACGTTCACCCGTCGTTCCATGCCAGATCGCATTTTCAATAAACGGCTGGATCAGCATAGGCGGTAAAATTGTTTCATCCAGGTCCAGTTCGTCATCTGCAAGTATCCGGAAGGTGAAATGAGCATTCCGTATCTGTTCCATTTCTATATAGCGGGTCAGGTAATCCATTGTATTTCGTAATGATATAAAAGGTTGACCGGATTGATCCAGTGTCATTCGTATCAGGTGGGCAAATTTCCCCAAAAAGTGAGAGGCTTCTTTATCCTCATTATTAAGGATCATTTCCCGGATGCTGTTAAGGCTGTTGAAAATGAAATGCGGGTTCATCTGGGCATGTAAAGCTTTCATCTCAGCCTGCGAAAGTTGTTTATCAATGTTAGCCCTTTTCCTGATCTGCTTTATCCGGGTACGGTATAAATAGTAAAGTGATCCGGCAACCAGCAGGCTGCAGCTGATCAGGAACCAACTCGTTTGCCAAAATGGTGGGGCGATAGAAAACTTAAATTCTCCCTGCGTATGAATACCGGTTTTGTTGTTGGCCCGGAGCTGGATGGAATAATGTCCTGATGACAAACCAGTTAAATTTATATTTCGTTGTTGTCCCAGGCTTATCCAGTTGTCGGAATCATTCAGTTTATAGGCAAACTCGTAATTGTCACTTTGCTCAAAGTCTATAATTGTAAAATGAAGGGAAAGATTGTTTTCAGCGGGTTTCAGCCTGAGTTCATCAGCGGGATGAAAGAATGTATGCCTGTTATTCACCACCAGTTTCTGCACCATCAAATCATTCATCTTGTCAATCCGTTCCCTCAATTGTAAAGGGAATTTTACTACTTCGGTATTACAGAGCAGATAGAAAAACCGGCTAGCGGTATCAAAATAGATCCACCGGCTTGTAGGCCGGTGCTCGGGTAAGCCATCCTGCTGGTTAAAGACAATGGATTTTTTTGTCCGGGTATCAAATCTTACTAATGTATTGTTACATCCTATCCAAAGCATATTGTTGATCACCGGGCTAAAAGATCTGAGATCCATAGCTGGCAAGCCATCATTCATGGTATAGGGTATAAATTCTTTGTTTTTTATCCTGTACTCCAGCAGGCCGTTGAATGCGTTGTGCAGCCAAAGTGAGCCGTTGACATCAGCGCTTATCGTTAATATATCATCGTTGAACTTATTAAACCCGCCATATACTTTTATCAATGTGTCAAATAGTTGTTTCCGGGTGTTCCATCTCGCCAGGGAATGACCTCCTATCCATACATCACCATATGAATCATAAACAATACTTTTTACCCTGTCAAATGGCAGGGTTGGTTGAGTTTGAGAAGTAAATATTGTAAATGTTCGTGTGGCAATATGATAACGGGCTACTGCACCGCTTAAATAATTGGAGATCCAGGCGTATCCATCCTGAGTGGGAGGAGCTAATATTGCAGAAAACTCTGATAGCTGAGGATTGTTGTCATCCGTGACTTTGCCATAATGATTTGTTTTTGTATCAAACCATAATATACCTCCATTGGTTCCCAGCCATAATGTATCAGGATGATACATTTGAATGGTCCGGATCTCATTCCACATATTATCATTTCCGTAAAATGATATTTGTTTTTTCGTTTTCATTGTTGCTGTATCCGCTATCAGCAAACCGTGGCGACGAGAAAATCGGCTAAGGAAAAGTTTGTCTTTGTGCCTGTAGATACTACTGAATCCGCCTGTAAGGGTATCAGCAGGAGAAAAAGGAAACGAAAAACTGTTTAAAAAAGGTGTATTTAATTTTTGTTGCAGCACACCACGGGAAGTCCCAACCCATAATCTATTATCTTTGTCTATAAATAGGCAATTGACCTTGTAAGAGGGAAGGAATTTTTTAGGTTCTTGCAGTATCTTCCCATTCTTACGGTCCAGTTGAAATATATAGAATCCATCTGCCGCGTCATTTATGGCAAATAGGCTGTCATTTAACATGACTAATTTACTTTCCCAGTTAAACGCCGCTCCTGTTCTCAATGGAAGTCCAGCCGCAAATCGTTTGTTCAACTGGTGATTGTAATAGACCATACTGTCTTTAGACCTGTAAATAAATAGAAATTCATTACGGTTTATTTGATATTTACCTGCCCAGGCCTCTCCTTCTAATCGACCCGGATGATTAAAAGGCTCCCATTCTTTTTCTGACAAAAGAACCGGGTGGAATGAACGGGTAGCTGTGTTATAATGAGCAAGGCCATGCTCTTCAAAGTATATCAGTCGGTCCTTTTCATTCAAAGGAAATATATCTCTCCCGTACCTCATGTGTTTGTACCGCGCATCTTCAGGTTTATAGGCATCATACCGGAAACGAATAGTACCCGCCGTATCAAGTTCGTACACACCAGCCGCCGTCGACAATAAGTAGGTATTACCTGATAACTCTACATCCCATACGGAATTAAGATATTGATTAAAAGAGCTGATGCCAGGGATGAAATAATTTCGTAATGAGAAGTTGTTAGTATTAAGCAGCTGGAATCCCCCAAGGGTGATAATTCCCAGTTGATGTGGTCCGAATTTTTTAAGGTTCCTGATACCACTGGAAGCCAGTGGCAGCCCAGGTGTGCCCTGTTGGAAATTATTAAAGGAATGTCCATCAAAACGATTAAGACCGGCATCCGTTCCGATCCATATATAACCCCGATCATCCTGCAGGAAACTGGTAATATAATTGTCGCTCAAACCATTTTTTACAGTATAGCGAACAAAGTCTTTTTCATCGAATTGTGCCTGTGAGGTTTGAAAGAAAAATAATAATAAAGAAATGAGAAAGATCGGCCACCTGGGAGAATAAGCTGGATACATAGCAATTGATCAGGTTGTAGTTGCCATTAAAGTTACTCCTATAATCCTGATAAAAAATGATGATTGCATTTTACACTCACGGAAAATATCAGGTAAAGTGAAAAATAAACCGTTAGTTAAACAAAACCCTCCGTTCGTGAAAGACCGGCATTAAAATTTTAGGGCATTTGCTTGCCGGTAGAGTAAAATACACTACCGTTAACGAAATGGAGATTTTTCGGCTTGAGCTTGCCTGTAGCTTTGACAGCAATAAAGACGGCTGACGCATAGCAATAAAGACGGCTGACGCATTTTTCCCGGATCAACATAATACTACTCATGAAAAAGTTTATTATCATCTTGCTGCTTCCGGTCATCATATTCAATGGATGTACAACAGGAAAAAAAAATTCAAGTACGACGACAATTCTTAATGCCTGGTATGAAAAAAATTACATATATGCGGATGGTAGTGCCAACCGCTATGTCTTCAACAAAAATTCGTTTGAATACATTCCAGTAAAACCGGAAGAAAGTTCCACCGGTACATATGATGGAGGCGAGTATATCAAGAAGCAACCGGACTTAAATTCTTTCGAAAAACTAGTTGACCTTATCCAGTCAGCCTATGGCGCCACGGCAGACCATATTGTAAACAGGGAGAAGGGGTCAGGCAGGGTTGAATTCTACGAAGGAAATACTTCAACCGTTTTTATTTTGCAAATGAATTCACCCTGGCGACAGCAGATTGAGTCGGTTTTGACAGAAATCAAGAAAAAAAAATAGGGACCATGTAAAAGATATGCGACCGGTCGCCTGTACCCTACTTTCTGTTTCGGCAGGTGATGTAAAAAGGATCGGTTATTGACCAGAAGGTAAAAAAAGTGTTTCCGGAACGGGGGCTGTTTTTCCAGACACAGTGCACGGACACAAAGGAATAAATGACCTGCATTTGATGGACTATAGCGGGTTTGGTGTGCAAACTGCAAGAGCGATCCAGGAGCAGCAGCAACAAATAGAACATTTAAAAAGGAAACTGAAGTATTGAAAAAAAGTATTTATTCAGGACGATAAGAGCCAATGATCTATCCTGAACCATGACTTTTAAAAAAACACCATGAAAATTGAATTGCAGCCAGGCGAAACAAAGATCGATACCTGGACCATTTTATATATTCCACCTGGTGGCGGAAAGTACAATGGTAAGCTGACCATAACCAATAAAAGACTGCTTTACGACGCTCGATTTGATGTGTCGGCAAAAGGGGTATTATCAGAAGCGCTATTTACAAAATGGGGAAGTGAAGGATACCTGGAGATCAATAAGGCGGATATTAAGGATGTGCAGGTAGAAAAAAGTTTTCTTTCTAAGAAAGTGATCGCGACACTGAGCGATGACTCCAAACATACTTTTAATTATGGGGCATTAAATGTTGATAAAGTGGCAGAGGCGATTAAAACTAATTGAACCGCGTTCAACATGCTACGAAAAATAGTATGATAGTATCTAAGGTTTCAGAATAAAAGTAGGTATGAAAAAAGAGGATGATGGACTGATAAATAAGGTAGTACGAGTCTAATTCATGGAATATTTTAAGGTAACTCGTGAATAACTAGTTAGCAGCCAGGTGTATGACCAAGAGCAAAACTGTATTCAAGTTTTTTAAGAAAACATATGATGGCACTTTTCGGCAGGAAATGAGCAATGCCAAACTCCACCTAGGAGCTTTTACGATGCATGAATATAAATTAATGTTTCCTCGAAAAAAGCGCAAGATTTAATAGTTAAAGCATAAAAAACTGTCTAGCATGTACTACAGGATTCTGTTAATTACATTCATTTTGACTGTAAATGCAATTTCAGCAATAGCTCAGAATTACAGTGGTTTAGAGGGTAAAAGATTGCCTCGGGTAGAAGACCTCGGAGTCATGCTCGAATCTTTATTAGGTGGTTTGGGTGGCGGAATGGATGGTTCGATCGATAGTGTGGTCGTATTGTCAGATTCGGAAAAAGAACTGAGATGCCGCGTTTATTATACGGGTTATGCCAATGCATATTTCAGTATAACTACAATGAATGAATCCCGGCAACGGGAGCCGATGATCAGCCGGTATGAAATTCCATTAGGCACTCCTTCTCCATTTGAATGTGTCCTGAACTTCGATCCAAAAGTGGGCCCTGTCACCCAGTTTGAATCACCTTATTTCCGGGTTGATATTTCTAAAAGACAAAACCGTCCCGGTAAAGTAAAAATCTTTCAGCTTCGTAAAAAATGGGCGGCGGAACAACAACCAGAATACTCTTATCAGGAAGTAAAACTTCAGCCAATCGGTATTGCGGCCAGCCTGGGATCCGTTCCCAAAGATTTTGTACCGGCACGACGGATCAAATTTGAAACGAAATTTCCTGTTGATAAAACGATCCCGGGCAGAACTATGCCGATTTTACGTAACAGGGGTGGGGATGCTTATCATACTCCCATCTCATTATTTAATATTCCACCTGATCTGTCTGGTACCTGGAAGAATAAAAGCACCGGTGGTAATGCAGAAGGTTTGATCCAACTAGTGATCACCGGTAATTCAATGCGTTCCTATAAAAAATGCTCACCTAATTATTGTGATCTTGGTTCTTCTTACCTGATACCGTATGGACCGGATGGATATACAGGACAAGTTTTTTACCAGAATATAACAGCTGAAGTCAGGTTGAAACTAGTAAACACCGAATTGAGTGTGGATGTTATTCAGAAATCGGGATTTGGCAGTAAGAAGACCACCCATTTTATGTTTGTTAAACAGAATTTTCACAAGGCCATTTTACTTAGTGACTATGTGCTGATGGATTGGACAAAACCAACTACCCAGCCTGTAAGCACTTTACCCCTTGGTGCAGGTACCACAGCACTGGATATATGGAATAATATTGCCGTGGATCCGCTGGTTGATTTTCAGCGACCCCAGGATATCTCAAGTATTAATATCACTGTATTTGGAGATAAGAATGAACATTCTGGAATGTACTATATCATCCCTGCAGACTATCATCTTCGTTGGTCTGAGACATCGGTTCCGGAAGAAGGGTATGATTTTACGATGCTCTATGGTAAACAGGGGAGTGAAACAAGTGAACCGGATCCAGGCTCCGAAGTCAGAATATCGGCGACGTTGACGGCTGGAATTACTCCCCGGGAACGTGCGTTGGTGAAAGCGCTCCTTACGGTCATGGTGCCAAAGTTCAAGGATATTGATTTTCTTCCCTTACGTGAAGTACCAGAAACAACTTTCCCAGCTTCCTTGAACGCCCAATTTGGGGTACCGCTGGACCGGATCACAGTCAACGCTTCAAACAATGTCACTACGGATATTAAAATCGCCTGGCGCACCAACCCGGATACCAAAGAATTTATACAATCAGCGCTTCTTTCAAGAGAAGGAATTCCAGCTTCTGTGATCCTAAAGCCAAAGAATTCGGACATTCCCAATTTGCTGATACCGGCCATGATCAACCTTGCTGACACCCGGTCATTAGGAAAAATGCAACTCGAACCCGTAAAATGGCGTACCCGCGCCTGGAAGAATTCAACGCCTTACCCGCTCCGGATGAAATACATCCATGTCATGAAAAAATCATTGCAGACAAATGACCTTATCATTTATTCGTGGTCTATTAACAATGTTGAATTGCCATCGGGGAAAAGCATTTCCTTCGATCACTCGAAAATACCCAACTGGCTGGATGCAGACCCGACGTCTGTAATGTGGATTGATTATGAAGTATTACCCTGCAGTGTATGTGATAATAAAGTGATGGTATCGGTTACCAAGGGAGTTTTTGGAAACACATTACAACAGGTAAGATTCTCGGTTCCTTCAGCGCTCTTCGATTCTCTCAAAGCCGATTACTTTATGGTGAACATGCGAAGCAAAATGGCAGATCCAAAAAATGAAATGTTAAAAGAACTGCCCGTCCTGCGGATTTTCAACGACCAGGCGAAAGAATATTATGCAGGCCCCCTTTACCTGCCTCCTGGTACAACGCCTGAATTTGAATACCGTGTTTCTCTAGTTACGAAAGCCGGTGATATATACAGGTCTTCTATTTGGAAGCCAGCTACAGAAATTGATATTATTCTGGCGAGACAAGATCTAAAGGAATTATTTAAAGGCGTGATCCCGGGATGGGATCAATGATCAATAATGAAATTGCTTACAACCTATATACTATCCTGGTTGATCGGTACAACGGTATTTTCAGCTGTACGCGCACAACCTTCTTTCCAATCCTCACTGGTAGTGGGTGGGCAGAAAATTTACCGGGATGTAAAAAATATGAACCTGTATTATTTCATGCCATTTGATTATGTCCTGGTAAGAGATGCGGATGGCAAACCTGCATTTACGCTTACACAAATGCGTTATACTGGTACAAAAATTGCAGGTGATGCCGGGAAAATCAAATTCAGCAACCTGCTGCAGTTCCGGGTAGCAACAGATAAGAACCAGCATCGCCAGGTACCTGTGATCCGTAATTCGTTAAAAGCGATTAACCCTGCTGCTGAATTGCGGATGTTACCCGTAAAGAAATTCTCTTCTGTTTTGGTATTTGCTTCTTCCTCGGATACTGCTTTTTCAATAGATACATCAGTGATCAACAAGATCGACCTGGCCAATGTAACTGATGAATCGGCTGTGATCAACAATAGTTATTTTACTGAACGCATTGTCAGTCTTCGCCTCAGTGATTTTGATGCTCAATTGGTAGAGTCTGCTTTAAAACAAAACCAGGCCATGATGAGTTTTTCTTACGCGATCTTTACCACGTTCTCCGAAAAGAACAGCGAAGACCTGACCATCTCACAGGATAAAAAAATAAGACCCAGGGTAAGGTATTTTTTCCAGCAACAGCAAGTCGATCAGAAGGATACAGCCCTTCGGTTAAGCCTTATAAAAGCAGATGTGATTGATCTGAGGTTGGACCTGTCGGAATGGCCATCGATCGTTCAAAAAGTTGATATCAACGAGCGGATACCGGCACGCTATGCATTATTCGATGTGTATTGCTATGATTTTGCCAATGCCCTTCGCGGCGATCTGTATGAAAAGAAAATCGAGATCAAAGCCAGTAGCGTGAATGGGTCTTATATCACGAATGCTTTTACATTCAAAGAGATCCAACCGGATATTTATGCAAGAAGTATTCGCTTTCCTTATGCAGTCAGGCTTGATCTTCCTTTTTTTTATCGTGTCACGGAGATTGATCATAACGGGGAGGGTAAAATGACTGAGTGGGTTGAGAAGAAAGAATGGAACGAATTGGTCGATATCACATCACCCCCGGAAAAATTCGTGAAACCTAAACCAACCGGTCAATGATCATAAATTAAAACGAATAACATGCTATCGATGAGAACACTGTTACTGCTGATTTGGATTTCCTGTCCGGCCCTTGTAAAGGCGCAGGTCAAGTATGATGAAGGTGCAGTTTATACACAGGGTTTGACTTTTTTACAAAGCAGCCAGGATTCTACGCATTATTATTACCTGCCGCAGTTTCCAAGACTTTCAGTGCTGCCTGACGGTACATTTAGTTTTCTCTGCCTGAAATATAGCAGCGATAAAGTGGAAACCAGTGGAGGATTGTTGCATGCGCTGGTTGATTTTGCATTGCCGGACTCAATTGTAAAAATGTATGAAACGGCATTGAAAACGATCGTTCCCTCGGCAAAGCTTCGTGGTCCTGTACCACTGTTGGAAACAAAAAATGAATCTGATGATAACGTGAGACCTGGTTTCGAGATCATATCAGGTATTCTAAGCAATAAAGAAGGTAAAGATGCCATGGCAAGATCAGTGATAACTTCCGGCTATGCTCCTTTTACTCCTGGTTCCCAGGCGGCGATTGCTGCACTCTTGTCACCCACCGGTACAACCTTGATTTGGAATTCCTTTACGGGACCGACATCAGATATTTCTATTGCTGTGAATGGATATTATGAAGCTGTAGTTAGAGCCTATAATGCTGTGGTGACGGCAGAAATGAGTGTGATCTATACGCATTTTAGCACGATCAGCTCCGTGCAACAGGGTTATAATAAAGAACAGATACGGAAAATAACTGATGAGTTGATAAAGTCAGGATCAATTAAAGTTGATGTGTTTGATCGTTCTTCAGGTCTGGGTATCAAATCCGGTGACATGGAGGGCATTCTCAGTGTAATCACCAATAAACTCACCGAGATCATGTTCAATTCAGAATCTGGCTGGTCCAAAGAATCTCCACGCGTTGATCCCAATCTCGGATTTAATCCGAAGGGGTACCAGGGACAAAAATCAGGCATCAATGAAGTGATAGGTACCATAGGCGAAGTCGCTACGGACATTATCGGGGCGTTACCTGTTATTGGTTGGTTTTCCAGCAGTAAAAAAAAGAATACCAACCCTGAATACATGACCGACAACCAGTTTGTCTTAAAAGATATCAAGGACATACGCAGGGGTAAATTTTATCTCAACCTCAGTAAATCAACCACAATCAAAGTGCCTTTTCACACGGCGGGAAACTTGGGCGGTTTATTTTCAAAGCTGGGTGAGGATAAGCGTTATTTCCGTGTGGTGAATATGGATGATAAAGACTACCAGCGCCGCGGTATCAATTTCCAGGTGGATGGAGATTTCATTGATGCTTTTGATGATATCGTGAATTTTGTTACCGTCAATTTTAGAAAGAAGTACACAGGCGGGACGAGCGATGTGACTTCAAACCTTATCATCAATGGTGCAGACCTGAAGAAAGGAATCAATCTGAAAGAAATCTCGTACCCGCGATTAGGGATATCTTCTTCCGACTGGTTAAATTATGAATATCAACTCTTGTGGAGCTTCAAAGGTCGAAGTAAAGTAGTGAGGTATCCTACCGATGCGGTACAGTGGATCAAATCCTCAGATCCCGCGGTTTCATTGATCCCACCAATGAGTAAAGAATATATAGAGATCGATGCGGACCGCCAAATTTTGATGCGTGATGGGATCGCTTCCGCTGAGATCCGGTTTGCCGGGATGCAGGGAGGGGAGCAAAGGATCATTCGGACCGTCATCATTCGTCCCGACGATAAGAGTTCTACAAATAAGGTCACTCTTTATCATGATACAGGCACACCGGTAGCTTACCAGGTGACCTGGCATAGCCAATCTGCTGGTACGGCAGCGATGGATCTCAACCTGATGACGTCGAATTATGTTTTCCTGTCGCCTCCACCAGCCGACAAATTTGTTAAATAGATTTTCTATATGCGAATATGTCCGGTCATATTGAATAGAATTATTGCAACAAAACTCCTTTTCATTGTGATGAGTGTTGTTCCTCTTCATGCTCAACCTATCTCGATCGATCGGGGTATCCGCGTCGAAGGATTATGGTGTTTTCCGCTGACAACCGATTCATCGGTTTATTTATACCTGCCGGATAAAGGCACGCTGGCAGTGGATGAAAATAACCGGCCTCAATTTTCTTTTATCCGCTATGTAAACGATGGCGATCTAACAACTACATCAGACGATAACAGCATCACCAAAGCGGGTGGTGGTGGTATACTTCACTTCCTTGTCACTTATGATACGGATGAAAAGAAAATTCAAAGGGCCGATGCTAAACTGAAGGAATTGCTTTCTAATAGCAAAATCAAATTGCGTGGACCTATCATCTTCAAAGAGGGCCGGTATGCATTGATCTCTTCGATCATTAATCCAGATAACGGAACTCAGGAAAAAAAATTACTCTCGATCGGGGCGGCGCCGGTACTTCAAGGCTCCCGGATTGCACTCTCTTTTGAATTAGATCCCACCCGGGCCAGTTTGCTGTTGAACAGCCTCAAGATGAATACACCAGATGTTTCAATTGTCTTTGATATGACCTTTTCCGGCATTATGGATGCATACAATGCAAAGCTGGTGGTGGATTGGACAGAAGTAAACAAAAGCCAGAAATTCGCCACGGGTGGATCTTATTATTATTTCAGTGCTGACCTGGAATTAGTTTTTGAAGAATTGAGGCGGACAAGTGCTATCAAACTGGAAACATTGGGAGAGGATGCCAATATGCAAAAGATCGTTGATGCAGCCTATGCCCGCGTAATCGATATGATCTTCCAGAAAGTTGAACCGGAGCATTTACCGGCCAACGATCAGTCAGGCTTCTCTCAATTATTGAATGGGCTTTTGGGAAAAGGGGGCGACAATAACAAAATGGTTCCTTTTAGCGCCCACATCAGTTATAAAAGAAAAAATATTAAAACAAGTGGTTTCAGTACACTCCAATTCAATAGCCGGCTATCCGCTGACCGGCACCATTACATCACTTTTAACATCAGTGATTTTTATAAGAAGTATGGACAAAATGAAGATTATATAAGGGCCAGTTCACTTTATGATCCTGCATATGACAAGCGAAAGATCGCTGTAGGCATTGATGGGTCCATGTTACCCGAATTCGATAAAATGATAAACAGCGTAACGGTTACGATGCGAAAGAACCATGAGAATGGGAACAGTACCGTAAGGGAAGTAAATATTAAACGAGCTTCTTTGGAAAAGGACCCGCTGATCTTCCTGGCATACGGTGCTGTGGGGGATACAGATCGGGTGGCCTGGCTCAGCTATGATTACAACGCACAGTTCAGCTTTGTCGGTGGAAAGAACTGGCAAACCGGTTGGATCACGCAGAATTCTGCTATGATCAATTTACTCACACCCTATGAGCGCAGAACTATTCGAATAGAAGGTGATCCGGCTACACTGTTGGCAAAAAATGTCAGAGCAGCCACGATTAGGGTTGAGTATCCTTTCCTGGATGGGAACCGATCACTCGAAATGACAGTAAAACCTTCCGATGATCTTTCACAAAAATCATTTGATATTACCCTGCCCACCGGTAAGTATAATTATAAATATACGATTCGCTGGCAGCTGAATGATGGTACCACCAGCTCCGCAACCGGAGAAACGGATATGGGAATTTTGTTTATCGATAACCTGCCTGCTAAATGAAGTGCAGATTTACCATATTAATGATGCTGTTATACCTGCAAAGCTTTGCGGGTGGCCTGGCTGTTGATACCATATATATTGTATACTATGCTACGGTTGGAGGAAAGACCGGGCATATCGGTATAGCTGTCGATAATTACAGGATAGTATTCCGAGAAGTAAAAGCTGGTAAAGGCAGGAAAGAAGTTAGTGATACCATTGCGAATGGAAAGCTGACATATTATGACCTTTGGCCGGAAGAGGATCAGTTCACTGCAGCCCGAACAGCAATGGATATTCCTGCAGCCTACTACAAGCTTCCTGTTTCCTCCACTGAAGAGATAACGCTCAACTTACTCTACGATTCAGGAATTCCTCATAAAGAATTTTATCCCTGTGATGGAATTTTGAAAATTAAAACAACCTGGCAGCAGGATCAACAATTAGTGCATTTACTGGATAGTATGATGGAGACAAAACGGTTATTCAATGCGCAACTTTTTAATTGTGCAGATTTTGTGAGAGTAGCATTGGAGGATCTTTTACGTGTTGACTTAAGGAGTAAGGAATTTGTGATGACGGGCTGGAGTACTACGCCCAATAAATTATACCGGAGTATTCTAAGACTGGATAATGTGGAAGTCATTAAAGATCCGGGGAGAAAACCGGAAGGAAGTTTTCTGAAGGAACGTATCATTTACGAGATCGTCAATCATAAAAAACCTGGACAATAAAACGAAAATAAAAAGTATGAGAATTCAAAAAACAAAAAGAATAAACCGGGATTATTTTTTACTTGCTGTAATGTCGGTCATCTTCGGGTTTGCTCCGGTAAAAAGCAAGGCCCAGAACCTTGACTATAATAGCAAGGTGCTCGTTACATTAAACGACGGTACACCGGTGACCCTTTATGCTCAATTGCAGGGTTCTGCTTTTACTGCCACGCTCTCAAAAGATTATTATTTTCTACCGACACAGGTTATGCTGGCGAAGGATCCCGCAACACAGGTTCCGAATTTTTTATTCCTGAAATATATCTCGGATGAAAGAGAGGACCAGGGTGGAGTCAGTGGGGCATTGATGCATTTCCTGATGCAGACCGGTTTTACCCAAGCCCAAATGACAGATATGCAATCGAAGTTGGCCGCAAAAGTTTCAGGCGCCGTAGTAAAAGGACCGGTGGATCTATTTGCCGTTCCCGATGCCAATTCATTTACTATTACGTCGGCAGTTGTCAATACCACGGGGGGTATGACGAAAAGTATGGTTACATCAGGGAAAGCTCCGTTACAACAGGGTGGTAAGGTGGCAGTAGCAGCTAACTTGAATAAGTTCGGCGCTCAGTTAATGGCTGCAACTTTTGAAAAAACGAGCTCGGTCACGGATCTGAGTGTAAATCTGTTCTATAAATATTATTTGAAAGTCAATGGCCTCAAAGGAAAGATCATAGTAGATTATGAGAAGATTCATTCGATCATTCAAAACGATGTCGTGGATGGTAAATATGTGACGGAATCAAAAAAAGGACAGGACAAACAAGTGCAGACATGGAATGAATTGCATAGCAAGTTCGAGGATCTTGTCGAGAAAAACGCGATCATCATCAAGATCGACCAGGGTTTTCCAAATGCTACCACAGAAAAAATTACTGAAATGTTCTTTCAGTTATTTCTTGACAAATTCACAGTGCCTGCCACTGATCGGCCGCCTGTAGCACCGACTCCTACCGGTACCGAAGCGGAGAACCTGCCTGGGAAGAAAAATGCGTACAATTATTATTTAAATATTATGCGTTTTCAACAAGTCACTATCAAGAAAAAAGACAGCATCGTGCTGAATTATGATTACCTGATGCCGATGGAGTTATCGGTCACCCAGAATCTGAAAACTTTTTACGATGCTGCAAGGGATAATCCAAAGTGTATTGGTAGCGTATTATTGAATGATAATTTCTATAAGCATATGGATATTCGATTCGTTCTGGATCTTGAAGCAAAAGAAATGTTTGACCAGGAGATCAATTATGTAGATGTTCGGGCAAGGCGCAAAGACAGCAAAGGAGGATATGTAGATCTTGGTGGCGAAACCATCAGCAAGGATTATGTAGGAAAAAGTGGTATTACTGCACAAATAACCTATGCTGGTGGCGATGACAATCGCGACATGTATCAGTATAAAACACAATGGAGTTTGCGAGGTGGTAATAAATACCCGGCTAACCCACAATGGGAACAAGGACAGATGCAGGCTGTAACGCTTAATCCACCGGTGGCACCGCGACTAATCGAGTTTGAAGCCGACCTGGAAAAATTAAAGGCAACTGGAATCACGCGGGTAACATTACAAGTACGGTATAAAAAATTTGACCAGGAAATTGAGGCCAACCTGAACATTTCACCCGTACAGGGACAGGCACTGGTGAATAAACTGATTTTTATGGACCGTGATACACGCGGCTATGTGTATCGATTGATCTTTAATCACCAGGTGGAAGGAAAATTGGCTTTACCCTGGAGCTCAAAGCTGAACGATAATTATGTGTATGCAGTAATCCCCAATGATATGAGCAATAAAGATTCAGAACTTTTTATTAAAGCAGTGGATGCAGCAAAAACGATCGTACAACCCGGACCCGATGGAAAAGTGACGACGGATAAGATACTTGATAAGTTTAAAGAAATATTGGGAGTGACAAAAACAAATTGAATCCCACATCAAAATAAGTTATCATGAAAAAGAAAAGTATTTTGCCTAACCTTTGGATCATGGGCCTGCTGTTTTTCACGAAAACTTTTGCGCAGCGTGAATTTGTCCAGCAGATCATCCTCGACAAGCCAGTCACAGCCGGGAAACTCAAAGTGTTTCCGGGTGTCTATACGGATAGCAATAGTTATTATTATTTGCCCAACAAGTTGCGGCTGGCGGTCGATGACCAGGGACAGTCCAAGTTTTTATTTCTTTACTATGTAACGAATCTAGAGTCCGGAGAAGATGTCGATGCACTGGCGAAAGTTGGTAAAACCGGCGGGTATGTTCACCTGGTGGTTGGACTGCATGTCCTTCCCGAAGAATTGGAAGAGGCACGACAGGAATTGAAAAAGATCAATTCTCGTGGAGTGATTAAAGGGCCTGTAATTTACCGAAGCGGAACTGTATCGCTTGTTACAAAAAGTGTCATCACAAATAGTGGTCTTGCCGCTACGGATCCCAACACAAAAAGAGTATTAGGTATAGGCCCTGCTCCCGTAATGGAAGGAGATAATATCGCCGTATCGTTCTTGCTCGATTCGTTGGATGCCAAGATAATGTGGGAGTCGCTTCAAATGCCCACACCAGATATTTCATTCAACCTCAATATGACACTAGGCGGTTTTCTTTCTCCATTGAGTTTCAGCATCGTCATGGATTGGGATAAAGTATACCAGCATAAGATATTCAATGTCGGGTTGGCAACTCCTATATTAAAATCCGAAGTGGGGATGGCATCACAGGAGTTGAAAGAGAGAGGCGCAATAAGGATTGTACAGGTAGGAGAGGAACCTAATCTTCAAAAACTGCAGGACGTAATAACGAATAAGCTGATCGATCTGTGTTTTGTTCCGTTTGGTGCCGAGGGTTCCCCGAACTGGCAGGAGTTGGCCAAGCCACTGAACGATGGAAAAAGCTACCTGGACCGGGCCTCGGAAGCATTGACCAAAGAAACCGAGGCTGTAGAAAGAAGGAACAGGGATATACGCGAGGGCAATATGCAAGAACGGATGTATACCGATGAAGAGAACCGTAAAAGAAGAGCGGAGAACGATGTAAGGAGAAAGGCGGCGTATGACGAATTGGACAAAAGACAAAAGGAAGTAACTGCAGCAAGGACAAAGGGTGATGAGGCTGAAGCCACAGAAAAGGAAAAAGAAGTAGAAGCAGCCAAGGCAAAAGTGGCTGCGGAGAATAACCTGGAACAAAAAGAAGCCGATGCGGAAGCTGCACGTAAAAAAGCGGATGCAGAAAAAGATCCTACAAAGAAAGCAGCGCTTGAAAAAGATGCACTGGCAAAAGAAACACTTGTTGCGGAAGCCCGTCAAAAAGTAGACGATGCAGGCGCACTCGCCAGCCTGGAAAATGAAGCTCTTCAACCTACCCGTGTAAAGCCAACATCCGGGGATCCTGATGGATTGGGAGAAGTCTTTAAGACCGCTTCCAATTACAGGAATGCTGACAAACCGTTGGAAGATATTAAGCCAGAAAAAAAGAAAGAAGAGGGACTGCCTTCAATTGCAGTAGTGGCATCGTACCAACAGAAAAAGATCCGTCATTCGGGTCAGTATACCGCTGAAGCCAAAACCTTCCTGGCTTCAAGTATTGCAGAGCCATTCGGGGATAATATAGGAAAACCTAATTGCCGGAACTGTATCGCGAAGATCAATACCTATGATCCGTTGTATGTACAGCGGGAGATCGTCGCCTACCTGGATGGTGAGATCGCCGGTGAATTCAATAAATATGTCAACTCTGTTACGGTGATGATGCGTAAAAAACATGCAGGTGGCGATATCACAACCAAGGAAGTGATCATTAACCGCCAGAATTTCACCAGGGAAGGGAACCGTTTCAAAATGCTTTACGGATGGATGAAGGGGGATGATGACAGGCGTAATTGGTTGAATTACGACTACAAGACTAGCTGGAACTTTTTTGGTGGGGCAACTATAGAAACCGGGTGGAAAACCTCTGATCTTCCTGTAGTCTCATTGAGTGCGCCTGCCAGCAAATACACGGTGTTTTTTGAAGCTGATCCTGATAAGCTCAAACAAAATGATATCCGCGGAATCACGGTGAGGATATTTTATAAAGCGGCTGGTGTAGAGCGCATGAAGCAGGTAACAATGAATACCAGCAAGGGATTTACTTCAGCGACGCTGGATTATATCCTCCCGCAGAACGAGGCTGAGTATGAGTATGAAGTAGAATGGATGAAAGGCAGCACCAATGTGAAATCAGCTAGGATTAAAACGTCTCAAACCCTTATTCCTGTAGACGAGATAAGATAATTCAAACGACTTGACTCAACACTAATCTATCCGTTATGCGATCATACAAGATACTATTCGGTATAGTTGCATTCATTGCATATACTACAACACAAGCCCAAACGGCTGCGCAAAAACGTGATTTCCTTCGGAAAAATATCAAACTATTTTATATCGCTGAACCAAATTCAGATAAACCGCCCATATACCCGATCAATCCTGTTTCGATTGCGTCTGACACCGGCCATGTAATCTTTGGCACGACCCATAACAATGGGATGGATAACTGTGCTCACCTGCTAAAAGCGTTGTTCTCGGAAAAGTCGGGTGATTTTTCTTTTCAGCAATCCGTTTATTCTAACCTGAAGGATGTAAAAAAACCTATCACGGTGAATTTTATTAACGATGCGAACGCCGGTATCGACAGTAAATATCTTCCCAATTACAGCCTGTATGTTATCAATTTCGGGGGACGGAATTCAGTTTGGCCGGGTGCTTATTCTAATTCAAAAGCAGCTATCGAACCCAGCATAGTGCTGGGAGAATATCTTAGTACTCCATTTCTCACCTTGAAGCAAACCTTTACTCAGTTGGTAGCAAAATTGGCTGCCGGACAGTTCGGTGCAGCAGTGACATTTGGATATCCCAATGGATCGAGCTCCTACCATATCGTATCGGCAGTTGGCAATAGATTTTTGACCATAAAAGATGCCAATACAGATGCCGGAGCTTTGCTGGAGATCCGCGATTTCGTCGGTACCGATATAACCCGGCCTGCAGCTAATCAAGTCTGGACAGTCCAGAATTTTGGCAATAAACATCAATATTTCATTAAAAGCCGGCAAGGCAAGATCATTGACCTGAAGGATGGGAATGACGCGAACGGAGCCACCGTACATATGTGGCAAATGGGGGGCTATGTAAATCATCGCTGGCAATTGATCGATGCAGGCGGAGGCTACTTCTATATCCAAAACTGGAAATCCGGGAAAGTGCTGGATGTGAGTGGAGGAATAGATCAAAACGGTAACAAGGTGCAGAGTTTTCAAAGGAATAATTCTATATCCCAGAAGTGGAAGTTTGTTAAGATCAAAGGGCCGAATAATGAGGAACTGCTTACTGGAGAACCGACATATTGTGAAAAGCCATTTACATATTTTGAGTGGGAGCTTGAGCTTAACAGTGCGACATTAGGTTATTGTCCGCAAAAACAGGATGAATGGGAATCTGTAGTAAGCCAACAACTAGGTATCTCTGCCAAGAACAGGACCCGGCATTATATAGGATGGAGCGCTGTCGGGAAAGACGGTGCAGTAGGAGTAGCTGCGGGAAGGAACTGGTACCCGATCTCGGATCATAAACAAGTGCATGTCGGGAAACTTTGCGAAGTGGGATTTTTCGATGCTGTAGGCGAAACAGCCTGGCCGAAAAGTTGGTTTGTCGATCGGGATGAGAAGGACTTTAACCTTCACGTTCTTCCTTCATCACCGTATAGCTACCAGATTGATAAAACGATTATCCGGTACGATCGCAATATGGAATTCGGCGGCTTCATCGACTGCGTAGATAATTGGGTGAAGTGCGGAACGTTACTGGCCATGGAAGGAGAGATCACCCCCGATGATGCATTTTTGTCGAACTCAAACAACCCCTGGTTGGGCAATAAAAGCGGAAACGGGACATCTGCACTTTTTTTGAACCAGAATATAGGCATGTATGGACCGTGGATCGTTGAAGAAGTTCACTGTAATCACCCTGAGATACACCCGGTGGAAATGCTCTGGAGTGAGACATCAAATCCCAATGTAAAATACTTGTGTATTTTTCAGGATGATTCTGACCGGTTCGGTTATTATGCAGATTTCCCTGACTATACGGATGCGGAGACGATGTATAACAATATTCCGATCGAGAAGTACAAAAAAGAGTTTGCAGAGGCCAAAGCCAAAGTACACCCCTGGGCGCCAAGCCCCATCTCTGCCCAGTTCTTCGTAGCCTTCCAGATCGATCCTTCCTCTTCTTCAAAATTGAATTACACGATCAATGTGGAAACCTCACGGGAAGTATCGACTGCCCTTGCCGCTTCCAAAATTCCTTCAGTCGAGTATATGAGCAAGACCCGGGTGATCAAGAAGAATGGAGTCGAGTTATTTAAGGTTACAGAATTGCAGCCCAACGAGAATGACATTGCTATACGATTCGAGCTTTTTAAAAAGAAAAACAGCGAGCTGATCCTTGGCTATATGGTAATATCGGCAGCTGTCAGCAGGGACTTGGATGGAAAAGAAGGATATATGGTCCTCAAGCTAACGAAAAGCAATTAATGGATCATTTTGTAAAAATTAATAATAATGAAAACCAATGATTTCAAAATATTAATTGTTTCCAGTGTTTTTATGTTGTTTTCAGGAATTGCGAATGGACAAACTCCTGCACAAATGCTGGACTACCTGAAAAAAAATATAAAAATTTATTACCTCCCAACTGCCAATACAACTACGCCCGATTTCAGAGAGATCACAGCCACTGAGATTGATGCGGCTGTCAACAATATTATTTTCGGCAAGACCAATAATAACCGGATGGAATTCAGTGCGCAAATGGTGATGGCGCTTTTATCGGCAAAGAATGGTGACGCTGTATTCCAGCATACAATTTACGGACATCTTCAAAAGCTGAGGAAGCCCGTTACCATTACATTCGTCAATGATGTTGTTGGTTCTATTGATAAACAATACTTGCCGAATTATGGCTTTTATGTTTTTGAATGGAATAGCAGGACGAATATCTGGCCGGCATCCTATCCTTCTCAGTCAGCTCACGATATTGTGATGGGTGAGTATTTTAACAGGAGCCTGGCACAGGCCAAAGAAATATTTTCAGGATTACTCAGCAACCTGGGTCTGGGTGTTTATGGTGCTTCGGATGCAAAAAAACCTACTGAGCGGATCGCTTATAAAGTAACTTATGACCTGCCCAGGCTGACACAAGCCCAACTGGAAAGGTGGACCTGGGTGGATAATCATCAATTGGGGGTGATGGCAAATGATTATGACGGCAAAGATGAGATTGGTACGGCACCGGTTGAAAGAGAAATGAGATTGGGAATTGGAAATCCACAATTTTTAAACTTCTGGTATCCCAATACAAGACCAAGGGATAATAAGCGGGCATTCAAGCAAACCATGATCGGGAGGGTGACAGGATCCAAACATTACGAGAACGAATGGGTATTCCCAGATTATGATATAGACATTTATGTTGAACCCACGCCTTCATTCCAATTCCTGATTGCGGAAAGTCCTAAACCTAATGCAAGTTTTTTGACAAAAATAGACGCTTACCGGAAATTGAAGTCACCCAACTGCCCTCCTCATTTTGATGAAGTGGAAGCAGAAATAGATTTAAGAGACATTCATGACAAGCAGTTCCCCGCTTATTTTAATGAAGATATGAAAACAAGTCATTATGCCGGTTTTTATGGAGCCTGGATTTATGATCGCGGTCATTGTGATCAGCCGGAGATCCATCCAGCCGAACAGATATGGTGGAGATCTGTAAAAGAAAACGTCACTACACTCCGCCTCAACCTTACTTGCGATTATTCAAACAGGTATAATAAAGTAGACCAGTTCGACAGCGATGATGGACTCACCGTGATGCGTCCCTGGGCGGAAGCTCCACTAAAAGGCGTCTTCGCGATACCTTTTAAGGTTAAGCCAGGCACTGAGAAAGCAATATTCAGGATAATCCAGCTTGACGTGAATAATCTCAACGGTAATAATTCTGTTTTATTTAATAAAGCCAGGATCAACCATTTTGTATTTAAAGGCCAGAAACTGGTATCTGTCGTCGAGCCCGAGTCAAAATGCATGAATATAACTTTTGAAGATGTTGGATTAAATGCAGCAGGGGAGGTACAGGGTTTTGTAGTCATCACTACGGCAGTGGGAAAAAACACCACCGATAATAAACAGGAGGCCGGACATCTTTTTCTTGAAGTCAAGAAATCCCTGGTGAATTTGACCCGGCCCGCTACACCCCCGGGTAAAATCAAGGTCACGCTGGAATCTATTGAATGCAGTGCCGTGGACGATGATGGTAATGTAGAAGAGATCTATGGTTTGATCACAACGAAAGGGTATGCTATAAAGGATACTGTTGGATTTGCTCTGGAGAGATTACCGTTTACAACTAATATGGGCCCTTCCCAATGTCCTTCTGGTGGGGAGAATCTTTTCTGTTTGCCTTGTTCGAAATCGTTGCTCTTCGAAAAAGGCAGGATCTCCACATTCGGTGGCGCAATCACCTATAATTTTCCAGCGGAAGGATTCCTGGAGATCCATGGTGACCTCGATGAATCAGATTCCGAGAATTGCAAGGATTTTGATCACCTGGGAACGCCGCAGAAAAAGATCATCATGACCAGCGAAATAGGGATTCAACCTCTTAAGTTCACACAATTTTTTGCAAGTGGCGGAACAATGATGAAAATTCATTACAAGGTAGAAAAAATAAGATAGCTGATCATCCCATATTGTGAAACACCTTCTGCACATCTTCATCCTGTTCTAACCGTTCGATCAGTTTACTAACATCGGCTGCCTGCTCATCATTCACCGGAACCGTAACAGACGGGAGCCATTCCAGTTCTGCACTGATAGGAGTGATGCCTTTATCTTCCAAAGCTTTCTGCATATTACCAAAATCAGTAAAGCCACAGCGGACGACTAATATATCTTCTCCATTTTCACTAGTACTTTCCCCGAGTTCTTCCAAACCAAAATCGATCAGTTCCAGTTCCATTTCTTCTGCATTCAACCCTTCGGGTTTTAATTTGAAACGAACCCATTTTTTTAAACTGGAAACTGACACTACCACTATTTCCCATCACACCATGCCCTTTAGTAAAATGTGATTTTACATTTGCCACCGTTCTTACATGGTTATCGGTAGCCGTTTCAACCAATACAGCTACGCCATGCGGTGCATATCCTTCATACAAAATCTCATCATAGTTTATCAGCTCTTTACCCTGTGCCCTTTTGATGGCCGCTTCTACACGGTCCTTGGGCATGCCAACACTCCGTGCATTTTGAAAACATCGGCGCAGGGCAGCATTATCTTTAGGGTCGGCGCCGCCGGCTTTTACAGCAATAATTATCTCTTTACCAATACGGGTAAAGTTCTTTGCCATTTTATCCCAGCGGGCAAACATCGAGGATTTACGGACTTCAAAAATTCTTCCCATTATAAATAATCATTAAGTCAAAAAGTAGTAAAGTTGAAAGACACTGCTTATAGCCAGCAGCTCTTTAGGAGTGCAAATCTAAGGCAATAGGGTAAAAGAAAAACCGCCTCGCCAGAGGCGAGACGGTTTGAAAAGATTTTACATCAATCAACTTTTATCTTCAACCCTGCCTAATTTGCTCGCATATATTCCTAAATGCACTACTGCAAAAGCAATAGAGATATACATTAAGGTTCTGTCGGCATTAAAACCTACTGTATTTTGATGCAAAAATCCCACGATAGCTAATAGTACGGCCAGCGCAATACCGGTGTACCGGGCCATTCTCATCCCTTTCCTGCCGGTAGTCCCATTTCCCAAATGACTCTTCTTGACACCATAGACTAGATAGATATCAAGACCGATCAGCATCCACACCAATAAACGGATCCATGTATCCATTGGCAGGAACACCATCATAAATAAACAGGTAGCAATACCTAAAATAGGAACCAGTGGAACCATTGGTGTTTTAAATGCTCTTGGTAAATCCGGCATTTTTTTCCGCATCACCCATACGCCAATACAAACAAGTATAAAGGCAAACAATGTTCCGATACTTGTCATTTCCCCTACCACTCTTGCCGGCACAAAAGCAGCAAAAACGCTTACAAAAAGCATGAAAAATAAATTATTCTTTGCAGGTGTTTGTGTTTTAGGATTTACAGCAGAGAATATTCTGGGGATCAATCCATCTTTACTCATACTGAAGAAGACACGGCTTTGTCCCATCAGCATCACCAATATCACCGAGGAATATCCAAAAAGAATGGCAACCACAATAGCACGGTTCAGCCATGGATAATCGGGTGACACGACGCCTGTAGCGGGATCAGCTGTTCCCATATGATCAATTGCCACAGAAACAGGAGCGATACCATCCTGGCCCACAAAAGTTTTATAACTGGTAACACCCGTCATGACATGGGCAAAGAGTATATATAATACAGTACAAATAAGCAGAGAACCTAAAATGCCGATCGGCATATCCCGTTTCGGATTCTTGGCTTCCTGTGCTGCCGTACTCACTGCATCAAACCCGATATAGGCAAAAAAGACAATAGCTGCTGCGCGGATTATTCCACTGAATCCAAAATCGCCAAATTTTCCTGTATTGTCAGGGATATAAGGATCATAATTCGAGTTATTGATATACTGCCATCCAAGAACAATAAAAGTTATTACTACTGCGATCTTTATTACAACGATAATACTGTTTACCAACGCACTTTCTTTTGTTCCCTTGATCAATAGCAAACTCATCAATACAATAATAAAAACAGCCGGAAGGTTAATTATACCTCCATCCCAGGGACCGGCCATCAAGTCAGCGGGAAGATGAACACCAAATCCTTCTAAAAATCTTCCCAGGTAGCGGCTCCAGCTTATTCCCACTGTAGCTGCACCAACGGCATATTCCAATACAAGATCCCAACCGATGATCCAGGCCATAAATTCACCCATCGTAGCATACGAGTAAGTATAGGCACTACCTGCAACCGGGATCATCGAGGCAAATTCCGCATAACAAAGACCGGCAAACAAGCAACCCAGTCCTGCCACAACAAATGAAATGGTAATAGCCGGCCCAGCATGATTAGCGGCAGCCATACCAGTAATGGAAAATAAACCTGCGCCGATAATGGCACCGATACCCAGTGCAATAAGACCTTTAGCGCCAAGTGTTTTTTTAAGTGTATGTGTTCCGGTTTCGGCTGCTTCATTCATTAAAGCACCCATCGGTTTTCTGACAAATAAACTCATATGTTGGTTTTTATTAAGTGACTAAGTTAATGATACAAATGAATATTCTATTCTTTTGCAGGTTTCTGCCGTGATACCGCAATATAATATAAGGGAATTCCAATCAGTACAATGATCAGCCCCGGCCAGGTAAATTGAGGTTTATATATAATCAGAAGAATACAAAATGCAAGACCCATTAAAATATATAATACCGGCAGTACGGGGTAGCCAAATGCTTTATAAGGTCTTTCGGCATCCGGTCTTTTTTTCCGGAGTATAAAAATACCTACGATCGTAAGAATATAGAATAATACTACCACGAAGGAGATCATATCGAGCAGGTCCCCGTATTTGCCGCTTAGGCTCCATAAACTTGCCGCAATACATTGTATCCATAAAGCAACCTGCGGTACCGAATTTTTATTCAGTGTCCCAACATTCTTAAAGAATAATCCATCCTTTGCCATCGTATAATATACCCTTGCGCCGGCTAGTATCAATCCATTGTTACAACCAAAAGTGGAGACCATGATCAGGAATGCAATTATATAGGTCCCACTATTTCCAAACATTGCCTGCGAAGCTTCAACCGCAGGACGATCATCCGTTGCAAACGCGATCTTTTCAAGCGGCAGCACATTTAAATACATCAGGTTCGTGGAGACATAAATGATCGTCACGATCAATGTGCCCAGGAAAAGACTCAGCCCGATATTCTTTTTCGGATTTTTCATCTCCCCTGCAATGAATGTTACATTGTTCCAGGCATCGCTGCTAAAGATCGAGCCTACCATAGCGGCGGCGATCGCACCCATTAATGCAGCACCACCAATACCGGTCCATGTTGCTACCCCTGCAGCATCTGTTGTTGGCTGAGCTGCATTGAAACCGGTGGACCAGTTCTGCGACCAGAAACTTTCTTTCACTAAAATAAAACCAAAAAGTATCAGCCCAAATAACGCAAGCAATTTAGCAGACGTAAAAAGCCGCTGGATCAGTTTCCCTTCTTTCACTCCTCTTGAATTGACATAGGTCAGGATTACAATGATGCCGATCGCTACCAATTGACCTGAATAAACTTTTACAATACCCGCGTCAAAAAGGAAATAGTTATTGCCCAGTTCGGGAACCATATAAGCAAGGAACTTGGAGAAAGCTACCCCTACGGCAGCGATGGTAGCAGTTTGTATCACCGCAAAAAAACTCCAGCCATAAAGGAAACCAATCAACGGATTATATGCCTCTTTCAGGTAAACATATTGACCGCCGGCTTTGGGATACATTCCGCTTAACTCGCCATAACTAAGGGCTGCACTTAAAGTCATAAACCCGGTGATCACCCAAACAGCTATCAGCCAGCCGGCACTACCCACATTTCTTGTAATATCTGCACTGACTATAAAAATACCGGACCCGATCATGGAGCCGGCGACGATCATTGTTCCGTCAAACAATCCGAGGGTTGGTTTAAAACCGGTGTTTTGTTCTGCCATAGTGGAGGTTTTGGATAGACAGTTATTTATGGAATGGGAAAATACTGATTTCCTGTAAAAAGACTCAAAAAGAATTATAAACGGGTTGATGGTAACAGATTTCTGGGATTGGCTGTAAACCTTTAGTTTTGAAACCTTACCGCATAAATATGAATAAAAGAAAAGCCGGATTAATTGCTCTTGTGCTTTTTACCGTAGTGGCTATTATCCATGTCATACATGGACAAGGTTTGGCAACTTTCTCTGCCGGTACTTTGATGGCAGCCCGCTGGGTATTTGTAGCCAGCCTCATTCTTTTTGCATTGTATAAAAAATCACTAACCACCTGGATCCTGGTGGCCATGGCAATCGGGGTAGAGATAGGAATTGATTTTCCGAAAGGTTCACAGGAATTGAAGTTCTTAAGTACCATTTTCCTCCGGCTGGTTAAAACCATCGTAGCACCTTTACTTTTCGCTACGTTGGTGGTCGGGATCGCCAGTCATGCCAACCTCAAACAAGTTGGCCGCATGGGCTGGAAATCGTTGGTGTATTTTGAAATTGTCACTACAATTGCATTGGTTATCGGCTTAGTAGCCATCAATGTTACAGGCGCCGGGAAAGGAATAACTATTCCACAGGAATTATTAAAAGAATTACCACGTTCATCCGGAAAAACAGCTGCAGGCCAAGGTCGTTAGTATACTGGACAGCGCCGGTGTACAAATGCCGGATAACCTTGTCAATCAATTGCCGGATGCTCCTCAGAAAGGATGGCAGGATCATATCATCGATATTTTCCCGGAGAATATTATTAAATCTGTGTATGAAGGTAACGTGCTGCCAATTGTCTTTTTCGCAGTCGTATTTGGGATAGCCCTGGCATTGTTGAATGAGAAGAAGAAAAAACCGATGCTGGAGTTTTCAGAAAGCCTGGCAGAGACCATGTTTAAATTTACTAATATCATCATGTATTTTGCACCTTTTGGTGTGGGTGCAGCCATTGCTGTTACGGTCGGACACCTGGGAGTTGATATTTTAAGAAATCTTGCTTTATTGTTGATAACACTATATGTTGCCTTGATCGTATTTATACTATTGGTGCTGTTTCCCGTCGCATTATGGGTAGCCAAAATTCCCATAAGGAAATTTATACAGGCAATACGGGAACCCGTCTCTATTGCATTTGCCACAACGAGTTCGGACTCTGCCTTACCAAAAGCGCTGGAGAATATGGAAAAATTTGGTGTCCCGCGAAAGATCGTATCCTTTGTTATCCCAACAGGTTACACATTTAATCTGGATGGAACAACCCTGTACCTCTCACTGGCATCGGTATTTGTAGCACAGGCTGCTGGTATGGATTTGTCATTTGGCGAACAGTTGATGATCGGTCTAACGTTAATGCTTACCAGTAAAGGAGTGGCCGCAGTACCCAGGGCGTCATTAGTGATATTGATAGCTACTGCTGCTACCTTCCATTTCCCACTCTGGCCTATCATGGCTATTTATGGTATCGATGAACTGATGGATATGGCCCGTACATCAGTAAATGTAATTGGTAACACCCTGGCCAGTTGCGTTATTGCACGATGGGAAGGTGAGTTTGATGATAAAAAAGCATTAGCCTTTAACGAAAACGCAGCGGATTCCGTTGTCGATTAATCAGAAATAGTAAAAGTGAACAAGCATGGAGTTGATGTATTTATTGGATAGTTTCCACTGGAGCCAGTTATTACAACCTCAATTTTATATTGAGAATGGTGGCCTCTGGTTGTTATTGTTTGTGGTATTTGCCGAAACAGGTTTGTTTGTTGGATTTTTTCTTCCGGGCGATTCCTTATTGTTTGTAGCTGGAATATTTGCCCATAAAATGCCCAATGGAGATCCGGTCTCGCTTATCAATTTTTGAAATTGGTTGGAATGGGTGGAGTGAGAAATGAATTTTTGGATCTCTTTGTGCTGGTGGGTCTTATTGCAGTTGCCGGTATCTGGGGAAATGCGGTGGGCTACTGGACAGGAAGAAAAGTTGGCCCCGCTATGTTTAGCTGGAAAGACAAGTTTTTTTTCAAAAAAAGATATTTATACCAGGCGCAGGAGTTCTACCAGAAACATGGTGGTGGAGCTATCGTTGTTGCCAGGTTCCTTCCTTTTATCAGAACCTTTGCTCCCATCGTTGCAGGTATTGTAAAAATGGACAGGAAGAAATTTCATTTTTTTAATGTTATTGGCTGCCTCGCCTGGGTATTCACCATGATCTTTGCCGGTTATTTTTTGCAGAAATGGATACTGCAGCAATTTGGTTTTGATTTGAAAGACCATCTCGAGATAATTGTCCTGGGAATTGTATTGGTGACTACGGCGCCGGTGATTCATAAAATTAATTGCATCCAGAAAAAAAGGAACTCCTCCTCCTGCAGATAATATATTGCCCTGATCATGAAAAAGCAATATGGAATACTTTCTATCCCCGTTATCGTAGCTGCACTGGGATATTTTGTCGATATCTATGACCTGCTGCTCTTCAGCATCACTCGTATTGAAAGCCTGCGCTCATTTGGATTATCACCCGAAGCAGATCACGGCAAAAGGCGAAGGTATATTGATGTGGCAGATGGCAGGATTGCTTATCGGTGGCATTATTTGGGGTGTAATGGGTGATAAAAAAGGACGACTTAAGCGTTTTGTTCGGATCTATCATTCTTTATTCCCTTGCCAATATTGCCAATGGATTTGTACAAACCACCGAACAGTTTAAAATTATCCGTTTTATTGCGGGCTTAGGACTTGCAGGTGAATTGGGTGCAGGAATAACCCTGGTTGCTGAACTGATCCGGAAAGAAAAAAGAGGGATTGCTACATCGCTGGTGGCCGGTCTTGGATTAACGGGTGCCGTGGTTGCTTTTATCATGAAAGCAAAATTTCGATTGGAGAACCTGTTATTTTATTGGTGGTAGGTTTGGGATTATTATTATTGATCCTGCGTATTTCTGTTTTTGAATCAGGCATGTTTAATGAAGTGAAGAAAATGGATGTACAGCGAGGAAATTTCTTTATGCTTTTTAATAATAAGGATAGGTTGAAAAGATATATCCTGAGTATTCTTATCGGGTTACCCACCTGGTTTGTGATAGGGGTATTGGTTTCTTTTTCCAGTGAATTTGGAAAACGGATGGGGATCGAAGAAAAGATTGATCCTGGGAAAGCGATCATGTATGCCTATGCTGCTATTGCCATAGGTGATATCCTGGTCGGATTTATCAGCCAATGGCTGAAGAGCCGCAAAAAAGCATTGTATATTTTTTATTTTATTACGGCAGTTTTTATCGTCCTGTTTTTTACAGCACAATGGAACGGAACGGCTGAAAGGATGTACTGGATCTGTGCCGGACTAGGCTTCGGTACTGGTTTCTGGGCCATATTTGTTACGATGGGCGCCGAGCAATTCGGTACAAATCTTCGGGCTACAGCTACTACCACCATCCCCAATATGGTAAGAGGAATGCTGACCATATTGATACTGCCGCTGTTCAAAGGACTTGCGCAGCCTGACCGATTATTATACGGGTGGCTGGATCGCAGCCATCATTATTATGCTTATCACGGTGGTAGCCGCATTATTCCTGGAGGAGACCTTTAATAAAGACCTGAACTTCGTAGAAAAATAAGTACCCGAACTAATCCACCTGATGTCAAACAAATTGACGATAACGATTTGCCCGCCAACCCTCCCAGCATCACAACGGAGTGGACTTAAATTCCTTATCATACGTTTTTCTTCCATTGGTGATATCGTATTGACAACACCCGTTATCCGTTGCCTGAAAAAACAGGTGCCGGACGCAGCAGTACATTTTTTGACCAAAAATTCTTTTCGTTCTGTTGTTGAACACAATCCTTATATCGATAAGCTGCATGTGCTGGCCCATAGTTGGGAGCTGATGATGGAAGAGTTGAAAACGGAAGACTATGACTACATCATAGACTTGCATCATAATATAAAAACCCTGCGGATAAAAAAGGCATTAAAGAAAAAATCTTTTTCTTTTTATAAACTCAATATCCAAAAATACTTTTTCACTGCTTTCAAGATCAATTTCCTGCCAAAGGTTCATATCGTTGACAGGTATTTGAAAGACCGTCGAATCCTTTGGGGTAAAAAATGACGGGGCAGGACTGGATTATTTTATCGCCCCGGATGAAGAGACTAAAAAGAAAGATATCCCTGCCTCCCATTCCGCCGGGTATATTGCCTGTGTGATCGGGGCCGCGCATGGCACCAAGCGATGGCCCGTGCATAAATGGAAAGAATTTTGTGAAAAAATGTTGCATCCTATTATTTTATTGGGGGGGCCGGAAGATGCCGTCAATGGAAATGAGATAGCCGCCATTGACCCGATAAAAGTGTACAATGCCTGCGGTAAATTCAAACTAAATGAAAGTGCTGACCTGGTAAGAAAAGCAAAACTGGTGATCAGTAATGATACGGGCTTGATGCATATTGCTGCCGCATTTAAAAAGCCGGTCATTTCGCTTTGGGGCAATACCGTTCCGGCTTTTGGTATGTACCCTTATTATGGAGATGCCCCGGTTTCGGATATAATCCTTCAAACAAATAAACTCTGGTGCCGGCCCTGTTCTAAGATCGGTTATAAAAAATGCCCGCTGGGTCATTTTAAGTGCATGGAAAGTATTGACGCAGATGAACTGATCAGTAAAGTGAGGGCAAGATTGTAATTTTAGCGAAACAGCTACCATTGAACCGCGCCATTATTACTTTATTCTTAGTTCTCTACAGTGTGGTTGCTGCGGGTCAGCGCCCTGCCAGTCGTATTGATTCATTCCGGATCCATGGGGATATCAAGGTAACCATTGATCAACCTGTTGATCATAAAGCCGGAAGAAAAACTATTATCACTTTCTTTGCCTTGCCAAACGGTAATTCAACAGAGCAGACCATGGGTAAGATGATGCAAACCGGCGATGACTGGCATTTTAATATCCAGCATATCCGGGCACAAACAAAATTTATCAGGCAGCAGTTGATAAAAAACAATTTTGTCGTCATTTACCTTGAAAACAGTTATAAAAGCTGGCCATCCTGGAAACAGCAACATGCAGACTTCCGTACCATGATCCCGCACCTGGTTGATTCACTGGCAGGAATCATCAAGTCAAAACAAAAAATCATTTATCTCAACGGGCATAGTGGAGGTGGCAGTTTCATTTTTGGTTACCTGGCAGGTGTCGGGAGGATACCATCGAAGGTAAAGCGCATCTGTTTTCTTGACAGCAACTATGGGTACGACAGCAGTTATTATTCCAAATTGAGTACCTGGCTAAAGGAAGTGAAAGGATCGGCATTAAATGTATTTGCCTATAACGACAGTATAGCTTTATTCAATGGTAAACCGTTTGTCTCGGCGACGGGGGGCACCTGGTACCGTAGTCACCTGATGCTGCAACAGTTGCAGGAAGATTTTATTTTTTCCCGTTCCACCACAGATAGCCTTATCATCTATTCGGAAAAAAATAACCGGGTACAATTTTTTTTCAAACCCAACTTCAACAGGGGGATCTATCATACCCAGCAGGTGGAACTCAACGGATTTATTCATTCTGTTCTAAGCGGTACCAAACATGACTCAAAAAAATATGGCTATTATACCGGCCGGGTCTACCAACATTTTATTGAATAGATCCTAAACTGAAATCAACCGGGTTGGTCCTACTGAATTTCACTCAGCTCCAGCCATCGTAGTTCTTTTTCATCCAGCAAACGGGTTATTTCACCAATGCGGTGGGAGAGTTGCTGCAATTGATCAAAAGGAGTGTTTCCGCTGTTCAGTTTTTCAGTAACGGTTTCTTTTTCCTTTGCCAGAGCAGCCATTTCGTTTTCCAATAACTCAAATTCTCTTTTCTCTTTGTAGGACAATTGTCTTTTTGGGGAGTTACTTGTTGCAGGTTGTTCGCTGACCGCAGTAGCCGGAGCAGATATTACAGAGCCCGGTATACGGTCATTGGCCATTGCCTCCCGGTACTGCGAATAATTACCCGGAAAATCTCTTATCGTTCCTTCGCCTTCAAAAACAAATAGATGATCCACGAGCCTGTCCATAAAATACCGGTCATGTGATACAATAAGCAGGCAACCAGGAAATTCACTTAAGAAATTCTCCAGTACGCCCAGTGTGGGCAGATCCAGGTCATTGGTTGGTTCATCCAGGACCAAAAAATTAGGATTACGAAACAGTATCGATAGCAAATGCAACCTTCTTTTTTCACCCCCACTCAGTTTGCTGATGTATGTGTATTGTTTGTCAGGGTCAAAAAGAAAGAGTTGAAGAAATTGAGCGGCACTTAATGACCCACCACTTGCCAGGGGAAAATGTTCGGCGATGTTTTTCACAAACTCGATCAGCCTCATATCTTCTTTAACCAATAAACCCTGTTGGGAGTAATTACCAAATATGACCGTATCACCAACATTGACTTTCCCGCTGTCTGCTTTTTCAAGCCCTTGCACAATGTTGATGAACGTTGATTTACCCGACCCCGTTCTTACCGATAACACCGATCCGTTCGCCTTTTTTAAATGTATAATCAAATCCTTTTAATAAGATTTTGTCGTCGTAACTTTTATACACTTTTTTTAGTTCGATCACTTTTCCTCCCAGCCGGTTCATTTTCATATCCAATTGCAGCTGTTCATCCGTTATTTGCTGTTTGGCTTTTTTTTCAACAGCATAAAAATTGTCCTGCCGGCTTTTACTTTTTGTTGTTCTTGCTTTTGGTTGCTTTCGCATCCATTCCAGCTCCTTGCGGTACAGGTTCTTCGCTTTATCAATACTAGCGGCATCACTTTCAGTTCTTGCGGCTTTACGTGCGAGATAATTTTCATAGTCCCCTTTATAAACAGACAGGTTGCTGCCATCCAGTTCCCATATTTCGTTGCAAACCGTATCAAGAAAATAGCGATCGTGGGTAACGAGCATCAGGGTCACATTCTCTTTACTTAAATAGTGTTCCAGCCATTCCACCATTTCTACATCAAGATGGTTGGTAGGTTCATCCATCAATAACAAAACATGTTTATGTTCAAAACCAATATCAATTAAGGTTTTTGCAAGCGCTACTCTTTTTCGTTGGCCACCACTTAGTGTATTGGCCGGCTGTGTCAAGTGGTGAATATTAAGTTTGCCAAGGACTTGTTTTACTTTCGAATCAAAATCCCAGGCACCCAAATCATCCATTTGAATGATAGCAGCATTTAATTTTTCAGCGTTACCTTCTTCGGCAATGGCTTCATATTCTTTAATGGCATTAATGACCGGGTGATCGTGAAAGAAAATATTATCCAGTACCGATCTCTCTTCTTCAAAAACCGGTTCCTGTTCAAATAATACAACATCTACATCTTTATTGATCCAGACCTTACCCTCATCCGGAGTTTCTTGCCCGGCCAGGATCTTGAGAAGGCTGGATTTGCCCGTTCCGTTCCTTGCCACCAGGGCAATTTTATCGCCTTCTTCCACATGAAAGGAAATATTCGAAAAAAGGGGTTGTATACCATAGCTTTTTGTTAAGTTCTCAACTGATACATAATGCATAATGCAAAGATACAGAAGCAGCTACAGGTATTATTTCGGTTAGTTTCTTTTCTGATGTCGTTTTTAACCGTAGTCTCCTTATTGTTGGAGATATTGATGACTGAACCAAAAATGGAAGGACCAGTGCCAATTTCATTCATAAGATCGAAAACCTGCTTTCGGGTGGGGTGGGAAGGTAAAGGATGGTATTAAAAAAACCGTTATTGATTCAAAAAGTACATCAATAAGCACAATAGGAATACTATCAGCAATAGTAACCATACCCGGTATTTTTCCCGCTGATGGATAGCATGATGTCGCTGAATAGCATTACTGATCCTGGCAATAGTTTCGGGGTCAGTTTTTATCCTTCGCAAACGATTATACAGGGCATCGGCCAGTAAAACCGGCAATAAGGGGATTGAACGCAGCAGGACAGAAATAATCTCCTTATTAATAGCAGGTTCTTCAAACTCATTTAGCTTTTCAATCGTATCGTCCGGGATAAGGGCCGCTATATAACTAAACAGCCCCTGCTTGTCCATCCGGTGAACATCCAGTGTAGAAATATATTTATCAAGTTCCAATACCTGTTTTAAGACAGTGACAGGTGTAATAATCGGCTGAACTTTTCTTTTACCAATGCTTTGATCGTACCACCGTTGTTGCAGGTAATACTGTTTTTTGGTTGGGTTGCTCAAAACTTCGTAGGCCTCTTTTATTTCGGCAAACTGTGCAGATGAATAGGGATCATTGTGATTTTTGTCAGGATGGTATTGTAAGGCGAGTTGACGGTATGCCCTCTTTATTTCGGGTAACGTCGCCGAAGGCCCTAGTTTGAGAATGCTATAGTAGTCTTTCAGATGCATAACATGTTTGCGAAGTTAAGGGCTGGCGTAGTTCATACTCACCGGGTGAATACAAACAGCTAATACTCACAATAGACTTGTTTTGCAAATGAATCTGTTATACGTGGAATGTAGTAAACTGGTAGGCTGTTCAATCAAAATTGATTGAACAATTTTATTTCAAATGTTTGCCAAAGAACTCAATGGTTCTTTCCCAGGCCTGTTTGGCAGCTGTCTCATTATACCGTGTTGGAGCTGTATCATTGTGAAATGCATGTTGGGCTCCCTCGTAGATATATAACTCATAGTTGATTTTATTAACCTTTAATGCTTCTTCATAAGCTGGAATGCCACGGTTAACGCCTTCATCCAATGCGCCATAATGCAATTGTAAAGCTGCCCTGATCTTTGGAACATCAGTTACGGCCGGCTGGCGTCCGTAAAACGGTACGGCTGCCCTAAGTGTGGGGACATTAACGGCCAGGTTATTGGACATAGCTCCCCCCAGCAAAATCCCACGCAACCAAATTTTCCATTACAATCTTTTCGTGCGGATAAATAGTCAAACACTTTTATAAAATTCTGAAGATTGTCTTCTGCCTTAAGTTGCTGAAACTTTGCCCTGGCCTCGTCTTCATTGGCGGGCGTTCCACCGAGAGGGGAGAGTGCATTCGGCGCAATGGCCAGGTATCCGGCTTTAGCCGCACGGCGGGCCACATCCTCAATATGTGCGTTCAAACCCCGGTTTTCATGGATCACTACCACAGCCGCGTATTTTTTTTCTTCTTTTGGTCTGGCAATATAGGCCTGCATATCCCCATTAATACCGGGATAAGTGATTTTTTCAGTGAAAAGATCTTCCTGGCCGGTAACCGCAGCATGCGTATAATTTACTTCAAGTAATGGTAGCAACGTTAGGGCAGCTGCTGTACCACCGGCCAGCCGGGCAAGGCGTTGTAAAAACTCGGTCCGGCTAAGTGGCGTGTGCGTGTACTCATCGTACAGGTTGATGATTTGCTGGTCCATAAAATAAATTTGTGGAACCTAAGTTACGACAAACGGATACATGATAAGCGGTAATAGAATGGAGTGTCAAATAAACTTATCTTTAAACATAAATTAAAATTTATGAAAGCGAAATTGTTTTATCCGGCGATATGTTTGATTGCGGTAGTGGCGTGCAACAACTCCGCCAACGATAACAAAAAGAAAGAAGATACTACGGTAACGATGACGGGGCATGACATGCACCCTCCTGCTTCTGGAGCTGTTCCGGCATTGCCTGCCGTGCCGGAAGGTGCAAGGGTTGAGTTCGGGAACTTAAAAGATAATGAAACGATTAACTCTCCTTTCAAAATGAAAATGGGCGTCGAAGGTATACGAATTGATACAGCGGGTCCTGTTGTTTCAGGTTCGGGTCACCATCATCTCCTGATCAATGCTGGCGATTCAGTAGCTGCAGGAGGCATAATACCCATGGATGCTGCGCACGTTCATTTTGGTAAAGGACAGACAGAATATGAACTTGTATTGCCACCGGGACAATACAAGCTCACATTGCAATTCGCCGATGGCCTTCACCGCTCTTATGGTAGTAAAATGGCAACATCGGTTACCGTCAATGTAAAATAATGGTATCTTAATTAAACTGGGGAAGGAAAAGGATATCAAATTGAAAGTCCTCCCTGGTAAATGATGAAAATTACCCTGGCTTTTTGACGTCAGCGGGTTATGCTTTATCCCCATTCATCCAAAACCAACGATCATGAAGAAAAACATCTTCAGATTTAGTGCAGTCGCAATTTTTATTTCTTTTTTTATTTTCTTTTTTACTGGCTGTCAGCGGGAAATTGTTGGACCTGGCGGAAGCAATAACGATCCCATCGAAGATGACAAGGCTATGGTTGTGGCGGGTGTGAGAGGCACTGTGATAGATGAAAACAATCAACCCGTGGAAGGTGCCACGGTCACTAGCGGCACTACTACTACCACTACAGACAGGTATGGAGTTTTTCGCTTTAAAAATATCAGTCTTTCCAGGAATAATGGTTATGTGAGAGTAAGCCAGCCAGGTTATTTTACGGGAACAAGGTCTTTCGTTTCAATAGCAGGACGAATACATAATGTCCGCATCAGGCTTGTACGAAGAAACACTACAGGAACTTTTGACGCTGTTGCAGGTGGAACGATAACACTCAGCAGCGGTGCAAAATTAGTGATGCAGGCTTCATCAGTTACCGATGCGAGTGGCAATCCTTACTCCGGTGCAGTAGCGGTGGCCATGGTATGGATTGATCCCACTTCGACCAATCTTTCCGATCTTGTTCCTGGCGATCTCCGGGGTATCAATACTAATGGAGAGGAGAGAGGATTAGAAACTTATGGAATGCTGGGTGTGGAAATGACGGGACCCGCAGGACAAATCTTAAAGATTGCACCGGGCAAAACGGCTGAACTTACCTTCCCTATACCTTCTGCCTTATTAGGAATGGCGCCGGTCAGTATTGATCTGTGGCATTTTGATGAAGCATCTGCAAGATGGAAACAGGAAGGGACAGCGATTAAAACGGGCACTGACTATATAGCCAGGGTTAGCCATTTTTCTTTCTGGAATTGTGATGCGCCATTTCCATTAATCACTCTTTGCATGTCGCTGGTAAATGCTTCCAACAGCCAGCCGTTGAATAATGTATTGGTTCGGATCACAAGGTCCAACGGTTCTTATGGTTCTGGTTGGACAGATTCTGTGGGTAACCTTTGTGGTAAAGTGCCTAAAAATGAGCCCCTGACCCTGCAGGTAATGGGGCAGTGTAATAATGTAGTGTATTCACAAAATATCGGGCCATTTGCTGCTGATGCAACACTGGGTACAATATCAGTTACCGTGCCCCCGTCTAATAATTTAATAATAACCGGTACTATCACAAATTGTGGTGGCGCCAATGTTACCAATGGGGCAGCTGTGATTTATACCGGTGGATCTTTTTCCTATACTGTGCCGGTAACAAACGGAACATTTTCGCATACAATCGTCATATGCAATGGTGGCACCGTGAATTTTTCGGTGATAGGGATTGATTATACAGCCATGCAACAAAGTATTCCGGTGAGTGGTACCGGAACCACCGGCACCGCGAACGTGGGTACTGTACAAGCTTGCGGCATTTCTTCAGCACAATTTGTTGAGTTTATTATTGATGGTACGCCATATATTTTTGCAGCGCCGCCAGATCAAATCGGTTCATATGACTCAGTGGGTACCTGGGGTTCCTATAGTAATAAAACTTCGGTATATGCATCAAGAGGGACTGGTGGTAATGTAGCCGGTACCGCTGGGTTTAATTTCCTAAACAGCCAGGTGGCCGGTTCCTTACCACTTACCGGGGCTTTTCTTTTTGTGAGTTCCACTGTACAATCTCAACTGATAATTACCACAAACCCAATGGTAAACATTACCAGCTTTGGACCTTCGGGAGGCTTTATAGAAGGAAATTTTAATGTGCAAATGATGTTTGCTACCATTCCGAAGAACGTGACTTGTAATTTCAGGGTTCGAAGATTTTAAATGTTCTCTTGCTTGCATAATCAGGGCTGTTCATTTGGACGGCCTTTTTTAGCTGAACTTAGTCTTTAGGAACAAACGGAAAGCAGTTAGGCCCGATATAATTACTGTACTATAGAAAAAGATCCTTATGATCTGTTGGTCACTTTTGTACATCATCAGCAGGGTGGAACAGACCAATGTAAGACCAAGGAGGAAAACAAAGCCCAGCCGGTTAATTCCCTGCCGGAATGCTTTATTGGTGTAGCTGTTTTCTTCGAGATTTATTTCATGTTTTAGTACACCCCGTTTCAGGTTCCTCATTACTTCCTTTACATCTTTTGGAAACTGGTCAATAAAATAAATGTAATCTTCAGCAGCACCGGTAAGCTTGTTCAGGATAGCCTTCCAGCTGATCTTTTCTTTGAGTTTTTCAATAGCATAGGGGCGTATCATATCTGCCAGGGAGATACTGGCCTCCAGGTTCTCACCAAATTTCTGAATCGTGGCAATTGTTTTTATCAACATAAAAAGATTGGCCGGTATTTTCAGGTCGTACCTGATAATATTCTGGAATGTTTCGGACATCACCTGTGACATGTCCACTTGTTCATAGGAAATATAGCTGTAGCGTTTCATCACCTCGCTGATATCAAATTCAAGGTCTTCGAAATGTTTGAAATAGGATATGTCACAGAGACTAAGTAGGGCCCTGGTAATTTTTTGGGAGTCTTTTTTGGCAAATCCCAGCATAAAATTGATGAGGGCCTGGATCTGTTTGGGCTTCAAGGTGGCAGCCATACCATGGTCTATCAATACGATCTGGTTGTCACCCCTGATAAAAATGTTACCGGGGTGGGGATCAGCATGAAAAAAACCATGCTGAAGGATCATTTTCAAAATAATATTAGTGCCATTTTCTGCAATTTTTTGCGTGTTAAACCCGGCTTCTTTTAGTGCCTGGGGATCATCCGGGCGTAGACCGGTTACAAATTCCATGATCAGCAGTTTCTGGGAGGTATATTGTGACGCAACCCGGGGGATATAGCAAGTTTTGTCATCTTTGAACATATCGGCAAACCGTTTCATGTTGGAGGCTTCGTTGGTATAGTCGAGTTCTTTCATCATATTTTTTCCAAAATCTTCGACAAATCCCACCGCGTTGAAACTAGCCAGTTCGGGCCATGATTTGACAGCTTGCTGTGCCAGTATTTTCATGAGCACCAGGTCCAGTTTTATTTTTTGTTTGATGGCTGGTCGTTGCACTTTGACAATCACTTCTTCACCTGTTAGCAGGACACCCTTATACACTTGTGCGATTGAGGCTGAAGCCAGCGGTTTCGAATCCAGGTGGGCAAATATTTTTTTGATCGGGTCACCCAATTCTTCTTCTATGATACGGATGGCAAGATCACTATCAAATGGTCGTGCTGATGCCTGTAGTTTTTTCAGTTCATCCCGTAACTGTTCGGAAGCAAGATCGGGTCTGTCGGCCAGGATCTGCCCGAATTTGATAAAGGTGGGCCCCAGGTCTTCAATGATGAGCCGGATACGTTGCGGTCTTGTAAACAGGTGTTTTCCTTTTGGATCAAAAATGCGCCTAAACCAGGAATGGAAAAACCAGTTCTTGAGCAAGTGTTTCAGAAATATTAAGATAATGGTGATAAGCCGGAACGTATTCCTGAAAAAATTTCGGAGCTGGAATATCCACATAATAGTTCAGTTTGGCAGGTGAGTAATGGTATGAATATAAAAACTTTGTGTGAGTTGGTAAAAACTAGTGAGTTTACCAAGTAATACCGGCTAATGGACCTGGCCATCTGGATTCGGAAAGTTTTCTTGAAGGATTGAGTGTATAAAAATAGACAGTGCTATTTTTCAACTCGGGGTCACAACCCACTGCCCATCAAAACTTCACTCACCCCTTTAACAATGCTACAATGTTTTGCTAAAAAACACAGTTCCCGTTATTCATGCAACCTATATGGCATACTTATCGCGTCATAAAAAGGTAAATAAATGAAGAAAACTAGTTAACAATTTCCCGCTACATTTATTTATTACAAAAATCATTAATCGATGAAACGTATCCTGAAAATTACTGCCTTTGCAATCATTTTGGTGCTTGGCAGTTCGCTTCGCAACACGGTATCGGCTCAGTATGATGAAGACCGTGATGTTTCTTACCAAACTTTTTATGACGAACTTAGTCCCCATGGTCGCTGGGTTGATTATCCGGGACACGGCTATGTATGGGTACCGGATGCTGGACCGGATTTTCGACCCTATGGTACCAATGGCCACTGGGTATGGAGTGACAATTATGAATGGGTGTGGGTATCTGATTATGACTGGGGTTGGGCACCATTCCACTACGGCCGCTGGGACAATGATCCCTCTTATGGATGGTATTGGGTACCTGGATATGAGTGGTCACCTGCCTGGGTTGCGTGGAGAGATGGTGGTGATTACTATGGTTGGGCCCCGATAAGACCAGGGATCAATATTAGTATCAATTTTAATATCGGTAGTTATTCTCCTCCCTACGATTTTTGGTGTTTTGCGCCAAGGCGTTATATCACGTCACCCCGGATCTATGATCATTATATCGATCGCAGACGGAATGTAACGATCATTAACCATACTACTATTATCACAAATAATTATCATTACGGCAATAACTATGGTTTCCGATCAGGCCCCCGTCGTTATGATGCAGAAAGATATTGCGGGGTAATTAACCCGGTACGTTTTCGCCAGACTTTTAGTCCGGGTCGTTCCCAGTTCAGGAACAATGAGGTAAGCATTTACCGTCCCAATGTTCGCCGTGATAACGACCAGACTTTTGCACCCCGTCGTTTTGATCGCTATGACAGGAATAATGTAACGGCCAATAACCGGGCTGTAAGGAACGATAATGGATTCCGCAGAAACGATAATAATAACAATACGGTAAATTCAAATGCCGACAGAAGAATAACCAGGCCTGACAGGAATACGGATACCAGGAACAGCAACGGTAATAACGATAATAACCGGTTTGAAAGAAGAAATGATAATGTGAGACAGCCACAGAGCAATAATGGAAGTAACAATTCTAATACTGATCGACGCAGGTTTGAAAGAACAGATAACAATACCGAACGCCCTGACCGTGCTATAGAAAGAAGGGGAGTGATACATAATGAGCGACCTGTTAGGACACCTGATAGTAGAAACAATAACGAGAGCAGTGATACCCGCCGGTTTGAAAGAAGAAATGCTAATGATGGTAATTCAAATGCTCCGGTTCGCCAACCTGAGGTAAGGAGAAATGAAAATAATTTTCCTCAGCGGCAGCCAACAGAAAGAAGGCAGGAAACGAGACAACAACCACAGCAAGTGGAAAGAAGGCAACAGTCACAACCAGTGGAAAGAAGGCAGGGACCCAGGCAACAGCCGCAGTCGACCCAGCCTCGCCAGTTTGAGAGACGGGACAACAGCAATCAGCAAAAAAGTAGTAGCAGTAACAGTAACAGTGAGAGTCGGAATCATAACGGTCGCAAAAGATTTTAATAGATATCTTGGATAAATAAGAAAGACCCCCGTGATGAACGGGGGTCTTTTATGTCATGGAATATCTTTGTAAAAAAAAATTAACCTATCTTTTTTACATTAACCGCATTCATACCTTTCTTGCCTTCCTGAAGGTCGAATTCAACTTTGTCGCCTTCATTTACCTGGTCGATCAGGCCGCTGGCATGTACGAAAGTTTCTTTGTTTGATTGATCATCATGTTTGATGAAACCGAATCCTTTTTCTGAATTGAAGAACTTAACAGTTCCTTGATTTTTGTCGCTCATTGTATTGATTATTTAATGCGCCAAAAATAGGTTAAAATATGGATTGTAGCAGAAATGATATTTCCCGAACATAAAACCTGCACTCCGCAGGTTGCTAACAGTATCCTCGGGTGAAATTCGTTGAAAATATAGGAGAATGTTTATTAACGGGTATGGAGTTGCCGGCTGTATCGCATAAGATCTGCCGTTCGCTGTAACAATTCCTTTTTTACTTTATTGATATACTTTAAGTGCCCTTTATACCGGTTGATGACTTTATCTTCATCAGTGTCAAGTATTTCTGCCAGTTGTCGCTTGGTAGCGGCGCTTGTACTCTTGCCTGGTGCGGTTTTGAAAAAGTTTCTCATAAAATGATTTGTTGATCGATTATACCCCAAAGCCAAAAAATCATGCCTGATTTTTTAGGCTACCACTGGTTTCTCCGCTTTTTTGCATATTTCTGACAGTTTCTGCAGGTTTACAAGCTTTTTCCGGATGATCTCCCTGGCTTTTTCATCTGTTAATTTTCCTTTTGCATCAAATTTTTCCTTTGCCCTGGCTATTAACACCTCGGGCTTGTAAACGGGCTGCATATTTAAATAAACGAAAAGCGGTTGAAATGCCTGTTGCATTCGGACGGTTCCCCACATGCCGGGTGTAGCGCCCAGTAACGCAACTGGTTTCTTGATGAGCGGAGAATCTGCACCGCGGGAAGCCCAATCTAGTGCATTTTTTAAACCTCCCGGGATAGAATAGTTGTATTCTGGCGACACAATAATCAATCCATCTGATTTTTCAAGCGCTTTCCTGAAAGATTCAACTGATTCGGGTCTTTTTTTCACGGTGGGTACGTCGTGATCGGCATTGTATAAAGGGATATCAGCAATGGAGACAATATCCATTGTTGCTTGCCCTGGTAATAATTCCTGTACCGCCTGGAGCAACCAGGTATTAAAAGATTCTTTGCGAAGACTGCCTGAAACACCTACCCAATGAACACTCTTATTCATGTTTTCCTGATTTAATAATACTATAAAAAATAGATGCAATTACAATTCTCATCATATTATGTTACGCACTCTTATCTATATTAAAAATAGCTGCTACAGCGCGGAACTATAACTCCGGAATGAGTAAACACCATGGTGAATAATATCGGGAATTTTAAGGTTATTGGTTTTGATACGATAGGGTAAACCCAAGTATCGTACCAAAGGGAAAGCAACTGACAGCGAACCCTGTTTTTTGAAGTGTTTTATAACTTCTATATGCACCTTGTTAAATCTTTAAAAAAAGTCTGGAAGTCAAGCTAATTAAATAAAAAACTCTACAGAGAAGTAGACTTTGACGTGATCAATAATTATTATCTATGTATCAAGCTTCTGCTACCATATAACTCTCCGTGGGTTCGCAGGTACAGATAAGATTCCTGTCTCCATGTGTATTATTTACTCTTCCTACGGCTGGCCAGAATTTGTTCAGCGTTACATAATATAAGGGAAAAGCCGCTTCCCGCCTTGAGTAAGGATGTTTCCATTCGTCAGCAGTCACTTCCAGCTGAGTATGAGGTGCATTCTTTAACGCATTATCTTTTTTGTCAGCTTTCCCCTCTTCAATCGCTTTGATTTCTTCACGGATAGATAGTAATGCATCACAAAAACGATCAAGCTCACCCTTGTCTTCGCTTTCTGTCGGCTCGATCATAATTGTTCCGGGCACCGGGAAACTCATCGTGGGGGCATGGAAACCGTAATCGATCAGTCGTTTGGCAACATCTTCTGCTTCTATCTCGGCTGATTTTTTAAATGGCCGCAGGTCGACGATAAATTCATGGGCACACTGTCCCTTGTTATTGGTGTAAAGGATATCAAAGGCCGTTTCCAGCCTGGCCCGCATATAGTTCGCATTGAGAATAGCATATTCAGTTGCCGCCTTCACTCCTTCATTACCCAGCATTCTTATATACCCGTAGGAGATAAGCAGGATAGAAGCAGAACCATAAGGCGCAGCAGAGACAGCGCCAGTTTGGGGGTCATTGGCCTGACCCTCAAGAGCCGAGGTATGACCGGGAAGAAATGGTTTCAAATGTTCTTTCACACATATCGGGCCCATGCCCGGTCCACCACCCCCATGGGGTATAGCAAATGTTTTATGCAAATTCAAATGGCAAACATCAGCTCCAATAAGGCCAGGTGCTGTTAATCCTACCTGCGCATTCATATTGGCCCCATCCATGTATACCTGTCCACCGTACTGGTGAATGATATCGGTAATCTCTTTCACGGTTTCTTCATATACCCCGTAAGTGCTGGGATAAGTGATCATGATCCCCGACAGCTCCTGCTGGTATTGTGCCGCTTTTGTTTTCAGGTCTTCCACATCGATGTACCCGTTCTCCAATGCTTTTACCACCACCACTTTCATCCCGGCCATCACTGCACTGGCAGGATTAGTGCCATGTGCAGAAATAGGTATCAGCATTACGTTGCGGTGGTGGTCACCATTTGCTTCATGAAAGGCTTTGATCGTTAACAGACCGGCATATTCACCTTGTGCACCGCTATTAGGTTGCAGGCTGCAGGCATCAAAAGCTGTGATCTCGCATAAATAATTGCTGAGTTCATCAATAATATATTTATATCCTTCCGCCTGATCAGGAGGTGCAAAAGGATGTATCTTACTCCAGTGACTCCAGCTAAGTGGTATCATTTCCGACGCCGCATTCAGCTTCATCGTACAGGAGCCCAGGGAGATCATTGACGTATTCAGAGAAAGATCCTTGTTCTCCAGTTGTTTGATGTACCGCATCATCTGGCTTTCGCTATGATGGGTATTAAATACAGGGTGGGTCAAAAAGGAACTGTTCCTGGTCAACGAAGACGGAATGCGGTTCTGGTCTGTATCCTGGTAGATATCAAAAGCCACGGGTTGCTTGTCATTTTCAAAACAGTTAATAAGATCATACAGGTCATCAATATCCGTGGTTTCATCTATTGAAATACCGATAGAATTGCCGTCGATATACCGGAGGTTAATAAATTGACGTTCTGCTTTTTCTTTAATAGCGACAACGTCTTTTGTTTTAACAACAATCGTATCGAAGAAATTATCGGATACCAGTTCAAAGCCTCTTTCTTCGATCGCTTCAGCAACTGTTTGAGTTAACAAGGCAATTCTTTTTGCAATATTCTTTAGACCATCCGGTCCATGATAGACCGCATACATGGCAGCCATATTAGCCAGCAGTGCCTGTGCTGTACAAATATTGGACGTGGCTTTTTCTCTTTTGATATGTTGTTCTCTTGTTTGCAACGCCATCCGTAAAGCGCGGTTGCCCTGCGCATCAATGCTTATTCCGATGATACGGCCGGGAATATTTCTTTTAAAATCATCATTGGCTGCAAAAAAAGCGGCATGTGGGCCCCCATAACCAAGTGGCACACCAAAACGCTGTGCAGAACCAACTGCCACATCAGCTCCCAATTCACCCGGAGGCGTTAACAAGGTCAAGGCAAGCAGGTCTGTGGCCATGGCTACATAACCACCCGCTGCATGAACCCGGTTGATAAAATCCCTGTAATCTTCGATCGAACCTTTATCATTGGGATATTGCACCATGGCGCCGAAATAGGTCGCGTCAATCTCAGCGGTCTTATAATCGCCTTCTACCATTTCAATCCCAATTGGGATAGCTCTTGTACTGACAACATCTTTTGTTTGTGGAAATATCTCATTGTCAACAAAAAACTTTGGTCGATCGATATGATCCTGCTTGTTCAGTGTATTAAAGAACATGGTCATAGCTTCTGCAGCAGCTGTTGCTTCATCAAGCAGGGAGGCGTTTGCAATCGGTAAACCTGTCAGGTCACTCACCATCGTTTGAAAGTTTAATAAACTTTCAAGACGACCCTGAGAAATTTCTGCCTGGTAAGGTGTGTACTGTGTGTACCATCCCGGGTTTTCAAAAACATTTCTCAGGATTACGGACGGAATGATCGTATCATAATATCCCTGCCCGATATAATTGGCAAACACTTTATTCCGGAGTGAGATCTCCTTGATATGTTTCAGGTACTCATGTTCACTCATCGCGGCCGGAATGTCCAGCGGTTTATTCATTCGAATAGTAGACGGAACAGTATCACTGATTAAGGTGTCTAAATTGCTGGCACCTGTTTTTTTCAACATCGCTATCGTGTCAGCTACCGTAGGTCCGATATGACGGGGAATAAATTCGTTGGATTGTTGTTCGAAAAGGGTCATAGGTTAAAGTATATTGTAAAATTAAAATTGTCAAAAAAGTCAACCGGATCAAATGGGTCTTACAACTGATGCGGAGTGCCGATAAGACTGGTTTGACTTTAATGACGTAGCGACTTTGCTTCTTTTTAGCGGGGCAAAGTTAAGGGCTGGCTGCGAGAAAAAGAGCCGGTTATTACGCCAGGTGCATAAGGCGTTAGATAGTAACCAAACCCTTTACTGGCAATAGTATCCCCATTTAACGAAGGTCCGTTTCCTTTTCCATACGACGCAATTCTTCACTGGTATGGCTGCTGCCATCGTGACTCCAGCCCGGGGGTCCAAAAATGTAATTCCAGCGTTGCCGGAAAGTCAATCCTTTTTTGCGAAGATCGTTCCCAATGTTTTTCCATTCATGAACGACGATATGAAGCGGGTCTTCTTTTTCTAATGCCTTAGTAAGCCCGTACCGGATAGGTTGGTATTGTTCCGCCGGTAGCTCAGGTTGAAATGTACCAAACATTTTATCCCAGATGATCAGGAACATTCCCATATTCTTATCGAGGTATTTTGGATTGGAGCCATGATGGACGCGGTGATGGGAAGGAGTTACAAAAATGTATTCCAGCCACCCTGCTTTTTTTATTTTTTCTGTGTGCACCAGTATACCCCATGTTTGAGTGGCAGCATAAATAAAAGCCACGTCAATGGGCTGGAAACCTAGCAGTACTATCGGTATAAAATACACAAAACGATACAATGGTTCGAGAATAGAGGAACGAAAACCTACGGTGAGATTGAATTTGGGTGAGGAATGATGGGTAACATGCGTGGCCCAGAATAAACGGCAATAATGATCCACCCGGTGGAGCCAGTAGTACATGAAATCTTCAAACACAATTAAAACTATCCAGTAAAGCCACGGATGCTGCAACGGTTCCGCAAGTCGGATGTCATAAAAAAAGGAAAGTATAAAACCAATATAAATGATACGAAACAAGAGATCAAGACCACCGTTAAGCGCCATGAAATAGATATTCTGTACTGTATCTTTCAGCGTGTAAGTATTCTGTTTTCGGAATTTACTCAGGAACAACTCCAGCCCGATCACTATCAGGTAAAGCGGGGTAGTAATTAATATCAGCAGTTGTTCCCGGGCGGTTCCCATACAGACAAAAGTAGGAAAAGACCGGAAGACGGGAAGTCCGGAAGTCGGAATGATAGCCTTCATATTATTAACTTTCTTTCGGTCTTCCGGACTTTCGGCCTTTCACACTGCATATCGTTACCTTGCACTTATGGCACAGGATCTCTTGATAAACTGGGAAAAGAAATCAGGCGAACGTCAGAAAGAATATAAAAAATTCCTGCACCGGGCCAATAAGAACAAAGTACTACGACAACTCCCGGCACTGAATGAAGAAGCTTTCGAAAAAATCGATTGCCTGAAATGTGCCAATTGCTGTAAGACTTATTCCCCGAGGTTTACGCCCCCCGATGTAAAGCGGATCAGTAAGCACCTGGGTATGAAAGAGGGCAACTTTCGGGATTCCTATTTGCGGGTGGATGAAGAAGGTGATAGTGTAATGAAGACCATGCCTTGTTCTTTTTTAGGTGCCGATAATTATTGTAGCATCTATGATGTGCGACCCACCGATTGCGCCCGTTTCCCCTATATGGATGATGATTTTATGCTCAAGCGGGAGCCTCTCGCTTTAAAGAACTCAACCTTTTGCCCCATTACCTATTATGTTATCGAGAAACTGATAGCAGTCGAGAAAGGAAAATAATCAGTTCAGTGAACGACCCCAATTTATTTTTCGATCGGGGCGACCTTTTCACCAGGCAAATAAATTTTCACTTCATGAGGCAGTCCATCGTTACGAAGTAAAATAACGCTGCCCGCTTCTTCCACACCATCAGCGATCATCCTGGCCGGTGTATTATTGTCAGAATCCGATTGTAAAATTTCAATATAATATATGGTGTCAATGTACCGGTATTTTATTTTCAGGGAAGGCCACTCCGGTGGAAGGCAGGGTGAAAAGCTCAGGGAGTTGCCCCTGCGTGTTAGCCCAATGAATGATTCGATGATAAGCTGGTACATCCATCCGGCAGAGCCGGTATACCAGGTCCAGCCTCCACGACCTCTGTGTTCTTTTACCCCATATACATCTGCTGCAACTACATAGGGTTCCACTTTATATTGTTCTACTGATGGTGCATCGTTTCCATGATTAATTGGATTGACCATCTGCAATAATTCCCAGGTTTTTTGTTTATCTCCCAGCCGGGCATATGCCATAACCAGCCAGATGGCGGCATGGGTATATTGACCGCCATTCTCTCTTACACCAGGTACATATCCTTTGATATAGCCGGGATTCAATGCAGATTTATCAAATGGTGGAGTAAAGAGCTGTATGATGTGATCTTCTTTGCGTACAAGATATTTTCCTGCCGATTGCATGGCATTCCTGGATCGTGCTGGATCACCACCTTCAGACAATACCGACCAGCTCTGTGCGATCGAATCGATCTTACATTCATCATTAGTGGCAGAACCCAGGGGTGTTCCGTCATCAAAATAGGCCCGGCGATACCATTCTCCATCCCAGGCATGCTGGTGTACACTTTTTCGAAGTTCTTCAGCTTGTTGCCTGCATTTTTCTGCAAAGGAGCTATCCTCCTTTAGGTTAGCCACCTCCGTAAAACGGGTTAAAATATCATATAAGAAAAAGGCAAGCCATACACTCTCTCCTTTGCCATGTTCTCCCACCTTATCCATACCATCATTCCAGTCGCCTGACCCCATTAACGGCAATCCATGGATACCAACACGGGATCCAAACTCAATTGCTTTTACACAATGTTCATATAATGTTGCTGTCTTGTCTGATTGAAGAGGAAGATCATAATATGACTCCTCGCCAACATTTAGTAAACGACCTTCCAGGAAGTATACCTGTTCAGCTAATATTCCAATATCTCCTGTTGTCGAAATATATCGGCTGGTCACATAAGGTAGCCAAAGAAAATCGTCAGAGCATGTTGTACGTACACCCCGGCCACTCGGGGGATGCCACCAATGCTGAACATCTCCTTCCTTGAACTGGCGGGAAGCACAAAGGAGTAATTGTCGTTTGGCTATATCGGGTTTTGTATGAATTAAAGATAGCACATCTTGCAACTGGTCGCGGAATCCAAAGGCTCCACCTGACTGATAGAATCCGCTACGGCCCCATATCCGGCAGGCAAGTATCTGGTAATTGAGCCACCCGTTGGCAAGAATATTGGTTGCCGGGTCGGGTGTTTCGATTTGCACGGCTTGTAAGGTCTCTTTCCAGTAATGATGAACTTTTTCCAACGCTTTTTGGGCAGCATCACTTGTTTCAAATTTTCTGATTAAGTCCAGCGTTTCGTTGATATTTTGACCAGCACCAAGCCGGAAGATCACTTCGTGTTCTTGCTCTTCAGCCAGTTCAAAGGCAACCTGGATGACTGCGCAAGGATCTAGAGCAGCGCCTGTCTTACCAGAAAGCCTGGTTCTGTTCAATCCTTCGGGATTGTGCAACCCCCCATTCCGGCCAATAAATTCTGTCCGGTCTGTTGTATAAAATCTGTTGGGATCATTCACGTCAAAAAAACAAACCCGCTTTCCAAATTCTGTAGTATATGCATTACGGGCAAGAAGTGCCCCACTTCGTGTGTCCAACTCCGTTATGACATGCATTGCCGTTTTTGAACGCAGGTCACCCAATACCCATTCCACATAACCAGTAACAGATATACGGCGATGCCTGCCCGATTTATTGTGCAATTTCAATACAATAAATTTCACTGGGGCCTCAATATCTGTGTACATATACACCTGGGATTCAATGCCATCTTCGCTGTGTTCAAAAATGCTGTACCCGAAACCATGTCTGGTAATGTAAGGTGTTTTACCTGTGCAGGGAAGAGGCATGGGGGACCAAAATTTTCCGCTTTCCTCATCTCTCAGATAAAAGGCTTCACCTTTCAGATCCGTAACCGGATCGTTGTTCCAGGGGGTAAGCCGGAGTTCATGCGCATTATCTACCCAGGTATAAGATTGGCCACTCTCTGTAATGATGCTGCCAAAATTGGGATTGGACAGCACATTGATCCAGGGGGCCGGTGTAAACTTCCCGGCACTCGTAGTAATTACATATTCGTTCCCCTCCTTTGAAAAGCCTCCGTAACCATTAAAAAACCGAAGCCCATCAGGAAGCAAAACAGATGTTTCGCTGGTCGAAGCAAATTTGCTTGGATTAAAATAAGGAAGGGTTGTTTTAAGTTTGGTGCGCCCGTTGATTTGCTCTTCCAGTGTTCCTAATTTATCGGAGATAACTATCCGTGCTACGGTCTGAAATAAAATCCGGTCTTCATTTGACAACTGGTCTGCTGACCGGATAAAAATACCGCCCAATTGATCTTTATTATCGATCGTTATTCCCGGCGACACCAATCCCTGTATCTGGTTATGCAGCACCTGCCGGTAGCCACCATGATCTTCATTCCATATCACCAGGTCAACCAATAAACCTTTATAACGCCAGTAGGCATGTGCCTGGACCAATTGTTTTACAAGGTCGAGATTGGAAGAATCTTCAATTTGTAAAAGGACGATGGGTATGTCACCTGAAATGGAATAGCCCCATAAGCCCGACTGCCCGCGGTGATTTTTAAGAATGATGGCAGGATCGGTTCGCAGAGAGGCATTGGCAAAAATAATAGAACCAGCCAATCGGGAATATAGTTGAGCATCGGACTCAATAGCATTAATTTGTCGTAAGATAACCTGGCTATGTGTCCAGGCCAGCTCGAGAACCCTGTTGATAAGATGCCTGTCCTGGTATTTTTCTATGAGGGAATTGCAAATTTCTTTTGTGTCTGCGATACCCAGGATCATATCAATAGTAGCGGCCTCATAGGGTTCAAGGACTATCTGGTACTGGATAGAAATGACAGGATCCAATACCGATCCGCTGCTGTTTGATAATGCCGAACTTTGGTTAATTGCCTTCGGGTCATGGATCGTATATCCTCTTCCGATAAATTGACCGCGGTCAGTTTCGTAGGAAATATTTTTTATTTCAGCATCGTGTACTTTCATTAGATGAAACATCCAGGGATTATTTTCATTATCGGAGCGTGGCCTGCGGGTACAGGTGATGGCATTCCGTTGTTCGTTCAGTTCCGTTTGTATAAAGAGATTACTGAAGGCCGGATGCATTTCATCGGCAATGGGGGAAGTTAGCAGCACTTCTGCATAACTGGTGATGGCAATTGTTCTTTTTTTCCTGGAACGATTAGTAATATGTACCCTTCTTAATTCTATATCATCTTCAGGTGATACAACAATTTCGGTATGTGTTTCTAATGAGAAATCCTGGCGCCGGAACTCTGCCCTTCCTTCCGAAAAAACAGCTTCATAATTATTCCCGGAATTTAAAGTAGGCTGAAAAGCGGTTGACCACGTTTTATGGCCATCCAAATCCCTGATGAAACAAAACATACCCCAGTTATCACAGGTAGCATCCTCCCGCCAACGGGTTAGTGCAATATTTTTCCAGCGACTATAGCCACCGCCGGCATTGGTCACCATAACATGATACCGGCCATTCGACAAAAGCTGAACTTCTGGTATCGTAGTATCATGTGTGTTGATCACCCGTATATAACCGCTGACACCCGGAGTAATACCGGTATCTGCTTCATGAACACTGGGTGAATAGAAAGTAGTAACCCGTGGGATCCTTTCCTGCAGCATCAGTAAGGCAGACTTCACGCCGATATCTGATCCAAAACGATGTTGCATCGGTTGGTGATTCAGCAAGTGACTTATAGCTAAGAGACTCATACCCTGGTGATGGGCCATAAAAGATTTGATGATAACATAGTTTTGCTTTCGCAACAAGCGGGAAGAAGTATAATCGATAGCTTCAAAGAAGCCATACCTACCTTCAAAGCCTTCTTCTTTCATTACCTGGAGATTATCATAAGATTCATTAGGCGAAACCATTAATCCAAGTAAGGTTGAATAGGGGGATATGACAAGATCCTCACCGAGGCCACGTTTAAAACCAAGTCCTGGAACACCAAACGGATGGTATTGGTAATTGAGATTGGCATCCACCATATTATAACCTGACTCAGAGATCCCCCACGGCACTCCACGTTTTCGGGCATATTCAATCTGTTTACGAATAACCGCTTTAGTTGTTTGGTCTAGCAATGTATTCTTGTAACTCGGCATTACTAAAAGTGGCATCAGGTATTCAAACATAGAGCCACTCCAGGAAAGAAGAATCGGGGTAGTGCCAATATTAGTCAGTTGGCGGCCGAGGGCAAACCAACTTTGCTGTGGTAGTTTCCCGCGGGCTATCGCAACAAATGTTGTCAGTCTTGCTTCCGATGCCAGCAAGTCATAAAAGCTATTATCCCTGCGGTGTTCATCCGCATTAAAGCCAATGGTTAGCAGGTGTTGTGTACTATCATAGAGGAAATCAAACTCCATTTGGGAAAGCTGCTCACATTTTACAGCAAGCTGTTCGAGGGTCAGGATGATTTCCTTTGCCCTTCGCCCGGATTCAGTGACACCTGCCCTGTAATAGGTCAGCCAGTCATTCTCCTCTTTTGAATTGTCAGTAAGATAAAGTTCACTGATCTTTTGTAACAGGCACTTTTCAATTTTGGATAATTCAGCAATGGTGGGGACCCCCGGCAGGGACGGCAGAAGTTCCCTGAATTTAGCCGGGGTGTTTGCTGTAAAAAGCCAGGGCAGGAATACACCCAGGTCAGTCCTTATTTTTTCAATATGTAGAAAAATCTTTTGTATCCACCACTCCGCTTCTTCTTCCGGGTCCGTTGACAGCCCGATCAAAAATGTTTTAAGTGATTGTTCCACATGATCGAGAGAATGTAATATTTCTGATGGAAGATCAGGATTAGGACGTTGGCTCTGCGTTAATTGCTGCTGAAATTTTTTTACCTGTGGATTTTTTACTTTTTCCGAAAGAATGCGAACCTCATCCAGCAATCCTTCAAACATATTTTCTGTGACTATCTTTTTGTGGGCAACAGTTAACAAACCTTCTTTTAAGGTGATCAGGTGGCCCATCAGGTTTCCGCTATCTACGGTTGAAATATATCGGGGGCTTAATGGCATTAGTGTTTGGGTGTCATACCAGTTATATAAATGCCCTCTATATTTTTCCATCCGTTGCAGGGTTCCGATCGTATTAGAAGTAAGGCTGGTCAACTCTCCAGCTGTTATATAGCCAAAATCATAAGCGGTAAGATTAGCCAGTAAGGAAAGACCAATATTGGTGGGTGATGTTCTGTGTGCAATTCTTTCTACGGGTTCTTCCTGGTAGTTGTCAGGTGGCAACCAGTTTTCTTCCTGGACGGTATACGTTTCAAAAAAAGCCCAAATTTTTCTTGCCAGGGTGCGGAGATATATAGTTTGCCCGGCTGATATTTCAATTCTTTTTTCGCTCAATGGCTTACTGATAAACCAGGCAATAAAAGGTGCGGCGATCCATATCAGTAAAACCGGTGAAACCTTTGCGAGTGTGATCGGGGAATAAACACTTAAAAGTATAAAAACGACACCAGCAAGAAAAGGTGAAAACCACATCACCTGGTAAGCGCCGACAATTGTTTTTTGTTCAACACGGTCATTGCTATATGGATTCCATTGTAATAAATTTTTCCTGGAAATATAGATACGCCATAGTGTTCGCCAAATGGCACCACAGGTGTGATACGCTTCAAAAGGGAGGAAGATGAAGTAGATGACTTGTTGAAAGAGAATATCTCTAAAGGAACGGGTGGTGTATATGAGGTGCTGAACAAAGATCTCGTCAGTAGGTTTTTTAAAAAGATTCCAAACAAAACTGATTGCTCCTGGTAAAAATATGATAGCCACAACCGTTGCACTCCAAAAAAAAGGATGAGAAGAGACTGTCCAGCCAAATAGTAGTAGTGATAATAAGGCAATAGGAACCAGGCTGCGCCGGAGGTTATCAAAAATTTTCCATTTGGAAAGTGCCGATAATGGATTCACCTGCACTTTTTTATTAAGTGCCGGCACGATGGGAAGTGCCCAGGTTGCTATTTGCCAGTCACCGCGGATCCACCGGTGCCGGCGCTTCATGTCTGCCAGGTAAGATGATGGATATTCTTCATATAGTTGAACATCCGTGATCAACCCGGCCCTGGCATAGGATCCTTCTAAAAGATCGTGGCTCAGGATTCGGTTCAGCGGTAGCCTGTCTTTTAAAACTCTTTCAAAAGCCTGCACATCGTAGATACCTTTCCCAATAAAAGAACCTTCCTCAAACAAGTCCTGGTATACGTCAGAAGTAGCCCGGGTATACGGGTCTGTTCCGGGTTCATTGCCATGCATTCTTGCATAAAATGAACTGCTTCCAATCGCCAGGCTGTTAGATATCCTCGGTTGTAAAATGGTGTAACCTTCTGCAACTCTGCGTTTTTTTTCAGAATATACGGGCTGATTTAATGGATGTGCCATGGTAGCGGTCATTTTCCAGGCAACATCTCTTGGTAACTGGGTATCTGTATCAAGCGTTATAACATACCGAATAGAGGTGTATACTTTTTCCTCTCCCACGATCATCGAAAAACAATCTTTGCCTTCACCGCTTATTAATGCATTGAGATCACCGAGTTTGCCCCGCTTTCTTTCAAAACCCATCCAGGTCTTCTCACGGGCATTCCATTGACGGGGACGGTGAAAAATAAAAAATATATCGTTCTTTTCGTGGTTATATTTTTTATTTAGCGAAGTAATTTTATCCCGGGCATGTCGAAGGATCGCATCATCTTCAGGCAACTCTTTTTCTTTGGCATCTTTGAAATCTGTCAGTAAAGCAAAAAAAACATTCGCATCCCTGTTCGCCAGGAAGCGAACTTCCAATGCCTCTACTAGTGGGTCGGTATCAGCTACACTATTTAAGATCGTAGGAATTACAACCATGGTGCGGTATGCATCCGGGATTCCATTTGAAAAATCCATCCGTGGTAATAAATCCGGCCGGGCTGATACAGTAATTATCCAATTGATAAGTGAGAGGCCTAATTGGCTCGTGGCAATTAATCCAACGATTGAAATAGTGACCAATTCCCAATTTTGGAATCCTTCTCCATAAGCTTTCCTAACCAGGATCCAGCAAAGAAGGGTTGTCAACAGAATAATTGCGCCGGCATAAGCAAAAAAAGGAATGATGTTGATCAATCGTTTTCCTTTTTCTTTGACCGAAAGTCGCACCTTCGTTAATTTTTCTATTTTATTTAATCCTTTTCCCTTTAAGTAACACCCGATATGCATGGTTCGCTGGTCTGCAGCATCAGAAGCAGCTTCTTTTGCAACTTTCACTATCAATTCTGCTACCGCCTGCTCTGAATGATCACTTTTTTTTGCGATATTTTCTACTATATGCCGATAATAATCACGGGTATGGAAATCCATATTGGCATAGATACCGGCGGGATCCTTGCGAAGCGTTTTTTCCATGATGCTTGTCTGCTCCACAAACTCTCGCCAATCAGTCGTACTTAAAAAACGAAGACTGCTAATGCTGTTGCTGATCGATACCTGGTCGGCCGCCTGTTTCTGATTTTCCTGTTGTATAAATTCATGGCTGGTGAGTCCATTTTCTGATAAAGTTTGCTCAAGCCAGCTCATGGCCAATACCAGGGAACTTCCTTTTTCCTGCAACCTCCTGGTTAATTCCGCTACAAACGAACTGGCGATCGGTGGTTTCGACCGGGCCATATCTGCTATTACCAGCACTAAATTTTTGGGATTTTTTTCGGCAACATTGATCATCTCATCTGCCCAGGAATTGGCCAGTGATTTATTAGTCATGTCAATAGCAATCTGAATGGAGAGGCGGCGTAAATTTTCTAGCAACGCCAGTCGCAGCATGATAGGAATAGCCCACAATTCACCCAGATTTAAGTAATGGATCTTCTGGTAAGCTGTCACGAACCTGGACAAGCTTTTAAGGTTCACATGCCCGTCGCTATGGGAAATAATTTCCACTGCTATATCATAAACACGGGGTAATCCAGCAGAGACTCCTTTGGCTAATTGTGGAAGACCTTTACTGTAGCCTTTGGGTAAATGTTTTTTTGCCGTGTAGATCTGTTCTTCAATAAGATAGAAATTGTCCAGCAACCATTCCCCGGCAGGAGTGATCCGGCTGTCCTCTTTTACCTTTTCTGTCAGGTTGGAGTGAACTTCCAATAAGATGCTTTCATTCTCAGCCAGCCGCTTCAATAGATGTTCTGAGGGCGCCGTCGTGATCAATACATGCTTACCAGCCAGTGTTTTAGCGTGTTGATCTAATTGTTCTTCGGTATAAATTTCAGCCCTTAATGGCAGCAGAATATTTTCATGAGTGCCATTAACTCCGCTGCTGAAAAAGGGTTCAATCATATTCTTTTTGAACTTATGAATGGCCTGGGGGAGCATTTCAAAGAGATCCTTTTTTTGTCTTTTTCTTTGATCGGCCTTCATTTCAGATAGAAAGTTTAGGTATAGTTATTCTTTTGACGTTTTTTCTATGCCAATATCATGCCTTGATGCAAATCCGACAGTGCGTAATTATCTGTTTACTACTATTTTAAAATCAAATTCAGGAATGCGAGAAAGCATATATCGCCACCGGCAGATGGCATTTTGTGCTATTGGTTCAAGCGGAATGATATGTTTTTATTAAATGCCCATTTCTTTCGTGAATGGTAGCCTTAATTTTTTTTGTTATTGCCGGAACTAACAATCAGTCCCTAAATAATTAGTGCAATAAGTAGGAAAAAAAAATTCCATAAACTTATTTGGTTGTCAACTCATCATAAGCAGCACCTAATGGGCGTTGTATCCCATCAGTTTTCCATTCTTCACCACCGGGTAGGATCGTCGTTTTCAAAATTTCTTCTTTTGTCTTCCCGGCCTTAATTTCTCCTTCTACAAATTTCAACACATTGCCAAGATAATCTCTGAACTTTTTCAGTTCGTCAGCTGCGCCGGTTACGGGGTAGCCGGGACCAGCATGGCCAAAAACATACAGCGTTTTACTGTCAAAATTGCTAATTCCCTTATGCAGTACTTCCATCCAGTTTTTTATATTGGCACCGGCACCACGATCCACATACGGATGACGGCGGTTGAAAACCAGGTCACCGCAGTGCACGATATTGGCTTCCTCGAAATGAACGAAGCTATCTCCATTGGTATGTGCGGGCCCAAAATAATGCAGCTTGATCTTTTCGCCACTTAATTTATGGCTCCAGGTATCCGTATACGTCTGGTCGGGATAGAGCTGTTTATCTTCACTCTTATTCTGTTTGGCAGCATTTTCCTGGTTGATCTTTGAATTGGCATGTGCCACCACAAGGCCGACTATGCCCTTAAACGAAATATTGCCTGCTGAATGATCACCATGATGGTGAGTATTAATAAGCAAGCTAAAAGGTTTTTCACTCCTTTTCTTCAATTCATCGATCAGGTGCTTGCTTTGGTCAGGGAACTGGGAGTCCACTACAGCAATTCCTTTTTTGGACAGGAGAAAGCCAATGGTCCCGCCCCGCTCTTCAAATATTCCCACCTCATTTCGCAGCATCGTTATTTTCCAGGGCTCCTGGAAAAGGGATGACAATAAACTTTGTTGTGTCAATGTCAGGGCGCCAAAAGTGAGTACAGAATTTTGAAGGAACAAGCGACGGTTCATGGTGTAAGATTTAATACAAGATAATAAGTTTTCAACTATCGTTTTTGTTAACCCATCCCATTTGATATTTCCCATACTGGTAATTGTCGCGTCCCCTCGATGGAGGGGAAGGAGAGATTGATCGTGCTATGGTAAGGATCATATCGTAATACCGGATTAAGGGTTCATTCATTCCCCGTAGTGGAAATGGAGGAGCGTATACTTTAAGAAAGAGGTGTAGGTTGTTGAGCAGGGAACTAAGCGATGAAGTAACCCATCGATAAACTCAAAGTTAAACTTGCAATAAAAGCCAATCAGGGAACTGAGGTAACTTCATGATAAACTACATGCGATGAAAACTTCTGACTATCATTAATTACTAATTGATCTAAGTTCCGCTTTAGTTGGCAGGGTCCTAATATTCAAACTTTCTCAATGTCGGAGCCTTGATCCACGTTATAATAACGACGATGAGTGTCATAACCCCACCAAAAACAACAGAAGGAACAACACCCATTAACCGCGCTGCCATTCCGCTTTCAAACTGGCCCAATTCGTTGCTGGAGTTGATGAACATGGATCCTACACTGCTAACCCTACCCCGCATATGATCGGGAGTTTTAAGTTGCATCACTGTGCCTCTGACGACCACACTTACGCCATCAAGCATACCGGCAATGAGCAACGCGGTAAAGGAGAGAAAGAACCATTCAGAGAATGCAAATAGAATAATGCAGACACCAAAACCGGCCACAGCCAGCATTAATTTTTTGCCCTGCGCCTTTTTCATTGGAAAAAAGGCCAGCAGCAGGACGATGATAATAGCCCCGATATCTATCGCGGCATTTAGCCATCCAAATCCCATGGGACCGGCCTTTAAAATATCTTTTGCGTACACCGGCACCATCGCCACCGCGCCTCCAAACAGCACCGCAAACATATCCAATGAAAAAGCGGCCAATAATTCTTTAGTTCTTAATACAAAATGCAATCCTTCTGTCACACTTTCCCAGGTTTTCTTTTGTCCTGTTTGCGGTAGTGGTGGTTTTGGTTTTAGCTGGGTCAGGACAAAAAAAGCGATCACCAGCAATGCACAAATCGTGATGAGCGTACCCATGGTGCCGATCTTGGCGATCAGGAATCCGCCCGTAGCGTGACCAGTAACAGAAGCGGAGAGCCAGCTACCCTGGTTCCAGGTAGTAGCATTCTGTAAATATTGCCGGGGTACGGTATTGGCAAGGATAGCCGAAAAATTAGGACCCGTAAATGACCTGATAATACCGGTAAAAAATATAACGGCGTAGATACAAATCACAATGGAAGTGTTGCTGAAATGATGACTGAAATAGGAGGTGGAGAAAAATAATAAAATAAGGGCGGCGCAGGTGTAAAAAAATACTCCGCGGAGTAATAACTTTCTTTTTTCACTGCGATCAATGATATGACCGGCATATAAAGCTGTGGAGATAGCTGGAATCACTTCTGACAAGCCTACCAGACCGATGGCGAATGGATCATTGGTCAATTCATACACCCACCATGCTACGAGGGTAGTCATCATCCGCAGTGCCATAATGAATGTAAACCTGCCCAGCATCAGGTTTTTGAATTCAGGAATGCGAACGGCAGCAAAGGGATCGTTGGTAATTTGAGCGACAGGAGAGTTGCTGTCCATAATGATGGCGCAAAGATAAGATCACGGACAATACGGTTTGACAGGATTTACAAAGAATAAGATCCATTACTAGTAGAATTTTTTTAATCGGAAATAAATATTGAAAAGTATGGGCTCTGTGTCGGTGACCTCACGCTTTAGCTGGGGTCGGGTGAGTTTTTCTCAAGGCAGTGCAATATAATGCTGCCCTTCATCATAGTCTTTTTCGAGTGCCTCGTAAATAGTTTCCAAATGTTTTTCGTTGCCCAAAAAATCGGCATGACCTGCATCGACAAAAAGTGTTTTAATATTATGTTGTTTGATATAGTTCGTATACGTTTCCTGGATACTGAACAGGTACTCGTCGCCAATATTCTGTTCGTAGGAACGATTGCGTTTTTTGATATTGGCCTGCAACTTGTTTACCGGGGCATGCAGGTAGATAAGAATATCAGGTTTTGCCAATTGCTGATTGATGATATCAAACAGGCGCTGGTACAAACGGAATTCATCATCCGGCAGAGTTACTTTGGCAAATAAAAGACATTTGGTAAAAAGGTAATCCGAAATGGTAACAGTCTGGAACATATCTTTTTGCTGCAGGAATTCTTTCTGTTGTTTGAAACGTTCAGCCATGAAAAACAATTCCAGCGGAAATGCATATTGATCCGGGTTTTCATAAAATTTGGGTAGAAAGGGGTTGTCGGCAAATTCTTCCAGGACCAGCCGTGCATTATAATGTTTTGAAAGCAGGTGGGCTAATGTTGTTTTTCCAGCGCCGATATTTCCTTCTATTGTGATGAAGTGATAATTCATTTGCAGGGCTGCAAATTATAGAAATGACAGTCGAAAGAGAACGGCTTGAATACATTGTGGATAAATCTGTAGAATCCTTTTAATCTTTTAATCCTGGATCTTTTTCACCGCCAATTGATCTGTGCAATCATTCAGCAACTCGATAATCGGTTTATTGAATACAGGATGAATGACCTGTGGAGCTATCTCAGCCAGTGGCAACAAGGCAAAGCGGCGATTCTGCATTTCGGGATGGGGAAGTTTCAAAAAATGATAATTATGTTTTTCCTGATTGAAAAGCAAGATATCAATATCGATCAGCCGGGGACCATATTTTTCTTTCCTTACTCTTCCCATCAGCTTCTCTACTTTTAAGATCTTCCTGATCAATTGCCGGGCATTCAACAAGGTTTGGACTTTCAGTGCCTGGTTGAGGAAAGCAGGCTGCTCAGTGTGGCCCCAGGCTGCTGTTTCAAATATCGACGAAGCAGCGATAATATTGCCACAATTCCCGTGAATACATTCTCTTGCAATAGCAAGATTTTTTTCCCTTTCACCAAGATTACTACCTGTTAGCAGATACGCAGTATTCATACCAGTCAAATATCTTTATTTTAAGCTTTCTTCAAAGGATTGTTTTTTCATTTACTAACCTGTTATTTAGATACATTTGCCCACTAACCCGCAACCATGTCGCAACGCTATAGCCAGTCCAGGGCTTTATGGGCTATTACCAAAGCCAGTTTTAAAGCAATTTTCGCACACCCCAGCGCCATTATTTTCAGTGTATTATTTCCAATTATTTTTATTTTAATATTTGGAGCATTTGGGAATGGAGGTGGTACCAGTTTCAAGGTAGCTTTTGATCCGGCAGGGGACACAAGTAATAGTTTTTACGCTGCGCTGAAGAACAATCCAATGATCCGGATCGTAACCTATACTGACAGCGCCAGCGTGAATAAAGACCTGGATAAAGGAAGGCTGACGGCCATTGTAACAATTGAAGCTGTAACTGATTCATTACAACATAAAAAGTATAGCATCAAAACAAGCACCACCACAGCCAGCGCTAATACTTTTGAATCCTTCCGCCAGTTGCTGGAACTGGTAAAGTTTCGAACGGAAGCCAGTTTGTCAGCAGATGCAGATCCGGTGATACAAATTGATACACCAGCAATCAAACAAGTAAGAAAATATAGACAAATTGATTTTATTCTGCCAGGACAATTAGGGTTCTCTATTTTATTCTCCACGTTGTTTGGTATCGCATTCACTTTTTTTGGACTACGTGAACAATTGGTTTTAAAACGTTTTTACGCATCACCGGTCAATCGCCTGAATATATTATTGGGGATTGGTATGAGCCGTTTGTTTTTCCAGCTAATGAATGTCGTGGTATTGATATTATTTGGTCATTTCCTTCTCGATTTCACCTTGCAAAATGGTGTGATCACTTTCGTTGAAATACTCGTAATGACGATCATTATGTTGTTCCTGCTGATGGGGGTGGGGCTTATTTTTAGTAGCATTGCAAAAAGTGATACTTCGATCCCGTTGCTGATTAATCTCTTCGGCTTCCCGCAGATGATGTTGTCAGGGACTTTTTTTCCTATTGAAGTATTTCCAAAATGGCTCCAGGAAATTTGCAGGGCATTACCGTTGACACAATTCAATGATTGCGTTCGTAAAATATCATTTGAAGGACTTAGCATATTGGATTGCTGGAGGGAAATTGGAATATTGGGGATTTGGATGGTTGTGATCTATATTATAGCAGCTAAAGTCATAAAATGGGAATAGTAGAATAACCCTGACATCATTTTTATCGTATTCATCCCTGCCCTTGAAGATCAAACAATGGCAATAAACTATAAAATATTTACGTGCGAATAATCAAACTTGGATTAATTAGCCTGGTAGTTTTTTCTTTCCTTATTACAGGTATTTCCTTATTTTTTCCTTCCCGCATCCGTATCTCTAAAGCCACGGATATCCGGGCTAGCAGGGGCGCTGTTCTACTCCAGGTCAGTGATGTAAGGAACTGGAAGAACTGGTACCCGGGGGCAGATACGCTTGAATTACTACTCAGGGATGGTCAGGCAACTGGCCTGTTGGCGGATAACTTACAGGGAGCTGTCAGCATAACATCCAGCAGTGATAGTTCTGTTACTGCTGCAATAACCGGCCCGGGGGTAAGAACCGCTGTTACCGGCTGGAATTTTTTTGATGGATACTATCCAGATATAGTAACTGTACAATGGTACATGGATTTTCGGCTTCGCTGGTATCCCTGGGAAAAATTTTCAAGCCTGCTCCTGGAAAAGAGATATGGCTCTATGATGGAGCAGGGGATGGATGCATTGAAAACGTTTCTCGAAAAATAGTGAAAATTGATCCAAATAATAATTCCGTTTGCGGGTTTTTGCATGAAGACTCACGGTTTTTTGCAATTTTTTGCCAGTTCGTGCAATATTTTTTGGTTTTCCTTTGTCTAAGTTCCTTAACTTGTTTTCGAATTTCCTGCACAAGATAACTAGACCGATTGCTATTTTTAAGAACTTAAAACTGCTAACAATGAATCAACTTCAACGGCCATGGTTTTGGAAATGCGGGAGCATTTCCTTTGTTTTTTTATTGCAACTGTTTGCATTTACAGCAACCGCACAAATCAGGATCACCGGTAAAGTAACCGGAGCAGATGGGAATGGGATTCCTGCCGCATCGGTACAAGTGCGAAACACCACTACTGGAACAATAACTGACGATAATGGTAATTATAATCTTACTGCCGACCTGAAGCAAGGATCATACACCCTTGATTTTTCAGGTGTGGGGTTTAAATCCACAACTCAGACATTGCGGATCACCGGGGAAGTTAATTACACGGCGAGCGCACAGTTGGCTGATGATGTGATGAAAATGGATGAAGTGGTGGTTACGGGGGTATCAGCAGGAACTACCCGGAAACAATTAGGAAGTTATATCAGTACAGTACGGGCAGATCAACTTACAAAAGGAGCTACCGGAAATGTGCTGGCAGCATTGCAGGGTAAAACAGCGGGCGCACAGATCATTCAAAACAACGGAGATCCCGCAGGTGGCATGTCAGTTAGGCTAAGAGGTATCAGTTCAGTGAACAGCTCTTCCGAACCACTGTATATCGTAGACGGGGTTATAGTAAATAATGCAACTACAAGAGTCACTAATACACAGGCAGGGTATGATGGCGGAAATTTTGTCGGCACCATCGGTCAAAACAGGCTGGCGGATATTAATCCAGCCGATATAGAAAGAATTGAAGTACTAAATGGCGCTGCTGCAGCTGCAATATATGGATCAAGGGCCAATGCGGGCGTAGTTCAGATTTTTACAAAAAGAGGAAGTTCCGGGGCGCCGGTGGTGAGTGTTTCAACCAGCGTGATGTCAAGTTCACTAAGAAAAAGTGTCGAAGTCAACCAGTCTCCTACAAAATTTGGTGGACCTACAGACGGTCCTCTTGCGCAGACCCAGGACATTTTGATACCTGCTTTAACCAATATCACACCGGTTACCCGCTATGACTACAATGACTATATTTTCCAGACCGGTATCGGAACTGATAATAATGTTTCCGTGTCTGGTGGTAAGGACAGAACAAAATATTATACGTCGGCTTCTTATTTTAAGAATGAAGGAATTATTAAGAATACGGATCACCGCAGATTCAGTTTCAGGGCCAATCTTGACCAGGCATTAAACGATAAGTTAAGTTTTAATATCGGGTTGAACTTTGTCAATAGCCTGAGTAATGAAAAGCCGGATGGTAACTCTTTTTTCTCACCCATGAACTCCATCAATATCATCGGCAATTTCCATGATCTCTTTACCAGGGATGCATTAGGAAATATTAAGGCGGTTGGTGAAAGAGGAAGGGTAAATCCTGTTTCCATCATTGAGGACATCAAACAAAGGTCAGAAACAAACAGGGTCATTGCAAATGCAGGCCTTAAATTTAAACCCGTAAGAGGACTCACTATCGATTACACATTGGGTGTAGACCAGTACGGGCAAAAAGGAACGACCTTTATTCCTCCCTTTGCTTATAATGTCAGCACAGGTTTCTTCGGCGGTGGACCCAGTCTGGATCCCACTCAAAATGGTTATGCCAGCGCCGCTAACTATAACTTCTTCCAGATCAATAATGAAATCAATGCGACTTATCAGTTCAGGATAACACCTGACTTATCATCCACTTCCCAATTGGGGTATTCCCTGCAGTATGAGAAATCAGGATATACACTTTTACAAAGCAGGGGGTTGGCGCCGTTTGTACAAACGGCTACCGGCGGAAGTACTGTTATACCTGGGGTTGATCAAAGAGGAGAGTTGTCTGTGTCCGGCGCTTATTTCCAGCAAAATTTCAACTATAAAACCTTGCTTAATTTAAGCGGTGCCATCCGTATTGATGGTTCGTCTGTTTTCGGAGAGGACCAACGGAACCAAAAATATTTTAAAGGAAGCGCAAGCTATGTTGTCAGTGAACATGGATTCTGGAAAGATGGAGGAATTAGTAATTTCTGGAATTTTGCAAAACTGAGAGTTGCCTATGGAGAAAGCGGAAACCTAACAGGAATTGGCGCCTATGACAGGTTTAATACCTATAGCAGTAGTCCGTTGATCAGCAGGACATCACTTGTATCCAGCAGTACGTTGGCCAATTCAAATGTAAAGCCCGAACGCCAGCAGGAACTTGAATTTGGGATTGATCTTGGCTTTTTCAATAGCCGGTTAAATATCACTACAAATATTTATACCAAGAAAGTAGATGACCTTCTTATTAACCGATTTATTGCGCCCACGAATGGGTTTAGCAGTTTGCTTGACAATTTTGGAAGCCTGGAAAATAAAGGATATGAACTGGTGGTGACGGGCAAGCCGGTTCAGAACAAAAATTTTAACTGGACGGTGACTGGTATTTACAACCATAACCGGAACAAGGCGGTAAAGATCGGCCAGGCATTGACGTTATTAAGTACTAATGCAGGTGCACCGATCGCAATCATTGAAGGACAGCCAATAGGTATTTTCTATGGCGCATTTTTCGCCGTTGATGCAAGTGGCAACGCTGTTAAAACACCGGCAGGATTTATCCAGGGAGAACGAGGTACACAAACCAGCGCCCTGAGCTATACAGTTCGCCGTGACCCGGTAACTGGTTTGCCTATCGCCAGTTTCCCATTACTTCGTAAGATAATCGGGGATCCTAATCCAGATTTTACGGCCAGCCTGGTCAATGAACTTAGCTTTAAAAAGTTAAATTTCAGGATACAACTGGATGCAGTACAAGGTAATGAGGTGTTCAATGCTGACTGGCGTACAAGGCAGGGAGTTGGCAATGGTAAGGAAGCAGAAAAAGAACAAACAGGTGTTTACCCAAGAGGTTATATAAGTAATTTTTATGGCACGGTGGAGGAATGGCGAATTGATGATGGATCTTTTGTGAAGTTAAGAGAGGTTTCTTTAAGCTATACTTTTGGAAACCTTAAGAAAGTAAGAGATATTACGTTAAGTGTCAGCGGAAGAAATCTAATCAGCTGGGATAACTACAAAGGATATGATCCTGAGGTGAATTCCGGCGGGCAAAGTACAATTCTTCGCGGAATTGACTTTGGTTCAGTCCCTATTCCCAAAACCTATAGCGTAGGACTTTCTGCAAAATTCTAAATCCCGTCTGCCGACCGGCAGGCATCAAAAAACTATTTATGAAAAATATCATGCTCAAAATACTACTGGTGGTTGCGTTCTTCAGCACGGCTATTATTCAATCGGGCTGTAAGAAAGAGTTTACCAACCCAAATGCTGCAACCGATGAACAGGTATTTAGTTCGCCGGTAGGACTGACGGGTGTTGTCGTCGGATTACAACGGGTATACACTTTAGGAAGGGCAAGCAGTTTGTATAACCTGGTTACTATCAATGGCCTTACTACCAACGAACTGTTCGTTGTAAATACCGGGAATACCGCAGAAGTACAGCTGGCTACAGGCGGGACTGCCGTAGATGGCAACCATGCTATGTTAACCACTTTCTGGGCCAATTTGAACAAAGTTATTTATGACGCAGACAAAGTGATCAGTAGCTCTGCTGGTTTAGCAGATAAGAACTATGCCAGTGGCTTGGTGGCTTATGCCAGTATTTTCAAAGCGCTGGCGTTGGGAGCTTTGTCTGAATTTTGGGAAAAAATCCCGGCAGGTATAGGATCGAATGTAACTTTCATTGACAGGATAGACGGGTATAAAAAAGCCATTACGGTAGTTGATGAAGCATTGGCAGCTGTGACAGCTAATCCTATTAGCACCCAATTTTTAAATAATCTTCCACAAAATCCTGTACCTCCTTCTCCTTCCAGTCCAGGAATTGATATAATTAATACCCTGAGAGCGTTAAAAGCAAGGTATTCATTATTTGCTGGTTTATACCCACAGGCATTGGCAGCTGCCAATTCTGTTGACCTGACAAAAAGATCTGTTTTTCTTTATGATGCAGCTTCACCGAATCCGATATTTGATGTAGCTACCTCAACCAATAATGTTGTGCAGGTGAGAGATTCTACCCTCGGTTTATTGGTACCTCTCCAACCTGATCTTGCCGATAAACGAATACCATTTTATACAACCATTAATCCTACCATTGCTCCGCGGTACAGGATCAATGGTTTTGGTAGCACAGCAACGGGAGGCTTCCCGGTTTACCTGCCTGGTGAAATGACGTTAATAAAAGCAGAAGTATATGCCCGGCAGCTTGACCTTGTGAATGGTTTGATCGAATTAAATAAGGTTGTTACCAAACAACCTGCTGCTGATCCTTTTGGGGTAGGAGCTGGTTTGCCAGCCCTGGGAGTACTCACCCAGGCACAGTTACTTGACCAGATCTATAAGCACCGTTCTATCGAACTATACATGAGCGGCTTGAAATTGGAAGATATGAGAAGGTTTGGAAGACCCAATTCAGAAAGAAGAAGAAACCTGATGCCTTACCCATTGCGGGAAAGGGATAATAATCCCAATACTCCACCAGATCCGCCCTTCTGATAATTATTATTTTTTTTAAAAAGGGTTGCTTTTAAATGCAGCCCTTTATTATTATCAACCATGAACAAAGAACAGCTCATTATTGAATCTTGGAAGGCCAATGCTGGTAACTGGATCAGCCTTATGGAAGAAAATGGGATTGAATCCCGAAGGCTGGCAACCAATAAAGCAATTCTAGATGCCGTTTGTACTTTACAAACTGGTTCTGTATTAGATATAGGCTGTGGTGAAGGCTGGCTGGCAAACGAGTTAGCTGCCAAGGGATTGGACATTACCGGGGTTGACGTAATACCGGAGTTGGTGGAGAAAGCCCGGCAACAAAGTAGGGGAGAGTTTATCGTAGCTTCTTATGAGGATATTTCATTGCGAAAGGTCAGGTTTTCAAAGCTATTTGATGTGATCGTCATCAATTTTGCTTTGATCGGGAATGAGTCAACAGAAAAGCTATTATCCGCCTTGCCGTTTTACCTGGCTCCTGGAGGAAAATTATTTATTCAAACGCTTCATCCCCATAGCAGAAGGGAAGCTGGTGATTATGTGAGTGGCTGGAAAGAAAATAGCTGGGATGGTTTGGGAGGCCAATTTACATTGCCTTATCAATGGTATTTTAGAACGTTAGAAGATTGGTTAGCCTTGCTCGGTTGCGCAGGATTCAATACGATAAAGGTGTCCGAGACGCTTCACCCTCAATCTGCTAAACAATTGTCTGTGATATTTGAATGCGGAATAAAGTTTACCGAAAAACAGGTTGGACGGTAACATAATGTCTGCCAAAGTGCTTATTTTTAATTCAAATTATCTTTTTATGAAGAAGCTATTATTATTAGTTGCAGTGTTTGCAACAGTTACAGGTTTTGGACAAAAAGCAAGTCCACATGATACAGTAAGTTCCGAAGACGCAACGGTCACGTATGGACGTCCTTATAAAAAAGGAAGAGTAGTTTTTGGTGAGCTCGAAAAATTCGGGAATGTATGGCGTGTGGGCGCTGATGAAGCGACGACGATAAAATTCAACAAGAATACACAATTTGGAGATGTTACTGTCCCGGCGGGTACTTATACGATGTTTGCACTGTTAAATGAGAACGAATGGACGATCATACTCAATTCCGTATTGGGACAATGGGGAGCGTATAGCTATGAAAAAAATAAGGATAAAGATGTTGCCAAAATTACCGTGCCGGTTACAAAACTCGACAATCCTGTTGAACAACTAACGATCCGTTTTGATAAAAATAATTCAATGATCGTAGAATGGGACACGTCAAAAGTGAGCATTCCAATTAAGACTCCGGATTAAATTCATAGTACATAAAGCCAGAAATGCCCACGGTTAACATCGTGGGCTTTTTTATTTCACCTGGTACTATCTTTAAAATGGCGACGATGACAGGCTCCTGTTCTAGTGAGTAGAAGGTAGCCGGTGCAACGATTGCCACACTCCCGTTGTCAGGCTAATTGATCAGCAAATATGGATGAACGACAATTGGTAAAAGATTGCCTGAAGGGAAAACCGGAAGCGCAACGTCAACTATATGAGCATTTTGCCAAAAATATGCTTGGGGTTTGCTATCGCTATACTAAATCCTTACCGGATGCAGAAGATGTGTTGCAGGATGGCTTTGTCAAAGTCTTTTTGGGCATGCAGCAGTATAAGTTTGAAGGAGAATTGGGAGCCTGGATCCATCGGATCATAGTGAATACAGCGCTGAATTTTTTGAAAAGAAACCGGAAATACAGGGATGAAATGTATTTTAAAGAACAACCCCTTCACCCGGTAACCGATGACAACCCCATCGTCAACCTGGAAGCCAAAGAACTGGCTGACCTGATCCGGCAATTACCACAAGGCTATCAAACAATTTTTAACCTGCATGCCGTGGAAGGATTCACGCATGTGGAGATAGGAGAAATGCTGGGCATCAGCGATGGAACATCCCGTTCGCAGTATGCAAGAGCACGAGCTGTACTCATCAGCTGGATTGAAAAAAATTCTTTAGAAATAAAAAATGAGAACTATGCGGGAAAATGAATTTGAGAAACGGGTAAAACAGAAAATGGATGGGTTCGATCTCCATCCTTCTGACGGGGTTTGGTCAGGAATTGAACGCCGGATACGTAAAGAAAAGAAACGGCGTTTTATTTTCTGGTGGCCCCTGTTTTTCCTGGTAGGCGGAGGAATTACTGCAGGCATTTTATTGACAAATAAAAAAGAAAGTCCCGAAATAATTACTGGTAACAAGATCATAGAAAAATCCAGTTTGCCTGGCGGGTCCGTCGGACAAGATCAGCGACAGGCAACAACAACTGTACCCGCAGCGAATCTTAATAATGTTAACCAGGAAATTTCAAAAAACATAACCACTCCCGCGATCATAAAGAACAATATTATTGAAATTAAAAGGCCGACACTAAAAACTAAAATTCTTCCACTGCATAGGGAGGAAGAGATTGCAAAAGGAACAACTGCTATAATAAAACCGGAAGTAAACAAGCAAGTCAGCATTGTTTCTGGTGACAGTAAAGACAAAAGCAGGAATGACCAGCAACCCGTGACGGTTGTACCGGTAAAACCTATAAACATTGAACCTGAACCGGGGAAAACCCTTGCTATTGCGGTTATTCCAAAACTAGATGTGCAGAAAAAAGATCAGCAGCCGGAGATCCTGCAAAAAACGATCGATAGCACTTCGGTTGAAAAACCTAACCCGTCTACAAAAAAATCAAAAAAATGGGATTGGGGCATCAGTTTTTCTCTTGGTCAGTCCTCTGTAGGCCAGGGGATACAATTTTTTAATGGTGCCAGGAATTTTGATGCCCTACAGACTGGACCATCGGCCGGTGCGCCCATCAGATCCCCGTCTTCCATCCGCCCCTCCCTTTCCTGGTCAACTGGATTATATTTAAAAAAGTCAGTTTCAAAAAATCTCGATATGAACCTGGGCCTTAGTTATAGGTACCTGTCAACGAAAATGAATGTAGGCGAACAGGTGGATAGCACCAGGAGTATTAATAATAATTTTTCATCAGGCTTATTGGTAAATAACTTTTATCGTCTTCCAGTAGTTACCGGGCTTGCCAACAATAGCGACAATTCCAATTATGCCAACCAGTATCATTTTATGAGTTTGTCGGGTGAAATTTCCTGGAAGATCATTAATGGAAAAAAGCTAACAGTTTATTGGGATAATGGTTTGCAGTATAACCACCTGGTTAGTTCTACCATGCTGCATTATGACAGGAGCCTTCCGGGTTATTATAAAGACAACAACCGATTGGTCAAAGATCAGGTATTTATTTTCACAGGGTTGTCCTTGCCAGTAGGCAAAAAAGTGGTAATTAATCCGATCGCTAGCTACAGCCTTACACCTGTCTTAAAAAATACAACAGATACATCAAGATTGCATTATTCAAATTTCGGTATCCGCATCAGGATTTTGCTCAATAAGAATAAATGACGCAACGGTTTACAACGATCAGTTGTCAAACTCAAAAATAAGCGTATGAGAAAAAGTATTATAGGGCTGCTCCCGCTAGCCTCCTGTTTTATCCTGCAGGGATGCATGAAAGATAAGTTAACAAGAACCTATTCGATTCTTACACCGGTATATCAGGAAAAAGCAGCCGTGTATGCTAATATAAAAAGCAATGCTCCCAGGGAAGTAACATCTCCCGGTAAAATATTTATATATGGCAAGTATCTCTTCCTGAACGAAGTGGATAAGGGAGTGCATATTATTGACAATTCAAATCCTGCCAGCCCCGTGGTGAAAGCATTTGTCAATATTCCCGGTAACCTGGACATTGCTGTTAAAGGCAACACGATGTATGCCGACCTGTACGGAGATCTCGTGGTGGTAGATATTGCTAACCCTCTTCAGGTAAGCTTTGTAAGGCATATTACCAATGTATTTCCTGAAAGAAAATATGCTAATGGGTTTATTCCTGATAGTAATATGATCATCGTTGATTGGAAAAAGAAAGACACTACTATTGATGTAAATGCGCCCTGCAGGAGATGTGTATATGATGTTGGAACCCTGTATAGTTCCGGTTCGCAGGGAGCTACCGCAGCAACGGTTGGGATTGCCGGCTCGATGGCCCGTTTTTCAATTGTCAATAATTATATGTACACGGTCAACAACAGGGAGCTTACTTCCTTTGATATCAGCAATACCCATGACCCGGTCCGGACTACTACCCAGCAGGTAGGCTGGAATATTGAAACCATTTATCCTTTTAGTAATAAGTTATTTATTGGATCTATGACGGGTATGTTTATCTATGATATCAGCAATCCAGCAACCCCGCTAGCGCAGGGCCAGTTTAGCCATGTCAGGAGATGTGACCCTGTAATAGCAGATGGTAGCTATGCTTATGTAACGCTTAGAACCGGGACAAACTGCGCAGGAACAACTAGCGAACTGAACGTAGTGAATATAAGTAACCTTAATGCTGCTGTTTTGGCAAAAGCGTATACGATGACCAACCCACATGGCCTGGCAAAGGATAATAGGCTTTTATTTATTTGTGATGGTAGAGATGGACTTAAAATGTATGATGCTACCAATCCTTTGAATATTTCATTAAAAAAGCACCTGGTAAATATGGAAACCTATGATGCGATCGCCAATAATGGTAACCTCATAGTAGTGGCGAAAGACGGGCTATACCAATACGCATATTCTTTTCCGGATAACCTGAGTTTAAAAAGCAGGATTACTGTCAGCAGGTAAAATCAGCAAGTATGGAAACAAAAAAAGTTGTTGTAGTAATAATGGTTTTTTGTAGCTTCTTAACCTTGGCTGCTCAATCTAAAGGAAGATTTAGTTCCCAGAATTATATCGGTATCATGGAGGGAGAATCAGGTACAGGCTTGCAGCTGCAAACAATAAACGGATTCCAATACGAAACATGGTTTGCGGGGATCGGGACAGGAATAGATTACTATTTCCAAAGAAGCATCCCCCTGTTTGTATCAGTTAGTAAATTTTTGGCTTCGCCCACGGTCCCTTTGTACATCAATGTGGATGCAGGTATTAATTTCCCCTGGGCAAGAAATGACCTGTATTATTTACAGGAACCGGGTGACTATTTTTCAGCCTTATACTGGGGAGGAGGACTGGGGTATAAATTCAGTTTCAGAAAAAGCAACAAAGGAATCTTGCTGAATGTCGGATATAATTATAAACGCCTTTTACACGAAACGGAAACGACTTACCCCTGTCTGTTTCCTCCTTGTCCTGTTGCGAAGGAAAAGTATGATTACCAATTGCGGCGACTCTCTGTCAAAGTCGGCTGGATGTTTTAATCGGTCTGCAGGAATTTCAGGTTTCGGCTGATGCCGCTGAATTTAGCACGTCGAAGCGGTGAATTTTTAAAAATCTTCCGAAAGCTTTCTTCCGTCATCATTTCCCATTCACTGGTGGAGAGGTTTAGTATTTCTGGTATTGGCAAGAATTCAGTTTCGGTGTGGGGTGATGCGAACCTGTTCCAGGGACATACATCCTGGCAAATATCACATCCAAACATCCAGTTTTCAAACTTCCCTTTCATTTCTCCCGGTATCAGCATTTCTTTTAATTCAATCGTGAAATAAGAGATGCACTTGCTGCCATCGACTACTTTACCTGGCAGGATGGCATCGGTGGGGCAGGCATCGATACATTTGGTACAGGTACCACAAAAATCTTTTATAAAGGGATCATCATATTCGAGTGCCAGGTCTGTAATAATGGTGGCAATAAAATAGAAAGAACCACTTTGTTTATTTAGCAGGTTTCCATTTTTGCCGATCCATCCTAAACCACTCTTTTGTGCCCAGGTACGTTCCAGCACCGGGGCACTATCTACAAAACCCCGGCCATGTATTTCCCCGGCTTCGTCTTTGATCGATCCAATTAACTCTGTTAACTGCCGTCGAATTACTTCATGATAATCTTTACCAAATGCATATTTGGAGATCTTTGGAGCATCGTAAGTTTGTTGTTGGGCAGGGTAATAATTTTTTAACAAGGTTATGACTGATTTTGCACCGGGTACTAATAAGGAGGGGTCTATGCGCAGATCGAAATGGTTTTCCATGTATTGCATACCACCCTGCATCCCTTGCTGGAGCCATTTTTCTAACCGAAATGCATCATCGTCGAGCTTTTGTGCTTTTGCGATACCACAATAATCAAATCCCAGCCTGGCTGCAGTTTTTTTAATAAATATGGTATGGCGTTCCAATGTATTCAAGGTGTTTGTGTCTTACAGGTACGCACGGACTCTATTTGCTCTCGGCTTGCGAACATAAAAAAAGTTTGACAACGGTGTTACCAAACTTTTTCGGTCCGACTAGTGGAAATATTCGATCAATTCAATTGTGTTATGGCAGTTGTTACGATCGTTTTTCCTTTGGCCGGAATCGTCATACCGCCGGCTTCGATCGTGATATTCGATTCAGTCACCGAAGCTTTAACGAGTACCCGCCCATTTTTTATATCTACTTGCAACTCATGAGCAACGCTATTGTTGATATTAGTTGTCATTTCCATGCCCATTTGCTCCATTTGGGTGCTTACAACCTGGGTACCTGTGTAGGACACACTGGCCACACCATTGGTGATGGCCGTCACTTTATAAGTGCCTGAATCACGGGAACTGTGTTTTTCCGTTTTTACCTCGCTGACATCGGGATAGCTTTCACCGATCTTTAATTCCAGGCCGATCAAGGCAGGCACGAATAAATCAATGGCAGATTCGTTACCATTGACTCCACCCAGTATGGGCGGCATTACTTCCTCCGGTGCGTCCTGTTTAGTGATCATTCCTTTACTGTTAAGTTTAACGGTTTTTGGTTTATTGATCTGCTTGGACATTAGGTCACTCAGCGGACCTTCATTGTCTTTTTTATCGCTGTCATAACTCATTTCCTGGCCCATATTGCTGGCTGTTAAGACCATTTTTGTGATTTTCGATTCCAGTTTGGTCTCAGTTGGATCTACATCCAAGACCTCATATACCGTTGTAATTTTTGAATCTGTGTTGTTTTCCATTGATTGTCCCATCATTTCTGCTATACTTGTCAGCTTTGTTGTGGTTTCTACCTGGTATTTCTGCCCCTTTTTAACCTCGATCTTTGTTGATTGAGCAAAACTGTTCGTTGTCAGTAAAATGAAAACAATAAAAGCGGGTAATTTGAATAGTTGCATGCGTATATTTTTAATTAAAAGTAAATATAATAAACAGGACTGGAGGTTTAGTGCCAATTCGATTTGAATTGCCCGTCAATTATTAATTTTTTTCTTGCTGATGACCTCCAGCACACGGCCAGCTAATTCAAGCCAACATTGCCATACCAGAAATCGGTACCGGGTTTGGCACGTATCTCCCGTGCGGCCATTTCATTCACCGCTTCTTCCAGGGAAGCAAATTTTCTTTGTTGCAGGATACGTTTCATAAATTTGTCATCGTCATCGATCCCTGTCATATAATTAAGGCAATGGCGGATGGTAATATGACCTTTAAGATATTTGTCAGATTCCGGTATGTATTTGATCAACTTATCATCCTTCGAAAGCTTTCCTTCATGGACAAATTGCATCACCAGGGCCGCTGTCAGCCACTTACTGCAACTGGCAATTGGCGCTTTGGTGTTGCTGTTAAAAGCACCCATTTCTTTTTTATAAAACAGGTATCCGCTATTCCAGATGATAGCGACGACGTTATTACCCAATAATTGTTGTTTAGCGTGTAGTTCAGCATCTAAATGGGTTCGGTTAAACTGGGCGGAAACAGGCTGTAAGAATAGCATTAAATTCACTATCGATATGACTTTCAGGCAGATAGAGGAAGGTTTATGTGACATAGTTACGTGAATTGGGACCTTGGATGCTAATTTGATATATGAGTTTAAAGTTAATTGCAATCACAACCGGGAGATTTCAAAAGACGGATGTTTACAATATATTTATTGCTGCGTCTGGCCATCATCCCGGTAAAAACATACTAAACATGAATCTTGGAAATTTTACGATAAAAGCGGCTGAAGCCTTTCAATCGGCACAGCAAATTGCTTTTAATGCTAAGAATCCGAATATTGAGACGGAACATATACTAAAGGCGTTGCTTGAGCAGGAGGATTCTCCTGTCGATTATTTATTAAAAAAGAATAATGTTACGGTCAACCTTGTTGACAGCAAATTAGATGAACTTATCAGCAAATTGCCAACGACAAGCAGCGAACCGGCACAGGCCATTGGGCGTGACGCTAATAGTGTGGTATTACGGGCCGGTGCCGCCTTACAACAATTCAATGATGAATTTGTAACGCCTGAGCATTTGTTGCTCGCCATCGTTCAGGGCAACGACGCCGCCGGGAAATTATTAAAAAATACAGGACTTACTGAAAAGGGATTATTGGCAGCGATCAAGGAATTGAGAAAAGGAGATACTGTTACTTCGCCAACGCAATCACAGGAATACAATGCACTGAATAAATATGCAAAGAACCTGAATGAACTGGCCAGGCAAGGTAAGCTTGATCCCGTCATTGGCCGTGATGAAGAAATAAGAAGAACCCTGCATATTCTTTCAAGAAGGACAAAGAACAACCCAATACTGGTTGGTGAGCCTGGCGTTGGTAAAACAGCCATTGCTGAAGGTATTGCTCATCGTATCGTAAATGGAGATGTTCCGGAGAATTTGAAATCAAAAATCATCTTTGCACTGGATATGGGTTTGTTGATAGCCGGTGCCAAGTATAAAGGTGAGTTTGAAGAAAGATTAAAGGCCGTCGTAAAAGAAGTAGCTGGCAGTGATGGAGAAATTATTTTATTTATTGATGAGATACATACACTTGTAGGTGCCGGTGGTGGTGAAGGAGCCATGGATGCGGCCAATATTTTAAAACCCGCATTGGCCAGAGGTGAACTGAGAGCTGTAGGTGCCACTACCTTAAATGAATACCAGAAATTTTTTGAAAAAGATAAAGCATTGGAAAGACGTTTTCAGAAAGTGTTGATCGATGAACCAAATGTTGAAGATGCCATATCTATTCTTCGTGGATTAAAAGACCGCTATGAAACACACCACCATGTCCGGATCAAAGATGAAGCCATCATTGCGGCGGTGGAATTATCCAGCCGGTATATTACGGATCGTTTCTTACCGGATAAGGCGATTGACCTGATCGATGAAAGCGCTGCCAAACTTCGGCTGGAAATGAATTCTATGCCGGAAGAGCTGGATACACTGGAAAGACAGATTCGTCAACTGGAGATCGAACGCGAAGCAATCAAGAGGGAAAATGATGATGCGAAACTGAAAGAACTGAATACCGATATCGCTAATCTTTCTGTGGAAAGAGATACGTATAAAGCAAAATGGAAACAGGAAAAAGAACTGGTAGAAAAAGTGCAGAATGCCAAAGCGGAGATTGAAAACTTAAAGCAACAGGCAGAACGGGCAGAACGGGAAGGTGATTATGGAAAAGTAGCGGAGATACGTTATGGAAAAATAAAAGAGCAGGAAGAATTGATCACTGAATTAACCAGGCAGATCGAAGAGAGCGGTGAAAAAAGATTGTTGAAAGAAGAAGTGGATGCAGAAGATATTGCCGAAAGTGTTGCGAAAGCAACCGGTATACCTGTAACCAAAATGTTGCAAAGCGATAAGGAGAAATTATTGAAGCTGGAAGAGCATTTGCATGAAAGGGTAGTGGGACAGGATGAAGCGATAACGGCTGTGGCTGATGCCATACGAAGAAGCCGTGCAGGGTTACAGGATCCCAAAAAGCCGATCGGTTCATTTATATTTCTTGGTACCACCGGTGTGGGTAAAACAGAACTGGCAAAAGCACTGGCAGAATATTTGTTTGATGATGAGAGCATGATGACAAGGATCGATATGAGTGAATACCAGGAAAAACATACGGTGTCAAGATTGGTCGGTGCACCTCCGGGTTATGTGGGGTATGATGAAGGTGGACAGTTGACAGAAGCAGTAAGGCGCAAACCTTATAGCGTGGTGTTGCTGGATGAAATTGAAAAAGCACACCCGGATGTATGGAATGTATTGTTGCAGGTACTGGATGATGGACGACTGACTGATAATAAAGGCCGTGTGGTGAATTTTAAGAATACGATCATTATCATGACCAGTAATATTGGTAGCCATCCTGATTCAGGATGCTTTTGAAAATGTGAATGAGACGAATGTAGACGAGGTAACGGATAAAGCAAAAGTGGAAGTGATGACCCTGCTGCGGCAAACCATCCGGCCGGAATTCTTAAACCGGGTAGATGAGATCATTATGTTCCGCCCGCTGATGCAGAAAGAGATAAGAGGCATTGTAAAAATACAGTTAGACAACCTGAAAAAATTGGTAGCAACCAGTGGTATACATTTACAGTTTAGTGATTATGCCCTGGAGTTTCTGGCAGACCAGGGCTTTGATCCGCAGTTTGGAGCAAGGCCATTGAAAAGATTGATTCAAAAAGAAATTGTCAACCAATTATCGAAAAGAATTTTGGCCGGTGATATAGATAAAAGTAAACCGGTGCTGGTAGATGTATTTGATAACACCGTGGTATTCAGGAATGAGACGCCGGCAGAGCCCAAACTTAAAGACAAGAAGGCAACATCATAGGAAATTTTGGATCTCACCCGTGACCGAAAAAAATCACTCCATAAAGGATTTGATATGGTATGGTGAAATTATTTGGCCAGGCTCGCCATTCGCACTATCAGGGGGTTTCCACCAGGGATTGCAGATTATCATTTTCGTATTTATTCCTGTGTTCCCTGAACTCATTTAGTAAGGCTGCCACTTTCTGCACTGCATCATCCACTTCTTCGTGTATACCGGGTAAAGCATCATTCAACAGGTCGACACCGAGATTGATATTGTCGGCTTCTATTTGTGCTATCTTTTTTAATACAGAAGTTTGGCTGTTCTTCAAGTCATCCAGTTCGCGGATGATCTTATCCATTAATACTAGTTGCTGGCGGGGATCCATAGTAATGTTTATAGTATGCCAACAAACACCGGGCCAGCAGTATTATCTACACATGCCGGTAAATATTCCAGGTGTCGTTTCTAAAAAGATACTCCTTTTCAAAACAGGCACCCACTGCTTTTGCCAGGTTAATAGAATTGGCATTACCAGGATGGATTAGACTGATCAAGGGGAGATCCGGCAAGTATTCTGCTGTCATCTGTTTGATAGCTCTGACCGCTTCACTGGCATATCCCTTCCCCCAAAACTGACGGGATAACGCCCACTGGATCTCCGGTTCAGGCCAATCACTGGGGTAATCAAGCCCTGCGAAGCCGATCACTTTCTTGCTTATTTTATTTTCTAAAGCATAGGATCCATATCTACGCAACTGCCAATGCCCCAGCAAGGCACTGAGTTTTTGCCAGCTTTCATTTTCGTTTAATGGTTTTCGGACTGTATATTTTGTGCAGTCAGGATCAGAATAATATTCATGGAGATCCCACCAATCTGTTTCCCTGAACATTCTTAAATAAAGACGCTCAGTTTCTAAACTTGTAGGGATGAGGAACTTCATTGATACAGTTTGCCAGGGGAAGTTACAAAGGGACTTTCACAGTTGATCTTAAGGATAAAGTTCTTGTAGTCGTTTGATCCGATAAATTTCCTGCTAGCGTCCAAAGGGGGGTAGGGATGTCTTCCTGTCGTTGTAAATAGAAACGGGCTGACGGTAGGCCCACCTGCTTGCTCTGTTGTTACGTGCTCTTATTTATTGGATACATAGAAGAGAGTAATGAAAATGCCCCGGGGGTGCGGGGCATTTTTACTGTAAGAGGGTTAGTATACAATAATTTTTAATGCTGCTTTAGCCAATAGCTCCATCTGCTGTTTTTACTAAAACTTCTTTTTTTGCTTTTTCCGGCTTAGTTTTTAGTTTACCATTCTTCTTTTTCATAGCCTTTGCTATATCGCCTGCAAATAAGTTGCTGGCTTTTTTAAGATTAGCCGTAAATCTCTTTTCCTTTATACTGTTTTTATACTCAGCCATTGCCACTGCCAGTTTTTCATAGATCACCCGGCGGGCATTTTTTTTCGAAATTTTTGAACCTGCCGTTACGTCCTTATTACCCATATTATTGATTATTTTGTACTATAAATTTAATCAAATTATAATATTTCCAGCATTAAGTTTTTTTTAAAGAGAAAGGCAAGAAGAAGGGGAATTGGCTTAAAACCGGTAAGGACACCCGGTTTGCCGGTGTCCTTACGGAAGGGGTTATAAAATTTGTGAATTATTTCACCTCGCTGACCACCATTTCCTGGATAGTGCGGGTATTACGGTTTACCTCAAACGCTACCGACCTTTTGGTTTTTTTGCAGAAGATCTCAAATCGAAGACTATTGTCGCCAATTTCATCGGTGTTCAACAAGAATTTTTTGCTGAAATTCTCACCTTTGATGTTTTCCCTGTATAGGGAATTGCCATATTCATCTGTGACGAGGATCGTGAACTCATCCTGTTTCGGCGTTCCGTAAAAATTCAACATAAATAGCGGTTGATTTCTCACCAGGCCGGCGAATTTCAATTCTACAGGAACAGCAGGAAGTTTGTCTGCGGCTGATGCAGAAGGGGAGTGTGACACTGCAAATACTGTGAAAAATGCAATGGCGATTAAACGATTGTTGTTGAAAATTTTTTTCATAATTTAAAGTTTAGGCCTGCCCGGCTACATACCGATCAGGCATGGGTTAAGATGCTGGTTTCGAAAAAGCTGATGGCTGTCAATCTTGGAGCTGGCAAGTGTGGGGCAAACAAAAGGGCAAGTGTGGTTACTGATCCCGGTTTTTTTTCCGGTCTGTAAGCAAATTGATTTTGCTTTGATAGAGTAAAAATAAGGAAGCGAAATTCCGGCTTCAAACTAACTTATAGCAGCAATCAGCATGGCCAACAAACGATTACCTTATATAAGGAACTAAATATCATCTTTTTATATCAGGGTAGCCCCGTCACCCCCAATGGGAATTGACTGCTCTAAAATTGCCGGTAATTGGATAAGAGTTACCAATAAAAAATGGATATTACCCGGAATTGAGAGGACCAGCTTCTTTAAGGTACTGTTAATTCTATTTATTTGTCATCATAACTACTTGATTATCAAAATGGGAATTAGGTGTTGGCAAATTACTATTCTCCGGATTTGGCCGGGTATAAAAAAATATTATCTTCAACCGCTTTCATGGTTGTGCCTGATTGGCATAAATACCTTTCTTTCAACCAAATGGCGGGGATTTTGTTAATGACTAATATAGACTCAGAACCAGGTAAGGGGATGAATCGAAAAAAGGAGAACTATAATGGCTTTCAAAAAAGATGATGTAATTATTATCGAACCAAAGGAAATGTTTGTGGGCAACATTGATGCCCCTGTTACTTTAATGGAGTTTGGCGAGTACGAGAATGAAGAATGCGCTAAAGTCAATGAGATTGTAAAGCAATTGTTGGAAGAGTATGAAGGAAAGATCAGGTTTCAGTTCCGTCATTTCCCATTGACTATGATTCACCAACGCAGCCTTAAAGCAAGTGAGTCAGCGGTGGCCGCCGGTCAGGAAGGTAAGTTTTGGGAAATGCACAATGTGCTTTTCAACAATCGCCGTAATTTGGGTACTACTAGTTTAAAACTGCATAGTAAAGAAGCAGGCATACATAATAAGAAATTTTTGGATGAACTGGTAAATGGTGTTTATGGCTGGCAGGTACAGGATGACCTGAAAGAAGGTATTAACCGGGGGGTGAAGGATATTCCTGCCTTCTTTATCAATGATGTACCGGTTACCGTGAAGCCCACCTTTGCCAACTTAAGTGCCGCTATCGATGCAGCTCTAAAGAAAACTAAAAGTAAAGCCACTGCAAAAAAGCCCGCGGCAAAAACAAAACAAAAAGCTTAACCGGCTTCAACCAGTTTAATAAATAAATGGATCCCATTTCGTCTAAACGGAATGGGATTTTTGTTGATGGTATGTCATAAAACAAAAGCCTCCTGGCTTTCACCAGGAGGCTTTTATATCTAAATCAGTTGTTATTACCAACGATTGTTTGAGTAGGCAGGTTTAGGACCTCTTTCAGGCCTTTCTTCTTTCGGTTTGGCCACGCTTACTTTGATAGAACGTCCATCAACAGTAGCGCCATCCAACTCAGCAATTGCTTTCTGGGCAGCTGCATCATCACTCATTTCCACGAAACCAAAGCCTTTGCTGCGGTTTGTGTACTTGTCCATAATAACTTTCGCAGAAGTAACTTCTCCGTACTCAGCAAAATAACTTTTTAAGTCTTCATCCACTACGGCGAAGCTTAGATTTGAAACATAAATGTTCATGTAAAAAAATTAACTTTTAAAAATGCTTGAGAATAACGCAAGGTAAAGAAGACTAACTATTAGCAGATCCCTAGATAAACTCAGGATTGGGGCGTAGCAGAAAAAATCGTTCACTTACAAAATGCTCTATCGCTCAAATTAACAAAGCAAAGATAGGGATATCTTATCAATTGCGATGATTTATTTTGTTAGGGCATTACTAATTAATTGGTGACAGGGGGTTCAATATTAAACATATTGTTGTTTTCTTCTTTTTTCCGGATGCCAAAATTATAACGAAGATTGATGCCAAATCTTCTCGTGTCACCCTGGCGAAAGCCGCTGGCATTAACTGAACCCTGGTTAATAGTAAAGTGGTTCCTATTTGATGCAAACATATCACTGACGTTAAGGGTTACCACTAACTTATCTTTCATAAACTTCCTGTTGATACTGCCATTCAAAGCACCAAAAGTGGTGAGCTCATAGAATTGTTGTTGTCCCTTAAACCTAACAAACCCGTTAATGGTTATCACAGAGCGTTTATCAACTTTGAAAGTGTGATAAGTAAAAAAGGTCCACGTGCCTTTCTTAAAAGCAAGAGGTTTTTTTTCGTATGAACCCTGGTAGAAATTATGATTGTATTGGGCCCCCACTACAAAGAAATACCGGCCGCCGGGTGGTATGGCTCCCAGGCCGCGGAAATACCATTCCCTGTTTTTTCCGAGGTTATCATATGTTCTAACAGCCCGGCTTTGACTGGCCGTATCAGACTGGTAAATAACACTGGTGAAGATATCTTTGGTATCGTTCACCCCTATCGCCAGTATAGGTCTTTCATCTACACTAATATTCGCTTCATAGTTTTGATTAAACTGAGGCCGTAATGCCGGATTTCCAGTCTCCGAAAGGAATTCGTCAACGTATCGTGAAAAGGGATTCAATTGCTCATATACCGGCCTGCTGATGGTGCGGCGATAGACAAGGTAGGCCCGCAGGTCAAAACCCGCGATCTTCATCAAATTTTTACTGAGGTAGAAATAAGGAAACAAATCGGTGCGGTGAATATTGAAAGTGGTGTCATCAGGAATAATCTGCCTTCCTTTCATATTCGTGTTTTCCAATCTCGTTCCGATCTTAACTACGAAATCCTTTCCCAATGTTTTTGATCCTTGCAGGTAGATCGAGTTAATATTCTCATCATAATTAAATGTATTGGTTCGACTGGGATCTTTTTGCCTGTTACCAGGGGGTTGCTGCTTGAAATAATTGGTAACGCTGCTATAGTCAAGAATAGATGCTTTAACACCGGTTTCCCACGTATATCTTTTTGCAGTCTTCAGTTTCAGGTCAGATTGTACATTAAAATGTTTCCGTTTATTATCACCGGTACCATCACCGCCGGAAATTATTAGGGAAGGGGTGTAAAAAAAATTTTCAAAAGCCTGGTCCGATTTATTATGTGTAAAATTGAAGAATATATCGTTCACCCATTCTGAACCCAGCGAATCGATTTTAAGTTTCCCCGAAATACCACTCCTGAAGTTCAGTGAGTTTCCCTTGTTGGATACTGTGTTCAGGTTGTTAGTCAGTGTTTGGGAAGTGCTGACCTTTTTTATCCGGATATTGTTATCGGTACTATTGTTGAAATCATTGAAGCTGGTACTGTTACTGAAATCAATATCCCATTTGTTGGTCAAAGGAAATGTAAAACTGTACCCGGCAAAATATACCTCAGAAGGGTATTTGGTAAATGCATCCTGACTCAACACAGAGTCCGTGGCAAAAATCCGGTCGGTCATTATTTTTTCAAAATTGTTTCGCTTGCTGTAGTTCAGATTAAGAGACGAACTTTTTTTTCCGTCATTATTATTCAGGTTAAAACCAATGAATTGGTTACCGTAATTGCCTTGTTGTGCACCGGTATTTGCACTTCCGGTTATGCCGATCTTTACACCTTTTTTTAATACAACATTTACAATACCCCCACTGCTGGAGGCATCATATTTGGATGAGGGTGTTCTGACTATTTCAATTTTTGAAATGACATTAGGCGGCAAGCTTTTGAGCATAGTAGCTACATCTGCTGCACTCATTTTCATGTCGCGGCCATTGATCTGGATGGTGGCGGGGGTCGTGCTGCTGATGTAGATGTTTCCATCCTGGTCCACAAATAAACCGGGTGTTTTTTCAATTACTTCAAATCCGCTGGTGGATGAAGCTACCAGGTTTTCGGGGTCAACGATCATTTTATCGTCTTCCTGTCTCATTAGGGGCTTGTGGGTGGTCACTACAACGGCATCTAATGTTTTACCAAGTGGTTCGGCAGTAAAGCTGAAAATCATTTGATCCCCGGAAGTAGAAATGCCCTTTTCAATCGGTAGGTAATTGACAGAACTGATCTTGACGGTGTACTGGCTATTTTTCAGGAGGTTAAATTTCGCAGTACCACTGTTATCAGCCATTTTATTTATCGCTATTGTACTGTCCAGTCTGCTGATAACCGTTACAGATGCAAATGCCAGGGACTCTTTTTTATGAGTTGTTATTTTGATCGTTATTATTGTTTCATTATGATCCGCTGGAACAAGTTGACCATGGGTGATCAGCGATATACACAGTAAGCAGCCGGAAAGTAAGTACAATAGTTTGGAATGCATGTAGTCGACTTGATGATTTCGATTTACAGGATGGGTCATGTTGTAGAGAATAATCTACAACTCACTTTTCCGGCCGTGAAAGTATTTAATATTAGACAAAACAAAGAATGGCCTGATAGTTGGCCTTCTTAAATAAAATATAAATTATGAAAAAGTTAATTTCAATATTGTCTGCTGGAGCAGTTCTGGTCATGTTCTGGGCTTGTGAAGGAAATGATGAGCGATATATTGACCTCTCAACAGGCAAACCTGTTAACATCGAAAAAGATGATAAAACAGGCGTCATAGTAAACAAAGATACGCGGGAGCCACTTTATATCTATGTCGATACCAGAGATCACGATACCATTTATGCTAAAACCGGCCAGGTCATTAACGGGCATATTATTCGGGACAATGATAATAAGTTCGTGTATGATCAAGATGAAAAACTTAAGATAGATAGGTCCGGCGAGGTGGGCTATAAAGAAGGTGACTATAAAGTAAAGATTGAAAAAGATGGAGATGTAAAAATTAAGACTGATGACAAGAAAGTTAAAATAGATGGTGAATCCGGAGAAAGGAAAGTAAAAAATGATTAAAACCTTATGAAACTTATCAGACCAAGCTGCCACCAGGCAGCTTGGTCTTTTAAGCAACTACACTACCGTGTCTTCTTCTTTGCCTTGATATCCTGGTACGATTTGACTTCATCAACTGAATGTGATTGATGAATGTCATTTTCTTTTTTTGCTACAGCAGACAATTTGATATAAAATTTTTTGAGAATTTCAATTTCCTCGGCTGTTATATCTTCTATGTCAATTAACCTGTTGCTGGCAACGGGCGAAGCGGCTATCAGTTCATTCAATTTTAACTGGATGGCTGCCGTATCCTTATTCTGCGATTGCTGAATTACAAATACCATCAGGAAAGTAATAATGGTCGTAGTGGTATTGATAACCAGCTGCCAGGTGTCGGAATATTTAAAAAGGGGGCCTGTCACCGCCCAACCAAGAACAAGTAAGATAGCCATTATAAACGTAATGGGTTTGCCTGTGGCTCTTGTTACCTTGGCTGACAGTTTTTCAAAAAAAGGAGTCGTATTTTTTTTCATTATACTGATTTAGTTGTTTTTTGCAAGTATCAATTTCAGTACCGAAATTTGACTATTTTAAGGCGTTGATGGTTAAGTTTACAGCTACCATACACAAATTTGAGCAACACGGGGAGAAAACAGGATGGACCTATTTTGAAGTACCCGCCGACCTGGCTCAAGCTTTAAAGCCCGGTAACAGGAAGGAGTTTAAAGTAAAGGGTAAGCTCGATATGCACCCGGTTAAAAGAGTATCATTACTTCCTATGGGTGGCGGAAATTTTATTTTTGTCTTGAATGCGGCATTACGAAAAGCTATCGGCAAGAAACATGGGGCGATAGTAACAGCCCAATTGGTGGCTGATCATAGCGAATATGTTTTCAATGAAGATTTTATGGAATGCCTTAACGATGCACCTCATGCTAAAGAATTTTTTAGTAGCCTGACCGGCTCACATCAACGTTACTTCAGCAAATGGATCGATGACGCTAAGACAGAGGCCACTAGAATAAAAAGGATAGCCATGTCCGTTAATGCCCTGGCCAAAAAATGGGGGTACCCGGAAATGTTAAGGGCGCAGAAGAAGGATGGCCTGTAAAGTCATGGCAACTACTTAAATGGATTGGAGTATTTCACATCCGTCGTAACATTCACGTCAGTCAATGTTTTCATAAAAGCTACCAGGGCTGCCTTATCGGGCGGCGACAAATTTGTCAATCTTGGCTGGCCATTTGGTAATTTTAAGGGTGGGGATAGGTTGGGATGATTTCTTATCCCCGAACTATAATGCTCGACAACTTGTTCTAGCGTTGCAAAGCGACCATCATGCATATAGGGTGCGGTCAGTTCTACATTTCGCAGTGATGTCACTTTAAATGTCGCATCCTGGGCCGTATTATTTTGAACTGCTCCAAAACCCCTATCAACAGTTACCAGGTCAAGCCCGTTATTTTGTGCAACTGTGGCTGTAAAAGCTTCTGATCCATGGCAGGGTGCACAACCTCCTATGGGAGAAAGAAAAATTTCTTTTCCCCTGTTTTCCTGCGCTGTAAAATTTGGAAAAGGCGTAGCAGGCGGTGGTGGAGGCACAGGAAAAGTACTTCTTCCGGCATCGTATTTTGATTGAAAAGATACGATCGACCGGATAAATTGGGAAAGTGCCCGGGCAACTCTTTCGCTGGAGATCGTCGCATCACCAAATACTTTGGTAAATAATGGTGGGTAGTATGCCAGTCCTCTCAGTTTTGTTTCCAGTTGCGGAAGTGTCATTCCCATTTCGACAAGGTCCTGAATTGGCATCAGCACCTGGTCTTCGAGGATGGGAGCCCGCTGATCCCAGAAAAAACTTTCACTAAAGTAATATTTCGCATTGATGAGTGACATAGAATTTCTGCCTGTAAGTCCCCCATTAAACCCCGAGCTTTTTACCACTGGGTCAGTAAAACCATTTGCCTGTTTATGACAGGAAGCACAGGCAATTGTGTTGTTGATGGAAAGATTTTTATCGTAGAATAAGACCCTGCCAAGCGTAGCTCCTTCATTTGTTATAGGGTTGGAAGCCTGCGTATTGATCTGATTGAGCATGGGAGGTGTGCTATAATAGGCCGGCAATGCCGGGTTGGCATAATTAAATGCCGTAGCAGGCAGATTCAATACTGCGGCGACCGGGTCAACAAGAGCAGGATCGGAATTATCACCGTTTTTACTACAAGCGATAAATACGAAGAGGGGGGATAGTCTTGCAAGGAGGTACATTTTAGACTTGGTGACTAACATTGGTTATGGTTTTTCAGTTCCGCTTATGACCGGGAGGTATATTAAAGGTTTAAGATACTACGAAACTTTTCATATCTCACTGTAGTACCTGGAAAAATTGTTGAAGTAGTTGGACGGCCGATAAGCTAAAAATCCTTCTCTGCAATTATTTCTTTTATTTGCAGCATGATCTCCTCTCTAAAAGATTTCCGGAATCCATTTTTTATCGGTGTCGCCGGTGTTGGAATGAGTGCTATTGCCCAGTACCTGGGTGGAATCGGCAAAAAAGTTTCCGGCAGCGATCGGTTTTTTGTTCCGGGCGAATATAACGGAACAAAAGAAAAATTAGAAGCAGCAGGAATACAATGTTTCCAGCAGAGTGGGGAAGGAATTACCAGTTCAACAGACCTGGTTGTCGTCTCTGCCGCCATAGAAGACACGGTGGTGGAAGTTCAGAAAGCAAAACAACTGGGAATCCCTATCATCAAACGTTCAGCACTCCTGTCATTAATTGCTTCCAGCAAAAAAACAATAGCCATTGGTGGCACCAGTGGAAAAAGTACCACTACTGCCATGTTATTTGATATTTTAGAATATGCCGGACTTCAGCCCAGCATTATCAGTGGTGCAGGGTTGATCGGTATTATCAAACAGGCCCAGCAAGAAAACCCGTCCGGACCGGGAACGATTGGTAATGCAAAAGTAGGTGCAGGAGATTGGCTGGTGATAGAAGCTGATGAAAGCGATGGATCCATTATAGAGTATAAACCAGAGATCGGCTTATTGCTGAATATCGACAAAGATCACCAGGAAATAGATGAGTTGATGAAAGTGTTTGGTGTTTTCAAAAACAACAGCAACCATTTTGTTGTCAACCAATCACACCCGTTGGCTCAGCAACTTTCACAGGAAATACAACAGGATTTTTCAACCAACCCCGAAAGGTATGCCGGGTATGTCGCCACTGATTTTTACCAGCAGGGATTGATTATCGGTTTTAAAATACAAAATGTTGACTTCCACTTACACCTGGCCGGAAAGCATAACATGGAAAATGCGGTGGCGGCTGTTACGATTGCGAATCGCATAGGTGTTAGCCTGGAAGCCTGTGCTGCCGCATTGGAAAAATATGAAGGTATTTATCGCCGGTTCCAGGTATTGGGTAGTAAGAATGGTGTTTGGCTGATCGATGACTATGCCCATAACCCCGTTAAATGTGCTGCTGCCATTGAAGCCTGTCAGCCGATAGCGCCGAAAGTAATTGCGTGGTTTCAACCCCATGGATATAAGCCTACCAAATTTTTGCGTGACGATTTTGTAAAAGAAATAGGCAAGGTACTGCGGATGGAAGATGAAATATGGATGAGCGAGATTTTTTATGCAGGTGGCACCGCAGTCAAAGATATTTCAGCTAATGACCTGGTCAGTGACCTGAAGGCATTAGGTAAAAATGCTTTTTTTGTGGAGAACAGGAATGAATTTTTGGAAACGGTAAGAAGCCATTTTACAGGTAGTTGCGTACTGCTACTGATGGCGGCCAGGGATCCATCGCTGGAACAATTTGCAAAAACAACCTGGGAACATTTATAAATTCAGCTAAGATGCAGTTTGCTTTATTGCAATCGTTTCTACCATATTTTCTTTTGTAACCGGGAGGAACATATACCAGCTTAATGCCATTAACAGACCCGGGTGTGAGGTACCAGCTAACTTTTGGTCTTTTGTAAAATGGACACCGGTGCTGCCTTCCATTGTACTAAGGCTACAGGTAACAATAGGTTTATCTTTTGAGTCCTTATATAACACTAACTCTGGAAGTGGATTATTATGACTGGTGTAATAAAATTTTTCCTCATTGATATCAATAAAGGTTTCTTTATTCTCCTGGCCCAGTTCACCGATCTTAACACCATATTCATTCCGAATAACCGTTTTATGGTGACGGAAACCTTCTTTGCGGATCACAAATACCCGTTTCTGTTTTTCGCAGTCTACCCTGGCAGTATTGGAAAAAGGATTTAAAGTGAGCGTCAGGAGTTTCTTATCATCTTTGTAGAGATGATAAATTTCGTTGTTCGAGTTTGATCCAGCTGATTCCCATCTCATAATTAGTAGGTTTAGGTGTAGAGTAATTACAGGTAAAAATTACAAGCTTTCCCTAACGTAGCTGCCTGGTAACCTAAAATTAATAGTAACTTCATATTGGAAACTTCAAGGTGCATAAGCTGTGGAAAATCGCGGTTTAATCCACATTTTTCTTTAAAAGTTTAAGTTTTAGCAATGAGTACTGATAAAGAGAGAGACATAAAATTTCTCGAAAAGGCCATTGATCTGTCGAAACAAGGGATGCAAAGCGGCCAGGGAGGTCCCTTCGGCTGTATCGTGGTACTGGGGGATGATATTATAGGCGAAGGAAACAATAGGGTCACTTCATCGAACGATCCGACTGCTCATGCCGAAGTAGTGGCGATTCGCAGTGCCTGCGCCCAATTGGGTACCTACCAGCTTAATGACTGTGAAATTTTTACCAGCTGTGAACCCTGTCCAATGTGTTTAGGTGCAATCTATTGGGCGAGGCCTAAACGGGTTGTATATGCGAATACAAGGGAAGAAGCGGCAGCCATAGAATTTGACGATGACTTCATTTATAACGAGATCAATGCAAAAATGATTGACAGGAAAATTCCTTTCATTCATCACCCGCATGCGGCAGCCAAGGAAGTATTTGAGGCCTGGAAAAACTGGGCAGGTAAAACAAAATACTGATCAGCTTTTTATCATTCTTGTGATAACAATATAACAAAGCACTACCAGGAGAATAAGTATAAGAATAGAAATATACAGCCAGGGCTGGTCTTTGATCTTCATCTTTTCCCGGCGTTGTTTTTTCTTTTCTGTTTTCTTTTTCAGATCGCGGTTCAGCATTTCTACCATATAGTGGAGCTGTTCTTTGTCTTTGAATTCCTGTAAGCCGTCAATAGCATCTTCATCAAACTCATGTCGAAGGAGTTGCTTCTCCACCTCATGCTTGCTTTCGGCAGACAGTTTGCCTTGCAAATACAACAGCAGCGTTTGCTGGTCAATGTCGGTAGACAAATTGGATAATATGTCTTTGTAATTTTCTGACATCTTACTTTTTGTTCATCCGAAAGTTGTCGGACTCATCTTTTAGTTTTTTTTCGATAAGGATTTTCAGGTTTCTTTTGCCATTCTGTATATAACTTTTTACCTGCAACATACTGAAGGTGGTCTTGTCACTTATCTCCTGGTAGCTTTTCTTCTGGAGATAAAACAAAGTTACACATTGGTATTGCTCAGGATTTAATTCTTTTAGAGCTTCTTCCATAATTTCCAGCGTATGCTCATTATCCAGCAGCCCCCGGAGATCGGTTTCTTCTTCTGGTTTGGTAGTTAGCCGGTCATTTATTTCAGTAGTGATCTTCCCCTGTCTGTCACGCAGTTTCATAAGGCAGTGGTTTTTGGCCACCATATACAACCATGATTTGAAGTATTCCACTTTGTATTTCTGTAACTCCTGTATCACTTTCAAAAAAATCTGCTGCACACTATCTTTCGCTTCCTCTTCATTCTTGAGGTATTTCATGCTTACTCCGAGCAGGAGGAGGGTATAACGTTGCAGTAAAATGCCCAGCCGTTCATTGTTATGGCCGGCATAATATTGTTCCAGGAGTTCCTGGTCGGTTAAGTGTTGGAATTTGTCTGCCTTCACCAACGAAAATTAGTTATTTGTTGCCTATAAGATGCAGGTTTTTGAAAATTCAACAAAACTTATATGCTTATCACAATTGGCTTGATTTTTTATTGGAATAGATATAAAATCTTAGTTACCTTAAAAAAATAAAGGGATTCTACCATTTACAAACTCTTAAGTCCCTCCTGGGGGTGGAGGAGGCTAAAACTTTACAATATGAATTATGCCGTAGTGGCTGTGCCAGCTGCACCTGTTCGCCGCAAACCCAATCACCGGAAGGAAATGGTTAGTCAGCTATTATTTGGGGAGGCAGTGAAAGTGCTTAAGACCAGGGGGGATCTTTGGGTGAAGATCCGTAGCCTGCATGACGGGTATGAAGGCTGGATGACCAATACATTGCTGCAGGAAATTGAGGAGGATACAGCTAACACCATGAGTGTTGTGACCACAGCTGATATGATGACTGTCGTTTCAGTAGGAGAGGCAAAACTAAATATACCGGTAGGATCATCCCTGCCATTTTTTGAAAGTGGAAAAGGAAAACTCGGATCTTTTGATTTCAATGTCACGGGTCATATTTTCCAAAGACACTTGCAGCAGCCATCCCTTGAGTTGATCAAACAGTTAACATTTCCCTGGTTGAATGCCCCTTATTTATGGGGTGGTCGTACTCCATTGGGAGTTGATTGCAGTGGTTTTGTCCAGGTGATTTATAAACTGATGGGGATTGATCTGCCCAGGGATACCTGGCAACAGGCACAAGAAGGCAAGCCTGTTAAAAAATTCCGGGATGTGCAACCTGGCGATCTTGCGTTTTTTGATAACAAGGAGGATATTGTTCATGTCGGTATACTGCTTGGTGATAATCAAATGATCCATGCCTCGGGTAAAGTAAGGATGGACAAGGTTGACAAAAAAGGTATCATCAACCCACTGCCGGGTTCACGAAAGATTCGTTTAAGGGCTATTCGTAGGTATTGGTAGATAGGCCCTATTTTCCAGCAGGAAGAACCGTATGGAAAGGACTACTATATTTTCTTTATGACCAGGAGAGGTAGCCCAGGCAATCGTCAACGGGAAAAAAGCCATACGATTATACCTATAATTGACAATAGTTCCCGTTAGTTCATTGCCGTTTCTCAACTCCTTTTGATCAGTTGCCTCCAATCCTTTTTTTAAACGCCGGTTCAATTTCTCAAATTCCTGTTTGATATCTTTTACACCTTCTTCTCCCGGTGTGGCATAGCCGATTACTTGATAAATAAAATAAGAATATAATTCACCAGTCAAGCTATCTGCAAACTCCTGCTCGGCTAAAACTATTTTACACCGTTTGGTCGGAAAAAAGAAGGGTGCATAGGAGGGGTAAATGCCCTGGAGAAAAAACAGTGTTGAATCGGTCTTTTTTTTGACGTCTTTTTCTACCAGGCCGGGGTCACTTACAAGTGTATTAATGAATTGGCTGAATTCTGTTTTAAAGGGATTTGTGCGGAAATAATCTTCTGCTGCTTTGTATAGCGCTTGTGGGCAGAGAGTTTGCCAGGCTAATAAACAAACGATCGATAACCTCAGTTTCATAACCCGGTTAAAATATGGATTTCACCCATTTCACTACCAGCTGATCCCAATGCAACATCTTGAAAGCTGTATAAAATAGAATAACAGCAAATATTTTTTTCAGAAGATCCTGGTTAATGGCTATCGCTAACTTACTTCCAAAAAACCCCCCTACTAAAAATCCCACCGCCAGCAGCCCCACTACTTTGAGGTCGATCGGGGTTCCTGCTTTCTCGCATTGATGGTAATAATAGATAGAGGCCAGGATAACAACGGGTAACGTCAAGACGGCCAGCGAAGTGCCTTGTGCCTGGTGTTGGGTGTAATGCATAAAAAAAACCAAAGCTGGCACCATAATGATGCCGCCGCCTACCCCTACCAGCCCGCTGAGTACACCGGCTGCAAGACCTATCAGCAATGCGGATAGTATTAGTTGAGTTGCCATAGTATTTTTTTGATTGGGATTCATTTATCGCTTGATCATTTACTGGGTCGACGGTCCCGGTAGTTACCGGGCTGTTGAAGGATTGACTGTTTGATTATACAATGTTATTGCTTCATTGATAATCCTGTAAGCTATTAACTGATCCTGGAAATTATCAATGGCTACTTTTTTATTCTCCAGCACTTTATATTGCTCAAAGAAGTTTCTCAGAACCAGCAAGAAATGATGGGGTAGTTCTTCCATCCTTGTAATATGACTAACCGATGGATCTTTAGCCGCTACAGCAATTATCTTATCATCAACCTGTCCCTGGTCGATCATTTGCATATTACCGATGATGTTGGCTTCCACTAAACAAAGTGAATGAATAGACTGGGAGCAAAGCACTAATATGTCCAATGGGTCGCCGTCTTGCCCCAAGGTTTGTGGAATAAAACCATAATTGACGGGATACTGAAAGGAAGAATAGATTACCCTGTCCAGTTTCAGTAGGCCGGTTTCTTTATCTACCTCGTATTTGGAACGGGAACCTTGTGGAATTTCAATTAGGGCATTCACTGTTGCCGGCGCCTTATCGCCGTAGTGGGCGCCATGCCAGGGATGTTTAACTGTTTGCAAAGGAATATTTAAAAATTAAGGACATTAAAAAATAATCAGCAGGGCTGTTCTTTGCTGCTATCTATGTTTCATCTTATCAATTTCACGCCAATATACGTCGCCAACAAACCCAGGACGACACTAGCAGCAATGTATGAAAAAAATAGAGCCAGTTTTTGTTCTTTTATTAGCCCGATACCTTCTAAAGTAAAAGCGGAGAAAGTAGTAAACCCCCCGCACAAACCTGTCATCAGGAATAGTTTCCCCCCGAGAGCCAGAGGGGCATCACCGTCAAAGGATTTAAGACTTAGTCCCCAGAAAATTCCAATCAGGAAACATCCGGCCACGTTAACTCCGAATGTAGCCCAGGGAAATGAAGTTGTAAGGTTTGCAGCCACCCACCGTTGACACAAGTAACGGGCAACACTACCGATACCACCACCTAAACCTACGAGGAGGATACTTTTGATCATTTGATTTTATCGTTGATAAGCTCTTTATGCCCCAGTGTATCTGCGTCGTGCTGGTACAGGTATTTTAAATCCACCAGCCACTGGTTATTTACTTTTACGATTTTTAGTGTATCATGATCATTTTTGAAAGAGTTGGAATAAATGATCACCGTCACTGAGTCTTTTAAAAGATTCATCACCCGGATGATATTGATGGAAGCCGAGCGGTATCCATCCCTGGTTGGTTGTTCAGCCCGTTGGTAGCTTCGTTCAGCTACATCCATATAACTTATATTGACTGTGTCAGGCAACAAGTAATTTCTTGCCTGGTCAAATTTGCCATCCAAAGCTGCCCGTATAAAATTTCTGGCCGCATCAATGCTGTTTTCTGCTTTGCCGGGAGTTTGTTTGTCTTTGTTCCTGCAGGCTATCCCCATAGCTATTGGGAAAAAAAGAAGGAACAAAACCCCGTAAGCTACCGGGGAAAAAAAGTATCTGTTCATCCCTGCAAAGTAATAAAATCTAAGGCATCCGGCGGATTATATCAAAAACTTTAAAGAAAAAGCATTGCTAATCGCCAGCATTTATTCGGGATGTTTGTCTTTCTTAATGATTGCCGGTGTTTGCCTGTTGGCTAACTCTTCAGCTTCTTTTTCATGCTCGCGGTTATACGCTTTGATGATGGCTTTAACCAGGCGGTGACGTACCACATCCTCTTCATCCAGTTCAATATGAGCAATACCTTCAATATTTTTTAAGATGCGGGTAGCCATCAGCAAACCACTGCGTTGATTCCTGGGCAGGTCCACCTGGGTTAGGTCACCGGTAATGATAGCCTTGGCATTGGAGCCGATCCTTGTGAGAAACATCTTCAATTGTAATTCCGTAGCATTCTGTGCTTCATCGAGAATTATATAAGCATAGTCCAAGGTTCGGCCCCTCATATAAGCCAGCGGTGCTATTTCGATAGTCCGGGTGGTCATGTAATATCCTAGCTTGTCTGCGGGTATCATGTCATCCAATGCATCATACAAGGGACGGAGGTAAGGATCAATCTTCTCTTTCAAATCACCCGGAAGAAAACCAAGGCTTTCACCTGCTTCAACCGCCGGTCTTGTCAGAATGATCTTCTTGACCTGTTTATTTTTTAATGCCCGTACTGCCAGCGCAACTGCTGTATAGGTTTTACCAGTACCGGCAGGCCCGATCGCAAACACGATGTCATTCTTTTCCGATTCCTGAACTAATTTCTTCTGGTTGGCTGTTCTTGCCCTCACTGATTTTCCATTAGGACCAAACACCAGCACTTCGTTGGGGTTTTTTTCGCGGAAATGGTCGATCACTTCGGCATCATCCCCCCCTAATACCTGTTCGAAATAATTCTGGCTCATGTGGCCATTTCTTTCGAGATAGGAAACGATAAGGGAGATCTTTTCCCGGGCGGTTTCAATCTGCTCAGGGGCACCACTCAGCTTTAACTGGGTGCCGCGGGAAAGGATCTTAAGCAGGGGGAATTTCTTTTTGAGGACGTCGAGTTTGCCGTTATTTACACCAAAAAATTCAATAGGGTTGACGGTTTCAAGGTTGATAATTGTGTCTGTCAATTCACTTCAATTTAGATGGCCGCCTTCTTTCATTGGGTGGAAGTAGAACCATTTATTCACAAAACCGGCGAAAGGTAGTACCGGATTAGTTTGCGTCTTCTGACCATTTTCAGAAGCTTACCCTTCTTTACCAAATATAACTGATGAGAGTTATTGTATCCTAAAGTTACTTATTCACAGATGTTAATACAAATAACATATTTAAAGATTTAGTTAATGAATTTTTCAGTAATGCTAATTCAAACCGGATGCCAAAGCCCGATTTTTGTTGTAGTATTTTTGGAACCGCAAATTGTATACTTCATTGGAACCAATTCTGACAGCCATAACTATATGGCCTTAGTATTCTGTTAAAAAACGTAAAAAAATCACTAAAACATAATTAACCAGTTATTAATCGCAATTTTTGTAACTGAAATAAACCCGACACCTGAAAATGAAGTGTAAGCCACGTTGTTTTTTACTGTTCCTTTTTTTATTACCTGCCTTTTTTTCGCAAGGCCAGTTGTACAAACTCTCGGGAACCATACTTGATAATAGGAAGATGGCACTTCCATTAGCCAGTGTTGAAGTAAAGGAGTTGCGGAGAGGAGCTATCACGAAAGATGACGGGTCATTCCAGTTTTTTTTGGAAAGGGGCAAGTATGACCTGGTGGTAAGTATGATTGGGTACAAAACGAGGGTGGTGACTGTTTTTGTCAATGATCAGGATGTCACTGAAAACCTGGAGCTGGAAACCGATGAGGGAAGCGATCTTTCGGAAGTGGTGATAAAGGCAAAGACGCGTGACAGGGCGGAAGAGATCATCAGGAGCGTCGTAAGAAATAAAGAGTCTATTCTGGATGCAATTGGCTCTTATTCCTGCCAGGCTTATATCAGGGCTTTCCAGCTTGATTCGGGGTTTACCAAAAAGAAAAAGGATAATAACGAGGCTGTAAAAGAGATCTACGAAGGTATGTCGCTTAGCGAAGTGTCCCTGCGGCTCGATAAACATGAGAATGGCCAAATAAAAGAAGAACGGCAGGGAGTTATTAAAAGAGGAAATGCTGAAAGCATTTTTTATGTGTCAGCAACAGAAGGTGATTTTTATATTTATAATAACCTGATCAACACACCACCTGTTTCTAAAATACCTTTTGTATCACCGCTTAGCTATAGCGGGCTGGTAGCCTATCGTTTTAAAACGCTGAAAATAGACCGCACGGTAAAACCTAAAGTATATACTATCGCCATCCGGCCCCGCCAATTAAGCAATGCAACTATTGAAGGAGAAATAACGGTGCAGGATAGTACCTGGGCTGTCTTAAGTACAGAATTCAGACTGCCCCCCGCGCACATGCCGGAATATGATTTCATGGAAGTGAAACAACAGTATGGCAAGATCGGTGACACCGCCCGGATGATAACCCGCCAGCAGTTTAATTATTATATCAAAACAAAAAAAGGCAGGTTGTATGGAGAAACTACGGTTGTTTATACTGGTTATGAATTACAGAAGAATTTCAGGAAAGGATATTTTGGTAACGAGGTCAGCTCTACTTCAGAGGAGGCTTATCAGAAAGATTCCATTTTTTGGAATTCCGTGCGCACAGAACCACTTTCCAGGCAACAGGAATTATACAGTCGCTACCAGGACAGTATTTACCGGTATATGCGAAGCGAGTCTTACCTGGACTCCATGGACAGGATTTTGAATAAAATAACCTGGAAGAAGATGCTGATCTTCGGCCAGGTCTTCAACGATCACCGTAAGGAACGGATGTGGATAGTGCCACCTATCACGTCATTGATACAACCCATTTCCTTTGGCGGGGCACGCTTAAAATTGGCGGGAGCTTACCGCAAAACATTTCCTTCAAGGAAAAAACTGGAACTGGAGGCCGATGTGAGTTATGGATTCCGTAATCATGATATAAATGGCATGGTAGGACTGCAGCATTTATACAATCCATTTAATAAAGGTGAGTTCGCCATCAGGGCAGGTAGAAATTTTGAATTTATTTACCCGGGAGATGCCTGGGTAAATGTGCTGAAGCGGAGTAATATCTACCTGAATAATTCATTGGAGGCATCTCATGGGGTGGATATCCTCAATGGAATACGTATCCTCAACAAATTCGAAGTAGCCTTCCGTCGTTCAGTAGCCGACTACAAAGTGGGCAATAACGCTGACAGTATTTTCGGGATATCCAATGAACCACCTGTTGATTTTGAACCCTACAACGCTACCTACAACGAGATCAAGTTATTCTTTACACCGAAGCTGAGATATATAAGGGAACCAAAGGAAAAAATTTATCTCGGTTCCAAATGGCCCACTTTTTATATCACCTGGCGAAAGGGTGTGCCTAAACTCTTTAATAGTAAAATAGATTTTGATTACCTGGAACTTGGACTGGAACAGCATATCAACCTTGGTGTGGCGGGTCAAACGGCCTATATTGTAAAGACAGGTGACTTTGTTAATACCAGGGATCTCCGGATCATTGACTATAAATTTATGCGACAAGGTGACCCCTTGTTTTTCCAGAACCCCAATAAGGCTTTCCAGGCATTGGATTCTACTTTCCCAGTGTTTGACAGGTTTTACCAGGGTAACCTTGTACATGAGTTCAATGGTTTCCTGATTAACCGGATACCTTTCTTAAAAAAGCTGAGGCTACAGGAAATTGCAGGCGGAGGATTTTTAATAACAAGAGACAGGAGTTTGCGGTATTTTGAACTATTCACCGGCATTGAAAGGGTTTTTAAATGGCCTTTTAATCCATTAGCCAGAGTAAAATTGGGTGTTTATCTAGTGGGCTCTGTGGGCAATAAATTTAATAGTCCTGTACAATTCAAGATCGGTCTAACGACTTGGGATAGGTTCAGGAATAACTGGAGATGATACCGTACTTGTTCCTATTTCGGAAAAATAATTTGTTTAGTGTGAGCTGCTTGACCCGCTTGCTATTGCCAATGTGCAGGTAAAAGCGTACAAATTCGGTTATGATACTAAAGAAGACGGATGGTATGAGCGGCAAGCCGAGGAAGGTAAGTACGACCTGGTGAAAATCATCGTTGGGTATACGGCACAGTGCAGTACCGTCATTTTTAAAGAGACCGATCTCTGCCAGGGAATCACCCTGGAAGCCACCAATGTTGCTGATCATTCGGAACTAACAGTGAGCAGTAGGGTGAAGGACAGGGCTGAGGAGTATACACGAAACCTGATACACGCAATGTTGGATTGGAATTTTAAACTGATGCCATGAAAACGGGACGCACAAGGGAGTGACACAACAGGTGATGCTATATAAACTGTAGCTGGCTAAATTATTTTTCAATTGCGGATCAAACGGAGACCGGCAACACTCACCATCTCGCCACGATCTTAAAATTCACCAGCCTCGGTGTTAACCGGTTGGGTAATAAAAAAACCGTGTTAGAAAAATCTTTGATAAATAAATAAGAAATAGTATTGGCCCGGTCAATGATATTGAAGACCTCCAGGCTGGCCCAGATATTGTCAAAATTCCTGAAAGGAGAGTGGCTGCGACGTTTGGCTTTGTCATCATCCATCAATAAGGCACTAAAACCAATATCACAACGGATATATGGATCTATGATAGCGGCATTGCGATACCTCACCGCATTGGGAATATTGTAGGGCATATTACTTCCATACAGCAGGTTCAAAAACATTTTAAAATTCTTGTTCGTCGGCAGGTAGTCCTGGAAATACATACCGAAAGTAATACGACGGTCAGTGGGTCGCCGTACCCAGCCCACATCAAATTTTGCGCTATCCACTATCACCTGGTCTGCACTTTGTGAAGTGATAAATTCACCCGCTGCATTTTTGTATCGATAATAGTGATCACCAATGATGTCCTCACTGGTTTTCATAATACCCAGGCTGATCCAACTTTCTGCATCCGGTACCAGCTCACCATGCAGCCGCATTTCAATACCGGCAGCGTAAGCTTTTGCATTGTTCTCACCAACATAACGAAGACGTACATTGTCCACATCATACGGCACTACATCCGTCATGTTTTTATAATAAGCTTCTGTTGTCCACCGCATGGGCCGGTCGCCGAGGCCAATAAAATTGTAATCAAACCCGGCCACCCCCTGCCAGCTTTTTTGTGCCAGGAGAGCCGTGTTCACTGTTCCATTATATCTTCTGAGTTCCCGGTAGAAGGGTGGCTGATGATAGGCTCCTGCCGCGAACCTGAAAACAATATCTTTCTTCCAGGTGGGTTTCCAACTGGCACCAATGCGGGGAGAAAGGAGAAGTTCCTTATTGAGTGAATTGTAATTAAAGCGAATACCCACCGTGAGGGTCGCGGAACGTATGGAATCCCTGCCCAGTAAAATATTATCCTGGATATATCCCGAAAATTTATTGATGTCAAGATCAATTTTTGATTTGATCACTTTACTTAGTTGCAACAGATTGGGTTGGTAGGGCAATGCATAACCAGCGGAATCCTGGAATTCCCATTCATTTAGTTTGTCTGCAATGGCTGTTTTATCATAACCCAGGCCCCATTGAAAAGCATGTTTGCCCAGGTCATAATTTCCTTTATGCGAAACATTCCAGTTCTCGACATTCAACTCATTCCTGGCAAAATTTTGATATACACCAGCACCCAGCGGGTTAACGATCAAACCATAAGTCGGGTTTCGTTTATCAAAATCCCTTTCGCCAAACAGGTAGGCTCCGATGATATCGACATTTTCACTTTCATCATTTACAAACCGGGATGCCATCCACTTTAATTTCAGTTTTTTGTTGACCTGGTTGGTCAACGAAAAACCGAGCATATTGGTTTGATACTGGTCCTTCTCACGGCCTTCAAATAGAATATCAACACCGATGGTGGCGCTGAAAACAGGAGAGAAGACCGAAGTAGTTAATTGGCTCTGCTGAGGTATTAGGGTAAATTTTGTTTGTGAAATATTACTTAGTAGTTCTGCCTGCCATTTAGGACTGAACTGGTAGGTAAACAATGCCTGGAAATCAGCTGAAGAAGGGACATAATTCCCTTTTGTATCCTGCCTGCTCAATAAGTTTTTATTACTGCGATTACGAACACCCAGCAGATAACTAAATTTTGAATTTTTATGGCTGCCTTCAAATTGTAAACCCTGTTCAAGAATGCCGATATAAGCGGAGCCACCGAAACGCCTTGCCCGCCCGGATGGCCCGGTCGGACGGGGTTTTTTATACTGTATATCCAGCACACTGCTTAGCTTATCTCCATATTTAGCCTGGAAACCGCCAGTGTAGAAATTAATATTGCGTACCATTTCAGGATTAATAAAACTTAATCCTTCCTGTTGCCCACTCCTTACCAGGTAAGGACGGAACACTTCAAAATCGTTGACATAAATGAGGTTCTCGTCATAGCTTCCACCACGAACAGAATATTGAGAAGTCAATTCATTATTGGAGCCAACAAATATTTTGATCAGGCTTTCTACACCGGTTATGGCAGAGGGAAGATTGAGAATAGTTTTTGGATTGGGCCGGATCAATCCTGCTTCCCGCCTGTCACGCTGGTCGGTAACAACCACTTCCTGCAATGTTCTTTCCCCTTTTTCCAATCGTATAGTGATGGTTTCTTCTTCACCTTCATTGAGCAAAAAGTTTCTCTGCTCGGATTTGCGACCGGAATAAGTAAAAACTAAGGCAAATGCTTTCGAAGCGGTCACGCTTATCCTGAAATAACCGGAGTCATTGGTGGTTATGCCTTTTGACTGACCCAGCACAATGACAGAAACATTTGGCAGGGAATTTTCATTCTCATCGACCACTTTTCCGGAAACATAAGCTGGCTTTTTTTGAGAGAAAATAATGGAAGAAACAAACAGCAGGAGGAGGGTAAAGAAAAACTTGTATTGTCTCATCCGGGCATCTTCATTTTAATTACAATATTACTTATTTAATTCTGGAATAACAGTATACAGTGATCGCCGGGTTCGCCGCTATGGTTTTTAATTCCATCGGCGACACAGCTTATCAACTGGATTTCAACTGTGCTATGCTACTCGTTGGATCTGCGGATTTAAAAACGGCATTCCCGGCAACCAGTACATCGGCGCCCGCCGCAACAATTGAAGATGCATTTTCCATCGACACACCGCCATCGATCTCGATCAGCACTTTCAATCCTTTTTCATCGATCAATTTACGGAGCTGTTTGATTTTTTCTAGTGTGTGCGGGATAAATTTTTGCCCGCCAAAACCCGGGTTCACACTCATCATACAAACGAGGTCAATATCAGCTACTATATCACTCAACGCATTAACGGGTGTATGCGGGTTAATAGCAACCCCCGCTTTCATACCCAGTGATTTAATCTGCTGTATATTTCTATGCAGGTGAGGACAAGCTTCAATATGTACGGAGAGGTTATCGGCGCCGGCATTTTTAAATTGCTCTGCAAAATTTCCCGGTTCCTCTATCATCAGGTGTACATCGCATACTTTCGTCGTTGCTTTTCTAAAGAATTCAACTACCATGGGGCCAAAACTGATATTGGGAACAAACCGTCCATCCATAATATCCAGGTGGTACCAGTCTGCTTCACTTTCGTTCAGCATCTTGCAGTCTTTTTCAAGGTTTAGAAAATTGGAGAAAAGCAATGAAGGGGCTATCAGGGGCATGGTAGTTAGTTTGCCGTGCAAGATAATTCTATTTGAGTTTATCAGCGGCTGCTTTTGCTTCTTCCAGGGTTCTATCAAGCGTGTAGGCTCGCTGGTAATTAAGTTTCGCTTCTTCTTTTCGCCCCATCGCTTCCTGGCATTTCGCGATCCAATAGTAGGCATCGGCAAATTTGGGAGAAACGGTTAAGCAAAGATTAAAAACTCCCAAAGCCTCCTGGTATTTTTTTGAATCAAAAAGGATGCTCCCTTTTTCTATGTAACCATCCAGAAAATTATGATCTGTTTTAATAGCAATGTCAAAAAAGGAAAGTGCTTTTGCTTTGTCGTTTATCGCGGAATAATAAATGCCTTTGTAATAGTAGGGTTCCGCATGTATCCCTAAGGAGTCAGCCCGGATCAATGAATCACTTAAATGAATAACCCGGCTATTACCTGACTCCGCTAATTTAAGGGCCAGCATATAATTCAGCTCTACATCAAAAGGGGTAAGTTGGTATGCTTTTTCTAAGGTGTTAATTGTTTCAGTTTTATTTCCTTTCTTTTCCAGGATCGCGGCCTTCATTTTCAATACATCAACCTGCTGTGGATTTTGCAGTAACATATCGTTACAGATCTGCAACGCCTCATCTATTTTATTTTCGGCAGTAAGAGAACGGGCCAGCGTGAGATGTAATAAGAAACTGTGTGGTAATTCTTTCAATGCACGGGTGAGAAACACGATAGCAGAATCTGGTTTTTTCTGCAATAATAAATTACCGATCCCATATGCATATTTCTCATCTTTTTTTAGAGACCATGCTTTTTGAAAATCCGCCAGGGCAGGTTCAGCCAGGTCATTGGTATTTAATAAGACGGCCCTGCGGAAATAAAGTTCATCGTTGCCAGGTTCCCGGTTAATACTATCTGTCAACACTGCATACGGGGGCTTGTTAAGAATTTCGTGGTAAGGGGAGTCGTTGCTCTTATTATTACAACTGCAGGCCAATATCCACCCGCAAACAACCGCGCTAAATATTTTTACGATACCGTTCATAGATTTTAAATGATTCACTTGAACAAAACTAAATGATTTTATAACCGGAGACATGACAATCACCTGACAAAGGAAAGTTTTAACGAAAATACCTTTGCAGCCCGCCGCAAATCAATAAAATATGAAAAGAATTGTTCTCTCAACAGTGATCATTGGGCTCATTGTTTCTTCATGCAATAACAGTGCTAAAGTCACTACACCTCTTTCGGGTAATGATACATTGCTGTATGAAGATGAAACTCATTTTAAGAATATTCAGCAGCTGACTTTTGGAGGTGATAATGCCGAAGCGTACTGGAGCTATGATAGCAAATGGCTTGTTTTTCAGCGTACCAATATAAAAGATGGCACACCCTGCGACCAGATTTTTGCAGGAAAAGTGCCTACAAAAAAAGGAGAGAAGTTTACCTACAAAATGATAAGTACCGGTAAAGGAAGAACGACCTGTGCTTTTTTTACCAAGGATGGAAAACATATTATTTATGCATCCACGCACCTGGGTAGTGACGCCTGCCCTCCTACTCCTGACCGGGCAAAATATGGCAACAAATATATCTGGCCATTGTACAGCAGCTTCGACATTTTTATGGCAGACCTGGATGGTAAAATTGTAAAGCAACTGACGAATTCAAAATGGTATGATGCAGAAGGAACCTTGTCGCCTGATGGTAGAAAAATGGTCTATACCAGTACTAAGGACGGTGATATCGAGTTATACATTATGGACCTGGAGTCAGGAAAAGAAAAACGAATTACTAATTCATTGGGTTATGATGGAGGTGCATGGTTTAGCCCCGATGGAACAAAACTGATCTGGAGGGCCAGCCGTCCCAAAACCGAAGCCGATATAAAAGAATACAAGGATCTGCTGGGTGAGAACCTGGTAGCTCCGACTAATATGGAAGTTTGGGTGGCTAATGCTGATGGCAGTAATGCCCGGCAGGTTACTTCTTATGGCCAGGCGAATTGGGCCCCTGCCTATATGCCTGATAGCAAGCGAATCATTTTTGCATCCAATCATGAGTATAAAAGAGGATTCCCGTTTAATCTTTACACGATCAATGAAGACGGAACTAACTTACAAAAGATAAGCCGGGATAAAGGTTTTGATGCATTTCCGATGTTCTCACCCACTGGAAAGAAGATCGTGTTTTGCAGTAATCGTAATAATGGGGGCACCCGGGATACCAATGTTTTTATCGCGGATTGGGTAGAGTAATAAGGGCTGGAACGATATTTGAATGTATCCGGGATCATTACTAGAATATTTTTGATATGAAAACACTACTACAAGTACTAATAATAACGGCTTTATTGACGGGGTGTAATAAGTCAGATGGCGACTATGTGAATAACCCCGGTATTTCGGGTCAGCTTCACAACCGATCCGTTGGTACTTCAGCGAACGAATTGCTGGCTTTATCTAAATACACCTCTTTAAAGATCGAGGTCATGTATATGACTGGATATGCACCCGATGCAGCAGCTTTGAATCATTTGCAGGCGACATTAAGTGGTTTATTGAATAAACCTGGTGGCATCAGCATTGCTACCAGGGAAATTCCGGCTTCCACCAATACATCTCTTTCAGTAAATGATATCGTGCAAATTGAAAAAGCTAATCGTACTGTTTTTACTGACGGGTTGCAGATAGCCGTATCAATACTAATTACCAATGGCAGCTATGTTGATGCCAATGTGTTGGGGGTGGCGTATAAGAATACATCTGTTGCTTTAATGGGCAAAACAATAAATGATAATTCCGGTGGACTGGGCCAGGCCAGTCGCACAAAACTTGTGGCAACAGTACTGGAACATGAATTGGGTCATTTGCTGGGATTGGTAGACCTCGGCTCTCCCATGCAAACGGGTCATAAAGATGCAGCGCACGGTAGTCATTGCAACAATACTAACTGCCTGATGCATTATACTTCTGAAACAAGTGACATTTTGGGATTTCTGATCACCGGGAATATTCCCTCCTTTGACACGAATTGCCGGGCTGATCTAACGGCAAATGGAGGGAAATAGTAAGTCTTTATACTTGTTGTGAATCAGCATGGGAACGATTAGATGGATTTTTTTCCGCAGATTATATCTAATGAGGGTTGTTGAAGTTTAATTTTTTTTATCATTTCTTTATCGACAGGGTTATGTTAATGACTCGTTTGCCCTGTAAGTCATTTCGCTCGATATGACTTGATCTTCTATAGAAGTTTTACAGGTATTGTTGGTACAGCCCAAACTGAAACAGCTGAAAATAATGCCTAACTGTCCGCCAACCAAAACAGTTTTTGATGTTGGAGACTCCTGCAGTAGTTTTGGTACTTAAAACTATCGCAATGTACCAGGGCTTGCTTCACCTCCACAGTGTTCTCCGTTGGGTTATCTTAGTACTATTATTAGTAGCGATCTATAAAAGTTTTGTTGACCGGAACAAAATGTTTTCCGGGGGGCACAAAAAGACCGGTTTATTCCTGTTGATCGCTGCTGACCTGATGTTTTTAGTAGGACTATACCAATGGTTTGCCGGCCCCTGGGGTTTAAAAAGCATCCAAACAAATGGAATGAGTAATGTGATGAAAAATGCATCCCTTCGATTTTTTGCTATGGAGCATTTCGTAGGAATGCTGATTGCCATTGCACTTATTCATATCGGCTATTCTTACTCGAAAAAAAATATCCCTGACCCGCTTAAACATAAAAGAGTGCTATTATTTTATGGATTGGCATTGCTGATTATACTTATTTCCATTCCATGGCCATTCCGGGCTGTAGGGGCCGGCAGAACATGGCTTCCGGGCATGTAAGAAATTTAGAACCCGGGTTCGTTGCCCGGGTGTCTTGCTGATTAGGGTTTTTGGGGTTTATCCTCCCGGTAAAAAATTTTGCTGACGATCTTCCAGCCTTCTTTTGTTTTCAGTAGACCCATTATATCATGAAAGTAGAAGGTAGGGTACTCAATCGTTAATTTAGCAGTGGCAACATTTCCAAAAACCCCGATATTTTCTATTTTGGTTTTACGCTCCTGCTTTATTCCGGTATTCCTGATCCTTGCCATAAAATCTTTCAGTGCGACATTCATCAGCGTATCATTTCTCATATATCTCATTTGCCCATCGGGGGCGAACGCCTTTGAAAACATGACACTATCACCGTTGGTACCACCATCAAGATAATAATTGCAAACAATTTCAATTTCCCTGACCGTTGCCGGGTTTGTTTGAGCGCTGGCCATAGTGGAGATGAGTAAAATGAAAGAGGCATAAATGATTTTTTTCATAACAGTTGATTTAGCTCTAAGGTAAAAACCATGCTTTTAAACGGTAATAAAATTTTTATGAACGGTGTTAACGTTTTCCCAACTCGATCACTTCGCAGTCTTTTATTTCCATTCCGTCAATAACAAACCGGACCATCGTTCTTATGGTATGCCAGCCATGTTTACCGGCGGCGCCGGGGTTCATATGAAGGCATTGAATTTTCTCATCGTACATTATTTTTAAAATATGCGAATGACCGCTGATGAAGAGATCGGGCTGGTGGAGCTGCAATTCTTTTCTCGTTTCCGGGTTATAGTTAGGAGGAGAACCCCCTATATGCCGCATCAGCACTTTTACCTGCTCACAGGTAAAAACCAATTGTTCCGGGTAATTGTTTCGGATATCGTTACCATCAATGTTGCCGTATACACCTTTAAGCCTTACCTGGCCGTCCGGGGCTGGCCAAGGATCGCATAACCGGTTTGCCAAATCCAGGTTACCAAAATCCCCGGCATGCCATATCTCATCGCAGTACTGAAAATGTTTAAAAATATTTTCATCCAGAAAACCATGCGTATCTGATAAAAGACCAATCCTTGTCATTGAGGAAGCAAATTTAATTGTAAATTTGGCTATGCCGTTTCACCGCAACTTCACGTATTATATTGACAAAAGAAAATGGAAATACTATTTTTTGATGGTGTCGCTTGAGTTAGTCCGAAAGTCCGCCAATCACTAAGTCGGAAAGAATTGTCACGAAAGAAAGTGTTGTCTTCCTGACTTTCCATCTTTCTGTCTTCCGTTCTTTCTTTCATCATTAAATTATAAAATATGCCTCACTATCATCAACTCGGAACTATTCCGCACAAACGCCATACCCAGTTCCGGAAGCCGGATGGGGAATTGTACTCAGAACAACTATTTTCTACCGAAGGCTTTTCCAATGATTATTCCCTGATGTACCATATTCATCCCCCCACGCAGATCATTAAAACAGAACCGCAGGTGAATGTGGCGCCTACGGTGGCCGAAGAAAAAATGCTCCAACACCGCAGTTTTGAAGGGTTTAAAATTAAACCAGCAAAGGATTTTTTGGAAAGCCGTAAACCAGTATTGATCAATAATGACTGCCATATAGTATTGGCTGCACCACAGGAAAGCCTGCGTGATTATTTCTATAAGAACACTGATGCGGATGAAATGATATTTGTGCACGAGGGTAGTGGAACCTTGAAAACAATGTATGGAGAACTCCCGTTTGGCTATGGAGATTACCTGGTAATACCCCGGGGCACGATTTACCAGGTACATTTTACGGACAGCAATAACCGCCTTTTTATCGTTGAATCATTCAGTCCTATCCGTTATCCAAAGAAATATGTAAGTAAGTATGGCCAGTTACTTGAACATTCACCTTATTGCGAAAGAGATATCAGGCCCCCTCAAAATCTTATGACCATAGATGAGAAAGGTGATTTTTTGGTCAGGGCTAAAAAGAAAGGAGTATTGTATGGTCTGCATTACGGTACGCACCCGTTTGACATTGTTGGCTGGGATGGGTGCTGTTATCCATTCGCTTTTTCAATTCATGATTTTGAACCGATAACAGGAAGGGTACACCAGCCACCGCCAGTTCATCAAACTTTCGAAGCACATAATTTTGTGGTTTGCTCATTCTGCCCAAGATTATTTGATTACCACCCACAGGCCATCCCGGCACCGTATAATCATAGTAATATCGACAGTGATGAAGTACTCTACTATGTTGATGGCGATTTCATGAGCCGAAAAAATGTAACGAGGGGTATGATAACACTGCACCCCGCGGGCATACCCCATGGTCCTCATCCCGGGGCAGTTAAGAAAAGTATCGGGGCAAAAGAAACAAAAGAATTGGCGGTGATGGTGGATACTTTTCACCCATTAATGCTCACCAAAGAAGCATTGGATATAGAGAACGTGGATTATGTAATGAGCTGGGCCGAATAGCGTGTAAAAGAAAAGCACAAGATCAGGAAATGATTACCCGTTCTTGTGCCTTTTTTATAACATCTTTTTATTTCCCTTCAGAAGCATCCTCACATTTCTCCGCTTCCTTTTCTAGATTATCCATGAAGGCTTTGTCATCTTTGTATTTTGCTTCCAGGTCATCTTCAAATTTTTTCCGGGCCGCTTTAGCAGCTTCTTTTTCCGCGTCATTAGAAGCCCTGGCAACTTTACCATTCAAATCACACCAGGCTTGTGCCGCAGCAGCCGGCGAGTCAAAGGACTTCGCATCTTTTGATTTTTTGTCGGAGCAGGCCGGTGCGAAGAAAAATAGTGCGATGATCGCAGAGGCGCTAAGTATCTTTTTCATATGCTTTTTTTTAGCCTGTTCCAGTAGTATAGCAACAGGGATGTTAATAAAATTGTTAACTGAAATGCAAATCTATACAATCAAGTTCATTGGGAGAACCGAGAACTTGCAAGGTCCTGTTTGCCCAACTTTCCCGCCATTCAGGTCATTTTTTTAAAAGGCATTTCTTTGTCACCACAATCTTTTTTATATTCGGTTAATAAAAATGAATTGCCATGCTTAAAATCGGACAGTTAAAATCGGGAGGAATTGTTTGTGTCAATGATGAAGGAGTAATGAGGGAAGGCATTATTGTCAGTGTAAGCCACGAAGAGAACCAGGCCCTTGTCAATAACGGCGTGCAGGAATTCTGGTACACTCCCGAAGAAATACATCCTATCCCGTTGGATGAAAGCCAGTTACTAAAGCTCGGCTTTACCCGGGAAGAAGCGGATGGCTCCGTGAAATACAAAAAAGACTCCTTCCGGCTGGTGACCCCCAACAAAGGAGATTTTTCCAGTGTGGAGATGTGGTGGCGGGAAGACAGGCGCCATTTCAACTTTCCGTTGGGGGTTCATGAGCTTCAAAACCTCCACCTGGATATGACTAAAGTGCACTTAGACAAGCAGTAAGCAGTCAAAACACCCCATTTTTACCCCCGCCGGAACCTTTTTCAGCAGGCCCCCTAAAAATAATAACTGTTATTTCTTTTTTAGGCCTGATACTCCTATCTTTGCGTTCCGAAAAAATTATGTCGAAACAACCCCTTATTAAACAAGATGGTACAATCATAGAGGCGCTATCCAATGCTATGTTCAGGGTAAAACTTGAAAACGGGCATGAAATTCTGGCCACCATCTCAGGGAAAATGAGAATGCACTATATCCGCATTCTGCCGGGTGATAAAGTGGGAGTGGAGATGTCGCCTTATGATTTAACAAGGGGAAGAATAATCTTTAGATACAAATAAATAGCCGCGAGCTATGAGTAACGAGTGATGAGCTCGCAGCTCAATGCTCAAAGCTCAAAGCTTAAACAAATGAAAGTAAGAGCATCTATTAAAAAGCGCAGTGTTGATTGCAAGATCGTTCGTCGTAAAGGCAAGCTGTACGTGATTAACAAAAAGAATCCCCGCTTTAAGCAAAGACAGGGATAAATTAGTTGGGCGTCTTTAATCATGAGTCAGCAAAGACACACGATAAGACAAGACCCGACTGCAAACTATAAACAAAAAAATAAACTAAGAATATGGCTCGTATTGCCGGTGTTGACTTACCAAAAAATAAAAGAGGCGAAATTGGTCTTACCTATATCTATGGTATTGGCCCTTCTACTGCTAAATATATTCTTGATAAGAATAACATTGACCGCAGCAAGAAAGTGCATGAGTGGAATGATGATGAATTAACTGCTATCCGTAACGTAATCACGGAAGAGTTGAAAGTAGAAGGTCAGTTGCGCTCAGAAGTGCAGATGAGTATTAAGCGTTTGCTCGATATTGCCTGTTACCGTGGTCTTCGCCATCGTAAAGGATTACCGGTTCGTGGACAACGTACCAAAACCAACAGCCGTACCAGAAAAGGAAAGAGAAAGACTGTTGCCGGTAAGAAGAAGGCAGCCAAGAAATAAATAGTCAGGGTTCCGGAGTCATTTGTCTGGAGTTCTATCTAATAAAGACTTACATAACTTTGAATCAATTGCGGATCGCTTCGTAAGTCAGCAGGAGGATTGATTCAGTTCTTCACCGGTTGCGGGAGAATAAGATTAAGAAAATTAAAAGATTACCTCGGTACAAAAATTATGGCAAAAGCACAAGCACAGCAGGCGCTCAGCGCAAAAGCAGCCGCTAAGAAAAGAGTAGTAAAAGTAGATGCATACGGCGATGCACACATCTCTGCTACATTCAACAACATTATCATCAGCCTTACCAACAAGAACGGCCAGGTTATTTCCTGGAGCAGTGCCGGTAAAATGGGTTTCAAAGGTTCTAAAAAGAACACTCCTTATGCAGCACAGATGGCCGCTGCAGATGCTGCTAAAGTGGCATTTGATGCTGGTTTGAAAAGAGTTGATGTATATGTAAAAGGTCCGGGTGCCGGTCGTGAAGGTTCTATCCGTTCTTTATCACAATCAGGGATTGAGATTGTGATGATCAAAGACGTAACGCCCATGCCACACAACGGTTGCCGTCCTCCGAAGAAAAGAAGAGTATAACCCCCAATACCCCCTGAAGGGGGCTTAAGGAAGACATATTGGAGCCAAGAGCTATTCATTTAACAAAGGGTGCCCGATTAATTTTTTACGATTTTTTACCGATCGTAGCACCGTTTCAAAAAAAATCGAAATGAATAAAAACTATGGCACGTTACACTGGTCCAAAGACCAAGATTTCCCGTCGTTTCGGTGAACCAATTTTAGGCAATGGTAAATGGCTGGACAAAAACAGCAATCCTCCCGGAATGCATGGCGAAAAGAAAAAGCGTAAAACCTTAGGTGAATACGCTTTGCAGCTTCGCGAAAAACAAAAAGCGAAGTATACCTACGGTATTTTGGAAAAACAATTCCGCAAAACATTTGAAGAAGCAGCCCGTCGCAAGGGAGTAACCGGTGAAAACCTGATCAAACTTCTGTGAAGCACGTCTTGGACAATACGGTTTTCCGTATGGGTATTGCACCAAGCCGTCCTGCTGCCCGCCAGTTGGTGAGCCACAAGCATATTGAGGTAAACGGAGAAGTGGTAAACGTTCCTTCTTACCAGTTGAAAGCAGGTGATGTTATCACTATCAAAGAAGGCAGCAAGGAAACGAACATCCATTACCGGTGATGTTCGTGGTAAGAATCCAAAATTTAACTGGCTGGATTGGAACGAAACAGAACTGAAAGGTACTTTCATCACTTATCCGGAAAGGGAAAGTGTTCCTGAGAATATCAAGGAGCAACTGATCGTGGAACTTGTATTCGAAATAATCCTGATTGGGAAAAGGGCAATTCGGAAATTTTCTGAAAGCACCGGTTTCCCTCAACACCTCAGGGTTTACGAGTTTACTGGAGAAATTTTGAATTTAAACTAATTTCAAAATTTCTCGATCTCAAAATTTCAAAATTTTAAAACAACAATATGGCCATTTTAAATTTCCAGAAACCCGATAAAATCATTCTGCAAAAAGCAACTGATTTCGAAGCTCAGTTTGAGTTTCGTCCGTTGGAACCCGGTTACGGTGTAACCATTGGTAATGCACTTCGCCGTGTATTGCTCAATTCACTGGAAGGTTATGCGATCGTAGGTGTAAAGATTGAAGGTGTGGACCATGAATTTGCTACGATGAAAGGTATCAGCGAAGATGTGGTGGAAATTTTCCTGAACCTGAAACAGGTTCGTTTCAAGAAGATGGTTGATCATGAGGTAGCCAATGAAAAGATTATCTTATCTATTAAGAACAAGACTGAATTTACAGCAGGTATGATCGGCGAAGCCACACATTCCTTCCAGGTAATGAATCCTGACCTGCTGATCTGCACCCTGGATTCTTCTGCGCAAGATGGATATCGAACTGACCATCGGCAAAGGCCGTGGTTATGTACCGGCAGAAGATAACAAACCAAAAGATGCTCCATTAGGCTATATCCCGATCGATGCTATTTTCACCCCGATCAAAAATGTAAAGTACACGATTGAGAATACCCGTGTGGAGCAGACGAACAGACTTTGAAAAACTGATCATGGAAGTGTCTACCGATGGTACTATCCATCCCGGAAGAAGCCGTGAAGCAGGCATCCAGGATCCTGATCCAGCACCTGATGATCATCACTGATGAGAATATCACTTTCGATAATAAAGAAGAAAAGAAAGAAGACCTGGTGGATGAGCAGACTTTACAACTGCGTAAAGTGCTGAAGACACCACTTGGAAGACCTGGATCTTTCTGTACGTGCCTTCAACTGTCTGAAAGCTGCAAAGATCAATTCATTAAGCGAACTGGTACAATACGAGCAGGAAGACCTGATGAAATTCCGGAACTTCGGTCAGAAGTCACTGGCTGAGATCGAGCAGGTGCTGACTGAAAGAGGCCTGCATTTCGGAATGGACCTGGTGAAATTGGGTATTGACCTTAGCGAATTCTAAGGGTTCTATTAATTTGAATACTTATTATTAATAGCTAGTTGATTCAATTAGCAAACGTTGCAAATCCTGACACGGTGCGACGTCAAAAACAAAGTCAACAATGCGTCACGGAGACAAAGTAAAAAATTTAGGCAGAAAAAAAGCACACAGGGATGCGTTGCTGAGCAACCTCGCCTGCCAGTTGATCCAATACAAACGGATCGTAACAACCACCGCTAAAGCAAAAGCCTTGCGGGTGTATGTGGAGCCACTGATCACCAAGGGAAAAGAGAATACTACCCACCAGCGCCGTGATCGTATTCAGTTACCTGCAGGACAAGGAAGCCATTAAAGAATTGTTTAGCAATGTAGCTGAGAAAGTAGCGGGTCGTCCTGGTGGATACACACGGGTGATTAAATTAGGTACACGTCCGGGTGACAATGCGGAAACAGCCATGATCGAATTGGTAGATTTCAATGATGTGTATGGTAAGGGTAAGGGTGAAGAGAAAGGTGCCACGAAGAAAACCCGTCGTGCTGGTGGTACGAAGAAGAAGGCAGAAACAACAGAAAAAACTGAAGAGGCCACTGCAACTGACGAAAAAACAGCTGAATAGAAACAGCAATATCTTTTATACAGCCCCTGGTTTTACTAGGGGCTTTTTTGTTTCGGTTGCAAGAATTGTTTTTTACAAACGCATGTTGTCATCAGTAGCGGGGATTCATTTCTTGAATCCTAAAAGGTATCGGCCTTCGTAGCCACTAACCAGGCCTTCCCCATAGCCTACAGAGAATGATGTGCTGCTGCGGTCTTGGTATTCTGGAACGGTTCACACATTATATTGCTTCATTTCATTTTATCAAACACACAAGGTTCCTGTTGAAAAGCTATTACATTTCCTGACAGCTTTCTCCAAAAACAACGACTAGAATTACATCGCCACCCGACGAAGAATATTTTGTAGGGGTCACAGTAGCCGTTCTTCTGGAAAATAAGGTATTTTCACAGGGCTGCTTGCCTATCATTTATTAAACAAACCAATAAAATGTATCATTCATCCAACAGGGCTTTGCAGCAGTTCAGGAATGAAGTAGGAATAAAATTCCAGCTCTACAACAGTCTTTTTACTTCGCTGCCATTTCACAGGATCGAAAAAACAGGAATCCTTCTCTCGCTGCTATCCAATAATTGCGAAGAAGGATATAAAAAGAAATCAAACCCGGTTGATATCATTGAAGATTTTTTTAGTAAGCACACCAGCTATGCAAAAGAAGAAGATAGGAATGACCTGTTATTTCGATTTGTACAATATATCGAAAGACAGGTTGTCTTGTTTGATGCGCTGGAAGATGCTGCCTTCCGAAGTGTAAACGATATGACAGGAGTGGGCACCCTTAAACATCTCGAATCAGAAATACTACAGGAAGACAAAGAAGACGAGTTGAAGCAAAAATTGGGAAACTTTGCCATACGGTTGGTGCTAACGGCACATCCTACGCAGTTCTACCCGGGGCCGGTCCTTGGAATTATCAACGACCTGTCAAAGGCCCTGTCGGAGAATAATGCCAGCCTTATCAATACTTACCTGCAGCAACTAGGCAAAACACCTTTCTTTAAAAAGAAAAAGCCAACACCATACGATGAGGCGATAAGTCTTATCTGGTACCTGGAGAATGTTTTTTACGCAGCGGCGGGCAGGATTATTTCTTCGTTAAAAAATCAATTCCCCGATGCCGTAGATAAGAACAACCCGGTCATCCGGATGGGTTTCTGGCCGGGTGGCGACAGGGACGGTAATCCCTTTGTTACCAGCGAGATCACGCTACAGGTGGCCGATGCCCTACGGGGAGGTATCATTAAATGTTATTATCTTGACGTCAGGCGGTTACGGAGAAGGTTAACGTTTGAAGGTGTAGATGTACTACTGCAGGAGTTAGAGAATAAATTATATAGTAACCTTTTTATTCCCGGATATAAAACCAAACTTGGTAAGGAAGAGATACTGCAACCACTGTTGCAGATAAAAGATGTAATTATTCACCAGCATAATGGGTTGTTTCTTCATATGGTGAATAACCTCATTAACAAGATCGAGATATTCGGACTTCATTTCACTACATTGGATATCCGCCAGGAAAGCAGTGTGCATGGAAAATTGCTGGAGACAATCGCTGAGAAGGGCAACGCTATACCGGACAACTATAGTGGCTTGCCGGAGGACGAAAAAATGGCTGTTCTCTCGTCTATCACTGAAACTGTTGATACTGGCTTAACGGGCGATTCTCTTTACGAGGATACGTTGAAAACAGTGGTTGCTGTAAAGACTATCCAGCAATATAACGGGCCGGAAGGCTGCAACAGGTATATCATCAGCCAATGCAATAGCGCATTGAATGTGATGGAAGTGTACGGGCTTTTTCTCTTGGGCGGCTGGAAAAAAGAGGAACTGAATATTGATATCGTTCCGCTTTTCGAAACGGTGGAAGACCTGCAGCAGGCAGCCGGGATATTACGAATCTTATACACCAATTCGGTTTATCAACAGCATCTCAGCAGAAGGAATCAAAAGCAAACTATTATGCTTGGCTTCTCCGATGGTACCAAGGATGGCGGTTACTTGATGGCGAACTGGAGTATTTATAAAGCAAAGGAGGAGTTGACGGCCATTTCAGCGGAGCACGGCATTGATGTGATATTCTTTGATGGCCGCGGTGGCCCACCTTCTCGGGGTGGTGGGAAGACGCATAAGTTTTATGCGTCGATGGGTCATAATATTTCTAACAAGGAAATACAACTGACCATACAGGGGCAGACGGTGAGTTCTAATTTTGGAACCATTGATGCCGCACAGTTTAATATCGAACAACTATTGAATGCCGGTATATCTAATGACCTGTTTTCGGCGAAGGATATTACACTTAGTGAAAAGGAAGAAACTTTATTGCGGGAATTATCTGAAGCGAGCTATAACGCATACAAATCATTAAAGGATCATCCTTACCTGGCTGATTATTTATTACAGGTAAGTCCTTTGCGTTTTTACAGCGAGACGAATATTGGCAGCCGCCCGGCAAAAAGGGGTGCTTCATCGGGTTTATCTTTAAAGGATCTCAGGGCCATTCCTTTTGCAGGATCATGGAGCCAGCTTAAGCAAAATGTAACTGGTTATTACGGGGTGGGTGCTGCCCTTCAAGAAATGGAAAAAAAAGGAAAACTTCTTGAATTGCAGAAACTGTATCACCAGTCTCTATTTTTTAAGACGCTATTGGATAATTGTGAAATGGCGATGATGAAATCTTTTTTTCCACTTACTTCATTTCTTTCCACGCATAAACATTTCGGGGAACTATGGCAAATGATCTATGAGGAGTATGAGCTTACCCGGGAATACCTAAAAAAGATCACCGGCCAGGCTGACCTGATGTCCGATTACCCGGTGGAACAATTATCCATTCAAATGAGGGAAAGAATAGTGTTGCCACTGTTGACTATCCAGCAATATGCCCTAACGAGGATAAGGGAAATAGAGGAACAATTGGTACAGGCGCCGGTCAAGAAGACCTATGAAAAACTGGTGATGCGTTGTTCGTTTGGAATTATTAATGCTGGGAGGAATTCGGCCTAATAATTTAGCCTTGCAGGAAATTGCAATCGATTATTTTTGCATTTCAATTTCGCGTATGAGTAAAGTAAAAGTTGGCATGGTGCAGATGAGTTGCACTAACAATAAAGAAGAGAATCTTGCGAAAGCAATCGAGGGAGTCAGAAAGGCTGCTACGGCTGGTGCACAGATCGTTTGCCTGCAGGAACTTTTTACTTCTTTATATTTCTGCGATGTGGAAGATTATGAGAACTTTAAAATGGCGGAACCAATTCCAGGACCTTCTACGGAGACTTTGCAAAAAGTGGCTGCTGAAACCGGTGTGGTCATCATCGCTTCTTTATTTGAAAAAAGAGCGCAGGGGCTTTACCATAATACTACGGCGGTGATAGATGCAGACGGGAACTACCTGGGCAAGTACCGAAAAATGCATATCCCTGATGATCCGGCTTATTATGAGAAATTCTATTTTACCCCCGGTGACCTGGGGTACAAAGTCTTCAAAACAAAATTTGCAACTATTGGTGTCTTAATCTGCTGGGATCAATGGTACCCCGAAGCAGCGAGGATCACGGCATTGATGGGAGCAGAAATATTATTTTATCCCACCGCCATCGGCTGGGCCACAGCACAGGATGATACAACAAACACCGAACAGTATGGTGCCTGGCAAACGATTCAGAGAAGTCATGCTGTAGCGAATGGAGTGCATGTGGTGAGTGTCAACAGGGTGGGGTTGGAACAGGATGGTGCGATGAAGTTCTGGGGTGGATCTTTTATCTCCAATCCGTTTGGAACAATTTTATACAAAGCCTCACACGAACAAGAAGAAGTTAAAGTATTGGAAATTGACCTGTCAAAGACCGATCAGTACAGGACTCATTGGCCTTTTATGCGTGACAGGAGGATCGACTCTTATCAACCTATTACCAAACGATATATTGACGAAGACTAGAGTGAGTCCGAAAGTCAGAAAGTTAGGAAGCAGTCTCCTTATGAAGAATCTCACCATTCTAACTAAATATCATGTCATTTAAGTTTGAGAAATTGATAGGCTGGCAAAAGGCTGTTGACCTATCTGATGTAGTAAGTCAGGTAACCAAAAGCTTTCCCAAAGATGAAATCTATGTGTTGACTTTACAAATGAAAAGAGCAGCGGATTCAGTTTCCTTAAATCGTGCGGAAGGATCAACCGGCATTCTAACCCGGAGTTTAACAGGTTTGTTGGCATTGCTCTTCGTTCGGCAAATGAAGTGGTGGGCTGTATTTACCTGGCCAAAAGACGGGGATATATTTCTGATGCGGATTTCAATAGAATATAAGATATGTGAGGAGATATTGATGATGATTAATGCCTTACGCAATTCATTAAAATAAAACCTTTATAAGTTGAGTACGCAAAAACTTTCGGACTTCCCGTCATTCGGTCTTCCTGACTTCAACACTCCCAAATCACTCGGTTATTATTTTCCTGCTGAATTTGCGCCGCATATGGCTACCTGGCTGAGTTGGCCTCATAAAGAAGCCTCATGGCCGGGAAAAATAGATTCGATATTCCCTTCCTATGTTCAATTCATTAAGGAATTAGTCAAAGGAGAATTAGTTCGCATTAATGTTGCTGATACAGCCATGCAATCATTTGCTACCGGGCACTTGCGAAATAAAGGCGTTGATCTTAGCAGAGTTGAGTTCTTTTTTCATCCGACCAACGATGCCTGGTGCAGGGATCATGGCCCTGCCTTCCTGGTCAATCCAACCGCAGAGCAAAAGAAAGTAATTGTCGATTGGGACTACAATGCCTGGGGCAATAAATATCCACCATTTGACCTCGATGATGTGGTCCCCACACTGATAGGTAAGCATTATGATATTCCGGTTTTCAATCCAGGAATAGTAATGGAAGGTGGTTCAGTAGAATTTAATGGCAAAGGAACAGTGATGACATCTACCGCCTGTTTATTGAATAAAAACCGCAATCCTCATTTGAATCAGCGGCAGATTGAAGAATATCTCTGTAATTATTATGGGATGGAACAGGTGCTTTGGGTGGATGAAGGAATAATTGGTGATGATACCGATGGACATATCGATGATACCGTTCGGTTTGTAAATGAGGACACCGTAGTAACTGTGATTGAAGAAAATAAGAATGATAAAAATTATGCATTGCTTCAGCATAATCTAAAGCAACTAAAAGAAATGCGTTTGCTGAACGGCAAGCAACTTAATATTGTTGAATTGCCAATGCCGGAGGAATTGGTTTATGAAGATCAGCGGCTTCCCTGTTCTTATGCTAATTTTTATATAGCCAATAAATCTGTGATTGTGCCGACCTTTCTTTCTGACAGAGATGAGAAAGCTTTGGAAATTATCCAGGAATGTTTTCCTGACCGTGAAGTTGTTGGCATTGACTCTACTGACGTCATTTGGGGTTTAGGGAGTTTCCATTGCCTTAGCCAGCAGGAACCACTTTTATAGATCGGGTGCTAGCCTGGTCCGTAGTAACCAGTACAGCAAGGTAAAAAAAGCCTTCCGTAAAAACGGAAGGCGGTTATCGATTGCCTGCCCTATTGAAATAACTAACCCAATTTTATCAGAACGAATAAATGGCCGCTACCAGGAAACTACCAAACGAATTGGTGAAGGCCCCGGTTTTGTTGACAAATAAAACTTCTTTGTTGGCAGTATCAAGCCTGAACTCAGGGATAAAAATAAAACCACCCGTTTTAAAATTGGCAGATAGCGTTGTTGAGAAAATGCTGCCGCCTTCTGAAGAGGCTCCAAATACTTTTAATTGATTTTTATCAGTGAATAGCTCACCGCGAAGGGTGAGGCCAAACCATGATTGGGGGTCAAAGTTCAGGTATAAGGCGGAGCCCCACCATGATCTACTTTCCCTATTCTTAGCTCCATCCCATTCCTGGGTGGAGTTGACGGTACCGTTGTACCCAATATTGAATTTATCACTGAATTTAGCTGTTATCACTGCATCAAACTGATTGGTTTTTGAGGAGTCAGGATTTTGGCCGCCTACATAGTTCAGGTAAAGCCTGATTTTGTCCGTGGGGGCAAACGAGTACTGTGCTATCAGGAATTTTTTATTGATCTGCCCACCGGGTGGTTGCCGGAAATCGGTTGCATTGGCTATACCCATCATAGCGCCATGTTTTCCTTTTGCGATTTCCGTCTTTACACCGGTATGTGAGAAAGGTCCATTGGTAAACATATAGCTCATACTATAATTTCTGTTTAACTGCGGATCAAGCAGTTCATAACCGACATGAGTGGCCCAGGTTCCCAGGGTGAAATTTAGCCAATCTGTAGGTGAATAGCTTACATACAATTGTTTAATGGACTGGGTGATGCCTTCATCAGTATACGAGAAATCTTTTGCTCTCGGGCCAAAACCAAGATCGGCAACAGCCGAAACTTTTTCGCCTTTGTGCTCAAATTTTAGACTGGCCATTCCCAATGCAAAGGCATTATGGGTCTGGGTAAAACTGGTAAAGCTGTTAGTTTTTGTTTTAGCAAAATCGTATTTGTAATACCCATCTACTGAACCGGTAATGACCAGGGAAGGTGCTTTCTCCTGCTTCTCAGTTTGAAATTATCGAATCTGCTATGTGGTTACTGATTGATGCAGTTTGGGCGTTTGAAAAGGTAAGTGACAGCATGCCTATGGCTGCCACAAAATATTTTTGTAACATTGTATTGCATTTTTAATGTGAGAAAAGGGCACCGCAGGTATAGTCTTTTACGAGAAGAGTATACCAGTAACGCAGTGCCTTTTTCGATTTTGGTTACTAAAGTTCTACTGTTTTTTCTACCGTGGTCCCGTTGTTGTGAACCAATAATGTTCCCTGCAGATATTTTTCATCGTGCTGGGAAGCATCCAGTCCTTCTTCTTCTTCCCGTGCTGTTACTCTTATGGGCTGTACAAAATTCAAAAACTTAAATATGCCATAAGAAGCAATGAAACTGTATCCTGCAACGATGGCCATAGCTTTTAGCTGCGTAAAGAAGAAGGCAGGGTTGCCATAAAACAAACCATTCGGTCCTCCAGGAATTCCATGCACCGCTGTATTGGCAAAGACTCCTGTCAACAACATGCCGGCCATACCACCCAATCCGTGGCAGGGAAATACATCCAGTGTATCATCTACTTTGGATCGTTGTTTAATACTGACGGCCACATTTGAAACAAGCGCAGCAATCAAACCAATGATGATACTTTGTGGAATGCCAACAAAACCGGCTCCGGGAGTGATGGCAACGAGGCCAACGACAGCACCGATACAAAAGCCCAGTACAGAAGGTTTTTTTCCTTTGATCACATCAAAGAACATCCAGGCGAGACCGGCAGCTGAAGCTGCGGTAGTGGTTGTGCCAAATGCATTTACCGCCAGCGGGGTTGCTCCGACAGCAGAACCTGCATTAAAGCCAAACCACCCGAACCAGAGAAGACCAGTGCCGATTAAAACATAAGGAACATTGGCCGGAGGGATCTCTCTTTTTTCTACGTGCGATTTTCTTCGTTTCAACACCAGGGCACCCGCCAGGGCAGCACAACCGGCAGTGATATGCACAACCGTACCTCCTGCAAAGTCCCATACGCCCATTTTAGCAAGGAAGCCTTCAGGATGCCAGCTCCAGTGTGCTACCGGTGCATACACCAGCAAGGAAAAAAGCACGATAAACAAAACATACGACGTGAAGCGAATACGTTCTGCTACAGCACCAACTACAAGCCCGGGGGTAATGATGGCGAACATCAATTGAAACAGGGAGAACAGGGAAAGCGGAATCGTATTGGCTGCAGGCCAGGCTGCTCCTGATTTTACGCCATCATAAAATGGCATAAGTTGCAGGGTTGCCAATAAAACCATTGACTGATTCTCCAAAAGCAAGACTAAATCCGCAAACCACCCAAAGTACACCAACAATACCGGCAGCAACTACGCTTTTGATCATCGTTGAGATAACATTTTTGCGGTTTACCATGCCACCATAAAAAAAGGCGAGACCTGGTGTCATTAAGAACACCAGTGCAGTGGACACCAATACCCAGGCAATATCCGAAGAACTGTATTGGGGATCACTAGCTCCGGGAACAAAGTCGGCCGCGGGTTTTACAAACATGGCAATGAGGGCAATCGCAACCAGATAGGACAAATGGCAAGATCTGTTTTGCTTTTACTGTACTCATAAGCTAAATTTTAATAATTAAAATTAGATAAATAAATAATTAGAATTTATTTAACCGAATTTAAAAAAAAATAGCTATAACAGTTGTTAGTTTATAAAAATATGTCAATAAATAAGGCAAAATTTGATAAAATTTGAAAGTATACACTAAATACATTATATTATTATAAAATATAATGTGAACAATTGTAGATTATTTTGCATTAAACCTGGAATTGAAGCGTTTGATTTTTCGTTTCAAGAAGACTGTAACTATTAGTGAGGAATTCATCTACTTTTCTGGCACATTCCCGCCCTTCGCTGATGGCCCAAACCACCAGGCTTTGGCCGCGGCGCATATCACCGGCAGTAAAAATCTTTGCAATATTTGTGCGGTAGTCTTTTTCGGATGCATTTACATTTCCTCTTTCATCGAGCCCGATGCCGAGATCGTTGAGCAAGCCAATATGTTGCGGATGTACAAAACCCATTGCCAGTAATGCCAGTTCGCAGGGAATTTCTCTTTCACTGTCCCTCTACTTCAACAAACTGCGCAGGTCTTCCCTCCACAATTTTCCATTCAAGATCCACAATTTTTAATGCTTTTAAATTGTCCCTTACCGTTCACCGATAAATTCTTTGGTGGCAACTGCCCATTGGCGATCAGCACCTTCTTCATGTGAGGAAGTGGTTTTTAACAACATGGGATACGACGGCCAGGGCATAAAATCATTTCTTTCTTCCGGGGGCTTTGGCAACAATTCAAATTGTGTTACTGAATTGGCCCCATGACGGTTAGAAGTGCCCACACAATCACTGCCCGTATCGCCACCACCAATCACCACTACATTCTTTCCTGTGGCTCTTACTTCTTCATACAGCATATTGCTTTCAAATATTGCGAGCATTTCCGTCATTGAAAAGGGTCTGGTTAGCCGGCCACCCTTTTATTATTTTGTTTCAAAAAATCCATGGCAAAATGAACACCATTCAATTCTCTACCCGGGATAAATAAATTCCTTGGTGTTGTACTTCCACCTGCCAGTACAATAGCATTGAACTCTCGCAATACATCATTGATGCTAACATTCACACCAACATTAGCCAGACATTTAAAAACAATACCTTCTTCTTCCATTAGTTTTATTCTTCTGTCAACCACCCATTTTTCTAGTTTAAAATCAGGAATACCATAGCGCAGCAATCCACCCGGTGCATCATCTCTTTCAAAGACGGTTACCTGGATGGCCCGCATAATTTAATTGTGCTGCTGCTGCCAGACCCGCAGGACCTGAACCAATTACGGCTACTTTTTTTCCCGAGCGGAGATTTGGTTTCTTTGCATTTACAAATCCTTTTTCAAAAGCAATCTCGATAATATGTTTTTCTATTTCTTCAATGGCTATTGCTGGTTGGTTAATGCCAAGCACACAAGCCGTTTCGCAGGGAGCAGGACAGATACGCCCGGTGAACTCCGGAAAATTATTGGTGGAACTTAGAATATCATAGGCCTCTTTCCAGTCCTGTTTGTACACCGCATCATTGAATTCCGGTATCACATTGCCCAGCGGGCAACCACTGATGACAAAAAGGAACACCGCAATTCATGCAACGGCTCGCTTGCTGATTTAGTTTTTCATCGCTATAGCGTTCAACAAACTCCTTGTAATGGTGCACTCTTTCTTCCACCGGTTCTTTACCGGGCAGTTCTCTGGTAAATTCTTTAAAACCTGTTGGTTTACCCATTAGTTGTTAATCTTGTTGCTTAGTTTTGTATTTGACTCCAGTTTTATATCTTTTCCGGTATTTCTTTGCAAAACTTTTTTATAATCCTTTGGAAATACTTTTACAAAATGCTCCAGTTGATTATCCAGATCATCTAATATAAATTTCGCCACGGTGCTGCCTGTATATTCAAAATGTTTCTGGATCATGGTGAATAATTCATTTTTATCATCGAGATCGCAGGGATCCAGGTCAACCATTTCTTTGTTGCAGTTATCGGCAAATTTTCATTTCACATCATATACATAAGCAATTCCACCACTCATACCCGCAGCAAAATTTCTTCCGGTATCTCCTAATATAACTACCAGTGCCACCAGTCATGTATTCACAACCATGATCACCTACGGATTCAACTACCACATTGGCTCCGGAATTACGTACACCAAACCGTTCGCCAGCTTTACCTCTTATATAGGCTTCACCGGAAGTGGCCCCATAAAAAGCAACATTGCCGATGATGATATTCTCTTCCGGAGTATAGGTAGCATGTCTTTGGCGGATAAATGATCAGTTTTGCACCGCTTAATCCTTTTCCAAAATAATCATTGGCATCACCTTCCAGTTCAAGCGTAATTCCCTTGGTATTAAAGGCACCAAAACTTTGTCCGGCTGTACCATTAAATTTGAAATGAATTGTATTGTCCGGTAAGCCTGCGGCTTTGTATTTTTTTGTGATTTCATTTGACAGGATAGTACCTACAGTACGGTCTGTATTTTTTATTGGAAATGATGGCGTTACTTTTTCGTTGCTGATCGAATAGCCAGGTTGTGCTGCTTCCAGTAATTTCCAGTCAAGACTTTCTCCAAGGCCATGATCCTGTTCTTCACTGCGAATACAGACCTGTATAAATAGAGTTGGGTTCTTTGTAAAGTACAGGAGAGAGATCAAGGTTTTTATATTTCCAGTGATCAATACTTTCTCTCATTTCAAGATAATCAACCTGTCCCACCATTTCGTTGACCGTTCTGAAACCAAGCTCTGCCATTATCTCTCTCAATTCCTGTGTGATCATTTTGAAAAAATTCACTACATGATCAGCATCACCTGTAAAACGTTTTCTTAATTCAGGATCCTGCGTGGCTACACCAACAGGGCAGGTATTCAAATGGCATTTACGCATCATGATACAACCTTCCACAACCAATGCTGCAGTTGCAATGCCCCATTCTTCTGCACCCAGCAATGTGGCAATAGCAATATCTCGACCTGTTTTCATCTGTCCATCAGCCTGTACCACAACACGGCTTCGCAATTTATTTTTTACAAGAGTTTGGTGGGTTTCTGCCAAGCCCAATTCCCAGGGCAGACCTGCATGCCTGATAGAACTGATGGGTGAAGCACCTGTGCCACCATCATGCCCGGATATCAATACCACATCTGCTTTTGCTTTTGTAACACCTGCTGCAATAGTACCTACACCAGCTTTGCTGACCAGCTTTACACTTATTCTTGCTTTGCGGTTTGCATTTTTCAGATCAAAGATCAACTGTGCAAGATCTTCAATCGAATAAATATCATGATGTGGTGGAGGAGAGATCAATCCTACACCGGGTGTGGAATGCCGGACTCTGCCGATCCAGTCATCTACTTTATGACCGGGCAACTGTCCACCTTCACCTGGTTTGGCACCCTGTGCCATTTTTATCTGTAATTCATCTGCTTCTGTCAGGTACAAACTGGTAACACCAAATCTTGCACTGAGCCACCTGTTTAATGGCACTTCGCATGGAATCGCCATTTGGCAGCAGCTCATATCTTTTTTCATCTTCACCACCTTCACCGGTATTGCTTTTGCCACCAAGGCGGTTCATGGCAATGGCCAGTGTGGTATGTGCTTCCCAGGAAATGGAACCAAAGCTCATGGCACCTGTTGCAAAACGTTTGTAAATATTTTCGGCGGCTTCTACTTCATCAATCGGAATAGACGGCCGGTTCTTTTTAAATCGGAACAAACTTCTGATCGTTGCACGCTTTTTCGCTCTGATCATTGACCAGTTTCGAATATTTTTTGAATGTATTGTAAGTCATTCAGTCTTTGTAGAATGCTGCAACAGGTGAATGGTTTGCGGATTGAATAAATGAAATTCTCCTTTTCTGTTTCCATTGATAAACACCACCAACTGGCAAGCGGTCAACCGGTATTTCTTTTTTGCTGAAATGCAAAGAAATGTTTGGCTAACACTTCCCTTGCAATTTCATCAAGGCCCATTCCTTCAATCCGTGAAGTAGCACCGGTGAAATATTTATTGACCACCTCTTTATTCAGACCAAGTATTTCAAATATCTGTGCACCCTGGTAAGATTGCAATGTTGAAATACCCATTTTTGAAAACACTTTCAGCAAGCCATCATTAACCGCTTTGATATAATTTTTCTTCAGCTCATCTTCATGTACAATGTCTGTTCTCAATTTTGACCTGCGTTTCTTTCATATCCCGGATGGAAGAAAGTGCCAGGTAAGGATTGATGGCTGTTGCACCAAATCCAATCAGACAGGCAAAATGATGCACTTCCCAAACATCACCGGCTTCCACAATGATCCCTACTTGTCCCCGCAAACCTTTACGGATAAGGTGATGATGTATTGCAGCAGTGGCCAGCAAAGAGGGTATTGGTGCATGGTTGGAATCAATCGCCCTGTCCTGTAATATCAATACTTTAAAACCATCTTCTACCGCATCTACCGCATAATGGCAAATTCTGTCGAGTCCTTTTTTTAAGGAGCCAGGTTTACCATCTGCCTTGAAATAACATTGTATTGTTTTTGACTGGAACAATCCTGTATCAATACTTCTGATTTTTTCCAGTTCATAATTGTTTAAGCACCGGATGTTTCAATGCCACACTATGACAGGTTAGCGGATCTTCCACTAATAAATTTCCATTGTTGCCGACAAAGGTCGCCAGCGACATCACCAATCTTTCCCGGATCGGATCAATCGGTGGATTTGTAACCTGCGCAAATAATTGTTTGAAATAACTGCTCAGATGTTGTGGCTGATCGCTCAATACTGCCAAGCGGAACATCTGTACCCATTGAACCGATCGGTTCTTTGCCATCCAGTGCCATCGGTGCAATGATCGTATCCAGATCTTCTGTTGAATAACCAAATGCTTTCTGGTATTTAAAAACCTGTTCATGTTCAAGATGGGTAAACATCACCCTTGGCTCAGGCAATTCTTCCAGCCGGATCTTATATTTATTCAGCCATTCACCATATGGTTTTTGTGAACAGATCTCTTTTTTCAATTCTTCATCACTGATGATCTTTCCTTGCTCCATATCCACCACAAACATTTTTCCCGGTTGCAATCTTCCTTTTTCAATGATGATTGCCGGATCAACAGGCAATACACCTGTTTCTGATGCCATGATCACCCGGTCATCGTTCGTAACACAATACCGCGAAGGACGAAGGCCATTCCTGTCTAGTGTGGCGCCGATTATTTTTCCATCGGTAAATGAAATAGAAGCCGGTCCATCCCAGGGTTCCATAAACGAAGAATGAAATTCATAAAATGCTTTTTTCACCGGATCCATTTCTTCATTGCCATCCCATGCTTCGGGTATCAGCATCATCATTACATGCGGTAATGAGCGGCCGGTCAAGCGTGAGCAGTTCGATCATATTATCCAGGCAGGCAGAATCGCTTTGCCCTTCTGTGACAATTGGCAGCAACATTTCCATTTCTTCCTTTGGAAAAATAGGGAGATGATAAAGCCTTTTTCACTTGTCTTTAAGCCAGTTTAAATTTCCCTGTAATGTATTGATCTCGCCATTATGTGCAATAAAGCGGAATGGCTGTGCCAGTTTCCAGGAAGGAAATGTATTGGTGGCAAACCGTGAATGCACCAAGCCAAATGCACTGACCAACTCTTTTGTTGCTGAGATCAGGAAAATATTGTCGTACCTGTAAGCTGGTTAGCTGTCCTTTATAAACAATTGTTTTGTAGGAAAGCGAAGCGATATAAAAACCGATCTCATCTTTCCTTACAGTGTTGTTTATGATATGTGTGGCATAATTGCGAAGTACAAATAATTTTCTTTCAAAATCATCCGGGTTAGAAATATGATCGGGGCAGGCAATAAATACCTGTTCCATTTCCGGTTCAACACTTAGTGCTGTAGGACCGATACCCGTCTGTATTTACCGGTACTTTTCGGTAAGCTAGAATTTCCAGTCCTAGTTTTTCGGCGGTGCGGTTAAAAATATCGCGGCATTCTTCTCTCAAACGAATTTCTTTGGGAAAGAAGATCATACCAACACCATATTTGCCAAAGGAGGGAAGATGAACGCCCAGTTTCATACATTCATCAAAGAAAAATTCATGTGGTATCTGGATCATGATACCGGCGCCATCACCGGTATTGTTTTCACAACCACAGGCACCGCGATGTTCCATATTTTCCAGTACGGTCAATGCATCAGAAATATGCTGGTGCGATTTATGCCCTTTGATATTGGCAACAAAGCCAATACCACATGCATCATGTTCAAAGGAAGGATCATATAAACCCTGGTTGCCTGCCATGTAGAGTGTTTTAAATAATAAATAGTATAGCCTGGCGGAACGGCAGTTCCGGCTGACAATGGCAAGCAGTCTGAAATTACAAAATAGCTTTCATCAGGATATTGAATTCATATCGTATTTATCCACAAATCCAGTAGACTAATCCACTCAGATCAAATACCCAAACAATTGATCGTTCTTATTCATCTCTGAGAACCCGATATTAGAATGCCTGCATTTTTTTCAACAACAGCTCATAATCGGAACGGCTTTGCAATTCAACACCAACCAATGCCGGTCCATTTTCTTTATTGGTTTTTTGCATGTATTCAAAACGGGTAATATCATCTGTTGGTCCCAGCACATTATTTACAAATTCTTTCAAGGCGCCGGGTCGTTGCGCAAAGCTGATCAGGAAATAATGTTTCAATCCTTCATATTGCAGGCTTCGTTCTTTTATTTCCTGCATCCGGTCAATATCATTGTTGCTGCCGCTGACAATGCACACCACATTTTTCCCTTTTATTTCCTCGGCATAATCATCCAGGGCAGCAATAGACAAGGCACCTGCGGGTTCTACCACAATAGCATCTTCATTATATAATTTTAAAATGGTGGAGCATACTTTTCCTTCAGGTACCAGGTGCATATCATCCAGCACTTCTTTGCAAATGGAAAAAGTAATGTCACCTACTCTTTTTACCGCAGCACCATCTACAAAGCGTTCAATATTATCGAGTGTAACCGGGTGACCGGCTTTTAATGCTTCATACATCGACGGAGCACCTTCCGGTTCCACTCCAATGATTTTTGTTTTGGGAGAATAGGTTTTAAAATAAGTACCCACACCGGCACCCAGTCCACCACCACCAACCGGAACAAATACATAATCAACATCCGGTTGATCTTCCAGTATTTCAACACCCACCGTTCCCTGTCCTTCAATGATCCGGTAATCATCAAAAGGAGGAATAAATGTCATTCCATTTTCTTCGGTGAATTGTTTTGCAGCAACGGCACAGTCATCAAACGTATCACCAGTCAATTTTATCTCGATATAATTCTCACCAAACATTTTTGTTTGCGTTACTTTTTGTTTCGGTGTAATGATGGGCATAAACACCACACCTTTTACATTCAGTCTTTTTACAACTGTAAGCAAATCCCTGTGCATGATTACCCGCACTGGCACAAACAACACCTTTTTCCAATTGCTCGGCAGGCAAGAGAGCTCATCATATTGTAAGCACCGCGTAATTTATAAGAACGAACAACCTGCAGATCTTCCCTTTTCAAAAAAATATTGCATTGATATTTTTTTGAAAGGTTATGATTGTAACGTAAGCGGTGTTCTGTTCACCACTTTCTTCAGTCGCTCTGCCGCGTCATGAAATGACAAATGTATATCCTGTTTGTAAGGAGGTGCTCATGATAATTTTTTATCCTATGCTTTCTGGTTTATTGAGCCAATTGCTTAAGCAGTTCGGCTACCTGTTTATCCTTTGCCGGCTCCGCCTTTACATGTTTCTGATTTTCCGGTCTGAGGCTTCTTACTGTTTTACCTGCCTGCCACAATTCACTTTCGCGCAGTTCTTTTAATTCTACTTCCAGTTTTTCCCGGTAATCAGCTTTGCTGTTACTGTCAATGGAACGTTGTGATTCTTTACCGCTCGCAACACTTTCATACAATTCTTTAAATACAGGAGCTGTTGCATCACGGAATTTTTTCCACCAATCCAATGCACCACGTTGTGCAGTAGTAGAGCAGTTGGCATACATCCAGTCCATACCATTTTCTGCAACCAGTGGCATCAGTGATTGTGTCAATTCTTCAACTGTTTCATTGAATGCTTCAGAAGGGGAATGACCTTTGTCACGCAGTACTTCATATTGTGCAGCAAAAATTCCCTGGATGGCACCCATCAATGTTCCTCTTTCACCGGTAAGATCACTGTATACTTCTTTCTTGAAATCTGTTTCAAACAAATAACCGCTGCCTACCGCAATACCTAATGCAACTACTCTTTCAAATGCTTTGCCTGTTGCATCCTGGAAAATGGCATAAGAACTGTTCAAGCCACGGCCTTGTAAAAACATTCTGCGCAATGATGTTCCGAACCTTTTGGTGCAACCAGAAATACATCCACATCTTTTGGAGGAATGATTCCTGTTTGTTCATTGAACGTAATACCAAAGCCATGTGAAAAATATAATGCCTTACCAGGAGTTAAATGTTTTTGCACGGTTGGCCACAATGCAATTTGTGCGGCATCACTCAGCAGGTAGCAGATAATGGTACCTCTTTGCAAAGCTTCTTCAATTTCAAACAAAGTTTCGCCGGGTACAAATCCATCACGAACAGCTTTATCCCAGGTTTTTGAATTTTTACGCTGACCAACAATTACATTGATACCATTGTCTTTTTGATTCAATGCCTGGCCCGGACCCTGTACGCCATAACCGATCACTGCCACTGTTTCATTTTTTAATACTTCCTGTGCTTTGCTCAATGGAAATTCTTCCCTGGTTACTACGTTTTCTTCAACGCCGCCAAAATTTAATTTTGCCATTGTTATTTGATTTTAGTTTGGTTATCCAATTTTTTATTTGTTGTTTGTCATCGCCTGTACTACCAGGATCGCCTCTTGTGTCACTCACTTCAGCGTTCGGTAATTCTACTGAGCAACCCACTCCAAGTCTTTTGACTTTTAATTTCCCTCATTTCACCCCGTCCAAGCGGGTATGTGCCTTTAACTACTATGCTTCATCTTTTCAACGATAAACACTCTCCAATCTTTAGGGATCCAAACCCCCTCTTGCGGAAAGGTTTGGGAGGCTTCACATACTGAATACTTCTTCCTTCTTGTCCAGAAATTCATTTTCTATCGCATCTTCGCCGGGTTCTTTTTGTTCAAATTCTTTTAAACGTTCATGGAAGTCACTGCTGCCTTTTATGATGGCCACCCGGGCACTCCGGACAAATTCAATCAGGCCATAAGGTTCCAGTACTTTGATCAGGTTATCTGTTTCTTCCCGGTGACCGGTGGTTTCAAATACAGTATAGTCTTTACGGATCACTACAGCCCTTGCACCATACTCTCTTAATAGTCTTTCTACTTTTACTTTTTCGGCGATCGCATCGGTACTCACTTTATACAAAGCCAGTTCCTGCCAGACGATCTCTTCTTCTGTATTGTAATAAGCTTTTAATACTTCCACCTGTTTTTCTATCTGCCGGCAAAGTTTTCTTACCACTTCTTCCGTTTCATTGATCACAATCGTAAACCGGTGTACACTGTCCACTTCAGAGGGAGAAGTATTCAGACTTTCGATATTGATTTTTCTTCTTGAAAAAATAATAGCAATGCGGTTCAGTAAACCAATCTGGTTTTCTGTGTACACTGTTATTGTAAATTCTTTTTTACTCATTATCACTTATTTTAATAAGAGCGAACGCAGATTATATCTTTGTTTATAATCATAATCATAACTATCAGCTTTCTATTTCAACCTGATTTCTGACACACTGCAACCCTGTGGTACCATCGGGAATACATTATTTTCTTTGCCTACCATTACTTCCAGCAGGTAAGCTCCTTTATGATCCAGCATTGTCTTTTAATGCCTGTTTTAATTCTTCTCTTTTACTTACTTTATTGCCAGCTATTCCATAGCCTTTCGCTACCTGCACAAAATCAGGGCTGGCAATATCAACAAATGAATATCTTTTTTCATGAAATAATTGCTGCCATTGACGTACCATTCCTAGAAATTGGTTATTCAGAATCATGATCTTTACATCCACCTCGGATTGCATGATGGTACCCAATTCCTGGATGGTCATTTGAAAACCGCCATCACCAATGATGGCAACCACTGTTCTGTCGGGTGCGCCAAATTTTGCACCGATGGCAGCAGGTAATGCAAAACCCATGGTGCCTAATCCACCGGACGGTAATATTGCTTTTTGATTGGTTGAATTTTGCATAGCGACAGGTTACCATCTGGTGCTGACCAACATCAGTCACAATAATCGCATTACCCTGTGTTAATTCATTCAGGTAATTAATCACTTCAGCCCATGGTCAGTGTATCCGCCGATAGGATTCAATTCAGGAATGATGCAGGTTTCTTCTTCCTCTTTTTTATAGTCATTGAATTTATTGCAACCATTGCGGGTAGACTTTTTGTTCAATCAATTTGGTGAGCAACGGTAATGTTTCTTTGCAATCGCCCCAAACAGCAACAGTTGTTTTTACATTCTTATCAATTTCTGCAGGGTCAATATCCAGGTGAATAACTTTTGCCTGCTTGCGCATATTTATCTAAACGTCCCGTAACCCGGTCATCGAAACGCATACCTACTGCAATCAGTACATCACATTCATTGGTTAATACATTCGGTCCATAGTTGCCATGCATACCCAGCATACCCATGGCAAGTGGATGATCAGTATGGAATAGCACTCATACCCAAAATGGTCCATGCTGCAGGTATACCTGCTTTCTCAATAAATGCTTTGAATTCTTTTTCTGCTTTTCCCAAGTATCACACCTTGTCCAAATATCACAAACGGTCTTTCTGCTTCATTGATTAGTTTTGCAGCTGCTTCCACATATTCCTTTCTTACGATCGGCGTTGGCCGGTAGCTGCGGATATGATCACATTTTTGATAACCTTCATAATCGAATAGTTGCAGTTGTGCATTTTTGGTAATGTCGATCAGCACGGGTCCGGGTCTGCCGCTGTTGGCAATATAAAATGCTTTTGCCAGTACAGCAGGAATTTCCGTTGCATCGGTCACCTGGTAATTCCATTTGGTAACCGGAGTGGTAATATTGATCACATCCGTTTCCTGGAAAGCATCGGTTCCTAATAAATGTGCAAATACCTGGCCGGTAATACAAACAACCGGAGTGGAGTCGATCATTGCATCTGCCAGACCTGTCACGAGATTGGTGGCGCCGGGTCCGCTGGTAGCAAATACTACACCTGTTCTTCCACTCACCCTTGCAAAACCCTGTGCAGCATGAATAGCGCCCTGTTCATGACGAACAAGTATATGTTTCAGTTTATCATGATAATCATACAAGGCATCATAGATAGGCATGATGGCACCGCCGGGATAACCAAAAATGGTATCAACACCTTCGGCGATAAAGGCTTCTAATACAGCATGGCTTCCGTTAATGTTTTCAACAGGTAGGCCTACTTTTTTTTCTTTTTTCAATTCCAGCGTTTCCATAATAAATATTTTATGCTTCATCCGTTACACAACCTTCGCTAGCATCTTTTACCTGCTGTGCATATTTAAATAAAACTCCCTTTGTTGCTTTCAAAGCAGGCTGCTCCCATTCATTCTTCCTTTTCTTAATTTCTTCTTTATCTATATCCAGTGTGATCTTATTTTTCTTTACATCAATCGTTAATGATGTCATTGTCTTTTACCAGGGCGATCAAACCTCCGTCAAAAGCTTCAGGCGTTATATGCCCCACTACAAATCCATGTGTGCCTCCGCTGAATCTTCCATCGGTGATCAGGGCCACTGATTTTCCCAAACCTGCACCAATGATCGCTGAAGTTGGTTTCAGCATTTCGGGCATACCCGGTGCGCCTCTGGGTCCTACATACCGTATAACTACGACATCACCTGCTTTTATTTTTCCTTCGTTGATCCCTTTTATTAGTTCAAACTCACCATCAAATACCCTGGCAGGTCCTTCAAATTTTATCCCTTCCTTGCCTGATATTTTTGCCACACTTCCTTTCCTGGCAAGATTGCCATAGAGTATCTGTAAATGCCCTGTTGCCTTGATCGGTTTTTCGATGGGATGAATGATATCCTGGCTTTCAAAATCCAGGTCCGGAACTCCTGACACATTTTCTGCAATCGTTTTACCGGTTACGGTTAAACAATCACCATGAAGTAGTTTTTTCTGCAGCAAATATTTCATCACAGCCGGTACCCCACCATGCTGGTGCAGGTCCTGCATCAGGTATTTTCCCGAAGGCTTAAAATCGGCCAGAACTGGGACTTTATCGCTGATCGTTTGAAAATCATCCTGTGACAATTTCACATCTACACTTTTTGCCATGGCGATCAGGTGTATGACGGCATTCGTACTTCCACCCAACACCATGATGACAGTGATGGCATTTTCAAATGCTCTTGCCGTCATGATATCAGAAGGCTTAATATCTTTTTCCAGTAACAATCGAATGGCTTTACCAGCATCAACACATTCCTTTTGTTTTGTCTTCACTCAATGCAGGATTGGATGATGAATAAGGCAAACTCATTCCCAGTGCTTCAATAGCAGCAGCCATCGTATTGGCGGTATACATACCACCACAGGCGCCGGCACCGGGGCAACTGTTTTGTACAATACCTTTAAAATCTTCTTCATTTAATTGACCAGCGATCTTTTGTCCCAGCGCTTCAAAAGATGAAATAATATTCAGGTCCTGTCCTTTGTAATGACCGGGTGCAATCGTCCCGCCATACACCATGATAGCCGGGCGGTTCAAACGTCCCATCGCTATCAAGCTACCAGGCATGTTTTTATCACAACCGGGTACAGCGATCAGTCCATCATAATATTGTGCACCGCAAACTGCTTCAATTGAATCAGCGATGATATCCCGGCTTACCAGGCTATATCGCATGCCTTCTGTACCGTTACTGATACCATCGCTTACACCGATGGTATTAAAGATCAAGCCTACCAGGTCATTATCCCATACTCCTTGTTTAATCGTTTTAGCCAATTCATTCAGGTGCATATTGCAGGTATTGCCATCATAGCCCATACTTACAATACCCACCTGCGCTTTTTTCAAATCATCGTCTGTCAAACCAATGCCATAGAGCATGGCCTGTGCCGCAGGTTGTGTCGGATCCTGAGTAATGGTCTTCGAATATTTATTCAGCTCGTTCATTTTATTTTTTGTTTGTCATCGTCTGTACTACTAGCACCTTTCGTTGCGTCGCACTCTTCATCGTTCGGTATGGCTCTCGGCTGGTACCTATCACCATTATGCCACCGCCTGCTGCAATAGAAATGGTTTTTCCAATACTTTAGATTTATATGCTTTCTGTATCACGGCACCCAATGATTCTTCCCAGTCCAGTTTGAATTCTATATTGTCAAGTGATGCCAGTTCAACTATTTCAGCAGCTGTGCCACAATAGAATCCGCTGTCTGCTCCCTGCATTTCTGCGGGAGTAAAGAATGTTTCTTTCACAGGAATATTCAGTTCAGCACATATTTCAATAACGGTTGCCCTGGTGATACCAGGCAGGATATTTCCTTTTGCGGGAGTATAGATCACTCCATCTTTTTCATAAAACACATTGGCACCGGGTCCTTCCGCTACAAAACCATTGGTATCAAGTAAGAGTGCTTCGTCAAATCCGTTATCTTTTGCTTCCTGGCAGGCCATGATAGAATTTACATAATGCCCACTCACTTTCGCATCGATATGAAAGCCGCTTGGATTGGGTCTCCGGTAGGACGATGTCATGATCCTCATCTTATTGGCGAGATAACCATTCGTCCATTCCCAGGCTTCAATAGCCAGGTGGCATTCTTTTCCTTTTGATAAGGACATATTGGGGGAGCAAAGCACGATGGGACGCAGGTAAGCATCATTGAAATTATTTAACCGGAGCACTTCATAGCTTAGCTCGATCAGTTTCTCAGTAGAATAATAAAAAGGCATTTTCAACAAACCTGCCGAATGACGTAACCGGTCATAATGTGCTTCAGCTTTAAAAATCTTAGTTCCATTCCCGACAGGATAGGAGCGGATGCCTTCAAAAACAGCATAGCCGTAGTGCAAGGACTGGCTATACAGGTCTGTCTTTGCCTCTGCAGCTTTTACAAACTGCCCGTTGAAATAGATGATCGTTTTTTCGTTGTAATACATAATGGCCTCCTCTATATCTCCTCCAAAGGAGGAGACTTTAGTTTACGAATAATTTTAATTCTCTTTTTTGTCTCGGGTCTCCGTAAGAACCTCCTTCGGAGGTCCCCAAGCCCAGCGAAGGGAAGGAGCTACGCTTGTGGGGAGGCCCAAAAAAAAGACCCGCCTTTTTCGGAGGCGGGTCGCTTATATTTTGATTTTTCTAGTTCAAAGCCATGCACCACCTCCGTTTGAAGAAGTTATAATAATCACGACCACAATAATAATTGAGGCAACAGTAGTGATAATATTATATGACTTGTTCTTCAACATGAAGGATGTATGTTTTGTAAATATACACCCGCCGTTTCAAAAAAAGAACTCAGCAAGCAATTATTTTACTAATATGGACAAACCATCGTTAGTAAATGACAAGATCAATTATATGATAGTCGACTTTCTCAACTCAATATTTTCTCTTTTCACAGCACCGGAGATTTTACCTGTTACATAGTCACTCACCAATTCTCCAATGGTGGATGTGAAATAAAAATTTACCGGGTCAATGTCTTTAGTGACAAAGGAATATTGTAAGGTCCAGTCAACGGCTTCTCTGACCAGGCCTGCTTCATCCTTCATTCCTAAATACTCCAGCATCATCGCAGCGGAGAGGATAGAACCGATCGGGTTGGCAATATCTTTACCGGCTGCCTGCGGGTATGAGCCATGTATTGGTTCAAACAAAGCAAGGCCACCTGCACCGACTGAAGCAGAAGGTAAGAGGCCCAGCGAGCCGCTTATCACACTAGCTTCATCACTGATGATATCACCAAACATATTTTCCGTGAGAATGATATCAAACTGTCTTGGGTTTAAGATGATCTGCATCGCTGCATTATCCACGAACATATAATTCACTGTAACATCGGGATACTGGGGAGCGATTTCCTGCACCACTTTTCTCCAAAGCCTTGATGTTTCCAGCACATTGGCTTTATCCACCAGGGTTAATTTTTTTCTGCGCTCAGGCTTTTGCGCATATTGAAAAGCAAGATGTGCGATACGTTCAATTTCCTGGCGGCTGTAGACACAATCATCAGATGCCTGAGTACCATCTTCAGCCAATTCTTTTTTGCCAAAATAAATTCCCCCGGTTAGCTCGCGGAAAATGATAAAATCAACTCCTTCGAGATTCTTACTTTTTAATGGGGACAGGTGATGTAATGACGAATAAGTAGTAATAGGACGGATATTGGCATAGAGTTGTAAGGATTTCCGGAGTTTCAGCAAACCTTGTTCTGGTCTTACTTTTGCCGTGGGATCATTATCGTATTTAGGATGGCCAATAGCGCCAAATAAGATCGCATCACTGTCAAGACACACTGTCTATGGTTTCATCTGGCAGCGGACTACCGGTTTTATCTATGGCATCGGCTCCCATCAGGCAATAGGTATAGTTGAACTCATGACCACAGGATTCTGCAATAGCATCTAACACCCGGATGGATTGCCGGGTTACTTCCGGGCCAATGCCATCCCCTTCAATTACTGTAATGTTCTTTTTCATAGTAGTTTTTTTTAATGGGTTTCGAATTGATGGTCACGCTGACCCTAACACGGGTTCGTGCTGCGCTGCTGATTCATATCTTTCTATATCTTCTTTTATGCTTAATAAATAATCAATGTCATCATACCCGTTCAGCAAGCAGGTCTTTTTATAACTGTTGATATCAAAGTGCTCCTGGTCACCGGTAGATGTTGATCATTATAGTTTGTGCAGACAGGTCAACTGTCAATTCTGTTTCATTATCCTGCGCAAATATTTTTTGCAGGAACTCATCACTGTACCTGCACTGGTAACACACCATTGTTCAGTGCATTGTTTTTAAATATGTCTGCAAAAAAACTGGAAACGACCACCCGAAAGCCATCATCAAGAATTGACCAGGCAGCATGTTCCCTTGACGAACCACAGCCAAAATTTTTTCCAGCGACCAATATCTCCCCGCTGTACTGTGACTGGTTCAATGGAAAATCTGTTCTTAGGATTTGTCTCATCATCATTTTCATATCTCCAGTCGCGAAAGAGATTTTTGCCAAATCCATCTTTGGTCGTTGCTTTTAAAAAACGGGCAGGAATGATCTGGTCGGTATCAATATTTTCGATATTGATCGGAACAAACCTGCTTTGTATGTTGTGTTAATGCCTGCATGACTTAATTTAAAAGTTCTCTTACATCTGTTACATACTCCGGTAATCGCCGCTGCTGCTGCTGTCAACGGACTTGCCAGTAATGTTCTGGCACCGGCACCCTGTCTTCCTTCAAAGTTTCGGTTGCTGGTGCTGATACAATATTTACCTGCGGGAATTTTATCTTCATTCATTCCCAAACAAGCACTGCAACCGGGTTGTCTCAAGATGAAACCTGCTTCTTCAAAAATCTTATCAATGCCTTCTTCAATGGCTTGTGCTTCTACCTGCTTGCTCCCAGGAACGATCCATACTTCCACATCATCGGCTTTCTTTTTTCCTTTTACAAAAGATGCTACCATTCTCAGGTCTTCAATTCTTGAATTGGTACAGCTGCCAATAAATACATAATCAATTTTTTGTCCTTGTATAGCTACCCCTTGCTGCAGACCCATATAGGCCAATGATTTTGACAAACCGGACCTGTCATTTTCATTGATCGTCATCTGTAGTGGGTATTGTCTTGACTGACGCCAATTCCCATCCCGGGGTTGGTACCATAGGTAATCATTGGTTCAATATCTTCTGCATTGATAAAAATCTCTTTATCAAAAACAGCATCGCTGTCAGAATATAATTGTTTCCATTCCTCCAATTTCTTGTTCCATTCCTCGCCCTGTGGTGCAAATTTTCTGCCCTTTGATATAATTGAAAGTGGTTTCATCCGGTGCAATCAATCCACAACGGCCACCCATTTCAATACTCATATTGCAAATGGTCATCCTGGCTTCCATGCTTAATGCACGGATAGCAGATCCTGCAAATTCAACTGCATATCCTGTTGCACCGCTTGCTGTTATTTTTGAAAGGATATAGAGTACAATATCTTTTGAAACAACTCCTTTATTTAATTCACCATCGACAGTAATACGCATCAGTTTTGGTTTGCTCTGCAACAAACATTGCGAAGCAAAGACCATTTCTACTTCGCTGGTGCCAATGCCAAAAGCAATAGCACCAAATGCACCGTGGGTCGAAGTGTGACTATCGCCGCAAACGATTGTCATGCCCGGTTGGGTAATGCCCAACTCAGGCCCTATAACATGAACAATGCCCTGGAACGGATGTCCAAGGCCATACAATTCAATGCCATGTTCGGCGCAATTTTCTATCAGCGCCTCTACCTGCAACCGGCTCAATTCTTCTTTTATTGGCAGATGCTGATTCATTGTCGGCACATTATGATCTGCCGTAGCAACGGTTTGTTGCGGTCGTAATACTTTTATTCCTCTTTTATTCAAACCTGTAAAAGCCTGCGGGCTGGTTACTTCATGAATAAAATGTTTGTCAATATATAATACAGATGGTCCATCGTCAATGGTTTTGACGATGTGTTTCTCCCAGATCTTTTCAAATAAGGTAGCCCCCCCACCCCCTGCAGGGGGAACTTTGAAAGAGCCTTTATTATTCTGAATATTCATATTTTTTTTCCACTCATAGAATTCTATGTGTGTATTTCTATGTATCTACCTGCCTATGTGGTTCATAAGCCGGGTAATGAACTGAACGATGCAGTGTGCGACGCAACGAAGCTGATAGCAGCACTGCAGCCTGGCAAATAATTATTTAAGCAACCACAACATTAGCCTGATATTGCTTAGCTATGCAATCAAGGTCAGTATCTTCCACTTCTTTCTTACTATCCGCCACTCTTACGAACTCATTATATAAAACATCCACATCATTCCTGTCAAACTCGAAACCTAGTTTCTGAAAACGATAAGCCAATGCACTGCGACCACTTCGGGCGGTCAGTACGATCTTGGAACTATCCGCACCTACTTCTTCAGGATTGATGATTTCGTAGGTCAACGCATCTTTCAAAAATCCATCCTGGTGAATACCGGATGAATGAGAAAAAGCATTACTACCCACGATCGCTTTATTGGGTTGAACAGGCATCCGCATCGTGTCGGATACCAGGCGGCTTATTGGATTCAATTGTTCCGATTTAATATTGGTATGCAGGCCCAAATGTTTATGCTGTTTGATGATCATCACCACTTCTTCCAAAGAAGTATTGCCCGCTCTTTCACCAAGACCATTGATCGTACATTCAATTTGCCTGGCACCCGCATATAACACCGGCAATTGAATTAGCAGTGGCTAGTCCCAGGTCATTATGACAATGACAGGAAATAATGGCTTTATCAATATTGGACACATTATTTACTAAGTAAGCGATTTTTTCTCCATATTGATAGGGAAGGCAATAACCCGTGGTATCGGGAATATTGACAACTGTGGCGCCGGCTTTAATAACTGCTTCAATGACCTGCGCCAGATAATCATTATCAGTTCTCCCGGCATCTTCGGCATAAAACTCGACATCATCAGTATAATTTCTTGCCCATTTCACACATTGAATGGCTCTTTTTAGAATATCTTCTCGGGTAGAATTGAATTTGGATTTGATATGAAAATCGGAAGTGCCGATTCCGGTATGTATTCTCGGTCGGGCAGCCTATTTTAATGCCTGGGCAGCCACTTCAATATCTTTTTGCACGGCACGACTAAGACCGCATACCGTTGCATTCTTTACAGCTTTAGCTATCTGGCTTACGGATTCAAAATCGCCGGGAGAAGAAATAGGAAAACCTGCTTCAATAATATCTACTCCCAGGTCTTCTAACTGCAGGGCCAATTCGAGTTTTTCGTGGGTGTTCAGTTTACAACCGGGTACCTGCTCGCCATCTCGGAGCGTAGTATCAAAGATGTTGACTTTTCCTGTCTGCCATAATAAATCAATAAATTGGTGAGATAAAAATGCAGGCTACTTATTTTTGCAGGACCTGCCGCGACTAAAATACCTTGAATATCAGGCGGAATAGAAATCAAAATGGGACAGGTTTTACACCTTTTAAATAGGGGGTATTACGGTGAAACCCTTTACAGTAGCGGATTTTAAATTTTTTGAATTACGATGCCCAACCGTTCAACTGATGCCCTTGTTTCAACTGGTTAAATCGCTGGAAAAGAGCGAAAAGCGCAATTTTAAGCTCTATGTCAAGCGGAATACCGCCACGGAAGATCTTAAGATTATCCAGCTGTTTGATGCATTGGATAAAATGGCGGAATATGATGAGCATCAAATGCTGAAAAAAGCTAAGAGTATCAGTAAGCAGCAACTTTCCAATATCAAGGCGCATTTATACCGGCAGATCCTTTCCAGCCTCCGCCTGATCAAGGAAGAAGATAATATTGATATCCACCTGCATGAGCATGATGGATCATGCCCGGATATTGTATAATAAAGGCTTGTACCTGCAAAGCCTGAAAATGCTGGAACGATTAAAAGAAACTGCCCGGGCTTATCACCAGCTAACCTATCTACAGCAGGCTTTGTTTTTTGAAAAAAAGATAGAAACCTTGTTCATTACCCGGAGTATGCAAGACCGGGCAGAGAAACTTTCAGCTGAATCGAATACAGTAAATTCCCGGCTTTCACTGGTTAATCAATTGTCGAATCTTTCCCTGCAATTATACAGCTGGTATATCCGGCATGGCATGCCAGGAATGAAAAGGATATAGAAGGTATCAGCTCCTTCTTTGAAAAAAATCTTCCGGCCGATAGTGGCAAAGCTGACGGATTCTATGAAAAGCTTTACCTGTACCAAAGTTATGTCTGGTATGCTTTTATCCGGCAGGATTTTTTGCAGTACTATCGCTATTCGCAAAAATGGGTTGACCTTTTTTCGACACACCCCGGTTTGCTGAAAGTAGAAACCGCGAGTTATATAAAAGGGATGCACAATCTAATGGGTGCTCATTTTAACCTGCTGAATCATGAGAAACTGGCGCAACGGATCAAACAGTTTGAGGTCTTTACCAAACAAAAGCACCTGGAGGAAAATGAGAACAACCGGATACTGGCCTATCAATATTTATTTACGGCCCGGATCAATCTCTACTTTTTGCAGGGCACTTTCACGAAAGGACTTCGTATGGTTCCTTTTTTGGAAGAGATGCTGAAAGAGTATGGTCTATATCTCGATGCGCACCGGGTACTGGTGTTTTATTATAAAATTGCTTGTCTGTACTTTGGTAGTGGTAATAATGAAAAGACGATCGATTATCTCAATCGCATCATCAATCAAAAAGGGGATCTGCGGACTGACCTGCAGTGTTATGCCCGCCTGTTGCACCTGATCGCTCATTATGAGCTGGGTAATTTTGAACTGTTGGAATACCTGATTAAATCAGTGTACCGGTATATGGCGAAGATGGACAACCTGAGCAAAGTGGAAGAAGAAATGTTCACCTTTCTCCGCCGGTCTTTTCATGTGGGTGCCCATGCATTGAAACCTGAGTTTGAAAAATTGCTCGCTGGCCTCAAAAAATATGAGCACAACCCGTTGGAGAGCCGGGCTTTTGTTTATCTCGATGTTATTTCCTGGCTGGAAAGTAAGATCAGTGGTGTGAACGTGCAGGATGTGATCAGGGAGAAGTTTTTGTTGGGGAAGAGGGGAAGGTAAGCAGGAGTCGGAACTTGTTACTCGGGAAAAACATTCTCCAATGAGATAATGTCAGCATATAGGTGGAAAACATCAGCAGCCTCGCTACTCCATACTCCCGACTAATACCTACATTTGCGCAATTTGTTTTTAACCACCCTTCGTTTGAGGGGACTAAAAAAGGAAAATGCCAGACACATCTATGCCCGCAGTATTATTATTAGCCGATGGAACGGTTGCCCATGGACAAGCCTTTGGAGCTATCGGTACCACCACCGGTGAAATATGTTTTAATACCGGTATGACCGGATACCAGGAAGTATTTACCGACCCCAGTTATTTTGGACAGGTATTAATAATGAATAGTGCGCATATTGGTAATTATGGTGTGAAAGAAGCCGATGTAGAATCTAACTCCGTGAAAATAAATGGCTTGATCGGGAGAAATCTGGAAGACCAGTATTCAAGAAAGCTGGCCAATGGTTCATTAAATGACTACCTGAAAGCAAATAAAATTGTTTCAATAGAAGGAGTGGACACAAGAGCATTGGTGGCGCATATCAGGACAAAAGGTGCCATGAATTGTATTATCTCTTCTGAAACAACTGATATTGAAGCACTGAAAAAGAAATTGGCAGAGGTTCCGGATATGGATGGATTGGAACTGGCTTCAAAAGTGAGTACCCAAGAAGCGTATGAAGTAGGGGATATAAATGCCGCCATACGCATTGCAGTCATGGATTATGGAGTGAAAAGGAATATTTTGAACTGCATGGTGGAGCGAGGTGCTTATGTTAAGGTATTTCCCGCCAAAACAAAACTGGATGTAGTAAAGGAATTCGATCCTCACGGTTATTTTATTTCCAATGGCCCCGGCGATCCGGCACCAATGGACTACGCGATTGACACATTAAAACGAATTCTGAAGGAAGATAAACCTGTGTTTGGTATTTGTTTGGGTCACCAGTTGCTGGCGCTGGCTAATGATATTCCGACCTTTAAAATGCATCATGGTCACCGAGGGTTGAATCACCCGGTCAAGAATATTATATCCGGCAAATCTGAGATTACCACACAAAACCACGGATTTGGGGTGGACCCGGTCGCTGTAAAGAAAGCGGGTAACATAGAGATCACCCATGTGAACCTGAATGACCAGTCCATTGAAGGTATCAGGGTAAAAGGAAAACCTGCTTTTTCGGTACAGTATCACCCCGAAGCTACACCAGGACCGCATGACAGCCGGTACTTATTTGATGAATTCCTGCAACTGATAAAGGACCAGAGGAATTAAGAAAAGCCGCCCCAATCCAATGGGGCGGTTATTTTTTTGAATTATATTCGAGCTATGAAGATCGCAATCATCAACGGACCCAACCTCAACCTGCTCAGTAAAAGAGAAACCGGGATATATGGAGATGTCCCGTTTGAACAATTTCTTGAGTTGATGAAAGCGAAATATGCCACTACCGAGATCAGTTATTTTCAAAGCAATATCGAAGGCGAGCTGATCAATGAGATACAAAGGGTAGGCTTTAACTATAACGGTATCATCTTAAACGCTGCTGGTTATACGCATACATCAGTCGCCATTGGCGATGCTATTGCAGCTATCAAGGCACCAGTTGTGGAAGTGCATATTTCCAATGTACATGCCAGGGAAGACTTCCGCAAATTTTCCTATTTAAGTGGTAAGGCCGCCGGCAGTATTTTCGGATTGGGCTTAAAAGGATATGAACTGGCGTTAGACTACCTGCTTTCTGCGTAGGAACATGGAAAAATTTTGCCGGGACTAGCATTATCATTTGATAAGTTATCTTTAACTGAACCTGCCCATGTCAGGCAGGCATAAACCAAACTGTTATGAAGAAAATTTTCTTACTCCCCTTTATTTTTTTCTGCGTTAACTCTTTTGCTCAGGACCCTCTTACACCGGTACAAATCGCTGAACGCAATAAACCGGGTACTGTCATGATCCAGGCAACTTACAAAGGAACGGTCAATGCCATCCAGCCTGTATTTGATGATGCAGCCCTGGCCAACCTTGCCCAACAGGTTCGAGAAATGGTCACACAGGGAACACTGACGCAGGATCAGTTCTGGAATGTTTACATCATGACTTTTTGCAGGGACATCGACAAGTATATGATGCGGGGAACAGAAAGAATATCTAAGCAATTGAATACAACGATGGTGGGGTCAGGATTTATTGTCACCCCAGATGGTTATGTAATTACCAACGCTCATGTGGTAGATGAAAATGATGAAGATACTAAACAAGGTTTCGTGCAGCAGGCTTTCCAGGCAATAATGGATGAGGATGTTAAGTCGCTGGAAGGCGCAATGAAACGCAAGTTATCCCCGGAAGAAGCAAAGGCATTAAACGATGCAAACTCCTGGTATTTTTCGCAGACACTGGAAGTAGGAAAAATTCAAAAAGAATTTAGTATAGTATTTGGTATTTCGGGGGCCAAAGGAAAAATCGTTCCCAAGGTAATTCCTGCCAAGCTGATCACAAAAGGAAATCCTATCCCGGGGAAAGATGTGGCAATCTTAAAACTGGAGGGCAAACATACTTACCCTACTATCAGGATGGGCAATGATAAAGATATGCGGGTTGGTGATCAGGTGTATGTGTTGGGATACCCTGCCGTAGCCACTTTCCATCCGCTGATCTCGCAGGAATCAATTTCTGAAGCATCGTTGACACGAGGCCTTGTTAGTGCAAAAAAGAATATGAAAGATGGCTGGGAAGTTTTGCAAACTGATGCGTCCATTACGCATGGTAACAGTGGCGGCCCGGTGATGAATGAGTATGGGGAAGTGATTGGCCTGGCTACTTTTGGCAGTATTGATTACCAACGGCAGGCAGAAGTGCAGGGCATGAATTTTATAGTGCCCAGTACCATCGTGGAGGAATATATAGAAAAAGCAAGGATTGATCCGGAGATGAGTGAGATATCCCTGACCTATGAAGAAGCAATGGATTTGTTTGATGAGTCCCGTTATAAAAAAGCGCTGGAAAAATTTGATGAAGTAAAGGAGATGAACCCCTCGTTCCCGTTCATTGATAAAATGATAAAAGACACCGAGAGAAAAATTGAAAGTGGATATGATAAGGAACCTACGGATATGAAAATGTATTACTACATCGGTGGGGGAGCCCTTGTCTTGCTGCTTGTATTATTCCTGGTACTTAGGAAAAAAAAGAAGGCGTAGGAAATAAATGACACCAAAAAGCGATCCGCTAACTAGCGGATCGCTTTTTTTGTGCAACTATCTTTTAGTCCTGCCCCGGTTCCGCTGCTTCCCTGCCTCTTTCAGATCTTTCTGTAGTCTTTGGCTTTGGTTTTTTCTTCATCCAGTCCGGATCCTGTTTTATTTTTTGTACATCATCCAGTTTGGCGACATATAAACTGCGACCATGGGTACCAAGTACAATTTCATTATCCCGTTGTTGAATAGCAATATCATGCACGGGAACCGATTTAGGCAAACCGCCATTCCACATCATAAAAGTATTGCCCCGGTCAAAACTTACATATAATCCACCGTCGGTACCCACATAAAGAATACTATCATTCTTTGGATCTTCCCGAATGACATTAATAGGTTCATACGGCAGATCGGTTCCTGTTTTCAGCCAGGTAGATCCATAATCATCGCTTATATATAAATAAGGAGCAAAATTGTCAAACCGGTAACCATTTAGCGAAGCATAAACTCTTGATTCATTGTGCTGGGATGCCGTAACGCGACTCACCCAAAGTTGATTAGTCTGGAGTTTTGTGGTACCAGTCGGCTTCGAAGCTTTTTTTACCGGAGTTGCTGTTCCAGCTTGATTGAGTTGTTCCCAGCTGTACCCTCCATCTTTTGAGAGATGAATATTGCCGTCATCAGAACCAGTATATATTAATCCAAAACGAAGAGGTGATTCTGACAAAGTGGTGAGTGTACCATACGGAACATTGCCTGTTACTTTCCCAGCGGTAAGATCGGCGCTCATAACGATCATCGTATCACCCTTATTTAATGAGCGATGAAGCCTGTTACTACCGTAATAGAATACGTCTTGGTTGTGTTTGCTCAGTAGGATGGGTGTTTGCCAGTTAAATCGTAGTGGCTTTTCTCCCAATTCATGCGAAGGACGCAGCGATTTTTGCGAACCTCTTCTTTCTTTATTATAACGGCCATAGGAGCCAAATTGCGAGCCGGAATAGACAGTAGCATTGTCCCTGGTATCCACCTGGGCCTGCATACCATCGCCGCCATTAATCGACCGGTAGCCGTATTGACCATTGTCGATCCAACCAATATCTTCCACGTGATTGGAAGGTCCCCACCAGCTTCCGTTATCCTGCAATCCTCCATATACATTGTAGGGTCTTGCATCATCCACCGTGATAGCATAATATTGGGCCAATGCAGGTGTATTTATTTTAAACCAATTGGCGCCATTATCATAACTGATGTTACAGCCGCCATCATTACCATTGATGATATGCGAATCTTTTTTTGGGTTTACCCACAGTGCATGATGATCAGCGTGGACATTTCCCTTGTCAATTGTTTTAAAAGTCTTACCGCCATCGGTGGAGAGTTGGGCAATAAAACCAATGGAGAAGATCTTGTCAGGATTGTAATGGGAAGTATAGATCTTGGCAAAATAATAACCGTAGGTGTTGAAATTTGGATTGGGTTTGTCATGTGTTTTTTTCCACGACAGGCCGCCATCATTACTCCGGTACACTTCACAGCCAACAATACCTGTATTTTGAAAACCATCGTCACTGTCCAAAAAATCCCAAAGTGCAACCGGTTTTATCTTGTCGGCCGCCACCATTTCTTTTACGCCCTTACCTGTGTATTTACGGGGGAAGAAATTCTTTCTTAAAAAAGTATCGATCAAATTTGTTTGCAGCGCAGCAAATTCATCTTTGGTCATATTTTTAAATAGATCTTTCTTATAGAAGCTGTCAGATCTTTTTGTGGTATCCGTTTTTGGCGTATTGTTATCCACTACTGCATACACGATTGACGGATTTTTTGGATACACCGCAAAACCGATACGACCGATCTTGTCACCGGTCATAAAACCTGAACCCGGACCTGAGATTAGTTTCCAAGTCTCTCCCCCGTCATTACTTTTGTATATGCCACTTGTCTTCCCACTTTCTTCAAATTTCCAGGCACGACGGACCCGGTACCACATCCCGGCGTACAGTTCATTGGGGTTAGCAGGGTTGATGTCTATTTCCACACAACCGGTATTATCATCAACAAACAATGTTTGCTTCCAGGTCTTGCCTCCATCAGTTGTTTTGTAAACACCCCTGTCTTTGTTGGCAGAGTATAAATGACCCAATGCTGCTACCCAGGCCGTGTTATTGTCAGATGGATGAAGTTGGATCTTACCGATATGATGTGACTCAGGTAATCCAAGATATTCCCATGTTTTTCCGTTATTGTTGCTTTTATAAATTCCAATACCGGAGTACGAAGAACGGCTGCTGTTTACTTCACCTGTTCCCACCCAGATGGTTTTATTCTTCCAGTTAACAGCTATATCTCCGATGAAAAGCATATCAAGACTATCCATGATAGGCGTAAGACTTTGCCCGTTGTTTGTGGTATGCCAGAGACCACCGGTAGCATAAGCTACATAAAATTCTGTGGGGTCCTCAGGATTGACCTCAATATCCACTACCCGCCCGCTCATAATGCTGGGTCCGATATTGCGGAATTGTATATCATTAAGTAATGAACGGGATTCCAGTTTGCGGCGCTGGTCAAGACCTTGCATCCTTTCAGCTGCAGGGGTGGGGTTTACCTGGGCAGTCGTAAATAAGGAAATAAACAGGCATACAAACGCGCAAATGACTGGTAGGAGGAAGATTTTCCGGCTGGCTAGATTTTTTAACATCCTGGACATAAAAGCAGTTAATTTTCGTTAGTAAATTGCAGGTTGGTTGGCTTCAAATAAGATTCAAAGCTCTCAAACTTACTAAACTATGCGATTGATTGTTATTCTTCTCGTATTTATTTCCACAACTGGATTGGGTCAATGGAAAGATTATAAAATAGGTGTGAAAGGTGATACACTGAACCGGGTGGATCTGAAAGGAAAAAAACAGGGCCCCTGGGTACTCCATGTGGATGACTTGCGGGGAGAAAGAGGTTATGAAGAGGAAGGTTATTTTGAGAATGACCAGAAGGCAGGTACCTGGAAACGATTTTCTCTGGACGGAGTAAAAATTGCAGAAGAAAATTATAGTTGGGGAAAGCTCCATGGCCGTCAACAATATTTTACGTACAACGGCGGGTTATTGCGCGAAGAAGGCTGGCGGGCCATTGATCCCAAAATTGCTTTTGATACCGTGGCCGTGTATGATTTGAAGGATCCCTCAAAAATCAGCACCTGGATGGTAGTAAAAAATGACGGGGTAGCCATGAAGCATGGTAAATGGAATTATTACGACCCCAGGGAGGGGACTATTGAAGCAACCGAATTTTATGTAATGAATAAATTGCGGACAGAAGCTGATGAAATGATTGGTGATGATGATATAAAACCGCTTAGCGTGAGTGATAGTAAAGCCAAATCAGATACGACCGGCAAAAAAGTGGCCAAGCCGCAGGCGATACTGGATTATGAAAAAAAGAATGAGGGAAAAAAGAAGATCAAAGTGAGAGATGGAAAGACAGGGTATTTGCCAAAGCCATAAAACCCCTCTCAGGAAAAGGCATTATTTTTCTTTCGCAGCCGATTTTGAAAAATAATTACTAAAAAACAACAACTGGTATTGCACGGCATTTCCCCAATAGGCCCAGTCATGTTTACCCGGCCTTTCTATATATTCATGTGGAATATTTAACCGTAGCATTTTTTCATGCAACGCACGGTTTACTTTATAAAAAAAATCTTCCGTGCCGCAATCAAATATAATAACCGGGATCTCTTTTTGATTTTCATCAATAATAGCTGCAACCGAATACTTGTTCCAGTTGGAAGGGTAGTTGGCAATGTCGCCGATCCGTTTACTGATCTCCCAGCTTTTGGGAAAAGGCCTGATATCTACGCCACCACTCATACTTCCGCAGGCTCCAAATTGATCCGGGTGACGTAGTCCCAGGAACAGGCCGCCATGACCACCCATGCTCAATCCTGTAATAGCTCTTCCTTTCTTGTCCCGGATCGTTGAATAATTAGCGTCGATGAAGTCAGGAACTTCTTTACTGATATAGGTTTCATACCGCATGCTCGTATCCAGCGGGCTATCATAATACCAACTGCTGTAGCCTCCATCGGGGCAAACGATAATCAAATTGTATTCATCCACGAAATTTTTTAATTGAGGCACCAGTGTAATCCAGTTACTAAACCTGCCACTATAACCATGTAATAAATAAACTACTGGTAACGGAAATGAGTTGTTAGTTGCCAACCCGGGTTTGATTACCACACAGTTATATTCTTTCCGCATCGCCTTACTGTAAATGCTGACCGTGTCAACAATGGCTGCCCGGCCGGTGGGATTCAAAAAAAAGACGGCTAAAAGTAAAAACATGAGTTTCATGCCCTAAAGATATTAATGATAGGGCATGCTTGCAGTATCTGGAGCGGGATTTACCAGGAAATCCCCGGATGGATGGAATTATTGTAAAGATAAATTTGGGGATCCGGCCGAATGATATATATTTGATATCAAATTGATATCATAAACTAAATTATATGGAAAAAATTATTAAACCGGTGTCAGGATTTTTCTTCCTGATCATTTCACTTGCGGCTTTTGGATTGGGTGCATACCTACTTATACAAGTGGCAAAAACGGGAATAACGGGCAACTGGCTTTGGCTGGGCGCCGGATTAATTTTTTTATCATTATTTCTATTATCAGGTCTTACCGTTATCAACCCAAACCAGGCAAGGGTATGTACTTTTTTTGGTAAGTATGCAGGCACCATAAAAAATAATGGGCTATTATTTGTAAATCCTTTTTACAAGAAACAAATGATCTCCCTAAGGGCCAATAATTTTGAAAGCACCAAATTGAAAGTAAATGATAAGATGGGTAACCCAGTGGAGATCGCAGCCGTGATCGTATGGCAGGTCAGTAATGGTTATAAAGCCTTGTTTGAAATCACTGATTATGCGCAATACGTAAAACAACAAAGTGAGTCGGCGATCCGTCATTTGGCGACGAGTTGTCCTTATGATGAAATGGAGGACTCAACTGCGGAAGTAACCTTACGGAATGGTGGGGAGAAAGTAATAGCCATGTTGGAACAGGAATTGAGTGACAGATTATTTGCTGCTGGTATTATTATCAAAGAAGCAAGAATTACTCATTTGGCCTATGCCCCTGAAATCGCGGGCGATATGCTGAGAAGACAGCAAGCCACGGCGATTGTGGCGGCCAGGTTTAAGATTGTGGAAGGTGCCGTGAGCATGGTTGAGCTTGCCCTTGAACAATTGAGTAAAAAGGAAATTGTGAACCTGGATGAAGAAAAGAAAGCGGCGATGGTCAGCAACCTGATGGTAGTGCTTTGTGGCGAAAGGGCGGCAACCCCTGTTTTGAATACAGGCACATTGTACCAATAACTTAAAATCCTCCTGTGAGCGAAAAAAAAGCTTTTGTCATTCGAATTGACAACGAAACATATAAAGCACTTGAGAAATGGGCTGCTGATGAATTTCGTAGTGTAAACGGGCAAATTGAATGGATCCTTTCGCAAAAACTGCGGGAAGAGAAACGTATGCACGATCCATCTTCTAAAACACACCGGGGAGATGAGAAAAGGAAGTCTTAATATAGCGTTGTTTCGCACAGCTAAGCGTCTATCCTTCGACTTCGCTCAGGAGAGATGAAGGAGAAAAAGAGTGAGCCGTTTAAAAGCAATGAATCAAAAACGGTTATCAGACCAAAAAAGGGTGCCGGAAATAATTAGCTTCTTACAAAAGAAAAGAGATAAAGAGCTTTCAGGTTCTGCTCTTAATCTCTTTTTACTCTTTTAATCTCCTGGCTTAAAATCCTTTTTTCTCTTGCGACTTCTGCATCGGGTTGCCGGTTTGTCCGCCACCACTTCTTGGGCCACCACTTTGTCTTACTTTGAATATGGCAAACTTCGAAGGCTCTGGAATAGTATTCCAGCTATTATTATTTTCGTTGATGTCGGCAGTTTCCTTGTAGGGATCCAGCATTATAGAAGCCACTTCTTTGTCTTTGATAAAAGTTTTGATCACTTTGTTTTCATTTAACCGCCATACCTGGGCGGGAATTCTTTCCACTTCTTTCGTGCCATCTTTATAAGTCCACTCAATGATGATAGGCATTACCAGTCCGCCTTTATTACTAAAAGTAAGTTCATACATATTCTTACCGGCATATTTTGCTTTTTCTTCTTCTGTTAATCCTTCCGGTTTATTACCGGGTACAGTGACCTCAAATTTTGCCGAATCGTATGGCTCTAGCCCCCGGGCATATCTCCAGTAAAAGTCACGGGTAGTCGTATCCCTTTCTGTTTTAAAGGTTATGCTTTTATCCGCCCGGTTCCTGATCTTCGAGATATCATCAAAGGCGGGTAGGATGGGTTTCTCGATCGAACGTTTTACAGTGAAAGCCTTTGTTTCATTCTGTACGGCTGCCAGGTCTGGCTTTGCAAATTTTACAGAATCTAATGAAATATCACAGACCTCGGTACTATAAAACCAACCTCTCCAAAACCAATCGAGATCCTCACCGCTGGCATCTTCGAGCGTACGGAAAAAGTCAGCAGGTTCGGGATGTTTGAATGCCCATCTCCGGGCATATTCTTTAAAGGAGTAGTCAAACAATTCACGACCCATGATGGTCTCTCTTAAAATATTTAAACCAGTAGCTGGTTTGGAATATGCATTGGGTCCAAAATGAACAATGTTCTCACTATTGGTCATAATAGGTTCCAGCTGTTCTTTTGGCAACTTCATGTAGTCAGTGATCGCATAAGCAGGTCCCCGACGGCTGGGGAATTTGTTATCCCAAAGCTCTTCAGTCAGGTATTGCACAAACGTATTCAGCCCTTCATCCATCCAGCTCCATTGACGCTCATCACTATTGATGATCATCGGGAAAAAATTATGCCCCACTTCATGTATGACCACTCCCAGCATTCCATTCTTGATTCCTTCACTGTAAGTGCCGTCTTTATCTGTTCTGCCGTAATTGAAACAGATCATCGGGTATTCCATCCCGTTGCTGGCTTCTATACTTTGCGCAACCGGGTAAGGATAAGGGATCGTGAATTTTGAATATGTTTGAATGGTGTGCTCTACCGCTTTCGTAGAAAATTTGCGGTATAATCCATAGGCTTCTTTTGCATAACCACTCATACACATCACTCTTTTTCCTTCTATTTTAGTAGCCAATGCATCCCACACAAATTTCCTGGAAGAACCCCAGGCAAAGTCACGCACATTATCGGCTTTGAAGATCCAGGTTTTTTTGCGGGGTGAAGAAGATGCTATTATAGCCGGACCATTTTTTTCAGCCGCTTTGGCTTCTGCCAGTGTTACTATTTCCACTGGCTCAGACGATACCTTGGCTTTATTCCACCGGGCTAATTGAGCAGGAGTAAGAACAGCGGGATAGTTTTGACCTTCACCGGTTGACAAGATCACATGATCAGCCGGTACGGTCATTTCCACCTTAAAATTGCCAAAAGTTAACGCAAATTCTCCCCGGCCTGTAAACTGGTGATGTTGCCACCCCTGGAAATCACTATACACACAAAGACGGGGATACCACTGGCTCATCGTAAATATATGATTTCCATCTTCAGGAAAGAACTCATATCCACCCCGACCCCCGCGGCCCTGGCGGTCAGACAATTTATAATTCCAGTCCAGTTTGAAGACAAAACGTTGTCCAGGTTTTAACGAGACTGGTAATTCAACCCGCATCATCGTTTTATTGACACTATATTTTAATGCTTTTCCCGCGGCGTCTGTCAGTTTCAGGATATTAAAACCATAACCATTGTCACCCTTTGATTCATCTGCCCTCTCCAATAGCTGGGGACTCGTCTGCCGGCTCATCGGGTTGCTGGTTTGGTAATTAGCATTATTCACGCTGCTGTGCTGGTTTTCATCCAGCTGCAACCATAAATAGGTGAGCACATCAGGAGAGTTATTGAAATAAGTAACGGTTTCACTACCGGTAAGTTTCTGATTTTTTTCATCCAGCTCACATTTAATATCATAATCACAGCGTTGCTGCCAGTATTTAGTACCGGGTGCGCCACTGGCGGTGCGGTATTCGTTGGGCGTGGGAAATATGCCACCCATCTGCTCAAACTTATTACCATGATTGCTGTTGGAATTGTTGTAAATATTTTGCCCGGTAGCTGATACGCCAGCGCCGATAGTAACCAACAGGCAGAGAATGAAATTTTTCATTTTGTAGTATGCGTTTTTGTAATGACGAAATGTGTGGATGGTTTCAAAGCTAAGATAATTAAGGCAGGGGGTAAAAAATTGACGGGATTGTGTGACCAGATTTTACACCAGCGGTCAGAAGCTTGTTAAAGTAAACCTATCACCAATACCTATGCGGTTATATTATTCCTGTCAAACGTCAAAAATCAAAATCCCCCTTTCCCGGGAGGAGGATTTTGAAAACGGTATGTTAAGTCAAGAAATGGAAAGGGGGTGGGGTCAGAATCCTTTCTTTTCCATTGCTTTCTGCATCGGGTTGAGGCCTCCGCCCGGTGGTACGTTTTGTTTTTGCTTAAATACTTTGAATTTACTTGGTGGCTTAATATCGCCATATGTATTATTACTCTCATCTATATCAGCTGTTTCCCGGTACGGGTCCAGTTTTACAGAAGCGACTTCCTTATCTTTCATAAATGTCTTGATCACTTTCAGCTCATTCTTTCTCCATACCTGGGCGGGTATCCTTTCGATCTCTTTTGTACCATCTTTATAATTCCATTCGATAATAATCGGCATCACAAGACCTCCTTTATTGCTAAAGGTTATCTCATACAAATTTTTGTTACGATATTTTGCTTTTCCTTCTGCATCCAATGCTTCGGTTTGGGCTCTTTGCAAAACAGGATACCTGGTAGAATCCCATTTTTCTATTCCCCGGTCATACTTCCAATAGAAATCGCGAAGCGCTGTATCCTTGTCGGTCTCAAACACAATGCTTTTGTCATGTTTATTGCGGACTTTTGAAATATCCTTTTCTTCTTCCGGATTGACCTGGGGTTTCGCCAAAGCAAGCATGATCGTAGTATCATTTACCTGTGCCGGTATAGCATTCACATCAGCTACAGCATGCCGGATAGTGTCGATCGAAATATCACAGGCATCTGTGCTATAGAACCAGCCTCTCCAGAACCAGTCGAGGTCTTCTCCGGTAGCATCTTCGATGGACCGGAAAAAATCTGCAGGTGTGGGTGATTTGAATGCCCAACGTTTTGAATATTCCCTGAATGCATTATCAAAAGCTTCTCGGCCGACAATCGTTTCCCGTAAAATATTCAAACCCGTGGCTACTTTATCATAGGCATTGGCTCCAAAATTGTTGATATTCTCAGAATTAGTCATGATCGGTTCCAGTTGATCTTTTGGCAGTTTCATATAATTGGTGATTGTCCATGCCGGACCGCCGTTGGAAGGAAACTTATTATCCCACAATTCCTGTGTCAGGTATTGCAGGTAGGAATTCAGTCCTTCATCCATCCATGTCCATTGTCTTTCATCACTATTTACGATCATCGGGAAAAAGGTATGTCCCACTTCATGGATGATCACAAGGATCGCGGCGTTCTTGCTGCCTTCAGAATACGAACCATCTGGCAGTGCCCTTCCCGGGTTGAACGATATCATGGGGTATTCCATTCCCTGGTTTCCTTCTACACTGATCGCCACCGGGTAAGGATAAGGAAAGGAAAATTTTGAATAGGTTTTAATAGTGTGCGCCACTGCTTTGGTGGAATATTTGCTGTAGATCGGGTAGGCTTCTTTTGCATAATAGCTCATGGACATCACTTTTTTCCCTTCCACCAGGGTCGGCATGGCATCCCATACAAACCTGCGGGAAGATGTCCAGGCAAAATCACGAACATTATCGGCTTTATAGATCCATGTCTTCTTTGCTTTGCTCTTTTGTTTTGAAGCATTTAATGCCTCATCCAAGGTAACGATCTGTAAAGGTTCTTTAGCAGTTTGTGCTTTTTGCCAACGAGCCATCTGAGTGGAGGACAAGGTTTGTCCATAATTCTGGCATTCACCTGTACCGCCTACGATATGATCAGCGGGCACTGTCATTTGCACTTTAAAGTTTCCAAAATTCAGGGTGAACTCTCCTGTCCCGGTAAACTGATGGTTTTGCCATCCCTGTTCATCACTGTATTTACAAAGACGAGGATACCATTGTGTTATCGTATAATTATTATTATTATCGTCGCGAAAATTCTCATATCCGCCCCTGGCACCACCGAAACGAACAAAATCTCCCCGGTTAGCGAGTTTGTAATTCCAGTCCACATTAAAAACAAATTTTTGCCCTGGTTTTAATGGTACCGGGAGGTCGACTTTCATCATGGTTTTATTGATAGTATGTTTCAGAGCTTTGCCGGCCGCATCAGTAAGCTTCGTAATAATAAAGCCATAACCGTTATCAACCTTTTTTTCATCAAACCTGTCAAGCACTTTATCCGTGGTTTGTTGGGGCATCGTGTTTTGACTTTGGTAATTGGCATTATTAACAGTGCTGTGCTGGTTCTCGTCAAGTTGCATCCAGATATAACTTAATACGTCCGGGGAATTATTATAAAACGTAATTCTTTCACTCCCGGTGAGTTTATTGTTGGCTTCATCCAATTCGCACTTGATGTCATAGTCTACCTTCAATTGCCAGTATTTAACACCCGGCGCACCGCTCGCAGTCCTTTGTTCGTTAGGTGTGGGAAGAATGGTACCCAACTGCTCAAATTTGTTGGCATGGTTTGACTTCGGGTTGTTTTGAATCTGTGCCCGGGTGCTTAAGGAGAAAATTAGCAGCAGGCTGTACAGTAAGAGATTTTTTTTCATACTTATGTGATTGTTATATTATGTTGGAAAACGTTCAAGTACCATTTTTAGTGAGAGGGCAAATACACCAGCTGATAAAAAAATTACCCAGTCACGGCGATTTACCCTTAGTAGCGATACAATTAAGTGCGCCAGTAAAAGCAAAAGGGTAACAACAACAACCTGTCCTGCTTCTAAACCCACATTAAATCCAAATAGGCTCCAGCCAATGTTTTGATCTTCCGCCATCATAAATCGTATGGAATTGGCGAAACCCATACCATGTATCAATCCGAATAAAAGAGCTAAGACATAATTAATGCGGATAGATTGGGGCGTAAATTTTTTCTGCAGCAAGTTTGAAAGAGCTGTAATGACAATGGTAAGCGGTATCAAAAACTCCACCCAGTTGGTGTTAAACCGTATCGCGTCATATACACTCAGTGCCAGCGTAAGGGAATGGCCAATAGTAAAAGCCGTAACAAGAATTAACACCTGTTTCCAGTCTTTCAGAAGGTATATAGCTGCTAAGGCAGCGATAAACAACTGGTGGTCCAGTGCGTCTTTGCTTATGATATGTTCCCAGCCTAACCCAAAATAAAATCCGAAATCCTGCATCTTATCAACAGTTATTACCGTCCTTACCTTCGTAGAGTCTTTTACTGTGTATCTTGTTAAAGGCGTCAAAATAACCCAGACTTTTGTAAACATGAAATATATTGTGTCAATGGCAGCATTAGTCAATAAATGGCTTTTTTGCTCACTTATTCCGGTCGCATTTGTGATCAATTATGAATTGGGTTATAAGGAGACCGGCACCAGGGGGTCAATGCTGCTTCATCCATTTCATGTCAGCGTTACTGAAATAGAACATAACGTGGCAGCTAAAACGATGGAGATCAGCTGTAAGATATTTACCGATGATTTTGAAACAATCCTGGCCAAGAACTATAAAACCAAGGTTGACCTGATCAATCCACCTGATAAAGCGGCGATGGATTCATTGGTAAAAAAATATATTTTCAGTCATTTGACCATTAAAGCAAATGGAAAACCCGTGATCATGAATTATATAGGATTTGAAAATGAAAGTGAAGCGGCCTATGGATATATCGAAGTGGAAAACATATCCGCCATAAACAAACTGGAAATAATGAACAGCATTCTTTTCGACAAATTTGATGACCAGATCAACATCATGCATGTGAAAGTAGGTGGAAACCGGAAAAGTACTAAGCTGAATTACCCCGATAAAGAGGCCGTTTTTAATTTCTAGTTGTCAGCTGCCTGTTACCTGTCGCGGGTGATAAGATCAAAGAGTGCAAGGTCGCAAGAGAAGAGTAACCAACAACCAGTCTTATTCATCAATGTCGTCCTTCAACTCTTCACTGAGTGTGACCAGCACTTTATCAATCCGGTGACCATCCATATCCAGTATTTCAATTTTAAATCCCCTCCAATCCAGTCTGTCACCCTCGTGGGGTATACGCTCCAGTTCATGTAAAATAAAACCGGCGATTGTATCAAAATCATGTTCCCCTTCATTCATCCATTCAGTTTTTTCAAACCGGGTCAAAAATTTATAGAAGGGAATCTGCCCATCCACCAGAAAAGTGCCATCCTCTCTTTTTATTATTTCGTAATCTATTTCGTCAGGTTGGGCCATATCGCCCACTATAGCTTCCAGGATATCGTTTAGCGTTAACAAACCAAGTATGCTTCCATATTCATCAACGATAAAAGCGGAATGGATCTTTGATTCTTTGAATTTTTCCAATACCTGGTAGGGCGAATTATTTTCCGGAATAAACAATGCCGGTTGCATGATGTCCTTAAATAACGTACTATCTGGACTTACATACAGATCTTTTATCGAGACCACTCCCTTTATATTATCAATAGCTTCGTCGCAGATCGGGTAAGCCGAATGTGGTTCCTGCAAAATCTTTTCTTTAATCTTATCTTCATTGTCATCGAGGTTAAACCAGATAATATCGCTGCGGTGCGTCATCAGCGATGTGATATTGCGGTCGCCCAGGTGAAAGACCCTTTCGATAATCTCCTGTTCAGCCTCATCAATAGTTCCTGCTACAGTTCCTTCAGTGATCAGTGTTTTTATCTCTTCTTCTGTTACTGCGTCGTCTTTAGATCGTTTGATATTAAAGACGCGGAAAAAAAGGTTGCTGGTTTTATTGAGGAGCCAAACAAAAGGATGAGTGAATTTTGCAAAAGCATTCATAGGTGCTGCTACCAGTTTGGCAATCCGCTCAGCCCTTAACAAACCAATACGTTTTGGTATCAGTTCGCCAAAAATGATCGAAAGAAAAGTAACCAGGATAACAATGATGGTTGTGGCCACCGTATCGGCGTATTCTCGCAGAAAACTGACATTTTCAATAGATGGCTGGAGGTAGCGTGCAAACCGTTCACCGGAATATACCCCGGTAAGGATAGCTATCAGGGTGATACCGATTTGCGCAGCGGATAAAAACTTTTCGGGATTGTTAGATAGTTCCAAGGCCCGCCGGGCACTTTCATCACCTCTTTCGGCCTGGTGTTCCAGTCTTGATTTCCTGACCGATACCAGGGCGATTTCCGATATCACAAATAGGGAGTTCACAAAAATCAGGGCCAGCAGTATGATGAAGTCCATTTATCCAGCAGGTTGGTGGCCGAAGATAGCAAATCCGAACCGCTTATTGAAGAGGATACCGGTGGCTGTTCCGAAAATCAATCCCAGCAAGGCTCCAGCCAGCACATCTAACGGGTAATGCACCCCGACATATACCTGGGCATACCCAATAAGGGGTGCCCAGATCAAACCGACCCACACCCATTTTTTCAAAATGTGCCGGAAGGTAATAAAGAAAAATACGGCCATGCCAAAATGATTGGCGGCATGATTGGAAATAAAACTGTAACCACCAGCACACTGTTTTAGCAAAAGCCGGACATGATCTAGGAGAAATGGATCATTGCAGGGTCGAAGCCGCTCCACGTTATGCTTGAAAACATAGGTACCCGTCATATCGGTCAGCGCAACTGTACTTAGAAAGAAAACAGCCCACCATAATCCCTTAATTCTAAAATTGGTGACAACAAATACCATTACAAACAGGTAAAGGGGTGCCCAGCCAAATGAATTGCGCATAAATGGCATCAGTGCGTCAAAAAAGGAGTTGGTCCAATCACCGTTAATTTTTTGAAAAAGGCGTTGATCCCATCCTATTAGCTGCTGCCAGAATGTAATGGATAGAAAACACATGGATGCAAAAGTAGGGTATGCCGTTAGATCATCCAGTTGTAGATGGTTGTTAAATAAAGCCGGGACTGTTGCTGATACGGTTTAAATTTTATTCTTTTGTAGTCCTTTTGCCGCGGAATTAATACTATTGTCGAATGCTGTCCAGATTTAAGATACCGAAAACAATTTTATGGGTGACAAACCTGCTTGTCATCTTCTTGTTGATATTTACACTTTTCAGGCTGGCTACTTTTTTTGCTTTTAAACCAAAAGATATTACAATGGGTGACGCTTTCCCTTCATTTTTAATGGGGATCCGGTATGATCTGCGATGGATCGCTTTTATTTTGCTTCCGGTCATTTTGCTGAGTATGATACCGAAATTATCACCATTCTATTCAGCCAGGAATAAAAAATGGTGGACCTGGTATTTGGCTGTGGTCACTTTTATCGTATTCTTCTTTTTTGCAGCCGGCTTTGGAAGTTATTCTTATAACAAAACACCTTTGGATGCAGGAGCGATGAATTTTATTGAAGACCCGGGAATCTCCCTGAAAATGATGTTTCAAACTTACCCGATGGTTTGGATGATACTGGGGTTGATCGTGGCTGTTCTTTTTTTCCGTTGGATGTATCACCGTAGCCACTGGCAAGTAATAAATAAAACAGGTGGCTTAGGGATCCTCTACCGCAGAAAATATTTTGTGATAGCGGCATTGGTCCTTGGATTACTTGCCTGGGGAAATTTTTCATGGCCGCCCTTGAGCCGCAATGACTGTTTTAAGTTCAATAACACTTTCAAATCATACCTGGCAATCAACCCGCTTCAGAATTTTTTTGCTACACTACGATTGCGGAACCCTGAATTCAATGAGCAGAAAGCGAGAGATGCCTTTCCGGTAATGGCGGAATGGATGCAGTTGCCTGATAAAAATAATTTTTCTTATCGTCGGGAAATCGGTCCCCGCAGCACCTCGTTGGAAAGCCGTCCTAATATAGTTTTGGTGCAATGCGAATCTTTCAGCATGTATAAAAGCAGCATGAGCGGCAATCCCCTGAACACAACCCCCTGGTTCGATTCTTTATGCCGGGACGGGATCTTGTTTGAACGCTGCTTTACTCCGCATTTTTCGACAGCCAGGGCGTTGTTTGCTATTTTGTCAGGCATCCCTGATGCACAGTTATTTCGCTTCTCAAGCCGTAATCCAGGGGCCTTGAAACAACATACGATCGTCAACAACCTGGTTGATTATGAGAAACATTATTTCCTCGGCGGCGATCCCGAGTTCAGCAACTTTGACGGGCTATTGGAGAATATAGAAGGATTGCAGATGCATACCGGCAAAAGACCAGGTATGCCTGAAGTAAATGTTTGGGGTATTGGTGATAAGGATCTTTTTCTCGAAGCCAATGATGTATTCAGGAAGAAAGATAAACCTTTCTTTGCCTATATTCAAACCTCGGGTAACCATCGTCCTTATAACCGGATAATACCGGAGTCGGATACCGATTTCAAAAGAGTTACGGTACCGGAAGCAGACCTGAAGCGTTATGGGTTCGAGTCACTTGATGAATTCAATGGTTTCCGTTATTCAGATTATTGCTTCAGGAAATTCATCGAAGCTGCACAAAAGGAAAAATATTTCCACAACACCATTTTTATATTTGTGGGAGATCATGGCCTGGCTGGGAATGCAGAGGAGGTGTACCCACCTGTATGGACAACTGAGCGATTGACCGATGAACATGTACCCCTTTTGTTTTATGCTCCGGAATTATTGGCACCCCAACGAAGAACGGAAGTGGTGTCACAAATTGATGTAATACCTACCATCGCTGGCATGTTGCATCAGTCATATGTAAATACAACCCTTGGCAGGGATCTGCTGGACCCGGCCAAAAAATCTAATTATGCTTTTGTTACCAATACAGCGGATAAGATTGGTATGATAACCGATGATTTTTATTTTACCCGAAATATTAATTCTGGAGAAGAGCAGCTGCATTCCATGCATGCAGAGACAACAGCATTCAATAAACAGCAACAGGATTCAGCAAAGAAAAAACTCTCTGAATTTACAACGGCGTTTTATGAGACTGCGAAGTACATGCTAATGAATAATAAAAGGGATTAAAAAGGCACAAGAAACAAGGGAACAAGGTACAAGGCACAAGGTACAAGGCACAAGGTACAGGGTACAAGTCACAGGCCACTGATGATATTACGTCAATGCATCTGTCGTTCTGCCATCGCTATACAATCTTTTTTCTTTATCTTCTTTTTCCGGTGTTCCCTTAGAAGCAATCACAATTAACCGCGGTGTTTTTCTCACATCATAGGGGTTGAATTGGTAGTCGCCGAACACTTCCTGGACCTGCAACCCCTGGAAACTCAGCATATCTGTAAAGTCACCCAGGTTAAATTTGGCCACTTTCTCTGTGAATTCACCAGGTTGAGCTAAAGTGGGATCCCTGACTATTATTTTTTTATAAAAATGTGTGTCATCATCCCAGCGGCGTATCGTATACACGGTATCACCTATTTGTTTTACCTCATTATGCTGCAAATGTTCTTCGGCGAAATGTACGTTCAGGTAATCGATCACAAACCGCCCGCCGGGTTGCAGACTTTTGGCAATGGTACGGATCGCACTATCATGTTCACGCCGGGTTTTGAAATAGCCAAAACTGGTAAAAAAGTTAAAGGCATATTGAAAATAGTTGCCCCATACCGGGAGCCGCATATCATGGACAAAAAATTCGAGGTCATCTTTTTCTCCTTGGGAGTTTTTTCCGACAAATTTTTTGGCAAATGCTATACTGTCTTCTGAAATATCGATACCGGTGACTGCGAAGCCGAGCGAAGCTAATGTTTTACTATGTCTCCCTTTTCCACAGGCTACATCCAGCATCCGGCTGCCCGGGGCTGGTTGCAAATGCCCGATTAGTTTTTTAATAAATGCCTCTGCTTCTTTCTCATCCCTTTCGAAATAGAGTTTATGATAGAACGGAGAATTGAACCAGTTTTTATACCATGCTTGCTCAGCCATAAGCAAATATAAATGCAGATCGAGGATTCAACGAAGGAGTTGAGGGGATTTTCAGGCTTTGCCCGGGCTTAAAGGTTGATTCGGGGTACTAATGACAGTTCTGTATTTTTGCGTCCCGATAGTTTTTCGGATAAATTAAAATCCCGTGGCATTAATTAAGAGCATATCTGGCATAAGAGGAACAATTGGTGGTAAACCGGGTGAAAACCTTACCCCCCTTGATATAGTGAAATTTACGGCAGCATTTGGCAGTATTATTTCTTCCGGTTCGAACACGACTAAGGTCGTAATTGGCCGGGATGGTCGCATCAGCGGAGCAATGGTGCAACAGCTCGTTGCTAACACACTCATCGGCCTGGGCATAGAAGTGATTGATCTCGATGTGTCCACTACCCCTACCGTGGAAGTGGCTGTGATGATGGAAAAAGCAGATGGCGGAATTATTTTAACAGCCAGTCATAATCCAAAGGAGTGGAATGCACTGAAACTGTTGAATAGCGAAGGAGAATTTATTTCTGCGGAGGTGGGAGCCCAGGTGTTGGAACGGGCAGCCAAAGATGATTTTTCATTTGCTACCGTAGATAAACTGGGAACCGTGACATCCAATAGCAGCTATATGCAAAAACATATTGATGCTATCCTGAAATACCCGCTGGTCAATGCTAAAGCCATCGCCAGGCAGCATTTCAAAGTAGTGGTGGATGCCATCAATTCAAGCGGAGCTATCTTTGTTCCTGCCTTGTTAAAAGCATTGGGGGTAAATGATGTGATAGTCCTGAATGGAGAAGTCAATGGAAAATTTGCCCATAACCCAGAACCGCTACCCGAACATTTATCACAGCTTAGCAACGAAGTGGTGCACCAAAAAGCCGATTTGGGTATTGCCGTTGATCCGGATGTGGACCGGCTTTGTTTTGTAAATGAGGACGGGACCTTTTTTGGCGAAGAGTATACATTAGTGGCCGTAGCTGATTATATTTTGGGTAAGAGAAAAGAAGGTGGCGGCAATACCGTCAGTAATATGAGCAGTACCAAAGCATTAAAAGAAATTACGCTTAAGCATGGTGGTGAGTATTTTCCTTCGGCCGTTGGGGAAGTAAACGTGGTAAAGAAGATGAAAGAAGTACAGGCGGTGATTGGAGGGGAAGGAAACGGCGGTATTATTGTTCCTGATTTTCACTATGGCCGTGATGCGTTGATTGGCATCGGGTTGTTTTTAAGTCACCTGGCTGCTCAGCAAAGCGGGATGAGATCACTTCGTAAGCAGTATCCAGATTATTTTATTTCCAAGAATAAGATCGAACTGAAGAATGGCATTGATGTAGAGGCGATTTTTGAAAAAATAAAAAAGAAATACATGAAGAATCCTGTCAATACCGATGATGGATTAAAAATTGAATTTGACAGCGATTGGGTACACCTGCGCACCTCCAACACCGAACCCATTATCCGGATCTATGCCGAAAGCGATTTTGAAACCAAGGCCACCAATATTGCGATGCAGCTCATCAGGGATATAAAGGAGTTTGCCTGATTGACGCGGTTTCAGAACGTTTCGTCCCTCAATTAAACCCCTTCATACATAGCTTACCTTCTTTTTTGAGTAATACTTATCTTTGCGAACATTTTTAAGGATTGATCAACACGACGCTGACAATAGAGATATGAACAGGATTTATTTCGATAACGCTGCCACTACCGCCCTGGATAAAGAAGTGCTGGATGCTATGTTGCCGTATATGACGGCACATTTTGGTAATCCTTCTTCTATTTATTCTTACGGAAGGGAATCGAGACTGGCTATTGAAACAGCAAGAAAATCGGTAGCGAAATTATTGAATGCACACCCTGGAGAAATTTTCTTTACCAGCGGTGGAACAGAAAGTAATAATACGGCCATCCTGTCTGCTATTCGTGACCTCGGGTGTACACATATCATTACATCGCCGATTGAACACCATGCTGTATTGCACACCGTAGAGCATTATGATTGTGGGGCAGAAGTGACCAGCAGTCATGTAAAACTATTTGCATCCGGTCATGTTGACCTGGAGGATCTTGAAGAACAACTTGCATCACATGAAGTACGTTGCCTGGTTACCCTGATGCATGCCAATAACGAGATCGGTAATATCCTGGATATTGATGCTGTCGGCAATCTTTGTAAAAAGTATAACGCCATATTTCATTCTGATTGTGTGCAAACCGTTGGCCATTACCCGCTTGATTTCAGGAAAACTCCGGTGCATTTTATTTCGGGAGCCGGTCACAAATTTCATGGACCAAAAGGGGTTGGTATTCTATATGTCAATGACAATATCAAGATTAAGCCTTTCATCTTTGGCGGGGGGCAGGAAAGGAATATGCGGGCCGGTACTGAAAACTTATATGGCATCGTTGGTTTTGCGAAAGCCTTAGAGATGGCCATGGCTAATTATGAAACCGAAAGCCGGCATATCCAGTCGTTGAAAACTTACATGATCGGGCAACTTGGTAAGCATATTAATGGTGTTCAGTTCAATGGCGACCAGGAAGGTAAATGTTTGTACACTGTTTTAAGTGCGGCATTTCCTAAAACGGAAAAATCGGAAATGATCCTTTTTAACCTCGATATGAATAATATTTGTGTATCCGGCGGCAGTGCTTGCAGCAGCGGGGCCGATGTGGGAAGTCATGTAATCAGGGCCATCAATAATAATCCCAATCTTGTTACGGTGCGATTCTCTTTTAGCAAGCATAATACGAAAGATGAAGTTGATAGAGTAGTAGCCAAGCTGAAAGAATTGATTTAGGTACTCACCACTTATCCTTCACTACAGACCTTTTATCTCGGGAATTTTCCAGTCAGAAGAAAAGTTTGGATGATTACGAAATATTCGTAGATTTACGAAAAATTCGTAATAATGGAAAAATTAACCCATGTAGAAGAAGAAGTGATGCAGGCCATCTGGCGAACCGGTGAAGCTAATATCAAAGTTTTTATGGAGAGTATGGATGAGCCGGCTCCTTACACCACTATTGCGTCAGTTATCAAAAATCTTGAAAAAAAGGAATACCTGGCCAGTCGTCTTCTCGGGAATGCCTACCTGTATAAACCGATTGTAACTGAAGAAGAGTACAAGAAAAAGTTCATGGGGAATGTGGTGAAAGAGTATTTTGATAACTCCTATAAGGAACTCGTTAATTTTTTTGTTGAACAGAAAAAATTATCTGCCAAAGAGTTGAAGGAAATTATTACCATGATAGAAAAAGGGAATAGTTAACCATTATAACTTGTTTGTATGACTTTTCTTTTTATTTATATCCTGAAGTTATCTGTTAGCCTTGCTGTAGTTTTTACATTTTATCATTTTGTGCTGCGCAAACTGACATTTTATAATTGGAACCGCTGGTACCTGCTGGGTTATTCATTGCTGTCCTTTTTTATTGCGTTTATTGATGTTTCACCCGTGTTGGATCAAAATAAGTGGACAGAGAATACTATCGTACAATGGGTTCCTGTTATTCAACACTCTACCGCCAATTTACAGCAGGCAACCTCATCTGCTTCACTTAGTGCCTGGCAATGGATCAGCTTGCTTTTCGTTGCCGGTATGCTGGTCATGTTGCTCCGCCTGCTCATTCAGCTTATTTCGTTTCAACGGATCATCAGGAAAGCAAAACCGCTCGCTGTCGGTTTGCTGCCGGGCAGTGGAATGAAACTCTATCAGGTAGAAGGAAATATTATTCCTTTCTCGTTTGGCAATTCCATTTTCATCAATCAACATCTTCATACAAGAGAGGAATTGCAGGAGATCGTGTGGCATGAGTTTATTCACGTAAAACAAAGACATAGCATAGATATTATCTGCAGCGAGATCTTATGTTTATTAAATTGGTATAATCCTTTTGCCTGGTTGCTGCGTCGTTCTATCCGCCAGAACCTTGAATTTATTGCTGACGGGAAAGTGCTGGAGAATGGTATCTGCCGCAAGGATTATCAGTACCTGTTGTTAAAGGTCATTGGTAATAATCATTTTAGTATAGCCCCTAAGTTCAATTTTTCTTCATTAAAAAAACGTATAGCCATGATGAACAAAATGAAAAGTGCAGGAGTGCACATTGTAAAATTTCTTTTTATACTGCCCCTCGTTGCAGTATTGTTGGTTGCTTTCCGGAATAGTTATGGAGATCAACCCAGCCAGCTTTTCGAAAAGCCATTATTGAAACCTGGTGGTATAAAGGCTATGCACATTGACACCGTTCCCCATGTTGCTACACCCAACAGCAAAGGCTACCTTATTGACGTCATTGGAGTAAATGGCGAATGCACCATTGTGGTTAAGGACAACAAAGGAAAGGAAGTGGAAAGAGTGGCCCTTAATCAATGGAAGGAGCAGACCAGATTTGAGGAGCAGTATGGAGAAATCTTGGCTCCACCACCTCAGCCCCCGACCCCTCCGGCTAATATAACAACTCCTGCAGGGCCGGTGGGAACTCCTCCGCGAACAAAGCTGGCGACCATTCCCGTCGCACCAACCCCGCCTGTACCGTCATTAATAGAGTGTCCCGTTACCAGTACGACCCCGACTCCATTTACGACCTTCGCGAGTAAGGGGCTCAACCTTAGTAAGATCAGCAAAGAATACGAGATCACTGATAAAAAAGCGGAAATCAAATTATCAGACGGAACCGTTGAAAAATATGACCTGACAGATCCCAAAGAAAAAACTGCATTTGAAAAAAAATATGGTAAAATGTATCGTATTAATTCAAACGGACATACCACCATAGCCACGAATGTTGATGCTAATTTGACTACCAGTGTAAATGCAAAAGTTACTACAAATGTTGGTGCAGTTGTCACAATACCTCCTGCTAAAACAGTATCGGGCAATAACCTGACAACTTCCGTTGCGCCAGTGGCCAGGGGTAATAACGGGGTGACTACGGTGGCTTCCAGCCTACACCCACGACCCAGCGGTTTAGCCAGCACCGTTGCCGATCCCTACGGGCATTCTATCACGGGTATTGAAGATATCGTCATTACGATAACAAAAAACACCAGCCGCCAGGACCTGGAAAAATTTAAATTACAAATGAAAGCAAAAGGAGTCGAGCTGGATTTTGATGAGATCGAGTATAACGAAAAAGGAAAATTAGTGAGTATCAACGGTACCATGATATCGGGTGACAGCCGTAGCAATTTTGTTGCTACTGAATTTCACACCTTGCTACTGGCCATGATAAAAAAAGGTGATAAAACCTACTTTAAAGTAAGTACTAAAGATTACGGCGATGTTATCTGACTGAAGTTATAAGGAAGAGAATACTCGCGAGGGTATTCTTTTATTTTTGCTCATTGGTATCGTCCCCATATTAGCGCAGGAACAGGGCTCCAGCTGTTTAACAAGGTGGAAAGCCCTGCCTTGTTCAATTTGTCCCCTTATAACAGCCAATTTTTTTAACGCACGCAATAAATTTAAATACATGATAGGTAGTCGTATGGCCATACTACATTGTCTGCTGCTGCATTCACACCTGCTGGGTGCAGAGATTCCCGTGATGGAAAGAATTGATAAAATTAAGATTAAGGAAGCTATTACTATTTCGGCCAAATTCGGAGACAGGATTTGGAAGGATTTTAACCAGGTTCCTTTTACTATGATCCTTGTCACTGATAGTATTGAATTTCTTGTTTATCACACAAATCCACCTGCAGATTTTACTTTATCTGAAAAAGATACAGTGCTTCACACAGATATTTTTTACCGCAAGCGTCAATACCCGGTTAATTGGCTGGCAACTTTTCCTGTAAATGGTATCAGCTGTATTGTTGTCGGTACACCAAAAAATACTGGGCAACATACTGTTGGATGGATCATAACATTGCTTCACGAACATTTTCATCAATATCAATATTCTCAGCCCGGTTATTATACAGCTGTTGCTAATCTTAAATTATCCGGCGGAGATAAAACAGGTATGTGGATGTTGAACTATGCGTTCCCCTACACGGATGAAACAGTCTGTGATTTGTACGATACGTATATTTCCCTATTGTCTGAAACAGCTAACCATATTCAATCAAAAGATTTTGACAAGAAGTTTATGATTTATAAAAATCTTAGGAATAAATTCTGCAAGGCATTAACTCCGGCCGATTACAGTTACTTTTCTTTCCAGCTCTGGCAGGAGGGCATCGCCCGGTATACTGAGTATAAATTTTTGGAACTACTTGCCGCTTATACTCCTTCTTCCGAGATCGTTAAAATACAAGATTATATTTCATTTGATGAATACAAGCGAAAATTTTTTGATTTGCAGTTTTCGGAATTAGGAAGACTAGAATTGAGGGAAGCGCAGCGAATTTGTTTTTATGCGATTGGATTCGCAGAAGGTCTAATATTGGATAAGCTTAACCCGCACTGGCGTTCTGGCTTTTTTACTAATAAATTTACTATTGAAAAAGGCAGCTCACGGTATAAGTAACAATCATTTTTGCTATAAATAATACCAGGGATTACGCCTAGCTGCCCAGATATACTTCCGCATATTGCGCCAAAAAGCGAGGATCATGTAAATAATAATAGGAGAGCCAAAAGTAAGCAGGGAGGTGTAAATAAAATATTGCCGGATCCTGCTGGTCGCAATACCCATCCTATTACCGATTGCCGAACAAACGCCAAAGGCATTCCATTCTACAAAGCTTTTCAATTTATTCACACTGCTAATGTAGAAAATTGCCATAAAACAAACAACAGGGCTTTATTCACAGCCCGGTTTTTCTTAATTTCGCCGCAACCTTTACTCATATCTAAAGCCCCCCACATGGTATTTGATTTGGATTTAATTAAGAAAGTTTATGCTGAATTGCCCGCTAAAGTGGATGCTGCCAGGAAACTGATGGGCAAACCCCTGACGCTAACTGAAAAAATTCTATATGCTCATTTGTATGGAGGGCTGCCACCGAGGGGTTATGGCCGGGGACACGACTATGTTGACTTTGCTCCTGACCGGGTAGCCATGCAGGACGCGACGGCCCAAATGGCTTTGTTACAGTTCATGACAGCTGGCCGCACTACCGTGGCCGTTCCCTCCACCGTTCATTGTGATCACCTTATTCAAGCCAAAATAGGTGCAAAAAAGGATCTTCAACTGGCCATTGAAACGAATAGGGAAGTTTATGATTTCCTGTCTAGCATTTCTGATAAATATGGTATTGGTTTCTGGAAAGCTGGTGCGGGTATCATTCACCAGGTGGTATTGGAAAACTATGCCTTTCCCGGGGGGATGATGATCGGCACGGATTCGCACACCCCGAATGCCGGTGGATTAGGAATGGTAGCTATCGGGGTGGGAGGTGCCGATGCAGTGGATGTGATGGCTGGCCTGGCCTGGGAATTAAAAATGCCAAAGGTAATCGGTGTTCATCTCACCGGCAAAATAAATGGATGGACTTCGGCTAAAGATATTATCCTTTGGGTAGCCGGTCAATTGACAGTAAAAGGAGGAACAGGTGCCATCATTGAGTATTTTGGAGAAGGGGCCGATAACTTAAGCGCAACGGGTAAGGGTACTATTTGTAATATGGGAGCTGAAATAGGAGCAACTTGTTCTGTGTTTGGTTATGATGAAAAGATGGGTGATTACCTGGCAGCAACAGGACGAGCCGAAGTGGCGAAACTGGCAAATGGTATTCGTGAACATCTTCGTCCAGATGCAGAAGTGTATAACAATCCGCGAAATTATTATGACCAGGTACTTGAATTAGACTTGAATTTACTGGAGCCATATCTCAATGGGCCGTTTACGCCCGACCTGGCAACGCCTATCTCCAAATTAAAAGAAGTAGCTGGGAAAAACGGCTGGCCTGATAAAATTGAAGTGGCATTGATCGGCTCTTGTACCAATTCCTCTTACGAGGATATTAGCCGCAGTGCTTCCATAGTAAAAGATGCCGTGAGCAAAGGATTGAAAACAGCCGCTGAGTTTACGATCACTCCTGGTAGTGAGCTGGTTCGTTATACTATTGAAAGAGATGGGTTTATCAAAGAGTTTGAAGATGTAGGCGGATTAGTATTGGCAAATGCTTGTGGTCCTTGCATCGGCCAATGGGCCAGGCATATTGATGACCCCAATCGCAAGAACACCATTGTTACTTCTTACAACAGAAATTTTGCAAAAAGAAATGACGGACTTTCCAGCACGCATGCATTTGTTGGATCTCCGGAATTGGTGACAGCGCTGGCTATGGCCGGAACACTCTCATTTAACCCACTTACTGATACCCTAATAAATGCAAACGGGGAGGAAGTGATGCTGGCTGAACCAACAGGGTTTGAGTTACCACCCAAAGGTTTTGCAGTAGAAGATGCAGGGTACCAGGCTCCAGCACAGGATGGCAGTGATATCCAGGTAAAAGTGGCTCCCGATTCAAAACGGCTACAATTGCTGGAGCCATTTAAAGCATGGGAAGGGGTTGATCTGAAAGGGTTAAAATTGTTGATAAAAGCGAAAGGAAAATGTACCACTGATCATATTTCTATGGCAGGCCCCTGGTTAAAGTTTCGTGGTCATCTTGATAATATTAGCAATAACATGCTAATTGGGGCTATTAATCTTTATAACGAGAAAACGGATAGTGTTAAAAACCAATTGACAGGTGTATATGGACCTGTTCCTGCAACCGCCAGGGTTTACAAGGCAGCAGGTGTAGGTAGCGTGGTGGTAGGCGATGAAAACTATGGGGAAGGATCGTCAAGAGAGCATGCTGCTATGGAGCCAAGACATTTGGGAGTGAGGGCGATCCTGGTTAGAAGCTTTGCAAGGATCCATGAAACTAATTTAAAAAAACAGGGGATGCTCGCGTTGACTTTTGCCGATAAAGAAGACTATGACAAAGTGCAGGAGGATGACAGCATTGATATCATAGGACTTACTTCGTTTGCTCCCGGAGTACCGTTACGGGTAGTACTGAATCATAAAGATGGCAGTGAAGATAGAATCATAGTCAATCATACCTACAACGAACAGCAAATAGAATGGTTTAAAGAAGGGGGCGCACTAAATGTCATCCGAAAGCAAGTTTCGGGATAGTTCGTACTACCCATAACTCATATCAACCATATGTAAGGTTTTGCCATGGCAAAACCTTTTTTCTTGACTAAAGGCGGGGATATTCCTCTACGGGATCCCCCAACTATGTTTATTTCATCACAAAATAAGTATGTAGCAGATTGTAAATAAATGGGTTATGTGATTGGTATAATAGTTGGCAATACTATGGAAATAAGTTTATCACACAAAATCAAGAAGAAATGAAAAAGTTATTTTCGATCCTATGCTCTCTATTAATAATTGGTAGCGTAGCAATATCACAAACTCCAGTTAATGGGACTGTTACCATTAATGTGAAAGGTAACCGCACGAAACAAGTAGTCGTCGATAATAAATATTATACGATTAGTAATACGACGGCAAGTGGCGAACAAGCCGTTGTTATCAATAATATGGAAAACGGTCAGCATATTCTCGAGTTGGTAAGAACTAACCAGTATAATAAATCTGTATCAACCAAATCAAGTTTTACTTTAAGAGAAGGGTTTGACCTTGTAATTGATATCAGTTCTAAAGGTGCTATCCGTTTGTCTGAAACCCGTATAAACGATTTGAGAGCCGGCAATGACAGGAAAGCTATCAATACAGCAGTTTATAATAAATTATACGCGGCAGTAAAGAAAAAGACATCTTCTGCATCACGTACTGTGTTGCTGGAGAACGAATTTGCTACTAATAAAGGATATACTTCCAAGCAAGCCCGTGCGTTGATTCAACTAGTCAATTCTGAAAGCCTACGTCTTAAATTAGCAAAGATTGTATATCTGAAAATTACCGATGAGGAGAATTTCCCCTTGGTTAGTTCACTGCTAAATAGCACAGCCAACAGAACCAACTTAAATAGTTATATAGCCTCGTTACCAGATGATAACGATGACCCTGCTGATGATACAAATGTTTTTATTCCTCTCCCTAATGAAAAATTCCAGATAATCTATAATGAAGTGGATAGCGAAACCAACGCGGCTGATAAAAGTTATTATCTCAATAATTTTTTTACAAAAGAGTTCAATTATTACACTTCAGCGCAAACCAGCCAGCTTCTTCAATTAATTCCAACGGACCAGGAACGATTAAAACTGGCTAAGATCGCCTACAGGGGCGTTACCGATAAATTAAATTATAGCCTTGTTACTCAATTGATCAACAATTACACCTACAGGGCAGACCTTGCCGCGTACATTAATTCTTATAATGACTCCAATGAGACTAATCCGGGTGTAGGAGTGGTAATGAGTGTAACAGAATTTAATAAGATTTACCAATCTGTATATTATCAGAATAGTGCTTCCAGCAGGTATGCTTCCATTAATGCGGCCTTCAATACCCCGGGAAATTATTTCAGTGTGGCCCAGGCTAAGCAATTGATCCAGCTTGTCAATGTGGAGAGCAGCCGGTTATTGTTAGCAAAGACAGCATATAAATCTTTGGTCGATCGTGCCAATTATACTCAGTTCAATGATTTTCTGACCTTGCAGGCAAGTAGGAATGACCTGGCCAATTACGTCAACAATTACGACAATACGGCTAATACAGGCATTGGACAAGCGATGAATGAAGTTGATTTCGCTAAATTATATAAAAGTATAAATGATGCCTGGAGTTCTTCAACGAAATATGGTCTTGCGGCAACCGCTTTTCAAAACAGCAGTAATTATTTTACGACCATCCAGATCCGTCAGTTACTGTTACTCTTTGCTTCTGAATCCGACAGGCTGTCTCTAGCAAAAATCTCTTATGATAATACAACTGACCAGGTTAATTTCAGCCAGTTGTATGATATATTCAGTACAACGGATAGTAGGAATGATCTGGCCAAATTTGTCAATGACACACAATATGGTACGGGTACCGTGGTTAGAATTCCCATGTCAGATGCAGAATTTAATAGTATGGTAAGGGATGTACAGTTTACTTTTGGTTTTGGAGCCAAAATGAATTCGTTGAGCCAGATATTCAATAATGAAACAAACTATTTTACAGTACAGCAGGCCAAGCAGCTTATACAATTGGTGAGTGCAGAGTATAACAGGCTGGAGCTGGCAAAATCGGCTTACAACAATATAACCGACCCGGCAAATTTTCCACAGATCTATGACATCTTTTCCAGCCAGGCGAGTAAAGATGAATTAAGAACCTATGTAGGCAGCAGTGCCTATATTCTAAAATAACTTTGGTGCGAGGTGAAAAATAGAAGACCCATTCCTTCTTAATGGAATGGGTCTTCGTTATAAATTGGCTTTATAGCTTCGTCATATTGGCAGCTCCCGTATTGATAGATACCAGTATTCTTCCTTTAGGTAGTTCACTGGAGGTATAAAACAGTTTTATCGTATTGGTTCCTTTTTTCAGGTTCATAATATCCTTTACCCTCATATCCATAGCAGCAACAGGTACGTCCACATCCTGGAACCGGAATTCTTTCAACACATTGTTTTGCTCATCCTTAATAGTAACAATCCTGTTTTTACCAACCCTGCCACAATGATGGTACTTGATGCTGAGTTTGTCATTCGGGGACATGTTGGCGAGCTGTAGGCTTTTTACGGTATTGATATGGCTGCCATATTGCTGAACAACCACTTTGTTATTCAGGTAAATTTCAAAGCCTTCTCCACCGAATTTTGGAGCAAAGGATAACAGGGTCATGGAAAGGACAGCTACTGCAACCGACTTACTGATAATTGATTTCATAACTATAATTTTTTGAGTATTACGTAAAGAAAATGTTGACTACACAAAGGAACGGTCTGTCGGGGCCTTCAAAAAATACATTTGACAAAGGGTGTTCCCGGCTTGATATGTTACAATGGCTGGAGGCGTTAATTACTCACAAAGACTCAACGACTCGGTGTGTTTGGCACTGAACTGGAGTTTACTGACTTTGCCTGTTTTGTAATGAAGAAGCAGTGTACCCTAGGAAGTTTGAAAAGCATCCCAGCCAGTATCTTTTATTTTTGCATGACCCAGCCATTTGTAAAGACTATTATGAATGAAATTTTTCGCGGATCTCTACATAATCCCGAGCCGAATAGAAATAAATGTCCTTGTCTTTGTAAAACACAGCGCGACCGCAGGGTAAGCGTTTGTTTCATCCTCGGTTCCTGTAAAACAAGGAAATTTCGCTTTTATTTCTGCCATTGTGGAACTTGGATAAAGCTCATTGACACGGCCATTTAGGATATCTACGGGCAAAAGCAGGGCAGGCCGAAGTAGGTTTTAATTGGGCCCGGGAGCTATTCATGCTGAAAATGCCGCTTAGAATTAGAATTATCTTTTTCATATTTGTAGCTTTAAACTGTTTTGATACAGTTCTAGGTGGGAGGAAGTAGTTAATTCAAGCAAAATCCTTGCTGCAACCACCAGGTTCAGTATCGAATATAAAATAACTCGATTGATGCATCGAATAAAACCGGAAGTAGATATCGTGCTGGACATATTGAAAGCAGTGGCAGAAGCGCAACCCCAATCAAGTTTCGCGCAGAGCATTCTCCTCCAGTACCAACAACGGGGCGGATTAAGTAAAAAGCAATTGGAGGGCCTTTATAGCAAAGCCTTAAAGATCAAAACGATCCCGGTCAATAAACTAGCGACCCTCGAGGCAATTATCTTAAAAAAACCTACGCGGTATAAATCAGAGCTACCCGCTGCTGCTCCTCTTTATACCAAGGATGAATCGGTTGGCAGTATGATCGAAGGCATCCTGTCAAGATACCCGCAACATAAGACTGTACTGTTCTTCAAATCAAAATATGACAATAATGAAACGCTGTCTTCCTCCGAAAAAGCGGAGTTACAGAAATTCAGCAAACTATTGAAGTAACCGCTACAAATTTCCTACATTGAAACCGCTTGGTTCTTGAATGAAAATTAAAAGTATTGGCAATGAGATATTTATTGTTTGTTGCTACACTGACCTTGCAGCAATTTAGCTGGTTTGTAAACAGGTAGCTCCGTTAAGTTGGTCGGAGAAATTGTATTAACTTACTGAAACCTTGGAATCCCGGGAGGCAACCTTACCAGGCTATATCCCGATTATTGAACGAAACACAATCAAAATTTGCTATCTGCAGATGAACTGACCTATCATGTTGAGGCTTGCGCACTCAATAAGCGGGAGAGCCAGAAAGTATTGTATAGCTCTTTCTATGGGTATGGTATGGCCATCTGCGACCGCTACGCCAACAAACAGGAAGATGCGGTAGAGATCCTTAATGACGGATTTTTAAAAATTTTCAAAGAAATACATCACTACAAACCGGCGTACGCAGATGTGGTCAGTTCGTTTAAAGGCTGGCTAAGAAAGATAATGGTCTATACAGCCATTGATCATTTTCGCAAGAACCATAAGCACCAGCTGGTAACTCAACTTGATAACGTTGTGTACCAGGTAGCAGTGAATGACGATGCCATACAACGACTATCATACGACGAGATCATCAAGGCTGTGCAGGAATTGTCTCCGGGTTACCGGACGGTCTTTAATTTATTTGTAATAGAAGGACTAAGTCATGAAGAAATAGCCAACCAGCTGGGCGTTTCTATTGGCACATCGAAGTCCAATCTTTCAAAGGCAAGGAAACAGTTACAAAAAATCTTATTTAAACAGAACGAAATACAAGTAGCCAAGAATGCAGTTTGAAGAGTTTGATATAAAGATAAAGCAGGCCGCTGAACACCACCATCCATCTTATGATGAGCAGGCATGGACAAAGATGGAGAGGTTGCTGAACAAACACTTGCCCCGAAAGGAAGATAACAGGAGGAGATATCTGTTTTTCTTTTTGTTGTTCCTTGGCCTGGGAATAGCAGGCCTGCTTATCAGTAAAAACTGGAAGGGAACTAATTCAACGGCTATTACTCAACAAACTATTCAAAAAGAACAAGCAGTTATAGCCGAACCTGGTAATAAGAACCCAACATCAGAAGTTGCTAAAATTAATGCCAGTACAGACAATAAGGAGAGTGAAAGAAAGTTTGCCGCCACTGATAGTAGTTCGATGGAGGCCGTTGAGAAAAGGAATGCAACTATCACTTTGCTACAGGAACCAATTGACTTGACAAATATAACGAACAAGGAAAATAGTATTACTAATCAACCAGGGTTAGCACCCGGTAATCCGTTAGGTAACCACTCCAACGTGAGAAAGATCCAGCCAGTGGCTAAAATCGATAAAAACAGGTGGCAGAAGAAGCAACAGTCTAAGGAACCCGTTGGTGTTGTTACAACAGAAATTTCCCATCCTGTTATCAGTAGTAGCATTGGTAATACCAACAACAAATCGATTACTGTTGCCTGGCCGCCCCAAGTAAATACAGCGGTATCAGTCGTAGAGGAACCAGTTGAAAGTGCCGCTAGTCAAAAGGATGCTCAGCCCGTCGCACAGCAAACCAAAAAAAAAGAAAAGAATAAACGGAAAAAGGTGACGGGCTTTTTCTTCTCTTTGTCCGCTGGTCCGGATGTAAGTTTTGTCAGTGATGATAAATTAGGAACTACAAAGCTGCTCGTGGGAGCAGGTCTTGGTTATACTTTCAATAGCCGGTTAACCATCCGCTCAGGGTTTTATTCAGGCAGAAAAGTGTACTCCGCTTCCCCGGGTACTTATGATCCGCCGGCATCATTTTATACAGCTTATCCGTACCTCGAGAAGGTAGATGCCGATTGCAAAGTGTATGAAATACCAGTAATCGTAAGCTATACTTTTTCCAGGTCGTCAAACCAAAACTTTTTTGCTTCGGCTGGATTTTCCTCTCTATTGATGAAGAAGGAGACATATAATTATTCGTATAAATACACGCCAGCCGGCATTACCTATAAACGTCGACAAACAATTAATAATCAGAACAAACATTTTTTTTCTACCCTTACTTTATCGGCAGGATATCAACGTAGAATTGGCCCGTCAATTTCTGTTATGGCAGAACCTTACCTGAAATTGCCGCTAAATGGGGTTGGATATGGTAAAGTAAAATTGAATAGCGCAGGTGTATTATTTTCTGTTGCTATTAAGCCGTTTGGGTCGAACTGAGCATGTGCCTGAAAGCAGTTTTTTTGCAAGCAAGCAACCCTCTTTCTCAATATTACGTTGGGATGCAAAACCAACCAATTGAAACAGCTTCCTACTTGCCGCATACAATGGATAATTCTCTTGTTTAATATCGTTATAGTGTATTCCTGCAGCAAAGGCAGTGGTGGAGGTGGCGGCACACCAGACCCATGTGCCGGGGTAAGTATCACTGTGACGGGTGCTGTCACCAATCCTTCCGGGGGCAATAATAATGGCAGTATTAATGCCGCTGCCACCGGAGGAGGTTCCGGTTTTACTTTTAGCATTAATGGCGGGGCATTTCAGTCGTCTGGTAATTTTACAAACCTTGCAGCCGGTTCTTATACAATTGTTGCCAAAAATGGCAGTGGTTGTACCGGGTCCAATTCTTTTACACTGGTTGCCACCAACCCCTGTGCAGGGGTAACGATCACGGTAACAGGAACAACAGTTAACCCCACATCCGCCGGATCCAACAATGGAAGTATTGCCGCTACGGCCACCGGTAGTTCCGGGTTTACCTTTAGTATCAATGGGGGTACATTCCAGACGACCGGTAATTTCAATAATCTCGTTGAGGGATCTTATACCATCGTTGCAAAAGATCTGAACGGCTGTACAGGATCAACAATGTTTTCTTTAACCGCTCCCAATCCCTGTGCTGGCATAACGATCAATGTGTCCACTGTTGTTACCGGGAACAGGCCATGTGAACCTAATAATGGCTCCATTACTGCAAATGGATCAGGAGGAACTGGTCCGTATACCTATAGCATTAATGGTGGCGTATTCCAGGCATCTAATATTTTTGCAGGACTGGCCGTGGCGCCTCATATTGTAGTAGCAAAGGATGTGAATGGGTGTACGGGTTCCGCCAATGTCACCGTATCGAATCTTCCTGCAGGCCCGTTATTTCTAGCTGTGAAAAGTGTGATACAGGCCAATTGTGTCAGTTGTCATAATAATTCAGTTAGTGAAGGTGGAATGAACTGGGAAGTAGAATGCAATATCATCAATTTTAAAGACCGCATTAGACAAAGAGCAGTAAATGGTAATCCTTCAGCAATGCCGCCAACTGGTTTGATACCGACATCAGAACAGGTTAAGATCACAAACTGGATCAACGCAGGAGGAAGATTTACGGATTAAGATGTTCTTAATAATAAGTGTCCATGAAAAAAGAGTTCCATCCTTACAGGCGGACCGGGACTCTTTATTTTCCCCATCGAAAGGTTGTGATATCAAAACCGGCAAGATCAAGTACCCGGTCCACTACCGTGGCTGCGACATCTTCAATAGTTTTTGGCCGGCTATAAAAAGAGGGAGTGGCGGGACAAATGATGCCTCCTGCCAAGGTGATGGTTTCCATATTGCGTATATGAATAAGATTGTAGGGAGTGTCTCTGATCACGCAAATAAGTTTTCTTTTTTCCTTCAATACAACATCAGCAGCTCTAGTTATAAGGTCATTGGATATACCAGCAGCGATGCGGCCCAGCGTACCCATCGAGCAGGGGATAATAATCATGGTATCAAACTGCCCCGAACCTGAAGCGAATGGCGCGGAGAAATCGGTTGTACCATATATTTTGAGAGGTCTGCTCGCAGCGCCTTGTTGGCCGGATGTTGTGAGAAGGTCTTTCCAGGAATCATTGGCCAATTCTGTTTTCCAAACCTCCCGGGCATTGTCGGTCATAACAACCGCCAGCTCCTTCCATTGGTCTTTGGCGGTTAATAATTTGTTCAAAATGTTTTCCGCATAAATGGAACCACTGGCCCCCGTAATAGCAACAACTATTTTTCTCATACGGTAATATAAACTGATAAAACGACCGAAAGTTGTTTGAAAATAGGTGAAATTTTGCAAACGTTTGCAAATGAGCTTTGTAGCGATAATTCTATAAAGCCTATTCCTTATCGTTGAGGTCAATCAATAAATTAATAGTCAGGTGTATATTTTAGAGATTGAGACAAAAAATGAGTACGAAATGTTTTGTGTTACCATTTTATTAACGATATTAGCCCTGAATTTTCATAGGATAAGGTTTAATGGTTAATGGTTTTTGATTAGGGCCCCCCGATATTACATCGGGGGTTCTTTTTTTTGGGGCCCGGAAGGCTGTTCGGGCATCAGCGGAACTCCGTTTCGTTATCCATTAGAATCCTTTTAGCTGTTTGACCGGCTGCTTGGGTTTCTTCGTGTTTTCATTTCCCATATTTTCCATTATCCAGTTGGTCATTTTGCTCCACAGGTGCAGGGTGGTATTGTCCATCTGACCGGAAATTCCATGATTTTTATTCGGGTAATAGGCACTTTCAAAATCAATATTACTTTTTACCAGTGCTGAAATCATTTGTGTTGCATTCTGAAAATGCACATTATCATCTCCCATACCATGAATGATCAGATACTTGCCTTTTATCTTGTCAGTAAAATTGATCGGTGAGTTATCATCATACCCTTTGGCATTTTCCTGGGGTGTGCGCATATATCTTTCAGTATAGATATTATCATAAAACCTCCAGGAAGTAACTGGCGCCACCGAAATGGCTGCGCTGAATACTTCATTGCCTTTAGTGATCGCCAGCGCACTCATGAAGCCACCGTAACTCCATCCCCAATGCCCGATATTTTCTTTATCAACGTACGGAAAAGAACCGAGATACTTCGCCGCATCTACCTGGTCTTCCAACTCCAATTTTCCCAATTGCAGGTATGTTTTCTTTTTAAATTCTTCACCACGATAACCGGTACCGGTATTATCAACACTGACTACGATAAAACCTTTTTGAGCAAGTAACTGGTGCCAGGAACTTACTTTCCCAAACTGACTAGATACCTGTTGCGATCCGGGTCCCCCGTAATTGCAGAACAACACAGGATATTTTTTTGCCGGATCAAAGTTTGCAGGCTTTAGCATCCAGCCATTCAGCGTATCACCTTTGCTGTTGGGTACTTTTATAAATTCGGCTTTACCAAAACCATATTCTTCGATTTTGGCTTTGAGCTTTTTGCTTTCATTCACTGTTTTCAGCACAGCCGTACTTATTTCATCGTTATTGAACGTTATACGGTTTAGTGTAACAACCTGTGGTGTATTAAGATCTGATTTATAATCATAAAATTGAGTAAAGTTATCATTCAATACGGTCCTGTGCCAGGCCTCACCCTGTGTCAGCTGTGTAGTTTTCTTACCAGCAAAATCAGTCACAAACAAGTTGCGGTCGAGAGGGCGGGGATAGGCCATCGTGTAGAAGACGAGTTTTTTTGCCTCATCTATTCCATTGATACCCGTTACTTCGTAATTGCCTTTGCTTATCTGGGTTTTTGATTTGCCATCGAGGCTGTACATATAAATATGGTTAAAGCCTTTCATTTCACTGGTAAATAGGTAGTTCTTACCGTCCCTGGTAAACTGCCAGTCATCGTTGATATCAATATAATATTTGTTCTGTTCATGATACATCAATTTGCTGTCACCTGATTTCGCATTAGTTAGTAATAATTTTAATTCATTCTGATGACGGTTCATCCAGAATACAACGAGCGAATTATCATCCTGCGTCCATTTTATGCGGGGGATATAAATATCCCCCTGCTCAAAATTGGCCTTCACATCTTTGTTGTTGGCAATATCATAAATATGAATTTCCACTTTGGAATTGTCTTCACCCACTTTGGGATACTTGTAGACGTATTGTTTATTGTAGGCATTATCAAACTGCGTGAATTGGTATTCTTTTACTTTACTCTCATCAAATCGGTAGTAGGCAATATAGCTGCCGCTGGGGCTCCACTGATAAGCCTGGGTAAAAGAAAATTCTTCTTCGTATACCCAATCACAGTTGCCATTAATAATATGGTTCCATTTCCCATCGGTAGTGATAGCTCTTGCGCTCCTGGTGGCAATATTATATAGGACAAGATTATTGTCTTTGACAAAAGCTATTTTAGTACCATCAGGTGAGAGGGTGGGATGCATCAGCTTCTCATTATCCAATTTTACCAGTTTTTTTGCAACCACATCGTACACATAAACAATAGCCTTGGTAGAATGCCGGTAGATCTGTTCGATACCCTTGCGAATCAGAACGATATTAGGATGGGAGGCACTGAAAATAATATCTTCCGGCTGACCGATCAATTTACCTGTTTCATCTTTCAGGTCTTCCGATTTTATTTCAGGATCTTTTTTGGTGTCGTCAAATACAGCCGGCACGGGCTCGGCACGAAACGTTCCTTTCTTGTAGATATCTTCTAAAGTAATTTCTTTGGTTTGTGCCACGGCGACAAACGGCAAGATCAACAACAACAGGAGAAGCTTACGCATAGTGAGATTTTTTTTATGACGGTAAATTTAGCGGAATAGTGGCAAAGGGGTTTGCCGTACAAATAAAAACCCCGCTGTTGAGCGGGGTTGCAACTTTTAATTCGCAGTTTTATTTATTTTTTAGCTTTTCAGTAAGGTAATCAAAACGTTTTCCGGTTGCTTCCGCCATATCAGGGATGGCTTCAGACCTGTATTCCCCGGCATCTAATTTTTTCTTGGTTTCCGAAAAAGCTTCCAGCGTTTTCTGGATATCCTCTTCCGTATGCACTGCTGTTGGAATGAGACGATAGATGATATGACCTTTGGGGATAACAGGGTAAACCACTATCGAACAAAATATATGATAGTTCTCCCGAATATCCATGACCATAGCGGTAGCTTCCGGCACATCGCCTTTCATATACACGGGTGTTACGACAGAATCTGTTTTGCCGATATCAAATCCTCTTTCCTTTAATCCTGTCTGTAATTTCAAAGCATTCTCCCAAAGTTTTTCTTTTAATTGTGGTTGCGTACGCAGTAGCTCCAATCTTTTAAGGTTACCCACCACCAATGGCATCGGCAAACTCTTGGCAAATATCTGGCTGCGAATATTGTAACGGATATAGTCAATGATCTTTTTGTCACCGGCAATGAAGGCACCGATTGAAGCCATTGATTTGGCAAACGTAGAGAAGTACAGGTCGATCTTATCCTGGACACCTTGCTCTTCACCTGCACCAGCCCCCGTTTTGCCCAATGTGCCAAAACCATGTGCATCATCCACCAGCAAACGGAATTCATATTTTTCTTTGAGGGCAGCAATATCTTTTAAATTGCCCTGGTCGCCAGCCATACCAAATACCCCTTCTGTGATAACTAATATGCCACCTGCTTTTTGTTTTTCAATCAACAAAGCCGATCGCTGTAATTGTTTTTCGAGATCCTCCATATCGTTATGCTTAAATACATAACGATGACCTGGATGCAAGCGAAGCCCGTCAATGATACAGGCATGACTTTCAGCATCATATACGATCACATCATGACGGCCGCACAATACATCAATAAGGCTCACCATACCCTGGTAGCCGTAATTCAATAAAGTGGCATCTTCTTTCATTTCCAAGGCAGCCAATTCTGCTTCCAGTTGCTCATGGAGATCGCTGTTTCCACTCATCATTCTTGCACCCATAGGCAGGGCTAAACCATATTCGGCGGCCCCATCAGCATCTGCTTTTCTCACTGCGGGGTGATTCGCTAAACCAAGATAATTGTTCAAGCTCCAGACGATCATTTCCTGGCCCCGAAATTTCATACGGCTGCCGATCTCTCCTTCCAGTTTGGGGAAAGCGAAATAACCATGTGCTCTTTCACGATGCTGACCAATCGGGCCATAATTCTTCAATAAACGTTCAAAAATATCTGCCATAACTGTTTTAAAATTTATCGATTAAAAGTAAACGTGTTGCCCGCTGGAGACCTGGCGAAAGCCGGGCAAAGGTAAGGGATTAGCCCTTTTTGGGCAAAGGAGGATACCGTAAGGGAAGGGGTTATTGATCAATTAGTAAGGATCTGATTTTGGACAACTTATAATCATCAAGTTCTGCCGTAAAAACAGGAATCAACAACCCGCATCGGATTTGGAACGCGTCTTGTGGTTGAAATGATCATGCTAACTGGTTTTCGGTTCTACCAGGTCCCAGAGATTTCCATAAAGATCCTGGAAGACGGCCACGGTACCATAGGGTTCTTCAACCGGTTCACGGACAAATACAATTCCTTTTTCCCACATCGTTTTATGATCTCTCCAAAAATCATCAGTGTGAAGAAACAGGAAGACTCGACCACCTGTTTGATTGCCCACTCTTATTACCTGTTCCTCATTTGCAGCTTTTGCAAGTAAGATCCGGCATCCATTTGAATCCGGTGGTGCGATCAGGACCCATCTTTTTGTTGCAGACAGGGCTGTATCTTCAACCAATGTAAAATTTAGTTTTTCCTTGTAGAATGCTACTGCTTCATCATAGTCATTTACCAGCAATGTAATGTGGGCAAGCTTTTGTTTCATTACCCGAAGTTCGGAATCTTCTACGTGGTTTGCGACAATGGGGTCTTAATAATCTCGCCAGCGAGGGAAGGGTTTCATTAAAAATGACTTTTGTGATGGGGGTGGAGTATTGCGGAATACTATTATTTTCATTGGCGTAAGAATCCCCGTTATTTTTTAGATCGTTTTTTTAGCGGAGGAGCCTCATATTTAAGCCCAACAGAAAGGTACCCCGTTTTTTCAACAGCTTCTGTAAATTTGAAAAAAGTTCGTTGGTCGATATTTTGAAATAATGGCTTGCCCGCACCGAGGATCACCGGCACGATCCCCAACCACATTTCGTCCACCAGGCCTTCATTGATAAAACTGGTGGTCAAACTGGCTCCTCCAAATAGCCAGATATCTTTACCTTCCTGGTTTTTGATCTCGTTAACCGCTTTTATAATTTCCCCGCTAATGATAGTAGCACCTTTCACTGATTTCAATGAGTTGGAAAAGACATAAGATACTTTCCCCGGAAAGGCAGCACTGCCCATCATCTCAAAGCTTTTTCTTCCCATGAAAATAATATCGATCTTATTCATGAATGCTTCCATTTCAGTTTGGGATGGTGGCGGGCACCAATCGTACTCGCCGTTGGGTCCTTCAATAAACCCATCCAGGCTGACAGCAACACCAAGAATTACTTTCCTCACATAGTTATTTAAAACAGTAATTAGAATTATTGACCTACATATACTTCATCGCGTCGTATCCTAACAACCTCCTCCATAATGCGATTTGGCCAATACAATTAGCTTCCCGGTACATCATGAATGAAATAAGATCAAAATGACTCATCGTCATACCCGGCATCATTTCGAACTTGCTGTCAAGCTTGTCATCCTTTAGCGTTACCATCGTTTCTCTCAACAACGGACTGATGATTTCCCAATCTGCTCTAAAATCCTCCAGGGGAGGGTAGGTGATAGTATCCTGGATACCTTTGTGATTATTGAACAGCTCATTTGTTTTATGTTGTTTATCAATACCCAGTCTTTTTAATAATTCAAATCTTTCCTGCACCAGGCTACCTGTGATCCAGGCAATATGATTTGCTTTTGTGTTAAGCCGGTTATGCGCATCCTCGTTGGAGATCCCTTCTATAGCCCTCGCAAAATAATCGGTATGCATGTCATATAACACGAGAAGCGTATTGATCCTGTTGCTGTTTGCTGTATCCATTGTTATCGTTTTTTTATTGAGAATTGATTGTTACTTATAATTGGGTACCTATCGCCCATACATTACCAGAAAAATCTTTGAAGGACCCTCTGCGGTCAGGATCGCCATCCCGTTGTTTGGGTGACTCTTCAACGTGGCATCCTGCTTTCAACGCTTTGTCAAAGGAAAGATCAACATCAGGAACATAAATATGGAGCAAATGGTGGTTCGGTGGATATTTATCCGATGAATCAGCGATCATTATTACGGAATCATCCAGTTGCAATTCTGCATGCATAATGGTGCCATCCGGGTTGTCATACCTTCTCAATTCCGTAGCATTAAATATTTCCTGGAGTAAATTGATCATTTTCTGCGCTCCTTTTACTACCAGGTAAGGTGAAACAGAATTATAGCCTGCAGGTTTGTAGCGTTCCATTTGTTTAATTTCTTTAAAATTAGATTGTATTTATTTATCCAGCTTTTACGATCATACTTTCTTTGCGGCCAGCAGATAATGTTCACGCTGTTTTTTACCTAGTTTTTCAATGGAATATCGTAGCAAGGTGCGAGGCATAGTGGCAGCATATTTATCTAAAAACCACATTAGTTTTTTAGGGTCTCTATCGCCGGCAAATCGCAACATCCAACCAGTTGCTTTATGGATCAGGTCTTCTTTATCTTTCACCAACAATTCTGCAATGTTGAATGTATCGGTCAGCTCACCCTGCCGGATGAAATAGCAGGTGCTGAGAATGGCTGTCCGGCGTTCCCAAATGTTTTTAGAACGGGCAAGCTTATACAGGATGGCACGGGGTTTGTCAAAGAGGTAACTTCCCGTCATGTGTAAACAACCGAGGTCAACAAGATCCCAGTTATTGATCCTGTCATGCCGCCGCATATACAAGTTAAAAAATTCTTTTCGGCGGCTTTCAGTTATATTTTTCTTCCGGGAAGCTTTGTCCATGATGCTGACCGCTCCTGCTCTTACTTCATGGATTGGACTTTCCAGTAATTTCTCGATCTCAGCAATGGGCATTTCTTCAAACGCTATGGCCAGGGCAAACAATTGACCCATTTTAACTCCCATAAACTTGTCGCCTTCACCATACTGCCCCTCACCAGATTTAAAATAACGCTGGATCTTTTTCAACTCTACATCTGACTGTAAAGCCTTTAATCTTTCAATAAACTGTTTGGCCGTAGTTGTAGAAGGCATAATTTATTTTATAAAACTTGCCAAATAGCGATCATGCTTTTCAGTGCAATTGAACATCCATTGTACGCCGAACTTGTCACTGCAGCTTCCAAAATAATCACCCCAGAACGTGTCCTCCAATTCCATGCTTATGGTACCGCCGTCAGATAAAGCATCAAACAGTTTTTTTGTTTCCACCTGGTATCCAGTTGCAGGTTGATAGTGATGTTGTTGCCAAAATTCACGCTGCAAATTCCCCGCCAACAACTGATCTGTAAACTTAAAAAACTTCCTCCGTGTTTCGGGAAAATTAAGGTAATTGCTTACTGATGCCATCCTTTGTTGTATTTATTAATTAATTTCCTCTTTTCCGTCTGCGGCTTTCTCCAGGTCGGCAATGATTATTTTTTTCATTGTCATCATAGCCTGCATGACTCTACCTGCTTTTGCTTGGTCTTTATCACCCATCAATTCCATAAGTGCGGTGGGAATGATCTGCCAGGAAATACCAAATTTGTCTTTCAGCCAGCCACACCTGCTTTCCTGTCCACCGTCTTCAGTGAGCTTATTCCAGAAATGATCTACTTCTTCCTGCGTTTCGCAGTTTACAAAAAGGGACATGGCTTCTGTGAATTTAAATTGCGGACCTGCATCAAAGGCATAAAATCGTAATCCATCCAGCTCAAATGTACCGGTCATTACCTGGTCTTTAGGAAAAGGACTTCCCTCGCCCCAGTAGGCAATGTTAATGATCTTTGAATTTTTAAACAAAGAGGTATAAAGAATTATGGCTTCTTCAGCCTGGCCATCGAACCATAAAAAGGGAGTGATCTTTTGCATCGTATTTATTTTTAATGTCATTCAATTTTTTTCCGCCAGTTCTTTCACTTTATCCAGTGCCCTTGGCCACATTTCAGTAAACATTTCTTTAAATTCATCGTTGATATCCATATCGATCGTAAGTTCAGTGACACCATTGATTTCCTTTAAACTATAGTTCTCATAGGCACCGCTCCAGGCTTTCACCGCGTCACTGGTAGTGTCTTCCACCCCTTTGGTTACGATGCCGAGATGCTCGAACGACATGAAATCATTAGGTTTATTAGCGGCTACTTTTGAAACCATCCCACTGCGTTCGGGACCAAGGAACAATACTTTGCCGCCTTCTTTCCAATTATCGGATTCCGCATAGGATCCTTCCTGAAATGCACTGGTCCATTTTCTGTAACTGGCATCGTCCCATAAAACGGCCCATACTTTTTCTTTGGGAGCATTGATGCTGACGGTGAAGTTGATCTTTTCCATGTATTTAAGTTTTATGGTTTGCAAATGTTGTATTCTTTTTCTCGAACGATTTTACCTACGATTTATTTCTTTTTTATTTTTGCTTTGGCTCTTTCCAAGTTTTCTTTTACCCTGAATTTTACAATTTTAGAAATCAAGCCTACTGGCAGCTGTTTGTCAAGGGGGAATTGAACAGATCCCTTTCCCTCTTTGTAAACAGAAAGCTCTTTTTTAAATGCCTTATGACCTGTTGGCGTTGCATAAAACCCGACATGATTTTTAAAACCAGCAAAATGAACAAGGTTTCCTTTTAAGATAAAAGTGGGTATTGCGTAACTGATCGCCTCTTCAGATCCAGGAGCGGCTTTCCTGATCGTCATTCTAAGTTTCTCTAAAACCTCCCGGGTATCTTCGGGAAAACCCTTAATGTATTCATCGATGGTTTTTCGCGGAGACATTTTAGTTCCTTTTTCCATAAAGAATTCCTGGTTTAGAATGTTTATAAAGGTGCAGTTTGATTACACTAAAACTAATTATTTTTTCGAGCTTTTTTCAAAATGTAGTATCCAGTGATTACCATACTTATCCGTCAGGTTACCAAATAATGCACCGCAAAATGTAATTTCTAGTGGATGTGTGGATTTCCCACCATCAGATAGATCTTTATAATAGGTTCTTATTTCCTCTTCACTGTTGCAATTCAACATCAGGGATACGGGATTACCTTTTACCAATCCTTTTTCGCTAAACATATCAGAACCCATTAATACCAGCTGATCTTTTGCCAGGGTGGAATGCAGTATACTTTCTTTCATCTGCGGTGGTAATTTATCGGCCATCAATGATTCTCCGATCGTTTGCAGCGTTAATTAACCTCCCAGGCAGGTAGCATAAGAATTCATTGCTTCGCGACAGTTGCCGCTAAATGTGAGGTACGAGATGATCTGTGTCATTGCATGTGATTTATTAATGCTATTTAAAATGGTTTTATCTCATAGACTTTTGCCGGATCCAGTTTTACCAATTTCCAGAATAAGATATCAGTCGATCAGCTTGCTGATTGGTGTGTCCTGGGCAGGAGAAGTTTTGAAAGAAGATTTAAAAAGGCTACCAACAATACGGTGGTGGAATATATTCAACGGGTAAAAATGAAGCAGCGAAAAGAAGCTTTGAAACAAGCCGGAAAAACATCAATGAAGTAATGTTTGATGTAGGTTATACCGAGGCCAAGGCATTCCGAAACATTTTTAAGAAAGTTACCGGTCTTACACCCGATCGAATACAGGAATAAATATAATAAGCAGACAATGGTTAATTGAATCTCACCCATCGATGTCAATTGAACCGGCAGAGCTTGTCCATCTACCTTTAGGTGCCGTTATATACAACGAAGATGACCACAACATCTAAACTTTAAAAGGTAACCACATAGTCACATAGTACACAAATGAGAAGACCATATAGACTGATATGCGATAAACTATGATTCTAGTTGCCTATGGTTCGAACCTGAAATGGCTTATGCGGATAGTTAATTATTTTTTTCTACGTATTCTGGCAACGAGATACCAATAATATGATTCCATCCTTCGGTGAAACTTTCCTTGGTAAAATCAGGACTATCCGTTACAAAGCTATCCACTCCGGTGTGGGTAAGTTTTATTCTAGTTTTGTCTCCTTCCGGCGATAATTCAAATGTTACCAGCGAATTTCCTTTGAGTCCTTCATACCGCCAGCTATAACTTAGTTTTTTCATCGGGATCACTTCCATTATTTCACAATGATGGATATAAATTTCTCCTTTTCTTCCTTCACCTGTGAATTGAAAAGTAAAACCAACTTCTGGTTTAAAGGCTGCAATTTTAAAATACCATTTATCCATTTCTTCTTTGCTGGTGATGGCGTTCCAAACTTTTTCAACCGGTGCATTTAAGAGTTTTTCTGTTATAATTGCTGCGTTAGGCATCTTGTTTGATTTTATTTTTAAACAATAAATTATCCAAAGAGTATTTACCGCTTCCTACTATAAAAACGATGACGGGTAGTACAATGAACACAAAGACAAGTTCTTTTTTGTCAAAGGAGTCAGCTTTATGCGCGATAAAGTATGCGATACACATGCTGAACAGGATTGGCAATATAGTAAGACGGGTGAGGAATCCCAGTGTCACTAAAATTCCGCAACCAAATTCGGCAAGTATGAGCAGGTCGTAAGAAAGTTTGGCACCAATGCCGATAATATCAGTCATCATTGGCTGGTAGGTAGCGTACATGTCGATCTTCAACCAGCCATGCCAGATAAATAATCCCCCAAGTAATACCCGCAGCAGAAGGGCGGCGATATCCGTGTTTAATGGTCTTGTGCCGACAATCAGGTTTTTCATTTTCGCAGTTTTTACTTATAACTATTGTTGTACACTTAACAAGTATTCGGCCAAACGGTTCACATGCTGCCGCCCGCCTTCGATAGCGTTGTAATCCCTGTTTAACCTGTCCAGTTCTCCTGCTGATTCAAAAATGGAATACATAGTGAGCAGGGTTTGGTCATCTTGTTGCACAAAAGTTACCGTTACATGAAAATTCACGGGTTCGGTATCCTCATCGTCCGAATGTTTGTATACAAGTTTTTCCGGCTTTACTACTTCAATAAAAATAATTTTGTTGGGATAATCCCTGCCGTCGGGACCCTGCATCAAAAACTTCCAGACACCTCCGGCTTTTACTTCCATTTCGCGGTTGGTGATGGTAAAGCCATCGGGTCCCCACCAATGCACTAAATGTTTGGGATCGGTCCAGGCTTCAAATACCAACTCCCTTGGGGCATTGATGAGCCGGGAGATAGTTAACTCCTTGTCAGTCCTTTTTACGTTTACGTTTGACATTGGTTGCGTTTTTTTTAGTTTGTCCACCTGCAGGGTGCTGTAAGAGGGACTCTGTGAGAATTTCAGCAAGATAATTTTCGAGGGCATCTAGTTTGGCGTTCCAGAATTGTTTGTATTGCTCCACCCAGCCAGCTACTTCATTCAATTTTTGTAGTCTCGCTTCACAATACCGTTCTCTTCCTTTTTGTTTGATAACAATAAGGCCACATTCGGTTAATATTTTTATATGCTTTGATATGGCGGGACGGCTGATATCAAAGTTTCCTGCTACTGCATTCAGGTTTAATGATTGCTGCGAGATCATGTTGATGATTGCTCGGCGGGTAGGATCGGCGATGGCCTGGAATACATCTCTTCGCATGTTAAATATTTTTAGGTAACCAATCGGTTACAAATATATGTGTAACTATTTGGTTACGCAAATTTTTTATTTTTTTTTAAAATAAATTGAGTCCGGTTATTTATTGCTTAAAGAGGTGAGTAAAGTGTCATCCGGATAGCGGGAATGAAGGAGTGGGGTTTCATAAATTTTAATGTAATGACACTACGAACCGCCTGCAAAATGCCAGACCCGTTTCTGTAATTATTTCCTGGCTCTCCCTTTTTTATCCTGTAGAAACAGCTCGCCTTTCACCAGCCACGAGAGCCCGAAACTTTCTACCGCAATGGTTTCCATCCAGAACGTTAGATTATAGTTGGCAAAACTTTCTTCCGGGATGATATCAAATAAGCCGGCAGCTATCACGAGTATGGCCAGGACCATGATAACACCACAGGTCCGGTAAAGCCGGTTTCGCATTCTTTTTCGCGGGGTCCTGCTGGCCGGTGATTTATCCGACCGGGTAAAAATAAATATTGAGATCGCGGCGAGACTAAGCAGGAAGATCGCGGCAGCGATATAATGAAAACTTGTCCGGAAAGCACTGTCCTTTAAGTTTGTAACAGCGACCGAAGTGTCGCCGCTTATATCATTGGTGGGAAACAGGATCAGGCAAAGTGCAAAGAGACCCGCGGCGGCAGAAAGATAAAAATCGGCAATCGATTTTCCTTTATACACCAATAAGAAAATGGCCAGCAGGCTTACAATGATCACAAAAACAGGAGCGACCCTTGTCATATAATAATGGCTGATCGAGTCCAACGGACTGGTATATCCTGTATCGAGCAGGAGGAAAATATACAGCAAGACCGGTAAAAGAACGCCAAGTATGCCCACCAGTTTGCGTAAGGTCTTCTGCCCGGATAACCAGATCTTATCTTTCTCCGAATAGTCAAGATCTAAGATCTTCTCTGTTTTGGATGGGACTGTATCTTCCATAATGGTGATTCCTTAGGTCGACGATAAAATGAATATCCCCGCTAAAATCCCAACACATCATTCATTTTAAAAAAACCGTGTTTATCCTTAATAAACTCTGCCGCTAACACTGCCCCGGTGGCAAAGCCATGCCTGTTATGTGCTGTATGTATGATCTCGATATTATCAATAACCGACGAATACCGGATGCTGTGGGTACCAGGGGCCGGATCTATCCGTTGGCTAATGATCTCGAGATCCTCAGGATGATCACTCATTTCATTGACCCATTGCTTTTTTCTTTTTACGGACTCAAGAATTTGTTCCGCCAGGGAGATGGCGGTTCCGCTGGGTGCATCTTTTTTTTGGGTATGATGTGTTTCTTCCAATATCACTTCATATTCTTTATGCGGGGCCATCAAAGAAGCAAGTTTTTTATTTACCTCAAAAAAAATATTTACACCCACACTGAAATTGCTTGAATAAATAAAAGAACCCTTTTTGTCGGCACAAAGCTTTTTCATTTCTTCCAGTCGCTCTGTCCAGCCGGTCGAACCGCACACTAAGGGTACACCAAATTCCAGGCAGGTCTTTATATTGTCATAAGCGCTATGCGGGCCGGTAAATTCGATTGCCGCATCTGCTTTTGCGAGGTTTTCTTTCGTAAACTCATGAAGATTTGGCTGGTCAATTTTAATAAGTATCTCATGGCCTCTTTGCAATGCTACTTCTTCAATGGCTTTGCCCATTTTGCCATAGCCGATCAGGGCGATATGCATATAAAATATTTAATGATATAAAGATATAGGATTAAAAATTCTAATACCCAGGACGGAACAGTTTCAATTTTACATATTTGCTTTCAAAGAAAAGGAACTAAAAAGTCAAACCGTCACTGGCAGGAGAAAAATGTCTACACCCATGATGGTATCGGGTCACAGTTTGGTATACTAGCATTGAAGAACTGTTAACGCATACAATACCGGCCTCTTTTTACAGCGAGTTGGTAATTACTAGCGTCCTTTATTGAGGTCATTATCAGTGCGGGTAGAAAGGAAAAAAATTGGGTATTTACGGAGTGGCAGTATTATTTACCAATCTTCAACACCAGGCTGATACCATTGGTATTTGCCAGTTCACTATGGCCCGGTTTCAATTGTAGACTCAGATCAGGGCTCACATCAAAACTTTTGAGATGTGCATCTACGGAGGCATCTACTACATTTAGTCCCCAGAGTAGCAGGAATACAAGAGCTGAATAATCAATATCCCGGCGAAAGAGGTTGCGGTTGAAACGGAGTGATTCTTCACTTAAGGGTTTCAAGTTTGACTTAATTCTGGAATATAATGCAGAATCAGTTCGAAACACCCGCATATTATATTTTACCCTGTATGCAAATTTGGTGTCCTTATAACTGCCAAGATTGTAAAAGAAAACCCCGGCACAGGTACCTAATGCTCCATATACAATAGGAAGCTTCCAATATTTTTTATTGTAGATCTGACCGAGACCGGGTAGAATAGCGGAACGGATCGCCGCTTTCCTGGGGCTATGAGCTTTGGTCGCAGAGTCATACCTGTTGGTCGAAACTTTTTTGGTCACCACGGGTATAGTTTCTTTTGAAGCGGTGTCGGATTTTTTCTCCTGTGCCATTACAAGCTGACTGCACGAAATGAACAATATCAGAAAAACCGTTTTCATATCAGGAGAAACATCATCGTGAGAGTGCCGTTGTTAAACATTGTTTGTTGTTCATGGAGTACTAAACATTCGCAACAAATATTCAATATTCAATGCTCAGTTGAAACTAATCAAGAGGTGCATCTAATTGCCCGAGGATCTTATTCAACTCTTCTTGCGAATAATATTCAATAAGGATCTGTCCGCTGCCGTTACGGCTATGCCTGATTTTTACCCGGGTACTGAAATGCGATGCTAATTTATCTTCTATTCGCTGGAAAGCGGGAGCTAACTGGTTTTTTGAAGATTTTTTAACACTACCTTGTTTATAGAGGTTACGGACCAACGCTTCGGTCTGCCTCACTGATAGACCTTTGTCTTTTATTTCGTTAAAAATGTAAAGTTGTTTATCTATAGTGTCCACGTTAATCAATGCCCTTGCGTGACCCATGCTTAATTCGCCATTACGGACTGCCAATTGAATATCGGGAGGTAATTTTAATAAGCGGATAAAATTGGCAACGGTGCTCCTGTCTTTGCCCATTCTTTCAGCTACCTGTTCCTGGGTGTATTCCAGTTCTTCCATCATCCGCTTGTAGCTAAGAGAAACTTCCATCGCATTCAAATCTTCCCGCTGAAGATTCTCCAGCAATGCCAGTTCGAGCAGTTGTGCATCATTGGCCTGGCGTACATAAGCCGGAATTTCACTGATACCAGCCAGTTTTGCCGCCCGCCATCTTCTTTCGCCCGCAATAAGCCGGTATTTTCCTGAAGCTAATTTTGAAACAGTTACAGGCTGGATGATATCGTGTAACCGAATGGACTCCGCCAGTTCCTGCATTGCTTTTTCATCAAAATCACGCCGGGGCTGCTTCGGATTGGGCTCTATTTCACTTATGGCAATGCGGTTGCTTCCGGTAGCGTTCTCAATAACCGTTGATTTTAAAGAACCAGTGGTGGTCTTAAGATCGGCATCTATATTCTGCAACAAGGAACGGATACCCTTGCCAAGTAGTTCTTTATTTTGTTTGGGAGTAGTCATAGAAAAGCTGCGAGTTATGAGATGCAAGTTTCGAGCAATAAACTAAAGTTTTAATTTACTCATGAAACTCATAATCATCTTTTGTTCTTCATTAATATCTTTTAATAGGTCATCTCTTTTCTCTTTCTCGCCAAAGTTAACTGCTTCTGCGATCAGTAACTGTGTTTCCAATTCAAAAGAAGAACCGAGAGAGATTTCCATGAATTCATTAAAATCTTTTTGGCTGGTTTCGGCTGCATCCTTCCGCAATATTGGATGGAATCGAAACTGCTGCCCTGGTAATTTGCGAAGAAATACCATACTTCTCTTCTTTTGGAAACGATGAAACAACCTGGATGGATTTAACAACTATCTGCAACCCTTTTTGCCAGATCAATAGTTGTGGGAAATTTCTCATATAAGGGTGTATTTACTCGCACACATAGCTGATAGCTCGCAGTTCATAATTCAAGAATCCGTTCCTCATTCTTAATTTTCGTCATGTCGTTTTTCTGAAGAATTTCTTTTGCAAGATTAAGATAATTCATCGAGCCTTTACTATTGGCATCATATAATATTACGGGCTTTCCGGCGCTGGGTGCTTCTGCCAGTCGTGCATTTCGATGGATGATGGTGTTGAATACCATATCTTCAAAATGTCTTCTTACCTCGCTGACCACCTGGTTACAGAGCCGGAGACGGCCATCATACATGGTCATAAGAATTCCTTCGATAACCAAAGCCGTATTCAACCGGCTTTGAACAATTTTAATTGTGTTTAGTAATTTGCCCAAGCCCTCCAATGCAAAGAATTCGCATTGTACCGGTACCACCACTGAATCAGCTGCTGTTAATGCATTAACCGTGATCAACCCCAAAGAAGGGGAACAGTCGATCACTATGAAATCATAATCCTCCCGGGTTGCGTCGAGTAAATTTTTTAACACCATTTCCCGGTTGGGATAGTTGATCATTTCAATTTCGGCCCCTACCAGGTCAATATGTGATGGAATAAGATCAAGATTAGGTATCTCGGTTTTCAAGACAAGGTCCTTCGCCCGGGCTTCATTTACCATGCAGTCATATAGACTTTGGGTTACATTATGCAGGTCGAAACCCAAGCCGGTAGTACTGTTCGCCTGCGGGTCTGCATCAACCAACAGCGTTTTGTATTCCAACACAGCAAAACTTGCTGCCAGGTTAATGGCGGTGGTTGTTTTACCAACTCCTCCTTTTTGATTTGCTACACCGATTATTCTTGCCATCTTGCCGGGAATTCCTTATAGTGATGAATGTTAGTGGTAAAATTGCCTCCTGAATCCAAGAACGCAAAATTAAGTTTTGCCCATTTAATACCACCGACTCATCCGGAAATGGTCAATTCTATTTGAATAAGGGTTGTATGCCTGTTTATAACAGCTTTTAAGCCGGCAGTCCAGTCAAAGCCCCCAAAAATAAGTGTTACGCAAAACAATACTCTTACTGATTACTCGCTTAATTTTACGAATAATATATGCGTAATACTCCTTATTGGTGGGTGATCATTGGTTTCATGGTGCTGCTCGACATCTATTTCTTCCAGGCAATTAAAGTTGTTTCTGATTCCGCTCCTGGCAGGATTAAAACAATTATTTATGTCATTTACTGGGTGCTGTCTATTGCTGCCGTCACTGTGCTGTTAATTTTGCCTTATCTCCATTTTGAAAGAAAGGCCAGGTTTTTCCGGACCACCATTTTTGCGATGATAGCCGGTTTATTTTTTGCCAAACTGGTCGCTGCATTTTTTTTCCTTATAGACGATATTCGGCGTGTGGTGCAGTGGGGTGTTACTAAGTTGTCTTCCAACACAGAGGGAGGGAATCTGCCAGCGGGCGAGGGGAACACCCGTTCCTCCCTTATTAGCTGGGCTGGAATGCTGGTAGGTGGCGCCTTGTATGGATCATTGATTTATGGTTTTGGCAATAAATATCGTTATAAGGTAAAGCGAGTGAAACTTAGCTATAATAACCTCCCTGCTGCGTTCAGGGGTTTGAAGATTGTACATATCTCTGATATTCATGCTGGCAGCCTGGGCAATAAAAATGCGGTGATAAGGGGTGTGTCAAAGATCATGAAAGAGAACCCGGACCTGATACTATTTACCGGCGATTTGGTTAACAACGTGACGGATGAAATGGAAGATTACATGGATGTTTTCGACAAATTGAAGGCACCGCTTGGAGTTTATGCTGTTTTAGGTAATCATGACTATGGGGATTATATACACTGGAAAAATATTGAAGAAAAGAAGTCAAATTTGGAGCGAATGAAACAGGTTCATGTCTCATTAGGCTGGCGGCTGTTAATGAATGAGCATATCATACTTGAAAAGGGTACAGGTCAAATCGCGGTCATTGGCATCGAAAACTGGAGTTCCAAAGCACGGTTTCACAAATATGGTGACCTGAAAAAAGCCTATACAGGTTCTGAAGCTTATCCTTTTAAGATCTTATTGAGTCATGATCCTTCACATTGGAAAGCAGAAGTGGTTGATCACTACCCCGATATTGACCTGATGCTGTCCGGCCACACACATGGCATGCAATTCGGCGTAGAAATCGCGGGTTTTAAGTGGAGTCCGGTTCAATATATTTATAAGGAATGGGCGGGCTTATACGAGAAAGCCGCTCAAAAGTTATATGTTAACAGGGGTTTTGGCTTTATTGGATATCCCGGACGGGTGGGAGTCTTGCCCGAGATTACCGTTCTGGAACTTAGTTAGAAGTTTTTAATCCAATGTTTTGTCCAACTGCCTGTATTTTATGGTTTTAATCGAAAGTATTAAACTTTTTTTTGACCTTTAAGTCCTAAAACCGCTTCGTGATGCCGAATACGATTGCCCGATGCTGAAAAAATGGTGCATACTTCTGGCTTTAAATACGCTGGGTGCCACTGCCTTTTCGCAGGTTAACCCCGCTGATTCTGTAATTACACCTGTCAAAGAAATTCCAGTACTGGACACCACACTTAATTACGATGAGCTCTTCCAGGATTTTGATGCTTTCATGGATTCAATACTATCTCCACATAGTTATTTCCTGACCAGTTTGTCAATGGGGAAAGGCTATTATAATTTTGAAACAAAGAACAGTTCATTAATTGAAACAAAAAGAAAACTAACCTATTCTCCTATGCTGGGATATTATCACAAAAGCGGAGTGGGTATTACCGCTAGCGCTTCTATTGTTGATGATGGAACCAATATGAATATGTATCAGGAGGCGATAATACCTTCGTTTGATTATTTGAAGAACAGGGATTTTGCAACGGGTGTATCCTATACAAAGTTTTTCACCAAAAAATCATTGCCGTTTTATACGACTCCTTTACAGAATGAACTGTATGCCTATTTTACATACCGTAAATGGTGGGTAAGGCCAATGGTCGCTATGAGCTATGGCTGGGGTAGCCGGACGGACTATGCAGAACGGGAATCCCTTATCCAGGATCTGCGGCTTCGCAGAAGAGGATTTACCTATATCAACACCGAAGAAACAGTCAGTGATCTTTCCCTGATGACTTCTGTCCGTCACGATTTTTACTGGCTCGATATTTTTACATTTAAAGATCATATCAGGTTCACACCACAGGTAACATTTACGAGCGGTACACAAAAATTTGGGTTTAACCAATCTTCCAGTACATACGGGACGGTGATCAGGAACAATACAAATGTTTTATACAGCACTGAATATATTTACCTGGATGACCAGATACGTTTTCAGCCCCTTTCGCTTACTATGTTTCTGCGGGGAGAATACTCTATCGGTAAATTTTTTGTCCAGCCCCAGTTTATCATGGACTATTATTTTCCTGCTCCTACTAATAATTTCAACGTTATCTTTTCAATCAATCTCGGCTGGATGTTCTGAGGGAGCTGAACAGGACCTGCCGTAAGCGGGACCGTTATTAAATCATAAAATAAAATAACATTTTTTGTACAATAAAAGGGCGTTTAAATTGTTTTTGAGATTGCTTATGCGATGTCGTTAAGGAAATTTAACAGAGTGCACAGATTAATGGCATTATACTTGAAATTTTTTTACGTCAATTTTTCCCGGTGGTGCTGCCCTTCACAAGACACCGTGTGCAGGATGACAACTACATCGAATTGCCCGAATGACAACTAAAAAATTAAAACAAATGAAAACAAAACTTCTTTCCCTGGCCGCTTTTGTACTATTCTCACAGGCTGTAATGGCCCAGTTTCATATCGGCGCCAAAGCCGGTACCAATGTTATCAAAGTAGATGGAAAATCATTTGAGGATGAATACAAGTTCGGGTATCATCTAGGTGGTTTTATGGAGATCCGACTCAATGATAAACTCGTGTTACAGCCCGAAGTTCTCTTCAACCAGTATTCTACCACGTTAGACAGCAATTTTAAAAATATCTACCAGGGAGTTTTTAATGCATCTGCTCAAAGTAAAGTAAAACTCAAGTACCTCTCTATTCCTATTTTACTAAACTATAAATTAATCGGGAGTTTTCTATCCCTGCAGGCAGGACCGCAGTTTGGTATCCTGATGAGCAATAATAAGACGCTGTTACAGAACGGCGGCGAGGCCTTTAAGAACGGAGACTTTTCCATGCTGGGCGGTGTACAGGTGAAACTCGGGGCGTTCCGGATCAATGGCCGCTATGTCGTTGGATTAAGTAATATCAATGATATAGACAACCAGGATGAGTGGAAAACCGAAGGATTTCAGTTATCAGTTGGAATAGCTTTATAGAAATCTTACTCCTCATAAAAAAATCCCCTGGCTTACCGGGGGATTTTTTTATGCCAAAACGTTACAATTCAACTACCTGCTTTGTCAGTTTTTAGATGACAGGCATGAATCTTGGCAATACTGATTTCCCTTTATACTTTTAACGCCCGGCCTGTTTAACAGGGGTCGGGATGACATATTGACTAAAGAAGACTGGATTATGAAAATTGAACAATTTTTACTACGTACAGAAGATGAGATGGATTTTCTCCCTATTATTCCACTAAACGAGAGTGACCAGGAAGAAATGGATAGTATCGAAGTTCCGGGTGAAATACCGCTGCTTCCACTCAGAAATACCGTTCTGTTTCCAGGGGTGGTGCTCCCTATTACGGTGGGACGTGATAAGAGTATCAAGGCGGTAAATGATGCTTATAAAGGTGACAAATTGATTGGAGTAGTGGCGCAAAAAGACAGTAATGTCGAAGATCCTGCTGTAAATGACCTGGAGAGTATCGGAACCGTGGCCAAGATCGTAAAGCTTATCAAAATGCCGGATGGAGGGACCACTATCATTATCCAGGGCAAGAGCCGTTTTTTGATCGAAAAGGTTTTTAAAGAAGATCCATATTTCAAAGCAAAGATCAAAAAGCTTGACGAGGAAGAATCCCCTAATGATGAGGACTTTAATGCCTACATTGCTAATATCAAGGACCTTGCGGCGGATATTGTACAACTTTCCCCTAACATCCCAACTGAAGCATCGATTATTTTACGAAATATCGAGAATCCTTCTTTTTTAATTCATTTTGTTTCCAGCAACCTGAATACTGACATAAAAGATAAACAGCGGTTGCTGGAATTGAACCAGATCCGTCAACGGGCCGATCTGTTGATGCAATTGCTGCAAAAGGAATTGCAATTTGTGGAGTTGAAGAACAAAGTCACAACTAAAACAAGAACGGAATTAGATAAGCAGCAACGGGAGTACTTTCTGCAACAGCAGATGAAGAGTATAAAAGAAGAGCTGGGTGGAGACAGTAACCTGCAGGAAATAAAAGAAATGCAGAAAAAAGCAGAAACTAAAAAATGGCCGGCTTCTGCCAAGGACATGTTTAAAAAAGGCATCGAGAAATTGGAAAGGATGCATCCCAGCACTCCCGATTTTTCAGTGGTGTATAATCACCTCGACTTAATGCTGGACCTCCCCTGGGAAACATATACAGAAGATCATTACGATCTGAAGAAAGCAAAGAAGACGTTGGATATTGATCACTATGGTATGCATAAGATCAAAGAAAGAATTTTGGAATACCTCGCTGTCCTAAAGTTAAAAGGCGATATGAAAAGCCCGATACTTTGTTTTGTAGGTCCTCCCGGTATTGGTAAAACATCGTTGGGAAGGAGTATTGCAAATGCTATTGGCCGAAAATATGTACGCCAGAGCCTGGGGGGTATGCACGATGAAAGTGAAATAAGAGGTCATCGCAAAACATATATCGGTGCAATGCCAGGCCGGATTCTGCAATCCATCCGTAAAGTAAAATCATCCAACCCGGTGATGATACTCGACGAGATTGATAAGGTAGGGAATGATTTTCGGGGCGATCCTTCCTCTGCTTTATTGGAGGTTCTTGACCCCGAACAGAATCACACCTTCTATGACAATTACCTTGAATCCGAATATGATCTGAGTAAAGTACTTTTTATTGCGACAGCCAATAACCTACAGAATATACAACCTGCCTTGCGCGACCGGCTCGAAGTAGTTGAACTGAGCGGATATGCAGTGGAAGAAAAAATTGAGATTGCAAAAAGACATTTATTCCCGAAGCAAAAGGAATTACATGGATTGAAAAGTACCCACTTTAAAATGACCGATAAGGTGCTGGAGAAAGTGATACAGGATTATACCAGGGAAAGTGGCGTACGGGAGCTCGATCGCCAGCTGGCTTCCATCATGCGCTACCAGGCCCGGCAACTGGTATTGAAAGGAAAGCTGAAATCATCGCTGACCGCGGATGATATTGAGAAAATACTTGGTAAGCCAAAGTACAGCAATGACCTTTATAAAACTGCGAATATGGCGGGTGTAGCGGTGGGTCTTGCCTGGACCTATGTTGGCGGAGATATTTTATTTATCGAAACAAGTTTAAGCGATGGCAAAGGTGAATTGCGATTGACAGGCAATTTAGGAAATGTGATGAAAGAAAGTGCCAGTACTGCATTGACCTATCTGCAATCTAATGCGGCCAAATATAAATTAGATGCCTCACTGTTTGAAAAGAAAAATATCCATATCCATGTACCGGAAGGTGCGGTGCCAAAAGATGGTCCCAGTGCCGGTGTAACGATGATGTCGGCTATAGCGTCTGCATTAACAGGTAAAAGAGTGAAGCCTTTTTTAGCAATGACGGGCGAAATTACGTTACGGGGACAAGTGCTGCCAGTGGGTGGGATCAAAGAAAAAGTATTGGCTGCAAAAAGAGCGGGGTTGAAAGAGATCATTCTCTGCTGGCAGAATGAAAAAGATGTACAGGAGATAGAAGCAGCGTTTATCAAAGGGATTAAATTCCATTATGTGAAGACGATGGGGCAAGTGCTGGAATTGGCTTTGGTTTGATGATACTTATATCATTTTTTTCCACCTTTTTGTATTAACAGGTATATAGTTACCTCCTACAACGAACCGGCGCGGGAAACCCTAATGGTGCCAGGGCCTTAACACAAAGAGTTCGCCTCATGCTTTGGCTAGCTGAAAAATTCGCATGCTTTTTCGGCATAAGCGTAGTATAAAGTGAAATGTTGGTTCAGCCGAAAAAAAGGCCGTTGGAAAGTCACTCAGTTCCCAGAATATTGAATTGAAAAGAAGTTAACCTCGGGAAAAATCGAGCGCCTCAGCATCTTGCATTCTTTCCTTACTTTTTTTCTTGAAAAAAAGTAACAAAAAAATCAAGAGGGATCGATATGCAAGGGTTGGCTATGCGAAATTTTTCTTTTACGATTGGTCATTGAGAAGGTATGGTTTTGTAAAGGTTTTGAATGCAATACTCCGCTGCGTGTTATGGTTGGCTCATGGTAACGTTTGCTTTTTCGCCGGCGAGTCTTTCGTTCACCTTAACATTTCGTGACGTCGAAAAAGAGGCGTTTGGACACTCTGATTTTAAAACTGTGTAAGACATTTCGCTGGTCAGAATTTCGAAAATAGAGTCTACCATTAAAAAACTTTCCCCGAGCATATTTTTCGACATCACAGACGCTGAATTGAGAAGAATTCATCCCGGCGAAAAATCGAGCGCCTTGGTATCTCGCCATAGCAGGCAGCGGAGTCTTCAAATTATTTCCCAGGCGAGAGAATTTTCAGTCGCCGGTTTGTCAAAAGAAAATTCCCAGGAGAATAATTCTTGCGCATCCCTGCCTGTCGCCAGGCAGGAAACTGGTTCGGCTTTTTGTTACTTTTTACCAACAAAAAAGTAAAGAAGGTTTATTTTATTGCAAACGAACTAATTACCTGCGCAGAGAAATAGCTTATTTTCGTCAACAATTGTATTGGCGTCTCACAATATTGTTATTGCTCATCGTTTCCCGCATTCCTGCGCAAACATTGGGTGGCAACTCTGTTTTTAATTTTATCAAACTGTCCAATACCCCGCAATTAACATCCTTAGGTGGCGTAAATATTTCCCAACCTTCCAACGATGTGGGGTTGGCGTTTAATAATCCTGCTTTGCTAAAGCCGTCCATGCACACACAAATGAATGCGGTTTTCAATGACTTTTATGGAGGCATCAAAGTCTATCATTTGTCACTAGGGTATCACCATCAGCAACTAAATACAAATTTTTCATGGGGGCTGAATTATTTTGACTATGGTCGCACTGCAGAAACGGATGCTTCGGGAAATATTTTGGGTAAGTTCAGACCAACGGATTGGGTGATGCAGTTCTCAGCTTCCAGAAGTTACCAGGACAAATGGAATTATGGCGGTACGTTGAAATTCATCAGCTCCAATTATGGACAGTACCATTCCAATGGCATTGCATTGGATGTTGGCGTTTTGTTTTATGATTCTTCCAAATTTTTTTCTGCTTCCCTGGTAGCAAAAAATATGGGTATCCAATTAAAGAAATACAAGGGCACCGATCCGGATGATCTCCCTTTTGATCTGCAGATCGGGTTGACAAAATATTTGGCGACCGCTCCCTTCAGTTTTTCGTTAACCGCACAACGTATCCACCAGTTTGATATCAGGTATAATGACACCAGTTTTAATAATGAGAATGGTTTTGATAATGCCGGCAATAATCCACGGGATGCGGCGCGAAAATTCTTATTGGGTAAGCTGGTCAATCATTTTGTATTGGCAACAACGGTGTATGCAGGAGACAGGGTGGAGGTAATGGCTGGTTATAATTTTTTGCGAAGACGAGAATTGAGTATTGGAAATGCTGCCAATGGATTGAATGGCTTTTCACTGGGTGCCGGAGTATTGCTGGGCAAACTACAGATCCGTTATGCCCGGGCTTATTACCAGGGTAATACAGCTTACAACCAGCTTGGATTAAATATGAAATTGAATGATTATTTTGGTTTAGGAAAATTTGGCGAACGGATTGATTGGTGATCTATCTACACGATCCACTTATAAATTTCAAAAACCTCGGCATAGTTAGCATTCGCCTGCACGCCTCTTACGCGGGCCAGTGAGCGGGTAAAATCTTCCTGCATATAGTTGCGGTGGGATTGGGATTGGTAAGATCGCAAGGAGTCAATTTTTTTATTTAATTCTGCGTCTGACAACCGGATAAAAAAATTAGTGTGGAAGCTGTAATTATTCCAGGGCAATTCATAACCGGCAAACGTTACATTCTTAAAGGCCCGCATGCCTTCCTGGTGAATGACCTGGTGATCCTGGTGAATATCAGAGGCAGCAGGAAGCAGCACCAGGTCAGGGTTTATACTGGTATTTAATTGCAGCAGTTCTTCTAATATTTGTTGCCTGAATTTGGGCAGGTTTCTTACTTCATAGTTAAACAAAATAAGATTAGCAGGAGGAATACCCAGCACAGCGGTTGCTTTCCGGCATTCCAGTTCTAATGTATTGGCTGGGAGAGATTCAGGCAATGATTTCGAGCAAAGACAAAAGGCAGCGTAATACACGTCTTTGCCTTCAGCGCAAAACTTTGCCATGCTGCCCCCGCAACCCAGTTCACCATCATCGGTATGGGGGGCTAGTATCAATATTTTTTTTGGGTTGAACATACAATACAAAAATAGCCGATAATACTCCGGAAACAAATTTGATTAATCATGAAATTTGGCTCAGTTCTTCTACTTACATTTTCATAAAGATGAACCACAAAGAAGCAGGGAACAATTAGTAAATACATAGGGTAACTAGGCGAGAGTCTATGGTACTATGCAGTTCAAACATTCGTTTTATCAATCCTGCAGATAGCTGGTTGAATCTTTCAGGTAGGGTAACCGCTGACCAAAATCAGTATTCAAAATGGTACGGAATAAATTGACGGCTGTAAGACTGTCGTTAAAACCTGAATAGTTCTTTGATGGCAGGTGAATGGTGGATAGGTTCAGAAAATAATATTTTGGCCCGACCGGCTGCCTGAAATGCCGGAAACCATGATCTCCCATCAGCACGATAATAGGGGGTAAGGAGGAAGTCAACAGAATATGATCAACCAGCTCCAATAATTTTTTATTGCTGTATTGAAGGTATTCAATATAGTCTGCCTTATTTACCTGGTTATCTTCCTGCAGTTTTTCAAACGGGTACTCCTTCCCAGTTTTGTCAAAATAATAGGGATAGTGGGGCATCATTAAATGGGCATACACAAATTTTGGCGAAGACGTTTTCTTTTCTGCTAGTTTCCAGGTCAGATCATAGATATTTTCGTTATTATGTTTATTGGCATAAGTAAGGATTTCCTGGTTCTTTTTCGATTTCCACCGGTGTACGAAATTAAAACGGATCTCTTTGTCAAAACGACTCAGAAAAGTTTGTGCAGTGATAAGCCTTGTTTTGACAGGAAGAAAAGTTGCGCTAGTTTGGGCAGGCTGACCTTCGAAATCGAAAACCGAATAATTGTAAAAAGTATAAGTATGCGACTTGAGAAACTGTAGCAATTTATTGTCACGGATGGCCTCATAGCAATAGGCCAGGTCGGGTTTAGTGCGGTCTTTTCCTTTCAAGTCAAGATAATCCATATTTAGGATGGAAGCGACAGAAAAAGGAGTATAGTTATAGTTACTCTGGCTCTCCCGGATCGTATGAAAATTGCGGGAGGCTAGCTGGTCTAGAAAAACTTTGTTATCAAATTGGAAAAGGTCTTTTAACTCGGTATTTCCGGCATATTCATCAGCCAGGATGAAATAGATATCCGGATTAGGACAATTTTTGCAGGCAGTAAAACCATCCGGTACTGAATAGGCTGTTTTTTTTTTCTTCAGTATTTTACCGGATAATACAATCGTATCAGCCAGTAACAGCACCAACAAAAGAATATTGAGATAATACGTGAGTTGTAATGGTGCCTTTCGTTTTTTTAACAGGATAAGTACAAGAATAAACAAAACCACAGCTGCCGGTAAAATAAAGGTGTATTTAGTGATGAAGGAACTTGGGAATATTCTTTTTAGCCCATCATGGACGCTGCCAAAAAAGAAATGAAAGGACATGATATAAAGTGCCGCCAGGTTAGCTTTCGTAAAATTCCGGTATAATAGCCACAACAAAAGGGATAACAATAGGGAAAATCCGAGATAGACACCAGTCAACAACAAAGCTTCTTTAGCAGGGACAAAATCATAGTTCTCCGTAAAACCATGAAGTACAAAAAAGGGGGGAAGCAAATAGAGAAAAATTGGTTTGGCCCGAATTATATGGAGTAAGCTATGCGTCATTCTTTTTCATCAGGTATATGTTACGTCCTGTGGTAGTAATGGTTTCTTTTTCTAATATGGTAAAATAGCGCTGAAATGCTATTGTAAAGTTGGCTTCGTTGTATTGGGTATAAATATCTTTTTTTCCTGCCAGCATCAGCCGGATTTTTTCATCGCTTTTGGGAACAAATTCAATAATGAGAAAATGGCAGATCCGTTGAAAAAGTTCAGCTATTTTTTCCAGTGGAATATTTTTACCAATGGCGAGATGATGGATCAATGCCAGCGCCAAAACCAGGTCGGCATGGGTACGTTCAACAAAGGAATCCCTTTCTTCGTTATTCACTCCAATAGCTGGGGATGGTTTGGAGAGATCAAGAATAAGCGGTAGAATGTGCTTCTCACCCCTTTCTTTTATTTCATTGTATAAAACATTTATACAATGGGCATCAAAATCGGCAGCAATGGTCTGTATATTTTTTGCTGCAGTTAGTTTTGAAAACTCACCTTTATTGGCCCCCAGGTCCGCAGCGGTAGTGACGGGACTTATTTTTTCAAGCCAGGATTGAATGATCTTCTTTTTTTGCTCCAGGTAATCTGTCCGCTGGGAAGCTTCCTCGTAATAGCCGGACCAGGTGCTTTTGTTTTCCGGTAGTTTCAATTTTGTGATCAGTACTTCAAGACTTGCCACGAGGTTCAGCAACTTCTGCCTTGAGAACACAGCCTTTTTTCCGGGTTGAGATGGAGGTTTCAGACTATATTTCGCATGAAGGTGGATGTGGAGATAAGTATGAACGGAGAATCGGGTTTGCCAGGGCAATAAGGCCTGTGTCAATGCGAGAGGAATACCATCGCTATAGGCCAGCAACATTTCCTGCAATGGCATACGTGTATGATGCGCCAGCAAAAGCGGGGATAAAAAATTTTCGCAAAACTGCCGGTAGGCTATCCACGGCATCGTTTCATCGTATTTTTCAAAAGAAAGGGTGTCAATGAATATCAGCTTGCCGTTATGCCATTGAATATTGTAGGGCGTAGCATCCTTGAGGATCATGCCAAAGGCAAGAGATTGTTTCATGATAGCAAGAGTTAGCAGTGCTGCATCTTTCAGCATGTCAAAACTCCATTCGTAAGGGTAGGAAATAAAGGCGATGGGCTCAGGTTGTAAGGTAGCATACCACTGATCATTACCTGAAATATTTTCTTTAATGTTCTCATGCGGGATCAGCCATCCCTTTTGTTGCAATTGTTCATAACAACCACTGGAAATAAAGAGATCAAAATGTTCCTGGAATACTTTATTTACCTGTCTATATACTATTCCACTTTTCCTAAATACAAATCCTGACGGGTCCCGGTAGGAAGAGGGATGGTGAATGATAGTAGCTGGCATCAGGCTGGCGGATTATCCTCAGGCTTTTTGGGGGTCCTGGTAAAAAGGGATTTAATATACATCCGGATATTGCGAAAGAAGAAAGTCACTCCTAATACAGCAGCGGCAATTATCTGAACAAGATAGCTGCCACTGCCTGGATCGATATATAATGCATACTGAACCATTACAGGTATTTGAGATCGGTTTTTGGTGATAAAGTTAGCAATGTTTCATACATCAGTAGGATGGTATTTTCTATATCATCACGATGGAGCATTTCAACCGTAGTATGCATGTAACGAAGGGGTATGGAAATAAGTACGGAAGGACAACCATCATTGGAATAAGCAAAAGAATCAGTGTCTGTGCCGGTACTGCGGCTCAGGGCTCTCCATTGCACGGGAATTTTTTTATCAGCTGCTACTTTCTCTACCAACGCCAATAGTTTATTGTGCACGGCCGGGGCATAAGAAAGAGAAGGCCCTTTCCCGGTGCTGACATCACCTTCGATATTCTTGCTGATCATCGGGGTGGTAGTGTCATGGGTTACGTCTGTAATGATTGCAATATCCGGCTTAATCCGCCGGGCTATCATTTCAGCTCCACGTAAACCAATCTCCTCTTGAACGGCATTCACTACATACAGTCCAAAAGGAAGTTTCTTTTTATTTTCTTTCAACATCCTGGCTACTTCTGCAATCATAAATCCGCCGATACGGTTATCAAAAGCCCGGCCGATATAATTGTTATTGGCGAGTTCATCAAAGCCGTCCTGATAAGTGACCACGGCCCCGATATGAACGCCCAGGGCTTCTACTTCTTTTTTATTACGGGCTCCGCAATCCAGCCATAAATTATCTGCCCTGGGGATTGGTTCTTTTTGATCGGGAGTACCGATCCGGGTATGAATGGCCGGCCAGCCGAAGACAGCTTTTACCGGTCCTTTTTTTCCATGAATGATCACCCGTGAAGCAGGAGCGGTCTGGTGATCCACCCCCCCATTTCTCTTTAAATAGATCAGCCCCTCCGGAGTAACATAGTTCACAAACCAGCTTATCTCATCGGCATGGGCTTCTATTACTACCCTGAATTTGTTATCGGCATCAATAATGCCCACCGCTGTACCATAAGGATCCACATAATAAGAATCAACATAAGGCTTCAGGTATTCGATCCATAGTTTCTGTCCCCAGGTCTCAAAACCAACGGGAGATGCATTATTGATATATGCTTTGAAAAATTCATAGGCATGGTCAGAAATAAACGATTTTTTCGCCCGCCCGGACGAACCGGTCAGACGGGCCTTAACTGCTTTTGCCATATTACATGGTTATTTAGGTTTGCAAAAATAGCCAAATGTGACGTATTAGCAGTAGGAAAGCGGAAAATGCCATTAGGCCATCCAGTATGAAATAATAAAAAATATCAGAAAAATTTCTTTTGGCATAAAAATATAAACACGCTGTGATAATGCCGGGGATCAAAAGAATAGTGACAGATGAAATGCTATACTCATATCTGTATAAGAGAATAGTTGAGATTATAAAAGAAAGTATCGAAAAACTGAACAAGATAAAAATTCCCTGTTCATTTAAATAGGTAACAAGACTACGCACACCATCGGCTTTGTCATCCTGCCGGTCGCGATAATCAAATAAGATGCAAATAGAATAAATCAGGAAAAAGCGGCTCAGGACAAACAGGATAAAATCATTTTGCCAGGGTTGCCCTGAAATAATAATAGGCAACACCGTCGTTACATGCATCCATACCAATGCCAGGAAAATTGTTTTGCCCCAGGCGATTTTCCGGAGTGATCTGAATAAAGGATGCGGGATTTTTGGAGCGGAGTAAAGAAAGGTCATTATAGCAGAAAGAAGTAGCCAATACCAATACGGAAGCAAGTAAAGGAAGAAAATACCCGACCCGGCAAGACCCACAAAAAAAAGTATGACATGTGTCTTCCTGTTCTTTTCTTTCCATTGTATACGAGCAGATGGAATTACCGAATAACCGGTAAGGTACCAGTGAAAGCTGTAACTACAGATGGTGGAAAATAAAACAAAAAACAGGAAAAAAATATTTGGCCGGGTGTCAAGAAGGAAGCGGTAGGTCTGATCCACCATCGCAACAGCACAGGCAGCAATGAAAAGATTACTGTAAATAAAAAAATGGAAAAATTTTTTCACCATTTTGCGATCCTGTTTTTCCGCGGCACATGTTTACTGCCTGAATACACGGATCACCGGCGATTCGATCGTGTCACTGGTATTACCCGCTTTGTCACGCACAGCCATCCGGAGAATAAGTGTATCCAATTCTCGTTGGAGCGGCATGGAACCTGGAATAAATGGAGGATTTTGAGCGGACAAGATGTTTTGATATTCCAATGTTACCTGTATCTCCGTTCGGGTATTCTTTGGAAATACCGGGAAGGGGAACCGGATGGTATCCCGAATCGTCGCTACAACCCGCTTGTTCAGCCTTTTCTTAATAATGATGACAGAATCCTGAACGTCACCCTCCTTGTCGGTACATTCCAGCGTGAAGAATAAAGTTCCATTCAATGGTATGAAATCCTGGTTGATAGATTTGATCTTGATGGTAGGTTTTGTCAGGAACTTATCTTTGTTACAGGCAATCGTTATTACCACTAAGACTGAGAGTATAAACAAGCTGAGTTTCATTGGTGCGATTTGAGTGAGAACAAATTTACAATTTTTACCACATAAACCAGCCATGCAGGAACAATGGAATCATAAAGTTTTTGGGGTCAAGGATGAGGGCTTTGAGGCATTGGCGTTAAATATCTTTAGTTTCCAGGCTGAGAATTGCCCGGTTTACAGTGCTTTTTTGCAGGCGCTGGGTGTTACTGCGGCTTCGGTCCATTCCGTTTGGCAGATACCTTTTTTGCCTGTTCGTTTCTTTAAATCCCACGTGGTTCAAACAACTGAATTTAAGCCGGCTGCTATTTTTGAAAGTAGCAGCACTACTGGAACTGTCATTAGCAGGCATTTTGTAAAAGACCTGGCAGTATATGAAGAAAGTAGCCAAAAGGGATTTGAACTTTTTTATGGTCCAATAGACGAATGGTGTATAATCGGGCTACTCCCTTCCTACCTGGAACGAAAAAATTCATCATTGGTTCATATGGTTGATCAATTGATCCGGTTAAGTGGGCATCCGCAAAGTGGATTTTACCTTGACCAATACGAGCAATTATCAGTTTTATTACGTGAATTAAATAAAAGGAAGCAAAAGACATTATTGATCGGGGTAACATTTGCATTACTTGACCTGGCGGAAAAATTTCCCCAGCCTTTGCAACAAATTACCATCATGGAAACCGGCGGTATGAAAGGCAGACGAGAAGAATTGATAAGACATGAGCTGCATGTTATACTCAGCAAAGCGTTTCACACTTCATCCATACATTCTGAATATGGAATGACCGAACTTTTGTCACAGGCTTATTCCAAAGAAGATGGGATTTATTCCTGCCCACCCTGGATGAAGGTGCTGGTTAGAGATGAAGAAGATCCTTTGTCAGTCATGAGTCTTGGGTCGCGAGGCGGAAGTCAGAAACAGCGATTCCGAACTCATAGCTCCAAACTCCCAACTTATTCCGGAGCCCTCAACATCATTGATCTGGCAAACATCTATTCCTGCTCCTTTATTGCAACAGATGATGTAGGGAGACTGTATGCTGATGGTAGTTTTGAAGTGATGGGCAGGATGGATGGCAGCGATCTGCGGGGATGTAGTTTGATGGTGGTGTAGGAAAGACGTTAGTCATTAGTCTTTTGCCGGTAGCTATGGGTCAGAAGTTGTATGACAGCCAGTATCAATAGTCATATTGTAGGATAATAGGTTACCTTGTTATTCTTACTAACTAATAAAGATCAAAATGGGACAACCTCTTGTGACCTCTCTTTTAAATAAAGGCCTGATTCTTTTCATATTTTGTTTACTGGTATGCTTGCGTGTAACAGCCCAATCCGGATGGAAAACAAACAAGGACGGGCGCCTGAAGTATGAATATAAACCGGGCCCTGGTTATATAGCTCCCACAAAATCGCCTACCACTTCTCCAGGAACGACAACAGCCACCAAAACAAAACTTCAGCTTGCTGAAACAAAATATGACTGGACAGGCAATTTATACGGGAATCGGGAGAAAGTGGTAAAGGGCAGCCGGTACGGCTTTGTAGACGGGAATGGTGTTGAAGTAATTCCATTGAGCTATACTGATGCAGATAATTTTTCTGAAGGGCTCGCTGCGGTTAAAAAAGATGGCCATTGGGGATATATCAACGAATATGGCAGTACGATATTTGAGTTTACGTTCTCCTCTGCGGGAGCATTTAAGAACGGGAAAGCAACTGTGACAGAGAATGGCGTGAGCAAAGAATTAAATAGGTTCGCTAAGTCCGAACCAGAAAAAGTAGCAGAAAAAGATCCGGATTTAGCATTTCATGAAGGGCTGGCATGTGTGAAGATAAATGGGAAATGGGGTTTCCAGGATGAGGGAGGAACAATGATAGTACCTGCGATATACGATGTGACCCTGCCATTTAAAAAAGGATTGGGTGCAGTACAATCAGGACTCTATTGGGGCTTTGTTGACAGGAAAGGGAAAATGATCATACCTGCCAGGTATACCAGCTTTTTTCATGTTGCTATTGCGGCGAATTTGTTGGCTGTAAAGAAAACGGATAAGTACGGTTTTATTGATTTTAAGGGAGTAACTGTAATACCCTTTATATATGATATGGCCTCTCTTTTTGGTACAGGAACTGATAAGCTGATCGATGTGAAGTTGAATGGTAAATGGGGTTGCATAAATGCAAAAGGCATAATCATTGTTTCCTTAAAGTATGATCGACCCTTATTGTTTTGGAAAGGGTATGCTCAAGCTGTCTCCAGCAATAAGTACGGTATTGTAGACCACAATGGTAAAATAGTAACGCCACTCATTTATGAATCTATTCAATGGGATGCAAATGGAATTTTTGGAAAGTTAGGAGTTAAAACCGTGGAAATTAAATTACCAATAATTGCAGATGCTAAATAATATACTGATCTACTAAAGCCAATTGGACTTTGATCCGATATGCCAGGAGCTCTCCTAACCGGCGCATGCAGACACCGCTTCCAACTTCAGGCATTGAACATCCATTCCCTGAATTGCGGGGCATTCTCCTGGCTGATTATAATGGGATGACCTAACTCGGGAAGGCTCATATCCACCAATAGCTTTACTTTTTCGTAAGGTTTAAATCCCTTGATGTATTCGATGTTGATAATGTATTGGCGATTGGCACGGAAAAACATATTCTCATCCAATTGCTCTTCCATTTCTCCAAGGTTCTTATCGCCGATATATTTTTTACCGGAGCGATCGATTACGTAGACCAGCTTGTTCATGGTGTAAAGCAAAGCCACCTCCTCCAGTTTCAATGCAATATGTTCCAGGCCGCGGCGGACCACCAACCTGGTTTTTTTCCGGGTTTCCAGTATGCCGGATCAGGTTGTAGAGTTTATCATCGTGTCCTGCAAAATGTTTTTCGAGCATATGGTACTTAAATAAAGCATGTTGGATATCAGTCTTGCTAACAGGTTTTAACAGGTAGTCAATACCGTTACAGGAAAAAGCGTTCATCATATATTCGTTATACCCGGTGATGAAGATGACAGGAATCCGGGTAGCTCTGTTCTTAAAGATTTCAAATGAATAGCCATCAGTCAGCTGTACATCACTGAAAATAATGTCAGCCCTCGGATCGGTGGCCAGGTATTCTTTGCTTTCCTTTACAGAAGAAAGAATAGCATCTATGTGGATATCATTTCCCGCTTCGGTCAGTGTCTGCACCAATAATTCCCGGGCAGGTTTTTCATCTTCAATGATAATGGCGTTTAACATGGCTAACAGGTTTAAGGTTTACTACTATTCATCGGATAACGGGAAGTTTGACAGTAAAATTTTCTTTACCGGGAGTGATGATAATATTTTTATTAAAAAGCAGTTTATACCGGCAGTTCAGGTTGTTCAACCCGATCTTGGTGGAGTCAATGATATAAGGTTTTGGTTTTACTCTATTCACCACGTTGATATACTGACCGCTGATCATGATCACGATCCGTAATGGTTCCTCATCACTGAATGAATTGTGCTTGATCGCATTTTCCAGCAAGATCTGTAAAGAGCAGGGCGGAATTTTTATGCGGGCAGGGTATTCGGTATCCAATTGTATCTCCAATTGCAGCTTTTTATCATACCGGAGTTGTAGAAGGAAAAAATAAGTATCGATAAAGTCCAGCTCGTCTGGCAGGGGGATCAGTTCTTTGTTCTTGTTGATCAGGAAATATTTGTAGACCTGTGCCAGCTTGTTATTATACAGATGAGCCTGTGCAGGGTTATGAAGGATCAGATGATTTAATGTATTTAGTGCATTGAAAAGGAAGTGGGGATCCATTTCATTTTGCAGGGCATGCAATTCGGCTTGAGAACGTTCCCGGTCCAGCAGGTCTACCGTTTTAATATCCTCTTCTCTTTCTTTGGTGAGGAAAAGTATTTCATATACCAACGTAAATACGATCACTACCGTGGCACAAGCCAGGACAAAATGCATTACGCTTCTCCAATCAAATATTTCTTTTGAAAGATGCAACCAGCCAAGAGCAGATAAACAGCCCACACAAGCCCCGTATAGGGTACAGCCAAAAGCAATAGCCAGCATTCTTCTTGCAAAATGAGAGAATAGGGGATAAAAGGCCCTTATTTTTCGGTGTATCCAGTTACAGCCATACCAGATAATAAAAGAAGTAAGTATAAAGTAAAGTGTGATCAGCAGAATGAGTGGGGGCGCATAGTCGTTAAAATGGACAACACCCGATAGTAGGGGCAGTGTAATGCCCAATGCAGGAATAAACAGGATCTTCAGGTAAACATCTTTTAACATAGCAGCACTGGTTATGGGTTACACAAAATAATATCAATAATCCAGTTTCTCTCATGTATGTATGCTTAACTGTGGTGTAGGACTAAACTATATATCAATACCGTTAAGTATTACATAAAATCCGTTTGATGGCAAATCATCGTTATGAGTGGTGGTGTGTCACCAATCCGATAGATACTAGTGGTGACAGATTGCCAAAAAGACCGATAGCGACAGTTTGTTTTTTCGGTTCCTCCTTTTCTGCTTTACTACTTTTCATTTATGTTTCAGTAATTATAGTGGGTTTCCAATAAGAGTTTGCACATCACCGTTATCATCAGGCATGCCACTAGTCATAATGGTATAATCTTGAAGAGGATATTACTACTATCGGCCTATTACAGGGAGAAGGCAATTCCATATTCCGGTCACTGATAATGTGATAGCATGGCTGACAGTTTTATGTTAATAAGTATCATGATGGAGTAAATGAGATTCTTTAGAATTTTTCGAATGTAAACGTTGTCAAGGGAAGACCAGCAGGCGGTTGTCAAGCCAGCCTGCTTTTTTATTGGGCCTTTACAATGTGAGCATTGGTCAAGCTCAAAACTTCGGCTGGATTGGAGACGCTATTCAAATAGGAGGGGTCTTAACAAAACCTTTGCATCGCGAATGTCAAAGTAGCCTTTGTCTTTGCCAGCTTTCTCGAACAAAGTGGTTATACCGTCAAAAAAAAAGCCCTCCGCTATTGCTGAGGACTTTGTGCCCAGGACTGGATTCGAACCAGCACAACCTTTCGGATGCTGCCACCTGAAGACAGTGCGTCTACCAATTTCGCCACCTAGGCAGGTTATTTGATACGGGTTGCAAATTTATTGGTTTCCTGCCTATTGATGAAACTTTTTTATGATATAATAAGATTGAATGTTCTTAAGCAGCGCGCCTCATTTTCCGTTTTATTTTAATATGTTAATAAACGCTTAACTGTTCACAGCACAACTTGTATTGGCATTGTTTTCGGGCATGCACTTCGTTAATTCATTTCATATAATCAAATAAAGAGGAGTAAACTATGACAAAAGTTTTTTCATCAGTCCGGCTGTTCGTTGTAGCAGGTATCGGGATGCTAGGATCGGGATTATTATTAACGTCCTGTTTAAAAGACAATGATGATCTTGGTAATAATGACGATGTGTCGGCAGGGTTAATGGCCTTCAATCTTGCACCGGGCCAAACGGCAGTTGGTTTTAAGATCGGGGGAAATGCGATCACGCAGTTCCCACTTGCGTATAATAGCTATACGTCTGTCTATCTGCCCATTTTCCCGGGAACAAGAACGGTAGATGCGGTTAGTTTTAATTCGGGAAATACTTTAGCCACGGCACCAGGTAATTTTGAAACGGGGAAGTTCTATTCGGTATTTCTTGTTGGAACTGACTCCACGCTGGAGAATGTAATAGTACGTGATAATTTTGATAGCCTAGGATCAACTGGTAAGGCCTATATCAGGTATATCAATGCTATTGCCGATCCGTCAAGTCCAATAGTGACCATAACAGCTGGCGGTAAAAATGTTGCGAACAGTGCAGCAGCCTACAAGTCCGTGTCACAATTTGTAGCGGTTGATGCGGGTTCAGCAACTATCACCCTGAGTAATGGTGGAACCATCAATGTCAACCGGTCCATTACACTTGAATCCCGGAAAGTGTATACCGTATTGCTGATCGGAAAAGCAGGTGGAACAGGTGACCATGCGGTACAGATAAAATATATTGCAAATGGCCAGGTAGATGAAAATGCAGGAAGAATGAGCAGTGGGGCAGCAAACCGTACCGTCAATTAATCACAGTTTATTTTCTAAATGCAATGAACCGGCCTTTAGGGCCGGTTTTTTTATTGAATAACGCAACTCAATCGATCCCGAGACTCTCTTCAAATACGCCGTGACAACTATTACAGTCCCCTTTAAAAATGCGCGGCGACATATGTTTAATATTATCTTTTGCCTCCGGGGAGCCCAGTAGGGTGGCATAGAGTCCCTTTGCAAAATTAATTTTCTGGTTGCTGTAAAAATTCCCCTGTTCATCGGTATGAAGCGTAGCGACAAGTTTTCCCTGTGCCTGGGGTTCGGTGTATAATTTGATCACAGCTTTTTTCTGTTCTTTCAACCTTACTTCGTCATAGACCGTACCGCCAATCGTAAACACATCTTTCGCAGCTCCACCCGGCATATGACAGGCAATGCAGGCAGAGCCCGGGTAATGGCTTTTGTTTTCGCCGTGCTGGCTCGTTGTGTAGCGTTTGCCACAGGCCACTGAGAAGAGGATGCCTGAAGTGATAAAGATGGTTAGTACGATATAAGCTTTATTCATGGAAATCCGATGCAATATAATAAAAGAGTTTACAGCCCGGGCAAGGAGGAAAATATCAGTTGCTTCAAAGAACTTAGCCGTTTATAAATTTCATCTACCTGCCAATGATCATTTAAGTTCAAAAAGTTTTTCGAATAAAGGAGATCCGAAATGCCGGTTGTGCAGATGAAGTTTCCGGTTGTAGGAGGTTATCTAATAAGTCGTAATTTCCATTTCTAAAATAAAAGAAAATGAATCCAAACAAAGCATTATGGGAGAAAGGTGATTTTACCCGAATTGCCGAAACCATGCGAGATAGCGGGGAGGTGCTGGTCGCTAAACTAGGGATCAGCAAAGGTCATGACGTTCTGGACCTGGGTTGTGGGGATGGCACGACAGCTATACCAGAAGCAAAACTCGGAGCTAGGGTTTTAGGAGTGGATATTGCAAGCAATCTGGTTGTTGCGGGTAACAAGCGGGTAAAAGCGGAAGGGCTTACGAATTGTAGCTTCCAGGAGGGTGATGCCACTAATTTACATGAGCTGAAGGATCATTCATTCGACCTGGTGGTAAGCATCTTTGGAGCGATGTTCGCACCCAGACCATTTGATGTGGCAAAGGAAATGGTGCGTGTCACCCGTCCTGGTGGAAGAATAGTTATGGGGAACTGGATACCGGGCGACCCTACACTGGTAGCCCAAATACTAAAGATAAGTTCTGCCTATACACCACCACCTCCGGAAGGGTTCATTAGTCCTATGTTGTGGGGTGTGGAGAGCCATGTTATAGATCGGTTTACTGGGGCCGGTGTAAAAAATGAAAACATATCATTTATTAAAGACAGTTTTACTTTTAATGCTCCTTATCCGCCATCAGAATTAGTTGAGACGTTTAAGAACTATTACGGTCCCACCATGAATGCTTTTGAAGCAGCTGAAAAGAATGGAAAAGCTTTAGCATTGCAACAAGAATTAGAAGAGTTGTTCGACAGTCAAAACAAAAGTATCGACAAGAATACGACAATTATACCTGCCACTTATTTAAAAGTGATGGTGCAATGCTAGAAATATCAGCTGCTCACACCAAACTGTCAACAGTTTGATAGGTGCTTTCTGATATGATTTCTGTTGAAGCAGGCCAATCCGCACAGCGCAGATTTCTTTCAGTAATATTCTCCCAACCGGGGAATGAAATCGGCCGTAAAAAAGAGTTTACTCATTCACATCATAAGTTGTGATCAGCAATACCGAATCTTTTTTCGCCTCCATAGAATGTGGAACATTGGGATGAAACGCAATCAACTGGTTCGTACCTTGTTCTGTATCACCTTCAAGTGTTTCCATCCTGATCTTTCCATCCAGTACATGAATGGTTAGATACCCATTAACGGTATTGTCTTTTATAACCGCTCCTTCTTTTAATACCGTTAACACAATGGTCACACTATCAGATTTAAAAACAGTGATCCCATTACGGTCACTTTTTTCCCAGGCATTCTCATCCTTTACCTGTTCAATAAAAGCGGGCAGGTCAGCAAATACATAAGGGGCATCTATTACCCGGTCGCCTTCAGGACGGTTGCGGGTAGCTTCATTGCGTTTTATTTCCATGGTCTTTGTTTTAAGGATGAATTAAAATTTTACTTAATAATAATTATTATCATCACAAAACTGTGCCACAGTAACTTTCCCAACTCTTTATTCTGTTGCCTGATTATATCACTAGCAAAGGGTCGGGTAAATTTTTTCATTCGTCAATTTTTCCGACTCGGGGTAGTTCAGCCATTTTTTTTAACCATCAAACACGCAGATAACAGCAGACTACGGCAGGAACCCGAATCTTTCTTGTCATAAAGCGGTAGAATTATCGTTCATTTTCAAATTTTAAGATCTTACTAACGACTGTTTGGGAAATTATTTATATTCGGGAGCCCAATATTTACCCACACAAAACAATGCTTATATGAGAAAACTTGTACTGTCGGTGCTGTCATTTACAGTAATGTATACAGTGACGGCACAGAACTATTGGTCTTTGCATACAGATGCCGGCCCTATCATTACTGACAAAGCTGTAGCAAGACTATCCTTTCCGAAGGAATTTAAAATATTTGAAGTGAATGTTGAACCACTACGGCAACAGTTATTTTCTATTGTTGGCAATGCTCCAAGGCATTCAACGATTATTTCTTTACCTAATGCAGAGGGACAGATAGAACTGTTTGAAGTGGTGGAAGCTTCCAATTTCGAGCCAGCATTGCAAGCTCAATTTCCACAGATCAGGGCTTTTTCCGGGAAGGGTATTACGGACAGATCAGCCAGTTTGAAATTAAGTCTTTCCCCGCAAGGCATACAGACAATGATTTTTAGAACTGAAAAAGAAAATGAATTTATTGAACCTTATTCGAAGGACCATACTGTTTATGCAGTATTCAAGTCTCATCGTGAAAAAGGAAGTTTACCCTGGACTTGTTCTACTGAGGATACAAGAATGTTTAACGGTATTAATGAACAGGTTAATAACACAAACATCACCGGAAGATCCGGTGGTGATCTGAAAACAATGCGTTTAGCTCAATCCTGCAATGCCGAATATTCGAACTATTTTGGGGCAACAAGTTCCGCCCAGGTAGGATTGGTAGTAGCTGCTTTTAATGCAACGCTTACCCGTTGTAACGGTATTTATGAGAAAGACCTCGCCTTACACCTGAATCTTATTGCCAATACAAGCAGTGTTATTTATTATGATCCTGCAACTGATCCTTATTCAACTAATATGAGTCAATGGAATTCACAATTGCAAACCACGTTAACAAACGTTATCGGGGAAGCCAATTATGATATTGGTCATATGTTTGGCGCTTCTGGCGGTGGAGGAAATGCCGGTTGTATCGGTTGTGTTTGTGTAAACGGTTCTAAAGGAAGCGGTATCACGTCACCTAATGACGGCATTCCCCAGGGAGATAATTTCGATATAGATTATGTGGCTCATGAAGTGGGCCACCAATTGGGTGCTAATCATACTTTCTCCATGAGTAATGAAGGCACAGGTGTGAACAAAGAACCAGGTTCGGGTATCACCATCATGGGTTATGCAGGGATCACATCCCAGGATCTTGCACCACATTCTATTGATATATTTCACCAGGCTTCTATTGCACAGATACAGGCTAACCTGGCAACCAAGAGTTGCCCGATAACAACAACTTTATCAAATGCAACACCGGTTGTTGCAGCGCTTACTAATTACACTATTCCAAAAAGCACTCCATTTGCCCTCACTGGATCAGCTACTGATGCCAACCCCGGCGATGTGCTGACCTATTGCTGGGAGCAAAATGATAATGCAGGGTCAACACAAACAGGAGCAAGCAGTGTGGCCAGTGCGACCAAAGCAACAGGTCCTAACTGGATAACATTTAGTCCAACCACATCACCAACAAGATACTTTCCAAAATTAGCAACTATCCTTACCGGGGGATTACTATCTGGCCCATTACCTGGTGGTGATGCCGGCGCCAATACAGAAGCACTAAGTTCTGTGGCAAGAACGTTAAATTTCAGGTTAACGGTAAGGGATAATGCACCATATAGTTCTACTGCACCGGTTTCAGTTGGCCAAACGCAATTTAGAGATATGGTAGTAACTGTGAATGCTACGGCAGGTCCTTTCTCCGTTACTGCACCGAATACAGCTGTATCATGGGCGGGTAATTCAACACAAACTATTACTTGGGCTGTTGCCGGTACAACCGCATCGCCGGTTAGTTGCGCCAATGTAAAAATTTCTATTTCCACAGATGGGGGTACTAGCTTTAGCACATTGGTGGCCAGTACAGCCAATGATGGAACGGAATCAGTAACTATTCCCAATACACCATCCACCACTGCAAGAGTAAAAATTGAAGCAGTGGGTAATATCTTCTTTGATATTTCTAATACAAATTTTACGATCACTTCTGGTGCAGGTTGTGGTACACCTTCAGGATTGGGTTCTTCGGCGATTACTACAACTTCAGCTACGGTTAGCTGGGGTGCTGTAAGCGGCGCGAATTCCTATGATGTAGATTATAAACTCAATTCAACAGGCACGTGGACCAATGCAGCAACAGGCACGCCTTCTACTTCTGTGAATTTGGCCGGCTTGACGCACTCTTCATTATATGACTGGAGAGTGAGAGCTAATTGTACCGGCAGCAGTAGTGCTTATGCGCAAGCACAATTCATGACTTCTTCTCCTGCTACCTGTAATGCACCGGGTGGACTGGGCTCGTCTGCTGTAACGAATAACAGTGCTACGGTAAGTTGGGGTGCAGTAAGCGGCGCTGTTTCATATGACGTGGACTATAAAACCAATGCATCAGGCACCTGGAGCAATGCGGCAACAGGGACAACATCGCTTTCATCGAATCTCAACGGATTGGCTGGTTCTACTTTATATGACTGGAGAGTAAGAACAAATTGCACCAGTATAAGCAGTGCTTATGCTACCGCCCAGTTTACGACGCAACCGAACCCATCAGGCTGTGGAACGGCCTTTGAGCCAAATGAATCGATTGCTGCCGCTGCTACTATCAACTCTGGTGTTACTAACCAGGCAGCGATTACTACAACAACTGATAATGATTATTTCAGGATCGTAACAACAGGTACGACCAATAATGTATTTACTTTGGCCGGACCTTCTGGTGTGGATTTTGATATGACGATTTATAACAGCGGGGGAACATCCATTGGTACGGGAACCAGTTCCAGCGCTAATGAAACAGTAACCCTGAATAACCAGCCAGCGGGAACCTATTATATCCGCATCTTTGGGTATAACGGTGCCAACAGCGCCACTTGTTATACGATCACCGCAACCGCTACACCTGTAGCTACAGGTTGCCAAAGCAGTTATGATGTGTCAACCAATGGAACCTATGGAGGTGCCGCAACGATACCATTCAACACAGATATAAAAGGATTGATCAGCCCAAGCGGGGATGTCGATTATTATAAGTTTGTTATCACTACAGGGGGCACGGCAACTGTTACGTTGACAACATTGCCCGGCGATTATGATCTTCAGTTATTAAGCAGCAATGGTACCACCCAGTTAGCGATTTCCCAAAATGGCGGTACCAGCAGTGAAACGATCACCAGGACCTACACGGCAGGCACGTATTACCTGAGGGTGTATGGTTATAACGGGGCCAATAGCGCTACGGTTTGTTATACGCTGAAACTGCAACTGGGTACAGCTTCAAAAGACGAAGAACTGATCGTTGGTAATAATGGTAAGATTAGTGTATTCCCCAACCCGATGGCTCAAACGATGTATATTAACATACCCGCTATCGAGGGAATGGCTGAAATTAAAGTGTTCGACATGTATGGAAAAATGGTTATGCAGAAAAACAGTAGCCAGTTAACTACACAACTGGATATTTCTGCGCTCGCAGCCGGCGTTTATCTGGTGAAAGTGATGAATCAGGAGAAACAAAGCACTGTAAAGATGGTGAAAGAGTGATTTTTTTTTAAAGGAAGAAAGCCCTGTCCGGTAAGTAGCGGACGGGGCATTTCTTTTATCAATAAGCTGATTTTCGGTCTACAAGCAACTGTGAGCCGACACGTAAGAAAGTACAGAAGTTACAAGCCAGGAATACTGGCCTGCTTTTGGTATGATGTCAATAAAAAAGCTATGGAATCGTTTCAACAACTCATTCAAGCTGTTACCCCGGTGCTGGTTGATTTCTATGCCGACTGGTGTGGACCATGTAAGGCGATGAGCCCGGTTATCACAGAAGTGGCCCGCGCTACAGAAGGAAAAGCAAGAGTGATAAAAGTAGATATAGACAAAAGTGTACAGGCCTCACAAGCCTATCAAGTACAAGCGGTGCCTACTTTTATAATTTTTAAAAGCGGGAAAATCGTTTGGCGACATTCGGGGATGATCGATAAACATAGCTTACTAAATGTTCTTCTACTACATGCCTGATCACGGGGATAGTTGATAGCTTAGTCCGATCATACGCTTACATTAAAATCTCGCAGCGCATCATTCAAACTTGTTTTCAGATCGGTGCTTGGTTTTCGTTGACCAATAATTAAGGCACAACCGACACCATATTCACCTGCCGGAAATTTTTTTGTATAAGAACCGGGTATCACTACACTTCTTGCAGGTACTCTGCCCTTTGTTTCTATGGGTTCATTGCCACTGACATCTATGATCTTTGTGGATTGTGTCAGCACCACATTAGCTCCCAACACCGCTTCTTTTTCAACCACCACACCTTCCACCACAATACAACGGCTGCCAATAAAACATCCGTCTTCAATGATCACGGGTGAAGCCTGCAATGGTTCCAGCACACCGCCAATACCAACACCACCACTGAGGTGAACACTTTTTCCAATTTGCGCACAACTGCCAACTGTTGCCCAGGTATCGACCATGGTTCCTTCATCTACAAAGGAACCGATGTTTACAAACGAAGGCATCAACACTACATTCTTTCCTATGTAAGCGCCGTATCGCGCCACCGAACCCGGCAAACTTCGAACTCCCATCGACGCAAAATTTTTCTTCAGCAGCATCTTGTCATAAAATTCAAAGGGTTCGTGTTCCCAGGTTTGCATGGGCTGTATGCCAAAATATAAAAGGATGGCCTGTTTGATCCATTCATTGATCACCCAGCCGTTTGCTGTGGGAGAGGCTACTCTTAATTCGCCCTTATCAAGACCTTCTATTACATTCCTGATAGTCTCTGCATATCTTGGATCTTTCAGTAACGTGCGGTTGGCCCAGGCTTCCAGAATTATTTCCTTCATTTAATAAGTATATTGTGCGAAAGTAAAATGTAATTATCTAAAAAACTCCAGTAATTTCTATGGGTATAGTTATACCTGTTTTTTGTAAGGATCGAAGTGTGAAATCATCTGTTATGTTTAGTATTTTCCTGCCCTGGCATTAGGGATCACTACATCTCAGGCGGTAAAGTAGGGTAATGCAAATCTGAATTGGTATTCCTTACCAGCGGAGTTTTGTTGGCCAGACTTTTTTATCTAAAAAAATTGCACATTTGCTAACCGATTAACCCCTTAATAATATTCATGAACATAGGGTTTGATGCAAAAAGAGCCTATCACAACGGAACGGGGCTTGGACATTACAGCCGCACGCTGTTACAATCGTTATCAGCGTATTACCCGGAACACCACTATTTTTTATTCAATCCAAAACATCCAGGTTCTTTTTCAATTCAAGGGGATAATATCCATGAAATATTACCGGAGGGATTTCTGAACAAAAAGATATCTTCCGCCTGGCGAAGTAATTGGGTGAAAAAAGATCTGCAACGACTGCAAATTGATCTGTATCACGGGTTAAGTCATGAAATACCCCTGGGAATTCAAAAAACGGGGATCAACGCCGTCGTTACGATCCATGATCTGATACATGAACGATATCCTGGCCAATACAGTGCAATCGATGTAAAAATTTACAACAGTAAGTTCAGGTATGCCTGTGAGCACGCCAACAGGGTCATTGCTATCAGCCAGCAGACCAAGAAAGATATTATTAAGTTTTATCAAACGCCGGAAGAAAAGATTACTGTTTGTTACCAAAGTTGTCATCCTGCCTTCGGCAAACCGGTAAGTGATGAAGAAAAAAAGAGAGTGAGGGAACAATATAGCTTGCCTGAGGAGTTCTTTTTATCAGTGGGTTCTATCATTGAAAGAAAAAACTTGTTGGCCATTTGCAAAGCATTGTTCCTGCTCAGGAATGACATGTCTATCCCGTTGGTGGTGATTGGGGAAGGAAAGAAATACAAGCAACAAGTCAGAGATTTTATAGTACAAAACGGGTTGGAGAGCAATGTCATTTTTCTATCAGAGTATCCAGCAGCGACAACTTCAGCATCCTTTACCACGGCGGCTGATTTTCCGGCTATTTATCAATCGGCCATCGCCATGATATATCCTTCGTTTTTTGAGGGGTTTGGAATTCCTGTGCTAGAGGCTTTATGGAGCAGGCTGCCTGTTATTACTTCCAATATCTCCAGCTTGCCGGAAGCGGGTGGTGATGCGGCATATTATGTAAACCCGGCCAGCGCAGAAGAAATTGCAGAAGCGATGCGAAAAATTTATGCAGACCGACAATTAGCAGCCGCGATGATCGAACGAGGATGGCTGCATGCACAGAAATTTACTCAGCAGAATGCTGCTGCCTCTGTCATGAATGTTTATAAAATGGTATGGTAGATTTTGAAAAAGATATCGAACAAAGTGTAAGAGTCCTTAAAGACGGCGGTCTTATTCTTTATCCTACGGATACTGTTTGGGGAGTAGGATGTGATGCCACCAATGAAGAGGCCGTAAACAAAATTTATCAACTAAAAAAGAGAACTGATAAAAAAGCGATGATTGTACTGGTAGCTGAAGAAAGGGAAGTATTGCAGTATGTTGCTTCTCCCGATCTCCAGGTCTTTGCTTATTTACAAGAAGCAAAAAAGCCCACCACCGTAATTTATGAAGGAGCGATCGGGCTGGCTGATAACCTGGTAGCGGAGGATGGAAGCATCGCAATCCGTATTTGCGAAGAAGAATTTTGTAAACACCTGATCAAAAGATTCCGCAAGCCGGTGGTTTCTACTTCAGCAAATATTTCTGGCCATCCAGTTGCAAGTGTATTTATGGAAATAACTGATGTCATAAAAAACGGTGTAGACTACGTCGTCCATCACCGGCAGGACGATAAGAACAAAGCTAACCCCTCCACTATCATTAAATGGACAAATGGAACCGTAGAGGTGCTGAGATCCTAATACTTATTCCGTGTCCCTTACTCCTTGTCGCTTCTCTTGTCTCTTGTCCCCTGTACCTTGTCTCTTGTTCCTTGTTCTTTGTTCCTTGTCGCTTGTACCTTTATCCTTCTGCCATCTTCAGGTTATCTTTGCCTGGTTATGGATATCAATTGTACCGAAGAGGAATTACTATTATTGGATAAGATCGCCAGGGCTGCCAATACCCTGGGTGTGGAGACGTATTTAATCGGTGGTTTTGTAAGGGATAAGATTCTTGGAAGAGTTACAAAAGACGCTGATGTCGTATGCGTGGGTGATGGGATTGAACTGGCAAATGAAGTTGCCCGACAATTTGACCCGGTTCCAAAAGTTGATTATTATAAAAATTTTGGAACAGCGCATATTAGTATAAATTTTTCGGGCCCCAGCGTTTTTACTGAACTCTCTCCACTAACTGGCAGTGGAAATTCAGAAGGGGTCTTTGATGTGGAGTTTGTGGGGGCCCGGAAAGAAAGCTACCTGCCGGAGTCCCGTAATCCTGAAGTAAAACCGGGAACAATAAAAGAAGACCAGGATCGGAGAGATTTTACAATCAATGCCATGGCCATCAGTTTGAATAAAAAAGATTATGGCCAACTGGTTGATCCTTTCAACGGAATAAAAGATATCGGGGATAAGATTATCCGGACGCCATTAAAGCCTTCGCAAACGTTCAGCGATGATCCATTACGCATGATGAGGGCCATTCGGTTCGCCACTCAATTAAATTTTACAATTGAAGAGGGAACCTGGCAGGGCATAAAAGACTGTGCCGGCAGGATCACTATCATTTCCCAGGAAAGAATTACAGATGAGCTGAATAAGATCGTTGCTTCTTCAAAACCTTCTATTGGATTTGACCTGCTTTACAAAAGCGGGTTGTTACAAATTATTTTTCCTGCGATGGTGGACTTGGCCGGGGCCGAATATAAAGACGGGCATGGCCACAAGGATAATTTCTATCACACCCTGCAGGTATTAGATAATTTAGCTGTCAATTCCGATGATCTTTGGTTGAGATGGGCCGCTATACTGCATGATATTGCAAAACCGGTAACCAAAAGATTTGAAGAAGGCCATGGCTGGACATTTCATGGGCATGAAGTGGTCGGTGGTCGCATGGTACCGAAAATATTTACTAAGTTGAAGTTGCCACTCCATGAAAAAATGAGGTTCGTCCGGAAAATGGTCGAATTGCATCTTCGACCAATCAGCCTGACCAAAGAGAATATCACAGATTCTGCCATCCGTCGTTTATTATTTGATGCGGGAGAGGATTTTGATTCCCTGATGTTGTTGTGCGATGCCGACATCACCTCAAAGAATAAACAAAAAGTAAAACGATTCCTCGACAACTTTCAATTGGTTCGCCAGCGATGCAAGGAGGTGGAGGAGAAAGACCATGTGCGTAACTGGCAGCCGCCTGTTGACGGTGAATTAATTATGGAATTGTTTGGCCTGGCTCCCTCCAAACCAGTGGGTATTTTGAAAGAGGCTGTAAAAGATGCCATATTGGATGGAATTATACCAAATAATAAGGAAGCAGCATTGGCCTTCATTATTGGGAAGGGGAAGGGCATGGGTTTGGAAGTAAAGACTTAAATTTGTGACATGGCCATTCTAAGATTCAGAGTATATTTTGAAGAGGATGAAAGTGTGTATCGTGATGTGGTGATCAGACATACGCAGAACTTCCAGGATTTGCATGAAATGATACTAAAGAGTTACGAATTTGATAATAAACATAAGGCAACTTTTTTTCGCAGTAATGACCATTGGCGAAGGGGTCGGGAGATCTCCCTGGAGAAATATGATAAGGAGTACCAGGCTGCCCCGCTCCTGATGAATGAGACCACCATTGGTTCAGAGATCAGGGATCCGAACCAGCGTTTTATTTACCAGTATGACTTTAATAAGAACTGGAGTTTTTTAATTGAGCTGATCAATGTATCAAAGGAAGAAAATCCAAAGATTAGTTATCCTTCAGTAGCCAGGGTAGAAGGCATTGCACCGAGTCAGTATGGAACAAAAGGTTTGCTGGGACCGAAGTTTGCTGACATAGAAGAAAAATATGACCTGACACAAGTGGGAGAGGGGTTTGGTGAAAAGAATGAAGATGGCGAAGACCTGGGTATTACTGAAGAAGGTGCGGAGCCAGAAGGTGAGGAAGAATTATAGATGAATACTGATTCAGGAGTAGCTAGTCGGGAGTCAGCGAGACAGTCCGACTTTAGTATTACAAATGGCAGATCGTTTGAGCAATCCCAAACAAAAGAAGGTTATCATTGTTTCCGGGCCGACGGCGGTTGGTAAAACATCTGTCGCTATCCAGCTAGCCAAATTCTACAATACGGAGATCATTTCTGCAGATAGCCGGCAGTGTTTTAAAGAACTGACTATTGGGGTTGCCAAACCATCACCAGAAGAGTTGCTGCAGGTGACGCATCATTTTATTAGTACCCATTCAGTCCTGGAAGAAGTTTCTGCTGTTAGTTTTGAACAGTATGCTTTGGAGAAAGTTGCAGCATTATTTAAAGAGCATGATATTGTTATCATGGTAGGTGGTACCGGGCTCTATATCAAGGCTTTTTGTGAAGGACTTGATACGATTCCCGGAATTGATCCCGCTATTCGTCAACAGGTTATTCAATCTTATGAAGAAAAAGGAATTACCTGGCTACAACAACAGCTGCAGGAAAAAGATCCGCTCTTCCGGCAAGCTGGGGAAATGAAAAATCCACAACGGATGATGCGGGCTTTGGAGGTACTGGAAAGCACGGGCCACTCAATAGTTTCTTTTCACAATCCAGGGAAGGCCCCAAGGGATTTCAAGAGTATAAAGGTTGGCCTGGAATTGACAAAGGAGGAGTTACATCGCAACATTGAGTCAAGGGTTGATATAATGATGGAAGCAGGTTTGCTGGATGAAGTAAAGCAACTATTTACGCTCCGGAATTTGAACGCTTTGCAAACGGTAGGATACCGAGAACTATTTGACTATATCGACGGCAATATCTCCTTGGAAAAAGCTATTGGACAGATTAAAAGTCATACCCGACAATATGCCAAACGGCAGATGACATGGTTCAAAAAGGATAAGGAGATAGCCTGGTTTAACCCTAGGCAGGTGCACGAAATGATTGAATGGGTGCAGTTCAATGCCTCTTAAGTATGGGTAAAATTAAGATACTGATTTCTCATTTTTCGCAGGTGATGTGGAGATGTTCTCAATATCAAAGCTGGATTAAGTTCCAACTATGCATTCGACTTGTCAACGCGATGGCTTCTAGTTAAATTTATTGAGCCGAGCTATTACTATGGAAAGCACATTGCGCTTTCAGTATGTCTCGATCACTACTGAATTCCATTGCCAACTCCGCCCTTTCATATGCTTGCCGAGAATGGTAGATGGCCAGTTCCTTAACTTCAGCGGAGCCAATATAGGCGATTGAAATCAGGGCTTTTTGCAACCTTAGCATTACCTCAAGGTTACTTGCACCGTCTCGTGCAATTGGTCGGAAAGCGTCATCAAACATATCAGCGACTGAAATTTCAGGAACTTCGATCCGGTTATAGGTAGCCTTTTTTTTAGTTGTCACTTTATCTTCATGTTGTATCCATAATGTAAAAATCCTGACATGGCTACCAATGATGGCAATAGCTGTACCCGGGTCATTTATTCCTGGAGATAAAGCCCTGCTTGCTATTTCACTTAGTGCAATTAAACCAAATCGCGGATCATCATGGAAGGAGCGATCGTCTTTAATCACAAATGCTTTACTTGACCTGTTCTATGATTGCCATTTAAAGCAATTGCCTTATCTGAATTCAGATAAACTAATGGTTTGTCAGGCGCCGTAAATGTACCCGGCATGCTGTTTAATCGAAAGGTAACATTAAGCGATTCGGCCAGTTCCTGCAGCTGGTCCATATTAACGTGTTGAATATAACCGATTTCGTTGCTAAATATAGGAATGCAAAAATTCAGCTTTTTGGTGACAGGCACACCTCCCATTAAGGGTTCAGTTTTCCTTTCTTTTATGGCCATAGCAGTTGCATCTTCTACTTTCTTTATGGTATGCCCTAACCGGCCAAGTTTTGATATTCGTTCAACCCATCTTAAAAAAGTAATAATTACTATCGCAAAAACTAAAATTGTTAAAACAAATAGTGTAAAATGCCCGCTTCTCCGTAGTAGCCATTTTTTAGCGCAATGGTAGCAACGATGCTATAAATAAAAGAACCAATGAAAACAGATAATGCATTTTGCGATACATTATCTGCAATAATAAGTTTAAATGACCGGGGAGTTGCTGTTCCGCTCGCTGCGGAATAGGCAGAAAGCATTGCTCCAACAGCAAATATTGCAATTACCAGCATGGTAGCAGAGATAGTTGAAAGCAAATGCTCAACAGAACTTTTTTCAATGTCTGGAGCTATATCTACGATAAAACTTTGATCAGCAAGATGAGCCAGCAGGGCAGCACCGATAGAAAGTAAACAAAATATCATCGGCCTTAGCCACAATTTTTCAGAAAGTTCTTTGAAGAAATACTTTATATTTTTAACCATAGTATTCAATATACTAAGAATGCAGGACTTCCGGTAATTTTATATTCATGTCAAGCATGGTTTGAAAGCCGAAAACCGGGTTTGACATACAGTTTTTGTAGGCGGGTAATATTATTGACCCACCCTATTTCAGCGGAAGTGTTTTGTGGTTAATGAGCTTGTCGAGGGGAAAATGGCGCAAAATACCGTTGGCTATTTTTTCTTCAAACCCAATGATCCTGATTATCTCAAAAAACATTTTTAACCCATCCTCCATCAACGGCAAGTGAAACGCCAGTAATATAACTGGCACGTTCACTAGCTAAAAATGTGACAGCCCCGGCAAATTCTTCCGGGGTACCAAATCGGCCCAGGGGGATCTCCAATTTTGCAGAAGCAAAGGAAGGTACAGTGTCGATCAGTACTTTTAATCTGTCTGTTGCTGTATAGCCGGGCATTACATTATTGACGGTAATATTATACATGGCCATTTCATTAGACAGGGTCTTTATCAAACCCACTACAGAAGCTCTGATCGAGTTAGACAGGATCAGGTTATTAACCGGTTGTTTTACTGCCATCGATGTGATGGCGATAATTCTTCCCCATCGTTTTTGCTTCATCCCGGGCAGGAAACCATTCACCAAACTAACGACACTTTTCAATAGATTTTTGTATGCCCCGTCCCAATCTTCTGGTGTAAGGTCTTCAAACTTTCCGGAGCGGGGACCACCTGTGTTGGTGACCAGGATGTCTATAGTGCCGAACGCCTGCAATGCTTGCTGGATCATCTGCTCTCTTTCTACAGCAATGGACAGATCGCCGGTGAGTGCCATCACTTTGCCAGGACTAATTTTTTCTATTTCAATTTTTGCCTGATCGAGATTCGTTTTATTTCGTCCGCATATAATTACGCTGGCGCCTTCTGTAGCCAGTTCAAGGGCAACCGCCTTGCCAAGTCCCTGGCTGGAGGCAGCTACAAAAGCTACTTTATCTTTTAGTCCCAATTCCATTTGCTTCGCTGGTTGAGGTTGATTTTTTTTATTTTCTTAAGTAGTCATCCGTTTTATCCAACCAATCCTGTCGGGGTGGGGACCAGGTGTCTATTTCTTCCACTTCTCCTATCATCAGTGCCTCGTGTGGAAGATTGGACGGGATCACTACCACGTCACCGGGGTACAGATCCATAATTTGTTCTTTATTTTCTCCAAACCAGAAACGCATTTGCCCGGAAACGACCTGCGTTACCTGTTCATGTATATGCTGGTGCAGCGGCACCAGGAAACCATCTTTGAATTTCATTTTGGCGATCATCAGTTTTTCACCCCAAACGATCTTGCGTTGCATCGAAGGGGTTACTACTTCAGTTGGAACATCATCCCAGTTTATTTTTTGGATCATTGTCAATTAATTTGCGTTGGTCCAAAGGTACCGTTTTGATACTCCCGAACTTCGGCTTTAGTTTTATGGGTTGGTTTTTGCCGATGAAGACTCTTCTTCAGTAACAGTGTTCGGTCACAACTCCTTTGATAGTATCAACATCATTAACAGGTGCCTAGCAGTAGCTCATTTCCCTATTCTATTTGTCACCTCGTTGACTATGAATTTGATGGCACTTGGTGGAAAAGGAGAAACACAACTGACATTTATTTCACACAGTGTATATTTTCCTATTGCATTTATGCCAATCGTATTGTTGATAAAAAAATCAGCGTCCCATATTACCGGCATCCTATTATTGGAAATGGATAAACGTTCCTGCAATTGTGGTACCCAGGCATTTTCCATTATTTCTTTCAAGTCACTAAATAAGCCACAGTTTTCAGTAAAGTAATATCGTTGGCTGGGCGGGATATAGCCTTCAGTACCGGCTTCATACAACGCATTTATTTCCTGGTACCCGAAGCCTGCTACTTTAGTTCCTGTCAAATAACACCTGACCATACCGTTGTTTGTATTATTATTCCAATCCTGGTCTACCAGTAAACCCTTATCTGAGAAAAAGGATTTGAATTCCCGATAGAAATCATCCCACGATAATGTTATTTCGTCCTGTTTGCCTGCGGCATGAGTTAGTTTTACTGCCTTATTTGGTGAATCGTCAACTACCTTGTACACGCCATTACCACCGTTACCGCGGTATTGTTTCAGTACTCTAATTCCTGATTTTTGTAACGATTGGTGAAATCGTGCAGTAAAGTCTTCATACGTAGCATACACTTTTACATCACTGCCCCAACCCATATCCCTGGTTTTATACAGTATATCCTTTGTACCCATTTTGAGTATCACTTCCGGGTGGGTACTGATAAAACAACCTTTATTTGACAGGTCAGCCAGCAGTGCATCCAGCTTCTTTCTATCTTTTCCTTGTTCAACAGGGTTTACCCATACCAACACGGCATTGTAGTGAAGTAATGCGGAACTTAATTTGTCGGCTGATTCATCATTATAAACAACGGATCTGACCTCGAATTCTTTTGAAACGAAGGCTACGGCCAGTTCCCTGTATTTTTCTTCCGTTAAAGCATTCCTGGCAGAGTTGATGTCTCCATAAACCAGTAGTGCGACAGTGGTTGTGTTCATAATGCATTCTTCTTTTTATCAGCCTGGCCGAGTATCTTTTTTATCAGAACAATTTGGCCGAGGTGGTAGTGCGTATGTTCAATAATTCCATGAATATTTCTATAGTAATTTCCATATTTTTCGTCACAAAAAATTTCCTCCAACCTGGTATCTGGCAATTCCTCCACCAACATTGTAAATTTTTCGGCGTCGGTAAAAGTCTTGTCCACCAAGTTTTCCCAATCTTCCTGTGAATTGATCGGGGGGCAATCAAAACTGTATTTATCATGAGCATCCAGTAGTTCTCCCTCCAATACTTTTAGGACCGCGCTGACATAATAATTAATGTGGTATACTAACGCTGCAATGGTATTACAGGAAGATACCTGGAGCGTGGCTTTTTCCCAGCTAACATTCGCCAAACTATCTCTCAGGTTTACTGATGTCCAGTTTCCGCCAAAATGGATCTCCCGGATATGTTTGGCAATTTGTCCTGTTAAACTCATACCTGCAATTTTGCTGATGGAGGTAACCATTTAGAACGCAAGGAACAGTTGATGATTAGGATTTGAATGAGTGTCGGAAATCTTAAAGTTATAGCTTCCTATAATTGAAAAACCATTTTTCATATAGAAATTCACGGCTCTTTTATTTTCTATCCAGGTATATAGCCAGATACCCATTTGTTTGTTTTTTTTAGAAAGTTCCTTATTAAATTCAAAAAGGGCTACACCTAATTTTAAATTGTAATATTCTTCTAACAGGTACAGGCGTTCCAGCTTTGTTATATTTTTAACCGGGCTACCTTCAAAGGAGCAATTTAAAACGATTTTTGAATAGCCAACCGGCTTCTCGTCATAAAAAAGAATATGATAAATATTGCCCGGGTCGCTTAATTCCTGTTGAATGACAGCATTACTATAGGTCTTACTTACATAGGCCTTCACATCTTCTGGCTTAGCGCAATGTCCATGCGATTCCATAAAAGTGTTTTTTGCGATAGCAGAAAGCAATGCTGAATCTTTTGCCTGGGATCTAATGATTGATATGTGGGTGCCAGTTTTTAAACCGTTCGTATTTTATTATACTTGTAAAATAGATACCATCACTACATTACCCCTTCCTGTTTGACCGACAGCCAGGGAACGTAGTCAAAGTACGATAATTTTTAATCTCCTAGTCAGGCATTATTATTGAACAAACAGCTAAAGATCAATTCCGAGGTACCTTTTATGGCTTTTCTCCTACGGCTACCACCATTTCACAGGGTCCTTCAAATCCCTTTCCGGTTTCAAACTTTTTAAGTTCGTTTTCAATTTCTACCCAAGTCGATTCTTTTTCCTTACTCGATAAACTACTCATCATTTGATGTAAGGCGCCAAATGATTCTTTTTCAAACTGAACACATTCTTTGGCAGAGGGAAGCTGTAGAGGGGAATTAATAAGTTCTGCAGTTACGTTGTTAAAGCCCGCTTGCGAAAATGCCTTTTCAATAACACCTGCTGCGCCTAAACTGAAAGGCCCAGGTTGACCTGGCAAAGGCGGGGGCAATTTTGCCCGGTTGCGAATGATCGAAACAGGAACGGAGAAGAATTTATTTTTATCCGGGGTGGAGTAAACAATAGCCGCCACTTTTCCACCGGGTTTTAGCACCCGCAGCATTTCCGTCAAGGCTTTCTGCTGATCCGGAAAATAAATAAGCCCGACCCTGGAAATAACTGCATCAAATGTTTCACCAGGAAGGGAGAGGTTTTCTCCGTCCATTACTTTTGTCTCCATATTATTTACTCCTGCCTGCTCTGCCATTTGCCTGGCATAATCCAGGATATTGGCGGATATGTCCGTTGCTAAAACATAACCCGAAGGCCCCACTTTTTTTGCGGCGGTAATAGATTGTTCACCGGCACCGGCTGCTATATCAAGTACCCGGTGTCCTTCACTAATACCAGCCATTTCCAGCATTCTATCCGTTGCCTTACCCAACCATTGTTTGAGCGTAGGACTCCACCGATACCAGGCTTCTGCTGCTGCCTGCCATTGGTCATGAGTAGTATTTTTGTATTGAACCGGGTCAAAAACAGGAGTTGCGGGTTCCATAGTATTCCTTTTTTTAGTAAAATTAAATAGGGAAATTCACAATCTCTTATAGCGAATAAAGTCTCACAAAGTTTGTGCTAAATTTTAGAAAATCTCTACATCATAAGGGCTGAGGAGATATAAAGACCATGATTGTTAGTAAAATAGTTACTGAAAATAAAAATCAGCGCCTTCAAATTATATTTACTTAATATTCCAGGACTTCTTTTACTACAACTAAACTTTTAGCTTTGTCGACTAAGACAGAAAAGGGTAGGTAAACTAGATTCTCCCAGTAGTGCCCACGCATAAATCGAATATTGATGATAGTGACCTTTGGCCGTAATTCAGCTGTAGTGGACCCGGAGCAATGAATGATTGAATGAAGTCATTTCGAGAAATTTTGCAGCATTAGGCTCAGGCATCAGTGATTCTGTATAGTTTCAACCTACCACTTACTCCCTTTACATTGGCCTGCAACGATGAAACATGGGACGTCTTCAGGAGTTCAGCAACGCCATTGTATGCATATACGTTTTCGCTGATGAAGATCTCATTAGCTTCTGCTAGCTGTTGTATGCGTGAGGCAATATTCACCGTTTGGCCAAAATAGTCCAAACGATCATTTAGTGTAACGGCAATAGAATGCCCGGTATGCAAACCTATTTTTAAAATAAGCTGTTCAGTACGCCCCTGGTTAAATTCATCGATGGCACGGAATATTTCAAGAGCCGCCAGCATCGCTTCTAACGGCGTACAGAAACTTGCCATCACTGCATCCCCGATGGTTTTAACCACCGCACCTGAATGTTTGACAATAACTTTGGTTAGGGCGTCAAAATGTTGACGAACCAAATGGTAAGCTTTCAAATCCCCCACCTGGTCATACAAGGCAGTCGATCCTTTTAGATCGGTAAAAAGAAAAGTGATGTCCCGGATACCAAGACCTTCTGTTGTATCAATTACTTCTGACCGGTATAGATTTCGGAATGTTTGTGTCATCAGCAATCGTTTACCTGAGAGGAATGGCGGCATCTCCATCCAGGTGTAGGTTACCTCATCCGGGAGATTAAATATCCAAACGCAGGCGGGCTCGGATAATTTATTTTCAAATACCCATTGCCATGGCCCGGCTGAAGCCTGTGCAAAATGTGAAAATTCAAAATTATTGTCGCCATGTTTTGTGTTGAGCACTATAATACACGGGCGTAATTCCGCATTGGAAACCTTCATTTCGGGCGATTGGAATGTAACAGTCATTTGTGGGATCTGTGCTATCTCGCCCTTGGGACCCATACGCAGTGAAAGCATTGTATTATGTGATACGTCACCAGCATAACATAATCCGGGTGTCAATTCAACATCCACTGCTAATTTTTCACCAGGATTAAGCCAGGAAAGTACAACAGTATAGTTCTTAAAATAATCAATATTCATCCAGTCACCCGGTTGGCGTTTGATACCTTTTAAAAACCGGTACCGAAAAAGATAATCGTCAGCGGATAGTTTTTCAGGATGGCGAAAAGTATTTTCCCGAATGGAAGGTGCGATAGTAAATGAAACCTGGATGAGATCATCGAGTTCGACGTTGTTTTCCATCTTGCAGATATTGCAAATAAAATGAGTATGCAAATTGCCCATGCTGCGCAGGCTCGTGAAGACTTCAGCACAACATCTGCATATCAGGTGCCATTCGAGGTCAAAAAGTCCAAGATGAGTGGCCTGTAAAAAAAGATCGATCGCTTCATTTTCCTGCATACCTTTTTCAGCAGCATACTGGAGCGGATTGGTGCGGAAAAGTGCATAGTCATCTGCGGTTCGAATAAAGGCTTCAAATTTTGAGATCACACGGGGAGACCAGTTAGCAAGACGTTCAAGTTGGGCAAGTTTTTCGTCTAGCTGGGTTTCATTGATGGTATGCATACACGTAATTAGTCTGGAATGTCTGAAATGGTTTATTTCCTGCAACAACGAGCAGTAAAAATAATTTTTTTTGTAAATGCGGCATAAAATTGCAAAACAAAAATGCTAAAACCGGACCAATACCTTCTACGCTAGTTTTTGTTGGTTTAAAATGAATATAAATACAAATTGCTGTCAATTTCCATGAAGGGAAAAACTTGGAAGGTCATGCTGGGCTATTTCAATAGAGCTATTTTTTTTTTAGAACCCTTGCGCCGCGACTAACTTTTGTGTGATTCCTATAAACAATTTAGCTAACCCTTTTTTGTGACGGTCATGTTTTTCTCAAAACAGGCTGTCAATGTACTGCCCGACTTAACATTTCGCGGGTAACAATTCATTTTTATTGCTTTTCATATACCGCAATTCTCCCGGTAAATGGATTTGTTTACCGATCATTTAGTCCCTTACCATTACGAATTTGTTTCAAATATTTTTCTACCCTGGCTTCCCTGGTTTTAGGTAGTTTGGGTTGAGAAAAATAAAAAATATAAGCCCTTTGCCGACCCGGGGTTAAAGCTTCAAAAGCTTTTTTTAAAGTAGTGGATTTATTTAATTTCTTTTGGAATTCTTCCGGTATTTTATATTCGGAAGTTTTTTTCAACTTCACTTTCAAGCCGGCTTTTTCTACCTCAATGGCTTCATAAATATAAGCTTTCAGGATTTTTTCCGATTTGGCTATTTCCCGGGCGTTGGTAAAGCGGACCTGGCGGGCAGACTGTACATTCTTTGTTTGCTGGACCAATATACCGTCGGAATCATTTAATAGGGCGCCTTTAAAAAACAGGACAGCACAGTATTCTTTAAATCCATGTATTAAGACAATGTTTGCGCTTTGAAAGGTATAACAAGGACAGCCCCATTTCAATTCTTCGGTCAATCCACAGTCCAGGATGATCGTTCTTAATTTTCTATATTCTTTTTGCCAGGTTGTGTCTTTACTAAAAAACCAATCAACATCAGGATTCATGTTATTCATTCTTGATTAATTAAAATAATTTTCTGTCAGCTGGTCTGAAATACCAGGATGCCCCGGTCAGCCACAACAGGAGTACAGGCCCAAAAAATACCGGGGCTGCTGATCCATTGCTCCCATGTGAAATAACCGCCCGATAGGGCCAAAGAAAAACCTGCATACGCCCATTCCCGTATTAAATTTATGAATATTTGCCGTTTCGCAGGCAAGAGCAGCGCAATAACTCCCAGGATTTTCCAGGAACCGATTTATCATGAGAAAATAGATAGGATAAACAAGTGCTGTTAACATCGTTACAGGCGTGATTTTGTCATGGTGTCGTTTATCATTTCGCTATTCTTAAAATCTTTTCCATCTTTTTTCCTTTCGCTAATTCGTCCACTAATTTATCTAAATAGCGTGTCTGTTTCGTGGTTTGATTTTCAATTTCTTCTATCCGGTAACCACAAATAACACCTGTAATCAGGTGAGCATTAGGGTTTAACTTTGCCTTCTTAAAGAAGGTTTCAAAATTTACTTTTTCATCCATCAGTTCTTTCAGTTTTTTATCATCAAATCCAGTCAGCCACCTGATCACCTCGTGCAATTCTTTTTTTGTTCTACCCTTTCTTTCAACTTTTGTGACATAATGCGGATATACAGATGCAAAAATCATTTTTGCTATTCGTTCATTGTGTTCGGGTGTTGGTTTCATGATCTATATTTTATACAAATTTAATGGCTTGTCAAATGATCTTGGTTAGCAGATTCGGTGTAAACACCAACTTGGCATCTATTTCGTTGCCCGGTAAGTATAGGTTCTGGCGCTAACATAGCGGTCACCTGTATTTTTTGCTCTACATTGGAGAATATTTAATGACCTGGAATTGAGTAAAAATTGAAAAGGAGTACTTGGCATAGGCAGTCAAATACTCTTATAAATTGTCTTCTTAATTTCTACTGACTCACCCAGGTCTAATAATGTCGGGTGACAATACGTTGGATAAATTTGCCTTTTACATAAAGAAGAGAGAGCTATTAAACTTTTTGATCTCAACTACTTTCAAACCTGTTCCAGCCTCATCTATGCTGTATGCCTAGTAAGTATTTCGGTGGCTGCGAATGTTTGTTATCATTTCTTCCAGTTTATTACTAGTGCGTGGATCAGTAGGCCATGAGGATTTTAGATAATACGGATTAATAATTGTCAACGTTTCATTAATGACAATATTAGAATGGCACAGCAAACTTTGATGCAGGGCATCCTTTGGTAAAGTATCGCTATGATACTGGCAGACACCACAAAGCTCTTTTCTCCTGTGAATCAATTCCTCCAGCTTCAATTCATATTCCAGCAATTTGGAAAAATCCTTTTGTGGTCCGAATTCATAAGTCATGTCTCCAGAAGCCCATAACCCTTTGTACCCATCCTTCAATGCCTGATCCAGGTATTCTTCAAGCTTAGCTAACATCACTGCACCAATGAATTCTTCGCCTGGCGACAATGTATCAGAAGACAGGATAATGCTGTTTTTCGAAACAACTGCTGCGACGTCAACCCCCATTGCGGCAAGAGTAGAACACAAGCCTGCTACCATAGGTGCACTATTGAGATACAGGCATCGATAACCCTCATTCAGCTTACGCTGTAAAATAGTAGCTACAATTTTAAGCTTGTGAGAGGGGGATCCGTCATAAATCAGACACTGGTGGCGGGATTCATGCTTCGTTTCTACGAAATCGCCAATTCTTTCCAGGTTAGTTGACCTCATTCGACAGGGGGCGTTTAGGGCGCTTGATAAGCGTTGCCAAATATTCAACGGGATGCACATAATGCGGGTTCTTGTGGATCTTGCCATTCATAATTACATAGGGATGTGTAGCCAGCACATCAGCAATTGTCCTTCCGCTGAATTTATTAATATCGTAACAGCATATTACGCTGCAATCGTGATTGGGAGTCAAAAAATTAAGGCGTGCCTCATATTCAATCAACTCGTCAGTACCTGGTAAATTTTTTAAAGCCCATTCCATGTCACCACAACCTCTAAACTTGCTATAGGGACCAGTTTCAGCTTCTATTATTGCTTGTTCAACTATACTGAACATTCTCTGAGCTGCGAAACAATCCCCTTGCAGGTAGGATTCTTCGGTAGACACAATTTTGAGCTGCTTTTTATTAAGGACTTCCTGTATGGGAATACCTGCCTGCGTTAATCTTGAGCAATGGTCGTTGTGCAGGGAGCTTGATAATATTGTTAAAACTTCCTCGTTTTGATCTAGACCTTCTTTTAACCAGGGTAACAATATCTCGTATTGTTCTTCACGTGAATCGAAAAAAGCGCAAATGTGCAGCGGGCAGGCGAGCGTTTCACCACAAATTGTAACTGTGCTTTTTCCTTTCACAATAAAACAAAGATAAATCCACTTAGATAAAATTCAAAAATAAAAGTCAAGGGAAACTTCAGAAAAATCAGTTTCGTCCCTAAACGTTTTGTCAAATGGGTTTCCTACAAGGGTTGCCGACGCCCTGGGAATGCGGAAGTGGGGAATTCGTACCCCATTTACCCGGTAGGTGATGGTAGAAAAAATGAAGATGAACCTACATAAGAAAAACTATTATTCCCATTGTGATCGATGTTCTTTTGAATTTGCATTGTTTCAATGACTTATAAAAGGTGCTGTAGTTAATCATCCCAGCCTCTTGGATCAGCAAAATGGAATCACGGGTTCCAGTAACTTCATTGCTTGGTTTGTTAACAAAAAAACCCTGGCGCTCAAATTTGTTTGAGAGTATTGGTGTCTCCATTTAAATTGCTTTTGAGGCAGTCTGTTTTAAAGATATTATTTCAGTTTCAATTTTGGAGTTGTCGTGCGCATTTATAGAAAATGTAGAAACTAAAAATACAATTAGCAAATTAAATTTCATCATTATGGTTTGTTTTACTTCGAAAAGGGACTCTAATAAAGTAAAATTGTGTCTGTTCAGTTTTTTTATTCAGGATGCAATTTACCCGTACTAAGTAAAATTTTTTAAGTGGGCAGGTAGTACTATTACCATTAACAGGGAACAATTAATTTCTTATATTTACTTATAGCTTGCTATAAAGTTAGGGCATGTTCATTGGTAGAAATCCACTAAAGCAGACTGATTATCAGGACTACGTTAATAAGCATTATGAAAGGGAAATCAATGATCTTTTTTTCAATGTTGTTATGTTTTGCTGTGAGAGCGCAAACTACGGATACGGTCTTAGTGAGGGATAAAGAAGCCCTTCATGATTCTAACATGGTGGACGGCAAGTTTCAAAATGAGTTCAATAGTCTATCGGATGTAACAGAAAATGATACTCCTAAAATTGGCAGAAGTAGAATATCTATTTTTGAAAATGCACCAACTTTTAATAGGACAAGATTTTATGGCGTTTCCAGCTTGACCCTGACAGCGCTGGCGGGATCGTACATCTATATTAATAATGCATGGTGGGCTGGTCAGAAATCGAGTTTTCATTTTGATGGCGGTACAGGCTTGAAGCATGTGTTTACATTGGGGAGGGACTTTAAATATGCTAAAAATTTAGATAAGGTAGGCCATTTTTATGGCGGCAGGATAGGAGGAGACTTGTTTTCCGAAGCAGTCAAGTGGTCTGGGAAATCCGAGAACTCCGCTTATTTATGGGGCGGGGTTTTTAGTTCATCCATTCAGTTTTTTATAGAGATAAAAGATGGCTTTTCTCCGAATTGGGGATTTAGTATTTACGATTTCATGGCTGGTTCTTTAGGCAGTTTTTACCCGTATTTTCAAAGCAAGAGTAAATTTCTGAGTGCATTGGATTGCAAATTCAGTTATTGGCGAAAAGATGATTATTATAATAAGACGTTGAAGCGTTCATCTCCTTTTTTGGATGATTATATGAATCAAACATATTGGTTCACTTTTAACCCTAAACGATTCAACCTACAAAGTAAATGGCCCAAGTGGCTGGGCATTTCAGTAGGAGTTGGTGTGGACAATAAGTTGAACGATTATTACACTGGCATTCTAACAGATTATGGAGTCCTGGGTAAAGGAGGGTATGAACTCTTTATCGCTCCCGATATTGATTTTACTGGATTATTACCCAAAACTCCATTTTGGCAAAAGACTGCCAAGTTCATGAATTATATTAAGTTTCCTGCACCTACACTCCGTTTGAGTAATAATTCAAGATTTTTTCCCGTCTATTTTTAATTTACCGGGGGACTTTTATACTGGTAAAGGAATTGCGTGTTGAGAAAAAAGGAAATAGCAAATTGCGGAGTAGTAATAGTTTCTTGAGATATATTCATCTAGTCCACGAATGACAGTATAGTTAGTACTATCCCTGATTCCCTGGTTGGCGAAAAAAGCGAAGAATGGAACAATTGAATAGGTAAAAACGCTAGGTACCTTTTTCATTAACAGGTGTACTATTCCGATATCGCGCAAGTATTGCCGATGGTATCCAATATACTATTCGTCTGCCCGGAACTACTGCCTGGCTTTTGATAATGTAGAATATTAAAAACTAAAACCTGGCATTAATGTTTAAGTCCCGAATCGCAGCTCATCACAGTTGCCGCTGCAGATTACTTCAATATTCAATCCCAGAAATGGCAAAAGAGTGTTGACGGTAGTTAATTATAGATAACTGAGCCACCACTTGTCTTTGTTGTCGTTCTTATAACGGTTATATTTTTTGGTAATAGGATATAAAGCTACAAGAATGCCTAACCAGATCAGGTATACAATAGGGAGGCTGAATCCATAACCCTTTAAATGAGGACTAAAAGGTATCCAGATGTCTAGTATCATATCGGAGAATTGATACCCTGTCGCTAATGCTGCAAGAATGGCCACAATGTGTATTAAGTAGATATGTACAACATAAAAAAACATAGGTACTTGTCCGATAGTTATAAATATTTTTGATATACGATTTTTAAAATTTTCAAACGCAGCCAACAAAAGTAATGCAGGCCCCATGGTAATGCAAATAAATGCAAAGGAGGGAGGGTATTTTGTAACGTTTAATATGGCCAGTATAGAATATATCAATGAGTTTTGTTTTGTCCAGGGGTGTAAATCACCGTATAGGTTACTAATTCTAAAAACAGCAAATAATACAAGTAACAAAATGCCAGTACTATACAAAATTTTGATTCTCTTTTTATTGTTGAAAGTCGGGATGTAAAGTTGACCAAGGTAATAGCCTAACGTCATCAAACCAATCCAAGGCATTAAAGGATAAACTGTATACACAGTTAATGACCCTAGTTTAAACTCACCTTCTACATGAAAAATATACCAAAGCTTGCTGAATATATCGTTTGGTACTGGTTTAAAGGAATCAAATAAATTATGACCAAATACAATAAATAGCGCTATTGCTATCGCTATGTATTTGGGTAGGCGGATTAAACCCGCAAGGAATATCATGGAAACACCTAAACACCAAATAACTGCTAAATCTATAAACGTAGTATTGAATCTAAAATACCAGCCAAAATTTACGATGGTGAACTCAACAATAACCAACCACAAGCCTCTTTTCAAAAGCCAAACCGATAGTGAATTTTGATCTTTCTTTAGGCCAACAAAAAAGGCAGAAGTTCCGGCTAAAAAGCAAAAAACCGGTGCACAAATATGAGTTATAAAACGGGTAAAGAATACTGGTACAGTCGTTTGAGTTAAATCCGATGGGTTATACAGGAAAGAATCATAATGAAAATAATCTCTTACATGGTCAAGTGCCATTAGCAAAATTACCAAACCTCTCAGCAGGTCTATGGACTGAACTCTTGTGCTTGTAAATGTGTTCATTCTTCTGGCGTGATTTTCAATTTACTGCCAACGTTGGAGGCTTGCTGCTGTGCTGATATTTTGTGTTTTTCCAGCTTGGAACGGAAGCCGAATAGAAAACTAAAGTTTAAAAATACTTGCGTTTGGTCAGCCGAACTCCAGATAATAACGAATCAATAGGTGATGCTGCATTGTGTCGGCTGGCATAGCACCGATTCCTGTGCGAACGGCTTGGCGAAGTGGCAGGTATTTCATGATACGTAAGCCTGTATATGCTGCTGAGCAAAGATAAGAAGATGAAAATATATTTTAAGCTTGGCTGTATTCGCCAGATTGCTATACAGCTGAGAAATGTTAGGTGCTGCTGCTCATTGCTCTAAAGTCAAGCCTATCAATTCGCAATACACACGTCAACAACCGTGTTTTTTACTTATCCCTCTAAGAAAAATATAGCTGGGCTATCTTGTCGTTTTTCAAACGGATTGTAAACAAATAGGAATTTTCGCCCAACATTACACGGTAACGTAAGGTGGTCACGTCTCCATTTAATTCAAAGTCCACAAGTGTAAACATTCCCAATATTCCAAATGAGGCAAACCACTGCCATAAAGATTTACTCGTACTGGTTTTTAAGAAAACGTTCATAGCTGGTGTGAACTCAGCGGGGTTAATATAATTGCCTTGCAGCAATTGTGAAAAAACGTTCCGGAGCCGATTGGACGTTTCCGTAAATGGATCTTTAATAGCAGCCCATCGGGAGAGTACAGGCAGGTACATCCCGGCAATGTCAATAGCCAGTTGATCTATCATCCTGTCTGCATGGTTTGTAAGAATAATAACTGTAAGCGTATCATCAGGAAACCTGTAAATCACTGAAGAAAAACCAGGAGTGCCTCCACTATGCTGAACAATCCGGTGTCCTTTATAACTATCGACGAACCATCCGAAGCCACTATTATAAGGTGCTACATCTCCATTATCGGTGAGGGCAGCTTTCCACATTTGCTCCAAACTTGACTTTTTAATTAACTTTTCTGTATACAAAGCAGCATCCCATATATTCAGATCTTCTACTGTAGACATAATACTGCCGGCAGCAAAACCAACAAATGGCCATAGAACAGGCTGGTTTTGATAACCACTATCTGCCCAAATGTAACCCGATGCACGGTTTGGAACAATTTGTTTGGTATCTGTATTTCTTGATGCCGACATGCCCAACTTTTTAAAAATACGTTCATCTAAAAATTGCCAGTATGATTTTCCACTTACTTTTTCAATGATTAGTCCTAGAAGATAATATCCTGTGTTATCGTAAGCCCATGTTTCGCCCGGCTCAAATTCTTGTGGGAGCTTAAAAAACATTTTTAAAATTTCTTCGGATGAGGGAAAGGATTCATGTAACAGATTGGTTTTAAAAACGCCCAAGTAGCCCGGTACAGCCACATGGTTTTGAATACCGGAGGTGTGTGTGAGCAAATGCCGTATCGATATTTTGGTCCAGGCTAAAGGAGCTTCGGGAAAAAAAGTGGTAATCTTTTCATCAAGGCTCAATTTGCCTTCTTCTATCAGCATCATAATAGCTGTAGAAGTAAATTGTTTTGTCATCGATCCAATTTCATATACGGTTTTTGAAGTGGCAGGAACATTTAGCTCTAGATTTGCAACCCCATAGCCACCGCTCTTTATGACATTATTGTTTCTTACTATGGATATAGAGAGACCTGGAATGCGCAGGCCTTCCATTTTTAATTTAATGAACGTATCCACCTGATCGTCTTGCGAACGAAGGTTAAAAGGACATGATAATAGAATAGCAACCCCTAGAAGTAGTATTGCAATGTCTGGAGATCATATTCTTGAATTTTATAGGTTACAAGGTATTGGCAGGTAATGACCACGGCTTTATGTTAACAGGGCATCGCGACCCGGAAAGCTGTGATGTATCGCTTATTGAAGTTAACTAAAGTGAAGAATATATTCTAAATCTATCCGTGAACCGGAAGTCGGAAATGAAACCTGGCAGAATTACTGTCGGCAGTATTATCCCTGATATCCTGTTTTGCGCCCAAGTTCTCAATCAGGAAGCTATGCATTTTTCTGTTTCTTCTCTCGAATTCATTAAGCAAGTTTCTGAATGCCTTATTTGTATGGCTTCCCAAAGTATAGAACCGATAATTATTACTTCTTCTTTTGAACGTTTAGTATGATGACGCTCGTTGCGACTGGGAGCCGACCGTGAGGTATTGTCGAAGGCGTAAAACTTTGTATTCGTCCCTTCGGCCTTGCCAGCTGTCTTTTTAATAAAAGTTGATAACAGGAACTAATGAATGGCATTGTTCGTCAGCCCAGACCAAGTATGAAAGCACGAATAGGCAACCATTTTTACGGTTAGTATAAAGTATTTCCTTGCATCAAAGTCGGGAATTAATTCTTTAGCCTGGACTTTTGTTCTATTGTTTTTTTCAGCATATTCGGTAACGAATTTTGAAATTTATTAGAACTTTTTAATGTCGGCATTTGTTAGAGCCATTGTTTTTTGGAAATAGCTGTTTGAACTTTTGGGATACTTAGCTACACTTTCACAATACCAATGTTAGCGGTTCGCTGTTTTCTTTTTGCTTTTTTTAATAATAATAGCTGTCGCTTCAATTTCGATTAATAAGTCGTCTCTGACCAGTTTACTCACTTGAACTAATGTACTTGTTGGGGGTTTTTGTTGGTTAAAAAACTTGTCTCTCACATCTCTCATAGCCTGCACTTGTGCTATATCAATCATATAAATGGTGATCTTAACCACATCATCCATAGTCCCACCGCTTTCCGCAACAATGTTCTTAATGTTTGTAAAAACTTGCTCTGTCTGTTCTCCTAAATTGTCTCTGCCAACCAGGGTTCCTTTATTGTCAAGCGCAATTTGTCCAGAGATGAAAACCATTTTACAATTGCCTAAATCTATCTCCACTGAATGAGAATATCCTTTGGTCATAGATACCGAAGTCGGGTGATGATATTTGACAATTGAATTATTAGCTTGCGACAAACCTGTCATTGACATGAGAAGCAAAAAAGGAGAATATAATTTTTTCATGTTGTAGGTAAGGATAACACGGTTGAGAGTATACTCGGTTTTATTCCTTCGCTCGATAGTTAGCTGTGTGGGGAATGGGTACGATGAAGATTTCTTTGTCACTCCTTCATAGTGCCAAACCGATTGTTGTGCGTTTATACTTTAGTGTAGCTTTTTTCAGGCTTTTTCTGAAGAGTTTTCTACTAACGCAATATAAATGAAAATCGATTAAAAGTCGGGCATCCAGACAATTCCTAGTTCCATCGCTCTCTTCATCATTTGTTCATTAAATTCTGCAGGAGGTTGTCCTTCGGATATAGCTGGGAGTTCCAGTGACTGGGCCGGAACGCTATATTCTTTAAAAAAGGTTTCGATACCGGGCGGGCTGATCAGGAGCAATGCTTTCGCTGTGTCAGTAACCAGAGAAAATTGATGGGGTATTTCTCTGGGGGCATGAGCCAATTCACCTGCTTTTGCAATGAACCTTTTATCGCCGATATGAAAACGAATCTCACCTTCTAAAATATAAAAGGACTCATCTTCATTCCGGTGAAAATGTGCCGGTGGCTCGCCGCCTTTTCTAAAATTACAGTGGATGAGTGCAAAGGCGCCCGCGGTTTGATCAGCATTTAAAAGAAATGAAAATGTATGTCCATTGTACCAGATAGAATTTTCTAACATTGGTTTTTGAAGTCGTGCGGGTTGAAGAGTTTCCTGTAACATAGTAATTTAATTTAACTCAAAGCTACATCGTGCTGAAGCCAATTCTCTCTACCAAATGGTAGATTTTACACAATCCAGTTCAACTCTATTGCTTTCATGATAGCAGATGTGCGGTTACTTACCTCCAGCTTCCGGTAAACATTTAATGTATGTGTTTTGATTGTACCAGGAGACACAAAAAGTTTTGCAGCTATAGCTTTATTGGATAACCCTGAGACCAGGAGAAACAATACTTCTTTTTCCCGTTCGCTCAGCAACAACAATAACTTCTTTGACCTAAAAGACAGTTGCTCCGGAGTACACCAGTGCCAATTTTTTTGTTGGGCTTCGCTTTTTACAAAAGGTTTTGCTCTTTCCTGCCTCAATGCCAAAGATCTCATCACAAAATTGCCTAACGTTTTCAGAATGTGCAAATGATGTTTTCGGTAGACACCCTTATGTGGGGTACGTACAGTTATCACTCCGGCTACTTTGTCGTTCATGCGGAGTGGAACATACAGGGCAGCTTTTGGCGGGGAACCAGCCTTAGGATACGGGATTTTTTTCACATATTTGCTGTACTCGGTTTCAAGGTCATTAATGTATATTTCTGATTCATTCAGGACGCACCAAGGGGCGAACCGATTTTCTTCATAAACATCTATAATTACTTCTGGCAACTGTTGATTATTCTCAATGCCCTTGAAAAGTATTACGCCTTCTTTTTCATCATACAAGCCAACGCCAAACTGGTAAGCATCCATGAGTTGATTGACACTGGCATAAATAACCGCAATCACTTCTTCTAAAGTCAGGTCGGTTGTGATCAAATCACCTATTTCACTCAATACCTTGATCTGCTCTTCCCAATCTAGGATTTCAGTGGCAGAAGCATTATCGCTCCAAATCTTTACCCTCTGCTGAAAAAAGCCCCTTTTTTGTTGCTCATTCATTGGTACAGCGGCCATTTTTAAAATTAAGAAAAAATCACATTTGATGGGTAGGCAAATTTGAGGTAAAGTACACCTATCTTGAATAATGCACAGCAGACAGCTATTGTCGATGGTGGGAACTGGAACTCCATACAGTCCCGAACCACATGGTGACAAAATTACCGGTGTTGATTGCTCTAATGTGAAGCCCCATTGTTGCAAACCAATGTTGGTGGTTATATTTTTTATTTGGGCTGTTGCTGGGTTGCACAATGCATGCCCCCGCCATTTCTATTTAAACCAAGCGGATTAATTTGTACAATTTGTCGGCCAGGAAATAATTGCTGTAGGGTAGTCCTTACTTTTTCATCCTTCTGCCTTTCCGACTCCGGCATACCAGCCTGCCAGTATTTTGCAACCAGTACAGTTTTGTTTGAAATGAAAAAATTAAGGTAGCTTATGGCAGGCAGCCAGTATATTTTTTCGCCTATCTTAAAATCTTTGAAAAAGATTTTTCCATCGCCTTCATTTTTAATTGCATCGCTCAGTGTTTCTTCTTGTGTATATAGTGAATAAGCAGGTACCGGTAAAGTAATAACATGAAAGGGTCTGCCATTGACATCAGTTGCTTTACGGAGAATCTGATAATTTTCTTCTAAAATGTCATAATCTTCCTTACTCACCGGGTCATTGTTTTTCTCAGCTACATCAATCCTGGCCATTAGAATGGTGCTATCGTTCGCAAAACGTACAAATTCATCTGTATGCCCATTGGCACCGTATCCAAAATAATTTTCGGCTTTTGGACCTTCACTTACTTTATCCATTAATGGCATCCGGTTCAGCCACAGCATTTTTTTCTTGCCATACAGCCGGAGATATTCTTTTTCAATTGCTGCCAGTGATTTCCCCGGGTTTCGCTGTAAAGCAGTTTCTTTAAAGCAAATAATCATATTTGAACTGATCTCAAGTCCTCCTCCCTCAGAAACCACATCCGATGAGACAACCTTCCAATTATTTTGCTTAGCAAGCGTATTATCAAGCTCACCTCTTTCGTTGCTATATTGATAGTTTTGAAAAGAGGTTGGATAGCCATAATTATTCCACGCAAAATCCGCCACAGCGAGTTCATTAGTTCCATTTTTCAGAAACCTAGGGCCCGCATCCCTGATAAATACGTTCGGGATATAATGGATGTATTGTCGTACGGAGCCGGTATCAATGCCTCCTTTAAACAATTGTCTCATAGCCACTTTTGATAGGCTGTCTGACCTTGACAGTATAGTCAACCCAACGTAGCCATCTAATGCCTTGGCCATTAGAAGATGTACATTTTGAATAGAGGAGTCAGTACTCCAGCCTAACCATACTGATTCTTGTTCTTCCCATTCCGGTGGAAAAGTATAATCTGTGTCATTATTTTTAGTATGACAGGCTGACAAGATTATAATGAATATGTAAATGAATTGTTTAATCATATTGCTACCATTGTTAGGGCTTCCTGCTTTGGGGTGAACAAACTAATGTTGAAGTTAAGATTTACAATCGAGATTTATGGGCCCGGCAGTACAAGAGATGAGAGATGCAAATAGATGATGATATATTCGTCTGCCTATAAAGGAAAAACTCACTACGGTAGTTTGAGCTCTCCATGCACTTTATATAAATTTAATATGCTGTTCTAAGTACTGATCAATAACTAAATTTATTAACGGTTAATCTACTATTCCACCCTTATTTTTACTGTAGCTATTTTTTCTCTATCTAATACCTAGGGGAACAATCATCGTCTCGACTTTATTTGTTAAACATTTACGACCTTGCATGTTATGGATGCAGTACAGCTAAAAAAACTATTCCCTAATTTTGAAGAGGGTTTATATAAAGAAATGTCGGAGCATGGCACTATTAAAGAAGTGAAGGCAGGAGAAACACTTTTAAAAGTAGGACAAACCATTCGCTCTACAATGCTTATTCTTGACGGCCTGGTGAAGTTATATCGGGAAGATGATGAGGGAAAAGAGTTTTTCATTTATCATCTTGCTGCAGGTCAGGCTTGTTCTCTTTCGATGGTATGTGCAGCAAAACATGAAACAAGTGAAGTGCTGGCTAAGGCGCTGACTGACGCAACTGTGTTAGCCATCCCTTTAGATTGGATGGACCAGTGGATGAGGAAGTACAAAAGCTGGTACCAGTTTGTCATAACATCTTATCGAAACAGGTTTGAAGAACTGCTTAGAACCATTGATGCCGTTGCCTTTACGAACATGGATGAACGGCTGGAGAACTATTTAAAAAAACAAGTTGAACAATTTGGAAGTAATATAAAAATTACCCACCAGGAGATTGCCAGTGACCTTAATTCCTCCCGGGAGGTGATAAGCCGGTTATTAAAAAAGATGGAAGCTAAAAACCGGGTTGTTATCCATAGAAATTCTATCGAATGGATGAGTTAGGATCAACGCCAATGTGACTTATATCACGGTAGCCCTCAAAGTTAGCTGCCATCTTTGCCGCCATGGAAATAGCAGGCTATATAGCATCATTGTTTATTGGAATTTCATTAGGATTAATAGGCGGGGGCGGTTCAATACTCACCATGCCGGTATTAGTTTACTTGTTTGCCATATCTCCAACTATTGCAATCTCCTACTCACTTTTCATCGTAGGCGTTACAAGCCTGGTAGGAAGCTTTAATTATTACCGGAGGAATCTGGTCAACTTTAAGATCGTTTTGCTTTTCGGTTCAACTTCATTCACCACAGTTTTTATACTGCGAAAATTTATCATTCCATTCTTACCAGATGTTTTTTTCAGACTTGGCTCGTTTGAAGCAACTCACGCATTATTTGTAATGCTTGTATTTGCCCTACTCATGTTTGCCGCCTCGCTTTTCATGATTAAAAGCAGGAAGATTGTTGCGGAAAAACAGTCAAAAGAAAAGCCCTGGATGCTGGTAATGTATGGAGTACTAATAGGGTTGGTCACCGGTTTCCTGGGGGCAGGTGGTGGCTTCCTTTTGATACCTGCACTGGTTATCTTAATGAAGCTGTCAATGAAAGAAGCTGTAGGCACATCGCTTTTAATAATTGCTCTCAATTCCCTGATTGGTTTCTTAGGCGATATTGGTCGCTATTCCATTGATTGGCAGTTCCTGGCAATAATTTCTAGCATAGCGATTGCTGGCATCTTTATTGGAGGTTTCTTCAATCAAAAGATAAATGGAGATAAACTAAGGAAAGGGTTTGGTTGGTTTGTGCTGGTGATGGGCATTTACATAATTGTTAAAGAACTGTTTTTATAAACGTTAGGTGACAATTATCACAAACCCCCACTCTTTGTTGCTGGAATTTTACAACTTTAAAAAATCTACTATGATGGAAGCAATTAAAGATGTAACAATAATTGATGTAAGAACGGCGGAAGAATTTTCTGAGGATCATTTTCCGAATGCCATTAATATTCCTTTAGACCAGGTTGCAAAAAGAATAGATGAGTTTATGAAAATGAAAAAGCCAATAATTGCATATTGCCGTAGTGGTAATAGGAGTGGCATAGCGGTTTCAATTTTAAAACAGAATGGAATTGCAGATGCCATTAATGGTGGCGGTCTTGATGACTTGAAGCAAAATATGAAATGATGAAAGCAATAATGGAAAATTGGGGGGTAATGCGTGGGCTGAGGCTTGGGATAGGCTTCGCAGTATTGGCGCAATCAATTATTCAGAAAGATATAGTAGTAGCGGTACTAGCAGGTTTTTTGCTGCTTACAGCAATTGCTAATATAGGTTGCTGCGGAAGGAGTGAATGTACAGTAGATTTTAAAAAAAGTAAAAAGAAAAAGGAGAGTGTATATGAAGAGTTGGATAATAAATAATAGACTGTATTTTATAGGAGCATTCATCGGGGCACTTGCCGGATTTCTCTATTGGAAGTATGTTGGATGCTTAACAGGAACTTGTTCTATAACATCAAACCCAATAAGAAGCACTATTTATTTTTCCATAGTTGGGGCATTGCTTTTTAGTTTGTTCAAGAAAAAAGAACAAGCAACAAAAACTGATGATGGCATTTTCTAGAAAGTGTTCTCTTTGTTATGCAACGAGTATCGTTAATGTACGAACCATTACATATGTAACTTAAAGGCGATTCCTTTTTTTAAGTCGTTGCCCGCTGGAAAAAAGAGTATCGATTCAAGACGTAATTAGTTAGAATATTTAACACGTGCAGGAATGGTCATCATTGTAAATCACTTTACAGAAAAACCGGAAAAGACTTTATGATACCTGATAATGCGAAGATAAACTTATCTAAAGGCCAACAACTAGTAACGCTATTACAAACAACTGATGTTCATTGTCAGCTCCATCCACACGATGAATTGTTTTGGGAGAATGAGAAAGCTGTATTCCGGAAAACTGGCGGCTATGCTCACCTCGGTACGTATTTCGAACTGGCACGTAAGAGCAACCCTGACACTTTTATTGTTGATACCGGGGACATGTTCCAGGGCAGCCAGTTAAGTGTTGAAACAACTGGTCAAGCATTACAGCCCATCCTGAATGCACTTGGTTATAGCCTTTTTATTCCGGGTAATTGGGAAGTAGTGTATAACAAAGACAACATGCTAAAGCTGATGGGAGGATTAAAAGCGCCGAAAATCTGCACCAACATGTATCATGATGTAGGGGATGGAGAAAGGGGTGAACTTATATTTCCACCGTACTTTACCTGGAACGCTGCAGGGATAAAAATAGGTTTCTTAAGTTATACCGACCCGCTGGTGCCAATACGTCAATCGCCGGAGTATAGCAAAGGAATTATTTATTCTCAACCGGAAGAAAACGTAGAAAAGTTTGTTAGCATATTGAGAGAGCAGGAACAATGTGTGTTCGTAATCCTGTTATCTCACTTGGGGCTGTCGCAACAAGTAGCATTGGCAAACAATCCCCTTTGCAGGGGCGTAGATTATATTTTTGGTGGCGATACACATGAGAGAGTGAGAAAACCAATTCAATGTAAGTACAGTAAGGTGGTAGAGCCGGGTGCTTTTGGTTCATTTGTGGGTAGGCTGGATTTGATAGTGGAAAATGGCATGATAGTAAAAGAACAGTATCGTCTTGATGAAATAGATCCGGACAAATATCAAAAGAACGAGGAAATACAAACCATCATTCAGCAGAACGAACAGCCTTTTAAGGAAAAAATAACACAGGTTGTTGGTTATAGTACAATCCCGTTGTACAGGTATTTTGTGGTGGAGAATCCCATAGATACTTTAATAATTCAAGCCCTGATGTGGAAAGTGAAACCTGATATTGTTTTATCAAACGGTTTTCGATTTTGTCCGCCAAATACCACTCCGGATGCAACGGGAAACATTCCCATCACCCAAGGCTACATTTATGACATGCTTCCTGTTAATTCCACCGTTCGGATAGGAAAGGTCACCGGGAAGCAAATAATAGAATGGATCGAGAAAGAGCTGAATAATGTTTTTGCCCAAGATGCTTCCAGGCGATTGGGAGGTTGGGTGGTAAAATTCAAAGGAATGCAGGTAGTATTTAAAGCTTTTGAAGAATTGGGTAAAAGAGTTCAATCCATTACCATCAATGATAAACCGTTGGAATTGGAACGGTTCTATCTGATCAGTGCGTGTGAACGCGAGGGTGACCCACTAGATGTTTTGTGCAGAATACGAAATGTAAAGGATGCTACCAACACACCGTTTACGCTACATGAAGTGGTAAAAGATTATTTAAAAGCAAACTCGCCGGTTACACCTGAACCAGAAGGCAATGCCATTATTCTAGATGCCCCCTCTACCATGTTGACACAGGTTCATGGAGTGGATTATGAGTTCGTTTAGACAATACCGCTGCTGCAGTGCCAAGTGACAAGAAGTGACTGATGTACAATTTTGAGTAACAAAAATTAATCAATAACCATCAATAAGTATGATTGAATTCTTAAAACAGCCCTGGGCCTGGTATGTAGCTGGTCCTTTAATAGGCTTAACCGTTCCTGCCTTATTACTATTGGGCAATAAATCCTTAGGTGTATCTTCTTCACTCCGGCATGTGTGTGCAGCTTGTATCCCTGCAAATATCCCATTCTTTCATTACGATTGGAAGAAAGAGGCATGGAACCTTGTTTTTGTCGCTGGCATTGTGGTAGGTGGATTGATTGTTGCTTCTTTTTTAAGCAATCCTGCCCCGGTTGTATTAAATCCTAAACTGGTCTCAGAACTTAATGGTTACGGAATGACAGAACAACACTCATTACTACCCGAGCAACTATTCAGTTGGCAACAACTGTTTACATTAAAGGGTTTGTTTTTTATAGTATTTGGCGGCCTTTTAATAGGCTTTGGAACCCGTTATGCAGGGGGTTGCACAAGTGGTCATGCCATTATGGGGTTATCTAATTTGCAATTACCGTCTTTACTAGCAACCATCAGTTTTATGGCAGGCGGTTTTATCGTATCTAACCTTGTCCTACCCTTAATTTTAAAATTATGATCATGCAAACAGAACGTATAAAAGCTGTTCACACTAATACGGATTTCGAAGTAAGGTCATTGGATGATTTACAGAATGATGTATCAAAAAAGGAAAGTCCGTTATCCTACCTGAAGTTTCTAGTAATGGGATTGCTCTTCGGCATTATTCTCGTAAAGTCCGAAGTCATATCGTGGTATCGCATACAGGAAATGTTTAGACTGCAAAGTTTTCACATGTTTGGTGTAATAGGTTCAGCGGTGATAACAGGCATCTTGTCAGTTTGGCTGATAAAGAAGTTTCATATCAAAACTTTCAAGGGAGAAAAGATACAACTACCAGCAAAGAAATTCAGCAAGGGACAAATTTATGGGGGTTTAGTTTTCGGATTTGGTTGGGCTATTACTGGTGCATGCCCAGGTCCTTTGTTTGCACAGATCGGTGCAGGATTTAGCGTTTCTATCATTACCCTTTTCAGTGCCATTGCTGGTACATGGTTATATGGCTATTTCCGTGAAAGACTACCTCACTAAAATATGAAGTTGAAAATGCGAAAAGATCAAGTGGCTATAATTGTTGGCGGCGAAGCAGGCACATTTTTAACAACAAAAGAGGCAGAAGCACGGGGAGAAAAAATAGCCCTGAATCCAAATGTTTCATTAAATATTAGTAGACTATCTCTTACAAAGATCAATATTTATCGATAGAACTATAAACAAAGTATATGAGAATTATTCAAACAACAATAGCGGGTATATCGATTTTGGTGATAGGTCTTTTTTCTTGTTCTTCATCTGTCGATGAGGCTAACGCACCTGTTATTGAAGCAGCTGCGCCGCAGCCGTACGAAACAAAGACAATACCTACTTTCGCTGTAACTGATGCCACCGGTAAAAAAATTGATTTAAGTTCGTTTAAAGGCAAGAAAGTATTTGTGAATTTATGGGCCACATGGTGTCCGCCATGCAGGAGGGAGATGCCATCGATTGAAAGCCTGGCAAGTAAGGTAGATAAAGAACATGTAGTATTTATCATGTTGTCGTTAGATGAAGACTTTGAAGTGGCAAAGAAGTTTGCAAAGTCCGAAGATCTTAAAGTACCTGTGTATTATCCTGCCGAAAAGCTCCCGCCATTATTTAATACTGATGCTATACCCGCCACCTTTATCTTTGATGAAAATGGTGTTTTAGTGAAGCAGAATAAGGGAAGCGATGATTACGATACCAGCTTGTATATTGACTTACTGACTAAGAAGTAGAGAGATAGAATTATATGGTAGGCTTCCTTTTTTGGAGTCTTTTTTTGTGATTTTGACCTATTGTATGTGTGTGACTATAGTCACTATACAAGTACTTTATTTAATGGATATTTGCACTATAAATTATAAGCACTATGCAGATAAAACAATTTGAAGATAAAAACCTTTCACACTACAGCTATGCTGTAATGAGTGCGAGCGAAAAGAAGATCGTATTAATTGACCCGGCTCGTAATACTCAGCCCTATCTTGAATATGCAAAAAAAAATGATGCTCAAATAACCGGTGTCATAGAAACCCACCCTCATGCTGATTTTGTAAGTAGTCATTTGGAATTGCATCAAACTACAGGAGCAACAATTTATGCAAGCAAACATGTTCATGCTTACTATCCGCACCAGGCTTTTGATGAAGGGCAAACAATCAAAATAGGGAAAATAAAATTAACGGCACTAAACACACCAGGTCATTCACCGGACAGCATCAGCATTTTATTAGAATACGAAGGCAAACAAAAGGCTGTTTTTACTGGTGATACACTTTTTATTGGTGATTGTGGCAGGCCTGACTTGCGGGAAGGTGCAGGCAAAATACAAATTACAAAGCTAGAACTTGCAAAGCAAATGTATCATTCATTAAGGGATAAATTGATGAAGCTCGAGGATGACGTAACCGTATACCCGGCACACGGAGCCGGTACACTTTGCGGTAAAAATTTAAGTGAAGAAAGCAGCAGCACCATTGGTGAAGAAAAGAGATCAAACTGGAGTTTACAGGATGCCACAGAAGAAGAATTTGTACAAAAGCTATTAGCAGACCAACCCTTTGTTCCACATTATTTCCCCTTTGCTGTAGAACTTAACAGGAAAGGTGCAGCAGGTTTAAAGGAAAGCCTTGCCAGGATTAAAACAGGGGATTTAGCTGATGGAGATATCACAGCGGTCTTGGATAAAACACTATGGTTGATCGATACAAGAAAAGAAGCCGATTTTAAGAACGGACATTTGCCCCATTCCATTAACCTGATGGAGAAAGGTAAATTTGAAACATGGTTAGGTAGTATTATGAAGCCAGGAGAAAAGTTTTATTTGGCAGGTGGGAGCAACGAGCAGTTGCAAACAATGTTGGAAAGAACGGCAGCTATTGGTTATGAAAGCCAGGTGGTAGAAGCATTTGTGATGGAGAGCGGCAAAGTAAAAGAAGAAAAGATTAATGTAAGCGACTTTAAAAATCATCAGGAGGATTACACAATAGTAGATGTTAGAAATACCTCTGAAGTGAAACAAGGAAAGATTTTCGCCGGCAGTATTGCTATCCCTCTTGCTGAAGTTCGAGATAGGTTGGAAGAAATTCCGACGAACAAACCGATCGTCGTTCATTGTGCAGGAGGTTACCGGAGTGCAGCGGCAAGTTCAATAATTGATTCAAAATTAGACGGCACTGTGAAAGTTTTTGATTTAGGGGAAGCGATCAAACAATTTCAACCATAACACTAAAAATGGTTCAATGCATACTATAGTAGGGTTGATGTAGTATTGGACTATTTTCCGGCCTGTTGTTTGGAAGTATTAGGAATAATGGAGCCTGTATTTTATTTTAGTACTTTACTAAGTGGGTATTATCTGGAGCATAGGAAATGCTACATGGTGGGTACTGCCGCTGTGTTGGGATTATGCTGATTCGAATTCTTTCAGTCAGGGTGGGGATGTTGTTTAGTGGGATTTTTAATCTTTTTGCAAGGATGTTTTTTGAAACTGGGTTTTTGTTCCTGGCAATGTTTTTTTGTGAGTCGGTGGGCAATAGTTCACATTAGTTGCTGCTAGGTTGTTGTTGCGTAGCGCAATGAATACCGCCACCGCCTGCATTTAGCACTTCTACATTTAACGCTATCACTTTTCTGCCGGGGAAAGCTTTTTCAATTATTCTTTTAGCCAGCTCATCTTTTTGTTTCATAATTTCCGGCCTTCCAGGTTTCCAATACGAGGCCATCAATACAAGTCCGTTTGTCACCAAAAAATTGAGATAGCTGGTTGCAATAAAAACAGTAGCCTTTCCTCCCTCGGGAGGAAGATTGTTATCTTTTATAATGGCCGTGTCAGTACTATTTATTACACGCTCTATAGTAATTAATTCAGGTGAAGGAACACGAATGATCGTAAAAGGGTTTCCGTCCTGATCTCTTGCTTCTTTAAGTATACGAAAGTTCTCTTCCAGGTTTTCATAAGAAATTTTATGCACCGTATCTTTCCGCGATTCTTCTTTGGTTACTTCGGCTAATAATATGGTATGAGGTGAAGAAAACCGGGCAAATTCATCTATATGGCTTGGACCGATGGTGGAAACTTTCCCGGAGTTAAGTGTAAAAGTTTTACCAGCATTATCATGAGCAGGACATTGTTTTAACCAAATGATCTTTTCCTGTCCGAACATACGTAGTAATTCTTTTTCTATTGAATCCCTGCTCCATCCTTTATTGCGATGCATTTCTGTATATTCCACAACCATCATCGTACCCTTTCCGTTAAACTCCCTGGCGCCTCCTTCACTAGCCAGCGTTGAACTACGTATGGGAAGATTCAATTTTTTTGCTACGAAATGATCAATCGTATCTACTCTTTTCACCCCAGGGCTAAAAAAATTTGATGCAGAGCCATAAAAACTCCACTTCATATCCGCAATCATAAGATTGCCCTTATTGCTTTTTAAAAAAACAGGACCGGGATCACGAACATTGCTATAAGGATTTGGAAACTCAAACATAGTGACCTTTTTTTTGTCAATTCCTCTTTTTGCAAATTCTTCATGTAGATAATTACTAACTGAATCGCTGTCAATAAATAAATTAACGTGTACATACGGTGTAAGCGTTTTGATTATTTGCAAAATAGTTTCGGTTTTAGCAATGCCGCGGCTGTTTGCCGGTATTCTCCAGCTCATCCAGATGGCATCGTGTTTTTCAAATTCTGCCGGGAATGTAAAATATTCAGGATCTTTTTGGCTGAATGCGTTAGTACATATAAAGAATAGTAGAAGAAAAAGTCGGATTTTTTTCATGATGTTACCTATTAAATATTCAATTTTCGGATTGCCTACAACATTCGAGGCCTGGTACAGTAGAGGAATTGACCAACCGTCAGTTCGGAACTTAAGTTAAAGTTATCACTAAAAGCTTAAGTTTAGAATTACAACCCGGCAGCATCAAATCCGCCAAGTTCAAAGTTTGGCTATGCACTCCCGCAGACGATTTCAACCATTTGCCCCTAGTGCATAAAACCAAGAGTTAGGGCCAGTACTGTTGTCTGGACGAAGTGCCACTTTGTAAGGTCATACATAGTTGTTCAAGGGTATTTCCATTCAATACTTCACTGTGGAAGGTCTTACAAACCTGTACAATTTCCTGGCCTTTTGAAGTTGTCATGTTGCAGGAATATACATATCAAAAGTGGCCCCTTTGTTTAGTTCACCCGTTGCGGTGATGATACCGTTGTGATTCTCTACAATTTTTTTTACTATAGAGAGTCCGATGCCTGTCCCGTTGTATTCATTTTTACCATGCAAGCGTTGGAATACCTCAAATATCTTTTCGCTGTATTGTTGTTCAAAACCAATTCCGTTATCGGACACTGTGATATGGCAATATTTATGTTGAGGTAACAGTTTGTCATTGTTGAAATTTATTCCGTTTGCTATCTCGCATTTGATTTGTATTAGTGGGGGATGGCCAGGGAAAGAAAACTTTAAAGAGTTTCCAATAAGGTTGTGCAGGAGTTGCCGAAACTGAAAAGGTATAATAGTTGCATGACATAATTGCTTTGCTTCAATGATTGCATGTTTTTCCTGTAGTTCTTCCTTTAAGTCTTCTTTAAGTTCAGCAACAAGTTCATTAAGGTCAATAGTTTCAAACTTGCGTTCGGTTGTGTTAGTACGTGAGTAGGCAAGTAAATCCTCAATGAGGTTTTGCATTCTTTTGGCCGCATTCTGCATTCGTTTGAACATATCTTTACCATAATCTGATAAATTATTTTCCTCTTTCTCTGAAATGCGTGATGCGAAGGTTTGAATTTTACGTAGTGGTTCCTGTAAATCGTGACTTGAAAGATAGGCGAATGATTCAAGTTCTTTATTCATTTTTTCAAGCTGATCGTTTTGGCTTCTAAGCTTTGCTTCTGCTTTTTTTCTTTCTGTAATATCCAGGTAAGATGTTACGGTATAACTCTCAGTGCCTATTCTGATTAATTCAAATGAAACAAGGGCTGGAAATGTTTCTCCATTTTTTCGAGTGTAACATATCTCAAAATCCTTCATTTTTCCCGATTGTTTTAATTTTAAAAGGAAGGCTTCCGTTTCTTCTTTTGATAATGCCTGAATTTCAGCAAGTGAACGGTTTTCATCAATGTACCCGAACTGCAAATCAATTACTCTTTTGTATTCTTCCGTGTCGATCAAATTCAATTCTTCCGACGAATTGCCGATTACTTCCTCTTTAGTATAACCAAATGCATTGTAAAAAAGATTATTGGCATATTTTATTTTATTGCTTTTAATTTCGGAAAGCGTCATCGGTATAGGATTATTATCGAAAATTTTATAAAAACGCTCTTCACTAATTTTCAATTCTGCCTCATATTTTTTTTGCTCAGTTACATCCTGCGCTGTTCCAGACATTCTGACAACATTTCCTGCACTATCTGTAAATACTTTTCCTGTCGAACTTATAATTCGAATTTTTCCATCTGCACATGCTGCTTTATGGAAAAACGCGTATGACTGCTGATCTTTAAATGCCTGCTGTACTATACCATTTACATATTCTTTGTCATGAGGATGAATATACTTGAGATAGCTTTCATAGTCGACTTCAAATTCCTGCGGAGTTAAGCCGTAAATCCTATAGAGTTCATCGGACCAGGTTATTTTATTTGATCGCACATCCCATTCCCAACTTCCGATGTGAGCTATCTGTTGGGCTTCAATAAGTTGATTGGTTTTATTTTGAATTGTTTCTTCCGCCTCTTTGCGTATTGATATGTCACGAATAAATCCGATAAAAATATAACGATCATGTATTTTGGAAGTTGATATTTTCAATTCAACGGGAAACTCATCGCCATTTTTCTTTAAAGCTGACACTTCGATGGGTTTATTAATTACAGGTCCTTCACCGGTTTTTAAATAATGCTTAATACCTCGTTTGTGTTGTTCACGGAAACTTTCTGGGATAATTGTTTCGGTCAGCGTTTTTCCAAGCACTTCAGGTTCCTTCCATCCAAAAATAGTTTCTGCTTCGGGGTTCCAACTCCTGATAATTCCTTCTTCATCAATAGAAACTACTGCATCGGGTGCGTGTTTAAGGATGTTTTGCATCCGTTCATTACTTATTTTCAGATTCTCCCCTAATGCTTCCGAGAGTTCTATTTGTTCCTGTATTTCTGTTTTGGAGCCAATCCACATTTTTGGTTTACCTTCATCATCCTTTACAGATGTTGCTCGAATTAGATGCCATAAATATTTTCCATCATGGCGTAGCAGTCGGTTTTCAATTTCAAAGTCCTCACCGGTTCTAATCGAGTGTTCCCATTTCTGTTTTGTTTTAGGCCAGTCTTCTGGATGAACAATTATCTTCCAGCCCCAATCCTTTAATTCATTGAATGTCAACCCAGTATAATCGAACATTACCTGGTTAAAATAGTTTCTATTCCCTTGCGCATCAGCAGTCCAAACTTTTTGTGGCATTCGTTCAGCCAGTTGACGAAATTGTTCTTCGGCTTCTTTTTGCACACTTATGTCTGTGTTTGTGCCAATCCAACGGATAATTTTTCCCTGATCATCACGTAAAGGCAATACAAGCGTAAGAAATGGTCGAAATATGTTATCCGCCCCTTTCAAGGGAAATACCATTTCAAATGGCTTACCAGTGTTGATGGAGTGTTGCCATTTTTCTAGCACTTCGGGTAATTGTTCAGGATCATGAACTGATTTCCATCCCCACCCTTTCATTTCTTCCGGCGTAGTCCCGGTGTATTCGTACCAACGGGCATTGTACCAGAAAATCCATCCATCGGCATTTGCCATCCAGGCAAGATTTTGAATATTGTTAGCAAGGGTAATAAATTGTTCTTCTTTTTCTTTTAGTTTCTTATTCGCCATGACTGTTGCAGTAACATCATACGCAATAACTGTAACACCAATAATAGTTCCATCGGTTTCATGATAAGGCTGGTAAACATAATTGAAATAAACATCCTCCAATATTCCATTGCGGGTTAATTTGGCAAGCATTTCATTTGCGGAAAATGGGACACCTGTAGTATAAACGCTATCAAGCAAATCGGGGAATGGTTGGCCTTTTATTTCAGGCAAAACCTCGAGAAGTGGTTTCCCTTCAATGTCGTTACCTTTTCCTAAAACTTCTTTCATGCTTGCGTTAGCAAGTTGCACAACCATTTCTTTGCCTTTCAAAATGAGAAAAGCAAAGGGCGATTGCATCAGCATTAGATTATAACGCTTTTCGCTGTCTTCAATTATTTTTCTTGTTTCAACCTTCTCGGTTACCTCCGTAACAACGGCTATCACACCTGAAACTTTTCCATCTTCCTCTTTTAGGGGATGCCAGATAAAATCGAAATAGCCCAGATCCTGTTTGCCATATCGATTAACAGGTATTGGAACTTCGTTTCCATGATAGGACACCCCAGTATTTAATACATTATCCAGCAAGGTATGAACTGATTCTTCTACTTCAGGTAAGGAACTAAACAACGGATTTCCTATAAAGTCAGCTTCTTTTTTGTCTACCAGTTGCAAATAGGCATCATTCGCCATTTCTACGATATATTGAGGTCCACGTAAAATAGTAATACCAACGGGAGCTTGTTTCATGGTATTGCGAAAACGCTCGTTGATTTCTACTAAACTTTCCGCTGTTTTCTTCCTGTTAGTGGTTTCAATAACGGTAACCAAAACTCCGCCTACTTCTCCATTGTCTTTTCTTATCGGGCTATATGCAAAATCAAAGTAACATTCTTCTACAAAGCCGTTCCTGTTTAAGGGTAACATCAAATCAGTAAAACCAACAGCTTTCCCTTTCATTACCCCATCAAACATAGATTCTATGATGTGCCATATTTCTGAAAATGTTTCGCGTGTGCTGATACCTAATGCCCGGGGGTGTTTGGTAGCTCCAAGAATAGGACGATAACCGTCATTGTAAAGCTGAAGGTATTCATTACCCCAGGCTATATACATGCCAAAAGGGTTATCAAGCATTATTGCCACTATTGTGCGAAGGCTTTGCGGCCAGTCTGCCGGGTCACTTAAAGATGTTTTACTCCAGTCTTTTGCTCTTATCAGAGCACCCATTTCGCCACCTCCTCTAAGGAAATAATATTCAGAATTTTTATTAGTCATATAAATATTACATATGTTTAAAGTAAAATTTATCTTTTGGAGGTTGCGTCAATTGTTTTTGTGATATGACTGAAACCGCTTTTAAGATACTTGTTTTAATTTATCATATTCCCCTGGCTTACAAATATAATAATAGGCTCGTTTTTGGTAAAGTAATTCCACAACTTTCATAGCAAGTGGAGTGGAGTGCATAATTACCGGTAGCTATTTTAACATCAGAAAAAGCTTAACGGTGTCAAAGAAAATTATTAAACCTATAAGGCGGGTTATTATATTTTAGTAATACTAACCGGAACAGATTTTTGTGTTTCATAAAGTTTCACCTCGTGGATATCGGCAGGGAAGCTGAAGCCTTCTTTTAGCAATGCTTCTTTCACATTGGAAACCACTTCGCCTTTAATCATTAAAGCCTCCTTTCCAAATTCAAAAGTCTGTATCCAAAAATGTATTTTTAGATTGACGGTGCTCACAGCCAGTTCATCAGCGATAACAAAATTTTGATGGGTATCATCTTCGTAAACACTTTTTGTACTTCGGAGTGTTCTCATAATCAGCTGTTCGGCATCCCGAATATTGTTTTCGTAAGCAATGCCCGCTACAAAATCAAAACGAAAGAAGCCGTCTTCGGTATAGTTATAAACGGGCTTTTTAATGACATCACTATTGGGAATATATACATCCCGTCCATCAAAGGTTCTTAATTTGGTGTAACGGAATTCTATGTTTTTTACTTTCCCGAAGATATCACCTATGCTGACGGTTTCATTAACATTGAAGGGCCTGTTGAACGATTAGATGATACCAGAGATAAAGTTTTCCCCGATGTCTCTGAAAGCAAAGCCGATGATTACTGCCGAAGCTCCAGCTGCAGTAAGGATGCCTGTTGCTATACCCTGCAGGCCTGCTACCTGTAGCGCGAACATAATTACTATTGCTGCCAATATGATTTTTATCGCTTTGCTTAGGAAGTTCATCATAATGGGGTCTTTTGTCTTGCGGGAAATAGCTTTACGTGAAAGTTTAGCTATTTTGCCCGCCAGCAATATCCCGACTGTAATAATCAGTATAGCAATAAGGATTCCGGGAATTTGCTTAATAAAAGAAACCCAATGTTCATTCAGTGACTGCATAAAATTCTCTATGAATTTTTGGAGACGGTTATCCATAAGATTTCTAATTAAACGGTTTTATTGGTTGTTTTTTTAGACTTACTATACTCGACAAGGCAGCAAAGCAGAAAACCCCAGTTTGTGCGCAGCTTTACAATCATTACATGAATTTCATGACAGAACACCAGCTTGAATCCATTTCGATTTAATATTTAAATCCTCGAACAAGGTCAACTTTTGTTTATTTGAGTTTGTAAATATTCATAAATTTTAACTGGATCAGGTCACAAAGTTTTAGTATCCATAAAGTTATCGTAAAATATGTGTTCAATAGTAGGTACAACTGCTATTTCCTTGATTAATTACTCTAAAGCTGTTTCAAATTGCTGGTCAAATTGTTTATCAGGTCCCGTTGGTAACCGCTATTCTTAGCATTTTTAGATCCTATCCTATAACATTTCAAGCCCCAGGTGTATTTTCCTTTATCAGTAAAGTCTTTGTAAGCTTGATGAAATGATCCTACGATCGGCAACCCATCAGTGTTGTTGTTTCGATGATTGCAAACTTGTCCGGTGGATAGGTGAGGAGCCACTTTTTTTGGCTTCCTTTGATGATCGGTCAAGCCGGGAATGAAGAGATTAGTGAAACGGCGAGGACTTTGTGCTGTGCTGACATACCGTAGTAGTCCAGTTACGGAGCTAAAGGTAAAAGGAAATACGAATGATGAATATTCCCATTGATGAAGCGGAGCAAATCAAACTTATGCAACTGATAGTTCACTATCAATCAGGATCTATTCTTTTGCCCGCATAGTTAAAAATTCTGTGTTAGCACGTCGTCTTTTATTGCTCAGATTATTTTCTTATAAATTTCTCTTTAGGGTCCGATAGTACCTGTCTTGACTTCTCCGGATCGTTTGTAATTAGCGAAAATCACACCATTGGCCGTCACCAGATTTTTCGTTAAAGTAAAGGCTGCAGGTTTACTGCACTCGCCAAATAAACGCTTTCCAGTACCTAATATGATTGGAAAAGTTTTGAGCCAGAGTTCGTCTACCAAGTCATGTTTTAGTAATGTCTGAACCAGCTTACCACTACCGTGAACTTGGATATCAGCCCCTTTTGAATTCTTAAGACTTTTGATATCATCTACGCTTGTAAAAAAAACTGAATTTTTCCAGTCTGATTGGTCGATAGTGTTACTCAGGACATATTTTGTAACGTCATTGATCCCCGGCCAATTGTCTGCATGTTGAGGCCAATAGCTGGCAAAAATATCGAAAGTCTTCCTGCCTAAGAGAAGGTCCGAAGACTTCATTTGTTTTTCCATCAACTCACCGGCTGCTTTGTCAGCATCATAAAAAAACGGTGCAATCCAACCTCCGAATTTGAAATTACTTGACTTGTCTTCCTCAGGTCCGCCTGGTGCTTGCATAACTCCGTCTAATGTAATAAATGATAAAACAACTATTTTTCTCATATAAACGATTTTAGATTTAAATCTCTTCAGCAAGGATCGTACTGGTGTATTGCTAATGCGAATTTAGGCGGCTGCATGCTACCAATATTAATATTGCATGGTTGAAAGTGCAGTTTTCGCTACAGCATGAACCCTGACGGAACGACTTAGCGAAGTGGCGCTATTTGAAAATCGCCAGCACGTAACTGCTGCTGAATAAAGTTACAAAGGCTGATCATAAGAATTAGAGCCGGGCTTTAGTCTTCACCTGCAAGGGAAGTCGAATAACGCACAAAAAGTGTTGGCAAACCGCCTGGTGTGGTTGTTTTGCTGTTTGTCATTTTCGCAATTGAAGTCGTTTCCCGTATGTAAGTTGTCTCCATATCCACTCTGCTGGACCATACCTGAATTTCTTTAACCAAAAAGTACTGAAAACAATTTCAATAAAAAGCCATACCAAAGCATACAACCAAATAGTGCGCATTGATAATTTTCCTAATTTGTCAAAGCCAAAGCCATACAACAGAATGATAAGGAAGGTTGAAACCAGCAAATAGTTTGTAAGTGTCATCTTGCCTAATGCCTGCAAAGCAATGAAAAATTTGTTCATTCCAAAAGATATGTATGCTATCACTACTACACACACGTAAAGGCACGTAGTGGAGAGAATGCCAAGGGATAAGAACGGGCTTAGAATAAATTTATTTAAGTGAAACATTTCCTTTAATAATAACCACCGGATAATAAAATATGTTACCATTAATGGAGCGGAAAACAATGCTATTTTTTTAAATAGTACTTTTTTTGTTTCAACGGAATGAAACAACTTGATGCGAAGTAAAAAATAACCTAAAAGAATTCTACCAAGTGTTTGAATAATGTCATGTAAATCGCCTCCCGAAATAATAAACATTCTGTAATAGAAACCAATATTAAATCTCCATACATCAAAGATATCTCCCTGCTTATATTGATTGTATAATGCTTGTATATCTGCATTGGTAAATGTTTCGGGTTGATTGCGGAAAGCATAAGAGACCAGAACAGGAACTATCAGCGTGAACAAAACACCCAAAAACAGGATTGTACGATTGGAACTCTTTCTGAACAATAATAGAATAATTCCACTTATAGCATACAGGTGTAACACATCTGCCCACCAAAAAAGTGAATGAATGCAACCAATAATAAATAGCCAGAACATTCGTCTTACAAAAAATGAATTGGGATTTATCTTCTTTTTCTCAAGGCTTTCCAGAGTAAGCCCAAATCCATACCCAAAAAGTATCGAAAACAACGTCCAGAATTTCCATTCGAAAAAAATGGCATTGATATTCATTAACGAAGTATCCAATGAAGTTGAAATTGCTTTGAGAACATGGTCGGGGGTTTGTTGATTAATATATGCTGTGAAATTTGCAATTAATACTCCAATGAGGGCAAACCCTCGTATCACATCAACAATGATTGCCCTGTCTTTTTGTTCTGTTGGTAAAGTGGATGGCATACTTAGTCGTTTATTTTGTACTGTCGCCAAATAATAGGACAGTACGGATCGGCCTGGCCTTCTAACGACATTTAAAATTGTCATCCCTTACTACTGCGTGGCTCTTTGACAAAGTTAAATAAGTAGAATCAAAGCTGGAGTTCATGCGTGAGGCCCCGAGTCGCCTACCTAGAGTTGTGTCCCTATAATTTCCTTTTCAATTTCGACAAACGACGGATGACTTCCCATTTTCCGTTATTAAATCTCCAAATGTCAGCGACATAAAATTCGGAGTTTCTTGTTTTATGTTGAGTGTTGCTTACTTCCCATTGAAGTACACCTTCACTGATGGCTTCATTTGTGTATACGGTTATTTTTTGTTCAGCTACAAACGCTGCACTGACTGTCATAAGTTCATGTATTGAGTTGTGCATCCATTCTTTTCTTTTCAATAGTTGACCTGAAGCCGAACTTAATACAAACTCTTTGGATAAAATTCGGTCAAGCGTACCGGAATCTTGTCTTATAAGTGCTTTGTTCCATTCTTCACTTAGTTTAATTATTTCAATTTTAATGGAATCTTCCTTTGTTGTTTGTGCATTTATATTTTCACAAGTTAACAGGAAAAGCAACGATAATAATAATATTCGGATCATTGAATGGGGTTTATGAGTTGCATGTTTTGAATTGCGATTAACCTTCGAGTAAATACGAAGGCAGGGAACTCATTGATTGTACAACACTGTACAAATGCCGATTTGAAAATATGTTGTTAAAGGTAAGAACTAAAACTGACAACCGAGCGCAGAACCCTAACTGTTGCTGAGTTTCAATATAACCATGTTACATTGTCCAGTCCTGCCTTTGACATTCAATACTCAAAACTTATTTTTAATAAAAGAATCACTTTTGATTGCATGCCAGGTAGCTGAGTCAAGAATTATATCAATATGTCCAAAGTCCGAATTGGAGCGTTTGTTGACTTAGCTGCTTGCTTAGTATATCCAAACATGAGAAGTAAAACAATTACTGCGGTCAGTATAATTTACTTCATATCAAAATATTATTAGTTTATGAAGGGGTTAAAGAGTTCCCTACAATGGGAAGGACTTGCTATTGGTAAGTAAATTTGTAAATCAGTATCATTCCTTTCACGCTATAAATGAGTAAACATACTATGTTGAAAATGATTTTTTAGCACCTCTTGCAGCAAAACATGTCAGCAGTCATTTAGTTAAAATAAAACGCTGCCCTGTTTTTTTTAATGATCAAATTCATTTCGCCAAAGTCGAAGCTTTGACTACCGGCATCTTTAGAGAGTTGTAAGGTCAACTTTTTGACTTTTGGTTTATCTAGCTCATTGTTTATTGAGAAAGAAATAGTTGTTCCATTGTTCATGACAAACTTGTTTGCCTTTTTACGGTATCTTACAAGCTCCAGCATAGGAGTGAGGCCCTCCAACTCATTTTCTGTAATTGACAGATCAATGGAAATGATTTTTTCAAACAGTTTATTCCTATCTAATGAGTCTTTTGCCAAAAATTGCCTGATGCTAACTTCTGCGGAATCTCCCAGTCCCCAATTACGATAGCTTTCAACCGAGTAGGAACTCAACATCGGAATAAGATTATTATTGGGTTTATTATTAAGGCGATCGTGGTGATTATATACAATTTCTGTTAATCTAAAATCAGGTCCTGCAAAATTATAGGACACAATAGAGTCCTTGGTAACTTTTCGCCACTGCTCTTCCAATAATTTTCCTTGTCCGGGTCTTCTGGTCTGAAAAATCAAGTAAGCTGTGCCTTTTTGGGTTGCAAAATAGCCTCTGCTGGGATTGAAATGAATGAAATTATCCTGCCCAAGGAGGTAATAACTAAGCACCAACGGAGAAGATAACATTGTATCATAATTAACGGGTGCCAGTTGGCTGCGAATAAACTCGTTTGCAACAAGTTTTTCAAAGGAAGCCGAGTCTAAGATGATTTCAACATGGCTAAAGTCAGACTTAAGGCTTTGGCTAAAACAGGCCGAACTCGCAAATAAGAAAAGGATGAGAATAATAGATTTTAAGTTTTTAAGGTTCTGCATAAGTTCCGATTTTATAGGTGCTAACGGGCGGGGCTTTACGCAGCTTGGGTAGTTGATGCTGTCTCCGACACCGCCTGGATGTAAAGTATGAAATGAAGTTTGTAAATAAAAAATTTGTAATGCATAGTACACGCTCAAGCCCATGGTCAATGATGGGTAGCGAGCCGATGCTGAAAATTCTTTGTCCAGCCCATGTTGCTTGCTTTATATTTTTAATTCAATATCCCATTTTATTGAGGAATTCGTTTCTAAGGTTTAATACGCTATGGGAGTATATTGGAGAATACCAAATAAAGTGCTCTGCCCCATGCAAGGTTTTGAAATCAATCATCCTATTTCCCACTTTTTTCATTTCAGTTACAAATGTCTCTGCGGTTGAATAGGAAACGTTTTGATCGTTTGTTCCATGGATGATTAAGGTTGGAGGGAGGTTCTTTTGAATAAGATAGTTCGGTGAAATCTCTTTGACAAGATTTTTATCTTTCAGGTCTTTACTTATCCAGGCATTATTTACGTCAGTCAAATCGTAAACACCTGAATTAATCAATAAAACATTGGGAACTGGACTGAACGTTAGATCATCTGATCTTTCATTCCATTTGTCAGCCAAAGCTGCGCATAACACCAGGTGGCCGCCTGCGGAATTGCCTGATGCTACTATTTTACCAGTGTCTATATTTAGCTCATGGGCATGCTGTCGCACCCAACGTACAGCAGATTTAGCATCCATTACTGCATCAAATGGCAGTGTTCCATGCCTGCCGTATGTTCTGTACTCTACTGCAAAAGCCACCCAACCTTTTTTTGTATAGCTTTCGCAGGCATCAAAAAACCAATCTGGTTTTCCTTCCGACCAACTTCCACCATGAAAGAATACGATCGAGGGTCGTGCGGGACCCTTTTTTATATCGTCTGGTAAAAAGACATGCAGGTCCAGCGTAAAGGGACCAACAGTTTTATATGTTTTTATCACATGCCTTTGCCTACCATTTGACTCGTTATAGTATACTGAATATATTTTGTTGAGGTAGGCTGTGTCGGTGCAAGTGGACGTGAAATTATCATAAACCGCTTTAATGTTTTTTATCCCGTTATTTTCAATATGGTTATACAAGTAATGAAATTGCCAGAACGTTATACAGGTTGGATTCGAAACAAACCGGGGTATTAATTTCCATACTGCTTCAAGTTGCTGGTTATCCGAATTGGTATAAATTGTTTTTTTTAACTCATAATGTATTTGGTAAGCAAAAAAAGACTTCACATAGTTTGTAAAATCTGAATTAGTAAGTAATCCGGGCTCATTGAAGTCAGGCAGATTGTCTGTTAGTTTTTGCGGAATTGTTGATATAGACGCTGACGTTTGACCAATATAATTATCATGATTTAAAGGGTAGTCTAACAGTAATTTGTCGAAATAGTATTTAATTTCAGCCTGCTGCTCAAGGAAATAACTTATGTCAAATTTTGACTTATAGCTAGCTAGTAAATTGTTGAAAATATTTCTGACTGAATCAATTTTTGTGATAAAGTTGTTTTCTGGAAGTAAGTAAAATTGGCTGTAATTAGGATAAAAATCGCCGGCGAATTCTTTTCCAATTCTTTTTAATTCGTTTAAATAGATTAACCTCGTACTATCTTGTGCCCTGTTTGTCTCTTGAGCCTGGCTTTGATTCAGACAAAGCAGGCATGTTAAAATAAATCCTGTTCGCATAAGTATATTTTTTGTTCAACGAATAAAAGTGTGTTTAGCCAACCCGGCTGGTTTTACTATAAGGCAGTCGAGTATAATGGCTTCAGGCAAATTAGGAATTAGAATTCCGGCTACCTATAATCGCAGTTCAATTTATAAATGAGCATGCATTAAATGTTATATTGTTTGGCGTTATTCGTCACACTCAAATTTAAGCCAATGCTTGCACATAGCTGATTTTATAACATCGTGCCCGACTTGCAAAAACCCCAACGTTGTACCTATAGAACGATTTCATAGGTCTAATCAATTTTCTCCCATTCACTCATTACAGCATTACTGGTAAACTGCAATTTTACTTTGCCCGTCTCACTCTTTATAAATGTCAGGAAGCGTCTGCGTGCGTAACCATAAACGAAAGTTGTCGCAGATAAAGGGTGCAACTCAACAGGGTTTCCACCTTCCATGAACCTGAATGACTTTCCTTTACGAGTGAAAGTAAACCTGATATTGTCAGGAGATTTGTAGGTGCCTGCATAAGTCTCGAGCAATAAAGTATCTATAACAATTTTGGGTATTTGGTAGATAATGCTTTCCAGGTCTTCTGCTATCGTGTTTACGTCTGATTCATTATTGGATAATAAAATAATAGAAAGATCATTTTCAGGAAACCATACATTATGGCTATCGAATCCCGGAATACTTCCGCCATGTCCTATTCTTTTACGGTGTTGTAAGGAGTCTATCCGAAGTCCCAATCCATAATAATTTAGAGTTGGTGTACACATTTCCTTGAGGCTTTTTGCAGAGATGATTTTTCCACTGTGCAAAGCCATATTCCACTTGTACAAATCTTCAGCCGTTGAATACATAGCACCGGAACTAAATGGTATTTCCATTGATGTATAAGGGGCATTATTCCATTGGGAATTTGTTTTTTTATAACCCATTGCCCGGTATTTCAGTACAGAGTCGAGGTTGTCGAGGCCGCTGTTGTACATGCTAGCTATGGATAACACTGATTCCTGCAGGTAGGTGTTATAAGATTTTCCTGTTATTTGTTCAATGAGAGAGCCCAATAAGAAAAAGGCCGAGTTATTATAAGCCCAACGGGTTCCCGGACTAAATTCATAAGGAGCATCCCTGAATAAGGCTATTACTGAATCTTTTGAGAGTGGCAGTGTTTCTAGGGAAGGGAATCGTAGAACTCTATTATAACTTTTTATACCCGATGTATGGTTCAATAGCATTTTGATGGTTACGCTATCTCCTTTCGGATAACCTGGGAAAAATTTGCTCAGTTTATCATCCAGGCTTAACGCACCCTTATCTACAAGTTGAAGAACGGCAGCTGCAGTAAACTGCTTTGTATTAGACCCTATCCGGAACTTAGTGTCAACAGTGTTGGAAATATTCCACTCTTTATTAGCTAACCCAAACGCTTTTTTATAAATCACTTTTCCTTTTTGCGCAATTAATACAACCCCACTAAATTCTTTGAACCTTACCATCTCCTGCATGTAGTTGTCAATAAGCTCAGAAGCGTTTTTCTGGGAGAAACCCATAAAAGGAAGTAAAATCAAACCAATGAAATATTTTCTCATGATACATTTTGTGGGGGATAAAAATATACACAACGGGAGGGAGTTGCGCATCCAAATAATGCTGTGGCCAACCCCGGTTACGCTGATAAGATATTTTTTTTACACCTATACAGGCAGCATATAGTCAATTGCAACCCTTAGCGCTTTTAAGCCATTTACTCCAGGCAGATCTTCAACTTCAAGCTCCTCGGCAGGATCATTGGTAATTAATTTTTTACTTTGTAAAAAAGATATGTAGCGTTTATAATAGGCAGCATCCTCATCATTACCATAAATAATAGCAATTTTTCCCGGGCAGGTGATTCTTTCAGTAGTTCCTTTTATATGAGCCTTGTCAATTCTTTTTTTTATGATCTCATAGCGGGCATTGTATGCCCCATCCACATCAAACTTTTTTTCATCCATCCTGAAATGTATAGTTATGGGAGTACTATAAACCAGCACCAGTGATGCAATACTCAATTCAAGTCCAATACGGTTTTTAATGCTGCTGATATTCTCTTTCCAATTCGCAAATGGACATCAGTTGCCATAACTGTAAATTTTGCAGGTCGATGTGAGAGAAACTTTTGGTACGGGTAATTGATTGACCAATATACATATTGAATTCTACACCATCGGTTTTGTATCTTTCAAAATAATGGGGAAACATTTGCTGGGCTACAGCCTGTTTTTTATCGAGCCGGCTGGCAAGTGTTTGATTGATGATGGAAATGTGTTTATCAAACTGCTTTCTTTTTTCATATAAAGTTTGCGAATCTGGTTGAAGCATGTTGAAGTAGTCATCAATCAATTGTGAATTGTGCCATCTTCCTTTTTTTGTTTAAGTATTGGATGAATTTCGTTGACAGGAAAATAGCTGATACTTTGTTCAATAGCAGAGTTAAGATTTTCCTGCAACGAAGCCTGGAAATTGTGCAGCCGGAAAAGCATTTCTTCCTGTATAGGGGTGATACCCTGGCTCCATATATTATTTAATAATTCATCAGCATAATTAAGTTGTTTCAATAAATCGGCCTGTACAGCTTCATTGCGTATTTTACTTGAACTGCTGATATCCAATTGTCCATATAAAGGATACACTTCGGGGAATACGATATCATTAAATCCAGGTTCTTCTTCTTCATTATCCAGGTTTTCGAGGTATTGAATAGATTCTTCCTCAAAACGCCATTTTACAGAAGGATGTATGGTAGTGCATTTTTGTTGAATCAGTGCTTCTATTTTATTTTGAAATTCGTTTCGGTTTCTGCTTATTGCCATAGCCAGTGTGGGCAATAAAACAGTTAATTTTAAAAGGGAAGCTCCATTCAATTTGTAGGGAATGGCAGATGCCAGTTCCAGGTAACCTAAGACTGTATTGTGATTTTTTACAGGGTATGATCAGGTAGCTCCCGGCAGCCGCTTTCTCAGCCATTATAGAAACGGTACTGCAGGAGGATGACTGGTTCCACTTTTCGACATCAGTAATTACTATTGCTTTTCCATCTACAATAAGTTTCTGATAACTCGGAGCACATAGATTTTGCTCTGAAATTTAAGGAAGAACCCTGGTCTAATATGACACTGGAAAATCCTGAAAGACCGGTAGCAAATTCCTCCATGCCCTGATCCAGGAAACCTATTTTTAAATCTTCCACTCCTAAAAAATGACCCATATCCGGCACTATATCATCCAAGACTTTTAAGCGGACTGGTAAGCAACTTCGAGGTTAATTTAGCAATCGCCTGGTCACTGGAGATGTCGAATAAAGTAACAAGTCCAATACCTTTCATGATCCAGCTGTCCGGAGGAAATTTTTGTTTCCATAATGCAATATTATCAAAGTCATTGAGCAATTCCAGCCAATCAGTTTCCTTGAAATCCGGAACATCACCTGCCGGCGCTATTTCCAGCAGATCCCCATTCATTACTAACCGGTAGGTTTTTTCTTTTTCGTTTTTGCCGGCGGCAATTGTTACTATATTGGGCAATGTCATCAGGAACGGATAACCATAATAAAATTGCAGGATGGTATTGCAACCAAATATATACATCTGATCTTCATCAAAATTACTTAATTCAAAACTGAAAGTCGGATCCGGAAGCGGAAAGTATTTTTTCAAAACGGTCACTTAAATAGAACGGTCTGAATTCAAAAGGAGGAATCACTCCCTTTATTTCGTTATTGCGTAAAGCATGGGGAAACAGTATGCTGCACAGTTTTAAAACAATTTCATTATTACTATCGAATTGATCCTCTTCAAAACCATCAATCAACCGGGGGTCTTTCTGGCATGCATCAATCAGCTCATTTATTTCCTTATTCGTTATTGAGTCCTGTACTACTTCGCTCCTGCAATTGCTCTATCAGTTTTGAGAAACTAATCAGCGTTTTAGCCGGGAAAGGGATTTTCTTATCCTTGTAAATCATTGTTTTCTGAGAAAATATTTCTTACATAATGATTGATACTGAAAAGCAAACTTTTTTTTTCAGGTGCCATGTCTACGATAAACTTATTGTCAAAATCTCTGCCAAGGATGGCAGCGATAGAAAGTAAACTCAATATCCGCGACTTACACCACCATCTTGGCAAAAGATTTTTTTATAAAATACCTTATATTTTTAATCACATTTTTCAAGGTACAAAGAATACACTGCTACGACTAAATCCATTTCATATTAATTAATGATTTAATGTAAACCTGGCTGATTATACAATTTTTAAACGGGAAATGAGAGACGCATAACGTTGCGGACCCCGTTGTGCCGGTATTCAGTAATCCGGCTGTCCGTTACTGTTGCTAAGCGAAGTTTTGAACATGAGAATATAGGCTGTCGTTTGGCTTTATTCGGTCAGTTG
>CAVWGT010000007.1:0-80009 GCA_963754585.1 uncultured Chitinophagaceae bacterium
ATTTTAAGCTGATGAACGATAAAGTCAAACTCGATTTGAAAATGCTGATCCTGATATGGAATCGTCTGGGTGCTTAATCCGGTGGGTGTTATGTGTAATGTAATATTCCAGGAATGATTAACCCACGGCAATGTTGCCAGTTTTATTTTTCCAACAATCTGCGTCCATAACTGCAGCGTTTCATAGGTAGTTTTTCCTTTTTCAAAGGACAGAACAGGCCATTCATTTTTCATAATTTTCAGTTTGTATAGCGTTGATTTAAAGTTTTATTTTAACAAAAGTGATAGTATTTCTTTGGTTAAGAATCCGTCTTCGGTTTCAAATCCTTCTAAAATATTAAAATGATTTGCGTTGGCTACAATTAAATAATGAGACTGATTACCAACATTTTGCCATGCTTTACAATAATCAATTGATTGCCTTTGGAACGAGGCAGTTTCCAGTTCACCCCAGACAACGATCAACGGAATTCTATTCTGTCTGACCAGCCTAATAGGACTGGATGATAGAATTTGTTCTGCTGTAATGCGCACAGCCGGCTCAACAAAAGTTTGCGATACCGGTTCGAGATCGTACAATCCGCTTATGGCCAAAACGCCTTTAATTGTGTCAGCAGGCAAGCCATAATCCGTCCAATCCGTACTGATGGTCATGGCTGCAAGATGCGCTCCGGCGGAATGTCCGGCTATAAAAATCTGGTCGGGATTGCCATTAAAATTTGAAATATTATTCGCCGTCCAGGCAATCGACGAACGAACCTGACGAACCATTTCGGGAATATTGACAGACGGTGTCAAAGCATAAGTTATGATCACAACCGTAAATCCCGCCAGCGACGGCCCCATCGCTACGAAATCATACTCATCGCCAATTCCCAGTCGCCAGTAACCGCCGTGAACAAAAAGCATGACCGGCGCATCCGGATTTTTCGCAGGATAAACGGTTAATCTTTCCATCAGCGTTGGACCGTATTGAATAACGGTCCTGTCTGGAAGGATCGCACGTGCTTTTTCGCTGCTTGCTGAAAAATTATTGATATACTTTAAAAAACCAGGCACTGCTTTTTCGACATCATATTCCGCATCAAGCTCCTGTTGGGTAGCAAAATCGCCGTATAATTTCCGTGTTAAAAATTCAGTTTTATTTGATAAATTATTCTGATTTTCCATGGCTAACAGGATTGGGTTTAAGTCTGAAATAAAATAAATGGCAGTTTTTGAATGCTTTTCGCCCATCTTCCTGTCGCGTTGCTGATCGGAATTTCGCAGTTAAAATACTGCGCCGATGTTGGTTTGTAATCATGCACGAACGGGTGGAAAGTGCACACCTTATACAGCATCCTCGACAAGCTGACACCCGTCATCTTCGTTTAGAGGGGCTCAAAAGCAAACTTATTTGTTAGATGAAAGGATATAACGGTAATCATTATACTGTCGCTTTTTTCTGGCTTGCAAACCAGGTTTCAAAATCGATAGCACCGATGATTGGATTTTCTCCCGGAACCAACATTTCGTCAGTTAGTTCTGCACCGAAATAACGGGCGTGAATATCAGAAACTACTTTTCTTGGATCATTCATTTCTACCAGATAACGTTGTACAAGATCAGAGAGACGAATTTTCTCAGGACCTGCAATTTCAATTGTTCCGTTTATTGGCGCACCAATCGTAGCATCAGAAACGGCGGTCGCCACATCTTCCGAAGAAATTGGTTGAACAAATGCAGGCGAAAGATGGACTGTATCACCTTGTGTTCCTGACTGGGCAATACCGCCAAGAAATTCAAAAAACTGCGTTGAATGAACAATTGTATAAGGAATTGGTGACGCTTTGATCAATTTTTCCTGAGCGATTTTGCCGCGAAAATATCCACTTTCTGCCAAACGATCGGTACCAACAACTGAAAGTGCAACGTGATGTTTCACACCTGCAACAGCTTCCGCAGCCAAAAGATTACGACCGGAAGTTTCAAAAAATTCAAGTACCGCTTTGTCTTCAAACGAAGGAGAATTGGCAACATCAACAACTACGTCCGTTCCAACTAATACTTCCGCTAAACCTTCACCGGTAATCGTATTTACACCAGAATTAGGCGAAGCCGCGATCACTTCATGTCCAAGCGCACTAAGTTTACTTACAACTTTTGACCCGATAAGGCCGCTTCCGCCAATGACTACAATTTTCATATTGATTTTGTTTTTGAGCTGATCAGAATCAGCATGATTAAGGATAGATATAGAAAACAAGATATTCGTAATAACATCTGCCGGATTAATCGTTCTGTATCAACAGTGAAAACCAGGCCGGATGTATCTATATTATTGCAATCTGTATGCCATTGAGCTATCTTACTCATTAACAAAAGCTTACTAAATATTCAGCACTTTTATTTTAACTGTATTCAGTTAAACAACTTTTTTCTTAGCTAAATACAGTTAAGGTTTTTTCAGAAAAAGTGGTTTAAAGTTTATATTGAAGGGAAACTGATTGCTTATCCTTTAATCAGAATTACCATAATAAAAATTGGCTCGTCAAGAAAACATCCGTTTCCTCAACAAGCCAATCTCAAACTCATTTCATCCAACTACGCCGAAAAATATTCCGACTTATGTATCTCCAATTTTTTAATTTTCGAATGCAGCGTCGTAGCCGGGATGTCCAGATATTCAGCTGCTCCTCCTCTACCCGATAGTTTGCCACTGCATCTTTTAATGATTTCAATAATGTAAGACCGCTCCACTTCTTCGAGCGTACGGTTGGCAAGATGTACTTCCTGGTTTTTGGTTTCCGAGCGATCTTTTGGTAAATGTACTTCACGAAGCACGGTTTCAGTGCTTAGCAAAACACTTCTTTCGATAAGATGTTCCAGTTCCCTTACATTTCCAGGCCATAAGTAACTCTTCAATTCCTGGATAACTTTTGGTGAAATCGAGTTCACTTTTCTACCCGCATTTTTACTGTAACGACCCACAAAAAAGTTAGCCAGTGGCTCAATATCTTCCTGACGGTCACGAAGAGGCGGAAGATTAATTGGAAAAACATTCAAACGGTAAAACAGATCCGACCGAAATCTTCCTGCTTTTACTTCTTCTTCCAGATCGCGGTTGGTGGCTGCAATAATTCTTACATCAACGCTGATCGTATTTTTTCCTCCTACCCTTTCCAATTCCTTTTCCTGAATCACACGCAGTAATTTCACCTGCGCTTCCAAAGGCATTTCTCCAATTTCATCCAAAAATATTGTACTGTTATTAGCCAGTTCAAACTTACCGATCCGCCGATCAGTGGCGCCTGTGAAAGCACCTTTTTCATGACCGAATAATTCACTTTCAATCAAATTGGCGGGCAAAGCAGCACAATTAACTTTGATCATTAACTTGTTCTTTCTTGGCGAGGCGTTGTGAATAGCCCGGGCAATTAGTTCTTTTCCGGTTCCGGTTTCCCCCAATAATAAAACGGATGATTTTGATTCCGCAACCAGTGAGATCAAATGATACACTTTCTGCATTTCTTCGCCGCTTCCAACAATCTCGGAAAAGTTATAGATCGTCTGGATCTGCTCTTTCAAATGATCGTTTTCAACTTCCAGCATTTGCTTGTAAGTCAGCACTTTTTCATTCGCCCTGATATTGGAAATAGCAATCGAAATTTGCGCACAAATTCCTTTCAAAAGTGTCAGATTTACTACATCGGTTAATAACCATAATGTGCCAATATTCTGATCTCCTACCCGAAGCGCTGCTCCATACGCATTTTTCAAACCAGCCTTTTTCCAGAAATAAAGGTATTTGGCGCTGTTTCCTTTTTTGTCTTCTTCGGCGATATTAAAAATAACGGGATGTTTACTGTTGAGCACTTTTGCTGTCAGATATTCATCAATTCCAATATTTTTTGACGCAAGTTCCTTGAAAATGGGTTCTTCGCCGTAGAACATGTTTTTGTCATACATATAAGGACTTAGTGTCAAACCGTCATCTTCAATGATGCGGATCATCGATAACCTGATATTTAAAACACTTTGTAACACGCTGGAAATGGCCTTTTCCAAATCATCTTTTGTTCTCACACCAGCAATATCCTGGCTAAAATCAAGCAAAAACGATTTCTCCTGTTCCTTCGCTAGAATTTCTTCATTGACTGAGATATTACTTGCAGCCGTAGAAAGCTGACTGGAAATGCGTTCAATTATATTAAGCGATTTTTCATCAAACGTATTTTCCTTGTTCGCAAACAGGATTATACTATGTTTTGCAACGCCTTCGTCGGGCAGGATTTTGATGACCATTTCCCGCGCACCGGCAATGTAATTAAGCCGAAACCAAAGCGGTACTTTGCTGATATCGAAAGATTTCATATTCAGCACAACAGCCTTGTCGGTAAGAGAAGCCAGATCGTAAATCCCGTCTTTAACCGGATAAGGATTAGAAATCGCTTCAGTATATTTTGAAAATTCCTTTGCCTTGGATTCATCATCTGTTAAAAAAGCGTTGTACGTTTCGCCGCTTTCATCTAAAACAGTCATCACGCTATGCGTAAAAGGAATCAGTTTTTTAAGGCCAAAATTGATCACTTTCAAAAGATCTTTCCGATCCCGCACCGTCACCATTTCATTGCTCAAAGAAAGCAAAACCTCATTTACTTTTTCCTTATATGCGATTTCTTCATTTTTAATAATATTGGAAACTGCACTCGAAATCTGTGGGGCAATTCCTTTAATGATTGATTTAAATTCACTGCCAAAACTATCTTTCCTGTCCGAGTACATATGCAGAAAACCGATCGTCTGCATTTTACTTCTGAGCGGCGTCATCAGAATTTCCCTGATTCCGGCTTCGTAATTTACTCTTAGAAATTTAGGACTTTTAGGTTTGTCCATGATCTCATCCAATAGAAAAAATTCTGGTCCTTCTGAACCTAAAACCTGATTTATAAACGGCTCATTGAGTGAAAAATGTGCCTGAACAAGATCAGGATATTCTGTATGATCTTTTATTGGTGATGCAGTATGATCCAGCAAAAAGGGTGTATAGGTTTCATTTTTCTCATCAATAAGCGTAACAATGGCATGCGTAAAATAAAACAAACCCTTAATACGTGAAGAAAACAAGCGTATCAGATCATTCTTTTCCCGGACTTTGGTAATGTCATTACTTAAATCCAGAAGTATCTTTCTTTCCCTTTCAAATGATTCAATCTGGTCTCGCAGAGTGTCAATAGAATCATTTTCAGGTTGATTTTTAACTTCAATTTCAGATTTTTTTGAATTCTTCATTTCATAGCTTATTTACTTATTGTGGGGTATGCTTGTTTGTTTTGATTCTGTAAATGGATTTCTGCATCCTTGAATCTTAATTTTTCACTTTCAGGATTTAACAAATATCATATTGACAACCGAGATTGCCGGATTGGACAAAATTTTCAAATTATTTTAATTATTCCGCTCCCGGAATTTAAAAATTCCCACCAAATGCCGTCAACAAAAAAGTCAATCAGCGATATGCAGTCAATTAATCAATTAGAAATTATTCTATATGTCTGACTATTAGATAAATACAAATTGGCACGGTTTGTGAAATAAAAAGGCGTAGGTAATGAAGCTATTTACAAAGTTTATTTTGAGATTTCTGTATTCCTGATCAGGTCAATACAACATGAGCCGTATTAAATCATAATATAATAAAAACCCGTCAGCAAATACATTACAACCCGCAACCCGGATTTAAACTAACTCTTAAAAAATGAATTATGATGACTTCAAACTTTCACCCCAATCCATCGTCAGCATTACAGGTATACGGTAATCCGTTACAGCTCAAAAGAAGTTTTAATCTTGCTTTTGAGATACAAACACTGGAGGCTTCACCATTTTCTAAAATATATCGAAATCAACAATCATTAACGCAGGATTGTTATGAAATTATTTGGCTAAAAAAGGGATCCGGGAAATTCCGAATTGATTTGAAGACACAACAGATCTTTGAAAATAATGTGGTGCTGCTTTCTCCCGGACAACACTATATGTTTGAGCCTATTGAAGCGGTGGAAGGTTACAATATTCGTTTTTCACAGGATTTTCTTTGTCTTTCCGGAAGAGAAACTTCGAATTTGTTTCATTCGGCAAAACATACGTGCGAAACCATATTTCCTGTTGTGCAGCTGGATAACCTTGCGCAAACAGAAATTGAGCTTATTGTTTTAAATATGATCAAGGAATATTCTAATTCTTTTAAATCCAGAACCGAAGCTCTGCAAGGTCTTTTGAAAATATTGATGATCCATCTTTCCAGAAAAATTGATAGTGCAGACAGCTTTCCTGTGAGCGGCTCTAACAATGAATTACTGAAAAAATTCATACTTCTTCTTGATAAGAATTTCGTCAACAAAAAATTTGTTAACGATTATGCCAATGATCTCGCTGTCTCACCAAATTACCTCAACGAAGTCATTAAAAAAGGAACCGGTTTTCCAGCAAGTTACCATATCCAGCAACGGATTATTCTTGAAGCAAAAAGGTTGGCCCTGAATTCGGGTACTAGTATGAAGGAGATCGCCTATAAACTCGGCTATGGAGATATGGCGCATTTCAGTAAATTTTTCAAAGTCAATTGTGGGATCAATTTTACGGATTTCAGAAAACAACTTCATGGATTGTGTAATTAATCATATCAGATTATCGACCGGATCAGGAGTGAATTTCATAAGTTTACAAAATGAACACTTTTATCGATCTGAAATCATTTAATGACCGCTACCTCAATAAAGTTGAGTCGCCAAAAATTGAAAGTGGACATTTCAATATTATCCGGGTAGAAGATATATCAGTATCTGGCAGCAAACCTGTAAGTTTTACGCGCAGATCCTATTTTAAAGTAAGTATTGTTACCGGCCACAGCCGCATTCATTATGCAGATCAGTGCATTGAGGTGCTTGAAAATGCATTGGTTTTTACAAATCCGATGATACCATATTATTGGGAACCGTTGAGCGAAAAGCAGACGGGACTTATCTGTATTTTTTCAGCGGAATTTTTAGGCAGATTTGCCAATATAGGCGATTATCCGGTTTTTCATTTTTCGGGAAACGCGGTAATTTCCCTGAATGAGGAACAGAAAATTAAATTTCACGACGCTTTTCTTAGAATGAGCAGTGAATTGGCGGGAGATTATTCTTATAAATATGATCTGCTGCGTTGTCTGTTACTGGAAACAATTCATGAAGCTCAAAAAATGCAGCCTGTTCATGGCGTTCCGCTTTTACGTTCTGGCGCTCATGAGCGGATAACCCAACTTTTTGGTGAATTACTGGAACGGCAATTTCCTATTGAACTTAGCTCGCAAACAATCAATCTTAAATCGCCAAACGATTTTGCACGTCAGTTGAATATTCATATCAATCATCTCAACAAAGCGTTAAAAGAAATTACAGGAAATACTACTTCGGCAATAATTGGGAAACGTGTTGTCCAGGAAGCAAAAGTTTTACTTAAAAGTACGAGCTGGTCAATAAATGAAATTGCCTGGAGTCTGGGTTTTGAAGAACCCAATCATTTTTCTTCTTTTTTCAAACGAAACACAGGATTGACACCCAAACAATTTAAAATTTCCCCGATTGATTGATTTTTGTAGTTTTTGGTTTCATCAGGGTACATCGTTCGGAGTACAGTTTCGGAACTTTGTAAAAAAGAAAACGAACTATGTGGACCAAAGAAAACATCCCCGACCAGACCGGTAAAATCGCAATTGTAACCGGCGCCAATACCGGAATTGGATATCAAACAGCACTTGCATTATATCAGGCAGGCGCACATGTTATCATTGCATCCCGAAGTTTGGAGAATGCTTCGGAAGCACTAAAAAGTATGGAGGCCACAGCAGGAAAAGGATCCTTGGAAACTGGTTTGCTTAAACTTGCAAGCTTGAATGACATTCAGAAATTTGCCGATAATTTTAAAAAAGACCATGAGAAACTGGATATCCTCATTAACAATGCCGGTGTTATGACACCACCGGCTGCCAAAACAGATGACGGTTTTGAGTTACAGTTTGGCGTGAATTTTTTAGGCCATTTTGCGCTGACCGCTCACTTGTATCCTATTTTAAAGCACGCATCTAATGCGCGCGTAGTTACCCTAAGTAGTGGTGCCTACAAATCGGTTCAGCAGATTGATTTTGATAATTTACGTTCAGAAAAATCATATGATGCTTTTCGGGAATATGCCATCAGTAAACTTGCTGACATGCAGTTTACACTCGAATTACAAAGAAGAATAGTACAAAAAGGTGACAACATTTTATCCCTCGCGGCACATCCCGGCGTAACAGAATCCAGCCTGGCCAGACATATGCCGGAAGAAGATTTCAAAGCAGCAATGGAACAATTCGGAGCGTTAATGCCGGCATGGCAAGGCGCACTTCCAAGCTTATTTGCCGCCACTTCGCCATCTGTAAAACCAGGCGGTTATTACGGTCCCGACGGAGAACATGAACTTCGTGGATTTCCTGGTCCGGCGATAGTTAATGAAGCAGCAAAAGACAATAAGGCGTCCGAAAAACTTTGGCAATTTGCGGAAAAAGTAACAGGACTTATTTTCCCTAAAGATTAAATGGCAATTCACTTACCAACAATGGATCACTTCAACTTCCTATTTAATTTTTCGAACATATTTCAATGGTTGGAAGTTGAAATTGCAGAAGTAGCCAGTTTACTATCAACATAATTCCCATCAAGTCCAACCGATCAAAGAATAAATGGAAGGCGGAATAATACATCCTAATTCTCCCACTTGGCTGAAGGATATTTTCACTTCTGAAATTTTTTTGATATGATTATTGATAATCAGGTTTGAAATTGATAAATACTTTGTACAAAAAACGTTGCTCAAAATGTACTATTTGGGAAAGCATGATAAAAGGTACGGTGCAATCCACAAATAAAAACGGTGAGACTCGTTCCAAAATGCACGTTCTAAAAATTATTGGTGTTCATTTTTGAAGTGAGCTAAGGCTTAGGCGTCCGTTATAGAAAAGGAACTCTTGAATGCCATAAGCTTAGTAAAGAAAATGAGGGTTTTCTTCCATTACTTGAGTTTTATTAAAATTGAATATAGTATTAATTTAGTAATGTTTCTCCACTCATTCACTTATGTAGCATTGTGTCCCGCATCTGAATCAAAGCTTGAACTAAATCTTACTTTGATATTGAGCAATTTGAATGGCACGATGCAGTTTTTCGGCAAACCACTGTTTACTTGGCAATTCAGTGAGATACTGAGCCACCTTTATTTCTCATCGAGCATTAATAGTACCACATGCTCTGTATTATCTTCACTGCAGAGCAGTAATCCAATTGGCTTTTGTTCATCCGGCTGCATCTCGTAACGTTCAAGCCAGCATAAGTATAGCTCCATTTGAGCCTTGTGTTCAGGTTTGAATTTGCCCAGTTTCAAATCAATGGCAACCAGCCTTTTCATTTGTTTCCCATAGGTGATAGTACATTTCTGTTTTAATTCTGAATCGATATAAGATCCAATACCAGTAAAGCATAGTCGTTTCAGCATTAAGAAAGATGGCAGCTTTAATTCAGGTTTTATCAACGAGAGCCACAATTCTACAAATGGCCGATCCGTTGTATTAATAATATTGTTATCCATAATTTTTGGCTATTATCGATGTAGACTAAAAATCAAATCTACCTTATCACCGCAAGACAAGAATCACCGGTTGAAACAAATTCAACAATTGACAGTATTTATTACCCTTCTCTTAGCTTCCTGCTTTTTATATAATTTTCCACCGTTAAGCGATTAACACCTAAAATCCGGCCGATCGTAGAGACAGCGACCTTCTTGCCTAATAATTCTCTGATCGTATCATCTTTACCAGTCAGTTTGGTTTGCTTCGACAGTAAACCGGCCGGGCGTCCCACCGGTAGCACTTCGCTTTTCATCCTTGCCATCGCTTCCTTCGTTCGCTGGGATATCAGGCTGCGTTCGATCTCGGCAGAAAGGGAAAAAGCAAAAGCCAGTACTTTGGAAGAAATATTATTACCCAGTTCATATCCTTCTTTAATTGCAAACACCTTACTTTCTTTCTGCATGCAAACATGCAGGATGCTCATGACCTCAGTCTAGTTTCTTCCTAATCTGGAAAGCTCACTAACTATTAATATGTCATTTTTCTTTAAACCTGTTAATATCACGCCCAGCTTGCGGTCTTCTGAGCGCTTGCTTCCGCTCACAATTTCTTCGATTCACTCATCCACATGTATCCTTTTGCCGGCTGCGTATTTCAAAATTTCAAAGCGTTGATTCTCGAACGTCTGCTTGTCTGTGGAAACCTGGTTATAGGCATAAATCATAGCAAAAAACGAAGAACTTAGGTTAATGGTACTATTCAGTATTTGTTTATACAATTATATAATAAAATTAGGGTATAATCTCCTACCACACATATAGCTTACTTAAAGGGACCCTTTTTATTACTATTCCTAATTGAGTTAACCCAAATTATATTCTCTTTCAGCAATACTGGATTAATTTAAAAGATTACGGCAGCGGCCGCTGCAAAAAGCTCCATGCGCACTTGTGTAGCATATCCATAACAGGATTGTAGTCGTCGATGATGCGATAACCTGACCTTCAATCCTTTAATCTAACCCCAGATAGTACGAGTATGATATTTTGAATAGAATAATTACTACATTTGGAAATGTTATTTTACAGGTTACATTAGTTATAAAGTGCTGATAGATTGGTAAGTGCATAGCTGTATCCTATCGTTGACGGGCCATTATAATTATTGCAAACAATTACAACATTCAAATCCTAATCATAGTTATCACAACTTGCCACTTAATTTGCTAATTTTTATGCTTAAAAAATTACCTTTCTTTCTTTTCTTATTTAGTATCCACTCGTTGCTGTTTGCCCAGCAGCGTACGATCAATTTTAGCGCTGCAACCGGCACTTACCCCGGTACCTCCGCGACTCAGACAATTGCACAGGGTAGCGACAGCTGGGTGTTTTCAGTATCAGGAGCAATGCAACGAGTTATAAGGTTGTCTATGACGAGCGATTACCTTGAAGTTACGACAAATGGTAGCGGCTACTACCGGCGTATCAAGTGTGTCTATAAAGAAAGCCGATAACAAACCCTTCAATTTCAAATCTATTTACGTTTACGTAGTCGGCAGTCGCCAAAAGATCAAAATTGCAGCATTTCGTGCAGGCTCTGAGGTATCTGGACTATCCCAAATTTATGATCTATTACTGAGACACCAATCCAGATGTGACTTTTGCACCTTCCAACTGGAATGATATTGACGAGATCAGGATCACCAATAATGGAGCCTCTGACCGAGAATGGAACTGGCTACATCAATGATATCGCACTTGGATCTGGATAATTTCACCTATGAACTCGCTCCGGTTGTAGTGAGCTCACCGGCTACGTTGGTACAAAGTACATCGGTTACCTTTAACGGTGCAATTACTGATGTGGGTTCCGGCACAATTACCGAAAAAGGTTTTGTATATGCCACTACCGTAGCCCTACCTTAAATAATACCAAACGTGCGGTTTCAGGAGCAGGTACAGGAAATTTTAGCTACGAAGAAGATGCGCTATTGGCGTCAACAACCTACTTTTATCGCGCCTATGCTACCGTGGGCGTAAACACTACCTATGGACCACAACAGTCTTTTACAACCGAGCAGACACTTCCGGTTGTACTGGTAGCCTACTCAGCACGCATGGAGGAAAACTTTGTAAAGCTTGAATGGTCTACATCCACTGAGATAACAACAATCGTTTTGAAATATTGCGCTCTAAAAACGGCAAGGATTTCGAGCTTATAGGAACTGTGGACGGCAATGGAACAAGTGCTGTGAGAAACAAATATATTTTCTATGATAAATTACCATTAAGCGGTATGAATTACTACCGACTGGTGCAGTTTGACAACGATGGTTCATCAACTAAATTCGGCATTAAACAAGTCAGATTTTTACAATCCGATCAAAATTTTATTTATCCCAATCCGGCCATCAAAGAAGCAACAGTAAGCTTTGCACCGGGAACAAGCCTGGTAGAACTTACTGATTTAAACGGAAAAGTTATCCAGTACTTTGAATATTCCATCATTGCCACCCAGACAGAGTATACCAGTTAATCGAGTTGCCATCTGGCACTTATTTCGTGCGTATGAAAATACAAGGTGAAATGGTGGTTAAAAAGCTGGTTAAGCTCTAAAACTTATGTTTAGTCCTGAAATACGGATAAAGGATTAATAGAATTAAAATTACAGTTCTTAACCGAAATGAGCCCAGGCTTATTTCGGTTTTTTGCTTTTACCGGGTTAATTTTAAAAAAAGTTAGATTAAAAGATTGTACGGCAGCGGCCGTCGCATAACCGACCAATAGACAATTACTAGCTATACCAATGCTAGTTAAGAATAGTTAAAAGCATAACAATTTTCTTCTAAGAGGCCACTTCGGGCTAGTATATTTTTGAGGAAGGTGCAATTTGTATCCAGCTAGATGTAAGGACTGTCCGGAGATTTGCATCTAGCACACAGCTTACAATAAAAAGGCTAATTTGAACCTGCTCTACTTTTCGTACAATCTTTTAATTTAACCCAAAGTACTCTGTCTTGATTCATGAGGTTAGCATCAAAAAAATATTTAAACAATAAACCTTGATTTACCGAACCTTGGGTTTATCATTATTTTATCTGGCATCTGTGATTAACCTGATATTTCAGCAGGTAATTTTTTAGAAGTTGTTCTTAATACTGCTACAACGCTGCCATCTTCATAACTTGGTAGGAACTTAGAAAACAATAAGAACAGCATAAAAAATAGACCAAAGGAGAAAGTGAAATCGCCAATTCTAAAAGTACATTTTAACCCGTAGCCACAGAATATATAGTAATTTGTTTTGGTGTACCACTATTCTGTAATTCCAAAGTAGCAAAATTTGCTGTTTTAAGAACTAAAAGGGAAGAAAAATCAAAGAGTGCCAGAGTACGATTATACCACCGATTTTTTCTACATATAAATTAGATAGACAGTATCTATATCAAATAATAAATTGTCATAAGATTGCAGATTCTACTACATATTGTAATAATAGGCAAAACGCCTTTTACATCTGTAGGCTGGGAAAAAACTTCTGATCAATAAACGTTCAATAAGATAAAGTTACGTGGAGAAAACCAGATACAGTCAGCAATTTGATTATATATAAAAATAGTATAATAAGCCAGGTAATGCCGGCCTATCCTACTATTCAAGGTTAGACATGTGACAGAAAAGTCTTATTTTTAAACCGACTGCACGTCAATTACATAACGGTAGCGTGCCTTTTTATCAATAACCTTTTTCCAGGCATTGTCAATTCCGTTCATAGGGATCTTGACGATTTCCGGTTTGATGTTATTCAGGGCACAGAAATTAATCATATCCTGGGTCTCACGGATTCCACCTGTGTTGGATCCGGCGATAGCGTTCCTAAATCCAACAAGACTCATTTGGCCGGTCTCAATATCATCAGCAACTTTGCCCACTCCAACACGGCAAAAAGTAGCGTCCCGTTTTAGCAATGGTATAAAGGGCTTGATATTGTGCTTGTAAGGGATGGTGTCCAGCGCAAAATCAAACTTATGATTGTAAGCTGAAAAGTCAGCGCCTGCCTTATTAATGACAACATTTGTTGCACCAAATTTTTTGGCATCATCAATCTTATCGGCAGATGTTGTAAAGACAGTTACTTCCGCACCAAGCGCTTTGGCTAGTTTTACGGCGATATGGCCTAAGCCGCCCATGCCAAGAATAGCCACTTTCATTCCGGTGGTTACTCCCCAGTGGCGAAGCGGGGAATAGACTGTAATACCGGCACACAAAAGCGGTCCGGCTTCTGCAAGATCCATTGCATCAGGAATATTGATGATAAAATCTTCATCCACAACTACAAAAGTAGAATAACCGCCCTGGGTAATCGAGCCATCCCTGTCTTTTGAACCATAGGTCTGTGTGTTTCCATTCAGGCAATAGTTTTCATGTCCGGATTCGCATTCTGAACAATGCCGGCAGGAATTTACCATTGTACCTACACCAACACGTGCACCAACTTTAAATTTACTGGTGCTTGAACCAACAGCAACCACCTCGCCGGCAAGTTCATGGCCTACTATCTGAGGGAAGGTCACCTTGCCCCAGTCTTCATGAATGGTATGAATATCAGAGTGGCAGACACCACAATAGTGCAGTTTAATCGCTACATCTTTAGGACCCAGGGTCCTTCGCTCGAAATCCATGATTTTTAATGGGCCATCGGCAGAGTAGGCTGCCATTCCTTTGGCAGGAAATGTACCTTTATCGTTCATTTTCATACTGTTACTATTTTTTTTAATTGTTTGGGCATTTGCGACCGGAGACAGAAGTGTACTGCCAGCAACCAGACCGGCCGTAGACAGTACCGATGACGTGAGAAAACCTCTCCGGCCTATTTTCTCCCTTTTACCGTTATTTTCTTCTTTGTTCTTTTTACTCTCCATAATGCTATGTATTGATATTTGAATTAATGCTTATTTGCATTCTTTCTTGTTATTCCCTGCCACAGGCGTCATATTATAAAAACGTTTGTGCAGTCTGTGCACCGCCAACTACCATGATCTATCCAATAGCGAAGGGAGCTGCATATTAATCATGTAATTATGCAGGATGATGTGGTTGATATTTTTATCCTAACATTGTTTGATGATGCAAATTTATCAGCTAATGTGAAAGCCGGTGTAATGAGTATCAAGCAATAGATTATGAATATCAAACAGAAAGATTTATAATAATTTAAGAGCCCGTCTGCTCTATTAATTGTTTGATATTCTTAATTTGATAAAAGACGAACGATCATTTCAATTTCCCAATTTGGCTACAAGAAGCGAGGGGTTCAAAGTTTGAAATTCCGGTAAACGAAAATGTTGCCGTTAGCCCGGATTTTTAGAATTAGCCTGATTGCAGGAATAAGTCATATTCCGAAGTCTAACTATGAAATCCAGGTAATTTTTAGGACCTTGTCTTTGATAGGTGTAAATGTGAAATCCGGTGGATTTGCATGCCCGAAGATTAGTTCGGGTCATTGATTATGTTCGGGATCAGTTCAAAGAAAACAAAAAACTTAGCTACTGCCTAAATAGACCGGGGAATGTCCATTTCTAGATATGTCCATAACAGAATGTTGATCAAGGTGACGGGTTATTTTCAACTATTTGACAATAACTAAAATAAAATGACCTGCAAAGACTATTAAACTTTTAGTTGAAGTGTATTTATCCACCAATTGTAATCATGCTTCTGTTAACAATTTTCTCAGCATGCAAGTCTTCAAAACCGGCTGTCATCTGGCCGCCCAGTTGAAAATGTTTGGCTGAAATACTTTCATGAATTAATGGCAAAACCTGTTGCCCATTTCGTAAAGCTGTTAAAAGATCAGTTTCTCCATTGGAAAAAAGGCAGTTTTTTAGCTTACCATCGGCAGTTAACCGCATCCTGTTACAGTCTCCACAAAAGTGTGAGCTCATGGTACTGATCACTCCGAACGTTCCGGCATGGCCCGGTACATGGAAGCTTTTGGCTGTGTCATGTGGCTTTACAGGTACTGAAGAAAACGCATAAGTTTCAGAAATGACCTGCAGTATTTCATTCAGTGTCATGACCTGATTGTTCGTCCACCGGTTGCCGGTAAAGGGCATAAACTCGATAAACCGTACATCAACAGGCGTTAATTTAGTCCATGCAACGAAATCGATTAATTCATGATCGTTCAAACCTTTCATGACCACTACGTTCACTTTTACATGAAACCCGTTTTGAAGACACAGCTGAATATTTTCCAGAACTGTATCAAACTGATTTCGTCGGGTGACCTTGTTGAATTTTTCCTTGTTTAGGGTATCTAGACTGATATTAAGCGAGCGAATATTTGCCTCTTTTAGAATACCAATAAACTTATGCAGTCTTGTCCCATTTGTTGTCATAGTCAGCTCGACAGGAAGTTTCGAGAGAGCCAGAATAATATCGGCAGCATCTTGTCGGACTAAGGGTTCACCTCCTGTAAGCCTTATTTTAGTTACCCCGGCTTTGACGAATGTATTTGCGAGGGTTTCTATTTCCAAACGCTGCATTAACTTGGAAGTCGGCGTAAACAGATATTCCTCTTCGGGCATACAATAAAAGCACCGCAAGTTACAGCTATCTGTTAGCGATATTCGAAGGTAATTATGAACACGCTTGTATGTATCTACAATCATTCTTTCAAGTTCCTCAATTAAATTATGATATACCCCCGACTGCCGGCACTGTTAGGATTTTGCTTCTCAATAGTTATAATCGAACCTACAATAATTTCTCATGCTTTAAACATATAGGTGACTATCAAACATTAACACAAATACCATTTTTTTCGATAAACAGCAAGCTAACTTCCTCACCTGCTAAACGATTCTCTTTCAGGTGGAAAAGCTATCCCACTTATAGTTTCGCAGAAATTAAAGAGCTTTTGCTGGACAGCCAAATCGTCCGCCTGCCGTAAATAGCGGGCTTGCTTTTGATGATGAAAATACTGACCGGAAACTTTGGATTGATCATTAGCGCCTCCTGCGAGCCAGACCTGCGTAGCGAAGCCTTTTTCTAAGTTGTCAGGAGCCCCGGGTCCACCCATTTTAGTTGGTACCCAACCCGGATCTACCGCATTAGAGTAAACCTCTGGCCACTGACGGGCGACGGCCATTGCCAGGATCAAATTATGAAACTTGGAATCAGAATACGTTATGCGAAGTTTATTTATATCTAACCCAATTAGATTCGGGTCTGCTTGCTTATGCATTCCGGAGCTGGTATAGATCAAGCGTTTTGGCTGTTTGATCATACAAGTCAGGATGTAAGGGGCAAGACTATTAACGGCAAATAGCAGGGGCAACCCGTCCTGGGTTAGTTTATTTTCAGGCACCTGGTATACACCTGCATTGTGAATAATTGCATCAAAATCCCCGAGTTTGTTGACCTGGAAAGCAAGATTTATGGTCTGTTCGATGCTGGAGAAATCACCAGTTAGTACAGTCTCAGCACCTGGCACCATAGCCAGCGCGTATTTTGCCCGCGCTCGATTCCGTGCATGCAAAACAACGCTGTGCCCCTTATGGACGAGCGCATTTGCAGCTAACTGCCCTAGCCCGTCCACCGAACCTGTAATGAATACTCTTGTCATAAATTTATTACTTCGGTAACTTTTTCAAACAAAATGCACACCCAATTAATCTGAACTATGGTTATCAGATAGTTGCTACATCAATACCAAACTTCCCGTGGCATCTTCCTTAAAAGCAAATGAACTTATTGGCGAGCTTGCATTTTAATAGGATAAAAGATAGACGACATTATTCGATCTTGTTTAACAAAAAATGGGGTAATCCCTGATAAGGAGTGCCTGCTGAATTAATAAAAGAAGAAATACCGGGCTCTGCCACAAAGCTTCGGTTTTGTTATTTTCACTTCATCTTGACATCCATCAATACCGTGGAATACCAACTTATCACAGCCTTGCCAACTATTAAACGATTTGCAGGCTAAACGGCAGTTTCCGTATGCGTTTTCCAGTCAGGTCAAAAATTGCATTGGTCAAAGCAGGTGCAAATGCAGGCAAAGCCGGCTCCCCTACTCCACCAGCATCCTCTTCATTTTCCATGATGTGTATGTCAATGGGTGGGATGTCAGTGATGCGTGGCATTTGATATGTGCTAAAATTGCTGTCAACGGCCATTCCGTCCTTGAATTTCACCTCGTGAATGGTAGCTGCACCCAGCGCCATGACGACCGAGCCTTCAATCTGCGCGCGGACTGTGTCGGGATTCACATTCCAGCCGCAATCCATGACAACCCAAACCTGATCGATTTTAACGCCGCCATTCGGAGCCTTTGACACCTTTACTACGTGACCTACGGTACTTTCAAAACATTCTGTAATGGCAGTTCCAAACCCTTCATTCTTCTTCCGTTTCTGCCAGCCCGATACTTCCTGCATTTTGTCAATCAGCTTGTGCAGACGCTCATCTTTCAAATATTCCCGTCTGAATTCAAGAGGATCTTTATTTGCCTCGTGAGCCAACTCGTCTAAGAAACTTTCATAGGCGAAACCATTTGTCGAAGCATAAACAGACCTCCACCAAAGGATCGGAATCGGCGTTTCGAACGGCACATCCATGATCGCAAGGTTTTTGATTGAATCTGCATAAGGCTTCAAAAAACCTTCTGATGCACTTCCGTTCGGCACGTCTTTCTTGCCTCCAAACCAGTGCCCGGTGTTTTGTCCGGCCAGCTTTACTTTAAATGCATCGATTTTACCATTGTTGACCACACCTTCACAGCGGTACGTGATGCCTGGGCGGTAAGGTCCCTGCGTTGCATCGTCTTCTCTTGTCCATACTACCTGCACCGGTGCTTTCATTTCTTTTGAAATCACGGCAGCCTCGTGCGGGTAATCCATGAACGCCTTCCGGCCAAATCCTCCACCCAAAAACGTCATGTTCACAACTATTTTGTTGCGCGGGAATGACATTTCTTTGCTGATAAAATCCTGAACCATTTCCGGCCCCTGGATCGGACCCCAGATTTCAAGCCTATCATCCTGGTAATGCGCAATGCAGTTCAGCGGCTCCATGCAGGCGTGATACTGGTACGGCGTCTCGTAAATCACGTCAATTTTCTTCCTGGCCTTGGCGATGATTTCGGTAGGCTCACCTTGTTTTTTGAATACCAGACCTTCCTGCGTTTGCAGAGCTTCCAGCTGGCGCTTGTAAATATCTTCTGTACTTAAATGTTCAAAGCCCGTATCGTCCCACTCCACTTTCAGCGCTTTCTTTCCCTGGATTGCGGCCCAGGTAGAATCCGCTACCACCGCTACACCTTCACGATAGGTGCTGAAAACGCCCATTTTTACTTTAAAAACATTTTTCACGCCAGGCACTTTGCGGGCTGCCGTATCATCAAAACTTTTGACCTTCCCCCTTAATCTTGGGTTACGCTCAACGGCCGCATACATCATACCCGGAATCTGTTTATCCAATCCAAACACAGCAGCACCATTCGTTTTAAGTGGCGTATCCAACCGGAGCAAAGGCTTGCCGATCAGTTTATACTCTGAGCGTTTTTTCAAGATAACGTCTTTCGGTGCTTCGAGTTTTGATGCTGCTTCAACAAGTTCGCCGTAGTGCATTCGCTTTCCGGATGGTTTGTGAAATACATGCCCGCCTTCTGCATAACATTGGGCTTTATCTACGCCCCATTTGGTCGCAGCGGCCTGGATCAGCATTTCACGTGCAGTAGCACTTAGTTTCAACAGATTTTTATACGAACCCCGCACAGTTGAGCTGCCGCCCGTAATCTGGCTTCCATATTTTTTGTTATTCCCCTGGGCGAAAACAACATTGATTTCATTCAGATTCACTTCCAGTTCTTCGGCCACAATCTGCGGAACGGCCTGATACGAGCCTTGACCCATCTCTGCCCGGTGGTCGAAAATAGTGACTTTGCCTGTTGTGTCGATGTGTACCCAGGAATTCATTTCTATGCCAAAGTTTTCAGCTTCGGCCGTGTTGATGATCTTCGCAGATTTCGCATTTGTAGGCCAGTAAAAGCCCAGCGAAAATACAGCGCCGGTTACTGCCGATGTTTTAAGAAAATTTCGTCTTGATATGGTCTGCTTATCCATGATGGAATAATGTCTGGTGAAAAGGTTTACTTTTTCGGCGCATATGCGCCCTTCTTAATCCATGTTAACCACGCCTTTTTAAATTCAGCATGACTCACCGGTGGCAAAGTCCTTCCTTCCCCCGGGTTCCAGCCTGCCAGTACCAGTCCGTCATCGGCATGCTCTATCAGCTTTTTCATGTCCTTGTGCCCATTTTGATTCGGGTCAACAAGTTGTTTTGCGAGTTCATGGGGTGTTTTACCCTGAAAAACCATCTTCATATTTGCCGGCGGCAGGTGCCAGTCAGGATTTCCAGGCGGTGTATGAAGTCCGGGTGTGTTGGTTTGTTGATGGCAGTTTGAGCATTTCATGGCATAAACACCTTTACCCTCAATGCCACGTTTTGGCCCCATTGCATGCAGGTGACTGTCATCTCCCTGCAACGGCACATCTCCGGCGGGATGACAGTTCATACATCGTGGACTCATAAGTGTTTTATAAACAATACCAAAAGCTTTGACAGACTCGACGCTATCCCGATTGATTGCGCTAAATTTGATTTCTTTCTCAGGTGCCTCGTCTTTGCGGAACGCAGATGCGCTGACGGCAATAACGAATACAATGATCGAGAGAAAAGTTGCCGCTGCCACGGGGGCGGTTTTTATTGAAACGAAACGGTTCGTCCCATTTTCTGGATGTTGCTTCATGTGTTCAGATTTAGGTGACGGATTTAACCCTGAGGAGCTGCTTTTTTCTGCGCTTCGGCAGCCATGTGTATCGCCTTGCGAATGCGCAGATAGGTACCACACCGGCAAATGTTTCCTGCCATTGCATCGTCTATATCCTGATCGGTAGGATCTGGTTTTTCACGGAGCAAAACGGCCGCTGACATGATCTGCCCGGAATGACAATAGCCACATTGCGGCACGTCAATATCCTGCCAGGCTTTTTGCACGGGATGAGAATTCGTTTCCGACAAACCTTCGATCGTTACCACTTGCTTGCCCACTGCGCGGCTCACTTTCGTCACGCACGACCGAACCGCTTCACCATCCAAATGCACAACGCAAGCCCCGCATTGCGCCACGCCACAACCGTATTTGGTTCCTTTCAATCCGGCAAGGTCACGAATTGCCCAAAGGAGCGGCATTTGTGGATCGGCCTCCATCGGAAACTCTTTTTTGTTGATGTTTAATGTTATTTTCGCCATGGTGATTTTATGGATTTATTTTTGGTCGCTTTTAGCGAGGTGCCCAAAGATTATAAGCTCCGCTTTTTCAATTTTTTATACAAATGGAAAATGATTGAAAATCTTCCAGCCTAATAGCAAATGAAGCAAACATTCTTGTCTTAAAATATATTTTTCGCCCAAATACACTGTATCCCTCCCTAACAACATGTTATCGTAGTTGGTCGAAAGAATAAAGCTGTCCGGCGAAATTTAAGAAGTGTGACTGAAGTGTTATGTAGACGGTCAAACTTTCATCAACAGCTTGTCGAGTGTAACAGGATAATCCCGCACTCTGATGCCGGTTGCATTATAAATGGCATTGGCAACAGCTGCTGCCACACCAACAATGCCCAGCTCGCCGATCCCCTTCGCTTTCATGGGCGACATGGTCGGGTCAATATCTTCCAGTAGAATCACTTCCTGATAAGGGATGTCTGCATGAACAGGGACTTCGTAACCTGCCAGGTCATGATTTACAAAGAAGCCTACCCGCTTGTCAACCACCATTTCCTCCATCAGGGCCGCTCCAACGCCCATTGTCATTGCGCCAATGACCTGGCTGCGCGCCGCTTTCGGATTTAATATCCTCCCTGCATGACAAACTGCGAGCATTCGTCTTACCCGGATTTCGAAGGTATAGGCATTCACTGCCACTTCCACAAAATGCGCCCCGAATGTATCCTGCGCATATTCTTTCGAGAGCTCGCCGTACGTCATCTCATCCTCCGCTACCAAATCCGCAGTTTTTGCAGCATCACTTAATGCAGCACTTTTGTCGCCAAGGATTATGCGGCCGTCCGAAAACTGAGCTTTCTCTACATCGAAACCAAGCGTACTGGCCACTGCTTCACGCAGTTTCACACAGGCTGCGTATACGCCCGAAGTTGACGAAGCCGCACCCCACTGCCCGCCAGACCCCGATGATTCAGGGAAGGATGAATCCCCAAGCTTTACCATAACCTGATCCATGCCCGACACCCATCATTTCGGCTGCTGTTTGCGCGATGATGGTGTAGCTGCCTGTACCGATGTCGGTCATGTCTGTTTCCACGGTAATTATGCCGCTGCTGTCAAGCCGTACCCGTGCAGCTGACTTGGTAACAGGCGCACCCCGCATCGCTGAGGCCACACCCATCCCAATGAGCCAGTCCCCTTCCTTCGGATGGTGCCGGGTTTGGCATTTCGACGCTCCCAGCCAAATTTGTCTGCTCCCTCACGCAGGCATTCCACTAATTTGCGGGTGGAAAACTTGCGTCCCGGTTTTTCGGGATCTTCCTGTGTATCGTTTTTGATACGGAATTCAACCGGGTCCATGTTGAGCTTTTCAGCCATTTCATCCATCGCTATTTCCAGAGCCATCATACCCGATGCTTCTCCCGGCGCGCGCATGGCGCTACCTTCAGCCAAGTGCAAAACAGCCAGTCCGGAGCCGGGTGAGCCTGTTGGCCCCGGCATATAATACCCGTGTTGATGCGGTAGCAGATTCGGTCCTGCCGCCTGGCAGATTTCCTGACCAGCTTTCATGGCCGATCGCCGTAATGTTTCCGTCTGGCTTTGCACCTATCCGGATCCGTTGAATGGTTTTAGGACGGTGGATGGTGTTATTAAACATCAAAGGACGCTGTAAGGTCAGCTTCACAGGCCGGCCGGCGGCACGGGCCGCCAGACTTGCAGCTACCAGATCCGAAAGGACCGTACCCTTTCCCCCGAAGCCACCTCCGATGTAAGCTGAGATAAGCCGCACATTTTCTTTGGGTATACCCAGAATGAAAGCAAGGTCGCGGACGCCCCAGTTCAGCTGCTGTATCGTGCACCAGCAGGTCAGTTTATCCCCATCCCATTTGGCAATAGTCGCATGCGGCTCCATCATTGCGTGCGCCTGGTCAGGTGTAGAGTAAGATTGATCTAATTTTACCTAGGCTGTTTTAAAGGCTCCTTCAAAATCGCCTGTCAGTGATTCACCCGGAGGCGTGTAGGGACCTGGCCGAGGTGGTTGAGCGCTATCTTTTGAAGCTTCCAGGTCATAATTGCCTTTTGTTTTTTTATAGTCAACCTTCAAAAGCGCGGCTGCCGACCGGGCTTGTTCGAACGTTTCCGCTACTACAATAGCAACTGCCTGGTGGTAATGGTCGACTTGCGGCCCGGCCAGAAATTTACTGACATAAAACTTTCCCGCTTGCAGTGGTCCGGCGTTTGCGGCGGTAACAATAGCCAGCACGCCAGGAGCTGCTTTGGCCGCAGTCTGATCAATGCGCGTAATGGTCCCATGTGCAATGGCGGCACCTAAAATATATCCGTAGGCAGGATTTGTCACCTCCTCATTGTATTCATAGGCATATTTGGCAGTGCCCGTTGTTTTCAAAGGGCCTTCCACGCGGTCTGTTGGCTTGCCAACAACCTTTAACTGATCGATCGGGTTTTGCCCTGCTGGTTTGTCAAATTTCATATCAGCTTTTCCCTTCTTTTAAGACTAGTTCAATCATGCGTTCTACCAGGCTGACTTTGAATTCATTCTCCTTGGTAGGCCTGGCGCCTTCCATCAGTTTAGCAGTAAATGTCTTAGCACCTGATGGCAGCAGACTTTCAGCGCCCGGAACACGCCACGGCTTTGGTGCAACGCCACCAACGGCAATCCTTCCGGTTCCGTCTTTAAATAAGATGGCAGCAACCGACACCAGGGCAAAAGCATAAGAAGCCCTGTCACGAACCTTGTGATAAATGTGCGTACCTCCAACCGGAGCCGGAAGTGTAACAGCAGTGATCAGCTCGTTTTTTTCAAGAGTTGTTTCTAAATGCGGGGTACTGCCTGGCAGGCGGTAGAATTTGGAAATGGGGATCTGACGGGTTTTACCATCTGGCTTCGCCGTCTCAATTACCGCATCCAGGACCGTCAAAGCCACAGCCATATCACCGGGATAAGTCGCTATGCAAGCATCACTGCTGCCGATGACGGCAAGCTGGCGGCTAAAACCGGTAATTGCTGCACATCCGCTGCCTGGCACCCGTTTGTTGCACTGCTGGTTGGTATCATAAAAATACGGGCAGCGTGTGCGCTGCAAAAGGTTACCAGCCGTCGTTGCCTTATTGCGCAGCTGCCCGGAAGCACCGGCAAGCAGGGCGCGTGACAGGATCCCGTAATCTGCACGAACCCGTGGATCTGCTGCCAAGTCAGTGTTACTCACCGTGGCTCCGATACGCAATCCGCCATCGGTAGTCGGCTCAATTTTATCCAACCCAATCCTTCCAACGTCGATCAGGTGGGTGGGCGTTTCGATCTGCAATTTCATCAGATCAAGAAGGTTAGTGCCACCGGCCAGAAATTTAGCTCCTGGTTTGCTGGCGGCAGCTGCGGCCTGTGCTGGCGTAGTAACGCGTTCGTAGGTGAATGATTTCATTAGATACAGTTCAGGTGTGAAAAGAATTACCGCAAATGGCTATATCAGCCTTTTACGCCGGCAACTTCGGCGGCCGCTTCGGCAATGTTGGAATACGCACCGCACCGGCAGATATTCCCGCTCATTCTTTCTCTGAATTCCGCATTGCTGAATGTCATTTTTCCTTTAAGATCAATGCTCGCATGGCTTGGAATTCCTGCTTTTATTTCCTCCAGAACTGCGACGGCCGAGCAGATCTGTCCAGGCGTGCAATATCCGCATTGATATCCGTCGTGTTTGATAAATGCCGACTGCATAGGGTGCAGGTTCTCAGGTGTGCCCAGTCCTTCAATCGTGGTGATCGAATCATCTTCATGCTGCAGGGCAAGCGAAAGGCACGAATTGATGCGCTTTCCGTTTACAAGCACCGTGCAGGCACCGCACTGCCCATGATCACACCCTTTTTTGGTGCCTGTCAGGTGCAAGTGTTCCCGGAGCAAATCCAGTAATGTTGTCCTGGTATCAACTTCCAGTTTCTGCACCTTTCCGTTCACCGTAAACGATACGCCAGCCGAAACAACCGGCGTAACTACCTGCGGCGCAGGCCCAGCTTCCAATCCGGTTACTTTGGTAAGGGCCAGCGTGGTCATTGCAATGGCAGTTCCGGCCAGCATTTCCCGCCGGCTTATGTTGCCGTCTCCATTTTGGTTTTCCATCCTAATTAACAGTCATTTTTTAACAAAAATTTATCTGCAATAAGCTCTACATGCTTGCCATTCACGCACTCCCATAAAAGTATCCGGATCTGCTTATTATACCCGTCTGTTTTTTCTGGCAGTAGCCAATTCATATGCTCGAATACAAAAAATGGCAGGCTTCAAAGCCTGCCAGACAGGTTAAATCCAAAGTTATTTGGCATTATTCCTATTTCGCTTATGATTTTCAAACAATTCCTAATGGATATCAAACAACCTATTAAGATTGTGATGCTGAAATAGAACTACTTGTCCATTGTCACCCGGGCGTATAATCTGAATCTGTAACCTTTTCCATCCAGTCAACGACCTTACCGTCGAGTTGTTCCTGGATCGCAATATGCGTCATGCCCGTGGTAGTAGTTGCACCATGCCAGTGCTTTTCTCCTGCCGAAAACCAAATGATGTCGCCAGGAAAAATAGGCTCTACTTTACCACCTTCCCTTTGTACCCAGCCAGCTCCGGACGTTACAATCAGCGTTTGTCCCAATGGGTGCGTATGCCAGGCGGTCCTTGCGCCAGGCTCAAAAGTAACGCTTGCGGCCTGAGCACGCCTTGACTCGTTGGGCTGAAATAATGCATCAATACGTACATTTCCTGTAAACCAATCATCAGGCCCGGCAATCGATGGCTGAGAACCTATTCTTGTAATTTCCATATTTGATTATTCTGATTAAGTTTGTTTGATTGCGATAATGCTGACGGCATGTTGACAGACGGTCGTTCCGGAAAAGAACAGTTATGTCAACTTTTCATTTTAACAAAAACAGACCTGAATGCCAGGCCTGTTTCGCAGTCATTGATCTAGCTTAGGATAAGATCAGAAGTCTTATTTAAATGCGTTGTATTCTTTGTCAGTAACAGGTTGTAGCCATTCCACAATTCCTTTTTCAGTATTAGGGATGATGTACATTTGATGCAGGCTGCTGTCAGGAGTTGCACCGTGCCAGTGCTCCACATTGGGCGGACATTTGACAACATCGCCTTTTCGCATTTTCTCTATTGGTTTACCTTTTAGCTGGTGGTATCCTTCACCCGCCGTTATGACCAGGATCTGACCAGCCGGATGTTTATGCCAATTCGACCTGGCACCCGGCTCAAAAAGCACGTTTCCAACCACTGTATTGTAAGTCGCGTCACTTTCTACCAACCCATAGTTAAAGGCTTTCCCTGTAAAATTCGATGCGGGTCCTTGTTTGCCTTTCGGAAAAATGGCTTGCCGGGCGTCAGCACTTGCTTTTGACTGTGAAAACCCCTGAAAAGTGATCAGAGAAACCGCAGCCAAAGTCAAAAAACATTTAGTTTTAAGGTTATTAATAGTCTTTTTCATTTGCAGATTGTTAGGTGAAGATATTATTTTGGAATCGCTCAAATAAGTGTTCAACTTTTCACTAATTAAACAGAAGCCAGTTACGTAGCATCCTACTCCAATTCAAAACGAACCGAAACCGAACCATTACCAACAGCCGCAGCAAGGCCGGAAGGATTGTCTATTTTCCCAAGCCTGGTATAATTGTACGAGGTCGGAAACGACTCGTAAAATAGCACCAGCGTGGTAGAGCCGTAAAGCAGCAGATCGCCGGTTGCAATAGTACGCGGATTGGAAGCGTTGGTTGGCAGACCGGTGCTGAAATTGTAAAGTTTTTCGTTGCCATTCAACTCGGTCATGTTCACGGTCATCGGTAGCCGGGCTTTAAAAGCCGTAACTGTAGGATTGGATACCAATGTTGCGTTGAATGTTCTTGTGCCAATGATAATTTTCAACCTATTGCTGGAAGAGTCTACGTCACTGCTATCGGTGCCAGGGTTCTGTTGCCCTGGATTGTCTGGATCAATACTGCTATCTGAATTACATGCCATGATCGCTAAAATAAATACCAGCAAAGGATACAGGATTACTTTTGATTGTTTCATGTCTTCGGTTATTTATATTTGATTCAAAAAATTACATCATTACTTTCTTTTCGGTAGCAGTCCAACCGTACCTTCTGTTTCTGACTGAAGGTTCTTTTTAAAGAAGGATTCCAGTTTATCCCAGGGGATCAGATTTACCCGGTCATACAGATCGACGTGTCCGGCGCCGGGCACAATGACAAGTTCCTTAGGCTGTCCGGCAAGCCTGTATGCATCCTGGCTGAACTCGATGGAATGTGCATTTTCACCTGCTATAAACAGCATCGGACGAGGCGAGATCGTCTCAATATCGTTGAAGGGATAAAAGTTCATAAACTTCGTGTTTGTCGCAAGCGTCGGGTGTGTGGTCTGTTTCGGACTGGATCCTTTTGGCGTATATTGCCCCCGGCTTGTGCGGTAGAAATCGTAAAACTCTCTTTCAATCGGCCCGGACTCTTTCGTAAGCTGGTCAACCGTTCCACCGGTAAGCTTCACGGCGCTGCCTGTAAACTCTGCATAGCGCTGCTGGGCAGCATCGGCGATAATATTTTTGCGCTGTTCAAGGCTCAGAGAATGATTAAGTGCATTGCGGTTAGCCGCTCCCATGTCGTACATGCTCACGGTGGCGATGGCTTTCATGCGTGGATCAATCTTTGCCGCACTGATCACAAAGCTTCCGCTCCCGCAAATCCCCAGCACACCGATCCGCTCTCTGTCGACAAACGCCTGTGTACCCAGATAGTCCACCGCAGCGCTGAAATCGTCTGCATAAATATCCGGCGCGACAGCATTCCGAGGCTCTCCTTCGCTCTCTCCCCAAAACGACAGGTCGAGTGATAAGGTAACAAAGCCTTTTTCAGCCATTTTGGTAGCATATAAGTTTGCACTTTGCTCCTTAACAGCCCCCATCGGGTGACCGACAATGATCGCGGCGTTTTTAGCTTTTGGATCCAAATCCTTTGGTGTAAACAGGTTACCTGCCACCTTCATATTGTATTGGTTCTTAAAAGTGACCTTTTTAATCGTCACTTTATCACTTTTATAAAAATTATCGGCTCCATTGGACAAGTCCTGGGCCACTACTATGTTATTATTGATCATTATTGATATTATGAGGACAGCAAGCCTGCCAGCCAGTTTTAATTTATTCATTTTGGATGTTCTTATTATGTTATTAATTCACCAATTACAAAATAGTATAACCTCCGTCGACAGCCAGTGCCTGGCCTATTACAAAGCTGGATTGTGGGCTACACAGCCATAACACTGCATCGGCAACTTCCTGGGGCTGTCCCAGTCGATTAATAGGTGCCAGTTTTTTAGCAACTTCTTCGGAAAGGTCACCTACGCGGAACATCTCCTTAACCATGGGTGTGTCAATCGTGCCCGGACAGACCGCATTGATCTGGATGCCCATAGCTGCATATTCCGCAGCAGCACTCTTTGTAAGGCCTATTACCCCATGCTTTGCTGCATGATAGGCAGCACGGCCAGGGCCTCCTACCAGTCCTCCAATTGAAGAATTATTAACAATCGCGCCACTTCCCTGTTTCTGCATCTGGATCAGTTCATATTTCATACAAAGCCAGATACCTTTCAGGTTAATATTCATAACCCGGTCATATTCTTCTTCGGTCATATCCGCCGTATTGACATTGCGGGCCTGTACACCCGCATTGTTAAATGCGAAATCAAGTCTTCCATAAACTTCAATGGCCAGATCCACAGCAGCTTTCACTTCTTCACTTTTTGTTACATCACACCTTACAGCGGTTGCCCTTGAACCATTTTTAGTTAACTCCTTTGCTAAGGCCTCAGCGCCGTCTATATCTACGTCAGCAATGATTACCGCTGCTCCTGCTTTGGCAAAACTTCTTACAGCAGCTTCTCCCATTCCTTTTGCGGCTCCTGTTACAAATGCTACTTTATCTTTCATCATTATTTTCTATTTAAACGGATTCCGTTATGATGTGAAAAATCAATGGTTCAAAATTACCAGGATCCTGTATGTTAAACCCAATGATTATCAAGCGATATATTATGAAAATCAAACATGTCAGCCATCAGAAATAATGACGGTCAAAACATTCTACCCTATAAAATATCAACAGGAGTCAAAGGTTGTTAATTTAATCCAATCCTGTAAAGGCGGCCCTGGTCGGTGACTGCGTACAAGGCCCCGTCCCTGCCCTGGGTGATATCCCGAAAACGTTGATTTTCTTGTGTTAACAAACGCTCCTCACCCACAATACGGTTATTTTCAATGACTAAACGGGCTATATGCATCCCACTAAGTGCGCCGATAAACAGATTGTTCTGCCATTCTGGAATTGCATTACCTGCATAGAAACTCATTCCGCTGGGTGAAATGACCGGATCCCAGTAGTAGGCCGGCTGTGATAAGCCCTCGCGCTGCTGGATGCCGCCCCCAACGGGTTGTCCTCCGTATTCAATTCCGTAAGTAATGGTGGGCCATCCGTAATTTGCACCTGCTTGCACGCGGTTTATTTCGTCTCCGCCACGAGGCCCATGCTCGCTTTGCCATAAATCCCCTGTAACCGGATGGACCGCCAGCCCCTGTGGATTACGGTGCCCCAGTGAGAATATCTCCCCTCGTGCGCCGGCCTGACCAATAAAAGGATTGTCGGCAGCAGGTTTTCCCTGCGTAGTGATCCGCACGATTTTACCTAACCCGGAATCTAATGACTGTGCCTGCGATCTGGTAGACATATCCGAGCGTTCTCCGGTGCTGACCAGCAAATGGCCCGTGCGGTCAAAGAGTATCCGGCCGCCGTAATGAGCGCTTCCTGCATAGGCCGGCGTAGCGCGGTAGATCACCGACGGGTTTTCGATCCTGGTTTCATCAGCAGATAAACGTCCCCGGCCAACCGATGTCAGCGTACCGCCTGTTACTGATTCAGAAAAGACCCAGTAGACAAGCCTTGTCGTTTCAAACTGCGGATCCAGACAAAGCCCAAGCAGGCCGCCCTGGCCGGACGCGTTGACAACGGGTAAACCCGTGATTGCATTACTAAGATTTCCATTGACATTCACTATTCGCATTTGGCCTCCCTTCTGAGTAACCAAAAATCTGCCATCCGGCAAACTGGTAATTCCCCAGGGGCTGCTTAACTGGTCGGTCACCACGCGCGATACAAACGCAGTCCGGGTTTTTACTGATGCAATACGGGTTTGCCCTGCAAATGCAGGCCTGTATGAACTGTTAGGCGCATTTGTTTCAACCGAGGCCGAGTCACTGCCCTGGCCCAAGCCCGGGTTAGAAGGATCAGGATTGTTCTCATTTTGGTTTCCGCAGGATGCCAGAAGCACAGAGCCGATAATAAGTGTTCCTATTTGTTTTTTCATTTTGAGTCAGATGATAGTTGATTGAACATTGATTTAGTTGGCTTATCAAGCAAGCCGAATTAATCATACATGCACCATACCGCCTTTTGCCGAAGCAGCTTTCCATACCCGGCCTTTTAATGCCCGACCAGCTGCCCACGCAGCGAACAGCCATACAAGGCTTCCCATTCCGAATGTTCCTTCAATTCCTGCCTGATCAAATACCAGCCCACCCAGGCCTGCACCCAGCGTAATAGCAAGTTGGGTTGTAGCGACAAGCAGACTGCCCGCACTTTCCGCTTCATCGGGAACCGCCAGGGTAATCCAGGTTGGCCAGCCTACCTGGACACTTCCAAAAGCAAGCCCCCACAATGCGATGAACAAGGCCGCCAGTATCATCTTGGATCCTAAAAAAACAAGAAGTGCCGTTACGATACACATCAAAAGAGGCATTAAGGTCATCGTTAAGGAAAAATTCTTATCAAGCATGAACCGGGCAATGATGGCTCCCAGGAAGTTAGCAACACCATAAAACAGAAGAATGGTAGTCAATATACCGACAGGAACATGGGTGATATTCTCTAAAAACGGACGTAGATAGGTAAAGAAAATCGCGTAACCTGCAAAGGCAAATCCGACGCCCAGCAAACCCCTTTTAACCAGGTTTCGGCTAAGTACTTCCTGTAAAGACTTAAATTTGGGAGGACTGGTCGGCGGCATGGATGGAAGCGAGATTGCCTGCCAGATGAATGAGACGACGCCAAGACCGGCAACCAGTAAAAATACGTTCCTCCACCCAATTGTAGCGTCTAAATAGCTACCCAAAGGCGCAGCCAGGACAGTGGCTATGGAAACGGCTGCAAAAACAATGGAAAGTGCTTTCGATATCAGATCCATAGGCACCAGACGCATGGCGGTAGGTGTTGACATGGCCCAAAAACCTCCCACTGCAATACCCAGAAATATCCTTCCGACCATCAGAACCCAGAAGGATGGGGCAAGCGCTACCAATATGTTGGAAATGATCTGTAAAACTGAGAAAGATAAAAGTACCCATCGCCTGTCAATTTTTTTGGTCAGCATTGCTGTAAACAGACTGGAAAACATAGCGATTAAAGCTGTGACAGAAATGGCCTGCCCTGCTATTCCTTCTGTTACGTGCAGATCCTTTGAGATCGGTGTGAGAATACTCACAGGAAGGAATTCGGAGGTAATAAGCCCGGCGACGGCCAGTGATATAGCGTATACCGCTATCCATTTAGGCTCTTGTATTTTTTCGTTTGATTTTTCTTCTATCATGGTCGTGAATCAGATTTGTACAACATCACAAAATTACCGCGCAGATTGCCTTTTCAGATAATGATTACCAAACGATAAATTATGGATATCAAACAATGATTAATAATTTACTGTAAAAAAAACAATTTGGAATTAATTGAGATGAAAGGGTTTGTAGCCCGAAGCTTTTGGACTTATTTGCTTTAAAACCTCATGAAATATCAGGTTCAAATAATCACAGAACAGTTCGTGATTGAACGTGTAGCCAGAATCCTGTTCGAGGATCATTCGTTCAAAAACCTTACTAATAAAGTATTCCTGTTTTACGTCCAGACTAAAATATACAGGCCCGGAGCTGCCTGCAAATGTCATTAACTTATTGTAAGTTTTCCAGCATGAACCATATTCCAGAAAATTCCTTGAATACAAACAGGCAAAATTCAGATCAGTACCCGGGAGTTCATTTAAAGAGTAGGGAGCAAGCGGCTCGAAGAAAAGGATCGGACCACTGGTCTGAATTGCTTTTCCTTCAAAATGGATATGGGCTTTGCCGGCAATGAGAAAGATTCTCTCAAAATCCCGGCGCCTGTCAGCAGGATGAATGTTCACCCTGCGACCTATTTTGTAAACCTTAAAACGTTTTTGCTTTGCATTTCCGGCATAGTGATTGCCCGGGACCGAATCATTGCAATTCTTCATAACTGGCTTGATACTTGTTGGACCTCTTTTTACAAAGGTACCTTCAAGCTACAACCTTGCTATGATGATAATCAAACCAATCCTTATGGATTTCAAGCAGTTTGCAACCGCACCGAGGAAGGAACGGTTCCGGTAAGTCTTTTAAAATAGTTGTTGAAGTAGGCCGGATATTCAAATCCCAGGGCGTAGCCGATCTCGGCAATGGTCCAATCCGTGTGAATCAGAAGTGCTTTTGCTTCCGTAATGATTCTTTCCGCAATGTGGGCGCTGGTTGGTTTTCCGGTGATCTCTTTGACAGAACGGTTCAGGTGATTGACATGCACAGAAAGCCTGTTAGCAAATTCCTGGGCCGTTTTAAACTGCATAGGATGGTCAATACTTTCGATCGGGAATTGTCTTTCCAAAAGATCGAAAAACAAAGATGCCGTACGCTCGGCTGCATTTTTATGTTTAAAGAAGTTCTCTGCAGGCTGCATCTTCAATGCTTCGTGGATCAGCAGGTTGATGTAGTTGCGCATCAGATCCTGCTTGAACAGATAACCTGTTGCATCTTCGGCAATCATTTTCTGAAAAATCGTAGAAATAAAATTCCGCTGCTCCTCGGTTAATGTAAATATGGGTGTACCTCCGATTTTGAATAGTGGACTTTCCTGAAGGCTTTCCGAACGTTCATTGACCTTTAAGAAGCTTTCAGAAAACAAACAGGTATAGCCGGTATATTCCTCCTGGATGGTTTCCCAGGAGTATGGGATATGGGGGTTACCAAAAAACAAAGTTTTTGCATCAATTTCGATTCCCCGGTCGGCATACTGCACAAGGCTCTTTCCGGTAACCAGGCAGATTTTATAAAAATCTTTCCGGTTGTAGGTTCTGACAACACATTCATCAGCCCTATTTTCAAAAACCTTAAAACCCTGGCTTCTGAGTTCAGCATTAAATTCGGAAATGGGCGGAATGTTTCGATCTTTCATAGAGCTAAGTTATGATTTTCAAACAGAAATACAATGCGTAGTCAAAGTTTTTTCAGCTGCTGCCGCGCCTTTTATTAAAGTTTTATTTTGACTCATCTACAGCACCCATTTCCATAACGACAGAACATACCTGTTTGATATTCATAATTCAAAGGTTATTTTTAACTTGAATGGTAGTGGGTATAAATATGTATATCTTCCATTAAGATTAACCCAGTATACTTTTCAAGCGGCAAGCCGGACCGGTGATCTGTCAAAAGAAAAATAAAGCAGCAGGCACAAGAAGCAGATTAGATTTTAAAGAAATTCCTTCCCGGCTTTAAAGAAAATGATTTTCCCTTCCATACAAAACTCCCGGAAGTTTTTTCAGGAAGATTGATCTCCGCTTGCACTTTGCCTTGCTGCACTTTATAGCTCACCATAATCTGGCCGTTTGGGTGTGGCATTTGCCCGCTGATATCCGTGATTGACCCCAGATGTGGCGTAATTTTAACTTTTGCAAAACCTGCAGCATCGCTGTCAATGCCCAGAATCGTCCTGAAAAATTCAATATTTGGACTTGATCCCCAGGCGTGGCAGTCGGAGCGTGAAGTGCTTACATCCGAGGTCTCTGCCCAGGTGGTAAGCCCCAAGTCCATGTTCTCACGCCATTTGGCCAGCCAGCTCATGTAGTCATCACCTAACCCCGCTTTGGTCAGCGCCTGGTGCAAATAGAATTTGAAGTAAATTGACGCAGGTGCCAGGCTCGTATCAGCAAGCATTTTTGTTGCCAGGGGCTTTGCCTGATCAGCGGCAACAACACCCGAAAGAATAGCCAGCGAATTGGCGTGCTGGGAATAGTTATCTTTTTCGGATGTGTTGGCAAAAAGTCCTTTACCAGCATCCCAGTATTTGCTTTGAATCGTCTTTTTCAGCTGTGCCGCGCGGCTTCTGTAATCGGCTGCAAGCTCTTTTAGTCCCAGATTCTCTTCCAGATCAGCGGCAAGCTGGTAGGTCCAAAGCAGCTGCATATCCAGCACCGCAGACTCTCCGTTTTTGCCGGTAGGCGCCATGCCAAAATCCCATCCTTTTCCCTGCGACCAATCGGTGAAAACCCAGTATGGCACATTTTTCAGTGAGCCGTCGGCCTGTTGATAGCGCTCGAAAAAAGAAAGTACCTGCCTTGCGCCGGGGAGTTTATCTTTGATAAAGAGACTGTCGGGCCGGTACATATAATAATCGTGCAGCATGGCAACCCACCAAAGCGAAAAGGTCGGGATTTGCTGGTGCAGATCGGTCGGGATACCGGCTTAATGTAATGCCCTCGGCAATGCGGGAATGATCCATTAATGTCAGCGCATTGCGCACCATGCCGGTCGTCGCCGGCATTGTACATCGAAACCAGTGCCTGTATCCGGGCATCGCCAATGTATTGCAGCTGCTCATAATAGGGACAATCCATATAGGTTTCAAAAGCGCAGAGCCGCGCGGTCCGCCAGCCGATTTCCATCATCTTTCCCATTTCAGGATTCTGGCTTACAAGCTTTGCTTTTTGCTCAAACGGATAACCTGTGAAAGTGCCGTAAAGATCATCGATGACCAATGGATCTGCCTTGGTTTCGATCGTCAGCTGAATATACCGGTAAGTCCGCCAGCTCAGCGGTGTATACTGCTGGTTAGCGCCTCCGCTGGAACGGATGCTGTCTGTTCTGCCAACAAATATTTTTTCGTCAACTTCATTACGGTTGCCTTTTGGAAGCATTGGCAGACGCGGGCTATTTCAGCAATTCTTTATTTCCAATATAAAGTCCTTCAGAATAACCCATTGAAATACCGGCTTCCTTGCCGCCGCTGAATTCAAGCGTTGGGTAAGCATTGGTCAAAAATCCCTGATCCAGCAAGATCGTTGCCTTCGTATTGGCAGGTATCGTTACGCTTTTTTTCGTTGCAGGAAATTCGGCCGGAACCTGTACGCCTTCGGATTTCCTGGTTGCTGAAAGGCGCTGAACCGTCATTTCCATCTGTGGAATCTGCGATTGTACCAGCATCCAGCCCGACGAATTCACTGCCGCATCCTTGGTCACACCCGGACCGATCTGCGCGGGCTTTCACCCATTTGCTATCATCATATTCTGCTTTTTCCCAGCCGCTTACATGGCTGTTCATATCCACCAGTTCGGCCGGACCCGCCACGTAATAGCCCGGGACCTTTACAGAAAGCGGCTGATAACTTTCGTCTTTTATGGTTTTCCAGCTCTCATTGGTATTCAGGATTTCTTCCGCAGCAGTATTTCCTTGCAGGATAAATCCGGTTAAATAAGAGATCTGAGATTCAGGTTTCGAGCGGCCTTCATTCCAGACAACAGCCGAAACAATATTGCTTCCCGCATTCAGAAACGGCGCAATATCAACCGTTTCAAAATTCCAGAAATACAGATCGCCCCTCGCCGGACCTTGTGAAACGTGCTTGCCATTTACAAAAAGCTTGTAACGGTTATCACCCGAAACATGCACAACAAACGAGGCAGGTTTGGCTGCCAGCTCGATTGTTTTTCTGAATTTATAGATCCCGTAATCTTTCAGGCTTAAATCCGAGGAGGCTGTAAACCGGTTAATCGGCCTGCCGGGTCCGGTAATCCACTGGGCTTTCCAGGGTTTTTGTAAAAGATCGTCACTAAGCTGCCGGGCTGCGGTCAGTCGGGCCGAGATCGGTCGGACAGCGGTTGGCTGAGCATGAGAATGGGTGATGAACAAACAGAAAACCAGAAGGGAAAAGTATATTTTCAATCTCATTTGAAATTTCATTTTTTACCAAATAAGCAGATAAGTATTACACTTTACCCATTGATCTCCACATGGCCAGCTCCTGAGCAAACCGGTTGTTAATGACTTCACATTTTGTATCAATGCGCATGGTCGGACGGTCTTTTAAATTATAAGCAGGCCACTCGGGCACATCTTTGGCGGCTGGTTTGCCGGTCCTTGCAAAGGTTGTCCAGAGCTCTGCAAAATGATGTGAAGCCACAAACCGGTCGGGATTATTTCCACCAAAAAAGCTTTCCTTGGGTGCAGAGCCGTCTCGTGGCGGGATTTCATTATTGAATTTAAAAGAAATATCCATCGCATGCGGCGTACCCATTGCATAGTCCGTGCCCGGGATCTTCTTTCTCTGATTTATACCCGAAATTATACAGATAAACGGGTGCCCCGCCCTGCTTTACTTTTCTTTCAGCGATGGTCACAGAACCCAGCCCCATCATAGAAATGGATGAAATGGCAACGAATATATCCGGCGCCGAAGCATTCGGCCTTGCTTTCCGGTACGTTTCTATCATCTTACCCGTATTCTCACCATACTTAGGTTCCAGTTTTTTTTGCAAGACCGTCGAAATCCATTTTGAACGATTCGGTGTCCTTTCGCTCCCAGGCAAAAAAGGTATACTCATCTTCGTTCCAACCTACCAGTAGTGGTTTGTTTTTAGAAATATCAGGAGCGGTAGGATCAAATGGATGATGCGGCAGAACAATGCCGTCCACAACCGGACCAAAACCACCGGCATTACGCTGCATAGCTTCCCGATTACTATTTTTTTCAATAAATGGCGGAACAAATGGCAGCTTGGCCTGCATAGCCAGCAAATCCAAAGCCGGAATGTCAAGCAACTTCTTCCAGTCTTTAGCTGATATATTAAGCTCTTTCAAAAGCATGGCCGTGGTCTCAGCCGCGGTTTCCTTTGTGGTCATCCGAACGCCCGGACCGCTTTCTATTGACGCTTTATTAAAGTAAGGTGCAGCTGCCGGCATGGCATACAAACAAGATGTTTTGGCTCCCCCACCCGATTCGCCGAAAATCATCACATTATTAGGATCGCCGCCAAACTGGGCAATATTCTGATTTACCCATTTCAATCCGTCTGCAATGTCAAGCATGCCCATGTTACCAGATCCGGCATAATCCGGACCAGCGATTTCGTCCAGATAAAGAAAACCCAGTAAGCCCAAACGGTGATTAGTCTGCACAACAACGACATCAAAATTTCGTGGCAAGATTTGATCCGTCCTGCCCTTGCGATGCACCGGATCCACCCACAAAACCACCTCCGTGACTGTAAAACATAATCGGGCGCTTTTTGTTGTCATTGGCTGGTGTCCAGACATTCAGAAACAAACAATCTTCGGAAGGCGCTGGCTCATTTCTTCTGGGAGACTGAATGGCCGGCGCACCAAACTGCGTTGCATCCCTCACACCCGTCCAAGGCTGCAAAGGTGCCGGGCGACGAAACCTTCTATCCCCGGAAATTCTGCCGCCATAAGGTACTCCTTTAAATATGTTGACACCGTCGCTACGGACTCCCTTGATTTTCCCTGTATTGATTTCGGTTACAACAAATTCGTCAGGCTGTACGCTTTGTTGTAAATCCAAATCCTGCCGTAGCGGCCACCGCACCTGCAAGCGAGAGTTGGGATAAAAAGTATCTTCTGTCAATGGTATTCATAGATAATAGAATGGCAGTTTGAATTATACATTACGACATGCAATAACAGCAAGAATTCAAGATAATATAGTAAAAGTCTGATTGCAATTGCTTACTTAGTGATAAGAAATTCTTATCAACTACCTATGGAACTTCGTCAGTTAAAATATTTTGCAGGAGTCGCCGAACAACTCCATTTCGGAAATGCAGCCAGGCGGCTTTTTATTTCACAACCTGCGTTAAGCCAGCAGATCAAATTACTGGAAGCTGAGCTGGGAGTGGAACTGTTTGTCGGCATCAGTCGCAACAAGCTGCATAAGGTGGAGTTAACCGATGCCGGCAGGATCTTTTTAGATGATGCTAGGCGGATTCTGCAGTTATCCGACAAAGCGGTTCGAAATGTCCGGCAGGTTGGCGCAAAGCAGCAGGTCATCAATCTGGGTGTCTTCAAACTAATCCTTCCTGAGCGGGTAATGGGCATCATCGAGCTGTTCTCATCCCAATTTCCTCTGGTAGAAATTAGGCTGGTCGAGCTTGCCAATCCAGTCCAGGTACAGCTGAGCATAGCCAGTGAGCAGATCGATCTGGGATTAAGCGTCCTGCCGCTGGTTTGTGAAGGATTGACAGCCAATCAGTATACACAAGCTGATTACACGATTTTGATGAACCGGCAGCATAAATTAGCTCACAATAAGGCTGTGATGCTTGCCCAGTTAAATGACGAAAAGTGGATTGATCATGGACCGGAAGCTGGTCTGTTTTACACACAGCTTGAAGAGGTTTGCCGAAATGCAGGCTTTCACCGGGAAAGCAATATAGCTCATTACGTACCATCATTTGACTTATTAAAAAGTATGGTCAGATCCGGTAAAGGAATTGCCTTTATACCAGCATCACTAGACTTAATGCAGGAGAGCAATCTGGTCTCGATGCCTATTGTGAATGCCGATGGAACCCCATTTAAAGAGATTGTGATCAGACACGTTCTTGTTCACAGATCAGAACAATCCTCGCCTCTGGTGCAAGCATTAAGCGGACTAATCAAATCGCAGATCCGTCAAAATTTTGAAAGCACGACCTAATCTTTTCAGATCAGCACTATTATTTAATGACGTGTTGCTACTACCGCAGCCCCCTTTTTTAAAGTTCCTGTGACGTAGGGCGGAAGATAATCTCATTGATATCTACATCATCCGGCTGACTGATCGCAAAAGCAACCACGCGGGCAAAACTATCCGGACTAATTCCAACCTCGCCCACATAATCCTGATTAGCTTGTTGGATATCCGCCTCTGTGATATGTTCCAGAAGCTCTGTTTTAACAGCGCCGGGGCAAACGATTGCCGTACGGATGTTATAGGGTTTCACCTCCATTCGCAAGCCCTCGGTCAATGCGCGTACTGCGAATTTTGTAGCAGAATAAACCGCAGATCCGGTGAATATTTTATGTCCTGCTACGGAAGATGTATTGATAATCTGACCTGACTTCTGCGCTTTCATGTAAGGCAAAACAGCGGCAATACCATTAAGCACGCCTTTAATGTTTACATCAATCATTGTATCCCACTCGTCGACATTGAGGCGATCCATCGGCGATAAAGGCATAATGCCGGCATTGTTAAGAATTACATCCACCCGCCCGAAATGCTCAACCGCTGAATCGACCAGTTTCTTTACCTGATCCCTTTGGGTTACATCCACAGCGATAGCCAGTGATTTTCCACCATTGTCATTAATTTCACTGGCAAGTTTCTCAATCCGGTCAGCTCTTCTAGCCCCCAATACAATAGTTGCACCAAGCGCTGACAAGTGCTTTGCAGCCGCTTCGCCCAAGCCGCTGCTTGCTCCTGTAATTACAACCACTTTACCTTTGATATTTTCCATAATTATCTGTTGACTGATACCTATATATCTTTGTTTTTAAATAGTTTTCTTTTTGATTCGCACAACTTACCGACTGATTTGAACACTATGCTCTTACATTAATAGTATGATTCAATACAAATCCATTTGCTACACTGCCTGTTATTTCTGCCAGCTCACCGGAAACTCCATCATTAAATACCATATCCCTTTCATTGGTCGTATCTTGCAGTCCGTGACTGGCGTATACACCTTGCCGGTAAACTACATCGCAAACTTCTTTCGGAAAAGCAATTTGAGTAACCAGCAGGGAAACTCCTGAACTACTATAAATGTGAACATGAATATGAGGAGCTCTTCCGGAATACCAGCCAGGAAAAATGCTTGTCCAAGAAGCAAGACCAGCCGAACTGGTTACCTGGCGCCCTCTCAAAAAATGTACATTTGTTAAATTAACCGGTTGCGCGGCAACTGCACCATACTCGGAATAATAACCATCCTTATCGCATTGCCAGATATCAACAAAAACCCCTTCTAAATTTTCACAATTGTTACCGGCGTTTTTGATTGTGATATTGACCTCAAGAGGCACACCCGTTCTATCAGAAACGATATTATTGGTCATGAAATCAGTGGGATTTCTGGTTGGGAATGGCCCTGGTATTTCTGACTTTGTTACAGAACAACTCGTTTCAGTGGTCGGAATGGTATTGACTGCTTCATCAATATCCTCCTTTTTACAAGCGTCCAGCATAGGAATAGCAGCAAAAACACCAAGGGAACCTAACCCTTTTTTAGAAAATCTAACCTGTTCATTTGTCTCATACTTTACGTTTCCTTCTTAATGGCCATGCAAGGCGTCATCCAATCCATGTCGAAACGAATTATTCACCTGATAAGTAGCTGTTTAATAATTCTCTTTTGTTAAACAGCCAACGCAAATGTACTACCATGCCCAGGCCGGTCATAATGATTATCAAACCAATCCTTATGAATATCAAATAGGTGCATTACAATTAATTGGCATAAGCCAGGTAAATGCCAAACAGCTGTTTAATAGGACAATGAATGCATAACTGTCCTACGTCTGTTTTTATACAGAATACTGTTTAATTTACCAGTTTTACTGATTACTATGCTCCTGTATTTACACAGAAGTAACAGTCAGTATATTTGGTCAGAAAAACTATAATAGTATGGATCAAATTGAGAGAATTGAAACAGTAAAGCAATACAATGCATGGGCTGGAGTTGAAACGCTTCACCCCCTGGTGAGCGTCATCCATTTTGATGAAACACCGGCTGTTAAACATTACAGACGATACATGGGTGTTTATGCGGTGTTCTTTCAAAACATTTCGTGTGGTAATGTGGCTTACGGATGCCAGCCTTACGATTATGAAAACGGGACCTTGACCTTTGTAGCACCGGAGCAGGGCGACAATTTTGACAAAGCAATAGTGCTGCAACCGCCAGGTTATGCATTGATTTTCCATCCGGACCTGCTTATGGGAACACAATTGGAAAATAATATCAGGGAGTACACTTTCTTCTCTTATAAAGTCAGGGAAGCCCTCCACTTATCCAGGAAAGAAAGCGATGCAGTACTTGAGTGCTTTCGAAAAATTTCAGTTGAAATTAACCAGAATATCGACAAGCATAGCAAAACACTGATCATTTCAAATATTGGGTTGTTACTTAACTACTGCCTGCGGTTTTATGATCGGCAGTTTATAACCCGGACCCATGTAAATAAAGATATTATGGTCCGGTTTGAAGCAATACTGGAAGATTATTTTAAATCACTTAAATATCGCCTGCTGGGTCTTCCAAACGTGGCATATTGTGCCGGGAAGCTCTTTTTGTCTCCTGATTACCTTAATGACCTGATTAAAAACGAGACAGGCAGCACAGCACTGGATCTTTTGCAGACAAGAGTAATCCAAGAAGCAAAACTTCAATTTTTTGAAGGAAACAAATCGATTAATGAAATCGCTTACCAGCTTGGCTTCAAATATCTACAACATTTCACCCAGCTTTTTAAACAAAAGACCGGTGTAACACCCAACGAATTCAGACATTTGAACTGATTAACTTGTTATAATGACCATTGTTATAAGCAAAGCATCCGGCAGGCACGTACTGAAATCTGGACAATCCGTATCTTTAATTACAGCTATGTTCTTTTCCGCCCAAGAAGCCAGATTCATCAGGTTTAAGATCCAGTAAGATTACCTTATGCTCAGGCAATTCGCCAAGGATCCTGTGCTCCTCTGAACTGTTTCCTGAAAATTTAGGGACAAATAAATAATGCGAATGACTGCCCTTTCTTTCATGAATGATACGGGCAAAATTTATGGGATCACTATGATATACAGCCATTTCAATCTCAGCATCTGACCCTAATATTTTTGAAAAAGCATTAAAGATCATTTTTTCATAGGTACAGAATTCACTGAAAAGAAATAGAATGCGGCTTTGAGTAGCCGCAGGTTTGCTGATAAAAAATCCTTTACCACGACGTGATTCAAGTACTCCCAGATCACGAAGCAGGCAATATCCCTTTTCGATGGTCGATCGGCCAACCCCATAATGCGAGCTTAGTGAATTGATTGAAGGCATTATCTGTCCTTCTTGTAAGACTCCCCGATCAACTGCGGATATTACCGCATTCACAAGCTGGGTGTAAAGTGGTGTAGGCAGATCTTTGCTGAGAGTATATGATAATTGAAAATCTGTTTTTTCCACTTAATTACATTTTACTTCCATACCTATAGGTAAATACAACCCAAGCTAACGATTTCTCAGATGAGTTTATCGGGCGTAATCGGTAACCCCTGATCCGTTTTCCCTTCGCAATGAATACGGCATTGGCAATAGCCGGGGCAAAACCCATGATCGCAATCTTGACAAGTCCTTTACTGCCCACAGGGTCATCCAAAAGGTCAGGTTCATTTACAGTAAGCAACATCAATGCCCGGTAAATTTTATTAAATTCTAGTCAATCCAAAAAAACTCAGTTTAAAATTTGAACCTTTTAATCGATTCTATGATGATTACTGTTGAATGGCTTGAAAGGTAAGGCTAGTGATATGGATCTTAATATAGAATATCAAACAATTAGTAATGAATATCAAGCAGTGCTTGCTGACTTGTCGTAAAACAACCAGGTACATTAGAATTTTTCTATTACAAATTATTAACACACGTATATAAAATTCAACCACGGCAGATGCGGCTATTCTATTCACTTACCCGAAGATTAAGCTAGCCAGCAGCCATTGTGGTTTGATCTATAAACTTTTCGCCACACATTTGGCCATTAATAGATGGCAAGTTGCTTTCAATAAGCTATGAAGACAAATGAACACACATTACAAGTAAAATTAATATAACACCATAAATCTCCCTAATAAAAATATGGCCATTTATAATGTATCCGAATTACAGATAAACGTGGGGAGATGATATGGAAATAAATTTTAAGTTGCTCATAAAGTCTTAGTTGCAACCAAATACATACATGAAAAAATTGTACGATTATACCACCGTTTTCGGGGTTCTATCAAAGTGTTCGGCTCGCGCATTCGGTCTTAACGCCTGCATGGCAATGAGCGCAATTTTAGCCAGTCTTATAGGATCTGCGATTTTAATACCAATGTTTCAATAAGCAACTTCATATCATGCTTTTCAAATGCATGTAACCGTTTAAGTTTGATTTTTAATTCTTGACTGGTTAGATAATTTTCTGTCAACTCACTGCTTTGCCTGTATAAAAGTGCCGCCACCTCGGATATCTTATAATCCGAAGCATAAAGCACTGTTCGCTCATTCTGGTGTTTGAAAGCCAGGCTGCGCCTAACTATCAACTGGGTTTTTAATAAGTCTTTATACTGGTTACAGTGATTTTTCACTAGAATGATGTACTCATTTTGCAGAGCATTAATACATATATTGCATTTGTAAATACATGCTTTCATACCCCATTTATTTTTATCAATATTATGATTATTATCTACATAAAAAATAGCTTTATTATTGGTAATCAATAATAAAGCTATGTCCTGCAGCGACATTCATTACTCTGGCGTGATTATTATGCCATAAATCCAAACCCCTTAACAAGACCCCGGATGAACAAAAACGGTGAAATTATTATCATTGAGGATGATGAAGACGACCAGTTTCTTTTAGAAGAAGTTTTCAAATCACTTCCTTATCCCAATAAAAGAATTTATTTTCCCGACGGTTTAACAGCGCTTAACTATCTGCATAAAGATGAGGCGTCTCCTTTTATCATACTCTCTGATATTAATATGCCGCGCTTAAACGGAATTGAGCTTCGACAGAAAATACATACCGATGCAGCTATTAATCTAAAATGCATCCCCTATCTGTTTTTTTCTACGGCTATTAACCAGCAGGTCGTCATAGATGCTTATAGCAATTCTGCCCAGGGCTTTTTTGTAAAACAAACCTCTTTTGATCACCTATTAGATACGATCAAGGTAATTATAGAGTATTGGAATAAGTGTGCAGCTCCCAACAATTTTAAATAAAAATGGCGCATACTTCAAAAAAATCCTTTGATGATCAGAATGCGGAAATTAAGTTACATATGCTTTTGGCAAAAGCTGACATATCTGAGTTGTTTTTTTAGATGTTTAACACGCTTTAATATACTTAGTTGTTAGTCAATAATCTGCGCACAGTAGTATCCTAATTATTCAGAAATATTTTGCAGTGTTTAAAATGTAAATCAGCATTGATTAACAACGGTTATATCATTTTTTTGGCACACCTACTAGCGATTTATTATGGGAAAATATAGCATAAACCTGCTGCCAACACCCGGCGTACTTTCAACGTAGATGCTTCCACCCGCAGCATCTACAATCTTTTTAGCCAGATAAAGCCCAAGTCCTTGCCCGTCATCTCCGGATTGAAGCCTTTGATATTTTAAAAAGATCTTTTCAATATCTTTTTCAGCAATCCCTTTGCCATTATCCTGGACAGACAATACCGTAAGCTCACCGCTTGAAGATGTGTAGATTGTAATCTCAGGGCTTTTTTCAGAACGGTATTTGATTCCGTTTGAAATCAAATTGTAAATAATGCTTCGCAGGTTTTTTTTTGAGAATTGGATATAAACCGTTTCGAACTCGGTCTTGATGACCGCGCCAGTCTGTTTAATCTTATCAGCCAGACTCCATAGCACATTTTCCAAAATTTCATTTACATCAACCATCTCTACCGATAAGGCTTCATCCTCTATTTTCGCTACATTGGAAATCTGCTTGACAAGCTCACCAAAGTTTTTGACCGAATCCCGAATTATAGACATAAAAGATGGAAAATCCGGGTGGTCTGCCTGCATACCATCCATCAGCCCGATGCTAGCCTGAATGTTGTTTAATGGTTCCAATAGATCATGAGATGCCATATTGACAAAGTTGTTTAGATCCGAATTAATCCGGCTAAGGACCTGATTCTTTTTGTCGAGTTCCTGCTGAGTATTCTTTAAGTCCGATATGTCATTAAAAGTAATAATTGCACCTGTCCTTTTATTGCCCAATTGTCGTATGTAGGGCATGGTCAAGATCTGATACCACTTACCATCATTGGCCTGTACTTCCCGCGTGATTTGCATACCATCTTCAAGCACCTGGTTAATATCTGCCGAAAGGGTTTCAAACCTAAAGTTTGTTGAGATATTTGTTATTGGCCTTCCAATATCACTTTCCAGCAAATTGATATGCCGAACAGTTCCTGGCGAAAAACGCATCAACCGAAGCTCAGAGCTGACAAAGAGCTGGCCATTGATGTTGCTTTTAAAATAGTTGTTAAGATCATCGTTCAGCTCTAGGAGTTCTTTATTTTTCTGCTGATAATCCCCATTAATTGTATGCAGTTCTTCATTAATCGACTGCATTTCCTCAGTCGTGCTTTGCATTTCCTCATTGGCAGACAGCAGTTCTTCATTAAAGGACTGCATATTTTCATTCAATGAAAACAACTGTTAATTAGCAATCGTGAGTTCTTCTTTAAGCTCTTTGTTTTCCTGCTCCAATGTCCTGGTATAGTCGTCAAGATACAGTTTTTCGTCAAAAACCAGCGCACCATTTTCCATCACTGCTGGTTTATCTGTTTCAGTAAACTGAACAACGAGAAATCCATTCAGCCGCCCCTTAAAAATCATAGGACTGACCACAAGATTTACACTGACAGAATGCTGACCTTGTTCTATACGAATGCCTGTTATTTCGGCTTTGTGCTGGGTTTCTTTGACCATACCGCAGGCCGTTTTAAACGCAACATTTAGCGGACCCGGCAAAAGCTCGGTCAGATCATTTGTAAAATTTTGCTGGATCAAAAACCTTGCTGTTGGACCATAAGATTTTAAAACTTTATTGTTTTCATCTATACATAATACCAGCCGCTGGTCTTCATTATAAATAGTTTCATTGATGGCACCATCCAATGTCCTGTCAGGGGTTTTGGTTGTGTCTGGTTGTAAGGGACGTAAACTGACAGGTTTTAAGTAGTTGTATTCCGGCACAGTAAAGGTTTCATAATTAACGGAAGTATTGGTGTCAAGTTTTTTGTAAAATTTCGACTTTTTACTGATCACATCCAGGCCTTTCATAATTGACAAAGGGTTTTCGCTTGATCCAAGAAAAAGATAACCCTGCGGTTTGAGTCCAAAAAGCAGCATCTGATAAATTTTTTGCTGCAATACCGTACTCATGTATATGAGCAAATTCCGGCAGCTTATCAAATGGATATTACAATAAGGCGGGTTTTTTACCAGGTCATGCCTGGAAAAAATGACCATTTTCCGTAGCTCCGGTGTTACCTGGTAGTCCTGACCTTCAACAGTAAAATACTTTTCAAGGCGCGCCTTGGAAACTGGGGCCAATACAGTTTCTGAATAGATACCTTTGCTGGCATGGGTCAGCGCATTAGCGTCTATATCAGTAGCGAAAATCTTTACTTTATGCTCCTTACCCTGGTTATCAAGCAGCTCATTTATCAGGATTGCTATCGAGTAGGCCTCCTCACCTGTTGCGCAGGCTGCAACCCAGATCCTGATTTCCTCTCCAGGCTCAAGTGTTCTTAAAATCGCCGGTAATATCCGCGCTTCCAGAAAATCAAAGGCCTCTGTATCGCGAAAAAAAGCTGTAACACTGATCAGAAAGTCCTGGGCAAGTTTCTGAATCTCTTTGGGGTTTTCTTTTGCAAATTCCAGATATTGTTCCAGTTTGACGAAATTATTATATGCAGCCCGCCTTTTGATCCTTCTAAGTATGGTCGCCTGTTTGTAATCAGAAAAATCCAGGGGCAGCTGCTGGCTGATCAGCTCAATTAAACTGGCAACATTTTCAGAGTCAGAAATACCTGATGCCAACAGCTCTATTTCCCGCTTTACATAATCTTCGATAACACGCGGCATCGCTTCTGGCTCAACTACGAAATCGACCATTCCTGTTGCCACTGCATTGTAAGGCATACTGCCAAATTGTGCTGTCTCCGGATTTCGCGCAATCACCATCCCGCCCTCCTTCTTAATAGCTTTTATCCCTTCTGTTCCATCTGAGCCCAAACCGGACAAAATAATGCCAATGGCCTTCTGTCCACAATCAGTAGCCATGGAATTAAAAAATGTATTTATCGTAAGATGCGGTGTTCTTTCATTAGCTTTTTCACTTAAAAAAAGCTTTCCGCCCTGGATGCTCATGAATTTATCACCCGGGATAATATAAACAATATTGGTCTGCACAACCAAACCGTTCTCTGCTGTCACCATGGCCAGCCTGCTGTGACGTGAGAGTACTTCTGCCAGTCGACTTTCGTAATCTGCTGACAAATGTTGAACGACAACATAGGCCACACCATCCAGCGGGGTATTTTCAAAGAAGGAAATAAGTTCATCAAGACCTCCCGCAGACGCGCCGATAGCTACTATATGATGTGGTTGAATTTGGTCCATAAAAGTCCGGTAGAATAAAAATGGGATTGTATTAAAATATTTTTAAATTAATGCCGCAATTTTTATGCAGAATATGCTTTTTTTGCGCAGTCGCTTCGAGAAGTAAACGCTTGCCAGCAAAAAACATGTTCTTATTTGTAAAAACGAATTAAAGCAATTTTTTACTTCTTAATATTATTTAAGCTCATCTTAACCATATCATAGCATTTGATGCTGATTTTACTTTTCACAGACCCGTAAGAAGTTCAAAGTCTTCTCTGGCCAGCCTTTATCCCCAAAGCCGCTAATAATTCAAAACGAATTTATTTAACTGGCGACGAAAAATAAACTTTGCTGTCTTACAATATGGCTTCAAATCTCAAATGCGGATTGGAGAAGATATAAATAACGTGCCACCCTCAGCATGAATCATTCAAAACCATATGGTTTTAGCATTGGCTTAATTGTTGTATATCCTGGTAAAAATCATTTATGAACAAAAACGGGAAAATAATAATTATTGAGGATGATCAAGATGATCAGTTCCTAATTGGGTATTTCGGAGAAGTTGACCACCTGATTCCGTGGCAAATTGACCACCTAATTAACTGGCGGCCGGTAGTAGAAAATGCTAGTAGAAGCGATTCAAAATTAGTAAATAAAAGTTATAATTATTCGTAGCTGTTTTCGAGCTCCGTTTTTCGTTTTCTTCTCATTGATTCGCCCTTTAATTCAACCCGGTGTGCATCGTGTACGATACGATCTAAAATGGCATCCCCATTATGTGAATATTAGCATAATGCTGATGCAATCTGTGACAGACTGACAGCAAATGCCCACCGAATAAATCTTGAGGAAGAGTCTTTGAGAAAAGCAAAAAACATCTAAATTTACAAATCTTCAATACCAAAAAACGACTGGCTCACTTTCGCGGAACGCCGGCTCAAGTATCCCGGAATTTCCACCTATATCAGACAGTTTGAAAGTACAGAAAATCGCTGACTTGTTGAAACAGTAATTCTCTACTGCCAGTCTCACAATAACGACCGTTAAAAATTGACTTATAGGGATCTTATAAGTAGTTAAAATTAATTTTTGCAGACGGAAGTCTGTTCATTCAAACCCAAATGATTTATTATGATCCAATTAACCGGAATATCGTAAAACAGGCATTCTAATCTCATACTTTAACTGCTTATGTTTCAGGAATTCTTTTTTGGATTAACATGTATTGGGTTCCTTTACGCGCTTCTTTCATCCGGATCTGATCCACGGTTCGCCGCTCGGCAAACATATGTAAGCTGTTAGAATCATAAAGCTGATAATTGGTAGAATAAAAATCTACACAGAAGTCATGACGGATTTCTCCTTTTCTTTAGTTTAGTCCTATCTGGCATGACAGCCAGTGTTAAAGCCTAACATATCTATTTCCTCACAAAATGTGGGATGTATTGTTTTAACTTCTTCAAATAGCAAACCTAGTTAGGGCTAATTTTTGACCTATGATTTAGTCTGGCAGTTAAGAAAACGTATGTAGTTTAACGGTTAGTTTGTGAATTATTCCTATTTTAAATATTGGATTCTTCATTATGATTTATGTTTGTGTGTCAATACATTTGGGTAAAAATGTTAGGTAACTTAAAATAACTTCGTTCAATTATGAAAAACCTGTACTTGCTGCTTACTTGTTTTCTGGTAAGTCTAATTTTTAATTCTGCCTCCGCGCAGGACATGTATATTAAAGCCACTTTGGCTGGGGGGACAAAGGAAATTCTCACCATAGATGCAAGTCCTAATGCGCCAAAAAATGTCACAGACATTGCCCTTGGAAGTAAGCCTATTGATCTTTCTGATTACATGACAGTCTCGAGTCTAAGCTACGATACTGAGCAAACCTTGAATATTGGTTCTCAAACCACCGGTGCTGGTGCAGGTAAAGTTTCTTTCAACCCGTTGGTTGTGACAAAAAAAATGGATGCTTCCTCCAGCAAGCTTTTTATAGCCCAGTGCCAGGGCAAGACGATGGATCTGGAAATTTTATTCGTCACCGGAACCTCCACAGGCAGTACTGTTATTAAAAAAATAACGATGCAAACGGCAGCCGTAAAGACAATTGCTACCGCTTCATCAGGCGATTGTGCCTCCTGCCCTATCAATGAGAGTATGAGTTTTGAATACGGAGCCATCAGGCTCTATAATTATTCCCAGGATAATTTAGGAAAGGTTACTGCCTTAACCCCTGTTGGCTGGAACAGAATTACCAATACCATTGATAATCCATGAGTTGGTTTTCAACAAACAGAAAAGTGTTATTCTTAATACTTCTGTTACTATGGACTACCTGGACTGCCCATGCCCAGTTTAATGTTAATACGACAGGACTTTCAAAAAGCTTGATACCAATATCGCCCTTTGCCAGCACGAAACAGAAAGCTGATCAGATGGTGGCAAAGACCAAACCAGAGTATCAAAAACTTTTATTGAAAAAACGAAAACCGAACCTATTGATTAACACCAGAACCAGTGGTGTCCAGGATTGTGCGGCCGCGGCTTGTATCGTATCTTCGGCACCTTTGCCAGTGACGCTGATTGAGTTTACAGCAGAACGCTTAGACCCCTACCACGTACAGCTTATCTGGACAACGAGTCAGGAGGTGAATAATGATCATTTTGAGCTTGAACGCACACTTAACCCGGCAACAGGTTTTTGGGTTGTTGGCAGCGTAAAAGGGAAAGTCAATTCTTCACAAAACGTTACTTATCAATTGAAAGACCCTAACGAAGAGACTTCTTACACCTACTACCGCCTAAAGCAGGTCGATAAAGACGGAAGTATTTCCTACAGCCGGATTGTTGGCGTGATTGGATCCAGCCAGGAGCTTTCTGTCTTTGCATTTCCAAACCCTGCCTCAGGCCAGCAAATCGGTTTTAAGATTTTGGGTTATAAAAGTGGGGAACCCATCAGTGTTCAGGTTTATGATATCAAGGGCAGGAATATATTTCAAAAAGACGGCTATTTTCCTTCCGAAAATCAGCCAATTTCTTTGCCTAATAATCAGATTCCAGAAGGATCCTACATTATAAAAATAAAGAGCCCTCAGCAGCAGGCTACTGCCTCGTTTATGGTTACGCCCTAGTTGTTTAATCTGTAATAAGAATTTACATTGGTCTTATTCCCCAAATAAGTACCAATGTAAATTTCTCGATAAATTTTGATTGTTATTTCCTTAATTCAATAAATCCGCTGGCATCTATAATTTTATTTCAAGTATTTTATTTGGTTAAAAAAAATTTAACCAAATAAATAAATAAATAAATAAATATGAATTTCCTTTTACCAGTAAATTTCTGTATTTAACTAATTAACAACTTTAAAGGCGCAGACCTTTGAGTTTACTTCTGAAATTTATGTTTTAGATATTCCTAGTAAAGTACGCAACGATTCCTGGACAAAAGACATCGATTATCCTGAGCAAACTACTCCACTAAACCTACTTGGATCCCACTAAGCGAGAGTGATATCAAAATCGCCCGACTTTCCCAGTTTTTAACTGTGCAGTTTTCTACGGGGTGGTCAACGCCTTGAAAACAAAATAAAAAGGTACTTCCAATACATGAAGTACTATCCAGCTGATGGCGACTTTCCATGATCCCATGTAGTTTGTTTGAAATCGTCAGCCAAAAGCCCGTCCCACCATATTTTTTACTGGTTGAACTGTCTCCCTGTTCAAACGCCTCAAATAATCTGTCTTGCCTGTCCGCTATGATGCCTATCCCAGTATTGATAACAGAAGATATAAAATCCGCTTTTGCGGGAAGAGCTTCAGGGCTGTGCCAGCTCAAATCATGATGGATGGCAGTAGAAAGCATTATTACCGTTCTTTTCTTGTAATGTTGCCTGCGTACTAAAATCGGTTGTCGCAATACTGGATCAAAGATCCAGATTCGCTGCTGTACTAGATACTGAAACCTACTACTTTTCTCCCATATAGTTCAAGGGTTATCTTCAAGTCCCAAGTATTCATTTGAAATATTGACGTTATGTAACAAATATTATTTGGTTATTTCGCAAAAATATAAGGTTATTTTATTATAATTCATTAAGCTAACCACGCTGCCTCAATGATTTTTTCTATTATTCGCAATATTGCCCGGCAGGTAGAAGAAGCCCACGTATAATGTGTGATCAGTGGTATGTAGTTGGCCAAAAGAAACTGAGAAAGTTTGGCAGAAAAGCCGGTCATTGTATACGGATCCCATCTGTTGCGTAAATTTGCGAAAGCAACAAAAGATTTACAGGGGTCAGTAAACGAAAAGTGGCCAAGATATTTGCCGCCGCAGCCGCGTACCAGCTTGGGGATGTTCCTAATTCATCAAAATGCCTTCGTCGGTCAACAGACAACAAGAGGTGTCCCGTACATTTAGCGGCATATAGCGTTAAAAAAGATTGCGGCAGCATCCTGGCTTGGGGCCGATCCCTGACAGAACATAGCGTGAAGCCAAATAGCAGCACTAGATCACAGAACCCGACGGACGAAAAGATTTGATTTTCTCCAACACTTGCCGGGCAACAAAGTTTAAAAAGCGTATCTTCGCCAACCGGCTTGCCAGCAGTAGTTTACCTAAGTGATTGTAATATTGTAATGAACAGATATCAAAACAGGGCCGGCCTGATTGTTGCCGCCTCAATTCCGCTTTTCATATTGCCGGCAAGGATTTCGGAAGGCCAGTGGAAAGATCCAGTCAACCTCATCGGATCAGAGCTTGTGATTTTTTTATGGCGCTCAGCTGCTGGCACTGCATTGTTTTTATCCAGAAAAAACCTGCGCTGATGGGCTGGCATAAAGTGGTACTGTCACTTGTTTGCTGCTGTGTTCTTTCAAATCTGTTTTTTTTACATTTAATCCCATCTTTAAAGACTTCCCTTTCCGGACAGCGAGCAACCCAATGTATATCAGAATGCTTATGCTCTTCTAGCAGGGCCGTACTTATGAGTCTGATTCTGTTACCAGGTGCATACTACGTGCAAAAAGACCTGGAAGCCCGCAGTGCCCGTCAACAACACCAGCAATTAACGTTGGAAAAAGTCCAAACAAAGAACAGGATTCTTGAAAATGCGGTTCAAGAACGTACCCGGGCGCTACACTTTGCGCTGGTCTCAGTTGAAAGGTCCCAGAAAGCGCTGGAACATCAGCTCTATATCCAATCAAGACTGCTGGCCTCCTTTAATCATGACATCAAAGAACCAATTAAATTTTCAGTGATCGTCTCGCAGAAAATTGCGCAGCTGGCATTGGTCAATGTAGGACAAACGCCTATTCAACAGTACGCCAAGGAGCTGAGCAGCTCACTGGAAAACACCTTTATGCTTATTAAAAACCATCTGGAATTTACCAAGCTTCCCATCCAGCAAAAAATTGAAAGAGATGAGACGGTAGATCTAGGAGCACTTCTTGAAGAAAAGGCTCAGTTATTTGCGGGAAGTATCCAGACAAATAAAAACAGCCTTTCAATCGATGTCGACCACCAGACAACTATTTACAGCAATTACAACCTGCTAGGCATTATTTTACACAATTTAATCGATAATGCAAACAAGTATACCCTTGAAGGCAGTATTAAGATTAGTGCTGCCACAGTGGACTCTTATTGTCAAATCACTATCACTAATGAAGGCATAAGTGTAGCTAAGCACGTAACCGACTGGGTCAACTCCCAAGTCGACTGGACGGGTGCAGACGCCCATGTCCACCCCGATGGTGTGCATGGCATAGGCCTTTTACTGGTCAAAGAGATTGCTGCTATTTTAAACATAAGCCTTCGCATGCGCTCTGATGCTACACAAACCCGTGTGACACTCACCTTTGGTCCTTCCACCGGTCTAAACCAGCAGAACGTTGCCCCAGACTCATCAACAGCCAGCTGACCATAGCACATTCAGACACGGCAACAATATATTCTCCGTCCACATTTAGATCAAGCTTTCCAAGCCGGGCGGCCGAACACGGCCTACAGGTTTGGGCGCTATCCCTTTAAAGACCAGAGCCTACAAGGTACTTATGCATCCATTAAGCAGCCGCCGACCGCAGTGCGGCTGGCAGAAAACAGCGCCAGGTTTTAAAGCGAGTTCTCTGGCAAGAGGTTCTTATTTCCGCGCCCGTTCTATCCTTTACAGCAAATGGATGTTAACAATCTGTGCGTGAGGTTTTTCTTATAAATAGTGAAAAACGGCGTCAATTAACTATATATTTAGTTTATTTGAACGGTTTGGTAAAATAAACTGATTTCAATGTCCTTTGGATGCATGGATTGACTAACTGATCTGTATTGGATCAAATCTGCACTCAGATGGGTTGCTTTCTGTCTTAGAATCTCGTCCAGTATTTTTCGTGCCGTCGTTGAATTGACCTTTCAGGGCCCTGTTCATACGTTTGTCCATTTGAGGATTTAATTTGCCCAATTGAAGTACTTTATATTTTAAGCAGGGGGATTATCAAGATACTTTTGACTGGTAAGTTACTGATAACCAAAAACAATTAAACAAGAAATCATGAAAAAAATACCAAAAATTAAAAGTATAATCATTAATAAAAACTTTTCTAAGGCGGTTTTAATAGTAGTATTGTTTTTATCTACAACACAAATTAATGCACAATCAGAAAATCAAAAAACAAATGAAATCATGAAGAACAATTCATTGGGAACATTAAAACAAATTAATGCAGGATTATTAAATGTTGGTTATACCGAAGCAGGACCATCAAATGGAAGTCCAATTATTTTACTTCATGGCTGGCCTCACGACATTCACAGTTATAATGATGTTGTCCCAATTCTAGTTGCAAAAGGCTACCGTGTAATTACTCCTTATTTAAGAGGGTTTGGAACAACTCGTTTCCTTTCAAATGATTCTTTTAGAAATGGACAACAAGCGGCACTAGCACAAGATATCATAGATATAATGGATGCGCTTAAAATCAAAAAAGCAATTATTGGAGGCTTCGATTGGGGCGCTAGAACCGCTGTGGTTATGGCGGCGCTTTGGCCGGAACGTTTGAATGGATTGATCTCTGTAAGTGGTTATTCAATTATCAACCTTGAAGCAAATTTGAAACCACTTCCTCCCAAAGCGGAATTTGGAGGGTGGTTTCAGTATTATTTTGGCACCGAAAGAGGTAAATTAGGTTACGCACAAAATACTTATGAATTTAACAAAATGATTTGGAGATTTGCTTCTCCATTATGGGATTTTGATAAAGCTACTTATGATCAAACTGCACAATCTTTTGATAATCCTGATCATGTAGCAATTGTAATTCATAATTACAGATGGCGTCTATCATTTGAACCTGGTGAATCTAAATATGATAGCTTGGAAAAAATCCTGGCATCCAGACCGTCAATTAAAGTTCCAACTATTACTATAGGAAGTGATTCTGATGGTGCTAACGCAGATGGCAAATCATATGCTGACAAATTTACTGGCAAATACGAGCACCGAGTTTTAAAAGGCATAGGGCATAATGTGCCGCAAGAAGATCCAAAATCATTTGCTCAGGCAATCATCGATGTGGATGGTTTTGCAAAAGCGAAATAACAATCTAAATATAGAATTCAATTACAAATTTTTGATAGATATAAGCAAGGCTGTATCATCAAAGATGCAGTCTCTTTTTGTTTAAAATGAATTTCAGATAAATTTGCTGCCTTGATAATTTAATGATTATTACATAGTGGGTTATGCAAAATGTCATTGGCTTTTATAAAGTGGCATTCCGGATGAAAAGTAGCATTATAAACCATTAGCATCTCCTTATAACAATTTATATATTAATACGTAATAATCTATATTTCAATAAGATAGTACAATATTCAGAGATTAAAGCGACAAATTGGAGAGCGAGAAAATTTGGATTAAATTAAAAGATTGTACGGCAGCGGCAGCCGCCAAAAGTATCGTGGGTTAATAGAGCAATTTTTTCTTGTGAGACGTGTTCTACATGCAAATCACAGAACAGTCTTCAAATACTGAAAGGTTCAAAATACACCTTTTCTGAAATTCACTCGCTAAAATTGACACTCAAAAGCAAATGGATATCCTTTTAACGGTGTTGATATTCGTAGTACCCATTTTTCCTAATGGAAGATCGTACATATATCTTACAACGACTTTCGTTCTTTTTTTTGCCATTTAAATGAAACAGCAATTCCGATTGTAAGATCTTCGCTAACTTTTAAAAAATTGTATTCAAATTTAAGTAAACAGAGGTAAAAACAGAGAAAACGCAGATTCCATTAAACAGGTTTCCAGAGTGAGCTTATATCATTAAATCAGACAACGGGTGTAATTCGAAGTTTATCAAAAATTAGCCTGAATTCATTTTGAGATGGCCTGCGTCTATGATCGAGCCATTTCTCAATTTGAAATTTGGTTCTGCCATCCTCTCAAAGTTTACCGTTTTCTCTAACATGTAAAACTATTATGTAAATATAGGGCAGCCGATCAAAGCTCAACAAATAGAGAGGAGTAAAATTCAAATTCTTTTACCATTTGGTTGGGATATTATTTTTGACTTCAAAATTTTAAGGTAATTCTGAATAATCACATTTCTGAACACGGTAAACATGTTATATAAAGGAACGTTGCTCAAAGTTTACAGCTGGTTTGCATAACAGTAACCGATGCTCTAATCTCTTTGATAGACTTCTTCTATTTGAAATTGCATGTTATTGGTTGTCGGGAATACTACATGTAAGATCTGCTGGTGAAATTGGAAAGCGCTCCACTAATTAACGAAGCACAACTTTGGAAACTTAAACTTTATAAAATATAAAATATTAATTATCAATTTTAAAATTATGTGCCGGCAACACTTGAAAGTATACAAAATATGAACACTCCGCCCCATTCTATTATTTTTCATCTCCAATCGACAGGGGCTTTCACTGTTATCGACCGGGTCTGTTGCATGAAGATAATGATTAAGGTAAGGCTAATCCCATAGTTGCACCGCATAAGTCGAAGACTAAAAGGGTGAGTGAAAATGAACCTCTGATAAAGGCCGCATTATGCTATGGTTACCCACAAACAAGGATCGATACGATAATCCAATTCCAAACCCAAAAAATTGCGCCTCACGTGCACCAAGAGCATTTTTTGATATTTTTCTATTATATTGCAACGTATAACCCTACATTCTAAAAAATTTCGCTCCTCAGCCAAACATAGTGGCTTTGAGAGTGATACTATTGAGTATGTTTTATATCTTTGTACTTGACCTGTTTCGCAATTGTATCGCTGAAACAGAGGAGGTTGACCTTGAGTCCTTCCTTATCAGTTGCCATAACTTCTGCCAGTCTGAAAAACTGGAAAGTCTGCATGTATCTTATGTTGGACCAGACCAAAATTTATACTATATACCCAGCATAGGAATCGAAAGGATGCTTCAATATTGGATCGCGTCCAAAAGCCTACACCGCCAGTATGATTCAAAGTTTAACTAAGTGTCAACCATTACATTATTCAACAGCCACTTCATTCGGCGGATCAGTTAGGCTGATCTCTATAAAACCACAGTCGTTTAAAGTAACTGGCGACCAAAACATGGATAGATCTTCTGCTGTGAAAGAGCCGATTTCGGTTAATATTTAATCCTGAGTAGCAGCACTTTTCAGTTTCCGAGCTTTGACTCCACTTCGTAGAATAAAACCACTTGATACCCACCGAACAAAATTTCGGGCATCCTTTTCCTTACATCTTTGATTATACGTTTTCATTGTACTGACTTCGCACACTGCTTTAAAAACTAGAAACAAGTCCTTGACACCCTACAAAGAACTGAACCGCAGTTTTCATTAATGCCTCATACATATCCTTCAAGGGCTACTTTTGATATTCTTGACGCACTCTATGAAAAGTTAATATTCCAAGATTGGCATAAGCTCACCAGCATATTGATTCCCATTTAAATCAACAACAGACACGAGAACAATACCTTAATCAAGAATCAATTACAGCTATTTATACAATTATTTCTACATTAAACGTAGTAACATGACGAAACGGATTAAAACAGTCAAATATTGGACATTTCCGATGTAACTGATTTGTAATTATAAATTCATAGTTATAATTTTAGCTATCACTAGAATGTTTTTATCATGATTAGAAGAATTTTTACTACAAGTTTGCTTTCAGTTGCACTGAGTCAGTTGGCATTGGCGCAGGCGCCTGCTCTGACCAGTACGGTAAGTGGTGTAATCTGGCAAGATGAAAAACCCGCCAACGGAATTAGGGCCGCATCAGAAAAGAAAGTTGCCGGAATTTTGGTCAAGCTGCTCGATGCTCAATCCCAGGCAGTGGTCGCAACCGCGCTCAGTGATGTGAACGGCCAGTACAGTTTGAAGGCAAACGCAGGAAACTACCAAATCGAGTTCGTTTATCCCGATGACGGTTTCATCCCTGCGCCTGAGCGTGCCGGAAGCGATCAGACAGTGAACAGCGCCGCAGCAGATGACAATTTGACCGCAGAATTCTCGGTCGGCAACAACGAATCGGTTTCAAATTTTGGGCTCGGACTGGTAGCTAAGGAAAACACAGCAACTTACTGCACCAGCAAGGCAACACTGGTAACAGAATGGAGTGATCTATTGACACTTCCAAAATCTACGGTCACACCAGTGCCGCTTAATGTGAGGATTTTTGCAGCGGAATCGGTTTTTCACCCGACAATTGGTATCGAAAATACGGCAACTGCCAACGGATACTCGATTACGGCTGCCGGGAAGGTAACAATGACACTTCCGGTTGGCACTGCCTTAACAATGACCAGTGATGTAACATTAAATGGTCAGTTAGGTGACTTTGATGGCAGCAAGGATTATGACGGGGCCTCAGGCGATTCGTATTTCAACCAGGCTTCTTTTGACTCTAAAATCCGGTCAATACCAAATGGCTCGCAAATTACAGCCAATTTTGTGGGAGCAGAAAATGCAACATTCTCAATCGCTACGCTTGCCCAAAGTTCGGTGGCTGTGACCGGAAGCGGCAATCTTGAAACTTTTGTTCAAACGTATGTAAGTGCAGGAGCATGTGTCGTATATACCTATGCGCCAGGAGCATTGCCTGTTACGCTGACTTCGTTCTCTGCAAGGAAAGATGAAAACACAGCACGCATTGAATGGGCGACGACCCTTGAGACCAATAGCGACCGGTTCGAAATACAAAGAAGCGCCAGCGGCAAAACGTGGGAAAAGATCGGAACCGTGAATGCTGCAAAACATAGTTCAGCATTGGCGCAGTACACATTCAGGGATACTGCACCGCTTGCAGGACAGAATCTTTACAGACTTAAAATGATCGATCAGGATGGGACTTTTGCTTATAGCCGTATTGTGAGCCTTGATTTTCGAAACTTTTCATCCCTAGCAATTTATCCAAACCCAGTTTCTGATAAAGTATTTATTGACTCTCCGGAAAATCAACCGCTCTCAGCGATTGAGGTGTTCGATCAGAACGGAAAGCAAAGGTTGCAGAGCTTGCCCGCAAATAAATATGTTGATGTGCAAAGCCTGGATAACGGATTTTATTTCGTTCGTATCGTCTACAAATCGGGTGCTGCAGAATCGCATAAGATTTTAATAGCACACTAAATAGTCCTGTGACACGGTACACACATTGCGTTCGTATATCTACAGTGGGTGGATTAATCTGAAATTAACCTGCATGGTTGCTTTGGATGGAATGACCCTCCTTTATCCAAAGTTTATCAGTTAGGTGGTTTTCAACATTGAGTTAAACAGTGGTTGTATACCCTCCTCTTTATTTATGACATGACGGATTTGAAGCGTCTTAAACTAGACTGCAAAAAAAAGAACAGAACTACAAATGTAGGCTCATAGCATAGTAATCTTAGAAGTCACTTAGATTTATCTAAAACACAATCAGCTCTTGAATATCGATCCAATGCAATATACACCAGTGTGTGTAAACCTTTATTATGGTGAAGAAAATACTAATTGTAGATGATCAGGCGGTTGTCCGGCTGGGACTTGAAATTCTGCTTAAAGAATCCTTTAACCCATTAATATTAAGTCTGGCTCCGGATTTTTTCTCGGCGCTTTACTATGTTAAAAAACGCGAATACGACCTGGTCATCTTGGACATCAACATGCCTGGTGGCAGAAACAGTAAAATGATAGACAGTCTTCGTGAAATACAGCCGGATATAAAAATTCTGGTTTATACGGCTTTGGAAGATAGAATATACGCTACCCACTACATGCAGGCCGGAGCAGACGGATTTGTATCGAAAACTGACGGCGAAAAATACCTCATCACTTCGATAAAAAAGATACTGCTTCAAACTTCAACTCCGTCTTCGGTAATAGAAGAGCCCTTTACGACAGATCTATTCTCAGGCATATCTACCAGGGAGCATGAAGTTTTGCACCAGTTGATTGAAGGAAAAGTTACAAAGGAAATAGCTGCCAACCTCAAGTTGAAAATTTCAACAATAAGTACATACAAATCAAGACTTTTTAAAAAGTTTGATGTCGAAAATGTGATAGGACTGCTAAACAAGGTTAATATTTACAAAAATATGAGTGACCGAAAGCCGTGAGCGGAAGAGCTGATCTGATTTGATATCAGTCTACACTGACGCAGTTTTCCAGCCAGAAAAAATCTTTAATCGGTTATTGGGTCACTCTTAATTAGCATTCCACCAAGTTACTTTTTTTTCTAAATCACAAACTGGAACAGCACTTTAAGTCTTAGCCGCCATTCACTTGAAATAGCTAGTTCCAACCGATTCATAATCTTATTGAATGTAAGTAGACTTTTTCGGGGAGGTTTAATTAGGTTTTGGAAAACTAAGCGTTATGTGGATTCCGGTCAAGTCAGAATACATCTGCAGTCCTATTTTTAATAAGGTGGTGATCTCTTTTACCAGTAAAAGGCCTATTCCGTGTATTTCGTTAGGGTCAATAGCCATGACTTTACTTTCAGGGGTGGTTTTCAAATTAATCCATTCTATTATCTGATCAGAAATTTTTACTCCCTGGTTACTTATTGTGACCTGAGTCAAAGAATTAATAGAAACGGAGGTGATTTTTATATTACCCTCAATCGTGTATTTACTGGCATTATCGATCAAATTATGAATAATGATCCCTAATAAGTTTTTATTACTTTGAACTGTCGTGGTAGGGTTTACCTTGATTAAAAGATTGTTCTTATTCGTAGCAATGCTCCCTTCAAAAAGCAGGGCCTTTTCTGCAATAAGGTTTCGTAAATTAATGTTTTCTGCGTCATCTATTATATCATTGATAGGAAGCTTTACATATTCTAAGTTGTTATTGATCAGAATAAGCATGTTCTTAAGAGTCTTATTTAACTCTCCGGCATAGCGGTGTATTGTATCAGGTTCCTCTCCGGCAGCAGCCAGTTGAGCGATTTTTTCGGATATTTTTACCGTAAATTTAAATGGCCCCTTAATATCATGATTAAAGGAGGCAAGTAAGCGGGATTGTATATACAATTGATGTTCAAGCTCCTTTTTGGAGCTTTGCAGCGAAACAAGAGAGTAGCGAAGAGCTTCTGTTCGTTCCAGAACTGCGTTTTCTAATAAACGGTTTTGGATTTGCACTCTTTCCATGGCCAGTTTTTGTTTCTCTCTTTTTGCTGCGCGGGCCTCCAAATCCTTTTGTACATAATATGCGCCTGGTATTAGAATGATGCTCATCAAAATACCCCTACTGGATAGCATCAGAATTCTCACAAATAGCGGGTTTGTCGCGGTTCTAAACGGAAAGTCTTTAAAGATAGGATTGAATGTAAAAAAAAACAGATTCGACATCACACAGCAGCAAAGCAGTGACAAAGCAATTTTATGCCAAAGCAGAAAGTAACTTTTTTGCTGGATGTATACGATACAATGCCAACAGGTTAGACTCATTAGGAAAATCACAATTTCAGATCCGGTCAAATTGACAGGGTCTTTCCACTGTCCTTCTGAAATTCTTGCAGGTAACACAAAAAGCGGAATAGATGCGGAAACGATTAAACCGGCTCTATTTTGATATTTCTTCATCAACTCAAATAATAAGGAACGTGATTAAACGCCCAGAAAAGGAACAATGTGTGAAGGTATCATTTTAAGAAACATAATTTCGACCTTACGGCATTTAATTGAGCACTTAAAGTGAGGAAAGGCAAACATGTGGATTCAAAACAATAGCTTCCTAGTATGTAAAGGCCGTTATTGGCTGCAAATTGCTTATTTTTAAAAAAAATTTTAAAGAAAGGACAGCGGAGGCAGACCGAAAAACCGCCACAACCTCTGTGTATGCTTAAACCTTGACCGGTTTGCTCTGTGTTAACTACGACTATGATTGCCTAGAACCACTTAATATATCAGAAACTGAAATTGAAAATATCTTCATTGTTTTAATTCGACCTTTCAGCGGGTTCTCTCCAACAGATCTCATCTCATATATCGGCCGAAGATGAAGTATTTTAATCAGGTCCTCCGATACCAGCAGCTCAGCGTCAAAATGATTGCAAAGTCCCTGGATCCTTGCTGAGGCATTGAGGACGTCGCCAGTGAAGATGATTTCCTTTTTTAGCGATCCGATTTCTCCGGCAGTCACCATACCAAAATGCAGCCCAGCTTTAAAAGCAGGTAAGATGCCGAACTTGCATTTATACTTTTCCTCCTGATTCTCCAAGGCGCGTTTCATAGCGAAGAAGCACTCTCTACAATTACTAGATTTCAAACCGTCTTTCAATTTCCAGCTGATGATCATCTCATCACCGGCATAATGATAGATTGTGCCCTGATAATCAATAACCGCAGCTGACAGATCGAAGAAATACTCTTTTAACATCTCGAAATACCGGACATGGCCAAGATTTTCCGCGATTGCAGTCGAGGACTTCATATCCAGAAACATAAATATTCTTTCTTCTTCCACCGGATGATGGTATTTCCCCAAGAAAAAATTACTCAATGTACCTGGCCCGATACTCTGGCTAAATTCAGCATAGAGTTGTGTAATCACAATGATCGAAGCTATGTACAAGATAAGACCGACCGCATCGAAACCAGTGAAAAATGCCCAGGCTGGTAATATCAGGTTTTCAAAAGAGTGCTCGCTATGCGTATTTATCGCATTCATCAACAAGGTGACAACCAAGAAAATGAAAACAATGATCAAATAAAGAAGGGATTTGAATACAATCTTTATGGTGAAGCTCTTTTTTATAAACCACGTAGTGAAATAACCGATCTCCAGAATACCGGTAAGCAGACCCATCATCAGGCCCAAAGCTGGGATGGCAAAAATGTTAGCTGCAAATTTGTACTGATTCCCCGTAGACGGATAGTGGTCTAGATCTCCAAGAATGCCTTTTTCCGCCATGCAATAAATCAGACTAAAAATAAACCACAATACTCCGAAAGGAATAACACGGCCAACATCTCTTCTGGCTTTCGGTGACAGCATAACATGATATATTGTAGACTGGTTTTCAAAATAGCCCTAAATTTTCAAACAAATCCTAGACTGCAGAAAAGAAAATGTAAATTTTTGCTGTGTCGTGATTTTCTCCGGTGGACGCTATTGCAGGTTCATTATGCTCTTGATGCCAGGCTGCCAGGCCTTTTCACTGGCAGCCTGCACCCTTTAGTTAGTTTGCCAAAGAGTACGGATTTATCTTTTACACTAATGTAATGTTTTTTATATCCGCAAATTCATCTTTATGGTTAGTAAAAGACAGCCTGTTGCACATATACGTCCATTCACTTGCACAAATCCTCCCTGCAATTTCTTGCCGTGCGGTTTTATTTTCAGTGAACCTGATTACAATCATTTTAACAGATGTTTTTTGCCTTTTTGCCCTTAAATCTCAGCCGGCTGCAAATCTGGATCACCGTATCGCGTACGTACTCTCTTTTGGGGATTATTCATTCAAAAAGTCTATAATTGAAGAATGGCCCTAAACCATCATGGCCAGCCGCCTGCTCTTGGATCATTCAACCACCCCATTGGATACGCCAACGTCTAAGCATTCCTCCCACTTCCGGCCTGAAATCATTATGAAGGTATTTTTCTGGCAGATTTCAAAATATTATGGCGGATGAATCTAGCAATTCGCCCCTGCAAATTGAAAACAAAAAAGTGCTCACCATAACCATAAAATTTAAATCTGTAATACCTAAACTTAACATGCCGAATCATGATATGGACCTTTCAGCATTTGGAGTATTTTTTGCTCGCCATTCACGCTAAGAGCTGATTTCAGACGCAAATTGATATTTATTAAGCTGTTTTAATTTCTTAATACACTTATCCAAATCGTTGATAGTAATTATGAAAGGACTGTAATTGCAACCGCTGGATTTGAAAGCGCCGCATCAAGAATGCAAGTTAGAACCCCAGCGAACAAATACTTATGTCAGCTCAAATTTGGCAGATATCCCTCAGAATTCTGACATTTTTTACGCCGGTCGCCTCAATTTTGTTTTAGGATAATGACTTTTTTTTAGTTATTGCTGTCCTTTAACAGAAGTTAAGGTTAATTCTGGGTGTGATCAGATGCAACTACTTGTTAGTAAACAAAACATTTGGAAGAATAATCAATTTCCAAAGGCGTTGGGAACCACTAATATTTACTTTTTCAGCTTAAAGACGCAACCAAACAACTCATAAAGCTATCATCTAGGAAACGCTAATTTATGTTACAAAAACCAACTTCTCCAATAAACAACAGAACCATTCAATTTACACTAGCCATCTTAGCTACCTTCATCGGGCTTTATCCCTTATTCTATTTTTTCCAAAGTAATTTTGGACTACTGGGAAATAAAAACGGTGCGTTATTGGCAAGCGTGATTTGGAGCTCGGCCTTCTACACTCATATTACTACCGGCGGACTGGCCTTGCTATTCGGCTGGGTTCAGTTCAGTCAAAGAATTAGAATATCTGTTCCCGCCGCGCACCGAAATATTGGAAAGCTTTATTTGTTACTTTCTTTTTGTAGTTCAGTTTCTGCGGCATATCTGGCGCTTCATGCAAACGGCGGAGTGATTGCTGCTACGGGATTTTTATGCCTTGCCATTATCTGGTTTGCCAGCACGCTAATGGGGTACACCAGTATTGTTAAAGGGCGGATTATCCAGCACCAACGGTCCATGGTTTACAGCTACGCGGCTTGTTTTGCAGCCGTAACACTTCGTATTTGGCTCCCCTTGCTCATCGCCATTTACGAAGATTTTATCAAAGCTTATGTTCTTGTGGCATGGCTGTGCTGGGTCCCGAACATGTTTGTTGCCTATTTGCTAACCAAAAATATAAATGAACCTGAAAAAATTAAGTTTTAAGGTAATTGCTTGCCCCAGCCTGGCAATCTAAATTTTTATTCAGCAGAGGTAGTTTGAGGACTCAGGCATTTTTCTCACAAGTGATAAGAGGTTACAGACGGTCTCAGCTATTTTTTTTGTCTGTGAATTATCAAAACGCCAAGGACTTTTTCAGGTACCATTCAGCAGATAACCTATAAATAGTCTTTTTATCGACTCTCGAAGAATATAGGCGCTATCCAAACCGGTTATCCAGTATTTCATTTGTGTCACAGGCTCTAATATCTTTCTTTCGCCTTGTAGCCAAGGTACATGTAAAATGGAATACTTCTTTCATGAAACGTTTCCAGATAAGTAGACACCCGTCAGTTTATCAGTTTCTCGCAACACTACCACAGCTGACAAATCTGAAAGTTTTTCATTGGGCACAATAAAATAATTCAAATTCATATGCAGTTCTAACAGCCTATTCTGTATTAATTCACTTAAAGGGTTCTGTGCTGCCCTAGAAAGAGCTGAGCCTAAAATCGACACATTGTCTGCATGGAAATACCATGGCTTAGGTGTAAATTATGTGATTAACACAATCCCCACTCCAATTGCCCTGAATAATTCAAATTTCAAAATAAAATTGTTATTAGCCACCTAATTCTGGACTTTGGATAATGGTTTTATAAAACATATATAAGCGGTCGAAGTACACATGAAAATGGCAGTTTTTTTGTTGCAAACTAGCAAGAGTTTGCTGAGAGGATAATCTAATTTTGAAGGGCTTAACCAGTATGTTAAAAAGATGACAGAGAATCTCTTCCTCTAATCTATTTTAATTAAAGTCTATTTGCTTAGCTATTGGTTTTTTCTTAATCGGCCGGATTGTCAGCTCTTGCAGAGCTCAGACGAAACGAGAAATAATTTTCCACCGGAAAGGTCACGCATCAGCTTATTTGTTGGCTGGCAGAATAGGGAACAGCTTTTCATCGACCTCTGTCCCTTGCCCCGCTACGCGGCACCAGCCAGAAGAAATTTCATGGTAGACTTCCAGTCACCTTACCTTCAAATGCAGAGGAGCAGCAAGGCCCGCTGTTTGCCTCGAAGATAGCCCGCGAGTTAGTTGTTTACTTACGCCGCGGTCCCCACCATTCGCAGAAAAGCGTTTACCTGGATTACCGGAATCACTTGAATGTAGCCGTTCACCAGGTGCAGGACTGGCTGATTGCAAATCTAAAAACCAGGTTTACGTTAGAAGCGCTCGCCGAGATCGCCGGTATGAGTACCCGCAACATGACCCGAACATTTCGGAAAGAGACCGGGATTTCCATTCATGACTACACCACGCTACTGCGTCTGGAGCTGGCCAGTACCTTAAGGCATAATCCTGACATGACCATGGAAGCCATTGCACAGAAGTGTGGTTTTCAGGATGCCCGCCAGCTACGCCGGATCTGGCAGAAAGACAAACTTAAAAACAACACAGGATCTTTTATTTCACCTTAATTCTATTAGCCCATGAACACCATTCTTCGTTACCGATTTTTCGTGTTCGCTGCCTGCTGGCTCGCTGCCGCTTGCAGCCCACTTTTAGCAAAAAACTTATCCATGAGAGAAATACACGCGGCATATTACTGCAAACCCTGCGACAGTGGTTGTGATCTGGAACGACACGAAAAGCCCGGCAATTGTCAGCATTGTGGAATGCCTCTTGTCGAAGGCACTCCTGCCCTTTCAGATTCACTGGCGCGAACCGAGAAGCAGGCTAAAAAGCGAAATGTGGCTATATTTATTCACAATGGTGTTGAAATTCTGGATTTTGCCGGCCCTAGTGAAGTCTTCGCTTCCACAGACGGATTTAATGTCTATACCGTTTCGCTTTCCAAAGAACCCATCATCAGTCAGGGATTCATTAAAATAACGCCGAACTATAGCCTGACGGATTGTCCCAAGCCTGATATTGTGGTTTTACCCGGAGGTGAGACCGGTCCGTTCATTGAGAATAAACCGCTGATAGAATGGATAAAAAACGCTGCTACCCATGCGGAAGTCATGCTGTCGGTTTGTACAGGTGCCGGGCTGCTTGCCAAAGCGGGACTACTGGACGGTAAACAGGCGACTACTTTTCATTCCTATATCGAGAAGCTGCAACGGGCAACGCCAAAAGCACAGATTCTGTCAGGTACCCGTTTTGTAGACAATGGACAAATCGTCACGACTGCCGGTGTTTCCGCAGGAATTGACGGTGCCCTGCATGTAGTTGCGAAGCTAAAAGGACAGGCCATAGCCACCCAGACGGCTCGCTATATGGAGTATGATAAGTGGAAGCCAGAGGAAGGACTGATTGTGAAACAACCAGATAAAGGCGCAGTCGAGAATAAATAAACATGGCTAACCATTTCCTTCAGCCATGTTCTGTTGAGAGTAGAACACGGTTGAAGGTTAATTTTTTGCGCTTTTTTCTCTCTAAGGGAGCAGTCGGATATAATCGTTTCTTATCCTCGCGCACGAAATTATAATCAACACTTTTACCATCACCTGAAATCACCGCTTTTGCATGGTTACCGCTATGGCTATATGTTATTTTTTTGGGAAAGTCATGTTTTGGGTTCTCACAGGTAAAGCCATTATCAGTAATTGCAGTTAGCTTAAAATAGACGGGCTTTGTCTCACCACTTACCGTTACTACATAAAAAATATCATTTTCTTTCACAGTCAATTCCAGGTTCTCGGTAAAAATGACCTCTTTTCCTTTGAGGGTAATCCCTTTGCCGCTCAGCTTTAAATCGGAAACTTTATCCCAGGTTTCATAACCGGATTGTCCTGCACCTGAATTCGTCCGGATCCATTTTCCGGTCAGCCATTCCAGTTCTTTGAATTTTTGCTTGTTACTTTCCTGTGCATTGCTGACATGCACCAAGAATAGCAGGGAGATAATCAGGAGTAGTTTGTTCGTGCTCATTTTTGTTTTTTTATCAAAAATACACGTGTTCCCTCTTCTTGTATTGTATAAATCCGACAAGGTCTGCTATTTGTTCAGAAAAAAATTGGCCATGTTTTTATTTTCAAAAAAGTAGGCTGAAGGGTCTTCACCAGTAAAAGCCTTGAAATTATGGATGAAATGCGATTGATCATAGTACCCAGACTGGTATACGATTTCTGCCCAGCTGTTTTCTTTCGATTTAATTAATTGAAAAATGTGATTAAACCGAATAATCCGAGCGTAGTACTTTGGAGTTAAGCCTATGTATTTTTTACACAGACGTTCCAGCTGGCGTTCGCCAACACCAGCTGCTGATGCCATTTCTGTTACAGTCACCAGTCCGTTAGAACTAAATATCAGATTCAATGGTCCTTCTAAGGGATTTTCCGGCGCACCCTGAATAAGCTTGGCAAAATATTCGTCCAGCATTCTTTTTACAAATTGCTCTTCCCTGTTGTACCCAAGCCTGACACAGTCTTCTATTTCTTCCCTTAGTTTTTTAAGTCCCGGATTGGGCAGCGAGTCCAGATCTATAATTTTATCCAGATACTGATCCATATTGAAACCAAATAACTGGGTTAATGCTGCGGGTTTCAGTTTAATCGCGATGGAACCGGTACTACCGGTATTCTCAAGATAAAAGAACGTTTTGAGTTGCCCCGCCAGTAAATTGGGAGATTGCAGTGTCCAGTTTCCGCTAATTTTAGATTTGTAAACGTCTCCGTAATTGAAGATTATTTCCGTAAAGCCATCCGGAATGATCTTCTCAACCTGCGGCACTGAATCCTGACTGTACATCATCCAGTAACACTCAATAAATCCTTCCAGATCGGGATGTGGGCTAATTCTGGTAAATTCCATTTCACTGATTTTGAATAGTAAGATAGATAAATAAACGATGCCTTCAGCCAAATTTGCTAATTTAGGCTTTGTGACCTGAAAGACATCTTGCACAGCATCCATGGCAATAAAGAAATGATTAACCTTTTAGCAATGATAAAATATATTTTCATACTTTTTTTAACACTCCCTGCGATCAGCAGCATTGAATGTAATGCACAAATTGCATCGTCGAACAAAGGTGTATCCCATAAGTCTGAAATCATCACAGGTGCCGATCAGACTGAAAAATACTTACCTTATCTGAAAGGAAAACGAATTGGCCTGGTTGCCAATCAGAGCTCTGATGATCGGCACGATAAGCAGTGTAGACAGTTTATTGAGCCTGGGAATTAAAATTGTAAAAGTGTTTGGACCTGAACATGGTTTTAGAGGCAATGCCAGTAATGGAGCTGTGGTGAATAATGAGACAGATGCTAAAACAGGTATTCCGATCATTTCTTTATATGGCAAAAACCAGAAACCAACAAAAGAACAGCTGGCCGATATCGATCTTATGGTCTTTGATATTCAGGATGTTGGCTGCCGCTACTATACCAATATCAATACGCTTGAATATGTGATGGAAGCCTGTGCAGAAAACGACAAAGAACTGCTCATTCTTGACAGACCCAATCCTAATGCCTACGTCGTAGACGGGCCGGTAATGACGGATGATAGATTTAAATCCGCCATCGGGATACATTATACACCTATGACCCATGGCATGACGATTGGCGAATTTGCACAATACCTGAACGGCGAAGGATATCTGAAAAACCCTTGCAAAATAAAGATTATAAAAGTGGCAAATTATAACCATGACATGCCTTATGTACTACCGATAAATCCTTCACCAAATTTAAATACGCAGCAGGCTGTAATGCTTTTCCCGAGCTTATGTATGTTTGAAGGAACGGCGATCAATGAAGGCCGCGGAACTTATATGCCATTTACCATTTTGGGTGCACCCGCATTGAAAGGCAGGTATGCATTCTCATACAAACCGGTAAGCATTCCCGGAATGAGTGAACGGCCCAATCACAAAGATTCTGTTTGTTATGGCCTGGATCTTCGCTACTTATGATATTGATAAGCTTCGCAACAGCCGACAGATTAATCTGTCGTGGTTAATTGAATTATACAATGCCTATCCGGATAAGGCTAACTTCTTTACGCCCGGAAGAGCAAACCAGGATATATCAGCGTTTGATCTGCGCATCGGGACCGATCAGTTAAGAAAACAGATCATCGCAGGTGTGTCGGAAGCGGACATCAGAAAAAGCTGGGAACCAGGATTGCAGAAGTTTAAGGCAATACGGAAGAAATACCTGCTGTATCCGTGATTAGTAGATTTGTCATCTCCGCAAAATTCAGATGTCCTCTCTTCCTTTGTCGCAATTACCATTGTAACCAGGATACTCCTGAGTAGATATCCCAATGAAAGTACACCAGGTCTTTTCTGAAAGCCTGCAGCAACGAAGATTTTTGAAAACCAAAGCCCTCTATTTCGATCATGGCCCATCCGGCAGTCTTTCACTTTTGTTTGACCACTTTTCAAGCATCTGCATTAATTCATCCAGCTTAACTGGCTTACTCAGATAGTCATCCATGCCAGCTGCCAAACAGCGCGCTTGATCTTCTGGCATGGCATTAGCGGTCATGGCGATAATATAGGGCTGAGCCGGATTGACTTTTTTGATTATTTTAGTGGCTTCAAGCCCGTCCATAAAGGGCATTTGTACATCCATCAGTATTATGTCATACGGTCTTTGAGCTGTCTGCGCTACGGCTTTCACTCCGTCTGTGACCAGTTCAGCTTTATAGCCAAGTTTACTGAGTGTGTTCAAAATTACAATTTGATTCACTTTATTGTCTTCTGCGACAAGTATGCGAAGCGGATTCTGCTGTGAGAACTCAGAGTAAAGGATCCGGTTTGATGGCTCAACTGGCCTTAAAGACATTAAATTCGCAGGGTCGCTGTTGGTGATGTACCCGCTGACGTTACTGAAAAAAATCTTTTTATTGATAGGTTTTTTCAAAATAGTAAAAAACATTTCTCTGTCTTCGCTGGGCAGCTCACTGCCCAGGGGACTTAAAAGCATTACAGCAAGCGCAGGGTAGGTAAGGCGTATCTGTCTTGTGAGCTGAATACCGTCCATGCCAGGCATATACAGGTCTGTAATGACGATCTTTATGTCTTTTTCGTGTGCCAAAATATCAAGTGCCTGGGCACCGCTTTCAGAAAGGAATGGAATCAGACCCCACGCTTTCAACTGGTCTGCAATCAGCTCGCGGCTGCTTCGGTTATCATCAGCGACCAATACACTGATTTTTCCTAGATCATGCTCGTAAGGCGGAGCCTCCTGATTTGACCCCACTTCAACCTTTAAGACGACTGAAAAATAAAAAGTGCTCCCCTTCCCCTGCTGGCTGCTCACAGCAATTTCCCCCTCCATCAGCTTTACCAGTTTCTGGGAAATGGCAAGACCAAGGCCAGTGCCACCGTATTGGCGGCTCGTGGAGGAATCTGCCTGAGAAAATGCTCTAAACAACCTTTCGCTCTGCTCATCGGAAATCCCAATTCCGCTGTCCTGTACTTCAAAGTGCAAGCGGACTCTGTTATTGTCCAAGCGCTTATGCATACTGACCTTTAATATGATTTCTCCCTGTTTTGTGAACTTTACTGCATTTCCTATCAGATTGATCAGAATCTGGCCAATCCTGAGACTATCGCCAACCAGTTGCTCGGGAACATCATCGTCAATCTGGTAAAGCAGTTCAAGATGAAGTTCTGCTACCTTTGGTACAAAAATGTCCATAACCATCTCGACACAGATCCTCAGATTAAATACTGTTTCTTCCAGCTCCATATTTCCCGACTCTATCTTAGAGAAGTCAAGGATGTCATTGATGACTGTGAGTAAAATATTGCCGCTGGACTGGATACTGCGGGTATAACTGAGCTGTTCTTCATTTAGCTCCGTTTCGGCCAACAACGAAGCCATACCGATCACACCATTCATAGGCGTCCTGATTTCATGGCTCATAACGGCCAGGAAGGAGCTTTTTGCACGGCTGGCCAGCTCTGCCTGCTGTTTGGCCTTTTTCTCTTCTTCAATGGCGACCTCTGCAATACGATTGGCCTTTCTTTCCTGCTGAATAGCCACCTGAAGCTCTTTTGTCCGCTCTTTGACACTACTTATGAGAATTTGCTTTTGTTTACGGCCCTGATAGGTGCGTACCCTGTAAAATAAAGTTAAGAGGCAGATAAGCGCTAAAAATACAATGAGTTTAAACCACCAGGTAAGCCAAAATGGAGGGGTAATTGTGATGTCTAAAACCGCATCGGTCTTGCTCCATACCCCATCGTTGTTCGCCCCCTTCATCCTAAAAAGGTAACTACCCGCATCCAGATTCGTATAGGTCGCACTTCGTTTGGTTTTGACATAATTCCAGTCCGGATCAAATCCCTCAAGCTTATAGGCGTACTCATTTTTTAGGGGTATGGTAAAGCCAAGTGCAGCAAATTCAAGAGTGATTACCGACTGTTTGTAAGAAAGTGTGATCTGTTTAGTCTCACTGATGTCTTTTTGAAGCACCGAGGATTTATCGCCAACAGAAACGGTCTTGTTAAAAATCAGCAGACCCGTAAGATAAATGGGTGGAATAAAATCATTATACTTCAAGCTATCTGGATGAAAGGTACTAAAACCTCTCACCCCCCCAAAAAACATTTGCCCGCTTTTGGTTACAAAACAAGAGTTGTCTCTAAACTCGTTACCCTGAAGTCCATCCGCTACGCCAAAGTTACTGAATGTCTTGGTCTTAAGATTGAACAGCGAAATCCCCTTGTTTGTACTTAACCATAAATTCTTATGACCATCCTGCAAAATTGCAAAAACCACGTTACTGGCCAAGCCATCCTTTTCAGTGTAGGCCTTGAAGGTTTGCTTTCCGGTATTAAAATAATTGAGGCCGCCCCCGACTGTTCCTATCCATAAATTTCCATCCTGAGCCTGGCGAATGCTTTGTATTTTGTTATGCGATAGCGATAACATATTTTTGTGATCCTGCCGGTAGCGCCGGAAATACTTTCCACTTTTGTCGAGTTTATTAAGTCCATTGTAAGTACCAACCCAGATCTGGTCTCTACTGTCCTGAAAAACAGTTGTGACAATGTCTGAGCTTATACTGGTGCTGTCGCCAGGGCTATACCGGTAATGTTTATACTTTTTAGTTGCGATGTTATAACAATTCAATCCGCCTCCCCACGTCCCGATCCAGATATTGCCCTGACGGTCTTTAAAAAGATTGTTAACATCTGCAATCGAAAGACTGTTTGGCTCGCTGGTATCTGGCAGATTGTGTTCAGCCCTGCCAGTTTGGATATTAAAAAAATCAAAGCCGCCCTCATGAAATCCCAGTGCAAGGATGTTTTTAGAAACCTGTATGATAGAGATCACATGATCGTTGCTGATCGAATTCACATTAGCAGGATCATGCCTATAATTTGAAAAGGTATTTTTATCATTGTCAAATACATTTAGTCCGCCCCCATCTGTGCCAAGCCAAATCTTGTTACCCAAACTATCTCCGCATATGGCCAGCACCACATCGTTGGCTAAGCTGCCCGGATTTCCGGGGATGTGGCTAAATGAGCGGAACTTCTCTTTGAACTTGGGCAAAAAATCAACCCCGGCGGCATAAGTGCCGATCCAAAGATTTCCTGCATCATCCTGATAGATCGAATAAACTGAATTGTTTCCTAATGTAAAGGGTTCATTAGGGCTGTTGGCATAGGTAAAAAACTGGCCTGCATGCGGGTTGTAAACACTGATTCCACCATTTTCAGTCCCTATCCATAAATTGCCATCGCCGGTTTGGGAAATGCTAAGAATATCATTGTGAGCCAGGGAGTTTTTCTGAGCCGGGTCATGAAGAAAGTTGCGAGACGAATGATCTTTGGGTCTGTAAACGAAAATGCCAGCGCCTTTGGTTCCAACCCATAAATTGCCGTCGGTATCCTTACACAGAGCTCGTACCGGAGCGCCCCCTGCTCTAGTTTCAGATTTTAAATCAATACGGCGAGAGGTATAGGTTCCTTTGGTTAGCATGACTTGATAAAGACCGTTCTCCGTTCCAAGCCATAGTGAACCGTCGTGGTTTTCTTCAATTCGGTAGACCGCGTTTGTGATTGGGGCGGCATTATTCTGAGCAGCGCCTTTGTACCAGCGAAATGATTTCCCGGCACGGTCAAAAAGAAAAAGCCCCTGCTGCGTACCGAGCCAAATTCTATGTTTGCTGTCCTCAAAAATATCAAAAATATCCTGGGTCAGATAATGTTTGAAACTGTTTTCGTTTCTGTCAAACCTGTCAAGCCCCTCGGATGTGGCAATCCAAAGATCACCTTGCTGATCCTCGAGTAAATCCTGTATATAACTATCTGCAATGCTGTTTTTTTCGTAAGAATCATGCTTATAGGCTGTAAAGTTGTACCCATCATATTTATTGAGCCCATCTTCGGTTCCAAACCACATGAAACCTTTTTTGTCTTTAAGTATGGCAGTGACATGGCTTTGAGAAAGGCCCTGATTGGTAGTAAGATGATGAAATCTCAGTCCTTGACCGTGAACCAGGCTCAGCCAAGACGCAAAAAAAACGGTTAAACCAATAGTGTGTTTCATTTACCTGAGAATGAAGCGTTAAGAAACGATATAAGACATTGCCCGATTAATGTTTGTTGAGTTGAAATAAAAACCTGCCCCACAATAATTGCTACAATGTATAAAATTAATTGTACAAACAAAGCAAATTTATCTATGGATCAAGGTCAACCAACTTTGATATTATTTTTGCAAAATATCAAGTTATAATATGGGGATTTTCATTTCTATTTGTCTAAGTGGGGAAGTGTTATCCCATCGAAGCGTCAGGCCTGTACAGCGCAGACAGCTCTGTTACCAAATTTCTTCGCTTATCCCGCCTCAGATGGTATAACACTCTTTTATCTCTTACCAAAACAACGTTTATGAAAACATCAATCCGAATGATGCTCCTGTTGATTGTCTTTGCAGGAGCCCTGAATTTTGCCGCCAACGCGCAGACCTACAACTGGAAGCCGGTGCGCATGGGCGGAGGCGGAAATGTCACCAGCATTAAGGCGCACCCCAAAGTGGCGAATCTGTTTTTTATCACTACCGATGTAGGTACGCCCTACCGTTGGAACCATTCAACTCAAAAATGGGAAGATCTGATGTGGTCGGGTAAAATACCAACCACCTACTGGAATTGGGAAGCTGCCGCTAAATGCGGCGATCTGGCTTTCGATCCCAGCGATGCAACCGGAAATATTTTATATGCCACCCATCAGACCGGGAAGGGAACTGTCCCCGGAGGTGGAACATCTCCTGGAACAGTCTTGAAGTCAACTGACCGGGGTGTTACCTGGACCGACTGCCAGCTGCCAATTACGGTACTGCCCAACAGCGACCAGACTTTTTCCGACCGGCTGGCCGTAGATCCAAACAATAGCGATGTGGTGTATGTAACAACCCGTGCAAACGGGACCTATAAAAGTACGCAGGCAGGCGCAGCAGGATCATGGACGAAAGTAAATACTTCATTGCCCGATGATTTGCCTGGCAGGTTTATCTTTTTTGATAAAAGCGGTGGTGTGCTCGATGGGGTGACACGTAACATTTTTCTTGGGAGCCGCGATGGTGTATACAGAAGCACCAATGGCGGCAGCACGTTTGTTTTGATGGCTGGCAGCCCAGTGCGGCCGCGGCGCGCAAGTATCAGTAATGACGGCACTTTTTTCGTCACCCAGACCCTTCGTGACTATAACCTAAAAGAGGAAGGAACAACGGTCAGCAAGTGGAATGGAAGCAGCTGGGTTGACATTACGCCGGCAGCAGGTAAGGAATTCAGCGGTGTAGGAGTCAATCCTTCTAACAGCAATGAGGTCATTATCGCAACCACAGGTACATGGAATCATGATATTGCTTACCGCAGCACAAGCGGTGGCATCGCAGGCAGCTGGTCGTCAATGGCTCCTGCAACCCGCGATGCCAGTGAGGCTCCGCATTCAGGCGGAAATGGCGCCGATGGAAATATTGGTCATAATATTAACGGTTTTTGCTGGGATTCATTCAATGCAGGACAGGTGTGGTTTTCAGATATGCTCGATGTGGGCCAGACCACCAATGTATGGGATTCAAGGGTGACCTGGAAATTGCGCGACAACGGTTTGGAAGAAATTGTGGTAGCAGGACCCCTGGTTTGCCCGCCTTCGGGCGTTAACCACCTGATCTCAACGACCGGAGATGTTGGCGGTTTTGATCATAAGTCGCTGGATCAGCCTCCAATGAAGGGGATTGCCAACTTTTTTGTTACCAATACAGGCACCAATACATCGGGTGGAGCCATTCAATACTCTGATCCGAATTTCATTGCCCGCGTAGGAAGCGACGGCTGGAACGGGGCCGCTATTGGCGGCTACTCGACCGATGGCGGAATATCCTATACAAAATTCCCTACCATGCCAGGGCCAAGAGGAAGAATTGCAGTGTCTGCCACAAGCAGGAAAATGGTGTGGGTAACACAGGGAGGACTTACCTATCAATCTTCCAACCTAGGTACCAACTGGAACGCATGCAGCGGCGTTCCCACAGGCGTTTTGAAAGCAGGAAGTATTTATGATATCTGGGCTGGAATGCAGCCACTGGCAGCAGACAAAGTGAACGGTAATATTTTTTATATTTATGCCGCCGGCAAGGTTTATGTCAGCACTGATGGCGGGGTGAATTTTACAGCAGCTGCCAGCAATTTGCCCAACGTAGGCAATGTGGCGCAAATGAATGTAGAAACAACGCCTGAAAGAGAGGGAGATCTGTGGATTTCGTTTTCGGGGGACGGCATCTTTCATTCTACCGATACTGCAAAAACTTTTACCAAAATAAATCCTTCTGTCATTACAAGGCCCAAATGGATTGCGGTCGGAAAGGCTGATACAACCGCATCATCCAACCCGGTGATTTATGTGAGCTCGGAGGGAACTGCCATTAATGGTGTCTCCTACGGTGTCTTTCGCTCCGATGATAATGGTGCGAACTGGACCACGATTGCAAATCCTGTTCCGGGTGTTGTAGGCAGCATGGCAGCGGATTTACATGGGAGAGTGTTTCTTGGCATTGGTGGCAATGGAATTTTTGTCGGTGAACCTTCCGGCGGACCGGTCGTTTCTGTGGCAGTAACCCCAGCTGCGGATTCTGTTATCGTCGGTTTTACCAAACAATTAAAAGCTACATTAATACCTGCTTATCCGGCCAATAACGCAGTCAGCTGGGCCTCATCTGACCCAACCCTTGCTACTGTAAGCTCAACAGGACTTGTTACAGGCGTTTCTTCCGGGCTTGTAACCATTACCGTAACCACCCAGGACGGAAATAGAACGGCGCAGAGCAGTATCAAAGTAACACCGGTAATTCCGGTAGCATCAGTAACGCTTGACTCTGCCACCATGGTAGGACTGGGCGTTTCAAGAAACCTGATTGCCACTATACTACCGCTTAACGCTACCTATAAAAATGTGAGCTGGAACTGCTCGGACACTACCATTGCGAAGGTTAACGAAAGCGGACTGGTCGCAGGGCTTAATTTGGGCACTGCAACCATCACTGTTACTACCGTTGATGGTGGAAAAACAGCTTCTACTTTGCTGACAGTGGGCACAAATATCCGGGCTAATAACTGTGGCGGGCCTACGATAAACAATTTTGTAGCTGACACGCCGCAGTCTGCATCCATGTGGACATCAAGTACGCAGACGGCCCCAAACCTGACCGGCCTTGTCAATCCGGCACCAGAGAACGTTTATAAAACACAGCGTAATAGTGGTACAACGTTACAATACAGTTACGGAAACCTGATTCCAAATGCTGTCTATAAGCTCCGGCTTCACTTTTCTGAAATCAGTGAAACGATCACTTCGGGAAAAAGAAAATTCAATGTTACTGGAAATTCTGTATCGGATACGCTGCTCAAAAACTTTGATATCTTTGCCCAGGCCGGCGGCAGGCACAAACCGGTCATCAAGGAATTCAGTATAAAATCATCGGCTACCGGATTGATAATCGTGGTCTTCAGACCGATTGCAAACTTAAATTACCCTGCAATTAATGCCATTGAAATCGGGCTCACTCCGCTTACCTCCGTTGCTGTAAATCCTTCAACTGCTTTTGTAGGTGTAGGTGATACAACAAGGCTTGCAGCAACCGTAATGCCCGCAGATGCCACCAATCAAAGCGTAACGTGGACCTCTTCAAATACATCCACAGTAAGCGTTGATGCGGGCGGGCTTTTACGGGGTGTATCGCCCGGTACTGCCGTGATTACCGCCACCACTAACGAGGGCCGTAAGACAGCATCATCCACAGTCACGGCCGCAAACATCGCAGTGACAGGCGTGATGATTGCTGCTACGGGTTCGGTCGGTGTGAATAATTCAATAACGCTGGCTGCAACCGTTCAACCTGCAAATGCCAGCAATAAAACACTAAGCTGGTCCTCGTCAGATGCCGGAGTTGTATCAGTCAGCCAAAGCGGCGCCTTGACAGGGGTATCACCTGGCAATGCCACCATCACTGTTACCACACAGGACGGCAGCAAAACGGCAAACAGCGTCATTACCGCTTCTAATATTATTTTGACATCAGTAGTGCTTAACAAAACAAATGCGACTGTCGGCGTTGGTGATACGACTTTGTTAAGCGCAGCAGTTGCTCCGGCAAATGCCAGCAATAAAACGTTGACATGGAGCTCTTCCAACCCCTCGGTTGCCTCGGTAAATGGCAGCGGAACCGTTACGGCTGTCACTACCGGCACGGCCACTGTGACGGCCACAGCGCAGGATGCCAGCGGTATCTCTTCGGCTTCGGCCGTTACCGTAGTCAGCGCCGGCGCATGCGGGGTAATGACAAACAATGGTTTTGAAAGCAGTTTTGTAAACTGGATCAGAAACCCCAACGCTGCGGCTGCAAAAATTGGCCCCTCTTCTCGAAGCGGCCTGAAAAGTGCTGTGATAACCGCCGATCAGGGCGCGATCAACTATGGTAAAACCATCAATGTAACCGCAGGAGCTGAAATTACCTTCGAGGTCTGGGCAAAAGTAGAAGGTACACCTAACCCCTCCAATGCTTCACAATCAATACTGCCATGGTGGGCCGGAATTGGCATCGATTTTTATGATGCCCAGGGAGTGAAAATAACAAGCGGGACTACCCAGTTCCAGGTCCATCCATCTACGCCGGCTGCCACTGCAACAGTGTACACAAAATTTACGGTAACCAAACCGGCGCCGGCAAATGCTGCAACCATCGGTATATGGGCATCAAAGGCAGGTCCTTCCGGTCAGCTTGTGGTCGATGATTTCTGTCTGAACATTGCAGCTCCGGCGCTGCTTGCACAAAAGATTTCGCTAGATAGTCTGGCGCCTGCAACATTGGGGGATGCCCTTTTTGATCCGGGTGCAGTGGCCACTTCGGGTTTGCAGGTTGGTTATGCAAGCTCAGATACAACCGTTGCCGTTATATCAAACGGAAAGGTAGCCGCTGTCGGCCCGGGAACTGCTGTGATTACTGCGTCTCAAAACGGCAGTGCTGTATATGGTGCTGCAACCCCAGTAAGCCGTACGCTGATAGTTTCCTCGGGCTTGAAGGTGCTTTACAAAGATGGCGATAACGGCCAGGTCAGCAATAACAGCATCAAACCCTATCTGAGTATTTCCAATGAAAGTCCGCTGGCAGTTCCTTACAGTGAGCTTACTGCGCGCTACTGGATTACGGCAGAGAATTATGCAGGCATTAACAAATGGATTGATTATGCTCAGATTGGAAATGGCACGGTCACGCTCAATTACCTCGAACTAGATAAGCCGCGCCAAGGTGCTTTCGGATACATCGAATACCGCTTTAATGCATCAGCGGGAAACTTGGATGCAGGAGCGAATTCCGGAGAGATCCAGGCGCGTTTTGCAAATACTGACTGGGAAAATCTATCTGAGGCTGATGACTATTCATTCAAAAACAGCACCTCTTATGCAGTAAATGAGCATATCACACTGTACCGCAACGGTAAACTATGGTGGGGAACAGAGCCTGATACCACTGCACAGGTTTTAGATCTGAGGGTTTATTCAGAGAATAAAAATAGCAATACTGCTTCC
>CAVWGT010000008.1:0-12724 GCA_963754585.1 uncultured Chitinophagaceae bacterium
GGGAATTCTGGCAGAATTTTGAACAATTTCAGACTGAGATTGCCGGTTATGGCATTATAAATTCTCTTTCACAACTCATATTGAAATTTACCTGTCCCGGGATTCCTGATGTGTATCAAGGGTGTGAACTATGGGATTTCAGCATGGTTGATCCGGATAACAGGAGGGAAGTTGATTTTGAAAAACGGGAGCGTTGGCTCAAAGAATTTGATGAGGTCGATCCGGTGGAGCTGTTGGGGAAATTGTGGAACAACCGCAACAATGCGCAGATAAAATTGTGGCTCACCCGGCAGCTATTTCATTTACGCAGAGAATATCCTTTACTTTTCTCAGAAGGCGACTATGTGCCTTTGCAAGTAAAGGGCAGCTTCAAGGATCACATTTTTGCTTTCGCACGGACATACAAAAAGAGAGTTTTGGTGGTTGCTGTTCCGTTGCATATGGCCGCAATTTGTCAACGCCAGCAATCGGAAATTTCGGATTTCGCCTGGAAGGACACGAGTATCGTTTTGCCAGCCGGGCTAAATGTTCAGTGGGAATGTCTTCTGACCGGAGCGGCAGAGGAATATGGAGGTGAAATGTCTCCGACTGCACTATTTAAGAATGTGCAATTCTCGGTGTTAAAAGGAAGTAAGAGTTGAAAATGAGCGCACCGCCGGAATTTTGGTTCATATTTCTCTCTTTAGCATCTCCTTTTGGAATCGGTGATATGGGGCCCGAGGCATTTGCTTTCGCAGACTTTCTGGATCGATGCAATCAAAAAATCTGGCAATTGCTGCCTTTAAACCCGACCGAAGCGGCTCAGGGAAATTCTCCTTACAGCGCGCTATCAAGCCGAGCTGGTAATCCAACATTTATAAGCCCGGAGATTCTTCAAACTGAAGGGCTTCTCGAAAACGTTAACCTGCAGGATTATCATTTGACGCAGAATGGGAAAACCGATTTCGGGAAGGCAGAACAAGTAAAAAAAGAATTGCTAGAAAAAGCCTTCTTCAATTACGAAGCGAGTCCTGGCCTGTTTCCCAAAGAGGAGTTTGACCAATTTTGTAACGAGAATTCAGAATGGTTGGAAGACTTTTCACTTTTTATGGTCATTCGGGAAAAGCACCAGGGAAAAGCCTGGATGGATTGGGAGCAGCCGTTAAAGCTTCGTGACCAGGAAGCATTGGACGACGTAATTGAAAAGGAAGCCGAACGAATAAGGTTTATTAAGTGGGTACAGTACATTTTTCACAAACAATGGAAAGCACTTCGGACCTATTGTAACAAGCGTGAAATTAAATTGCTTGGGGATATGCCGTTTTATGTCAGCTATAATTCGGCGGACGTCTGGTCGCACCGGGATCTTTTTTTGCTGGACGAAAAAGGCGCGATTACAGGTATTGCCGGTGTTCCTCCAGACTCTTTTTCCGAAGACGGACAGCTTTGGGGTATGCCCGTTTTCAACTGGGATGCGCTTCGAGAGCAGAAATACGAGTGGTGGATAGAGCGGCTGCGCAAAAACACAGAACTCTTTGACCTTACGCGCCTTGATCATTTCCGTGCTTTCGCAGACTACTGGGTAGTACCGGGTGGCGAGCAAACAGCCGTAAATGGAGAATGGAAGCTAGGACCCGGTTCCGATTTTTTTAAGGCAGTCGAATTGTCACTGGGCGGGCTTCCTTTCGTGGCCGAAGATCTGGGGGAAATAAGTCCTGCTGTGTTTGAGCTAAGGGACGAATTTCATCTGCCGGGAATGAAAGTGCTGCAATTCGCATTCGGCGAAAGCATGGCCGAATCCGATTATATTCCTCATAATTACACCAGTAACTTTATTGCTTATACCGGAACGCACGATAACAATACCATCAGGGGTTGGTTTAAAAATGAACTCGATGAAGAATCATGTTCGAGACTGGAAGAATATTTTGGCCGTTCTTTAAATGAAAATGATGTTTACTGGGTAATGGCCAGACTGGCATATTCCTCTGTGGCGAAAATGGCTGTTATTCCTGTCCAGGACCTGCTTAATCTGGACGAATCCTGTAAAATGAACAGCCCGGGTTCAGGTGAGGATAATTGGACATGGCGCTTGACACCCGGACAGATTGACAGACGAAGCGGAAGGACAATTAAAGCTCTGGACAAGATTATTCAACCGGGGATAATTTCGATTGAATTACAGATGTGTTTGTTTAAGTCATTGAAAAACAATGTAATTTATTGATCAGCTGTTGATCGGCGATGCATGGTTTAACAATTTCAGCGATGGCATTTCAGCCGAAAACTTATCATATTTTTTCAGCTAAACTTGATAGTTGTATTAAAACGGTACTGATCCGCCATGCCGGAACGCAACAAACAAATGTGTGAAAAGAGTAGTTATTTGGACGCTCTTTTTTTAGTTCGTACCAACATGCGATCTTAGCGGCTGTTACTGTAAAATTTGGATGTCGGACCCGTCGGATTAAGAAGAGAATTCATCTGTTTCGTTTAAGATTTTCTCAAAGATTTAGTTCAATTTTAGCATTCTTGCTTTTAATTCCTTTTTTCTTCCCCCATTTTCGGTTGTACCAGATAAGGAAACCGGTCACCGGCAAGGAAGCGCCAATTAGTGTAGCCACAAAAGCGATGACTTTTCCCCAGAATCCCATGATGATTCCTACATGAAAATCGTAGTACATGCGGCGTGCTTTTCCGCCATTGTTTTCATTTTCATATAGCTCTGTTGCAAGCACTTTGAATGTCTGCTTATCAAATGTGTACACATCCGATTTGTAAGTGCCCATCACCGGATAAGTCGCGCGTGTTCTGATAACCGCCGCGTCTCTTTTTGGGTCGGGCCAGTCAATACCGATTACTTTTGCGTCGGGTACCTTGGCCACTAAAAATTTCAAAACACTGTCAATGGATGTTTCCGGCGTTTGTCCGTAAGGATTCAGATGTAAAGTATCTGAAACAAGCGTAGCTTTTTTGTACTCGACCGGCGTCTTTCCACCGCTGAAAATCCAGTATACACCATTATCAACCCAGCGAAAGCCAAAGGTTAATCCTGTTACAGCCAGGACGATCGTAAATAACAAGGAGTAAAATCCAAGTACATTATGAATGTCAAGATTAATGCGCTTCCAGCCGGCGGTCCATTTAATCTTGAAACTTTTTTCACGGGTAGATTTCGTCCATTTTTTGGGATACCACCATACAAGGCCGGTGATTAACAATATGACAAAAACCAATGTGCCGTAATCAACGATTGGGCGTCCGATTTCGTAAGGCAACCAAAGGTTTACATGCCCGTCAAGTACGAAGTGGAAAAAATCAAAATGTGTTTCATTGTGGTCATGTACATTTAGAATCTCACCCGAATACGGATTCATAGAACCTCTTTTTCATCCAGTTCAATAGTAACGGCGCGGTCGGGACGATAATGAATTCCCCATGGAACTTCGTCCGTGGCAAGATTCAGATGTTTTCGGGCACTTTCAATTACTTTTGAAGGCAACAGATATGGTTTCTTTTGAACCTCAACTTTACGCCATGGCTCAATTATACCCTCAATTTCTTCATTGAATACCCACAAACAGCCCGTAATGCAGACTATAAAGACAATTATACCGGAGATGAGGCCTAGCCATAAGTGCATCCAGTTGTTGATTTTTTTAATAGTCATGGTGAAGAAGGATTAAAAGAATCGTATCGGAGTAGGGGATAATCGGAGCAGCTATCGCAGGTTGCCGCCCGCAAAAGATTTTGGCCGGATCCACAGCAGATTTTCATCCCGCAGATCCGACCAATAAAATTTAGCTTTAAGTTATTTCAGCTTGTCTATGCGCAGAATGTAGTCATAACCTCCTTCAACTTCAAGACCTGCTTTCACAGTGCCTGCTGTTATATCGTATTCCCAGATGTAATCTTTACCGGTTTCAGCATTGGCCGAAATGTAAGCTTTGCCTCCGTCCACGATCACATTGGAAATTGCCGATCCTTTATCCAAAGGTATTTCGGTCAATTTTTTTATCACCGTACCGTTGGCAACATTAATCGTTGCAAAGCCATAAGTATGCAGAGAGGTAGAGCCGCCGGCTGCAATACTTTCGTCGAGGTATTTGACAATAGCCTGCCCGTTACCCAGGTACCAGATACTTTGCCAGTGGATTTCCTATCGAAGATGTATTGGCATTGAAGAAATAACTGGCGTCAAACTCAGTACTGCCATTTTTAATACGATAGATGGCCGAAGGCACACCTGTTCCCATCCAGCTCGGATTGGCCAGAAAGTAGATATCTCCTTTTTCATCCGTGAACGAACCCGGGCTCCACATGTTAGACACACCAGGTCCTACTGTGCGTGTATCGGTAATCGTTTTTACATAATTGAAACTAGGGTAATCTACCACAAGCACGTTAACTTGTTTTTGTGCAGGTGCAGGCCACTGCGCTGTATGGGCCAGTCCCACGAAAAGTTTACCGCCAACCAGATTTACATTTCCAAGGGCATAGTTTAAAAATCCTTGCGGAATGGCAGGAGCCTTGATTTCTCCGTTGGTTATTTTCAAAGTAGCGGCATCAATAACGGAATAAAGGATCTTGTTGCTATCGCCATTCGTTCCCAAAAGAACCAGTGTGTTGTCGTCTGCCCAAATGTAGGAATTGATGTTGGCGATATGGGTATAAGGTACTTCCAGGACCGTGTTCAGCTGGTTGTTTTCCAGCGAAAATTTGGACAAGCGTCCTTTTCCGGAACTTGTGCTTGGGTAATAATAAAATCCTTTGTGCGGGATTATACCATAGTCTGCTTTGTCTGTCACTTCGACACCATTTCCTTTCAGATTTACTGTGCCGGACGACAGGGACGAGGTTCCTACTACATATTGGAATGTATTGGGCCAGCTGCCCAGCTGAAGCCAGATGGCATAACTGCTTGCATCTGGTTCGGCCTCGGTGGTGTTATCGTCATCACTACACGATCCCAGGCCGGTGATCAGAGACATCAGGAGTAAAGCATAAGATGCTTTTTTAAAAAAATTAAACATGGATTATCTGATTAGTATGTAAAAAAGTATTGCGTTAAAAAGATGTCAGCGGATAAAATAGCGGAGTTTAATAAACACGGCACGTCCAGGTTTTTGCAAACGGAAGTTGTCGTATGCAAGGCTATTGGTCAAGATTCCGGCATTCGACCGAAACATTGTATTTGCCTTCTTTGAGCGAATAGGAGAGTGATGCCTGTTGGATAAACTGATCAGGAACTTTGTTTTTGCTGGCTTTGCTGCCATAAGCTTCCCAGGTAAGATAAAACCAGTGAACATACTGCGTACCAGATTGAACTGCATTCGTGAGCTTTTCCAAAAGATTATTTCTGCCAATACCAAATCTGCGTTACCAAAAAGCCATGGCTGATTTGGTATCTTGTTCAGATAAGTGGCTTCCGGAGTGCCTGCTGTGCCCACCGCATATTTGGTATTGTTGATCGCATTTTGATAACTGCCGTTTGTGTTGAAATTGAGAAGGTTCGCCGTAGTCATATTTGAAATCACCTTCCAGTCCTTTACCTTACTTTGGAAGTGTTTTCGTAACGACTTACACTGGAATTGGATTTGTAAACAACTGAATAAATAAAGTCGTTGGCGTTGCGAAAAACCATGAACCCTCCAAAAAAACGATGGTGCTTACTAAACGTAAAGCCAAAAAATGCACCGATGTTTACGTTTTTGCTGGACTCAGGTTTCAGGTCCAGATTGGCGATAACGGTGTAACCGTTACCGAACATTTCTCCAACTTCCTGCAAACGGTAGGCTTTTTCAAAAGAAGCTTTGATACCAAGTTCGTAGAATTTTGAAACGGGAAGCGACACCATAACCCTGATATGTTTGTGAATCGTTGGCTTTCGAATATTCGCCTGAGGCGATACGATTCTTTATTGCTGAACGCTAATCCATAAAATTTACCAAAAAATGTATTTGTTAAACGATCCTTCAACAAATTTTGCTGATAAGCCAGGCCAATTATATTTTTGGTCAAAATTCCCGGTATATCGGCATGGTCAGTCAGAAGCTCATTGTACGTTTCGTTTTTTATATTATCATAGGTATAATTCACATTGAAAGAATGTGCGGCGATCGTTGGTAACCCAGATTTGCACGTGCAAAAGTTCTTGGACGGATAATGTGCGTTATTGACTTAATTCCCCCAATCTCCGACTGGTTGGTTCTTACTCTGGATCCGTCCCAGTAATATTTAAAACTTGAAGTATCAGTTACTACATAATTATCAACCGATCTTGAATGCAAAGACGTTGGCATTAAGTCCTTTAACAAAAAGATTGTCTTTTCTGTATCGAAGAGATCCGTTGTAGGCGTCTCCGTTTTTGGCACCACCATAGACCACATCCTGGCGTGTACCGGTTTGAATATCCTGATCTGTCCTGGAATAAGATCCCGCAAAAAAGACATCAGCCCATTTTTTGTTGATCACACCCAGTTCAACCTGGCCCATGGCCGACTTATACTGATCGTGAAAGCGTCTGAAATCTTTGTTTACATATTTGTATTGCGCTTCATCCCAGATTTCCATACCACGCATGATGTAGTTGTTGTCGGAATAATTTGCAAATGCACTCGCCTTGATAATCAGTCCTTTGGCGGCTATATTGTCCTTTCAATGCCAAACGGTGGGTGTTGAATGAACCAATGCTGTAACTGGCATCCAGATAATTATTGATATTTTGGTTGGTAATAATATTCACCGCGCCCCCAAGGCATCAGAACCGAGGGAAACCGGCACGACACCTTTGTAAACTTCCATTCTTTCGGCAAGGTTTACAGGAATATTGTTCAGCGACATTGCTGCTTCCCATCAATTCAAGCGGAATTCCATCAAGGAAAAACTTAACTGCTCGTCCGGAAAGACCGTTGATCGCAAAATTGAAATCTGAACCTAAACCGCCTTGTTCGCTTACACTGATACCGGTGGTTCGGTTTAGTACCTGGTTCATGTCAGCTGAGGTATTGGCATACTGTTTTGTTTCGATCGTATTGACGGCAAAAGCCTGCTCGCGTACTTCCTGCGCCTGAGTTTTACCAAGGATCTGAACTTCATTAAGATTGCTTTCCCGCTCGGATAATGTAAAGTCCAGCGATTCCGAACGCCCGTCTTCCAATGAAATTTCTCGGATGAGTTTTTCATAACCGACCGCTGTAATGGTCAATACATATTTGCCTGGTTTAACCTTTTCAAAACGATATTCGCCTACGGCGTTGGTCGTAGTGCCTTTGGATGAGGGAGATAGAAGTACGCTTACATCTGACAGCGGCGTTGTAGCTTTGGAATATACGTGCCCTGAAAGACTTGTGGTACCTGGTTTTTGGCCAAATACGAGAACAGACAGGATGCAAAAACACCCGGTCAGCAAAAATCTGCTAACTTGCATTACTTTTAATTGTGTAGAAAACGTTAAAAGAATCCCGGCTGGCCGGGACGAGTCGTGCAGTTGACGCTGTACGGCTCATTTATTGAAGGAGTAGCACAAGTCCCTGCAAACCCTAGTGAGCAGATAAAAAATTCAGCAAAATTTTATTTATCCTGTTTCAAAACTATTGAAGCCGGTTGATCATTATGATCCGCCCATCTATGGTAATACCCTTGGTAAGCTTACCGGTAGAAAGATGATATTGCCAGATTGTGGATTCATTTTTACCAGTATTTACTGCGATATAAACCTGGTCGTTTTCCACCAATACGTTGTTTTCAAATGCGAGCCGATCCAGTGGAAGGTCCAGCTTTGTTTTTTTTTGGGTGTATAAATCCAGTACATAATAATCAACAATCCGCTTTTCAAGATAATCCATGTAACGGTCGACACGTTTTTTTTCTACCATTTTGATCAGCGCTTTACCACGCCCTAGATCATACAAGAGATATCCTTCCTGTTTTTGCTTGTCGGTTGGTCGAAAAAAATACGTGGAATCCAATCTTTCTTCTCCTTTTTTGATCCGGTAAATCCCTGTTGCCTTGGTAGGATGATTATGGGTGCGTCCGCCTGGCTGTGTCAGGAAATAAATGTCGCCATTATTGATCAGCGAAAAGGGGGCGTGTAAAAAGTAACCGCCCGGCCAGGTTGAGCGCGTGTCTTTTTGTAAATCCAGGGTTCTCATGGCAGGATATTCCACCACAGCCATGTACGTAGTATCGCGCGCAGGTGCCATGGAGTTAACTCCCTCATACAGCGTATAGGCAACGTAAATTCGTTTATCTCTGAACTTTGCAAAAACTCCGCCGTAGTATTCGGGTTTCACGGGAAGCGGAATGTCAAAGGTACCATGTCGGGCCACCGTCATCGTGCGGACATCAACCAGCGCGTATACGAACTGACTTCCTTCCATGGTACTGCCAATCATCAGAGTATCCTCGCTTACCCAGTCATGCCAGCTCGAAAAATACTTCCAGGGTATACTATCCAAAGCACAGATTTTATCTTCAACCAGTTCATTTTCGTCTGGTTTATAGCGCGTAATGCGTTTTTTAGTCTCGTCTATTCCGTAATAAAATCCATCTCTGCAAGCAAAAATAATGGGACTTACTTTTTTTAAAACTGCGTCGTTATGATCAGCATCTTCCATAAGCGAAGGTGTTTGAATAAAATACTCTTCATCAACAGCGTTTACCAAAATGCCGTAACGATTGGGAGAAGAATCTGATTTATGGGAAGGATTTTTATCACAGGAGAGAAGTATCAAACCAATAAGGGCGATTACCGCACAGAAAATACGAGCCATGCGAATCAGATTAGCTTGAAGTCTTTGATAAATTGTGTAACTAAGAAAGGTGGAAGATTCAACATATTGGCTTTGTCAACCACGATGATCTCGTCAGTATTCAGATGGTAGTGCATTGCTAAATACGACTTACCCTTCGCCACCATTACTTTTTGAAGCGTATAACCTGTATTTTTACAATCAGAGCGAAAAACCAGCTCCATATCCTGACCGGAATTATTGGTCACTTCCAAAGATCCGCAAAACCGGATCTGCGTGGCATTTCCCCATAACGATGTACTGGTTTGGGCGCGGCTTTTGGGAGATAGGATCAGTGAGAGGTTTGAAATATTTCCCATCTTGGTGCTATCGCTGCCCAAATTATCAAATGTAACAGCGGAGTCTGCCAGATTAACATAATTCCTGGCCAAAGAAAATGCTGCAATCATAAGAATGATGCACGCTGCACAGGCCACTTTAAAATAAGGAGTGCTGAGCCAGTAAAGTGTACCAAAACGATGCAACGGGATCACAGAAGTTTTCATTCCTTTCGAAATGCCCCGCCATATCCTGGTTTTATGGACAGCCTCAGATTCGCTGTCAGGTAAATGCAGCTCATCCGCAGTTTCCGGATCCAGTAACCAGTCAACAACGGCTTCGTTTTCTTCACTTGTACATTTTCCCTGATGATACAGGGCAATCAGTTCTGGTGTAACTTCAATTTTCATAGTATTAAAACCCTATGCTTTCCAAACAAGTAGCACAGCGGGAGCAAAACCCTAAATTCTCAAAAGAAAACAACTAATCAAACACCATGCGGATTTTTTGCTGAAAGGAACGGAAGTTGTTTTGGTGGTGTGATATTCAACAGCTTTTTCAGAGATCTCCATTGTTGCCAGCTATTTCCTTATTGCTCAAACCCTCTTTTCGCAGCAGGTATACACGTTGGCTTTGGGCAGGAAGCAGATTTGGCAGTGTCTGAAGGTGCTCATTGAGATCATTGTAAAGTATCTCATGCTCAGTACAGGAAGTGGAGCAAACTGAGTTTTGTTGAATTTTGGCAAGATGGGTTTCATGAATATTTTTATTCCGGATATATTCAAAAACCTTCATCTTGGCTGCCCGAACCAGATAATGTTCAATGGGTGAAGTAATCGAGATACTGTCGCGACGCTCCCACAAGGAAAGAAAAATCTCCTGAACCATCTCCTGGGCCACTTCCGCCAGTTTTGGTATTATTGTAGCAAACGGCATACACCTTCTTCCAATGAAGTGGAGTAAATACGCTCAAAAGATTGAGGGTCTTTAAAAGACTGAGAATGAATTATATTTTCGTCTGTCTGTTCCAAAAGGTGAGCGGAATTTTGACAAAAATAGTCTATTTAGATTAAGTTCAAATAAAAAAAGATTATTATAATTTACATAATCTCGTTAGGCCAAGCCAGATTCTACCTTGATTAAGTCTGATTCGTAGTGAAATTCATGCCCCAGCTCAGAGCGATTAAGAAATTAGGATTGTATCAATTTGGATAGAATTTTATATGTTAAATAATTGATTTTTAGTAATATAATTTACCGAGGTTGTGATATAAAAGTCTTGTCAATTTGTGGTTAAGCTGCGAACAATAATTATTTTTCTGAATAAATAAAGTCATCACTATCATGGAGCATGGCGTCAGTCATAGCATTGATATTCCCACCGTTCAGCGCGGTTAAGATCTCAGTTGGATCCAAATGGAAATTTCTTTCCGATCTTACAATGGCGCTGGCAGTGTTCTTGAAGAGAATTCATTTTGCTATAAACTGATATAAGTACGGTGCTTTATGCGCCCCGCCGTTATATTGTTTTTCAAGCCTTTCCAAAATATCAAGACTGAGCATTTTGCGTTGAAAACCTGATCGGCGCAGCTGTTGTCCAAGAATGGTTTCATACAATTTTTGAAGTTCTCCCATCGTGAAGGCTTTAGGCAGCAGCGGAGCCGCCCAGCTATCATTGCCGCCGAGTTTTCTGTCAAGATCGGCTCTGAGCGTCTGCAATGCTTTCTGCACAATTGCATTGTGGTCGAGCATCAGCTCTGGTAAATTTTCCAGGGTGTACCAAATGCAGGTATCCGACAAGCGTATCCGGTGTGGGCGCTGCCTTGTTAAAATCAATCAGTGCATAATAACCCACAGAAACAAAACGCCGTAGAAGCCAGTGATCATCTGTCGGATTCATTCCTTTTGCCTGCATGATCGTTCGCAGCGGAGCCTGATCATAACGGGCCAGATCTCCAAATGTGTAAAATTGATCCAGGTAAATATCTGAAAGTCCGGTCCTTTCACTAAGCACACGCCGGGCCGCATCATTCATATTTTCGTTTTCTTTTACAAATCCGCCAGGCAGTGCAAACAAGATTGGTATTGCGGTATTCGAGCAGCAGGATTTTGAGCTGATATTGATCAAATCCAAAAATAACAAAGTCCATGGCGAGTCCCGGAAGGTAACCCATCCCTTCCGAATTTTGCTCTAATCGGGCTTCTTCTTTACTCATTATATTAAAATTTTATGTGTAAGTTAGAAAAAAGAAAGATTGTCAAAATAATTTTTTATTATTGTTCCACAATGAGACAATATAGATTTTATTGATCGGATTGTCTTTCCTGACATGTATATAAATATGCAAATCCAAAAATGAAAACAATTTTTATTACCATGCTGCTTGCCCTGCAAATCATGCAGGTTGCGACGGCGCAGTCCAAAAAAACGGCTCGCACCGCAGGCTAAAACCGTTAACGGAACCGTGGAAGGTGTTATTGAATCCACCGGTGTCCGGGCATTCAAGGGAATTCCTTTTGCTGCACCGCCCGTTGGCCAGTTCCGCTGGCGCGAACCACAACCTGTTAAAAACTGGCAGGGCGTTCGCAAAGCAGATAAATTTGGCCCTCGCGCCATGCAAAATCCTGTTTTCGGCGATATGGGTTTTCGTTCGGACGGTATGAGTGAGGATTGTCTTTACCTGAATGTCTGGACGCCAGCAAAGTCAGCCAGTGAGAAACTTCCGGTCCTGGTTTACTTTTATGGCGGCGGTTTTGTGGCCGGTGATGGTTCGGAAGGCCGTTATGATGGGGAAAGTATGGCTACAAAAGGTATAGTGAGACTGACTGTGAACTACCGTTTGGGCGTGTTCGGTTTTTATGCCTCTGAGGATCTTACCAAAGAATCCCCGCATCATGCTTCGGGAAATTACGGCTATCTGGATCAGGCAGCGGCACTGGCCTGGGTTAAACAAAATATTGCAGCATTTGGCGGTGATCCTGACCAGGGTTACAATCGCGGGAGAATCTGCCGGATCACTTTCCGTGAGCGCATTGATGGCTTCACCACTTTCTAAAAATCTGTTTTCAGCTGCTATTGGTGAAAGCGGATCTGTTTTGGGTACGCTTCCTCCGGTTCCTTTGGCGCAGGCAGAACAGGCCGGAGCGAAATTCAATGAGCAGGTTGGTAAAAAAACACTGGCAGAAATGCGTGCGATATCTGCTGAGGATCTGTTAAAAGCAACGGCTAACGCGGGTGTTTCCAGATTTCTTTCTGCGGTGGACGGCTATTTTTTTACAGAGGCTCCTTTGAAAACTTTCCAGGCTGGCAAACAATCTCAGGTACCTTTACTGGCCGGATGGAATTCAGAGGAAATGAATTACAGAATGATTTTGGGCAAAGAAGCACCGACGCTTGAAAATTATACAAAGGCAGTGCAGAAAATGTATGGAGAACAGGCAGATAAAGTTTTAAAAGAATATTCCGCTTCCTCTGATGCGGAGGTTGAGCAGGTTGCAACTGATCTTGCCGGCGACCGCTTTATTGGTTTTGGTACCTGGAAATGGATTGATATTCAAAGTAAAACCGGCGGAGGAAAACCCGTTTACCGTTATTTGTACGGACGTCCACGTCCTGCGATGAGTGCTGAAATGGGAAATATGTCGGCGAACCTTGCCGGCGGAGTTTCCAAAAG
>CAVWGT010000009.1:0-27520 GCA_963754585.1 uncultured Chitinophagaceae bacterium
TCCAAATGTTTTCTCACCTCATATTTTGAAGTAAAAAACAGGTATGGCCTTTGGGATATAACTTAATTCGCAAAAATTTAAAGTTGTATTCCTATGAGGCAAAGCATGACTGTTTACGGTTCTTTAATGCGTATCATTTTGAAAAATTGATACGGTTACTGAATACATCAAAATCTATTTTAGCTTCCAGCTACTCAAATCATTTCCCGAAAATTCTGGGAAATGACAAGCAGCAATGTGTGTCGAGTGCTGATTAGCATTTTTTACAAAGACATCTTAAAGAGGTTGACGTAGGGTTGTGATAACAGTTGTTAAATGAAACAGGAACGGCATATCTATTTTACTTTACCATATAAGTCAAGCATTGATCTCTTTGGCAATCATCGTAAACCTTCATTGACAGTGATTTCCATCAAATGGAAGTGAGTAAGTAGGGCCAATAGTGTGTCATTCATAGCAGGTGATAACAAACAATGTCACCACCTGCAATTATGAAAATCAATATGTTATATTTAGGGAAGTTCTTTAAGTGCTAAAATGAATTTTACTGCTTTATAAACTTCTGGCTTTGCGTTTTCCCATTCGGCTTCTGAAACTTAATAAAATACAAGCCGGTTGCCAGGCTTTGCACATCAATACCTTCTTCAGGCGATGAAGCAGTTTGCGATACAACTTGACCTTTCTGATCTATAATTTGGATCGCTGATGCAGGTTCGCTGATAAAAAGCCTGTTAGTTACCGGGTTGGGATAAAGTATTGATAGATCCTGTTTCCCAAAGTTAACGGCAACAATTCTGCTAAGCTCGGTAGAACCATCCAGATCGGTTGGCTTTAAACGGTAGTAGTTATACGCAGGTAGCGGATTTTGGTCAAACCATGCGTAGTCTGTTACCGAGGTATTGTTTGAGCGTTTGCTTTTAACAAATCCTACCGTCTGCCACTTCCGAGCATCAGCGCTACGTTCAATGGCAAATCCTTCGCTGTTTTCTTCCATCGTTGTTGTCCAGTCCAAGCGGGCCTGAGTTCCACTTTTCTGGGCTGAGAATTTGGACAGTTTGACAGGTAGGGGATTTGGACACACATATGTTGTGAAATATATATCGTACGCTAAATTCACAACAGATTCACCAGGGGTTGCACCAAAGGAATTTCCAAATGTATAAGAATCATCTCCCAGGGCAGCTGCTATACCAATATAATCTTCACCCACGCCCCTTAATCCAAAAGCCAACTTACTGCCCACAGAGGCAATGATCGGAGTAGTAAAGTAAAATGTATAGTCTGTGTATTCAGTAGCCACCACATTTACAATGGAAGAAGTTCCCAATGCCGTTCCTGTAATTGGAACACCACTTTCATCGGTTCCATAAATTTCCATTATTACGGGTTGGGGGGGGGGAATCCTTCAAATGCCTTCACCTTAACTGTAACAGCGCATAGATAGCCAGCAATGCCAGATGTAAACGACTGTCCGCCAATCATGTCTGGATAAAGAAATGTTTCACCCACAATGGTTGTTTGTTGCTGATCGATCTCCTGTGACATCGCGTTGAAACAAAGGCATAAACAAAAAAGTAAAATTTTTTTCATTAGATTTTTTAGATTTATTATTAAGTTAACAGACAAAAAACAGAAATAAAAACTGATTGCATGACACATAAATAAACTTGATAATCTAGATTTAAGCATAGAAAAATTTCTATGCTTAAAATCGAATTATCGAATTTTTTCGAAATTTATGTGTCTTGAATTTCTTAAACCGTAACATGCTAAATTATTTTTTCTTATTTAAAATTTTGCAGCTTTCTTTAACGACCGGCAGAGAAAAAATCTCCAACATAACAATTCTATTGCATGGATAATACTCGAATCCATGTGCCGCTAATCCTACATGATCAAACAGCACATTACGGTAATGGTTTCAATCGCTAATGTACACGACTCAAAAGCAGTTTATTACCAATGCGCATGTTAAAAGAGTGCTTTGCGGAATCAAAATTATGTTGGCCGATGCAGCGTATCGTGGCGAAATAATAGCGTAGGTAAAATGAAAATTTGCATATATTATTCAGGTTGCGAAGGCCAGATAAGTTTGAAAAGACTTCAAACAATCCATAAAAGAAGGATTATTAAACGAACGGCACCGGTCGCCCGGATTTGCCTGGTTTGACACAGACCGTAGATTATGTAGAAATTATTAACTTCTAATGGAAACTCCCGAAGAAATGGTCAACTTATCGGCCATAAAACATCTGGAAGTCTGGCAGAATGTAAAAAACCGTCGGACCGGGAAGTATTATTAAAAAACATACTGGCCACATCTACCCACAGCTGGGAACATATCAATATGCTTGGAGAATATGACTTTTCGGAAAAGGTAGATTTTCAAGCCTTCAATCTCGATGAAATCTTCAAAGATGGCGCTGAGATTTGAATACAGCGTAATTGATCCTAGACAAATTTGCTAACAAACCCGCGGTACTTTTGGTTCTAACTTTTAATTTAACCCACCTTGTTGATATCGCCCTCCGACGTTGCGCTCTACTTCAAGATTGGATGTAAGCGCAATCACCGTCGGGTTTGAACGAACTTTCACATGGGCAAATAGAGCGGAACTGCTGAAACCGGATCGCAGAAGAACGTCCGGTTTCAGGCTTTTTTGGATAGTATTTTTTTGGTGAACATGTGCGTTTTTCTTTAAAGTAAAAGTTTGGTTATTTAAAATCCTTGGTTCGGGTAGCCTGTGTGCCTGGCATATCCCTAAGACATACCAGGCGTCAGCAGGCAACCAATCCTATTTCAGCCGTTTTAGTATTTATTTTCTGACAATTATCTTCTGTGAAGACAATTGCCCGTTGGCTCTGCTGATCTTCACGATGTACATTCCAGCTTTCAGATCCGACACATTAACTTCGCCGTTCGTGCTTGAATTGGTCTTGTACACGGCCTGGCCGCTTACATTGTAGATCTGTAAATTGGTAACACTCTTAAAGTCACGAAGGAACAATTTGTCAGCTACCGGATTAGGATATACTGCGAGATCCGCTTCTGAAAGTCCTTCAAAGGTCAGGCTTTGCATACGGCTGTAAGCAAAGGTCTGGTCTTTGTCTACCATTTTCAAACGGTACAGATTTTCTCCGTTTACAGGGTTTTTGTGATTGAACATGTAGTTTTTAATCATTTTGCTTTCTCCGTTAGAAGCAACGCGTGTCCTACATCGGCCCATTCTTTACCAGTAAAAACTATGCTGGATCTGGAAATAATCGCTGTTGGTTTCTTCGGTGGTAGCCCATTTAAGGTTTGCAGTATTTCCTTCTTTGGAAGCTGTAAATGAAACCAAGATAACTGGCAAAAAGGAGCGTACACGGTAGCAAGTGTGTATGCAGTGTAGGTGTCAGGAACGACTGTACCGGTAGTTGTAATTGAGCCCGCGGTCAGATCACTGGTGCCACCCAGAACGGACGTTACATCGAATTTCGAGGGTATGCGGACCCACTGGTTTCCGTCCCATCCTACAATAGTCAGGAAAGCAATCTTACTTGTTGTTAAAGCAGCAATGCCGCTCCCAGCGTCCCAGGTAAGAGTGATGGGTGTTGCACTGGCTCCTGTCAATATCCCAATATTCCACCGTGCTTACCGTCGCAACGTCCGCATCCTTGGTAGTGGTTGAAAATGCCCCTCCTGTGGGCAGTGCAGGGTAGTTTCCACCCGTAAAAAGGTTGCTTGTAATTGCTATTGACGGGTTTGCGTAAAAATAAGCACCCATGGTACCATCTGCCGAAGCAGCAAACTGACCTAATTTACTATTGTCACCAACCGGGAAAATAAACTGTCCCGTGCCGTATTTGCGTACATAGCCATCCACATAGCCAAGAGCTGCCACTGCTTCCGATGCCCCGGTCACGGCAAGATCGTTACCGGAAAAATTAAGTATCCCAAAGTTGTTTGCGGCTGCGCTCGCGCTGAAATCACACCTGGCTGGACACCGCCACCACCTGTCGAAAAATCGTAGTTCCCAAAGATAGTCCTCTGGGCTCCGCCAAAAATAGTTGTATTTCCCTGACCACCTCCTCCTTGTGCTTTGGCATTAAAGGAAAGCAAGAATAATACTAGTAACGTAAATAAACTCGCCCGATCCCGTGTGTGGGAAAAGAAGCTGCTGCGATCTAAATTATTTATCATTTTAATGATGTTTTATTTTTTGGATAACTAAATAGTGAAAATTTTATCTTCCGTTAAGAGCATCCGGATTCTGGATGAGACTACTAACGTGATGGTATAAGCGGGATACTCTGTGCTTTGATCAAATCACGGAGTGATGCCATTTCCTGCGCACTAAATGTTTTTTCTCAGCCAGCTGTACTTTCATTTTTTTGTACCATCATTCTAATAATTGCCAGGATCTACGTCAGTACTTGTGCTGGTAATGTACACCTCGATGCCCGCGATGTGCAGTGTCAGCGGTGAGAGGGGTTCGTGGTAGCGTTTAGCAGAACCCTAGGGAAAAGTATTCCTTTGGTAACACACGCCAAATTCAAAACAGCATTGTTGTTAATGGTGGTAGGAATCGTTCCGATTTTCACCTGGGCGAAAGTAGCAGATGACTTGGCCAGAAATGCCGTGATAAGGAAAATTTTTAGCTTGTTTTGTTGTTCTCATTTTGTAAATGTTTATGGTTACATATTTATTTTTTGAAGTATTTAATAAAGCTGAGTGTTTAGAAGAATCTTTAATGAGCGTATGATATCCAATATCGCTTTTTATCATGCCGGTCATAAACAGACCAGTGCACAGCAGAAACGCAATAGGAACTTGCAAGTCAAAATGAGCCCTGGTTGGCGTATCAATTTCAAAACCCAATGCAGGCTTACTTGATTTTACTTGTTATAAAAATCGGCTCTACCTGCCTGTCTTGCCTAAAAGGAGTGCTAATTTGCCATTACCATATGATGTTTTGAGCACAAGAACACTTATGAACAAATGCCCTCCTGGATAACATATTAAAATACTTATTAGCTGATACTTGAGGTGTAAAAAGTGCTTTAAAAGGTAGTATTTTTTTCATGAGTACTGTTTTTGGTTAAATACTATGACACATTAATAAACTTGATAATCCTAAATTTTAGCATAGAAAAGTTTCTATGCTAAAAATCGAATTGATAGAATTTTTTCGAAATTTATGTGTCGTGAATTTCTTAAACCGTAACATGCTAAATTATTTTTTTCTTATTTAAAAATTTACAGCTTTCTTGACCAACTTTACAAGAGAAAAACAACCCTACAAACAGCTTCATAGACATGGAAAAACATGAATATCAATGTGCCGTTTAGCCAACATGGTGCAACGGCACATCGATGTTTACGAATAATATTTTAATGAAATTTCAGGATTTGACTTTCTCATAAGCTAAATCTACCAGTTGTTTTACAGCCTTTTCAACTTCCTTGACATCTTCGTTCTTATTAAGGTCAATGCCACAAAAAGTACTTCCATTGATCTTTGCGTTAAGCACCAGAAAATATATCCCAGCCACTGATACAGCCATTAATGCTCGAAAATTTACATCTGAATCTTTAAAATATGGATCAATGATCCCAAACATTTGTTCACCCATTTGCTCTCTTGCATCTGCAACGCTGCGTGAAATATCATTTGGTTCCGTGATTTGCCAACGGATGATTTGTTGCATTTCTTTGCTATGAAGAAAATATTCAATTTGATTTTCCAACGTATTTTTTGCGAGCTCCTTCCCTGAATCATGCCGATTTGCGTCAAGCAAATCGTCCATATGATCCTCGAATGATATCCAATAATCTTTATAAATCAGATATGCCTTAAAAAGCTCTTGAACATTACCAAAGTATCGGTAAACCAAGGTTTTGCTGACTCCGGCTGTATCCGCAATTCTTGGAAGCATTTAAGCCGGAGTACCCCTTTGCCATAAATATTTCACCAGTTGCTTTAATGAGTTTAAGCTTTGTTTCTTCCTTGTCTTTTTTGTGTTGAGAATCCATCATATTGAGTTAAGTCAGGTTACGATTTAAATTAGGCTGATCGAAATATTTTAAATTCGTTTATCAGAAATCTGTCAAGCATTAATACGGAATTTATAGTAATATCGTCACTTTTTTCTAGAATTAATACGATCAAATATTGCATAGTAATCCTTACTTTACTTAATATCTCAATCATTTCGTTACCTTTCTACATTATGAATAGTAGTGATTCTACAAAATGCTTTAATCTGTTGACAGTAATTAATAACAAACAATTATTACTGTATTATCGGGTCATGTTTCGTGAGTACTCAGGTTTTGCCGTTACACAAGGATATTTCCCTGAATTTCTCTCGTTAAACAGAAGCTTAATTGCAGGTTACGGTTGAATACTCCATATCGAGCCTTTTTTGGTTACCAATTCACTCAAAACTCCTGATTTCACCAGTTTATGTAAAAGTTCTTCAGTTTGCTGCCGCGGCACTTGCGACAGCCCGGAAAACTCGCGAGCCGAAGTATAATTAGTAAATAAATTTTCCAGTCTGCACTGATTGCGTGTTTGGACGTAACCGGGGTTTGTTTCCATAAAGCAGCCTCATATACCGAATATAGCTTCGTTCCGTAAACCTTTTCCTGGTTTGCTTTTTCATCAGCAAAAAACATGGTTGAAAAACCTCTCACCCTAAGCTCTAAACCTTGTTGAATATCCTCTTTAAATAATGCCTGGGCATGACCATTGAAATCACTCACAAGTTTTAGGAGATCCGGGCCGACCTTATCTGCAGCAGCAACAAGGTTGTCCCATTTTGCAATGTTGATCTTTTTTAGGAATACCATTTCCTTTATCTCTCGAAGGAAACCAATAATTTTTTTGTTGAAATTAACTTTTGGTATTTTGAGGTGGCTCCAAAAAAGCGGCACACATTTTTGCACATCGTGATGCAAGATGAAAGACAAAAAAACAGTTAAAATTCGTAGGAGTTATGATGCTGAGTTTAAGCAGGAAGTGATAAGAATGCTGGCTTCCGGTAGAAGTGCAAAGGAAATCTCGGAAGCATTTGGAATTGCCGAGAATCTTCTCTATCGTTGGAAAAGAATGGCAACAAAAAAGATAAAATCGACTCCCGGAGAAAATGGCAACGACAAGTCGGCGAAGCTGGCCGCAGAAGTTGCTAAATTACGTGCTGAAAATGCGCGCTTAAAAACCGACCGCGAAATTTTAAAAAAGGCCTTAGGTCTACAATATAACTTCTCAAGCCGCAACGTCTTTCAAGCGTTTTAAAGCCCTTTCCAGGTTCGCTATTTTTGTTTGTATATACTTTTCTTTGTATTCTTCGTAATCGAATGGAGTAAAAGGTTGCTTATATCTAACCATACGGTAGTAGATAATTGCAATTTTTCTTGCCGTAGCGACAATCGCATATTTATGACCGCCTTTTGATCTCATTCTTCTAAAATAGTCACCTAGCCAATTACTACTGGATAAAAGGCTGTTGGCCGCCATGCGAAAAGCTTGTGAGGCTAGGTTAGCTTTTTTGGATAACAATTTGCTACTGATTAGTTTACCGCCAGAGACTTTTCGGTTTGGACACAGATTTAACCAACTCACAAATTTCTCTTCCGTTGCCCACTTACTCAAATCTGTTCCTGTTTCACCTAATACCTCCAATGCAACCGTTGAACTTATACCGTATATTTCTATTACATCGGTCCCAAGAATACCTTTTAAATATTCCCTGGTATTAAAACCAGGGTGATTTTTGTTTCTTTTCTTTATCGAAACTTCTTCTGTTGAACTGCCTGTCTCTGGTATCTTTTCAATGAGCCCTTGACGTGGTTTACTTTCGGTTTACACTTTTTCACGGTTAGTTGAATTATACGATTCTAAATTTTATCCTGATTTTTTATAATACACAGCTTCGAATGCCACTGGATTTAAATAATTTAATCCTGAATGCAGCCGTTGGATATTGTAGTATCCCGTCAATGTATTCAAATAAAACACTTCTCAGCATTTCAATACTCTCATAACCTCCTTTGGGCATGTCTAATTCCGCCTTTAGACGACTCTAAAGAGATTCTGCCCAGGCGTTGTTATATGGATCATCAGCACGTGACATACTCTGTTCTAGGGTAAAAGTATGCACCAACTTTTTCATGTTATTGATAAATATTGGCCTCCTCGATCTGAATGGATAATTAGTCCTGATTTAATTTTTACTTTTCTTTAGTAAGGCTTTTCCAGTGGCTCACGCACAAGATTTTCCAACATATTATCTGCCAATTCCCAACCAACTATTTGCCGGGAGTAAAGCTCCATCCAAGTGGCCAAATAAGCCCATTTCCCCCCTTTCAAAGGCATATAAGTAATGATCTGACACCCAAACTTGATTCGGAGACTCGGGTTTTCGTTTGTCAAGTAATAAGTTCTCACACACACGTTTTCCGTGCTTACTATTAGTCGTTCTCGGAATAAATTTGGGTGGCTGAATAGCTCTTAATCCCTCTGTACGCATAATTTCAGCGACTTTCTGACACCCAAGTTTTATTCCCTTTTGTTCAAGAGATGCCTTTATTCGACGACTACCATACCGCTTAAAATTCCGTATGAATTCCATCCGAATCTCGTGCTTTGGACGATTATACTTACTGTCCGAGTTATGACTTTTACCACGCTTATATCGATAGTATGCAGTTCTACTGATATCAAAAGAGGAGCATAAGTAGCTTATTTTGTGATTCTTGGAAAGCAAGGATACTAAGTCATAGACGTCTCTTAGTCGGACGAACTCTAAGAGACCCAAGGCCTTTTTTAAAATTTCGCGGTCAGTTTTTAGACGCTCAATCTCTGCTTTCAATTTAGCAATCTCAGCAGCAGATTTAGAGTTATTTTCAGACTCGTTAGTTTTGGACTTAGCCATCATGGTTGATAAACTTTTCCAACGATACAGCAGATTTTCAGCAATTCCAAAAGTCTCCGAAATTTCTTTTACTCTTTTGCCCGAAACAAGCAATTTAAGAATTTCAGCCTTGAAATCAGGCTCATAACTTCGACGCTCCTTCGAGCTTTTCTGATTCTCCATTTTTTGCAAAAATTTATGCAAAAAAGTGTGCCGTTTTGTAGAGCCACCTCAGTGCCTGCCGGGCTTGAAGAATTTTTTGAAGAAATAGGCGAGCCCGTAGCTGCTGGTGCTTTTCTTCCACCGCCGCCAATGGATTCTGAATCTATTAAAAAATGACAGGCCATTGCCCGGAAGCATGGGCAGGTATGATATCCGCCCGACAATCTTGAAAATAAATAAGTAATCATTGCTGGTTTGAAGACCCCGGGACAACAAATACCCGGGGTCTTGAAATTTGCAAATTTGTCAGAACTATTGCAGTGAAGCTTACGCAACATACTGATCGCGATAATTCCTGATTTGCAGCCTTAATTATAATGTCTTTATACTGTTAAAAAAGTCAAGGAAAAATTCCAGGCTGTTCTTAGAGAGCATGGCTTCGACTAACTCTAAGGCTTCTTGTGTTGCCACTGAGGTTCTGTCAAGCATTTTTTCTTCAAACGATGCGACCGCTTCATGTACTGTTGTAAATTCTTCTGAAAATAGCGCTTCGCAGAGTTGCAAAGCGTCGAGCATGGCCTGATTTACACCGTCTCCGGAGGGCGGCGTTTGATGTGCAGCATCACCGATCATAGTTAAGTTAGCAAGTGTTTGCCATGATTGATCTTGCGGAAAGTAATATTGCGGGCGCACAACAAAATAGGATTCATTGGTCGAGAATATTTCGTGCCAGTCGTTACTCCAATCGAAATAACGCTCTTTGAACCACGTAAATACATGTTCCCGGTTTGAAAAATCAATGCCGGAAGTTTTTATTAATTCCACTGGCTCGCCTGTGATCGTATAAAATGAAAGTGAACCTTCGCCTTTTGCACTCAGGACTATTGTCTTACCATGCCAATGGGCAAAAATCTTTCCTCCATTGGTAAGCTCCCACAACTGCGGTGCATTAGCAGCCGCGTTGTAAATGTTGCCCTCAACGATGGTAACACCTGAGTATATGCGTTCAATAGCTGTTATGTATTTTCTGACCTTGGAATTTGCCCCATCTGATGCAATGACCAGGTCCGCATACACAGTACTTCCGTTTTCAAAAAGCAAATCCCATCCACTGCCATTTTCTTTTAGTTCTGTAAATTTCGAATTCCACACAACCGTGTTCTCATCCAGTGAGGCTATGAGTAAATCACGGAGTGGGCCACGGTCAATTTCTGGTCGTGCATATGCGTTGTTCAGATCCTGAATAGGCTTCTTATCACGTTCCGTGTAATGCACTACCAATTCATTATCTACAATGGTAACTCTTTCGGCCCCCGGCCTGAAACTTTGTTGAAATTCCTGCATGAGTCCGGCTTCTCTCAATGCTTTTAGTCCTGATTCATAATGCAGGTCTAGCGTGGCACCTTGCTGCCGCACATACGGATCCCTGTCGCGTTCATACAATTTGACAGCAACGCCTTTTTGCTGTAATAGCCGGGCGAGTGTCAAACCACCCGGGCCACCGCCTATAATGGCTACTTTTTTATTTTCTAATAACATATCTTTTTCGATTACATTGTTTTTAATTCCGACAAAATTATATGTACTTTAATGTATAAAATAGCCTAAATTGCTTAATAAATAGTCGTAAATGAAAATATCGATTACAGATAAGGGATCTGGTATTACCCTGGAATTTGCCAGGGCCATCGGTGCAAATGTTGTTGGCCGGTTTGTACATATTCCTCACAGCAAGGGCGGGGGTTACCTCACCGGCTTTTCCTGGGGAAGCAACCTGCGCATGATGATCCGGAATTATCATCTTAAAGAGGATATTTTTATTGAACGGACAAATGAATTGGCCCAAGAGCAGGAAGATGTAATTTTTATGTTAAGCGGGATTTTTCCTTCGCTGCAACACCAGGCAGGGCAGCTGGCAACCGAACAAGCCAATATTCTGATTTGCAGGCATGCGGTTTCCACCGTCATGGCCATGCCATCCAATACCGTCTTTGGAAGTGTGACGATTGCAGTGTCCAAAAAGTATTTGTATGAGCTGTTTGGACAAATTGACCATCCTGTGGTGGCAAGTGTTCTGCAGGCCAGGGACAATTTTGTATTTGAAACCGGTGTATCGCCGGAAATCATTAAATGCGCCAGCGACTTCCTGCATCAGCCTGTTGCGGAAAGCATCGAAAGCCAATACTATAAATTGAAATGTAAAGAACTCTTATGCTACATCTTCACAATACTGATGCAGCGCCAGGCTGTGCCGATCAGCACTATGCATATCAATGATATTAAAGCCATTTATGCGGTTAAGGCCCATTTACAGTCACGTTTTGACCAACCACCAAATATCGCGGCACTGGCCCGGGAAGCAGCCATGAGCGAACCCAAGCTACGAAAGCTTTTTAAGCAAACATTCGGTAAGGGGGTCTTTGAGTATTATCAGTCGGCACGAATGCATAAAGCAGCCCAAATGCTCAGGGAGAAACGGCTGACGGTTTCTGAGGTTGGTTATCAGATGGGATTCACAAACCTGAGCCATTTCTCAAGAGTTTTTGAGCAGCATATTGGTGCCAAACCAAAAAAGTATTCAAGCTGGTAAGTCATTGCCTGCGGTCAGATAATTGAAAATGTAAAAGCAAGTTACATTTTGTCAAACCGTTTATTTCTTCGACTAACAAATGCTGGTCAATTGTCTCAAAGCTCGGCAGTTTGTATTGCTGCAATGGAATGATGCATGAAATCCGGAATATAATCCCGGTGACTGCTTTGCCCATAAGGCAAAAAATAATCAAACCTGGATGCCTGCTGAAAACACCCAGGACACAGATCCGCGATTGTTCCAAAGACTGGCTTTGGCAGAGAGCGGCATACGCTGAGTGGACGACAGACCAGGTTTGCTGGCATTATGAAACACCTGGAGTCAATACGAGCCGCTTTTTACGCGCAACAAGTATCCCGTAATTTTCAGGCCTTTGAGATCAGCAGTTGCATTAACACCTTACCCGGCACTTGTCTTTGATTCTTATGGGTGTTGATCCGGTTACAGGTCAAGAAAATCAGCTTCAAAAAGAGGGGCACCCGGTTCGTGTTTGAGCCTATGGACCTTTTCATATTGCCGGTCAAACCCTTTGCGGCTTGTTAGAAGGCTTTTGCAAATTTAACCCGCAGGCCATTCAATGCACATTTCCAGCAAGGCGTAGCTTAAAGTTTTTCCGTGCGCGTCCATGACCAATGAAGTGGTAACCCCGCCTGCCAGAGCCTGGTCACATACAAACTGTAAGGCCGAAATATTTGGCAGTTCGTATCTTAGGATTTGGCCGTGTATGATCTCCTTGAAATGTTCCTTTACTTTTTCGGCAGTTACCAACTTGCACAGCAGCTCATAATCGTTTTCTTCATAAGGAATCAAGGATAAAATCAACGTATTGCCCTTGTCTCCCGCGCGGCTATGGGCGATCTTATAGAGTTTAATGCTCATATGCTTTTAGAATTATAGATGACTTGGGTGTGTTTCGGTCCATCAGAATTGACACAATGCCAATGATCTCATTTAGATACTTACGCACCCCTCCGCCACCGGCCGGGCCATTGGTATACAAAGCTTCGACTTCCTGACCTATAATAGCTGCCCGATCAGCAGTTGCAGCCTTGCCCGCCACGCGTAATCTGACTTCATATGGTTTATAATCATGGTCAAGTGGCTCGGGGTGTACCGATGTATGACCTATGTAGTCAATCCTTAACCCATCAAATTGATTGCTTAACCGCTGCTGCATTATTTCGCCTGCCAGACGTGCTCTTTGCAATGCATTTGGCCCCGCGAAAGTAATCTCGCCTTCGCCTATAAAGCCTGCCTTATACCCAATGCTGACCTTTAATGTCGGCGGCTTTCTGCTGCCACTGCCGCCAGTGACTTGAATACGATCTTTCCCATCCTGTTTTAAAAACACAGTGGTGAAATCGGCACAAACATCGGGCGTCATGTATTGATATGGGTTTGTTACCTCGTAAAGCAGCTGCTCTTTAGCCGTAGCCAGCGTTATAGTGCCTCCTGTTCCATCTACCTTCCCGATAACCGCGCTGCCATCGGCATAAACCTCTGCAAAGGGGTGGCCTAGTGTACTCATATTTTCGACCGGCTTTTTGACCGGATCGGCAAAATAACCACCTGTGATCTGTCCTGCGCATTCCATCAGGTGTCCGATCACAGTCCCTTTGGCGATTATGTCAGCATCATCCAGCGACCATCCGAACTCATAAACCAGCGGCGCTACAAACAGGGATGGATCAGCCACCCGCCCGGTGATGATTATATCAGCGCCTGTTTCCAGGGCAGGTAAAATAGCGTCCGCACCTAAATAAGCATTGGCTGACAGGGTCTGCCCTGAGCTGGAAATCGGATTTGCAGTTTCGATGGCAAGCTCATTGCCACTGATGTGCTCTAAGACATCATCCCCGATTACCGCGGCTACTTTAATGGAAATTCCCAGCCTCTTTGCTATGTCAATGATCTTACCTGCTGCTGCCAGCGGGTTTGCAGCACCCATATTGGTAATGAGCCGTATCTTATTTTGTTTGAGCAGCGGTAGCAGTAATTCTATCCGGCGCTCCAGCAGCGGATCATAACCCTGTGAAGGGTCTGATGCTTTTCTTTTCTGGGCTAATGCAATGGTCCGTTCTGCGAGGCATTCGAGCACAAGGTAATCCAGATCACCCTTTTCGGCCAGGATCACGGCAGGCTCGAGCCTGTCGCCTGAAAAGCCTGCGCCGCAACCAATACGGACTTTATTTTTTTGTGTCATAATATGCTTATTGCCCCTGATGCTAATGCTATCAAAGTCATGATGATGCTCGTGCCGAAGGCCCATTTGAAGGTAAACTTCTGATGGTCTGCCAGTTCTACTTCTGATAATCCAATTAAGACAAAAGTGGACGCAGTCAATGGGCTTAAAGGGAAACCGGTGGTCATTTGCCCTAAAATTGCCGCCCTGCCAATTTCTATCGGATCTAACCCGTAATGGGCAGCGGTTGTCTTTAAAACAGGGATCACACCAAAATAATAAGCGTCCGGTGTAAAAACCAAACTTAATGGCATGCTGGTAACGCCAACCAATGCCGGCAGGTAAGCTGCGTGCTGGGTCGGGATCATCGAAACCATCGACAATGCCATCGCATCGATCATTTTGGTTCCTGTCAAAATGCCTGAAAATACGCCGGCCGCAAAAACGATGATGGAAACCGAAAATACGTTGGCAGCATGCGCCTGAATCCTTTTCTTCTGATCGGCCTGTGATGGATAGTTGATTAAAATCGCCACGGCAAAACCAATGATGAATAGCGCTGGCGGCGGAGCCAGTGACAAGATCAGCGCTGCGATCAAAATAATCGTCATAGCAGCATTCAGCCAAAACAAACCAGGCCGGCGGCTTTCTTTCTGTTCAACAGAAAGCTGCTGGTGATGATCGTAATCCAGCTCTACAACGCCCAATCTTTTACGTTCCTTTTTACCAAGCCAAAATGCTACAAAAACTACCCAGAGGATTCCGCCAATCATGGCCGGCAGGATAGGAATGATCAGATGCGCCGGATCAGTGTTCATGACATTCAAAGCTCTTGCCACTGTGCCCGACCAGGGCACCAGGTGCATGACCCCTGCACTCAGCGCGACGATACAAGGAAGTATCAATTTGTTCATTCCCAATTTTTTATAAACCGGAAACAAGGCGGTGACAGTGATCATAAAGGTGGCAGTGCCATCCCCATCAAGGTGAACCAGCATCGTCAAAATGGCGGTGCCCAGCGTGATTTTGAGCGGGTCGCCTTTTGCGAAGCGGATAATAAAGGCTATTACCGGATCGAAAAGCCCGGTGTCTATCATCACGCTGAAATATAGCACGGCAAAGATCAGCAGGATGCCGGTAGGGGCAACTTGTTTGATCCCGCCCAACAACATATCCCCTACCTCTTTTGGCCCGAAGCCTGCGATCAATGCGCATGTAACGGGCACCAGTATCAGCGAAAGCAGTACAGACAAGCGCCTTGTCAGGATCAATCCTAAAAAAACGCAGATGGTTAAAAAGCCAAGCAGTGACAGCATCTGATTTTTTTCTAAAACCTAAATTATTGAACTGCCGTATTATTGACTTTCAAGACTTTACTAAAAAACAGTAACTGGCTGGGCAATGCTGCCTGCCAAAAGTCCCAGGTATGACCGCCAGGGCGCTCTGTATAGTCGTGTGGTGTGTGATTGTAGACCAGTCGCCGGTGTAATTCCCGGTTAGGTTCCAGCAAAAAATCTTCCACCCCGATATCGAGCACCAGCGGCAGCCCGTTTCGGCGAATCTGATCGGCCATGTTGACGACAGAATAAGGCAGATAATTATCAGGTGTCATCGGACCAAAGGTTTTTTCAAGAAACGTGGTGAGGCCTTTAAACCGCTCGGGCGAAAGATTCCAGGTCGTCATATTCGGATCCAAAGCCCCGCTCATCGCGCCTGCCGCAGCAAATTGATCCGGATGTCTGCTGGAAAGATAAAGCGCGCCATAACCACCCATGGACAAACCTGTGATCAGGCGGCCCTTTTTATCCTTGACCGTGCGGTACTTACTGTCTATAAATGGAATTACTTCTTTAACAGTATAAGTTTCAAATTTGCTGCCAGCATCAACCGGGCTGTCGATATAATAACTGAATATTTCGCCCTCAGGCATCACAATAATGATATTATACTGGTCTGCAAGGTTCTTAACCAGCATAGGATCAGGCGTTTTACGCAGCCAGTCGTCGAAGTGGCCATATCCTCCATGAAGCAAGTATAATACCGGGAAATCCTTTTTGCTTTTGGCGTAGCTATCCGGCAGAACAATGGCTGCTTTGTAGGTCTTGTTCATCGCGGCGCTGTGCACCTGGACGGTGTCAACCTTTGACCCATAAGTGTACAGGCCACTGAGCATCAGAATGCTCAGTAAAAAATATAATTTTATCATCTTCATTTAAATTTATTTAGCCAGCGAGACAACTTTGAGAAGATCCGCATCGGGATGATCACGCACTTCGCATTTTACATCGAAGATCATCGTAGCACCACCGGCAGCGGTATAGGCAGGCCATTTGGGCAAACCAGAAGCATTGGGATTGCCAGTCCGTGCGAAATTGATCCATGCGCTGCTCATCCTGGAAGCAAGGGCGTAGGCATCGCTGCCACCACCGGTCATCTCCTGACAACGGTTAATGTTATCAAACTGAAAAGCGATATCCATGCAGTGCATGGCTTTATACATCCCACCATTGACGGGCGATTGCCAGGTAAAAAGATACATAAATACTGGCGCAGCACCGTTGATGCCTGACTTTTGATCAGCTTGTTTGATAGCCATGGTCCGAAAACCAAACTCTATATCATTGTATTCGGAAGGCTTACTGGTGTTGGGATAAGCCTTCTTTACAGCGGATATATAGGCCTCTGTTTTATCGCCGTATTTTTTTTGCAGGGTGGTTTTCATATCCTGCATGGTCAGATTTTTGGGCGTGGGTGCAAATGCGGCAAATTCATTTTTTGTTGTGCCGACCAGTAAAGGGATGGTTTTTGAAAGTTCCATTGCAGCAGCATCCGAAGGTTGATTTGGGAACATTTCACCATCCAGCACAGCGTTCCAGCCCACATTGCCCGGTTTACCTTCTTTTTTTAATTCTTCGTTTACCTTTTTAAGCGCCTTTTTACTGGCAGCATTCAATTGGTCATAGGGTATCTTTTGAAGTGAGTCAACCTGAGAAGGCTGCAAGATGCAGCTGCTGCATTAAGGCTGCTGCCAAACGCTGCGACACGGCCTTTTCGGTAAATGAAGTAACATAGCTGCCGCTTTCTACAATTGCTTTGTGAAATAAACCCTTCGCCACAGGGGTGTTCATCATACAAGTGACTTTTCCGCCGCCGCCCGACTGACCGAAGATGGTCACATTATCAGGGTCACCACCGAATTGGTCTATATTTTGTTTCACCCATTGCAGGGCAGCAACAATGTCGGCCAAACCTGCATTACCGGAATTTTTGTATTTGTCACCATAAGCGGAAAGGTCCAAAAATCCCAGAATATTCAGCCGATGATTGATCGATACTAACACTACGTCGCCTTTTTTTGCCAGGTTCTCGCCATCGTAAGACGGTAGCTCGATGGATGAGCCGGCCGTGAAACCCCCACCATGCAGCCAGACCATTACCGGGCGCTTTTTGCCATCGTTTAATTTCTGTGTCCACACATTAAGCGTTTGGCAATGTTCATTGGCGTAACCCAAATTATGATTGAAAGCAAATTCGAAAGCATCGTTAACTGTCGTGGTAGGATCGGTAGGGCACACCGGCCCATAGCTCATCGAGCTGCGCGTAACAGACCAGGGGGCCGGCTTTTGGGGCGCTGTAAAACGTTCTGATGTAGCATAGGGTATTCCCTTGAAGGTAAAGATGTTATTATGCAAATATCCTTTAACCTTACCGCTTTCAGTTGATGTAACTGCGATATTCGTCGCCTGCTTTTAGCGGATCTTCGTTCTGGGAAAATGCAGAAAAGTGAAAAAGGTAAATCGCAGCTGCTAAGCCCAGAGTAGTGATTCTTTTCATTATGATTGGTTTTATATTAATAGAAAAAGCTGTGTATTTACAAGCGCAATTGACCTCTTTTTCAAGTTGCGGAACTGCATGTAGATGAAAGTGTATGATGGATTGACATCTTTTATTTTTAGAAAGATCCCCAAAGACCAAACAGCCTTGTTTTTGGCTGAGCCTGACAGCAGGTAACGGCCCGGCACCGGCCGCAAGGTTTTGTGCTGGTTAATTTCCGCATTTGCCGGCGCATTGCCTGGTTGCCATGGTTTTGTATCTGATGCTTTACTTTTTTCATGGCTTCATGTTTTTAATTATGATGCAAGGATTAGACATTTATATCCGTATGTGAAAGATCTGGTCCGCCGCAGCTTGCGCAAATGTGCATTCAGCAATTGTGGATACTGGATCAAATGTGTGTTTAGAAATTATAGACTTATTTTATTTCTTCGGCTTTTACAGCACTGAAATAGTCAACCTGGTTCAAGATCAGACAACGCGCCAAAATATTCTTTTGTATTGCAAAATTTATATTAACTGCGAAAATGACAATTAATACTAGAATAATTACAATATATGAAAGTAAATTTAAGAAAGTGTACTAAATGAATTAATTTTCTGGCATTCGAAGCGAGCTATAAGATCTAAATATTAAAATGCAGAAAGCGGTTAATATGCACGACTCGATGCCCGACACGATGGTCTGGGCGCTGCTGAAAAGTGGTGATAATCGCTCATTGAACGTTCTGCTTTCTGCGCTATTTTCGGCCCATGCTGCATTATGGAAGCAAATTTACCAAAGATCGTTTCCTGATCGGGGACGTAATCCAGGATTTGTTTCTTGAATTCCTGGAAAAACGGGAAAGACTTGGTGGTCCGGGTTTCAGTGAAAAACTATCTTTTCAAATGCTTGCAAAACAATTTGATACGGGCGCTAAAATTACAGGGCATCAAAGAGCAGGCCTGTGACAATGAAGATGTATTTGTACAGGTCACAATATCGAGCAGTTTCTGATCGGCTTGGACGAATCTGCGGAGTTGAGCGTTAAGATCAATAACTACTTCTGGTTTCTGATCTTAAGGCAAAAGCAAAGCATAAAATATTCTTGTTGCTTTTGGGCCGGTCAGCTATGCCGCGCAACTTGAAGTACGCTTCAAAAATAATATGTAGTTAATATTGTTATTTTAGTCAAACAGGGCGTCCAAGGTTTATTCTTTTTAAACTAGACCCGGATAATTCGTTTTGTCTTTTACGCCATAAGTAGTTAACAGTGTCAGGAAAAGCGTTTTTCCGGATTTTGTATTTTGTTGCAATACGCTGAGTTTGCTCTTCTAGAGCGTATGCCTTACTGATCTCAAAAGGATATGCCCAGAACCTGATTTCACATATATTGGTGCAGGAATCATTTCTATTAATCAGTACATCTATTTGGGTTCCCTTTTTCGGTCTTGATCTTTGGCTGGTAGCGCCAATTCTGAAACTTGACTATATACGTCCGCGGTCCCAATTGCCTTCTTAATCTGAGAAATATGCTTCATGCATAAAGTCTCAAAAGCATTTCCGCTTCAACTTTTCCATGAACTGCACGCAGTAAACGTTAACCAGGTTCCAGCTCTGAGCAGCAGACAAGATTGAAAATGAAAATAATCAAGTTAGAAAATACCAAGTAAGCAAAGACGGATAATGATGCTAGTAATGAGCAACGAACAGAAATCAATAATCACATCATGGCATTTCTTAATAATTGATTTTATAAGTCACCGTTTTAAGTACTTATAACCACTGTCTTTTTAATCAACATTTAATTATTTTTTGCAAACCGTGGAAATGACACAACCAAATCTAAGATTCCACATCTTTTCTGGCCGCTTTGATCATGGTACGGATTGCCCAGATGCCAGGCACCATAGGCAGGATCGCAGTATACATGCCTGAAAAGTAATAACGACCCGTGGCTGTCAGCCAGTAATTATGCATACCGGATACATAAACTCCTTTTACTTTCTGGGACAAGCTTTGGGTTACATCCGGCAAAATATCCGGTTTGAGCAGCGGAAAAATAAAATGTGTAAATTCAGCTACGCCCGGTCCGATAAAAATAAACCAGGCAATAAAGCCCGCTACAGGGACTCGGTAATACAAGCCAAGAGCGGTCATGGTATACAGAACTGGGCCGATGAATGCAAATATCAACAGGAAACCCTTTTCAGTCCAGGTAATATTGAACAAGCGGCTCATGGATGGACCGAAACCAGTCAGGTACTCCTCACACATATGTATTTCTAACGCGGCTACGGTAAGCAGGAATAATGGCAGTATAATTTTAGGATCAACCGGATACTTCAGATACGTTCTGTACCACATCATAAAGCCGATAACGCCAGAGCCGCCGACAATAATGACAGGGGGTAAACCAATACTACGATAACCTTGAATACAGGCAATTGTAATAAATAGCACAGCAACTGCCATGCTTATATACTGGGTTTTCTTAGGGGTTTGCATCGTTCTTTAATTAAAGTTATGATAGCCTGCTGAGCATCTGGTTGATCACATGCGCCTTCCTGGATTGAAGCAGATCTTTATACTGCTGGTCTGTTTTATGTAGTAATTTGGTGAACACCGGAGCCATGACAAACGGGTATACACACAGCGCTACCATATCTATAAACAAAGCCTCTGCGTCCGTTTTTCCCTGCGTCTTTTTTTCTACCAGCTCGTTGAAATTACCCAGATTGATCTTCTGCTTTCCTGAAAACAGCTGGGTTATCCGCGCAGGATTATAGCTGAGCTCATTGATCACAAAAACAGCAATACCCGGGTTCTCTGTTAAGGAATCGATTGTATGATTTACATAGGCCGTTATCATGTCTTCGAGATTTAGATCACCGCTTAATATTTCGACGATCTTTCCTGCAAAAACTTCAAAGGCCTGCCCGAAAATCTTTTCAAATAGCTGCTCCTTTGTCTTGAAATAATAATGCAGCATGGCTTTATTTATCCCTGCTTGATCTGCAATCTCTTGCATCCTTGCACCTGCAAGGCCTTTACGGTAAAAAATAGCACTTGCATGATGAAGTATATTGTCTTCTGTGGTCATAATACAGTAAAATGATTAATAACTAACCAGTTGGTTAACAAAGGTAATCTATATTTTAATAATTTATGTCATCACGTGCTTCAGGAGTTTTTATGGCTTTTGAAGGTAATTGACTTCAATATTGTTAAACCTTTGCTTCCCTATGGCCACTGTGCTAAGCCAACATGCCTGGCAAACGCGATAATGTGTAGTCATCCTGGTACTCTAATAAACATAATCTGTATTCTTCAATTTTCCATAGGTTCAATCCAGGGATTGGGTCTCTTTTTAAACCACAGATTCAATGAACCGAAATGCCCAGAGATAAAATTTATAAGCTACCTAAATTGGGTATCTTATTAGATGTTGCGTAGAATCGGGTAATTTAACGCTTGGGAAAGTATCTGGGTTTAATGAGCTGCGTAAGCAGTTATGTTTATAATGTTGATAGCCAATTTACTTCGGCGGGATTACAGATATGTAAATTTGTAATGATTTGAATTTAGCTTTGCAGATCTGGATTATTTTTATGCATTAGTATTATATGAACCGAAAAACTGAGATACGTGTGCGGCACTGGGTTTTTATCGATGATATAAAGTTTTTCGGCCCGGGCCGTTATGAACTTCTGGAACACATCGCCGAAACGGGTTCGATCTCCAAAGGCCGCAAGTGCCATGGGACTTTCTTACAAAAAAGCCTGGGCATGGTGGATGCCATGAACACGTGGGAGTAGCCCCTATGTAATCACGCAAAAAGGCGGGACCCACGGAGGCGGCGCTGTTCATGACACAGACTGGCAAACAAGTGATGGAAGCTTACAAGAAGCTGGATGAAAAACTTCTTGAAGTTGCCAAAGCGGAAAAAGAGCTGTTATCGGTGATCTGATCTTTAAAATTAGGCGTGGACGAGCTAAAAGGAGTGTATTATATTTGCGATATGTAAACAAATACATATCGATTTTAATGAAAACACTTCTATTCCCTTCTGCTATTACAACTTTTTTGTCTGTCCGATGCTGACTCATGGACAGCAAACTTCGGATTCAGCAGCAGCCAGCAGGACTTTCCAACTCGGGGAAGTACGAATTTCGGGCATATCGGAAAGGATAGCACCAATGTGCTCTCCTATCAGCGGATAGAAAAATTCAACCGAACGATCTTTCCAATGCACTTAACATTCTGCCGGGTGTGAGCATTGCCAATGTTGGCCCAAGAAATGAATCCGTGGTTTACGTGCGCGGATTTGACCTGCGCCAGGTGCCGGTTTTCATTGACGGCGTTCCTGTTTACGTTCCTTATGACGGTTATGTGGATATGGGCCGGTTTACCACCTTTGATCTGGCCGAAATTAATGTTTCAAAAGGCTTTGCATCGATTCTTTACGGGGCAAACACGATGGGAGGCGCTATTAACCTGGTTTCCCGCAAGCCGGTCAGCAAATTCGAAATTAATGGCCGGGCGGGCGTTTTCAGTGGTGATGGTTACCGGTGGAATGTAAATGCCGGATCCAGATTTGGCAAATTCTTCTACCAGGTTGGCGCTTCACAGCTGAAACAGGAAATCATTTCCTTTGTCAAAGGATTTTAAACCAAGAAAATACCAGCAGACCGATGACCGGGCGAATGCTTACCGGGACGATCTTAAATTCAGCGTGAAAGCAGGTTTTACGCCCAATGCGACCGACGAGTATGTGATCGGTTATGTCAACCAAAAGGGAGAAAAAGGCAATCCGCCTTATGTAGGTGACGATTCCAGGATCATGACACGTTTCTGGCAATGGCCAAAGTGGAACAAGCAAAGCTTGTATTTTATTTCCAACACGGCGGTTGGTGAAAAAAGCAAAGTAAAGACACGCTTGTACTACGACACGTTTGTAAACCAGCTTTTAGCTACGACGACACAACTTACACCAAACAAACCCGGCCTTACGCTTTTCAAAGTTTCTACGACGATTACACCTTTGGCGGCAATGCGGAATATGAGTCCAGGGCATTGGCCAACAATGTTTTCAAGCTGAATGTGCAGTACAAGCGGGACGTGCACCGGGAGCATGATCTGGGCGAGCCGGTGCAGGGTTACATTGATAATACGTTGTCGGTTGGCATTGAAAACACCTATCAGATTACGCCTTCTCTGGCCGTTATTCCAGGGCGTGAGCTTTAACGCCCGCAACAGCGATAAAGCGCAGGAATACAACGCGACAACCAAAGAAATTACCAATTTTGCAGACAGCAAAAACAATGCGGTCAATGCGCAGATCGGTCTGTTTTGGGATATCAACACGAGCCATTCTTGAAAGGATCAGTGGCCCGCAAAACCCGGTTTGCAACCATTAAAGACCGCTATTCCTACCGGATGGGCCAGGCCATTCCCAATCCTGACCTGGGCGCGGAAGCGGCCGTCAACTTTGATTTAAGTTATTCAGGAAAAATTGCAGACAAACTCAGCCTGCAGGCGAGCGTGTTCAACAGCAATATTAATGACATCATTCAGCAGGTTGACAATGTACAGCCCGGACGTTTTCAGCTGCAAAATGCAGGAAAAGCAGGTTCTATGGTGCGGAAGCGGGTTTGGATTACCGGGTCATTTCCGGGCTGAGCATTGGTTCAAACTATTCTTTTATCAAAAGAAAAAACAAGACCAACCCGGCCATTCTTTTCACCAATGTTCCCGAGCACAAGGTTTTCGCATATGCTGATTATTCATTCTTGAAGCGTGCCAACATTCTGGCAAGCGTCGAACATAACAGTGATCGTTACAGCACCAGCTATGGCACCCAGGCAAAAGCTTACACGCTGGTCAATGCCAAGGCATCGGTGAAACTCTATAAATTCATTTCTGCCGAAGCGGGACTGAATAATGTTTTTGATGTCAATTACAGCTTGGTGGAAGGTTTCCCGGAAGCCGGACGCAATTTCTTTGTGAACCTGGTGTTCAGTCATTTTTAAGGATGCATTTACATTGATGAGAAACTTGTTGAAAACGGTTTTAGCAAATAAACTAGGGTTGGCTTAAAGCCAGCCTGGTTTGTGCTGTTTTCATTTCTTGCGGTCTCATCCAAGTCTTTTCAGGGCAAAAATGCCCAGCCTTATGTTTTGCAGTATCCAGCGAATTTCGGCTCGCGGTTCGTCATTCCAGCCGATAATCCTACTACAAAAGAAGGTGTTTATCTGGGGCGGCTGCTGTTTTATGAAAAAGCCTTATCGGCTGGATAACAACATATCCTGTGAAAGCTGCCATCAGCAAAAACTGGCTTTTACAGATGGAAAAGCATTCAGCACCGGCACGGACGGTTCTCTAACTGCCAGAAGTTCCATGTCGCTGGCTAATCTGCTTATGGGTTCGCAATTTCTTCTGGGATGGGCGCTCACCTGGCCTTGAAGATCAGGCCAAATTTCCCATTGACAGATGCTCACGAAATGGGTCAACCACTAAGCGAATCGGCCGAGAAAGCTAAATAACACCACGTTTGTATCCACCGCTTTTTGCCAAAGCATTTGGAAGCAGCATGATTACGGAAGACAAAATCCTAAAAGCGCTTGTCCCAATTTGAGCGGACACTGATTTCTGCCGGTTCGGACTATGATCAGTATCTGGCTGGCAACTACCAGCCCACTGCTCAGCAGCTCAGAGGCTTGCAACTGTTTGAAAGCGGCCCAGACCCTAAGCGCGGTATCAGAGGAGCCAACTGCGGCCATTGCCATGGCGGGGTTAAAACATTCAAAGAGCTTTTTCATAATAATGGCCTGGACAGTATAGCCACTGATTTGGGAAGAGAGCAAGTTTACCGGGCAAAGCTGCAGACCGGGCAAGGTTCCGCGTCCCTACCCTGCGCAATATCATGCTGACCGCACCTTACATGCACGATGGACGGTTTTCCACCATCGAGCAGGTCCTTGACCATTATAGCGATCACATTGTGCAAAGCCCGACGCTCAGCGCTTTTCTGCAAGACATTTCCAATGAAACCGGTGGCAAGAACCTGGCGCTGACAAAAGATGAGAAAGCCGATTTGACTGCCTTTCTAGGTATGCTGACCGATTCATCCTTTATTACCAATCCTGCATTTTCCAATCCCCATCCTGTTCTAAATCCTTAAATTATGTCTGAACCTAAATTTTCCAAGCGTAGCATTGCAGTTAGCCTGTTGCTGATTTTTAGTCGCTTACATTTTCATCACTGGCCCAAAATACGGCAACGCTTTCTATCAGTGGGGAAGTGACAACACCTTTGGAGCTGAAACTAGCAGACCTGGCCAGCTTTAAACAGGTAAGCCATAAAGTGAAAGACCGGGACGGCAAAGAGCATGAATTTTCGGGTGTTGCATTGATCGAGCTTCTGGAAAAAGCAGGCGTTACAACCGGAAGCAAAGCTGCGCGGTGAAAACCTGGCAAAATATCTGCTGATCTCAGCTGCCGATGGATATGAAGTCCTGTATTCACTGGCTGAAATTGATCCTGAATTTACAGACCAGGTGATTTTGCTTGCCACAACAAAAGACGGGCAGCCACTTGAAAATGGCGAAGGTCCATTCCGGATCATCACGCCCAATGATAAAAAACCTGCACGCTGGATCCGGGAAGTACGCTCCATAAAAGTTGCATTTGCCAAAAATTGAAAATGGTCAAATATAATTCAATACTGGCCTGGTGACAGTTAAACAATTTAAAGTCTAAACAATAACCTATGCCAGATCACCGGCTTTAGTGTGTGTTATATTACTTAAAGGATTAGAGTGGAATTGCAACCTTTTGTTGGAGGAATTTACTAGGCAATATTTTTTTCCATCTTCCTGGGGAATCTTCCATTCCCCAGACCCCTTGGAACCTTTATTTAATCGATGTGCTCAGGCACACCAATCAAATAAAGGACTGGACTTTACTTCTCGGATCTAGGCTGTCACCCTGCTTTTTGTTCGTTTTGTAGCTTTTCGTCAAAGGCCGGAGGACTCAAATATCCTGGTGAATAGTGCCTGCTTTTTCTATTATACCAAAGCGGCGACTGCCGCACCTTAATAAATCCAAAAATTGCCAGGGTTGAGTCCCTACTGTTTATTTTTAAGTTAGCGATCATAAACCGTCTCTTTTTTCAGCGTTTAAAAAAAGGCTTTCAGCTGTTGCGTTATCCCAACAATCACATTTTCGACAGCCAGCCCAGTCTCACCGGGCATTTTACACATCTTTGCAACCGGTATGATTCCTTGATTTGCTTCTATTAAAGCGGAACCATTCGGTTCAACTCTGGAAAAAATGCGAACGGACCCAGGTGTCTGCCTTTTTTAATATCTGGTGTTTAGATTTTACCTTCCGAAGCTCTTTTTCCAGCTGCCGGATCGGTTTTTGCTGCTCTGGCAAACCTTTGACTTTTCACGAAAATCAGATTTATTAAAACTTGATCGGCATTTACTGATACGCCCCGCATCAAGCGCAGGGCCCAGCCGCTGCGGTCCTCACCCAGCCTCTAGCTTCAAAAGTGCTACTGCCATCCTTTTGAAAGATTCTTCAAACAGCCACGGCCCACCGCGCATTTCGTTTTCTGATCGTCAAATTTGGTTGAAAATTTAAATCTGCCTATTTCTGCCTGCGGACAAATGTAGCAACCTTGTTAATAGCATCCACTTCAGATTGATTAGACAGCTTTTAAAATCGTTAGGCCGGAAAATATCTTCACTGAAGTTTCTTTTGACTACCAGTATGCGGCAGCTTGGCAGTATTACCTTATGGAAGCGTTAAATGTTCTAAATCCTTTTTGTCGAATAGGTCTATGCCAACAGCGTCATGATTGCTTTTGGAATCTGAACGTTGATATCGCCTAATTTGGAGACAAAATCATCTGCGCCAAGTGCCTTGGCCATCAAGACTGCATGCTGGCTGTCTTCTGCTGAAAATATCAGCACCTTTACAAGGGGCCATGTCTTTTTGATGGCTGTGGTTGTTTGATATCCGTCCATTAGAGGCATTTGAATATCGCTGATGATAAGCTGTGGAATGATCTGACAGTCCTGCATCTTCTGCAGACAATCATATCCATTTTTAGCTTCAAAAACGAGTGAGAAATTACAGGTCTCCAGCAGCATTCTTAGGTGCATACGAACCAGGGGGCTGTCATCGACAATAGCAATTTGATATTTCTCCATTTTATAAAGCTGTAAGAATAGGGTGAATGCCTGGCACCCCACCTGTGCTGAATTCAGATTCTGGTCCTGTGCATTCCGGCGGGCTGGCAATGATACAGTATTTTCTTAGATTTTACTCTGCCAAAGCCTGCCGTATAGGTCATTTTGGCAGGGTAGGATTATTCTCTGTCAGCACCGTTGCCGCGTCATCATACATAAATGATCGATCCGGATTTTGCATTTTTTATATCTGCCGATTTTTTAAGGCTAAGATTGTCAGGGGGCATGGTGCTTTTTTTAGCTGAAGCAATAAGCCCGCTAGACGGCATAAAAGTATTATCAAACAGCAGCGAGATTACATTTTTTATTTACAAAGTCTGATTTGGAAGAACATAATGTCTGCTTATTTATTTTCAATTCGACAATGCCCAGCCAACGCTCTTTGCTCATATATATTTTTTAATCCCAGCTTCATTGTGCGATCAAAGCAGCGATCATTCTGATCTGCGGATAGTGGCTCCCAATCTCAATAGTGGAAGATTTATGATCCATTACGCGCACATCGAAGATCCAAAAATATAATCTCAGGATGGCCACCTGCGACAGCCGCCAGAAATTCATACTTTGTCTTCCTTCAATAAAGGAGCCTGAGCCGATCAGCTCTGCACGGTGATTA
>CAVWGT010000010.1:0-6524 GCA_963754585.1 uncultured Chitinophagaceae bacterium
ATGGAGAATGCTGCTAAAACTCAAATCTGGATTTCGCTATTTTTTTAAAAAATAATATTACTGACAAGTCTAAAAAATCTAAAATTGCCGCTATTGCTAACATTATTCTTTGCTTATTTATCTTAATGATTTTTTTAACGAAACCAAATACAGCGAATGCTCAAAAAGGCCGTAAGCTGCCGAACTTCAAGGTGTCAAAATACCTCTCCCAAGTGGCTTTCAGGTAGTTACATATATAATAGGAGAGATTGCATATAATCCAAAAAACTGGACGTCAAGATTTGAGTTGGTATAAGTTTAAGTAATTACGAGTAGGTTGTGTTTCATTTGTAAACACAACGTGTTTTCCGGAGACATCCACCTTACGAATAATGTGAGCTTTAGAATACATTCTCATCTTCTTATCTTTACTCAGCAACAGTCTCGGCTTACATAACACGGAATATCGCCATATCGTCAGTGGCATGTTAGCGGACAAAACATGAGACTTACACACTTTTCAATTATAACCACATCTTTTATGATTTGTAATCTTTAAACTTCGCTTAAATCATTCATTTTAGCTTGTGCCTATTATTATTTTATCTGCAGCTGCAATGGCACAAGACGGTACAATTTATCCTTTAGCAGCTCCTCCAGAGCCAAATGCCATACTGCTTGGCACTGGCGGTGTCGATGATCAGCCAGCCTCAGAGATCCTGGTTCCGCCAGTGGGGCGATCCTATGGCACGAAACATTACTGTAGCGACCCTTACCCCTTTTCTACCTAAACCAGGAAATGGAAATGGCGCGGCGGTGATCGTTGCGCCGGGCGGTGGCTTTCGATGGCTTTCGATGGGCAATGAAGGCTGGGAAGTAGCGCAGGCACTTGCAGACAAGGGAATTGCCGCTTTTGTGCTGAAATATAGACTTCAGCCGACTCCACCGGCGCTCGATGACTTTAAGGCCTGGATGAATCGCCCCCGCACTGCTCCTCCGGCCTCTTCCGATACTTCAAAAAATGCAACACCACCAAGGCCGCCACAAATGGATTTGTCTAACCAGTTAGAGGACGCTGAGGCAGCCTACGCCATGATCCTGAAACGTTCTAAAGAGTGGGGTGTAGATACCAGCAGAATTGGTATGATTGGTTTTTCAGCTGGAGCCGGTCTTACTATGCATTCAACACTTCATTCAAAAACGATGAAACTGGCTTTCATTGGACCTATTTATGGTGGAATGGGACCGGTAGAGGTGCCAAAAAATGCTCCTCCCATGTTCAATGTTATTGCCTCTGATGACTTTCTTTTCGGTGGCCAGACAGGTCTGATACAATCCTGGTTCAAAGCGGGCAGACCGGTTGAGTTTCACCTTTACCAGAATGGTGGTCATGGTTTTGGCCTGGGAAATCCCGACAGAACGAGTAATCGCTGGTTTGATGCGTTCATTCACTGGCTGGAGGTTAACCGGTTTCTCAAGGCCAAGTGGCATCTAAATAAATTCGTTGAAAAGTAATCAACTTGTTTTAAGTTATTCAATGACAAAATAAATACTTGTCAATCGTGCGCGACCAATAAAAACACAAGTTGTCACATCTACCAATCTACAGTTTTGTAAAACATTAAACAGACGAACAAAAAGGATTTGGTCGACGTATTGTACAATAACGACAATGCTGGCAATATTTGAAGATTATGCCTAGGCCCGGGTACCCACATTTGTCACGCAACTGGGAATTACTAAATTCATTTATTCGATTTTTTTGCAAGGACCGGGTTATGATAAAAATGGCATTCCCGGCCCGCCGATTCGATTATTATCTAAAACCAATTCATTCTCTCCAATATACTCGAAAACCAAAGTCGTCCTCCATCTGAAATCTATCACATGATAAACTACCCGATACGTACATGAATTTTTGGATTGATCAATAAAAAGGCCACTTGAATAAAGATTCACCGTTTTAGTTTAAAAAAGACAAGCCACCAGGCGAATATCAGTTTCTACTTGGTTATAATCCATATAACTTCTCAATCATTGCCTGAACTGCCGCTTTGCTGGCATCGTTTGTGATAGTGGCAGCTGTCCAGCGCTTTTGCATACTCAGCATTGGCTGATATCCTTGTGACGGCCTAGTGTAATAAACTGATCAGGATTTTTAGTGTAGTTAAATTGAAAAACTTCTAATGCTGGCTTAGGTTTCTTTGCAGCTAACAGCTGTCTGCCTAATTGCTGTAGCTGCCCTGGCATGGCCGAAATGCAAAGCAGTTTTGATCACGGCTGCCGCCTCATCGGCCTTTCCAACCTTATCAAGGAGTTCCGCTTTTTCGTCAATAGGGCGGGAAAAGAAGTTGGATCTCCAGGAAAGCCTGGGGTTGTTGCGGAGGGTTGCCCATTCCAGTCCTTTGTCCAAACCATAATTATTTTGCAGGCACCACGCTGCAGCAATGTTTAATCCCTGCGGGGTAAAACCCTGCGGATTCTGTGACTCTTTAATAAACGCATCCATTTGTTGTTTCAAATAATCCACTTCTATCCTGAAGGGTATCGATAACTTCTCCCATTGAAGAGAAGCGACAGCGGAATTGGCCGATTCGGACCCAAAATTCGTATCGAAGGTTCTCTACGGTTTTTTCCAATGGCTGCGGTTTTACTTTCACACGCAAGGCGTCATCTTTTTCATCATAAAAAGAGCCCCATCCGGAGCATTTATGCGAAAATATTAACGTGCTTTCCAACGAGTCATAGGCAATAAAATAGCCCGTATTTGCCTTTTTGTAAATTTGTCCTTCCACTTTGACATTGTCATTAAACTCAATCACCGTATTCTCATTGGCACCTGCCCGCCAGGGTGAAGGTTTGCGATTTCCAAATCCCTGGTCGATAAATCCCTTGTGCACAACCCTGCCCCAAATTTTTCCTTCCCGTCCATTTACAGGGCGATGATACCTAATAGTAACCTCAGCCAACAACCTGCTCGGAAAGGATTGCTTTTTTTGTATACCCATTTGGCAGCACGGCATTATAGGGAACCTGTGTGACAACAATACGTAAGACAATAAAAAACCGATAAAACAGCATAATGATTTTTTCATATTTCTCGATATAATTGATGTAAAAAAATACAGGACCGTTGTGGCTTTTATCTTTGATGAACTGGTGATGCTGGTAAACAGGTTGACTAACATTACCGAATAGCCGAAAAAACCCAGGTTTCATCGAAGTTTGTGCGCATTTGAACTTCGATGAAACCTGGGTTTTTTCGGCTATCGGTAATGTTAGTCAACCTGTTCGTAAAATGCTTACCAGCATCACCAGTTCATCGAAGATAAAAGCCGGCAGAACAGGTCCTGTATTTTTTTACATCAATTATATCAGAGAAATATGAAAAAATCATTATGCTGTTTTATCGGTTTTTTATTGTCTTACGTATTGTTGTCTGCCCAGGTGCCGTATAATTCGGCGGTTCCGAATGGGTACACGAAAAAAGCCATCGTTTCCGAGCAGGTCGGTTTGGCGGAGGTTACGATTAGGTATCATCGCCCTGCTGTAAAGGGACGGGAAGGAAAAATTTGGGGCGGGATTGTTCACAAGGGCTTTGTCGACCAGGGATTCGGGAATCGGCAACCTTGCGCCGTGGCGGGCTGGTGCAAATGAGAATACGGTCATCGAGTTTGATGACGACGTCAAAATCGAAGGTCAAATTTTACAAAAGGCAAATACGGGTTGTTTATCGCTTATGACTCGTCGGAAAGCACGTTATTTTTTCGCAAAAGGTCAGATCGTGGGGCTCGTTTTTTTACGACGAAAAAGATGACGCCTTGCGTGTGAAAGTAAAACCGCAGCCGATTGGAAAAAAGTGTCGAGAATCTGCGATACGAGTTTTGGCTCAATCCGCCGAATTCGGCAGTCGTTTCGCTTCAATGGGAGAAGTTATCGATACCCTTCAGGATCGAAGTGGATTATTTGAAACAACAATTCGATGCGTTTATCGACGAGTCACAGAATCCGCAGGGTTTTACCCCGCAGGGATTAAACATCGCCGCGAGCTGGACTTTACAGAACGATTACCGATTGGACAAAGGACTCGAATGGGCGACGCTTGCAACAGCCCAGGCTTTCCCGGCGATCCGACTTCTTTTCCCGCCCTATTGACCAAGGCGGCACTTCTCGACAAGCTCGGAAGAGCCGACGAGGCGACGGCCGTTATCAAAACTGCGTTGCCGTTCGGCATATCCAGTGCAGCTTCAGCAATTAGGCAGACAGCTGATAGCCGCAAAGAAACCGAAGACTGCATTAGAAGTTTTTCAGTTTAATTACACTAAAAATCCGGATCAGTTTATTACGCTGACGGGTATGGCGAGAGGATTATCCGCCAACGGCGAGTACGCAAAGGCACTGGACTTCGCTATCAAGGCTTTACCGTTATCACCGAACGACGCCAGTAAACAGACCGTTCAGGCGATGATTGAGAAGTTGGAGAGCTGGGAAGGATGTGAATTGATTATAACCAAGTAGAAACTGATATTCGCCTGGTGGCTTGTCTTTTTTAAACTAAAACGGTGAATCTTTATTCAAGTGGCCTTTTTATTGATCAATCCATTTGGTGCTTAAGAATTGGGTAGTTTATCATGTGATAAGATTTCAGATGGAGGACGACTTTGGTTTTCGAGCGAAGAAAATCATGGAGAGAATGAATTGGTTTTAGATAATAATCGAATCGGCGGGCCGGGAATGCCATTTTTATCATAACCCGGTCCTGCAAAAAAATCGAATAAATGAATTTAGTAATTCCCAGTTGCGTGACAAATGTGGGTACCCGGGCCTAGGCATAATCTTCAAATATTGCCAGCATTGTCGTTATTGTACAATACGTCAACCAAATCCTTTTTGTTCGTCTGTTTAATGTTTTACAAAACTATCTTACCAACAAGTCATAATGTTGACAACTTTCCTGTTTTTATTGGTCGCGCACGATTGACAAGTATTATTTTGTCATTGAATAACTTAAAACAAGTTGATTGCTCTTCAACTGAATTTCTTTAGATGGCTTGGCCTTGAGAAATCGGTTAACCTCCAACCAGTACATGAATGCATCAAACCAGCGGTTACTCGTTCTGTTAGGATTTCCAAGCCCGAAACCGTGGCCGCCGTTCTGGTAGAGGTGAAACTCGACAGGTATGCCCGCTTTGTACCAGGATTCAATCACACCAAACTGGCCGCGGAAAAGAAAATCGTCGGAGGCAATAACATTGAACATTGGAGGAGCATTCTTCGGCACTTCTACCGGGCCCATTCCGCCATAAATCGGACCGATGAAAGCCAGTTTCATGGTCTTTGAGTGAAGTGTTGAATGCATCGTAAGACCAGCGCCGGCCGAAAAGCCAATCATGCCTATTCTGCTGGTATCTACACCCCATTCTTTGGCACGTTTCAGAATCATGGCATAGGCAGCCTCGGCGTCTGCTAGCTGGTTAGACAAATCCATCTGTGGAGCGGGGCGGTGGGGTTGCAGTTTTCGAAGTGTCGGAATTGGCAGGAGGTGTCGTGCGGGGGCGGTTCATCCATGCTTTAAAGTCATCGAGCGATTCTGGAGTTGGGTGAAGCCGGTACTTAAGTACAAAGGCGGCAATTCCTTTATCTGCAAGTGCCTGTGCAACTTCCCATCCTTCGTTGCCCATCGAAAGCCACCGGAAGCCGCCACCAGGTGCCACGATCACGGCCGCGCCATTTGCCTGTACCTGGTTTAGGAAGAAAGGGGGTAAGGGTTGCTTTGGTAATGTTCCGCGCCATAGGATCGCCCCACTGGCGGAACCAGGTTTCAGATGCTGGCTGATTATCGACACCTCCGGTGCCGAGCAGTATGGCATTCGGCTCGGCAGGTGCTTTGCAATGGATAGATTGTTCCGTCCTGCGCCATTGCGGATGCAGATAAAATCAGTAAGGCACACGCTAAAATGGACGATTTAGCGAAGTTTTTAAGATTACAAATCATAAAAGATGTGTTTATAATTGAAAAGTGTGTAGGTTTCATGTATTGTCCGTTAACGTCCGGGCTTGACAATGTGGCGATATTCCGTGTTACGTCAGCGGATACTGTTGCTGAGTAAAGATATGAAGATGAAAATGTATTCTAAAGCTTGGATTTATTCGTAAGGTGGATGTCTCCGGAAAACACGTTGTGTTTACAAATGAAACACAACCTACTCGTAATTACTTAAACTTATACCAACTCAATACTTTAACATCCCCAGTTTTTGGATTATATGCAATCTCTCCTATTGTGCTCCGTTGGCACCTTCTATCCTAACTACCTGAAAGCCACTTGGGAGAGGTATTTTGACACCTTGAAGTTCGGCAGCTTACCGAGGGGCAGCTTGAGCATTCACTGTATTCCGTTTCGTTAAAAAAATCATTAAGATAAATAAGCAAAGAATAATGTTCACAATAGCAGCAATTTTTAGATTTTTTTAGACTTGTCCATAATATTATTTTTTAAAAAAAATAGCGATCCAGATTTGAGTTTTCACGGCGTTCTCCGTTCT
>CAVWGT010000011.1:0-24286 GCA_963754585.1 uncultured Chitinophagaceae bacterium
CTTTCCTCAATCACGTTCCATCCCAAGCCAATGGCCGGATAATTAAAATACTGATTACCAGGAGACAACGTAGAAGAACCGTCTCTACGAAGGGTCATCGTCAGCAAATATTTGTCGGCAAAACTATAATTAAGTCTTCCCATGTACGATAACAAACCGGTTTCAGAAAACGAATTACCAAAATCTGAACTGGCAACAGGCTGGCCCGATGCAAGCGAAAAGTTAGATGTTTTAATGTAATCCGCAGGTACACCAGTCACCGTGAAACGGCTGCCCAGCGAGTGGTTTTTGGTATACTCATAAAGCGCAGTAAAGCCCAGTTTATGCTTGCCTGCAAATGTTTTATCGAAATAAAGCAAGTGCTGTAGGTTCACGTCCCAATATTCTGTGTTACTGATCTCAGCATTGGATGACGCCTGCGTAGTGGCAGAATTGAAATAGGTCAGCGGGCCATTGTAGCCATTGTAATTAGATTGGCTGAAATTCAAACCTGCGTTGAACCGGTATTTCAATCCTGGTAAAATATTCACCTCGGCGTAAATACTGTTGAATGTTCTCAGCGATCGTGTACGTCCCAGGTAGGAATCTTTTTTAGTCAAAATCGTAAGCGGACTCACGCCGGCTGCATCGATGGAGCCTTCCGATGGAAATGTGTTAACGGTACCATCCGCATTGTAAGGCGATGCCAGTGGCGTCAATCGCACAAGTCCGCCAGGTATTCCGCCACCGCCAGGTGTGTTCTGGTATGTCAATGTGTTTAACGTATTAAGCCCGATTTTTACATGTTTGCCAATACGCTGGTCGATGGTTGCACGGATATTGAAACGCTGAAAATTCTGGTTTGGAATGATACCTGTCTCATTGAAATAACCAAGGCCTAAGGAATACTGCGTTGTCTCGCTCCACCCTGCACACCTAATTGGTGATTAGACATAAAACCTGGCTTGTAGATCAGATCCTGCCAGTCGGTTGATATGCCTTTATCAAGTGCTTCCTGTTCTTTTTGGGTTAACACATAACCGGATGTTCCCGGGCTTGTGCGGTTGTATTTGGCTGCATCCAGTTTGAACTGAGCGTATTCAGGGCCGTTCATGACATTGAACTTACCCATTACGCGGGTTTCTCCGTGATATCCGTCATAGCTGAATACCGGCTTTCCAACCTTACCTCTTTTGGTCGTTACCAAAATTACCCCTCCCGACCCACGGGAACCATAAATAGCTGTTGCAGAAGCATCTTTTAACACTTCCAGACTTAAAATGTCATCGGGATTGATGTCATTCAAACCACCGAAAGGTATTCCGTCAACGACCACAAGCGGGCCATCCTGGCTGTCTGCAGTACCTGAACTTGTCGTAAGCGTCCGGTTTCCCCTGATCCGAATCTGGCCCTGGGAACCTGGCGTACTTCCATTACTGATAATAGAAACACCGGCCGCACGACCTTTCAACTGATTGATCAGGTTTGGCGCAGGTACTTCTTTCAGTGTAGCTTCACTAACGGAAACAACCGAGCCGGTCACATCCCTTTTCCGCTGGACACCATAACCTACCACCACCACTTCATCCAGAACTTTGTTGTCCCCTTTCAAAAGTACGTTGACCACTTTTTGTGTTCCGACAACGACTTCCTGTGAAACATATCCGACGAGCGACACAACCAAAATTGTATTGGCATCGTCAGCGATATTAAGTTTGAAATTTCCATCCGTATCTGTGATCGTTCCACGGGTGGTGGATTTGATCAGAATACTAGCGCCGGGAAGCCCGGTTCCGTCTTCACCAGTCACCTTACCTCTGATCTCTACATCTGCAACAGACATTGAACTCGATCGGTTGACATGATTAATTGGTAGTGTCCCGCTGGCAAAAGATTCGGTAGAAAACCCGCCCAGCAGCAATATAGGAAGGCCGGAGATCCCCAGGACTCTTGCCAGCATATTACGGTTTAATAAAGAGTCTTGCATAAGTTATGAGTGATTAAGTGTTTTCGAATTGATTGAGTTGTGCATACTGAATGTGTGTCATTCAGTTTATGAAGTATCAAAGTACTTTCCAGCAAATGTTTCAATTGGTGTATTGACATGTCATAAAATTTGGTTTAGATAAAGTTTTCACAAACGCTTTCATTTGGCTTTCAGTAATCAATTAGTGTCAATTTGACATTATAAAATTTGGACATTATTTTGGTGTCAAAATTCCCAATCATATGATTTGCTCATTGAAGGGTAATTTGTTAATACCGATGATAAACATGATTGATGACATTAACTCAGTTCATGATTTTTCCCAGATATTATTTAATTAATTATCGACAAATGTAACATTACAGTGATGTCAACTGTGAGCAGATTTGTTCATTTTACCGCTACAAATGTTCAAATCCACTAAAAAAATGCCGTATTCAAGGAGAAACTTGCATTTTTAGGATTAAAATACCGTTTTTCGTATGTGGAATGTTGCAGTAAGCTCTGATGGCCCTGCCGTTCTTAACGGAAAAATATTTTCCAATTTTTCATGGGCGTATTTAATATATTGTCTCAACACTGGCTGGGTTTTTAATTCTATCGGATCAATGCGCTTAACAATCTATTTTATATATCACTTCGCCTTCTCACTGGTCATGATGGCTTTGGCTCCGCATGCAGCTAAGGCCCAGCGTCCTGAACCCAAATTCACGTCGATAACCTCCATGGATGGGTTGTCGTCCAATACTGTGACAGCTATTTTAAAAGACAGTTATGGGCTGATGTGGTTTGCAACGGATGATGGTCTTAACAAATTTGACGGTACCGATGTAACGGTATACCGCCATAATAAAAAGGATTCAACCTCACTAAAATCCAATGATATTGCAAGTTTGCATCAAGACCGGACGGGTGGCATCTGGGTTGGAACCATTGAAGGCGGACTTCACTATTATGATAGAAGGAAAGATTCTTTTTTAAGCATACCGTCTCCGCACAGTGTTACAGCCATTAGCAGTGATGCAACAGGGAAATTGTGGGTAGGAACCACCAGCGGATTACTTAACGTAGATGCAAAAAGTCACCTGATCAGCACATTTTCTTCAATACCCAACGTTCCTGACGAGATTTCAAAAGGATTGATACTTAGCGTTGCAATAGACAAAAAACAAAGGGTCTGGGTTGGCACAAAAAACGGTCTTGTTCAGAATTGACCCTTCGCGCAAGGACAACGAATACATTAATTATCTTCAGGCTTTGCCTGATGAAACGGGCTCCCGGACTGTAAAATCTATCATCGAAGATCACCTTGGAAATGTGTGGATCGGTACATATAGCGGCGTGATAAAGCTTAATTCGAGTGGGCAGATATTACAGCATATCCGGTATGAATCCGGAAATAAAAATTCATTAAGCTCCAATATGGTCTTTGCGATTACACTGGAAAATGACCACAATATCTGGATAGGCACCGATGCAGGACTTAATATTCTTGATACCCGGAGCGGAAACATTCAACGGTATGGCCCGGATGCCAGGACAGAATTTAGTTTAACAAACAAATCGGTACGCAGCATATTAATTGATAATCAAGGCATTTGCTGGTTAGGAACCTACAAAGGTGGCGTCAACAAGTATGACAAAAATCTGGCTATTTTTGGATTAAAAAGATCTTATACCAATGATCCGTTTGGTTTGAGTGCACCATTTGTCACCTCGTTCGCTGAGAGTCCATCCGGGGAGCTGTTTGTTGGCACAGACGGCGGTGGACTGAATTTGTATGATCGGGAAAGGAATCTTTTTAAAAAATTTCTCATCAATCCCAAAAACAGAAATGCTGCTTCGGGATTGGCTATTCTGACATTAGCACTTACTTCGAAGGATGAGCTTTGGATCGGAACCTTTCAGGACGGCCTATTCCAGTTAAATCCAAAAACGGGAGCCTACAATCAGTATCTCCGTGGGAAAGATTCTTCAAGCCTGAATAATAATGAGATCTTCTGTCTTGAAAAAGACAAATCCGGCAAGTTGTGGGTGGGAACAAATGGCGGTGGCGTCCATCTATTTGACCCGAAAACAAACCGATTTGAACGGTATTTCAATCTGGCAATTCCTGCATCCCAACGCATGATTCCGCTAAATGGGTATATCAGAGACATTTTACAGGACAGCAGAGGAAAAATCTGGATAGCCTCACATGGAACCGGATTGGCTTTGTTTGATCCGGTCAAACGAAAATCCATATTGCTTGATAAACAATCCAGTAATCTTCCAAGTAATATCGTCTCATCTATTTTGGAAGATAAAAAGGGAAACATCTGGGTGGGCACATTCGGTGAGGGTCTGGCTCTGTACGATATGCTGATCAAAAAAATTTATTTCCTACGGAGAAAAAGAAGGACTGGCGAGCAATGTTATCAATAAAGTTCTGGAAGATGAGCAGGGCCGCATCTGGGTAAGTACAAATCAGGGAATCAGTTTTTTTGATCCGAAAAATAAAAAGTTTACCAATTATAGCTCTTACAATGGTATTCAGGATAAAACATTTGTACTGGGCTCAGGTATCCGCACGTCCGACAATATTCTGTTTTTTGGTGGAATTGCCGGATTCAATTACATCGATACACGCAGTCTGCCTGATGGCAAAAACATAGCCGCCGATCATCCTGAAAGATCTGCGGATTGGTAACCGGAGCATCACGCCGGCAGATTCAAATTTTATAGATGCTGACATCTCTGTTGCCAAAACGATCAATCTTGACTACAAACAGAATTTTTCGCTCGGTTATGCTGCACTGGACTACACCAATCCAAGACAAATGCATTACCGGCACAGGCTTGTGGGTATGCAACCCGAATGGAATGAAACAGGCCTTAATAATTTTGCCAGTTATACCAATTTGAGCCCAGGCAATTATGTGTTTGAAGTTCAGGCAAGTAGTGATGGTATTCAACTGGAATCCTCAGACCACCTCGGTAGCTGTGAATGTAAAACCGCCATTTTATCTGACCATTTACGCCTACATTTTTTATCTTCTTGCGCCAATTGCTATTGTATTTGTGATGCGGCGCCGGGGTATTCAAAAACTTCAAAGGCAGTTTAAAGAACAACAGAAACAAGCGGAAGCTGAACAAGCGAAAGAACTCGACAGACAAAAAATCAAGTTTCTTACCAATTTAAGTCATGAGCTCAGAACACCGATTTCCTTAATTCTGGCACCTACTGAGAATTTATTGGTTAAAACGAAAGCAACCGAGTTAAATTCACCGGTTTTGGCCATTAAAAGAAATGCAAAAAGACTGCTCAATCTTGTAGATCAGCTTCTGGATATAAAAAATATGCAGCAGCAGGAAGTGAAACTGAATCTCGAAACGAAGGACGCTATTCTTTTTATCAAGGATACCTGTGAGCAGTTCAGCGACCTTTCGTTCAGAAAAGGCATTCAGTTCAAAATTGAAAGTGCCATTCCAGTGCTGTATATGGATTTTGATGCGGAAAAGCTGGAACGGATACTTTTCAATCTGCTTTCGAATGCATTTAAATTTACACCCAAAGGTGGAGAAGTAAAACTGGAAATTTCCCAGCAAAATGTTACTGATGATAAATCCTGGCTCACAATTTCAATTACTGATACCGGAGTTGGTATTACGGAAGACAACCATGAAAAGATTTTTGATAGGTTTTTTCAGGACGACACGGATCTGTCAATCCTGAATCAGGGAAGCGGAATTGGCCTTTCGATCGTACGGGAGTTTGTTCAGTTGCATCAGGGAACAATTACGGTTAAAAGTCAGCCAGGTTTGGGAAGCTCGTTTACAGTCCAGCTTCCTGTTTCGACAAATGCAAAACCGCTTTCTGTCGGTCGAGCAGTCTGGACTCCGAAAGACTCTTAACACCTTCCTGCGATCAGGGTATGGCTGTTAGTAAAAAGGAAAAAACAAATCTTGAAGATCCGTCCAGTGTTTTGATTATCGAAGATAACGAAGAATTCAGGCACTATCTTGAAAGAAAGCCTGATGCCTTTTTATCATGTGATTGAAGCAAATAACGGAAAAGAAGGCTGGCAAAAAACGCTGAGCCATCACCCGGAACTGATCGTCAGTGATATCGCCATGCCGGAAATGGATGGCATTACGTTGAGTCAAAAAATCAAAGCGGACAAAAGGACAAAACATATTCCTATCATATTGCTTACGGCATCTACCGGTGAGCAGCAGCAGCTTGAAGGACTCAATTCAGGAGCCAATGATTATCTGACCAAGCCTTTCAATTTCGAAATTCTGAATGCCAAGATCAACAATCTGATCTTGTTGAACCGGCTGTTGAAAGGTGTATATTCCCGGCACATCCAAGTTTCAGGTCAATGTACCACAAATTGAATCCAGCCAGGAGAAGCTGCTCAAAGACATGCTCTCTTACATTGAAGACAATCTCCACACCGCTCAGCTGAGCGTTGAAAATCTGAGTAAACATGTCGGCATGAGCCGGGGAACACTTTACAGTAAAGTACTTGAAATGAGCGGCCAAACGCCCATCGAATTCATTCGCTCCATTAAACTTGAAAAAGCGGCGTTACTGCTGGAAAACAGCGATTTGAGTATTTCCCAAATATCGTACATGACTGGTTTTACCGCTCCAAACTACTTTGCAAAATCATTTAAAGCCAAGTTCAACATGCTTCCAACTGAATATAAACTAAAAAAACGAAAAACGAATCCAAGAAATACCAAAAGCGGTTTTAATGAAGTGTATTGATTTGGTGTATCCATGTCAGATAATATCAAATTTATGAAACGTACCTTTGACATTTTCAACCCCATACCGCAGATGCTTGTCAGTAGTGACAAGGTCGGTTTAAATACATTACTTTCTCCCATTAGATGTTTGGAGTTAAGAATTTGGCTTATTTTTGAGACTCGTCCAAAATCCCTCAATTTATGCTGTCACCCAAAACCAAAAGAGATGTTGCCCGTGTCATTCCTTTTGGAGTGTTGTGGTTTATTTTTAGCCTGATTTATTGTGTGCTGGAAAAAGGAATTCTTGGCGATCTGGACCACTATCCCTCTACCGGCAATCGGTACAAATTTGCAGCTAATATTTTTGCCATCCCTGCTGCTGGCCTGATGATGGGTCTAATTACCGGCATTCTGGAGATTGGTTATTTCAGTAAGTGGTTTATTAAAAAGAGCTTTGCCAGAAAGATTGTATTTAAATCCCTTCTTTATCTGATCATTGTTATCATTTTTCTTTTTTTCACGTTGTTGATGAATGCAATAAATATGCATAGTGAGCACTCTTTTGAAAACATGATATCACCAGCCTGGGCATTTTTCACTGACTACGCTGCGGTGGGTCTTATGCTATACATTGCTTCGATCATTGTGATTACACAATTCTATGCTGAATTCAGCCAGAGTATCGGACCAGGTACTTTGAATAATTTTTTCTTGGGTAAATACCATCATCCGGTAGAGGAAGAGAGGATATTTATGTTCCTGGATATGAAGTCTTCCACTACAATTGCGGAAAGTCTTGGCCATGTCAGATACTTTGAGATGTTAAGGGAGTATTTCTTCGATCTGTCAGTTGCGGTTATCGATTATGCAGGCACGATCTATCAATACGCAGGTGATGAGATGATCGTGAGCTGGAAACTGAAAGACGGTTTAAAAAATAACAATTGCATAGAATGCTTCTTCGCAATGAAACGCGCCCTGGAGAATCAGGCCGAAAAGTACAATTACAAGTTCGGCATCTTACCTGCTTTTAAAGCCGGGCTGCATTTTGGGACGGTGACTGCCGGGGAAATCGGATCGCTCAAAAAGGAAATCATCTTCACTGGCGATGTCCTTAATACCTCGGCAAGGATCCAGGGACTTTGCAACCATTTTGATGCTGAGCTGCTGGTATCGCAGGACCTGATTAAAATACTTCAGCTTCCGGCCACATATGAGATAAAATCGGTTGGTGAGAACCTGCTGAAAGGCCGAAGTCAAATAATGGAAATATTTTCTATTTCATCCTCAATTATATCTAGTAAAGCCAAGCAATCTTCATCTTAGCTCATGCCACTATTCAAGCTACCGCAATAAAACCGATCATTATGTAACCGCTACCGCCTGGTAAAAAATTCGGTGTTTTTAAGAGGTATTAAAGTCCAGAATGACATCCTAAACAATTTGCTTAGCTGAATCAACCGACCCGGTTTTGGAAAAAGCCTGGCTGAACATTGTCTTCCAACAGCGCCGGTATATTTCAAAAAGCCCATTCTTCTGCTGTCTCCAGCCTTATCACGAATTCATCCTCACTAAGCACGGAACTGGTCTGCATAAATTAACCTGTTAAAAATTATTAATCGTAATTTGTATCTAAAATCTCTGGCTCTTTTTAACTACCAGTCTCTAGAGAAGCTTTTAAAGTACATGATAATGATGCTTCAAGCAAAATGAAATTAAACAATACAAAGGAATAATATTTTTTTAGGAAGACTAACATGATTTTGATCAAATCACAACGCATAATAGCCACTTTATGAATTTGGCCTTCAATAAATTAAGAATTGATATAATGCCCTATTTGTCAATTCTTTATACTAATTTTCCATAGCAATCATTGTGTAATCCGCAGTCCAGTACAGCTGTATTTGACATAGCTTGTTATGGTCTCCGGCTAGTTTTTGTGTTCATCATTATGGACCCTATCCTTTTTATTATGGCCACTCCATAATAAAAATTCGAATCTCAGCAGTGCTTATTCACTCAAATCCCCGCCTAAGACTAGCACGATTATTTAAAATGATGTTTTCTTAACTGAACACTCATCTCAAAAAACGTGAATTCTACCAACATTACAATCATCGGCGGAGGTGCCTGCGGAATCTCCTTATTTATTGAGCTATTCTTACAATTACGTATCGCAGGTATCCATCAAAACGTTTCTATCAACATTATTGAAGAAAATCAGCAGGTCGGAAAAGGACTGGCTTTTGGCACCCGGCAACCCGGTCACATTCTCAATACCCAGGCTCAGCTCATGGGCATTCACCACGCAGAACCGACGCATTTTAGTGACTGGCTAAAAGAACATGACAAACGTGTGGAGCATGAGGTGGTGGATAACCGGGGACAGGATGAGGCCTTTACTACCCGCAGACTTTATGGAGATTACCTGCAGGAACAATTCGATTATTATTTCGAACTGGCAAGAAAAGAAGGCATGAAAGTAAAACTCGTCCAGGCCAGTGCAACAGAAGTGTCTCAGTTGAAAAATACTTTTAAAATAAAGCTTTCGGACGGAAATGAAATAATCTCTAACTACCTCGTACTAGCACTGGGAACTCCTGTTTCCAACCTATATGGTGAGCTGGCTAATTATCAAAATTATTTTGATTCGCCCTGGCCCTCTTCTAAAATAATTGAAAATGTGCCAAAAAACGAGCCTGTTGCCATATTGGGTTCGAGTCTTAGCGCCATTGACGCGCTGATGACACTTGCAGACAATGATCACAGCGGAAAGATTACCTTCTATTCTTTGGACGGACTTCTGCCCAGAGTTCAGGTTGAAAAACCAGAGCCTTACGAGTGTCAATATCTGAACTTAAGTAACATTCATAAAATACAGCGGACAAAATTGCGAAGCCCGTTTGTGAGTGAACTTTTCCGGCTTTTTATCAAAGAGGCCGAGCATTTTTCAGGAAAGAAAATTGACTGGAAAATCCAAGCCCGTCACAACAAGACTCCGCATGAATGCCTAAAAGAAGATATCGCCAGTTCCGAAGCCGGAGGCGATGCGCTAACCAATATTCCCTACGCCTTACGATATGAAAGTTCTCCGATCTGGAATCTTCTTGACCAGCCAGCCAGGTTGAAATTTAAGAAGTGGCTCGGAAATTACTGGGCAATCAATCGCCACTGCATGCCTATGGTCAATGCGTTGCGTATTGAAAAATTATTTGAAAGTGGTCAGCTTCACGTTGTATCAGCGCTTGATGATGTCACTTATGATAAATCAGATAAGAAATTCATCCTTTCTTATCAAAATAAATCTGACAAGGTTGAATACCTTATTAATGCAACTGGCCCTGCCTCAGCGGTCAAAGATATGAAATCGGAATTAGTCCAGAATCTTGCACATAACGGACTTATCGAGCCCGAAGAAACCGGTGGAGTCAAAATCAATACCCAGACCATGCTGCTTATGCAGAAAGGCAAAGCTGTTTCAAATTTTTATGCGCTTGGTCATTTGGCCAACGGGCTTCTTTTTGATGTAAATGCTGTCTGGTTCAATGTAAAAACGATTGGTAATTTAAGCCACCATCTTATCCAAAATATTTTAAGTGAAAATACTATTTAAGTTATACGCTGAGCTCTTACCCATTTTAGCTTTGATTCCGGCAGGCTATTTCATAAAAAGAAAGTTTAACATTAAACCAGAATATGTCAGCACGCCGCTGATTAAGTTTTTGCTGCCGGTTCTGGTCTTCTTTAATATGCTGGATGCCGAAGCCGAAAAACTGTACATTCTTCCATTATTTACTTTGATTTTAGCAGTGAGCATGGCGCAGGTTGCCAAACTGGCTCAAAAGCGACTGGCTGCTGACTTTGATCCGCTGCTTTTAAGTGCGTCTTTTTCATTTTTTAACATCGCGTTTTTTGGTATTCCCACCGTGAGCGCATTATTTGGCGAAAATAAAGTTAGTACGCTGATCTGTATTTATTTAGGTTCAGCGCTTTATGGAGATACTATAGGTTATTTTCAGGTTGCCAAAACCAAATTTGATAGCAGAGAAGCATTTAAGCAGGTGATAAAAATACCTTTTCTGTATGTCTTTGTTGCAGGCCTTGCTGCAAAATCCGCAGGAATGCAGACGCCTGATGCCATCGAGGGTGTATTGAAATTTGTAAGTCTGACCGTCTCATGTGCAGGTATGCTCATCGTAGGTTTTCAATTGGCCGGTGTTGCAATGAACGAAATAAAAATACCTTATTACCTTAAATTAATTGGTGTCAGAACAGTGGCTGCCATGCTTATCATCGGGATTTTAATATTTGCAGAATACCGTCTTTTTAATAGCCTGGAAGATGATGATTACAAAATGCTTTTTCTGGTTTCGGTTTTCCCTGTCGCTACCAATGTTACAGTCTTTGCGTCCTTTCTTGATGCCGAACAGCAAAAACCCGCGCTCATTGTCGTGATCTCTGCATTGGTATCGCTCTTTTTGGTTTCGGTTGCGGCCTTGCTGATCATGTAACCCATTTCGTAGATATTAAAAAGTAGTCTTAATACAAGGCGTCATTGTAACCTTATTTTGTACTTTTTTTCATTCCGGCACTCTGGTAACGGCGATGCATTCCAGCCTCAGGAATCTCACATAACCATCATCCGGGCCACGCAAAAGTGGATTGATGTTGTTTCCCATTGTACTTAATTTGATGTCTTGCCTCCTTTGTGTTCATACCCCCAGTTAAAGCTGTAATGATGCGGCCTAGGATCTTTGTATTTTCGGTTGCAACGTACTTCTGTAATTACATGTTTTTGGTCGGCTTGAAAGACTCTTTCAACTAAACCATTCATTTCCAAGTCTTTGAATTCGTTTGAGAGTACTCTTGGCGAAATGCTTTTAGAGTGCGTTGTATTTCATTGAAACGGCAGTGACAACTAAACAGCGCGATCACAATAAAGTTAGTGTGCTAATAGTTAAGCTCTCATTTGATTCGATCGATAAATTGTGATACTTTTAACCTTTGCAACATTTAGAATGAATACAATAAAAAATTGAAATCTGCTGCGTTAATACTTTTTATTTTATTAGTAATATTTGGCTGTTCAAAGGAACAGCCAAAGCAGTTCACCATCGGTTTTTCCCAATGCACAGGCTCGGACAACTGGCGCAAAACCATGCAGGAAAATATGCAGCGGGAATTGTCATTTCATCCGGAAATCAATTTCGTTGATGAAAGATGCGGCTGGACAAAGTGTGAAACAAATTGACACAGATACAGGAGTTGATGGATCAAAATGTGGACTTGCTGATTGTCTCACCAAACGAAGCCCAAAGGATTACCCCCATTGTTGAAAAAGCGTATCAAAAAGGTATCCCGATCATAATTCGTTGACCGCCGAACTATGTCGGATCAATATACAGCTTACGTTGGCGCCGAAAATATTGAAGTTGGGCAGGACGGCCGGAATTTATGCAAACACGATATCTTAAAGGAAAAGGTAATGTTGTAGAGATAAGCGAGCTGCCAGGATCTTCTGCTGATATTGATCGCCATAAAGGTTTTATAGAAACCATAGGCCGTTTTCCCGGAATTCGGCTGGTTGCCAAACTGGACGGTGACTGGGACAAATATTCGTTTCGAAAATGAGTTGACGGCGACTTTTAAAAAGTGATCGTCTGATTGATTTTATCTATTGCCAAAACGATCGGCGCGCAATCAGTGCTTTCAAGATTTGCAAAAAACTCGGTCTTGAAAAAAGAATAAAAATTATCGGCGTTGATGGTTTAAATGGTAAAAATGAAGGAATTGATCTGGTTGACAGAGATATTCTGAATGCCACAATTATCTACCCGACTGGCGGCGAAGAATCTATTCGTACTGCTATTAATATTTTACAAAAGCAGCCATTCAAACGAGAAAACCGTCTGCAAAGTACGCTGATTGATTCGTCCAATGTCAGGATTATGAAGCTTCAAAATCGAGAAGGTGATTGCCCAACAGGAAGATATTGAACGAAGACAGCGAAAAATTGAAGAGCAGAGAGCCATTTCCGAAAATCAGTCCATTATTATTTACGCGATTTCCATCACGCTTGCGCTGGCTTTACTTTTCGGAGCTATTGTCTTTTTATTCGTTGCGGGAAAACAGGAAAATCAACAAAAGGCTGGAAAAGCAGAATCATGAAATTTCAGATCAAAAAGATCAGATTTCACAGATGGCCGACAAAGCAACTGATTGAACATGAAGCCAAACTGAAATTTTTTACCAACATTTCGCATGAATTCCGTACGCCGCTGACCTTGATTCTGGCACCTGTTGAGGATTTGTTGGCCAACGAAAAAATCAAGGATTCGCTTATTAAACAGGAACTTGAATCTGATCCGGAAAAATGCTTTCGGCTGCTTCGCCTGGTTAACCAGCTCATGGATTTCCGGAAAATCGAAGGTCACAAAATGCATGATCACGGGCTAGCGAGCAAAATCTGGTAGGGTTTTTAAAAGACATTATGGCGTCGTTTGAAAAAATGGCTGTCAAAAGAAAAATTGATTTTCGTCTGATTACTTCCGAGCCGCAAATTATGGTTTGGTTTGATGCTAATATGCTTGATAAAGTGATTTTCAACCTGCTTTCCAATGCTTTTAAATTTACAGCGGACAAAGGACGTATATACATTTACGTCAAAACCTGTTTCAGGTCATAGTATCAGAATTACGGTGGAAGACAATGGTCATCGGCATGACCAAATCAGAAGTTGAGCATGTTTTCGAAGTATTTTATCAGGGAGAAGGCAGTTATAAAACACTGGGTACCGGACTTAGGACTGGCTCTTTCCAAAGAGCTGATTAACCTGCATCACGGAACAATTTCGGTTGAAAGTGAGCACGGGAAAGAAACAAAATTTACCATCGAACTTCCGCTTGGAAAAAATCATTTTCAAGAAAATGAAATATGGAATGAGCCGACAGATGAAATGTCGCTTGTTCGGAGTATGGAATTACACGAAGAAAATACATAACAGAAACTCCCGAAACAAAACCTGCTGTGCATCATGAGCAAACGGTACTGCTGATTGAAGACAATGAAGATTTGATTCGTCTGGTGGAGCAAAAATTGCAGGAAAATTATCTGATCATTAAATCAAATGATGGCGAAGAAGGCTTAAAAATGGCATTTGAGCAAATTCCGGATCTGATCGTTTGTGATATAATGCTGCCTGGAAAGGATGGGCTGCACGTGGCATCCGTACTAAAATCAGATTTCCGCACCTCGCATATTCCTATCATTTTACTGACTGCGAAAAATACAACCGAACAGCAGATTGAAGGGATTCAGACCGGGTTGATGCGTATATCACAAAACCATTCAATTTGAAATTTGTCGAGGAAACCATAAAAACGCTGCTTCAAAACCGCTCCATACTTCGTGAACATTATACGAGCGAGCTGCCGATCGAAACTGCATCTGTCAACAATCCGAATAAACTCGATAAGAAATTTGTCACAGAATTTACTGCCTACATCGAGGAGCGTTACGGAAACTCCGAACTTGAATGTGGAAGATATCGCCAAGGACCTGGGCATGTCGCGCGTGCAGCTTTACCGAAAAGTAAAAGCACTTCTGGGTTTCAGTGTGAATGAATATATCCAGCAGATACGTCTGAACAAAGCACGTTTTTTACTGAGACGAAATGATCTTACAGTAGCGGACATCGCTTACAGCGTGGGCTTCTCCTCACCGACTTACTTCTCAACGGCCTTTAAAGCCAGGTATAACCAGACACCTGTGGAATATAAAAACGCCTGAACCGTTCAAGTTTTGTATCATCCTTTCTCTGCATTGTACCATTTAAAAAAATGTAACATCACTTCATGTATCAATTTTTAAATCCGATGTATCAAAATTGAAATAAGAGTGCTACAATTTTTCCTTGAATTTATTATAAAATGCTGATTTTGATACGTATACCTATAAATGGTATACTTGTATCAAAGTTTAACTTTTTTGAGATATTATTTAGTTATTCATAGCACCTTCACGGAGTAGTTTTGATAAAAAAATCAGAACTACGAATGAAAAATAGCAAAGTATTGGTTTGGTCAATCGTTGTGGCACTGGGAGGTTTTCTTTTTGGATTTGACACAGCGGTGATCTCAGGAGCAGAAAAAGCCATCCAGATTTTATGGAAACTCACAGCCGTTGAACATGGCTTCACCGTTTCCATCGCTTTGATCGGCACAGTGATCGGCGCGATGCTCGGCGGTATTCCGGCAGACAGACTTGGCCGGAAAAAAACTTTATTCTGGATTGCTGTATTATACCTGGTATCGTCTCTGGGTTCAGCCTTGTCTAATGACTGGTACTTGTTTTTGTTGTTCCGGTTTATGGGCGGTCTTGGCGTGGGCGCTTCCTCAGTGGCTGCACCGTTGTATATATCCGAAATTTCTCCTGCCAAGTCACGAGGAAAAATGGTTGGCCTTTTTCAGTTCAACGTGGTTTTCGGTATTCTGATCGCTTATTTTTCCAATTACTTCATGCAGGATATGGGCGAAAATGCCTGGCGGTGGATGCTGGGTATACAGGCAGTTCCTTCACTGATTTTCCTTTTGGCAATTCTTTACGTACCGGAAAGTCCGCGCTGGCTGGTCATGAAAAAAGGCAACCTGGACGCAGGCACGACAGATACTGGATATTGATCGATCCGGAAACCAGTGAAGAAACGCTGTCGCGATATTTTAAAAAGTACAGCTGATACCCAAAGTCAGCCAAAAGCAAAATTGTTTTCAGCCAAATACAAAACACCTGTCGGGCTGGCCGTTATGTTTGCGATTTTTAATCAGGTATCGGGCATCAATGCAATTATTTATTACAGTCCGCGCATTTTTGAAATGACCGGACTTGGTACAAAATCGGCGTTTCTTTCCTCGGCAGGAATCGGTTTTGTCAACTTTGCTTTTACACTTTTGGCAATCAATTTTATTGACCGTTTTGGAAGACGCACGCTGATGCTGATCGGCTCGGTTGGACTGATTATGACACTCAGACTTGTTGCAAGGGCATTTTTTATTCAGGATTTTTCAGGCGTTCCTATTTTTCTTTTTGTTTACATCGCCTTTTTCGCTTTTTCACAAGGCGCTGTGATCTGGGTTTTTATTTCAGAAATTTTCCCCAATGAAGTACGTGCCAATGGTCAGGCACTGGGAAGTTTTACGCACTGGTTTATGGCCGCAGTTGTCGCCTTTTCATTTCCAATCATTTCCGAATATCTGGGCGGCGGTATCACCTTCTCATTCTTCGCAGTCATGATGGTTTTACAGCTGATTTTCGTCTGGCGCATGATGCCGGAAACGAAAGGAACCTCGTTGGAGCGACTTGAAAAAACAATGATTTTACACTAATCCAACCCGTTAATATGACACCTTCTAAAGTAATTTTTGGAGAAATGCTTGTGGGATATGCTTCCTTCCGGCAAACAACCCGGCGGAGCGCCCATGAATGTAGCCATTCATCTCAAAAACTTTGGCATGAACCCGACCTTTATCAGCCGTGTGGGAAACGATGATCTTGGTGTAGAGCTGACGGATTATCTGAACCGGAAAGGATTTTCAACAGAATTTATCCAGATCGGAGCAACGCATTTGACTGGTATTGTAAAAGTAAATCTTACAGATAAAACAGAAGTAACCTATAAAATTGTGCAGCCCGTTGCCTGGGATTATATTCAGCCGGATCCCAGGTTGGACGAAGTAGTGGCCAAATCCGATGTTTTTTTATACGGAACGCTTGGCTGTCAGAAATCAGCAGACCAAAGACACGCTTTTTCAATTACTGAAAGAAGCACAGACTGAAAGTATTTGACGTGAATCTGCGTCCTCCGCATCTTGACCGCCCAACGATAGAATATTTACTGGCAACAAGCGGACATTGTAAAAGTCAATGAGCATGAGCTGACCATCGTTTGCAGCTGGTTTGGAATCCTTCCGGATCCGCAGACACAGATGAAGTTTCTGGTATGACGAATTCAAGCTCAAATGATTTGTGTGACACTTGGTGCTAATGGAGCGGTCGTACTTGACCAGGATGGTTTCACAAGCCAGGGCGGATATGAAGTGGAAGTGCAGGACACGATCGGCAGCGGAGATTCATTTCTGGCTATGTTTCTCAAACATATATCTGGCAGGTTCTTCCTTTCGCTCAGCACTGAAAAATGCCTGTGCGGTAGGCGCATTGGTTGCTACTTATCGGGTGCTACTCCTTCAGATTTCCGATATCGAACTTGAAAATTTTCTTAATAATTAACCGATTACATCTATACTTTATGAAAAAACAACTACGCTTGGTGGTACTGTCCATCCTGTGCTCTATGCAAGTTGCCTGGGCACAAAACAAAGGTACGCTGACCGGTACCGTCAAAGCTTCCGATGGCCTGACCTTGCCGGGCGTGAGTATCCTTGAAAAAGGAACGACTAACGGCGCGATCACTGATGTTGATGGAAAATATTCGATTTCGGTTTCCTCTTCGGCGACGCTGGTATTTTCTTATGTGGGTATGATCGCTCAGGAACTTGCCGGCTGGCAATAGCTCCAAACTGGATGTGACGCTGCAATACGATTCAAAAAATCTGGGCGAGGTGGTTGTGGTCGGTTATACCTCTTCCAAAAAAGAAGATCTGACCGGAGCGATCGCGGTTGTTGATATGGCGCCGCTGAAAAATATCAGTTCAGGAAATCCGATGCAGGCTTTGCAGGGACGCGTTCCGGGTTTGTATATTGAAAAAACAGGTTCGCCAAACGGTACCAATTCAAGGATTCTGATCCGCGGAGCAAATACGCTGGGAAATACCGATCCGCTTTATATTATTGACGGTGTACCAACAAAAAGACCGGAAGTTTTTCAGGGATTAAACCCGAATTCGATTGAATCAATCCAGGTTCTGAAAGATGCTTCGTCTTCTTCAATTTACGGATCAAGGGCTTCGAACGGGGTTATTATTGTGACGACTAAAAACGGTGCAAATTCCAATGGCAAGATCAGTATTGATTTTAACAGCAGTATTTCGGCACAATCTGAAAAATATGCGCGGTTCAAAATGCTGAATGCAGTCGACAGAGGCCGCGCCTTGTGGAGAGCATCGGTTAATGACGGTGCAAATCCCGAAGATGGTTACGGTGCACTTTACGCATTTGACTGGAACAAGGATTTTAAAAATCCGGTTTTAAATGGCGTGACGGTTCAGCCTCTCGTAGGTGGTAACCCGAACATGCCTGCCGGTGATACCGACTGGCAAAAAGAAATGTATAAAACCGGAATTGTTACCAACAACGAACTGACGATTTCAGGTGGAAACAAAACCTCTTCGCTGCAAGTCAACCTTGGGTATTTCAAAAATACCGGTATGCTGCGTTTTACGGATTATGAAAAAATCAGCGGCCGTATCAACGCTTTGACCAGCGCTTTTGATCAGAAACTGAAAATCGGTGCCAATGTGCAGCTGGCTACCTCCAATGAAACGCTGGCTTCCACCGATATTGGCGGCGCACTCACACCCGGTCTGGCTGTGACACTCGCGCCAACCATTCCGGTTTACGCAAAAGACGGCACCTGGGGCGGAGCGATCGGCTCGGGTTATTCGGACCGAAACAATCCGCTTCACATGCAGGATATCAACAAATGGGATAACACCAACCGGATGACACTTTTTGGTAATGTTTTTGTCGAAATCCAGCCGATTAAAAATCTGTTTTTGAAAACAAGTCTAGGTGCTGATAATGCAAATTACCGTTTTAAAAATATTGAGCAGGCATTTGAAGAAGGATCTTTCGGACGCACCAGCAACAGTCTGACACTGGATGAAAACCGATATTTAAGTCTGACCTGGTCGAATACGGCAAGTTATAACCTTGATCTTGGAAAGCATCATCTGAAATTTCTGATCGGTACTGAAGCAATCAAAAATACGCTTGATAACCAGATTGCAAGAAAAGAAGGATTTGGCGTGCAAACCAAGGATTATTTTGTGCTCAATGCAGGTACAGGTAATACAAACGTAACCGGAACAGGAACAGGAAGCCGTTTATTGTCACAATTTGCCCGGGTTGACTATGGTTTTTCTGACCGATACCTGGCCGCAGTGACGATCCGCCGCGATGGTTCTTCACGCTTTGGCAGCCAGAATGCCTATGGTATTTTCCCGGCGGCTTCTGTTGGATGGAGAATTGACAGAGAGGCTTTCTTTAAAAATGTTAAGAAAAATCAGTAACCTGAAACTTCGAGCAGGTGTTGGCCGTGTCGGAAATCAGGAAATCGGAGATCTTGCACGGTTCGGTTTGTATGATACGCGTTACGGCAGCAGACAATCACAGTTTCCAAACGGACACAACAGCTTTTTTGATCAGTATTACAACATCGGAACGGCTTATGATCTGAATGGTGCGAATACAGGAAATCTTCCATCAGGTATTGTTTCGATCCAGGGTGCAAATCCGAATTTGAAATGGGAAAGTACCAATGAAGCAAACGTCGGTGTGGATTTCGGATTTCTTGACGGAAGTATTCAAGGGTTCGTTCGATTATTTCACCCGCAAAACAAGCGACATTCTGATCACACCTCCTATCGCTTCAGCCGTTGGCGAAGGACAGTTGAAAGTGGTGAATGGTGCTGCAAAATCCAACCAGCGGTTTTGAATTTTCGCTCGGATATTATGCCAAACCAAAAGGCGATTTTACCTACAACATCATGACTGGTATCAGCCGCTTCCGCGATAAAATTACCGAACTGCCAGAGGAAGTAAGAGCTGCCTACGCAGGAAACGTACTGAACACGATCCTTGGACACTCGCAGTTTGATCTGTTCGGTTATAAAACCAACGGTCTTTTCCAAAATCAGCAGGAAGTTGATGCCGCACCGACGCAGGTCGGCGCTGGCCCGGGCCGTATCCGTTATGTGGATACCAACGGAGATGGCAGAATTGATGATCTGGACCGTGTTTTCTTTGGCACTACCTTGCCTGCATTTGAATACAATCTGAAAGTAGAAGTGTTTTATAAAAACTTTGATTTGTCTGTTTTCGGTTCAGGTATTGCAGGCAGAAAAGGATTTGATTCGTATACATTTTACAACAACTTCGTCCGCGGCCGTGAGAATGTTGGACCGGGTGTATTCGACGCATGGTCAACAACAAATACCGGTTCAAAGATTCCTGCACTTTCTTTGTCTGACTCCAATAATGAAACACGGACTTCGGATTATTTCAACGTAAATACCTCTTACTTCAAGCTGAGAAATGTTCAGCTGGGTTATGCGCTTAATTCAGCTTTTGTCAGAAAAAATCAAGCTGCAACGTGTCCGGATTTATGTAATGGCAGAAAATCTTTTCCTTGTCAAATCCAAAAGTTTCCTTGGTCCTGATCCTGAACGCACCGATATCAATGCCATTCCGATCCCGCGCACACTTACTGTTGGACTAAATGTTTCATTCTAATCCTTTCGAACAATGAAAAATAAATATATATATTCCCTTGTACTGGCAGGCAGTTTGATGATCACTTCATCCTGCAAGGATTACCTTGACTATCAGCCACAGGGGCTGTTGTCATCCGACAATGTTAAATCAGCTTCTGCTGCTGAATCGCTGGTAACGGCCGCTTATGCAGGCATTGGAAATGATGAAATGATTGGCCCGATGACCAGCATGTGGGTTTATGGCAGTGTACGCTCGGATGATGCCTACAAAGGTGGCGGCGGTGTTTCCGATGTGGCGGAAATCGATTTTTACGAACATTATAATCTGACAAGACCGGATCTGACCTTTATGCATCCGTATACCTGGGAGAATTTTTATAAAGCCATTTCCAGGGCCAATGCCGCGCTGGCCAGTTTAAATGCGGTAACCGAGGCTGAATTCCCTTTAAAAAAAACACGTGAGGCTGAAATGCGCTTCCTTCGCGGACATTCACATTTTATGTTGAAAATGCTGTTCAAAAACATTCCTTACATTACTGAAACGATGAGCAGTGAGGATATTTTGAAAGAGTCGAATGTCGATATAAAAATGACGAATTATGGAATAAAATCGGAGAAGATTTCCAGTTTGCCATTGACAATCTGCCTCAGAAACAAAGCCAGGTTGGCCGGGCAAATAAACTATCGGCAGCTGCTTATCTTGCAAAACTAAGACTATATCAGGCTTATGAGCAGGATGACAACGCACAAAGTGACAAACATCAATAAAACCAGATTACAGGAAGTGGTTACGCTCACCCAGCAGGTTATTGCCTCGGGACAATACAGCTTGCAGCCTGATTTTGCAGAAAACTTTATCGCTGAAACTGAAAATGGTCCGGAATCGATTTTTGCCATCCAGTATTCGATCAATGACGGTACAGCTGCCGGCAGGTTAAGTTATGTGACGGGACTGAATTATCCGCATGGAGCACCTCAGTACGGATGCTGCGGCTTTCACCAGCCAAGCCAGAATCTGGCAAATGCTTACAAAACCGATGCAAACGGGCTTGCCCTTATTTGATACGTTCAATGATAAAAATGTAGATTTCAATACAGAAACCGTCGATCCGCGCGTAGACCACACCATTGGTATTGATGGGCATCCTTACAAATATGATGCAACCAAACCATTCAGCAACAGCTGGATACGTGACCCGGGCGTTTATGGTTTTTTCCATACGATGAAAGAACAACAGCTGGCAACGAGTGCGTCTTATCACAAAGAAGGTCCTTTTATTGGCTCGTCTAAAAACATTGATATCATCCGCTATGACGATGTAATTCTGATGCAGGCAGAAGCTTATATTGAACTGGGACAGCAGGCACTGGCACTTCCGCTGATCAATCAGATCAGAAGACGCGCAGCGGCAAGTACAGGACGGTTGAAAAAAACAGACGGAACCTTGCCTTCCAAATATAACATCAAAGAATACGCATCGGGCTGGACGCAGGATTATGCAAGAAAAGCACTGCAATGGGAAAGAAGGCTGGAATTTGCAACCGAAAGTCCACGGTTCTTTGATCTGGTTCGCTGGGGAATTGCTGAAAAGACGCTGAATGCGTACATTGACAAGGAAAAAACAAGAAGACAGTTTCTGGCGACTGCAAAATTCACTGCCGGCAGAGACGAATATCTTCCTATTCCGCAGCGTGAGATCAGTTTTACAAAAGGTCTTTACAAACAGAATCCAGGATTTTAAAAGTTGCTGTTAGCTATTGGCTCTTCGCAATCAGCGGGGTGCCAATAGCTGATTGCCTGCTGACAAACCAACAATTTATTTATGAAAAAAATCAATTATTTGCCTGTTTCTTATTTCACATTGTCAGGATCTTCGCGATTGCGCAGGACTTTAAGGAAAAGTACCGTCCGCAGTTTCACTTTACGCCAAAAGCCAACTGGATGAATGATCCGAATGGCATGGTTTATCATCAACGGGATTTACCATCTTTTCTATCAGTACTATCCGGATGACAAGATCTGGGGACCCATGCATTGGGGACATGCTACGAGTAAGGATATGATTTCCTGGAAAGAGCAGCCTATTGCTTTGTATCCGGACAGCCTGGGTTACATTTTTTCCGGAAGTGCGGTGGTAGACAAAAACAATACGGCCGGGTTTGGTAAAGACGCACTTGTTGCCATTTTCACGCATCATGATCCGGTGCAGGAAAAGCAAAAGACCGGAAAACATGAAACGCAGAGTATCGCATACAGCCTGGACGACGGTAAAACCTGGACGAAATACAAAGGGAATCCTGTGCTTGCAAATCCGGGCATCAGCGATTTCCGTGATCCGAAAGTGAGGTGGTTTGAGCCTCAGAAAAAATGGATCATGACGCTGGCAACCAAAGACCGGATCACATTTTACTCTTCTCCTGACCTGAAAACATGGACGCGTGAAAGCGATTTTGGTGCTAATGAAGGTGGCCATGGCGGCGTGTGGGAATGCCCTGATCTGTTTCCGATCAAACACGAAGGAAAAGACATCTGGGTACTGATCGTAAACATCAATCCGGGCGGGCCCAATAAAGGTTCTGCCGGCCAGTATTTCCTGGGAGATTTTGACGGTAAAACCTTCACTTCCAATTCAAAAGAAACCAAATGGCTGGACTACGGAACAGACAATTATGCCGCAGTTACATTTTCCAATACCGGCAACCGCAACATTCTGATGGGCTGGATGAGCAACTGGCAATATGCCAATCAGGTTCCGACTGATCCCTGGCGAAGCGCCAATACGATCGCCCGTGAATTGGGTTTAAAAACGGTTGGAAAAGAGATTTACCTGACTTCGGTTCCGGTTAAAGAGCTGGATGTTTTGAACACCACAGGATTTTCACTGAAAAATGTAAAGGTGAAAAATCAGCTTGATCTGACGGATAAGGCAAAGAATAAAACCGGATTATTCCGGCTGGATTTAACCACTAAAAACACGGCCGATTTTTCAATTGTGCTGGCCAATGAAGCAGGTAATGAACTTATTGTTGGTTATGACAAAGCAGCAAATCAGTATTACATTGACCGTTCAAAATCAGGTAAAGATCGATTTTGAGAAAGGTTTTGGAGAAAAACACATTGCACCAAGGTTTGCGAACAGAAAGCAATATTCCGCTGACATTGATTGCAGATGTTGCCTCCGTTGAGCTCTTTGCTGATAATGGCTTAACGGTGATGACCGATATTTTCTTTCCTGAAAATCCGATGTCCAAACTATCCATCAAATCCGTTTCCGGGATTACGATTGATAGTTTGAAATATACGATTTTGAAACCGTCAATTAAAATAGATAAATCTTCACTATTGAAGAACTCTGGCAAAATCAGGTGATGCTACTTATGAAATAGTATGGGTTATTGTAATCTATTAAAGCAATAAGGAAAACGATAATGCGTAGCAGCCCGCCGAAAAACCCTTTATAGACTTCCAGTCACTTGGCCAAGACTGGCATCCGGTGCTTACAAGCAGCGCACAAAAAATAGTGAGCCTTCAGCGGAGCGGAGTAGTCAGCCGTTTTTTATTCATAAAGTACACCAACGCACATTGGTCAAACTGAATCAAAAATCGCGCAGGCATTTTTTCTCGACCGGATGATAGGCGTGGCACGCCTACTTGACAACTGCAGGTTCTGGATCCACCATGAAAGGTGTCCATGACTTAACTAATACATGGCACATTGAACTGGAACACAATCAGAACACAGACTGGAGAATTCAGATGGCGTGAGCGCCAGCTTTGGTGGCAGGTTGATTAGCGGCTGATAATTTCATGAGCTTGAATAAGTTACTCAAAATCAAATAGTTGATCTGATCGATTCACTGTGAAATGAAATGACTTCAATTTCCGAATCAGTTGGTCCGTGACTATGAATTGCTCACCATCAGCAGGTAATTATTCATTTCACCTGTGATTCTTATCAGCATCAGGCTTTTCAAACTGTTATGAGCCAAGCAGAATTTAACAAACTTTTTGGATCGGACCTGGCCAGCCTTAAAGCCCACTTTGAAGAAATGGCCTCAAACGCTAAGAAAAACTGATAATTTTACCGTGGTTATTTTCTATTCTAAACCGGGCTGCATTACCTTTGGGACAAAT
>CAVWGT010000012.1:0-230110 GCA_963754585.1 uncultured Chitinophagaceae bacterium
ACAACGTATTGCTGCCGGCAAATTCCAGCGATGCTGGTTTGCCATCGAGCTTAATTTGCAAATGGCTGGTAATATAAGTAGTCACTATTTTTTCCATAGCCGCCTTATCGGCGGCGCTAATAATTCCACTTTACACTTGCAACCGGCTTTGAGTGTTTTCTCAAAATCATCTGAAAAAATTCGTACACTTACCTCAACGATTTGTTTGCTGCATTATGGTTTATATCTGTCATGCTTATAAAAAATGGATGCGCTGCGGAAACAAGTCCCATCATTACCACTGAAGAAAACTAACTCATTACTAATTAAATTTTACCGGCACAAAAGTCTTCTTTAAATTCGACGTTTTTACCGGCAAAAATAAAAAATCCGGTTAATGATTTAGCCCGTTTACATGAGCGACTTTAATTTGTACTTTACTTTAGGTTACCAGCATATTTCAGATCTCAGGGGGCTTGATCATATACTTTTTATTACTGCGCTTTGCATCCGCTACCAGTTTAGCGATTGGAAACAATTGCTGATTTTAGTAACCGCTTTTACTATCGGCCATTCAATTACCCTGGCGCTTAGCGCTTTAAACATCATACGCTTTTCAACCCGTTGGATCGAGTTCATCATACCATTGACCATCTTAATTACGGGCATCAGTAACCTTTACATTAAAAAGTTCACGTTCAAATCCAGGTTCCCGTTTATTTATTACATGGCATTGTTTTTTGGGTTGATACATGGACTTGGCTTTAGCAACTACTTAAAAAGCCTGCTTGGGAGGGACTCAAGTATTTTTATGCAGTTACTTGCATTTAACCTCGGTCTTGAAGCCGGGCAGTTATTGATCGTTGCCATTATATTAATCGTTTCACTTGTTTGCCTTAATATGCTAAAGTTTAACCGCCGCGAATACATTTTGTTTTTAAGCGGGGGCATAATTATAGCTGCATTACAAATGACTTTAGAAAGAATGCCATTTTGATTTATCTGAAATCGTGAAAAGGTAGAACGTCAACTTACGTTCACATTTCACTTTGAAGTTTTAAAGACACTTATTTCCTGAATGCACAAAAAAAACTCTATGAAGAAAACACTTGTTTTACTTTGTTTTACTGCCTGTAGTTTGTTGAATTCAGAAGCCCAGAATTTAAGCAACCCGGGCTCTAACCACGGCAATAGTTTTGAAGAACTCAACTACCTGTTGCCGACACCAAATGATTACAGAACAGCAAGCGGTGCACCGGGTCCAAACTATTGGCAGCAACGGGCCGATTACGATATCTCTGTTGAGCTGGATGAGCCAAACAACATTATAACCGGAAGTGAAACCGTTACTTACTTCAACAATTCTCCCAACCCCTTATCATACTTGTGGCTTCAGTTGGATGAAAACTTTCACAACCCCACCAGTGAAAGCAACCATACCAATACGCAGCAGAATGCAACACGGCATGACCGATGTTCAGCTTGACCAACCTTGAACCCTGGCGCAAAGCTGGAGGGCTATGGCGTAAACATTACCAAAGCAACCGATGCAGCGAGGCAACACGTTAAAATATACCATCAACCAAACGATGATGCGTGCTTGACTTACCCACTGTATTAAAGCCCGGTCAGCGGTTTGTTTTTAAACTTGACTGGAACTTTAAAATACCCGATAAACTTACCCGTTATGGCCGCGGTGGTTATGAATATTTTGCTGAGGATGACAATAACCTGTACTCTATCGCACAGTTTTACCCGCGTATGGCCGTGTACAGCGACTTCCAGGGATGGCAAACACTACAGTTTACCAGCGGTGCCGAGTTTGCCTTAACCTTTGGAAATTTTAAAGTGAGCATTACCGTGCCTGCCGATCATATTGTTGCTGCAACGGGCGAATGCCAAAACTTACGAAGTGTGCTTACTGCTGCACAAATACGCAGGTGGCAGCAGGCACAAACAGCTAAAGAGCCGATTGAAGATTGTAACACTTGATGAAGCATTAGCAGGCATCAAAACAAAAAAGCACGGCAAAAAAAACCTGGGTATTTAATGCACAAAATGTACGGGACTTTGCCTTCAACTCTTCGCGCAGGCTTGGTATGGGATGCAATGGCCGCAAACATAGAAGGAAAAAGGTAATGTGCATGAGCTTTTATGGCAAAGAAGCCTATCCGTTGTACCGCAAATATTCAACCAAAGTGGTTGCACATACTTTAAAACGTATACTCAAAATTTACCATTGCCTTATCCTTACCCGGTTGCCATTTCGGTTGAAGCTGCAATTGGTATGGAATACCCGATGCTTGCTATGAATTATGGCCGTGCAGATAAAGATGGCACCTATAGCCGAAGCAACAAAATATGGTATGATCGGCGTGATCATTCACGAAGTGGGTCACAACTTTTTCCCGATGATTGTTAACAGCGACGAACGGCAGTACTGGTGGATGGATGAAGGCTTGAACACTTTTGTACAGTATTTAACCGAACAGGAATTTGATCCACAACTATCCATCCAACGCGGGCCCTGCCCATCGAATTGTTGATTATATGAAGCTGCCAAAGGACAAGCTTGAACCCATTATGACCAAAGGCGATGCTGTGATCAACGTAGGTTCAAATGCTTATGCCAAGGCAGCTACAGGTTTAAATATTTTGCGTGAAACCATTATGGGCCGCGAACTTTTTGACTTTGCGTTTAAACAGTATGCACAGCCGCTGGGCATTTAAACATCCTACACCTGCCGATCTTTTCAGAACAATGGAAGATGCCAGCGCTGTTGATCTCGACTGGTTTTGGAGAGGCTGGTATTTTGGAACCGATGCGGTTGATATTTCTATCGACAGCGTTAAGTTTTACAAGCTGGATGCCGGCAACAACACCAACTTTCAACCTGAAACATTTGATCCGATCGCAAACATTCATAACCGGCAGAACAAGTCGTTGAAGCTATGCAACCGATGCTGATACAAGCTTGCGGGATTACTACTACTTTAATCCGAATGCAGATGCTGCGTATGCCAACAAAACAAGGTATATGCAAGACGTTGAAAAAAGCGACACTGCTAACAGAAGCAAGTGGATAAGTAAGAACTATTATGAATTAACGTTCTCAAACAACGGCGGACTTGTGATGCCAATTATTATTGAATGGACATACAAAGACGGAACAAAGGAAGTTGAAAAAGTGCCGGTGGGCATTTGGAAGCTGAACGAAAAGCAGGTTACAAAAGTGTTTATTAAAGACAAAGAAGCAACCGCTATACAGGTTAGATCCCTTTAAAGAAACTGCTGATATAAACGAACAAAATGGTATGTGGCCTGTAAAAGAAATGCCAAGCCGTTTCATGTTATTTAAAGAAGCAAAAGCAGCAGGTCGTGGTCAAAGCACTGGAGCAATGCTATGCAAAGAGCACAGCAATCAAGGTAAATTATTCAAGTATTCCAATAAATCAAAAATGCTCCGGTAAACGGAGCATTTTTATTTTTGCAATTGCAATCCTGCACTAAAGTTCAACTTGTTGTAGGGAATTTTTTGGAGCCAGGCGATATACCACCAGTTAAGCTTTTCTTGCGTCGCACTCTTGTACGTTTTGTTCATTGCCGGGCAACAATAACCAAGTACAGTGCATGTTATTATCTATCGAAAATGTGAAATGACCTCCAAATAAATTCGTGCTTTTAAAAGGCAGCCTAATCGTTACACCTACTTCTCTCTAATTTATTGATCGCAAAATTTATCCCCACGCTAAATGCTACAGGTAAAATGTCAGGGCTGAATTTGTATCCTGCAGCTTTTAAAGCATTGTAGCGGTTTTGAAAAGCAGAGCCCCTGAAGGGCACTAATAAGGCAAAACTTATCTTATTGCTATTTGTTCCATACTTAACCTCACCTCCTGCGCCAATTGTCACGCCGTAGTAGCTATCCGACATATTTCGATTATCCTTAAAGTTAAGAACAGCATTGTAGCCGTACATTGCCATCAGAGCGGGTTGTACTGTTTTGCCTGGCATCGTCTTAATTGATATACCCACATTGTAAGCCGGGTCAACCAGGTTATATCCTACGCCACCGAAAACGCCGATCCATTTTGAAGGAAGAAATTCGGCTTTAAATCCAAAGCCACCATAATCAAGACCGGCACCAAAACCATAGTAAGCCTTTTTGAACGGCGGACTACTGTTATTTGAATTGCAACTGTCCTGGGCCGTTGATTTCATTATCGCCACTACAACCTTAGCTACGACAACGCACTTTAATCTTCTTTTGATCATAGGTCATTTTGTAGGCATGTTAAATCAAGAAGGCTTACATCATAACTATACTCCGTACGCGCATAGAGTTATGCCGACGAACGGATTGCGACGTCCGCCGCAGCCCGCAAGAATGACTGCGAGCGGCAGGCGGCAACAATGATGCCCGCCCGGTACCGAAGCTGGTAGCAAAAAATACTAAGTAAAAGGCACACTCGGGCGGCTATAAAAAACGAAAGCTGGTACTAAAGTTTTATATCAAACCACGGCAGGTATAAACATCATCTGTAAAACACGCTACATCAATTCTTGTGCTTTTGGCAAAGCAATCTCTATATCAGTCAAGTGTTCTCTATATTTGACGAACACTAACAATTATGCTAAAACGTAAATTAATACCAAGGGATATAAGCTGGTTAAGCTTTAATGCAAGGGTGTTACAGGAAGCAAATGATCCATCTGTTCCACTAAAGGAAAGAATTCGGTTTTTGGGCATTTTTTCAAATAACCTTGATGAATTTTTCAGGGTACGCGTGGCTACATTAAACAGGATGCTGGTATTGGGTGGAAAAAGAATATGCACCTTGAAGAAGACCCGCAGCAAATACTCGATGATATTCAATTAATTGTACTGCAACAGCAAAGCGAGTTCAACCGCATTTGGGAAGACATTTTGGTTGAGCTAAAAAAGGAGAAGATCAGCATTGTTAATGATAAGCACCTGCTGAAAGAACAGCAGCAGTTTGTAAAGAAATTTTTTGATGAAGAAGTACGAAGCAATGTTATTCCGCTGCTGGTTGAAAGTATTCCGCAGTTTCCCTACCTGCGCGAAAAGTCGCTTTACCTGGGCGTTGTAATGCGCAAAGAAAATACTGCTTACGATCAGAAATATGCATTGATAGAAGTGCCTGCAAGCGCCATTGGCCGGTTTGTATTGCTGCCATCAAAAGAAGGCGAGCAGCAATATTATTTTGCTTGAAGATGTGATCCGGTTTAATCTGCCCGAAATATTTTCTTACTTCGGTTACGATCATTTTACATCGCACATTTTTAAGGTTACCAAAGATGCGGAGATAGATATTGACAATGATATTTCTACATCGTTCATTCAAAAAATAGAAAAGGGTTTAAAGAACAGGCGCAAGGGAAAACCGGTGCGTTTTGTTTACGATAAGGAAATGGATGCCGGGTTGCTGGAGTACCTGATCCGCAAACTTAAATCTTTCAAGAAAAGACAATATTATACCCGGCGGCCGCATTCATAATTTCAGGCACTTCATGGATTTTCCTGATGTGTTTTCAAAGTAAAGAACCCGCAGACGTCCATCATTTACCCACCCCGCTCTACAAAATTTATTACGCGTAACCGATGTGGTGTTGGAAAAGGATATCATGCTCCACTTTCCCTATCATTCGTTTAACACCGTTATCGATCTGCTTGCGCGAAGCAGCCATGGATCCTGATGTAACTACCATAAAAATTACTGCTTACCGGCTTGCCCCCAATTCAAAAATTATTAATGCACTTGATTAATGCAGTACGCAATGGCAAAGAAGTGACGGTAATGCTTGAATTGCGAGCACGGTTTGATGAAGAAGCCAATCTTGAATGGAAAGAACAGGCTGGAAGATGAAGGTGTAAAAGTGTTAATCGGTGTACCTAACCTGAAGGTACATGCGAAGCTATGCATCATTAAAAAAAGAGTGAAGCAACAGATACATGCAATACGGCTTTGTAAGCACCGGCAACCTGAATGAAAAAACTGCACATGTTTACGGCGATCATTGCCTGCTTACCAGCAACCGAAATATAATGGCCGACATCAACAGAATATTTCAAGTACCTGGAAAATCCAAGACTGGCAATCAATCCATTAAAGCTTTGCAAAACATTGATGGTTTGCCCCATTAACATGCGCAGCGAGATTAATACATTATGATCAACCGCGAAATAAAAAATGCTAAAGCAAAAAAAGCATGCATCAATTATTGTAAAAGTGAATTCGCTAAGCGATCCGCAACTTATTGAAAAATTATACGAAGCCGCACATGCAGGTGTAGAAATTAAAATGGTTGTTCGCGGCATATTTTGTGCCTATGATCGAAAGCAAAAAATCTAAAACATCATATAACAGCCATAAGCATTGTTGATGAATACCTTGGAACATGCAAGGGTGATGATCTTTCATAACGATGGAAAAGAAAAAGTGTTTATATCTTCTGCCGACTGGATGGTGCGAAATATTGATCACCGGATTGAAGCCGCTGTTCCTATTTTCGATAAAGCCATCAAAAACGAATTAAAAGACATCATCAACATTCAGTTGAAAGATAATGTAAAGGCAAGATGGCTTGAAAGCAGCCTTTCAAATAACTATGTACCTTCCGGCAGTAAAAAGAAAGTATACGTTCACAGATTGAAATCTATCATTACCTGCATACATAAAATAATCAGAAAGTGAGATTAGCAGCAATTGATATAGGCAGTAATGCCGCCAGGTTATTAATAGCCGAAGTTGTAATAACCGATAGCAAACCTGATTTCAATAAACTGAATCTTGTACGGGTGCCGCTTCGCTTGGGTTTTGATGTTTTTGAAAAAGGGATCATTTCAAAACACCGGCTTGGCATGATCATACAAACCATGAAAGCCTACAATCACTTGCTGAATGTGTACGAAGTAAACCATGTACTTGCCTGTGCAACCAGTGCCATGCGCGATGCAGCAAACAGCGCAGACATCATCAGAAAAGTAAAACTTGAAACAGGTATTGAAATAGAGATACTAAGCGGCGACTATGAAGCCTCTGTATATTTACGAAAACCATATAGCCGAGAACATGGATACCGACCATAGCTACATGTATATTGATGTTGGCGGTGGCAGTACAGAGCTTACCTTTTTCAGCGATGGCAAATTGTTGTACAAACATTCTTTTAACATTGGCACCATTCGCTTGCTTAAAGAACCTGGTGGAAGACAGCACCTGGAACGAAATGAAAGATGCTATCAAGACCACAACAAAAGGACAGAAAAAAGCTGGTTGCGATAGGTACCGGCGGCAATATCAACAAAGTGTTTTCTATGAGTAAGCGCAAAGATGGCAAGCCGCTTAAGCCTTGAACTTGCTCAAAGATTATTACAAAGAATTATCAGCTGTTTCACTCGCCGACCGCATCAGGTTGTACAAACTGCGCGAAGACCGTGCAGATGTAATTGTACCCGCATTGCAGATATATATCAATGTTATGCGCTGGGCCGATGCCGAGGAAATTTATGTTCCTAAAATTGGTTTTGCAGATGGACTGATACAACATTTGTATGGAGAGATAATGAAGAAACGTAGAACCGGGATTAATGGAATTGTTGGATTAAAGTGACAACTATAATATTCACTGGATTTAAAACCAAGGAAGTTTTTTGGGCCGGGCAAAAGTACTATTTAACATCGTTCCGCTCGCGGGACTCTTGTACTGCAACCCATCCTGGAACTTTCATGTTGCCGGATAATCAACCTGATAGGCTTAAACCTGCGCATACAACACATTAAAATCAACAATTTTCACACTGCCTTTAAAGCCCCTTTAGGGGTTTGGGGCATCTAATAACTCACACGTGTCTGTAAACAAAGAAATCAAAAAAGTAACTACCAACACGCTTCAAAAACTTAAAAGCAAACGGCGAAAAAATTTCGATGATCACAGCTTATGATTTTTCATTTGCAAAATTATTTGATGAGGCCGGTATTGACGTTATTCTGGTTGGTGATAGTGCCAGTAATGTAATGGCAGGTCACGAAACTACTTTGCCTATTACGCTCGACCAAATGATTTACCATGCTTCGTCAGTTATCCGTGGGAGTGAACCGGTGCCTGGTTGTTGTTGATCTTCCTTTTGGTTCCTACCAATCAAACAGTGAGATTGCGCTTGCATCTGCTATTCGTATTATGAAAGAAACCGGCGCACATGCCATTAAACTCGAAGGTGGCGAAGAAGTAGTGGAAAGCATAAAAGATTGTAAGCGCAGGCATCCCTGTAATGGGTCATTTAGGTCTAACGCCGCAAAGCATTTACAAATTTGGCACCTACACTGTTCGGGCCAAAGAAGAAGATTGAAGCCAGCAAACTTACGCACCGATGCTTCAGCTGCAGGAAGCAGGATGCTTTGCTGTTGTGCTGGAAAAAATTCCCGCAAAGCTTGCAAAGGAAGTTAGTGAAACATTGTTGATCCCAACCATTGGCATTGGTGCCGGCAAGCATTGCGATGGACAGGTGTTGGTAATGCATGATATGCTGGGAATCAACTCTGAATTTAAACCACGGTTTTTGCGTACTTATTTAAACATGGGAGAACAGGTAAATGACGGCCATAAAACACTACATCAGCGATGTTAAGTCAGGCGATTTTCCAAATGAGAAAGAACAATATTGAGTGCCGGTGAGTTCAAAGCGGCAGTAAGGAATTAAATCGAAAGTTAGATGTTAGCAAAAACGAATAAAGAACTTTGTGAACCCGTAGTGTAAAACCAATTTGTAGTCATGTCTGAAGATTTTAAACTCGATAAGACAGCTTTTTCGAAGGGCACATTTGAACAAGCCTCTCACCAGCTTGCATACTGGAAAAGCCAGCCGCTCTCCAAAAGGTTAGAAGCTGCGTGGATACTTACCTGTCGTGCTTATGGAATAGATCCCCTCAATCCACCTAAAATGGACAAGACTTACTTTCGGATGAGAAAACATGCTTGCTGATGGCTAACATTTTCAATGATGACTTTCGGGATTTTATTGCCAGCCTCAATACTAATAAAGTAGAATACGTTTTGGTAGGAGGTTATTCGGTAATCCTGCATGGTTACAATCGCACCACCGGTGATATGGATGTATGGGTAAATAAAAGCGAAGAAAATTATAACAGGCTTACAATGGCATTTGCCGATTTTTGGATGCCCATGTTCGAGATGACTAAAGACGCCTTTTTGAATGACCATGCCATGGATGTGTTTACTTTTGGACGACAACCCTCATCTCTTAATATAATGACCGGGTTAAAGGATTGGATTTTAAGTATGCTTCGCAGAGAGCAGGCGTTTACAAAGAAGATGACCTGGAAATACGATTTATTAATTTCGACGATCTTACACAGGCTAAGAAAGCTGCAGGCCGGCATAAGGACCTGAATGATATTGAAAACCTTACGGATAAATTAACACAACAAATGGATTTCCTAACGAGCTTAAAATAAAAGAAACAAACGCCGGCGTTTCAACAGGTGAACAATGGTTGCAAAGCAGCGGTGAAATCATTCAATCTTTTTCGCCTGTTGATGCCAAATTAATTGCTTCGGTTACTGCTGCAGATCATAGAGTTCGTATAAAGCGGCTGTTGCAAAAGCACAAGAAGCTTTTATTGAATGGCGAATGTGGCCTTCACCAAAACGGGGTGAAGTGGTAAGGCAAATTGGTGAAGCGCTGCGAAAATACAAAGAACCCTTGGGCAAACTGGTAAGCTACGAAATGGGCAAAAGCCTGCAGGAAGGTTATGGCGAAGTGCAGGAAATGATCGACATCTGCGATTTTGCTGTGGGCTTATCGCGCCAGTTGCATGGCCTTACCATGCACAGCGAACGACCGGGTCACCGCATGTATGAGCAATGGCATCCGCTGGGTATTGTTGGTATTATCACCGCTTTTAATTTTCCGGTTGCGGTTTGGAGCTGGAATGCTATGCTTGCCTGGGTTTGCGGCGATGTTTGTATTTGGAAACCCAGCGAAAAAACACCCTTGTGCGGTATTGCCTGTCAAAATATTATTGCAGAAGTTTTTGAAAACAATCAATGTACCCGAAGGTGTAAGTTGCCTGGTACAGGGCGGCAGAGAAGTGGGTGAATGGATGGCAAACGATAGCAACATTCCACTTGGTTTCTGCAACCGGTTCTACACGAATGGGTAAGGCTGTTGGTGCTGCAGTTGGTGCAAGGCTTGGCCGCTCGTTGCTTGAACTGGGTGGCAACAATGCCATCATCATCAGCAAAGATGCTGATCTTGAAATGGCTTTGATTGGTTGTGTATTTGGTGCGTGTGGTACTGCCGGTCAACGTTGTACAACTACACGACGGCTGATTATTCATGAAAGTGTTTACGATACATTTCAGAGACAAACTGGTAAAAGCATACAAGCAATTAAGAATTGGTGATCCGCTGGATGAAAACAACCATGTAGGTCCATTGATAGATAAAGATGCGGTGAAGTCGTATCTGGCAATCGATTGAAAAATGCAAACAGCAAGGTGGAAAATTTATAGTGGAAGGCGGTGTTTTGGAAGGCAATGGTTTTGAAAGCGGTTGTTATGTAAAACCTTGTATTGCAGAAGTTACACCAGACATGCCAATTGTGCAGCACGAAACCTTTGCACCTATTTTATACCTGATGAAGTATCACGATTTTGAAGAAGCCATTGCAATTCAAAACGGTGTACCACAGGGCTTATCTTCTTCTATTATGACCTTAAACTTACGAGAAGCAGAACAATTTCTTTCAGTGTAGCGGGCAGCGATTGTGGCATTGCCAATGTAAACATCGGAACCAGCGGCGCAGAAATTGGTGGCGCATTTGGTGGCGAAAAAGAAACCGGTGGCGGTCGTGAAAGCGGCAGCGATGCCTGGAGAATTTATATGCGCCGGCAAACCAATACCATTAATTATTCAACTAAACTGCCATTGGCGCAGGGCATTAAGTTTGATTTATAGCACGACATTGAAACATTGGTAGCAGAGGTAATAAAAGTTGGCTTCTACCTTTTCGGACATGCTGCATAGTAGCACCGTGTTTGTAGAAAAGATAAAAAATGTAGCCCGTAGGAGTTTCGTTGAGCTAAACAAGGTTCCTACGGAGCTTTGAAAAATCTCGTTGTAGATTTATCAAACACGGAGCTCTCACGAGCCAATTGCGCTACTACAATTGGATACGCATTCAAGCAATTGTTCAGCTCCTGTCCCGGTAAAGTTCTGTACATTTGACAATGTATGAAGGTTGACCCTGACGAAGGTTAAACAACTATATCTTGTTTTTATACTCTTCCTTTAAAAAGTATTGTGAGGACATCACGATCTTCCCTTTTCCAATATTGTGAACAAAGCCGCCACCAGCACTGCCGATGAACGGATTGCGACGCAACGATGACTCCATCGAAGTTATTCGGCTGGTACCAAAATCTATCCAAATCTCTGCTAATCATTGGTTTAATGTTATCCTAAATTTGGTTTGGCACTATCTTTTGTGAGAGTGCATTTGCCAAATTTGTAAAGCGAAATTTTTACTGCATGCGTATAACGGTTACTTACTTTCTTTATTGGGTTTTTATTTACAGCCGGCGGAGCTTATGCACAATCCGATGTTAAAGGCTGGCATCTTCTCGATGCCGGAAATGATGGATATCAACGGTATTAGCCTTAACAAAACTTACGAATTTTTAAAGGGCAGGAAAAGCAGACAGGTAATTGTTGCTGTTATTGACACGGGTGTTGATACCACGCAGGAAGACCTGAAAAATGTGCTATGGAAAAACCCCAAAGAAATTGCCGGCAATGGCATTGATGACGATAATAACGGTTATACAGATGATGTATTACGGCTGGAACTTTTTAGGCGGAAAAGATGGCCGCAACCTGAAGACCGATGAGCTGGAAGTAAGCAGGGTTTATCATAAGTTTAAAAACAAGTTTTTTCAAAAGATGGTAGATGCCGATACCATGTGCAGTAAGAACAAGGAAGAGTATGCATTATGGAAAAAAGCAGCCGGTGAACTGGAATTAAAACCTGAAGAACAGGTGGACCTTATGTTTCTTGAAATGGCTTTTAAGGCAGGTTACAAAAGCGACAAGATTTTGCGGGAGGAAATGCTGACGGATGAATATTGCTGCCGAGCAGGTTGAAAAATTTCAGCCACAGAACACACAGGAGCAAAACAGGCAAAATTATCCTTTCTGACGTTTTTGAAAATTACGGATGTTGAGCCCGGCGAAACCAACAAAAACATTTTATCGGAGCTTGAAGAATATATTCAATCGAAAAAGAAAACGGGACTAGTACAAAGAAATTGCACCAGGTAATCAGCGCAGTGAAATTGTAGGTGATAATTATTACGATATTAACGATCGGTTTTATGGCAACAGCGATGTAATGGGCCCCTCGCCTTTGCATGGCACCCACATAAGCGGCATTATTGGTGCACAGCGAGGTAACGCAATTGGGGTTGATGGCGTTGCTGATAATGTTAGAATAATGACGGTTAGGGCGCTACCTGATGGCGATGAATATGATAAAGATGTTGCACTGGCTATCAGGTATGCTGTTGATAATGGCGCCAAAGTAATAAACATGAGTTTTGGAAAAGGCTTTTCGCCCGAAAAACAATGGGTAGACAACGCTGTAAAATATGCTGAACAAAAGGATGTACTGATTATACATGCGGCCGGTAATGAGGCTGAAGATGTTGATGAAAACGAACATTTTCCTAATGCCACGTTACAGGCATTTAATAATGATAAAGCCGCGCAATTTTATAACGGTGGGTGCCAGCAGCGATCCTAAAATAGGCGGCAACATTGTGGCCGAATTTCAGTAACTACGGTAAAAACACTGTTGATGTTTTTGCACCGGGCGTTAAAATATATTCCACATTGCCTGGTGGCAATAAGTATGGCTTTTTAAAAGGTACCAGTATGGCATCGCCGGTGGTTGCGGGGCTTGGCAGCACTAATACGGTCGTACTACCCGCAGTTAACGGCAAAGCAGGTTAAGTATGTTATTGAAAAATCAGTAACAGGTATTGGTTCTGATGTGAAGGTTTTTAAACCGGGCTCTAAAATAACGGTTGCAGGTTACTGAGCTTTGCAGGTCGGGTGGTATTATAAATGCCTACAACGCTATTCAACTGGCAGCTTCAATGGTTGAAGAGAAGAAAGAGATTAACAAAAAACAGCTTCCTAAGTCTACCTTCAAAAATATTAAAATATCCCGCTAATGTCCCGCCCCCAGCCAGGAACCTATCCTGTTTATTTCGAAAATTATATAAATCTTGTTGATGCCGACTACTGTTGCTGAGGCTGTTGATAAATATGGAAAAAGGATCGTTTCCTTTTTTAAAGACCTATCCGTCGATAAAGCTGATCATCGTTACGCAGAAGGCAAATGGTCGTTAAAGGAAATGCTACAACATATAATTGATGCAGAAAGAATTTTTACTTACAGAACACTGAGCATCGCACGAAAAGATCAGGCACCATTACCAGGCTTTGATGAAAACGCTTATGCCGCCAACAGTAAGGCTGATCAAAGAAGCTGGCAAAGTTTGCTTGAAGAGTTTGAAGCCGTTCGCCAGGCTACCGACATTTTGCTTAAAACCTTTGATGATGAGCAGCTTGCCCAATCCGGCATAACCAACCAAAACCCTACCACTGTACATTCAATTTGTTATGTAATTTTCGGGCATATCCTGCATCACATTAACATAGTAAACCAGCGGTATTTATAGGTTTTGGTCTTTAGCTTTTTTATTTTGAGAGCCTGGTATAATAAGGCTGGCAACCGTTGCTTAACTAAAACATTTCGGGGACTTCTAACGTCTCAGAACTCCTTACCCCTCGCAATATAAAATGCTTGCGTTGTATATATGTGTGGGCCCAACATTTAAGCTTTGTGGAGGCGGCCGTTGCGTCGCACTCTTGTACAATAGTGCTTTTTGCATCTTTTCAATCTGCGAGTTTTAAAATATTTACATTACGAGGTAAGGAGTTCTGAGTTTCTTTTTTTATAGATTTTAAATTTTATAAATTATTGTTTCATTGAAAAAAACGCCGGTATATATTGCCTTTCTTATAATCTACACTTCGCTATCAATTTCTCCGTCCTTTTGCCAGGAAACTCCTGATACGGTTAGCACAGGTATATATATTACCAGCATTCACGATATAAATTTTAAGGAAAAAGAATACACGGTGAATTTGTGGTTGTGGTTGAAGTATAAAAATCCTGAATTTGATTTCTTGCAAAACCTGGAAATTCCACAGGCTAAAAGTTTTGTAAAAGCATACTCAACAACAGATACAACCGGCGGACAGGTTTATTTATTAATGAAGCTTCAATGTATTATGAAGGACTCATGGACGATCAGTAACTTTCCATTCGACAGGCAGCGGTTAAGGATTGCATTTGAAAATTCTCAGTTTGATTCACGCTCATTGGTATTTGCGCCCGATACCCTGGGGAAGCATTTTGATCCACGATTTACTTTAAGAGGCTGGCGTATTGACAGCTTCGACATTTCCACCAGCACAAAGGCATACGAAACTGGTTTTGGTGATGCCTCACTTGATAGGCCTCATACTGAGTATAGTACCTATAGAGTAAGAATAGGGATCAAACGCGATGCGATGGGATTGTTCTGGAAAATGTTTCTGGGAATGTATGTTGCCTTTCTGATTGCTTATGTATGTTTTTATATTCATGCCGATAGTATTGATTCCCGCTTTGGCCTTAGCGTGGGTGCACTGTTCGCAGTTATTGGTAATAAATATATTATTGACTCTTCGCTGCCCGAGGCTATCACTTTTACCTTAGTGGATACCCTCCATGGTATTACTTTACTTTTTATTTTGGGAGTAATTACCTGTACTGCCTATTCGCTCAAACTTGTGAAACGAAACAAGGTTAGACAAGCGCATCGTTTCGATGTAATTACTGCACAGGTATTGCTTTTCGTGTATTTGGTTCTCAATATCTACTTTATTTTAGCGGCAACTAAAGGTTAATCTCTAAGTTGATCGTTTAAAAATAATGGAACCAGCAACTATGGCATTTTACTATGGCAACTGTATTAAAGCTAATAGACCCAATCCATTAACAACATTTATTTCGTCTTCATAATACTTTTACAATGCTATCGGTTTTGGTTGCCGGCAGTTGTATTTTATGGCGTCATCATTGCCCGCCGGGCTGAACCGGTTCGGACGGGTGTCACTCCCTGTACCGCAAACCTTAAATGAGGCTTGCCTTAGTTTGAGAACAAAAACTGCTAAAGCATTCCGCCGGGAATATTTCCGGCAACCACGATAAAGAAAGGAAATAATAAGCAGGCCGTACAAATGGCAGGTTTTCAAATAGCAGGTTTAAAAGATATTGTAAGCAAAATATAAAACACCAAACCATCGTAATTATTGAAGTGTGCTTTTTGAAGGTTCGGCAAGTTGTTAATGACCTTTTCTAAGCCAGCCATGGCAACTCAATACTCAAAAAATTCTTTTGTATTTTCACCTGCCTAAAACCAAAATATGAAACAACACAACCGTAGAAAGTTTATAGCCGGCGCTATTGCAGTTGGAGCATCAGCAACGGCAGGTGCGCTGCCTAAACTACCTTACAAAAAGAAAAAGCAGTTAGCGCATCATGCATTCTTTTGGTTAAAGAATCCAACCTCAATTGAAGACCGCGATAAGTTGGTAGAAGGTGTAAAATCTTTGGGAGCAATCGAGACAATTCGTAAGATTCACGTAGGCGTGCCGGCTGAAACAGAGAAGAGGTCTGTTGTTGAATCAAGCTACCATGTTTCGGAACTAATGCTGTTTGATGATCTTGCAGGTCAAAAGGTTTACCAGGATCATCCTATTCATCTAAAGTTTATTGAGACTCATTCTCACTTGTGGGATAAGGTTGTTGTGTATGATGCGATGGAAGTTTAAGATGTTACCAGATAACAGTTGCCAGTTACCAGTTGCCAGTTGCCGGTATCCGGATGCAATTTAGCTGTATGCAATTACCAACCGCCAGTTGCCATTCCCAATAATCATTAACTGTTGATAAGTTGCCGGCAGCGATCCCGTTAGCATTTGTGAAATGGTAAACCGTGGAAAGTTTGTTGGAGTAGTTTATAAAAGCTGCGTTTGGAACAAATAGTACAAGTTAGTGACACCCGTCCGAACCGGTTCAGCCTGGCGGGCAACAATGCTGCTATAAAAAAACTACTGTTTGTCCCAAAAGCTTTTTATTGAAATAATCTCCCGATAAGCGACCACGACATTTCGTTCTACAACAATCAGGCATCAGCTTTTCCGCAATAATATACGGTGAATGAAATGGGTAGCAAGAAAAGGAGTAACCATTGGGTTGCTCAATAAAGATTTTCTGTTGAAGAGTGCGACGCAACGGCTGCTAAATAAAAGTTGAACTGCCTGGTTCAAAAAACCTTTTCACCCAGGATGAAAAACCTGATTATTTGGTGGGATTATATGCATAAACAACTTCGTACGAAGCCTTACGCAATGCAGGCAGCAATTGACCAATCCTTAAATCTTTTTTTTGCGGAGTAGGTTCGCAAACCCAATAGTTATCTCCATTATAAACTATGGGATTATCTAAAGCTTTACTAAACTTAACTGCTATGGTTACATGCTTTGGATAAGCCAATACGATCATGGGCAGGTTGTAAATTTCTTTTACCAGGTAAAAGAATAATGCAGATCTGTCTTCACAGTCGCTGTATTCGTACAGAAGTGTCTGCTCGGGCGATAGACGTTTTTCGGAGCCAAAATTTTCAGTATCGGTTTTGAACAAAAACGCATAACGCGTGAAGTGCATTAAGAAATCAACGCCATCCTTTTGGCTCATGTTGCGTGTGCTTTCACGCAATAAAGGGATGAATGAATTGTAGGTTGTTTTGCTCAATGGGATATTAAAATAACTCTCATAATCAACAACCGGATAATTAGCAAAAATTTTTTGTACCTGCTTATTTAGCAACACTTCAAAATGGTATGCATCCTTGTAGTAATCAAATTGCAGGTACTTAACCGAGTAATTTTGCTGCGCGAAATCCGGAAGCTTTGTTACTTTATATGAGAACGAATTTTGGGCTTCGGGTATAAAGAAATTTACTTTGGAAAATTTTTCCTTCTCAAAATCAATACTGCCATAATCGTGATAATTTAAGCACACGTATTGTTTGCCGTCGCGCAACAGGTATGGGATATTAAAAATGAGCTCGTCGCTTTGCACATAAAATAAAAGCTTTTCATTTTTTATACTTAAGATGGTGCCATAACCTGATTTTGATAATAGAAACCACTTGTACAAGGTATACTGTTGGTAGTTTTTTGCCTTGGGGCTTATTGCTTCAGCAGTATTTCTAATGAGTTGATAAAATAACCAGTCGTCAAGTTTGTGTTGTTCTTTATACTGTAAAAGTGCATTAATTGTTAGCAGATAATTGCCGCTATTGAGAACAGTGTAGAAAGACATTATTGATAATTCGGCAAGTAATGGATAAGTCAGGGCGTTAGCTAATGGTGGAGCGGCAACTTTCAATGTGTCGCCATAAAAATCAACCGAGAGTACCCCTGCCCTATCTTGACTACAGGTAGCTACCGGGATCAGACCTAATAAAAAGGAGCAAAATAATATGGTAAGGGTTGGTTTCAATAAAAAAGCTATTCAATTAAAGTTACTAAACTTAACAATAAGATAATATACTTTATTGTGCTGACCGGGGCTTCTTTTTTTATTAACTCCTAAAAGATCCATTACATCAAGATTTCAACTATCACATAACCTAACAGCCATGATTTCATTGTGCTCATATATATAAAACCTGGGAGCATTTGTTTGCAATGATTACAGGAATGATGGCTGTCCCTTAAACATCGAATTTCTTTAAAAACTTCATGCAGGCCGCACTACGTACACAATATTTGAGCTGAAATCATTTAACAATTAACACGTGTTTCTGGCAGGTTATTTTCTAATGAATGAAAAAACATTTCACTAAATCTCCTAAAACCTTTCTATGAAAAAGCTCTTTATTCCCCTCTTATTTGTGATGGTTCTGCCCGCCGTTATTTCTTGCAATAGCTCAAGGCTTGCGGGTTATATAATTAACCAGGCTGATGCTGCTTCTGCCATAAGGCAATTGTTGGAACTCGGCACGAGGAACAATTTAACCGGGGCCTTTAGTAAAGAAGAAGTATTGTCTACCCTTTTTCCTGAGCCTGTAAAAAAAGCTTTGAACACTTTAAATATGCTTGGCTTAACATCTGAAGTGGATCGTTTTACAACCACCTTAAGCAGTGCCGCAGAAAAGACCGCTACGGCCTCGGTTCCCATTTTTGTAAACAGCATTAATAACATGAAGTTTACTGATGCAATAAATGTTATTAAAAGTGGCGGCACATCAGCTACTGATTATTTAAGAACCTCCGCGGGTGATAGTTTACGCAGGGCGATAGTGCCTATAATGCAAACAACTATAAACGAGTATAAACTAAATGATCAATGGAATAAAATTATGAAACCGGTACAATCAATTGTTGGCAATAAGGTTAATGTAAACCTGGCAAACCTTATGTCGGGGCTTGTTGCTGAAGCAATGTTTAGAAAGATTGCAGAAAAAGAAGTGCAGGTTCGTAGTGATGTAGCTGCAAGAACAACTCCTCTTTTGCAAAAGATATTTTCGAGAAGCTGGAATTAGTATACCGTGAAGGGTGATCGTTATTATAGGAGGTTGTCTTATAGAGACAGCCTCTTTGTTTTACATTCCCCGTCATCCCGGGTAATGAAGCTATCTCCATGATTCTAATCCGGCTCACTCTCGTGCCTGGGGCAGTGGCTTTAGAATTAACGATATAAAAACAGTAGTTACTCCGGGTGGGATGTTTGAGAAATCGCAATTAGGAAGGGTGGTAATAGAGAGAGGCAAGCTACTTGGCCAGACTCTGTATAACATCATACTTGGTAACAATATGCAGATTGCCACTTTCATCTTTTGCCATTACCGCACCATTGCCCTTTGTTATTAAGCTGCCTAATCTTTCAACCGGTGTATCAAACGAAACGATTGGGTAAGCAGGTTCCATAACACTTTCCACCGTTTCATTTTTTATTTCAGGGTTACTAAATATTTTATGGAACAGGCCGCCTTCGCTTACTGCGCCTACTAATCCGTGACCATTCATTACCGGTATATGTTCAATATCATATTTCTTCATTAGCTCAACAGCATCGGAAACAGTTTGTGTAGGCTCGATTGTTACCAAGGCGTTTTGATACCCGGCCGCTTACAATGTCTTTAAAAGTTTTCACATCAAGAAAACCTCTTTCCATCATCCACTGGTCGTTATACACTTTGCCTACATACCGGCTTCCATGATCATGAAAAACAACCACTACCACATCATCTTTTTTCAACTCATCTTTTAATTGCATTAAACCCTGCAAAGCAGCTACCGGCACTATAACCAACAAAAATGCCTTCTTCTTTTGCAATGCGACTTGCCATTACAGCGCCATCTTTATCAGTTACTTTTTCAAACTGATCAATGACACTCATGTCATAATTCTGCGGAACAAAATCTTCACCAATACCTTCGGTTATGTACGGATGCACTTCTTTCATATCTACTTCGCCGGTTTCAAAATATTTTTTCAGCAATGAACCATAAACATCAATTGCCCAAACTTTTATGTCAGGATTTTTTTCTTTTAAATATTTGCCGTACCTGCAATGGTTCCACCTGTACCGGTAGCAACAACAAGGTGCGTTATTTTACCTTCAGTTTGTTCCCAAATTTCAGGGCCCGTTTGTTCGTAATGCGCCAGCCGGTTGGCAAGGTTATCGTACTGGTTTACATACAACGAATTAGGAACTTCTGTAGCCAATCTTTTTGCAACAGAATAATAGCTTCGTGGATCTTCAGGTTCAACATTGGTAGGACAAACAATTACTTCTGCACCAACTGCTTTTAAAATATCAGCTTTCTCTTTGCTTGTTTATCGGTGGTGGCAAATATGCATTTGTAACCTTTAATAATGGCTGCCAGCGCAAGCCCCATTCCTGTATTGCCACTGGTACCTTCTATAATGGTTCCGCCGGGTTTTATCTTGCCTTCCTTTTCAGCAACCTCAATCATTTTAACCGCCATCCGGTCTTTAATAGAATTGCCGGGATTAAAATATTCAACTTTGGCCAATACTGTACAGGGCAGATCTTTGGTTATCTTATTTAGCTTGATAAGCGGAGTATTTCCAATCGTTTCTAAAATATTATTCAGCCACATATATCGTGAATTTTAGTAAAGGTAAAGGTTTAGCAGGGCTAAATATTAAGTGCATTTGCTTTCAAATGAGCGTTCAATTCAGTCTCAAAAACTTTCTTAAAAGCTCAAGCCGCAGGGCTTCGTTATTGCAACGGGACTCCACCCGCTTGTTTCAGAAACTGCTGCGCATGTTTCTGAATGCCGAGGCTCCGCCCGGCACCCAACCGGCTGATGTCCCTTATGCAATAACTGTTGGAGGGTATGAGTATTAAGGTTGCTATGCAAGACTGTTTTCAACAGAGCAATAAGAATTTGAGTAAAGCTTTTAACGGTCTCCTATTGGCTTGAAAACTATCCTTCGCAACGGTTGCAGACCTTATTTGTTATTGCTGAATATTTAATAACCGGTACAAGAGTGCGACGCAACGGCCGACGCTCAAAGACCAAATGCCGGCTACCAAAAATTTGCTTTTATAAACAACGGACGAAGCAAGATTTAATCACTTCAACACCTCCAAAGCCTTTTGCACAAACTCATCTGTCTTATTCATCACCTCGTAATAGCCTTCGTACCGCCAAATCTGGCGGGCTAACATTGAGGGGATTCTCTTTAAAAGATAAGCCTTGTTTTTAGCGCTTACGTTGTTCAGGTTCACTGAATCCCTTGCGGCAAACTTTTTTAATTCATCCCATTCACGGTCGCTTGCAATAAAACCGGCACCCAACTCGGCGGGTTTTTTAAAGGGTAAAAATTGGTTGCGGTTTTGTACATAATAGGAGTAGATGAAATTGTTTAGTGTGCCCCTCATAAATAATTTCACTACATCCTTGCCCATAGATGTGGTATCGAAAGGAACATAAACATCGGGAGTAATGCCGCCACCGCCATATACAAGGCGGCCTTTTTTTGTTTTAAAAGCAGGCCCGGCATTTTTACTGCTATCGCCTTTCAACACTTCGCCATTATGAAAACGCTCATTCACTTCTTCCTCATAAATATTATAGCCTTTATCGTACGGCTTTTGAATATTACGGCCAAGCGGCGTATAATAACGGGCAACTGTGAGGCGCAAAGCCGAGCCATCGCTAAGGCCATACTGCTCCTGCACCAACCCCTTACCAAATGTGCGGCGTCCCACAATTGAAGCACGATCCCAATCCTGCAGTGCTCCGCTAAGTATTTCACTTGCACTGGCCGATCCTTCGTCAACCAACACTACCATATTGCCCTTTTCAAACAACCCTTCCTTCCTGCTCTTGTATTCATTTTTCGATACATGACTCCCCTGTGTATATACAATCAGCTTGTCACCATCAAGAAACTCATCGGCAATATTTACTGCCTGTCCTAACAAACCGCCGCCGTTTCCGCGAAGGTCAAGTACCAGCTTTTGCATGTTTTGCGCCTGCAATTTTTCCATTGCCTGCATAAACTCGCGGTAAGTGGTTTCGCCAAATTTGTTAATGTGAATAAAGCCTGTTTGGGGATTGATCATGTAAGCCGCATCTACCGACGGCACCGGGATTGTGCCTCGTTCAATTAAAAAGGGGATCATTTTTCCGCTTCTGAAAACGGTTACTTTCACATTGCTTCCGCGTTCGCCACGTAGGTATTTTCTTATATCGTCAGCCTTTATTTTCTTACCCGAAATAGTAATTGAGTCATTTACATTTATGATCTTGTCGCCCACCAATATGCCTGCTTTTTCTGATGGGCCGCCGGGTAAAACGTTCAATACATTTACGGTATCATAAAACATTTGAAACTCAACACCAATGCCACTAAAATTGCCCCTTAGCTCATCATTTACCCCGGCAAGATCGCTGGCAGGTATAAACACCGAATGCGGATCAAGCTTTGAAAGCAGGCTTTGAATTGCGCCGTCTCCTAATGTATCGGTCTCCACTTTATCAACATAACGTAATCTAACCAGGTCTAAAACTTCCTGTAACGCACTTTTATGCGACAGCTTAAAAAACCCCGGCATGCTGGTATCTTCCCTTAATTTATAACCCACCATCATGCCTGCTACCATCACAATTGAAAACAACAAAGGCAGCCAAACCTGCAATCTTTTATTAGCCATAATTTAATACTGGTAAAGTAGGCGCGAAATTCACACATTCCCGCCAATAAAAAACCATTGTAAAATTATTAACCGTTCTTTTTATGAGTGGTTCAGGTGGCTTTTAGGCAGTACCCTTATGTTAGGAGTTTAGCTCATGCGGATGCATAGTCTTGAAGCGGTGACACTAAATGCTGTTGAATCGCTATGAAGCAAGTTCAGGATTTTGTCCCGGTTTTCTTTTTTTGGGGCCAGGCAATTGTGCTTTGATTAAACATCGTTGCGTCGCACTCTTGTACTTTAATAAATTCTATTGAGCTTTTCCCGCGTCATTTTTATAACCAGGGAGATTGTTCTTTTTTGTTCAGGTTACTTTAAGCCGATTACTAATGGGAGCAAGTTTCGTTCAATAATGCAAAAAAAGTACAAGAGCGGGACGTCCGCCCGGCCAGCCCTTCAAACGGGCAAGTAATGCCTGATAGAACAATACTGTTTGGGCTATAAAAACCTGTTGACTGCTTCACTATACTTTCCGCAAGTTTGAACATTTGGAAAGCACAGATTAACATTTTATTACTTGGTTTCGTTTTACTTTGCCGCACTAATTTTAAATACATGAATAAAAATTTTCTACTTGGTTTCAACATTGTGTTATTACTTCTTGTGGGCGTACTGTTTTATTTGCAGTTTTCAGGAGGTTCAAAAAAAACTACTACCCTTAGCAATAGTTCTTCAGTAGATGTTAAGCCATCTTCTTTTAATATCGCTTATTTTGAAATGGACTCTATTGAGAATAATTATGAATACCTGAAAGATGTACGCAACGAATTGAAGGGCAAGGAGCAGTCACTGACAAACCAGTTAAATGCCATGAAGAAAAATTATTATGATAAAGTGACCAAGTTTCAACAGGAAGCACAAACGATGACACAGGAGCGCCAGGGTGCTATGCAGCAAGACCTGATGAACGAACAAAAGATTATTCAAAATAAAGAGCAGGCCATGGGTTCGGAACTGCAGGATGCAAGCTTTAAAAAAATGCAGGACGTAAATAAAAAAATTGAGGACTATTTGAAAGAATTTAATAAAGACAAAGGTTACTCTTATATACTTGCTCACCAGGCCGGCCTTATCTATTATAAGAATACGCAGTACGATATTACGGGCCCGGTGTTGAAGGGACTAAATGAAGCGTATAAGAAGAAAAGTTAGTGGGTATGAGATAGAATAAGGAAATATAAGGTTGTTAATCCCAATATGCCAAGACGCGTAGCATTATTGATAATTTTCATACTTTTTGTTTCTCTTTCTTTTGGACAAAAATCAATCAAAGAGATAGCTTGATAATCATGTCTAAGGTCAAATTGGTTTTTGATCTGTTTACAAATCCTGTCTTTAGTGAGTTTGAAAAAATATCCACCAAACAGCTTTTCTGCATTATATGTTTTGATAAACCTGATTCAACCAATGTCGGGCATATGGTTGACAGAAAGGTTTTTTATGACAGGCATTTAAAGGAGGTTAGGCAATCAGACAACTTTGATAGAGCCAAAAAATCGGGTTACATTAATATAATAAAAGAAAATGAGCACAGAACTGGCGCAACGGTATTTTTTACAATTTATAAGAGAGATGAACTTGCTCCAGGACATGAAGGCGGACAATTTGGAATGTACTTCAAGAAGGTGAATAACGTATACAAATTCGCAGGTGTTGAAACTATCCCATAAATCATTGGTCCGCTGTAGGCTTTGAGTTTCATAATTCATAATCTCTATTAGTTGATTTTCATATCTTCATCCCGTTACTTTAATGAGACGGGATTTTTAAATTTACAGAATGGATAACCAGACAACTGCTTCGTTTAAACCTTCGCTTGGCTTGTTAGATGCTACCATGATTGTTGCCGGCAGCATGATAGGTTCGGGCATTTTTATAGTTAGCGCCGACATGTTGAAGATGTAGGCGGAGCAGGATGGCTGATTTTTGCATGGGTACTTACCGGCTTTATGACGTTAACTGCTGCATTAAGTTATGGCGAATTAAGTGCCATGTTTCCCAAGGCAGGCGGCCAATATGTGTATCTAAAAGAAGCATATAATCCGCTAATTGGTTTTTTATATGGCTGGAGTTTTTTTGCGGTTATTCAAACCGGAACTATTGCCGCAGTAGGCGTGGCTTTCTCCAAATTTGCCGCTTATCTTGTTCCGTCATTAAGCGAAAAAAATATATTTGGGGCATTGAAAAAGGCTTGAACCGACGCTGGTGTCATGCAGTATATTTTTCCATCAGCGCTGCACAAATTGTTTCTATCATCCTCATCATTTTTTTAAGTTATACAAATACCCGCGGCGTTAAAGGTGGAAAGTGGATTCAAAATATTTTTACTTCTACAAAACTGCTTTCGCTGTTTGGATTGATCATTGTCGGCTTTCTCGTTTTTAACTCCGACATATGGAATGCTAACTGGGCTGATGCGTGGAAGATGACACAGCATTCATCAAGGGCGGGAGATGCAGTGAGCAACGTATGGTTATCACTTGCAGGCTTTGCTGCGGTAGGCGCAATAGCGTCAGCAATGGTAGGTTCTATATTCAGCAGCGATGCCTGGAACAACGTTACATTTATTGCCGGTGAGGTAAAAAATCCAAGACGAAATATTGGTCTTAGTTTGATCCTCGGCACTCTGATCGTAACCATCATTTACGTTTCGGCCAACCTTATGTATCTGTCGTTTTGCCAACAAATGATATTGCCTTTGCACCCGAAAACAGGGTAGCCGTTTCTGCCTCAATGTAATTTTTGGAGATGCAGGTACAAACATTATCGCGGTAATGATCATGATCACAACGTTTGGTTGTAACAACGGATTAATACTTGCAGGTGCAAGGGTTTATTACACTATGGCAAAAGACGGGTTGTTTTTTAAAAAAGTTGGCAAGCTCAATAAACACGCTGTACCTGCTTATGGCTTATGGATACAATGCCTGGTTGCCTCACTGCTTTGTTTAAGTGGCAAGTATGGCGACCTGCTTGATTATGTCTCATTTGTTGTAATGTTGTTTTATATTCTGACCATTGCAGGCATTTTTATTCTTCGTAAAAAAAGACCTGATGCAGAACGGCCTTATAAAGCTTTTGGTTACCCTGTTCTTGCCTGCTATTTATATCCTACTGGCAGCCGATTTTGTATTGCTCTTATTATTTACAAGCCTGTATACACCTGGCCGGGATTGATTATTGTGTTGATCGGTATACCGATTTATTATTTTACGTTAAAAGGTAATAAATCTACATAGCCCATGCCGATTTTGAAGGTATTTTCAAAAGTTTTTCAGCACAAAAGGTTGCGGTTATTGGCGATGTGATGCTGGATACTTATTGGTGGGGAAATGTTGATAGGATCTCGCCTGAAGCACCGGTTCCTGTTGTATCGTTAAAACAAAGAAGACAGAATTGGTGGTGCGGGCAACGTTGCTTTGAACCTTGGTGCTCTTGGAGCACAAACAACAGTGTTTACGGTAATAGGAAATGATGCTGAGGGAGAACGTTGAAACTTACTTCAGCCAAGCAATATAGCAACAGGTTATCTTGTTAGAAGCTACGGACGAATTACCACCAACAAAACACGTATTATGAGTCGCAACCAGCAAATGATGCGCCTCGATTCGGAGATGACAAAAGATATTGATACGGCAGATGAGGATGAAATGGTTCGATATTTTGAGCGGTACATTGTTAAGGAAGCGCCGGACATTGTAATTTTTGAGGATTATAATAAAGGCGTTTTATCTCTAAATGTCATCACACGCTTAACTGATATTTGCGCTAAGCATAAGGTAATTACCTCTGTTGATCCTAAGCGAAAAAATTTTCTTGCTTATAAGGGAGTGACCATATTTAAACCTAACCTCAAAGAAGTTTTTGAAGGGCTTAATATTATAGTGGAGGAAATAAACAAAGTATCGTTAACCAACATCCATCATGCGCTTGTGCAGCAGCTACAGCATGAAATTTCATTGATCACACTCTCCGAAAAAGGTATCTTTTACCAGCAGCTTGAACAATCAGAAATCTATCCATCACATGTTAGAAACATCGCCGATGTAAGTGGTGCCGGCGATACTGTTATTGCAGTTGCATCGCTTGTATATGCTGCTACAAAAAATATTAAGGTTGCTGCTACCATTGCAAATATAGCTGGGGGCCTGGTTTGCGAGGAGGTAGGTACAGCGCCTATTAACCGGGAAAAACTGTTGGAAGAATGCAGGGAGTTGCTGGCTTAATTAGGAAATAATGTTAGGCCCATTCTTCAAAATGGGGAGTGTAAAAACAAACAATCCGGACATACCGGGTTGTGTTATTGGAATTTTTTAAGAGCCTTCTTTTTCTTTGGGCCGTATACTCAAAGATGTTTTATTATAGTATTCATCTGTGTTCTTGTAATCGCCTTGCCTTATTAATCACTCTACTTCACGCACTTCTCCTCCCGCCTGTCTCGTACAGACTATCAGGTTCTCTTCTGCGACATCATTATGTTGTTGCCTTCTTGCATCATTTGTAGTTTTTAACGAGTTTCATTGTGAAAATTCAGGTGTTAATGCCACATATATCAGTACTTTATTCCCGTAGAAACATTAATTCCTTGTAGGTACGGCCAATTAAATGCTCCCATTTACAATAGCTCATTAATTTTTGTATCTACAAAAAATCACATCGTATCAGAGCGGTAGTTTATTAAGATATCCATTAGGTGATTTATAAACTCAAAGGTGAGTTTTACCTCCACCGTCCTTCTACTCACACTATTCAGCATTTTCTATGCTTGTTTTTGGCAATTATGATATGCCATATCTGCATTGTAGAAACGCCTTGATCACCTGCAATGTATTAATGATTGTAACTGAAACATTGCCATGAAAACAAATGATTGGGCTCCCCTATTGAATAGTCATTTCCTCCCGAACCAATTTTGCGGTTTCACTAAATCCATTAAAGATGATGTTTCGACGAGGTTTAACGGAAGTATAGATGTTTTTAAAACAATTTAGCTGTATTTCTACCAGTCAAATAGGAAACTTACCGTTCAATACAAAACCCTGTACCATGTTTAGCATAGTAGTTAGCTTTGTTTTATACAAATCAAAAAACAAATAAATCAATCTACATGAAAAAGTTATTTATCGCAGCAGTATTTGCTGTATCAATTTTATCAACTGCCTTTGCAGCAAACACAAAAAAAGTAACAAACAAGGTAATGAACAGCTTTTCCAAAGAGTTTGGAAATGTTGAAAATGTTAGCTGGACGGCCAGGCCAGAGTTCACTAAAGCATCGTTTACATCTGAGGGTCGAAATGTGGATGCTTTTTTTGATACAGATGGAAACTTATTGGGAACAAGCCGTAACGTGAATTTTGAAAATGTGCCTGCAGCTTCTAAAAAAGCTTTTGCAAAAAGATTTCCCAGCTATTCGGTGAAGGAAGTAGTAGAATTCACTGAAAGTGAAAGCATCTCTTATTATGTATCGGCTGAAAACAACGAAAATAAAGTTGTTTTTAAACTCAACGGACGTACAGTGTCTGTATTTAAAAAGGAGGCGAAGAATTAAAGTTGGTTTGGTTGGAATAATAGCCCTGCAGATGCGGGGCTTTTTTAATTACCGTAATTTCATTAAATGTATAGGCTTCAAAGTGCCGGAATAATGTAGAAGATAATTTGATCCGATGCATTGGCTGCTTATTGAACAACATGTACAAGAGTGCGACGCAAGAATGCTAAATAGCACTGCTTTTGCCCGGCTCAAAAAAAATTGCTTCGTTTACGTCTTCAACTTTCGAATTTGAGTAAAGTATTTTAACCATCGTGTACACCAAACCTTTTTTATCTTATAATGTTTACTTTTTGAAAGTAGTATAATCTATGCCGGTACTTCCCGATTTTTCATCTCCTTCAGCATTTTTACTGCTGACCTTTACCTTTTTTGTAATTGTAACAGGACGGTACTTTTTAATTGCGGGTTTATTTCAACTCATATTTTATAAATGGTTCAGACGGCATTGGGAAAGCCGTAGGTTAGGCAAAAAAGTTGTTGACAGAAGCCAGTTTTCAAAAGAAGTTAAATGGTCGCTTGTAACTGCCCTTATCTTTTCGGTTGCAGGTGCCTTTACAGCCGTGCTTTGGCAAAATGGTGATACCCTGATTTATTCAGATGCCAGCCAATATGGGTGGTGGTACCTGCCGGTAAGCCTTGCTGTATCTATGATTGTTCATGAAACTTATTACTACTGGCTTCACCGGTGGATGCACAAACCTGCCATTTTCAAAATTTTACATAAGGTGCATCACGATAGCAGTACAACAAGCCCGTGGACCGCCTTCTCATTTCATCCGCTTGAAGGCGTGTTGCAGGCCATCATACTTCCCCTTACTGTTTTAGTGTTGCCAATGCATATTTATGTGTTGCTCATTCAACTAACGATAATGACTTTCAGCAGTGTGATCAATCATCTTGAAATTGAAGTATACCCACGCAATTTTAATAAACATTTCATTGGAAGGTGGCTGATTGGTGCAACTCATCACTCGTTACATCATAAGCAATTCAAATATAATTTTGGTTTATACTTTACCTTTTGGGACAAGTGGAAGGCAACGGAAAGCCCTTCGTTTAATAAGCTGTACGAAGAAAAAACGATGGTAAAATAAAAAAGCGGCCGACGCCGCTTTTTTATTCTGCCATTAGCAAGTGTTACTGTGTATTTACGCTTGCTTCGGAAATTTTTGCAATCATATCTCTATGCATTTTTATTTTAGGCAAGCCTTTGTTTATTAGCGCTTTTATATCAGCATCCTGTGTTTGATCGAGCGCACTTTCAAGTTCAGCTATTTTTGCCTCGTGCATGGTTAGCATGTGGCCTGCCCAGGCGTTCACAAATTCTTTCCCCGACGCCCTTTTCATTATTCCCATCATAGCCGTATCGCTCATGTTGGCTGCAGGGATAGCTACCTGCTTTTTACCCGCTAACGCTTTAAAATAGTTCAGCATAAGCGTGTGTTCAGTTATCATTTGCGCGGAAACTTTTTTCACTTGTGCATCACCTTTCTCACGGCCCAGTTTCGCCAGGCTTATCTCCATCATATTATCCATAATGTTTTTACTTATAAACCCGGTATCGGTCATGGTAGCAATGGCATCGTTGGTTTGACCGGGATCTACAACTCCTGCAGAATCGCCTGAAATGGTTCCAAGGGTATTGCCTCCCGGGGAGTTGCCTACGCTGTCTGTTGTGCTTTCCTCAGTGGTTGTTCCTGAGTTACAACCCACTGCAATTATTAATGAGGTTGATAAAATAAATTTTGGCAAGAGGCCTAAAAGCTTTTTCATAAATAAGTGTTTTAGGTTTATGTGTAATAAAAATATCGTTCCAGACCTAAGATTATTTGAGAGTAAGCAATAGAGCGTTAAGGAGTATTATTCAGGTTTATTAAAGACAATTTGGTACAAGCAGTAGTTCTTCTTTCAACATCGTTGTGTCACTCCCTTGTGCTGGCAGTACCTTATTCAGCCTTTACCACAAAGTGTGTCTTTACTCTAATTAAAATGCGGTTCCCCTTAGGTTGAAAGCAATTATTTTGCATAGGCTCATAGCTTATAGCTCATGGTTCATGGTTCATTCATAGATCATAACTCACGACTCAAAGCTCATGGCTCCATAACTCACGACTCAAAGCTCATCGTTCCGGCTAACGGCTTGCCTTTCCAAGCCTTTCCCTCTGCGCCAGGTATAGCCCCACAATAACTAATGCTGTTCCGGCAAAAGTGTGCCAGGTGATTGGTTCACCTAACAAAAAGTAGGAGTACACAAAACCGAACACAGGACAAAGGAATATCCATAATGACGCCCTTACTGCATCAATCTTTACCAGGTAAAACCACAACTGCAATGCGATAACAGAAACAGGAACGATCAACCAGAGAACAGATGCCCAAAACTGTTGATTAAAGTGTGTTTCCTTAAAATTAGCTGTCAGCAGTGTAAAGGGAAGTAATACGATGCCGCCTAACAGAACCTGCCAGCCATTGATAAGAATATTTGGAAGAACCCAGTTGATGCGTGCATAATAGACTGTTGCAGCCGAAACAGAGATCATTCCAACCAGCAATATCAGTAATCCCTCTACAGTGGCATAGCTGTTTTGCAGTAAAGGATAACACGCCAGCACTACGCCCAGCAAGCCTAAAAACACACCCATTATTTCAAACCCTTTCAGCCCTCGCTTTAGCCATATTGCCGAAAGAACCATAATGAACAACGGATTAGTAGCCGTTGATAAACTTCCGATACCGGCGGATACCTGCTTTAAGGCTAAGACAAACGCACCTAAATAGATACTCGTGTTCAACACTGAAAATATTAAAAGCTGCTTCCATTCTTTTCCATTCGGCAGCCTGTGCTTTGATGGTTGAAATGTATAGGCAAAAATTAGCATGGCCGCACCTGCAATAAAAAACCTCACGGTAGCTAACACCAGTGGATCAGCAACCGCAACCCCAAACTTTGTTGCAACAGAAGCTGAGGCCCATAATGCGGCAAACAGTATTCCGGGTATAAGTTGACGCATTAGCGTTTTGGTTGTTTTGAGAGGTGGTAAAACTATACGACTTTCAATAGTGCCCGCAAACGAACAGCCCTATAATATGGTTATAGACTTCATTACGTGATAAAAGCTGCGCAAAAATATATAAGTACAAGGGAGTGACACAACGATGACGCTATGAAATGCCAATGCTCCTAACATAAATCTTTTAGCATTCAACAATACCCGTAAAAATGAAATGACATAGACAAAAATTTAGCTGGTCCACAAAAAAGCTACAAAGGTTTTAGCCTAACATCTAAATACTAAAGTCTAAATACTGGTAAATGTTTTGGCGATTAGTTATTTAACCCTAAACACTTATATTTGCCGCTCAAAATTTCGACACTGTGCCAACCAAATTTTCAAAAGAAACTTACCTGTACTGGTACGAATTAATGCAGCTAATTCGCCAGTTTGAATTAAAGGCGGAAGAAAAATATAAAATGGCCGGAAAGATCCGGGGCTTTTTTCATGCCTATGTAGGCCAGGAAGCACTTGCAGCCGGTTGTATGACTGCCACCCGCCAGGACGATCCTTTTATTACAGCTTACCGCGATCATGGTTGGGCGCTTGCAAAAGGTGTTCGCGCAAATGCATGTATGGCTGAGCTGTATGGTAAAGCTACAGGTTCCTCAAAAGGAAAAGGTGGAAGTATGCACTTTTTTGGTGTAGAACAAAGTTTTTTGGTGGACATGGTATTGTGGGTGCACAAATTGGAACAGGTGCAGGTTTGGCTTTTGCTGAACAATACAAAGGAACTGATAATGTTGTACTTTGCTTTTTTGGAGATGGTGCAGCACGCCAGGGAATTTTGCATGAAACCTTTAATATGGCCATGCTTTGGAAACTGCCGGTAATATTTATTTGCGAGAATAACAATTATGCAATGGGTACTTCTGTTGAAAGAACCAGTAATGTAATTGATATTTATAAGATTGGCAGATGCTTACGATATGCCCGGTGATAAGGTAGATGGTATGGACCCTGAAACTGTTCATGAAGCAGTTGCACGTGCAGTAAAAAGAGCACGAGAAAAAGGCGGACCAACTTTACTCGAAATGAAAACTTACCGGTATAAAGGTCACTCAATCAGCGATCCGCAGAAGTACGGCGTAAGGAAGAGTTGGATGAATATAAAGCAAAAGATCCGATATCACTGGTTGCAAAAAATATTCTTGAAAATAAATATGCAACCCAGGAAGAATTGGATGCAATTGATGCAAGAATAAATGAAGTGGTTGAAGAAAGCGTAAGTTTTGCAGAAGAAAGCCCATGGCCAGATGATAATGAATTGTTGAAAGATGTTTATGTTGATGCAGAATTACCCTTTTATAGTTGATTAATAGTTTATTGAAAGTAAGGTGCATAATTAGTACCTAGATAGTTTAACGATTTAAAAATTTATAGTACAAAATGTCTGTTATTAAAGCACAAGAAGTTGAGGTGGCGCATGACCCGTATAGAAAGCGCAAGAGGTTTTTGGGAAAAAAATCAAAAGATTATTATAGGTATTTCGGCTGTTGTAATTATTTTAATTGTAGGTGGTTGGTTAGTTTATAAAAAGTTTTTTAAAGAACCTAAAGAAGAAAAGGCTGCAGAAGCAATGTTTAAAGCTGAAGAATATTTTAGAAACGATAGCTTGAACTTGGCTTTAAATGGAGATGGACAAAACAAAGGTTTCTTTACATTATTAAAAATTATGGCGGAACAAAATCTGCTAATCTTGCTCATTTTTATGCAGGCAATGTGTTTCTTAAGAAATCAGATGATTTTAACAATGCCATTAAATACCTGAAAGAATTTAATACCGATGCAAAGCAAATTCAAATGATTGCCTATGGTCGTTTGGGTGATGCATACAGCGAATTAGGTAAAAAGGATGAGGCGGTTGAATATTATAAAAAAGCAGGAAATGCTTTTCCTGAAGATGAATTTAATTCTTCTGAATTTTTATTTCGCGCAGGTTATTTATCAGAAAGCCTTGGTAAAAACAGCGAAGCGCTTGAAGTTTACAAAGAGATTAAAGAGAAAATATCCAAAAACCGAAAAAGGATTTTCTATTGATAAATATATTTATCGTTTAAGTGTTGAAAAAAACGATTTCAGTGTAAAATAATATGGCTACAAAAGGAAATACTCTTATTAAACAAAGGCATCCCTCAATTAAAGGATGCCTTTGTAGTTATTGTGAAAACCGAATGGAATGCCCACATAATTGATAAGCTTGAAGAGGCTGTAAAAAAGTTTTAAAAGCAAATGGGGTAGCATTAAAACACTGGTTGTTCCGGTGCTTTTGAAATTCCGTTTGCAATCAAAGCTTACCATCAAAAGCAGCTAAACAAGCCGATGCATTTATAGCCCTCGCCACTGTTATTCGTGGCGATACTCCTCATTTCGATTATGTATGCAAAGGAATAACTGATGGCATAATGCAGTTAAATCTTACGCTTGATGTGCCCACAATTTTTGGAGTACTTACAGTTGATAATGAACAACAGGCTCTGGAAAGAATTGGCGGTGTACACGGGCATAAAGGTGAAGAAGCTGCAACAACTGCTATTAAAATGATTGCGTTGAATAGAAGTTGACGGTTGACAGATGAGAAGTTGACGGTTGACAGATAGAACCGGTTGACAGTAAAGAAGAACTATGGGGCTTTTATGTTTGCACGTTCAGGATTTTTAATTAAGCTTTTCACATGGTAATTGAGACATCATCTGCTGGTAAAGCTTTCTTTTATGCCAACAAATACAAACGGCTTTTTTCGTTAGGGTTTTTAATAGAGCATTGAAGTTAAAAAATTGCGTACTTGTATTCTCCTTAGCCAAAAACCATAATCACGGCTTTTCTTTAGGCCCTTTAGGTTTCAACATATTCCTTATGAATGTTCAGATTTTTATTCCCTGCTTTGTAGATCAGTTGTATCCTGAAACAGCTTTCAACATGGTAAAGGTGCTGGAGAAAGCAGGTTGTACAGTATCGTACAATACCAACCAAACATGTTGCGGACAACCTGCATTTAACGCCGGCTTTTGGGATGAAATCAAGAGCTGTTTGCTCGAAGTTTTTAAAAGATTTTGAAGATGCTGAATACATTGTTGCGCCAAGTGCAAGTTGTGTTGGCTTTGTTCGCAATTACTACCAAAAATTATTCGACAATTCCTCCGTCACATAATGATGTTATAAAGCTGGGAAAGAAAATTTTTGAGTTTAGTGAATTTATGATAAAGGTGCTGGGTGTATCAAATGTAGGCGCAAAGCTCGAGGGCAAAGCAACTTATCATGATAGTTGTGCCGGCTTACGAGAATGCAAAATAAAAGAAGAGCCCACGGCAATTGCTTACAAAACGTAAAAGGCCTTGAGATTGTTGAAATGGAAGATGTAGAAACCTGTTGCGGTTTTGGCGGAACTTTTGCTGTAAAATTTGAACCGATCAGTATTGCAATGGCCGATCAAAAAGTTACAAATGCATTGGCCACGGGTGCAAAGTATCTTATTAGTACCGATATAAGTTGCCTGATGCATATTGATGGATACATAAAGAACAAAGGTTATAATTTAAAGACATTGCACATTGCAGATGTTTTGGCGAATGGATGGTAGGGAGATTTGGTGATTTCTGATTTTGTGATGTAGGATTTGAAAATGTTCAAATGCAATAAATAGCAGATGTGCAATTGTATGAGTGCGAATCATGCAGATTGGAAGTTTCAAGATGTGACAACATCTTACTTCGTACACACGACATCACAAGTTCCTCCGGTTTACTATCATACATCCTACATCTCAAAATCTCAAATTTCTTCATCATGGCACATTGGCTAATAAAATCCGAACCTTCCAAATATAGTTGCGACCAACTGGTTAACGACAAGCAAACATTTTGGGATGGCGTAAGAAACTTTGCTGCACGAAACAACCTGAGAGCAATGAAGAAAGGAGAAGAAGTTTTCTTCTATCATAGCAATGAAGGTCTTGAAATTGTTGGCATTGCAAAGGTGGCCAAAGAAGCCTACCAGGATCCAACAACAGACGATCCTAATTGGGTAGTTGTTAATTTTAAGCCGGTGAAAAAGTTAAAGAAACCTGTGCCACTATCAGCTATAAAAGCTGATGAACGTTTGACCAAAATGGAGTTGGTACGGTTAAGCCGCTTATCGGTTTCGCAGGTAAGTGACGAAGAATGGAAGTTGATTTTGAAACTGGCTGAAACCACTCAATAAAACCTACTTCTTAAACACATAAATGGTGTACCCGGAGTAACAAAAGGGTTATTTCTGTTGACGTCCGCAGAGCCGTTCCGGAGCTAAAATTTTATACGCTTAATCAATTGATTTGCATAATGCACCTAAATTTTTAAGCGCAGTCCCGAGACTTATTATATCGAGTATCTTGCACCTGAACAAAATCAATTTATGTCAACTACTCCCGTTGTTGGTATTATCATGGGCAGCGATAGCGACCTTAAGGTTATGGAAGCTGCAGCGAACGTTTTAAAAGAATTTAATATACCCTTTGAGTTAACGGTAGTGTCTGCACACCGCACACCTTTAAGGATGGTAGAATACGCAACCAAGGCAAAAGCGCGTGGGCTTAAGGTGATAATTGCAGGAGCCGGTGGAGCGGCACACTTGCCCGGTATGGTTGCTTCAATCACCATCTTGCCGGTAATAGGTGTCCCAATAAAGTCCAGCAACAGTATTGACGGCTGGGACTCAGTTTTGTCTATTCTTCAAATGCCGAATGGCGTGCCGGTTGCCACGGTAGCGCTAAATGCATCAAAGAATGCCGGATTACTGGCGGCCGAAATTTTGGCGTTAAGCGATGAACAACTATCAACAAAAGTGCAGGAATATAAAAATGAACTTCAAAACAGTGTTATCGAAAAAGTTGGAACTCTGGTTGCTGATGGCTGGCCTAATGACTATGATAAGCTGTAATACAACGCCAACCACAAAACTGAAAGTAGAGAAAGTACTTGCGTTGCCAAGTTATCCATCAGGCTCAACTCTTGAATTTTATAATAACCAGCTCTACCTCACCGGCGACGATGCAACTAAGCTTTTAATTCTTGATGTTGATTACAATATTGTCGATAGTGTCAACCTGTTTAAGCATGACTCTCTTCGCATCTCTAAAAATGAAAAAGCAGACCTTGAAGCTTCTGTTGCATTAACTTATAATAAGCAGAACTATCTCATGCTCGTTGGCTCAGCTTCGTTATCAACCCGCGAAAAGGTATTCGTGCTGCCATTGAATGATACATCAGTAAAGACGGTTAAAGAAATTTCTGTTAGCAGCTTTATGCAAAAATTACTTGCAAGCGGCTTAAAGCAAATTAACATAGAAGGAGCTGCAACAATTGATAACTTTTTAGTTCTTGCAAATAGGGGAAATTTAAACGATAGTCAAAATCACCTGGTTGTTACTGCTTTGAAATTTTGGAACGATGGTGCTCCATTACACGTGGCAAAGATGATCTTACCGCCGATGGAAAAGTTCGCAGGTGTGTCTGGCCTGTCCTATGTAGCGTCAAAAGATATTTTGTTCTTCACTTCTTCAACCGAGCTTACTGAAAATAACTACGACGACGGCGAGATAGGCAAAAGCTATATCGGCTTTGTTAAAAACTTTTCAAAAAAGATCAAGGAGGATACGATTGAGGTATATGGTTTTATGGACCTTGCAGAATCTGACAAAATCTTTCTTCAAGAAAAGATCGAGTCAGTCTGTGTATCAAGATCCCAGGGAAACTTACATACGCTTCACCTGGTTTCTGATAATGATAATGGCGTAAGTAAGCTGTTTAATGTTACCCTTGAAATGGAGTAATTACTTGATCGGCAGAACTATTGCCGGGAGCAAACCTACACGGCTATTATTCCAAACTGCTGCTCCAAAGTAAGCGAACAATCATAGATAGCTTTCAACCACTCTTTACCGTAGGTGGCATAATAAGGTGCAAAGTTGTCCACTCTTTCCTGCAGGCTATTGTTGGGAAACAATTCCTTTTTCAGGTTTGATATCTGGCGTTGTTGTGCTTCAAATTTTCTCTTCTCTGCACGTAACAACTTTTTTTCAAGGTTGTCTATGCCATTCGCAGCTTTCGTCTGTAATGCAGATACATGGTCAGCCAGGGTTATATCAATCGCAGTGGCGATGTTGAGTAAACCTGCATAATAATCTGCTAATTGTACTTTCTCGTTTGTTAATGAGAGCTGCAACGAACTCTCTCTTTTAACCAATTCATTTAACAGGTCATTCTCCGATTTTAAAAAAATCTTCAACAGAAAAATTCAGCTTCTTCAGCTTTTCATTCTGTTGCGCATTGATGACCAGGAAAGAATTTCTTAAAACCAACACAGGAAAAGGAACCGCACAAGCTTCAAATACTTTCTTTAGTTCAAGCCAGTAGGCCACCTCTCCTCCTCCACCAATAAATGCAATGTTGGGCAAGATCATTTCCTGGAACACACCTCTTAAGATAACATTGGCACTTATCCTTTCAGGGTGTTCATCTACTTCCTTTATAATCTCGTCTTTAGTCCATTGCAGCCTTTCACTTTTTACTTCAAACTTCTCGTTGTTGAACTCGATTCGTTCACGCTTATCATCTTTCAGGTAAAACAAATTGATCTCCCTGCCACTTGCCTGCACTTTATAATGTTCACCTATCTTGTTTAGTTGTCTCCTCAACCAACGGATGAGAGAACTGTTCGAGCAGCTCTTTTTTTACAACATTGTTGAAGTGTCGTTTCAATTCAGCATTATCCGGAATTAACACCAATACGCCATAGTCGGTAAACAACTCATTCACCAAAAGCAGGGTTGCCTGCTGTATAGTTGTTCCGACGCTATATGCCTTCCTGAATATTTGAATTAAATCCTTTCCATGTTCATGCACTTCAAGCTGGCTTGCTAACTGGTCAATAAGTTTGATCAGTTCTTTATCGACTATCATTCTGCCAACTGCCCCAGTTTGATGGGTGTTCCATTCAAGCTTTTCGCCGTTAAGATTGATGTGGCCTAATTCGTCAAGGTCAGCATCTTCGCTGCCCATATAAAACACCGGAACAAAATGATTACCCGGTAACTGCTCAGCCAGATAGTTGGCGAGTTTTACTGTATGTAAAATTTTATAGATGAAGTAGAGGTGCCCTGTAAAAATGTTTGGCTGATGTGCAGTGCAAATGGTGAAAGTATTCTCTTCAAGCAGTTTACTTAAATGGTGCTCTTGCAAATCATTTAGTGGAATGCCGTTGTATTGTTTTCTTAATTCATCAACTAAAAGCTGGCGGGGAGTGGCTGTTTGTTTACGAGCCTCAATGGAAGCTTTAATACCATTTAATGAAACAGGATGTTTGTAGAAAGGCTCAAGCTTTTCATCTTGCTTCAAATAATCAATAATCAACTTTGGAAAAGGCTCCTGTATTTTGGCAGGGTATGTATTGGCAGTTAGTCTCCATTTATTTTCAAGCTGTCTTTTAAAGTGGCAAAAAGAAGCTTTGCATTTTAGATGATGAAATTGAAAGCACAGAAGCCGAAAGATATACCGCAAAGAAGAACACGATAACACCTGTAATGTTTGAACATCCTGGAGATTAGTGTGTGCTGAATAGAACGATAACAGTACAAGTGAGTGACACAACGATGTTTAATAGCAGCACAAAACCCTGCTCCCACATTCTTTTCTTTCAAAACCTATTGGTCAACCTACTCAGCTAACCTTCTGACTAACTCAATAATCCAACAACCTGGTCAACTACCTTTTTTATTACCGGCTCACTAATAACCACCTCTCCTTCTAAATCATAATCGTAAGCCTTGGTAATTTTTACATTCACAAAGTCGCCGATTGGTAAACGCTTGCTGGTGTTTATCACCACTTCATTGTCCACTTCAACGCTATCAAATTCAGTACGACCAAGGTAGCGGCCCGACTCTTTTCTATCAACGATCACTTTAAAAGTATTGTCCTATTTTCTCCTGGTTTTTTTCAAGGCTGATCTCCTGTTGAACTTCCATCACTTCCTGTGCCCGCAACTCTTTTTCTTCATCAGGTACGTCATCAACAAGATCGTGAGCGCTGGTATTTTCTTCGTGGCTGTAAGCAAATATACCTACCCGGTCAAAGCGGTGTTCCTGTAAAAATTCTTTCATCTCTTCAACGTCACTCAGGCGTTTCACCGGGAAAGCCCGCAATCAAAGTTGTGCGAATACAAATGCCAGGAACTTTATCGCGAACCGTATAGATCAGGTCCGACATTTCTTCTCTTGTGATCTGCCTCTTCATCGCCTTCAAGCATATTATTGCTGGCATGTTGCAAAGGCATATCGAGGTAGTTGCAAATGTTTGGGCGCTCTCTTATAACATCTAAAATCTCTGTAGGAAACTTACTTGGGTAAGCATAGTGTAACCTTATCCATTCCAAGCCCCGGTATATCGGCTAACGCATGAAGCAAGCGGGGTAATTCTCTCTTTTTATAAATGTCGAGACCATAGTAGGTAAGCTCCTGTGCAATCACCATTATTTCTTTCACACCCATTTTAACAAGACCCTGCGCTTCAGCAACCAATGCTTCAATTGGGCGGCTTACATGTTTACCACGCATTAGCGGGATGGCACAAAATGAACAGGTGCGATTACAGCCTTCACTAATTTTTAAATAGGCATAGTGCGACGGAGTGCTTAACAATCTTTCGCCAATCAACTCGGCTTTGTAATCAGCTTCAAATCGCTTCAATATTTGCGGAAGCTCCATGGTTCCAAAGTAGGCATCCACTTCTGGTATCTCTTCCTCAAGGTTGTTTTTATATCGTTCGCTAAGGCAACCGGTTACATATACTTTATCAACTTTCCCTCTTCTTTTTAAATCAACCTGGTCAAGAATTGTATTTACACTTTCCTGTTTTGCTTTATCAATAAACCCGCAAGTATTTACAATTACAATGTTATGATCCTTCTTAGCGCTTTCGTGCACTACATCTATATCGTTGGCCAAAAGCTGGCCGCTCAACACCTCGCTATCAACCATATTTTTACTACAGCCGAGCGTGATAATATTTACTTTATCCCTTTTTAATGTTCGTACTTTCATAAAGAGCGGCAAAGTTAATAAGATTGATTTTGCTTAATGAATTTTAACCTTTTATTTGTGCAATTACTTTTAATCTTTGAACCAACACATTACTATTAACTTTTAAAGCCTTACCAAATGAAGTTTATTCTTTTTTTAGCTACCGCGATTTTGTTGTCTCCATTATCATACTCACAGGATAAATACCAGCGCTCCATATAGATCGTCATTAGGAGTAAAAGTTTCATCGGGTGTTGCAGCAAGCTTTAAAACGTTTGTAACGCCAGCTAATGCGCTAGAGGTTCAGAGCACATTTTTTAAGCAGGGAATTCGGCTTGTAGGTTTATACGAGTTTCACTTTTTTACTTTCGCAGAGTGTACCGGGTTTAGGATGGTATATCGGGCCCGGTGCCCACGTAGGCTTTTGGAAAAAGAATTATCGCGACAAGTATAATAGCACTGCCGATATAGGAATTGATGGCGTGTTAGGTCTTGATTATAAATTTCCCGGTGCTCCTATAAATCTTAGCCTTGATTGGCAACCAAGTTATAGTGTGTTAGGCAATGCCGGTCTTTCGCCACAGTTTGGTGGAATTGCTATTCGGTATGTTTTTCAATAGCTTTTTATTAAAGTGGTTTTTGGCGATACCAGTTGAATTATCTTTATCTGTGCAAAACACCTTGCTAAAAAAATTTTTCTTATTTTTTTAATACCAGGGCTAAACCAATCTGATTGTTAAGCATTATTATTCCAACTTATAACGAAGCAAATACAATTGCTTGCCTCATTAATTATCTAACAGAACATTCCTCTTATCACAACGTTGAAATAATAGTTTCAGATGCTGGCAGTGCGGATGATACTTTGTCAATTGCTCAACAAGCCGGAGCAAGAGCCGCAGCATCTCCGTTGAAAGGCAGGGCTGCCCAGATGAATTTTGGAGCTTCTATGGCCACCGGCGAAGTTTTATATTTTGTTCATGCCGATACGTTTCCTCCGGTATCCTTTGTAAATGATATACTCCATGCAACAAGTGAAGGCTTTGAATTAGGCAGGTACCGAACCATGTTCAACAGCAGCAAAACCATTCTTCGGATTAATGCTTTCTTTACCCGGTTCGACTGGTTTATTTGCTACGGGGGCGATCAGTCACTGTTTATAACTAAAAAGCTTTTTAACCAGATACATGGCTTTAAAGAACACATGCAAATAATGGAGGATTATGACATTGTTGCAAGGGCTAAACAAGTAGCTAAGTATAAAGTCTTCAATAAAGCGGCGCTTGTTTCTGCACGCAAATATGAGACCAACAGCTATTTTAAAGTGCAAAATGCCAACAGAACCATCGTAAAAATGTATAAGCGGGGCGCTTCGCAACAGGATATGGTAAATAAATACAAGAAAATGCTTGTGTACAGGTAATGTTTCAATCTATGTTTTCATTAAAAGCGTACACTTAATTAAATAGCACCTAAATGAAAGAGCTGATTACCGGTATTCAGCAAGTTGGCATTGGGGTGATAAATGCAAATGAAGCAAAGAATTTGTACAAAGATCTGTTTGGTATGGATGTGTTGATCTTTGAAGACAAGGCTGAGGCATCGCTAATGACAAAGTATACAGGCACCGTGAGGTGCATAAAAGGCATGCTATCTTTCAATGAACCTTTCAGGAGGCGGCGGTTTCGAGATCTGGCAGTTTACTTCACGAACACCGGGCCACAAGAGGCTAGCTACATTTGGTGATCTTGGCATATTTGCTACAAAGATAAAATCTAAAAATGTGGAGGCTGCATATACTCATTTGCAGGTATTTCCAATTATCGTTTCTGATTTGTTGGAAACGTCCTGATGACGGCTACATTTTTGGGTTACCGATCTCTATGGTAATCATTTCAATGTTGTAGAGGGGGATGAATGGTTTAAAGCGGAAATGATTTGTGGAGGGGTTGCAGGTGCAGTTATCGGGGTGTCGGATATGATAAAGGCACTTTGCATTTTATAAAGATGTTTTAGGTGTAGATGAAGTGATTTATAGCGGCACTGCTCCTGCGATTGACATTCCGGTTAAACAGCAACAAGGACAACAATTTAAAAGGGTCTTACTGAAAAAGCAACTGGCAATAAAGGTGCTTTTAGTAAATTGTTAGGTAGCGTGCAAATTGAATTAGTTGAGGCATTAGAGTTTCAGTTCCAAGAGAAAATTTACCAGGATAGATATTGGGGCGATTGCGGTTTTATTCACCTGTGTTTTGATGTGTTGAATATGGACCTGATTTAAACGAAAAATCACGAGCGGCCGGTTATAACTTTACAGTCGACAGCGCAAATTCTTTTTCGATGGGTTCTTCGGCAGGAAGGTTTTGTTATGTAGAAGACCCGGACGGAACATTAATCGAATTGGTAGAAACACATAAAGTGCCTATTCTAAAAAAACTCAACTGGAGTTTGAATTTACAAGCCCGGAAGAACGAAGGACCCCTACCCGATTGGATGATTGGAATGCTTGCTTTAAATAAGATAAAATGAGTGTAGCGTATTGTTAGTTGATTAATTTTTGGGTTGCCAGCAATCAGAACATTATTCAACATCGTTGTGTCACTCACTTGTACCCTTTTTTCACTATTGGGCTTTTATCCACTAATACGATAAGCTCAAGTCGTTGCCTTAATTCACAAAACGGTCTGTTGTGCATGTCAAGTCTATTTTGTCATCCCCACTAAGGAGACATCTCATTCAAAAAGTAAGATACCTTGTACCCCGGACTGACTAAAAACGAGATTAACTTTTCGACAAGAGATAAGCACCCTGATTGTGGTCTCAACCGTTAAGTTATTGCTTAACAAAAACGATCGTTCTTTTTTCACCTGTACGGTTAATTGAAGTAAGGATATAATTTCCCTTTGAAAGTTTATCAAGCTGAAGCCTTATTTCATTGGTTCCGGAAGTTAGCGGAACCTGTTTTTGCCAAACATTTACTCCCTGATAATTGGTGATGTTAATCGCAGCCTTATCAACTGATGAAGATGAAATATTTAAAACAGCGGTTGACGTAACCACAGTTGGAGCAAGGCTGTTGATGTTGTAACCACCACTCTTTCCCGGAATGGAAACTATTTTAGAAGAATAAACCTGGCCGTCAATATTGCCTGCTTTAACCCTATAGTAAATCCTGCCTTCAATGCTTTTATCATCATAATAAAAAGGTTGGCGGCACCGTAATCTATCAGCCTTAAAAGTGTTGATCGTCTTAAATACAACACCATCAGAAGAACGCTGTATTTCAAAGTTCGCAAACTCAATTGAACAAGCAACCTGCCAGTTAAGCTGAACTTTATTTTCAAGTTTGGCAATATCAAGCGTTTGAATGATTACCGGAACGTCGTTCTCGTTTACGTCCTGGGCGTTGCTGTAACCACTATATAAAAATGCTGATGCGAGAAGTAAAATCTTTGTCATGGCTTCGTTTTTATAAAATTAATCTATTCCTTAAAAAAAGGTCTTAATGTTTGATAAGGCAGCACTATTTGGAAGATTAACGATAAGCCAGGCATAAAACAAAAGTCACCTTTCGGCGTACCGCAGGTACACAATGTGTGCTCCTTGATTTCGTTGAACTGTGTAGGAACAGCCTTTTGCTGTATTGCTGTTTTGTTGCAGCAGCGTTAGTGCTTCTATACTATTTCCCTGAGTGACTTTCGTTCCTTATCTGATAACTTAAGATAATTAAATATACCTTCCCCATAGTCTTTCCATTGAAGAAATATAAGCGCTAACAAAGGCATTAAAAGCATAATTGATAGAAAGATTGTGCTTTCAAAAACTATTGCAAGTAAAACGAAAAGCACCAGTACATATAATGGATAAACAATGATTAAAGCACCGAACAATACTGAATGGTAAAATACAGTACCCGTCGTTTTATTCCTCACCATCTTTTTTAAAGGAAGGTAAAACGGTAAGTGCACAAGCAATCCTATAAGTGCGGGAGTTAGCAGCAATAAACTCCATAAAAGATGCTTAAAGAAAACGGTCCTACTTAGACACACCTTTTTTGAGCCTTTTAATTTAGTACAGATTGTCTCTAATCTGTTCGTATAAACCTTGCTTTGTAATTGTTTAAGAAATGGTATAACCTTCACCGGGGGCTCTTTGCTTACCGCCTTATTATTCAACAAAAACTGCACAACACCCGGGTTGCTTTTTTCAACAAGCATTCCACCTTCGAGTTTTGCATAAAGCATTTTATTAAGCTCGCCAATCTGTTCAGCATCGCTCTTTGCTGTAGGCAGATGCTGGTGCAGTATTGGCTCACTGAAATTAATTATTACATTTTTTGTAAAGCGGGTAAATGAACTGTAGTTAAAGCTTACAGGTAGAATTTTGAACGCCTCCTTAATGGATGGCTGTTTAAAGGCGTTGATTGCAATGCGGGCTGTACCTTTTTTCAATGGCCTCAGTTGCCACTGGTTTAAACATAATCCCTCTGAAAAAATAAGTACAATGCCTCCGTGCTGTAGAATCTGGAGGCAACGTTCAAAAGTGTTGTCATTTAAAGCAAGGTATTCTTTGCCTTCTTTTAATCTATAGATAGGGATAGCTTTTAAAGCAGTCAGGATTTTTGCTGCTATCGGATTCTTAAATGCGTCGCCTCTTGCTAAAAAATGAACTGGCTGTTTAAAAAATGCTCCCAGTAAGAGCGCATCAAAAAAAGAGTTGGGATGATTGCAGGCTAATAATAGTGGACCTTTTTCGCGAAGTACTTTCCTGTCGGTAAAAATTATCTTCCTGCAAAAGATCAGTAATCCTAACCTTACCAACCATTTTACAAGAATGTACAATTTTTAAAAATTACAATTAGGTGGATAATGATAATAACGAGCTATATCGCTTGCAATCAACGGCGGTATCAACATCTGATAAATCCTGCAAAAGATGACAGCGATGGTTAAGGTAATCAAGATCAAGTATAGTGTCCCGAAAAACTGTTTCTGTGCTCCAATCCTTGTTAGCAAATACCTGCGGAATAAACTTATTCATGCCTAAAAGATAATAGCCTCCATCCAGTGATGGTCCGATAACTGCATCATAATCATTTAGACTTTGTAATGCCTGCTCAATGATAGTTTGGGTTAACTCAAAACAATCGCTGCCGATGACTGCAACCCTTGAGTAACCATTTGTAAAAAGGAGTTCGAAAGCGTTTTTCATACGCTCTCCTAAGTCCATTCCGTTTTGCAGTTCTTTGTTATAAGTTGGGGAATTCCATAGATCATCATTGTTTATAAAGTCAGCATAAAATACATATAGATCAATATTTAACCCCCTGGTAATTGAATGTGTATGGCTCAACAATTTTTTATATACGTCTAAAGCTACATCATCACCAAGGTCTTTGGCAATGCGGGTTTTTACCTTCCCTAAAATGGGGTTCCGTACAAATATGATGAGGGCTGACTTCGATGAGGTCATAAGGTACAATGTTTGAAGATTATGACCTGATGTCTCACGAGGATTAAGGTTAAGCGCACATTAATTATTTTGAAGATTGTTTATCAGCCAACATTGTATGGAGAATAATCACTTTGCCCGATACACAGGTTGTTAGATGAATAAATTTATCCAGTACAAGAGTGCGACGCAACGGACTGATGAAAAATGATATATTGCCGGCTACCAAAAACAACCACTACGTAACTGCACCCCCGCAACTTGAACCTGCACCAGCAGTACAACCGTAACAATGTTGGTTCACAATTATTTCACGGTTAAGCAAATCAGTAGTATTAAAATCAGAAATATGTTTGCCGCTGCTTGTCACTTTCAAATCAAGCATCTGGTTAAAATCGCAATCGTATAAATAACCATCCCAACCAATCGAAATGGTATTTCGGCACATAACATTTGATGCAGCAACCGGGTTAAAAGCATTGATCAGCTTTTCCATGTACTTTTCGTAATTGCCGCTATTAAGCAGGTAATCGAGGTAGCGGCTGATCGGCAAATTGGTGATGGCAAAAAGATTATTGAACACAATGCCAAAATCTTTAAAAAGCGCTCTTTAAATTCTTTTTCAAGCGTGTCCTGCGAAGGTGGTAAAAAAGCACCGGCAGGATTGTAAACAAGATTTAAGATGAGCCGCTATCTTCACTTCCATACCCAACAGCATTCAGCATTTGCAAAGCCTTGATTGAATCTTCAAAAACACCATCGCCACGTTGCCGGTCGGTTCTGTCTTTTGAATAAAAGGGAAGCGATGAAACTACTTCCATATTATGCTTTTTAAAAAATTCAGGAAGATCGTGAAATCGTTTATTGGCAAGGATGATGGTAAGGTTGCAACGCACAATTATGTGCCTGTCCCAGCGCTTTAATGTTTTCAACAAACCACCTGAAATCAGGGTTTAGTTCAGGTGCACCACCGGTAAGATCAACAATTTCTAATGATGGATTATTTGCAAGCGCATCCAGGCATTGCTGCATGGTATCCCTTGTCATTATTTCCTTTCTGTCGGGACCGGCATCTACATGGCAATGCTTGCAAACCTGGTTACACATTTTACCAACGTTCACCTGAAAGATTTCAAGATTAGTAGGCCTTAACGGAAATAAAGCCCTGCCTGCTTCCAGATTCTGTTGAAATGGAATTAGCCTGAATGCATTATGGTTGTCCGTTTCCAATAGCTCAACCTGGTAATGCGCATCGGCTAAAATATTTCCTTCTGCTTTTAATGATTTCATTTACCTCAACCCCTAATGGGGCTACTATTTATTATGTTGATAAATCCCTTGCTTCCCCCTTCAGGAGGTCAGGGGTTTTGCTTACATCGCAATCTCCTTCACCTTATTCATCATCTGTACACCATGCACCAACGATGCTCCACCTCTTATTGCAGCAGCTACATGTACTGCTTCCATCATTTGTGCTTCGCTCCAGCCTTTTTCAAATGCATCGCTGCTATATGCATCAATACAATACGGACATTGAACAGCATGAGCAACTGCCAAGGCTATCAATGATTTTTCTTTGGCTGAAAGTGCGCTGTCTTTAAAAACTTCACCATACCAGGCAAAGAATTTATCGGCCAGTTCTTTTTGGTATTCGCCTATGTGCGAAAACTTTCCAAGGTCTTCCGAATTGTAATAGTGATTACTCATAGTTATTCTGTTTTATAATTTTCAAGAAATAGGTTCCAATCGTATCTTACTAAACTTAATTGAAGGGTTTTTATCTGCAGGAACAATCTCAAGTTGCTTTAATAATTCAACCATTTTTTTCTTACCACCAAAGTCGGCCCTGAACCAGCCCATGATAGCAGGTAATGAAACTGTATTAGTTGCTTCATTATAATCTGCATCTCCTTTTAAGTATGCCCTGGTTGCAATATCAAGTTGCTTATCTATTTGTCCGGGCTGATAAAACGCAATTGGCGGACAACTTTTCGCTCCACAGTTCAGCGCAAAATGAATACGGTAATCAAGTGTATCTACCCGTTGCCTGTTTTTCGAATGATGATGGAAATAATTTGTTGAAATGCCCAAGGCTCCACTTTATTTTTGAGCGCCGTAATATACCATGTTCAATATCATCAAGGCTAAATTTTTTGCCGGCAATTTCAATTTGCCTGCCGCCAAAAAAACTGCTGCGGTTTTTGTAGTTCTCAGGATTTTTCGACAGATTTACTTGTGTAAAAGCATTGTACAAATTTATCCAGAAAGCTTTTTTAGCGTCATCATTATTAAGCTGAGCCTTAAGTTGTTCCCCGGTAATAGCCCTAATAATATTTACCAGACTATCGGTTGGCTCTTTTGTTTTAGCCGCAAGAAGCAATTGCTGTGAAACATCAATTATTGACAAATGAGTATCGTTAAGTTTTTCGTTACTATTCACACTTGCCAAATTCGTGGTTACTATTGCAATGGCAAGCATTAAAAAAAGAGCCCTTTTCATAGCTTTAAATACGCTTTATTAACTTCAACAGATTTATAAAACTAAATCAATAAAATGTTTATGATTGACATACTTAGTAAAATTGAAGAGACTACCTCGTTTCTTGTGAGCAAAGGGTTTACAGGAGCTACAACCGGAGTAGTATTAGGAACAGGATTAGGTGAGTTTATAAATGAAATGAAGATTGAAAAACAGGTAGCTTACAGCGACATTCCAAATTTTCCTGTAGCCACCGTTGAGTTTCACAAGGGCCAGTTACTAATAGGAACTATAGGTAATAAAAGAGTGATCGCCATGCAGGGAAGGTTTCATTATTATGAGGGGTATAGCATGCAGCAGATCACCTTTCCTATAAGGATAATGAAAAAATTAGGTGTACAGCAATTGTTGTTGAGTAATGCTGCCGGAGGTATAAACCTTGACTATAAAAAAGGGGATCTCGTGATATTAGATGATCACATAAATCTGCAATCAGAAAACCCGTTGCGTGGGTTGAACGCCCCGGAATTTGGTAACCGCTTTGTTGATATGAGTGCCCCCTACGACAGGGCAATAAATGAAGTATTGCTCAATGCAGGAAATGACCTGAACATAACGCTTTACAAAGGAGTGTATGCCTCGGTAATGGGGCCCAACCTTGAAACGAGGGCTGAGTACAGGTATATAAAAACTATAGGTGCTGATATGGTTGGAATGAGCACGGTGCCCGAGGTAATCGTAGCCAATCACATTGGGTTGCGATGTGCAGCAGTTTCGGTTATTACCGATGAATGTGATCCGGAAAATTTGCAACCGGTGGATATAGCTGAGATTATTGCTGTGGCGGGCAAGGCAGATGCAAAACTTTCTAAGGTGTTTGTACGGGCAATTATGATGTTATAAAGGTTTGTGACCACATTAGAAGTTTGTAATACCAGCATTTGTATTTTATAGCATCATCGTTGCGTCGCAATCACTTTATCGGCAAACCAATGGGGAGCTTTAGGCGTCTCTGGAAGAATGTGGCTGTGTTAAACTTTTATCTCATCCGAACTTGTTGCGTAATTCCAGGATGAAGCAAACATATTCCGGTAATTGCTTTTCCGCAAGGGTCACGGAGAGCTTGATGGCTCTCCGGTGGCCCCAATACCAAATGGTGCATTAAATAAGAAGCACTAATTGGCTTACTTCCCTAACTCTGCTTCAACCAACTTATCTAATTTGTCGCCTTCCAATTCTTTATTAGTAGCGATGATCTTCCCGTTTTTGTCAATCAGGAATGCAGCGGGCAGGCCGCTTACATTAAATGATTTAGCGATTGAATTTTCAAGTCCGTCTTTTAAATAGGCATTAAACCAGGGCATAGGATATTTCCTTTTGCGAAATGCACTTACAGCTTCCTGTGATTGATCCATGGATAAGCTAACGATTATAAAGCCCTTGTCCTTATACGAGTTGTAAACCTCTTGTAAATGAGGCAAGGCTTTTACACAAGGCGCACACCACGAAGCCCAAAAATCAACCAGGTATACTTTACCTTTTAAAGTAGCTGGTGAATAAATAAGGGCCGGATCATCAATGGAGGTTGCCTGAAAATCGGGTACGGGGTTCCCTTTAGCTAAATCCGCCTGGGCAAATGTTACCACTGACATAGCGAGCACCGCCTGAAATAAAACGAACCTTTTAATATTATTATACATATAAACTTTTGCAAATGGTTATTAACATTTACCTGAACACGTATTTACGTGCTTTGTTATTGTGGAGATTGTTAGGGAGTGTTACTAAACCTATAAGATCATAGATGTCTTAATACTCAGTACAATCATCAAAACGGCTGAACAGTCACCGACTCCTTTTTTTATGGTATATCCAGTTCGTTTATTTAGCCTTTGAGGCTCGTGGTTTTTCGGACATTCTTGTTTACCCATTCATCCATTATATTTATAACCTGGCTGGTATAATCAACCTGAACATCATAAATTAACTGCTTGCCTGATGTAATACGTTTTACAAGCACAACCTTCTGCCTGTACGAAATTGCAACAAAAGCAAATAAGCCTTCCGCCTCACATTGCGGAACAATAGATGCGTAGCCGGTAATGCCAATACCATAATCGCTTAGGAATTTTTTACTTACTTCAATTGCAAGTTCTGAAGCTACCCTTTCTGAAACACTATTCACTTTTTGACCGTGTATAGGCTCCACATTTAACTGCCTGGTTTTTTGACCAAGGTTATACACCGTTATTCCTCCCTGGTAAAACGTTGATGCTTCCATGGCCAGCGAAAATGCTGCTTGCAGATTACCTGATGTTACACTTTCAGCAACTGCTAAAGTTTCTTCCTTTTCTACCAACCTGTCTTTGATATTGTTTATCACTTCTTCATCGTATGCCATACCACAATTTTTGCTTCTTTTGTAATAATAAATGTCAATGGGCTTCCTGTAGAAAAAGCCCATTGTGCTGTGTTGTTATTACTTAAGTTAAAAATCTTATTCACCCGCCGGTTCACTTTCATCAAGTGCGCCGGTGCCGCTTCCTGCACTGCCCAATGCTCCACCTTCATAATCTCTTCCCTCATTATCTATACCCGGTCCTGATGCCGGGTGATTTGGCTCCTCTACGTGAGTAGTTCCCAACTTCAACCCACTATTCGATCCTGTATTATCATTTTCAAGTTGCGTTCCGCTCCCTGCGCTTCCTAATGCTCCTCCTTCATAACCGGCATCCTGGCCGTGAGTGTCTTTTGCTGTACCACTGCCGTAAGTTGCGCCATCTCCACTTTCATCATTCAGGGGTGTACCAGAACCAGTTTGTTCTTCATCAAGTTCACTTTCATGTTGTTCATTATTATTGTTTGACATAGCTGCCTCCTGTTTGGTTATATGGTTAAAAGATGACTGTAAAATAAAGTTTAAAAATCCATGCCATATGAACTTATTTCATTGAGCAAAAAAAGCACAATTTTCAACATTGCTTACACACCAAATGATCGTATTCAATCAGACTTGCTGGTCCTTATTTAATTGAGATAGAAACAGCGGAAATGTTTGAAAATCTGATCACTGATCCGGCATAACGCTCAATTCGCAACCCATAGCAGGGGATAAAAAGCTGCAATGAAAAGATATAGTACAAGGGAGTGACACAACCGGAGATGCACTTAGAACTTTTGTTGGCAACCAAAACTAAAAAACACCATCGTTCTGTTTTATAACGAAGCTATTTACCTAATAATCCTTTAGATAAACTTTTCCATTGGGGAGTGGACAAACCAATGATAGCCCCAACGGCAACTGCTGCATTACGGGCTTTATCAAGCAGACTTTCTGCACCGGTGTTTGGCACTTCATTGCGTCCATGCACACCTGCTGTTACCTTGTTTCCCTGGCGATGAACCGTGAAAGAACTGGAAGCATCATCAGTAAAAAAATGTGCGACATCCTTCTTTTCGTTTGTGGGGTTCTCGGCTGGCCGCACTCTTACCAGCACACTCTCCGTTTCCGCTTCTGCATTTGTATCATCTTCAATAGCTTCTATCGTTACCCAGTCGTAACCTTCCCCCGTGTTTGTTCCGGGGCCAGGAATATTTATTTTAAAGTGATCCCCCACCTGTGCATTTCTTGACACTTCGTGCCCGTTTGAAATCGGTAAGACAAAAATTTGAGCTAAGCGCACCACAAATTTTTTCCCAATCATTAATGTTAAGCAGACGGGCCTTGCTCTCTAAAAACAGGCGATGCGCTTCTGCGGCATTCTCTGCTGTAATTGAGTAATCTGTATCTGTTTTGCCTCCCTGTTGTTGCTCAGGTATCTCAACCGGCACGTCGGAAGTTTTAGGCTCCATATATATTTTTTTATAGGTTAGAATTCAATACGTAAATGAAAAAAAACTATACCACTTCGAAACATTGATTAACAAAAAAGGCCAGACCGAATGATCTGACCTTTACTTCTAATGTTGCTCTATTTAATCTTCCTCTCCAGCTTGTACATTAATGTTATTTTCTGCTATTTCAGTCAACAGGGAGTCGGTGTCTTTCTCTTCCTGCAAAGTTTGTCCGAGCAACTCTTTTATTTCTGTTTTTCCTAAAGTGCCTGCAAGTGTTGCAAGACCGCCATACGAAGCAATTTCATAATGTTCTACTTTTTGACCGGCCATAATAAGGGCAACATCGCGGGTAAGTGATCCCTTTTCTGTTTCTTCAATAACGCCTTCTGATTCTTTGATAAGCCCTTCCATTGCTTCACACTTTACAGCCTGTGCCTTCTTACCTAAAATTTCAAACACCTGCTCAAGACGCGCAATTTGTCCTTTTGTTACTTCAAGATGATCTGTAAAAGCTGTTTTCAATTGGTCGGTAGTAGCAGCTTTTTGCATTTTTGGTAAAGCTTTAGTTAATGCTTTTTCAGCCCAGTAAATATCTTTTATACCATCAAGAAAATACTTTTCAAGCAGGCCAAAGTCTTGGGCATTAGCCGCAACATTTCCTGAAGATGATGCGGATTTTGGTTGCGGTTTAGAAGCACCTGCAGATTTTGCTGCAGCCTTTTTTGGTGTTGCTTTTGCCATAATAAGAATTTTATAAGTTAATGATTTATAACGCAGCAAATTAAATTACAATGCCATACATTATGAGAAACAATGGAATGGACATGGCGAATTATTTCCACATGTATTTTTTACTCAAAGATGATCATGTGGGTAAACATGCTAAAATAAATAGACGGTTACTGCCATTGAACTGTGCATCTTTCCTAATTATCCCGCAAAAAATACAGCGTTAGGTAATCAGTTTTTTTGAGAGAGGTGCCGGAGATTGGCTGTGGGAATATAAGCCTGCACTATCATTTGTAACGAAGCCTACACACACCCTAATTCAGTAACCGTTGTTACTGCATTGGTGTTTATTGAACCGTAAACATGAGGAAATGCTTCGTTGACTGAAACAGCCATCTCGTATATGGGAGGATGTACGAGTTTACTAACATCAATTTGTAATTTCAACAACCCTGATTGGCCCTTAAAGTAACGGGCTAAAACACCTTCAACCTGCTGCAGTTCTGCACAATGAATAAACCCCTCAGTGGCTAATGATGCAGCACTGTAAAAACCTTGTGCCTGGGCGTTAAGCCATTCAGCTTTGGTGGTTATGTGGTATATATTGTTACAAGCCATAAAAATTATGCAGGTAAAACTCTTTTTATGTGGTTCTCCAAAATTAGCAGGTCGGCAATAACCATAGCGGTCACTGCCTCCAACACTACGGGGACCCTAAGTGCAATACAAAGGTCGTGTCGGCCTCTTACGGCAAATGGTTCAACCTGGCCGGTTTGCCAGTTAAGCGTTTGCTGTTCTTTGGGAGTGGACGAAGTAGGTTTGATGGCTATTCTAAAAACAATTTCGTTGCCATTTGTGATCCCTCCAACAACACCACCGGCATGATTGGTAGTTGTTTTTCCTTCCCTGTTTTCAATAGCATCGTTATGTTCGCTTCCAAACATTCTTGCCGACCAAAATCCGGTTCCAAACTCAATGCCACGCACAGCGGGAATTGCAAATACTGCATGGCTTAATACAGACTCCACCGAATCGAAAAAAGGTTCGCCAATGCCCACCGGAAGACCCTTAACACTGCATTCCACTATTCCACCTATACTGTCTTTTGCATCAATTGCTTTTTGTAAACCTTTCTCAACATCCGTTTCGCCGCCAACTTCTGTTATGGTCGCACGAACCTTTATGTTGTTTAGTATTTTTTTTGCTATAACGCCCGCTGCAACAAGGCACACGGTTAAGCGTCCGCTAAAATGACCTCCTCCCCTATAATCTTCGTACCCACCAAATTTTTTGCTTGCTACAAAGTCAGCATGACCTGGCCGGGGAACATCCCGCTGCTTAGCATAATCTGTGCTGCGGGTGTTATTATTCTCAAACAAAATTGTAATGGGCGCCCCTGTGGTTTTACCCTCAAAAATGCCGCTCTTAAAAATAGGACGATCATCTTCTTTACGTGGGGTGGTCCCTTTTGAACCGCCTTTCCTCCGCTCAATATCAATATCAAAATCATCAATTGATAAAGGCATACCGGCCGGGCATCCATCAATTACAAGACCAACGCTTTCACCATGCGATTCGCCAAAAATGTGTACCCTGAATATGCGTCCAAAACTGTTCAATGTAGTTTGTATTTAATAGTGAAGTTCTTGTTTGTAAATGTGTTTCCCTGATCCCCGGCTAACTTCCAGTATGAGTCATCATTGTGTAGCACTCAGCATGACGGCTTGAGTTAACCGCTTTTTTCGAATGTATTTATTGTGGCTCCCAGCAGGTTTAAATGCTCATAAAAGTTTGGATACGATTTGTTAATCGCTTCGGCTTCCTCAATTTCTACAAACCCCTCAGCTTTCAAACCCGCCACTGCGCACGCCATTGCTATCCGATGATCGTGCCTTGAATGTACCTTTGCGCCACGTATCTTTCCCCCACCTTTTACCAGCATTACATCATCCTGCAAAATTATTTCAATACCAAGTTTAGCAAACTCCTGCTGCAAGGTTAACCCACGATCGCTTTCTTTATGGGCGAGCCTTTTCACACCTTCAATAACCGTTGTCCCTTCGCAGTAAGAAGCCAGAGCTACTAATGGTGGAAACAGGTCGGGGCAATCTGTAGCATCAAAATGAAATGCTTTTAACGAAGCAGGTCCAACTTCTATCAACGTGTCTGTTATAGATAATCTGCATCCGCAATCCATTAAAGCCATTAAGATTGCTTTATCAGCCTGCGTACTTTGTACGTCCAATCCTTCAACCGTTATATCACCCGCAATTGCACCGGCTACCAATAAAAAAGCAGCCCCACTCCAATCGCCTTCCACTGTGTAAATCTGTGGCTCATAATTGGTTTCCTGTGGCTGCAAATAGAAAATTTCGTGATTGGTGTGCGTTACTTTCCTGCCAAACGCTTCCATTACCTTCAAGGTAAGATCAATATAGGGTTTGCTTTTAAGGTTATTTACTTTGATAGTTACAGGTGAAGTGCAGGCTTTGCCGTAAGCCATTAATAAACCGGTAAGAAATTGTGAGCTTAGCGAGCCATCCACTTCAATATCGGCTGGCAATAACGGTCCTTGTATGTGAAGCGGCAGTTTGCCTTGTTGTGATTGGATCTGGATGTTAAGCTTAGGAAAATATTTCATCGAAGAAATTCATTGGGCGGGTGAGCAAACTGCCGGTTCCGTTTATGGTGATCGGCTTATTGCTTAAGGCTGCAATGGGTGTAAACATTCTTATACCCAATCCACTTTCGCCGCAATTAATCTCCGATGAATTTGGCTCAATGCCAATGCTGTGAATGGTTATTGAACCATCTTCATTGTTAGCTACTCTTGCACCCAGCTTTTGAATAACATCTAGTGCTGCAAGGTCATCGTTGCTTTTACCTGGGGTTGCGAATTTCCGAAGCACCTTCGCAAAGCAAGGCTGCTGCACAGGCACGCTGCATACTGCTTTTACTGGCAGGAGCATGGATGGAGCCATGGAGTGTTGAGGGATGTATGGATACATTCATTAAATTAAAGTGTTTCGAGTTCAGGGTAAATATTTCCAAACATCTCTACCGTAGATTTTACATATTTTTCTACATCTCCTACTTGTTTATTTACAAGCAAATAAGTACTTGTTCGATAGTCCTCGTAGTGAAACCAATCTTGCTGAATAAAGAAGTTCAGCATAACAGTACTTATAGATTCTAAACCGCTGCGTATTTGTTTTCGCTTCATGCTTACTCTTCATCTGAGTATGAGAACCAACCCAGACGAAAGATGCCTCGGGTCTTTGGTCGAGTATTGACAACATAATGTTCACAGAAGTTCTGATCACCTTAGATGCTTCAAAGTCATCAACAATTAGATTAAACCGATTATTATTATTCTTGAAAGAAGCAGGGTAGAACTTAATGGCGAATACATTTTGAGCATACTCTTCCACTAAGGCAACATACCGCTTTTTTGAAGTGAAGAAGGAATAATGGTATTCACAAATCACATCATTGGATTCGATTTTCCTTTTTTGAATAAAGCGAAAATCGAAGCCTTCGTCGAACATGATCAGGCGAGATATTTATAAGCGGGATTACGCAATGCTTTTATTTCACTCGGAGTAATTTGCTTCATGGAAAGGATGCCCCCATTTGAGGTTTGAACCGTCACAGAAAGTGGTGCTCTTTGCGTTTTTTTTATTTCCGTAACCTTTTTCTTATCGGTTGTTTTGGTTATCGTTTCCATCTCTTTATCCATTTGCTTAAATTTAAAGTTAAATAATTTCCGAAACAGTGTTTAAATCTAATTGCTGTATATACCCCTTACCTATTTTCTTTAACAGGATGTAGGAAATTCCTTTTCCGGCTTTTTTCTTGTCCTTCTGCAAAATCTCCAAAGCCTTCTCTTTATCAAAATCAAACTGTGGAGGAAGACCATAAGCTTTTAAAACATTTACCACTCGTTCGGTGTCTTTAAATCCATTTACCTTTTCCGAAATATTAGCATGCTACGCCCATACCAATACTTACTGCATGCCCGTGAGGAATTTTGTACAGATTTTCAATAGCATGCCCAATTGTATGACCAAAATTTAGAAGCTTTCTTTCACCGTTTTCAAACTCATCATTCACCACCACTTTGGTTTTTAGTAAAGCATTGCGTTGAATAAGTTTTGCAGAGTAAGCTGTGTATCTTTTTGAAAAGTTGAAAGTTTATTTTCTTCCAGCAATTTAAACATTGGAGCATCTTTTATGCAGGCATGTTTAATTACTTCTGCAAAGCCATTTATCCATTCTTCTTTGGCAATGATTTTAGAAACGAATAATCATACAAGAATGAAAGTGGTTGTCTTATTAAGCCCAACCATATTTTTATACAATCCTACATCAATTCCATTTTTACCACCAATAGCTGCATCAACCATTGCCAGTATGGACGTGGGAACAAAGCCAAATGTAATACCACGCATAAATACACCAGCAACATAACCGGTAATATCGGTAATAACACCACCACCAACACCAATTAAAGTTGTTTTTCTATCTGCACCAAGATCAATTAACTGTTGAATAATATTATCAACTGTTGACTGTACTTTATATTGTTCACCTGCTGGAATGACAATTGTTTTCCAACCTTTGAATTTCTTTTTGTGCTTTGCAAAAACATTTTCATCAGTAATAATTACAGCTGATCTTTGATACCAATTGTTTCCAGGTAATGAAATCAGCATTGAAATAATAATTGACAGTAGCGGAAGAAAATGAGAAGGATTTTTTAATCATAGCCCTAAATCCGCTGCCATAACGGCAGCGGTTTTTGAAGATTTAATCAGCTGGATTGCTGAATAAATGCTCAAAGCCTTGCAGCGTCGACTGCATAGGTCTAGTAAGGAATATAGAGGTTCTAGCTATTCATAATCCTGTTCTGGTGGTTGATACTTTCCATGTGAACAGCATCAAAATATTTGGTAATAAATTCTTTACTTAAACCTAAGGTTCTCACCTTTTTTGAAAGCTCTTTCAAGAATTTCGTTCCAACGGTTGGTTTGAAGAATGGTAATGTTGTTGTCTTTTTTATACTCACCAATCTTATCGGCAATCTTCATACGCTGACCAGTAACTGCATCAATTCATCATCAATATGGTTGATCTGCTCTCGTAATTTTTCCAGTGCAACAACAAATTCTTTTTCATCAGTTGTTTCATGTCTCCACTTAATACCGTCCAATAATTTCAGCTAATCTTTCAGGTGTAACCTGTTGTTTTGCATCGCTCCAGGCATTGTCAGGATCAATATGACTTTCAATCATTAAACCATCAAAATCAAGGTCAATTGCTTTTTGAGCAACACTTTGCAACAATGTCCGGTTACCGCAAATATGACTTGGATCGTTGATGATCATCATACTCAGGATTACGACGCTTCATTTCAATGGCAAGGTGCCACATAGGAGCATTGCGGTATTCGGTATTTCCATAAGAAGAAAATCCACGATGAATAAAACCTATGTTTTTAATACCTGCTTTTGCAACTCGTTCAACAGCACCGATCCACAATTCAAGATCGGGATTAATTGGATTTTTAATTAACACCGGAACATTAGCACCACGCAAGTGCATCAGCAACTTCCTGTACACTAAATGGGTTAACAGTTGTTCTTGCACCAATCCAAAGAATATCAACATCAAAATGCAAAGCATCTTCAACCTGTTTGGCGGTTGCTACTTCAACAGCAATCGGCAAACCGGTAATTTTTTTTGCCTGGTGTCAACCAGGTAAGACCTTTTGTACCAACGCCTTCAAAACTTCCGGGACGGGTTCTTGGTTTCCAGATACCGGCACGAAGCATATCTACTTTACCTGTTTCTGCTAAGCGGGTAGCAGTTTCAATTACCTGCTCTTCAGTTTCTGCACTGCATGGTCCGGAAATGATCAGCGGACGTTTAGCCAAAACTTCATCAATGCTGATGTTGCATTTAAAGTTTGTTCCATTAGTATTTTGCGTTTTATTTCTATGTTAAGTTTCTAAAATTATGTACTGTTACAATGATTGCACATGATCATTGATAGCTTGTTACAAATGACGTTGATAGAATTCGTTCATCATGATACAAGCGTTGTACGTACAACGTTGATTCATGTTAACTATTGCTAAGCAATGCTTCATCCACTAATGTACGATGCTGTACAAGTGAGTGACACAACGATGTTGAATAAAGTTTGCATGCTGCTCACAAACAATTCTTCTCAACTTTCTGTTGTCAACTAACACTGTCAATCTTCACTTCTACCTGCTGTTTGCATCATTCATTCTGATTCTTCTGCCTTTAAACGTTTTACCATCAACGGCCTTATCATTTTGACTGCAGCACTTTTATCAATTTCTATCCAGCTATTCATTTCCTTCATATCAATTCTGCCAAGCACTTCTTTTTTCAGATCACTCATATCTAGAATAAATTGTAGAAAACTTGCTTTATAAAAACCATCTTTCGTTCCAAGGTTTACAAACAACCGTGCAAAATCTCCATTGCCTCCTGTAAACTCTCTTCCTCTTGTATCTCTTCTACGTCCTCTGGTCGCTGCCATCATCACGGTCTAAAGTTCGTCTGTACGCTCTCGCTCACGCGTTTCTGCACGTAGCATTCAGGTCATCAGCATTTTCATAATATTTCAAGGAAACGGTCAAATTCCGTTGCTACTACTCTTTTCAACACTTCTTCTTTGCTTACATCAGCAAATTTTTCTGCAAGCATGGGCATGTACGTTTCGTAATCACCATGACTAACATCGGTTTGCAACAATTTATCCATAAAATAAAAGAACTGTTTGCGGCAAACATCTTTACCGATTGGAATATCCAGTTTATGAAATGGCTGCTGCACCATTCTTTCAATTTGCCGTAAGCTTAAAAATTTCACGGCTATGAACAATAGACATACAAATACCCTGGCTTCCTGCACGACCTGTACGGCCACTTCGGTGCGTGTACACTTCAACATCATCAGGCAGTTCAAAATTGATAACGTGTGTTATTTCTTTTACATCAATACCACGTGCAGCTACATCGGTTGCAATTAATAATTGCAAAGTTTTATCGCGAAACTGACCCATTACTTTATCACGTTGCCCCTGCGATAAGATCACCATGCAATGCATCAATATCGTATCCTTCTCGTGTTAAGTTTTTCAGCAATTTCCTGCGCATCAAGCTTGGTACGGGTAAAAATGATTCCGTACATACCCGGATTAAAATCAATGATACGTTTTAATGTTTCATACCGGTGTTGCGCAGAAGCAACATAATATTGGTGATCAATATTTTCATTACCAGTATTTACTTTACCAACAGTTACTTCAATCGGGTCTTTCATGTAGCGCTTGCTTACCTGCCTTACTTCGGGCGGCATTGTTGCACTAAACAACCAGGTGCTTTCACGCTTAGGTGTATTTTTTAAAATAAATTCAATATCATCTCTAAAACCCATGTTCAGCATTTCATCTGCTTCATCAAGAACCACATATTTTATTTGTTCAAGGTCAATTGCTTTGCGTTCAATCAGGTCAATCAAACGGCCCGGTGTAGCCACAACTATCTGAACACCTCTTTTCAAATCGCGAATTTGCATGCTGATAGAAGTACCACCATACACAGCTACAACATGCACACCTTTCATATGCTTTTTAAATAGTTCAATTTCTTTTACAATTTGCATGCACAGTTCACGGGTAGGACAAACTATCAATGCCTGCGGAAACTTGTTTTCTACTGTCAATTAATTGCAACAATGGCAAACCAAATGCTGCTGTTTTACCTGTACCGGTTTGTGCCAATCCCACAAAATCTGTTGTGCCGCTCAACAGCACGGGAATGGCCTTTTCCTGTATCGGCGTTGGGTTCACAAACCCCAACTCATCGGTTGCCTGAATTAATCTTGCATCAATTCCCAACCCTTCAAATGTCATCATATATTCTTAAAATTTGCGCAAAGGTACTATATAAGTTGACAGTTGTCAGATTACTGCCGACAGTAATCATTAGCGATATAAAATTACATTTACTTTTTGTGTTCTGGCATGAACATTTTCAACATCGTTGTGTCACTCACTTGTACTGTATAACCTTATTTGTCTAATAGTCGTGCTAGTCTAAAATCTTGTCCTGCTTAATTCCATCCAAACAATTTCAGTACCTGTCAATAACCTTACTTCAATATCCTCTTTATACCATTTGCGTTTTCAATCAGTTCCTGCAGGTATTCATAGTTTTCTTTTTCCAGACAGCTTTTAAATTTTCGCAACTGGCTGATATGTTCATTCAGAACATCCAGCACATTTTCTCTGTTTTGCTTAAAAATAGGTACCCACATAGCAGGATTACTTTTTGCAAGCCGAACAGTACTTTCAAAACCAGCACTTGCCAGTTCAAAAATGGCATCTTCTTCTTTTTCTTTTTCCAGTACTGTATTGGCCAAGGCAAAAGAAGTGATGTGCGAAATATGACTTACATAAGCAGCATGCAGATCATGCGCTGCGGCATCCATATAAATAAGGTGCATTCCTATTTGTCTTATAAATATCTTCTACCAGTTCAAGTGCATCTTCATCAGAATTCTCCGCATCGCAAATAACTGTTGCCTTATTTGCAAACGCATCTTTCACTGCTGCTTCAGGTCCGCTATATTCTGTACCCCACATAGGGTGTGTTGCAACAAACCTTCCTCGTTTTGGATGATTTGCTACTGCATCAATTACATTTTCTTTTGTTGATCCCATATCCATTACCACCTGGTCTGTCAACCTCATCTAAAACATGCGGCAACAAATCTGATTAAGGCATCAACAGGTACTGCAAGTACAATTAATTTACTTTTTGCAATTGCTTCTTTCAAGTGGTAATACTTCATCAACAATTCCTAATTCCAATGCTCTTTTCTGATGTTCTTCATTATTATCTACACCAATAATATGTGCAGCCAATTCCTTTATCTTTTAATGCCAAATGCAAACGAACCACCAATTAAACCATACCAACAATAGTTACGACATCCATTGCTCAATAGCTTAGTTAACAGCGAATTATCTTGCTTATTATTGTCTGCATAATTCATTAAGTCAATTTGAATGATGATTGCTTATTCTTTCCAATGCATCTTCAAAAACTTCTTCTTTAGCACAAAGACTTACCCTTATATAATTATTACCATTGCTTCCAAAAATTCCACCGGGTGTAATAAATACATTTTTATTATACAAATACTTCATCGCTTAACTGCAAATCCATCTTTATAATCTGCAGGTATTTTTGCCCACACAAACATTCCTGCCTGTGTTTTATCGTAAGTACAATTTAAGTGTATCCAAGCAATTCATATACTAGTTCTCTTCTTTCTGCATAAATCTCATTCAATTGCATTGTACCAATCTTTACCAAGACTTAATGCTTTTGCAGCAGCCAGTTGAACAGGTAAAAACATTCCGCTATCCATATTACTTTTAAACCGCAGCACTTCATCAATTCGTTCTGTTAGCACCAACCAACATACCTACACTCCAGCCTGCCATGTTGCTGGCTTTGCTTAAGTGAATTTAATTCAATAGCCACATCTTTTGCACCTTCAACACTCAATAAACTTATGGGCTTTTCATTTAAAATAAAACTGTATGGATTATCGTGACAAATTAAAATGTTATGCTTTTTTCCAAAGGCAATAATCTTTTCGAAAAAGCTCTATTGATGCATGCTTGCCTGTTGGCATTTGCGGGTAATTAACCCACATTAGTTTTACCTTTGCTTAAATCTAGTTCTTTCTAACGCATCAAAATCAGGCTCCCAATTATTTTCTTCTTTTAACTCATATTCAACACATTTACCGCCAGCAAGTTTTACTGCACTGCTGTAGGTTGGATAACCCGGATTTGGAATAAGTACTTCATCACCTTCATTCAGATAGGTCATGCAGATGTGCATGATGCCTTCTTTGCTACCAATTAAAGGCAAAATTTCTGTATCAGGATCTAAGTCTACACTGATACCAGTTTTTATAAAAATGCGGCAATTGCATTTCGTAATACAGGACTGCCTTTATAACTTTGATAAGCATGCGTATTTGGTTTTGCGGCTTCTTCCTGCAATACTTTTATAACATCAGGATGAGGAGGCAAGATCAGGACTACCAATGCCAAGGTTAATAATTTTTTTTCCCTGCTTATTTAATTCTTCAATTTCTCTCAGCTTTTGCGAAAAATAATATTCACCAATTCCATTTAGCCTTTTTGCAACTGTTAATATCCATTACTTAATTTTTTACATTATTTTAAACTTACCTTTTTTATAAACTCCAAACACTTTTAAATGTGCGGTTAAGCGGTTCATGTTCTTGCAATCCATCTAATTAAACTGGTCTACTTTCAATTTCCATATCGGCATAAAAGCCATATAAAAAGTCGCTGCCGGGTATAGGCATACTTTGCAGTTTACTTAAGGTTAATTCCTTTTCGGCAATTAGTGTAAGCACTTTTGCAAGACTTCCTTTGCTATGATCTGTTTCAAAATATACAGATGCTTTATCGGCATCCTCCACTACCGGTTGCATCTTCTTTTCGCTTTGCAACATTAAAAAACGGGTATAATTATTTTTTAGCAGTATGAATGTTCGGGGGCAATAATATCAAGTTGATACAATTCAGCAGCAAGTTTACTTGCAATTGCAGCTGTATGTTTGCTTTTATGCCGGTGAATATATTTGGCACTTAATGCAGTGTCTTCTGTTTCAACCAATTTCCATGAGTGATGTTTTTCAAGAAAATCAAGACATTGTAATAATGCCATTGGGTGAGAATGCACTTCTCTGATATCAGCTAAGTGAACGCCCGGATTTACCAATAAGTGTTGACGAATATGCAGGTATATTTCTCCAACTAATTGTAAGATTACTTTTTTGCAAAAGATTATAGTTTGGTAAAATACTGCCGGCAATTGAATTTTCAATGGCCATTACTCCACCGTCACTTTCTTTTTTATTGGAAGCAATTTTTACTACTTCTCTGAAAGTATGCACAGGAATTACTTCTACATTTTTTCCAAAAAATTGTTCGTGCTGCTTCCTGGTGAAAACTTCCTTCATACCCCTGTATGGCAATGACACGACTGGCTAGTATCCTGTTCGCTTACGACTGCTTTGCAGGCTGCGGTAATGTTTTTAAAGTGAGCTCAGTCATAAATTAATTTCAGGCATAAAAAAAGTCCCGGCTTGTTGGCCGGGACTTTATATTTTGATTGTTTTATTTATATTTCAATCTCAATAGTTCCCGGTCCACTTTTTAAAGTAGAAGTAAAAATAGAAACTAAACCAGGTATTTGCTATTGTTGTTTCATTGCGTTGTAAAAGTAATAATTGATTTTAAATCACCAAATTTGTTTTTACTGCACGTATGATATTACAGGTGCCTGAGTTTTGAGTGGGGCTTTGCCGTGCACTCTCATTTTAAAAACCAAGCATGAAATTCGGTTGAGCAGTACGAGTGGATTGAAGCAAACTTGTTTGGCGAAGTTCTCTCCTTGCTTTGCCGTGACCTGTGAGTGAAAACGATGATGTAGAAAGACCTATAGCCGCACGCAGAAATCTTCCCGGTACATCTTAAAAAAGATCATGTACGCTTCGTCGTTCGTAAATTTATATGCTGTAAATTAGTAGAAAACCCATAACCTCATTCAACATGCGATATGGAAAAACTTAAAATATCAACCGCCCAATTTGAAAATAAAAGTGGGGACAAGGATTATAATTTATCTGTGATTGACCGGCTGTGTAAAAAAGCAGCGGAAGAAGGCTCGAAGGTTGTGGCGTTTCATGAATGTTCGATTACCGGTTATACGTATGCACGCAACCTTAGCAAAGAACAAATGCTGGATGTTGCGGAATTTATACCCGGTGGAGAAAGCATTTCGAAACTTTCAAGAGATTGCGGCAAATATGATATTGCCGTTTTAGCGGGCTTGTTTGAGAAAGATGAAAACGATTACTTATTCAAGGCCTATGTATGCGTTGACAAGAATGGACTGGTTGCGAAATTCAGGAAGCTGCACCCTTTTATTAACTCCGTTTATTACGCCAGGAGATGAATATTGTGTGTTTGAGTTGTATGGCTGGAAATGCGGCATCCTGATTCTGCTATGATAACAACATTATCGAAAATGTAAGAGCAACTAACCTGCTTGGCGCCGACATTATTTTTATGCCTCATGTAACCATGTGTACCCCTTCTACCCGGCCCGGGGCAGGCTTTGTTGACCCTAAACTTTGGGAAAACCGGGAGAATGATCCAACATCGTTGCGGTTGGAATTTGATGGGATGAAAGGGCGTGAATGGTTGATGAAATGGTTGCCTGCACGTGCTTACGATAATGCTATTTATGCAGTGTTCTCTAATTCTATCGGAATGGACGATGACCAGTTGAAAAATGGATGTTCAATGATATTGGATCCTTTTGGCGACGTTATTGCCGAATGCCGCAACCTTGGAGATGATGTGATAACAACCACTATAACACCGAAGAAACTTACACAAGCCGGCGGCTATCGCTATAAAAAAGCGAGGAGACCAGAGCTTTACCGGGACATCATTAGCCAGCCACATGTGTCAGAACAAAAGGTTGTCTGGCTGAAAGCGGATGAGTAGGAAAAGGTATAAAGCAGGAGTTTTATGATATAAGGATTTATTCCCTCGGTATAGAATGGCAATTGGAACCATTCATCTTGCTTTAAGTCTGACCTTCATTAGTATGATGCAGGTTCCCCTCAATCATTCTATGTTATGTAATTTTGAAAATTGTCAGCACTTATTCCATAATCAAAGCACTAAATTCCTATAAATAAATCTCAATTACCAATCACTCATCCCGGAAGATTTTCATCCGTCATCAAAGGTTTGGGTTTACCAGGCGAGCCGGTTATTTTTTATGAGCGAGGCACTGGAAATAGAAGACATGATGAATGAGTTTGTAGCTAACTGGAACTCACACAAGCCAGGGTTAAAGGTTACGCTAATCTTTTGTTCGGCCAGTTTGTTGTTTTAATGGCTGATGAAACACAGGCCGGTGTTAGCGGTTGCAGCACTGATAGTTCGGTGAGGCTGATCAAAGAGATTGAACAGAAATTTAACGTTGACATGTTCGACAGGTTGAACATGGCTTTTTTCGGTAAAAGATAAGGTTCAGCTGCTTCCACTATCACAACTAAATTATGCAGTGGAGAACCAATTTATTACCGGCGATACCCTTTACTTCAATAACCTGGTGCTTACCAAACACGAGTTGCTCCACAAATGGATGATCCCGGTAAAAGAAAGCTGGCTGGCTAAAAAGATTAAAACGCTGCAACCAGTGTAAGGCAGATTGTTGCATTGCGTTAATGCAATCATTTTTAAAAGTTGATATACTGTGTTACATTCCACTATCGAAAACCAGAGCGCAGTCCTTTAGAAGGTTTAAATGGTGGATGGCATCTATGTTAAAAAGATTGTAGATAGATATTTCTACCAATAAACCAATTGTTCATTTTTTATCAATCTTAGATGAGTATTCCTAAAAAAGCCCTCTTTGTTTTTTGCTTTCTGTTTAGCTCTTTTCTTCATGCCCAAAACATTGGCATAGGCACCAACAAACCCGATTCATCGGCTATTTTGGAGTTGCAATCAAACAGCAAAGGGTTGCTGCCACCCAGGATGAGCAGTACTGAAAGAGACGAAATACTAAAACCGGCAACAGGCCTTTTGGTTTATGATACTGACCTGAACGCATTATTTCTTTTCAATGGTACAAGGTGGGTTTCTATTGACCAGACAAACCAGGTTAACAACTACAGTAGAATTAATCCAAGCTATCACTTTACGCCACCTCAGTTTTTAGAAACTTATGGAAATCCAAGCTTCCTGGGTTTAATGCGTCAGTCTGTATCCATCTCAGAAAATTTAATTGTATCGAACCGGGGAATTGGTCTGTCAAACCAAATTCCTTTTCAAATATCGTGGGGAATAAACAAAAATGGCAATACTGCGCTACTAACTCATACTATTAACCATGCTCCCCAATCAACTGTTAACAATGCTGTTTATGGCTTTGATATAGACACTCTTGAACAAAATATTTATGCAGTAATTAATAATGCATTGTTTAAACTTAACATAAACAATCCACTTGATACTGTAAAAATTGCTGATAACCTTGGTAATGTTGCCCAGGTGAAAGTACTGGCTAACAACGATGTAATAATAACCACAGATCTTAATAACGGGTCTTTAATTAGAGTGCTTGGCAACGGCACTAAACAAATTATCGCATCTAATTTAAGGTTCCCTAATTACTTCGATGTTTATAATAATAACTTTTATGTTACCGGCTTAAATGCATTGACCGGCACGGTAAAAAAAATTACACCAGCAGGATTAACCACTAACCTTGTTACTGATATTATTGCACCTAAGAGTATTGTATTTGACAAAAATGGGAATTTCGTTTTACAAACTAATTTAACTATAGGTGTTTATATCTATATCAAGTACGACATGTTTAATTCTCTTGGCGAATATTTAGGGCCTGTTAATGATGCGAGTGATAATCCTATACTTACTTATCAAACCTTGAACGCACCTATGTATCGTCGACAATTTTAATAATCTGGTGTTTATACATAATGGAGCTACGGGTGGCCCGTCAACTAACCCCACGGGGCAATATGGAGTGTGGATACTTAAAATGATAAGGTTTTAGTGAATAAACAGATTGGGATTGTACAAACCATGCAGCCACTACAATTACGCTGGCCTGGCATGATTGGTAAAGCCGCTAAAGCATCATAGAAGCATTGCCGATGAACGTAATGCGACGCAACGATGATTCATGACCAGACCATGCCGGTCACCAAAAAAATGATGGATCAACAAGTTTATTTCCCGGTTTAAGGTTCACCTGATTATTACTTTAGTTGGCAAAAATTATTGCACAGCTTCTAAAAAAAACCAAGAGCGGTACGCTGCTAAATGGAGTTAGCAACAAATACCTTTCACTTTTGCAATTTGATGGTTTACCAGTAATTTCGCACCGCATTATGGTTGACCATTGCCGGAAGTTTTCCCTAAAGCAACAGCAATCACTTTATCAACTTCAATAAAATACAATTAATAACATGGCTTACGACGTAATCGTTTTAGGAAGCGGACCCGGTGGTTATCCTGCTGCTATCCGTGCCTCACAACTGGGTTTTAAAGTTGCCATTATCGAAAAAGAAAGTCTTGGCGGTATTTGCCTTAACTGGGGTTGTATTCCCACAAAAGCATTGCTTAAAAGTGCACAGGTGTATGAATATCTAAAGCATCAGTACGATTATGGTATTGAGGCAACCGGTGCTCAGCACAATTTTGCGGCAGTTATTAAACGTAGCCGTGGTGTTGCTGATAAGATGAGCAAAGGTGTTCAGTTTTTAATGAAGAAGAATAAGATTGATGTGATAATGGGTTATGGAAAACTAAAAGCCAAAGGACAGATTGAAGTAACTGCTGCTGATAACAGCAAGCAGATTGTTGAAGCAAAACATATAATTATTGCTACAGGTGGCCGTGGCAAGCAATTACCAAACCTGCCTATTGATGGTAAAAAAGTAATTGGTTATCGCGAAGCAATGTCATTACCCAACAGCCTAAAAGCATGATTGTAGTAGGTAGCGGAGCAATAGGTGTTGAGTTTGCTTATTTTTATAACAGCATGGGAACAAAGGTTACCATTGTTGAGTTTATGCCACGAGTTGTTCCGGTTGAAGATGAAGAAATTTCAAAAGAACTTGGAAAAACAATTTAAAAAACAGGGCATTGACAATTATGACCAATGCAACTGTTGAATCAGTTGAGCAAAATGGCGAAGGCGTTAAAGCAAAAGTAAAAACACAAACCGGCGAAATAACCCTTGAAGCCGATATTGTTTTAAGCGCTGTAGGTATTGTTGCAAATATTGAAAATATTGGTCTTGAAGAACTAGGTATTAAAACAGAAAAAGGAAAAATTATAGTTGACAAATATGGCCAAACAAATGTTGCCCGGTTTTTATGCAATTGGCGATTGTACACCCGGCCAGGCACTTGCACACGTTGCAAGTAAAGAAGGTATAAATGCTGCCGAACATATTGCTTATACCGAAAAGAAACATCATCACCTTCCTGAAGGAATGGATTATAATAATATTCCGGGTTGTACTTATTGCACTCCTGAAATTGCCAGTGTTGGTTATACTGAAAAAGCTGCAAAAGATGCAGGTTATGAAATTAAAGGTGGGTAAGTTTCCTTTTATGGCAAGTGGTAAAGCAAGTGCCAGCGGCGCAACCGAAGGTTTTGTAAAAGTGATTTTCGATGCTAAATATGGCGAGTTTCTTGGCGCACATATGATTGGCAACAATGTAACCGAAATGATTGCTGAAGTAGTTACTGCCCGTAAACTTGAAACAACTGCACACGAAATTTTAAATGCAATTCACCCCCACCCTACCATGAGCGAGGCATTAAAAGAAGCTACAGCAGTGGCTTATGGCGAAGCGACAGATATTTAAACAGTTATCAACTTAAAAAATAAAAAGGGCTACCGTCAGGTAGTCCTTTTTTATTGTATTTAAGTTCGATTTGGGTTCGGCAATAATTACCCCCTTTTGTAGACGTTTAAGAGGGTAATAAGGCCTTGAATATTTTTGGGCGACGAGCATCAAATCTCTGGTCATCATCGTTGTGTCACTCACTTGTACGTTTAGTTTTTTATGCAGCCTTCATCACGTTGTAGCTTCCTTATCTTCAACCCACCACCAACTACCAACAATCAACAGCAAGCTCGATTCCACTAACCACCAACTATCAACCACCAACCTCCTCAATTATATCCCATCCACGCCAGCCTGCGCAACAATATGATCGTTTTCCACTGTATTGCCCGAAACGCCAATTGCCCCAATAATATCGCCGTTGCCATCTTTAATGGGTATTCCGCCGGGAAAACTTATCAAGCCGCCATTCGATACTTCGATCTGGTAAAGCGAGCCACCGGGTTGGGACAGGTTACCTATTTCACCCGTGTTCATATCAAAGAAACGTGCAGTCTTAGCCTTCTTTATAGATATGTCCACTGAGCCAAGCCAGGCGCCATCCATTCGTGCAAAGGCCACCAGGTTAGCTCCTTCATCAACAACGGCAATGTTCATTTTTAGTTTAAGCTTTTGGGCTTTTTTGATTGCAGCTTTACCGCATTATCTGCTTGCTTTAGGGTAATGTTCATTGGGTAAATTTTAGTTTAATTAAATTATTGTTGACGATGCAGGTAACAGGTAGTTTATTTAGAAGATTCAAATATAAACAAAAGATAAAAGTTGATTGTACTCGTAATAGTACAAACTCATGTATCTGTGTTTTGAATAGTTTTCAATTTAAAATTAGCTATTGATCAAATTACTTAAACTCGCATACTTTCACTTTCCGTGGCATACTTTTATTTGATACTAAACTAACAGTTAGCTTATGAGTACTACCCAAAATTTTACAAAATACGACCTGGCAGAAAAGACTGTGGTTATTACAGGCGCATCCAGCGGAGCCGGCCGTGCAACTGCCCTTGAATTTGCCCGCCATGGAGCAAAGCTGGTGTTAGCAGCACGTAATATGAAGCGCTTGAAGAAGTGAAGAAGCTTTGCAATGAAACAGGCGGATTGCAATTGCTGTAAAAACCGACGTAACTGATGCTGATGCTATGAAAGAGCTTGCAGCTACTGCCGCTGAGTTCGGGGGTTCAATTGATGTATGGGTAAACAACGCCGGCGTACTGGCAGCAGGTGAGTTTGCTGAAACACCCGTTGAAATTCATACGCAGGTGATCCGAACAAATTTGTTGGGATACCTGCACGGGGCTCATGCCGTACTCCCCTATTTTAAACAGCAAAAAACCGGCATACTTATTAATAACATTTCTGTTGGCGGCTGGGTTCCACTCCCATACAGCGTAGGCTATACTGCCAGCAAGTTCGGCCTTCGTGGCTACTCCGAAGCTTTACGGGGAGAATTAAGCCGTTATAAAAATATACATGTTGTTGATATGTTTCCAGCCTTCCTAGATTCGCCAGGCATTCAGCACGCGGCCAATTATACCGGCGAAGTATTAAAACCTGCACCGCCCGTGTATGATCCACAGCGGTTAGCAAGGGCCATTGTTACAGCATCAATTCACCCCAAAAAAGCTGTTACGGTGGGCAGTGTGGCTACTATGCTAAAGCTTGCTTATCTTTTGATGCCCGATACAACACGATCAATAACTGCACGAGTTTTAGAGACATACTTTAAAAATGCAGACCCCTCACCTGAAACAAGCGGAAACCTGTTTACACCAGCCAGGTTTGGCACCAGCATTCATGGAGGCTGGAATTCACATGCTGATTATGAAGTACGGAAACGCACGTCACACATTCCCTTGTTATAGCAGGAATTGCGGCAACATTATTAATAATTGGAAAAGCGAAGCTTAATGGAAAAGAGCCTGATTAGACAGGTTGAAAATCGCGAAACATTAAAGTTCTTTTTTTGAGAAGATAGAAATCAAAATAGATTAAGATACGAGTATAGGAAAACCATTACAGCTCTTTGTGAGAGAAAATTATAAGCGACAACCAGGCTACAGTGCCTGATCCTGCAAACTATAAGTTTTAAGAATTTTGCGAAACCTACTGAATAACGCTTATACTTACCTCTACGAAAAAATCATCTATTTGAAAGACAGTGTATTTTGCAACTTCATCTTCGCGTTCTGTTATCTTCTTTGCATCTATCAACAAGTCTTTCTTTCGCCCGTCCGTAAGCCCTTCAAATTCTTCAATTGTCATACTCCATAATTTATCTACATAGTCTTAAGAATTATGCCAACTTATTCATGTCAAAAACGTTTAGCGGCGATGCCTCCGATAAACCCTGTAATTCAACAGCTATATGTTGTTTTACATCTCTATTATTCACCCACCGTACCTTAAACTTCATTGTACCATTGTCTTTAAAGAGTGAAAATCATATCTTGATGTTACATGGAATTTTCGATTATAAGTGGGTCGCCCCATTTTCTTGAATGCCGACTTGCTGTTAGAGGTGCCTTTTACCCAAATTGTCAAGTCCGGTTTAGCTGCTATGTTCAATTTAAAACAGCCGTTAAGCGATTGGAAAGGCTTTAATGCCTATCTATAAGCTGTTGCACCAGATTGAATTATGCATTAGGGAAATTCAGCAAAATTTATTCATTGTTTCTTAGAAAAAATATCCTGCGTACATTAATGGTGAACTTAACAACTGTAAAGGCATCTATTAAATGGAAATGAAAAAGCTGGTACTAGCGACTTAAATTTGGGCAGCCATATTCACACTAAATAAAATAGGGTAAGTAAAATTGGTAATAAAAACTAAAGTACATGGTAGGGACACCTTTATGAACAGCAGCCCTAACAGCGTTTCAGGCGGAGACGATCGGGTTACAGCTATTTCACCATGCGAAGCCCGTGTAATCCACAAAAGGTAAAGCCGAAGCCTGGAATGCACCGCTATATTCAACATTACATAATTAAATAATTTAATACTATATTACAAAAGCATCTCGCTGCAAATTCTCCGTATGAGCGAAATAGATTTTAGTAAAGCGCTGGCATCCCAAAATAATGCTGTTGTCATATTGGAAGCCATTAGAAACGCATCTAATTCTGTTGTGGATCTTAAGTTTGTTTATCTAAACCCTGCTGCAGAAAAAATCCACGACAACACATTGGAGCAATTAGACGCAACAACTTTTTTGTTAGATACCCCGACTTAATTACCCGGTTTTCCAGGCTGGTAGATCTCATTGAAAACAAAATTCCCTATAATGATGAATTTTACAGTGAAAGGCTGCAAAAATGGTTAAAGGTTACCGTACAAAAGTTTAACGATGGCTGCATAGCAAACATTGAAGATGTAACCGGTAAAAAATTTGTTGAAGAACAGCTAAAGAGCAACGAACAGATGTTTTCAACCCTGTTCGAAAACAGTGGTGTGGGTATCATGCTTGTTGATGAAAACGGTAAAGTAGCCGGGCCAATTTTAAAGCCTGCGAAATGTTTGGATTTGAAAGGGAGGAGTTTATTGGATTAAAGTTACAGCGTGTATACACCTCCCGGGGCAGGAAGATAATGGATGGGATTTGTTTGTTGACCTAATAAATGGAAAAAGAAAATCTTACGAATAGAAAAAGGAATATTCACGAAAAGATGGCGTTACTTTTTGGGCCTGTTTAACCGTTTCTTTATTTGAAGAAAATAATGGGGGACGTTTAGCAATTGGCATTATACAGGATATTGATGCAAGAAAAAAAATGTAGAACATTCAATAAAAGCACTCAACCTTCAACTGACCGAATTGAACGATTATAAGGATAAAGTTCTTTCGATTATTGCTCATGATTTAAAAAGCCCTATCTCTTCTTTTGTAAGCTTCTTCGAGTTTTTGTTTTCCTCCATAGACGACCTGCCGAAAGACGAATTAAAGAAATCTGCTAAAACAATTTCAAAAAAATATCGTCAATCTTTCGGGCCTTTTGGATGGTTTGCTGTTATGGGTGCAAAACCAATTAAACAGGGTGGCAATAAATAAAATTAATATTGCGGTTGAAGATGAATTAAATCTAACCATATCATCCTGCCAGGCGCAGGCAGATGAAAAGCACATTACAATAAGATCAGCATACAATGGACCCAAAACTGCCTTTGCTGATGCCCACATGTTTAAAGCTATAAACCGCAACCTTTTAATAAACGCTATAAAATTTTCGGCCGAACATTCTGAGATTGTGGTACAGACCCACCAGGAGGAAAATGATATAGTGATTAGTTTTATTGACCATGGTACCGGCATGAATGCAGAAACCATAAGTAATATAGAAACCGGGATTTTTTCAAAGCCTTCGTTCGGCACTAAGGGAGAAAAAGGTGTGGGACTTGGCTTGAGTTTATGTAAAGATTTTATTGAAAAGAATAACGGTAAGCTACATATCAATAGTAAAGTAAATGCAGGCAGTAACTTTTCCTATTCATTACCGGCAGTTTTAACGTAACACACATTCCGAAAGCTATATATCCCATATCTTAATCAGGCGGCGAAATTCAGAGTTTCGGTAAGTTTTATTTCCCTATTGTACCATTACAGTAGTTAAGGCAAACAACACGAGTCAATTTTTTTAACCAGCCTGAATACTACTTCCAAGCTTAAGTTGTGTCACACAATTTTATATTTTGTTGTTCCTGAACAATCGAAAAGTGTTGCTGCTTAACTTTTACAAACCCTTTGTGATAAAGGGCTTTTGGTAACCGGCGATGGTACATTGATTAAACATCCTTGCGTCGCACTTTTGTACTTTTATCACATTATTCACCTTCCTTACACTATCCGGTAAATCCAGCAGTCAATTAAATTTAAAGTGCTTATATCATTTTGAAATAACAAAATCGAATGTTATACCAGCATCAAAAATGCAACGAAAACGAGGTTCCCTTCCCTTCTTTCGACTGAATATGAATGTTGCCTTTGTGCAGCATCATAATTTGTTTGCACAGGCTTAAGCCGATGCCGCTTCCATTCTTTTTAGTGCTAAAAAACGGAATAAATATTTTGTCAATTACTTCTTCAGACATTCCTGCTCCATTATCAGAAACCCTTATAACTATCCTGTTAGTAGATGCCCTGTACGAGGTGAGAATAATGCGGGCATCATCAATATCTTTTAATGCTTCAATGCTGTTTACCACCAGGTTGATCAATACCTGCTCAACAAGGTTTGTATCAGCTTCCAAAACAAGGTCAGTGTCTTTCAACACAATCTCCATATCAATATTCTTTTGATCGAGTGTTGGCTGCATTAGCTGGTTCAGGTTCTCAAACAGGTCGCGTACATAAACCTTTTTTACATTAGGTGTTGTGATCTTATTCAGGTTCCTGTACGTTTCAGCAAATTTCAACAAGCCTTCACTTCTTCGCTTTATGGTTTCTATACCCAATTCAAGGTCGTCCACACTGCCGCCCCTGTTTTCGAGGCTGCCAATCGATTGTTCCAAGCCGGTGCTTTAAGGTATCTGCCAGCGACGAAATAGGCGCAATTGAGTTCATGATCTCATGCGTCATTACACTTAACAGTTTCTGCCATGCTTTCGATTCTGTTTCATCCAACGCCTCATCAACATTTTGAAAAGCGATCAGCTTAAACTTTTCACCATCTGTTTGAAAAGCGGTGGCCGATAGCAGCAATTTAAAGGAGCTTTTTTCCAGATGGGCGGTTGCAATTTTTGTTTCACCAGGCTTTAAAGCCATCATGTTTTTATACAAGTCTTCATCTCTTTTCTGCAACGAATGAATGGTTTTTAGATAAGGCAGTTGCATCATCTTTTTTAAGCGATTCATTCATCCATACCACTACTCCATCATGTTCGCGATAGGAAAGTATTCCTGTATCCACCAACTCCAGATATCTTTTGCAAATACTGGTATTGTGTTTCTTTTTCTTTGCTTATGATTTTAAACGTTGAGTTGATTTCGTTAAAGCCTTTACGCAATGGCTTCAATTCAGTAGGTGCATGTTTTACATCAAAATTTCGTGAGAAGTCGCGGTAGTGGATCGATTCAACAAACTGGTTTAACTCTTCGTGAGCCTTATGGTGAAAACGATAAAATTCAATTACCTGGTAAATCAGCAAAGGAACAAGCATTCCAAAATATTGAAATTCCATTTTTACAAATAACAAGGCTGCTGCACTTAAAACTATAAATATTAAAAGCACCCTTACAAGTATGCGCCATTCAAAATTTTTAAAGTCCATAGTTGATGGAAAGTTGAAAGGTTGAAAAGTTCGATAAGGTTGACAGGTTTAAAAATTGGACGGATTTTAAGAAGTAAATAGTTGTGCGAACTTTTTGAATATAAGTTTCTAATTTTAGAAACTTAATTACTTTTGGCAAAAACCATTAGTGCGTTACTTTGAAACGATATTCTTAGACGAAGCAGACCGGTTTATAGCAGCACTCGACCAAAAAGCAGCCAGGAAAGTACTATATAATGTTGATCTCGCCGAACAGCTTAATGACCCAAGGCTTTTCAAAAAGCTCACGAGGCGAAATCTGGGAGTTCAGGACAAAATATAGCGGCACTGAAATTCGGCTGCTTGCCTTTTGGGATAAAACTAAAGCGAAAGAAACGCTCGTTTTAGCAACTCACGGTTTTATTAAAAAAGTTGAAAAGTACCATCGAAGGAAATTAAACGTGCAGGAAACATCAGGGCAAAGTATTTTGAAAATAAAACAAAAAGTAACATTATGGCAAAAACAACATTGAAATCTTTTTCACTTGCAGAGATGAAAGATAAATACATCGGCAGAAAAGGCACGGAACAGCGAGATCAGTATGAATATGAACTTCGAATGGACGTATTGGGACGTATGATAAAAAAAGCAAGACAAGAGCGCAACCTTACACAAGAGCAATTGGGTGAACTGATGGGCGTGCAAAAAGCTCAAATGTCTAAACTTGGAAAGCAGTGCAAACAGCGCTACTATTGACACTATTTTAAAAGTTTTTAAAGCATTGAAAGCAGACATTCATTTTAAAGTTTCTTTAACGATGCTGAATGAACTAAAAGTACAAGTGAGTGACACCCGTCCGAACGGATGTTCATCCGGGCGGGCAACGATGATGCCATGAAATGACAAAGCCCGTAACATTAGCATTGGCATTCATCAATACCCGTAAACAATAAAATCTATTGATAAAAACTTCTGCCCATTACCAAAAAATGCTAAGCTCACGTATTTTTTATTGCGTAAAATTTCCATCCATCATCCTTTCAACTTGTATAACCTATCAACCTTATCACCCTATCAACCTACCAACTCAACCCTAAATATCATACTTACTTAACCGCCTGTACAAAGCAGTTCGGGTAAGCCCGAGTTCCTTTGCCGCCTTTGAAATGTTGCCCTGGTTTTTTTCAATCACTTTAAGAATGGTATTCTTTTCAATGGAACTCAGCTTCAATTCTATTGGCTCTTCTTCAGCTTCGCGTGTTCTTTCAATGGGCGAAAAAATGATGTCGTTTGCCTGCAGCACATCGCCGTCCGACATTATAACCGCACGTTCAATGGTGTATTGCAGTTCGCGAACATTACCGGGATAATTATAATGCATGAGCTTATCAACAGCACAGTCATCAAAATGAAGCCGGGGCTTTAAATACTTATTACTGTACTGTTGTGTAAAATGGTTTGCCAGCAAAATAATATCCCTCCCCCTCTTTCGCAATGGCGGAACTATTATCTCAACAGTATTTATGCGATACACAAGATCTTTACGAAAGCGGTTTTCATTTGCAAGCTCATGCAAGGGCAGGTTGGTTGCACAAACAAGCCTGATATCAATCGGTACCGGCTGGTTATCGCCCAGGCGTGCCACCTGCCTGTTTTGCAAAACGCTCAATAATTTTGCCTGCTGGTGCAGTGAAATATTGCCTATCTCATCTAAAAACAACGTGCCTTTATCTGCTGCTTCAAACCGGCCCATCCTGTCTTCCCGTGCATCGGTAAAAGCGCCTTTCTTATGGCCAAACAATTCACTTTCAAAAAGCGATTCAGTTAAGGCGCCAACATCCACTTTTACATAATTTTTGTCGGCCCGCATGCTGTGTTTGTGAATGGCAGTTGCTATTAGATCTTTACCGGTTCCGTTTTCCCCAAGTATTAAAATGTTGGCATCTGTTGGAGCAATCTTCTCAATCTTAAAAAATATTTCCTGCATCATTTCCGAACTCGCCCAGCATTTCGTTGTTCGAAACAGAGTTAACGCCCAAACGGGTCTTCAGCCGGTTTTTGCTTCCCTCCTGCTTGTTTAGCGCATCTTTAATAATGCTTATAAGTTTTTCGTTATGCCAGGGTTTAATTACAAAATCGGCTGCGCCTTCTTTTAGCGACCGTACAGCCAGATCAATATCGCCATAAGCGGTTATCATAATAACCGCCGCTTCCGATTTGTATTCCTTTGTTTTCTTCAGCCAATAAATGCCTTCGTTGCCCGTATTTATCGAGCTGTTGAAATTCATATCGAGCAGTATCACGTCAAATTGCTGGCGTGCAAGTATATCACGCAAATTTTCGGGGTTGGCTTCAGTAAGCACTTCCTTTGCTTCGGTTTTTAACAAAAGCCGTACGGCAGTTAACACATCCGGGTCGTCGTCAATAACCAAAATAGAAGCATTTTTCAAAAGCATGGGTAAAGTTGATTTATGGTATGAATGATCAATTTAGTTTCAGAGTTGCATGGTTATTTTTTTGGCCCAGGCATATTACATCTATTAAGCGGCCGTTGCGTCCGAATGGCGCCGGGCGGACGTCGCACTCTTGTACAATGAGCACTTTATTCAGCGCAACAAGGGTATCAGCAATATTAAATTATAACAAACAATCTGGCATAAGGCTTTATAAAAAGATACAATACAACTGTGTTTATTACCCACCTGGAATCACTTAAATGAAAACTTTAGTAACAAATCGTTTTACAGCTCCGTTTAAAGGTTGGGACACGGTACTACAAGTGTACCATAAACACAAAGCACTGGCAATTAATTTTTTATTGAATGGGCGCTCCAAAGTGAGTGTATCAAAAGCGTACACAAAGTGTAACACTAACGAACACGTTCGTAGAATTTTTTGCACTAATACGATTGAAAATCAGCCCATTAAATTCTGGCACATTTTGTAGTTAATTGATGTTAGCGATTAAGAACACCGTTTAACGTACAAATAACAAACCCTTAAGGGTTTATTAAAATAAAAAAGAAGTGGATAGAGTTATTAAAAAGAAAAAGTGGAACACAAAGCGCATTTTAACGATAGCGGGTATTACGGCTATAATCATATTAATTGCCGGCAGCTATTATTTCACATCGGGCAAAAGCAGGCTGAATGTTGATACGGAAAGGCTGACAATATCTGAAATAAAAAAAGGTTCTTTCCAGGAGTTTATACCTGTTAACGGTATTGTGCTGCCAGTAACCACCATTTACCTTGATGCTGTAGAGGGCGGAAGGGTGGAAGAGAAATATGTTGATGATGGCGCAGTAATGATAAAAGGACAACCCATTTTACGTCTGTCAAATACCGATCTTGCAATTAGGCCTGGTTACCCAGCAAACAAACGTATACAACCTGCTTACGCAAATGCAGATTTCGAAAAATGCTGCGCAGCAAAATACAGTGAACAACCTAACGCAGATGACCGATGTTGAAAGCCAGTTAAAAGAAGCTGAACGTATTTATAATCTTAATAAACATCTGTACGAGAAAAAAGCAATTGGCCAGCAGGAATATCAAACAGTCTGAAAACAATTATAACTACTACAAACAAAAGCGAGCACCTAACTGCGCAAATTCTTAAACAGGATTCTTCTTCAAACCTGCAACAGTTTAAACAGGCACGCCAATCGTACGAGGGTTCGCAAAATGCGCTGAATGTAATGCAGAAAAAAGTGGGCGACCTGATTGTACGTGCCCCGGTTGATGGCCAGCTTACATCGCTGGATGCGGAGGTTGGACAAAGCAAGAACAAAGGTGAAAGGCTGGGACAGATCGATGTATTAAGCGGATTTAAAGTAAGGGTTGATATTGATGAACATTATATCTCCCGCATTTTCAACGGCCTTATGGGTGAATTTTCTCTTGCAGGTAAAAATTATAAGCTGAAAATTAAGAAGGTGTTTACACAGGTAACCAATGGTCGTTTCCAGGTTGATATGGAGTTTATTGATGGTGTACCAGAAGGAATACGCCGCGGACAAACCTTGCAGATACGTCTGGCACTGAGCGATGAAACACAGGCGGTGCTTGTTGCAAAAGGTGGCTTCTTTCAGCAAACAGGCGGCAACTGGATATTTAAGGTAAATGAAAATGGAAGCGTTGCTTACAAAACCGATATACAGCTTGGCCGCCAAAACCCTGATTATTACGAAGTGTTAGGTGGCTTGAAACCCGGCGATAAAGTTGTTACATCAAGCTATGAGAATTATGGTACTATGCAGGAGTTGGTGTTGAAAGCCCCGTAATCCCCGGATGGGGACTATCTGGACGACGCTTCTTTACAATGGATAGATACTATTCAAATGATCCTACTGAGAATATAAAAATATCAACTCTGCAATTCACTATCCTATGTGAGGAATGAGAGTAAGTTTAAATAACCAAAACAATGAAAAAACTAATTACTTGCTTAATGATCATCATCTTCAGCTATGGGTTTACCTTTACTGACTCAAAGATCAAAGCCAGAAAAGAGACCAGTACTGTAAAAAAGAAATCTAAAAATGCCGAAAGAAAGTACCGAGAATTAAAGAAACAATTGAGGAGCCGTCTTTCACCCATTGATACTCTTTCTTACAATACAATATTGGTACTGAGTACAGTAACCTGTAACCAGCAACAAGACTGACACCTGACACCTGAATTTGTTACCAGAAACTACACTAACTTACACCTGCAAACCTTACACCTCACCTTATACCTAGATACCTTATACCTACACCTGATACTTCACACCTGATACCCAAAATCAACACTAAAAACTCCTGAACCAAAAACTAAACAATGATCAAAATCTCTGAACTCGAAAAAATTTACCGCACTGAAGATGTGGAAACTGTTGCATTAAACAAACTATCATTTGAAGTAAAAGAAGGAGAATTTGTTGCAGTGATGGGCCCTTCCGGTTGTGGTAAATCTACCTTGCTGAATATTGTTGGTCTGCTCGATGATCCGGATGATGGCAGCTTTCTTTTCAACGGAATTGAAGTAGCACATTTCAATGAACGAAAACGTGCCGACCTGCGCAAACGCAATATCGGTTTTGTATTCCAGAGCTTTAACCTTATCGATGAACTTAACCGTATTTGAAAACGTTGAACTTCCACTTATTTACCTGGGTGTAAAAGCTCCTGACAGAAAAAAACGCGTAGAAGACAGTGCTTGATAAAATGCAGATCATGCATCGCCGCAATCACTACCCGCAGCAGCTATCGGGTGGTCAGCAGCAACGTGTGGCAGTAGCAAGAGCCGTGGTAAACAATCCCAAACTTATTCTTGCGGATGAGCCTACCGGTAACCTCGATTCATCAACGGTAATGAAGTAATGCAATTGCTTACCGACCTTAATGAGCAGGGAACAACGATCATTATGGTAACGCACTCCGAGCATGATGCACGCTACAGTCATCGCATCATTCGTATGCTGGATGGACAAACAGTTACTGAAAATATAATGGTGTGAGAGGGAGTTCATGATTGATAGTTGGTAGTTGGTAACGGGTAATGGAGTTGACAGATGACAGATGACAGTTGACATATGATAGTCGGTAGTTCGAAGTGGTAGTTTGACAGTTGGTGGTTGGCGGTTGTGAGTTGGCGGCGAAGTTTGATAGTTGATACTGGTGGTTGATAGGTGCGTGATGATGGTTAACTGGATCAACTATAATGAAGGGTTTGTGATAACGTGTTATCACTTCCAATCTGTAATGGTAGTGTATTTTTTTTGCCTGAACAGTTGAACCTTCTAACCGTAAGTACTTGCGCTTTTCTAATGAACAGTTTTCGGTGATCAATCAAGGCGTGCTACTAACCACCAAATAAGAAAAGCCGAATAATGTAATATAAGTACAAGTGAGTGACACAACGATGTTGAATAGAGGTGAATGTTGGCTCCAAAATAGAAACTTTTTTCTAATGTTCAATATTTAAGATTCAATATTCAGCCGTATTCCCAATCATAGCAATGACCTGTTTAACTAAGAATGCACCCAACAATGACCCATTGACCTGATGACCTTTCACCTCTGAACATTGACCCCTATGACCCATTGACCCATTGACCCACTGACCCATTACCCAATGACCTAATGGCCCCTTTGACCATGACCCAATGACCCACTGACCATTTCCGCTAACCTCACGGACGATGAAACCTTAACTGATGGTAAGAAACTACTTCATAATTGCGTATAGAAACCTAAAGCTAATCGAACATTCACGATAGTAAACATTGCCGGGCTTGCATTGGGGATTGCGGTGTTTATGATGATTAGTGAATATATAGCTTACGAGTGGGGCGCAAACCGTTTTAGTAAAGACTTTGATCATCTGTATCGAACATCGGTTATTCATAAAGAAGGCGACGGCGATTATACACGTGCTTGCGGGTTTGCGCCTATTATAAAACAACGGTTTAGCGGCATTGAACGTTGTGTGAGAGTGGCTGAGGGCATTGGCAGTGGCGTTGTAAGTGTACCTGGTTCATTAAACGCGAATGCTGCTGCGCCTTAATAGTTTCAGCGAGCAGGATATAAGCTACGTTGACGGCGACTTCTTGAGCATCTTTTCTCTTTCCCTTTGGTTGCAGGTACGGTTTCGTTAAAAGAACCGAAAACCATGGCCTTGTCTGAAACTCTTGCTGAGAAGTATTTTGGCAATACCAGCGTCGTAGGCAAAGTAATTACCGTTAGCAGAACGAGTTGGTAATACGCCTTATACAATAACCGCTGTTCTTAAAGATGAAAGTCGCCAGTCGGACGTAAAAGCCAACATGCTGCTCTCCCTGTCAACCTTGAGAATAAGGCCAACCGGAATAACAATGATTGGGCGGACCAATACAACACAGTCTGGCTTTTCACAAATTTATATGCAGCTAAAACGCGGCGTAAACCCCAAAGTTTTAGAGGATGAAGTAATACAATTTGTACGTTCCATCAACCCCAAATCAAAAGACGACAAAGTAGTTTTTCAACCATTTAACCACCTGCATATTGCACCCGCTTTAAACTACCCGCTTCAAACCTATGGCAGCCTGCTGATGGTATTGGTATTTTCAGGGATAGCAGTTCTTATTCTCTTTATAGCCTGGATAAATTACATTAATCTTTCCACTGCCCAGGCAATGAAAAGAGCGAGAGAAGTTGGCGTTCGTAAAGTGCTTGGCGCAACACGCTTACAGTTAATGCTGCAATACCTTACTGAAACTTTATTGCTTACACTTGTTGCAACAAGCCTGGCTTTCTTAATTGTAAAAAGCCTGCAGAACGTATACAATTCATTTACCGCAAAAGACCTTTCACTACAAACACTTAACCAGGGTTGGCGTATTGGTGTAGCGCTTGTGCTTATAGGCTCGCTGTTGTCGGGCAGTTATGTGGCCTTAGTGCTTAGCTCTTTTAAACCTGTTAAAACGCTTAGGGGCACATTGCAAACCACCGTAAAAGGTTTTACACTGCGTAAGTCGCTGGTTGTTTTTCAATTCACAATTTCTATAGTGTTCATTATTTCAACCATCGTTTTGTATAAGCAACTGCGGTACATGCGCACCGGGGGATTAGGGATGAGCATAGACCAATTGCTGGTTATAAAAGGGCCCACAGTATCAGGCGACGGCCAGGCTCGAAAAGAACCTTGCTTTTAAAAACAGGGTAGCGCAACTTCCGTTTGTTTCAAAATTGGCTGCAAGCAACAATATACCCGGCCAGGGTTATAATTTTTCAGCCAATGGAATTACCAGCCTGGCACCGCAAGCCGGGGATGACCAAAAGGGTTATTCAATGCTTATTATTGATGGCGATTTTATTAATACCTACAACATAAAACTTATTGAAGGCAGAAACTTTACTGGAGTCGTCTCGAAGGCATGGATGAATTGTAAAAAAGTGATCATTAACCAAAAGGCCGCGGCACAGTTTGGGTTTAACAAAAACGTACCTGTTACCAGCCAGAAAATTTTGTGGGGCAACGAGCAATACGAGATCGCCGGCGTTGTGCAGGACTACCATCATCTCTCCCTTCGTGAAAACATTCAGCCGGCCATTTTTCTTCCTTCTTCAGCCTTTGGTTACTTCACTATTAAAACAGATGAAAGTAACATGCAGGGCAAGATCAATACGCTTAAAACACTTTATCAACAGTACTTTCCGGGCAACCCTTTCGAATACTTCTTGCCGACGAACTTTACGATCAACAGTATACAACCGAACAAAAATTAGGTAACGTATTTATTGCTTCAGCACTTGTTGCCATCTTTATTGCATGCCTCGGCTTGTTTGGCTTAACCGACTTTGCAGCCAGCAACGAATTAAGGAAATAGGCATTCGCAAAGTGCTTGGTGCGGGTATTGGCGATATAACCACTCTCCTTTCAAAAGACTTTATACAGCTTGTAATTGTATCCATTGCTATTGCTTCGCCGCTTGCCTGGTGGGCCATGAGCAGGTGGCTGCAAGACTTTGCCTACCGCACAGTATTAGCTGGTCGATGTTTGTACTGGCCGGCTTTATTGCCATTTTTATTGCTCTGGCAACTGTAAGTTTCCAGGCAATTAAGGCAGCCGTTGCCAAACCGGTAAAAAGTTTAAGGAGTGAGTGAGTTGTTATTCGGTAATTCGTCATAGGGTCATTGGGTCAGTAGTCATTCGCCATTGGGTCAACAGTCATTGGTTATTGGGTGAATAGTCATTAGTCAATAGATATTCGTCAATAGTTCATCATCGTTAGTTCAATGGTCTTCGACAATAGGTCAATGACTTCAATGTCATTTGATCAAAAGGTATTAAAGAAAAATTTTTGGTACCAGGGTTTAGTGCAAGAATTAAGCAGCCGTTGCGTCGCACTCTTGTACAATTGTATTCTTTGCGCAGCTTTGTGACATTAGTGGCTTCGCGGTTCAAAAAAACAATTGAAAATTATACATGCCAAAGAAAGTGACGCCCTTAATAGTGAACACGAATATAATAAAATTACAGGTACAACGAGCTTCTCATGATACGCAACTACATTAAAATGGCCTTTCGCAACCTGGTGAAATATAAATTTATCTCGTTCATCAACCTTGTTTGGGTTAACCGTTGGCTTAACCTGCTGCCTGCTAATTACGATCTACATTATCAATGAGCTTAGCTACGACAGGTATAACAAAAACGCCAAGAACATTTACAGGGTTGAACGCACTTTTTTAAATCCTGAAACAGGTGCTGTTATCCTTGAGCTTGGCGCTGTTGCACCGCCTTTTGGCCCATTGCTGCAGAACGATTTTAAAGACATAAAAAAGATTACTACCCTTCTCCCTGCAGGCACTACTGCCGTTCGGTACAACGACAAAATATTTAATGAAGACGATGTTTATTTTGCCGATGAAAACCTGTTTGATGTATTTGATGTAACTGTAACCAAAGGCAGTGCTGCAAATGCTTTGAACGATCCTTACTCGGTTATGCTTACCGAAGAAACGGCAAAGAAATACTTCGGTAACGAAGATCCGGTGAACAAGGTTCTCCGGCTCGATAACCAATACATCTGCAAGGTTACCGGCGTATTATAAACAACTTCCCGACAATTCACACTGGCATCCTGATGTAATGATTTCTTTTAATACATTAAAGGATACTGCCGTTTACGGCGCAGAACAATTAAAAACCAACTGGGGCAATAATTCTTTTTACAGTTATTTGTTGTTGCCGGAAAATTATGATGCCGAAAAAACTGGAGGCGCAGTTTCCTGCATTTTTAAACAGGCACATGCCAACGTATGGAGAGGCAAAGTTTAAAACATCCGACTGGACTTTTTTGGAATTAAGAAAGCTAACCGACATCCATCTTTACTCCCACAAAGACTCCGAACTTGAAGAAAACGGTGATATAAAACGTGTATATATTTTTTCTGCCATCGCATTATTTATACTGCTGATCGCATGCATCAATTACATGAACCTTTCTACTGCACGTTCAGCATTACGTGCAAAAGAAATTGGAATTCGCAAAGTAGCTGGTGCACGTAAAGGCGAACTGATCACGCAGTTTTTAAGCGAGTCTGTTTTGCTTGTGTGGCGTTGCAGCAATACTTTCATTCGTACTGGTGGCACTTTCTTTACCGCTGCTTAACAAACTGTCCGACCAGGCACTTTCTTAAACAGCCTGGTTGCAATGGAAAATAATTGTATTATGATATTGGTACCTTTTGTTGTTGGAATTGCGGCTGGCATTTACCCGGCTTTGTTCCTTTCATCGTTTAAACCCATTACAGTACTTAAGGGAATTTTAAAGCAGGCAATTCAACCCTGTCGTTTAGAAAAGTATTGGTTGTTGTACAGTTCTCTATTTCCATCATTTTAATCATCAGCACGGCTGTTGTATTTCAGCAATTACGCTATATTCAGAACCGCTCATTAGGTTTTAATAAAGACCAGGTTGTTACCATAAACAACAATGCAGGATTAAACACCTCGTACGATGCGTTTAAAACTGCTTTGCTTTCAAACGCCAATGTGCAGCAGGTTGGCAGATCGAGCCGCATTCCTTCAGGAAGATTGTTAGATGCAATGGGATCGCAGATCAATAAAGGCGATTCTTTGGCGCCAACATAGGCCGATATAAAATATGTACGAGCTGATGAAGATTTTATTCCTACCTACCAGGTAAAAATGGTTGCAGGCCGAAACTTTTCTAAAGCATTTTCAACTGATACTTCTGCATATCTTATAAACGAGGCGGCAGTAAAGGCGCTTGGCTTAAAATCAACCAGGATGCTATTGGCAAACAGTTTACGTATGGCGACAGAAGCGGTCAGTTGGTCGGGGTGTTCAGCGATTTTAATTTTGAATCGCTGCATCAGCGTGTACTTCCCATTGTATTGTTTACCTCCACGATACCTAATGGATTATGGCAGTATTTCGATAAAGATTTCAGGAAACACACGGTCAGCATTAAGCTCATATCGAAAATACATGGAAAAAGTTTTTACCCGAAACACCCTATAATTTCAGCTTTCTTGATGAGCGTTTTGCCGACCTCTACAATCGGAACAACAACAGCAACAGATCTTCACCATTTTTTCATGCATCGCAATTTTCATTGCCTGCCTGGGTTTGTTTGGTTTATCAGCCTTCACCATTACGCAACGCATAAAAGAAATCGGCATTCGAAAAGTATTAGGCGCCAGTGTAGGCACCATTGTTACAGTTGTTATCAAAAGACTTTTTAAAACTGGTGATCATAGCAGCAGTAATTGCATTTCCTGTTGCATGGTATGCCATGCATAATTGGCTGCAGGATTTTGCTTACCGCATTGATATACCGTGGTGGGTATTTTTGGTTGCCGGCATTGTTGCCGCATTAATCGCATTGGCAACAATTAGTTTCCAGGCAATTAAAGCTGCAATAGCAAACCCCGTAAAGAGTTTAAGAACGGAGTAGAATGGTCAATAGGTCAATGGGTCATTGAGTTAGTAAGTAATAGGTCATTGGGGTCATTGAGTTCAGTAGGTAATAGGTCATTGGTCAGTAGGTCATTGGTTAATTATAGAAGGAGAATTCATGAGCCGATCATAGGATAAAAATGTTACATCGTTGCCCGTTTGAATGGCTGGCCGGGCGGACGTCTCACTCGTGTACTTTTTGTTTATTGCGCTGCTTTGTGCCTTTGTGTCTTCGTGGCTAAAAAAAGATCAACAATGAGATACAAGTACAAGTGAGGGATTTGCGTGTCAAAGCAGCAAATCCGTAACAACGATGATGCCTGCCCTTACCGAAGCTGGCGACCAAAGAATTATGTTTTATGTACGTTCGGGCGGGCTATGAAAAGCAAATCCCGGCAACTAAGACTAACTACTAACACTAAAACTAAAACTGACCACTGAGTACCGACCACTGACCACTGACTACTGACCACTGACACCTGATACCAATCAACAACATGCACTTGTTCCTAAAAATATCGCTCCGGCACTTATGGCACAGCAGGCTGTACTCCTCCATTAATGTTGTGGGTTTAGCAGTGGCAATTACCTGTATGCTGCTTGCCATATTGTACTGGAAAGATGAACGCAGTTTCGACAACTTTCACCAGCATAATCCAAACCTCTACCGCATTACAACAACTATGGTAGATAAAGATGGCAACCAGGCCACAACAGGTGGAACAGGTCAAGTACAGGGGCCGGCTTTCAAAAGTGAAGTACCCGAAATAAAAGATTATGTGCGCATTTGGGGCGGGGGTATTTATAACAATGTTGTTGCTGAGGATAAAACCTTATCCCTGCAAACATTCTTTGTTGACCACAACTTTTTTGAGGTGTTTTCTTTTGAACTATTACGCGGCGATCCAAACTCTGCGTTGGCAGATGTTGCCTCAATTGTTATTACTGAAAGCACCGCAAGAAAATTTTACAACAGTATTGATGTAGTAGGCAAGCTATTGAAGATTGATGGGGATCCTTCTTTTAAGAGGCTGGGAAAACCGATGATGATCTCCGGCGTAGTGCAAGACCCGCCACCAAACTCATCGCTCCGTTTCGATGCATTATTCACCTTCAAATTCATGCACCTGTCGTTTGAAGATACAAACTGGCTGAATGAATACCTCGGAACTTTTGTAGTACTTCATCCCGGCGCCGACAAACAAGCGGTATTGAGTAAGTTCAAAAAGAGCTATGAATTACATTCAAAAGATCAACTAAATGAAAGTTATAAGACCTACGGTTTTAATCCAAAGATCAGTTATGGTTTACAACCAATAACCGATATTCATCTTAACCCCCTTATGTCCGCAACAGGCAACGCCGAAGGTGGCGTTATAAATGGAAGCCGGCCTGTTTACTCTTATATGTTTTTAGGTGTTGCCCTATTTATCCTGCTAATGGCTGCTATCAATTTTATTAACATCAGCATTGGCAACTCTTTAAAGAGAGCGAAGGAAGTTGGTGTAAGAAAGATTGCTGGCGGCAACAAGTGGCAGATCATATTACAGTTTCTGAATAAGTCTGCAATACTTTGCTTGTTTGCTTTTATGGTCTCAGTTGCGCTTACCAATTTTGCCCTTCCCTTATTCAACGATCTATCGGGGAAGCAACTGCGTTTTATTACTGCAGTTGATGGGCAGCTTATAGCTTACCTGTTGCTGCTGCTTTCTATAATAATTCTTTCAACAGGCTTATACCCTGCGCTTATCTTATCCAACTTCAAACCCGCTGAAGTTCTTTACAACAAACAAAAGCTATCCGGCAAAAATATGCTGGGCCGAAGCCTTGTGGTGGTTCAGTTTTCACTTGCTGTTTTCCTGCTTTTGGCCACAATGGTTTACTACCAACAAATGGATTACATACGCACCAAAGACCTTGGCTATAATCCAAACCAGGTTTTAAGAACAAACGTTTTTGGCGACAGAGACTATAAAAGTGTGATGCCGTTTTTAAAAAATGAGCTCACAAAGGAACCATCAATCACAACTATTTCTTTTGGCAACGATGGCTGGCCCGAAGACATGGAAGTAGACCAACACCATTTCAGTGCACAATACAAAAACATTGACGAAAACTTTCTTTCAGCATTAGAGATCCCTTTATTAAATGGCCGCAACTTATCGGCAACTCCAACAGACATTAAAGAAGGTGCAATTGTAAATGAAGCTTTTGTTAAGGCAGCACGTCTTGAAGATCCTATAGGGAAAACACTAATGGTGAACAGGCATTACGATAGTTCTTTTAAAGTGATAAAAGGTGTGGTAAAAGACTTTCATTTTGGATCGCTGAGGGAACGTATAAAGCCGATGATGATGTATATGAGCGAAACGCCTGATGGCGGCATCTGGGTAAAGTTTAAAAAGACAAAGCAAAAAGAAGCTATTGCTGCAACAGAACAGGCTTATAAAAAAGCAATACCGGCATCAATATACAATTACAATTTTCTTGATGAACTCAATGCCCAACAATACATACAGGAACAGCGCTGGCAGCAGGTAATTAATATAGCTACCATACTATCATTCATTATTTGTTGCCTGGGGTTATTTGGCCTGGCACATTTATCAACACACCAGCGCATAAAAGAAATTGGAATAAGAAAAGTTTTAGGAGCAAGTGCGGGCACCATTGTAGCGCTATTATCTAAAGACTTTTTGAAGTTGGTTGCAATTGCAGCAGTGATTGCATTTCCTATGGCATGGTATGGAATGCACAAATGGCTTGAAGACTTTGCTTACCGGGTAAGCATATCATGGTGGGCATTCGTGCTTGCCGTTTTACTCGCTGCAATAATCGCCTTGGCAACTATTAGTTTTCAGGCGATTAAAGCTGCGTTAGCAAACCCGGTTAAAAGTTTAAGGTCAGAGTAAGATATCGTCATCAGGTTATTGAGTTTTTTAGTAAACATATATTAAGGTTTTGGTAGCGGGCAACAGGTTATGAATAGAGCATCGTTGCGTCGCACTCTTGTACAATATAGCAGCAGGCAACACATGCCATGAGAACCAAATAAGTCAATCACTTTAAACGGATTTTTATGTTTAAGAACAACCTCAAAATTGCCTGGCGCAATCTTTTGAAAGATAAAGTTTCCGCTGCTATAAACATCTTCGGACTTTCAGTTGGTTTGGCATGTTGCATTCTCATGGCAATGTTTGTACAGAACGAATTGAGTTTCGATAAGTTCCATAAAAACGCAGCCAGCATCTACAGGGTTATTTCCATTGCTGAAGGCGGACCTACCGGTAAAATTAATCTTGCCGTTACTCCTTCTGCCTGGGCTCCCCTAATAAAAAAAGACTACCCGGAAGTAAAACAAATAGTGCGGGTTTTAAAGGATGAGAAAACCCTGCTCGGCCAAAAAGGTAAAGAACATTCTTTCGCGAAAAATCTGCTGTTGGTTCATTCAAGTTTCTTAAATGTGTTTTCATTTAAGTTACTAAAAGGAAACCCTGCCACTGTTTTAAGCCAGCCAAATACAATAGTGCTTACACAGCAAGCTGCTGAAAGATATTTTGGCAACGAAGATCCACTTGGCAAAACAATTGAATGCACAACCGGCTTTACGGGCACCATTAATGTGCAGGTTACCGGCATTATTAGTGAGCCAGCCGACAACTCACACATGACATACGATGTATTGCTTTCAATGTCAACTCTTGGCGATATCAGCCAGTTATGGTCGTACCACATGCACCATACTTATGTGCTGCTTGAAGATGGAGCTTCCGAAAAATCACTGGAAAGTAAGCTGGCATCTTTCTCAAAAAAATACATAGATAACAATCCCAATGCTGATGGAAAACAGGAGATACATCTTCAGCCATTAACTGATATCCATCTTCATTCACAACTCGTAGGTGAACTAATGGCAAATGGTGATATTACCTATGTCTATATTTTTTCAGGCATAGCATTATTCGTTCTGCTGATTGCCTGTTTAAACTTTATGAACCTTTCAACAGTACGTTCAATAAAAAGAGCAAAAGAAGTTGGGATGCGAAAGGTCGTTGGAGCTGAACGTAGCCAGCTTATAAAACAATTCCTCGCTAAGTCCATCCTGGTTTCCTTCTTTGCACTCCTTGTATCCCTGGTAATTGTCGTTCTTATTCTTCCAACCTTTAACCAGTTATCCGAACGCTCCCTGCATTTCAACTGGACCTCAAATTATAAGCTGATCGTATCGCTTATTGCACTTACCGGTGTTATTGGAATACTGTCAGGCATCTACCCTGCCACTGTCCTGTCCTCTTTCAAACCGGTTGAAGTATTAAAAGGTTCTTTCCAAAAAAGCTTCAAGGGCAAATCATTACGCAAGGTGTTGGTTACCCTACAGTTTGTAATATCAATAGCGCTTATAGCAAGCACTTTATTGGTGTACAAACAAATGCAGTTTGTTCAAAATAAAAAGCTCGGCTTTGATAAGGAAAAAGTAGTTGTATTAACTGTGCAAAGAAATATAGAAGCAGAAAAATTGCAAACATTCAAAACAACCTTAATGAACTCACCCGGGGTTGTTTCAGTTGCAGCCGCTTCTACCATTCCAAGTACGTTGATACCGGTAAATCTTGTTCATGACGAAAGCTCGGCTGCCGACCAAAACCGCAGCATGCAAATGTTATTTGTTGACCATGACTTTGTAAACACGCTTAAGATGAAAGTATTGGAAGGGCGATCATTTTCCACTGATTATAAAACAGATGAAGCCGAAGGTTTCATCATTAACCAGGAAGCGGTTAAACAGCTTGGCTGGAAGACCGCGAAGAATGCTGTTGGTAAATCATTTCAATGGGTTATGCCCGACACCGTGTTGAAAAGTGGTAAGATAATAGGCGTTGTTGAAGACTTTAATATCACTCCGCTTAAGGCAGCAGTTCAGCCGCTGGTTATGCATATCCTTCCCCGAAGGTTTCAATACTTATACATCCGCGTAAATACAAATGATGCACTTGCAGGAATTGAAAAAGAATATAAATCATTCAACGCCGAACAACCCTTTCAGTACACGTTTTTGGATGATAACATTAATGCGATGTATAAAAGTGAACAGAAGCAGGGTATCATATTTGCTTACGTTCGCCGGCCTTGCAATTATCATAGCCTGCATGGGAATTTTAGGTCTGTCAATTTTTGCAGCGCAGCAGCGGATAAAAGAAATTGGTATAAGAAAAGTGTTGGGGGCAAGCGTAGTAAGCATAGTCGGCGAATTATCAAAGGAGTTTATCAAACCTGTATTGATTGCTGCTTTCATCGCCTCTCCTGTTGCATGGTACGCAATGGATAAATGGCTGCAGGATTTCGCCTACAGGATTGACATAAGCTGGTGGGTATTTGCTATTGCCGGCATAGCCGCGATCATCATTGCGCTTGCCACAGTAAGCTTCCAGGCTATTAAGGCTGCGTTAACGAATCCGGTTAAGAGCTTGAGGAGTGAGTAAGAAATGGTGATTGAGTAATTTGAAGATTGATCATAAGGTCATTGGTACATTGGGTCATTTGGTCATAAGGTCATTGGAGAATTAGGTGATTGGCTCATTGGACCATTAGGTCATTAGGTGGTTTGGAAAAGAAATATTGGCCCGGTAGGTGTGCTAAAGTTAACATCGTTGCCGGGTGCATATAAGGTTGACCTTTTTTATTTTTATGTTACCAACATTCGTTCCTTATCAATCCCCGGTTGTGTCACTCACTTGTACCACATATTTTTATAGCGGCTTTTTTGCCGTTACTTGTTTACGTTGTATGGCCTTGTTATCGGTCCAAAGGTTATTCCAGCAAAACCACTTTGGCGGGCCGGGCGGAACGTCTGGCTTTCAAAATTTCAACCCCATAGCTTGCTGACAATGCAATCTCATCTAAGAGCAAGCATAAATTAATTCTTACTACCTGGATCATCTGCTGGTTTTACCTGTTCAAAAAAGAACACCCCCTTTTTATTCGATGTGATGATATCGGGTAAACTATCGTTATTGATATCGCTAACTACAAAATTGTTGCCGATGCCTGAGTTGTTATCTATTTCATGTGGTATCCATTGTGGATTTTTGCCGGGTACAAATTGGAACCAATAAAGTACGGAGGGTTCAAAAGCGCCGGGGTCTTTTCCGTTATGAGAAAAATATCGTTTGCCGGTAATAAGGTCAGGATGACCATCACCATTAATATCTTTAAATGCAAGTGCATGTGATTGAGAGAAGTTTTTGCTTATTTCATGTGTTATCCAGTTTATATTGGCATTGCCATCCTGCTTTTGTTCGTGCCACCATATTCCGTAATTGTGCGCGGAAGAACTAATAACATCCTGGTCTCCATCTTCATCAACATCGTAAACAAACATACTGGCACAATCTTCACCAAAATCAGCCGGGTAAAATTTCCAGCGAGTATCTTTTACATTAGCAGGAGACTCCCACCAGCCTGATTTAATAAGAACATCATTTTTCCCGTCCTTGTTCATATCGCCCCATCCAAGGCCATGCGTATACCTGTGTGTTCCTCTTACACTATCGTTGCTAATTATATATCGTTGCCATATTGTATCTTCTTTTGCTGCAGGCGACTTTAACCAGATAACCTTTTTGGCTGTAATGTCGTTGCAAATAATATCCATTCTTCCATCCTGGTCTACATCAACAAAGGCTGGTAATTCATTGCCAGCGGTTTGTAAAATGATATGTGCTTGCCAAAGGCTCTTGCTACCTTTTGGATTTTCATACCATACACAAACTCCACCCGGCTGATCAAACCTTATAAGGTCGGACCAGCCATCGTTATTTACATCCATGCAAAAATTTAAAAAGGAAGTGCTATAGCCAGGTACAGGGTTTAAAGTATCAGCATGCAAAAGATGTTTGTTAAAGGCAGGCGCTTCAAACCAAAAATTACCGGCTAAAATATCTGTAATACCATCGTTATTAATATCGCATGCACTTACACCTTCTGAAATAAATGTTTTGCTGATAATATGTTTTTTAAAACTGGCTGAAGATGTTTTTTTATTTGTTTGCTGAGGATTAGCATCTAACATTAAAAAGGCAAAACAGGTGAACAATGTTATAGCCCGGTACAAAGAATACTGAAGTACTTTCATTATGTTACTTTATAATAGTTAAGAGAGTATTGGCGGCTTGCTCAATATAGATTAAATGTACAAGAGTGCGACGTCCGCCCGGCCGGCCCCTCCAGAATGACCCTGTCGGGTTGGCATTCGGACGGGCAATCAGAGCCTAATAGTAGCACTGGAGGTTGGCACAAAACAAAAACTATAATTAATGAATCTGACCAACAAAAATCCTTTTTGAAGAAGATGACATCCCATCAGCAATCATTAACTTTTACCACATTATAGATCCATTTTAATTGACCTTAAAAGATAAAATTTACATTGAAAGAAGAGTAAGGTTTTTGAAACGTGCTTTACTGCTACTATTTAACATTGTTGTGTCACTCACTTGTACTGCATAACATTGTTCTTCAATTTTCCCGATACTCTTCAATTGTTCTGGGTACTTGTATCAGTGGTTTCAGCGATTCACTTTAGCAATCTATTTCTCACCGCAATAACAATCCATAGGTTGTTCAGCACTGGCAAGTAAAATAATACACCTTGTAATACCAGTACTCAATTTCAACTTTCCCTGCCTTTTTTGTTTATAAATTACATGAAAAGAACAGTAATGATTTCAGCAATATCGGTTGTTGTTTGCTTTATTCCGCCCTTGCAGGTGTTCCCACAGCACCGCCGCTGCAAGTGTTCCGCCCTTGCAGGTGTTCCCGCAGCAGCGCCGTTGCAGGTGTTGTCACCTGCAACTGAAGCGCAGGCAAGATTATCAGCAACTCCTTGCCTTTTAAGTGTTGATCAAACATGAGTTTGGCACTTTTAAAAATGTCGGCTTTATCATTTCCGCCCTTGCTGGTGTTCCCGCAGCAGCGCCGTTGCAGGTGTTGTCACCTGCAACTGAAGCGCAGGCAAGATAAGCAGCAACACCTTGCATTTTTAAGCGTTGTATCAAACATGAGTTTGGCACTTTTAAAAATGTCGGTTTTTCCGCCTTTGCAGGTGTTCCCGCAGCAGCGCCGTTGCAGGTGTTGTCACCTGCAACTGAAGCGCAGGCAAGATTATCAGCAACTCCTTGCCTTTTTTAAGCATTGTATCAAACGTGAATTTGGCACTTTTAAAAATGTCGGTTTTTCCGCCCTTGCAGGTGTTCCCGCAGCAGCGCCGTTGCAGGTGTTGTCACCTGCAACTGAAGCGCGGGAAAGATAGCAGCAACTCCTTGCCTTTTTTAAGCGTTGTATCAACTATGAGTTTCCGCCCTTGCAGATGTTCCCACAGCAGTGCCGCTGCAGGTGTTGTCACTCGCAACTGAAGTGCAGGCAAGATTATCAGCAACTCCTTGCCTTTAAGCGTTGTATCAAACATGAGTTTGGCACTTTTAAAAATGTCGGCCTTTCCGCCCTTGCAGGTGTTCCCGCAGCAGCGCCGTTGCAGGTGTTGTCACCTGCAGTTGAAGCGCGGGAAAGATTAGCAGCAACTCGTTGCCTTTTTTAAGTGTTGTATCAAACATGAGGTTTGGCACTTTCAAAAATGTCGGCTTTATCATTAAACTTAATAGGTTTGTCACCTGCGCCATTGTAAGAAACTGTATGCTGTACGAGTGATGCGAGTATTATAAAACGGGCTAATACTAAAGTCTTCCACCCCTTCAGGTGTTCCCACAGCAGCGCCGCTGCAGGTGTTGTCACCTGCAAACTGAAGCGCGGGAAAGATAGCAGCAACTCCTTCCGCCCTTGCAGGTGTTCCCGCAGCAGCGCCGTTCCGCCCTGCAGGTGTTCCCGCAGCAGCGCCGTTGCAGGTGTTGTCACCTGCAACTGAAGCGCGGGAAAGATAGCAGCAACTCCTTGCCTTTTTTAAGCGTTGTATCAAATATGAGTTTCCGCCCCTTCAGGTGTCCCCACAGCAGTGCCGCTGCAGGTGCTGTCACCTGCAACTGAAGCATAGGCAAGATCAGCAGCAACTCCTTGCCTTTTTTTAGCGTTGTATCAAACGTAAGTTTGGCACTTTCAAAAATGTCGGCTTTATCATTAAACTTAACAGGTTGTCACCTGCGCCATTGTAAGAAACTGTATGCAGTACGAGTGATGAATATCATAAAACGGGCTAATACTAAAGTCTTATAGTTTCTATACATTTAATTATAAATATATAATCCTCAGTCATGCCAGAAGGTCCTTCTATCCTTTATTTAAAAAAACGGTTAACACCCTTCATAGGAAAGGTGGTTAAAAAAGCAGGTGGATATGGGCCAATGCCGACTGAATGGATCAATGGCAAGAAACTATTGAATATACTTACATGGGGAAAGCATTTGTTGTTTGTTTTTAAAAATGGAACAGTGAAAGTTCACCTTGGTTTATTTGGTGAGATCCTTATTAGTGAGCAGAGAAAAGTAAACCGCTCTTTCTTCCTGGAATTTGCAAAAGGGGAAATCAATGGATATGTGGTTAGAGCAGAAAAGCTAAATGGAACGGCCGAGGAGATTTATGACTGGCGCACTGATATTTTGCACGAAGACTTCGACCCGGCTTACATCAAAACATTGCTAAAGAAGAAGGCGGCAAAAACTATTGATGATGTTTTGATGGATCAGGACATATTTACCGGGGTTGGCAATAAGATTCGAAATGAAGCCTTGTATAGGGCCGGCATTCACCCAATGAGTATTACCGGTAAAATTCCAGCCCCTCAAATAAGTTTATTGATAAAAGAAGTTAGAAAGTACGCTTTTATCTTTTTAAAAGCACTTGAAACAAAAGGTGTGCATGACTCATTTTCAGTGTACCAACAGGAGCATGCACCAGACGGCAGTGAAGTAACTATGAAAGTTTTGCCCAAGTCAAAACGTAAGCTCTTTTTTAGTGAACACAAACAAAAGCTATATACCTGATCGTTCTTTCTAATGAAGAATTCAACACCATGTTTTTGACATGCAGTGTTGCCGCAGCGTTGCCTTTTTCGCCCTTGCAGGTGTTCCCGCAGCAGCGCCGTTGCACGGTGTTGTCACCTGCAACTGAAGCGCAGGCAAGATGAGTAGCGAATGATAGCCTACCACCCACGCTCGTGTCGTTGGTGACAACACCCAACGACGGCTAACAAACACATAATAAAATACCCCTTTCGCCCTTGCAGGTGTTCCCGATAGCTAATTAGCTAATCGGGACAAATGAAGCGAAGGCAATGTAAGCATCGAAGGAAAGCGAACAATCCAGGCTTATGTCCTTGATTTCAAACTCAACGAAGGGTTTTCCCGTGGTGGTGTTTTATCAGCAACACTATTACTGTGTGTTGTTCCCGATAGGCAATAGTAATTGCGTGAACCTAAAATTAGAAAAGTTTGATGTAGCCCTTGCGGGCAAAGAGTTTGAAGTGAAAATAAAATGGAAAAGTTTAAACAGATTTAGCGTACAACATTAGGTGGAAAAAGCTGCCATAAAAATTTGCCGTACAAGGGAGTGACACAACGATGTTGAATAGAATTCCTATTGTTCGTCGCCAAAAAAAGCTCTTTTATTTAGGCGTATGCGACAATCAATCGGGACAACTTATGCGCAGGAAATGAGTAGCCGTGAAAGACCCCACGTCGCTTTTTTTGCCGTTGCCGGTGTTCCCGCAGCAGCGCCGTTGCAGGGTGTTGTCATCTGCAATTGAAGCGCAGGCAAAATGAGCAGCAAATGAAAGCCGGCATCCACGCCACTATCGTTGGTTACAACACCTAACGACGGCTACGCCCCATACCAATGCTCAAGCCACTGTGCATCACCGCTCAATTAAATAACACGAACGGGAACAGGCGTCTATCGTACCCGACTTGTTTTTTTCGTTATAATAATTGCCACTTAATACCTGGCTTATCCTTGTTTTCATAAATACAATGCAGTTGTGTTTTACCGCTCATGGTACCTGCATCTGCCAATTTAAGCGGGAGAGTTAATGCCGAATCAGCATTTCGCAAAACAGCATCTCCATAAACCTTAACAACGGTATGTAACTCTAATTGAAGATTGTGGCTGACTAATGTTTCGGGCAAGCTAATAGTCACAGGCTCGAAGGGTGTTTCCAGATTATTGGCAGCCCTCAAAGCTGTTTCTTTACTTAATGAAACTACGTTTCCCAAATTAATATATACCTCCTCATTCGGCCAATGTGCTTCACCCATTTTTACCGCATGCCTTTTGGCGGCGTCAACCAACACTGCATTCACCTCTATATTTTCAGGAATCATTATGCCATCAACTCCGAGCTGAGGAACCAAATTAGCGGCAACTGATACCTGTGTTTCATTTCGCAAAGCGTTAAGCATACACTCTGCTACAATTATGTCGGGGCGATTATTGGGTTCACATTTATACAGCGTTGCATCCATACACATGATGGGCATAAAATATTCCGCAACGTCCATTTCATGTATCAATTTGCTTGCAGCCTGCACCGATCCTGCATGAATATCCATTGCTGTAAATAATACTTCGCCTTCCTGAAAAAAAGACGTTGCCAATATGGATAGCAAAGCATAAGGACCACACCCCGCATACATAACCTGTACAGGAGTTTTTTTATTTTTAAATGTCTTGATTGTATTAAGCAGCCCTATAGCAAACATGCGTACGGGCTAGGTCAAACATGCATTTTGCTGCTGTAGATGTGGATACAGCAAGACCCCCGGTACTCAAATTTGTTCCCCGGCTATAATCAATTTCCGAAGTGTTAATGGTATAACCTCCGACTAATATAAATAATTGGTACAGATCGCTAACCGCTTTATGAACCTGTCCAAAGTTTGAATGGGGATGAATAATGATTGAGGCTAATTCACTCAACTTCTTTTTCGAGTCGCCTGTATTCATTTCTTCGTTAAATATTGAAATGCAAAATAAGAGGATTATCTCTCTTGTGAGCTTATACTATGTTTATCCTTTTTATAATTCTACCTGCTTTTAAAGTTGTTTAGCCTTTGTTTAGATGCATAATAAATGAGGAGTGTAGAGTTCTTCTAATTTTCGCCTGCAATGTCTTTCGATAACTTTGCTAAACGCTTAAAGACATGTGACATCTTACTTTACAAAACAAGCGCAGGCAATGATAAGTTTCAACACTTAAAACGAACAAGGTAAAAGACATACTGGCTTGAATGTTCCCTTGATCTTCTTTTCTGAAAGCACCGGCTCATTTATCATTATAAATTCCGCTTCCACCTTTCCACCTATAAACCCCTTAACTATCAGTTATCTCAACCCGTTATCTCACATGGCACAATTTTTAAGATGAAAGTTTTAAAATCATAAAAATGAACAATCTATTCAGGGGCTTAATTGCAGGTTACGGAGCAAAGAAATTAGGTGGTGGATGTTTTGGAACTATTATAGTTTTTATCATCATCTGGGTTGCACTTGGGCAATGCAATTAGTATAATGGTATGCTTAAATTCCCGGTTATTTGAGCAAGCACGCTTGTTGAGTTCTTAGGCGATTAGGCGGTCGTTGCTTCTAATACGTTGCGAATTAAAACATTGCAGATTTACTTATTACCTGGTATTCTAAAACTAAATTTTTCTATCGCTGTATACTCAGAACTCCTTACCTCGTAATGTAAATATTTTAAAACCCGCAGATTGAAAAGATGCAAAAAGAACTATTGTACAAGAGTGCGACGCCCGTCCGAACCGGTTCATCCGGGCGGGCAACGGCAGCCTCCACAAAGCTTAAATGTTGGGCCCACACATATATACAGGGCAAGCATTTTATATTGCGAGGGGTAAGGAGTTCTGATACCTAAGGAGTTGACTATAATCCGGTAGTCCATTTACCAGGAAAAAACTTATAAGACAAAGTTCACCTTTTACTTTTGTTATCTATACGTTTTCAAAATGAACTGACATCCAAAATGTCCAGCTTACCTAATCTCTCTCAAAAACGCTGATTTACTTTGTTCAGTCAAAATTCTTGATTACGATCGTTGTTTCTTTATTATTTAATATTGCACCCGTATGATACCCACAGCAAGCATTTACGAAGGTTTCAGTTCTATCTGTTTTTTGTTTGATCAGTTGTGTTGTATTTAGCCAGGATACTTCGGGTGTGTCAGGATTGATACAAGTGAAATAAACATAGATGACTCATCGCAGGTATATCATCCTGACTCTATCCTTACGAATCATAAACCTGAATCCATACTTTACGCTGCATGTAGACTCATCGCTGAGCTACCAACTGCAGATCAATAAAAATCCCGAAAATTATTTCTGGTATCTTAAAAAATTCTCCTGTTGGCTTGCGGATAAATAAAGACAATGGCTTATTGAGCTTTAAGGCAGAAAAATCGTATTTTTTATCAGGAAAATTAAAGTACGATGTAAATTATAAGGTGCTTGTTGGTGTGCAGAATATGAGGCGATCCGCTGGAGCGAATTGATACCGGCTTTACATTGTTTTTTACAACCTGGAGATTGCGCCCTCCAAAGTTAAACCAGCCATAAGCAGCACCATTTGGGCCGACGAAGGAGAAATGATCGAATTTAAAGTACTGTGTGAAACAGGCAGTTTTCCTATTGAAAACATACTTGACGTTTGCCAGCAGGCCCTATATTAAATTATTTAGCGGTTGAAAAATGTGGCGACCAGTTTAAATGGCTGCCCGATTACGACATGGTAAAAGAAGGCGACTCAGGAAAAGTAAAAATCGTGAATGTGTTTTTTGTTGGCTCAACAAAGTTCCAGGTGAAGGATACTGCATCGGTAAAAATAATAGTGAGAGATGCGCTTAATTATCCTTTAGCTAAAGAGGAATACAACCAGGTAGTAAAGAATATACGGCGTTATGTTCTACAGTTAAAGTTTACGTTTTTGCAGCTCGACAAAAAGCTGAAGAAAACAAAAAGTGCCCGAACTACTTTTGATCTTACTGCCGCAACCACCTCCTTAACAGGCACCATATTAGGAACATCAAGCAGCGAGGAGGCACAAAGGACCGGGAAGATATTGCCAAGCGTTGGCCTTGCCATGGTGCCTATAAAAGAAGCTTCTGTACCTAACAAAGCAGTTGATCAAAACCAGGCTGCTTCAATTCGGGCGTCTATTAAAAGGCTTGAATATATCATCAACGATAATATGCTGTTAGGAGAAAAAGATTGGGAAATTACCCGAAAAATAAACAAGCTAAAAGATGAGCTTAAGCAGATTCAAATACAGCTTATTGATGTTCCTGTTGAGCTTACCAACGACTTTACTGAAGAAGAATTGAACCAGTACTTTAACAGCCCTAAAGTGAACAAGAAGTATAGGTTGAGTACACGGTAATTTGCTGTTCATATAACTGCGTACTATCCTTGCCGTTTCCTGAATTTATTTCAGCGGCACCCGTAAATTAAAGTGAAGGTGTGCACTAAAGAATGAATTGATCCCAGGTTCATAACGATACTTTTATCATGATGAATGTGGTTGCAGCATATTGATTAAAGCGTACAAGAGTGCGACGTCCGCCCGCAGCCCCATAAATGACCTCGTCGGGCTGGCATTCGGACGGGCACCGATGAATAATAGTAGCAATAAAGTTGGGAACCAAAAACTCCATTGCACATTTTAGGCTGCCTGAAGCCCAGCTATTATTGAAAGCGCCCAGGCAACAACCGCAGCAAACGCTGTATTCAAAAAATTAACTGCATTATTATCCAGGGTCTTTTGCCGCTCAAGAGTTGCACCAAGAACCGAGTTCGAATACATTCCCAACAGTTCCGGCAATGACGATAATGAAAAAGTTTCTATCGTACCCGAATGCTATAAGGTAAATAACAGCAATAACGCTGCTTCCAATAATGCCAATCAATGTTCCTTCAAAACTTATTACTCCATTTAATCCGCGGCGGTCTTTTTTAAGGGTGATAATATTGTAGAAGCGTTTTCCATATACATTGCCAAGTTCTGACGATAAGGTGTCTGCAGTGGCAGAAGCAAAGCTTGCAGCCAGCATTAATATATAAAGTTGTTCATGCTGGTTATCAAGCAAACACAGTAAGCCTGATATAGCTGCAACACCGGCGTTTGCAACAACCTGCCCCGCTGTTCTTCTCCCCTTATTTTCTTCAGCTAAACCGATGGCTTTGCTTTACCGAACTTTTCCATGATGTAGCTGCCGTACCAAGTAGAAAAAACACAGTCATCATTGCCAGGCCGGCATAGCCCGCACCAACAAAAATCAACAAGCCAATCAAAGCTCCTGCAGTAGCAGCAGTTATTGTAAGCTTACCTGCCTTTACAGAATAGATCATTCCACCTAAGAGTATTAAAGTTACCGGTGCATAATATGAAAGCATACTGCAAAGTAAGGTTGCTATCTATCTTATTGATTTAAAAACGTGGTTAATAAAGCCAGTGTTGTTTTTGATCACTATTAGCACAGGTATGTCAGTAATATTGTAAACGCGATATTCTATTACATCTTTACACATCTTTGCACAACAACTATTTACCCAAATCGCAAATGCAGAAACCCGCATTGGAACGCCGGCTCGGCCTTGCCCAGGCCACCGCCATTAACATGACCGATATGGTAGGCATCGGGCCCTTTATTACGTTGCCAATGGTTATTGGTTTAATGAATGGGCCATACTTTTTATACGCCTGGCTCGCTGGTGCAATCCTCTCTTTTGTAGACGCCATGATATGGAGTGAACTGGGCGCTGCTTTTCCCAAAGCAGGTGGCAGCTATAACTTTTTAAAGGAAGCCTACGGAAAAGAAGGTGCGGGAAAGTTTTTCAGCTTTTTGTTTGTTTGGCAAACTATGATACAGGCGCCACTCGTTATAGCATCGGCCGCTATAGGCTTTGCTAAATACTTTTCCTATCTCGTTCCCCTTACCACGCTTACTTCAAAATTAGTAAGCGGTAGCGTGGTTGTTTTAATCGTAGTTCTTTTATATAGAAAAATAGAAGCCATCGGAAAAATAAGTGTGTTGCTTTGGATCGGCGTAATTGTAACCATGCTTTGGATTATTGGCGGAGGTATAGCGCATGGTAACTTTTTAGACCCCGTAAAACACATTAACGATGGCTTACGCTTAACTATGCTTTTGTTACTGCCATTGGTTTTGCCAGCGTAAAATCTGTATACAGTTACCTTGGATATTACAATGTTTGCCACCTTGGCGGCGAGATCATTAATCCATCCAAAAACATTCCGCGAAGCATGTTTATATCTATTGCAGGTATTGCTGTTTTATACCTGGCAATGAACATTAGCGTAGTAAGCGTAATCCCCTGGCAAACAGCAAAAGAAAGCGAGTTTGTGGTAAGTGATTTCATAAATGCTATAGCAGGCAACACAGCAGCCAATATTGCAACATGCCTTATATTATGGGTAGCATTTGCGTCGGTGTTTTCGGCCACATTAGGCTACAGCCGTATACCTTATGCAGCCGCTATGGATGGCGCATTTTTCAAGGTGTTTGCAAAGGTTCATCCAACTAAAAAGTTTCCCCATGTATCATTGATCTTCCTGGGATGCGTGGCTTTTATATTTAGCCTGCTATTCAGGCTTGGCGAAGTAATCAGCGCCATACTTGCCATGCGAATTTTAATACAATTTATAGGGCAGGCAATTGGTTTATTGCTTTTTCGCAAGGCACGCAGCCAGCACGACTTCCCTTATAAAATGCCCCTCTTTCCATTGCCAGTTTATATAGCAATAGCCATCTGGTTATTCATTTTATATTCAACCGGAATTGAAATGGTGAGCTACGGATTGATAGTAATTGCCCTGGGAACGATTACATATTTCATTAAGGCAAGGTTAAGTAAGGAGTGGCCGTATAAGTAACCAAACTTACGGGAGGTTGAAAGAAAATTTAATGCACGTAGGTGATTTACCTATTGAACGTGCCTTAACCGGTAGCCACAAGAAGAAATGTTTATATGGATAGTTGATGCCGGACAGAGCGAAACATTTTTTTTGAAACATAAGAAAAATAAAAAGCGTTGGGAACCAGGCCAGGTGCTTCTATTTAGCTTTACTTGCGTCGCACTCTTGTACTGTTTGTTCATTATTGAACGTTATGGTTTGATACATTCAAACATGTGATTCGCTCGGTAGGAGCATGGTGTTTGTAGGCGGCCCAACACGGACTTAACATAGGCTCCATAGGAGCCACGTAACGCCTGTTAACACGAAGCTCCTATGGAGCTCGTAATTCTTTCTGCGGTTTTATTTTCTACAAACACGGTGCTCCTACGGAGCAGAAGGCCAGCGTTGGTGCGTGTACGCTTGGCTATCGTAGATTGTTATTGTTGAAAAATGATTTGCCGTACAAGAGTGCGACGCAAGGATGCTACATAGAAATTCCAACGCCAGGTTCATAAAACTTTTAGCCTTTTTATCCACATGAACTACTTTCTTACTTCATGTTACGATCCAATAATAGATAACACCCAGTAATAGTATTAGCTCAATGACCAAAATACGTCTTGTTTTTTTTATAAAATACTTCAGCAAAACATCAGCTGCTATCATGAATAATATTACAGGTAATAATAAGTTTTTTATCCTGTAAACCCAGCCCTCCACCACAAACCCGGACGTGATTAGTTCAAACAAGAGGTATAAAATGCCAAGGAGAGATAAGATAAAAAAAGGAGTAGGCTTTAGCAGATGCTTCTTATGCATACTCAAAAATAAAAAGCTTTTGAGGAAGCAGTTTACTTTTAATTGCTACACCTGTAACATTAAAACAAGTGACAGCAAGGAAGCCATTGGTGGGAGAAAGCGTGAGGTGTAAATGGGGACATTATCGGGAACCTAGTTAATATCAGTTCCTTCTGTAGAATTCGACATTGGTGCCGTAATGGCGGCTCATTACAGCAAGGCTTACATTTCGCTGAAGACATGGCTTGGTGGCCGTTTTTGCTGTCCATTCCTGAGTTTAAAAAATTGGTACACCGCCGCCGGATTAAAAGCGCTACCTAACTAAAATGGCAGTATGCGGGGAAGTCCCTGGGGCTGTTTTCCATGCGATTATATCGCCGGGCAATGCTTGTTGCGGGTTATCTCATTGTGGTTATTGGCAGACGCTACCAACATCAGTGTGGTCAGAGTACACTGAATAGCCCCATTGCACATATGTGCCCAACGAAAAGCCATGACGCACCAGGAAGTTGTTTTGCTTCAGCTCGAACCTGAGTAAGCCACCCATGCTTGGTGTACCGGTGTTCCCCGGCGGTGTTACACCGATAATCGTTCTACCAGTAACTCCGGGAAAAGGTTCACGTTCACCAACAAAGTTTTCAGGCCCCCGGTATGGTTCAGTGCAGACAAGCGGCTGGATGTTAATTCCATTGTCACTTTTCGCCCGAATAAAAGGTGTAATTGCCTCGCTTAAAGGCTTACGCTGCACCTGCTCATGCTGGTGTCTGGAGACTGCACATTTTCTGGTGCTACAAAGGTTTGTTCGGGTACCCGAATTACGCGTTCATTCGTTGCATCCGCTTCATGTTCGAGAGGATCGTCGACATCGCCACCTTTCACCTTTGGTGGCGTTCGCAAACATTTCGGGCCATCGGTTTTAAAGCATGGTATCGTTTTGAGGCGATGCAGTTGTGTCCGGGGTTACTGTTGATGTGGAGATATTGGAGTGGCTTCATGCACGTTTATTCATTTCCCTGGCATATCGAAATGGTGGGCTGTTTCTTCTCTTAATCAAAATGGCAAAGCAAAATTGCCGGCTACAAAACTTGTAGAGCTGGGAATTCAATTGAGTTGTAAGCCTACTTCGGGCCAGTGTAATATTTGCTGTGGGGTACTTGCTGTACCTAGGTTTCCAGTTGATAAGAAGACGGGCTTTGCAATGGCGTACTAAAGGGTGTGTGGAACAGGGCTAAGGCACTGCCATAAGTATTGCGATGTGTCCCAACGATGTGCCTTTAGACTTCCAGGTGCTTGCTGTCCACACCAATGATGTTACTCCCGCAGCATGGGTTGCCATAAAAGGCAAAGATTTCTGTTATGGGCAGTGCAACATCCATAAATACCTGTTGTTAATTATTTACAAAGCTGTCTTTAAACGACAACCTATGCTGTGTGCGAGAATGTTGATTGCTGCATCGAAGTTTCAAGTCTTGTGTGCATTCGCCCGGCAACCCTGTTAAACTGAGCCATCTTTCATAGTAATGTACGTGACTGTTCCGGGCTCTTTCCTCCTGTGATCTTGTATGCGCCCGGCCCGGTTCATGGCTCTTCATTAAATCCCCAGGATGTTGAACGCCTGGTATCTCTCCCAGCCCTGCGTTCGAAATTGCCTGTCAGTTTGCGAGGTGTTTCCCAATGAAACATTCATGGCGGGAGTAATGGCAAAGCCCCTGTTAAATGTACCCGCGTAAGCCTGAGCAACAGATGTAATTACATTACCTGTTGATGGTCCTGTAATAGTATCATTGTTAAGTATATAATGGTTGTTTGCGGTTCTGTTTATAACAGCAAGGGTTACATGTTCCGGCATAGACCATAGCTGCAATTCAAGGTCGATTACCGGCGAGGTTGCCCTGCCTACCTTGAATAACTCGTAAGCTGTTGTAAAGGCATACACTCCGCAATCGCGAACGGCCCTGCCTAAAAGATCTTCAGGAAAATTGGTTGCTCAATAACTGGCGCCAAAATCCCGAAAATTGTGGCTTGGAAGCTGATTGTATATGCTGCGAGATCACTGCTCTCATTGTTTGTAAATCAAAACGGTTAATGGATTGGGCGATGATGTTTGAATAAGGTTTGCATATAATAATTGCCATATACGTATGCGGGTATAAGATTATTCATGTTGAACTCACCAGTTGGAAATGCTGCACAAATGGAAGGAACACAATAATTCATTTACAAGGCTTTGCCTGACCTGGTATATCCTCAGTAATTGAAGGGAAGGGTATATGATGAGCAGGAAAAAATCCCCAAACTCGGCTGGAGTGGGTGTTCCCGGTAAAGGCGTAACAACTTCCGTTTGATTGTTGGTGCCGTATATGGTGTAACCTACATATTTCCCCGTTCGTTAAACGATTCAACACCTTTATCATGGTTGTTGCTACCATCAATAAGCAAATGTTGCATTTGTTATCAAGGAAAAGTCTTAAACTGCTAAATGCTTTGCAGCAAAATCTTTGTGCCCGCGCACTATTATTGGCTAAAATTGCCTCACGTCGCAGACGCAGGTATGTAGTTAGCGAAGAGCGTAAAAGTCGTATGCTTTCTGCAAGTTGTTGTAAGCAATAAACCGGGGGAACTTAGTAACGTGGAAGCCATGCCAAGCACTTCATTCATCTGGCGGGTCTGCTTCTTGCCGACGATGTGGAAGGAATTGCTTCCATTCTTGCCTGCAATACATCTTGCTCCGGGACCTGACGATGTGCTTTCTGCCAACGCACTTAAAGCGAATTGAGCATATAGCACTACTATTGATAAAGTGGTGAATGCTTGTTGTAAATTACCCTGTCTTGCCTGCTTTTCGCCCGCCTGCGGCAGGTATTCCTGTTTATTTTAGACTTTCAAAGGCCATGCTTCCCATTGGCCGGATAGATACATACCTGATCCATCAAAGAAGACTTTCAAAATTTGGGGAAATTTTACCCTTATGTTCAGGCCAATGCCCATGGGTCAATCAAATTAAATGCAATTTCCAGCGCGTTGCCATGGCGTTGGGTAAGGTCCAATAATGGCCGAAAGCTCCAGGGCGAGCCTTTCAGCTTCACCTGTGTTAAATGTGCACTTTGCGCCCGCATGATTTCAGACCAAAACATCGTTAAAGGAGCGGATAGGCGGCAAAACATCATCCCGTTGTATTTGCGTTGAAGTTGTATTTGCTGAATGGTATGGGTTTATTCGTGAGCAACTAATTGTTTTGCCTAAAAGTTTTTGGCTGATATTTCCCCTGGTATTAAAATCAATATCGTTGCCAGTAGTGAACGAATTTGCCTGCAACGTTTTATGGAGGTGAGCAGCATTGGAGTTTTACGCAATGTTTATATCTCCGAAATCAGTTTTAAAACGACTTTGCATAAAGTCTTTTGTGATTTCCGGCAGGGAGACTTCCACTTCCATTTACTGACCTGATTTGGTGGGGAAATAGCATACTCACCGGCAAACTGCCTGCCTCGCCATGTTTATTTGAATAAATGAAAGCGTTGGTTTGCGTTGCACGGCTCTCCTCTTCCTTTCCACAATGCTTACTGTTGGTTGCACAAAAGTTTCGTCGGACACTCTCATCATCCCTGTATCGGCCATGGTATGCTTCATGTAAGTGGATCGTGGGGGCGCCTACAGTAAGTTTGCGCTGGATTGAAAAAGTTGAATTTCTTTACTAATTTTATTGACCATTGGGCTGGTTTGTAAATGAAAAAGCCTGCGTGTTATGTGACGCAGGCGCTGGTTTAGGGTTGGTTGTTTCTATATTTGCTTGTATTGGGCATAGTTGCCGCGAGGATTTTTCTATGTTAATGGCTAAACATATTGTTGTTGTTGTTGTGGCGGCTGAATAATGTTTTATTGTACAAGAGTGCGACGCAACGGCCGCTAAATAGAAGATATAATGTTGGCTACAAAAAACTAATACGTTAGTCAGTGGCTGTCTTTTTTAATTGGCAGGCTTTGCTAAAAAAAAGCGCATTACCTACCCTTTTTGCATCAACATAAATAATCGTCATATCATTGGGGGTGACGTATTGGGTGTGCATCCTTTACAAATCTTAATGCTTCATATGGTTTTAAGACCTTTTTAAAGGTTTGCCCTGGAGTAGGATTGCTTTACTGAAAAATATTCGCTACCGATTTCTTGCCACTTCCACACCATATTTTGCAATTTCTGATCCATCAATACCCGGTACGGAGCTACGCACATCCTGCACAACCTCACCTATTGTAGAAATAAATACTGCCTTCATTACTTCCCTGTTGTTAAGCTCTGCCACGTTTCTAAAGTTTTCAAATATCATGTTAACTGTAAACCTGTACTTCACACTTTGAAACACAAACGATTTTATAAAGTTTCTAAACAGAGGGTTGTCTTTACCGGAAATTATGCCAACAAGCGCTACGTTCATAAGAGTAGCATCGGGCTTGTTAATGCCCAACGCGCCCTGCACTATACTTGCAATATACTCTTTGTTTGCCCTTCTTACAGCCACTGTACCTGCACTTGTAGTATCGTGCGTTGCAAGGTTTGCCACGAGGTCGGTAGAAACTTTTTTGGCTACGGATCTCCAATCTTTTGCCAGCCATTTTCCAAAGCCACTAAAGGCATCGGCAAACGTGCCGTTGACCAGCTTAATAAATTTTGAAAGGTTATTACCAGCCTTTAAACCCTTAACCAGTGTTTTGCCTAAATGTTCGGCGCTTTTAATGATCCTTTTTGCCTTGCGTGCTTTTTGTATTGCACGGGCTCCCTTTACACCTGCTTTAATAAATTTACCTGTTCCGGCTGTTAGGCCGGTTAGTGCAATATCAATGGCGCATTCGGCTACAGTATCGCACCCAACTACACTCCACACTTTACTTATAATACCGGAATCTTCTGCATCTACTTCTACTTCACTCATTTTATCCAGTGCCTCCTTGCCTTCCTCCATTTCACGTTCAACCACCCGCCTGGCTTTTTGCAGGTAGGTTTTATCGTCCAGCTCGTATATAAACGGCAATATGTCTTCCTGGTCAAATGAAGAATCAGTATTGTATAAGACATCAGTTAAAGCGGCGTACCTCAAAAAATCTTTATTCAGGTATTCAGTCTGCCAGTCCGCTTTCAGGATCACTGTTAGCATCGAGCTCCTGTAATGCCTGTCCATACCTTGCAATAGCCTGTTCCCATAACTCATCAGCTCTTACGGCTTCTGCTTCAATTTCATTTTCTATGTCGGTTAGTTGTCCGTTTAATATGACCAAAACAATCGCATTGCCCGATGCACTTTCAATTTGTGTTGAAATATTGTGAATACGGGTTTGCCAGGCCATGCGTCGGGGTGTTCTAAGCGCTTGATGGGCCATTGGATAGGAAACCCTGTACTCCAGCGTAATCATTTTATCATAAACAATTTCAATCATACGCTCTCCATCGGCAAGTTCTTCGGCAGACGGTTCATCTTCCTGCTGCGGCTCACGTTGTACAGTTGAGTTTATTGCGAGCACCCTGTTGTATTACATGCGTTAGTTCGTGCGCAAGCAAGCTTTTGCCAGCCTGTGATGCAGGGTCATATTGTGCCATCATTGAAATAGATGTCACTACCAACAGTAAATGCTTTGGCGTTAAGATTGCGGCTTAATTGTATTGCCGGGCTATCGGTATGAATTTTTACGTTGCTAAAATCAGTACCAAAGCGACTGCTCATAAACGGAATATGTATTGGCATCTAAACCGGAGCCGGTACCTTTTGTTGATTGAATGGAACTGGCAATTGAGTCGTTTACCGCCACACCCTCTCCGCCTTTTGCCTGGATGAACGACACATTTTCGCTTAATGGTTTGCGATGCAACTTTTCTTTTTCTCCTTCTTCGCAGGCGGCGCATTTACGTTGAACAAAAGTTTCGCCGGGCATGCGCATTACCTTGTCTGCCATGGCATCGGCTTCATATTCAAGCGGGTCGTTAGAAGCGCCTACTGTAAGTTTTCGCTGGATTGAAAGCGGCGAGAAACTCTTAGTATAATCAGGCCTGGTTTGGTTTGTAAATGAAAAAGCCTGCGTATTATCAGACGCAGGCAGTGTTTTAGGGATATGTGTTTTTAACGCTTTTTCGGGCATCCGGATTTGAGTTTACAAGTTAGCTTGTGTTATACGGATAAGGAGTTTAAACTTTTAAGTGGCATTTGCAACAGCTTCTTTTAAGGCATCTAAAGCTATTTTTAACCATGGTTGTAATACTTCGCGCAGCCGTGTCAATCATTCAACGTTGCTATCGGCACACTAAGGGACGTGGAATTGCAAAGTTGTTTTTTAAGATGCCTTATTCGCAGGCAGGACAAACGTACGGAAGAGGCATAATAACAATCATATTTATTACCTATCTTTTTGTAATAAACTCACCTCTTTTATCATTCCAGATTATCTTATCAATATGCCATTTTGTAATAAGCCCAAAAGAAGACCGGGGCTTTTCCAGCTTTTGGCTAATGATGGCATTTGTTCCATCTGTTCGCAGCGTAATCATTCCGTAGGTTGATACCACCCTTTGTTTTATTTTATCAGTTTTAACTTTCGATTGCAACTCTATAAATTCAGGTGAAGACCTTGCCAGTTCTGTGCTGAAAATTAACGGGCGGTCGCCACGACCGTATTTGCCAATAGCGCCTAATGTTTCGGGGCGTGGATGGCAAAACGATTCTTCATCACCACTTGAGATTACGGTGGCTATGGGATTGATGCACTTTAAAAGTTCATTGGTTACATCGCTGCTACCGTGGTGGCACGATTTGGCAATTTCAGATTGGAAAGGTACCCGGCAGGCATCAACAATTTGCTGCATTTTAAGTTGTAAGGCAGGCAGCTCAACATCAGCAGCCCTTTCAATTTGTGCCCTTACTTTTCTTATATCTTCCCCGCTGTATTTTTCCATTAAATAATCTGCAGACTGGGAGTTCAGATTCCCCACCAACTAACACTTTCATCTTACCAATTTTCACCACTACAACTATTGAATGCCCGTTCTTTGTTTTTCCAATATCCTTCTCTGTCGCATCAAACCATCTTAACATTAAATCACCATTTATCACTTCGGGTATTGGGGCGAGGACTTCCATTTCAATCCTGCCATCGCTGTACAATATATTTTTTGTTGCCAGGTCTTTAAATAAAGTTTCGATGGAGAGGTTGGGGAAGTTCCTTAGTGCACCTATAAGAAAGTTTTCAAGGTTGCTTTTCTTGCCTGCAAGTTTAAGAACTTCCTCTACCCCAGGCTGTGTAGTTATAAAATCAACAAGGTATCGTTCTCCATCCACTTTTATAGATTTGCCCAGTCTTACTGCCGGAGCGCTGAACAATGCCATTATGGTATAATTTGGCGAAGGTTATTTGCCGTGCCTGGTTAGCCGGAGGTTTTGATAACAACGGTTCAAAACCTTTCCAATGGTCTTCATCGGGATGAGAGATCATTCCAAAAAATTTGGGGAGTTTACCCCCGGGATTTGCCAGGTTAAAACGCCAGCGTAAAAAACGGTACATATTATCTCCTTCACCCGCATCAATAATAAAATGTTCATCTGTAGGCGTTACCAGGTGACAGCCGTCGCCTTGCCCTATATCCACAAAGTTTACTTCTAATGTTCTTTCTAATTGAATGTCATCAAGCCGAACCCACCCTTCTTCCTGTCGGCTTCTCACATTTATCCAGGTTTCTCCTTCATGTACTTTAGTTAAAGAAGTTGTCCATTTCTTATAACCTTTTCCCGAAGTTTTTTTCGGAGGTGTCATGTAGTCTCCAAACAATAAGTGTTGTATAGATTTTACGCCAGGGGTTTCAAAAATTCTGACATCGGGAAATACTGCAAACCCAAAGCCCTGTTGTGAAAGCTGCTGAAGATGGGTGGATGGCATAAGATTGTTTTTAGAAAAGTAAGGCTTTAATCACGAGAGCCAAACTATTTCTTACTGCTTTTATTTATGGAGATTAAGGGCACACGCATTCTAAAATAAGTGAGCCAAGTTGTGGCGGCAAAATTTCAAAGGCATTAACCATCAAGTAAGAAAAAGATGCTTAAAAACATGCGGTACAAGGGAGTGACACAACGATGTTACATAGCCTTACTAATGCCGGTAAGGGGTGCATTTCAAATTGTCGCTCTTTTTTGGCATCGGCTACGGGTTTTCATGGCATCATCGTTGTGTCACTCCCTTGTACTTGTATAGTTTCATGCATCTTTTCTTATGCATTGTGTTGCATGTATTTCTGCGACAATTTGAAATGCACCCTGCCGGTATCGAAATAATTTAATAAGGGGTACGTTCGGGTAGGCCTTATAAAGCTTACTAGCCGCCTGGCGCATCAATCAAAGGCCAGCTTACCTGTATACGCTTTTGCTTAAAGTTCGGATACGCAGAAAAAGTAATTGGTTGCCGCTATTTTTTCAATACACTTTTTTCTTTAGGCAGATGCAGGTTTTCTTTAAAATGCACCATCGAAATTTTACGCCATCATAGTATCGCCCGATGGCATTGGGAAATCACCTATAGGCGGCCGGAACATGCCAGGAGTCATACTTCTCATCTGCGGTATCCATGATGCCATATTGGTATGAATAAAATTGTATCGCCAGGGTGATCGCTGTTGCAATGCCGAAGGATTGGTTACATAAGCTGCTATGGTTTCGGCAAAGTCTTCATCTGGACCACCAAAAACCGCGTAACGCGACATTGGCTGTTCGCTTACTGTAGGGTCGCTCCATCTATCGGGTGTAATAATGTGTTGTGCAGGTAAAGGTGTACTATTTGCTATCGCCGCCCTTACTTCAGGTTGGCCTATATCGTATAAAACCGCCGGGTTGCCGATCCAACCTACCGCAGCCTTGTATTCATCAAACGCTTGCGGGCTCCTGTTTATACCTACTCCGCCTACCCCGTGTCCCAGTTCATGAATGATGTTATAACTTATATTCAAGCTGCGACTTCTTGGTCGGGCAGGTGTGCCATGTGCCGAGCTAATGCCCGCAGCAGGCCTTGTTGAACCATTAAAAGCTTCATATACAACCATCTCCCTTGCGCCGAAAGATGCACCGGTAGTGGAATGAGGTACACCGATTCCTGTTGTTTGATCGGGTTCGTATTCGACTTTAAAAAAGATGATAGTGTTAATCTGCGGGATTGCTCCTAAGCTGTTAATCATCTCTTCAACTCCATCAATGATACTGGTATAATCTTCTGAGGCTGTGCCGGGATCCCAGGATTGCCAGTTTGGAAGAGTGGGCGCCGGAACTCCGTGCCTGGTGATCTTTTGCTCCTGTTCGGTTTGCGTTCCGGTGTGTACATCGGCAACACCATAATTGGTTTGCACATATGTATCAAATTCCTGCCGTGAAATTATCCCTTCGGGACGGTAACGTGGTTGCCGCGTTATAATAGCCGGTATAGTTAGCTGTTGAGTTGAAGAAGAAGGTGCAGAAGGCTGTAGTTGAATGAAAATGCCGGCAGAGGGGGAAATTGCCGGAGAATGAATACCCCTGGTACCTGTATGCTTACGCTGAATAAAACTTTGATCCGGGGTTCGCATTACTCTATTGGATAATGCATCAGCTTCATTTTTATGAGGATCATCAGGTGCGCCAATGGTAAGTTTGCGTTGAATGGGTATGTGTTGCCAACTTTCTTTATTTTCCTGGTCAAATTATTGAGGTCGTTCTATCTCCGCAGCGGGCTGGGCTGAAGAACGTTGCGATTTGGACAAGACGGAGGTTTCTATCTTCATTTATATGGTAACCGCTTCTTTAACATTTAAAGAATGTTATGGAGCAATTGGCCAGCGGATACCCCACGCCGGTTTATTCAATTCTGTATTAAATGCGGTTTTTTCAGCAGGCGTCCAAGAAGAAGAAGTGAAGTTAAAAGTATCGGTTACGTAAGCATCTACTTCAGTGCATTTACATTGACAACCGATTGTTTTTAAAATACCCTTGATTTCCTTCAAAATTATTATTTATGATATTATTAAACCAGTTGGCAAGATTTATCCTGGCAGGATCGCTTGCAGGAGCACTGGCGGGAATTGCTCTGAAGATAACCGGGCAGTTTTACTCATTTCTGCTGATAATTCTGAAAGTTCGTGTTCAATTGCTGCTCTTGAGCATAATGCAAAATTTGGATGAACTGTTGTATCGAAAATTACATGTTGCGTTTCATGTGTAAGTATCTGAAGAGTAGAAACTTCTCCCATGCCAATCCGGCTCCATGGAACCTAAACCCGGATAATCAACAACACGATTTCCACCACCTAATCTTAATGATTTTCCATTGAGAAGTAATTGGGCATTTTTTATTTCAACTTTTCGGATGCCAAAATTTGAAGAAATTGTATCGGAACCGATGATTGCAGTAAGATGATATAAATTCGGATCATCCAGATTCCACAACTTAACCTGCGCCGCAGAAAGATTTGTTTCTGCTTCGATAATTTCCGTTTGTCCGGCTGGAATGCTGGTTAATTTAGTTTTCCAATTCAGCGCAACCGCTTTGTCTTTAAACTGAACAGCATAATTTACTTTCGGAGAAATGGCTTGTTTAGAGTTGTTTTTTATCCGAAGTTTTGTAGATAATACAGCCGTTCCTTTGACCAGATCCGGTATATTTTCAATCTTGATATTATCAGCGTAAACTTCCGGCTCCACAGTTAGATATACCGGACGGATCAATCCTCCATAATTAACCCAACCCACAAAAGCGTCGTTGATTCTGTTATTGTCTTTTGCGCCGGGAATTGTGCCCACTTTCCAGGTATCGTTATTTACTGAAACAGCTAAAAGATTATCGCCATCTTTCAAAAAGTCAGTAATATCAAAACTGAAAGGCGTGTAACCACCTTCATGGACACCAACTTTCTGGTCATTCAGCCAAATATTGGTTTTGTAATAAGCGGCGTCAAAATGAAGAATGATACGTTTTCCGGAAGTCGTTTTCCATGGAAAATTTTTTCTGTACCAAACTGTGCCGTTGTAAAACTGATAGCGTAGATCGGCAGAAAAGCAATGCGGAACGGTCACTTTATCAAAACGGTTCCCATCTATTTTGGAATCATACCATTTTCCGGCTTGTCCCATTTCAGCAGGATCCAACGCAAACGACCATTCGCCGTGCAGAGGAATAGCATTATGCTGACTGAGTTTGTATTGGGCAAAGGAGGAATTTGTCAGTCCCACTAAAAGTGTGAGTATGAAAAGTGCCTTTTTTAAATTCATCATAAGGGTTTCATTTTTTAGGAATGTAGGATCGTATCTTTGGTTTCTGTGGAGATGACGGCAATTTTTTTCGAGGCGCGCCATGGAATAATGGCTGTCAATAATATTCCAAAGGCAATAGATGCGGTCAGTGTAGAACCGATCGTAGTCAATGCACTTAGCACAAATAGTAAAAATGCTGTGAAAGCAAGTGCCCCTGCGATTACGCGCAAACCGAACTGGTTTTGTCTTCGTGCTTCTGTTTTTTCTTCTTCTGAACTTTCCAGGAAATCGAATTTTCGCTGTGCCATAACCGCCTGGTATACTTCATATTCTGAGCTTCTCGCAGTTTTCCGAGAAAAAAGCCATTCGTTGATTGCCAGCAAAATAATTGGCAAACCGATACCCAAAAGCATCTCTTCGGAGCGGCTAAGTTTAAAACCGGCAGTTATAGGCAGAACAATTTTAAAAATTAAATTAACCGTCAATGTTGAACCGGTAATCCAAAGCGTAGCTTTTCCTGTCAACTTTTTTGGAAAATAAAGCCCAAAGTGCAGGAGCCAATAAAGGGCCGCCGGTAACCGCGCCGATGCTCAAAACAACTTCCACAATTCCCCCAGCAGCTGGAACCAGCAAGGCAATAGATGATCATCCCGATGCCGAAAACCAGCGATGATAATCGGGCAATGGACATCAGCTGTTTATCCGAAGCAGCCGGATTAATCATTCCTTTGTAAATGTCATTGGTAAAAACGGCTGAAACGACATTCAAAGCCGTATTGGCACTGGCGGAAGTTGAGAAATACATGCCGGTCAGCATCAATCCCATTAAACCCGGAGGCAAGACCAGCTGGCAGATCATCAGATAGGCATTTTCAGTATCCAGACCGGTCAGATCAGGATTAATGGCTTTGTAAATCATCGGAGGAAACATCCAGATCACTGGGCTGATGAGGTATAATCCGGCAAAAAGAAACGCTACTTTTCTGGCTGATTTTTCGCTATCTACGCTGGTGTAACGCTGCACCATAGTCCAGTTTCCGCCGATGTAACAAATGTGATAAATGATAAATGCGATGACAAATCCAATGGTATATTCTCCATTTAACAGGTTAAAAAAGTCATCGGGCGCTTTGGTTGTAAAACCTTCCCAGCCACCGACAGCATTTAATGATAGCGGAAGAATGATGAAAACGGCTGCAGACAAAACCACAAATTGAAGAATATCCGTCACCATCACCGCCCATAATCCGCCAACGGCCGTGTAAGCGATCATCAAAATTCCCAAACCAATGGTACATGGTACCAGTGGAAATCCAAGCGAAACACTCACCAGTTTGGCTACCGGATATAAAACGGAGCCTTTGATGAAAAGTGAAACCAGCGTAAAGATGTAGATGTACGTTTTTTGTACCGTCAATCCCAATCGTTCCCTTACAAATTCAGCGGCAGTTAATGCGCCTGTTGCTTTCCAGTGTGGTGCCAGCCAAAGTCCGGTGATCAACGCGCCAATACACATCGTCCATTGAATGGTGACGGAAACCCAACCATATTTATAAGCAATGGATCCCCAGGCGACGAAAGTGCCGGCGGAGAAAAAACTCATAAACAGTGAAAGTCCTCCGATAAACCACGGCACGGATTCCCCTCCGGCAAAAAAGGATTTCATATTCCGGCCCGTTCGGACGAAAAGCATTCCGATAAATAAAACGAAGGCCGAAAAGATAAAAATGACGACGGTATCAATGGGTGAGTTCAAGCGTTCAGGAGTGTTAGGTGAATTAAATTTTTTAAGCTGATTTTTTAATCAAACTGGACAGCGATTACTTCAATACCAAAACCCGGGATGTTGTAGAAAAAGGAATTACCGGATGCTGTAATAGTTTGATTTGATTTCATATTCCGGATTTTAGAAATCTTTTTTCCGGATAGCCATTTTTCAGGATTTAAAACAATTTTCCCGGAAGTGGGCTGCGAACGGTCATTCAGCAGAATAATAAATGCTTCATTTTTTTGTCCGTTTTCTGCCAGAATATAATCGACAACCGGTTTATCATTTTCAACAAATCCTTCACGGATTACCAGATTTGCCTGTGCACCATAAACAGAACCGGGAACAAAACCATAAGTCTGGTGCGGGCCAACTTTCGGCGTTACAAAACCTCTCGGAAAACTTACCTTGCCGTCAGATCTCAATTCAGTTTCAGACAGTAAATAATCCGTAATCCAGCCAATTTGCCACCACGCATGATGCGGATAAGGACCTGCACCTTTGTTCATGGATTGCCAATAATAGGAAGCTACACTTGTTTTACTATCCACAAAAGCATCGCGCCCAATTGCAGCTGATCTTGCCAGATCGGCAAAAATCTGTTCACCGGTAATTTTATACATTCTAATAAAAAGTCCGGCGTGACTGGCCAGCTGAATTGGGCCGTGGCGTGTGGCTGAGCCAAATATTCCGCCGTGTTCAAAGCTCAAACCGGCCTGACTTATTTCCCAATCTTCCCTCTCAACACCATTAACAATTTTGATTTTTTTGGAAGGAATCGGATGGGTATAAATTGAACCGACATAAATTTTTGCAGCAGTTATCGCTGCATTTTTGTAGCGTTCATCTTTTGTCATATCAAAAAGATCAAGCAAAGCCTGAGCGGATTGTCCCGTTGCAAAGTCTGGCGCATAACGTGCATCGCCGCAAACACCCAGGAACGCGCCGGTTTCAACGGCATTTTTGATAAACCAGTCCGCACCTTTTTGTGCTGCTTTCAGATATTTTTCATCTTTTAAAATCCGGTAAGCGACCATCAAACCGTAAAAAGTGGGACGAACATCTTTGATGTCCTTGAAAATTTCTTCTTCCGTTTTCCGGTCGTAGGCAACGGCAAAACTTCCGTCCGGTTTTTGCCAGGTCAGCAGTTTCTCAGCGCCAAGTTTCAGCCTGTCTTTTAATTCCTTATTATCAGGTTCAAAAAGCAGCATGTTGCCAATGTCCAGCATGACATAATAAGTCAGGCCGATTGGTTCGACCACTGATCCCCATTCCTCGACAAACTTTTTACTTTTTGCCAGATAATATTGTCCTTCGATTGCGCCTTTGAAAAAACCATCGTCGGTTATTTGCTGAACCAGTTTGAAATTTTCAGCCGGTGGCAACACTTTTTGGGTTAATTCCGGATCTTTGGTTTCATGGGCAAGCATCCACATCGCACCATAATCTGAATTTTTCATGGCATCTTTATTCGAACCAACAACACCGCCGAGGTAAGATTGCGCGCCGATCTGTTTTCCTTTATATTCTTCAATATTCCAAAGCGAGGTTTTCGGGTCGATCAGATAATGGTGCATTTTTTCAATGCGATCGATCAGCGATTGTTTGCTTTGGCGCAGTGCCAGTCCTTCTTTGAAATTATAAACATCGTAAATCGCATGATTCAGCGCCTGAAACCAGTCGCCTGAAATGAGGCTGTAACGAAACCCGTAACTAATTTCCTGACCAATATCTCTTTCTGATTTCTCTTCACCTAAAACCGGATAGTATAAAGTAGGGGATAGCTGAGATTTTCGGTTCATATGTGATAAACCGATAAACCAGTCCGTTTGCGTAATTTTATCTTTTGCCCAGGGATCACGCGCTAGTCCGGGTTCAGGAATAATCGATAAGGTTAATGCCACTTTTACTGCTCACAAGCGGACTCAAAGTACTGGCACAACGTTCACGATAAATTACAGGACGATTCGGAATTCCATGACCGTAAGCATAAGCAAGCGCGAAGTTTTCCTGCATAAAATTTCCCTGAAAATAACCCGGAACAGAAACCCAGCTCATTTTTTCTTTTTCCAAAACTGCTAAGGTAGGTGTTGCCATGGAGAAAAATCCTTTTCTTTTCGGAATCAACTTTTGGCTTACCTGAATATCAGAAGCATATTTTTCATCCAGTTTCCAGTCGGCGATGATGGTTGCAACATCTGTTTCCTGCGTAAATTGAATATGATTTTTATCGATAATTTTTACTTTGGACGGGAAAAAATGATATGCTTTTCCGGCAGTATTCAATGAAACGGCCGTCGTGCTTTCTTTCCACTGTTCCTGCTGATAATGGTAGGCGTCTTCAGGGAATTTCCCACCTGTTATTTTGTCAAAATTTTCAGCGGATTCTGATGAAGGTTTTGTCTCGGTAAATAACAAAGTGTATTCTCCGGAAGGAGTCAGATCAGACACCCACTTTCCATTTTTATTGACGGAAACCTTTTGAATGCGATAACCTTCCGAAGAATTCTGCCAGACAATCTGTATGTTTTTATTGCCAAGGGTTAACGTCTTTGGGTTTTGACCAAAAATGTTAACATAAAAGATAAAGCAGGAAAGTATGGTCAGGAAATATTTCATATGATCATTAAAGTTCTTTTACTACACTTTCTATTCTGTCCGCCAGTTTATGTTGAAACGGAAATAAGTTGCCAGACAGAATAGAAATTTTAACAGGCTTAATTTTTTCTTAATCGAAACCAATGAAATTATTGCCAGTCAGGATTCTGAACCAGTTTTGGATTAGCAAAAATTTCGTCCTGAGGAATTGGGAAATACTTGTTTTTTGCTGTTGGCGTGCGGACAGGATAAACACTGTTCACTGCTTTTGGAATCACAGTCAGGAATTTTCCGGTACGTGTCAAATCATACCAGCGGTCGCCTTCCGCGAAAAATTCCCAGGCGCGTTCCTGGATTACTGCATCAATGAAAGCATCTTTGCTTAGACCGGTTGCCAGATCCGGCAAACCGGCGCGTTTTCTGATCACGTTGATAAAATCGTAAGCAACACCAGTTGCACCATTTAATCTTGCTTCGGCTTCTGCGGCGATCAGGTACATGTCGGCCAAACGTAAAATCGGAATGTTTGGAATCATACCCACGGTAGAAACCGGGTCTTGATATTTTTTGATCAAAACCGCATCCGTTGTGATCGGCGTGATATTTTTTTGAGAAACTGTCTTGCCGGTTTTGTCGATATAAGTTGTGTCAAGTAACAACCGCCGTTTATCAATCGGATTGAAAGAATTGAAAAATGACTGATATGCAAACATCGACCCGTATGAAGTTTTCGCATATTCAGGAGCGGCACTTCCCGTCGGGCCCATCAAACTTGTCAGCTGATGTGAACGGGTTTGCGTAAGCGGGTCCACTTCAAAAGCCCACATATTTTCTGCGCGGGCAGCATCTTCTTTGTCATACCGATACGTATCACGCACATCCGGCATCAAGGAATATTTTCCGGAATTGATGACAGCTTTCGCTTTTTCCAATGCTTTTGCCCAGTCTTCATTGTACAAGGCAGCTTTGGCATAAAGTGCGTTAACTACTTCATTGGAAGGGCGTCCTTTGTCGACATTCGGGTAGGAAGGAAGTCCCGCTTTCAGTGCCTGATCAAGATCTGCGTAAATTTGTTTGTACACATCCGCTTTTGGACTTTTACCTACAATCGCCTCTTCCTGAGTGTAACTTGGTGTAGTTTTGATAGGTATATCACCAAAGTTTTTTGTCAAAGTCCATTCGTAAAAAGCACGTAAATAATAGGCTTCACCAATAATCTGTTTTTGTCTGGTTGCATCCATTGTTGCTTCCGGAACTTTTGCAATGATCCAGTTTGCTTTTTCAATTCCATCATAACCCGAAGACCAGATCTGTTGAGGAGATTCGCTTGTCCTGGAATTGGTTTTCTGGGTTGTGTAATTGACATCGTAGGTGAAAAGCGTAAGCGTATTTCTTCCTACAACACCGCGGGGATAGGTCTGGTCGTCGCTGAAATCCGGAACCAGCGTAGCAGCCGGACCGGAATACATATCAGCCAGAGGATCGTACGCTGCGACGAGACCTTTTTCAGCATCTGCGGCAGTTTTGTAAAAATCTTCGGTATAAATGGAAGAGTAAATCGTCTCATCCAGCTGACAGGCATTGAATAAAAACACGCTTAGGATAAGTCCGGCAGAGGATAATTTTATATTTGATGGAAACAAAGGTTTCATATCGAATTCAGTTTTAAATAGGGAAATAATGGCTTAGAATGAGATTTGCAGACCACCCAGAATTGATTTTGCCTGCGGATAGACAAGGTTGTCTACTCCAATAACCGTGTTGGAACCTGCATAGGTATTCACTTCTGGATCAAAGCCGCTGTATTTCGTAATCGTAAGCAAATTGTTGACACTGGCGTAAATTCTGATCTGCTGAATTCCCTTGATTTTTGGCAAAGTGTAACCCAGCGAAATGTTTTTAAGGCGCATGTAAGATCCGTTTTCAACAAAATGATTGGTAACCGGCAAACGTCCGCTGACGTATGCACTCGCATATTCATTGTTTGGATTTGTAGGTGTCCATCGATCTGCCAAACCTGCCAGCATGTTTCTGCCTCCACGCGGATTTTCAAAAGAAAGACGGCTGGCATTGTAAATATCATTTCCCTGCGAACCTGAAATAAATAGGCTCAGGTCAAAATGTTTGTAAGATGCGTTGGTTGAAAAACCATAAATGAATTTTGGATTTGGGTTTCCGGTGACGACCTGATCATCAGCAGAAATTTTTCCGTCGCCATTGACATCTTTTACTTTGTGTCCCCCAAGTCTGCCGTCATAACCAGGCAGAATAGCATCTCCGGTTTGATTTACTCCGTCAAAAACATAGGTTTTAATCAGACCGAGTGGTTGTCCAACTTTCAAAACCGTGTAAGCTGTGATGAATCTTTCCTGTGTTAGTCCGCCATCCAGTCCTAATACTTTGTTCCGGTTGAAGGTTATATTTCCGGATACATTCCAGTTAAAAGCACCGTCAAGAATTCTGGCATTGGCCGCAAGTTCCAAACCTTTATTTTGAAGAGAGGCGAAGTTTCCGGTGATGTTGCCGTAACCAGAACTAAGTGGTAATGCTTTCACGTACAATAAATCGTCTGTCCGTTTTTTGTAAACATCAGCGATAAAACTTAATCTGTTGTTCAACAAACTGACATCAATTCCAATGTTGGCCTGTTTTGATTTTTCCCAGCGTAAATCGGGGTTTGCAATACCGGAAGGGTTGATACCAATATTATATGCATGATTAAAATTATAATCACTTCCTGGATTCGGGGCAGAAACTGTTGCCAGAGATTGGTAAGGATTAATACCTCCTGCGTTTCCGGTAATTCCATAACTTCCACGGATTTTCAGATCCGACAGCCAGGAAACATTTTTAATAAAAGGTTCTTCAATCAAACGGTAAGCGGCAGATACCGCCGGAAAAACACCATATTTGTGATTGGCTCCAAATTTGCTGGAACCGTCCACACGTGCCGTGAGATCAACAAAAAGTTTATCTTTAAAACCATAATTTACCCGGCCCATGTAGGAATCCAGTCGCTGGCTGTTGCGGGTACTGGTAACAGTGCGGGTAAGTGCAAGCTGAAGGGCTTCATTACTCGTGGCATCATTTGGAAAACCAGTCGCACTGATTTCATTCTGATTAAATAATTCGATCTGCGTTGCAAAAAGCGCGGTTGCTTTTAAGGAATGATTGGGCGCAAGTTGTGTGGCGTAGGTCAGAATGCTTTCATGCAGAAGCGATTTAGAATTTGCATTTTTCTTGTATCCTGAGCCCGAATTATCATTCAAATCATTTTTTGCAATAATGGATCTTGGAGAATATCGATCCTGTAAACTGCTTTGTAAATCAGCGTTGAAAGATGCGCGGTAGGATAATCCTTTGAATAAAGAAACTTCACCATAAAGATTTACCAACGTACGGTTGATTGCTGTCCGGTTGAGCATCGAAGCAAAATTCAATGGATTTGTTACCTCGCGATACTGTCCTGCGGCTTGTTCCCCAAAAGGGAAAACGCTGCCATCTGCGTGGTAAGGCTGTAATGTTGGCGGTGCACCCAGGGCAGACCCGAGAATGGAACCGGTTACAACGTCAGCATCTCCAACAGTTTGTGAGCCGGTTGTAATACCATTATTTACATTGAAGCTACCCAGAATACTGGTTCCGATTTTTACGCGTTTACTGACCTTATGGTCAACATTTAAACGATAGGAATAACGTTTAAAATTGGAATTGATAATGATACCATCCTGATTGAAATAATTCAGAGAAAGTGCCAGCTGCGTTTTTTCTGAACCGCCATTGATGGAAAGCTGATGGTTTTGGATTGGGGCTTTTCTGAAAATGATATCCTGCCAGTTTACGCCTTTGCCAAGTGAAGCAGGATCTTTGTAATAGTTATTTTTAAATACTTCATTTTCCAATTGTGCAAATTGCGTTGCATCCAGGACTGGTAAAGTTTTTCTTACTTCCTGACTGCCATAATAACCGTCGTACGTTACACGCGTTGCACCTGTTTTTCCTCTTTTTGTTGTGATAAGTACAACGCCATTTGCTGCTCTTGATCCATAAATGGCTGATGAAGAGGCATCTTTCAGGATTTCAATTGACTCAATATCGTTCGGATTAATGGTTGAAAGGGGACTCACATCCGTAATTCCACCACTATTAGAAATCTGGATTCCATCAATTACATAAAGTGGTTCAGATGTTCCGTTGATAGAGTTTGTTCCACGAATTCTGACGCTGATATTTCCGCCTGGGGAACCTGAATTTTGGTTAATCTGCACACCTGAAATCCGTGATTGAAGCCCTTGGGCAAGGTTTACGACAGGCGTTTGTACCAGATCTGATGCTTTTACGGAAGCAATCGAACCGGTTGTTTCAATTTTTCTCTGTGTTCCATAACCTACGACAACCACTTCATCCAGTGCTTTTTGATCGACTTTCAAAGTGATGTCAATCGTTGTTTTATTATTTACCGGGATTTCCTCTTTCAAATAACCAACAAATGAAAATACCAGCGTTGACTGACCAGAGGCTGCCAGGGAGTATGTTCCATCTACATTTGAAAGTGTTCCTTGCTGTGACCCTTTCACAGTAACACTTGCGCCAGGAACAGGCTGACCAGTTTCGTCAATAATCTTCCCTTTGACAGTCCCATCCTGTGCGTACAAGAATTTCCCGGATATTGTTATCACCAGGAGAATAAGAAAAGTGAATTTGCATAAATTTTTGAGCATAGTTAAAAGGGTTTTGATAGTAGCGTAAATTGAAATAGTTCAATTTGTTTTAATATTCGGCTGACGTTTTCTGGATCTGAAAAGAATCAAGAGAATGCCTTTTTTGATTGAAAACTGGAATTATTACTTGAATATAGGAAGCAAAAAAGTTTTGTCAAGAGAAGAAAAAGGCTGAATTATCACGAATTATCACAAGAAGTATCGGTAACGTTTGCGGATACGTTACCGATATATGGTTATGATTATTTTTTATATGAAAATTTTATAAAAATAATTTTTAATATCTTTGAAAGAGTTTTTTATAATTGTTTGACGATATATTGAAATAATACAATGATCTCTTGTCCGAAGTGCTCCGAAGTAGGATCGATAATGAAAGCCGGTTATGTGCGGAACAAACAGCGTTATGTTTGCAAAGACTGCAATTACTTTTTTACGCTTTCAAATCCGGATCAAATCACGCCCAGAAAAAATACCAGGAGACACCAGACTACTATTATTGATATTGCGCGGTCAACCGGCGTTTCCAATTCTACGGTTTCCCGGGCACTGCACGGACATGCTGATATTAGCCCAGAGACAAGAAATGCTGTTTTGGAAATGGCTGCGCTGCTTGATTATCAGCCAAATCAATTGGCATACAATCTTGTAAAAAGCCGGACAAATACGATTGGCATGATCGTACCAGAATTTACCAATTCATTTTTTCCAAATATCATAATTGGAGCTCATGAGCTTTTGACAGAGGCCGGTTATAATCTTACGATTATGCAGTCGAATGAATCTTACCCGATTGAAGTTTCCAATACCAAAGCAATGCTTGCAAACCGGATTGACGGTTTGCTGATTTCGCTAACTCAGGAAACAAATAATTATGATCACCTGAAAGTCTTTGAAAAAAGGGGAATTCCTCTTGTGCTTTTCAACCGGGTTTGTGATTATGTATCCGCTCCAAAAGTGGTTGTAAATGATTTTGAAGGTTCCTTTTTAGCTGTGGAACATTTGATATTAAATGGATATGAGCGCATTGCGCATTTGGGCGGTCCGCTTAATTTGCTTGTGAGTCGCGAACGCTTGCGAGGATATCGCGCTGCTATGGAAAAGTATGGAAAAAGTGTTGAAGAAAATATGGTAATTCAGGGTATGTTTTCACAGCAAAAGGCAAGAATTTACGGGAAGTATCTGCTGGATCTGGAAAACCGGCCGGATGCCATTTTTGCAGTGAATGATTCCTCTGCTATTGAAATTATGCTGATGGCTCTGGAAAAGGGAATCAGAATTCCGGATGAATTAGGCGTTGTAGGTTTTAGTGACAATCCGGAATCTGCTTACATCGGTCCGGGATTAACGACCATACGACAGCCGACCAATGCAATCGGTAAAACATCCGCACAGTGGGTTTTGCAATTAATTGAGTCAGAGGAAGAGATGATTTTACCTAATGAAAAGGTGTTGAAAACGGAGTTGGTGGTGAGGGGATCTTCCAGGCGTAACGGTATTTAGCCTTTATTTAAAGGTGCTGTTTTGGTTTTATTCAAATACACCTGAAATTCCTCAAACGACATATTTTTAATCTCATTTGAGATTTTATCCTTGATTTTTCTAAATGTTTTGACTGTGTCAAATTCTTTTGTTTTGCCATTTGTAGATTTCATCGCCAATTATATCTTTTGGTGAACAAATACGAAGGGCTTTGTACCCTAGTTGTAAATTTACAGAATTATATCCATGAATTCTATGGACATTAACAATGTGCTTAAAGTTCCAGCTTACCAAAACATCAACTTCATTTAAAGTTGCTACGGCAATATGAATGCAATCATCTAAACTTGTTTGTCCGACAACATTTTTTGATATGTAGGTCTGTGCAAGTTGAAAAGGTTATGGTGTGACTTTCACCAATTGCGTCTGATCTCCTTTTAAGTCAAGAAAAAATGTTTTAACTCTTTCCGGAGCCTTTGAAATTTCATTTTCCGTCAAATCAGAATAGATACATAGAATCTGTCCCAAATTGACTTTTTCGAAAAGAATTAATGACTCCTTTTCAAACACACCGCCAAAAACAGATGTATTGAAGTAAAATCTATATTTCATCAAATTTGCGAAAAATTCTTAATCTTGATACGGATTTTTGCAAAAGTGTCACTAAGGTTAATTACTAATTTTCTTTACCTAACATTAAAAAAGTGCGCTCCCAAAGAAAACGCACTTTCATAAATACAGAAGAAAATTATGATATACTCTTTAATTTTTTTGCAGGATAATTATGAATAAATAATTAAGGGTAGGAATAGTTTATATTAATTCGCCGGGTACTGTGCCGCACCCGGCAAATTATTTTTAATTTGGATTTTGTTTCAGGACAGTTGGTCCCATAATGTCAATCTGGGCTTGAGGGATAGGGAAATATTCACTGCTTCCTTTTTTGAAAACTGCGCCGTTCAGATAAGTTCTTTTGATTTTTTCCTTAGCCAGATATGCGTTCAAAACCACATCCGCATTTCCCCAGCGAACCAGATCAAAGTGACGGTGACCTTCCATAGCCAGTTCGAGACGGCGTTCAAAACGGACTGCTTTTCTTGCATAATCCTGGCTTGCAAAAGCGGAATAAGGTTTTACAAGATAATTTGCAGCAGGCGTTCCGTCATCTTTTTTCACAACTTCGGTAGCTGCACGGGTTCTGATCTGGTTCACGATTGTCAAAGCCGTTGCGAGATCACTTTCTTCAACTGCAATTTCCGCCCGCATCAAAAGAAGATCAGCATAACGGATTGCTCGATAATTATTTGCATTCGCACGAGGAGATTCCGCACCGGCATTGTCGCCACTGTTTGCAAAAAACTTCTTGAATGTATAAGGTCCCGCAAAACTCTGGTCGCGGATCCAGTTTTTACCCGGATGAATTCCCCAGTTAAGGAAAGGCAGGCCACGGCGCCCAACTGTCCAATCCAGTCTTGGATCCAACGTTCCTGTTTCAGGAGTGAAGGCATCACTTGATGCTAAACCTTCGTCGTTTTTCACGTCAACATCGTTGAAAGTATCCAAAAGCGGCAGACCTGCTGCATCCGTTTTGAACGCATTTACAAGGTTTTGAGAAGGCTGATAAAATCCGCAGCATCCGCCAGGGCCAGAGCCATAAGGGAAATTCAGGTTATCACCCCAGCTTCCGTTTTCCCCGCTGCCACCGTCAGCAACAGACATTTGTACTTCAAAAACAGATTCGCTGTTGTTTTCTGTTGCAATTCTGAAATTATCATGATAGTTGGCAACCAAAGAAAAAGGACCAGCAGAAATGATATCAACAAGCAAAGGTTTTGCGGCCGTGTAATCGTTTTGGTACATGTGCACTTTTGCAAGCATCGCTTTTGCAGACCATTTGCTGGCTCTGCCCACTTGTGCCTTTGTCACAGATATATTATCCACTGCAAACTGGAAATCGGCTTCAATGTTTGGCCAGATATCCTTATCATTTGGCAGGTTGATATAATCCGTCACCGTTTCATCAACATAAGGAACCATGTTCCACATTTTTTTTGCTTCAAAATGGTACCACCCACGAAGAAATCTTGCTTCCGCTGTTGCCTGTGTTTTTTCGGCTTCCGTCATATCGGTGGCTTTTGCGATCAGTCGCAACACATCATTTGAGCGCGAAACGCCATCGTAAAGAGCAACCCATTTTTCGTTGAATCCTCCGATGTCAGCTTGCTGGATATATTTTTCGATTGTTGTAATTTGGGCAAGGTCACCCACGTCACTGCCTTTGTAGCCATCATCAGAAGCCACCGTTCCGTAAATCCAGTTGCTGACGGCAGAAAAATAAGTACCGCCAGAACCAACTCCGTCCAATAAACTGTAAGCTCCGATCAAAACTGAATTAACACCGGTTTTGTTTGCAAGCATTGTTTCATTCCCTACGCCAAGCGGTGTAGTTTCCAGAAATTTATCTTTACAGGAATCCATTATTCCCATGCAAACCAATGCTGTCAATATTAAAATTTTCTTTTTCATATTTTTTGATTTAAAAAATCCGTGTCGGTTTGTTTTGATTAAAATCCAAAGTTGAGACCAACCTGATACATTTTAGATCTTGGGTAATTTCCCTGATCCACGCCTAATACAGTAGTTCCCGGAGTTGATCCAACCGAGGTAACTTCCGGATCAATTCCGCTGTATTTTGTAATGGTGAAAAGGTTTTGTCCCTGCACGTAAATTCTTGCACTGGTCAGACCGAGTTTCGACAAAGCTTTTGAAGGTAAAGTATAACCGATCGTCAGGTTCTTCATTCTGAAATATGTACCGTCTTCAATAAAGTAGCTTGAAGGCTGCTGACTTCTGCTATCGTTAGCATCCAGAATTGGTAATACCGCGTCAGGATTTTGCGGCGTCCAGGAATCATTCAGCATACGAAGACTTCTGTTACCAGCCTGATTGTTGAAGTCTGTCCAGCGTTTTACCATGTTCAGGATCTGATTTCCTTTTACACCCTGGAAAAATGCAGAAAGATCAAATCCTTTATAACCAAGGTTCAGGTTGATACCGTAAGTAAAGTCAGGGTGAGGGTTTCCAAGGAATTTTCTGTCGGCGTCGGTTATTACACCATCTTCGTTTGTATCGTGGTATTTGTATTTACCAACAGCGGCGTAACCCGGATAGGTGGGTCCTGCGTCCACTTCTGCCTGATTTTGGTAGATTCCATCAATCTGCAAACCATAGAAAGAGTACAACGGCATTCCTGCAACCGAACGGCTCCATGTATAACTACGGATTGTTGGCCCGAGAAGTACCGCCGATGCACTGTTGTTCAGTTTTACAACATTGTTTTTATATGCTGAAATGTTTGCGCCGATCGAGTAAGTTAGCTGACCGTCCAATGCTTTGTTGTTAAAATCAATATTCAGGTCAATTCCCTTATTATTCATTTCACCAACGTTCACAAAAGGAATTGTTGCAACACCTTGCGTGGCCGGCAAGCTCACCTGATACAACATATCAGAAGTAGTACGGTTATACAAATCAAGGTTAAGACCAAACATGCCTTTCAGGAAAGTTGCGTCCAAACCTACGTTTGTCTGTGTCGTCGTTTCCCATTTCGCATCCTGGTTGCCAAATGCCTGCGTGTCAAAACCTGCCTGAACAGAACTGTTTGATCCATCTATTGCGTAAGACGACTGGTTCAAGGTAGAACGGTAAGTACTGAAACCATTATAATTTCCGATTTCCTGATTACCGGTTTGTCCCCAGCCTCCTCTCAATTTCAAATCATCAAGCCAGGTAGCCCCTTTCATAAAAGCTTCCTCAGACAAACGCCATCCCGCACTGAAAGCCGGGAATGTACCGTAACGGTTGTTTTGTCCAAAACGTGAAGAGCCGTCACGACGAACCGTTGCTTCCAATAAATAACGGTCTTTCAAAGCATAGTTAACTTTTCCGAAAACTGAGAAAAGTGACCACTGATAACCGGCTCCTGAGTTGTTAATACCCGCAGAGCCAGCACTCAAATACATGTATTTTGGATCCTCAGAGTAAAATGATGTCCGCGTTGCTGAAAAATCTTTCCCTGTACCTTTGATGGCTTCTGTTCCTGCCAAAACATTAAGCTTGTGTATTGTACCAAACGTTTTTGTATAATTTAATGTGTTTGACCAGGTCCAGTTAACGTCCCAGGCATAAGCATTTGTCAATGAGTTATTGGATTCAATTTCCGCTTCTTCCAAATCCAGAAGCACATAAGCTGTTCTGTTTGAATTAGTGAAATCAACTCCGATGCTCGACTTGGCGATAAGATCTTTCAAAATGTCAACTTCTACATAAGCGTTACCGAAAGTCCTGAAAGTGTTTACGCGGTTGTCTTTTGTACGGTATAACTGCGCAACAGGATTCGTAGCAGGTCCCAGACCAGCCGCACGGGTAGCAGCAAAGTTGCCCATGATATCATAAACCGGGATGATCGACGGAATACGGAAACCGTTCCCGATCGGGTTGCCATCCTGGTTGTTGGTTGTACTTGCCGTTCCGTTATTGCTATAATACCCTTTGTTTTCAGTATAACTTACTTCAAGATTCTCTCCAAAACGAAATTTCTTTTTGAACAAAAATTCTGTGTTTGAACGAAGAGAATAACGGTTGAAAGAAGTATTTTTCAAAATACCATCCTGTTTGAAATAGTTAAGAGAAAGAGCATATCTGCCGGTTTCACTACCACCCGTTGCGCCAACGTTATATTCCTGAATAGCAGCATCACGAAGAATTTCTTTCTCCCAGTCGGTTCCCTGTTTGTTTGCTTTTACAATTTGATAAAAACCTGTACGGTTGTAATTGTAAAGTGATGGATTTGTAGCAGGATTTCCTTCTGACAAACCATATTGCGAGCCAGCCAGAATATAGTCAGGAACAACTGCATTTGCTGCATTGCCATATTGCTGATGTGAAGGATTTCCATTCGTAAGTACGCCTGCATTTCTGCGTTGCGTCCAAAGTAAGTCGCCAAATTGCTGTGGATCGATAATTAATCCTAAATCAACTTTTCCGGTTTGCACACCAAAGCGGCTGTTGAAAGAAAACTGAGGCGCACCTGATTTTCCTTTTTTTGTGGTGATAATGATGACACCATTCGCCGCGCGTGAACCGTAAATTGAAGCCGAGGAAGCATCTTTCAAAACCTGCATTGATTCGATGTTGTTCGGGTTAATGCTGTTCAAACCACCTTTTGTAGGAACTCCATCGATTACATACAAAGGGTCGTTGTTGTTAACCGTACCAAATCCGCGGATACGAACCGTAGCCTCACCACCTGGCGAATTGTTGGAAGTAACTGTTACACCCGCAACGCGGCCCTGTAATTGTTGGGCAACGTTTGGAGCTGAAACTTTCGTCAATTCTTTTGTATCCACCGTTGAAACGGCTCCGGTAATATCTCTTTTGGATTGAGAAGAATAACCCGTAACAACAACTTCGCTCAATGATTTCACATCAGATTGCAACGTGATTTCTATCATTGATTTATTAGCTATATTGACCTCCTGAGTCAAAAAGCCAATGGAGGAAATAACCAATGTGGTGCTTCCGTCCGGTAATTCCAGCGAAAAACTTCCTTCTCCGTCTGTTGTTGTTCCAACACTTGAACTTCCTTTCAAGACCACCGTAGCACCAGGTACTGTTGCGCCAGTTGCATCAATAACTTTTCCTTTAATTGGAAAAAGGGCCGGTTTTATTGTTTGGATCGATGTTCCTGAACCTTCGATGAATGGGCTGGAAGTCTTCGGTCCCGGGATTCTTTTTAATAAAATCTGTTTACCCGAAACTTCGTAGGTTACCTTTAAAGGTGTCAGGAAATTTTCAAGAATTGCTTCCAGCTTTTCATCTTTTGCATTCAGGGTCACTTTGCGCTCCGATTGGATCAATTCCGGGCTGTACATGAAATTTACGCCTGACAATTTGCCCAGTTTTTCCAGAGCCACGCCAACTTTCTGTTCTTTCAGGCTGATCGTCAACCGTCGGTTAAGAACTTCCTGAGCATTGCTGTCTATCGCAAAAGACATGCCCGAAAATTGAATTATGATAAATAATTGTATGAGGCTGATTCTCATAATTTTAAAAAGGCATTGGGGCCATTGTAAGGTTTTTTTCATACTTTTGAATGTTTTGATGGTTGTTAAAAAATCAGCAAAATAATTCCCTTGTCCCTTTTCGGGGACTCATCTTAGTGCCAACATAGGTGGGGATTTTAGTCAGGGTGAATGATGTTGACGCATCGTTCACCTTTTTTGTTTGTCTTCAAATAGTCTGGAGTTTAGGATTAAAAATTATAGACAAGAATTTCCGGTAATGCTTATTTTATTTTCACTCACCTGATAGTTTGCTTCCAGTATCGCACAAATCCATTTCAATTTATTTTCAAGCGGTTCGTCTCCAAGTGTTGCCGTGATACTGCAATGTGCCATCGTTTGTTCATTGTACTCAATATCAATCCCGTATGCTTTTTCAAGCGATGTGAAAACCTCAGAAACCGGCGTTGCAGTATAAGTGAATTTCTGATTTTCAATTGGAATTTTTAAAAGCAGAGATCCCGTTACCGATGACCGGATTAATCGTGATTTCGCTCTTTCAAAAGTCGCCTGCTGATTGCAAGTCAATAGTAATGCGGATAACTTGTTCCCGTTCTGATATTCTTTCAAGTGTTTATCATCACTTGAAAAGACTGAAACCTTTCCTGTCTTGACAGCCACCAGTACGTTTTTGTCATCTTTATCGGCTTTGATACTAAAACTTGTGCCTAATACTTTGGTTACCAATTCATTAGCATAAACGAAAAACGGACGTTCAGGATCTTTTGTTACTTCAAAAAAGGCTTCTCCTGAAAGCACAACGACACGTTTATCCTTATCAAATTCTTTGTTGTAACTAATCCGGCTATTTTTTCTGAGCACTACCGAACTGCCGTCTGGCAACTGTACATATCGCACTTTATTATTTTCATTGACAACTTCAATAACCGTTTCAACTGGTTTATTCAAAGAAAGCTGCTGCTGATTTTCAATAAATATGTCTTCGTTCTGATATTTTACGTAAACAAATAGTCCTGCGGCGATCAGAAGTAAAACTGACGCGGCGATAGCTCTGCTGTATCGGAACCAATTTAAATTACCTTCCAAAGTCTTGTTGGCATTTTCCCTGCGTTTTGCAATTTCCAGAGCCTGGCTGACTTTGTAAGCTATATGTTCATCGGTAATCGGGAGGGTTTCATGATGTACGGACAAAAGGCTGAATCTTGCCTGTTCCAACGCTTCTTTTTTTACGGCATCATTCGCCGACCAGTTTTTCCAGTATTCATCAAGATCTTCACTTTCTTCCAGCACCCAGGCTATGAAAACCGGATTTTTTATTAATTCCTGAAAAAGTGCTTCGAGCCTGGCATTCATAAATAACAATACATTGGTACTTGTACATTGTTATTATCTGGTTAACCTGCCTGAATACTCACTTGCCAAACTAAATTTTTAATTTTCTTTAAAAATTATAATATTATTTCGAAAAATGAATAAAATATAAAAGAAAAGGAAGGGCTAATAGGCCATATATCGCGCAGGGTTGACAAAGCACGTTGCAGAATATTACTGACAGATTGTGGTTTTATAGCAAGCAAAACTCCGATTTCGTCGGATTTTAAACCTTGAAAAAATCTTAGATAAATGACTTCACGTTGCCGCGTTGGAAGTTGTGTCATTAATTCCTTAACCTGATTTTTCAGGTTAAGCTCACTTTCATTTTGGATAATCACTTCCTCGGAGGAAAATTCCTGCCAGGTATCGACGAATTCTACTGTCAATTCCTCTTCTCCCGCAAGAGGTTTCAGCGTTTTAATGATTCTGTGGCGAAAAGATTTTAGCAAATAAAACTTGACAGAAGGGGTGTCATTAAGATTTTGACGGTGGAGCCAGAGATGGATGAATAAATCCTGTAAAGCATCTTCGGCAATTTGAACGTTCGGTGTAAATCTTAAACCGTAATGAAGTAAAGTGCGGTAGTAGCGTGTGGCTAGTTCAGTATAAGCTGCCTCGTTCCCGTTCCGGAAACCGTCCCAGAGTATTGAATCATCGGTATGTTTGGAGATCTGAGTCAATATTGATTCTGTTGAAAATAGACATCATAGAATCAAAAATAGGTAATGGAGATATTATATAAAATACTATTTTGAATATTATTAGAATATCAAAATTTAATTATGTTATACTTCAAGTTTATGTCAAATATTGACACAATTGTGATAAAATAAGATGGCTGGATATAAAATTTGGAGCAAAAGAGTAAAACAAACCCAGGCTGTCACTTTGTTATTTCAGTTACTAACTTAACGATATTATCAATGCTTCGGGTTATTTCAATTCAATTTTTTCTGTTATTCTGTTTTTGGGTCAATGCCAATGCGCAACCTTCCGTTATAGATTATAAATCACGGGTAAATGCCATTAGCAAAAATATAAATTCCGTTTTTTATGAACCGGAAAGCGGATTGTATAAGGAGACAAATGGTAAAAACGATAAGCCTCATTCATACCTTTGGCCTTTGTGCGCGTTGGTTCAGGCCGCGAATGAAGCTGAGCAAATCGAGCCTGGGAAAGAGTTTATGAAACCGGTTTTGGCAGCAATAGCTCAGTATCATAATACCAATCCGCCTGCGCCGGGTTATCAGGCTTATGTGACAAAAGAAGAAAAAGATTCGCGTTTCTATGACGATAACCAGTGGATCGCAATTGCTTGTCTGGATGCTTACAACCGCACAAAAAAGAAATCATACCTGGATATCGCTGAGGAAATTTACCGGTTTCAGATGACAGGTTATGATGAGAAAGCCGGTGGGGGATTGTATTGGAAGGAAGATGAGAAGAATACGAAAAATACCTGCTCGAACGGTCCGGGAATTTTGGTGGCTCTGCAATTGTACAAAGTCACAAAAAAGAAAGAATATCTGACAACGGCGATCAAGTTGTATGACTGGACAAATAAAAACCTGCGTGCATCCGATGGAATTTTTTACGATGCAATCAAGATTCCAGGTTTGAAAATCGATTCGGCAAAATATACTTACAACACAGGGACGATGCTGCAATCCAATGTTTTGCTGTACACGATTACAAAAGAGAAAAAGTATCTTGATGAAGCTGAATTAATTGCAAAATCGGCTGAAAAGTATTTTTATAAAAACAACAAGTTGCCTGGTAATTATTGGTTTAACGTGGTTTTGCTGAGAGGATACGAAGCACTTTATAAAGTCAATAAAAATAAAAAACAATGGCAGTTTTTTGTTGATGACGCCGAGCGTATCTGGAAAGACGAAAGAGATGAAAAAGGTTTAATAGGAACAAAAACGACAAAAACTCTGATCGATCAGTCAGCAATGATGGAAATGTATGCAAGATTGGACAGGTTGAAATAGTCTACCAGTACTTACCATTTTTTCGTGCAAACCAGAATCCGCGCCAAAAGATCAGTCCATGATTCCAAAGTGAAGGAATCAGGCCGAAATGCTTTTTTAAAACGTTATAACGGTCTAATAAGGAGCGACGATGATTTTGTATAGACAGTCCGCCCATTAAATACCGGCAAAGAACAAAATCCAGAAACTGCGTCTTTTTTGAGTTTTTAAGACAGGAAATCTCCCAGTCAATATCGGCACTTAAATTGGTGTAATCGTATGCCGGCGCAATTGCCTTTTTCGCAATAAAAGATTGATGACAAACTTTCATACCCAGCGCGAAATCTTTCCAGGTAAGGCTCTTGGGTAAATCATGTGGCGTAAATTTACTTCGCAACCCAACTTCGCTGCCATCTTCGCGAACAAGTAAGGCGTCGCTGTAATAGACATCAGCATTACTTTCAAAAGCAGAAATTAACTGACTTAAAATATGCTCGTCCTGAACTTCATCTCCTGCGTTCAGAAACCATAAATATTTTCCGGTAGCAAGATTTAAGCCCTTATTCATCGCATCATAAAGGCCACGGTCCGGTTCAGAAATTACTTTTGAGATAAAATCAAATCGGCCTGCTATTGTTAAAGTCTTATCTTTTGATCCTCCATCAATGATCAGATATTCAATTGCACTTTTGTCCGCCAGTTTTGCCAAAGCCTTTTCAGCGCTTTTCAGCGTTCGGGGCAGGTAATGTTCTGCGTTGTAAGTGATGGTGACGATTGTTAGTACAGGCATTCGTTTCTATTTTTGAATGAAGTCAGATTCACCCTTCTTTTATTATTTCCCAATGACCACCTTTATCAGGCCCGATCCGGTTAATTATATTTTGATCTTTTAGCTTTTGTATTTGCCATTCTATGCCTCTTCTGTTAGTCCGGTGACTTGTTGAATTGCTTTAACTGTTATCTCGAGTATCGGCTTTAATCAATTTCAAGATTTGGACGTCTTTTTTCAGCACGGTTTTCTCCACAGTTTTGCACCACAGTTTTCTGCACAGTTTTCTCCACAGTTTTCTCCACAGTTTGTGTAGAAACCAATAACCCTAAAACCGTGCTGAAAATTTTCAAAAACAGGCGCTTCCAAACCATAACTCAGAAAAGCATTTTGAATTCTTTTAATACCAGATCCATACTTTTCAATAACACCGGCTTCTTTAAAAATTGAAGATACCTTTTTATTTCTTGCCTGCGATGTGTAATCTCCGCTGAGTAGTTGCTCAATGGAAATTGATTGTGGTAATGAGCCTGGATTAAAAAATTCTATATAATGATCAAAAACTTTCACAGAGGAATCGCCGTAATGCATATAGTCGCGGTGGACGATCATGTTGATTATGATCTCGCGTATCGCATTCAGAGGATATTCCCAACGTTCCTCGCGTTGAGGGTTACCGGTTATGATATACTCTTTGTTTATATGTTTTTTGACGAAAGTTAGTACATCCTCGATCTGAGAAAATAAATCACTGCGTAGCGTTAAGCCATCTTTTATTAAGGTTGGAGCAGAAAATCTTCCCAGTTCAATCGTTGCCAGAAACACATCATTTTTCGCAAATAACAAATGACAGGCATTGGCAATTTTTGATTCTTTGATCAGTTCAAATTTGTACAAAACGGTTAACGGATCATCCTGTAACGGACTTTCTTTGAGTAGGTTGGATTTGTCTATAAACGAACTTACTTTTTCCAGCGAAATATCGTCGAGTTTGTAATCGTTCGTTGCATAGCTATCCCAACTCGTGTTGAAAGTTTTAAGATGCATATCCGAAATCTCACCCAGATTTAACTGGTGATTAGAATTCTGGACGCGTTTGAAATAACGCCCGCGAAAAGAGACCGGTTTAACAGGGAATTCTTTAATCGAAAGCGAAATAATCTCTTTTCCATCCACTTCTATTAATTCAGAATCCGGAATGACAGACGGCTGGGTTTTGTGTTTGATTTCGTTAAGCCATTGCTGTACAGTTTCTTCCCGGATGACGAAATTTTTGACGGGTTCTCCGTCATCATTCAAACCAATAAAAACTTGTCCGCCTTTTGTGTTGGCAAAAGCAACTAACGTTTCAATTACGGCATCACTGAAACTGCTTTTATATTCGGTATTTGAGTTTTCAGACATGGGCGGAAAATAGATAAACTGCCTTGTCATTTGTTTTTCAACAATGATTTGTACAGTGTTTCATATTGAGACGCGACAATATTTTCCGCGTAACTTCCCAAAACTTTTTCCCGCGCTTTTTTAGAAATTTCTCCGTCCTTATTATTTTCCAAAACCCACTGAATTCCTGTTGCCAAAGAATCAACAGATTTGTATTCTGAAAGATATCCGTTTTGCTGATGATCGATCATTTCCGGAATACCGCCTATGTTGAATCCAACTGCCGGCGTTCCACAGGCAAAAGATTCCATAATCGTATTTGGTAAATTTTCTTCCAGGGAAGGCGTCACAAAAACAGACGCAGCATTGTAAGCCAAAACGATCTGTTTTACATCGGACAAATGTCCAAGTTTATGTGTCTTGAATGGTAATTGATTTAACACTTCGTCTTCCGCCTGACCGAAAACCAGAAGCTCAATATTTTCGGAAAGCTCGGGATTTCGATCTTTTAACGAGTTAATGCTTCCTGAAAATACGAAAAGCCTTTCATGAGCGCATTAACGCGCATAGCAGCGAAAAGAATTAAATGTTTGTCAGTTGGTAAATTTAATTGTTGTCTCGCTTCTGTTTTTGAGATTGGTGCAAATACGGTCGTGTCAATGGGATTAGGAATCGATTCCACTTTGAAGTCTTTCAAGCAAACTACTATTTCGTGCTCTTTTTGATAGCCATTCACTGCATCCAATGCAGTGAACTGATTGGTTTGATAAGCTGAGCTTTTAGAAAACCAGTCTTTTCTTGAAATATCTTTTCCACCAGGGTTTTTCAAGAATTTACAGTTTCCACATTCAATCTGGTAGTTTTCGCATTCGCCGCTATGATGGCAGCCACCTGTAAAAGGCCACATATCATGGAAAGTCCAGACGACAGGTTTTCCCAGCGCAAGTAATTTTTTTATTGAGCCGGTTGATAAAAAACCGAAGTTAATCCAATGTAAATGAATGATATCTGCGTTTTGAACCAGCGGATGTTTGCTGATATCCACGCCAACCATACCACGATTAAATAGAAAGCGAATTTCTTTGGACCGTTCGTAGGGTAAAAACAGCAGTCGCTCTGCGATAAATCTTGCCCAGACAAACTGTTTTTTTAATGAAGTATTTGCAATTGTTGTAACAGCCGGATTTTTTGTTTTTTTTTCCTGAACCAATATATCGCCTTTGATGGACGAATGTTTTTCCAAAGCCTTTTGAAGCCGTGAACAAGCGATGGCCGCGCCGCCGCTACTGTCGCTGGTATTGATAAAAACTACGTTCATGCACGGGCCGTTATGACGATATAAGGTGATAAAGCCTTTGTTTCAAACGGAAAAAACTTGGAGAAGACTTTCAAAGTGAACCATGTTGACTTGCGAAATGTACGAACCCAGGCAGGTTGTTTATCTCTCATTTTCCAGCCAAAGCATGAAACGACCGGAATAATACACTTCAATATCTTTCAATCCCAGATTCTGGCAAATATTTCGAAGATAGACAAGATCCATACTTTCAATATAATGCTTGTCGTAATTGTCGCGGTCAAATGTCTTTTGAAACCAACCGTTTAGACCTTTAAAGTTTGGCAGGGAGATAAAAAGTATTCCATTTTCAGCAAGAAACTGAGTATGCTTTTGGATAATTTCAGTTGTATTTTGAAAATGTTCGATCAAGCCGTTTGACATAACGAGGTCATATTTTCCAACAGGAGCATAGCTAAACAGATCAGCTTCTATTGTCCCGACGGAGCCTTCCGGTATTTGATTTGCTTTTTCAAGATCATGGAGAATTTTCGGATGGATTACGAAGTCCAGCAGATCCGTTTTAATCTTTAAATTCTTGTGCGCCCAAACAGAATAGTAACCAGGAAAGCCACCAATTTCAAGAAGACTTTTGACCTTATTTGTTGTTACCAGTTTTTTTAAAAGAGACAGGAACGGATAATTATCGGGGATGCTAAAAACGAGTCCGGTCTTACTTTCCCAATAATTCAACCAAAATTCTTTATCCGTCAGGCCATTCATATGATTTAAAAACAGATTATGCTTATTCGAAACTTTGCAGAAAGACCAAAGTTACAATTTCAGAATTAAGATGTCTTAAAAAATGTGAGCGGGAAGTAGATGTTTCTTCAATCTTTAGGTCACAAACTGTGACCTAAATATTTATTCACGACTATTTTTAAATCCTATGGCTTTGCGTTCAGGGTTTGGGGGATTTAATAGAAAATTCAGCGCTTCATAAATGTCTTTAAACTTTACCTGCATCTCATTTTCCAGGCTTTCAATTCGCTGTTTCAATTCCGTTGAATCAGAATAATATTGACGGATCATGACAAAGGCGCGCATAATTGTGATGTTTACTTGTAGTGCTTTTTGACCTTTTAAAACACTGGATAACATAGCCACTCCTTGTTCGGTAAAAGCAAAGGGTAGAAAGCGGAGACCTCCCCAACTTTAAGATCACATTTTGTGATCTCAAAGATTTCTAATTCTGTTTTGGTCAATTCAAACATAAAGTCTTCGGGAAATCTATCAATATTCCTTCTAACAGCCTGTTTCAAAGATCTCGTTTCAACTTCATACATTTCTGCCAAATCGAAATCCAGCATAACTTTCTGTCCACGAAGCGTGAACACTTTGTTTTGTATAGCGATCAGTTCCATAAATTCAAGTTTTAAATTATATGGAATACTGAAAATTTGCTATTAGGTCACAGCTTTAAAGATTCTCTAAGGTCACAATTTGTGACCTTAGAGAATCTCAGAACTGCTCATAATTTTCGAACTCAATCTCCACAGATTCCCCAAAATTTTCTGATCATAATTAATATGGCTAGTTTTATGTCCTCGTTTTAAATTTTACCAGAATGTTGTCAGAAATTGCTGCAAGTAAAATTGCAATTATTGGTCTTGGTTATGTTGGTCTGCCGTTGGCTGTGGAATTCAGCCGTAAATATTCAGTGCTTGGTTTTGATATCAATAAGGAGCGTGTTGCTGAATTGAAGCGTGGCTACGACCGAACGCAGGAGATTTCTTCGGAGGATTTACAACGTGTGCAGGATCTGCAATTTTCGGATGAATTGTCGGCGTTGGCGACTTGTAATATATTTATCGTCACCGTTCCCACACCAATCGATAACTATAAAAAACCGGATCTGGGCCCACTTTTGAAAGCCAGCGATACGGTTGGTAAAGTTTTGAAAAAAGGCGACATCGTTATTTACGAATCTACGGTTTATCCGGGTTGTACCGAGGAAGATTGTGTTCCGGTTCTTGGAAAGAGTAAGCGGCTTAAAATTCAATGTCGACTTCTTCTGCGGATATTCTCCGGAACGTATCAATCCGGGCGATAAGGTAAATACGTTAACCAAAATCAAAAAAGTTACCACCGGTTCAACGCCGGAAATCGGCGAATTTGTTAATACACTTATACGGAACAATTATCACAGCCGGGACGCATCTTGCATCGAGTATTAAAGTTGCAGAAGCATCAAAAGCCATCGAAAATGCACAGCGCGATGTAAATATTTCTTTTGTAAATGAACTAGCATTGATTTTTGACCGGATGGGAATTGATACTACGGAAGTTCTGGAAGCTGCCGGAACAAAATGGAATTTCCTGAAATATAAACCCGGTTTGGTAGGCGGACATTGTATTGGTGTTGATCCATATTATCTGGCATACAAGGCTGAATCGCTTGGTTATTATCCGCAGGTCATTCTCTCTGGCCGCCGTGTAAATGATACCATGGGTGTATTTGTTGCTAATAAACTGGTCAAACTTTTGATCAAAAAAGGCCATAAAATTGAAGGCAGCCGGGTATTGATTCTGGGAATTACTTTTAAAGAAAACTGCCCGGATATTCGAAATACGCGTGTTGTGGATGTATACAAGGAATTGAAAGATTTCGGCATGGAAGTGGATGTCTATGATTCCTGGGCATCAGCGGATGAAGTGAGACATGAATATGATATCACCCTGGCTGATAAACCTAACGGGAAATATGAAGCCGTTGTGCTGGCCGTTGCGCACGATACTTTCAGGGAATTGAATCTGACGGATTTTACCAATACGAATTCTGTTCTATTCGATCTGAAATCAACTTTACCAAAAGATTCAGTCGATTCACGACTGTAAAAATGATCTTAAACCGGAATCTGTTTAAACTTGATTCCGGTCCTTTATTCTTCATTAATTTCAAATTTTCGTTTTCGATTGTTTCTCTATTGCATTTAAGTAAGCGAAACATTTCTTCTCCTCTTAAAATTGTCTGCGAATGTGTACTTTTGCAGGAATTACCACAAGATTTCTGACGCATGCGTGTTTGTTTTGTTATGGCGGGGTTGCCGCATTATTTTGCCCTGATATTGAATAAGATGGTTTCCGACTATGGAATCGAAGTTGTTCTCGTCAAACCGACTCAACAAAGCAAAGCGCTGGGCGCTGGTGTAAAGGAAGATAAATCAGCCGCGAACTTCCGGTTGGTGGAACTTCCTGAGTTTACAACCTGGTACGGAAAATCTTTTTTTGAAAATCTTATCCCGACTCTACTGGAAATAAAACCGGACATCATCGTAATGTCGTCCTGGCCATATTTTCTTCAATTGGTATTAAATCCTCCTTTCTATTTCAAGCTGAAAAAAATCGGTGCAAAGTTAATTTGCCGGGATATACCTTTTAATACCGCTTATTGGGGGAAAAGTCAGGAATATTATTATTCTGGACAAAACATTACCGAAGATCTCGATGCAAATAAAAAGAACTGGAAAGGCGCACTTTATTTTCGGGCGATAACGTGGTTACGAAAATTATACCTACCGCTAGCCGACGCGCATATCAATTACTATGATGAAGGCCGGGATATCATCGGAAGTTATGGTGTTCCGAAAGAGAAGATATTCATCGCAGCAAATTCTCCGGACACTGACGAGCTGCTCGCCGCTTATGAAGAAGTTTTGAAACAACCGGACATTTTACCAGCTAATCCGCACCGCGTGATTCATGTGGGACGATTGGTAAAATGGAAACGTGTGGATATGCTGATTCAATCGGTTAAAGATTTGAAACGGTTTTTTCCGGATATTGAACTGGTTGTCGTAGGTTTTGGTCCCGAAGAAGAAAATCTTAAAAAGCTGACAGAAAAACTTGGTGTTACTGACAATGTAAAGTTTGTCGGAGGTGTTTATGACGCGTTAACCTTGGGTAAGTACCTGCATGTTTCGTCAATCTATTTGTTAGGCGGAATGGGTGGATTATCCATTAATGACGCCATGTGTTTTGCCAAACCTGTTATTTGTTCTGTTGCAGATGGGACGGAAAGACGTTTGGTGAGAGAAGGTTACAATGGTTTTTATTTTGAAAACGGGAATCAGGAAAGTCTGAACCTGAAAATGAAAACGTTGCTCCAAGATCCCGAAAAAATCAGCACCTTTGGTGCCAATTCATTGCGCATAATAAAAGAAGAAATCAATATACACAGTGTCCTGAAAGAATACATGGTTGCCTTCAACTATGTTCTTGCGCACTGATCTATTTAAATTCTGGTTGATTAAAAAATGAAAATCCTGAGTATTGTTGGTGCCCGTCCGAACTTCATGAAAGTGGCTCCGTTGCACCGCGCTTTTTTACAACATCCTGAAATCGATTCGAAAATCATTCATACCGGTCAGCATTATGACGCCCGTATGTCGGATGTGTTTTTTAATCAGCTTGAATTGCCGAAACCGGATTATTTCCTGGGAATCGGCGGTGGTTCGCATACGCAGCAGACGGCTAAAATTATGATCGAATTTGAGCAGGTTATGCTGGCTGAAAAACCGGATGTTGTGCTGGTTGTCGGTGATGTAAATTCAACAATTGCCTGCGCGATGGTTGCTGTAAAAGAGCATATTCCTGTCGTCCACGTAGAAGCAGGTTTGAGGAGCGGCGACCGTGGAATGCCGGAAGAAATCAACCGGATTATGACGGATTGTATCGCGGACGATCTTTTTGTGACGGAGCAAGCTGGTATCGACAATCTGAAAAGAGAAAGTATTCCGGATGAAAAAGTACATTTTGTAGGAAATGTGATGATCGATTCTTTGATATACTATCGTCAGAAAGCTTCGACTTTGACGCTTGTTCAAGACCTTGGTTTGAAGCCAAAATCTTATGTTTTAATGACGATGCACCGTCCAAGTAATGTGGATTTTCAGGAAGGACTAGCTAATATTTTGAAAATCATCAAAGAAACTTCAAAAACCAAAACAGTACTTTTCCCTGTTCATCCGAGAACGCTGAAAAATATGGAAACCTGGGGTTTGCTGGATGAACTGCAAAGTCTTGACAATGTGATTTTGATGGAGCCGCAAGGTTATCTTGAATTTTTACATTTGATGGAAAATGCTGCTTTGATCATTACCGATTCAGGTGGAATTCAGGAAGAGACGACTTATTTGCAAGTACCTTGTCTTACTTTCCGTGCGAGTACAGAACGTCCGGTAACGGTAGAATTGGGAACGAATATCTTGCTAAGTGACCTTGATCCGGTTTCTGTGGCTGAAAAAGTGCAGGATATTTTGGCAGGAAGAGTGAAAGAAGGCGTTATTCCTCCATTCTGGGACGGACATGCCGCTGAACGTATCGCAGCAATATTGTTACAAAAATACGCTAAATAGACTTTCAGAGTGGGAATCGTTGTTCGTCAGAGTCTTAAAGCTGGTCTTGGATCTTACATTGGGGTAGGGATAGGTATCGTAAATCAGATGTACGTTTCTACGAAATTTTTATCCATCGAGCAATATGCTCTTTCTCGTTTACTTTTTGAAAACAGTTTACTTTTTGCAGCATTTGCACATTTAGGAACTCCTTTTATAGCGGACAAATTTTTTAGTCTTTTCCGAAATGACGAAGAGGAGCATCATGGAATTCTTGTATTTCTCCTTTGTCTTCCGTTTATAGGCGCAGTGATTTTCGGGATTATTTATCTCGTATTCACACCGGCGATCCATGCGTATTTCGCAGAGGAGTCACCGATGTTTTTGAAATATCATTTTCTGGTTATTCCCTTAACGACCTTCTGGATTTATATTTCCGTTCTTGAAGCTTATTGCAGAAATAATTCCCGAATTGCAGTACCGAATTTTATTAGAGAAGTATATCTCAAATTAGCCAATGTCTTGCTGATTTTGATGTTTGGATTGGGCTGGCTAAGTTTTGAAGCCATGTTGTATCTAGTCGTAGCATCCTATGGTTTAGCGGTTGTCATTTTGCTTGGTTATATCAAGCAGCTTGGCAGACTATATTTCCGGTTTCCGGATAAAAAAGATCCTGACACGCTCGTTAATCATACAAATGCTTGGTTATGGAGGATTTACACTACTCGGTGGGGTAGGCGTAAACCTGATGCTTTTTATTGATCGAACCATGGTGGCTGGTAAAAAAGGACTGGTCAGCGCTGGGATTTTTATTATTGCTTCTTATATCGCAGGAATTATTGAAATTCCCAAAAAAGCAATTGCTCAAATTTCAATTCCTTTACTGGCAGCTTCTTTGGTAAAAGGTGATTATGATCACGTTCGTACCATGAATCAGAAGTCAGCATTGAATCAGCTTATTGCAGGTGGTGTTGTATTTCTATTAATTTGGGCCAGTATTGATGATATTTTCTTTCTTATACCAAAAGGAAGTACCTACGGAGAAGGCAAATATGTTGTGCTCTTCCTGGCATTGGTAAAGGTATTTGATATTGCGACAGGTTTGAATACTGAGATTATTATGTATTCGAAATTTTTCAGATTTGCCACTTTATTTATTGTTGCATCGGCCATTTTAGGTTTTTTGTTGAACCTTTGGTTAATCCCAATCCATGGTTTTGTAGGAGCAGCCATTGCAACGGCTTTTACCACTTTGGTTTATTCAATTGCCAGAATGACCTTCGTTTGGTGGAAATTTGGAGTGCTTCCATTTACAAATAAAACGTTACAGGTAGCATTAATACTGGTCGTTTTGTACGGGCTCACTTTCCTGGTTCCGGATTATACAAGAACGATTATCTCGGCCATGTTAATGATGGCGTTGCGCTCCTTCTTATCATTCTGCTGTTTGTTCTTTTAATCGTCCGGTTTGAGATTTCCGAGGAGATCAACGATTTGGTAAGCGGTTTGCGGACTAGATTTTTGAAGAAATAAACCTGGTCAAAAGATTATAATGAACAGTATCCAGGATCTGGCTTTCAGCCAAAATGTTGTTTCCTGCATCAAAATAAAAGCTGATAGCAGACTGCCGAAGCCCTAAATCAAGTTGTCTCCCAATTTAATCTTTCTCGACGTTTTAACCCGGTTTTCAACAAAAGCCAAGTCACGGATATAAATCGTGTTCTCAGGATTTGTTGTGGTAATCTTAGTTAATTTTCTTTCAGAAGGGAAATAATTGTACGGCACAAAACCCAGGCTCAAAAGTTTGTCGTGGATGTAATTCTGGCCGAATTCATACTGGTCAGAAAGTCCGTTGGTTTCCATGATGATGATTTTCAACTCCGGTCTTTCCAGTGTTTTTGAAGCGCCGTTGATGACATTCGCTTCAAAACCTTCCACATCGATTTTTAGTAAATTGATGTTTTTATCAACCAGTAAATTATCCAGCGAATTCACAGGAACTTCCGTAACCGGACCGCCGAAATTATTATCGTTGATTACGTGGTTGATCGCATCCAGTGAATTTGAAAAAATCAGCGTTTCTTCTTTATCACCAACACCCAGATTATATAGCTCCGAGCGATCTTGTAAATTGTTGTAATTGATATTGCGTTTCAGGTTCGCAAAAGTGGAAGGAATCGGTTCAAACGATAAGGATTTTGCACCGGTAATGCCAGATGCCAGAACGGAATAAACACCAATATTGGCGCCCACATCCACAAATGTATCTTCCGGACGCAGGTAGTGCATCACAAAAAGCATTTCATTGGTATCGTATAAGCCGGTATAAATTTGCAGTTCCGCGCTCGACATTCCCTTATCAACAACCAGTGAAACATGCTCGACAAACGGATAAATCATGGGATGTTTGTGCAGGCGAATGACCAGCCCTCTTTTGAAGAGTGTCATCAATGCTTTTACCTTTCTGTCTTTGTTTAAAGGGTGGCCCAGAACCGTCTTTATCGTTTTTAATTTCATTCTAAAACTGAGGGATTTTGAAATTATTCCCGCTATCAATACAAATATTAAAATTGAGTGCTAATGTAGTATATTTGCAGCCCCTGTGCAAAAATGGCGTTCCGGCCTCTATTGGAAAGCCAGGTTTTTTAGGGTTCAAATTGTCAGTAATATCTTTCGGAATAAGCGGATCTAATGGTTAAGTTTTTAAAAAAGCAGAGTTGGGGACTTCTAAATTCAGTTGGTTTTGGCGGTGCCGTTCAGCTTTATTTAAAAAGTGCGTTAAAAGAATATGGTTGGTTTAGAAGTTTTCACTCCAAACAATCCGTCGACGCTGCCGGAAATCCGCTTCCATGGTATACTTATTCATTTATCTTTTTTCTTGAACCAAGGATCAAACCACATTTTGAAGTTTTTGAATATGGTTCAGGAAATTCGACACGCTGGTATGGAGCCCGTGTGAAACATATCGCTGCTGTTGAACATGACGCGCAATGGATCGAAATTATCAAACCGAAACTTCCAGCAAACTCCATCGTTTACTCCCGTCCGCAAGGTGATACTTATGTTGAAGCGGTGAAAAATGAAGGCAAAAAATATAATATTATTGTCGTTGATGGCCGTAATCGTGTAAAATGTACTGCATTTGCGGCGCAGTATTTAACAGAAGATGGGGTACTTATTTTAGATAATTCTGAGCGTGACTGGTACCAGCCAGCCAAAGATTTTATGACGAATAAAGGTTATAAAAGTATTGATTTTCGAGGGATGCTGCCGATTGTCGGGCATGAAAGTTGTTCCACCGTTTTTTATAAAGAAGGTAATTGTCTGGGAATTTAAGGTTTATACCTGTTTCTGATAAATAAGTCTAACAGATTCTTCTCCGCCAAGATTTTTCTTGAATTTGAGGAGTCCAGGTTTTTCATTTCCATGGAGATCAAGGGATAAGCCCATATCAAGTATCGCAATTTGTTTTTCCTGACAATAATTATAAATAGCTTCGGTTAAATAAACCAGCGGACTGAAACTTTTATAAGAGGATAGATCTGCTGGTAAAAAATTATATAACACATCTTCACAAACACGTACCGTAACAGTCATTGCGATTATTTTATCAAGATCTGTGGCTACAAAAACTTTGTATTGCTCAGGAAAATTGCTGATCAACAAGTCAAGTTGCTCCACGGATATTGATATTAGATATCCCTTTGCATTTCGGCTTTCCTTGATAAAATCGTAAATAATTTCAATATCCGGTTTGTTATATATCTCCGTCCGAAATCCTGATTTTTTGCATTTAGCCAGCCTTCTTCTCTCGGGCAGAGGTAATATTCATGGAAAATGGCCACTGGGAAACTGGGATGTGATAGTTAATAAACTTACCGTTGAACTTATAACCAGACATTTCGTAGGCACAGGAAAGCAAATGATGCGTTTCGGAAGAGTAATAGCAATCAGGCGCACTTTTTATTTTTATAGAGAGATTTTTTGCATTGAAAACCAACTTCCGACACAGCCTAAAAGAAAATTTATTTCACCGACACTACAATTCTTGTCACACTGAACTCCACCAAAAGGAGCCCGTGAAGGGGATACCAAATCATGGTAACTTTTCGTAAGATGAATACAAGCTATTGCAGTAATTTGATCGGATCGAAACAGATAGAATGAAAATTTTTCATCATTGCTGGTCACATTCAGATAGTCTGATGTGTGATACAAAAATGGCTCAAAGGAAAGTGGGATATTTATTGCAGAATATTGGATATACAATCTGGTTTCCAGATTATCTTCGGACCACTTGAAATCTGGATTTTTCAAATTTTTATAAATGTGTGTGCGGTTTTTGCTTTCATAAATCCTGACGTAAATAGTTACTAACAGGATTTTTATTAGTCTAACAGATTATCAAATTAAAATTACCCATTTTTATTTTAAATTTTCCTATAAGTAATTGTTGGAAAGATATTTGGTACGATTTTCATGTATTTGTTTTATTGTCTTAAAATTATTTTAATTATTGGATTATTGAAAAATTAAATGAATATAACGGGTTGTGTATTAGCAAATTAGTTGTGTCCGGGGATACATATAGATACATAGTTCTTTTATTGTAGTCTTATTTCTTGTTTCTTTGTAGATATTTCTAGCTTTTTTTGTCAAATTATCTTTGTAAATTATAGCCATTAAGTTCTAGTAAAGAAATGCGGCGGCGAAACTTGTAACATAAGCCAGGAAAAATATTTATTCCAACTTTGATTCTTTGAAGTCCTAAATAAATTTTTTCTATCTAAAAATTTTATTTTAACTGGTAAACATAAATTTTCAATACAATTGAGTTGAAATAACGTTTTAAGTTGAAATAAGTCAAATCATTTTATCTTTATTTTAAAAGTTATTATATCTGTGTACCAAGTGATTAGAATTTATCTTATAACTTAGTAAATAGATAAATAATTAATTCTAACTTTGGGGTAATACTATTTCTACTGTCATTTAGTATATAAAATTTTCATGAAGCACATACTTATTGCCGAGGATCACGCAGTGGTCCGCATCAGGAACCAAACACCTCTTGAAGTCTCTTATTCCCGAATCTCAGATTACGGGTGTCGATACCTTTCAGAAGGTCTTGCTGGAATTGGGCAACCAGACCTTTGACCTTCTTATTCTGGATATCAATATACCAGGTGGGAATAATACCAAAATGATTGAAACGATCAGGATCAAACGTCCTGACATTCGGATACTTATGTTTTCGAGTTATGATGAGCAATTGTATGGCTTATTATATCTGCAGGCTGGTGCTGACGGATATTTGTCCAAAGATGCAGCGGAAGATGAATTTAAAACTGCCGTGTTGAGTGTGCTCGATAACAAAAAGTATATGAGTGCTGATATGCAGCAGATCAATATCAACAGGCTTATTAATCCAAAAGAATTTCTTCCGGATCCAATCGTAAGTCTTTCTCCAAGAGAAAAGGATGTAATGAACTTGTTAAAAGAAGGATTTGGTACTGCAAAAATCGCAGAAAAGTTAAATTTGCAGCTTTCAACCGTAAGTACTTATAAGGCACGTATTTTTGAAAAAATGGGTGTTAAAAATATCGTTGAACTGATTACTAAAATTAAGCTGATAGACAGTTGATAATTTTAATTTGATATTAGCAAGAAGCAGGTGCCCGTTGATTATCAGGTATCTGCTTCTTTTGTTTAGTTATAACCCTCATAAATCATAAATGAAATTTTGTTTCCCTTATGATATACTCTAACGTATAATGAAAAGAATTTTAATTGTTGAAGATCATGCCATAGTAAGAATGGGTATAGATTTTCTTATCACGGATTTATTTCAGCCAGTGGATGTTCATCAGGCATCTAATTTTACTTCTGCACTGGGGCTTCTTCATCAAAATGTATTTGACCTGATTGTTCTGGATATCAATATTCCGGGTGGTGAAAACAGTAGAATGATCAATAAAATCAGAGCGGTACAGCCAAGCGTTAAGATTCTCGTTTTTTCCGGTTCAGAAGAAGAGATATATGCGTTACATTATATACATGCCGGTGCAAATGGTTTCCTTTCCAAAGGTGCTTCTGAGGATGAATATAAAGTGGCGATTATGGCCGTACTGAACAATGGGAAGTATATCAGCAGTAAGGTTCAGCAGCAAATGGTGAAAAATATACTGGATAGCAAATATGTAAGCTCTAATCCGCTTGAAGATCTGTCCAAACGTGAGTTGGAAGTGATGCACTTGTTGGCTCAGGGCAAATGGACAAAGGAAATCGCTACACTGCTGGATCTTAAAGAAACAACTATCAGTACGTATAAAGCCCGCATTTTTGAAAAACTGGAAGTTGCTAATATTATTGAAATGTTCAAGAAACTGGAATTGTATAAAACCAAGGATTTTGATCTGAATTAACTTATCGTATATGGGGTTGGGGAAAAAATAAGATGGACCTTTGTCCCATTACTTTTCTCAGCCCAAAGATCAACGTTCAGCAGCATTGCCAATTCTTTTACAATGGTCAATCCAAGCCCAGTGTAATGTATTGAAAAAGACTTGATCTTTTCAAATGAATCAGTTTGGGAAGGAGTATTAAGCCAATGAAGCACCTCATCCGGCATTCCCGGACCAGAATCGGAAATGATAAGATGCGTTTTTGTGCCAAAAGTTGCTGTCTGTATTTTAATGTCAGCATGGGAGGAGAATTTATTTGCATTATCTATCAGGTTATGCACAATTATTCCAAGTAACTGGGCATTGGTAACAACATTGACCATGGCATCCACCTCGTTGGCAAACTGGTTTGAGCGTTCCCGGATCACATGTTCGAAAATTTCAAATTTGTCGGAAAGTGTGTTAAATAAATTGATCTCTTCAAGTTCTATTTTGCTGCCATAAACCTGTGTTTTCACATAGGCTATAAGATTTTCCAAATGGCTGTACATTTTATCAGTAGACTGTTCGATTGTTTTTCCAAGCATGACAACGGCATCTGTTTTATCATTTCCCAGCATAGATTCAATTCTGCCGGCAGCATTTGAAACAAATTTCAGAGGTGTTTTGATGTCATGCGACATGGAAGCAATCAGCCTCGTTTGTATATGCATCTGTCTTTGCAGTTCACGCTCTGATTTTTCCAGTGCAGTAAATGTGTGTTTGAGTTTTCTGGTGCGCCGGGCAATTTTAATTTCAAGCAGACGATTTTCTTTTTTAATAATCCTCAATCGCAGACGAATAAAAAGGTAGACGGCCAGTACAAAAAGAATTAATGCGGCAATTCTGAACCAAATGGTTTCATACCAGGCTGGCGACACCAAAATGGATAAATTTTTATACATATAATTATCCCGTCCAAAGCCATTGTTCTTGCGAATAAACAAGGTGTAATTTCCTGCATTTAAACTTCCGATCAGAATCGTTGTACTGTTTCCGTCAAGATCAAGCCAATCCGTGGGAATGTTTTGGGTCGATGATTTTTCAAGAATCGCATAAGAAATACTGAGGTCAGCCGGGTTTCCAAAATAGGCGGTGGCAAGATTTATTTTGATATTATGCGGATTCTTTGGCAAAATAATTGAATCCCCTGGAGATGGCTGTACGTTTTCCCCGCACCTCATACTGATCGAAAATTATATTTTTGTCAGGTAGTTCAGCAATTATATGTTCCGGTGTAAACCATACAAGCCCGTCCAGCGAGGGCAGTGAAACGAAACCATTTGGCAGTCTGAGTGCACAAGGCTGGCAGCCTCCATTAAATTCATTGGTGTTAAATCCCTGTTCTTTTGTGAAGTGCATGGAAAATATATTTCTATTTTCGGGAGCAAAATGATTTTCAGCATAATCAAGTAAATCTTTTTTAGCTATCCGAAAAAGGCCTTTGTTGGTTGTGAACCAGAAATAGCCGGTTTTGTCCAGGAAAATACAATGTGAGCTGGCGAGATATTTATGTTTATCCAGCGGGAATTTAATGAGCTTATCTTTTGATAAAAGAAAGAAGCCGTCTTCATAAGTTGTGATCCAGACTTCTTTTTCATCCGGATTTACTGTGGAGCCGGCAACCGGATCAATAAAAAGACTACGGATGTATAGATTCTCTGTGCCTTTGATAAATACAATTTTTTTTGAAGTTAAGATTAAGAAGGAAAAGTCCGTGAGCAGTACCGATCACCAGCGTTTGAGATGTCTTTTGTAGTACAAAGGATATTCTGTCTAATGGTCCTTTAATAAATTGCACCGGCTCAGGTTTAGGATCAGATAAGCAGATGCGGTATAAACCCGAGCTCCGTGTCCCTATCCAGATTACTCCGTCATTGCCCTCATAAAGGTGATTAACCTCTGTTTTTAAATCCCATTGCCCAATCATTTTGTTACTTTTGATATTATAACAAGTGACGAAATCACCACTTTTCCGCCAGATGTTCCCCTTTTTATCCGTAATGATACCATATCCGTCGGCCGATTTTTTGGAATAAATCAGAGGATAATCTTTCAGAATAACCTTACCAGTTTTCGATGATTTCCCCAGAACATATCCTTTTGGCGTAATAATGGAATTAGAGTCAAATACAGCCTGTCCGTAAAACACATTTTCTAAATCATTTCCTTTATTTCTGAGTGTAAAAAATGATTTATTTTTTAAGACAAATAATCCTTTTGTGACACTTCCCAGGAAAAATCGTTGATGGGCATTGTCGTAATGAATGGAGGTTATGTTATTTTTAGTGAAGTCAAAATGGCTGATCACTAACTTTGTATGTAAAATCCCTCCTGGTTCTTCTTTTAGTGAATAAATATTTTTTTCAAGATAGATAAAGACCTGGTCGGAAATATTGTTCCAGTAAATTTTAGCATTTTTTGTACCGGGAAAGTAATTTTTATCTGCTTTTAAATCACCCGTAACTGATAATTCTGTTAAACCCTTTTTGTCTATACGTGTGAATTTTCCTTGCGTGTAGGTATAAAGATTTTTTTGTATAGTGAAAAAATCCCACGGTAGTGGTGTTTTGATTGAATAGTCATAGACTTTTTTCCAATTAGAATAATAGCCGATTTTTTGATGCTCACAAACAAAGAAATTTCCTTCTCCTTCGGCAAGTGCAATAATATAGTAATCGGGGTTTAACCAGTCTCTTAAATAATTTGGAGAACCATTCGAAAGTAGTACATTCTCTCCTGACTTCCTTAAATGTGGAATAGAACGAATTCTAGTAGTGTAAACAGAATCCATAGTCGCTCTACCATTTTCAATGCGAATGAACTGATAGCCTTCCGCGACTGCGTATAGTTTCCTGGATTTGTTATTCTTTCCACCACTTTCAAGGCTTGGTTGCAGCATTGAAAACCGGTTGTAAATAATCGGAAGGTTAGATTTATCAAATGTGAAAAAGTTTTTTCCATCGAATCTTACCAAACCTATTTCAGTTGTAAGCCATATAAAACCTTCTGAATCAGCAGAAATATTTTTTACACTATTTTGAGGAAGGCCATTGTCCTCCGTATAATATTTTACTGTGTAGGCGTCCTGCTCGCTTGTTTGTGGTTGTGCAAAAATATTATAGTCATATGCGAAGATTAAAAAAACTGCGAGGAGTACATGGTATTTCTTCACTATATTGAAAGTAAGTTTTAATAATAATCCGATTAACTATGTAGTAGACGTAACATTGCACAGCAAGTAACGATTGGATTATAAACCTCGGCGGATATTATTTTTTCGTAATAAATGTAGTAATATTTTTATCTCGCGGTAGTACAATATTGTATTTAGGACTATTTGAGTCTAATGCATTGATAAGCAGGTTTTCTTTGTTAATTAAGCAGCTTTCGTCATGATGAAAGTTAACATTTGAACGGAATTGCCGTATTTCATCGTACGTTTGTTTGATTATTATTTAGAACAATTGTTAAAAAAAATCTATTACAATGCGTAAACTGCTCATTGAAGAGATGAACCGTTTGTCGGTGGAGGAATTTAAAGAATCGGACAAATTTCCTTTTGTTATTGTGCTCGACAATATTCGCAGCCTGAATAATGTAGGTTCTTTTTTTAGAACAGCTGACGCGTTCAGGGCGAAAAAAATGATTTTATGCGGTTATACACCCAGTCCGCCGCACAGAGAAATAACTAAAAGTGCACTGGGTGCTGAAAATGCAGTGATCTGGGAAAAGGCTGAAAATACTTTGCAAGCCGTTATAACTTTGAAAGAAGAAGGATATAAGGTTTTTGCTGTTGAACAGGCGGAAGGAAGTATTCTACTTCAAAATTTTGAACCTGAATCCGATATTCCCTGTGCATTTGTTTTCGGAAACGAGGTGGAAGGCGTGGCTGACGAAGTAATTGATGTATGTGACGGCTGTGTTGAAATACCACAATTTGGCACCAAACATTCATTTAATGTGTCTGTATCTGCGGGAATCGTATTATGGGAATTTATCAAGAAAAATTTAACATAAATATAACACGTTTTATTTGTTGTTCTGGATTTAATGAACGGTATTTGCAGGTTGAAAAGACAAGAGTGTGATTTACCTAACAAGCGGCTGGATTAAAGAATATTAGCCGGTCAGACTTCAGGTCTTATTATTATAAATAATTCTTAAAACATGAAATCCGCAACAAAAAAACTTACTACCGAAATCGCAGAAACACTTGTTACGAAACTTGATACGGTAACTGCTGATTCAAAAAAAATAAAAAAGTCAATTGAAAAAGCATCTGCTAAATTGGCAAAAAAAGTCTCGAAGTTCATGAAAGATGAAGCTAAGAGAAAAGAGAAGGAAGCGAAAAATGCGGAGAAAAAAGCTAAAGCACCGAAAAAAGAAAAAGAATCTAAAAAGGATAAAAAGAAACATGCAGAAAAGGTAGCTACTTTGGTGGCATCGGCCTCATCTAAACCAGCTGCTGTTCCTCCGGCTAAAACACCTGCACCGAAGGTGGCTACGGCACCAAAAACAGCTCCGGCTCCCGCTAAGCCAGCTGCAACAGAACCAGCGAAAGCTGAGGAAAGCAAATAAATGAGCTTTGCGTAAAAATGTAATTGATCGAATTCAACTCAGAAAAGGGTTGAATTTTTTTTATTTCCTCTCGGTTCGGCAACATAGACGTTGAAGTTACTATTACAGTTTTATTCCGTATAGATTATTTGTGTTATATCAATACGGAACAATGGCTTTTATAAACTGGAAAAATTCGGGAATCGTATTCAGCCTTCTTTTTTTTCTTGATTTCAACGCTTTTGCTCAGGGTTATAACAGCATTGTTGTTTCTGAAATCATGGCTAATCCAAATCCTCCGGTTGGCCTTCCCACAGTTGAATATCTTGAATTATATAATAGAAGCGAAAATGCAATCCCACTGAAAAACTGGAAGTTAACGATTGGTGCAAGATCCGCAACATTTCCGGATTCAGTCATATTGCCAGGTGAATATGTTCTGATTTGCAATAAAACAAATGCTGACCATCTGCTTGGGTTTGGGAAAATAATTCCGCTTTCCACTTTTTCATTGCCAAATGATGGCGGAACAATCTCCATATATAAGCCGGGAAACAGTCTTGTGTTTTCAATCACATATGAAAATAGTTGGTGGCCGTCTGATAAAAGCACCGGTGGATACGCAATTGAAATGATAGATACAGATAATCCCTGCGGAGTACAAAATAACTGGGATGTTTCGGGAGATACCCGGGGAGGAACGCCTGCTAAAATAAATAGTGTCAAAAGGAACAACCCGGATTCTGAGCCTCCTGTTATTCAACGTATTGATGTAGCGTCATCCATAGAACTGCGTATTGTCGGCAGCGAAAAGCTGGATAGTCTGGCATCTGTTTCGGGTACTTTTATCGAAGTATCAGGGCGGAAAATTATAAAGAGAAAACTGGAAGCTCCTCAATTTGTCAATCTCAGTGTGACGCTGGATACACCACTTTTGGCGGGTGAAATCTATCATTTGTCAGTCAGGAATCTCTCAGATTGTACTGGGAATATTTTACGCCAATCAGATTTTACCATTGGACTACCCACGAAAGCGGATTCTGGTGATGTAGTTCTAAATGAAATATTATTTAATCCGCCGTTGGGAGGAGTTGATTTTGTAGAAATATATAACCGATCAAAAAAATATATAGATCTTAAAAACTGGTCTCTGGGAAATGTGAAAGATAGCCAGCCTGACGTTTTCAGGGCGGTCACAACGGAAAATTTTGTTTTGCCGCCCTTCACATATCTTGCGTTGACCACAAATCCGGAGATAATTAAGCAGCTTTATCCGGCAAAGATATCCGGTAATTTTCTTCGATTAAATGCACTGCCAGCTTATTCAAATATAGAAGGTGGAGTAATTTTGAAAAATCAGGACGCGGAAATTTATGATCGTTTTGATTATAATGAAGATATGCACGAACCTTTAATTTCAGATAAGAAAGGTGTTTCTCTTGAAAAATCAGATACGGATATTTCTTCTGCAATTATTTCAAACTGGCATTCAGCTTCGGCTGTCACTGGAAATGCCACGCCGGGATATGCAAATTCTCAAATCAAAACGGATATTGAAAATGATCTGTTTGAAATTGAACCGGAAGTTTTCGTTCCGGAAAATGCAGCCGGGGGTTATGTCAAAATAAAATATAAACTGGTACAATCCAATAAGATAGCGACGGTCAAAATCTTTGATATCAACGGCAGACTGATTAAAAATCTTCTCAGAAATCAACTTTTAGGAACAATCGGAGAGATTTTATGGGACGGAAAAAATGAAAACGGTGCTATTTCCAAAACAGGATATTATCTTATCCTGATTGATATTTTTAATTCAAACGGTGAAAAAACGCAGTATAAAAGAAAGGTGATCGTTGTTCAAAATTGATTGTGAAGATTATTCAATTATCCCGATTGTTGCCAGCATTCTCCCGGTTAAACCATTTTCAAAACGATAGGAAAAATAATCTTCATTATTTAAAACCGTTGAAAATGGTGAAATTTCAACATTTTCAGGTTTTATTCCGAAACGGATCAATTGGTCTTTATTAGCCAATTTTAAGTCAACGAAAAATTTATTTTTCTGATCATCCCATTGTTTAAATGTTGAATTGAAATTATCCGCTACATCCGCACCCACTTCAAAAGAACATGCATCAATACAGGTGCCGACGTAGGCCAGGCAGTCTTCGGGATTTGTTCCATATTCTTTCTGCATGGCCAAACCCGTTTTTAATACAATTTCCTGAACCGTTCCACGCCACCCGGCGTGAATAGCCGCTACTGCTTTTTGCACCGGATCGAAAATCAAAATGGGAGTGCAATCAGCGATGGTAACCGCCAATTGAACATTCGGGATGTTGGTTATTAAAGCATCATAACCTTCAAAGCGTCCTGCCGTGGTAACGTTCAGGATATCAGCACTATGAACCTGATGGGATTTGGCTACTTTTTCAAAATCAATGTTCAGTGCGTCAAAAAAACGCTTATTGTTTTCCAGAACATTTTCTTGTGAATCCTTTGTGGACCCGCCAAGGTTAAGAGAATTGTATGGAGCGGGGCTAACGCCGCCATGACGCGTACTTTCACCCGTAACAAGATTTTTAACAGAAGAAAAAATTTCCGGAACCCGGAACAAAGGCTTTGAATTCGAGTTTGGCTGATCTTTCACAAAAAATATTTTAATGCTGAAAGCCCAAAAATAATACAACTCCGCCATGAAAGTTATGACGGAGTTGTTTTTTTAAACTTTAATCAACTAAAACAACATTTCCTGCGGAGGTTTCACACCTTTCAAACGGATGTAAACTGTGGTTTGTCCGCGGTGATGCGTCTGATGCTCAAAGTCTTTTTCAAATGCAGTTTTAACTTTAAGATCTTTACCAAAAACCTTAACATCTTTTTCAAGATCGGCGTCCTTCATCTCTTTTAAAGCATTGATAATGAAATCGTAACTTTCCAGAGTCGCTTTTGTTACAGCCGTTTTGGATTGATCCGCTGCCTTTTCAAGAGATTCTTTAAACGGACTTGCTTTTCCGGTAGCGGCTGAAATAAAAGCGTAATTTACATCAGCCAGGTGATCCATCTGCTGTGCAAATGAACGCATATCCGGCGTAGGTTTGAATGCATATCCATCCTCTGGCATTGCATCCAGATACTGTTTTGTATACGTTTTTGCTCTTTCAAATTCCGCAATCATTTTAGTTGTTGCGGTTTGAGCAAACAAGGTCTGCGCTGTAAAAAGCAACATGGCAGAAAGTAATAATTTTTTCATCTTAAATCGGCTTTTGTTAGTTATAAATACTTTTTGAATATACGTTGAAGTTCATCAGAATAAAAGAACGATTGGTATGATATTCCAACGATTCATATATTGGCCTGAAATTTTTAGTTATCTTAAAACCGGGGTGATTATCGATAAGTGACTGCCCGATTTCAAAATTCTAAAAAGCTGCTTAATTTTTTATTGTTGCATGAAGGAAAAATCAGAAGAAAGAACCAAAAAATTTCTTGCCTTAGGACATAGTGAAGCAGAAAATCATGCGAAAACGCAGCAGGAACTTTATGAAAAACACGTAAAGGAAACATCTACCGTTACCAATGTTATTTCCGAATTTTTCAAAACCAATTTATTAGGTTTCGCCTGGCATTATTTGAAAAGCCGTTTTGGGCCGAGACATCCATATCAGGCCTATCCCAGAAACGGGGATACAGGCGTTTATCAATTACAATCATCAATTCCCAGCCGTGAGGAAATAAGTATCGTATTACTTTCCGACTGGGCGAGTGATACAGCAGAATCCGATAAAGTGGCGCATCTGGTATCACGTTATTCACCGGATTACACGATTCATATGGGTGACATTTATTTTGTTGGGACACCAAAAGAAGTGGAAGAAAACTTTACAGCTCCTTATGCATCCTGGTATTATGGCGCATCCGGAAGTCTGGCATTATCAGGAAATCATGAAATGTATTCAAATGGAAATGCCTTTTTTCAACATTTGCTGCCAGCCATGTACGTCTGCGAAGGAGAGGTGAGGAAAACACAACAAGCTGGATTTTTCTGCCTGGAAAATGATCACTGGCGCGTGATTGGGATTGATACCGGCTATACGTCTGTAAGCCGGCCCTTGCTCGAAATTGTTTCACCACCGGATTGCCATTTAAAAAAAGAACAGGTTGAATGGCTTCGGGATATTGTAAAAATAGGCGATCCTGCTGATAAAAGAGGGTTGATCTTTTTAAGTCATCATCCTTACATTTCTGCATTCAGAGAAGAGTATACCAGGCCGGGCACTCAGCTAAAGGAATTAATGGGCGACTTTGAAAGACCCATTGTCTGGTTTTGGGGACATGACCACCGGCTGGTGGTTTATAACAAGGATGTCAATGGAAAAGGCCCGGTGGCTTACGGGCGCTGCCTTGGTCATGGAGGTTTGCCTGTTGAAATAAAAATGCCGGATAACGAAACTGATATTGAAAAAATACATTTTTACGACCGCCGTATAAGACTCGAATTAGGTAGATATAAATTGGGATATAACGGTTTTGTAAAATTGCGTCTGGACAAAGACAAAGCCATTGCCGAATATATTGACCTGGAAGATACCTGCGTATTTGAAGAGGAATGGACAATAAAAAACGGCCAACTCGATTGGAAGGTTTTAAATGTGCTTCCGGAATTGGCCGTTCGTTAAATATATTATTTTTATGAATTCCGTCAGGAAATCAGGAATGTCAGTGACCGTCTGCTGAGTGATCAGTGTAAAATGCAGCAAATGTAACTACAAGACCGATAAGTCCGAAGATGAATGTAAAAAGATCTCCAAATACTGCCAGAATGATTACTAACAATAAAAATATTGCGATAGAAGCACCAAGTGAAGCTCCTTCTGGTTTGCTATGTACGTGTACGTCGTCAGCCATGGTTCAATAAAAATTTTAATAGTATTGATTTACTACTGCGAAAATAATAAAAATTAGTGAATGCTGATACCTGAAAATGCAGATAAGGTTGATTTTTACCGATTTTAAATTATTAGCCGGCAATTTAAAGAACTAAGTGAGAGAATATAATACATTTGTCTGGTTATAAAGTTCAATTTACGCTTCATTAGAATGTCATTTATAATTGGTGTTGATATTGGTACAACAAATGTAAAAACCACTGCTTTTGACACAAAAACAGCCGCTATTCTTGCATCACACAGCGAGGGATATGAAATGTTACATCCCCAACCTGAGTGGAGTGAACAAAATCCGGATGATATTTACAAAGCTGTTTGTCATTCCATCCGTGTTGTCAGTGAAACATGTAAAACTCAGGGAGAAACATTAGGTGTGTGTTTTAGTACTGCCATGCACAGTATTATGGCGATGGATGAAGATGGGTTGCAATTGACAAATCTTATCATTTGGGCTGATAACAGAAGTGCCGAAATTGCCGAAAAACTGCGGGTGTCCAGGGAGGGGAAGAAGATGTACCGGAATAATGGCACACCGATTCATGCGATGACACCACTTTGTAAACTGATGTGGCTGAAAGAAAATGAAAAGAAGATTTTTAAAACCGCAAAGAAATTTATCGGAATTAAGGAATATATCGTCTACCGTCTCACAGGCAATTTTGTTGTTGATTATTCCATCGCTTCGGCAACGGGATTGTTCAATATAACAGAAAAAAAATGGGACGACTGGACGCTGAAACAAATCGGATTGGATGAAAGTCATCTATCAGAAGCCGTCTCCCCTTACCATATTGAAAAACTGCCAGCCAATAATGGGTTCAAACTTTCAGCCGGAATTCCTCTGATCATGGGCGCAAGTGATGGCTGTCTGGCAAACCTGGGAAGCGGTGCCATTCTCCCCGGAACAATGGCGGTCACGATTGGTACCAGCGGTGCAGCCAGAATCTGTTCGGATGTGCCATATCTTGACGCCAACATGAGGACTTTTTGTTACATCCTTGATGAGGATACCTATGTCGTTGGCGGACCATCAAATAATGGAGCGGTTGTTTTTCAATGGTTAAAAGAGACTTTTTTTGCAGACAGTGATTTTAACCAGGTTTTTGACGAAGCTGCAAAAATCAATGCAGGTTCAGACGGGCTTTTATTTTACCCCTATCTTTTGGGAGAACGGGCACCAATATGGAGTTCGGCTGTGAGGGGTGGATTTCTAGGGCTGGATATTCAGCATACCAAACCACATTTTGCCCGAGCGGTGATGGAAGGTATTTTGTTGAATTTGTACAGTATCGGAAAAATTTTGCTTGAAACACAAAAGGTGAAAACGATTTATGCCAACGGTGGTTTTGCACACAGCCCGTTGTGGGTACAGATGCTTTCAGATGTATTTGGAATTGAGGTGGCCTTAAATGATACAGTGGATACGGGAACGGTGGGGGCGGCGATGATGGGATTGAAAGCTTTGGGTGTTGTGGATAAGCTATCCGATCTCAACTGTTTTACGCCTGTCAGCACAATTTTTAAAGTAGATAAAAACGTGCATAAAACCTATGATGACGTTTATGAGAAATTCGGTAAGTCCGCTATTGGTGTATTGACTAATGCAGGCATAGAAAATAATTGATCAGAAGTAAAAAAACACTTTCAAGCTATGCCTGAAAGTGTTTTTCTTATTGGCTTGCAATGATTAATCTTACACAATGAAAATACTATTTTAACCGCCTACACCATTTTATCAGTTGCCATTTTTTAGAACAGTTGCCTCAGAAATTCAGGATGCAAGTGAGCAATGTCTCCATAATCCGATCCGTGAGACGACCTTTGATTACTTCGTGAATCCAAAGATGAGAACATCGGGTTAATTTATTTACTTCACCAATGCCAATTCATTAAGATTCGTTGTAATAAATTCTATTTCCTCTTTGGTAAGGCTGATGTCCATAGAATCTGCATTTTGAATTGCCTGTTCTGCATCGCGCGCACCGACCAGCGCAATGGTAATGCCCGGCTGTTCCACAGTCCAGCGTAGCACAAGTTGTCCCAGCGACGCATTTTTTTCATCCGCCAGCGGTTTGATCTGATCCAGAAAACTCGTTGACCCTTTTCAGGTTTTCATCTTTGTAAAAATAGATTCCAGAGCGCGGTGATCATCTGCCGCAAACTTGTGTCCGGGTTTCATTTTTCCGGTAAGCAATCCTCTTTCCAGCGGGCTGTATGCCAGAATGGATTTGTTGTTTTCAAGGCAATAGGGAACCAGTTTCCTGCTTCAATTTCCCGTTTCACCATGCTGTATGGAACCTGATCTGGACACAAGATCAATGTATTTTGCCGCTTCTTTCATCAGTTCGGCATCGTAATTACAGACCCCGGCATAACGCACTTTTCCCTGTTCGATCAGCATGGAAACTGCTTCCATGGTTTCTTCGAATCGGCGTGGTTTTGTCGTGCCAATGAATTTGGTAAAGGTCGATATAATCGGTTCCAAGACGTTTTCAGGCTGTCTTCACATTCTTTAATGATGCTTTCCTTGGCCGGCATATTTATAAATGTCAATATCCTTTCCGTCATTGTCTTTGCTATGCATGGCCAGATCGCCTTTGGCAAGATCCCAGCGCATTCCGTATTTCGTCAGGATCTGAACTTTATCACGCGGGATATCCTTAATGGCTTCGCCAACAATTTCTTCACTTAGTCCTTGGCCGTAAACCGGCGCAGTATCAATGGAGGTTACACCCAGCGTGATACGCAGCCTGAATGGCTTTTACAGCTTCACTTCTTTCGGTGCCGCCCCACATCCAGCCGCCGGCTGCCCAGGCACCAAATGTGATTACTGAAACTTCAAGATCTGAATGTCCAAGTTTTCTGTATTTCATAAAATTTAGATTTGTTTGATTGCAGTATAAAACAACTATTCCACTGTTTTGCTTAGCACAGCCTATCACGAAAAAAAGGAGTTACCAGAGTTTTTTTAATAAAATTAAATGCTGATTGTCTGCGCTTCTTTGTTTTACAAATAGAATTACAGGAAAAAGAGGGGCACAAAGATTTAATTAAAATCTCTGTGCCCCTCTTTAACTCTTACTGCTCTGTAACCTAAAAACTTATTTTGTTAGCGAAAACGGTGCAGTTTCTGGCTTGGTTCCCCAGGCCTTCGACGGCTTGCTGTTCATATTGAATTGAAGTGTTCCTCCCTTTTGGATATCAGCATGTTCCAGAAATGTATTTCCATAAGGTTTTCCGTTCAACGTTGCCCCTCTACGTACATATTGGTGTCGCTTGTTTGCCGGTGCCTGAACAGTAAATTTCTTGCCATCTTCCAAGTGTAATCGTGGCTTTTTTGAAAAGCGGCGAACCAATCACATATTGCGTTGTGCCAGGCGTTACCGGATAAAATCCCAAGTGAAGAGAATACATACCAGGCCGAAGTCTGGCCGTTATCTTCATCTCCGCAGTATCCGTCCGGCGTTGCCTGATACAGTTTTTTCATCACCTGACGCAGCCAGTATTGTGCTTTGGAAGGCGCACCGGCATAGTTATACAGATAAATCATATGCTGGATCGGCTGATTTCCGTGCGCATAATTACCCATGTTCATAATCTGCATTTCACGGATTTCATGGATCGGGAAACCGTAATAGCTGTCGTCAAAAATCGGAGGCAAAGTAAATACCGTATCCAGTTTCTGAACAAATGCTTCTCTGCCGCCCATCAAGCCGATCAAACCTTTCACATCCTGAAACACCGACCAGGTATAGTGAATGCTGTTTCCTTCTGTAAATGCATCGCCCCATTTGAACGGATTGAACGGTGTCTGAAACTTGCCGTCCTTATTTTTGCCACGCATCCATTTTGTTTCCGGATCAAAAACATTGCGGTAATTCTGGCTTCTTTTCAGATAAAGGTCAATTTCCTTTTGCGGTTTTTTTAATTCTTTTGCCAATTGTGAAATACAAAAATCAGCATAGGCATATTCCAGCGTACGGGCAGCATTTTCGTTCACTTTTCACATCATAAGGAACATAACCGAGTTCGTTGTAATATTCATGTCCGAAACGTCCAACGGAACTTACCGGGCCGGCATTTTCTGTATTTTTGATAATGGCCTGTATACAGTTTTTCAATGTCGTAGCCACGGATTCCTTTTACGTAAGAATCTGCAATAAGCGAAGCAGAATTGGAACCGATCATACAATCGCGGTGACCGGGACTTGCCCATTCCGGCAAAAATCCGCTTTCGTCATAAGCATTCGCCAGACCTTCCATGATGTGCGCATTCAGCGTCGGATACATCAGAGTGAAGAATGGGAAAACCGCACGGAAAGTATCCCAGAAACCATTATCCGTAAACATATATCCCGGACGAACTTCGCCATTGTACGGACTGTAATGTACTACTTTTTGTCTTCATCAAATTCATAAAACTTTCTCGGGAAAACAAAAGCACGCGATACAGGCAGGAATAAAAAGTACGGATCTGATCCATATTGTCGCCTTCAACCTGAATGCGTGAAAGTTCGTCGTTCCAGGCTTTCTGGCCTTTTTCCATTGTTGCGTCAAAATTGTCCTTGCCAATCTCGCGTTGCAAGGTTCAGTTCTGCCTGTTCCGGACTGATAAATGAAGAGGCTACTTTCAAACCAACTTTTTCACCCGTTTTTGTTTTGAAACCAACAACGGCACCTACGTGATTGGCTTTGAGTTCCAGCGTATCTTTTGCGAGCTTGCTTTGCCGCGAAATGCGGATGAAAATGTGAAATGCCTTGTCAAAAACAAGTACAAAGTAGTTTTTGAAATTGGCAGGAACGCCGCCGCTGTTTTTGGTCGTATAACCGATAATCTTGCGCTCGGAAGGAATTATTTTCACATAAGAACCTTTGTCAAATGCATCCACAAGCACAAAAGAACTGTCGGCTTCGGGAAATGTAAAACGAAACTGCGCAGCTCTTTCGGTCGGAGCGATTTCCGTAGTTACGTCATAATCGGCCAGATAAACTTTATAATAATGCGGCTTTGCGACTTCCGCTTTGTGTGAAAACCAGCTTGCACGGCTTTCTTCGTCAATTTTCAGATTTCCGGTAATCGGCAGGATCGAAAACTGGCCGTAATCATTGATCCACGGACTTGGCTGATGCGTTTGTTTGAAACCGCGGATTTTTTCGGCATCGTACATATAACTCCATCCGTCGCCCATTTTTCCGGTTTGCGGCATCCAGAAATTCATTCCCCACGGCATGGCAATGGCAGGATATGTATTACCGGAAGACAAACTGAATTTGGATTGCGTTCCCATCAACGGATTTACAAAATCAACGAGATTGTTATTGGTTTCAGACTGTGCAAAAAGCAGCGGAATAGTTTAGAAGAAGAATAAGAAAGGCAAGCAAGGATTTTTTTCATATTGAGGACGACACTTTACAGTATTTTATTTTTGGAAAAACCGGTTAACAGAACAAAAGTAATGGAAGGGCTAGGTAACAAAAAGTAAACCGTGTAAAAGATTTGCTGCAAGACACGTGAAAACATGACAATTTGTACCGGCATAGTTCTTTACGTTAATAAATTAGAAAGGTAAAACCCGGTTTCCGGCAGTAAAGGCAAGTGCTTGTAATCTGCTGTTGTTCTGCTTCGTTAAAAGCAAACATTTAGTATAAATAGTTACGTATTCATTTAAATCACAATGACTGAACACTTAAACCGCTTAACCCCACGTCAGATCGTTTTTGAGCTTGACCAATATATTATCGGACAAAATGACGCAAAACGTAATGTCGCCATTGCATTGCGAAACCGTTGGAGGCGAATGAATAGTCCTGAAGATATCCAGAGGGAAATTATTCCCAATAATATATTAATGATCGGTGCGACGGGTGTCGGCAAAACTGAAATTGCACGTCGTCTGGCCAAAATTGCGGATGCTCCTTTTGTAAAAGTGGAGGCTTCCAAGTTCACCGAAGTAGGTTATGTCGGCCGGGATGTGGAAAGCATGGTCCGTGACCTGGTGGAACAGGCCGTCGGAATGGTGAGGACGCAGAAAAAAGAAGAAGTAAAAATCAAAGCTGAACAGGCTGTTGAAGATATTATCCTGGATGCACTGATTCCGCCGGTTCATCAGCGGAATCAAGTTCAGTGAAATTCAGAACGGACAACACTTCGATCCAAACGCACATGCCGGATGATGACGCTGAACTGAACCAGCGTACACGTGAACGTTTTCGTGAAAAAATCAGGAACGGAGAACTGGACAGCCGCAAGATCGAAATTGAAGTGCAGCAAAATCAGGCGCCAAATGTCGGCATGATCGGTGGTGCGATGGACGATGTTTCCATGATGAATATTCAGGAAATGATCGGTAACATGATGCCGCGACGTGGTAAAAAACGCAAGGTGACCGTGGAAGAAGCCAGAAAAACTTTTGCTGGATGAAGAAGCGTCCAAGCTGATTGATATGGATGAAGTGAAAATGGAAGCGATTCAAAAAGCGGAAAATCTTGGAATTATTTTTATTGATGAAATTGATAAAGTTGCATCCAGCCGTTCTGGCGGAGGCGGCGGACCTGATGTGAGCCGTGAAGGTGTACAGCGTGATCTTGCTTCCGATCGTGGAAGGAAGTGCAGTGAATACCAAACACGGCGTGATCAATACGGATCACATTCTTTTCGTAGCAGCGGGAGCATTCCACGTTGCCAAACCATCTGATCTTATTCCCGAGTTACAAGGACGTTTTCCAATCCGTGTGGAACTGAACAGTCTTGACGGAAACGTGATTTTTACCAGATTCTGAAAACGCCGAAAAATGCTTTGACAAAACAATATGTGGCCATGATGGAATCGGAAGGCGTGGAACTGGAATTTGAAGATGGTGCACTTCGTGAAATGGCGCAGGATTGCTTTTGAAGTAAATAGCGAAGTGGAAAATATTGGAGCACGTCGTTTGCAAACGGTAATGAGTTTGCTTGCTGAATGATTTTATGTTCGATATTCCGGACGTGATCGGAGCTGATTCTCAATTGTTGTGACCGCTGAACTGGTTAGTGAAAAACTTTCTCATCTGGTCAAAAACAGGGATTTGAGCCAGTATATTTTGTAAATGAGTTTTAAACGAAAAATGCGCTGGATCGAAAGGCATTATGTGCTTCGGTCAGGGACATTTTCATTTGAAGGACAAAATATTACTCTCCGAAAACAGCCATTTCAACGCCTTGGGGAATTCTTGCTCCCCAGCGATGCTTTCTTAGTGCTGTTCCTTTTGTCATCAAATCGATGTTTTGATCTTAACACGGCTGTATCCAAACCCCTGATTATTCAAGTGTTTCTTGTAGTTTTTCGATATTCGGAATCATATCTGCGCCTTCTTTGCCGCCGGCATATAAATAAATCCGCGTCTCAAAAGGTTCGAAAAAGTGAATGGCATCAAAATAGACTTTCTGTGAAATCCAAAGCGATGGCGAGAAAATCATCAGTCTGCCAAAAACATTGGGAACATTAGCGCTGCATACAAACTCAGTAATCCACCCACAGAACTTCCTCCCATACCCGTATTCAGGCGGTCAGGTTTGGTTCTGTAATTTGCGTCAACGTGCGGTTTTAATGTCTCAGTGACAAATTGTAGAAAAGAGATTTCCCAAACCCTTTCCAAGCCGTGGATTGTCGTAAGGCGAAAATTCCTGGATCCGCTCGTCTCCGCCATGATCAATGGCAACAATGATTACATCTGCTTTATCCTCTCCGGCTAGTTGAGCAAGCTTTCTGTCAATTTCCCAGTTTCCATAAGGTGAACCTTCACCAAACAGATTTTGAGCGTCCGTCATATATAAAACCGGATAACGGTGGTCTGGCTGCTCATAATAATCGTGCGGCAAAAACACATGAACACGTCGTTCTCTTTGTAACTGGGGAATTTCAAACGTTTCGGAAAGTACTTCAATGATCGGCATCAGGTCATTTTTTCGATTGATCCTTTTGCCATCTGATCACATAATCAGTGATATTTTTTTCATCTTCGGAAATAAAACGATTGGCATATGGCTGGCCATAGCGATCCAGTTCTACCTGGTCCCAACCACCGCGGGTGTACTTGTATTCAAGAGGGAATTCAAAATCAATATCTATGGGGAACTGAAAAGTATAGCGCCCGGTGAGCCACTTTTGTCATCTGATAATCAGGCAGATCCGGCAACCACTTACAAAAAGGACCTGTTATGAAAATGGGTCGATCGTCTGTATTGGGAGTAGTTAACGTTCAGCGTTATTATTTCTTTTAACGTATCTATGTTCTTGTAAGCATTCTGTTAATAACACTGAGGTGATATAAGTGTCAAATTTACAGTATTTTTATAACAATTGTAACGGTATAAACAGATTAGACGAATTTCATTCTATCATTCAATAGTATACTTATATTATATCTAATTGGCTGATGATCATTCTTAGATTCCTGATCAGATCAACGAAATCGAAAGAAAACTGATGCTTATCATCCTGATTGTGACTAGTACGCTCTGATTCTTTCCATAACTCAGGATTTTCTATATTCGAAAAATGTATCGCCCTCAGTTTCAGTATGTACTTCCGTGACATACAAGTTATCAGTAATTTGCTAAGCCTGCTTGTATATATCTCCTCCGCCAATTACAAAGGCTTCATTAGTTCCTGTAATTCTTTGCTTTGTTAATCGCTTCATCCAATGAGTGTACGAGCTATCAAGTACGTTTTCAAAAGTGAAATTTTTATCACGCGTTATGACGATGGACGTTCTGCCGGGCAAGTGGTTTTCCAATAGACTCAAAAGTTTTTCGCCCCATGATGATCGGATGGCCAAGCGTTAGATTTTTTAAACCGTTTAAGATCATCCGGCAAACGCCAGATCAGTTGGTTGTTTATTCCAATTACGCCGTTTTTAGAAACGGCAACGATGATGGAAATCGTATAAGCAATTATTACTTAAAATTTGTCGGGAAAGATATTATTTAAAATTTCAAAAACGGTTTGGTTGCCTGGATGAATAGCAAATTTGATGCATTGTTGAGGTTGTTTGAAAATGTATAACTCGTCGAATTCCACCTCGAATTTTTCTGGAAACAACTTATATTCTTCCGGAAAGCTGTTCTTTACAGGTTGAATTTCGGATTTTGAGCGTTTTTGATGACGTACAGAATAGTGTCGGTAGCCTTCTGCACCTCGGACCTCGAATTGTATATGAACTTTTGCTGATGCTACAAATATTTCGGTGCTCTGACACCTTGTTTTGAATTTGTTAGTGAATTTTTGAATGCTACAAATATTGTCGGTGCTCTGCACCTTGGATTTGTAGCACCGGGTGAAATGTTATGGTGTTAGACATGTCGTTGAACAGGTCGCAGCGCATCCATAATATTTGCAGAATGAGCGAACTAATCTTTCTACCCGTATCTATCACACGAGGTGGCATGGCTGATTTTCAGTGTTCCGCAAATGGGAATCAATGCCTTGGATACCAAACTAACCCAAATCAATAATGTCTTACAATTGGCCCCTCTCAAAAAATCCCCGACTTCCATTCGCTTTTTCCCTTCCAATTGTAAAACCTCAACCGACAACCAAACATCACCAGCCCGGAAATGCAAAATAGGTTTTATTATCAGTTTTATATTCTCCGGGATTTCCGCTTGCTTGAATCTTCGACAATATTGGTTTTAAAAATCTTGCAGGAAAGACCATTCAATGTTGTCCAGGCAGCCGGATAGGGGGAAAGTCCTCGGACAAAATTGATGTATTTCTTCGGCAGGTTCGTTCCAGTCAATTTCGCAGGTTTCCCGGAAGATCTTTGGTGCGGTCTTGATTTCTTCCGGTTCGTCCTGCGGTTCCTGCGGATAATTGCCGTCTTCAATTGCTTCGCACCGTTTTTACAACCAGCTTTGCGCCCTTTTTCCATGAGTCGTTCGTATACACGAGCCTGCGTCGTCTTCCGGCAGTAATCGGTTCTTTTTCCTGAAAAATGATTTTTCCGGTGTCAATGTCCTTTTCAATAAAAAATGTGGTGACGCCGGTTTCCGTTTCTCCATTGATAACAGCCCAGTTAATTGGTGCCGCGCCACGATATTGCGGCAAGAGAGAGCTGTGCAAATTGAATGTGCCATTTGTTGGCATGCTCCAGACCACTTCCGGCAGCATTCGAAATGCAACGACGACCTGCAGGTCGGCATTGTATGACTTTCAGTTCTTCCAGAAACTCGGGATTTTTCAGTTTTTCGGGTTGCAAAACAGGGATTCCCTGTTCTTCTGCGTACAGTTTTACGGGCGATGCAGTTTGCTTTTGTCCACGGCCCGCGGGCTTGTCGGGAACAGTTATTACAGCAACTACATTAGAATTGCTTTCGACCAGACTTTTTAAACTTGGGACCGCAAATTCCGGCGTTCCCATAAAAATTATTCTTAATCGGTTTGACATAGATTGTTATCTGCTTTTGGATAAAAATGGTGTTACCATTTACAAATATTGTTATTTTTGTCGTTCTTAACAGAAAATTATGATAAAGATAAAATCATATACAAGCCGAAAAGATAAGGTCTTCTAGCCTTCTACTACGAGTGTTGAAACTCTTGTAGAGCGGTCTTAGAGCCGTTCTTTTTTTTTATCCAAATTTTCAAAAATTTAAAGACTTATAAACAAATTAAGGTCATGGCTAAAATTTCATACTATACGGAAGAAGGATTAAATAAGCTGAAGAATGAGCTGAATGATATGAAAACAAAAGGCCGCACGGAGATTGCAAAACAGATTGCAGAAGCGCGGGATAAAGGTGATTTGAGTGAAAATGCAGAGTATGATGCGGCAAAGGATGCGCAGGGAATGCATGAAATGAAAATCGCCAAGCTGGAAGAAATCATGTCCAATGCACGCGTGATCGATGAATCTTCGATTGATACTTCGCAGGTTGCAGTGCTTTCCAAAGTGAAGATCAAAAACCGTAAAAATGGAATGGAAGTAACTTATACCTTGGTTTCGGAAGAAGAGGCGGATTTGAAAACCGGAAAAATTTCGGTAGGTTCGCCGATTGGAAAAGGTTTGCTTGGGTAAAAAAGTAGGAGAAACAACCGAAATCAAGGTTCCTGCCGGAATGATGGAATTTGAAGTACTGGATATCAGCCGGTTCAGCGATCCGAATAAACAAGCAGGTTTTATACTTGTTTTGAAATATAATAAGAATGTTGGATTGCAGAATGTTCAGATCATTCGTCAATCCAACATTTTTGTTTAAATTGATCTAACCAATTCACGCGAATAGCCGAATATGAAATTCAAAGGATTTTTGCTGAATGTTTCTTTCCTTTGGGTGGAGGGTATGGCATTTTTTCCTTTCATTTTGTCTAAGAGAAAGGCACCAGGCAGCCGTGCTGATCAATCACGAGCGAATCCATTTGAGGCAACAGCTGGAAATGGGTTTGATTCTTTTTTACATTTGGTATTTTGCCGAATATTTAATCCGTCTTGTCCAATACAAAAAACATTATCTGGCCTATCTTCATATTTCTTTTGAAAGAGAAGCATACCAGAATGAGGCCGATCTTGATTATCTTAAAAAACGGACTTTCTGGGCTTTTTGAAGTATTTGTAAATGAGAAAAGTTACCCGTGTAAAGTAGCATTGTTACAACACATTTCAATTATAATTTAAATATAATATGTCAGATCAAAGCAAAGAATTTCTTTATAAATACCTGAACAATGCATCGCCGACCGGTTTTGAAGCCACGCGGTCAGCAGATCTGGCTGGATTATATCAAGCCTTACATCGAAGAACACAATTATTGATGTGTACGGAACGGCGGTCGGCGTGATTGGCGGCGGGCAGGATTACAAGGTTGTGATCGAGGCACATTCGGATGAAATTTCCTGGTTTGTAAACTACATTTCAGATGATGGTTACATTCACGTTCGCCGTAATGGTGGATCGGATGCGGCCATTGCACCTTCGATGCGTGTGAATTTGCATACGGCCAAAGGCGTCGTAAAAGGCGTTTTCGGCTGGCCTGCGATCCACGTTCGCGATATCGCCAAAGATCAGGTGCCAAAAGTCCATGAGCTGTTTATCGATGTGGGCGCAGCCAAAAAAGACGAAGTGCTGGAAATGGGTATTCACGTGGGTACAGTCGCAACATTTGCCGACGGTCTGGATGAACTGAATGATAAATATTACCTTGGCCGCGCACTGGATAACCGCATGGGCGGTTTTATGATTGCGGAGGTGGCCCGAATGCTGCATGAAAATAATGTTCAGCTTCCGTTTACACTTGTATGTGGTGAATGCAGTTCAGGAAGAAATCGGTTTGCGCGGAGCAGAAATGATTTCACGCCGGTTGAAACCGGATCTGGCGATTTGTACGGATGTGACGCACGATACGCAGTCGCCGATGTATAACAAAAAAGAGCAGGGCGATCTGAAAAGCGGTAATGGGCCGGTGATTTGTTACGGACCGGCGGTGCAGAATAATGTACGCGACCTGCTGATCACGCGTGGCGGAGGAGAAAAAATTCCTTTCCAGCGCCAGGCGGTAAGCCGCTCAACGGGAACGGATACGGATTCATTTGCCTATTCAACGGAAGGAATTGCATCTGCATTGATTTCTCTTCCACTGAAATACATGCATACAACCGTGGAAATGGTTCATAAAGATGACGTTCAAAATGTAATTCAGCTGATGTACGATGTGCTGCTTTCGTTGAAAGGCGACGAGGATTTCAGGTATATAAAGTAACATTAAATTACAGTGACAGGAATTGGGAAAGGGAATAGCGTATCGAAAACCTATTCTCTTTCTTTTTATTTGGAACGTGGAATCTATAAAGGCTGAAACATGTTACATCATCACATGGACAACAGGGCGAGAGGCAGGGGAGCTGCGAATTAATACCCACAACAAATTTCTAAAGCAGGAAATTGAATACACTTCCGAGGACTGGCAGCAGTGGGAAGAGCCTGAAGCCAATCCCAAAACACAGTTTATTGAAGAGCAATCCAAAACCTTGCTGAGCAGTTCGGATAGTCCGGATCTGCGGACATTTTCATTCCATCAATCCTTACCGGGGCTGCGAACATGGCTGTATTTATTGTTATGCCCGAAATTCTCATGAATACTGGGGATTTTCGGCCGGACTGGATTTTGAGACCAAAATCATTGTCAAGAAAAATGCTCCTCAGTTGCTGGAAAAGTTGTTTAATTCAAAAAACTGGGAGCCGAAGACAATTCATCTTTTCGGGAAATACGGATTGTTATCAGCCCGGCGAAAAGAAATATCGAGCTGACACGGCAAATGCTTGAAATTTGTCTGAGATATCGAAATCCGGTGAGTATTCTTACCAAAAATGCGTTGATTCTGCGGGATCTTGATATTCTTGGAAAAACTGGCAAAGCTGAATCTGGTGCATGCAGCCGTTTCCATCACTTCATTAAATGAAGATTTGCGGGGAAAGCTGGAACCAAGGACGGTAACAGGCAAAACGCCGTTTGCAGGTTGTGAAAACATTGCATGAAGCTGGTGTGCCGATGGGCGTTATGACAGCACCGATCATTCCGGGATTAAATGATCATGAAATTCCTGCCATTATCCAGGCGGCGGCAGAAGCGGTGCGGTTTGGGCAGGTTACACGGTGGTGAGACTGAATGGAGCCATTGGCGACATTTTTGAAGAATGGATTAATCATCATTTTCCGGATCGAGCAGCTAAGGTTTTGAACCAGATCAAGGAATGTCATGGTGGAAAGGTAAATGATTCACGATTTGGACTTCGAATGAGTGGGGAGGGTAATTTTGCGGAAAACATCAGACAGCTACATGATTTTGCCTGCCGTAAATATTTTGCAGGCAGAGAAATGAACAGAGCTTGATACTTCACTGTTTATCAGAGGCGGACAGATGAAATTGTTCTAAAACATTTAATTAATATACAAAGTCAGAATAACTCCTAAATCCATATTCAATGAAAAAAATAATTCTTAGCCTATGTTTTTTGACTTCGATTGGAGCAGTAACGACAAGCTGCGCCAGTTCTTCCGGGGCCAAAAGTCCATTTCTGTCAACATGTTGATTCTCTGGAAAATCGAATTCCTTCGGTTGCGAAAACGGTTATTACAGGGGCGGATCAAACATCGGAATATCTGAAATATCTGAAAGGGAAAAGAATCGCCATGGTTGTTAATCAGACTTCTATCATTGGCAAAACACCTATCGTAGATAGCTTGTTGGCTCTGGGAGTAAATATTGTCAGAATTTTTGGACCTGAACACGGGTTTCGTGGAACTGCCAGTAATGGTGACAAAGTGAGTGATGAGACAGATCCGAAAACAGGAATTCCGGCTATTTCACTATATGGAAAATAGAAAAAGCCGAGTAAGGAACAACTGGCGGATATTGATCTGGTGATCTTTGATATTCAGGATGTTGGATGTCGATTTTATACCTACATCAATACGCTGGACCATGTGATGGAAGCTTGTGCAGAAAATAATAAGGAGCTGATGATTCTGGATCGTCCGAATCCGAATGGTTACGTGGTTGACGGACCAATTCTGGAAGATCATCTTACATTCCGGAATTGGTATGTACAAAATTCCTATCACGCATGGAATGACCATGGGAGAATTTGCGCAAATGATCAATGGAGAAGGATGGCTCCCGGCCAAGTTGCAATGCAAACTGAAAATCATTAAAGTTGCCAATTACGACCACGATACACCATACAATTTGCCTGTTTTTCCTTCCCCAAACCTGAACAGTAATCAGTCGATTATACTTTACCCCAGCATTTGCACGTTTGAAGGAACGATTGTGAGCCAGGGGCGGGGAACTTATATGCCGTTTACAGTGCTGGGAGCTCCGCTATTGAAAGGAAAATACGAATTTTCGTTTACGCCGAAAAGTATTAAGGGAATGAGTGAAACACCGTTGCATCAGAATCAGGAATGTTATGGTCTGGATTTGAGAAAATATGATGTTGCGTCTTTGCGAAAAAGCAAACAGATTAATTTGAAATGGCTGATTGAAATGTACAAGGCTTATCCTGACAAAGAGAGATTTTTCGATATGTCGCAAAGCAAGCAAATGGGAAATTTTGATAAACTGGCTGGAACAGAAAATTTTAAAAAGCAGATTATTGCAGGTGTATCTGAAGACTGAAATCAGAAAAAGCTGGGAGCCGGGACTAACGGAGTATAAAAATATGAGGAAGAAATATTTGTTATATCCTTAATGCCGGAGAAGTTTCGTCAACAATACAAAAAACCCCTAAGTCATAGTCTTAGGGGTTTTTAATTTTACTCAACGAGATTAGATATTATTTTGTCAGATATCGAAACATCTATATAATTATTGTGAGAAATATTTGCAGGCGTATATACCTTTTGTGCTATCTACGTTTTTTAATTATCTTCGGATCGAGTCAGAAGCATAAAAAAATAAAATTCTTACAATGATTTTAATAAATTATTGATAATGAGATAGTTGAATATATGCCAATTTCGGATTTTCATAAAAAAAGACTTTACCGGATGTGGTAAAGTCTTTTTGTCTATGATTTTGAGAAAAAGGATTGTTGATCAGAATTTGGCCCCTATTACTTTTGTATCACAGCCCACTGCGCCGTTGTTTACGAAACCGACACTGACATCCGTAATCCGTGTTGACTTTCCGGCAGGAAGTTCTCTTTTAATGGTGATAACCTTGGTAGTAAGTGCTTCTTGAGTCTCAGATAAATATTTAAATTCGACCTCAACACTTTTTGCAGATCTGTTTGCTTTATTTTCAATAAGCATATTATGTATTGCAATTCCGCCAACAGAATGCCACTCGTTTTCAATTATTTTAAATTCCTGATCCACTTTGCTTTTTAACAAAGCTTCTGCAACATTTATAGAATCCTTTTGATCCATTACCGTAGTAACCGACTTAGGTTCTTTGTCTTTTTTGAGAAAATCAAGCTGATTGTAATAATACAGGATATAAATAAATGCACATATGGGTACAATCGCACTTATCCATTTAAGCCACTCAATCGCTACTTTTTTGAATTTGGCACTTTTTCGTTTTCTTGACGGCATTTTATTTGAATTGCGGTGAGACTTACAAATAAAAGCATCTTATGTAGTAAGAATACTATTCTGTGTCAAATTTTTACGAAAATGGAATTATTTTTATCTCTATGGCGATTTATTACTGGATAATTTAAACGAAAATAGCGACAGAAGGGCTTAATTAAGAGGAAGGTAAGAAAGTAGGTAATACAATTTACCACCACACGTATTCCAGGATGTTATAAATGATAAAAACAAGGACTGAAAATGCAATTACAGATACAATAATTTTACTCCTGCCAGTATAACCAGGCAGGTCGTCACGCGAATTCTTCATGATATTCCAAATGTTGTAGAGGTAATGGTAAAATACTTACTAATCTATATAACGCAGAATCATCAATTCTTATATTTATTAGCGGGTGTATACTATGATCCAGGAAATAGGTGTGCTGTTTACATATGGTGACACAAGGTTAGTTTTTTATACTATGCCACCAAACCGTTAAATAAGTTTTGTTGAAAAAAGATGCATTTGTCATATAAATACTATATGTTGCTATAAAACTACTTGGAATAATGTTACAATTGCTATATATGATTGTCTTTATTTTTTTTAAGTTTATTTTCAGTATCTAAGAAGCGTATATTGATAACATTACCGGTTTGAGAAGGAAAATCTCATGAAGATTTCTTTTTGTAAAATTCTACCTAATGTTGAAATCAGAGGGTTCTCAACGGCGTTACAAATTTTTGAGTACCAATAATTGCTTGTAGCTCTACTGCTTTTATTACGATATGATTAAATCAACATAAAAAAGTTGATATCAGAAGTGATATCAACTTTCCTGAATGCAATAATTTATTAAAAATTATTAAGGCTTTTTTACGGTTGTCGTATCCGGATAAACAACACCGCCGGTAGTAATTACCCGCTTTTTCCTTCTGACGGTATAACCCGCCGTCGTATCCGCGCCTGGGCGTCCGGTACTGCTTCTGCTGCCATCGACTGAGCCATTGGTATTAACATTTCCGTTGTCATTCAAAACCGGAGCATTTTCTTTTATAACAGGATCTTTTGACAAATTGACTCTTTTAGAGGTGTCCATCACAGTCACCCTTTTGGAAGTTTTTGTTTTGGTCGCATTTTGTGTCTGAGAAAAGCCAACAGCCGGTGATAGCCAGTAATGTTATAATCAGGAAATTTTTTAATGCTTTCATGCTGTAATTGATTATATATCAGGTAAGAGAATTCTAACTTTAAGCATTAAAAATATTATTCCAGTAAATGATACCGCTATTGAATAAATGAGAGATTCACTTGATCTGCATTATTCTATACTTCATCCATTTCATCCTGCGCTTCGGTGAAGTTCAATTTTCCGAGGATTTGCAATCAGCCAATTTTGACTTAAATCTAAATAAACCCCAGGATGAAAACCATTTTACTTTCTTTCTCAATAATTTGTCTGACATTAAATACATACGCACAAACCATAATTTCAGGCAAAATTTCTGATCAAAAAGGATCTGTAATCCCCGGTGCCAATATTCTGATCAAAGGCACTTACGACGGAACTTCTTCTGATGCGAATGGAGATTTTAAATTTGAAACGTCGGAAACAGGAAAACATTTGCTGGTTTTCCAGGCAATGGGTTATAAACCGCAGGAACGTGAAATCGAATGCTCAGGTCAGCCAGTGCGTTTTCAGATTTCGTTATTCGAAAGCATCAATATGTTGACAGCCGTAACCATTACAGCGGGTGCTATGGAAGCAAGTGATACTAAAAAAGCAGTCGTGTTGAAACCGCTGGACATTGTAACTACTTCCGGTGCGATGGGAAACATCACGGCAGCTCTACTCACTTTGCCTGGGACTTCAACGGTTGGCAACGATGGAAGGTTATTTGTCAGAGGTGGCGACGCATCAGAAACTTCAATTTTTATAGACGGTTTACAAGTTGGTAATGCCTATGGAAGTACAGCAGCCAATGTTCCGACTCGTAACCGTTTCAGTCCCAATTTATTTAAAGGCTCGTTTTTTAGCACGGGCGGTTATTCGGCAGAATATGGACAGGCACTTTCATCTGCACTGGCTTTAAATACGCTGGATCTACCGCTTCGGAATCAGGGAGATTTGAGTATCATGTCTCTGGGCGGTGGATATACACAAACATTGGTAAAAGAGAATAACGCCCTGACAGCGACTGCTAATTATTATAATCTGGCACCGTATCAATCGCTGATCAGTCAAAAATTTGATTGGGAAAAAAGTCCTGCGAACTGGGATACAGAGGTTTCACTTAGGCATAAGTGGGGGAAGACAGGATTCCTGAAAGCATATGCGCATACCGAAGGAAGTAATATGACGATCTGGCAGCCGGTTGCGGGTGAAACAGGCAGGGGTGACCGGGTGCATATCAACAACCGTTATTCTTATGGCAATCTTTCATTTCGCCAGTCCGGGAAACACGATTGGTTTTTCTATGGTGGTTTAGCCTATTCACACAACCGTGATGCGATCAATTTAAACTATGTTCCTGTTCGTCAGGTAAATCAGCTTGGTCATGCAAAAGTTGTAGCCGTTAAGGATTTTAGTCCTCAGTTTTCATTAAAAAATGGCATCGAATATTACTTGAAGTCGTATTCGGAGGAATTGGTAAACGACCATTTGAAACGTAGCATTACTGACAATCAGCTTACTCATTTTATTGAAACGGATTATTATTTTAGTAACCGATTGATATTGAGAGGTGGATTGAGAAGTGGGTATAGTACTGCTGCCAGACAATTATGGCTGGACCCGCGGATTTCACTGGCTTATAAATTAAATAACCAGGGACAGTTTTCTATCGCCGCAGGGAAATTTCATCAGCTCCCGGATGAAAAGTTGAGGGTATTACAGAACAATCTTCAAAACGCGGAAGCCAGTCATTATATACTTAACTATTTTGTCATTAATAACAACAGGACCTTACGGGCAGAGGCATTTTATAAAACCTATAACAATCTTGTCAACCTACAACGGTACTGATCTGGCACCTGTCAATATCACCCAAAACGGTTCAGGTTATGCCCGAGGTGCTGATTTTTTCTACCGTGACAAGACAAGTTTCAAGAATACGGATTTCTGGGTTACATACAGTTTTGTAGATAGCAAACGTCAGTTTTCAGTTTTTGAAACAAAAGTACAGCCCTCATTTGCACCAAAACATAATGGCTCTGTGGTTATCAAACATTTTGTCAGCGCTCTAAAATCGCAGCTTGGCACTTCCTGGTCCTGGAACAACGGCTATACCTACAATGATCCCAACCTTGCCGGAGAAATGCAGCGGAAAACCAAAGCGTATAGCGACCTGAGTATTAGCTGGAGTTATTTGCCAAGGCCCAATGTAATCCTGCACGTTGCCTGTTCAAATATTCTGGGACGGAATAATGTTTTCGGTTATAAATATGCACCAAAACCCGATGAAGCAGGCTCCTTTTCAAGAATTCCTGTTGGGCAGGGTGCAACCAGAATGGCTTTTATCGGTTTGTTTATCACGTTTTCTCACGATAAAAATGCCAATCAGCTTAATAATTTATAATCATAAACGCAACTATATAAGGCTTCCTCCAAGGTCATTTCTTTAAATACAACTACATATCAAGTCTCAACAATTACTTTCCAACTTTTAAATTGATCCTGAAAATGAAAAAATCACTGTTGACAATCACGTTTATTCTTTGTGCAGTTGTAATAACTTTCGCACAGGATTCTGCTTATCAAAAAGCTATGAAAAAAGAAATTGCCAAACTGGATGTTGCTGATTCCCTTAACAAATTTCAACAATCGGCCAACGGTTTTGCACGTATAAGTCAGCTTAATCCTAACGAATGGCAGCCATATTATTACAATGCATTGGCCTGCATTTATCAGGGGTTAGATAATTCGCTGGACCTTAACAAGAAGGATGAAGCCCTTGCAAAAGCAGAAGAGCTAATTAAAAAGGCGGATGCGATTTCACCCAATAATTCAGAAATTATAACACTGGAAGGTTTTAAAATTATGGCAGAAGTGAGCGCAGATCCTGCCAGTCGCGGCCAAAGTTTGTCGGGTGCTGTGATGTCAACTTTTGCGAAAGCAATGAAAATGGATCCTCAGAATCCGAGAGCGGCTCTTTTAATGGGACAAATGGAATTTGGTCTGGCCAGATTTTTTAAATCCGGAACTGAAAAAGCATGTGGATTAGTGAAACAAAGTCAGGCTATATTTGCAGCTCAGGATGATGAAACGTTGAAAGCAAAACTGGCGCCAACCTGGGGCAGAGCACTCGCTGAAAAGTCGGCAAAAGCTTGTCAGTAAAACTTTGAAATATTACATTGAAAAAACAAATTGATCCTATGGCATCTTCAATAAGAGGCTCCAAACAATTCTGGAATTTCTCCCCGGCTTTTATTGGTGTCAATTTGATTATTGCCGCCGTAATCACAGTATTACTTTGCCCTTCCTGTTTTACTTCAGCATCAGGCATATTATCTGTGGCCAGCGACCTTTTATACTCTTTTGTTTTGTCATGCATTCTGAGTTATGGCGGTTTTCTGGCAGAGTATTATTTTGACAAGAAAATGCCCTGGATTCAATATCCTCTTAAACGGCTGATTTTAGAAAGTACCACGTATGTGCTGTATGTTTTCGTCACAAGCTATATCATATTATTTTTAATTGAGTTTCTGATAAGACAGTCTTTTTCACTTAACAATATACCCTGGAAATGGCTGATGGTCCATACAAAACTGCCCATGCAGATTTCCGTAATAATTGCATTTATACTGATCAGCCGGTCCTTTCTGTTGGAATGGCGTAAGTCGGCTATTGAGGCTGAACAGTTGAAAACGCAGCAGTATGCCCAGCAGTATCAGACTTTAAAAGATCAGTTGAACCCGCACTTTTTGTTCAATTCCTTCAATGTCCTGAGCAATCTGGTTTACGAAAGTCCGGACACGGCTGCCAGGTTTATCAGGCAGCTATCTAAAATTTATCGATACGTATTGGAAGTTCAACAAGAAAAATTAGTCAGGCTTTCCAGCGAGCTTGAATTTGCTGAAAACTTTCTTTCACTTCAAAAAATACGGTTTGAAGAAGGTTTGTTGTATAAAATTGAAGTTAATACAAAAGCAGATTTTTACCTTCCGCCGCTATCGCTGCAAATGTTGCTGGAAAATGCGATCAAGCACAATATAGCGTCCATGGCTGATCCGTTATTTATCGAAATTCTTCTGGAAGGAAACCAGTTAATTGTGAAAAATAATCTGCAATTAAAAAGCAGTTTGTCTGAAGAATCCACAGGGATTGGCCTTTCCAATATTCGTAAAAGATATGAACTGCTTACCGACGAAGCTGTTTTGATTCAAGAAAACGCTGATTTATTCATGGTGAAATTACCATTAATAGAAAATCCGCAAGTCTAAATTTACCTGACAAATTTTAAGAGAATGCGAATACTGATTATTGAAGATGAAAACATGGCAGCCCGGCGCCTGATCAAACTGATTAATGATAACATATCGAATTGTGAGATTTTTGGCAATCTGGATACGGTCACGTCTGCTGTGGACTGGCTGAATAATAATCCTCAGCCAGATCTGATTTTCCTTGACATTCAACTGGCAGACGGAATCAGTTTCGAGATTTTTGAACACGTAAAAGTCACCTCGCCCATTATTTTTTGCACAGCCTTTGACCAATATGCGATCAGGGCTTTCAAGTTAAACAGTATCGATTATCTGTTGAAACCGGTTGATCCGGAAGAGTTAAAAAACGCTTTAAATAAATTTCAGTCAGGAAGAAAAGCACCGGAAATTACGCTGGATCAAATTCGGGTTTTATTACAACCTGTTCAAAAAATATACAAAAACCGTTTTCTGGTAAAAATCGGAGAACGTATCCAGACCATTGCAATTGACGAAATCGGTACGTTTTATAGTGAGGATAAAGTTACTTTCCTTATGACGAAACAAGGCAAAAAATTTATCATCGATTACACGCTTGATGAAGTTGAAAATTTACTGGATCCGGAATTGTTTTTCAGATTAAACCGGAAATACATCAGCTCGGTAGGTGCCATAAAAGGTGTTTTTACCTATTCAAACAGTAGGCTGAAAATACTGCTTGAAAATTCCAGTGATAACGATATCCTGATAAGTCGTGAAAAGATGGCTGCGTTTAAAAGCTGGCTGGGGCAATGATCAATAGCAAATCCATAAGATTTCCGAAGACATTTTTTGAAGCCACCCGTCCAACGGCTTTTTCTGCCGTCGGACGGGTAAAAAAACTAGCTCAGTAATAAAAGAATCCAACAAACCGCCCTCAAATCTCTTTATAAATCCTTTGACTTTTTTAGGACTATAATGGATATTTACAAAAGCCTTCCGTTACAATGGTGGTTTGCCAACAATCATTAGTATATTAAAATGTAATTGCTGAAATTCCACATATCCGGAACCAAAGTTGAGCTTTAACCGGGGTGAACTGTATCCATTGAATAAAAATTAATACCTATTTATATGTCAAAAAAAGTAGCAGAACAATTGGCGGACATGCTGGTACAGGCAGGTATCAAACGGATTTATGCTGTAACGGGCGATAGTCTGAATGAATTAAATGATGCTGTTAGGAAAAATCCTGATATAAAATGGATACATGTAAGGCATGAAGAAGCCGGCGCATACGCCGCCGCGGCAGAAGCCGAACTTAATGGTTTGGCTTGTTGCGCAGGCAGCAGCGGGCCCGGCCACGTGCATCTGATCAACGGGCTTTATGATGCACACCGCGCCGGAGCCTCAGTTTTGGCAATTGCATCAACTTGTGCTACTGTGGAATTTGGCAGTGGATATTTTCAGGAAACAAACACGATCAAACTTTTTGACGATTGCAGTTATTATAACCAGATTGCAGCCACACCAGCCCAGCTGCCAAGAATGACCCAAGCTGCATTGCAACATGCCATTCAGCAAAAAGGCGTGGCGGTGTTAGGTTTGCCAGGTGATGTAAGTGCCATGGATGCAGTTGAAAATATAACTGCCGACAAAAATTATTTCTCCAAATCCCAGATCAGGCCAAGCGATGATGACCTTTTGGCTTTGGCAAATCTGATCAATAAACATAAAAAAATTACGATTTTCTGTGGAATTGGTGCGTCGGATGCGCATGACGAAGTTGTGGAATTGGCAGCGTTGTTAAAGGCTCCGGTCGGATACTCGTTTCGCGGAAAAATGGGTATTCAATATGACAATCCATATGAAGTTGGAATGACCGGTTTGCTGGGGTTACCTTCCGCATATCATGCCATGCATGAAAGTGACCTGGTGATTTTGCTCGGAACTGATTTTCCTTATACACCTTTCATTCCGCAGGATAAAATTTTGGTACAGATAGATACCCGCCCCGAAAGATTGGGAAGAAGGGCAAAGCTGGAAATGGGGTTGCACGGAGATACAAAAACCACAATTAAGGCACTTTTACCGCTTTTGAAAATCAAGGAAGATGAAAGTTTTTTAAAAGCACAACTGCACATTTATGAAAAGGTAAAAGATCATTTACAGACTTACGTTGAGGATAAAGGCAAAAAAAATGCGATCCATCCCGAGTCAGTAGCCGCCGAAATTAATAAGCTGGCTACTAATGATGCCATATTTACCGTTGATACCGGCATGTGCTGTGTCTGGGCTTCCAGGTATGTTCAGGCAACAGGAAAACGGAGTATGATCGGATCTTTTACGCATGGTTCTATGGCCAATGCCATGCCACATGCGATTGGTGCAGCACTGGCCTGTCCGGATCGCCAGGTAGTTGCGTTTTGCGGTGATGGCGGTATTTCCATGTTGCTGGGAGATTTGGCCACGATTAAACAATACAATCTTCCGATCAAAATCGTTGTCTTTAATAACCGTTCACTGGGTATGGTGAAGCTGGAAATGGAAGTGGCCGGTTTGCCGGATTCTGAAACGGATATGGTCAACCCGGAATTTGCTCTGGTGGCAGAAGCGATGGGGATAAAAGGTATAACGATCAGCGATCCGGATACTCTGGAAGCCGGTTTGAAGGAAGCATTCCTTTACAACGGGCCTGTTTTGATCAACGTCATGACCGATCCAAACGCTTTGGCAATGCCTCCGAAAATTGAATTGAAAATGATGACAGGCATGGCACTTTCCATGACCAGATTAATGCTTGGTGGAAAGTTTGAAGAAGTTTTGGATACCGTAAAATCAAACTACAAACATTTGGAAGATTTGTTGGATTAGTATTTGATTTAAGAAAAAAATATAAATGGTCAGCTTATCACGGAAACCCGGTTTAGCTGACCATTTTTTAGTTTATGTTTAATCAAAAATGAATTAATCATTATTTGATATTAGTTTTTAGCAAAAGGAAATAAAATACTTTCGCGATGTGCTTCGTGCATGTATTTTACCATTTTGCTTAAAATTTCAGGGTTTTGAGAAGCAACATTATTTTTCTCCGCCGGATCTTTTGCCAGGTCATAAAGCTCAGGAACACCATTGGGATTGTTGTCTGCTTCAAGACGTATTGCTTTCCAGTTGCCCATTTTAACAGCCTGTCTTCCACCGCCTTCATGGAATTCCCAATATAAATATTCGTGTTTTTTTTGATTTGGTTTGTCAAGTAATTCGTTAACAATTGAAAACCCATCTGAATGTCTTGGCTTTGCCGCGCCTGCAATTTTCGTGAAAGTAGGCATCAGATCCCAGAACGCACCCTCAAACTGACTCTTACTGTCTGCCTTGATTTTTCCGGGCCATTTTACGATAAAGGGTACGCGAATTCCACCTTCATACAAATCTCTCTTATTCCCTCTCAATCCACCGGAGCTATTAAAAAAATCCGGATCAGCGCCGCCTTCACGATGTGAACCATTATCGCTGCTGAAAACAATGATCGTATTTTCTGTCAATCCCAGTTTGTCCAGTTTCTGCAAAATTTCACCAACATAAAAATCCATCCGGCTGACCATCGCGGCATAGGTTGCGTGTGCATCCGCTTCTGAGGCATATCCAGGAACGGTCGCGTCCTGCCCATAATCATTTCCTTTGTAAGGTTTTTCTGTCAGTTTTCCTTTGTACATTTTCAAAAATACATCATCCGGTCCCTGTAATTCTGCATGGGGCAAAACGGTTGGGACAAAAAGGAAAAATGGTTTTTCTTTATTCTTTTCAATAAAAGCGAGTGTTTTTTGCTGGATCAATTCCGGGGCATATACCACCTTATGCTTCAAATCATTCCCATTCAGCATTACTTTTTTGTCATTGCCCCAAAGGTGGGTAGGATAGTAGCGGTGCGATTGCCGCTGACAATTATACCCAAAAAACTGGTCAAACCCTTTTTTCGCCGGTTCTCCCGAAGTTCCTACCATACCTAATCCCCATTTCCCGAAAGCACCTGTTACATATCCCGCTTTTTGTAGCAATTGTGCATAGGTTTCAACTGAATCCGGAAGCGGTTCCTGGCCTTCGGGCTGAATTTCCTTATTTCCTCGAATGTAGGTATGGCCTGTATGTTGCCCGGTTAATAGTGAAGAACGGGAAGGTGCACAAACGGTAGTGCCTGCGTAAAAATTCGTAAAAAGTTTCCCCTGTTTGGCCAGACGATCAATATTAGGCGTTTTTATGATCTTCTGTCCATAAATACCCAGATCGCCATAACCCAGATCATCAGCAAGTATAAAAACGATATTAGGCTTTTTGTTTTGTCCGGAAGTTGAAATTGCGAAGGAAATAAATGCAATGGCCAGTGTTACTATTTTTTTCATATATAATAGGACTGTGTTGGTCTTGTAAAGCTAAAAACGAAGGTGTAATTTTAGTCAAAAAAATCATGACAATGGCATTTAAAGCTTTATACATAAGCCAGCAGGAAGGAGATTTTAAAAAAGAAATAAAATATTTAGACATCGCCGACCTGCCGGAGAACGATGTGCTCATTAAGGTTTCTTATTCATCCTTGAATTATAAAGATGCTTTATCAGCGTCTGGTAATAAAGGTGTCACCAGGAAATTCCCACATGTACCCGGAATTGATGCCGCAGGAATTATAGTAAAATCCAACACAACAGATTTTAAGGAAGGAGATACGGTTCTGGTAACCGGATTTGATCTCGGCATGAATACCTGGGGTGGTTTTGGTGGATATATCAGTGTTCCATCCTCCTGGATTATTGCCTTGCCGGATGGTCTTTCGCCATTGGAAGCAATGTGTTTTGGGACCGCCGGTTTAACGGCTGGCTTATCTGTTGAAAAAGTAATCTCTTCGGGAATTACGCCGGATCAGGGTGCAATAGTTATAAGTGGTGCAACAGGAGGGGTGGGCAGTATGGCAACGGCAATTTTGTCAAAACTGGGTTTTGATGTTGTGGCAATTTCCGGAAAAAGTGAAAATGATTTTCTGACCACCATACTTGGTGCCGGTCAGGTTTTGAAACGTGATGAATTTATCGAAAAATACAACAGCAAACCTTTGTCGGCATCTGATTTTGCAGCCGGAATCGATAATGTGGGTGGCCCGACATTATCAGGAATATTGAAGTCTGTAAAGCAAAACGGAATTGTTACCTGCTGTGGGAATGTTTCTTCGGGCGAATTAAATACTTCTGTTTTTCCATTCATTTTACGCGGCATCACGCTGACTGGAATTGATTCCGCTCAGGCCTCCATGGCTTTGCGGAAAAAAGTATGGCAGTTGCTGGCAAATGAATGGAAACCGGTTCATTTGGATAAAATGGTCCAGGAAATTGGTCTGAATGAATTGGCGGATAAGCTGGAAGGATTATTAAAGGGACAAGCGAAGGGAAGATATGTTTTGAAACACGATTAACAAAACGCAACAATTACAAAAAAAGCCCGGATATAGGATCAGCGACCTATTGTCCGGGCTTTTTCTTTTTAGAATTATTTTATTTTGATAGATGATTATTTTAAAAAGTGAAAATGGATTTAGTTATTCCTTTATTAAGTATTCTGTTAATCCAGGGTATTTAACTTGCCTTAAATTTATTCCGGTTACGATGATGATTGGCTCGCCATTTTAATTTTTATTAAATATTTATAAAGAAAAGTGATTAGAGTATTCTTTTTCGACTCTTATCTGGGTGTCACCTTTCTTTTATTTTCTATCACTACTTTTTGACAAGGTATCTAATCATTCATATGAAAAATATTATTCTATTTTTTACGCTTCTATTGCTTACTTCCAAGGCATTTGCACAGCAAACCGGTGGGCTTAAACTTTGGTATAATAAACCTGCCGGTAAAGTCTGGACGGATGCACTGCCGGTTGGTAACGGGCGTTTAGGGGCAATGGTCTATGGAAATCCTGAGCAGGAAATTATTAAATTGAACGAGTCGACAGTCTGGGCTGGCGGACCAAACCGTAATGATAATCCCAATGCGCTTGCTGCATTGCCACAAATCAGAAAATTGATTTTTGAGGGCAAGCATGCCGAAGCCGAAAAGTTGGCGCAGCAGAATATTGAATCGAAAACGACCAATGGCATGATGTATCAGCCGGTCGGGAATCTGAACCTGGCTTTTCCAGGACATGAGTCTGTTATGGACTATTACCGTGAACTTGATCTGGAAAAGGCAATTACTACGACTTCCTATACGGTTGATGGCGTGCGTTATACACGTCAGGTGATTTCTTCTGTTCCTGATCAGATTATTGCAATTCGTTTAACTGCCGACAAACCTGGAAAATTGAATTTCACTTCTTTTCTGACAAGCCCACAAAAAGGACAGCGGAAAACAGATAAAAATGGGAAACTGATATTTTCCGGAATCACCGGCGACAATGAGGGTATCAAAGGACAAGTTGCTTTTAATGCTCATGTAAAAGTTTTGAATGAAGGCGGGCAAATCACGGCAAATGATACTTCTGTCACCATTAACAAAGCAAATGCAGCAACAATTTATATTTCGATTGCTACCAATTTTGTGAACTACAAAACGCTGACGGATAATCCCGTAGCCAAGGCAGATTTATATCTGAACAATGCGGTCAAAAAATCTTTCAAATCCATTCTTGATAGTCATATTCTGGCTTATCAAAAGTATTTCAACCGTGTAAAGCTCGATCTGGGTACCAGCGAGGCAGCCAAGCTTCCTACCAATGAAAGGATAGAAAAATTTGCATCCGGAAATGATCCGCAGCTGGTATCCTTGTATTTTCAATTTGGCAGATATCTGCTGATTTCGTCATCTCAGCCGGCTCAGAATGGTATGCCTGTGGGGCAGCCTGCCAATTTGCAGGGCATATGGAATGAACAAATGAGCCCGCCGTGGGATAGTAAATATACCATCAATATTAACACGGAAATGAACTACTGGCCCGCAGAGATAACCAACCTGACGGAGATGCATGATCCTTTAATACAGCTCGTTAATGATCTTTCTCAGACAGGAAAAGAAACCGCAAAAGTGATGTATGGAGCAGGTGGCTGGGTGGCGCATCATAATACCGATCTGTGGAGGATTACGGGTCCGGTTGACCCGATTTTTTACGCCATGTGGCCAATGGGAGGAGCCTGGCTTAGTACACATGCCTGGGAAAAGTATTGCTATTCGGGAGATAGAAATTATTTGAAATCAGTATACCCGGCATTGAAAGGTTCTGCACAGTTTTTTGTTGATTTTCTGGTTGAAGAACCTACACATAAATGGCTCGTTGTGGCTCCTGGTATGTCTCCGGAAAATGCACCGGCGTCCCGTCCCGATGTTACAATCGGTGCCGGAAATACTATGGATAATCAAATTGTTTATGACATTTTCACCAGTACTTTACGTGCGGCGGAGGCTTTGGGTACTGATCCGGATTTTGTCAGAATATTAAAAGAAAAACGGTCAAGGCTTGCTCCGATGCAAGTTGGTAAATTCGGTCAGTTACAGGAATGGCTGGAAGATCTTGATAATCCCGAAGACAAACATCGTCATATTTCACATCTATACGGATTATATCCTTCACATCAGCTTTCAGCCTACCGGACGCCTGAACTTTTCAGTGCTGCACGGACTTCGCTGGAACATCGCGGTGATGTTTCAACGGGTTGGTCTATGGGCTGGAAAGTTAACTGGTGGGCCAGATTGCAGGATGGAAACCGGGCATATAAGCTCATCACGGATCAGCTTTCACCTGTAAGTGCACCCGGCAAAAAAGGTGGCGGAGGGACTTACAAGAATCTTTTTGACGCACATCCGCCATTTCAGATTGATGGAAACTTTGGCTGCACTGCCGGTATTGCTGAAATGTTGATGCAAAGCCATGACGGTGCCATTCATCTATTGCCGGCTCTCCCTGATGGATGGAAAACCGGCAGCATTTCAGGAATCCGCGCCAGAGGTGGTTTTGAAATTGTCAAGCTGGAATGGAAAGATGGTAAAGTTTCCAGGTTAGTAATTCAATCCAATCTGGGTGGAAACTGTCGTCTGCGGTTATCAAATAATTTACAGGGTCAGGGAATTACCTTACAACCTGCAAAAGGAGAAAACTCTAATATTTTTTATCAAACAGAGGATGCTGTTAAACCTGTTATTTCCTCAGCAGCAACGATCAACAAACTGAATATAAAAGAAACTTCCCTTTTCGATTTTAATACCCAAAAAGGAAAAATTTATACCCTGACCCTGTAAATTTTTATCCATTCACTATGAAAAAATACATTTCAATCACCTGCGTGCTGACAGCCTTTGTACTGATTACCTGTCAGGTCTCACGTCAGAAAACGACTGATAATACGCTTAGAACAACTGATGCGTCTGTTGCAGCTATTCCGGCTTTTACTGCGAATCCTTCGCCGGAACATTTAACGCCGGAGCAAAGTCTGAAAACATTCAAGCTTCCAAAAGGCTATCATCTGGAACTTGTAGCCAGTGAGCCAATGATTCACGAGCCGGTTGCTGTTGCCTGGGATGGAAATGCGCGCATGTATGTGGCTGAGCTGAATACGTATATGCAGGATGTGGAAGGCACCAACGAACATGCGCCAACGAGCCGTGTGATGCTTTTGGAAGATACCAATAACGATGGTAAAATGGATAAAAGTTCTGTTTTTATTGACAAGATGCTTTTGCCGAGAATGTTATTATGTGTCGGGCATGAACTGCTTGTGAATGAGACGGATACTTACAATATTTACAGTTATAAAGATACTAACGGTGACGGCGTTGCAGATGATAAAAGACCGGTTTATACACCAAATAAAAAAGCACCCGGAAATCTGGAACATCAGCGTAGCGGACTGGATTGGAATGTAGATAATTATATTTATACAACCGTCGATCCGGTTCGTTTCAGGTATTCAAAGGGAATATTAGTGCCGGATTCTATACCAAGCGGATCCAACGGACAATGGGGTTTGACGCACGATAACTTCGGCCGGCTTTACTTTTCTTCTGCGGGTGGGGAAGTGCCTGCGCTTGGATTTCAGATCAATCCGATTTATGGAAGGATGGAATTCAACGATCAGTATACCAAGGAATTTAACGAGGTTTATCCCATTATAAAAACGCCGGATGTTGAAGGAGGATTGAAAAGATTAAGACCTGATACGACACTTAATCACTTTACAGCCAGCTGCGGACAAGTTATTTTTCGTGGTGACAGGTTACCAAAGGATCTTGACGGAGATTTACTGATCAGTGAACCCGTTGGCCGGTTGATTCGTCGCGCGAAAGTAATAGACAAAGGAGGGAAAATAACGCTTGAAAATGCTTATCAAAAGGAAGAATTTATAGCTTCAACAGATATGAATTTCCGGGTTGTGAATATGTATACCGGTCCGGATGGCTGTTTATACCTTGTTGATATGAATCGCGGCATTATTCAGGAAGGAAACTGGACCGGTCCTAATAGTTATCTGCGACCACAAATCAAGCGTCTGGGTTTAGATAAAAATATTCAGCACGGCCGTATTTACCGCCTGGTTTATGACGGAATGAAACCAGGGCCAAAGCCTGATTTACTGGATGCTTCATCAAAAAAACTGGTATCCTATCTTAATCATCCCAATGGCTGGTGGCGCGATAATGCCCAAAAAGAATTGATCATCAGAAATGACAAATCGGTCATTCCTGCTTTAAAAATCATGGCCGAAAGCCAGAACGAATCGGTGAAATCTACTTCTTCCTTAGGCCGGCTTCATGCCTTATGGACTTTGGAAGGTTTGGGAGCACTGGACAGTGCAATTGTTTTGGGAGCGTTGAAAGATAAAGATGCAGAAATAAGAAAAACTGCGATACGTTTGACAGAGCCATATTTGAAAAAAGATGATCAAATGATCGGGCATCTTGCCAGCTTGAAAACAGATGGAAATTATGATGTGAAAATGCAGCTGATCCTATCTTTATCGTATAGCAAATCCTCAAAAGCAAAGGAATTAGTTGATGAGGTACTCACAACTTCAAACGGAAATGAAGTATTAGCGCGGGCGCAGAAAAGTATTGATAAAAATGAAGACGTGAAAAAATTCGGGCAACGATTGGGCAGGCTTGATGAAGTTGACAGAAAACTCATATTGAACGGAGCGGTCATTTATAAATCACTTTGTACGGCTTGTCATGGGGTGGATGGAAAGGGCTTACAAAGCAAAACCGCTCCTCCGCTTGTAGGTTCGCCAAGACTGGGAAAAGGAAAGGATATGGCACTCCGGATATTATTACATGGGCTTTCCGGCCCAATCGACGGTCAAACTTATCCAAGCGAAATGCCGGCTATGGGAGATAACGACGACCAATGGATAGCATCCGTACTTAGTTACGTTCGCCATGAATTTGTAAACGCGCCACCAATCCGGCCGGCAGATGTCAAAACTGTCCGCGAACAAACCGTCGGGCGCACAAAATCCTGGTCATTATCTGAACTTTCAGGATTGTAGGAGCGCCCAAATAAATTTGAATCGAGTCAGTTTGGAGGATTTGATTATTGATATATAATTAATAATCCAGTGCGACCAGGGGGGTGTTTCTCTGGACTAATTTTTGTTTATTTCTGTTACTATTAAAAATACAGATATTATGGAAAACACAAATTTGCCCTCAGATCATGTTGCTATTCTTTTTACGGATCAATCTGGAATAAGCCACGAAGGAATTTACCATTCGGCCATCCATGCCTTTATAGAAAAAATTGGTGATGAAGGGCCGGAAGATAGTGGTATCAGTTATACTGCGGAAGAAATCCGGGAGTGGGAATATTTGGATGACCAAACAAGTTCAGATCCTGATATTATAGATATCTTGTAGAATATGTTGAATCTTATGTCGTTAGCAGGGGATACTGTACCTGAAATGATCAATTAATTAAAAGGAGATTTGAATGGAATTGTCAGATAAGCAGTGGGAGCTATTTGATTTTGTGAAAGAACAGCATGGTGAGCAAAAGCGCAAGTACACCGGAGAACCTTACTGGACGCATCTTTTGTCTGTTGCCAACATTGTGAGTGACTACGCTACACTCCATTTTGAAATTGAAATTGCTTTATGTCACGATTTATTTGAAGATACACCTTGCACTCCGGACTTATTAAACAGCCATTTAATAAATCTTGTCTATGACAAGTCAGGGCGGGATACAATACTCAGAGGTGTGAATGACCTTACAGATAAATTTACAAAAGAGGCATATCCCAAATTTAACCGTAAGCTAAGAAAAGGTTTTGAGGCACAGAGATTATGGAAAATAAAACCCTATTGCCAGACCGTTAAATATGCTGATATTATTGATAACACCATTTCCATTGTAGAAAATGATGCCGGTTTTGCCAGGGTTTATCTAAGAGAAATTGATTCTTTTATATGGAAAATAAATGCAGGAAATAAGGATCTGTATGCAAAGTGCTGCAAGCAGTTCAGTGACGCAGTACGCAAATTATTATGATGATGGATTTGGCTAGGTTAAAGGTTTATATTTATTGCAGTCTGGCCTGATTATTTTACGGATCGCATTGTCCACATAAACGTTTTATTACTCAATACGACGATTAGATAGGTGTTTGTTAAAAGAACTTTGGATCATCTAAGGTTCTTTTTTTACGCGGTTTATCGAAGCTTCAAAGTTTTATGCTCGTTACGCTTAAATACATTTAAAAATCCGTTGAGCCGGCAGTTTTTTCTCTTTTAATTATTCTATTGGTTACAAATGTTTTACTTTTGCCAAAACTTACAAATTGTGAGTTAGGTAGAAATAATACTTTAAGAACTTCGGAGCTTTCGGAGTTCTTTTTTGTTTTCTGATTCACCACATTTTTGATGGAAACACATTTTGAATAATGGTATAAGACATGTTCCGGATATTATTAAGACCCGGATTGGTTAAAAATGTCGTAACTTAAAAAAGAAAACAAAATTGTGTGTTATGAAAGTGAAGATCGTTTCAAAAGATGACTTGCCTGAACCTGGTTCAATATTAAAATTTAGAATAAAAAATACTACACAATGGCGCCTTGGTCGCAGAGATGCGGAAGGGAGCGATTTCATCGAAGAGCCTCGTGGCGTCATTTACAGATATTCCTGGAACCAGATCGACGAATATATGTTATGGACAATTCCGGAGGTTGAAATTTAGATAAATTCCCAACTATTTTCTACGGCATATCATTTGATTTTTTGAATCAAAAGGCAGTTATCTGGATTTTAGATTGATTAATCGGTTGTAATAAATTATTGAATCCGGGTGTTGAAAAGCAGAAGATATTATTGTAATAAAATTCGTTTTACGTCTGCTTTTTCATTTGACCCGGCATTTGGCATTACATACAAATAATATGTTCCGCGTGGCAGACTGCTGACATCCACCTGCGTTTTGCTGCCTGAAGCGTTTGCGGTTATGGTTTTGTTGTTCGATATGGTGCGCACCACATCTGATCTCTCGTTATACAAAATGATTTGTTTTGGCTGTATTTCTTTATTTGAATTGCTACTGTAATCCAGGTTAATCACATCTCTTGCCGGATTTGGATACACACTAAGTCCTGATTGGGTACATTGCCAGCTGAAAGAAATTTTATTGCTCATTGGGGTGGTTCCACAGGCATTTTTAATTGTCGCCTGTATAAAATGTGTGGTTCCACAATTGCCGCTGTTGATATCTTCTGCATTTCTGATGCCAGTCAGCGCCAGATTTCCATCCAGATACCAATTGTAAGTTGCATAAGGTACTTCTGTCAAAATAGCTGTGATAACACCATCCGCGTTTGGCGTGTTTGCAGAAAAGGATATAACCGGAATTCCTACGTATACCTCTTTTGTGACGCTGATCGGTGTACTACATACGTCGATGACAGCGGTTATAGTAACAAGGCCATTTTCTGATCCAATTCTTTTTGCAACACCTGTCGTAGGATTGATGGATAGTAAAGTAGAATTACTACTTGACCAGGAAACCGGGGTTCCAAATAAATTAGCTCTGAATGTGGTAGTACTACAAACCGATGAATCACCCAGGATTTCAAAATTATAATCCGAAGTCAGTAGGCTGCTTTCATTCCCGGCAATCCAGGCATTAATTTCTGATTTGGAAAATTCTGAGAACATTGGTGCGTCGTCCAGGCTGCTGCACATTATTGAAGGTGCTTTTTCGCTGCAACCGGATGCTGCGTCTGTGGGGTGCGAAGCATTGAAATTGTGGCCAATTTCATGCGCAATGGTAAGATATTCGTGGGTAGTTCCATAAGTCAAAGAATAAGCCATGGAAGGTGTTTTGCCAATTACACCTTTGTGTGCGATACCTAGCGTGAATCCTTCCAGGAATTTAGATGTGAACAAATGCGCCACGTCTCTTTTTACATCCTGGCGATTCTTATTCCAGTGATTTGTGAACTCGGTGAGAAGTTTTGACGGATTTATTGAAGTATAAGGATCGTTCGCCGTTGCATACACATGCTGGTATGTAACCAGGATTTTGATATTAAAAGTGCTCAGGTAAATCCCGGCAACAATATTCATATCGTTTAAAATACGTGCATTCGTATTGTCCTTATTATTTTTGTAAAATTCAAAATCTGCATCCGTAGCCACTTCCAGGATTCGGCATTGTGCTGAAAACGTAGCTGCTTCTCTCGCACTGCTCTGGGCTTTTGAAACTACCTGGCTTACAGACTCTTCAATTCCACATCCGGGAGCTGCCGATTTTACATCTTTGGTATTGTACACAATGTAACGATTGTCTGACAAATTCGATTTTGTTATTGTTGACAAGGGCTCAATGGCGTAAAATCCATTTTTCCCGTCGCTTATTATCCCTTTGATCTGATCGTTATCAATATACAGACGAACAAACTGATTGGGATCGTTATTTGCGTAACCTGAATATGTGTTGATTGTGTGTTGCTGAAGAATCAGCGACTTCTCCGTTGTCTGTGGTAATGGAAGCTTTATAACCGGCAGCTCTGATTTCATTTTGCTGAATGGTCAGATCCAGTGTCAGATTATTTGATATTGCTAACTGGAATTTTTTTGACTGCAATGGATTTCTTTTTACAAAACTGTTTAGTGAAGCAGGTTCTAAATTTACTACGTTTAAAGTTTTTGCAAAACCATCGAGTGTCAATGTTTCTTTTTGAGATAGTCTGGCAGGTGAAGAAATAGGTGTGATGGTCTGTGCCTGTACTGTATGAAACAATACAATGAACAAAATGAAAAGATTTTTCATGATCGTGAGATAAAGCTTATAAACTGATAGGGAATGAATGCGTAATCCTTAAATTTTAACGACTGATATAGCTGGGTTTTTGAGCCTTTAGATGCCTGAAACTAAGTTCTTCTACAAAAGGATATCGGAATTGAGGTTTTGGGGTGTTTTCTGCTGCTCGAATCTAAGTACTACAACAAAATTTAATTTGCAATAGATTTTTGTAACTTTTTTCTATAAAGTATATACAATTCTACCGGCTTGTAGAATTCCTTATTTTGTTGATTACAAGCATTTTATATTTACGATGTCAAGAGAGCGGTCGAAGTTGTGTCTGGCATTATATTAAATTTGAAGACGAATTCGGGAAGATGCAAAATGATCTGATACCTATAATTTTATAAGTATAACATGAAAGTATTTGTTGATTATTTTGTCTAATCGAAATCTGTCGGAATTATATTTTTGCGCCTTAAAAAACGTCTGTTTTTTGGGTATTACTGATGTCAAATTACTACTATTTTCATGCGAACATTATAGTATATACGTTTGAATAGTAATCCTACTTTCCCATTTTCAATTTGTAATAAGAATCTTACTTATCAGTTCGAAAAATGCTTGTAAAAATAATATGAGGGTAAAAAGGCAAGTAATATCTTATATCCAGGTTGGCTGAAATAAGATATTACTTAATGAAAAAGAAAAACGAGGAGGGACTATTTAATAATTTGATAAGAGGTGATTTCAAAGGGATTGGCCATGATATCTTCCAGCGTAATGCCGGGATACGTTACAACATAACCACTGACTTTCAGGGTTAATCCATTTTTTTGGGCTTCTTTCGGGAAATTGCAGGCACCAAGATAACCGGTGAAAATCTTTTTGAGACCATTCGCACGTAGTATGAAAATACTGTCGCCAACTTGTTTTACCTCTGTTGTATAGTTGGTGATTGTACTGTCAATAGTGCTTCCGGCCCGCCAGTCGCAGGTAAGTCTGGTATCAATGGATTCGCCATCGGGCTCTCCTTTTTGGCCGTTTGGAAGTGTACTGCCTTTTTCGCAGGCCACAGAACTGAGCATTAATGCCATTATGATGGCAGGATAATGTTTAACGAATTTCATAACGTTGAGTGTAAGGTAACATTTGTATGTGAAATTAGAGGAAATAAATGCAGTATACAAGCGGGGAAACGTAGATTGTTTGAAATTTATAGGTACTTCGGTTTGATCCAAAATAACATTTGATCAAATAATTATCAGGCCTTTACGAAAATTGCGTGCACAAAAAATTAAGCGGTCTCTTTTTTGATTAGATAAATAAAAATGTGCAGTTTAGTTTATAAAAAATACACAGCTAAATAATATCAAAATGGCATTTGAAACAATAACTGTCGAAGCTACAATAGAAGCACCTATTGAAAGAGTCTGGGAAACCTGGACCAAACCTGAGCATATTATACATTGGAACAACGCATCAGATGACTGGTTTACACCCAAAGCGGAGAATGATTTACGTCCGGGCGGAAAGTTTTCTTCACGGATGGAAGCAAGGGATGGCAGCTTTGGATTTGATTTTGAAGGGGTATATGATGAAGTAACAGACCACAAACTGATTTCTTACACTTTGGGTGATGAGAGAAAGGTGAAAATTGAATTTGAAGAAAAGGGAGATCAGACACTGGTAACAGAAACTTTCAATGCAGAGACTCAGAATCCTGTTGAGATGCAAAAAGCGGGTTGGCAGGCGATATTGAATAATTTTAAGAAGTATACAGAAGGATTATAAATCCCGGGCATTGTTATAAAGGAGCTGCCAGCTAAAAAACAGCAGCTCCTTTATGTTTATTTTTCAGACGAAGGAACCAATTTAGCCTTCAAATCAGGATCTTTCATGTCTTTGTCCAGAGGATACATCGGGTGCTGGATTCTTTTATAACCAAGTCTTTTCAGATCCTGGTCAACGCCGCCTGGTGTCAGTGCCAGCAGCCAGTCAGCGCGCATATTATAAAGTTCAGGTTCCAGATAACCGATCTTTACAACAACGATATCCGATTTGCGGGGATTCAGTCCGAGTCTTGTGAAATCAGCCTCTTTGTGATAAGGTTTACGTTTTTTGGTAACAATAACGTGCACACTTCCCACCTTTATTACAACTTCAGTTTCCGCATTTAGATCGCCATGCTCAATAGATTCCACCGTTCCCACAAGCCTTACCGGCGGAGCAAAACGGGCATCCACGGCTGCACCGGCCAGGGCATCAATTTTTCCGCCAACACCAGCTTTCACAGCTGCCTCAATAACGGCAGGGCCCGGAATGGAAGCATATATCAGCGAAGGACCGTTTTCCGATTTGAACTCAGGGCGTTTTAAAATTTCAGTGAGTGTCCACGTTACATCACCCGCGCCACCCGCGGTAGGATTATCGCCTGAATCACTGATAAAAAACGGATGTTTCTGACTTTTAACTGCTTTGTTGAGTGCTTCATCCAATGTAGCCGGTTGGTGCTACGAAATCAAACTGAGAACGCACTTTCCAGAAGTTTCCGGCTAGTTGCTCTGCGGTTTTTGTCACCTTATCCTTATCGTCGCCGGTCACCATCACGACTGCATGGTTACGAGGCTCATCCGCCCAGGCGTATCCGATCCAGATTGCGGCGTCAATTATGCCAGGTTGCAGAGAAGCTGGGCGAAACTGCCGAATACAAAGTTTTTCCCGGCTCTATTCGCGTGCTCGTTTGCTCACCCGGCAATAAAATCGGGATTGGAATCCAGGCTTTGTAAGCAGGTTTTCCTTTTCCGCTTTCGAGGCGGGACAACATATTGGCAACTGCACGCCTTTTGGTTGCCATTGCATCTTCATGGGGCGCCATCCGGTAGCAGGTTATCAGGTCGGTATTTTGTGCCAGTCGCCAGGAGACATTTCCATGTAAATCCATAGAAGTTGAAATGAAAGGTTTTTTACCAACCACTTCGCGGATCCGGATAAGAAAATCACCTTCCGGATCGTCCATGCCCACCACGCTCATAGCCCCATGAATGTCATAGAAAATGGCGTCATATGGAAGATTTTTTTTAAGCAAATCAAGTGATTGTTTTACCATCGATTCGTACGCTTCTTTTGTAACCGTGCCACCCGGTAGAGATCGTCCCATAAATGCAGGAAGCCAGTTGTGCGCTTTTACGAAGAATAGAATCAGGAGAGAAAAAAGGATAGGATGTAAAAATCTCGGTCACCACGTTTTGGATGAAAAGCCTCTTCATTCGTACGCGCCGGTGAAAAAGTACTTGATTCAATAGCCAAGCCAACAATACCAATACGCGGAAGTGGTTTTTGCTGTTCATCAGAAACTGATTTTTCATTGAACAACAAATGCATCAGCCTCTTTTGCCAGCGACTGGCAGAAGTGTCTGACCAATGGTTAAATAAATAGAAGTGAGAAGCAAAAAGGTTTGTTTCATATATAAAATTTGGTTCAGGGGATATTTTAAAATATTTTATTAAATATAATCAACTTTCAGCATCTCTGGCAAATTTGTGATGAAACTTTAATGATGCGCCTGCAAACCACGCTTCTTCGATCAAGGAGTATAGCCTGGTTAGCTGCCATGGACCATTTATTAATTTGAATTTTATAAGTTTTGGATTGTTTTTAGCAAAGAGTAACCTCCTGGCTATGCCTATTTTTGTGAAACCAAAAACAAAATGGACATGATCATCAAATTAATCAGCGGAGCACTTATTTTATTCACAGCTTACATGGGCTTCAAACATGGCTGGCAGGCACTCCACATCAAACCAGGTGACACAGGTCCTGAGGCAGATTTATTTAATAAGTTGAATATTAGTCCGCTTACCGTAAAAACTATTGGTGTTTTGAGCATTTTGGGCGGTCTTCTTATTTTAGCTCCCCAAACATTTTTAATAGGAAATTTACTGAATGCTTTTGTAATCGTATTTCTGATGGCCATGTTTTTGAACGTTAATGAAATTAAGCCGGCACTGATTGAAATACCGTTTTTGATCGTGCCTTTGTTGCTGATTTATTTAAAATATCCATATGACTTTGGATAATATGAAGTAGGAAAAACTTGCATATCCAATCAGCGTAAATAAATTTATGATCGATTTATTACGTTGAGGCAAATTTTTTTTCATGAATAAACCAACTCCAGAAGAATTGCTTAGCTTTTTTCGTTCGGATATTTTTCAAACTGCACACGGCACAGAGCGGAGATTTTTCACTGGCGATTGAAGCCTTTTACAAACGATTTTATTCAGCATTCGACCAGTCGAAATATAATGAAATTGGTATACACATTGATGAGATCCGTCGTGAGCAACTGGTTTTTGATGAGCAAACGGATACAGATTTTAAAGTAACTATTGATTTCCATTTTATTCAGGAGCCGCAAAACAAACAATCGTTTTCTTTAATTGGTACGGAAGAAGAAAAGATGTTTTATGATCAGAATAAAGAGGAGCTTCTAAGTTTTCTTATATTAAAGTTTCGGAGATACAGTCGTCTTTTTATTCAATAAGTCTATGGATACATTGAGCAATTAGAAATTTTTTATTTTTTTTTGTATTCGCTAAATCCAAATTTCGATTTGTATCGTAAGTAATATGTCCATGCCTGAAAAGGTTTGGATAGAGGAGGGTTTAGAAACAGCTTCGGAAATTCCGGGGCTTTTTTTTTGCCTTAATTTTCAACAAAATACGTTTAATAATATTAGCTGAAAATTTTAATCACACTGGTCAGGAGAATGCTGAATTTAAGTTATTTTGCTTGTATAATAGAAATTTAAGTAATTCAGACTTTGGAATCGATGAAATTTGCCAGGAACTTGGTACAGGTCAGTCCCGGTTATACAGGTATATAAAGGAACAAACCCAGCGTCTAAGATGATGAACAAACTGCTTTATTACCTGGCCTGCATGCTCTATATGCAAAGCGCATCTGCGCAGCCTACACTTCCGGTAACTTCTCCTGCCAAGGTATTGTTTGGCAATAATACAAAAGCAGGTAAATATGCAGACATTCGTGGTTTCAAGATGTATTATGAAATTTATGGTCATGGAAAACCTCTGTTGCTGATCCATGGCAATGGAGGTTCCATAGAAAACTTCAAAAATCAGATTCCTTATTTTGCCAGAAACTATAAAGTAATTGTTGCCGACAGTCGTGCGCAGGGAAAATCAGCGGATCCGGCAGATTCGTTGTCGTATGAAATGATGGCGGATGATCTTAATGAATTACTAAATAAGCTGAATGTAGATTCCTGTAATGTGGTAGGTTGGAGTGACGGCGGCATAGACGGTATTCTACTGGCTATAAGGCATCCTGAAAAAGTAAGAAAACTGGCCATTACCGGGGCAAATTTATGGCCGGATACTACGGCTATTGAGCCTGAATTTGTAAAAATGATCGTGGCCGCGAAGGACAGCCTTTCTCAGGTGCAGCAAACTTCTGTGGTTAAAGCACAGGAAAAATTGCTGAATCTTATGATTTACAATCCCCATATCAGCACTGCGGATCTGAAAAATGTAAAATGTCCGACGCTGGTTATTGGCGGCGACCATGATGTGATTTTACCGAAACATACCATGGTGATCGCCGAAGCTATTCCTAAATCTTACTTGTGGATATTGCCAAATTCGGGGCATTCAACGCTTTTGGTATATAAGGATATCTTTAATCAGGTAGTTGGGGATTTCTTCAAAACACCTTACAGAAAGCAAAAAGGATCAGCACAACTTGAATGAAAAATGACTTCCGGTGGCAGAAAAGAATGAATAAGGAATGGAATACGCTCGCCGAAAACGTTTATGCACTATGAGGATTTCGTAAATTTCGTATCTTGTGGTCATCGGAAGTCCTCAGAATATCAGCCAATATTTTCCAGGGCTTTCAGAATCAAGCCAAACGATTTCAGGAACCAGTCTGTCATGGAAAAAAATAAAAGATCAACCGCTCAACAAGTATCCATTGCTGTTTTGCCTTTTTTAAATCTTGAGCAATGATCCGGAGCAGGAGTATTTTAGCGATGGCGTAACTGAGGAAATTATTAATGTATTGAGCCATGTGCCTGATTTACAGATCGCTGGGCGTACTTCTTCTTTTACTTTTAAAGGTAAAAGCCAGGACATCAGGTTGATTGGTGCGCAATTGAATGTTGATCATATTCTGGAAGGAAGTATCAGAAAATCGGGTAATAAACTGCGAATTTCAGCTAACCTGATCAAGGTAGAAGACGGATATCAAATCTGGTCCGAGAAATATGACAGAGAGCTGATTGATATTTTTGACATTCAGGATGAGATTGCACTTGCGATTTTGAAAGAAATAAAAATACAATTACTGGGTACCGGACAGGCAACGCCTTTCAAAAGATATACCAATAATCCTGAGGCATACCAATTGTATTTACATGGCCGGTTTTATCATAACAAATTTGCGGGAGCAGATGAATTCAATAAAGCGATCGGATATTTCCAGTCGGCTATTGAACTGGAACCGCACTATGCGATCGCATATGCAGGTATCGCTTCCTGTTATCTGAACATGTGGTTTTACCGCCTTCTTCCGGCAGCCAACGCTTTGCCGCTGATGAAAGAGGCAACCGAAAAAGCACTGGAACTGGACGATAGCATTGCGGAAAGTTACCTTGCAATGGCCCGGATGCAAATGTTATATGAATGGGATTTCACAAATGCGTCAGTCACATTTAAAAAAGCATTGGGATTAAACTGGAACGCGGCTGAATTGCACATCCAATTTGCCCTATACTCGGCATTGACGGGCAGTCTCGCCCAGGCAGAAGAACACGTAACCCAGGCTTTGTCGCTTGAACCGTTTTCACTGATCAACAACTTCTATGCCGCCTATGTATATTGGATAGCCGGAAATATTGATAAAGCCGTTGCCCAGGGAAGAAAACTTGTCTCACTGGAACCGTCTTTCTGGGGTGGATATATGATCACGGGTTTAAACCTGATCACCTTGAAAAACTATCCTGAAAGCCAGGAAGCACTGGAAACTGCCCTTGAACTCAATTACAACGGAATTACGCTTAGTGCCTGTGGTGCCTTATTCGGCTTATCCGACGAGAGGGAAAGTGCCTGGGATATACTCACCCAGATGACATCATTAAGTAAAACCCAGGTGGTGGCTAATTATGATATGGGTATAGTACATGCCTGCGTTGGCGATGTGGATAAGGCTTTGAATTATTTTCAAACCGCCATTAATCAGCACGAGGCACCCATGCTGTTTTTTAAGTTTATAATCCGCGACTGGCTTTCCGGCCAACTTCACGATGACCGTTATGAAACGCTCGTCCAACAAATTATTGACTAGCAGACTATGGCCTCAGCGTCCATTAATGATTTTTACAAAAGAGCCACTGCCACACTTCCGGAAGGTATTTCGAAAGAAACAGGTCATTTCAATGTCTTTGAGATTGAAAAACTGTTTGATAAAAAAACAGGAACGCGTGTTATGCCTTACAACCGAAGGTCATATTATAAAATCAGTTTTCTAAAAGGTAAAAACAGGGCGGAGTATGCCGATAAGGTTATCAATATAAATGGAAGTGCGTTGCTTTTTGCAACACCTAAAATACCGTATCACTGGATACCGGAAGACGATAACCAGACTGGGTTGTTTTGTATTTTTACCGGTGATTTTCTTTCTAAAAACAGAGCCGGGATAATTTTGGATGATCTGCCGATTTTTCGTCCCGGTGAACTTCCTGTTTTTGAACTCACCTCAGAGCAATCGGAGGAACTGGGATATCTTTTCAGAAAAATGTTCAAAGAGCTGCAAACCGATTATGTTTATAAGTATGACCTGTTGCGCAATTTATTATTGGAAGTTATTCATTTCGGGCAAAAATTGCAGCCTGCTTCTTCGCTTAGCTCTGTACAAAATGCGTCTGACAGGATTTCTTCACTATTTATCGAGCTTCTGGAAAGGCAGTTTCCTTTGGAATCGCAGGGACAAAGACTTAACCTTCGGGCTGCAAAGGATTACGCCGACAGAATGGCGGTGCACGTGAATCATTTAAACAAAGTGCTTAAAGAAACAACCGGAAGCACAACAACAGCGCTCATCCGTAACAGAATTGCACAGGAGGCAAAGATCTTGCTAAAACAGACCGATTGGAATATTTCAGAAATCGCATATATATTAGGATTTGATGACCTGGCCAACTTCTCCAATTTTTTTAAAAAGCAGACTTCCTTTACACCAATGGGTTTTCGTGCTTAAATTTCCGGTTAATTAGCATTACCAAGCGATAGTGTAGCCTGTAAAGCTATACAGATGATTCTCAAAAATTATTGTCTAGTCCGGTCATATAAAGATCAAAACCGCCTTTTCCGCCTGGACGGTCAGAGGAAAAAATCATGAGCCTGTACGTAAAGCCGCCTAACATAGGTAAAACGGGCCGGTACTCATTATTTTGTGTATTTATCCGGTCGCCCGCATTCACCGGTTCCGACCATTTTCCGTTTGTTAATTTGGAAGTATATATGTCAAAACCCCCTTTTCCACCAGGTCTGTCCGAAACAAAAACCATCGTGTCGTCTAATAAATAAGGACATTTATCTTGATAAGGACTGGAAAGTTCATCCATTTTTCTTATGCTGTAATCTTTTGGGTGAACAAGATTTTCTCTTGTAACATACTCAGCGCTTGTTCTCGGAATGGTCACTTCATAAATGTCGAAATTTCCCCCGCGGTTGGAACAAAAATAGATCTTATCTCCATTGTTAGAAAAAGTCGGATATGCATCATCCTTATCTGAATTGAGAATGTCAAACTTTTCGGGTTGTGGATCAGTTTCATAAGTCAGATGTTTTATTTCCAGATTACCCTCAGAATCGTCTGCGTAAAATAACATCAGCTCGTTCTTTTCTCCTGAATACCCAAAGTCCATATTGAACAATACAGACTTTGGGCCAAGGACGTTAAAATTTCCGTTTGCGCGGGGTATTAGAAATTGCACGCCGGCGTAAGGTTCCTGGTAGTTATATCCTCCGCCATTTTCATGTGGCTTTAATTCCAGCCTATCACCGTAGCTAAAATCTCCTCTTAAATAAACAAGATTAAAAAGATCTTTTTTCTCTCTTTTTGAAGAAAATAATAAATGCGTTGAGCCAGACCGGTTTGATGGTATGTCAGAATTGTAATCATCAAACTCAGAATTAAAGTCATCGAGACGGACAACCTCTTCGAGAAACTTGCCATCTTTTTCATGTTGAAAAAATGGCCAGCAACTGCTTAAACAAAATACAGATAAACTAAGGAGGATCAGTTTTTTCATAAAATGAGCGATGAGTGGCTTAATCAGGACTCAATTTAAAGGGAAAGGGTTGGATATGTATTTGATTTAATGTGAATTTATTATTTGAAAAAATTGGATATTTAATTTTTGCACTAACAGAAAATGGCTCCAACATATCGCCAGAGCCATTTTTAAATATCGAAACTTATGATTTTAACCTTGTTTCCCTTCAACTATGCCAATCGGGTTGGTGCTGTCATTAAGTTGTTTCCGTGCCTCTTCCCAGGAAGAATCTCCCGGATTAAGTGCAGTGCGGAGGTAAGCAAGCGTAAGTCGCTGTACTGCGGCGACACGTTCAGGATTTTCGTCGCTGGTTTCAGTAACCAGATATCCCGAAATTCCACCTAACAAATGTTCTCCACCAAACAACGTTACCAGCCATTCAGCACCCGGACTCATAGTATAGGCATCCGTAAACCAGTCCCACCCACGAATTGTCAAAGGGGAAATATCTTTATCACCCGCAATCACAAGCGATGGCGTTGTCATTTCGGCATAACCCGGATTCATAAACGGAAAATGCTCAGCAGCAAACGGGGTCAGGTCGCTGCCTCCTTTTCCTGCCGGTGTCAGCAATACGCCAGCCTTTATCCTGGAATCGGACAGATCTTCGCCAACAGTTCCGTCGGGATTGATAACACGTGCGCCTAATAGCATTCCGACTGTTTGCGCACCAAAGGAGTGGCCCACTGCAACAATGCTGTTGTGATCCAAACGACCTTTAAGTCCAATAACAGAATCTGCAATAAAGTCCATGTGATCAAGGATTTGCTTCATATCTTCAACACGGAATTTCCAGATTAACGGTGTGCGGGGATCGTCAGGACTGATAGCCAGTGTTCGTGAATCTAGAAAAGTTGGCTGAATGACAACAAAACCGTTGGCAGCCCAGTAATTTACAAGTGGTGCATAACCGTCAAGTGAAGAACCGTAGCCATGCGCAAAGATAATGATGGGCAATTGGCTGCCGCTCACCGGAGCAGAAACCCGGAGCTGAATTGCTTCGCCACGTTCAGGTGCTGATAATAAAATAGGGCTGACAGACAAAACAGGAGTGGGAATATTTGCTGGTTTATCACTGGCAGCTCTGGTAATCTCTGTTTCAATTGATTCTACTTGTTTCATGGATTTGTATTATAAAAGTTTAAGAAACGGCCAGCAGTTTATGGCTGATTGTCTCGTTTGTTTTGTAATACAAAGCTCCCCTTTAACGGCCATTCTGAATAGAGAGAATCAAACCGAAAATTATGATTTTCATACTTTCTCTTTATTTTTTCTGAAAGCGTTTGGGGTAAGTGCAGTAATCCTTTTGAAATAGTTGTTGAAATAACTGGGATACTCAAAACCTAAAGCATAGGCAATGTCTGCTACGCTCCAGTTGGTATGTTGCAAGAGTGCTTTTGCTTCGGAGACAATACGCTCGGCAATATGTACGGATATGGGTTTGCCGGTAATTTCCTTAACGGAGCGGTTGAGATAGTTGACATGAACAGTCAGATTTTCAGCGAAATCCTGGGCAGTCCTTAACCGCAAAGGATCTGCGGCGGTTTCTACCGGGAATTGTTTTTCCAATAATTCCATAAATAAATAGGTCATTCTTGTAGCGGCGTTTTTTTCTTTAATCTCAATTTGAGGCTGGATACGCAATGCTTCATGAATGATGATATCTATACAACTTCTGAGCATTTCGGCTTTTTTGTCATATTCACCGTTATATACGGCTTGCATTCTTTCGAAAATGGATTTGATAAATGTTGCCTGTTCACTATTCAGCGGTACTATGGGTATGCCGTCAAAACGAAATAGGGAAGTGTTCAATAAGCTGTCGGCCCGTTCTCTGTTTCCTATAAAGCGCTCTGTAAATACGCAGGCGAATCCATTTTGCTCGGGCGATAAATGTTCATTGGAATAAGCAATGTGCGGATTACCAAAAAACAGGAAAGTATCATTGATATTAAATGTCTGGTCGCCATAACAAATATTAAAATGCCCGGTCGCCAAAACAATTTTGTAATAGTCTCGTCTGGCATAAAAAAGTTTAGGGTAGGAGGGTCCGCTTATCTGGTGGACTTTAAAGCCCTTCAATTTTATAGCGGAGCTTTGGAATCCTGCAACTTGGCATTCGAGGTTTTTATTCATTTTGTAAAGTTAATAGAATCAAACATTTTGCAGAATTGTAACTGTTAATTTTTATTAATAACCTGCTGCAAATTTGTCTGGGTTTCTGGCAAAAGAATGTTTGTTTAACAGCTTCTGTTTATTATTTAACGGTTTTTTTTCTGCTATTTTTTTTGTCTACTTTGGGTTATAAAAATTCGAATATTCACTAGAAAATATTCTATTGATCCTTGAACGTTTTCAACCCTCCTCCGTTACTGCATAAGTTGTTTTGCAAATCTTAATATTTTTTGACCTCGATGGCTCAACCACTACGGCTTGCTTACCTTATTTTTGTGCATAAAGATCCGCCTCAACTGGCCCGTTTACTTAAAAGGCTTTACTATCCAACCAGCACTTTTTATATTTATGTTGATGGTAAGGCAGATATCAATCTTTTTAAGTCGGCAATTTATGGAATACCTTCGGATCAGGTTATTTGGCTGTCAAAACGTAAACCTGTTTCCTGGGGAAACTTCTCTTTGTCTGATGCTTATCTCACCAGCTTTCAGACCATTCTGAAACAAAGTCCTGAGCCTGACTTCATCCTTACGCTTAGTGGGCAGGACTATCCCATTGTAACCAATGAGAAAATCCAGAACTGGTTTGCGGAACATGTTGATCAGACGATCATGGACCATTCTATGATTACAGATAATTCGCCGCATATTACTGAGCGGGTTGAACAATATTATCTGTCTGTCAAACGACATCATGCTATCAAATATCCGCATCCCAATCCCGATATATTAAGACGAAAGGTTTTTAACGCTGTTTTAAATTTGAGCGGCTTGTTTCCTTTACCACGGAAAATGCCTATGGGGCATCAATTGTTTTTCGGGACAAACTGGTTTCAGCTAAAACCGGAAGCGGTGCGATATTTGCTTGATTTTTGTCGCTTAAATCCTTCTTACCTTAAATTTTTTCGAACCACTTATGTGCCCGAAGAATTCCTGTTTCAAACTATATTACTAAACGCTTCTGATGCAGACCGGGGTAAGATAGCTAACCAACGTTTGACGTATATGCAGTGGGACAGACCTTCAGGGAGTTACACGGCACCCATATCAATGGACGAATTGCCGTCGATGTTAACCTCTGACAAGTTTTTCGCCCGCAAGTTTGACAAACAATACGGAGAAGAGGTTCTGGATCAGATTGATCAGTACCTCGACAAGTGATGTGAAACCTAAAGATAAATTAAGTAATCCATATTAATTATCCCTTAAATTTTTTTCCCCCTCTTAACTGTTACACCAGAAATCATGAAAAATATTTCTATTGCGCACAGAATTAATTTGCCTTGGGTTGAGTCTCCATTTTTTAACACATTGATTTTGGAAAAAAGTTTGTCGGACCAACAAAGGGATATTGCCAATCATTTTCACCACGAAGGTTTTATTGTATTACGGCAATTGGTCAGTCATGATTTAATTGATCGGACGCTATTGGATATAAAAGGAGAGTATCCTGATAAAATCGGGCAAGAGCCGATTCGTCAGCAGGATTTATGGAAGAAATATGATAGTGTACGGGAAATAGCGAGTTCACCACAGGTTCTGGATGTGCTGAAAATGTTATATGACCGGGAGCCAATTCCATTTCAAACGTTGAATTTTAAGTTTGGGACTCAACAGCGTGCCCACTCAGACAGTATCCATTTTAGTAGTATTCCAGCCAGGTATATGTGTGGTGTGTGGGTTGCTCTTGAAGAGACCCATGCTAATAACGGACCATTATTTTACTACGCGCGATCACATCGGCAGGAAGAATTCAATTATTTTGATATAGGCATTGAAGCAGAGAAGAATTATGCTGAATATCATAAATATGAAGATTTTATGGAGGAGTTTATGGATGCAAAGGGCTATCAGCGGCAGGAAATTCACTTGCAGAAAGGTGATGTACTGATCTGGTCGTCAAATCTCGTGCATGGCGGAATGCCTATTAAAGGAGATAGTGCAACGCGCTGGTCGCAGGTCAATCATTATTATTTTGAAGGATGCACCTACTATTCTCCCCGATCCTCAGATATGTTTTCCAATGACCTTAATTTAAGAAGAGTAATCAACATTGCTACGGGAGATGTTGTGCAACATAGTGATAACGGCAAACCGATCGAAACGATCAACACAGGAAATTCGCGGTATGCCATCAGTCATAATTTTACTCTGCCGATACTGGTGAAGGGTTTATTGAAGAAGGTGCTGGGTAGGAAGCCTTTTTGAGAAAATGTAAATTATTATATTTAATTAACGAAAAATCCGGCATAAACCTGAATTTATGCCGAATTTAAAATAACAGCAAGGCCGGTAGCAACACGTTGATTGCGCCTGTGGTGCCGGATGCCAGTGTTACTCCTTCACAATCCTCAAAGTTTGTTCTCCTTTCGAATCCAGTATCTTCAGCAGATAACTTCCCGAAGCATATTGCTGCATATTGACTTCCGGATCAGATTCTGAAATTACTTTTGTCCAGATCAGAACGCCGGTGATATTATATAAGGCAAGCTGTCTTTTTGAGCTGGTCCTGAAATGTATCAATACCCGGCCATTGGTTGGATTGGGCCCAAATGTTAATGGTTCTATGTTCTGGTTTGGTTCCTCAGTGCCGAGGACAATCTCCACCCGGATTGTTGACGGTTCGCGGATCGTTCCTGTTCCGCAGCCATTACTGACAGACAGTAATTTGAAATAGGCTGATGATTCTTTACTGGCTATGAGAAGCGTGTCGGGGGTAACAGTGGCGTACCGTTGAATAGCACCGAGGTCATTGCCATAATTGTATCGCCAGGGACCGGTTCCTGTGAGCAGCACAACTGCTTTGGCATTTCCTTTGTTATCGATCGTTGCATAATTGCTGGCAAAAGAGGCATTGGATTTTGTGCCGAACATGGCTATCTGCGAATAATCGCCGGAGCCTGTATTAGCATCGCTTGAGGCAATCCTTATCCGGTAGGAGTTAGTAGTTAAAAAGCCGCCAGGGATAATAATCCGAAGAGGCGACTCCTTGCCTGTCGTTGGCAGGGAACTGACAAGTTTGCCCTGGCTGTCGTAGAACTGAATTGTGAACTGATTGCCCGCAGAGAAGGTACCTGTTGTGGAATAATAAACCAGCAGCGTATCGTTCTCGCAAAATGGGCTAATTTTATTTACACCTGTAACGCGAACAGTTCTTAAAGAAGGTGGATTGACAGTTATGGTCACACTTCCGGTGGTTTTGGCATTGCCACAGTTACCTGTTGCGGAGATTATGGAATAGGTAGTAGTAGTGGTCGGGCTTACAGGAATATAAGTATATGAACCGGTCTCCCATGCTGCGAAGGTGCTTTTTGTACCGTCCGAAAATGTGATATCCAATACCATATCACCATCAGTAGATGACCTGATCATTATAAATGTTGATTCGCCGGGGTTGATCGTTGCATTGCCGATCAATTCAATATCCGGTGTTTTAGAAATATAGATCTGCCGTGATTCTAAAATGTCGGAACCGGTGATATAACAAACGAGCTCATAAGACCCTCCCTGAATTGTAGCAGGTACTGTAAGTGACAAAGCACCCTGGATCGCATTCACCGCCGAAAGTTCGAATTTGGTTCCGTTTGTATTTTTGAGATAGAACCCGACTTTTTCTCCAAAGGGAATATCGCCTCCAATCTGATATTTTACTGCAATACTTTCTCCTTTACAGAAATTGGCCTTTTCAGGTTGAAATGTAATTATTTTCGGTTTTACCCGAACTGTAATGCTCCCCGATGCTGTTCCGTATCCGCATTGGTTACTGATAGAATTTACCTGAAAAACCATTCCTTTGGCTGGCGTGTACGACTGAGTGAACGGTGAATAAGTGGCTGAAACGTTGCCCAGTCCGTTCAGAATTATTTCCCAGGGGCCTCCGCCGGCCAGGTTATAGTCAATATATACCGATTGACCGTAGTCGATTTCAGATGATAACTGGTTGCTGAGTGTAACCGTAGCAGTAGGCGTTTTATTCACAAAAAATCTTTTTCCACCAGATTCAATACCATCATCGGTAACTATGCGGGCATAATACTCACCCTCCATCGATTCAGGGATGGTGTATTTGAAATCTGAAAGCGTTTTGTTGGAGGCAATTGTCGTATAACCGCCAGTCACCCTTCCAATTTGGAGGCTGTATGTCGTGCCTGTCGGAGCACCGCCTTGCTCAACATTGAACGGAACCACTATTTCCTGTCCGGTGCAGTATGTCTTGTTTTCCAAGAAGTACTTCATGGAAAGCTGGTACCCGATCCAGTAGAGATAGACCGTTTTATTAACTTCCGTAGTACCGCAGACATTGGTCAGAGATTTGAGGGTGTAGGCTGTTACTTTGGATTTGGGCATCACGGGGACAAAGGAATCATACTGTAATACTTGCACGAAATGATAATCTTTCGCGCCATCTGTATATTCAGCCGTATAGGGTGAATAATTGTTGAGCTGGGTATGTATATACGGAATTTGGTCTAAACCAAACTGCCTGGGTTGCTGGGCGGTTGATCCTCCCAGCTCGTCGGGATAGAGCAAAGCAGGTTTTTTGTCGATAATTACTGGTATACCCGAATTGGCTTCAATCTTTGGTTTGGTGGCCCTAACCTGGATGTTTATATATCCGGGTACGCTGAATAAGGAAGCAGGTATTTTATAACGTCCCGGTTTGCTGACAGTGAGCCAGGGAGCTTCCGAATAATCCCAACGGGTAATCTGGAATTCATTACCCTCCTCAAATTTCCCAAATGCTTCAAAATACACTTCCACGCTATCAGGATCGCAAAGGTATTTTTGCGTAGGTGGATGTACTACAATTGCTGGTGCCTGACTGGTATATGGATTTACTGTTAGATTAAGTCTGGTCAGATTACTGTTGGAATAACAACCGTTTTCTATATTTTTGGGGCCATAAGTGCCGGTAGCAGGAACAAAGATTGTCTGCGCCATCTGCACATAATCTGCCGAACTCCTCGCGTTGTCGTTGTCAATTACGGTATATGGTGTGCCTCCCCATACATAGAGCGCATATTCGTAATATTGGGGGCCGGCCAGTGTGCCGGGTTTATTGGTCTGATAGCCAACCCTTGGGATACCCCGGATATTGAAACCGGATTTATACTGCGATATAAGTGTGGGGCTGGACGTTTTTATTCTGAAAGATTTGATATTGAAGTACCCTTGATCGAACCATTCAGCCGGTGAATGCGGTATCAGGAATTCTATCGAGTCATTCACAATTTTCGCCTCAAACTGGTAGGTGGTATTATAAGAGGTACGGCCTTCCACGGTAATTTTTGTATTGGTATTCAAAGTGGCATTTGTTAAAAAAGGCAGGCGCAGCTTTTGATTTTCACAGATTGTCCATTTCTGATCAGGGGAAGCGTTGATAGTAATACCTGGCGGAAGCGTTGCTACAACGGTCTGTTTTGGAAGGTCGGTTGTCAGGCCGCAAGCCGTGCGCAATGAGCGTATTGAGAAGGTTTCCGTTTGAAGTGGGTAAACATTGATATTACGATTTCCATCTAAAGTGTAAGAGGTGCCGTTGTTCAATTCTACGGTATAGGGTTCGGGTCCGGAAACATTCAACCACATTGAAAACGCTTCGCCAATGCGTACGGAGTCACTTTGGCTGCGAAACGAAGCTGCCGGCTTTTCATTAATAGTAACTGATTTGAGGTATGAACTGACCAATCCGGGCTTATCTACCAGCACTGCTATGTCAAAAAGACCAGAATAAGTCGTTATCTTTTCCGGGATTCTTGCAACAAGAACCCCATCCGATTTTTTTGTAGCGGTTACTTCAAATGTCTTCATTTCATTCGCACCAGGATAGGGCCTGGAAAATCGTAGCCTGAATGTAGCAGTTTGCGGAATGGAGCCTCCTGAAACTGCATATTTGAGTTCGATCTCATTGCCTTCACATAACGCGGTCACGTTATTCACCTTAACCGGGGTAATTGATATGGGATTAATGGTCAGAGGAATCTTTCCTGAAAATGGAACTGGCACATTACAGCTATTCACTGCTTTGACGATAAAAACATCGGCCGACTTAGAAGCGATCATGCTGATTGCGGGCTGATAGTATGAGGGAGAAATTTCCCTGACAGAACTGTCGCTGAACGTGACGGTTATGGGATTATTGGCACTCATATTTACATTCAAAACAAAACTCATTCCGGAATTCAGCGTATCAGAATCGCCGGCAGGACGGGTAATGGAAATCTGTCCTCGGGTGAACCAATAATTTGAATATGAGCCGGTTTTAGTAGCCGGGCTGGTTGTTGATATCCGGTAGTTGATGCGGTTATCAGTTTCTGCTACATCGCCCCCGATGTCAAAAACCAGGTATCCGTTTTCAAGTACAGCCTCATACGTAGTCAGCACTTTGTTATCGTAGTTAGATAAGAGCTCTACGAAAAACCGGTTACTGTCGTTAAACTTGCCTTGTATTTGTACAGGTATTTTAGCCCTGGTATTGGAGCATAGCCGGTTTTCATAATTGTTGGTTGGTACAACCTGCGGCGTTGAAACCTGTCCGATTGCGGCATAGCTGAGCAGGCATAGTCCTGCCAGCAGCAGAGTTTTAAATTTCATTTGGAAGAGAATCCTTGGTGAGTTTTATTGTTTTACGATACGGTAAGTTGTCAAAATTTGCTTTTTCCTGACTTGCAAAAGGTATATTCCGGCCGGGAATGCCGACAGGTCAATGGTGGTATTTTTTTCGACTGATCTTCTCGTGGAAATTGTCTGTCCGGCCAAATTTATAATTTCGAGATTTCGAACAGCCGCTGCTTCAAATTGGATGTTTAAAGTGTTGGTGGTAGGATTGGGTCCAAAACTAATGGCTTCTCCAACGGGCTCCGTGGCTGTGATCAGTTCGATCCTGAGTGACGACGGTTCGTCCACTTTGCCAGTCCCGCATTCATTAGATACCTGCGAGATCTTATAGGTAGCCAATGGAGTCGTCGGTGCCAGCCTTATGGTATCCGAATATTTTGTTGCCGAACGGTATTGGGAAAAATTCTCATCGCCAAAACGATAATAGAAAGGGGTGCTGCCTTCAAAGCCGATTACTATATTGACCGATTGTCCAGCCTGGTACAAAACAGACGGGGTAAGTATTTTCGCCCTCGCCCGCTCACCAATGCTAAACGTTTCCGCATAAGTACTGCCACTTACCTTTGGATCTTTTGAATTGAGGCGTAGACGGTAAAAGCCAGATTTTTTGAGACCCGACGGGATTATAGCTGTAACTGGCGAAGACTGCCCAAAAGTAGGAATAGCAACAAAGTTCTTACCAGTGCTGTCAGAAAGCAGTACTTCATAATCTGTATTGTTTCCTGGGTTTCCATTGATGTAAAATTGAATCAGCAGGGTGTCGGAGTTGCAGAAATTAGATCGTCGTAAACCCTCAACACGCTGTAAAGACAGCCATAGAGCAAGTTTCGGTTGTACAGTTATCGTGGCCGAGCCCGACACTTTACCAGAGCCACAAGCACTTTGTAGCGGTTTTATTGAATAGGTAGTAGTTGTTGAAGGTGATACTTTTATCTCTGTAATACCTCCCGGAAATGGAGCGTTGTTTGGATAAGATTTTCCGTCGGAAAGTTCAAACGTGGTGTTGTAGGCAAACGTGGAATTTGAACGGACATACAGTTTGGTGGATTCGCCGGCTGTAATAATATTGTCGCCAATCAATGTCATGTCCGGTGTAGCATATGATTGATAGGCAATGGTTTCTGAAAGTTGAAGAGATGTAATTTCTGCTTTTATGAAAAATATCTCGCCAGTAATATTATTGGGTATTGTGAGTTGAATTCGTCCTGTTAAAGTTTTGACTGAATCCAATTTGACAACTGCTCCCTTATCGCCCCTTATGGAGAAAACCAGGTAGGTGTCCCCTGGTAAATCAGGCCCTTTTACCGAAAAATCAAGCTGGATTTTCTGGCCCGGACAGATCGTCGGATCGGCATTTGCAGGAAATTTGCTGACGACCAATGTAGATTTGACCTTTACATTCACTGTTCCGCTAGCTGTACCGTAACCGCATGAGTTCCAGACTTTGGTAATGGAAAAGGTATTAGTGCCAGTAATCACTGGCGCATAAGAATTGTAATTGCTTGTTACTTGCTGTTGCTCACCGTCACTATAAATAATGCCGAAGGGTGCATTACCTGTCAGGTCAGCTGTCAGATATAACGGTTTGCCATAATCGACAGTAACGTTGGTAGCACCCTGTGTTGGATAATTGCTTACCAGCGCTGCCGTAGGCGTTTGGCCAATCGATATGTTTTTTGTTTCGGAATAGATATTGTCCGAAGAATAAATTCTTGTATAATAATTACCCGCCTTCACATCAGGGGTTATAAATCTGATTACCTGACTGTCGGTGACGGTGGCTACATCAGTGTAGGAGCCTGCATCGCCGGATGGAGAAATCTGGAGTGTGAATTTAGTGCCTGCTACGGGCTTGCCATTTTCGAATGAAAAACGAACTTCGGCATCGGAACCCACGCAATGCCATATATTAAATATAGCCGGATCAATGGCGATCTTATACCCGATACCATAAAAGTAGGATAGGATCTCTCCATTCCATGCCCCACATGTATTGGTTATGGATTTTAGTTTGAATTCGGATATTTTGCCGTTCTGCAAGGGTAATTCTACGTTATACATACCGTTGTTGTCAGAAATAACCTTGCTTTCAATTCCATCCACCGAATAAACAAACGGGCTGTATGCGCTACCATAAATAGTAACTCTGGGATAAGCGCCCAGGTACATTTTTTCGGGGTATTCTTTTCTGGCAACCGGTGATATTGCTGGCGTCCGTGGAGGTATACCGAGATAAAATCGCTCGGTTTCTGAAACCAACCTGGGTAAAGTGGAGCTGATCTGTAAGCTGGCGTCATAAGATTCGTCCATTCGCACGGGCAGTTTCACCTTATAAATGCCTGGCCTGGTCACATTCCGGATTGCATAAGTTGTGCTTTGTGCATCCCGAAGATAAGATAATGTAAACTGGTTACCAGAATCAAATTGCCCGTTAAATGCAAGTTCCACCTCTACACTATCACCCATGCAGTAAGGTTTTTTGATTAGCCGTGCAAACACGCTTGGTGTGATACCGGCCGGGTTTGCGACTTTTAAAGGAAATGAAGGTGGATTGTTATTTATAAAGCATGCATTGGAAAGTCTGGCGAGTTTAAAAGTAGTGTCCCGTTTGACAAACTGCTCGAACCAAACGTTCCGGTAATCGTAAGTGTCTATGGAACCATTCGCTAGTTCAGCGGTGTAGGGAGCCCCGCCGGTGAGATTGAAATCCAGTCGGATGGCGGAAGGGAATTGTACACTTTGCTGTAAATCAGATGCTATAACCATGGTCGGCGGACTTTGAATCTTCACGCTTACATAAGGCGAAGAAAGTACCGGATTAGCAGATGTGACGCGTATACCTGTGATTTCTCCATAGTTAAACTCGGGGTCCTGGTTTGTGTTTTTTGGTATAAAAAATTCCAAAGAATCACCTGCCATTCTGGCTTGAAACTTATGTATCTTCTGCGTATAACCAGTAGCTTCCATTAAATAAGTAGTTTGGGGGGAGATTCCATTGGTACGCAAACCCAACCGTACGGTTTGGCCCTCACAAAATATTTTTGGCGTACTGGTATATGCAGGCCCGGTAAGTAGCAGGCTGGGTTTTACGGTAATTGTCACCGCGGCATTCGGCGGGTTTTGAATGACACCACATCCTGATTCAAAGGTTTTTACCTGATAAGTAGTCGTTTTCTGTGGGCTTACCGTTATAAAATTTTCCATCACTTCACCCGATGTGAGCGTGATCTTGAATGGAGGCATTCCCACAACATTTCCTGAAAGACTACTGCTCTCTCCTATATTAATCTCTGGTGCCTGTGTTTGCAGATTAAACGAAGGTTTGGGATATACATATATTTTTAGTGCCTTGGTGATAGAAAGTGCAGATGGGTTCTCGGTAAGGATGCCAATGTATATTCCACTGTTTTGAATTACTTCTGTAAGATTATCGGGCACGCGGGCGGTAAGCTGATTTTTACCAGTCAGAGTTGCAGGAACATCCAGATATTTATAAGAATCAATATACATGTTATCGGTGGCAAAGCGGATGCGGAACTTAGTATTTACGTTAAATTCACCTCCATTTGTATTGAAAGTTACCTTAATCTCTCCACCCTGGCACGGCTGTTCGGGGCTGATGCTAACCGGCATGAAGTCGATTGAATTGACTTTGATAGTTACCTGACCCTCTATGGCCATTGGACCGCAGACATTGCTAGCCTCTTTGATGTAATAGGTACCTGCCTTTGTTTTTGGAAGGGTGACGTTGGTTGGGTATGGTGCGGGCCATTCGGTCACATAATTCAGATCAAACTTGTCGCCAGTGTTTAATGTAACAGTTCCACTTGTTGATGGCGTGGCGATGAGTGCCAGCGTCACCGGGTCCGTTGAATTGATCGTGTCAGCTTTGTAACCCCATTGAGTTGTCAGCCGCACCGCCGCTTTTGTTAAAGCCCTGATCGAATAGTAACCATCAGTTTCCGTTTGAGGGATGGAAGTGAGCACCCTTATGCCAAAGTCATTGGAATTGGCAAGCGAAGGTTCTTTCAAAACAGTGATAAGCTTGTCGCCTTTAAGTTCAGCAGGATATTCCCATCGCTGAGCGGGATCATTCCAGTTGCGGTAAGCTACCACGGTAAATTTGTTGCCCGATGAAAACGTGCCTTTAACATTAACGTCAATACTTAGCTCTGTACCTAAACAATAGTTTTCAGCATTGACCCTTATTATATTAAGACTTTGAGCTAAGGTAGCAGACGAAAAAAAACAAAAAAACAGAACGCGTAAAATTTTAAACATAAGTTGGGAGAGGTTGTTACAAACCGATCCCAAACCGGAAGCGGAATTGCCAACGCAATTTCCCTGTTTCTGCCGATTAATGCAATTAAAAATGAACCTACGGTTACATTTTATTTTAGATTTGGAGACTGAGCCGATGTATTTATCTCACTCATTGGAATGAATATCAATTCACAGCATCTGAAGGAATAACAGTGCTATATTAGTTTAAGAGAGCAGAGATTGACTTATTGGATAGTTATGGATCAATCTGAATTGTTGGGGTGAAGTTGAGCATAAAGTTTCGTAAGTTTTGAATAGAAAAAAGCGAACGTGCCGAATACCTCTGGATCATTCAAAAGCCTTAATTTTCGCATTAAAGGATCGCTATTGGCTTTTATATAAGTCAACTAAAAATTGATTATCTATCGAAGGAACTAGCTAAGAATATATCAGAAAAATTGATTTAGGAGATGTCTTTAGTGTCATACATAGACATTCATCCAATGGTGATTATTATGATAAAAAATATGATAATGATTACAGTGACGGTTATTATCGAACTCTTAATATTTCAATTTATAACGAATCTGAGGTAGCGAGGGCACAAGGCAAAGATTTGGATCCAGATTTGATTATTAAACTTAGAAGGATTGGTCAAGATTCAGGTTTATCGGATTCTAAATCAAATAAAAGTTTAATAGTAGCTATACATATATTATTTTAAATTAGTCTTATGTTTCAAAACTACGATTTCGAAAAGCCTACCATTTTATTTGGCAAAGACCCACAAAAATCCCTATTGACAATCCCAAACAACATTTGAAAAAGAAAAAGGGAACTTAGTTACGTTATTTTTACTATCATAATTCAAAATGAAAGGTATAGTAGTACCGGGCTGATCAGAGCCTACTATATCTTGGCTGATTAGATTATTGGTGGAGAAAACTTGAGCACCTGATCCGGGTCCAAAATATATATAATTTAGTTGTTTGATCGTATTTATTTTATCATCAAAAAGATAATTCATTGTTGTAGTACCGGGGGCGGAGCCTAGTGCTTCTTTATATGAAATTTCTTTTAATAAATTTCCGTTGCTGTCGTATTCATAATTGCTCTTCAGTCCAAGCATAAATTTATCTTCGGTGCTGCCAAAATTTACGTAATAAGTCATACTTACTGGCTTGTCATTCCCATTATATTGAAATTCAAAGCGTTCGGTTTCCATGAGATTATCAGGCCTGTTGAAAGTGAAGTCTGCTCTGCCAAAACGATGTATTTTTTCGATACCATATTTGCCATACTCATATTCAACTTCTGTGTAGCTTTTATTTGGAACAGGGAGGCGATCGGGATCTTCAGAAGGAACTATGATCCTTTTTAGTTCACCATTTTCATACTCGAAGGTTCTTCTATATTCATAAGGTGACAGTAGCCACCTAGGTTCGATAATCTCAATGAGTTGATTATCTGAATTGTATTTGGTCAGAATATTCATATTACCTCCATATGTAAAGGATAAGATCTTACACCTGGAAGACGTGTAATTGGATATTGGAACAATTTTAGGCTCTTCTTTCTTGCAGCATGATAGAGAAAATAATAAAACTGCTAATATTTTAAAATGGGTAGAGTTTGACTTCATTGAACTTAGTGAATTTTTGATTTTAAGAAAGAATCAAAAAAAATAGCCCTGATTTATCATCAGAGCTATTTGTACCCGGAGCCGGGGTGTAACCTATTTAATATAATGTTACTCGTTACGTTCTTTAAAGCTAATAAAAAAGCTCATTTTAAGCCTATTGATGGCGCTTTTGTGTTTGACGCAATTAAGTGCCATTAAAATAAATGTAGTATTCATTAAGTAAAATGCGTAACCTAACGCGTAACCATTTATATTTGTACTGATCAATTTTTAAATCAGTATGGCTAATGCTTTCTTCCGGTTACGGAGAAAACTAAGAAATCTGAGATTATTTACCTTGGCTACCGCTTCGGCCAGGATCAACTTATTTATCCAACAGGGGTAAAGGTGTTACCTAAGCACTGGGACTTTACAAAAAGCCGTGTTAAGAACGTTGTTGAGGTTTTTAACAAAGATGCTATCAATAATTTCTTAAAGGAATTAGCTGACTTTGTAAATGCAACCGCTAATACATATACGGCCAGAAAGCAGGAATTAACAAAGGCAGGACTTAAACAAGATATCGATAATTATCTTAGCCCGCCAGCGATTGAAGAGGCAATTGGGTTCTTTCCTTTCATTGAAAATTACATTAGTGATCTTGAAACGGGAAAACGGATGCTGGATGGTAATAAGATGGCTGATCCTAAAACTGTACAAAGATACAGAACTGCAAAAAATAGCCTCTTAGAGTTTGAAGAGCACGAACGAATTAAAATGACCTTTGACAGTTGGTCTGAGGAGTTATGGAATAATTATATCTCATACCTGACATTTGTCAAAAATTTTGAGAATAAATAATATTGGGTTCTATCAAAAGCAATTAAAAATTTTACTTAAAGCAGCTCGAAAAGCCAAGTTGTATACAATAGGAGATTGGCTAGACGATGCGAAGATACTTGCCGAAAATCCAGTTGATGTTTATCTGAATAAGAAAGAATTGGCACTTATTGAAGAGAAGGATTTGACCGATAATGAAAGATTAGATCGGGTAAGGGATTTGTTCTTAATAGGATGTTACACCGGCTTTCGGATTTCAGATTGGAAACAGGTTATAAAAGGAACATAAGGGTTACTGAAGCCGGAAATCACTTTATCGAGGTATTCCCTGAAAAAGGCAACGCTACACCACCATCAACAAATTTACATCCCGTTGTAAGTAGAATTCTTGACAAGACCAGGATGTTCTCCCAACGATTAGCGAACAAAAGTTTAATGAATATGTTAAGGAGCTTTGTAAGCTTGTCGGAATAAAGATGAGGTTACTACCAGATATTTAATTGCTGGACGAGTTTTAAGGGTAGAAAAATTTGAAAAGCATACTCGAATTAAGTAGCCATACCGCTCGCCGGAGCTTTGCTACCAATATGTACCTAGATGGTGTTGAACCGTATTTAATAATGAAGGCAACGGGGCATTCCTCTTGTACGAGAATTTGAAAAAATACTTGAAGCTGGATAGTTCGGGTGCGGTAGATGCTATTGCTGATCATAATAAAAAGACTAGCAAAGAACTAATCCCATAATTGGTCACAATCTTACGTCACAAATCATTCCCTAAAAATTAGAAAATGGCAATACTATTCACTTTGGAGACATTGGAGATCCTGACGAAATTAAGAATTTTATAAAAAATAATCCTCCGGAAATGCGCGAGATTCAGGAGCCTACTACTGAGGACAGGCAAATTGGTCCTGGCGTATGAATTGAAAAGATACATCGACGCCCTAAGTTTGCGTGATGAAATTAGAAAAGATCCAGTTTTAGAGAAAGCAGAGAGAAGCAAGGAAATTGCCGAAGAAATCAGGACTTTCAAAATATGGAGTAGTAAATACAGAGATCAAGTTATTAGAGTTTCCGAGAGTGGAAATTTGGAGGATTTAGAAAATGAGCAGGACAACTTTCTGCGTTTTGAATCTGCCTTGATAAATACTTATAACAATACAATAAACACGAGGCTTCGCTCGGATACCTCAAAAGCGATAAGAAAAGATATAAAAAAGTTAATTGACATAGTGAAAGGAGCCAATAAGATTTTAAGAAAAAGAATTGAAGGTTTAACTTTAAAAAGGCAAAGTTCATTGCTGAAAAATAATTATGTCATTAAATCAGTGCATGAAGTCTCGAATGAGGATGCAAAGGAAGATATTAATAATGAGTTAAATTCATATGTCGAGCAGGTGTTTTATCAAAATGACGGCAAACTTCTGAAAAATAGCAAAATAGCCTCAACATCATTGCCAAACCCAATTTTTAATCAAATTCCCAGTTTAGAGCTTTCGCACAGAGAAATTGCATTACTTTACTATTATGCCGGATTTACAATTAACTCCAATAATAAGCAAGCAGTAGCAACAAAGCACGGAAAGCAAAGCGGAGATAAATTATCAACTTATGTGACTGACATGAAGCTGGCAACAAATAGAAGGAATAGAATGGGGGCAGAGGCAGCCTTGAAAGCTGTGAGAGCGATAATTCTTGAACATAATTTGGATGGACTCGAGGACATTCATAATGATTTATCCCATGCAAAGCTTAAACAAAAGTAAAATCCATTAAAATGTACTACTAGTAACTACTCGTGGGTGTGCATTCATGTATATTAAGTTTGTTGCCATAGCCATAACAAATAATTAAATGGCAACAAGACGAAAATCCTTTCGATGTAATAGAAAATCAATTAGCAGATATACACTCCATTCTGCTTTTTTAAGATTCAACAACCAAAAACTCCCGTCGAATCTGCGCTCGCGTTCAATTTAACAAGGACACCTTTATTGATCAAAAGCGCGTTGCAGAGATGTTTTTGGAGTTTCTACTGTAACTCTGGCAGTGCGAGAAGAATGGCCTTCTTAAATCTTACAGAATCGGAAATTCAAAACGCTTCAATTATCTGAGGTAATGGAGGCACCTGTTCCAATCAAAAGAGCAGTCTCAAAAGTGTAGCGTATCATATTTTTCAATAACATCACACACACCTTTAATTATAAATAACGTGAAAGAATTACAACTTTTCCGCTTCAAGGAAAATGAAGTTAGAACTTGGACAGATGAAACTGGAGCGCCATGGTTTGTATTGCCAGACTTATGTAAAGCAATGGAATTAACATCCTCTACGAAAGTTCAAAATAGGCTAGATCAGGATGGGGTGAATCAGATTCAGGTCATCGATTCTATGGGAAGAAACCAATTAACTACTATAGTAAATGAGCCAGCTATGTATGAGGTCATATTTCGATCAGATAAGCCGGTGGCGATTAGTTTTAGAAGATGGGTTTTCAAAGAGAGTGTTCCGAATCTCAGAAAACATGGTGTTTATTCCAGGGATAAATCAGCCGAAGATATAATTTTGAATCCTGATACGATCATATCTCTTGCCTATCAGTAAAGGAAGAAAGGTTAAAACGCCTTGAAATTCAAGCACAAGCCGATGTCTCTTATTATTCAAAATGAATTACAGGCAAATGAGATAAAGAAGTCTGCTCGGAAGGTTAAGCATTATGATGAAGCTTTGCAATCCACTGATTTATTTAGGACCTCAATACTTTCAACTGAGTTAGGGTTTAAGTCTCCAAATGCATTGCACAAATACCTTAAAGATAAACGAGTGCTGGAAAGAAGGTGCAGGGTGTCTGGATTTTAACCTTCGAGGAATATGAAGGAAGGCACTACACGGGCCCTTTAAAAGATAACTTTCGGCGATCTGATAATTCAACTGGGGTGAGCGTTTCAACCGGCTGGACAATGCGGGGATGTGAGTTCATAAGACAGTTTGTAAAGTTAAATCCTCCTTGCCAAGATAAAATAGTTGATCCATTTTCAAGTGCTTTTTTGCTTTTAAATTAAACTACAACCAATAATCATGAAAACAAAAACTCAACAGGTCCACCGGTGCGACCATTGCAAAAAGCACTACTTAATTCAGTCAGCTTGCGAAAAGCACGAAAAGTACTGTTCCGCTAATCCAGTCAATGTGACTAAATGCTTTGGTTGCGCATTTTTAGAGCAGAGGGCGCTATCCTATTCAAATGGTGGTCACGAGCAACAAGCTAAAACTTACTTTTGTGACAAAATGGGTGTAGGCGTATTTCCTGCGAAAGCTGCGAGGACTGGGCTTGTAAGCAAGTTGCCGGAATTATTTGCGGATCAAATTCAAATGCCGCACAACTGCAATGTTTACCAGGAGTCGGAATCACTAGCGAACGCTCCTTTTTAAATTTAAAACCAAGTTTTTTTTCACTATCAGTCTGATTTCAGCAAAATCTTAACAGAAGAACTATGTCAAAAAATATCAATCCACGGCCATCCTTGCTGATAAAAAAAATTGAAGATTGTGTCGATGCACATACTATTATACGTAGTCAGGATGGTTGGTTATTGGGAAACAGAATTCCGGAAAAACACCGTCAAAACAGCCTTATCTTATTTGTAAACAATTGCAAAATAGAGTATCAGCTGAATGTCATTTTGAAACGAGCAAAAGCCTTAAAAATGTATATTGAGAAGTTCTCAGTGGATGATTTTGATTTCCTGTTCGATGAATTTAATAAATTTCCGGTGCACGATGAGAATGGAAACCGTATTCCATTCGATCCTTACAGGGAATTAGAAATTTTGCTGATGACCGATGGAATCGAGGATTTGCCATTCAAGATCGAAGAATTTTCAGAATTGCTAGAATTTACTAAAAACTATTCACTGTATGAGAATGCCAGAAGAGAGGCATTTTACGAACTTTTTGGTGAAAATTTCAAAGAGGCAAAAACACCTGAGGATCTGCTTATTCACAACGTGATCGAGGCAATGTCCACCGATCATAATATTGAAAATAAAATCGAAATTGAAAATACCTTTAAACATTACAATAAGTGGTATACTTCAATAACAAGGCTTGTTAGCCAGCGCATGCCATTCACCGAAATGCTTTCTTTATTTAAATAGTATTAAAACAAACTCAAACTACAACCGGCTCTTCAACGGAGCCTAATCAGGAAAACTATGTCAAAAAACGAAAAAGCGATCGGCTCGACTGATAGAGTTACGGAGCAATACATCAAGGATCTTCAAATGGCACTGCACCTACCAGACGCTAAAAAAAAGGCCATTGTTGCCAACGAAATAGAGGAATTGCTTAGAGAACAGGGACCAGAAGCAGTTTTAGCGGGCAAGATGGCAACCATCCAACACTATAAGGATCAGGTTGACAATTATCGCATTAAGGCTGATCTATTGCAGGACGAAGAATATTTATGTGAACAGGACATGGAGAAGGTACGCGACCTCCAACACGAAATCTTCAAGATTGGAAGCGAAATCTGCTTTTTAAATGGTTCTATTCCTTCTCTGGATACTAATGATCCACTTGTGGAGGAAGCGAAAGAGTTATCTCAGGATTTACCGATGGTCGAAGTTGTTGGCCTAGCACGATCCGTAAGTGGATCTTGTGATGGCTGCTTTGGAGAATATACTTTCCGTCCGTCCCATCAAATAACTTTAAAAGGGTTCGAGGATGGAACTGTTACACTCACAAGAGCTGACATCAAGTCACTCTTATGGTTCTTCGAGTTTAATAAGCTGCTTTAAGCGTACCAGTTATTATCAACGTATATATCATACCGTAACAAAAATAAAACATGAAAGCTGAAAAGGTAACAATCGATATCGAGAACATGGAATACGGGTCCCCATTGACTTCTCTATTCCAAAATTCTCAAACTTTAAGTGAAAAGCAAAACACAGTAATTGATACAATCACTATTCTTACCGAGGTATTTTCTAACTACTATACCGGCCCTAATTTCACCAGTAAATCAGACGAGGATAAAGAGATAGTCGCTCATATGAACAGGGCATTTATGCGGTGTTTAGAATTGATAGCGAAGGGGCTAATCGATGAATCGCTAAACCTGGAATCAATTCAAATTCCTTTGGAATACTCAGAGCTTGCTTTTGAATCCGTCAGCCTGATAGAATCTAACGAACTTCTGCACGACATTTTCGACTATTATTTTGAATCTGATGCAAGCGAAGGGTCCGATTATATGAAATATAGCGAAGTAAAGTGGTTCCTCTATACCACTATGAAATTGAGTTTTGAAGTGCTCTGATCTCGTAGTTTTCAAGGCTGCTGAGGAGGTTTAAATTTGATTCCTCCTCAGCTATAATCCAATGATTTAAATACACAATACACACCATAAATTCCTAAGCCGGAATACTAACCAACTAACACCATGGCTAGACCACGAAAATTAGGGCTGGAATATTTCCCATTTGACACCGCACTTTACGACGACATTAAGATAAGAAAGCTGATTAAATATCATGGAGGAGGAGCCGTATCTGTGTATACATTCCTACTCTGTACTATTTATAAAAATGGCTATTACATCAAATGGGATAAAGATCTGCCTTTCATTATTTCCGAGGGAACAGGATTTGAGGAAAACTTCATTAACTCAGTTGTACAGTGCTGTCTTGATACTGGATTGTTTAGTCAAGAGCAGCTGACTAAGAATAATATAATTACTGGGAAAGGTGTGCAGAGCAGGTATGAATTAGTATGTAAAATATCAAAAAGAAGTATTGTTATTAAATCTGAATTTACCTGCATTGATTCGGAAGAAACCGTAGTTAATACAGAAATAACCGGGGTTATTACAGAGGAAACCCTTATTAACTCCGAATCTAGTACACAAAGTAAAGTAAAGGAAAGAAAAGGAAATAAAAGAGAAGTAAAAAAGGGGATGGATATTTTATCTGATGATGATTATCCATCAATTGAAACTATAAAAAGTTACGTGGTTGAAGCCTTTCATTCAAGTCAGGTCACAGCATTAAACTTCGCAAATCAATTTCATAATTATTACTCGGAAAAAAGCTGGACTGTTAAAGGAGGTGGCAAAATGAAAAATTGGAAAATGGCAATTTCCAAGACATGGAAGTCGACATTAGAAGAGCTTATATCTAAATACCCGAAAGAAAAAGAGGTTGAGGAAAATTCACTACCTGTTGAAGCTAAAAAGGAGAGAGAATTACGAAAGATCAACTACGACCAGCGCACTCAGGGAGCGCCTCACTTCGGTGGACCCAATTTTATATTCCCGGCACCGATATCAATTTTTCACGTAGGAACAGGAAGGTACGATGAACTCAGAAAGTAAAATATACGAATCGTTTGAATCGGCTGAAATTTTCGGAATCAATTATAATTCAAATCAGCAGACCGTCAAATGCCCATCCGATGAATGCAGGGCAAGAAAGAAAAGCAATGCTAAAACGCTTTCAATTAATATTCAACAAGGTGTTTTTAACTGTCACCATTGCGAATTTTCCGGAAAAGTCAAAGATCAGAATTTCACTATGATACCGAAGAAAGAATATTTATATCCAAAAGAAAACAATTCGTTGCTTGGTGAGTTCTGGATCAACTGGTTTGCAACACGCGGAATTGAAAAGCGAGTTATTGAATACTTTAAGTTGGGTGAGTTTACACACAAGGGCAAGAAGTGGGTAACATTCCCATATTACAGAGATAAGAAGCTTATAAATAACAAGAATCGAAGTGAAGAGAAAGGTTTTAGTTTAACCGCCGGTGCTGAGCTAATATTCTGGAATATCGATGCCATTAAAGGTCTTAAAGAGGTGGTTGTAGTCGAAGGGGAGATAGATTGCATGTCTTTGTATCAGTCGAGCATTTTCAATGGCCTCAGTGTGCCAAACGGAGCTTCAAAAGGATCCATGAAATTGGAGTATTTAGATAATTGCTGGCAGGCTTTTGAAAATGTTGAAAAGATAATCTTATTTACAGATAACGATGAACCAGGATTAGCTCTACGAGATGAGTTAGCGCGGAGATTAGGGCGAGACCGTTGCTGGGTAGTTGATTATCCAGAAGGGTGCAAAGATGCCAATGATATTTTAGTTAAACTCGGGACGGAAAAGGTAAATCAGACGGTAAAACTTAGTAAGCCCTTTCCAATTGAAGATATAAGCACTCCTTCTGATTATTTAGAAGAAGTTTTGGAGTATCATAGAAATGGATTTCCAGAGGGAGATAAGATTGGGTATAGCTCCTTTGACAATCTATTAAGTTTTCGACCTGGCGAAATGACAATTATCACCGGCATTCCCAATTCTGGGAAAAGCGCGTTCTTAGATCAAATACTTATTCGGCTTTCTTCTCGCCATGGATGGAAGCACGGTGTCTTATCCCGGGAACAATGGCCCCATGCAATCCATGTGACTAAGCTAACTCAAATCTTTTCCGGTAAAGGGCTTCGTTCCAAGGAAATGACCGAAAAGATAATACGTCAAAGCAATCAGTTTCTCAACGAACACTTTGTTTTGTTCGGTATTAAAGATTTGACCGTCAAAGGAATTCTAGCAAAAGCAAAGCAATTGGTCCTCCAACGTGGAATAAAGTCGTTAGTAGTCGATCCATGGAATACTTTAACACATGACAAGAATGGTTTTGGAACTGAAACGGAATACATCAACGAAGTTTTAAAGGCGTTTGTAGAATTTAAAGATTTGTACGGCGTGCATATCTTCCTAGTGGCCCATCCTAAGAAGATAATGAAAGATGGTACCGGAGAGAATAAGAAATTTGCCGTTCCTGAGATGTATGATATATCTGGATCCAGTCACTTTTTTAACATGACGGACAACGGCATTTCCGTTTATCGGAATCTTGGAACCAGGTCGCAGAAAGCGAATCCATTAGGTGATACTGTAACTGCGCATATTCAAAAAGTTAGGAATTTCTTTATTGGTCAGCAGGGGAGTACCACATTTGATTTCAATTATATGACCGGTAATTATGCTGAGGAATATATGGGATTTGAAAACGAAATAGACTTATGGTTATTCAATCAAAATAAACAAAATACACCTCCTCAGCAGGTTATTTTTTCACAAGAAAAACCCAATCTGACAGATTTAAACAAACTAGATATTACTACGGCATTTGATTACGAACCAAACGTTGGAATTCCACCATTTTAAATAAGTGAATCATGAAACAAATAAAAATGAATACCATTCTTTACACGAAGGATGGTCGCAAAATTGGAAATGCGATTGTTACAAACATTATCGGAAATTTTTATGAACTCAAAACCGATTACGGGAATAGCTTGAAGCTTAATTCTCAGGAATTGAGAGAGTTATTTTATTCAGAGATGGGAGGTTTAACCCAGGAAGATGAAGATTATTTAGGAAGCACCCATAAGAATATGGTTAACGGCACAATAGAATGAGCCTCAATTTCAACAAAATCGTTTTATAGAAATTGCATATTATTATCCTGAATAATGCACAACGTAAGCCTGCACAAAAGGTTGGTTTTTACTGCATTTTTTAGCGGCATTTTTGTACGGTATAATGTTTTGATTTACAGGTGATTATGTATCATGTTTACGTTATTTTGAAATCAAAAAAATGTAAGTTTCCTTAATTATTTAGGTTGACCTAAAAAAAGATTATTAAATGACACACTTAGATTATAGAAAACAATTGAAAGTTTCGGATTTTACCAAATATATGAATTGTGGGCCAATAAGAGGTACTATCACTTACGATAGCGGCTCGGTGATAGGATATGATTCTCATTTAAACATTCAGCGACCATATGTGGA
>CAVWGT010000013.1:0-21178 GCA_963754585.1 uncultured Chitinophagaceae bacterium
ATATAATCTACTTCAACCAGTTCCTGCTGCTATTGGGCCCAGGAATCGGACTGGAATGAGCGAGAAAGTTGTCATTAACCATGGGGGAGCAATCACCGCAAGCAGCACACCAGGGAAGGGGGCAATTTTCAGCGTGTATCTGCCAGTGTAATCGAATGATGATAGAGTCTCCGATCGTATTAAAAATAATGAGAATGGACTGGATTATAGTTTTTGGGGATTTTTGTGCGAACTATGTTCAGCCGGCTTAAGCAGGCTCTTTCTTATTGATATCAGGTATTGCGAGATTGGTTAATCCGTCTTATTAGTAGCAAGTCGTTATCTTTCAAGCGCTTAATATGGTTTAAGTTGATGATGTAAGAACGGGAGAGACGGAAAAAATTCTGATGCTTAGTAGTTTTTCAAGCTGTCCAAGCCTGTGCTCACCAGGTGGCGCGTGCCATCTGTCATGATTACTTCGGCATAAGATCCACCGGCTTTCAAATACATCACCTGATCCAAAGATACGATTTCCAACCCTCCCTGAGATGGTAACATTACAGTGCCATCCAGTCTTGCAGGTCGATTTTTAGCTGGAAATTATGGTACGCCAATTCTACGTTATACAATAATTCGGTTCGTTAAACGGGTTTGAGTAGGTACGCCGCCGGCTGCGTATTCTGTGCTTCCGGCGAAATTGACTTAATTCAGAATTGGCTGTGAGATAGATAAAAGGCATCGGGTGGAGTGAAATTAACTCCCTGGCCGTAGCTGACCCATCGCCGTCTGAGCCTTCAAGCTTAACGTCAATCAGAGCCAGATCCGGAGGATTTGTTAAGTACCGACTGTCGCGCATCGGCACGTGTTCGGCGCAATGGACGTAACTGTATAGTCCTTATTTTCTAACGTATTGCGTACGGTCATTGCCGGTAAGGAGGTATATCTTCTACGATAAGAATTTTCATATCATTAAATAAAAAACGCATTGAATATCTGGTTCACTTCCGATACTTACCGTGCGTTCGCAAAGCTGGGTACTCTGCTTGCGGTTTACTTTCACTTTAAGAAGCGATTGCAGGCAGGCGGATGCCATTTATCGATCGAAACATTGAGTTGTCAGGGGTTTTTAATCGTCCATCGGTTACCAAAGCTAGTACTAAATAGAAGTAAGCATAGGCGCTTCAAAAGAAAAAACTGCCATTTGATAAGAAAAAGTGTGGTTCTGGTTGGCCCATTTTGTAATTGTTTCTGATTTGAATGAGGTTTGGGAATGTAACTCCTTATTCAATGTTCAAATTCTTCATTCAATGGTTAAATTTCTACCCTGTTTTCACCTTGCAGATGTAAGTAAGTGTTTCATCACTATTTTTTTCTGCTTTGTTACAGTAACTCTTTTGCCCAGAAAAAAGGGAAAGAACCTGAAATCAGCATTGAGCAGGTTGCTGAAAAATGTAAAGGCCTGCCCAGAAACCAACGCGTTATTGTTGAAAGTGGCCAGGTTTAGTGTTTCGACCAAATCGGCACAAGCCAACGCTTCTTTTGGAGATGAATTGGCCACGATGCTTACCTCGGCGTTGCAGCAGACAAGTTGTTTCCGGGTGATGGAGACGAACAAAAATGTTGCCGACGCCACTGGTGAAATGGCTTTTCTCAGGATGGTTTTACGACGGATCAGGTCCTTAGGCCGGGCAAATGCTGGGCGCTCAGCTTATCGTGACAGGAGAGATCACTGACTTCAGGTGAAGGAAGCTCATCCAAATCGATTATGGGTATCGAAAGCAAAGGTAATCAGGCGACTGTAATGGATTTTACTTTAAAGGTGCTGAATCCGCAAACGGGCGAGCTGCTTCTAGCAAGGACGTGAATATGAAAGGGCACAATTCGGGCAAGGTACTTGATATTTTTGGTGTAAAGACATCAAGTAACAACGAAAACCGCGCCGTTCAGGATGCTGACGCAGAAAGCGATTATCAAAGCCGTTGAAATATTGGCGGATGAAAAAGGCTAATATGGATATCCCTGAGCCGCAAAAACCGAAAGAAATAAAACATTACACTGCACAGAATTGCAGCATGCTTCGGGCAGGATCTCCAAAGGTTATTATTCTTGTCACTGAGGCCACCACCGCCGGAACACAGCGCGGGGAAAATGATGCGGATCTTGACCGCAGGGAGCGGGAAATGAACCTGAGGCAACAGGAAGCAGATTCGGAACTGGCCAGGGAAATTGTAAGTAATATTTTCAAATCCAAAAAGAGAAGACTGGCAGACGAAGAGGAAGCCAGGAATAAACCTGCCGCCACCACCGTGCAGACCTCAGCTACGGCACAGATCAAAAAAGTGGTGATAGAGCAGACTGCCACAGAGACCGAACTCACCAGACATTTTGTGGAAGCGGGTTTTCTTTGTGGTGGATCCCAAAATGTACGGAAAAATGCGCCAGATTCTGACTCGACTGGTGATCTGGCTCAAATGGCCGCGCTGGGGTTAAAAATGGGAGCTAATATTGTGATTACCGGTCAGGCTATTTCCGAACGGGTGAATTCGCAGGGCGGTATGGTTGCCTGTCGGGCAAGGCTGGAAATCCGTGCGATTACTACACAGGACGGCACCATCCTTGCGACCAATACAATTTCTGCCGGAGGAATAGATGTTTCCGAAGCGGTTGCCAACAAACAGGCTTTTCAGAATGCTTCGGTCAATATGTCGCAGTATCTGATGGAAAGGCTTCTGTAATTAAACATCCAGTTTGCAGGAGCCAAACCTGTTTCCGGGATTTCAAAAACGACTTCTGCACTCACTTCTGACATTTTGGTTTCCAATGCCACGTTTGCCAAACTTAACACAATGGCCGCTACGCTCAGCAAAAATCCCCAGGTGAAAAGTGTAAAGAAATCCATCAAAGGAACCGAAGGTGCTTTAAAGGTAGAGCACACAGGCAGTACAGATGATCTTATAGATATACTGAGTAAAATACCTGCGTTCAAGTTTGAAGTATCAGAAATGGAGGAGGGCAAAGCGGCTATTACATTGTGATCACGAAGGATATACTTTTTATTATGAAATTCATTCTCAGGGTTGGGGTTATTTTGTTATTGATTGTATTTCAGGCTAAGGCTCAAAAGGCAGATGTGATCCGTAAAACGGATGGGACAGAATTGAGGGTGTATTTTGCCACCGTAAAAAACAAGATCATTTCCTTCCGGTTGAAACCGACAGCGAAGGGCCCTATAAACAGCATTCCAACGTCGCTGGTGACATATGTTCACTATTCAAGTGGTAAAAAGCAAATATATATGATGGAAAAGATTCCTGTAAAAACACTTGTGTTACCAGTTGAAATCGAAGCAAACACTTCATTGAATCAACTCCGGAGTTTTAAGTATTATATCATTCTAACCAAACCTGCCGAAAAAAGTAGTGTTCCAATACGAAAAAATGCAATTCCCGAATCAGAACAATTCAGACCCTCCTCAGAACGCTATCCTAAAACCAGGACTTTGTCGGTGTACGCAGGTGTTGATGTAGTTAAAGTCATGGGTAATAGGCAGTGGACGGATGAAAGTGAGGGAATGGGACTTTCGACTGGTAGTGCTGGAAGTGTATCGGCCGATCTTCGACTGGCTGACTGGATATCGCTAACAACAAAAGTGGGTGTTGTCCAGTGGAAAATTCAACGGAATTTTAGAGATTCATTATTTCAGGATTTGATTTTTACCAGAAACAGCCGAGTAGATCTTTTTCCTATCCAGTTGGGCGTTAAAATATACACTTTCAAAGGGTTTTATATTTCACCGCAGGTCATAACTCAGCTTTACTACGAAAAGAGAGAAGATAAAGATGCTTACAATGAAATTGGAGACTCATTCAGCTATAAAGCTATAAAGACAGGCTATTCGGGGGAAATAGGTTATGAATACAGATTAAAACGATTGAGGTTTGTCTTGGGGGCGCTCTACACTTCTGTCCTGGTTAAAAAGGTTGGTGATTTTAGCAGAATTCCGGCGTTAAATTATTCCGGCGTCAGATTTGCCGTAGGCGTAAATATATAATTTTGATAAGCAGATATGAAATCATTCCTACATCAGGTTTTTAGATTAGTTATTATCTTGATCATTTTGCTGACAGATGGATGTACCAAAGTTATCGATACGGAAATAAGTCCGGTAGTCGATGAAAATGGTATTGGAGATGATCCGGATCCGGACTTTCAGGATTATTTAGCCGATAGTCCAAATGTAGATTTTTCACTGGATGATATTTTGCTAAGTGATGGATCTACCATAAAAGAATTTCTGGCGGCTTATCCGGAATTCTCCGATGACTACCAAAATGCTTTAAAAGGTGGGCGACTAAGTGCCACACTTGATGACGCAGATATTGGGAAACGCGTTTTATTTGCCCAGGCACTACTTTTTACCCAAGCTGAGCGACTAACCAATATTACCAAATATCCGGATCTGTGGGATGTAAAAAATGGAACGATGAAAGGAGATGAATTTGGCGGATCTACTGAAAATATTTCAGAAGTCGAAGCAGGAAGACGGAAAAAGGAATATCCGCAGCAACCATTAGGGTTAGGATATTCCTATGGTCAGCGAGATTGGAAAGTTCGTGCGAAAGCTCCTCATGGCACATGCAAGGATTTTTCAATTTATGGTTTGGATTGCTCGGGTTTTATAATCAATATTTTCAGGATGGCAGGTTTTACCATATCCGATGGCGTTACAGTCGCAGATATGTATGGTGAAAAATACTGGACAAAAGTATTAGAAAGTAACCCAAAACTTAGCGAAATCAAGGTGAGTTTTGTACCTAATACAGAGAGATTAACCAAATTTCAGGCATCGAAGTGGAATTTAAAGGATTTTAAATCCGGTGATATAGTTTTTTGGGAGGGAGTTGGCGAAGATGATACTAAAAAATGGAATCATATGGGAATTGTTTTCGATACAAAACTTGGAAAGAGAATTTTTCAGGCCAATGGTATTTCAAAACCGGATCTGACCGAGAAAGGAACAATGATAAATTGCGGTCAATTACTCAAAGGAAATTGTTTATCCAATTATTTATGCCCAGGAAGAGGGGTAAGGGCGAAAGATTTAAGTTTTTTAACCCTGTACAAGGGTAGTACTACAATGATTAGTGTACTTAGACTTCAGGCCTATGTAGGTAGCGAAGGCAACCCCCGTTTTAACCTGACTTTCGATAATGAGGATAATGTTGATTTAGACCTTCATGTAATGACTCCCGCAGGCCAGGAAATCTACTATCGGAATAAGTTCGACTATGCCACTCTCGGAGAGCTTGACGTGGATTGTTACTGTGAGGACTGCCCGAACAAAGGCAACGAAAATATTTACTGGCCCGTAGACAAACCATCCCCCAAGGGAAAATACAAGTTTTGGATTGAGTATTTTAAAGCATGCCAAGGTGGTAACCCTTCGTCAAAATATACGATTGTTGTACGGGATGATGTTAAAAAGGAGACCCTGTTTAACTTTCAAGGCTCTATGTCTCCAAATTCAGATATTCCTGTTTGGGAATATGACAGTGAAACAAGGAAGATCTTTAAAGTTCAATGATCATTTTTAAGTTCTTCAAATTCAAACCGGATCGATGCTGCCCATACCACAGGAGCGTATTTTGTTTAAGAACACCTGATTAAAAATCAGAGCGGCATAGGGCATCTGCTGCTTTAAAAATAACGTATATTACTTAGCGTAATTCATTTATGAGAAAATTTAATTTTGTATCCTTTGTAGTAGTGTTGATAAGCAGTGTTTCAGGTATTGTAAATCCTCAGGTTTTTAGAAAATTAGATGTTGTGCGCAGAAGGTATCGACGGCATTAGGCCTAGTTCCTGAATGATCATTACGTCATTAATTGCAGGGACTTTCATTACAGAAAATATTAGTGTGGCGGCAAAATCAGGCTTCGATCGTTACCGATATGAGTCGATGTTACTTTTAAGGCATTTGCATAAGTCCAAAATATTTTCCGGCATCATACGATTTCAAATCAAATAATTTTACCAACCCCAACCAACACGTTATGAAGAAAAACTTACTATTTCCGCTCTCTCGTTATGTTATTCGCAACCGCGATGTTGTCCTGTGTTCCCGATGATGATGAAGCCGAACCTGAGGAGCAGGTCGATATGACGATAAGTATTGGAGGTGTTAGTACGAAGATGGCTTCATTTGGATTTAGCTTGGGCCAGTCAAATGGTAAAAAGTCGCTCGGTATACCTTTTCTGGCAGGAACACTGGTTAAGGCTAGTTCTGTGGATGTGTATATTCCTGACTTTTCGGAGACGAAAAGTAAATATGATGCAGCCAAAGGAGAAGTGAAAGTCACCTATGAAGGCGAGATCACAGTCTCAGGTGAGAATCAGGCGGTGAATGGGTTTCTGAAAAAGGAACAGTAGAAATCACAAGGTTTCAACGGAGAGGTTATAGGGGTAAAATTAACGCGACCTTGGGTAGTGCCGAAAATGAAAACCAAGGTTCTGGAATTAAAAGACGGAAACTTTAAAGTGAAGAAATTCTGAGCAAATTAATTCTTTTGCAAGCGTGCCGGTTTCAAGCGTTTTTTAAGAAAATTTAAACCCAGACTCTATAAATAAGATCATCCTGCCAGCACTCATTTTATATCAGTGTTAGCAGGATTTTTATATGAAACGGATCACTATCGCTTGACGATGGAAAGCACTTTCTTGAAAACCGTCAGGATTGTGAAAGCAATCAATCCTACAACCAAACCAATCCCGAATTCCTTCACAGTATCCGGTAGCTCAGGTAAAAAATGGTGCAGATATTCAATGTTGTGAACAAATATACCACCTGAAACCAGAATTAAAGCAACCGTACCCACTGCGCCTAAGACCTTGATCATAACAGGAAGCGCCTTTACTAATATGTGACCTAAGCTTGAAAAGAAACCTTTACCGTTTGATTTTTTAATTAGTTTGTAGCCCGCATCATCGCTTCTTACAATAAGCGCAACGATGCCGTAAACACCCACGGTTGCCAGTAATGCCACGGCAGAAACGGTGATAATTTGTATAGTTAAATTTCTTTTGCAACCGTTCCGAGGGCAATGATCACAATTTCTATGGACAGGATAAAGTCGGTCGTTACCGCAGATTTAACTTTTCCCTTTTCATTATCAGCACTGAGGGTATCAGTTTCCAGTTCCCTGATGACTGAATGTTCCTCTTTTGGGATGGTGAAAAAAGTATTCTATTATTTTTTCAACGCCTTCAAAAGCCAGATAAATTCCACCTAAAAGCAGGATGTATGTGATGGCTGCCGGCAAAAAGACATTTAATAACAGGGCTATGGGAACAATAATCAGTTTATTAAGCAATGAGCCTTTTGTGATAGCCCACAGTACCGGTAATTCCCGTTCAGACAAAAAACCGGTTGCTTTTTCTGCATTCACAGCCAGGTCGTCGCCCAGGATTCCCGCTGTTTTGCGCGTTGCTACTTTCGTGGCCAAAGCCACATCATCCATTAAGAAGGCTATATCATCTAAAATTGCAAAAAATCCTGATGCCATATTTTGTTTGCTGGTAGATAGTATGTAAAATTTGATTTAATAATGTTAGTCAGAATTGTTAGAAACATGATTTATGCACGAAGGTAATAAACCGATTGCATACAACTATGTTTAAAATCTGCTGACCTTTCATTTGATTAAATTTATGTTACTCCGAAACACAAAGAGCTGGCAAACTTCTCTGTTGTTTTCGGCTTGATGATATGGGGATTTTGTCATTAAACCGGGCCGGTCGTAAACCCGGGTTAATGAACTTGCATAGAAACGAATTGAATATTTATTTGATAGCACTGTTCACCCGGCTTGCAGCAATGTCTCGCTGGTTATACCAGTGAAGTTCCGCCATCAATGATAAGTGTCTGTCCTGTACAATATTGTTGTTCTAATAAATATACAAACGTCTGTGCTATATCCTCAACCTCCCCAACCCGTTTTACGGGTAAGGCGCTTCCAATATTGGTGTACATTGCTTCTTTGTCGCTTTCGGCCATTCCGCCCCAGAGTTCTGTTTTTACCACACCCGGCGAAACAATGTTGACTCGTATGGGTGCCAATTCCATTGCCATTGCTCTCGCAAAACCTTCCATTGCGGCACATATACTTGCGCCCAAGGCCCACCCTTTATTAGGTCTGTTACTGGCAATGCCGCTCGTTAACACAATTGAGCCTGCGGCATGATGAATGGCGTAGCATATTTTACGGCTGTGAAAGCTCCCCAATAACGAATATTAAAATAGTTTCGGGCCGTCTCTAATGTTGTATCTGCTACATCACCAAGTATGAGGTTCTCGCCCGCTGTAAAAACCAAATGGTCAAATGCTCCAATTTGTTCAAAAAGATTTTTGACTTGCATTTCATTTGTCACATCAATGGCGTAACCAATACTTTCAGCAGGTAATTCCTGTAACGCTTTTTCTATACGTTGTTGATTACTTGAAGCAATGGTGACACGTCCCCCTTTTGAAGCAACTAATTTTGCTGTTGCCAAACCAATACCCGAACTACCACCAATGATCACTACTTTTTTGCCTTTTAAACTTTCCATTTCTCTCGTTTTTATTGCTCTTGAATTTATTTTTAGCTGAGCAAAAGTAAAAAGCGGGCTATCAGAAAGAGTTACCAAATGTTAAAAACCACATTAGACCATATTTTTTCTTATTCTGCTTAACGATTGTTTTGTGATACCAAGATAGAAGCGATGTCAGTTTGTGAAACCCGTAAAGCTATGTTGGATTGTTGCGCAATAAATTTCTGGTAACGAGTCGTTGCATCTTCGCCAATATAAGAGTTTCGCAGTACTATTTTATTAAGCAAAGCCTGCTCGGAACGTTGTCCAGCAGGCTCTTGAAATATGGTAAGGCGTTATATAAAAAAAGTAATTTATCTTTTTTTAAAACAATGACTTCGGAGTCACAAGCTGCTGGATACGGTCTGTTGATATTACGTTTTCTGAGAAGCTTTTCAAAATGGTACAAAACTGATTTTCACTTAAAAAGAAATGGATCACTTCGTTTCCTTTATCGCTGATACTCACAATTTTTAGAATTCCATTGCAAATAAAAAACATTTCGTTTGCCACCTTCCCTTCCTGCAATAAAACTTCACCTTCCTTTATTTTTTCTAAAGGTTGCGTTTTGGGAAATGATTGCATTGTCCTGTGAAGGGATTTCTTGAAAGAGCTCGAGATATTTAAAGAGTGGCTCAAACATAGTAGGTGTAAAAGGAATCATCTGTCGTAATAAAGTTAGAATCGATAATAATCCGATAAAAGGTCGACCAAGATACTAGCGTTAGTGGAAAATCCAAGCACGAAAAAGCTAACAACCAATGCGATTGATATGTTACTAAAAGTCGTTCTCTTAATTCAACCTATCCAACTTCTCTGTGCTGCAACACAAGACTGATCATTTTGTAACGATATTCCAAATGTCGATTTGTGTAGGTTATCGAATTAATTCTTTCGAAAGTTCGACGCTTTTACTCTGTCTGATTCTGAAAAACTGTATAAATAATTCTTTCTGACGAAAATATTTTATTAACCTTGCCATTGATATCAAGGAAAATGAAAAATATTTACCCGAAACAAAAGTATTATTAAACAAAAACCAATGGAACAGGGAGTGTATTCCGTGATTACAGGCAGTGGGAGCTACATTCCAACACGCAGGATTTTAAATGAAGATTTTCTTTCCAACGTGTTTTATGAGCGGAGTGGCGAAAGGATCGCTAAAAAAAATGAAGATATCATCCGGCAGTTTAAAAACATTACCGGTATTGAGCAGCGCCGGTATGTTACCCAGGAACTGATATCGTCGGACATAGCTTTTTTAGCCGCTAAAAATGCTTTTGAAACTTCCGGAATTGATCCGGAATCAATAGATTATATCATCGTGGCGCATAATTTTGGGGATATACCAGCTGATAACCGCCGCAGTGAAATGGTTCCCTCGCTTGCTTCAAAAGTTAAAAACCATCTGCAAATACAAAATCCATATACCGTTGGCTTTGATCTGATTTTTGGTTGTGCTGGTTGGCTGCAAGGGATGATTCAGGCCGATACGTATATCCGTTCAGGACTGGCCAGGCGCGTGCTGGTGATTGGTACAGAAACGCTTTCCCGTGTATGCGATCCGCACGACAGGGATAGCATGATCTATGCCGATGGCGCAGGAGCGGTGATAATGGAAGGTGTGAAAAGTGATCAGCCTGTTGGTATCATCGCGCATACTACCAAATCTTTTACTGACGATCTGGCTTATGTGCTGCAAATGGGTGGTTCATTTAATCCTGAATATAGCGGGAATGAAACATTCCTGAAAATGAATGGCAGAAAACTCTACGAGGCTGCCTTAAAAACGGTTCCGGTTATTATCAAAGAATGTATTGATAAATCCGGCCTGTCTGCCAGTGATATTTCACAGGTACTGATCCATCAGGCCAACGAAAAGATGGACGAAGCAATTCTTTCGCGTTTGTTCGCGCTATATGGTCTGGAAAATTCACCAAAGGATATTATGCCTATGACAATTTCCTGGCTGGGCAATAGTTCAGTAGCGACCCTGCCGACGTTTTATGATCTGATTTCCAAGGGAAATTTTGAAAATCAGGCATTCAAAAAGGGCAGTCATGTCGTATTCGTGTCTCTTGGAGCGGGTATTAATATGAATGTGGTTGTTTACAAAATCCCTTGATCCGGAAGCCAGCTATATGTAACATTTTCACAGACAGCAATTGTGGGATCGATAATTGAAGATGCTTTAATGTGTTGTATGGATCATGAAAAAAACATAAAGGGGCTGGTAGCTTACCGGACCCTTTATGTTTGAGCTAATTACCTGATTATTTCACCATGGAGGCCCCCGGTTCTACCGCCAGGGTTGCAAAAAAGATCTACCACTTCCGGCGTTTTATTTTCAGAAAAAAATACGGAATGAAAAAGCAGATTATTATCAATGGAAGTGCGGTAAAAGATATTACATCTTTTTATGATGAAGTCAATAGGGCATTTATGTCCGGTGAAAATTGGGAAATAGGTCCCAGTCTTGATGCGTTTAATGATTTGTTATATGGTGGATTTGGCGCTATTCATGGCAAAGAAGCGGTTGAACTGATCTGGCTTGATATCGTTGTGAGCAGGAAAGCTTTGGGATATGAGGCTACAAAATCCTACTTGGAAGAAAAACTGAAACCCGATTCGCCTTTTAATAAAATAATGTTTCAGGAAAAACTAATGGCACTCGAAGCCGGAACGGGCGAAACCTATTTTGATATAGTCATGACTATTATAGCCGAGCACGACAATATTGAATTGGTTTCGGCATAATAGCATAGGGTATGCACGAGCGACTTGATTTTTATAACGGATGTATATAAACGTAAACGAGTTGCCAGATATATCCCAGGTAAAATTGGATGTGTCCAACTCTGATAATTAATCAAAAAAGCAACCGGTCAGGGTTGCTTTTTTGATTTGGGCGATCATTCATTAGTTTACATTTATCTGCTGGGCGGGCTTATTGGTTTCCGGATTTTTCGGAAGTGTAACCACCAGCACACCGTCGGTATAAGTAGCGCTCAGCTTATCTGTCAGTACTTTTCCGTTCAGCTGGAAAGAGCGCTCAAAAGAGCCCGGCTCATATTCCTGGTAGCTGTATTTGCTTTCAGTCGTTTCAGTAGCGCTGTATGTTATGGTGAGCACATCATTCGTTACAGATATCTTGAAATTGGTTTTCACAAGCCCTGCTGCGTAAAGCGAGATTTTAAAATCCGATTCTGTCTCCTGAATGTTAGCTGCTTTCCGGTTTGCAAAATGTCCGCCGAATGCTTTGCTCCATGGGCCTTTTCCGTCGAATGCTCCGGACATACGCGCTGCAAACATTTTTGAGAATGGTCCGCCAAATCCGCGGCTTTTACAGTTAAATCCTTGATTTTGTGTGTCGTTTATTGTTTGCTGGTTATTCATGACTGTGTTTTTTTTAATTGAATTGATTGTTTTTAATTAGTTGATAGGTACAATGGTTGTGTTCTGCACGTTACCATTTACCGGCACCGGACTATTCCACTGATGGCCTGCGTATGGCCCGAACTGATGGGCGGAGACTGGAATATACTGGCCTGTCAGCTCCCGGCGTTTAGCACCTGCTATGCTTCTGATCAGGCTTGCCACTCCGCCGATCAGCACCAGACCGATCAGCAATTTGAACAAGGTAGTGACGATCAAGGCTGCAATACCTACAATCACTGTTGCGCCTATCAGGCGGGGAAATATGAAACGAAAGTTATTTTTCATGGTTTGTTTAATTGAATTGTTGTTTTTTAATGATGACGTTTGCTTTAATTTTTTACAATTTATTTTTCATGGCAGGTCAATCGTTTTGATTTCTCATTCTGCGTTATATTATGGTAGACGGTGAAGCATTTGGTTTTACTTTAAGGATTTGAAAATATTTTTGAGCAGATATAAAATAAGCTTACCTTGAATAGTGGCCGACATGGAGATTACTGCAATCCAAAATGATTTTTTACCCAACGCAGCGTAAACAAATAAGTTTGATGTTTATTTCAAAAAAGGAATTGCTTGTTAAGTTAAAAATCAATGCAGGAAAGATAAAGGGGGAGCCCTTTGATTTCAATAAAATTGAGCGCTTTTTTCTTTTGCGGGATAAAAACCATTTTTATCAGGTTATCTCCGACCGAACTTTCCAGGACCTGGACATGAACGAGGTATTTATGTTCATTGATCGCACGGCTTCAAAAATAGGTCAGCAGGTTTTGTATCAGGTTTTAAGGACTATTCCCGGTAACAACAGCAGAACTGAAAAGTTCGAAAAGATTATTGACATTCTGAAAGAAAATCCGGAAGTCCGGGATGAATTACTGCTGGAAATATCTTCATTAAACAAGCGAGATGCTTATTACGTCTCTTCACTTTTTCTTGAAAATTACCTTCAGAAACCGAAGTGGTTCTGGATAGTTCCGGTCTTTCCCTGGTCAGTTTTTTCTCCGTGCTGTTGTCCTTTATTTTTCCGCAGGTTCTTGTTTTTCTTGTTTTACTGCTCTCGGTCAATTTTGGAATACATTATTGGAATAAAATGAATTTATACCAGTATAGCAGCTCAATCCCCCAGCTATTAAAATTAAACCAGACGGCCAAAAAAATTGTAACCTTCCATAGCATGAAGGATATAGAACCTGATGTTAGTGAATCAATCAAGGCAATTGATAGTCTGGGGATGCAAATGTCACTTTTTAAACTTGAAGTAAAACTGCAAAGCGAGATAGGTCTGGCGGTAGAATATCTGGTTGAGCTGGTGAAAGCATTATTTTTGATAGAACCGCTGGTGCTTTATAATGTACTGAAAGAACTTGATTTGAAAAGGGCGCAAATACAGCATGTTTATGAATTTGTAGGAGAAATAGATGCGGCGATGTCAATTGATTTTCTGCGTGAAGATTTGCCGCATTTTTGTTTTCCAAGTTCTGCGTCCGGTCAAAAACAAATAACAGCTTGGAAGTTTATCACCCGCTTATTTACCAATCTGTTCCGAATTCGATAAGACTGCATGAAAAATCGGCCTTGTTGACGGGCTCTAACATGTCGGGAAAAACGACTTTTATTCGAACAATAGGTATTAATACCATTGCGGCGCAGACTATCAATACTTGTTTTGCGAAAACGTTTACAGCGCCAGTACTAAAAATACATTCGGCAATCAGGATTTCTGACGATCTTTTAAATGATAAAAGTTATTATTTTGAGGAAGTGTTAACGATCAGGACTTTGCTGGAAGAAAGTGATTCGGGTGCAGGTAATTTATTTTTGCTTGATGAGCTGTTTAAGGGAACGAATACCACCGAGCGAATCGCGTCAGGAAAGGCAGTTTTGTCCTATTTGAACAAGGCCGACAATATAACTTTTGTAGCCACGCATGACCTGGAACTGGCAATGTTATTAAAAGATACTTTCTCAATGTTTCATTTTACCGAAATGGTGCAGGATGGTGCGATCGTGTTTGATTATAAGATCAAGCCTGGAAATTTAAGCAATACGAATGCGATAAGAATCTTGGAACTAAATGATTATCCAAAGGAAGTTACAGAAGAGGCCAAAGAGCTGGCGAAGAGGATTTATGAGGATAAATCTAACCCGGAAGGGTAGTGATCATTCTTCTGCGAGGTATTTCCAGGTTAATGCTGATTTGCCATTGGGAGTGTTTCGGCCTGGCGTTTTTAACGCTATTGTGAATTTTTTCTTTAACCGTTGAAATTGCTAAATCCAGACCGGATCTGGCAATATTTCATATAACTGATAGGTAATAGTTGGTAATTAATCTGGCAGTTACTGACCCAGGTACCAAGAATTTGACTCATATTTCTAATATTGTTTTTATATGAACTTTGGCAGAGGCTTCAAAAGCTTTTCCTTTGGCAAAGTTCAGGAAATCATTTATTATTAATCCGGCATTCTCCTTTTTGTGTAACCTTAAAAGCGTTGTCAAATGGATGTATCGTTGGAATTCAGTCAATCCCTCAGAAATACCATTCAGCCACATTTCTTCAAGATTTTCATCGGTGATGTGTTTCTCAATTTCAGGGATTGCTTTCGTTTCAAGTATAGATTCCACATCTGAAGCGATATGTTGAGTTATTGTATTTTTATCTATTTTCCACCAAAAGTCTTGTTTTGGCAGAAGTAAAAAGCCTATTCTTATTCGCCAGTGAGCGTCTTCAATAGTAGGCTTTTGTGTTAAATCCTCGCCCTGAAACTTTCTTATCAAAGAAGATGATACCCCGAGATTAATTGTAAATAAAATATCCTCGGCGCTGGTTTTACTCTTTTGGAAATTTATTATTCCCAAATTATTATCTTTCTAGAAAAAAAGTTTCTGCTCTTTTCTTCCAGCCCTTTTCCCTAAGAAATGGCCAAATTTCTGATATTAGTTTTTTATACATTTATATTAATTTGGCTTTCTTACAACATTTACCCGATAGCCTTTCGGACATATACAACCATGCGTCATTTGCACTTTGGGTTGCATTATATCCTGATCCGCCCGCATTAGTTGCTATTCCGCCCAGAACTTTTCCACAAAAATGAAGTTTTAAAATTTGCCATGGATTATTTTGATACCAAGGGATAAAGTTATTCAATATCATCAAGTACCTGTAAGTAGCGATAATATTTTGGATCTTGAATATGATATAAAATATGACTGGAAATTCCGGCGAACTTGAGCCAGCGTTCCGGGAAACTGAGCCGGATCGAGATTGGTATTGAAGTGTTATAAAATTAGTTATTTTTTGCTTTTCTCATAGAGTCACCTAACAGATTTATTCTGTGGGCATTGGCTGTCAATCTGTCACAGATGGCATCACCTAAGCTTGGATCATTGATGTAATCATACCAGTTGCTAACGGGCATTTGAGCTGTAATGATTGTTGAGCCCGAAGCATACCGATCTTCAAGTATTTGCAACAACGCCATTTTAATGTCGTGAGCGAGCGGCTGCAAGCCAAAGTCGTCCAGGATCAGCAGTGGCACTTTTGCAATCTGATTAAGCCATTTCAGATAAGTGCCATCGAGCCTGGCAAGAGCTAACTGTTCGATAAAACGGTTCATGGGATAGTAAAGTACTTTATGCCCTTTGATACAGGCTTGCCTTCCAAGCGCACAAGCGAGGTAGGATTTTCCGCAGCCAGTGGCACCTGTAATTAAGATATTTTCTCCCTTTTGTATAAACGAGCAGTCACTTAGGCGTATTAACTGCTCTGAGGTGATGCCTCTTTCGGGTTTGCAATTCACCTGCTCGACGTATGCAGTATACCGTAGCTTGGCCAATTTCAAATAGAGCTGGGTGCGGTAAAGGATGCGCTGTTCGTGTTCTGCTTCTACCAGCATGGCTACCATGGCGTGGGCCTCTGGCTGTTGATGCAGTGGCTGATCTGTTACAGCTGCATAGCGCGTTGCCATGCCCTGGAGTTTAAGCTCTTTCAATTGCTGAAAAGTTTGTTCGGTGTTCATTCTGAATTGGTTTATGTAAGAGTATCTTTTTACTCATATGGCGGCTGGCACCACGGATATTATCATGTTCAGGTGTTTGGAATAATGTAGTCTGGGCAGGCTGCGGAGCCTTATCCAGGTTGTTAGCAAGGATATTGGCCAGTGTTTTGTAGTTATAAGAACTTGCATGCATAGCACGCTGGCAAGCAGCTTCCAACCGGTCTTTGCCATATATGGAGCCTAACCGTAATATACCACGGCACGAGTTAAAAGTTTGTTCGGAGAACTGGCGGCCATTCAATACCCCGTCTATGTAGGATCCCGTTGCAGGGCCTACCTGATGGCCTTGTTTAAGAAAATAATCGCTGTCCCATCCCATTTGTTGTTGATAGGCACGGTGGTTTTCAGGCATATGTTCCCTGAGCGTGGTATAGCCATGCTGGTTGAAAAAGCGCTTGTGAACTGCAATCCGGTGATGGTCCAGATAGATCTCAACACTCTGATGATCATAGATAATCCGTTACCTGCTTACCAATATAATGGAACGGGACGCTGTAATGGTGCCAGTCTTCGCCTAAAGTGACATGATAATTCTTCTGCACCTTGGCCGAAGTGCTGTGCCTAACCACAAAGGGCTGATCCGGCAGTGGTTGCAGCAGTTGCTGCTCATGCTGCGAAAACTGCTGCCAGCGGCTATAAGTTTTCCCCTGGAAGTTCTTGTTGTTATGTAGTTCCAGCTGCACCTGAATGGCAGCATTCAATTCCTGAAGATTGAAAAACATATGGTTCCGCAAAGGGGCATAAATCCGTTGATAGGCAATTTTTACGTGACCTTCAACTGGTGCCTTATCTTTGGGTTTACCTGGTCTGGCTGCCACCAGGTCCATGTTGTTATGCAGCGCCCACTGCTGGATCAAGCTCGGTAAAACTGGGTTCGTAGCGGTTGGTCTTTGTGACTACCTGCTTCATATTATCTGTCTTTAACGATAGCGGTACACCATCAAAGTACCGCAGACAATTGTTAAGTGCAGCGATCAGAGCAGGTAAGTCTTGCATTAGGTAGATGCTTCTACATAAGTGTAATTGCTAAATGGCAGTACACATACCAGTACCGGACAACTTATCTGTTCACCGGTAGCTTTATCAAAGTAATGCATCGGCTTTCCTGCAAAATCCACCATCATGACTTCCGCCACCTGATGATGAATATGATAACTGGCTTGCATGACTTTACCAGATTCATTGAGGTGATGGCAAAACTGGGAATACCGGTACCCATCTGGATATTGGGCTATATATTCCTCCCATAAAAGCTGACGTGTCACACCTGTATCTTTTAGCTCGGAAAGAAAATAAGCCAGCTGCTCACGAAAATGCTCTTTACGTTCGACCTCATGTTGAACAGAAGGCGAGTCCTGATAAACCATGGATGATAATCCGGCATCATCTAAGGCCAGCAGCTGCTTAAAAGTGTATGAGCTTGCTTGCAGCCGCTCTCTGTAAAATTTAATCGTGTTGCGGGAAATCAGAAATTGTCTTGCGATGTTTCGCTCTGACATATTCCGGTCCAGCATCTGTATGATCAATCGCAGTGTTTGCATTGAAGTAACTTTGTTGGCCATCCTTTGCTTTTGTTTTTTTGCAAAAGATGGGTGATTAATTACTTCAATACCAACTTTAAGCAGCTCAGTTTACCGGAATCAAGCTGAAAAATCCGGGTGGCTCAATATGCCGGAATGTCAGTAGCCCAAACTGGCTCAGTTTGCCGGAATTATTACTAAGACCTACTTTTATTAAGTGGCTTTATTTCCCGGAAAACTGGCTCAAGTTCCCGGAACACTGGCTCTCATTGGTCCGGAATATCCATATGACGAAACTCTTCGCCTAAATCTAACAACACGTCGTCTACCTCCTCCCCGGATAAATTATTTGTTCTCAGCCTGGGGAGCAGCTCATTTAAAATTACTTTAAAAGACTCCTCCATATCTAAAAGCGAATGAGCTAAGGTTTCGGATTCCTTCTCTTCTTCACTATCATGTGAATTGACCTTTTCAGACTTTCTTAAAGTTGTGGCTATTATTTCTAACTCACGAGAAAATTCCATATATTATTATTAAGGTAAATCTTTAATGGCCCTAAACTGACTTTCAAACGTTCTAATTTCTCTTTCAACTGAACTTTAAAAACCACCAGCCTTAGTAATATCAATAAGCTTTTGATTATGTTCTGCTAAATTTTTCTCTACCCTGAACATATCAATAACCCGAGACGTCATGGTTTTCCGTCTTCTGGACTATTCTTCCATTGTATATCCCCCGCCACTAGGAGCCAAGTCCCGGATGAAGCCTAACAGCATTAAAACTGCAAAGGATGATTTAATTATTTGCTTAATTCATCCTTGGCTTTCTTTAAAGCTTCTAAAAAGGAATCTAGATAAATTTCGTTTGAAATCGTATCTCCAAAAAATTCGACTTTCATTTTATCGTTTCCTTCTTCTTTTTGAACCAGCGCTATATACTCCTCATTAATTTTTATATATGCAACTAATTCCTGATACTCTATTGGGCTTCCAATGATGATCTTAATTTTTTTTTCCATAGTTTCTATTTCTCTAATTCTAAAGCCGTTAAATAATCCTTCTCTTGAAACACCAAATCCTCTTCCCGTAGTTTTGTCAAAAATAAAGCGTCCTCCTTTTGGTGCTTGTTCTATTAATTGATTTTTAGAATTTACAATTTGATTTAATAAATTTAAGCCTTCTTCATTAGCAGTTTTATGAGAAAATTTCATTTCTTGAAATACAGAGCCCTCTCTACCAGCATGTTTTTGTAAAGCTCTTACTACTACTGACATCCCCTGGTCACCCCAAAGTTTAGTAGCACTTTCTAAGGAGCCGTCAGCTAGTCCCCTTGCGGCTTTCGCCTTTCCAAGCGGATTTTCTTTGACATTGCGGCAAAACCTTCCAAAGCTTTAAAAGGACTAAAAAAGGAAAGAATAGCATCAATGATTCTGGTAGGGTCGTCACTTGCTCTATTATCTGAGAACAAAGTCATCCCTGAATCGAATTTTTGATAAGTTGATCCATCATCATTGAGCATCTGACCTTTTTCATTCATTAAGCCCGTTTTCAGATTTTCCTGGCCCTTGCCCTTTTTATCTTTATCTTCTGTTCCCTGATTACCACCTGAATCGCCCTTGCCAGCTCCATACAGAGTGCCCATAGCTGCGGCATCTTCTCCTGTATACTCTGTCCTATCGGCGTGTTCTATAACATCCTGGCCATCGGGATCCAAAAGATTTAAAGGGTTGTTGAGTGTGAAGTTATAGGTCGAAACCTGGTTCCACTTCTCAGCCAGCGGATCCACCGCAGCCCAGCGCCCAACCTCAGGCATATACATCCTCGCCCCGTAATCCAGATAACCGGTGCCAGCCTGCAATTCTTTGGGTATTTTAATAACAGAACAGGCCCTAATCAAGGGCCTGTTTACTTCTAAATATTATGAGCAATGCAAGCTTCCTCATAACTCCATTTAGACAAGGTCTCGCCTTTTTCAAGATATTCTTTGACCAATCCATAACTAACTTCTGGAGGAATATCAACTGAGATTAGGATTGGGACGTTGCTTATTTCTGAATTACATCCTATTTTTTTTAAATATTCCCTGGTTTCGTTTACATCATCAGGGTTATTGAAAATTATCCGTACAGTGCTATGACCTGATTCATGAATCAGTCCAGTTACAAAAAGTTCTCCGTCTCTTTCTTCTACACTTACTGTATCACCCAAAGAGTACTCTTGGGCATAGAATAGGATATTATCAAGTTTATAGTTCTTTCCTTCTGCAACTGCCCAAGCACTTTCAATTCCATAAACACCTTCGGGCGTATTTTCGTGTTCGAAAAGTATTTTCTTATGCTCCATTTAATTATTGCTCTTTTTAACGTTACAATCTCTGCATAAAACTTGGCCATTCTCTGCTGTACCGCGACTTCTCCAGTCTATTTAGACCTGAATATCCATAATATCAAGAATTTGCCTGAAAACAGTCCAATTGAAAGATAAACTTTTCGAAATCGAAATTAAAGGGTATAAATGTATTTAAAGTTCTTGCTATTTCAGGTGTTATGTCATAAACCATATACATCAAAGGGTCATCCGGGAGCAATTGAAATATTTTCGTTAGCGTATCTAGATCGATAAATTCATCAATGGTAAATTCGCCAACGAATGCTTCTGAATCTTTGTCAAACCAGCTTATTACTCTTTGTACTTCCATATTTGATTTAATTTTGAGTTTTTCTTTCAGAATTTGCGGGTTTTGTCCTTTCGCCTGTATTAGGATCAAATTCGCCTTTATGCTTTTTACCAGTTTTATCATAACGTTCAACCCTTCCATGTTGAGAGTCCCACTCCAAAATATCCCCATTTTCTGCCGTCCATCTTGCTCTTCCCGCTTTATTCTTAGCCCGAACAGAATTAGGGAAACCCGGAAGGTTTTTAGGTGCAGGAGTATACTTTCTGAGCTCCGGTCCCCTGAGCAGATCACTAGGCACACCCAATCTTTCCAATAACGTAGCAATGTCTTCAATTGCGGTTGGGCCTTTTAAATAGACGATAAGTCCGGCATAGGCAATCGGTATCATCAGCGGTACTGCTCTTGGTATCGTAGTTGGCGTTGGACCAGGTCTAAATGTTGGTGCAAATGATCCCGGAAACATCATCGTCATGCCGGCCGATTGATTATTGTTGCTCTGACCCTTTACGGTTGCTTCATTTGCACTTTGAGTAGCGCTTGTCCCATTATCAAAAACAATTACATCACCTTGACTTACAGGTTTGTTGGCATTGGCACTTGAAGTATCCAATCCAAAAGGATCCATGTATAAAATAGGGTTATTAAGAACATATGAATAACCAGATACATCATGGTTTTTCTCAGTCAGCGGATCTATGACACCCCAGCGCCCAACCTCAGGCATATACATCCTCGCCCCGTAATCCAGATAACCAGTGCCAATCTGCAATTCTTTTTCATTGTAAAGATAACGATTAACTCCATTTCTAGCAGCCTGGGTGGTTGCTGGGTTGTTTCTGTCGATACTTAACCCAAAAGGATAATACCCTGTCTCCTGTAAA
>CAVWGT010000014.1:0-12090 GCA_963754585.1 uncultured Chitinophagaceae bacterium
TGGCTTCAATCTGCTGATCGGCTTTTAATTATCAGACTAAAAGAGCACAGGGCTGTTTAAAACATTTTTTAATTACAGAAATAATGAATCATAAAAATATAATTTTCAGAAGCGTATTTACTTTGGCACTGGCTGGTTTTCTTGGAGCGTGCCAGGATGATCTTGAAGATGTTAATAAAAATCCGAATGAAGCCATAATCGCGCAACCCGACTACGTGCTGGCCAATGCGATCAAATCCAATGCCGATATTATTCTTGGGTCTGATGCTTCAATGGAAACAACAACTTTATATGTGCAGCATTGGGCAAAAATCCATATACGTATTCAGATAAATATACAGCCAGTGTTACGAATATCCAGAATGTCTGGACAAACTTTTACTCACTCGGACTGACGGATTTTGACAAAGTGATCAAGCTGGGAGAGGAAGCCGGAAATCCTAATTATCAGGCTGTGGGATTAATCCTTAAATCGTGGTCTTTTCAATTGCTTACGAATTTGTACGGAGATATTCCTTACAGCCAGGCGATTAAAATAGACCAATATCTGACGCCTAAATATGATGCACAAAAAGATGTGTATCTGGGATTACTAAGTGATTTGAAAAAAGCCGGCGATTTGATTAATACAAGCGGAAACCCGATCAGCGGCGATTTAATCTATAATGGTAATCTGTCAAAATGGAAAAAGTTTGCGAATTCCCTTCGCCTGCGTATCGCGTTGCGTATTGCGGATAAAGATCCGGTAACAGCCAAAGCTGTTGTGGCTGAACTGGCGGCAAATCCAAGTCTGCTTATTGCAAGTAATGATGAGATTGCGCAATTGGTTTACCTTGCTTCACCAAACCAGAACCCTGTTTCCAAAGATCGGGAAACACGGGACGACTATCGTGTCAGCAAATCAGTAATCGACAAACTGCTTGAACTGAAAGATCCTCGTCTGCCAATATTTGCGAACAAAACAGTGGATGCTACACCTACCGGTTATGTTGGCGTAACGAACGGTTTGCTGGCGGATTCAGCGGCGAAACTTGGCTTTACAAAAACATCCAAGCTGGGCGATTATTTCACCGCAGCAGTATCACCGGCCGTATTTTTAAGTTATTCGGAAGTGCTTTTCAATCTGGCAGAAGGAGCGCAGCGTGGTTTCACTTCGGATGATGCAGCTTCCTTATATCAGAAAGCCGTTACGGCGTCCTTGCAGCAATTCAAAGTGAGCAGCGGTGATATAACAGCCTATCTTGCTCAGCCTTCGGTAGCATACAATCCCAATAACTTTAAAAAATCCATTGGCGAGCAGAAATGGCTTGCTTTATTCAGTCAGGGGCTCGAAGCTTATGCTGAATGGAGAAGACTGGATTATCCTCAGCTTAAACCGGCTTTCGCAGGTGTTTTGAATGGAAAATTTCCTTTAAGATTAACGTATCCAACGGGTGAGCAGGCGCTGAACAGTTCGAGTTATAAGGCCGCCGTTGCCAATCAGGGTGAAGACAAGCTGACGACCAAATTATGGTTTGATGCACAGTAAAATAAAATTCAGATTTGTGTAACGAAATCAGCTATATTTTGTTCTCTGTTAGGGTTCGAATCCTGGCAGGGAACAATCTGATTTTCAAGATGTAAAACGGGTTTAGGTACGGTGCCAAATTAATTTGTGTTAACATTATATAAAACTGGTTAACCAAAAGAATTGACATAAAATAATTACTAAATTTGATCAGTTATAAAAGAAAAATGGACTATTGTTTGTGACTCAGTCAGCAATGGAAAAGACTGAAATGAATTAACAAAATCGATAAGCCATTTTAAAAATCAGCACGTTTGTAAAAGAACAGTTTATTAGAAATGAGTGACAATAATTTTTACTTATCGATGGCCATAAACAACATTTCAGATGAAAAAAACATATCAGATCAAAATAGCTTACCGTAATAATTTAAGCCTTCATAAAATTACTTCGCTGATTGAGTCCGTCAAGGGCGTTAAAATCAAACAGCTCAACCTGATCAGCAAAGGAAAAGACTTCGTAGGGACACTTGCCGTTGAGGTTTCTCATCTCATTGAACTTGATTCTGTGGTAGAACTGATCCGCTCTAACAGGGAAGTTTCCAAAGTAGAAAAACTATATCCCAATTCATTATCAGCTTTCTGATAAAAATAACCTTTTGTTTTCGTAGCATTTACTCCTGATTAGTACAAAAATTATATTGTTTTTTTTATTTTATGTAGTTGACTACATATATTTGTACATAAAATAAAAAAGCATTGTTATGCCTCGTATAGAAACCGTCGGAAATCCATATGCTCAGCAGATAGTGGATCTTATTATCCCGATTCAACAAATAGAATTCGGAGTGCCCATCACATTGGCCGATCAGCCGGATTTGCTCGATATTGAAAACAATTATCACGCAACAGGCGGAAATTTCTGGGCAGCATTATCTGGTGATAAAGTTGTCGGCACGATTGCCTTGATTGCCATTGGAAATGGCCAGGGCGTGATCCGCAAAATGTTTGTCAACAAGGATTTTCGGGGCAAGGAACATGGAATAGCGCAGAAATTATTGGATACACTCGTCTCTTATTGTCGGGAAGAAGGTATTACCGATTTGTACCTCGGAACGGTAGATATATTAAAAGCGGCCATTCGTTTTTATGAAAGAAATCATTTTGAACCCATCGAAAAGCAAAATCTTCCACAAGCTTTCCCGATCATGTCGGCTGATAATGTTTTTTATCATCTTGAAATAGGAAAGCATGAATAGTATAGACCAATCCGGGATTCTGGCTATTTCGACGCGGTTACAGCGTATCAGTGACCGGCTAAGAAAAGACGGTTTACAGATTTATAAGGAAAACGGAATCGAATTCGAACCGAAATGGTTTCCTGTAATTTATACTCTGGAGCAAAAAAACTGTTTGAGTATAGGAGAAATCGCGTCCGAAATTGGTTATGCGCATCCTTCCACAATCAGTTTGCTTAAAGAACTTGAAAAAGAAAAGCTGATTATTTCTGTAAAAGACAAGACCGACGACCGCAAAAGATTAATCCGGCTGACAACCAAAGCCCGCGACCTTATTGAGCAAATGAAACCGGTTTGGGCTATAATGGTTGCTGCACTTACGGAATTGACCGATACAACTAATAATATCATGCTTGCTATCAACGAGGTGGAGGCATCATTCAAAAAAAAGAGTTTTCTGGAAAGGGCGGTGATCATTATGGAAACAAATAGAACAGGGTCAGTTCCTGAAATTACAGACAAGGTGGAAGTACAAAAAATAAGTAACCCGGAAGATTTGAAAACGGCCTTTGCAATTCGTCGACAGGTTTTTGTTTTCGGTCAAAATGTGCGTGTGGAAGCAGAGGAAGAGGGGAATGAGGAAGCAACACATTTTCTGGCGAAAGTAAATGACTTGCCGGCGGGAACGGCACGCTGGCGAAAGAAAAAGGATGGTTATAAGCTGGAACGTTTTGCTGTTTTGAATGCCTATCGTGGCAGCGGCGTAGGTGGTGCGCTTGTTCAGGCGATGTTAGCCGATATCCCGGAAGGATCAAGAACGTATCTTCATGCGCAGGTACGTGCGTCCCGGTTTTATGAAAAAAATGGCTTCACACCCTTTGGCGAAACTTTTACAGAAGAAAATATTGAACACATAAAAATGGAGCGTTTTGTGTAAAGAAGACGGCTAACCGATTCATTTTAATTGTTTCGGTTAGCCGTCTTTTACTGATTAAGAAACAGTTTTTACAGTGTCAAGGATACTCGCGCGAATAAAAAGCGGCCATTAAAACCAAACTGCTGTCCTGTTCTTGAATACACAAAATAACCGGCACCTGTATTTCCGCCAGTCGTTTTATCGGGATAAATATCGAGCAGGTTATTAGCTCCCAAAGTCAGGCGCAGGCTGGTGAAAAGATCATAACTCAGTGACAAATCCGTAATAACTTTTCCGCCAAAAGTCTGGTTGTCGGCGTCTATATTCGTTGCCGCATCCACAGGTCCGAAGTAGACATTCCGTAGAAACACTCCGAATTTGTTCAGATTATAACTTAGCGTTAAATTACTTTTTATACGCGGTACAGCGGATTCAAAGTAAGTTCTGCTGGATTTATCAAAATAAATACTTTCTTTTCCTACCAGTAAGGGCGATGCTTTTACCGCACCAACCACATTGGTTTTTACAAAAGTTCCGGAAAGGTCTGCCCGGAAACGGCCTTTACCCAGGCGGTCGGAATAGGTAAGAACAGCGTCAATTCCTTTTGTTTCGGTATCAATCGCATTGGCAAAGAAACGTGCGGTCTGTGCGTTCGCCTGATCCAGCAGCTCATAAATTTCTTTATCCTGGGCGCTGGCATCGGCTCTGTTGCTGCCGGTAAAATTCCCGGTGTAAATGACGCGGTTATCTATTTTTACATAATAGCCGTCAACGGTAAGTTTAAATTTCCCAAAGCTGCCGGTAAAACCCAGACTGTAATTTTTTGATGTTTCCTGTTTCAAAGCAGGAATACCCAGTAATTGTGCCGGGCGGCTGTCATTGGTAAATGTTCCCGACTGAATAATCTCTCCGTCAACAAATAAGCTGGACGTCGCACTGAAATAGCGCTGGTGCAGGGAAGGGGCGCGAAACCCGGTACTGGCAGCACCGCGTATTGCCCAGCTTTCTCCGATTTTATAACGTGAAGATATTTTCCAGTTGAGCGTGGAGCCAAAATCAGAATAATTTTCAAACCGTAATGCACCGTCTACAAGCCAGGAAGGCGTGAAATTAAATTCAAGATCCGTATAGGCAGCCACAGCGGTACGGGTAGCGTTTACAGCATTTTCGGGACGAAATCCTGGAAATGCCTGCGCACCTCCACCATAAGGGTTTCCGTTTTGGGCACGAAGGGTCTGGATGTTTCCGGTGATGTCAGGAATTAAAATATCTTTTCCGGCTCCGTCCGTTCCAACCTTAATAGCTCTGCCATAATCTGCGTAGGAATTTTCTTCACCTTCCACAATCTTGTAGTTTTCAAAACGATGTTCTGCACCGAAAGCTACAAGATTGTGGAAGGTGACCGCAGATTATGGCAGGCTATTAAGGTTGGAACGGACAGAGCCGGAAAAGATATTTTAATTCCTGACATCACCGGAAACATCCAGACCCTTGGTGCCGAAAACGGAACATGGTGGAGGTGCGCAGGCATTTCCAGGATTTCGTCCCGAAAATGCTGTAAACGCTACCGTACCGCTGTGGCTGCCTATACGGATCTTGAATTTAATTTCACGCCTTTTCCTAGGCTAGTAGACGGTGCATTACGGTTTGAAAATTATTCTGATTTTGGCTCCACGCCAACTGGAAAATATCTTCACGTTATAAAATCAGGAGAAAGCTGGGCAATACGCGGTGCTGCCAGTACCGGGTTTCGCGCCCCGCACCAGCGCTATTTCAGTGCGACGTCCAGCTTATTTGTTGACGGAGAGATTATTGCGTCGGGAACATTTACCAATGACAGCCGCCCCTGTAATGCTGGGTATTCCTGCTTTGAGACGGAAACATCAAAAAATTACAGTCTGGGTTTACCGGCAGCTTTGGGAAATTTAAACTTACACGTTGACGGCTATTATGTAAAAATAGATAACCGCGTCATTTACACCGGGAATTTTACCGGCAGCAACGAAGCCGATGCCAGCGCCCAGGATAAAGAAATTTATGAGCTGCTGGATCAGGTGAACGCACAGACCGCACGTTTCTTTGCCAATGCGATTGATACCGAAACAAAAGGAATTGACGCTGTTCTTACCTATTCCGACCGCCTGGGTAAAGGCCGTTTCCGGGCAGACCTTTCCGGAACTTTTGTAAAAACCAATGTGGTTGGTGCGGTAAAAGCGTCGCCTTGGTAGGAAAAGAAAGTATTTATTTTTTGATAAATCCAGCAGAACTTACTTTGAATCCGCTGTACCGCGTATAAAAAGTAATTTAACGCTAAGTTATAATCTGAACAAATTCGGAGTGTTTCTACGGAAATCTGTACTTCGGACCCTGTGGATGCGGCAACGAATATGACACCGACAACCAGACTTTTGGCGGAAAAGTTATTACAGGATTTGTCACTGAGTTATGATCTTTTCACCAGCCTGCGCCTGACTTTGGGAGCTAATAACCTGCTCGATATTTATCCCGATAAAACAACTGGCGGAAATACAGGTGCCGGTTATTTTGTGTATTCAAGAACAGGACAGCAGTTTGGTTTTAATGGCCGGTTTATTCGCGCGACCTATCCTTGACACTGTAAAAACTGTTTCTTAATCAGTAAAAGACGGCTAACCGAAACAATTAAAATGAATCGGTTAGCCGGTTACTTACTTTTACACAAAACGCTCCATTTTTATGTGTTCAATATTTTCTTCTGTAAAAGTTTCGCCAAAGGGTGTGAAGCCATTTTTTTCATAAAACCGGGACGCACGTCTGCGCATGAAGATACGTTCTTGATCCTTCCGGGATATCGGCTAACATCGCCTGAACAAGCGCACCACCACCTACGCCGCTGCCACGAATAGGCATTCAAAACAGCAAAACGTTCCAGCTTATAACCATCCTTTTTCTTTCGCCAGCGTGCCGTTCCCGCCGGCAAGTCATTTACTTTCGCCAGAAAATGTGTTGCTTCCTCACTCCCCTCTTCCTCTGCTTCCACACGCACATTTTGACCGAAAACAAAAACCTGTCCAACGAATTGCAAAGGCCGTTTTTCAAATCTTCCGGGTTACTTATTTTTTGTACTTCCACCTTGTCTGTAATTTCGGAACTGACCCTGTTCTATTTGTTTCCATAATGATCACCGCCCCTTCCAGAAAGCTGAATGATGCCTCCACCTTCGTTGATAGCAAGCATGATATTATTATTAGTTGTATCGGTCAATTCCGTAAGTGCAGCAGATCCCGTTATAGCCCAAACCAGTTTTCATTTGCTCAATAAGGTCGCGGGCTTTGGTTGTCAGCCGGATAAATCTTTTCCAGTCGTCGGTCTTGTCTTTTACAGGAAAATAATACACTTTTCTTTTTCAAGTTCTTTAAGCAAACTGATTGTGGAAGGATGCGCATAATTTCGGACGCGAATTTCTGTTATACTCAAACAGTTTTTGCTCCCAGAGTATAAATTACAGGAAACCATTTCGGTTCGAATTCGATTCCGTTTTTTCCTTATAAATCTGTAAACCGTCTTTTCTTAGCCGGTCACTGATACGCTGTAACCGCGTCGAAATAGCAAATTGGTCTATACTATTCATGCTTTCCTATTTCAAGATGATAAAAAACATTATGCACCGACATGATCGGGAAAGCTTGTGGAAAATTTTTGCTTTTCGATGGGTTCAAAATGATTTCTTTGGATTAAAAACAAATGGCCGCTTTTAATATATCTACCGTTCCGAGGTACAAATCGGTAATACCTTCTTCCCGACAATAAGAGACGAGTGTATCCAATAATTTCTGCGCTATTCCATGTTCCTTGCCCCGAAAATCCTTGTTGACAAACATTTTGCGGATCACGCCCTGGCCATTTCCAATGGCAATCAAGGCAATCGTGCCGACAACTTTATCACCAGATAATGCTGCCCAGAAATTTCCGCCTGTTGCGTGATAATTGTTTTCAATATCGAGCAAATCCGGCTGAGAATCGGCCAATGTGATGGGCACTCCGAATTCTATTTGTTGAATCGGGATAATAAGATCCACTATCTGCTGAGCATATGGATTTCCGACGGTTTCTATACGAGGCATAACAATGCTTTTTTATTTTATGTACAAATATATGTAGTCAACTACATAAAATAAAAAAAACAATATAATTTTTGTACTAATCAGGAGTAAATGCTACGAAAACAAAAGGTTATTTTTATCAGAAAGCTGATAATGAATTGGGATATAGTTTTTCTACTTTGGAAACTTCCCTGTTAGAGCGGATCAGTTCTACCACAGAATCAAGTTCAATGAGATGAGAAACCTCAACGGCAAGTGTCCCTACGAAGTCTTTTCCTTTGCTGATCAGGTTGAGCTGCTTGATTTTAACGCCCTTGACGGACTCAATCAGCGAAGTAATTTTATGAAGGCTTAAATTAGTGCAGCTCTTTTGATCTGATATGTTTTTTTCATCTGAAATGTTGTTTATGGCCATCGATAAGTAAAAATTATTGTCACTCATTTCTAATAAACTGTTCTTTTACAAACGTGCTGATTTTTAAAATGGCTTATCGATTTTGTTAATTCATTTCAGTCTTTTCCATTGCTGACTGAGTCACAAACAATAGTCCATTTTTCTTTTATAACTGATCAAATTTAGTAATTATTTTATGTCAATTCTTTTGGTTAACCAGTTTTATATAATGTTAACACAAATTAATTTGGCACCGTACCTAAACCCATTTTGCATTCTTGAAAATCAGATTGTTCCCTGCCAGGATTCGAACCCTAACAGAGAACAAAATATAGCTGATTTCGTTACACAAATCTGAATTTGCATTTTACTGCGCATCAAACCATAATCTGGTTGTCAGTTTATCTTCACCCTGGCTGGCGACGGCGGCTTTGTAGTTTGCCAGGTTTAGCGCCTGCTCACCGGTCGGATAGGTTAGTCTTGGAGGGAATTTACCTCCCAACACACCCGCATAGGCAGGTTTAAGCTGCGGATAATCCAGTCTTCTCCATTCTGTATATGCTTCCAGATCCCTGGCTAAATAAAGCCAGCCATTTCTGATCACCAATCGATTTTTTATAATTGGCAGCATTATAAGCAACCGCAGGCTGAGCCAGATAAGCGGTGATATCCGCATTGCCAACCTTGAATTGCTGCAACGAAGCTGTGATTGCTTTTTGATACAATGCGGCTGCATTCGTCGGAAATAAATCCTCGCTGCAGCAGCTTCCGCAAGATTGAATAAGACCTCCGAATAACTCAAAAATACGGCCGGCGAAGTGGCTGCGGTAAAGTAATCCCCCAGTTTAGACGTTTTTGTAAAGCCTAGTTTTGCAGCTGAATCAGCAGGCAAACCATTGGTAACACCCACGTATCCCAGAAGGCGTTGTATCCACCGTTTTATTTGCAAAAACAGCCAGACGCGGATCTTTCAATTCCAGCAGTTTGTCAATGACTGACTTGCTCACACGGTAATCATCACGTGTTTCGCGGTCTCTTGAAACCGGGTTCTGATTGGGTGAGCTCAGATATACCAGCTGCGCAATCTCATCATTGCCAGCAATCAGCTGCGAAGGATCCGCCGCCAGTTCGGCAATCACTGTTTTTGCCGTTAGCAGGATCTTTGTCTGCGATCCGAAGCGCAATCCGGAGCCGGAGCGAATTGGCAAACTTTTTCCATTTGGTCAGATTTCCCCCGTAAACCAGATCACCGGCAATCGGGTTTGCCGCTGTATTGATCAGCTCACCAGCTTTTTTCAGATCCGCCAACAAACCGATGATAAACGTCTTTTTGCGCATCGTATTTCGGAGTAAGAAACTGATCAATTTTTACTGCCTGCGTGTACGGAATGTCACCGTACAAGATCGGTCAGCAGCTGGAAAGTCCATGATTTCAGAATCAGGCCAACGGCCTGATAATTAGGATTTCCTGCTTCTTCTCCCAGCTTGATGATGGTCGAAAAATCAGTAAGTCCCTGTGAATAAAAATTGGTCCATACGTTCTGGATATTGGTCAGACTGGCCGTGTATTTGTCCGGATCGGTATACTGGATTTTTGCCCAATGCTGCACATACAAAGTGGTCGTTTCCATGCTCGCGTCCGATCCCAGGATCATGTCCGCATTGGACTTGATCGCATTTGCCAGTAAATAATCCGGCTGGGCAATGATGGCTTCATTCGGGTTTTTATTGATATCTTCCAGATCGTCCGAGCAGCCGCTCAGCAATCCGGCAAAGCCAAAGTGAAAGCACTTTTTAAAATGATATTTTTATGATTCATGATTTCGAATTATTAAAATGGAAACCGACTTTGCGTGATAAATTAAAATCCTATGTTCAGATTAAAACCGTACGAACTGGTTGTCGGCAATTGAAGCGATTCCAGTCCCTGCCCGGTATTTCCCGTATTGAAATGCGGTTTCAGGATCAATGTTCGTCGCTTTTCTTTGCAGGAATGCCAGGTTTCGACCATATACCGAGAATAGTCACATTTTGCAGTTTGTATTTGCTTACCAACGTCTGCGGAACCGCGTAGCCCAGTTTTACTTCTCGCAGCTTGATAAACGAAGCATCAAAAACACTGGCTTCGTTGATACCGGCGCTGTTGCTGTAAACACCTTTGTAATACCGTTCAGCAGAAACAATGGTTGCGTTTGGTTTGCCGTCCGCCGTATTGCCCTTCGCAATAATTCCGTCGTCATACACCATCTCACCGGCAGGCGCAGAGCCGCCCTGGCTCAATCTGTACAGCTGCGCCCGATTTGTTATTTCCGGGAAATAGTAAGTCAGTCCGCCGTGTTCCGCATCTCTGCCTTCCAAGCGTTTCGATCAAGTACGCCCGTGTATTTTCCGGTTGCATTTGTCGCCGAATAAAGTGGAGCCGCCTTGTTTGGTATCGATCAGCACGCTCAGATTAAATCCTTTGAAAGAAAACGAGTTGGTAATGCCGCCTATCCATTTCGGCGTGTAATGTCCGAGAACTTTCAGGTTCGGATCACGGATCGGAATTCCGTTTGCGCCGATGATGATTTTACCTGCTTGCATCCCGTGCAAAAGCCGATCCGAAAATCGCGCCGTAACCCAGTCCTTTGCTGGCATAAACCGGCTGACTCCGTTGGATCCCAAGTTTGTAATCGTTCAGAAAACCTTCGTCGTCCAGCGAAATCACCTTGCTTACGTTTTTGGAAAAATTGATGCCGACATCCCACTTGAAACCGGATGCGGTTTCAATCGGTTTCACATTCAGCATCGCTTCAAAACCGTGGTTATTGATGTGGCCTGCATTCAAAAGTTTTTGCTTGTAACCGGTTGTCGGACTTACATCTGCTTTCAAAATCTGATTGTAACTATCTGTATTGTAATAGCTAAAATCCAGTCTGGCCCGGTTTTTGAAAAAGGCCAGATCCAGCTCCGATTTCTGTCGACTTGGTAATTTCCGGTTTCAGATTTGAATTCAAAAGCACATCCGAAACTGTTAACAGCGGGCTGCTTCCGAAAGGCTGGTTAAACGGATAGGTATTGATCAGCTGATAAGGATCCGTATCTTTTCCAACTTCTGCCCAGCCACCGCGTATTTTGGCATAAGTCAGCACATTGCTTTTGATGTTAAAGGCATCCGTCAGCACAAAACTCGCATTGATCGAAGGATAGAAATACGAATTGTTCCCGTCAGGAAGCGTTGATGACCAGTCATTTCTTGCCGTAAGATTCAGAAACGCATAATTTCTGAAACCGATCTGTGCCGATGAAAATGCGCTGTAAACCTTTTGTTTTCGCAGCACATTGTAGGAAATCAATGCGATCGCGTGAGTTATTCAGCGTGTATAGATCGCTGACAGCCAGCTTTGGTGCCTGCTGATAATTCTGCTCGTTGAAGTTGCTCCGTACGCTGCCTCCCACAAGCCAGTCCACTTCAAAATCCGTCACCGATATTTTTGTGCAAATTGAAATTAAAGTCAGTATTGTTCTCATTTACAACATAACCATCCTCCGTATACGAACCAAATGGCGTTCCGTTTGTTCCGTATGCAACTTTGAATTTACGCTTGTCGGTGTAATAGTCATTTCCGGTGCGCACGGTGGCGGTCAGCCAGTCGGTGATCTTGTAGTTCAGGTTTACATTACCAAAAAACCGGTCACGGCGCTGCTGCACAGTATTTTCGTATTGAAGCAGATAAGGATTACTGTAATAGCTGTGGTTCCAGTTATAGTCAAATCCACCTTTGTTGTAATCTTTCAACAATTCCGTATCCACCTGACGGCCAAACCACAAAAACTGAAGCATCACGCTGCTTCCCGCGCCCGGATGTTCCCGGCAAGTTATCTGATGCGGTGCGGATAAAATTAGCACTGGTCGAAAGGGTAAGTTTATCATTGATGCGGTACGTGGAGTTTACGCCAAAGGAATTTTTGGAA
>CAVWGT010000015.1:0-40000 GCA_963754585.1 uncultured Chitinophagaceae bacterium
ATCGCCACGTATTGCTAATATTCCTGTGATCTGGAGTCTGCACGAGTACAAACTTATTTGCCCGGAAGGTTCTTTTGTCTCCGAGGGGAAAATCTGTGAGAAATGCTATCAAAATAAATTTTATCACTGCGCTCTTCAAAAATGTAAAAAACAGTCTTTTTAGCCAGCCTTCTAAGCAGTCTGGATGCCTATTTTTATCATTTCTCGGGCGTGTATAAAAAAGTGGATTTCTATCTGTGCCCTTCCGCTTTTCTGCTGGACAAATTTGCACAGTTTGGTTTTGATCCTAAAAAACTGATCCTTTCCAACCTTTGCTACGATATTGAACTTCTGGATGAAACGGTTCGTATGCTCCGGGAAGATCTTCTTACCGCTACCCCAAACCGCGAACGCTTATATTTTATACGTAGGAAGAATTGAAAAGATCAAAGGTATTTTCACACTTATTGATGCGGTTGCAGGAACAGAAATCCGGCTTAAAATTGCCGGAACAGGACCTGCCCTGGAAGAAATGAAAGCTTATGTGAAAACCCATTCACTGACCAACGTCGAGTTTTTGGGTCATGTAGTTAAAACCCGGGTTTATCAGCTGACACTGGATTCTGAATTTGTCGTATGCCCATCGGAATGGTATGAAAACTATCCGTTTTCTGTAATTGAGAGTTTGTTGATGTCAAAACCTGTCATTGGCGCAAACATCGGAGGAATTCCTGAACTGGTCATCGATCAGCAGACAGGTCTTCTTTTTGAGCCGGGAAATTCAACTGAGCTCAAAAGTAAAATTCTTAGCCTGTGGCATGATCCTGAGCTCGGACGGATATTTGGAAAAAAAGCCAGGGTTCATGCGGAAGCAAAAGTCAATGCCCGTACCCACTGGAATATGCTTTCACAAGTAATTGATTATTTCCACCGGTAAAAAAATATAAGGATGCATTGAAGAAATAATAACTTTTGAACTTTTTGATATAAACCACTGCAAGCTAACGCAAGGGGTATATCAGTGTGGGTAAATAATTGTATGTTTGCAGCGTTAAAGACTTTAGCTTCAGCTACTTAACACTTAAATCATATCAATAACCCATGTCCTGTATTCAAGAAATTTCCTTGAATTTCAGGCTTTTAAAACAACTCAACGGTGAGATTATTGCTGGTATTTTTAACATTTTCCCTTTTTACTGCCTCGGCCCAAGACACTTTTTACATCAGCGCATCAGGAAATGACACAAACAACGGAACAAGCCCTTCAAGCCCGTGGAAAACTGTCCCCTATGTCCAGTCTGGTAAAACCTACCTTTTCAATAAAGGAGACACGCTTTATTTTAGCATCGGATCGGCCGCCAATACTGATCCTTCAAAAAAAATAAGGATATCAAGTTACGGTAGCGGCGCAAAACCTGTTCTAAGTCTGTACAAAAAGATTAAAGCAGCTGCATGGGCTCAGTATTCGGCCAATGTCTGGAAGGTAAATATTGGCTCTGCGGGTAGCTACACTGGTTTTAACAGCCCTAATACCAATGTAGGTTTTATTAAAGTGAACGGTGTGATCTATGGAAATAAACGATCTGGCTCAGCAGCGCTTTCTTCGGCTTGGGACTTTTACAGTGATGATACTTATCTCTATGTTTTCAGCACAACCCGCCCCGGCGCCATCCAGGCATCCTGCAATGTGAGCGCCATTGATGTAAGTGACAACATGGAAATCTCCGATATTGCCATTTGCGGAAGCGGCGCGCATGCGCTTTCTGCCCATGAGCGGAGCAATGTCACCTTATCACGTATAGACATAACAGAAATTGGCGGAAGTTATCTGCCAGGTTACGGAGACGGCACTACCCGGTATGGAAACGGTATAGAATTTTATAACAACGCCAGCAATTGTCTGATTGAAAATTGCAGTGTCAGTCAGGTTTATGATGTTGCGTTTACAATGCAGGGAACTGGAAAATTCGCGAATGTAACTTTCCAGAATAATACAGCTGACAAAAATGACCAGACTTTTGAGACCTGGCTTGGAAGCGGAAGCGAAGGTTTCAGAAATTGTAAATTTATTAACAACCAGTGCTCAAATGCTGGTTTTGGCTGGTCACACGCAGTCAGACCCAATAAGGATATAGGCGTACACATTCTTACCTACTTATGGCAGGTCAATGATGCCGGCTCGCAGGACCTTTTGATTTCCGGCAATACTTTTACAAAAGCAAAATCCGGACTATGGTACTGGGGTGTATGGGACGCAGCACCGCCTGCTACCTCCAAAAACAACATTGTAACCCTGGACGCAGACACACCGATCCGCTCGCTGGTGAGCACCTACACGGTTAAAAACTCGAAAGATTTCGTCTCGGCTACGGGTTTAGAAGCAGGCACTATTTTTAACGGAACCAAATCCGACCAAATCATAAAATTCGAACAGGTGACTACCAAAACCTTTGGTGACGCTCCGTTCTCCGTTCTGGCAAATGCCTCTTCAAATTTGGCAGTCCGTTTAAGCGTGCTTTCAGGTCCTGCATTGATTTCGGGAACAACGCTTACGCTTAAAGGCCCGGGCACCGTGGTGCTTCAGGCTGCACAGGATGGCAATATTTATTACAATGCGGCAGCACCGGTAACGCAGAATTTTGCGGTATTGCCCGCCTCGACAACTTCTCCGGCTCAGGGATCTGGCAGCATTACCATGGAGCAGTGGCTCAATGTTTCAGGAACGGATATTGCTAACATCCCGTTGTCGAGTTCCCCTACAACGACAGCTCAATTAAGTGCTTTTCAGATTCCTTCAAACACCGGTGATAACTACGGCACACGGATCAGAGGTTATCTCATTCCATCTGTAAGCGGAAACTACATATTCTCTGTCGCCGGCGATGATAAGGCTCAGCTTTGGCTTTCTACTGATGAGAACCCTTCTGCAAAAGTTCTGATCGCCTACACAGATCAGTGGACCAATCCGGGTGAATACAATAAATATGCTTCGCAAAAATCAGCAGCAATGGCCCTGACAGCCGGAAAGAAATATTACATTGAAGCACTTCAAAAGGAAGGGCCAGGCGGAGATAACCTTTCAGTGCAGTGGCAGCTTCCGGGCGGAGCCGTTGAATCACCTTTGCCAGGAAAATACCTCTCTCCTTTCACCAGTACAGATTCTGGCACGCAGCCTGTCACAGGTAATCCGACCGCTACGGGCTCTATTGTTTTGGAAACCTGGATGAATGTTTCAGGAACGAGTATTTCCGAAATTCCTCTGGATAAAACGCCAACATCTGTGAGCACCTTAACTTCCTTCGAAGCGCCTTCAAACTTTGCTGACAATTACGGCTCACGCATCAGAGGTTATGTAGTACCTCCAAAAAGTGGTAACTACACTTTTTGGATTGCGGGTGATGACAAGGCTGAGCTAAGTCTTTCCACCGATGAGAACCCTTCCGGCAAAGTAAAAATCGCATACACCAACGAGTGGACTAATGTGCGGGAGTATAATAAATTAGCCTCCCAAAAATCTGTTAGCATTACTTTGACCGCAGGAAAACGCTACTACATCGAAGCGTTGCAAAAGGAAGGCCCGGGCGGAGATAATCTTTCAGTGCAATGGCAGCTTCCGGACGGAACCATCCAGACGCCGTTGCCAGCGCAATACCTTGCACCGTACAGTACTTCTCAGCTTCGTACAGCATTAGATTCACCAGATTTGGCAATCTCAGCAAAGCCAACTCCTTCAATGGAATTTCCTGTTGAGGCAAATGGTACATCGCTGGTAGTATTTCCCAACCCGGCAACAGATTTTGCTCAAATTACTTTTTCTTCACAGGAAAACGGTGCTGTCCAGCTTAGATTATACAGTTTGAAAGGAGAATTTCTTCAAACTATTTTTAGCGGTTCAAATATCGGCGGATCCAGTACAGTTTGTACATTAAAAACTCAGTCACTAAGTGCCGGAACTTACGTGGTCCAGATGCTTAGCGGTAAAACCGTGCTTTCAAAAAAAGTAATTGTTTTAAAATAAATATGAAATTGAGGTTATAATACGTTTCAGTGTAATGTACTGTCCATCAAGCGCCAGTACATTACCTGTTTTTTTACTAAAAAAAATTAAATTCTTTCTTTCTGCATTTGGTATTTAAATAATTAAAAAAAATTTCTATATCGTCCCATTTCCCGCAGCAGGAATTTTTTTAGTCATAAATCTTCCCAAATTTACAGACATAAGTAGCCAGGAAGTTGGTTAACTTACTTATCTTTAAGCACCCAACGTTATATTACATAAAATTAATTCATTCATGGAAACTTCAACACTTATTCAGGACACCGAAATCGGATTAGCAAAATCGGGTGTCACAAGAGGAGAAAATAAGGATTTTTTCATTGCACCGGTTGTCTGGATTATTGCATCTGCAACGGTTTTACTTTTAGTTTTAGCTACTGCATTTTATTTCTATCCGTTGACTGTAACCGCTGTTTTGGTCATTTCGCTGCTTAGCGCAAAGATTTTCTTAACAAGAAAAAGACTTACCTTCTTTGATGAGCAGTATGCACCCGATGAAGATTTTGAAAATATTTAAGGTTTAAGGATAATTCTTTACTAGCAGTAATATACACCAGCTTAGGCAAGCCAGTGAATGCTATTTTAGTAAGCGCAAATCTGAATTCCAGATATGTGTCCGTTTATACATCTTAAAAAAAGAAATCATTATGCAGACTTACTCCCGAGAAGTCTATACTGCCATGAGAAAAAAACTGCTGCTACATTGGTACTGATCCAAGTTGGCAACCTTTATGATCTTTAATTTCTAATTGAGAGCAGCAGCCTTGCCACCATTTCTCACAAAATTCAATACAATCTTATCCATTAATTTTGATGCCGGTTGGTCAATTTACGGCCCTGAGCATTCTTTATCCCGTAGAACGCTCCAACAGGTTGGGAGTTTCGTCAGCGGATATTCCTGTACGCGTATCACTCACAAAGACTTCAGCCCATTCATCATCAGACCTTACAGCAATTTAATTTCGCGGGCAAAGGCCAACTTAAACGCATTTGTCAATATGATTAAAACCAACCGACCTAAGATCTAAATAGGTTCTGGCCTTCAAAAATTTCAATAATCCGTGAATAAATAGCCCCCTTCTTCCTAACTCGTATACTTTATGCACTTGATCTTAAAGGACGTCAGCTGTTAAAAAGAGAAATCAAATCAGATCACCCCGATCACATTTATTCTGTCAGGCATTTATATCAGCAAAGTTTCCAATCAAATCAGAAAACTGGTCATTCATAAGTAATCCTGATGAAGTAAAAATTACAACATATGCCACGTTTTTTACATTACTATAACCCACTGCTCTATGGATCTTTGTCAACGGAAGTATTGATTTTAAGCTTTGTTTAGTTAGTCAGTACGAGTCCAATTTCCGTTTGCGTGACGATCAAGTTGAAAGAAAATAGGTTGTGTCATTTACCAGATCATCCAATGTTTACAAGAAAAGATTTTATAAAGCGTGTAGCCTTATTTAGTGGCGGCACATTGATTTTGCCAAAACGGGCAATTACAGAACCGAACAGAGAGAGCCAGGTTGAAAGGACACGATTGGTTATTTCGATTTCTATGCAGTTTGAAGCTGGTGGAGAGCCTGAAACCGGTTTTGACAGTCCGTTTCCGCCAAATGTGGCAAAAGGGTATACAGACCTCCCGGCAAAAACATGGTTTCAATATGGATACAAAGAAGGCTTGCCAAGGCTGCTGAATTTATGGGATAAGTATGGCATAAAAGTGACAAGCCATACTGTCGCCGAAGCAGCAAAACGTAATCCTGAACTCGCGCGGGAAATAGTTAAAAGAGGACATGAAATTTCGGGCCACGGATTAAACTGGACTCCACAATACGCGATGTCTTATAATGAAGAAAAGAAGTTTATAAAAGATGCCACTGATATTATTAAAGATATTACCGGGCAGACAACAGTTGGATACAACTGCAACTGGCTCAGGCGAAGTAAAAATACCATTTCAATTTTACAGGAATTAGGATTTATTTACCACATTGATGATCTAAGCCGGGATCAGCCGTTCCTGATTCCGGTAAACGGTAAAAATTTTGCGGTTGTTCCTTATACATTGAGAAACAATGATATTCAACTGCTGGAAGGCCGCTACTTTTCGTCTAAACAGTTTGGAGAGCAGTTAAAGCTGGAATTTGATCAGTTATATGAAGAAGGCGCAACTCAAAAGCGTCAGATGTCCATTAGTACGCACGATAGAATAAGTGGCACACCGGCACAGGTAAAAGTCCTTGATGAATTTTTAGCATATGCAATTAAAAAGCCCGGTGTAAAATTCATGCGTAAAGATGATATAGCACGCGATATCTTAAATGATAAATCGGCTTTGGTTGACAAAGATTATATATAATTTTTTCCCACACTGTTCAATTTTCATAGTGCTTTACCATTGGAAAATAAAACGTAAACCTGCTAACAATGCCGCATTTAATCAATAAATAAAAGAATGCCTGTAAAGTGAATGATCTTTATTTCTCTCATACGGAATTAGCCCCTCGGTAAAACTGACCTTGGCTTTTGCCTTGGCTCAATTGTTGTATATGCTAATAAAAATCATTTGTATGAACAGGAACGGGGAAATAGTAATTATTGAGGATGATGAAGATGATCAGTTCCTTATGGAAGAAGTTTTTGCTAAGCTGGATTATCCCAATGAAAGAATTTATTTTCCGGATGGCCTTGCCGCACTCAATTACTTACACAGCACAACCACGGCACCCTTTCTGATTCTTTCTGATATAAATATGCCAAAGCTCAATGGTTTTGAGCTCCGAAACAAGCTGCATACCGACGCACAACTTAAACTCAAATGTATTCCCTATCTGTTTTTTTCAACAGCCATTAGCCAGAAAGTGGTTATCGATGCGTACAGTACATCTGCTCAGGGATTTTTTGTAAAACAAAATTCATTCAATGATTTGCTCGATACGATTAAGGTAATTATGGAGTATTGGAAAAAGTGCGCAGCCCCTAATAATTTCTAACATCTGTGACTGGGACTTATATCAGTTTTGAAACTAAATTGTACTATTTACGATCTTGAAAAAATTATGCTGAATGGCGTTGCAAGCTGATGTGTCATCAAATAGATGGCCGGTGCAAAGGCCAGTTTTTGTGGTGATAATATGATAAGGATCATCTTTGTTAATTATAGATAATAATCAGTTTAATCTGAGTTTCTTCTCCGCCCTGTTCAGAGCTATACGGTCAAGCCACTCCTTGACCGAATCCAATGGAATACGTACCACAAAAATCAAATCACCGAAATCTGACATTCACAGTTTCCACAGACTATTCCCAACTGGAAAAGCGTCTGATGGCATTAGAGGTCAAAAACGCAAACATTCTGCAAAGGTTGGCTCTTGCGCAGCAATGGCAAGTCAGCATTACGAACAGACTTAATATCCTGGCTGAACGGCTAGCCAAACCAGCTTCAGCTTACAATAATTTTGTTTAGGTTTTGATTAACAGGTGTTTGGGGTGGTGAGGTCTGCTTGCAAGCTTTGAACGAAACTCCAAAGGGTTAACTTTTATGCTTCTATAATTCGATCATTTCGAACACTCAGATTTTACCTTCCTTCGCATTTTCACTTTTGATCAATTCAATTACCTCCTCAAAACTCAGTTCCTTGGCCGGCCCGTCTACATTATTATTTTTCATCATTTCCGCTACCTTTTTCCTGGTTAAAAGATTGCCGTAACTACTTTCTTTTCTTGGAAAATCCTTGGGTTCTGTTAGCTTGGTATCAATAAATATTAAATATCTTTTACTATCAGCGCTATCTTTTACAACCTTATTCCAACTGGTAGAACTGTTCGCAAGCAATCCCAAAGCGCTGCCACCATATGGATTAAATGCACTGGCTTTCGCCTTTTTGTAAGTATCCTTGTCCAGGATAGCTACGCAATAACGCCCAATAATATCAAGCTTGACAAAAAAGCCCGTCATGATGTCATGGGAATATATCAGGTTAAAGTAATAATCTTCACCACGTTTTATTGCCCAGGAGATTCCTGCGCCTTTTATTTTCTCTTTACTGTGGACGTCAAGGATTTTTTTGGCAACAAAATAAGTCTCCCCGGACGTACGAAGCTCCATTAACGCCTCGGTTTTTATATCGTATAAAAAATCATTGGTAGTTTCGAAAAGAGACACGGCTTGCGGTTCATTTTGAGCCGTTGCACTCAAAGACAAACAAAAAAGAAGAAAAGCGTATACTAATTTCATAATAATAAAAAAATTAATAGAAAGGGGTAGTTATATTATCTTATCCAGTTTTAAAACTTGCAACTAATTCTAAATATAGGAGCTTTTCTTTGTTTGAAAAGTATCCAACAGTTATAAATTATCAAAATTGTAAATCTGATATAAGTTGTCTCAAAAGAGCATGCATGTAATTTACTCACTATTTTTCTCATTTAATATTTGAGTAACAAGGTAGAATCGCTCGGTTATTTCCAGTAACCTTATACCTAAAAATAACAGCTGTGTAACCAAGTAACATTAATATGTTATGTCAGAAGATTAAAACGAGCTGGGCAGCAGCACCAGCAGCAGCCGTCAATTACGATTCTGGAAACACATCTTATTATTTCAGTATTTTACTATATAATACTTCAATGGTTTTTATGCTTCCTGCCGGGGCAATTTTTAAATTTTTATTGCCTTTGGTAATGTAAAAATAGTATGAACTATTCGAATTAATCAGATATACTTCTTCCTGCTTGTCTGAATCAAAGTTGATTCTGTAATCGTATGACAGATCATTTTCACGAATTTTCTTGGCGATTTTTGCTCCTTTACCCAGTCCTATACCCAGAAAAAACGTGGCAAGTGCGACCATAAAAAAAACAAGAGTTTGTTGAAAAACTATATTTTTTATTTCTTCCTTTCCCAAATTATTTTCTGTCGTTTTTTGACTAAGAAATCTTCGAACCCATTTTTTATCGCTGTACTTTGCAAGTACTGTTTGAAGGATTAGTGAAATTACGATTAAGAAAAGCGTTGCCACAATTACGATCGGACTGGATGTTAATTCGGCTATGGGACTTATTAAAACATCCATCAACGAGGAATACTTTAAAATATTTATATTCAGCTGATAGTAAAACAGACTTTCTTTCATGATCCCTAATACAATCAGATACAGATAGCCCAAGGGAAGTAAATTCTGAAATTTTTCTAACGATCTCTCCAATTTCGACTGATTTAGGTGGGTGATATCCAGACAAGCATTTCTGTAAATTCACAAGAATTAGGTAAACTACTTTATTTGCTTTTATCTCAATTGACAAAAATAGTATTATTTCTATTCAACAGTCAAAATTCAGAGCATGTTTTGGGATGTGATTTTCCCGGTAGAATGCCAATAAATGCGCATAACAGGCTTGATATTTAGTGAATATCAATATCATTCGCGTAATAGCCAGCAATTCTCAGAAGGCATGAAGGAGCAATATTCCTGGTTTGGATAGATAACTACGAAACGATAGATGTTTGTTGATTTAATATAAAAAAAAGAGGCTTCCTTCGAATAATATTTTGCTAAATTTCATTCAAAAGAAACCTCCTTGCACTACTTTTCTCCTTTACGAACCAGGTAATAATAGACCAAAAATCCGGCCGAAACAAAAATACACTCAACACCAAAAGGCAGAGATGAATTACTGGACGTAAATGGAAGAAATTCTATAACGACAAGCCCCAATCCCCCAAAGAAAAACAAGAGGCCCCATTTGAGCACACTATCGCCGGTAGAAGATACACTTTTAAGAAAATCCAGCGCGTTAGAATCAATTGGACCAGCTTCCACAACACGTTTTTTTAACAGGTAATTAAAGAAGGCGATAAGCACAACCGCTGTTGAAATGAAAATAGTACCGGGTACCAGAATGCTTACAATTTGATGACCATCAACCATGACTAATATTTTTTTAAGTTTAAAATTACCCAGTAGACAATTCCTAATTTCGAAATGTTGCAGTTTTCTACAAAAAAGTGCAACATTTATTTACAAGTCGTTGTCTACTGTGCATGTCGGAAGAAAAAGAATTGGTTTCAAGGATCGTTAATGGAGATTTACGGGCATTTGAGTTGTTGGTAAAACAATACCAAAGACTTGTCTTTCATGTTGTTAACCGAATCATTACTAACCAGGAGGATACTGAGGACGTCTGTCAGGAAGTGTTTATCCTTGTGCATAAAACCATTGACAAGTTCCGTTTTGAGTCGAAATTATCAACCTGGATAGCCAGGATCGCTTATGTGACAGCAATAAATTACCTGAGAAAATACAGGAAACATCACTCAACCGATTCGGCGATTGAGCAATTTTATTTCACTGACGAAAATCCTCAAAATCTCTTATCGAAAAAGGATGAATCAAATTATGTGAATATGCTGATTAACCAGATGCCTGAGCAGTATAAAACAGTTTTGACCCTTTATCACCTAAGCGAATTTTCCTATCAGGAAATTGAGGAAATAACCAGGATGCCGGAAGGAACAGTAAAAAGCTATCTTTTCCGTGCCCGAAAACTTTTGAAAGAAAAACTGAGCATTTATCTAAAAAAAGAAATTTTATGAGCAAATCAGACGAAGAAATACAAAAAATGCTCGAAAAAAGAAGCAGCATACTTCCGCATGAAGAATCTATAGATGACGATCAGCAAGATTTGAAAATTTACAGCCGCTTGTTTGATGAATTGAGCCAGGCACCTGAGGTGAAACTAACTTACAGCTTTTCAGCCAATGTGATACGCAAGATCAGGCAACAAAAGCAACGTAGAAGTGAGATCAGACTAACATTGTTGGTAACAGTTTTTGTCATCACAGGACTTGTCGGATTGGCAGGTTCAGCCTATTTCAACGAAATATTACCAGCTATCGCAAACAGTAAATGGCTTATTTTTGCCGGCTTGCTTGTGTTGACAGTTGTACAATTCCTGGATCAGAAGCTGATACTTGAACGCCGGCTTCCCAAATAATAGGGCTATATTCTAAAACTAGTTCTGCGATGACAGTATCCATAGTAATTTAAAATTATACCGGCAATTTCCTGCTTTTCCGATCGACACTATTTGACCTATACTTTTATTTGAGACCAATTTTTGATTTGGACGGCAATCTCTTGTACTAGAATTTGTTTTGCGTCGCCATGATGTTCTAATGAACAAGTCAAAACAAATCTGGTTCTAAAAACAGTGATTTTTAAGAGTAATCTCGGCCAACTGTCGAACTTTGGTATCAGCCTATTGCTCGAAAAATATCTTCTCTTTGTTCGATGCATGCAACCTAGGGTTTATTTTAAACATCATTCAGTCAGGTAGTGCATTGCTCGCTTATTAATTAAAACTAGTGACGACAAATGGATTCGCTATCGCCATTCATAATTGTCAACCATTATTAATGTCATCAGTGGTGAATAAAAAACTCGTATTCGCAGCAATTTTTTCGTTATTTTTTGGATATTCAAATGCGCAATCCACATTAAATCAAATAGATTCAATTTCTTCAACCTCTTTAAAAGAGACAAGAAAAATTCAGGTTATATTACCTGCCAGTTATGATGTAAAAGAAAAGGATTCCTACGATGTAATTTATGTTCTCGACGGAGAGTGGTACACTGAATTACTTCCAAATGCCTATCACTTTGCCAAATCAGGTGGGTTCGTTCCAAATACAATTTTAGTTTTAATTCCTAATGTTTATGTCAATGGTGTTAATCAAAGAAATCGTGATTTTGAACCCTTTGACAAGAAAAATGGAAATGGTTACGCTTCATTTTTATCTTTTATAGAAAAAGAACTTTTTCCATTTATTAACAAAAAATACCCTAACAATGGCCAAAGAAGTATTTTAGGTAGTTCTCTTGGCGGGTTATTTACTGTTAATACTTTTTTGACGAATCCTGATCTTTTTCAGGCTTTTCTTGCTTGCGATCCAAATCTGGATTGGGAGCAGGAATATCTTCCAAAATTAGCAATCAAAAAGTTGCCAGATTTCAAGGGTAAAAAGAGTATTTTATTTATTGCTACCAATGACTATTCACTCAAAGCAAACGGCGGGTACGCTTTCAGGGAAGCCTTAAAAGCAAAAGCCCCTAAATCACTGAATTGGCAGGTAAAAACTTATCAGGACGAAACACATTATAGTTTGCAGTACAAAGCATTTTATGATGCTTTAAGATATAGCTACAAAGGATACAGGCATAAGTTCGATTTATTTCCACAGGATGCGATCATCGAACCAAACAAGCCACTTCGACTATTTATTTTCAATGAAAATCCTTCGGTTCATTTTACTTTGGATGGCAGGCAGCCAACAGAGGAATCACCCAGATTGTCAATTGACGAATCTATCATCATTACCAAACCGACCACAGTAAAGATTAAAAATTTAGTAACACGTGAACAGTATGCAGACTCCGCCAGTTTCATTTTCAACTTTAAAGACAGCAGCCATGACATAATAAAAAGTGAAGAAATTGGCGATACTTCAACTACTTACTCTGTATATAATGGTAATTGGAATGAGCTGCCCCTCATAAACAATTTGGACGCCGGATCTTTGATAAAGGTAAAAGCTAGTGATAAGACGGCAGACAGCTCCAATAGTCAGATTTATTTGGTTAAGAAAAAGTTTAAAGTAGATGAGAACGGATACTATATTTTTGCCGTAGACGCGCCAGATGGTTCAAGGCTATATCTGGGAGAAAAATTGTTGATTAACAATTCAACCAAGCCCAAGTCTGGAATACAAAGTTTTGCAGTGTATTTGAAAAAAGGTTATTATACTACTTCCGCCCACATGCTCCGGATCGGGAACGCAAAAAAACCTGGTATCAGATTATTTAAAACCACCAGATTTAATGACCGATGGTGGGAAAACGAGATGTAAGTTATATGGGCTGATAGGGTTTGGGACTTTATACTTGATTTTACACCCAAATACTTACAATCACGGCTTGACCCGCATTTTTGTGTTGTAGAGAAGGTAGCAAATCACAGTACATGAAAGTTAAACGCAATGTATAATACCAAATCGTACCGGGTAAATTCATGGTCTCACTGGAATTTGATTTTAATAACCGGATTTTTAGATTCCTTTTCCAAAATTTATTTCCTCGAAGACGAACAAAACACTTTATGGCTGTTTAAGGAACCATTTGATCAGGGATACCCACTCACTGGTCATAACGAACTTGCCGGAAAAGTTATAATCTCAGAATTAGCCACCGCTGAGAAAAATAAAATGGGCGTTAAAATTAAAATCAGACGGTACATCAACTTGTTTTCAACAATACTGATCAGATTTGAAGAAGTAAGTTTTGCAATCGATATAATGTCTGAGGTTGACTTTGAAATACTCGCCAGGCGCAAAAGTGATAACCTTCGTTTTTTTAATTGGCTTTGATGTGTTGATCTTTGCCAAAGAAAAGTCAACATTACTAAACCCAAAGTTATTCGTTACTTAAACTTTTAACAGGATTCATCAATGCAGCTTTGATACTCTAAAAACTGACCAGTTCACCAGTCGGCTTGCGGTAACTGATCATGCCATCTGCACGGTGGAGTCGAACAAAATTTTCCACCTCAGGAAAAGTTTCCTTTATAACCGGCGCTTCTGCATGGTAGCTGACTGCACTGCTATTGGTCAAAACGCCCTGTTTGTAATCATCCAGTCGGATACGATAGATGTTCGCCCCGTTTGTATGGAATTCATCGTAGCTAAATTCAGAGAATACGAACTGGGCAATCAACAGAAAACCAGCAATCCCCAAGGCCAATCCAAAAATCATGATGAACGAAATCGCCTTATATTTCAGTAAATTCCGCCAGGCGACTGTGATGTAATTCCGTATCATTGCCAAGGTAAATTAGTGGTCATAATAATGATTTTGAATCCTACTCTGTTTACTAACGACCAATATATAACTTATTATTTAGTTTTAAAACTAAATAATAAGTTATATCCAACTCACCTGATACACTTGGCTTACTTATTATTTCCGTAGACCTAATCCTAATATTAGCCGCTTCAATCGTATCGTGCTTCCTATGTCGGCTATATTTTAGCGTTGGAGCAAGATGGCATATTTTAAAGCGCTTTTAATCGCTGATAACTGAAAATCATCAATTTAAAATCCACTTTAAGATTAGTCAGTTTTAAACCCTTCGATTTAAAAATCGGTAACAGTATTTCCATCATATCGGTGAACACCATCGAAAGTGCCAAACCAAATACTGCCATCACTGGCCTGCATAATTCCAAAAATCATTCCTTCGTTTGCTCTTATGATCTCTGGTTTCACGGTATTACCGGATAAGGACTTTTCATTAAAACGGGAAAGCATCCAGTTTTTTTGGCCACTTGCAGTTTGTAAACCGGTCCCGACATCTTTCTTTTTGTCACTATCGGAACTAGTCCAGATGTTTCCTTTTTTATCCTCGTAAACATAGCCGGCAAAAGCACGTATAAAGTTGGTAAATTTATGGCCGTCATAGCGCCACAGACCATCGTTTCCGGCGAGCCATATATTCCCCTTCTTATCTTCAATAATGGTTCTAACATTCGTAAAAGGTTTGCCGTCATTTTTTCTGAATACTGTAAATGTTTTCCCATCATACACGAATGTGTTGCCCCTTGTGGCGAACCAGAGCTTGCCTGCCTTATCTTCAATGATAGAATTAACTTCATAAGGAGGTCTTTCCGGAAAAGTTCTGCCAGTCCGGTCTTCGCTCATCGTCTCTCCGTTTATGATATAATTCCGAAAGGATTTACCATCGTAACGACTGACCCCTCCAAAAACACCGAACCAGATGTTGCCTTTTTTATCTTCATAAATACTACCAACGTCATTATTAAGAAGACCATCCTTGATAGTAAAATTTTTAAATGATTGTCCTACTGCACCTTTTGGATCGTACCTAAAAACTCCCGACCCAATTGAGCCGAACCACAGTAAGCCTTTTTGATCTTCTAAAAGAGAAAAAAACCGGGCTGAGCTTATCTTACTTGTGATGTTGGTGAACATACCATCATACCGGAAAACACCTTGCCAGCAAGCCAACCAGATTTTGCCTTCTCTATCTTGCAAAACATTTCGGGTTATACTTTTAGGGCCGCTGGAAGTAATTATGTTTTTCTTTTGGGACTTGTCATTCTGTTTGGCAAGATCTGTTGTGCCTTGCCCATTACAGAAAGTGCAAAAAACAAACATCAGGAATAAGGGATATCGTAGGTGTTTCATCACTTTTTATTTTGCTTTTAAAGGATTCAGCAAACCTACAAGCTTTGTACCGGGCTTTATAAAAGGGTTTGTAAAAGAAGATTAATGAAATGTAAAAGTTATCTGAAACAACCTTGGAAAGGCGAATTCATACTTTAAAAGATTTACGGCTTCTCATAAAGCGGAGACCGCGCAGCTCAATTGAGTTTTGTACCAGGGCTTAATAGGTTATGACTAAATGATTTCTTCATAAAAGACTCCGGCCTGAATTCTTTCGATACCCGAATTCTCTATAACAAAAACAGTTTCCGTTTTTTCAATCAATTTCAATTTTCTCCGATCAGAAAACATTATAAGATGGAATGGAAGTTATACAAAAATTTCCAATTACTACACTTTTTGTAGTATAAATTCTATTTATTTAGCACTTATCCATTAATTTATGGTAAAATAATTCTACAAAAAATAGTAACTTGTTGTGACATATGCCTTTATAAATATCAAGGTCAACCCCCATCCGCATATGTTCAAAATTATCTGAGCATATGATAGCTATGGCGCTTGAACCAGATTAAATCATCGAATTACTTTTAGCAGTTGTCACATTTTTTTCACTAATCCCAATCCGTATGATGAAACGTTATCTCTTTTTTTGCCAACTGTCGCTGCTTCCCGCTTTGGCTGCCCATGCCCAGTTTACTGCCGGAACCGACGGTTTTTTTATAGGGCAGAACACACAAGTGTCCATTGACAATCTGACGTTAAAACCCAGTGCTGACTTTTCACTGTATTCACAGACATTAACAATCTCTCCAACAGCGATCCCCGGTACACCGCCTGGCATCTCGCGTGTCTACCATTTTAGCGCACCGACCAGCTTTACAGGTGTTGTGGGTTTGTTTTACAAGGCCAGTGAACTGAACGGCAATTCAGAAAGTACTTTAAAACTGGCCTATGGTAACGCGGCCTTCGTTTCGGCGGCAGGTGGCACAGTCGATATTGGCCAGCATTACGTTTCCAGTACATTATCGCTCACCAATTTCACATCTCTTACCGCAGCCCAGGAAAATGCGCTGCCCGTCAAGCTGATCACGTTCGACGTAAAAAGGATTGAGAACCGCACTGTGCTCACCTGGCAAACTTCTCAGGAAAGAAACAGCAGTTACTTTGAAATCCAGCACAGCGAAGATTCGCAGAACTGGACAGCATTGGGCACTGTGAGCGCCGCTGCAAATAGCGCAGGGAATGCAGGATACTCCTTTGCGGACCTTGCTGAAAGATATGGAACGCAGTACTACCGGCTTAAAATGGTGGATATTGATCAGAGCTACGCTTTCAGCACTATTCGCCAGATCAAACTCGAAGCTACCGGAATGATCAGCGCCTATCCGAACCCTGTAATCGACAGATTTCTAATTGGGTCCAGGGAAGTGCTCACGAGTGTAAAAGTGACTGATCTGACGGGCCGCACATTTCTTGAAATATTGAATCCTACACCGGGTCAGGAGTTCAATTTGAAAAATTATCCTGGGGGCATCTATCTGATAAAGGTGGAAACGGCCACAGGCAAGACCCAAGCCATAAAAATAATTAAACAATAAAATTCTCACCTCATGAAAAGCACAAATACTTTCGATGTTTTGACGGCTTCCTTTAAATTTCGAGGGACCGTATTCACTGCGCTTCTGGCATTGCTGGCATTCGTAGCAGACGCCCAGGTTGGCGTCGGTACCACCAGTCCTGATGCAAGCGCGCAGCTCGATGTAAAATCTGACTCAAAAGGGTTACTGGTCCCACGTCTATCGTCCGTTCAAAGGGCAGCCATAGGAACACCTGCGGATGGGCTGATGGTTTATGATACGGATACAAAAGGTTTTTGGTATTTCAAAAGTGGAACCGGCTGGAAGGAAATTAACGAAGCCATTCTGGCATTGCCTTATGCAGCTAGCGCGAACAATGCAGCACCTTTATTTTCGATGACTAATCAGGGAGCAGGTGCCGCACTTGAAGGTATTTCGACTGGTACCGGGCCTGCTGGCCGGTTTCAGAATACAAATGTCGGCAATACGGATGGCAATGTGGTAACTGTTGAAACCAACGGGAGTGGAAATATTCCTGATAATAAATATGGTAACGCCGCTTCTTTTCGGGTGAACAATAATAACAGTGTAGCAGCGGCTGTGCGGGGAGAAGTAAATACCATATTTGGCAACTTTGGTGCGGCCGGAGTCTTCGGAGTTTCTGCGGGCACCGGCGGACTTGCCGGTCTGTTTTACGCTTCCAATACCTCAGGTAACGGAGCAGCTGTGGCGGCAATAACTGACGGAAACGGCAATGCTATCACTGCTAACGCCGGAAAAAATGGTAATGGTATCGAAACGAACGTCGACGGCACCGGCAATGCACTATATGCCTGGGTACCCACTTTTTCGCCCGGGCGCGCCGCGCGGTTTGAAATTTTCAACGAAGACAATGTTAGTGATGTGATCAGTGTGAAAACAGTTGGAAACGGTATCGCTGGAAACTTCAAAGTAGACCAGACGGATGGTACCTCTGCGGCAGTGAAAGGAGAAGTAAATTCCAGGCTTGCAAACTTCGGAACGGCTGGTGTCATGGGTTTATCTTCCGGTACAGGTGGTTATGGAGGACTTTTTTATTCTTCCAATGCCTCAGGTAATGGCCCGGCTGTGATAGCCTTAACAGAAGGAAATGGAGACGGCGTCACCGCAAATGCAGGGGGTAACGGGGACGGCATTGAAGCCACAGCAGACGGTACCGGTAACGCGGTTTACGGCTGGATACCCAATTTTGGCAGCGGTAAGGCGGGGCGGTTTGCCAACTTCAATGCAGCCAATAATAATTCTGTGCTCCATGTTTCCAATGCAGGAACAGGAACCGGTTTTTTGGTCAATCACACCGGCGCCAGCGGCAATCCGGCAGTATTTCAAAGCGCTGGTGCCAACGTGGCGCGCATCAATAAAGCAGGAATGGGCTATTTTAATGGAGGTACTCAAAACAGCGGTGCTGATATCGCTGAAGCATTTGATGTGATCAGTAATGTGTCCGAATATGAGCCTGGTGATGTGCTAAGCATTGCAACTTCCAAAGACCGCACCATCGAAAAAAGTACAGGCGCATATTCCTCACTTGTGCTGGGCGTATATGCAACCAAGCCGGGTGTATTGCTTACCGAGGAGCATATCGACAGCGATCTTAAAGGAAAAGTGCCTATGGGCGTAGTGGGCGTAATTCCGACAAAAGTATGCAGGGAAGGCGGAGTAATTCAGCGGGGTGATCTGCTTGTTACCTCGTCCATACCCGGTGTCGCTATGAAAGCTGACAAAGCAAAAATAGAAGCTGGTCAAATCCTGGGTAAAGCCTTACAGAATTTCGATGGGCAGGGTACCGGTAAAATCAATGTATTTGTCAATGTCAAATAAAAACCTAAATCCATCAAGTATTATGAAATGCTATCTTATCATTGTCCTTATAGCGCTAACAGGCATAGCGACAAAAGCCCAAACCCAGTTCAAGACCAACGAAAGTATCACCAGTCAAATAAAGAACGGAACAGCTCCCGGCCTTCTGTTCAGCAAGTCGGTTCCTACAAAAAAAGTAGCTCAGGCAGAGCCCGTAAATAAAGAAAGTCTTGGTAAGCAGATTCGTAGCAACGCCTTGCCAGGCATGTTGTATCAAAGAACAACACCGGCTGTGAAACCTGAAACGGAATCGAATACGCAAGCTTCGCCGGAATTTGCCATCTGCTGGTAACAAAGCTGCCGATACTCATAAGCCTGATCAAAAGCCGTCATCTCCCAAAGGTGATTTATAGCTAAGGCAGAACAACGGTAGCGGGCCGCCCATTTTTTATATCCTGTTTTTTTTCTTACCCTGTTTGACTTGTATCAAACAGGGTAAGAAAAATTTGACAGACATATACAATCAAATATTTTTCATAATGCCAAGATCCCGGCTTTCCTTCCATCTTCCCCTGGTAAAATCAGGAAACTTTACAGGAGCATTTCCTTTGCTGACAGAAACTTCGGACAAAGGTATAACCGAGCTCCAGGTAGCCGCATCATATACATCCATATCCATGGGCCGTGCCATTGTTCAAACTGTCTATGATTCTGTAAATGAGCACAAAATCCATTCCGCCGTGGCCTCCGTTCACCTCAATTTCCTTTTTAAGCTTATCCCAAATCGGATGTTTGTATTTGCTTTTATATTCGTTATAATCTGCTTCCTTTAAATAGTCGTGGCCTTTGTCGATGATCGACAACCTGCTTGGATAGCCCTGGTGGTAAGCATGTGTTCCGCCCAGTGCATTAATTCTGTCGTACGCTCTTGGCGAGACCACATCATGTTTTAAGGTGATCATTCTGCCCTGGTGGGTTTTGATAAGTGAGGTATTCATGTCGCCCTTATGAATGGTCCCCTTAAAATTTGCATACGGATGATCAGCAGGCAGTTTCTTGATGCTTTCCGATAAGCGAAGCTTCAAGGCTGCTCATCGAAACAATATGATCAAAGCGGTCACCCCGCAGAATATTCAGGTACTGCGCAACCGGCCCTAGCCCATGCATAGGGTAAAGATTTCCATCGTGTGCTATGTTTTCTTTCAAGCGCCAGAAATCGTAGTATCCTTTTGTATCCAGTAAATATGCATTAAGATTATGGATATAGGCAGCTTCTGCATAGGTAAGTGTACCGAAAACTTCATTCTGAACCATGTTCAAAAGCCAGAGTTCCTCATCTCCATAGCAGACATTTTCCATCATCATGCAGTTACGCTGCGTTTCCTCGGCTGTATTAACAAGATGCCAGCACTCGTCCAGCGTCAGCGCAGCCGGCACTTCAATGACCACATGTTTGCCTTGCTTCATCGCATATACGCCCATCGGAACATGATCCCGCCACGGCGTGGCAATTACGACCAGGTCGATATCGTCACGTTTGACCATATCTTTCCAGGAATCAATCTTGCCGCCGTAAGCAACTGCATTCTGACCTTTCGCTTTGAGTTTCTCAACCGCCTTTCTGCACGGTCCAGCTGTATGTCACAAACTGCGGTTACCACGGCTTTGTCCGGAAACAGGGAAGCAAATTGCATAACATGTCCACTGCCTCTGGCGCCAATCCCGATCAATGCAACTCTCACCTGTTTGATCGGCGGCACAGTTAAACCAATAACAGATTTCCCGGCCGCCGGAGGCGTCTGAAAACCAGGTATTTCTTCTAAATCCTGATTGGCTAAATCATTTTTTGAAAAGCCGTAAAGCCCCACACTGCCAAGCAGCCCTTTCTTTAAAAAATTTCTGCGTTCTTTATTTGATTTCATCAGTAAGGTTGTTTAGGAATATTGTAAAATTTCTACCCAAACTAAGTAATAAACCGAATAACACAAAATTGTAAAATCAGGAATAAACAATGCACGACGACCTGTTTAAGGATCCGAAATAGTTCTCATTGAAAAACCTTGGGACATAAGGGCAGCCTGATATTGTAACTATTTTAATAAAAGCAATTAAGAACATATAGTTCTCAAATTGTGATAATTAAATAATTTTCATCAATACATCCTTCAAAAGCCTTTTTTTGTTGTCTTCTCGAATAATTGACCAAACCCTCACATTCAGTCTCTAATATGATTATTACAATTTATTTCGATAAAGATTTTAATAAAAAAGGCCGGTTATATTAAATATTACCCCTGCATACGCATAGACAAATTCAATGTGTGTTCGAGCACAATATTAATAAATGACCGCCAATCATAGAACTGGAACTTATGTTCATCCTGGCTATAGTACTCAATCTGGTAAACCTCTGCCTTCTTCAAAATTAAACGCCTTTAAATCAAAAAATACAAATTTTAACCGCATTGTGACATTTACTCTGTATATCCAAAAAAGTAGTTTTGAAAACGGTAGTCAAATGTGTTTTCCAAAGTTTTCATTCACAATTAAACTGGTTTTAACAAAAATTTCTGATTATGGCTAATAGACAAATATTTTATAAGTATCAAAAAGTCAAGTATTTAAATATTTTTTACCGCCAGGCCGGCGACCCGTCCAAACCAACCATAGTGATGCTGCATGGATTTCCTACTTCATCGCATATGTACCGCCGGTTACTGCTGGAATTATCTGATGAATTCCATATCATTGCGCCAGACTATCCAGGTTTCGGAAACAGCGACTTTCCTTCATCGGAAGATTTTCAGTACACTTTTGAAAACATTTCAAAGATCATTGACATGTTTTTGGAAAGCCTTAATTTATCTTCTTACGCACTGATGATCCAGGATTACGGAGCACCTATCGGTTACCGCATTGCGACTGCTCATCCGGAAAGGGTACAAGCGTTGATTGTTCAAAATGGCAATGCTTATGAAGAAGGTTTGAGTGAGGGTTTTGCTGATTCCAGAATCTTCTGGAAAGACCGCACCGCCGAAACCGAGCAGCCAATGCTTGCGCTGTTTTCCCTTGAAAGTATCAAATGGCAATATACCTTTGGCGCCAAAAATCCAGAGAATATAAGTCCTGACAACTGGAATCTGGATTTCTCAAAAATTTCCAGACCAGGAAATGACCGTGCCCAGCTGGATTTGCTTTACGATTATCAAAACAACATTACGCTTTATCCGCTCTGGCAAAAATATCTGCGTGACTATCAACCGCCAACGCTGATTACCTGGGGAATTAACGATCCATTCTTTCCTGAGCCGGGGGCAAAAGCTTATCTTAGAGATGTAAAAAATGCCGAATATCATACCTATGATACCGGACATTTTGCACTGGAAGAACAAGGTGCAGACATTGCAGAAAAAATCAGGGATTTTATGAAGCGTTTGCCTGCCTCGACTTAAAAATTCACAGCGTTTTCTTCTGAATACTATAAGTTTAGATCTAAAAGCCATGTCAGATTAAGACATGGCTTTTAGGTTTGATAGGACCCGGAATATCTTTTTCTCCAATCGTTTGAAGCATATTTATTTCTATTTCACGGCAAATAGAAAGCATTGGCGTATCATTTCGCAATCCTTCAAACGGATTTTCACAATAATCACTGATCATCTCCATGGCCACAAATATCCAGCTAATTATCACGCCGACAGGTATACTCAGCCAGATTCCTACACTACCCAGCTTGTCGAACTCACCAATGAGTCCAAAAGGAAGGAAAAAAACAAATACACAAACAAATATGAAGCTAAACGTAGCATATTCCCTTGGAAAAGGAGATTGCTTTATCCGTTCCATTCTTCCCTGACCATCATGAAAGTTTCTGATAATCGCCTGGAGTTCCATTTGCTGCAACATGTTAACGGATTTATTATCAAAGAGCTGCTGAATCATATTTGTTTGTACATTCAGCAGTTGTACAGCTTTGTTTTTGTACTCCTGTAAATTGATACTTTCCTGCATACAAAGATATTCCCTGCCCGCAATTTCCTCTAATTCCTTTTCAAAGCTGCACTTCAGCCTGGCGCGCCGCTGACGGTTATAAAAACCTGTCCCCCATCCGCTTTCCATACTAACGTGCTCCCAAACAGTGGGTTCAAGCAATTGCTCTCGAAGCTGATAGATATAGGCAATATGACGAAAAACGATTTGTTTTCTAACTTCCTGCTCATAATTCTCACCGGGCTCGCCCGAGCGGTAATTCCTGATCATCGTTGCCAGCATTCTGCTACTTGTAGTAATATCGCTCCATATTTTTCTTGCTTCCCAAAGCCTGTCGTAGGACTGGTTATTCTTAAATCCGATATAAAATACCACCGCAGTTCCAATCAACGGCAACGGCAAAAATGGAAGTGCAAGAAGTTTCCAATTTGAAAAATAATAAACCAAAGTCACGAGCGACATCCAGCCCGTAAGCCAAAATAAATGATAACCGGTAAATTCAAAAATTGATTTTAGCGATAATGTTTTTTTGACGATCATAGCGGAGTTTCAGATGATAAATGTAACCTTCTTCTTATTCTGCTCAGCGATTGCGGCGTTATGTTCAGATAGGTTGCGATATGATAATTGGAAAACATATCCAGAAGATATGGCTCCTGCTTCAAAAGCTTGCGATAGCGCTCAGTCGCAGATAAAGTCAGCAATGTCGTAATTCTGTCATAAACTGTGATCAGACTTTTTTCATGCAGCTTTCTCATCCAGAAACCAAAATCTACCGAACGGTCAAGCAGCAGCTCCACGGTTTCTTTTGAGAATTTAATTGCATAGATTTCTGAAAGTGCCTGTATCGACATTCCTGATGGGCTGCCTGATAAAAAACTTTGGTAATCAACTGCGAAAAGGCTTTTAACAGGTGCAGCTGGAAGACTATGATGGAAAAACCAGGTTGTAGTTTTTCCATCATAGTCTGTAAAGTAAGAAATCGCCTTACCTTCAACCATAAAGTAAATCTCCCGGCATACCTCGCCGGCATTCAGCAGCAACTCACCTTTTCCAATTCTGACAGGCTTGCAGTGCTGACTGATCAGCGTCTTGGTTTCTTCACTGAGCGCAACCTCACTGCTTACCAGATCTAAAAAGGGATTTGCTAAATCATTCATATACTATTCTACTCTTATTTTTCCGATGCTTTACAAATTGGATCTGCCACGTTCAGAAATTTTGAAGCATTGCAACAGGATAAGCAGCCCCTTAAAATTTACCGGAACTGTATCAAACGATCTGCTATACACGTAGCCAAATTTCTCTTTTTAACAACCGCCATGAAAAACTCTTATCACACATTTTAAACACCGGTAGAACAGGTTTTTCGGTAATCGGTAAAATTGCATCCACATCCCATTTTAAAGAATTTGCTGAAATGTGCGGTATCCTCAAACCCAAGCTTGTAAGCGACTGCTTTCATACTGACGCCCTCAACCAGAGCCATTCGTTTTGCTTGCAGCAACAACCGCTTTCTGATATTTGCGCTGGCAGACATGCCGGTTTCCTGTTTGATGATCTGATTTAAATAATTTGGGGTGACAGCCAGCTCGTCTGCGTACTGTTTTACCTTTTTGCTAACATGATAACGTCTTTCCAGCAAATCGAAAAACCTTCTTGCCAAAGCGGTCATGTCTGCCTTAAAGGATGGCCGGTGAACAAGTGAACGTTGCCTGAGAAGATAAATTAAAATGATTTTGATATACCCCGAAAGAACTTCCGTTTTTTGACTGTGTGAATCTGCCAGCTCCTGGCGCATACACTGGATCACGTGCATAATGCTAGTTGCGGTCAGTTTGTCTATTTCGAAGATACGCGAAATGCAATAAGTCAGGTTGGGATAAGGTGAGTTAAGTTCGGTTGGCATAAATCCAACAGGAAAACGGATTACAAGTCCTTCCAGATCAATTGCGGACCTTACATGAAAGGCTTGGCCAGGTGCCAGAAACAGTATCATTCCTGCTGAGACTTCGAATGTTTCCAGTTCAAACATGATTTGAAAATGTCCTTTGGTAAGCCAGATCATCTCAACAGTTGACTCCTGTTTGGCAGGTCTGACGTAAAAATATTCTGCGTGTAATGGAATAATCTCAAAAGGCTCGTTGGCATACACAGAAAATGGCGGTGGCGCAGAAGCCAGGGTTAGGGGGGTAATATGACTTGTCATAACGATTGTTGTTTACTTACCTGTTAGAATTGCAGAGTTATCGTTGGTAGCTGAAACATACTTGGCTTATACTCTTTCATTTAACCAGCGGACAATGTCCTTTATGATAATACCATTGTATTTATCATTGAGCAGATCATGATAATGCCCTTCATATAATTTCAGCTGCTTATCAGTGGAGCTGGCATTTTTTATAAAGTATGCGCTTCCGCCTGGATTGGTAGCTTTATCCGCTGTCCCGTGCAGCACAAGAAGCGGCAGTGAAATTTGCGGCATTTCTATGCTTTAAAAATTCAGCAGCCAAAAGCAATTGCTGCATGGTTTTGGCTGGCTGCTTTTCGTTGGCCAGTAAAGGATCATTATTCATCATATCTACCACCAACTTGTCACGCGAAAAGTCTTCGTTATGTAATTTGACCAGCCGTGTATGTGGAATGATATGGCTTAGAAATTTAACCATGGCCAGTGCAAAAGCCGGAACAGGAAGCTCGAAGGCGAAACTTTCAGAGATTAGTCCTGCTAATTTGGCCTGATGTTGCACAGCATAAGCAGAGGCAAAAACGCCGCCCGCACTATGGCCTAACAGAAATATGGGTGCGCCAGGATGTTCACATGCGACGATACCTACCAGCAAATCAATGTCTGCTATAATATCGTGGTAATCCGAAATATAATACCGCTCGCCCTCTGATTTACCGCGGCCACGCAGATCCAGCGCATATACCTCGTAATCGTTTTCATTAAGTTGAACTGCAAAGTTTTCATAATAGCTGCTATGGGAATTAAGTCCATGAACGACAATTACAATGCCTTTGTGTGTTCCACTATTGATCCAGTTGCGATAAAAAATTTTCTGCCCTTTATCATTGCTGAAATCTGATGTTCTGAGTGTTGATTTTGGCTCCATGAAGTAGATCAATCGTTCTGACTATACCTTAGTTTACGATTATAGTAACCAAACACATGCCAAGTGCCTACAAAATTTAAAGTGTGAGGATAAATATTACAATTACTTATTTATCAGCATTTTATATTTTCAAAAAGAGCAAATCAGACAGATAAAATCGACACGACTCTCCGAACTTATCGGAGTACAGGTCTTAAACTCCGATAAATTCGGAGCTTGAAGCGACTGGAATTAAGCGCTACCCACTACCTGGTTAACTTATAAAATCTTCTCTTTTAATACCCAGCTTCGCGATTTTTGATTCCAGCGTTGTTGGTTTGATATTCAGCAATTGCGCTGCGCCTGACGCTCCACGGATTAAGCCGTTTGATTTTTTTAAAATCGAGATAATATATTCCTTTTCTGTTTCCCTTTGAACAGACTTAACATCTTCGAGCGTCTCAATATTTTTTGTGGCCGACATCTCAGGGGCCGTTACTGCAAGACGCCGTTTTAATTTCAATTTCGATTTCCCGTCATTAAGAATAACGGATTGCTCCAAAACATTGACGAGCTCACGGATATTTCCCGGCCAGTCATAAGCATACATTTCCTTCATCATTAGCTCATCAATGCCATGGAATATCTTTCCGAATTCTTTGCAGAATTTGTCAGCAAAAAATAATGTCAGCGCCTCAATATCACTTTTTCTTTCCCGTAGCGGAGGTAATGTTATAGGAAAAGCACTCAATCTGTAATAAAGATCAAGTCTGAAAGTACGTTTTGCTACTTCTTTTTCAAGATTTCGGTTCGTGGCGGCAATGATTCTCACATTCACCTTTTTGGTTTTGCTGCTACCAAGGTATTCAATTTCTTTTTCCTGTAAAACGCGTAAAAGCTTGACCTGCATTTCCAAAGGCAACTCCCCTATTTCATCCAAAAAGACAGTCCCACCCTCGGCTTGTTCAAACTTTCCTTTTCTTTTTTCAATGGCGCCAGTGAAGGAGCCTTTTTCATGACCAAACAATTCGGACTCAATCAGCGTAGCTGGAATAGCGGCGCAGTTAACCTTAATAAAAGGCCCGCTTTTTCTTGGTGAAAGATTGTGAATGGCATGTGCCACATTTTCCTTTCCGGTTCCACTCTCGCCAAGAATCAACACAGAAGTATTATAGGGAGCGACCTGCATAGTATAATCCAGTGCTGCAAGTAGAAGCGGATGACTTCCAACGATCCCGTTAAAGCCCGGCGCAAAGGCGGTTTCACTAACCTTTTTATCAACAGAACTACGAACGGTGGATGAGTTCAATGAAGCTCGATCATCATGATCCGCCGTTTTTTCGGCTGCGTCACTTAAATAACTTTTTAACCGGTTTAAAAACGAAATATGATTTTGAGTATAAACATCCTTCTGACGACTGTAAAAGCTGTAACAAAACACTGAGCCGTTACTTAAAACAACTGGAAATACAAGACAGGATTGCAGCTTGAACGAATCAAATAATAGTCTTTGTAAAGTTGAAATCCGGCCTGTTTCCTGTGATGTATTTCCGTTATAAATGGTAGGTTCAGTAGCAAAGTCACAGCTTTTAATGGTTTGAGCAAGACTTGCCTCTTTAAGACCGGCAATGGTCATAAGCTCTTGTTTTCCTATGAACTGGTATTCAGAAAATCCGATACGAAGGTATGCGATATCATCGAATTGCGACTCGTTAAGCGGTCTGCGGCCACAGGAGATCAGATCAAAGGGAATGTGCGCCTGCATTGCGTTGGTAATGGCGAGCAACTTCTCCTTGGCATCTGAGCTGCTCGCATTAATTTCTGACAACTGTTTTTGCAAACGCTCCTCCTGCCGAAATCTTGATTCAAGGCTATGTCTGTGACGGTACAACGCGATGTCAATGGAAACGAGCAAATCCTTTTTTCTGAATGGCTTTACGATAAATCCGTAGGGGTCAGTGGTCTTTGCCTGTTCGAGTATTTCTTGGCTCGAATTAGCGGAAATGTATACAAAAGCAATATCATCCGCTTTTAATCTTTTGGCAAAGTCGATACCTGTCTGCTTGCCGTCCAGCCGGATGTCCAAAAGAACAAGGTCAGGTTTGTTGCTGTGAAGAATCTCATCTGCCTCTTCAACCGATGCTGCAATCCCGTTCACTTTATAGCCAGCCTGTACCAGTATAACCCGCAAATCGTTGGCTACAATAAATTCATCTTCTACTATAAGTACTTTATCATTCATAAATGGCTATAATATTAAAAAAGCTACCGGCTGAGATCATCTGTTTAACCTGGGAAACCTGACTGTCACAAGAACGCCTTTTCGGGTTTCAATATTAAAACTTCCTTTTAACTGCTTTGTAAGTCCTTGCATCAGATCAAGACCCAGTGAGTTATTTTGCAACAAATCAAGTTCTGCCGGAAGACCAATTCCATTATCTGATATGGTAAGTAACAAATAATCTTCACCCTCACTTTCCAGATTAATACTTACAATTCCTTCCTGTTCATTCAGAAATGCATATTTAATTGCATTGACAATGCTTTCATTAATGATCAGCCCCAGCGGAATGGCCTGGGCAACATCCAGATATAAGGGTTCAACCTTTCTTTCAAAAACAATATTGTTGTCTATGTCAAAACTCTCATGCAGGTAGCTAACTAATTCATTGATATATTCGGGCATAGCTATCGTGGACGTATTTTCATCCAGGTAAAGCTTCTGATGGATCAGCGACATGGCCTGCATCCGGCGCAGGCTATCCTTTACTGCCACAACTGCCGCAGCATCTTCAAGATAGGCCGATTGTGAATTAAGAAGGCTGGTTACCATTTGCAAATTGTTTTTGACACGGTGATGCACTTCTCTGATCAGCCATTCTTTCTCTTTAAGAAGTTTGTCCTGATCTGCATTTAATGTTTCTAAAAAAACATTTTTCCGGTCCAGCTCTTTCTGATTCCCTTCAAGTTCTTTCTGTTTGGCTTCAAGCTTACGGTTATTTTTTTGTTTGATAAAGTACCGGTTAAGCAGCAACCCTATGATAATCAGCAAAAGACCTAAACCAGCCAGTGAGATATTCTTTGTGCGTTCATCTTCCTCGGATTCAATGCGTTGCAGTTGATTTTGACTATTAAGTAATTTGATATCTTTATCTTTTTTCTCGGCTTCATATTTTACGAGCAATTCATTTGCACTTTTTCGCTGCTCAATACTAAACATAGAATCGGTGAACTGGTAAGTCAGATTAAGGTTTTTAATCGCGTCCAGATACCTGCCGTCCATTGAGTCAAGTTTGTACAGATTATGGTAGTAATTACCCTTCCCCATAATGTCATAGGAGGAAACAAAATCCTTTCCCTGCTCCAGGAGTTCTCTGGCTTTGGCTGTTTTCCCGATCAGTCGGTAGAAAGCAGAGATCTGAAAAAATGCTGCGGGGAATTCATCATGGACATACTCTAAGGGAAATTTTTCGGCCATGATCATAAAGATGTTATAATTATATTCAGCCAGATCGATTTTTTTTAAATTCTCATAAGTCATCCCTAGTAAAAATGCAAAGTGCATCTGTTCAAAATAACTCGTTGGCGGATATAGATTTTCAGCTTCTTTAAGCAGTGGCAAAGCTTCTTTTGCCCGCCCAATATTACTAAGCGTTCCTACCTTGCCGATCAGGGATCGGTACCAATAAAGCCTGGACTGCTTTGTTTTGTTGGCCAGCCCTTTGTCATACCACGCCATGGCTTCTTCATATTTAAACAAACGATCGTATACTAGCCCTCTTCGCGTGTAAAACAATCCAATAAAAACAGAATCTTGTTTGCTGATTACGCCTGCCAGGCTCTTGTTTGAATAAGTCAGAGCATTGCTAAGAGCTCCTTTGCGGTAGGCCAGCCAGGACAGAGCATCGTTAGGATATTGTTGATGACGAAAGTGTATTTGTTGTTGAAGTTTAATTATGGTGCCCAGAAGCTGCTCTGCAACATCATAGCGTTTGCTTACGAAATTTTCAATATTAATCAGCGATAGCGTTTCTATTTCCTTTTCTTTTAAATTTTTTGCTCGAAAAATTGCCAGTGCTTTTTCAAACTTTGGCAACCTTCGCGGGTCTCCGTAATGAAGTTCTTCTCCCGCGGTTAATAATGTTCTGGCCAAAGTAAGCGCATTTCCAGAGCGCTCACACAGCGTCTCGATCTCTGCAAAGACCTTCTGGCTTTCTTCGGTGAGTCCTAATTGTGATAGCAGCTGGGCCCGAAGTGTCATACTTTCTATTTTCCACTGGGTCGGCTCAGATCTGCTTAATATGATGGCCTCGTCTATATATTTAGAAGCTTGATTCAGATCTGCTTTTTTAGTGCCTGGCATAAAAAGAAAGTAGCTGCCAAGTTCAGTTAGTAATCTGATTCTTGATGAATTGTGCAGCTTGGCCAGCAGCACTTTGGCATCTTTTATTCTTCCCGCATCAAGTAACTGGGTTCCTGCCGATGGTTTTCCATCACTATAACCTTCGTTGTAAGCAAGCAGCGGACTTAATCCATAAACGTTGCAAGGAATGCGTACGGCGCTATCCATATCGATTTGCCCCTGACTGATCGTTTGAAGATATTGCGCTGTAATGCGGATCAACAACCTCTTTTTAGCTATCTCAACATATCCGGATTTGTCAGATTGTCCATGAGCACGCACAGCAAATAATGCAAGGCAGAACAGTATACTGCATCCCAATGTTAACTGCTTAAAAGTGACAGAAAAGCATTTAAAGCCCATGATATTTTGTAAGTAGTCTTGTCAAACCTGAACCCCGAAGAATTCCATGCGGCAAGTCCGGATTATAAATTTAATTATTTTAAAGCGATAAACCTGACGGTTATACGCACACCATTATTGTTTTCAATGGAAAAACTACCCTTAATTTGCTTTGCGAGCCCTTTCATAAGATCCAGCCCCAGCGAATTATGCTGCAGAATATCGAGCCCTGCCGGCAGGCCAGTGCCATTATCCGATATTTCAAGCAGCAGATGATCCGCCCCGTCGCGCATCAAGCTAATACTTACAATTCCTTTTTTCGCATCTAAAAATGCATACTTGATCGTATTGACAATACTTTCATTAATGATTAATCCCAGCGGAAGCGCCTGTGATACATCAAGATATAGCGGCTGAATTTTTATTTCAAAAGCAATCCGGCTGCCTGTATCAAAGTTTTCTCGAAGGTTGGCCAGCAGATCATTTACATATTCAGGCATTGCAATGGTGGTTGTATTCTGATGCTCATAAAGCTTTTGATGTATCAAAGACATCGCCTGCATCCGAAGAAGACTATCTTTTATAGCCCTGACTGCCGCTTCATCTTTGAGATAACTGCTTTGTGAACTAAGCAGGCTGGTAACCATCTGAAGATTATTCTTGACCCGGTGATGCACCTCACCGATCAGCCATTCTTTTTCTTTGAGCAGTTTATCCTGCTCGGCATTGAGCGTTTCCAAAAAGATGTTTTTCTGGTCCAGTTCTTTTTGGTGCGCCCGTAGCTTTTCATTGCTTTTTTGTTTGATCCGGTAACGGTTGAATAATAGTCCGATGATTATCAGCAATAATGCGGCGCCAGCCAGGGTAATATTTTTTATCTTATGCGCCTGCTTATTTTGGCTGTTGAGCAATTCTATATCCTTTTTTCTTTTTGCCATTTCATACTGAATCTGTAATTCTTCTATCTGCATGCTTTTGGTCTCGTTGAAGATCGAATCATTCAGGATTTTATACTTCATCAGGTATTCCATTGCAGCGCGGTAATTTCCCAATGCTGAATCCGATTTGTAAAGCATCATGTAAATTTCCTTCGTATCAGAAAGTGAATTAATCCCTTCCGAAGCATTTAATGCCTTCGAAAGAAAGATTACCGCTTTACCGTATTGCCGCCTGTTCATAAAGTATTGACCGATCTCGTAGTGTATGTCGGTGGTAACTTCATTGTCTTTGTCCAGACTACCTTCCAATTTCAGTAGTTCACGGTAATACATTTCAGCACGTTGGTCTTCTCTTAGCGCATGATAGCAAAAGGCGAGCGAAGAAAGCAAACTGGCCTGTGCGTGCAGGCCATGAGGTTTATTTTTAGCGCTGATCTCCTGCATAAAAGCCAGCGCTTCTTTTTCTCTTTTAAGTTTTACAAGTTCCCTTGCCAAAAAACCCGCATCCCTGAACATGTACTGATTGACCGGCTCGGTATATTCGCGGTTTCTAAACACTTTCCAATACCATTCCACACTTTTCTCGGTTTTCCCCAGCTCCCTGTACATGTTGGCAAGACGGCTGTAAAAAGTAGTGGCAGGGGAAAAATCCTGATTGGCTTCCATGCTTTCAATAGCCTTTAATCCGTAGGAAATTCCTTTGCCTAAATCCCCTTTGTAACGGTTGGTAACTGCCAGAAGATCATATACATAATAAATTTTTGGATAGCCGATCGCCTGGTAGCGCCTAAGGACATTCAACAACTGGATTTCAGCAAGATCCAGCCTGCCATGCACCAAGTTCAGGTCTGCAATGCTTTTCAGGGCTTCTATTTCCAATTGTTCAGCGCCGGCTTTTTTGTATAGCGAAACCATTTTTTCAAAACAATAAAGTCTTGTTATACCTGTGGTGTCCCGCGAGCGGATCAGCATGGCAAGCTCATGCCAATGTTCCGCCTGAGCTATTTCATTATCTGTTGTACTTGCACGATCTATCAGCGCTTTAAATAATTTCTTACCTTCTGCTACTTTCCCTGTTTTAAAACTTTGTACTGCTTTGGTGTGGAGCTGCGAGAGCGGTTCCAACCGGGGTTTTTCGTCAGTTTGACAAAAAACAGATGATGGGACAACCATCAGAATTATGTTAATGAAAATTAAACAAATGATTCTTCGGTAATAGTGCTGCATCTAAAAATCATTTAAATTCTAACAGGAAATTGCATGGCGGCCAAGGATTGATACATCCTGATTACCGGTTTTCTGCTTTATTTCAAACAGAAAAACAGCGGCGAAAAATCGTCGCTGTAAAATATGGATGACCTAAATCAAAGGCCATTTTTAAAGTGCGTCAGTTACTCACCTTACTCATTTTTGTAAAACCTTTCTTGTGAGAAAATCCCTGATCTTGTCAGCAATTTCTTCGCCGGAACTTTCGAGTGCAAAATGGCCTGCGTCATACAAATGATATTCCAGGTTTTTCACATCTTTCTTATAGGCCTCCGCCCCTGCAACCGGGAAAATGTAGTCATTCTTTCCATAGACGATCAGCATCTGCGGATTGGAATCCCGAAGATATTGCTGCCATTTTGGATACAATACCACATTCGTTTGATAATCATAAAACATATCAAGCTGAATTTGTCCGTTCTCTTCGCGTTCCAAATGGCGCAGGTCAATCTCCCAGTTATCCGGACTTACCACGATCGGATCCGGCACTCCATGGGTATATTGCCATTTCAAACCATCCGGTGAGTGAAATCCTCTTAGCTGATCTTCCGCCGCTTTATTGCCTCTATCAATCCAATATTCCTTGATAGGATCCCAGAATGTTTCAAGGCCTTCCTCATAAGCACAGCCATTTTGAACAATCAATGTTTCAATTTTTTCAGGATGCGCAGAAGCAATCCTCCACCCAACCGGCGCTCCGTAATCCATTAGATAAAGGCTGAACTTATCAATTTTCAGTGCACTTAGCAATCCTTCAACAATAATGGCATAATTGGCAAAAGTATAGTCAAAATCAGATAGTTTAGGCTGCTCACTTCTGCCATAGCCCGGATAATCCGGAGCGATCAGATGAAATTTATCCGAAAGATTCTCAATAAGATTGCGGAACATGTGCGAGGAAGATGGATAGCCATGGAGCAATACCAGCACCGGAGCGTCAGCCGGTCCGGACTCGCGATAAAAAATATCCAGCCCGTTAATTTTGATAAATTGATGTTTGGTTTGCATTGCGATTGATCGATTATTGGTTAGAAATGAGTTGGTAAAACTTAAAGGAGTCTACGGGATATGCACTAAAATTCTTGAAGTTTTTCATTGGTATTAGAAAACTCTGCGTTCACTTTCCGGGATTGGCGAATCATTGATACTGGCAATTCGATTGATCATTAATCCATTTTTATCGAACTCCCATAATTCGATTCCGTAGCTGCGATACCATTGCCCCGATTCATCATGCGACTCATATTCGAAGTGAACAGCAATCCTGTTTTCAGAGAAACTCCACAGCTCCTTTTTCAGGCGGTAATCCAGCTCTTTTTTCCATTTGTTTGCCAAAAACGCTTTGACCTGTTCTCTGCCGGAAATAAATTCGGATCTGTTGCGCCAGGTTGTATCTTCGGCGTAAGCCATACTGACCAGTTCCGGATCTTTGCTGTTCCAAAGATTCTCAGCCAGTTGTACTTTTAACAGGGCCGTTTCAAACGTAAACGGTGGTAACGGTGCACGCTGCTGATTTTGTGAAGAGGGTGGATTCAGGTTCTCTTCATTCCACAGGCTATCGCCGCATTCGTCACTTGTAAATTGGTCGTTATCGAATGGATTAATAAAATTCATATCTGCTTTTGGTTAGAAGAATACTGTATTGAAAATTGGGCTCTTTGTGAAGACTTTACCTTTTAATATCAGTAGTTCAGTAAGGCCTGTTTGATTTATGAAACACAAGATGTAATGCAAAACTATACATGGACCAATGGCTTATCAATGTGCTGAGCAATGCATGTATTGTATATTTACATATAATGAATTCTTACGGGCCGTGGATGTCTTGGGTGACATAATCAACACTTCCATTATCGGGCACTTAATTAGGAGAGATGTTGGAGTGCTTATTGACACCGGGGTTCAATAATGGAATTTTAAGATGCTTTATTGCTGCGCCTTATAGTTAGAAATTTTACCCCTAGATTTTTTACCAGTGTTATTTTTTAAATCAATGGCAACAATTATCCCAGCCGGAACAGTTGAATATCTCCAAATACACCCCTGTTTCATGCCTGGTCTGTTATTTGGTTTTAGGACGAAGTGCTCTTGATTACCAGAAATCTTTTCCATTTTTCCAACATCGTAAGGACGTTTATAGTTGGCCGAATAGACTATGTTCAACTGAGCATTTAAAGATGCAGCGCTAAACATTAGCAGACACAATAATGATAAAACTTTGCGGACGCTTAATATGTCGGCATACCGGTTTAAAAACCGCGGTAGCCTGCCAATAAAATCAAATATCATGGATGATAATAATTAAATGGAACGACCTGATTCATTTGTATTTTTCAGAAATCCAATGATTCCTTTCATATAAAACTGCTGCTGGTCATACATGCTCAGATGGCTTCCACTGGCACAGTACAGGTATTGACCGTTTGCGACCTGATGGCTCATCCATTGCATATGCTTTGGATCTATCTCGTCATATCTGGCGCCAATCATCAGGGTCGGAACTTTAATTTGCGATAACCTGGCACTGATATCCCAGTTCTTTAAACTGCCAATGATACCGAATTCGCTTGGCCCCTGCATCGATAGATAGTAAGGCTGGTTGGATTTGCTAAAAGCGCGTGTCAGGGGTTCCGGCCAATTATGTACAGGGATCCGGCAAACATGGTGGGCATAGAAGTGCTTTGTAACCAGTTCAGTATAGCTGGGATTAGCATAGTCATTTCTGGCAGCGAGAAGATTGATACTATCCAGTGCAGTGGAAGGAATTTGTTTGACAAGCACCTGCTGGATGTACCGGTTGAACTCCTTTCCGCTGGCGCACATGTTGGAAATAATCAGTCCTTTCACGTGCTGTTGATATTTGAGCGCATATTCCATGGCAAGCAATCCGCCCCATGAATGCCCGAATATGTACAGGTTGTCTTTCCCTAAACCCAAAGCCAGACGCACCTGCTCTACTTCCTCAACCGCCCTTGTTACACTATAACGCGTAGAATCCACAGGCTTATCAGAGTTGCCCGAACCAAGCTCATCGTAGTAATAGAACTCAATTCCTTCTTTTGGAAAAAAGCTTTCAAATACTTCCAGATAATCATGAGGAAAACCCGGTCCTCCTGCCAAAAGCAGTACTTTGATTTTGGGATTATTACCGATGCGTTTAGTCCAAACCTTATAAACCCCAACAGGTGTTTTTACCGGCAACATCTTTACTCCTGCTGTCTGAATCCGGGAAGTGTCAGAGTCAAAATAGTCTGCAATATTTTCGGACTCCTTTTCGGAGCCTGAACATCCCAGTATTAATATGGACAATAAGAGAACCAGATAATTAATAATTGATTTAAAACCGGCGCTTTGAACGCCCAAAAGCGATTCAGAATCATTCATAATTTTTATTGAAGTTTTGTTTTTACAAAGCTCCTTCCATTTAAAACCCTAAACATTCACCTAGGGTAATAAATGACGTTTCTTGTAACTGTTCAGCCGCTTAGGCCAGAATTATGGATATGCGGTATTATTGATACACTCGATGTTAAGGTTCAATCAGGTAAAATAAATACATATATCATTTTGAAAAATTACCATAGGTGAATGCAAATTCACAAACAGCCCACGATCTTTGGCGCGCCGAAAATGATTTTCTGGCGATGCTTAAAATATAAAATAATGAAAAAAAGCTTAATGATTTTATGGGCAGTGCTCTGCCCTGGGGCAATCCTGTATGCGCAAAAAAACTACGTTATTCATTCCCAGGATAAAATTTCACTGCATGTCAGTGAATATGGCCAGGGAAGACCCGTGATTTTGCTTGCTGGTGGACCGGGCTTTAATGCGGCTTACCTCAAACCTATCTGGAAAACACTGCCAGGATACCGGTTCATTGTTCCCGACCAGCGCGGAACAGGCCTTTCCTCCATGAGCGGAATTGATTCAAGTAATATGAGCGTTTCCCGGTATGTTGACGATCTGGAACTGCTGCGAAAGCATCTTAAAATTGAGAAAATTGTTATCGCGGGGCATTCATGGGGTGCCATGCTCGCCTTGGCCTATGCGGCAAAATATCCGGTAAATGTAGACAGGTTAATTCTTCTGGGCGCGGGCGGGATCACCCAAAATTTCTTTAAATATTTTAACAGTAATATTAAAATGCGCCTTCGGGAAGATGATCTGGCTGAGTCCAAGGCCGCTAATAGTTTTGCTCTTAGTCTCAAAGCTATCTGGCCCGGGTATTTTTATAACCGTGAAAGTGCACTGGCAACAAAAGTTCTTGTCGATACAAGTCTTGCTAACAGCAGTGCAGGAAAGATCAATTCGCTTACATTGAAAGACTACAAAACAACTGAAAATTCAAGAGTGACGGGCCTGAGTAAGCTTAAAAGTCCGGTCTATCTTATTCAGGGGCGACAGGACCCGGTCGGTGAATCTACGGCTTATGAAACCAAGAGTATCATTGCTCAAACTCAAATCTTCTTTATAGAAAAGTGCGGGCATCTTCCATGGCTGGAAAATGAAGCATCTTCTGCCCGATTTTTCGAACTTCTTACGGCTTCATTGAATCAGGATCCCAAATAGAAACAGCCTACCGCAATAAGAAAGCAAATTAGCAAACATAAATTAATCCATTGTGAAACAAACAAATTTGAAAATCAAAGCTTATATACTAACAGCAATGCTGTGTATCCAGTGTCTGTCCTTAATGGCGCAGGTAGCATCCGGCACGGCGCATTCCCCGGATCAAAACATTAAATATTTAATGCCCGACAGCACTGTATTTCCTATTGAAAAATTAGATAGTTTGAAAAAAGTCTGGGGCAGGGTTTTGTTTGTACATAATAAACAGGATGACGCCAATGGCATTGTGCACCTTATGAAGATGACCGATGAAATCAAACAACAACTTGAAGAACAAAACAGCAAAAGACAACAGGCAGTGGCTTCCATGCTCGATAAACCTTCGCCTGATTTTGAACTAATTGATATTAAAGGTAAATCCTGGAAATTAAGCAAGCTTCGCGGTAGGATCGTTGTACTCAACTTTTGGTTTACTTCCTGTGCGCCTTGTGTTGAAGAAATACCTGAATTGAATAAGTTAATGGCGGAATACGACAGCAAATCGGTCGTTTTTCTGGGTATGACTTTTAACAATGCAGATCAGATCAAGACATTTTTAAAAAGACATACTTTCAATTATACACTACTGCCAAATTCAGCTGAGATCGATAAAAAATTTCATGTAAGTATGTGGCCAACCAGCGTTGTTATTGATAGATCGGGATATATAAAGTTGATAATTAATTCTAGTCCACAAATACACAAAGAATTGAAATCTAATATAGATTCTCTTATTTGACCTCTTGGTGTTGAGCTTTCGGATTATCATAATTCAGTTATGGCAATTTATCTGCTTTCAGTCTGCGCTGGCGAAGTTTTGGATTAATAGCGCTTCTCAGGATTTTAAATTACGCCTTTTGTTAGCGCAAGAATCAAGATCTTTAATTAATTCTGGTGGTTATCGATGCGGTCCTCACCAGGTAATACCCAGTTTTACGAGTCGGACCGTGCAGGTCGTCGTCATCAATTAGGACAGCTAGTGGAGCCAGCGTGGATTAACTTCTCTTTTCCAGGTCAGAGTCATGCTCGAACGCAGCGTGCAGACTGGGGACTACGCGTCGCGGAAAACTTTCTATAGCACAAAAAAAGACCATCCTTTCGAGATGGTCTTTTTGATTTGTAATGGTATTGTGGCGGCTAGACTGCGCGTCCCGCACTAGGCGTGCCCCCTCTTTACCAGGTTGGACCGCGCAGGTTTGACTCAAGAGAGCGTCTCCCGGTATCATCGGCGGTTGTGGCCGGGGTCACGAGTTGCCACCTGGCTTCTCTGGTCGACGGATGCTACGACCGGGCTCGCTTACCACTGGGACTACGCGTTGCGAGAAACGGTGAACAACGAAAAAAGCCATCCTTATGCAGATGGCTTTTAATTTTTAATAGTATTGTGGCGGCTACCTACTTTACCAGGTTTGACCCAAGTATCATCGGCGGTTCCGGGCTTAACTTCTCTGTTCGGGATGGGAAGAGGTGAACACCGGGCCAATAGCCACCAACAAGATTTTCTGTTGATTTGTAATATATGGGCGAACCAATGTCGTTTGCGAGTGTACAATGGTTCCGGCAACTTCTCTGAATCGGGATGAGATTGAGGTGAACAGGCAATATTCGCCACTCGATCTTTGTGATCATTACAATTCATTGAATTTCATGTCATATTGGAAGCAAAAGAGAATGAGTTTTAAGAGTTTTCTTAGTCTCGTGAAAAAGAAGATGTGCAAGCTGTTGGGTAATTAGTACTGCTCAGCTGAATGTATTTCTACACGTACACCTGCAGCCTATCAACGTCGTAGTCTACAACGACCCTTGTGTGGAAGATTCATCTTCGGGCTAGTTTCGCACTTAGATGCTTTCAGCGCTTATCTATTCCCCACATAGCTACTCGGCCATGCCCCTGGCGGGACAACCGATTCACCAGCGGTGGGTCCACCCCGGTCCTCTCGTACTAAGGGCAGCCCCCGTCAATCTTCCTACGCCCACCACAGATAGGGACCGAACTGTCTCACGACGTTCTGAACCCAGCTCGCGTGCCACTTTAATGAGCGAACAGCTCAACCCTTGGGACCTTCTCCAGCCCCAGGATGTGACGAGCCGACATCGAGGTGCCAAACCTCCCCGTCGATGTGAGCTCTTGGGGGAGATCAGCCTGTTATCCCCGGCGTACCTTTTATCCTTTGAGCGATGGCCCTTCCATACAGAACCACCGGATCACTATACCCTGGTTTCCCACCTGCTCGACCCGTCGGTCTCACAGTCAAGCCTGCTTGTACTATTGCACTCCACACACGGTTACCAAGCGTGTTGAGCAGACCTTTGGAAGCCTCCGTTACACTTTTGGAGGCGACCACCCCAGTCAAACTACCCACCATGCACGGTCCTGCTCTTTGAGCAGTTAGATCCCAGGCCAGCGAAGGGTGGTATTTCAACGTTGGCTCCATCATGCCTGGCGACACAACTTCAAAGCCTCCCACCTATCCTACACATCCCTGACCCGAAAACAATGCAAAGCTATAGTAAAGGTGCACGGGGTCTTTCCGTCCCGTGGCGGGTAAGCGGCATCTTCACCGCTACTACAATTTCACCGAGCTCACGGCCGAGACAGTGCCCAGATCGTTACACCATTCGTGCAGGTCGGAACTTACCCGACAAGGAATTTCGCTACCT
>CAVWGT010000015.1:45000-67906 GCA_963754585.1 uncultured Chitinophagaceae bacterium
CTCATCTTTTGGATCTGCAAGCTCAGGCATACGTGGCAGGCCCGAAGTATGTGTTGCAAGGTCAGCGAATGTAATCCTACCACCCTTAAATGAGGGAATTTTCAAAGAATCCGGCAGATAAATTTCGATAGGATCGTCAAGTTTTAGTTTTCCTTTTAAAATTAAATCAGCCACAAGAAGCGAAGTAAAAGTCTTCGAAATTGACCCTATTTCAAAAACTGACTTCCTTGTAATAGGCTGGCGGTGCGTAGAATCAGAAAAGCCGTAAGTAAAATACTCTTCTTTTCCGTCTTGAAAGAAAACAACTGCGGTTCCCACCGAATATCCGTTTTTAATACGGTCAACAACTTTCTCTTTAATTGTATTTTCAGTGGCTGCATCTTGATTTTGATTACATGATAATGCCAGGAGCGCTACGATACCAAAACTGATCAAGATAACAGCATTACGGCTGAAAACCGTTTGCGAAAAATAAAAATGAAGACTTTTCATATTTAGTAAAGCTGTTGGCCTGTTTCGGTGAGGTATATTCGAAAGTGTCTCCCTAGTAGGTATCTACTTCAAATGGCAGATTCAATCAATTCATGATCTTTTACACTTTTTATGTTTTTGGCTAAACCAAACGCAGATTTGGATAAATCCTGCTGGTCGAAGCATGCGATCTTTGTATCAACCAAAAGGAAATAAAATTATGCGTGTATTTGTTACAGGAGCAACAGGCTTCATCGGTACTGCCATTGTACAGGAATTAATTAGCGCGGGACACCAGGTATTAGGGCTGGCACGTTCGGATGCATCAGCTCAAAAACTGACCGATGCCGGCGCTCAGGTGCACCAGGGAGATCTGGAAGATCTTGACAGCTTGCGCAGTGGCGTCGCCCTTGCAGAGGGCGTGATCCATGCAGGCTTTATCCATGATTTCACCCGGTTTGAGCAGGTTTGCCAGATAGACCAAATCGCCATTGAAACCATTGGGCAAGTATTGGCTGGTTCTGATCTCCCGTTTATTGTTACCTCCGGGACTGCGCTGGTAAGCCCGGGAAAACTGGCAACCGAAGATATCATTCCACCATTTAATCCGGCCTGGCCCAGGGCTTCAGAACAAGCAGCTGATAAAGTAGCCGCAATGGGTGTGCGTGCAGCCGTTATCCGCTTATCCCCGTCGGTACATGGAGATGATGATAAACATGGATTTATACCGATCTTAGTCAACATAGCCCGTGAAAAGGGAGTTTCAGCTTATGTAGGAGAAGGCCTAAACAGGTGGAATGCTGTAAACCGGCTGGATGCAGCCCATCTTTACAGGTTAGCATTGGAAAATGCTGCACCAGGCCTGCGATTTCATGCATGCGCGGAAGAAGCAATTTCGGTAAAAACGATCGCTGAGGCCATAGGCAATCAACTCAATATTCCGTCAGTCTCGTTATCGCAAGAGAAAGCTAATGAACATTTTGGCTGGTTCTCGGCTATGGCCGCTATCGACTGTCCTGCATCGAGCGACTGGACACAGCAGAAATTAAACTGGCACCCTACGCATGCCGCCTTAATAGCCGATATTCAGAACGGTATTTACACTAAATAAGAAAAAATGAAAATTATTGTAACAGGTTCTCTGGGTAACATAAGTCAGCCGCTGACCGAAATATTAGTTTCACAGGGACATACCGTAACTGTTGTAAGCAGCGATCCTGAAAAACAAACAGCGATCGAAAATCTGGGTGCCATTCCCGCCATTGGCTCCATGTCCGATGTGAAGTTTCTGACCAGTACTTTCAAAGGTGCAGATGCAGTTTACGCCATGATTCCACTTAGTTTTACTGAACCTGATCTGGGTGCGTATATGCACCGGATAGCGAATAATTATGCACAGGCATTAAGAGAAGCTGGTACAAAACGGGTTGTACTTCTAAGCGGCTGGGCAGCGGATCTTGTCAAAGCTGAAAACGTAGAAAATGTATTAGACGGGCTGGACGCGTCCCTTACCATCATGCGGCCTGCGGCTTTTTATACCAACTTTTATCAGTCGATGGACCTGATCAAAGGCAAAGGTTTTATTGGCAAGTTCCTAACACTACGTTACAGCGGCCTTTGGGCTCTTTTGACCGGCAAGACTGGTCTATTAATGGGAAATTATGGCGGAGAGGACCGGATTGTTTTTGTTTCACCAAAGGATATCGGCGAAGCTGTATCTGAGGAGCTTCAATTAATGCCTCAACAAAAAACCATCCGTTACGTAGGCAGCGAGGAAATGAGCTGTAACCAGGCGGCAAAGATTATCGGCACCGCAGTGGGCAAACCCTGGTTAAAATGGGTGCTGCTTTCAGACAAGGACATGCTTCAAGGTTTGAAGATGGCCAAAGTCCCTGATAAGCTGGCACAGACTTTGGTAGAAATGCAGGCAGCTATGCATAGCGGCAAAACGCTGGAAAACTTTCACCGTAGCCAGCCAAAAATGGGTAAGGTGAAGCTGGCGGATTTTGCCAAAGAATTTGCCGCAGTTTATCATAAAAAATAACGAACTTTATTAATGTTATGAATAGTAACCCGCTTTTCCGTTTTCATACGATCACCGAGTACCACCGGGCTGCGGGCCTGCCTAATCCGGCGCACCCGCTGATCAGTCTTGTACACATGGATGATTTAAGCAGGCCAATGGCCGAAGGCAGCTTCAGCCTGATTTATGATTTTTACTCGATATCAATGAAAAGGGTGAAAAACGCTAAATTTAAATACGGACAGCAGGCCAGTGATTTCGATGAGGGTGTACTGTTTTTTATGTCACCCGGCCAGGTTTTTGGTATGGAAATCGAGAAGGGCAGCATCATGCACCGCCCTGAAGGCTGGATGATTTTGATTCATCCGGATTTTTTATGGAATACCCCGCTGGCTAAATCCATCAAACAGTATGAATTCTTCGGTTACTCCGTTTATGAGGCGCTTTATTTATCGGACAAAGAAGAAACGATGCTTACAACGATCGCTCAAAATATCGAGCAGGAATATCACGCCAATATTGACAGGTTCAGCCAAAGTGTGATCATTGCCCAGTTGGAGTTAATGCTGACCTATTCGGAACGATTCTACCAGCGACAGTTTATCACCCGCAAGATCACCAGCCATGAAATTCTGGCCAAACTCGAAGAACTGCTTACTCATTACTTTAATAGTGGCGATCTTGCTCAAAAAGGGTTGCCCAGCGTAACTTATATAGCCGAAAATCTCAATATCTCACCGGGTTATCTGAGCGGCCTTCTTAAATCTTTGACCGGACAAAATACCCAGCAACATCTTCACAACAAACTCATCGAGCTGGCCAAGGAAAAACTTTCAACCACCAACCTAACCGTCAGCGAGATAGCCTATGAGCTTGGTTTTGAACACCTGCAATCGTTCAGTAAACTTTTCAAGACCAAGACCAGCTTTTCACCGATGGAGTTCCGTCATTCGTTTAACTGAAAGCTTAAAGTTAAACGGCTATTTTATCATTCAGGTTGATCGAGGTCCGGGCAATACCCTGATATTATAGTAACTCCTTGTCTTACAAAAATTAAATGCACTTTTTCCTAAGTCAAAGAAAAACACCTTCTATACAGCCTTTGCAAACGAAATATTTAGCCATTTTAACCTACAAAAAATTTAAAAGCAGCGATACAATCAACCCAGACCCACCCAGATTTTCATAATAAGATTATCTTCTTTATGGTATAAATACCATAAAACTTAATCTTTATGAATCTAATTCGCTACTTTTCTTTTTTAGGGCCGCTTATTCTAATGCTGCTGGTCGGGTCCAGCACGGTAGTTCAGGCCCAGACGCGTGTTCTCACAGGACAGGTACTGGACGCCAGCGACAATAAGGGACTTCCCGGCGCCAATGTCGTGGTGAAAGGAAGCACCAATGGCACGACTACCGATGCGGAAGGGAACTTCAAACTTACGATCGCCGACGGAGCTTCAACGCTTGTGATTTCATCACTTGGTTATCTCACCCAAGACCTTCTTCTTGGGAATAAAACGGCGGTCAGCATCGTCCTTCAAACCGATAACCGCACTCTTAATGAAGTTGTAGTCGTAGGGTACGGTGAGAAAACCACCCGCAAATTAACAGAATCAATCGGGACTGTTCAGGCGCGTGACATTACCAAACTTCCTGTTTCCAGTCCGGAAGCTGCAATCCAGGGACGCGTCTCGGGAGTTCAGATTACCAATGTTGACGGAACGCCCGGCGGTCCGACCGCTATTCGTATCCGGGGAATAAGTACTGTGGGTAATAACCAGCCGCTATTTGTAGTCGACGGGGTCCCGATCGGCGATGGCACCGGTAACCAGATTAATCCGGCGGATGTTGAAAGTGTCTCTGTATTAAAAGATGCTTCCTCTGCTTCCATCTATGGACTAAGGGCAGCTAACGGCGTTGTTTTGATTACCACAAAACGAGGCAAACAGGGAAAATCCCGTGTAAACGTTGATGCATACAGCGGTATACAGAACTTCCCGCATCAGCTTGATATGCTTAATACACAGCAGTATGTTGCTATTAATACCGAATCTGTCAATAACGCGAATGCACAGGCTGGTCTTAAACCCGGTGATGCGGGTTATCTGATACTTTCACCAGATTTGCAGCCCGGCAGCCCCTATCTTAACATTGACAATAGCAAAGCCTGGCGGGATGCGGCCGTTAACAAAAATGCACCGGTAAGAAACTACAATGTATCCATATCCGGCGGCAATGAGACTTCAACCTATTTTATATCAGGAGGTTATTTCAAACAGGAAGCCATGGTTAATAAATGGGACCTTACGCGCTATTCGTTCCGTGTTAATACCGATCATAAAATAGGCAGCCGCCTGAAAATCGGGCAGGCGCTGACACTGACCTACAACCACACCTACCGCGGGTCCAATGGCACGGGTGATGGCTACATTTACGCCAGTACGTCCAACATGCCCCCTATTTTCAGTATATATGATACCAATCATCTGGTTCCGGGAAACCGCTATGGTTACACAGGAAACCTGAATGTTGCAGGTATTGTCAGACTGAACAATATCGGCATCAACGCGGTCAATGAAAACCATGATTATGCTTACCGCATGCTGGGCAACGTGTATGCTGAACTGGAAATTTTCAAAGGATTGAAGTTCCGCTCGGTGGCTGCTCTTGATTTTGCGCCGTCCCGGCAAAGCTACTGGCGGCCTGGTTATACTGCAGCTGAATTAGGACAGGAAAGAAATACAAATCAGTATCAGGATGGTCGTGGTGAAAGTGTGCAGCAGGTTTTCACCAATACACTGACCTATAACAAACAATTCGGCAACCACTTTATTAACGCAATTGCAGGATTTGAATACCAGGGAATAAAAAGTAATAATCTTGCCTATGTTGGTACGAACTATCAAAGTACCGATCCTAATTTTTATTCGAGCATTCAAAATCAGCAGGGCAGCTCTGATGGAAAAGGCGGATTTGTGTACAGCAATGCCAGCTCCTCACTTGGACAAAAAGCTTACGCATCTAAATTCGGACGGCTAAGCTACGATTACAAAGATACTTATCTGGTAACGTTGACAGCGCGTTACGATCAGTCATCAAATTTTGCCCCTGAAAACAGAAGCAAACTTTTTCCTGCTGCATCGGCCGCATGGCGGATTTCCAATGAGCCGTTTATGAAAAAAGTGCCTTTCATCACAGATCTGAAACTGCGCGGTAGCTGGGGACAGCTCGGCAATGATAAAATCGGTTTAGACTTCCCTTATCTGGCCCGTGTTCAGCAGGGTCCTTGGTATACATTTGGAACCAGCCAGTCGTCTATTAACGGAACCGGGATTCCAAATCTTGTCAACAGCAATCTGCGCTGGGAGGTGAATGAAAGTACGGACGCGGGTTTTGATCTGACACTTTTCGGAAGGCTGAATCTGCTTGTGACTTATTACAACCGCAACACAAAAGATTTCCTGTATAGCCTTCCTGTTAACACAAGCTCTGGTTTTAGCAGTATACCGGTTAATTTGGGCCGTGTAAATAATCATGGAATTGAATTTGAAGCCAGCTACAAAAAATCTTTCAAATCCGGTCTCACCATGGATTTCTTTGGCAACCTTACCACGGTTAATAACAAACTGGCAGCACTTGCACCTGGTGTCCAGGAGTTTTCAAGCGGTAATTACCGTACAGCCGTCGGCTTTCCAATCGGTTATTTTTACGGATACAAGGCCACGGGAATATATCAAAACCAGGAGCAGGCCAACGGGGCTGTGCCTGATGTGACAGTCAATAAGCAAAAGCCGGTAGCCGGTGATATGATTTTTCAGGATAACAATGGTCCGGGTAAAAATGGGCAGCAGTTCACAGGTCAGGCTGATGGCCAGATCACAACCGATGACCGCACAAACCTGGGTAAAACAATCCCGGATTTTTTCTATGGTTTTGGGGCTAATGCTTCATGGAAAGGAATCGATTTTTCCTTTTTATTTCAAGGCGTATCCGGTGTTAGTGTATACAATGCATACCGCGCTGCCAACGAAACGATGACAGGAACGGGCAACAATCAGCTGGTCAGCGTGCTTAATCACTGGACAGGTGAAGGCACCAGCAACAGTATGCCGCGCGCCACAAGCCGCGATCTGAACAGCAACACCAGGTTTTCCAGCCGCTGGATTGAATCCGGTGACTTTCTTCGTCTGAAAAATATTCAGCTGGGTTACAATGTTCCCAAAACCCTGATGAATAAAATAAAAGTCGCGCAAAGCATCAGGATATACATTTCGGGCAGCAACTTGTTTCGGATCACCAAATACTCTGGACTTGATCCGGAGGTTTCAAGCGCTTCTTCACAGCTGCAGGCTGGAACTGACAATGCAAACATTCCTCAGCCTCGTACGCTTCAACTTGGCGCCAATCTTACTTTCTAAGCATTATAACCTATGAAAAAATCTATTATATCGGTGCTTCTGACAACCCTGCTGGTTATCGGGCTGTTTTCGCAGTGCGAAAAGAAGCTTGATCTGGCTCCGCTTGGGGCATTGAATGAAGAAACTTACTATCAGACGACAGACGACTTTAAAGGCGCAGCAGTAGTGGCCTATTCGACACTTTTGAATTATACCTATGAGCAGTTTGATGCCGGAGGATGGTTTAAAGGAACCGGCATGATCGACGATGATCAGACCAGCCACAACAACGGGGCAGATAACATTGAAGAATTCAACTGGCGTTCCAATGATGGAACCTGGGGTGCGCTCTGGTCTAATACTTACAAAGGGATTCAGCGTGCCAATATTATTATTGAAAAGCTGCCACTCGCAAAATCAGTACCTGATTCCAGTAAAAAAGCTTTTGACGCCGAAGCGCGCTTTCTTCGTGGTTACTTCAATTTTTTTCTGGCTATCAACTGGGGAAATGCACCTTTAATTACTGAAACGGCAAGGACGTTGGAGCAAACCAGGGCGGGAAATTCAAAGCCTGGCGAACTTTGGGATGCTGCTATTGCAGATCTGAAAATTGCAAAAGCGGGATTGCCCCGTAAATGGGATGATGCTAACCTTGGCCGCGCTACCAGTGGTGCCGCTTCTGCCATGCTGGGTAAGCTGCTTCTTTTCAGAGCTCAGTGGGATAAAAATCCGGCGCTGTATGCAGAGGCTGCCGCCGAGTTTCAGGGACTGATCGGAAAATATACACTGGTAAAAAACTTTCAGGACAATTTTACCCCGGTCACCGAAAATAATGCTGAGTCTGTTTTTGAGATTCAGATGGGTATCGGCGGAGTGAACCCCTGGCTTCCGGCAGATTTTGTATTTTCAAACGGGGCATCTGCCGGCACTGCACGGATCATCTATTACCGGGCAGCCTGCGGCCCCAATAACAACTGCGCTCCCGGATCCGGCGGTACAGGTTATGGGCAGATCGAGGTTACCAAAGGGCTTCAACAGGAATTTGAAACGGGAGATCCTCGCCGCAAGCCCACCATTTATCTTGATGGAGATTCCTATGATACTGGTACCAATATTGACGGATCACAAAAATGGATATACAGCAGCCTTTGGACAAGTACAGGCTCAACGCCAGCCAAATATGTCAGCAAAGATGTTAACATCGACTACCGCTCACCGCTGAGTGTAAATAATCTTCGGACCATCCGTTATGCGGATATACTTCTGATGCTGGCAGAATGCAAACTGCTCGGATCGAAAGATTATGCAGGTGCGGTAACGCTTATCAATCAGGTACGCCAGCGCGCCGATCCGAGCGGAAAAATACTCCCAGATGTACAAGGTGTTAATGAATTGCAGGTTTTCAAAGCGCTCATGCATGAAAGGCGCGTCGAATTTGCCATGGAAGATCACCGCTACGATGATCTTGTCCGCTGGCACCGGGCCGGCTTGATCAACATCAAAACCGATATTGATTTTGGCAGGGCGAGTACCAATGCAAACTGGGATGTAAAAAATCTGTTAAAACCGGTTCCGCAAAGTGAACGTGATTTAAATCCGCTTCTTGTGCAAAACACGGGTTATTAAAAAAGTTTAAAATTTTATTTATGCAATGCAACAGGCCGAATCCCGGCCTGTTGTCGTAAAAAGGCTAAAAAAGATCCATTTTGAAGGATTTATCCTGTTATTTGACGAATACGTACTATTCACATGAAGACCGGAAGGAAGATATTTGTACAACGCAATAAGGACATTTTGACAATTGGTAAAGCGCGGTTTAGACAGGGGTTAAACAAGATCGGAGCATTTCGTTTTCAGTTTGCCAGGACTAAGTTTATCAATTCGCAAAGTATCCGCTGGCTCGAACCGCTCACGCTTTTAGTGCTGCTGGGTCTTCTGCTGGTGCTGGTATGGCTGATGTTGCCTTGATATTTTCTATTCCTAACCCATGAAACCTACTGAATCTTTTAACACACCTGAAAGGCAAAAGGCACCTAAATACCTCCAGGTTGTAAATGCTGTGATAGGAGATATTGAAGGTGGACTGCTGAGCATTGGTGACCGTCTGCCTTCCATTAATGAAGCCTGTCTGGACTGGTATCTTTCAAAAGACTCTGTCAAAAGGGCTTATGAAACCTTATCGCAGCTAGGCCTGATCACCTCTGTTTACCGAAAAGGTTATTTCATTTCCGCAAAAGCAAACCGCCGCTTGCAGCGCGTGCTCATTATTACAGGCCAGCTGACTGAAAGTGTAAAGCAGCTGCACGCCTCGATTGCCCTGCAACTTGGCAGCAATGCATTAATTGATATATGTACTTATAATCACCATCAGGACCTGCTTTGCCAGCTGATTGATAAACATATTGGCAACTATCATTACTTTTTGCTCATGCCGCATTTGAACGGTATCAGCGCATCCACTATCCAGTGCCTTAGAAATCTTCCCGCAAACCAGTTGATTCTGGTGGGAAGCCAGTGGCGGCAGATCATTAAGCACGGTCATCAGATTGAATATGGAAGTGAGCAGGTACTTTTTGATGCGCTGGAAAGCAAGTTGTCTGTTTTGAAAAAATATAAAAAACTAAATCTGGTTTTGCCAAACCTGGATTTTTTCAGCTCGGACTACATCAGTGCTTTCAAGCATTTCTGTATCAAATACGCTTTTGATTTTCAACTTCTTGATGAATTAACGGATGAAGATATTGCTTCAAACCAGGCTTATTTTGTAACGGATAGCACTGATCTGATCACTTTGGTGGATTATAGTCAATGTCATGGTTTATCTCTGGGCAAAGATCTGGGCATTGTCAGTTTTATTGAAAATGAATACTGCCGTCTTTTGGCTGGCGGCATATCAGTCATTTCGCACCCCTCAGCCGAAGTCGGCCGGCTGATCGCCCAAATTCTGTCCGGCCAGCCCGGCTCTTACAGGCCTTCTCACACACTTCCGCTTCAACTTCAATTCAGGACTTCCTGCTGATTTTTATCATGACAAATTCATTATCAAGATCAATAACTGCTACCCTTCTGCTGACAGTATTGTTTTTCAGCTGTGAGCGCAAAGAGAAAATGTTCGTCCAGCGTAACTCCCGGCAGACTGGAATCACTTTTGCAAACCGGCTGACAGATTCAGATTCTGTCAATGTGCTTTCTTTTGAATACATGTACAATGGTGCGGGCGTTGGCGTTGGGGATTTTAACAATGACGGGCTAGCCGATATTTACTTTGCCGGCAACCAGGTTTCCAGTCAGTTATATTTAAATCAGGGAGATTTTCATTTCAAAGATATTACGAAGATTTCAAAAACCGGCACCAGCGTGTGGTGTACCGGTGTTAGTGTGGCTGATGTGAACCAGGACGGCTGGCCTGATATCTACGTCAGTGTGGCTGGCCCGACAAAAGACACTACTTTACGCACCAATAAACTCTTTATTAATAACGGAGCGCAGCCTGGCGGCATACCCGTTTTCACTGAAAGTGCAGCAGCATACGGCTTAAATGACAGTGGTTACAGTACACAGGCTGCTTTTTTTGATTACGATCAGGACGGAGATCTGGATTGTTATGTGCTCACCAATGCGATGGAAAACACAAACCGCAATGCTGTACGCCCCAAGCAACTCAATGGTGAATCTGCTAGCACCGACCGGCTTTATAGAAACGAAGGCATCAAACCGGGCACCAAATCCCCGTATTTTGTAAATGTATCGCGTCAAAGTGGAATTCTGGCAGAAGGCTACGGGCTTGGAATTTGTGTCAGTGATTTGGATGATAATGGTTTACCGGATGTTTACTGCGCCAATGATTTTCTTTCCAACGATCTGATCTGGCTGAACAAGGCCAATAACTCAGATGGCAAATCTGTTTTTTCCAATCAGGCTGCCAGCCTTTTAAAACACCAGACGCACAATGGAATGGGCGTAGATATTGCAGATATTAATAATGATGCGCTGCCCGACATTGTTGTGCTTGATATGCTTCCCCCGGATAATTACCGGCAAAAAATGATGCTTCCCGGCTCGAATTACAACCGCTTTCAAATGCAGGATCAGCTTGGTTATCAGCCCCAATTTATGCGCAACACCTTACAGCTCAACCGCGGAAACCATATTGTCAATGGAAAGCCAATGGTAAGTTTTAGCGAGATAGGTCAGCTGGCAGGAATAGAGAAAACCGACTGGAGCTGGGCTCCCCTTTTGGCAGACCTTGACAATGATGGCTGGAAAGACCTTTATATTACCAATGGGTACCGGCGCGATGTTACCAATCTGGATTTTATTGCTTTCAATCAGCAGGCGGCCACTTTTGGAACACCAAAGGCGCAGTTTGAACATACCAAAGAGCAGTTGTATAATTTACCTGAGGTCAATATTGCAAAGTATGCCTACCGAAACCGCGGAAACGATCCGGAGCTTTCACTTAGATTTGAGGATGTTTCCAGGGCCTGGGGCCTCGACCAGCTTGGATATTCCAACGGCGCTGCATACTCAGATTTTGACAATGATGGAGATCTGGATCTTGTAACCAATAATATTGATGCTGATGCTTTCGTATTGGAAAACCGCTTGAACCAGTCCGAAAAACAAACGCCTCACTGGCTTCGGCTAAAAATTTTACCGCAAAACGGACTTCCGGTCGTGATAGGCACCAAAGTCTGGCTTTATGCCGGCGGGCAAATGCAGATGCAGGAACTAGCGCCTGTACGTGGATTTGTTTCAACGGTTGAAAATATCGTTCACTTTGGCTTGGGAAGTATCAGCCGGTTTGACTCACTTGTTATCCGTTACCCGAATGGAGAGAAACAGACTGTTTTTGAAGGGAAAATCGATAGGATGCTGACTGTAAAATATCAGCCCGAAGGCAAGTGGAAACCACTACCTGAAATCCAACCCATCTTTTGGGAAGTTTCAGGAGAGAAAACCCGGCTTGACTTTACCCACAACAAAAATTCTGTCGTCGATTTTGACCGTACACCACTTCTCCCCCATCAATATTCTAAAAACGGGCCTTGCCTTGCTACTGGTGATGCCAACGGTGATCATTTTGATGATTTTTTTGCGGGAAGTGATTACGGGCAATTGTCTAAAATTTATTTGCAGCAGAAAAACGGTCAGTTTACTACCGTAACGCTACCGGGTAGCGGGGCTTATGATGACATGGGAGCTGCATTTTTTGATGCCGATGGTGATGGCGATCAGGATATTTATGTGGTAAGCGGTGGCAGCCGGCAGGAAGGTTTATCGCTGGCATACCAGGACCGGCTGTATTTGAATGACGGAAATCCCAAGCCAAGTTTCACACTTGCAGCAAATGCACTACCTCCTACCCGTTCAAGCGGCTACTGCGTTTCGGTGGGTGATTTTGACGGTGATGGAGATCTTGATATTTTTCGCGGTGGCAGAATCATTCCTGGGCAATACCCAAAACCAGCCGACAGTTATTTATTTCGCAATGAAGGAAGTTCAAAAAACGGTCCCAGATTCCAGGATGTCACCGATCAGCTCGCGCCGGGCCTTCGGCACATAGGTCTTGTAACGGCTTCACTTTGGACAGATACTGACGGTGATAAACGCCCAGACCTGATGCTTGTAGGAGAATGGATGGCACCTACCATTTTTCACAATGAAAACGGCAGACTTATCCTACAAAAACAGCAAGCACTTGCACAAGCCACAGGCTGGTGGTGCTCGTTGCTAGCCGGCGATTTTGACGGGGATGGAGACACAGATTATGTGGCCGGTAACCTGGGATTAAACTGTAAATTCCGTGCATCGCAAACCGAGCCGGTCCGTGTTTTTGCTGATGATTTTGATCACAACGGCCGGCTGGATCCGATCCTGACTTTTTATTTAGATCATCAGCATGTACCAGTAGCGCAGCGTGATGTTTTGATGATACAGATTCCATCGATCAGAAAACGTTTTCCAAAATATCATGACTATGCAAGTCACCCTTTTGAAGAATTGTTTTCCAAAGAAGAACGTAAAAATGCCTACGCAAAAGAAGCAGCTCAAATGGCCAGCTGTTATATTGAAAACAAGGGCAAGGCAGGCTTTAAACTTCACCAGCTACCTATCGAAGCCCAAATGGCTCCTTTGAACGGGATGCAGTCAGAAGATTTCAATCACGATGGAAAATTAGATCTTCTTTTGGCAGGAAACTTCTACGGGACAGAAACCATTGGCGGACAACAGGATGCTGGAAAAGGGTTACTGTTAGCAGGTGATGGAAAGGGAGGTTTTAAAACAGTTTCCAATACCGGTCTTTGCCTGGATAAAGACGTCAGATCACTGGTAAGGCTCAATAGAATGGACGGGTCGGTTTGGTGGCTTGCAGGCAATAACGGAGGTAAACTGCAAATTTGGACTGGCAGATAAACCTATCAATATTCTGTTTTTATATTGCCGAATCATCCATTTGCAAACTACTTTTCATGAATTCTCCCGGAGACATACCGTATTCCTTTTTGAAAGCACGGATAAAGTAACTGGCATCATTGAAGCCTACCAGATAGGCAATTTCCGCAATCTGCTGGCCACCCTTGCTTAAATACTGCTGCGCACGCTGCAGACGTATGCTCCGGATAAGCTCGTTCCCACCTTTTCCGGTAAGCGCTTTTAGTTTGCGGTAAAGCTGGGTGCTGCTCATTGCCAGTTCGCCTTCCAGATGCTGCACATCAAGATCCGGATCTGCAATTTGTTTTTCTATGATCGAAAGTACCTTTTTCAAGAATTGCTCCTCGACCGAATCAATCTGGATTTCAGAAGGTTTAAGATGAAGTATTTTGCCATATTTGATTCGCAGCTGCAACCGGCTTTGGATCAGATTGCGGGCTCTTGTGAGGAGGATATCTACATTAAAAGGCTTGGTCACATAGTCATCAGCTCCCACATTCAGCCCGAAAATTTTACTTTCTGTGCTTGATTTCGAGGTAAGTAAAATAAGCGGAACATGACTTGTTTTCTCATTTGTTTTAATAGCGCTGCAAAGCTGAACGCCATCCATATCCGGCATCAGCCAGTCACTGACAATCAGATCAGGAATTTCCTTTTCAGCTTGCAGCAGCGCTTCCCTGCCATTTGAGGCCTGTAAAACCCGGTAATCCCGGCTAAAACAGTCGCTCAGATAGATCCGCAGATCATCGTGATCTTCCACAATAAGTACAAGCGGCAGGTCTTTATTTTGGGAGGAAATACCCATCCTGTGCGGCGAAGTTTCCAGCCAGACAGCAGGCCGGTCTATGTCCTGGTTCACATTAGCAGGCTTGCCTGATAACCATTCCTGTGGAAAAGCTGCTTGATAAACCGGAAGTTTCACTGTAAATAAAGATCCTTCGCCTGGCTGACTCTGAACTGAAATGTTTCCCTTATGCAGTTCTATTAACTCTCTTGTGAGCGCAAGTCCGATACCTGTACCGGACTTTTTTGTTTGATGCTGACCATTTACCTGGTAAAACCGCTCGAAAATATGACTTTGATCTTCAACGGGAATGCCACTACCTGTATCTTTTACTTCCAGTACAAGTTGCGTCTGCTGATCTGCATCAATCAAACGGCACGATACTGTCACTGTGCCTTTGGCCCCGGTATTTTTAAGGGCATTGGCAATCAGATTGTAGAGCGCTTTTTCAACAATATCCGGATCAAAGAAAACGGGTGAAGCCTCAGCAGCTGCGATGATTTGCAAAGTAATTTGCTGTCTTACAGCAATTTGTTCAAATGAGGCTGCTATGCCCCGAATGAATTCTATAACATTCTGTCGGCTAATTTCAGGATGCAGCAGACCCGATTCAAGCTTTGAAAGATCCAGCAGCTGATTGATCAATCTTAAAAGCCGATTCGCATTTTGATGCATGGTGTGAAACCAGGGCCGCCTTGGATCCGGCGCATTATCGGATAAAAGCTGCTCCAAAGGCGTTAAGATAAGTGTTAGCGGTGTTCGGAACTCGTGGGAAATGTTGGTAAAAAAACCAGAACGCAGACGGTCAAGCTCCCGTGCTTTTTCAGTCTCGATGTGCTCAATGCGCAGTTCGGTTTTATAGCCTTCCCTGATCTGGATCATCCAGCGCGTCAGCAGCAGCAGCGCTGCCACCAGCACCGCGTATAAAAGATAGGCCCAAAAGGTACGGTACCAGGGAGGCAACACTACAATTTGCAGCCTGGTCTGAGATGCATTTTTGAAATCATCCGAAACAGATGCTTTTACCAGCAGCTGATAGGTGCCAGGATCAAGATTTGTATAAGTCGCTGATCTTTGAGGACCTACATAATTCCAGGCTTCTTCAAAACCTTCCAGTTTGTAAGCATAACGTACATTTCGATGCGCCTGAAAAAGCACCGCAGCAAAATCAAATGTTACAACCGATTGATTATAACGAAGTGTTACCGACTTGGTTTCAGACAAATCCCGGGTTAAAGGAGAATCTCTATCCCCAGGCAAAACAGGACGGTTAAATAATTTCATGCCGGTCAGATAGACAGGAAAGCCCGGGGAAGAAAAGTTGGCCTTACCTGGGTTAAAAACGGTCAGACCATGTTTTCCTCCCCAGAAAAGCGTACCATCAGGACTTTGACTCACAGCCCTTTCGGTAAAATCGTTACCTGCCAGACCATCTTCCTGGCGGTAGGTCCTGATCACCTTGCCTGCTTCGGATATCTGGCAAAGGCCGCTATTGGTAGCAATCCACAAAAAACCTGTTTTATCCTGCACAATACTCATGATGGCGTCATTGGGCAATCCGTTTTCTATTGAAATAAGATCAAATTGTTTTCTGACCGCATCGTAACGATGCAGCCCGCCCTGGGTGCCCACCCACAATTGTTTTTTTCGGTCCAAAAAAAGGCAGGTAATGTGTGCATCGTAAAGTCCTCCTGTCTGCAAAGTGTTATGAAAAGAGTCAACACGGCCTGTGCGCTGATTCCACGCGATGAGGCCTTCGTCATAACTGCCAATCCAGATGGTGCTGTCAGGGCCGGCTGTCATGGCCGTAAAGGATAGTTTGGTGGCAGGAAATGATTCAACCCGGCGCGTTTGCCAGGTATGAAGATCCATCCGCCAAAGCGCACCTTTGTTGGTTGCAATATATACATTGCCAGAATCAATAGGTATAATCGACAAAAGCCGGTCGGCATTGAACTGTGTTAAGTGCTTCAATACCTTTCCCGTCTGAGAGTCGACCAGATCCGTTCCATTGTTCCAGATATTAACAAGCATTCTATTTCTTGTAATCTGGCGAATATTGGTTACATCATTACCACTCAGCGAAGTGGGGTCACCTTCCCGATGCTGGAAATGTGTATAGGTATTTGTTCTACGATTCAGACGGCTCAAACCATGCCGGCTCCCCAGCCAGACATTCCCCTCCTGATCAGCAGAAACAGCTGAGACATGCGGAGTCAGCAGACTGTTTGACTGCCCGGGCTGATGTTGGTACTGGTCAAACAGACCAGGTTTTGCATACAAAATATTAAGTCCGCCCTCCCAGGTCCCGACCCAGATATTTCCCTGACGGTCACCACGTATACAGTACGTAGCATGGGTGCTAAGACTACCCGGAACTGCTGTTTCTGCCTTGTAATGTTTTATTTTGTTAAAGCTCACATCATCAGAAACTATGACCCCGTCATCGGTTCCCAGCCAGAGTTTGCCGGTTTTGTCCTGATAAATACTTCGGACAATATTTGTTCCCTCCACAACCTGGCTTTTATAATATACCGAAGTGAAATCATCCTTACTTTCTTCATATCTGAAAAGGCCCCAACCTTCTGTTCCAACCCAGACCCGCCCATGCGCATCACAAAAAATCGATGTTATATTGCCTTTTGAAATGTGGTTATAACGCTCAAATTGGTAATGCTTCATGCTGTGATCTGCCAGATTCATTTTAACCAGAATTCCGCTGGTAAAACCAATCCACAAATTCCCCTTCTGGTCAGGGGTTACCCGGAGAACATGATCATTGGGCAAATTATTTCTTTTGGTATTAAACTGCTGTACCTTTTTTGTATCCGGATTAATTAAAAGAAGTCCCAAGCCATGGGTCGCTGCCCAAAGATTTCCGGATTCATCCTCAGCCAGAGAGGTAATGACAGCCGCGGAAATATCAGCGCCCTGGTTTGTTTTCTTTAAATGGATAAAGTGATAGCCCGAACTATCCAGCTGACAAATTCCTCCCGAGCGGGTACCGATCCATATCCTTCCCTTTTTATCTTCCAAAAGGCAAGTGACCTCATTGCTGCTCATACTTCGTTTATCGTGCAGTGAACGCCGGAAGATCTGAAAATTAAGCCCATCATACCTGTTTAGTCCGTCACTGGTGGCAAACCACAAAAAGCCTTTTCGGTCCTGAACCAAATCCTGGACTGTGTTGTGCGAAAGACCTTCACTTGTTGTCAGATGTCTGAAATTTGCCTGTGCAAAGCCGGGTAAATGCAAGAAAAAAACAAATCCCAACAATACAAAAAGACAAATGTTGCGCATATTTTAGCTGTTTTAAAATGTAAAAATACATATTAAAAATTAGCTTTAATACTGAAAATAGGAACAAAAAGACTAGCACATGATAATATATAGCATTATTCGGCCAGCAAAATATTTGATAAATACCTTCGTAATAATCTGAATGAAATTCCAACTCCCGCCTGACTGTAACGTCAGGGGTAAATCATCACAAAATTTATCACAGCCTGTGTACCAAATATCACCAAAGATTTTACCTATGAGCAGAAGAATGTTTGGCCTAAGCACTGCGCTTGCAGTGATTACCTCCAATAAATATGCCTATAATAGTTACTTCTTGTATTAATACAAGAAGTCTGATCCTTCCAGACAAAGAAAACGTATTTATGGAACTTTGAGATCAGGTAAGTAGCTTAAGGTGCTAAAACTAAGCCTAGCGAGCTGTTACCACAAAATAAACGATTTGAAAATTTAGAAATCCAAATATGCTAATGATGACCCAAAACGAAGCTGAACTACTCATTAAAGAATCTGAAAGATTTATTGGCCTTAAATATGCAGCTATCCAAAACCCGGATATAAGTGAACATACATTTGTGGCTTCCAAAGTAAATTGCCAGGGAGAACAATGTTTCCCTGTCGCCTTACTTCGATCTGTTTTATATGAAAATAATATTGAAGAGGAATTAGTGGCAGTCGTCGAGTATTTTCGGAAATTGTCAAACTGATTTCAATTCTATCTTTTAGCTAATCTATACTCGACGTATTTAGTAACTCCACTTTTAGGCAAACCACCTGACCATTAGCAAGATTCGTAGAAAATAATTTCTTATGATTGAATACCCGGAATTCAAAAGCAAAGAGACACCTCAAGTAATATGAAGCGCCTCTTTGTTTAGTAAGTTGTTGTGGATCAATTTACAATTTTAAAGAACTGGTGTTTCTATGAATTTTTATCTATTTCTATGTCAATACATAAAATCCAGATTAATTTGCTCAAATTTTGTGCTATTCCGGTTATATATCAAGCCACTTACAGACTTCAATTCACAGCCAATTTTTGAGTTAACCACTGGCAAATCTAATAATTCATATGCCTGCCTGTAAATATTTAGTTTTGCCAACAGTTCGAGTTGCTGATTTTTATCTAACTCCGAAAATCTTTCGGAATTGTTAAGTTGTAGACTCGCCAATTGCTGCTCAACAGTTGTGTTATAGTTGTTGTATTTATAAACTAGGTTTTTAAAAACGTACAATTGCTATCGTTGACGATGAACACGTGAGATATTTTATCCTCAATAATAAAGTTAGCTAGCATTCCGCATAGAAAAATTCTGAAAAGTCGAACACTGAACCCAAGGCAGTTAAAAAATAAACATTCTCACCAAACTCTTTTATTACTGCATGCTCAATATGACAATCCGGGCATATCAAATATAGCTTTTTGGCTTTCATAAATTTAGGGCTATCGATATAAAGCTGATGTGCGTTCGATAGAATAAGTTTACGGTCTATTTACAGCTTCAAAGGAATGGACTTCGCAAGCCTGATTTAAATTCGATTATTTAAGGATTGGCTGTTTGATTTTTTGGCTCATCTAAATCGAGACGATATATTTCCATTATATTTTCCAGCAGCTTTTTAAAGTCGATGTTTAAATCTATCAATTCTCCCGAATGAACATCGAAAACCCACCCATGAACAGTAAGCCCCCTGTCCCTCTGAGCTTTTTGAACTTCCGCAGTTTTGATCACATTGATGCATTGTTCTTCAACATTCAACTCAACTAACCGTTTGTAGCGAACCTCCTCATCTTCTATGGCTGATAATTCGTCTTTATGTGTTCGATACACGTCCCGGATATTTCTTAGCCATGGATTTAAAATTCCCAAATCTCCCGACTTCATGGCAGCTTGGACGCCACCACAATAATAGTGTCCGCAAACGACGATATGCTTTACTTTTAGGTGATCTACTGCGTAATTTATAACTGACATCACACTCAAATCGGTATTGGGGACCATATTTGCGATATTTCTTAGCACAAAGGCTTCTCCCGGAACAATACCCATAAGTTCTTCGGCCGATACCCGGCTATCTGAACAACCAATGTAAAGGATATCGGGAGTTTGACCTTTTGACAGGTCGCTAAAATAGTTTGGCTCAACTTCAAGCTTTCCTTTAACCCAATCTTGATTATTTCTAAAAATTTGAGTGATATCCATTTCTTAGATTTTAGTGTTTCTGATTATTAAGTTTTTCAAAAATAACTAATTGACCAGTTCGCAGTTCATTTTTGACTCATTTTTGTTATAAAATTTCCTGTATCGTATCTTATACTGATATAGGTTTACAGTTTTGATTAAAAAAACAGTTAAAATGAACAGTCACATACAGTCGTTACTCGTAAGCAGGGAGTACAGTGAAGAATTAAAGGAAAGGAGGAGGTGGCCATTCGAATTCTTTTCTCAGGAGAGGATCCAGCCATAGTCATGGAATGTCTAAATATTTCCAGCATTTATGTCGGTAATAATTTTGTGAATATTTATCGAAAGAAAATAGAAAACGGATTATTTACATTGCCACCGATGGATGAAAAGCAAAAACACAATCTTCATGCTATTTAGCAACGAAACAAGGAACTAGAGCGTGCCGTTGAGCACCCAAATCTGATGATTCTTGCATTAAACAATTTGATCGACATAGCTGAAAATGAGGGGTCCGCCCCCCGAGGTTCAAAATTAGCATTAGAAAAAAGCGCGGCCGCTGCATGTGTGTTGGTTGTGGCTTAAATTACCTTTCTCTAATTACAGAGCCCACTCCAGACTTATTGTAGGTTATTGCCTGCATCCGTTTCTTACAGCAGAAGGGTGTGTTCAAGCACTAAGAATGGCATTATCTTCAAAAAAAATTAGATCAGAATTCCTGTTTAATCCATCAATGCGCAAGCAGCCCGGTCTGATCGAGGACCACAATATTGTAGTTTTCAATACATGAATATGTTAATTGAAGCAAGCCTACGTATTAGTATGACAGAAAGTGGTGATCCCAATGAAAATGCCATCGCCGAAAGAGTAAATGGTATCCCGAAAGCAGATTTTCATTTAAACGGATAATTAAGTCTCAGCGGAAGCAGTGGCTGCAACAGATGCGGCTGTCCATAAATACAACACCTTACGACCACAACGGAGCCAGCGATTATCCCACACCACAAGCTGCACATATGCTTGATCAAACTTTGCGAAAGCATTGGAAAAAGAAAAGAAATGTTTGAGGTAAAGACAAAAAGAATCATTTGTTTATGGGCCACAATCATTGTGCTATCGTCAATAATAAGATAACCTCGTTGGTTTTCTGTTGGTTTAAGAAAAAAGTATTGGCTTTCACTAAAACTGATTAAAGATTTAAAGGCACACAAGACCAACTTTACATCCAGATATTTGCTATTGAGACTAAACTTTTTTGCCGGATATAATTTGTGGTTTAATCGATTTGAAGAAGTCTGGATGAACATTCCGAAGCATTAATGGATTATCCGGTCTGGGAGCTAATCCTTTATTTGATTTTGGGAAATGCTGTGATTTCCATATATTTAATAATTCAATTCTAGCTCGTTATCGTTTGGACATTTTTACACAATCATTCAGTTTACAGACTCTGACCATTTTGCTGGCGGATGATGATATTGAAGACATTCTGCTTTTCAAGGAAGTTATCTCCGATTTTCAAATCACAATCGAGCTGCATGTTGCCAATGACGGAGTGGAAGCGATAAAAATTTTGAACAGCCTTGAAAATGTCGACATCGTATTTCTTGATATCAACATGCCGTTAATGAATGGATTAGAATGTTTAAAAGAAATTCGCAAGCAATCTTTGCCTGTATGTGCAATCATGCTTTCGACCTCTAACACTGACCATCATGTGTTTGAGTCCAAGGCACTAGGCGCAAATGGTTACATTACCAAACCTTCATCCCTTGACAGGTACAAACAGACTATCAAACATGTAATGACAACGGATTGGACAAAAACCCAAAGCGACTTTTATCTAGATACGCCTTAAAGTATTGAACTGGAATGCCTTTGAATTTCAAACGACACAAACAATGCTGAATTTTAGGTCATTACAGTTTATTGGCCGACCTTTCGGTCCGGTGTGAAATTATCATACTTGAATGGTAAATGGGAAACTATCGACTAGCAGAGTACAATAATCCTTTAAAAAGCTCCAAGGTGCTCCGGCAATCTGGTCAAGACCCGTCTGGTATTTGAAAACGCCCTTGGGCTTAATTCTGATATTATGGGCACCCTAAAATAGGGAAATATTTTGTTCAGGCGCATTTCCTCTACAACTTCCGGTATCAGTATGCTAAGGCCGGTTCGCCTGGTATATTTTTAGTGTCAAAAATAGTTTTAATGCAACCAGCCTGTTGTGTTTTTATGTGAATTTCAGTCAAAACCTTCCATGAACCGATAGAAATGTTTGCACATACAGTTTGGCAATAAGGCAGCTGAAGTGCTTCCATGAAACCCTTGTGAAAGGTTCAACCGTAAGAATTTTATTGAATTTTTTGTGCTAATAATCCGCCACATCGTTAAGCCGTATGCCACCATGGTATCAGACAAGCAGCATAATACTTAACAAGTGACAAGTTATTGTTTAAGTTTCAGTCTTCACTTCCTTTGTACTATCTCAGGAACTTTCCCCAAACGCCTTATCCCCTCTTGTTCCCGTAATAATCAGTTAATATAACATTGGTTGTCAAGTACAAATGATTTCCACAAATCCTTTGCTTGATCATTCATCTCTTACTCAACTTCCATTGCGAATCAGATAAACGACCGTTTTTGCGGACGAACAAGTGGCATTGATTATCCTTATTTAATTACATTACCATTACCGCAGGCAATCCTTTCTAGGAGGTGTCTATATCTACTTTAAGGGGAAAATATGAATTAAGCCAGTTATGCTTACCATACGCCCAACTTTTCCCATATTGCTTCCAACTCTCATAATTGCACCGCTTAAATCGTTTTTTTCAGTGATAAACGCAACAATTCCAAACCTTTATACACTATAAGAGTCTTATTAGAAATTCTTTATACAATGCGAAAATTCATAATCCTACTTTTGTTTATTGTAGATTTAGATGCATGTAAGTCCGATGAAGTTCGTCCAGGAGAAATAGAAGCTGTTCTGACTGGATATCTGGACGATACATATAATCCATGTGCAGGTTGGATATTTGATTTTGGGTCTAATCAGCGCCCTGCTCTTGCGGTGCCCGAAAACTTTAAAAATCAAAAAGGAATAAAAGTTTGGGTCAAATTTGAACCTGATACTACTCCAGCCAAAATAGATGCTTGCAATTTTATAAAGATCGAATCCATTCGGAAACGCCGCTGACCTGATAGCAAGTTTAAAAAGTAGGTTACTTTATAAAGCGATCCCTTAGTACCTGGTGCAGCTGCATCACTTTTCACTAACTTTCGCAAAACGTCTACTAACACC
>CAVWGT010000016.1:0-48387 GCA_963754585.1 uncultured Chitinophagaceae bacterium
GAAAACATCGCACGCATTGAATGGGCAACGACCCTTAAGACCAATAGCGACCGGTTCGAAATACAAAGAAGCGCCAGCGGTAAAACGTGGGAAAAGATCGGAACGGTCAATGCTGCAAAGCAGAGTTCCGTGTTAGCGCACTACGCATTCAGCGATACTGCACCGCTTGCAGGACAGAATCTTTACAGACTTAAAATGATCGACCAGGATCAGACTTTTGCTTATAGCCGAATTGTGAGCCTTGATTTTAGAAACTTTTCATCACTTGCAATTTATCCAAATCCAGTTTCTGATAAAGTATTCATTGACTCTCCGGAAAATCAACCGCTCTCAGCGATTGAGGTGTTCGATCAGAACGGAAAGCAAAGGCTGCAGGCTTGCCCGCAAATAAATATGTTGATGTGCGAAGCCTGGATAACGGATTTTATTTCGTTCGTATCGTCTACAAATCGGGTGTAGCAGAATCGCATAAGATTTTAATAGCGCACTAAATAGTCCTGTGACACGGTACACACATTGCGTTCGTATATCTACAGTGGGTGGATTAATCTGAAATTAACCTGCATGGTTGCTTTGGATGGAATGACCCTCCCTTATCCAAAGTTTATCAGGTAGGTGGTTTTCAACATTAAGTTAAACGGTGGTTGTATACCCTCCTCTTTATTTATGACATGACGGTTTTGAAGCGTCTTAAACAAGACTGCAAAAAAAAGAACAGATCTATAAATGTAGGCCCACAAAATCGTAATTTTTGGATTGACTTTGATTAATCTAAAACTCAATTGACTCTTAAACACCGACCCCTCCGCGATATACACCAACGTGTATATTTCTTTATTATGCTAAAAAAGATATTAATTGTAGATGATCAGGCGGTTGTCCGGCTGGGTCTTGAAATTCTGTTCAAAAATTCCTTTAGTTTGATGACTTTATGTTTCGCCCCAGATTTTTACTCGGCGCTTAACTATATTAAAAAAGAAGAATATGACCTGGTCATACTGGACATTAACATGCCCGGTGGCAGAAGCAGCAAAATGATAGACAGTCTTCGTAAAATACAGCCTGATGTAAAAATTCTGGTTTATACGGCTTTGGAGGATAAATTATATTCTTCCCATTATATACAGTGCGGCGCAGACGGATTTGTATCGAAAACTGACGATGAACAACACCTCATCACGTCAATAAAAAAGATACTGCGCCAAACTATGGCTTCTTCTTTGGGAAAAGAAGAAGCCATAGTGACTGATCTATTTTCAGTCATATCAACCAGAGAACACGAAGTTTTACATGAGTTGATTGAAGGTAAAGCCATAAAAGAAATAGCTAAGACTCTGAATTTGAGAGCCTCGACAATAAGCACTTACAAATCAAGGCTCTTTAAAAAGTTTGATGTCGAAAATGTCATAGGACTGCTAAACAAGGTCAATATTTACAAGAATCTTACCAACCGTAAGCGGTGAGCTGATCTGTTTGTGATTTGGTATGGAATTGCAACCTTTTGTTGGAGGAATTTGCTAGGCAATATCTGTTTTCCATCGTCCTGGGGAATCTTCCATTCCCCAGACCCCTTGGAACCTATATTTAATTGATGTGCTTGAGGCACCCCAATTAAATATAGGGCTTGATTTACTTCTTCGATTTAGTCCATCAGGCAGCTTTTTTCTTGTTTAATATCGTTTCTTCAAAGGCCAGAGGGCTCAAATATCCTAGTGAAGAGTGCCTTCTTTTTCTATTATACCACACCTCGATAAATTCAAAAATTGCCAGTTTCGCCTCTTGTTTACTTTTAAATTCTTGATGATAAACCATTTCTGTTTTCAGCGTTTTAAAAAAGCTTTCAGCAGGTGAATTGTCCCAACAGTCTCCTTTTCGGCTCATACTCTGAGTTATAGGTAAGCCAGCCAACTGCTTACGAAACTCGCTGCACGCGTATTGAACCCCTCTGTCCGACCGGGTCGCCGGTGCGATGAAATAACAAAGGTTTTTTAATCGGATAGCACTTTAAAGCCATTTTAAAAGCCGCTACGCTGGTATCTTCGGCTTTCATTGTCTCACTCAGCGCCCAACCAACCACCTTACGATTTGCGAGGTCAAGTATTGCTGTAAGATAAACCCAGCCCTCTGCGGTCTTAATATACGTCAGATCCGACACCCATTTTTCTCCAAGATCATTTGCTGAAAAATCTCTATTTAAATGATTTTCAGACACCTGATAAACATGGTTACTATCAGTAGTTTGAATCCGGTATTTCTTCCGGACAATACTTCTCAAACCAATTTTTCTCATTACTCTGGCTATCCGTGGGCGCGATACCCGGAAACCTTTTGCTTGCAATTCCACTGTAACGCGCGGGCTACCGTAGCATCCTTTGCTTTCTTCATAAACTTCGCGAATATGAAGGGATAATTCTTGATGTTCCTGCTGCCGTTTACCTACTGGCTGCTTTAACCAATGGTAATAGCTGCTCACGCTCTCATTGAACACCTTACACATCCTTGCCACCGGATAAATTCCTTGATTAGCTTTTATAAATCGGAACCGTTCCGTTCGCCCCTGGAAAAGATGCGTACGGCCGGCGGCGCCTTTTTTAATATCTCGTGTTCAAGTTTTACCTCTCGCAGCTCTCTTTCCAGTTGCCGGATCCGTTTTTGCTCGTCTGTCAAACCTTCAACTTTTTCTCGAAAATCTGGCTTATTAAAACTTGCGCGCCATTTACTGATGCGCCCCGCATCAAGCCCGAGCTCAGCCGCTGCTGCACTCACCGAGCCTTTAGCCTCTGACAGTTCCACTGCCATCCTTTTGAAAGATTCGTCAAACACTCGTCGTTTCCTCATAGTCAAATTTAGTTGAAATATTAAATCTGCCTATTTCTGCCTCCAAACAAATGTAGCAACGTCAGTATTAGTTTACATCTACGCTGTCAAAATAATTAAATAAACCAACCTTTTAAGCAATGACAGATACAAGATATCAATGATGAACCACCACTGCGATGAAAAAATGACTAAACATCCTCTCAGGCTTTAAGACGATCTCTTGGTAACTCCTGTGCTAATAAAAATATTTTTATAAAAAATGTACACAGATCCATCTTGACTCACTTAGTGCTGTATCCAGGTATAAAAATGAGATATTACTTTACACTTTACGCTCATTTCTATACTGTTTTTCACTCATCCGGTTGTTTGAGAATTTTTTATAGATTTTACAACATTTTAAGTATTAAACTTCAAATCTTCATTTCTTGGATAAGTCAAACATTTTTGTTTATTCCGAGCTGTCTAAGCTCACATCAAATCTTAGCTCCGAGCCTTCTCTTGCCAAGCAGTCTCTAAAGTTACAGGCAGCCTATTTTAATATTATAATAGCAAATTATTTTTCTGACAGTCTGGCTTCCGAATGGGAAAGCATTATTTCGACGTTAAAACAAAGGGGCCCCAAATTCAACGAAGACGGTGTTCTTGAAAAGAATGCCTTCCGAAATACTATCAATCAAATGTCAATTCAAGAGTGCCTGGATATGATCGACCGGATAAATTTGCTTTATAAGAAAGTGAAATTAGAATTACAATTCCCCAACTAAATGTAGAGTTTTAAGTTTTTTCTGGACTATACTAACTACCAGCAGCCTATGTACTCTGGATCCTTTTCATTTTCCTGAAATGCTTGAAGGATTTCATCCAACATCCCTTTTGTAGCACCATACAAAACAGCAGCATTTTTTCGGTATGAGCTCTGTTGAGTAAGCAAATTCATATTGTTCATCTCCAACTTGATCAGCAGGAATTAGCGGAATTACCATTTTTAAAAAGGGTAAATAAAAGTTTTTCTATAACCCCGCAAGAATAGTGACTATGCCACATGATTCTATAAATCCGATCATTTGCTGTGGCAATATATTTCTGTCTGGGCTACCGATTTCAGTTTCTGGTTTACAATAAAATTTATAATTCATTACCCATTAATAAGGATTCAAGTAAAAATGATATATGATAAACTGTTAATTTATCCCATTGATTGCTTGATTTTACTCACCTGCTCTTGAAGATTCAGTAGAATCTTCATCATTTGATCATGATTGGCTCCGGTGCTTGGAAGTGCTTGACTGTGAAAACTTCGATACTTCCAGATTTCAACTACATCTTCCGCTTCAACACGGTAAGGGGCATAAACCGGATTTAAAGAACGTAACAGTAAACTTGAATCCTGGCCAATGGTTACCTGCTTGAAGACAAAATCCTGCTCCCCTTTAAGAATGACGATGCAAAGTGTATCTGGTTTCAGACTTTTCCAGTCTTGAACATATTCTGTGATAATATCACTTTTCTCAGGGATCGGAAGCATACTATCCCCCACCGTTGGAAACATCCTGAAAGTTCCGGACCTGGGAAGATTGGGCAGGTTAAACCTTGGAAGTTTGGACAGGTACTCTGGATCACCGTACCCGCTTCTGTAACCCGCTTTCGCCTTCACGGGCACATACTCCATATTCTCTTTATTCTGCTCATTAACTGTGATGGCAAGAACCCTGATATTGCTGCCGGTCATATACACATCATTTCCCGATTCAAGCTCGCGAAGTTTCAGTTCTGAGAGCTTAGCAAGGTTCACCCGCAAAAGACTATCCACACTGATTTTGAAAAAATCCGAGAACCGAAGATAATCATCGGGCTGGGGTGCTTTGGTATGCCCGTTTTCCAAGGCATTGAGCTTTGAGCGCGTTAAAGATAGTTTTTCTGCCAGCGATTCCTGGTTCATTTTACGTCTCTCTCTGAGGAATTTGATGTTGCTTCCGAAAAATATTTTTTGACTATTCATCTTTAGTTTGTTATCATTACAATCAACACTTTGATACAAATCGTATCAAATGTAAATTAAATAATCAAATTATGAAACAGCCAGCCATCAAAAACGACATTTTTGAATCTCTGCAAAAACAGATCTTCTATTTGCAGGGATTCTCTACCCCTACCCAGGGAAAGAAGGTCAATTTTGGGCTGGGACCCGTAGAGCTGGGTTTTCCAAACCGGGTTTTCCCTACCGGGACTGTGCATGAGCTGATCAGCAGCACTGCAGTGGACGCTGCGGCCACAACCGGTTTTATGGCGGCTCTCTTAGGAAAACTGATGCAGTCGGGCGGGCTTTCCATCTGGATCAGCCAGAAAAGAACGCTTTATCCTCCGGCACTGAAATTTTTTGGAATAGATCCCGACAGGGTGATTTTTGTGGATGTAAAAAATGAGAAGGACCTTCTTTGGATGACAGAGGAAGCACTTAAATGCCAGGCGCTTTCCGCGGTTATCGCAGAGATCAGGGATATGGATCTGACAGCGTCGCGGCGTCTACAGCTTGCCGTAGAAAAAAGCCGGGTCACCGGGCTACTGCACCGGATGAATCCAAGGACCCTTGGCAACACCGCGTGCGCAGCCAGATGGAAGGTGACTCCCGTTGCCAGTGAGCTGGAGCAGGGCATGCCCGGAGTGGGTTTTTTCCGCTGGGATGTGCAGCTTTTGAAAGTACGTAACGGGGAAAGCGGACAATGGCAGATCCAGTGGACAGCCGGAAGATTTGATCATCTGATAATCAAATCTCAAAAAGCTGTGGATAAGGACCTTTTAAAAACAGGATGATATGCAAAGGCGCTATGTTTCCATCTGGTTTCGTCATCTTCTTACCAACCGGTGGGTGATCCGAAATCCTCAGCAGAAAGATGCAGCTTTCGTTCTGGCCTCCCCAGAGCGCGGTAGAATGGTGATCAAAGCGGCCAGTGCTGAGGCTGAAAAACTGGGCATTCTTGCCGGCATGGTGCTGGCCGATGCGCGCGCGGTGCTACCGGATCTTCAGGTTTTTGATGACCGGCCTGACCTTCCAGAAAAGCTTCTGAGCGGTCTTGCTGAGTGGTGTCTTCGCTACTCGCCTGTGGTGGCTACTGATATGCCCAGCGGACTGATCCTTGATATAACCGGCTGCGCGCATCTTTGGGGAAGCGAACGGGCTTATCTGAAAGACATTACAAGCCGTCTACGCGGCTCGGGTTATGATGCCAGGGCCGCTGCCGCTGATACGGTTGGAGCAGCCTGGGCGATCTGCCGCTATGGAAGAATCACGCCTGTGATCGAGCCCGGAATCCAAAAGCAGGCACTGGCTGAGCTCCCACCCTCAGCGCTTAGACTGGAAGAGTCCACGCTTGAGCGGATGAATAAACTTGGATTTTATCAGATCAGAAGCTTCATTGATATGCCACGGTCAGTGCTTCGCCGCCGTTTTGGCCAGCAGCTTTTAAATAGGATGGATCAGGCTTTGGGTTATATGCAGGAAAACATTTTGCCAGTGAGCCCTGTTGAGCCTTACCAGGAGCGGTTGCCATGTCTGGAACCGATCAGAACCGCGCCCGGTATAGAAATAGCGCTCAGGACCCTTTTGAACGAACTTTGCGCCCGGCTTTCCAAAGAATCCAAAGGGATAAGAAAAGCCACTTTCAAAGGTTTTAAAATGGACGGCAGCATGCAGTTGATCGAGATTGGTACCAATAGCGCCTCTTGTAATCTTGAACACCTTTTTAAACTCTTTCAGCTTAAAATCTCAATGCTTCGGCCCGACCTTGGCTTTGAGCTTTTTATTTTGGAGGCACCTGTCACAGAAGAACTTGATGCAGTGCAAAAGTCGCTCTGGAGCATTTCGGGCACCGGAGATCTGACCGAGATCGCAGAGCTTTTAGACCGCATTACCGGCCGGGGCGGAATGGATATTGTGCACCGTTATCTGCCCGATGAGCATTACTGGCCGGAGCGCTCGATTAAAACAGCATCTTCCCTGTTAGAAAATCCGCAGACCGCATGGCGCACCGACCGTCCAAGACCTGTGAGCCTTTTGCCAAAGCCTGAACTTATTGATGTAGCAGCGCCAATACCTGATTACCCACCGATGCTTTTCCGCTACAAAGGTCAAGTTCATAACATTAAAAAAGCGGACGGGCCCGAGCGCATCGAGCAGGAATGGTGGATTCAGGAAGGGCTTCACCGCGACTATTACTGTGTGGAAGATGAATATGGTGCCCGTTTCTGGATTTTTAGGCTCGGCCATTATGCAGAAAACAACCCGCAGTGGTTTATCCATGGTTTTTTTTCATAAGTAAATCAATACGTTATGAGCTATATTGAGCTGCAAATCACATCAAATTTCAGTTTTCTAAGGGGCGGCTCGCATCCTGAAGAGCTCGTCGAGCAGGCTTTCGAGCTAGGCTATGATGCCATCGCGATCACCGACCATAACACGCTGGCAGGTATTGTAAGGGCGCATGCGGCAGCAAAGCTTAAAAAGATCAGGCTGATCGTAGGCTGCCGGCTTAATCTTTTAGACGGGCCAAGTCTTCTTGCCTATCCTACCGGCAAAGACGCCTACGCAAGGCTTTCGGGTCTTCTTTCACTGGGTAATCTTCGCACCGAAAAAGGGAAATGTGATCTGTATGCGGCGGATGTGTTTGCCTATGCAGAAGGTACACTTTTTATCGCGCTGCCACCAGATTGTTTGAATGAGCAATTTGATCTTGACCCTTCCTTTGAATTAAGCCTTCGAAAATATAGAAGAGCACTGGGAAGCAGCCTATTTTTAGGTGCATGCCGCAGCTACCTGGGCGATGATTCCAAAATCCTTTACCGGCTAAGTAAATTATCAGAGCGGCTTGATATCCCACTGGCCGCGACCAACGATGTGTATTATCATCATCCTGTCCGAAGACAGCTCCAGGATATAATGACCTGTATCCGTGAAAAGTGTACGATCTATAATGCCGGCTTCCGTCTTCATCAGAATGCGGAGCGCCACCTAAAGACTAGTGAAGAGATGCAGCGGCTGTTCCGCCAGTATCCGGACGCAGTCCTACGCGCCCGGCAGATCGCAGATGCCTGCCAGTTTTCTTTGGATTCTTTAAAATATGAATATCCCGAGGAGATTACCAGTGAAGGAAGAAGCCCGTTGGAAGAGCTTATTTTCCTTACCTGGAAGGGGGCAAAAGCATTTTATGGGGACGATCTGCCCGACAAGATCGTCTCTTCGATAAAGCATGAAATGGAATTTATAAGGGAAATGGATTACGCGGCCTACTTTCTGACTGTCTATGATATTGTCCGTTTTGCAAGGGAGCAGAACATACTTTGTCAGGGGCGCGGTTCGGCTGCCAACTCCACAGTCTGTTTTTGTCTTGGCATCACCTCGGTAGACCCGACCAAGTTTGATCTTCTTTTTGAGCGGTTTATTTCCTCAGCCAGAAACGAGCCGCCCGACATTGATGTGGACTTTGAGCATGAACGGCGGGAGGAAGTCATCCAGTATATTTATAGTAAGTATGGCCGTGACCGGCAGCGCGATTGTGGCCACAGTTACCCAGCTGCACCAGAAGGGAGCAATTCGCGATGTGGCCAAAGCGATGGGCATGTCAGTCGATGCAATCAACCGGCTTTCAGGCTCGATTTGGGAATTTACAGATGAGTGGTTTGAAGGGAAACGAATCAGCGAACACGGCTTTAATCCGGATGATCTGCATCTAAGAAAAGTGCTGGATCTGACCTCGCAGTTCATGGGCTTTCCAAGGCAGCTTGGCCAGCATACAGGCGGCTTTGTGATCACGCAAGGAAAGATCACCGATCTTTGCCCGATCATAAATGCGCGCATGCCCGACCGCACCAACATTGAATGGAATAAGGATGATATTGATGCTCTGGGTTTTTTAAAGATCGATGTGCTTGCGCTGGGTATGCTGACCTGCATCCGTAAAGCGTTTGATCTTGATAAAGCAGCATTATGAAAGGGATCTCACACTTGCCACATGTGCCTCAGGATGATCCGGATGTATATGAAATGATCAGCCATGCAGATACGGTCGGGGTCTTTCAGATCGAAAGCCGCGCGCAGCAGTCGATGCTGCCAAGGCTTCGTCCGCAGTGTTTTTATGATCTGGTTATTGAGGTTGCCATCGTTAGACCAGGGCCTATACAGGGTGATATGGTGCATCCTTATCTTCGAAGACGAAACGAAGAAGAAGCAGTCACTTATCCCTCCAAAGAGCTGGAAGAAATCCTGGGAAGAACCCTTGGCGTGCCGCTTTTTCAGGAGCAGGCCATGAAAATCGCCATTGTGGCAGCGGGTTTCACACCTGCCGAAGCAGATGGTCTGCGCCGCAGCATGGCCACCTTTAAGGTCAAGGGGCTAGTGGTTCAGTATGAGAAAAAACTCATTGAGGGCATGGTTAAAAACGGGTATACGGAAGAATATGCCAGAAGGGTTTTCAAGCAGCTTGAAGGCTTTGGTAGCTACGGTTTCCCTGAAAGCCATGCGGCCAGCTTTGCCCTTCTGGTCTACGTTTCCAGCTGGATCAAATGTTATTATCCGGAAGTTTTTGCAGCTGCCCTTCTAAACAGCATGCCCATGGGTTTTTACCAGCCTGCACAGATTGTAATTGATGCCCAGAAACACGGGGTGCAGGTCCTGCCGGTGGACGTTAATCTGTCTTTTTGGGATAATCTTCTTGAAGAAAAAGCGGGCAAATATCTCGCCATTCGGCTGGGTTTTCGTCAGGTCAAGGGCCTAAGGGAAGATGAGATCTGGACGCTTATTTCCTGCCGGAGCTAAGCCGTATCAAAGTATTCATCAAATCAGGGACAAAGGCGTCTCGCAGGTTACGCTTGAAAAGCTGGCAGATGCTGACGCGTTCCGCTCGATGGGTATGGACCGAAGAAAAGCGATGTGGGAGGCCTCCGCGCTCTGCTGACAGACCCATGGGAATTTTCAGTGGTCAGGATTCTCAAAGCGCGCATGAACCAAAGGTTCAGCTTCCAAAAATGAGCCCCTCAGAGCATGTGGTGCAGGATTATGCTTCTACTTCTCTTTCTTTGAAAGCACACCCTGTCAGTTTTGTCAGAGAAAAGCTATCTGCCCAGCATGCAGCGGCCACAGGCAAATCTTTCTGAATACCGCGACGGGATGATCATCCGGGTTGCTGGACTTGTGCTCGTGCGGCAAAGGCCAGGCACAGCTGGCGGGGTCTGTTTTATTACCATCGAAGATGAAACAGGTTTTGCCAATCTGGTTGTTTTTCAAAATCTTTTTGAAACCTACCGAAAAGAAATTCTTCAGGGCCAGGCTTCTGATGGTGGAAGGCAAACTGCAAAGGGAGGGCGAAGTCACGCACGTGATCGTGCGCCGCTGTTTTGATATGTCTTATCTTCTTCGGGATATGAACCAAACGGGCATCGATCCGCCTGTTCAGACTCTGTCGCGGGCTGATGAGAAAGATGAGTATGCTTCCCAGGCTATAAACCGCAAAACACAGATAAGAAAGCCGGTGCAAACCGAAATATTTCCCTCGGGACGAAACTTTAAATAATCAACTCGTTCATTTAAAATTCGGTTTAGGCTCTTCCAAGGCCGGATAGTAAAGATTTAACTTACTGTTGTAATGTCAGTTCCATACAACCCCTTTGAACTTCTAAACCTTCCGCTGCTCAAAGATCTGCTAAGGCAAAACAACCATTTCCTTGTAGTTCAGCGCCTTTGCTGGCCTGGTGTAGCAATAGGAAAAGGGTTTATTGCTACGCCTTACCCACAGGAAAAACCAGCCAGATTGCATGCGCAAAAGTTGGCCGCAAATGAAGGGCGTTTAATTGTTTTGAAGTCCGAAACCAATAAGATCCTTAATTTGATTGAAAGCCCGACATATCTTCTTTTTTTGAACATCTACCGGGATCCGGACGGAGAAGACAGAGTATTAAAATATTATCAGACAAATATTCTCTCGAATTTAAAAATGCTTTCTAAGATTCAGGTCTTGGAACAGGTCAGTATAAAGCTTAGCTTTAACGCAGGAAAGCTGACGGCAATGATTCTGACTGATGAAACGGTCCAGGAATTTAATTTATACGACTTAATCAAATAAATTTAATCAGCGTCCAATATAAATACTGAACATGTCATCCAACATCACTAAAAGTTTAGCTTCTATATCTTGATCGAAACTTCAAGAAAAAAGCCTAGTTTGCAGAAGTGACCGTATCACTCAACAAAAACTTAAAATAATGAATGACAGTGGTTTTGAATCATCAGGCATACGCCGGATGCTGTTGCAGGTTACAGGAATCAATATTATTGGCATTAATAATTACCAAGAAGATGCCTTGAATCAAGACGAAGATCAAATCCTTTTGATTCAATTCACCTCCACATCTTACCCTGGAAAGGTCTACAAAATGACTATTACCCAGTCTGAATTGAACAAGGTTTCGGAATCAGACATGGCAAGTTTCAAAGCTTACTTTGAAAGATTTGCATCCATTACAGCCGGTTAAGGAATTTGGGTTGCTAGTATTTAATAAAATTTATACGATAAAGGTTATTTTCCTACATAGCTTGTATATAATTCATAAAAACATAACCATTAAGATCTTTCCAAAAGGTAGATAAACTTTTTGTCGAATGCTCACGTGTACAAAAGTTCTTACCTTCATTCCAATGTGTTCTTCAAGGATCAGAGCTGAAATGATTTAAGTTATGGAAAACAATGCATAAACTATTTTACAAACCGCAAGCTGCAATTTACTGGCGATTATATGATTACCAGCTTTTACCCTAGCAAGCCGCCACACGGATGAATGCTTAAACGCACATTGGTTTTTATCACTTGAAGACAAACAGAAAAAAACTGAAAGTTGGCGACAAGAGTATAATTGTTTCAGGCCGCATAGTTCATTGGGGAGTTTAACCGCAGTCGCGGACTTCTCCTGATGAGATGGTGATGCGGGTAAAAAAAGAGGAAAAATACAGACCCGATTTTCCAGTTTAGCTGTCCAAGAACTGAGAGACCCTCAAACTGATAGAAATTTTTATGTTTATCAGTACAGGATCTGGAAACTGCGTTCACCGGCTAAAGTTCTATTTTCACAGAATAGGATATTCCCTCAGATAAGTAAAAATTAATTTCGCTGCTCATATCAGCCTTATCTGGCCGTTACTACCTTCGATTCGAAAATAAAACAAGAATCATTTCAACAAAAAAAATCATGAAAAAATTAGCATTAGCTGCGCTGTTTATCTCCGGATGACATGCAGGCTACAAACGTATTTCGCGCAAATCCCAGGACCACCTGCCGGACCAAAACTAGCCGGACCCAGTCGAAAAGGGCCCAGGACAGCGGCCTCCACGCCCGGGTCAGCCAGCACCTGGCGAACAAGGACTTCGTGCTGTGACGTACAGTATCAGGGAAAGTTGTCAAATTACAGGGAAATGACGATTTCGTTTTCGATGGTTTTTACATGACTCAACGGAAGCGACAGTTTACTGGTAAAATTCCCTGCCCATATGGGATCGCAGATTTCTGCATTAGTCAAAACCGGGTACTCAGGTAACCGTGTCAGGTGTTTTTGAAAATCCGCCTTTGGCGACGAAAGAAATCAGAATGGTAAGTCTGACCGCTGGCGGTAAAACACTAGACAGATACATCCGCCGGCCACACCTGCCTGACACCGGTACAGGAAACCGCAGTGACCGGAAACGGCAAGGTTACTTCCTTACAAACAGACCGGGAAGGAAGATGTCAACGGCGCTTTTTATTGATAATAAAACAGTGCTTCGTTTGCCGCCACATGTGGCTTTGCAACTTGGAAATACGGTGGCAAAAGGTACTGCCATTTCTTATTCGGGAAGCCAGAAAAACAAAGACAGCAGGGAGAAGTTTTGCTGGAAGATTACAAGGTGATCCATTGCAGCTACAATCACGCGTAAACGGTCAGCAGTATCTGGTGAGATAATTCATAAACCAGGAAACGTAAGGCAGCATAGATTGCTGCCTTATTTTTCAAAAAACCAACATTATGAGCAAATACATTTCAACCATCGGGCTTCTGATTCTTTCCAATGCCTTTATGACTATGGCCTGGTATGGACATCTCAAATTTTTCAGCAAAGATGGAAATCATGCTTCCACACCGCTTTGGATGATCATTCTTCTAAGCTGGGGACTGGCTTTTTTTGAATATTGTTTTCAGGTTCCGGCCAACCGTATTGGCTCATCCGAAATGGGCGGACCATTTTCACTGGTGCAGCTCAAAATTATTCAGGAGGTAATCACCCTGATTATTTTTATGATATTTTCGGTAACTGTTTTTAAAAATACACAGTTTACGTACCAATCACCTGATCGGTTTTGCGCTTCTGGTGGGTGCTGTTTATTTCATTTTTAAAGCATGATGGAAAGATGCTAAATCCCAGGTCTTTACGGGGACTGGATTTTATCAACTTCACACTTGCTGATGTGCGTGACGGTATCGGCCCGTTTCTGGGCATTTATCTGCTGTCTTCCCAGCACTGGAATTTGAAGAGATATCGGCATCGCTAACTTCGATTGCAACTTTTGCAGGTGTGATCGTACAAACACCTGCGGGTGCTTTTGTTGACCGCTTTAAAAATAAAAAAATAATCGTATGCCATTGCCAGTCTTCTGATCGGATTTGGAACATTGCTGATCCTGATTAAACCCAGGCTTCACGTGTTGTGGTCATCAGTCAGGTAATTGTCGGCATTGCTGCCACTTTTATTGCTCCATCCATTGCTGCGATGACGCTCGGACTTGGTCGGTTATAAAAAACTGGAACAGCGTACCGGGCGCAATGAAATGTTTAATCACAGCGGAAATGTTACCTCAGCGGTCATTTCCGGGTTGATCGGCTATTATCTGGGACTTGCGGGGAATATTTATTTTCACATTGCTGCTTTCATTTGCAAGTGTGTTTTTCCTTCGTTTTATCGACAATCAGCAAATTGATTACCAGACTTTCAAGAGGCAGTTTTTCCAAAGACAAAACACAGGAACCCGAAATCATCTTCAGGCATCATTTCAAATCCGCTTTTCCTTATTTTTACGAGTTGTTGTGTGCTGTATCATTTTGCCAATGCGGCGATGCTTCCGCTTGCCGGACAGTATATTGTTTCTGCAAACAAAGTCGATGCATCGGTTTATATGTCAGCGTGCATTGTCATCGCCCAGCTGGTGATGGTTCCGACGGCGGCCTGGTGCAGCCGCAAATCTACAAGCGGACGAAAATGGCTGATGCTGGTCTGTTTTGCAGCGCTGCCCGTCCGCGGATTACTTTATACCATAAGTCCAAATCCCTATTTTATTACTTCGGTGCAGATTCTGGATGGACTTTCTGCTGGCATTTTCGGAGTGGTGAGCATTCTTATTATTGCGGATCTGACAAAGGGATCGGGACATTTCAATCTTGCCAACGGGATCTTGATCACAGCAGTAGGCCTTGGGTGCTTCGCTGAGCAATGTTGCAGGAGGATATATTGCTAACCTGTTTTCTTTCAGGTATGCTTTTTTGTTTCTTAGTGGCTGTGGCAGCTATGGCATTTGTGATTTGCCTGCTTTTTATGAAGGAAACATTACGATCCGGACTCAGAGTGAACAGGAAATGTCAAAATCGAAAGGAATTATCCTGCTGCTGATAATACTGGCAGCAGGATTGCTCTTGTACCGAATACAGAAAAATGACAAAAACCTCCCGGCTGAGCTACGTCCCGACAATGGTACTATTGCAAATAAACAATTCAAAATCGAGGAACAGTCATCAAATATGGAAGTAATCATGAAGGTGATATTGACAAAATATTACTAGCATCAGATGACAAAGAAGTCTGGCTGCATTTTCCTCCCCACATGGCGCGGCGGTAAAATCAGTGGCCATTCATCAAGGCATCCGGTCAATGCGTTGGTTGATAAAAAAGGCCCTCCCCACGGACCCCATCACGAAGATCGTATTTGACTTAAAAGTATTAATAAACAATAGAGTTAGAAACGAATGTTGAATCTTAGCCAGATTCCTGCACCTATTCCCCGAAAAGGAATTAAAGTAGAAATAAAAGGAATTCCTTCAGATTTAACAGAAATGCGAAAATACCTTTATGCTTGCAGGAAAACTGATCACGTTGCCACCACACATGGCACATGAGTTATTCCCATTAATAAATCAGGCCAAAATAATTATTGTAAAAGGCTAGATGCGTGATTCGACCGATGGATTTTTGTCAGATTCAGGTTTGCCGGTCGTAAAACCCAGTTCCATACAGATTGACAGTGTGACTTACAAAATACGTTAACGACAATCCATTACCGCTACATGAAAATACTAGTTGTTGAAGATGAGCAGAAACTGGCCGGATTTATACAGCAAGGACTTTTACAGGCCGGATATCTGGTGCAGCTTTCAAATAATGGCTCAGAGGCACTTAACAAGCTGCTTCGGAAACTTTTGATCTGATACTGCTGGATCTTAATGCTTCCGGGAATGACTGGAATTGAAGTTTTAAAAAAACTGAGAGCTTTTAAAATTTCAGTCCGGTGATCATTTGAGTGCCCTCAGCGGAACTTCCCAGATTGTAGAAGGCCTGGATCTTGGCGCTGTGGACTATATCAAAAAGCCTTTTGAATGGGAAGAGCTTTTGGCCAGAATCACGGATTTTACAACGTAAAATTTTTGCAAGTGAAAGTACCAGAATTCAGCATTAATGATCTGGATGTTGATCTGATGACCCGTCAGGTCATGCGTGCGGAAAAACAAATTCCACTTACCGCCAAAGAATTCGCACTGTTGGAATATCTGATACGAAATACAAACCGGGTGGTAAGCAAAAACCAGATTCTGGAAAATGTCTGGAACATGGATTTTGATCCGGAAAGCAATATTGTTGAGGTATATATGCATCAGCTTCGCAGAAAAATTGACAAAGGTTTCGACAATCCAGCTCATTGAAACGGTTGTCGGCGTTGGCTACAAACTAACCGGATCTAAATCATCACTGTGAAAACGCCGTCCCCTACCCTTTTTACGCAAGTCTCAGGTTCCGGTTCGGGCTTATTTTCGGGCTTGTTTTCCTGTGTTTTTTACTGGCAACCGGGTTTGTACTTTATACAAATGTAAAAGGTCAGTTTGAAAAAAGCTTTGCTGCAAGGCTGCAGACCCAGGGAAATTTGATTCTTCAGGAAACTGAAATTAATCCGTTTACCATTCCCCTACCCGGCTCAGGAGAATATTTTCGGCTGATTTATGATGCAAATAATAAACACGATACACTTTTTAATAATCTGCCAAAATCATTACAAAAAACTGCAAAACAAACGGATTTATCACTTTGGCGCTGCAAAGAACTTACCAGAAATCTGGAAACTGGCGGAGCGATACGGATCTTGTATGTGCTTCCTGCAAAAGAATTGATTCAGGACATCAATAGGCTTAAAATCATCCTGTTCCTTTATTTCCCAATATCATTTCTGGCCGCTTTGATTGTCGGTTATTTCCTTTCCGGTTTCCTGCTGCGCCCGATCGAAAATATTGTAAATAAAGCCAATGATATCAGCTTGCAAAATCAGATTATTTTGCTGGAAGAACCTACTGTAAATGATGAAATTCACAAATTGACCAGCTCTCTCAATCAGATGCTGACCAGAATTCAAAAACAGGCTCAGTACCAAAACGCTTTTTTCGCATCCGCTTCACATGAGCTCAGAACACCACTGAGCGTGATGCTGACCGAATTGCAAATATTACAAAACGACCAGATCCCAATCGCATTCAAACCCGTTATCGAAAATCAGATTACAGAAGTACAGCGTCTTAACAAATTGGTAAATGATTTTTTGTTGATGAGCCAGCTTAGATCAGGCATGTTGGTTTTCAATAAGAGTGAAGTAAACCTTCCTGAAATTACAATGGAAATTCTAGAACGGATGACTACAAAAGCGCTGCTTAAACATCAGAATTTTAAAATTGAAGTCACTCCCGAAGATGGGCTATTCATCATCAGCACCGACCGCTCGCACCTTGCAAGTATTTTGATAAATCTTTTAGAAAATGCTATTAAACACGGCAGATCAGAAACAACAATACTTATCGAAATAAGCGACTCAAACAATGAAACTACCCTCACAGTGCGAAATACTTCAAACAGCCCGATTTCGGATGTTTCGCTGCTAAGCCAGGAATTCAATAAACTGGATTTCTCCAACGATGGCTTCGGGCTGGGACTTTGGATTGTAAGCCGACTTGCTGAAATTGTCGGAGCAGATTTTGAAATTCAATTTTTTGAACAAGAGTTTTTAGTAAGACTTTCTTTCAGCAAGAATATAGGTCCGTAATTTATGAGTTTGCAAACTACTTTGACTACGGGATTTGGAGCTGCATTTCATGAAGGGGGGCCTGTGTAAGTCTATTGTAAATAAAGCGCTGTTTGGAACAAGTTAGATCAACTTAAACCAAACGGCACTTTATTAGATTGAAGATTTCAGATCAGTTTGTCACAACGCCAATTTCAGCGTACCCGGATGCATCATTTTCCTGCGTGTTACGAGTGCCTACCAGTTTGATGTAGCGTCCCTTCACTGGTGCGAACTTCTTAATTTGCCACAGTGGATTGTTTTTAATATTGGAAAACTCTCCTTCATCTGCTACGCTCCATTGCTTGTTGTCAGAAGAAACCAAAAATTGGTAATTGGTAATAATTCCTGCGTTTCGGCTCTGACTCGGAAGGTATTTAAAACCTGCCAAAGTTTGTTGCTCGCCCAGATCTATTACGATGCTGGCTGGCAATTTGTTATTTTTGGGTTGAAACCAATCCGAATTACTGTTTCCGTCAATAATACAGTTCACTTTGTCATCTTCGATACCCAAGATTTTCCATTTCTTTCGAGAAATGTCAAATTCCTCTTGACCTACCGGACTGTTTTTCCCAGAGATCGGATCATGGGCAATAGCCCGTACTTTCACCTTATTTACTTCTTCAAAGGGCCTGTCATACCTGATTGACTTTTTGGTTGGATCGCTTCCATCCAGCGTATAGAAGATCTGTGATTCTTTGTCCGATGCACTGATGGTGATTTCTCCCGTTTTAGCACGGGTGATACGCGGAATTTCCAATATTTGCGGAGCATTGTAAACACTGACATTAGAAATGACAGGGCTTGCTTTTGCATCAGTGATCGTAAAGCGCAGCTGTGAAGCTGTCACGGTTGGAAATGACAGTATTCGCTTATAACCAATCGTAGTTTGTTTATCCAGCTGCTGCCATTTGCCATTTATGAATGCTTCAATTGTAAAGGCTTTCACGCGCTGCCCAAGTCGAATATATTCCTGAGCCAGGAACCGGTTAAAGGCTTTCGGAGCACCAAAATCAATCGTAAGTGAAGCGGTTTTCTCTTCATCGTCTGTGGCCCAGTAAGTATTTTTATCTCCATCTAATGCCTTATCTGCTCCAAATTCCTTTGATTTCCCACGAACATTTGATGCACTTGCCTTCGTTTTTTTTGCCAGATCTACGGCAAATGCTTCTTTTACTGCACCAGCCAGCTCCAAAGCTGCCTTTTCATCCATCTGATGGATCCGGCCTGTCTTATCAATAGGGAAATTAAGCAGCATAGTTCCGTTTCGTCCGAATGAACTGTAATAAACTTTAAGCAGTTCAGGCAGCGTCTTCACGCGGCTATCTTCATATTCATGGTAGAACCATCCGGGGCGTATGGAAGTATTTACTTCCCCAGGTACCCAGGAATCGCCATTTTCTACCCCATGAGCTAGCATCTGATGGGGTACATCACCCTTGGCATTTAAAAGACTCCAGTTGGTTTCACCCACATAACCCGATTCGGTTCCTACCCAGCGAAGATCTGCCCGCTCACCGTTGTCGTTCCAGATGACGATTTTTGGCTGAATTTCCCGGATCATCTCGTAAGTGTTTGCCCAGTCGTAATAGGTAGTACGGTCTATTTTCCGGCTGGTTCGTGCCCCGCCGTAATAGCCATCGCCGCCGTTGGCTCCATCAAACCAAATCTCGAAAACATCACCATACTTGGTCAGGCATTCCTCAATTTGTTTGCGGAAAACATTTTTTACATAAGGTGCACTGCCCTCCGGGTCAAGAATTCCGTAACTCGGATTGTTCCTGTCCCATGGCGAGATGTAGATGCCCAGTTTTAGTCCGTATTTTCTGCATGCTATTGCCAGATCACCAATGATATCACCTTTGCCGTCTTTCCAGGGGCTGTTCTTTATGGAATATTCCGTGGTTTCGGTCGGCCACAGGCAAAATCCGGAATGGTGCTTGGCCGTAACGATAATTCCTTTCATGCCCGAATTTTTGCAAACCCTTGCCCATTGATCGCAGTCCAGATTCGTTGGATTGAAAAGTTTTGCATCATCAGCTTCACCATAACCCCATTCCTGGTCGGTAAACGTATTGGTAGAAAAATGGATGAAAGCGTAATATTCCATTTCCTGCCATCTTACCTGATTCTCCGTTGGTGTTGGACCCACGGGTTTTGGCGCCTTCACTTGCCCAAAACAACTCCCGATCATACATAAGTATATCAGTGTTGTAGAAAAATTTATTTTAATGATCATATGTTTCAGGTTGTATAGATTATACTTGATTTATCACCAAGCAAAGTCATTTATAAGACCCGCTTTTTTTAGAGTATTCCAGAAATCAGCGGGAATCTCTGTGGTCACCATGTCTATGTTCTGCTTTACCTTGCCCGCGTTGGTCGTACTGACTGCTAAACTGTTGACACCAGCAATTGTAAAACCGAAACTCAGGCAAGCGTGCGCGGGTGAAATACCAAACTGCTCACATAAATTCCAAAATTCAGCTCTCCACGCATACAGGCTTTTTCCCGCAAGGGTATCTTTATCGACCAGCCCATAATTGTAATAATCACTTCCAACCAGAAATCCTCCGTTAAAAACTGCTGAATTAATAACGGTTACGCCTTTTTTGTGCAGATCGGAAATAAAGACCATTAATTCCCGGGGATGGTCATGAAGCGTAAGACTGTTAGCGATCATCACCCAGTCCAGGGCTACATCCTTTGAAATTCTTTCGATCACCCGCCACTGTTTGGCACCCACACCTATACCTGAAATTTTACCGGCAGCTTTCAGTTCAGCCAGTGCTTTATAGGCACTAAGAATATCCATGTACAGATCATTTTCTTCTTCTATGTTCTGTGCTTTGGACAAATATTCGTCAGGATCATGTACGGAGGCTAACTCAGATGTGTAAGGTCCCAGTAAATCGTTTCCCTGATCGAAACATTCCAGCATTCCCTCATAGGAAATCCTTTGTACAGCGTCATGGGTCAGCTCTTTCCAGATTCCTGGCTCAAAGGTAGGTTCGGGTGTAGCAAGAGGAACCTGATACCAGCCCAGTTTGTTGCTGATGATCACATTTTTAGGATCTACATTTAACGCATCCAGGGATTTACCCAAAGATTCCAAAGCTAGACCCGCCCCATACTTACCGGCGCTGTCAAAAACTGCTTTTCCCGGCGAATTTTTTATACATGCTTCTACGATTTCTTGTTTCTGCTGATGAGTGGTCGCACGGTAAATATTACCCAAGCAGCTGGTCCCAAAAACGATCGGAGGCAGCTGAATTGTGGCAGGGCTCTTATTTTGCGAGGTTTTTACTTGCATAGGAATTAAAGCTGTACTTTATATTTTTCTCATCCAATCGACACCATAGCCTTTACCACCCCATTGGAAGGGTCAAGCCAGCTTTCAAAATCTTTTTTTACATCTTCGAAAATAACACGGTGTGTTATGTAAGTAGTTGGATCTATCATGCCTGCTTTCATGCTACTGGTAACGTGTTCAAAATCTTCTCTGGTCGCATTTCGGCTGCTCATTAGCGTTGCCTCACGTTTGTGAAATTCAGGATGAGAAAAACTGATCTCTCCTTTTTGCAGGCCGATCAGTACATATGTTCCGCCATGTGACAGATATTGAAAGGCCGTGTTGATGGCTTTCAGATTTCCTGTTGCATCTACAATAACCGTCGGCATATCACCGCTGGTCAGATGCATCAGTTTTTCCTGGACATTTTCGGTAAGAGCGTTGATTGTATGTGCTACGCCCAGCTTCTGACGGCAAAAAGCCAGTCTGCTATCGTTAATGTCCAGTGCTATCACGGTCGCACCCGCTATTCTTGCAAATTCCATGGTGCCCAGACCGATCGGGCCAGCCCCGACAACAAGCACGGTATCCTTCGGTGTTACCCCGGCTCTTCTTATTCCGTGCGCGCCGATTGCCAGCGGCTCGACCAAAGCAAGTTCATCAAAACTAAGCCCGTTGCCATGGATGAGCGAATAGGACGGAACCGATACATATTCGGACATGCCGCCATCAATATGCACACCAAAAACCTGAATACTGGTGCAGCAATTGGGCTTTCCATTGCGGCAGGCCACACATTTTCCACAATTGAAATAGGGAATAAAGGTGACAGGCTCCCCTACTGAGAATCCGGGCGCACCGTCCATTTCAACGATCTCTCCGGCCAGTTCGTGGCCCAGAATCCGGGGGTAATTAAAAAATGGCTGAGTGCCTTCATACGCATGAAGATCAGTGCCGCATATTCCGATCCGCCTTATTTTGATAATCGTGTGTCCGGATTTAAGTTCTGGTTTTGGGTCTTCCCGGTATTGAAAATCGCCCGGTGTCACGCAAACAAGTGTATTCATAAAAGAAAATATTTGTCAGTTTTTATTTAGCACGTAAGAAGAAATGAATCAGGTATGTGCATGTGTTCCTCTCAGAAACCAGCAAATCAATGCGATGCGCCCAATTTGATGTTTTTGATCGAGTTATTTTTTATAGCAAAATAAAGTACAACCAGAAAACAAACTGCTGGTACGATGTAAGCGGTTTGAATTGACGATACATCTGAAACCTGTCCCATGATCACCGGAAATATTGCACCGCCAACGATGGACATGATCACCAGCGATGAACCGACTTTGGTCTTTGCACCCAAACCACGGATGCTCAGGGCAAATATGGTCGGAAACATAATGGACATAAAAAACTGAACACCAACAAGTGCGTAGACCGAAACCATTCCGGTGGTAGACACGGCAGCGATCAACAAAACGATGTTAATCAGACTGTATGCGGCCAGAAGTCTTGGCGGTGCGACAAACTTCATCAGATAAGTCCCTATAAAACGCCCGATCATAAAGCTCAAAAATGCGCCCGATAAAAGATATGCAGCCGTTTTTTCCTCAATACCGGCTACACTACCGGCAAAACGGATAAAAAAACTGCTTATACAAACCTGTGCTCCTACATAAAAAAACTGAGCTGCAACCCCGAGCATCAGATTTTTCTCTCCCAAAATAGAACCTGTTTCCTCACCTTCAATTTCTTTTTCCTCTATTATTTCGGGTAGCCGGGTGCGCCAGATAAGAACTGCTACAAGCAGCACCACAATGCCAATAATGATGAATGGTATTTGCACCGAAGATGCTTCCAGATCCAGATAGGCATTCAATTCCAAAGGTGTCATGGAAAGTTGCTGCTGCTGTGACAGACTCTTTCCCGAAAGTATAAAGGTACCTCCCATCAATGGGGCCAGAAATGCGGCCAGTCCGTTAAATGACTGCGCAAAATTGAGTCTTTGTGTCGCAGAGTCAGCATCGCCCAGAACGGTGATATAGGGATTCGCCGCGGTTTCCAGCATTGTCAAGCCACTGGCAATGATAAACAAAGCAAGAAGGAAAAAGCCAAAATGGCGCATTTCTGCTGCAGGATAAAACAGGAATGTACCCAGTGCAAACAGCAGTAAACCCAGCGTGATACCTGCTTTATAACCAAATCTTTTCATAAAAAGGCCGGCCGGCAACGCAATCAGAAAATAGGCGATGTATGACGCCGAGTCAATCAAAGCCGATTGAAAATCACTGAGCTGACAGGCTTTTTTAAGATGCGGGATCAGTATCGGGTTCAGGTTCAGGGCAAATCCCCAAAGAAAAAACAGGGAAGTGATCAGAATAATAGCCAGCCTGGTTTTACGATCAGCCATAGGATTAAAAAATTTTAAATGTGTAAATAAAACTAGGGTGCAATTTTGTAGATCTGATCCATTAAAACCCATTTTTCACCGGGTGCGGCCCATTTTAAGGGCTGCTGAAATTTCCACATCAGCTTTTCCCACTGCTGCACTTTCGGATTTGCCGCATCCATTTTTGCTTTGCTGTCAAAGTCAAAATCTTCTACGGTCTCCATGATCATAAATAAACGGTTGCCCGTTCTGTAAATTTCCATATTCGTAATGCCACTGTCAGTAATGCTTTGGGTTATTTCGGGCCATGCATTTTCCGTTTTATGAAGCTGATCGTACTGCTCAATTAGCTGATGATCGTCTTTCAGATCCAGTGCCAGACAAAACTTTTTCATATTTACTTTTGGCAATTTTTAGAAATTTTACTGCTTATCTATCCGTCGGTAATGGAATACAGTATGCACGACAAATGTATAGTTTAATAAATTATAGTAATTGTACAAAAGTGTCGTCCATTTTAACAAATCGGACTATTTTTGTTAGTTTTGAAGAATATTCTATCAACCAAGGCAAGCTTCAATGGACAACAATGACTTTAAATCCACATTTTCGTTATTAAATGCAGATTATGTACAATTGAACAAAAATTGGAATTATCGTAATGTAATCAGTCCATTTTACCGGATTTACCTGATTGATGATGGTCATGGATCACTTGGAGATGCCGATCTTGCGCATGTTTTGGAAGAAGGATATTTGTATATGGTCCCCAGCTTCACTTTGTGCAATCACCACTGCCCAAAATATCTCAGCCAGTTTTACATTCATGTCCTGGAAGAAAGCGCCGATGGCACATCTCTGTTTTCTTCTAACAGAAGAATTCACAAAATCGAATCCATTCCCGAAGACATTATCCGCTTCAAAAAAATTCTGCATCTTAATCCGGGCAGGGATTTACGAAGGACCGACAATCCCCGCGAATATGAAAAGCAGCCAACACTTGCAAGCTTTCAAAAAAGGAACAACCTGATTCCCCTTTCTGATTACATTGAAACAAAAGGCCTGATTCTGGAAACGATCGCACGGTTTTTAAAGTCTGACTCATTCAAATCTTCTGAGACAAAAAAAATCCCTTCCAGGATCCTTGACTCAGTTAATTACATTCTTACGAATCTGCAAAGCAACATCACCGTTGAACATTTGTCGGAACGTGCCTGTTATAACGCCAATTACTTTTCCAGAATTTTTACCATTTATACGGGAGAGCGCCCTTTGGCATATGTCCAGAAAAAAAGAATAGAAAGGGCACAGTATCTAATCATCACAACCGATTTTCCTCTCTCCGAAGTAGCATCGGAAACCGGCTTCGAAAGTCTGTCTTATTTTTCCCGTACCTTCAAAGACATTACCGGACAGACACCCACGCATTACAAGAAGATTAATAGCGTGGTTTAAACAGCAAAAAAAGTTTTACCATCACCTTCGGTTCCTAGATCATTACCTCGATATGGCAGACACGACTTATCGTTTATTTTTTTGGAGCTTTAGTACCAGGAAGTATTTTCGTATCTGATGCACAGCTCACCAGGCCGATTTTTAATTTAATAACCTAACAAACAAGTTGAAAATGGTCAATTGTGTCATCATTTGTCTGATCTGGTCGGAGAAAGGGTGGTTACGCAAAGCGGGCTTCCATGGGATCAAATGCTTCATCAAACAGCAAACTTGTAGAAATTTCTATCTAGCTTACCGACGTTAAGAAGCGGCCATCAGCACTGACGATTTGGGAAGAAAGATAAGGGATGAAATTATGCAGATACCTGGCGTGAAGTCGACCATAAAAACAATTGGCATCACAGCTACAGCCAGCTTTGATATTCAGATGGATGTTCAGGGTGTAAACCCAGATTCAATTATGAGGGCAGCGTCGAAAAACATTAAAAAAAACAGCCGGTACCCACTACGTTCAGTACAGCAGCAAAGAAGCCAAACCCCAGGTTTCTATTATTCTCGACCATGATAAAATGGCGAGTTATGGCGTAACCGTAGACGATGTGATCAGTATTGTGCAATAAGTATTCAGTTGCAGCGACAACAGTAAATTCAGTGATGATGATAAGCAGGTTCCAATACAATGACTATTGGAGAAGTAAAAAGATTTAATGTGAAAAACGCACGCTGTGCAACCACTCCGCTCGAAGCAATAGCCACCATTACCGAAACATCAAGCCAACCTGTACTCGAACGAAAAAACCGGCTCAACTCAGTCACCATAAACGCCATTTCAGTGGGCCGCGCCTCAGGCAGCATTTCAGATGATATTAAGAATGAGCTTAAAAAGCGAAATTCCGTGCGGGGGCCGAGGTGGCGGAGGCCGGATTTGGTAAAAATCAAAACGATTTATCGGCAGCTTGTTTATGGCGGTAGGTCTGGAATACTGCTGATATATCTGATCATGGTGGCGCTAAACGAAAGTATCGAATATGCTTTTGTCGTGTTATTCTCTTTGCCCGTTGCAATCATTGGAGCCATACTTGCACTGGCACTAACGCTGCATACGATCAACCTGTTTCTATTTTGAGTATCATCATGCTTTGGGGACTGGTTGCCAAATATGCCATCCTTATTGTTGACTTTACCAATCAGGAAAAGCAGAAAGGAAATCTGTAAAAGATGCCCTGGTTGAAGCGGATCGGGAAAAGCTTCGCACTATTGTGATGACAACACTAGCGATGATCCTGAGCATGCTACCTATGGCGCAATCCACATATGCCGGGTCAGAAACCAAAAATGGCATCGCTTGGGTAATCATCGGCAGTTTAACAAGTTCGCTGACATTACACTTGTTTTGGTACCGATCGTCTACACTGTTATTGATAGATGGAAAGATCGTTTTACCGCAGTTAAAAAAAACAAACTGGCTAGAAATCCAGGTTGGTAGTACCCTCTTGTTTTTTAGCGGAGGAAGGTAAATAGAATATCTAATAAGCACAGCCGCCAAATGGCAGCTGTTTAAAACTGACGAAAAAGGAAAGTTCTAAAACATCTTTCCTATATCTTATTGACTTAAAATTGCCAGGCAATCCCTGAAATACATCGAACTTCCTCATTTTTAGAAGTCCAAATCGAGTTTAATTGGTAGAAAAGGGAATGAAAGCATAGTACTCCATTTTAAATTCCAGTTTTATTTTTGATAAAATTAGGCTGTGGAAATAATTGAAACCGAAGCGAATCCTCCCAAATTCTCCGGTGCTGCGCGCTGGATTTATAAAATCCGTCAATAGGCTTCTTTTTTTTCACTCAAACAAACATTCTTACCCGAAATTTGACGATTTGTGTCATAGTTTCATTTCTTATCTCCTTTAATTTGCTAAATAAAATTACATTTTTTATTAACCAAATTATATAAATATGATAATATAGTAATAGCGTTTTTGCCTGCACTAGCTACCCAGCTTCAAATCAAATCCCCTCAGAAAATTTTATTATGACATAAATGCCAAACATTAATCATTCAAAAAAAATGATGAGAAAACTACTTAGGCTTTCCAAAACAGCCGCTATATTTATTCTTTTGAACATGTTTCAAGACAACGTTCTTGCACAGACGAAAACCGCAACGGTTAAGCTCAACAAAGATGTTTCATACCAGAAGATTACAGGATTCGGCGGATTTGTAAATAGTCCCCAGTTCGGCTATAATCACATGAGTGATGACGAAATAAGAAAAATGTGGGGACAAAATAGCGAAGCCGGCTATAACATCATGCGTATATACATCCCGATCGGGGAGGAAAACTGGCCGCAAGCACTTAGCACGGCTCAGCTTGCGCAGTCTCTGGGACTAAGAATATTTGCATCTCCATGGAGCATGCCCGCAGAATGGAAAACCTATAATACAACCGCCTCCCGTTATACGGATGAAACTGGTGCTGTCAAGCCTGTTTATCTGGCAGAGGAATATTATGCCGATTATGCCCAATACCTGGATAACTTCGTTACTTATCTTAAAGCCAACGGCGTAGATCTGTACGCGATTTCGCTGCAAAATGAGCCTGATTATCAGGTAGACTACGCCGGTTGTATCTGGACGCCTGCTCAAATGGCCAAGTTTATCAAAGAGCAGGGTGCCAAGATAAATTGTAAAGTTATTGCACCTGAAAGCGTGGGGATTACCGACACTTACGCAAATGCATTTTTAGATCCCGCCGTTCTTGCCAACTTTGATATTTTCGGAGGGCATCAATACGGTGCAATCCAATCCGGATTATTGAATGTGCAGACGCAGGGAAAGGAAGTATGGATGACAGAGTTTCTGATCAACTGGAATGCAAATGGATCTTCACGAAATTACAACTGGCAAAGCGACGCATTCGATTTTGCTACTAAGATCAATGATGCTATGCTGGCCAACGTAAACGCATGGGTGCATTATGCCACCAAGCGTTATTACGGAATGATGGGTGACGGCCAGTTTGGTACAGTTGCCGGAGCAATCAACAAAAGAGGGAACATTCTCTCGCACTATGCCAAATATGTAACAGGTACAAAGCGCATCCAAAACACATGGAATGATAATACGGGCCAATTGAGCGGGTCTTCCTACCTTTCGGAAGCTGGCGACAAAGTGTTTGTGATGGTAATCAATTCCTCTGCTAATTCCTATAATTTATCTGTGGATTTGCCATTTCTGTCCAGCTCCGGGAAAGCGATTACAACCACTGAATCCACAAGTTTAGTAGAAAACAACATAACCTTTACAGCTGAGACGTCCCGTCCAAATGTTACCATCGGAGCATCAAGCATCACAACACTTGTATTTGATAAAAGCGCAGAGCGGGAAATATCTCAAATGGTCAGCCAGTTGATTAATTACCAAAAAGTAGAATCCCAAACGGTTACCAACCCAACCTTTGGAACCGCCTATCGGTTGAGCGGTAAAACAGCTGCGCATAAAGTTGACATGCCATTGTTTAGTGCCAATAAAGATGCCAATAATGGATTTTTGCAACTCAACGGGAAATTTAAACGATTGGTATTCCGTGTAGAAAGTCTGTCATCAAGTAATATCTACACATCAAGTAATGCCACCCTGTATTATGTCAATAAGGCCGGGGCCGTAGCATCTCACAATTATGGCACTGTAAATTTTGCCCGAAGGGATAACTTTGATTGGGTTTTCGACATTTCAGAGGATGTACTTCCAGATGGCATTACCGGGATCATTTCAATGTATAATAATAATTTCAGCTCCCTGCTTACTTTCAAATTTCATGATGTTTATCTTGCAGTTGGTAATGAAAAAGGTTATAAATTTTCCGGCTTTTACAGTGATTCAGACAGTTATTTATTGGATTGCCTGAACGATCCTGGCTATACCGCTCTTGACTTTACACAGGCAACCGGTATCAGTCCGCAAACAGACTGGCACGCTTCCGCAGCAAATAAAAACAGTGTATTCTACACACAAAGCGGCATTTTGAACGACAAGACAAACGTTGTAAACGGGGTGATTTCAGAAAAACTCGAACTCAGCGATATGGGCGGAGATTTCTACCCGCCGGTGGGCTTCACGGCTACGACTGCTACTTATCGCGCCACTTTAAGTGGAATGCGAATGCTGGTTTTACCGTTTGAATCCAATATCCCCACGGGCGTGAAAGCCTATACGCTGGCATTTACAGATCCGAAAGTCATTGGTAAAATTATCACAAACTCTAAAATTCCAGCCAACACGCCTGTTCTGGTCAATGGTGTGGGGAGTTTCACCTTTGAAGGAACCGGCGCTATTGCTTCTTCTGCAAACCTGAGACAGGGTTTGACAAACGGAGCAATTGAAGCGAGTTCGGCCCGTAATATGCAGGTCGGGATAACGGGTGGCGTTTTTATTGCGATTAAAACACCGATCAATGGCTATTATCTTACCAATAACAACGGAACTGTTACGTTCACGAGAGCAACCGGTGCGTCACAGCAGACGATCAATTCCTTTGGCGCATACCTTGCGCCGGGCCTGCCCACAAGTGCAACGAGCCTTGAACTGACTTTGGATGAAAGCGCCCTACCCGTTCGTTTGGGAATGTTTAATGCAAAGTTTGTTGAAAATGGAGTACGCCTGGAATGGACTACTTATGCTGAAGAGAATAATGCAGGCTTTCACATCGAGCGAAGCGCAGATGCAAAACGGTTTGAGAAAATAGCCTTCATCGAAGGTAAAGTTAACAGCACATCCGAAAACCACTATACCGCCACTGATCCTCTCCCACTCGCCGGTATAAGTTATTACAGGTTAAAACAAACAGACCTGGACGGAACTTACAGCTATTCTCAGGTAAAATCAGTAAACAATATCAACACAAAGCAGTTAATTGTATATCCAAATCCGGTAAGGGATATGCTCACAATTGATCTTAAAGGGAATAAAGTCGTCGGCAGACTGACCATCCTGAACGTGCTTGGCCAGATAATTCACCAGACTGACGTTAACGGAACTGAACAGAATGTCATTGATGTTTCAGCGCTTAGTCCAGGTATGTATTTCTATCGTTTGGATAACTTTACCGGATCATTTGTGAGAAACTGAATATGCTCCCAACCTGTAAAAACTTAGGTGTCGAGGTAGGAAATAGTTAATACATGGTGTGCCTTTCCGGTGGTAGGCACACCATGTATTTTACTTGGAAATAAAGTCAAAAAAAACTCAATGCAGACACTATCGCCTTTTGATTATTTATGAATATGGAATGTGAAAATTTGTCAGAATTGCGGCAGATTATTTGAATAAAAATTGTCATAAAAAAATAAGATCGATTGTCAAAATGTCAGAAATCAGGAGAAAATTTTATTGAAAACAATTGCTCTTAAGATGCTGGCACAGGAGTTGATAATTAACTCACAGACGCGTGATCGTCAATACAAAAAATTTTTGTTAAACCTTTAAAAAACAACAGTCATGTCACTGATCAAAAACAACCGCAATTCGTTTTCTGCGATCCCTGCGCTGGTCGACGATTTTCTTGGCCGCGAACTTTTTAACTGGGACAACAATCATTTTTCCAGCACACAAACTACTGTGCCGGCAGTGAATATTCAGGAATCGGCCGATAATTTTGAGGTGGAGGTCGCAGCACCGGGAATGGAAAAGCAGGATTTTAAAATTCAGCTGGAAAACAACACGCTCACCATTTCCTCTAAAAAAGAGCAAAATCAGGAAAAACAGGAAGCAAATTACACCCGCAGAGAATTCAGTTACCAATCTTTCCAAAGAACGTTTCTTCTGCCCAAAGATGTAGTCAATGACGAGGGAATCGTTGCCAGATATGACAATGGCGTACTTCATCTGATCATCCCTAAAAAGGAGGAAGTAAAACAAAAAGGCCCAAGGTTGATTGAAATAAACTAAGGGAATGATAAAAAAGTAAAACCCTTTTTCCTGGACATGGAAAAAGGGTTTTACTTTTCAAGCGTATTATATCTACCAAAAGTAAGTATACAAGCCAAACAGCATAACCAGAATAATAACCGCCCCAAAAACAAAACCCTTGTGCGCTCTGAACATGGACGGATCAATGATAAGGCCTTTTTTCTCGTCAGGTAATATAAAACTCAGAATAAACATTCCGACGATACAAATTACAAAAACCCATCCCATTCTATCCAAAAACGGAACCTGAGTCCAGTCTGCAAACGGAAGCCAGTTGTTGTGCATCGCCAGGGCAACAATAAATCCGCCGACGATGGCAAATAGTGCCCCGGCAGAGTTACTGCGTTTCCAGAAAAATCCCATAATAAAGGATGCAAAAATTCCCGGCGAAAGCAGTCCAGTCATTTGCTGTATAAACTGAAAACCTCCCGCTTTATCAATGCCCATGTAGGGAGAAACCAGAATCGCTAAAATCATGGAGATCACAATCACGATCCGGCCGATGGTCACAAGCTGTGCTTCTGTTTTATTTTTACCAATGTAAATCTTGAAAATGTCGAGCGTGAAAATTGTTGAGATACTATTCGCTTTTCCAGCCAACGACGCAACGATCGCCGCGGTTAGTGCTGCAAAAGAAAGTCCTTTTAACCCGGCTGGTAATAAGTTCAGTAAAACAGGATATGCCTTATCTGCAACAATGACGCCGTTTTCCGTCATTTCCTGTTGAAATAATCCCTGGTTGTAAAGTACGTAGGCTGCAATTCCGGGAAGTACCACAATTACCGGCATCAAAAGTTTTAAAAATGCGGCAAACAAAAGTCCGTTACGTGCTGTTTTAAGATCTGCTCCAAGGGCGCGCTGGGTGATGTACTGATTACATCCCCAATAGTTCAGGTTTACAATCCACATCCCGCCGAGCAGAACAGTAAGACCGGGAAGATCCATGTAATGGGTACTGCCTTCTTTAAAGATCATGTGAAAATGGTCATCATGTCGTTGAGTCATCATCTTCAAACCGTTTAAAAGACCAGTTGTATCAAAGTTATCCGATACCAGATTGATGGCGATATAAGTTGTCGCAAGACCTCCGATGATTAGAAAAAACACCTGGATGACATCTGTAAAACCAATAACCTTCATCCCGCCGATGGTAATAATGATCGAGAAGATAGCAAGTCCCCAAATACACAGATCAAAATCCAGTCCGGAGATACCGGATACTGCCAGTGCGCCCAGATACAGGATCGAAGTCAGATTGACCAGAATATACAACAGCAGCCAGAAAATCGCCATGATCAACTGACCGCCGGATTATACCGCTGACTCAGAAATTGCGGCATGGTGAAAATCTTGTTTTTCAGATAAATCGGCATGAAAAAGAGTGCAACGATGACAAGCGTTGCAGCAGCCATCCATTCATAAGTTGAAATAGCCAGACCCATCGAAAAACCAGATCCGGACATCCCAATAAACTGTTCAGCAGAAATATTGGAAGCAATCAAAGATGCGCCGATGGCCCACCAGGTCAATGAACCTTCGGCCAGAAAGAAATCCTTGGTAGATGCGGCTTCACTTTTTTTCCGGTGGTAGATCCAGTAACCGTATACTGATACAATGACGAAGTAAACAAAGAAAATAATGTAATCCAGCGACTGTAACTGCTTCATTGATAGGTATTTTTATTTTTTAATATTTATTTAATGAGTTTAACTTTCCAGTTAACAGCTACTTAAAGCACTAATATTTTTATGTTTTTAAACCAAACCTCATCGCCATGTTCCTGAAGCAGGATGTTACCCTGTGCAGCCGCTCCAAAATCAGCGTAACCCCTAAACTTGCTGAAATTGACCAAAGCCTTCCACATCTGGTTGTTTCGCTCATATTCCACGACCTTGACATTACTCAGCCAGTGTTCTACATGGTTGCCCTTCACAACGATCATCGCAGTATTGAACTGTTCCTTGTTGAATGGTTTGTCGGGTGATGCGGTAATCAGATCATACAAGGAACCCAGCGTTCGGTTACCTGCAACGCCGCCTTTTGCATCAGGATGTTTCTGATCATCCAGAATCTGATATTCACAACCGATCCCGCCGCGGTTTACAAAATATTTGATACCGCTGTTTGCTCCATCCGTAATTTTAAAATCGACTTTTAGAATGAAGTTTTCGTATTTCTGGTCAGTTATAATATCTCCGCCTTTGCCGTCCTTTAAAACTTTCAGCACACCGCCATCCACCGACCATCCCTTGGTAGGGAAACTCTCGGAACTACCGCTTTTCCAGCCTTTTGTTGTCACCCCATCCCAAAGCAATTTCCAACCTTCCGACTTTTCTTTTTTGGATAGTGTATTGTCCGTCTCAACTTTTTCCTGAGCGGAAGCTTCCCAGACGAATAATAGGGTGATGGACAGTATCAAAAAACTTTTTTTCATCTTGATTCCTAATGATTTTATTGAAATTACTTCAGTATGAATGTATTGTTCGTTAGGTACTATACGCAACCAGACTTGATCGGTATAAGAGTAACCGGTAAGCAGGCAAAGGTATGGATCGTGCACAGTTTCAAGTAGCACTTTTGTTCGAATGAAGGGTAAGAATGTCCGATCCGGGCCTATTTCATCAAATAAATATTCACCGACTTTTTCACTTCTTCCAAAGTCTGCTTAGGCGGCTCGAAACCTTTTGGAACTGGTTGTTTTGCAAAAGTCTGCAGATACAAAACCCAGGCATCCCGCCACCAGATCGCTTCTCTGCGCTGAATTTTTAGCCGGTCAGCAACATCAGCATATACCTGTGAATCAAGATTTGGTTTGGCCAGATCCCACTGCTGCTGCATCCAGAGCACCGAATCGGCACCGGTATAAAAACGGGTACAAAGTTCCTCCCAAAGCGTCCGACCGCTGCTTAACTTCTTATTCCAGCCCACGTGATGAAACCACAAAAGATAAGGTAAAGTAGTTTTGTCAGCACTGTTCCACTGCTGCTGTACTTCCGGGCGGTAATGAGCCAGGGCGTTACTTCCGGAAGCAGTCCGGTCAAACCCCAATCCGGCAGAATCCGCACGGTGGTAATAAACAGCCGTCCAGTCAGGCCGGGCACCTTTGTTTTGCCAGGGCTCGGGAGCAAAATGAACGCCCATCCAGGGCCGCGAAAGTCCGAGTGGTGTATTGTAATCGACATATATTTCCCGTGATCGCAGCATCAACGCGACAATATTTTCCTGCGCTTTTTTATTTCGGGTTAAGGTCAGCTCTGTCCATTCCTTGGCAATCTGCTCCGAACTGAGCGTATGATCCCAACTCAGTCTGCCGAAAGCATACCAGTTTGCCTGGGCAAGCGGGTGTCCGGTCCAGTTTCTGGCATTTCCTATATTGGCGACGCCGGCCATGAGCGTACGTGCATAACCATGCAAAGTTCCGTCCACCACTTTGGCGACGGTTGATCCTTGTCCATTTACATAGGTATCAGATTCCAGATTTTCTTTAAAAATGGGTGCTTCGTAAACGGCGTGTGTGGCAAAACCAAGGTATTCCTGTGTCATCTGAAATTCTACGCCCAAAGGTGTTTTCGGCATATTACCAAACAGAGGAGAAAACGGTTCACGTGGCTGAAAATCAATAGGCCCGTTTTTTACCTGTACTATTACTTTTGGATCAAATTTTCCATCCAACGGCACAAATTCTTCATAAGCTGCTTTGAAACGATCCGCATTGGGATCCGCTTTGTAGACAAACGCCCGCCAAATTATAATACCTTCATAAGGCTGAAATGCCTCTGCCAGCATGTTGGCACCGTCGGCATGGGTCCGGCCATAATCCTGCGGACCGGGCTCTCCCTCTGAATTGGCCTTGACCAGAAAACCACCAAAATCCGGAATCTCTTTATAGATCTGCGCTACTTTTTCTTTCCACCAGGCGCGCACTTTCGGGTCCAACGGATCGGAAGTGGCAAGTCCACCCAAGGTTTTCGGCGCGGCAAAATATACAGACAAATACGTTTTGATCCCATATTTGCGCATCACATTTGCAACCGCTGCAACTTTTACGATATACTCCTGCGACATAAACCGGGCACTTGCATTTACGTTATTAAGCACCGTTCCGTTAATGCCCAAAGAAGCATTGGCGCGGGCATAATCCTGGTAACGCGGGTCAATGCGCTCAGGCAATTCGTACCATTTCCAAAGTGAAGAACCGGCATATCCGCGCTCAATGGTTCCATCCGGATTATCCCAATGATTGAGCATCCGGTATTGTACTTTCGGGCTGCTTGTCAGATTTAAGGCTTTTGACCGAAAGCTGCATTTGCATATGTCTCAGCAAGGCGAAAGTACCGTACAAAATACCGCTTTCTGATTTTGAACTGATAATAATATTCCCACCCGACAACTGAATCCGGTAACCTTCTTGCTGTTTTATGTCTGCATTGGGTTCCACTCTTAAAATTATACCGCCGGATTTATTTCCAACCGAGTTATTCACTGAAACCTGTTTACCCAAAAGGCTTTTAAAGCCTGTTTGCAGCTCATGGACAGCACTTTGCCTGATCTCGCCTTTGCCAGACGCTGAAATAAAAGCTGAGTATTTTAAGTATTCAGCTTTCATAGCCGGATCCGTAACAGGCTCATATTTCAGCCAAAGCTTATAACCGTCATCCCCGTCAAAGGAGAACAGATCGGCAGAAAAAGATCGAGCGCTGATCAGGATGTACGCTGAAAAGGAGGAGAACATATATTCTGGTCATCATATTTTTTTCCAGTTTCTGATTTGTACTATTTCTTAAATTCAGCTATCAACACATGGCCACAAAGTCCAACATTAGACATATTATTTTTTCACTTTATTAATATGTTCTGCCATATTCAGCATCGTATCAACATAAATGTCTTTTTCATTTTCTTTCAGATAGTGCAGTAACTGGCTGTGAGCTTGATTGGAAACATTCAGCGCATGTTCACCTCCAACACCATGAAAAAGAAAAACCAGCAATTTGCCGCTTTGCTGTGCCTGTTTGACGAGTTCGATCATTTTTTCTCCGCTTTCACCTGACATACCGTAACAGTCTATATCCATCAGATTTTGTTCATCAAGTACATGCATTTCATGTCTGACAGCCCTTGCAGCGACAAACTCATCAGAAAGCGTCTGGATAAATTCACCTTCGGCAACCTTTTTATGCCCGCATGTGAATGCAAAAGTCCGTTTCGTTTTGCCGTCGATCGACTTTAAATACGCATTGCACATCTTAATCTCATCCTGAATTCTTGCCAGACTGTATTTACTCAGATCATATTCCGGTTTCACCCAGCTCATGCCCGGACCTGTCGCGTCACAAGGATGATACAGCGTGTGATTTCCCAGTTCATGCCCGTTAACAGCCGCAGCTCGCCAGTCTTTAATTCTGTTGCTGGCGGCATCCGATGAAGCGGTCAGATAAAAGCTGCCTTTCAGACTCAGGGAATCCAGAGCCGGAACGACATTATCCAGATGCACATTCAGCGCATCATCGTATGTCAGCACAACCGCGCATTTTTTCCCTTTCCAGGGTTTTGAATCATCCAGTATTTCTACATCGGTTCGGAATGGAGAGGCGGGTAAATCTTCTGAATTATAAAAATTAATTCCTTCCGGATTGTCCTGCCAGCCGTAGCGAACATATTTTGGCTTTTTCACAAGTTCGCTAAACAGCTCGATCTGATTTTTTCCAACAATCTGCGCCGTTGCCCAGACAAACTTTTTATCATAATCTGCGATGGAAAACCAGCGCAAAGGCGCCGAGTCTTTGGAAGTGATACTTTTTCCTACATGGTCAAATGTCAGAATGATTTTATTTTTTTTAATGGTTTGTGCTTTTAGCGTCGGCCCGGAATAAACTACATTTTTTTCATTATAAGCCAGATTTCTGGCAGAAAGCGCAAGTCTTTTTCCAATGTCTTTTTTGTTCAACGGATGAATATCATTCCATTCACCCAAATCCAGCGTTACAGTAACAGCTGTATTTTCCAAAGCAAGTGCCTGGTTTTGCGCTTCTCTGATCAAAGCCATATTACTTTCTGATGGCATGTAATTTACGTCCTGAAAGTTGGGCAGCTGCACAACCAGAAAAGGTGCATCCTGATTTTTCCACAAATTCCTCCAATCGTTAATCAAAGCCGGCATCAGCTTTTTATAAGGCTCCGGATTATCTACATTCGACTCTCCCTGATACCAGATAAATCCTTTGAGTTTCATAGGTAAAACAGGCGCAACCATGGCGTTGTATAATGCGGTCGGTTGATTTTGATGCACCAATGGATTACTGAAATTTCCTCTTTTCTGCGGTTGATATACCTCTCCAACTTTGTATTGCCAGGTTCCTTTTAAATCAATCTGCTGATTATCAACCGTCATGAAATAAGGTTTATCCGGAACAAAACCACCTTTTCCAGTCTGATTCGTAACCCTTATGACAAATGTATTTTTACCCGATTTCAATAAACCGGCGGGAATCTCGTAGCGGCGGGGCGGATACTGGTAAGTAGTATTTCCAATTTTTTTGCCATTGACATACATTTCATCCGCATCCACAATGCGGCCCATGTAAAGTTTCACAGGCTTGCCAATCCAGTTTTCAGGAACTTCGAATTCTCTTCGAAACCAGACCACACCGTTCAAATCCTTCACGCCCTGATCTTCCCAATAACCCGGAATGTTGAAATTTTGCCATCCTTTTGGCTGATAAGAGATATTTTCCCAATGCTCAATTTGGCCCAGATCAGTAAGCTGCCGATCCGATCCTGTTTTTGGAAAATTGCGTTTAAATGAACTGACATAAGCTGTGTCCTTATTTTTGTTGATGATCTTCTGTATATCAGCAAAATCCTTGTAACCTCCCTCGCTGATCCAGGCTTCGATAGGTGTACCGCCTACGGAGCTGTTAATAATTCCAATCGGAATCTTAAACTGATCGAAAAGATCTCTGGCGAAAAAATAGGTGACCGCCCCCATCGCAAGCACATCTTTGGGGTTGGCCGTTTTCCATTCCCCACCCGGAAAATCTTTTTCAGGACCGTTTAAACTGGTCAGTGTTTGTACGAAAAAATTGCGGATGTCTGGATAATTGGCCGAGGCGATATCCTCAGCAAAACGCTCTTTGACACGTTCCATATTAATGACCATATTACTTTGTCCGCTGCAAAGCCAAACATCACCAAAAGCAATATTTTTGATCCGGATCTGGTTTGTACCTTTTAACATCATTTCAAAACCACCGCCAGCAGGTTGTGCAGGCAACTGGATTTTCCACTCTCCATCTGTAGACGTAACGGTTTTATACCTTTTATTTTTCAGCGTCACCGTTACCTTTTCTTTCGGAGCCGCCCACCCCCAGATCGTAACAGGCTGATCCCGCTGCAACACCATGTTATTACCAATCAGCTTTGGCAAACGGATCTGCGCCAAAAGATTGCAGGAAAGAAAAAGCAGTATCATTAAACACTTAAAAACTCTCATTACTAAGCCCGATAATTTAATCTCACAATTTAATAACCACCTAATCATCACGATAAAAATGGCCACACTTGACAACCCTTGACTATACCTGACAACTCCTGACTACACTTGAAAATCCCTAAATCACTTCTGAAAATTAACAACTCCCTCAAAAGCTTTTTTCGGATTATAATTCTGATCGAACAACAGGGGGTAATCTTTCCGGTTTGGTACCGGAAAATTGTCAAGCCATGTGGATTTGTCCGACACATTCCAGAAAGTCACGCCGGTAACTGTGCCTTTGTATTTTCTGAAAACATCGAAAAACATTTTATACTGAGCTGCCTGTTTTTCAACCATTTCAGCAGTCAGCTCACCCGTATCGGTTGACTTTTTTGCACGTCGTTCATGCTCTTTCGGATGCACTGAAACATCGAGTTCGGTAATCTGAACGGCCAGACCCAGGCTTGCAAACTGTTGGATGGATTTTTCAATCTCCTGTGCAGAAGGCTCATAAATAGACCAGTGCCCTTGTAACCCTACACCGTCTACCGGCACTTTTTTGTCCTTTAACTTTTTAAGAAGCTTGTAGATTTTCTCTCTTTTTACTGTGCTTTCCGTATTATAATCATTGTAAAACAATTTCGCGTCCGGGTCGGCAGCGTGGGCATATTCAAATGCCTTTTCAATATAATCTTCCCCTATGATTTCATAGAATTTCGACCGGCGGTAAATGCTGGTGCTCGTGTCAGGCACAGCTTCGTTAACCACATCCCAGGCATAGATCTTTCCTTTGTAACGGCCAACCACATCATTGATATGTTGTTTCAAACGCGCCAGAAGCACTTCGCGACTGACCTGTTTACCAGTAGAATCGGTAAAAAACCACTTCGGTGTCTGGTTATGCCAGCACAGCGTATGCCCCCTTACTTTCATTCCATTTTTTTGAGCAAAGGCAACAATAGCGTCCGGATCCTGCCAATTGTATTTGTTTGGCTCCGGATGGATCGGCCCCATTTTCATGGCGTTTTCCGGCGTCAGACTGCTGAATTGTGTAATAATCAATTCCGCATCAGGCCCGGTAAGGCTTCTGGGTGCTACGGCGACACCGATTGGAAAGAAATCCTTATAAGCACCCTTCAGCGTTTTCTGAGCCAAAAGCTCATTTGACGAAAGTAACGTCGCCGATACAGCCACACATTGAAACCAAAATTTTAATTCTTGCGATTTTATCATGACATAAGTTGATTTAAAAACTGCGATAATTATCGGGCTGTCGGCATTACCTAAACAACAGCTGCGAAAACTGAAACAAATCATGTCTCCAAACCGGCCAGCTATGTCCGCCGGGATATTCGCTGTACTTGTATTTCACGCCCAACTCATCGAATTTCGCCAGCATGATCTTGCAGTTTTTAAACGCTATATCTTCCTCACCTCCCATTGAGATCCAGAAGTTTTTCAGGTTGCCATTGATCTTTTCAGCATTGGTTTTCATGAATGCATATTGCGGATCTGATAGGGCTGTATTATTAGCAAACCAGCCTGAACTGAATACACCCAGCGAGGAGAACATTTCTGTATTTTTTATTCCGGCGTATAAAGTTTGTAGCCCGCCCATTGAAAGACCTGCAAGTGCCCGGTTTTTGGCGTCAGTCTCCACCCGGAAATTACTTTCCACGAACGGAATAGCACCTGATTTCAATTCGTTTTCAAATTGTTTCAGCACATTTTCATTGAAACCGGCAAGGCCGCCGGAGCCTCCCATATTTCCATCCAGCATAACAATAATCATCGGTTTGGCTTTTCCCTCCGAAATCAGGTTATCTAAAATCAGATCCGTTTTACCTTGCAAGGCCCAGCCACGCTGATCTTCTCCGCCGCCATGAAGCAGGTACAGAACGGGATATTTTTCTGTTGATTTATCATAACCAGGTGGCGTGTAAACATACATTTCCCGCCAGGTACCCATGGTTTTGGAAAGATATTTTTTGATATGGATATCGCCATGAGGAACATCCCGCTGCGCATAATATCCACCATTCCGATAAGGAATTTCAATCCCGCTGGCCATGCGACCCATGCCATAAAAAGTTTCACTCGCAGGATCAGCCAAAGCAACGCCGTCAATCAGAAGTGAATAATAGTGAAAACCTTTGCCGACGGAATCTGTTGTTACCGCCCAATAGCCACCGGTATCCTTTTTCATTTCATACATTTTGCCCAGATCAATCTGTACTTTTTGCGCTTCCGGTGCTTTTACCCTGAACACGACCCGGTTATCCGGCAGAATCTGCGGGTATTGTGCCGTACGGATATTGGTAGCCGCACGCGTTCCCAGAATGGTGTATTTTGACAAAGAAGCATTGTCAACCGGCTTGAACAAAAACTGTGAAAACATGTATAAACCATTTTTCCAGACTTTAAAATCATGCACGCCGGGTTCGATGTAATAGATATGCGGAACCTGATTTTCAAACATATAATCATGTGTCCGTTTGCTGAAAGTAATCAGTCTGTCGTTGTCACCGCAGGAAATGAAAAGTAATTTCAACTTCTTTTTTGCCTGTTCAGGATCGGGCATCAGCTCGGTTGGAATTCTAGTATTTGGCGCAGATGAAAACCCACCCACCCAGGCAAACTGATCCAGGTTTCCCAAACCGAAGTTAAGCGACTGCCCGCCTCCCATCGAAAGTCCGGCGATCGCGCGGTGTTCACGGTCTTTCAAAACAGGATATTTGCTTTCTACAAAAGGAATCAGATCTTTAAGCAGATCCTGTTCGAAAGTTGCGAACGCTGCGACTTTGTCGGGCGCCATGATATTCCCGGTAGCAGCGTCATCCTTCATCGCCCGGCCATTAGGCATCACCACGATCATGGGCTGAATTTTCTTTTCAGCATAAAGATTGTCCAGGATCAGCTGCGGATTACCTCCTTTCAGCCATTCTTTTTCATCTCCGCCAATGCCATGTAACAGATACAAAACAGGGTATTTTTTCTTTTTATTAAAACCCGGCGGTGTGTAGATGAGTGCCTTGCGGGTAGTTCCGACCGTCTTCGACTGGTACTTCACCGAATCAATTCTTCCTGCCGGAATGCCGGACTGCACCACATCATAACCTTTGGGCATTTCTTTCAGGATTTCCTGGGCATTGCCTGCCTGAGCAAGCAGCATCAGGCTCGTGACAATGGATATAATTCTTTTCATGGTTTGAAAGGGTAATTGCTTTATTTATTTAAGATCAAATTGACTGACAAATGCTATATTATTGTGATGGATTAATGGCCAGATGTAAGTAGTCAAAATCCGCATACCCGCCAACATTTTTAGTTGCATAGTTAAGTAGTCCAAAACGGTAACCCATAAAATGCGGAATGGTATAGGACATTCTCAATGGTTTGCCAATGGGCAGCCAGGATTTACCGTCGAGGCTGTAAAAGAAGCGGGCTGTATCTTTCTTGTCTTTGAAATCACATTCAGCTTTCAAATAGATCTTGTTTTGAAGCAATGGTATACTTTCAATCTCCTCGGCCTTTCCCGTTAACGAGCGAACCATAACAATCGACGAGCTTCCATTGCCCATTTTAACCCCAACAAAACCATAGTTTTTTTGCAACAATCCCAATCCTGCCATGTCTCCCTCCTTCATTTTTGAAATCTCGATCAAAGTGGAGGCTGAGGATTCCGGACCGACGGTACGCTGCGTCAGTGTATTTCTTGCACTGACAAAAGAGGTATCAATCCGCCCGGTTTTTAACCGCAGAAATCCCTTCCGTTCCGTCACAGACCATAGCGTATTATCAGGATTGTGGTTCCATTGCCAAACCAACGGCAAAGTAGATTCTCCTTTTTTACGGGAAAAATCATCTGATGCAACAATGCCCGGCATCAGACCTTTGCTGGCTGGCAAGTCAAGTGTTTCAGGCACTTTGCCATCATTTCCCAAAACCGGCCATCCATCTTTCCAGATAACCGGAACCAGATAAGGAATCCGGCCAACGGCCCCGTAATCCCGGAAAAGATAAGCATACCATTTCCCGTCCGGCGTGTCGATCAATCCGCCTTGTGCTACACCTGAATCCTGCAATCCAACACGGCCCTCATAAGGTCCGGTGATTTTATCAGCCCGGTGAATCACAACCGTTCGCATTCCTCCTTTGGGCCAGGTAATGTTGAAAAGATAATATTTACCGTTCACCTTGAAAAGCTGCGAACCTTCTGCCGGAAGACCTCCGCCGGTACCGGAAGGCAAACTGGCGTTTTCAATAATTACCTGCTCGGGACACCTTTTTTCACCGCCGAAGCATCCGCTTCCAGCTCGACCATTTTGATGTTCCCTGCTCCGTAAATCAAATAAACTTTTCCATCGTCATCAAAAAACAAAGAATGGTCATGATAGGAAGGTGAAAATGACGACCTTTTCCATGGTCCTTTTTCAATATTTTTTGTTGTAAAAATATAGGTCTTGCCGGTTGTCTGAGCGAAGGTTGTCACGTAAAATAACCCATTGTGATAACGAAAACTGCTGGCCCAGGAGCCACGACCGTAGGTGCTTTTTCCATTGGTCAGATTCAGCGCATCCATATTCGCCAGCGTATCGTAGGCATAACTGACCAACTGCCAGTTCACCAGATCGTTCGATTTCATGATCGGCAGTCCCGGGCTCATGTGCATGGTGGTGCTGCTCATATAGTAGGATGTTTCCAACACGGATCATAGCCATATCGGGCACGTCGGCAAAAATAACCGGGTTGTGTGCTGTTTGCGCCTGTGACAAACCGCTCAAAAACAACACACAAAAAAGAAAGCAGAACAAAGATTTTTCTTTCATCGAGAAATGGCGCTTACGTCCGTTTTGCTATTCAAGTGGCCCGATTAGTTCTATAAAAGTCCCGTCAGGATCCTGCACCAATACAAAGTGGGCGTCTTTGTTTAGCTGCGTTGGCGTACTGCCCAGGAAAGCTACTTTTTGTCCTTTCAGCCTTTCTATAATCGGTTTTAGTGATTTAACCTGGATCGTAATATACTGGGCACCAGTATCATCCTGAATGAATTTCTGTTTTGGATGAGCGGCTTTTTTGCCAAAACTCATCAGTTTCCATTCGCTGGCTTCGGGGCTGTTTTCCAGTTTCAGGATATTGACATTGGTGGCTACTCCGCCTGTCAGTCCGCCTCTTTTCCCAAATTCTTCATTGATCGTGAAATTGCCGGTTTTTACCATACCAATTCCATTGACATAAAAATCCAGCGAACGCTCCATGTCAGCAACCACTACGCCAACGCCGATTGACTTGTTGGTAAAGTTGGACTGAGCCATTACCTGACTGCCTATGAGTATAGCGGCGACTATCAAAAGGTTTATAAAAATCGACTTTTTCATGTAATTCAATCTGAATATATTTTTAATAATTAATTGAAATTGAACATTGAATAAAACAGGGTTCAGTTTCAACTTAACTTATTTTGATGCCTTTGGAAACATCGGGTCATTGCCGCTGTATTTCAAATATTTAAAGGAAGCAGAATTTGTAGTAGGTTCACCCGATGAAGTGGCATACATACCAAACAAACAGCCGATAAACCCTCCGGCAACCTGCGTGCTCAGGAATTTGGCATCAACCTTATCCTTTAAAAGCTCCCACGAAGTTCCCTTTGAAAAATAAAAACTGTAAGAATCGCCTTCGGCTGTAATGCGTAGTTTGACCGGTTTTGAAACATCGGTAACTGGCATTTGCGCCAATAACTCCATATCCTTTTTATCGGCAATGCTTTTATAAAGCTGAATCACTGGCTTACCATTTTCAATTGATTTACTCAAAAAATAGAAATGAGATTCATCCTGGAAAATAGTCAGTCCCGCTTTTTCTTTTTCTGATTTGGGAGAAAAGTCAAGTTCAACTTCCGTTGTGCAGTACAAATGCTGCTGACGTTTGCCGATGAAGGAAGGATTACCCATTTCCATAATCGTTTCCGGTTTTAACTTCATCGTCAGGCCGCTTTTCGGTGATAGCGAAAATGATTTGCTATCAATAGTTCTCATGAAAAGCAGCGCAGGATCAAGCGTTTTTTCAAAAGTCAGCGTATAGGCAAAGTTGCCAGCCTGGGCAGGCGCATCCTTTTGTTTTACTTCCTTATAATTGACTGTATACTCATATTTGATCTCTTTGCTATCCTGGATTAATGATCGGCCAGTCGTTTTTCCATTCCACAGGTGCGATGAAAGTTTCGCGGCCAGTGTTGTAGAAATTACCTTCGTAAGGTCTTACGGCAAGAAATATCGCATACGTTTTACCATCAGGTCCATCCACAAACTGCGCATGACCCGCCGAAGTGATCGGATCTTTACGGTCATCCGGCAAACCCCTTTGAGTCAGGATCGGGTTATTTTCATAAGGGATAAAAGGTCCCCAAACAGATTTGCTGCGAAAAACAACTTCCGTGTGATTAACCGAAGTTCCGCCTTCTGCGGCATACAAATAATACCAGCCATTTCTTTTCATAATATGCGGTGCTTCAATCCAAACCGGTTTTTTGGTCAGGTCTACCCCGCCATTCACCAGCTGTTTTTCTTCACCGATCACCTTTAAAGTGGCAGGATCGAGTTCATATATCCGGATGGTTCTGTGGCCCGGATACAACGATTTCTCTCAGGCGGATCGCTGTTGTAGATAATGTAAGCTTTGTTATCTTCATCAAAAAACAGAGACGGGTCTATACCACGAACCTGGGGAACGCGGACAGGATCACTCCACGGACCGGCAGGATTTTTGGAAGTCACTATAAAATTTCCGTCATGATCGATGTCTGTACAAGTGACATAATACGTCCCGTTGTGAAAACTGATTGCCGGAGCAAACAAACCCCTGGTCAGTTTTTCACCCATAAAATCCATCTGCGACGGACGGTCAATCACATTTCCGATCTGCTTCCAGTTTTTAAGATCCTTGCTGTGAAAAACAGGAATTCCGGGAAAATAAGAGAACGTGGAATTGACCAGATAATAATCCGTCCCAACCTGAACCACACTCGGATCAGGATAAAAACCGGTCAAAATAGGGTTAACAATGGTGGTTGTTTGCGCGCTCGCACATTCACTAAAAAAAATGCCGCTGGCAAAAAACACCGTATATAAAAAATGCGTCGTCTTCATTTAGAAATCTTAATCAACAATTTGGTGATCTAAATAAGCGGTGATAAACCGCAGATACTTCTATCTATATTTTTACTACTTTTCCCGCCGCCGCCGATTTATAAATCGCTTCAACAACCCGGATATCTCTTAGTCCTTCCTCTCCCGGTGCGATCAGATCTGTGTTCCGAAGTATGGCATCGCAGTCTTCATCCATTTGTTTGGCCTGCTGATTTTTGATTTGAAACTCAATCAAAGTGCCGTCTGACATACTTCCTTTATTGCCATTATATCCCGACTGCGGTTCAAGCTTGGCCCAGCCTTTTTCATAATTGACCTGCAAATGATTCATATTTATACCAAAACTGGTCTGGCAGGATGCTTTGGCGCCACTTGGGAAATCAAGCATAAACATCATTGTTTCTTCCACTTCTTTATAAATTTCCCGGGCGCGTGGTGGACACCTGGGCAAAAACACTGATGGGTTCTTCACCCGTTGCAAGCCGCGCTCCTTGCAAAGCGTACACACCCATGTCGCCCATCACACCACCACCAAGCGCTTTCTTTTGTTTCCAGTGATCGGTACGTGCGTCAAAATATCCGGCTGCACTGGTCACCATTTTTACCTTACCAAACTTTGGATCTTTGGCAAGCTTCATAATGGCCTGGATATTCGGGTCGTGCTGGCAGCGATAACCGATCGCCAGTTTCACTTTACTGCTGCTGCATGCTTTGATCATCGCTTCGCAATCGGCCACGGACGGTGCCATGGGTTTTTCACAAAATACATGTTTGCCTGCTTTTGCAGCGCGCACCACATATTCCCTGTGCATGGATGGAGGCAAAACCACATAGACAATATCGATATCCGGATTATTGGCGATCTGATCGAAATTCTGATAGTTGTAGATATTTTATGCGGGATTTATATTTTGCTTTCCAGGTTTCAGCCTTGGCCGGTGTACCTGTTACAATACCAGCCAAGTAACATTTTTCAGTCATCTGAAGCGCCGGTGCCAAAAGATCTGTGCTGTAATATCCAAGTCCCACCAGGGCGATACCCAGTTTTTCTTTTTTTTGAGCGGTAGCTGCCAGCAAGGGGTTACCGGAAAATAAGGCAGCGGCTCCTGCCAAAGTCAGGGTTGATAAAAAATCACGTCTTTCGATTCGCATATTTATTTTTGATAGGAATGAACAATAATATATTAATTATCAAGGAGTTATTGTCTTAATATTTCCATTGCCATCTCTTAGCAGCTCTCTGACTTTTACACTCCAGAATGCGTTTCCCCGAAAGTTCAGCGTCATGATAGAACGGATCCCATTTCCCTTCACATCAACAATCGAGTGATGCGTCGTCCAGCCTTCAACCGGATTCATGATCACGCCCTTATAAGTGAACGGCCCGTAAGGTGAAGTTCCCTCCGCGTAACACAGCAGATGCGTGTCGCCTGTTGAATACGAGAAATAATATTTTCCGTTGAATTTATGCATCCATGCACCTTCAAAGAACCGTCGGTTTGTGTCTGATGCCAACAAAGGTTTCCCATTTTCGTCCAGGATCTGAACATCGCGCAAAGGTTCGGCAAACGAAAGCATATCATCTTTCATCACAGCAATCTTTGCACTCAGTGCCGGCTCATTTTCGTGGCCTTTGCCAAGATCTGTCATTAAAGATTTATTGTAAGTTCCCGAGTGCCAGCGTTGCAGCTGACCGCCCCAGATACCTTCCAGATACATGGATCGGTTTTACCATCAGTATCGGTAAAAACAGCAGGGTCGATGCTGTAACTTCCTTCAATAGGGTTTGTCCCAGCTTTAAAAGGGCCGGTTGGCGATTTACTTGTTGCCACGCCCACACGAAAAACGCCCTCTTTGTCTTTGGCAGGAAAATAAAGAAAATAAGAACCGTTTTTGTAGGCCGCATCCGGCGCCCACATTTGTTTATTTGCCCAGGCTACATCTTTTACATCAAGTGCAACACCGTGATCTGTCACTTTTCCTCCGATCTTGTCCATGGAAAAAACATGATAATCACGCATCTGGAAATGTCCTCCTTCGTCATCCTGCGGCACATCAGCTTCCACATCATGGGACGGGTATATGTAAATTTTCCCGTTAAAAACATGGGCTGAGGGATCGGCTGTGTACAAGCCCTCTATCAAAGGCTTGATCTTTTCGGGCATTTTCTGGCAGATCGACTGTCCGGCTGCGGCTACAATAATTGAGAAGGTCGCTATCAGGCAGTTATTAAATCGTATCATAATTGATGTATTTGTACAAAAAGCAAATCGTTGGACTGTTACTACTTATTTCGTTTTGTTCAAATCCCGACAAAACTAATCCTGAGAGACAGAACCGCGTTTGTGGCAGTCCTGCATCCCAGGCTTATTGTTTTTTAATCAACATTTGAATCTAGTATCCCGTATTTTGAGGAAACTTGGGACCTTCCACGACCCTGTCAATCTGCGACTGCGGGATGGGTCTTAACATGTGAAAATCTGTTGATGTAGGGAGCAGCCTCCTTGTTCCATTCCTGCACACGGCGGACAAGCGAGCGTGTTCTGACAAGGTCATGCCACCGCTGCCATTCACCGAAGAATTCCCGGCTCCGTTCGTCAAGAATAAAATCCAGGGTTACATCGGCGGCCGTAATGTTCATAGCTGTTGCCGCAGCCGTATTCTGAGCCGTGGTATTAGTCTTACGGAATGCTGCGCGTTGCCGCAAAACATTGATCATCGTAGCAGCTTGCTGCGTCACCCGCTTTGAAATTGGCCTCAGCACCCGTCAGGTAAACATCCGAAAAGCGGTACAAAACAGCAGGGCGCGTAGATGGATCATTAAAATTGGCACCGCGGCTCGGGTCCATGTATTTTTTTAAGGCCGGATAAATACCGTTGTTCCAAAGACTTGGCGGTACAACAATGCCTTTGAATGGCCGTGATCCTACAAACTGAGGTGCGCCTGGCACTTCATAATCGGGTAGCCAAACGGCTGTGTCCGATCCCGGAACGGTGGTATAACCAATTCCACGGGTATTATTAGCGGTTGTTGGCGTATTGGTTACAGCGGTATTTGAAATATAAACTGTGTAGAACGAATTGGCAAAACGTGAATCGACATCACGGTTAGTGAAAGCCTGATCAAGGAAATAATTTTTCCGGCACGTGTTCCTGTAGTCTGTTTATCCGAATTCGGGCGCATCCGCACGTAAGGGCGACCGTCAGTATGAATCGCGGATCATCCCCGGAAGTACCGCTGTTGGTGAAAACTCCGGCAGCATTTTTAATTGAGTTAATGCCACTGTTGTTAGGATAATTCCAGTTGGTGAACCAGGGACTCAGGTTTTGCGCCGCACCGCCACCCGATGCACCACCGACAGCATAATAACCGTATTTTGGATCGAGCACGTGGTCACTGACAAACATCGTTTCTTTGCCATAGTCATTTGCAGGAACAAATGCATCGCCATAATCCTG
>CAVWGT010000017.1:0-17752 GCA_963754585.1 uncultured Chitinophagaceae bacterium
AATTGTTTCCATCCTTCAACCAAACTTTCAAGTCGTTTAATGTTGAAGTTGACGGAGAACAATTACCAATCTTCGCATACTTGTCATTCAATACCCTGAGAATTCCGCCACTAAGCTTAACCCCGCCGCGAACAGCGAGAGAAACGGGTGCTTCTTCCACTGTGAAAGGTGCGTATGCATTTTCAAGCTTGATCTGGTATTGTCCAGCTGTCAAATTACCACCCACAGCTACCGGACCCTCAACTTCATGAGAGTTACCAAGTTTCAGGTCGTTCAAGACAAAAATGTTAAATCGTTTGGCTGGCAACGTAGGACTTTGAGCGTGTAGTTCTTCTACGGAAAAAATTAAAAATGCTAGTAAGCTGACTAAGAGAATTTTAAACTTCATGGTTCGCTTGAGGTTAAGTGACTCAACGAAATTATGACGTGTTTAAAAATCTCTTGTTCTATTTGTGTTCACCCTGCCAAACTATGGGGTGAGACTCCCAATTATTAGGGTATCTGCTTAATGAAAATAGTACTATATTTAGAATTTCTAAGGAGAATATCAAACTAAATATTAATTACTTTATTACTTGTTATATTATCGTTAATAACTAAAACTACAACTAACCTTATGTAGTAACTCGCTTGAACGGAATAATATTTTGCGAACTAAATCTATATCGCAATACAAGTATTTATTCTACAAAAATAAATTTAGGAATTTTCCAATAATTCATCATTTCAATTCTGGGACAGATCGACCAGTTAACTCTTTGATTTCATTCTGCATTTCCTGCAGCATTTTCATCAGTTGCTGCATGTCCGTTTGCGGCTCGGGAAGCTGCTTGCTGTGGAAGCTGTAATATTCCCAAAGTTCAATCACTTCTGAAAGTGGAACGGTATAAGCAAAATATTGTTTGTTGAACGATTGCAGCAGCATGGTTCCGTCCTTATTAATGGTCACCTGCTTGAAAACAAAATCCTGATCGCCTTTTAAGATCACAATGCAAGGTGTTTCCGGTTTGATGGTGGTCCAGTCCTGAACATATCGTGTAATGATATCACTTCCTTCCGGAACCGGAAGCATGGAATCGCCAATGGTCGGGAACATCCTGAATGTTCCGTTCTTAGGAAGCGTAGGCAAGCTGAACCTTGGCAAGGTGGCCAGAAATTCGGGATCGCTGTAACCCGAGCGGTAACCTGCTTTGGCCTGCACGGGAACATATTCAATGTTCTCCTTCTCCTCGCTGGTCCACGGTTATGGCAAGCACGCGAATGTTGTTTCCTTTCATAAAGAGTTCACTGCCCTCTTCCAGGTCTTTCACTTTTTGTTCGGAGAGCTTGCTCAGGTCGATTTTCAGCAGACTGTCAATGCTCATTCTGAAAAACTCAGAAAAATTGATCAGATCATCAATGGTCGGATTGGCGGTCCGGCCACTTTCATGCGCATTCAGCTTTACCCGTGTAATACCCAATTTCTCAGCCAGTGCTTCCTGACTCAGTTTCTGGCGTAAACGAAGAAATCTGATGTTCACCGACCAAAAAATTTCCTGAGTTCCCATAACGCGTTGATATTTTGAAAATCAAACATAAGATATTAATAATATCAAAAGTAGCAGCAATTTTTTATTTTCCTACAAAAAATAGCTAAAATAATTTTGTTTAACTATTTTTGAAAAACGTTAAACAAAATGTCATCATATTCTATCAAAGACCTGGAACGGATCAGCAATCATGAAAGCGCACACCATCCGGATATGGGAGCAGCGTTACGGCTTGCTCGAACCCGAACGGACGGATACCAATATCCGGTCTTATAATGATGACCAGGTTAAAGAAGCTGCTGAATGTGTGCACGTTACTGGACAGGGGAATGAAAATTTCCAAGATCAGCAAGCTGATCAAAATCAGAAATGGCCGAGTGAGATCGACAAGATCATTGCATGATTCTTTTCAGGGCGATGTGCATGTGGAAGCGATCATTAATCAGGCACTCATCGCGATCGCCACTTTTAATGTTCCGCTTTTTGATGAATTATTTTACGAATGCGGTTAAAAGGCTGGGCTTGAAAAAGACCTATATAAAGATCCTGTATCCGTTACTCGTCCGGACGGGCTTAATGTGGATAAAGGACGATCTGCTTCCTTCGCAGGAACACTTTTTATCCAATCTGATCAGGCAAAAACTATTTGCGGCCATTGATTCGCTGCCTGTTGCCAAGCATCCGGACCAGAAATGGGTGCTGTTTTTGAATGAAGAAGAGGATCATGAGATAGGCTTGCTATTTGCCTATTATCTGATCCGGCAGTATGGGAAAGGAAGTGGTTTACCTGGGCGCCAGGGTTCCTTACAGAGATCTTTCGCCGGTTATTGTAGAATGCAAGCCAACACACATTATTCCTTTTTTGTTCGCAATCAGTTTGACGATCAGATTGAAACACTCCTGGGCGAATCTCAGAACTGATTTCCGCGAATAAATGCATCTGCATCTCAGGAGGCAATGAAAAATTAAAGAAAATTGCCTACAGAAAAAGGAGTTAACTTGATTGAAACAATTGAAAATCTGATTGAAATTCTTAACACTAACAATGCATAACGGACGCCTACACAAATCTGATAAATCACACGAAATTGCCGTGATCGGTTCCGGATTTGCAGGCATGGCAGCTTCTGCAGTGCTGGCCGATAAACGGAAATAAGGTTACCGTTTTTGAAAAAAATGCAGACATAGGCGGCAGCGCAAGGACGTTTTCACAGGATGGTTTTGTGTTTGATATGGGGCCGAGCTGGTACTGGATGCCGGATGTTTACGATAGCTTCTTATCAGCTGTTTGGCAAATATCACTTCTGATTTTTACGAATTAAAAAAACTGGATCCGGGATTTGCAGTCATTTTTGGAGAAATGAAGTTATGGATATTCCGGCCGACTTTGATGCAGTATGTGACGCTTTTCGAAAGCATTGAAACCGGAAGTGCGCCGACAGCTCAGGAAATTTATTGCGGAAGGAGAATTCAAATATAAGGTCGGCATGAATGACATGGTTTACAAACCGGGACATTCGGTTACTGAGTTTTTCAGTTTGAAATTATTCAAGGACGCGCTCAAACTCCAACTTGTTTACTTCGTTCAGCAAGCATGTCAGGCAGTATTTCAAAGATCCGAGGCTGCTTGCACTGATCGAATTTCCGGTGCTTATTTCTGGGTGCTATGCCCAAGGATACGCCTGCGCTTTACAGCCTGATGAATTTTTCGGGACTTGAAACAAGGCACGTTTTATCCGATGGGCGGTTTTGGAAAAGTGGCCGATTCGTTCAAGCAAATTGCGGAGAATGCTGGCGTAATTTTTATAACTTCCCAGAACGTTGAAAAGCTTGAAGTTGACGACTGGCATCATCAGCCATTTACACACCAACGAAACAGAGCATAAGGACGGATGCAGTTATCGGAAGTGCTGATTATCATCACATTGAACAGCGATCTCTTGGAGCAAAAATCATCGCACATATCCTGAATCATATTGGGAAAACCGGACGTTTCGCCCCTTCCTGCCTGCTATTTTATTTGGGTGTAAATAAAAAAATAGACAAGCTCCGGCATCATAATCTATTCTTCGACGAGCACTTTGAGCAGCATGCCGTTGAGATTTACAAAGACAAAAAATGGCCTGACCAACCATTGTTTTACGTTTGCTGCCCGTCCAAAACAGATCCATCCGTAGCACCGCGAAGGAAGTGAAAATTTATTTGTACTGATGCCCATTGCTATCGATCTGGACGATCCCGATGCAATCCGGGAAAAGTATTATAACGTACTTATGGAGCAGGCTCGAAAAATTTGCAGGCGAGGACATCAGGATCCATGTGGTTTACAAAAAAAGTTACTCTGTTTCCGACTTTATGAATGATTACAATGCATACAAAGGCAATGCCTACGGACTTGCCAACACATTGATGCAAACGGCCATTTTCAAACCAAAACTAAAAAGTAAAAAGGTTAAAAATCTCTTTTATGCTGGCCAGCTTACTGTTCCAGGGCCCGGCGTTCCGCCTTCGATCATTTCGGGACGAATAGCAGCCAATGAACTACTAAAATTCCTAAACAAGTAAGTTATGAAAAGCTTATTCGACAATCTTATCCGCAACATGCAGTAAAACAACCACACAACTTATACAGTACTTCGTTTTCGCTGGGCATTCATTTTCTGAAACCAGAATTTCATGCACCGATTTATGGCATTTATGGCTTTGTAAGGCTGGCCGATGAAATTGTGGACAGTTTTCATGACTACAACAAGGATTTCATGATGGACAAAATCCGGCAGGATACCGTGGAAGCGATTCGGGACAGGATCAGTATCAATCCGATTCTGAACAGTTTTCAGCATGTGGTACATACTTACAACATTGAATGGGAACTGATCGATACTTTTCTGAAAAGTATGGAAATGGACCTGATGAAAACAGAATACACTCCGGATTCTTACAACGAATACATTCTCGGGTCTGCGGAAGTGGTCGGGCTGATGTGCCTGCGGGTTTTTACTGAAGGCAATCAACAGCATTTATGATGATCTGAAACCTTATGCAATGAAACTGGGATCAGCATTTCAGAAAGTAAATTTTCTGCGCGACCTGAAAGCCGACTATCAGGATCTTGGGCCGGACTTATTTTCCCGGCGTCAATTTCGACCATTTTTCAACGCAGGATAAGGAAATGATTCAGCAGGAGATCGAAGAGGATTTTGAGCAGGCACTGATTGGCATCAAAAGATTCCCGACCGGAGCGCGACGCGGCGTTTATCTGGCTTATTATTATTACAAAAAACTTTTTCTGACGGATCAAGGAAACGCCGCCTGAGAAAGTAATGAACGCCCGGATCAGGATTCCGGATTATGATAAAGTCGGATTAATGTTTCGTTCACTTGTTAAGGCATCAGTTTGACCTTTTATGACGTTTTTTTGTTGTAAACGATGTACGGAACTGTAACGATTCAAGCTGTTAGCCACTGAAACCTAAATCCTGATTTTATGAATGATCAAGTTGTGCTGGTGAATGAAAATGATGATGGAGATTGGCCTGATGCCAAAGCTGGAAGCGCATCAGAAAGGCGTTCTGCACCGTGCATTTTCTGTTTTTATTTTTAATTCAAAAGGCGAAATGCTTTTGCAGCAAAGGGCTTTCGGGAAATATCATTCGGAAGGACTTTGGTCCAATACCTGTTGCAGCCACCCATTTCCCGACGAATCTGACGCATCACGGAGCAGTGAGGGGCTTGCAGGAAGAAATGGGCATTCAGGCTGATTTGCAGTTTCTTTTCACTTTTCAATACCACGTCAAACTTCGAAAACGGCCTGACTGAAAATGAACTTGATCATGTTTTCTGGGGCATTTCGGACGCACGGCCAAACATTAATACTGCGGAGGTAAGCGATTATAAATACATGAAATTCGGATGATATCAAGGCAGATATGCACCAAAACCCGAACACTTATACCGAATGGTTCAAGATTTGCTTCGCCGAAGTGCCGACAAAATTAAACCGAAATAATAGCTGACAGTCAAAGCCGAAATCTGATAGCTATGAATTTAATGAGTCCCTGGATCATCAATACATTGATTGTCCTGGCCGCATTTGTCGGCATGGAATGTGTGGCCTGGCTTGCACATAAGTACCTGATGCACGGCGCTTTATGGTTTCTGCATCACGATCACCATCAGCGCGACGACGGCGATTTTTTCGAAAAAAATGATTACTTCTTCGTCATCTTTGCCACGCCCGGCATCCTCTGCCTGTTGCTTGGGCTCAATGCACGGTTTCAATTATCTTTTCTGGATCGGACTGGGCATTACGATTTATGGTTTCACCTATTTTCTGGTGCATGACATTTTCATTCACCAGCGATTCAAAATGTTCCGTAATACGGATTCGGTTTATCTGAAAGCGATTCGTCGAGCGCACAAAATGCATCACAAGCACCTGGGAAAGCATCAGGGAGAATGTTTTGGAATGCTTTGGGTGCCGTTAAAATATTTCAGGGAAGCGAAAAACGCGACGGCCAAATGAATTACCTGTATCTGCTTGTCGATCTTGGGTGCCATTTCTGTTCCCTTGCTATTTTCTTTTCATCCCAAAATTGCAGCTTTACAAAAAATGGCAGTTTGCTTTGGCCGGCTATTATTCTGTCTACTGATTCCTTTGTGATCTGGGACAGTTATTTTACCCAAATCGGCGTTTGGGGATTTACTCCGAAATATCTGATCGGCGCTTACCTTTTTGACCTGCCAATTGAGGAAATCCTGTTCTTCATCTGCATTCCCTACGCATGCCTTTTCACTTACTATCTGTTTCAGGATCTATCTTGGGAAATGAATTTACTTAAATCTGAGAATTTAATTACCTGGATTATTCTGTGCCTGACTGTATTTTCTTGGCAGTTACTTTCATGACGGCTATTACACTTTTTACACAGCAGTCGGCCTCGCTTTATTTCTGCTTGTTTCTAAAATTTATTGCCAAGGTAAAGTGGCTGAGCCTGTTCTATTTTTCACATATGTTTTTGCTGATTCCATTTTTCATTGTAAATGGAATCCTCACCGGAACCGGACTGAGAGCCGATTGTCTGGTATAACAATGCGGAAAATATTGGCATCAGGTTGTTGACAATTCCATTGAAGATATTTTTTACGGAATGCTGATGCTCTGCTGAACACTTTCTTGTTCGAATTATTTCTTGGAGAAATTGACCAAACCGATCTCAGAAACTGATATCAAACTGAATCGCCGTGGGTAAGCCCACTAATTTGCTCGTGAATCTGGAGTTTCGTCAAGACATCTTCAGCGCAAAATCGGTTGTATTTCTTTTCCCAAACAGGTTTTGCAGATAATAACCTGCAGTAATTCTGCGATTGAAAGCTCTGTTCCAGGCATGCTCTGTAATTGTGCTAGTACCTGTTCGCTTTGACTGTTTTTCTCAAAAAACGGGAATCAATTCATCAGCCAGCAGTTTTGACGCACGCATTCCCATACTCATTCCGTTTCCGCAAAGTGGCGTAATGGAACCGGCCGCATCGCCCAGCAGAAAAATACCATCGATTCCGTTTGTCTTTTTCTTGAACTGTACATTGCTGATCACCAGTGGCTGTAGGATTAATAAACTCTGATTCAGTAAAATACTTTTTCAAGAAATGGATTTTTAAAAAGCACATTTTCCTCCATTCTTAATATCCTTTTCCATTTTTAAGCAGATTTCTGCGATGTCGTCAGGTAACATAGGCAATACCAGTCCTGGTCCACTTTGGAAACACCGCAATAGCCATCTTTAAAATTATGCAGCTCAATGCGGTTTGGTAGCCAGATCAGTTCTGATATGGTATTTTACTCCAATGTAATTACTGCATCTGGCATTGCGTTCTCGGCGTCATTTTGCCACAAATGACGGCGTATATTTGCCGTAGCTGCCACATACGATTTTGGCAGTGAAATATCCTCGACTGGTGTTCGATTTGATAAGTCTTCTCATGTCCCTTTTTTACACTGTTATACCCGGCAGTTCTCCAAAATGTAACGACGCCTTTTTCAGTGGCAATTTCACTCAGATAATTGTCCAGACTATACCTGCTGATCCCGAAACCACCCATTTGCAATGTGTGATTCAGCATAAAACCCTTTTCAGAACTGATTCCCAATTGATTGATCATGGGCAAATTCAGTTCTCCAAAGGCAAACCCAGACTTTCCAGAAAATCACGGCTTTCCATGGAAATGTATTCACCGCAAACTTTATGAAAAGGATATTTATTTTTTTCAAAAACAACGACAGAAATATCCCTGGTCTGCCAGCTGGATCGCAAGACATAATCCGGCTAAACCACCTCCAATGATGCGCAATCGTATGAGGTCTATTTGCACTGCATTTCCGTATACAATTATCTCATGCCTGAATGCCCATTTATTTCGTAACTGTAATATTTTTCGCGCCCGGATCTTCCAGATATATCCAACCATTCCTTCTTTCTTAAACCCGCGTAAAACGGAAAGGGCGCGTCGTTTTTGACAAGATATGATTTGGAGAAAAGCCGGGTCAGCCATTTGTATGGAATAGTAGGCCAACGGATTGCGTTCCAGATCGTTAATGACGAGAATTGACTTTGTGGGCCAGTGCAAAATCGCACAAATTCAATCAATTGCGCTTCGGACAGATGATGACAAAACAGGCAGGCATGGATAATGTCGACTTTTTCAAATGGTCGGAATACATTGCGGTAGTCGTCGCAGATCAGCGTTACTAGGCGTCGTTTCGAGATTTTTTGCTGCATACTCAATGCAGACGGGTTTAATGTCGATTCCATAAAGTTCGAGGTCGAAAGCCTGCCTTTTGTTCCAGTTATCAATGCGTTTCAATGTATCGCCACCACCGCAGCCGATGTCAACCAAGTGTATATGTATTACTTGGTTTAAAGACTTTTTTTAAAGCATTGAAAAGGAAATATTGTAGCCGCCCAGCCAGTGATTGATGAAATCGAGTTCTTTCAGGTTTTGGAACAAGTCCGCTGGCGGAATTTCTTCCTGATCCAGCAATTCCTTTTCCTTGCTCCTGATCTTAAACATATTGCAGCTGCATCGTTTCAATGCTTAGTCCGGGACCGAAAGCAGCTGCAAAAGCCTTGTCGCCTTTATGTTCTGGCTTTCGCTTTTTCCAGCACTTCTTTCAAAACAAAAAGCACCGTCGGCGACGACATATTTCCGTAATTTTTGAGGACCTCATAAGTGGGTGCCAGATAGCATTTATCCAGTTCCAACGCCGCCGCAAAATCATCCACAATGCGTTTTCCGCCCGGATGTACTGCCCAATGTTTGAAATCATCCGGATTCAGGCCGAACGGATTTCAGCATTGGCTTTATATTTTTCCGGATCAGATCAGGCACATAGGAAGTCAGATTCATGATAAAACCTGTTTCCGAAAGTCGCCAGGCCATATCTGAATAACCATTGTGCAGGATCATCGAATTAAACGCATCGATTTCAACCTGATGCAGGTAATCTCCCGACGGCTTTGAAGTAACCAGTACCGCGGCAGCGCCGTCGCCAAAAAGCAGATTGGAAAGCAGGTAATCGTCATTATATTGTTTTTGAAAATGAATGGTGCAAAGCTCGGTGCACACAACCAGGACGTTGGCATCCGGCTGACTTCGGCAAATCGCATCGGCATTTTTCAATGCAATAATGGCCGCATTACAACCCATGAAATTGACGCTGCTTCGCTGAATAGCTGGGTTTCAATTCAAGTTCCCGCATCAGTTCCACATCCAGGCCCGGCGCAAACAGCCCGGTACAGGTCACTGTGATCAGGTGGGTAATTGTCTTTTTAATCTTATCAAAATCCCGGATTTTCTCAATCGCATTTTTCGAAAGTGTGGTGGCATGCTTCTGATAGAGCTGCATCCGCTGGGTCAGGCCAGGTTCCGGAAGAAGCGTGCTGTTTTATTAAAAAACTCATAATCCTCCGGTTCTTTGTCAAAATCCGAAATGACCGAATAGCGTGTCTCAATCCCAGTTTTTCCGGCCACAATTCTGATTTTTCTTTTATTGGTTAAATCGTCCGTTGATTTCATGTAAAAATCGGTAATGCTTTCCTGCGAATAAACAATAGTCGGGAACGGCTGTTTCAATAGCGGATAGGTAACTCAAAGGAATTCTGTTAATAATAATTAGTACTATGAAACAACTATTCATGCAAATCGCCGCAATCCAGTTCATGCGCATCGTATTCCTGAAATTGGCCTGTCCGGTGTCTCTTTCTACCAGATAAAACCAGTAGCCAAAATAGACGACAATCGGCACAAAGAACACCTGGATAATGTAAAAAATCGTTCCAAGGTCCTCTGGATGTAAAATACAAATAATAAAATACATTGCAGAGCAGAAACATGAATGCCGTGAACAGAAAAGTCCCGGTATAACCCAGTTTGTAACTCAATGTACGTAATTCCGTCTCTCAGGTCCTGCCGGTGCTGATATACCTGCGTCAGCGGATATGCACCTGCGATCTGAAAAGAACAGCCCAGCAAGACGTACAAACGTTTTGACGATTAAGCTCCAACGCGTTTCCCGAAATTCCGGCAATCGACATATAGTACGTAAATGCTCCCTGAAAAATGACCACGGTCAGAAAACCCGATAACCGGATACTTTTTCAGCCTGATCTGCCTCGAACTGTATGCCCGCGATGCCGCAATATACAGCACCAGACAACCCGCAAACAAGGTATTTACGAAAGTCAGCGGCCAAAAAGGTTGCGGCAGATGTCGAGAAAAAGTGTAAGATAAAAAAGCTGAATGGTCGGCATGGGCGGCTTTTCCAGGCCGCCAATGCTATCCTCGTCACGGTCGATATAGCTGTTGTAACCGTTGCTGGCCGGATAGACCAGCAAATGAATGATCAGAAAAGAGAACAACGCCTGATGATGGATCACTGTTTCTGCCTGACTGTAAGCAAACAGAAACAATGGCATCAGAAAAAATGAGAAAGGGATTCTCAGAAGTTTGATCGTATTTCTGTCGATGAGCATAAACAAATTTATGCATAACAGAACCAGAAATCTCGCCTATACTTCCTCGGAATCTACATTGACGGGCTTTGAAGTTATTCTTAGCTGATGGGTATTGAAAACCTGAGAATTTGGCTCTACGCTTTTAGTGAGAAAAACACTTCCGCCTATCACGCTGTTTTCACCAATCACGGTATCACCGCCAAGAATTGTAGTACGAGCGTAAATAATAACGTTGTCTTCAACGGTCGGGTGCCGTTTGGTGTTAAAAAGTTCTTTGGCTACCTGTAAAGCACCAAGCGTAACGCCTTGATAAATACTCACATTTTTACCAATAATAGTCGTTGCTCCTATTACAATTCCGGTTCCATGATCGATCATGAATGGGACGCCTATTGTTGCATTGGGATGAATGTCGACGCCCGTTTTTCCGTGCGCGTATTCACTTAAAATTCTTGGCAAAACAGGAATATGGAGCCGGCTCAGATGATTGGCTATGCGATAAACGGTGATCGCATAAAAACCCGGATAGGAAACAATTACTTCATTTACACTTGTAGCGGCGGGATCGTATTCGTGTATTTTGTTGGCGTCCAGTCTTAAATTCTGGTAAATTGTCTCCAACGAATTGTAAAAGGAATTTACAATTTCTTCGATCTGTAATTCTTTTGGATCGAGATAACTCAGCAATATATTTTCAAGATCGATCTGGTTCTTTTTCAAAATCCCTTCATAAGAAGAGTTTTTGGGCAGGTGATTACTTGGAAATAAAAACTGCACCAAATTATCTAGCCAGGCAAAAGCATCATGCGAAGAAGGCGTTGCTTCCCATTCCGCATGATGCGTTTTTCTCAGGAGTGCGATTAACGATTGAGTATTTGTATTGTTTGGCATTCGGCTATCGGCTTTCGGCAATCAGACACAGCCGGGTTGGCTTAATTCTTAACAATTTACTTTATTAGAGTTTATCAACCCAAGGCTTATGCCTCGGGTTAGATCTATTCTGCTATATGACGACCGTCAGATCGACTTAATTAGAGTGTCGACGGATGCGACAGCCGATAGCCGACTGCCGATAGCCGAAACGCTATTTCCTTTTCACCGCCCTCAACCTGTAAAGCGTCTCTACAAGAACGTCCACATCAGAACATGTATTATAAAACGCAAGCGATGGCCGTACTGTTGTTTCCAAGCCAAATCTGCGCAAAATAGGTTGCGCACAGTGGTGACCGGAACGAACTGCGATTCCTTCCAGATTCAATGCTGCGCCAACCTCTTCGGTTCGATAACCGTCAAAAACAAAAGATAACACCGACGCTTTTTCTTCGGCAGTTCCGATCAAACGTAATCCCGGCACTTCCTGCATTCTTTTGGTGGCATAACCAAAAGGTAATGCTCGTATTGATGAATGAGATCAATACCCAGCTTATTCACGTAATCGATCGCCGCACCAAGTCCGACTGCATCGGCAATATTTCCGGTTCCTGCTTCAAAGCGTGACGGGGCTTTGTGATATTGAATGTGTTCAAATGTCACATCCACGATCATATTTCCTCCGCCCTGCCAGGGCTGGGTTTCATTCAACAGATCTTCTTTCCATACAATGCCCCAATTCCTGTCGGACCAAATACCTTATGTCCTGAAAATACAAACCAGTCGCAGTTCAGAGCGCGAACATCCGAGCGCAAATGCGAAACCGATTGCGCACCATCCAGCAAAACTTTCGCTCCGGCGGCATGCGCCATTTCGATGATTTGCTTTGCAGGTGTTACCGTTCCCAAGCGCATTGGAAACCTGTGTAAAAGAAACCAGTTTGGTTTTCGGATTCAAGAGCTTGGCGTATTCATCCAATATAATTTGTCCGTCGTCATCAACCGGAATGACCCTGAGTTTCAATCCCTTTTTATCCGCCAGTTGTTTCCAGGGAACGATGTTGGCGTGGTGTTCAAGATGACTTACGATGATTTCATCACCTGCGCTCAAATTTTGATCGCCCCATGTTTTCGCCACCAAGATTGATCGCTTCCGTAGTACCGCGGACAAATACAACTTCATTCACAGATCCTGCATTAATAAATGCTCGTACTTTCTCCCGTGCACCTTCATAAGCGTCCGTTGCACGTGCTGCAAGTTCATGAGCTGCACGATGAATATTGGAATTTTCGTGCTCGATAAAAATAACTGACACGGTCAATAACCTGTTTTGGTTTCTGCGTCGTCGCGGCATTATCCAGCCAAATTAGCGGCTTTCCATTCACACGTTCCTGTAAAATCGGAAAATCCTTTTTGATCAGATTGACGTCAAACGGAATCACACTTCCTTTTGTGTTGGCCACATTAGCAAGCTGACTCCGATCCGATCCTACCTGAATTCCATTTCCTGAAAATGGTGAAAATGTTTTAGGTAAAAAGTCAAAATTCGAATAGGTTGGCTGATGTCCTCTCAGAAAATAGAAGGAAGCATCGCTTTTAGTTGGTGCCGCAATTGGCAACTGCGGAATGCTTTCGAAATGAGCTATTTCTTTTAAAACCCTATTCAAATCCTGCTCATACAAATGATCGAATGAATAAGGCAAAAAAGCATTGCCATGTGCAGGAACCGACTGTATAGAAGGTTCATCTGATAAAACACTTCCGGAATAACCCGGAAAATTTCCGTGATCAGTAATTGAAGGAGATATCCCGCTTCCTGCTACTGACGATGGAACTTTGCCAGTGCCAGCATGAGGATCCACCAGACTCGTTTGCGGATTTTTAAATCTACCTCATTACCATGGTTGACGCCCGAAGGCGAAACTCCACTTCCAGCCACAGAATTTGGTGCAATACCACTTCCCGCATCTTTATCGACAGGAAATTCCGTTGGTAAAATCGAACCAGAATAGGATTCGGGATTTGTTCCAAAACCCTGTATAACTGTTGCAAAGTATCCAGCCTACCAAGTGCATATTTTTTGACAATAATCGCTTGATTACTTTTGACAGAAACATAATGAAATATGGATCAGTCAGAAGAAATGTTCAAATTAGTAAGGCAGTGGCGTAAAAGCGGCCTGAGTCAAAGTGAATTTTGCAAACCGCATGGCATCACGGTAGCTAAATTTGGCTATTGGGTGGGAAAAGAGAAGTTGGTTGAAAAAGCGACAGGCTTTGTTCATATACCCGCCCACCGTTCAGCCACAGACAATGCGTATGAGGTCATTTATCCAAATGGCGTGAAAGTAAATTATCAGGGCAGCGATCTGGCTGTGCTCTCCCAACTGATCCGGCTTTACTGATGTTTAGCCTGGGTTCATCCCACCAATATTATCTTTACCGTGGCGATTGTGATATGCGCAAAGGTTTTGACGGACTCTGTGGTCTGGTAGATTCCGAGCTAGGAAGAGTGGCCACCAGTGGCGAAGTATTTATCTTTCTAAACCGAAGACGCACCCATTTAAAAATGCTGCATTGGGAGCCGGGAGGCTTTGTACTTTACCATAAAAGACTGGAAAGTGGCACCTTTCCCACACCTAAAAAGCCGGATCCGGAAGTATTTCCTGGAGCGAGCTGGTGCTGATGATCGAGGGAATCCAGGTACTGAAAAGCAGTCATAGAAAGCGTTTTGTTTTACAACAATAAGTGCTTTTGCTAGCTTGAAAGGCTGTTTTTTTGTACTTTTAGGTATGCAAACGCCCCCTCTGGAAACGCTTGGATAAAGATCAACTGCTCGCTCTTTTAAAAGAACGGGATCAGCAGATATCTGGTTTAACCCAGCAGAACGCATACCTGGAATCTCAGGTAGAGATGTACAAACGGATGCAGTTTGGCCAGAAACGCGAACGCTTCGAAGGCGATCCGGCCCAGATTGCGCTTCCCTTTGAAGCGGCTGTGCGAGCAGATTGCTGTACAAGAAGAAATCCTGCAAGAAAAAATCAGTTATATCCGTAAAAGGCCTAACCATAAAGGCCGTGCAGCACTGCCATCGCATTTACCTGTCGAAGAGATCGAAATTTATCCTACAGGTGATCTTTCGGAAATGGTCTGCATCGGCAAGGAAGTTACCGAAGAGCTCGATTATGAACCTGCCCGCTTTTTGATCAAAAGATATATCCGCTATAAATATGCGCCTAAAAATGGTGAAGGGGTCAAAATCGGTCAGCTTCCAGAGCGGGTCATTGATAAAGGAATACCATCTGCCGGACTTCTTGCCAGCATTTTAACCGATAAATACCAAGACCATCTCCCGCTTTACCGGCAGAAACAGCGCTTTGCCAGAGAAGATATCCAGATCGCATCTTCAACCCTTGAAGGCTGGACCAAAGAAGCCTTGATCAAGCTGGAACCGCTTTACGAGCAACTGGTCTTCGATATGAAATCGAAGGGCTATTGGCAGGTGGATGAAAGTCCGATTAAAGTACTGGAAAGTGACAAGAAAGGCGCTTGTCATCAGGGATACTATTGGGTCTACCACAGCCCTTTGGATGGTGTGGTTCTCTTTGATTACCAGCCGACAAGAGGATCAGCAGGTGCGAAAACGATGTTAGAAAGCTTCAAAGGCTATCTGCAGACGGATGGGTATGCAGTTTACGAAAAGCACGGAAAACGCAAGGACGTTACCCATCTGGCTTGCTGGGCGCATGCGCGAAGAGAATTTGAACGAGCCCTGGATAATGACAAAACCAGAGCGCAAAAAGCACTATCAATGATCCAGCAGCTGTACGCTGTGGAGCGGAAGGCCAGCCAGCAGATGCTGGATGCTGACGAAATCAAAGAGCTGCGGCTGACAGAATCCCTTCCGGTTATCAACGAGCTGGGAAAATGGATCTTTGAACAAATTAAAAGTACACTCCCAAAAAGCCAGATCGGAAAAGCGATGCAGTACAGTTATGGCCGCTGGGATGCACTCAGTGCGTATTTATATGATGGGAATCTGTTGATCGATAATAATCAAATCGAAAATTCCATACGCCCGTTGGCCCTGGGCCGAAAAAATTACCTTTTTGCCGGATCACACGAAGCAGCACAGCGGGCTGCCATGATCTACTCCTTCTTTGCTATCTGCAAAAAACACAACGTCAATCCCTACAATTGGCTAAAAAACACCCTGACAAACATCTCGACAATTAACCATAAAAACATCACCGATCTGTACCCGCAAAACTTTAACAATATTCAACAGTTAACAAATATGTAGTTGGTAGGCCGGATACCGGAAAATCGCTAAAAGGGATTGATGTTGCTGCTGAATTAAGCCGAATTTGCTTGGTTGAAGGATGTTTACCAGAACGAATTCAATGCGATAATGGAAGCGAATTTATCTCAAAAGAAATGGACTTATGGGCATATTCAAATGGGGTAACGCTCGACTTCTCAAGACCAGGAAAACCAACGGACAATCCATATGTTGAATCATTTAATGGAAAGTTTAGGGATGAATGCCTTTCGGTTAATTGGTTCTTATCTTTGGACGACGTCAGAAGAAAAATCGAAGACTTTCGGTGGGAATACAACCATTTCAGACCGCACAGCGCGCTGAATGATTTAACCCCAAAAGAATTTGTTAATTTACATCAAGAAACACCGGAAACTCTACTTTCAACCGTCTGAAAACCAGGGAGGACCTCATGCCCGGATTTCTCTAATAATTCACTGTCCAGTTTTCCGGGGGGAGGTCAACATAACAAATCAGCTCTAATAAATCGCTGTTACTGTCACAATATTCCATACAACTGAGAAAAATCAGGGAATGGTTCTTCTCCCTGCTCATCGGTCAAGTTCAGATTACGTGGTTCAATGATTTTGATCAAAGTTGGGTCGGAGGTATTGTAATACCTCTGTGATCTGCTGAAGCTTCTGTCGATTATCAGCCTCTTGATCGTTGACTTGCCAAAGTCGATGGTATCTAGAATACATTCAATCAACTCCACTGAATCAATTTTTGATTCAGTGATGGACAATTGCCGAATGTCACAGTTTTGGAAGACTATCTCTATGTTATTTGCCGCAGATCGGTTTGACGAAACTATATTGACCTTTTGCACCAAGCATCTTCTAAAAACAATTTTTAGAGTTTGGTTAGAATTGTTAATCTCCACATCATTAAATACACTCGAATCGAACCGTAGACGACCCTCTATGTTCGTCAAATTCGTTCCTTGAAAATCAACCAAATAAAAATCATTTTCGCCTTCAAATTTAATGTTATTAAGTCTAGTGTCGAAAAATTTACTTTGAATGATCTTCAAATCCTTAAATTCAGATTTGTCGAAATTAAATCCCTTGAAATTCATCCTCCGTAATTCGTAAGAGTGAATTTTTATTTCTTTGCAAAATCGTTTTATAATGTGATATAAATTTTGGTCTATTGCTTTGACAGCGCTTACATACCAAAAAAGTCTTTTAAAAAAATATTCTATCTTCCTGTAACTCCCTGAGTTGAGTTGTAGAAAAAGGATACCGATAAAGACATCGACATTTATTTTTTTCTTATCAAGTCCAATAAGTTGTTCTTGGCGGGTGAAATTGAATAAAAATCCTTGATCGATGAGTTCCCTGAAGACGGTAGCAGTCTGGGCGGCTGATAAGGTATGCTCATTGAGCATTTCGTCATCGCCTGATGGATCGGCAATTGAGTTTTCGCCGGAACTTTTCAATTTTTTTAATAGAAACTCAATGATGATGGGATGAATCGGAATTGCCGATAAATCCTTGATTTTTTGATATAAACGAGCGTGATTTATTTGGTCAATCTCAAAAATTTCATCCCTGATTATATCAAAATAGGTCTCAGCAGCTAGGTAATAGAGGATATTGTTGTCGCGAAAACGCCAGCTATTTCCCCTGTAATCGAAAAAATAGCAATTAAGAATGCTTTTCGGTATTTTTTTCGCTTTGTCAAGCCTGATAACGTTTTGGCTGACAAACGCATCGACTTCTTGCTTGATTTTTTCGTCAAGGTCCTGCTCTGGTATAGAATGTAGCTTTTTGTTGGAGTCAAGTTCCTGATGCGCAGTTACAGTAATTTTTTCACTGTTCTGTTCCAGGATTTGAATTGCTATTCTTTTGAGAATACCCCGGTATTCCATTAGAAGCGTATCGAGTTGCTTGGTGCCACCTGCATGTTCTAATGAAAATTTACCCTTAACAGTAGTATTGACGAATTCTTCGTATAAGGAATATACATCTTCACCTTTGAACTCGCCGTTTCGTAGAAACCTCTCGGCCAACAGGAAAA
>CAVWGT010000018.1:0-18587 GCA_963754585.1 uncultured Chitinophagaceae bacterium
TGCGAAAGCCGCAAAACATGACATCAAACTTTGAATCAAACAAAAACATGCGGGCCGGTAGTTACACGCCTGTCATTTGCCTTTGCATGTTATAATTTTCTTATTTGTCAAGTGGACTACACCGGTTTTTCCACAGCCACTCATTGAAGATGGCATTGAAGTGAACCTCGGCAGCAGTGATGCAGGGCTCGGGTAAACGATCAGCCCTACGACCAGGCCCACCGGCTCCCGTGGAACGGCAGCAAAATACACGCCCCCAGAGCGGCTGTGACCGATAATACACCTGTTAAGGAAGTAGAGACAGACGATGACAAAAATGACACGCTCCGGCGTAAAAAAACCACCGGTGGTTACACCGGAGGCAACAAGGATCCCGGAAAAAGAACTGGTAAAAACTAAGGCTCCCAAAGCAGTACAGCCGGTGGAAACGCCAGCCCCTGTACTCAAAAGCCGAAGGCTGTTTTTAAAGGAGTGAATGGCACCGGTACGGGGCAACGAGGCAGACACTTACAAAAAAGGCGGCAGTGAAGGCATCGCTGTTGGCGGACGGGCGACCAGGGCGCCCAGGCGGTGACCCCAATAGTAAAAATTATGAAGGTGGTGGAAGGGGCAATTCGGGTGTGGCCATCTCACGCGGTTTGCAGGGAAGGCATATTACCAGCCTCCCTTCTTTTGAAGACGATTTTAACGAGAACGCGAAAATAGCGGTCAATATCAGGGTTGATGAAAGCGGTCGAGTTATAGCTGCAGTGTATGAGCCAAGAGGCTCCACTACCTCCGGCTGCCACACTTAAATCCATCGCCAACCGGAAGGCTCTGCTGATAAAATTCAATCCTGGGGAAGAAGAGACTTCCGGGCACCATCATTTTTAATTTCAGGATTCAGAATTAATCAGCTATCAGCTTTCGGCCGATAACAACACCTTGCTAATTATAAATGACCGGGCGGTTTTTTTAATTATCAGTAAGATCGTGATGTATGACAATCATTGTAACTTCAACTTTAAATTATGGCGTTCGACTATCATGACTTACCAGCAAACACTCGAATATATTTATGCGCAGCTGCCAATGTTAGCAGGATAGGGGCATCAGCCTTTAAAGCCGATCTAACAATACACCATACTAGTTATGCGAGGTCACCTGGGCAATCCGCAGGGAAAATTCAAATCCGTACATATTGCAGGCACTAACGGTAAGGGATCAACGAGCCGTATGCTTGCGGGATTATTCAAGCGGCAGGTTACAAAACGGGCCTTTACACCTCCCCTCATCTAAAAGATTTCCGCGAGCGGATTAAGGTCAATGGCAAATGATCCCGAATCATTTGTAGTCGATTTTATCAGAACGGCCTTAAACCATTAATTAAAGAAATGTCGCCCTCATTCTTCGAGATCACCGTCGCTATGGCTTTTCAATATTTCTTGCAGGCCAAGGTAGACATCGCGATTATTGAGGTAGGCCTCGGGGGCAGGCTGGATAGCACCAATGTAATTACTCCTAAGCTCTCCATCATCACCAACATCAGCTGCGCGATCATATGAATATGCTCGGTGATACGATGGAAAAAATAGCTGATGAAAAAGCGGGCATAATAAGACCGGCGTGCCAGTAGTGATCGGTGAGCGTCAACCCGCCTCTGACAAGGTTTTTGATGACAAAGCTTCAAGAGACCACGCCCCTCTGGTCTTTGCCAGTGAAAAAAGATTTGTTGCCGGATGGACATTTAAACAGCCATAAATTAGTCGCGGAAGTCAATCAGTGCGCATCCTGATGATAAAGAATTTTATCGCGCTGGACCTGGCGGGCATGTATCAGACAAAAAATCTGGTTACTGTCTCGGAAGCCAGTTTCCATTATTGCAGCACAAGGGATGGACAGTTACCAGGGAGACCGTAGTTCATAGCGCTCTGCAAAAACGAAAAAAACTTACCGGGCTTTATGGTCGTTGGGATATTATTCGTGACATCCTGCAGTGATATTGGATGTCGGTCACAATGAAGCCGGCATTAAAGCCATCGCCGATCAGCTGGAGTTGTACCAGCTACCACCACTTGAGGATTGTGATAGGGATGGTGAAGGACAAAGAGGTAGATACAGTGTTAACTTTCCTCCCAAAAACGGCCCCCTTATTATTTCACCCGATCTCAAATACCGCGGGCATTACCGGAAATGGAGTTGTTCGAGAAAGGCAAACATGCCGGTCTGGACCGGGAAAGCACTATCCCTGACGTTAATACCGCATTAAAATCGCGCTTTCTCACGCCGATAAAGATGATGTTATCCTCGTGTGCGGCAGTGTATTTGTAGTGGGCGAAGTTACCCTGGAAAAGTAACCACAAATAGTCTGGAGAATTTTCCTCCCTAACCCAGTATTCAAACCTCGTGATAAAGATCCAGGCTGATATTTGAAATCCCAAAATGGCGCCTAATTAGCGGTAAACTGCAAGGCCTTCTATCAACGGTCAATCTTCATTTTGCCCATTTTTAACAAAGCGAAAAAGATACAGTTCACGTGCACCGCCTGAACGATCTTTTGCGCTTTCAATACCTGTTCAACGAGTTCCTCGATCGGTAATTCCACTATTTCTATCTCTTCGTTTGCATCCAGTGCCTGCGCCGCGATCTTTTTCGCCGCCGCTTGCAAAAAACATTTCGGTGTAGTTGTTAAGCACACCGGGGTTCGCGGCAAACTTACCGAGGTATCCCACGTTGTCGAACTCGTACCCTGTTTCTTCCAGCAATTCACGTTTCATTGCTACATCAAATGCTTCACCCTCATCTACAAATCCGCCACGCGTTTCGAGTGAGGCGATTGAATGGGGTGACGGTATTGTCTTACCAGATACTACCTTATTCTCTCGGGTCAAGTGCAAACGCGGTTGCGGCTGTCGGCAGCTCCACTACAAAATACGGATCCACTATTACGCCATCTTTACGTTGGCAGCGGTCTCTCCTTCGGTAATATAAATATGTTTGTTAATGTACTCCGATGACAAGTGTATTCCGGCTAGGTCACTCATAGATTTTATTATTGAGTGTTTACAAATATTTGCCATTTTGACCTGTCCCAGCCCATCCTGTCGCGCAGTGAGTTGATGTGAGCCAGCGTGGTGCTTACCGTGCCAGGAGTAGGTGCCAAGCAGGTACCACAGACTATAAGTTTGTTGATGTTGCGGGTGATAGACAGTTCTATCCCATTCATCTTCAGTGATATTAGCTAGAAGCTTCGCCCACCTGGCGTGAAGGGCGTGCAATAGGGTTAGGGAAACGTTCACGGGCAGGTTAGTGGTGTCGCTTAACATTGCCCATGCGGCTTCATCATAAGGTTTTATTACGGGGTTTTCTTCCGTAAGCGCAAGTTTGCAGCGGATATAAGCATTCATATGGCTGTCTGCCACGTGATGTACAACCTGGTGAATTGTCCAACCTGCGGGGCGGTAAGCAGTATGCAGTTGTTCAGCATCAAGATTCTCCACAGCACTTTCCATCAACGTAGGTAAAAACTTGATATCCCGGATAAGTTTTACCTTAACTTCTTCCGAATATTTTAATTGATCAGCCAAAGGCTGGTCTGCAAACTTTCCGATCGGGTACTGTAAGTTGTAATCAATGGACATTAGTAAAAGATTAATGTAAAAGTTATTCCTCCCTAAATTCTTTCCCTGTTAATTGTATAAAAACGTCTTCTAGGTTTGCCTGTTTTACTTCTTTTTTCCTTTCAAAACCAGAAGCCACCAGGTTATCTATTAGATTATGCGGCGAATCAATTGCAACAATCTTTCCTGAATCTATGATCGCAACCCGATCGCATAAAACTTCGGCCTCATCCATATAATGCGTAGTGATAATAACAGTGGTACCTTTAGAACGAATGTCGATAATAAGGTCCCAAAGATTTCTGCGAGCTTGTGGATCGAGACCTGTTGTTGGTTCATCCAGAAAAATAATTAGTGGCTTATTAATTAACGTGGTAGCAATCGAGAAACGTTGCTTCTGACCACCACTGAGTTCTTTGTATTTTGCTTTCGCCTTGTCCTGCAGGTTCACCAGCGCAAGCAGTTCCATCGGTACTACATCCTGGTTATACAGACCGGCGAACAGATCAATAAGTTCCGTGAGTTTTAGTCCCGGGTAATAACCGGAAGCCTGCAATTGCACACCGATGATTTCCTTTATTTTGTCTGGCGAATCCTCAAGGTCAATACCATTTACCGTAACTACCCCACTGGTTTTCTCACGCAAAGTCTCAATGATTTCTAGGGTGGTTGATTTGCCAGCGCCGTTGGGGCCTAGCAAGCCAAATATCTCCCCTTCGTACACATCAAAGCTGATACCTTTTACTGCTTCAAAATCTCCATATTTTTTAGTAAGGTCCTTTACCGAAATAATTGTTTTCATGAATTGCAAGATAGGTAAAAGCGATGAGCTGTATTTAGCCAAAGTCACCATGCAGACATCAAGAATGCGACGTTGAGATTATCCAAGAGTACATAGCTGTCAGGCTGAGAACTTCTACCGCAGGCTGGAGATGGTTTTTATAACGCTGCAATTGTGCCGATTGCTGATAATGGCCAGGTATAAAGTTCTAACCAAGCCAGTGGTGATATTATTATATAAAAATCACGTTGTTCAGTCAAAACCGGCAGGGATTAAATAACAAGAGTTTGATAATGGATATAGTACCTTAGCTGGATAATAAACGCGGATATCACGATGTAAATGCTAGATTATTTTGCAAAGTCCAAATCTATCATGCCACCCCTGCCGGGGTTACACCACAACTAACCCCTAAATTTTCTATAATCCTGCCACCCCTGCCGGGGTTACACTACAACTAGCTCTTAAATTTTCTATAATCATGCCACCCCTGCCGGGGTTACACTACAACTAGCTCTTAAATTTTCTATGATCACGCCACCCTTGCCGGGGTTACACTAAGACTAACTCTGAAATGCTATGATCAGGCCACCCGTGCCGGGGTGTACCCACGACTCACTCTTAATTTCTATACTCACAACAGCCCTGCCGGGGGGGGTTCTCCCTGGGGATAATATATATTTCTCGGAAAATAATCTTCTCTTTGATTAATATGGTTTCAGCCTGACGTCAAAGCCGCAAGGATAACAAGCAGGCACAAAAAAACTACAGAGCTCAATTATCAATAGAAACTGCATGCCATGCACTCAAACGCTCTTTTTGAGCTCCGTGCCGTCTCCGTGGGCTCTGTGATTATAATAAATGTCGCATTTTTCATCTTCGGCAAGGCGGCACCTTGATAGTCTTCATTTTGTTCCGAATATCTGTGTGAAAAAGATGACATCATTTTTGCCGGTGGCGATTCCAATGCCAGTAAGGTTGTATTTGCCCTCAATGTTTTTGCGGTGACCAGGACTTTTCAACCAGATGTCAACCACTTCTTTAGGGGAAAGATTTCCGTAGGCTACATTTTCTGCTGATGACTGCAAAACGCCGATTTTTTTGGATATTATTTTAACTCTTTCTTCGAAGCCATCGTGCCCAAAAGCCATTTTGTTAGACGCCATATCCGCACTGTGTTTTTCGGCTTCAACCGAAATTTCAGCACTCATCTGCAAGGCGGGCAGGCCTTTTTTTACGCGGTAATCATTGACGTAAAATAATATCTCGTCTTCAATCTTTGCGAATTTGTTACTGGTTAAAACGCAATGTTCTGCCAGTGGAATGTCAGTGGAAACATTTGATATTGGCGCAGCCGAGAGGGTGCAGGTAATAACAAGGGCTATCAATAAAATGGGTGAACGCATATAGACCATCATATAAGCATAAGGTTCAATTTTTGTACCAGTTGATGCAGGAAAATGCTAAAACTATTTCGGGTAAGTGGATCTAAGTAGCTGAGACTTCACCGCTGAGATGCGCCTCCAGCTCCAGCATCATATTCATGCTGCCGATAAAAAAGGTGAGCGCTGGTGAAGCTCTGTTGGTTGCAGGTCAAGTATCCTGGTAACACCATCTGTTGCTTTGCCGCCTGATCTTTCGATCATGAAAGCAAGCGGGTTGCACTCATATAACAAGCGCAATTTACCGTTAGGCTTGTCAGTAGTACCCGGATACATAAACATTCCGCCCTTGATTAGATTGCGATGTACATCTGCAACCATACTGCCGATATATCGCTGGGTATAGGGACCGCCGTTTGTTTTGTTCTTCCGCTGGCAGGCATGAATATATGACCGGACTTTTTCCTGGTACTGCCAGAAGTTTCCATGATTTACAGAATAGATCCTGCCATCTGGAGGAGTTTGAATATTTGGGTGACTCAGGCAAAACTCGCCTACCGAGGGATCCAGTGTAAATCCATTAACGCCTAGCCTTGTTGCATAAACCATCATGGTACTGGAACCGTAGATAATATACCCGGCAGCAACCTGCTGGTGACCCGGTTGCAAGAAGTCGTCAATGGTACAAGGTTTACCCAGTTCCGAAACTCTTTTATAAACACTGAAGATTGTTCCTATAGAAACATTCACGTCTATATTGCCACTCCCGTCCAGTGGGTCCATCAACAGCACGTACTTACTTTTATTACTAAGTTCATCATCAAAAACAACAATATCATCATTTTCTTCACTGCCAACTCCTGAGCAGTGAATACCATGATGCAATACCCCGATAAACTGGTTGTTTGCAAACTCGTCCAGTTTCTGTACTGTCTCACCCTGTACATTTTCCCTGCCAATTTCGCCTAGGATATCGACCAGCCCGGCTTTATTTACTTCAACATTCACACGTTTTGCAGCAAGTCCGATATCTCTCAACAAACCGCTAAGCTGACCGGTAGCCCCGGAAAATCCCTCATTTGCTGGATTGTAAATTCGTCAAGCGTAAAAACTTTTCTGTTGATCATGCTGCGGTAGTTTATGTAACAAATGTAAGCGTTTAATTATTTTATACAACAACCAAATTAACACCTATCTGCCTGGGACTTAGCATCCATTAAAATAAAAATACTATCTTGACCCTTCTTATGATAACCCTGTTTTTAACCTGAATAATATTAGTGACCATCAAAGTATTTTCGTTTAACGCGTCGGGCATCAATGACACAGCTGGCATACACGAGGTTATTAGTTCAATCGCAGCACATACCGGGGAACAGTTTATTTTATCACTGTCGGCAAGTAATTATGATACTGTCTTACTGGAATCGGTAACAGCATCATTTTATAACAACGATACTAAACTCGCCCTCGACGAGTTTGAAATCGTTAAAACCCGTTATGTAAATCTTGCAGGTGAGTTGCTTTCACAAAACAGGCAGCAAACACTTAATGAGCTTAATAATTTTTTCACCGAGGTTGAATGGATGTTGCATGATAAACCGGTAAGGTCATTACCCTACTACAATGCGCAGATCGTGTGTGCGGGAGCGTTATTATTAAGCGTAATTGTGAGTGGTTTCCTCACCTGAAAGCGGCATCAATAATTCGTGGCTTGATGCAAGGGATATCGTGCGCACTGACACTAATTTTACTAATGCAAAAATTGATGTTCAATTTACCGGCAAATTATTTAACCAGATTGTTCTTCCTCTTTTTAAGGATGTAACTATCATCATCACCCAGTCAAACATTGGTTCAACAGATGAAAATGAAAACACCAGGTTCGCGAACGAAAACCCAGGGTACACAGCCGAAATTTTTGCAGGTATCCTGAATGTTCAGGTAAGTGAATTGTAAACGCCCACTCAGGGTGCAGCGTCTATAACAACGGTTTGTTTTAATTTGATCGGAACATTTTTTTCCTGCCTGATAGCCGGGGTCCATTTTGGCATGGCTTCAAAAATGCTCGAGGATATGATCATTGATCTCATCATTGCCACCCCTGATGATCCTGGGGTTTATCACATTGCCTTCTTTGTCAATAATAAATTCTATTTGCACATACACTGTCTTGATTTCTTTAGTCAGGTAGATTGAAAGATCGGTATTCATTTTCTTTAACAGCGCCTGGAAGGCATCGTTACCGCCAGGATATACGGGTAAGTTGTTTACAACAGCCGGAATATCTTTTTCATCAAACTCTGCATAGGTTCTCTTCTTCTTGACATATGGTTTTTTTACAATTTCAATCTTCGGCTTTGGCAAGGCTTCATCATCAATAAGGTATTCGCCCTTCTCGTTTATCAGGATCGTCGGCACCTGTTTGTATTTCTCAAAATAATAAAAAGCATTTTTCATTTTTGCTTCGAAAGCGGCATATTCAGAAAAAGTCTGCAGATATTTTTTAAGATAGTCTTCGCTCTTGCTGTTATTAAAGTCGATGGGGAAAATATGAACAGGGATAAAATCCTGCCCCTGGTTTTTGGCATATGCGGCCAGGATGTATAGCTCTTCGATCTGCTGGTTGGTTATGGGAATACACCCGGTAGTAACACAGCTGCCATGAATATAAATATCACCGCCCGGCTGCAATCGAATCACTCAGCATCCTGTCGGACATATTGGGATAATTTAATGCCAAGAGACAAATGATATGAACTGTTAGGGTTAAATTCATTGATGTGGTAAAACCCTTCAGGCACCTGGTAATCACCCTCCATCCGCTTCGGACCAAGTGTGCCTGCCAATGCACAGATCTTGTACGTTTTAAATAATTTGTATGGTTGCTCTTGCGGTCATTTTTTACCCATACTTCCAGCTGGCTGTCATATTTGAAAGAGCGGATGTACAGATATTTTGCCGGCCATTCCAGGCCCTTGGCTTCTGGAATTGTTTCATCAAGTGTATCCTGTTTCCGTTTCAGAAAATCAGTGATCTTGGGAATTGATTTCTGGTAGTCGATGAAATTGTAGGGAACGGCAGCGTTTTGTGCCGACAGAGTTTAAAAAGAATGCGAAAATTATTGAAAGAAAATAAAAACGTTTTATCATAACCATGGCGGTTATTCTCACAACGAAGGCTCAGCATAATATATTTTAATGGATTATTTAGCGGGGCAAAGGTAAAAAATGTTTAAAGTTCAAAGTTTAAAGCTTCAAAGTGAACTAGCATCAATGTCCAGGAACCAAGCGTTTGAACTTTGAACGTTGAACTTTGAACTTTCTCTATCTTCACTGCCCAATTCAAGAACTTATGCAAAAGACGGGCATTCTGGGTGGAGGACAGCTGGGCAGGATGTTACTCCAGCAGGCAGCGAATTATCCGGTTGAGACTTATGTTATGGAAAATGATCCGGAATGCCCCGCAGCCCACCTGTGCCATCATTTTGTGCAGGGAGATATCCGCAACTATCGATGATGTCTACAAGTTCGGCAAAGGGCTTGATGCACTTACCATCGAAATCGAATCGGTAAATATTGAGGCGCTGGAAAAACTTGGAAGCGGAGGGTGTCAAAAGTTTTCCCGCGTCCCGCAACGCTGCGGATTATTAAGAACAAAATCCTTACAGAAAGACTTTTTACGAGAACCAGGAGATTCCCACGGCGGCATACATAGGTTCTTCAAGAACAAGCACGAGTTGCAGCAACAATCTGGCCTTTCTTCCCGCAGTACAGAAGCTTGGCGGAAGGCGGCTATGATGGACGGGAGTGGCGATCATTAAAAACGCGGACAGATATCATCGACGGCTTTGACGAACCAGGCATACTAGAAAAACTGGTAACGATTTCATAAAGAAATTTCGGTTATTACCGCAGTAAGTGAATACAGGGCGATACGCTTTTTACCCACCCGTGGAGATGATATTTGACCCGGTACTGAATCTGCTGGATTACCAGGTTTGTCCGGCTGGTCTGCCTGAAAAACACCATTTGGCGAATTGAAGCAATCGCCTGAAGGTGGCGAAGGCTTGACAGTCCCCGGGTTTTTTGCCGTGGAGTTACTGGTCGACAGGGACCAGGTAGTGTATGTTAATGAAACTGCGCCAAGGGTACATAATAGTGGGCATCACACCATCGAGGCCAATTTTTGTTCGCAGTATGATATGCTATGGCGGATCATACTGGGTTACCCTCTTGGAAATACAGCCATCATCAAACATTCTGCGCTCGTAAACCTGATCGGGGAAAAGGGTAGTACAGCGGCGACGTGAAATACGAAGGGATTGCAGGAGACGTGCTGGCGATGGAAAACACCTACGTTCACCTTTATGGAAAAAGACAAACCAAACCCGGCAGAAAAATGGGTCATGTAACGCTGGTAGGCGATCAGCCAGGGATCTGATACGAAAGGCGCTTGGCAGTGAAATCAAAACTTAAAGTTATTACCTGCATCTACCTCAGAATGGACTGTAGATTAGCTTTTAGGATTTAGCAGATTATTGCTGGTTGCGTACGGTTTACTGCAAAGTTTCGGCATTGCAACTAGTTATTAACAGGGTAAGTTATTAAACGCACTTAAATTATTAACCGGTTACCGTTTATATGAAAAATGCAATTCGTTCTTTCTGTTCTTTCAGCTTGTTGTTCATGGCATGCTCGTCAAAGAAAGACCCCCGAAAAGTCAATCCCTGCAGCTGTCGGCATCCAGCGCGGAACATGCCTGTAACGTCGGAAGGTTATATTGTTAAAGCCAAGCACCATCAGCAATTCTATCGAAGTGCCGGGCAACCTCATGCCTTTCGAATCTACCGAATTACACCCCGAAGTTTCTGGACGAGTGGTACAACTAAATGTAAACGAAGGAAGCAACGTAGCAAAAGGCACCCTGCTTGTTAAAGTTGTTTGATGGTGACCTGCAGGCACAGTTCAAAAACTGCGGGTACAATTATCTATTTCGCAGAAAACGGTGCAACGCCAGGGCGAACTGCTGAAGATAAGTGGTATCAGCCAGCAGGAATACGACCTGAGCGGACTGGATGTTAACAATTTAAAGGCCGATATGGATGTGATACAGACTGCCATCCAAAAAACGGAAATCGTGCTCCTTTCAATGGCCGCCTTGGCTTAAGAAGCATCAGCCTGGGAGCTTATGTTACTCCCCAAACAATTATTGCAACAATCCAACAGGTAGACAAAGCTTAAACTGGAATTTACCATTCCCGAAAAATATACCAGCAACGTTTCAATGGGCCAGCCCGTTACGTTTACAACCGAAGGAACTTACTAAAAAGTATACTGCAAGTGTATAGCTACCGAAGCCACTATCACTGAAAACAATCGCAGCCTCCGGATCAGGGCGGCTGTTAACGCAAAGGACCGCGAGGCTGATCCCCGGTGCTTTTGCAAAAGTGATCATGGATTTTGGAAAAGACGATAAGGCAATGCTGATTCCGTCGCAGGCCGTTATACCCGGGGTACGCAACAAACAGGTGATCCTTTATAACGAATGGGATCGCCAAATTTGTAGTCGTAACGACCGGTGTCAGAGATTCATCACAGGTGCAGATCATCAGTGGCATTAAAGATTGGTGATACCATCGTTACTACGGGTCTGCTTTCCATTAAACCGGAAGGCAAAATCAAAATTTCCAGGATTAGCAATGCCGCCAAGAAAGCCCAGCGGGCGATATGCCAGCCAGCAGATTCAGCATCTGCAGCCACGGCTAGCGTAGCTTGCGTATGCGAACTAGCAGGTACACAATGCGATACTCAAGGCCAGGAATCAAAAATTATGTGAGCAAGAGGATTACTAAAATTAAGACGTCTTATGAAAATTACAACTGTTGGAATGTACATGTCTCATTCTTCCGGCAGAGCTGGTTCACTACGACCGATAGCTTTAAGGGACATTTATGAATATATCAGAACTCAGTTTACGAAGACCTGTCTTGGCAATCGTGCTGAATATTGTGATCATTGTATTTGGATCATCGGCTTTAATTTTCTTGGGAATCCGGGATTATCCGGCCATCGATCCGCCGAACGTAAGTGTGCGCACCACTTATTCCGGCGCCAATGCCGACATTATTGAATCGCAGATCACCGAGCCGCTGGAAAAAGCGATCAACGGTATCGCCGGTATCAAAAATATTACTTCCTCCAGCAGCCAGGGCTCCAGCAATATCAACGTGGAGTTTGACCTCGGTATCGACCTGGAAGCAGCAGCCAATGATGTACGCGATAAAGTATCACAGGCCGTCCCGCTCGCTTCCCGATGACCTTGATGCGCCACCGGTTGTTTCAAAAGCCGATGCCAGTTCTGATGCCATCATCATCATGACGGTGCAGAGCAATACCCGCAACCAGCTGGAGATCACCGAATATGCGAATAATGTGCTGGTAGAACGATTGCAGACCATTCCCGGGCGTGAGTAGCATCCAGATCTGGGGTGAGAAACGATATGCCATGCGTATCTGGTTCGACCCGGTCAAACTGAGCGCTTACGGCCTCACACCACTGGATGTACAGGCAGCGCTGCAACGAGAAAACGTTGAACTGCCTTCCGGGAAAGATCACCGGCAATGCCACCGAACTGTCGGTACGAACTTTTGGCAGACTGAATACGGAAGATGAATTCAACAACATCATCCTCAAAAATGTAAATGGCTCACGATATCCGTTTAAAAGATATCGGCGAAGCTGTTCTCGGTCCGGAAAATGAAGAAAGTGTTTTGAAGGAAAGCAGGATCCCGATGATCGCTCTGGCGATCGTTCCGCAACCCGGCTCCAATTATGTTGCCATCTCCAATGAGTTTTATAAACGAATGGACCAGATCAAAGCAGAAGTTCCGAAAGATATCAAACTGAATATTGCACTTGATCAGACCCGGTTTATCAAAAATTCGATCTCTGAAGTAGAAGAAACACTGCTCATTTCTTTTATTCTGGTGGTGCTCATCATCTATCTGTTTTTCCGCGATGGCTCATTGCCTTACGCCCGCTGATCGATATTCCGGTTTCGCTGATCGGCGCATTCTTTATCATGTACCTCTGTGGCTTTACCATCAATGTACTTGACGCTGCTGGCTATCGTACTGGCAACAGGCCTGGTGGTGGATGATGGTATTGTTGTTACGGAAAACATTTATAAAAAGATGGAACAGGGCATGGATAAATGGCAGGCTGCCAAGGAAGGTTCCAAAGAAATTTATTTTGCGGTAATTTCTACCTCCATCACGCTGGCGGTGGTTTTTCTTCCAATCATATTCCTGCAGGGCTTTGTCGGAAGACTGTTCCGTGAATTTGGTATCGTGGTAGCCGGTGCTGTATTGATTTCTGCTTTTGTATCACTTACCCTTACACCGGTGCTAAACGTAAAGCTAACCCGCAAAGTGCATAAAACATTCCTGGTTTTATAATAAAACGGAACCTTTTTTCGTGGGCATGGAAAATGGTTACAAACACCTGTTGCTGAAGGTTTATGAAGGTGCGCTGGATAGGCTTTGTCATTATCGCCATTTGCGGTGGCGTTATCGTTTGGATCGGCAGCCAGCTACAGTCTGAACTGGCACCAATGGAAGACCGCAGCCAGTTCCGTTTGCAGGTGACGGCACCTGAAGGCACTTCGTTCGATTACATGGATAAATACATGGACCGGCTCATCCAGTTTTATGCTCGATTCTGTTCCGGAAAAAAGAATCGTAATGAGCATGACAGCACCCGGTTTCAGCTCAGGATCCGTGAACAGTGGCATTGTTCGGGTAACCCTTGTGGATCCCGAAAGAGCGCGACCGCTCACAGCAGGAAATTGTGAACATGGTGAATAAAAACATTGGTCAAATTTAATGAAGGACGGGCCTTCGCCATCCAGGAACAAACCATTTCTGTTAACCGACGCGGTGGTCAGCCGGTGCAGTTTGTTATTCAGAATAACAATTTTGAAAAGATCAGAGAAGCACTTCCGAAATTTCTGGAAGCACGCCAACAAAACCCGGTCTTGCAGGGTGTGGATGCAGACCTGAAATTTAATAAACCGGAACTGAGCGTTAATATTGACCGGTTAAAAGCCAGTCAACTGGGTGTCAGCGTGCAGGATATTTCGCAAACCTTGCAGCTTGCACTTAGTAATCAACGGCTCGGATATTTTACAAAAGAAGGAAAACAATACCAGGTGATCGGACAGGTGGCACGCAATGACCGGGATGATCCAACGGATCTGAAAGGTATTTATGTTCGCAATGCTAGCGGGCATTTCCATCATCACTGGATAACCTCGTAACTTTCGAGGAGGCCAATACACCTCCTACCATTTATCACTTCAACCGGTATAAATCGGCCACCATTTCTGCGGGACTTGCACCCGGAAAAACGATTGGCGATGGAGTAAAGGAAATGCAGGAAATTGCTGCACCAAGTGCTGGATCCATCTTTCACCACTTCACTTTCCGGTTCATCCAGGGATTTTGCAGAAAGCTCCAGCAATACCAGCTTTGCCTTCATGCTTGCGCTGGCACTGATCTTCCTGATTCTGGCCGCACAGTTTGAAAGTTTTATTGATCCGTTTATCATCATGTTCACCGTGCCGCTGGCCATTGCCGGTGGTTTGCTTACTCTGTGGATGTTCGGACCAGACGCTCAATATCTTTTCACAGATCGGTATGATCATGCTGATCGGACTGGTAACAAAAAACGGTATCCTGATCGTGGAATTTGCCAACCAGCAACGACTGGAAGGAATGAATAAAACAGAGGCCGCGGTATTTGCCGCACAGGCCAGGTTGCGGCCCATCCTGATGACCAGCCTTGCCATGTCACTCGGCGCATTGCCACTGGCGTTATCACTCGGTGCCGCATCTACCAGCCGTATGCCGTTGGGAATCGTAATTGTGGGCGGTATTATGTTCTCCCTGGTACTTACATTGTTTGTTATCCCGGCGATGTATTCATTCCTTTCTTCTACCAAGAAGAAAAGCAAACTGGATGAAACTGTAACCGTTAAAGTTGATGCGTAAAAATAAATTCATGAGATTTTTTTCGAAACAATCTATTAGGTGCCTGTTTTATTATGCTGCGTGATGAAGCAAGCGGCGCAGGACTTTTTAACCGTTGATGAAGCTATCGGCTGCGGCATTAAGAACATAACTATGATATCCAAACAGTTCGGATAGACTCTTCATCTTATGCAATCGATAATGAATATGCAGTAGCGTGCTTTCCTTCCACGGTGAACGGAACAGCGTCGCAGGCTTTGGAATTCAAACAACCAGAATCAAAAACTGTCCGATGGCAGCGTAAGAGAACGAGACGGAATTAAATCCAATAACCTCGCGGCCTCTGTAAACCTGAACTGGAGGGTATTTGATGGATTGAGAATGTTTGCTACCAAAGCCAAACTGGCAGAATTTCAAAGGCTGGGCGAGATCGCGGTTAAAGAACAAGTGGTTACGTCTGTGGCAGCGGTTATCAATAATTATTACAATATCGTTCGGCAGAAACAACAGTTAAAAGCCATTGAGGAGCAGATATCTATAAATGATGAACGGGTTAAACTTGCCGATAAAAAGTTTAGTGTTGGCCTGGGCGCAAAACCCGAACTGCTGCAGGCTAAAGTTGATCTTAATGCGCAAAGAGCAGCACAATTTACCCAGCAAACGCTCATTGCCCAATTAAAGGAACAGCTTAACCAGCTTGACAGGGGTTCCTACAACCAAGTCTTACGAGGTTGCGGACAGCATACCATTTAACAGCGGTCTGCAACTCGGTACTATCCGCAATGAGATGGAGATCAGTAATCCATCCTTGTTACTTGCAAAAAAGAATATAGACATTTCAAGGCTGGTACTAAAAGAAAACAGGGCAGACCTTTTACCGGTGTTATCGCTTAATTCGGCCTTACAATTTCTCGCGGGTTAACAACGCAGAGGTTATTAATACTTTTACTCCTCTTTTTAACCAGAACCGGGGATTAAATTATGGGTTGAGTGTTACTGTGCCGATTTTGAATGGCTTTAATACGAGGAGACTAATCAGACAGTCGCAACTTGACATCCGGCTACAGGAAGTGATTTATTCAAACCAGTTTCACAATTAGATGTGCAGGTGAACAATGCCTTCAAAGATTATGAGCTTTATAAAAAATTATTAAAACTGGAAGAGGAGAATATTCTGCTGGCGAAAGAAAATGTAAATATTGCCCTTGGAGCGCTTCAGGTTGGGCATTTCAACCAATCTGGAGTTACGTGAAGCACAGATAAGCCTGGAACAAGGTTATGACAGGTTGATCGCCGCCCGTTATAATACTAAGGTTGCAGAAACGGAATTGCTCAGGTTACATGGACAACATCGTTAAATGATTGGTAGGTTTTATAACTTACAGGTTGTTGACTGACACAATGATTATCATTCGCGCTCAAAATAGTTCTTTTGTTTTTTTTGTCTTTTCTTTGCACCTCAAATCATTTAATAATGATGAGCCCGATCGTTGGTATTATCATGGGTAGCGACAGTGACCTGGAGGTTATGAGTAATGCTGCTGATATTTTAAAAGAATTTGGAATAGATTTTGAATTGACTGTTGTTTCTGCACATCGCACGCCTCTACGTATGATTGATTATGCCAAGCACCGCAAAGGAGCGCGGCCTGGTGGTGATTATTGCCGGCGCCGGCGGCGCGGCCCATTTGCCGGGAATGGTAGCTTCCGTTACAAGTCTGCCGGTCATAGGAGTTCCCATCAGATCGTCCAATTCGATCGATGGCTGGGACTCGATCCTTTCTATTTTACAAATGCCCAATGGCATACCGGTTGCCACGGTTGCATTAAATGCTTCAAAAAATGCAGGTATACTGGCCGCCACCATTATCGGCGCCTTTAACGAGACCATAGCACAAAAGGTAATTGAATATAAAAAGGCCTTGAAACTGAAGTGATGAAAAAGGTAGGCACACTCAAATTAAACGGCTGGGAAAATAAATTTGATAATTGAACAACAGTTATGAATATTAAATTTCTCGATTCCAAGACATTACAAGATTTTTCATCTGGTCCCGGTATAGAATCTTTTGATGATCACCTCTACCTGGTGGGTGATGATGCCAGGTATATTCTTGTTATGAACAGCAGTTGGAAAATACAGGAAACGATTAACCTTGCCGCATCCGAAACTTTCCGCATTGCCAACGATCCGGCAATCGGAGTTTGACGCTACTACCATCATCCAGATCAATAAAATACCCTTTATTCTTTTAATTGGTTCCGGATCAATGGGCACAGGCAGCAACAAGGCTAGTTTTAATGAACCTGCACACAAGGGCCATCGAAGAATTAGATCTTTCTGTGTTCTACAATCAGGCTGAAATCAGTCGGGCTTTGAAGAACTGGATATTGAAGCCATTAACTGTTATGGATGATAAACTTATTTTATGCAACCGTCGGTAATAAAACACAACCAGAGAATCGGATCATTATTACTTCCCTCGATTTTTGGAAGAATCAGCACCTGGCAGATATATTTCCATCAAAATCGAGCTGGAAGAGAAACCGGGCAAGTTTCTCGCATTGTCCGGACTCACCTATTCATATAAAAATGACTGGTTCATTACTACCATTTCTTCAGAGAACGCAGGCAATATAACTGATGACGCTGCATTTGGAGACAGTTATTTAGGAATTGTAGAAAATGCCACAAGGAAGATCGGCAGGAAACGTTTTAAGATAAATGAATACTTCAACCTTTCTGACCTCGACAAAAAGTTTAAAGGGCAAAAAATAGAATCGGTTTGCATACAGGCAGATAAAGACCACCGGCTTAAATTGCATATGGTAAGTACCAATAACAAAGGTGAGAACTCATTGTTTAAAGTGCGGCTGAAGGAAGAGGAAGAGTAAGCCACCACAGCAGTAATGGTTTATACGTATTAGCAACGATATTCTTTACTCATTAATATTATTCTCCTCGAGCACAACAAAATCCTGCCCGATGGCGGGAGAATGAGCGTAAATTACATCTATAAAAGCTTTACCAAATTTGGCATAATAAGGCATAAAGTTGTCCACTCGTTCCTGTAAGCCATTCGTAGGGAATAGTTTACTTTTAAGTGAATGTACCTGCTTTTGTTGATCACTGAATTTTCGCTTCTCAGCTTTTAACATCTTTTTTTGCAGGGTTTGAAGTTGTTTCACCGCTTTCGCCTGGAGAGCACTAACATGCTTTATTAACGTATGATCTACGGCTGATGCCAGCTGCTGGAAAGTTTTATACAAATTATTTACCTCGTCAATTTGAGCGTTTAGCTCCAGTTGTTTTACCGACTCTCTTTTGACAACTTCTTCTACTAAAATTCTTTCTTCCTTAAAAATATCATTTATGCTAAATCCAAGTTTAGCAATCTTCTCCCGCCACTTCGCTTCAATGAAAAGAAAAGAGTTACGAAGAAGCAGAACAGGGAAAGGCACGTCGTAGTGATCAAACAGATCTTTAAGCTCCAACCAATAGGCCATTTCACCACCTCCACCAATAAACGCTACATTAGGCAAAATGGTTTCCTGGAAAAGACCGCGGAGAATTACGTTGGGACTAAATCTTTCTGGAAATTCCTGCAGTTCCTGTAATAATTCCTCTTGCGAAAACTTTATATCTGTGCCCGCAACCTTCCATTTATCTTCCTGTTTCATTATACGCTCGCGAATGTCGTCCTTAAGGTAAAAAAGATTTATTTCCCGGGGATTTGCCTGCACCTTGTAATGCAGTGCAAGGCTATGAATGGTTTTATCTACGATCACTGAT